>NZ_CM177694.1:0-4392154 GCF_058252315.1 Cupriavidus sp. PB-02
ATGCAAGATTTCTGGCAGGCGGCAGCTGCGCAACTCGAGCGCGAGCTGACGCCGCAACAGTTCAAAACGTGGATTAAGCCGCTGGCGCCCGTTGCGTTCGATGAAGAAACGCACGCGCTGCGGATTGCCGCGCCTAACCGTTTCAAGCTCGATTGGGTCAAGAGCCAGTTTTCCGGGCGCATCACCGCGCTCGCCTGCGAGTATTGGGAAGCGCAGGTCACTGTCCAGTTCGTGCTGGACCCCGCCGCCTCCGGCCGCGCCGCTGCCTATATGCAGGCACCGCAGCCGGGGATCGGTCCCAATAGCCTGGGCGCGCACGCGCCCGCCGCCGGCATGGGCATGGAAGGCCACGCAGCCCCGGGTTCGGGCATGGGCGGCTATCCCGGCGCCCAGCAGATGGGCGGCCAGCCCCCCTACGCCATGCCCGGCCAGCCCGGCTATGGCGAGTACCCTGCCCCGGCCGGCTACGGCGCGGGCCAGTCGCCGTACGGCAACCCGTCTGCCGCACCGATTCCGGCTGGTGCACGTGCGCAGATGGGCGGCATGGGCCAGGGCGGCCAGGTGCACCCTGGCCAGCATGGCGGCCACGGCAACCAGCATGGCAACCACGCCAACGACATGGGCGAGATCGACGTGGTCCACATGGACCCCGCCGAGGCCAGCGCCCGCTCCTACCGCCAGCAGCAGCACCAGCCGCAGCATCCGCAGCACCCGCAGCACCAGCCCCAGATGGGCGGCGCCACGCCGATGCCCGGCCACCAGCCCAGCGACACGGTCCACGAGCGCTCGCGCCTGAACCCGATCCTGACCTTTGACAACTTCGTCACCGGCAAGGCCAATCAGTTGGCAAGGGCCGCGGCCATCCAGGTCGCCAACAACCCGGGCAAGTCGTACAACCCGCTGTATCTCTATGGCGGCGTGGGCCTGGGCAAGACCCACCTGATCCATTCCATCGGCAACCACATGCTGATGGAGAACCCGCGCGCGCGTATCCGCTACATCCACGCCGAACAGTACGTGTCCGACGTGGTGAAGGCGTACCAGCGCAAGGCGTTCGACGAGTTCAAGCGCTACTACCACTCGCTCGACCTGCTGCTGATCGACGATATCCAGTTCTTCTCCGGCAAGAACCGCACGCAGGAAGAGTTCTTCTACGCCTTCGAGGCCCTGATCGCCAACCGGGCGCAGGTGATCATCACCAGCGATACCTACCCGAAGGAGATCACCGGCATCGACGACCGCCTGATCTCGCGCTTCGACTCCGGCCTGACCGTGGCGATCGAGCCGCCCGAGCTGGAAATGCGCGTGGCCATCCTGATGAAGAAGGCCGCCGCCGAGAACGTGAACGTGCCCGAAGAGGTCGCGTTCTTCGTCGCCAAGCACCTGCGCTCCAACGTGCGCGAGCTGGAAGGCGCGCTGCGCAAGATCCTGGCGTTCTCGAACTTCCACGGCAAGGACATCACCATCGAGGTGACGCGCGAAGCGCTGAAGGACCTGCTGACCGTGCAGAACCGCCAGATCTCCGTGGAGAACATCCAGAAGACCTGCGCGGATTTCTACAACATCAAGGTCGCCGACATGTACTCGAAAAAGCGGCCTGCCAATATTGCACGGCCGCGCCAGATCGCGATGTACCTGGCCAAGGAGCTGACGCAGAAGAGCCTGCCGGAGATCGGCGAGCTGTTCGGCGGCCGCGACCACACCACCGTGCTGCACGCCGTGCGCAAGATCGCCGACGAACGCAGCAAGGATGCGCAACTCAACCACGAGCTGCACGTGCTGGAGCAGACGCTCAAGGGCTGACGCAATCAGCCCTGGCTAAAAGGCAGTTTTGAAGGGTCGGCCCCTCGGGGCTGGCATACTGTAGGGTGCGCGCCACGGACAACCCGTGGCGCCTGGGGAACTAACGTCAGCGTCGCCGGGGCAAGTGTCCGGAAAGTGGCCACCGATAAGGCTTTGCGGTGAGTCGGGACGGGATGGCAAGTGCGTTATGCGCCAGCGTGGCTTTTTGTGCACAGCTGGCCCGCCGGCCGGTCCCGCCCCGCTTCACCGCAGCGGCTTATCCTTGGTACAATGACACATTAACTCCTTGATTCCTAAGTGAATTTGGAGTTGTTTGCGTTCTGCGGTCGCCGACTACAAACGACGAAGGATAAATTCAATGCAATTGGTCAAAACCTCGCGAGACAACCTGCTGCGTCCGCTGCAAATCGTGAGCGGCATCGTGGAGCGCCGCCACACCCTCCCGATCCTGGCCAATCTGCTGATTCGCAAGTCCGGGTCGAACGTTTCCTTCCTGTCGACCGACATCGAGATCCAGATCACCACGCACGCTGAATGCGGCGTCGGCAACGACAGCGTTGCCACGACAGTGGCCGCGCGCAAGCTGCTCGACATCCTGCGTGCGATGCCTGACGGCGACGTGGCCCTGTCGCTCAACGACAAGCGCATGACCGTGCAATCCGGCAAGAGCCGCTTCGCACTGCAGACGCTGGCCGCCGAGGAATTCCCGACCGTTGCCGAAGCCAGCGAATTCAACGCCAGCGTCACGCTGCCGCAGAAGACCTTCAAGCACCTGCTGGCGATGGTCCACTTCGCCATGGCGCAGCAGGACATCCGCTACTACCTGAACGGCATGCTGCTGGTGGTCGAAGGCAAGAAGGTGATGGCAGTCGCCACCGACGGGCACCGCCTGGCGTACTGCGGCGTGGAGCTGGAAACCGAAGCCGCCGGTGTGGGCGCGCGCCAGGAAGTCATCATCCCGCGCAAGACCATCCTGGAACTGCAGCGCCTGCTGGAAGACAACGACGATCCGGTGCAGGTGCAGCTCGCCGCCAACCAGGTCAAGTTCACGTTCGCCAATATCGAACTGATCTCCAAGCTGGTCGAAGGCAAGTTCCCCGACTTCCAGCGCGTGATCCCCAAGGGCTACAAGAACGCCTTTGCGATCGACCGCGTGCGGCTGCAGCAGGCGCTGCAACGCACCGCGATCCTGACGACGGACAAATTCAAGGGCGTGCGCTGCATCCTCGACACGCACGTGCTCAAGATCAGCTCCACCAACGCCGACCAGGAAGAGGCGCAGGAAGAGCTGGAACTCGATTACTCGGGCGATGCGCTCGATATCGGATTCAACGTGACCTACCTGCTCGACGTACTCGCCAACCTGAAGAGCGAGCAGGTGCAGGTCAGCCTCGGCGACTCGAATTCGAGTGCGCTGATTACCGTGCCGGAAGACGACAACTTCAAGTACGTCGTCATGCCGATGCGCATCTGATGATCCGGTGACAGGACCAGTACAGACGAAAACCGGAGCAGCAAACGGCACGCAATGACACCCGGGCCAAGCCGGGAAGTCCTGGGGATGACCATCCCGCAGCGGGGGCAGGATCCAAGCGATCCGCCCCTTTTGCCGTTTTTAGTAACCCGCCATGCGGACCCTTCGCGCCCCGCCGCTACGCCGGCCCGGCCCGAATTTCGTATTTGCCGTGAGTAGAAAGACATGACCGAACAGCAGAAACCGCAACAGGAAAACACCTACGGAGCCTCTTCGATCCAGATCCTGGAAGGCCTGGAGGCGGTACGCAAGCGCCCGGGCATGTATATCGGCGACACCTCCGACGGCACCGGCCTGCACCACCTCGTGTTCGAGGTGCTGGACAACTCCATCGACGAAGCGCTGGCCGGCTACTGCACCGAGATCCAGGTCACCATCCACAGCGACAACTCGATCTCCATCGTCGACAACGGCCGCGGCATCCCGCCCCTGGTCAAGTTCGACGACAAGCACGAACCCAAGCGCAGCGCGGCGGAAATCGCCATGACCGAGCTGCACGCCGGCGGCAAGTTCAACCAGAACAGCTACAAGGTATCGGGCGGCCTGCACGGCGTGGGCGTGTCCTGCGTGAACGCGCTCTCCAAGTGGCTGCGCCTGACCGTGCGCCGCGACGGCCAGGTCCACCTGATCGAATTCGCCAAGGGCGACGTGCAGAACCGCATCGTCGAGACCGTGACCGGCCCCGACGGCCAGCCCGTTGAAGTCTCGCCGATGAAGATCATCGGCGCCACCGACAAGCGTGGCACCGAAGTCCACTTCCTGGCCGACGAAGAGATCTTCACCAACGTCGAGTTCCACTACGAGATCCTCTCCAAGCGCATCCGCGAGCTCTCGTTCCTGAACAACGGCGTCCACATCAAGCTGGTCGACCAGCGCACCGGCAAGGAAGAAGACTTTGCCTTCTCCGGCGGCGTGAAGGGCTTTGTCGAATACATCAACCGCTCCAAGAGCGTGCTGCACCCCAACATCTTCTACGCCAATACCGAAAAAGACGGTATCGGCGTGGAGGTGGCCATGCAGTGGAACGACGGCTACAACGAGCAGGTGCTCTGCTTCACCAACAACATCCCGCAGCGTGACGGCGGCACCCACCTGACCGGCCTGCGCGCCGCGATGACGCGCATCATCAACAAGTACATCGAAGAAAACGAAGTCGCCAAGAAAGCCAAGGTGGAAACCACCGGCGACGACATGCGCGAAGGCCTGTCCTGCGTGCTCTCCGTCAAGGTGCCCGAGCCCAAGTTCAGCTCGCAGACCAAGGACAAGCTGGTCTCGTCCGAAGTGCGCCTGCCCGTGGAAGAACTCGTCAGCAAGGCCCTGAACGACTTCCTGCTGGAAACCCCGGGCGATGCCAAGATCATCTGCGGCAAGATCGTCGACGCCGCCCGCGCCCGGGAGGCTGCTCGCAAGGCCCGCGAAATGACGCGCCGCAAGGGGTTGATGGACGGCATGGGGTTGCCCGGCAAGTTGGCCGATTGCCAGGAAAAGGATCCTGCGCTGTCGGAACTCTTCCTGGTGGAGGGTGACTCTGCAGGTGGCTCTGCCAAGCAGGGCCGGGACCGTAAGTTCCAGGCCATTCTGCCGCTGAAGGGCAAGATTCTTAACGTTGAGCGTGCGCGCTTTGACAAGATGCTGTCCAGCCAGGAAGTGCTGACGCTGATTACCGCGCTTGGTACCGGCATCGGCAAGGATGACTACAACCTGGACAAGCTGCGCTACCACCGCATCATCATCATGACCGATGCTGACGTGGATGGATCGCACATTCGTACGCTGCTGCTGACGTTCTTCTATCGGCAGATGCCTGACATTATCGAGCGCGGGTATGTCTATATCGCGCAGCCGCCGCTGTACAAGATCAAGCATGGGAAGGAAGAGCGGTACATCAAGGATGATGTTGAGCTCAATGCTTATCTGTTGAAGTTGGCGATGGAGAAGGCATCGTTGATTCGTCCGGATGGCACGGAAATCAGCGGTGATGCGCTGACTGAGCTGGCGCGTCAGTATCAGCTGACTGAAGGGGTGATTGGGCGTCTGTCGCGTGTTGTTGATACGGATGCGCTGCGTGCTATTGCGGATGGCGTGACGCTGGACCTGGATAGCGCTGCTGCGGCGGAAGCTTCAGCTGTGGCGTTGAAGGCCAAGCTGGCTGAGATGCATGCCAAGACGTTGATTGGGGCGGCTGTTAATGATGACGGTACGGCTGATGTGTATGCGCAGTTTGATGAGAAGACTGACAAGCATCGGCTGATGATTGCGCGGCGTCATCATGGCAACGTGCGGTTGTCCCATTTGGATGCGGATTTTGTGCATGGGGCGGATTACGCGGCGCTGTCCAATGCCGCCAAGACTTTCCAGGGGCTGACGCCGGAAGGGACTAAGGTGCAGCGGGGTGAAGGGGATAAGCTGCGGGATCAGACGGTGAATGATTTCCACGGTGCCATGCAGTGGCTGTTGTCTGAGGCTGAGCGTGGGGTTTCTCGTCAGCGCTATAAGGGGCTGGGTGAGATGAATCCTGAGCAGTTGTTTGAGACTACGCTTGATGTCACCCAACGCCGCTTGCTGAAGGTGCAGATTGAGGATGCTATTGCGGCGGATCAGATCTTTACCACGCTGATGGGGGATGAGGTGGAGCCGCGGCGGAACTTCATTGAGAGTAATGCGTTGGTGGCGCGGAATATTGATGTTTGATTGATTGTCGCGCGGCCAAAAAAGAGGCGATCGCCGCGTCAAAATAATCAAAGCGATAGGGGGCGTATCGGAGCCGAAACTGAAATCGAGTGGCTGCACACATCGCTGACGGCCCACTTTGATGGGCTGCGTGCCGCGCGCGGTGGTGCTCCTATTTATCTTCTGGAGCACGGCCTTTCTGAACCTGACTTGCAGGCAATGCTAAAGCCGCAACGCTCAACGGTAGAGGATAGCCGAGTCACCATGGTCGGCTCCTCGTCGTCCAGACGTTTGGTGCCTTGCGGCGCTCCTTCTCTTTCGTTCACGCGGTTTGTCCGGAGGCGGTGCGCGTCTCCCGTCTCCCTGATTCACCATTCCTACCGCTATTCGCCAGTGCGTGCTGATCGCGGTGCTGGCAAGCGTGTGCCTTGACACTTCGCCCTACAGGCGGATCTCAACGGAAGTTGGCGTGGCGAATAGCTTGGGCTCCTTGCCGAGCGGAAACCCGATCACGTACAGAACGTTAGCTGGCATTGATCTGTCCGGGTCCGAGTTCCCCTTCAGCAGCACTTCGCGCTCGGCATAGCGTAGCGAAACGCCAAGGGTCTTGAGCACATCGATGTTGGCTTGCATCGTGTCAGCCGCCTCGCGCTTCTGTGCTTCGGTATAGGCGCCCAGGCCATCCCGGTAGTCGCGGAAATATTCCATCAGCGCGGCGAAGCGTTTATCCGCTTCGCGGCCCATCTCGAAGGCCAGTTGCGACATGTCCATCGTGCTGGTCTGCGCCAACTCGGCCAACTGCTTACCCGTGGTCAGCGGAAGCGCCGCGAAGGCGGCGTGCTCCTGGTTGAACTGTTCCTGCGCAGCCTTGAGTTCGTCTTCCGGTGGAATCGCGAATGGCTTGTTGAGCGCGTCGATGTCCAGGAAATCGAACGCGTTGGCCAGTGCCCGGCAGGTGTCGGGGCCGACCGGCCAGCCTTGCTCGACGCGCTGAACGGTTCGCACGTTGAGCCCGGCGACCACGGCCAACTGCTCTTGCGTCCATTGCCGGGCGTCGCGGAACACCTTGATGCAGACAGCCAACTCGGCGGGGGTCAGCAGGCGTAATGGTGGCGTGTTTTCCGTCGCGTTCATTTCGTTGCTCCTTCGTTATCGACCGGCGTGGCCAGCCGTGCTGGCCACGCCATTGCGCATGGCATGGCCGCGCCTGGCGAGGGGCCAGAATGCAAGCAAGAATCCGACAGCGGCCAGCACTGCCACATAGTGAGCAGGCGCCATGGTGTCGTGCTGCAGCCACAGCGTGAGAATCATCGGCGTGAGGCCGCCAAAGACTGCGTAAGACATGTTGTAGGCAAACGAGAGACCGGTGAACCGCACTGGTGCCGGAAAGGCACGCACGCCGGCAATAGGCACGGTGGCGATGGTGCCGACGAACAGGCCTAGCAGCCCGTAGTGCCAGAACAGCGTGGCAGGCGTGCCAGGCAGGCTGCCGTAGAAGAAGTAAGCGGTCACGAACAGTCCGCTGCAGCCAATCAGCATGACGGCGCGGGTGCCGATGCGGTCGCATGCCCAGCCGACAATCACGCAGCCGATGGTCAGCGTGAGGGTGGCGAACGCATTGGTCTCGAGCGCGAGCGCAGCGGGTATGTGGTGGACCTTCTGCAGGTAGGTGGGCGTGTACAGCACCACCACGACGATAGAGGTAGAGAGTACCCAGGTCAGCAGGGCAACGAACATGCTGGCCGAGCGGTGATCGCGCAGCACGGTGCGGATCGGGAGTTCGCGCGCCAGATTGCTGCGGTCAGCTAACTCGCGGAACACGGGGGTCTCGTGCAGAAACCGGCGCAGGTACACGGACACCAGTCCGAAGACGCCGCCCAGGATGAAAGGGATGCGCCAGGCGAAATCGCTCACCTGCTCCGGTGAGTAATGGCGGTTGATGGCGACGGCAACGAGCGAACCCAGCAGAATGCCGCCCGTGATGCCAGAGGTCAGCGTGCCGATGCCGAAACCGTAATGCCGGCTCGGCACATGTTCGCCGACAAACACCCAGGCACCGGGCATCTCGCCACCGATGGCCGCGCCCTGCAGCACGCGCATCGCCAGCAGTAGCAGCGGCGCCGCTACGCCGATGCTGGCGTAGGTGGGCAGCAGGCCGATAATCAGCGTGGGCGCGGCCATCAGCAAGATCGAGAGGGTGAACATGCGCTTGCGGCCAAGCCGGTCGCCAAAGTGGGCGATCACGATGCCGCCCAGCGGGCGTGCCAGGTAGCCGGCGGCGAAAATGCCGAACGTCTGCAGTTGTCGCAGCCAATCTGGCATGTCGGGCGGGAAGAATAGCGCGCCCAGCACCGTGGCGAAGAAGACGTAGATGACGAAGTCGTAGAACTCGAGCGTGCCGCCGAGGGCAGCCAGGGCCAAGGTCTTGTAGTCGCGAGCACTCAGCGTGCGTGCCGGTGTGGGCAAGACGCCCCCAACTGCGCTCATGGGATTCACAGGTAGTTCTTGTTGTGGATTCACGGTCGGTCCTCGTCAGGTAGTGATCAATGGACTTCGGTCAGGGCTGGTCCTTTTGAGACCAAGACCCTATCGTTTGCGCGTGAGGGATGCCGATCAGGCATCGTCCGATGCGCCACGCCCGCGTGGAAACGGTCAGTTGCTGCGCGGACATCAAATCGTGCGCACCTTTCCATGCTGGTCGCTTTTTGCGGAATCGACGCCCCTGCTGGAACCAATGAGGCGCAGCAGAGGGCGGCCGGTCTGGCTAGCAGAATGGCCGGCGGGTTCGGTCAGTCGGGGATCGAACCGTCTACCTGCGCCAGCTGCGCATACGCCGATAGCGATCGGTTTGGCCGGAAGTACAGGTCGCGAAGAATCGGCCTTTTGAGCGGCCCAACGATGGATGCCAGGTCGGACAGCTTTACATGGCCCAGTTCGGGCATGCCAATACCCACGTCGCATAGACCGTAGGCGGTGTCACCATCGGCGGCGTCGAGCGCGGCCAGTAGCCAGGTCGCATGCGCGTCAGGGGTAAACAGCCGCACTACGGGCAGCGGGTCGTCTGCGTGGCCTGCTGCGTATGCGCGTCCGTTAGCGAGCAACTGCGCGCGTTGTTCTGCGGTGATGAGGGGTTGATTCATGGGGGGCAGCCTCCTTGAAGGTTCGCTTCACGGCGGATCGAGGCAATACAGGGCGCATGCCGATAGCGTGGGCCGTGCAATGCCAAACGGGCTCAATCGAGGTCCGAGGCTTGGTCCCGGGTTGCTGCCAGCAAGCAACCTATGAAGACGGCGGAATTAGCTGCCTCCGCGTACAAGACGCCGCCATGGTCAAAAACAAGATCCTCGTCGTGCGGGGTTGCCCGTCACAGCAGGGCGTCGCGACTGCCGGAAGAGGCGCCTCGGCCAATTTTCAATCGTGAGCTTGCATAGTTTAGCGTAAACGCTAAAAAATTAGTTATAGAGATCTGTACCCAGTTTGGCTCAGTCGGTAGAAGAAAGGTACTTCCGAGATCACTAAAAAACGGGATGGACCTTCTTCACGCGGTCGGCCAAGCCATCCGACTCGCACGCGAACACGCAAGGCTCACTCAACAGCAATTGAGTGAGCTTTCCGGCGTTCATGTCGTCTCACTCAGCAAAATCGAACGAGGCGCGGCTGAAGCACGCCTGCTAACCTTGGACGCACTTGCGCAAGCCTTACAGCTTTCGCTGTCTGACTTACTGCGCAGTGCGGAGGTTATCCAGACTCTTCACCCTAAGAAGGCTACTCGGCAATAACCTCTCGCCGCCCTCGGTCACCCTCGCCAATAGGCAAGTCCAACTAGCCGAAAACTTGGCAAAAGCCAGAAATTCAATGCAATGTCGACTGCTACCGTGATTCAATATATTGTGTAGATAGCAGGCCACACAGTCTCCAAGCTTGCCCCCACTGCGCGACGCTTCAAGTCAAACAAGCCGCATTCACCACCCCCACCGACAACGAAATCACCCCCATCACCGCCCCAACCCCCCGGTTGTCATTGGAGATCGCCTCACTGACACCCCCCAACGCCCGCGCCGCCACCAGGTAAGCCACCACCTGCACAGCAAACGCCCCAAACGCCCACAACAAGAACATCCCAAACGTAGCGTTATGCTGAATGCTCAACGACAACGTCAGCGAGAACCCCAGCGCCGCCCCACCCAGCGACAACGCCGCCGCGACATTTCCCTCGCGAATCAGCTGGAATTCCCGATGCGGCGTCACCCGCGTATAGACCAGCAGGAACAACCCCAGCAAACCAAAGCTGGTGACGATATAGATCAGGTAGGCAAGCGCCGGATGCATGGCATTGACCATAGGTTCGACTCGTTGTCAGTGGATCAGGAAAGGAAATAAGACGTGGCGAAAGCGAAGCAACACTCAACCGCCACCAGACCGCCCGGAGCTGCCCAAGCGGCTCGCAAAGCCTCCACGCGACACCACCGGCGCGCGCGACACGGCGGCGGCGCGCATGGACAGCCCCATGGATTGCCCGCGGCCGAGCGAGCTGCGGCGCACAGCGGCTTCTTCCACCATCGCGGCGTTCGGCGTGGATGGCGCCCATTGCTGCTGCGTGCGCATGCCGTTGCTGTCGTAGGCAGTCATCGGCCGCAGCGGGCCGGAGGACATGTCGCGCTGGGTCTGCGAGCCGTCGGGGTGATAGACGGTGCCGCTGGCGGTGTAGTACGGGCCGTACCAGCGCGCGTAGTAGGCGGTGCTGCCATGACCGCTGCCTGAACTGCCATTGGCGCTCGGGCTGCTGGCGGCGTCGGCCAGGCTGGAGCTGTAGAAGTTGCGCGTGTCGTCGGCCGGCACGCTCTCGCAGTCGTTGGGCGTGTTCCAGTCGGGCTCGCAGTCTTCCAGCGTGGCGTAGCTGGCGCGGCGGACGGTCACGCCGGGATCGTCGTCGGCGTCGTCGCTGCAGGAGCCGAGTGCCGCAACCCCGGCGACCACGGCGCAGGCGCCGATGATCCACAGCGTGGGCGACTTCTTAGGCTGGGTGTTGAAGGACTGCGCCTGCCATGACACCTTGGCGGAGCGGCTGGGCTTGGGGCTGTAGGGGCCGTCGTACTTCGACGGCCGTTGTTTGCCCGGCTTCTTTTTGGCCATGTGCTTACTCGTTCGTGAAGTAGTGTGGAACGAAGAAACTGGTGTTCCTGGCGATGGGCCCGGATTCCTCGCGCACGCACAGGCCGCTGGGTACGTCGTCGACGATCCAGACGCCCAGCGTGGTGTAGCGGCCGTCAAAGCGCCGCGGCGGCGAGTAGGCCTGGTAGAAGAAGCCTTCCTCGCCATACTCGCCGGGGTTGTGGACGTGGCCTTCCGGGGTGAGCAGGGTCACGCTTTCGCCTTCGCGCGACAGGAAGGGCTTTTTGGCGTGCGGCTGGCCGGCGAAGCGGCTGGGGTCGAAGCTGGCTTCGAGCAGGTTGGGGTGTCCCGGGAACGGCTCCCACAGGATCGGCAGGATGGCCTTGTTGGACAGCACGGCCTTCCATGGCGGCTCGACCCAGCGCACGGGGCTGTGCGCGAGCTGGTCGCGGTAGTCGGAGGTGGCCATCCATTCCCACGGGTAGAGCTTGAAGACGACTTCCATCGGCACGTCGTCGGCGTCATAGAAGCCGCCGCGGCCGTCGGTGCCGATGTCTTGCAGGTCGACCAGCTTGACTGACCAGCCGGCCTGCAGCGCGGTGTCCATCAGGTACTCGGTGTTGCAGATGTCTTCCTGGCTGTCGAACATGCACGCGAAGTGCAGCACGCTGGCGTTGCGGTAGTGCTGGCGCAGCCATTGCCAGCGCGCCACCAGCGCCTCGTGCAGGCTGTTGAACTGGTCGGCCTGCGGCTGCACGGTGTCTTTCCAGTACCACTGCGCCACGGCGGATTCGATCAGCGAGGTGGGGGTGTCGGCATTGAACTCGTACAGCTTCGGCACGCCGTGCTCGACCAGCGTCAAGTCGAAGCGGCCGAACAGCGTGGGCTCGTCGCGGTCCCAGGGGTGCGGATCAGCTGCGCGAAGTCCTGGGGGATGGCCAGGCGCGCGAACAGGTCGTGGTCGATCACGTGCTGCACGGCTTCCAGGCAGCGCTGGTTGAGGTCGTACGCGGCGGCGTACAGCGTTTCAATTTCGTGCTTGCTGAAGGCGTAGGCGGCGTCTTCGCGCCAGTAGAAGAAGGTGTTGTCATCGACTTCGCGCGGGACGTTGAACTCGTGCAGCGAATGGAAGTGGAAGCCGACCTTCTCGAGTTCGCGCGGCCAGTTGCGGCGCGGGGTCTGGGGGATGCGTTGCATCAGCAGGCCATTGTCGGTGACGTTGCGGGTTGGCAAGCGACGGGTCGGGCGGTGGCGTCGTCGAGCAGGAAGTCGGTGAAGGCGAGCGACGTGGCGCCCGGCCGCGGCAGCCAGTCGGTGAAATGCACGCCGAGCGGTGCCCACCAGTGCGCGGCATCGGCCAGCACGGGGCGGTAGTCGAGCGCGTCGGATTCCACCACGCCGCGCGCGGGGTTGGCCAACACACCGCATGCCGGCGACCAGGCTCGATGCCACCTGCAGGCTGGTGGCGGTGTTGTACGGCGCCAGCGAGCGAGCGCGCTGCACGGACAGGCGCGAGCCGTACCAGACCGCGCCGTGCCGGCCGCTCATCAGCAGCACGCCGAGTTCGTCTTCGCCGCACTGGATCTCGTCGCGCAGGATGCGTTCGCCGCGCATGCGCGGTGCCGCGCGGTCGTCCAGCCATTGCATCGACACCTGCGTGGCGGTGGTGGGGCGATAGGCGTAGTAGACGGTGGGACGGTATGGCGGCTGGCCGGTAGTGGTGTCGGTCAGGTACTCGGCGATCGAGATCGATTCATTGTGCGTGATCAGGTACGCGTCGAAGGGCCCATGCTGTGGCGACCACGACCGCACGCGCGTGCGGTGCCCGGGCCGGTCCAGCGCGATGGCCCGCGCCGCTGCCGTAGTCGTGGCGATAACCGTCGGGCGGCAGCGTGGGCTCATGTGTGCCCCAGCCGAGTTCGGCGTCCTGCAGGCATTCGGTGATGAAGCCTTCGGCGGACCAGGTGTTGGCGAATTCGCCGTCGCGCGGGTAGCCGGGGGCTTGCTGGCTGTCG
Source organism: Cupriavidus sp. PB-02 (assembly GCF_058252315.1). NCBI lineage: Bacteria > Pseudomonadati > Pseudomonadota > Betaproteobacteria > Burkholderiales > Burkholderiaceae > Cupriavidus > Cupriavidus sp. PB-02. The sequence goes on from NZ_CM177694.1 coordinate 13,135, forward strand.
TACTCGGCGACCTGGATGACGCGCACGTCGAGGGCGCGCGCCAGTGCGGCCCAGCCGACGCAGTCTTCAGGCTCCGGCAACTGCAATCCCACGTCGCCGGCCAGCGCTATCAGCGCGGCCTTGACCAGCACGGACACCAGCCCGGGATTGGCGCCATGCGCGACCAATGGGGTCGGCAGGGATTCGCGGCCGCGGGCAAAGGCAAGTATCTCATCGCGCAGCGCGTAGTTGCTCAGGTGCGAGGCTTGCGGGTCGGCCTCGTAGTCCCACGGTTCGATGCCGGCGTCGACGTAGAACGCGCCGTGCGCTTGCGCCAGTGCGATCAGGTCGCGGCTGCAGACGGACGGGGCTGCAGACGGACGGGGCCAGGTTCAGCAGGAAGGCGCCGGGGCTTAGCAGCGGGCCGAGTACCGTTTCATGGTTGCCGGCGGTGATGTTGGCCCCGATGGCATGCAAGCCGTGCTTGGCTACGAACTGCATGCGAGTGGGGTCTAGCACGCTGTTCACCACGGTTATCGCTGCCTTTGGCCAGGTTCGCTCCAGCAGCGGCAGCACGGCCTGGCCGATGCAGCCGAAGCCGACGATGACGATTTGTTCGATCACGCAGACCTTTCCGCCCGTAGTGGCGAGCGGCCATGCCGGCGGCGCGATGATGGCTGCCGCGCCGGCGCCGGGCCGCGCGCCTGATTTTATTCGTTCTGTCTGGATTTGCCAGAAATGGCGAAGGCAATACTATAGCGGGCAATGGTTGCTGCCAAGCATGCGTGCAGACTGTGTCAACGCTGGCGGTATGGTGTCGTAGGCAATGCCCTAGTACACGCCCGGCACCATCCGCCATGTCCGCGCGCAATACGTCGCATTAGCCCTGATGACGACCGGCATCTACGCGTGATCCGGCATCCAAGCTACCTTGGGCTCGCGGTCAGTTCGCTGGGATGGGTACTCGGATTCCGCTCAGGCGTGGGGGTGTTGCTGACGCTGGCGATGGTGCCAGTGCTGATCGCGCGGATCCGCGCGGAAGAAGCGTTGCTGCTCGAGCGGTTTGGCGATGCCGATCCAACTCAGGCGGTCTACGGGATCGTGCGTTACAAAGCGCGAACCTACTATTGCGTGGTATCCAACTTTTAAGGGTTGGGGCGAAGCGGCTCACTTCAGAACATACGAGGTGCATACATCGCTCCCCTCACTTCCTCCAGCAAGGCGCCGAAGATGAGCGGGCTCTACTATTCCGAGCGGGATATCCGCAAGATCGCAAAATTGCCGTGCACGCGCAAGGCGGCTTGGCGGCCTTGCGCCCTTGGCCTTCATCGCTCGGCGTATGTCCTTACGAACTGGCTTGCGTGATTTCTCGGAACGCTCTTGCGCGCAGTGCAAAGCGCCCGGCACGCGCCTGATGCTGTAGCGGCGAAAATGCGCTCCTGGCAGCGCCTTTGGCCGGCGCGACCTTCCATTAAAATGGCCGCTCTCTTTCCGCAAACCGACTGGTCCGGCCCGACAATGAAGATCCTCGAATACATCGGCCTTGATGTTTCCCGCGTCAGGAGCACTTACCGCAAGGTTGCCGACGCGATCGGCCGCGACGATTTCCGGGCGGCCCAGGTCAAGAAGCTTGCCAGCCTCTCGCATGGCAAGTTCTATCGCGCCCGCCTGGACGACGCCAACCGCCTGCTGTTTTCGCTCGTGCGCCACGATGGACAGGTTTGCGCGCTGATGCTGGAAGTGATCGAGAACCACGATTACCGCGGCAGCCGCTTCCTCCGCGGCGCGGATATCGATGAAGACAAGATTCCAGACATCGACGCGGCCGAGGCGGCGCTGGCGGCGGAGCCGGTGCGTTACCTGCATCCGGATCGCTCCGATATCCACGTGCTGGACAAGCCTATCTCCTTTGACGATGTGCAGGAGGCGGTCTACCGTGAGCCGGCTCCGCTTGTGCTGGTCGGCTCCGCGGGCAGCGGCAAGACCGCGCTGACGCTGGAGAAGCTCAAGCATGCGGAAGGGGCGGTGCTGTATGTCACGCATTCAGCCTACCTGGCGCGCAATGCGCGCGATCTCTACTACGCCAACGGCTTTGAGCATCCGGCGCAGGAGGCTGAATTCCTGTCTTACCGGGAGTTCGTCGAGTCGATCCGCATGCCGCAGGGCCGCGAGGCCGGCTGGCGGGACTTTGCGCAGTGGTTTGAGCGCCAGCGCCAGCAGTTCCGCGATATCGACGGTCATCAAGCCTTCGAGGAAATCCGTGGCGTGATCACGGCATCGGCGCACGGCGTGCTGGATCGCGATGCCTACCTGGCCCTGGGCGTGCGCCAGTCCATCTTTGGCGCGGACATGCGGGGCCGGATTTATGACCTCTTCGAGCGGTATCGGGCGTGGCTTGCTGACAGCCGTCTCTATGACCTCAATCTTGTCGCCCTGGAGTGGTCGCCGCTGGCGGCTGCCCGCTATGATTTCGTGGTGATCGATGAGGTCCAGGACCTGACCATGGCGCAGCTGGCGCTGGTGCTCAAGACACTCAGCAAGCCCGGGCGGTTCCTGCTCTGCGGCGACTCCAACCAGATCGTCCACCCGAACTTCTTTAGCTGGAGCCAGGTCAAGAGCCTGTTCTGGCATGATGCACAGCTTGCCGAACAGCAGGCGCTGCGCGTCCTGACTGCCAACTTCCGCAACGGTACTGAGGCGACACGTGTGGCCAACACGTTGCTGAAGGTCAAGCATCGCCGCTTTGGTTCGATCGATCGCGAGAGCAATTTCCTGGTCGATGCGGTTGGTGGGGATGCCGGCCAGGTGACGCTGCTGCCGGACAAGGACAACGTCAAGCGGGTACTGGACCAGAGCATCCGCAGGTCGACGCAGTGCGCGGTGCTGGTGCTGCGCGACGAGGACAAGGCGGAGGCAAGAAAGCACTTTTCCACGCCACTGCTGTTTTCCATTCATGAAGCGAAGGGGCTGGAGTACGAGAACATCGTGCTCTATCGCTTTGTTTCCGACCAGCGCGCCGAGTTCGCGGAGATTGCTGATGGCGTGGACAAGCAGGACCTGGCCTCCGACACGCTGACCTACCGGCGCGCCCGGGACAAGCACGACAAGTCGCTGGAGGTCTACAAGTTCTTTGTCAATGCGCTCTACGTGGCGCTCACGCGCGCCACCAAAAATCTTTACCTGATCGAGTCAGATGCGGGACATCCGTTGTTCGCGCTGCTCGATCTTGCGCAAGGCAGCCAGGCCAGGGTCGAGACGCGCCAGGCTTCGCTGGAAGACTGGCAGAAAGAGGCGAGGAAGCTCGAGCTGCAAGGCAAGCAGGAGCAGGCCGACGCCATCCGCAGCAGCATCCTGAAGGAGGTGCCGCCGCCGTGGCCGGTGTTCGGGCAGGCGAAACTTGAGGAATTGCTGCTCAAGGTGTTCCGCGAACAGGCGCCGGGAGGGAAGCCCAAGCAGCAACTCTATGAGATCGCCGCCAGTCATGACGAGCCCGCGCTGGCGGCATGGCTCGCGCAGGAGGCCGGCTTTGTCGGGGCCCGGCAGTTTTCCGGTGAGCGCAGCGGCTTGGCCCGCAAGAGCTTCGCTGCGTACTTTGCCGGCAACTTCAAGGACATCTTGCGGCAGTGTGAACGCCACGGCGTAGAACACCGGCTGCCGATGAACCAGACACCGTTGATGGCGGCCGCCGCCGCCGGTAATGTGGCGCTGGTCGAGGCGCTGCTGGAGCGCGGTGCCGATCGCGACAACGTCGACCACTATGGCCACAACGCCTTGCATTGGGCGATGCTGGAGGCGTTCCGCTCGCCCCGGTTCGCCAGCGGGCCTTTTGGGGCGCTTTATGAATTGCTGGCGCCGGCCGCTATCGATGTCAATAACGGAACGCGGCTGGCGCGCATCGACCGGCATCTGTCAGAGTACTTCCTGTTCCAGACCATGTGGGCGCTGTTCAAGTCGCGCTTCACGCATCACCAGCGCCGGCCTTACGCCGCCTTTGAAACGCGGGCCATCCTGGAGGCCTGGGAGCATCTGCCCGCCAATGTGGTGCGACCCGAGCGCAACAAGCGGCAGCATCTCTCCGGCGTGCTGGCCAGAAACGAAGCGGAGCGCGACTACGCATACAACCGCATGCTCTTCAGGCGCTTTGAACAAGGGTGGTACCAGTTCAATCCCGATCTGTCGGTGCGGCGCCGGGTGGAAGGCGAAGACGTCTGGGTGCCGGTTTACGCGGCGCTGAACCTGCCGTTGATCAACGAGCTTTCATGGCCCCCCGTCTGGCCGCAAATTGATACGTACCTGGCGCTGGCCGGACTGCCTGAACGCACGACGCCGATTGCCGCGGAGCGTGCCATGACCAGGGTACTACGGTGAACCGCGGCTCGTGCGTAGCGTCGGTCTTGTGGCCTTTCTCCTCGCGCTGGATAGAGTCATCTACGCGGTGGCAGTTCTGTTGACGCCGTTCCGGCGGGCGGGCCTGCTGTATACGGGCGCTATTTGCGCGGACCGGTCGTGGCGCGCGCCCCGGCCTGCGGCTCACGATCCACGAATATGCGCGACGGCAGCACGAAGCCACGCAGCGCCAGCATTTCCAGCGGTCCCTGGCCGACTTCCGTGCGCAACTGGTAGCTGAGCGGGTAGGTCACTTCAACCGGGACGGGGAGCTTCGCGACATGGGCTGTCAGGCTGTCGGCATCGCTGTCGACAGCGCTGGCGGTAGCCTGGCCTTTGCCGTCGCCCAGATAGGATTCGTCCTATTATTCTGCGAGCGCTGGACCGTGCCTTGTCCTCCGATGCCGCGGGGAGCCCCACGCCGCTACCATACCTAGTAAATCCCCGGCACCATCCGCCACGTCTTCGCGCAGTACGCCTCGTACTGTTCCCCAAACTGGTCCCGCAGCAGCGCCTCTTCCGCACGAATGCGCGCGATCAGCACAGGCACCATCAGCAGAGTCAGCACGACGCCTACGCCCGACCGAAACCCCAGCACCCACCCGAACGAACTGATCAGGAACCCCAGGTAGCTCGGATGCCGGATCACCCCGTAGATCCCGGTGGTCACCAGCGTATGCCCCGGCTGGATCGCCACGAGCCCGCTAAACCGGTGCCCGAGCACAAACACCGGCCAAAGCCGCAGCACGCCGCCGCCGGCAAACAGCACCACGCCAAGCCAGCGCACCGCGTCGCCATCGATCGTCCAGAAGCCGATGCGGTCGGTATAGGCCGGCAGGTAAGCCGCCAGCAACCCGAGCACGCCGAACGCGGCCAGCACCCAGCGGTTGCCGCGGTCTTCGCGCACGCCGCTGCTGATATTGCCGCCCGAGAAAAGCGCGGCAACGGACAGCGCCGCCAGCACCAGCGTCAGCGCAACCCGGGCCGGATGGGCGAAGAAGGGGCCAATGCCGCCCCAGCCCGCGATGGCGATGGCCAGGTAGGCGAGTGTGCCGGCAAGGGTGGCGAGCGCTAAGCCGAAAGTCGGACGCATGGATACCTCCGCTGCGACGGTGGATGCACATGCGAAGCGTAAGCCTTTGGTGGCGTGGCTGTCGAGCGCGCGGCGTCGTGCTTAAATGATCGTTTTCGCCCCGACGCCCTGCGCCGGAGCCAAGTGAATACGCTACCGCCACACCACCATGCCGCTGATCGACATCAAGAACCTCCAGCAAGCCGCCTATGCCTTCGGCGAAGCCCGCAACTGGGGCAAGTACCACAGCCCCAAGAACCTCTCGATGGCGCTGAGCGTGGAAGTGTCCGAACTGGTCGAGATCTTCCAGTGGAAGACCGAGGCGGAATCGCGCGACATCATGTCGACCGACAAGCGCGAGCACGTGGAGCAGGAACTGGCCGATATCACCATCTACCTGGCGCAGCTGGTGACGGCGCTGGGCGTGGACCTGGATGCGGCGATCCGGGCCAAGATGGACATGAATGCCAGGAAGTATCCGCTCCCGGAGTGAGTCGCCAGGTGACCGCGGTGCGCGGTTCAGGGCAATGGCTGGCTCTGCGTCAGGATGCACAACAGCAGGATGCCGTTCAGGACGAGTAACGCTGCTACCGCCAGCACGATCGGCGGCGCGTTTCGCGTCCGCTCGCGCAGGCGGGTGGCACCCGGCAGCCATTCACCCCGCATCTTCCGGGACCAGCAGGCAAAGCCCGCGCCGCACATTCCCAGCCACGCAAGGGTGCCAAGCGATTCCCACCCCCTTGGCCGTGGTGCCTGGGCGGGGTGAGTGGAAGTCCTCCGGAGTACGGGATCCGGGCTGGGCAGAACCGTCACGACAGGGTGGGCGCGGTATTGCCGGAGCTCCGTATCGACTACGGGCCGGATCTCCGTATCGACCACGGGCTGAGGCGGAGGCTGCGGCGCAGGTTGGGCAGCAGGCAGCGGTGTGGGGAGTCGCGTGGCCGGCGGCGGTTGCTTGTTCTTCGGAACGTCGCGCATAGGCGCGTCGGGCGCCTTCGGTTGCGGTCCGGCAGCGCGGGTAATCGGCTTGTGGCTCTTGTGCGCACGCCAGGTGGCAAAGACGCTGTCCAGGCAGGCCACCGAAGTACAGGCATCCCGGCGTCTTCGCCATGCGGCGACATCGTCCTGCTCAATCACCCCGGCGCGCAGCAGCCGCTGCTGCTCGGCATGGATGTATTCGTGCTTGCTATGGAGCATCGCGTAGTCGCAGATCAGCGTGGCGGCAGTCGGCTGCGTGTCCGCACGCCTGCACGCGTTCCCGGTGGCTAACGGATCGTCGCAGCGGACGGCCGGCTGGCGCAGTGCATTCTTGCAGGCGATATCCGACGCCTGCGCACTTGCGGTGAGCAGAAGGCTGATCGTAATGCAGGCGGCCAGATGGCCAGTAAGCCTTGTCATCCTGACGCCCCGTGGCAACGGGGAGGCGGCGCGCGCAAGGGCGCGCATTAATCTTCTATTCTGGTACTCCGTGGCGGATATGCAGTGCGATAGCCCACAGAACGGCAGGACGAAAGCCCTGGGCGCTGGCTGGATGCGCATCGCGGGCCACATAACGCGGAACTCGCTACAGGCTAAACGGGCTTCCGGACGGCCCTGGCCACGTGCTATCTGCCGGCCGAAGCCGCCTTGCCCCCGGCATCGCCGTTCCCTGCCGACGCCGAAACGCCCCTCGGCGCCCACCTCGTCACGCCGCGCCACGGCTACGCGCATCACGGCATCTACGCCGGCAATGGCAAGGTGGTCCACTACGCTGGCTATTGCCACCGGCAGCAGCGCGGCCCGGTGGAGGAGCTGAGCCTGGATGCTTTTGTCGCCGGCCACGGCACTACGGTACTGCCCACGCCGATGGCGCGCTACGGTGCCGTCAAAACCGTCAGGCGCGCCCGCTCACGGGTGGGCGAAGACCGCTACCGCCTGCTGACCAACAACTGCGAGCACTTCTGCACGTGGTGCCTCTATTGCGAAAGCCGCAGCGAGCAAGTGCGGCATTGCGTGACGCATCCGCTCAGTGGCCTGCGGCTGGCGGCGAGCATGCTGATCTGTGGTGGAAGATGGCGACCAGCCACGCGCGGGACAGTGTCACCGGCCTGGACTCAGGGCAATGGCTGGTTCTACGTCAGGATGTATAACAGCAGTATGCTGTTCAGGACGAGCCCGGCCGACACCAGCACGCTCCACGTCGCGGTTCGCGCCCGCTCGCGCAGGCGAGAGGTACCCGGCAGCCATTCACCCGGCATTCTTCGGGGCCACCAGATAAAGACCGCGCCGCACATGCCTAACCACGCCAGCGCGCCAAGAAATTTCCATCCGTCTGGCTGTGGTGCCTCCACGGGATATATGGGGGTCCATAGGGGGGCGGGAACCGGAGTCGGTCGATCCATCCCGACCGGGTCGACGGGGGGCTCCCGGATTTCCGTATCGACCACGGCCTCAGGCGGAGGCTGCGCCGCGGGTGGGGGGGCGGGATCCGGGGACGGCTGATCCATCGCGACAGGGTAGGCTGGGTGTTCCCGGATTTCCGCAGGCAGCACGAGCTCGAGCGGAGGCTGCGGCGCGAGTGGGGGAGCGGGCCGCGGCGGCGCCGGCTGCGTGGCCCGCGACGCCATCTTCGGCACCGGCGGCGGTCGCCGGATCTCGGCCATCGGTCTGACGGCAGCCGGCTTGCTCTTCGAAACGTCGCGCATGGGCGCGTCGGGCGCTCTCGGTCGCGGCTCGGCGGCGCGGGGAATCGGCGTCTGGCTCTTGTGCTCGCGCCAGCTGGCAAAGACGCTGTCCAGGCATGCCACCGAAGTACAGGCATCCCGCCGTCTTCGCCATGCGGCGACATCGTCCGGCTCGATCGCCCCGGCGCTCAGCAGCTGCTGCTGCTCGGCATGGATGTATTCATGCTTGCTACGGAGCATCGCGTAGTCGCAGATCAGGGTGGCGGCAGTCGGGTGCCGGTCCCGCACTCGCTCGCAAGCCTCGCCGGCGGCAAGCGGGTCGTCGCAACGGGCGATCGACGGACGCAGCGTGGTCTTGCAGGCGATATCCGAGGCCTGCGCACTGGCAGTGAGCAGAAGACCGAACGTGAAGCAGGTGGCCAGACGGCCTGGGCTTGTCATCCTGTCGCCCCGTGTTGTGGGGAGAATGGTTCGGCGCCGCGCCGAAGCGGCGTCGAGAAGCTTCTATTCTGGTACGGCCTGAGCGGGATGCCGTGCGATAGGCCACAGAAAAATGGCGTTACGCAAACCGACAGGCATCCCAGGTCACAGGCATGTGGCCCCCGGGTGACAAACCGCCGCCGCTCCCCGCGTGCGCAGGGGCGACGTGGCGGGCGCAGCACGTCATGCTTCGGCGTGACGAAAAGCCAAGAGAAGGAAGGGTCAATATGAGCCGCAGGAAGCAAACGGGCATGTTGGACGATGTCTATGGCATGGCGGCCGCACTGCCATGGTGGGCCGGCGTAGCCCTGGCGCTGGTCGCCTATGCCGTACTCAATCGCTATGCAGCTGCCGACGTCCCGCCGATGGCCGCGCCAGGGGAGATGGGCCGGATGGCCCTGGCCCAGATGGTCAAGGGGCTGTCCACCTACGGCCAGTACATCATGCCGCTGGCGTTGTTGGTCGGCGCGCTGGCATCGTGGCTGGCGCGGTGCGAGCGGCAGGCAGTGACCCGCAGCCGCAGCATAGCTGCGAGCCAGTCTGCCGACATGCTGCGGCAGATGACGTGGCAGGACTTCGAAAACGTGGTCGGAGGGGTGTTCCGCCTGCGCGGCTATGCCGTCGCCGGAACGGGGGACGCAGGCACGGACGGCGGCATCGACTTGCGGCTCAGGAAGGGCAGCGAGCTGGCGTTCGTGCTGTGCAAGCACTGGCTCGCCATCAAGGTTCCTGTCACGGCGGTACAGGAACTGTATGGCGTGATGGCGGCAGAGGGCGCGGCGCAAGGCTTTGTCGTGACATCGGGCTTGTTCACGGCTGACGCACGGGCGTTCGCTTCCGCACGAAATATCGAGCTGATCGACGGTCCGGCATTTGCGGAAATGATCGAGCGCACCCGGGTCGCAGCGCCGAAGCGAGTGACCGCAAAGCCAGCGCCCGCTGCGAAGACGCCGGTCCGCACCACAACGCCGCCGCGGCTTGCCGCGGTGCCGCAAGGCTCGACGCCGGTCTGCCCGCGTTGCGGCGGCATCATGATCCGACGGATCGCCAAGCAGGGCGGCCACGCAGGCAAGCCGTTCTGGGGCTGCGCGCGGTTCCCCGACTGCCTGGGCGTACGCGGCCTGAAGACCGTTGTGACCGACGACTAGCGCAGGGGCCTGTCCAGCAGCGTGGTGGCACATCCGGCCACATAGAGCCCCAGCCCGAACACCGCATGCGTTACCAGGCTATGCAGCCGCGCCACATTGGGCCGCGGCGTGCGGCGCGCAGCGATGCCGGCGCCCATGGCGGGCTGGATCACCAGGAAGGGCGCGGCCACGCTGACGATGCCGACGACCAGCGCGGGACCGGGCGTCGGATGCCGTGCCCACTCCAGCCCCCACAGCGCCAGCAGGATCGCCGCGAACACGATGCCGGTCAGGTAATGCGCGATCCAGCCGATGACCCGCTCTCCCGGCACGGCAGGCGAGGCCGCAATCGGATGGTGACGAACGCGCCCGCGCGGCAGGTGCGCAAGCCAGCGGCCAACCAGGCCATAGTCCAATGGCGGGACGCCGAGCACACGTTTGCGCACGATGGCCCAGGCGTCCATTACCAAGGTCGCGCCGGTGCCGATCAGCAGCGCACTCAAAAGGAATGAGCCTTCTGGCTCAGGCATGATCGATCTCCGCGGAGTCCGAAGCCGCCCGGGCACAGATCATCCAGCAGGCCGCCGTGAAGCGGACTTCGTTGCCATGTACATAGGGCTCGAAGGCCACGCGCAGCGTGTCGATGACCTGCGCGCGCGTGGATGCGTCTGCCTGCAGCAGAGCCACCCCGACCGGACCAAGTCGCGTGAAGTACCCCACCAGCGCCGGCTCGGGCAGCGTGCATGCCACGTCGATCGGCCGGATCTCGATCCCGCTCCAGCCGGCCTCTTCCAGCAACGCGGCGACACGATCCCTGTCGGCGAGTGCGAACTGCCCCGGCGCGCCGGGCTGGCGAACCGGAAGCGGCAGCAGCGGCGCGGCGGCGCGCTCGGCCGTGGTCATGAACGGATTCTCCGCACCGCTTCGCCAGGCGATGCAGTGCAGCTCGGCACCCTCCTTCGCCGCGCGTCGCAGGCTGGCGAAGGCGACGACGGGATCGCCGAAGAACATCACGCCGAAGCGCGAAACGATGCGATCGAAGCTGGCGGGCGCAAACCTGTAAGCCTGCGCATCGGCCTGGATAAAGCTTGCTTGCGAGGCTTCACGCTCGGCGCGCGCCCGCGCTACCGCGATCATCGGTCCCGAAATGTCGATGCCGATGCACTGGCCCTGCGCACCGAGCCGCCGCGCCAAGGCGAGCGTGGTGGCGCCCGTGCCGCAACCGACATCGAGCACATGCTGCCCGGATCCCGCGCTGACCGTGTCGAGGAGCATCGCCTCGAACGGCTTGAGCACCTGGTCGAGCACCGCCTGCTCGTCGACCCACGCGTTTCCGGCAGGGCCGTTCCAAAGCGCGGCCTGTTCGCTGTCGGGGGTTTGCCTGGCATCCATGTTCCTCTCCGTCTGCTCGCCATCGCGGCGTGAAGCTACACTGTGCCAGTTCAAGTCCACTTGAGGTCAAGCGGTGAATAGCCTGGATATTGCAGAAGTGGCCCGGCAAGCGGGCGTTCCCGCATCGACGCTGCGGTTCTATGAGGAAAAGGGGCTCATCGCATCCATTGGCCGGCGCGGCATGCGACGCGTGTTCGATGCCGGCGTGCTGGAGCGGCTGGCGCTGATTGCGCTGGGGCGGGCTGCCGGCTTCTCGCTGGATGACATTGCGCAGATGTTCGCGCCGCAGGGCGGGCCGCGCATCGACCGGCAGATGCTGGCGGCCAAGGCGGATGAGCTGGATCGGACCATCCGTAAGCTGAGTGCGATGCGCGATGGGTTGCGGCATGCTGCGGCTTGTCCGGCGCCTAGTCATATGGAATGTCCGACATTCAGGCGCATCCTGCAGGCGGCGGCATCGGGGGCGATTGGCGGGCGGAGGGAACGGATGCCGACGGCCCGGAATCTGCGGTGAATCTTTGCACTATTAGCTGCATATCCTGCGGTGAATATGGCGTCGTCATGCCGCAAGCCATTCTTGGCAGGCGATCGCGGCCTCTATCGCGGCAACGGCATATGCCTACCCCAACCCGGCCACCGCCTCCCGCACCCACTCGAACCCCACCCGCTCCTGCTCCAGCCGCAGGTTTTTCCGAATCCGATTGTCCCGCAGGTCGTCGTAGAGCGCCTGCTCTTCTGGCCGCAGTCGCGACAGATCGCGCAGCGTCGGGCTGTCCTCGACACCCCATTGGGCCTCGAACGCCACAAGCGTGGCGCGATCCATCAGCAGGGATTCCGCATGCCCGAACACGCTGCGCAGCTGATCAAGAATGGCGAAGCCGTGGGTATCGATGTCGCCCCAGTAATGCAGCCGGCAGTGCGATAGCCACCTCGCCTTCGCGAGCAAGCCGAATCCGTATCCCGCACCGAAGATCACCAGGCTGTCCGCAACCTCTGGAAAGGCCAGGAAGTTGGTTTCGTTCTCGGTGATGAACACACACGAAACCCCTGGCCGGAGTGCGGCGAAGCTCGCTGCATCTAGGGTCACGTCGTGGGTGGGGGCTTCGCCTGGCAGCATCCGGTTGGCGCGATCCAGTATCCGGAAGCGGATCCGCTCCGGCTTGTCGCGAAAGCCGTACCGCGCCGGGAACTGGCTTGTGCCGGTAAATTCCGCTGCAATGGCTTCCGGCGCGAGCGCCAGGTCCAGCAACTCGGCAAGCACGCCACGATGAGCCTCGATGAATTTGGTGTGCACGCCAGGAAGATCGACTTGCCGCAGGTACACACCCGGTCGCGGATGCCGCTGCAGCCAGCCGACGATTTCCAGCAGCCGGTCCCAGGCGTCGTGCAGATCCAGTGCCCGCAGCGGACGCTGAGCCAGCCACGGCACCAGCAACGGCTGCGCTTCTCGCGTAGTGGCGAGCAATGCGGTAAAGCGTTCGATCTCGCGGCGCTTGCCCAGCAGCGCCGCTGCATCGTCCAGCGTGTCGATCCACACGGCGCATGGCAGCGCATTGGTGCCGAAGGTGCGATGGCGGAACTCGCGCATCTCCAGGCGGTAATGCGGCATCTGCTTTAGTTCGCCCAACCAGTTGCGAACCGCCTCGAAGCTCTCAGTCAGCTCGCCGGATGTGGGCACGCGCAGCGTGAGCCGCCGGGGGAACAGCGCGGCGCCGCTGACCAGCGCACCGAGGATGTCTCCACGGTCCCAAAGCCTCTGCAACTGGGCACGCAGGTCGGCGGGGCGGCTCCAGTTCATGCGGTCAGCCTGGCCTTTTCGGCCCGGTATTCGTCAATCGACAGGTTGCGTACCTTGGAAGCGCGTCCTTCCTCGTTCTGCACGAACGCCACGCTGGACACGTATGGCTCGATGATATGGATCTTCTGCAGCGGCGTGACGATGAGCAACTGCAGGTTGAGCTTGGCGAACAGCCGCAGTCCGTACTGCGCGGATTCGTCGGAGCCCCGACCGAACGCTTCGTCGATCACCACGAAGCGGAACGAGCGCGAGCGCACCGCGCCCCATTCCAGCCCGAACTGGTAGGCCAGACTCGCCGCCAGGATGGTGTAGGCGAGCTTCTCCTTCTGCCCGCCGGACTTGCCGCCGGAATCGGAGTAGTGCTCATATTCCGCATCGTCTTCGCGCCAGCGTTCGCTGGCCCCGAAGACGAACCAGTTGCGCACGTCAGTCACCTTGGCGGTCCAGCGCCTGTCCTGGTCGGTCAGCCCCGTACGGCCCCTGAAGCGTTCGATGATGCGCTTGACCTGCAGGAACTTGGCCTCGGAATACTGGCTGTCCTCCGAGCCGGTCAGTGCGCCTTCGGTGCAGGCGCGCAGCTCCGACTGGAACTCGCGGATCTCGGCGTCCGGCGTGACCTGTGCCTCCAGCCGGATATAGCGGCCGGTGTTGTAGTCGATCTGCGTCAGCGACTCGTTGATGCGCTCCACGCGTTCGCGGATGGTCTGCTGTTCCTTGCCAAGCTGCGCGTTGAAGTTGGCGATCTCGTTGATCGTGTTGACGTTCAGCAGCTCCTTGAAGCGGGCCTCGAAGCGTGGCAGATCGTCGGCGCGCAGCTTGTCGAGCATGTTGCGGTACTCGAAGCCGGCTAAGACGCTGGCGTCGACCTCGCTGGTCTCCAGCTTGAAGGCTTCCTTGTAGGCGGACATGGCCTTGACGATACTCTCGCCCAGGCGCACCAGCCGCTTGCTCTCCGCATCGAGCCGGGCCTGGAGATCATTGCGCATGTCGGTTTCACGGCCGCTGCACGCCTCCACGGTCAGGGTGTGCTGGCCAAGAATTTCGGCGCGCAACGCGTCGATGGTCTCGACCGGCACGGCAGCCGCGAAGTCGCCGGTGGCGTCCAGCATGGCCTGCGTTTCAGTGCGCTGCTCCAGCGCATCGCTCTTCCTGCCCTCCGCCTTGGATCGTTTGTCGCGGTGGTCCTCCAGCTGCGCCTCAGTCTCTTTCTGTTCCGCTTCCACTTCGTTGAGCCGGACCGTCAACTGCCGCAGCAAATCGGAGGCCGATTCCAGCTGGCGCTTCTCCTCGGCTAGGCGCGCGGCCTCGCGCGCGGGCGTCTGCCAGTCCAGTTCCTCGAAGTCGGCAAAAATGTCGAGCTGGGACAGCGCCGTGAGCCGCTCCCTGAGGGCGTCGCGCTCCTTCACCAGCCCGGCCGTAAGTGCGGCCAGTTCGGCCAGCCGTGTTTCGAGCGCGCGGGTCTCGCCTTCCAGTGCCGCGATCTTGGCGGCATTGCTCCAGCCCAGCACGTAGCGGCTGCGGTCGTCCAGGCGGTGGCGGTCATCCTTCTCGTGCCGCTCCCCGGGCATCTTGACCTGGCCGGCGCGCGTAACGGCGCGCGCCTCGCGGCGGAACTGTTCGTGTGTGGCACAGCACGCGACGTCGAAGCGCACGGCGACCTCGCGTTCGAGCCAGCTGTAGAACGGTGAATCGGGCTTGATGGCCAGCTTGCGCGCGAGCGAATCGCGATGCAGGGCGGGCGGCTCAGCCCTGCCGCCTTCGCGCACGCGAAAGTAAACCAACCGGCCTTTCAGGTGCGTGCGGTCCACCCACGCGGACACCTGCGGGTAGAGCGCATCTGGTACCAGTAGCGACAGGCCGAAGTTGCGCAGCAGGCGTTCGGCCGCGCCTTCCCAGTCGCGCTCGTCCTCGCGCACCTGCAGCAACTCGCCGGCGAATGGCATGTCGTCCTCGGCCAGCGAAAGCGCCTCGCACAGCGCGCTGCGCATCGCGACCTGCGCGGCCGGGATATTGCTGCGGCGTGCCTTCAGGCTGCGGATTTCGTCGCTCAGCGCATCGTGCTCGGCCTTGCCCTGGCGCAGCGTGACGCCGTGTTCCGTCAACGCGTTATCCACTTCCGCCTCGCGCGACCTGGAGCGCTCTGCAAGCTCGGCAAAGCGTGACTTCAGGACCAGGAAGGCGGCTTCCTGCTCAGGCGGCGTTTCGTCGACGGCGCGCACAAGCTCCGCGTATCGATCCGACCTGTGCCGGCGTTTCGCGGATTCGTCGTTCTGCTGGCGGATTTCTTCGGTCAGCCGACCGATACGGTCGCCGCCGTTCTCGGCAATGTTGCGGCGCAGTTCGGCTTCATCGTTGCGCAGGGCATCGCGACGGTCCTGCAGGCGCCGCACGCGGGTGTCCTGGCGTTCCCACTCGTCCGTGAGCCCGGCGATGCGCTTGTCGAGCAGGTCCAGCTTGAGTCGCGCGAAGTACGGGCGCAGCGCCTCACGGCACGCGCGCAGCTGCTCTGAGGCAGCCACCAGCTCCGCGTGGCGCTCGCAATCCGCGACCAGCGGGGTCAGCATGGCCTCCTGGCGCTTGGCCTTCAGCACCGCCTCATGGGCGCGGTCCAGGTCGTCGAAGTGTCCCAGCAATGCCACAATGCGAGGTGCCACGTCGAACGGCTCCAGCATGTGGCTGCGCACAAAGTCGGTCAGGTTGCCGACCGACTTCATCGACACGGTCTGATGGAACAGGTCGAGCGCCTGCTCGTTCTCGATGCCGAAGCGGCGCCGGAACCAGGCGCCGTAGGGCGGGAACGCGTCAAACAACTCGGCCTTCACGCCGCGCAGCTTCTTGCGCAGCGAGGCGATGTCGCTCCCGAAGTGGGCAAAGTCGGTGGCGACGGCCAGGTCCTGTTCTGCGCAGACATAGAAGCGCGCGGGCTGGCCATGAGTATCCTTCATCCAGAACACCTGCGCCAGCGTCACGGTCTGATCATAGCCAGCGTTGTGGAAGACGCCCAGGATGACGGAGTAGCTATTCTGGTCGCGCAGCGCCACCGGGCGCGCGGTGCCACTCACTTCATTTCGCTCGGATTTGTAGTGGCCTAGCACATAGCTGCGCAAGGTCCGCTCGCGGCTTTCGGCGCCAGCGGCCTTGTTGTAGGCGATGCGCTGTGCGGGCACCAGCAGCGTGGTCACCGCGTCGACCAGCGTGGACTTGCCGGAGCCGATGTCGCCGGTGAGGAGGCCGTTCCTGCCTTCAGGGCGGATGGTCCAGACGCGGTCGCCGAAGGTGCCCCAGTTGAAGACTTCAAGCCGCGACAGCCGGAAGCCCGACAGCGTGTCGTCGTCGGCGAAATCGAGGCTCAGGGTTTGCGGCTCATGCATTGGACAGCCCTCCGTTTGCCGCCGGTGAGCCTGGCTGGCCCGTCAGCTGGATCTGGTAGGCCGCCAGCCGCGCATCGAACTCGGACAGCCATTGCGCATCGACGAACGCCTTCAGGATGCGACGCACCTCATACCCAGCCTGGTTTGTCGTCCGAGCGCTCGCGCCGGTGCTGGTGTCGGCTTTGAGCCGGCGCAGGAAGCCCAGCTCGACGATCTTGTTCACGTGCAGCTCGATCTGGTCGATCAGCTTTGCCTCGTTGGTACCGGCGGGGAGGAACAAGCGCAGCAGCTCGGCGATCTCGTCCAGCGTCAGCACCAGCCGCGTGTCGCCGCCGGTGGCGTCAAACTCGGCCAGCTTCTTGCGCAACAGCGCGAGCGTCAGGCTTACCGGGAACGACAGCTGGCGCCGCGCGATCAACCGCGGCGGGCGCTCGGCGCTGTCGTCCTCGCTGTCTGGCTGCGAGCGCAGGAAGGCATAGCCCTCGGCGTCATCGAGAACGAGCTCCAGGCCCATTACGGCGACATAGTCGCGCACCGTCGGCTGCAGGTTGAGCAGCGCTTGCCACAGGCTGGCATCGGCGTCGCGATAGAGCACGCCCTTGAGCAGCGGGATCACCAGCGCGGACAGGGCCAGGTCCGCCGGCGCGACTGCGCCACCGGCGGCTGGTGCCGCGTCATCGAAAATGTCGTCTTGCGCCATGCTTATCTGACAAAAATCACCCGGGGCATCCGGGCCTGTCTCACCAGCGTGCCGGCATCCGGCGTCGGCACTATCCACGAGACGGAGTCGGTGGCGCTTTCATCCACCACGGTGCGGAAGGTATCGCCTGCGAGCTGCAGGTAGGCGACCAGTTCTGCCAGACCGTGCTGCAGCGGGCGCATGTTGCACAACTCTTGCAGCGTGACCTGGGCGCGGCCTTGCAGAGCCTGCCGCACATGCGCGGCAAGGTCGGCCTTGTCGATGACAACCTGCGAGAACAGCGCTTCTGCATCGACTTCGGCCTCGCCGGCTTCGATCTCGGCCTCGGTAATGCGCGGTTTGGCCGATGGCGTGAACAGGGGCCGCTCCATCGGCAATTCGATGTCGGCCGCGGTGTCATCCACCGCCATCACGTAGCCTGTGGGCGGCGTGTCGCGCACGGCCAGTGCCCTGGCCTCGATGCCGCGCAGGATATCCATGATGCGGCGGTTCTCCAGCCATGCCTTGTCGTCGAGAAAACGGCGTAGTTGCTGCGATAGCTGGGCTACGGTGCGCTGCGTATGCTCGCCGGCCTCCAGCCAGTCGTAGTGCACGCGGCGCAGGCGAGCATCGGGGTTGAGTTCCGAGACCGGGCGCAGCGCCAGCACATGTTCCAGCAGCGCGGAAAGCTCTTCTTGCCGACTGCTGCTCATCAGGAAGTCCCAGAACGCGCGGAAGCTGCGGCCCTGGTCCGAGTCTGCGATGGCGTCGCGCTCGCCCATGATCTCTTCGAGCAATGCGCCCTTGGAGCCCTCCCACAGCGCAATCCGCTCGCGCACACGCCGGTCCAGCGCGCGGAAGTTGTCCTCGACCTCGCGGAAATCCGTCAGCAGCTCGCGCGCCAGCGCGACGAACTGCTGGAAGCGGTCCTTCAGCGCGGTGTCGTCCAGCAGCGACAGGTCGCCCGCGGCCACGCGTGCGATCTCGGCGTCGATCTCGTCGCGCCGTTGCTGCAGTTCGGCCATGCGCACGCGCGGGTCAGTCTGCGTGCCGTCGTGCATCTGTTTGAGCAAGTCGAACAGCGTCAGCAGGCGCGATTCGGTGCCAACGAAACTGCGCCCGGCCAGCGTGCCGAGCCAGGCAATGGCCTTCTCGGTAGCCGGCGTCAGGTCGAACTGGGGTTCATCGGACCCCTGGCGATAAAACTTGCGCAACCAGCCCTTCTCGTTGGCGGCCCAGTCGTTCAGGTAGTCGAGTGCGGATCGGGGAAACGCGTCCTGCCCGAGCCGTTCGCGCAAGGCGAAGAGCTCGTCTTCCAGCGCCTCGGCCAGATCGGACTGGCCCGCTGAACGTTGGTTGGGTTGGACAAAGACACGATGGAGGAAAGCGGCGACCAGGCTCGCATGGTCGGAGCGCAGCAAGCGCCAGGCAGGATGGACCTGGCGCAGGCGCTCGAGGGTTTCGAAGTCGAGGCTCACTTGGAAAAGGCCGGCGTGTGCAAGCCGCGCGGCGGGCGCGACGGATGCCAGATTGTACGCCAGGGGTGATTGCGACAAGTGATGCATCGGCCTCATTGTGGGTGAATCAACAAGAAGGCAGGCTGAGCGAATCAACTCGACCTGAACTGCCACCGCCCCCGCCAAGCTCCCCGCTTGCGTCTGCAACGCCGCCGCAGCCGCCGTCGACTGCTCCACACCAGCGCCGCGTTCTGCTGCACCATCTAATCGAGCTGGCTGACCGATTTATTCATGTAGTGAATAATGCTCGTCTATTTCATCGTTGCGTGAGTGATTTTGGGAATAATCTAGGTCACCTTCGAGACGTTGCTGACGATCTCGTTCATGGTGTCGCCGGCGCGCCGGACCTGGCCGGAGCCGGAAGTCACACTGCCCACCGTGGTTTCAATCAGCGTCTTGATCTCCTTGGCCGCCTGCGCGCTACGCTGGGCCAGCGCGCGCACTTCACCTGCCACCACCGCAAAGCCGCGGCCCTGGTCGCCGGCACGGGCCGCTTCCACCGCGGCGTTGAGCGCCAGGATATTGGTCTGGAAGGCGATGCCCTCGATCACGCCGATGATGTCGGAGACCTTGACCGAGGCGTTTTCGATCTGGCCCATGGTGGCGATGACTTCTCCGATCACCACGCCGCCGTCAGCCGCCACGCGCGAGGCAGCGGTGACGGATTCGTTGGCGTGTTGCGCGGAGTTGGCGGACTGGCTGACGGTGGCGGTGATCTCTTCCATCGAGGCCACGGTCTGCTCGAGGCTGGCGGCGGCGGATTCGGTGCGGCGCGACAGGTCGATATTGCCGGCGGAGATCTCGTCGGAGGCGGCGCGCACGGATTCGCCGCCGTCGCGCACCACGGGCACGGAGAAGGCAACCACCAGCTTGCCGCTGCCGGCATCGACATAGGGCGGCGTGACCACCGGCTTGCCGGCGGCGGCGGCCTGCCTGTACCAGGGGCGGCCGGTGGAGTCGTAGCCGGGCGGAATGCCTTCCGGCTTGGAGAACTTCGCGGTCTTGTCGGCATAGCCGACGTGGACGTTGGTGAAGCGGCCGGCGTCGGCTACCTGCCTGAGCGCAGCGTCGGGTTCGGGCTGCAGCACGGATTCCTGCAGAGACTGGATCATCTGGCTGTGCGAGCCGACCCATCCGACGATGGCGCTGGTATGCCCGCTCTGCACCGCGGCCAGGCTGCTGTCGATGGCGTCCTCGTTGTAGCGGTTGGCAACTAACTGGTTCAGTACCGTATTGATGGCGAGCGCGGCCACGACAATGGCCACGCACAGGGCCACGATCCGCGCACGGATGGTAGTGAACATCGGGAGATCCTTCGTAGGGAATCGTTGGGGACGTGTGTTTGTGGGATTTCCACTCCGCTGTATACGGAGCGGCCGCGGCCGACTTGAGGCGGTACAGCAAATTCCTGTAGATTGCGTTCGAGTTGATGACACAACCCGTCAGGTTGGTGCGCGATCGTGCGCTTTTCGTTATCGGCACGATCGGATCTGAATTGCTGCTCGTAACACGAACCAGGGTCTGCGCTTGCAGCAATCCGGTTCAGGGTGCGGCGCAATGCGAACCGGATTGCGATGCAGCGGGGACAACGCCCGGAGTCAGGTAAATGAAGGTATGACGCGCGGCCGCCTATGCAGCAGAGCCACTATCGCATTGCGTCGGTACGGCCCGCGCCGCACGCTATGCAGTCGCAAACGCTGGCTGATCAGTCATGCAGACAAGCAGTCGACGTTTTCACAACGTATTACAAAGACTTACAGCGGTTATGCAAACTGCAACATATTCTGCGGTCACCCACAAACAAAAAGCGGAGAGATTACCTTGTCAGCCTTTTCATTGACTTCTGCGCCACTGCGCGTCCTTGCCCTGAGCAGCGTGCTGGCGCTGGCCGCCTGTGGCGGCGGTGGCGGCGATGATTCCGGTGGTGGCGGCGGCCAGGGAACGCTGAAGGTCTCGATGACCGATGCGCCCGCCTGCGGCTTCAACAATGTCTTTGTCACAGTCAACAAGGTGCGCGTGCACACCAGCGCCAACGCCGAAGCCAGCGCCGGCGGCTGGGTCGATATCGACGTGGTGCCCGCGCGCAAGATTGACCTGCTGTCGCTGACCAACGGCGTGCTGACCACGCTGGGCCAGACCGTGCTGCCCGCCGGCGATTACCAGCAGGTGCGCCTGGTGCTCGATGCCAACCGCGGGGGCGGTTCTGGTGCGCTGGCCAACTCGGTGGTGCCCACGGGCGGCACCGAGCAGCCGCTCGATACGCCGAGCGCGGTGCAGTCCGGCATCAAGATCAACCGGTCGTTCACCGTGTCGCGGGGCACGCTGACGGACCTGGTGCTGGATTTCGACGCGTGCAAGTCGGTGGTCCAGCGCGGTAATGGCACCTACGGCCTGAAGCCGGTGGTGACCGCAATCCCGAAGGTGGTCAGCGGCGCGGTGACCGGTGTGGTCGGTTCGGCCCCGGGCGCGCGCGTCTATGCCGAGCGCAATGGCGTGGTGGTGAAGGCGACCGTGGCGGACGCCAACGGCAACTTCACGCTGTCGCCGATCGAGCAGAGCAGCACTGCCGGCACGGTCGACGTGGTGGTGGTGCCGGGCGCTGCCAATGGCCGCGGCACGGGCATCGTGCGCAGCGTGCCGGTGGTGGCGGAGAGCAGCACCGCGATCTCGACCGCGGCCGCGCCGATGACGCTGCCGACCTCGGCGTATCGCCGGGTCTCGGGCACGGTCACGCCGGCCACGGCTGAAGCCACGCTGCGCGCGCTGCAGCTGGTCAGCGGCGGCACCTTCGAGATCGCGGCGACCGCTGCCGCGACCGATACCGGCGCCTACAGCCTGTTCGTGACCGAGCCGGCCCTGCCGGTGGCCGCGCCGATGATCGGCACCTACCAGGCGTCGCTGCCGATCCCGCTGTCGCCGGATGGCGCGGCTGCGGGCAAGTACGGCGTGCAGGCCACCAGTGCCGGCGGTGCGGTGGTGGTGCAGCAGGTTGACGTGAATATCACGGACGTGATCCAGAACTTCTCGTTCTGAGCGTCCTGACCTGACGCTGAAGCAGCCGGAAGCGGGCGCAAGCCTGCTTCCGGTTTTTTTTTCTGGCGTTCCGGCATGCGCGGTGCTGCGGCGCCATTCCTGCTTTCCCCGCTTGCCCTGGTTTCCCGCTAGACTGCCAGTCTCGCGTTTCGGGAAATCGCGCCATGGCAGCACGCACCGCGGCAAAGTCCGCATCCCCGCCTGCAGCAAAGTCCGAGGCCACGTCCACGCCCAAGTCCCGTAAAGCAGGCGCGCCCGCTGACCTGGTGCGCGTCGGTATCGGCGGCTGGAATTTCGCGCCGTGGCGCGACAACTTCTATCCGGCCAAACTGCCGCAGTCGCGCGAGCTGGAATACGCCACCCGCCACCTCAGCGCGATCGAGATCAACAGCACTTACCACGGCACGCAGAAGCGCACGTCGTTCGCCAAATGGCGCGATGAAGCGCCGGACGATTTCGTGTTCGCGGTGAAGGCCTCGCGCTTTGCCACCAACCGGCGCGTGCTGGCCGAGTCGGGCGAATCGATCGAACGCTTTATCGACAGCGGCATTGCCGAACTGGGCAGCAAGCTGGGCCCGGTGGTATGGCAGTTCGCGCCGACCAAGCAGTTCGATGCGGAAGACTTCGAGGCCTTCCTGCAGTTGCTGCCCGCCTCCGCTGAAGGCGTGAAGCTGCGCCATGTGCTGGAAGTCCGGCACGAGAGCTTCATGTCGCCCGATTACCTGAAGCTCGCGCGCAAGTACAAGGCCGCCACGGTCTTTACCGATTCACCGAAGTTTCCGTCGATGGCAGACCTGACCGCCGACTTCGTCTATGCACGCCTGATGGCCAGCAGCGAGAAGCTGCAGACCGGCTACGCGCCCGAGGCGCTCGATGCGTGGGCGGAACGCACGCGCGCGTGGGCGCAGGGCGGGCAGCCGGACGACCTGCCAGCGGTGGAAGACCGCAAGCCCGCGGCGCGCAAGCGCGAAGTCTTTGTCTTCTTTATCAACGGCGCCAAGGAGCGCGCGCCGGCCGCGGCGCAGTCGTTGCTGGCACGGCTTGGCTGGACGCCGCCGGCCGATCGTTGACCACGGATCGCTATAATCGCGCATGAACACGACCCCCGCCCAGCCGCAAGCCGGCACCGATTTTTCCACCCTGCCGCTGTCGCCCACCATGCTCGCCACGCTGGCGCAGCTCGGCTATGACGAAATGACGCCGATCCAGGCGGCCAGCCTGCCGATCACTTTGGCGGGCCAGGACCTGGTGGCGCAGGCCAAGACCGGCAGCGGCAAGACCGCCGCCTTCGGGCTGGCGCTGCTGCACCGGCTCGATGCGCGCCGCTTCGACGTGCAGGCGATGGTGCTGTGCCCCACGCGCGAGCTGGCCGACCAGGTGACACAGGAAATCCGCCGCCTGGCGCGCGCCGAAGAGAACATCAAGGTGCTGACCCTGTGCGGCGGCGCGCCGATGCGGCCGCAGGTCGACAGCCTGATCCACGGCGCGCATATCGTGGTGGGCACGCCCGGACGCATCCTGGATCACATCGACCGCGGCAGCCTCGACCTGGCCGGCATCAACACGCTGGTGCTGGACGAGGCCGATCGCATGCTCGACATGGGCTTCTTCGACGACATCGCCTATGTGGCCAGCCGCTGCCCGAAGGAGCGGCAGACGATGCTGTTCTCCGCCACCTACCCGCCCGGCATCGACAAGCTCAGCCACCGCTTCCTGCGCAAGCCGCAGTCCATCAAGCTGGAAGCGACGCACGACAACACCACCATCCGCCAGCGCTTCTATGAGGTGGAGGAAGGCGAGCGCCTGAACGCGGTGGGGCGCCTGCTGGACCACTTCCGGCCAGTCAGCACGCTGGCATTCTGCAATACCAAGGCACGTTGCCGCGAGCTGGTGGAACTGCTGCGCGCACAGGGCTACCAGGCACTGGCGCTGCACGGCGAGCTGGAGCAGCGCGAACGCGACCAGGTGCTGGTGCAGTTTGCCAACCGCAGCTGCTCGGTGCTGGTGGCGACCGACGTGGCCGCACGCGGGCTCGATATCGCGCAGCTGGAAGCGGTGATCAATGTCGAGATCACGCCCGACCCCGAAGTGCACGTTCACCGCATCGGCCGCACCGGCCGCGCCGATCAGGAAGGCTGGGCCTTCAGCCTGGTCAGCATGGACGAGATGGGCCGCGTCGGCAACCTGGAACAGCACCACGGCGGCGAGTTCGAATGGCATGCGCTGGCCGAGCTGAGGGCATCCAGCGGCGAACGCCTGCTGCCGCCGATGGTGACGCTGCAGATGCTGGGCGGCCGCAAGGAGAAGATCCGCCCCGGCGATATCCTCGGCGCGCTGACCGGCGAAGCGGGCTTTACCAAGGAACAGATCGGCAAGATCAATGTGCTGGAGATGTCGACCTATATCGCGGTGGAACGAAGCATCGGGCGCGAGGCGGTGAAGCGGCTCAATGCGGGCAAGGTCAAGGGCAAGAAGGTGAAGGTGCGGATGATGACGGAGTAAGCCGCGGGCGAGACCTTCGCCGCTGGTTTTCTCCGCTCTCCCGCTTGCGGGAGAGGCGCCGGGGGAGAGGGCAGGCGCATGGCAAGCATCGCGCCATCTCACTTCGTTGAGACGCCCGCCCTCTCCCCAACCGAACGGTGCAGGCGCTGGTGCTTGCAGTCTGGGGCGCGGGCCGCTATCGGCTGCTGCTGCAGGGCGCGCGGCGCTGGAACCGCAGCAATGGGTGCGACAGATGCAGATCCTTTGCCTGTCGACGCTGGGCGGAGAGAGCGGCGATGGCGCAGAGTGATGCACCCGCCGCAGCGGGTCCGTCACAACATTGCTTACAAAGATTCGCGTAAGTCACCCTGTAAGGGTGCGCGTTACTTTGCTACTCTGATTGCATTGGCACGAAGCAGGTACCGCCAGCCGCATCGCATTTTCGACGGAAAAGGAGTTGGTGATGAAAACCGCACGCCAGGTTCTGGAATCCAAGCCGAGTCAGTCCATCTACAGCATCCCGCCGACGGCGACGGTCTATGCCGCGCTGCAGCTGATGGCTGAGAAAGGCATCGGCGCGCTGCTGGTGATCGAGCAAGGCGAGATCAAGGGCATCCTGAGCGAGCGCGATTACGCGCGCAAGGTGATCCTGATGCAACGCACTTCGCGCGAGACGCTGGTGCGCGACATCATGACCACCGCGGTCATCTATGTCAGCGCCAACCAGAGCACCGACGAATGCATGGCGCTGATGACCCAGCACCGGCTGCGCCACCTGCCAGTGATGGAAGGTGAGGAACTGGTCGGCATGCTTTCGATTGGTGACCTGGTGAAGGACATCATCTCCGAGCAGCAGTTCATCATCGAGCAGCTCGAGCATTACATCACGGGCGGCGGGCGCTGAGCTGGCGGTCTGCCCCAGGCTCCTCTTCCGCGTGCGGGAGAGGAGGGCAAAGCGGCGGTCGTTGAAGCGACCGCCGCTTACTCCAGCGTGCCGAACTTCACCCCGTGCGCCGCCAGGTAGCGGCGGTACGCGCCTGCCAGCTTGTCGGCCGGCTGCGGCACTTCCACGCCGGTGCGCAGCGGCAGCCGGCGCGGCTGCTGCGATTCCACGATCGGCTTGTCCTGCAGGAAGATGGTGTCCTGGAATTCGCGCAGGCTGGCGTCGTCGTCTTCCGTGACCAGCGACATCACGAACCACACCTGGCTTGATTCCTCATCCCGCGGGCAGATAAACAGCGCAATCGCGCTGCGGTGGTTGTCGCCCAGGTCTGGCACCTTGGTCAGGATCGCCGCATACGGCGCGACAACCCGGTATTCATACTCGACCATCGCCCCGCCGGCGGCGCTGGCGTGCGCGCGCGGCTGCCAGGCGCGGCAGCCGATGCTGCGCAGTGCGTCGGGTTTGCGGGCGTCGCCGATGGCTTCGACTTCGTACGGCGGCACCTCGGTGTGTCCGGGATCGCCCAGGTAGCCGTCATGCACATAGCCGAAGTGGGCCATGTCCAGAAAGTTTTCCACCAGCCGCGGCGCCGAGGTGGCGACGTCGTACGGGCCGCAGACGATGTGGCGGCATTCGGGGTCGTCGTATTCGGGGAACGGCGGCAGTTCGGGCACCGCTTCGGTGCCGTCGCCAGCCAGGCGCACCCATAGCAGGCCATAGCCTTCGCGCACCGGATGGGTGGTGGCGCAGGCGCGCGGCGCGGGCACCAGCCCGGGGTGCGCGGGATAGCGCGTGCAGCGGCCGCCTGACTCGAAGCGCCAGCCGTGATAGCCGCAATGCAGCAGGCCGTCGCGCACCGCGCCCAGCGTGAGCGCGGCGCCGCGGTGCGGGCAGCGGTCGTCCCAGGCGTGCCAGCCATCGGCGTTGCGCCACAGCACCAGCGCGCGGCCGAACAGGCGGGCGGCGAAGGGGCCGTCGCCCTGTGCCTGTTCCATGGCCAGCACGGGGTGCCACTGGCCCAGTTCGGGTCCGGCCGCGCTGGTGGCGTGACCTGTTTCTTGTGGGGTCTCGGTCATGGTCGGGATCTTACCTGCGATGCCGGCACGATATTCGTCACGGGCCTATAATTATGCGGTTGCTGAATAGCGGTCACCCGCGACGGCGTCACGCCCCCTCCAAAGCGGTTTTCGGCCCGATATTCCCCCGCATTTTGAGTTGATTTCGCCGCACATTGCTG
Organism: Cupriavidus sp. PB-02; assembly: GCF_058252315.1. Lineage (NCBI taxonomy): Bacteria > Pseudomonadati > Pseudomonadota > Betaproteobacteria > Burkholderiales > Burkholderiaceae > Cupriavidus > Cupriavidus sp. PB-02. The sequence goes on from NZ_CM177694.1 coordinate 39,293, forward strand.
CGGTTTTCTGCCTGCCATGTCTTCACCCTCCTCTGCCGCACTCGCCCACGCTCCCATCCACGACCATCGCGCCATCATGCGGGTGATCGGCGGCATCGTGCTGTGCATCCTGCTCGCCGCGCTCGACCAGACCGTGGTGATCCCGGCGGTGCCGGCGATCGCTAATGACCTGAACGGCTTCGGCCACCTGTCGTGGATCGTGACCGCGTACCTGATCGTGTCGACGGTGACCACGCCGCTGTACGGCAAGCTGTCGGACAGCTTCGGGCGGCGGCGGCTGCTGATGGTGGCGATCACGCTGTTTATCGCGGCGTCGGTGGCGTGCGCGATGGCGCAGACGCTGGGGCAGCTGATCCTGTTCCGCGCGCTGCAGGGCGTGGGCGGCGGCGGGCTGATGTCGCTGGCGCAGGCGGCCATCGCCGACGTGGTGGCGCCGCGCCAGCGCGGGCGCTACCAGGGCTACCTGGCCACGGTATGGGCCGTGGCGTCGATCGCCGGGCCGCTGGTGGGCGGCTGGGTCTCTGACCATATGTCGTGGCGCTGGCTGTTCTGGGTCAACGTGCCGCTGGGCCTGCTGGCGATGTTCATGTGCTACCGCGGCCTGGCGGCGCTGCAGCCGCGCGGCGGCCGCCCGCGCGTGGACTGGTTGGGTGCGCTGCTGCTGGCGGTCGCCATCGTCGCCTTCCTGCTGGCGATGAGTTGGGGCGGCGACGTCTACGACTGGATCTCGGCGCAACTGGGCGCCCTGCTGTTGGCCGCCGCGGCCGCCGTGGCGCTGCTCGCCTGGCAGGAGCGCCGCGCCGCCGATCCGATGCTGCCGCCGCGGCTGTTCGCCAACCGCGCCTATGTGATGGGCGTCGCCGCCTCGGCCCTGGCCGCGCTCGATATCTTCCTGTGCATCTTTGCGCTGCCGCTGCATTTCCAGCTGGTGCGCGGCGCCGATGCCTCGACCTCGGGGCTGCTGGTGATGCCGTTCCTGCTGGCCACCGTGGCGGGGAATTTCATCGTGGCCTGGCTGGCGCCGCGCGTGGGCCGCATGCGCGGCATCCTGACGGGCGGCTATATCGCTGCCGCGCTGGGACTGATCGGGTTGGCGCTGGTGACCCCCGCGATGCCGCTGGCCGTGGTGCTGGCGGCGATGACGCTGGCCGGCGTGGGCCTGGGCATGACCATGGTGTCGACGCTGATGAGCGTTCAGAACGTGCTCGAGCGCCGCGATACCGGCGCCGGCACCGGCGCGCTGCTGGTACTGCGCTCGCTCGGCAGTGCGATCGGCGGGGCGCTGGCCGGTACGCTGCTGACGCTGGAGTTCCGCCATGCGCTGGCCGCCTCGGGTGTGACGCAGGCGCTGGACCTGGGCGCGCTGCGCCATGGCAGCGAAGCGCTGGCGCACCTCTCGCCGGCGGTGCAGCAGGTGCTGGCCGGTGGCGTGGAGTCAGGCTTCCAGCTGATTTTCGCCGCCGGTGCTGCGGCGGCAGTGCTCGCGCTGCTGATCGTGCGCCGCATGCCGGACCTGGAACTGCGCAGCAGCGTCACCGAACACGCCGCCACGCTGGCGATGGACTGACTGGCGTTGGACGGTGGCGCCGGGGCCACCCCGTGCATCCGACCGGCTGCCGTCGGCGTAGACTACGCGTACCCGCTACAGCGAGCCGACCACCGGAGCCCCGTCGCCATGAACCGCCGTTCCCTGCCTGCCACGCCGTACACCGGCGCGCCTGCCAGCCGCCACGCCCTGCGCAACACCACTTTCGCCGCCGCATTGGCGTTGGCCGCGGCCAGCGCTGCCCTGCTCCCGGCCCCTGCCCGCGCAACCGACAAGCCCGCTGCTGCGCCTGCAGCGGCAGGCACCTGCCCCGCCTCGCTCAACTTCACCTTCCCGCGCCTGCAGGACGACGCGCCGCAGAACCTGTGCCAGTACGCCGGCAAGGTGGTGCTGGTGGTCAACACCGCCAGCTATTGCGGCTTCACGCCGCAGTACGAAGGGCTGGAGGCGCTCTACGCCAAATACCGCGCGCGTGGGCTGGTGGTGCTGGGCTTCCCGTCCAACGACTTCTCGCAGGAGCCCGGCTCGGAGAAGGAGATCGCGGACTTCTGCTACAACACGTACGGCGTCAAGTTCCCGATGCTTGGCAAGTCGCACGTGCGCGGCGGCGAAGCCAACCCGATGTATGCGCTGCTGGCAAAGCAGACCGGGATCGCCCCCAAGTGGAACTTCTACAAGTACCTGATCGGCCGCGACGGCCAGGTGGTGGCCAGCTACGGCAGCCGCACCAAGCCTGACGACAAGGAGCTGGTGGCAAAGATCGAGTCGCTGCTCGGCGCGCAGCGCTGAGCGCGCTGCGCACGCGGCCAACGCTCAGTCGCGCACCAGTCCCTCCGCCCGCATCGCCTCCTGCACCGCCGGCCGCGCCGCCACGCGCGACAGGTATTGCTGCAGCGCCGGGTATGCGGTCAGCGGCATCATCAGCATGCGGGCCCAGCCCACGATGGTGAAGCAATAGGCGTCGGCGACGGTGAAGGTGTCGCCGGTCAGGAAATGGCGGGTTTGCAGGTGCCGGTCGAGTTCGGCAAAGCGCAGCTGCAGCTTGGCCTTGCAGGCTTCCTGCGTGATCTGCGCAGTTTCCTTGTGCCACAGCCAGGGACTGAAGACCTTGTGCAGTTCGGTCGAGACCAGCGTCAGCCAGCCGGTCGCTTCCAGCCGTGCGCGCGTGCCGGCGGCGGGCAACAGCGTGCGCTCGGGCACCTGGTCGGCGATGTATTGGAGTAGCGATGCCACTTCGGTGTGGCGCGAGCCGTCGTCGAACTGCAGCAGGGGCACGTAGCCGCGCGGGTTGATGGCGTAGTAGTCGTCGCTGCCATTCTCGGCCTGCGCCAGCTTGTGCTGGATCAGGTCGACCTTGGCCAGCGTGACCGGCAGACCGGCTTCGCGCAGCGCGATATGCACGGCCATCGAGCAGGCGCCCGGAGAGTAGAAGAGCTTCATCGCGATCCTGTTGTGGTTGGCTGGCCGCCACGTCATGCGGCGGCCGTGCAGGCAGTCTAGGATCGCGCCCGCTGTGCGGCAATGCGCGCCCTTGCGGATGCGCCCTGCAAATCTGCACAGCCCGGTTGGCCCGGCTTAGTCGAGCAGCTTTGCCAGCGCCGGCGTCAGCCCCGCGTTGGGCTTGCGCGGCGGCCGCGCAAAGCTGCCTTGCGTGGCGCTGCCGGCGCGCAGCGCCACTAGCGATTCGCAATGCCGCACCGCGCTCGACACGCCATCCACCACCGGCACCGGCAGGCGCCCCTGCAGCGAGCGCGCCAGCCCCGCCAGCGGGGCTCCGGCTACGATGATCACGTCGGCGCCATCCTGCTCCACCGCCTGCAGGCACAGCTGCTCCAGCCGCGCGGCATGGTCTTCCTGCACGCTGCCGATATCGCGCAGCGGCTCCTGCAGCGAACGCACGCTCGCCAGCCGCGACGACAGGCCGTTGGCCGCCACGCATTCGCGGTACCAGGCCTGGATGCGGTGCGAGATCGCGATGATGGAGAAGCGCTGCCCGAGCAGGCAGGCGCTTGCCAGCGCGGCCTCGGTCATGCCGACGACCGGCACGTCGAACAGCTCTTTCAGGCCCGCCAGGCCGGGGTCGCCGAAGGCGGCGACCACCAGGCCGTCGAACTGGCCGGCATGCTCCGCGGCGGCGCAGGCGGTGGCGTAGCCGCCGACCAAAGCCTCGAAGCGAGTTTCGATGTAGGCCACGCCGAACTGGGCGGTGGCCATCTTCAGCGTGGTGGTGGAGGCGGCAGTGCGGCGCGCCTCGGCTTCGATCAGCGCGGTGACGGATTCGCTGATATTGGGATTGACGATCAGGAGTTGCATGGGGAGATAGTGTTTGTCGAACAGCTCTTCAGTCTTCAGGCCCGCAGGTCATCAACCAAGCATCGGCGCGCCCGCCGGCAGGAACTGCCCTCTTCCCGCCTGCGGTTCCAGGTACTGGCCATCGCGCACCAGCATCTCGCCGCGCGAGAAGCAATGCACCGGCCAGCCGGTCACTTCGATGCCTTCATACGGCGTGTAGTCCACCGCGTGGTGCAGCGCGCTGTTGCGGATCTGCACGCGCTTGTGCGGATCCCACAGCACGATGTCCGCATCCGCGCCGATGGCGATGGTTCCCTTGCGCGGATACAGTCCGTACAGCCGCGCTGGCCGCCACGAAGTCAGCTCGACGAACTGGTGCAGCGACAGCTTGCCGCGCGCCACGCCGTCGAACAGCAGCGGCAGGCGCGTCTCGATGCCCGGCACGCCGTTGGGGATGTGGTCGAACGAAGGCCGGTTGCCGCCCGGCTGCTTGCCTTGCGGGTCGTCATAGCGGAACGGCGCATGGTCGGACGAGAACACGCTGAACACGCCGTTGGTGAGCGCGCGCCACACCGCGGCCTGGTTCTCCGGATCGCGCGGCGGCGGGCTGCAGATGCACTTGGCGCCTTCATAGCCGTCGTCGCCTGGCAAGGCCATGTCGTCGGCGGTCAGGTACAGGTACTGCGGGCAGGTCTCGGCCAGGATCTGCAGCCCCCTGCCCTGTGCCCAGCGGATTTGCTCGATCGCTTCCTTGCCGGAGACATGCACGATCAGGATCGGCACGTCGACCAGCTCGGCAAAGGTGATGGCGCGGTGCGTGGCTTCACGCTCGACGGCGGCGGGCCGCGCCAGGCCATGGAAGCGCGGCGCGATGCGCCCTTCCCCGACCAGCTTGTCGGTCAGCCACGAGATGCAGTCGGCATTCTCGGCATGCACCATCACCAGCGCGTTGTTCTGCCTGGCGACATCCAGCACCGACAGCATCTCGCGGTCGGACAGCTTGAGGTCGTCATAGGTCATGTAGACCTTGAACGAGCTGTAGCCCTTGCGGATCAGCGCCGGCAGTTCGTCGGCCAGTACCGCGGGCGTGGGATCGGCGACGATCAGGTGGAAGGCGTAGTCGATCACGGCACGGCCTTCCGCGCGGCGGTGGTAGTCCGCCACGGCAGCCTTGAGCGATGCGCCCTTCTCCTGCGCGGCGAACGGAATCACGGTGGTGGTGCCGCCGCAGACCGCGGCGCGCGTTCCGGTGAAGAAGTCGTCGGCCATGCGCAGGCCGTCTGGCATCGGCTGGTCGAGGTGGCAATGGCCGTCGACGCCGCCGGGCAGCGCCAGCAGCCCATCGGCATCGATCTCGCGCGCCCCCTGCGGCAGACCGTGGCCGAGCGCGACGATCTGCCCGCCGCGCACGCCGATATCGCAGCGGAAGCGGTCGGCGGCGGTGACCACGTCCGCGCGGCGGATCACCAGGTCAAGGCTGTCGTGAGCGGACATCGGCTTACTCCACTTCGCGGAACAGGCGGCCCCAGCCGCGCAGCTCGCGCGTATCCACGCCGCACAGGCGCAGCGACTTCCACACCACGGTGGAGATGGTGTCGTACAGCGGGATGCCGGTCTCGGCTTCAAGCTCCTCGGCCAGGTGCGCGGCACGCAGGTTGGTGCAGAAGGTGGTGATGGCCTGCGGCTTGTGCTGCGCGATGCCGCGCACCATGTCGCGGATGGTGTCTTCCTCGACCTCGGCGAAGCTGTAGTTCACATGCAGGTCCAGGTGGCTCTCGGCCACGCAGGTAAAGCCGCTGCGCGCGTAGTTGGCGATGATGCGTTGCTGCACGTCGTCCAGGTAAGGCGTGGCCAGGCCGAAGTTGCGCGCGCCGGTCTTTTGCAGGATTTCATTGAGCGCCAGCACCGAGGTGGTGGCCGGGATGCCGGTGGCTTCGGTGATTTGCTTGCACAGCGCTTCATCCTTGTCGAAGCCGAGCCAGCCTGACGAGGTGCCGTTCCAGGCGATGACATCGACGCGCGCATCGGCCAGCAGGCTGGCGGCAGCCAGGATCTTGTCGAGATTGAACTGGCCCAGCGCCTGGTCGCGCAGCGAGATCTCGGTCACGGTGAAGCGCGAGAAATGCGCGCTGGCATTGGGCAGGCCGGCGACCATCGCGCTGGTGATGGGTTCGAGCGCCGTGTTGGAAGACGGCGTCAGCATGCCGAGTCGGATTTGCTTGGTCATTTCAGTCGTTCTCAGGAGTAGGGCGGGCGCCGCCTTTGCAGCCTATGGGTGCGACGGCGCCTTTGTGTTTATTGTTCGGGTTTGTCGTTGAGGGCGAGGGCGGTGCCGGGCACGCCGTGGCTGGCACGTGCCAGCTGCAGTTCCTTTTGCAGCGCAGCCTGCCGCGCGGCATCCGGCCTGACGGACTTGCCTGCCTGCAGCGCGGGCAGCACGTACTCATTCACCATGCGCCGGTACAGGTCAAGGTACGCCGCATCGCGCAGGCCGCCTTGCGTGGACATGATGCTGTTCATCACGATCACGGCGTTTTGCTGCGGTAGTACGGTGATGAACTGGCCCTTGTAGCCCATGGCGCTGAATTCGCGTTCGCTCTGCACGATGTTGTTGACCCAGCAGTAGAAGCCGTAGTCCTTCGCCGGACCGGCGGGCGTGGTCATGCGTTCGACCCACGAGGCCGGCACGATCTGCTGGCCGTTCCAGCGGCCCTGGTTCAGCATCAGCATGCCGAGCTTGGCCATGTCGATGGAGCGCAGCCGCAGCCCCCAGCCGCCTGAGACCGCGCCTTTGCCGTCGGCACCGTCCCAGCGGTAGTGGCTCATGCCGAGCGGGCCGAACAAGCGGGCTTTTGCATACTGGTCTTCAGGCTGCCCGGCGGCCTGCGTGATGGCGGCGCCGACCAGCACGGGGTTGACGTCGATGTAGTCGAACTCGGCGCCGGCCTTGGTGCGCACCGCGGCGGTGGCCGCCACGCGCAGCCGGTCCGGCACGCCGTAGTAGAGCGTGTCGGTGCCTTCCACCAGCTTGTACGACAGGCCGCTGGACATCGACATCAAGTGGCGCAACTGGATCGCCTGCTTGTCTGCCAGCGCGCTGGCGAGGTCGGGACGCGCGGCGGCCAGGCGCGGCGCGGGCGAGTCTTCGGCGCTCAGCTTGCCGTCTCCGACCAGCGTGCCGACCAGCAGCGCGCTGATGAACTTGGTGACGGAATACAGCTCGTGGTTGTAGTCGCGCGACAGGCCGTCGCCATAGCGCTCGAACACCAGCTTGCCGTCCTTGATGACGAGCAGGCTGCGCACATCGAGCTTGTCGCGGCGGATCCATTCGGACAGTGCGACGAGTTTTGCCGAATCGACGCCGACGGCTTCGGGTTGTGCCGTCGGCAGTCCGTCACCGACGGGGGTCGATGGGGCTGCCGGCGTGGCATGTGCCTGCGCGGCGCCCAGCACGAGCAAGGCGGCAGCCAGCATACGTGGGAAGCGGGTCATGACATGTCTCCTCCAACGCCGCGCCGGCAGGAGCAGGCGCAGCGTGGGTGGTATGCCTTGCACGAGGCAAGGCGTGAGCGAGGGTCTTATTGGATGTGTGAGTCGAAGCTGCGGGCCGCGATCAGACCGGGATCTTGGTCTCGTAGTCGATCGCGGTCGATGCCAGCAGCAGACCGACGCCGGCCGCGGCGAAGAACATCAGCGCCAGGAAGTACGAGCCGGTGAACTGCACGATCATGCCGACGATGATCGGCACGGTGATGCCGCCGATATTGCCGCCCAGGTTCATCACGCCGCCCAGGAAGCCGACCTTGTTGCGCGTCCCCAGCATCGACGGCACGCACCAGAACAGGCCGCACCAGCGCAGGAAGAACAGCGTCGACGACAGCAGCACGACCACCACGATCGGATCGCTGACGTAGGCCACCGAGAAGATCGAGGCCGTCGCCACCACCGCGGCAATGCCGAACAGCGTGCGCATCACCACATTGGGGCGCCCGCCGGCTTCCTTCCACTTGTCGGCGATCCAGCCGCCGATCAGTTCGCCGACGAAGCCGCTGAAGAAGATGATGAAGCTGGCGCCGCCCATCTGCTTGATGTCGAAGCCATGCACCTTGTTCAGGTAGTTGGGCATCCAGGTCAGCAGGCCGTAGAACACGGTGTTGAAGCACATCCAGCCGATCGCCATGCACCACACCGAGCGGTACTTGAAGAAGTCCAGCGAGCGGCCGGACAGGTTGGCCGGTTCGGCGCGGTGCTCATTGGCCTGCGCTTCCTCGATATAGCGGGCTTCCAGTTCGTTGACGCCGCGGTGCTCGCGCGGCGAATTGCGCACGTAGTACCACGCCACCACGCCGGCCAGCACGGTGCCCACGCCGGCCACGATGAAGGCCAGCCGCCATGAGCCCAGCGTGGCGATCAGCCACGTGATGATGATGGCGCCGAGCGCCGCGCCCAGCGGCGCGCCGCCGTCGAGCAGGGTGGCGCCGCGGCCGCGCTCGTTCTGCGTCATCCAGATCGCATTGAGCTTGCCGCCGGCCGGGTAGATCGGCGCTTCGGCAGCGCCCAGGCCGAGCCGGGTCAGCAGCAGCGAGGTGGCGTTGGTGGTGAAGGCCGCGACCGCCTGGGCAATGCCCCAGAACACGGTGGCGGTGGCAATCACGATGCGCGGCTTGTACTTGTCGGCAAGCATGCCGCCCGGCACCTGCATCAGCGCATAGGTCCAGAAAAACGAACTGAGGATCAGGCCCTGCATGGTGGGACTGAGGTCGAACTCCTTGGCGATCAGCGGCATCGCCACCGAGAGCGAGGCGCGATCGATGTAGTTGATCGCGATGAGGAACAGCATCATCAGAAAAATCTTCCAGCGCACGGAGGTCTTGGCCTCCGTAAGCACTGTCGCCCGGCTTGTCGTTTGCATGGCGGCGTCTCCTTCTTTGGTCCGTGGATGGGCAGTTTTAATAGTCGTGTCGCGCAACAGGTCGGAGTATAAGATACGTAATCTGTAATTACAACGCGTGTAAGTCATTGATTTTACAATGTTGCGCATGCACAATTTTGGAATGTGGTAGCCTTGCCGTGGTGCATTTCCCCATTCTGGTGACGTCTGTGACACAAACGCTTTCAAAAACCACGCGCCTGCGCACGCTCGGCATGTCGGCTGAAATTGCCGTGCGGCTGCGCACCATGATCGAAGAGGGCGAACTGCCGCCCGGCGCGCGGATCGACGAACGGGCCTTCTGCGAGGCCTTCGACGTTTCCAAGACGCCGCTGCGCGAGGCGCTCAAGGTGCTGGTGTCCGAGGGGCTGGTGCTGCACCGGCAGTACATCGGCTACCGGGTGGCGCCGCTGGACCTGGAGGAACTGCGCGCCACCTTCGAAACCCTGCACGGGCTGGAGGCGCTGGCCGGCGAGCTGGCGGCGCGACGGCTGGGCGACGCCGCCCTGAACAAGCTCGAGCGGCGCCACCAGGCCATGATCGACGCGCATGCCGGGGGCCGGCGTACCGACTATTTCCGCATCAACCAGGAAATCCACCAGATCATCATCGACGGCGCCGGCAACCCGGTGCTGGCCGGCATCTACGCCACGCTGATGAGCAAGGTGCACCGCGCGCGCGGCGCCGCCAATGCGGATACGATCCGCTGGCAGGAGTCGCATGAGGAACATGAAGCCATCATGGCCGCGCTGCGCGAGCCCGGCCGGCCGCGCCTGGCGCAGGTGCTGCGCCAGCATTCCGAGAACACCGCGAAAGAGGTGCTGAGCGTGGTGGCGCGCTCGCTGGCAGAAGCCGGCGCGCGCGACGCCAGCCAGCAAAAATCCGCCTGAACAACCCCTTGAGACGACAACGACGATGAAACTGGTTCGAGTAGGCATCCCCGGCGCCGAGCGCCCGGGCGTGATCGATGCAGAAGGCCGAGTGCGCGACCTGTCCGGCGTGGTGGGCGATATCGATGCGGCGCAACTGGCGCCCGCGGCGCTGGAAGCGCTCGCCAGGGTCGACCCGGCATCGCTGCCGGTGATCGACGACGCGCGCTTCGGCGTGCCGTGGACGGGTATCGGCAAGATCGTGGCGATTGGCCTGAACTATGCCGACCACGCCGCCGAGGCCGGCATGCCGCTGCCGGCCGAGCCGATCGTGTTCCTGAAGGCCAACAGCTCGCTGAACGGCCCCAACGACGCGGTGATGCTGCCGTTCGGCTCGGAAAAGACCGACTGGGAGGTGGAGCTGGGCGTGGTCATCGGCACCACCGCGCGCAATGTCTCGCGCGAAGAGGCGCTGCGCCACGTGGCCGGCTACTGCGTGGTCAACGACGTGTCCGAGCGCGAGTTCCAGATCGAGCGCGGCGGCACCTGGGACAAGGGCAAGGGCTGCGACACCTTCTGCCCGGCCGGCCCGTGGCTGGTGACGCGCGACGAGGTGGCCGACCCGCAGGCGCTGGGCCTGTGGCTGGAGGTCAACGGCGAGCGCGTGCAGAAGGGCACCACCGCCACCATGGTCTTCGACGTGGCGACCGTGGTCAGCTATGTCAGCCGCTTCATGACACTGCTGCCAGGCGACCTGATCGCGACCGGCACGCCGCCGGGGGTGGGCATGGGTTTCAAGCCGCCGCGCTTCCTGAAGGCGGGCGACACCATGCGGCTCGGTGTGGACGGGCTTGGCGTGCAGACGCAGAAGGTGGTGGCGTACGGCGAGCGGTGAGGACAGGCGGGACCGCGCCGCGCGTGCCCGTCATGCGCTGGCGTTGGCAAACGCCGGCGTTTCGTACGGGAAGAAGGGCCTCGGAAGCGAGCTGCTAAAGGTTCCCCGTCGAAACGCTTTCACACAAAGCGTTTGGTTTCCACACAAAGCGTACGATTAGGGCAACAGTTTCGGTGCCCCAAACGCCCAAATTACATCGATTTACAGGAAATCGCACCCTTGGCATTTCGCTCGTGTTTTCTGCGTGAAATACTGTTTATACAGGTTTCGCCAAAGAGCACATGCCATGTCTGAGCACGCCCCCGAGCTCGAGTCTTACCTCGGCACCACCCTCAAGTCCTCCCCGCTGATGCGCCAGTACTGCGCGCTGACCGACACCCTGGACAGCCGCGCGGAACTCGAGGCCATCCGGCGCAATATCCACCAGCATCCCGAACTCGCCTTCGACGAAGTCCGGACTTCCGGTCTGGTCGCCAGCCTGCTGGAGACGTGGGGCTACACGGTCACGCGCGCGGTGGGCGGCACCGGCGTGGTTGGCACGCTCAAATGCGGGCAGGGCGGGCGCAGTGTCGGCATCCGCGCCGACATGGATGCGCTGCCGATCTACGAGCGCAGCGGGCTGCCTTACGCCAGCGTCAATGAGGGCCGCATGCACGCCTGCGGGCACGACGGCCACACCGCGATCCTGCTGGGCGCGGCCAAGCAGCTGGCGCGCACGCGCAACTTTGACGGCACGGTGCACCTGATCTTCCAGCCGGCCGAGGAAATCGGCGCGGGCGGCGGCGCCGAGCGCATGCTGGCCGACGGCCTGTTCGAGCGTTTCCCGTGCGACGCGATCTTCGGGCTGCACAACCATCCGGGCATGGAGCAGGGCACCTTTCTGTTCCGCTCGGGCCCGTTCATGGCGGCCTGCGACACGGTCACCATCACCATCCGCGGCAAGGGCGGCCACGCGGCGCGCCCGCATCAGTCGATCGACCCGATCCTGGTGGCCGGCAGCCTGGTGATGGCGCTGCAGTCGGTGGTGTCGCGCTATGTCGACCCGAACGAGACCGCGGTAGTGACCATCGGCACGCTGCACGCCGGCCACGCCCCCAACGTGATCCCCGACAGCGCGCGCATGGAGATCAGCGTGCGCTCGTTCAGCCCGGAAGTGCGCGCCTCGCTGGAAAACCGGATCCGCCAGCTTGCCACCGCGCATGCCGAGGGCTATGGCGCGATCGCCGAGATCGACTATGTGCGCGGCTACCCGGTGCTGGTCAACAGCGAGCGCGAAACCGAGTTCGCGCGGCAGGTGGCCGAGGAACTGGTCGGCGCCGACAAGGTGGTGGGGCAGGCCGCGCGCATTGCGGGCAGCGAGGACTTTGCCTACTTCCTGCAGGAGCGGCCGGGTTGCTTCGTGCGTCTGGGCAACGGCGCCAACCAGCCGCTGCTGCATAACGCGGGCTATGACTTCAACGACGAGAACCTGACCGTGGGTGCGGCTTACTGGACGCGGCTGGTGGAGCGGTACCTGGGGCGGTGACGCCCACGGTCAGCGAAAGAACACGCTCGGCGGCACGCCGAACTGCCGCCTGAACATCGTCGCAAAGGCGCTCGGGCTCTCGTAGCCTAGGTCGAGCGCTACATCCACCACCTTGCTCCCGGCTGCCAGCTTCTCCAGCGCCGCCAGCAGCCGCGCCTGCTGGCGCCACTGCCCGAAGGTCATCCCAGTCTCCCTGGCAAAGCGCCGCTGGATGGTCTTCGGATCCACGCCCAGCCGCCCGCCCCAGTCCGCCAGCGTCAGCGCGGTATCGGGCGTACTCACGATCGCATCGCAGATCTGCCGCAAGCCGTCGTCCGTTGGGCGCGGCAGGTGCAGCGGCAGCGACGGCACCAGCATCACTTCATCGAGCAGCAGCCGCATCAGGCGCGCGTCGCGCGTGTCGGGCGCGTAGGGCAGGGGGATGTCGATCGCCGCCAGGATCAGCTCGCGCAGCAGCGGCGAGATGCCGAGCACGGTACAGCGCTGCGGCAGGTCGGGCGCGGCATCGGGGCGGATATAGGCGGTGCGCATCTGCACCCGGCCGACCATGCGGATCCAGTGCGTGATGCCGCCCGGCATCCACATGCCGCGCGTGGGGGGCACGATCCACTGGCCTTCCTCGGTTGCCACCACCATCACGCCGTGCACCGCGTGGATCAGTTGGGCGTGCGGATGCTGGTGCGGCTTGGTCACCTCTCCGGGCAGGTAGTCGGCGGCCATCGCGGCGACCGGCATCGGGCCGCGGTCATAGCGGGCGTAGCGCGGGGGATTGGAGTAAGTGTCGCCCTGCGTGGTGGCAGGGGGTACAGGCTGGTCCCGGACGCGCCGGCGCCGGCTAGTGTCGGCCGGAGCGAGGGCGGTGTGACTAGGGGCGCGCTGCATGTCCTTTTCTCCAAGGTTGCGGCCCCATTCTCGCAGGACAGGCGGGCTGGCGCCAGCTAGCATCGGGCTCATCTTCTCCATGGCCGGCGCCCTGCTGGCCGCTTTCAGTCCGTCGAGAGCCGCCAATGAGCACAACCATCGACTCCGCGCCGACCGGCGCCGCCCAGACTTCGTCTTCCCCGCAGGCCGAACGTACCGGATTCCGCGTGCTGTCGGCGATCAGCTTCGCCCACTTCCTCAACGACATGATCCAGTCGTTGATCCTGGCGATCTACCCGATGCTCAAGGGGGGCTTCAACCTGAGCTTCACCCAGATCGGGCTGCTGACCATGACTTACCAGGTCACCGCGTCGCTGCTGCAGCCGGTGGTCGGGCTGTACACCGACAAGCATCCCAAGCCGCATTCGCTGGCAGTGGCGATGGCCTTCACGCTGGCGGGCCTGCTGCTGCTGTCGGTGGCGCCGAGCTACGGCGTGCTGCTGGTGGCCGCGGCGCTGGTCGGCACCGGCTCGTCGATCTTCCATCCCGAATCGTCGCGCGTGGCGCGCATGGCCTCGGGCGGGCAGCACGGGCTGGCGCAGTCGATCTTCCAGGTGGGCGGTAACGGCGGCAGCGCCATGGGGCCGCTGCTGGCCGCGCTGATCGTGCACCAGCAGGCCAGCCTGGCGTGGTTCTCGCTGGCGGCGCTGGTGGGCATCGTGGTGCTGTGGCGCATCGGCGGCTGGTATGCGCGCCAGCTGGCGCAGGGCGCGCGCAAGCGCAAGGCCGCGGGCGTGGTGGCGAGCCCGGTGCCGACGCGCGTGGTGGTGCGCGCGATGGTGGTGCTGATGGTGCTGGTGTTCTCCAAGTACTTCTACATGGCCAGCCTGACCTCGTACTACACCTTCTACCTGATGGAGCGCTTCGGGCTGGCGCGGCAGGACGCGCAGCTGCACCTGTTCATGTTCCTCGCCGCGGTGGCCGCCGGCACCATCCTGGGCGGGCCGATCGGCGACCGCATCGGCCGCAAGCGCGTGATCTGGGCGTCGATCCTGGGCGTGGCGCCGTTCACGCTGGTGCTGCCGCACGTGGGCCTGTTCTGGACCGGCGTGCTGACCTTCATCATCGGCTTTATCCTGGCCTCGGCGTTCTCGGCGATCCTGGTGTTCGCGCAGGAGCTGATCCCCGGCAAGGTCGGCATGGTGTCGGGGCTGTTCTTCGGCTTTGCCTTCGGCATGGGCGGCATCGGCGCCGCGGTGCTGGGCGGCATGGCGGATACGCACGGCATCCGCGCGGTGTATGAGTACTGCGCCTACCTGCCGCTGCTGGGGCTGCTGACGGTGTTCCTGCCGGACCTGCGCCAGCGAGCGCAGCGGGCCTGAGGCTGCACCTACCTGGTCACCAGCGAATGGGATCGCACCCACCGCGGCGCCACCAGCCGCCCTGCGGAAACGCGCGGCAGCACCGGCGGCGGTGGCGCGTGCGCGGACGGCCTGACCCGTGCATCCGATCCCGCATGTCCTGCCGCCGGCTGCTTTCGGGAGCCGATTTGCGGCATCATGGCGGGCATGAAGTCCGCCGTGCCCCCGCTCCCGATGCCGCCCTCATCACCGCAGCCTGCCGCCCCTGCGAAGCCCGCCTGCGAGCGTTGCCTGGAGCTGGCGGCCGATCCGCGCCGGCGCGAGCCGCCGGCCTGCCTGGCGCTGCGGGGCACGGCGCCGCTGGTCAGCCAGAGCGCGGCCGGCGTGCCGTTCAGCATGTTGACCTTTGCCTGCCGCGACTGCGGCACGGTATGGCGGTTGTATGACCGGGCCAACGAGCTGTTCGTCTCGTGGGTGCCGGAACGGCCGCTGGTGCGCTGAGTGCGTCACCCATCGGCTAAGATAGCGGCTGCTCCGCGCTGTAACGGCACCCCGCTGCTGGCGGCGCGTTCCTCCCGAATCTCTCCCGCATTTCCACCATCATGGCCTTCCCCTTCCGCCTGAACCTGCTGGCAGCGACCTGTGCCGCCGGTCTGCTCGCCGCCGCACTGCCCGCCGCCGCCGCCGATGCCTACCCCAGCCGCCCGATCCGCCTGATCGTCGCCTACCCGACCGGCGGCATCAGCGACACCGTGGCGCGCGCGCTGGGCGAGCGCCTGTCGGCGCAGATGGGCACCTCGGTGGTGGTCGAGAACAAGGCTGGCGCCGGCGGCAGCATCGGCATCGATGCGGTGGCCAAGGCCGCGCCGGACGGCTATACACTGGGCTTTGCCTCGACCAGCCCGCTGACGCTCAATCCGCACGTCGGCCACGTCAACTACGATCCGCAGAAGGACGTGGCGCCGGTGATGAGCGTGATGTACTCGCCGGTGCTGGTGATTGCCACCAACAGTTTCAGCGGCAAGGGCTTTGCCGACGTGGTCGGCCAGGCCAGCGCCAAGCCCGGCTCGGTGCGCTGGGCGACCTCGGGCCTGGGCACGGTCGGCCATGTGGTGCTGGAGCAGATCAAGCAGAAGTCGAAGGCCGATATCACGCTGATCCCGTACAAGGGCGCGGGCCAGCAGATGAACGACGCGCTCGGCGGCCAGTTCGAGGTGATGAGCACCAACGCCAGCCCGGTGCTGACGCAGCATATGCAGGCCGGCCGCCTGCGCGCGCTGGCAGTGGGCGCGCCGAAACGGCTGGAGAGCCTGCCGTCGGTGCCGACGCTGGCCGAACTCGGCTATCCCAAGGCCAACCTGACTTCCACCTTCGGCGTGTTCGCGCCGGGCAAGACGCCAGCGGCCATCATCAACCGCCTGAACGCCGAGCTGAACAAGGCGCTGGCCGAGCAGGAGGTCCATGAGCGCCTGCTCAAGGGCGGCGAGGTGCCCACCGGTGGCACGCCGGCGCAGTTCGCCAAGGCCATCCGCGACGAGTACGCGGAGAACGCCCGCATCGTGAAGGAAGCCGGCATCAAGGCCGACTGAGGCTCGCCCCCCCGGGGCCGGCCTAGGCCGCATCGCAGGGCGCCTGCCGCGCATCGGCGGCGACCACGCCATGCTGGTGCAAACGCTGGAATGGCTGCTCTCGTGCGCCATCGGTGCCGCGGGGCAGGGTACCGCGCTGCGCATCAGGTGCCGCCGCCACGCGGGCGGCATGGCGCTATGGATCGCACTCGATCCCGTCGATGAAGAAAGCGCCGCGCGGCTGGCCGAGCCCGGGCCGGCGCTGCTGTGCGCGCAGCGCGTGGTGGCACGCCACGGCGGCGTGCTGGTGCCGCTGCAGCCGATGGCGGCGCCACCAGCCAGGGACGCGACGCAAGCCTCGCCGCAGACAGGCTGGTACCTGTGGCTGCGGCGCCGGCCGCGCCCATGAAAAAAAGCACCCGAAGGTGCCTTTTGCCAGGGTCTGCCGATCGGGAAAACGATCAGAAGATGTGGCGGATGCCGACAGCAGCGCCGGTCTGGTTGTTACGGCCCGGTAGTTCGGTGGTGGTGCCGCCCGAAACCTTGTTGAAGTCAACCGTACCGTAGACCTGGGTGCGCTTGGACAGCGAGTACTCGGCCAGCAGCACGCCGGTGTAGCGGCGGCCGTTGTTGTCGTTCACGCCGTTCTTGTTCTCGACATAGTCGCCGTAGAACACGCCGGTCAGGGCCAGGGCCGGGGTGGCCTGGTAGGTCACGCCGATGTAGCCGATGGTGTCCTTGCGCGGGTTGTTCACAGCACCGGCGGCGACCACGGGTGCGGGGGGCGCGGAAGCCGAGTTGTTCAGGAAGCCGTTGTCGATCACGCCGGTGCGGTCCTTGCCACCCACGTAACCCAGGAAGATCTTGGCCGGGCCGATCGAGTACTTACCGGCAGCGCCCCACATTTGCTGCTTGTTGCCGTTGATGTCGCGGATTTCCTGGTACACGCCGCCGACGCCGAACGGACCGTACGTGTAGGCGGCACGAGCGCCCCAGTACTGGTTCTTGGTCATGCTGCCCGGCTGCTCGCCGAAGCCGTAGCCGGCGCCCACGTCCAGGCCGCCGAACTTGCCGCTGTAGCTGACCACGTTGTCGCTGCGGAACTGGGTCAGGAAGAACGGCCAGGCGTTGGCGGTGTAGTTGCCGATGGTCAGCGGATCGTAGTCGCCGAAGAAGTTAAAGCCTTCGGTGTACTGGCGGCCCAGCTTGATCGCGCCGAAGTCACCCGACAGGCCAACGTAAGCCTGACGACCGAACAGGCGGCCGTTCGGGTTGGTGGCGCTGGCCTGGTTGGAGCGGCCGGTGTCCGGATCGAAACCGCCTTCCAGCTGGAAGATTGCCTTCAGGTTGTTGCCGAGGGCTTCGCTGCCCTTCAGGCCCCAACGGCTGTTGGTGACCGCGCCGTTGGTCAGTTCCCACAGATTGTCGTTGTTGGCGTTGGCGTTCGTGGTGAAGCGGATGCTCTGGTCGACGATACCGTACAGGGTGACGGACGTCTGGGCGTACGCCGAACCTGCCAACAGGCTGCCGGCTGCGAGGACGATGGCCGATTTCTTCATGGTGCTCCTTTTCTGTCTTGTATTGTTCTCCGCCGGATCACGGCAGTGACGAGGTCTACGTTTGGTGTAGACGTCGCGAAAATCTAACAAAACGTAAGCATTAAGGACACAAAACTCCGCCAAAGCGCGCTTTCCAGCAGGATTTTGGTGCAATTCCGTTGTCTGGCCGCTACACAATTCCGGATTGGTGCGAAGCGGCAAAGCCGGAAACCGGCCTGTGCACTGAGCTGGCGGGGGAACGGGAGAAAGCGGGGGAGAGAGGGGGAGAGAGGGGAGGGACAAACCGCGGCGCAGGAGCCGCGCCGCGGTCAGGGTGAGCAGCGATGAGGGCTGGGGGAATCAGCCCTGCGGGATTTCGATCTTGACTTCAAGGACCTCGAGATTGTCCTGGCGCTCGAGGCTCACGCGCAGGTCCTGGTCGCTGATCTTGACGTACTTTGAAATCACCGCCACCAGCTCGCGCTGCAGCGCGGGCAGGTAGTCGGCGGGCGCGGAATGGCCGGTGCGCTCGTGGGCGAGGATGATCTGCAGCCGCTCCTTGGCGACCGACGCGGACTTCTTCTTCTCTCCCAGCAGGAAGGAAAGGATCGACATTGGGATGAGCCCTCCTGACCGTTACTTGTTGCCGAAGATGCGGGAGAACAACCCCGGCTTCTGGTAGTCGATGAAACGCATCGGCTTGTCCTTGCCGAGGAAGCGGTCCACCACGTCGCCATAGGCGTCGGATACGTCGCTGCCTTCCAGGTGGATAGCGGGCGTGCCCTGGTTGGACGCATGCAGCACGGCTTCAGACTCCGGCACCACGCCGATCAGCTTGATGCGCAGGATTTCCTGGATGTCGGTCAGCGACAGCATCTCGCCGCCATGCACGCGCTTGGGGTTGTAGCGGGTGATCAGCAGGTGTTCCTTGATCGGGTCGCCGCCTTCGCTGGCGCGCTTGGTCTTGGATGCCAGGATGCCCAGGATGCGATCCGAATCGCGCACCGATGACACTTCCGGGTTGGTGACGATCAGCGCTTCATCGGCGAAGTACATCGCCATCAGCGCGCCCGACTCGATGCCAGCGGGCGAATCGCAGACGATGAATTCGAAGTCCATGTCGATCAGGCCGTTGATGACCTTCTCGACGCCGTCGCGCGTAAGCGCGTCCTTGTCGCGCGTCTGCGAGGCCGGCAGGATGAACAGGTTCTCGCACTTCTTGTCCTTGATCAGCGCCTGGCGCAGGTTGGCTTCGCCCTGCACCACGTTGATCAGGTCATACACCACGCGACGTTCGCAACCCATGATCAGGTCGAGGTTGCGCAGGCCGACGTCGAAGTCGATCACGGCAGTCTTGTGGCCACGCAGGGCCAGGCCGGCGGCAAAGCTGGCGCTGGTGGTGGTCTTGCCGACGCCTCCCTTGCCGGAGGTCACAACGATGATTTTTGCCATGGCTCTTTGGTCCAGTAATGGGTTGAAGCTTACGCTGCTTTGATTGGGGATCCCGAGGGGCGCGCTGGCTTATTTGAGCCGCAACGCTTCCAGGATCAGTTTTTCATCGGCCAGGCGGACCTGGGCGGTCTTGCCGAGCACGTCGGCCGGGAGCGTCTGCTCCGCGGTGCGATAGATGCCGGCGATGGAAATCAGTTCAGGCTCCATGCACGTGCTGAAGATGCGCGCGCCGGTATTGCCCTTGACGCCCGCCAGCGCGCGGCCGCGCAGCGGGGCGTAGATATGGATGTTGCCTTCGGCGATCACTTCGGCGCCGTGGCTGACCACGTCGAGGATCACCACGTCGCCCTGCGCGTAGATCTGCTGGCCCGAGCGCACCGGCTTGTCGATCAGCAGGGTCTGGGTCTGGCGGATGGCGGCGGCCACGGCGGCGTCGGTCGCGGCGGCAGCGGCCGCGCGGACGGCCTCTTCGCGCGCGGCCTGTTCGGCGGCGGCTTGGTCGGCGGCCTGTTCCGCGGCAGCAGCGGCCTTGGCCTCGGCGGCGCGATCGGTGGTGCTGCCGCGGCGGCTCTGGCTGTCGAGCAGCGGCAGGCCGAAGCGCTCGGCCCACTCGCGCTGGCCGGGACGGGCCACCACCCCAATGGCGCGCGCCTTGAGCGTGGCAAGCGTCTCGATCACCGTTCCGAGCGCAACGGCGCCATCGTCTTCCAGTGCGCGCAGGTCCAGCGCGATCACGTCATTGGAGAAGAAGTCGGGAGTGGCTTCGAAGCGGGAGAGGAGGTCATCCCGCAGCGCAGCCATGTCGGCGGTCTGGAGGGCGAGAAGGAGGGCGTCGACGTTGCCACTGCGCAGCTCGAAGCGTGGCGTTTTCTTCTGGGACATAGCCGGGTGACCGTGGAAATGCCACATTCTAACGTTGTCTCTGTCGCGAACTGTAACAATTGGCGTGATAAAAGCGATGTAGGCGCGATGCCGGCGTGATGGGTGGCCTGTGCGTTCCATATGCACTGCGATGGCACAGCGTGGCCCGGCGAATGTGTGCCAGCCGTGGCCTGCGCCGCGCGACAGCGGGACGGCATAGCGTGGGCAAAGCAAAGCCTTGTTACGATTGCGCCATCTGATAGCGGAGTTCCCATGGGCGCCATCGTCAATTGCGTAGCCTACCGGCAGGGCAAACGGCTCGGCACGGTCGGCATGGAAGAGATTCCTTCAGTGCTGAGCGTGCCGGGCACTTTCGTCTGGCTCGGGTTGCACGAACCCGACCTCGCGCTGCTGCGCCAGGTGCAGCACGCCTTCGGCCTGCACGATCTCGCGGTGGAAGACGCGCTCGACGCGCACCAGCGTCCCAAGCTGGAGGCCTACGGCGATTCGGTCTTCGTCGTGCTCAACACCGCGCAATTGGTAGAGGATGAAGTCGTGGTCGGCGAGACCCATCTCTTCGTCGGCCCCAACTACGTGGTGTCGGTGCGCCACGGCGCCAGCAGCACCTACGCCCCGGTGCGCGAGCGCTGCGAACATGACCCGCAAGGGCTGGCCAACGGCCCCGGCTACGTGCTGTACGCGCTGATGGACTTTGTCGTCGACCACTACTTGCCAATCGTGACGCGGCTGGAAGATACCTTCGAAGCGCTGGAGCAAGGCATCTTCCGCGACGAATTCGACCGCGCGGCGATCGAACGCCTGTATCGGATCAAGCGCCAGGTGCTGCGGCTGCGCAATGCGGTCAGTCCCGTCGAGGATATGTGCGGCCAGCTGATCCGCCTGCACGAGGACCTGGTGCCAAAGGAGCTGCGCGCCTACTTCCGCGACATCGAGGATCACGCCAGCCGGCTGGTGCGCACGCTCGACGTGGTGCGCGAAATGCTGACCACCGCGGTGCAGGTCAATCTGGCGCTGGTCACCGTGGGCCAGAACGAGGTGGTCAAGCGGCTGGCCGGCTGGGGCGCGATCCTGGCGATCCCGACCGTGGTGTTCAGCCTGTACGGGATGAACTTCGATTTCATGCCCGAACTGCAATTCCACTACGCCTACCCGGCGGTGATTGGCGTGACGGCGCTTGCCTGCGGTGCGCTGTGGCGGCGGCTGCACCGGGCGGGATGGATCTGAGCACGTTGCTTATATATCTGTACGACGAATGTTATGGGGTGAAATCAAGGTGCGTTGATTATTCGCGCGGATAGTAAGACTGCTACCGAGCCTGCCTACCGGGCGCGTGCCCTGACTCCTACACTGGAGCAAAGAAGGCGCCGCGCCCGGAGTCCGCCATGTCGATTGCCCGTTCCCCGATTGCCGTCTTGCTGGCCGGCGCCATCGCCGCATGGCTGTCTGTGCAACCCGCCGCTGCCGCGCCGCAGCCGCCCGCGCCGGCGCAGGCCCAGACCCGCGATGCCGTCACGGCCTATGAGGCCGGCAACTTCGACCAGGCCCTGCGCGGTTTCGCCAGTGCCGCCCGCCAGGGCAACCGCCTCGCCCAGTTCAACTACGCCATGATGCTGCTGCGTGGCGAGGGCACCCCCGCCCGCCCGCAGGAGGCTCTGGTATGGCTGAAGAAGGCGGCCGACAATGAGATGACCCATGCCCAGTACACCTGGGGCGACCTGCATGAGCGCGGCGAGCTGGTGCCCAAGTCACTCGAGGAAGCCAACCGCTGGTATGAGCGCGCGGCGCAGGGCGGGCACGTGCAGGCGCAGATGGCGCTGGCGACCAACTACTTCACCGGGCGCGGGGTGCCGCGGGACTACGCGCAGGCGTTCGCGTGGTACAGCCGCGCCGCCAGTGCCGGCGACGGCGGTGCGCAGTACATCGTCGGCAGTTTCTATGAGCACGGCGAGCCAGGCGTGGTCGACCGGGATATCGAGCAGGCCAAGATTTGGTATGCGCGCTCGGCCGCGCATGGGGATCCGGGGGCGCTGGCGAAGTTGAGGTCGTTGCTGCAGGAGACGGTGCGGGGCAGGGCGGGGATGTAGGGAAGAGAGAAGCAGAAAGCGAATCCGACGGTGTTGGGTGCACCAGAACCGCCCGAGCTAGCCTAAGCAAGGTGTTCTCCCTCTCCTCTCAGGGGGAAAGGGTTGGGGGAGGGGTGGGCTAGCCAGGAACCACATCAAGCGGGGCCAACGGTTTTAACCCGCCGCGCTCAGCTTTTGACACGCCTGCCCTCTCCCCCGGCCCCTCTCGCGGGAGAGGGGAGCAAACAGGCGGTTTGTTGAGGCTGTCTCAGTCCTCTGAACTCAGCCGAGTTTCTTGCGCAGCAATTCGTTCACCTGCGCCGGATTCGCCTTGCCCTTGGTCGCCTTCATCGCCTGACCAACCAGCGCATTGAACGCCTTCTCCTTGCCGGCGCGGAACTCCTCCACCGACTTGGCATTGGCCGCCAGCACATCGTCGATGATCTTCTCCAGCTCACCGCTGTCCGACATCTGCTTCAGCCCCTTGGCCGCAATGATCGCATCGGCATCGCCGCCATGCTCGCCCGCCCACATCGCCGGGAACACATCCTTCTTGGCAGTGTTGTTCGACACCGTGCCATCGGCAATGCGCGTCAGCAGCTTCGCCAGTTGCGCCGGCGTGACCGGCGCGGCATCGATGGCGATGCCTTCGCGGTTGAGCTGCGAGGCCACGTCGCCCATCAGCCAGTTGGCCGCCGGCTTGGCATTGGCCGCGCCGGCGTCGGCCACCACGGCCTCGTAGTAGGTGGCGAACGCCTTGGTCGCGGTCAGCGTGGTGGCGTCATACGCTGACAGGCCGTATTGCGAGACAAAGCGCGCCTGCATCGCGGCCGGCAGTTCGGGCAGTTCGCCGCGCACGCGGTCGACCCACGCCGCGTCGATTTCCAGCGGCATCAGGTCCGGATCGGGAAAGTAGCGGTAGTCGTGCGCGTCTTCCTTGGTGCGCATCGCGCGGGTCTCGCCGGTATCCGGGTCGAACAGCACGGTGGCCTGCTGGATCTTGCGGCCGTCCTCGATCTCCGCGATCTGCCACTGCACTTCGTATTCGATGGCCTGCTGCAGGAAGCGGAACGAGTTCAGGTTCTTGATTTCGCGGCGGGTGCCGAATTCCTTCTGCCCGAACGGGCGCACCGACACGTTGGCGTCGCAGCGGAAGCTGCCTTCCTGCATGTTGCCGTCGCAGATGCCCAGCCACACCACCAGCGAGTGCAGTGACTTGGCGTAGGCCACCGCTTCGGCGGCGCTGCGCATGTCGGGCTCGGTGACGATTTCCAGCAGCGGCGTGCCGGCGCGGTTCAGGTCGATGCCAGTCATGCCGGCGAAGTCCTCGTGCAGCGACTTGCCCGCGTCTTCTTCCAGGTGGGCGCGCGTCAGGTTGACGGTCTTCTCGTAGAACTCGCCCTTCTTGCCCTCGACCTGGATGGTGATGGTGCCGCCCTGGACCACCGGGATCTCATACTGGCTGATCTGGTAGCCCTTGGGCAGGTCGGGGTAGAAGTAGTTCTTGCGCGCAAAGATGCTGCGCGGCGCGATGGTGGCGCCGATCGCCAGGCCGAACTGGATGGCACGCTCGACCGCGCCCTTGTTGAGCACCGGCAGCACGCCCGGCAGCGCCAGGTCCACCGGCGAGGCCTGCGTATTGGCCTCGGCCCCGAAGGCGGTGGAGGTGCCGGAAAAAATCTTGGAGGCCGTCGAAAGCTGCGCGTGCGTTTCGAGGCCGATCACCACTTCCCATTGCATGGCGGTATTCCTGTTCGGTTCTTTCGGTTCTGTTTGTTGCGGTGGAGCGGCGCTGCCGCCCCGGTGTTCTTTGGCTTCGTTCCGCCTTCTAGGGGTCGGGACTGGCGAGCCATGAGTCGAGCTGGGCCAGCGCGGCCACGCGCGCCACCGCGTCGCCGCCGACGGTGACGCCTTGCACCTTGCGTGCGGCAGCGGGCACGTCGCGGCGCATATGCAGCTCGCTGGTGCCGTCAAAGCCGTGGTACGCGCCCGGGAAGATCTCCAGCCGGAAGCGCGCCCCCGGCTGGCGCGCCAGCACGGCGCTCTGCAGCATGGCGCAGCGGGTAGCGGGCGTCCAGTCGTCAGCGCCGCCGATCATCAGCAGTATCGGCGCGCGCAGGCGGAAGCTGTGCTGCTGCACCGCGCGCTTGCAGCCGGGGTAGAACGCAACCGCGCGTTCCACCTGCGGCGTGCCGGCCGGCCACGGGCGGCTGGCGTCGACGGTGGCCAGCACCGCCTGCGCGCCGTTGGACCAGCCCAGCAGCACGACGCGTGAGGTATCGATGCCCGGCTGGCTGGCCAGCCAGCGCAGCGCGGCCAGCGCATCGGCGCGGCGGGTGCGGTCGTCGATGCCGCGCGTGTCGGTCGGCTCGGTGCAGATGCCGTGGGGCCGTCCGCGGGCGCTGAAGCTGTCGGGCATCAGCACGGCGTAGCCGCGTTCGGTCAGCCACTGGGCGTATTCGCGATAGCGCTGCTGCAGCATGGCGGCGACCTCGCCGTCTGGTGTGGTCTCGCGCGCGGCGTGCGCCGACAGCAACCCGCCGCAGCCGTGCAGCGCCACCACCACCGGCAGCGCGCGCGCCGTTGCGCCTTCGCGCGGCAGGAACCAGTAGGCGGTCAGCGCGGGCGCGGTCGCGTCGCCGCGCAGCTGGACGCGCTGCGCCGGCACGGGTGCCGCTGCGGATCCGGGCGTCGGCCGCGTCACCGCGTTCGGTGCCAGCGCGCCGGCGGGTGTCAGCGGCGCCGGCTGCGTCAGCGCGGGCGCGGGGAGGTCGGGCGTATGCGCCGCGGCGCCGGCCAGCCACGCACCCAGCGCCAGCGCCACGGCCGCGCGCAGCAGCCGGCTGGCGGCGCTGGTGGAGCGGGGCGGGGTGGCGGAGGCGGTGGCCATGGCGGTCGGCATCGGCGGTATTGGCAAGATCAGCGCGTGCTGGCGCAGGCGCCGCTGCCGGGCTCGAACATCACGGGCCAGGCCTGCTCGTAGATGCCGGGCGTGCAGCGCTGCTGGCAGTTGGCATGCGCCAGCGTGACGCGGCGCGGGTCCTGCCAGACCATCAGCTTGCAGCCGCTGCCGTCATTGGCGCGCAGCTCGATATGCGGCCTCTTCTGGACCTGGCGGAAGTCCGCCAGGTTGAAGCTGCACGAGCCGCGCCTGCCGACCCACAGCTTCCACGACAGCTGCTGCACGCTGTTGTCGGACACGCGCAGCTGGGCATCCTCGCGGAAGCCGTCTTCCTCGGTGCGGCGGCAGTCGCCCACCAGGTCGATATCGCGGCTGGCGATCGGCGTGGGCCGGCCGAGCCCGCCCGGCAGCGGGATGCAGCCGGCCACCGCCGCGGCGAGCGCGGCGGCCGCCATCAGGCGCAGCGGAAGCAGGCGGGGGGCGGAGCGCGAGGTCATGGTCATGCCTTGGCGGGACGGCGCAGGTGCCAGTCGGTCGCCTGCTGGAACGCGTGCGCGGTCTGCAGCAGGCGCGCTTCGTCGAAGTAGTTGCCGATCAGCTGCAGGCCGACGGGCATGTTGCCCTCGCCGAAGCCGCACGGCACGCTCATGCCGGGCAGGCCGGCCAGGCTGGTCGACAGCGTGAAGATGTCGGCCAGGTACATCTGCACCGGGTCCGAGGTCTTCTCGCCCAGCTTCCACGCCACCGTCGGCGCCACCGGGCCCATGATCACGTCGCACTGGTCGAAGGCGCGCTGGAAGTCGTCGGCGATGATGCGGCGGATTTTCTGCGCCTGCAGGTAGTAGGCGTCATAGTAGCCGTGCGACAGCACGTAGGTGCCCACCAGGATGCGGCGCTTGACCTCCGGGCCGAAGCCTTCGGCGCGGCTCTTCTTGTACATGTCGAGCAGGTCGCGGTACTCGGCGGCGCGGTGGCCGTAGCGCACGCCGTCGAAGCGCGACAGGTTGGACGAGGCCTCGGCCGGTGCGATCACGTAGTACACGGGAATCGACAGCTCGGTCTTGGGCAGCGACACCTCGACCAGCGTGGCGCCGAGCTTTTCATACTCGGCCAGCGCCGCGCGCACGGCCTGCTCGACGTCGGCGGACAGGCCCTTGCCGAAGTATTCCTTCGGCAGGCCGATGCGCAGGCCGGCCAGCGGGCGCTCGGCGGTGGCGCTGGCACGCGGCTGGCCCAGCAGGCGGGTGTAGTCCTCGTCCACGCCGCCCTGCTCGGGCGGGATGCTGGTCGAATCCCTGGGATCGAAGCCGGCCATGGCGTTGAGCAGCAGCGCGCAGTCCTCGGCGCTATGGGCCATCGGGCCGGCCTGGTCGAGCGACGAGGCGAACGCGATCATGCCGTAGCGCGACACGCGGCCATAGGTCGGCTTGATGCCGGTGATGCCCGAGAACGACGCCGGCTGGCGGATCGAGCCGCCGGTGTCGGTGCCGGTGGCGGCGGGCGCCAGGCCTGCGGCCACCGCCGCGGCCGAGCCGCCAGACGAACCGCCCGGCACGCGGCTGGTGTCCCACGGGTTTTGCACCGGGCCGAAATGCGAGTTCTCGTTGGACGAGCCCATCGCGAACTCGTCCATATTGGTCTTGCCCAGCGTGACCATGCCGGCCGCGGCCATGCGCTCGACCACGGTGGCGTCGAACGGGCTTTCGTAGTTGCCCAGCATCTTCGAGCCGGCGGTGGCGCGCCAGCCACGGGTGACGAACACGTCCTTGTGCGCGACCGGCACGCCGGTCAGCGGCGTGGCCTCGCCGCGCGCGCGGCGTTCGTCGGCGGCGCGCGCCTGCGCCAGGGTGCGCTCGGCATCGACGTGGATAAAGGCGTTGAGCGCGGCGGCTTGCTCGATGCGGGCCAGGTACTCGCGCGCGAGCTCCTCGGCGGAGACGGAGCGCGCGGCCAGGGCGTCGGCGAGCTGGCGCAGGGAAGTCACGGAATCAGCGGAAAAGGGCATGACAGTCGGTTGGCATCAGGGGTGGCGCAGGGTGACGTAGTGAGGTAGCGGCCGCGATAGCGGGGTTCGCGGCGGCGGCGGTCACTCGATCACCTTGGGCACCAGGTACAGGCCGTTTTCGGTGGCGGGCGCGGGGCGCTGGTAATCTTCGCGGCGGTCGGCTTCGGTGACCACGTCGTCGCGCAGGCGCTGGGCCATGTCGCGCACGGCCGACAGCGGGTGGGCCAGCGGCACGATGCCGGTGGTGTCGACCGCCTGCATCTGCTCGACCAGCGAGAAAAAATTGTTCAGCTGCGCAAGCGTCTGGGCGGCCTCGTCATCGCTGGTTTCGATGCGGGCCAGGTGGGCGATGCGCTTGACGTCGGATAGGTCGAGGGCCATGGCGTGGTGTTCGGATGCTCGGATGCGGAAGGCGCCGGCGGGGCCGGCGGCCGGCCGTGCGGCGGAGGCGTCGCGCGGCCCGGACAGGCGGCTCCGGAGCGCGGCAAAGACGCCACGGAGTCGTCGGAATTACAGGTATTTTCAGGCTGTAAACGCCCGAAGCAGCAGGAATTATAAGGTATCATTGCGTGCTTCCGACCTTTGGCAACGCCTTCGTCACATGGCTGCCAAACTGGCTGCATACAGCCTTGGCCGGCGCCCCCGCGCCAGGGCCGCCGAAAGCGCCAGAAGGTGGAAAAAACCTGGGTCCTCTGATTAGGCCTCTGCCGCCGGCCGGACTATGTCTCAATGTCTTATGACATGCCGGTCCAGCGCCCGACAAATACTCGCGAACTTTTGCGCGAGGTCTAATCAAAGGTTCCCGTAGGGCCGGCATCGCGCATTGCAAATCGCAAAAATGCAAATTCGCAAAAGTGCTAGATTGCAACTTTGCAACCGCGTGCCGGCGGCGGTGCCGATCCCGATTCCGACTCTGCTCCCGGCCGCCCCGCGCCGGACGGCGGGCGGGCCGGGAAGCCGAGAACCATTCCGTATTCAACACAAGCATTTCGTGGCCGGGCCGCCCGCGGTGCCGGCCGCTTCGCCTACCCGCGAACACCACCACAGACAGGATTCCTGATGTTCGGATTTCTCCGCAGCTACTTCTCCAACGACCTGGCGATCGACCTCGGCACCGCCAACACGCTGATCTACATGCGCGACAAGGGCATCGTGCTGGACGAGCCCTCGGTCGTCGCGATCCGCCAGGAAGGCGGCCCCAACGCCAAGAAGACCATCACGGCGGTGGGCAAGGAAGCCAAGCAGATGCTGGGCAAGGTGCCGGGCAATATCGAAGCGATCCGCCCGATGAAGGACGGCGTGATCGCCGACTTCACCGTCACCGAGCAGATGCTCAAGCAATTCATCAAGATGGTGCACGACAGCAAGCTGCTGCGTCCGAGCCCGCGCATCATCATCTGCGTGCCGTGCGGCTCGACCCAGGTCGAACGCCGCGCCATCCGTGAGTCGGCGCTGGGCGCCGGCGCCAGCCAGGTGTACCTGATCGAGGAGCCGATGTCGGCCGCGATCGGCGCCGGCCTGCCGGTGTCGGAGCCGTCGGGCTCGATGGTGGTCGATATCGGCGGCGGCACCACCGAGGTGGGCATCATTTCGCTGGGCGGCATGGTCTACAAGGGTTCGGTGCGCGTGGGCGGCGACAAGTTCGACGAGGCCATCGTCAACTACATCCGCCGCAACTACGGCATGCTGATCGGCGAACAGACCGCCGAAGCCATCAAGAAGGAAATCGGCTCGGCCTTCCCGGGTTCCGAGGTCCGCGAGATGGAAGTCAAGGGCCGCAACCTGTCCGAAGGCATCCCGCGCGCCTTCACCGTCTCGTCCAACGAAATCCTGGAAGCCCTGACCGATCCGCTCAACCAGATCGTCTCGGCGGTGAAGATCGCGCTGGAACAGACCCCGCCGGAACTGGGCGCCGACATCGCCGAGCGCGGCATGATGCTGACCGGCGGCGGCGCGCTGCTGCGCGACCTGGATCGCCTGCTGGCCGAGGAAACCGGCCTGCCGGTGCTGGTCGCCGAAGACCCGCTGACCTGCGTGGTGCGCGGCTCCGGCATGGCGCTGGAACGCATGGACAAGCTGGGCAGCATCTTCTCCTACGAGTAAGCAGAAGGACGCTCACGTGGCGATGCGCGGCCTGCCGGATCCAGCGATCAGGGCGGTGTCGCGGCGCTGCATCCGTCAGGGGCTAGCCCCCACCGAACCCGCCGCCTGGCCGTGCCGCCCCCTTTTGGGGCGCGGTACGGCGGGCGGCGGGGCGTTTCCGCGTGTGCACCGGTTTTCAATCGGGTAAATGGATTACTCCCCTCCGCCGCTCTTCAAGCAAGGCACCTCCGCTGTCGCCCGGCTGGTCCTGTATGTGGCCATTGCGCTGGCGCTGCTCGTGGTCGACGCCCGCTTCGACGCGCTCAGCGTGGGCCGGCAGGTTGCCGCCACCGTGCTGATGCCGGTCGAACGCCTGGTGCTGACGCCGCGTGACGCGCTGCGCACGGTGTTCGACTATGCGCAGTCCTCCGCCATGCTCGCCACCGAGAACCGCGAACTGCGCCAGAGTGCGGTGCAGCAGGCCGAGGCCTCGGTGCGCCAGGCGCAGCTCGAGGCCGAGAACAACCAGCTGCGCAAGCTGCTCGGGCTGGCGCAGCAGTCGGCCACGCCGGTCACGGCCGCCGAGATCCTCTATGATGCGCGCGACCCCTACAGTCAGCGGATCGTGATCGACAGGGGCAGCCAGCACGGCCTGCGTGCCGGCTATCCGGTGATCGACGAGCGCGGCGTGGTGGGCCAGGTCACGCGCGTGTCGCCGTTCCAGTCCGAAGTGACGCTGCTGACCGACAAGGACCAGGCCATCCCCGTGCAGGTGGTGCGCAACGGCCTGCGCAGCGTGGCCTTCGGCGGCGCGCGCGCGGGCCAGCTCGACCTGCGCTTCATGGCCGCCGCGGCCGACCTGCAGCAGGGCGACCTGCTGGTGACCTCGGGCCTGGACGGCACCTATCCGCCGGGCCTGCCGGTGGCCAGGATCGTCCATATCGAGCGCAAGGCCGATACCGCGTTCTCGCGCGTGTACTGCGAGCCGGTGGCCGGCGTGCGCGCGCACCGCCAGCTGCTGGTGGTGCGCTACGACGCCGCCATCCCGGCGCGCGAGACTGTCGAGGCCAAGCCGGAGGCGCCGGTCAAGGGCGCCAAGTCCGCCGCCGCGCGCGCCGCCGCCGCCAGCGCCGCCGCAGCCAAGGCCCCGCCCGCCAAGGAGGCGTCACAGTGACCAATCGCCAATACCTGCTGCGGCCGGTCAATCCCGCCTTTATCGCGCTCAGCTTCGTGCTGGCGTTCCTGTTCAACCTGATGCCCTGGGGCGACACGCTGTGGATCCCCGACATGGTGGCGCTGGTGCTGGTGTTCTGGAACATCCACCAGCCGCGCAAGGTGGGCATGGGCGTGGCGTTCGCGCTCGGCCTGCTGATGGACGTGCACGATGCGCGGCTGCTGGGCGAGCACGCGCTGGCCTACACGCTGCTGGCCTACTTCGCCATCACCATCCACCGGCGCGTGCTGTGGTTCACCGTCTATACCCAGGCGCTGCATGTGCTGCCGCTGCTGTTTATCGCGCACGCGGTGCCGGTGCTGATCCGCCTGGCGATGGGCGCGCCGCTGCCGGGCTGGCCGTTGTTGCTGGCGCCGGGGATCGAGGCGCTGCTGTGGCCGCTGGCCACCAGCCTGCTGCTGGCGCCGCAGCGCCGTTCGAGCGATGTCGACGAGACGCGTCCGATCTGACGCCGCACGCACCTGACCGCACCTAAACGCTCACTCCTGGCCAACGCAGTACCATGACCGAAATCCGCAACGTCGAACTGGAAATCGGCCGCTTCCGCATCCGTGTGGCGGCTGCCGCCCTGTTCACGGTGATCTGCTTTGGCCTGCTGTTCACGCGCTTCCTGTGGCTGCAGTGGTACAAGCATGACCAGTACTCGGCCAAGGCCGAGGATAACCGCATCTCGGTGGCACCGATCGAGCCCAACCGCGGCATCATCATGGACCGCAACGGGATCGTGCTGGCGCGCAATTATTCCGCCTACACGCTCGAGATCACGCCGTCCAAGCTGACCGACACGCTGGACAACACCATCGAGGGCCTGTCGGCGCTGGTCGATATCCAGCCGCGCGACCGGCGCCGCTTCAAGCGGCTGATGGAAGAGTCGCGCAGCTTCGAGAGCCTGCCGCTGCGCAGCCAGCTGAGCGACGAGGAAGTGGCGCGCTTTTCCGCGCAGCGCTTCCGCTTCCCGGGCGTGGACGTGCGCGCACGGCTGTTCCGGCAGTATCCGCTGGGCGAGTCGGCCTCGCACGTGATCGGCTATATCGGCCGCATCTCGCAGCGCGACCAGGAGCGCATCGAGGCCATGGACGAGGCCAACGATGCCGAGAGCGCCAAATACGACCCGCGCAAGGACGGCGACAACTACAAGGGCACCAACTACATCGGCAAGATCGGCCTGGAGCAGAGCTACGAGACCGAGCTGCACGGCCTGACCGGCTTCGAGGAAGTGGAAGTGAGTGCCGGCGGGCGCCCGATCCGTACCTTGTCGACTTCGCCCGCCACGCCGGGCAACAACCTGATCCTGTCGCTCGACATCCGCCTGCAGCAACTGGCCGAGGCGCTCTACGGCGACCGCCGCGGCGCGCTGGTGGCGATCGAGCCTTCCACGGGCGACATCCTGGCCTTCGTCTCCAAGCCGACCTACGACCCCAACCTGTTCGTCGAAGGCATCGATACCAATACCTGGAACGAGCTGAACAACTCGCCCGACAAGCCGCTGCTGAACCGCCCGCTGCGCGGCACCTACCCGCCGGGCTCGACCTACAAGCCCTTCATGGCGCTGGCGGCGCTGGCCACCGGCAAGCGCACCGCAGCCTGGGGCATGTCCGATCCGGGCTTCTTCACGCTGGGCAACCACACCTTCCGCGACGACAAGCCGGGTGGACACGGCTGGGTCGACATGCACAGCTCGATCGTGCATTCGTGCGACACCTATTACTACGCGCTGGCGCGCGACATGGGCGTCAACGGCATCCATGACTTCATGAAGCCGCTGGGCTTCGGCCAGATCACGGGGATCGACATCGAAGGCGAAAGCCGCGGCATCCTGCCGTCGACCGACTGGAAGCGCAAGGCCTACCGCAAGCCCGAGCAGCAGAAGTGGTATGACGGCGAGACCATCTCGCTGGGCATCGGCCAGGGCTACAACAGCTTCACCATCCTGCAGCTGGCGCAGGCCACCTCGGTCATCGTCAACAACGGCAAGGTGATGAAGCCGCACCTGGTCAAGGCCGTGGAAGACGCGGTCACGCGCAAGCGCACGCTGACGGTGCCCAAGGAAAGCTACACGATCCCGCTCAAGCAGGCCGATATCGACGTGATCAAGCGCGCCATGGTGGCGGTGACGCACTCCGGCACGGCGGCGCGCGTGTTTGCTGGCGCGGCTTATGAATCCGCCGGCAAGACCGGCACCGCGCAGACCTACAGCCTGGCCAAGGGTGAGAAGTACAACCACCACGCACTGGAAGAGCGCAAGCGCGACCACTCGCTGTACACCGCCTTTGCGCCGTCGGACAACCCGAAGATCGCGATCGCGCTGATCGTCGAGAACGCCGGCTTCGGCGCCGCGGTGGCCGCGCCGATCGCGCGCAAGCTGATGGACTTCTACCTCACCGGCAAATGGCCCGGCGAGCTGGAAGCGATCGCGCCGCCGGCCACCGAGCTCGTGGCAGGCCGCCCGCCGGTCAATACGCCCAGCGTGTTCACCACCGGCCAGACCGCCAGCATTGCCAGCGCCACTGTGATGTCCGGCGGCGCGGCCGCGAGCGGGGCCGGCGCCAGCGCGGTGGCCGCGGCCTCCGCGCCGCACGCCGGCGCCTCCGCCGCCATCGCCGCGGCCATCGACCCGGCCGCGATCGCGCCGGCATCGGCGGTGCAGTCGCTCGATGAACGCATGCTGCAGGCGCTGGGCCACAGCAAGCCCCTGGCGCCGCAGCCGGCCTCCGCGCCCGCTGCGCAGCCGGTCAAGGCGCCCGCGCCCAAACCACGCGTCAAGCCCGTGTCCGCCAAGGCGGCCAGCGGTGCCGACGCCACTCGCTGAAGGAGACGCGCATGGATCGACGCCGCGTCCTGTCACTCGTCAAGACCGCGCTGACCGGTTTTGACAAACCGCTCTCACTGATCGTCTTCCTGTTGTTCGCTACCGGCATCGTGGCGCTGTACTCGGCCGCCATCGACATGCCGGGCCGGGTCGAGGACCAGCTGCGCAACATCCTGCTGTCGTACGTGGTGATGCTGGTGATCGCCTACATGCCGACGCAGACGCTGATGCGGGTGGCGGTGCCCATCTATACGGTCGGGGTGGCGCTGCTGATCGCGGTGGCGATGTTCGGGCTGATCCGCAAGGGCGCGCGCCGCTGGCTCTATGTCGGCATGGTGATCCAGCCGTCCGAGATCATGAAGATCTCGATGCCGCTGATGCTGGCCTGGTACTTCCAGAAGCGCGAGGGCGTGATCAAGTGGTTCGACTTCGTGGTGGCGCTGCTGCTGCTGCTGATCCCGGTCGGGCTGATCGCCAAGCAGCCTGACCTGGGCACCGCGCTGCTAGTGATGGCCGCCGGCATCTACGTGATCTACTTTGCCGGCCTGTCGTGGCGGCTGATCCTGCCGCTGTTGGGGCTGCTGGTGGTGGCGATCACGCTGCTGATCACGTTCCAGAACGATATGTGCGCGCCGGGCGTGAACTGGCCGGTGCTGCACGATTACCAGCAGCATCGCGTCTGCACGCTGCTCGATCCGACCAGCGATCCGCTCGGCAAGGGCTTCCACACCATCCAGTCGATCATCGCGATCGGCTCGGGCGGGGTGGAGGGCAAGGGCTGGCTCAAGGGCACGCAGACGCACCTGGAGTTCATCCCGGAGAAGCACACCGACTTTATCTTCGCGGTGTACTCGGAGGAGTTCGGCCTGATCGGCAATGCGGTGCTGCTGGTGCTGTACCTGCTGCTGATCTTCCGCGGACTGTTTATCGCGGCTAACGCGCCGACGCTGTTCTCGCGGCTGCTGGCGGGATCGATCACGCTGATCTTCTTTACCTATGCCTTCGTCAATATGGGCATGGTGAGTGGCATCCTGCCGGTGGTGGGGGTGCCACTGCCGCTGATGAGCTATGGTGGTACGGCGCTGGTGACGCTGGGGGCGGGGATCGGGATTCTGATGAGTATTTCGCGGCAGAAGCGGTTGATCCAGACGTAGCGCGGCCCAGCGTGCTAAGGGTTTGCTCCCCTCTCCCGCCTGCGGGAGAGGGAGAACACCTTGCTTAGGCAAGCTCGGGCGGCTTTGGTGCACCCAACACCGCGCCCCTCTTCTGGCTGGGTGGGTTTGTTAAACTGCCACCCAATTTTCTCTACCGGTTCCCGCCATGAACGCCCAAGACGTCGCAGCCTACCTGCAGAGCAACCCTGAATTCTTCGAAGAGCACGCCGAGCTGCTGGCCGCGGTGCAGCTGACCAGCCCGCACAGCCACCGCGCCGTGTCGCTGCAGGAGCGCCAGATGGAAATCCTGCGCGAGAAGAACAAGGGTCTGGAGCTGCGCCTGGCGGACCTGGTCCGGCACGGCCACGACAACGACCGCACCCAGCAGCGCATGCATGACTGGCAGCTGCGCCTGCTGGCCGAAGCCGATTCGCACGCGCTGCCCTATGCCGTGCAGGACGGCCTGCAGCAGGTGTTCGATGTGCCGGCGGTGGCGCTCAAGCTGTGGGACGTGGCCGAGCAGTACGCCCATATGGAAGTGGCGCAGGGCGCCAGCGAAGACCTGCGCATCTTTGCCGAAGGCCTGCGCGCACCGTACTGCGGCACCAACGGCGGCTTCGAGGCCGCGGCGCTGCTGGAGCGCGACGATATCGTCTCGCTGGCGATGGTGACGCTGCGCGTGCCCGTGCGCGCCGCCGACGCGGGTGTGGACGCACAGGGCGCGGCCTTCGGCCTGCTGGTGCTGGGCTCGCCCGATCCGCGCCGCTTCCATGAAGGCATGGGCACCGCCTACCTGACGCAGATCGGCGAGGTCGCCGGTGCCGCGCTGAACCGGCTACGCGACTGAGGCGCGGTCGACCACAGCGGCTGACGCCATGACCGCACGCCGGCCGCCCCGCCAGGCCAACGACCCCGCGCCGGCCAGCGACAGCGCGCCCCCGCCGGCTCCCGATCCTCTCGTCACGCGCTACCTCGACTGGCTGCGCGGCAGCCGCAAGCTTGCCGAACACACGCTCTCCAGCTACAGCCGCGACCTGCGCGTGCTGCAATCCCACGCGGCACGCTACGCGCCCGGCGCCGGGCTGCTGGCGCTGCAGACCCACCATATCCGCAACTTCGCCGCCCGGCTGCATGCCGTCGGGCTGGTCGGCACCAGCATCGCGCGCACGCTGTCGGCATGGCGCGGCTTCTACCAGTGGGCGGCTCGCCATGGCCACGGCGTCACCGTCAATCCGGTCGACGGTGTGCGCGCGCCGCGCTCGGGCCACGCACTGCCCAAAGCGCTGTCGGTCGAGCACGCGGTGGCGCTGGTGTCGCACCCCGCCGGCACCGATGCGCAGGCGCTGCGCGACCACGCGGTCTACGAGTTGTTCTATTCGAGCGGATTGCGGCTGTCCGAGCTGGTGCAGCTCGATGTGCGCTACGCCGATGCCGATGGCTACCGCTCCGGCAGCTGGCTCGACCTGGCCGGCGCCGAGGTCACGGTAACCGGCAAGGGTTCGCGGCAGCGCTCGGTGCCGGTCGGCAGCAAGGCGGTCGAGGCGCTGCGCGCCTGGCTGGCGGTGCGCGACACACTGCTGCGCCCCGGCGCCGCCCCGGAAGACGCGCACGCGCTGTTCCTGGGGCCGCGCGGCAAGCGGCTGTCGATGCGCACCGTGCAGCTACGGCTCAAGCAGCAGGCCTTGCGCGCCGGCGTGCCGGCCGACGTGCATCCTCATATGCTGCGGCACTCGTTCGCCACGCACCTGCTGCAGTCGTCCGGCGACCTGCGCGCGGTGCAGGAGATGCTGGGACATGCCAGCGTCTCGACCACGCAGGTCTATACCGCTCTCGATTTCCAGCACCTGGCGCGCGTCTACGACAAGGCCCATCCGCGCGCCGGTCGCGCGCGCAAGACAGCGGCGCCGCAGGATGCCGAGGCTGCGGACGACCCAGCCGAAGACTAGTCGTCAGCCCACTGCGCCAGCACTTCGCGAAAGCGCTCCATCTCCGGCAGGAACCAGGCGCGGAACGCCTGCACCTTGGGTGCCTCCAGCATGCCCGGCGCGCACACGAAATACAGCAGCCACGGACACGGGATGCTGACATCGAACAGCCGCATCACGCGCCCCGCCAGCAAGTCGTTGTAGGCCAGCGACGAGCGGATCAGCGCGATCCCCTGGCCCGCGGCAGCGGCTTGCAGCAGCAGCGACGAATCCTCCAGCAGCAGGCCCTTGCGCGGCTCCGGCCAGTCCAGCCCGGCGGCCTCGAACCACGGCTTCCACGGATCGCCCTCGCCGCGCAGCAGCGGCAGGCCGCCCATGTCCTGCGGCCGCTCGGGCAGCCGTCCGCCGTTGAAGCCGGGGCTGCAGACCGGGAAGAAGACGTCGTCCATCAGCTTCTCGACATACAGGCCGGGATAGTCGCCGCTGCCCATGCGCAGCGCGATATCGACCTCCTCGCGGGCAAAGTCGACCAGCGTGTTGGACGACAGAAGCTCGACGTCCAGTTCCGGGTGGCGCTCGATAAAGCTGCCGATGCGCGGCGTCAGCCAGCGCGCGGCGAACGACGGCATGGTGCTGATGGTCAGCCGCTTGTCACGGTTGCCGGCCTGCAGCACGCGCGTGGCATCGGCGATCTGCAGCAGTGCGTCGCGCACGCGCTCGGCATAGACGCGGCCGGCCGGCGTCAGCGCGACGCGCTTGCCGTGGCGCTCGAACAGCGGCATGCCCAGCTCTTCTTCCAGCGCGCGGATCTGGTGGCTGACCGCGCCGTGGGTGACGAACAACTCGGTCGCGGCGCGCGAAAAGCTCTCGTGCCGCGCCGCGGCCTCGAAGGCGCGCAGGGCGGTCAGCGCGGGCAGACGCGGCAATTCACGATGCCAGCCGCGCGGCAGGTCCTTTTCCCAGGCGCTTTTCCAGGCCATGGCGGTCTCCCTGATCTCTGGGGGTATGTGAGTTTGACTAACAAGAACAAAGAAAATATATCGTTTTGATAGTGCCCGGGCAATCACTAATATTCTTTCACCGGCCCCTGCTGTTGCGATTTTTTTCACGGTGATTTCCACGTTATTTAACTGGCTCGGTCCCAATACCGGGCCAGTTGCCGAGAAACCCGCGACACTTCGGCGCCCCCTGCCGAAGCCGGCTGAACGGAGAACCCTCATGAAAACCGTGCTCACAACGACTGTGTTCACCCTGAATCCTGGCGAAGTCACCGCGCTGTCGGTGCACGCCGCCCAGCGCCTGCACGTGGAAAATGCCCGCGGCACCGACGTATGGCTCACGCGCGAGAACGATTCGGAGGACTACTGGCTGCGTTGTGGCGGCAGCCTGTTGCTGCGCTCCGGCGATGAGGTGACGGTCAGCGTCGATCCGCGCGCGGAGCAGCCGGTGCGGCTGGCCCTAATCGCCGAAGCGCGCCGCCCGGCGCTGTCGCTGGCCGATGTGCCGCACCTGGTGTATCGCAGCCTGCGCCGTTTGGTTCGAGGTACGGAGTGGACGCCTAACCAGGACCAGGTCACCGCATCCTGACGCGGGAGCCGGCGAGGCATCGTCCACGTCACGCCCGGGCCGCGCGCACCTGCGCCTGGTCTGGTCGCGTGGCGGATCGGACGATGCGCCACGCTCGCGACCGTAAGCGGTGCAGGGAAGGGAGCCGGCGCAAGCCGGCCCTTTTCGTTACACTCTCGCCATGCATCCGATCCACGTCATCGAACGCGGCCGCGAGGACTATCAGCCGTGCTTCGACGCGATGCGCGCCTTTACCGCCGCACGCACGCCCGAGACGCCCGACCAGATCTGGCTGGTCGAGCATCCGCCGGTCTACACGCTGGGCCAGGCGGGCGATCCCGCACACCTGTTGTCGCCGGATGACAACATCCCGGTGGTGCAGATCGATCGTGGCGGGCAGATCACTTATCACGGTCCCGGCCAGGTCGTGGCCTACCTGCTGGTCGATTTGCGCCGCCGCCACCTGATGGTGCGCGAGCTCGTGCACGGCATCGAGCAGGCGGTGCTGGACACGCTCGCGGCGTATAATCTCGCAGCCGAACGCAAGCCCGGCGCCCCCGGCATCTACCTGTCCGACGGGCCGCACCAGGGCGCCAAGATTGCCGCGCTCGGCCTCAAGATCCGCAACGGCTGCAGCTACCACGGCGTCAGCCTCAACGTGCAGATGGACCTGTCGCCGTTCCTGCGCATCAATCCCTGCGGCTATGCCGGACTGGAAACGGTCGACATGGCGAGCGCGGGCGCCACCTGCCCGGTGGCCGATGCCGGTGGCACCCCGCTGCCCGTAACCGCGGCAAGACAACCCGAAATCGCGCAGCGCCTGGCGGCGGCATTGTGCGAAGTGCTGGCAGCGCACGAAGCCCGCGTGCTGGCAGCCGAAGAAACCGCCACGCCGGCCCTGGCCTCCTAGTCAAAAGCGAAATGCACGCTGAGCGCGTGCGGAGAAATGTATGAGCGACGCCCTGATCGCCACTTCCAGCGAAGCCCCGCAGTCCCCCGCGGAGCAGTACGACCCGACCCGCAAGCAGAAGTCGGCCGACAAGACCGCACGCATCCCCATCAAGATCGTGCCGGCCGAAAAGCTCAAGAAGCCGGACTGGATCCGCGTCAAGGCCGCCACCGGCAGCTCACGCTTCTACGAGATCAAGGACATCCTGCGCGCCAACAACCTGGTGACGGTGTGCGAGGAAGCGAGCTGCCCCAACATCGGTGAATGCTTCGGCAAGGGCACGGCCACCTTCATGATCATGGGCGACAAGTGCACGCGCCGTTGCCCGTTCTGCGACGTCGGCCACGGCCGCCCCGATCCGCTCGACGTGAACGAGCCGGGCAACCTGGCCCGCACCATCGCCCAGCTCAAGCTGAACTACGTGGTGATCACCAGCGTCGACCGCGACGACCTGCGCGACGGCGGTGCCCAGCACTATGTCGACTGCATCTCGCAGACGCGCGACCTGTCGCCCGCCACCCGCATCGAAGTGCTGGTGCCTGACTTCCGCGGCCGCCTGGACAAGGCGCTGGACATCCTGCAGGCCTGCCCGCCTGACGTGATGAACCACAACATGGAAACCGTGCCGCGCCTGTACAAGCAGGCCCGCCCGGGTGCGGACTACGAGCACTCGCTCAAGCTGCTGCAGGAATTCAAGCGCCGCAACCCCAATGTGCCGACCAAGTCCGGCCTGATGGTGGGCCTGGGCGAGACCGACGAGGAAATCCTCGAAGTCATGCGCGACATGCGCGCCCACGACATCGACATGCTGACCATCGGCCAGTACCTGGCGCCGTCGAACCACCACCTGCCGGTGCTGCGCTACGTCCATCCCGACACCTTCAAGATGTTCGAGGAAGAGGCCTACAAGATGGGCTTCACCCACGCCGCGGTGGGCGCGATGGTGCGCAGCTCGTACCACGCCGACCAGCAGGCGCATCAGGCGGGGTTTGCCTGAGCGACAGCGCTGCAAACTGATCGAGCAGAGACGGCCGGGACTTCCCGGCCGTTTTTCTTTGGTGCCCCGCCATGGTGCAGCCGGCCGCAGTGGCCCTTGCGCCCCTAGGGTCAACCCTGACTGTTTCTCCTCGTTTCGTTTCGATATTATGAATTCATCGATAAATTATCGATGAAATACAACTGCGTCACATTCCGGCTTGCCTGCCTACACTGGTAGCAAGTGCGCTACCGGGAATCCCATGAACTCCTGCACCGTCCACCGACTCGCCGAGCAGGCGCTGCTGTACAGCGTCGCTCCGCCCGCATCGCTGGAAGTCCAGCGTCGCATCTGGGCGATGGCCGCCAGGGCGGCGGACTGGCGCGGCGTGGTGGACGTGGTGCCGGGCATGAACAACCTGACGGTGATCTTTGACGGCAGCGCCGACGTGGACGCGCTGGAACGCAACCTGAAGCTCGCGTGGGCCTCGGGCGAGGCGCGCAATGCGACGGGCAAGCTGGTGGAGATCCCGGTGCGATACGGCGGCGAGCACGGCCCGGACCTGGGCGACGTGGCCGCCCATACCGGCCTTTCCCCGCAGGAAGTGGTGCGCCGCCATGCGGCCGGCGAGTACGTCGTCTACTTCCTCGGTTTCCAGCCTGGCTTCGCCTATATGGGCGGCCTGGCGCCCGAGCTGGCCACGCCGCGCCGGCGCGAGCCGCGCGTGGCGGTGCCGGCCGGCTCGGTCGGCATCGGCGGCGAGCAGACCGGCATCTATCCGGCGGTGCTGCCGGGCGGCTGGCAACTGATCGGGCATACCGCAGCCGAACTCTTCGTGGCGGACCGCGATCCGCCGTCCCTGTTCGCGCCCGGCGACACCGTGCGCTTTGTCGCCGAGGAAATCATCGCGTGATCGAGATCATCCGACCTGGCGCGCTCGCCTCGGTGCAGGACCTGGGCCGAACCGGCTTTCGCCGTTTCGGCGTGGGCCGTTGCGGTGCGATGGATCCGCTG
The DNA here is from genome assembly GCF_058252315.1 of Cupriavidus sp. PB-02. Lineage (NCBI taxonomy): Bacteria > Pseudomonadati > Pseudomonadota > Betaproteobacteria > Burkholderiales > Burkholderiaceae > Cupriavidus > Cupriavidus sp. PB-02. Next base: position 79,691 of record NZ_CM177694.1, read on the forward strand.
GCCGTGGCGGTCGGCAACCGGCTGCTGGGCAACGAGCCGGGCTGCGCCGCCATTGAATTCACGCTGGGCCGCGCCGCGGTGCGCTTTCACGCGGACCTGCGCGTGGCGCTGGCCGGCGCCGAGTGCGGCGCCAACCTGGACGGTGTGCCGGTGTGGTCGTGGCATGCCTTCGATGCGCACAAGGGCGAGACCCTGACGCTGCCGTCGACACGCGGCGGCACGCGCGTGTACCTGTGCGTGGCCGGCGGCATCGCTGTCGAGCCGGTGATGGGTTCGCGCAGCACCGATTTGAAATCCGGTTTCGGCGGCCTGGGCGGGCGTCCGCTGCAGGAAGGCGACCGCCTGCCCGCGGGGCGCCCGGGCCTGGCGGCCGAGGGCGACTGGATCGGCGTGCAGGCGCCGACATGGGCGCTGCCGGCCAAGGTTGATGGCAAGGCCACGCCGATCCGCATGCTGCCCGGGCCCGAGTACGAGGATTTTGACGCCGCCTCGCAGCAAGCGCTGTGGCAGGCCGACTGGACCGTCACGCCCAACAGCAATCGCATGGGCCTGCGCCTGAACGGACCGGCGCTGGTGCGCCGCCCTGAGCGCAGTGCCGACCTGCTGTCGCATGGGGTGGTCCCCGGCGTGATGCAGGTGCCGCCGGCCGGCCAGCCGATCGCGCTGATGGCCGATGCGCAGACCACCGGCGGCTATCCCAAGATCGGCGTGGTGATCGGCGCCGACCTGTGGCGGCTGGCGCAGGTGCCGCTGGGCGCGCCGGTGCGCTTCGTGCAGGTCACGCTGGGCCAGGCCACGGCGGCGCAGGCCGAGGTGGACCGCTACCTGCGCCAGATCGACCAGGCGCTGCAATGGCAGGGCAAAGGCATGACCATCGCCGCGCGCCGGCGCACGCTGACCCGCGCGGCGGCATGAGGGCACGCGCGCAGCACAGGTAACCGCGCCGGCGCGCAGACCACGCACCGGCCACACTGACAAAGGCGGCGGCACACACCGCACCGCACAGGAGAACGGCAATGCAGATCGATTTGAACGCCGACCTCGGCGAAGGCTGCGGCAACGACGAGGCGCTGCTGGCGCTGATCAGTTCCGCCAACGTGGCATGCGGCTGGCACGCCGGCGACGCGGCCACCATGCTGCAGACGGTGAAGTGGGCGATCGAGCACGGCGTCGCGATCGGCGCGCACCCGAGCTACCCGGACCGCGAGAACTTCGGGCGCACAGAAATGCAGCGCGACCCCGAGGCCGTCTACGCCGACGTGCTGTACCAGATCGGCGCGCTCGACGCGATCGTGCGCGCGCAGGGCGGCCAGCTCCATCACGTCAAGGCGCATGGCGCGCTCTACAACCAGGCCGTGCGCGATCCCGCGCTGGCCCGCGCGATCGTGCGCGCGGTGCGCGACTTCGATTCCGACCTGGTGTTCTTCGGCCTGGCCGGCAGCCAGATGATCGACATCGCCAGAGAGGCCGGCCTGCGCGTCAAGCAGGAAGTCTTTGCCGACCGCGGCTACAACCCCGACGGCACGCTGGTCAAGCGCGGCACGCCCGGCGCGCTGCACGAGGACGAGGAAGTTGCCCTGAGCCAGACCCTGACCATGGTGCGCGAGCAACGCGTGCGCGCCATCGACGGCACCTGGGTACCGATCCGCGCTGAAACCGTGTGTCTGCACGGCGACGGCGCCCACGCGCTTGCCTTTGCGCGCCGCATCCGGGAACGGCTGGGCGCGGAAGGCATCGCGATTCGCGCCAGCGACTGAGCGCACCCGCGCCGCTTCGCTGGTTTCTCCCGCGGCCCGCTCCGTCGTGCTGTACGACGGCTGCCGTCCGCGCGCCTTCGTTTTATTCGTTTGGTGTCTCTTATGGAACAGGCAGTCAATCTTTGGCCCCTTGTCGGGGTCGGCGTCATCATTATCGGCTTCGTGCTGCGCTTCAATCCCATGCTGGTGGTGGTACTCGCCGCGCTGGCCACCGGGCTGGCCGCGCCGATGCCGCTGATGCAGATCTTCACCGCGATCGGCACCGCCTTCGTCAAGGCGCGCAACCTGCCGCTGATCATCCTGCTGCCGCTTGCCGTGATCGGCCTGCTCGAGCGGCACGGCCTGCGCGAGCATGCGCAGGCATGGATTGCGCGCATCGCCTCGGCCACGGTCGGGCGCCTGCTGATCGTCTACCTGGGCGTGCGCGAGCTGACCGCGGCGATCGGCCTGACCAGCCTGGGCGGCCATCCGCAGATGGTGCGCCCGCTGCTGGCACCGATGGCAGAAGGCGCAGCCGAGAACCGCTTCGGCCACCTGCCCGAGCCGGTGCGCCAGCGCGTGCTGGCCTTCTGCGCCGCCACCGACAACGTGGGCCTGTTCTTCGGCGAGGACATCTTCGTCGCGTTCGGCGCCATCGCGCTGATGCATACCTTCCTGCTGTCATCGAACATCGACGTCGAACCGCTGCATATCGCCGTGTGGGGCATCCCCACCGCGATCTGCGCCTTCCTGATCCATGCGGTGCGCCTGAAGCGCCTGGATGGCTGGCTGGAGCGTGAGCTGGGCGGCCAGGCCGCCACAGCCAGCGCCGCCGGAAATGTCGCAATGAAGTCCGGCGAGTAAGGGGCCAGCCATGATCGTTTCCATCGAATATCTCTACTGGCTCGCCGGCCTGGTGCTGGCCATCACCGCGCTGATGACCTTCGCGGATCGCACGCATCCGCGCCGCCTCAGCACCGGCCTGTTCTGGCTGCTGTATGCGATCGTGTTCCTGATCGGCGACCGGTTGCCGCCCGCGGCAGTGGGCATCGGTGCTGTGGTGATGGCGCTGATCGCCGGCTTCGGCGGCGTCGGCCACGGCAAGCATGACAGCCTGCCAGAAGAAGAACGCCGCGCCAGTGCGAAACGCCTCGGCAACAAGCTGTTCATCCCGGCGCTGCTGATTCCGCTGGTGACCGTGATCGGCACGATGCTGTTCAAGGACGTCAAGCTGGCCGGCGTGCCGCTGCTCGATCCCAAGAACGTGACCTTTGTCTCGCTCGGCATCGGCTGCCTGATCTCGCTGGGGGTGGTGTGCTGGCTGACGCGCGACACCGTGGCGCAGGGCGTGCGCGAATCCCGCCGGCTGACCGAGTCGCTTGGCTGGGCGCTGGTGCTGCCGCAGATGCTGGCGATGCTGGGCCTGGTGTTTGCCGACGCGGGCGTGGGCAAGGCCGTGGCGCACCTGTCCACCGCCTACATCAACATGGACTACAAGCTGGTCGCGGTGGCGGTCTACTGCGTGGGCATGGCGCTGTTCACGGTGATCATGGGCAACGGCTTCGCGGCCTTCCCGGTGATGACCGGCGGCGTGGGCGTGCCCATCCTGGTCGGCATGTTCGGTGCCAACCCGGCGGTGATGGCGGCGATCGGCATGTTCTCGGGCTATTGCGGTACGCTGATGACGCCGATGGCGGCCAACTTCAATATCGTGCCGGCCGCGCTGCTGGAGCTGGACGACAAGAACGCCGTGATCCGCGCCCAGGTGCCGAGCGCGCTCGCCATCCTCGTCGCCAATATCGTGCTGCTGTACTTCCTGATGTAACCGCGGAGCCCTTGCCATGCATACCGTGCTTCTGACCGGCTTCGAGCCGTTCGAGAACGAACCGATCAATCCGTCCTGGGAGGCGGTGCGCGCGCTCGACGGCGAGCGCGTCGGCGATGCCGTGATCGTGGCGCGCCAGCTGCCGTGCGTGTTCGGCGCGGCGATCGACGCGATCGGCGAGCTGGTTGGCGCGCTGCAGCCGACGCTGGTGATCGCCGTCGGCCAGGCTGGCGGGCGCACGGAGATGTCGGTGGAGCGCGTGGCGATCAATGTCGACGATGCGCGCATCGCCGACAACGCCGGGGAGCAGCCGATCGATACGGCCATTGTCGAAGACGGCCCCGCTGCATACTTCTCGACGCTGCCGATCAAAGCCATGGTGCGCGACATGCGCGCCGCGGGCGTGCCGGCCTCGGTGTCGCAGACGGCGGGCACGTTCGTGTGCAACCATGTGTTCTACGGGCTGATGCACCGGCTGGCGCAGCACAAGCGCGGCGAGGTCCGTGGCGGCTTCATCCACATCCCCTATCTGCCCGAACAGGCCGCGCGCCATCCCGGCCAGCCGAGCCTGGCGCAGGAAACGCTGGTCAAGGGATTGCGCCAGGCCGTGGCGACGGCGCTGGCGACCCGCGCGGACGTACGCGAGCAGGGCGGCCAGTTGCACTAGCCTGCCCGGCCCTGGCTACTCCTGCGTACCGGCCGCGGCCGCCTCACGGCGCGCCGCGGCTTTTTTCATGGCATGCCGGCGCAGGCTGACCTGCTCGAAGCGCCAGATCACATAGCAGAACGCCAGGAACGGCCACAACCAGCCCAGCCATTGCGCCAGGCTGTTGAAGTGGACGAAGCGGCCCATGCGCCAGCCTTGCTCCGAAATCCACGCATACGGGTTGGACGGCAGCACGTTGGTCAGCACCACCAGCGTGAGCAGCGCCGCCATCGCCAGCACCGCGCGCAGCCAGCGCGGCAGGTACAGCAGCAGCGCCAGCACCAGCGAGCTGGTCAGCAGCGCGAAGCGGCCGCCTTCGGACAGCCAGACGAAGGCGCTTTCGGCCGGGAACTGCAGCTCGGCCACGGTGGCCTTGAGCAGCAGCGCCGCCGCCAGCAGGCCGGCCAGGATGCGCAGCGACGGTGCGCTGCGGCGCATGGCGATCGAGGCGAACAGCCCCGTGCCGACCCAGCTGCTGGCGGTTACCAGCGATTCCAGCAACTGCTGGCTCTGCATGTCCTCGGGCCGCAGTCCGATATGGTCCTGCCACGCCTCCAGCTGCGGGAACAGCATCTGCAGCACCTGCATCGGCCACGAATCCGGATCGGTCAGCCATTCGCGCACGATGCCGCCCATGCCGAACAGGTGCTCCTGCGGGAAGATCTGCGCAAACGGCCACAGCATCAGCAGGATGATGGCAAAGCTGGCGTGCGGCTCGAACCAGGCATGGCGCAGCCGCGTAAGGCGCCCGTCGTCGATCAGCGCGCGGGTGAAGGGCGCCACCACCGCGCCGCCCAGCAGCGCGCCCAGCGCATTGGTGATCAGGTCGATGTTGGACGAGATCCGGCTCGGCAGCCAGGTCTGGAACGCTTCCATGCACGCCGACAGCAGCGCGCCCGCCACCAGCGCCACCAGCGTGGCGCGCCCGCCCGACATGCGCGGATGCAACGCCAGCACCACCAGCGCGCCGAAGGGGAAATACCCCAGCACATTGGTCAGCAGGTCGAAGTCGGTGATATAGCGCGGCTTGGGCGCGGTCAGGAAGGCGAACGGCGAGATGCCGTTGTCGACCCAGCCCGAAAACGGGTACAGGCTTGCGTACACCACCAGCAGCGTGAAGCAAAGCAGCCCCACGCGGGCCAGCGGCGAATACTGTGGCCCGGCCGGTTCGGGTACGGACGTTGCCGCCGCAGGCAGCGGCGAGGGCGGCGCGGAGGGCGGCGGGGGAGCCGGCTCCATGGGCATATCTCCTTGCTTGTCTTTACTTTAGCTGCAGTGTGCCGGCCCAGTCGAGCACCGTGGCGATCACCGCGTCGCTGGCGTCAGCCAGCGCCTTGGCGCCGCCGGCACCATCGCCGCTGGGCGCGGGCCGGCGCACCTCGAAGGTCTGCTGGCCGATCATGCCGTGGTGGTACACCGTGGCGCGCAGCCGCACCACGCCCTGGCTGGTGGTGGCGCTGTCGAATACCTGCTCGAACTGGAGCAGGTCGACCTTGAGCGCCGGCACGCTGGTGTCGCCGGACCAGGTCAGCGCGCCGCGCGCCGCCACGGCTTCGCGCAGCCGCTCGTCGAACAGGCGCGTGGGCGACATCACCCAGCGCTGCGTGGCATAGGCCTGCAGCCGCTGCGCCTGCGCGTACCGCAGCCGGTAGTAGAGCGCGTTGCCTTCGAGCCAGTCGGGGCCGTCGGTCTGCGTCACGCGCAGTCTGGGCAGCGGCGCCGGGCCCGGGTTTGTCGCGGGGAGGGCAGCGGACGGACCCAGGTCATAGGTGATGGTGGGCGTGCCGCGCGACAGCGCGCAGCCCGACAGCACCAGCGCCGCGGCCACCAGCGCCAGCAGCGTGGCGGAGGCGGAGGCGGAGGCGCGGCGATGTTGGCGTGGCATCTCGGGGGCAGGGTTCACGGCGATGTCTCGGCGGTTGGCAGTTCTTTGGTCTGGACAGGAGGGCGCCGTCATCAGGGCGTGCTGAAGCCCGGCTCGCCCGGCCCCGGCGTCGGCGTCGGCACGCCGAACAGCACGCTGTTCGGGCTCTCGTTGAACTGGCCGGCGGCGCGCTCGAAGGTGCGCGCGGTCTGGCGCGCGTCACGGGCCAGGCCGTTGAGCTGCGGCAGCGTTTCCTGGCTGAAGGTGCCGGCCGCCGACTGCACCGAGGCGGACGCGCCCTGCAGGTCGCGCCCGACGCTGTCGACGGTGCGCATCACGGTGCCGTTCGGGTTGGCCAGCTCCTGCGTCAGGCGCCGGGTCGATTCCAGCGTGGCGTTCAGGTTCTCGGTGACTTTCGGCAGCCGGTTCGTGGCCGGCGCCAGCGAAGCCGAGAGCTGCGAGTAATCCTCGGCGGTCTTGCGCACCGAGCGGATCGCCGCCATCAGCTCGGCGCGGTTGGCGGTCTGGAACATGTCGTTGAGCGAGGACAGCAGCGTCTCGGCCTGGGTCAGCAGCGTGTCGCCGCGCTTCTCCAGCTCCTCGAAGAAGCCGGGGCGCATGGCGATGCGCGCCGGCGCCTTGGGCGAGGTGGCCAGCGGCGGCGAGGTCGCGGAGCCGTCGTGCGCGGCGGAGTCATCGAGCTGCACGTATGCGATCCCGGTCACGCCCTGGAAGCCCAGCGTGGCATAGGTGGTGCGCGTAATCGGCGTGTCCTTGTTGACGCTGATGCGCACAATGATCTGGCCTGGCACCTGCGGATCGAACTTGATCGATTCGACCTTGCCCACCGCCAGGCCACGGTACTTCACGTCCGCCTGCGGGCCCAGCCCGTTGACGGTGGAGCGGGTGATCAGGTCATACGGCACGCGCACCGCGTGGTCGCTGCTGAACCAGAAGATCGCGAACATGACCAGCACGGCCAGGCCGATCGTGAACACGCCCGCGAGGAATGCGTTTGACTTGTTTTCCATCATGCTTCTCCAGAGGGCGCCGCATCCGGCCGCGCGGGGTGTGCGGACTGCGCGGACTGCCCTGGCTGCTGCAGCGCCTGCAGGGCGCGCTGGGCACGCTCGCCCAGGAAATACTCGCGGATGAAGGGGTGGTCCACCTTCACCACTTCGGGGATCGGCGCCGCGGCCACCAGCTTGTGGTCGGCCAGCACTGCGACGCGGTCGGACAGCGCCACCAGCGTGTCCAGGTCATGCGTAATCATCACCACCGTGAGGCCCAGTTCGCGGCGAAGTTCCCGGATCAGCGCGACATAATCGTCCGAGGCCATCGGGTCCAGCCCCGCGGTGGGCTCGTCCAGGAACAGCAGCTCGGGCTCCAGCGCCAGTGCGCGCGCCAGCGCCACGCGCTTGATCATGCCGCCGGACAGGTCCGACGGCATCTTGTCCGCATCGCGCGCGGACAGGCCTACCAGCTGCAGCTTGAGCAGGGCCGCGCGGCAGATCAGGTTGTCGGGCAGCGCACGCAGCTCGCGCAGCGGCAGCGCGATATTGTCGATCACCGACAGCGCCGAGAACAGCGCGCCGCGCTGGAACTGCAGGCCCCAGCGGTTGCGCAGCGCCTGCAGCTGCGCCGCGTTCAGCCGGCGTGGCTCTTCGCCGAACACGCGGATGGTGCCCGAGGTGGGCCGCTCCAGCCCGACGATCTGGCGCAGGAGCACGGTCTTGCCGCTGCCCGAGCCGCCGACGATCGACAGCACCTCGTCGCGGTAGACGTCCAGGTCGATGCCGTCGTGCACCACGACCTTGCCGAAGCGCTTGACCAGGTTGCGCACCTCGATCACCGGCGTGGGCTTCGGTTGCGAGGCTTGCGAGGGGGCTTGCGAGGCGGGCGGCAAGGAACTCATATGCCCACGTCCTTGAACAGGATCGCAATCACCGCGTCGGCCAGGATCACGATGGTGATCGAGGTCACCACCGAGGCGGTCGTGCCTTCGCCCAGGCTCTGCGTGTTGGGCTTGATGCGCAGCCCGAAGTGGCACGCCGTCAGCGCGATCAGGATGCCGAACACCACGCCCTTGCCCAGCCCCAGCCACAGGTTGGCCACCGGCACCGCGTCGGGGAGTTCGCGCAGGAAGAAGGCGGCGCTGATGCCAAGCTGCATGCGCGCGGCCAGCATGCCGCCGGCCAGCGCCATCACGTCGGTCCACGCCACCAGCAGCGGCATGGCGACGGCCAGCGCGATCACGCGCGGCATGATCAGCCGGAAGCCGTGCGAGATGCCCATCACGCGCATCGCGTCGAGTTCCTCGGTCACGCGCATCACGCCGATCTGCGCGGTGATGGCCGAGCCCGAGCGCCCCGCGATCAGGATCGCCGCCAGCACCGGCCCCAGCTCGCGGATCACCGCCATGCCGAGGATGTTCACGATAAAGGTGCTGGCGCCGAAGGTGCGCAGCTGGTTGGCCGACAGGTACGACAGCACGATGCCGATCAGGAAGCCGACCAGCGCGGTGATGCCCAGCGCCTTGTAGCCCACGTTGTAGATATTGGCCGAGATTTCGCGCCACGGTCCGCGCTGCGGCATGCGCGCGAAGCGCAGCAGGTCGAAGGTGAGCTGGCCGAGCATGGTGATGCCACGGCCCAACTGCTCGCCGAACGACAGCACGTTCGCGCCGAACAGCGTGACCGGGTTGAAGCGGTCCACCATGTGCTTCTTCCAGCCTTCGTCCTGCACCGCGGCGATGCGCTCGAACACGCGGCGCTGGCCGTCGCTGGCATCGAGCTGCGACGGCAGCTTGCCATCCCACGCCTGCCACAGCAGCTGCCCGCCGATGTGGTCCAGCCGCTCCACTTCCGCGAGCGACCACTGGGCATGCTCCGGCGCCAGGGCCAGTTCGTGCAGTTGCGACCGCAACTGCCGCGCCTGGTGGCAGCCGGCCAGGGCGAGCGCGGTCCAGTCGCCACGCAGCTGTACGCTGACGGTTCCGTCCCCGCGGGTGATCTGGAAATCTGGCGTCGTCTGGCGTTCCAAGGGCAAGGGATGTGATGACCGAGTCCCGATTCTAAGCCACCCGCCCCACTGGCGCGACCGCGGGCATGCCGCCGCCCTGCCCGGGCACGCCGCACGGCTACAATGCGGCATCCGTGGCCGGCGCCCGCGCTTGCCTGTGCGCTATACGATCCCCGTCGATCCCAGTCCTCTTGCTCCCTTTATCCCGCATGCCCGCCGATCCTGCCAGCCCGTCCAATCCGTCCGCCCAGTCCGCCCAGTCCGCCCAGTCCGCCCAGTCCGCCCTCTCCTGGCGCATCGATGCCGACGCCCTGCGCGCCGCGCTCTCGCCCGCGCTGCGCGATTGGACGCTGGAACTGGTGGAGAAAACCGGCTCGACCAATGCCGACCTGACCACCACCTGCCGCCAGATGCCCTGGTCCGACGCCGGCCGGCTGCGCCTGGCCTACCGCCAGACCGCCGGGCGCGGGCGCCAGGGCCGGACCTGGCAGGGGCAGGCGGGCATGACCTTCTCGGTGGCGTTGCCGCTGGCGCTGGCACCGGCGCAACTCAGCGGCCTGAGCCTGGCCGTGGGCCTGGCGCTGGCCGAGGCGCTGGGCGATGTCGATGCGCGGCTGGGTGCGCGCGTCGGCCTGAAGTGGCCCAACGACCTGCAGATCGACGGCCGCAAGCTGGCCGGCATCCTGATCGAATCGGTGCCTGCGGGCCCGCAGCGGGTCTGGGCCGTGATCGGCATCGGCCTGAACCTGGTGCGCGACGCGCAGATGGAAGCGGCGCTCGGCCGCGAACTGGCGGGCGTGGCCGAGGCGCTGCCCGGCTTCGACGCCCAACGCGACGCGCCGCGCCTGCTGGCCGCGTTGCTGGAGCGGCTGGCGGTGATGCGCACGGACTTCCTCGCGCATGGCTTCGGGCCGATGGCGCGGCGCTGGTCCGCCGCCGATGCCTACCGCGACCAGCCGGTGCGGCTGCTGCACGACGGCCAGGTGATGGCCGAGGGCATGGCGCGCGGCGTCGACGAGGCCGGCCACCTGCTGCTGGAAACGCCGGCGGGGCTGGAGCGCATCGCCAGCGGCGAGCTGTCGCTGCGGCCTGCGCCGGGCCAGGGAGACGCCGCATGAGCACGCCGCGGCTGCTGATCGATATCGGCAACACCCGCCTGAAATGGGCGTGGTGCGAGCCGGATGCGCCGGTGCCGGCGACCGCGGGCCTGCCCACGCCATGGCAGCACGCCGGCGCGGTCACGCATGCCGACGACGGCGCACTGAAGACGCTCGCCGCCGGCCTGCGCGCGCTGCGCGGCAGTGGCCCGATGCCGGCGGTATGGATCGCCAACGTGGCCGGCCCGGTGATCGCGGCGGCCGTCGATGCGGCGCTGGTCGATGCCTTCGGCGCCTTGGCGCCGGTGCAATGGGTGCGCAGCGCCGCCGCGCACGGCAACCTCGCCAACGGCTACCGCGAGCCCACGCAACTCGGCGTGGACCGCTGGGTCGGCGCCATCGGCGCGCACCGCTGGCTGCCGCACGACACGCTGCTGGTGGTGACCGCGGGCACGGCCACCACGCTCGATATCGTCACGGTTTCAGCAGATGGTCGGGCGCGCTTCGAAGGCGGCCTGATCCTGCCCGGGCTGGCATTGATGCTCGGCACGCTGGCGCGCAACACCGCGCAGCTGCCGGCGCTGGACGTCGACGACGCCGGCACTGTGGCCGGCGCGAACCTGCGCTGGGCCGACAACACCCACGACGCGATTGCCGCCGGCTGCCTGGCGGCGCAGGCGGGCGCGATCGAGCGCACCTGGCGTGCGCTGGGCGAGCGCGGTCCCACGCGCTGCCTGCTCTCGGGCGGAGCGCGCGCCGCGTTGGAGGGCGCGCTCGCGGTGCCATGCGAGATGCACGATAATCTGGTGCTGCTCGGCCTGCATGCGATGGCATTGGCCGACGCGTAGGGCTACCTGCCATCTTTTTGCCCCAGCTGCCAGCTATCTCCCACCCGATTCATTCCGTCCCCGCCCCATGCTTGCCAACCTCCCACGCCCGCTGCGCATCGCGCTGCTGTTGCTGCTGCTCGCCAATGTCGCGCTGCTGGCGGCGGTGCTCGGGGTGTTCGGGGCGAACCCGCTGTCGGGCTGGTTTGAAACGCCGCGTGAGCCGCATCGGCTGGAGCAGCAGGTGCGCGGGGAGCGCATGCGGTTGCAGCCACCGGCCTCGGCGGCAGAGGCCGCGCCGCGCAGTGGGTTGCCCGCCACCACGGCAGGCACGGTGACCACGCTGGCCGCCGCCTGCATGGAAATCGGCGGCTTCAGCGCCCAGGCCGCGCGCCGCGCCGCCGACGACCTGGCCGCTGCCGCGCTGCTGGTGGAGGCGTTCGAACGCCAGGAACAGGTGCGCTGGTGGATCCACCTGCCGCCGCAGCCCACCCGCGAGAACGCCGAGCGCAAGCTCGCCGAACTGCGCCGGCGCAACGTGACGGAATACTCGCTGGTGACCGCCGGTGCGGCCGAGGCGGCCACCTACACGGTGTCGCTGGGCCTGTTCCGGGAGCGCGAGCGCGCCGAGCGCTACCTCGACACGCTGCGCGGCCACGGCGTGCGCACCGCCATGCTGACCGAGGCCGCGCGCCCGCTCACGCGCCAGTGGCTGCGCGTGCGCAATGCCGATGACGCCGCGCGCGCTCGGATCGAGGATATGCGCCAGCGCTATGGCGCCGAGGACGTGCTGGCCTGCTCCTGAGTCGCACGCAAGCGCGTCAGGCGCCCTGGCGCACCCTGGTCAGCAGCTTGGTGGTCGAGCGGTCGTGAAGGAAGGGGATGGCGTAGGCCTGGCCGCCCCAGCTGCGCACCAGCCGGGTTTCTTCCAGCGTGTCGATGTCGTAGTCGCCGCCCTTGACATAGATGTCGGGGCGTACCAGGCGGATCAGCTCGACAGGGGTCTGCTCGCGGAACAGCGCCACCAGGTCGATCGATTCCAGTGCGGCCAGTAGCGCCATGCGGTCCGACTCATGGTTGAGCGGGCGGTCATCGCCCTTGCCCAGCATCCTCACCGAGGCATCGCTGTTGACGCCCACCACCAGGCTCGCGCCCAGGGCGCGCGCCTGCGCCAGGTAGGTGGCATGGCCGCGGTGCAGGATGTCGAAGACACCGTTGGTGAACACCAGCGGGCGCGGCAGCGCGGCAATGCGCGCGGCCAGCGCGGCGGGGTCGTCGGAGGGCGTCAGCTTGGATTCGAAGGCGGGTACGGACATGGGTCAGGGTCGGAAGTTGAAGGCCGGCCCCGCAACGGGCCCGGCACGCTTGTCCGAGATGGTACCCCGTCTTGTGCCCGACACCGCTGCGGGTTTGCGGCCTAGCCCGCCAGCGGCAGCGCCATGGCCGCGTCATTGGCCGGCAGCGGCACGGTCGCAGCGGCAATGCCGCGCAAAACCGCCACCAGCGCCTGCCGCACGGCGTCGATGCATGTGGCCTGTGCGCGCCCGCTCAGGTAAAGCAGGCTGACGCTGGCCCACGCCGGGAAGCCCTCGGGCACGTCCGCCACGTAGGCCGCGCTGGCGCCTTCGATCCACGGCACGTTGAATTTCAGCACCGGCGTTACGCCACCGCGCGAGCGCCACAGGGCCACCTGAGCGTTCCATGACGGCGCCACGGTCAGCCTGACGCTGTCGGACACGCCCGCCAGGTAGCGCCGCACCGCGCTGTCGGCGTCGGCATCGTCGGCCGCAGGGTCCAGTGCTCGCGCACCTGCCCTGGGTGGTCGCCCGCGACGGAGAGCGGCGGCAGCCGGATCAGGCTGCGCTGGGCCATCATCACATGCTCGGCCATCACGCCGCCCGGGCCGGGCAGCCCGTCCACCGTGACGACGCAGTCGATCAGCCCCCTGGCCAGCGCCTGGCCGGCCTGGCCTCCGTTACCGATCACACCCCTGCCAAGCCGGCGGTGCAACGATGCTATCCGAATTGCGGGATATTACAAAATGAATTGATTTAATCTTTAATGGCGGATCATCAATGCATCGGCGCACGTCGAGATAATCATCGGCAGTGAATTAAGTATTTTATTTTCCGAATTAAATGTCCTGGAGGATCGCGCCCCCACTGGGTTTGCGGCTGATGTATCGGGAAGGCATCGCTGGGCGCTTAAACCGGTGATTGCGTAACCGAATACCTCCCGCGGTTGCGCGGCTTCTGCTACGGCCCCGGGTTTTCTGAAATCATCGGAAAAACAGGAAACGGGAAATGCGCTGGCGCCGCGCCAATGAAAAAGCCCCGCCGGAGCGGTAATGCCGTTCAGTTAAGGTCCTTTCTGAGGAACCGGACGGAGTAGCGCTTAGGCAGGGCTTTGACTACACGGGGGCACTTACGCCCCCGTCGTTTTTGGACGATCGCCAACTGAAGTTTGGCGCGCATGCGCTGCAGATGGGCCGGCAGCTTGCCTGGGGCCATGCCGGCTGCCCAGATCAACTCGCCCTGTATCAGGCGCAAGGCCAGCACAAAGCTCAGGTCGGTGGGCTCGGCGCGGGCCTCGAGCGCAGCCTTGGCCATCTCCAGACGCACCAGGTTGTACGCAATCAGTGCCCCCCAGATTTCCTGATACACGCCCTCAGGCTGGCGGCTGCGCAAGGTCAGTTCCGCCCCGAGCATCGTTTGCTTGAGCTCCCGATAGCTCGTTTCGATTTCCCAACGGCGGCGGTAGCACGCGAGGATATCGGCGGGCTTGAAGCGTCGACGGTCCGTCAATGAGGTCAACAGGATGCGATCTGAGTCCTTGTCTCGAATCGCACGCGCTGTCCAGGTCTCTGGCAAGGCCGGATTCTTGGTCCGCGCCTGAGGCGAGACCTTCATCTGGACGATGCCATCGTCCTCGCTGCCGGAGAGCAGCTCCCACTGCAGATTCTTCTTGGCGGGGATCAGGAAGTGGCGCTCGCTGCCGCCCATGCGCAAGCCCCACAGGATCTCTGCGGCCAGAAAGCCCTTGTCAAAGATCGTCAACGAATGATCCGGGATCCGCTCAATGAGCTCCTTGGCATAGAGCATCTCGTTGCGCCCGTAACAGCCAAAGGCGATATCGGCAACAAGATGGGTGGGAACAGCCGTGAGCGAGACCCCGCGGACTTGTGGATAGCTGGCGACCTTGCCGCTGGCGTAGCTCTGCGCGCCAAAGTGGAGGCGATTCTCAGGGCTATCGGCGGTGCGGAAGGTGGTCCCATCCATGGCGTAAAGCGCCAAGCCCTTCCATTTGTAGTGCGCAGCATCCTGAGCCACCCACGCCCGCGCGGTCTGCTCAAACAGCCACAACAGAGGCTTGTCTCCAAGCCGCTCGCGGGCTTGGGCAATCCCGCTCTTGCTGACACAGGCGTTGGCATCGTTGGGCAGTGCCAGATCCAGCGTCTCCAGCACATCGGGAATCGATTGGTGCCGATAGAGCGCCAGCGCGATGACCAGCCAGACCACCTGCTCTGCTGGCAGTCGACGCCGGCGAACGGACGCTGTTCCTGTGGCTGCCAGCGCCTGCTCAATCCAAGCCATCGGCAGATGCTCGCTGAGCCGGGCAAAACTGGCCGGCTCACTAAGCTCAAGGGTGGCGTGGACTTGTTCCGATAGCATCGGAACGGCAAGTTAACAGCTCGACACCTTGTTTACAACCCCTGCAAAGAAAAATGCCGTTCAGACTTAACTGAACGGCATTACCGCCGGAGCGGGGCTTTGCTGAATGCAGCCGTGGCCGCGCGGCCCAGGCTTACGCCGGCTGGGCGCCGCCAGCGCCGGGCAGGCGCGCATTCAGTTCCTTGCGGTAGCGGTTCAGGTCCTGCACCGTCTCGAAGGTGCGTTCGAACAGCAGCGACATGTTGTGCAGGATCCGCTCGATGACCTTCTTCTCCCAGCCTTCGTCGAAGCGGATCTGCTCGTCCAGCCAGTGCTCGAGCCAGTCCGGGTCCGGCAGGCGCGACTGCACCGTGTCGTTGGGGAACAGCGCCTTGTTCACGTGCAGGTTGGTCGGGTGCAGCGGCTTCTCGGTGCGGCGCGCCGAGGCCATCAGCACGCCGATCTTGGCGAAGGCGGCGCGCGCGTTGTCGCCGAACTGGGCCAGGTACTTCTTCATGTAGCGCAGGTAGGCGCCGCCGTGGCGGGCTTCGTCCTGCGACAGGGTGCGGTAGATATGCTTGATCACCGGTTCCGTGTGCCATTCGGCGGCGCGGCGGTACCAGTGGTTCAGGCGGATCTCGCCGCAGAAATGCAGCATCAGCGTTTCCAGCGGCGGGGCCGGGTCGAACTCGAAGCGCACGGCGTGCAGCTCTTCCTCGGTCGGCACCAGGTCCGGGCGGAAGCGGCGCAGGTACTCCATCAGCACCAGCGAGTGCTTCTGTTCCTCGAAGAACCAGATGCTCATGAACGCCGAAAAGTCGGAATCGTGGCGGTTGTCGCGCAGGAACATTTCGGTCGCGGGCAGGGCGGACCATTCCGTGATCGCGTTCATCCGGATGGTCCTGGCCTGGTCGTCCGTCAGCAGGCTGGCGTCAAAGGTATCCCAGGGGATGTCCTTGTCCATGTGCCAGCGGACGGCTTCCAACGATTTGAACAGTTCGGGGTAGAGCATGGTAAGCCTTTGAAATTACGGGCAGATTCTACCAGATGCGAATTATTCTCTTCTTCTTTTTTAGCCGGGATCGGGCCAAATGCAACGTTATTTGCGAGGTTTGGCGCAGCCGGCTGCATTTTGCGGCCGATCAGCGGCGCCCGGGCGTGCCAAGTGCCATTCACGCCGCCCCGTCTTTGTGACGCCGGGCACTCAAGGCGACAGCGCCCGCTCCGCCGCCAACGCCGGGGGCGCCGCGCCGGGCACGATGCCGAACAGGAACGCCGCCAGTTCGGCGGCCTGGGCCTCGGCGTCGCGTTCGCCCAGGGCCATCAGCGCCTGGGTGAACTCGGGCTCGAACAGCAGGTAGCTGGCAAAGGCTGCGCCGCGCGCCTCGGTGCCGCCCAGCGGCGCCAGCAGCGCGCGCACGGTGCGCGGCAGCTGCTTCTGGTGCTCGGCGGCAATGGCCTCGATCGGCTCGCTTGGGGAGATCGTCATCACCTGCACCGGGCGCCAGCCCTCGCGGTCGCCGGCCATTTCCGGCATGCGCGCGAGCAGCCGGTTGATATGCAGCAGCCGCTCCAGGTCGGCGTTGAGCCCGTCCAGGAAGATGCTGGCCAGCGCCTGGCCGCCCACCTGAGCCAGCGACGGGTAGCCGCCGGCCGGTACCGTGTCGAACCAGCCCGAGCGTTGGCGCGAGGCCGCGCCGATCGCCAGGATGCGCGACGCGCCCAGGTGGATCGCCGGTGACAGCGGCGACATCTGCCGCATGGTGCCGTCGCCGAACCACTCATGGTGGCCGTCGATCTCCAGCGGCGTGGCCGGGAACAGGAACGGGATCGATGCCGATGCCAGCAGGTGGTCGACCGTGATCTGCGCCGGCACGGCGATGCGCTGGCTGCGGTGCCACGGGTGGATGCGGTGGTGCGACTGGTAGAAGGTCACGTGGCGGCCGGTGCTGTACGACAGCGCTGTCACCGCGAACGCCTGCAGGGCCCCGCTGTCCAGGCTGGCCTGCACGCGCGCGGGCTCGAACAGCTCGCCCAGCATGCTGCCCAGCGGGGTGTTGTCGAAGAGCGCGCGCGGCGCGCGCCGCTGCGTGGCCCAGCCCAGCGCCAGCGTCGACAGCCAGCGTGCGCCCGACACGCCCACGCGCAGCACGTCGGTGCGGTAGACGTCGTCGGCATGGATGCTGTGCCACAGCGCGCCCAGGCTTTGCGTGGCGGCCTGGAAGTCGGCCGCGTGGATGGCCAGGCCGGCGCCGTTGATCGCGCCCGCCGAGGTGCCGGCGATGATGCCGAACGGCAGCGCCCCGTGCGCCTTGCCGTGGCGCGCGGCGATGCGCGCCAGCCCGCATAGCACGCCCGCCTGGTACGCGGCGCGGGCGCCGCCGCCCATCATGATCAGCGCGGTGGCAGCGGGGTTGGGTCCGGATTGCGGAGCAGGGCGGGGTCCCGACAAGGGGTCGCGGTGCATTGGGGGCTGGGCGAAGGGTGTGGTGGGGCCGCGCCGGCTGGGGGTCAGGAAGCGTTGCTGCCGCCGTTGGCGCCACTGTTGCCATTGCCGTTGCCATTCCCCGCGTTCTTGGCGGGCTTGGCCTTGGCCGCCTTACTGGCCGGCGCCTTCTTTGCAGCGGTTTTCTTTGCCGCCGGCTTGCCAGCGGGCTTGGCCGCCGCGGCCTTGCGCGGGGGGGCGTCTTTCGGCGTTACCGCGGGCGCTTGCGCAGGCGTGCCGGGGCCGGCCGCGCCAAAGCCGCTCATGCCGAACGGTGCAATGCTGGCCGCGGCGGCGCTGCTGGCGATATGGCTGAACTGTTGCTGCAGCATGTCCCACCACAGCCCCGCGTTGGGCGGCGCGGCGGGCTCCGCTTCGCCCGCCCCGGCCTGCGCGCCTGCAGCCTGGGCAGGCTCCTGCGCAGCGGCCTCGGCCTGCGGCTCGTTGTGACCCGTGGCGCCGGTATCGGCGCCGGACCGTTGCGGTGGCGTGGCGCTGGGCGCGTTGGCCGCGCGCGCGACGTTCTCCATCGCCGACTGCATGGCCTCCGGCGAGAGCGCGTTGCCGAAGGTCTGCAGCGCCACCAGCGTGGCGCGCTGCACCTCCAGGCCCTGGATGGTGGTGTGCAGCAGGTTGGTATTGAGCTGCAGCCAGCTCTCCACCGCCTTCAGGTCGGCGATGCGCTTGTCGAGCTCATCGAGGTCCATCGGCGGGGCCATCGCCTGCAACCCGGGCATCAGGCCGCCGGGCATGCCGGTACCGCTGCCCCACAACCGGCGCACAAAGTCGAAGCCGTTGGTGAAATCGGGAATCTGTCCGAACATGGTCGCGCGCTCCGTGTGCGACGCAGCCCAGGGCCGGCCAACAGTGGGCCGGCGGCTGCGTCGTCGTTATCTGAATTGTGGCGGCCGCTTCTGGCGCAGGCTCGCCATGCCTTCGTGCACGTCGGGGCCGGCAAAGCCCATGAATTCGAGCGCCAGCGAGGTATCGAAGGCGGGGCCGGCCATGCGCAGCCAGTTGTTGAGGGCGTACTTGGTCCAGCGGATCGCGGTCTGCGACCCGGCCGCCAGCCGGTTGGCGACCTCGAAAGCGCGCGCAACCAGTTCGTCCTCTTCCACCGCCAGCGAGACCAGGCCGATCCGCTCGGCCTCCTCGCCGCTGACCGACTCGCACAGCATCAGATAGTACTTGGCCTTGGCCATTCCGCACAGCAGCGGCCACACGATCGCGGCATGATCGCCCGCCGCCACACCCAGCCGGGTATGGCCGTCGACGATGCGCGCGGTCTTGGCGGCGATCGAGATATCGGCCAGCAGGCCCGCCACCAGCCCGGCGCCCACGGCCGGGCCGTGCATGGCCGAGACCACCGGCTTGTCGCAGTTGATGACGTTGTAGACCAGGTCGCGCGCCTCGTGCCACACGCGCGTGCGGGTCTCGAAGTCATTGGCCATGTCCTCCACCAGCGCCAGGTCGCCGCCGGCGGAAAAGCCCTTGCCCTCGCCGCGGATCAGCGCCACGCGCACCTCGGGATCGGCGGAGACGTCGCGCCAGATCTCGGCCAGCTCGCGGTGCATGTTGGCGTCCGCCGTGGCCAGCTTCTGGTTGGCCGACTGGGCGGCGCCCATGATGATTTCCAGGATGGGGCCGTGGCGGCGCAGCGTCAGCGCGCGATAGCGGGCGTAGCGTTCGGAGAGTTCAGCGGAAGGCGAGTCATTATTGGGGGCAGTCATGGGTGGCCTGTCAGGTGAGGGGCGTGGGCCGCGCCGGATGGATTGCGAATTTACCAACCGATCGGTCGGTTAATTATATGCGCATCCGGACGGGCGCGGCCTTGCCGACAGGCCGGGCGGCGTTCAGGCCGCCGCCACCAGCTGGTCGATCGCGCCGAACACCGAATGCCCCTGCGCATCGAACATCTCGATCTTGACCGCGTCGCCGAACTTCATGAATTCGGTCGACGGCTTGCCTTCGTCGATGGTCTCCAGCGTGCGCTTCTCGGCGATGCAGCAGTAGCCCTTCTTGCGGTCGACGTTGGAGATCGTGCCCGAGCCGACGATGCTGCCGGCGCGCACATTGCGCGTCTTGCAGATATGCGCGATCAGCTGGCCGAAGTCGAACACCATGTCGGTGCCGCAGTCGGGCTGGCCCACCTTCTTGCTGTTCCAGTGCACGGTCATCGGCAGGTGCAACTTGCGCTCGCGCCAGGCCTCGCCCAACTCGTCTGGCGTCACCGCCACCGGCGAGAACGCCGTGGCGGGCTTGCTCTGGAAGAAGCCGAAGCCCTTGCCCAGCTCGGCCGGGATCAGGTTGCGCAGCGAGACGTCATTGGCCAGCATCACCAGGCGGATGGCGTCGCCGGCCTGCCCGGGGCTGGCGCCCATCTTCACGTCGCCGGTGATCACGGCCACCTCGGCCTCGAAGTCGATGCCGAAGGCTTCGCTGGCGCAGACGATATCGTCCTGCGGCCCGAGGAAGTCGTCCGAGCCGCCCTGGTACATCAGCGGATCGGTCCAGAACTCAGGCGGCATCTCGGCGCCGCGCGCCTTGCGCACCAGCTCGACATGGTTGACGTAGGCGGAGCCGTCGGCCCACTGGTAGGCGCGCGGCAGCGGCGCCATGCAGTCCTTGGCGGCGAACGGGAAGGGGTGGCGCGCGCGGCCGGCGTTCAGTGCGTCGTACAGGTCCTGCAGCTGGGGTGCGTAGAAGTTCCAGTCGTCCAGCACGGTCTGCAGCTTGCCGGCGATATCGGTGGCGTAGTGGGCTTGCTTCAGGTCGCGCGACACGACCACCAGCTGGCCGTCGCGCGAACCGTCCTTCAGGGTTGCGAGTTTCATGAATGCGGTGCGGTAGAGATCGGGGGGGCGTCCGCGTGGCGGACACAACGCCCGCTAGTCTACCGTGGCCGACATTCAGTCCACCGTGATGCCCTTGGCCTTGATCAGCTTGCCCCAGCGGTCAGCCTCGGCGCGCGCATAGCTGGCGAATTCCTCGGGCGTGCTGTAGACCGCCTCGACGCCCACGCCTTCGAGCTTCTTCTGTACCTCGGGCGTCTTCAGCGCCTTGACCAGTTCGGCGTTCAGGCGTGTGACCACGGCCTTGGGCGTGCCGGCCGGGGCCACCATGCCCTGCCAGGCGTAGGCCTCGAAGCCGGCCACGCCGCCTTCGGCCACGGTGGGCACGCCGGGCAGGGCAGCGAGGCGCTTGGGCGTGGCCACGCCGAGCGCGCGCAGCTTGCCTGCCGTCACGTTCTGCTGGCCCGAGGCCAGGTCCAGGAACATCAGGTCGACCTGGCCCGCCAGAAGGTCCTGCACGGCCGGGGCGGCGCCCTTGTAGGGCACGTGCGTCATCTTGACCTTGGTCTGGTCCATGAACAGTTCCATCGCCAGGTGGTGCGGGCTGCCTGCGCCGGGCGAGGCGAAGTTGACCTTGCCCGGGTTCTTCTGCGCGTACTCGACCGCCTCTTTCAGCGTGCGCGCCGGGAACTTGGGATTGGCCACCAGCACCAGCGGGAAGCGCGCGAGCTGGCCGATGTAGACGAAATCCTTCTCCGGGTTGTACGGCAGCTTCTTGTACAGCGACGGGTTGGCGGCCAGCGTGGCGGTGTCGGCGGTCAGCACGGTGTAGCCGTCGGGCTTGGCGTGGGCGACGGCATCGGCGCCGACGATGGTGGCCGCGCCCGGGCGGTTGTCGATCACCACCTGCTTGCCCAGCCCCGGCGTGATTGCCTGGCCGATGGTACGCGCCACCACGTCGGTGCCGCCGCCTGCCGGGTAGGGCACGACCCAGCGGATCGGCTGCGCCGGCCAGTCGTCGGCGCGGGCAGGCGCGCTGGCGCCGGACAGGGCGCCGGCCGCGGCCAGGGCCATCAGCACGATGCGGGTGGAACGAAGCTGAAGCAAGGGACGCAGGGGGCGCATCGGTAGTCTCCGTGTTAAAAAGGGGCCCGGCTCGGCGGGGCATGCATGTGTACGCCGGCAAGGTCTGTTGCGAAGAAAGTCTACCGAGGACTTAAAAATTGGTAAATCGATTTCGCTATAGTAAATTTACCTAGGAATTTGCCCGGGGAACGCTCCTGGGAGCGGCCTTTCGGGCCCATCAACAAGCCAACCAATCCGCTGCATGTCCGAACTCGAAGAAGACGACGCAAAGCTGCGCTCCGGGATCCAGTCCATCGAGGTGGGCTTCAAGTTGTTGCAGGCGCTGGCGGCATCGCCGCGCGCGATGATGCTGCGCGACCTGGCCGCGGCCGCCGGCATGAACCCGGCCAAGGCGCACCGCTACCTGGTCAGCTTCATGCGGCTGGGCGCGGTGGCGCAGGACCCGGTCAGCGGGCGCTACGACCTGGGGCCGTTTGCGCTGCAGCTGGGGCTGGCGGGGCTGAACCGGCTCGACCCGGTCAAGAAGGCGCGCCCGATCCTGTCGCAGCTGCGCGACGAGATCGACCTGACCGCCGGCATCGCGGTCTGGGGCAACCACGGCCCCACCATCGTCCACTGGGAGGAATCCAGCCACCCGGTCACCGTCAGCCTGCGTCTGGGCGACGTGATGCCGATGCTGAACTCCGCCACCGGACGCCTGTACGGCGCCTACCTGCCGCGCAAGCAGACGCTGCCGCTGATTGAGCGCGAACTGGGCGCGCGCGGTAACGATGGCGTGCCGGACATGCCGCGCTCGCTGGCCGAATACGATGCGATCTGCACCGAGGTGCGCGCCCATGGTGCCGCGCGCACGCGGGGCGGGGTGCTGCCGGGCATCAACGCGTTTTCGATGCCGGTGTTCGATGCCAACGGCCATCTGGCGATGGGACTGATCGTATTGGGCGCGCAAAGCATATTCGATGCAGAATGGGGCGGTACGATGGATTGCCGCGTACGCGACATCGCCCAACAGCTCTCATCGGAACTCGGCTACCTTGGTGCCGCCCCTCCGGCCGGACAAACCGGCTAAACCCGACCCGCGCCCCCGCCTCCCCGCGCGGCCAGGCACGGATCCCCGCGTCTGGCGCCGGCGACGCTGGATCATCGTCATTGCGCTGGTGCTGCTGGTCCACCTGCTGGCCGTGGTGGGCTTCGTGCGCATGCCGGGGCCGCTGATCCCGGTGGACGTCAGCAACACGCCCACGTTGGAGGCGGTCCTGCTGCCACCACCCAAGCCGCCCGCCCCGCCCAGGCCGCTGCACGCCCCACGTCCGCGCCCGAAACCGGCCGCGCCGGCCCCGGCTCCCGAAACGCAAGAGACGCCTGCGCCACCCCTTGCCACCAGCCCGCACGGCCCGGCCGAGATGGCATCCGGTATGGGTGGCGAAGGCACCGCAGCCGGACCCGCGGTGGCGCAACCCGCCGCACCGAATGGTGGGGGTGCCCCGGACGGCACCCGTTACAACGCGCCGCCATCGGCCACCATGCACTACGCCAGCTTCGTCAACGGCGTGCAGAACCCGGACGGCCTGATCCGCTGGGAGCAGGACGGCAAGCGCTACCGGCTCGCGGTCGAGACCCGTGTGCTGTGGTTCAAGTTTGCCTTCCAAAGCAGCGGCGCGATGGCCGAGCAGGGACTATTGCCCGAGCGCTACGAAGAGCGCCGCCGCAACAAGCTGGAGAGCTCGCGCTTCGACCCCGCGACCGGCATCGCCGTGCTGGCCTCGGGCAGCCAGGCGCAGTTCCCGCCCGGGGCGCAAGACCGCTTCAGTGTGTTCCTGCAACTGGTAGGCCTGGTGCGCGGCAATCCGCAGCGCTACGTCACGCCAGGTGTGACGGAACAGTTCCTTGTGGCCGACACGCGCGATGTGGAACCCATGCAAGTGCAGTATGTTGGAGAGGATGACATCGATACGGGCCATGGCGTGATACGTGCCAAGCACTTCGTGCGGCTGCAGCGCCGCGCCAACGACCGCCGGCGCGTCGAACTGTGGCTGGCCCAGTCGCTCGGCTGGATGCCGGTGCGGCTGCGCCAGACCGAGCCCGACGGGACCCAGATCGACCTGGTATATCGCGGCGCCGAGGGCCAGTAGCCGGCGCGCCGACACTGACTGACGCATTGCCAACAGCAAGGAGCCCAGCCATGACCGTTGCCATGCCACCCGCCGAAACCCACCGCATCCGCGCCGATGGCGCCGACATCTATGTGCGGCTGGACGGTGCCGACGGGCCGTGGGTGATCCTGGCCCACGCGCTGGGCGCCAACCACACGCTGTGGGACGCCACCGCGCAGCACCTGGCCGCGCGCTACCGCGTGGTGCGCCCCGACCTGCGCGGCCACGGCGCCAGCGATGCTCCGCTGGGGCCCTACACCATGACGCGGCTGGCCGACGATGTCATCGCGGTCATGGACGCGCTGGAGATACCGCAGGCGCATTTCTGCGGCATTTCCGTCGGCGGCATGGTCGGGCAGGCGCTGGGGCTGCGCCATGCCGAGCGGCTGTTGTCGCTGGTGCTGGTGGCCACCAACAGCCAGACGCCGATGGAAGCGCACCCGATGTGGCATAACCGCATCGGCCAGGCCGAGGCACACGGCATGGCCGGCATGGCCGACGCCACGCTGGAGCGCTGGCTTACCACCCCGTTCCGGGCGAGCCATCCTGACGAAGTGTCGCGTATCCGCGACATGCTGGTGGCTACCCAAGTGCGCGGATATGTGGGTGTGGCCGAGGCCATCATGGCTTTCGACCTGACCGGCGCGCTTTCCCGCATACATTGTCCTACGCTGGTAGTAGCAGGCGAGCAGGACCAGGGTGCCTCGGTGGCGATGGCGCAGAGCATCGCCGCCGCCATCCCCGGGGCCCGGCTGGAGGTGATGCCGCAGGCGGCGCACCTGGTGCATGTGGAGCAACCCGAGCGCTTCCATGCCGCGCTGGACGCTTTTCTCGGCAACGCCGCATGCGGAGGCCAGTGCGACGTTCCGTGACAAGCAACACACTGATGTAAAACGCTCAAGAAACTTGTTGCATTGGCCGATGCCCAACCTATGTAAGGCAGCAAATCGTGGCAATGTGGTGACCAGCACTGGCAGCTTGATTTCCCGCGGGTCATCCCAAGTTTGGAGGTAAAGCCGCGGCGCCCCCCTCAAGGCATCAACGAGGCAAGAATCACAAGGGCATGCCGCCCATCCATGACGCCCAGGAGGTGTGCCATGCAAATGATCTACAACAGCGACAACTACTGCATCGTTGAATTCGGTGCGGATGTCGATCAGGCGCCGCTTGAGTTCGGTGGCTATGAAATCGTCGACAAGAACCTGAAGCGCGAGATTTTCCTCGGCGGCCATCTGGCCGAAAGCTTCCGCGCCGATGTGAAGCGCCTGATTGAAAGCGAGCCATCCGTGGAGGAAGTCGATGACTTCCTCGGCAAGTTCGACAATGTGATGACACACCCGCTGGTGATGCACTGAGCGGCTTTGCTTCGAATGGTCACGCCCGCTTCGGCGGGCGTTTTTGCTTTTTGCGGGTGCTGCGCGCCGCGCTCAGTACTGCTCCCATGGCAGCCCGTCATGGCGCCAGCCGTTGAGCGTATTGCGGTGGCGCTGCGCGTCGAGGTCACCCTCGAAGCCATGCAGCACATAGCAGACGTTGGAAAACCCCGCCCCTTCCAGCGCCCGCGCCGCCGCCGACGAGCGGTTGCCGCTGCGGCAGATCAGTAGCACCGGACGCGCCGAGACCTGGCCGGCCAGCTTCTTCACCACCGGTACGAAATGCGGATTGACCTCCCAGTCCGGGCCGTCGTTCCACGGCACGTTGTGGGCGCCCTTGGGATGGCCGACGAACAGGTATTCCATCTCGCTGCGGCAGTCGATGAAGAGCGTCTCGGGCGTTTGCTCCAGCAGGGCCTGGGCGTCGGCGGGGGAGAGGTATTGCATGGTCGGGAAAGGAGCGGGCGTGGAAGTGCCCATGCGGTGACGGTTACGTCTCTCAGTGTAGGCGCCAGACCGTCCGACAGGCAACCACGGGCGGCCGCAAGGCCTTGATACACCTGATAAAATCGCTTCTCTTTGGCCAGCATCGGCCACAGCCGCGGCCCACCGTCGTGCCACCATCGGTCGACGGGCGGCTCGCCTTTCCAGAGTTCCCCGCCATGAGTGCCCCTGAATCCCGCGCCACGCCGCGCCCCTACACCCGGGCTGCCGAGCTGCCCCGGCTGCTGCAAGAACGCATCCTGATCCTGGATGGCGCCATGGGCACCATGATCCAGCGCTACAAGCTGACCGAGGCGGACTACCGCGGCGAACGCTTTGCCGAACACAAGGTGGACGTCAAGGGCAACAACGAACTGCTGCTGCTGACGCGCCCGCAGGTCATCAGCGAGATCCACGAGCAATACCTGGCTGCCGGCGCCGACCTGATCGAGACCAATACCTTCGGCGCTACCCGCGTGGCGCAGGAAGACTACAAGATGGCCGACCTGGCGTACGAGATGAACGTCGAGGCCGCGCGCCTGGCGCGCGCCGCCTGCGACAAGTACAGCACGCCCGACAAGCCGCGCTTTGTTGCCGGCGCCTTCGGCCCCACGCCCAAGACCGCCAGCATCTCGCCCGACGTCAACGACCCGGGCGCGCGCAACGTGACCTTCGAAGAGCTGCGCGTCTCATACTACGAGCAGGGCAAGGCCTTGCTCGAAGGCGGCGCCGATGTGTTCCTGGTCGAGACCATCTTCGACACGCTCAACGCCAAGGCGGCACTGTTCGCCATCGACCAGCTCTTTGAGGACACCGGCGAACGCGTGCCGGTGATGATCTCGGGCACCGTCACCGATGCCTCGGGCCGCATCCTGTCGGGCCAGACAGTGGAAGCGTTCTGGAACAGCCTGCGCCACGCCCGGCCGATCACCTTCGGCCTGAACTGCGCGCTTGGCGCCACGCTGATGCGCCCGTATATCGCCGAACTGGCCAAGGTTTGTGATGCCGCGGTGTCGTGCTACCCCAACGCGGGTTTGCCGAACCCGATGAGCGACACGGGCTTCGACGAAACGCCTGAAGTCACTTCGTCGCTGGTGGAAGAATTCGCCGCTTCCGGCCTGGTGAACCTGGTGGGCGGCTGCTGTGGCACCACCCCCGAGCATATCGCCGCCATCGCCCAGCGCGTGGCAGATAAGACCCCCCGCACCTGGCCCGGCCAGTATCGCGACGCCGCCTGAGCCCGGAGCCTGAGAACATGAGCGACAACAAACTGCCCCCCCGCCCGATGCGCCTCTCGGGCCTCGAGCCCTTCACCATCGACGACGACACGCTGTTCGTCAACGTCGGCGAACGCACCAACGTGACCGGCTCCAAGGCCTTCGCGCGCATGATCCTGAACGGCCAGTTCGACGAGGCGCTGGCGGTGGCGCGCCAGCAGGTCGAGAACGGCGCGCAGGTCATCGACATCAATATGGACGAGGCCATGCTGGACTCGAAGGCCGCGATGGTTCGCTTCCTGAACCTGATCGCTTCCGAGCCGGACATCGCGCGCGTGCCGATCATGATCGACTCGTCCAAGTGGGAAGTGATCGAGGCCGGCCTGCAGTGCGTGCAGGGCAAGCCGGTGGTGAACTCGATCTCGCTGAAAGAGGGCGAGGAGCAGTTCCGCCACCACGCCGAGCTGATCCGCCGCTATGGCGCGGCCAGCGTGGTGATGGCCTTCGACGAGAAGGGCCAGGCCGACACGTATGAGCGCAAGACCGAGATCTGCAAGCGCAGCTATGACATCCTGGTCAATGAAGTCGGCTTCCCGCCGGAAGACATCATCTTCGACCCGAATATCTTCGCGGTCGCGACCGGCATCGAGGAACACAACAACTACGCGGTCGACTTCATCAACGCCACGCGCTGGATCAAGCAGAACCTGCCGTACGCCAAAGTGAGCGGCGGCGTGTCCAACGTGTCGTTCTCGTTCCGCGGCAACGACACGGTGCGCGAGGCGATCCACACCGTGTTCCTCTACCACGCTATCGGCGCGGGCATGGACATGGGCATCGTCAACGCCGGCCAGCTCGGCGTGTACGACCAGCTCGATCCCGAGCTGCGCGAGCGCGTGGAAGACGTGGTCCTCAACCGTCGCGAAGATTCCACCGATCGCCTGCTGGAGATTGCAGACCGCTACAAGGGCGGCGGCGCGAAGAAGGAAGAGAACCTGGCCTGGCGCGGCACGCCCGAGCAGCCGGTGCCGGTGGGCGAACGCCTGGCGCACGCGCTGGTGCATGGCATTAACACCTTTATCGTCGAAGACACCGAGGAAGTTCGCCAGCAAGTCGAGGCGCGCGGCGGCCGTCCGATCGAGGTGATCGAAGGCCCGCTGATGGATGGCATGAACATCGTCGGCGACCTGTTCGGCGCCGGCAAGATGTTCCTGCCGCAGGTGGTCAAGAGCGCCCGCGTGATGAAGCAGGCGGTGGCGCACCTGCTGCCCTACATCGAGGAAGAGAAGCGCCTGCTGGCCGAGGCCGGCGGCGACGTCAAGGCGCGCGGCAAGATCGTGATCGCCACGGTCAAGGGCGATGTGCACGACATCGGCAAGAACATCGTGTCGGTGGTGCTCCAGTGCAATAACTTCGAGGTGGTCAACATGGGCGTGATGGTCCCGTGCAACGAGATCCTGGCCAAGGCCAAGGTCGAGGGCGCGGACATCGTCGGCCTGTCGGGCCTGATCACGCCGTCGCTCGAAGAGATGGCCTACGTCGCCTCGGAGATGCAGCGCGACGACTACTTCCGCGTAAAGAAGATCCCGCTGCTGATCGGCGGCGCCACCACCTCGCGCGTGCATACCGCGGTCAAGATCGCGCCCAACTATGAAGGTCCGGTGGTGTACGTGCCGGACGCCTCGCGCTCGGTCAGCGTGGCCTCGAGCCTGCTGTCGGATGACGGCGCGGCCAAGTACCTGGACGAGCTGAAGGCCGACTACGACCGCATCCGCACCCAGCACGCCAACAAGAAAGCCACGCCGATGGTGACGCTGGCGCAGGCACGCGCGAACAAGACGCCGCTCGACTGGAGCGGCTACGTGCCGCACAAGCCCAAGTTCATCGGCCGGCGCGTGTTCCGCAACTACGACCTGGCCGAACTCGCCAACTACATCGACTGGGGCCCGTTCTTCCAGACCTGGGACCTGGCCGGCAAATTCCCCGACATTCTCAACGACGAGATCGTCGGCGAATCGGCGCGCCGCGTGTTCTCGGACGGCAAGGCCATGCTGTCGCGCCTGATCCAGGGGCGCTGGCTGACCGCCAACGGCGTGATCGCGCTGCTGCCGGCCAACACCGTCAACGACGACGATATCGAGATCTACACCGATGAGACCCGCAGCAAGGTCGCGCTGACCTGGCACAACGTGCGCCAGCAGAGCGAGCGCCCGGTGGTGGACGGCGTGCGCCGCCCGAACCGCTGCCTGGCGGACTTCGTGGCACCGAAGGACAGCGGCATCGCCGACTACGTCGGCATGTTCGCGGTCACCGCGGGCCTGGGCGTGGACAAGAAGGAAGCGCAGTTCGAAGCCGACCACGACGACTACAGCGCGATCATGCTCAAGTCGTTGGCCGACCGCCTCGCCGAGGCCTTCGCCGAATGCCTGCACGAGCGTGTGCGCAAGGACCTGTGGGGCTATGACGCGGGCGAACAGCTCAGCAACGAGCAGCTGATTGCCGAGTCGTACCGCGGCATCCGCCCCGCGCCCGGCTATCCGGCCTGTCCAGAGCACACCGTCAAGGGCCCGATGTTCGAATTCCTCGACGCGGCCGAGATCGGCATGGGCATCACCGAGTCGCTGGCAATGACCCCGGCCGCTTCGGTCAGCGGCTTCTACCTGGCGCATCCCGACTCGACCTACTTCACCATCGGCAAGATCGGCCAGGACCAGCTCGACGACATGGCGGCGCGCCGCCATGAAGACCGCTCGACGCTGGAGCGCGCACTCGCGCCCAACCTGTAACCGCGTGCGACGGCGGGGCGGTGCCGATATCGGCACCGCCCCGCTGCGCGGGGCCTTGATGCAGCAGGGAAAACCAGCGTGGCAGGCCGCATCCGCCGCATGTCGGCGTTGTTTGCGGCGCAACACAACTCCTTACACAGCCTTTCAACTCCTCACAGACCGGTGCAGCCCCGGTCCCTAGACTGAGGGCTCGATTCACGCAAACACCACGGCGTGAACACCGCAGCGAATGTTTCGTTGCGGGGCACCCTGAAAGGAGTCCTTCCATGAAGAAACTGCTGATCTCCCTGTCCGCTCTGTCGCTCGCCGCTGCTTCCTCGCTCGCCATGGCACAAGGCACCGGCGTCTCCGTGGGTACGAAGGCCGATGCGGGCGCTTCGGTGAACGCAGCGCCGGCAACTGGCGCCGCGCAGTCGGGCCTGTCCACCGCGGGCAGCGCGGCCGAGAAGGGCCTGTCGACCGCCGGTGCGGCAACTGACAAGGGCCTGTCGGCAGCGGGTACGGCAGCGGACAAGGGCCTGTCGACCGCCGGCGCGGCGGTAGACAAGACCACCGGCGCCGCGGCCGACACCACGGGTGCGGCCAAGGCCGAGGCCGGCAGCAAGGCCAAGTCCGGCAAGCACGCCGCCAAGTCGACCAAGAAGTCGAAGGCCGACGCCAGCGTGGGCGTGGGTGCCGAAGCAGGCGCCAAGGCGCAGTAATCCCCTGCAGTACTAGCCCTCTGCAGTCACCGGCGCCAGGACCCTCCCGGGATTCTCCCAACCCCTGACGCGCCGCAGCAAAGCGGGACGGATCGCATCCGTCCCGCTTTGCGTTTGTGCGTGCGCTGGTGCGTGCAATTGTGCGCGGCGATCCGGCAAGCCGGCACCCGGCGCGGCGTGCGTGCCGCCTGGCCCGTGCCCCATGTGCTGCGTACGCGTTGTGGCCGCACGTCATTGTCAGCCTGACACTGACAGCCCGCGCGCGCGGCCGGCACTACAATGACAGCAACGCAAGCGGTTCCGCCTGCACCCCGACGTGCACCGGGCAGTGTGCCGGTCCGTTCTATCCGTGGAGCCCCACATGATCCGCGTCCTGATCGCTGACGATCACGAGATTGTGCGTGCCGGGCTGCGCCAGTTCATTTCCGAAGAGCCCGACATCCAGGTGACAGGCGAAGCCGGAAGCGGCGACCAAGTCATGGCGAAGCTGCGCGACGCCGAGTTCGATGTCCTAGTTCTCGACATTTCGATGCCTGACCGCAATGGCATCGACGTGCTCAAGCTGATCCGCCAGCGCAAGCCCGACCTGCCCGTCCTGATCCTGTCCACCTACCCGGAAGACCAGTACGCGATCAACCTGATCCGTGCCGGCGCCTCCGGCTACCTGACCAAGGAGAGCGCCCCGGACGACCTGGTCAAGGCCATCCGCACGGTGGCCCAGGGGCGGCGTTACGTGAGCGCGACCGTGGCCGACCTGCTGATCGGCGGGCTCGACAAGCCCACCGAGCAGCCGGTGCACCAGATGCTGTCCGAGCGCGAGTTCCAGATCTTCTGCAAGCTTTCGCGCGGGCAGTCCGTGTCGGTGATCGCCGACGAACTGTTTCTCAGCGTCAAGACCGTCAGTACCTATCGTTCCCGCATCCTCGAAAAAATGGGCATGAAGACCAACGCGGACCTGACTTACTACGCCATCAAAAACGGCCTGGTCGAGTAGCAGCCCGCGGCTGGGCTGTGCCGAACCGGGCGAGCAACCTTGAATATGTCGGAGCAGGCTTCGAACACTTCCTACCGGGCGCTGAGCATACTGCTGATTGAAGACTCGGCGGTCCTGCGAGGCATGCTGCTCGAATACCTGAAAGACTTCTCGTTTATCGAGAACGTGGACTGGGCCGATACCGAGGCGATGGCCCTGCGCCTGCTCGCGGCCGGCAAGTACGATGTCGCCATTGTCGACCTGCAGCTGCGCCAGGGTAACGGCATCAATGTGCTGCGCGCGATGCAGCGCAACGGCTCCGGCACGGTGCGCATCGTCTACACCAACCATGCCCAGGTCGACATGTACCGGCGCCAGTGCGCCGAGGCCGGGGCGGACTACTTCTTCGACAAGTCGCTCGAACTGGAGCAGGTGTTCCGCGTGATCGAGGAACACGCGGCGCCCGCGCCCTGATACCAGGCGGCGCGATGCACGTCCGTGCGCCCGGCCACGCAGGCCGCGCGCGTCTCGCTTGATTCCTGCCTCGCCCCTCAGGCGCGCGCCGGCTCCTGGCTTTCCGGTTCCTCCGCCGGCTGCAGCACCGACGCCGTCAGCGGCACCTCGACATGGATGCGTACGCCCGAGTGCGCCGCGGAATCGATCTGCATGCTGCCGCCCAGCGCGGTGACGCGCTGCTCCATGCCCAGCAGCCCGTGGTGGCCTGAGGTGCTGACCGCGTCGAAGTCGGGCGGCATGCCCTTGCCATCGTCGCGCACGGTCAGCGTCAGCCGGTCGTCGTGGCATTCCAGGCAGACGTCGATGCGCTTCGCCTCGGAGTACTTGCTGGCGTTGGTCAGCGATTCCTGCACGATCCGGTACAGCGCGATGGCAGCCTCGTCGCGCAGCGGCGGCAGGTCCTCGGGCACGCTGACCCCGGTTTCCCAGTTGTTGCGCGCGCCTACTTCCTCCACCAGCTGGCACACCGCCGCGCGCAGACCCAGGTTGAGCAGCACCGTCGGGCGCAGGTCCTCGATCAGGCGGCGCTTGATCTGGATGCCCTGGTCCACGTGCAGCATCACGCGCGTGAGCCGCTCGGCGGCCACCGCGTGTTCCTGCTGTATCTGACGGCGCACCCAGTGCAGGTCCAGCTTGATCGCGGTCAGGATCGCGCCCAGCTCGTCGTGCAGCTCGCGCGCCAGGCGCGTTTTCTCGTCTTCGGTCACGCGCTGCAGGTGGCCCGCCAGTGCCGACAGCTGGCGCGTGCGCGCGCGCACCTTGCGGTCCAGCTTCACGCTTTCCTCTTCCAGCTGGGTGCGCGCCGCCTCGGCCATCGACAGCCGCTTGGCATGGCCCACGCCCACGGCCATCAGCAGGATGATGTTGATCGCCGTCAGCAGGCCGATGCCGTAGCGCGACAGCTGCACATCGTTCTCGGCGCCTTCGAGCCGGTGCGAAACCGAGCCCGCCTCGCGCGCCTGCAGCTGGTCCAGCCCGCGGCGCGCGTTGTCCATGGTCTGCTTGCCGTAGTCGGTGCGGATCAGCTCCAGCGCCACTTCCAGGTCGCGCTTGCCGTACACCAGCGTCAGCGCCATTTCGTTGAGCTTGCTGTTGATCAGCTTGGAGGTGTCGCCGAAGAGCTTCAGCGCCTCCGGGTCGTTGGCGTAGTCGGCGCGGACCTGCGCCATCAGCTCGGCAATGCGGGGCAGGGCCTTGTAGTACGGCTCCAGGTAGCTTTCCTTGCCGGTCAGCAGGAAGCCGCGCTGACCCGCCTCGGCGTTGACCAGCTCGCCGTTGAGCGCGGCCAGCTCGGTCTGCACGCGCTGCGAACGAATCACGTCGGTATAGCTTTCGCGCAGGCGGATATTGCCGGTCTCGGACGCCACCAGCACTACCAGCGTCAGGACGATGCCGCCCGCGAGCAGCAGCGTGTGGGGAAGGAAGGACTGCTTGAACATAGGGCAATTCCTGTAGTGGAGGCGCGCCGCCTGCCCGCGCAGCGCCAGGGAGCGCTTATGGAATCACATCGATTGCCATGGGGCAACAGCGGCGCCGTGGTTGCGCGGCCACGGCGCTGTCGGGGCTATAGGGTGGTTGTAGGACTCGGCTGACAGCGGAATCGGCTCCCTGTCGGTATTGGCGCGCCGGCTGGCTTCCTACGATGAGGCTATGAGCTTGCACCGCTTGGCGCAAGCCCTCACATGGGCCCGGCCAGTGCGCTGGCGTGGTCCGACATTTTCCGGAGCCTAGCCATGCTGCAGTATGCACTCGTATTTTTCGTCATTGCCCTGATCGCCGCGATCTTCGGCTTCGGCGGTATTGCCGCCGGTGCAGTGGAAATCGCCAAGATCCTGTTCTTCATCTTCCTGGTCGTGGCGCTGGTTGCGGCCGTGATGGGCCTGGTCCGCAGAGGACGCTAAGTACCGGCCGCGAGCCGGTTTCTCCCCGCCGACCGACACCTGAGGAGCCCGTATGCTGACGCAGAACCCGAAAGTCCGAAAGGAACTGAACCACTTGTCCGACAGTGCCGACAGCGCTATCAGCCATATCAAGCACGCCGCGCGCGACACGCGCGAAGCGGCGGCGCCGGTATCGGGCGAGGTCAAGGCCCTGATCACCCAGCTGGAGCACACCATTCAAGTGCTGGCGCACGAAGGCTCGGCCGAGAGCCTGCGTGCGGGGCAGCGCCTGCGCGAACGGGCCTCGGAAATGGCCCAGCGCCTGCGCGCCCAGACCACCGACGGCGTGATGCGCGCACGCGAACGCATGGACGGTGCCGTGGAGCACTCGCGCCAGCGTGTGGCTGAATCCCCTCTCAAGGCAGTGGCGCTCGCCGCTGCCGTGGGGGCGCTGATCGGTTTGCTGCTGGCCAACGGCCGCCACCATAGCGATGAGGAATAGGCCCGGCCAGCGATAAGACGAATGACTGGGGGCCGACGGCTCCCGGCAGGAATCCCCCTTTCCGGAACCCTCGTCCGGAAGCCCGGCAACCCTACTGCGGAGCCGGGCGTTTTTTTGTGCGCGCGGCAATCCGTGCCGGGCGCAACCGGGCGTCTTATCCCGTCACACACCCCACATCACGTTGGTCCCCTCACGCTGCGAGGCGCGCAGCATGTCCAGGAACGGGTAGGCGCGCTGGCCCAGGTGCAGCGGTTCTTCCTCTTCTTCGTCCTTGCCAGTTTCCGCTGCGACGGCCGAGTCGGCGGGATGGGGCTTGCGGGCATCGGCGACCGCGGCTTCCAGCTTGTGGATCGCGGTTGGAAGCTCTTCAACGGTGATCACCCCTCGTTCCCCGAGACGCTTGCCGATGATGCCCAGCAGCGTCATCGCCAGATCCTTCATCATGATCAGGTCCTGCGCGGCATGGGATTTGAAGGTGATCAGCATGATGTGTATTCCTTTCACGGAAGTGCGGCGCGCGGCGGTCCCGGGGGCGGGATGCCACGCCGATAGTGGCCCCGAATGTGGCCCGGATTGTGGCCCGGGGCCATCATCGCGCATGATGTCAGCATAGCACCTGATAAAATTCGGCGTTCCCGATTCCAATGCCTGTCACGCGGCGCGGCGCGGCGTTCACTGTTCCTTTGCCGTCACTTGCCGCCTTCCTGGCGACGGCGCCGCCCAAGGCGGCGCCTGAATACCTAGCCCACAGGGCTTCCGACATCCATGCTGCCTGTTCAGACCTCCAATCTCGCCGCTGCGTTCACCGATGCCGTGCGCGCGCTCGCCCCGGCCGATGCCACCCTGCCCGCCGTCACCTTCGAGCGGCCCAAGGTGGCCGCCCATGGCGACCTCGCCTGCAATGTCGCCATGCAGGTCGCGCGTGCGCTCAAGAGCAACCCGCGCGAGCTGGCGCAGCGTATCGTCGCCGCCGTGCAGGCCGACGCGCGCGCGCAGGGCCTGGTCGAGGGCCTGGAGATCGCCGGCCCCGGCT
This sequence comes from Cupriavidus sp. PB-02, assembly GCF_058252315.1. Classification (NCBI taxonomy): domain Bacteria; kingdom Pseudomonadati; phylum Pseudomonadota; class Betaproteobacteria; order Burkholderiales; family Burkholderiaceae; genus Cupriavidus; species Cupriavidus sp. PB-02. The sequence continues at coordinate 114,397 of NZ_CM177694.1, forward strand.
TCATCAACCTGCGCCTGACGCCCGCGGCCAAGGCCGACGTGCTGCGCGCGGTGCTGACCGAGGGCGACCACTACGGCGCGCGCGAACGCGGCGTGCACGGCCAGGTGCTGGTGGAGTTCGTCTCGGCCAACCCGACCGGCCCGCTGCACGTCGGCCACGGCCGCCAGGCGGCGCTGGGCGATGCGCTGGCCAACCTGCTGTCCTGGCAGGGCTTCCACGTGCACCGCGAGTTCTACTACAACGACGCCGGCGTGCAGATCCAGACCCTGGCGCTGTCGGTGCAGGCGCGCGCGCGCGGCCTGAAGCCGGGCGACGCCGACTGGCCCGAGGCCGCCTACAACGGCGACTACATCGCCGATATCGCCGCTGACTTCCTCGCTGGCAAGACCGTCAGCGCCTCCGATGGCGAGCCGGTCACCGCCTCGGGCAACGTCGAGGACATCGACTCGATCCGCAAGTTTGCCGTCACCTACCTGCGCAACGAGCAGGACATCGATCTGCAGGCCTTCGGCGTCAAGTTCGACCGCTACTACCTGGAGTCGTCGCTGTACAGCGACGGCCGCGTCGAAGCCGCGGTGCAGTCGCTGGTTGCCAAGGGCAAGACCTACGAGAGCGAGGGCGCGCTGTGGCTGCGCACCACCGACGACGGCGACGACAAGGACCGCGTGATGAAGAAGAGCGACGGCACCTATACGTACTTCGTGCCGGATGTGGCCTACCACACCACCAAGTGGGAGCGCGGCTTCACCAAGGTCATCAACGTGCAGGGCAGCGACCACCACGGCACCATCGCGCGCGTGCGCGCTGGCCTGCAGGGCCTGGACATGGGCATCCCGCAGGGCTACCCCGACTACGTGCTGCACAAGATGGTCACCGTGATGAAGGACGGCGAGGAGGTCAAGATCTCCAAACGCGCCGGCTCCTATGTCACCGTGCGCGACCTGATCGAATGGTCCAACGGCGGCGACGAGACTATCCGCGGCTGCCTGGAGCAGGGCGTCGCCGACTGGGCGGAGCACTTCACCCGCGGCCGCGACGCAGTGCGCTTCTTCCTGCTGTCGCGCAAGGCCGATACCGAGTTCGTGTTCGACGTCGACCTGGCGCTCAAGCAGAACGACGAGAACCCGGTGTACTACGTGCAGTACGCGCATGCCCGGATCTGCTCGATCTTCGAGTCGTGGGGTGGCGCGGACTGGGAAGGCTGCCTGGCCGAACTGGCCGGCGCCGACCTGTCGGCCGTGACCGGTCCCGAGGCCAGCGCGCAGGCGCAGGCGCTGGGCCGCCGCCTGGCGGAATTCCCGGACATGCTGTCGGCCGCCGCCGCCGAGCTGGCGCCGCACGCGGTCGCCTTCTACCTGCGCGACCTGGCTGGCGACTTCCACGCCTTCTACAACGCCGACCGCGTGCTGGTGGACGACGAGGCCGTCAAGCGCGCCCGGCTGGCGCTGCTGGCCGCCACGCGCCAGGTGCTGCGCAACGGCCTGGCGGTGATCGGCGTCTCGGCGCCGCGCCGCATGTAAGGAAGCGCCCGGCGCCACGCCGGGTGCGCAAATGGGGCCGCGCGGAGCGCGCAGCCCCGGGGAAACAGCCGGTGCTGCCCGTGGCGGCACTGGCCCTATAATCCCGGCATCACCAAAGAGGACTTCATGCAACAGCAACGCAAGCGCGACGCGCGCAAGGTCCGCCGCAGCCAGCAGCGCGGCGGTACGTTCCTGGGCCTGGTGCTCGGGCTGATCGTCGGGCTGGCCATCGCCGTGGTGGTCGCCCTGTACATCACCAAGTCGCCGACGCCGTTCCAGCAGAAGAGCGCCCCGCGGCCGAGCGAGCCCGGCAATGTCGCCAGCCAGCTCCCGCCGCCGGCCCAGCGTGCCGACGAGGGCCCGAGCGACCCCAACAAGCCGCTGTGGAGCAAGACGCCGGCCAAGCCGGTGGGCCAGGCGCCCGAGCCGGAACCGAAGCAGAACGGCCAGCAACCCCCGGTGGCCGTCGCCCGTCCGCCCGAGAAGCCGGTGGAAAAGCCCGTGGAGAAGCCGGCTGACAAGCCCGTCGCCACCAAGCCGGCCGAGAAGCCGGTGGCCGACCCGATCGCCGAGATCGCCCAGGCCGACGCCAACAAGGTGGGCTACCTGCTGCAGGTGGGCGCGTTTCGCTCGTCGGACGACGCCGACCGCCAGAAAGCCAATCTGGCGATGCAGGGCTTTGAAGCCAGGATCACCGAGCGCGACGTCAACGGCGTCAAGATGTACCGCGTGCGCATGGGGCCGTTCAATCGCATCGAGGACATGAACAAGACGCGCGAGCGGCTGCAGTCGTCGGGCTTCGAGGCCTCCGTGATCCGCTTTACCAAGCAGTAAGCCGGACCGCAGGGTCAGGCGTTATCCCGGGTGGCTGTGGCGGATTGCCGCAGCGCCTGGTGGCTGATTAATACCCGGTAACCACCGCAACACCTTGTCACGGCCGCGGCCGGCGTCCCGCTGAACCGGACGCCGCCGCCGCTGTCATACGCTCATCGTCCAAACCGCAAGGCCGCACCAAATGAAGAAACTCGCCGCACTATTCGCCATGTTCGCCGCCGTGGGCGGCCTGCTGATGTCCGCCCCGTCCCAGGCGGCGCCCGCCGAGGGCAAGGAATACCAGGTCCTGAAGACGGCCCAGCCGGTCACGCCGGGCAAGATCGAGGTCACCGAGTTCTTCTGGTACGGCTGCCCGCACTGCTTTGAATTCGAGCCCGACCTGGAAGCCTGGGTCAAGAAGCAGGGCAACAACGTGGTGTTCAAGCGCGTGCCGGTCGCCTTCCGCGACGACCTGATGCCGCACACCAAGATCTTCTATGCGCTGGAAGCCATCGGCAAGCTCGACGCGATGCACCTCAAGGTCTTCAACGCCATCCACGTCGACCGCAAGCGCATGCTCGACCCCAACGAGATCGCCGACTTCATGGCCAAGAACGGCGTGGACCGCAAGGCCTTCCTGGACGCGTACAACTCGTTCACGGTGACCACCAACTCGCAGCGCGCCAACAAGATCGCCGACGCCTACAAGATCGACGGCGTGCCGACCGTGGTGGTGCAGGGCAAGTACGTGACCTCGCCGTCGATCGCCGGCAACAAGACCAGCGCGGTCCAGGCCATGGATTACCTGGTGGAGCAGGTCAAGGCCAAGAAGATGTAATGGTTGCCGGCGGCCTCCCGCAGGCCGCTGGTTTTCTCCTCTCTCCCGCTTGCGTCGCTTGCGGGAGAGGGAGCCCACCAGTGGTATTGTCAGGGTAACCGAAACTCCCCGCACCCCGACGATGCGTCCCCTGAAAGTCTTCCTCACCGGCGCCTCCAGCGGACTAGGCCAGGCCCTCGCGCGCGAATACGCGTCGCAAGGCGCCATCCTCGGCCTGGTGGCGCGCCGCGAGGACGCGTTGCGCGAGTTCGTCGCCACGCTGCCCAACCCGGGCGCGGTGCGCGTCTATGGTGCCGATGTGCGCGACGCCGACGCCATGGCGCGCGCGGCGGAAGACTTCCTCGGCCATTTCGGCTGCCCTGACGTGGTGATTGCCAATGCCGGCGTCTCGGTCGGCACGGTCGCCAGCGAGCGCGAAGATCTCGACGCCTTCCGCCAGGTGATGGACACCAACTGGTTCGGCCTGCTGACCACCTTCCAGCCCTTCATGCATGCGATGCAGGCGCGCGAGCCCGGGCACTTCGGGCGGCGCGGCACGCTGGTGGGCATCGCCAGCGTCGCCGGCGTGCGCGGCTTGCCGGGCGCTGGCGCATACAGCGCCTCCAAGTCGGCGGTGATCAAGCTGCTGGAGAGCCTGCGCCTGGAGCAACGCGAGCACGGCATCCGCGTGGTCACGATCGCGCCGGGCTATATCCGTACGCCGATGACCGCGCACAACCCCTACCGGATGCCGTTCCTGACCGATGCCGACGTGTTCGCGCGCAAGGCGGTCCGCGTCATTGCCGCCGGACGGCGCTTCCGTGTGATTCCGTGGCCGATGGGTGTGGTGGCGGCGCTGCTGCACGTGATGCCGCGTTGGCTGTATGACGCGCTGGCCGCGGGCGCACCGCGCAAGCCCCGGCGCGCAGAAAGCCAGGAGCCCTGACCATGTGGCGCGACGCCATCGGCCAACAGCACGCCGCCGCCAGCGGCGAGGTGCGCATCGCCTCGCTGGTGCCGTCAGTGACCGAGCTGCTGTTTGCGCTCGGGCTGGGCGAGCAGATGGTGGCGCGCACCGGCTTCTGCATCCACCCGGAGCCGGCCGTGCGCGCGGTGCCCAAGGTGGGCGGCACCAAGGACGTGAAAATGGCGCGGCTGCGCGAGCTGGCGCCCACGCACGTGGTGGTCAATATCGACGAGAACCGGCGCGAGACCGTGGATGAGATCCGCAGCTTCGTGCCCAACGTGATCGTCACCCATCCGTGCGCGCCGGAAGACAACCTCGGCCTGTACCGGCTGCTCGGCAGCATCTTCGGACGCCACACCCAGGCCGAGGCGCTCTGCACCGCGCTGCAAGCCGAGCTGGATGCGATCCGCGCACGCCCCTGGCCGCCGCGCCGCGTACTGTACGCAATCTGGCAGGACCCGTGGATGACGGTGTCGCGCGACACCTATATCAGCCGCATGCTGGCGCTGGCCAACTGGCAGACCTGGCCGGAGCCCGCCGACGGCACGCCGCAGGCGTGCGTCGATGGCGATTGCAGCCGCCCCAACACGCCCGGCGAACGCTATCCCACCTTCCGCTGGAGCGACGCCCTGGTGCGCGAGCTCGACCTGGTGATGCTGTCGACCGAGCCCTACCGCTTTACCGAAGACCACGCCGACGCGCTCGAGCGCCAGCTCGGCAAGCCGGTGCTGCTGGTCGATGGCGAGATGCTGTCGTGGTACGGCAGCCGCGCCGTGGACGGCGTGCACTACCTGGCGGCGCTGGCCGCCGCCAACTAGGGTCCCGGCTCAGGTTCAGGCCGCGCGGAAGCGGATCACGCCGTCATCGCCCGTTTCCCTTACCAGTTCGCCGCGGTGCCACAGGCAATGCAGGTGCGCCAGCGACTCGCCCATGGCGAAGGTCATCTGGTGGATATCGAACTGGCGCTTGAAGATCACGCTGACGATGTCGTGCGCGCTGCAGGCTTTCTCGCGGCACGCTTCCAGTGTCTCGGCGAGCCGGTCGACATGGTGCTCGCGCAGCTGGGTGATACGGGTATGCAGGTTGCGGAAGGGGCGGCCGTGCGAGGGCAGGATCAGCACGTCCTGCGGCAGCGGCTCGTACTTGCCGAGCGAATCCAGGTAGAGCTGCAGCGAATTGCCTTCGGGCTCCATGTCGAACACGCTGACGTTGGTCGAGATGCGCGGCAGCACCATGTCGCCGGAGATCAGCACGTTGGTGGCTTCGTTATACAGCGCCACGTGCTCGGGCGAATGGCCGAAGCCGGTGATCACGCGCCAGCCGGACGTGGCCGCATCGGTGCCGATGCGCACCGTGTCGCCCGCCATCATCCGGCGGTACTGCGCCGGCAGGTCGGGCACCAGCGACGGGTAGTAGGTCTTGCGCGCGCGCAGCTTTTCCTGGCTGTCTGGATCGGTCAGGCCGTGCAGCGCGAAGTGCGCGGCGGCTGCTTCGCCGCCCGCGCTGGAGCCGGCGCCGGTGCCGCTGCCCATCACGCGCGCGCTCATGTAGTCGCCCAGGCTCATCCACAGCCGCACGCCGAAGCGCTTGCACAGCCAGTGCGCCAGGCCGACGTGGTCGGGGTGGCTGTGCGTGACCAGCACGCGCACCACCGGCAGGCCATCCAGCTCATTGGCGAAAATGGTCTCCCAGTGGCCCTTGATGACATCGTTGGTGATGCCGCAATCGATGATGGTCCAGCCCTCGCGGCCGTCCAGGCGGTCGCGCACCAGCCACAGGTTGATATGGTCGAGCGCGAACGGCAGCGGCATGCGCAGCCAGTAGACGCCGGGGGCGACCTGTTGTTTGGTGCCGGGCTCGGGCATGGTGTCGCCGAACGGGTATTGGAGCTGGTGTTCGAGTGCGTTCATGAGGAGTCTCTTGGTCGAAGCCTTGTGCCGGAGGATCGGGGATCGGGGGCAGGCGGGCTTTCTCGTTGCTGCGTCAGGCCCTGGGGGCGTATAAGCGCTAGTTGCCAGTCGCCGGAGTTGACGCTAACGTAAACGTCAATTCAAGCGGTTCGTCTCCATCTTAAGCGAAAACTTGATTCCGCAACGAACGACCGTTCACTTCCTGGGCGCACCATGGCAGTCACGCAATCCCCCGGCTCCGCCACCTACACCATCACCGATCTCGCCCGCGAGTTCGACGTCACGCCCCGCGCCATTCGTTTCTACGAGGACCAGGGCCTGCTGTCGCCGGAGCGCGAGGGTCCGGGCGGGCGCAAGCGCGTCTACAACGGCCGTGAGCGCACCAGGCTGAAGCTGACGCTGCGCGGCAAGCGGTTAGGGCTCACTCTCAATGAGATCCGTGAGATCCTTGATCTTTACGAGTCGCCGCGCGACACCGCCCCGCAACTGGAGCGCTTCCTGCACTCGCTGGCTGACCACCGCCGCGCGCTCGAGCGCCAGTTGGAAGACCTGCAGGCACAATTGGCCGAGATCGACCAGCACGAGCGCCAGTGCAGGGCGCTGCTGGCCGCGCAGACCGGCGGCAAGACCTCGCCGGCGGAGGGCGGCGATGCGCCGGCCCGCAACCGATCGGCCTGATACAGCACTTCGTCCGGCATCCGTGCCGGACGGGATTGACGTTTACGTAAACGTAAATAGAATACCCGGACAGCCCGCCACTACGGCGGCGCGCCGTGCCTTAACGCCTTCATCGGCCTTCACACCGGAAACCCGCCATGACGTCCTCCAACGCCTGTGCCGTCCCCGCTGAACCCGAAGCACTGTCCGCCACGCGCGCCGACGCCATCGCCACCAGTTTCTCGCGCCAGGGGCTGATGACCAGCTTCGGCGCCACGCTGCAGCGGGTGGAGCGCGGCGAGGTCGAGATCGCGATGCCGTGGTCCGAGGGCGTGACCCAGCAGCACGGCTTCTTCCACGGCGGCGCGGTGGGCGCGCTGGCCGACAGCGCCTGCGGCTACGCCGCGCTGTCGATGGTGGGCGAGGGCGAGGCGGGCCTGACCGCCGAATACAAGATCAACCTGCTGTCCCCCGCCCAGGGCGAACGCCTGGTGGCGGTGGGCCGCGTCCTCAAGCCCGGGCGCACGCTGATCGTGGCGCAGGGCGAGGTCTACGTCGAGCAGGCCGGCCGCCGCAAGCAGGTGGCCACCATGCTGATGACGCTTTGCGTGGTCCGCACCCTGGACCACGTCTGAACCGCCTATCCGGCGACAAAAACACGACACACACCGAATCCAACAGGAGACCATCATGACCGAACTGCCAGGCCTGAAATTCGATCTGGGCGAAGACATCGAGATGCTGCGCGATTCCGTGCGCGCCTGGGCCCAGGCCGAACTGGCCCCGCGCGCTGCCGAGATCGACCGCACCGACCAGTTCCCGATGGACGCCTGGAAGAAGATGGGCGACCTCGGCGTGCTCGGCATCACCGTGGCCGAGGAATACGGCGGCGCCAACATGGGCTACCTGGCGCACATGATCGCGATGGAAGAAATCAGCCGCGCCTCGGCCTCGGTCGGCCTGTCCTACGGCGCGCACTCCAACCTGTGCGTGAACCAGATCCACCGCAACGGCACGCCGGCGCAGAAGGCCAAGTACCTGCCCAAGCTGGTGTCGGGCGAATGGATCGGCGCGCTGGCGATGAGCGAGCCCAACGCCGGCTCGGACGTGGTCAGCATGAAGCTGCGCGCGGAGCTCAAGGGCGACCGCTACGTGCTCAACGGCACCAAGATGTGGATCACCAACGGCCCGGACTGCGATGTGCTGGTGGTTTACGCCAAGACCGAGCCCGACCTGGGCGCGCGCGGCATGACCGCGTTTATCGTCGAGAAGGGCATGAAGGGCTTCTCGGTGGCGCAAAAGCTGGACAAGCTGGGCATGCGCGGCTCGCATACCGGCGAGCTGGTGTTCCAGGACGTGGAAGTGCCGGTCGAGAACATCCTGGGCGCCGAGAATGGCGGCGCCAAGGTGCTGATGAGCGGGCTGGACTATGAGCGCGCGGTGTTGTCGGGCGGCCCGGTCGGCATCATGCAGGCCTGCATGGACGTGGTTACGCCGTATATCCATGACCGCAAGCAGTTCGGCCAGAGCATCGGCGAGTTCCAGCTGATCCAGGGCAAGGTGGCGGACATGTACACCACGCTGCAGGCCGCGCGCAGCTACCTGTACACGGTCGGCAAGAACCTGGACGGACTCGGCAGCGACCACGTGCGCCAGGTGCGCAAGGACTGCGCCGCGGTGATCCTGTACACGGCCGAGAAGGCCACCTGGATGGCGGGTGAGACCGTACAAATCCTGGGCGGCAACGGCTATATCAATGAGTACCCCGCCGGCCGGCTGTGGCGCGACGCCAAGCTGTACGAGATCGGCGCCGGTACCTCGGAGATCCGCCGGATGCTGATCGGCCGCGAACTGTTCGCCGAAACGATGTAAGCCAGGCCAGTCATACGGCGCGGGGCGCCGAAATCACCCGGAGCCCCCGCCCGAACCCATTTACAATCTCACTACCCGTCGCAAGACCGCCGCGCCAGCCGCCCCCCGTCGACCCATGTCCCACTTCCCCAAACTGCTTTCCTCGCAGATTGCCTACGATGTGGCGAGAACGATGCTCGACGGGTTCGACAAGCACTACCGTTTGTTCCGCGAGGTCAGCCACCAGGCCAAGATCAAGTTCGAGGCCGGCGACTGGCACGGGCTGCAGCAGATCCAGCGCGACCGCATCGCGTTCTACAACGAGCGCGTGCGCGAGTCGAGCGTCATCCTCGAAGACGAATACGACGCCGAGAATATCGAGGACGAGATCTGGCAGCAGATCAAGCTGCACTACATCGGCCTGCTGACCAACCATCACCAGCCCGAACTGGCCGAGACCTTCTTCAACTCGGTCTGTACGCGCATCCTGCACCGCTCGTACTTCAACAACGGTTTCATCTTCGTGCGCCCGGCGATCTCGACCGAATACATCGAGAACGAGGAATCGCCCACGCGCCCGACTTTCCGTGCCTACTATCCGGGCAGCCGCGAGGGCATGGCGGCGTGCTTCGAGCGCATCGTGCACAACTTCCAGCTCGAGCGCCCGTTCGAAGACCTTCAGCGCGACATCAGCTACGTGGTGCGCGCGGTCGGCGAGCATTTCGGCGACCTGCGCATCGCGCCGAATTTCCAGATCCATACGCTGTCGTCGCTGTTCTTCCGCAACAAGGCGGCCTTCATCATCGGCCGCATCCTGAACGGCGACCGCACTTTCCCGCTGGCGATTCCGGTGCTGCATGGCCCCTCGGGCAAGCTGATGCTGGACACGGTGCTGCTGAAAAAGGAACAGCTGCTGATCCTGTTTTCGTTCACGCATTCCTACTTCATGGTCGACATGGAGATCCCGTCGGCCTACGTGACCTTCCTGCGCGACATCATGCCGCGCAAGCCGCGCGCGGAGATCTATACCTCGCTGGGTCTGCAGAAGCAGGGCAAGAACCTGTTCTACCGCGACTTCCTGCACCACCTGCAGCATTCGTCGGACAAGTTCATCGTCGCGCCCGGCATCCGCGGGCTGGTGATGCTGGTGTTCACGCTGCCGTCGTACCCGTACGTGTTCAAGGTCATCAAGGACTTTTTCCCGGCGCCCAAGGAAACCACGCGCGAGCTGGTCAAGTCCAAGTACCAGCTGGTCAAGCAGCACGACCGCGTCGGCCGCATGGCGGATACGCTGGAGTACTCCGACGTGGCCTTCCCGCGGTCGCGCTTCGACGATGCGCTGGTGCGCGAGTTCGAGCAGCACGCGCCGTCGATGATCGAATACCAGCGCGGCAAGGACGGCGGCGAGGAGATCGTGGTGCGCCACGTCTATATCGAGCGTCGCATGACGCCGTTGAACATCTACCTGCAGGAGGGCACCGACGAGCAGGTCGAGCACGGCGTGCTCGAATACGGCAACGCCATCAAGGAGCTGATGGACGCGAACATCTTCCCCGGCGACATGCTGTACAAGAACTTCGGCGTCACGCGCCACGGGCGCGTGGTGTTCTACGACTACGACGAGATCGAGTACCTGACCGACTGCAATATCCGCCACGTGCCGCAGCCGCGCAACGAGGAAGAGGAGATGTCGGGCGAAGTCTGGTACACGGTGCGTCCGCACGATATTTTCCCAGAGACCTTCCGCACCTTCCTGCTGGGCGATCCGCGCGTGCGCGCGGCGTTCCTGCGCCATCATGCGGATTTTTTCGAGCCTGCCATGTGGCAGGGCCACAAGGACCGGCTGCTGGCCGGACATGTTCATGACTTCTTTGCCTATCAGAGTACAGAGCGATTCATCCACCGTTACGGCGACACTGGCGGCGCACCTGGTGCCGCAGCTGACGCCGGTCCTGCAAGGAGAGTCGCATGATTGACGCCATTGCCCAGCTGTTCCGCAACAACCGTGAGTGGGTCGACCGTGTCAACGCGGAGGACCCGACGTTCTTCACCCGGCTGGCCAACCAGCAGGCGCCGGAATACCTGTGGATCGGCTGCTCCGATTCGCGCGTGCCGGCCAACCAGATCCTGGGGCTCGCTCCGGGCGAAGTGTTCGTCCACCGCAATATCGCCAACGTGGTCGCGCACAGTGACCTGAACGCGCTGTCGGTGATCCAGTTCGCGGTGGAAGTGCTGAAGGTGCGCCACATCACCGTGGTCGGCCACTACGGCTGCGGTGGCGTCAAGGTAGCGCTCAAGCGCGAGCGCATCGGGCTGGCCGACAACTGGCTGCGCCATGTGCGCGACGTCGCCGACAAGCACGAGGCTTACCTCGGCACGCTGCTGCGCGAAGACGACGCCCATACCCGGCTGTGCGAGCTCAACGTGATCGAGCAGGTCAACAACGTCTGCCAGACCACGGTGATCCAGGACGCCTGGTCGCGCGGCCAGGCCGTGACCGTGCATGGCTGGGTCTACGGCGTGTCCGATGGCCTGCTGCGCGACCTGGGCATGGCCGCCAGCAACAACGACGAACTGCACGCGCAACTGGCCGCGGCTTACCGCCAGTACGGCGACCCGCCGCAGGCATCGATCCGCTGACCGCTGCCGCAACGAATACCGCTTCATCAACACCGATCCAGGAGACCCGACATGGAAGAGATCGTCATCGTTTCAGCCGCCCGCACGCCAATGGCTGCGTTCCAGGGCGAATTCGCCAGCGTCACCGCGCCGCAACTGGGCGCCGTGGCCATCCGCGCCGCCGTCGAGCGCGCCGGCCTGAAGCCCGAGCAGGTGGAAGAAGTGGTGTTCGGCTGCGTGCTGCCCGCCGGCCAGGGCCAGGCGCCGGCGCGTCAGGCGGCGCTGGGCGCGGGCCTGCCGCTGGGCGTGGGCTGCACCACCGTCAACAAGATGTGCGGCTCGGGCATGCGCGCGGCGATGACCGTCTTTGACGGCCTCATTGCAGGCTCGTTCGAGGTCGCCGTCGCCGGCGGCATGGAGAGCATGACCAACGCCCCGTACCTGATTCCGAAGGGGCGCGGCGGCTACCGCATCGGCCACGGCATGATCTATGACCACATGATGCTGGACGGCCTGGAAGACGCCTATGAGAAGGGCCGCGCCATGGGCACCTTCGGCGAGGACTGCGCCGCCAAGTACGGTTTCACGCGCGAGCAGCAGGACACCTTTGCGATGGAAAGCGTGCGCCGCGCGCAGCAGGCTACCGAGAACGGCGACTTCCGCTGGGAGATCGCGCCGGTGACCGTGTCCGGCAAGGGCGGCGACACCGTGATCGACACCGACGAAGGCCCGCGCCGCATTAAGCTGGACAAGATCCCGTCGCTGAAGCCTGCCTTCGCCAAAGACGGCACCATCACCGCCGCCTCGTCGTCGTCCATCAACGACGGCGCCTCGGCGCTGGTGATGATGCGCGCCTCCACCGCGAAAAAGCTCGGCCTGCAGCCGATCGCCCGCATGCTCGGCCACACCACCCATGCGCAGGCACCGGGCTTGTTTGCCACCGCACCGGTGGAGGCCATCGCCAAGCTGTACCGCAAGCTGGACTGGACCACCGACAGCGTCGACCTGTTCGAGATCAACGAGGCTTTCGCCGTGGTGCCGATGGCCGCCATGCAGGACCTCAAGATCCCGCGCGACAAGGTCAATATCAACGGCGGCGCCTGCGCGCTGGGCCACCCGATCGGCGCCTCCGGCGCGCGCATCATGACCACGCTGATCGGCGCGCTGCGCAAGACGGGTGGCAAGCGTGGTGTGGCGAGCTTGTGCATTGGTGGTGGTGAAGCGACCGCGGTGGGGATCGAAATCCTCTAACACGCCCTCTCCCGCTTGTATTCTCCCCTCTCCCGCTCGCGGGAGAGGGGTGCAAAGACCCAGGCAGTCCGCTGAACCTACGCACCCAGACAAAGGAGCACAGCCTTGCCAACCGTCCTGATCCTCGGTGCCTCGCGCGGCATCGGCCTTGAATTCGTGCGCCAGTACCGTGCCGACGGCTGGCGCGTCATTGCGGCGGCACGCACGCCCGAAGGCGTCGGCGCGCTGCAGGCGCTCGGCGCCGAAGCCCACCAGGTCGACCTGTCCGATGCCGGCGCGGTCGCGGGCCTGGGCTGGAAGCTCGACGGCGAAGCCCTCGACGTGGCGATCTACAACGCCGGCGTGCTGGGTCCGCGCACGGAAGGCGCGCAACCGGTCACGCCGCAGGAGTTCGACCAGGTGATGCACGTCAACGTGCTGGGCCCGATGATGGCGCTGCCGCTGCTGCTGCCTTATGTCGAAGCCGGCCAGTCCGGCCATGGCGGCGTGCTGGCGGTGCTGTCCTCGCGCATGGGCAGCATCGGCGCGATGGAGCACAACACCAGCTGGCTGTACCGCGTCAGCAAGGCCGGCGCCAATGCGGCGCTGCGCGCGGTGTCGCTGGATGCGCGCCACGCCACCTGCGTCGCGCTGCACCCGGGCTGGGTCAAGACCGACATGGGCGGCCAGGAAGCCGACCTGACCGTGCAGCAGAGCGTCAAAGGCATGCGCCAGGTGCTGGCCGGCGTCAAGCGGCGCGATAACGGCACTTTCCATAACTACGACGGCACGCCCATCCCCTGGTAAGCGCGCCCGCATACCGATCACCGAACCGACATGCTGCTGACCCCCGAACAGGAAATGATCCGCGACGCCGTGCGCCAGTTCGCGCAGGAGGTGATCGCGCCGCAGGCCGCGCAATGGGACCGCGACAAGACCTTCCCCAAGGATGTCCACCGCGAGCTGGCCGCGCTCGGAGCGTACGGCGTGGCCGTGCCCGAGGAATACGGCGGTGCCGGTCTCGACTACCTGTCACTGGCGCTGATCCTGGAAGAGATCGCGGCCGGCGACGGCGGCACCTCCACCGTGATCAGCGTCAACAACTGCCCCGTGTGCAGCATGCTGATGTCGTTCGCCAGCGAGGCGCAGAAGCAGCAATGGCTGGTGCCGCTGGCGCGCGGCGAGATGCTGGGCGCGTTCTGCCTGACCGAGCCGCACGTCGGCTCGGACGCGTCGGCGCTGCGTACTACCGCCGTCCGCGACGGCGGCGATTACGTGCTCAACGGCGTCAAGCAGTTCATCACCAGCGGCAAGAACGCCGATGTGGCGATCGTTCTGGCCGTGACCGACAAGGCCGCCGGCAAGCGCGGCATCAGCGCCTTTATCGTGCCGACTACCACGCCCGGCTACGTGGTGGCGCGCCTGGAAGACAAGCTCGGCCAGCATTCGTCGGACACCGCGCAGATCCTGCTCGAGGATTGCCGCGTGCCGGCGGCCAACTTGCTGGGCGACGAGGGCGGCGGCTACAAGATGGCGCTGTCCGGGCTGGAAGGCGGGCGCATCGGCATCGCCTCGCAAAGCATCGGCATGGCGCGCGCCGCGTTCGAGGCGGCGCTGGCGTATGCCAAGGAACGCGAGAGTTTCGGTCAGCCGCTGTTCCAGCACCAGGCGGTGCAGTTCCGCCTGGCCGAGATGGCGACCCGCATCGACGTGGCGCGCCAGATGGTGTGGCACGCCGCCGCGCTGCGCGATGGCGGCCGGCCCTGCCTGAAAGAGGCCGCGATGGCCAAGTTGTTTGCCAGCGAGATGGCCGAGCGGGTGTGCTCGGATGCGATCCAGGTGTTCGGCGGCTATGGCTATGTCAGCGACTTCCCGGTGGAGCGCATCTACCGCGACGTGCGCGTTTGCCAGATCTATGAGGGCACCAGCGATATCCAGAAGATCCTGATCGCACGAGCGCTCGCCTAGTCCACAGATAAGCGCGTACGATGGGGGCATGCCGTGAAAGCGGCACACCTCCCTGACCCGAGTACCGGCAACCCCAACAAGAAGGGCCCCCGACATGACCGCAGCGATCGACTTCTATTTCGACTTCTCATCGCCCTACGGCTATTTCGCCAGTACCCGCATCGACGAGCTGGCGCAGAAGTACGGACGCATCGTCGCCTGGCATCCGATCTTGCTGGGCGTGGTGTTCAAGACCACCGGCGCCTCGCCGCTGCCGCAGCTGCCGCTCAAGGGCGACTACTCGTGGCGCGACTTCGAGCGCACCGCGCGCTTCCATGGCATCGAATACAAGCGCCCCACGCATTTCCCGCTGCCGACCACGCACGCCGCGCGCGCGATGCTGTGGCTGCAGAACCATCACGGCGACGACATCGCGGCGGCGTTCGCCAAGTCGGTGTACCGCGCGCTGTTCGCCGACGACATCAATATCGCCGAGCCGGCCGAGATCATGAAGCTGGCCGAGCCGCTGGGCGTCGATGTGCAGGCGCTGGACGCCGGCGCCACCAGCTACCAGATCAAGGACCAGCTCAAGGCCGAGATCGAGGTGGCGATGGCCAAGGGCGTGTTCGGTTCGCCCTTCGTCATTGTCGACGGCGAGCCGTTCTGGGGCTTCGACCGCTTCGACCAGGTCGAGGCGCACCTGAAGAGCCGCCGTCAGACTGAACTCCGGGCCGTACCCAGTGTCGGGAGCCTGGACAACATGGAAAAGAAACCCGCATGACTGCAGTAACCCGTGGCCATTCCGGCCGATTCGATTGCGTGATCTTCGACTGCGACGGCGTGCTTGTCGACAGCGAGCCCATCGTCAACCGCGTGCTCAACCAGATGCTGAACGAACTCGGCATCGAGATCTCGCTGGAAGACTCCACGCGCCTGTTCCTCGGCCGCGCCGTGCGCGAGGAACTGGAGATGATCGAACGCATGCGCGGCGCGCCGCTCCCCGAGAACTGGCTGTCGACCTGGCTCGCCCGCCGCAACGCGGTGCTGGAAGCCGAGGTCGCCGCGGTGGCGCACGTGCGCGACGCCATCGGCAAGATCGCGGCCACCGGCATGCCGGTGTGCGTGGCCTCGGGCGCGGACCGCATCAAGGTCAAGCTGCAACTGACCAAGACCGGCCTGGTCGAGCTGTTCCAGCAGGATGAGCGCGAGCATATCTTCTCCGCCACCGAAGTGGCGCGCAGCAAGCCCGCGCCCGATGTTTACCTGCTGGCGGCGCGCACCATGGGCGTGGCGCCGGGGCGCTGCGCCGTGGTGGAAGACAGTCCGACCGGCGTGACCGCTGGCGTGGCCGCCGGCATGACGGTGTTGGGCTACGCCGAGCGCAACGATGCCGCGCTGCTGCGCGGGGCCGGCGCGCACACCATCTTTACCGACATGCGCGACCTGCCGGAGCTGGTGGGATGACCAGGGGAAAGGCGGCAGAGAACGCGGTACGCCGGCTGCCTAAGGCCGGACCGGTGCCGTGCCCGTGCGGCAGCGCGGACTATGCCGCCTGCTGCGGCCGCTTTCACCGCGGCGAAGCGCTGCCGCCCAACGCCGAGGCGCTGATGCGCTCGCGCTACAGCGCCTATGTGCTGAGCGATATGGACTGGCTGCAGCAGACCTGGCATCCGTCCACCTGCCCGGCCGATCTCTTGCCGGACACCGCCACGCGCTGGCTCGGGTTGGCGGTCAAGTCGCATGCGCAGCAGGACGACACGCATGCCGAAGTGGAATTCGTGGCGCGCTACAAGGTAGGCGGGCGCGCCATGCGGCTGCATGAACGCAGCCGCTTTGTGCGCGAGCCGCGCGCGCCTGGCGAGGCGCCGCGCTGGCTCTATGTGGATGGCGACATGATCGGGGAGACATCATGAGCACCGAAAAGCAGAACCAGCCGGAGTACCTGCTGTATTGCTTCGCCCAGTCCGGCAACGCCTACAAGGTGGCGCTGCTGCTGGAGACGGTCGGCGTGCAGCGCGGCCAGCGCCTGTGGCAGCCGCGCTTCGTCGACTTCTTCAACGGCGAGACCCGCACCCCCGAGTACCGGGCCATCAACGTGATGGGCGAGGTGCCGGTGCTGGAGTTCGGCGGCCAGCGCCTGTCGCAGTCCGGCGTCATCCTGGAATCACTGGCCGCGCGGCTCGATGCCTACGGTCCGCGCGACGACGCTGAACGTGCCGAGGTGCTGCGCTGGCTGCTGTTCGACAACCACAAGTTCACCTCCTACACCGCTACCTACCGCTTCATGCGCAACTTCGCCAGGACGCCGGACCCGGCCGTGCTGGAGTTTTTCCGCGCGCGCTGCGAAGGCGCGTGGAACGTGCTCAATGCGCATCTGGCGGGGCGTGCCTTCGTGGTGGGCGAGCGCACCACCATCGCCGACTTCTCGCTGGCGGGCTATGTGTTCTTCGACGACGAGATCGGCGTGCACTGGCGCAAGGAGTATCCGCATATCCATGCCTGGGCGGAGCGCATGCGCGCGTTGCCGGGCTGGAAGCACCCCTATGACCTGATGCCGGGACATCCTCTCAATCGGCGGTAAAAAGAAGCAGGAAGGGACAAACCATGCCCACGCTGGAAACCAAGCTCAACGCCCGCTCCGAATCGTTCAAGACCAACGCCGAGGCCATGCAGGCCGTGGTGGCCGACCTCAAGGCGAAGATCGCGAAGCTCGCGGAGGGCGGCGGCGAAGACGCGCGCAACAAGCACCTGTCGCGCGGCAAGCTGCTGCCGCGCGACCGGGTGCAGCAACTGCTCGATCCGGGCACGCCGTTCCTGGAGCTGTCGCAGCTCGCGGCCTATGACATGTACGACGATGCCGCGCCCGGCGCGGGCATCATCACCGGCATCGGCCGCGTGGCCGGGCAGGAATGCGTGATCGTCTGCAACGACGCCACCGTCAAGGGCGGCACCTACTACCCGATGACGGTCAAGAAGCACGTGCGCGCGCAGGAGATCGCCGAGCAGAACAACCTGCCCTGCATCTACTTGGTCGATTCCGGCGGCGCCAACCTGCCCAACCAGGACGACGTGTTTCCCGACCGCGACCACTTCGGCCGCATCTTCTACAACCAGGCCAACCTGTCCAGGCAGGGTATTCCGCAGATCGCGGTGGTGATGGGTTCGTGCACCGCCGGCGGCGCCTACGTGCCGGCGATGAGCGACGAGTCCATCATCGTCAAGAACCAGGGCACCATCTTCCTGGGCGGCCCGCCGCTGGTGAAGGCCGCCACCGGCGAGGAAGTCAGCGCCGAGGACCTGGGCGGCGCCGACGTGCATACGCGCCTGTCGGGCGTGGCCGACTACTTCGCGCAGAACGACCACCATGCGCTGTCGCTGGCGCGCAATATCGTGCAGCACCTGAACCGCCGCAAGCCGGACCAGATCCGCCTGCACGAGCCGGTGGAGCCGCTGTACCCGGTGCAAGAGCTGTACGGTGTGATCCCCACCGACACGCGCAAGCCCTATGACGTGCGCGAGGTGATCGCGCGCCTGGTCGACGGCTCCGAGTTCGACGAGTTCAAGGCACGCTACGGCACCACGCTGGTGTGCGGCTTCGCGCGCATCTGGGGCTACCCGGTCGGCATCATCGCCAACAACGGCATCCTGTTCTCGGAGTCGGCGCTCAAGGGCGCCCACTTTATCGAGCTGTGCTGCCAGCGCAAGATCCCGCTGGTGTTCCTGCAGAACATCACCGGCTTCATGGTCGGCCGCAAGTACGAGAACGAAGGCATCGCCCGCAACGGCGCCAAGATGGTGACTGCGGTCGCGACCGCGCAGGTGCCCAAGTTTACCGTGATCATCGGCGGCTCGTTCGGCGCCGGCAACTACGGCATGTGCGGACGCGCCTATTCGCCGCGCTTCCTGTGGATGTGGCCGAACGCGCGCATCTCGGTGATGGGCGGCGAGCAGGCCGCGAGCGTGCTGGCGACGGTGCGCCGCGACGGCATCGAGGCCAAGGGCGGCAAGTGGAGCGCGGAGGAGGAAGACGCCTTCAAGCAGCCGATCCGCGACCAGTACGAACACCAGGGCCATCCCTATTACGCCAGTGCGCGCCTGTGGGACGACGGCGTGATCGATCCCGCGCAGACCCGCACTGTGCTGGGCCTGGGCCTGTCCGCGAGCCTGAACGCGCCGATCGAGGACATGAAGTTCGGCGTGTTCCGCATGTAATCACCACGCCGTCGCAGCCGTACCCATCACCATGCGCAGTGTCGCCCGCCTGTTTCGCAGTCTTGCCCTGGTAGCGGTGCTCGCCGTGCTGCAGCCGCCGGCGGGCCATGCGCAGTACGCCAACGGCGATGGCACGGGCAAGGCGGCGCCGCGCATGCGTTTCACCGAGCAGGTGATGATGCTGCCCAAGGCGGCGATCCCGTCGCGCATCGACCTGGAAGCCACGGTGTTCAAGCCTTCGGGCGAGGGGCCGTTCCCGCTGGTGGTGATCAACCACGGCAAGGCGCCGGGCCGGCCGTTCATGCAGGGGCGCGCGCGCTTTGCGGCGCAGAGCGCCGAGTTCCTGCGGCGCGGCTATGTGGTGGTGCTGCCGATGCGGCAGGGCTTTGCGCGCTCGGGCGGCGCCTATGTGGGCGGCAGCTGTGACATCGAGACCAACGGCCTGATGCAGGCCGACGATGTCGTCGCCACGCTCGACTACATGGCCACGCTGCCTTACGTGGACATGGAGCGCATCGTCGTGATCGGCCAGTCGCAGGGCGGGCTGACCACGATGGCGTTCAGCACCATCGGCTATCCCGGCGTGCGCGGCGTGGTCAACTTTGCCGGCGGGCTGCGCAACCTGAACTGCCCGGACTGGGAAGAGCGGCTGGTCGATGTCTTTGCCAGCTATGGCAGCCTGGCCCGGTACCCGTCGCTATGGGTGTACGGCGACAACGACAGCTACTGGCCGGTGCCCTTGCCCGGCCGCTTGTTCAACGCCTTCAAGTCGCGCGCCACCGGCCCCGGGGCCAATGCGCGGATGTTCGATGTGGGCGAGTTCGGCATGGACTCGCACCGCCTGTTCAGCCAGCGCGAGGGCATCCCAGTGTGGCTGCCGGAAGTCGGCGACTTCTTCCGCTCGCTGGGGCTGCCGTTCGATAGTGGCACCTGAGCGGCACCCCCGATAACTATCTGTCTACGGAGACGAACCATGGAATTCACCACCCTGACTGTCAATATCGCCAGCCACGTCGCCACCGTCACGCTGAACCGGCCTGACGTGCGCAATGCGTTCAACGAGACCGTGATCGCCGAGCTGACCGGGGCCTTCCGCGCCCTCGGCGACATGGACGAAGTGCGCGCCGTCGTGCTAGCCGGAAATGGTCCCGCCTTCTGTGCCGGCGCCGACCTGAACTGGATGAAGAAGATGGCCGGCTACTCCGACGACCAGAACCGCGCCGATGCGCTGACGCTGGCGCAGATGCTGCACACCATCTGGTCCTGCCCGCGTCCCGTGATCGCACGCATCCAGGGCGACACCTACGCCGGCGGCATGGGGCTGGTGGCCGCGTGCGATATCGCGGTGGCGGCCGAGCACGCGCATTTCTGCCTGTCCGAGGCGCGCTTGGGCCTGCTGCCCGCCACCATCAGCCCGTATGTGATCCGTGCGATGGGCGAGCAGGCGGCGCGCCGCTATTTCATCACTGCGGAGCGCTTCGATGCGGCCGAGGCGCTGCGGCTGGGGTTCGTGCATGCGGTGGTGCCGGCGGAGGGGCTCGATGCCAAGGTCAGCGAGCTGGCTACGGCGCTGGTCGCCAACAGTCCCAATGCCGTGCGCGAGAGCAAGCGGCTGGTGCAGGACGTGTCGGGGCGGGTGATCGACAACGACCTGCTGGCGGATACGGCGGACCGGATTGCGAAGATCCGGGCGTCGGCAGAGGGGCGGGAAGGAGTGAAGTCGTTTTTGGAGAAGCGTACGCCGTCGTGGCGGCCGGCTTGAGGATGGCGCTTAGCTTGCGGGGTGTTTGCTCCCCTCGCCCGCGCGCGGGAGAGGGGAGTCCCGCAGCAGCATGCGAAAGCGTGCCGCACTGAAAAAAAGACTTGCGTGGAGATCGCAGCACGCTAGCGACAAGAGGGCCGCTTCACCCCCGTAACATCCATCAAGTCCAGCTAAACCACCGCTAACGCAAAAATCCCGCCGCCATTGCCAACATCCAGGAGACATTCCTAACATGACCCTCCCCAACCAGTCCGCCTTCGTCGCACTGCCCGGCCCAGCCGGCAGCGCCACGCACACGGACGGTCAACAAAGGAGGGCTACCTTGGATCACCTGTCCCTTTCCCCAGGCAGCGACGCGCAGGCCCTGGGCCAGCGCAGCCGCAACGCGGTCTGGCACCCCTGCACGCGCCTGCGCCCCGACGACGACGCCGTACCGCTGGCGATCGTGCGCGGCGAAGGCCCGTGGCTGCATGACGCCAGCGGCCGCCGTTATTTCGACGCCACCAGCTCGTGGTGGGTCAACCTGTTTGGCCACGCCAACCCGCGCATCAACGCCGCGCTGGCAAGCCAGCTGGAGACGCTCGAACACGTGATGCTCGCCGGCTGCACCCACGCACCAGCGGTCGAACTGGCCGAGCGCCTGTCCGCACTGACCGGCGGCGCGCTCGGTAATGTCTTCTATGCCTCGGACGGGGCCTCGGCCGTCGAGATCGCGCTGAAGATGAGCTTTCACTACTGGCGCAACACCGGCCTGCCGGCCAAGCGCGAGTTTGTCTGCCTGCGCCACGGCTACCACGGTGAAACCGTGGGCGCGCTCGCCGTGACCGACGTGGAGGTCTTCCGCGACGCCTACGACGCGCTGATCCGCCGCGCGCACGTGGTGATGTCGCCCGACGCACGCCAGGCCGCGCCCGGCGAGTCGGCGGCGGATGTTGCCGCCCGTGCGCTGGCGGAACTGGAAGCGCTGCTGCGAGAACGCGCCGGCCAGATTGCCGCGCTGATCGTCGAGCCGCTGGTGCAGGGCGCCGCCGGCATGGCGATGTATGATCCGTCCTACCTCGACGGCGCACGCGCGCTGTGCGACCGCTACCGGGTCCACCTGATTGCCGACGAGATCGCGGTCGGCTGCGGCCGCACCGGCACCTTCTTCGCGTGGGAACAGTCGCGCGCCGCGGCCGAGGACATGGCGGTGCTGCCCGCGCACCTGTGGCCCGACTTCCTGTGCCTGTCCAAGGGCATCAGCGGCGGCTACCTGCCGCTGTCGCTGGTGTTGTCGCGCCCGGAGATCCAGCGCGCCTTCGTCGCCGACGAGCTGGCGCGCAGCTTCCTGCATTCGCATTCCTATACCGGTAACCCGCTGGCCTGCCGCGCCGCGCTGGCCACGCTCGACCTGTTCGCGCAGGACGACGTGCTCGCGCGCAACCGCGAACGTGCGCAGTGGCTGGCGGAGGCGATGTCCACCCTGGCCGCCGACCCGCGCCTGCGGCACGTGCGCCAGCGGGGCCTGATCTGGGCCGCCGATGTGCGCGATGACGCCGCGGGCGCTGACTTTGCCTCGCGCTTCCACCACGCCGCGCGTGCGCGCGAGCTGCTGGTGCGCCCGATCGGCAATACGCTGTACGTGATGCCGCCCTACGTTTTCGATGCCGCGCAGGCGCGCTGGCTGGGCGAGCAACTGCTGGCCGCGCTCGACGATGTGACCACGCTGGTGAACGGGGAGGTGCGCCATGCTGCTTGAACAACTGAAGCGGGCTGCCGAGCAACGCCACGCGCTGGCCCTGACGCGCCGCCGCCGCATCGCGCACACCGCGTGCGCGCCGCACCAGGCCGTGGGCGAAGTGGAAGAGACGCGGCCGGAATCGCTGCTGACCTTCTGCAGCAACGACTACATGGGGCTGGCCAACCATCCCGACGTGATCGCCGCGCTGGCCGAAGGCGCGCATCGCTATGGCGCGGGCAGCGGCGCCTCGCACCTGGTCAGCGGCCATTCGCTGGCGCATGCGCAGCTCGAAGCGGAACTGGCGCGCTGGTTCGCGCCGCATATCCCGCACGCGCGCACGCTGTATTTCTGCACCGGCTACATGGCCAACATGGCGGTGCTGACCGCGCTGGGCGCGGCGGACGCGACGCTGTTCTGCGAATCGCTCAACCATGCCTCGCTGATCGACGGCGCCCGGCTGGCGCGCGCGGACGTGCAGCGCTACCCGCACTGCGATACCGCCGCGCTGGAAGCCCTGCTGGCGGCCAGCACCAGCGAACGCAAGCTGATCGTCACCGACAGCGTGTTCAGCATGGACGGCGACGTCGCACCGCTGCGCGAACTGCTGGCGCTGGCCGACCGCTATGACGCGTGGATCATCGTCGACGATGCGCACGGCTTCGGCGTGCTGGGCGAGCAGGGCCGCGGCGTGCTGGAGGCGCTGGGGCTCTCGTCCGAGCGCTTTATCTATATCGGCACGCTCGGCAAGGCCGCGGGCGTGGCGGGGGCGTTCGTCGCCGCGCACGAGACCATCATCGAGCACCTGGTCAACACCGCGCGGCCATATATCTACACCACGGCCGCGCCGCCGGCGGTCGCGCATGCATTGCTGACCAGCCTGGCGATCATCGAAGGCGAAGAGGGCAGGCAACGCCGCGCCCAACTGACGCGCTGCATCGCCATGCTGCGCGGCGGGCTGGCGCAACTGGCCGCGATCGCGGGCTGGACGCTCGGCGACAGCGAGACTGCGATCCAGCCGCTGATCGTCGGCGACAACGGCGCCGCGCTCGCGCTGTCGGCAACGCTGGAGGGCGACGGCATCCGCGTCGGCGCGATCCGCCCGCCGACGGTGCCCGAGGGCACGGCGCGGCTGCGTATCACGCTGTCGGCCTCGCACACCGAAGCCGACGTGCAGCGCCTGCTGGATGTACTGAGCGCCGCGGTGGCGCAGCGGGAGGCGGCATGACAGCACGCCAGCCTTTCGCCTGCTTTGTCACTGGCACCGATACCGGCGTCGGCAAGACCCACGCCAGCGCCACGCTGCTGCACGCGTTGAACGCCGCCGGCTACCGCACCGCGGGCATGAAGCCCGTGGCCAGCGGCAGCGAATGGCGCGACGGCCACTGGCACAACGATGACGTGGCGCAGCTGCGCGCCGCCAGCTCGGTGACGGTGCCGCTTGGCCATACCTGTCCGTTCCTGCTGCGCACGCCGTGCTCGCCGCACCTCGCCGCCGCGCAGGAGGGTGTGCGCATTACACGCGCACCGATCCGCGAAGCGTTCGACGCGCTGCGCCACCAGGCCGAGGCCGTGGTGGTGGAGGGCGTGGGCGGTTTCCACGTGCCACTGGATGTCGGCGCGGTGCGCTGGAGCACCGCCGACCTGGCGGTCATGCTCGGCCTGCCGGTCGTGATGGTGGTCGGCATCCGGCTTGGCTGCCTGAACCACGCCGTGCTGACCGCCCAGGCCATCCGAGCGCGCGGCCTCAACCTGGCCGGCTGGATCGCCAACCGGGTCGACCCGGACATGCTGCTCGCCGACGAGAACATCGCCACTTTGCATGCGTCGCTGGACGCGCCATGCCTGGGTGAACTGCCCTGGCAACAGGAACCCGCCGCTGCCGCTTCCAGGCTCGATCTCGCGCCGCTGCTTGCCGCCAATCAATACCAAGCCGAGGCCGCTGGCCTCGCCGCCTGAACCAGAATTCGAATCCAATCATGACCCAAGCTCACACCGTTACCACCGTTTCCGTTGACGCCCTGCGCCAGACCGCGCGCTCGCATGCCCTGCCCGATGACGCCGAGTGGCGCGTCGATGACGTGGCCGCACTGTTCGCGCTGCCGTTCAACGACCTGCTGTTCCGCGCCCAGCAAGTGCATCGCGAGAACTTCGACGCTAACACCGTGCAGCTGTCCACGCTGCTGTCGATCAAGACCGGCGGCTGCGAGGAGGATTGTGGCTACTGCCCGCAGAGCGCGCACCACGATGCCGGCGTCAAGGCCGAGAAGCTGATGGCGCTGGACGAGGTGCTCGACGCCGCGCGTGCGGCCAAGGCCAACGGCGCCACGCGCTTCTGCATGGGCGCCGCCTGGCGCAGCCCGAAGGACCGCCACCTGGAACCTGTGATGGACATGGTGCGCGAGGTGAAGGCCATGGGCCTGGAAACCTGCGTGACGCTGGGCATGCTCAAGGCCGAACAGGCGCAGCAACTCAAGGAAGCCGGCCTCGACTACTACAACCACAACCTGGATACCTCGCCGGAGTTTTACGGGAAGATCATCACCACGCGCACCTACCAGGACCGGCTCGACACCATCGGCCATGTGCGTGACGCCGGCATCAACGTCTGCTGCGGCGGCATCGTCGGCATGGGCGAGGCGCGCGAGGCGCGCGCCGGGCTGATCGCGCAGCTGGCCAATATGGACCCGTACCCGGAGTCGGTACCCATCAACAACCTGGTGCAGGTCGAAGGCACGCCGCTGGCCGGCACCGAAGCGCTGGACCCGTTCGAGTTCGTCCGCACGATCGCCGTGGCCCGCATCACCATGCCGCGTGCGATGGTGCGCCTGTCCGCCGGCCGCGAGGCCATGGACGAAGCGTTGCAGGCGCTGTGCTTCATGGCCGGCGCCAATTCTATTTTCTACGGCGAAAAGCTGCTGACCACCGGCAATCCGCAGGCCGACCGCGATCGCGCCCTGCTGGCCCGCCTCGATATCCGCGCAGAGGGTTACGCGGGATGACAAGGTAGGAGATAGCCCGCTGGACAGCTCGCCGCCGTAAGATCCCAATAACAGGGATAACAAGGAGGGAGCCATGTTCAACAAGATCCTGATCGCTAACCGCGGTGAAATCGCCTGCCGCGTGGCCGCCACCTGCCGCCGGCTCGGCATCCGCACCGTCGCGGTGTACTCGGACGCCGACGCCGACGCGCGCCACGTCGCCTTCTGCGACGAGGCCGTGCATATCGGCGGCGCGGCCGCGCGCGACAGCTACCTGCGCGCCGACCACATCATCGAGATGGCGAAGGAGACCGGCGCCCAGGCCATCCACCCGGGCTACGGCTTCCTTTCCGAGAACGAGGCCTTTGCCGAGGCCTGCGCCGCGGCCGGGCTGGTCTTTATCGGCCCGCCCGCGTCGGCCATCAATGCGATGGGCAGCAAGAGCGCGGCCAAGCAGCTGATGGAGAAGGCTTCGGTGCCGCTGGTGCCGGGCTACCATGGCGAGGACCAGGATCCGGCCCTGCTGCGCCGCGAGTCCGATCGCATCGGCTACCCGGTGCTGCTCAAGGCCAGCGCGGGCGGCGGCGGCAAGGGCATGCGCGTGGTCGAGTCTGGCGATGGCTTCGAGGCCGCGCTGGCCTCGGTCAAGCGCGAGGCGTCGGCCAGCTTCGGCGACGACAAGGTGCTGGTGGAGAAATACCTGACCCGCCCGCGCCACATCGAGATCCAGGTGTTCGCCGATACCCACGGCAACTGCGTCTACCTGTTCGAGCGCGACTGCTCGGTGCAGCGCCGCCACCAGAAGGTGCTGGAAGAAGCGCCGGCACCGGGCATGACCGAAGCACGCCGCCGCGCCATGGGCGAGGCCGCGGTCGCCGCGGCCAAAGCCGTAGGCTATGTCGGCGCCGGCACGGTGGAGTTCATCGCCAACCAGGACGGCTCCTTCTACTTCATGGAGATGAACACGCGCCTGCAGGTCGAGCATCCGGTCACCGAGATGATCACCGGGCAGGACCTGGTCGAGTGGCAGCTGCGCGTCGCCGCCGGCGAGCCGCTGCCGCTGACGCAGGAGCAATTGCGCATCGACGGCCACGCGCTGGAAGCGCGTATCTACGCCGAGAATCCCGACAAGCAGTTCCTGCCCTCCACCGGCACGCTGCGCTTCCTGCGCACGCCGCCGGCGGTGCAGTTCATGCGCGGCGGTGATACGCACGGCCCGGCCGGCATCCGCATCGATGCCGGCGTGCGCGAGGGCGACACCATCAGCCCGTTCTACGACCCGATGATCGCCAAGCTGATCGTCTGGGGCAAGGATCGCGACGAAGCGCTGGCACGCATGCGCCAGGCGCTGGCGTCGTATCACGTGGTGGGGCTGTCGACCAACGTCGCCTTCCTGCAGAGGCTGGTGTCGTCGCAGGCGTTTCGCACCGCCGATCTCGATACCGGCCTGATCGAGCGCAACGAGAAGGTCCTGTTCCCGGCGCCGGCGCCGGTCGGCATGGAGATCATCGCGCTGGCCGTGGCCGCGCTGATGGATCGCGAGAACCGCGAGCGCCGCATCGACGCCGCCGACCAGCATTCGCCGTGGACCCACGGCGGCGCGTGGCGGCTGAACGGTGGCGCGACGCGCCAGTTGCGCTTCGGCTATGGCGAGCAGGTGCTCGACGTCACGCTGCACATCAATGAGCACCGCAGCACGCTGATCTATGCCGACCAGGCCGCGCCATTCGCCTGCACCTGCCAGGCGGGCGATATCCGCGTCGACCTCGGCACGCGCCGCGCGCATGGGCAGGTACATGTCGATGGCGAGGCGTTCCATGTCTTCAATGCCGGGCGGCATGTCAGCCTGACCTGGCTCGATCCGCTCGCGCACGCGGGCGAAGCCGAGAGCGAAGGCGGCAAGCTGACCGCGCCGATGCCGGGCAAGGTCATCGCGGTGATGGTCGAGGCCGGCAGCACCGTCACGCGCGGCGCGCCGCTGCTGGTGATGGAAGCGATGAAGATGGAGCACACCATCAGCGCACCGGCCGACGGCGTGGTCAGCGAAGTGCTGTACGGCGTCGGCGAGCAGGTGGCCGAAGGGGCGCAGCTGCTGGCGTTCGAAGGGAAGTAAGTCTGCCCATGGGGGCCGGGATCGCCGAGCGCGGTCCCGCGCCGTCCATGGCGGTTGGCGTGCGTCAACGCCAACCCCATTACTCTGCCAGAATAGCTGTTTACCCCACCACCAGAATCCCCCTGGAGACAAAATGAAGTTGCAGTTGTACGTCCCTGACGGCCGCTATGATCCGTGGATCGAAGGCTTCGCCGAAGCACTCCCCGAAGCCGAATGCGTGACGTGGGAGGGCAGCCGTGGCGAACCAGCCGACTACGCCGTGGTCTGGCGCCCGCCGGTGGAAATGCTGCGTGGCCGTACCGACCTGAAGGCGGTATTCAACCTCGGGGCCGGTGTCGACGGCATCCTGCGCCTGCGCGACGAAGCGCCGGATGCGTTGCCTGCCGGCGTACCGATCGTGCGGCTCGACGATGCCGGCATGGCCGCGCAGATGGCCGAGTACGTCACCCACGCCGCGCTGCGCTATTTCCGCAAGCTCGATGCCTATGAAGCGCAGCAACGCGCCGGCACCTGGAAATTCCTCAAGCCGCACCGCCGCGCCGACTTCACCATCGGCGTGATGGGCGTGGGCACGCTGGGCACGCATATCGCCCGCGCGCTGGCGGGCTTCGGCTTCCCGGTGCGTGGCTGGAGCCGCACCGCGCGCGCCATCGAAGGCGTAAGCGGTTTCTATGGCGATGCCGGCCAGGCGCCGTTCCTCGACGGCCTGCGCGTGCTGGTCAATGTGCTGCCGCTGACACCGCAGACCGAGAACATCCTGAACGCAGGGCTGTTCGCGCGGCTGGCGCAGGGCGCGTATGTGATCAACGTGGCGCGCGGCCAGCACCTGGTCGAAGAGGACCTGTTGGCCGCGGTCCAATCGGGACAGATCGGTGGTGCCACGCTCGACGTGTTCCGCACCGAGCCGCTGCCGGCGGAGCACCCGTTCTGGCAGGAGCCGCGCATCACCATCACGCCGCATATCTCGGCGCTGACGCTGCGCGAGGACAGCATCACCCAGATCGCCGGCAAGATTCGCGCAATGCGCGCGGGCCAGCCGATCGCGGGCGTGGTCGACGTGCAGCGCGGCTACTGACGCCGCCACTGCGCGCCACCAACATAACGAACAACGGACAGGAGACAGCCATGACCATCCCGAACTACGTGAAGATCGTTGAAGTCGGCCCGCGCGACGGCCTGCAGAACGAAAAGGCGATGGTGCCGACCGACGTCAAGGTCGCGCTGATCAACCAGCTCACCGACGCCGGCTTCGTCAATATCGAGGCGGCGTCGTTCGTCTCGCCCAAGTGGGTGCCGCAGATGGCCGACGGTGCCGAGGTGATGGCGCGCATCCAGCGCCGGCCGGGCACGCTGTACTCGGCGCTGACGCCGAACATGAAGGGCTTCGAGGGCGCGATCGCCGCCGGTGCCGACGAGGTGGTGATCTTTGGCGCGGCCAGTGAGGCGTTCTCGCAGAAGAACATCAACTGCTCGATCGCGGAATCGATCGCGCGCTTCGAGCCCGTTGCCGCCGCGGCGAAAGACAAGGGCGTGCGCCTGCGCGGCAGCATCTCGTGCGCGCTGGGCTGCCCGTACCAGGGCGAAGTGCCGGTACACGCGGTGGTCGACGTGGTGCGCCGCATGCGCGAGCTGGGCTGCGACGAGATCGACATTGCCGACACCATCGGCGTGGGTACCCCCGTGCGCGTGCAGGAAGTGATGCGCGCAGCCGCGGCGGAGTTTGCGCTCGACCGGCTGTCGGGCCATTTCCACGACACCTACGGACAGGCGCTGTCCAACATCCTGGCCAGCCTGGAAGTGGGCATCTCGATCTTCCACGCCTCGGTGGCGGGGCTGGGCGGCTGCCCCTACGCCAAGGGCGCGACCGGAAACGTGGCGACCGAGGACGTGCTGTACATGCTGCACGGCATGGGTATCCACACCGGCATCGACCTGGAAGCGATGGTGCGCACCGGCGACTACATCTCGCAGGCGATCGGCCGCGCCAACAGTTCGCGCGTGGGCCGCGCCATGCTGACCAAATGGGCCGCCGCCAGCGATGCGGCGCCCGCCTGCGTCTGACTGTTGGACACAGCACAAGGAGAATGCATGACGGCAAGTAACGAAGCACTGCCGGAGTCCGCGCAGCGCGTCGCGGACCTGCTGGCCGAACTTGGCCACGATCGCCCGGTAGTGTTGCTGCCCGCGACCGGTAAGACTTCCGCGGAAGCCGCGGCGGGCCTGGGCTGCAGCGTGGCCGAGATCGCCAAGTCCATCATCTTCCGGCGCGTGGCCGACGATGTGCCGGTGCTGGTGATCGCCAGCGGCAGCAACCGCGTCGACGAGGCCAAGGTGGCCGCCCGCGTGGGCGCGCTGGGCAAGGCTGACGCGCGCTTCGTGCGCGAGAAGACCGGCTATGCCATCGGCGGCGTCTGCCCGATCGGCCATGCGGTGGCGCCGGTGATGCTGCTGGACCAGGACCTGTTCCGCTATGACAGCCTGTGGGCGGCGGCGGGGCATCCGCACGCGGTGTTCAACCTGACGCCGCATCAGCTGCAGCAGATGACCGGTGCGGAAGTGGCCGACGTGGCCGCGGGATCCGCGGCATGAGCCCCGAACTTCGCCCCGGCCTGACCTTCCGGTGGCAGTACACAGTGCCGCCCAAGGCCACGGTGCCGCAGCTGTATGACGACATCCCTTGCTGCCCGGAGATGCCCGACGTGCTGGCCACCGGCTATATGGTCGGCATCATGGAATGCGCCTGCCTGCAGATGCTGCGCGATCACCTGGACTGGCCGCGCGAGCAGTCGCTCGGCACGCTGGTCAGCTTCTCGCACCTGGCGCTGACGCCGCCGGGCATGACTGTGACGGTGAAGGGCGAACTGGTCGAGGTGGACGGGCGCCGGTTGCGCTTTGAACTGAGCGCGTGGGACGGCGAGGACAAGATCTCCGAAGGCGTGCATGAGCGCCACCTGATCGACGCCGGCCGCTTTAATCAGAAGGTGGCGGCCAAGGCCGCCCACGCGGCGGCCTGAGTGCCGCCTGACTGCATCGACATGGCTGACATGCCCGCGCCCGTGACGTCCGCTGCAGAGATAGCCGTGCAGGCCGACGCGGCGCTGCGGGCCGCGCCCGTGCCGTCGCCGTGCCGCAACGTCTGCCGCATGGACGCGGCCAGCGGCTTCTGCGAGGGCTGCCTGCGCACCATCGAAGAGATCGCCGGCTGGTCGTCAGCCAGCGACGAAGACAAGCGCCGCATCTGGGCGCAACTGCCCCAGCGCGCCGCATGGCTGGCAGGCGAGGAGGCATCCCCTTGAGCGAAGCACCCGTTCCGCAGCTGCCAGCCACGATGCGCGTGTTCGAGCGCGGCTGGCTGTCGGCCAACAATATCCTGTTTGTCGACGGTGAAGACACGGTGCTGGTGGACACCGGCTACGTCACGCACGCGCCGCAGACCGTGGCACTGGTGGCGGCCGCGCTGCAAGGCCGCCCGCTCGCGCGCATCTTCAACACGCACCTGCATTCCGACCACTGCGGCGGCAACGCCGCGCTGCAGGCGCGCTGGCAGCCGCGAACCGCGATCCCCGCGGCCGAGGCTGAAGCCGTGGCCGCCTGGGATATCGATGCGCTGAGCTATATTGCCACGGGGCAGCAGTGCGACCGCTTTACCTTCGACAGCGTGCTGCAGGATGGCGACACGCTGCGCCTCGGCGGCATCGACTGGCAGGTGGTGGCCGCGCCCGGGCACGATCCGCATGCGGTGATGTTGTTCGCGCCGGCGCAGCGCATCTTGATTTCGGGCGATGCGCTGTGGGAGAACGGCTTCGGCGTGATCTTTCCCGAGCTCGAAGGCGAGAGCGGGTTTGCCGAGCAGGCGGCGGTGCTGGAGCGGATCGCGGAGCTCGATGCGAGGGTGGTGATCCCGGGGCATGGGCGGATGTTTGACGATGTGGCAGCCGCGGTGGAACGCGCGAAAGGGCGTCTTGGCTACCTCAGTGCCGACCCGGCGCGCAATGCCAGCCATGCGGTCAAGGTGCTGGTGAAGTTCAAGCTGCTCGAGCAGCAGCGCATGGCGCAGGCTGAGCTGGTGGCATGGATGGAGGCGGCGCCGTTGATGGTGCGGATCCGGGAGCGGTTCATGCCGGGGCAGGCGATGGCGGAGATTTATGCGCAGACGGTGCGGGCGCTGGCGGGTGTGGGAGCGCTGCAGGTTGATGGGGAGTGGGTGGTGAATCGGGATTGAGCTGGTTCGGACGGCCCCGGGATGGACGTGCCTGCCCTCTCCCCCCGCCCCTCTCCCGCCTGCGGGAGAGGGGCCGGGGGAGAGGGCAGGCGCTGCAACGAAGTAGCGCCGCCGCCATGCCGAGCTCACCTCAGAACGTCGTCCTGAACCCCACCTTCACACTGCGCCCGGCCAGCGGCGCGATATCCCGCAAAATCGACGCCGCATTGCGCGCATCCTGGTTGGTCAGGTTGTCCCCGCGCAGGTACACCAGCGTCTGCGTGCCCGCCGTCTTGAACTTGTAGGTCAGCGCCAGGCTCAGCAGCGTATAGGCATCGGTCGGTGTGTCATTCACCGGCACCCGTGTCTGCTTTGCCGCATAGGTGACATCCACGCGCGCGCCCCACGGCCCGGCGCCATACACCAGCGCGCCGCCCAGGCGCAGCGGCGCCAGCCGCGGCAGCGGCTCGCCGGTATCGCGGTTCTCGCCGCGCACGTAGTCGGCACGCGCTTCGAAGTCGAGCGTATCGCTGGTCGTCAGCATCTTCTGCCACAGCCGCGTCTTGCCTTCGGCCTCGAAGCCATACAGCGTGGCCGGCACGCCCAGGTACTGGAACTCAGGCAGCGAGTCGGGACTGCCGGCGGCGACCACGTCGCCCGCTTCATCGCGCGCGCGGCCGGTCGAGGTCAGCGCCAGGTAGTTGGCAAAGCGGCTGTAGTAGCCCGACAAGCTTGCGCTGTGCGCCCCGGACTTGAAACGCACGCCGAGGTCGATCGAGGTGGCGCGCTCCTTGTTGGCGTTGGGGTCGCCCAACTCCCACGCGCCGGTGGCGACGTGCGGGCCGTTGGCGTACAACTCATAGAACGTCGGCGCGCGCTCGGTGTACGACAGGTTGCTGGTCAGCGACCACAGCGGATTGACCTTGTACAGCAGGCCCGCCGAGGCACTGGTGGCATTGAAGCTGCGGTTGGCATCGGCAAAGCGGTCGTTGCCGTTGGCGCTGGCCTTGATGCTGCTGTGGTCGAGGCGCCCGCCCAGGTTGAGCTTGAGGTCGCCGGAGGCCGTCAGCGGCAGTTCCTCGAACACGAACAGCGCAGCGTTGTCGGTGTTGGTGCTGGGCACGAACGCCTCTTCGCCCAGCGCCGAGAAATCGGTGTGGCCAAACTGCGTGCCGATCACGCCGGTCATGTTGCCGATCCTGGCGTGCTTGGCCTCGAAGCGCGCGTCCCAGCCGCGGTTCTTGAAGATCGTGCCGGTCTCGCCGTCTTCGATCTCCTTGTGTTCGTAGTCGGTGTAGCTGAACTTGCCCTTGACCGATTCGATCCAGCCGCCTGTGTTGCCGGCGAGGTTGCGCGCCTCGCTTTCCAGCGCAAAGCGGTCCTGGCGCATCTTCAGCCGCACGTTGTCTTCGGCGGGGGTGCCGTACTCGTTGCGGTAGGCACTGTAGTTGGCGCCGATAAAGCCGTCGGCCCAGGTGTAGGAGCCGCCCAGCGAGCCGCCTTCCTGCTGCGCGCTGGTGTTGGGCAGGCGGCCGTAGGCTTCGCTTTCGCCCTCGGGCAGCGGTTCAGCGGCGCGCAGGCGGTCGCTGCGGGCGAAGCCGGGGATGCGCAGGTCGCTGGTCTTGCGGGCAAAGGCGTCGGCGTGCACGGCGAACTTGCCGTTGCCGGCCTCGATCAGCGCACTGGCATTGCGCGCCTGGTCACCGCCCGCGGTGGCGCTGGCGTCCACCGCGCCGCCGATGCCTTCGATCGGCTCCTTGGGAATGCGGTTGTCGATCACGTTGACCACGCCGCCGATGGCGTTGCCGCCGTATATCAGCGCGGCGGGGCCGCGCACGACTTCGATGCGCTCGGCCACCAGCGGATCGACGGGCACGGCGTGGTCGTAGGATAGCGTGGAGGCGTCGACGGTGGTGCCGCCGTTCTGCAGCACCTTGATACGGTCGCCATCCAGGCCGCGGATCACCGGCCGGCTGGCGTTGGGCCCGAAGTAAGTGGACGAGACCCCGGGCAGCTTGTCGAGGGTCTCGCCCAGCGTGCTGGCCTGGCGCACGGCAAGGGCGTCGCCGCCCAGCGTCGATACGGGCGCCACCATGTCGTTGAGGTCGCTGCCGAGCGGGTTGGCGGTGACCACGACTTCGCGCAGGGTTGCGCCGGCAGGCGCGGTGGCAGGCGCCGCAGGCGTGGCAGGAGCGGTGTCGGCAGCGGGCGCCGCGGGCGGCGTGGCATTCTGCGCCAGCGCGGCGGGCGCCACGAAGGCGGTCGCCATGGTGGCGGTGAGCGAAGCGGCAAGGGCTGCCAGCGGGGTCAGGCGCGGTGCGCTGGTTTGCGGGTGTGAGCGGTTAGACATGGCGCGCGGAGAGAGGCAGTGGCAATCGGCCCGGCTGGCACGGCGGTCGCCCAGCGCCGGCCGGCCCGCAATGGGCGTGGCCGCGCAGCCGGAGTGGCAGGCGTTCAGCACGGATATTCATGGGCCGGGCGCGCGGCGAGGGCCGCGTCCCGGATCAGGCGAGGGCGATGGCCGGCGCCGGTGGCGCGCGCGAATGGAAGGGTTGTGCAGCGGGCAGGTCGGGCCAGCGCCAGGCCAGGTTGGCCGGCTTGACCGGTTTGCCGAAGGCGAGATCCGGCAGCGGCAGCTTGCCGCACAGGGTGTCGGCAACGGTGGCGCCGTCGAACAGCACGCACGAGTGGCCGGTGAAGGTCTGCGCCTGCGAGTGCGGGTCGGTATCGGCCGCTGGCGCGGTGTCAGTTGCCGTGGCCGTGGCGGCCAGGGCGGCCGCCGGCGGCAGCACGCCGCCGTGCACGATACGGTGGGTCAGCCCGGCATGCTGCGCGAGCAGCAGGCACAGCGCCAGCCACAGCGCGGAGAAGAGGCCCGGGCCGTGCGTGCGCAGGCGGGCGAACCAGTCAGTGCGCATGCCGATGGCCGCCGTGGCTGCCGTGGTCATGGTCGGGGTCGCCGCAGCCGCAGTCATCGCCATGGTCATGGTCATGGCTGTGGCCGTCTTCGTCGTCGAAGTCGTCGACCCAGGCAGGGAAGGGGTCCGGGTAAGCCGCCCAGGCGTCCGCGCCCGCCGCCATCTCGGCGTCGGTCAGCAGGCAGGCATCGAGCCGTGCCCACAGCGCGGCAGGGTCCAGTTCCACGCCGGTCAGCACCAGTTCCTGGCGGCGGTCGCCGAACGGCGCCAGGGCGCCGTCGACCAACATGTCGGCTTCCACTTCGGCGCGCTGCGCCGGGTCGCTCGGCCATTCGGCCGGGTCCAGCGCGGCCCACCAGGCGCCGGCGCCACCGTGGCGGCAGACGCCGCCGGCCTGGTTCCAGTCGCCGGCGGTTTCCATGCGGCTGGCCAGCCAGAACAGGCCCTTGGAGCGCAGCACGCTGCCGTGTTCGCGCAGCCACTCGGTGTGGATCAGGTCCGCGAAGCGTTGCGGATGGAACGGGCGCCGTCGCCGGTAGACCAGGGTGGACACACCGGTGGCGGCGTCGGCAGCGGGCACCTCGCCACGCAGCGCGGCGAGCCAGCCCGGGGCGTCGGCGGCGGCCTCGAAGTCGAAGCGGCCGGTGCCTTGCACGCGCTGCGGTGGCACCTTGCCGAAGCTGGCCTCGATGATGTCGGCACGCGGGTTGAGCGCATGCAGCACCGCATGCAGGCGCGCCAGTTCGGCGGCTTCGGCCAGGTCGGCCTTGTTCAGCACGATCACGTCGCAGAACTCGACCTGCGCGAGCAGCACTTCGGCCACGGTGCGGTCGTCGCCACCACCTTGCGCCAGCCCGCGGTCGCCGAGGAACTCGGCCTCGTTGAGGTCGCGCAGGAAGGTGGCGGCATCGATGACCGTCACCAGCGTGTCGGGCTGCACTGCGGCATCAGGCCCCGCGCCATGCTCGGCCTCGAACAGGAAGCCTTCGGCGATGGCCAGTGGCTCGTCCAGGCCGTCGGCTTCCACCAGCAGCGCGTCGAAGCGGCCTTCGGCGGCGAGCCGCGCCGCTTCGGCGAGCATGGCGTCACCCGACGGCAGAACGGTGGCCTCGCAGCCCGGCGGCAGCGGCGCCAGCGTCTGCCCGTCCTGCGCGCCGCAGACCAGCACGGCCACGCGGCTGCCCGCGCTATGCGCAAGCAGGTGGTTCAGCAGCGTGGTCTTGCCGGCGCCGGGGAAACCGGACAGCACGGCGACGGGCAGGCGATCGGCCATGGCAGGAGGGCAGAAAGACAGAAAATACGGCAGGCAGCGGGCGCACCTCGGCGGCCGTTGCCTCGTTGTTGCAACAAAGTTGCGAATTTACCAGAAAGGCCGGGCCGGCGACAGCCGGAGGATTCTGACAATGGTAGGCCGTGGCGACGCCACGACAAAGCGCCGCCAGGCCGTGAGTAAGCGCAAACACAAACGGCCCGGAGAACCGGGCCGTCACGTCGCGCCTGCCGCGCCGGCGTTGCCGGCGCGCGGCGTCTCAGTCGCCGAACAGCTTCTGGCGCAGTTCGCGGCGTTGCTGGGCTTCCAGCGATAGCGTGGCGGTGGGCCGGGCCAGCAGGCGCGGCACGCCGATCGGCTCGCCGGTTTCCTCGCACCAGCCGTAGTCGCCCGATTCGATGCGCTGCAGCGATTGCTCGACCTTCTTCAGCAGCTTGCGCTCGCGGTCGCGCGTGCGCAGTTCCAGCGCATGCTCTTCCTCGATGGTGGCGCGGTCGGCCGGATCCGGCACGATGACCGTTTCGCGCAGGTGTTCCGTGGTCTGGTCAGCGTTCTTCAGGATTTCGTCGCGCAGCTGCTCCAGGCGATGCTTGAAGAAGGCGAGCTGCGCTTCGTTCATGTAATCCTTGTCGCTCATCTTCAGGATTTCAGCTTCAGTCAGAAGTTTGTTGCTGCTCATGGTTGCTGCTGATTCTCTTGTTGATGCGGCCGGCGGCGTCTGGGTCCGCTCGGGTGCGCTGTCCGCGGGCTTGCGCGCCACGGTTGTTTCACTCTGGCTGGCTGCAGTCTTGCTGCTTCGCAGGCCTCCCTTCGTTGCGCCCGCTTCGGCGTTCGCCGTACTGCCGCGGGGAGCGGGCGCGGCCTTCACAGGCTGCGCCTTGAGCGTCTCTGCCGCTGCACTACCAGTCTTGCTGCGGCTTTCTTTTGTCTTCGTTGCGGCTGTCATGGGGACACCTCTCTCTCGCGTCAGTCAGTGACGGCGCGTGCCGGGGTACCCCAAGCGGAAAGGCGGTCTCCGCACGAAGCACTGCGACCGCACCTGCCCGGCGGCCTGCCTCATGCTGACGACAACCGCCGCCCTGCAAGATATCGGTAGCGGAAAAAAGGTGCGCCACCGGTATCAAATCCGGCCTATTGTACTTGAACAAATTTTTCCGAGATACGGGGGAAAGCCAGCCAGCACTTCGGTATTTCCCCGGTACCCCGAATGAGAGGGCCGCCGCAGGGCGGTATCTGGAGGCAGCCGCCCCGAGGGGCGGCTGGTGCACTCAGGCCAGGCAGTTCTCCAGGCCCTTGAGGATGGCTTCGCGGGGCAGGTCCACGCCGATGAACACCATCCGGGTGCCCGGGGTCTCGTCTTCCCACTTGCCGCCGATATCGCTGCCCATCAGTTGGTGGACCCCCTGGAATACCACTTTGCGGTCCACGCCCTCCATATATAGTACGCCCTTGTAGCGCAGTAGTTTTTCCCCGTACACCGCCAGGATTCCGGACAGGAATTCCTCCAGCTTGCCGTAGTGGAAGGGCTTGTCGCTGCGGAAGACAAACGACGCGATGCGGTCGGTATGGTGGTGGTGATGGTGGTGGTCGTGCTCGTGGCCATGATCGTGGTCGTGATCGTGGCCGCAGTCGGTGCCGCAGTGCTCGCCGTGGTCGTGATCATGGTCGTGGTCGTGATCCTCCGCGCGCAGGAACTCCGGGTCCAGCTCCAGCTTGGCGTTCAGGTTGAAACCGCGCAGGTCGAAGATGGTGTCGATCGGCGCCTCGCCGAAGTTGACCAGGCGGATCGGCGCGCGCGGGTTCATACGCACCAGCCGGTGGCGCAGCCCGGTCACGTCGTCCTTGCCGACCAGGTCGGACTTGGTGATGAAGATGGCGTCGGCAAAGCCCACCTGGCGCTGCGCTTCCTCCTGCTTGTCGAGTTGCATATGCGCATGCTTGGCGTCGACCAGCGTGATCACCGCATCCAGCAGGTAGCGCGAGGCGATTTCCTCGTCCATGAAGAAGGTCTGCGCCACCGGGCCGGGGTTGGCCACGCCGGTGGTCTCGATCACCACGCGGTCGAAGTCGATCTCGCCGGCGTCGCGCCGCGTCAGCAGCCCGGACAGCGCCTGCACCAGGTCGCCGCGGATGGTGCAGCAGATGCAGCCGTTGCTCATCTGCACGATCTGCTCGCGGCCGTCCTGTACCAGGATCTCGTTGTCGATGTTCTCTTCGCCGAACTCGTTCTCGATCACGGCGATCTTCATGCCGTGCGGCTCGTTCAGGATGCGCTTGAGCAGGGTGGTCTTGCCGCTGCCGAGGAAGCCCGTCAGGATCGTGACCGGGGTCAGTTTGGACATTTGTTGTTCTCCGGGAATTTGAGAAGGCCGTGTTCAGTGCGCGGGCGCGCGCTTGCCGCACTCGGCGCAGACGCCGTTCACGGTCAGTTCGACATGTTCGATGGCAAAGCCGCTGGGCACGCGCGGCGCGACCGGCTGCGCCGGCGCACTGGCATCGTCCAGGCAAAAGGTGCGGTCGCAGCGGGTGCAGTGGAAATGACTGTGCTGGCGATGCTCCTGCGCGCGCGCGGCCTCGTGCTCGACCAAGCTGAAGCGGAACACGCGGTCGTTGCCGGCGCGCTTCTGCGCCACGCCCTGTTCCACCAGCCAGTCCAGCACGCGGTAAACGGTGACGCGGTCGACGGTCTCGCCTTGCTCGGGCAGGCGGTCGATCACGGCCTGGTGCGTCAGCGCCTCGTCGCTGCCGATCAGGCAGGCCAGGATGCACAGCCGCGGCTGCGTCACGCGCGCGCCCAACTGGCGCAGGCGCTCGTGGGCGGCCTCCAGGGGCGGGGGGATCGCCGGTTCCGGCGCAAGGGCCGGCCGGTCCGGGCTGGGACGGGTCATGGGGCGATTTAACCATAGGGCCCCGGTTGATGCAATTCAGTTGCGTCAGCGGGACTTCCCGGGGGCGGCGTTGTATTGCCGGCTCCACCTCCGTGCGACCAAGCCGAAGGTGCTGTTTGTCGCCTATGATCGGCACAGAGATGTCCGTCAAACAGAGCAGACACACATGGAGACACCCATGCTGAACGACGCCAGCGCGCTGCTGTTCCCCAATTTCGAGCCCTTCCGGCGCCACGTCGGCGAAATCGAGATCGCCGGCGTGCAGGGCGGCTCGGGCCCGCCGCTGCTGCTGTTGCACGGCCATCCGCAGAGCCACCTGATCTGGCACCGCGTGGCGCCGGCGCTGGCCGACCACTTCACCGTGATCGCCACCGACCTGCGCGGCTACGGTAGCAGTTCCGCGCCGCCGGGCAACCCCGGGCACGAGGGGTACAGCAAGCGCAACATGGCGCAGGACCAGGTCGCGCTGATGGCCGCGTTCGGCTTCGAGCGCTTTGCGCTGTGCGGCCACGACCGCGGCGCGCGCGTGGCACACCGGCTGTGCGCCGACCATCCCGAGGCGGTCAGCCGGGCGATGCTGCTGGACATCGCGCCCACGCTGGCGATGTACGAACGCACCAGCATGGCCTTCGCCGCCGCCTACTGGCACTGGTTCTTCCTGATCCAGCCGGCGCCCTTTCCCGAGACGCTGATCAACGCCGAGCCGGAGTTCTACCTGCAGAAACTGATGGGCCTGCGCCAGGCCGGCCCAAGCCCGTTCGCCCCCGATGCCATGGCCGCCTACGTCGCCGCCATGCGCGACCCCGCGCACGTGCATGCCATGTGCGAGGACTACCGCGCCGCCGCCACCATCGACCTGGAACACGACCGCGCCGACCGCGAGGCCGGGCGCCGGCTGGAGCTGCCGCTGCGCGTGCTGTGGGGCGAGCACGGCGTGGTGGCGCGCTGCTTCGAGCCGATGGCGCTGTGGCAGGAGGTGGCTGCCGACGTCAGCGGCCGCGCGCTCCCGTGCGGGCATTACATTCCGGAGGAAGCCCCCGAGCCGCTGCTTGAAGAAATGCTCGGTTTTTTCCGCTAGCGCCCCGCCGCTGCGAACCCCGCGTTTTTCCGTGCATTCCTCCCATATCTTCGGCGTATCTCGCCATATGTGCAGCGTTGCAGGCGGGTTAGCCCCTATACCTGCACATTGTCTGGCGTTGCTAACATCATCCCCCCGCCCATGCCGCTGCGTGCGGCGGGGCGGCGGTGCCTGCCGGCATGGTCAAAGCGCGGCCAAAGAGCCTGCGCAATCAGCGCCCCCACAGCCGGGGCCGGGCCGGCGGCAACGCCTTGCAGACGGGTATTTGAAGGGAACCAGGAGAAGAGAGCATGAAACGAGTGGCAAAGATGGTCGCGGCAGCGCTGGCAGTCAGCGCAATGGGTGTGGTGTCGGGCGCGTACGCCCAGGAATATCCCGGCAGCAAGCCGGTGTCGGCGGTGGTGCCGTTTGCCGCAGGTGGTCCGACCGACAAGCTCTCGCGCGAGCTGACCGCGATCATGTCCAAGCATCTGGGCGCGACCATCATCATCGAGAACCTTGGCGGCGCCGGCGGCACCATCGGGGCCAAGAAGGTGGTGCAGGCCAAGAACGACGGCCACACCGTGCTGATCCACCATATCGGCATGTCCACCGCGCCGGCGCTGTACCGCAACCTGGGCTTCGATCCCCTGAAGGACTTCGAGATGGTGGGCGAGATCGCCGACGTGCCGATGATCCTGGTGGGCAACAAGTCGCTGCCGCCGAACAACTTCAAGGATCTGCTGCCGTACATCAAGGCCAACGCCAGCAAGCTGTCGCTGGCCAACGCCGGCATCGGCTCGGCCTCGCACCTGTGCGGCCTGCTGTTCCAGAGCGCGATCCAGACCGAGCTGACCACCGTGCCGTACAAGGGCACCGCGCCGGCGCTGACCGACATCCTGGGCGGCCAGGTCAACCTGATGTGCGACCAGACCACCAATATCGCCGGCCAGCTCAAGGCCAACGCGCTCAAGCCGTACGCGGCCATGCAGTCGCGCCGCGTGGAAGCGTTCAAGGACATTCCGACCGCGGCCGAGCAGGGCCTGCCGGGCGTGGAAGTCAAGATCTGGCACGCCATGTATGCCCCCAAGGGCACGCCCAAGCCGGTGATCGACAAGCTGTCGGCGGCACTGCAGAAGGCCGTGACCGACCCGACCTTCCGCGCCAAGATGGCCGAGCTGGGCGCCGAGGCCGTGCCGGCGCAGCGCGCCACGCCGGATTCGCTGCGCACCTTCCTGACCGCCGAAATCAACAAGTGGACCCCGGTGATCAAGAAAGCCGGCGTGTACGCGGACTGATCTGATGGAGTGATGTGCGAGGCGCGCGGGCCGCTGGCCCCGCGCGTTGCGGACAAGGGCCATGCGGCAACGCATGGCCCTTTTTGTTTGGGCGCGGCGCCGGGCAACGTGGCGGCAGGCATCCTATATTGGTCAGACCGCGCCCGGCGCACGCGAGGGCCTTGAAACCGGCCGGAGGCGTCGCCAACTACGGTCCTGACATATTCACGGAAGCCACCATGGAACAGTATCACGGCACTACCATCGTCAGCGTCCGCCGCGGCAATCAGGTCGCACTCGGCGGTGATGGTCAGGTCACTCTCGGCAATATCGTGATGAAGGGCACCGCGCGCAAGGTGCGCCGCATCTACAACGGCAAGGTGCTGGTCGGGTTTGCCGGCAGCACGGCCGATGCCTTCTCGCTGCTGGATCGCTTCGAGGCCAAGCTGGAGAAGTACCAGGGCAACCTGACCCGCGCCGCGGTCGACCTCGCCAAGGACTGGCGCTCGGACCGCGCGCTGCGCCGGCTGGAAGCCATGCTGATCACCGCCGACCGCGACACCACGCTGGTCATCACCGGTAACGGCGACGTGCTCGACCCCGAGGGCGGCATCGCCGCCATCGGCTCGGGCGGCGCGTATGCGCAGTCCGCCGCCAAGGCGCTGGTGGAAAACACCGAACTGCCGCCGAAGGACGTGGTCGAGAAGGCGCTGACCATTGCCGGTGAACTCTGCATCTATACCAACACCAACTTCGTCATCGAGACGCTGGAATAAGCGAAGGCCAGCCACTGCCAGCTTTTGCCACGCCCGGCTGGCCGCACGCCCCACCGCGCCCCAACTGAACGGATACCATGTCGCACACCATGACCCCGTCGGAAATCGTTTCCGAACTCGACAAGCACATCATCGGCCAGAACAAGGCCAAGAAGGCCGTGGCCGTGGCGCTGCGCAACCGCTGGCGCCGCCAGCAGGTGGCCGAGCCCCTGCGCCAGGAAATCACTCCCAAGAACATCCTGATGATCGGCCCGACCGGGGTCGGCAAGACCGAGATCGCACGTCGCCTGGCCAAGCTGGCCGACGCGCCGTTCATCAAGATCGAGGCGACCAAGTTCACTGAGGTGGGCTATGTGGGCCGCGACGTCGACACCATCGTGCGCGACCTGGCCGAGATGGCGATCAAGCAGACCCGCGAATCCGAGATGAAGAAGGTGCGCACCAAGGCCGAGGACGCGGCCGAGGACCGCCTGCTCGACGTGTTGCTGCCGCCGCCGCGCGATATCGGCTTTACGCAGCCGGAAGAAAAGGATTCCAACACGCGCCAGGTGTTCCGCAAGAAGCTGCGCGAAGGCCAGCTCGACGACAAGGAAATCGAGCTGGAGCTGGCCGCCGGCATGCCGAGCATGGACATCATGGGCCCGCCGGGCATGGAAGACATGACCGAGCAGATCCGCTCGATGTTCGCCGGCCTGGGCCAGGGCAAGAAGGCGCGCCGCAAGATGAAGGTCAAGGAAGCCTTCAAGCTGCTGATCGACGAAGAGGCCGCCAAGCTCGTCAATGACGATGAGCTCAAGCACAAGGCCATTACCAACGTCGAGCAGAACGGCATCGTGTTCCTGGACGAGATCGATAAGATCGCCAGCCGCAGCGATATCGGCGGCGGCGAGGTGTCGCGCCAGGGCGTGCAGCGCGACCTGCTACCGCTGGTGGAAGGCACCACGGTGAGCACCAAGTACGGCATGATCAAGACGGACCATATCCTGTTCATTGCCTCGGGTGCGTTCCACCTGTCCAAGCCGAGCGACCTGATCCCCGAACTGCAGGGCCGCTTCCCGATCCGCGTGGAGCTGGACTCGCTGTCCGTGCAAGACTTCGAGGCCATCCTGACGCAGACCGACGCGAGCCTGACCAAGCAGTACCAGGCGCTGCTGAGCACGGAAGCGGTCGAACTGGTGTTTGCCGATGACGGCATCCGCCGGCTGGCGGAGATCGCCTTCTCGGTCAATGAAAAGGTGGAGAACATCGGCGCGCGCCGGCTGTACACGGTGATGGAGCGGTTGCTGGAAGACCTGTCGTTCCATGCGACCAAGTCGTCGGGCGAGACCGTGACCATCAATGCCGCGTATGTCGATGAGCGCCTGGGCGACCTGGCCGGCAATGAGGATCTGTCGCGCTACGTGCTGTAAGTCGGTACTGTCGGCAAGCGGGAAGGGCGCACCACGGTGCGCCCTTTTTGCATCTGTGGGTCAGTTTCCGTCCCCTGGCGGGAACGGATTTCTCATATCCGTGCGTATCCGGCTGCCACATGCCGGTAAGGCGCGTAAGCATTGGTAAGCACGCTGGCGCGCGAAGGCGCGTCAATGCGACCCTTCGTCACCTTGACGGTCGATTGACCGGTGCGGGAGCCACCGCATCCCACTCAACTCACTGGCAGGAGAAATCCAATGATCCAATACAAGACCCGCCGTGTGGTGCTCGCCACAGGAGGCCTGCTGGCCGCGCTGGCCGCCGCGACGGCCTTTCTCTGCATCCGTCCCGCCGTGCCCGCCGCCGAGGCGGCGCAATCGGGTTCGCGCGGCGCGGCCACTGCCGCGGCAGCGACGCTGGCGCTGGATTCGGGCGCGCTGTTCACGCTGGCCGACCGGCATGCCGGCGACGCCATGCGCATCGTCGCGCAAGGCAGCACGCCGCAGGACAGCGCCGACGGGCTGGACTGGGACTACGTCCAGTTGCGCCTGTAAAACACCGGCAGCATTTGTCACCGGAAAGGCCGCGCAATACGCGCGGCCTTTTCCTTTAGCCCGAAGTTCCCCAACCCCCTGGGCGAGTTTCCCCTTGTACGACAGGCACTTGGCGTAATTCCCGGGTTCCGATTTCTGTCTACACGCGGATTTGCTGAAGCAATTCCAGAGCCTGCTTCTGTTTCGCGTTGGCCGTGGTGACGAGTTCGAACGTCGGCACTTCAGCGCCAGCGCT
This sequence comes from Cupriavidus sp. PB-02, assembly GCF_058252315.1. Lineage (NCBI taxonomy): Bacteria > Pseudomonadati > Pseudomonadota > Betaproteobacteria > Burkholderiales > Burkholderiaceae > Cupriavidus > Cupriavidus sp. PB-02. The sequence continues at coordinate 158,099 of NZ_CM177694.1, forward strand.
GGGTGTGCGGCAGGTGTTACGCACGATCGTGGCGAGTTCGGCCATCAGGCTCGAGAAGCTGTGCACGGGCGTGCCGTCGTCAAGTGTGTGGCGCGCCGCCTTGGCCAGCGCTGCCGCAGAGCGCACGGCAGGCGCCACCGGATCACGCGTGGCCTTGGCGGCCTGATCCGGGTCGGCGAACATCAGTTCGCGCCAAGCCTCACGCATGTGCCATTCGACGTAGTAGGCCAGCATGCACAGCAGGATATGCGCACGCACCCGATCGGCCGTGCGGTGATGGATTGGCCGCACCTTCAGGTCCACCGTTTTTAGCGAACGGAACGCGCGCTCCACGTTGGCCAGCGCCTTGTAGTTGCGCACGCACTCGGCCGAGTCCATCTGCGCCGCACTCACCGAAGTGCGGATGATGTAGAGGCCGTCGAGCGCCGCCTCGCGGGCGATGCCCTCGCTGTTGCGGCTGAACGTGAAGGCCGCGTCGTCGATGCTTAGCGCAAAGTGCTTGGCCACCTTGTACTTGTCGATCACCTTGCCCACGCGCAGGCCGATCTGATCGCGCCCGGCAAGCTTGCCCGCCTGCACGCGGGCAACGATCGGCTGCAGGCACGCCTCGGTGGCCGCCAGCAACTCTTCTCGCTTGTGGGCACGTAGCCTGGCCAGTTCCGGATTGCGGCACGCCACCAGCCGCTCGCCCGGATAGTCCGGTGAACTCAGCTCCAGCAGATTGCGCTCGTCGAACAGGCCAAGCTGCAGTTGCCCTTGCTCGAGCAGCGGGCGGATCGAGGCGCTCTTGAGCGCGGTGATCCAGCCCAGGTCACCGCCCTCACGCATCTGGTCGATGGCCTTGCTGGAGATCATGCCGCGATCGCCCACCATGACCAATCGGGAGAGACCAAATTCCTCTTGCAGGCGCCGCACCTCGGGCATGAAGGTCTGGCTGTCGGCCACGTTGCCCTCATGCACCGACACCGCCACTGGGCAGCCGCGCGCATCGGTGAGCAAGCCGTAGTTGACCTGTAGCAGCCCCTTCTTGCCATCGCGGCTATAGCCAAGCTTGGCCAGCGGACAGGTGCTGCCCTCGAAGTAGCTGGAGCTCAGGTCATACAGCACCAGGCCACCGTCGCTCAAGTGGCGCGCGGCGAGCTTCTTCTGGATCGTGTCTTGGCGTGCGAGCAGCCAGTCCATCGCCGCGTACAGGTCATCCTCGTTGGCCTCGGCCACACCGAAGTCCTCCGCCAGGGTGCTGGTGTGCCACCAGCGTGTGGTGGCCAGCTTCGTGTGCGGCGCCGCGATGCGCGCGGCCACCATCGCCAGTACCAGGTCGCGCTCGCGCGAAGGCTTGGTGGCGATCAGCGAGGCAAAGCCCAAGCGCTGCATGGCCGTGGTCACCGCCTGCACGTGGCCGTGAGCGCGCGAGCGCGTCACCTCGAATGCCTCGCCCAGCGGCACGAAGGTCTCGCCCTTGAGCGAGCGGCGGATGATCTCGATCAGTGCCTCGGGCAAGTGGGACAGGTTGCCCAGCGTCTCGTTCTTGACCACGCCGTCCTCGCGGTAACTGCGCCGCAACAGGTGGGTGCGATAGACCTGGTCCTTGTACTTGCGGGTCGTCGTAACGACGTGAGCGGTTCCGGTTCGTGCTGGCATAGCCAGAAGAATAGGAGAAAACACGCCTATGTCAAGTATTTTTAGTGACTACAAAATGAAGACATCGAACACCCCCTGATGAGCCGATTCCTCAATCAGGAAAAGGGATTCGCGACGCCGCAGCCGCGGCGTCGGCATGGAACTTCGGTTTAGCGTGACACCGGCCGCTTGCCCAGCTTGCGCTGCAAGGTGCGCCGGTGCATGTTCAGCGCCCGCGCCGTGGCGGAGATATTTCCGCCGTGCTCGGCCAGCACGCGCTGGATGTGTTCCCACTCGAGCCGCGCCACCGACAGCGGCACCGGCTCTTCCATTGCGGCCTGCGCCGCCTCTTCCGACACGCCCGCCATCAGCGCGGTCAGGATCGAATCGACATTGGCCGGTTTGGCCAGGTACTCGTCCGCGCCCTGCTTGACCGCCGCCACCGCGGTGGCAATGCTGGCGTAGCCGGTCAGGATCAGGATGCGCGCGTCGGGCAGCGCCTGGCGCAGCGGCGATACCAGTTGCAGGCCCGATTCGGCCGGCGCGGTGCTGCCGGCTTCGGGCGGCGGTTCCAGGTGCAGGTCCAGCGTGACGTAGGCAAAGGCCGTGCGCGACGCCAGCGCGAGCGCGCTGCGGCCGTCGTGCGCGACCTGCACCGAATAGCCGCGGCGCGTGAGCGCGCGCGCCAGCGTGCCGGCGAAGACTTCATCGTCGTCGATGAGCAGGAAGGACGTGCCTGCGGGTGCGGTGGCTTCAGGTACCGGGTGGAAGGTGTCGGTCATGTTCAGTGGTGGCGCGATGGTTCCGGATGCGCGGCAGGCGCGGAAAACGTCGATAGCGCGGACAGCGCGGGCAGGCGCAGCTCGGCCACGGTGCCGCCGCCGGGGCGGTCGTGCCAGGCCAGTTCGCCGCCCATCTGGCGGGCGGCGCTTTGCGCCAGGTACAGGCCGATACCCTGGCCGCCGTGCTGGCTGGCCACCGGCGTTTCGCCGAGCTGGCCGCGCAGGGATTCGGGGATGCCGTCGCCGTGGTCGGCCACGCGGAAGGACAGCCACGGCGCGGTGTAGCCGGGCTCCATCGCGATCTGCAGCTGCAGCGGTTCGTTGCCGCGGCCGGCGGCCTGCTGGCTGCGCGCGGCGTTGTCGAGCAGGATGGTCAGGATCTGGCCGACGCGGGCAGTTTCTACCGCTTGCGCGCCGGCGCCCGGGGTGGTGCCGGCCTGCAGGCCGGCGCCGGGATGGCGCAGCTGCCAGCGTTCGGCAAAGGCCGGCAGCCAGCCGTCGATGCGCTGTGGCGCCAGTGTGGCGGGATCTTCGCGCAGCCTTGCCAGCGTGGTGCGGCACAGCCCGAGCTGCTGCTCCATGGTCTGCAGGTCGGGCAGATAGGCGTTGATCGCGGTGGCGCCGCGGCCGGGGTCGGAGGCATCCGCGCGCAGTTCGCCGGCGATCACCGCGAGCGTGGCCAGCGGCGTGCCGATCTCATGTGCCACGGCGGCCGCCTGGCCGTTGAGGTCTTCCACGCGCGCCTCGCGCAGCAACTGCTCGCGCGCCAGGTTGAGCTGCGCCTCGCGCTGGCGCAGCACGCCCGACAGGCGCGCGACGAACAGCGCGATCATCACCGCGCTGGCGACGAAATTCAGCCACATGCCCGCCAGGTGGTAGTTCACCGCGTTGTCGGGGTTGTGCAGGTCCAGCGGCACGTACTCGAACAGCAGCACCGTGTAGCAGGCCAGCGCGTACAGCGCCAGCGCGATCACCTGGCGCCAGGGCAGGATCGCCGCGGCAATGGCGAGGCCGGGCAGGTAGAACGAGACGAAGGGGTTGGTGGCGCCGCCGGTAAAGAACAGGATCGCCGACAGCGCGGTCAGGTCCACCAGCAACTGGCCCATCAGTTCGGCCTCGCCGGGCGCGCTGTTGCGCCGCGTGTGCTGGCGCAGGCGCAGGCCGGTGAGCAGGTTGAACAGCGCCTGCAGCCCGAACACCACCAGCAGCGGCCCGTAGGGCAGCCGGATGCCGGCCATCGGGTCGCAGCTCAGCATGGTCAGCGCCTGCCCGGCCAGCAGCGCCCAGCGCAGCCAGAACAGCCGGCGCAGCGTCACCTGGCCGTGGCGGGCGGAGGAGCCGGCCGGCAGCGGCGTCAGGAAGGGGAGTTCGGGCAGGCTTGGCACGACGGCGCGGGTGGTCATGGCGCGAGTGTATCAATGCCGCCGCGGGGCACCTGCGCGTGCGACACCTTGCCGCATTGGCGGCGCGCCGCGCGGCCTGCCAGACTAGCCGGCTATGCGCCGCGCCGGCGCTCCCCGGCCTGCCGCGCCGGCGCCCCCCTTGCCGGGCACGGCCAGGCATCGGCATGGTCTAATGTCTGCTTTCAGGAGAGCCTTACATGCAAGCCAAGATCCGCGCGGCCACGGTGGCCGCATCGTTCGCCGCGCTCGCCGCCACGCTGGCTTCGGGCGCCGTGCTGGCCCAGGTCGATGTCAGCAATGCCTGGGTGCGCGGCACCGTGCCGACCCAGGCCGCATCGGGCGCCTTCATGGTGCTGCACGCGCACGAGAACGCGAAGCTGGTCGGCGTATCGTCGCCGGTGGGCACGGCCGAGCTGCACGAGATGAAGATGGAAGGCAACGTGATGCGCATGCGGCAGATCAAGTCGCTGGACCTGCCAAAGATGAAGGACGTCGAGCTGAAGCCCGGCGGCTACCATGTGATGCTGATGGACCTGAAGTCGCAGCTGAAGAAGGGCGACACCGTGCCCATCACGCTGAAGATCGAGCAGGGCGGCAAGGTGACCGAGCAGAAGGTCACGGCAGAAGTGCGCGACATGGTGCCCGCTGCCGCCGGCGCGAGCGGCGGCCACGGCGAGCACAAGCACTGATCGCCTGACGGGCCCGGCCTCGTCCATCCACTCATCCAGCCAACATGGCCAACAAGCAGCACGGCACCCGGCAGAAGCTGGTCTTTCGCGGGGACACGCGGCCCGCCAGGCCAGCCACCGGCGCCACCCAGCGTCGTGATGCCAGACCGCAGCCACCGAATCCGGGTGGCGGCAAGCCCGCCAAGCCCGCACTCCGCCGTCAGCCGCGCAAGCTGATCGGCTCTTCCGATTCCTGATTGGCAGCCGCCGCCAGTACGCGCTCGCGCAGCCACGCGTGGGCCGGATCGGCCTCGGTGCGCTCGTGCCAGATCATGCTGAAGGTGAAGTCGTCCAACGCAAACGGCGGCGTGAATACGGCATAGCGGGGGTCGTCTTCCAGCGCGGCCAGGCTGCGTCGCGCGGTGGTGAGCACCAGGTTGGTCCCGGCGATCAGCGCCGGCGCCACGCTCCAGTGCGGCACCACGCAGGCGATCTTGCGGCGCCCGCCGAGCTTGGCGACGGCCGTGTCGATCGCATCCATGCGTTCGCTGTGCGTGGCCACCAGCACGTGCGAGCGCGCCAGGTAAGCCACCTGGTCGAGCCGGCCGGAATCGCGCACGGTCGCCGCATCCACCGCGCAGGCGTAGCTCTCCCGGAACAGCTCGGCGGATTTGACGCCTTCGGGCTGGTAGGTGAACACGCCCAGCGCCATGTCGATCTCGCCGTCGGCCACCTGCGCGGTCATGCCCTCGCGGCTGGCCTGCGACACCACCAGGTCGATATTGGGCGCGGCCTTGCGCACCGCGCGCAGCAGCCGCGGCAGCACCACCAGCGCGCCATAGTCGGACATCGCCAGGCGGAAGGTACGGCGCGTGGTGGCGGGCTGGAAGCCGCTCGGCCCCAGCAGGATGCGCACCTGCGCCAGCGCCTCGGCCAGCGGGCCGGTCAGTTCATGGGCGCGCGCGCTCAGCACCAGTCCACCCTTGCCGCGCACCAGGATAGGATCGTCGAGCAGCTGCCGCAGGCGGCCCAGCGCGTGGCTCACCGCCGGCTGGCTCAGGTGCAGCCGCAGCGCGGCGCGGGAGATATGGCGCTCGGCCAGCAGTGCTTCCAGCACCACCAGCAGGTTGAGGTCGATTCCGCGTAGGCTATTCATTCGGCGAATATTAAACGTACGAAAGCAGAATTGGGAATTCGCTTTGCGATATTTCACACTGGCAGGCATCGCATATTGCCTCACGGAGCGCACCATGTCAGTCACTCAGGTCCCGTTTTCGATCCCCGTTTCGCTGTTGCTGCCGCTTGCCACGGCGGTACTGGCCGGTGCCGTGATCCCGTTCCAGGCGGGTGCCAACGCCACGCTGGGGCGCACGCTGGGCCATCCGCTGTCGGCCACGCTGGTGTCGTTGCTGGTCAGCCTGGCAGCAATCCTGCCGGTGCTGTGCCTGCTGCGGGTGCCGCTGCCGGCGCCGTCGCAGCTGGCGCGCGCGCCGGGCTGGATCTGGATCGGCGGGGTGCTGGGGGTGTTTTATATCTCGGCCGCGCTGATGATGGCGCCGAAACTGGGCGCCGCCGGCTTTATCGCCGCGGTGGTGGCGGGGCAGGTGCTGGCGGCGCTGCTCGTGGACCAGTTCGGGCTGGCCGGGTTTGCCGTGCGTGTGCTGACGCCGGCGCGGCTGGCGGGCGCGGTGCTGATCGTGGCCGGGATGCTGGTGATGCAGTGGGGCAGTGCGCCGGCTCAGCCGGCCGGCGTGCCCACGGCCGGGGCCGGCGCCTGATCCTCGCTCCGGCGCGCCGCCAGGCAGGCGGGGCACAGGCAGTGCTGGCCGGGCACGATCTGCCGCGCCGGCAGCAGCGGCTGGCTGGCGCACCAGCACTCGGGCAGCCCGGCCACGTAGCCACAGACGAAACCGGCGCCACAGCGGCTGCAATGCTCGACCGGGCGCAGCTGGCCGGTGAGGACCGTGCGAGCGTCGCTCATCGGCGGCACGCCGGCGCCGGGGCCGGGATCGGAGGGGGCAACGCGGGGTTGGTTTCTGGCATGGTGGGAACTGGTGCGCGGAGTGGCTTGCCAAATGGGCACAGTGATCGGGGCACAGTGATCGGGCTCAGGTGACCGAGTGCGGGGCGGCTGTTGCGCGGACGGAACGCCGGCGCGCTGTCTGGTGCCCCGTGGGGCGCTTGCCGGCGGCTTGCGCGCGCAGCTTGGGCCGGCAGGCTCGCGCCCCGCGCGGTTTCTTGTAAAATCGGCGCCTGCCGTGGCCGGATGGCGCACTTTCGGGCGATCCCCGTTGGTTTCCCCCGGGTACGCGGCCGATTAGCCATCATACCTGTTGAATCTCACGGATGTCCCCCATGAACGCCGACAACCCCGGGCCTGCCGCAACGACGGTGGCCGCCATTGCCCCCGCGCTGAAAGCCGAGATCCTCGCCGAGGCGCTGCCGTATATCCGCAAGTTCCACGGCAAGACCATCGTGGTCAAGTACGGCGGCAATGCCATGACCGAAGAGAAGCTCAAGCACGGCTTCGCGCGCGACGTGATCCTGCTGAAGCTGGTCGGCATGAATCCGGTGGTGGTGCACGGCGGCGGCCCGCAGATCGATGAGGCGCTGAAGAAGGTCGGCAAGGTCGGCACCTTCGTGCAGGGCATGCGCGTCACCGACGAAGAGACCATGGAAGTGGTCGAGTGGGTGCTGGGCGGCGAAGTCCAGCAGGACATCGTGATGCTGATCAACCAGTACGGCGGCCAGGCCGTGGGCCTGACCGGCAAGGACGGCGGCCTGATCCGCGCCAAGCGCCTGCAGATGCCGGATCGCGAGAACCCGGGCGCCTTCATCGATATCGGCTACGTGGGCGATATCGAGGCGATCAACCCGGCGGTGGTCAAGGCGCTGCAGGACGATGCCTTTATCCCGGTGATCTCGCCGATCGGCTTCTCCGACGATGGCCAGGCCTACAACATCAACGCCGACGTGGTCGCCGGCAAGATGGCCGAGATCCTGAAGGCCGAGAAGCTGGTGATGATGACCAACATCCCCGGCGTGATGGACAAGAAGGGCAACCTGCTGACCGACCTGACCGCGCGCGAGATCGAAGAGCTGTTCGCCGACGGCACCATCTCGGGCGGCATGCTGCCGAAGATCTCGTCGGCGCTGGATGCGGCCAAGAGCGGTGTGCATTCGGTGCACATCGTGGACGGCCGCATCGAGCATTCGCTGCTGCTGGAAATCCTGACCGAGCAGGCGTTCGGCACCATGATCCGCTCGCACTGAGCGGAGCCGCCGGGGCGGCCCTGGCCACAACCAGCCGCCCCGGAACACCCCCATATCCTCCGAGTCGTCCGGCGTGCCTTCCAGTCTTCCTCCTCCGCGCCGTGTCCGCGCTCGCCTGCGCCGCCGCCCGGCGGGCGACAACTCAGGCCGCACGGTCTGGCTGTTCGACCTCGACAACACGCTGCACGACGCGTCGCACGCGATCTTCCCGGCCATCAACCGGCTGATGACCGCCTACGTGGCGCGCGTGCTCGGTTGCGACGAGGCCACCGCCAGCCGCGTGCGCGTGGACTACTGGCAGCGCTACGGCGCCACGCTGCTCGGCATGATCCGCCACCATGGCGTCGATCCCGCGGACTTCCTGCGCGCCGCGCATGAATTCCCGGCGCTGGCCGAGATGGTGCGCGTGCGGCGTGGGCTGGCCGCGCACCTGCGGAGCCTGCCCGGGCGCAAGATCCTGGTCACCAATGCGCCGCAGGACTATGCGCATGCGGTGATGGAGATTGCCGGCATCCGCCATTGCTTCGAGCGCGTGGTGGCGATCGAGCAGATGTGGGTGCACGGCCACCTGCGGCCCAAGCCGGACCGGCGCATGCTGCGCCGGTTGCTGGTGCAGACGGGCATCGCGCCCCATCGCGCGGTGCTGGTGGAAGACACCGTGTCGCACCTGAAGCGCTATGCGGGCACCGGTATCCGCACGGCATGGGTGACCGGCTACCTGCGCACGATCGCGCCGTCGCGCCCGCACGAGGCGCTTGCTGTGTCCACTGCGGCGCGCGACGACGGCAGCCGGCGCGATGCCGCGGTACGCTCCACGCTGGAGGCCGAGGACCGGCGCCATGTCGGCCACGCCGCGCAGGAGCAGTCGGTCACGCTGGTGGCGGCAGAGACCCAGGCGCCGCAGGCGCAGCCCGACAACGTGCCGCGCGTACGTGCCCGCGTGCCGAACCGGCCGGCCTATGTGGACATAAAAGTACAATCCATGCATCAACTCAAACGACGAATGCGGAGAACCGGGTCATGACGCAGAGCAACGGGGACCAGCCGGAGGCTGTCATTTCAGGCAGGGCCGAGGACATCGACATGCCGGCGGGCGAACAGGCGCCGGCCGCGCCCGTGCGCAAGCGCCCGCGCCCGGGCGAGCGCCGCGTGCAGATCCTGCAGACGCTGGCCACCATGCTGGAACACCCGCGCGGGGAAAAGATCACCACCGCCGCGCTGGCCGCGCGCCTGAACGTGTCCGAGGCGGCCCTGTATCGCCACTTCGCCAGCAAGGCGCAGATGTACGAGGGCCTGATCGGCTTTATCGAGCAGACCGTGTTCGGCCTGATCAACCAGATCGCCGACAAGGAAGAGCATGGCCTGCGCCAGGTCCATGCGATTGTGCGCATGCTGCTGTCGTTCGCCGAGAAGAACCCGGGCATGACGCGCGTGCTGACCGGCGAGGCGCTGGTGGGTGAGCACGAACGCCTGCAGGAACGCATCAACCAGGTGGTGGACCGCATCGAGGCCTCGCTGCGCCAGTGCCTGAAGGTGGCGGTGACACAGGCCGCGTTCCCCGCGGACGCCGATATCCCGGCACGCGCCGCGCTGATCATGGCGGCGGTGCAGGGCCAGTGGCACCGCTATGCCAAGAGCGGCTTCCGCAAGTCGCCGTCGGACCATGTCGAGGCGCACCTGAGGGTCTTGCTGGGCTGAAAACAACATGCCGGGCCGATTGCTCTATAATTGCCCGGTCGCGCCGATTTGATGACTGGCTTGCGGGCGCGCGGCAGCCAAGGGACCAAGGTCCGGGTTGCCACTATAAATGCGGCTAAAGAGGTTGGGTCGGCGCCCCATGTCACCACTGCAATGGATGGCGCCGGCACGCGGAATCCCGCAAGGAATCCAGTGAATCCCGACTTGGCTGCGATGCTGCATACGCAAATGCCGGTCGGGTTTTTTTATGCCCGTTCGCCACGGGCCCGGATTCCATGACTGATGTCGCCCTGCCGTCTGCCGCGCCCAGCGCGCTCGCCCTGCCGCCCGATTCGGTCGGCGTGGTCACGCCGCAGCGCATGCATTTCGCCGAGCCGCTGAAGCTGCGCAACGGCACGTCCATCGCCGGCTACGACCTGATGGTCGAGACCTACGGCACGCTCAATGCGGCCCGCTCCAACGCGGTGCTGGTCTGCCACGCGCTCAATGCCTCGCACCATGTGGCCGGCGTCTATGCTGACGACCCGCGCGACGTGGGCTGGTGGGACAACATGGTCGGCCCCGGCAAGCCGCTCGATACCAACCGCTTCTTCGTCATCGGCGTCAACAACCTGGGCTCGTGTTTTGGCTCGACCGGACCGATGAGCGTGAACCCCGCCACCGGCCAGCCCTATGGCGCGAGCTTCCCGGTGGTGACGGTGGAAGACTGGGTCAACGCGCAGGCGCGCGTGGCCGACGCGTTCGGCATCACGCAGTTCGCCGCAGTGATGGGCGGCAGCCTCGGCGGCATGCAGGCGGTGGCCTGGAGCCTGATGTACCCGGACCGGCTGCGCCACTGCATCGTGGTCGCATCCACGCCCAAGCTGTCGGCGCAGAACATTGCCTTCAACGAGGTCGCGCGCAGCGCCATCCTGTCCGACCCCGACTTCCACGGCGGCAACTACTACGCGCATGGCGTCAAGCCCAAGCGCGGCCTGCGCGTGGCCCGCATGATCGGCCATATCACCTACCTGTCGGACGAGGACATGGCCGAGAAATTCGGCCGCGAGCTCAAGACCGACGACATCCGCTTCTCGTTCGATGTCGAGTTCCAGGTGGAGAGCTACCTGCGCTACCAGGGCGACAAGTTCGCCGAGTACTTCGACGCCAACACCTACCTGCTGATTACGCGAGCGCTCGACTACTTCGACCCGGCGCTGGCCTACGGCGGCGACCTGACGCGCGCCATCGCGCAGACCCAGGCCAGCTTCCTGGTGGCGAGCTTTGGCACCGACTGGCGCTTCGCGCCCAGCCGCAGCCGCGAACTGGTCAAGGCGCTGCTGGACAACAAGCGCCCGGTCTCGTACGCCGAGATCGACGCGCCGCATGGTCACGACGCCTTCCTGCTCGACGACCCGCGCTATCACAACCTGATGCGCGCCTATTACGACCGTATCGCAGAGGAGATCGGCGCATGAACGCCCTGGCCAATCCCAATATCCTGGCGCTGCGCCCCGACTTCCGCGCGATCGCGCGCTGGATCGAACCCAATTCCACGGTGCTCGACCTGGGCTGCGGCGACGGCAGCCTGCTGCGCGTGCTGCAGGACGAACTCGATGTGCAGGCCTACGGCATCGAGATCCGCGACGAAGGCGTGCTGGCGTGCGCGCAGAAGGGCGTGCATGTCATCCAGCAAAACCTGGAGGGCGGGCTGGCGCTGTTCGAGGACAAGAGCTTCGACACCGTGATCCTGTCGCAGACGCTGCAGACCATCCACAACACCGCGCAGGTGCTGCGCGACACGCTGCGGGTGGGGCGCGAGTGCATCGTCTCGTTCCCGAACTTTGGCTACTGGCCGCACCGGCTGTCGGTGTTCCGCGGGCGCATGCCGGTGTCGGAGTCGCTGCCTTACCAGTGGTACAACACGCCCAACGTGCGCGTGCTGACCATCAGCGACTTCGAGGCGCTCGCGCCCAAGGTCGGGCTGCGCGTGATCGACCGCGTGGTGATGCACGAGGGCGTGACCGTCAGCTGGGGCGTCAACTGGCGCGGCAGCCTGGCGGTGTACCGGGTCTGCGCGGCCTGAGCGGGGCCCATCGGCTTCAGCCCGGCAGCGCGCCGGCCTCGTACTGCGCCGCAAATTCTCCCGACGGCGGGATCGGCTTGATGATGTCGATCAGCACGCCGTTGGGGTCGGCGGTGATGAAATGGCGCTGCCCGAAAGCCTCGTCGCGCAGCGGCAGCAGGATTGGCAGCCCGGCCGCCCGCAGGCGGTCATGGATCGCATCGGGGTCTTCCACTTCAAAATTCAGCAGCAAGCCCTTCGCGCACTGGCCGCGCGCCAGAGCGGGGATGGTCTCGTGGCTGCCGTCCAGCACCGCCAGGTTGACCGCCGGGTCGTCCGCTAGCTGCAGGTGTACGTACCAGTCGCTGGTGAAGAGGGCCACGAAGCCGAAGTGGCGCTGGTAGAACGCGGCCGTGCCGGCAACGTCGCCGGTCATGATGACGGGGTAGTAGCTGGTGACTTTCACGATGCCGCTCCTTTCGGTTGTTAGATACATGCAGACTGTATGTAAATTGATATTAAGATACAGGCTGCATGTATGCAAGGAGGAAATGCGTGGCCCGCTCGAACCGAGAACGTACCGAGGCAACCCGGCAGGCGCTGCTCGATGCCGCGCGCACGCTGTTCGTCAGCCGCGGCTATGGCGAGACTTCGACGCCTGACGTCTGCGCCGCCGCCGGCATCACGCGCGGCGCGCTGTACCACCATTTCGCCGACAAGCGCGACCTGTTCCGGCACGTGCTGGCCGAGGAAGCGGCGGCGGTCGCCGCCGATATCGAGGCGGCCACGCCCGATGGGCAGGACCCTGCCGAGGCCCTGATCGCCGGCGCGCAGGCCTACCTGGATGCGATGACCGTGCCGGGCCGCACGCGGCTGCTGCTGGTGGAGGGGCCGGCGGCGCTGGGGCTGCGCGAAACGCTGGCGCTGGACGAGGCCAACGCCGCCCGCACGCTGCGCGAGGGGCTGGATACCGCGGGTGTCGGCCAGCGGTGCGACATGGCAGTGCGCGCGCTAGCGCCGCTGCTGTCGGCGGCGTTCGACCGCGCGGCATTGGAGATCGAGGCGGGCGCCGATGCAGCACGCGTGCGCGAGGCCATGCTGTGGTTGCTGCGGCGGGTCCTCGGCAAGGGGTGAGGCTCAGCTAGACCGGCGCGTCGCCGGCGGTCGCGGCGAGGTGGTCGACAAAGGCCCGCGCCTTGGGCGGCACGTGCCGCGTCGGCGTATACACCGCGTAGGCGGTGCCGATGTAGGGCTCGAGGATGTCCCAGTCCGGCAGCACTGTCACCACGCGGCCATCCTCGAGGGCGCTGCCCAGCGAGAAGTCCGGCACCAGCCCGATGCCGGCATCGCGCTCCACCATGGTCATGATCGCCAGGCTGTTGTTCAGCGTCAGGCGCGGCGGGATGCGCACCACCACGGTCTCGCCGCCGGCCTGGCGGCGCATGGTCCAGCGTTCGCCGAAGTTGCCGTAGCCGAGGTAGAGGCAGCGCGCGGCCGCCAGTTCGGCGGGCGTGGCCGGGGTGCCGTGGCGGTCCAGGTGGCCGGGCGAGGCCACCAGCCGGTAGCGCACCTCGCGCAGCGGCCGCGCGGCCAGCCCTGGCGCCAGTTCGCGGGCGATGCGCACGGCCACGTCCAGGCCTTCCTCGACCAGGTCGACCATGCGGTCGGCCAGCGTCAGCTGCAGGTCCAGCCCCGGGTACCTGGCAAGCAGCGCCGGCAACCGCGGCGCCAGCCAGGCTTGCCCGAACGAAACCGGGGCGCTGACGCGCAGCACTCCGTGCGGCGTACCGCCGTGCTCGCCGGCCAGCGCGGTGACCTCGCGCGCGGCGGCGGTCATGCGTGCGCAGGCGGCATAGACCGACTGGCCCAGCTCGGTCAGCGCAAAGGCGCGCGTGGTCCGCTGCAGCAGGCTCGCGCCCAGCGTCGCTTCCAGCCGCGACACGTGGCGGCTGACCGCCGACGGGGTCATGCCGAGGTCCTGCGCGGCGGCCGAGAAGCTGCCGCACTCGACCACGCGCGCAAATACGGCCATCGCATTAAGTGGTGCATCCAGCATCGCACGTCCTCATTCTTTGACTTCAGATCAAATACTAATTGAGCTGAGACGGGATTGTTGAGCGGATTGCATGGTGGAACAATGCGGCCATCACTCTGAGCGGAGTCCCTCATGCCCTCCCAACAACCCTTGCCAGGCGGCGCCTGGCGCATGGTCGCGGCCATGCTGCTGTCCGGCACCATCGGCTGGTTCGTGGTCACCAGCGGCCAGGCGCCGCTCGATGTGGTGTTCTTCCGCTGCCTGTTCGGCGGCGCGGCGCTGCTGGGCGTGCTGACGCTGCAGCGCGGCTGGGTGCGGATGACCCGCGCGCAGCTCGGCTGGCTGGTGCTGGGCGGTGTCACGCTGGTGCTCAACTGGCTGGCGCTGTTCTCGGCGTACGCTTACAGCGGCATCGCCATTGCCACCGTGGTCTATCACACCCAGCCGTTCTTCCTGCTGTTGCTGACCTCGGTGGTCCAGCGCGAGCCGTTCCCGTTCGCGCGGCTGCCGTGGCTGGTGCTGGCCTTTGCCGGTGTAATGCTGATCACCGGGCTCGAGCACGGCGCCACCGGCGCGGCGATGCTGGCCGGCATCGGCCTGGGCCTGCTGGCCGCGCTGCTGTACGCGGTGACGACCCTGGCCACGCGCCGGCTGCAGGCGATCCCTCCTGGCCAGATCGCCGGGCTGCAGATGGTGCTGGGCGTGATGATGCTGGCGCCGCTGGCCCATCCCGCGGCAGGCAGCTACGACGCTGGCACCTGGGCCGCGCTGCTGGCGCTGGGGCTGGTCCATACCGGCGTGATGTACACACTGCTGTATGGCGCCTTCCAGCGGCTCAACGTGGTGTCGATCGCGACGCTGTCCTTCATCTACCCGCTGGTGGCGATCGTGATCGACGTGCTGGTGTTCGACGTGGTGCTGGGCCCGCTGCAGGTCGCCGGCATGGCGCTGGTGCTGCTGGGCGTGATCGCCAACCAGTTGGGCTGGAGCCTGCCGCTGCGGCGGCGGGCGGAGGGCTGATGCGGCACCCCGAGGACGCTGGACGGGCGCCTGATGCATGATCGTGTTGACCAAATGTCTGACTACGGCTAGTGTAGGCAGCTCATCGAACGATCGTGCTATTCGCCCCCATCGCCATGTCAGCTATCGCTCCCCAGACTGCCGCCGCTCCTGCTGCGCTCCATTCCTTTGACGATGCGATCGCGCTGGAGGCCGCCGGCGAGCACCGTTTCCTCGGCCGCACCACGCCGGCGTACTGGAACATGATCGGTCCGTTCGGCGGCATCACCGCCGCCACGCTGCTGCAGGCGGCGCTGGACCATCCGCAGCGGCTGGGCGACCCGGTTTCGCTGACCGTCAACTTTGCCGGACCGATCGCCGAAGGACCGTTCGAGATCGAGGCGCGCCCGGTGCGCACCAACCGCTCGACTCAGCACTGGACCCTGGAACTGCGCCAGGGCGATGGTGTGGCCACCACCGCCACCGCCATGTTTGCCGTGCGCCGCGAGACCTGGGACTGCGGCGAGGCGGTGATGCCGGAGGTCCCGGCCGCCGACACGCTGCCGGCCATGGGCGGGTTTGCGCCGGTGCGCTGGCTCAAATCCTACGACATGCGCCCGGTGCGCGGCGCCAAGCCGACCGCCGAGCCCGGCACCGAGCACCCGGACAGCCTGACGCAGTTCTGGTTGCGCGATGCGCCGGCACGCACGCCAGACTTCGCCGCGGTGGCGGCGTGGGCGGACAGCTTCTACCCGCGCATCTTCCTCAAGCGCGCGGGCTTCGTGCCGGCCGGCACGGTGTCGATGACCACCTATTTCCATGCCGATGCGCAGACGCTGGCGGCGCTGGGCGACAGCCACGTGCTGGCCAGCGCGCAGGCGCAGGTGTTCCGCCAGGGCTTCTTCGACCAGCGCGCGCAGCTGTGGAGCCCGGCCGGCGAGCTGATCGCCAGTTCGCACCAGATCGTCTACTACAAGGAATAAGGCTCAGGCGATCGCTTCGCGCGCCTGGGCCTCGTAGCGGTGCACGGTGTTGCGCATGACCCAGAGCAGCATCACGCCCGGCAGCGCCACCGCCACCGTGCCGAGGTAGAACGGCGCCCAGCCCCAGGCCTCGACCATATAGCCGGAGGTGGGGCCCACATAGACCCGGCCCACCGAAGCCAATGCCGACAGCAGCGCGTACTGCGTCGCCGAGAACGAGCGGTTGCACAGCGTCATCAGCAGCGCCACGAAGGCCGCCGTGCCCATGCCGCCGCACAGGTTCTCCACGGCGATGGTCGCGCCCATGGTCCACAGGTGCGCCGGCGTCACCGCCAGGATCCAGTAGCCCAGGTTCGACACCGCCTGCAGCATGCCGAACAGCATCAGCGAGCGGTACAGCCCCAGCCGCACCATCAGCGTGCCGCCGAACAGCGCGCCGATGATGGTGGCGGCCAGCCCGAGGGTCTTGTTGACGATGCCGACCTCGCCCGCCGAGAAGCCCACGCCGCGGATCAGGAAGGTGGTCGACAGGCTGCCGGCAAAGGCGTCGCCGAGCTTGTACAGCACGATCAGCAGCAGCAGCCACCATGCGCCCGGGCGCGCAAAGAAGTCGCGCAGCGGGCCGAGTATGGCCTCTTCCAGCGTGCGCGGCGCGCGCGCCGGCACGTCCGGTTCGGGGGCCCACAGCAGGGTGACGATACCCACGCCCATCAGCGCCGCCATCAGCAGGTAGGTCTGCTGCCAGCCGAGCACGCGGTCGGCCAGCCACAGCGCCAGGCCGCCCGAGACCAGCATCGCCAGCCGGTAGCCCAGCACCTTGACCGCCGCACCGGCGCCGCGCTCGGCGGGGCGCAGCACGTCGGTGCTGTAGGCATCGAAGACGATGTCCTGCGAGGCCGACAGGAAGGCCACCAGCGTGGCCAACGCCGCCAGTGTCCACAACGCCTCGCGCGGCGGGCAGAAGGCCATGGCGGCAATGCCCAGCACCAGGCCCACCTGCGTCACCAGCAGCCAGCCGCGCCGGCGCCCCATCAGCGGCGGCGTGTAGCGGTCCATCAGCGGCGCCCACAGGAACTTGAAGATATAGGCCTGCCCGACCAGCGAGAAGAAGCCGATGGTCTTGATATCCAGCCCCTCGACCGTCATCCACGCCTGCAAGGTGCCGGAAGTCAGCGCCAGCGGCAGCCCGGAGGCGAAGCCCAGCGCCAGCATGGCGCCAATGCGGCGGTTGCGGAAGATGTCGAGATACGATTGGAAAGTCATGAACGGGGCAGGCGTGTGGCGCCGCGCGGCTGCGCGGGCGCCGTGTATTATTGCATCACCCGTCCGCCTCGCCGCCACATGCGGCACTGCGCGGCGGGCTTTTCCGCTTCCTGACTGCGCCCGAGGAACCGCACATGCTCCGCCGCTTGCAAGGTGTTCAGCGTCCCGCCCGTACCCGGCTGGCCCGCGCGCTGGCGCTGGCCGCGGTGGCGTTGCCCATGGCCTGGAGCCAGCCCGCGCCGGCGCAGGAAGGCGATGCCGACGGCATCCGGCTCAACCGCGGCGGCTCGGCGGTGCGCAACATCGTGCCGGCCGAGGCCATCGAGCAGCAGGCCACGCAGGAGTACGAACAGCTCAAGCAGGAGGCCATCGCCAAGCATGCACTGGCCGCCGACAACAACCCGCAGCTGATCCGCCTGCGCGCCATCGGCAAGCGGCTGCTGCCGCATACCGTGCGCTGGAACGAGCGCGCGCGCCAGTGGCAGTGGGAGGTCAACCTGATCGGCTCCAAGCAGGTCAATGCCTTTTGCATGCCCGGCGGCAAGATCGCCGTCTATACCGGGCTGCTCGACCAGCTCAAGCTCACCGACGACGAGGTCGCGATGGTGATGGGCCACGAGATCGCCCACGCGCTGCAGGAGCACGCGCGCGAGCGCGCCGCCAAGTCCGAGATCACCAACCTGGGCGCCAACGTGATTTCCCAGCTGTTCGGCTTCGGCAACCTGGGCAATATGGCGCTGGGCACCGGCGCGCACCTGCTGACGCTGCGCTTCTCGCGCGCGGATGAATCCGAAGCGGACCTGATCGGCATGGATGTTGCCGCGCGGGCAGGCTTCGACCCGCGCGCAGCGATCACGCTGTGGCAGAAAATGGGCAAGGTGTCGCAGTCCGGCGCCGAGTTCCTGTCCACGCACCCTTCCGGGCGCAGCCGCATCGCCGACCTGGAAAAGCACCTGCCCGAGGTGCTCCCGCTCTACGCGCGCGCGATCAACTCGACGGTGGACAAGCTGCCGCCGTACCGCGCCAATATGGCGGGCCTGGGCGATGCGCCAGTGGACAGCGGCGACGACGACCGGCAGAAGCCGCTGAAGCGCTGAGGCGCATTCCGCTGCAAAAGAAAAAAGCCGGCATTGCCGGCTTTTCTCGTTCAGGGTTGCCGCCGCTTCAGGCGCTCAGACCCGTGGCCTCATCGGCGCCCACATGCACGTTCATGCACTGCACCGCCGCACCGGCCGCGCCCTTGCCCAGGTTGTCCAGGCGGGCAACCAGGTTCAGGCGCTCGGGCGTGCCGAACACGAACAGGTCGACACGGTTGGTGTCGTTGTTGGCCTGCACGTCGAAGAAGCCGTCGTCGAGGTTCTCTTCGCTGTTGTACGGCAGCACGCGCACGAACTGCTCGCCCTCATAGTGCTTGCGGTAGATCTCGACGATCTGCTCCGGGCTTACCTTGCGCGCCAGGCGCTCGCCGAAGACCGGCACCGTCACCGCCAGGCCCTTGAGGAAGTTGCCGACGATCGGGTTGAAGATCGGGTCCTGCGACAGGCCGCCCTGCACGCGCATCTCGGGCAGGTGCTTGTGCTGCAGCGCGAGCGCGTAGGGGCGCGGGCTGTGCAGCTTCGGGTTACCGCCGGCTTCGAAGTCGGCAATCATCTTCTTGCCGCCGCCGCTGTAGCCGGTCAGGGAGAACGCCGACACCGGGTAGTCCGGCGGCAGCACGCCGGCATCCACCAGCGGGCGCACCGCCATCACGAAGGCGCTGGCGTGGCAGCCCGGCACCGCGATGCGCTTGCTGGCGCGGATCTTCTCGCGCTGGCCGCGCACCAGTTCGGGCAGGCCGTAGGCCCAGTTGTCGGAGGTGCGGAACGCCGTGCTGGCGTCGATCACGCAGGTATTCGGGTTGGTCACCAGCGACACCGCCTCGCGCGAGGCCACGTCGGGCAGGCACAGGAAGGCAACGTCGGCGGCGTTCAGGAAGCGTGCTCGCTCGGCCGGGTCCTTGCGCTTGTCATCGGCAATGCGCAGCAGTTCCACGTCGGGACGACCGGAAAGATAGTCAAGCAGCCGGAGACCGGTGGTGCCTTCCTGACCATCGACGAACACTTTGAAAACCATGGCGGACTCGCTCAATGAAATGCGGGATATGCGCGGGATATGCGAAATGTCCCCTGCCGGACCCGGTGGGGACCCTGCATTGTAGCGGGGATGGGGGCGGGTCGCAGGGTTTGCACCGGTTGGAATATTGCGATCTGGCACAGTTCGGCGCTTGCAGAATATAACCAAGTAGGTTAATTTGCATGGAGAAGGGGACGGCGCATTACTCGCTGTGGCGGGTGCGGGAGCTTCTGGCAGCACGGCGGGTCACGGTCACGCGAACCGCCCGCGATGGGGCCGTGGCGCTGGGGCTGGACATGGCAGGGCTGGCCGAGGTAATCGGCGCGCTGCGTCCGGCCCACTTACGCCGACCACACCGTCTGGCAGGACGTCTACCGTCCGGTTACGCGGTATGGCGGGGTGTACCTGAAGCTGACGGTGACCGAAGGCCTGCTGGTCGTGTCGTTCAAGGCGCGATGAAAGGAGCTGTGCAGTGAAATGCCCCGAATGCGGCGCGGCCGAACTGCTGGCCGATGTCCGCGACATCCCTTACACCTATCGCGGCGAAACCACCGTGCTAGAAAAAGTGCGCGGACAGTCCTGCCCGGCCTGCGGTGAGTCCGTGACCGACTGGCAGGAAAGCGACCGGGTGATGAAACTGATGAACGCGTTCAGCCGGCAGGTGAATGCCGCGTTCGTCGATCCGGCCTACATCACCGGCGTGCGCAAGAAGCTCCGCCTCGACCAGCGCGAAGCCGCCGAGATCTTTGGCGGCGGCGTCAACGCGTTCTCGCGCTATGAAACCGGCAAGACCAAGCCGCCGCTGGCGCTGGTCAAGCTGCTGAAGCTGCTCGACCGCCACCCGGAGCTGCTTGAAGAAGTCCGGGCGGCTTGATGGCAACCGCTCAGAGCGGATAGTCGTAATCGATCGACAGCGGCGCGTGATCGCTGAACTTTTCGTCCTTGTAGATCGAGCAGATATGCGCGGTCTCGGCGAGCTTCGGCGTGGCCAGGTGATAGTCGATGCGCCACCCCACGTTCTTGGCATAGGCCTGCCCGCGGTTGCTCCACCACGTGTACTGGTCCGGGCGCGGGTCCAGCCTGCGGAACACGTCGACATAGCCGTGGGTGTCGAACAGCTCGCCGATCCATGCACGCTCTTCCGGCAGGAAGCCTGAGTTCTTCAGGTTGCCCTTCCAGTTCTTGATATCGATTTCCTTGTGCGCGATGTTGACGTCGCCGCACAGCACGATCTCGCGCCCGCTCGCCTTCAGTTGCAGCAGGTGTGGCAGGAACGATTCCATGAAGCGGAACTTGGCCTGCTGGCGCTCCTCGCTGCTGGAGCCGGACGGCACGTACACCGATATCACCGCCAGGTGCGGATACTGCACTTCGACATAGCGGCCTTCGCTGTCGAATTCCGTATTGCCGAAGCCGGTGACCACACGCTCAGGCTTGTGGCGCGTATATAGGCCCACGCCGCTGTAGCCCTTCTTCTCGGCGTAGTGGAAATAACCGTGGTAGCCATGTGGCGCAAGGAACGCTTCGGTCATGTCGGCGGCCTGCGCCTTCAGTTCCTGCACGCAGACCATGTCCGCGTCCTGCTTGCCCATCCAGTCGAAAAAGCCCTTCTTGGACGCGGAGCGGATGCCGTTGAGGTTGGCGCTGATAATCCGTAACATCTCGGGAAATTTTGAATTCAGAGAGAAATGATGACGCAGAACACGCCTGCAAGCACGCAAGAGGGCGCCGACCTCAGCCAGACCTTTATCCGCTTTGCGCTCGATGCCGGCGTGCTGTCGTTTGGCGAGTTCGTCACCAAGGCTGGCCGCAAGTCGCCGTACTTCTTCAACGCCGGCCTGTTCAACCAGGGCGCGATGCTCGGCCAGGTGGCGCAATTCTATGCGAAAACCCTGCTGGGCTCGGGCGTGCAGTTCGACGTGCTGTTCGGGCCGGCCTACAAGGGCATCACGCTGGCGTCGGCCACCGCAGTGGCGCTGGCGGGCATGGGACGTGACGTCGGCTTCGCCTACAACCGCAAGGAAGCCAAGGACCATGGCGAAGGCGGCACGCTGGTGGGCGCGAAGCTGCAGGGCAAGGTCGTCATCGTCGACGACGTGATTTCGGCCGGCACCTCGGTGCGCGAGTCCGTCAACATGATCCGGGCCGCCGGTGCCGAGCCCGCCGCGGTGCTGATCGCGCTGGACCGCATGGAGAAGAGCGGCACCGCCGAGCAGGTCGGCACGCATTCCGCCGTGCAGGACGTGCAGCGTGAATTCGGCATCCCGGTGATCGCGATCGCCAGCCTGAAGGACTTGCTGGCCTACCTCGATGCGTCGCAGGATCCGGCGCTGTCCGCCTCGCGCGAGGCGGTGGCGGCCTACCGTCAGCGCTACGGCGTCTGAAGCCGTTGATGGCGGTGGGCGCTGACAGCAGCGTCCCATCATCGGATAGCGGGGCAGGCGGACTTTCTAACTGGCAGGGAGCGCGGCGTGGCGGCAAAAGAGCGGCAGGAACGGCAAGAGCAACAAGAAAAGGCAGGGCAGGCGGCAACGCCATCCGCCCAGGCTGAAAACGGCAACCAGGCCGATTCCCTCGCCGAGCGCGGCGCCCAAGTGCGCCCGCGCAAGCCGGTGCGCCAGGCCGCCAAGGCCCCGGACCGTCCCGCGCATGAAGCCTATGCCGTGCGCGCGCTGGTGCTGCAGGGTGGCGGGGCGCTGGGCGCCTACCAGGCCGGCGTGTACCAGGGACTGGCCGAGGGCGGCATCTACCCGAACTGGGTCGCCGGCATCTCCATCGGCGCGCTCAATGCCGCGGTGATCGCCGGCAATCCGCCGGAGCGCCGGGTCGAGCAGCTGTGCGCCTTCTGGGAGCACATCTGCGCGCAGCCGTGGCTGCCGAGCCTGTCGCATACCTGGCTGATCGATCATGCAGAAACCTGGCCGGAGCCGCTGCGCATCTGGTTCGACGGCCTGCACGCCGCGCGCGCGATGTTCGAAGGCCAGCGCGGCTTCTTCCAGCCGCGCAGCTGGCCGGAGCTGTTGTCGCGCTATGCCGAGCCAACCCGCGCCAGCTTCTACGACACTACGCCGCTGAAGGCGACGCTGGAGCGCTTTGCCGACTTCGACCTGATCAACCACCGCCCCGACCTGATGCGTGTTTCGGTGGGCGCGGTCAATGTGCGCACCGGCAATTTCGCCTATTTCGACAACACCCGCGACAAACTCCGCCCCGAGCATTTCATGGCTTCGGGCGCGCTGCCACCAGGCTTCCCGGCGGTGGAAATCGATGGCGAGTACTACTGGGACGGCGGCCTGGTCTCCAACACACCGCTGGCCGAGGTGCTGACCGCGCAGCCGCGGCGCGACGCGCTGATCTTCCAGGTAGACTTGTGGAGCGCGCGCGGCAAGCTGCCGCACGACCTGATCGACGTGGCCGAGCGCGAGAAGGACATCCGCTATTCCAGCCGCACGCGCGCCATTACGGACTACATGCGCGAGCAGCAGAACATGCGCCGCATGCTCAATGAAGTGATGGCGCTGGTGCCGCAGGCAAAGCGCGACAACGCGTGGTACCGGCGCGCCGCCGAGCAGGCCTGCGACGCGCGCCGCAACGTGATCCAGCTGATCTACCGCGACAAGTCGTTCGAGAACATGGCCAAGGATTACCAGTTCGGCTCGCTGACCATGCATGAGCACTGGACCAGCGGGCTGGACGATATCCGCCAGACGCTGCGCCACCCGCAATGGCTGGCCATGCCCAGCCGCGAGCATCCCTTCGTCACCCACGACGTGCACCGCGGCAACGGCGGCTGAGCCGCGCCGGCGCCGGCCGCGCTACTCGACCTTCACCTGCGCCAGTTCGGGCCGCGGCGGCGGATAGGCGGGTTTCAGTTCTGCGAACACCTGTGTCAGGATTTCCGCCACCATCAGGTTGCGGTGAGTCTTGGAGTCGGCCGGCACCACGTACCATGGGCATTCGGGCGTGCTGGTCGCCAGGATCGCCGCCTCGTAGGCGTCCATGTAGGCCTTCCAGCGCTTGCGCTCGGCCAGGTCGGTGGTATCGAACTTCCAGTGCTTCTCCGGATCCGCCAGGCGAGCCTCCAACCGCGCCTTCTGCTCGTCGCGCGAAATATGCAGGAAGCACTTGACGATGGTGGTACCGGTCTCGGTCAGCATGGCCTCAAACGCGCGGATCTGGCGGAAGCGGCGCTCGCATTCGGCATTGTCGATCCAGCCGTGCACGCGCGTGATCAGCACGTCTTCGTAATGGCTGCGGTTGAACACCACGATTTCGCCCGCCTTGGGCACTTGCAGGTGGATGCGCCACAGGTAGTCGCGCGCCAGTTCTTCCGGCGACGGGGCCTTGAAGCCCACCACGCGGATGCCCAGCGGATCGAAGCTGCGGAACACGCCGCGCACGGTGCCGTCCTTGCCGCTGGTGTCCATGCCCTGCAGCACCACCAGCAGCTTGCGGCGGTGCTCGGCATAGAAGATGTCCTGCTGCGCGTCGAGCGCGTTGCTCAGTTCGATGATGCGGGCGAGATCTTCCTCTTTCTTGCCGCACGAGAGCGGCTTGCTGCCCGGGTCGAAGTCAGCAAGGCGGAATCGCTTGCCTGAAGTAATTCGGAAATCGTCCAGCGGCATGGGGCGCTCCATCGGTCTGACCTGCAAGATCAAAAGGACTGGGCGCGCCGCCGGCTGCCGTCGGCGGTAAGGCGGAAGAGAGGACGGAAAGGGGCGCGCAGCCCCTATGGTCAGGCCGGCAGGGCTGCCAGGTCAATGCTGCCTTCGAACACGGTGGTCGCCGGACCGGTCATGCGCACCGGCTCCGAACCGCCATCCCAGGCGATGGTCAGTTCGCCGCCGTGGGTGTGCACCCGCACCGGCGAGTCCAGCAGCCCGCGCCGGATGCCGGCCACCACCGCCGCGCAGGCGCCGGTGCCGCAGGCCAGCGTCTCGCCGGCGCCGCGCTCGTAGACGCGCAGCCGGATGGTGTGGCGGTCTTCCACCTGCATGAAGCCGGCGTTGACGCGGTTGGGGAAGGCGGAGTGGTATTCCAACACCGGGCCGTCCTGCAGCACCGGGAAGTTCTCCACGTCGTCCACCGCCTGCACCGCGTGCGGATTGCCCATCGACACGGCCGAGATCCATTCGGTGCGGCCGTTGACTTCCAGGCCGTAGAGCGTGTCGGCGCCTTGGCTGCGGGTCGGCAGGCCTTCGGCACGGAACGGCACGCGCGCCGGTTCCAGCTCGGGCGCACCCATGTCGACCGTGACCTGGCCGTCGTCCTGCAGCGTCAGCGTAATCACGCCGTTCATCACCTCCACGCGCACCGAGCGCTTGTCGGTCATGCCCTTGTCGGTGACAAAGCGCACGAAGCAGCGCGCGCCGTTGCCGCAGTGCTCGACCTCGCTGCCGTCGGCATTGAAGATGCGGTAGCGGAAGTCGACATCCGCGCGCGAGGGTTTCTCGACCACCAGCATCTGGTCGGCGCCCACGCCGAAGTGCCGGCTGGCGAGCGCGCGCCACTGCGCGGGGGTCAGGTCGATCTGCTGGCCGATGCCGTCGAGCACGACAAAGTCGTTGCCGGCGCCATGCATCTTGGTGAACTGGAGTTTCATGAGGGGGATTGTAGTCGTGGGGCGCAGGGCGTGCCGGCGCGCTCAGTAGATCTCGGGCTCGCCCGGCAGGCGGTGCTTGAAGCGCTTGTGCACCCAGTAGTACTCGGGCACGCGCGGGCGGATGCAGTCCTCGAAGAAGGTGTTCATGCGGCGCGTGTCGTCGGTGACGCTTTCGCCGGGGTAGTCTTGCCAGGCCGGCAGGATGCGCAGCACGTAGCCCTGGTAGTCGGGCAGCATCTCGGTATAGATCGGCACCACCCTGGCCCCGGTCAGCCGTGCCAGCCGCGACACCGAGGTCAGCGTCAGCGCCTGCACGCCGAAGAACGGCACGAACTCCGAATCGCGCTCGCCGAAGTCCATGTCGGCGATCAGTTGCAGCGCCTCGCCCTTCTTCAGGCAGCGCAGGATGTCGCGCGCGCTGTCATTGCGCGCAATCATGTTGGCGCCGAAGCGCCCGCGCGCGTGCTTCAGGAAGCCGTCGAACAGGGCGTTCTTCTGCTTGGTATAGAGCGATGCGCCGGAGCGCCCCACGTGCTCGCGCAGGTGGATGGTCAGCCGTATCGCGCCGGCCTCCACGCCCGACAGGTGTAGCGTCACCAGGATATGGGGAGTGCCGTCCAGCGCCACCAGGTCGGCCTGGTCGTCGATCTGCACCCAGCGGCGCATCTGCGCCTCGTTGCCGGTCCAGAAGATGCCGCGCTCGGCAAAGCTGCGGAACAGGATGCGAAAGCCTTCGCGCGACAGCGCGTCGATCTCGGCCTCGGTCTTGTCCGGGAAGCACAGGCGCAGGTTGGCCTGCACCACGCGCCGGCGGCTGCTCGGGACCACGTACAGCAGGCTGCCCAGCGCTTCGCCAAAGCGGGCAACGAGTGGATATGGCAGTTTGCCCAGCACCGTCAGCAGGCCGATGCCGAGCCAGGTGAACACGCGGCTCATGAAAGGGATGGATCAGTGGTCGTCTTGGTCGCGGTGCTGGTGGTGGGGTCAGGCGGCAGTTCGGCCCCGGCCGGATGCTTGTAGCGGTTGTAGCCCCACAGGTACTGCGTGGGCGCCATGGCCACCAGTTGCTCGATATTGCGGTTGATCACGGCGGCGGCCTGGGTCGGATCCTCGGGCAGCAGGCCGCCGTCGTTGAGCACGCGGAAATGGCCGCGGTAGCCGGCGCCGCGCGGCAGCCGCTCGGCGAACACCGCCACCACCGGCGCCTGGGTCAGCTGTTGCATCCGGTGCACCAGCGCCATGGTGTAGGCCGGCTTGCCGAAGAATGGCGCCCAGTGACCCTCGCCGCCGGTCGGCACCTGGTCGGGCAGGATGCCCACCGCCTGGCCGCGCTTGAGGGCCTTGACCAGCATGCGCACCCCGCGCGGCGTGGCCGGCGCCATATGCAGGTTCGGGCGGGTGCGCATCTTTTCGATCCAGTCGCGCAGCCAGGGCTGGTGCGGCGGCTTGAACAACGCGGTGACCGGGCGCAGCAATGCGTGGGACTGCGGCAGCACTTCAAAGCAGCCCAGGTGCGGCGTCAGGATGATGAGGCCTTTGCCGCGCGCTTGCAGCGCCTCCAAGGCCGGCCACATGTCGTCGTCAAAGCCGTACAGCTTCGCGCCGATCTTGCGGCGACTCCAGAAGTAGGGCATCTCGACGATCATGCGCCCCGCCGAGCGGGCGGCTTCGTCGATCATCGCGTCGGTGGCGTCCGGAAACGCCAGGCGGAAGTTTTCTCTGAGGCGCTGGCGGTAGCGGCCGGGCAGGCGCCCCGCCAGAAGCCCGAGTGCGCCGCCCACGGCTTGCAGCAGGCGTAGGGGAAGGCGGGAGATCAGCCAGAAAAGAAAGGTCATCAGGCGCGAAAAGGAAGCCTGTGCCAGGTCTGCGCCGGGGAACAGACGGGAAACAGGCGATTTTTTCGATTGCGGTGTTCAGTTCCGCGCGCAGCGTGCCGTCATCGGGAGACCAGCACGGGGGCCAGCGGCGAAGTGTTGCTTTGGTCCCGTTGGTGCGCTGCAAGAGCCCGGCAGGCGCGTATAATAGCGTGTATCGCCGAGTTAACTGACAACTTGCGGGGCGATGCGGCTCTAACCGGGCTGCTTGAAATACCGCTAAAGCGTCGCCGCCATGGACCGAACGGGCTGGCACGCAATAGCCAACCTGGAGAATAAGTTCGTGGCAAACGACTTCCTTTTTACTTCGGAATCCGTCTCCGAAGGCCATCCCGATAAGGTCGCCGACCAGATTTCCGACGCCGTCCTCGACGCCATCCTGGCGCAGGACAAGTATGCGCGTGTGGCGGCCGAGACGCTTTGCAACACCGGTCTGGTGGTGCTGGCGGGGGAAATCACCACGACCGCCAACGTCGACTACATCCAGATCGCGCGCGACACGATCAAGCGCATCGGCTACGACAATACCGAGTACGGGATCGACTACAAGGGCTGCGCAGTGCTGGTCGCCTATGACAAGCAATCGCCCGACATCGCCCAGGGCGTTGACCGCGCCTCCGATGACTACCTGAACCAGGGTGCCGGCGACCAGGGCCTGATGTTCGGCTACGCCTGCGACGAGACCCCGGAACTGATGCCGTTCCCGATCTACTACGCCCACCGCCTGGTCGAGCGCCAGTCGCTGCTGCGCCGCGACGGCCGCCTGCCCTGGCTGCGCCCGGACGCCAAG
Organism: Cupriavidus sp. PB-02; assembly: GCF_058252315.1. NCBI lineage: Bacteria > Pseudomonadati > Pseudomonadota > Betaproteobacteria > Burkholderiales > Burkholderiaceae > Cupriavidus > Cupriavidus sp. PB-02. The sequence goes on from NZ_CM177694.1 coordinate 185,245, forward strand.
TCGCAGGTCACGGTGCGCTATGTCGACGGCAAGCCGCACAGCGTGGATACCGTGGTGCTGTCGACCCAGCATGCGCCGGACATCACCCAGGCCCAGATCCGTGAAGCGGTGATCGAGGAGATCATCAAGGCGGTGCTGCCGGCCGAGATGCTGAAGGAAACCAAGTACCTGGTGAACCCGACCGGGCGCTTCGTCATCGGCGGCCCGCAGGGCGATTGCGGCCTGACCGGCCGCAAGATCATCGTCGATACCTACGGCGGCGCTTCGCCGCACGGCGGTGGCGCGTTCTCGGGCAAGGACCCGTCCAAGGTCGACCGCTCGGCCGCCTATGCCGCGCGCTACGTGGCCAAGAACGTGGTGGCCTCGGGCCTGGCGCGCCAGTGCCAGGTGCAGGTCAGCTACGCCATCGGCGTGGCCCGCCCGATCAACGTGACGGTCTACACCGAAGGCACCGGCAAGATCCCCGACGCCAAGATCGCCGAGCTGGTGCAGGAACACTTCGACCTGCGCCCGAAGGGCATCGTGCAGATGCTGGACCTGCTGCGCCCGATCTACGAGAAGACCGCTGCCTACGGCCACTTCGGCCGCGAAGAGCCGGAATTCTCGTGGGAAGCCACCGACAAGGCGGCTGCCCTGCGCGCCGCGGCCGGTCTGTAAGCCGTACCCGCCTTCACTGCAAGCCCCGCCGGCCCGCCAGGGCCCGCGGGGTTTTTTCATGTGGGTTTGATCCCGGTCGGCTCCATGTGTGGCGCCGCCGCCACTGCGGGCCGCAGGGAGTAAAATCCAGCCATTCCCGACCCGCCGCCGCAGGCGGCCGATCCCCTTGCTGGTGACCGTTCCCAGAGGATGCCATGTCTGAAGCGCCTGTCCTTGCCACTGCCACATCGCCGAGCCGCCCGGCTGCCGCCGGCACGCTCAACCTGATCCGCCCGCAGCCTTACACCGACTGGGCGCCGCAGGTCACGGCCGAGGAGCGTGCCACGCTGCGCCGCGAGCTGGAGCAGGGCGCCGTGCTGTACTTCCCGAACCTGAATTTCCGCTTCGAGCCGGGCGAAGAGCGCTTTCTCGACAGCCGCTATTCCGACGGCAAGTCCAAGAACATCAACCTGCGCGCCGACGACACCGCGGTGCGCGGCGCCCAGGGCAGCCAGCAGGACCTGGCGGACCTGTACAAGCTGATTCGCCGCTACGCCGACAGCAGCGAGGCGCTGGTGAGTACGCTCTTCCCCGAGTACGTGCCGCACATGACGCGCGCCGGCACCTCGCTGCGCCCGAGCGAGATCGCCGGCCGCCCGGTCAGCTGGCGCAAGGACGACACCCGGCTGCACGTCGATTCCTTCCCGTCCAACCCGATGCTGGGCAAGCGCCTGCTGCGCGTATTCCACAACATCGACCCGGCCGCGCCGCGGGTGTGGCGCGTGGGCGAGCCGTTCGCCGACTTTGCGCAGAAGTTCGTGCCCAAGACGCACAGCTTGTGGCCGGGGCAGGCAGCGCTGATGAAGCTGCTGCATATCACCAAGCGCACGCGCTCGGAATACGACCACCGCATGCTGCAGCTGCATGACCTGGCCAAGGCCGACCTGGACTACCAGGCCAATGTGCCGCAGCAGGAATTCCACTTCCCGCCGGGCTCGACCTGGATCGTGTTCAGCGACCAGCTGCTGCACGCCGCCATGCGCGGGCGCGCGATGATGGAGCAGACCATCTACCTCGAACCGCAGGCGATCTCCGACCACACCCATTCGCCCGAGGCGGTGCTGTCGCGCATGCTCGGGCGTCCGATGCTGGTGTCCTGATCAGGCGTGATCAACGCCTGATCAACGCAGAAGCAGCTTCAGCATCGTCTCGAAGGTCTTGCCATAGGGCGGCTTGAGCAGGCCGGCGCCATTCAGCGCCGCCTGGTGGAACACCGGCTTCACCTTGGAAAAGGTGTCGAAGCCCGCCTGGCCGTGATAGGCCCCCATGCCGCTGGCGCCGACGCCGCCGAACGGCAGCCCGTCCTGGGCGATATGGAACAACGTGTCGTTGACGGTGACGCCGCCGGCAACGGTCTGGCGCATCACATGGCCGATCGCGCCGCGGTCGCGCTCGAACAGATAAAGCGCAAGCGGGCGCGGGCGCGCATTGATGTAGTCGACCGCTTCATCCAGCGTGCGGTACGTCACCACCGGCAGCACCGGCCCGAAGATCTCCTCGCGCATCGCCGTCACGCCCTCGGGCGCATCCAGCAGCAGCACCGGCGGCAGGCGGCGCGCCTGCGCGTCGGGTTGCGCGTCCGAGAGCGGCACCACGATCGCGCCCTGCGCCGCCGCTTCGTCAACCAGCCCTGCCAGCCGCGCAAAGTGGCGCGGGCTGATGATGCTGGTGTAGTCCGGGTTGCACGCCAGGTCGGGATAGAGCCGGTTCACGCACTGCCGCGCGGCTTGCACCAGGCCATCGCGCAGGTCTTCCGGCACCAGCACATAGTCCGGCGCGATGCAGGTCTGGCCCGCGTTCATCAGCTTGCCCACCAGGATGCGCTCCACCGCACGCGCCAGGTCCGCGCCGGCGCCGACGATGGCCGGCGACTTGCCGCCCAGTTCCAGCGTCACCGGCGTCAGGTTGGCGGCCGCCGCGCGCATCACATGGTGGCCGACCGCGGTCGAGCCGGTGAACAGGAGGTGGTCGAAGGGCAGCGCGGTAAAGGCGCTGGCGACCTCGGCATCGCCGTTGACCACCACGATCTCGTCCGGCGCGAATTCCTGCTGTGCCAGTTGCGCAAACAGCGCCGCGAAGCGAGGTGTGTATTCCGACAGCTTCACCATGGCGCGGTTGCCCGCGGCCAGCGCGCCCGCCAGCGGCCCCACCGTCAGGTACAGCGGATAGTTCCAGGGCACCATGATGCCCACCACACCCAGCGGCTGCGGCACCAGGCGCGAGCGGCCCGGGCGGAACCAGAAGCCGGTGGCGGCGCGGCGCACGCGCATCCAGCGCTTGCCGTGGCGCAGTGCATCATCGATGGCGGCCACGCTCGGGAACACTTCCAGCAGCGCGGTTTCCTGCCGCGGCCGGTTGGTGAAGTCTTCATTGATCGCGGCGGCAATCGCGGCCTGGTTCGCGGTCACCAGGCGCCGCAGCCGTTGCAGGCGATCGGCGCGCAGGGTCCAGGCCGGCAGCTGGTCACGCCGTGACGCGGCCGTGCATGGCGCCAAAGACGGACGACAGGTCGGGAACTTCTCGCATTGCTGCGCTCCTGGGCAATCGGTGTACGGGAAATGGAAACGGATCGCGGCAGCCGGCCAGGCAGACGCTCGCGCCTTTGGCTGCGCAATTGGATCCGATCCGCGTGCGCCCGCGCAAGATAAGGTAGCGCGCCAGCGGTGGCAATGGAAGTTTGCCACCGGACGGACGATTCAAACGGCCGTCTGCATCGCGCCGCGGGTCATCCCTACTGTCCTTCTCCACCCCTGCGGCCAGCGTCTACACTGAATCTCACGGCTTGCCATCCGCTGGACGGACAGGGCGCGCGCGGCCGGTCAGTCCGGCCCCGCCCGGCTCACGCATGCGCGCCGCCTGCGGACTCGCGGGGAGACAGATGGAAACCACCTATGACTTCGTCATCGTCGGCGCGGGCTCGGCGGGCTGTGCGCTGGCCGGACGGCTCGCCGACAGCGGCGACGACACCATTGCCCTCCTCGAGGCCGGGCACCACGATCACCATGTGCTGGTACGAACACCCGCCGCGGCAGCCGCGATGCTGCCGCGCGCCGGCGCGCGCAATTATGGGTACCAGACCGTGCCGCAGCCCGGCCTGAACGGCCGCCGCGGCTACCAGCCGCGCGGGCGCGGGCTGGGCGGCTCGTCGTCGATCAACGCCATGATCTACACGCGCGGCCGGCCCGCCGACTATGACGCGTGGGCCGACGCCGGCTGCGACGGCTGGTCATGGGACGACGTGCTGCCGTACTTCCGCCGGGCCGAATGCAACCAGCGCCTGGCCGGCAGCGACGACGACCCGCTGCACGGCGGCAACGGCCCGCTGCACGTTTCCGACCTGCGCAGCCCCAACCCCTTCGGCGAACGCTTTATCGAAGCCGCGCAGCAGGCTGGCTTCCCGCGCAACGACGACTTCAACGGCGAAGAGCAAGAAGGCGTGGGCTGGTACCAGGTCACGCAGCACGCGGGCGAGCGCTGGAACGCGGCGCGCGCCTACCTGCACGGCGGCAACGTGCGCGACAAGGCCTGCAACGGCGGTCGCGCGCGGCTGCATGTGCTGACCGGCACGCAGGCACTGCGTATCGTGTTCGAAGGCCGCCATGCGGCCGGCGTGCTGGTCGCGCGCGACGGTCGCCAGCACCTGCTGCGCGCGCGCCGCGACGTGATCGTCTGCGCCGGCACGTTCGGCTCTCCGCAATTGCTGATGGTGTCGGGCGTCGGCCCCGCGGCGCAGCTGCGCGAACTCGGCATCGGCGTCGTGCACGACCTGCCCGGCGTGGGCACCAACCTGCAGGACCATCTCGACGTCATCCTGCACAAGCGCGTGGCGGCGCCCGAACTGTTCGGCGTGTCGTTCGGCGGGCTGGCGCGGCTGTTCTCGGAAATCCTGCGCTACCGGCGCGAGCGCACCGGCATGCTGTCGAGCAACTTCGCCGAGGCGGGCGGCTTTTTGCGCAGCCGCCCGGACCTGCCCGAGCCCGATTTGCAGCTGCATTTCGTGGTCGGCATGGCCGACGACCACATGCGCAAGCTCAACAGCGGCCACGGCTATTCCTGTCACGTCTGCGTGCTGCGCCCGCGCAGCCGCGGCGAGGTGCGCCTGGCATCGGGCGATATCCGGCGCGCGCCATTGATCGACCCGCGCTACCTGAGCGATGTGCGCGACCTGGACGACATGGTGGCCGGCGTGCGCATCGTGCGCAGGATCTTCGCGCAGCCGCAGCTGGCGTGCTTCGGCGGACGCGAACTGTATTCCGCCCACCTGCGTGCCGATGGCAGCGACGACGCCGACGTGCGCGAGATGATCCGCGAGCATGCCGATACCATCTACCACCCGGTGGGTACCTGCCGCATGGGCATGGACGCGATGGCGGTGGTCGATCCGCAGCTGCGCGTGCGCGGCGTGGAGGGTTTGCGCGTGGTCGACGCCTCGATCATGCCGACGCTGATCGGCGGCAATACCAATGCGCCGGCGATCATGATCGGTGAGCGCGCGCACGACTTGATCCGCTACGCGCCGCGGGTGATGTTGCGGGTACTGGAGTCGATGGAGGCGTGAATACCCGCGTGCAGCGCTAACCTTCGAAGCCGCGCGAGAACACTCGCTTAAGCGTATCGGCGTCGCTGTCGAGCGTGCCGAACACGCGCCCATGCTGCCGCCCCAGCCGGCTGGCGACAAACAGCTCAGCGTTCTCCGTATCGGCATGCGCCAGCATCAGCGCCGCCTGCGCGGTCAGCACCAGGCCCTGCGCAAAGCGGCGCGCATGCGTTTCGAGATGCTCCGGCGCCTCGCGCAGCATTGCCTGCAGCGAGGCCAGCTCCGCGCGCACTGCGGGATGGCCGCCGGCGCGGCGCGACAGGTCGTGCAGCAGCCGCGCCGCATCGTCGGGATTGCGCTGAATCGCGCGCATCACGTCCAGGCACATGATGTTTCCCGAGCCTTCCCAGATCGAATTGACCGGCGCCTCGCGATAGAGCCGCGCCATCGGGCCTTCCTCGACATAACCGTTGCCGCCCCACACCTCCATCGCTTCGCCGGTGGCTTCGAGGGTGCGCTTGCACACCCAGAACTTGGCCGCGGGCGTGACCACGCGCTTCCACGCGGCGGCGAGCGGATCGTCGTCGGCGTGCTCGAAGGCGTGGCCCAGTTCCATCATCATCAGCGTGGCTGCTTCCGCTTCCAGCGCCAGATCGGCCAGCACATTGCGCATCAGCGGCTGGTCGGCCAGCAGGCGCCCGAAGGCGCTGCGGTGGCGCGTGTGGTGCAACGCCTGCACGAAGGCCGCGCGCAGGATCGCGGCGCTGCCGATCACGCAGTCTAGCCGCGTGCTGGTGGCCATTTCGATAATGGTCGGGATGCCGCGGCCTTCCTCGCCGATCAGGATGCCGGTGGCGTCGCGGAATTCGACCTCGCTGCTCGCGTTGGAGCGATTGCCCAGCTTGTCCTTCAGGCGCTGGATCAGGATCGGGTTCTTGCTGCCGTCATCGCGAAAGCGCGGCACGAAGAAGCACGACAGCGGCCCGTCTTCGGCGCCCATGCGCGCGACCACCAGGTGCGCATCGCACATCGGCGCGGAGAAGAACCACTTGTGGCCGGTCAGCGCATATTCCGCGCCGCGGCCCTCGCCGCCCACCGGGCGCGCCACGGTGGTATTGGCGCGCACGTCGGACCCGCCCTGTTTCTCAGTCATGCCCATGCCGATCATGATCGCCGTCTTGTCGCGCCAGGGCAGGTCGCGCGCATCGTGTTCGGCCGAATACAGCCGCGGCTCCAGTTCGGCAAACAGCGCGGTTTCCTTGCGCAGCACGGGGATGCTCGCCAGGGTCATGGTGGGCGGGCACAGCGAGCCTGATTCCACCTGCGCCTGCAGGAAGTAGCCTGCCGTGCGCGCCGCCCACGCGCCCGCGCGCGGCTGCGCGAAGGGCAGCGACTGCAACTGCTGGCTGCGCAGCAGCGACAGCAGCGCATGCCAGCTCGGGTGGAAGCTCACCACGTCGATGCGCTCGCCCGTGCGGCTGTGCGTATGCAGCTCGGGCGTGTAGCGGTTGGCGTCCGCCGCCCATTGCTGGACCTCCGGCTCGCCCAGGCGCGCGCCGAACTGGCCGAGCGCATCGGCGTGCCAGTCGCCGCCGAGCCGCGCCAGCGCACCGCGCAGGGCGGGATCGGTGGCGAACAGGTTGTAGTGCACGAGATCGGGCACCTGGTTGAACACGCGGTGGGTGGCAGCTTCGGTCATGGCGGCATGGAAGATGGACACGGTCTTACTGCATGGTAGAGCACGTAACAAGCGTTTGAGTGCCGGGGGATGCCCTTGGCTGCGGCGCAAGCCGCATGACGCGTTGCAGCATGGCGCATTGGATACGTTGGCGCACGTCAGTTGCGACCGAATTAGGGGTGGCGCCTGCCGGGGGCTTGTGCTTAAATTCACCCCGTTGGATGAAACAGGGGTGCCGTACGGATGGGCCGTGCGGCTGAGAGAGTCCCTTCGAACCCGATCCGGTTAGTACCGGCGTGGGAAGTTTCACAAGACCAAGTCTCTTGTCCCTCCGGGACTCGCTACACCGGCCCCAGGCCGAGGCAGCGCTCACAGGGCTCCTGGTTTCGTCCACCCCGCAAGAGAGAGGACGACACCCATGGCCCGTACTGCCCCCGCAGCTTCCTTCGAATCGCTCGAAAGCGACCTCGACCAGAAATTCGCCTACCCGGCTTCCAGCAAGACCTACCTGACGGGCAGCCGCCCCGATATCCGCGTGCCGCTGCGCACCATCCTGCAGACCTCCACGCGCACCGACAAGGGCGAGATGCAGAATCCGCCGATCCCGGTGTACGACACCTCGGGTCCGTACAGCGATCCGGACGTGCACATCGACCTGAAGGCCGGCCTGCCTGCGCTGCGCGCCAAGTGGATCGACGAGCGCGGCGACACCGAAGTGCTGCCGGGCCTGTCGTCGGAATACGGCCGCGACCGTGCCAACGATCCCGCCACCGCGCACCTGCGCTTTGCCCAGCTGACCAACCCGCGCCGCGCCAAGGCCGGCGCCAACGTGTCGCAGATGCACTATGCGCGCAAGGGCATCATCACGCCGGAAATGGAGTATGTGGCGCTGCGCGAGTCGCTGAACCTGCAGGCGCTGTACGACAAGCCCGAATACAAGGCGCTGCTGCGCCAGCACCCCGGCAACGCGCTGGGCGCCGGCCTGCCGCTGCGTCCGGAAGACATCACGCCGGAATTCGTGCGCCAGGAAATCGCCTCGGGCCGCGCCATCATTCCGGCCAACATCAACCACACCGAACTGGAGCCGATGGCGATCGGGCGCAATTTCCGCGTCAAGATCAACGGCAACCTGGGCAACTCGGCGGTGACCTCGTCGCTGGCCGAGGAAGTGGAAAAGATGGTGTGGTCGATCCGCTGGGGCGCCGACACCATCATGGACCTGTCCACCGGCAAGCACATCCACGAAACGCGTGAATGGATCCTGCGCAATTCGCCGGTGCCCATCGGCACGGTGCCAATCTACCAGGCGCTGGACAAGACCGGCGGCATCGCCGAGGACCTGACCTGGGAAATGTTCCGCGACACGCTGATCGAGCAGGCGGAGCAGGGCGTGGACTACTTCACCATCCACGCCGGCGTGCTGCTGCGCTATGTGCCGATGACCGCCGACCGCGTCACGGGCATCGTCTCGCGTGGCGGTTCGATCATGGCCAAGTGGTGCCTGGCGCACCACAAGGAAAACTTCCTGTACACGCACTTCGACGAGATCTGCGAGATCATGAAGGCCTATGACGTGTCGTTCAGCCTCGGCGACGGCCTGCGTCCGGGTTGCATCGCCGACTCGAACGACGATGCCCAGTTCGGCGAACTGCGCACGCTCGGCGAGCTGACCGCCAAGGCCTGGAAGCACGACGTGCAGGTGATGATCGAAGGCCCGGGCCATGTGCCGCTGCAGCGCATCCAGGCCAATATGGACGAAGAACTCAAGCATTGCTACGAGGCGCCGTTCTATACCCTGGGACCGCTGGTGACGGACATCGCCCCCGGCTACGACCACATCACCAGCGGCATCGGCGCGGCCAATATCGGCTGGATGGGCACCGCCATGCTGTGCTACGTCACGCCCAAGGAGCATCTGGGCCTGCCGGACAAGGAAGACGTGCGCGAAGGCATCATCACCTACAAGATCGCGGCCCACGCTGCCGACCTTGCCAAGGGCTGGCCCGGCGCGCAACTGCGCGACAACGCGCTGTCCAAGGCACGCTTCGAGTTCCGCTGGGAAGACCAGTTCAACCTGGGCCTCGATCCGGAACGCGCGCGCTCGTACCACGACGCAACGCTGCCGGCCGAGGGCGCCAAGATCGCCCACTTCTGCTCGATGTGCGGGCCGAAGTTCTGCTCGATGAAGATCACGCAGGAAGTGCGCGACTACGCGGCCTCGCTGCCCAAGGAAGCGAAGCAGGGCATGGAAGAGAAGTCGATCGAGTTCCTGAAGAAAGGCAGCAAGATCTACTCGTAAGGCAGTGACAGGCAGTACGGGCATGGCTTCGCACCCATGCCCGCTCGTGTTTCGCCGCCGCGCAGCGCCTCGCGCGGCGGCACCGACAACAAGGAGGCCGGCGCGGCCGCACGCCCCGTCCGGCACAAACACCCCTCATGACAGCAGTGCAGTCGTTTGACGTCGCCATCCTCGGGGCCGGTCTAGCCGGCCGCCTGGCCGCCTGGCAACTGGTACGCAGCGGCGCCCGCGTGGCGCTGGTGGAGCGGGCCGGTCCGGACGGCGCGGGCTCGGCCGCCTATGTGGCAGCGGCCATGCTCGCGCCGCTGGCGGAGTCGGCCATTGCCGAGCGCCGCATCGTCGACCTGGGTATCGCCAGCGTCGACCTGTGGCGCGCGTGGCTGGCCGAGTTGCCGGAGCCGGTCTTCTTCCAGGAGGACGGCACGCTAGTGGTCTGGCATGCGCGCGACCGCGGCGAGATGTCGCTGTTCACCAGCCGCATGCGCGCGGTGGCGCCGCCGGAACTGGTGGCGCAGCGGCTACGCGTGCTGGATGGCAAGGGTGTGGGCGAGGTCGAGCCCGCGCTGGCGGGCCGTTTCCCGCAGGGCTTGCTGCTCGCGGGCGAAGGCCAGCTCGACAACCGCGGCGTGCTGCGCGCGCTGCTGTCGTGCGCGGTCAGCGAAGGCGTCCACTGCGTCTGGGAAGCCGGCGAAGTCGATGCCGCGACGCTGCCCACGCTCGGTATCCGTGCCGACGTGGTGCTGGATTGCCGCGGCCTGGGCGCGCGCTCGGCCTGGCCTGCGCAGCCGGGCGGCGACAAGCCGGGCCTGCGCGGCCTGCGTGGCGAAGTGGTGCGCGTGCATGCGCCCGACGTCAAGCTGCACCGGCCGGTGCGGCTGCTGCATCCGCGCTATCCGATCTATATCGCGCCCAAGCCCAACGACCTGTACGTGATCGGCGCCACCGAACTGGAAAGCGAGGACGAATCGCCGATGAGCGTGCGTTCCGCGCTGGAACTGCTGTCGGCGGCGCATTCGTTGCATCCCGCCTTTGGCGAGGCGCGCGTGCTGGAACTGAACGTGCAGCGGCGCCCGACACGGCCCGACCACCTGCCGGCGATCCGCGTCGACCAGCGTGCGCGCGTGGTGCGCGTCAACGGCCTGTACCGCCACGGCTTCCTGATCGCGCCGGCGGTGACCGAGGCCGCGTGCGCGGTGGTCGGTGCGCTGCTCAAGGGCGATCCCGCCGCGCATGCGGTGCCGGCGGCGCTGCGCTGGCCCGGCATGATCGAGGCGGTCACCGAAGCGCCCGCAGCCACCATGGTCGCGCCCGCCGGGCTGCTGCACTAACGCATGACTGACATGGAAATCCTGCTCAACGGCCGACCGCTCGCGCTTACCGAATCCGCCACGCTGGCGGACGCGGTGACCGCGGCGCAGATCGCGCCCCCCTTTGCCGCGGCGGTCAACGGCCAGTTCGTGCCGCGCGCCGCGCACGCCAACACCCCCCTTGCGGCCGGCGACCGCATCGACCTCGTGCAACCCGTAACGGGAGGCTGACCCATGACATTCGAACCTTCCGAAACCTTGCGCGACCCGTTCGTGCTGTATGGCGAGTCGTTCGGCTCGCGCCTGCTGCTGGGCACCGCGCGCTATCCGTCGCCGGCCACGCTTGAAGCGGCCGTGCAGGCGTCGACGCCCGCCATGATCACCGTCGCGCTGCGCCGCCAGGGCGCGGTCGGCAATGGCGAAGGCGGCCAGGCCTTCTGGCAGATGCTCAAGGCGCTCAACGTGCCGGTGCTGCCCAACACCGCCGGCTGCTTCACCGCGCAGGAGGTCATCGCCACCGCGATGATGGCGCGCGAGGTCTTCGAAACGCCGTGGATCAAGCTCGAGCTGATCGGCGACGACTACACGCTGCAGCCCGACACGCTGAACCTGCCCGCCGTGGCCGAGACCCTGATCAAGGAAGGCTTCAAGGTGCTGCCGTACTGCACCGAAGACCTGGTGCTGTGCCGCCGCCTGCTCGACGTTGGCTGCCAGGCGCTGATGCCCTGGGCCGCCCCGATCGGCACCGGCCGCGGCGCGGTCAACCCGCATGCTATGCGCGTGCTGCGTGAGCGGCTGCCGGACACGCCGCTGATCGTTGACGCCGGCCTGGGCCTGCCGTCGCATGCGGCGCAGGTGATGGAGTGGGGCTACGACGGCGTGCTGCTGAACACTGCCGTGGCGCAGGCCGCTTATCCGGTCAACATGGCGCGCGCCTTCGCGCAGGCCGTGGAAGCGGGTCGCACTGCTTATCTGGCCGGGCCGATGCCCGAGCGCGAGGTCGCGCAGGCCAGCACGCCGGTGGTCGGCATGCCGTTCTGGCATGCGGATACGGAGCAGCGGGCATGACGCGCCGCCCCGTGCATGCCGCCAGTGACGGCCCGCTGCGTGCGGCGGTGCTCGAACACTATGGCGAGACCTTCGGCGTCGACGACAAGCCCTGGCAGGCTTGGCGTCTGGAAGATGCCCCGGCGCAGCCGGGCGCGCATGACGTGCTGCTGTCCGACGGCGAAGCCACCGAGGACGTGATCGCACGCGTCGCCGCCAGCGGCGCCACGCTGCTCGAGACCGACCGCGAAGGCGGCCAGTGGATCGACACGGTGCGCTCGCCGATGGGCACATGGGTGTTCTCTGTCACCGCGGACACCGACCAGCCGCATTCGCCCGCGTTCGTCGCGGTGCTGCTGGCGAGCCTGTCGCTGCATTTCCCCGCGCATGACGCACTGTGCCTGGCGCGCGCCTGGGAGCCAGGCTCGGCCGATTGGCCGTCGGACTTTGCCCGCTTCCCGCACGTGCGGCATGCCGCGCTGGTGGCGCCGGAGCAAACGGCCGCCCCGTTCGTGCCGTGTCCCGCGCTGGGTCTGTACGTGGTGGTGCCGACTGCCGAGTGGATCGAGCGGCTGGCACCGCTGAACGTGCCGACGGTGCAGCTTCGCTTCAAGTCGGATGACTCCGCCGCAGTGCGCGCCGAGATCGCGCGCGCTGCCAAGGCCATGCGGGGGTCGACCTCGCGCCTGTTCATCAACGACCACTGGCAGGCCGCGATCGACTACCGCGCGGCCAACGGCGGCGACCAGAGCGGCATCTACGGCATCCACCTCGGCCAGGAAGACCTGGACGACGCCGACCTGGACGCGATCCGTGCCTCCGGCCTGCGGCTGGGCGTCTCCACCCACGGCTACGCCGAGATGCTGCGCGTGGCCGCGATCCGCCCGAGCTACCTGGCGCTGGGCGCGATCTTCCCGACCACTACCAAGGTGATGCCGACCCAGCCGCAAGGCATGGGCCGCTTCCGCGCCTATGTGAAGCTGATGCAGCCGGTGATCCCGTCGCTGGTCGGGATCGGCGGCGTCAACGCGACCAATATGCGCGAAGTGCTGGCGGTGGGCGTCGGCAGTGCGGCGGTGGTGCGCGCCGTGACCGAAGCCGACGACGTGCCGGCCGCGGTGGCTCACCTGGTCAGCTTGTTCCCGGCCGCCTGAGCGCCGCCCCGCGATGGCGCCGACCGCCGCCGCGCCCCGCATTCGCCTGGCGGTGGAAGACGACCTGCCGCGCCTGCCCGAGATCGAGCTGGCCGCGGCGGCGCTGTTCCCGGATGCCGACCTGCCGGCGCTGCTGCGGTTGGTCAGCACACCGGCTTCGGCACTTGCAGCCGCGCAGCGCGAACGCCGCCTGTGGGTGGCCGAGCGCGGCGGCGCACTGGCCGGCTTTGCGCTGGCCAGCAGCAAAGGCGAGTGCGGTTATCTCGATGAAATGGATGTCCACCCGGAGCACGGGCGCCGCGGCATCGGGCGCTCGCTGGTTGGGGCGGTGCAGGTCTGGGCGCGGGCGGGTGGCTTGCGCTCGCTGAACCTGACCACGTTTGCGCATTTGCCGTGGAATGCGCCGTTCTATGCATCGCTGGGGTTTCGCCAGTTGCGCGATGAGGAGCTTTGTCCGCTGCTGGCGTATGCACTGGCGGCGCAACGGGCGGCGGGATTGCGGCAGCGGGTGGCGATGCGGCAGGTATTCTGACGGCATGACCCCATCGTTGCTATACTTGTATAGCAATCACTTTGGAGGGGCTGCGATGCTCGCCATCCGACTACCCGAGGACATCGAAGAACGCCTGGAAGTCCTTGCCAAACGCACCGGCCGCACCAAGACGTTTTATGCGCGTGAGGCCATCATGCAGCACCTGGATGACCTTGAAGACCTGTATCTGGCAGACAAGGTTGCCGCGCGTGTTCGCTCCGGCGAGGAATCCACGGTAACGCTGGATGAGCTGGAGGCGCGGCTTGGCCTGGCGGATTGAAATCACGCAAACGGCAGAGAAACAACTTGCCAAACTGGACCGCCCGGTCGCCAGGCGTATTGTTACGTTCTTGCGCGAGCGGGTCGCGGCATCCGCCGACCCCCGCTCGCTTGGCGAAGCCCTGAAGGGCAGCGAGCTTGGCGAATACCGGAAATACCGGGTCGGCGACTGGCGCTTGATTTGCCAGATCGAAGACGCGCGCATCACTGTTGTCGTGCTGCGTCTTGGGAACCGCAGGAACGTGTATCGCTAGCGCCAAGATTTGTGCGACATTCGCCCAGCCGCCAAAACCGAGCGGCAGCCCGCCGCTATGATGGCAGGCAGCATTCCCCGCCCACCATCCCCGCCATCCCGACCATGTCCTCCCAGCCCTCCGCCGAAATCATCCCCGCCGCGCCCGGCACGCTCGAGAAGCCCTACTTCGGCATCGACGTCCCGCTGATGCGTTATTTCGGCCTGCAGCCGGAGCTTATCGAGGAGGGCTATTGCCGCACGCGGCTGCCGGCGCACCCGCAGCTGGTGAACAGCCGTGGCGATGTGCATGGCGGGACGCTGATGGCGACGCTGGACTTCACGCTGAGTGGTGCCGCGCGCTCACATGCGCCCACGGAAACCGGCGTGATCACCATCGACATGTCGACCCACTTCCTGGCCGCCGCGCGCGGCGAGCTGACGCTGGAGGCGCGCTGCCTGCGCCGTGGCGCACGCATCGCATTCTGCGAGGGGGAAGTGAAGGATGCGGCCGGCACCGTGGTGTGCGTGGCGCGGGCCGCGTTCAAGCTGGTGCCGCTGTCCAGCGGCGGCAACTGATCCCTTCCTGAAGGCCGGCCGCTCAGTCCTGCAGCGGCCGGTACACCTGTTCGAACCTTGCGCGCTCGGTGATGCCAAAGTCGCCGGGCGCGTATTGCATCAGCCAGTCGCCCGGCTTGCCATGGAGCACGTCGCCACCGGCACTACGTTCGATGCTGAAGGCATCGTGCATCTCGCGCGCCAGCACCGGGATCGGCTTGTTGCGGTAGGCGCCGTCCTGGCCGTGCGCGAGCGGCGGCACGGCTTCGTACTTGGGGTCGAAGCGGTCGCGCGACACGCACCAGCGATCGCCGGTGCGGCTGGTGATCAGCGCGTCGCCCGGCCGGTAGCGGTTGGGGCCTTCGCGGCTGATCAGCTCGCCGGCTTCGGAGGCGAACACCACGTCGACGACTTCATGCTTGAGGTAGAAGGCGGCTTCGGGATCGCTGCGCAGGTCGATATCGGTCAGCATCGTCATGTGGCCCTCAACCCAGCGCCCGCGGCGCGAAAGCGTGGTTCAGCGGACCGTTCCCGCTGCCCAGCCGCAGCCCGGCGCCGGCCGCGATAGCCTGCGCCACGTAGTCCAGCGCCTTGCCGGCCGCCACTTCCAGCGCATCGCCGCGCGCCAGCTGCGACGCGATCGCCGCCGCGAGCGTGCAGCCGGTGCCATGCAGGTTGCGGGTATCGATGCGTGGATGCGTGAACACGCGCACCGTGCCGTCCTTCAGCATCAACAAGTCGTCCAGCCCGCCGGCACCGCTGGCCGGGCCATCGTCTTCCAGATGGCCGCCCTTGAGCAGCACGGCGGGGCAGCCCATCGCGATCAGGTCGGCGGCAGCCTGCTCCATCTCGGCGCGGCGGGTGATCTTGCGGCCCAGCAGGTAGGAGGCCTCGGGCAGGTTGGGCGTGACCAGCAACGCGCGCGGGAACAGCAGCCGCACCATCGCCTGCGTGGTGGCGTCGTCCGACAGCGTCGCGCCCGAGGTCGAGATCATCACCGGATCCACCACCAGCTTGCGGATGCCATGCCGGTCCGCCGCCGCGGCCACGGCCTCGACGATGGCGGCGGTGCCGAGCATGCCGGTCTTGGCCGCGTCGACGCCGATATCGCTGGCCACCGCGTCGATCTGCGCGGCCACCATGTCGGCCGGAATGGCGTGCACGCCGGTCACGCCCAGCGTGTTCTGCGCGGTGATCGCGGTGATGGCGCTCATGCCGAAGCAGCCCAGCGCGGAAAAGGTCTTCAGGTCGGCCTGGATGCCGGCGCCGCCGCCGGAGTCGGAACCGGCGATGGTCAGGGTGCGGGGTGGCGTTGAGATCATCTGGGAAGGGAATCGGGGAGCCGGCGCAGGCGCGCAGGCAAATCGCCGGTGCGCAAGGCAGCCGGGCACGCTACAATACCGCCACTCCGAGGAGCGTTGCAACGGATGGGGCCAGGGCAGAGCACATTGCCCGGCCGGCGGGAAAGCCGCCCCATGCCATCCGCCAGGCTCGGACTGTCTTCAACGGCGCTCGCTGATCCGTGGTTTCGCACGGAGGCGAGTCGACCTATCCGCCCGCCATGCATGCTTTTTGTCATGCAATTGGCGCGGCCCATCTCCCGTACTCGTCACCTGCGTGCCACTCTTCACCGGAGTGAAACATGAACGCTGTGACCGACCTGAAGCAAGACTACATCGTCGCCGATATCGGCCTGGCCGCCTGGGGCCACAAGGAAATCGCCATTGCCGAGACCGAAATGCCCGGCCTGATGGCGATCCGCGATGAATTCGCCGCCGCGCAGCCGCTCAAGGGCGCACGCATCGCCGGCTCGCTGCACATGACGATCCAGACCGCGGTGCTGATCGATACGCTCAAGGCACTGGGCGCCGACGTGCGCTGGGCCTCGTGCAACATCTTCTCGACGCAGGACCACGCCGCTGCCGCCATCGCTGCCGGCGGTACGCCCGTGTTCGCTTTCAAGGGCGAATCGCTGAAGGAATACTGGGACTTCACCCACCGCATCTTCGACTGGTCTGACGGCGGCACGCCCAACATGATCCTCGACGACGGCGGCGACGCCACGCTGCTGTTGCACCTGGGGGCGCGCGCCGAGAAAGACGAGTCCGTCATCGCCAAGGCGACCAGCGAGGAAGAAACCTACCTGTTCGCCGCGATCAAGGAAAAGCTGGCCAAGGACCCGAGCTGGTACAGCCGCAACCTGGAAGCCATCCGCGGCGTGACCGAGGAAACCACCACCGGCGTGCACCGCCTGTACCAGATGGCGCAAAAGGGTGAACTCCGTTTTCCGGCGATCAACGTCAACGACTCGGTCACCAAGAGCAAGTTCGACAACCTGTACGGCTGCCGCGAGTCGCTGGTGGACGGCATCAAGCGCGCCACCGACGTGATGATCGCCGGCAAGGTTGCCATCGTGGCCGGCTACGGCGACGTGGGCAAGGGCAGCGCGCAGGCGCTGCGCGCGCTGTCGGCCCAGGTGTGGGTGACCGAGATCGACCCGATCTGCGCGCTGCAGGCCGCGATGGAAGGCTACCGCGTGGTGACCATGGACTACGCTGCCGAGCACGGCGATATCTTCGTCACCTGCACCGGCAACTACCACGTCATCACCCATGACCACATGGCCAAGATGAAGGACCAGGCCATCGTCTGCAATATCGGCCACTTCGACAACGAGATCGACATCGCCTCGATCGAGAAGTACGAGTGGGACGAGATCAAGCCGCAGGTCGACCACGTCAAGTTCCCGGACGGCAAGAAGCTGATCATCCTGGCCAAGGGCCGCCTCGTGAACCTGGGCTGCGCCACTGGCCACCCGTCGTACGTGATGAGCAGCTCGTTTGCCAACCAGACCATCGCCCAGATCGAACTCTGGCAGGAACGCGACAGCGGCAAATACCCGGTCGGCGTCTACACGCTGCCCAAGCACCTGGACGAGAAGGTGGCGCGCCTGCAGCTGCGCAAGCTGAACGCGCAGCTGACCGAGCTGACCGACCAGCAGGCCGCGTATATCGGCGTGAAGAAGGAAGGCCCGTACAAGGCGGATCACTACCGCTACTGATACGGTTCACCGTTCGCAGCTTGCCGGACTCCCCTCTCCCGCTTGTGGGAGAGGGGAGGAACCACCTTCAAGGAGCCGTCATGAGACTACTGGTCGTCTGGGTCATCAACGCCGTTGCGCTGTTCGTGCTGCCGTACATCATCTCGTCGATCCACATCAAGAGCTTCGGCTCGGCGATGCTGGCGGCGCTGGTGCTGGGCCTGGTCAACACGCTGATCCGTCCGATCCTGGTGATCCTGACGCTGCCGGTGACACTGCTGACGCTGGGGCTGTTTATCTTCGTCATCAACGCGCTGCTGTTCCTGTTTGTCGGCAACCTGCTCTCGGGCTTTACGGTCGGCGGCTTCTGGGCGGCCCTGCTGGGCTCCATCCTGTACAGCGTGATCTCGTGGCTGCTGTCCAGTCTGCTGCTGGGCGACCGCAACGACTGAAGCGGACCACGAATCCATACCGCGCGCCGCGCCAACGCGGCGCGCCACCATCATGCAAGACCGCTACTTCAGCTTTGAATTCTTCCCGCCCAAGACGGCGGAGGGCACGGAAAAACTGCGCAACACGCGTGCGCAGCTGGCCCCGCTCAAGCCCAAGTACATCTCGGTGACGTTCGGCGCCGGCGGCACCACGCAGCAAGGCACGCTCGACGCGGTGCTGGAAATCCAGCGCGAAGGCATCGAGGCCGCGCCGCACCTGTCGTGCGTGGGCTCGTCGCGCGACAGCATCCGCGAGATCCTGAAAAAATACCGCGAGGGCGGAATCCGCCACATCGTCGCGCTGCGCGGCGACATGCCCTCGGGCATGGGCGAGATCGGCGAGTTCCGCTACGCCAACGAACTGGTCGAGTTCATCCGCGCCGAGACCGGCGACTGGTTCAACATCGAAGTCGCGGCCTACCCCGAGTACCACCCGCAGGCCAAGTCCCCGCGCCACGACCTGGAGAACTTCGTGCGCAAGGTCAATGCCGGCGCCAACTCCGCCATCACGCAGTACTTCTACAACGCCGACGCGTACTTCCGCTTCGTCGACGATGTGCGTGCGATGGGCGTGGAGGTACCGATCGTGGCGGGCATCATGCCGATCACCAACTACTCGCAGCTGATGCGCTTCTCCGATATGTGCGGCGCCGAAGTGCCGCGCTGGGTGGCCAAGCGGCTGGAGAGCTTCGGCGACGACCGCGAATCGATCCGCGCCTTCGGCCTGGACGTGGTCACCGCCCTGTGCGAGCGGCTGCTGGCCGCGGGCGTGCCGGGGCTGCATTTCTACACGCTCAACGCGGCCGGTGCGACCAAGGCGATCTGGCAGCGGCTGAAGCTGTAAGGCGCAACATGGCCACGCGCCGCCCGGATCCCTTCATCGAACACCTGCTCGAACTGATGGGCCCGCTGGCGGCGCGCATCGGGCCTGTCACGGCGAAGCGGATGTTCGGCGGGCACGGGCTGTTCTATGACGGGCTGATGTTTGCACTGGTGTCGGATGGCACTTGCTACCTGAAGGCCGATGACGCGACGCTGGCGAAGTTCGAGGCCGAGGGCAGCGAGCCGTTCCGCTACCAGTCGGCGAAGCGCGTGGTCACCATGCGGCACTACCTGAGCCTGCCGCCCGCGGCGCTGGAATCGCCGGCGGCGATGACGCCGTGGGCGAAGCTGGCGGTGGAGGCGGCGCTGCGGTTGGGGAACCAGGCCGGCTGAGTCCGCGCACGCAGCGCGAAAACGGTGCCATACTCGCCCCCATGGTCACCGCCACCTTCCGCTTCTACGAGGAACTGAACGACTTCCTCGCGCCGGACCAGCGCCGGCGTGACCTCCCCTGCGCCTGCGCACGCGCCGCCACCGTCAAGCACATGATCGAAGCACTGGGCGTGCCGCACACCGAGGTCGAGCTGATCCTGGTCAACGGCGAATCCTCCGGCTTCGAGCGGCTGCTGCAAGACGGCGACCGCGTCTCCGTCTATCCCAAGTTCGAACGCCTCGACGTCTCGCCGCTGCTGCGGGTCCGCGAGCAGCCGCTGCGCGTGATGTGCTTTGTCGCCGATGCCCACCTGGGCGGACTGGCGCACCTGCTGCGCATGACCGGCTTCGACACCCTCTACGACAACCACTTCGAAGACAGCGAGATCGAGCGCATCGCCGTCGACGAAGGCCGCGTCGTGCTGACGCGCGACCGCGAGCTGCTCAAGCGCCGCGGCATCACACACGGCTGCTATGTGCGCGCGATCAAATCCAGGCAGCAGGTGCGCGAGATCTTTGCGCGGCTGGACCTGGCGCGCAGCGCGCGGCCGTTCTCGCTGTGCCTGGACTGCAACGCGCCGCTGCGCACGCTCGATGCCACCGCCGCCGCGGGACGCGTGCCGGATGGCGTGCTCGAGCGCCATCGCAGCTTTTCCACCTGCGACCACTGCCGGCGCGTGTTCTGGGAGGGCTCGCACTGGCGCTGCATGCGCGCGCTGGTGGACGAGCTGGTGCAGGGGGGCTGAGCGCCGCCCGGGCTCCCGTCAGCCTGCCAGGCTAGAACGTCCCCGTTTCCGTCACGATCCAGTCCATCGCGATGTCATGCGGCTGCGCCAGCAGCGCGATGCGGCAGGACTCGTAGCCGATGCCGATCGCCACCGGACGCTGCGGCATGGCCGCCAGCGTGCGGTCGTAGAAGCCGCCGCCGTAGCCCAGGCGGAACTTGTCCGGGCTGAAACCGACACAGGGAATGACCAGCGCATCGGGCGTCACGGCCTCGGTGCCGTCGGGCACCGGGATGCCGTAGTGGCCGGTGGCCATCGGCGTATCGGGCGCCCACAGGTGGAAGTCCAGCGGCGCGCCCGGGCGGCTGACCGCGGGCAGGGCGGCCTGGCGGCCCGGTACGGCGGCGAGCCAGCGCGCGACGGCGTCGCGGGCGTCGAATTCCTGCTGGATCGGCCAGTAGAAGCCCAGGCAGCGCACGGCCAGCCCGGCCAGCAGTTTGGCCAGCGCGGCGGCGATGCGGGCATCGGCCTCGGCGCGCGACGCCAGGCCGGCGCGCAGGGCCAGCAGCCGCGAGCGCAGCGCGCGGCGGTCGCCGTCGGCGGTGTCCGGGGAAGGGATGGCAGGAGTGGAAGACATGGCGTGGGATAATGCCTGCGTCCGAACCAACACGGACGGTGGATGCGGTAGCCTTGCACGACGTTGCGGGCGCCGGCGCCGCCGTCATCGACAAGGAAGCAAAGAATGCTGAAGGGAGTATATCTGCAGCGTGCAGGGCGGGCCGCCTGGATCGCCCTTGCATGTGCACTGCTTGTCACGCCGGTCCACGCGCAGAAGCGCCCGCAGCCCGTGGCACGCCAGCAGCCCGCGGCGATCCCGGGCGATCCCGACGACGCCTTCGCGCAGTTGCGCGAAGCCGCGCGCAAGAACGACGTGGAGCGTGCCTATGCGATCTCGGCCACGCTGGTCGATTACCCGATCCCGTCCTATGTCGAGTACTTCCGCATCAAGCCGCAGCTGTTCGACGCCAGCGGCCTGGCGCGCATCGACGCGCCCGACGACCAGGTGCGCGCATTCCTGCAGCGCTACAAGGGCGAGGCCATTGCCGACCGCATGCGCAACGACTGGCTGCTGGTGCTGGGCAAGAAGCGCGACTGGGCCAACTTCGATGTCGAGTACCCGCAGTTCGCGCTGAAGGACGACACCCAGGTCGAGTGCTATGCGCTGCTGTCGCGCGCGCTCAAGGGCCAGAACGTGGCCGCCGAGGCACGCAGCGTGCTGAGCGACCCCAGGTACTACGGCGAAGGCTGCGTCGACCTGATCGGCTACCTGGTGCAGAGCCGGCAGATCCAGCCCAGCGACGCCGCCTTCCAGGCGCGCCTGGCGCTGGAGCAGAACTTCATCACGCTGGCCGGCAGGATTGCCGCGCTGGTGCCCGACGCACGCGCCGACGGCGACACGCTCGCCACCATCGTCAAGATGGCGCGCAGCGACCCGTCGCAGGCGGCAGCCTACCTCAGCACCGCGCAGGGAACGCTCTCGCGCGACGAGCAGGGCGCGGCCTGGGGCGTGATCGGTCAGTTCGCGGCCAAGAAGCTGCTGCCCGAGGCGGCCGGCTACTACCGCCGCCAGATGGAGCAGGGCGGTAACCAGTGGCTGTCCGATGACACGCAGGAATGGCGCGTGCGCGCCGCGCTGCGCCAGGGCGACTGGAAGCAGGTGCGCCAGGCGGTCGAGCTGATGCGTCCGGAGCTGCGCGCCAAGGATCCGGCCTGGCTCTACTGGTACGGCCGCGCGCTCAAGGCCGAGGGCCGCGATACCGAGGCGCAGCAGAACTTCCAGCAGATCGCCGGCCAGTTCAACTTCTACGGCCAGCTCGCCAGCGAAGAACTGGGCAACCGCATCACGCTGCCCGCGCGTACCAGCGTCAGCGACGCCGAGGCCATGGCCATGCGCACGCGCCCGGGTTTCCAGCGCGCGCAGAAGTTCTATGCGATGAACCTGCGCTTCGAGGGCAACCGGGAGTGGAACTGGGAGCTGCGCGGCATGAACGACCGCGAGCTGCTGGCCGCGGCCGAGTACGCGCGCCGCATCGAACTGCTGGATCGCACCGTCAACACCGCCGACCGCACTCGCAACGAGCATGACTTCACGTTGCGCTTCCTGATGCCGTACCGCGACATCATGCAGCGCGCCACCGACGACGTTGGCCTGGACATGGCGTGGGTGTACGGCCTGATCCGCCAGGAATCGCGCTTCCTGATGAGCGCACGCTCCTCCGCCGGCGCGCACGGCCTGATGCAGGTGATGCCGGCTACGGCCAAGTACGTGGCGCGCAAGATCGGCATGAACGATTTCTCGCCAACGATGATGGGCGATCCCAATATCAACATCCTGCTCGGCACCAACTACCTGAGCATGGTGCTGACCGACCTTGACAGCTCCTGGACGCTGGCTTCGGCCGCGTACAACGCCGGTCCGGGCCGGCCCAAGGCCTGGCGCAGCACGCTGGCGAAGCCGGTGGAAGGCGCGATCTTTGCAGAGACCATCCCGTTCAATGAAACGCGCGGCTATGTGAAGAATGTGCTTTCCAACGCTACGTACTATGCTGCATTGATGAGTGGCCGGCCGCAGTCGCTGAAATCGCGCCTGGGCACGGTTGCGCCGTCGCCGGTGACCACCACCAGCCTGCCCTGACGGGGCCGGCGCCGGGATGCGTTCCCGGCGCAGGGCCTTGCTGGCGCGGGTGCCGCGGCGTGCAGTTCTCTTGGCACGGAGGCATTCATGCAGACCAGCAACGTCCTTGTCATCGGTGGTGCCGGCTTTATCGGCAGCCACCTTGTCTCGCGCCTGGCCGGGGCTGCCTCGGCCTCGGGCGCGCCGCTGGAGCCGGGCAGCAACCCGGATTCCCCGATCGCCCCGCAGCGCATCGTGGCCGGCACGCGCAATGTCGAGCACGCGCAGCACCTGCTGCTACTGCCGCGCGTGGAGGTGGTCGAACTGGGCCTGGCCGACAATGCCGCGCTCGATGACGCGATCGGCTCGCTGGGCGTCGACGGCATCGTCGTCAACCTGGTGGGCGTCCTGCACGGCGAGCGCGCCGAACCCTACGGCGAAGCCTTCGCCAGCGCGCATGTGGAAATGGTGCGGCAGATCGTGGCCTCGTGCCTGTCTACCGGCGTGCGCCGGCTATTGCATATGAGCGCGCTGGGCGCGGACAGCCAGGGCCCGTCGATGTACCTGCGCAGCAAGGGTGACGGCGAGCGCATCGTGCGCGCCAGCGGCCTGGATTGGACCATATTCCGGCCCTCGGTGGTGTTCGGCCCCGACGACCACTTCCTGAACCTGTTCGCCCATATGCAGCAGATGGCACCGGTGGTGCCGCTGGCATGCGCGCATGCGCGCTTCCAGCCGATATTCGTGCAGGACGTGGTGCAGGCCTACCTGAATGCAATGGTGAACCCCGCTACGATTGGCCATGGCTATGAGCTGGGTGGGCCGCAGGTCTACACGCTGGAAGAGCTGGTGCGCTTTGCCGGCCGTGCCTCGGGCCATCCGCGCCCGGTGATCGCGCTGCCCGATGCGCTGGCGCGCGTGCAGGCCACCATCATGGAGCACATGCCGGGCGATCCGCTGCTGTCGCGCGACAACCTGGACTCGATGCAGCTCGACAACGTGCTGGAACGCCCGCTCGCGCCCGAACTGAACCTGCATCCCGCCAGCCTGGAGTCGGTGATGACCGACGCGCTGGCCGGGCGCAATCGCGACAAGGCGCTGACGCATATGCGCGCCAGCGTGCATCGCTGACGTCGCGGGATCGGCCTGTCCGGCCTGTCCGCTATGTGACCGGAATTCATATCGGTTGCGAGTGCAATTCACTTTGATACGCGCGGCCGGGCTGGCAAAATGACCGATCCGGCGCGCGGCTGCCACGCCGACCGTGCGCAGGGGCACCGCCCCGTGCGCAGGCCGCTGGCGCCGCGCCTGCGCCGTCTCCCTCCGTCTCCTCCCCCAAGGATCCCACGATGAAGCTCATCATCGGCAACAAGAACTATTCTTCCTGGTCGCTGCGCCCGTGGCTGCTGCTGCGCCAGGCCGGCATCGAATTCGAAGAGGTGCAGGTGCGCCTGTTCACCGGGAACTTCGCCGCCGAGATCGCGCGCTATTCGCCCGCGGGCAAGGTGCCGGTGCTGATCGATGGCGAGGTCACCGTGTGGGACTCGCTGGCGATCGCCGAATACCTGGCCGAGCGCTTCCCGGAAAAAAACCTGTGGCCGGCCGACCGCGCCGCGCGCGCGGTGGCGCGCGCGGTCTGCGCCGAGATGCATTCGGGGTTCGGCAACCTGCGCAACCAGTTGCCGATGAACGTGACCGCGGTGCTGCCCGGGTGCGGCTGGAACGTCGCCGTGCAGCGCGACGTCGACCGCATCGCCGCGATCTGGGGCGGGCTGCGCGCGCAGCATGGCGCCGCCGGCCCGTTCCTGTTCGGCGAGTTCACGGTGGCGGATGCGTTCTTCGCGCCGGTAGTGAGCCGTTTTGCCACCTACGGCATCCATCTTCCCGATGAAGCGGAGGAGGCCAAGGCCTATGCCGACTTCATGCTGGCGCTGCCGACCATGCAGGAATGGATCGTCGCCGCGCGCGAGGAACGCGACTTCCTCGCCGACGACGAGCCCTACCGCCTGGCCCCCGATCGCCCCGATGCGATAATCGTCAACCACTAGCAACACCGCCGGCGCCGGGGCTGTGCCCCGCGCGCCCGGCACTTGACGAGGCCAGAACGATGCAGGTGTATGCCGTCGGCGGCGCGATCCGCGACGAATTGCTGGGCAAGCCCAGCCAGGACCGCGACTACGTAGTCGTCGGCGCGACCCCGCACGAGATGGAAGCCGCGGGCTATCGCCCGGTCGGCAAGGATTTCCCGGTCTTCCTGCATCCTGAGACCCATGAGGAATACGCGCTGGCGCGCACCGAGCGCAAGACCGCAATGGGCTACAAGGGCTTTGCCTTCTATTGCGAGCCCGATGTCACGCTCGAGGACGACCTGGTCCGGCGCGACCTGACCATCAACGCGATGGCGCGCGCCGTCGATGCCGACGGCAACCTGGTCGGGCCGGTGATCGATCCGCATGGCGGCCAGCGCGACCTGCAGGCCCGGCTGTTCCGCCATGTCTCCGACGCCTTTGCCGAAGACCCCGTGCGCATCCTGCGGCTGGCACGCTTCGCCGCGCGCTTCCACGATTTCACCGTCGCTGCCGAAACCATGCGGCTGATGCGCGAGATGGTCGCCGCCGGCGAAGTCGACGCGCTGGTGGCCGAACGCGTGTGGCAGGAGCTGGCGCGCGGACTGATGGAAGCGCGCCCGTCGCGCATGTTCGAGGTGCTGCGCGAATGCGGCGCGCTGGCGCGGCTGCTGCCCGAGCTCGATCGCCTGTGGGGCGTGCCGCAGCGCGCCGACTACCACCCCGAGGTCGATACCGGCGTGCATGTGATGATGGTGATCGACTGCGCCGCCGCGATGGGCACGCCGCTGCCGGTGCGCTTTGCCGCGCTGGTGCACGACCTGGGCAAGGGCACCACGCCCGAGGACGTGCTGCCGCGCCATACCGGCCACGAGATGCGCAGCGTGAAATTGCTGGAGGACGTCTGCACGCGCCTGCGCGTGCCCAACGAGTGCCGCGACCTGGCGCTGGTGGTGGCGCGCGAGCACGGCAATATCCACCGCTCGCTGGAGATCGGCGCGGCGGCCGTGATGCGCCTGCTCGAACGCTGCGATGCATTGCGCAAGCCGGCCCGCTTTGCCGAAGCGCTGCAGGCCTGCGAGGCCGACATGCGCGGACGCAAGGGCTTTGAATCGAGCGCGTACCCCCAGGCGGCGCGCTTGCTGACCGCGCTGGACGCAGCGGCGGCCGTCGACGCCGGCGCGATCGCGCGCGCATGCGCCGACGATGTCAGCCAGATCCGCGACCGCGTTCATGCGGCGCGCGTAGCGGCGGTGGCGCAGCGGCTCGGGAGCTAGCGATAAACCAGCACCGGAATCTTCGTATGCGTCAGCACCTTTTGCGTTTCGCTGCCGAGGACCAGTGCCTGCACCCCGCGGCGCCCGTGCGATGCCATCACGATCAGGTCGCAGCCCCTGGCCCCGGCCGTATCGATGATGGTCTCGTAGACGTGGTCGCCAGTGACGCAGGTGGTTTCACACTTCACGCCCGCCGCAGCTGATTCCTCTGCGATCTTCGCCAGGTATGCCTCGGCCTGGCTGTACATCTCCTTCATGTAGTGCTCCGCGATTTCCCGCCGCGTAGGGGTTTGCAGGCGGAACGTGTCGTAGTGGCTCACGACCTGTATCGCCGTGATGCTGGCGTGGATTCCCTGGGCCAGCGCGATCG
Source organism: Cupriavidus sp. PB-02 (assembly GCF_058252315.1). Taxonomy (NCBI): domain Bacteria; kingdom Pseudomonadati; phylum Pseudomonadota; class Betaproteobacteria; order Burkholderiales; family Burkholderiaceae; genus Cupriavidus; species Cupriavidus sp. PB-02. Next base: position 211,461 of record NZ_CM177694.1, read on the forward strand.
CTTTGCGGTAGGTCGCCTCGGACAGTTCTGAGCCGTCGACCGCCAGCAGCATATGCTTGAACATTTGGGTCTCCTTGCAAACCGGCGCCTGCCATCCCGTCCGGGTCAGGCACCGAGAAACAGCCGGCCGACCTCCGGGTCCCGGCTCACTTCGCCTCCGGTGCCGGCCATGGCCAGCTGCCCGGCCACCAGGACATAGCCGAGGTCGGCGAAGGCGAGCCCTTTGCGGGCGTTCTGCTCGACGAGGAGGATGGTCTTGCCCTCGTCTTGCTGCAGTTGGCGCAGGAGTTCGAACACCAGATCGACATAGCGCGGCTCCAGCCCGATCGAGGGCTCGTCCACCAGCAGCACGGCGGGGTCCATCATCAGCGCGCGCGAGATTTCCAGCAGCCTGCGCTCCCCACCGGAGAGCACGCTGGCGCGCTGGCCGCGCCGTTGCGCGAGCGCGCCATGGCGCTGGAAGATGCGCTCGGCGGCGGCCGCGGCGTCTCGCGGGTGCCGCATCAGGTACCCGCCCATCAGCAGGTTTTCTTCCACCGTCATGTCGGGGAAGATCGAACCCTCCTGCAGCACATAGGCCACGCCTGCCTGCCGCAGCTTCTGCTCGGCACGCAGGTGGGTGACCGGCGCGCCGGCCACGGCGATGGTCCCCGACATGACCCGGGCCAGGCCGTAGATGGCGCGCAGCACCGTTGACTTGCCCGCGCCGTTCGGGCCGATCAGGCACAGCGAACTGCCGCGCGCCACGCGCAGGCTGAAGCCGTGCAGGATCTCCATGCCGCCATAGCCGGCGACCAGGTTGTCCACGGCGACCATCGGCGTGCCGCCGGCCAGTCGTTCGAGTTGCGCGACGGTTGGCCGGGGGCGCGAGAGGGCGGCGGCGAGCGTGGCGGCGGGCGCGTGGGCAACCGGCCGGGCCGCGGTGCGCGCGGTGATCATGGCTGTCCTCCCAGGTAGGCCTCGATCACTGCGCGGTTGGCGGTGATCTGCGCCGGCGAACCCTGCGCCAGCATCTCGCCATGCGCCAGGCAATAGACGTGGCCGGCCAACTGCATCATGACCCGCATATTGTGTTCGATCACCAGCAGTGCGATGCCGAGCCGCGCATTGATGTCCCTGAGCAGCGCGATCAGGCTGTCGATCATCACCGGGTTCACGCCAGCGGTCGGCTCATCGAGCAGCAGCAGCCTGGGCTCGTTCATCAGGGCCATGGCGATCTCGAGCAGCTTCTGCTGTCCGAACGAGAGGTCGGCACCGCGCTGGTCCAGGTGGTCCTCCAGGCCGGCAAAGCGCAGGATCTGCCGGGCCCGTTCCGTCACCGCCGGCGTCTGCCGCGTGCACATCGCGCCGAGTCCTTCATGCACATGGGGCACGCTGACCAACAGGTTCTGCAGGCAGTTCATCTTGCCGAACACCCGGGTCTGCTGGAAGGTGCGCACCAGGCCCAGGCGGGCGATCTCGGGGACGCGCAGGCGCGAGATCTCGCGCCCGTCGAACATGATCGATCCGCCATCGATCGGGTGGTAACCGACGATGGAATTGAACAGGGTCGTCTTGCCCGAACCGTTCGGCCCGATCAGGCCCACGATGCTGCCGTGCGGCACCTGCAGGGAGATCTCATGGTTGGCGACGACACCGCCGAAGCGCTTGGTGACGTCGCGCACCGCAAGCAGGTCGGTCATGGCGCGGCGCTCCCCGTCATGTGGCGGCGCTTTGCACTGGGTTCGCGCAGCCAGCCCATGATGCCGGTCGGGAACAGCACCACGATCAGCACGATCAGCACGCCCAGCGCAACGCGCTGCCAGTTCAGCAGGTAAGTCCAGAACAGCTCCTGGGTGAGGTGGAACAGCGCGGCGCCGATCACCGGCCCCCACAGCGTGCCCTTGCCGCCCAGGATTGCCATCACCACCATCCACACGCCGAAAGTAGCGCCGGCAAAGGCCAGCTCGCGCGGATCGATGAAGCCCACCAGGTTGCCCGTCAGGGCGCCCGCCATGCCGAGGAAGACGGCGCAGACGCACCAGGCCAGGATCTTGTAGCGCGTCGTGTGCAGGCCGAGCGCCTCGGCCTTGTCCTCGTCGTCGCGAATGGCATTGAGCGCGAGCCCGAACGGGCGCGCGTAGAGCCAGCGCAGTGACAGCAGGGTCGCCACGGCCAGCACCAGCATCGCGTAGTAGAAGAACGGCTCGCGGCTGCCTGCCGCGCCCGGGAATAGCGGCAGCGTCATGCCCGATCCCGCGCCGATGAAATCCCAGCCGGCGGCGGCATCGGCGCAGGCGATGCCCAGGCCCAGCGTTCCGATGGCGAAGTAGTGGCCGCGCAAGCCCAGCATGGCCGGACCCAGCGCAAGCGCCGCAGCCACAGCCGCCAGCGCCGCCAGGCCGGTACCCGCGGCCAGGCCGGCGAAGTATCCCAGCCCGAAGTCGCGCTGCGCCACCGCGCAGACATAGGCGCCCACGCCGAAGAATACGATGTTGCCGAAGGAGTTGTAGCCCATCTGCCCGCCCATCACGTCCCACGTCAGCGCGAACAGCACCATCAGCCAGAGAAAGGTCAGTTGCGTGGTGATACCGGCGAACAGCCACGGCGCGATCAGCGCGCCCAGGCTGCCCGCCAGCAGCGCCAGCCAGGCAGCCCGGGCGGCCGGGGTGACCGGGACCTCCGATGCGGGCCGGCGCGCGCCGCGCAGGTGCGGGTTCATCTCAGGTAGCCGCGCCGCCGGCGCAGCATCAGGTTGCGGCTCACCAGGATCGCCACCAGCAGGGCATACAGGAAGGCGGTCTGGTATTCGGTACCGAGCAGGAAGCCGGCGTAGTTCTCGGCAATGCCCAGCCCACCCCCGGCGCCGAGCACCGGCAGCATGCTGCCAAGCCCGGCCACCACCACGATCATGAAGGCGCGCACGGTATAGGGCAGGCCCAGGTAGGGGTGGATGATCCAGGTCATTGCCACCAGTCCGCCGGCCGCGCCGCAGATGGCGGCATTGAGGGCGAAGGTCGAGGCGTAGATACGATCGGCGTCCACCCCCAGCACACGGGCAGCGCGCGCGTTCTGGGCGATTGCCCGGATCGCCTGGCCGCGGCGGGAATGCCTGAGGAACAGCATCAGGCTGGCGCCCAGCGCCAGGGCTGCGGCGAACGCCGCCAGCTTGATCTTCGGCACCACCAGTCCGCCCGGCAGCAGCAGGCTGCCCAGCCCCGCATCGACCGTGCGCACATTGGCGCCGAATACCAGGTTGGCGAGCTGCTGCAGCACGATGCTCAGGCCGAAGGTGGCCAGCACCGAGACAAAGAGATCGCGCTCGACCAGGCGGAAGATGACGATGCGATAGAGTCCCCAGCCCACGCAGTACATCACCGCCGCGGCAACCGGCACGGCCAGCATCGGGGGCACGCCCTTGCCGACCAGCCAGATCACGATATAGCCGCCCAGCATCACCAGCTCGCCCTGGGCCACGTTGATGAGGTTCATCACGCCCCATACCAGCGCCATGCCGTAGGCGGCCAGCGCGAAGATCGCGCCGGCCAGCAGGCCATCCACCACGAGCTGCAGGTTAAGCTCGGGGCTCTGGACGAGGACCGCGAGATTGGTCATCTGCGTCAGGCCGCGCAGCAGCCCCTTATTTGCGCCGCGCCCAGGCAGGTGCCGGATAGATGACCTTCGACGACGCCCACTTGGCCGGCGCGACCACCTTGAACTTGCCGTCCTGTACCTGGTACAGCACCATCGACTTGGCGATGTTCTTGCCGCTCTGGTCGAACTTGAGCGGGCCGTAGAACGTCATCAGGTCGGAGGCGGCAAGCGCGTCGCGGACCTTTTCCGTATCGAACGAGCCGGCGCGCTCGAAGGCATCGGCGAAAGCCAGCACCGCGGCGCTGGATTCGGCCGCCTGGTAGGGTGCCTCGTAGCGAAACTCCTGCTCGAAGCGCCGCGCATACTGGTCGGCCGTGCCGAACCAGCGGTCCTTGTAGCTCAGCGAGCGGTCCCATTGCGAGCCGCACACCGCGAATTCCGCGCTCTTGCCGAACTTCTCGATGATTTGCGCGGAGTCGCAGTGGGTCAGGGCCAGCATCGGCACGTCGATGCGCATCTCCGCCACTTGCCGCACCGCCAGCACCGCGCCCTTTTCATGGCCGGATACCACCAGGATGTCCGGCTTGAGCGCCTTTACCTTGGCCAGCGTGGCCGACATGTCGTTCAGCTCGGGCGGCAGCTTGTCGTCTATTACCACCTGCATGCCAAGGCGTTTCGCATCCTCTGCCACGCCGTCGCGCACGTCCTGCGAGAAGTTGTCGTTCTCGATGGCGATGGCTACCTTCAGGTTCTTCGGCGCCTTGCCCGCCCGCTGCGCTTCTTCGGCGGCAAGGTTGATGGCCGCACGCAGGTAATAGTCGGATGTGTTGAGCACGGCGAACATATAGCGGTAGCCCTGCGTGAACAGGTTGCGGTCCGCGCCGTTGCCCTCGACCATCGGAATCCTGTACTTCTCAGTGACCGGGGCGATGGCCTTGGTCAACCCGGAACTGTAGGGCCCCAGGACGAACTTCACGCCGTCCTGGCCGATCAGCCGCTCGGCCAGTTGCGCGCCGCGTGCCGAGGTGGATTCGTCGTCGTAGTAGAGGACCTTCAACTGATAGGCCTTGCCTCCGACCTTGACGCCCCCCATCTCATTGACGCGCTTCACGGCAAGGTTGTAGCCGTCCTGGGTGTTCTTGCCATTGGTGGAGTACTTGCCGGTCAGGGAGACCGCGGCACCGAGGATGATGGTGTTGCCCTCCACCTTGGCGGCGGCGGGGACCGACACGGCCAGGCCAAGACCGGCCAGGGCGCAGACGGTGGCATGGCGTAAATGGATAGCGTGCCTGGGATCGCCTGGCGAGCTTCGTGCAGATGCGTTTTTCATGGCACCTCCTCACTCTCTCCAACGTAGGACTCATTTCTGAAAGCGGAAGTGCCGTATGTCACGGGTCCATCACTCCATGAGGTGTTCCCGGGATTCCCTAATCATGAAATGAGGCCTACGCTTGAGTTGATCAGGTAGATCGTTGCTCGACCGGGATGGGAGCCGACCGCTTTCTCGCATAAGGAGATAGCCATGGCCAAGACAGCGCATCCAGGTGGTACCCACGTGGCAGTCGCCACCAGCCCCAATCCGCATACCAATACCGGCCGGCGCAGATTCATTCGGACCGCAGGGGCCGCTAGCCTCGTTGCCGGCGTCGGCCCCTTCCTGATCCCGCACTACGCCCGCGCGGCAAAGCACACGCTCAAGATCCTGCAGTGGAACCACTTCGTGCCGGGCTACGACAAGTGGTTCGATGACACCTATGTGAAGGAGTGGGGCCAGAAGAACGACACCGAGGTGGTGGTCGACCACGTCGGCATTCCGGCGCTGGCCACGCGCGCGGCGGCCGAAGTGTCGGCGCAGAAGGGGCATGACCTGTTCATGTTCCTGTCGCCGCCGCCGGTCTACGAGGAGCAGGTGATCGACCATCGCGAGCTTTATGAGGAATGCCAGCGCAAGCATGGCAAGCCGATGGAGCTGGCGATCAAGAGCACGTACAACCCGAAGACGAAGAAGTACTTCGGCTTCTCGGACAGCTTCGTGCCGGACCCGATCAACTACCGCAAGGACCTCTGGGACGACGTCGGCATGAAGCCGCCGGACACCTGGCTGGACGTCCTCGCCGCCGGCCGCAAGATCAAGGCCAAGCGCGGCATTCCGGTTGGCGTCGGGCTGTCCGCGGAACTCGACACCGCGATGGCGATGCGCGCCATCCTTTATGCCTTCGGCGGCTCGATCCAGGATGACCGGCACACCGTGGTGCTGAACTCGAAGAACACCCTGGAAGCGGTGAAGTTCGTCAAGGCGCTGTTCCAGGAGACCATGACGCCGGAAGTGCTGGCATGGGACCCGTCGTCCAACAACCGCGCCATGCTGGCGGGCAAGATCTCGCTCTGCCTGAACGCCATCTCCATCACCCGCGAGGCCGAGAACAAGAACCTGCCGATCGGGCGGGACATCTGGCTCACGCAGGCCCTGCAGGGGCCGGTGCGGCGCATCGCGCTGGAGCACGTGATGGACTGCTACGTGATCTGGAAATTCGCCGAGAACATCGCCGGCGCGAAGAAGTTCCTGGTCGACTATATCGACAACTTCCGGCAGGGCTTCCTGGGCAGCGAGTTCTACAACTTCCCCTGCTTCCTCAGCACCGTGCCCGACCTGCAGAAGCTGATCGCCGACGACCAGAAGGCCACGCCGCGCGACAAGTACAAGGTGCTCGGCGCGCTGATGAACCAGGCGACCAATGTCGGCTACCCCGGCTACGCCAACGCGGCCGTCGACGAGATCTTCAATACCTGGGTCCTCAACACCATGTTCGCCAAGGCAGCCACGGGCGACGAGACGCCGGAGAACGCGGTCCGGATCGCCGATGCCGCGTGCAAGCGCATCTTCTCCAAGTGGCGAGACAAGGGCATGGTGTAGCGCGCGGCTGGATATGGCTTCAGTAGAAGTTCGCTCGCTCACCAAGCATTTCGACGGTGCCAACGCGGTCGATAACGTCGACCTTGGCGCCCGCGATGCCGAGTTCCTGGTCCTGCTGGGGCCGTCCGGCTCCGGCAAGACCACGCTGCTGCGCCTGATTGCCGGGCTCGAGGCGCCGAGCCGCGGCGACATCCTGGTGGACGGCCGCGTCGTCACGGCGCTGCCGCCCAGGCTGCGCAACATGGCGATGGTGTTCCAGAGCTACGCCCTGTACCCGCACCTCAATGTGTTCGACAACATCGCCTTTCCGCTGCGGGCCAGGCACATGTCGCGCGACGAGGTCGGGCGCAAGGTGGACTGGGCCGCGCAATTGTTCGGCATCGGCCATCTGCTGCAGCGCAAGCCGCGCCAGCTGTCCGGCGGCGAGCGCCAGCGGGTGGCGCTGGCGCGCGCGGTGGTGCGCGAGCCGGTGGCGTTCCTGCTCGACGAGCCCTTGTCCAATCTCGACGCCAAGCTCCGGACCTCGGCGCGCGACGAGCTGCAGCGCTTCCAGCGCCGGCTGGCCATCACCACCATCTATGTCACCCACGACCAGATCGAGGCGCTGGGCCTGGGGGACCGCATCGCCATCCTCGACCATGGCAGGATTCACCAGATCGGCACGCCGCAGGAGGTCTATGAACATCCCGCCAATCTCTTCGTCGCCACCTTTATCGGCTCGCCGCCGATGAACCTGATGGAGGCCGACGGGGTCGTGACCGGATTCCGGCCTGAGCATTTCCTGCCGCGCGAAGCCTATCCCGCAGGGGATGCGCTGCGAGCCTTTGTTGTGGACGTGACGCGCATCGAGAACCTGGGCTCGGACCGCCTGGTGTACGGCAAGCTGGAAGCGCCGCTGCCGACGGCCAGCGTGGTCTCGCGCATTCCCTGCACGGTGACGGTCCCGATCGAGGCCGGCACCGGCCACCGGTTCGTGGTGCGCGAGCGCGACCTGCGCCGCTTCGATGCGAAATCCGGAGCCAGCCTGGGAGCCGCGCCGTGAAGCCGCAGCACATCGCCACTGGGCAGCCTGCGCAGGACGTAGCGCGACAGCCCGCGCAGCGCCTGGCCGACGACGACCGCTGGCTCGGCCGCGCCATGCTCGCCCCGGCGGTGATCTACATCGCCTTGCTGGTCGGCTTTCCGTTCATGCTGTCGATCTACTACAGCCTTTCGGATGCCACGGTAGGCAGCCAGGTGCTGCACTTCGTCGGCCTGGAGAACTTCCGGCGCGTGCTGGAAAGCAATACGTTCTGGCGTTCGCTGCGCAATGCGCTGGTCTTCACGCTGGTGTCGCAGGCGCTGGTGGTGGTGCTGGCCAAGATACTGGCAATGGCCCTGTACCAGGACTTCCGCGGCAAATGGCTGGTGCGCCTGCTGATCCTGCTCCCGTGGGTGGCGCCGATCTCGCTCGGCACCATCGGCTGGCTGTGGATCTTCGATCCGGTCTACAGCATCATCAACTGGACCCTGGCCGCGGTCGGGGTTCTGGGGCCGCACAACTGGCCGGTGTGGCTCGGCCAGCCGGAACTGGCGATGGCCTCGGTCATCGTGGTGGACGTCTGGCGCCTGCTGCCGCTGGCCACGGTGATCATCCTCGCCGGGCTGAGCGGCATCCCGCAGGACATCCACGACGCCGCCGCCATGGATGGCGCCGGCTTCTGGAGGCACCTGTTCCTCATCAACATTCCGCTGTTGATGCCCATCATGCTGGTGGCGCTGCTGTTCGGCATCGTGTTCACCTTCACCGACATGATCATCATCTACGTGCTGACCCGCGGCGGGCCATACGACACCACCCAGGTGCTGGCCAGCCTGGCCTTCTTCACCGGCATCCAGGGCGGCGACCTGGCGGAAGGGGCCGCCATCTCGCTGTTCCTGTTCCCGGTGCTGGTGGCGGTCGTGATCGTGCTGCTGACCGTGGCGCGCCGCACCGAGGTGACCTGAAATGCGCCCCGCTGCCATCACCTGGCGACGCTGGGCCGCGCGCGGCGCCCATTTCGGCGTCATCGCCGCATTTGCGACGTTCTGCGCGTTTCCCTTCTACTGGATGCTGATCACGACCTTCAAGGATGTGCACGACCTGATCAACACCGCCAACAACCCGTTCCTGTTCAACCTGCCGCCGACGATGGAGAACCTGCGGATACTGTTCGGCGAGACCCGCTATTTGCGCTGGGTGTTCAATACCCTGGTCGTGTCCGTAGGTGTAGTGCTGATCACGCTGCTCCTGGCCGTGCCCGCCGGCTACAGCCTGGCCCGGCTGTCGGGGCGATGGGGCCGGCAGTGGGCCATCGGCATCTTCCTGACCTACCTGATTCCGCCCACCATCCTGTTCATCCCGTTTTCGCGCATCATCGGCACACTGGGCCTGCAGGATTCGCTGTGGTCGCTGGTGCTGGTGTACCCCAGCTTCACGGTGCCGTTCTGCAGCTGGCTGATGATGGGGTTTTTCAAGGCTGTGCCGCGCGACATCGAGGAAGCCGCGATGATGGACGGCCTGAGCCGCTTCGGCGCGTTCCTGAAGGTGGTGGTGCCGCTGTCGTCGAGCGGGATACTGACCGTGGTCATCTTCAGCGCCACGCTGGCGATGCAGGAATTCGTCTATGCGCTGACCTTCATCACCAGTTCGTCGCAGTACACGGTGAGCGTCGGCGTGCCGACCTTCCTGGTGCGGGGCGATGTCTATTTCTGGGGTTCCCTGATGGGCGCCTGCCTGATCGTCAGCGTGCCGGTCGCTGCGCTCTGCAACAGTTTCCTTGACCGTTTCGTTGCCGGGTTTACCGTCGGCGCGATCAAGTGATTCCGTAAAACTAAAGCAGCTTGCCGATCACCAGCGCGATCAGCGAAATCAGGATCGTCGATGCAAACGGCAGCACGAATTCGCGTCCGAACACGCGGAAGCGCACGTCGCCGGGCAGTTTTCCCAGCCCGATCTTCTGCAGCCACGGCAGCGCCGCGGACAACACGATCACGCTCAGGAAGATGGTGAGGGTCCAGCGCAGCATGGCGGCCTCCGGTGCCGTTACAGCGTGTGGCAGCGGTCGCCGCGGGCAAAGCCGTCCATCGGCTCACTGTCATCCAGGCCGCGCGTGAGCGCGATCACCTTGAACAGCTCGCCCATTTCGGCTTCGGACAGCAGCTTCTGCACGGCGTTGGCCTGCGGCAGGAAGGCGCGCGCGTCGGACGGATCCAGTGCCGTCAGCAGCTCGGTGATGCCGGCGTTCATCAGGAAGCGCGCCTGCGAGGCAAAGCCCGACACTGTCAGGCCCGCATCCACGGCGGCCAGGGCGATGCCGCTGAAGTTCACGTGCGCGGTGATGTCCTGCAAGCCGGGGTAGAGGAACGGATCCGGGTGCGCATGATGGCGGTAGTGGCACATCAGCGTGCCGCCGGCGCGCTGCGGGTGGTAGTACTCGCCGGCCGGGAAACCGTAGTCGATGAAGAAGGCGGCGCCACTTGCCAGCATGGCGCCCACCGCGCGCGTGAAGCCCTCGGCTTCGGCGTGGGTCTCGGTGACCAGGTCGTGGTTGCCTGGGATGGCGCGCAGGGTCTCCGGCACGTCGGCGTCGGCCAGCGAGCGGTCCTCGAAGCGGAAGGCGCGTTCGCCATCGTCGCTGCGCACCACGCCGCGCTCATGCCAGCGGCCGCCGTTGCGCGCGTAGAGCTGCACCGGCATCGCATCCAGCACTTCATTGCCGACGATCACGCCTGCGAAAGTGTCCGGCAGCGTGTCGAGCCAGGTGACCCGGTCCGCCAGGTGCGGTGCGCGCTGCGCCAGCGTGGCCTGCTGGCGCGCGCGCAGTTCGCCCGACAGCTCGACGATGGCGTACGACTCCGGCAACCGGCCTTCCTGCTCCAGCCCCAGCAGCAAATCCGCCGCCAGCCGCCCGGTGCCGGCACCGAATTCCATCACGCCCGGCAGGCCCCGGGCCAGCAGCGGCGCGAACTGGCGCGCCAGCGTGCGCGCGAAGAAGGGGCTCAGTTCGGGGGCGGTGATGAAGTCGCTGCCGTCGCGGGCGTCGCGCCCGAACTTGGCCGAGCCGCCGCTGTAATAGCCCAGGCCCGGCGCGTACAGCGCCAGCGCCATGTAGCGGTCAAAGCCGATCCAGCCGCCGGCTGTATCGATGGTTTCGCCAATACGGGCCGTAAGGGTATCGGAGGCGGCCTGCGCGTCGGCGGGGGGAAGGGGTAAACTAGCGGCTTTCTGCATCCCGCGATTGTAGCAATGCCCGCATCCAATACTCCGGCCGGCCAACCGCCCGCCCAGCCAGGCCAGCCCGCCACGCGCGGCGTGGCGCTCGTGACCGGCGGCGCGCGCCGTCTGGGCCGCGCCATCGCGCTCGAACTGGCCGCGCAGGGCTGGGACGTGGCCGTGCACTGCCATCGCTCGGTGGACGAGGCCGAGGCCCTGGCCACGCAGATCCGCGCCCTCGGCCGCCGCGCCGCGGTGCTGCGCGCCGACCTGGCCGACGAAGCCGCCACCGGCCGCCTGGTGGCCGACTGCACGGCCGTGCTGGGCGTGCCCACCTGCCTGGTCAACAATGCCTCGTTGTTCCAGTACGACGTGGCGACCAGTTTCTCGTATGCGTCGCTCGATACGCATATGCGCACCAATGTGGCGGCGCCGTTGCTGCTGGCGCGCGAACTGCACAAGGCCCTCACTGCCGCAGCCGGCTCTGACAAGGCCGCCGAGCCGCGCGGCGTGGTGATCAACCTGCTCGACCAGAAGCTGGATAACCTGAACCCCGATTTCCTGTCGTACACGCTGTCCAAGGCCGCGCTGCAGACCGCCACGGTGCAGCTGGCGCAGGCGCTGGCGCCGCGCCTGCGCGTGGTCGGCGTGGCACCGGGCATCACGCTGGTGTCGGGCGAGCAGTCCGAGCAGAGCTTCCGCCGCGCGCACCGGGTGACGCCGCTGGGCCAGTCGTCCACGCCCGAGGATATCGCCCAGGCGGTGGCCTACCTGGCGCAGGCGCGCGCCGTGACCGGCACCACGCTTTACGTGGACGGCGGCCAGCACCTGATGCCGCTCGCGCGCGACGTGATGTTCCTGACCGAGTAAGCTGGAAGCCAGCCTTCCACCGAAATTCGGGATTGCCGAAGTACCGATCGATGTGCCGCGCCCGCCGGGCGCGGTTTACTTTTTTTCTCCCTCCGCTGCCGCCATGACCATGCTCGCCGCCCTTTCCCACCCCAGCCTGCAAGACTGCCGACGCATGTTCCTGCGCAACTACGAAGTGCAGATCAATATCGGCGTGCACGAGTTCGAAAAGAAGGGCGAACAGCGGGTGCTGATCAATATCGACCTGTTCGTGCCGCTGGCGCAGAGCACGCCCCAGGCGGACAAGCTCGAAGAAGTGGTCGACTACGACTTCATGCGCAACACCGTGGCCGAGCGCATGGCGCAAGGCCACGTGCACCTGCAGGAAACCTTGTGCGACGACGTCGCGCGCGCCATGCTCAAGCATCCCAAGGTGCGCGCGGTGCGTGTCTCGACCGAAAAGCCCGACGTGTACCCGGACTGCGATTCGGTCGGCGTCGAGGTCTTCCATATCAAGCAGGCCTGAGCCGCGGCCAACTGGCGCCAGCATCGTGCGGGCGCCTAAAGTAAAATGTTGCCCCTTCGCGCCGCGCCGGCCATTCCATCCGGCGGGCGCCACGCAACAGGATGCTCCATGAGCCACTCGAACAACTTCTACCGCCTCGAGACGAGGCTGCAATCGCAAACCGGCAAGGCCATTGGCGACTTCGGCATGATCGAGGACGGCGACACCGTGCTCGTCTGCATGAGTGGCGGCAAGGACTCGTACACCATGCTGTCGGTCCTGATGGCGCTGCAGAAGCGCGCGCCGATCAAGTTCAAGCTGATCGCGATGAACCTGGACCAGAAGCAGCCCGGCTTCCCGGAGCACGTGCTGCCGGAGTACCTGAAGTCGGTGGGGGTGGAATACCTGATCGTCGAGGCGGACACCTACTCGATCGTCAAGGAGAAGGTGCCCGAGGGCAAGACCACCTGCTCGCTTTGCTCGCGCCTGCGCCGCGGCGTGATCTACCGCACCGCCAAGGAGCTGGGCGCCAACAAGATCGCGCTGGGCCACCACCGTGACGACATCGTCCAGACCTTCTTCCTGAACATGTTCTTCGGCGGCAAGATGAAGGCGATGCCGCCCAAGCTGTCGACCGACGACGGCCAGCACATCGTGATCCGCCCGCTGGCCTACTGCTCGGAGAAGGACATCGCCGCGTATGCGCGTGCGATGGAATTCCCGATCATCCCGTGCAACCTGTGCGGCTCGCAGGAGAACCTGCAGCGCAAGAAGGTCAGCGAGATGCTGCAGCAGTGGGAGCGCGAGAACCCGGGGCGCATCGACAATATCTTCTCGGCGCTGCGCAACGTGGTGCCGTCGCACCTGGCCGATACCGAGTTGTTCCCGTTCACGGGCCTGGCCACCGGGCTGGCCAAGGTGGACGAGGCCTCCCTGTTCGGCGAGACCACCTTCCAGCAGCAGCCGCTGGTGTTCGCCGGCAGCGTGGAAGAGAACCGGATGGAGTTCGTGCGCTTCGAGCGCCCGGCCGCGGCAGCAACGCCCGCGGCGGAGCAGGCCGGCACGCAGTAACGCTGCGCCAGCCCCCCGCTTGCGCGGACCGCTTGCGCGGGCGTTTTGCCTTGGGCGAGGCCGTGGCTTAGTTGGCCGCTGCCGCCCGCACCGGCCCGCTCGCCTTATCGCGCATCAGCGCATGCGTATCGTCGATCCACTTCTGGAAGCGGTCTTCGGCGTGCGCCTTCTGCTTGGGCGTGGTCATGTTGGCGATAGCCACGGTCAGCGCAACGCCGGCGTTGTTGGTGGCCTCGTGGCTGACGGCGCGCCTGCCCGGCGGGTTTTGCCAGTATTCGCGGAAGCGCCGCAGCAGGTCCATCACCTGCGCCTTGGGCGGTTGCGTAGTCTGCACGTAGCGCACCAGCTTGATCCATTCCTGCTGCCGGGCCACGCGCTCGGCATAGCGGGCGTCGGCGTTCTGCACCACCGGGGCGAGCGCGGCGCGGATCGCCTTCTCCTGTTCGTTGGAAAAGCTGCCGTAGACCAGCTTGGCGTATTCCATCACCTTGTCAAAGCGCGCCTCTTCGCGCTCGGCCGGCTTGGAACTCAGGAATGTCTTGCGGTACTTGGCATTGCCGTCGGCGAACTTCTTCTCCATCCGGCTGATCTGCTCAGGCGTCAGCGTCAGCAGCAGGTCGGCCATGTCGGGCATCGCATAGTCAAATGACTGGCGCGCGAGCCGCTGCGAAGCGTCCTGGAAGTGCTCGACCATGGCCGGGGTGACCGGCTGGCGCACCTCGGCCTTGGCGTGCTGCAGCAGGCTGGCGATCTCCGGAAGCTGCGCCTTGCGGTGCCAGGCGAAGAAGCGCGCGATGGCCTCGCGCGTGTGCGGTTCCTGCTCGGAACTGACGTCGACATAGTTGTCGATCCACCAGTACGCCAGGTGGTCGCCCTGCTGGTATCCCAGCTTCATGGCGCTGCATGCGCACAGTGCCGCCGCACCCAGAAACACGAAAATCCGCCGTGCCCAGCGATTGTGAGTTTCAGAAACAGCGGCGCGTTGCGCAGAATGCGCCATGTTAAAATCGGCGCGCATCGCCCCGGGCTTGTTTCGCTGGCCGCCAGCCCAGTGCTGGCAAGGGTTTGCGGGATTTTTCGCGGACCCGGCGGCGCTGTTCCGCCAACCCTGGCGGTACATTCCGCGAAACACCCGGCCGGCGTTTTCCAGAATATTTTTGGACACACTCACTTAGGGGTCTCCTTGTGAATATCGTCATTCTCGCCGCGGGCATGGGCAAGCGGATGTATTCCGATTTGCCCAAGGTGCTGCACCCGGTTGCGGGGCGGCCCATGCTGGCCCACGTCCTGGATACGGCTCGTGCGCTGTCGCCGTCGCGGCTGGTCGTCGTCGTCGGTCACGGTGCCGCGCGCGTGCGCGAGGCCGTTGCCGCAGACGATGTCGCCTTCGCCGAGCAGGCCCAGCAGCTCGGCACGGGCCATGCGGTGATGCAGGCACTTCCATTGTTGGACGACAGCCAGCCTACATTGGTTCTGTATGGTGACGTGCCGCTCACTACCGCCGCCACGCTCAAGGCACTGGTGGCCGAAGCCGGCGCACGGCGCTTCGGGGTGCTGACGGTGGAAATGCCCGATCCGACCGGCTATGGTCGCATCGTGCGCGACGCCGCCGGCAACGTCGTCCGCATTGTCGAGCAAAAGGACGCCAGCGACGCGGTCAAGGCGATCCGCGAGATCAACACCGGCATTATCGTGTGCCCGACCGGCCACCTGCGCAAGTGGCTTTCCACACTGCGCAACGACAACGCCCAGGGCGAGTACTATCTGACGGACACCGTCGAGCGCGCCGCCACCGAAGGCGTGGAGATCGTCTCGGCCCAGCCTGCGGCGATCTGGGAGACGCTTGGCGTCAACAGCAAGCTGCAACTGGCGGAGGTCGAGCGCATCCACCAGGGCAACCAGGCCCGCCGCCTGCTGGAAGCCGGCGTGACGCTGCTGGATCCGGCCCGCATCGACGTGCGCGGCGAGCTGACCTGCGGCCGCGACGTCACCATCGACGTCGGCTGCGTGTTCGAAGGCCGCGTGCACCTGGAGGACGGTGCCCGGATCGGCGCCAATTGCGTGATCCGCAACAGCACCGTGGGTGCCGGCGCGCTGGTGCACCCGTTCTGCCATATCGACGAGGCCAGGATCGGCCCGGCCGGCCGCATCGGCCCGTACGCGCGCCTGCGCCCCGGCACCGAGCTGGGCGAGGACGTGCATATCGGCAATTTCGTCGAAGTCAAGAACGCACAGGTGGCTGCGCACAGCAAGGCCAACCACCTGGCCTATGTGGGCGACGCCACAGTGGGGTCGCGCGTCAACATTGGCGCGGGTACCATCACCTGCAACTATGACGGTGTGAACAAGCACCGCACGGTGATCGAGGACGATGTCTTTATCGGGTCCGACACGCAGCTGGTGGCGCCGGTGACGGTGCGCCGCGGCGCCACGTTGGGCGCCGGCACCACGCTGACCAAGGAGGCGCCCGCCGACAAGCTGACGCTGTCGCGGGCCAAGCAGCTGACCATCGACGCCTGGCAGCGTCCGGTCAAGCAGCCGAAGAAGTAATCGTCAGGCCGCCGCTTGAGCGGCCAGGGAAACGCCGCCTCCGCCTCGCCGGGGCGGCGTCAGTGGTTTGATACCGGCGCCGCACAGGCGGCGCCTGAAACGGGGGTTCACCATGTGTGGCATCGTCGGCGCGGTTTCAACGCGCAATATCGTTCCGGTCCTGATCGAAGGGCTGCGCCGCCTGGAGTATCGCGGCTATGACTCGTGCGGCGTCGCCGTCGTGCGCGACGATGCGGTCGAGCGCGCGCGCACCGTGTCGCGCGTGGCCGACCTGGACGCGCAGACCCAGGCCTCGGGCCTGTCCGGCTTTACCGGCGTCGCGCATACCCGCTGGGCCACCCACGGCAAGCCCGATACCGTCAACGCGCACCCGCACCTGTCGGGCGAGACCATCGCGCTGGTGCACAACGGCATCATCGAGAACTACGAGCCGCTGCGCGAGGAACTGCGCGCGGTCGGCTACGGCTTCGAGTCGCAGACTGACTCGGAAGTGGTCGCCCACCTGATCCACCAGGCCTACACCTACCCGAGCAGCGCCACGCGCGGCGACCTGTTCGGCTCGGTGCGCGCGGTGACCAAGCGCCTGCACGGCGCCTACGCCATCGCCGTATTCGCCAAGGACCTGCCCGGCGTCGTGGTCGGCGCGCGCGCCGGTTCGCCGCTGGTGGTGGCGCTGGGCGAGAACGAGGCCTTCCTCGCCTCCGACGCGCTTGCCGTGGCCGGCACCGCCAACCGCATCATCTACCTGGAAGAGGGTGATGTGGTCGAGATCTCGCTGGATGGCGTGGCCATCCACGACGCACAAGACCACGCGGTCGAGCGCGAGGCGCACTTGGTCGAAGCCCACGCCGCGTCGGTCGAACTGGGCCCATACCGCCACTTCATGCAGAAGGAAATCTTCGAGCAGCCGCGCGCGCTGGGCGACACGCTGGAAGGCATCGATACCATCTCGCCGGCACTGTTCGGCCCAGGCGCCGCCGAGGTCTTTGCCGGCATCGACAGCATCCTGATCCTGGCCTGCGGCACCAGCTACTACTCCGGCTGCACCGCCAAGTACTGGCTGGAAAGCATCGCCAAGATCCCGACCCAGGTCGAGGTTGCCAGCGAATACCGCTACCGCGACACCGTGCCGAATCCGCGCGCGCTGGTGGTGGTGATCTCGCAGTCCGGCGAGACCGCGGACACCATGGCCGCGCTGCGCCACGCACGCGCGCTCGGCCATGTCCATACGCTGGCGGTGTGCAACGTCGCCACCAGCGCGATGGTGCGCGAAACCGAACTGCGCTTCCTGACCCGCGCCGGCACCGAGATCGGCGTGGCCTCGACCAAGGCCTTCACCACGCAGCTGGCCGCGCTGTACATGCTGACGCTGGCGCTGGCCAAGACGCGCGGCCTGCTGACCGATGAGGCCGAGGCTCGCGACCTGGCCAACCTGCGCCACCTGCCCGCCGCGCTGCACGGCGTGCTGGCGCTGGAGCCGCAGATCATCGCCTGGTCGGAAGACTTCGCGCGCCGCGAGAACGCGCTGTTCCTGGGCCGTGGCCTGCACTACCCGATCGCGCTGGAAGGCGCGCTCAAGCTCAAGGAAATCTCGTATATCCATGCCGAGGCCTATCCGGCGGGCGAACTGAAGCACGGGCCGCTGGCGCTGGTGACCGAGGCGATGCCGGTGGTCACGGTCGCGCCCAATGACGCGCTGCTGGAAAAGCTCAAGTCCAATATCCAGGAAGTGCGCGCGCGCGGTGGCCGGCTCTATGTGTTTGCCGACAGCGATACGCAGATCCAGTCGTCGGACGGCATCCAGGTGATCCGCATGCCTGAGCACTATGGCGACCTGTCGCCGATCCTGCATGTGGTGCCGCTGCAGCTGCTGGCGTATCACACGGCGTGTGCGCGGGGAACGGATGTGGACAAGCCGCGCAACCTGGCGAAGTCGGTGACGGTGGAGTAAGTCGGCGCATCATCATGCAAAAGAGGCCCTTCCGGGCCTCTTTGCTTTGGTGCGCAGGCTCACGCCACATACAGCAGGCACGCCCGCGCTGTCAGCGGATACACCAAGCTTGTGCCAGTGAGCCACGGGCGGGTCAGCCTGCATGCGGCGGCGCACCTTGGCTTTGCGCCAGCACTTCATGCACCAGCGCCGCGAACGCGCGTACGGCCGGCGAGGGCGAGTGCCCGGCCAGCGACACGATGCCGTACTGCGCCCTGAGTTCGCTGGGCGGGCGCATCGGCAGGGCCACCGCCGCGCCTTGCGCACAGGCGTCGGCCATCATCGCCGCCGGTACCAGCGCCACGGCGTCGGTGCCCAGCATCAGCGTGCGCAGCGCGTGCATGTCGTTGCAGGTGACGGTCAACAGGGCGGGGGCGTCTTCGCCGGCCGGGCCGGCATTCTCACCAGCATCGTGCAGCGCTTGCCGGAAGAAATCGCGGATATGCGGCGGCAGCCGCGGCCCCGCCACCGGGAAGGCCGTCAGCGCGGGGAGGCTGACTTCGCGCAACTGCGCCAGCGGATGCGCGCGGCGCACGAAGAACCCGGTCTCGAGCGCCGGCAGCCGCTCGATCTGCAGGTGGCCGAGCGCCGCCAGGCTGCGGCTTTCTCCGACGAAGATGTCGAGCCGCTCGGCTTCCAGCGCGCGCAGCATGGCCGGGGTGTCGGCGGTCTCCACGTCGATGCGCAGGCGCGGGTAGCGCCGCACCAGCGCCTCCAGCACCGGATCGAGCAGGAACGACGCGGCGAACGGCCCGAAACCGGCGCGGATCTCGCCGATCTCCACGTCCTCCAGCAGCTGCAGGTCGCGCCGCAGCTCGCGGCCCTCGCGCAGCATGCGCCGCGCGCGTTCCAGCACCAGCGCGCCGGCTGCGGTCGGGCGCACTTTGCCGTAGCTGCGGTCGATCAGCTGGCCCAGGTCGGCTTCCAGCGCCTGGATGCTGCGCGTCAGTGCCGGCTGCGACAGGTGCAGTGCGGTGGCGGCGCGGGCAAAGCTGCCCTGTTCGACCAGGGTGACGAAGTGATGCAGCTGCCTTATTCCCATCAAGCCCATGAACTTAACCGTTTCTGCATGGAAATATGAAAAATATTGCATTGGACGTGGTTTCTCAAGCCCGCTACCGTTGTCCTCCAAAACCATAAAGACGACCTGGAGACGACGACATGAACCGACGCGCAATGCTCGCGCTCGCACTCGGCGGGCTTACGCTCAGCCTGGCCCTGCCGGCCGCGGCGCAAACCTATCCCGTCAAGCCCATCCGCATCGTGGTGCCCTATGTGGCCGGCGGCGGCACCGACACCATTGCCCGCGCCATGGGTGAGAAGCTCAGCAAGCGGCTGGGCCAGCCCGTGGTGGTGGACAACAAGGCCGGCGCCTCCGGCATCATCGGCACCGACGCCGTGGCCAAGGCCGCGCCCGACGGCTACACGCTGCTGCTGACGATCACGCAGTCGGTGCTGACCAACCAGTTCCTGTACGAGAAGCTGCCCTACGCCCCGCGCAAGGACCTGACCATGATCAGCGTGCTGGCCGATGCGCAACTGGTGCTGGTGGTGCATCCGTCGGTGCCGGCGCGCACGGTGCGTGAGCTGGGCGACTACGCGCGCGCCCGGCCGGGCAAGGTCACCTATGCCTCGTGGGGCGTGGGCTCGCTGTCGCATCTGAGCGGCGCCTACTTCAGCAAGCTCACGCGCGGCGATGCCACGCACGTGCCGTACAAGGGCGAGGCGCCAATGATGCAGGACCTGCTGGGCGGCCAGGTGCAGTTCGGCTTTGCCAGCATCCTGACGGCCAAGCCGTATATCCAGAGCGGCAAGCTCAAGGCCCTGGCAGTCACCGGCACGCAGCGTAGCAGCGCGCTGCCGGAGATGCCGACCTTTGCCGAATCCGGCATGCAGGACAGCGCCTTCAAGACGCTGGGATGGATCGGCCTGCTGGCGCCGGTGGGGGTGCCCGCGCCGGTGGTCGCAAAGCTGGAAGGCGAGGTGCGCGCAATCCTGCAGACGCCGGATATGCAGGCGCGGCTGGTGGCGCTGGGACTGCGCACCGTGGGCAGTTCGCCGGCCGAGGCGCAGGCGCTTTATGCGCGCGACTGGCCGGTGCTGAAAACGCTGGTGGCGGATTCGGGCGCGAAGCTGGACTGATTATTCCTGCCTGAATCCCGAGGACGGGCGGCGCGGCGGATACCGCGTCCGCCCGTTTTTCATTTGGTTATCGTGTGCGAATCGGACGAATAGAGGGCGAATAGAAACTATTGCCATTCGCATCCTCAATTAGCCCGGGGAAACTGGAAAACCCGCCGAATTCGCTTGATGTACGCCTTGGCCGGACTACCATGAAAGCCACGACGGGAGATTCCCTGCGGATATTCCGTGTGCATGAAAATAATAATTGATCCACCCGTATCGAGGGGTCGTTAGGGGTTGCCATGAAAAGCGACAAAAAGGTGATCCAGTTGCTCAATGGCCAGCTCAGGCATGAGCTCACCGCGATCAACCAGTATTTCCTGCATGCCCGCATGTACGGGCATTGGGGGCTCAATGCCCTGGGCAAGCACGAATACGAGGAATCGATCGAGGAAATGAAGCATGCCGACAAGCTGATCGAGCGCATCCTGCTGCTTGACGGCCTGCCCAACCTGCAGGACCTGAACAAGCTGCTGATCGGCGAAAACACCGAGGAAATGCTCGGCTGCGACCTGAAGCTGGAGCAGGTCTCGCAGGCAAGCTGCAAGGATGCGATCAAGTATTTCGAATCGGTCGGCGACTACGTGTCGCGCAAGGTCGTGGTCGATATCCTGGAGGCCACCGAAGAGCATATCGACTGGCTTGAAGCGCAGCTCGAACTGATTGGCAAGGTCGGCGCGCAGAACTATATCCAGTCCGCCATGGGCGACATCGGCTAGCCGCTCCGGGGCAGCGCCTGCGCGGTGCCCTGCAGACTTTTCCATTTCCCGCTACACTGCGGCCCGCAACCCGACGCGCCTGTATGACGCGTCGTCCACGGCGGGGTGGCAGAGTGGTGATGCAACGGCCTGCAAAGCCGTGTACGACGGTTCGATTCCGTATCCCCGCCTCCAGTATTCTCTTGCCGGCGCATTGCCGCCGGGCGTGAACGGCATCCCGTTCCTTTGCGCTGCGCGACGCTCCTGCAACGCTCTCATCTCTCAGCGTTTTCCCGCATACCACTCCGGCCGCGTGAACGCGCAGCCATGCGCGCGCCTGCGCCAAAATAACCTACGTATTTCCGTACACCCCCCTTATTCGGTTTCATCCCTGATAGATCAAAGCGGGCGGATCGAGTAGTGTTGCGCGTCAGGCCAAAACGGCCTGCGTGCATAGCGCGCCGCCTGCCGGCAGCGCAACCATGACCGGGCTTCCATGGTGTTCCCGTCGCTAAGTGATGTGAAGAAGAGAGGCTCCAGATGATCAAGGACCTGCGGATCCGGGCGGCCATGCCCTCGGACGCGCCAGCCGTGGGCGCAGTGCTCGAGCGTTGCGGCCTGCCGACAGACGATGTGTTCCGCTTGCTGGAGCACTTCCACGTCGCCATTCTCGAATCGCAGATCATCGGCTGCGCTGCCGGTGAGCTGTTCGGTCAGACCGTGGTCATCCGCTCGGTCGCCGTGCTGCCAGAGCACCGCGACCAGGGCGTGGCCACGCACGTGGTGCATGCCGCGCTGATGCGCGCGCGTGCCAACGGCGCGCGGCGCGCGGTGCTGCTGGCCTCGAGTTGCCCCAGCTATTTCGCCCGCTACGGCTTTACGCTGGTGCCGGCCGCCAAGCTGCCGCAGGAGGTGATGTCCTCCAGCGAATTCCATCGCCATACGGATACGCCGCCGCTGTGCATGTGGTGCGAGTTGAGCTGAGCCCGCACCAGGTGGAGTGAGCGGGAGATGCGCGCGTCAGTGCGCGCCATCCTCGCAGCGGCTGATCTCCACCGTCACGTGCACCAGTTCCTCGTGCACGGACAGCGCCTGCCGCACGCGTTGCGGCGTCAGCGCCTGGTCATGCGTCACCAGGCTGACGATGCAGGCGAACTTCTGCCGGCCTACGCGCCATACATGCAGGTCGGTCACGCTGGTAGGTTGCTCACCCTGGTTGTGGCCATGGTCGAGGCTCGCCAGCACCTCGCGCACTTCTTCCACCACTGGGTGGTCCATCTCGCGGTCCAGCAGCACCGTGCCGCTCTGGCGCAGCAGGCCGATCGCCCACTTGCCCACCAGCGCCGCGCCCACCAGCCCCATCACCGGGTCCAGCCAGGCCAAGCCCAGCCACCAGCCGCCGGCCAGCGCGACGAGCGCGAGCACCGAGGTCGCGGCATCGGCCAGCACGTGCATATAGGCGGCGCGCAGGTTGATGTCGTGGTGGTGCTGGCCGTCGTGGTCATGGTGATGGTGGCCATGCCCGTGATCGTGGCCATGATCGTGCCCGTGTGAATGCCCGCCGAGGATCAGCGCGCAGCCCAGGTTGACCAGCAGTCCCAGCGCGGTCACGGCCATGGCCTCGCGGTAGTGGATTGCCTGCGGGCTGAACAGCCGCTCGACCGAGCCCGCCGCCATCAGCGCCGCGATGCCCAGCAGGAACACCGCGCTGGCAAAGCCGGCCAGCACCTCGATCTTCCAGGTGCCGAAGGCAAAGCGCCAGTCGCCGGCATAGCGCCGCGCGGCCGCATAGGCAAAGGCCGACAGGCCGATGGCAAGGGCGTGCGAACTCATGTGCCAGCCATCGGCCAGCAGCGCCATCGAGTTGAACCAGAGGCCAGCGGCGATTTCCACCACCATGGTGACGGCGGTGATCGCCATCACCAGGCGCGTGCCGCGCTCGGCGGCGCGGTTGCCGGTGTCGAAGGCGTGGCTGTGGGTCCACGCTGACAGGTCGTGGGTGTGCATCGTCAGGTCCTGCTCAGAGCTTGAAGTCGGTCAGTCGCGACCCTGCGGGGCGGCCATTCACTCAGGCAAGGGTAGCAGAGCACCAGTGCGCCAACGGCTACATCCCTGACGGGCGCAGGGGCGGGTAGCCGGCCCAGATTGATGAATGCCTGGAACGAATGAGTGTCGCCAGAGGAAATCATTTCCATGGATTTCGTGATTACACTTAGCCATCGGACGCCAATGCCAGCGGCCAGCACAGGAGACAGACGATGTTCGAAGGATTCACGCCGCACCGGATCGATTGCGGCGAGGTAGCCATACACGCGGTGGCGGGCGGGCAGGGCCCGGGTTTGCTGCTGCTGCACGGCCACCCGCAGACGCATGTGATCTGGCACAAGGTGGTGCCGGTGCTGGCGCAGCACTTCACCGTGGTGGCGGCCGACCTGCGCGGCTATGGCGACAGCGACAAGCCCGCCGGCCTGCCTGACCACGCCAACTACAGCAAGCGCACCATGGCCGCCGACCAGCTCGCGGTAATGCGCGCGCTGGGTTTCGACCAGTTCAGCGTGCTGGCGCACGATCGCGGCGCGCGCGTGGCGCACCGGCTGGCGGTCGACCATCCCGAGGCCGTGCAAAAGCTGGTGACGCTCGACATCGCGCCCACGCTGGCCATGTACGAGCAGACCCACGAGGCCTTTGCCCGCGCCTACTGGCACTGGTTCTTCCTGATCCGCCCGGCGCCGTTCCCCGAGACCCTGATCGAGGCCGATCCCGCGCTCTACCTGCGCCAGACCATGGGCAGCCGCAGCGCCGGGCTGGCGCCGTTCACCGACGCCGCCATGGCCGAGTACCTGCGCTGCCTGAGCCTGCCTGGCGCCGCCCACGGCCTGTGCGAGGACTACCGCGCCAGCGCCTCGATCGACCTGGAACATGACCGCGCGGACCTCGCTGCGGGGCGCATGGTCGAGTGCGAGATGCTGGCGCTGTGGGGCGAGCACGGCGCGGTGGGCCAGTGTTTCCGGCCGCTGGAAGCGTGGCGCGAGGTGGCGCGCCGGGTGCGCGGCCATGCGCTGCCGAGCGGGCACTACATCGCCGAAGAGATTCCTGAGCGCCTGCTCGAGGAAGTGCTGCCTTTCCTGCGCGGCTGACGGCGCCGCCGGCTGCTGCTGCCTTGCGGCGCAGCCGGTTTCCTCATGCCGGGTAGGCCCGGCACCTTTCCAAGCGCCCGGTTTCTGGAAGCGGTGTGTTTTCCACGTTGTGAAATATCCCAGTGTTTTGCTGGGATATTTCCGACGCCCTTACATACATTCATGAATGGATGTATGATTCGGCGAAGAATTCACATTGCCACAACATCTTTGTTGTCGTTTCCGAGATGAGCTACCGATTCATTGCCATTTGCCTCACCTCCTGGGTGGCCGTCTGCGCCACCGCGGGCTGGGTCGTCGAGCGCCTCTGGAGCTGACGCCGCGCCGGGGAGCGGCGCCGGTCATGCTCCCGCCAGAATAAAAAAAGCAGCACCCGAATCAGAAGAAGACGGCTCGCATGCGTACCCTCACCGCCTTGCTCGACCGGCTGGCCAGTAAGGCTGCCATTGCCGTGGCTGCGGCATTTACCCTGTGCGGCACCGCCTACGCCGACCCCGCCGTGTACGTCGCCTTCGGGCGCGACCCTGGCCACGACATCAACAAGTACGAGATCGGGCTGAACTGAGATTCCGGCTTTGCCTGGGGCAATCCACAGGGGTGGCTGGCCAGGCTGCAGTGGGAAGTGGAACTGGCCGAGTGGAACACGCGCAGCGGCACCAACCGCCGCAACATCACCGAGCTGGGCTTCTCGCCGATCTTGCGCGTGGAAAAGCGCGGCGGCGCGCTGGTGCCGTTCCTGGAGGCGTCGGTGGGCGCGCGCGTGCTCAGCCATACCAGCACCTCCGGCGAGCACCAGTTCAGCACCGCCTTCCAGTTCTCGGACATGATCGGCGTGGGCGTGGCCTTCGGCCCCAAGCAGGCGGCCGAGGCCGGCTTCCGCTTCCAGCACATCTCCAATGCCGGTATCAAGAATCCCAACCCGGGCTCCAACTTCTACACCGGCTACCTGCGCTATCGCTTCTGATTCTTTCCGTTGACATCCTCCCCGACCTGAAGGCCGGAGATTCCTACGGCGCTCAGACGCGGCATTGAGCCGCCCCTGAGTCGCTTCGGTGGGTTCCTGCTGCTGACGCCGTTACCGCAGCGTTCACTTCACAGGCTAACCGGGCGTGTCCCGCCCTTAGAACATTGATCGCGCCGACCACATCGGCATTTTCCTCGAAACCGCATTCCACGCACTCGAACCGGGCTTGCGTCTGGCGGTTGTCTGCCGAGACATGGCCGCAGCATGGACAGGTGCGGCTCGTGTTCTGCGGTGGCACGGCGATGAGATAGCCACCGTTCCAAGCCAGCTTGTAGTCCAGTTGGCGGCGGAACTCGAACCAGCCTTGATCGAGGATGGCTTTGTTCAGGCCGGACTTGGCCTGAACCTGCTTACCCGGCTGTTCGGTGCTGCCTGCCGCCGACCTGGACATGTTCCGTACCTGCAAGTCCTCGATACACACCATCGCGTGGTTTTGGCTGATCGTGGTGGAGCACTTGTGGAGGTAGTCGCGGCGGGCATTGCCGAGGCGGGAATGGATGCGCTGGACGCGGGCTTTCGCCTTCTTCCAGTTGCTGCTGAACTTCTGTTTGCGGCTCATCGCCTGCTGCGCTTTGCGCAGCGCGGCCTCTTGCCGCTTGAAACTATTGAGCGGGGCGTAGAACGTCCCGTCCGAAAGCGTGGCGAACCGGGCAACACCCATGTCGATGCCAACCGCGCTCGCGGCCCGTGCCACCGGCTGTTCGACCTCACGCTCGGTCTGGATCGACACGAACCACTTGCCGCAGGACTGCCTGACTGTGACGTTCTTCACCACCCCCAGCACCTTCCGGCTGTTGCGGTATCGCAGCCAGCCCAGCTTGGGCAAAAACAGGCGGCTGCTGGCCTGGTCGAGCTTGATTTGCTTGGGGTCGGGATAGCGGAAACTGTCGCCCTGGCCCTTCTTCTTGAAGCGCGGAAAGTCGGCCCGCTTGGCAAAGAAGTTGCCGTAGGCCCGCTCCAAATCTTTGAGCGTCTGTTGCAGCGGATGAACCGGCGCATCGGCCAGCCATGCGGTTTCCGTGCTGTTGCGCCACTCGGTGAGCAGCTTGCACAGTCCGGCGTAGCCGTGCTTCTTCTCGCCTTGCTCGTAACGAGCCTTCTGCAACGCCAGTGCCTTGTTGAAGACGAACCGGCACGAACCAGAAAAGCGACGCATGTTGCGTTGCTGCTCGCCGGTCGGCATCAGTTCGTACTTGTAGGCTTGAAGTCGCTGCATGGCTCAATCATACTCTTGGCCTATGAGCGATGACAACGATATTAGACACGGAAGACACTGTGTTTTCAAGATGCACGTCCATTTGGTCTTCGTGGCGAAATACCGCCGCAGAGTGTTCGACGGCGACGCCATCAAACGGCTGCACGCCATCTTCGACAAGGTATGCGCCGACTTCGAGGCGAACTTGATCGAGATGGACGGCGAGGACGATCACGTTCACCTGCTGGTGGAGTACCCGCCAAAGGTCGCGGTGTCGAATCTGGTGAACAGCCTCAAGGGCGTGTCCAGCCGCCTGCTGCGCAAGGAAAGACCCGACATCCAGAAACGCTACTGGAAGGGCGTGCTGTGGTCGCCTTCCTACTTCGCATCATCCTGTGGCGGCGCACCGATCGCCATCGTGCGCCAGTACATCGAACAACAGCAGACCCCACACTGAAAAACCAACAGCAAGGACGGCTACGCCGTCCGCGCTATCCTTCCCCACCATGAATGGCGGGGCTTGCCGCGCACTGGGTCAGGCCGCCGCCGCGCGCGGCGCCTGCGCCAGGCTGTCGAAGAACTGCCATAGCTGCGGCGCATCGCCGGTGGCCACGTTGAAGCGGATCCACGGCGAATCGGTCTCGTCCGGCTCGAAGTACGAGCCCGGGGCCAGCCAGATGCCGTGTTCCAGCGCCAGCGTCGCCAGCCGGTTGCCGTGCAGCGGCTCGCCGCGCCTGCTGGCCTGCAGCCGCGCCTGTACCGCCTCGCTCAGCCGCGCCCACGCGAACATCCCGCCTTCCGGGCGCAGCAGCACTTCCAGCCCGTGGGCTTCCATCTTCTCGGTCACACGGTCCTGCTGCGCGCGCAGCCGTTCGGCCAGCGCCGCCACGTGGCGGCCGTAGTGGCCGCTGGTCAGCACCGAATAGACCAGCCGCTCCGTCACCTCCGACGAGGTCAGGCCGACCGCCATCTTGGTGCGCGCGAAGGCCTTGGCCAGGTCCGGGCTGGCGGCGAGATAGCCGACGCGCAGCGAAGGCGTGATGGTCTTGGAGAACCCGTTGACGTAGACCACCTGCGACAGTCCGTCCATGGCCGCCAGCATCGGCGAGCCGGCGGGCGCCAGTTCGCGATAGATGTCGTCTTCCACCACCAGCAGCCGGTGTTGCTCGGCCAGTTGCAGCACGCGGAAGGCGTTCATGCTGCTCAGGCTGGCGCCGGTCGGGTTCTGCAGCACGGTGTTGACGAACAGCGCGCGCGGCGCGTGCGCGCGGATGGCATCGTCCAGCGCATCGGTATCGAGCCCCGCCGCCGAGCGCGGCACGCCGACCACGCGCAAGCCAGCCAGCCGCAGGATCTGCAAGAGATTGCAGTAGCAGGGGGATTCCACCAGCACCGTGTCGCCGGCGCGCAGCAGCGTGCGCACCACCAGGTCCAGCGCCTGCGTCGCGCCCTGCGTCAGCACCACCTGCTGCGCCTGCAGCGGGATGCCGTACTGGCCCAGGCTGGTGGCGATATGCTCGCGCAGCGGCGCGAAACCGTACGGGTGGCCATAGCCCGATAGTTGCGCCGCCGGTACCCGCGCCGAGGCGCGCATGGCCTGGTGCAGCCCTTCCTCGTTGAGCCAGTCGCCGGGCAGCCAGCCCGCGCCCGCCTTGATCGGCACGGAGTGGTCGGCAAACACATCGGAGAGCAGCCACGCCGCGTTCAGCCCCGGTGCTTCCCATTGCGGCGCGCGTGCGTGGCCGGTGGGCGCATGGCGGTGCGCCACGGTATAGCCCGAGCCGGCACGCGCCGCCAGGTAGCCCAGCGCGGTCAGCCGGCCATAGGCCTCGGCCACGGTGAAGGTGCTGACGTGATGGTGCTGCGCAAAGCGGCGCACCGAGGGCAGCGCGGTGCCGGCGCGCAGCGCGCGCTGCTCCACCAGCTCGGCGATACCGGCCACGATCTGCTCGGTCAGGGTTTCGCCGCCGCGGCGGCTGCGGGTCAGGTTCAGGGTCAGCATCAGGCACTCTGGCAGGCACGAACCTGTACAGTTTAGCGGCCCGCACCGGGGCTCGCTCAGGCCCGCGTTCCGCCACGCGAAATTTGCCGCAGTGCAGCGTGGGATGCCGCACGGCGGTCCGGTGCGGCATG
This sequence comes from Cupriavidus sp. PB-02, assembly GCF_058252315.1. NCBI lineage: Bacteria > Pseudomonadati > Pseudomonadota > Betaproteobacteria > Burkholderiales > Burkholderiaceae > Cupriavidus > Cupriavidus sp. PB-02. The sequence goes on from NZ_CM177694.1 coordinate 239,518, forward strand.
TGGCACGGTGGTGGGCCGGCCACACCCCGGCAACGCTTGCCTGTACGGTTGCGCGTGAGCAAACTGTACGGTAAGGCAGTGCTGTCAGGACTGTATATTTTGTCGGCCAGAGGCCGCCGGTAGAGTGGCCGTCATTGCCGCCGTTTCCTTGCCTGCACCTTTTTACGAGCAAGGCGGCACAAGATCGCCGCTGCGCAACCAGCCAGCGCGCCAACCAGATTTCCCCGAGGAGGACGTATGGACGCCGCCAAGACCGTGATTCCCGATCTCGATGCCCTGTGGATGCCCTTTACCGCCAACCGCCAGTACAAGGCGGCGCCACGCCTGCTGGCGTCGGCCAGCGGCATGTACTACACCACCCACGACGGCCGCCAGATCCTGGACGGATGCGCGGGCCTGTGGTGCGTCGCCGCCGGTCACTGCCGCAAGGAGATCGCAGAGGCCGTGGCGCGCCAGGCCGCCACGCTGGACTATGCACCGCCGTTCCAGATGGGCCACCCGCTGTCGTTCGAGGCTGCCTCCAAGGTCGCCGCGATCATGCCGCAGGGGCTGGACCGCATCTTCTTCACCAACTCGGGCTCCGAGTCGGTCGACACCGCACTGAAGATCGCGCTGGCCTACCACCGCGCGCGCGGCGAAGGCCAGCGCACGCGCTTTATTGGCCGCGAGCGCGGCTACCACGGCGTGGGCTTCGGCGGCATGGCGGTGGGCGGCATCGGCCCCAACCGCAAGGCCTACTCGGCCAATCTGATGCCGGGCACCGACCACCTGCCGGCCACGCTCAACATCGCCGAGGCAGCCTTCTCCAAGGGCCAGCCGCAATGGGGCGCGCACCTGGCCGACGAGCTGGAACGCATCCTGGCGCTGCATGACCCGGCCAACGTCGCCGCCGTGATCGTCGAGCCGCTGGCCGGCTCCGCTGGCGTGCTGGTGCCGCCGGTCGGCTACCTGGAAAAGCTGCGCGAGATCACCAGCAAGCACGGCATCCTGCTGATCTTCGACGAGGTGATCACCGCCTTCGGCCGCCTGGGCGCCGCCACCGCGGCCGAGCGCTTCAACGTGACGCCGGACCTGATCACCATGGCCAAGGCGATCAACAACGCCGCCGTGCCGATGGGCGCCGTGGCCGTGCGCCGCGAAGTCCATGACACTGTGGTCAACGCCGCCGCGCCGGGCACGATCGAACTGATGCATGGCTACACCTACTCCGGCCACCCGCTGGCTGCCGCGGCCACGATCGCGACGCTCGACCTGTACGAGCGCGAGAACCTGTTCGGCCGCGCCGCCGAACTGGCGCCGGTGTTCGAAGCGGCGGTGCACGGCGTGCGTGGCGCGCCGCACGTGAAGGACATCCGCAATTACGGGCTGGTGGCAGGCATCGAGCTGGAGTCGCGTCCGGGCCAGCCCGGCGCGCGCGCCTACGAGGCCTTCCTGAAATGCCTGGAGCGCGGCGTGCTGGTGCGCTACACCGGCGACATCCTGGCGTTCTCGCCGCCGCTGATCATCTCGGAAGCGCAGATCGCCGAGCTGTTCGATACCGTCAAGCTGGCGCTGCAGGACGTCAAGTAAGCGGCCCGGGCCGCCATGCATCCTTGCCGGGCCTGAGGGCCCGGCAGTCTCTCGTTTTCAAGGGCCCGTAGGCGTCGCACGCCTGCGGCCATCGAGGAAAAATCCAGTGAATATCGCAGAAAACCGGCAGCTGGCCGAGATCCACCATTACATCGGCGGCGCCGTGCGCCGCGCCGGCGGGCAGCGCCTGGCCGACGTCTTCAATCCCGCCACCGGCGAGGTCAGCGCTCGCGTCGCGCTCGGCACCACGCAGGATGTGGCCGACGCCGTGGCTGCCGCCAAGGCCGCCTTCCCGGCATGGTCGGAAACCCCGCCGCTGCGCCGCGCGCGCATCCTGTTCAAGTTCAAGGAGTTGCTCGACCAGCACCACGACGACCTGGCCGCGCTGATCACGCGCGAGCACGGCAAGGTGTTCTCGGACGCCAAGGGCGAAGTCACGCGCGGCGTCGAGGTGGTGGAGTTCGCCTGCGGCATCCCCAACCTGCTCAAGACCGACTTCACCGACAACATCGGCGGCGGCATCGACAACTGGAACCTGCGCCAGCCGCTGGGCGTGGTGGCCGGCATCACGCCGTTCAACTTCCCGGTGATGGTGCCGATGTGGATGTTCCCGGTGGCGATCGCCTGCGGCAATACCTTCGTGCTGAAGCCTTCGGAACGCGATCCGTCGCCGAGCCTGCTGATTGCCGATCTGCTGCGCCAGGCCGGCTTGCCCGATGGCGTGTTCAACGTGGTGCAGGGCGACAAGGAAGCGGTCGATGCGCTGCTGGCGCATCCGGATGTGCAGGCGCTGTCGTTCGTCGGTTCGACGCCGATTGCGGAGTACATCTATACGGAAGGCACCAGGCACGGCAAGCGCGTGCAGGCGCTGGGCGGTGCCAAGAACCACCTGGTGGTGATGCCCGATGCGGATCTCGACCAGGCGGTGGATGCGCTGATCGGCGCGGCCTACGGCTCCGCCGGCGAGCGCTGCATGGCGATCTCGGTGGCGGTGGCGGTTGGCGACGTGGCCGACAAGCTCGTGCCGCGACTCGCCGAACGCGCCAGCTCGCTGAAGATCCGCAACGGCATGGAGACGGACGCCGAAATGGGTCCGCTGGTGACCGCTGCGCACAAGGCGAAGGTGGAGGGCTATATCGCCAAGGGCGTGGAAGAGGGCGCGACGCTGGTGACCGATGGCCGCGGCCACAAGGTCGAAGGGCATGAGAACGGCTTCTATGTCGGCGGCACGCTGTTCGACAACGTCAAGCCGGACATGACGATCTACAAGGAAGAGATCTTCGGCCCAGTGCTGTCGGTGGTGCGCGTGCATGACTTTGCCGATGCCGTGGCGCTGATCAATGCGCATGAATACGGCAACGGCGTATCTTGCTACACCAGCGATGGCGGCATCGCCCGCGCCTTTGCGCGGCAGATCCAGGTGGGCATGGTCGGCATCAACGTGCCGATCCCGGTGCCGATGGCCTGGCATTCGTTCGGCGGCTGGAAGCGCTCGCTGTTCGGTGATCACCACGCCTATGGCGAAGAAGGCGTGCGCTTCTACACGCGCTACAAGAGCGTGATGCAGCGCTGGCCGGATTCGATTGCCAAAGGCGCTGAGTTCACGATGCCGGTGGCCAAGTAACCGGCGCGCGGGCATGAGGGTCAACCGGATCGTTGCCAACATTGCCGCCGCCGACCCGGCCGGTGCCCGCGCTTTCTACCAGGACATCCTGGGCCTGGACGTGTTGATGGACCACGGCTGGCTCCAGACCTACGGCAGCACCGCGACCATGACCGTCCAGCTCAGTGTCGCCACGGAAGGTGGCAACGGCACGCCGGTGCCGGACCTGTCGATCGAAGTCGATGACGTCGACGAGGCGCACCGGCGCATGCTGGCCGCCGGCATTGCCATCGAGTACGGTCCCGCCGACGAGCCGTGGGGCGTGCGCCGCTTCTACGTGCGCGATCCGTTCGGCCGGCTGGTCAATATCCTGATGCACACCTGAGCGCAGTCATTCCGCGCTGCCGGCGCGGGCTTGCCGGTATGCCTTAGGCGTGGACGGCTCGGCTTTGTTCCAGCAGGCGCGGAAGGCCTGCACGCTACCGAAGCCGCTTTTCAGCGCAATCTCTTCTACCGGCAATGTCGATGCCGCCAGCAGCTTGCGCGCGCGCGCCATGCGTAGCGTGAGTTGGTACTGCTTGGGCGTGAGGCCGGTTTCTTCATGGAACATGCGGGACAGGTGCCGCACGCTGATGGCGAAGCGGTCGGCGAAGCGCGGGTCGGCAACATTGGTGTCGAGCTCCCGCGAGATCGCGTCCTGTACCGCATGCACCAGCGCGTTGCCATGCGAGCGCGCGCGGAACTGCGGAGCGAGCTGCGGATCGCCGCTGAAGCGGCGGAAGGGCACCACGTTGTCGCGTGCCACGGCGATGGCGGCTTCGTCGCCGTAGGCGTCGGCCACCAGACGCAGCGCCAGGTCGATGCCCGAAGCCACGCCGGCTGACGTCCACACATTGCCATCGCGAACGAACACCCGGTTGTCGACGACCGAGGCGGCGGGGTGCCGCGTGCGCAGGCGGCGGGTGTGGGCATGGTGGGTGGTGCACAGGCGGCCGTCGAGCAGGCCGGCGGCGCCCAGCAGGAAGGCACCGGTGCAGACGGCGGCGACTTGTACGTCGGCGTTCCTGCCGTCGCCGAAAGACGCCTTCAGCCAACTCGCGGTATCGTGCCATGCGGGCGAGGTAGTCAGCGTGTCCAGAAGTTTGCTGCCGATGGCCAGCACCACGTCGCCGGGGGAGAGTCGTGCAGGCAGGCGTTCGACCTGGCCCAGTGCCGGCCCCTGGAACGAAGTGACGCTCGAATGCGGCCCGACGCAGCGCACCTTGAGCGGCGCAACGCCCAGCTCCGATACGCTCGACAGGATCTGCAGCGGGCCGCCAAGGTCGAGCATGTGGACGTTGGGCAGCACCAGGAGATAGGCGGTAGTCATCGCGGCAAGGGAAGAGCGAGCGATACGATGCCGTCATTCTCGCGCGATTCCAGCGCAACGCAACAGTGATGGCCGAAAATTTGCTTTTCTGGTCCAGGCGGTTGCCGTGGCGAGGGGGCGGGCTTGCTTAGCATGCCACCAAGCCTCGCACGACTGAGAGATCGACATGCCCCGCACCCGCATCCCCGCCATCACCCTTGCCCTGGTCGCTATCGGCTTTGCCGCGATGTTCGTCTCGACCGCGGTCAAGGGCCTCTACCAGGTGTATTTCGTCGACCTAGCGGCGCACTTCGGCCAGGGCCGGGCGCAGTTCGCCTGGTCCGGCAGCGTATTCATGCTGGCCACCGGGCTGATGTCGCCGGTGGTCGGCGCGCTCAGCGACCGGATCGGTCCGTTGCGCACCTCGGCGGCCGGTGCGCTGGCGGCGGGGCTGGCGCTCGCCGGGGTGGCGCTATGGCAGCAGTCGCTGGCGTTCTTCGTGCTGATGTTCGGACTCGCCGGTGCCTTCGGTCTGGCGGCGATGACCTTCGTGCCGATGGGCATCCTGGTCGACCGCCTGTTCGAGGAACGCAAGAAGGGGCTGGCCTATGCGGTCGTCACCAACGGCACCGCGATCGGCTTTATTGTGCTGTCGCCGCTGTGGATCTGGCTGCAGCCGCAGGCAAGCTGGGGCGCGGCCTTCGGCGTGGCCGGAGCGGTGTTCGCCGTGCCGGTTGCCATGGCGTTGTGGCTGGCATCGCACTGGGAACCGGCGTCGGGGCAGCGCACGGCGGCAGTGGAAGCCTCGGCATGGACGGTGGTGCGGCGCGATCCGGTCTTCTACGCGCTGGCGGCCAGCTTCTTCGGCTGCGGCGCGACCATGGCCTTTATCGACGTGCACCTGATCGCGCACTGGCAAGGGCAGGGTGAGCCGCGCCTGGCGATGGGCTATGGCATGAGCACGCTCGGCGTGCTGGAGCTGGCCAGCGGCATCGCCTCCGGCGCGCTGGCGCTGCGCTTTGACAAGCACCGGCTGCTGGCCGGGTTCTACGCGCTGCGCTCGGCGTCGATGCTGTTGCTGCTGCTGCCGGGGCTGGGCGTGCTGCCGTTCGCGATCGGCTTCGGCGCCAGCTACCTGGGCACGGTGGTCCTGACCTCGATGTTCTGCTTCGAGCGCTACGGCAGCCGGATCAAGGGCAAGGTGTTCGGCCTGCTGTTCCTTGGGCATCAGCTGGGCGCTTTCCTGACCGTGCAACTCGGGGCGTGGTCGTTCGACGCAACCCGCAGTTACCAGCACACGATCGCGGCGCTGGTCGCGGTGACGCTGTGCTCGGCCGCCTGGGCGTGGTTCGGCCTGCGCCGCGCGGGACCGCTGCCCGCGCTGGCCGACCTCCCGGCGATGCCGGAAGCCGCCAGCCGTTGAGGCCCGGGCCATGATCGCGCCGGCGTTGCTGCGCATCGTCTTTGCCGGAGTCACCCTGCTGCCTCTGGCGCTGGCAGCGTGGGCGCTGCCATGGCCGCTGCGCGCAAGAATCGCGGCGCTGGCCTTGCTTGCGCTCTGTGCCGCCGCCGTGCTGGCGCTCGATCCCCTGGCCGCCGCATTCGCGCGTGTGGACGGCATCCTCTCGGCGCCGGGCTGCGGCGGTTGATCGGTCGGCGGTCAGCACCCTGATTTTCCTATCATTTCGCGGACCTGCACCGCGGCGCTTCCATCCCAAAAGTGATTGCCTTTACGCTGATCTCCGTGGCGGTGCTGGTGCTGCGCAAGACGCGCCCGGAACTGCCGAGCGCGTTCCGCTGCCCGGGCGTGCCGGTGGTGCCGCTGCTGTCGATCGGCTTCTGCCTGTTCCTGATGGCGCACCTGCAGGCGCTGACGTGGATCGCCTTCCTGGTGTGGCTGGCGGTGGGGCTGGTGACCTACTTTGCCTATGCGCGGCGCAATGCCGTCCTGCATAACCACGGAGGCTAGACCCCATCAACCACCGCGCTCGGCGGCGGCCTTCATGAAGGCCACCGCGCGCGGTTCGTTGGCATAGGCGGCGTTGATCCGGATCCAGGCCGAGGTCTCGCCGCCGGGGCGGAAGTAATTGCCTGGTGCCAGCGTCACGCCGTATTCCTCGCCCAGCGTCACCAGCTCGCGCGAATCTTCGATGCCGGGCGGGCGCGCCCACAGGAAGTTGCCGCCCGACGGCTCGCAGAACACTTCCCAGCCGCAGCCGGTGAGCTGCCGCACCGCATTGGCCGATGCCTCGCGCACGCGCAGCCGCAGCCGCTCCACAAACTTGCGATAGCCGCCACGTTCCAGCAGCGCCGCCGTGACCGCCTCCGCAAAGTGCGAGCCGGCCACGCTGGTCAGCACCTTCACGTCGACCAGGTCCTTGATCAGCGCCTTGTCCGCCACCAGGTAGCCGATCCGCAGCGAGGCCGACACCGTCTTGGAAAAGCCGCCGATGTAGATCACGTGCTCTAGCTGGTCCAGCGTCGCCAGCCGGTCAGTGAAGTGCGTCTGGAAGTCCGAGAAGATATCGTCCTCGACAAAGCGGAAGCCATGCCGGCGCGCCAGCTCCAGCAGGCGGAACGCCACCGGCGGCGCCAGCGTCGAGCCGGTCGGGTTCTGCAGCACGCTGTTGGTGAAGAACAGCTTGGGCTTGTGCTGGCGCAGCAGCGCCTCGGTGGCGTCCGGGTCGGGGCCGTTGCGCGTGTGCGGCACGCCCACCAGCTGCACGCCGTGCAGCCGCAGCAGGCCGAACAGGTTGTAGTAGCCGGGGTCTTCGACGAAGACCGTGTCGCCGGGCTTGAGCAGGTGGCGCACCACGAGGTCCAGTGCCTGGCTGGCGCCGCTGGTGATCAGTACCTGTGGCAGCTCCGCCGCGATGCCCAGCTGGCGCACGCGCAGCAGCACCTGGCGGCGCAACTCCGGGTGGCCCGTGGGCGTGGCGTAGTGGATCACGCTGTCGATCTCGTTGCGCGAGATTGCGCGGATCGCCTGCTGCAGCCCTTCCACGTCGCGCCAGGTCTCGGGAACGAAGCCGCCGGCCAGCTTGAGCGTGCCGCTGGGGTGGTTGAACTGCTCGATGATGTGGTCCGACAGGTCTTCGGCCAGGCTCGGGTCCGACCAGCCGCGCGCCGAGCGCCCCGCCAGTGGACTGTCCGCCACATAGAAGCCCGAACCCTGGCGCGAATCCAGCAGCCCTTGCGACACCAGCCGGTCATAGGCCTCGATCACCGGGAAGCGGCTGATGCCGTTCTCGGCCGCCAGCTGCCGGATCGACGGCAGCTTTGCGCCAGGCCGAGCCTCGCGGTTGCCGATCCACGACTTCACGCCGTTGACGATCTGATCGGTCAGTGGAATTCCGGTAGAAGCATCTAAGATTAGTTTCATAGGCAGGGCAGCCGGGGGAAACCGGAGAACGCAACTGTCAGAAAAAACTACTGAACAGTTCATCGAAAACTGTTCACAACTGTACATGGGATTGTAGTGAGGGATGCGAATAATGGAAGCATGGCGGAGAAAGGCGCCGGCTCCTGTGGTCATTCGGCATCCAGGCGTCGGCACCGGACCAGACCGCCGGGCTGATGAGGAGTGCAACATGCGCGAACTACGGACTTTAGAACTGGATGAGCCCGGACAGCCAGTGAGCTGGCGCGCCGGTTACGGGCAGACCGTCTGCGCGGCGGCGGGCAAGCTGTGGGTGACGGTCGAGGGCAATCCCAACGATATCTGGCTGGAGCCGGGCGCCGAGCTCGCGCTGCCGGAGGGCTATCGTGTATGGCTGTCGGGCGACGGCCCGGGTGCGCGCTTCACGCTGGCGCAGACGCCGGCACCGTGGTCGCTGCGGCGGCTGGCGGCGTGGCTGCGTGTGATGCGGCATCGTGTGGAAGAGCACAGCACGGATGCGTTCGGGGAGTGCCCGAGGATTTGGGCGTTATGCCGATAGACCGGCCACCGCCGGCGGTTTGCGCCCCTCTCCCATAAACGAGAGAGGGGAGGCAACACTCCCAGCTTTTGTTAGCAACCTCAGGCCACCGACAGGTGGCCTTTTGCTTGCCCGACAGTCGCCCCGGACACCTACTCTATAAGGACACCGAAACCCTGCCCTCGGGGTTCCAACCCATTGATTTACGTTAACGTCAACGTCATATAATCGATCGGCCCCAACCCCCGGGGCGCAGCCCGCGCATCTTCAGCCAAGCCGGCACAGACCAGCACCCCAGGCGGACGCCGCGGTGGCAGCCAACACCAGAAACGGTGGAGACAATGACCGACCTTTCCGATGTGCATGATGTGCGCCGCGGCGCGCCGCAGCCCAAGCCCACCGCGCAGGGCCGCGGTCCGGTCAACAAGGTTCGCTTTGTCACGGCGGCGTCGCTGTTCGACGGCCATGACGCCTCGATCAACATCATGCGCCGCATCCTGCAGTCGCACGGCTGCGAGGTGGTCCACCTTGGCCACAACCGTTCCGTCGAGGAAGTGGTGACGGCGGCGCTGCAGGAAGACGCGCAGGGCATTGCGATCTCCAGCTACCAGGGCGGCCATGTCGAGTACTTCAAGTACATGGTCGACCTGCTGCGCGAGAAAGGTGGCGAGCACGTGCAGGTCTTTGGCGGTGGCGGCGGCGTGATCGTGCCGGACGAGATCCGCGAGCTGCAAGCCTACGGCGTGGCGCGCATCTTCAGCCCCGAGGACGGCCAGCGCATGGGCCTGGCCGGCATGATTGCCGACATGGTGCAGCGCTGCGATATCGACCTGTCGCGCTATGCGCCGGCCTCGCTCGAACCCGTCGCCGGCGGCAACCGCCGCGCGCTGGCGCAGCTCATCACCGCGCTGGAGAACGGCAAGGCCGATCCGGCGCTGGTGCAGGCGATGCATTCGCAAGCGGCAGCCGCATCGATCCCGGTGCTCGGCATCACCGGCACCGGTGGCGCGGGCAAGTCGTCGCTGACCGACGAGCTGATCCGCCGCTTCCGGCTCGACCAGCAGGATGCGCTGTCGATCGCCGTGATCTCGATCGACCCGTCGCGGCGCAAGTCTGGGGGCGCGCTGCTGGGCGACCGCATCCGCATGAACGCGATCAACCATCCGAACATCTTCATGCGCTCGATGGCGACGCGCGAGGCGGGCTCGGAGATCTCGCAGGCATTGCCGGACGTGATCGCCGCGTGCAAGGTGGCGGGCTTCGACCTGGTGATCGTCGAGACCTCGGGCATCGGCCAGGGCGACGCGGCCATCGTGCCGCATGTGGACCGGTCGCTGTACGTGATGACGCCGGAGTTCGGCGCGGCCAGCCAGCTCGAGAAGATCGACATGCTGGACTTCGCCGACTTCGTCGCCATCAACAAGTTCGACCGCAAGGGTGCGCAGGACGCCTGGCGCGACGTCGCCAAGCAGGTGCAGCGCAACCGCGAGCAATGGCATGGCAAGGCCGAAGACATGCCGGTGTACGGCACGCAGGCCTCGCGCTTCAATGACGACGGCGTCACCATGCTGTATCAGGGCCTGCGCGAGGCGCTGGCCGAACGCGGACTGAAGCTGCAGCCGGGCACGCTGCCCGCGCTGTGGGGGCGCATTTCCACCGGCCAGAACGTGATCGTGCCGCCCGCGCGCAGCCGCTACCTGGCGGAACTGGCCGACACGGTGCGCGGCTACCACCGCCGCGTGATGGAGCAGAGCCGCATCGCCCGCGAGCGCCAGCAGCTGCGCGCATCGAGCGCCATGCTGCAGGCCGCGCAAGGCGATGGCGCCGCGCTGGATGCGCTGGCGGCTGAGCGCGACACCGCCCTCGGACAGGTCGAGCGCAAGCTGCTGGCGATGTGGCCGCAGATGCGCGAAGCCTACGGCGGCGACGAGTACGTGGTGAAGATCCGCGACAGGGAGATCCGCACGGGGCTGGTCACCACCACGCTGTCCGGCACCAAGGTGCGCAAGGTGGTGCTGCCGCGCTTCGAGGACGACGGCGAGGTGCTGAAGTGGCTGATGCGCGAGAACGTGCCCGGCAGCTTCCCGTACACCGCCGGCGTGTTCGCCTTCAAGCGCGAGAATGAGGATCCCACGCGCATGTTCGCCGGCGAGGGCGATGCGTTCCGCACCAACCGGCGCTTCAAGCTGGTGTCCGAGGGCATGGACGCCAAGCGCCTGTCCACGGCCTTCGATTCGGTCACGCTGTATGGCGAAGACCCGCACGTGCGGCCCGATATCTACGGCAAGGTCGGCAACTCCGGCGTGTCGATCGCCACGCTCGACGACATGAAGGTGCTGTACGACGGCTTCGACCTGACCAGTCCGTCGACCTCGGTGTCGATGACCATCAACGGCCCGGCGCCGACCATCCTGGCGATGTTCATGAACACCGCCATCGACCAGCAGTTCGACAAGTTCCGCGCCGACAACCAGCGCGAGCCCACCGCCGACGAAGAAGCCAAGACCCGCGCGTGGGTGCTGCAGAACGTGCGCGGCACGGTGCAGGCCGACATCCTCAAGGAAGACCAGGGCCAGAACACCTGCATCTTCTCTACCGAGTTCTCGCTAAAGGTGATGGGCGATATCCAGGAGTACTTTGTCCACCACCAGGTGCGCAACTTCTACTCGGTGTCGATCTCGGGCTACCACATCGCCGAGGCCGGTGCGAACCCGATCTCGCAGCTCGCCTTCACGCTCGCCAACGGCTTCACCTATGTGGAGGCCTACCTGGCACGCGGCATGCATATCGATGACTTCGCGCCCAACCTGTCGTTCTTCTTCTCCAACGGCATGGACCCGGAGTACAGCGTGCTGGGCCGCGTGGCGCGCCGCATCTGGGCGGTGACCATGCGCGACAAGTACGGCGCCAACGAACGCAGCCAGAAGCTCAAGTACCACATCCAGACCTCGGGCCGCTCGCTGCACGCGCAGGAGATCGACTTCAACGATATTCGCACCACGCTGCAGGCGCTGATCGCGATCTACGACAACTGCAATTCGCTGCACACCAATGCCTACAACGAGGCCATCACCACGCCCACCGGTGAATCGGTGCGCCGCGCGCTGGCGATCCAGCTGATCATCAACCGCGAATGGGGCGTGGCCAAGTGCGAGAACCCGAACCAGGGCAGCTTCCTGATCGAGGAACTGACCGACCTGGTGGAAGAGGCGGTGCTGCAGGAGTTCGAGCGCATCGCCGAGCGCGGCGGCGTGCTGGGCGCGATGGAAACCGGCTACCAGCGAGGCAAGATCCAGGAAGAGTCGCTCTACTACGAGCAGCTCAAGCACGATGGCACGCTGCCCATCATCGGCGTCAACACCTTCCGCAATCCTGAGGGCGACCCGATCCCGCAGAAGCTGGAGCTGGCGCGCTCGAGCGAGGCCGAGAAGCAGAGCCAGCTCGACCGGCTGCAGGCCTTCCAGCAGGCGCATGTGGACGAGGCACCTGCGATGCTGCAGCGGCTGCGCCAGGCGGTGATCGACAACCAGAACGTGTTCGCGGTGCTGATGGACGCGGTGCGGGTTTGCTCGCTTGGGCAGGTCACGCATGCGCTGTTCGAGGTGGGCGGGCAGTACCGGCGCAATATGTAGACCCGGGCTCACGCAGGGAGCGCCTCAGTGCGCGTTTATCGCGCAGGGCGGCCGCAGTGAACGGCCGCCCTGCGTTACACTCGAATGCTGCGCCGCGGCGATTCCAGCATCGCGCCGGCTACGAAATCCGAGATAACCGCAATACAAGACCATGGACAGCCAGTACAACCCGAACAACATCTTCGCGAAGATCCTGCGCGGCGAGATGCCGTGCATCAAGGTGTACGAGGACGACGACACCATCGCCTTCATGGACATCATGCCGCAGGCCGATGGCCATACGCTGGTGGTGCCCAAGGAAGCCGCGGTCAACCTGTTCGACTTGTCCGAGCAGGGCGCGCAGGCGGCCATCCGCGCCACGCAGCGCGTGGCGCGCGCGGTGCGTGCCGCGTTCTCGCCGGACGGCATCTCGATCGGCCAGTTCAACGGCGCGGCCGCGGGGCAGACCGTGCCGCACGTGCATTTCCATATCGTGCCGCGCTATAACGATCACGCCCTGCGCGGTCACGCGCGCGAGATGCAGGACCCGGACCTGCTCAAGGGGCACGCCGAGCGCATCATCGCCGCGCTGCGCGAGCAGGCGGCCTGATCCGGAACAATCCAACACAATCCAACCAGCAGACAGAGGAAGACAAGATGGCAATCAGGACAGTGGGCATCGTCGGTGCCGGCACCATGGGCAATGGCATCGCCCAGGCCTGCGCGGTAGTGGGTCTCAAGGTGGTGATGGTGGACATCAGCGACGCCGCCGTGCAGAAGGGCGTGGCCACCGTGGCGGGCAGCCTGGATCGGCTGATCAAGAAAGAAAAGGCGACCGAGGCCGACAAGGCCGCGGCGCTGGCGCGCATCAAGGGCAGCACGTCGTATGACGATCTGAAGGCCACCGATATCGTGATCGAGGCCGCCACCGAGAACTACGACCTGAAGGTCAAGATCCTCAAGCAGATCGACGACATCGTCGGCGAGAACGTGATCATCGCGTCCAACACCTCGTCGATCTCGATCACCAAGCTGGCCGCGGTGACCTCGCGCGCCGACCGCTTTATCGGCATGCACTTCTTCAACCCGGTGCCGGTGATGGCGCTGGTGGAACTGATCCGCGGGCTGCAGACCAGCGACGCCACGCACGCCGCCGTGGAAGCGCTGGCCAAGGAGCTGGGCAAGTACCCGATCACGGTCAAGAACAGCCCGGGCTTCGTCGTCAATCGCATCCTGTGCCCGATGATCAATGAGGCTTTCTGCGTGCTGGGCGAAGGCCTGGCGTCGCCGGAAGAAATCGATGAAGGCATGAAGCTGGGTTGCAACCACCCGATTGGGCCGCTGGCGCTGGCCGACATGATTGGCCTGGACACCATGCTGGCGGTGATGGAAGTGCTGTACACGGAATTTGCCGATCCGAAGTACCGCCCGGCGATGCTGATGCGTGAGATGGTGGCCGCCGGCTACCTGGGCCGCAAGACCGGCCGCGGCGTGTACGTCTACAGCAAGTAATCCAGGCGGCACCTGCCGCATGTGACAGGCCCCGCTGCCCCACGGCGGCGGGCAATGAGTACCGGCGGCCGCTTCGCGCGGCCGCCGGCCATTCCGGGCCGTCCCGCTGCCGGGCTGCCAAATCCCGCTTACACGGCGTTATATGCCGAAACAATCCGCCGCATCCAGTAACAGGAATGCGCGGTAGAGTGCACCCATTCCATTTACAACAAGAGAATCACAATGGCCCATCCGGTTCTTTTTGCCGCGCTGCTCGCCGGTGCGTTGTCCCTGCTGGCTGCCCGCTCCGCGATGGCCCACGTCGATGTGGGCGTGCATGTCGGCGCGCCGGTCTATGTGGCGCCCGCGCCGGTCTATGTGGCACCCGCGCCGGTCTATGTGGCACCCCCGCCGCACGTGGTCTATGCGCCGCGCTACCACGGCTGGCATGGTGACCGCTACTGGGACGGCCGGCGCTGGTATGGCCGCCATGAGTGGCGCGGCCACCGCCATCACCACCACCATCGCCACCACGGCTATCACGGTCACTATCGTGGCCACGGGCACGGCGGACACCACGGGCACCATGGCCACGGCGGCCATGGCGGCCATGGCGGCCATGGCGGCCACCGAGGCCACGGTCACTGATTGCCATGCCGGCTGACGCGCCGGCAGGCAACGCCTGACAGGCGCGCGGCGCTCAGCGCAGCAGCACCAGTCGCGGCACCGCGTCCGCGCCGCTCCACACCAGCGCGTTCTGCCCGTATTTCTCCCCCAGCGCCCTGGCATCGGCCAGCGACAAACCGGGCACCAGCAAGCTCGGCTCGGCCGGCCAGCCGTTGCACGGATGCTCGCCGGCGGCGTCGATCGCACGCAATCCCATCTGAGTCACGTCCTGCGCCAGCGCCTGCTGGCGGCGCGCGTTGGCGGCATCGTCGCAGCGCTGGCTGAACGGGTTGGCGGCGGTGATGAAGGCGCTCGCTGCCACACCATGGGCGCGGTGCAGCGCTGCCAGCGGGGCGCTGGCCTGGTCGATGCGCAAGGTCATCGGCATATCGCCCAGCACGCGATAGTGCGTCTCGCGGTAGGCGCGCAGCGTGGCGTCGTCGATGGCGGTGGCCATGCTATTCGCCGTACTGCCGCAACCCCTCCAGATCCAGTACCTCGATCACGCCGTAGTCCACCCGCACCAGCCCCTGCTGCTCCAGCACCTTCAGTGCCTGGTTGGCGCGCTGGCGCGAAATGCCGGCGAGCAGGCCGATTTCTTCCTGCGAAATCTCCAGCGTCTTTCCGATCCCCGGATACAGGTGCTCGTTAAAGAGCGACGACACCGCGCGCGCCACGCGCGAATCGATATCGAGCAGCCGCTCGTATTCCACCGCCGCGATGAACTGCCCCAGGCGCTCGTTGAACTGCGTCAGTAAAAAGCGCGTGAACGGCAGGCTGGTATCCAGCAACCACTGAAAAGTGTCGCGCGGCAGGAAGGCGATGGTCGAGCGGCGCAGCGCCATCACGTCGTACTTGCGGATCTCCGACTTGAGCACCGCGCCTTCGCCGAACCAGCCGCCGGTGGGCACGCCGGTGAAGGTGACCGACTTCCCTGACGGCGACACCGTGGTGATCTTGACGATGCCTTCGAGCACGCCCATCCAGTGCTCGGCGATGTCGCCCTTGTGGCAGACGTAGTCGCCCTGGCTGTACTCGTGCACGAACATCGCGCGGCGCACGCGCTCGCGCTGCTCCGGGCTCAGGTCTGCTGCCCACACGCAGCGGTCGACAAAATCGTTCAGCATGGCCTGGAATTGCTCCGGTAGGGATTAACCCGGAATTGTCACCGGCGTGACAACCCGGGTGGTTGGCATGGGCTATCGTACGATCACAACGGAACCGCGGGTGCCACACGGGGCACGCCGGGGAAAGACGAAAAAGCTTTCCCGGCCCCCCTCAGAACAGGCACAGACGGGCTTGATGCGATGCGGCAGATGCCGCCGGGCAAAGCAAGCCAAGTATAACGACCGGACCGGCGCTTGACACCGCGCGTGGACCCCCACGCCGGAGGGACAGGAGACAGCGATGCAGGAATCGTCGGCGACGACCTTCCCGCGATGGCTGCTGGCGCACGCCCAGCAGCGGCCGGATCATCCGGCTTATCGCGAGAAGGATCTCGGCATCTGGCAGACATACAGCTGGGCCCAGGCGGCACAGCAGGTGAGGGCGCTGGCTTGTGGGCTGGCCGCACTCGGTTTCAGGCGCGGCATGAACCTGGCAGTGGTGGGCGACAACCGCCCACGCCTGTACTGGGCCATGACCGCGGCGCAGGCCCTCGGCGCCGTACCGGTACCGCTGTACCAGGACGCGATCGCCAACGAGATGGTCTACGTGCTCAACGATGCGGAGATCGAGTTCGCCGTCGTCGAGGACCAGGAGCAGGTCGACAAGCTGCTCGAGGTCGAAGCGCAGCTGGCCACTTCCGGCCGTGCCGTGCGCCACATCATCTATGAAGACCCGCGCGGCCTGCTCGACTATGACCATCCGTCGCTGATCTCGTATGAACGGCTGCAGGAACTGGGCCGCGAGTTCGACCAGGCGCATCCGGGCTTCTATGACGAGGCGATCGCCGCGGGCCAGTCCGACGACACCGCGATCATCCTCTATACCTCCGGCACAACCGGCAAGCCCAAGGGCGTGTGCCATTCGCATGCGGGCCTGATCGGCGCGGCGCGCAATGGCTGTGCCTTCGACAAGCTCGGCGCCGACGATGACGTGCTCTCCTACCTGCCGATGGCGTGGGTGGGCGACAACCTGTTCTCGTATGCGCAGGCGATGGTGGCGGGCTTCACCGTGAACTGCCCGGAGTCGCGCGAAACGGTGATGACCGACCTGCGCGAGATCGGCCCCACCTATTACTTTGCGCCCCCGCGCATCTATGAAGGGCTGCTGACGCAGGTGATGATCCGCATGGAGGATGCCGGCTGGATCAAGCGCAAGCTGTTCCACTGGGCCATGGACGTGGCGCGCCGCTGCGGTGCCGACATCCTCGACGGCCGCCCTGTGTCCTATGCCGACCGCATGCGCTATGCGCTGGGCGAAGGGCTGGTCTACGGCCCGCTGCGCAACGTGCTCGGCATGAGCCGCATCCGCGTCGGCTATACCGCGGGCGAGGCGATCGGGCCGGACCTGTTCCGCTTCTACCGCTCGATCGGCGTGAACCTGAAGCAGTTCTACGGCCAGACCGAGACCTGCGCCTACGTGTGCCTGCAGCCCGACGGTCAGGTCAAGTTCGACTCCGTGGGACCGGCCGCGCCGGGCATGGAAATCCGCATCGCAGAGAACGGCGAAGTGCTGGTGCGCGGCGTGGGCCTGCTCAAGTCCTACTACAAGCGTGACGACGCCACGCGCGAGGCCATCAACGACGAGGGCTACTTCATGACCGGCGACGCCGGCGTGCTCGATGCCGACGGGCACCTGAAGATCATCGACCGCGCCAAGGACGTGGGCAAGCTGGCCGATGGCTCGATGTTCGCGCCCAAGTACATCGAGAACAAGCTCAAGTTTTTCCCGTACATCAAGGAAGCGGTGGCGTTCGGCAACGACCGCGACAACGTCTGCGCCTTTATCAACATCGACTTCGAGGCGGTCGGCAACTGGGCCGAGCGGCGCCACCTGCCGTATGCCGGCTATGTCGACCTGGCCGCGCAGCCGGACGTGATCGAGATGATCGGCGAATGCGTGAACCAGGTGAACGCAGACCTCGCCAACGACCCGATGCTGGCCGGTTCGCAGGTTGCGCGCTTCCTGATCCTGCACAAGGAGCTGGACCCGGACGACGACGAGCTGACACGCACGCGCAAGGTGCGGCGCGGCTTTATCGCCGAGAAATACGGCGTACTGGTGGAGGCGCTCTATGCGGGCAAGTCCGAGCAGTTCATCGAGACGCGCGTCAAGTTTGAAGACGGGCGCGAGGGCAGCGTGTCGGCCACGCTGAAGCTGGTAGATGCGAAGCGCCTGCCTGTGGCGGCGCGCGCGGCATAAGCGGAGGCAGCAACATGACGCAAGTGGCCTGGCAAGGCGCTGGACAGCGCAAATGGACGGGGACAGCACGCACGGATGCCAGCGGCGCGGGGGGCAGCGGTGCGATCGCCCCGGCGGGCCCGCTATCTCCGGCAGGACTGGCTGACGACAGCGGCGCACAACCCGGTACGCGCCACGCGCAGCGCACCGGCGAGCACGCGCGTACCGGCGGCGAGGTGATCCTGGACCTGCAGCATATCTCGCTGGCGTTCGGCGGCGTGAAGGCGCTGACCGACATCTCGTTCGACGTGTGCGAGCACGAGGTGCGCGCCATCATCGGTCCCAACGGCGCGGGCAAGAGTTCGATGCTGAACGTGATCAACGGCGTGTACCACCCGCAGCAAGGGCGCATCGTGTTCCGCGGCGAGGAGCGCAAGCAGATGCACCCCACCGCCGCCGCGCGCCAGGGCATCGCGCGAACGTTCCAGAACATCGCGCTGTTCAAGGGCATGACGGTGCTGGACAACATCATGACCGGGCGCAACACCCAGTTCCGCACGGGCTTGTTCGCGCATGCGCTGTGGTGGGGCCCGGCGCGCAACGAAGAGATGCGCCATCGCCAGAAGGTCGAGGAGGTGATCGACTTCCTGGAGATCCAGTCGATCCGCAAGACCCCGGTCGGGCGCCTGCCGTATGGCCTGCAGAAGCGCGTGGAGCTGGCGCGCGCACTGGCGGCCGAGCCGTCGATGCTGCTGCTGGACGAGCCCATGGCCGGCATGAACGTGGAAGAGAAGCAGGACATGTGCCGCTTCATCCTCGATGTGAACCGGCAGTTCGGCACCACCATCGTGCTGATCGAGCACGACATGGGGGTGGTGATGGATATCTCCGACCGCGTGGTCGTGCTCGACTACGGCAAGAAGATCGGCGACGGCACGCCCGAGGAAGTCAAGGGCAATCCGGACGTGATCAAGGCGTACCTGGGCACATCGCACTGAGGGGTTCCAAACCATGACGTTCTTCTTTGAAATCCTGATCGGCGGCCTCTTGTCCGGCTTGATGTACTCGCTGGTGGCGCTGGGCTTCGTGCTGATCTACAAGGCCTCGGGCGTGTTCAACTTCGCCCAGGGCGCGATGGTCTACTTTGCCGCGCTGGCGGTGGTGGGGCTGATGGACAAGGGCATGCCGATGTGGGCGGCGGTGATCGGCGCCTTCGTGGTGATGATCCTGGTCGGCATGAGCACCGAGCGTTTCGTGCTGCGCAAGCTGGTCAACCAGCCACCGATCACGCTGTTCATGGCGACCATCGGGCTGTCGTTCTTCCTGGAAGGGCTGGGGCCGCTCTTGTTCGGCAACGAAGTGCGCCCGATCAACCTGGGCATCGTCGACGAGCCGATCGAGTCGATCATGACCAACTTCAATATCGTGCTCTCCAAGTTCGATATTGCGGCGGCGGCCATTGCCGGTGTGCTGGTCGGATCGCTGGCGCTGTTCTTCCAGTACACCAAGGTCGGCCGCGCGCTGCGCGCTGTCGCCGACGACCACCAGGCGGCGCTGTCACTGGGCATCCCGCTGCAGAACATCTGGGCGATCGTGTGGGGCGTGGCGGGTTTCGTCGCACTCGTGGCCGGCATGCTGTGGGGCTCGCGCAATGGCGTGCAGTTCGCGCTGACGCTGACCGCGCTCAAGGCGCTGCCGGTGCTGATCCTGGGCGGCTTCACCTCGGTGCCCGGCGCCATCGTCGGCGGGCTGATCATCGGCGCCTCGGAGAAGCTGGCCGAGATCTATATCCCGCCGGTGTTCCAGTCGATGTTCGGCGGCAACTTCGGCGGCATCGAAGGCTGGTTCCCGTATGTGTTTGCCCTGCTGTTTCTGCTGGTGCGGCCCGAAGGGCTGTTCGGCGAGAAACACATCGATCGCGTCTGACCGACTTCGCACAGGAGACTTGCCATGTTTTATCGTGAAGCCGGCCAGTTCAAGACCAGCTACGTCGCCGACAGCCAGATCTTCCCGATCCGCCAGGACCGCATCGGCTTTGCGCTGCTGATGGCCGTGGCGTTCGTGGTGATCCCGCTGACGGGATCGGAATATTGGTTCTCGGCCATCCTGATCCCGTTCCTGATTTTTTCGCTGGCGGCGCTGGGGCTGAATATCCTGACCGGCTATGCCGGACAGCTGTCATTGGGCACCGCGGCCTTCATGGCGGTGGGTGCCTACGCCGCCTACAACTTCCAGCTGCGCGTGGAAGGCATGCCGGTGCTGCTGACGTTCGTGATGGCGGGCCTTTCCGCCGCGCTTGTGGGTGTGGCCTTTGGCTTGCCGTCGCTGCGCATCAAGGGCTTCTACCTGGCGGTGGCGACGCTGGCGGCGCAGTTCTTCGTGGTGTGGGCGCTGACCAAGTTTCCCTGGTTCTCGAACAACAGCTCCTCGGGCGTGATCACCGCGCAGCGGCTGGACCTGTTCGGCTTCGCCATCGACACCCCGGTGAAGAAATACCTGTTCGTGCTGGGCATCGTCACGGTGCTGGCGCTGGTGGCCAAGAACCTGGTGCGCTCGGCCACCGGCCGCGCCTGGATGTCGGTGCGCGACATGGACGTGGCGGCCGAGGTGATCGGCATCCCGCTGATGCGCACCAAGCTGCTGGCGTTCGCGGTCAGCTCGTTCTACTGCGGCGTGGCCGGCGCGCTGTACGCGTTCTGCTACCTCGGCTCGGTCGAGCCGGACGGCTTCTCGCTGGACCTGTCGTTCCGCGTGCTGTTCATGATCATCATCGGCGGCGTGGGCAGCATCCTGGGCTCGTTCCTGGGTGCGGCATTCATCCTGCTGCTGCCGATCTTCCTGGACAACGTGCTGCCGCCGCTGGCCGCGCTGCTGCACCTGCCGTTCACCAATGCCACCGTGTCGCACATCCAGCTGATGGTGTTCGGCGGGCTGATCATCTTCTTCCTGATCGTGGAGCCGCACGGGCTGGCCCGGCTGTGGCAGATCGCCAAGGAGAAGCTGAGGCTGTGGCCGTTCCCTCACTGACGGGGAGGGAAGCAAGGGATTACCGCAGTACCTGCATGTCATCCGAAGCATTGACGCTTCAGCATAACGAAACGCTCCACCGAGGGCGAAGGAGACTGTCATGACCAACCTGATTCGCAACGTGCAACGCGCCGCCCTGGTGGTCAGCGCCGCGGCTGCACTGCTGGCGCCGGCGGCGCCGGCCATGGCGCAGAGCAACGAGCAGTTCGTCGCGCTGCCGAGCTATCGCGTGGGGCCGTATGGCGCCAACGGGCAGTCCTGGTATGGCGGCTTCATCGACTACCTCAACTACGTCAACCTGAAGGACGGCGGCGTCAACGGCGTCAAGCTATCGTGGGAAGAGTGCGAGACCGAGTACAACAACGCCAAGGGCGTGGAGTGCTACGAGCGCCTGAAGTCCAAGAACGCCACCACCAAGGGCACGGCCTACCACGCGATGTCGACCGGCATCTCGTACGCGCTGGTCGACAAGACTGCCGCCGACAAGGTGCCGCTGGTGATGATGGGCTACGGCCGCACCGACGCGGTGGACGGCTCGGTGTTCCCATATGCGTTCCCGCTGGTGACGACGTACCAGATGCAGGTGTCGGCCATCGTCAAGTACCTGGCCTCGAAGAGCGGTGGCTCGCTCGCCGGCAAGAAGATCGTCTACCTGTACCACGACTCGGCCTATGGCAAGGAGCCGATCGTGGCGCTGCAGGCTGAGGCGAAGCTGGGCAAGTTCAACCTGGTCGAGATCCCGGTGGCGCACCCCGGCAACGAGCAGGGCGCGCAGTGGCTGAAAATCCGTCAGGAGAACCCCGACTACGTGATCTTCTGGGGCTGGGGCGTGATGAACCAGACCGCGCTGAAGGCCGCGCAGAAGGTCGGCTTCTCGCGCGACAAGATGATTGGTTCGTGGTGGGCAGGCTCGGAGGAAGACACGGTGCCGGCCGGTGATGCCTCCAAGGGCTACATGAGCGCGACCTGGAACGTCGCGGGCAAGAGCGTGCCGCTGATCGCCGATATCGAGAAGGTGGTCTACGGCGCCGGCAAGGGCAATATGCAGGACAAGAACAAGGTGGGGTCGGTGCTGTACAACCGCGGCGTGTCGGCGGCGGTGGTGACGGTGGAAGCGGTCCGCGTGGCGCAGGCCAAGTTCGGCAAGGGCAAGGCCATGACCGGCGAGCAGATGCGCTGGGCCTTCGAGAACCTGAACCTGACCAACGCTCGCTTGCAGCAACTGGGTGCCACCGGCCTGCTGCCTGAGATCAAGACCAGCTGCGACAACCACGAGGGCTCGGGCAAGGTGAAGATCCAGCAGTGGGACGGCAGCAAGTGGGTGGTGGTGTCGGACTGGATCGAGGGCAACAAGAGCCTGATCCACCCGCTGTTCAAGGCCACGGCGGCGCAGTACGCGAAGGAGAAGGGGATTACGCCGGCTTGTTCGAAGTCTTGACAGCAACCTGGCGGGCGTGCGGTGCCTGGCGCCGCATGCCCGCCGCAGCCGACTGCAACACCAACCGAGCCGCACCATGAGCCTCCTCTCCGTCAACAATATCGAAGTCATCTACGATCACGTGATCCTGGTGCTCAAGGGCGTTTCGCTCGAAGTGCCGGAGGGCCGCATCGTGGCACTGCTCGGGGCCAACGGCGCGGGCAAGACCACCACGCTGAAGGCCATTTCCAACCTGTTGCAGGCCGAGCGCGGCGACGTCACCAAGGGCTCGATCGAGTATCGCGGCGACCGCGTCGACCAGCTCACGCCCAACGACCTGGTGCGCCGCGGCGTGATCCAGGTGATGGAAGGCCGCCACTGCTTCGCGCACCTGACCATCGAGGAAAACCTGCTCACCGGCGCCTATACGCGCGGCCTGTCGCGCGCGCAGACGCGCGACGAGCTGGAGAAGATCTACGCCTACTTCCCGCGGCTGAAGACGCGCCGCAAGTCGCAGGCGGGCTACACCTCCGGCGGCGAGCAGCAGATGTGCGCGATCGGCCGGGCCATGATGGCCAAGCCCGCGATGATCCTGCTGGACGAACCGTCGATGGGCCTGGCGCCGCAGATCGTCGAGGAGATCTTCGAGATCGTGCGCGACCTGAACTCGCGCGAGAAGGTCAGCTTCCTGCTGGCCGAGCAGAACACCATGGTGGCGCTGCGCTATGCCGACTACGGCTACATCCTGGAAAACGGCCGCGTGGTGATGGACGGCGACGCCGAGTCGCTGCGCACCAACGAGGACGTGAAGGAGTTCTACCTGGGCGTGGCGGCCAACGATGCGGACGACGGTGCCGGGCGCAAGTCGTTCCGCGACGTGAAGAGCTACCGGCGCAGGAAGCGCTGGCTGGCCTGAGCCGACATAAGCCGACCCAATTTATCCGGCATTGCCACCACGCGCCGGCGGCGCGGCGGCAAGCCGCATCCATTTCCCTGACGCACAGCACCATGCCAGAACACTTCGATTCGCTCGAAACCCGCGCGCCGGAAGTCCGCGAGCAGGCGCTCCTTGCCGCCCTGGCACGCCAGGTAGCCCATGCGCGCGACAACGCGCCTTACTTTGCCGAGATGCTGAGCGACGTCGACCCGCGCTTGCTGACCTCGCGCGCGGCGCTGGCCGCGCTGCCGGTCACGCGCAAGTCAGAACTGTCGGCACGCCAGCGCGCGTTGCCGCCGCTGGGCGGGCTCAACGCGACGCCCCTTGGCGGCCTGCGCCACGTGTTCCAGTCGCCCGGCCCGATCCACGAACCCGACGGCAAAGATGCGGACTGGTGGCGCGTGGCGCGCGCGATGTTCGCGGCGGGCTTCCGCGCCGGCGATCTGGTCTACAACACCTTCTCCTATCACTTCACGCCGGCCGGCATGATGATGGAAACCGGCGCGCACCGGCTCGGCTGCTGCGTGTTCCCCGCGGGCGTGGGCCAGACCGAATCGCAGGTACAGGCGCTGGCCAGCCTGCAGCCGGCCGCGTATGCGGGCACGCCGTCGTTCCTGAAGCTGCTGCTGGAGCGTGGCGACGAGTTGGGCACGCCCTGCACCAGCCTGACCAAGGCGCTGGTGTCGGGCGAGGCGCTGCCGCCGTCGCTGCGCGCCTGGTTCAAGGAGCGGGGCGTGCGCGTGCAGCAGATGTATGGCACCGCGGATGTCGGCTTGATCGCTTATGAAACCGAAGGCGGCGACGGCTGGGTCGTGGACGAGGGCGTGCTGGTGGAGATCGTCGAACCCGGCGGCTCGCGGCCGATGGCCGAGGGCGAAACTGGCGAGGTGGTGGTGACGGTGCTGGGGAATGGCGACTATCCGTTGATCCGCTTCGGCACCGGCGATTTGTCGGCGATCGTGGCGGAGTCGTCGCAGCGGCCGAGCCCGTGCGGGCGCACCAATATCCGCCTCAAAGGGTGGCTCGGTCGCGCCGACCAGGCGACCAAGGTCAAGGGGATGTTTGTGCATCCGGGGCAGGTGGCGGACGTGATGCGGCGCCATCCGGAGATCCGCGCTGCGCGGCTGGTGGTGACCGGAGAACTCGGCGCCGACGTAATGACGCTGCACTGCGATGCCACGCGCGAGGACGAGGCGTTGCAGCGCGCGGTGGCGGAGTCGCTGCGCGAGGTGATGCGGCTGCGCGGCGCGGTGGCGTTCGTGGCGGCGGGGTCATTGCCGCAGGATGGGAAGGTGATCGAGGACGCGCGGCGGTACGATTGAGGCAAGCAAAAGGCCCCGCATCGGCGGGGCCAGTCACGCGCGGCAGCTCAGGACTTGCGCCCTTCCGGCGGCCGCGTCGGCAACCGGACCATCCACACACTCACCCCCACGGCACACGCCAGCAACGCCGCCGACGCCAGCGGCCGCCCGCGCAGCAACCACGCCGTAGTCCCCATCGACACCCACATCATCGACAAGGCCAGGCACTTCGCCCGAAATGGAATGCTGCGATGCCGCTGCCAGTCGCTGACCAGCGGCCCGAAGCGCGGATGCCCCATCAGCCATTCATGAAAGCGCCGCGAGCCGCGCGCAAAGCACGCCGCGGCCAGCAGCACGAACGGGGTGGTTGGCAACACCGGCAGGAAGATGCCGATCACCCCAAGCAAGAGGCAGATGCCGCCCAGCGCCACCCAGAGGGCGCGCAGCGCCCTCTGGCGGCGGCTCAGCGCGGCTTCAGGATCGGGCGAGGTGGCGGGACGAGTCAGGGGCAATGGGCGAACAAAGGGCCGCAAGGCGGCCCGGTAATGGTTCGTTCAGCGCGCGATACCCAGCCGCGCCTTGGCCTCATCGTACTCCGCTTTCATGCGCGCAACGATTTCCCCGGCGGTGGGAATGTCATGGATTTGCCCCACGCCCTGGCCGGCGCCCCAGATATCCTTCCACGCCTTGGCCTTGGAGCTGCCGCTGGAGAAGTCCATCTTGCTCTTGTCGGCGATGGGCAGGTTGTCCGGGTCCAGGCCGGCGTTGCTGATGCTCTCGCGGATGTAGTTGCCGTGCACGCCGGTGAACAGGTTGGTATAGACGATATCGGCGGCGGCCGAGCTGGTGATCGACTGCTTGTACGATTCGGCCGCATGCGCCTCCTGCGACGCGATAAAGCGCGTGCCCACGTAGGCAAAGTCAGCGCCCATCGCCTGCGCCGCCAGCACCGCCTCGCCGGTGGCGATCGAACCCGACAGCGCGATCGGGCCGTCGAAGAGCTTGCGCACTTCGCCCACCAGCGCAAACGGCGACAGCATGCCGGCATGGCCGCCGGCGCCGGCCGCCACCAGGATCAGGCCGTCGACACCGGCCTCGATCGCCTTCTCGGCATGGCGCATGCTGATCACGTCGTGCAGCACGATGCCGCCGTAGCTGTGCACCGCGTCGATCATCTCCTTGACCGGCGCGCGCAGCGAGGTGATGAAGATCGGCACCTTGTGCTCCACGCACACCTTGATGTCATGCTCGAGCCGGGCGTTTGACGTGTGCACGATCTGGTTGACCGCGACCGGGCCTACCGGCGCGCCCGGGTTGGCGGCCTTGAACGCGGCGAGTTCGTCCTGGATCTGGGTGAGCCACTCGTCGAGCAGCTCCGCCGGGCGCGCGTTGAGCGCCGGGAACGATCCGACGATGCCGGCCTTGCACTGCGCCAGCACCAGCTCCGGATAGCTGACGATAAACATGGGCGAGGCAATGACGGGCAGGGCCAGGTTCTGCAGGACCTGGGGCAGTTGCTTGGCGGCGGGCATGGTGTCTCCTGAACCACTGGCGGGCACGTTGCCGTGCCCTAAATGAACGGTCGTTCGATTATAGGGAGTTTCAGCGGCGCATCGCTAGAAGCCACAGTCTATGCCGATCCTGCGGTGCTAGGCGGCCGGCAGCGTCAGTTCTGCCAGCGCGCCGCCGCCGGGGCGGTTTGCCAGCGTCACATCGCCATGATGCAGCGTCGCCACCTCGCGCGCAAAGCACAGGCCCAGGCCGGTACTCTTGTCCGCGCCGTGCGGGCGCGGCAGCGAGTAGAAGCGCTCGAACACGCGCGGCAGCGCGTAGTCCGGGATGCCGGGGCCCTGGTCGGCCACGGCGATGGCGACGGCGTTGTTGCGCCGTTCCAGCCGCATCGTGACTTCGCTGCCCGCCGGCGCGAAGTCGATGGCGTTTTCCAGCAGGTTGGCGATCGCCTGGCGCAGCAGGAACGGATCGCCGGCCACCAGGTCCGGCCCGCCGTCCGCGGCCAGCCGCAGCGTGACGCCGCGCTGGCGCGCACGGGGTTCCAGTTCGTCGCACAGTTCGGCCAGCAGCGGCGCCAGCCGCACCGGCTCGCGCACTTCTAGGCGCTGGCGCTGCTCCACGTCGGCCAGCGCCAGCAGCTTGCGGATCATGGTCTCGAGCCGCCCGGACTGGGCGCGGATATTGGCGACGAAGCGCTGGCGGTCCGCCGCCGGCATCTCTTCCTGCAGCAGTTCGGCCGCGCCGCCGATCGCGGCCAGCGGGCTCTTCATCTCGTGCGTCAGCGTATGGATGTAGTGCTCGACATACTGCTTGTCCTCCAGCCGCTCGCGCATGCCCTGCACCGCGCGGCCCAGCTCGGCCAGTTCGCCGGCGCCGCGCAGCGGCATCTCGGCGCGCTCGCCGGCGGCCACCGCGCGCGCATAGCTGCGCAGCCGCTGCAGTCCATGCACCAGCCACAGCGTGCAGGCGATGCCGATCACGCAGGCGGCGCCGATCAGCAGCCCGCCATAGAGCAGGATCTTGTGCTGGCTGCGCTCGATAAAGGGCGCCATCGCCGCATTGGGCTTGGCCACGGTGAGCACGCCGATGATGCGCTCGCCGTCGCGCACCGGTGCAGCCACGTGCATCACGGTCGTGGCCTCGTCGTTGGGATCGGTGCGCGTGCTGCGCGCGCCGTAGCGGCCGCGCAGCGTCAGGTAGACATCGTTCCAGCGCGAATAGTCCCGGCCCACGTCGGTGCCGGTCGAGTCGAAACGCACGATGCCGTTGGCGTCGGTGACATAGACCCGGTAGCCGATGCTGTCCTTGTGCAGGCCCCACACTTCGGCATCGACCGGCGCGGTGCGCAGCGCCGCCATGCGTCGCGCGAAGTCGCCGTCGGCGATGCGGCCGGCCTTCATGTCGTCGGCGGCGAGTGCCGCCAGCACGTGCGCGGTATCGATCAGCGTGTCTTCCATGGCCTGGCGCACGCCGGGCTTGACCTCCTGCACGAACACGCGCAGCGTCAGCACGGTCGCCAGCCCGACGATCAGGAAGAAGCCGAAGAAGATGCGCAGGCCGATATGCATGGCGCGCGCTCAGGGTTCCAGCGAATAGCCCATGCCGCGATGGGTGCGGATGCGCTCGGCGGCGTCCGGGGTGGTGTCGCGCAGCTTGGCCCGCAGGGTCTTGATATGGGTGTCGACGGTGCGGTCGCTGGTGTCGAGCGCGTCTTGCCAGACGATCTCCATCAGCTGCGCGCGCGAGTAGATGCGGCTCGGGTGCGTCACCAGCAATGCCAGAAGCAAGTACTCGTAGCGGGTCAGGTCGAGCCAGTGGCCGCGATAGGCGAGGCGCGCGCCAGCCTTGTCGTGGGTGAAGCCGGCGCTGTCTTTGGTCTTCGCCACGGCGTTGCCGCCGCGCGCCCGGCGAATGATGGCGCGCACGCGCGCGGCCAGCTCGCGCGGCGAGAACGGCTTGACTACATAATCGTCGGCGCCGATCTCCAGCCCGACGATGCGGTCGATTTCCTCGTGGCGTGCGGTCAGGAAGATCACCGGCGCATCGCAGAAGGTGCGTAGCATGCGGCAGACCTCGAAGCCGTTGATGTCGGGCAATCCCACGTCGAGGATCACCAGGTCGGCCGGGCTGGCGCGCATCTGTTCGAGCGCCGCATTGCCGAGCGTGCAGTGCTCGGCCTGCATGCCATCGGTGCGCAGCGCATAGAGAATGGTGTCGGCGATGGCCTGTTCGTCTTCCACCACCAGGATCCGCGGTTGTTCCATGCCCGGCATTCTAGTCCAGGCTGACCGCCGTGCGCGGCGGCGGCGCGGGCTTGTCGCCGCGACGCTTGTGGAAGTAGATCTGCTCGGCCGCCCAGCGCAGCGGGGACGAATACAGCAGCAGGTCGAAGGGCCAGTCGCACTGGAAGCGATCGAACATCCAGCGCAACGCGCGTTTGGCGCGAAAGCGCGGCGCGCTGGCAGTGGCGACGGCTTCCGGCGCCGGGCCGCCGCGCAGCAGGTGCCCGGCGATGGCACGGCCGACCGACTCGCCATGGGCAAAGGCGTAGTGGATACCGCCCGCAGTGACCGGCGAGACGATGCCGGCGGCATCGCCGGTCAGGATCACGCCGTCGCGTGCGAGCGGAAAGGCCGGGCCGCCGCCGCACGGGATCAGGCCCGCGCGCGTCGCTGCCGGCCGTGCCAGCTCCGGCAGCCCGGCGCGTTCGCGCACATGCGCCAGCAGCCCGTCGAGATCCGGCGCGCGGCCGCGCCGCGGCAGATGGCGCAGCGCCAGGCCGGCCTGCACGCCGGTGGGGTTCTGCGCGATCCAGCCGATATAGCCGGGCGCGAAGCGGCGGGTGAGGAAGCAGTGCAGCGCGCCGGGTTCGGGCAGTGACAGGCCGGGGAACTCGTATTCAACGCCGTACAGGAAGCTCTCCACCCGTCCCAGCCCGGCACACTGCGCCACGCGCGACTTCGCGCCATCCGCGCCGATGAGGTAGCGCGTATTGCCCACGCCGGACACATGCCAGCCGCCGTTGCGCGGCACCGCGCCGACGAACGCCTGCCCGAGCCGCAGCTCCACGCCATGCCGCACCAGCTTGGCCGCGAGCCAGCGCATCAGCCTGGGCGTATCGGTGGTGTGGAAGTAGTAGCCCGGTGCGCTCAGGTCGATGCTGCGCAGCCGGGGCGAGTACAGCCGCACGCGCTCCACACGGTGCACGCAGTCGGTGGGAGCGCGTCCCAGCCAGGTTCGTTCGATGGCTTCCTTGACCAGGATGCCGGTGGTGTGGAGCTTGTCGCCCGGATCGTCCTTGCGTTCGAGCACCAGCACGCGCAGGCCGGCGCGCGCGGCGGCAAGGGCGCAGGCAGCGCCGGCGAAGCTGGCGCCGGCGACGACGACGTCATAGTCGAAGAGGGGCATGGCAGGTCCCGGAGATTGAGAGTCTCCAGTGTGGCCAGCCGGGGTGAGGGCAATGTGTGGCCAGTGTGAAGCTTGCGTCAGCCAAAAAAAATGCCCCGCGACACCGCGGGGCCATCAATTACCACGAAGATTGATACAGACGGCGGGCACCTGCCAATGCCGCAACCGCATGCGAAGGATAGGCAGCCAATGTGACGCCTGCATGGCAGAGTGGTGAAAGCGGCGTGACAGGGGCCGGCCTCAGAGCCCGTAGCGCTTGATCTTGTCGTACAGCGTGGCCTTGCCGACCTGCAGCAAGTCGGCTGCCTGACTCACCGCGCCGCCGGTACGCGCCAGCGCATCGGCGATCACTGCGCGCTCGTAGTGCTCCATCCGTTCGCGCAGCGGGGTGGTCTCGTCGGGCGCGGCACCCTGCGCGCCGGCTTGCCCGCCCTCGGGCACACCCAGCACCAGCCGGTCAGCGGCGTTGCGCAGCTCGCGCACATTGCCCGGCCACGGCCGCTGCGCCAGCGCCTGGCGCTGCGCCTCGGACAGGATCGGCGCCGGCCGCTGGTAGCGCACCGCGGCCACCAGCATGAAATGCTCGAACAGCGCCACGATGTCCTCGCGCCGCTCGCGCAGCGGCGGCAGCGCGATGGTGACCACGTTCAGGCGGTAGTAGAGGTCTTCGCGGAAGGTGCCTTGTGCCACCAGCGCGTCCATGTCGCCCTTGGCCGCAGCCACGATGCGCACGTCGATCTTGATCGAGGCGTTTGAGCCCAGCCGCTCCAGCGTGCCTTCCTGCAGCACGCGCAGCAGTTTGACCTGCAGCGCCAGCGGCATGCTTTCGATCTCGTCGAGGAAGAGCGTGCCGCCGGACGCGTGTTCGAGCTTGCCGACGCGGCGCTTGCCCGCGCCGGTGAAGGCGCCGGCCTCGTGGCCGAACATCTCGCTCTCGAAGATCGCTTCGGGTACCGCGCCGCAGTTCAGCGCAATAAAGGGGCCCTCGGCGCGGCCGGACAGCGCGTGCAGGCTGCGCGCCACCAGTTCCTTGCCGGTGCCGGTCTCGCCGTTGATCATCACCGGCACGTCGGTGGGCGCGACGTTGGCCACCAGCGCGCGCACCTGCTCGATCGCGGGAGAGCGGCCGATGATGCGGGTGCCCGCGGCAGGGCCGGCCAGTTCGCGGCGCAGCGCCTGGTTTTCCAGCTCCAGCGCGCGCCGTTCCAGCGCGCGGCGCACGGTGTCGGTCAGGCGGTCGGCGCCGAAGGGTTTCTCGATAAAGTCGTAGGCGCCCTCGCGCATGGCCTGCACGGCCATGGTGATGTCGCCGTGGCCGGTCACCAGCACCACCGGCACGCCCGGCGCGGCGTTGCGGCAGTGCTGCAGCAGGTCCAGGCCGCTGGCGCCGGGCAGGCGCACGTCGGTCACCACCACGCCGGGAAAGGCGCCGTGCAGGTGGGGAAGGGCGGCTTCGGCCGAGGGCAGCGCCAGCACGGAGAAGCCGGCCAGCTCCAGGCTCTGCGCGGTGGCCTGGCGTACCAGCGGCTCGTCTTCGACAAACAGGACACGCAGACCGTCTTGCATGGCAATACTCATTGGGGTGCGGAAACCGTACGCACGGGATCGGCGGCATCGCTGGCCGGCGCGCGCGCCAGCACCAGCGCGAACTGCGCGCCGCCGCCGCCGGGGACGTTGGCCACGCTGAGCTGGCCGCCGAACTCGCGCACGATCGACGAAGAGATCGCCAGCCCCAGCCCCAGGCCTTGCCCGGTTTCCTTGGTGGTGAAGAAAGGTTCGAACAGGCGTGGCAGCGCTTCCGGCGCAATGCCGGTGCCGTTGTCGCGCACGATGATGATGACGGCTTGGCCGTCGGCCTGCACGTCGAGTTCGATGCGGCCTTGCTGCGGCGCCGCCGTGGCGATGGCGTCGAGCGCGTTGCCCAGCAGGTTCAGCAGTACCTGCTCGAGCTTCAGTTCGTCGGCACGCACCGCCAGCCCCGGCACATCATCCAATCCGGTGACGCTGACCGTCACTGTGGCCAGCCGCGGCGCCAGCAGTGCCAGCACGTGATCGACCGCCGCGCGCACCACCACCGGACGTCGCACCGGCCGTGCCTTGCCGGCAAACAGCTTGAGCTGGCTGGTGATCTTGCCCATGCGCTCGGTCAGGTCGGCGATCGCGGTGAGGTTGCCTTCGGCGGCGGCAAGCTGCCCGCGCTCCAGCAGCACGCGGGTGTTGTCGGAGAAGGTGCGCAGCGCCGCCAGCGGCTGGTTCAGCTCATGTGTGATGCCCGCCGCCATCTGCCCCAGCGCGGCCAGCTTGCTGGCCTGCACCAGTTCGTCCTGGGCCGCGCGCAGCTCGCTTTCGGCGCGGGTGCGCTCGGCCACCTGTTCTTCCAGCTTCTCGTTGATGGCCATCAGGTCGGCGGTGCGCGCTTCCACGCGGCGTTCCAGCTCGTCGTAGGCGGCCTCCAGCAGGCGGCGGCTGTACAGCATGTCGCGCGCGCGCTGGCGGCGCTGGCGCCAGTTGACCAGCAGCAGGCAGATGCAGGCGTAGGCCAGCGCGGCGGCCACGGTGGCGTTGCGCGCATTGGCCAGCACCGGTTCCAGCGGCGCCATCACCTGCATGGTCCAGCCGGCGGGGCCCACGGTGCGGCCGAGTTCGAGGTAGCGGTCGGCGCGCTCGGCGCCGTCGGGGGCGAATGTGGTTTTGGTCGTGGGTGCGTCGTTGCGCACGCGCACCAGCCGCGCGCCGGCGTCCAGCGTGGTGTCGGCCAGCCAGCGCGTGACCGGGGAGGTGAGCGGCTCCAGCGGCAGCGGCGTCACCGCGCGGCCGTGGTACTGGCGCGTATTCTCCAGCTCAGCCTGCAGCGCTGGCGCCAGCGGGCGCAGCGTGCGGTACTGCCATGCCGGGACCGACGACAGGAAGATCACGCCGTTGTCGTCGCTGACCATCAGCGGCTCGGCGCCGCTGCCGGCGCGCTGGAACCACTCCAGGTTGAGCTTGACCACGGTCACGCCGATCACCTTGCCGCCGGACTCGACCGGCTGTGCGATGTAGTAGCCGGGCTCGTCGCTGGTGATGCCGATGGCATAGAAGCGCCCCAGCTTGCCGCCCGAGGCGATCTGGAAATAGGGGCGGAAGCGGTAGTCGGTGCCGACGAAGCTGCCGGGCTGGCCGTGGTTGCTGGCCGCCAGCGCGATGCCGTTGGCGGCGATCACATAGGTGGCGGACGCGTGCGCGCGGCGGTTGACCTCCGCCAGGTATTGGTTGGCGGCGGCGACGCGGTCCGGGTCGTTAGGGGATTCGAGCAGCCCGCGCACGAAGGGGTGCAGCGACACCAGTGCGGGCAGGAATTCGTAGCGGTCGAGGGTGCTTTCAAGCGTGGCGGCGTAGCGGTCGGCACGCGTGGCGGTGCTTTGCTGCAGGCTTGCCAGGCCGCGCTGGACCGAGACCAGCCAGGTCAGCCCGCACAGCAGCAGCAGGCCGGTGGCGAGCAGCACGGCAAAGCCCCACCACCGGCCGCTGCCGGCGTCCGGCGCGTGGGCCGGACGGGTGGCGGCGGGGTCATGCACGGCGAGAAAGTCGTCGGAGTGGGGCATCGGCGCGCGCGAGGGCTGTCGCGCCGATGATACTCGCTGGCGGGCGGCCGGGGCAGCCGCCCGCACAGCGGTGGCGCGCTTAGCGGGCGCCCTGGCCGACGTCGGCAAGATCCGCCACATCGTCGCTGCCGCCTTGCAGCACGCGGGCCATGCGCTTGCGGTCCAGCTCGCGTTCCCAGGCCGACACCACCACCGTGGCCACGCCGTTGCCGATGATGTTGGTCAGCGCGCGGCATTCGCTCATGAAGCGGTCGATGCCCAGGATCAGCACCATGCCCGCGACCGGGATGGTCGGCACCACCGCCAGCGTCGCCGCCAGCGTGATAAAGCCCGAGCCGGTCACGCCGCTGGCGCCCTTGGAGGTGATCATCGCCACCGCCAGGATGGTCAGCTGTTGCAACAGCGTCAGTTCGATGCCGGTGGCCTGCGCGATAAAGATCACCGCCATCGTCATGTAGATGTTGGTGCCGTCCAGGTTGAACGAATAGCCGGTCGGCACGACCAGGCCCACCACCGACTTGGAGCAGCCCAGCTTCTCCAGCTTCTCCATCATGTGCGGCAGCGCGGCTTCCGACGAGCTGGTGCCCAGCACGATCAGCAGCTCTTCCTTGATGTACGAGATAAAGCGCACGATGCTGAAGCCGGTCATGCGCGCGATCGAGCCCAGCACCACCAGCACGAAGATGATGGCCGTGAAGTAGAAGGTGCCGATCAGCTTGAGCAGCGGCACCAGCGAGCCCAGGCCGTACTTGCCGATGGTGAACGCCATCGCGCCGAAGGCGCCGATCGGCGCGACCTTGGTGATCACGTGGACGATATGGAAGAACACCCTGGAGAGCTGCTCGATCAGATCCACCACGATGCGCGCGCGCTCGCCGATCACCGCCAGCGCGGTGCCGAAGAACAGCGACACCAGCAGGATCTGCAGGATGTCACCGTTGGCAAAGGCGCTGAAGACCGTGTCCGGGATGATGTGCATGAAGAACTCGACCGTGCTCTGGCCGTGCGCCTTGGACACGTATTGCGCGATGGCCTTGGTGTCCAGCGTCGACGGGTCGATATTGAAGCCCACGCCCGGCTTGAGCAGGTGCGCGGCGCCCAGGCCGATCAGCAACGCGAAGGTCGACACCACCTCGAAGTACAGCAGCGCCTTGCCGCCGACGCGGCCGACCTTCTTCATGTCGCTCATGCCGGCCATGCCGGTCACCACGGTACAGAAGATGATCGGGCCGATGATCATCTTGATCAGCTTGATAAAGCCATCGCCCAGCGGCTTCATGGCCACGCCGGTGTCGGGCACGAAATGGCCGAGCAGGATGCCGACCAGGATGGCGAACAGCACCTGCACGTACAGGATCTTGTAGAAGGGTTTCTTCATGATGTCGTCCTCGGTTTTGACCGTACCCGGCGCGGTGGTGGCCGGGGTGGCGCGCCGTCACGGTTGCGGCGCGTTCGGGACGTGGATTCGCAATCGACATGCCAGTCCAACCGGTGTGGCTAACTGCCTGATTCACAAGGAAACACGGGTCTTGCGGAGGCGCCCGGCCTCCGGGATTCCGGAAATCCGGACTGCGCGTCTCCGGGGATTCGGAACGCCGAATCCGCGCAAGGTGCGCGAGGCGCCACCCGGTGGGTGCGGATTGGCGACGACGATAGCGGCGCAGGCCTGCCGGATGCGCGGCTACACCCCCGCGACGCCGTATAATTCCGAGCTTCCGTTCCAATGCCATCCGGCCGACCCTTGTCCGGGGCCCGCTTTTCTCACCGCACACCGCACGCATGAGCAGCTACTACCAGCATCACGTCTTCTTCTGCCTGAACCAGCGCGACGCCGGCGAGGACTGCTGCGCCAACCACAACGCCAAGGCGATGCAGGAATACGCCAAGAAGCGTTGCAAGGAACTGGGCATCGCCGGTGGCGAAGGCCGCGTGCGCATCAACAAGGCGGGCTGCCTGAACCGCTGTGAACTCGGCCCGGTGCTGGTGGTCTACCCCGAAGCCATCTGGTACACCTTTGTCGACGAGCACGACATCGATGAAATCATCGACAGCCACCTGCTCAACGGCAAGCCGGTGGAGCGGCTGATGGTGGATCGCTGAACGGACACGCATGCCGGCGGCGGCCGGCGCGGCAAACGCTGCGCCGGCCGCCGCATTGTTGTTTTACGGACTTGGCGTCGAGCTGAAGTCCACGTTTGAAGTCTTACCTCGCCGCCCGCCAGCCGGACGGTTTTTTCATTTTTTGCCCCGGACGATTCCGGGCCTGAGCCAGCCAGTTCCTCGCCATCCTGACCGCCCATCATGAACGCGCATACCCAGGTACTCTCCATTGCCGGTCCCGCCGGTGCGATCGATCTTTCGGTGGACCTGCCCCAGGGAGAGCCGCGCGGCCTGGCGCTGGTGGCGCACCCGCATCCGCTCTTTGGTGGCACCAAGGACAACAAGGTCGCGCAGACGCTGGCGCGCGCCTTCGTGCAGCTGGGCTACGCCACGGTGCGCCCGAACTTCCGCGGCGTGGGCGGCACCGCCGGCGAACATGACAACGGCATCGGCGAGCAGGACGACCAGCTCGCCGTGATCGCGTGGATGCGCGAGCAGACCGCATGGTCGGCGCAGGCCGCCACGCTGCCGCTGGCATTGGGCGGCTTCTCGTTCGGCAGCTTCGTCACCACGCACGTGGCGCGCCGTCTCGCCGAAGCCGGCACGCCCGCGCAACGCCTGGTGCTGGTAGGCACCGCCGCCAGCCGCTGGCAAGTGGCCGAGGTGCCGGCCGACACCATTGTCATCCACGGCGAGCAGGATGACACCGTGCCGCTCGCGAGCGTGTTCGACTGGGCCCGCCCGCAGGAGCTGCCGGTGATCGTGATCCCCGGCGCCGACCATTTCTTTCACCGCAAGCTGCACCTGATCAAGCAGCTCGTCGTCAACGCGTGGGACCGGTAACGCTGGCCGTTTCGCGCCGCTGCACCGCATGTCCCGCACGATCCCTTTCTTGTCGGAAACTGAAACAATGCTGAATAGAGCCACGACACGTCTTTCGTCCGCTTTTGCACCCGCCGCCATCGTCGCGGCCGTTGCGCTGGCCGCCGCGCCTGCCGCCGTCCTTGCGCAGGGCGTGCCGATGCCGCAGGTCGCAGCCAAGTCGTGGATGCTGTATGACGTGACCAGCGGCCAGGCCCTGGCGTCGCAGAACGCCGATGCGCGCATCGAGCCGGCCTCGCTGACCAAGCTGATGACCGCCTACCTGGCGTTCGAGGCACTCAAGGAAAAGCGCCTGACGCTGGAACAGACCGTGGTGCCGACCAACCTGGTGCTCAAGGTCAAAAGCGACGAGTCGCGCATGTTCATCGAGCCCAACAAGCCGGTCAGCGTGCAGGACCTGCTGCTGGGCCTGATCGTGCAGTCGGGCAACGACGCCGCGCTGGCGCTGGCCGAGGCCGTGGGCGGCTCGGAAGAGGGCTTCGTCGCGA
The DNA here is from genome assembly GCF_058252315.1 of Cupriavidus sp. PB-02. NCBI lineage: Bacteria > Pseudomonadati > Pseudomonadota > Betaproteobacteria > Burkholderiales > Burkholderiaceae > Cupriavidus > Cupriavidus sp. PB-02. The sequence goes on from NZ_CM177694.1 coordinate 275,724, forward strand.
TGATGAACCGCGAGGCCCAGCGCATGGGCATGAAGAACACCCACTTCACCAACACCGACGGCATCCCCGACCCGAACCACTACACCACCGCGGTCGACCTGGCCACGCTGACCACGCGCCTGATCAAGGACTTCCCCGAGTACTACAGCATGTACTCGCAGAAGGAGTTCACCTATAACAAGATCAGGCAGCCCAACCGCAACCGCCTGCTGTATATCGACCCGACCGTGGACGGCGTCAAGACCGGCCACACCAAGTCCGCCGGCTACTGCCTGATCTCGTCGGCCAAGCGGCCGCTGGCCAACGTGCCCAACGGCTCGCGCCGCCTGATCTCCATCGTGATCGGCACCACCACCGAACAGGTGCGCACGCAGGAAAGCCTGAAGGTCCTCAACTACGGCTTCCAGTTCTTCGACACGCTGCGCCTGTACGACAAGGGCCAGGTGCTGGCCACGCCGGAGATCTACAAGGGCAAGAACGGCGCGGTCAAGATCGGCGTGCAGGAAGAGACCTTCGTCACCGTGCCCAAGGGCACCGGTGGCCGCCTGAAGCCGGTGCTGGAGCGCCAGGAACTGCTGATCGCGCCGATCGCGGCGGGCCAGCAGGTGGGCATGGTCAAGCTGATGGACGGTGCCAACAAGGTGGCGGAGTTCCCGGTGGTGGCGCTGGAAGACGTGCCCGAGGCCGGCTTCTTCGGCCGCCTGTGGGACACCATCCGCCTGTGGTTCAAGCGCAAGTGACCTGAATGCGCGGGGCCCGGCGCGCCATGCAGCGTGCCGGGCCGCGCCGGAGAATCCGACATGACAGCCGACAACCAGGGCAGCGGCAGCAAGCCCGGCGATATCCCGCCGGAGCAGTCGCTGATCGAATACCCGAGCCACTTCCCGATCAAGGTGATGGGCTCGATGCAGGACGGCTTTGCCGAGGCCATCGTTACGCTGGTGCAGGAGTTCGATCCTGACTTCCATGCGGGCAAGATGGAGATGCGCCCGTCGCGCAATGGCAATTACCTGGGCCTGACCGTGACGGTCTGGGTGACCAGCCGTGAGCAGCTTGATGATTTGTATCGGGCGCTGACTGCGCATCCGATGGTGAAGGTGGTGCTTTAACGCTTCGTTCCCGCTTTGTTTTCTCCCCTCTCCCGCGCGCGGGAGAGGGGTGTCGCCTTGACGCATTCTCGCCAGCCTCTGCTGCCGCGGGCCTGCTGTTTCCCCATACCGACATGAACACCATCACCCTGAAACCCGGCAAGGAAAAATCCCTGCTGCGCCGTCACCCGTGGATCTATGCCACCGGCATCGCCACCACCGAAGGCCGCTGCGAGCCGGGCGCCACCGTGACCGTGCGCGCCGCCGACGGCCGCTTCCTGGCCAAGGCTGCCTACAGCCCCGAATCGCAGATCCGCGCGCGCGTGTGGACCTTCGACGAGAACGAGCCGGTCGACCACGCCCTGTTCAAGCGCCGCGTGGCCGCGGCGATCGCGTACCGGCAGCAATGGGTGAAGGACAGCGATGCGGTGCGCCTGATCTTCGGCGAGTCGGACCGGCTGCCCGGCCTGATCGTCGACTACTACGGCAACGGCGCGCAGGGCCAACTGGTGTGTCAGTTCAATTCCGCGGGCGTGGAGCACTGGAAGGCCGCGATCGTGCAGGCGCTGGTGAAGGAAACCGGCTGCCCCAACGTCTACGAGCGCTCCGACGCCGCCGTGCGCCAGCGCGAAGGGCTGGAGCTGGTGACGGGCGTGCTGGCCGGCGCCGAGCCGGATCCGGCGCTGTCGGTGACCGAGCATGGCGTGCGCTACTACGTCGATGTGCGCAGCGGCCACAAGACCGGCTTCTACGTCGACCAGCGCGACAACCGCAAGCTGGTCGGCGACCTGGCCGAAGGCCGCGAAGTGCTGAACTGCTTCTGCTACACCGGTGGCTTCTCGCTGGCCGCACTGCGCGGCGGCGCGACATCGGTGACCTCGATCGATTCGTCGGGCGAGGCGCTGAAGATCGCCGCGGGCAATGTCGCGCTCAACGGCTTCGATCCAGAGCGTGCTACCTGGCTCGATGCCGACGTGTTCAAGACGCTGCGCGAATTCCGCGCCGAGGGCCGCCAGTTCGACCTGATCGTGCTGGACCCGCCCAAGTTCGCGCCGTCGGCGCAGCATATCGACCGCGCCGCGCGCGCCTACAAGGAGATCAACCTGGTCGGCATGCAGCTGCTGCGGCCGGGCGGGTTGCTGTTCACGTACTCTTGCTCGGGTGCGATCAGCATGGAGTTGTTCCAGAAGATCGTGGCGGGCGCGGTTACCGATGCGCGTGCCGATGCGCGCATCCTGCGCAGGCTGTCGGCGGGGACCGATCACCCGATGCTGGCGGCGTTCCCGGAAGGGGAGTACCTGAAGGGATTGCTGCTGGAGAAGGTGGCTTAAGTCGACGCGTGGCGCAGGTCAGCGCCACATATTCCGCATTCTGCTAGCCAGATCCACCGGCGCCAACGCCGGCTTGACCGGCCCCTCCCCCGGCATCGGCGGCGGCGGCCACGCACGGCTGTGGAAGTTCGGCATCACGCGATTAGGCAAAAAACGCGTGCGCGACGCATAAACATGCCGGTCGCCAAAGCCCACCTGCTGGTGCACATAGAAACGCTGCGGCACGACGATGTCGAGATGGTCCTTGGCCCGCGTCATCGCCACGTACATCAGCCGCCGTTCTTCCTCGATCTCCTCGGTCGTACCCGTTGCCAGGTCGGACGGCATGCAGCCGTCCACCGCATTGAGCACATACACCGCCTTCCACTCCTGCCCCTTGGCCGAGTGGATGGTCGACAGGATCAGGTAGTCCTCGTCGCGCGAGGGCACGCCAGACTCATCACTCGACGCGCTTGGCGGATCCAGCGTCAATTCAGTCAGGAAGCGCTCACGCGCCCCATAGGTGGCGGCGATGCGCTCGAGCTGCTGCAGGTCGGCCTGGCGCGCGGCGGCATCGTCATGCAGGCGTTCCAGGTGCGGCGCGTACCAGGCCAGCACCTGCTCGAATTCCGACGGCCATGGCGAGGTCGGCGCCATCAGCGCGCGCGCCAGCGCCAGCAGGTCGGCCCACGCCGGCGCGGCAGCAGGCGGGGGCTCGAATGCTTCCAGCGAGAACAGCGGCTCGGTGGCCAGCGCCAGCGCATCGAGCACGCGTGCCGCGGTCTTGGGGCCGATGCCGGGCAGCAGCTGCAGCGTGCGGAAGCCTGCCATGCGGTCGCGCGGGTTTTCCAGCCAGCGCACCACGGCCAGCACATCCTTCACGTGCGTCGATTCCAGGAATTTCAGCCCGCCGAACTTCACGAACGGGATATTGCGCCGCGCCAGCTCGATCTCGACCTGCGCGCTGTGGTCGGCGGCACGGAACAACACAGCCTGCGCCATCAGCGCCAGCCCGGCCTCGCGCCGCGCCAGCACCTGCTCGACCACGTAGCGGGCCTGGTCGGCCTCATCGTTGACGACGATCACGCCGGGCTTTTCCGCCGAGGCGCGGTCGGACCACAAATCCTTGGTATAGCGCTCCGCAGCCAGCCCGATCACCGCGTTGGCGGCCTGCAGGATCGGCTGCGTCGAACGGTAGTTCTGCGATAGCGTGACCTGCTGCGCCGCCGGCGTGAACTGCTGCGGGAAATCGAGGATATTGCGCACGGTGGCGCCGCGGAAGGCGTAGATCGACTGCGCGTCGTCGCCCACCACGGTCAGGCTGCGGCCATCGGGGCGCATGGCCAGCAGGATCGATGCCTGCAGCGCGTTGGTGTCCTGGTATTCGTCGACCAGGATATGGTCGAAACGCGCGCCCATGTCCTGCGCGATGGTGGGCTCGGCCATCGCCTGCGCCCAGTACAGCAGCAGGTCGTCGTAGTCGAGCACGTGCTGCTTCTGCTTGGCCTCGACATAGCCGGCAAAGAGCGTGCGCAGCGCATCGGCCCACATCGCGTAGCGCGGGAACTGCTGCTTGAGCACGTCTTCCAGCGGCGCCTGCGTGTTGACCACGCGCGAGTAGATCGCCAGGCAGGTTTCCTTCTTGGGGAAGCGGCTGGCGGTTTCGGACAGGCCCAGGTCGTGGCGCACCACGTGCATCAGGTCGGCCGAATCGCCACGGTCGCTGATGGTGAAGGCGGGCGACAGGCCCAGCGTCTCGGCGTATTCGCGCAGCAGGCGCGCGCCGATGGCGTGGAAGGTGCCGGACCACTGCAGCGCGGCACGCCCGGCGCCGGTCTGGGTGCCGAGCGCCTGGTCGACGATGCGTTCGACCCGGCGGCCCATCTCGGCGGCGGCGCGGCGCGAGAAGGTCAGCAGCAGGATGCGGCGCGGGTCGGCGCCGCCCAGCACCAGGTGGGCCACGCGGTGCGCCAGCGTATTGGTCTTGCCCGAGCCGGCGCCGGCGATGATCAGCAGCGGCGCGCCGCTGCCGTGCTGGACCGCGGCGCGCTGCTCCGGGTTGAGCCGGGAGAGGTAGGCGGGGGCCGCATCGGCTTCCGGGGCCGCGAGGTCCGCAAGGTTCGAAGCAGGGGCAAGATCCAGTGACACAGGCAGGGCTCGAGGGTCGGGCAGGGCGCGGCCCGCGCATGCGCACGGATCGCCACCAGGATGGAAAGGCTGGGAAAAAGCTGGCGCTAACTGTATATCCATACAGGCCGGCTGCGCAAGCTTGGGAACGCCTGAGCTGGCATCGAAAAAGAAAAAAGGTGCTCGATGAGCACCTTTTCGCGGCCGTTGCAGGCGGTAGCGTTACGCAGACTTTGCCAGGGCCCCGTCCAGCAGCTTGTGCAGCGCATCCCACTCGGGCTCGCCCACATAGCGCTTCAGGATGCGGCCGTCCTTGTCGACCACGAAGGTGGTAGGCGTCAGCTGCACATTGCCAAAGGCCTTGGCCGCGCTGCCGTCCGAATCCATCGCCACCTTGAACGGCAGGGCGCGCGTCTTGGCGTAGTTCACCACGTACATCGGCGGATCGTAGTTCATCGCCACGGCGACGAATTCCAGGCCCTTGTCCTTGAACTGCTCGTAGGTCTTGACCATGTCGGGCATTTCCTTGACGCAGGTGGCGCAGCTGGTGGCCCAGAAGTTGACCATGTAGACCTTGCCCTTCAGGTCGGCGGTGCTGACCTTTTCGCCCGACAGCAGCGTGAAGGTGGCCGCCGGCGCCGCATTGGCCGGCGAAAGCGCGCGGTAGCCGAACCAGCCCAGCAGCGCGAGTACGACAACGGCCGCGACGATGGGCCAGGGCTTGCGGGCGGGTCTGGCGGCGGGAGGGGAAGTCGTCATGGGATGCGGTCAGGCGGATTCGATCGGCAATGGGACATTCTAATGCCGCTGGCGCCCGGGCGCTGCGCGCGGCGTGGCTGCGGCAATCTGCCGCAACCGCATCAGCGCCGGGTGGCGACGGCGGCGCGTGCCTGGTCCAGTGCCTGTTCCAGGTAGGCGCCGTAGAAGTCCGGCTGCATGCCGCGCAGCGACGGGGCGGCGGCGCGGCCCTGCCGGTCGAGGAACAGTACCGTGGGCGCCACGCGCACCTGGTGCGCCCGCGCCCAGGCGCGTGCGGTGGTCAGGTTGCCGTCGGCATCGCGCAGCGGCGTGTCGGCAGTCAGGTCGAGTTCGCGCACCACGGCGATCTCGCCGGCGGCAGCCTGCGGTCCGAGGTAGTTGCGGCGCACGGTCTCGCAATAACTGCAGCCCGGCATCGACACCAGCACCACCACCGGCTCGCCGCGGCGCGCGGCTTCGGCGCCGTGGGCGGCCAGGTCGGTGGCCGGAGACAGGTGCGCCGACCCTGCCGCGGCCTGCACGCCGGTTGCGGCCATCAACGCGCACGCGGCCAGCCAGCAGCGGCAAAGCCTGGCGGATGCGCGGAGGGCGATGTTGGCGGGCATGGCGAAAGCGTCGGGCAAAGGTGTCGGGGGCAATGGAGCGGCGCGGCAAGCACTGGCGGGCCGCTTCCGGGATAATACCGGTTTCCGCCCGCAGGCGACGGCAGCCCCCGAGAGCCGCCCCGGCCTGTGCGCGCTGTCCGCAATCGCTCCCCCATGCGTCCTGTGCCGCCCCCGCCGAGCCTTCCCGCCGCCGCCCGCAAGCCCTTGATGTCGTCGTGCGCCGCCGCGCTGCTGGCGCTGGTCCTGTGCGCCTGCTCGCCGCGCTATGACTGGCGCACCATCCAGTCCGGCGAAGGCGGCTACGCCGCGCTCTATCCCGGCAAGCCAACCAGCGCCGCACGCGACGTGACCATCGCCGGCCGCAAGCTGCCGATGACGATGGAAGCCGCGCGGGTCGACGATACGCTGTTCGCCGTCGGCGTGGTCACGCTGCCCGCCGACGATCCCGAGCTGCGGCGCGAGGCGCTGGCCGCGATGCAGACTGGCTTGCTGGCCAACCTCGGCACGCCGTCGGGCGAGCCCGCGCGCACCCGTCCGGTCACGATCATGACCGCGGACCGCCCGGGCCGTCCGCTCGAAGGCGTGGAAGTGCAGGCCAGCGGCGTGTCGCCGCAGGACCAGTCGCCGCGGCGGCTGACCGCCCGGCTGGTGGCCGTGGGTATCCGTGCGTACCAGGCCGTGGTGCTGGAGGCGGGCGATGCGGCGCGCGATCTGCGCCAGGCCGAGCAGGTGGAGCAGTTCCTGACCGGCTTCCACCCGCTCTGACAGCGAGCGCCGCGCCGAAGGAAATGTTCGTTTTTTTCAGCCGTTGCCGGCAACATGGGGCAGCGACAGGGTTGTCGTCAAAGGAGAGTCGTAATGCGTTGGGAAGTCTGGCTGGCTTATTTCGCGGCGTGCTGGGTGATCGCCGTGTCGCCGGGATCGGGGGCGGTGCTGTCGATGAGCCACGGGCTGTCGTACGGCTTGCGCAAGACCAGCACCACCATCTTTGGCCTGCAGAGCGGGCTGGTGATCGTGCTGCTGGTGGCTGGGGGCGGGCTGGGCGCGCTGCTGCTGGCTTCGGAGCAGGCCTTCATGGTGGTCAAGACCGTCGGCGCCCTGTACCTGATCTACCTGGGCGTGCAGCAGTGGCGCGCGAAAGTGGAGAGCAGCGAGGGCTCGGCAGCGGATGCCGGCCCCGCGCGCGTGGCCGTGATGAGCCCGCGCCGGCGCTTTGCCACTGGCCTGCTGACCAATGTGACCAATCCCAAGGGCATCATCTTCATGGTCGCGGTGCTGCCGCAGTTTATCAATCCCAACCATGCGCTGGCGCCGCAGCTGGCGATCCTGGCCGCCACCATGTGCGGCGTTGACCTGATCGTGATGCACGGCTATGCGCTGCTGGCCTCGCGTATGCAAGGGCTGTTCCGCAATGCGCGCGCGGTGCGCTGGCAGAACCGCTTCTTCGGCAGCGTGCTGATGGCGGTGGGCGCGGCGCTGTTCTTCGTGCGCCGGCACCACGCCTGAGGCGCTCGCCCCGGCAAGGCTGCGCGACGGCACTGGCGCCCACCGGCCGGGTTTGCTTCAATGAGGAGGAACCCCGGCCACGGAGACCCCGCATGCCAGCCTCGCTGAACCCCCATGGCGCGCACGCGCTGCCGCGCCATACCGTGCCACCGTCGGAAGAGCCGTCGCCGCCGGGCGTGCCTCCCGACCTGCCATTGCCGCCCGAGGAAGACCCGACCCCGCCGCCGGTGGAGCCTCCAGTCGCCGGGCGCTATTGCTTCAACTCGTAGAAATCGTTCAGGCAATAGCCGTCGGTCAGCTCGACCGGCTTGTCGCCGTGGGTGTAGTCGGTGCGCAGGATATGCAGCAGCGGCTCGCCCGGGGCGATGTTCAGGCGTGCCGCCAGTTCGTCGCTGGCGACGATGGCGCGTAGCTTCTCGGTGACGCGCAGCACCGGCTTGCCAATCCGTTCCAGGTAGGCGTAGAGCGACTCGCCGATGGCGCTGGCGTCCGGCAGCACCGCCAGCGCCAGCGTGGTCACATCCATCCAGTAGGTCTGGCCGTCGGCCTTGCGCAGCAGGGTCAGCCTGACAATCTCTTCCCCTTCCTGCAACGCCAGAGCCGCGGCTTCCTGCGGCGTGGCGCGGCGGCGCTCGAACGCCACCAGTTCGCTGGCCGGCGTCATGCCGCGCCGGCGCGCCAGCTCGCTGAAGTTGTCCAGCCGCGCCGGCTTCGGCTCCGGACTCAGCAAGGGGAGAGTGCGGCTGTCGAGACCGCCCCCACGCAAGCGACATCGCCGGCAAGCTTCGATCCCGACTGGTGGCTCGACACGCTGGGCGGCGCCGCCAATATCGCCTCGGTCGGCGTGGTCGCGCAGATGCGGCTGCGCGTGGTGGTGCGCGAGCGCGCCCGCGTGCGCGCCGGGCAGTTGGCCAGCCCCGCCGGCAGCCAGCTGATGTGGGCCGGCGACGACACCGCGCATATCGCCTTCGGCCAGTCCGCCAACGGACCCGCCGCCGCATTCCAGCGCGCACTGCAAGCCGCCGTGCCGACCTGACCCCCGCCGCCGCAGCCGTGCGCGGCTGCGGTCGAACACCGCCATCGGCAGCCAGCGCGATCACAACGACAGCGCCGATGGCGACCGCCTACCCATCAAGGAGCCAATTGATCGTGAAACGCATTGCACTGACGACGCTGCTCGCGGCGTCGGCTGGCAGCGCCTGCGCGCAAGCCGCCAGTCCCACCGGCATCACCCTGTATGGCCGCGCCGTGGCCGGCCTCGACTATGTCAACGGCATTGCCCGACCCGGCGGCGATGTCGATACCTTCCGCTTCGGCAGCAATCAGTATGGGGTCAGCTTCTGGGGCATGCGCGGCGCCGAGGACCTGGGCGGCGGCATGCACGCGGTGTTCAACCTGGAGGGCATGATCACTTCCGGCACTGGCCGCTCCGATCCGCTGTTCAACCGCCGTGCGCAAGTGGGCCTGGCCGGCAACGACTGGGGCACGCTGCTGCTCGGGCGCGCCATGCGCCTGACCGATGACGAGAGCGGCGCGATCGACCCGATGGGCCTGCAGGCCAGCTCGGTGGCCACGCTGGTCTATGGCCGCAACTGGGGCTCGCGTCCCAATGCCGTGACCTACAACTCGCCGGTGTGGAGCGGGCTGAGCGTGCGCGCGCAGGCCGGCAGCAACGGCGAGGCCGGCAGCTTCAACAGCGGCAAGCAGCTGAGCGCGGCACTCAAGTACGCGCAGGGCAACTTCAACCTCACCGGCATCTACGAAGAACTGCGCGACGACCAGGGCCGCATGAACAACCTTTATGTCAATTCGCGCCAGTACACGCTGGGTGGCAGCTATGCGCTCAACAACCTGCGCCTGTTCGCCGGCTACAACCTGACCGTGTCGTCGGGCGATACCGTGGCCACGCCCGAGATCCCGTATGCGGCCACGCGCAGCCAGATGGCGTGGATCGGCGCCAACCACCGCGTGCTGCCGGCGCTTACGCTGCTGTCCGGTGTCTATTACGCCACCCTAAACAAAAGCGGCGGGCATGGCACGCTTGTCACACTGGGCGCAAAGTATGACTTGTCGAAGCGCACCTCGCTCTACGGCACGGTCGCCTCGGTGTTCAACTCGCGCAACGCCACCTTTTCGGTCGAGGCCTCGCCGGACAACCATGCCGCGCGCGGGGGCGAACCAGCAGGGCGCGTACGCCGGCATCATCCACCTGTTCTGATGGGGGCGTGCCGGCGATGTTGCGGAAGTGGAGAGTGATGCCATGAAAGGAAACATCCTGACGCCCGCCGGCTGGGTCTTGGGCGAGATCCACGCCGGCCCGGACGGACGCATCGCGCGCATCGAGGGCGTGCCCGCCACGCCCGACGGCAACGATGCCCCGTACGTGCTGCCGGGGTTTGTCGACCTGCTCAACCACGGCGGCGGCGGCAAGGACTTCATGGACGGCGAGGCGGCGGTGCCGGTGATCCTGCGCGCGCATGTGCGCTTTGGCACCACCAGCCTGCTGGGCAGCACCATGACGGCGCCGCACGACGTGCTGCTGCCGGCACTGCAGGCGCTGGGCCGCGCCTGCGCGCAACGCCCGCGCGGCGCGGCGCGGATGCTCGGTGTCCACCTGGAAGGGCCATATATCAACCCCGGCAAGCTTGGCGCGCAACCCGACACGTCAGCCATCGCCACGCAGGAAGAACTGGAGCAGTACCTGGGCGCGGCGCCGCTGAAGGTGGTGACGCTGGCGCCCGAACTGCCGGGCCACCTCGACATCATCCGCGCGCTGGCCGCGCGCGGCGTGCGCGTGCAGCTGGGCCATACGCTGGGCACCTATGAAGACGCGGTGGCGGCGCTGGAGGCCGGCGCCAGCGGCTTCACCCACCTGTTCAACGCGATGACGCCGCTGCAGCATCGCGCGCCCGGCATGGTGGCCGCGGCGCTGGCGCACGCCGAGTTCGCCGAGCTGATCCCCGACCTGCTGCACGTGCATCCCGGCGCCATCCGCGCGGCGCTGCGCGCAATACCGCGCCTGTACGCGGTGACCGATGCCACCGCCGCGGCCGGCATGCCCGATGGCGTGTACCACCTGGGCAGCCAGACCGTCTACAAGTCGGACGGCAGCGTGCGGCTGGCCGACGGCACGCTGGCCGGCAGCGTGCTGACCATGGACCAGGCGCTGCGCAACTTTGTCGCGATCGGGCTGGAACTGGCCGAGGCTTCGCGGCGCGTGTCGCTGTATCCATCCCAATACCTGGGCCTTTCCAACCGCGGCATGCTGGCTGCCGGCTGCTGGGCCGATATGGTGGTGCTGGACCGCTCGCTGTCGGTACATACCGTCTATGTCGAAGGAGAGTGTTGTGTCGAGAATGCTTGAAGAGGCGCTGAGCGCGCCGGGCGTGGTGGCCGCGCAGCTGGCCGATGCGCCGCGCGTGGCCGCGCTGGCGGCGGAACTGGCCGCGCAGCCGTGGCCCGCGGTACTGACCGTGGCGCGTGGCAGCTCGGACCATGCCGCCAGCTACTTCGCCGCGCTGGTGACCCGCCGCCTGGGCGTGCCGGTGGCCTCGCTGCCGATGTCGACGGTCACGCTGCATGGCAGCTCGCTGCGCGTCGCGGGGCAACTGGCGGTGGCTTTCTCGCAGTCGGGACGCAGCCCGGACCTGGTCGAGACCATGCAGGCGCTGCGCGACGGCGGCGCCACCACGCTGGCGCTGGTCAACGCCCCGGACTCGCCGCTGGCGCAGGCGTGCGCGCACGAGTTGCCCCTGCGTGCCGGGCCCGAGCAGAGCGTAGCGGCGACCAAGAGCTATATCGCCATGCTGTCGATCTCGGCTTTGCTGGTCGGCCATCTCGAAGCGGCGCGCACCGGCGAGCGCGAACTGGTCGCGGCCTGCGAGGGGCTGCCCGCGGTGTTGCGCGAGGCCGCCGCGCAGGACTGGATGCCGCTGGTGCCCGCGTTGCGCGGCGCGCAGCGCATGATCGTACTGGGCCGCGGCGCAGGGCTGGCAATCGCGCAGGAGGCCGCGCTCAAGCTGAAGGAAACCTCCGGCATCCAGGCCGAGGCGTTTTCCGGTGCGGAAGTGCGGCACGGCCCGATGGAGATTATCGGCGACGGCTATCCGCTGCTGGTATTCGCGCCGCGTGGGCCGGAACAGGCCGGGCTGCTGGCGCTGGCGGCGGAGATGCGCGCCCGCGGCGCGCGCGTGCTGCTGGCCGCGCCGCCTGGCACGGAGGATGCGAATCTGGCGGTGGAATTGCCGCTGGTGACGGCCGGCCATCCGCTGCTCGACCCGATCGCCGCGATCCAGAGCTTCTACGTCGCCGCGCAGGCGCTGGCCCTGGCGCGCGGCCGCAACCCCGACCAGCCGCAATACCTGCGCAAGGTGACTGAGACGCGCTGAAACCGCTGCGCGCGTCAATTACAACCAATACGCCCCACGCCGGCAACCCGGCAAGCAAGGAGTCCGCCATGCCAACCACCCGATCCGCCTCTTCTTTGGGCCGTGCCGACGCGCGGCCGCTGGACCTCGTCATCTTCGGCGGCGCCGGCGACCTGTCGGCGCGCAAGCTGCTGCCCTCGCTCTACATGTGCCATCGCGACGGCAACCTTCCCGACGGCACCCGGGTCATCGGCGTGGGCCGCCACGCGTGGGACCGCGAGGCCTTTGTCGGTTTTGCCGACGAGAAGGCGAAGCCGTTCGTGGACGCGCGCTATCTCGACGCGGCCAAGTGGCAGACTTTTCTGGAGCGGCTCGACTTCGTGCGCCTGGATGCGTCGCAGCCGGCCGACTATGAGGCGCTGGCGGAGAAGCTGCGCGACGAGGCGCTGCGCATCTACTACATGGCGATGCCGCCGGGACTGTTCGCCGCCACCTGCGACAACCTCGCGGGCCACGGCCTGATCGCCGACGACACGCGCCTGGTGCTGGAAAAGCCGCTGGGCGTGGACCTGGCCTCGGCCATCGCCATCAGCGAAGTGGTGAACCGCTATTTCACCGAGGATCGCACTTACCGCATCGACCACTACCTCGGCAAGGAGACCGTGCAGAACCTGCTGGCGCTGCGCTTCGGCAACTCGATCTTCGAGCCGCTGTGGCGCACGCCGTTCGTCTGCAGCGTGCAGATCACCGTGGCCGAGACCGTGGGCGTGGGCAGCCGCGGCGGCTTCTACGATGAGGCCGGCGCGATGCGCGACATGATCCAGAACCACCTGCTGCAACTGGTCAGCATCCTGGCGATGGAACCGCCCGCGGCACTCAACTCCGACGCCGTGCGCGACGAGAAACTCAAGGTGCTGCGCTCGCTGCGGCCGATGTCGCCCGAGGACGTGCGCCGCAATACGGTGCGCGGCCAGTACACCGCCGGTGCCATCGCCGGCGAACTGGTGCGCGGCTACCTGCAGGAAGACGGCATCCCGCCCGACAGCCGCACCGAGACCTTTGTCGCGATGCGCGCCGAGCTGGGCACGTGGCGCTGGAACAAGGTGCCGTTCTACCTGCGCACCGGCAAGCGCATGCAGGAGCGCGTGACCGAGGTGGTGATCAACTTCGCCCAGGTGCCGCATTCGATCTTCGATCCGGGCAGCACGTTGCAGCCCAACCGCATGGTGATCCGGCTGCAGCCGGAAGAGTCGGTGCGGCTCACGCTGATGGTCAAGCAGCCCGGTGAGGGCATGAAGCTGAAGCCGCTGAGCCTGGCGCTGAACCTCGACTCGGCCTTCACCACGCGGCGCGCCGAGGCTTACGAGCGCCTGCTGCTCGACGTGATCCGCGGGCGGCTGGCGTTGTTCGTGCGGCGCGATGAACTGCAGGCGGCCTGGACCTGGGTCGATCCGATCCTGGAAGCGTGGCGCCAGCAGGACGAAGGGCCACGGCCCTATACGGCGGGGACGTGGGGACCGGCGGCATCGTCGGCGTTCATGGCGCGCGAGGGCATGCAATGGTCGGAGGAGGCATGACACCGCTTACCGAACGCGCCGCATGGCGGACGCTCGCCGCGCTAGCGGCGCGGCCGCAGCCGCATCTGCGCGAACGGCTGCACGAGCCGGGACGCGGCGACTACGCGCGGCTGGACGCGGCCGGCATCGAACTGGATTTCACGCGGCAGCGCATCGATCGCACGATCCGTGACGCGCTGCTGGCGCTGGCGGGCGGACCTGCAGGCATGCCTGGCGCGGGGGGAGGTTCCGGCAGGGCTTGACCCGGCGGCGCGGGCGACGATGGCCGCGCTGATGGTCTGAATCGCCGCGCTCACCCAGCCGCCATCCGCAACGCCCGCCGGTACTGGATCGCCTCGCCCACATGCGCGACGGTCAGCACGTCGGCGCCCTCCAGATCCGCAATGATCCGTGCCACCTTCAGCACCCGGAAATACGACCGCGCTGACCACGCCAGCCGCGTCATTGCCCCCCGAAGCAGCGCCTGCGCCTGCGGCGCAAGCATGCTGTGCAGCTCGATCTCCCGCCCGCCCAACTCGCTGTTGGGCTTGCCCTGGCGCGCAAGCTGTCGCTCGCGCGCAGCCAGCACGCGAACGCGTACCGAGGCGCTGGGTTCGCCGGGCGGGCCGTCCAGCATTTCGCCCTGGTCCTGCGCGGGAACTTCCACCTGCAGGTCGATGCGGTCCAGCATCGGTCCGGAGATCCGCGACTGGTAGCGCCGCACCTGCTCCGGCGTGCAGCGGCAGGGGCGGTCGGGGTGGCCGAGGTAGCCGCAAGGGCACGGGTTCATCGCCGCGATGAACTGGAAGCAGGCCGGGAAGTCGGCGTGCCCGGCGGCGCGGGCGATGGTGATGCGGCTGGATTCCAGCGGCTCGCGGAGGACTTCAAGCACCCGGCGGTCGAATTCAGGAAGCTCGTCGAGAAACAGCACGCCGTGGTGGGCCAGCGAGATCTCGCCTGGGCGCGGGTTGCCGCCGCCGCCGACCATCGCCGGTCCGGACGCGGTGTGGTGCGGCGCGCGGCAGGGGCGCTGCGCCCATAGTTCGGCGCGGAAGCCGCCTGGCGTCAGGCTCATGACCGCGGCCGACTCCAGCGCTTCCTGCAGCGACATCGGCGGCAGCAGTCCCGGCAGCCGTTGCGCCAGCATCGACTTGCCGGTGCCGGGCGGGCCAACCAACAGCGCGGAGTGCTGGCCTGCCGCCGCGACTTCCATCGCCCGGCGCGCCTGCATCTGGCCGCGCACGTCGCGCATGTCGGGGCCGCCGCTGGCGGGCGTGGAAAGCAGGGCAGGCGCGGCGCGGGGCAGGCGGGCGTCGGGCAGGGGGGCGAGGTGGTCGCACGCCTGGCGCAGCGTGGCGGCGGCGTGTACTGCGAGGTCTTCGATCAGCGCGGCCTCGGCACCGTTGCCTGCCGCCACCATGAAGGCGCGCGGCGCTTCGCCGGCGGCCGCGCGCGCGGCGTTGTCGCGTGCCAGGCCCATCGCCATGGCGAGCGCGCCGCGCACCGGGCGCAGTTCGCCGGACAGCGACAGCTCGGCGGCATATTCATGGGCGTCGAGCGCCTCGGACGGGATCTGGCCGCTGGCGGCCAGGATGCCCAGTGCGATCGCCATAACGAAGCGGCCGGATTCCTTGGGCAGGTCCGCCGGCGCCAGGTTGACAGTGATGCGGCGGTTGGGAAACTCGTAGCCGCTGTTGAGGATGGCGGCGCGCACGCGCTCGCGGCTTTCACGCACGCCGGTGTCGGCCATGCCGACGATGGTGAACGCCGGCAGGCCATTGGCCAGGTGGGTCTCGACGCGCACCGGCGGGGCCGGGCGTGCCCGATGGACAACTACTAACAAAAAAGGCCGCCAGGATTGGCGGCCTTCAGGCAGGCGGGCTTGGTCCGGCCGGCGCGGCGCGGTCATGCGCCCCCGGTCGAGTCCACCGACCCGGCGCCGGGCGGGATGCCGGCCCGGCGCTCCAGCTCGGCCACGCGGCTTTCCAGTTCCTCCAGGCGGGCGCGGGTGCGGGCCAGCACCTGCGACTGGACGTCGAATTCCTCGCGCGTGACCAGGTCGAGGCGGGCGAAGCCCTGCGTCATCATGCTGCGCACGTTCTTTTCGATGTCCCTTGCCGGCGAATTGCGCAGCGCCTCGCTGACCTTGTTTTGCAGGTCGTTGAAGAGATCGGTCGGTTTCATGGTTTCTCCTTTGTGCACCTAACTGGTGCCAATTCGGGTGGGCATCTGGCGTATAGCGCGCTTTCGCACAGGTTTTGGGCGCCCTCAATCCGGGCGGATCGCTCGTGCGTTTGCTGCTTCCGGCCACCGTCAGGACTTGATTATCGCCCTTGCGCCACGCCGGCGAAAGCTCCGGCCTACCGACGTTCACACCTTTTAACCCGATCTGGCTTTGCCGCAAGGCAGATTCAAGCGCGCCTTTGTTCACTGCGGGGCGCTGGCCGCCGCCTGTCATCGCCGTTTTCCGAGGGGCTGGCACGGCTGTTGCAGTAGTGATCCCGCCTGCCTTACAGAAATCCCAATAAACGAAATCCGAGCCATCAGGAAAAAGGAGAAGAAATCCATGAAGAAGTTGGCCCTTGCAGTCAGCGCGGTCGTCTTGTCCGGCGCCGCCGCCACCGCGTACGCGCAGAGCACCGACGCGGCGGCAGCCCCGGCGCCCGCCGCCGCCGCTGCCGAGCCGGCATCGCCGCATACGTTTACGGCCAACGTGTCGCTGGTCTCGGACTACCGCTATCGCGGTATCAGCCAGACCAACCTGCGGCCCGCGATCCAGGGTGGCTTTGACTACGCGCACGAAAGCGGCTTCTACGTGGGTAACTGGAACTCCAGCATCAGCTGGCTCGAGGATGCCAACCCGGCGGTCTCGGCACCGGTCGAGATGGACTTCTATGGCGGCTTCAAGAACACCTTCAAGGTCGCCGGCACCGAATTCAACTATGACCTGGGCGTGCTCGAGTACTACTACCCGGGCGGCTACAACAATCCGCGCCCGTACACCACGGAACTGTACGCCGGCATCGGCTGGGGCCCGGTCATGCTCAAGTACTCGCACTCGGTCACCAACCTGTTTGGCTGGGCCGACAGCAAGAACAGCTACTACGTCGACCTGAGCGCCAACGTCCCGCTGAACTTCTGGGACCTGACGCTGAACGCGCACGTCGGCTACCAGGGCGTGAAGCACAACAGCGATGCCTCCTATACCGACTGGAAGATCGGCCTGACCAAGGACCTGGGCAAGGGCTTTGCGCTGGCGGTCGCCTATGTTGACACCAACGCCAAGGAAGTGGCCTACACCAGCGCCAACCGTGGCCGCTACCTGGGCAAGGCAGCGGCGTGGGCCTCGATCACCAAGACTTTCTAACTCTGACGCAGCCCGGGCGGGCTGATGCCGGCCCTCCCCCAGGAGAATCCTGATGAAACTCATCATTGCAGTCATCAAGCCGTTCAAGCTCGACGAGGTGCGCGAAGCACTGTCGGACGTGGGCGTGTCCGGCATCACCGTGACCGAAGTGAAAGGCTTCGGCCGCCAGAAGGGCCACACCGAGCTGTACCGCGGCGCGGAGTACATCGTCGACTTCCTGCCCAAGGTGAAGATCGAAGTGGCGGTACCCGACGACGTAGTCGAGCGCGCCATCGAGGCGGTCGAGAAATCGGCCCGCACCGGCAAGATCGGCGACGGCAAGATCTTCGTGGCACCGATCGAGCAGGTCATCCGCATCCGCACCGGCGAGACCGGCGGCGATGCCCTGTGACCCCGAGACAGCACAACACAAGAGGTTAATCAAATGAAAACCTGGTTCAAGCGATTCCTGACAGCCGGCGCAATGGCGCTGGCCATCGGCACGGCGGGCGTGGGCGTATCCACGCCCGCCGCCGCACAGGACAAGCCGGCGGCGGAGGCATCTGCCCCGGCCGCCTCCGCCGCGCCCGCGGCTGCTGCCCAAGCTCCGGCTACCCCGGCTGCAGCGGCACCTGCCGCCGCTGCCCCGGCCGCCGCCCCCGCGGAAGCCGCTGCCGCGCCGGCCGCTGCCGCACCGGTGCCCAACAAGGGTGACACCGCCTGGCTGCTGGTCGCCACGGCCTTCGTCATCCTGATGACGCTGCCGGGCCTGGCACTGTTCTACGGCGGCCTGGTCCGCTCCAAGAACATGCTGTCGGTGCTGATGCAGTGCCTGGTGATCTTCTCGCTGGTGGCGCTGCTGTGGGCGGTCTACGGCTACAGCTTTGCCTTCACCGAGGGCAACGCTTTCTTCGGCGGCACCGACCGGCTCTTCATGAAGGGCCTGACGGTGGAAGCCATGGCGGCCACCTTCAGCAAGGGCGTGGTGATCCCGGAACTGGGCTTCTTCGCCTTCCAGTGCGCCTTCGCCTGCATCACCTGCGGCCTGATCATCGGCGCCTTCGCGGAGCGTGCGCGCTTCTCGGCCGTGCTGGTGTTCGTGGTGCTGTGGTTCACCTTCTCCTACATCCCGATGGCGCACATGGTCTGGTTCTGGCCGGGTCCTGACGCCTACACCGACGCCGCCGCCGGCGCTGCCGCGACCGCCAAGTCGGGCTGGCTGTTCCAGAAGGGCGCGCTCGACTACGCGGGCGGCACCGTGGTGCACATCAACGCCGCCGTGGCGGGCCTGGTGGGCGCCTACATGTTTGGCAAGCGCATCGGCTTTGGCCGCGAGGCGATCCGTCCGCACAGCCTGACCTTCACCATGGTCGGTGCCTCGTTGCTGTGGTTCGGCTGGTTCGGCTTCAACGCCGGCTCGGGCCTGGAAGCCAGCGCTGGTGCTGCCCTGGCCTTCGTCAACACGCTGCTGGCCACCTGCGCCGCGGTGCTGGCGTGGACCTTCGGCGAGTGGATCGGCAAGGGCAAGCCCTCGATGCTCGGCGGCGCCTCGGGCGCGGTGGCCGGCCTGGTGGCGATCACCCCGGCGGCCGGCTTCGTCGGCCCGATGGGCTCGATCGTGATCGGCCTGATCGCCGGCCTGCTGTGCCTGTGGGGCGTAACCGGCCTGAAGCGCATGCTGGGCATGGACGACTCGCTGGACGTGTTCGGCGTGCACGGCGTGGGCGGCATCGTGGGTGCGCTGCTGACCGGCGTGTTCGCTTCCCCCAGCCTGGGCGGCACGGGCATCTACGATTACGTGGCGAACAAGGTGGCGGATGACTATTCGATCGCCGGCCAGCTGTGGATCCAGTTCGAAGGGGTGCTGACCACGGTGGTGTGGTCGGGCGTGGTGGCCTTTGTGGCCTACAAGCTGGTGGACATGCTGATCGGACTGCGGGTGCCGGAAGACGAAGAGCGCGAGGGCCTGGATATCACCTCGCACGGCGAGACCGCATATGAAGTCTGATCACAAAGGTGTTGTGCTGGAGAGCTGATTGGGAATCGACTCTCAGGAGTTTGGCCCGGCCCTGTGCCGGGCTTTTTTATGTTCAGCGGGCGCGGCCCAGGCTCGGATTATGCTCGCCAGTGCCCGAAGTCGCGATTATGTGCAAAAGGCTTCCGAAGCCGCATCCGGCCGGCTTTGCCGGGGCTCCACGGGGTTATCCAGGACCCGCGCCAAAGTCAGCCAGCCCAGTGCCGGCGCCGCCTCGCGGGTATCTCCCCGCACCGCACACGGGCTTTTCGCAAAGTGCTTAACTCCGATCTTAAAAAGCTTCAATTGTCTTTAATGTGCGGGGCACATACATTGCCAGTGAGGCAGTTTCCTCCACCTGCAGAACGCTCCCCGTATCTGTCAGGCCATTTGAAAGCGCGGCATCGCCGCGCTTTTTTTTTGCCTGTACGAATGGCGTCCGGGCGGGTTGCCGCCTCAAGCCCCGGCCGGCAACCGCGGACACCGGCCGCCGCGCGGGCCGGCCCTTTATTTCCGCACGCCCATCCCCATATCGTTATCCCTTACGCCATGGCCTGCATATCCTTATAAAGGGTGTGCCAGCGCCTGTTTGGCCGTTCCTCTACAATCGGGGCGAACGATAAAGACGATCTATAGGATGGATATGGTCCCGCATCTCATCACCGCGCTGAACGGTCCGCTGCTCGAACTGGAAAAGAAGATCCTGGACGCCACGCCGTCCATCGAGCGCTGGTTCAGGCTGGAATGGCAGGAGCATACCCCTCCGTTCTATTGCTCGGTGGACCTGCGCAATGCCGGCTTCAAGCTGGCGCCGGTCGATACCAACTTGTTCCCCGGCGGCTTCAACAACCTGGCGCCCGAAATGCTGCCGCTGGCGGTGCAGGCGGCGATGGCGGCGATCGAGAAGATCTGCCCGGACGCCAAGAACCTGCTGCTGATCCCGGAGCGTCACACCCGCAACATGTTCTACCTCCAGAACGTGGCGCGGCTGTCGCTGATCATGCGCCAGGCGGGCCTGAACGTGCGCCTGGGCTCGCTCTCCGAGGAAATCACCGAACCGACCCCGATCGAACTGCCCGACGGCCAGACCCTGGTGGTCGAGCCGCTGGCGCGCCTGGGCACCAAGGGCCGCCGCCTGGGGCTGAAGGACTTCGATCCCTGTTCGATCCTGCTGAACAACGACCTGTCGGCCGGGATCCCGCCGATCCTGGAAAACATCAACGAGCAGTACCTGCTGCCGCCGCTGCACGCCGGCTGGTCCACCCGCCGCAAGAGCAGCCACTTTGCCGCCTATGACGAGGTGGCGAAGAAGTTCGCCAAGCTGATCGACATCGACCAGTGGATGGTCAACCCGTACTTTGCGCGCACCACCGGCGTGAATTTCCACGAGCGCGTGGGCGAGGAAGAACTGGCCGACGCGGTGGAAGGCGTGCTCAAGAAAATCGCCAAGAAGTACCGCGAGTATGGCATCAAGGAAACGCCGTACGTGGTGGTCAAGGCCGATGCCGGCACTTACGGCATGGGCATCATGACCGTGCGCGACCCGTCCGAGGTCAAGGGCCTGAACCGGAAGGAGCGCAACAAGATGAGCGTCGTCAAGGAAGGCCTCGAGGTCAGCGACGTGATCATCCAGGAAGGCGTGCACACTTTCGAGAAGGTCAACGAGGCGGTGGCCGAGCCGGTGGTCTACATGATCGACCGCTACGTAGTCGGCGGCTTCTACCGCGTGCACACCGGCCGCGGCAACGACGAGAACCTGAACGCCCCGGGCATGCACTTCGTGCCGCTGGCGTTCGCCCCGAACGGCATCCCTGACAGCCACGCCAAGCCCGGCGCGGCGGTGCCTAACCGGTTCTACATGTACGGCGTGGTGGCGCGATTGGCGCTGCTGGCGGCGTCGCTGGAACTCGAGAAAACCGACCCGAACCCGATCCTGTGACGAGCCCCATGCGCATCCTCTTCATCACTGACCCGCTGGAGACCTTCAAGACCTACAAGGACTCCACCTACGCCATGATGACCGAGGCCGCCGCGCGCGGCCACGAGCTGTACTGGTGCCTGCAGCCGCAGCTGACGCTGTCCGGCCGCGTGGTCGAGACCATGGCCACGCGGCTGCACCTGACCGGCGACGACCATGCCTGGTACCGCGAAGGCAACAGCGCGCTGGAGCCGCTGTCCGCCTTCGACGCGGTGCTGATGCGCAAGGATCCGCCGTTCGACATGGAATACGTCACCAGCACCTGGCTGCTGGAACTGGCCGAGTCGCAGGGCGCGCGGGTCTTCAACAAGCCGCGCGCGATCCGCGACCATTCCGAGAAGCTGGCGATCGCCCAGTACCCGGAATTCATCACGCCGACGCTGGTGACGCGCGACCTGGCGCGCATCCGCGATTTCCACGCTGAGCACCGCGACATCATCGTCAAGCCGCTCGACGGCATGGGCGGCATGGGCGTGTTCCGCGTCGGCGCGGACGGCATGAACCTGGCCGCGATCGTCGAGACGCTGGGCCATGACGGAGCGCGCACTCTGATGGTGCAGCGCTATATCCCGGCGATCAAGGACGGCGACAAGCGCATCTTGCTGATCGGCGGCGTGCCGGTGCCATATTCGCTGGCGCGGGTGCCGATGGCCGGCGAAGTGCGCGGCAACCTGGCCGCCGGCGGCACCGGACGCGCCCAGGAGCTGAGCAAGCGCGACCGCGAGATCGCCGAGGCGCTGGCGCCGGGGCTGTGGGAGCAGGGCTTGCTGCTGGTGGGGCTGGATGTGATCGGCGACTACCTCACCGAAGTCAATGTGACGAGTCCGACCTGTTTCCAGGAGATCACCCAGCAGACCGGCTTCCATGTCGCGGCGATGTTCATCGACGCGCTGGAGCATGCCGTGGGCGCCGCCGGCAGCTAAACCTGACCGCCCCGGACGTGAGCGGGAGTGCGGGGGCCGCCTGCTACAATCTGGGCAATCCAACGGATTCACCATCATGGCAGGCATCCTGATCATCGCGCACACCCCGCTGGCTTCGGCCCTGCGCGATTGCGCCGCCCACGTCTACTGCGGCCAGCCGCAGCGGCTGGAAGCCATCGACGTCCTTCCCGACGCGGATCCCGCCGCCGTGCTGGCTGAAGCCAGGCGCCGGCTGGCCGCGATCTGCGAAGACAACGGCGCGCTGGTACTTACCGACATCTTCGGCGCCACCCCCGCCAATATCGCCGCGCGCCTGGCCGAGCCGGGCCGCGTGCGCGTGCTGGCCGGCGTCAACCTTCCCATGCTCGTGCGCGCGATCTGCTACCGCGGCGAAAAGCTCGACCAGCTCGCCACCAAGGCGCTGGCCGGCGGCTCGCAGGGCGTGCTGCAGGTCGGCACCACCACCGTACAGAACCAAACCGCCAATCATCCCGACAAATATGCTGCAGAGGGACACCACCATCATCAATAAGCTCGGACTGCATGCTCGCGCGTCCGCAAAGCTGACCCAGCTCGCAGGCAGCTTTGTCAGCCAGGTCAAGATGTCCCGCAACGGACGCCAGGTCGATGCCAAGAGCATCATGGGCGTGATGATGCTGGCGGCCGGGATCGGCTCGACCATCACCCTGGAGACCGACGGGCCCGACGAGCAGGAGGCGATGGACGCGCTGCTGGCGCTGATCGCCAATCGTTTTGGTGAGGGAGAGTGAGGCCGGCGGCCTCGACATAAATTCTTAAACGTTCCTGACGGAGCGGTACATGCCTTTCGCCTTGCACGGCATCCCGGTCTCGCGTGGCGTCGCCATCGGGCGCGCGCACCTGCTCGCGCCCGCGGCGCTGGATGTGACGCATTACCTGGTCGATGAAGACCGGCTCGACGCCGAGGTCGAACGGCTGCGCGCCGCGCGCGCCGCGGTACGGGCGGAACTGGCGGCGCTCAAGCGCGACCTGCCGCGCGACGCGCCCGAGGAGCTGGGTGCCTTCCTCGACGTGCACGCGATGATCCTCGACGACGAGGCGCTGGCGCGCGAGCCCGAGGGGCTGATCCGGGGCCGCCGCTACAACGCTGAGTGGGCACTCACCACGCGCCTCGAAGAGCTGATGCGCCAGTTCGAGGAAATCGAGGACGAGTACCTGCGCGAGCGCAAGACCGATATCCGGCAGGTTGTGGAGCGCATCCTGAAGGCGCTGGCGGGGGCCCCCGTGCTGGTGCCCGCGCCAGTGCCGGCGCTGGCCGCCGACGGCGAAGCCGCGCCTGGCGTGATCGTGGTCGCCCACGACATCGCCCCGGCCGACATGCTGCAGTTCCGCCACACCATCTTCCACGGGTTTGTGACCGACATGGGCGGGCGCACCTCGCATACCGCCATCGTCGCGCGCAGCCTGGATATCCCGGCCGCGGTCGGCGTGCAGAGCGCGAGCGAGCTGATCCGCCAGGACGACTGGATCATCATCGACGGCGACGCCGGGCTGGTGATCGTCGACCCGACCGCCATCATCCTCGAGGAATACCGCCACCGGCAGAGCGAGCGCGCGCTGGAAAAGAAGCGCCTGCAACGCTTGCGGCACACGCCGGCAGTAACACTGGACGGGCTCGAGATCGAGCTGCTGGCCAATATCGAGATGGCCGAGGACGCTGGCGCGGCGCTAGTGGCCGGCGCGGTCGGCGTGGGCCTGTTCCGTTCCGAATTCCTGTTCATGAACCGGCGCGACGAGCTGCCGGACGAGGACGAGCAGTTCCAGGCCTACCGCGGCGCGGTCGACGCCATGCACGGCCTGCCGGTGACCATCCGCACCATCGATGTCGGCGCCGACAAGCCGCTGGATGGCCGTGATGGCCGTGGCGACGGCCGCGGCGACGAGTTCGAGACCGCGCTGAACCCGGCGCTGGGCCTGCGCGCGATCCGCTGGTCGCTGTCCGAGCCGGGCATGTTCCTGACCCAGTTGCGCGCGCTGCTGCGCGCCTCGGCCTTCGGCCCGGTGCGGCTGCTGGTGCCGATGCTGGCGCATGCCAGCGAGATCGACCAGACCCTGGCGCTGATCGCGAAGGCCAAGCGCCAGCTGGATGAGCGCGGCGAGCCCTACGACCCGGGCATGAAGGTCGGCGCCATGATCGAGATCCCGGCAGCGGTGCTGCTGCTGCCGCTCTTCCTGCGCAAGATGGACTTCCTCTCCATCGGCACCAACGACCTGATCCAGTACACGCTGGCGATCGACCGCGCCGACAACGCGGTGGCGCATCTGTTCGACCCGCTGCACCCGGCGGTGCTACAACTGGTGGCGCGCACCATCCGCGAAGCCAACCGTGCCGGCGTGCCGGTGGCGGTGTGCGGCGAGATGGCGGGCGACCCGTCGATGACGCGGCTGCTGCTGGGCATGGGCCTGCGCGAGTTCTCGATGCACCCGGCGCAGTTGCTGCGGGTCAAGCAGGAGATCCTGCACGCCAACTGCCAGCTGCTCGAGCCGCTGGTCGACCAGGTGCTCAATGCCTACGACCCGGAGGAGCAGGCCGCAGCCCTGCGGCTGCTCGCGAGACCATGACGACGTCAGGGTTTTTTGATGACTGAATGCGGCATATGCGTCACAATTCACGCTTCGAAAGTGCCGCCATCGCCGCCTTCTTTTCCTGCCTTGTGCCGTTCTCCCGACCTCCTCGCGTGTGGCTTAATGGGAATTGTTATCATTTTGCATCTCTGATATTCTGACGTTCATTCGCAGTGGCATGCCGGTGCCACGCGCCCCACAGGAGGGAGTTGTGTACGTCTGTATCTGCAACCAGATCACCGATCGTGAGATTCACGGTGCCGCACACCTTGGCATCGAAACCCTCGACGAACTGGCCGAAACGCTTGGCGTTGGCACGTGCTGCGGCCGCTGCCGTGAGTGCGCGCACCAGGTGTTGCAGGAAGGCGTGGCAGCGGTGCGCAACGTCACCGTGGCGACCCTCGCCAACATCCAGGTTGTGGAGATTTCTTCCTGTTCCGCATCAGGCCCATGTACCATAATGGACACTCGGGACCCGGCAGTCGCGAACGACCAGCGCAAGGCGTTGGTTGCCTGAACGCGCCCATATGAACTGAAAGCCAGTTCACGGCGCGTTTTGCGCATTTCCTTTTTCACCGACTGCACGCGGCGCCATTGGCGCCGCTTCGTGTTTTTGCGCGGGCCCGATGCAACAGGAGCCGCCAATGAAAGGTGACAAGAAGGTCATCCAGCATCTGAACGCCCAGCTCAAGAACGAGCTGACCGCGATCAACCAGTATTTCCTGCACGCCCGTATGTATCGCCACTGGGGCCTGAAAAAGCTCGGCGACGTGGAGTACAAGGAATCGATCGGCGAAATGAAGCACGCCGACCGCCTGATCGAGCGCATCCTGATGCTGGACGGCCTGCCCAACCTGCAGGACCTGCACAAGCTGCTTTTGGGTGAAGACACGCCCGAGATGCTCAAGTGCGACCTGAAGCTGGAGCAGAGCGCGCACGCCACCGTCAAGGAAGGCATTGCCTACTGCGAATCCGTCGGCGATTACGTCAGCCGCGAAATCCTGGTCGATATCCTCACCGATACGGAGGAACATATCGAATACCTGGAA
Source organism: Cupriavidus sp. PB-02 (assembly GCF_058252315.1). Taxonomy (NCBI): domain Bacteria; kingdom Pseudomonadati; phylum Pseudomonadota; class Betaproteobacteria; order Burkholderiales; family Burkholderiaceae; genus Cupriavidus; species Cupriavidus sp. PB-02. The sequence goes on from NZ_CM177694.1 coordinate 300,956, forward strand.
ACGCAGCTGGACCTGATCGACAAGGTCGGGCTGCAGAACTACCTGCAGTCGCAGATGGAGCCAGGCGAGCAGTAAGCCGCCGTCTCCGGCGCGGCCGCTGCACAGGCGGCCCGCCCCAGCGCGCGGCGCCACCCGGCGCTGCCACCTTGCTTGCCTGTTTGCAGTAACCCTTCTCATTCCAATTCCTTTCTTCATCCAGGCGTGCCTGACCGGGTAGTGGCTCCTGCCCGGACAGGGCGCCGCGACGGAGCCAACCATGACCGATCCCATCCGCCTGACGCAGTACAGCCACGGCGCCGGCTGCGGCTGCAAGATATCTCCGAAAGTGCTCGACGTGATCCTCGCGGGCAGTGGTGCGCAGCATCTGGACCCGCGCCTGTGGGTCGGCAATGCCTCGCGCGACGATGCGGCGGTGTATGCGCTGGATGGCGCCGACGGCGAGCGGGGCGTGGTGTCCACTACCGACTTCTTCATGCCCATCGTCGACGATCCGTTCGACTTCGGGCGTATCGCCGCCACCAATGCCATCAGCGATATCTACGCGATGGGCGGCGATCCGCTGATGGCGATCGCCATCCTCGGCTGGCCCGTCAACGTGCTGCCACCCGAGGTGGCGCGCGAAGTGGTGGCGGGCGGGCGCCGCGCCTGCGACGACGCCGGCATTCCGCTGGCGGGCGGGCATTCGATCGATGCGCCGGAGCCGATCTTCGGGCTGGCGGTGACCGGCATCGTCGAACGCGCGCACCTGAAGCGCAACGACACGGCCACGCCCGGTTCGCGCTTGTACCTGACCAAGCCACTGGGCATCGGCGTGCTGACCACCGCCGAAAAGAAGGGTTTGCTGCGCGCCGACAACTGCCACCTTGCGCGGGACTGGATGTGCGTGCTGAACCGGCCCGGCAGCGCGTTCGGGCGCCTGGCGGGCGTGTGCGCGATGACTGACGTCACCGGGTTCGGCCTGCTCGGCCACCTGGTGGAGATGGCCGACGGCAGTGGCCTGACCGCGCGGCTGGACTATGCCGCGGTGCCGGTGCTGGATGACGTGGTCGACTACATCGGCCAGGGCTGCGTGCCGGGCGGCACGCAGCGCAACTTCGACAGCTACGGCCACCGCATCATGCCGCTCACCGACGTGCAGCGCGCGGTCCTGTGCGATCCGCAGACCAGTGGTGGCCTGCTGGTGGCGGTCGAGCCTGCCGGCGAAGCCGAGTTCGTGGCTGAGTGCGCTCGTCTGGGACTGGCGCTGACGCCGGTCGGCGAGATGGTTGCGCGCGCCTCGCTTGCGGTCGAGATCCAGTGATGCGCGCAGACACCGCCGACCTCCGTACCCTGTTCCTCAGCGGCGTGGCAATGATGGATGTGCGCGCACCGCTGGAATTCGCGCGCGGCGCCTTCCCGGGCGCCGTGAATCTGCCGCTGATGGACGATGCCGAGCGGCACGAGGTTGGCCTGTGCTACGCGCAGAAGGGCCAGCAGGCGGCGATCGTGCTGGGCCACCAGCTGGTGTCGGGCGAACGCAAGGCGGCGCGGATCGCGGCGTGGGCGGAGTTTGCGCGCGCGCATCCGGATGGCTACCTGTACTGCTTCCGCGGCGGGCTGCGCTCGCAGCTGGTGCAGCAGTGGCTGCGTGAAGCCGGTGTCGACTACCCGCGCGTGACCGGCGGCTACAAGGCGATGCGAGGCTTCCTGATCTCGGCCATCGATACAGCCGCCGCCGAGCAGCGCTGGTTCGTGCTCGGCGGCCTGACCGGCAGCGGCAAGACCGACGTGCTGGCCGACGTGCCCGCTGCGATCGACCTGGAGGGCCATGCGCGCCATCGCGGCTCGGCATTCGGGCGCCGCGCGCTGGCGCAGCCGCAGCAGGTCGACTTCGAGAACGCGCTGGCGATCGACCTGCTGCGCCATATCGACACAGGCTTCCACGCGCTGGTGGTGGAAGACGAAGGCCGCTATATCGGCAGCCGCGACGTGCCGCAGGCGCTGACGCAGCGCATTCAGGCGAGCCCGCTGGTATGGCTGGAGGCGTCGTTCGAGCAACGCGTGGAGCGCGTGCTGCGCGACTATGTGCAGGGACTGGCGGCGGAATTTCTCGCGGAGAAGGGTACGGCGGAGGGCTTCGAGGCCTACGCCGCGCGTCTGCGCGAAGCGATGGCCGCTATCGCTCCAAGGCTGGGCGGAGCGCGCTATGGCAAGTTATCGAGCCTGCTGGAGCAGGCGCTGGCGCGGCAGGCGGCATCCGGCGAGGTGGCATTGCACCGCGGCTGGATCGAAGTGCTGCTGCGCGATTACTACGATCCGATGTACGACTACCAGCGCGAGCAGCGCACGGCGCGCATCGTCTTCCGTGGTGACCGCGCCGCCGTCACCGACTGGCTGCTGGCGCACGCGGCGCCCAAGGAGTAGCTGCGCTCAGCGCCCCGCGCAGACCGGGCAATCCGGCGTGCGCGCCAGCCGCATCGTGGTCCATTCCATCGACAGCGCATTGACCATCAGCAGCCGGCCCGCCAGGCTGTCGCCGACGCCGGCGAGCAGCTTGAGCGCTTCGGCCGCCTGCACCGTGCCGACCATGCCGACCAGCGGCGCGAACACGCCCATGGTGGCGCAGGCCACTTCCGGCGCGGGCTCGGCCGGCGGGAACAGGCAGGCGTAGCAGGGCGCATCCGGCTGGCGGCGGTCGAACACGCTGATCTGGCCGTCGAAGCGCAGCGCCGCGCCCGACACCAGCGGCACCTTGTGGCGCACGCAGGCGCGGTTGACCGCCTGGCGCGTGGCGAAGTTGTCGCAGCAATCCAGCACCACGTCGGCCGTGGCCACCAGTTGGTCGAGCTCGGCATCGCCCACGCGCGCGGCCACCGTCACGATCTCCAGGCCCGGGTTGATGCGCAGCATGCCCTCGCGCGCGGAATCGACCTTGGGCCGACCCACGTTGGCGGTGGTGTGGATGATCTGGCGCTGCAGGTTGGTCAGGTCGACCTCGTCGTTGTCGACCACGGTGATGCGGCCCACGCCGGCCGAAGCGAGGAAGGGCAGCGCGGCCGCGCCCAGCCCGCCCGCGCCGATTACCAGCGCGTGGCCGGCCAGCAGCCGGCGCTGGCCTTCGATGCCGAGTTCGTCCAGCAGGATATGGCGCGAGTAGCGCAATAGCTGTTCGTCGTTGAGGCCGTCGTCGCTCATGAGGTAATCCCTCGAGTGCTGAAGAGGAGGGCGGTCTTGGGTGCTCCAAAGCCGCCCGAGCTAGCCTAAGCAAGGTGTTCTCCCTCTCCCCTCAGGGGGAGAGGGAGAACACCCGCAGCCTTGTGCAGGCCTCAGGGCGCCTTGCCCGTCGGCGTACCCAGCGGCTCGCCGATCGGCGCGCTGGCTGGCGGCTGCTTGCCGGGGGGCGGAGCGGCCGGCTTGGCGGCCGGGGCGCTGGCACCCTTGGCGCCGCTCTTGCCCGAGGGCTTGGCTGCCTTGCCGTTGTCGGCCGGCGGATTGGTTTCCAGTCGCGACTTGGAGCGCTTGACCGGCTGGCCATTGAGCTGGGCCACGGCTTGCTGCAGCATGAAGTCGTCGGCCGAGCCGAATTCCACCGGCTTCTTGCGGCGTTCCTTCTCGCGCTCTTCCGGCGTCTTCTTCGCGTTCTCTTCTTCCAGGCGGCGCAGTTCTTCCACCCGGCGCTGCTCGCGTTCGGTCATTTCCGGCTCTTCCGATTCCTGCTTGTTGTGCAGGTGGCGCTCGGTATCGATCTCCCGCGTGATCAGCGCGTCGTCCGGATCGCCTTCGGGGTTCTGGTCGACCGGGATGTCCGGGCGAATGCCCTTGGCCTGGATCGACTTGCCGCTCGGCGTGTAGTAGTACGCGATGGTCAGCTTGATGCCGGTGTCGTTGGTGAGCGGACGCACGGTCTGCACCGAGCCCTTGCCGAAGGTGGTCTTGCCCATGATCTGCGCGCGGTGATGGTCCTGCAGCGCGCCCGCCACGATCTCGGAAGCCGAGGCCGAGTAGGCGTTGGTCAGCACCACCATCGGGATCTTCTTGTAGATCGCGGGCAGGTCCTTGAGCGGATCGTCTTCCAGCGAGGACAGGCGGTAGTTGTTGTACGCCGCCTTGTAGACGCGCTTGGCATCGGGCACCTGGCCGTTGGTCGACACCACCGTGGCGTCGTTCGGCAGGAAGGCCGCGGCCACGCCGACCGCGCCCTGCAGTACGCCGCCGCCGTTGTTGCGCAGGTCCAGGATCAGCCCCTTCATGTTCGGGTTCTTCTGCGCCATCTCGGCCAGCTTGCGGGCCAGGTCGGAGACGGTGCGTTCCTGGAAGCTGGTGAGGCGAATCCAGCCGATATTGTTGTCGAGCATCTTGGCCTTGACCGACTGCACGCGGATCTCGGCGCGCGTGATCGAGACCGGGAAGGTGCGTTCCTCGCTCTTGCGGTAGATGGTCAGCGTGACCTTGGTGCCGGGCTCGCCGCGCATGCGCTTGACCGCTTGCTCAAGCGGCAGGCCGCGCACGGGTTTGTCGTCGATACGGGTGATCAGGTCGCCCGGCTGGATGCCGGCGCGGAACGCCGGCGTGTCCTCGATCGGGTTGATCACCTTGACCAGGCCTTCTTCCTGCGAGATCTCGATGCCGAGGCCGGCAAAGCGGCCGCGCGTGCCTTCCTGCAGTTCCTTGAAGTCTTTCTCGTCGAGATAGGACGAGTGCGGGTCGAGGCTGGCGACCATGCCCTTGATGGCTTCGGTCAGCAGCTTCTTGTCATCGACCGGCTCCACGTACTCGCGCTTGATCTGCCCGAAAATATCGGCCATCAGCCGCAGCTGGTCCAGCGGCAAGGGCCCCGATGAATTCTGGGCGGTCGCCGAGATCTGCAGCGTGGCGAGCACGCCGGCGACGAGGCCGACAGAGACTAGGCTGATGTTCTTGAGCGTCTTGCGCATGAGGGCTGCCTGAACGTGTACTTGGTGTACGGAGTGTACGTGTGGGGATTATGCCGGCTGCGGCCGCCCGGCGCTGGGCGGTTTGTCCGACAGTATAAGTCCGAGCGTAGAACGGGGCCTGCCGTGCCCCGGTTCAGGGTGGGCGGCCGCACATGCGCGTACACATGCGCCTGTGGGGGCCGCCCGGACCAGCTTCAGCGTGCCTTGCCCTGGTTGGCCACGGCCGCCAGCGAGGCGGCGATGGCTTCCTGGTCGCCCAGGTAGTAGTGGCGCAGGGGGTGCAGGTCGGCGTCCAGCTCGTACACGAGGGGGGTGCCGTTGGGAATGTTGAGTCCGACGATTTCGTCATCCGAGATCTGGTCCAGGTACTTTACCAGCGCGCGGATACTGTTGCCGTGCGCGGCAATGACCACACGCTTGCCGGATTGGATGTCGGGGGCGATGGATTCGTTCCACAGCGGCAGCACGCGCGCGACCGTGTCCTTCAGGCATTCGGTCAGCGGGATCTCGTTGCGCGGCACATTGGCGTAGCGCGGATCATTGAACGAGGCGCGCGGATCGGTCGGCTCCAGCGCGGGCGGCGGGGTGTCATAGCTGCGGCGCCACACCAGCACCTGCTCGTCGCCGAACTTGGCCGCGGTTTCGGCCTTGTTCAGGCCGGCCAGCGCGCCGTAGTGGCGCTCGTTCAGGCGCCATTCGTTGCGCAGCGGGATCCACATCAGGTCCATTTCGTCCTGCACGTGCCACAGCGTGCGGATGGCGCGCTTGAGCACCGAGGTGTAGGCGATATCGAAGCTGAAGCCGGCATCCTTGAGCAGCTTGCCGGCCAGGTTGGCCTGGGCCGCGCCGGTTTCGGTCAGGTCGACGTCGACCCAGCCGGTGAAGCGGTTTTCAAGGTTCCACGTGGATTCGCCGTGGCGGATAAGGACGAGCTTGTACATGCTGCTGCTTCCAGAGAGTAGATAACCTGTGCGTGCGTCCGCGCCGTCACCCCGAGTGAGCTCATGGCTTTCTAATGTGAACTCCATGTCTCAGGCAGGCGACAATGGCGGCTGGCCATGCAGCGGCAGGCCCCGGACGCCAAACCGCGTATTTTATAATGCCGCCGACCCAACCTACCGGAATGCCAACGTGAATTTCTTTGCCGACTATAACAACCTTGCCCTGATCGCCCTAGCCGTGGTCTCGGGCGGCCTGCTGGCCTGGCCCGCGATCTCGCGCAGCACCGGCGGCAAGACCGTCAATACGGCCGCCGCCACCCAGCTGATCAACAAGCGCGGGGCGGTGGTGGTCGACATCCGCGAGCCCGCCGAGTATGCCAAGGGTCACCTGCCGCAGGCCAAAAGCGCCCCGCTTGCCGAGCTGGCCTCGCGCGCGGCCGGCCTTGCAAAGGACAAGTCGGCCCCAATCATCGTCGTATGCCAGACCGGCCAGCGCTCGGGCAAGGCCCAGGCAGCGCTGAAGGAAGCCGGTTACAGTGAGATCTACGCGCTCGAGGGCGGCATCGCCGCCTGGCAGCAGGCAGGTCTGCCGCTGGTGAAGTAATCCCGGCAACTCCGGCCCGTATTCCGTTACACCGTGCGCCGCCCGGCCCAAAGCCGGTGCGCGCGCCGCATTGCATTCAAGGAGAACCCGCATGGCCCGCGTCGTCATGTACAGCACCGTGGTGTGTCCGTTTTGCGTTATGGCTGAACGCCTGCTGAAGTCCCGCGGCGTGGAAGCAATCGAGAAGATCCTGATCGACCGCGAACCCGGCAAGCGCGAAGAGATGATGTCTCGCACCGGCCGCCGCACCGTACCGCAGATCTACATCGACGATACCCACGTGGGCGGCTTCGACGACCTGTCGGCGCTGGACCGCCAGGGTGGCCTGGTGCCGCTGCTGGCTGCCTGAGCGCCCCGCGACTGCTGCTCGCTCGGAACCGTCTGATTCCGGGCCGGCTTTGTCCCGGCGCGGGTGAAATCGCCACCCGCGTCATGTACCATATGCGTTTTCCAACCGGGCACCGGCCAGCCCTGCACCCATCAGGGGCTGCCGCCGCCGCGCCCAACGCCCATCTTCCCGGAAGCCTTTCATGAGCGACCAGCAAAACACCCAGCAGGACGATCAACCCTTCTTCAATATCCAGCGCGTCTACCTGAAGGACATGTCGCTGGAGCAGCCCAACTCGCCGGGCATCTTCCTGGAATCGGAAGCCCCGTCGGTGGAAGTGCAGGTCAACGTCGGCGCTTCGCAGCTGCAGGAAGGCATCTTCGAGGTGGTGGTGACTGGCACCGTGACGACCAAGGTGCAGGACAAGGTCGCCTTCCTGGTGGAAGCGCACCAGGCCGGCATCTTCGATATCCGCAACGTGCCGGTGGAGCAGCTCGACCCGCTGCTGGGCATCGCCTGCCCGACCATCCTGTATCCGTACCTGCGCAGCAATATCGCCGACGTGATCACCCGCGCCGGCTTCCAGGCCATCCACCTGTCGGAAATCAACTTCCAGGCGCTGTACGAGCAACGCCTGCAGGCGGCCATGGAAGAAGCCCAGGGTGCCGAAGGCGGCAGCAGCGGCATCGTGATGCCCGACGGCAGCCAGGCTCGCCACTGATTCCGGCGTCCGGAGTCATGCATCGGAACGGGGCTGCGGCCCCGTTTCGCCTTTTGGGCTCCGGGACTACTATCGACTGCGCCCATCCTCCGTGCGAGCTCCCATGAAACTGACCTTCCTTGGTGCCGGTGCCTGGGGCACCGCCCTCGCCAGCCATGCCGCGGCCACCAATGACGTGGTGCTGTGGGGGCGTGACCCCGCCCAGCTCGCCACCATCGCCGCCACGCGCGAGAATGCTGCCTACCTGCCGGGCGTGACGTTGTCCGAGCGGCTCGCGGTGCAGGCGGATTTCGAGCTTGCGGTGGCGCATGCCGCGGACGATCCGGACGGCATCGTGGTGGTGGCCACGCCGGTGTCGGGCCTGCGCGAGATGACGCGCCGGCTCGCCACGCGCAGCGCGCGGCCGGTGACGATGCTGTGGCTGTGCAAGGGCTTCGAGTCCGGCACGCACCTGCTGCCGCACCAGATGGTGCGCGCCGAGCTGGACACCGCCGGGCGCACCGATGGCTTCGACTACGGCGTGCTGACCGGCCCGAGCTTCGCCCGCGAAGTGGCGCAGGGCCTGCCGTGCGCGCTGACGGTGGCGGGCAGCGTGCCGTCGCTGGCCGAGCGCGCGCAGGCGGCCTTCCACCACCACGCCATGCGCATCTACGGCAGCGACGACCTGACCGGCGTGGAAGTGGGCGGCGCGGTCAAGAACGTGCTGGCGATCGCCACCGGCGCCAGCGACGGGCTGGGCCTGGGCCTGAACGCGCGCGCCGCGCTGGTGACGCGCGGGCTGGCCGAGATGACGCGGCTGGGCCTGGCGCTGGGCGGGCGGGTCGAGACCTTCATGGGCCTGGCTGGCGTCGGCGACCTGATCCTGACCGCCACCGGCGACCTGTCGCGCAACCGCAAGGTGGGGCAGCAACTGGCGGCGGGGCAGAGCCTGGACCAGATCCTGGCCGAACTGGGCCATGTGGCCGAGGGCGTGCGTTGCGCGCAGGCGGTGGCCGAGCTTGCCGCCGCGAACGGTGTCGAGATGCCGATCGCCCGCGCGGTGTGCGCGGTGCTGTTCGACGGGCTGAGCGCCGCCGACGCGGTGGCGCAGCTGCTCCAGCGCGACGCGCGCGACGAGTGACAGCGCGCGCGACCCAACCTTCCTGACGATACTTCCCGCATGCCTACCCGCCGACACGTGCTGATCGCGCTTGCCGCTGCCTGCGCTGCCGGCGCTTCCGCCAGCGTGCTCGCCCAACCCTGGCCCGCCCGGCCCATCCGCATGGTGGTGCCGTTCCCGCCGGGCTCGTCGCCCGACCTGATCGCGCGGATCGTGACCGAGAAGCTTGCGACTGCGCTGGGCCAGCCGGTGGTCGTGGAAAACCGCCCTGGCGCCGGCGGCAATATCGGCACCGGCATGGTGGCGCGCGCCACGCCCGATGGCTACACGCTGGTGTTCACCATCAACGGCCCGCTGGTCACCGCGCCGACGCTGTCGCGCAACCTGAACTACGATCCGTTCCGCCAGCTCGCGCCGGTGACGCTGGTGGCGACCTCGCCCAACGTGCTGGTGGTCGACGCACGCCTGCCGGTCCACAACCTGCGTGAATTCGTCGCCCTGGCCCGGTCGAAACCGGGCGAACTGAACTATGGCTCGCCCGGCAATGGCAGCGCCTCGCACCTGGCGATGGAGCAGCTCAAGGCGATGGCGGGCATCGAGCTGCAGCACGTGCCGTATCCCGGCTTCCCGCAGGTCACCACCGCGATGGTAGGGGGGCAGGTGCAGGCGGGCTTCATGGTGCCGGCGATCGCGATGCCGCAGGTCAATGCCGGCAAGCTGCGCGTGCTGGCCGTGACCACTACGGGCCGCACCGCGGTGCTGCCGTCGGTGCCGACGGTGGCGGAATCCGGCTATCCGGGTTTCGAAGCGATTTCGTGGCAGGCAGTGCTGGCACCGGCGGGCACGCCGCAGCCAGTGATCGACCGGCTCTACCGCGAACTGGTGGCGATCATCGGCAGCGCCGACGTGCGCGACAAGATGCGCGCGCAGTATTTCGTGCCGGCCGGCACCGCGCCGGCGTCGCTGCGCCAGACCATGGCGAGCGAAAAGGCGCGCTGGGACAAGGTGATCCGGGCGGCCGGGGTGCAGCCGGAATAAACGGTGCGGCGGCGTTCAGCTTCCGCCCGCGAACCCATTCTGCCGCCACGCTTCAAACACCACCACCGCGACCGTATTTGACAGGTTCAGGCTGCGGTTGTCGGGCCGCATCGGCAGCCTTATGCGTTGCGCCGGCGGGAACCACTCGCGCCGCTCGGGTGACAGGCCGCGCGTCTCGGAACCGAACACGAACCAGTCGCCCGGCCGGAATTCCACCTGGCCGAACGGTGTCGAGCCGCGCGTGGTCAGCGCGAACATGCGCGTGGGATCTGGCTGTTCGCTGGCCATCAGCGCGTCCCAGCTGTCGTGCACACGCATGGTGGCGTACTCGTGGTAATCCAGCCCGGCGCGGCGCATGCGCGCGTCTTCCAGCGGAAATCCCAACGGTTTGATCAGATGCAGCTGTGCACCGGTGTTGGCGCACAGGCGGATCACATTGCCGGTGTTGGGTGGGATTTCCGGTTCGACCAGGACGACGTTGAACATGATGCGGGGGGTATCTCGGGCGCCGGGTGCCGCCCTTCGTCAGAACGGTGCGCAGCTTACCGCGCGCACCGCTCACTGTCATCCCGGCCCTATGGCGTGCGCAGCGCCACGATTACGCTGACGTGGGCAGCGCCGTGCGCTTTGAGCACGCGGGCCGCTTCGTGCAAGGTGGTGCCGGAAGTCATGACATCGTCGACCAGCGCCACATGCAGCCCGTCCAGCCGTGCGGGACGCGCCAGCCGGAACGCATCGCGCAGGTTCACCTGCCGTGCCGCCAGGTCCAGCGCACGTTGGCTGCCGGTACCCCGCTTGCGCTGCAGCAGCACCGGATCGGCGCGCAGGCCAAGACCGCGCGCCAGCGGCCGCGCGATCTCCCAGGCCTGGTTGAAGCCGCGCGCGGCGAGGCGCTGTGGCGACAGCGGAATGGGTGCAACCAGGTCGGGCGGCCCAAGCCGGGCGCTGGGCCACGCCGCCGGCAGCCCGGCCGCGAGCCGGGCCGCCAGCCAGCCCGCCAGCGGCAGCGCCTGGCCAAACTTGAGCGCCAGCACCAGCTGGTCCTGCGGCGAGGCATAGTCGCCCAGCGTGCAGGCGTGGTCGAACGCGGGCGGCATCGCGGCGCACGCCGGGCAGCTGAAATGGCGCCCCAGCGCCAGCGCGCAAGCGGGGCAGCGCCGCACCGGCCGCAGCAGGTCGCCGGCGCAGGGCGCGCACACCACGTCGCGCTGCACCGCGCCGCACAGCGCGCAGGCGCTCGGCAGCAGCGCCGGGCCGGCGCCGGCCAGCGCGCTCCGGGCGGCCAGCGCGGCGCGCGCGTATACTTGCCGTCCGGCCGCGGCCCATCGGGCAAGGCGGCCGCGTTCGCCCGGCGCCCGTGCCTGCACCTGTGCCGCTTCCTGGTCTTCTTGCTGCCCTGTCTGTCCGTGTCCCTGCATGCCGCTGAATCCCCCGATGCTTTCCTGCCGCCCGCGCGCCTGACCCGGCTCGCCTTTGACCGGCGCAGCCGCGGCTTCGGCCAGCTGGACTTCCTGCTGGGCGAGATCGGCCGCCGCATGCAGGAGCGCATGGAGGGGATCCGCCTGGCGCCGCAGCGTGCGCTGGATATCGGCTGCGGCCACGGCCAGGGCCTGGCGGGGCTGCGCGCGCGCTTTCCCGATGCGCAGATCGCGGGGCTCGATATTTCCGGCGCGATGCTGGCCGAAGCCGGCCAGCGCGACCCGCAGCGCCGTCCGGGCTGGCTTGGGCGCATGCTAGGCAAGCGGCCCCTGTTCGACCTGGTCCAGGGCGATCTTGCCACACTGCCTTTTGCGCCCGCGAGCTTCGACCTGCTGTGGTCCAACCTGGCGCTGCACTGGCATCCGGAGCCGCACCGTGTGTTCCCGGAGTGGCACCGCGTCACGCGCGACGAGGGGCTGGTGCTGTTCTCGCTGTTCGGCCCGGATACGCTCAAGGAGCTGCGCGCGGCCTTTGCCGAAGTCGACGACGCGCCCCATACGTTGCGCTTTGTCGACATGCACGATATCGGCGACATGCTGGTGCACAGCGGCTGGTCCACGCCGGTGATGGACATGGAAACGCTGACCGTGACCTACGAGTCGCCCGCCACGCTGCTGCGCGAGGTGCAGGCCTTCGGCGGCCTGCGCGGCCCGGCGGGCGCGTTGTCGCAGGGCCTGCGCGGCCGCAGCTGGTACCAGGCGCTGACCCAGGCGCTGGAGCGCCGGCGCAACGCCGATGGCGTGATCCCGCTGACCTTCGAGATCGTCTACGGCCATGCGTGGAAGCTGGCGCCGCGCGGCGGCCAGGCGCTGGACGAGCAGGGCCGCGCCGTGGTGCCGCTGGACCAGATCGGCCGTGCAAGGCCGCGCAAGGCAGGTTAAAACAGAGTTAACTTGCGCGTGCGACAGATTGCCGCAGAGTGAGCGCTAGCGCGGCGTGCAGGGAGATCGCGGGGCGTTTGTGCATGCACAGAATCAAGCGGGGCGCAAGCCTTCCGGTCAAGGTGCGCCCTTGTCCGTGTAGGGGAAGCGCCCTATAATGCGCCAGTTTGTCGCAGTGGTCCCCTGGCACAAGAACGTCCTGGTATTGCACCCGCACTGTGCAACCCGGGCGCCATCGTCCCGGGTGTGCATCCGATGCAGAGTGGTTGGCGATGCAAGACTTGGGTATCGCACTCCAGACGGCAGGTGGTGACTCCGGCGGAAATCTCGACGGACCTCTCCCCGCGCCCCACGACTGGCTGATGAAGCGAAATTGCTCGCTGTCTCCACGCCAGGTCGGCTGGTTTTACCTCTCGATCCTCACGGTTTCGCTTGCCATCGCGTTGTTTTTCGCGTGGCAAGGGTCCTGGCTCGTGCTGCCGTTTGCCAGCATCGAGCTGATCGGGCTGGGGATCGCGCTGCTGGTGTATGCGCGCCATGCGACAGACTATGAGCGCGTCAGCATTACCGACGGCATGCTGGTCGTGGAGACAGCCAGCGGCACAAAGGTGACGCGCCAGGAATTCAACCCGCGCTGGGTGCGGGTCGAACTGGGTGAATCGTTCCGCGCGCTGGTGACGCTGCGCTCGGGCGGGCGTGAGGTACAGGTGGGGTGTTACGTGGACCCGTACCGGCGACGCAAGTTCGCGCAGGAGCTCGCAGCGGTCCTGCGTCGCCTCTGAGGAGGCGGCGGGGGCGGAGGCGGGGACAGATCTGAATCTGTAAATTGGGTAGATAACAAATGAAAATGTGGAAGAAGGCATCCGCAGTTTGTCTGGCAGGTGTGTCCCTGCTTGCCAGCCAGGCGGCGTCCGCGGTGAGCGACATGCCGGGCGGCCCCGCCGTGCGCCAGCTCAACCTGACCGAGCCGGTTACCAAGATCGCCGAACAGATTCACTGGCTGAACTGGATGATGCTGATCATCTGCACGGTGATCTTCGTCGCGGTGTTCGCCGTGATGTTCTATTCCATCTTCACGCACCGCAAGGCCAAGGGCTCCAAGCCGGCTTCCTTCCACGAGAGCATCACGGTGGAAGTGGTCTGGACCATCGTCCCGTTCCTGATCGTGATCGCGATGGCCCTGCCGGCCACCAAGACCGTGGTGGCGATGAAGGACACCACCAACTCCGACATCACCATCAAGGCCACCGGCTACCAGTGGAAGTGGGGCTATGACTACCTGAAGGGCCAGGGCGAAGGCATTTCCTTCGTGTCGACCCTGACCACCCCGCGCGAGCAGATCAACAACGAGCAGCCCAAGTCCAACACCTACCTGATGGAGGTGGACAACGAGCTGGTCGTGCCGGTCAACAAGAAGATCCGCATCGTCACCACCGCCAACGACGTGATCCACGCCTGGATGGTCCCGGCCTTCGGTGTCAAGCAGGATGCGATCCCGGGCTTTGTGCGCGACACCTGGTTCAAGGCTGAGAAGGTCGGCGTGTACCGCGGCCAGTGCGCCGAGCTGTGCGGCAAGGAGCACGCCTTCATGCCGATCGTGGTGCGCGTGGTCTCCGACGCCGACTACACCAAGTGGGTCGACGGCAAGAAGAAGGAGCTGGCGGCCAAGGCCGACGACCCCAACAAGACCTGGACGCTGGACGAGTCGAAGGTGCGCGGCGAGAAGATCTACGCCGCCAACTGCGCGGTCTGCCACCAGCCCAACGGCAAGGGCGGCGGCGCGTTCCCGGCGCTGGACGGCGCCAAGCTGGTCAACGGCCCCAAGGCCGGCCAGATGCACATCCTGCTCGAAGGCAAGGGCGGCATGCCCTCGTGGAAGCAGCTCTCGGATACAGAGCTGGCCACGGTGATGACCTATACACGCAACGCCTGGAGCAACAAGACGGGTGAAGTGATCCAGCCGAGCGACTTCGTGGGTGCCCGCGCGGGCAAGTTCCCGGAAGGCGGCGGCGCGGCAGGCGGCGTGGCTCCCAAGGCCGAAGCCAAGCCTGCAGACAAGCAGGCCAGCCTCGCGGGCGACCGCGTCGCGGGCTGACCCGCTGAAGACAGAACAGGATTAGAGGAGCATTTGCGATGAGTACTGCTACCCCGGACGCGCTCGCCCATCCGCACGATCATGCGCATGACGACCACGCGCACGATCACCCGCATGGCTGGCGCCGCTGGCTGTTCGCCACCAACCACAAGGACATCGGCACGCTGTACCTGCTGTTCTCGTTCATCATGCTGCTGTCCGGTGGCGTGCTGGCGCTGCTGATCCGCCTGGAGCTGTTCGAGCCCGGCCTGCAGTTCTTCCGCCCCGAGCTGTTCAACCAGTTCACCACCATGCACGGGCTGGTGATGGTGTTCGGCGCGATCATGCCGGCCTTCGTGGGCTTTGCGAACTGGATGATCCCGCTGCAGGTCGGCGCGTCCGACATGGCGTTCGCGCGCATGAACAACTTCAGCTTCTGGCTGCTGCCGCCCGCCGCGCTGCTGCTGGCCGGCTCGTTCTTCGCCCCGGGCGGCGCCACCGCCGCCGGCTGGACCCTGTACGCGCCGCTGTCGGTGCAGATGGGCCCGGGCATGGACATGGCCATCTTCGCCATGCACATCATGGGCGCGTCGTCGATCATGGGCTCGATCAACATCATCGTGACCATCCTCAACATGCGTGCCCCCGGCATGACGCTGATGAGGATGCCGATGTTCTGCTGGACCTGGCTGATCACCGCCTACCTGCTGATCGCCGTGATGCCCGTGCTGGCCGGCGCCATCACCATGGTGCTGACCGACCGCCACTTCGGCACGAGCTTCTTCTCGGCCGCCGGCGGCGGCGACCCGGTGATGTACCAGCATATCTTCTGGTTCTTCGGCCACCCCGAGGTTTACATCATGATCCTGCCGGCGTTCGGGATCGTCTCGCACGTGGTGCCGGCGTTCTCGCGCAAGCGCCTGTTCGGCTACAGCTCGATGGTGTACGCCACCGCCTCGATCGCCATCCTGTCGTTTATCGTGTGGGCCCACCACATGTTCACGACCGGCATGCCGGTGACCGGCCAGCTGTTCTTCATGTACGCGACCATGCTGATCGCGGTGCCGACGGCCGTGAAGATCTTCAACTGGATCGCCACCATGTGGCGTGGCTCGATGACGTTCGAGACCCCGATGCTGTTCGCGATCGGCTTTATCTTCGTGTTCACCATCGGCGGCTTCACCGGCCTGATGCCGGCGGTGGCTCCGATCGACATCCAGCTGCAGGACACCTACTTCATCGTGGCGCACTTCCACTATGTGCTGGTGGCCGGCTCGCTGTTCGCGCTGTTCGCGGGCTTCTACTACTGGGGTCCGAAGTGGAGCGGGTTCATGTACAACGAGACCCGCGGCCAGATCCACTTCTGGGGTTCGCTGATCTTCTTCAACGTGACCTTCTTCCCGATGCACTTCCTGGGCCTGGCCGGCATGCCGCGCCGCTATGCCGACTACCCGACCCAGTTCGCGGATTTCAACGCGATCGCGTCGCTCGGTGCGCTGGGCTTCGGCCTGATGCAGGTGTATTTCTTCTTCTTCGTGGTGCTGCCGTCGTACCGTGGCGGCGAGAAGGCCGCGGACAAGCCGTGGGAAGGTGCCGAGGGCCTGGAGTGGACCGTGCCGTCGCCGGCGCCGTTCCACACCTTTGAAGTGCCCCCGCAGGTCCGCTGAAGCGGCACCAGCGTAATCAGGCAGCGGGAGGTGGCAGCGTCCGCCTCCCGCGCCAGCAGGTAAGCAAATGATGCAGGCTCCAGACAAAAACCCATCACACCCGGACCAGAAAGCCGCCAACCGGCGCCTTGGCCTGATCCTGCTGTCGATCGTGGTGGTTTTCTTTTTGGGGTTCTTCGCCAAGATGGTGTTCCTTGGCTGAAGTGGCCGGGTAGCTGCAGGATAGCGAGATGAGCATCGACCAGCAGGGCAGGGAAGCAGACAAGCGGTTCAACCGCGGCATGATGCTGCGGCTGGTCGTGATCGTGGCCGTGATGTTCGGCTTCGGCTATGCGCTGGTGCCGCTGTACAAGAAGATCTGCGAGATCACCGGCATCAACGTGATCACCACGCGCGAGCTGCACGGCGCGGTGAAGAACACGCAGGTCGACAAGAGCCGCACCATCACGGTGGAGTTCGACTCCAATGCGCGCGGGCCTTTCGCCTTCCGGCCGGTGAAGAACAGCATGGAAGTGCATCCTGGCGAGATGGCGACGATCGTCTATGAAGTTGCCAACGGGCAGCCGCGCGATATCTCGGCGCAGGCGATCCCGAGCTACGCGCCCAAGCAGGCGACCCAGTATTTCATGAAGCTGGAGTGCTTCTGCTTCAAGCAGCAGACGCTCAAGGCAAAAGAGGCGCGCGAGATGCCGGTGGTGTTCGTGATCGATCCCGCGCTGCCCAAGGATGTGAAGAACATTACGCTGTCGTACACCTTCTTCGAGGTGGGCACGCCGGTGGCGCAGGCGCCCGAGGGCCTGCTGGCGCCGCAGCCGGCGCCGGCAGGCAAGGGCATCTGAAGCCGGCCGGCGCGGCATGCCGGCGTTGCGGAGGACGGGCGATGGATGAGATGAAGGACGCGGTCAAGCGCAAGATGTCGTTCGCGCAGACCATGCGCGCGGTGCTGTGGTCGTTCATCGGCCTGCGCAAGGGCGCGGAGCACGAGCGCGACATGGCCAGGCTGAACCCGGTGCACGTAGTCATCGCCGGGGTGATCGCGGCGGCCATCTTCATCGCGGTGCTGGTCGTCATCGTGCGCATGGTGGTGAGCCAGGCGGCGGGGTAGCAGGGCAGGAAGGGTAGACAACAAAAGCAGTCGCAGGCAGTCGCAGAAAAAAACAGCCGCAGCGGCGCGGCCGGCCCAGAGGAGGCGGGCGGCCCGGAGCGCCGAAGCGCGGATAACGAATACCGAATCAAAGACTCTGAGCTGGAGATAAAAGAATGAGTGCGAATCGCGCAAACGCTCCGTACTACTTCATACCGGGCCCGTCGCGCCACCCGATCACGGCGAGCTTCGGCCTGCTGCTGACGGGCGCGGGCGCCTCCGGTTGGGTAAACGGGCAGCCCTGGGCGCCGTACGTGTGCGGCTTCGGCCTGCTGTGGTTTCTGTTCGTGCTCAAGAGCTGGTTCGGCGACGCCATCAGCGAGTCCGAAGGCGGCCTGTACGGCAAGAACATCGACTTGTCGTTCCGCTGGTCGATGGGCTGGTTCATCTTCTCCGAAGTGATGTTCTTTGCCGCCTTCTTCGGCGCGCTGTTCTACGCCCGCGCCATTGCCATGCCGTGGCTGGGCGACCTGAACAACAAGATCCTGTGGCCCGACTTTGCCGCGGTGTGGCCCAACCTCGGGCCGGCCGGCGTGGTGGAGTCGTTCCAGACCATGGGTCCGTGGCCGATCCCGACCATCAACACCGCGCTGCTGCTGATGTCCGGCGTGACGCTGACCTGGGCGCACCACGCGCTGCTGGCCGGCAAGCGCAGCCAGCTGATCCAGGGCATGGTGCTGACCATCCTGCTGGGCGCGATCTTCATGTGCCTGCAGGTGTACGAGTACATGCACGCCTACGGCGATCTGAACCTGAAGCTGACCTCGGGCATCTACGGTTCGACCTTTTTCCTGCTGACCGGCTTCCACGGCTTCCACGTGACCATGGGCGCGATCATGCTGGCGGTGGTGCTGGGCCGCGTGCTCAAGGGCCATTTCACGCCGGAGAACCACTTCGCGTTCGAAGGCGCAGCCTGGTACTGGCACTTCGTTGACGTGGTGTGGCTGTTGCTCTACGTCGTGGTGTACTGGCTGTAAGTTACGCTGCTGTACCCGCCGGCAGGGCCCCGACCGGGGCCGCCGGCGCCGACGTAAAAGAGAAACGCCGCAGGGGGTCGACCAGCCTGCGGCGTTTGTCTTTTGCGTCCCGGGTGTTTCAGGGCGTCATGCGGATGCCCGTGCTGTGGATCCAGCCCATCCAGTTCGAGAACAGGATGAACAGGAACAGCGCCACCGAAAAGCCCACGCGCAGCATCAGCGAGCGCATCATGTTGGGCGTCTTGCCGCGGTCGCGCATCATGAAGAACAGGGCGGAAGCCAGGCTGGCAATGATCAGGACAAAGGCGACGATGATGACAAAGCGCATGGCGGGGCAGGTTGGCTGCGGATCGGGCCGCGGTCTCGTTGGGGTAGCCGCGATGGGCATCGGAAGCGCCCATTATCGCACCGGCCTCGCGCGCGCGGCGCTGACGGGCATGACCGGGCGATGACGGCACGCCGTATCTTCAGCCCGCTGCCACTGGCCGCCGCGCTGGTGGTGGTCGCCATCACCTGCGCGCTCGGCAACTGGCAGCTCAATCGCGCGCATGAGAAAGAAGGCCGCGCCGCGCGGCTGCAGGCGCTGGCGGCACAGCCGCCGGTGGTGCTGGGCCCGGCGCCGCTGTCACAAGTTGTGACGGACCGCACCGTGCGCGTGACGGGGCGTTTCGACACAGCGCGCACCGTATTGCTGGATAATCGCCCCCACGGCAATGGCAGCGACAGCCGCGCCGGCTTCCTGGTGCTGACGCCGCTGCGCATCAACGCCCCTGCAAGTGATCGGGGCGCCATGCAAGCGGTGCTGGTGCTACGCGGCTGGCTGCCGCGCGACGCGCAGGACCGCACCCGGATCGCGCCGTTCCCGACGCCCGAGGGGGAGGTGACCATCGAGGGCACGGCATTGGCGGCCGTGCCGCGGGTCTATAGCCTGGGCCAGCCGGCCAGCGCCGAGGCCGGCAGCAAGATCCGCCAGAACGTGGAAATTGCGGCGTATGCCGCCGAAACCGGACTGGCTCTGCATCCGCTGGTGGTCGAGCAGCGCAGCGATACCGGCGACGGTCTGGCGCGCGACTGGGCCCCGGCCGACCTGGGCGCAGACCGGCACTACGGCTACGCCTTCCAGTGGTTCGGGCTGGCCGTGCTGACGGTGGTGCTGGTGGTCGTATTCGGCTGGCGCCGCGCGCGCCGGCCGGCGGCGGGCTCGACCACACCCCGAACCGAATGAACTGACCGCACGCGCCTTCTCCGGGGCGTGCGCTTGCCGAAACAAAGGACAGACGTACCCATGGCACAGCAAGACTCCGCTCCGGCTCCGGCCGTCACGGCTACGCCGCCGGATCCCCGCATCGACGCGCGCACGCGCCGCGGCCGCTTCCAGATGCTGATGCTGCTGCTGGTGTGCGCCTCGCCGGTGATTGCCTCGTATTTCACCTACTACGTCATCAAGCCGCGCGGTGGCGCCACCAACTACGGCGCGCTGGTCGACCCGCAGCGGCCAATGCCGCCGGTGCGCGTCACCGACGAGCGCGGTCAGGCCGTGCCGCTGGAGCAGTTCCGCGGCAAATGGCTGCTGGTGACTTCCGATCCGTCGGCCTGCGACGAGGCCTGCGCCAAAAAGCTCTTTACCATCCGCCAGATACGCGCCGGCCAGGGGCAGGACCGCGAGCGCATCGTGCCGGTGTGGCTGATCACCGACGAGGGCAAGGTCGACGAACGCCTCAGCGCCGCCTACAACGAGCCCTATGCCGGCGTGCGCTTCCTGCGCATCGACCGCCAGGCCGCGCAGCAGTGGCTGCCGGCCGAGACCGGAAAGCGCGCCGAGGACACGATCTTCCTGGTCGACCCGCTCGGCAACCTGATGATGCGCTTCCCGCAGGACCCGGACCCCAAGAAGATGAGCGGCGACCTGAAGAAGCTGCTCAAGGTCTCGCGCATCGGTTGAGGGAGACGGCATGCTGCTGCAACTGGCCATTATCGGCATCCTGATCGCGCTGCTGCCCCTGTGCTACGTGCTGGTCAAGGGCGATCGCAACAAATACCGCAAGCTGGTCTGGATCACCGCATTCCTGACGCTGGACCTGATCATGTTCGGCAGCTTCACGCGGCTGACCGACTCCGGCCTGGGCTGCCCGGACTGGCCCGGCTGCTACGGCCACTCCAACCCGCACTCGGCGATGGAGCCGATCCGCGCGGCCGAGACCGCGCTGCCCAGCGGACCGGTGACGCTGGTGAAGGCGTGGATCGAGATGATCCACCGCTATTTCGCCATGGCGGTCGGCGTGCTGATCATCGCGCTGATGGTGTTGGCGTGGGTCAAGCGGCGCGAGCTGAAGCAGTCGCCGTGGTTCGCCACCGGCGTGCTGCTGCTGGTGTGTGTGCAGGGCGCGTTCGGCGCCTTTACCGTGACCATGAAGCTGCAGCCGATCATCGTGGTCACGCACCTGATGCTGGGCATGAGCCTGCTGGCGGCGTTGATCTGGCTGGGCTCGCGCAACGATCCGCCGCACCCGGTCGCGCCGCAGGCCGCGCGGCTGCGATGGCCGGTGCGCATCGGCCTGCTGCTGCTGGTGATCCAGATCTTCCTGGGCGGCTGGGTCAGCACCAACTACGCGGTGCTGGCCTGCACCGACTTCCCGCTGTGCAACGGCCAGCTGGTGCCGGAGATGGACTTCGCGCACGGCTTCACGCTGTGGCGCCAGCTGGGCATGACCGCCGACGGCGACTACATCCCGCACGCGGCGCTGGTGGCGATCCACTGGGTGCACCGCGGCTTCGCTTTTATCGTGCTCGGCTACCTGGCGTGGTTCGGGCTGCGCGCGCGCCGGCTCGAAGGGCTGGACCGCGCCGCCGGCTGGCTGCTCGGCACGCTGGTGCTGCAACTGGCGACCGGGATGTCCAATATCGTGTTCGACTGGCCCCTGGTGGCCGCGGTCGCGCACAACGGCGGGGCGGCGGTGCTCCTGCTGCTGCTCGTCCGCCTCCACTACAATATAGGGCTCGCGACCCGGGCCGCCCGCGCTCCTGCCCCCGTGCCGAACGCCGCCCGCGCCACATGAAAGACAAGACCCCTTCCGTGGTTACCGCTACACATACCCATTCACTGGGCAAGCTGAGCCGGATACGGCACCTTGCCCGCCAATATGCCGCCCTGACCAAGCCCCGCGTGACGCAGCTGGCGGTGTTCTGCGCCATCATCGGCATGTTCCTGGCCACGCCTGGCATGGTGCCGTGGCGCGTGCTGATCGGCGGTGCCGCCGGCATCTGGCTGCTGGCCGGCGCCGCGTTTGCCATCAATTGCCTGGTCGAGCAGAAGATCGATGCGCTGATGCGCCGCACGGCCTGGCGCCCGTCCGCCACCGGCGAGATCACAACGCCGCAGACGCTGGTGTTCTCCGCCATCCTCGGCGGCGCGGGCATGTGGCTGCTGCACGAGTTCGCCAACGACCTGACCATGTGGCTGACCTTCGCTACCTTCCTGGGCTACGCGGTGGTCTACACCATCCTGCTCAAGCCGGCCACGCCGCAGAACATCGTGATCGGCGGGCTGTCCGGGGCGATGCCGCCGGCGCTGGGCTGGGCCGCGGTGGCAGGCGAGGTGCCGGCCGAGGCCTGGTTCCTGGTGCTGATCATCTTCACCTGGACGCCGCCGCACTTCTGGGCGCTGGCGCTGTACCGCCGCGCCGATTACGCCAAGTCTGGCCTGCCGATGCTGCCGATCACGCACGGTGAGCGCTACACGCTGCTGCATATCCTGCTGTACACGCTGGTCATGATCGCCGCGACGCTGCTGCCGTTCGTCTACGGCATGAGCGGCTACATCTACCTGGCGGCCGCGCTGGCGCTGGGCGCCGGCTTCCTGGCCTACGCCTGGAAGATGTACCGCAACTACTCGGACGAACTGGCGCAGCGCACCTTCCGCTTCTCGATCCTGTACCTGTCGCTGCTGTTCGCGGCGTTGCTGGTCGATCACTACTTCAAGTTCGTTCCGCAGGTCTGACCTGCGCCAACTGGCTGCTCGGCTGCGTCATCTTGTCGCGGCCGGCGCAGCGCGGCGGTGCGATCGGCGATACTGCAAGCTGTCGCCGCGCGCCTCCGGCGCCGCTGGTTCCCTCCCACCCCCTGACCGGTTCCCGCCGCATGCCCCGCCCCAGTCCTGCCTCCGGCCTGTTTTCCGCCTTCCGCCGCTTCTCCCTGCTGGCCGTGCTTGCGCTGGCCGTGGCCGCCTGCGGGCAGCAGAAGGCATCGTTCCGCAATGTCGACATCAGCGGTGCCGCCGACTTCGGCAAGGACTTCTCGCTGACCGACCATACCGGCAAGGTGCGCCATATCGCCGACTTCAAAGGCAAGGCGGTGGTGATGTTCTTCGGCTACACCCATTGCCCGGACGTGTGCCCGACCACCATGGCCGAGCTCAAGGCCGTGATGGAGAAGATGGGCCCAGACGCCGACCGCGTGCAGGTGCTGTTCGTGACGGTCGACCCGGAGCGCGACACGCAGGCGCTGCTGGCCCAGTACGTGCCTGCCTTCGATCCGCGCTTCCTGGGCCTGCGCCCGGCCGACGAAGCCGCGTTGCAGAAGGTGACCAAGGACTTCAAGGTGTTCTACGCCAAGGTGCCGGGCTCGTCGCCGAACAACTACACGGTGGATCATTCCGCCGGCAGCTATGTATTCGACCCGGATGGCCGCCTGCGCCTGTTTATCCGCCACGGCCAGGGCCCGGAACCGATCGCGCACGACCTGAAACAGCTGCTGTCCTGATGCCCCGGGGTGCGGCATAACGCCGCAGCCGCGCCCAGCAGGCAAACAAAAAGGCCGGTCCAGTGGACCGGCCTTTTTGCTTCTGGCGGGGCAGCGGGATCAGGCAAAGGCCTGCAGCGCGCCCTTCATCTTCTTCATTGCCGCGGCCTCGATCTGGCGGATGCGCTCGGCCGAGACGCCGAACTCGGCGGCCAGCTCATGCAGCGTGGCGCCGCCCGAGCCGTCGTCCTCGACGTTCAGCCAGCGCGCCTCGATGATGCGGCGGCTGCGCTCGTCCAGCTTGGCCAGCGCTTCTTCCAGGCCTTCGACCTGCATGCGGTCGTGGCGCTTGGCTTCCATCACGCGCGTGGGCTCGTTATGGTTGTCCGCCAGGTAGGCGATGGGGGCGAATTCCTCCTCGCCGTCGTCGATCTGGCCTTCCAGCGCCAGGTCGCCGCCCGACAGGCGGGTTTCCATCTCCATCACTTCTTCGGGCTTGACGTTCAGCTCGCGCGCCACCGCCTCGACCTGCTCCGGCGTGAACGTGTGCGAGCCCTGCTTGTGGCTGCGCAGGTTGAAGAACAGCTTGCGCTGGGCCTTGGTGGTCGCCACCTTGACCATGCGCCAGTTCTTCAGCACGTACTCGTGGATTTCGGCCTTGATCCAGTGCATCGCGTACGACACCAGGCGCACGCCCTGGTCGGGGTCGAAGCGCTTGACCGCCTTCATCAGGCCGATATTGCCTTCCTGGATCAGGTCGGCGTGCGGCAGGCCGTAGCCCAGGTACTGGCGGGCGATCGACACGACCAGGCGCAGGTGGGACATCACCAGGCGGCGGGCCGCGTCAACGGAATCGTGGTCGCGGAGTTCGCGCGCCAGGCGCTGCTCTTCCTCCGCGGTCAACAGCGGAATTCGGTGGACAGCCTGGATATAGCTGTCGAGATTGCCCAGCGTGGCCGGGAAGGTCAGCGCCAGGCTACCCCCGTGCTTCGGGGCCGTCGGCAGACGGCTGGGGGTCAGATTTTGGTCAGCAGACAAGACTGCGTTCACTCAATGGCTCCTTTCGCATCCGGCGGTTCGGTTGCCGGTGCGCCGCGCACCTTCTCTTGGGATGGGCGGCGGCACTGCAACGCATCTTAGCACTCAGGCCGGGTGAGTGCTAATTGGAGTCCTGACTGTTGCGATAGTTCCCGACGATTGTCATAGCATATTGGATAGCTATTTCGCAATCAAGCGTCGTCGGGGATACTCGCAGCAGGGCGCACTCAGTATTAGAGCAAAGCGTGCCCCGCCGGTTCTGCCCGCTGGTGGAATGATTTGTTGCACCAGCGGCTACACTCGACGCAAGCGGCGCCACGCTGGCATGCTTGCGAGCCTCTCTTATTCCACCGGAGAAGTTATGTCTGCTATCGAACACTTGCTCAAGCCGCATGTGCGCGACCTGGGCGATTTCACCGTACGGCGGCTGCTGCCTGCAGCGGCAACCCAGACGGTAGGGCCGTTTATTTTCTTCGACCATATGGGGCCGGTGCAACTGCCGCCCGGGGAGGGAGCCGATGTGCGCCCCCATCCGCATATCGGCCTGGCCACCGTTACCTATATGTTCGAGGGCGAGATCATCCACCGCGACAGCCTGGGCAGCGAGCAGGCGATCCGTCCGGGCGACGTCAACTGGATGACCGCCGGCCACGGCATCGTGCACTCCGAGCGTTCGCCGGACCATGTGCGCGCGGCGGGCGCGCGGCTGCACGGCATCCAGACCTGGGTGGCGCTGCCGCAATCGCATGAAACCGACGAGCCGTCGTTCTTCCACCATCCGGCCGAGACCCTGCCACGCATCGAGCGGCCCGGCGTGCGCATGACCGTGATCGCCGGCGATGCATTCGGCAAGACCTCGCCCGTCAAGGTGTTCAGCCGCACGCTGTATGTGGCGATCGAACTGGACGCGGGCGCCAGCGTGGAAATCCCGGCCGAGCATGCCCAGCGTGGCATCTACCCGGTGGACGGCGCCGTCACGCTGGACGGCGAGCCGCTGCCGGCGGAACACATGGTGGTGCTGACGCCCGGCCAGAGCGCCACGCTGCTGGCCACGGCGCCGTCGCGCGTGATGCTGCTGGGCGGCGATCCGACCGACGGCCGCCGCTTTATCTACTGGAATTTCGTCGCGAGCAGCAAGGAAGCGATCGAGGCCGCCGCCAGGCGCTGGGAGGATGACCAGTTCCCACGGGTGCCGGGAGACGAGAACGAGCGCATCCCGCTGCCGCCGCGCAAGCCTTAAGGGAAGGAAAGGGGCCGGCTCAGACCGGGCTGGCCCAGGTCACCCGGGTGCCCTGCCGCAGGCATTCCCGGATCGCCTCGATCTGCGTGGCGATCGGCGCCGGTACCGGCACGGCGCCATCCAGCACGCGCCGGATCCAGGCCGCGGTCTGATCGACATCGCTGCCGGGTGGCAGCTCCGGCACTTCAGCCAGCGAGCCCCCGACAGGATCGACCAGCGTCTGCTGGTGCCCTTCATGCAGCCAGTCGATGCGGCTGTTGCGGCGCGCATCGGCCACCACTTCGCCTTCGGTCCCGCGTGCCAGCAGCACGTTGGCGGGTTCGTTCGAGAAGTAGTCGGTCAGCGTCTCGCGGTATTCCGGGTGCGTATAGCTGTACAGCCGCAGCCCTTCGGCGGGGGAGTGCTCGCCCACCGGTTGCAGCATCTTGGCGACCGTGTGCGAGGAATTGCGCAGCCCGATCACGGTGCGCCGGTCCAGCAGCTGCGACAGGCCGGGCGACAGCACGTCGACCGGCAGCACCGCCAGCGGCCCGTGGTCGGTGCCATCGCGCAGCAGCGCCGAAGCCTCGGCCGTGGTGCCGCACAGGGGAACGCCCAGCGCCGCGAACAGCGTCATGCTGGTCACGCGGCCGTTGAACTCGCGCGAGCCATGCACCAGCACGGGGATGCCTTCATGCGCCAGCAGCAGCGCCAGCAGCGGCACCAGGTTGGGCTGCTTGCGCGCGCCGTTGTAGCTGGGGATCACCACCACCTGCCGGTCCGGCGGCCCGGGCAGCGGCTCGCAGTGCGCATGGGCGGCCTCGAGCATGCCGGCGAGTTCGTGCGGCGCCTCGCCCTTGATGCGGTAGGCCATCAGCACGGCGCCGAGTTCGACGTCGGATACGCGCCCGGCCAGCATGGCGTCGAACAAGGCCTGGGCATCCTCGCGCGGCAGCGCGCGGGCGCCGTTGACGCCGCGGCCGATCTCCTTGATATAGCGGGCGGCAGGGAAGGGTGCGGCAAGCGTGGCGGCAGGCGTGGTCATGGCGGCGGGGGGTAGGAGTCTGTTCTGGGTTCATGATAGCGGAGCAGGGCCGCCGCGCCCATCGCCGCCGATGGGTGCGGCGGTCGGGCGAGCCTAGGCCGCCTCCCGCAGCGCCGGATTGCGCTGCTTGCGGTAGAGGAAATCCAGTACCGCGGTGCGGCAAGCGTGGTAGCTCTTGTCGTCGGCCAGCGCGACGCGGTCGCGCGGGCGCGGCAGGTCCACCTTCAGGATCTCACCGATGGTCGCGGCGGGGCCATTGGTCGTCATCACGATGCGGTCGGCCAGCAGCACGGCCTCGTCGACATCGTGGGTCACCATCACCACCGTGCTCTGCGTGCGCGCGACGATCTTGATCAGTTCGTCCTGCAGGTGCGCGCGGGTGAGCGCATCGAGCGCGCCGAAGGGCTCGTCCATCAGCAGCACCTTGGGCGCCATCGCCAGCGCGCGGGCAATGCCCACCCGTTGCTTCATGCCGCCGGAGATCTCGTGCGGGTACTTGTTCTCGGCATGCGTCAGGCCCACCAGCGACAGCGTGTCGTGCGTGCGCGCTTTCAGTTGCGCCTTGCTTTCGCTGGCGGCGAACACGCGCTCCACGCCCAGGTAGACGTTCTCGAAGCATGTCAGCCACGGTAGCAGCGAATGGTTCTGGAATACCACCGCGCGTTCCGGCCCCGGGCCGGCGATCTCGCGCCCGGCGCAGATCAGCGCGCCGGTGGTCGGCATGGCCAGGCCCGCGATCAGGTTCAACAGCGTGGACTTGCCGCAGCCGGAATGGCCGATCAGCGTAATGAACTCGCCCTCGGCGATATGCAGGTTGATATCGCGCAGTGCCACGAACGGCCCCTTGCGCGTCTTGAAGGTCTGTCCGACGTTCTCGATGCTGACGAACTTTTCCATGGCGTTTCTCCCCGCGTATCAGTTGGTGCCGTAGCTGAAGCGCCGGGCCAGCGCCAGCAGCGCGTGCTCGAGCAGCAGCCCGATGATGCCGATCACGAAGATCGCGATCACGATGTGCTCGACCTTCAGGTTGTTCCACTCGTCCCACAGCCAGAAGCCGATGCCGGTGCCGCCGGTCAGCATCTCGGCCGCGACGATCACCAGCCACGCGGTGCCGATCGACAGCCGCACGCCGGTCAGCATGTACGGCAGCACCGCCGGGAACAGCACGCGGGTGAAGACCTTCCACTCCGACAGATCCAGCACGCGCGCCACGTTCAGGTAGTCCTGCGGCACGCGCGTGACGCCGACCGCGGTGTTGATCACCATCGGCCAGATCGAGCAGATAAAGATCGCCCAGATCGCGGCCGGGTTGGCAGCCTTGAACAGGAGCAGCCCGATCGGCAGCCACGCCAGCGGTGAGACCGGGCGCAGCAGGCTGATCACCGGGGCGGTCATCGCGTTCAGAAAGGCGAAGCGCCCGATCAGGAAGCCGGCCGGGATGCCGATCACCGCCGCGAGGCCGAAGCCTGCGGCCACGCGCGCCAGCGACGCCAGCACGTTCCAGCCGATGCCCTGGTCATTGGGCCCGTTGCGGTAGAACGGGTCGGCAAACAGCGGCACTGCGGCGTTCCACGTCGCACCCGGCGTGGGGATGGCCGGGATCAGCGTGGCGATGCCATGCCAGGCCAGCACGAACAGGGCGAAGCCCAGTACCGGCGGCACGGTTTTCAGCACCAGCGCGCCGAGCGCGTCGCGGCGCTGCGCGCGCCGTTCCTGCGCGGCGAGTTCCTGCTCGCGCCGGCGGGCCCGTTCCTTGATGTCGGGATCGGCCGCAGTGGCCGCGGTTGCGCCTTTGGGCGCGGTATGGGCGATGGCATTCACGTCTGGCTCCTTTTTGTCAGGGGCACTGCGGATCAGTGGGGAAGTGGCGGCCCGAACTTCGTCAGGCCTTGATCTTGAAGCCATCGGCGTAGGCCTTCGGGTCCTTGGCATCCCAGACCACGCCGTCGATCAGCTTGGCAGTGCGGAAGTCGCTCTTGGGCAGCGGCACCTGCGCCGCGGCGGCGGCCTGCTTGTAGACGTCGATGCGGTTCACCTGTTTCGCCACCGCGAGGTAGTCCGGATGCTCCTTCAGCAGGCCCCAGCGCTTGTGCTGGGTCAGGAACCACATGCCGTCGGACAGATACGGGTAGTTGGCGCTGCCGTCCTGGTAGAACTTCATCGCGTCGGGGTCGTCCCAGGTCTTGCCCAGGCCGTTGTTGTAGCGGCCAAGCATGCGGTCCAGGATGATGTCCATGTCGGTGTTGACGTAGGACTTGGCGGCGATGGTCTCGGCGGTCTTGCGGCGGTTGGAGGCCGACGCGTCGATGTACTTGGACGCCTCCAGTATCGCGGCCACCATGGCGCGCGCGGTGTTGGGGTGCTTCTGCACGAAGTCCGCGGTGGTGCCGAGCGTTTTCTCCGGGTGGTTCTTCCAGATCGCCTGCGTGGTCTCGGCGGTGAAGCCGATCTTGTCGGCGATGGCGCGCGCGCCCCAGGGCTCGCCCACGCAGAAGCCGTCCATGTTGCCCACGCGCATGTTGGCCACCATCTGCGGCGGCGGCACGGTGATGGCCTTGGCGTCCTGCATCGGGTTGATGCCGTTGGCCGCCAGCCAGTAGTACAGCCACATCGCGTGCGTGCCGGTGGGGAAGGTCTGGGCGAAGGTGTAGTCGCGCTTCTCCTTCATCATCAGCGCCTTCAGGCTGGCACCGTCCTTGACGCCCTTTTCCGCCAGCTTGGACGACAGCGTGATGGCCTGGCCGTTGTTGTTCAGGTTCATCAGCACCGCCATGTCTTTCTTGGGGCCGCCAATGCCGAGCTGCACGCCGTAGATCAGGCCATACAGCACGTGCGCGGCATCGAGCTCGCCGTTGACCAGCTTGTCGCGCACGCCGGCCCAGGAGGCTTCCTTGGTCGGCGTGATCTTGATGCCGTATTTCTTGTCGATGCCGAGCGTGGACGCCATCACCACGGAGGCGCAGTCGGTCAGCGGGATAAAGCCGATGCGCACATCGGTCTTCTCCGGTGCGTCGGAGCCCGCTGCCCACGCCCCGGCGCGCACCAGCGGGTCGACCAGCGTCATCACGCTGGCGCCTGCAATGGTGGCGAGCACACGGCGGCGGCCGCTGCTGGCCGGCACTGCATCGGCAGTAGCGTCGGAAACGTGGACGGCTGCGTGCAGCGGCTTGGTAATCCTGAGGCGAGAGGGCATTGCATGGCTCCAAAAAAAAAGAAAAAAGCGTCCCCTTCCGCAGCCGGCTTCTCCAGAAGACCGTTGCGGCGCAGGGACGCCGTTGTCCGTGGCGTGACGCGGCCCGCGTTGGCCGTGTCCGCCGAAATTGTCGATCGGCCGCCGTTGGCCGATACCTGCATAACGCAAGGCGTGTGCCAGCCTGTGCAGTGCAACATTTGCGGGCGTGATTGTGGCGGCGAGGTTGCTGCGGGACGCGATTTGGTGAGGAATGTCCGAACGCGGTGCGTGCGTGATCGACACCGCCGTATCAGGGGGAGTGAGAGGGAGACAGCGGGAAGGGAAGGCACCGCTTCAGCGGCGCCAGGATCGTGCAATGCACCAGCCCCGTGCGGCCGCGCACTGCGGGCTGGCGAATCAGCCCATCACGTCGATCACGCGCTGTGCGGCATCCACCAGCTTCAGTCCACGCTCCATCGCCATGCTGCGCAGGCGCTTATAGGCTTCGTCCTCGGTGATGCCGCGCGCCTGCATCAGCAGGCCCTTGGCGCGCTCGACCACCTTGCGCTCGGCCAGCTTGAGGCGTGTGGCGTCGAGCTCGGCGCGCAGCTGCTGGTCGAGTTCGAAGCGGGCATAGGCCACGTCGAGCACCGTCTTGACGCGCTCGGCACGCAGGCCGTCGACGATATAGGCGGTGATGCCGGCCGTTAGCGCGGCCTTGATGCGCTGGCTGTCGTCGTTGTCGGTGAACAGTACGATCGGCCGCGGGGCGTGCTGGGTCGACACGCAGACGTGCTCGATGGTGTCGCGTGCGGCGGATTCCGAGGCGATGATCAGCATGTCCGGCTGGGTGGCCGTGATGACGTCAGGCAGGCGCAGGTCGGCGTCGACGATCTGAATCTCGGCAAAGCCCGCGCTGACCAGGCCGCTGCGAATAGTCTCTACATTCAGCGGATTGGCGTCGAGCGGGTCGCGCACGAGAAGGATGCGCAGCACCCGGCCTCCGGTGGAGGTGGCTGGTGCGGCATTCGGCGTGGGCGAGGGGGGCGGATGGCGTCGGGTCATGGCTAGGCTCTGTTGCAGTGCGCCATGCAAGATTCGCGCCGGGTGAGAGTGGGTCACGCTGCGCCAGGCCGGTGCGGCTCGGCTGCGAGGATGCCTGGATTCATTGTATGCCGTTGTACGCGGCCAACCCGCGCGGTGTATCCTGTTGCCCTGCTGCGCCGGGCGCGTCTGCTGGCGACGCCGCAATGCTGCCCTCTGCAACCCGTGACGCAGTACTGATCAGAAAACATCTGGAGAGATGCATGACCGAATTCGTGTTCGCCCCGCCGGCTCCCGTTGGCGTGCCGGTGCGTGGCAGCAACGCTAGCTTCCCGGTCCGGCGCGTGTACTGCGTCGGCCGCAACTACGCTGCCCATGCCCGTGAAATGGGCTCGGACCCCGACCGCGAGCCGCCGTTCTTCTTCTGCAAGCCCTCCGACGCGGTCAGCTACGTCGCCGACGGCACCGAAGGCACCTTCCCGTATCCGCCGGGCACCGGCAACTGCCACTATGAGGTGGAGATGGTGGTCGCCATCGGCAAGGGCGGCCGCGATATCCCGGTGGACAAGGCTGCCGAGCATGTGTTCGGCTACGCCGTGGGCCTGGACATGACCCGCCGCGACCTGCAGAACGAATCGAAGAAGACGGGCCGCCCCTGGGAGACCGGCAAGGCCTTCGACCAGTCCGCGCCGATCGGCCCGATCGTGCCGGTCTCGGCCATCGGCCATCCGGAGAAGGGCGAGGTCACGCTGACAGTCAATGGCGTCGAGAAGCAGCGCGGCGACCTGTCCGACCTGATCTGGTCGGTGCCGGAGAT
Source organism: Cupriavidus sp. PB-02 (assembly GCF_058252315.1). Taxonomy (NCBI): domain Bacteria; kingdom Pseudomonadati; phylum Pseudomonadota; class Betaproteobacteria; order Burkholderiales; family Burkholderiaceae; genus Cupriavidus; species Cupriavidus sp. PB-02. The sequence goes on from NZ_CM177694.1 coordinate 331,894, forward strand.
GGTGTCGTACCTGTCCAGGCTGTTCGAGCTGCAGCCGGGCGATCTGATCTACAGCGGCACGCCCGAGGGCGTGGGCCCGGTGGTCAAGGGCGATGTCATGCAATGCCACGTCGGCGGCGTGGGCGATCTCACCATCAAGGTAGTCTGATCCGATGCTGAAGCTTTACAGCTACTTCCGCAGCTCGGCCTCGTTCCGCGTGCGCATCGCGCTGGAGCTGAAGGGCCTGCCATATGAGTACGTGCCGGTGCACCTGCTCAAGGAGGGGGGCCAGCAGCTCAAGCCGGAGTTCCGTGCGGTGAACCCGGACGGCCTGGTGCCGGCGCTGGTCGACGGCGACCACGTGCTGCAGCAATCGATGGCGATTGTCGAGTACCTGGACGAAGTCCATCCCGAGCCGAAGCTGCTGCCCGGCACGGCGCTGGACCGTGCCTACGTGCGCGGCCTGGCGCAGGAGATCGCGTGCGAGATCCACCCGCTGAACAACCTGCGCGTGCTGAAGTACCTGAAGCACACCGTGGGCGCGAGCGACGAGGTCAAGGACGGGTGGTACCGCCACTGGATCGAGCTGGGCTTCGAGTCGCTGCAGGCCAATTTGGAGCGCGGCGGCACGGCCGGGCGCTTCTGCTTTGGCGACACGCCGACGCTGGCCGATATCTGCCTGGTGCCGCAGGTGTTCAACGCGCAGCGCTTCAATGTCGACGTGAGCCGCTATCCGGCGATCGCGAAGATCTATGAGGCCTGCATGGAACTGCCGGCGTTCCAGAAGGCGGAGCCGAAGTCGCAGCCTGACGCGGAATAGTCGTCGCAGGACTGCAATGCAAAGCGCCCCGGCACTGGCCGGGGCGCTTTGCTTTCCGCGCGTGCGCGGGGATTATCCCAGCAGCGCCTCGGCAAACTCATCCGCCCTGAACGGCTGCAGGTCCTCCACCTTCTCGCCCACGCCGATGAAGTAGACCGGCACCGGCCGCTGGCGCGCGATCGCCGCCAGGATGCCGCCCTTGGCAGTACCGTCGAGCTTGGTCACGATCAGCCCGGTCAGGCCCAGCGCGTCGTCGAAGGCGCGGGTTTGCTGCAGGGCGTTCTGGCCGGTATTGGCGTCGATCACCAGCAACACCTCGTGCGGCGCGCTCGGCATGGCCTTGCTGATCACGCGCTTGACCTTCTTCAGCTCTTCCATCAGGTGCAGCTGTGTCGGCAGGCGGCCGGCGGTGTCGGCCATCACGATGTCGATGCCCCGCGCCTTGGCCGCGTTGACCGCGTCGAAGATCACCGCGGCCGGGTCGCCGCTTTCCTGCGCCACCACGGTGACGTTGTTGCGCTCGCCCCAGATCGTCAGCTGCTCGCGCGCGGCGGCGCGGAAGGTGTCGCCTGCGGCCAGCAGCACCTTCTGGTCGTAGCGCTGGAAGTGCTTGCACAGCTTGCCGATGCTGGTGGTCTTGCCGGCACCGTTGACACCCGCGATCATCATCACCAGCGGTTGCTCGCGGCCCAGCGCCATGGTCTTTTCCAGCGGGCGCAGCAGCTGCGTCAGCAGGTCGCGCAGCGCGGCCTTGACGCCTTCGGCCGACTCGATGCGCTCGGACTTGACCCGCTTGCGCAGCTCGCCCAGCAGGTATTCGGTGGCTTCAACGCCGGCATCGGCCATCAGCAGCGCGGTTTCCAGCTCCTCGAACAGCGCCTCGTCGACCTTGACGCCGACGAACAGCGTGCCGATGTTGCGGCTGGTCTTGGACAGTCCCGTGCGCAAGCGGTGCATCCAGCCCTGTCTGGCTTCGGCCGTGGGCGCGGGCGGTGGGACCAGTTCCAGCGCCTCGGCCGGCGTCGGGACCGGCACCGGAATGGGTGCGGGCGCTGGCGCGGGGATCGGAGCCGCCACGGGGGCCGGGGCCGGTGGTGGCACCTGCGCGGGGACTGGCGTCGGGACCGGAACGGGGACGGGTGTCGGCGCAGGGATTGGCGCCGGCGCGGGCGCAGGGGTTGGGGCGGGCGCAGGCGCCTCGGCCGGAGCGGGTGCCGGGGCGGGGGCCTCGACAGGCGCGGGCTCGGCCTTGCGCTTCTTCCAGAAACTAAACATTGGGGAATGGGGTCAATACCGGGGCCGAGACCCTGGCGGCAGCCATGCCAGCAGGCGACCGGTTAATAATCAAGGAGTTACGCAGGCATCGCGGTGGCAGGGGAGAAACCGTTGTAGTCCCGGCCGGCGATTGCGTATAGTTCGCTACATGGCAGATCCGTGGGCGCACGCATGCACACATGGATCGATCGGCAAAATTCTAGCAGACGGGGTCGCATGAACCATTGCGCTGTCCTGACCGCAGCGGGCGCCGAAGGCGCCCAAACGCGCATTCAACGCCTCTCACAACCGCCCTTCGCACCACTCCAATCGCTTCCCGCCCGCGCCGCGCGTCTCGCGCGGCGTGTCATTCCCACGTTGCTGCTGGCGTTGCTGCCCTGGTCGATGCCGGCCGGGGCGCAGGGCGTGGTTGCCTCGCCGATGCCGGGTACGCAGACCGCGCCGGCCGGCGCAACCGCGCAGGGCACCACCGAGTACCGGCTCTCCAACGGCCTGCGGCTGATCGTCAAGGAAGACCACCGCGCGCCCACGGTGGCGCACCAGATCTGGTACCGCGTGGGCGGCATCGATGAGGTGAGCGGCACCACGGGCGTGGCGCATATGCTCGAGCACATGATGTTCAAGGGCACGCCCAAGGTCGGGGTGGGGGAGTTCTCCAAGCAGGTCGCCGCACTGGGCGGGCGCGAGAACGCCATGACCAACCGCGACTTCACCATGTACTACCAGCAGATCGGCAAGCAGTACCTGCCCAGGATGATGGAGCTGGAGGCCGATCGCATGGCCAACCTCATCATCAGGAAGGACGAGTTCGAGCGCGAGATGAAGGTGGTGATGGAAGAACGCCGCCTGCGCACCGACGACTCCGCGCGCGGCAACGTCTACGAGCAGCTGCTGGCCACGGTCTATACCGCCGCCGGCTACCGCCACCCGGTGATCGGCTGGATGGACGACCTGGTCAATATGCGCGTGGACGACGTCAAGGACTGGTACCGCCACTGGTACGTGCCCAACAACGCGCTGGTGATCGTCACCGGCGACGTCAAGGCCGAGGAAGTGCGCGCGCTGGCCGAGCGCTACTATGGCAAGCTCAAGCCGCGCACGCTGCCGCTGCGCAAGGACCAGGAAGAGCCGGAGCAGAAGGGCATCAAGCGCATCTGGGTCAAGGCACCGGCCGAGAACCAGTACATGGTGATGGCCTACAAGGTGCCGCGCCTGCGCGATGTCGAAAAGGACGTCGATCCCTACGCGCTGGAGGTGCTGTCGGCCGTTCTCAACGGCTATGACAACGCGCGCCTGACGCGCGAGCTGGTGCGCGAGCAGCGCCTGGCCGACGACGTCAATGTCGGTTACGACAGCATCAACCGCGGCGAGTCGCTGTTCGTGCTCGACGGCACGCCAGCCGCGGGCCACAACACCGACGAGATCGAGCGTGCGCTGCGCGCCGAGATCCAGCGCATCGCGAAAGAGGGCGTCTCGCCTGAAGAGCTCAAGCGCGTCAAGGCGCAGGTGGTGGCCGGCCAGATCTACAAGCGCGATTCGGTGTTCGGGCAGGGCATGGAGATCGGCGTTTCCGAGATTTCCGATATCTCCTGGCGCCAGATCGACCGCATGCTTGACAAGATCAAGGCCGTCACGCCGGCCCAGGTGCAGGCCGTTGCAGCAAAGTACTTTAGCGACGACAACCTGACCGTGGCCACGCTGGTGCCGCAGCCGATCGACCCGAACAAGCCCAAGACCCAGGCCCCGTCGGGCCTGCGCCACTGAGGAAAGGCGATGTCTCAATTCGTCACCGCATTTGCTACCCCGCAGCGCGCGCTGCGCAAACTGGCAGGCGCCGCGCTCGGCGCCGCCGTGCTGCTGGTCGCGCAACTGGCGCAGGCCGCCATCCCGATCGAGCACTGGACCGCCTCCACCGGCGCGCGTGTCTTCTTCGTGCACAGCCCGTCGATCCCGATGCTCGACATCAATATCGACTTCGACGCCGGCAGCCGCTATGACCCGCCGGGCAAGGCAGGGCTGGCCACGCTGACCGCCGCGCTGCTCGACAAGGGTGCGGCCGCGCAGGACGGCCAGCCGGCACGCGACGAAGCGCAGGTCGCCGACGGCTTTGCCGATACCGGGGCCGCCTTTGGCGGTGCGGCCGGCGGCGACCGCGGCGGCATCGGCCTGCGCACGTTGACGGCGCAGCCGGAACTGGACCAGTCGGTCGCGCTGGCGGCCCAGCTGATCAAGGCGCCGACCTACCCGGACGCCGTGGTCGGCCGCGAGAAGCAGCGCCTGATCACCGCCATCCGCGAAGCCGACACCAAGCCGGGCGTGATTGCCGACAAGGCACTGGCCAAGGCCATGTACCCCGACCATCCCTATGGCGTGGCGGCGACGCCGGACAGCGTGGCGTCGATCAAGCGCGACGACATCGTCAAGTTCTGGCGCGACAACTACAACGCGCAGCGCGCGGTGGTCACGCTGATTGGCGCCGTCGATCGCAAGCAGGCCGAGGCCATCGCCGAACTGCTTACGCGCGGGCTGCCGCAGGGCACTGCCGCGCCGGCGATGCCGCAAGTCAAGCTGAACATCCCCGCCACCGAACAGCGCGTGCCACACCCGGCGCAGCAATCCAGCGTGGTCATCGGACAGCCCTCGATCGCACGCGGCGATCCCGATTATTTCGCGCTGCTGGTGGGTAACTACGTGCTGGGCGGCGGCGGCTTCAGTTCGCGTCTGACTGACGAGGTGCGGGAGAAGCGCGGCCTGACCTACGGCGTCGACAGCTATTTCGCGCCGTCCAAGCAGCCCGGGCCGTTCGGCATCAGCCTGCAGACCAAGAAGGCACAGACCGACGAGGCGCTGGCGCTGGTGCGCCAGGTGCTGGCGCGCTTTGTTGCCGAGGGACCGACCGAGAAGGAGCTGCGCGCGGCCAAGGACAATCTGATCAACGGCTTCCCGCTGCGCATCGACAACAACCGCAAGCTGCTGACCAACGTGGCCAATATCGGCTGGTACGGGCTGCCGCTGGACTACCTGGATACCTGGACCGCGCAAGTGGGCAAGGTCACGCGCGAGCAGGTCAGGGCGGCGTTCCAGCGCCATGTGCGCCCGGACGGCATGGCCACGGTGATCGTCGGCGGCCCGGTGACCGCGCCAGCCACCACAGCCAAGCAGTGACGGCCACGCCGCATCGGGCCGGTTTGTCGATGCGCCGCCGCACACCCGAGCGTGCGGCAGAACGGCCCGCAGGCTCTACAATCACGGGATGAATTCGCGCTCCCGATTGCCATCGCCCGCCCCTGGCGGGCGAACCGCTACCCCCGCCACCGGCGGGCGGCCCACTGCATCCCCGGCCCCGCGCCCGGCACCCCGCCAGGCGCCATCTCAAGTCCGCATCATTGGCGGACGCTGGAAGCGCACCTTGCTGCCCGTACCCGATGCCCAGGGCCTGCGCCCGACGCCCGACCGCGTGCGCGAGACGCTCTTCAACTGGCTCGGCCAGGACCTGACCGGCATGGAATGCCTGGACCTGTTCGCAGGCTCGGGCGCACTTGGCTTCGAGGCCGCGTCGCGCGGCGCGGCCGCGGTCACGCTGGTGGAGTCCAACGCGCGCGTGGCCAAGCAGCTGCGCGACAACCAGTACCGGCTCGACGCCGGCACGGTGCGCGTGGTGCAGGGCGATGCCTTTGCCGTAGCCGCGCAGATGCCCGATGCCAGCTTCGACGTGATCTTCCTGGACCCGCCCTTTGCCGAGGACTGGATCGGCCCAGCGCTGGAACATGCGGCGCGGCTGTCGCGTCCGGGCGGCGCGGTCTATGTGGAAACCGACCATGCGCTGACCGGTGCCGATGCGCCAGTGCCTGCGTCGCTTGAGATCGTGCGGCACGCGCGCGCCGGCGCGGTGCATTTTCACCTGCTCTTGCACCGCAGCCCTGGCAACGGCGCCGCCTGAGGTTCCAATCAGGCTCCACGAAGGCCCTCTATGCCCTGAAGCGGGGCGCCCGGTGACGGTGCGCTGCAGCAAAAGGGAGCGTCAGGGGCCTTCCAAGTGGCGGATTTAGGGTTACACTACGCCGCTGTCACAACGCTCGCGACGCAGCACCCGCGCCGGTCCGGCCGGCGAACGAGGCGGCCCACATACGGCCGGCAGCGGGCAGATCAAGGAGGAAGTATGGTCATCGCGGTCTATCCCGGCACCTTCGATCCAATGACCCGGGGACACGAGGATCTGGTCCGCCGTGCGTCGAATATCTTCGACGAACTGGTGGTCGGCGTGGCGCAGAGCCCCAACAAGCGCCCGTTCTTTGCGCTCGAAGAGCGCATCGCCATCGCCCGTGAAGTGCTCGGGCACTATCCCAATGTGCGCGTCGAGGGTTTTTCCGGCCTGCTCAAGGACTTTGTGCGCAAGAACAATGCGCGCGTGATCGTGCGCGGCCTGCGCGCGGTGTCCGACTTCGAGTACGAGTTCCAGATGGCGGGCATGAACCGCTACCTGTTGCCCGACGTGGAAACCATGTTCCTGACTCCGTCCGACCAGTACCAGTTCATCTCCGGCACCTTCGTGCGCGAGATCGCGGTGCTGGGCGGCGACGTCAGCAAGTTCGTGTTCCCGTCGGTGGAACGCTGGCTGCAAGAGAAAATCGGTAAACCGGAATAAAATAGCAGTTTCAGATACGTCGATTCGCGGCCAGTCGGGCGCGGGCGTGTCCGCAGGAAGGAAACACCATGGCGCTGATGATCACCGACGACTGCATCAACTGCGACGTTTGTGAACCCGAGTGCCCGAACGAAGCCATTTCGATGGGGCCCGAGATCTATGAAATCGACCCCAACAAGTGCACCGAGTGCGTCGGGCACTTCGACGAGCCGCAATGCCAGCAGGTCTGCCCGGTGGCCTGCATTCCCAAGGATCCGAACAGGGTCGAGACGCATGAGGTGCTGATGCAGCGTTACCGGCTGTTGACGGCTGCCAAACACACGGCCTGAACGGTTCCCTCGGCAAGGCAAAAAAAGCCCCCGCCACCGCAAGGTGACGGGGGTTTAACTTTTCCCCTTTACTACTTACTACTTACGACACTGCGCGGTCAGGCACCCATCGGCTTGCCGTCGGTACGGCGCACCACGATGGTGGACGAGCGCGGCGGCCTGGCCGCGTCCGGCCACTTGCCGGTGGGGTGCTGGATATTGATGAAGCAGGTGGTCAGGTCCGGCGTGTAGGCGATGCCGGTGATTTCGCAGCCGGTCGGACCCACCAGGAAGCGCTTGGACTGACCCGTCGGCGAGACGTAGTACATGCTGTTGTTGCCGAAGGTGTTGATGAAGCTGGCGCTGGTGCTGGAGTCGGTCTGCACCCACAGGCGGCCCTTCGGGTCGACGCGCAGGCCGTCCGGGCTGGAGAAGGTGTCGCCGTTGATATTGCCCTTCAGGTTGTCGGTGGCCAGCGATGGGTCGCCGGCCTGCAGCAGGATGCTCCACGTAAAGGTGGTGGCCAGCGGCGAATTGCCGGCTTCGATCCACTTGATGATATGGCCGTGCAGGTTGTTCTTGCGCGGGTTGGCGGCGTCGGTCTGCTGGCGGCCGCTGTTGTTGGTCAGCGTGCAGTAGAGCGTATTGTCCGGTGCGGCCGTGATCCACTCGGGACGGTCCATCAGCGTGCCGCCGGCCACGCGCGCAGCGGCCTTGGTGTTGACCAGCACGTCGGCCTGGCTGGTGAAGTCGACCGTGGTCGGCGCCGGCGAGGTGGCCGACTGGGTCCAGTTGCCAGGATCCGAAGCGCCGACGGTCAGGCCGTTCTTGCCCTGCGTCAGCTCGATCCACTGGCCGCTGCCGTCGGCGTTGAATTTGGCGACGTAGAGCGTGCCGCTGTCCAGCAGGTTGGCGTTGGCGGCGCGGTTGTTCGGATCGAAGGCCTTGCTGGGTACGAACTTGTAGATGCAGCCCGGCGTGCCGTCGTCGCCCATGTAGAAGGCGACGTTGTTGCTGGCGTCGGTCAGGAAGGCGACGTTCTCATGGTCGAAGCGGCCCATCGCGGTGCGCTTGGACGGCGCGCCCAGCGTGCCGTACGGATCGACTTCCACCACCCAGCCGTAGCCGTTGTCGGCCTGGTTCGGGTCGATGTAGTTGTCCGTGCTTTCTTCGCAGGTCAGGTAGGTGCCCCACGGCGTGTAGCCGCTCGAGCAGTTGTTGAGCATGCCGACCACGGTCGAACCCACCACCGAGGCAGCCGGGCCGCCCACGCGGTACAGCGTGTTGCCGGTGTAGCGCTTGTTGTAGATCGAGTCGCGCTTGACCTGCCACTTGCCGCTGGCGGCCAGTTCGACCTCGATCACCGAAATGCCGACGGCCGACAGCGCGATGCGCTTCTGCTCCGGGCTGGCAGTGGCGGCGTCGTAGGCGGTCGGGAACAGGATGTTGTAGTCCGGCAGCTCGTGGTTGATGGCGAGCAGGCCGCCCTTCTGCGGATCGACGCCCGGCAGCGCGAAGAAGTGCATGCCGTCGTGGTTGCCGCCGGCCTGGCGCTCGGTCTCGGCGGACGACTGGAAGGCGCCGGCATAACCGGTGGCGCCGGCTTCCACCGGATCGCCGGCGGAGAACAGCACGTCGATGCTGTAGCCGTTGGGCACCACCACGGCATCGGCGGTGGACTTGGCGACCGGCTCGAAGGTGACTTCATAGCTCGGGGTGACCGGGCCGGTGGGCGCCGGCCCTGGGGCGGGTGCAGGGGCCGGGGCGGGATCGTCACCGCCGCCGCAGGCGGCCAGCAGGCCGCTGCCGAAGGCCGAGACCAGCGACAGGCCGAGGCCGCCGCGGAGCACCCGGCGGCGCGCCGGGTTGGCGGCGACGATGTCTTCGAGCATCTGGCCGGGCACGTCAACGTCGGGCTTGGCGGCGCGGCCGGCGGCACGCGCTTCGTCGGTCAGGTACGACATGGGCTTTTCCTCCTGTGGGTTTGTCATGGGCGCAAGCCATCATGGGATGCCGGCGCGGTGGGAAGCCCGCAATGTAGGTGCCGCCTGTGTAACTTTGATGACCGGATGTCTGCGACAGCAGAGTTTTGGATCGGAACGCGACAACAATTGAAAAAGGCCGCTTTTGCGGCCCGTTTTCATGCTGTTGTCGCAGGAGTGTGCCTGCGTGCGCTCCCGTCAGCGCGCGGTATGCAGCTGCGCCATCGCGCGCTCGGCATCGCCGCGCGCGAGCAGCCCCAGCGGGTCGATGCTGCGGTCGATGGCTCCCTCGATCGCTTCCTGCTCCTCACGCCGGGGCGGCTTGAGCACGAAGCTGACCACGTCCTCGCGGCCCGCACCGGCGCCGCCCGGCGCGTTGCGCGGATGGCCCACGCCCAGGCGCAGGCGCCAGTATTCCTGCGTGGTCAGGTGGGCCGAGATGTCCTTGAGCCCGTTGTGGCCGCCCGCGCCGCCGCCGCGCTTGAGTTTCACGGTGCCCGCCGGCAGGTCCATCTCGTCGTGGGCCACGACGATCTCGTCGGGCAGGATCTTGTAGAAGCGCGCCAGCGACACCACGGCCAGCCCGGAGCGGTTCATGAAGGTCGACGGCTTGAGCAGCCAGATATCCTGGTCCCACAACCGCGCACGCGCGGCCAGGCCATGGAAGCGGCCCTCCACGCGCAGCGTGGCGCCGCCCATGCGGGCGAGCTGGTCCACCAGCCAGAAGCCGGCGTTGTGTCGGGTGGCCTCGTACTCCGCACCGGGATTGCCGAGGCCGACGATGAGCTTGATCATGCGTGTTGAACAGGTTGGGTGGCAGCGGCTACTGCGTGCAACAACGGCGTACCGCCTGCAGGCGCCAAGCATACGCCAAAAAAAACCGCCGGCAGGGCCGGCGGCTTTTGGCTGCGTGCGGCCAGGGCCGCCACGGCGCAACGACAGCTTAGGCAGCCGGCGTCTCGCCTTCGCCTTCGGCAGCGCCTTCGGCGGCCGAAGCGGCGCCAGCCGGCAGCGAGATGCTGGCGATGGCGGGATTGTCGTCACCGTGGGTGATGACGGTCAGGCCTGCCGGCAGCTTCAGATCGCTCAGGTGCAGGGTCTGGCCCAGCTCCATGGTGCCGACGTCCACTTCGATGAACTCAGGCAGGTCGGCCGGCAGGCACGACACTTCCAGGTCGTTCACGATGTGGTTGACCAGGCCGTGGCCCAGCTTCACGCCAGGAGCGGTCTCCTGGTTCATGAAGTGCAGGGGCACCTTGACGTGGATCTTGTCGTTGGCCGACACGCGCTGGAAATCGACGTGCAGCACCAGCGGCTTGAATGGGTGCATCTGGAATGCACGCAGCAGGGCCTGTTCCGACTTGCCGGCGACTTCCAGTTCCAGGATCGACGAGTGGAACGCTTCCTTCTTCAGGGCGTGCCACAGCGCGTTGTGATCCAGTTCGATCATCTTCGGTTCGGCGGCGCCGCCGTAGATGATGCCGGGGGTCTTGCCCGAATTGCGCAGGCGGCGGCTCGCACCCGTTCCCTGTACGCTACGCTCGAAAGCGACAACTTTCATGATGACTCCAAAGTAAGAAGGCTGTCCGCGACCAGACAGCCCCGTTGCGGCGCAAAGATAGATATGCGCCGATCAAGCCACGTTGACCGCCAAAATCTGGCAATCAACGTGGTAAACCAAAAATTTTATCAGGATCCCGCGAACAGCGACATGATCGAGTCGCCCTTGACGATGCGGGTGAAGGTCTCGGCCAGCAGCGGGGCGGTCGAGAGTTGACGGATCTTGGTGCACTTGGCGGCTTCCTCGGACAGCGGGATGGTGTCGCACACCACCACTTCGTCCAGTGCCGACTCGGCGATGCGGGCAGCGGCGCCGCCCGACAGCACGGGGTGCGTGCAGTAGGCGAAGACCTTCAATGCGCCGCGCTCCTTCAGCACCTGGGCAGCCTTGCACAGTGTGCCGCCGGTGTCGATCATGTCGTCCATGATCACGCAGTTGCGGCCGTCGACTTCACCGATGATGTTCATCACCTCGGCCACGTTGGCCTTGGGACGACGCTTGTCGATGATCGCCAGGTCGCAGTTCAGTTCCTTGGCCAGCGCGCGGGCACGGACCACGCCGCCGACGTCCGGCGACACCACCAGCAGGTCGCCGTAGTTCTTCTCGCGCAGGTCGCCCAGCAGTACCGGCGAAGCGTAGATGTTGTCGACGGGGATATCGAAGAAGCCCTGGATCTGGTCGGCGTGCAGGTCCATCGTCAGCACGCGCTCGACACCAGCGACTTCCAGCATGTTGGCCACGACCTTGGCCGAGATCGCCACGCGCGCCGAACGCGGGCGGCGGTCCTGGCGGGCATAGCCGAAGTAGGGCATGGCGGCGGTGATGCTGCGTGCCGAGGCGCGCTTGAGCGCGTCGACCATCACCATCAGTTCCATCAGGTTGTCGTTGGTCGGCGCGCAGGTGGACTGCAGCACGATGACGTGCTTGCCGCGAACATTTTCCTGGATGTCGACCTGGACTTCTCCGTCGGAGAAACGGCCAACGAGCGCCTTGCCCAGCGGAATGCCGAGGTGCTGTACGACAGCCTCCGCGAGTTTGGGGTTGGCGTTGCCGGTAAATACCATCAAGCCTTCGCTGCTCATTCGGGGCACCTGTCTTGCTGCTGGGGGAGCTTGGCGTCACCGGCAAAGCCGGTGACTGATACAGAGGGTCCGTAAGGACACTATAGGAATGTAATGGCAGGGGAAGAAGGATTCGAACCTTCGAATGCCGGAATCAAAATCCGGTGCCTTGACCAACTTGGCGACTCCCCTACACAACCGGGCCGTTCTTCGTGGTACCACACTGCCGTACCGCGCCGAACGATAACTTGCTATGCGAGCGCTGCGAGCGGGTGACGTGCCAGACTGCGCACACACCTGCCATCCCACTCGGGAGGCAACCTTTCCAAAACCTGCTGCGCTGTTGTTGCGTCGGGAAAACGCGCAAACACACAGGCTCCGGAACCGGTCATCCTGGCATGCTGATTGTGTTGCTTCAGCCATGCAAGGGCTCGGGCGACTTCGCCGAACTTCGCTGTTGCTATCGGTTCCAGGTCGTTGCGACCGAAATCGAATTTGTTTGTGCGAGCAGCGAAGACCGCAATTATGGAGAGCGGCGTATCCCTTGTCAAGCAGCTGTCCGAAAAAATTTCAGCGGTCGGCACGTGTTGTTTCGGGTGGATGACGACGAACCAACTGTCGGGCAAATCGACCGGCGTCAGTTGCTCGCCAACGCCTTCGGCAAACGCGTTATGCCCGAGCACGAACACAGGCACGTCGGCCCCCAGCGTCAGGCCGATGCGCATCAATTCGGCACGCGAAAAGCCGAGGCCCCACAGGTGGTTCAGCGCCAGCAGCGTGGTGGCCGCGTCGGACGATCCGCCGCCGATGCCGCCGCCCATGGGCAGCACCTTGTCGATGGCGATGTCGGCGCCGAAGGCGGTGCCGCTGGCCGCCTGCAAGGCGCGCGCGGCGCGCACTGCCAGGTCGGTGTCGGCCGGCACGCCGGGCACATCGGTGACACGCGCGATGACGCCGTCATCGCGCCTGCGGAAATGCAGCGTGTCGGACCAGTCGACCAGCTGGAACACGGTCTGCAGCGTGTGGTAGCCGTCAGGGCGGCGGCCGGTGACATGCAGGAACAGGTTGAGCTTGGCCGGCGCCGGGCAGTCGCGCAGCTCGGGCGGGGGCAGGGCAGCGGTTCGGGTCATGGCGTTCGCGGATCGATCACCAGGCGTACCGACAGCGGATTGGCGGCGGAATCGCGCGCCAGGTCGATACGGCGCGGCACCGGGCGGGCAGCCGCATCGGGCGCAGAGGTGTCCTGCCACGCGACATAGCGCACGGTCCAGCCGTTCTGCGCGAGCGTTGCGAGGCGTCCCTGCTCGTCGCGCGTGGTGCGCGCGGGCGAGCCCTGCGCGGCGCGGCCATGCAGCCAGTCGCGCATGCCTGCCACCGGCAGCGCGAAGCCGAGCGCCTCTTCCATCAGCGTGTCGACCTCGGGCGCATTGCGCGGCGGCTGGTTGGGCAGGTCGAGCGTGGCGCCCGATGGCGTGGCGGTCACCACGGCCAGCGTCTGGCCAAGCGGGGAGACCAGGTCCAGGCGCACGTTACGGCCCTGCTCCTCCCAGCGGAAGCTGCCCTGCACGCCTTCGTCGCGCCCGTAGCGCACGTAGTTGGCGGAGAAGCGGCCAGTGTATTGCTGGCTCGCGGCGGTTCCATCGGCATCGAAATTGCGCGACGGCGCCACGCTGGCGCAAGCCTGCAGCAGCAGGGGGGCGCCAAGGCAAAGCAGTGCCAGGCGTCGGGTTCGGTTCATGGGCATTGTCGGGAAGCGGCGGCGCGCTGCGGCAGCCGCCGGCGGACATGAGTCCGGCGCCGCGGGCCTCCAGCGAGGCCGCGGTGCGCGGAGGTTACTTGGACGTCTGTACGTTGACCTTGTAGCGGCGCAGCGTGTCGATCAGGGTCTCGTTCTCCGGATCGATGCGCACGGCCTCGGTCCAGGTCTTGCGCGCTTCGTCGTGCTCGCCGAGCTGCCACAGCACCTCGCCCAGGTGCGCGCCGATCTCGGCTTCGGGCGCCTTGGCGTAGGCGTTGCGCAGCAGGTCCGCCGCGGGGCGCAGGTCGCCCATGCGGAATTTGACCCAGGCCAGGCTGTCCATGATGTACGGATCGTCCGGGCCCAGTTCGGAGGCGCGCTCCAGCAGCTTGAGCGCCTCGGGCAGCCGCTCGTTGCGGTCGGCCAGCGAGTAGCCCAGCGCGTTGTAGCCTTGCTTCTGCTCGGGCAGCAGCGCGATGACCTTGCGCAGGCCTCTTTCCATGCTGTCGTAGCGCTTCTGGCGCTCGTCCAGCATGGCCAGCTCGTAGATCCAGTCGGCGTTCTCGGGCTCGGCCGTGATGCGTTCGTCCAGCACCTTGCGGGCGCGGTCGTAGGCCTTGGTCTCCATCAGCGTGGCGACCTCGGCCTGACGGATGGCGGTCATGCGCTGCGAGCGCTGGCCTGGATCGGGGATGTCCTCGGCGTCGGAAAGCATATCGCCGAAAAGCGCCTGCGCGTCGTCGAGCTTGCCCATGCGTGCCAGCAGCTGCGCACGCTTGGCGGTCGCCGCGGGTGCCAGCCGGATGTCCTCGATGCGGTCCAGCCACTGGATCGCGCCGGCATAGTCCTTCCGTTCCTCAGCGATCTGCGCCAGGTACTGGTAAGCAATGTCGGGATTGGCGGTGGGCTGCTTCTGGACCAGCTGCAGGTATTCCTTCAGGTACTGCTCGGCCTCGGTGTAGTTCCTGGCCTGCAGGCTGGTCAGACCCAGCGCCAGCGGCACGCGCGGGTCTGCCGGTGCCACCTTGCGCAGCGTCTCGAACTCTTGCCGGGCCGCCTGCATGTCATTGCGCAGCAGGTACAGCCGCGCCAGCGTGATATGGCCGTTGACCGAGTCGGGAGACTTGTCGAGGAAGCGCTTGAGGATGGCGACGGCTTCGTCGGGCTCCTTCTCGGCGCGCAGCTCGGCGGCCATCAGTGCCGCGGCTTCATAGCCGGGCCGCAGCTTCAGCGCCTGGTCCAGCGCGGCAAGCGAGCCCGGCACGTCGCCGGCGACTTCCTTGGCGCGCGCCAGCGCGAGTTGGGTCTCGGGCAGACGCGTATCGTTCCTGGTCAGCTCCTGCAGCAGCGTAGCGGCGCCGGCGGGATCGCTGGTGCGCGACAGCTGCTGCTGCAGTTGCAGGATGGCATCGCCGCGATGGGTGGCCGGCACCGAAGCCAGTTGCTGCTGCAGCAGCGGCCGGGCATCGTCCCAGCGACCGTTGAGTACCAGCAGCGTCGACAGCACCTGGGTGGCGGCGGGCGAGTTCGGCGAGATCTCGCGCCACAGCCGCGCAGCGTCCAGCGCCTGCTGCGGGACGCGCGCGTTGAAGGCGATCTCGGTGGCGCGCTGCGCGAAGCGCGGGTCGCGTGTCTGCCGCGCCAGTTCCAGGTAGGTGCGGTAAGCCGGGCCGACCAGGCCGCGCTGCATGGAAATCTCGGCGGCGAGCACCATATAGACGATGTCGTCGGTCAGCTCGACCGACGGCAGCGCACTGCGTGCCGCCTTGGCGGCCGCGGCGCGGTCGCCCTCGGCGGCGGCCAGCTGCAGCCTGGGCAGCGGGGCCTCGGCGGGCGGTGCGGCATGGGCCGCTCCCGCGGCCACGGCGAGCAGTGCCGAGGCGGCCAGCGCACCCACATGGCGGCGGTGACTTTGCCGGAACACGGCGAGTGCGCTAGCGGCCCGCGCTGTGCGGGAAACGGCGCCTATGGCTGCGGCCAGTGGATTACCCGCGGCGTGCCTGGCGTGCCCGACGTGCTCAGTGAGGGGATGCGACGTGGTGTCCGGCATCTGGTCCGGAATAAGGTCCGACATGTATTGAGTGCTCCGGCGCACGCTGGCGAAGGATTGGATAAGGGCATTGTAGCCTGCCGCTACAATGCGCTGCTCGGCGCCCGCGGGCTTGCGCACGCAGGGCCGGCAGGAGTTTGGAGCGGTAACAAACGGAGAGGTTCGATGCCTGAATTGCCCGAGGTCGAGGTGACCCGGCGCGGCCTGCTGCCGCATGTGGTGGGCCGGCGCATCGCCGCGGTGACGGTACGCCACCGGGGCCTGCGCTGGCCGGTCGATCCGGAGCTGGAAAGCCGTCTGGCGCAGCGCGTGGTACGCCGGATCGAGCGCCGCGGCAAGTACCTGCTGCTCGAATGCGTCAGCGCCGATGGGGAGGCAGCCACCGGCTGGCTGCTGGTGCATCTGGGCATGACCGGCACGCTGCGGGTGCTGCCCGATGCGCCGCCGCCCGGCACGCACGATCACCTGGACCTGCTGCTCACGGCCGAACCTGGCGCCGGGCCTGGCCCGGTGGTGCTGCGCTTTCGCGATCCGCGCCGCTTCGGCGCGATCTTGTGGACCACGCTGCCCGAGGCCGAACTGCAGCAACACCCGCTGCTGCGCACGCTCGGCATCGAGCCCTTCGATGCCGCCTTCGACGGCGCCTGGCTGCACCGCCACACGCGCGGGCGCAGTGCCGCAATCAAGACAGTGCTGCTGGCGGGCGGCATCGTGGTGGGCGTGGGCAACATCTATGCATCGGAAAGCCTGTTCCGCGCCGGCATCCGCCCGACCACGCCGGCCGGGCGCCTCAGCCGCGCGCGCTGCGACCGCCTGGCGCAGGCCGTGCGCGAAACGCTGGCGCAGGCGATCGAGCGCGGCGGCAGCACGCTGCGCGACTTTGTCGGCAGCGACGGCGCCAGCGGCTACTTCCAGCTCGATTGTTTTGTCTATGACCGCGCCGGGCAGCCGTGCCGGGTCTGCAGCACGCCGGTGCGCCAGATCGTGCAGGGCCAGCGCTCGACTTTCTACTGCCCGAACTGCCAGCACTGAGCTGCTGCGACATGCGCTGTGTGGCGCACAATGCGCGCCGCTGCGGATTGTCGATGGGTCGGCGCAACACTCCTCGTCCGCGGAACCCACAAGGGGCGTGAATTCCACAAAACCGCCGTGGAAACCTGTATCGTGTGCGCAGTCATAAAAAGTTACAAAAATGGCCCAACCGTCTGAAAGATTCGCGGCGGCGGCCGGCATTGCGTGAACACGGGCACGCCACCCGGTGGCCAGCCCCGAGGTAGAAACCGAGTCAGCCAAACAGCTCCATGACAACGCTCGCCCACCAATTCGAACAATACGGCGCCTGGAGAACGGGGGTCCTCCAGTCACTGGCCGAATTCCAATCCTGGCTGCAGCAGCACGACCTGTACGACGCACAGGCCGATGACCGCGTGCAGCGCATCCAGAACGTACTGCGCGGCGACCGCCTCAAGGTCGCCTTTATTGCCGAGTTCTCGCGCGGCAAGAGCGAGCTGATCAACGCCATCTTCTTTGCCGACTACGGGCGCCGCATCCTGCCGTCGTCGGCTGGGCGCACCACCATGTGCCCGACCGAGCTGCGCTATGACGAGGCCGAGCCGCCGTGCATCCGCCTGCTGCCGATCGAAACGCGCCTGCAGGAAGCCTCGACCGCGGACTTTCTCGAGGCCGGCACCTCGGCCGCGCACTGGCATTCTGTGCCGCTCGACCCGTCTTCGCCCGAAGGTATGCTGGAAGCCTTCCAGCACGTGGTGCAGACCGTGCGCGTGCCGCCGCAGCAGGCCGAGGCGCTTGGCCTGTACCACGAGAACGATCCCGACGCCGCCTACGCGGTCGATGCCGAAGGCATGGTCGAGATCTCGCGCTGGCGCCACGCCGTCATCAATTTCCCGCACCCGCTGCTGCGCCAGGGCCTGGTGATCCTCGACACGCCCGGGCTGAACGCGATCGGCACCGAGCCCGAACTGACGCTGCGGCTGATCCCGGACGCGCACGTAGTGGTGTTCGTGCTGGCGGCGGACGCCGGCGTCACCAAGAGCGACCTGGAGCTGTGGCGCAGCCATGTCGGCGCCGGCCACCGGCGCGGCTGCCTGGCGGTGCTCAACAAGATCGACGGGCTGTGGGACCCGCTGCGCCAGCCGGCCGAGATCGCGCAGGAGATCGCGCGGCAGGTCTCCACCACCGGGAAGGTGCTGGGCATCGAGCAGTCACGCATTTATCCGGTATCCGCGCAGAAGGGCCTGGTGGCCAAGGTCACGCACGACGACGCGCTGCTCGCGCGCAGCGGCCTGCCCGAGTTCGAGCATGTGTTGTCCAACCAGTTGATCCCGCGCCGGCGCGAGATCGTCTCGGACCAGGCGCACCGGCTGGTGCAGGACATGGCGCGCGCCGCGCAGCAACTGCTGCAGAGCCGTCGCCGCGACATCGTCGAGCAGTTGTTCGAGCTGCGCGGCCTGCGCGGCAAGAACCACGCGATGGTCAAGCACATGCTGATGCGCGTGCAGGGCGAGAAGGAAGAGTTCGAGCAGAGCATCAGCAAGTTCCAGGCGCTACGGCTGGTGTTCGGGCGCCACAGCGCCGACATCATCAAGAGCCTGCAGCTGCGCGACGTGCGCCACACCATGCGCACCGCGCGCGAGCAGATGAAGGAGCGCTTCTTCTCGCGCGGCCTGCGCGAGGACATGGACGCGCTGCTCGCGCAACTGACCGCGCTGGTGACCGATGCCGACAACAAGATCGGCCAGCTGCATCAGCTGATCGAAAGCATGTACCGGCGCTTCAATGCCGAGCACGGCTTCACGTTGCCCGCGCCGATGCAGTTCACCGCCGAGCGCTACATTGCCGAGCTGCAGGAAACGCTGCGGCTGGTGCATGCGCATTTCGGCACGGTCAGCATGCTGACCCGCTCGCGGCCGCAGCTGGTGCAGAACGCGTTCAGCACCATGGCCAGCCGCGTGCTGGAGAACTTCCGCGACCTCAATCGCGATATCGAGGTGTGGCTCAAGTCGGTAATGACGCCGCTGGAAGCGCAGGTGCGCGAGCACCAGAAGCAGCTGCGCCGCCGTGTCGATTCGATCGAGCGCATCCACGAAGCCACCGACACGCTGGAAAGCCGCATCGCCCAGCTCGAGGAAGTGCTCAACGGCCTGGACGAACGCAGCGGGCATATCGAGAACTTCGCGCAGCGGTTGCTGCGGCCGACAGCCAATCCCGCCGGGGTGGACCTGGCAGTGGCCTAGCGCGGGGCACCGTCGCCGGGCGGTATATCATGTGGCGCCGCGCGTAGCGGCGCCATTTTTATTTGGTGCGCCCGCGACCGCAGCGCCCCCACGTTCTACACCAGTCTCACCCGATGCCCCGCAAGCCCGCCCCCCGTGCCGCTCCAGCCGTTCCCGCCGTGCCTGACGACATCCACGTCCCCCCCGATTTCGGCGCGCGCGTGGTCGACTGGCAGCGCGTGCATGGCCGGCACGACCTGCCGTGGCAGAACACGCGCGACCCATACCGCATCTGGCTGTCGGAGATCATGCTGCAGCAGACGCAGGTCAGCGCGGTGATCGACTACTTCCAGCGCTTTATCTTGCAGTTGCCCACGGTACAGGCGCTGGCCGCGGCGCCGGCCGACCAGGTGATGGCGTTGTGGGCGGGGCTGGGCTACTACTCGCGTGCGCGCAACCTGCACCGGTGCGCGATGCAGGTGGTCAGCGAACATGGTGGCGAGTTCCCGACCGACCCGGCGGTGCTGGCGACGCTGCCCGGCATCGGCCGCTCCACCGCCGCGGCGATCGCCGCGTTCAGCGCCGGCGTGCGCTCGCCGATCCTGGACGGCAACGTCAAGCGTGTGTTCGCGCGCTTCTTCGGCATCCACGGGCATCCGGGCGAACGCGCGGTGGAAGCGCGCATGTGGCAGCTGGCCGAGGCGGCGCTGCCGGCCCCGGGTCCGCGCCAGGCCGAGGACATGATCGCCTACACGCAGGGCCTGATGGACCTGGGTGCAACCGTATGCTCGCGTGGCAAGCCTGCATGCCTGGCCAATGCGGGTGCGTGCCCGCTGTCCACCGATTGCGTGGCGCGCCGCGACGGCCTCACCGCCGTGCTGCCCACGCCCAAGCCGCGCGCAGCCATCCCCGAGCGCAGCACCGTGATGCTGCTGGTGCGGCGCGAGCGTGAAGTGCTGCTGCGCCTGCGCCCGGACAGTGGCGTGTGGGGCGGCCTGTGGAGCCTGCCGGAGATGCCGGTCGACGCCGTGCCGTTCGATGCCGAAGCCGCGGAAGAGGCGGCGCTCGACTATGCGCGCGCCTTCGGCAAGCCGACGCGTGCCGCGCTGACCGGCGAGCTGACCCACGTGTTCACGCATTTCCGCCTGCTGATCCGTGCCATCCGGGTCGATGTCAGCACCGACCCCGGCAACCTGATGGTGCGGGACAGCGCCGCGGAAGCCGCGCAACGCTGGATTTCGCTCGATGATCTCGATGCGCTGGGCACGCCCGCGCCGGTGCGCAGGCTGCTGGAAGACCAGGCGCGCGGCGGGCTGTTTTGATTGATGTGGGGAACTGCGCCTAGACCATGTGGTTCTGGCGCATATACCGGTGCACGATCTCGATGCGCATGCCCGCATCGGGCAGTGCCATCAGCATCTGCTTGGCCTTGAGCGGCACCGGCAGCAGTTCGCACAGCCGGTTGGCGACCCAGCTCGGGTCGTCCCACAGGTAGGGCTCGTCAAAGGGCAGGCGGTCTGGCTGCTCGGCATGCAGCCGGGTCACGATGCGCCGCAGCGCGTCCAGGCATTCACCCAGCAGTTCCAGCTTACAGTCGATGATGTCGGCGGGCAGCACTTCGGCGCGCGCCACCAGCAGGCCGTCGTCGCGCGTCTCGTGGCTGATGATGCGGAAGCGTTCGCGGCCGCGCGCGCGGATCAGCAGCACACCCAGTTGCTCCATATTGCAATCGACGATGTCGGCGAGGCAGCCGATCGGCTCGGGCACGGTGGCCTGGTCGGGGCGCGCCACCTCTTCCCCGCTTTCGATCAGGCATACGCCAAAGGGCGTGCTGTCGCGCAGGCAGTTGCGCACCATGTCGACATAGCGCGCCTCGAACACGCGCAACGGCAGCCGTCCACCGGGAAACAGCACGGTGTGCAAGGGGAACAGCGGCAGGTTGTCGAGCGTCTGCGTTGGGTCGTCGGACCCTGCAGACGCGGTATGACGGTAGAGATCGGTCGAAGACATGCGGTGCCAGCTTGCGTAGGGGACGCTGTTCGGGCAGCAATGGCGCGCCGCCAGGCAAACGCTGCGCGCCACCGCCCGCAGGCAGGCACGTTTCGCGTCAGCCCGCCGGCGCGAGCTCTCGGTGTCTCACCAGCACATTACCATGCGCCCGGAAATAGTTGGCGAGCCTTTCCGCAATATAGACCGAGCGATGCTGGCCGCCGGTGCAGCCGATCGCCACGGTCAGGTAGCTGCGGTTGTCAGCAATGAAACTCGGCAGCCACTTTTCGACATAGGCGCGGATATCCTCGGCCATCGCCAGCACCATCGGCTGCCCCTGCAGGAAGTCGATCACCGGCTTGTCGCGGCCCGTCAGCGGGCGCAGCGCCAGGTCGTAGTAGGGGTTGGGCAGTGAGCGCACGTCGAACACCATGTCGGCGTCGCTGGGCACACCGTGCTTGAAGCCGAAGGACTCGAACAGCAGCGTCAGCCGTTCGCTGTCGTCGCGGATCAGCTCCTTGATCCAGCTGCGCAGCGTATTGGTGCGCACATTGCTGGTGTCGATCCGGTGCGCGGCCTCGGCCAGCGGGCTCAGCAGCTCGCGCTCCATTTCGATCGCTTCCATCAGCGCGGTGTCGTTGAGGGCGGGCTCGCCGCCCGGGCCGGGCGTGCCTTCGGTGCGGATCGACAGCGGATGGCGGCGGCGCGTCTCGGAGTAGCGTTGCACCAGCGCGTCGGTGCTCGCCGTCAGGAACACCACCTCGACCTGGTGCTCGGGCGCGAGCGCGCGCACGGTGTCGGGCAGCTCGTCGAGCGATTCGCGGCTGCGGATGTCGGTGGCCACCCCCAGGTGCGTATAGCCTTGGCTGGCGAGATAGCGGGTCAGTTCCGGGATGAACTGCGCCGGCAGGTTGTCGACGCAGTAATAGCCTGCATCTTCGAGGACGTTCAGGGCGACGGACTTGCCGGAACCGGAAATGCCGGTGATGAGAATGATGCGCATAGCAAGTGAAGCATAGCATCAGGTGATGGCCGCGTCATGACAGTCGCCGCAAGCAAAAATGGCGAGCCTCGCGGTTCGCCATTCATTGTGCGTCAGCTGGACATTGGTCAGGCCGACTTGGACAGGCATTCCTTCATGTACGCCTTGTATTCGTCGCCCTTCTTGCCCTTGCCCTCCTTGCTGCAGGCCGCCATCTTTTCCTGCTGGGTCTTGGGCACGGCCGACTTGTTGGCCGACAGGCATTCCTTCATGAACGCCTTGCGCTCGTCGCCCTTCTTGTCGCCGGCCTGGGTGTTGCAGGCCTTCATCTTTTCCTGCTGCGCGGTCGGGGCCTTGGCTTCCTTGGCGGGAGCGGCCGGTGCCGACGCCGTCTGGGCAAAGGCCACGGACGCCATCAGCGGGGTCACCAGCGCGCAAATCGCGATCAGTTTTTTCATGCTTGCTCTCCTGGCTGTGGAAAACATCATGGCCGCGCGGGTATGGGGGCTCGTGGCGGCCTGTGGATGGGCTCGATGCCCATTACAGCACAAAACGTAGGACGTCCCAAGCACGTTGACGGCAGCGCCTGCCGCCGTTGTAAGCAATTGAAAGCGCAGTGCGGAAGGGTCAGAGCAGCCGGCCCTGGCCGCGCGAAACCGCGTCGGCCTGCATCGCCGCGCGCTGGCGGTCCATGAAGTCGCGCAGCGTGTCGATGCCGCGCAGGCGCAGGATGGTGTTGCGCACCGCGGCCTCGACCAGCACGGCAAGGTTGCGGCCGGCCGCAACCTGGATCTTGACCATATGGATCGGCAGGCCGAGCACGTCGAGGTATTGCGAATCGAGCGGCAGACGCTCGAATTCGCCGTCGTTGCGCCGCACCAGCTGCACCACCAGCTTGATCTTCATCTTCCGCCGCACCGCGGTCTCGCCGAAGATGGTCTTGATATCGAGCAGGCCCAGGCCGCGCACTTCCAGCAGGTTCTGCAGCAGCGGCGGGCAGCGCCCCTCGATGAAGTCCGGCCCCAGGCGCACGAAGTCGACCGCATCGTCGGCCACCAGCCCGTGGCCGCGCGAGATCAGTTCCAGCCCGAGCTCGCTCTTGCCCAGGCCCGATTCACCCATGATCAGCACGCCCATGCCGAGGATGTCGAGGAACACCCCGTGCATGGTCACGCGCGGCGCGGAAATGCGCGACAGGTACAGGCGCAGGTGGTCGATCACCGCGGCCGACGACACCGGCGTGGTGAACAGCGGCGTGGACGAGCGCGTGCAGCGCAGTTCCAGGTCGGGCGGCGGCTCCATGCCGTCGGCGATCACCAGGAAGGGCGGCTCGAGCAGGATCAGCTCGCCCATCTGGCGCTTGCGGGTCTCGTCGTCCAGGCGCTGGTAGTAGGTGATCTCGGGCTTGCCGAGCACCTGGATGCGGTTGGGGTGGATCAGGTTCAGGTGGCCCACCAGGTCCGCGGCGGAGGTGGCCTCGCGGGCGAATTCCACGTCGAAGGCGCGATCCGCCCCTTCCAGGCCGGCCACCCACGAGAGTTTGAGGTCGGCTGCGTTGTCGTCGAAGATCGACTGGGAGGTGACGCCGGTGAGTTCCATGCGGTATGACTGGTGAGGCGGTGTGCGAAGCGTCTTGCGCCTGCCCGGTCTGGTGCCGGCCCGCTCTGGGGATCAGTGGATCAGGGGTGCCATGCAATCAGCAACTGGTGCACGGCATCGGGCGTGGGCAGGGTTGCCAGCCCTTCGCGCATGTCCCGGTCCGACAGCAGTTGCGCGATTTCAGAAAGGATTTCCAGGTGCTGCTGCGTGGCCTGCTCGGGCACCAGCAGGAAGATCAGCAGCGACACCGGCTTGCCGTCCGGCGACTCGAACGGGATCGGCTCGGCCAGCCGCATGAAGGCGGCCAGCGGCTGCTTCAGGCCCTTGATGCGGCCATGCGGGATCGCCACGCCGGCGCCCAGGCCGGTGGAGCCCAGCGATTCGCGCGCGAACAGGTTGTCCGTCACAGTAGCGCGCGCCACGCCATGGTTGTTCTCGAAGAGGAGCCCGGCCTGCTCGAACACACGCTTCTTGCTGGTGACGCTTACATCGAGGTTGATGTTGCCGGGTGGCAGCAATTTGGCCAAACGATTCATGGGCGATGCGCAGGATTTCAGTTAGCGGGGCGGATCAGCCGTTCCGGCCGGGCAGTGGGCTGCTGCGGGCGGCTGCAAAGTCACTCGACGCCGGGCCGTCAGCCGCCCGCGGGCGTCCGGCCATTATAGAGCAGCGGCTTCCTCCCCATTGTGCAGCGCAGCGCCGGATTCGGGTGCAAAACGACACAAGGTCACGCACCGGGTTGGATGCAAAAAATGCCCGCCTGCCATGTATGGCGCAGCATACACCTTGCCGCCGTCGTTGCGAACACCCTCGCCCAATCGGGTGGTACTAGTTTGCACCGCCGCCACAGCCAGGGCGCTTTATGCTCATTTTCTGGCGCCAGGGCGCAAAAAAGCCGCGTTTGAGCGCGGCTTGCCTGTCTAGTCTCGGATTCGACGGCTCGCTGGGAGCCGCCGGGCACGGTCATTGCTGCATTTGCGCTGCGGCCATCTGATATTTGACCGCCTCGCGGTCGTGGCTTTGCACGCGGTCCTTGTAGCGGATCACCTGACGGTCGAGCTTGTCGACGAGCGCGTCGATTGCCGCATACAGGTCTTCGTGATGCGCTTCAACAAAGATGTCCTTGCCCCTGAGATGTAGATTGATTTCCGCGTACTGGCGCCGGTCCTTTTCTTTGTGATTATCGACAGAGAGCAGCACGCTAACGCCAATGACTTGATCGAAATGCCTGACGATTCGCTCCAGCTTCGTTTCCACGTACTCACGCAATGCCGGCGTGATGTCAAGGTGGTGTCCACTGATCTTGAAGTTCATAGCGCTTCTCCTTCTGAAAGAGCCTCACCAGGCAGGCGGTGGGCTCGGCTACAAAGACTTGCGGAGATTGACTGCGGGGATTTTCAGGGCTTCGCGATACTTGGCAACGGTGCGGCGTGCGACAACGAAGCCTTGTTCGCCCAGCAGTTCGGCAATGCGACTGTCGGAAAGGGGATTCCTCGGGTCTTCGGCTCCTATCAGTTGCTTGATCAAGGCGCGGATGGCCGTTGATGAAGCCGCGCCACCGGTTTCGGTGGACACGTGGCTGCCGAAGAAGTACTTCAGTTCGAAAGTACCCATCGGCGTTGCCATGTATTTATTGGTCGTCACCCGGGAGATGGTTGACTCGTGTAAACCCAGTGTATCGGCAATCTCCCTCAAAACCAAGGGGCGCATGGCGATTTCGCCGTGGGTGAAAAAGTTCTTTTGACGCTCGACAATGGCCTGTGAGACACGCAGGATGGTGTCGAACCGTTGCTGGATGTTCTTGATCAGCCACCGCGCTTCCTGCAGCTTCTGCTGCAGGCCGGCCGTGCCCGACTCGCCCTTGGCGCCGCGCAGGATCTGCGCGTACATATCGTTGATGCGCAGCCGCGGCATCACATCCGGGTTGAGTTGCGCGGTCCAGCCGCCGCCGCTCTTGCGCACGAATACATCGGGCACCACGAAATCGGCTTCCGGGCGGCTGTAGGCATGGCCGGGATAGGGCGCGAGCGAGCGGATCAGTTCATGCGCCGCCTTCAGCGCCGCTTCGTCCACCTGCAGCGCCTTCTTCAGCCGCGTGTAGTCGCGCACTGCCAGCAGTTCCAGGTGGTTGGTGACGATGACCAGCGCCAGGTCGCGCTGCGGGTGCTTCAGGCGCCGCAATTGCAGCGCGAGGCACTCGGCGGCATTGCGCGCGCCCACGCCGGGCGGATCGAAGCTCTGCAGCAGCGTCAGGATCGCGTGGACTTCCTCGATCTCGAATTCGAGTTCTTCCGGCAGCTCGGTGCAGATTTCCTCGAGCGACGCGCTCAGGTAGCCGTCGTCGTCCAGCGATTCGATCAGGAAGATCGCCAGGCCCTTGTCGCGCGTCGAGATCTTCAGCGGCGCGAGCTGCTCCATCAGGTATTCGCGCAGCGTCGGCTCGGCGTCGCGCAGCTGCATCGGCGTCTTTTCGTCATCGTCGCCTTGCGGCCGGCGGGCGAAGTCGTCAAGGCTCCAGTCGCTGCCATAGTCGTCGCCGCTGCTGCTGTCGCCGTAGCTGTCATTGTCGCCCGCGGCGTCGGTGCGCGCGTCACCGTTTCCTTGCGGCTCGGCCGGCGCGGGTGCGGGCGCGCTCTGCAGGTTGACCGAGCCGTCGGCGGCCACGCGCAGCGGGCTTTCGATCCAGTCGTTCTCACGCTCGAGCAGGGGGTTTTCCGTCAGCGCCTGTTCGACTTCCTGCTGCAGTTCCAGCGTTGAAAGCTGCAGCAGCCGGATCGACTGCTGCAGTTGCGGGGTGAGTGCCAGGTGCTGGGAGAGGCGGAGCTGTAGCGACGGTTTCATGCGACCTATTTTATGCGCATCTTTCCGTTGTTGGAACGGAAATTGCTATCGCTGATGCGCTCTGATCGCCGCACGCTGTGGGGTATCCCACGCGCTGCCTGAACAAAACCTGCCGTGTGTGGTAGCGCTCGAGACAACGCTTCTGACCACTTTCAGCAGGCCGGTACATCACATGCGGAAGTTCTCGCCCAGGTAGACGCGCCGCACCGATTCGTTGGCGATGATCTCTTCGGGCTCGCCCGCGGCCAGCACCGTGCCTTCGCTGATGATGTAGGCGTGGTCGCAGATGCCGAGCGTTTCGCGCACGTTGTGATCGGTAATCAGCACGCCGATATTGCGCGCCTTCAGGAAGCTGACGATGCGCTGGATCTCGCCCACCGCGATCGGATCCACGCCGGCGAAGGGCTCGTCCAGCAGGATGAAGCGCGGCGACGAGGCCAGTGCGCGCGCGATCTCCACGCGGCGGCGCTCGCCACCCGACAGCGACAGCGCCGGGTTGTTGCGCAGGTGCGCGATCTGCAGGTCGTCGAGCAGCGAATCGAGGCGGCGGTCGATCTCGGCCTTGCCCAGCGGCTTGCCGTTTTCCACCTGCAGCTCCAGCACGGCGCGGATGTTCTCCTCGACGTTGAGCTTGCGGAAGACCGAGGCCTCCTGCGGCAGGTAGGACAGCCCCATGCGTGCGCGCTCGTGGATCGGCAGGCCGCTGATATGGTCGCCGTCGAGCACGATATCGCCCTCGTCCAGCGCCACCAGGCCGACGATCATGTAGAACGAGGTGGTCTTGCCCGCGCCGTTGGGGCCGAGCAGCCCGACCACCTCGCCGCTCTTCACGTCCAGCGAGACATCCTTGACCACCGTGCGCGTGCCATAGCGCTTCCTCAGGTGGCGCACGACCAGCGTGCTGCCCCCGGCTAGGACGGTGGAGGCTTCGACGAAAGGCTTTTCGGCAATCGTTGCGGTATCGGTCATTGGCTCAGGCATTCATTCAGGCGGCGGCGCAGGGGATGTCGTATGCGGCGCCGGCGTCAGGGTTTGTTGGCCGGCGCGGGCGCGGACTTCAGGTTCAGCGGCGAGCCGCCGGCACCGGGCGCGCCTTGGGCGCCCTGGTCCTGGCGCGGCGACAGCACTGCGCGCACGCGGCCGGAAGGATTGGCGGGCGAGCCCTCGCCGCCGCTACCGGCAGCCGTGTAGAACTCCTTGCGGCTGTCGTAGGTCAGCACCGCGCCGCGGATCTCGTCGACCATCTTGGCACCCTGCAGGCGGGCCATGCGGGCATTGCCGATCAGCTTGGACAGTTCCTGCTTGCCGTCGTATTCGATGCGGTCGCCCCAGCCGTCGATATATTCATCGACACCCTCGCGCTTCTGCCGGATATACGCCTGCTTGCCCGGCTTGGCGGTGGCCACGGCGAACTGATAACCCTCCGGGTCGGTGCGCAGCTCGGCCGCGTCCGACTTCAGGATCATGGTGCCCTTGGTCAGCACCACGTTGCCGGTGAGCGTATAGATCTGCTTGACGTCGTCGTAGCTGGCGTTGTCGGCCTCCAGCACCATCGGCTTGTCGCGGTCCGCGCGCTCGGCAAGGGCGGGCTGGGCCAGCAGCAGGCCGAAGGCCACTGCCGAAGCCAGCAGGGCAGGGGCGGTGCGTCGACGGGACGATGTCGTCAGGAAAGCAGTCATGTTGGCAGGGGTCGCTGGAGGGCGTCTTGGTACGTTTTGGTACGTGTTGGTGGTGCCTGGGGCGGGCGGGGTTCGTTGCAGCCTTGCTGCCAACGGGGCCCCGTGCCGGGATCATCACCGGCCCGGCGACGGTCCGGTGATGATGGTGCCGCGTACATTGCCGAGCAATTGTACTTCGCGGGTGACGTTGTTGAAGATCAGGCCGTTGGCTGTCATCACCGAGGGGCCGCGCGTGAGCTTGACCGCCTTGTCGGTCTTGACGATGTCGTCGTTGAGCAGCAGCTGGAAGTAGCTCGACGCCGCGGTCAACTGCGGGTCCTTGGACGCGTCGGGCCCCTGCTGGCGCAGGATGAAGCCGTT
The DNA here is from genome assembly GCF_058252315.1 of Cupriavidus sp. PB-02. NCBI lineage: Bacteria > Pseudomonadati > Pseudomonadota > Betaproteobacteria > Burkholderiales > Burkholderiaceae > Cupriavidus > Cupriavidus sp. PB-02. Next base: position 359,997 of record NZ_CM177694.1, read on the forward strand.
GCCGTACAGGTCGATCACCGAGCCTTCGGCGTTCATGCGGCCGATGTCGGCGCGCGCGGTGACGGGCGGGCGGTCGGGCTGGTAGGCGCGCATCGCGGGACGGGTCACCTCGTAGGTCTGGTCGTCCTCGAAATGGACCATGCGATCGCCGGTGAAGCGGATCTTGGTGCTGCCGTCCGGTGCCAGCTCGGTGGCCGAGAAGCGGTCGATGAAGTAGTCCGGCTCGTGTTTCTTGGTGGTCTGCGCGGCCTGGTCTTCCTTGGGCGAGTTGATCTGGACCAGCCAGAACGTGCTGCCCGCCACGAAGGCCATCAGCAGCAGCGGCAGCAGCCGCATCACGATGCCGCTGAGGGAGGCGAGTAGTGCCTGCATGGTGTCCTTGCTTGCGCCCCGTTCAGATGACCTTGGCGCGGGTCAGGTCGTGGATATGGAGCGCGCCGGTGAGGCGGCCGTCGTCGTCCACCACCAGCAGCTGGTTGATGCGGTTGGCTTCCATCACCTGTACCGCTTCCACGGCGAGCTGGTTCTCGTTGACCACGTGCGGGTTGCGGTGCATGACCTCGCCGATGGGCACGGTCTTCCAGTCGCGCGGGGTTTCCAGCAGGCGGCGCAGGTCGCCGTCGGTGAAGACCCCGATGGCGTGGCCGTCGGGGTCAACCACCGCGGTCATGGCCATGCCCTTGCGGGTAATTTCCATCAGTGCCTGCGCCAGCGGGGTGTTCTCGCGTACCTCGGGCACGGCGTTGCCGGTGCGCATCACGTCGCGCACGTGCGTCAGCAGCTTGCGCCCCAGCGCGCCGCCCGGGTGCGAGCGGGCGAAGTCTTCCTCGCCGAAGCCGCGCGCGTCCAGCACCGCCACTGCCAGCGCGTCGCCGAGCGCCAGCGCCGCGGTGGTGCTTGCCGTTGGCGCCAGGTTCAGCGGGCAGGCTTCCTTTTCCACGGCGGCGTCCAAGTGCACATCGGCCAGCTTGGCCAGGTTGGACTCGGGGTTGCCGGTGACCGAGATCAGCCGGGCGCCGATGCGCTTGACGATCGGGATGATCGACAGCAGCTCGCCGGTCTCGCCGGAATTGGAAAAGGCGATCAGCACGTCGTCGCGCGTGACCATGCCCAGGTCGCCATGGCTGGCCTCGGCCGGGTGCACGAAGAACGCGGGAGTGCCGGTGGAGGCCAGCGTGGCCGCCACCTTGCGCCCGATATGACCGGACTTGCCGATGCCGGAGACCACTACGCGCCCGTTGCATTGCAGGATCAACTGCACCGCGTGGGCAAAGTCAAGGGTCAGGCGGCCCGAAAGTGCGGAAACCGCATCGGCTTCGGTCTGGAGGGTATTGCGCGCGAGCCGGAGTGCTCGATCCGCATCGAAATTGGCTATCATGGCGACGAAGTATACCAACGAATGCGACGGCGCCTTGGTCGCCTCCGGGCGCCCGCCGCGCTTGCCGTGTTGCCCCGGCAGGGTGCCCGTGCCGGGTCGGACGCGTGCCTGGCCGGTCACTCCGCTAGCCTGGCTTCCCTATCGCCTGACTGCCTGACCGCCCGACCGCCTGAAACACGCCTGATGCATTCTCCGCTGGAACTGACCCTGGTGCTGCTGGCCGCTGCCGTATTCGGCGTGGTCGCTTTCCGCATGCTGCAGTTGCCGCCAATGCTCGGCTACCTCGCCGTGGGCATCCTGATTGGCCCGCATGCGCTCGGACTGGCCAGCGACACCGCGCAGACCAAGTACCTGGCCGAATTCGGCGTGGTCTTCCTGATGTTCTCGATCGGCCTGGAGTTCAGCCTGAGCAAGCTGCGCTCGATGAAGCGCCTGGTGTTCGGGCTGGGCGGCTCGCAGGTGGTGCTGTCGATGCTGGCGGTGGTGGCGGCGAGCTGGGCCTTCAACTGGCTGTTTGCGCTGTCGTGGCAGGCCTCGGTGGCGCTGGGCGGGGCGCTGGCGATGTCCTCCACGGCGATCGTGTCCAAGATGCTGTCCGAGCGCATGGAGCTGGAAAGCGAGCACGGCCGCAACATCATCAGCATCCTGCTGTTCCAGGACCTGGCCGTGGTGCCGCTGCTGATCGTGATCCCGGCGCTGTCGCAGGACCCGGGCGACCTGGTGAAGGCCCTGGCCCTGGCCACGGTCAAGATCGTGGTCGCACTGAGCGTGATCTTCTTCCTCGGCCAGCGCCTGATGAGCCGGTGGTTCCATGTGGTGGCAGCGCGCCGCTCGCAGGAACTGTTCATGCTGAACCTGCTGCTGGTCACGCTGGGCATGGCGGCGCTGACCGAGCGGCTCGGGCTGTCGATGGCGCTGGGCGCGTTCATGGCCGGCATGCTGATCTCCGAGACGCCGTACCGCCACCAGGTGGAAGAAGACATCAAGCCGTTCCGCGACGTGCTGCTGGGCCTGTTCTTCGTCACCATCGGCATGCTGCTCAATATCCGCGTGGTGCTCGACCACCTGTGGCTGGTGCTGGCGCTGCTGGTGGTGCCGGTGGTGTTCAAGCTGGTGCTGATCACGGTGCTGGCGCGGCTCTTTGGCTCGCGCCAGGGCGTGGCCATCCGCACCGGGCTCGGGCTGGCGCAGGCGGGCGAGTTTGGCTTCGTGCTGCTGAACCAGATCGACGGGCTCAACCTGGTCGACCCGGTGCTGATCCAGGTGATCCTGGCGTCGATGCTGCTGTCGATGCTGGCGGCGCCCTTCCTGATCCAGTACAGCGACGCCGTGGTGCTGCGCTTTGCCGCCAACGAATGGCTGATGCAGTCGCTGAACATGACGCGCATCGCCGCGCAGAGCCTGCAGACCGAGAAGCACGCGATCATCTGCGGCTTCGGCCGCAGCGGGCAGAACCTGGCGCATATGCTCGAGCGGGAGGGCATCACCTACGTCGCGCTCGACCTCGACCCCGACCGCGTGCGCGAGGCCGCCGCCGCCGGCGATACCGTGGTCTACGGCGATGCCGGCAGGCGTGAGGCGCTGATCGCCGCCGGCATCCACCGCGCCGCCGCGCTGATCGTCACCTACGCCAACACGCCGTCGGCGCTCAAGGTGCTGCACCACGTGCAGGAACTGGCGCCGGCGCTGCCGGTGATCGTGCGCACCGTCGACGATTCCGAACTGGACACGCTGCAGAAGGCCGGCGCCACCGAGGTGGTGCCCGAAATCATCGAAGGCAGCCTGATGCTGGCCTCGCACGCGCTGGTGCTGCTGGGTGTGCCGATGCGCCGCGTGGTGCGCGGCGTGCAGGAGGCGCGCGACGCGCGCTACAGCCTGCTGCGCGGCTACTTCCATGGCCGCGACGATGACGACGACATGGTCGAGCGCGATTCGGTGCGGCTGCATTCGGTATCGCTCGGGCCGCAGTCCACCGCGGTCGGGCGGCGCCTGGGCGTGCTGGGCCTGGACCGCATCGGCGTAGAGGTGACCGCGGTGCGCCGGCGCGGCATCCGCGCCTTCGACCCCGAGCCCGAGACCGTGCTGGAGCCGGGCGATATCGTCGTGCTGCGCGGCCCGCCTGAAGCGCTGGAAGCGGCCGAAACGCGCATCCTGAACGGTTGAGACAGCCGCCCGCCGGTATCAATGCGGACGCGTTTCCGCCCAGGACTCAGGCAGATTGTCGAGCACCGCGCGCGCGTCCAGCGAGCGGATCGGCACGGCGGGGTCGGCGGGGATGCGGCCTTCGCCTTGCAACATCAGGTAGCGCAGGCAGCACACTCGCAGAAAGGACGAGAAATTGCCGGCGACGGCCTCGGCGCCGCGATGGGCGCTCAGCTCGTCATGCAGGCGGGTGATCAGCTGGTTGACGGTCATGCCGTCGCGCCGCGCCAGTTCTTCCAGCACTTCCCAGAAGAGGCTTTCCAGCCGGATGCTGGTAGCCACGCCGCGCAGGCGCAGCGAGCGCGCCTGGCTCTGGTAAGAGGCCGGGTTGGCGCGGATAAATATTTCACACATCAAAGTCCCCTGCAGGCGGCACGGCCGGCGTGCGGGTGCGCCGCCCGTCGCATGGGCCGCGCACTGCCGTGACGCCGGCACTGGCGCCGCGTTCGGAAGGCTCTAATGTACGATCCGCGTGCCCAGCACCGCAAGAAACTGCGCCAGCCATGCCGGATGCGCCGGCCAGGCCGGGGCGGTGACGAGGTTGCCGTCGGTATGGGCCTGGTCGACCGGGATCTCGGCATAGGTGCCGCCGGCCAACTTTACTTCCGGCGCGCAGGCGGGGTAGGCGGAGCAGGTCTTGCCTTCCAGCACGCCGGCCGCGGCCAGCAGCTGGGCGCCGTGGCAGACCGCGGCGATCGGCTTGTCCGCCTGGGCGAAGTGGCGCACGATCTCCAGCACGCGCGCATTCAGCCGCAGGTATTCCGGCGCGCGGCCGCCGGGGATGACCAGCGCGTCATACGCGGCGGGGTCGATCTCGGCAAAGGTCGCGTTCAGCGTGAAGTTGTGGCCGCGCTTCTCGGTGTAGGTCTGGTCCCCCTCGAAATCGTGGATGGCGGTGGCGCAGGCGTCGCCCGCCTTCTTGTCGGGGCATACGGCATCAACGGTATGGCCGACCATCTGCAGCGCCTGGAACGGCACCATGGTTTCGTAGTCTTCGGCGTAGTCGCCGACCAGCATCAGAATCTTCTTTGCCATCGCGGTCTCCTGTATGGTTACGGGTGTCCGGCAGGTGCCGGACCCGGCAGCCCGGCGCGGCGGCCGGCAGGGTCATTGTGCTGGCCGGTGCCACGGCGCGGGTGGTAATGGGTTACCGCAGGGGTTACCGCAGCTGGCGTCACTTGCGGCCCGATACCGCGAACAGCTTTCCTACCGGCGCGCGACATAGCGCGCGTTCCGTTTCCAGATTCCTATGGCAGATTCCATCATCCAGTCCCCCGACCTCGGCGACGTCACCGGCTACCTGCGCGACCGCATCAGGACCGTGCCGGACTGGCCCGCGCCCGGGGTGATGTTCCGCGACATCACCCCGCTGTTGCAGAACCCCAAGACCCTGCGCGTGCTGATCGACGTCTTTGTGCACCGCTACATGGATGCGCAGCTCGACCTGGTAGCGGGCATCGACGCGCGCGGCTTTATCCTGGGTGCGATCGTCGCGTACGAGCTGAACCTGGGCTTCGTGCCGATCCGCAAGAAGGGCAAGCTGCCGTTCCAGACCGTGGCCGAGGAGTATGAGCTGGAATACGGCAGCGCCACCGTCGAGATCCATGCCGATGCCTGCAAGGCCGGTGACCGCGTGCTGCTGGTCGACGACCTGATCGCCACCGGCGGCACCATGATGGCAGGGCGCAAGCTGCTGGAGCGGCTGGGCGCGACCGTGGTGGAAGGCGCTGCCATCGTCGACCTGCCCGAGCTGGGCGGCTCCAGGCTGCTGCAGGACGGCGGGCTGCCGCTGTTCACGGTGTGCCGCTTTGAGGGGCATTGAATTTCAGACACTGAGAGACCGGACTTTGCGCTGAAGGAGACGCCATGCCAGACCTGTTGCTGTTCCTGCTGACCTCGATCGCCGTCACGGTGGCGCCCGGCCCCGACAACCTGCAGGTGCTGGCGCGCGGCATGGCGCAGGGACGGCGCGCAGGACTGGTGGCGGCGCTGGGGTTCTCGGTCGGCTGCCTGTTCCATACCGTGATCGCCGCGGTCGGGCTGGCGGCGGTGTTGCGCTCGTCGCCGCTGGCGTTCCAGCTGATCAAGTACGCGGGCGCAGCCTACCTGATCTGGATTGGCATCCAGGCGCTGCGCGCCAAGGGCGGGCTGGCGCAGGGCGGCGATGTCGATGCGGTGCCGCTGGCGCGCGTGTTCCGCCAGAGCGTGCTCGGCAACGTGATGAACCCCAAGGTCACGCTGTTCTTCCTGGTGTTCCTGCCGCAGTTCGTGCGCGCCGATGCCGCGCATCCGGGGCTGCAGTTCCTGCTGCTGGGCGTGGTCTTCATGCTGCAGACCGCGGTGGTGTTCTCGCTGTTCGGCCTGTGCGCTGGCTGGCTCGGCGCCTGGCTGCGCCGCCGCCCGGCTACTGGACGCTGGCTGGACCGCGCCGCCGGGGCCATCTTCGTCGGGCTCGGGATCAAGGTCGCGCTGCCCTGAGGTTGTCCTGGTCCCGCCCTGATGCCGCGGCGGGCGCTTCGCTGCGGCCTTCCCGCCTTGTGTTGCCTGTGTGTTGCCTGCGGCCCGCAGCGCCTGGCCCCTCCGTTGCCGCTGTCGGGTGACGGGCGCATAATGAGCCCTTGACAACGACACGATGATCGGGCCGAGCCTCCTGGCAGTATTTCGGCACCGGTCACACAAAGGCGCACAATGGGCGTACTCCTTCACCTGTTATCAGGCGTGGCCCTCCTTGTCTGGGGCACGAACATCGTCAAGGTCGGCATCCTGCGCGTCTACGGCGCCAACCTGCGCCACGTCCTGTCGACCAGCGTCTCCAATCGCTTCACCGCCTTTGCTGCCGGCCTCGGCGTCACCGGGCTGGTCCAGAGCAGCAACGCCACCGCGGTCATCGTCAGTTCCTTCGTCGGCCAGGGCCTGATCGCCGTGGCACCGGCGCTGGCCATCATGCTCGGCGCCAACGTCGGCACCGCGCTGATGGTGCAGGTGTTCTCGCTGGACCTGTCGTGGCTGTCGCCGCTGCTGATCTTCGTTGGCGTGATCTGCCATCTGAGCTGGAAGGGCAGCAAGCCGGGCCACGTCGGGCGCGTGCTGATCGGGCTGGGCCTGATCACGCTGGCGCTCGAGCTGATCTCCATCGCGACGCGCCCCGTGGTCCAGGCCGCCGGCGTCAAGGTGCTGTTCAGCACGCTGACCGGCGACACCGCGCTCGACATGCTGATCGGCGCCTTCCTGACCATCCTGTGCTATTCCAGCCTGGCCGTGGTGCTGTTCTGCGGCGCGCTGGCCTCTGCCGGCGTGGTGTCGATCCACGTGGCGCTGGCGCTGGTGCTGGGCGCCAACCTGGGCTCGGGCATATCGGCGCTGCTGACCACCTCGGGCAACAACCAGCCGGGCAAGCGCGTGACGCTGGGCAATCTGCTGTCGCGCCTGCTGGGCTGCCTGGTCGCGCTGCCGCTGCTGGGTCAGGCCGAAGAACTGCTGGCGCTGCTCGACCATGACCCGCAACGGCTGATCGTCAACTTCCACCTGCTCTTCAACGTCACGCTGGCGGTGCTGCTGCTGGGCGCGACCGGGCCGCTGGCGCGCCTGTGCGAGAAGGTGCTACCCGGACGCAATACCGGCGACAGCCAGGTCACGCCGCGCCATCTCGACACCGCCGCGCTGTCCACGCCCACGCTGGCGCTGTCCAACGCCTCGCGCGAAGTGCTGCGCATCGGCGACCGCGTCGAGCAGATGCTCGACAACATGCTGCGCGTGCTGCGCACCAACGACGCCAAGCTGGCCACCGCCACCTGCCGCATCGACAACGAGGTCGATGATCTCTACACCGCGATCAAGCTCTACCTGACCCGCATCAGCCTGGAAGCGCTGGACGAGCGCGACGGCCAGCGCTGGACCGAAATCATCTCGCTGACCATCAACCTGGAACACGCCGGCGACATCATCGAGCGCATCCTGCTCGATACCAAGGACAAGAAGATCGCCCACAACCTGATGTTCTCCGAGGCGGGCATGCAGGAGATCGCCGAGATGCATGCGCGGCTGGTCGCCAACCTGCGGCTGGGTTTGTCGGTGTTCCTCAACGGCGATCTCAAGAGCGCGCAGGCGCTGATGGCCGAAAAGGCCAACTTCCGCGAACTGGAGCGCAAGTACGCGCGCACCCATCTGCAGCGCGTGGCGGTGCAGACCGCGGAGAGCATTGAAACCAGCTCGCTGCACCTGGACGTGATCAGCGAGCTGAAGCGGCTGAATTCGCTGTTCTGTGCGACGGCTTATCCGGTGCTGGAGCAGGCTGGGGTGTTGAACCGGAGCCGGATGAAGGAAGACGACGTGCCGCCGGTGCCGAGGGTGCAGGCGGCGCAGCACGAAGCGCTGCGCTAGAGCTTGTAGCCGAACTTCCGCAACAACGCCTTCCGCTCGGCCACATCCGCCTCGGTTTCGATCCCCAGCGGCGAGGCGCCATCAATGACGCCAACCACGCCACGCCCGGCATCGGTCTCGGCGATGATCACCTGCGTCGGATTGGCCGTCGCGCAGAAAATCCTGCACACCTCCGGCACCGCCCGCACCGCGGGCAGCACGTTCACCGGAAAGAAACCGTCGCCGAGGAAGATCAGGAAGCTATGCCCCGCGCCGATGGCGCGCGCATTCTCACAGGCCAGGTCAATCAGGCTTTCGTCCGTTCCCGACCACCGCACCAGGCGCTTGCCCGAGGCCTCGCAGAACGCCAGCCCGAAGCGGATACCGGGCACGGTGCCCACCAGCGCCTCGTGCAGGTCCTCCACGGTCTTGATGAAGTGCGACTGACCGAGGATGAAGTTGGTGGCTTCCGGCTTGGTCACCGGTACGACCGTCAGTTCCATGGCTGGCTCCTGAATTGCGGCGCGGCTTGCCGTCGTCCGGTTCATGGTAGGGCGCGGGGTGGTGAATGCAAGCGGGCAGGGCGATCTTTGCCTGGCACGCGTACCTGCTATACAGGATGGACTGGCCCGTCACCGGAGACGCCGATGCCGCTTCTTCGCCTCTTCCTTGCATGGCTTGCCATGGCGCCATCCGTGGCCGCCGCCCAGGTCGTTCCGGCATCACAGGGCGAAATCGCCGTTAGTGAGCTGAAGCGCCCCAATGTCGTCGTCGTGCTGCGGCATGCGAGTGCGCCGGGAGTCGGAGATCCACCGGGTTTCAAACTGGACGACTGTTCGACCCAACGCAACCTGGACGTGAATGGCCGGCAGCAGGCGGCCAGGCTCGGTAGCAGCTGGAAGGCGGCAGGCTTCCGGCCGACGCAGGTCTACAGCAGCGCCTGGTGCCGTTGCCAGGACACCGCACGCCTGATCGACCTGGGTCCGGTGCGGGTCCAGCCATTGCTCAATTCATTTTTTGGCGCAGATGCGCAGCGCCGCGAAGCACAGACCGCGCAGCTGTCGCGCTTTATCGACGGCCTCGACCCGCGCGGCGGGCCTTACCTGCTGGTCACGCACCAGGTAGTGATCACCGCGCTGACCGGGCACGGCGCGGACAGCGGCGGCGGCGTCGCGATCGAGCTGCAGTCCGGCGGCGCCGCGCGGCGCACGCGCGTGCTGCCAGCCGCCGGGCTGGACTGAACTCAGGCCCGCTTGAGCAGCGGCGCCAGGTACTTGCCGGTAAAGCTGGCCTTGCTCCTGGCGACATCCTCCGGCGTGCCGCGCGCGATCACCTGCCCACCGCCCGCACCGCCTTCCGGGCCCATGTCGATCAGCCAGTCCGCGGTCTTTATGACATCGAGGTTGTGCTCGATGATGACCACGGTATTGCCCTGGTCGCGCAGCTTGTGGATGACCTTGAGCAGCAGCTCGATATCGTGGAAGTGCAACCCGGTGGTGGGTTCGTCCAGGATGTAGAGCGTGCGCCCGGTATCGCGCTTGGACAGCTCCAGCGACAGCTTGACGCGCTGCGCCTCGCCGCCCGACAGCGTGGTCGCCGACTGCCCCAGTCGGATATAACCCAGGCCCACGTCCAGCAGCGTCTGCAGCTTGCGCCGCACCACCGGCACCGCGCTGAAGAATTCATGCGCCTGTTCGACGGTCAGGTCCAGCACCTCGGAAATGTTCTTGCCCTTGTACAGCACCTCCAGCGTCTCGCGGTTATAGCGCTTGCCGTGGCAGACGTCGCAAGGCACGTAGACGTCGGGCAGGAAGTGCATCTCGACCTTGAGCACGCCGTCGCCCTGGCAGGACTCGCAGCGCCCGCCCTTGACGTTGAACGAGAAGCGGCCCGGATCGTAGCCGCGCTCCTTGGCCGACGGCACGCCGGCGAACAGTTCGCGGATCGGCGTGAACAGGCCGGTGTAGGTAGCCGGGTTGGAGCGCGGCGTGCGGCCGATCGGGCTCTGGTCGACGTTGATGACCTTGTCGAAATGCTCCAGCCCCTCGATACGGTCGTGCGCGGCCGGTTCCGGCGTGGAGCCGTACAGGTGGCGCGCCACCGCGTGGTAAAGCGTGTCGTTGATCAGCGTCGACTTGCCTGAGCCGGAAACGCCGGTGATGCAGGTCAACAGGCCGACCGGTACCTCGGCGGTGACGTTGCGCAGGTTGTTGCCACTGGCGTTGACGATGCGCAGCAGCCGTTCGTCGTCCGGCGCGGAGCGCTTCTTCGGCACCTCGATGCGGCGCTGGCCCGACAGGTACTGTCCCGTCAGCGATGCCGGCGATTCCTCGATCTGCCGCGGCGTGCCCTCGGCCACGATCATGCCGCCGTGCACGCCGGCACCCGGGCCGATATCGACCACATAGTCGCAGGCGCGGATCATGTCCTCGTCATGCTCGACCACCAGCACCGAGTTGCCGATATCTCGCAGGTGCTTGAGCGTGCCGATCAGGCGGTCGTTGTCGCGCTGGTGCAGGCCGATCGAGGGCTCGTCCAGCACGTACATCACGCCGGTCAGGCCCGAGCCGATCTGCGACGCCAGCCGGATGCGCTGCGCCTCGCCGCCCGACAGCGTATCGGCACTGCGCTCCAGCGACAGGTAATCCAGCCCGACGTTGTTCAGGAAGTTCAGCCGCGCGGAGATCTCCTTGATGATCTTGTCGCCGATCTCGCGCTTGGCGCCGTGCATGTCCAGCGTCAGGAAGTACGTCAGCGCGTCGCGCAGCGGCCAGCCGTTGATCTCGAAGATCGCGCGCGCCTGCTCGCCCTCGCCCAGCTTGACGTGGCGCGCCTCGGTGCGCAGGCGCGTGCCGTGACAGGCCGGGCAGGGCTGGTTGTTCTGGTACTTGGCCAGTTCCTCGCGCACGGCGACGGAATCGGTTTCGCGGTAGCGCCGCTCCAGGTTGGGGATGATCCCTTCGAACACATGCGCGCGCACGGTGGTGCGCCCACGTTCGTTGATATAAGTGAACGGGATTTCCTGCTCGCCCGAGCCGTGCAGCACCACCTGCTGCACGTTCTCCGGCAGCTCCTCGAACGCCGTCTCGGTGTCGAAGTCATAGTACGCCGCCAGGCTCTGCAGCATCTGGAAGTAGAACTGGTTGCGGCGGTCCCAGCCCTTGATCGCGCCCGAGGCCAGCGACAGGTTGGGGAAGGCCACCACGCGCTTGGGATCGAAGAAGGTGATCTGGCCCAGCCCGTCGCAGCTCGGGCAGGCGCCCATCGGGTTGTTGAACGAGAACAGCCGCGGCTCCAGCTCCTGCAGCGAGTACGAGCAGATCGGGCAGGCAAAGCGCGAGCTGAAGGTGTGCTCCTTGCCGGTATCCATCTCCAGCGCCAGCGCGCGGCCATCGGCCAGGCGCAGCGCGGTCTCGAACGATTCGGCCAGGCGCTGCTTGATGTCGGCGCGGACCTTCACGCGGTCGACCACCACGTCGATGCTGTGCTTCTCGGTCTTCTTCAGCTTGGGCAGCGCGTCGACCTCGTAGACCCTGGCCTCGGCCTCGTGCGCGGTGCCGCCGCCCGAGCGGATGCGAAAGCGCACGAAGCCCTGCGCCTGCATGCTGTCGAACAGGTCCGAATGCTCGCCTTTGCGGTCGACCACCACCGGCGCCAGGATCATCAGCTTGGTGTCCTCCGGCAGCGCCAGTGCCGCATCCACCATCTGCGACACGCTCTGCGCCTGCAGTGGCAGGTTGTGGTCGGGGCAGTAGGGGGTGCCGGCGCGGGCATACAGCAGGCGCAGGTAGTCGTGGATCTCGGTGACGGTGCCGACCGTCGAGCGCGGGTTGTGGCTGGTGGCCTTCTGCTCGATCGAGATCGCCGGCGACAGGCCTTCGATCAGGTCCACGTCCGGCTTTTCCATCAGCTGCAGGAACTGGCGGGCATAGGCGGACAGCGACTCCACGTAGCGGCGCTGGCCCTCGGCATAGAGCGTGTCGAAGGCGAGCGAGGACTTGCCCGAGCCCGACAGGCCGGTGATCACGATCAGCCGGTTGCGCGGCAGGTCGAGATTGATGTTCTTCAGGTTGTGGGTACGCGCCCCACGGATCTTGATTTCTTCCATATGCCGAAAAGTCGTCGCCAGACAGGCCGTTCCCCGCCGGAGGTGGCAGAGTTGTCTGAAGGAATGGCAGAAACAAGTGCCTCGATTGGCACTTCCGACCGCTGGCGACGGCCGGAATGCGCGCCCGGGCACACGCCGGGGGCCAGCTGGCATGGCCAGGTGACCCGGGAAGCGCGAAGGAGCAAACCTGTTAATATACCCAACTTCGGTTTCCGCGGTTGTCCGCCCGGACAGGGCTTGCACCGGAAACCCGGCACAGCCGCCGCCGGCCCGGCCCCGAAAGCGGGGGCCACGACCTCCGCGAGCCGACCAAAACAGGCAACCGCGCGCCGCCAGCCCGATCCTCAGCTGACCCGATTCCGAGAACACCAAGATCACCCCGATCGCAATGCCGCCGATCCAGTCTTCTTCCCCGGATGCGAGCCCTGCCGGCGCATCCCAGGCTCCCGCCCGCGAACGCATGACGCGCACCGAGCTGCGCGCCAGCGTGTCGCTGGCCAGCATTTTCGCGCTGCGCATGCTGGGCCTGTTCCTGATCCTGCCAGTCTTTGCCGAATACGCGCTCACCCTGCCCGACGGGCAGGATGCCCAGCGCGTGGGCCTGGCCATGGGCATCTACGGCCTGATGCAGGCCTTCCTGCACATTCCGCTGGGCTGGCTGTCCGACCGCGTCGGGCGCAAGCCGGTGATGGTGGCCGGCTTGCTGTTGTTCATCGCGGGCGGGCTGGTAGCCGCGTTCTCGGACACGCTCACCGGCATCATCGCCGGCCGCGCGCTGCAGGGCATGGGCGCGATTTCCGCGGCTATCACCGCCTGCATCGCCGACCTGACGCGCGAGCGCCATCGCACCAAGGCCATGGCGATGGTCGGCGGCAGCATCGGCCTGACCTTTGCGCTATCGCTGGTGATCGCCTCGCCACTGCTGCACAGCATCGGCATGTCGGGCATCTTCGGCCTGATGTCGGTGCTGGGCGTGGTCGCCATTGCCGTGACGCTGTTCCTGGTGCCGAGCCCGCCGGCGCCGCACCCGGTGCGCCTGCCGTTCCGCCACGTGCTGCTCAATGCCGACCTGGCGCGGCTGAACGTCGGCGTGCTCGCGCTGCATGCCTCGCAGGTCGCGATGTTCATGGTGGTGCCGACCATGCTGAGCGATGCCGGCATGCCGCTGGACCAGCACTGGAAGGTCTACCTGCCGGTGGTGCTGGTGTCGTTCGTGCTGATGCTGGGCCCGATGATGGCGGCCGAGCGCTACGGGCGCGTGCGTCCGGTGCTGCTCGGCGCGGTCGCGCTGATGACGGCGGTGCAACTGCTGTTCGCCGCCGTGCATGGCCTGTGGGCCATCGTCGGCGTGCTGCTGCTCTTCTTTGTCGCGTTCAACGTGCTGGAAGCGATGCAGCCGTCGCTGGTATCGCGCTATGCCGCGGCTGCGCGGGGGGCGGCGCTGGGGGTGTACAACACCACGCAGGCGCTGGGCCTGTTCCTGGGCGGCGCCGGGGGCGGCTGGCTGCTCAAGCATGAAGGGCGCAGCGCGGTGTTCGTCGGCTGCGCGGCGGTGCTGCTGCTCTGGCTTATAATCGCCTGGAGCATGAAGGCGCCGCCGGCCCGTGGACAGGAAGGCGCGCCGGCAGCAGCGGCCTGAATCTGCACCCGAAGCTGGCCCAAGCCGCATCGAACCGTAAAGAATTCCGGCCTGAAAATGGCCTAGCATGATCGCGCCACCCGACGTCCGGCCGGGGGCGCGATGTTCGTTTACGTTGCTGCGCCTGGCGGCGCCGCGGTGACGGGCAAGGCAGCCGGATGCGGTAGCCGCTGGCGCAGTATCGGGTCACACTACAGTTAGCTTCACCCTTATCGTATTGCCACGCTTTTCAACACAGCGCGTGGCTTTTGGAGAACATTCAAATGGCATCGGTCAACAAAGTCATTCTCGTCGGCAACCTCGGCGCAGACCCCGAGACGCGCTACATGCCCAGCGGCGACGCCGTCACCAATATCCGCCTGGCGACCACCGACCGCTACAAGGAAAAGGGGTCCGGCGAGATGAAGGAAGCCACCGAGTGGCACCGCATCGCCTTCTTCGGCAAGCTCGCGGAGATCGCCGGCCAGTACCTGCGCAAGGGCTCGTCGGTCTATATCGAAGGCCGCATCCGCACCCGCAAGTGGCAGGACCAGTCCGGCCAGGATAAGTACTCGACGGAAATCGTCGCCGACCAGATGCAAATGCTGGGTGCGCGCCAGGGTGGCGGCGGCGGTGGTGACGAAGGTGGCTACGGCGGCGCTGGTGGCGGTGGCTACAGCCGTGAAGCCTCGGGCGGCGGCGGTAGCGGCTATGGCGGCGGCCGTGGCGCCCAGGGTGGCGGCCAGGGTGGCGGCCAGGGTGGTGGTCAGAGTGGCGGTGCGCGCCGTCCGCAGCAGGCGCCGTCGAATGGCTTCGAGGATATGGACGACGATATTCCGTTCTGAGCCCTGCCTGGCAGGTCTTGCAAGGATTCATCTCCGAGCCCGCAATCTTGCGGGCTTTTTTGCGCCTGGGTTTGCCCCGCCCAAGCTTGCGCCGGTTGCGCCAATGCCTCTACAGTTCGACAAATGAAGAACGAAACCGCCGTCGCAGCGCTGGCTGCACTTGCCCAGGATTCCCGACTCGCGATCTTCCGCTTGCTGGTGCAGGCCGGCCTGGAAGGCGTCAGCGCGGGCCGGATCGGCGAAGCGTTAGGCGTGCCGCCCGCCACGCTGTCTTTCCATCTGAAAGAACTGGTCCACGCCGGTCTGATCAAGAGCACCCAGGAAGGGAAGTTCGTGATTTACCGGGCACAGTTCGACAAGATGAACGAACTCATTGCCTTCCTGATGGAGCATTGCTGCGAGGGCAGTCCTGAGGGCTGCGGCGTGGCGAAGGTGGAATGCAAGCCGGAAGTTGCAAAGCGGCGCCGCGTCTCGTCCCAGACGGCCTGAGCACTACGATCGCCGACGCAGGCCAGCCGGCGCTGCCGTAGCCTGGTTGCGGTCGGGACAGGCGGCACCTGCGCGACATCCCTGATCGGGTCGCCGCAATCAGCAACACCAGCGACAGACTTGCCAGCGCTGACAGCGCCAACACCCGCCATACGAAAGGCGCGCCGCTCGACGCCACAAAGGCATAGCACAGCGGCGCCAGCGCCATCGCCAGCGTCCCCAGTGCCAGCGCGGCGAGGAGGGAACCGGCGCACAGGATGCGCTTGCCGCCAAAGCGGTCGATCGCACCGGGGCGCTGTCAGCGCGGACACCAGCAGTGCCAGCGTGAACGCCCCGAAGAGAACCGGCTGATCGATCTGCAGTTCAGCCTGGATCGGCCCGGACAACACCGCAAACGCATAGTAGAGGCTGCCCCACGAGGCAATCTGCGCAATGCCCAACGCAGGCACAACCACGGCTAGCCGTACCGGCGGTGCGGGTGAGGCGGTCACTTGCCTGCCATCGATGGCGCTGCGCATACCGGGCCCTCCTTGGGCGGAAACAAAAAACGCCCGGGACCAGGGCCGGGCGTTAAGCAGTTCTTGTTGTTTGCCTGGGGGCAAGCGTCAGGCCTTCGACCCCGCTTCATACCAGGATTGGGTCCGATTGACGATGCTGACGAACAGCAGCATGACCGGCACTTCAATCAGCACGCCGACCACCGTCGCGAGCGCTGCCCCCGACTTGAAGCCGAACAGGCTGATCGCCGTCGCCACGGCCAGCTCGAGAAGTTGCTGGCGCCGATCAGCGACGATGGGCCCGCCACGCAGTGCGCGACACCCAGCTTGCGGTTTTCGAACTGACGCGCGAGGCCATTAGCTACCGCATGCTGCAATTGCTGGCGTTGCCGCTGGAAACCATGAGCAACGCCGAACTGCAGGACGCGCTCAACGCGATCGCGAAGAACTGAAGGCGCCGGAACTCATGAATCAAAACGCCACCACCCACGCCCCCATTTCGACCAAGCCCGCCATTGGCTTCTTCGAACGCTACCTGACCATCTGGGTCGCCCTGTGCGACATCGTTTTCTTCCATTATTCCACAATAATGGAAATGTAGAAGAATAGATATGGGAAAAATGCCCCGGCTGACGATGCCTGTGACATTTTGACGCGGCAACGTACACGGCGACCAAGACATCGTGATGACAGGGAGGCAGCGCCTCTGCCGCGGTATCGCGGGGCGCAGGGCCAGTAAGAGAACGAGCGGCCCGTTGGCGATGAAGCCTTGCAGCCAGAGGTGCCACGGCCTGCCACGCAGCCGGGTTGCAACGCCCGCAAAAGACAGTATGCTTGCGACTATCTCGCCCACGGCACTGCAAAGCTTGCGTTATTCCGCCTGCCGGCGGCCATGGTTCGCCGGCGTCCTCCTCGTTGTCTTCCTGGCAGTCCAACTGGCAGCGGCGACGTACGCCTGCGCCGGAAGCCGCTACCAGATGGCGAGCAGCGGCGCGATGGCGGCAATGACCGAGTCGTGTCCCGACATGGCCGCGAGTGAGGACAACAAGCGTATCGACCAGAGTGGTCTTTGCCTGGCGCACTGCCAGGCCGATTCCAAGAGTGCCGATCATGTATCGCCGCAACTTCCGGCCTTCATGCCGGTACTGATGCGCGTCATTGAGCCGACGCCCGTGGAGCTCGCGGAGGTACGCGTCGCTCTGCACGCCAAGGCGGAGGCACGCGGTCCGCCACCGCTCAACATCCTTCACTGCAGTTTCCAGACTTAGCCTCCGGTTCGACGTCACCTGGTGCTGCCCGCTTCCCGTGCGGGCGGCAGTTGTCGCTCCCGGAGGCTTTATGCATTTTCTACGTCACCTGACCGTGGCGCTGCTTAGCGCGCCTGCTGTCGGCCTGGCCGCGCCGCAGGGCGCCCCCGCGCAATCTTCGCTGTCCCTCGCGGAAACCGTTGCGATCGCGAGCGGTCATGCAGGCGACGCCGAATCCTCGCGCGGCGCCGTCGAGGCCGCCGTGCAAATGGCGGTCGCCGCCGGCCAGCTGCCGGACCCCGTGCTCAAGCTCGGGATCAACAATGTTCCTGTCAACGGCTCTGACCAGTTCTCGCTGAGCCGAGACTCCATGACCATGCGCTCCGTCAGCGTGACACAGGAATTCACGCGCGCGGACAAGCGTCGCGCCAAAGCGGCGCGTTTCGAAGCGGAAGCCGCCGCCGCCGAGGCGCAGCGCGCAGTCGGACTGGCCAACGTGCAGCGCAATGCCGTAAGTGCCTGGCTCGACCGCTGGTATGCCGAACAGGCCGGCGTCCTGCTCGGCCATCACAGCCAGCCGCTTGAACTGGCGGTGCAGGCGGCCACTGCTGCCTACCGGGGCGGGCGCGGCTCGCGCGCGGACGTACTGGCGATGGAGCTGGAAATCCAGAAACTGCATGACCGCGAGGACGAGAACCGGGCCGCCCTGGCTACCGCCACGCTCAACCTGGAACGCTGGATCGGCGCCGCGGCCCGGCGGCCGCTATCGGACCGGCCGCTGCTCGACGTGCCGCAGGGCGCCTTGCAACTGGCGCAGGGCGAATTCGAGGCCGTGCCCGAACTCTCGGCTGCGCAGCGCGACGTGGCCCTGGCGGAATCGGAGATCCAGCTGGCCAGGCAAGCCGCCAGGCCCGATGTGACGGTCGAGCTGATGTACAGCCAGCGCGGCTCGGCCTACTCCAATATGGGATCGCTCAATGTCAGCTTCCCGGTGCCGTGGGACCAGGGCAATCGCCAGGACCGGGATATATCGGCGCGGCTGGCGCAGGCAGGCGAAGCGCGGGCCAGGCTGGAAGTGATCCGGCGCAATACCCAGGCCATGGTCGGCGCCCGGCTTGCCGAACTGCAGCGCAACCTTGAGCGCCTGCGACGCTACGACGACAAGACCTTGCCGCTCGCCCGCGCGCAGGCGGAGGCGGCGCTGACGGCCTACCGGGCCAACACGGGCCCGCTGCTGGCCGTCGCCGAAGCGAACCATCGCGCCATCGATACCGCCATGGATCGCCTGCTGCTCGAGGCAAAGACCGCGAAGCTGTGGGCCGACCTGAACTACCTGGTGCCGCTGCCCACCGCGCAGACCGAGCCCGCCATGAAGGAAGCCAAATGAAAAAGCACGCCATTGCAGCGATGGCCGGGCTGTTTGTCGTCTGCGCCGCTCTCTACGGCGCCTACCGGCTCGGGCTTGCACGGGGAACGCAGTCCGCGCAGACGTCGGCCGTGCCCGGTGCGGAATCCGCCCTTAAAGCCGGCGACACCGACCCCCGAACCGGCAAGAAGATCCTGTACTGGCACGATCCCATGGTGCCCGGCCAGCGCTTCGACAAACCGGGCAAGTCCCCATTCATGGACATGCAGCTGGTGCCGGTCTACGCGGACGGTGATGGCGGCGGGAGTGGTGTCACGGTGGACAGCCACGTCGCCCAGAACCTGGGTATTCGCACGGCCGAGGTCAAGTCCGGGCGGCTGGGCGCCGTGCTCCAGGCGCCCGGCAATGTCGCCATCGACGAGCGCAGCGTGCGCGTGATCCAGGCGCGCACCAACGCCTTCGTCCAGCAGGTTGCGGTCAGGGCCACCCTCGACCCCGTCCGGCGGGGCCAGCCGCTGGCGACCTTGTATTCGCCCGACTGGGTCGCGGCCCAGGAGGAGTTTCTTGCCGTCTCGCGCATGGCGGCGGGCGAGCATTCTGGCGACCTGCGCGGTGCCGCAAGGGCCCGCATGCTGCAGGCGGGCATGACGCCGGACCAGGTCCGCGCGGTGGAGTCCTCGGGCAAGCTGCAGCCCAATCTTGCCGTCGTGAGCCCGGTCGATGGGCTCGTGACCGAGGTGGGGGTGCGCGAGGGCATGACCGTCTCGCCTGGCATGACCCTCTTCCGCCTGGCCGACCTCAGCCAGGTGTGGGTGATTGCCGAGATCCCGTCGGGGCAGGCCGGCGCGATCCGCCCTGGCGTCGGGGCCAGGGTACAGCCGGGCGGCGCGGCCGATGCCATCGCCGGCAAGGTCGACGCCATCCTCCCCGACGTCAATCCGGCGACACGAACGGTCAGGGCCCGCATTGTCCTGCCCAACAAGGGCAGGCAGCTGTTGCCGGGGATGTTCGTGACGGTCAGCTTTGACAGCGGCGCCGGAAAGGACGCGCTGCTGATCCCGGCGGAGTCGGTCATTCGCACAGGGCAGCGCAACATCGTCATGGTGGATGCAGGCAAGGCGGGCTTTGTCGCGACCGAAATCAAGACCGGCCAAGAGGCCGAGGGCATGGTCGAGGTGCTGGACGGACTGAAGCCGGGGCAGAAAGTGGTCACGTCCGGCCAGTTCCTGCTCGACTCTGAAGCCAGCCTGCGCGGCACCGCCGCACGCATGTCGACCGCGCCTGCGGCGCCGGCCGTGCCGGCCGCCGAGCATGAAGGCACCGGCCGCATCGAAGCCGTGAACGGCGCCGAGAGCGTCACGATCTCGCACGGTCCGATTCCGTCGGCACAGTGGGGCGCGATGACCATGGACTTCGCCGCGCCACCAACGGGCCTGCCCAACGGACTGAAGGCAGGCGACAACATCCGCTTCCGCTTTCATCTCGACAACGATGGCGTGGCCAGGCTGTCGTCGGTCGAGCCGGCAGCCAGCGCCCAAGGGAGCCGGCAATGATCGCGCGCCTGATCCTGGCCTCGATTCGCCACCGCTTCCTCGTGCTGCTGGCCACGGTCCTGCTGACCGCATGGGGCCTGTGGGCCGTGCGCAGCACGCCGCTCGACGCCCTGCCTGACCTGTCCGACGTGCAGGTCATCATCCGCACGCCGTTTCCCGGCCAGGCGCCGCAGATCGTCGAGAACCAGGTCACGTATCCGCTGACCACCACGATGATGTCGGTACCCGGCGCCAGGACGGTGCGAGGCTATTCTTTCTTCGGCGATTCCTTTGTCTACGTGCTGTTCGAGGATGGCACCGACCTGTACTGGGCGCGCTCGCGCGTGCTGGAATACCTGAACCAGGTGCAATCCCGCCTGCCCGCGGCGGCCAGGCCGGCGCTGGGGCCCGACGCCACCGGCGTCGGCTGGATCTACGAGTACGCGCTGGTGGACAAGACCGGCCAGCATGACCTCGGCCAGTTGCGCGCACTGCAGGACTGGTTCCTGCGCTTCGAGCTCAAATCGCTGCCCAACGTCGCCGAGGTCGCGTCGCTCGGCGGCATGGTGAAGCAGTTCCAGGTCGTGCTGATGCCGGACCGGATGCGCGCCTACAACCTGTCGCAAGGCAAGGTGCTGGCTGCGCTCAAAGGCGCCAACCAGGAAGCCGGCGGGTCGGTGCTGGAAATGGGCGAGGCCGAGTACATGGTCCGCGCCAGCGGCTACCTGAAGACGCTCGACGACTTCCGGCAGATCCCGCTGGTGACCAGCGACGCCGGGATTCCGGTGCGGCTGGGCGATGTCGCTACCGTGCAGCTCGGTCCGGAGACGCGGCGCGGCATCGCCGAACTCGATGGCCAGGGCGAGGTTGCCGGCGGCGTCATCGTGATGCGCTCGGGCAAGAACGCGCTGGAAACCATCGAGGCGGTCAAGGCCAGGCTCGCCACGCTGCAGAAGAGCCTGCCGGCCGGCGTGCAGATCGTGAGCACCTACGACCGCTCCGCGCTGATACACCGCGCGGTGCAAAACCTGACCCACAAGCTGGTCGAAGAGTTCATCGTTGTCGCGCTGGTCTGCCTGCTGTTCCTGTTCCACCTGCGTTCCGCGCTGGTGGCCATCGTCTCGCTGCCGCTGGGTGTGCTGGCGGCCTTCCTGGTGATGCGCTACCAGGGCATCAACGCCAACATCATGTCACTGGGCGGCATCGCCATTGCCATCGGTGCCATGGTCGATGCCGCGGTCGTCATGATCGAGAACGCGCACAAGCACCTGGAGCACTGGCATACGGACCAACCCGGCCGCAAGCTGACGGGCAGCGAGCGCTGGAGCGTGATCGGGCAAGCGGCGGCCGAGGTGGGACCGGCGCTGTTCTTCTCGCTGCTGATCATCACGCTGTCGTTTATCCCGGTATTTACGCTGGAGGCGCAGGAGGGCCGGTTGTTCTCGCCGCTGGCCTTTACCAAGACCTATTCAATGGCGGCGGCGGCAGGCCTGTCGGTAACGCTGGTCCCGGTGCTGATGGGCTACCTGATCCGCGGCCGGATTCCGTCGGAGCAGTCCAATCCGTTGAGCCGATGGCTGATCCGCGCCTATCGCCCGGTGCTGGCGCGGGTGCTGGCCTGGCCCAAGACCACCCTGGCGATCGCCGCGGTGCTGCTAGCCGCGACGGCGTGGCCGGCCATGCGAATCGGCGGCGAGTTCATGCCGCCGCTCGACGAGGGCGACTTGCTCTATATGCCGTCGGCGTTGCCGGGGCTATCCGCCGGCAAAGCGGCGCAGTTGCTGCAACAGACCGATCGCCTGATCAGGACCGTGCCGGAGGTGGCAACCGTATTCGGCAAGGCAGGCCGCGCCGATACCGCGACCGATCCGGCGCCACTGGAGATGTTCGAGACCACCATCCAGTTCAAGCCGCGCGACCAGTGGCGTGCCGGCATGACCACCGACAAGCTGGTGGAGGAACTCGACCGCGTGGTGAAGGTGCCGGGTTTGTCCAATATCTGGGTGCCGCCGATCCGCAACCGGATCGACATGCTGGCCACCGGCATCAAGAGCCCAGTCGGGATCAAGGTGGCGGGCGCCGACCTGAGGGAGATCGACCGCCTGGCGACGCGCATCGAGGAGGCCGTCAAGACCGTGCCGGGCGTCACGTCGGCGCTGGCCGAGCGCCTGGCGGGCGGGCGCTACGTCGACATCGATATCGACCGGCTGGCAGCCGCCAGGTACGGCCTCAATATCGCGGACGTGCAGAGCGTGGTCTCGTCGGCCATCGGCGGCGACAATGTGGGCGAGGTGGTCGACGGCCTGGCGCGCTTCCCCATCAATGTCCGCTATCCGCGCGATTACCGCGATTCGGTGGAGCAATTGCGCAGCCTGCCCATCGTCACCGACAGGGGCCAGCAGATCGTGCTGTCCGACGTGGCGCGCATCCAGGTGGTGCAGGGGCCGCCGATGCTGCGCAGCGAGAACGCCCGCCTGTCCGGCTGGGTGTACGTCGACATCCGCGGGCGCGACCTGCGTTCGGCCGTCCACGATATGCAGGCCGCCGTCGCCAGGGTGGTCCCGATGCCGGCCGGCTACTCAGTGAGTTGGTCGGGGCAGTTCGAATACCTGGAGCGGGCAGCCGCCAGGCTGAAGGTGGTGGTGCCGTTCACGCTGCTGATCATCTTCGTGCTGCTTTACCTGGTGTTCGGCCGTCTCGATGAAGCGCTGCTGATCATGGGCACGCTGCCGCTGGCGCTGATCGGCGGCTTCTGGCTGCTTTACCTGCTCGGCTACAACCTGTCGGTTGCCGGCGTGGTCGGCTTTATCGCGCTGGCAGGCGTGGCGGCGGAATTCGGCGTCATCATGCTCCTCTACCTGAAGCAGGCATGGACCGCGCGCGAGGCTCGGGGCGACGCCAGCCTGTCCGCGCTGCTTGACGCCATCCAGGAAGGCGCAGTGCTGCGCGTGCGCCCCAAGGCCATGACCGTCGCCGTCATCCTTGCCGGCCTGCTGCCGATCATGTGGTCGCATGGCACCGGCTCGGAGGTCATGCAGCGTATTGCAGCGCCGATGGTCGGCGGCATGCTTACGGCGCCTTTGCTTTCGTTGTTCGTGGTGCCGGCGGTGTACCTGCTGCTACGTCGGCGCCACATCACAACGCCTTCTGGTTCCACCCATCCTTCACTTCAACGGAAACCGCAATGAAATCCGCCAAGACTCTCGCATTCGTACTGGCTTTCGCCACCATGCCGGCCGCATTCGCGGCGGGCTCGATGGGCGGCATGGACATGAAGCCGTCCGCCTCCTCGCAACCGGCGCCGCAACCCGTGGCGGCCGAGATCAGGAAGATCGATGTGCAGGCCGGCAAGGTCACGCTGAAGCATGGTCCTATCGCCAACCTCGGAATGGGCCCGATGACCATGGCATTTCCGGTCAAGGACCGCGCTTCGCTGAAGAACTTCAAGGAGGGCGATGCGGTATCGGCAACCTTCGACAGCGTCGACGGAAAACCGACTGTCGTAGAGATGCAGCACAAGTAAATCGCGGGGGTGACGTGCAACCGCTGCGGAGAGCGGTTGTGCAGCGCTCCCCCGCTCAGTACGGCAGACTGAGGTAATACCGCCCAAGCTCCGTCAGTGCTCCATCGGCGGCCAGCAGGCTGGTGAAATGGACGTCATGGCTCCACCTGCCCGTGAACCACGCGTACCGGAACACGTCAGCGCGCTGTTCGCACGTCGCCACCATCTCCTGCATCTGCCGCTTCTGCTTGTCCAGCGTGTCGATCTGCGCGCCGTCGTTGCCTGCGTGCCAGTTGGCAAACTCCGTGACCCAGAACGGCTTGCCGTACTTGGCCAGGCGATCGAGCTGGCCGCCGAGGCCATAGTCGTACCAGTGGAAGGCGAGGTAATCGATGCGTGGGTCGCGGTTGCCGTTGGCGGCACGATACGCAGCGTAGAACGCATCCAGCCACGCTACCGGGTCTTCATAGCCTGGCATCGTTCCCCATGTGATCGCGGGGCCAACCAGTTTCACGCCGGTGCGAGCGGCGATGCTCTCGTAGCGGGGCCATGCGGCGGCGGCGGCGGCCGGCGAGAGATTGGCCTGGTCGAGCAGGTTCGGCTCATTCATCAGCAGCAGGTACCGGATACCCGGACGGGCAAGCAGGTAAGCCTCGACGGCGACGGCGTCGAAGTTGTCGTTCCAGAGCATGGGAATGTAGTCCATGCCGTAGGCGGACCTGGCATCGGCAGGCGCCGCGCCGTTCGGCTGCGAGGCCCAGTTGTACCACCATGAAACGCCGGGGGCCAGGGCGGCAAAGTCGGCCGCGCTGGCGAGATCGTAGGCGATGCCTCGCTTGGCGCTCTTGCCGGTCGCCGGTGTCGAAGCAGGGGGCGTGGTGGGCGCCATGACCGGTGGCGTGCCTCCATTGCTGTCGTTGCCATTCTTCGTGGTGTTGTCTTCCCCGCCACCGCCGCACGCGGCGAGTGCGAATGCCATCATCACTGCCAGCAGGCAGTGGCCAATACGTTTGCGCACGCTCATTTGTAATTCAGGAATGGGATCGGTCTGCGAGACCAGCCGTCACGCTTGTGCACGCCTGCCCGCTCCGGAGAGCGGGCAGGCACCCGGGATTACAGCGACTGCAGGAACGCCGCGATGGCATTGCGGTCAGCCTTCGGCAGCGCTTCAAAGCGCGTCCGGCTGTCCGTTGCCTCGCCACCGTGCCACAGGATCGCTTCCAGCAGGTTGCGCGCGCGGCCGTCGTGGAGCAGGCGCACGTTCTGGTCGCCGCCCTGGACGAAGCGCAGCGAGCCGATGCCCCACAGCGGCGCGGTACGCCATTGGCTCGGATAGGCGCGCCCCTCGCTGAGGGAGTCGGCCAGGCCGGGGCCCATGTCGTGCAGCAGCAGGTCGCTGTACGGATGGATGGTCTGTTCGCGCAGTTCGGCAAACGGGTGCGTGTTGCCCGTTTTCATGGTCGGGGTGTGGCAGGCCACGCACCGGACTTGCGCGAACAGCTCGCTGCCGCGCGCGATCTGCGCGGGATTCACGTCATGCTCCGGCGACACCCGGATGCCATCCGGGAAGCCGCTGCGCAGGCTGCGCTGGGCCGGCACGCCGATCAGCGACAGGTAGTGCGACAGGCGCTGCAGCTCGGTTTCATTGACCGCGGTGGGCGCGGTCGAGCCGCGGCAATCCGGTGCGCCACGCTGGCAACCCCGGTCCGGGAAGACCGGAGAGGTCACGCCCATGTCCTTCAGCAGCGCGTCCGCGACCTGTTGCCTGAGGCTTCCCTTCGAGGCCTTCCAGCCGAAGCGCCCAAGGTGGGTCTTGCCAGTCTCCGGATCGACGACCCAGTTCGGGATGCCCCGCACGCCGTCGCCATTGGCATCGTTCGGGTCGGCCAGCGCCAGGATGGTGGGCTCGGCAACGGCCTCGAGCAGGCCCATGCCGATCACCTGCGGCGCCTGGCGCGTCGAGAAGCGCGCCGGCACCGGTCCCTTGAACGCATAGACCGGCTTGACCAGTTCCACCTTCTCGCCATCGGGCAAGGTGCGCACCGTGGTCTCGTACGACTGCACGGTCACGTCATAGGCAGGCGCAGCGGGATCCTGCGCGTGCTGCTGCACGTTGTGGCCGTAGACGGGATCGGCCTTGCCGTCGGCCGTGGCGGTCAGGAACGAAAGCGTATCGAGCTTGGCGCCGATGCCCGCGGCCACGCTGCGGCCATTGTTGGTATGGCACTCGATACAGCGCGGCTGGTTGTAGCGTGGGCCGAGCTGGCCGATGTGCGCGGTGAATTTCGGGTTGTCGACATCGTGTTCCGAGTGCGTGCCGTCCAGGAACGAGGTGTGGAACAGGCGCCGGCCCTCGACAAAGCGCTGGGTGTTGGCGATGCCGATATTGTTCGCCATCTGCTGGAACACCCGCATCGGTTCTTCCGAGTAGTTGTACGAGATGCTGGCCTGGCCGCCGAGCAGCGTCTCGTCAGGCAGGACCTCGGAGTCCAGGTTCGGGACGATGCCGTACCACGGCCGCATGCCGACGCCCACGACGTAGAGCTGCTCGAACGAGTAGTAGCGGCTGCCGCCGCCATCGACCACCGGATCGCGCTTGAGCCTGGGTGCCGGCGCCAGCTCGATCCTGTCGCCGATCTTCAGCGTACTGTGCGGATCGGTACGCCAGTTGGAATCGACCACCATCATGCAATCCTCGCGCGGCTGCCCCTCGCGGCAGATCGGCAGGCCGCCTTCCTTCGGATTGTTGAACCCGAAGTTCAGCGCCCAGCCGTAGTCGCGCACGTTGGGATCGAGCACATTGCGGAACAGGCTGAAGGTGGTGCCGTCGAAGATGCCCTGGTTCACCCGCAGATAAATCTCGATGCGCTGGCGCCCGGCCGGCACATGGTCGCGGATCTCGAGGCCGAAGGTGCGGTTCTGGAAGTAGAAGGTGGGGAAGGTCAGGTAACGGCCCGGACCCGCATCGGGGGCGTCCCACGGCTCGCCGCGTTCGCGTGCGTGGCGCTCGGTCGGGCGCGAGCCCATCAGCGTGACCAGCGTGCCGTCAGGTTCGCGGTACTGGATCTGCTCCATCAGCGGCGTATCGGCCGCGAACAATGGCGTATAGGCCAGCGGCTCCTGCACGGGTGGTGGTGGTGGCGGTGTCGAAGCACTGTCACCGCCACCACCACCGCAGGCGGTTGCCAGCAGTATTGCAGCCAGCATCGAGACCGACGCGCGCACGGCGCGGGATGCCGCGCTGCCAGGCGCGCGGCATTGAGCAAGGAACTTCATGTTTTGACCCCTCTTTTTCTTTTTGTGAAACGCATGATCGATGTACGACTCTTATGCGGGCGCGCGAACGTCGTGCGCCGCGGCCGTCGAGGATGATGATTGACATCTAAATGGATGTCAATCATCATCCTTTCGCGCGAATCAATCGTGCGGGATCAATGAGGTATGCGCATGAAGCGCGCCGGGGATCTTCGTGAGAGGAGGGGCCGACGGAATGCTGAAGCGCAGACGCGGCCCTTAGGGGACCTGCTTAGTCGTCCGTGGCGGACGCCGAATCGAACTGCGCGAGCAGGAATTCCTGTACCGAGGCCAGTATCTTTCCCGACAGCGCTGGATCATCCACCGCCCGAGCCAGGCCAAGCGCGCCGACCATGGTGCTCAGGGCGACGATCGCTCCGGCATCGTGGCCAGCATCGGCAGCCGCGGCCAGCAGCCCGCCGATAGTTCCCAGGCTCTTGCGTACCTGCTCGGTATATAGCGCGCGCGCCTCCTCGTTGGCGCGGCCCATGTCGTTGACCACCGCCGCAACGGCGCAGCCGTTGCCCGGAGAGTCGCGGTGCCTCTTGCTCAGGTACGCCGACACCATCGCCTCGAAGGTGGCTCGCGCGGCCGAGCGTGCCTGGGTGCTTGCGAAAGCAGAGGCAAGGGCTTCGGCGACCAGTTCGTCGCGGGATTCGAAATGCTTGTAAAAGCCCCCGTGCGTCAGGCCAACCTCCTTCATCAGGTTGGCGATGCTCAGCCCTTCCAGGCCATGCTCGCATAAACGCCGCGCGGCAACCTCCACGATGCGCTCATGCGTCTGCTGCTTCTGCGATTGCGAATGCCCCATTCCTCTTGCGTCATTTGATGGTTCGCGGCCGAGGCGGCCGGTGCCGGCTGATGATAGCACCCGATTACCCCTGAATTTCTGCCAGTTTTCGCGGAATGGGACACAGCTCGCATGGTGTCAGGCCGGCATGCGATGCAACGCGCACAGCTTGTTGCCATCCGGATCGCGCATGTAGGCGAGATACAACGCCCCGGCAGGGGTGTTGCGGATGCCGGGCGGATCCTCGACCGATGTGCCGCCATTGGCCAGGCCGGCGGCGTGCCAGCGCTCGATCTGCTCGGCCGACTGGCAGGCAAAGCCGACGGTGCCACCGTTGGCATGCGTGGCCGGCTTCCCGTCGACCGGCGGCGTCACGATGAAAAGGCCGCTGTCGGAGGCGTAGACATAGTCGCCCTTGGGGCGCAGTACCCCTTCGCCATAGCCGAGCGCACCCAGCACGGCATCGTAGAATTTCTTGGCGCGTTCGAGGTCGTTGGTGCCGACCGCTACATGACTGAACATGGTTTTGCTCCTTGCGTGATGGACCATCGCCGACGGAAGCCGTCGGGCTACGGCACGTATTTCAAAGGAGCGATGTATCGCGGATGTTGCGGCTGGTGGCTGTTTCTGTTGCCCAACGTATCGTCGCCGCAGCGGGATACATAGCCATACAAAAGCGGGGCCAAGGCGCGAAGTTGCCCGGCGCGCCTGCGCGGTAGCGTTCCTGGGGGGCCTCAGTAGTTCAACACCACGTTGAGCATCGTCGTGCGCGGATTGCCCACGGGACGCAGGCCTTCCGAACGTTCAGTCCTTACCGAATCTATGCAAACCAAAGCCCCGGCAAACCGCGCTTGCCGGGGCTATTCTTTTTGCATGCCATGCAGCGCGGGCGCGAACGCTAATCCGGTTGGCGCGCCGCGCACGCACCCACTACGACGGGGCGATCCGATGAAACCCACCGATACCAGCGCAGTGCGCGAGCAGGCCGCCGAGACCCGCCCGGTCAACCCGCGCCTGCTCGCAGCCATGAGCCACGAGATCCGGACCCCGCTGTACGGCATGCTCGGCACGCTTGAGCTGCTGTCGATGACGGAACTGACGGCCGTGCAGCGGCAGCAGGTGGCCACGATCACGTCATCGTCGCGCGTGCTGCTGCAGTTGCTTGATGACCTGCTCGACTATTCGCGCATTGAAGCCGGCCAGCTGGCGCTCGACGCCGTGCCGTTCGATCCGGTGGAGCTGGCGGAATCGGTCGCGCGTGCGCAGGCACCGCTGGCCCTGGGCAAAGGCCTGGCGCTTTCCTGCGAGCCGCAGCCAGGCCTGCCGTGGCTGGTGGGCGATCCTCTGCGCGTGAGGCAGGTGCTCGCCAACCTGGTGCGCAATGCGATCAAGTTCACCGCGCAGGGGCGCGTCACTATCCGCATGTGGCACGAACCGCTGCCGCCGCCTGCCGACAGGGTCCGGCTGATGCTGGAGGTCGCCGATACCGGCATCGGCATCGCCGAAGAACTCCAGCCCTGCCTGTTCGAGCCCTTTGTGCAAGGCGATGCCGCGAGCGCGCCTCGCCAGGGCGGCGCAGGACTTGGCCTGGCCATCTGCAGGCGGCTGGCCAGGCGGATGGGCGGCGACGTGGCGTTCGCCAGCACGCCGGGCGAGGGCAGCCGCTTTGCGGTGACGCTGGTGCTTGGCACCAGCTCGCGTGAGACGGCGGCGGTGCCGATCGTGGCACTGACGGCCAGTGCCGACGGTGGTGAAGCCAAGCGTTGCCAGGCCGCTGGCATGGATCGCTGCCTCAGCAAGCCGGTTTTGCTGCCGGCGCTGGCCGCATGCCTGCAGGATCTGGCGCCGACGCGCGCTGCGTCCGTCGCCGCCATGCCAGCTGCCGTGGATGACGCCGACGCGGCGCCAGCGCTGCTCGTGCAGACCACGCACGCTGATCTCGATGCCCTGCACGCGGCCGCGGGCGGTGGCGACATGCATGCGGTGCAGGCGCATGCGCACCGCATGCGGGGTGCCCTGGCGCAGGTCGACGGCGCGCAGGAGGCGGCCGAATTGTGCCGGGAGCTGGAAGCCGGTGCAGCCTGGGCCGTGCAGGCCGCGCGGGATCGCATCGGTGATCTCAGGCTTTACCTGGAAGCCTGCCTCGCACGGTCAGGTTCCGGAGACGCTTAACCATGATCAGGGTCGTGATCGCAGATGATCACCCGGTCGTGCTCAGTGGCATCCTGCGCGCGCTGGCGTGCGAGGTGGGGCTCAGCGTAGTGGGCCACGCCGCCGACTCCGGCGAACTGGTGGCGCACCTGGACAGC
The DNA here is from genome assembly GCF_058252315.1 of Cupriavidus sp. PB-02. Taxonomy (NCBI): domain Bacteria; kingdom Pseudomonadati; phylum Pseudomonadota; class Betaproteobacteria; order Burkholderiales; family Burkholderiaceae; genus Cupriavidus; species Cupriavidus sp. PB-02. The sequence goes on from NZ_CM177694.1 coordinate 389,533, forward strand.
ACGCCCTGCGATGTGATCGTGACGGACTACTCGATGCCCGGCGGCGAGCACGGCGATGGCCTGCCGATGCTGCAGATGCTGCGCAGGCGCTATCCGCACACACGCATCGTCGTCATTACCATGCTCGACAACCCGGCGCTGATCCGCAATATCCAGCAGGCCGGCGTCTCGGGCATTCTCAGCAAGACCGATCCGGTCCGGCACCTGGTGCCGGCAATTCATGCCGCCTTCCGTGGCCATAGCTACCTGCCGCCCTCGGTGCAGGCGCTGCTCGCTGCCAGAGGGCTGGACTCGCCGAAGCCGCGGGCGCGGCTGTCCCGGCGCGAGCCGGAAGTGCTGCGCCAGTGCGCGGCCGGCGTGCCGCTGGTCGAGATCGCGCGCCAGTCCAATCGCAGCAGCAAGACCATCAGCGCGCAGAAGAGCGTGGCGATGAAGAAGCTCGGGCTCAGCAATGACCACGAGCTGTACGAATACGCCAGGGCCAACGGCCTGCTGGGCGGCGCGCAGTAAGCGCTGGGCGCCGCTGGAAGCGCGCAGCGGCGGCCTGCCCGCGCATTTGCCGCGTGCTTTAAGGCATGCCTGATCCCAGCCGTGCTGCAGGCGGGCGACCGCGACCGAGTTTTGCGCAACGACGGCAAGGCGGTCACGTGGGTGTCCAACGGGCAACTCGCGCGCGGCCGCACCTTTCTCGTGGGCGGCGAGGTCTCGGCCGGCCTGGCCAGGCTGGGTGAACTGCCGGGCGCCAGCGCGATCCAGCTTGAAGGCATGGCCACCATCGAGGTGATCTACCTGTAGCCCGGACCAGCCCTGGTGCGGTGCAGCACCCCGGCATATGCGTTGGCCGGTGCGCACTTTTGTGTTCTAACCTTGTAGGTGCTGTCCGGATCCTCCGGCAGTTCGGTTTTCCCGTACGCAAGGAGATCACGATGAATACCAAGAAAGCGATACCGGCACTGTGGCTGGCCGCGAGCGTGCTGGCAGCGCCGCTGGCCCTGGCGCAGGCACAGGGCGGCGCCACAGCCTCCGGCGCTGCTGGCGCCACCGGCGCCGGCGGCACCCCAGACACGACCACCACGCCTGGCATGACAGGCGCCCCAGGCCCGACAACCACCCCAGGCATGACAGGCAGCCCTGGCACGACAGCCATGCCTGACGCCACCGGCACGACCAAACCCCCGGGCGCTACCGGAACCACCGGTACCCGGAGCACCAAGGGGACCACCAGGCCGACGACGGGCTCCACGGCCGCGCCGCCTGCCGCGCAAAGCTCGCCGTATATGCAGGTGCAGCAATGGAAGAAAGGCGACCGCCTGCCGACCGAGTTCAGGGACCGCCAGTATGTGATCGACGACTACAAGCAATACAACCTGCCGGCGCCGCGCAAGGGCACGCGCTGGGTCGGTGTTGGCGCGGAGTATTACCTGGTGGCGCCCAATGGCGTGATCCAGCAGGTCGGCTCGGGTTCCTGAGCGGCTCCGGTCACCGTCCACCCGTCCGGCAACACGGGCAGACAAGGCAAAGCCGCCGCGCATGGCTGCGCGGCGGCTCTTTTTTGCCGCAGGGATCACATACCCAGGATCTTCTTGGCGTCGAGCAGCGATTTCATCGCTTCGTCATGCTTGCCGGCCTTGTGATACGCCTCGCCATCGGCGCGCAGCTTGGCGACCTTGGCTGCGTCGTCCGGCGACAGCGCCGGCTTGGTCGACAGCTTGCCATCAATGGCCTTCATCTCGTTGGGACAATTGTGGGCGAGCGCCAGGCCGGAGGCGCCGCACAGCAGCAGTGCCGCGAGGATCGAAATGGATTTGCGCACGTTGGCCTCCGCCGGGAGCAGTTGAAATTTCCAGCATAGTGCATCGCGCGCGGTCCACAAGCGCTTCCGACCCCGGGCATAATCACCGGCCGGTTTTCCGGGCTCGCTTCAAATACCCTCTCGAAGGGGTATATGGCGATTATTTGATGCGCGGCTGAAACGCCTGCAAACCGCTGCCAAGCGCTCATCCCATCCGGAATTCAGCCATTCGGGCGAGGCTATGCATTGGCGGCACGGAACAGCACGCGGCGCGAATACCGTGCCGCGAGACGTGGTCTGCGCAAGCCGCCATGCGTCCGTTCCGAACGTCCCTTCACGCTCACCCTTTGCGCTGCGCAGGTATTACGGCGTTTGCATCTTTCATTTCGGCGCACTCGCGGTTTCAAGCGTCCGCTCGCCCAGGCCATTTCCGGATACTGCGCTTGGTGGATTTTCCTGGCGCGCGCGGCTGCGCTTCATTCCTGAAACAGCCCGTGCGGATGCCCGATTTAAAGGGCGCGCGGCAGGACTTAAATTGAACTCGCCCGGTACGTATCCGGGCCGGTCATTAAAAAAAAGACGGGGGGCTCCATCATGCAACGCATCAACCTGAAACTTGCGGCGATCCCGGTCGCCTGCCTCGCCATCCTGGTCGCCGGCTGCGGCGGGGGCGGCGGCGATTCCGCGCCGGCCAGCAACGCCGTCCCGTCCGAAAGCGTGCCCGGCCCGTCTGGCGTCAACGGCAAGACCATCCTGTCCGGCGCCAATGCGCCGAGCGCCGATATCGGCACGGACGGGGACTTCTACCTCAATGTATCGACCTCGACACTGTACGGTCCCAAGGCCAACGGCGCCTGGCCCGCAGGCGTGGCGCTGATCGGGCCGCAGGGCGTGGCCGGCGCGCCCGGGGCGATGCTGCTGCACGGTCCGGCGGACCCGGCCGCGGCGGACGGCTCGGAAGGCAGCTTCTACCTGAATACGACGACCAACACGCTGTTCGGGCCGAAGACCGGCGATAGCTGGCCGACCGGGATTTCCGTGGTCGGCCTGACCGGCCCTGTGGGCCCGGCCGGCCCCGCCGGTGCCGATGGCGCAACGGGTGCGCAGGGCCCGCAGGGAGAGAACGGCGAGAAGGGGGACAAGGGCGACAAGGGCGACAGCGGTGAGAAGGGCGACAGCGGCGCCTCGGGCCCTCAGGGTGAGCAGGGCGAACAAGGCGAGACGGGGGCGCAGGGACCGCAAGGCGAGCAGGGCGAGCCCGGCGGCGCGTTGATCTACACCGCCAACTTCGCGGTATCGACCGCCCCAGGCGGCAACGGTACCTATGTGATGAACGGCAGCGGGCTGGACCTGCAGAGCGCCGATCCCTATTTCGGCGCGATGATGCCGGTGGGCTGCACCGGCGGGCTGACCATGACCGCCAGCCTGGCCGGGACGGTGCCGGACAGCGCGCTGTACTCGGTGGTGGCGTACCGCGTTGCCAGCGGCACAGCGCTGGAAACGCTGAGCCCGCTGGCCATCACCGACGGGTACGCATGCAAGCTCAGCGGCACCAACCGGACCTGCGCGACGGCGGCCACGACGGCGGTGGCGGCCAATGACATCATCCAGATCCAGGTCAGCGGCAACCGCCCCTTCAACTGGGGCGGCGGGCTGTACGTCAACCTGGCCTGCAAGAGCAACTGAGCGCACGGGGACAGCGGCCCCCGCCGCCGTCCCGCCAGCCGACCACCCCAACACATTCCCTCAGCCAGGGCAGGCGGTACAACAACGAACTGTCACGAGCCCGCGAGCACCGCAACGCGCCGTTACAAGCCATTCGCCCGCCCCGGTTTTCCCACACGCCTTCCAGTGCTATTTTGGAGGGCGTCGTTTTTTGCCCTGCGCCAATTACCAGTCGCCTGCGCCCGCCCCCGATCCGCCCAACCCTTTGCGCATGGAACCCTCCACCGCCACACACTATTCCCTGGCCCTGCTATGCGCCGCCGTGCTGACCGTGGCGGTTGTCGGCATCCACTACGAAGCGCTGCGGCTGTTGTCGGGGCTGCATCCGAGGCGCTGGAGCGGGCGCGTGAATATCGGCGTGCTGATCGTCTGCATCATCGTGGTCCATTGCCTGGAGGCGATGGTGTTCGCATTGGGGTTCTGGTTCGCTGACAACGTGCTCGGGCTCGGCTGGCTGGCCGGGTCCACTGCGCCGGGCATGCCCACCCGGCACGGCGAGCCGTCGCTGCTGGTCTATGCCTACTTTGCGCTGGAGACCTTCACCACGCAGAGCCTGGGCGATCTGTCCCCGGTCGGCGCGACCCGGCTGATCGCCAGCATCGAGCCGCTGGTGGGGCTGATCCTGATCGGCTGGTCTGCCTCGTTCACCTATGTGATGATGCGCCGCGACTGGCTGCTGGACGAGGAGGACGAGCACCGCGGCAGGCACTAGCGGGGCCACGCAGCGGTACGGGCGACGGCTTAACTGCCCGAAATGCCGGTACTACCCGGACTACCAGCAATGCCGCTGGTGCCAGACCGGCCGGGAACGACTAAGCTGGCAGCTTGCCCCGGCCATCGGGCCACAGACCAAAGGAGCCATCCATCATGCGGAGCCCCCAGCGATCCCTGATCCGCCTTGCCGCCATCGCCGCACTCGCCATGGCCGGCAGCGCCCACGCGCAGAAGCCGGACGGCCAGGGTGCCGCCGCCGCCGCGATCAACGAGGCGGTGCAGGAAGGCACCACGCCGTACCGGCCCGATCCCGCCGCGACGCCCGGCAGCATCCAGTCGGCCGAATGCCGCGAACTGGCAGACCAGATCGCCACGGCGCCAAAGCGTGAATACCGCACCTCCGGGCAGGGCATCGAAACCGCCCAGGGCCGGACCATGCCCGAACTGGAACGCGAGCGGCCGCGCAAGACGCTGCAGCAGGCGTACCAGGAGAAGTGCCTGTAGCAAGCCACTCCGGCGGGCGGCGGCTCCACGCGTCCGCCGCCTGGCCCGCGCCATCCCGCCAAGAGCCGCACCGGCAAAGTCTTTCCCCCGCCATTTCCCGCCTGCCGCGCCCTGCACACGCCCGGCGCATGGCTGCCCCATGCCCGCGCGTCCGGGCGGGTGCTCGCGGCATCTGTTTCATTGCGCCGGGGGAAAATACATATGTTTCATGGTTATCCATTATGGAACACTTGTTTCTCATTGGCTAGGATTCCCCTCGCGATGGCGCATCGCGTGAACGCTACCCAAGGAGAGCCTGTCATGAAAGCAGCAGAAGTCACTCGCCAGCGCAGTGGTTGCCGGAGCCGCCGGGCGTTGCTCGCACCGTTCGCCGCCGCCGTGGTGCTTTGCGCTGGCGCCGCCGGCGTCGCGCACGCCGCCGACGTTGCGGCCAGCCCCACGCTTTCCAAGGTCAAATCCTCGGGCACGATCGCCATCGGCCACCGCACCTCGTCGATCCCGTTTTCGTATTACGACGCCAACCAGAAGGTGATCGGCTTCTCGCAGGACATCTGCGACCGCGTGATCGATGCGGTGAAGCGCGAAACCGGCGTGCAGAACCTGCAGGTGCGCATGGTGCCGGTGACCTCGCAGAACCGGATCTCGCTGGTGCAGAACGGCACCGTGGACCTGGAGTGCGGCGTCACCACCAACCTGAAGTCGCGCCAGCAGCAGGTGGCGTTCTCGACCACGTTCTTTGTCGCCGGCACGCGGCTGCTGGTGAAGAAGGGCAGCCCTGTGCATGACTTCGGCGACCTGTCGGGCAAGGCGGTGGTGACCAATGCCGGCACGACCTCCGAGCGCATCCTGCGCCGGCTCAATGACGAGAAGCGCGCCAATATCAGCATCCAGAGCGCCAAGGACTATGGCGAGTCGTTTCTGATCCTGCAGTCGGGGCGGGTGGCGGCGTTCATGATGGACGACGTGCTGCTGTCGGGCGCACGCACGCTGGCGCCGAACCCGGCGGAATGGACGGTGGTGGGCACGCCGCAGTCGTTCGAGGCCTACGCGTTCATGATGCGCAAGGACGACCCGGGCTTCAAGCAGGTGGTCGATGGCGCCATCACCGGGCTGATCAGGAGCGGCGAGATCAACAAGCTCTACGCCAGATGGTTCGCCGCGCCGGTGCCGCCCAAGCATGTCAATTTCGAGCTGCCGATGAGCGAGCCGCTGAAGAAGGCCTACGCCAGTCCCAACGACGAAGCCTTCGAATAATCGCGCTCAGCCGAACTCAGCCGCGCCCGGCCGGCACGTAGGCGCCGGTGCGGTGCAGCTCGCCCTCGGCCTGCTCCAGCGCGCGAATCGCACCCTTGCCCTTGCGCGCCAGCAACTGTTCGACCAGCGCCTCGACCACGGCGACGCCGGCCGTGATCGACGGGAAGAACGACGGGCTCTCGACCGGGAACAGCAGCGTGCAGTCCGCCGCCAGCGCGATCGGCGCCACCGTGCTGTCGGTGAGCGCGATCACCTTGCAGCCGCACTCGCGCGCGGCCGTGGCCACGCGGATGCTTTCCTGCGAGTAGGGGGCGAAGCTGACCACCAGCACCGCATCCTTGGGCGTGAGGCCGCGCAACTCCATCTCCAGCGTGCCGGCCTCGGCGCGGATCAGGTGCACCGTGCTGCGGAACAGCCGGTAGACGTATTGGAAAGTGAACGCGATCGGGAAGCACGCGCGAAAGCCGGCCACATGCACGCACGCCGCCTGCGACAGCAGTTCCGCCGCATGCTGCAGCGTCTGGTCGTTGTTGGCCGCGATCATGTCCAGGTTGTGGTGCTGCGCGTCCAGCATCTCGCCCAGCATGCGGCTGGCGCTGCTCTCGCGCACCACCTTGCGCGCACGGCGCGCGTACGGCTGGGTGCCGCCACGCAGCGCATCGACGAACAGCTCACGCAGCCCCTGCCAGCCCTCGAAGCCCAGATGCTGCGACAGCCGCACCAGCGTGGCCGGCTGCACCCCCGCGCTGGCGGCGATCTTGCGCATCGACAGCACCGGGACTTCCTGCGGATGGTCGAGCAGGTAGCGCGCGCCGCTCTGGAACTGCGTGCTGAGCGCGGGGAAGCTGCTGCGCAACAGCGCGAGCAGGGCCTCCAGGTCCTGCGGCGGCTGGGTAGGGTGGTCGGACGGCATGGGTACTCCGGATTCGGTGTTGTAACGATTGTTGCACAGCTGCGCCCCGGGGCGCGCTTGCCGGCCCGCTGCCGGTTGATTTCCGCTTGATGTCCAACTGGCGTCCGGTTAACGTCCGCCGCGGCCCAAAGCTGTATGCCCTGCGATGTGCGCAAGCCCCCTTTTGTGGGATTGCCGCAACGCTGCTGCACCGCCTTCAGAAATTTCTTCACCCTTTAAAAAGTCGTGACTTACACTGCCCGCCATAACCTCCGGAAATAGGTCGTCCGGGACATAATGAGTATCGGAGCGCGAGCATGGGACATAGAAGCCCTGCAGTGCGACACGGCGGGATGGTCAACCTGCCGTTTCGGGTCAAGGGTCAAATCACGTCCGGGGGCGGGAGCCGGGTCAGGTTCCGCACCAGGGGTGCCATCGATATGGCACAGGGGGCCGGCGGCATGCCATGCCGTGGCAGGCCCGCGCGCGGCTTCACGCTGATCGAGCTGATGATCGCCGTGGCGGTCATCGCCATCCTCGCCGCCGTCGCCATTCCCAACTACAGCCGTTACGTCGTGCGCTCGAACCGCGCGGCGATCGAGTCCTTCATGCTCGAGGTCTCGGGCGCGCAGGAGCGTTTCCTGGTCGACAACCGCGCCTATGCCGCCAACCTCGGCGCGCTCGGCATGGCCGTGCCGGCGGGGCTGGCGGGACGCTACCAGGTCACCGTGGCGCCCACCGTGGCGCCGCCGCCCGGCTACACCATCGTGGCCACGCCGCTGGGCAGCCAGCTCAGCGGCGACACCGACTGCGGCACGCTGACGCTGACCAGTGCCGGCGCCAAGACCGCGTCGGGCGCCGCCACCAACTGCTGGAACTGATCATGCGGCGCGCCACTTCACTGATGCGGTTGCCGCGGCGCGCGGACACGCGCGGCTTCACCCTGGTCGAACTGCTGTGCGCGCTGAGCGTGCTGGCGATCCTGGCGGTCGCGGCGGCGCCGTCGTTCGCGTCGCTGGTGGCGGGCCAGCGCGTGCGCGGTGCCTCGTTGGAGCTGGCGTCAGCGCTGGTGCTGGCGCGCAGCGAAGCGGTCAAGCGCAACGCCACCGTCAGCCTGGCCGCCACCGGCGCCGCGTGGACCGCCGGCTGGGCGGTCACCGCCGGCGCCGAGACGGTGCGCACCTTCGGGCCCTACAGCGGCCTGACCATCACCCCCAGCGCCGCCGGGGCACTGGCCATCGGCAACGACGGCCGGCTCACCGGTGCGGCAATGACCTTCGAGGTCGCGCCAAGCGGCGATACCTCCGCCAACTCACGCGTCTGCGTGCAGGTCAGCGAGACCGGCCGCGTCGCCTCGGCCACGGGAGCCTGCACATGACGCACAGAACCTCGCGGCCGCGGCCGCGTTTGCCTGTCCGCCGGCAGCAGGGTGGCTTCCTGCTGATCGAAGTGCTGGTGGCAGTGGTGATCCTGCTGGTCGCGCTGCTCGGCACGGCGGGGCTGGTGACGCGCTCTGGCCAGACCGAGATGGAGTCCTACCAGCGCGTGCAGGCGCTGGCGCTGCTGCAGGACATGGCGGTGCGCATCAACGCCAACCGCCAGGTCGCCACCTGCTACGCCAACGGTGCCAACGGCATGCTGCTGGGCACCACCGCGGCGCCGCCCGCAGGCTGCACGCAAGGCACCGCGGCGCAGCAGGCCACCGCCAACGCCGACCTGCAGGCCTGGAACACCGCGCTGCTTGGCAGCGCCGAGCAGCGCCCTGGCGCCAGCGGCGCCCCCGCGCAGGCGGTGGGCGCCATGATCGGCGCGCGCGGCTGCATCGAGACCGTCGATGCCGTCAGCCAGGTCTACCGTATCACCGTCGCCTGGCAGGGCCTGGCCACCACCGGCGCGCCCGCGCTCGGCTGTGGCAAGGACCAGTACGGCAACGATGCCTATCGCCGCGCGGTCAGCACGCAGATCCGCATCGGCACACTGGGGACCGTGTCATGAACACGCTGCGCATTGCCAACGGGCGCCTGCGGCGGCGCCAGCGCGGCGTCTCGCTGATCGAGCTGATGATCGGCATCACCATCGGCCTGGTGCTGCTGACCGCGCTGGCCAGCCTGTACTACGCCAACAGCCTGTCGCGCACCGAGTTCGTCAAGTCGGCCGAGCAGGTGGAGAACGGCCGCTACGCGTTGGACCAGATTCGGCGCGAGGTGGAACTGGCGGGTTTCTTCGGCGCTGGCAGCATCGCGCGCGGCGCCACCGTGGCCGAGCCCGCGCTGTGCGCGGCAGACCCGGCGGCGCTGGGCTTCTCCGCGGCAGGCTTGACCGTGCCGCTGGCACTGGCGGGCTATGGGCCCGGCGTGGCGGCGCCATGCCTGCCTGACCTGGCGGCGACCTCCGAGGTGCTGGTGGTGCGGCGCGTTTCGACCACGCCGGTGGCCGCGCCCACGCCGGGCGTGCCCTACCTGCAGGTCTCGGCCTGCCCGCAGGACGCCAATTCCTTCGTCTTCGACGCCAGCGCCGCGGCGGCCTTCGGTCTGCGCACCAAGGCCTGCGATCCCGCCCAGCCCGCCGCGCTGCGCCAGGCCGTGGTGCGCGTGTTCTACCTGGCCGGCTGCGACCGCTGCACCAACGGCGGCGACGGCATCCCCACGCTGAAGATGGCCGAACTGGTGGGCGGTGCGTTCCAGTCGCGCTCGGTTGCGCAGGGCGTGCAGGACATGCACCTGCTGTACGGCGTGGACCTGGACAGCAACGGCTCGGCCGACTGCTACGTGGACGACCCGGGCAGCAACAACGCCGCCGCCTGCGCCACCGTGCCGGGCTACGACTGGACCAATGCGCTCGCCAACTGGGGCAACGTCACCACCGTGCGCGTGAACCTGCTGGCGCGCACGCTGCGGCCCTCCGGCGGCCAGTCCGACAACCGCACCTACGACCTTGGCCGCGCCGCCGCCAGCGGGCCGTTCAATGACGGCTTCAAGCGCCACGTCTACGCCCAGGTGGCGCGGCTGGTCAACGTGGCCGGGCTGCGCGAGCAATGACCTCATACCGCAAAGAGCAAGCCATGATCACGCTACCGGGTCATAAACGGCAGGGCCGGCCACTGCGCCGCAGGCAGGAGGGCGTCACGCTGGTGGTCACGCTGGTGTTCATGGTCCTTTTCCTGCTGATCGCCGTGGCCATGGTCAATTCCGGGCTGGTCAACGTGAAGGTGGCCGCCAACCAGCAGCACACCGCCGAAGCGCGCGACGTGGCGCAGCAGGCGATCGAGCAGGTGATCAGCAACGATTTCACCAAGGCGCCGGCGGCGGTTGCCGTGCCGGTGGACGTCAGCGGCGACGGCAAGGCGGACTATGTGGCGCAGGTGGCGCAGCCGGAGTGCGTGACAAGCAAGCCGATGAAGAACGTCGAGCTTGACCTGAGCGACGCCGACGACGTGTCTTGCCTGATCGGCAGCGGCGTGCAGAACACCGGGATCGTGACGGCGGGCAACAACGGCGGCAATTCGCTGTGCAATGCCACGCAATGGGATGTGGCGGCCACCGTCAACGATGCCGCCAACACCGGCACGGTTGCCACCGTGCACCAGGGCGTGGCGGTGCGCATGCCAACCGGTTCGGCCTGTCCGTGAACGCGCAGGACACCACGACCTTTTCACTATCGATCGGACGGGAACCAGCATGACGACCAACGCCTGCCGGCAGCGCCGCCTTGCGGCCTTCGCAATCGCCTTGCTTACCTTTGCGGGCGTGAACAGCGCGCGCGCCGAGGACATCGACTTGTTCACCGGCCTGCAGTCCAACGCCGGCACCAAGCCCAACGTGCTGCTGCTGCTGGACAACGCGTCCACATGGAACGCCAGCACCATCATCAAGGGCTGCGACACGCCCGATGTGGTCAGCGCCAACAATGCCGGCACCGATGTGGGCGCGATCCAGTGCGCGCTGTACCGCGCGGTCAACACGCTGGTGACCAACGAGCAGTTGGCCGGCAACATCAACATGGGCTTGATGATGTTCGGCACCGGCACAAACGTCGGCGGCCAGTTCCGCCATCCGGCGGCGGCGCCCTACACCCTGCCGCTGATGGATAAGACCAACGGCCCCCAGTTCCTCGAGTACATCAAGAGCATCGACCGCCAGGCCGACAACGCGAACAATTCGCAGGTGGGCTCCGGCATGCAGGAGGCGTGGGCCTTCTTTGCCGGCAAGAAGGGTTTGTCGGGCACGCAGTACACATCGCCGATCACCAACCCCTGCCAGAAGAACTTCGTCATCTATATCGCCAACGCGGTCAACAACGGCAAGCCGCAGGACACCGGAACCGTGGCCAAGGATGCGCTGGTGGCGGCGGGAGCCAATGCAACGCAGCTCACGCAGCTCAAGCTCGATTCGGCCGCCAACAAGTACGAGAGCAACTGGGGCGATGAATGGGCGCGGTTCATGTACCAGACGGACGTGAACGGCAACGTCGATAACAACCAGAACATCATCACCTACACCATCGCTGTCACGGACGGCAAGAATCCGGACTATGTCGAGTCGACCCGCAGCATGGCCGACAACGCCGGTGGCAAGCGCTACGTGGTGGAGCTGGGCGACGTGCAGGCGCTGGTCGATGCGCTGCTGCAGATCTTCAACGAGATGCAGGCAGTCAACAACGTGTTCTCGTCGGTGAGCCTGCCGGTCAGCGTGAACGGGCAGGGCTCGTACCTGAACCAGATCTACATCGGCATGTTCCGTCCCGACGCCACCGCGGCGCCGCGCTGGATGGGCAACCTGAAGCAATACAAGCTCGGCTACGACAGCAACAAGCAGATCGTGGTGCTGGACGCGAACCCGAGCGGGCCCAACCAGAAGAGCGCGATCAGCAACGCCGGCACGGGCTTTATCTCGCCCAATGCCAAGAGCTTCTGGACCGCGGAGCCGCCGCTGGCGTTCAGCGGCAGCAGCTATTCCGGCAGCGCCGTCGCCGGCTGGCCCGCCAAGGGCTTCTGGGTCAATAGCCCCTCGGGCGCGGCCGGGCCGCTGGACTCCGCGGACGGCGTGGCCGGTGTCACCGGCGGCGACGGCGAGATCGTCGAGAAGGGCGGCGCCGGCGAAATGCTGCGCGCGCAGATCGTCACCGACCAGGCCGCGCGCAAGCTCTACACCTGCCCGTCGGGCGCGTGCACCACCACGGCCCTGGCGTCGTTCGATACCGCCAACACCTGGCTGACCGACACCACCGGTCAGACGGCGCTGAACAGCAGTGCTGCCGACGTGAAGAGCCTGATCAACTGGGTGCGCGGTCGCGACGTGCAGGCGCTGGGCGAGAGCACAGTGGCCAGCAAGGAGCAGCAGAAGGGCCCCGGCGGCGGCGTCACGGTGCGTGGCTCGGTGCACGGCGATGTGCTGCACTCGCGCCCGGTGGTGATCAACTATGGCGGCACCACCGGCGTGGTGGTCTTCTATGGCGCCAATGACGGCGTCTTCCATGCGGTCAACGGCAATCAGACCACCGGCATCAATGGCGTGCGCCCCGGCGGCGAGCTGTGGGGCTTCGTGCCGCCGGAGTTCTACGGCAAGCTCGGCCGCCTCTACACCAACGCGCCCGAGGTGCAGCTGAGCGGCTCGCCGACCGGCTCAGGCGCCAAGCCGCGCGACTATTTCTTCGACGGCACCACCACGGTGTTCCAGGACCTGCGCGACCCGGCCAATCCGCGCGTGGTGATCTACCTGACGGCGCGGCGCGGCGGGCGGCTGGTCTATGCGCTGGACGTGACCAACCCGGTGGCGCCCGAGTTCCTGTGGAAGTCCGACAGCAACCAGATCGCCGAACTGGGCCAGACCTGGTCGCAGCCGCGCGTGATCCGCGTCAAGGGCTACACCAACCCGCTGGTGGTGATGGGCGCCGGCTACGATACCGCCGAAGACGCCGAGCCGTCGCAGGGCGGCGGCGCAACGGGGCAGGGGCGCGGCGTGATCGTGTTCGACGCGCTCAAGGGCACTGTGGTGCGGGCGTGGCTGGCCGATTGCACCGGCCTCGACGCCACCGTCTGCTCGGTACCCACCGGCCTGAACCGCGCCATCCCGTCAGACGTCGCGGTGGTGGACCGCAATGGCGACGGCCTGATCGACAAGGGCTATGTCGGCGACATGGGCGGCAATGTCTGGCGCCTGGATTTCGAGACCGCCACCGGCACGGGCCCGGCGGCCTGGACGCTGGGCAAGTTCGCCTCGCTGGGCGGCGCGCAGAGCAGCAACGATGCGCGCAAGTTCATGTACCCGCCCGACGTCATCACCACCGGCGCCTACGACGCGGTGATGATCGGCAGCGGCGACCGCGAGCATCCGCTATACACCACCAGCAACGTGGCGGGCCTCGCCTATAACGTCACCAACCGTTTCTACATGCTGAAGGACACCGCGCTCACCGGCGGGCTGCCGGCGGCATGGACGCCGCTGACCGACAGCAGCCTGTTCAACGCCACCGCCACGGTGTATGCGGATTCGGGTACCAGCAAGGGCTTCTACCTGACGCTGGGGACCGGTGAGAAGGTGGTCAACGCGCCGCTGACGGTGGCCGGCTACACCTACTTCGGCACCAATACTCCCAGCGTGCCAAAGACCGGGGTCTGCTATCCGGACCTCGGCATCGCGAGGGGCTATGCGGTGTCGTTCCTGACGGGCAAGGGGCTTAACGACAACCGCTATGTCCAGTTCAACAACGGCGGCCTGCCGCCGTCGCCGGTGTTCGGCGTGGTGGCGGTGAGCGATGCTCAGGGCAACACCAGCAACGTGCCGGTGCTGATCGGCGGCGGCAACCAGACCGGGCCGGGCGGTGGCGACAATACCTCGTCGCTCGGTGCGCAGAAGATCTCGCCGCCGGGGATCGGCAAGCGCAAGCGGACTTACTGGTACACGCAGGCCGACAAGCAGTAGGTCGCAGTTACGGCGCCGCTGCCACGGCGCCGTTTTCTTCCTGCCACCACCCACCCCCCAACGCCTGCAGCAACGCCGCCGAATCCGCCAGCCGGTCGGCGCGCGCCTGCGCCAGTTCCAGCGAAGCCTGCCGGGATTGCCGTTCCGCATCCAGCACCGTCAGCTGGCTGACGCCGCCCAGCTGGTACTGCTCCGACACCACCGCCAGCGTGTCGCGCGCCTGGCGTGCGCTGTCGGCGCGTTCGCGCAGCGCGGCGGCGTCGGCTTCGAGGGCGCGGAGTGAGTCGGCCACGTTCTGCAATCCCTGCAGCACGGCTTGCCGATACGCGGCCAGCGACTGCTCATAAGCCGCCTCCGCCGCGCGCTTGCGCGCCTGCAATTCACCGCCGCGGAACACCGGCTGCACCAGCCCCGCGGCAAGGCTCCATACATTGAGGCTGCTGAACAGGTCGCGCGCGGCGGTGGCCTGGGTGCCGCCGCTGGCGCTCAGCGTCACCTGCGGATAGAGGTTGGCGGTGGCCACGCCGATATTGGCCGAGGCCTGGTGCAGCAGCGCCTCGGCCGCGCGGATGTCGGGGCGGCGGCGCGCCAGCGAGGAGGGCAGGCTGACTGGCAGCGTGTCGGGCAGGTGCAGGTCGTCGAGGCGGAATTCCGGCAACTGGGCCGCGGCCGGCGTCTGGCCGGTGTAGACCGCGAGCTGGTGGCGCGTGGTCTCGAGTTGTCGCTGCAGCGATGGCACCAGCGCCTGCGTCTGCGCCAGTTCCGCGCGCTGGCGCTGCACTTCCACACGCGCCACGCCGCCTGCGTGCAGGCGTTCTTCGGTGATGCCGAGCTGGCGCTGCTGGGCTTGCGCGACCGCGACCGTATCGGCCAGCTGCGCGCGCAAGCCCGCTTCGCGGATCGCCGCGGTGGCGACGTTGGCGGCCAGCGCCAGGCGCGCGGCTTCGAGTTCGTAGCGCTGGTAGTCCACCGCCGCCTGCAATCCCTCCAGTTCGCGTCGCTGGCCGCCAAACAGGTCGAGCACGTATGACACCTGCACCGTGGCGCCGTACAGCGTGAACGGGCCGGGGCTGGGAAACGCAGTGATGCCCAGCGATTGGAAATCGACCTGCTGACGGGTGGTATTGAGCGTTGCGTCGACCGCGGGCCAACGTGTGGCCCCGGTGCGCGCGGCCAGGTTCTCCTGCGCCTCGCGCAGCCGGGCGCGGGCCTGGGCGAGCGTGGGGCTGGCGTCGAGCGCGGTGCGGATGGTGGCGTCAAGCGCCGGGCTGCGGAACAGGGACCACCACTGCGCCGGCACGTCAGCGCCGGCGGCCAGTGTCTGTGCGTGCGCCTGGCCGGGCGCGTCCGCGGTGTCGGCGGCAACCGTTGCCACCGGCTGCGGGCCCCGCACATAGCCGGCGTCATCCGGCGGCGCGGGGGCGTGGAAATCCGGTCCGACGGCGCAGCCGCACAACAGCGCGGCGGCGGCGAACACAGGTGTCAGTCGAGACATGGCGAACTCCTTCAGTCCAGCGTGCGGCGATAGAAACGCACCGCGATCGCCATCACCACCACGATGAACAGCGCCATCGGCCAGACCTGGGGCCATAGTTCGACCCAGCCGTTGCCTTTGAGCAGGATGCCGCGCACCATGCGATTGAAATACGTCATCGGCAGGATGTTGCCGATGACCTGCGCCCAGCCGGGCATGCCGGCGAACGGGAACATAAAGCCCGACAGCAGGATATTGGGCAGGAAGTAGAAGAAGGTGAGCTGCATCGCCTGCAGCTGGTTCTGCGCCAGCGACGACAGCGTGATGCCCACGGTCAGGTTGGCCGCGATAAACAGCAGCGCGGCCAGGTACACCGCCGTTACCGAGCCGACGAAGGGCACGTCGAAAACCCAGCGTGCGGCCAGCAGCACGATGGTCGACTGCAGCAGCCCGATGAAGATGTAAGGCACGATCTTCCCGGTCATCACCTCGATCGGCCGCACTGGCGTGGCCAGCAGGTTTTCCATGGTGCCGCGCTCGCGTTCGCGCGTCATTGCCAGCCCGGTCATCATCACCATCGTCATCGACAGGATCACGCCCATCAGGCCGGGGATGATGTTGTACTGGGTCAGTCCCTCCGGGTTGTACAGACGCTGCACCTGTACGTCGAACGGCGCCTTGCCGCCGGCCAGCGGCGCCAGCGCTCCCTTCAGGTCATGGGTGCCGACGCTGTAGGGCAGCTGCGGCAGCGCCGCGATGGCCTGGCCGGTGGCCGAGGGGTCGGTGGCGTCGGCCTCGACCAGCAGTGCGGGGCGTTCGCCGCGCAGCAGCTTGCGCGTGAAGTCGGGTGGGATGCTGAGCACGAACTGCACCTCGCCCTTCATCAGGGCCTGGCGCCCCGCGGCTTCGTCGGGCAGCGTGGCGACCACCTTGAAGTAGGTCGAGTTCTGCATGCTGGCGATGAACGAGCGCGTGAATTCGCTCTGGTCGGCGGCGATCACCGCGGTCGGCAGGTGGCGCGGGTCGGTGTTGATGGCAAAGCCGAACAGCAGCAGCTGCATGATCGGCAGGCCGACGATCATGCCGAAGGTGACGCGGTCGCGACGCAGCTGCAGGAATTCCTTCAACACGATGCTCCACCAGCGCTGGACCGAGAAGCGCGTGGCGGTGCCATTGCCGGCAGCGGGTTTGCGGGAGGCGGCGGTCATGTCGGCTCCTTTGCTTTGCGCGTGCCCATGTTGTCTTCGGCCCGGCTCATCATATGGATGAACACGTCCTCCAGGCTGGTCTGGGTCTGCGCTACGCGCCGGCCGGGACCGGCCAGGCGCGACAGCGTATCCGCGAGCGCCTGCGCATCGCGCCCGGTCACGTGCAGCGCGGTGCCGAAGGCCACGGTCTGCTCCACGCCCGGCGCGCCCTGTAGTTGCTCGGATAGCGTGGCGAGGTCGTCGCCTTCCACGCTCCAGGTCGACAGCTGCTGGCTGGCTACCACTTCATCGGCGGTGCCCTGCGCCAGCAGCTTGCCGTAGGCGATATAGGCGAGCTTGTGGCAGCGCTCGGCCTCGTCCATGTAGTGCGTGCTGACCAGCACCGAGATGCCGCGCGCGGCGAGCTGGTGCAACTGCTCCCAGAAGTCGCGCCGCGCCTTGGGATCGACGCCCGCGGTCGGTTCGTCGAGCAGCAGCAGTTCGGGCTCGTGCAGCAGGCAGGCCGCCAGCGCCAGCCGCTGCTTCCAGCCGCCAGACAGCGAGCCGGCGAGCTGCGCCGAACGCGTGGCCAGGCCCAGGTCCTCGAGGGCACGGTCGACAGCCTCGCGCCGGTTCGGCATGCCATAGACGCGGGCGACGAAGTCCAGGTTCTCGCGGATCGACAGGTCGTCCCAGTACGAGAACTTCTGCGTCATGTAGCCGACGCGGCGCTTGATCTCGTCAGCCTCGCGCAGGATGTCGTAGCCCAGGCAGGTGCCCGCGCCGGAGTCGGGCGTCAGCAGCCCGCACATCATGCGGATGGACGTCGTCTTGCCGCTGCCGTTGGGGCCGAGGAAGCCGAAGATCTCGCCGCGCGCGACCTGCATGCTGAGGTCGTTGACCACGTGCTTGTCGCCGAAGTGCTTGTTCAGGCCGCGCACGTCGATGGCGAGTTCGGCTGGCCGGCCGTTGGTGGTTGTGTTGGCTGTCGTGTTCATTGCCGCACCACTTCGACGGGCTGGCCGGGCCGCAGCTTCGGGGCGTCGGCGGTCGACGGGCGAGCCTCCACCAGGAACACCAGCTTGCGGCGGGTCTCGTTGCTGTAGATCACCGGCGGCGTGTATTCGGCCTCGTTGGCCACATAGGTGATGCTGGCTGCCACGGGCGCGGCGCAGCCGTCGCAGCGCACCTGGACCGCCTGCCCGTTGCGCAGCGCGCCAACCACAGTCTCGGGCACGTAGAAGCGCACCTTGACGTTGCCCGGCGGCAGCATGCGCACCACCGGGCTGCCGGCCGGCACCCATTCGCCCAGCCGGTAGGGCGTGTCATAGACCAGGCCCGCCTGCGTGGCGGCGACAGTCTTGCGCGACAACTTCCAGTCCGCCTGCGCCAGCGCCGCGCGCGCGGCCGCCACTTGCGCGGCTTGCGCAGCTTGTTGCGCGTCGCGCCCGGGCAGGCGTGCCACGTCGATATCGCGCTGCAGCTCGCGCACGCGCGCGGCGTCGCTGTGGGCCTGTGCGCGCGTTTCGTCGAGCTGCGCCTGCGCGATGCCGCCGATCTCGTACTGGCGCTCGTCGCGCCGCAGGGCTGCGGCACTGCGCTGCGCCTGGGCCTGCGCCTGCGCCAGCTGGGCGCGGCTGACGTCGACTTCCACCGGGCGCTTGCCGGTCTTCATGTCTTGCAGCTGGGCTTCGGCCGCGCGCAGCTGGTCTTCGGCCTGCTGCCGCGCGGCGCGCTCGTCGTCGGATTCGAGCGCGAACAGCGCGGCGCCCTGGCTGACCTGCTGGCCGCGCTGCACCGACAGGGTGTCGAGGCGCCCAGCAAAGGGCGAGGCCACGCTGACGAACTCGCCTTCGACATAGCCTTGCCAGCTATCGGTGCGCTGGTTGCCGCAACCGGCAACGAGCAGCGCGGCAAACGTTGCTGCCAGCCCCGGCAGGGGGCGTTTGTGGTGTGCGTACTTCATGGTGACTCCGGGGAATGCTTGGGCTTGCCGGCGTTTGCGGCGGGCACGGGTGCCAGGCCGTGCGTCAGCAGCGCGGATACATGGCGTACCAGCGCGTCGGTATCGATCGCCTCGGCGCCGGGCAGCCGCCGCCAGATATGCGCGGTGGCCAGCGGCAGCAGCGTCAGGCCGACCAGCGACGGCATCAGCAGCACCGGCTCCAGTCCGCTGTTGAGCTGCCCGCGCGCGATCGCGGCCGCCAGCGGAGCGCTCAGTGCGCCGACGCGCTGCAGCGCGAAGCGGTCCAGCACGCGCTCGCGCAGGGCGCCGTCGGCGCTGGCGACTTCGCGGATCCACAGGCCGGGAAACCACGGCGTGGCGGCCGCGGCGCGGATCAGCGCGCTGGCGAGGCCGATCAGCATCGCCAGCGGCTCCGTGTCGCCGCCCGCGGAGGCGAAGACGCCGGCGATCAGCGGCTGCAGCTTTTCCTCGGTCACGGCGTCGAGCAGCAACTCGCGGTCGCTGAAGTAGTAGTGGACCAGCGCCGGCGTCACGCCGGCCTGCGCGGCGATCGCCTTGACCGGCGTGCCGGCCACGCCCTGGCGCGAGAACAGCTCGGTGGCCGCATCGAGGATGCGTTCGCGCTGGCCGGGCTGGCCCGCGGCGGGGCGGCCGGGGCTGCGGCGGGCGGAAGGTTTCGGTTTGGCGGGTTGGCGCGGCATGGGGGGCAAGTGAGTGCGTGGGCGGTGTCGATGAAATATTAATTGTTGCATTAATTAATTCAAGCGCGGTTACAACGTCGGCCTTGCCGCACACGGTAGACATGTCATGGGGCTTGGCTATGCTGCGGGCGCCGAAGCGCGCCGCCCCCGGCACATCCTTTCCACCATCCTCCAGCCGATGCCGTTTCCGCCACTTGCCGCCGCGCGCTCGCGCCGACCGTTCCGTTTCCGTCGCTGGCTGGCGGCACTGGCCTGTTGCGCATGCCTGCCGGCGATGGCACAGCAGTCGGTGCCGGCACAGGATTCCGGCGGCGCGGAGAATCCCTTCGCCTTCCACGGTCAGAGCACCTACATTTGGCAGCGCAAGCCGGCCTTCAACGCGGCCTATTCCGGCCCGAACAGCCTTGGCACCGAACGGGCCAAGAGCTATTCCTTCAGCGCGACGCTGGACCTGGGACTGAAGCTGTGGCGCGGTGCGGAATTCCACTTCAACCCGGAGGCGACGCAAGGGGTACCGTTCTCCGGATTGCACGGACTGGGCGGCTTGTCCAACGGCGAGCTCGGCAAGGCAGCCAGCACCAGCCCGGTGTTCTACCGGGCGCGCGCGTTTGTCCGGCAGACATGGGACATGGGCGGCGGCAGCGAAACGCTGGACGCGGACTTCAACCAGTTCGCGCGCACCGTCGACCGGCAGCGGCTGGTGCTGACCGCGGGCAATTTCGGCGTGCTCGATGTGTTCGACCAGAACGAGTTCGGTTCGGACCCGCGCACGCAGTTCATGAACTGGGCGTTCATGACGCACGGTGCGTTCGACTATCCGGCCGATGCGCGCGGCTATAGCTGGGGCCTGGCGCTGGAGTACATCGGCGACGGCTGGTCGGCGCGCATCGGGCGCTTTTTGCAGCCGCTGGAGTCCAACGGGCTGGAGCTGGACACGCGCATGTTCCAGCACTACGGCGACATCATCGAACTGGAAAAGCGCTATGAGCTGGCGGGCCGCCCCGGCACCGCACGTCTGCTCTGGTTCCGCAACAAGGCGCGCATGGGCGCGTTCAACGACGCGATCCAGTTCGGCATCGCCAACAACACCACGCCCGACCTCGCCGACGTGCGGCGCGAGCACGCCAAGAGCGGCGTGGGCGTGACGCTGCTGCAGCAGGTCACCGATTCACTGGGGCTGTTTGCGCGCGCCAGCTTGTCGGACGACAAGACCGAGACTTACGCCTTTACCGAGATCGGGCGGCAGGTGTCAGCGGGCGGCGTGCTGAAGGGCGATGCGTGGGGACGGGGGCGCGATGCGCTGGGGGTGGCGGTGGCGATCAATATGCTGGGGGCCCACCATCGCAACTACCTGGCCGCGGGCGGGCAGGGGGCGTTTCTCGGGGACGGTGCGCTGCGCTATGGGCCGGAGCAGATACTGGAGATCTACTACAGCTTCCAGCCGGTGCAGTACCTGAGCATCAGCCCGGATTTCCAGTACGTGCGCAATCCGGGGTACAACCGCGACCGGGGGCCGGTGAAGTTTTTCGGGGTGCGGTTTCACGGGGAGTTTTGATCCTCCCCGCCTGGCTTACTGCCGCGCGTTGCGCTTGTTATCCGGCCACGCCGTATTGAAGTTGGTCCGGAACGGATTGATATCCAGTCCGCCCCGCCGCGTATAGCGCGCGTACACCGCCAGCTTGACCGGCTTGCACTGGCGCAACACGTCCATGAAGATCCGCTCCACGCACTGCTCGTGGAACTCGTTGTGGTTGCGGAACGAGATCAGGTACTTCAGCAACCCTTCCTGGTTGATCGGGGCGCCCACATAGCGGATCTGCACGCTGCCCCAGTCCGGCTGCCCGGTCACCAGGCAGTTGGACTTCAGCAGGTGCGACACCAGCGTTTCCTCCACCGGCGTTTCTTCCTGGTCGGCACGCAGCAGCTCGGGCGCCGGCTCGTAGCGGTCCACCTCGATATCGAGACGGTCCAGCAGCAGCCCGTCGAGTTCGCCCATCTGCTGCTTGCCCAGCTCGGGCTCGGTCACCAGCCGCACCTGCACGGTACCGCCAGTGGCCTCGGACAGGTCGTGGTGCAGCAGCTGCTGCAACGCCTCGGGCGAAGCGATCTTCGACTGGTTGAACGAGTTCAGGTAAAGCTTGAACGACTTTGACTCGATGATATTGGGCGTGTCCGACGGGATGATGAAGGTGGCCAGCGCCACCTGCGGCTTGCCTTTCAGGTTCAGCCACGAGAGCTCGTACGCATTCCAGATATCGACGCCGAAGAACGGCACCGGCTTGCCTTCGGGCAGGCCGATCTCGGTGCGCTTGGGCTGGCGCGGGATCGGGAACAGCAGCGAGGCGTCGTATTCGGTCTTGTAGGCCGAGGGCTTGCCCAGCGGCGAATGTTCAGGGAGGCTCATGGGGCGCTCAGCAGGGTCGGTCAGGACAGGAACAGCTTGTACACCGGGTTGTCCGTTTCGTCCCAGTGTACGTAACCCAGCGTCGAAAGGAAGGCGCGGAAGGCCCGCATCTCGTTCTTGGGCACCTGGATGCCGACTAGGATGTTGGAGGTGTCCGCGCCCTGGTTGCGGTAGTGGAACAGGCTGATGTTCCAGTTCGGGCTCATGCTCGACAGGAACTTCATCAGCGCGCCCGGCCGCTCCGGGAACTCGAAGCGGAACAGCAGTTCGTCATGCGCCAGCGGCGAGCGCCCGCCCACCATGTAGCGGATATGCTGCTTGGCCAGCTCGTCGTTGGACAGGTCGAGCGTGTCGAAGCCGTGCTTGCGGAAGCTGGCGGCGATCTTGTCGTTCTCCGCGCGGCTGGCGATCTGCACGCCGACGAAGATATGCGCCACGTTGGTGTCGGCGATGCGGTAGTTGAACTCGGTGACGCTGCGCGTGCCCACCAGCTCGCAGAAGCGCTTAAAGCTGCCGCGCTCCTCGGGGATGGTCACGGCGAACACGCCTTCGCGCGCCTCGCCCACTTCGGCGCGCTCGGCGACGAAGCGCAGGCGGTCGAAGTTCATGTTGGCGCCGCAGGCGATCGCCACCAGGTGCTGGCCCTTGAGCTTCTCGCGCTCCGCATAGGCCTTGAGGCCGGCCACGGCGAGCGCACCGGCCGGTTCCAGGATGCTGCGCGTATCCTGGAACACGTCCTTCACGCCCGCGCAGATGGCGTCGGTATCGACCAGGATGATCTCGTCGACCAGCTCGCGCGTGATGCGGAAGGTTTCCTTGCCGACCAGCTTGACCGCGGTGCCGTCCGAGAACAGCCCCACTTCCTTCAGCTCGATGCGCTTGCCTGCGTCGACAGAGCGCTTCATCGCGTCCGAATCCACCGTCTGCACGCCGATCACCTTGATCTCCGGACGCACCGCCTTGATGTAGGCCGCGATTCCCGAGATCAGCCCGCCGCCGCCGATGGCGACAAAGATCGCATGGATCGGGCCCGGGTGCTGGCGCAGGATTTCCATGGCGATGGTGCCCTGGCCGGCGATCACTTCGGGGTCGTCGAACGGGTGGATGAAGGTCAGCTTGTGCTTCTTCTCCAGCACCGCGGCGTGGGTGTAGGCGTCGCTGTAGGACTCGCCGTGCAGCACGATCTCGACCCACTGGCCGCCGCGTTCGCGCACGGCGTCGATCTTCACCTGCGGCGTCGTCACCGGCATGGCGATGATCGCCTTGCATTGCAGCCGCGCCGCGGCCAGCGCCACGCCCTGCGCATGGTTGCCCGCCGAGGCGGCGATCACGCCGCGCTTGAGCTCCTCCGGCGTGAGCGACGCCATCTTGTTGTACGCGCCACGCAGCTTGAAGGAGAACACCGGCTGGGTGTCCTCGCGCTTGAACCAGACCGAATTGCCGGTGCGCGCCGAGAGCTGGTGCGCATAGGTTAGCTCAGTCTCCTGTGCCACGTCATAGACCTTGGCGGTCAGGATCTTCTTCAAATAATCGGGTTTGGCGGCGGAGGCGGCGGACTTGCGGGTCATGGTGTCTGGGCAGGGGCCTTGGGGCGGCGAATAAAAGCGGCGCAAAAAAAGGCGGAAATTCTGGCTGAAACCGTCAATGATAAAGGATGGCGGCGCCTTCCACCCGGCCCGGGCGACGCGCGCGCCGCCCGCGGTGCGTCGTCCGGGCCGGGTCCAGGGCGCTCTTTGTGTGCGGGGCGGCGCACTCGCGCGGACAGGGTTTGCGGGAAGCGACTGGTTGTCCCGGACTTGCATCCGCGCCAGGTTGCGCCCACGCCATGTAGGACGAAGCCCGGTGGACGCCTGTCAAAACGACGTGTTACGGTTTAACGCGATGCCTCACCTACCGCTTATCGAACCCAATACCGCCCTGTTTCTCGACTTCGACGGCACGCTGGCCGACCTGGCCCCGCGCCCGGAACTGGTGCAGGTCGAACCCGAACTGGTCGGCACGCTACGTACGCTGTACCAGCGACTGGACGGCGCGCTGGCCGTCATCTCCGGGCGGCCCGTGATCGAACTGGACCACTTCCTGCGACCGCTGCAGCTCCCGGCCGCCGGCGTGCACGGCGCCGAATTCCGCACCGACGGCGGCATGGTGTCCAAGACGCCCGCGCCGGGGCTGGAACCGCTGATCCCCCACCTGGAAGCGCTGGTGCGCGCCTATCCGGCGCTGATGCTGGAGCGCAAGTCAGTCGCCGTCGCCATCCACTACCGCCAGGCGCCCGAACTGGCCGGCGTGGTCGAAGCCGCGGTCACTGACGTATTGCGCCATGCCGTCGGGCTGGAGGCGCTGCCGGGCAAGATGGTGGTCGAGATCAAGCCCGCCGGCGTCGACAAGGGCGACGCCATCGCCGCATTCATGAAGGCGCCGCCGTTTGCCAAGCGCGTGCCGCTCTTTGCCGGCGACGACCTGACCGACGAGCCCGGCTTTGCCGCCGTGCGCAAGCTCGGCGGCCTGGGCGTGCTGGTGGGCCAGCGCCAGACGCTGGCCGGCACCACCGTGGCCGGGCCAGCCGCGCTGCGCAGCTGGCTGCATCGCTCGGCCAGGGCACTTGACGACGCTGCACGCGCCACCGGCAAGCCGGGCGCCGTGCCTCACACAACGACATCCTGAGGGAGGTATCGCTGTGACCAACAATACAAGCAGCCCCGGGGAACTGGGCAGGCAGCCGCGCGAAGGCGTGCACAAGACCATGGATGGCAGTGGCCGCTTTGCCAATCCGTCGCTGTCGCTTGGCATGATCGGCAACTGTTCCATCTCCGCGCTGGTGGATTGCCGCGGGCGCATCGTCTGGTCGTGCCTGCCGCGCTTCGACGGCGATCCGGTGTTCAACGCACTGCTGGACCCGAGCGAGAACGCCGGCCATTTCTCGATCGAGATCGAGGATTTCCACAGCGCCAGCCAGTGGTACGAGCCCAATACCGCGGTGCTGCGCACAAGGCTGACGGACACGCACGGCAACTGCCTGGAGATCACCGACTTCGCGCCGCGCTTCTTCCGGCTCGGGCGCTATTTCCGCCCGACTGCGCTGATCCGGCGCATCCGCCCGGTGCGCGGCGCGCCGCGCGTGCGCGTGGCGGTGGCGCCGCGCTTCGAATGGGGCCGCAAGGCGCCCGAGATCACGCGCGGCAGCAGCCATGTGCGCTACATCGGCGACTCCATGACGCTGCGCATGACCACCGACGCGCCGCTGGCCTACGTGCTGTCGCAGACGCCGTTCCTGGTGACGCGCGGGTACAACTTCATCCTCGGCCCGGACGAGACGCTGGCGCACGGCGTGGAAGAAACCGCACGCGATTTCGAGCAAGAGACCACCGCGTACTGGCGCCTGTGGAGCCGCCGGCTCGCGGTGCCGCGCGAATGGCAGGACGCGGTGATCCGCGCCGCCATCACGCTGAAGATGTCGCTGTACGAAGAGACCGGCGCCATTGTCGCCGCCATGACCACAAGCATTCCCGAAGCCCCGGGCAGCGGGCGCAACTGGGACTACCGCTTCTGCTGGCTGCGTGACGCCTTCTTTGTCGTGCGCGCGCTCAACAGCCTGTCTGAAGTCGGCACGATGGAGGATTACCTGCGCTGGCTGGCAAACGTGGTGATGCAGTCGCAGGACGGGCATATCCAGCCGCTGTACGGCATTGGCCTGGAGCGGGAGCTGCCCGAAAGCATGCTCGACCACCTGGCCGGCTACCGCGGCATGGGCCCGGTGCGCGTCGGCAACCAGGCGCAGGAGCACTTCCAGCACGATGTCTACGGCAACGTGGTGCTGGGCGCGGCGCAGGCCTTCCATGACCACCGGCTGCTGCATCGCGGCGGGGCGGCTGAATTCCACCGGCTGGAACAGGTTGGCGAGCAGGCAGTCAAGGTGTTCGGCACGCCTGACGCCGGCATGTGGGAACTGCGTACCCGGGCGCGCGTGCATACCTCGTCGGCGCTGATGAGCTGGGCCGCTTGCGACCGCCTGGCCAAGATCGCCGAGAAGCTGCAGATCCCGGACCGTGCCGCCTACTGGCACGACCACGCCAGCCGGATGAACGAACGCATCCTGGCCGAATCGTGGAGCGAATCGCGCCAGTCTTTTGCCGAGAGCTTCGGCGGGCGCGAACTGGATGCCAGCGTGCTGTTGATGGCCGAGGTCAATTTCATCGACCCGCACGACGAGCGCTTTATCGCCACGGTCAAGGCGCTGGAGACGTCGCTGTGCGACGGCCCGTACATGCGCCGCTACGAGGCGCCGGACGATTTCGGCAAGCCCGAGACCGCCTTCAACATCTGCACCTTCTGGCGCATCGACGCGCTGGCGCGCATCGGCCGGCGCGACGAGGCGCGCGAGATCTTCGAATCGATGCTCGCCGCGCGCAACCCGCTGGGCCTGCTGTCCGAGGACACCCACCCCGTGACCGGCGAGATGTGGGGCAACTTCCCGCAGACGTATTCGATGGTCGGCCTGATCAACGGCGCCATGCGGCTGTCGGCGCCGTGGGATTCGGTGATCTGACCCACGCAACCTGGCACGGCAACAAGAACAGAGGACTCCAGAAAACAACATATGCCCAGACTTGTAGCGGTATCCAACCGGGTCGCCGATCCCCGCAACGTGGCGGCGGGCGGCCTTGCCGTCGCGCTCTCCGAGGCCTTGCGCCAGACCGGCGGCTTGTGGTTCGGCTGGAGCGGCAAGGCGCTGGAAACCGCCCAGGGCGGCACCCCCGGCGAAGGCGACCTGCACCTGCAGCAAGCCGGCAATGTCACGCTGGCCACTGTCGACCTGAGCCGCGAAGACCATGATGCCTACTACCTGGGATACAGCAACGGGGTATTGTGGCCGGTATTCCACTACCGGCTCGACCTGGCGGATTTCGACTCCAACTTCCTGAACGGCTACCGGCGCGTGAACCAGCTGTTCGCGCGCAAGCTGGCCCCGCTGCTCGAGCCCGACGACGTCATCTGGATCCACGACTACCACCTGATCCCGCTGGCGTCAGAGCTGCGCGCGATCGGCTGCGGCCAGAAGATCGGCTTTTTCCTGCACGTGCCGCTGCCGCCGCCGCTGATCCTGGCGGCCATCCCGCAGCATGAATGGCTGATGCGCGCGCTGTTCGCCTATGACCTGCTCGGCTTCCAGAGCCATGCCGACGTGGAGCACTTCTCGCGCTACGTCCAGGCAGAGGCCCAGGCCGAGCCCATGGGCGAGCATCGCTACCGCGCTTTCCACCGCACGGTGCGCGCGCAGGCCTTTCCGATCGGCATCGACGTCGACGAGTTCATGGAACTGGGCCGCGGCGACGAGGCGAAGGAAACCTTCGAGATGATGTGCGCACAATATGCGCGCCGCCGGTTGCTGCTCGGCATCGACCGGCTCGATTATTCCAAGGGGCTGCCGCACCGGCTCAAGGCGTTCTACCGGCTACTGGCGGAATACCCCGAGAACCGGATGAGCGCGACGCTGGTGCAGATTGCTGCGCCCTCGCGCGAGTCGGTCGACGCCTATGTCGACCTGCGCAGCGAGATGGAGCGCCTGAGCGGCGCCATCAACGGCGAGTTCGGCGAACTGGACTGGATGCCGGTGCGCTATATCCATCGCACCACCGCGCGCAAGCGCCTGCCGGGCCTGTGCCGTGCCAGCCGCGTGGCCCTGGTGACACCGTTGCGCGACGGCATGAACCTGGTGGCCAAGGAATTCATCGCCGCGCAGGACCCGGAAGACCCGGGCGTGCTGGTGTTGTCGCGCTTTGCCGGTGCGGCCGAGCAGTTGCGCGAGGCGCTGCTGGTCAATCCCTACGACACGCGCGCCACCGCGCAGGCGATCCAGCAAGCGCTGCACATGCCGCTGGCCGAACGCCAGCAGCGCCACCAGAAGCTGCTGGAGCGCATCCGCGCGCAGGATGTGCACTGGTGGAGCAGCGAGTTCTTGCGCGCACTGACAGAGACCGAAGGCGCCTGATCCTCCGGTCGGGGAGCAAGACCATGAGTGAAGACCTGGCAGCGCAATCGTGCACGCCTTGCCGCGGCGGGGTGCCGCCGTTGACGCCGGATGAAGCTGAAGCTCTGATGCAGCAGGCGCCTGGCTGGGATTTGTTCGATGGAGCGACCCGGCTGGAGCGGCGCTTTACCTTCGGGAATTTTGCGCAGGCGCTGGCGTTCGTGAATGGCGTCGGGCAACTGGCCGAGGCGCAGGGACATCATCCGGAGATCAGTTTTGGCTGGGGGCATGCCACGGTGTCGTGGCGGACCAAGAAGATCAAGGGACTGCACCGGAATGATTTCATCATGGCGGTGAAGACTAGTGAGATAGCGGCGGGGCAGGGCGAGGCGACGTAAGCCGCATTGGGCTAGCGCAAATCCCCCGGCGTATCGATATCCCGAAACGCCCCGTCATCGTCAGTCAGGATCCGCGTAACGGGTTTGTCCTTCAGCAACGCCCGCGCCCCCTCATCACCGTCCAGCTTCAGCAGTTCCTCGCGCCAGGCGGCCCCGAACCCGACCGGATGCCCGCGCTGCCCATTGCGCCACGGCGCAGCGATGGTCTCCGGGGTGGTGATCGTCAGCGCCACTGCCCGGATGAGTTCCATCGGCAGCCAGGGCATATCGGCCAGCGCCACCACCCAGCCGCGCGCTTCGGGCGTTGCCGCCACCGCAGCCCGCAGCGCCGCACCCATGCCCGCGTCGGCTTCGGCGGATTCCAGCACGCGGCAGCCGCCGCGGCGCAGTTCCTCCGCCAGCGCCGGATTGCCCGGGCGAATGACCGCAATCGATTCCGGCAGTGCTGCCGCCAGCGTGCGCGCACTGCGCCACGCTACCGTGCGTCCGCCGGGCAGCGTTTCCAGCAGCTTGTTGCGTTTGCCCGCCGCATCGAAGCGGCGGCCGAAACCCGCGGCCAGCAGGATGCCGGTAGGCAGGTCGGTGCGGAGCAGGGGAGCGTTGGGGGCGGCGGTCATGGCGTCATGCTGTCCTCAGGTGGCCGGGCCGGGCGCGACTTCGCAGCTGCTGCCGGTGCTGGCTGCCATCTCGCGCGCAGCCTTGGCGCCTTCGACCTGCAGGATGTCGGGCAGCGACACATGGTTCTTGGCCGCGATCACTTCGGCCAGGATCGAGATCGCGATCTCCGGCGGCGTGCGGCTGCCGATGTAGATGCCTACCGGGCCGTGCAGCCGCGCGAGCTGCAGGTCGGTCAGGTCGAACTCCTTGAGCCGTTCGCGCCGTGCCTGGTTGTTGCGGCGCGAACCGAGCGCACCGACGTAGAAAGCATTCGTGCGCAGCGCCTCCATCAGCGCGAGGTCGTCCAGCTTGGGATCGTGCGTCAGCGCGATCACCGCGCAGCGCTCGTCCAGCTTCAAGTCCATGACCGTGTCGTCCGGCATGGTGCGCACCATGGTGATGCCGGAGATGTCCCAGGTCTCGGTGTATTCCTCGCGTGGGTCGCACACGGTGACCTGGAAGCCGAGGCCCACGGCGATCTGGCACAGGTACTTGGAAAGCTGACCCGCGCCGATCACCAGCATGCGGTAGCGCGGGCCGTGGATGGTCAGCAGCGTCTTGCCATCGAACACCAGCCCGTCGGTGGCGTTGGCCGGGCCCAGCGTGGCGGCGCCCGTCGCCATGTCGAGCGTACGCGCGACCAGGCGGCCGTTCTCGACCGCGTCGAGCAGTTCGGCGATGCCGCTGGCCGGGGTCAGCGGCTCGGTCACCAGTTCGATCGTGCCGCCGCAAGGCAGGCCGAAACGGTGCGCTTCCTCGGCGCTGATGCCGTACTTGATCGCTTCGGGGTGGTCGGCGGTGATGCCTTGCCGGCGCACGCGGTCGATGATGTCGTCCTCGATGCAGCCGCCCGAAACCGAGCCGACCACCAGGCCGTCGTCGCGTACCGCCAGCATCGCGCCTTCGGGGCGGGGCGACGAGCCCCAGGTGCGCACTACCGTGACCAGCAGCACGCGGTGGCCCTGTTGCTGCCACTGCACGCTGTTCTTCAGGACTTCGAGATCCACGCTCTCCATGATCGTTTCCGCTTCGGTTCCTCTGTCTGTTCATTGTCGCCGGCGGCTGCGGCGGGGGCGCCCTCGGCCGCTGGCGTGTCTTCTGTATTGTCCGGCGTGACCGCCTCGGTGAAGCGCGTAAAGAAGGTATCCGCCATCTTGCGCGCCGCGGCATCCACCAGCCGCGAGCCGATCTGCGCGAGCTTACCGCCGACGTGGGCATCGACGGTGTAGCTCAGCACGGTCTCGTCGCCATCCGGTTCCAGCCTGACGCGGGCGGTGCCCTTGCCGAAGCCCGCCGCGCCACCCTGGCCGTCAAAGCGGATGGTGTAGCTGTCGGGGGCCTGGATGTCCTCCAGCGCCATCCGTCCCTTGAAGCGCGCCTTGACCGGCCCCACCGCAGCCGTCAGGGCCAGCGCGTAGGCGTTTTCGCCGTCGGGCTCGATACTCTCACATCCCGGGATGCATTGCTTGAGCAGCTCGGTGTCGTTGAGCGCTTCCCATGCCACTTGCTGCGGCACCGGCAGGCGCTGGCTCTGGTTCATTTCCATGGCGGGGCTTCCTTGTCTGGCTTGGCGGGGGCGGCCCGGGGAGGGCCGCCATGATCGGACAGCAGGGTCTCCAGCGCGAGCAGGCTGTCCAGGTTATGCGCGGGGCGCAGCGCGTCGACATGCGGCAGGATCGCCTGCACGCCGCGCGCCTGCGGGGTGAAGCCGGGATAGCGCAGCAGCGGGTTGAGCCAGACAATGCGGTGCGCAAAGCGGCGCAGCCGCGCCATCTCGTCCCCCAGCAGGTCGATCTGCTCATGATCGAGGCCGTCGGTGACCAGCAGCACGGTGGCGCGCCCGGACAGCGTGCGGCGTGCCCAGTGGCGGTTGAAGCTCGCCAGCGCGGCGCCGATGCGGGTGCCGCCCGCCCAGTCGCGCACCTGGCCGGTGATGACCGCGACCGCTTCGTCCGGATCGCGTTCGCGCAGCGAGCGGGTGATATTGGTCAGCCGCGTCCCGAACAGGAACACCGACAGCCGCTCGCGCGACTGCATCAGCGCATGGCAGAAATACAGCACCGCGCGCGAGTACTGGCTCATCGAGCCGGAAATGTCGAGCAGTAGCACCACCGGCGGCTTGCGCTCGGCGTGCTTGCGGAATTTCCAGCGCAGCCACTCGCCATGCTGGCGCACCGCCAGGCGCGCGCTGGCGCGCAGGTCGGCATGGGTGCCGCAGGTGGCGGCGCGCAGCCGGCGTGTGCGCTGTAGTGCAAGATGGGCGCGGCGCGTGCGCACCAGGTGCTGCAGCGCGCGCCATTCCTGCGCGGTCAGGGTCTCGAAGTCGCGTTGCGCCAGCCGCTCCTGGTCGGAGAAGGTCAGCGGCACGTGGACGCGCTCGGCCTCGGTCTGCGCAGGGCGCGATGGCGCCTCGGGCTGGCGCGCGGCCAGCGCGTCGGCCAGCCGGTTGCTGCGCTTTGGCGGCGGCGCGCCGGCATCGACGCGCGGCAGCAGCAGCGCGCGCAGCTTGCCTTCCCAGTCGGGGTCACGCCAGAACAGGTCGAAGGCGGCGTCGAACAGCGGGCGCTGGTCGGGGCCCGACAGCACCAGCGCGGCCAGCGCGGCGCGCACCTCGTCGCGGCGGCCGATATCGACATGGCGCAGCGCGCTGAGCGCATCGACCGCATGCGCCGGCGACAGCGCAAAGCCGCCGTCGCGCAGCAGCCGCATGAAGTGGGTAACGTTGCGCGCCAATACCGGCAGGCCGGTTTGCGGTCCGCCGGTACGTGCCGCGGCGTGCAGCGTGGCCACGGTCACCCTCCCGGTGCGGCGCCGGCCAGCAACTCCGCCACGGTGGGGCCGTCGGCGCGTGCGAGGTCGTCCTGGTACTTGAGCAGCACGCCCAGCGTGTCGCGCACCGACTGCGGATCCAGCTCGGTCACGCCCAGCGCGGCCAGCGCGCGGCACCAGTCGATGGCCTCGGCGATACCGGGCGCCTTGAACAGGTCGATGCCGCGCAGCCGGTGCACGAAGTCGATCGCCTGCGCCTGCAGCGCGGCGGCGGCCTCGGGCGCGCGCGCGGCGACGATCTGCAGCTCGCGGTCGCGCTCGGGGTAGCCCATCCACTGGTACAGGCAGCGGCGCTTGAGCGCGTCATGCACTTCGCGCGTGCGGTTGGAGGTGATCACGATCAGCGGCGGGCGCTCGGCGCGGATCACGCCGATCTCGGGGATCGAGACCTGGAATTCGGACAGAACTTCCAGAAGGAAGGCTTCGAAGGGTTCGTCGGCACGGTCGATCTCGTCGATCAGCAGCACGCGCGGGACTTCCGGTGCAGCAGGGTCGGGCAGCAGTGATTCCAGCAGCGGGCGCTTGAGCAGGTAGTCATCGTGGTACAGCGACTGCGCCTCGGGACGTTCGCCGCGCGCTTCGGCCAGGCGCAGCGCCATGATCTGGCGCGGATAGTCCCACTCGTACAGCGCGCTGGCGGCATCGAGCCCTTCATAGCATTGCAGCCGCAGCAGCCGGGTGCCGAGCACGCCCGCCATCGCCTGCGCCAGCGCGGTCTTGCCGACGCCGGGCTCGCCTTCGAGGAACAGCGGGCGCTGCATGCGCAGCGCGAGGTAGAGCACCGTGGCGGTTTCGCGGTCGGCGTAGTACTGCTGGCGTTCGAGCTGGGCGAGGGTGTCGTCGATGGAGGTGGGGAGCATGAGCAATCTTGTGTGCCGACGCGGCAAAATGCGCCGGCGGTTTGCTCCCCTCTCCCGCTTGCGGGAGAGGGGCTGGGGGAGAGGGCAGGAGGTTCGCGTGCGAAAACGCTTGATTCAAGCGCCGGCCCTCTCCCCCGACCCCTCACCGCTGGGCGAGAGAGGGGAGACCACAGCGGGCGATGGACAGGCACTACCCCTTCGTCGCCTCCTCCACCGCCCGCGCCGCCAGCACCGGAATCAAGTGCGCCCGGTACTCCGCCGACGCATGCAGGTCGGCATTCAGGTTCGCCGCATCGACCTTCACGCCACGCGCAGCCTGTGCAGTGAAATTGCCCGACAGCGCGTGCTCCAGCGGCTGGCAGCGGAACACACTGTCGCCCGCGCCGGTGACCGCCACCCGCACCGTATTGCCGGTGCGCGCCACCATCACCCCGACCAGCGCAAAGCGCGAAGCCGGATTGCGGAACTTGACGTAGGCAGCCTGCTCGGGGATCGGGAAGCGCACCGCGGTGATCAGCTCATCCGGTTCCAGCGCGGTTTCATAAAGGCCCTTGAAGAAGTCATCGGCCGCGATGGTGCGGCGGTCGGTGACTACGGTTGCGCCGAGCCCCAGCACGCCCGCGGGATAGCAGGCCGCAGGATCGTCGTTGGCCAGCGCGCCACCCAGCGTGCCCATCGCACGCACCTGTCGATCGCCGATGCCGCCGGCCAGTGCCGCCAGCGCCGGAATGCGCTTGCGCACCTCGGCATTGGTTTCCACGTCGGCATGGCGCGCAGCCGCGCCGACCACGATCTCGTTGTTCTCGACGCGGATCTCGGCCATGCCGGGAATGCGCACCACGTCCACCAGCACGGAAGGCGAGGCCAGCCGCAGCTTCATCGCGGCCAGCAGGCTCTGGCCGCCGCCGAGGAACTTGGCGTCAGGGTCGGCCTTGAGCCTGGCCACCGCCGCCTTGGCATCCGCGGCACGTTCAAACTGGAATGTGTACATGTCGGTTTCCTTTCCGGTTCGTCGGTCCGTGGCGCTCAGGGGCGAGCGGCCTGGATGGCCTGCCATACACGGTGCGGGGTCGCCGGCATCTGCACATCCTTGACGCCCAGCGGCGACAGCGCATCCACCAGCGCATTGATAAACGCTGGCGGCGAGCCGATCGCGCCGGCCTCGCCGCAGCCCTTCACGCCCAGCGGGTTGTGCGTGCAGGGCGTGCCGCTGGCGGTCTCGACGGTGAAGTCGGGCAGGTCGGCGGCGCGCGGCATGGCGTAGTCCATGTAGGATCCGGTCAGCAGCTGGCCGCTGTCGGGATCGTAGACGCACTGCTCCAGCATGGCCTGGCCCAGGCCCTGGCCGATGCCGCCATGCACCTGGCCCTCGACGATCATCGGGTTGATGATGTTGCCGAAGTCATCCACGGCGGTGAACTTCACCACCTTCGATTCACCGGTATCCGGATCCACCTCCACTTCGCACACATAGGCGCCGGACGGATAGGTGAAGTTGGTCGGGTCGTAGAACGCGTTTTCGTTCAGGCCCGGCTCCAGCTTGTCGAGCGGGTAGTTGTGCGGCACGTAGGCGGTCAGCGCAACTTCGCCGAAGGTCTTGGTGCGGTCGGTGCCAGCCACGCGGAACACGCCGTTGCTGAACTCGATGTCCGTGTCCGATGCTTCCAGCAGGTGCGCGGCGATCTTCTTGGCCTTTGCCTCGATCTTGTCGAGCGCCTTCATGATCGCCGATCCCCCCACTGCCAGCGAACGCGAGCCGTAGGTGCCCATGCCGAACGGCACGCGGCCGGTGTCGCCGTGCACGATTTCGACCTGGTCGAGCTGCAGCCCGAGCCGGTCGGCGACGATCTGCGCGAAGGTGGTCTCGTGGCCCTGGCCGTGGCTGTGCGAGCCGGTGAAGACCGTCACGGTGCCGGTCGGGTGCACGCGGATCTCGCCCACCTCGAACAGCCCCGCGCGCGCGCCCAGCGCGCCGGCGATATTCGACGGCGCCAGCCCGCAAGCTTCGATGTAGCAGGAGTAGCCCAGGCCGCGCAGCTTGCCGCGTTGCTTGGCTTCGTCGCGCCGGGCCGGGAAGCCCTTGACGTCGGCCAGCTCCTGCGCGCGCGCCAGGCATGGCTCGTAGTCGCCGGTGTCATAGGTCAGGCCCACCGGCGTGGCGTACGGGAACTGGCGGATGAAGTTCTTGCGGCGCAGTTCGGCGGGATCCGTGTTGAGCTCGTGCGCTGCGGTTTCCACCAGGCGCTCGACCACATATGTGGCTTCGGGACGGCCGGCGCCGCGGTAGGCATCGACCGGCGCGGTGTTGGTGAACACCGCCTGCACCTCGGCATAGATCGCGGGCGTGGCGTACTGGCCGGCCAGCAGCGTCGCATACAGGATGGTCGGCACGCTGCTGGCGAAGGTCGACAGGTAGGCGCCCATATTGGCGACCGTGTGTACGCGCAGCGCCAGGAACTTGCCGTCGGCATCGAGCGCCAGCTCGGCCTTGGTGACGTGGTCGCGCCCGTGCGCGTCGGTCAGGAAGGATTCGGAACGGTCCGCGGTCCACTTGACCGGCCGGCCAACCTTCTTCGATGCCCACGTCAGCGCCACGTCTTCCGGATACAGGAAGATCTTGGAGCCGAAGCCGCCGCCAACGTCCGGCGCGATGATGCGCAGTCGCGATTCCGGCAGCCCCAGCACGAAGGCGCCCATCAGCAGCCGCTCCACGTGCGGGTTCTGGTTGGCCACGTAGACGGTGTAGCTGTCGTCCTGGCGCGTGTAGCTGGCGTTGACCGCGCGCGGCTCGATCGCGTTGGGGATCAGCCGGTTGTTGACGATGTCCAGCGTGGTCACGTGCGCGGCCTTGGCAAAGGCGGCGTCGGTGGCGGCCTTGTCGCCATGGTCCCAGGTGTAGCAGGTGTTGGCTGGCACGTCGTCATGCACCAGCGTCGAAGCTGAAGCAGCGTCCGCGGCGTTGACCACCGCGGGCAGCTCTTCATAGTCGACGTCGATCTTCTCGGCGGCGTCGCGCGCCTGCTGCAGCGTCTCGGCGATGACCAGCGCCACCTGGTCGCCGACGTGGCGCACCTTGTCGTGCGCGATCACCGGGTGCGGCGGCTCCTTCATCGGCGAGCCGTCCATGCTGTGGATCAGCCAGCCGCAGGGCAGGCCGCCCACTTTATCGGCGGCCAGTTCGTCGCCGGTCAGCACGGCGATCACGCCGGGCGCGGCGAGCGCCTCGCTCTTGTCGATCGAACGGATGCGCGCGTGCGCGTGCGGCGAGCGCAGGAAAAATGCATAGCTTTGCTGCGGCAGCACGATGTCGTCGGTGTACTGGCCGCTGCCGGTCAGGTAGCGGAAGTCTTCCTTGCGCTTGACCGGCGCGCCTACCAGGCGCTGGTTCTCGGGTGCGTTCATGGCCTGTCCCCCTTATTCCGCGCTGGCGGCGGCGCCCTGCATGGCCGCCTGGCCCTGCTGCACTGCCCGGACGATGTTGTGGTAGCCCGTGCAGCGGCACAGGTTGCCTTCCAGGTGGGCGCGGATGGTGGCGGCGTCGGCGCCCGGGTGCTCCTGCACCAGCGCGGTGGCGCTCATCACCATGCCCGGCGTACAGAAGCCGCATTGCAGGCCGTGGCATTCACGGAAGGCTTCCTGCATCGGGTGCAGCGTGCCGGGCGCGGCCAGGCCCTCGATGGTGGTGACCTTGGCGCCGTCGGCCTGTACCACCAGCAGGTTGCACGACTTGACCGCCCGGCCGTCCAGGTGGACCGTGCAGGCGCCGCACTGCGCAGTGTCGCAGCCGACGTGGGTGCCGGTCAGGCGCAACTGTTCGCGCAGGAACTGGACCAGGAGGGTGTTGGGTTCTACCTGGGCGTCAACGGGCTTGCCGTTGACCGTCAGGCGGATCGGAATCGCCATGCTTGTCTCCATGTGGGGTGGACGCGCATGACCAATTGCCCGAAATCCCGAAAGAACTGCGCGGGACTGGCCACGACGCGGTACTGCCGCTTAAGACGGCTATAGGACGGCTAATTCGTGATATTGGTGCTGCCGCTACAACTGCTGTAGGTGCGCCAGCGCACGCGGCGAGCGGCTTCAATGCTGGCGCAAATGCCGCGGCCGGCGAACGATCGGTCGCAACAGGCTCTAACAGTTAATCACAAATCCCGCACAGGTGCCATGAGGTTTGCCCGCCCCATCCGGGGGGCGGGGGCCTCGGATGGGCCGCTGCTAGAATGGCCCGACCCCCTCGCCCACCCCGACATGGAAGCGTTCTTCGACTGGCTGTTTGAAACCGTCGCCCTGCCCAAGGTGGGCCTGTCCGCGATCTTCGTGGTCAGCCTGATCTCGGCCACGCTATTGCCACTGGGCTCCGAGCCGGCCGTGTTCGGCTACGTCAAGCTCAACCCGCAGATGTTCTGGCCGGCGATCCTGGTGGCCACGCTCGGCAACACGGTCGGCGGCGCGATCGACTGGTGGCTGGGCTACGCCGCCAAGCTGGCGCTGGTGCGCTACCACAAGCGGCGCCGGGCGCGCGAACACGAAATTGAGCACCTCGAGCACCGCGAACACACGCGCAAGCCGCCCAAGCCCAAGCTCGACGTGCGCTACTTCCGGTGGATGCGCCGGCTCGGCCCGCCCACGCTGCTGTTTTCCTGGCTGCCCGGCATTGGTGATCCATTGTGCACTTTGGCTGGCTGGCTGCGGCTCTCTTTCTGGCCCAGCCTGGCCTGGATGGCAGTCGGAAAATTCATCCGCTACCTGTTCATGACGGCCAGCCTGCTGTGGATCCCGGACAGTTTTTGGCACAACATTGCGCAAACGTGGAAGGCCTGGTTCTGATCCGGTGCGCCGCCGGCACCACGGCAGGGCGCCACTGCCACCGCCCAAAGATCGCCTAATCCCTTGTTCCGACAAGGATTCCCTGATGCTGCGGTGCGGCGAAACCGGGCCTTGCAGTACAATCGCCCTTTAATGAACGATTCGCGCACTGTCCCCGTGCGCAGCAGGAAGCGGTCCCCCAATGAACGCCCCACTCGTGCTCGACGCCAAGCTCGCCGCGCAGGACGCCCCCCCGCGCCTGCGTGAGATTCCCTATAACTACACGTCCTTCTCGGACCGCGAGATTGTCATCCGCCTGCTGGGCGAGGAAGCCTGGCGCATCCTAGACGAGCTGCGCAGCGAGCGCCGCACCGGCCGCTCCGCCCGCATGCTGTACGAGGTGCTGGGCGATATCTGGGTGGTTCGCCGCAATCCCTACCTGCAGGACGACCTGCTGGAAAATCCCAAGCGCCGCCAGATGCTGGTCAGCGCGCTGCATCACCGCCTGAACGAGATCGAGAAGCGCCGCGCCGCCGACCGTGCCGAGCACGCCGAGCCCGCCGCCGAGGACCGTTCGCACCGCGTGGAGCAACTGGTCGCCTTCGCCAAGCAGGCGATCGAGGATTTCAAGAACGAATTCGCCGCGGCCTATGACCTGCGCAAGCGCGCGCAGCGCGTGCTGGGCAAGGTCACGCAGAAGGACAACATCAAGTTCGACGGCCTGTCGCGCGTCTCGCACGTGACCGACGCTACCGACTGGCGCGTGGAATACCCGTTCGTCGTGCTGACGCCCGACACCGAGGAAGAGATCGCCGGCCTGGTCAAGGGCTGCTTCGAGTTGGGCCTGACCATCATCCCGCGCGGGGGCGGCACCGGCTATACCGGCGGCGCCGTGCCGCTGACGCCGATGAGCGCGGTGATCAATACCGAGAAGCTGGAGCAGCTCGGCCCGGTCGAGGAAACTGACCTGCCCGGCGTGTCGCGCAAGGTTGCGACCATCTTCTCCGGCGCCGGCGTGGTGACGCGCCGCGTGGCCGACGCGGCCGACAAGGCCGGCCTGGTGTTCGCGGTCGACCCGACCTCGATCGATGCCTCGTGCATCGGCGGCAACGTGGCCATGAATGCCGGCGGCAAGAAGGCCGTGCTGTGGGGCACCGCGCTGGACAACCTGGCCTGGTGGCGCATGGTGGACCCGGAGGGCAACTGGCTGGAAATCACCCGGCTGGACCACAACCTGGGCAAGATCCACGACGTGCCGGTGGCCACCTTCGAGCTGAAGTGGTCGGACGGCAACCGTGCGCCGGGCGAGAAGGTGCTGCGCACCGAGACGCTGGCCATCGAGGGCCGCAAGTTCCGCAAGGAAGGCCTGGGCAAGGACGTCACCGACAAGTTCCTGGCCGGCCTGCCGGGCGTGCAGAAGGAAGGCTGCGACGGCATCATCACCAGCGCGCGCTGGATCCTGCACCGCATGCCGAAGTTCATCCGCACGGTGTGCCTGGAGTTCTTCGGCCAGGCGCGCGACGCCATCCCGAGCATCGTCGAGATCAAGGACTTCCTCGACGCCGAGACCAGGAAGCCCGGCGGCGCCATCCTGGCCGGCCTGGAGCACCTGGACGAGCGCTACCTGCGCGCGGTCGGCTACGCCACCAAGAGCAAGCGCAACGCCTTCCCGAAGATGGTGCTGATCGGCGATATCGTCGGCGACGATGA
This sequence comes from Cupriavidus sp. PB-02, assembly GCF_058252315.1. Lineage (NCBI taxonomy): Bacteria > Pseudomonadati > Pseudomonadota > Betaproteobacteria > Burkholderiales > Burkholderiaceae > Cupriavidus > Cupriavidus sp. PB-02. The sequence goes on from NZ_CM177694.1 coordinate 428,294, forward strand.
AGACGCCGTGGCGCGCGCCACCTCGGAAGTGATCCGCATGGCCAACGGCAAGAGCGGCGAAGGCTTTATCGCCGTCAGCCCCGAGGCGCGCAAGAAATTCTGGCTCGACCGTTCGCGTACCGCAGCGATTGCGAAGCATACCAACGCCTTCAAGATCAACGAAGACGTGGTGATCCCGCTGAACCGCATGGGCGAGTACACCGACGGCATCGAGCGCATCAATATCGAGCTGTCGATCAAGAGCAAGCTCAAGCTGGTCGACACGCTGGAAGCGTTTTTCGCGCGCGGCAACCTGCCGCTGGGCCGCAGCGACGACGCCAACGAGATCCCCAGCGCCGAATTGCTGGAAGACCGTGTGCAGCACGCGCTGACGCTGCTGCGCGAGATCCGCGCGCGCTGGCGTTACCTGCAGGACCATATGGACGTGCCGCTGACGCAGGCCAAGGCCTCGCTGATCGGGCATGGACTGGGGCTGCTGGGGCAGGAGTTCGATGCGCGCCTGCAGCATCAGCCTGACGCCACCGTGTTCCACCTGCTGCAGGACCGCACCATCCGCGTGTCGTGGAAGGCCGAGATCCGCGCCGAGCTGCGCAAGATCTTCAACGGCGGCGAGTTCAAGCCGATCCTGGACGAGGCCCAGAAGATCCACAAGCAGGTGCTGCGCGGCCGCGTCTTCGTGGCACTGCACATGCACGCCGGCGACGGCAATGTGCACACCAATATCCCGGTGAACTCCGACGACTACGACATGCTGCAGGACGCGCACCGCGCGGTGGCCCGCATCATGGCGCTGGCGCGTTCGCTCGACGGCGTGATCTCGGGCGAGCACGGCATCGGCATCACCAAGCTGGAATTCCTCACCGAGGAAGAGATCGGCGACTTCCGCGCCTACAAGGCCAAGGTCGACCCGCAGGGCCGCTTCAACAAGGGCAAGCTGCTGCCCGGCGCCGACCTGCGCAATGCCTACACGCCGTCGTTCGGCCTGATGGGGCATGAGTCGATCATCATGCAGCAGAGCGATATCGGCGCCATTGCCGAGAGCGTCAAGGACTGCCTGCGCTGCGGCAAGTGCAAGCCGGTGTGCGCCACGCACGTGCCGCGCGCCAACCTGCTGTACAGCCCGCGCAACAAGATCCTGGCGACTTCGCTGCTGATCGAGGCCTTCCTGTATGAAGAGCAGACCCGCCGCGGCATCTCGGTCAAGCACTGGGACGAGTTCTCCGACGTGGCCGACCATTGCACGGTCTGCCACAAGTGCGTGACGCCGTGCCCGGTCAAGATCGACTTCGGCGACGTGTCGATGAACATGCGCAACCTGCTGCGCAAGATGGGGCAGAAGAAGTTCAACCCCGGCACCGCGGCGTCGATGTTCTTCCTGAACGCCACCAACCCCGAGACCATCAACCTGACCCGCAAGGTCATGATCGACTGGGGCTACAAGGCGCAGCGCCTGGGCAACGAGGTGCTGAAGAAGTTCGCCAGGAAGCAGACCGCGCATCCGCCCGCGACCGTGGGCAAGCCGCCGGTGCGCGAGCAGGTGATCCACTTCATTAACAAGAAGATGCCGGGCAACCTGCCCAAGAAGACCGCGCGCGCACTGCTCGATATCGAGGACAACGAGATCGTGCCGATCATCCGCGACCCGAAGGCGACCACGCCGGAATCGGAAGCGGTGTTCTACTTTCCGGGCTGCGGCTCGGAGCGGCTGTTCTCGCAGGTCGGGCTGGCCACGCAGGCGATGCTGTGGCACGTCGGTGTGCAGACCGTGCTGCCGCCTGGCTACCTGTGCTGCGGCTATCCGCAGCGCGGCAACGGCCAGTACGACAAGGCCGAGAAGATCGTCACCGACAACCGCGTGCTGTTCCACCGCGTGGCCAACACGCTTAACTACCTCGACATCAAGACCGTGGTGGTCAGCTGCGGCACCTGCTACGACCAGCTCGCCGGGTATGAATTCGACAAGATCTTCCCGGGCTGCCGCATCATCGACATCCACGAATACCTGCTCGAGAAGGGCGTGAAGCTGGAAGGCGTGACCGGTACGCGCTACATGTACCACGATCCCTGCCACACCCCGATCAAGACCATGGACCCGACCAAGCTGGTCAACGACCTGATGGGCGGGAACACCGGTCTGGGCAAGATCGAGAAGAACGAGCGCTGCTGCGGCGAGTCCGGCACGCTGGCGGTGACGCGTCCGGACATCTCGACGCAGGTCCGCTTCCGCAAGGAAGAGGAGATGACCAAGGGCGCCGACAAGCTGCGCGCCGACGGCTTCACTGGCGACGTCAAGATCCTGACCAGCTGCCCGTCCTGCCTGCAGGGGCTTTCGCGCTACAACGAAGATGCTTCGGTGCAGGCGGATTACATCGTGATCGAGATGGCCAAGCACCTGCTGGGCGAGAACTGGATGCCCGAGTACGTGGCCAAGGCCAATGCGGGTGGCATCGAGCGGGTGCTGGTGTAAGTCGCGACGATGGCGCGTTCTGCTAACTGCCCGCTCTGCCAGACCGACGGCGGCGAACTGGTCTGGATGGGCGACCGCGCCCGGCTGATCCTGGTCGAGCATGACCGCTTCCCGGGCTTCTGCCGCATCGTCTGGAACGATCACGTGGCCGAGCTCAGCGACCTGGACGATGCCGACCAGGCCTGGCTGATGCGGCTGGTGGCGCGCGTGGAGCGGGTGGTGCGCGAGGTGATGACGCCGGACAAGGTCAACCTGGCCGCATTCGGCAACATGGTGCCGCACCTGCACTGGCATATCATCCCGCGCTATCGCTGGGACACGCATTTCCCTGAGGCGATCTGGGCTGCGCCGCAACGCGCGGCGGATGCCGTGCGCGTGCAGGAGCTGGCCAGCCGGCTGCCCGCGCTGCGTACGGCACTTTCGCTGCTTGAATCGGATGATGCCTGAGGCTTGACGCGGAACCCGCGCCTGCCCGCAACCGTCTGACTGCTGTCGCAGCCGTGGCCAGCCGCCGCGGCATCCAGAACAACAAGCCCGGCCCGCATCCGCTGGCGGGCCAAGAGCTGCCGCTATGTCCTCGACCACCCCGACTTCCGTCACCGTACCGGGCCCGGCCGTCCCTGCCAGGGCCCTCAAGATCCAGAGCCGGCTGCGCATGGCCGCGACCTGGGCGTTGATCAAGCCCTACTGGAAATCCGAAGACCGCGTGGCGGGCCTTGGCCTGCTCACCCTGGTGATCGCGCTGAACCTGGGCATCGTCTATATCAACGTGCTGCTCAACGAGTGGAACCGCGTGTTCTACAACGCGCTGGAGCAGCGCGACTATGCCTCGTTCAAGGTCCTGCTGCTGCGTTTCTCGTGGATTGCCGGCTTCTATATCGTTGCCTACCTGTCCCGCCAGTACTACACGATGATGCTGCAGATGCGCTGGCGTACCTGGATGACCGGCCAGTTCATGGACCGGTGGCTCGGGCACCAGGCGTACTACCGCATCGAACAGACCCACACCACCGACAACCCCGACCAGCGGATCGCGGACGACCTGCGCCTGTTCACCGACGGTGGCCTGTCGCTGTCGCTGGGACTTCTCAACTCGGTGGTGACGCTGATCTCCTTCGTCGGCATCCTGTGGACATTGTCGGGGCCGATCAGTTTTGCGCTGGGTGGCAGCGAGCTGATGATCCCGGGCTACATGGTCTGGTTTGCGGCAGGCTACGCCGTGGTCGGATCGCTGGTCGCGCACTTCGTCGGGCGTCCGCTGATCGGCCTGAACTTCCAGCAGGAACAGTACGAGGCGGATTTCCGTTTTACGCTGGTGCGGCTGCGCGAGAACAGCGAGCCCGTGGCGCTGTACCGCGGCGAGCCGACCGAGAAGGCAGGGCTGCGCGCACGCTTCGACCGCATCCGCGCCAACTGGAACCAGCTCATGCTGTACACGCGGCGCCTTAACTTCGTCAGCTCCGGCTATGCCCAGTTCGCCATCATCTTCCCGATCCTGGTGGCCGCGCCGCGCTACTTCGCCGGCAAGATGACGCTGGGCGGGCTGATGCAGATCAGCTCCGCCTTCGGCCAGGTGCAGGGCGCGCTGTCCTGGTTCGTCGACAGCTACGCCACGCTGGTGGGCTGGAAGGCGGCGGCCAACCGCCTGATCGATTTCCAGGAAGCGATCCGCGTGGCCGAGCGCCAGGACCTGGCGCCGGGCGGCACGCGCGATATCGAGGTGGTGCACACCGGCAAGCCGCAGGACGGCATCACCATCGACGGCCTCGCCCTGGCGTTGCCGGTGCGGGCGGCGCGCGGCGCGGCCGTGGGCCAGCGGCCGCTGGTGGCGCCGTTCTCGCTGTCGGTGGCGCCGGGCGAGCGCTGGCTGGTCAGCGGCCCGTCGGGCTGCGGCAAGAGCGTGCTGTTCCGCGCGCTGGCCGGGATCTGGCCGTACGGCAGCGGCACGGTGACCATGCCCGAGGGTGCGCGCATGCTGTTCCTGCCGCAGCGCAGCTACCTGCCGATTGGCACGCTGGCCGATGCGCTGGCCTACCCGGACGCCGGCACCGCGCACGACAAGGAAGCGCTGCAGGTGGCGCTGCGCCAGGCGCGGCTGGCCGCGCTGGTGGACCAGCTCGACGTGTTCGACAACTGGTCGCTGCGGCTGTCGCCGGGCGAGCAGCAGCGGCTGGCCTTTGCGCGCGCGCTGCTGCAGAAGCCCGACTACCTGTTCCTGGACGAGGCCACCAGCGCGCTCGACGAGGAAACCGAGGGCGCCATGTACAAGCTGATGGTGGAGTCGCTGCCCGGCGCGGCGATCATCAGCATCGCGCACCGCAGCACCGTCGCGGCTTACCACGGCCGGCGCCTGCGCTATGTGCCGCAGGATGGGGAGGCCGCCCGGGCTGCGCAAGCCGGCGAGCCTGGGGTAAGCTATCGAGTTGTATGCGAAGCGTGAGGCGGCGCGGCGGCGTTCCCGGCGCCGCACCTGTCCTGTCACGCTGAAATCACCCTATCAGGAGCGCCCGTAGCACGGGCCGCGATCATCATGGCAGGCCTGGACAAAGACACCCCCCATCCCACTGCGCTGACGGTCCACACGCAATCCCGCGTGCTGGAGATCGGCTTCGACAACGGCCGCAGCTTCCGGCTGCCGTTCGAGCTGCTGCGCGTGTATTCGCCGTCCGCTGAAGTCCAGGGCCACGGCCCGGGGCAAGAAGTGCTGCAGACCGGCAAGCGCGAGGTCGGCGTCGCCGCGGTCGAGCCGGTCGGCAACTACGCCATCCTGATCCGCTTTTCCGACGGCCATGACACCGGCATCTATTCCTGGGACCTGCTGTACCGCCTCGGCGACAACCAGGATGCGCTCTGGCAGGACTACCTGCAGCGCCTGGAAGCCGCCGGCGCGGACCGCGACACCCCGATGCCTGCCGCCGGCGCCGCCGGCGGCCACGGCTGCGGCCATCATTGAGCCGCCCCCGACAATCCTGGAGTCTTGAGAGATGAGTGAAACCCACTTCGGGTTCGAAAAGGTCGACGAAGAGGAGAAGGCCGGCAAGGTCGCCGGCGTGTTCCATTCGGTGGCGAGCAAGTACGACGTGATGAACGACCTGATGTCGGGCGGCATGCACCGGCTCTGGAAGATGTTCACCATCGCCCAGGCGGGCGTGCGGCCCGGCCACAAGGTGCTGGACATCGCCGGCGGCACCGGCGACCTGGCCAAGGCCTTCGCGAAGCAGGCCGGCCCGACCGGGCAGGTCTGGCTGACCGATATCAACGAGTCGATGCTGCGCGTGGGCCGTGACCGGCTGCTGAACAAGGGCATCGTCACCCCGGTATGCCTGTGCGACGCCGAGCACATCCCGTTCCCGGACAATTACTTCGACCTGGTCACGGTGGCCTTCGGCCTGCGCAACATGACGCACAAGGATGCCGCGCTGGCCGAGATGCGCCGGGTGGTCAAGCCGGGCGGCAAGGTCATGGTGCTGGAGTTCTCCAAGGTGTGGAAACCCCTGGAGAAGGCCTACGACGTCTATTCTTTCAAGGTGCTCCCCTGGTTGGGGGAGCGCGTGGCAGGGGATGCCCCCAGCTATCGCTATCTCGCGGAATCGATCAGAATGCATCCAGACCAGGTCTCACTTGTACGCTTGATGGAACATGCCGGCCTGGATAATGTCGAATACTTCAATCTGACGGCCGGAGTGGTGGCGCTCCACGTCGGGCGGAAGTATTAGAAAGAACTTGAAATCGCCATGCCTCGCCCCAAGATAGGGTGAAACTGACAGGGGATAACAGAATATGTCGTCAATTCGTGGGAAGTTCCTGGTGGGGTCGCTGATTACCGCGATTGCCTTGGGAGTGATGTTCGACGCCAATGCCAAGCGCATGGGCGGTTCGCGCAGCATCGGGAAGCAATCTGAGTCGGTCACGCAGCGCCAGCAGGCGCCGCAGCCCACTTCGCCGACCCAGCAGGCGCAGCAGCCCGCACAACAGGCAGCTCCGGCAACGGCCGGCGCAGCCGGCGCGGCCGCGGCCGCGGCGCCCAAGCGCAACTGGGGCGGCATCCTGGGCGGCATCGCCGCCGGCCTGGGTATTGGCTGGCTGCTGTCGCACTTCGGCCTGGGCGGCGCGGCGCTGAGCTTCCTGTCCAACCTGATCCTGATCGCGCTGGTCGCGTTCGCCGCGATCTGGCTGATCCGCAAGTTCCGCGGCGGCAGCAAGCGCACCCAGCAGCCGGCCTTCGCTGGTGCCGGTAACGCCCCGAACCTGGGCCGCAACGCCGAGCCCATGCTCCGTGAGCCGACGCCCGTCCCTTCGGCTAGCCCGGCCACCAACACGGTACTGCCCGCGGCGGCAGCCGCACCGCTGGCAGCCGATGCCGTGGCCCAGCAGCCGTGGGGCGTGCCGGCCGACTTCGACACCGAAGCCTTCATGCGCAACGCCAAGGTCCACTTCGTGCGCCTGCAGGCCGCGTGGGACGCCGGCAACCTGGAGGACATCCGCGAGTTCACCACGCCGGAAATGTTCGCCGAGATCAAGATGGACCTGGCCGAGCGCGGCGCCGAAGTCAACAAGACCGACGTGGTCACGCTGGAAGGCCAGCTGCTCGGCATCGAGTCGACGCCGGCCCAGCATATCGCCAGCGTGCGCTTCTCGGGCATGATCCGCGAGAAGGCCGGCGAGGTGGCCCAGCCGTTCGGCGAGGTGTGGAACCTGGCCAAGCCCGCCAGCGGTACCGGCGGCTGGCTGCTGGCCGGCATCCAGCAAGAGTCCTGATGCCGCACCCCCCCTGGCGATGATGCGCCGGGGGGAGTAGCTTAGAATGGAGGCCCACGTGAAAGCGTGGGCCTTTTTGTTTGGGACGCCCGACGTGCAGCGTCGCTGCCCGTCTGCCAGCCAACCCACGCCACCATGAACACTCTGCCTACCGCCCTGGCCACGCCCGCCGTCTCGGCGCTGAACCACCTGCTCGAGCAGGAGCCGTGGGCCCGCAACCAGCTGGCGCCGTTTGCCGGGCGCGTGATCCGTTTCGATGCGGCCGCCTTCGTGCTGTCGCTGAAAGTCACCGAGCACGGCTGCACGGAAATGGCGCCCGAGGTCGAAGCGCCCGCGGTGACGCTGCGCGTGCCATTGCAGCAGTGGCCGCTGGTGGCCGCCGATGTGGCCGAAGGCGGGCAGGCCGCCGCCATGCGCCACGTGCGCATCGAGGGCGATGCCGAACTGGCCAACACCGTGTCGACGCTGGCGCGCAACGTGCGCTGGGACGCCGCCGAGGACCTGTCGCGCGCGTTGCGCGGCATCCTGGGCGGGCCCGTCAGCGACAGCGTGGCGCAACGCGTGGTCGACGGCGCGCGCCAGGTGCATGAGCAGGCCACGCGCGTGGGCCGCGCGCTGGTGGACAACGTCACCGACTACCTGCTGGACGAGCATCCGACGCTGGTGCGGCATGCCGCGCTGGAGGAATTCGGCACCGAGGTGGGCCGGGTTCGCGACAGCCTGGCCCGGCTCGAGAAACGGCTGGAGCGCCTGGAGCGCGGCGGCCCGGCCGGCCAGGCCACCAGGCTGCCGTCCCCGCACCGCTGAGCGGGCTGCGCCCGCGTATCCATCAACCCACAACGTGACTGCCCGCCCGGCCTCGTGAAGACTCCCGAATGACCCGCCTCCTGCGCCTTGGCAAGATTCTCTTCGTCATCCTTTACTACGGCCTGGACGAGCTGGTGCTCTCCGGCTTCCGCAGCCGCCGGATCCGCTTCCTGGTGCGCGTCATCACCATCGGCCGCAAGCTCGACGTGCCGCGCGGCGTGCGGCTGCGGCTGGCGCTGACGCGGCTGGGCCCGATCTTCGTCAAGTTCGGCCAGGTGTTGTCGACCCGGCGCGACCTGATGCCGCCGGATATCGCCGACGAACTGGCCAAGCTGCAGGACCAGGTGCCGCCGTTCGATTCGGTGGTGGCGGTGAAGATCATCGAACGCGCGCTGGGGCGCCCGCTTAACGAATTGTTCGAAACCTTCGAGCACCAGCCGGTGGCCAGCGCCTCGATCGCACAGGTCCACTTCGCCACGCTCAAGGGCGGCCCCAGCCACGGCCGCGAAGTTGCGGTGAAGGTGCTGCGCCCCGGCATGTTGCCGGTGATCGACAGCGACCTGGCGCTGATGCGCGACATGGCGACCTGGCTGGAACGCTTCTGGGCCGACGGCAAGCGCCTCAAGCCGCGCGAGGTGGTGGCCGAGTTCGACAAGTACCTGCACGACGAACTCGACCTGATGATCGAGGCGGCCAACGCCAGCCAGCTGCGCCGCAACTTTTCCGACACCAGCCTGCTGCTGGTGCCCGAGGTGTTCTGGGACTGGTGCAGCAGCACCGTGTTCGTGATGGAGCGCATGCACGGCATCCCGATCTCGCGCACCGAATCGCTGAAGGCCGCGGGCGTCGACATGGACCTGCTGGCGGAAGAGGGCGTCGAGATCTTCTTCACCCAGGTGTTCCGCGATGGCTTCTTCCATGCCGACATGCACCCGGGCAACATCCTGGTGTCGGTGCAGCCCGAGACCTTCGGCCGCTATATCGCGCTGGACTTCGGTATCGTCGGCGCGCTGTCCGAGTTCGACAAGAACTACCTGGCGCAGAACTTCATCGCCTTCTTTCGGCGCGACTACCACCGCGTGGCGCTGCTGCACGTGGAGTCCGGCTGGGTGCCGCCCGAGACCCGCGTCGAAGAGCTGGAAAGCGCGGTGCGGGCCTGCTGCGAGCCGTACTTCGACAAGCCGCTCAAGGAAATCTCGCTGGGCATGGTGCTGATGCGCCTGTTCCAGACCTCGCGCCGCTTCAATGTCGAGATCCAGCCGCAACTGGTGCTGCTGCAGAAGACGCTGCTCAATATCGAAGGGCTGGGCCGCCAGCTCAACCCCGACCTGGACTTGTGGAAGACCGCCAAGCCCTTCCTGGAACGCTGGATGCACGAGCAGGTGGGCTGGAAGGGCGCGTGGGAACGGGTCCAGGTGGAGGCGCCCCTGTGGGCCAAGATGCTGCCCGACTTCCCGCGCCTGGCGCACCAGTTCCTGGAGCGGCGCGCGCTGACCAGCAACGGCGAGCAGGACAAGCTGCTGGCGATGCTGGTCCTGGAGCAGCGCCGCACCAACCGGTTGATCGGCACCACGCTGCTGCTGGTGGGCGGCTTTGTCGCCGGCATCGTGCTGACGCATGTGCTGGCCTGGGCCGGGTACTGGTAGACCCGCGGCAGGCATTGATTGACCGAACAGAGGAGACCATGACCGATCCCGCCAAGCCGGCACCCCAGTTCGCCACCCGCAACGCCGCCGATCCCGCCTTCTGGGACGAGCGCTTCGAACAGGGCTTCACGCCCTGGGACCTGGGCGGCGTGCCCGAGGAATTCCGCCAGTTTATCGATAGCCGAGCGCCTTGCCCCACGCTGGTGCCCGGCTGCGGCAACGGCTGGGAGGCCGCCTGGCTGTTCGAGCGCGGCTGGCCGGTGACGGCGATCGACTTCTCGCCGCAGGCGGTGGCCTCGGCCCGGCGGGCGCTGGGTGCCGCCGGCGAGGTGGTGCAGCAGGGGGATTTCTTCACCTTCACGCCGCAGCCACCGTGCCAGCTGGTCTACGAGCGCGCCTTCCTGTGCGCGCTGCCGCCGGCGATGCGTGCCGCCTATGCCGCCCGGGTGGCCGAATTGCTGCCGCCGGGCGGGCTGCTGGCCGGCTACTTCTACCTGGGCGAAATCCAGGGCGGGCCACCCTTCGCGATGCCGGCGGCCGAGCTGGACGCGCTGCTGGCGCCGGCCTTCGGGCGCATCGAGGACCAGCCCTCGGCCGCGCCGCTGCCGGTCTTCCAGGGGCAGGAGCGCTGGCAGGTCTGGCGCCGGCTGGCCGGCTGAGCGGGTCCGCCGGCCAGCCCTTGTGGCGGCAGCGATGCATCGCGTGGCGCATTTGCGCCATCGGGGAATTTTTTTCGCCCACGCTGGTCTGCGTCGCTATAATCCGCGTTTTGATTCGGCTACGACCGCAGGCCCGGCCGCGTTATCCGCCCCCAGCGCGGGAACGCCAAGCAGCTCTTTATGCGGCCCCGACCGATGAATTGGACTCCGGGCAGATGTATACCCATGCGCCGCCCGGCATTCGGTTTTTCGCCACAAGGGCACTTTCTGCATAGGGCAGCGGCATGCTGATCTGGTTCGTCATCATCTACTGGGTAATCTCGGTCGGCATCGGCCTGTGGGCGGCGCTGCGCGTGCGCAATACCACCGATTTCGCCGTCGCCGGGCGCAGCCTGCCGTTCCACATTGTCACCGCCACCGTCTTCGCCACCTGGTTCGGCTCCGAGACCGTGCTGGGCATCCCCGCCGTATTCCTGAAAGAAGGCCTGTCGGGTGTCGTTTCCGATCCCTTCGGCTCGTCGCTGTGCCTGATCCTGGTAGGCCTGTTCTTCGCCCGGCCGCTGTACCGGATGAACCTGCTGACCATCGGCGACTACTACCACAACCGCTATGGGCGGCTGGCCGAGGTGCTGACCACGCTCTGCATCGTGGTGTCCTACCTGGGCTGGGTCGCGGCGCAGATCAAGGCGCTGGGGCTGGTGTTCTATACCGTGTCGGACGGCGCGCTGTCGCAGGAGGCCGGCATGATGATCGGCGCGGCCAGCGTGCTGGTCTATACGCTGTTCGGCGGCATGTGGTCGGTGGCGATCACCGACTTCATCCAGATGATCATCATCGTGATCGGCATGCTCTATATCGGCTACGAGGTCAGCGGCCAGGCCGGCGGCGTCACCGCCGTGGTCTCGCACGCGGCCGCAGCCGGCAAGCTCGAGTTCCTGCCATCGCTCGATATCGTGCAGATCATCGGCTTTGCGGCGGCGCTGTTCACCATGATGCTGGGCTCGATCCCGCAGCAGGACGTGTTCCAGCGCGTGACTTCCTCGCGCACCGAGCAGATCGCCGGGCGCGCCTCGGTGCTGGGCGGCGTGCTGTATTTTTGCTTCGCCTTTATCCCGATGTTCCTGGCGTATTCGGCCACGCTGATCGACCCGGGCATGGTCGGCAAGTACATCGATACCGATTCGCAACTGATCCTGCCGCAGCTGATCCTGCAGCACGCGCCGATGTTCGCGCAGGTGATGTTCTTCGGCGCGCTGCTGTCGGCAATCAAGAGCTGCGCCTCGGCCACGCTGCTGGCTCCGTCGGTGACCTTTGCCGAGAACATCCTGCGCCCGTACTTCCGCCACCTGGATGACAAGCAGTTCCTGCGCGTGATGCAGGCCGTGGTGCTGGTATTCACCACGCTGGTGACGCTGTTCGCGCTGAACTCGCACCTGTCGATCTTCCATATGGTCGAAAATGCCTACAAGGTCACGCTGGTGTCGTCGTTCGTGCCGCTGGCCTTTGGCATGTTCTGGAAGCACGCCACCCGCCAGGGCGGGCTGGCGGCGATCCTGCTGGGCCTGTCGTCGTGGCTGACCTGCGAGGTCGCTTTTGCCGATGCGGTGGTGCCGCCGCAGATGGTGGGCCTGATGCTCTCGATCAGCGGCATGGTGGTCGGTTCGCTGCTGCCGCAGTGGATTGCGGATCACGCGCCGGTCAAGGAAGTGCATATCGCCTGACCGCGCCTGACGGGCAGCCCGGCCCCGCCGCCGTGCCCGGCGCCCGGAACCCCCTCATTTCCGGCCATCAGCCAGCCCCGGAACGGTTTATAATTCAAGGCTTTGCATCGCCATGTGGGTCGGCGGGCGCGCGGTTTTCCGCGGTCCACGCAGTTTCCGGCCCCGGCGGCGATGCCCGCCTTTGTACCGATCCCGACGTTTTTCTCGCGAAATTAACACCATGCCGATCTATGCCTACCGTTGCGACGCCTGCGGCCACGGGCGCGATGTGCTGCAGAAAATGAGCGATGCCCCGCTGACCGACTGCCCGTCGTGCGGCACCGCTGGCGCGTTCAAGAAGCAGCTGACCGCAGCCGGTTTCCAGCTCAAGGGCTCCGGCTGGTACGTGACCGACTTCCGCGGCGGCAGCGGCGGTGCCAGCGCGCCCGCCAAGGCCGCTGATGCCGCTGGTGCGGGTGGCGCGGCCGCGGCCAGCGCCCCGGCCGCGGCTGAGTCGTCGACCAGCACCGCCTCGGCCACGCCGGCCGCCGGCGGTTGCGGCAGCGCCTGCGCTTGCCACTGAGCCGGACCCGCCCCGTGGTCGCAAAGAAGACTTCTGCCCTCAAGACCTGGTTCCTGACCGGGCTGCTGGTGCTGGTGCCGCTGGGCATCACGCTGTGGGTGCTCAGCCTGATCATCGGCACGATGGACCAGAGCCTGGCGCTGCTGCCCGAGGCCTGGCGCCCGGACCAACTGCTGTTCGGCAAGCGCGTCACCGGCCTGGGCGCCATCCTGACGCTGCTGGTCATCCTGCTGGTCGGGCTGCTGGCGCACAACTTCATCGGCCAGCGCCTGGTGCGTTGGTGGGAAGCGCTGCTGGGCCATATCCCGGTGGTGGGCCCGATCTACACCAGCGTCAAGCAGGTCTCCGACACGCTGCTGTCGTCCTCCGGCAATGCTTTCCGCAAGGCGCTGCTGGTGCAGTACCCGCGCGAGGGCTCGTGGACCATCGCCTTCCTGACCGGGCGCCCCGGCGGCGACGTGCAGAACCACCTGCAGGGCGAGTACGTCAGCGTCTACGTGCCGACCACGCCCAACCCGACCTCGGGCTTCTTCCTGATGATGCCCAAGGCCGACACCATCGAACTCGACATGACCGTCGACGCCGCGCTCAAGTACATCGTCTCGATGGGCGTGGTGGCACCGGCCGAACTGCCCCGCAAGAACGGCGGCGCGGGCCGCCCGGACCATCCGGCAGCCGCTACCAATCCGGCGGGCAAGGCCAGCAGCGAGGAAGCGGTCGAGACCACCGATCCTTAAGCACTCAAACTGATCACGGGCCGTCCGGGTTACACCATGCGCTTCGGGCGGCCGCGTTTTACCGGGAATCTCCTTATGTCCTCCATGCGTACTCACTACTGCGGTCTGGTGACCGAACAATTCTCGGGCCAGGAAGTGGCCCTGACCGGCTGGGTCCAGCGCCGCCGCGACCATGGCGGCGTGATCTTCATCGACCTGCGTGACCGCGAAGGCCTGGTGCAGGTGGTGTGCGACCCGGACCGCCCGGAGATGTTCAAGGCCGCCGAAGAGATCCGCAATGAGTTCTGCATCCGCGTCACCGGCAAGGTCCGTCCGCGTCCGGCCGGCACCGAGAACGCCAACCTGACCTCGGGCAAGATCGAAGTGCTGTGCCACGAGCTGACCGTGCTGAACCCGTCGGTCACACCCCCGTTCCAGCTCGACGACGACAACCTGTCGGAAACCACGCGCCTGACGCACCGCGTGCTGGACCTGCGCCGCCCGCAGATGCAGTACAACCTGCGCCTGCGCTACAAGGTGGCGATGGAAGTGCGCAAGTACCTGGACGCCCAGGGCTTTATCGACATCGAGACCCCGATGCTGGGCAAGAGCACGCCCGAAGGCGCGCGCGACTACCTGGTGCCGTCGCGGGTGAACCCGGGCCACTTCTTCGCGCTGCCGCAGTCGCCGCAGATCTTCAAGCAGATGCTGATGGTCTCGGGCTTCGACCGCTACTACCAGATCACCAAGTGCTTCCGCGACGAAGACCTGCGCGCCGACCGCCAGCCCGAGTTCACGCAGATCGACTGCGAGACCTCGTTCCTGAGCGAGCAGGAGATCCGCGACCTGTTCGAGGACATGATGCGCACGGTGTTCAAGAACGCGATCGACGTCGACCTGGACGCCTTCCCGGTGATGGAGTTCCGCGAGGCCATGGCCCGCTTCGGCTCGGACAAGCCTGACCTGCGCGTCAAGCTGGAATTCACCGAGCTGACCGAAGTGATGAAGGACGTCGACTTCAAGGTGTTCTCGGGTCCGGCCAACAGCGACAACGGCCGCGTGGTCGGCCTGCGCGTGCCGGGCGGCGGCCAGATCTCGCGCGGCGAAATCGACGCCTACACCCAGTTCGTCGGCATCTACGGCGCCAAGGGCCTGGCCTGGATCAAGGTCAACGAAGTGGCCAAGGGCCGCGACGGCCTGCAGTCGCCGATCGTCAAGAACCTGCACGATGCCGCCATCGATGAAATCCTGAAGCGCACCGGCGCCCAGGACGGCGACATCATCTTCTTCGGCGCCGACAAGGCCAAGGTCGTCAACGACTCGATCGGCGCGCTGCGCCTGAAGATCGGCCATTCCGACTTCGGCAAGGCAAACGGCCTGTTCGAGGACGCCTGGAAGCCGCTGTGGGTGGTCGACTTCCCGATGTTCGAGTACGACGAGGAAGACGCCCGCTGGGTGGCGATGCACCACCCGTTCACCAGCCCCAAGGACGAGCACCTGGAATACCTGGAGACCGACCCGGGCAAGTGCCTGGCCAAGGCCTACGACATGGTGCTGAACGGCTGGGAAATGGGCGGCGGCTCGGTGCGGATCTTCCGTGCCGACGTGCAGAGCAAGGTGTTCCGCGCGCTCAACATCAACGACGATGAAGCCCGCGCCAAGTTCGGCTACCTGCTGGACGCGCTGCAGTACGGCGCGCCCCCGCACGGCGGCCTGGCCTTCGGCCTCGACCGTATCGTCACGATGATGGCCGGCGCCGACTCGATCCGCGACGTGATCGCCTTCCCCAAGACCCAGCGTGCCCAGGACCTGCTGACCCAGGCCCCGAGCTCGGTCGACGAGAAGCAGTTGCGCGAGCTGCATATCCGCCTGCGCGCCGCCGAGCCCAAGCCGACGGCCTGAGCCGACTGACGTCTGTCGCAAGGAAGCCGCGCATTTGCGCGGCTTTTTTGCTTTGTGCGCAACGTCGGACCGCCACACAGTGGTGCCGGCGGCGCATTAGTTTCGATTTGTTACCGGTCGGAACGAAGGGCGCCGCCACCGGGTCTGCTTTCTTTGACACGTAATTTGCCGAGGGGCCGCGCGATGAAGGCTCCCGGCACTCGGGAGAAATTCGTGAACCTGGATGTCGACCTGATCCGCCAGTTCCTGCTGGCCCATGACCAAACCATCATCACCTGGCTGGTGGCGGGATTGCTGATGATGCTGCTGGCGCGCTTCGAACTGCGCCGCGCCGTGCGCCGCTCGGCGCAGGCGATGTCCGAATCGGTGGCCACCACCGTGGCGGCGTGCGTGCCCGATATCGCCCACGCGGTGCAGTCGGCTGCGCCCGCGGCGGCGGCCGAGCCGGTGGAACAGCAGCGCGCCGATGCGCTGCGCCGGCTGGCGCTGGATACCGTCGGCGCGGTGATGACGCGCGGCCGCTGGCTCGACGAACTGGGCAACCTGCGGCTGGCCGATGACGCGCTGCTGCCCGGCCAGCGTGCCGGCGGCGCCGACCCGCTGCTGGTGGTAGCGCCGCAGCCAGTGGTGCAGGCCTACCTGGGCGCGCAGCGCGTGTTCGAGGACGAGGCCGCCCAAGTGCAGGGGCTGCGCCGCGACGCCCAGAGGCTGCAGGAATCTTTGCACGCCCTGGACGCCGAAGCCGCGCATATCGAGCACGAAACCGGCAGCATCGTGCTGCGTTTCGAGCAGGTCAACGCGCAGGCCGCGCAGGGTGTGGATGGCGGCGATTACCAGCGCTTCCTGATCCAGAAGTACAACACGCTGGGCCAGCGCGAGAAGGAGATCGCACAGGAGCGGGGCCGGCTGCAGGCCGAAGCCCGGCACCGCGCCGATGCACTGGCCGAGCAGGCCCATGCCGCATCGCAACGCTACCGCCGCGCGCTCGCGCCGCTGATGGACCAGTTGCGCGCCGCATGGGGCCATGGCGATTCGCCGCAGGTGTTCGATACCTGGCAACGCAGTACCGATCCTTTCTACATCCCACCACACAGCGCACCACACAGCGCGCGCGACGCCGCATAAGGGAAGATGGAGCAGGGCAGCGCGGCGCTTTCGCGTGGCAAGCGGGCGCGGCTGCGCTATCCTTGGGTTTGTCCTATCGCCCAGTCCCATGCCCTACAAGATCCCGGAATCCGTGCTGGTGGTGATTTACACGCCAGATCTTCAAGTCCTGCTGCTGGAACGCGCCGACCGCCCCGGCTTCTGGCAATCCGTGACCGGCAGCCTCGATACCCTGGATGAACCGCTGGCACTGACCGCGGCGCGCGAAGTGGCCGAGGAAACCGGCATCATCGCCAGCGAGCACCAGCTCACCGACTGGGGCCATTCGATCCAGTACGAAATCTACCCGCAGTGGCGCCACCGCTACGCCGATGGCATCACGCGCAATACCGAACACTGGTTCGGCCTGCGCGTGCATGAGGTGCTGCCGGTGACGCTGGCGCCGCTCGAACACCTGCAATACCAGTGGCTGCCATGGGAGCAGGCCGCGCAGCAGTGCTTTTCCAGCAGCAATGCGGAAGCGATCCGCCAGCTCGCCTGGCGCGCTGAAGGGGCTGAAGGGTCCGGCGGGCGGCAGGCGGCGTGCGGAGCGCAACCATGAAGCTGCGCGTGGTCACCTACAACATCCACAAGGGGGTGACCGGCATCTCGCGGCGACCGCGCATCCAGAACGTGCGCGCGGGCCTGCATGCGATGGATGCGGACATCGTGTTCCTGCAGGAAGTGCAGGACCGCAACGACCGGCTGGTGGCGGCGGCGCTGTTCGATCCCGAGCACACCCAGCTCAACTACCTGGCCACCGATGCCTACCCGCATTCCGTCTACGGGCGCAATGCGGTCTATGAGCACGGCCATCACGGCAACGCGATCCTGTCGCGCCATCCGATCCTGATGTCCGAAAACCTCGATATTTCCGATCACCGTTTCGAACAGCGCGGGCTGCTGCATGCGGTGGCCGATGTCCATGGCATCGAAACCCACCTGATCTGCGTGCACTTCGGCCTGTTCGCCCGCAGCCGCGCGCGCCAGGCCGAGGCGCTGGTCGAGCGCGTGCGCACCGTGGTGCCGAACGGCGTGCCGCTGGTCATCGCCGGCGATTTCAACGACTGGAACCACCGCCTCGACGCGCAGATCTGCAATACGCTTGGCGCAGTGGAGGCCTCGCACGCGCGCGGCGGGCGGCTGCACACTTTTCCCAGCCATATGCCGTGGTGGCAGCTCGACCGCATCTATGTGCGCGGCTACGAGATCGAGCGTGCACACGCCCTGACGGGCCGCGACTGGGCCCAGCGCTCGGACCACGTGCCGCTGGTGGCGGAGCTGGGCCATCCGCAGGGCGAAGGGGACGTAACGCCGGCACCGGCCGACAAGGCGGCCTGAAGCCGCGGCGTCAGCGTCCGACGGCCGGGTAGTCGCGGATAAAGGCGAACACCGCCTGCGTGTCGTTCAGATCCAGCACCGGCAGCGAGGTCATTGCCGAGACCGCCGCCGGCTCGTCGCTGGCCACGGCCACCACGCCCGGTACCTCGTCCCACAGCGGCGTGCGTCCCAGCGCCGGGCGGTAGACCTCCAGCTTCGGGAAATCACTGCGCTTGTAGCCCTCCACCAGCACCAGGTCGGTATCCGGCGGGAGCACCGCCAGCGCGTCGTCCAGTTCGGGCGAGGGCACCGCTTCCGGGTAGTGGCGCATCAGCGTCAGATGGCGCGCGCCGACCAGCACGACATTGGCGCAGCCGGCCTCGCGCATGCGCCAGGAATCCTTGCCGGGCGTGTCGGGATCGAAGCCGTGATGGGTGTGCTTGACGCCGGCCACGCGCAGGCCGGCGGCGACGAAGCAGGGAATGAGCTGGTCGAGCAGCGTAGTCTTGCCGCTGCCGGACGAGCCGGTAATGCCGAATACCTTCACGATCGGTTCCGTTGGGGCGTCTTTGGTCGGATGCCTGGCGAGATTGCCCGCCGGCAATGCATCGGCATCGACGATAGCAGAGATGCGAGGGCAATGTGCATGCGGCGCCTTCCGTCGGGAAATCTGTCCGATAATCTCGGCATGTCACGGATATCCCCCTCCGCCCCCGCCGCGCGTCCAGGGGCTCCGGCGGACCGTGCGGCCGGCCAGACCGCGCACGACCTCGCCGCCGCCGCCGATGCCGCCATGCGCGACCCGGCAGCCCATGGCGATCCCGCGCAGCGCCACCGCATGCTGCGCTGGACCTGGCGCCGCGGCAGGCCCACCTCCGGCAACACGGTGCGGCTGCTGCGCGGCGGCCAGGACTTCTTCCCGGCGCTGATCGCCGCGATCGACCAGGCCGTGTTCCAGGTGATCCTGGAAACCTACATCTATGCTGATGACGAGGTTGGCCGCGCGGTCAGCGACGCGCTGATCCGCGCCGCCGCGCGCGGCGTGTCGGTGCGCGTGACGGTGGACGGCTTCGGCGCCGGCGACATGCCCGCCGAGATGGCCGAGCGGCTGAGCGCCAGCGGCGTGCAGTTGCGCGTCTACCGCGTGCTGCGCGGCTTCCGGCTGGCGCGGCGCCACCTGCGTCGCCTGCACCGCAAGCTCGCGGTGATCGACCGGCGCGAGGCCTTTGTCGGCGGCATCAATATCATCGACGACCACAACCACGGCCCGTTCGAGGGAGCCAATCTCGGGCCGCGCTACGACTTCGCCGTGCAAGTGAGCGGGCCGCTGGTGGACCACATCGCGCTGACCGCCGAGCGGCTCTGGTGGCGGCTGTCGCTGCGCGACGTGCACGGCAGCGACCGCGCCGCCGCGGTGGCCGAATACCCTCTTGTCACCGACCTGCCGCCGCGACCGGAGCCGCAAGGCGGCGTGCGCGCGGCGCTGCTGCTGCGCGACAACCTGCGCAACCGCCGCACCATCGAGCGTGAATACCTGCGCGCGCTGGGCGCCGCGCGCCACGACGTGATCCTCGCCAACGCCTACTTCCTGCCCGGCCACAAGATGCGCCGCGCGCTGCTGGCCTGCCGCCGGCGCGGCGTGCGCGTGCGACTGCTGTTGCAGGGGATGGTCGAATACCGGCTGCAGCACTACGCCACGCACGCGCTGTACGCCTCGCTGCTCGAGGCCGGCGTCGAGATCTACGAATATGCCGACAGCTTCCTGCATGCCAAGGTCGGCGTGGTCGACGAAGCCTGGGCCACGGTGGGATCGAGCAATATGGACCCGTTCAGCCTGCTGCTGGCGCGCGAAGCCAATGTCGCCGTTTATGATGCGGCCTTTGCCGCGGAGCTGCGCGCGGCGCTGGAGCGCGCCATTGCGCACCGCAGTGTGCGCGTGATGCCCGAGGTGCATGCGCGCCGCTCGCCGCTGCACCGGTTCGCCAACTGGTCGGCCTATATGTTGTTGCGCCTGGGTGTCATCATTGCGGGCGTGACCGGCCGCTACTGAACGACGCCGCAGTGTGCGTTTGCTGCCATGCGACAACGGTTCCGCTGCGATGCGGCTGAAACCGGGTGCTGCGCAAGCGGTGACGGACATGCTGCATTGCAGTCCGTTTAGAAACACCGGTCTAATTAAAAGCTTGATGGTCGACTGCTGCGCCAGAATAATCTGAACGACCGTTCTTTTTTGGCTTAGACTGCGTGCATTCGCGGTATGCACCGGCAAATCCGCCGGTCGGCCGCAAGCAAGAAATGCAACGTCAGGGTCATACGCGATGCCGCAGCAGGGCACCGCAGAACGGAGAAAAAACATGCGACACCAGTCAGCCCGTCTCGAATCCGCCGCCGCTTCCCCCGCGCCCATGCGCAAGGGTGAGATGACGCGCGTGGCGATTTTGGATGCCGCACTGGAACTGTCGTCCCGCGACGGGCTCGAGGGTCTGACCATCGGCCTGCTCGCGGAACGCATGCAGATGAGCAAGAGCGGTGTCTTCGCGCACTTCGGTTCGCGCGAAGACCTGCAGGTGGAGGTGGTGCGGGAGTATCACCGCCGGTTCGAGCAGGAGGTCTTCTACCCTTCCTTGCAGGAACCGCGCGGACTGCCCCGGCTGTGGTCGATGGTGCGGCGCTGGATGGAGAAGCGCATCCAGGAAGTGACGACGGGATGCATCTACATCAGCGGCGCCGTGGAGTACGACGACCGCGCCGGCAGCCTGGTGCGTGACGAACTGGTCAAGAGCGTCACCATCTGGCGGGCAGCGATCACACGCGCCATCAACCAGGCCAAGGAAGAGGGGCACCTGCGCGCGGACTGCGATCCGCGCCTGATGCTGTTCGAGATGTACAGCCTTGAACTAGGCTTGCATCATGACGCCCGTTTCCTGCGCCTGCCTGACAGTGCCGAGCTTGCCATGGTCGCGCTCAACAAACTGATTCAGTCTTACCGTACCTGAGGTCGCCGGTCGGGCCGTCGCGCGCAAGCGGGGCGGGCGGGTGGCGGCATCGCACAACTCCAAGGAGTCTCAGATGGGCCAGTACACCGCACCGTTGCGCGACATGCAGTTCGTGCTCCATGAACTGCTCGGCGCCGAAGCCGAACTCAAGGCGATGCCGCCGCACGCGGACATCGACGCGGACACCATCAACCAGGTCATCGAGGAAGCCGGCAAGTTCTGCTCGGACGTCGTGTTCCCGCTCAACCAGGTGGGCGACCTTGAGGGCTGCACCTACGCCGGCGACGGCGTGGTCAAGGCCCCCACCGGCTTCAAGGAAGCCTATCAGCAGTACGTCGAGGCCGGCTGGCCTGCGCTGGCGTGCGACCCGGCCTTCGGCGGCCAGGGCCTGCCGATCGTGGTCAACAACGTGGTGTACGAGATGTTCAACTCGGCCAACCAGGCGTGGACCATGTACCCGGGCCTGTCGCACGGCGCGTATGAGGCGCTGCATGCGCACGGCACGCCCGAACTGCAGCAGGCCTACCTGCCCAAGCTGGTGTCCGGCGTCTGGACCGGCACCATGTGCCTGACCGAGCCGCACTGCGGCACCGACCTGGGCATCCTGCGCACCAAGGCCGAGCCGCAGGCCGATGGCTCCTACCTCCTGACCGGCACCAAGATCTTCATCTCCGCGGGCGAGCACGACCTGGCCGAGAACATCATCCACCTGGTGCTGGCCCGCCTGCCGGACGCGCCGGGCGGCACCAAGGGCATCTCGCTGTTCGTCGTGCCCAAGTTCATTCCCGATGCCAGCGGCAACCCGGGCGAGCGCAACGGCATCAAGTGCGGCTCGATCGAGCACAAGATGGGCATCCACGGCAACGCCACCTGCGTGATGAACCTGGACGGCGCACGCGGCTGGCTGGTGGGCGAGCCCAACAAGGGCCTGAACGCCATGTTCGTGATGATGAACGCCGCCCGCCTGGGCGTGGGCGCGCAGGGCCTGGGCCTGACCGAGGTGGCGTACCAGAACTCGGTCACCTACGCCAAGGACCGCCTGCAGATGCGCGCGCTGACCGGCCCGAAGGCGCCGGAGAAGGCCGCCGACCCGATCATCGTGCACCCCGACGTGCGCCGCATGCTGCTGACGCAGAAGGCCTATGCCGAGGGCGGTCGCGCCTTCAGCTACTGGACCGCGCTGCAGATCGACCGCGAGCTGTCGCACCCGGACGAAGCCGTGCGCAAGCAGGCCGGCGACCTGGTCGCGCTGCTGACGCCGGTGATCAAGGCCTTCCTGACCGACAATGCCTTCACCTCGACCAATGAGGGCATGCAGGTGTTCGGTGGCCACGGCTACATCTCCGAATGGGGCATGGAGCAGTACGTGCGCGACGCCCGCATCAACATGATCTACGAAGGCACCAACACCATCCAGGCGTTGGACCTGCTGGGCCGCAAGATCCTGGGCGACATGGGCGCCAGGATGAAGGCCTTCGGCAAGATCGTGCAGGAGTTCGTGGAAGAAGAGGGCACCAACGAAGCCATGCAGGAGTTCGTCAACCCGCTGGCCGACCTGGGCGACAAGGTGCAGAAGCTCACCATGGAAATCGGCATGAAGGCGATGGGCAATGCCGACGAAGTGGGCGCCGCCGCGGTGCCGTACCTGCGCGTGGTGGGCCACCTGGTGTTCTCGTACTTCTGGGCCCGCATGGCCAAGATCGCGCTGGAGAAGGAAGGCAGCGGCGACAAGTTCTACACCGCCAAGCTGGCCACGGCGCGCTTCTATTTTGCCAAGCTGCTGCCGGAAACGGCCGCCGAGATCCGCAAGGCGCGCGCCGGCTCGGCCACGTTGATGGCGCTGGACGCAGACCTGTTCTGATCTGACCTGCATGGCCGACCCCTTCTGAGGGTTGCTCCCCTCTCCCAAAGGGAGAGGGGAGCAACCACCCAGCAATGGAAAAGCCCACACTCTCATCTCAACGCTCACTAATCTAGGAGCGCGCATGTCCAATTTCATCGTCAAGAAAGTCGCCGTGCTGGGTGCCGGCGTCATGGGGGCGCAGATCGCCGCCCACCTGATCAACGCGCGCGTGCCCGTGGTGCTGTTCGACCTGCCCGCCAAGGAAGGCCCGAAAAACGGCATCGCGCTGCGCGCCATCGAGAACCTGAAGAAGCTTTCGCCCGCGCCGCTGGGCATCAAGGACGAGGCCGGCCTGATCCAGGCGGCCAACTACGAAGACGACATCGCCCTGCTGAAGGAGTGCGACCTGGTGATCGAGGCGATCGCCGAGCGCATGGACTGGAAGCACGACCTGTACAAGAAGGTGGCGCCGCACCTGGCCACGCACGCGATTTTCGCGACCAACACCTCGGGCCTGTCGATCACGTCGTTGTCCGATGGGTTTGATGCGGACCTGAAGTCGCGCTTCTGCGGCGTGCACTTCTTCAACCCGCCGCGCTACATGCACCTGGTCGAACTGATTCCGACCGCGACCACGCAGCCGGAGATCCTCGACCAGCTGGAAGCCTTCCTGACCACCACGCTCGGCAAGGGTGTGGTGCGTGCCAAGGACACGCCCAACTTCATCGCCAACCGCGTCGGCATCTTCTCGATCCTGGCCGTGTTTGCCGAGGCTGACAAGTTCGGCATCCCGTTCGACGTGGTCGACGACCTGACCGGCTCCAAGCTGGGGCGCGCCAAGTCCGCCACTTTCCGCACCGCGGACGTGGTCGGCCTGGATACCATGGCGCACGTGATCAAGACCATGCAGGACAACCTGCACGACGACCCGTTCGCGCCGGTGTACAAGACCCCGGCCGTGCTCAAGGGCCTGGTCGATGCGGGCGCGCTGGGCCAGAAGACCGGCGCCGGCTTCTACAAGAAGGAAGGCAAGGCGATCAAGGTGCTCGACGCCAAGACTGGCCAGTACGTCGAGTCCGGCAAGAAGGCCGACGAGATCGTCGTGCGCATGCTGAAGAAGGAACCGGCCGAGCGCATCAGGCTGCTGCGTGAATCGACCAACCCGCAGGCACAGTTCCTGTGGTCGGTGTTCCGCGACGTGTTCCACTACATTGCCGTGTACCTGGAGCAGATCGCCGGTTCCGCCGCCGATATCGACCTGGCGATCCGCTGGGGCTTCGGCTGGAACTCGGGTCCGTTCGAGGACTGGCAAGCGGCCGGCTGGAAGCAGGTGGCCGAGTGGGTGAAGGAAGATGTGGAAGCCGGCAAGGCACTGTCCGCCGCGCCGCTGCCCGCATGGGTATTCGAAGGTCCCGTGGCCGAGAACGAGGGCGTGCATGCCGCCGCCGGCTCGTGGTCGCCGGCCACGCAGTCGTTCGTCGCGCGCAGCACGCTGCCGGTGTATCAGCGCCAGGCGTTCCGTGCCTCGCTCAAGGGCACGGCCGAGATGGATCCGCGCAAGGCCGGCCGCACCATCGAAGAGAACGACGCCGTGCGCATCTGGGTCAGCGAAGGCCAGGACGACGTGCTGGTGGTCTCGTTCAAAAGCAAGATGAACACCATCGGGCCGGACGTGATCGACGGCCTGACGCGCGCCATCGACCTCGCCGAGGCGGCCTACAAGGGCGTGGTGGTGTGGCAGCCGACCTCGCTGCAGCTCGGCGCGCCGGGCGGCCCGTTCTCCGCGGGTGCCAACCTGGAAGCGGCGATGCCCGCCTTCATGATGGGTGGTGCCAAGGGCATCGAACCGTTCGTCAAGAAGTTCCAGGACGGCATGATGCGTGTTAAGTACGCCTCGGTGCCGGTGGTGTCGGCGGCGTCCGGTATCGCGCTGGGTGGCGGCTGCGAGTTGATGCTGCACTCGGCTGCACGCGTGGCGGCGCTGGAAACGTACGTGGGCCTCGTCGAAGTTGGCGTAGGCCTGGTCCCGGCTGGCGGCGGCCTGAAGGAATCCGCGCTGGCAGCCGCTCGTGCCGCACAGGCAGCGGGCAGCACCAACTACCTGCAGTTCCTGACCAGCCGCTTCCAGAGCGCGGCGATGGCCAAGGTCTCGGCCTCGGCGCTGGAAGCGCGCCAGATGGGCTATCTGCAGCCGTCCGACAAGATCACCTTCAATGTGCACGAACTGCTCTATGTGGCGCAAAACGAAGTGCGTGCGCTGGCCAACGCCGGCTACCGCGCGCCGCTGCCGACGTTGATCCCGGTGGCCGGCCGCTCCGGCGTCGCCACGATCAAGGCGTCGCTGGTCAATATGCGCGACGGCGGCTTTATCTCCGCCCACGACTTCCTGATCGCTACCCGCATCGCCGAAGTGGTCTGCGGCGGCGACGTCGAGGCAGGCTCGCTGGTGAGCGAGGAATGGCTGCTGGCGCTGGAGCGCAAGGCCTTCATCGACCTGCTCGGCACCGCCAAGACGCAGGAGCGCATCATGGGCATGCTGCAGACCGGCAAGCCGGTGCGCAACTAATCAGGCAAGCGAGGAACCGACATCATGAAACAACTGCAAGACGCATACATCGTTGCGGCCACGCGCTCGCCGATCGGCAAGGCCCCCAAGGGCGCGTTCAGGAACACGCGCCCGGACGACCTGCTGGCCACCATCCTGAAAGCCGCCGTGGCGCAGGTGCCCGACCTGGACCCGAAGCTGATCGAAGACGCCATCGTCGGCTGCGCGATTCCTGAAGCGCAGCAGGGCCTGAACGTGGCCCGTATCGGTGCGCTGCTGTCCGGCCTGCCCAACACCGTGGGCGGCATCACCGTCAACCGTTTCTGCGCCTCGGGCGTGAGCGCGGTGGCGATGGCGGCCGACCGCATCCGCGTGGGCGAGTCCGATGTGATGATCGCCGCCGGCGTGGAATCGATGAGCATGGTGCCGATGATGGGCAACACGCCGTCGATGTCGCCAGAGATCTTCACTCGCGACGAGAACGTGGGCATCGCCTACGGCATGGGCCTGACCGCCGAGAAAGTGGCGCAGCAATGGAAGGTCAGCCGCGAAGACCAGGACGCCTTCTCGCTGGCCTCGCACCAGAAGGCCATCGCCGCGCAGCAGGCGGGCGAGTTCAAGGACGAGATCACGCCGATCGAGATCGTCGAGCGCTTCCCCGACCTCGCCAGCGGCCAGGTCAGCGTGAAGACGCGCACCATCGCGCTGGACGAAGGCCCGCGCCCGGATACGTCGCTGGATGGCCTTGGCAAGCTGCGCCCGGTGTTTGCCAACAAGGGCAGCGTCACCGCCGGCAACAGCTCGCAGACCTCGGACGGCGCCGGCGCGCTGATCCTGGTTTCGGAAAAGATCCTCAAGCAGTTCAACCTGGTGCCGCTGGCGCGCTTTGTCTCGTTCGCGGTGCGCGGCGTGCCGCCGGAGATCATGGGTATTGGCCCCAAGGAAGCGATTCCGGCCGCGCTGAAGGCCGCGGGCCTGACCCAGGACCAGATCGACTGGATCGAGCTGAACGAGGCCTTTGCCGCGCAGTCGCTGGCGGTGATGCGCGACCTGGAGCTGGATCCGGCCAAGGTGAACCGCATGGGCGGCGCGATTGCGCTGGGCCACCCGCTGGGTGCGACCGGTGCGATCCGTTCGGCTACGGTGGTGCATGCGCTGCGCCGCCATAACCTGAAGTACGGCATGGTGACAATGTGCGTCGGCACGGGCATGGGCGCGGCAGGGATCTTCGAGCGCGTTTAAACGCGCCAGCGGGACGGCCGGGGGGCCGTTCCGCCCTTCTGTCAGGTGAGGAAAGCAGGACCGGGGCTGCCGCCCGCGACGCGGGTCACCAGGTAGGGGAGACAACAATATGCAGGAGACAGCTATCCTGGCCGATGCCGCGTGCGATCTGCCGTGCGACGTCATGGCCGAGCTGAAGGTCCAGACCATTCCATTCCGCATCCGCGCCGGCGAGCATTTCGTCGCCGACACGCGCGATGAGGCGGCGCTGCCAACGCTCTACGAGCAATACCTGGTCGGCCGCCAGGACCACTACGCCGAATCGATCCCGCTGCTCGAGCGCGAACTGGAAGAACACCTGCTGCGCAACGTGGTGGCCCACTGCGACCGCGCCATCCTGTTCACCATCGCCAGCGCGCGCAGCAAGCTGTATGCGCATGCGACCGGAGCGGTGATCGGCACTGTTGCGCGCAGCGTGCGCCTGCGCAAGGAAGCAGGGCGTTCAGGCCTGTTCGACCTGACCGTGATCGATACCGGCGCGATTGGCCCGGGCCAGGCATTGATCGTACGCGAAGCCGCGCGCATGGCCGCCGCCGGCGCCAGCCCGCAGGCGGTGCAGGAAGCGGTTGAAACGCGCCTGCGCGATGCGGCGCACATGTTCCTGGTGCCCGACGAACTGCTCTACATGTACACGCGCGCGCGCCAGAAGGGCGAAGGCAGCATTACCTGGGGCCGCTACGTGATGGGCAGCGCCTTCAATATCCGCCCGGTGGTGCGCATGCACCGCGGGCATACCGAGGCGATCGCCAAGGCGCGCGGCTCGGAGGAGGGGGCGCGCCGCGTGTTGCAGCATGCCGTGCAGTGCCTCCGCGGCGGCGACTTGCTGGTGCCGGCGATCTCGGTCTGCTACGCCGGGCCGCTGGACGCGGTGCGCGCGATGCCGGCCTACCAGTCGCTGGAACGCACCGCGCGCAGCGGAGGCGTGGAACTGATGCTGGCGCCAATGAGCCTGACGGTGGCGCTCAACGTCGGTGCGCGCGCGTTCGCGCTGAGCTATCTTTCCGAGTCGCCGCCGCCGTTCGAATAACCCTCCAGCAATGCATCCACAGACGAGGTAACCATGAGCATCCTTACCAGCATCGAGCAGGGCATCCTGACGATGGAGTTCGACCGCATCGACAAGAAGAACGCCATTACCGCGGCCATGTACCAGGCCATGGCCGACGCGCTGCGCGCGGCCGAGACCGACCGCAACGTGCGCGCCATCTTGCTACGCGGCAAGCCGGAGGTTTTCACCGCAGGCAACGACCTGGAAGACTTCATGCAGCGCCCGCCCACCACCGGCGCGGGCGCGGAATCGGCACCGGTATTCCAGTTCCTGTACCAGATCAGCCATGCCACCAAGCCCATCGTCGCGGCGGTAAGCGGTGCTGCGGTGGGCGTGGGCACCACCATGCTGCTGCATTGCGACCTGGTCTATGCGTCCGACACCGCCAAGCTGTCGCTGCCGTTCGTACAGCTCGGACTGTGCCCCGAGGCCGCGTCGAGCCTGCTGCTGCCGCGTCTGGTCGGCTACCAGCGTGCTGCCGAGAAGCTGCTGCTGGGCGAAGCGTTCAGCGCGCAGGAAGCACTGGAGATCGGGCTGGTCACGCGCGTGCTGCCGGTCGTCGAACTGCACGACTTTGCACGACAACAGGCGCGCAAGCTGGCGGCACTGCCGGCGTCTTCGCTTCGCGAGACGAAGCGGCTGATGAAGGCGGGCGATGTGGCCGAAGTGGAAAAGCAGATGGCCGATGAAGGCGCGGTGTTCCGGCGCATGCTGGTGGCGCCGGAAGCGAAAGAGGCGTTTGCGGCGTTCTTTGAGAAGCGGAGGCCGGATTTTACGAAGTTTGAGTAAGGCGCCCTGCGTCCATCCAATCTCGCTTGTTTTCTTCCCTCCCGCTTGCGGGAGGGAGGAGAAAACCGCTGGTGGTTTCAGGCTTGCCAGCCGCTTCCTCAAGCCGACGGCAACACCCTCGGCTGGCGCGACTCATCCGTCGCCACATAAGTCAACGTAGCCTCCGTCACCTTGACGATCTCGTTGCTATGCCGCATCCGCTGCGCATACACCTCCACCGCAACCGTGATTGACGTGCGCCCGGTCTTGACGATATCGGCGTAGAAACTCACCAGGTCCCCAACAAACACCGGGTGCTTGAACAGGAACGAATTGACCGCCACGGTCGCCACGCGTCCTTGGGCGCGCTCCACCGCGGGAATCGACCCCGCAATATCCACCTGCGCCATGATCCACCCGCCAAACACATCGCCATGCACGTTGGCATCGGCAGGCATCGGCACGACACGCAGGGCGGGGTTCTTGCCGGCAGGCAGGGCAGGGACGGTATGGGGAGCATTCATGGCGGTGTGCGGGTGAACAGCGGAAGGAGGGAGGCGCGGGCCGGGGCGAAAAACCCTTCGCCTGCCGCGCAACGCGATCTCTGCGACAATCGCGCATTGGCCCGAATTCTAACGTATGCGCCGCTATTCCACGACCGCCGAGCAGGCCCCCGACCCCACTTCCGTCAAGCTGTTTCCCGGTCAGCGCGCCCCCCGCAGCGACTGGCAGACGGTGCGCAACCTGCTGCCCTACGTCTGGCACTACAAGTGGCGCGTGATGCTGGCGCTGGCGTTCCTGGTGGCCGCCAAGGTGGCCAACCTGGGCGTGCCGGTGCTGATGAAGCGCCTGATCGACAGCATGAACCTGCACGCGGGCGATCCGCGTGCGCTGCTGGTGGTGCCGGTGGGGCTGATCGTGGCCTACGGGATGTTGCGGCTGTCGGCGACGCTGTTCACCGAGTTGCGGGAGATCCTCTTTTCCAAGGTCACGCAGAGCGCCGTGCGCGAGATCGCGCTGCAGGTCTTCCGCCACTTGCACGCGCTGTCGCTGCGCTTCCACCTGGACCGGCAGACCGGCGGCATGAGCCGCGACATCGAGCGCGGCACGCGCGGGATCCAGTCGCTGATCTCGTATTCGCTGTACAGCATCCTGCCCACGCTGGTGGAGATGGGGCTGGTGATCGGCTTCTTCATCCTGCATTACGACATCTGGTTCGCGGCGATCACGGGCTGCGCATTGGTAGGCTATATCGTCTTCACCATCGTCGTGACGGAATGGCGCACGCATTTCCGCCGCAAGATGAACGAGCTGGATTCGCGCGCCAACCAGAAGGCGATCGATTCGCTGCTCAACTTCGAGACCGTCAAGTACTTCGGCAATGAAGAGTACG
Source organism: Cupriavidus sp. PB-02 (assembly GCF_058252315.1). Taxonomy (NCBI): domain Bacteria; kingdom Pseudomonadati; phylum Pseudomonadota; class Betaproteobacteria; order Burkholderiales; family Burkholderiaceae; genus Cupriavidus; species Cupriavidus sp. PB-02. The sequence continues at coordinate 457,869 of NZ_CM177694.1, forward strand.
AGGCGCAGCGCTACGACGAGAACCTGCGCAAGTACCGCACCGCCGCGATCCGCTCGCAGAACTCGCTGTCGTTCCTCAACTTCGGCCAGCAGACCATCATCGCGGCCGGGCTGATCCTGATCCTTTGGCGCGCCACCGTGGGCGTGGTCGATGGCAAGCTGACGCTGGGCGACCTGGTGCTGGTCAACACGCTGATGATCCAGCTCTATATCCCGCTGAACTTCCTTGGCGTGATCTACCGCGAGATCAAGCAGGCCACCACCGACATGGACCGCATGTTCGTGCTGCTGGGGACGCACCAGGAGGTAGCCGACACGCCTGGCGCGCAGCCGCTGCAGGTCAACGGTGCGCAGGTGCGTTTCCGCGACGTGCGCTTCAGCTACGAGCCCGATCGCGTGATCCTGGACGGCGTGGATTTCACCATCGCGGCCGGCACCACCACCGCGGTGGTGGGGCACAGCGGTTCGGGCAAGTCGACGCTGGCGCGGCTGCTGTTCCGCTTCTACGACGTCAATGATGGCGCCATCGAGATCGATGGCCAGGATATCCGCGCGATCACGCAGGACAGCCTGCGCCGGGCCATCGGCATCGTGCCGCAGGACACGGTGCTGTTCAACGACAGCATCTTCTACAACATCGCCTACGGCCGGCCCGAGGCCAACCGCGACGAGGTCATCGCCGCCGCGAGTGCCGCGCAGATCGACAGCTTTATCCGCGAGCTGCCGCAGGGCTACGACACGCCCGTGGGCGAGCGCGGCCTGAAGCTGTCCGGCGGCGAGAAGCAGCGCGTGGCGATCGCGCGCACTCTGCTGAAGAACCCGCCGGTGCTGGTGTTCGACGAGGCCACCTCGGCGCTGGACTCGCGCACCGAGCAGGCGATCCAGGCCGAGCTGATGCGGCTGGCGCAGAACCGCACCACGCTGCTGATTGCGCACCGGCTTTCCACCGTGGTCCACGCCGACCAGATCCTGGTGATGGACCGCGGCCGCATTGTCGAGCGCGGCACGCATGCCGAGCTGATGCGCGCGCGCGGCCGCTACGCCGAGATGTGGGACATCCAGGCGCGCGCCGCGGCGCAGGGCGACGAGGCCGTCGGCGCGGATGCGCTCGCGGTCGACGTGGGCGACGCGACGCAGGACGCCTGAGCGCATGGCCAGCCGTGCCGGCCGCGCCTGACAACGCGGCCAGGCAGGTGACGCACCCCCCGGCGCCGGTGGATAATCCGCGTCATGGAAATCAAATGGCTTGAAGACTTCGTCAGCCTGGCCGAGACGCACAGCTTCTCGCGCTCGGCCGAACTGCGCCACGTCACGCAGCCGGCGTTCTCGCGCCGGATCCAGTCGCTGGAGGCGTGGGTCGGCACCGAGCTGATCGATCGCTCGAGCTATCCCACCAGCCTGACGGCGGCCGGCAAGGTGTTCTACGAACAGGCGCTGGCGATGCTGGCGCAGGTCAGCGAGACCCGCGCGCTGATGCGCGGCCAGCGCTCGGCCAATGCGCAGGTGCTGGAATTCGCGGTGCCGCATACGCTGTCGCTGACCTTCTTCCCCGAATGGCTCAAGGCGCTGGAGCGCAAGATCGGCACGCTGCCGTGCCGGCTGCGCGCGCTCAACGTCCATGACGCGGTGCTGATGCTGGTGGAGGGCGGTTGCGACCTGGTGATGGTCTACCACCACGCGCGCCAGGCGATCCAGCTCGACCCGGCCCGCTACGACATGCTGGTGCTGGGTACCGAGCGGCTGTCGCCGTACAGCGTGCCGGACGCCGCCGGCAAGCCGCTGTTCCGGCTGCCGGGCACCGACAAGAAGCCGGTGCCGTTTCTCAGCTACACCCCCAACGCCTTCCTCGGCCGCATGGTCGAGCTGCTGCTGGCGGACACCTCGGAAGCGCTCAAGCTCGACAAATGCTACGAGACCGATATGGCCGAGGCGCTCAAGGTGATGGCGCTGGCCGGCCACGGCATGGCCTTCCTGCCTGAAAGCGCAGTGCGCGAGGACGTCGCCGCCGGCCGGCTGGTGCGGGCCGAGTCGGCGCGCGGGCTGCCGCTGTCGATCGACATGGAGATCCGGCTGTACCGGGAGCAGCCGGGCGAGAACGGCGGCGAGCGGCGCGGCGCCGGGGCACGGCGCAAGCGCCAGCTGGTCGACCAGGTGTGGTCGACCCTGACGGCGGGTCAGATCACCCCGGGGGGCATTTCCCAAGGATGACAAGGTTATGCAGGTTTTGCATGACCGGATGAGCAAACGGCATTGGATTCGGGCCCGGCGCCAAGCCTAAGCTTGCGGGCATTCTCCACACCGGAACCAACTGATGTCTTCCGCTGCACCGACCAATCCCGCTATCGCCAAGCACGCACTCCCGTCTTACCTCAATGCCGACAATCTCGGCCCCTGGGGCATCTACCTGCAACAGGTCGACCGCGTCACGCCGTACCTGGGCTCGCTGGCACGCTGGGTGGAAACCCTGAAGCGCCCCAAGCGGGCGATGGTCGTCGACGTACCCATCGAGCTGGATAATGGCACCATCGCCCACTACGAGGGCTATCGCGTGCAGCACAACCTGTCGCGCGGCCCGGGCAAGGGCGGCGTGCGCTTCCACCAGGACGTGACCCTGTCCGAGGTGATGGCGTTGTCGGCCTGGATGTCGGTGAAGAACGCCGCGGTCAACGTGCCCTACGGTGGTGCCAAGGGCGGCATCCGCGTCGACCCGCGCACGCTGTCGCACGCCGAACTGGAACGCCTGACCCGCCGCTATACCAGCGAAATCAACATCATCATCGGGCCGAGCAAGGACATCCCGGCGCCGGACGTGAACACCAACGCCCAGGTCATGGCCTGGATGATGGACACGTACTCGATGAACTCCGGCAGCACGGCCACCGGCGTGGTGACCGGCAAGCCGATCTCGCTGGGCGGTTCGCTGGGCCGTCACGAAGCCACGGGCCGGGGCGTGTTCGTGGTCGGCTCGGAAGCCGCGCGCAACCTGGGCCTGGAGATCAAGGGCGCAAGCGTGGCGGTGCAGGGCTTCGGCAATGTGGGCGCCGTGGCCGCCAAGCTGTTCCATGAGGCCGGCGCCAAGGTGGTGGCGGTGCAGGACCACCGCACCACGCTGTTCGACCCGGCCGGCCTGGACGTGCCGGCGCTGATGGAATACACCTCGCACAGCGGCACCATCGAAGGCTTCCGCGGCGAAGTCCTGCGCACCGAGCAGTTCTGGGAAGTCGACTGCGACATCCTGATCCCGGCCGCGCTGGAAGGCCAGATCACGGCCAAGAACGCGCCGCTGATCAAGGCCCGCCTGGTGATCGAGGGCGCCAACGGCCCGACCACCCCGGAAGCGGACGACATCCTGCGCGAGCGCAATATCCTGGTGGCGCCGGACGTGATCGCCAACGCCGGCGGCGTGACCGTGTCCTACTTCGAGTGGGTGCAGGATTTCTCCTCCTTCTTCTGGACCGAGGAAGAAATCAACCAGCGCCTGGTACGGATCATGCAAGAGGCCTTCCGGGCAATCTGGCAAGTGGCACAGGACAACAAGGTGACGCTGCGCACGGCGGCGTTTATCGTGGCCTGTACGCGGATCCTGCAGGCGCGCGAGATGCGCGGCCTGTATCCCTGATAGCGGGATCGGGTCGAACCGGGATGCGATGCGGAGCACTGGCATGGTGCATTGCAGCAATCCTCCCGGGTCGCCAGGAACATGACCGCCAGACGCGGCCTCCGGCATATGCCGGAGGCCGCGTTGTCGTATCCGGAAGCCGTGCACAGCTATTGCCCTGAATCGGGGTTCTAGGAGAAAACCCAGTTGTATTGCGGCGGATGCTGCGCAATACTGTTTCATCAGTGGGGGTTTTGTCTCTAGAATCCCGCTTTCTCTTCATGGTCAAGGAGATGTTATGAATTTTGCCAAGTTGGCTGCCCTGATGATTGTCGGGGGTGTGATGTGCGGGACGGCACAGGCAGCTGAACAACTGACGGGCACGCTCAAGAAAATCAAGGACACCGGCGTGATCACGCTGGGCGTGCGCGAGTCGTCGATCCCGTTCAACTACAACCTGGGCGGCGTGCGCCAGGTCGGCTATTCCTACGATATCAACACGAAGATCGTGGAAGCCGTCAAGGAACAGCTGAAGGTGCCGAACCTGCAGGTGAAGGAAATCCCGATCACTTCGCAGAACCGCATCACGCTGCTGCAGAACGGCACCATCGACATGGAGTGCGGTTCGACCACGAACAACGTCGAGCGCCAGAAGCAGGTCGCCTTCACCAACTCCATCTTCATCATCGGCACGCGCATCATGGTGAAGAAGGACGGCGGCATCAAGGACTGGGCCGACCTGAAGGGCAAGAACGTCGTCACCACCGCCGGCACCACGTCGGAGCGCCTGCTGCGCAAGATGAACGACGACCAGAAGCTGGGCGTGAACATCATCAGCACCAAGGACCACGGCCAGTCGTTCCTGACGCTGGAATCGGGCCGCGCGGTCGCGTTCATGATGGACGACGCGCTGCTGTACGGCGAGCGCGCCAAGGCCAAGAACCCGGCCGACTGGATCGTGGTGGGCAAGCCCCAGTCGCGCGAGTCCTATGGCTGCATGATCCGCAAGGATGATCCGCAGTTCAAGAAGCTGTCCGACACCGTGATCGCCGGCATGATGAAGGACGGCTCGATCAACACGCTGTACACCAAGTGGTTCATGCAACCGGTGCCGCCGAAGGGCCTCAACCTGGACTTCCCGCTGTCCGAAGACATGAAGGCGCTGTTCAAGACGCCGAACGACAAGGCGCTGGACTGACCTGACGGTGACAGCAGTGCGAAACGGAAGGCATGTCCTTCCGTTTCTTTTTGAGGACGCAACATGAACTACAACTGGCATTGGGGAGTATTCCTCGAACAGGCCGCCCAGAACGAGACCTACCTGGACTGGATGATTTCCGGGCTGAAGGTGACGCTCGCGCTGGGGCTCTCGTCCTGGGTCATTGCCCTGGTCATCGGCTCGGTGCTCGGCGTTTTGCGCACCGTGCCCAACAAGTGGCTGGCGGGCATCGCCGCCACCTATGTGGAAATCTTCCGCAACATCCCGCTGCTGGTGCAGCTGTTCATCTGGTATTTCGTCATGCCCGAGCTGCTGCCCGGCGGCGAGGCGATCAAGCAGATGAACCCCTTCGCCCAGCAGTTCATCGCGGCAATGCTGTGCCTGGGCACCTTTACCGCGGCGCGGGTCTGCGAGCAGGTGCGCTCGGGCATCAACTCGCTGGCGCGCGGGCAAAAGAACGCAGGCCTGGCGATGGGCTTCACGCTGCCGCAGACGTACCGGCACGTGCTGCTGCCGATGGCCTTCCGCGTGATCGTGCCGCCGCTGACTTCCGAGTTCCTGAATATCTTCAAGAACTCGGCAGTGGCGTCGACCATCGGCCTGCTGGAGCTGGCGGCGCAGGGCCGGCAGCTGGTGGACTACACCGCGCGCCCATATGAATCGTTCATCGCGGTGACGCTGATGTACGCGCTGATCAACGTGACGGTGATGCTGATCATGCGCTGGGTCGAGGCCCGCACCCGCGTGCCCGGCTTTATCGGCGGCAAGTAAGGGGGCGCCATGGCTTATTCATTCGATTTCACCTCCATCAACGTCAATACGCTCGAGGTGCTGGGCGAGGGCATGATGGTCTCGCTCAAGATCACCGTTACCGCGGTGGTGGTCGGGATCATCTGGGGCACCATCCTGGCGATGATGCGGCTGTCGTCGTTCAGGCTGCTGAACTGGTTTGCGCAGGGCTATGTGACCATCTTCCGCTCCATCCCGCTGGTGATGGTGCTGCTGTGGTTCTTCCTGATCATTCCGCAGGTGCTGCAGAACCTCTTCAACCTGTCGCCGGCCACTGACCTGCGTATGACCTCCGCGCTGGTGGCGTTCGCGCTGTTCGAGGCGGCGTACTACTCCGAGATTATCCGGGCGGGTATCCAGAGCGTGTCGCGCGGGCAGATGTTCGCCGCGCAGGCGCTGGGCATGACCTATGGACAGTCGATGCGGCTGGTGATCCTGCCGCAGGCGTTCCGCAACATGGTGCCGCTGCTGCTGACCCAGGGCATCATCCTGTTCCAGGATACGTCGCTGGTCTATGTCAGCGCGCTGGCCGACTTCTTTGGCCAGGCCTATGGCATCGGCGAGCGTGATGGCCGTATCGTCGAGTTGCTGCTGTTTGCCGGCCTGGTGTACTTCCTTATCTGCTTCTCCGCTTCGCTGCTGGTCAAGCGTTACCAGAAAAAGGTGGCTGTATGATCGAAATCAACAATGTCTCCAAGTGGTATGGCGCCTTCCAGGTGCTGACCGACTGCACCACCAAGGTTGCCAAGGGCGAAGTGGTGGTGGTGTGCGGCCCGTCCGGTTCGGGCAAGTCCACGCTGATCAAGACCGTCAATGCGCTCGAGCCGTTCCAGAAGGGCGACATCCTGGTCGACGGCACCTCGGTGGGCAATCCCAAGACCAACCTGCCCAAGCTGCGATCGCGCGTGGGCATGGTGTTCCAGAACTTCGAGCTGTTCCCGCACCTGTCGATCACCGAGAACCTGACCATCGCGCAGATGAAGGTGCTCGGCCGCTCCAAGGAAGAGGCCACCGCCAAGGGCCTGAAGTACCTGGAGCGCGTGGGCCTGAAGGACCAGGCGGCGAAGTATCCCGGCCAGTTGTCCGGCGGCCAGCAGCAGCGCGTGGCGATTGCGCGCGCGCTGTCAATGGACCCGATCTGCATGCTGTTCGACGAGCCGACCTCGGCGCTGGATCCCGAGATGGTCAACGAAGTGCTGGACGTGATGGTGCAGCTGGCGCACGAAGGCATGACCATGATGTGCGTGACCCACGAAATGGGCTTCGCGCGCAAGGTGGCCAACCGCGTGATCTTCATGGACCAGGGCAAGATCGTCGAAGACGCCGACAAGGAAGAGTTCTTCGGCAATATCGACGCGCGCTCGGATCGGGCGCGGCAGTTCCTGTCGAAGATCCTGCATCACTGACCGGCCTGGCCTTGCATGCAAAAAGGGACGCCTCGGCGTCCCTTTTTGCATGATCCAACCAGCGCCTCACGTGCAGGCCGTATTGGCCGCATTCTTCGCCTGCACCTCCGGCGGAATCGGCACCGTCAGCGTCATGGTCGGCCGGCCGTCCTCGAACATGATCAGCTCGCCCGGTGCGAAGCGGGTCCAGGTCTCGTTGTCGGTCAGCGGCTGGGTGGCGATCACCGCCACGCGGTCGTCCGGCGTGGTGACCTGGGCGAAGTCGATGGACAGGTCGGCGTCGATCAAATGCGCGGTCGAGAACGGCCACTGCCGCACGATGTAGTACAGGTGCGTGGAGCAGTGCGCGAACTGGGCCTGGCCGTTGCACAGCAGGTAGTTGAACACGCCGTGCAGCGTGATCTCGCGCGTGATGTCGGCCAGCGCGTGGCACAACTCGTTCAGCGGCGGCTGTGAGCCGGGGAAGCGCTTGCGCAGGCCCTGCATCAGCGTGCAGAAGGCGAGTTCGCTGTCGGTATCGCCCACCGGCTGGTAGACGCCGGACAGGAACGGGGAGAAACCTTTCAGGTCGCCGTTATGGGCGAAGATCCAGTGCCGGCCCCACAGCTCGCGCATGAAAGGGTGGCAGTTCTCCAGCAGCACGGTGCCCTGCGTGGCCTTGCGGATATGCGAGATGACGTTCTTGGACTTGATTGGGTAGCGCTTGATCAGGTCTGCCACCGGCGAGGTGCCGGCGGACTGGTTGTCGATAAACAGGCGGCAGGCCTTGTCTTCGAAGAACGCCACGCCGAAGCCGTCGGCGTGGTGGTCGGTCAGGCCACCGCGGGCGGCGAAGCCGGTGAAGGAGAACGTCACGTCGGTTGGCGTGGCGCAGTTCATGCCTAGCAACTGGCACATAGCGGGGCACCGGTCGGCAGCAGGCTGCCGCTTTGCAATAGAATGCAGACATTATCCCGCGCGTTCGGGCCGCTGCCAAGCGCGCTCCGGGCCGCGCGCGCCACGGCCATCTGCTCGTACCTCCCCAAAGAACTATGCGCCAATACAAGATTGCCGTGATTCCCGGAGACGGAATCGGCACGGAAGTCATGCCCGAGGGCATTCGCGTGATGGATGCCGCGGCACGCCGCTTCGGCATCGACTTCCAGTGGGACCACTTCGACTTTTCCAGCTGCGACTACTACGCGCGCCACGGCAAGATGCTGCCTGACGACTGGTTCGACACGCTGGTGAAGTACGACGCCATCTATTTCGGCGCGGTGGGCTGGCCCGATACCGTGCCTGACCACGTTTCGCTGTGGGGTTCGCTGCTGCAGTTCCGGCGCTCGTTCGACCAGTATGTGAACCTGCGCCCGGTGCGGCTGATGCCGGGCATCAGGAGCCCGCTCGCCGGCCGCCAGCCGGGCGACATCGACTTCTACGTGGTGCGCGAGAACACCGAGGGCGAGTACTCGAGCATCGGCGGGCGCATGTTCCCGGGCACCGAGCGCGAGATCGTGGTGCAGGAAACCGTGATGAGCCGCACCGGCGTCGATCGCATCCTGAAGTTCGCCTTCGAGCTGGCGCAGAAGCGCCCCAAGAAGCACCTGACCTCGGCGACCAAGTCCAACGGCATCTCGATCACGATGCCTTACTGGGACGAGCGTGTCGAGGCGATGGCGGCCAGCTATCCCGGCATCAAGGTCGACAAGTACCACATTGATATCCTGACCGCCCACTTCGTCCAGCACCCTGACTGGTTCGATGTGGTGGTGGCCAGCAACCTGTTCGGCGACATCCTGTCCGACCTGGGCCCGGCCTGTACCGGCACCATTGGCATCGCGCCGTCGGGCAATATCAACCCGGACCGCACCTTCCCCAGCCTGTTCGAGCCGGTGCATGGCTCGGCCCCGGACATTGCCGGGCGCGGCGTGGCCAACCCGATCGGCCAGATCTGGTGCGGCGCCATGATGCTGGAGCACCTGGGCCATGATGACGCCGGCGGCGCCGTGCTGGGCGCGATCGAGAAGGTGCTGGCCGCCGGGCCGGAGCATGCGCCGCTGACGCGCGATATCGGCGGCAAGGCCGGTACCGCCGACCTGGGCCGCGCCATCGCGGAGGCACTGTGAGCGCCGGTTTCGCGGGCGATCCCCGCGCCTTGCTGCTGGAAAGCTTCCGGGCCGCCGTGGCGGCGGCCGATCCGCTGCAGATCGTGGCACAGCACCTGCCGCCGCCGCACGCGGGCGGCCGCACGCTGGTGGTCGGCGCGGGCAAGGCCGCCGCGTCGATGGCCGCGGCGGTGGAGCGTGCCTATGACGGCAAGGCCACGCTGGAAGGACTGGTGGTCACCCGCTACGTGCACGGCATGCCGACCGACCACGTGCGCGTGATCGAGGCCGGCCACCCGGTGCCCGACGAGTCCGGCGAGCAGGCCGCGGCCGAGATCCTGGCCAGCGTGCAGGCACTGACCGAGCAAGACCGGCTGCTGGTGCTGGTCTCGGGCGGCGGATCCAGCCTGCTGTCGCTGCCGGCCGAAGGCATCCCGATGACCGACCTGAAGGCCACCACCAAGGAACTGCTCCGTTGTGGCGCGCCGATCACCGAGATGAATATCGTGCGCAAGCACATCTCGCGCATCCAGGGCGGGCGGCTGGCACAGGCGAGCCGCGCGCCGGTGACCACCCTGATCGTCTCGGACGTGGCCGGCGACGATCCCAGCGCAATCGCCTCGGGCCCGACCGTGGCAGACCCCAGCACCTTTGCCGAGGCGCTGGAGATCCTGCGCCGCTACGGCGCGCAGGTGCCGGCCAGCGTGCAGTTGCACCTGGAGCGCGGTGCGCGCGGCGAGGTGCCGGAGACACCCAAGCCGGGCGATGCGCTGTTCGAGCGGGTCGACAACCGCATGATCGCGACCGCCCACGGCAGCCTGGAGGCGGCCGCGGCGCTGTTCCGCGAACGCGGCATCACCCCGGTGGTGCTTGGCGATACCGTGACCGGCGAAGCGCGCGAAGTGGCGCGGGTCTACGCCGCGCTGGTGCGTGAGATTCGCGCGTACAATGCCCCGTTTGCCGCGCCCGTGGTGCTGATTTCCGGGGGTGAGTGCACGGTCACTTTGCCTGCCGGTGGCGGCGCGAAGGCGCGCGGCGGGCGCTGCTCGGAGTTCCTGCTGTCGCTCGCGGTCGAACTGGGCGGCATGCCCGGCGTGCACGCGATCGCGGCCGACACCGACGGCATCGACGGCTCGGAAGACAACGCCGGCGCACTCGCCGACCCGACCACGCTGGCGCGCGCCGAAGCCGCCGGCCTGCCGGGGCAGCGCCAGCTCGACGCGCACGACGCCTGGGGCCTGTTCGACGCCATCGGCGACCTGGTGGTCACCGGACCGACCCGCACCAACGTGAACGACTACCGCGCCATCCTGATTCTCTGATTTCGACGAACGCCTGCCGCCGCCCGGCGGCCGGCCCAAGCAAGCCATGACCCAGAAGCTCACCATCACCCGCCCGGACGACTGGCACCTGCACCTGCGCGACGGCGCTGCGCTGGCCGCCGTGCTGCCCGACACCGCCCGCCAGTTCGCGCGCGCCATCATCATGCCCAACCTGAAGCCGCCGGTGACCACGGTGGCGCAGGCCCAGGCCTACCGGGCCCGCATCCTGGCCGCGCTGCCGGCCGGCATGCAGTTCGAGCCGCTGATGACGCTGTACCTGACCGACAACACCACGGCCGAAGAGATCGTCGCGGCCAAGGCGAGCGGCTTCGTGCACGGCGTCAAGCTGTATCCGGCTGGCGCCACCACCAACAGCGACGCCGGCGTGACCGATATCCGCCGCTGCTACGCCGCGCTGGAAGCGATGCAGCGCGAGGGCCTGCCGCTGCAGGTGCACGGCGAGGTGACCGATCCGAGCATCGATATCTTCGACCGCGAAGCCGTCTTTATCGAGCGCGTGATGACGCCGCTGCGCCGCGACATGCCCGAGCTCAAGGTGGTGTTCGAGCACATCACCACCAAGGATGCTGCCCAGTACGTGCTGGAAGCCAGCGGCCCGGTCGGCGCGACCATCACCGCGCACCATCTGCTGTACAACCGCAACGCCATCTTCACCGGCGGCATCCGCCCGCATTACTACTGCCTGCCGGTGCTCAAGCGCGAAACCCACCGCGAGGCGCTGGTGGCGGCCGCCGTCTCGGGCAGCCCGCGCTTCTTCCTTGGCACCGACAGCGCGCCGCACGCGCGCGGGCTGAAGGAACACGCCTGCGGCTGCGCCGGCTGCTATACCGCGCTGCATGCGATGGAGCTGTATGCCGAGGCCTTCGACGCCGCCGGCGCGCTCGACAAGCTGGAGGCTTTCGCCAGCTTCAACGGTCCCGCCTTCTACGGCCTGCCGCGCAACACCGGCACGCTGACGCTGGAGCGCGAGGACTGGGAACTGCCGGCCGAGTTGCCCTACGGCGACACCACGCTGGTGCCGCTGCGCGGCGGCGAGACGCTGCGCTGGAAGGCCCGCTGAGGCCTTGCGCATGCAGGCTTGCGCGGCGGACGAACCCTTCGCCGCTGCGCTGGCCGGGATCGACTGGTCCCGGCCGTGGTTCCAGCCTTTTGCCGTGCAAGGCGCCGCACTGGCCGCGGCGGTGCAGGGCGGCGCCGACCTGCGTGCGCTGCTCGACGCGCAGGCTGAAGCGCTGGACCTGCGCAACGCGCGCGGGCTGCCACTGCGCTTTATCGCCCAGCAGGCCCTGCCGGATGGCAGCGCCTACGAGGCGCATATCCACGCCACCGGCGAAGTCCCGACCCGGGACAATCTCCACGATTTCTTCAACGCGCTGATCTGGCTGCATTTCCCGCGGACCAAGCGTTTGCTCAACGAGGTCCAGGCCGAGGTCATCGCGCGCGAGGGCGTGCAGACCACGCGCGGGGGCGTGCGCGACGCGGCCACATTGTTCGATGAGAACGCGGTGCTGTTTGTCACTACCGACGCGGGACTGGCCGATGCGCTCAAGGGGTTTGCATGGCAGCGGCTCTTTGTCGAGAACCGGCCCGCGTGGGGTGAGTCCTGCGCGGTAGCGCCGTTCGGGCATGCGCTGCTCGAAAAGCTGGTGCAGCCATACAAGGCGGTAACGGCGCATGCGTGGGTACTGCCGCTTGCTCCGGGCGCGGTGGCAGACGCGAAGCTGGACGGTGTGCTGGATGAATCACTGGAGACAGCAGTCCATGCCGGTGCGCTGCGCGGCGGGCGCAGCTTCGCACCGCTGCCGGTCATGGGCGTCCCCGGCTGGTGCGACGCGAATGCAGCGCCGGATTTCTATGCCGACACCACGGTATTCCGCCCGGGACGGCGCCGCGACCTGGCCGCGGGCTGACGGCAGCGACCTTCGCCGTGATTCGGTGTTAGACTGCGGGCCGCAAAGCAGGCCAGGCAACCGCTGCCTGCACCGCAAGGTGCAGGGGGAGGAAAGTCCGGACTCCATAGGGCAGGGTGTTGGCTAACAGCCATCCACGGCAACGTGCGGAATAGGGCCACAGAGACGAGTCTTCCCACCGGGTACGCCCGGTAGGAAGGGTGAAACGCGGTAACCTCCACCTGGAGCAATCCCAAATAGGCAGGCGATGAAGCGGCCCGCTGAGCCTGCGGGTAGGGAGCTGGAGCCGGCTGGTAACAGCCGGCCTAGAGGAATGGTTGTCACGCGCCGCAAGCCGCAAGGCGGGCGGCGCGCACAGAATCCGGCTTATCGGCCTGCTTTGCTTCTGTCTTCGGCATGACCCGGCCGCCTGCGCGGCGCACCGGGTTTGCGACATCCCCTCAGCCTTCGACGATTTCCAGCGTGTGCGTGATCTCGGCCGTCTTGGCCAGCATGATCGACGCCGAGCAGTACTTCTCGTGCGACAGCTTGATCGCGCGCTCGACCGTGGCGGGGTTGAGATTCTTGCCGGTCACCACAAAATGGAAGTTGATGCGGGTGAAGACCTTGGGGTCCTCGCCGGCGCGCTCGGCCTGCAGCTGCACGCTGCAGCCGGTCACGTCCTGGCGGCCGCGCTTGAGGATCAGCACCACGTCGTAGGCGGTGCAGCCGCCGGTGCCGAGCAGCACCATCTCCATCGGCCGCGGCGCCAGGTTATGGCCGCCGCCCTCGGGCGCGCCGTCCATCGCAACGATATGGCCGCTGCCGGTCTGGGCGACGAAGCTCATGCCGTCCGCGCCCATCCATGTTACTTTGCATTCCATTTTGTTCGTTCCTGTCGTTTGTATTGTGAGTTTCCGGTCACAAGCGAGTGATCTCGAATCTTGCAATTCTGAGTATATGGCATCGTCAAGTTTGGGCCCGGGATGCCGATATCCTTAGGAAATCTGAGGGTTTCCTCTAATCCGACAGCTTGGTATGCCGTCACGGATGTAGTTAGTTTGTTGATTTAAAACGGAATTCTAGTCTTTGGCAAAGATTGTCCCGCTTTCCGCAATATGGAATTGCATTTCGCAGTACAAATTTCACTTGCATCCGGGAAAACCCCATGTATAATTTCAATCATTGAACGACGGCGCTGACAGCGCGCCAGAGTGCGAAAGCGAAGCCTCCCGGCCAAGCCCTCCGCACCGCCCGCAGGCTCCCGTCGATCTCCAAGTGTCTCCTCCACCCTCCTCCTTTGGTGGATTCAAACCCAAGCTCAACGGCTTGGGTTTTTTTTCGCCCCTACGGTCCGGCTAGACGGCCGTCGGAAAGTGCTCGAGGCTGCCCAGGCGCGGCGCCAAGCCCACGATCTTGACGAAAAGATCAGTCTTTGCTTGTGCCACTCCGGCAGGCGCCAGTATAATCGACGGCTTTTCCGTCATGCCCGCGGAAGAAGAAAGCAGGACCAGGCCAGTCCCAGGGACCGGCCACAAGACTTGCAGGGGCGAGTACAAGCCTTCGCGAGTCGGATTACGGGCACGAACCAATAGTCAGGAAAAATCATGAAGACCTTTTCCGCCAAGCCTCATGAGGTAAAGCGCGACTGGTACGTGATTGACGCGACGGACAAAGTCCTCGGCCGTGTCGCCAGCGAAGTGGCACGCCGTCTGCGCGGCAAGCACAAGCCGGAATTCACTCCGCACGTCGACACGGGTGATTACATCATCATCGTCAATGCAGCCAAGCTGCGTGTCACGGGTACCAAGGAAACGGACAAGAAGTACTATCGCCATTCGGGTTACCCGGGCGGTATCTACGAAACGACGTTCGGCAAGATGCAGCAGCGTTTCCCGGGCCGTGCCCTGGAAAAGGCTGTGAAGGGCATGCTGCCGAAGGGTCCGCTGGGCTACGCGATGATCAAGAAGCTGAAGGTTTACGCCGAAGCCGAGCATCCGCACGAAGCGCAGCAGCCCAAGGCGCTGGAAATCTAAGGAGGCCAATCCATGATCGGTAACTGGAATTACGGTACTGGCCGCCGCAAGAGCGCTGTGGCTCGTGTCTTCATCAAGTCGGGCAAGGGCGACATCGTCGTCAACGGCAAGCCCATCAAAGAGTATTTCGCTCGCGAAACCTCGCTGATGATCGTGCGCCAACCCCTGGAACTGACCGCCCACGGCGAAACGTTCGACATCAAGGTCAACGTGACCGGCGGTGGCGAAACCGGCCAGGCCGGCGCAGTGCGCCATGGCATCACTCGTGCCCTGATCGACTACGATGCGACCCTGAAGTCGGCCCTGTCGAAGGCTGGCTACGTCACGCGCGATGCACGTGAAGTGGAACGTAAGAAGGTCGGTCTGCACAAGGCGCGTCGTCGCAAGCAGTTCTCGAAGCGCTGATGCGTTTTCGCGGATCCGGTACTGCCGGATCTTGCGAAGCCGGAAAAAACCGCACGCTGGTCGTGCGGTTTTTTTTCGTCCGTGTGGGTACGAAAACGCAACAGCCTGCCGAAATAGCGGATTGGCCGCCATACTTTTGTGGGGTATTCGCTGCACGCGGATACAATCACGCCCTGTCGCCAACGGCAAGCCGTCTGCCGCTGGCGATTGCGCCCCGGTCCGGAGGGCCCGGTACGAACCAGAGAGGAGTGAGAGCGATGCTGTTTTCGAAAAAGAAAGGCCTTTCGATCGATACGCTGCTCGGCGAAGACACCGCCATCGACGGCGACCTGGTGTTTGCCGGCGGCCTGCGCCTGGACGGGCGCGTGCGCGGCAATATCACCGCGGCGCCCGGCAAGCCGAGCATGCTGGTGGTCAGCGAAAAGGGCATGGTCGAAGGCCAGATCAGCGTGGGACACCTGGTGCTGAACGGCACCGTCAAGGGTCCAGTGCAGGCCACCGACCTGCTTGAACTGCAGCCGAACGCCCGCGTACTGGGTGACGTGCGTTATGCGGCGCTGGAAATGCACCAGGGCGCGCTGGTGGAGGGCCGCCTGATGCCGCTGGCGCAAGGCGAGATCAAGGTGCTGCCGAACCTCGTCGAGGCGGGACCGGTGACCGATGTGACGGAAGCGTTGGATGGCGCTGTGGGCAAGGACAAAGAAACTCCCACGGACGAGTCCAGTCCTACTGAAAAGGTCGCCTGAGCGGCTCCCGATACGCCGGGAATCCCTTGAAAACACAGGGTTTCGGCACGATCTTCCAGTAGCGCTTAGAATAAGGCGTATCTAAACAGGAGAACACCCCATGAACGCAGTCGCAGAGGCACCCGTTACCGAGGACGTGCCGGCACCGTTCGTCTTTACCGACAGCGCCGCCGACAAGGTCAAGCAGTTGATCGAGGAAGAGGGCAATGCCGAACTGAAACTGCGCGTGTTCGTGCAGGGCGGCGGCTGCTCTGGCTTCCAGTATGGCTTCACCTTCGACGAGGAAGTCAACGAAGACGACACCACCATGGTCAAGAATGGCGTCACCCTGCTGATCGACTCGATGAGCTACCAATACCTGGTTGGCGCCGAGATCGACTACAAGGAAGACATCAACGGCGCCCAGTTCGTGATCAAGAACCCGAATGCCTCGACCACCTGCGGTTGCGGCTCGTCGTTCTCGGTCTGACCTGCCTGGTCCCCAGGAAAAACGCAGCTTCGGCTGCGTTTTTCTTTTGCGGCGGCGGATTACCGCGCGGCGCGCCAGACCACCGGGAACCAGTCCTCGCGCATGCGTTCGCCGGTCTGCTGGCCGATGCCGGGGAAAGGCGGTGAGGTGCGGCCGGGCCGCTGCATGAAACGCACGTCGTCGCCGAGGAAGCGTGCCGAGAACGCGCGCCGCCTGCCGGTGCCGGTGTTGCCCGCGGCGCCGTGCACGGTGCGGAAGTCGAACACCACCGCATCGCCTGGCTCCAGTTCGGGCGCGTGCAGCGTATGGCTGCCGTCCTCCACGTCGGGCATTTCCATAAAGGTATCGTCGCCACCGTAGAAGTTCTCATTGCTGGCCCAGCGCTTGGGCCGCACCAGCCGCGGCCAGCGGTGCGAGCCGGCCACCACGCGCAGCGTATTGGCCTGCGTTACCGGGTCCAGCGGGATCCAGTAGCTCGCGGTCTGGGTGCCATCAACGCAGTAATAGGGCAGGTCCTGGTGCCAAGGCGTGGGCTTGGCCGTGCCGGGCTCTTTGACCAGGATGTGTTCATGGAACACCTGCACCGCCTGTGACTGCATGATGCGGCCGGCGATCTCCGCCGCCGCTGACTGGCGGATAAAGGCATCGAACGGCGCGATGCGCTGCCAGTTGCAGTAGTCCTCGAAGAAGCGGCCGCTCTCGCCGGGCCGCACGTTCTCGATGGCAAAGGGACCGGGCTCGGCCAGGTTCTGTGCAAAGCCATCGCGCAGGCGCTCGACCCACTCCGCGAACACGCCGCGCAGCACCAGTACGCCGTCGCGCTGGTAGGTATCGATCTGTTCTTTTGTGATGTCCATGCCGGGGGCTCCGTGTGGGGATTCTGGTCAGTATCGACACCCGGCAAGGATAGGAAAAGCATATATTTCCTATGTTGCGATATAGGAAATCATGATTGCTTTCTCTTTCCGCCAGCTGGAATACTTCGTCGCCGCCGCCGAGCACGGCAGCATCAGCGCCGCGGCCCGCGCGCGCCATGTGTCGCAGCCGTCCGTGTCCACCGCGATCGCACAGCTCGAAGACACGCTGGGCGAGCCGCTGTTCAAGCGCCAGGTCAGCCGCGGGCTGGTCCTGACGCCGGCCGGCCAGCGCCTGCTGGGCCGTGCGCGCGACATCCTGGCGCTGGCGGCAGGCCTCACCGCCGACGATGCCGGCGCGGGCCTCAGCGGCCAGTTGTCGCTCACCTGCTTCCAGGACCTGGGGCCGTATTTCGTGCCGCGCCTGCTGGCGGGATTCCGGCAGCGCCATCCAGGCGTATCGGTCACGCTGTTCGAAGCCGACCTCGCCACCGTGCACCGCTCGCTGCACGCCGGCAAGGCCGAGCTGGCGCTGACCTATGACCTCGGCCTCGACGCGCGCACCGAGCGCCGCACGCTGGCGCAGTTGCCGCCCTATGCGCTGCTGCCCGCCAGCCATCGGCTGGCGCATGGCGCGGACGTGAGTCTGGCCGACCTCGCCGGCGAGCAGCTGATCCTTGAGGACATCCCCCAGACGCGCGAGTACTTCCTGTCGCTGTTCTGGGCGCACGACCTGCATCCGACCCTGCACCAGTACACGCAGACCTTCGAGATGCAGCGCGGGCTGGTGGCGCACGGCTATGGCGTGGCGCTGTCGTGCACGCGCCCCGCCGGCGACCACAGCTACGACGGCATGCCGATCGCCTGCCTGCCGCTGCGCGAGCCGGTGACGCCGCAACGCGTGGTGCTGGCGCGCTCGCCGGCGATGCGGGCCTCGCCGCTGGCGCAGGCGTTCATGGACTGGGTGGAGGTGGGCGGCGCAGCGCCGCAGGCGTAGCGCTCAGCGCGGATAGATCGCGCCCAGCACGCGCGGCCCGGCGGCGCCGGTCACGGTGGGCACGTTGCCCGGCAGGCGCAGCACGCACTGGCGCGCCAGCCAGGCAAAGGCGATGGCCTCGACCTGCGAGACGGGCACGCCGTAGTCTTCGGAAGTTTCGATGGCTACGCCCGGCAGCGCCTGCGCCAGCCGCACCATCACGTAGGCGTTGCGGGCCCCGCCGCCGCAGACGATCAGGCGGCGCGCCTCGGGCGCATGCGTGCGCACATCGCGCGCGATGGCCTCGGCGGTCAGTGCCGCCAGCGTGGCCTGCACGTCGGCGGGTGGGAGATGTTGGAACGATGCGAGACGGGCTTCGAGCCAGCCCGGATGGAACAGGTCACGCCCCGTGCTCTTGGGCGGCGGCGCGCTGAAATAAGGCTCCGCCAGGCACTGTGCCAGCAGCGCCGCGTCGACGCGGCCGCTGGCTGCCCAGTCGCCGTTGCTGTCGAACGGCAGCCCCTGGTGGCGTCCGATCCAGTAGTCGAGCAGCGCGTTGCCCGGGCCGCAGTCGAAGCCGCTGACGGCGCCGCCCGCAGCGGGCAGGATGCTGATGTTGGAAATGCCGCCGATATTGCACGCGACGCGGGTCTCGGCATCGCTGCCGAACAATGCGTGGTGCAGCGCCGGCACCAGCGGTGCGCCCTGGCCGCCGGCAGCCACGTCGCGGCTGCGGAAGTCCGCGACCACGTCGATGCCCGTCAGCTCGGCGAGTCGTGCCGGATGCTGGCTCTGGCGCGTGTAGCCGATGCCGTCGTACAGGCCCGGCCGGTGGCGGATGGTCTGCCCGTGCGCGCCGAGGGCGACGACCGTATCGGCCCCGACCCGCGCCTCGCGCAGCAGCATGGCCACGCAGTCTGCATAGACCTTTGCCAGCGCATTGGCGGCCAGCGCCTCGCGATGGATCTCGTCCTCGCCCGGCTGCTGCAGGGCGGAGAACGCCGCGCGCAGGGTTTCTGGAAACGGCTGGCTGGCAGCCGCCAGTACCGCAGGCCGTGCGCCGCTGAAATCCACCAGCACGGCATCGGCACCGTCCATGCTGGTGCCGGACATGATGCCGATGTAACGTTCGCTGCCAGTCGCGGCCAGGGTCACGGTCAGTTGGAGGCGGTCAGCACGTTGTAGGTGCGCAGCGCATTGATGCGGCTGAGCAGCCCGCTGGTGTAGGTCTGGAACTCCTGGCGCGACTTGCCGCTCAACGCCGGCGATTCCATCAGCGTGATGGTCAGCGGGTTCTGCGGCACGTCGTTGAAGCGGAACTCATAGTGCAGGTGCGGGCCGGTGGCCCAGCCGGTCGAGCCGACATAGCCGATCAGCTGCCCCTGCCGCACCGGCTGGCCCTGGCGCATGCCGGCAAAGCCGGACAAATGCGCGTAGTAGGTCGAGTAGCCGTTGGCGTGGTTCAGGATGACGATATTGCCGTAGCCGTTCTGCTGGCCGACGAACTCGACCACGCCGTCGCCGGTGGCGAGCACCTTGGTGCCGGTCGGGGCCGCAAAGTCCACGCCCTTGTGCTGGGCCCAGTCGTGATGCAGCGGATGCTCGCGGCCGCCGAAGCCCGACGACACCCGCGAGAACTCCACCGGCGAACGCAGGAACGGCCGCTTCATGCTGCGTCCGTCGAAGGTGTAATAGGCGCCAGTGCCGTCCTTGCTGTCCTCGGGCGAGAACCACAGCGCCTGGTGCAGCTGGTTGCGGTTGATCAGCTCGACTGCGATCACGCGGCCGTTGCGCACGAAGGTGCCGTCGCGAAAGCCCGCTTCGTAGATGATGCGGAAGCGGTCGCCGCTGGCGATATCGTGGTGGAAGTCGATCACGCCGGAGAAGATCGACAGCATTTGCTGCACGACCTCGTCGGGCACGTTGGCCGCGTCCATGGCCTTGAAGAAACCGCCGCCGGAAATCGCGCCGGAGGCCATCTCGTATTGCACGTCGTTGTCCACGCGCAGGACCTTGGCCTTGTAGGTGGCGTTGGTGTTGTCGACGGCCGGGCGCACGCGTTCGATCACCAGCTCGCGCGAAGCCGCGGCGTCGCCGCCGAGGTTGGCCTGCAGCGACACCAGCATATTGCTTTCGTCGATCTCAGCCTGCACCGCCTGGCCCGGGTTCAGGTTGAACAGGCCGCGCGCGGTGGGGTTCTTGACGATAAAGGCCTGCGCATCGGGATCGTCCACGCCGAGACGGCGCAGCAGGCTGCCAATGGTGTCGCCGCGCTGCATGCGCTCTTCGCGCACGTAGACGGCCTCGGAATCGGTAAGCTGTTCGAGTTGCTCGCGCACGTCGGGCATGCGCAGCGTCTGCTGCGTGCGCGGGGCGAGCGGATCGTCAAAGGCGCTGCGTGGTGCAACGCCCATCGCCGCGGCCATGCCGAGCGTGAAGATCGCGCCCACCGAGGCCGTCAGTTGCTTGCGCCGGCGCGCATGCTGGGGGTTGGTCGGGTCAACGAGAACCACCAACTCGCGCGCGAAAACTTCGCGGAGTCTGGACCACATCACGTAAAATTCAACCTTGGTCTGAGCACCGCTGCCGGAACGATGTGTCTCGTCTACCTTCCTCCCCCGAGGTGCGGCGCGTGCTGTTCACTTATTGGCCACCGGCATTACTGCAATGATTTCGCAGCAACAAGAAGTGGCGGGTGGCGCACTGGAAAGCCTTCCGCTGGCGCCCGGGAACGCGGATTATACCAAAATCCTGTCTTGGCGGCTGTCGGAATCTTTCCTAAAATTTCATGTTTTTCAAAGACTTACGTCATGACTGAAGTTTCCCAGGGCCCCGAGGCCAAATACCCCCTGACGCCGTCGGTGATGCAAGCCCTGGAAGTCTCCAGGCGTGGCTGCGACGAACTGCTGATCGAATCCGAATGGGCGCAGAAGCTGGCGCGCAGCGAAGCCACCGGCGTGCCGCTGCGCATCAAGCTGGGGCTGGACCCGACCGCGCCGGACATCCACATTGGCCATACCGTGGTGCTGAACAAGCTGCGCCAGCTGCAGGACCTCGGCCACCAGGTCATCTTCCTGATCGGCGATTTCACCTCGACCATCGGCGACCCGTCGGGCCGCAACAGCACGCGACCGCCGCTCACGCGCGAGCAGATCGAGGCCAACGCGCAGACCTACTACCGCCAGGCCAGCCTGGTGCTTGACCCCGCCAGGACCGAGATCCGCTACAACAGCGAATGGTGCGATCCGCTGGGCGCGCGCGGCATGATCCAGCTGGCCGCCAAGTACACCGTGGCGCGGATGATGGAGCGCGACGACTTCACCAAGCGCTTCCGCTCCGGGATCCCGATTTCCGTCCACGAGTTCCTCTACCCGCTGATGCAGGGCTACGACTCGGTCGCGCTGAAGTCGGACCTGGAGCTGGGCGGTACCGACCAGAAGTTCAACCTGCTGGTCGGGCGCGAGCTGCAGAAGGAATACGGCCAGGAGCCGCAGTGCATCCTGACCATGCCGCTGCTGGTGGGCCTGGACGGCGTCGAGAAGATGTCCAAGTCCAAGGGCAACTATGTCGGCGTGACCGAGGCGCCCAACGAGATGTTCGGCAAGCTGATGAGCATCTCGGACGACCTGATGTGGCAGTACTTCACGCTGCTGTCGTTCCGGCCGATGAACGAGATCGAGCTGATGAAGCAGGAAATCGCGCAGGGCCGCAACCCGCGCGACTGCAAGGTGATGCTGGCGCAGGAGATCGTGGCGCGCTTTCACAGCCAGGCCGATGCCGAAAAGGCGCTGGAAGACTTCAACCACCGCGCGCGCGGCGGCGTGCCGGACGATATCCCGGCGGTCAGCCTGACGGGCGCGCCGCTGGGCATCGCCCAGTTGCTCAAGCAGGCCAATCTGGTGCCGTCAACCTCGGAAGCCAACCGTAATATCGACCAGGGCGGCGTCAAGATCGACGGCGCCACGGTCAGCGACAAGGCCACCAAGGTTGCCGCCGGCACCTACGTCGTGCAGGTCGGCAAGCGCCGCTTCGCGCGCGTCACGCTGGCCTGAGGCGGTCGGGATGATCGCACTGATCCAGCGGGTGGCACAGGCTCGCGTGACGGTCGAGGGGCGCACCACCGGCGAGATCGGCGCCGGCCTGCTGGCGCTGGTCTGCGCCGAGCGCGGCGACACCGAGGCGCAGGCCGAGCGGCTGCTGGCCAAGATGCTGTCGTACCGGGTGTTTTCGGACGCGGCCGGCAAGATGAACCTGCCGGTGCAGAACATGGACGGCAACGGCAACCCGGGCGGGTTGCTGGTGGTGTCGCAGTTCACGCTGGCGGCCGATACCAACAGCGGCACGCGCCCGAGCTTCACGCCGGCGGCGTCGCCAGAAGACGGCAAGCGCCTGTACGAGCATTTCGTGGCGCAGGCGCGCGCTGCGCACCCGCACGTGCAGACTGGCGAGTTCGGCGCGATGATGCAGGTCAGCCTGGTCAACGACGGCCCGGTCACGTTCTGGCTGCGCGTAGCGCCGGCCGGGGCTGGCCAGGCGTAGCGGCGCGCGCGCCGCACGGATTCCAAGTTGCCGCGCCCTGGCGCGGCACCAAGACAGGAGAGACAAATGAAACTCTGGAGCAAGTCCTTCAACGACAACGCGCCGATTCCCGGCGAGTTCGCCTTCTGCGTGCCCGACGCTGCTGCCCACGTGGCCCTGTCGACCAACCGCAACCCCGACCTGCATTGGGAAGATGCGCCGGTTGAGACGCGCTCGTTCGTGCTGATCTGCCACGACCGCGACGTGCCCAGCAAGGGCGACGACGTCAACCAGGAAGGCCGCGAAGTGCCGGCCTCGTTGCCGCGCGTGGACTTCTTCCACTGGGTGCTGGTCGATATCCCGCCCGGCCTGACCTCGATCGCGGCCGGTTCGCACAGCGATGGCGTGATCGCGCGCGGCAAGCCCGGCCCCGAGGCCACCGGCGGCACCGCCACCGCGGGCGGCCTGCGCCATGGCATCAACGACTACACCGGCTGGTTCGCCAGCGACGCCGACATGAAGGGCGACTACTACGGCTATGACGGCCCGTGCCCCCCGTGGAACGACACGCTGCTGCACCACTACGTGTTCACGCTGTACGCGCTGGACATCGACCGCCTGCCGCTGGACGGCACCTTCACCGGTGCGCAGGTGCGCGAGGCGATCCAGGGCCACGTGCTGGCGCAGGCCAGCCTGACCGGCACCTATACGCTGAACCCGAAGCTGGCGAAATAACGCCGGGCCGCCGCCGGCGCGAGCCGCGCGGCACAGGCCTCAAGGAAACCGAAGGAAACGGCATGTCGCAAAGCCCCGGGCTGCATTCACTGGCCTATACCCACCTGATCGTGATCCGCCATGGCGAGACGGCCTGGAACCGGGAGCGCCGGCTGCAGGGCCAGCTCGACATTCCGCTGAACGACACCGGCCGCGCCCAGGCGCGCGCGCTGGCCGCCGCGCTGGCGGGCGAGCCGATCGATGCGGTGTATTCGAGCGACCTGTCGCGCGCGATGGAGACTGCCACGCCGCTGGCCGAGGCGCTCGGCTTGCAGGTGCGGCCCGATCCGCGCCTGCGCGAGCGCAGCTATGGCACGCTGCAGGGCAAGACTTACGCCGAAGTGGCCGAGCACCTGCCCGAGGATTTCGCCCGCTGGCAGGCGCGCGTGCCGGACTACGCGCCGCCTCAAGGCGAGTCGCTATTGGGTTTCCACGAGCGCGCCGTCGAAGCCGCGCTGGCGCTGTCGCGCCGGCATCCGGGCGAGCGCATCGCGCTGGTGGCGCATGGCGGGGTGCTGGATTGCCTGTACCGCGAGGCCACGGGCATGACGCTGGAGGCGCCGCGTCAGCATGAGCTGCTTAACGCCAGTGTCAACCGGCTGCGCAGCGACAGTTCGCATCTGACGCTGGCGCAGTGGGGGGATGTCAGCCATCTGGAGAATCTGGCGCTGGATGAGGTGGATCGGCGGGTGCCGTAGGCGGCGGTGTCTCATGCACCGCGGGTTTGCTCCCTCTCCCGCTTGCGGGAGAGGGAGAACACCTTGCTCAGGCTAGTTCGGGGGGCTTTGGCGCACCCAAAACCGCTGTCCTTTTCGGCGCTGGCGCCTCAAACCCTCACCCTGAACGGCGTGAAGTTCGTATTCCGGTCAAACCAGTCCTCGTTCTCCGCCCGCTTCAGAAACCCCACCACCTTGTACGTCACCGGCGTCATCACCACCTCCCAGCCGGTCTTCAGCACATACTGCGCCACCGCCACCTGGATCACCTTCTCCAGAGGCCAGATCCCATAGAAGGCGATCACATAGAACAGCGACGAATCTACCAGCTCCCCGGCCAGCGTGGAGCCGATCGTGCGCGTCCACAGCCAGCGCCCGCCGGTCCACAGCTTCATCTTCGCCAGCACGTAGCTGTTGGTAAAGCTGCCGCAGCAGAACGCGATCAGCGAGCCCAGCGCGATGCGCCAGGTGTTGCCGAACACGTCCTGCAGGCTCTTCTGGTAGTCCGCCATGAATGGCGCCACCGGCATGTTCAGCACCACCAGGCTCATGAAGGTGGCGAAGGCCAGCGCGGCAAAGCCGGCCCAGACCACGCGCCGGTCGCGTCCATAGCCGTAGACCTCGGTCAGCACGTCACCAAAGATGTATGAGATCGGGAAGAACAGCACCCCGGCGCCGAAGGTCACCGTCCCGATCAGCGGCAGCGTCACCTGCGCCGCCTTGGCCGCGCCGATCAGGTTGGAGCACAGCAGCACGGTGACGAACGCCACCATGACAAGGTCGTAGTAGCGGTAGACGCGCCCGGCCTGGGCCGTGCTGGCGGGTATGGCGGACATGGGGGCTCCCGGTCAAGTGCGCTGGCGCGCACGGTGTTTTGGGCGCGATTATGCCAGCGAGGGTCCGTTACTGTCGGCGGGAGGGCGCAGGACAAAAAAATCCCGGCCGCAGCCGGGAAACTCGTCCTTGGAGAAATCAGGTCAGGCCGGGCAGCCCCGCGGGCGCCCGCTGCCCGTATCAGATATTCAGCTTGGAGATCTTGGAACCGTTCAGCGACACATCGAACATCAGCCCCGCGTTGGTCTGCACGAAGCCGACCACCGGCTGCTGCGTGGTCAGCGTGTCGAGCTGGCCGTTTGCGCCAATCTTGGCCAGCGCCACGTTGGCATCGGCGCCAGCGGTCCAGCCTTTGCTGTTGAGGAATTTGTTGTACGCCTCCGGCGTCATGAACATGATGACGACGGACTTGGACTGGCCGCCGGCGGTCAGGCCTACCGAAGCCTGGGCGGTGCTGTAGTAGCCCACCGTCGAGCCTTGGGAGCGCAGCGCGCCCTCGCCATACTCGCCGCCGACCACGAGGCCGGCCGAGATCACGCGCGGGAACACCAGGACGCCCTGCGCGCGCTGAGCCAGCTCGCGCGAGCCGTTGGCCGAGGAATAGAGCCGGTTCAGCGCGCCATCGACGCCCGCATCGATCTCTTTCTTCTTGGCGGCCGGGTCGCTCGAGGCGCTGGTGCCGGTGGTGCTGCAGCCCGCGGCCATCACGGTGGCGACAAGCAGGCCCGAGCCGGCAACCCGGGTAACAAAATGGCGACGATTCATAGGTAACCTCCTGGTAGAAAAGTACCGCGCCCGGCGCGGCGGCTCAGTTGGCTGTGGCCGACGCCGGCGCCTTGACCGTAATGGCCACGACTTCGCGGTAGACGACCTTGGCCATCTGGCCGCGCTTGATCTTGTTGAGGTCGATCGCCGGGTCCTCGATCTTGACGGTGCGCAGGGTCTCGCGCGGGCCGCGGAAGGTGATGAGCTTCTTGGCCGGATCGATCTTGGTGATTTCCGCGGTCACGGTGGTGGTGACCTCGCGCATGATGCCGGGCTTGCCGCCTTCGGCCGCGCGCGAGGTGCGTTCGACCTGCTCGGCCAGCGCCGTGGCCTTGCTGTCGATCGGCTCCAGCGATGCCACCACGGCGGCGCCCCGAGCCACGGTGACGATGTCGCCCTTGCGCACCTGGCCGAAGTTGCGGGCTTCGTCGCCGGCGATCAGTTCCACCACGTTGCCACGCGGGCCCTGCACCAGCACGGCCTTGGAGTCGGGGTCGATATCGATGATCTTGCCGCTGATCACGGCCTCTTCCCCCACCATGACGGGGGCGGGCGTGCGCTGGGCATAGGCGCTGCCCATGGTCAGGACGGCGCCCGCGATGGCGGTGGCAAGGAGGGTGGAATGACGGCGGATGCTGCGGCTCATGACTTTCCTCAGGGTGGGAATCAGGTCATAACGGCACCGCTTACCAGCCGGCGCGGTCATCGGAGGCACCTGTCAGGTGCTGATGAAGCCATTGTGGACAATCGACCACGGCCCAGCAATCCACTTCGAAAAAATTTGGGGGGCGAAATTAAAACGTTTAATTGGCGCCCGCATGGCCTCTGGAAGGGGCGGGGGAGAGCAGTCGCCGCCGCGCCGCCGCTACCGCCGCTACCGCCGCGGCTGGCTTACTGGCCGTCGAACAGCTCGCCGGCGCCGCCGGCCTGGGGGGAGGCCAGCCCGAAATGCCGGTAGGCCGCGGCGGTGGCTACGCGCCCGCGCGGCGTGCGCTGCAGGTAGCCCTGCTGGATCAGGTAAGGCTCGAGCACGTCCTCGATGGTGTCGCGCTCCTCGCCGATGGCCGCGGCCAGGTTGTCCACCCCCACCGGGCCGCCGCCGAACTTGTGCAGCACGGCCTCCAGCAGCTTGCGGTCCATCAGGTCGAAACCCACGCGGTCCACGTCCAGCATTGCCAGTGCGGCGTCGGCCATCTCGCGCGTGATGGTGCCGTCGCCCTTGACCTCGGCGTAGTCGCGCACGCGGCGCAGCAGCCGGTTGGCGATACGGGGCGTGCCGCGCGCGCGGCGGGCGATTTCCAGCGCGCCGTGCGGGTCGATGCGGGCGTGCAGCAGTTGCGCCGAGCGCGTGACGATGCGCGCCAGCTCCTCGGCGGTATAGAACTCCAGCCGCGCCACGATGCCGAAGCGGTCGCGCAGCGGATTGGTCAGCATGCCGGCGCGGGTGGTCGCGCCCACCAGCGTGAACGGCTGCAGGTCCAGCTTGACCGAGCGGGCCGCCGGGCCTTCGCCGATCATGATGTCGATCTGGTAGTCCTCCAGCGCCGGGTACAGGATTTCCTCGACGACCGGCGAGAGCCGGTGGATCTCGTCGATGAACAGCACGTCGTTGGCTTCCAGGTTGGTCAGCAGCGCGGCCAGGTCGCCCGGGCGCTCCAGCACCGGGCCTGAGGTCTGGCGCAGGCTCACGCCCATTTCGCGCGCGATGATGTGGGCCAGCGTGGTCTTGCCCAGCCCGGGCGGGCCGAACAGCAGCACATGATCCAGCGCCTCGCGCCGGTTGCGCGCCGCGTGCATGAAGATATCGAGCTGCCCGCGCACCTTTTCCTGGCCGACATATTCGTCCAGCAGCTTGGGCCGCAGCGCGCGCTCGTACGCCTCCTCCTGCGACGAGGCGGGGGTGGCGGAGATCACGCGGGCGGGGGCGGAAAGCTTGTCGGTTTCGATCATGGCGGTCAGGGACCAAACAGCGGCAATAACCCCGTCATTCTACGCCTCAGCCCTTGGACAGCGACTTGAGCGCCAGCTTGATGCCCTCGGACACGCCGGTTCCGGCCGGCACTTGCTTGATCGCCAGGGCCGCTTCCTTCTCCGAATAGCCCAGCGCCAGCAGCGCATTGAGCACGTCGATGGCGCTGTCGGGCACGACCTGTGCCCCCGGCGCGTGGCCCAGCTCAGCGCCCAGCTTGCCCTTGAGTTCCAGCATCAGCCGCTCGGCGGTCTTCTTGCCGATGCCGGGCACGCGCGTGAGCCGGCCTGCCTCCTGCAGCGTGATTGCCTGCGCCAACTCCGATACCGACATGCCCGACAGCACCGCCAGCGCCATGCGTGCGCCGATGCCGGTGATCTTGATCAGCTCGCGGAAGGTGTTGCGTTCCGAGGCGGTGCCGAAGCCGTACAGCAGGTGCGCGTCCTCGCGCACGATCAGCTGCGTCAGCAGCGTCACCGGCTGGCCCACCGCGGGCAGGTTGTAGAAGGTGCTCATCGGCACGTCGACCTCGTAGCCGACGCCGTGGCAGTCGACCAGCAGGTGCGGGGGATTCTTCTCGATTAGGGTGCCGGCGATGCGTCCGATCATGGTGCGGTGTGGTGTGTCAGGTAGGGGATGGGGCGGCCGCAAGTGTACCCCGCGGCCGCCTGCCGGCCTCAGCGCGCCGGCGTATCGACCGCGCGCCGGCCCAGCGCCGGGTCGTCGGTGAAGAAGCCGTCCACGCCGGCGGCGATGAAGGCCTGCACCTCGCGCACCATGCCGGCGGGGCTGCGCGTGGCGTCGTCCCCGCCGGTCTGCAGCGCCTTGGGCAGGAAGCTGTTTTCCGGGCGGAAAGTGTAGGGGTGGACGAAGAGGCCCGCCGCATGCGCATTGCGGACTACCGCCGTTGGCGCAGCCAGCGCGCCTTGCGCATCGCGCGGTACCACGCTGCTCTTCTCCGGGCCAATGCCGTCGGCGTAGGCCGCCACTTCGCGCAGGCCGGTCGTGCTCAGCATGTCGTCGAAGGTGCGCGGGTCGCCGGCCAGCTTCCAGTCGGCGGGGCCCTTGCGCGGGTTGCCGACCAGTTGGACCAGCTTAACGTTGGGCAGCCCGCGGCCCAGCGTGCGCCGCATCGCGCGCAGGCTGCCGCTCTCGAAGCACTGGATAAAGACCGGTGCCTGACGCAGGTAGGGCTGCGCGCGTACGGCAGCCGCCAGCTTGTCTTCGAGCGGCAGGCCGATGCCGCGGAAATAGCTCGGATGCTTCAGCTCGGCATAGATGCCGATGGGTTTGCCGGTGCGCAGCGAGGCCTGCTCGGCCAGGCGCACGATCTCGTCGAAGGTCGGCACTTCGAACTGGTCGTTCAGCCGCGCATTGGCCGGCCGCACGCGCGGGATGCGCTCGCGTGCGCGCAATGTCTTGAGCTCGGCCAGCGTGAAGTCTTCGGTGAACCAGCCGGTCAGGCGCTCGCCGTCGATGACCTTGGTGCGCTTGCGCTCGGCAAACTGCGCCAGCTCGGCGACGTTGGTGGTACCGGTGATGTCATTCTCGTGGCGCGCCACCAGCACGCCGTCGCGGGTCATCACCAGGTCGGGCTCGATCACGTCGGCGCCGTCCTCGATCGCCTTGGTGTAGGCGGCGAGCGTGTGTTCGGGGCGCAGCGCGCTGGCGCCGCGGTGCGCGATCACCAGCGCCTTGGGCTTTTCCGCAGCGGGCGGCGGTGCGCTCGGGGTGGGTGCCGGAGCCGGTGCCGGCGGCGCGGGCTTGTGGCGCGGCGCGGTGGCGCAGCCGGCGAGCAGCACGGCGCAGGCCGCGGCGGCCGCGGCCGGGAACAGCCATCGTCGGGAAGCAGGGAAGATGAGGCCGGCGGCGCGCGAGCGCGGCGCGCTCAGTCGGGACTGGCTTGGCATGCAGCGTTCCTGTGGAAAGACGAATGCCCGATTGTAAAAGACGCGGGCCGGGCGACCCCGTAATCGGCCAATCAGCCGATCAGCCGGCCTCGGCGCACACGCATGCCCTTGCGCGCCAGGTCGGGCGCCAGGCCCGCCAGCGTGCCCAGGGTATCGCCGCCATTGGCATGGCAGATCGCCACGCCGAGCGCATCGGCCGCATCGCTGCCGGGCTGGCCGGGCAGCATCAGCAACCGTGTCACCATCTCCTGAACCTGCGCCTTGTTGGCGCGGCCATAGCCGACCACCGCCACCTTGAGCTGCAGCGCGGTGTACTCGAACACCGGCAACCCGTAACTGACCAGCCCGCAGATCGCCGCGCCGCGGGCCTGGCCGAGCAGCAGCGTCGATTGCGGGTTGACGTTGACGAACACCTTCTCGATCGCCGCGCAGTCGGGCGCGTAGGTACGGGACACTTCGCTGATGCCGTCGTACAGCGTCTTCAGTCGTTCCGGCAGCGGCGAGTTGCCGTCGCTCCTGATCGTGCCCGAGGCCACGTAGGCAAGCTTGTTGCCGTGCTTCTCGATCACGCCGAAGCCGGTGGTGCGCAGGCCGGGGTCGATGCCTAGGATTCGCATGGGCTGGGTAGGGTGGATGCCGTCGCTAGTGTATTGCTTTTTGCGCCGGCACCTAATGCAAAAAGCGGTTTCGCTTTCCCTTGCAGGAGAACGAAACCGCTTCGGGAGCCGGCGGTCTTGCGCTGCAAGACCAGCGAGCTGGCCAGTGCTCAGTGGCGGAAGTGGCGCGTGCCGGTCACCACCATGGCGATGCCACGCTCGTCGGCGGCGGCGATCACTTCGTCGTCGCGCACCGAGCCGCCCGGCTGGATCACGCAGGTCGCGCCCGCGTCGACCACCACGTCCAGGCCGTCACGGAACGGGAAGAACGCGTCCGAGGCCACCGCCGAGCCGGCCAGCGTCAGGCCGGCGTTCTGTGCCTTGATGCTGGCGATGCGGGCCGAATCCACGCGGCTCATCTGGCCCGCGCCGACGCCCAGCGTCATGCCGCCGCCGCAGAACACGATGGCGTTGGACTTGACGAACTTGGCCACGCGCCAGGCGAACATCAGGTCGTCCATTTCCTTCGGGGTCGGGTGACGGCGCGTCACCACGCGCAGCTCGGACGGCTGCACGTTCTTGGCGTCCGGGCTCTGCACCAGCAGGCCGCCGCCGACACGTTTGAAGTCAAACTGGTTGATGCCCTTGCCCAGCGGGATCTCGAGCAGGCGTACGTTCTGCTTGGCCGCGAACACGGCACGCGCGCCGGCGCTGAACGACGGGGCGATCAGCACTTCGACGAACTGCTTGGCCACGGCTTGCGCGGCGGTTTCGTCCAGTTCGACGTTGAAGGCGATGATGCCGCCGAAGGCCGAGGTCGAATCGGTCTTGAAGGCCTTGTCATACGCTTCGAGCGCGTTCGCGCCCAGCGCCACGCCGCACGGGTTGGCGTGCTTGATGATGACGCAGGCGGCGGCCGTGGCGGCATCGAACGACTTGACGCATTCCCAGGCGGCGTCGGCGTCGGCGATGTTGTTGTACGACAGCTCCTTGCCCTGCAGCTGCACGTAGTTGGCCAGTGCGCCGTCCACGGCCTTCAGGTCGCGGTAGAAGGCGGCCGACTGGTGCGGGTTCTCGCCGTAGCGCATTTCCTGCACCTTGTCGAAGGCCAGGTTCAGCGTCTGCGGGTAGGCGCTGCGGCCCTGGTGCGACTTGTCGGCACCCAGGCTGGTCAGGTAGTTGGTGATGGCGCCGTCGTACTGCGCGGTGTGCGCGAACACCTTGGTGGCCAGGCGGAAGTTGGTGTCATAGCCGACGCTGTTGCCGCTGGCGCGCATTTCGTCCAGCACCACCGCGTAGTCGGCCGGGTCGACGATCACGGTCACGTCGCGGTGGTTCTTGGCCGCCGAGCGCAGCATGGTCGGGCCGCCGATGTCGATGTTCTCGATCGCGTCGGGCAGCGTGCAGTCATCCTTGGCCACGGTCTGCTGGAACGGGTACAGGTTCACCACCAGCAGGTCGATCGTCGGGATGTTGTGCTCGGCCAGCGCAGCCATGTGCTCGGGCAGGTCGCGGCGCGCCAGGATGCCGCCGTGGACCTTGGGGTGCAGCGTCTTCACGCGGCCGTCGAGCATTTCCGGGAAGCCGGTGTAGTCGGCCACCTCCGTCACGGGCAGGCCGCTGTCGGCCAGCAGCTTGGCGGTGCCGCCGGTGGAAAGCAGCGTGACGCCGAGCGCATTCAGTTCGCGCGCGAAGTCGACGATACCGGTCTTGTCGGAAACAGAGAGTAGGGCTTGCTTGATCATGGCTGTGGGAGATGCTTCAAATTCAAAGTAAACCGTGCTGCTGCAGCTTCTTGCGCAGCGTATTGCGATTGATGCCGAGGTAGGCGGCAGCCAGCGACTGGTTGCGCTCGGCGCGCAGCATCACGGCCTCGAGCAGTGGCCTTTCCACCGCCTCGAGCACCATGTTGTACATATTGGACGGCTCTTCGCCGTCCAGGTCGCGAAAGTACGTGTCCAGGCTTTCCCGGATGCACTGGTCGATAGCGTTGCGGCTCATGCGGCAAGCAACTCCCCGTTTTTGTTGTTGTTCGCTTCGTCTTTTTCGTTTGCCTGCGGTGCGGCGTCGTCCACGTACACCAGCCGGTCCGAGAACTGCGCCTGCTCGTCGAAGAACGCGTTGACCGCTGCCAGTTGCTCGGTGGTGGATTCCAGCGTGTTCATGCGATGGCGGAACAGGTTCGCGCCGCGCAGCCCGCGCGTGTACCAGGCAATATGCTTGCGCGCGGTGCGCACGCCGGTGAACTCGCCGTAGAAGGCGTAGTGGTCCTCCAGGTGCGCGTTCATGATCGCGCGGATCTCGGCCACTTCCGGCGACGGCAGCAACTCACCGGTCTTCAGGAAGTGTTCGATCTCACGGAACAGCCACGGCCGGCCCTGCGCCGCGCGGCCGATCATGATCGCGTCCGCGCCGGTCAGTGCCAGCACCTCTTTGGCCTTGTGCGGCGTGGTGATGTCGCCGTTGGCGACCACCGGGATCGAGAGCGCTGCCTTGACCGCGGCAATGGTCTCGTACTCGGCGTCGCCGTGGTACAGGTCGGCGCGGGTGCGCCCGTGGATGGTGAGCATGCTGATGCCCGCGTCCTGCACCATGCGCGCGATGCGCAGCGCGTTGCGGTTCTCGCGGTTCCAGCCGGTGCGGATCTTCAGCGTGACCGGCACGCGCTCGCCGACGGCGGCGACCACCGCCTCGACGATGCGCACCACCAGCGGCTCGTTCTGCAGCAGCGCCGAGCCGGCGGCGACGTTGCACACCTTCTTGGCCGGGCAGCCCATGTTGATGTCGATGATCTGCGCGCCGCGGTCCACGTTGTAGCGTGCGGCCTCGGCCATCATCGACGGTTCGGCGCCGGCGATCTGCACGGCGATGGGCTCGACCTCGCCGGCATGGTTGGCGCGGCGCATGGTCTTCTCGCTCTTCCACAACTGTGCGTTGGACGCCACCATCTCCGAGACCGCATAGCCCGCACCGAGCTGCTTGCACAGCTGGCGGAACGGCCGGTCCGTCACGCCCGCCATCGGGGCGACGAACAGGTTATTGCGGAGTTGATGCGGTCCGATCTGCACGATTGGGCGGTGGTGGTGTGGCGATCCTGCGGGCCATGCCGTCCTTGCCGCGCGTTTTGCGCCATGAGGGAACCGGACAGCCTGCTTTGAAACGGAAGACGAAACGGTAAAACATGCCCCTGCCGAAACTGCGGCCGGCGGTGGATCGGGGCATGTGCGAGGGCAGGATTCTACCGCCAAACGGCCGCGACTGCCCAATATTTGAGCATCCATGACCGTTTTGCAGACAGAACGTGGCGCAAATGCCGCCGCATGGGCGGCGCCGGGGCAATGATGGCGGGGCGGGCGGGCGGACCGTTGCGCGGGGCGGGGCAATTCGCTTGCCCCTGGCGGAGCCACCCCGCGCGTGGCGCCCGCGCCACTGGCGCTGGCTCAGCGCCGCATGCCGAACATCATATGGCGCGCCAGTGCGTGCCGCAGCGGCGGCAGGCAGGCCAGCGCCGCCAGCGACGCGCCCCGGGCATGGGCGGCCAGCGGGTAGGAGACGCCGAACAGGCGCGGCAGCAGGTCGGTGACGCCGATCGTGACCGCGCGGTCCAGCCGGTGCCGGCTGGCAAAGGCCTGCAGCGCCTGCGGCGTACAGGCGGTGCGCAGCGAGTCGGCCAGCGCGAACGCATCGCGCAGGCCCAGGTTAAGCCCCTGGCCTGCCACCGGGTGCAGCGTCTGCGCCGCATTGCCGACCGCGGCCACGCGGCCGTTGACGGTGACCGGCGCGGCGTTCAGCCCCAGCGGAAAGGCATGGCGCTTGCCCGCCAGCGTGAAATGTCCCATGCGGTCGCCGAACGCCTTGCCCAACTCCTCGGCGAACTCGGCTTCGGGCAGCGCAATGCGGCGCGCCGCCTGTTCCGACGGGCAGCACCACACCAGCGCGTAGCCTTGCACGCCGTGCTCGTCGTGCGGCAGCAGCGCCAGCGGGCCTTCCTCGGTAAAGCGCTCCCAGGCCCAGCCCGGCTGCGGACGCGAGCAGGCGACATGGGCGATCACCGCGGTCTGGCGATAGTCGCGCGTGCGCGCGCCGCGCCCCTGGTGCGCGGCCTGCTCGTGGAACAGCCCGCCCTCGGCCTGCACCACCAGGCACGTGGCAAAGCGCGCCAGCTGGCCGTCGTGGGCGGTGCCGGTCAGGTGCACGTGGCCGGTATCGGCGTCATCCGCGGCGCGTGGCAGCGGATCCTGCTCGATCTGGTCGATGCGGGTCTCGAACACGCGCAGCAGACGGTCCTCCCCGGCGGCCTGCGCGGCGCGGCCGAGAGCGCGTTCCAGCACGTCGCAAAGCTCGCCATAGCGCACCACGTAGCCGAGCGCTGGCACGTCGTAGTCGTCATGGTGCAGCCGTACGTGGCCGAAGCGGCCGCGCTGCGACACATGGATATGTTCGATCGGGCTGCCGGCCACGGGCCAGGCGCCGATCTGCTCCAGCAGCTGGCGGCTGCCGTGCGACAGCGCGATTGCGCGCGGGTCGCGTGCGGCGCGTGCCGGCGTGGCGGCATCGATCAGCGTGACGCGCCAGTCGGTGGTGTGCAGCAGCTGGCAGGCCAGCGCCAGCCCGACCGGGCCGCCGCCGACGATGGCGATATCGCGGATATCAGCTTGCGCTGCCGGCATTGTTGCTGCCTCCTGCATCGCCTCCCGCATTTGCGCCTTCAGTGCCGGCCCCGGCGCCGCGCTTCCAGCAGAGCGCGTCCGAGCGCGACTTGCCGGCCGCGGCATCGCGCAGCGCATTGTCGAGCTTCTGCTGGTTGAAGCCCGGCAGCGCGCGCAGCCGCTCGACCAGCTCAGCATGGTTGGCGGCATCGAGCGGCACCACGCAGCCCTGGCCGCTATCCTCCGCGCCGATCAGGATCAGCCAGGCGTTGCCGGCCCATGGCGCACGGTTCGACACGCGCACCACCGCGCGCTCGAGGATGTCCCACGCGACTTCCTCGCGCTGGCCGTCGGGGCGGTGCACCACCACGCGGTCGTCATACAGGTTGATGATGAAGGGGTCGGACGGATCGTGCCGGGTCCCGGCATTGCTGCCGGCGGTGTCCTGGCCGGGAAAGATCCTGCGCAGCCAGCCGATCATCGCGGGTCTCCGGAAGCAGGTTGTTGGTCGCGCATCAGCGCCTCGATTTCGTCGGCGCGCACCGGCACGCCGCGCGTGATCAGCTCGCAATCGCCGTCGGTGACGATGGCATCGTCCTCGATGCGGATGCCGATATGCCAGTAGCGCTCGGGCACGTCCTCGGCCGGGCGCACGTAAATGCCGGGCTCGATGGTCAGCACCATGCCGGGCTGCAGCGGGCGCCACGGGCGCTCGCCTTCACCGGTGTGGCTGGCCACGCGGTATTCGCCCACGTCGTGCACATCCATGCCGAGCCAGTGGCCGGTGCGGTGCATGTAGAAGCGGCGGTAATTGCCGCTGGCGAGCACGTCATCGAGCGTGCCTTCCTTGTTGCGGTCGAGCAGGCCGGTATCGAGCATGCCCTGCGCCAGCACGCGCACGGCGGCGTCGTGCGGCACGTTGTAGGGGACGCCCGCGCGGGTTTCGGCGATGGCGGCTTCCTGGGCGGCCACCACCAGGTCGTACAGCTCGCGCTGCGCCGGCGAGAAGCGGCCCGACACCGGGAATGTGCGGGTGATATCCGAGGCGTAGCCGTCCAGCTCGCAGCCGGCGTCGATCAGGCACAGGTCGCCGTCCTTCAGCTCGGCCGGGCCGGCGCGGTAGTGCAGCACGCAGGCGTTGGGGCCGGCCGCGACGATCGAGTTGTAGGCCACGCTCTGCGCGCCGTGGCGACGGAATTCATAGAGCAGCTCGGCTTCGAGGTGGTACTCGCGCAGCCCGGCGCGCGTGGCCTGCATCGCGCGCACATGGGCGCCGGCGGAGATTTCGCCGGCCCGGCGCATGATGGCCAGCTCGCCCGCGTCCTTGAACAGGCGCATCTCGTCGAGCAGCTTGCGGATATCGAGCGCGACCGAGGGCGCGGCCACGCCGGCGCGGCCCTGCATGCGCACGGCGTCCATCCAGCGGCGCATCTGCACGTCGGTGCGGGTCGAGTTGGCGAGCGGGTAGGCCAGCTGGGCGCGGTTGGCCAGCAGCGACGGCAGCGTGGCGTCGATCTCTTCGACCGAATGCGCTTCATCGAAGCCGAATGCGGCGCGCGCGCCTTCCGGGCCGAAGCGGAAACCGTCCCAGATCTCGCGCTCTTCGTGCTTGGGGCGGCAGAACAGGATGCTGCGGTCGGCGTCGGCGGGGTCGCCGGGCGCGCCGGCCACCAGCACCAGCACGGCCTCGGGCTCGGTAAAGCCGGTCAGGTAGTAGAAATAGCTGTCGTGCCGGTACGGGTAGTCGCTGTCGCGGTTGCGCATGGCTTCCGGCGCGGTGGGCAGGATCGCCACGCCACCGCCACCGGCGCGCAGGTGCTGCAGCACACGGGCGCGGCGGTCGCGACAGGCGGCGAGGAGGGCGTTGTCGGGTGCGGACATGTCAGGGCCTGGATGAGGAGGATCAGGCCGATTCTACCGCCGCTGGGCGTCCCGCTGCGTCGGTGGAGCGAAAGCCTTGTGGCGCGGCGGGGTCCTGGCGTGCGCGCTAGCGCCCTTGCGCGGCGGCGCGGGCGGGTACCAGCGAGGCATCCAACTCGGCCAGCTGCCCCGGCGTCCCCACGTTCTCCCAGCGCCCGTCAAAACGCTCAGCGCTTGCGGTGCCGGCAGCGATGGCGGCGTGATAGGTCGGCGTCATCGCCACCCGGGTGCCGGGCGCGATGGCGGTGAAGAAGCGCGTGTCATACAGCCCGATGTTGCCGAAGGTGAGCCGTTCGCCATTTGCCGGATGCTCGTCCAGCGACAGCCGGCCTTGCGCATCCATCGCGAAGTCGCCGCGCGGATGGAACGGCGGGTTCGGCACCATCACCAGGTGCATGCGCGGCTCGGCCGCGCCGGCCAGCGCCGCGGCGCGCGGCAGCAGCGCGCGGAAGGCGTAGTCGCAGAAGATATCGCCGGACACGGCCAGGAAGATCTCGCCGCGCTCCGGGGCGTGCGACAGCAGCGGCAGGGCCTTGGCGATGCCGCCGGCGGTTTCCAGCGCCTCGCCTTCGGGCGAGTATGCAATGCGCACGCCGAAACGGCTGCCGTCGCCCAGCGCCGCCTCGATCTGCTCGCCCAGCCAGGCGTGGTTGATGACAATGTCGCGCAGGCCGGCACGCGCCAGCGCCTCGATCTTCCAGACGATCAGCGGCTTGCCGCCCACCGCCAGCAGCGGCTTGGGACGGCTATCGGTCAGCGGCCGCATGCGGTCGCCGCGGCCGGCGGCGAAGATCATGGTCTTTATCAAAACAGGGCCTCCAGGGCGAGCAGCGTGGCCATGCCGCCGGCAATGGTCCAGCCTACGCTGCGGGTACGTGCGGCAATCAGGATGGCGACCACGCCGGCCACCAGCCGCGCGTTGGTCGGGCTCAGGGCGAGCTCGCCGTGCTGCATCAGCAGGTCGGGCGCGATCAGCGCCGACAGCATGGCCGCCGGCACGAACTGCAGCGCGGTGCGGAACCACGATGGCAGCCGCACGCGGCCTTCCACGGCGATAAACGACAGGCGAATCAGGAAAGTGGCCAGGCCCGCGGCAAGGAAGACCCACAGCAGGGTCATCGAATTCATGCAGCCTCCTTGCCGGCCGACCCGGCATGGCTGGCTGCACGCGGACCCGGGCGGTTGCCGCGGCCCAGCACCAGCATGCCCACGGCAATGCCGCCAAGCGCAGCCACCATCAGGCCGAGCTTGTGCGGCAGGCTGTAGCAGGCCACCGCCAGCACAGTCGCAGCCAGCGCTGCGGCCACGTGCGAACGATGCTTCAGGCCCGGCACGATGATGCCGATGAAGGTCAGCGGCAGGAAGAAGTCCAGCGGCCAGTCGCGCGGCACCTGCGCGCCGACCAGCACGCCTGCCAGCGTCGACAGCTGCCAGCTGGCCCACAGCGCAAAGCCGCCGCCAAAGTAATACCAGTGGCGATACTGCGCACGCGGGCCGGTATCACCCAGCCGGTGCGTCATCGCGGCGAAGGCTTCGTCGGTCAGCAGGTAGGCGATCAGCGCCTTCCAGCGCCGCGGCAGGTGCGCCAGCGTGGGCGCGATGGTGGCGGAATACAGCGCGTGGCGCAGGTTGACCATCGCCACCGTCAGCGTGATCACCACCGCCGGCGTGCCGGCGGTCCACAGCTGGGTCAGGATCATCTGCGAGGCGCCCCCGAACACGATCGCGCTCATGGCGCAGGCCAGCCAGGCGGGCATGCCGGCACCGACGGCCAGCACGCCGTAGATCAGCCCGAACGGCACCACGCCCAGCAGCATCGGGGCGAGGGCGCGCGCGCCGGCCAGCCATTCGCCGGCGGCGGTGATGGCGGGCGCGCCATCGGGGTTCGGGCGGTTGGCTTCAGGCACGGCGCGTCAGAAGGTGTAGCCGGCCGGGCTGGCCACGCCTTCGAGCGCGTCCAGCAGCCGGATCAGCTTGCGCAGCTCAGTGTAGCGGCCGGCCACCTGGCGCGTGTACTTGAGCACCAGCGGCAGGTTGGCCAGGTAGCCGTCCTTGCCGTCGCGATGGTACAGGCGCGCGAAGATGCCCAGCACCTTCAGATGGCGCTGCAGGCCCATCCACTCGAAGTCGCGGTAGAACTCGCCGAAGTCGGCATTGACCGGCAGGCCGGCCTTGCGCGCGCGCTCCCAGTAGCGGATCAGCCAGTCCAGCTGCTGCTCCTCGTCCCATTCGATATAGGCGTCGCGCCACAGCGAGACCGCGTCATAGGTAATCGGGCCGATCACCGCGTCCTGGAAGTCCAGCACGCCCGGGTTGGCGCCGCCGTCGAGCACCATCAGGTTGCGCGAGTGGTAATCCCGGTGCACGTAGACCTGCGGCTGCGCCAGGTTGTTGGCAAGCAGCGTGTCCATCACTTCGCGCAGGTCGGCCTGCTGACCGTCGCTCAGCGTGGCCCCCAAATGTCTGGCTACATACCACTGCGGGAACAGGTCGAGCTCGCGCTGCAGCAGGGCGCGGTCGTAGGCCGGCAGCTCGCCGGGGCGCGTGGCGGCCTGGATGCGCACCAGCGCGGCGGCGGCGTCGGCATACATGCCGTGGGCGGTGGAATCGTCCAGCCGCGACAGGTAAGTCTGGCTGCCCAGGTCGGCCAGCAGCAGGAAGCCCTGCTCCAGGTCCTGCGCCAGCACCGTCGGCACGCTCACGCCGGCATCGCCAAAGCGCTTGCACACATGGATGAACGGACGGCAGTCCTCGTGCGCCGGCGGCGCGTCCATCACGATGGCGGTAGGGTGCGCCGGATGGCCGGTGCTGACGCGGAAATAGCGCCGGAAGCTGGCGTCGGCCGAGGCGGGGGCGCAGGAGTCAGGATCGGCGGACCATGCCGGTCCGAGTCCGGACACCCAGGCCTTGAGCTGGTCCAGGCGCGGGTCGTGGGGGAGAGCTGCCATACAGGAGGGGCGCGGAAATAAAGAAATGAAACCGAACGTAAGCCGGAAGAGGAGCTTTGGTTGCCCCGTATAATACCCGACCAGACCCGGGCGCCGGGCGGCCCCCGGGAGGGGCCTTTCGGTGCCCCGCAGCCTGCTCCCGGCGGGAGCTGGCGGCTTGCAGGCGGGCCGCAGCCGACGCCGAGACTGACAACCCGTGCGAATGACCGAACAACGACGAACACCGAATAACAGGGCCTTGCCTTCGCCTGCCATCGGCGCCGCCCCCCGGGCCAGGCGCGCCGCCGGCCTGCACGCGGGCGCGCTGCGGCCGCTGGTGCTGGCCATGGCCGGCTTGTCGGCCGGGGCCCAGGCGCAGATGTCCAGCTCGGCGATCCCCGACCTGGACCAGGCCGAGCCGGTGTTCGAAGCCGCGCCGGCCGTGCCCCAACTGCCCGCGGTCTCCGGCGAAATCGTGCCGCGGCTTGCCGAGCCCCCCGCGAAGAGCGAGCCCGATTCCAACGCTCCCGTCTTTATCGAGGGCGACCGCATGACCGGCTACAGCGAGCGCGGGGTCGAGCTCGAAGGCCATGCCGAGCTGCGCCGCGACGGCGGCGTGATCAAGGGCGACAAGCTCAGCTACGACCAGGACACCGACGAGGCCTTTGCCCAGGGCAACGTGCGCATGTCGCGCAGCGGCACGCTGGCGGTCGGCCCCGAGGCCCGGGTGAAAGTCGAGGCCAACGAAGGCTACATGCTGTCGCCGGACTATTACTTCCAGCAGACCGGCGGCACCGGCAAGGCCGAGCGCATCGACTTCCTGGACAAGGATCGCAGCACCATCAAGCGCGCGTCGTACACCACCTGCTCGCCGGACAATGCCGACTGGTACTTCAGCGCGAACCAGATCGACCTGGACAGCGACCGCCAGGTGGGCGTGGCTTACGGCGGCGTGCTGAATTTCTTCGGCGTGCCGGTCGCGGCGGCGCCGGTGTTCAGCTTCCCGCTCAACGACGATCGCCGCAGCGGTTTCCTGCCCCCGCTGATGGGCTACGGCTCGCGCTCGGGCTTCGACCTGACGACGCCGTACTACGTCAATATCGCGCCCAACCGCGACCTGACGATCTACCCGCGCCTGATGACCGAGCGCGGCCTGCAACTTGGCGGCGAGTACCGCTACCTGGGCCAGGGCTACTCCGGGCGCGTGCGCGCCGAGTTCCTGCCCGACGACCAGAAGACCAACTCGAACCGCTGGGCCTACTCGATCCAGCACAACCAGAACCTGGCCAAGGGGCTCAACGCCTACCTGAATATCAACCGGGTCTCCGACGACCAGTACCCGGACGATTTCAACCGCAGCGTGGCGCAGTCCGCGCAACGCCAGTACCTGCAGGAAGGCGGCGTCACCTACAACTGGCAGGATTTCTTCCTGATGGCGCGGGTGCAGAAGTTCCAGACCCTGCGCCCGAGCGAGCCGTCCTACGAGCGCGTGCCGCAGCTCAACGGCAAGTACCTGCGCTATGACCTGGGCGGCTTTGACGTGCAGGTCGAGGCGGACTACACGCGTTTCCGCATCCCGCTGACGTCCACCGGCTTCCAGCAGCCGCAGGGCGAGCGCATGTTCATCCAGCCGAGCATCAGCTACCCGATCGTGCGTGCGGGCTGGTACGTGACGCCGAAGGTCACCTTCAACGCGACCCAGTACCAGATGGAGTCGGCCACCAACACGCCGACCGCGCAGGACAACTTTTCGCGCGTGCTGCCGACCGTCAGCCTGGACTCGGGCATGACCTTCGAGCGCGATGCGCCCAGCATCAGCCGGATGTTCGGCGTGAACTACGTGCAGACGCTGGAACCGCGTTTGTTCTACGTCTACACGCCGTTCCGCGACCAGAGCCAGTTCCCGCTGTTCGATACGGTGCAGTCGGACTTCGGCTACGGGCAGATCTTCAGCGAGAACCCGTTCACCGGCTATGACCGCATCGCCGACAACAACAAGCTGACCGGCGGCCTGAGCACGCGCCTGATTGAGTCCGACTCCGGCATCGAGCGCTTCCGCGGCACCATCGCGCAGCGCTATGACTTCACCGGCCAGCGCGTGCAGATCAACGGCACTGTGGCCGATCCCAAGCCGGGTGCCTCGGACCTGCTGGCCGCGACCACCATCCAGCTGTTCCGCGGCTATTACCTCGACGCGGGCGTACAGTACAACCTGGATACGGACCGGATCAACTACGGCAACGTGGCGTTCGCGTACCGCCCGGAGCCGCGCAAGCTGATCAACGCTGGTTACCGCTATCGCCGCCCGACCTCGGTGACGGACAATACCGCGATCGACCAGTTCGAGGTGTCGGGCCAGTGGCCGATCACGCGCCGGGCCTATGGCATCGCGCGCTTTGCCTTCGACCTGGCCGCCAGCCAGATGGTCGACACGCTGGCCGGCATCGAGTACGCGGCGGACTGCTGGGTCGGCCGCGTGGTCTACCAGCGTTTCCGCAACACCACGCAGGGTTACACCGGGCGGGTCTTCCTGCAGGTGGAGTTCCGTGGCCTTTCCAAGATCGGTTCCAACCCGTTGAATATCCTCCGCCTGAACGTGCCGGGCTACGAGCCCGTGACCGCCAAGCCGGTGCCAACGACCCAGTTCGATCACTATGAATGACGGATTAAGATGAAACGTCAAGAATTCGCTGTGTTTTCCTTTCTCCTGACGTCGTGGCACCGCCTGCTGCTGCCCGCCGTGCTGGCGGCGCTGGCCCTGCCCGCCGCCGCCCAGCTCAAGGCGCCCGGGGCGTCGCGCGCCACTGGCATCTTCGTGCCGCAGTCCTCCGACGTCACCGCGCCGGCGAGCCAGCCCAAGCTGGGCGTGCCGCAAGCCGGCGGCCAGAAGCGTTCGCAACTGGTCGACGAAGTGGTCGCGGTGGTCAATAACGGCGTGATCACGCGGCGCGAGCTGCTCGACCGCGCCGACGAGATCGAAGGCCAGCTGCGCGCCGCCGGCCGCCCGGTGCCGCAGCGCCCCGACCTGCTGGGTGAGGTGCTGGAGCGCCTGGTGATGGAGCGCGTGCAGATCCAGGCCGCGCAGGACGCCGGCATCCGCGTGACCGACCAGGAAATCGACCGCGCCATCGAATCGGTGGCGCAGCAGAACCGCATGAACGCCACCGAGCTGCGCCGCCGCGTGGAAGGCAGCGGCATGACCTGGACCAAGTACCGCGATGAGCTGCGCAAGCAGGTGCAGGTGATCCGCCTGCGCGAGCGCGAGGTCGATTCGAAGGTGCAGGTCTACGACGGCGAGATCGACAACTACCTGGCAGCCCGCGGCGGCCAGGGCGCCACCGGCGGCCCGACCGAGTACAACGTGGCGCAGATCCTCGTGCGCGTGCCCGAGAACGCCTCGGACGCGCAGAAGCAGGCACTGCGCGCCAAGGCCGAAGGGTTGCTCAAGCAGGCCCAGGGCGGCGCCGATTTCGCGCAGCTGGCGCAGGCCAATTCCGAAGGTGCAGAGGCCGCCCAGGGCGGTTCGATGGGCTTCCGCGAGATCGGCCGCCTGCCGACGCAGTTCGCCAATGCGGTGGTCGACCTGCAGGCCGGCGGCGTTGCGCCGCAGGTGGTGGAGAGCGCCGCCGGCTTCCACGTGGTCAAGCTGGTGGCCAAGCGCGCGGGCGCGCCATCCGACCCGGCCGCGGCAGGGAAGATCACCCAGACCCAGGTGCGCCATATCCTGATCCGCACCGGCCCCAACATGCCCGAGGCCGAGGCGCGCCGCCAGCTCAACACGCTGCGCGACCGCATCACCCACGGCGGCGATTTTGCCGACGCGGCCAAGCGCTTCTCGCAGGACGGCTCTGCGCAGAACGGCGGCGACCTCGGCTGGGTCTCGCCGGGCGAGCTGGTGCCCGAGTTCGAGCAGGCCATGAGCCGCCTGCGCCCGAACGAGATCTCGGAGCCGGTGGTCACGCAGTTCGGCGTGCACCTGATCCAGGTGCTGAACCGCCGCGAGACCGAGCTCTCGCCCGAGAAGCAGCGCGACTTTGCCCGCGCGGAAGTCCGCGAACAGAAGCTGCGCGCCGCGTATGATGACTGGGTACGCCAGCTGCGCTCGCAGGCGTACGTGGAGTACCGCGTCAACCGCCAGCGCTGAAGCGCGCGCCGGATCTGCCCCGACCTGCCATGCCCG
Source organism: Cupriavidus sp. PB-02 (assembly GCF_058252315.1). NCBI lineage: Bacteria > Pseudomonadati > Pseudomonadota > Betaproteobacteria > Burkholderiales > Burkholderiaceae > Cupriavidus > Cupriavidus sp. PB-02. The sequence continues at coordinate 501,440 of NZ_CM177694.1, forward strand.
ACCCCCTAGCCCTGGCCATCTCGACCGGTGAACCCGCCGGCATCGGCCCCGATATCACCATCGGGGCGTTGCTGCAGCTCACCGGCGCCAACAACGGCGGCAATGGCGGCAGCGGACACTACCGCTTCCATGTGCTGGGCGATGCCCGCCTGCTGGCCGATCGCGCCGCGGCGCTGGGCGCCACCCACGCCTGGGAGCGGCGCATTGCCGACGGCGATGTGGTGATCGAGCACATCCCGCTGGCCGTGGCGTGCGAGCCCGGGCGGCTCGATGCGCGCAACGGCCGCTATGTGCTGGCGCTGCTGGATGCCGCCATCGCCGGCTGCCGCGCGCATGGCAAGCGCGCGCCCCGATATGCAGCGATGGTCACGGCGCCGGTGCAGAAGAGCACCATCAACGACGCCGGCGTGCCCTTCACCGGCCATACCGAATACCTGGCCGAGAGCGCCCGCGTGCCGCGCGTGGTGATGATGCTGGCCGGCCCGCAGCCCGCGCACGACGGCGCCATGCTGCGCGTGGCGCTGGCCACCACCCACCTGCCGCTGCGCGCGGTGCCCGACGCGCTTTCCATCCCGCTGCTGCGGCAGACGCTGACGATCGTCGACGCCGACCTGCGCCGCTACTTCGGCATCGGGCGTCCGCGCATCCTGGTGACGGGGCTGAACCCGCACGCCGGCGAAAGCGGCCATATGGGCCGCGAAGAGATCGACATCATCGAGCCGGCGCTGGCGCAGGCGCGCGACGCCGGCATCGACGCGCGCGGCCCGTACCCGGCCGACACGCTGTTCCAGCCGCGCCACCTGCGCGATGCCGACTGCGTGCTGGCGATGTACCATGACCAGGGGCTGGCGCCGCTGAAATACGGCACTTTCGGCCACGGCGTGAACATCACGCTGGGGCTGCCCTTTATCCGTACCTCGGTGGACCACGGCACCGCGCTGGACCTGGCCGGTACCGGCCAGGCCGAGCACGGCAGCATGATCGAGGCCATCCGCAGTGCGGTCACCATGGCCGGCCACGCCAACGGCCGGCACCCCGGCGGCAACGGCGCTACGGGCCATCCCGCCCATACCAGTTCCGGCATGCAGCCGCCATGCTGAAGCCGGACGAATAAACCCCATGCGTTCAAACGTGCACCAGGGCCATGTGGCCCGCAAACGATTCGGGCAGAACTTCCTGGTCGACGACACCATCATCCACGGCATCGTCAATGCCATCAGCCCGCAGGGCGACGACGTGCTGGTCGAGATCGGCCCCGGCCTGGGTGCGCTGACCACCCCGCTGCTCGAACGGATCCCGCAGATGCAGGTGGTGGAACTCGACCGCGACCTGGTCGAGCGCCTGCGCCGCCGCTACGGCGAGCGCCTGCAGGTCCACGCCGGCGATGCGCTGGACTTCGACTTCGGCAAGCTGGAGGTGCCCGGGCGGCCGCTGCGCATCGTCGGCAACCTGCCGTACAACATTTCCAGCCCGCTCCTGTTCCACCTGATGGAGTTCGCCGATCAGGTGCGCGACCAGCACTTCATGCTGCAGAAGGAAGTGGTGGAGCGCATGGTGGCCGAGCCCGGCAGCAAGGCCTTCGGGCGGCTGTCGATCATGCTGCAGGTCCGCTACTACATGGAGCATGTGCTCGACGTGCCGCCGGGCAGCTTCAACCCGCCGCCCAAGGTCGATTCCGCCGTGGTGCGCATGATCCCTTGGCCGCGCCACCCCGATGGCCGGCTGCGCTCGCCGCATGCCGATTGCGACATTACCGTGCTGGGCGACGTGGTTACCGCGGCGTTCTCGCAGCGGCGCAAGGTGCTGCGCAATACGCTGTCGTTCCTGCGCGACCAGGTCGACTTCGACGCGATGGGCTTCGACCTGGGCCGCCGTGCCGAGGAAGTGCCCGTCGGCGAGTATGTCGAACTGGCCCGGCGCCTTGGTGGTGCAGCGCCAGGACAGGCCGGACAGGCCGCCTGACGCATCCGAATTCCGAATTTCCCGCGACTCTTTCGTGCAAGACCGTCCCATGACAGCCCAGACCCAAACCAACCGGCGTCCCGTGATCCTGACCGGCGACCGTCCCACCGGCCCGCTGCACCTCGGCCACTATGTCGGCTCGCTGAAGAGCCGCTTGGCGCTGCAGGACTCGCATGAGCAGTACCTGCTGCTGGCCGACACCCAGGCCATGACCGACAACGCGCACGATCCCGACAAGGTGCGCCGCAACGTGCTGGAAGTGGCGCTGGACTACCTGGCCGTCGGCATCGACCCGGCCAAGACCACCATCACCGTGCAGTCGCACCTGCCCGCGCTGGCCGAGCTGACGCTGATGTACCTGAACTTCGTCACGGTGGCGCGGCTCGAGCGCAACCCGACCATCAAGGAAGAGATCCAGGCGCGTGGTTTCGGGCGCGATATCCCGGCCGGCTTCCTGTGCTACCCGGCCTCGCAGGCCGCGGACATCACCGCCTTCAAGGCCCACGTGGTGCCGGTGGGCGAAGACCAGGCGCCGCTGATCGAGCAGACCAACGAGATCGTGCGCCGCATCAACCACCAGGTCGGCCGCGACGTGCTGCCCGAGTGCAAGGCCCTGATCCCCGAGTTCGGCCGCCTGCCCGGCGTGGACGGCAAGGCCAAGATGAGCAAGTCGATGGGCAACGCGATCGCGTTGGGCGCCTCGCCCGAGCAGATCAAGGCCGCGGTGCACAGCATGTACACCGACCCCAACCACCTGCGCGTGTCGGATCCGGGCCAGGTCGAGGGCAACGTGGTCTTCACCTACCTGGATGCGTTCGATCCCAATACCGAGGAAGTCAAGGGGCTGAAGGAGCACTACCAGCGCGGCGGCCTGGGCGACATGGTGCTCAAGCGCCGCATCGAGGGCATCCTGCAGGACATGCTGGCCCCGATCCGCGCGCGTCGCGAAGAGCTGGCCAAGGATCCGGACTATATATTTGACATCCTGCGCACGGGCACCGAAAAGGCGCGTGCGCTGACCCAGCAGACGCTGGACGAGGTGCGCGACGCGCTGGGGATGTTCTCGTTCGAGGCGCGCCGCTGAGGCGCGAGCAGGGCGGCGGCCCACGGCCGCCGCGGTGATAGCAGTACCCGCGGCCGCTCAGGCGCGGCGGTTGACCAGCACGATCCCCGCTAGCACCAGCAAGGCCGCCACCGCAAAGCGCGGCCCCACCGCGTCGTGCATCAGCACCACGCCGAAGGCCACGCCAAACAGCGGCGTCAGGAAGGAAAACACCGACAGCCGCGACGCCAGGTAGCGCCGCAGCAGCCAGAACCAGGTCAGGTAGCTGGCAAAGGCGATCAGCACCGACTGGTAGAACAGGCTCGCCAGCACCACGCCATCGATCTGCACGGTCGCGGTCTGGCCCGCGGCCACCGCCATCGCCAGCAGCATCACCGCCGATACCGCCAGCTGGTACAGCAGCGTCTTGCTGGCCGGTGCGCTCGCCAGCGGGCTGGCGCGCACCACCACGGTGGTCGCCGCCCACAGCGCTCCCGCCAGGATGCCCAGCGCATCGCCCAGCAGCGTACCGCCATGCGCGGACGGCGTGGCGATGCCATCGGCAAACGCGAGCGCCATCCCCACGAAAGCCAGCGCCACGCCCAGCCATTGCCCGGTGTGCAGCCGCTCGCCGGGCACCACGAAATGCAGCCCCAGCGCGGTGAAGATCGGTGCGGTGTACAGGAACACCGCCATGCGCGAGGCCGTGGTATGCCCCAGCCCGACGAAGATGCAGAAAAACTCGGCGCCGAACAGCAGCCCGGCCAGCAGCCCGGCGTTGAACGTGCCGTCGCGCCGCCAGATCGGCGTGCCGCGCCAGGCGGCAAAGCCGAACACCAGCAGCGCCGCCACCGCCGAGCGCACGCCGGCCTGCAGCACCGCGCCCATTAGCGGCGCGGTCACCTTGATCACCACCTGTTGCAGGCCCCAGGCGGCGCACAGCACCACCATCAGGCCCACCGCCATGCCGTCAAGCGGCCGGCGGGTCAGGGTTTGGGCGTCCACGGCCGGGACGCTCAGGGACGGCTGGCGTCGCGGGTGGAGTGGCGCTCGATCAGCTCGATCTTGTAGCCGTCCGGGTCTTCGACGAAGGCGATCACGGTGGTGCCGCCCTTGACCGGACCGGCTTCGCGGGTGATCTTGCCGCCGGCAGCGCGGATGCGCTCGCAGGCTGCCGCGGCGTTGTCGGTTTCCAGCGCGATATGGCCGTAGGCGGTGCCCAGGTCGTACTTGTCGACGCCGTAGTTGTAGGTCAGCTCCAGCACCGCGGTCTCGCTCTCCGGGCCGTAGCCGACGAAGGCGAGGCGGTACTTGTATTCGGAATTGTCGCTCTCGCGCAGCAGCTGCATGCCGAGAATGCGGGTGTAGAAATCGATCGAGCGCTGCAGGTCGCCGACGCGCAGCATGGTGTGGAGGAGTCGCATTTGAGGGGCCTTCAGGCGTTGTAGGTATTTGAAGGCGCCATTTTAGTGCGTTTGCGGGAAACGCACCGGCGAGCGGGCGCGCGGCGCCCGGCTCGCTCAGAATGTCGGCAACAGCTCGGGCGGATGCGCACGCAGTTGCGCCCGCGCGTCGCGGAACTCCGGGAAGATCGATTCCACGGTCTCCCAGAAACGCGGCCCGTGGTTCATCTCTTTCAGGTGCGCCAGCTCGTGCGCCGCAACGTAGTCGATCATCGACAGCGGGAAATGCATCAGCCGCCAGTTCAGCCGGATCTTGCCATCCGCGGTGCAACTGCCCCAGCGCGTCGCGGCCGAGGTCAGTGCAAAGCCGGAATGACGTACGCCGAGCTTGTCGGCATAGACCTCCAGCCGCTCGGGCAGCAGCCGGCGCGCCTGCTGCTGCAGCCAGCCCTGCACGCGGTCCTTGATCTGCTGCTCGTCGGCATGCCCGGGCAGTGCCAGGTGCAGCATGCGGCGGTCGGCGTCGAACAGCAGCCCGCCGATCGGCGATTCCAGCGCCAGCGTCAGCGGCTGCCCGAGGAAGGGCAGGCTGGCGCCGTCGCGCCACTGCACCGTGGGCAGGATGCGGCGCGACTCGCGGTGGCGCCACTCGCCCATCTTGTTGAAGATCCAGCGCTGCTTTTCCAGGATGGCCGATTCGATGTCGGCCAGCGTGACCCAGCGCGGCGCGGTGATCGACAGCCCGCGGTCGTCGATGGTGAAGCCGATGGTGCGGCGCGACGAGCGCTTGAGCGTGTAGTGCAGCGGGCGCTCGCCGATATGCAGCAGGCGCGCGTTGGGTTGCGGCACCGGCCAGGCCGTCAGTTGCGGCGGTTCCTGGGCGAGCGGGGCAGCAGGCTGCGGCGCGTGGGCGGTTTCCGCCAGCGGCAGCTCCAGCTGTGCGCCGTCGGCGTCGGTGGCGGGGCGCAGCAGCTTCATGCGGCTGGCTCGCTCCGGAGTTCGCTACGGTAGCTCTCGGCGTCGATGCGGCGCATGTCGCGCTCGATCCATGCCGCGACTTCCTGGTTGAGCTGGTCGGCGGTCTTGTTGGCCGAGGCGATCGGCGGGCCGACCGAGATCGTCACCGTGCCCGGATACTTCAGGAACGAATTGCGCGGCCACATGCGGCCCGAGTTGACGGCCATCGGCAGCACCCAGGCACCGGTTTCCACTGCCAGGCGCGCGCCGCCGCTCTTGTAGCGCGGCCTTTCCTCGCCCGACCGCGTGCGCGTGCCCTCCGGGAACATGATGATCCAGGCGCCTTCGGCGAGCCGCTCGCGGCCCTGGCGCACGGCCGAGGCAAAGGCGCGCGTGCCTTCCTTGCGGTTGATATGGACCATCTTCAGCATGCCCAGCGCCCAGCCGAAGAACGGCACCAGCAGCAGCTCGCGCTTGAACACGAAGCACAGCGGCTTGGGCATCAGCGCCACGTAGGCTACCGTCTCCCAGGCCGACTGGTGCTTGGACAGCAGCACCACCGGCTTGTCGAGCATGCGGTCCATATGCTCATGCCCTTCGATGCGGTAATCGATGCCGCAGATGCCGCGTGCGGCCCGGATCACCATCCGCGGCCAGCCGCGCACGAAGCGGAAGCGCTGGTCGGCATTCATGAAGGGGAACACCAGGAAGCAGGCGCACGCGTAGGGCGGCGTCAGCACCAGCAGGTACAGCGCAAACAACAGGGAACGGAGAAACGTCATGCGGGGGGCGCAATTAGGGAAAAGGTGCGGGCGGTCAGCCGGCGTTCTGTGCGGGCGGGCGCTCGGCGCCGTCGTTGCCGGTCAGCCAGCGCGCGAACGCGCGCAGGTCGTCATGCACCCGCGTGCCGGGCGGCAGGCCGCCCTTGTCGAGGGTCTTGCGGCCCTTGCCGCTGAGCACCAGGTGCGGTGCGCAGCCGATCGCGACGCCGGCTTCCAGGTCGCGCAGCGAATCGCCCACGATCGGCACGCCCCGGAGCTCGATGCCGAAGCGCTCGCTGATCTCCTCGAGCATGCCCGGCTTGGGCTTGCGGCAGTCGCAGCCGTCGGCCGCCGTATGCGGGCAGAAAAACACCGCGTCGACACGCCCGCCCACGCGCGCGAGCGAGGTGTGCATCTTCTCGTGCATGGCGTTGAGCGCGCTCATCTCGAACAGCCCGCGGCCGATGCCGGACTGGTTGCTGGCGATCACCACGCGAAAGCCGGCCTGGTTGAGCGCGGCGACGGCTTCCAGGCTGCCGTCGATGGGCACCCATTCATCGGGCGTCTTGATGAACTGGTCGCTGTCGAGGTTGATCACCCCGTCGCGGTCCAGGATGACGAACTTGGGCGGCGTCTGCGGCATGTGCGGCTCCGGTGTGGCTGAGGCTGGCGCTGCTCAGGCGGCCAGCTTGGAGATGTCGGCCACGCGGTTGGCCAGCGTATGCAGCGAGGCCAGCAGCGCCAGGCGGTTGGCGCGCAGCTGCGCGTCCTCTGCCATCACCATCACGTCGTCGAAGAAGCGGTCGACCGCTTCGCGCAGCTGCGCCAGGTCGCGCAGCGCGGCGGTGAAGTCGCCGCTGGCAAAGGCCGCTTCCACCGCCGGCCGCACGCGCTCGATGGCGGCATGCAGCACGCCTTCAGCCTCTTCCTGGAGCAGCGCCGGGTTGACCGCGCCGACCGGCTCGGTGTTCTTGCGCAGGATGTTGGTGATGCGCTTGTTGGCGGCGGCCAGGGCTTCGGCCTCGGGCAGCGCGGCAAAGGTTCGCACCGCTTCCATGCGGCCGAGGATGTCGTGCAGCGTGTCGGGGCGCAGGCTGACCACGGCCTCGACCTCGTTGGTGGTGTAGCCCTTGTCCTTCAGGTAGCCGCGCACGCGGTCGTACAGGAAGTCGGTGATGGCCTCGGGCGCCGGCTTGACCGCGGCGACGCCGGCAAAGGACTGCTGCGTCAGCGCCAGCAGCGAGGCCATCGACAGCGCCAGCGGCTTCTCGATCAGCATGCGCAGGATGCCCAGCGCGTGGCGGCGCAGCGCGAACGGGTCTTTCTCGCCGGTGGGCTGCAGGCCGATGCCCCAGATCCCGACCAGGGTTTCGAGCTTGTCGGCCAGCGCCACGGCGGTGCTGACGGCGCCCTCGGGCAGCGCGTCGCCGGCAAAGCGGGGGCGGTAGTGTTCGGAGCAGGCCAGCGCCACGTCTTCGGCTTCGTCGTCGTGGCGGGCGTAGTAGGTGCCCATGGTGCCCTGCAGCTCGGGGAACTCGCCGACCATGTCGGTCAGCAGGTCGGCCTTGGCCAGCTCGGCGCCGCGCATCGCGGCGGCCTTGTCGGTCGGCACGCCGGCAGCGTTGAGCGCGTCGGCGATATGGCCGGCGATCTGCTGCAGGCGCTGCACCCGATCCAGCTGCGTGCCGATCTTGTTGTGGTAGACCACGCTGGCCAGCTGCGGCACGCGCGAGGCGAGCGTCTTCTTGCGGTCCTGGTCGAAGAAGAACTTGGCATCGGCCAGGCGCGGGCGCACCACGCGCTCGTTGCCGGTGATGATCGACTGCGGCGTCTCGGTGGCCAGGTTGGACACGATCAGGAAGCGGTTGCGCAGGTGCCCGTCGGCATCGGTCAGCGCAAAGTACTTCTGGTTGGTCTGCATGGTCAGGATCAGGCATTCCTGCGGCACTGCCAGGAAGGCTTCCTCGAAATGGCAGGCGTAGACCACCGGCCATTCCACCAGCGAATTGACCTCGTCCAGCAGCGACTCAGGCATGATCACCTGGTCGGCGCCGGCTTCGGCCAGCAGCGCGGTGCGCATGCGCTCGCGGCGCTCGGCATAACTGGCGACCACGCGGCCGGCGGACTCGAGCTGCCTGGCATAGTCGTTGGCATGGGCGATCTCGATCGCGCCATGCGACAGGAAGCGGTGGCCCTGGGTCAGGTTGCTCGCCTGCAGGCCCAGCACCGACACCGGCAGGATCTCGCTGCCGAACAGCGCGATCAGGCTGTGCGCCGGGCGCACGAAATTCACCGTGTTGCCGTCCGGGCGCTGGTAGCTCATTACCTTGGGGATCGGCAGTTTGGCGATGGTGTCTTCCAGCGCCGCCTGCAGCCCGGCGGCCAGCTCGGCGCCGCGCGCGGTGTAGCGGTAGAAGAAGGCCTCGGCCTTGCCGTCGGAGGCGCGCTCCAGCGACTGCCAGTCGATCTCGGCCACGCCGACGGACTTGGCCAGCGCGGCCAGTTTCTTGGCCAGCGGCGGGGTGGGCTCGCCGTTGGCGCCGAGTGCTACCGACAGCGGCAGGACCTTCTCACGCTGCTCGCGGTCCGGCGCGTTGCGGCGCACGCCGGAAACCAGCGCGGCCAGCCGGCGCGGCGTGGCGAACGGCGTCACGGTGGCGCCCGTCTCAAGCAAGTCGCGCTCGCCCAGGCCTGCGAACAGGCCCTGCGCGAAGGCGTCGCCCAGACGCGCCAGCGCCTTGGGAGGCAGCTCTTCGGTGAACAGTTCGATCAGCAGCGAGTCGGTCATGGGTTGCGACATGAATCGTATCCAACAGGTTGTAGCGCGCGTCGCTGGATCAGCAGCGCGGCGAAAGATTAGGTTCCACTCCGGACAGCAGCCACAGGCCGTTCTGTTGCCGGAATTGCAGCGTGGTGTAGGCGCATTGCGCGGCCGCCGCGGCGCTGGCCGCGCCGTTGCTGCCGCCGCGACTGCCCGCGGCCGGGAAGCGCGCATCGATGCGGCGCTGGCGCTTGTCGTAGCGGATCTCGTCGATGCGCCCGCCCACCCAGAAATCGATCTTCGGCGGCAGCTGCGCGGCCGAGTAGTACGTCTTGACCTTGCGGCGGGTGCGGCCGTCGCGCGTTTCCACCTCGACCCAGGTCAGCGGATAGCGGATCGCGCTCTCATAGGCGCGCAGCGGCACGCGGTGCCAGCCCAGGTCGCGCTGGCCGGACAGGTCGCACGAGAACGAGCGCACCAGCTGCGTCCACTGGTCGAGCGAATTCAGTGACGGACGCCAGTGGCGCGCCATGGCCAGTTGCAGCGCCTGCGGGTCGGCCTCGCACACATTGCTCAGTTCCGCCGGCAGCAGCAGCGCCTGCGGGGCGGGTGCGGCCTGCGCGCGCGCGCCGGCGGCATTGCCCGCGGCGGCCAGCGCGGCGAGCGCCATGGCGCAGCACAGCGCGCTGCGCGCCAGTTGCGTCATGCCTTGGCTCCGCCGTTGGCGCTGTTGCCGCCACACATCGGAAAGCCGAGGGCTTCGCGCGAGTCGTAGTAGGCCTGCGCCACCGCGCGCGACAGGTTGCGGATGCGGCCGATATACGCCGCACGCTCGGTCACCGAGATCGCGCCGCGCGCATCCAGCAGGTTGAAGGTGTGCGCGGCCTTGAGCACCTGCTCGTAGGCGGGCAGCGCCAGGCGCGTACCGGACGCGGCCTGGCCTTCCTCGCCGCCTTCGCCATTGCCCATCAGGCGCTTGGCCTCGCCTTCGTGCTCGGCGAAATGGCGGAACAGGATTTCGGTATTGCTGTGCTCAAAGTTGTAGGTCGACTGCTCGACCTCGTTCTGGTGGTACACGTCGCCGTACGTAAGGCGGCGCGTCTCGCCGTTCTCGACCCATTCGGTCCAGACCAGGTCGTAGACGTTCTCGACCTTCTGCAGGTACATCGCCAGGCGCTCGATGCCGTAGGTGATTTCGCCGGTGATGGGCTTGCAGTCGATGCCGCCGACCTGCTGGAAGTAGGTGAACTGGGTCACTTCCATGCCGTTGAGCCAGACTTCCCAGCCCAGGCCCCAGGCGCCCAGTGTGGGGTTCTCCCAGTCGTCCTCGACGAAGCGGATGTCGTTCTGCTTCAGGTCCAGGCCCAGCGCCTCGAGCGAGCCCAGGTACAGCTCCAGGATGTTCTCCGGCGCGGGCTTGAGCACCACCTGGTACTGGTAGTAGTGCTGCAGGCGGTTGGGGTTCTCGCCATAGCGCCCGTCCTTCGGGCGGCGCGACGGCTGCACGTAGGCGGCACGCCACGGCTCGGGGCCGATCGCGCGCAGGAAGGTGTGCACGTGCGAAGTCCCGGCGCCGACCTCCAGATCGATGGGTTGCAACAGCGCGCAGCCCTGCCGGTCCCAGTAGGCCTGCAGGGTCAGAATCATTTGTTGGAAGGTCAGCATATGAAGACTAGGTAGAGGCGCCCGGGGCGATGGCGCCGCCCGGCATGGTGGCCGCGCAGCGCGTGCCGTGGCCGCCGCATTCGGATTTCGCCAAACCCTGAATTCTATCGGCTTTTTGGCCGGGCGCCCCGTTTGGCGGGGCCGGGGAGGGGGCCGATCGAACTTCCGGGAGCCCGCCGGATGTCGGCCTTACGCAACGCTTCGGGAAAATACCGACCCGTTTTTCAAGTGGATCGGGCGCTTGCCGATAAAGTTTTTGTATACAGTATGAGTAAGCAACCCGTTCGAGCGTTGCGATTGACATCCGTGCCGGCATGGCTGGCACGGCCGGCTGACTGCTTCAGGCAGCGGCCGGTTGTCGGTGACTGATTATCGATGGGGACTTTGACCATGACACTTCTTTCTCGCAAACCTTACCTGGTCGCAATCGCGGTCATGATCGCCGCGGCCGCCGTGTCGGTGGCGACCGGCCTGATGGGCTGAAGCGGCCCACGCGAGCCGCGCGAATTGCGCGCCTTGCGCCTATAGCGGACCCGGAAGCGTAGCGGCGATCCCGCCGCCTCCGGCGCCCTCAGCTTGCCCGGCGCACCCGCCAGGCAGCCACCCCCAGCACCAGCGCAAACAGCGCCAGCACCGGCGCATTCCCCCAGCGGATATAAGGCGTCAGCCCCTGCATGCCCTGCACCTCGGCAGTGAGCGTGCCGCCCGTGAAGGTCGGCAGCCGCGCCTGCACCGTGCCGTCCGGGCGCACCACCGCGGTCATTCCGGTATTGGTCGAACGCAGCATCGGCCGGCGCGTCTCCAGTGCGCGCATGCGCGAGATCTGCAGATGCTGGTCCAGCGCGATGGTGTCGCCGAACCAGGCCAGGTTGGTCAGGTTGGCCAGGATATTGGCCGGCGCCACCTGCTGGCGCAGGGTCTGCGCAATCTCCTCGCCGAACAAATCCTCATAACAGATATTGGGCGCCACGCGCACGCCGCGCACCGGCAGCGGCTCCTGGTCGAGCCCGCCGCGGCGGAAGTCGCCCAGCGGCATCTTCATCATGTCGACGAACCAGCGGAAGCCCAGCGGGATGAACTCGCCGAACGGCACCAGGTGGTGCTTGTTGTAGCGGTACAGCCGCTCGGTCTGCGGCCCGATGCCGAACACGCTGTTGGTGAAGTCCACCGGCGAATCCGCACCCGCCGCGCCGAACAGCACCGAGGTGCCGCTGCCCAGTGCGAAGTCGCGCACCGCCACCGCCACCTCGACCGGCAGCTCCTGAAGGATCACCGGGAAGGCGGTCTCGGGCGTCACCACCAGGTCGGCCGGCTGCGCGGTGATCATGTCGCGGTACAGCTCGAGCGAACGCTGGATGCCGGCGGCCTCGAACTTGATGTCCTGCGCCACATTGCCCTGCAGCAGCCGCACCGACAGCGGCTTGCCGGCGGGCGTGGTCCACGCCAGCGGTGCCAGTGCCGCGCCCGCCGCGGGCAGGATCAGCGCAAGCGCCAGCGCCGTCAGCGCGCGGCCGCGCGCGCCCTGGCCCAGGCTGCGCACCGCGGCTGCCAGCAGCGCCGCCACCGCGGCCGCCAGCGCGCCGATGCCGTAGACGCCGGCCAGCGGCGCAAAGCCCGCCAGCGGGCCGTCGGTATGGGCATAGCCGCCCGACAGCCACGGGAATCCGGTGAACACCACGCCGCGCAGCCATTCCGTCAGGCCCCAGGCGGCGCCGAACGCAAGCGCCGCCAGCAGCCCGGCCTGGGGCAGGCGCGCCGTCAGCCGGTGCCACAGCGCGCCGGCCAGCGCGGGCCACAGCGACAGGTAGCCCGAGAACAGCACCACTGCCAGCGCCGCCATCCACGCCGGCATCTCACCGTAGACGTGCATGCTGATATAGAGCCACCAGATGCCGGACAGGAACCAGCCCAGCCCGAAGGCAAAGCCGGTGGCCGCGGCCATGCGCGCGCGCGGCGCATCGGCCATCAGCGCGGCCAGGCCCGCCAGCGACAGGATCTGCAGCCACCACCAGTCATGCGGGGCAAAAGCTTGCGTATGGGCGATGCCGAGCACGCCGGCCAGCAGCAGCCGCGCCATGGCGGCGGCGCGCGACCGCGCTTGCGTGCCAGGCACGCCGGCAGTGTCGGCGTCGGCAGCGGCGGCGCCGTTGAGGATCGGGGCGGGACGCTTCATGCGCCGGCCACGCTCAAGCTGTCGGATTGGGATTCGCGGTGCACCTGCAGCAGGTGTACCTGCCGCGCGTCGGCGCGCAGCACTTCGAAGCGGATCGGCGGCAGGGTGATGATCTCGCCGCGGTGGGGCACATGGCCCACGTGGTTGGACAACAGCCCGCCCACGGTATCGACGTCGTGGTCGGAGAAGGCGGTGCCAAAGGCCTCGTTGAACTGGGCGATCTCGGTCAGGCCGTGCACGCGCCAGCTCCCGTCGGGCATCGGCAGGATATTGTCCTGGTCTTCGTCGAGGTCGAACTCGTCCTCGATATCGCCCACGATCTGCTCCAGCACGTCCTCGATCGTCACCAGTCCGGCCACGCCGCCGTACTCGTCCACGACGATGGCGATATGGTTGCGGTTGATGCGGAATTCGCGCAGCAGGATGTTCAGGCGCTTGGACTCGGGGATGAACACCGCCGGGCGCAGCGTTTCGCGCAGGTCGAAGGCGGGGTCGGTGTAGTAGCGCAGCAGGTCCTTGGCCAGCAGGATGCCGATGATGTTGTCACGGCTGCCTTCATAGACCGGGAAGCGCGAGTGCGCGGTCAGCTGCATGAACGGGATGAAGGTCTCCGGCGCGTCGGCGATGTTGACCATATCCATCTGCGCACGCGGCACCATGATGTCGCGCGCGGTCAGTTCGGAGACCTGGAACACGCCCTCGATCATGGAGAGCGAATCGGCATCGATCAGGTTGCGCTCATGCGCTTCCTGGAGCACTTCGAGCAGTTCCGCGCGGGTGTCCGGTTCGGGGGAAATCAGGTCTGACAGGCGTTCGAGAAGCGATCTGGGACGATCGGTCTGCCTCAGATAGGCGGGCTTCGAACTGGGATAGGGGTCGTTCATTTCGCGGCGAGCGCGTGGTGGAGATCGTCTGAAGGATACACTAAAAGCCTGACCGTCCCGTGACGGTGGGCGGGCCGCCGACGCAACAAGTGATGCAGGCGGCGCCCGTCAGGACGCCGCCTGTGCGGGCGGCATCACGCGGTCGCGATGCGCTCCGCAAGATAGGGATCGGCATAACCCAGCGCCTGCAGCGTCTCGGTCTCGATCGCCTCCATTTCCTCGGCCTCGGCCTCGTCCTCATGCTCATAGCCCTGCGCATGCAGCACGCCGTGCACGATCAGGTGCGCATAGTGCGCTTCCAGCGGCTTGTGCTGCTCGCGCGCCTCGGCTTCCACCACCGGGCAGCACAGCACGATATCGCCCGTGACCGGGTCTTCCTCGTTCTCCGCATAGGCAAAGGTCAGCACGTTGGTGGCGTAGTCCTTGCCGCGATAGGTGCGGTTCAGCGTGCGGCCTTCTTCCTCGCCGACAAAGCGGATGGTCAGCGTGGCGTCGGCGTACAGCGCCGACTTGACCCAGGTTTCGATCTTGCGGCGCGGCGGCAGGCCGGCGCGCTTGCCGACACCGTCGCCATTCTGGATCTCGAGTTCCAGGGCGGGCGGGGTGGCCGGGGTGCCCGTGGTGGTGACCACCGGCGTGGCGGTCACGGCCACCGACAGTGCGTCATGGTTGTCCGGGCGCACCAGCAGGCCGGCCTGCTGGTTGGTATCGGTATGCTCGGCCAGCAGCGCGAGCACGCCGTCGGCGGCCTGCGACAGGTCCAGGGTGATGCTGCGGCCGTCGGCCAGCTGCACGCGCAGCGCGTGCGCGGCGCTCTTGCGCGCGCGGCCTTCGTTATCGAACAGGGTCAGGCTGACGCCGGAAGACTTGGATTTCTGGGATTTCAATTACGCGTCCTTGTGCTGGGCGTGGTATTCGTCATAGGCATCGACGATGCGCGCCACCAGCGGATGGCGCACCACGTCGATGCTGGTAAAGCGGGTGCAGGCGATGCCGCGCACGTCGCGCAGCACGTGCTGCGCCTCCACCAGGCCGCTCTTCTGGCCCTTGGGCAGGTCGATCTGCGTGATGTCGCCGGTGATCACCGCCTTCGAGCCGAATCCTATGCGCGTGAGGAACATCTTCATCTGCTCGGGCGTGGTGTTCTGCGCCTCGTCCAGGATGATGAAGGCATGGTTCAGCGTGCGCCCGCGCATATAGGCCAGCGGCGCGATCTCGATCATCTGGCGCTCGAACATCTTCTGCGTGCGGTCGAAGCCGAGCAGGTCGTACAGCGCGTCATACAGGGGGCGCAGGTAGGGATCGACCTTCTGCGCCAGGTCGCCGGGCAGGAAGCCCAGGCGCTCGCCGGCTTCCACCGCCGGGCGCGTCAGCACGATGCGCTTGACCGCATCGCGCTCCAGCGCGTCGACCGCGCACGCCACCGCCAGGTAGGTCTTGCCGGTGCCGGCCGGGCCGATGCCCATGGTCAGGTCGTGCGACAGGATATTGCGCAGGTAGTCGCGCTGCGCCACGGTGCGGCCCTGCAGGCCGGGGCGGCGGGTGTGCAGCACCGGCGATTCGTCGCCGATCTCGCGCTCTTCGACATCGTCGCCGTTGCCGGGCAGGTAGCTGCCGTGGGCGGACAGCTGGCGCGTTTCCACCAGGCCCAGCTGCACGTCGTCGATCGACAGCGGCGTGCGCGCCTGGTTGTAGAAGCGCTCCAGCGCCGCCGCGGTGTCTTGCGCATTGTTGCCGCGCACCGTCATGCGGTGGCCGCGCCGCTGGATGGTCACGTCGAGCGCCTGCTCGATCTGGCGCAGGTTTTCGTCGAGCGGCCCGCACAGGTTTTGCAGCCGGGTGTTGTCGTCCCTGGGGGCGACGAATTCTGCGGAAGGGATCTTCATCGGTTGGCGATGGCCTCGCTGAAAGCTGCGTGGATTACTGGCGTACCACGATCTCGCCGCGCAGAGAGTGCGGGAACGCCTGCGTGATGCTGACATCGACCAGCTGGCCGACCAGCCGGTCGCGGCCGGCCTGGCCGTCGTCTGTAAGGCCCGGCAGCGCGAAGTTGACCACGCGGTTGTTCTCGGTGCGTCCGTGCAGCTCGGTCGGGTCCTTGCGCGCGGGCCCTTCCACCAGGATGCGCTGCACCGAGCCGACCATGTTCCGGCTGATGCGCTGCACGTTTTCCTCGATCGTGGCCTGCAGCCGTTGCAGCCGGCGCAGCTTGACTTCGTGCGGGGTGTCGTCGTGCAGGTTGGCCGCGGGCGTGCCGGGGCGCGGGCTGAAGATAAACGAGAACGAGGTGTCGTAGCCGATCTCCTCGATCATCGCCATCAGCTTCTCGAAGTCGGCATCGGTCTCGCCGGGGAAGCCGACGATGAAGTCCGACGACATCGACATGTCCGGGCGCAGCACGCGCAGCTTGCGGATGATGCTCTTGTACTCCAGCACGCTGTAGCCGCGCTTCATCGCCATCAGGATGCGGTCGGACGCATGCTGCACCGGCAGGTGCAAATGGTTTACCAGCTTTCCGCAGCGGCCGTACAGCTCGACCAGGCGCGAGGTGAATTCCTTCGGGTGGCTGGTGGTGTAGCGGATGCGCTCGATGCCGGGGATCTCGGCCACGTACTCGATCAGCAGCGCAAAGTCGGCGATCTCGGTGGTATCGCCCATCTTGCCGCGATAGGCGTTGACGTTCTGGCCCAGCAGCGTGACTTCGCGCACGCCTTGCTCGGCCAGGCCGGCGACTTCGGCCAGCACGTCTTCGAACGGGCGCGACACTTCCTCGCCGCGGGTGTAGGGCACCACGCAGTAGCTGCAGTACTTGGAGCAGCCTTCCATGATCGAGACAAAGGCGCTCGGGCCATCGACGCGTGCCGGCGGCAGGTGGTCGAACTTCTCGATCTCGGGGAAGGAGATATCCACCTGCGACTGGCCGGTGCGCTGGCGCCGCGCGATCAGGTCGGGCAGGCGGTGCAGCGTCTGCGGGCCGAACACCACGTCGACATACGGCGCGCGCGAGACGATGCTGGCGCCTTCCTGGCTGGCCACGCAGCCGCCCACGCCGATCACCAGGTCAGGCTTGACGGCCTTGAGTGCCTTCATCCGGCCCAGTTCCGAGAACACCTTCTCCTGCGCCTTCTCGCGCACCGAGCAGGTGTTGAACAGGATCACGTCGGCGTCTTCGACGTTGTCGGTGGGTTCCAGCCCCTGGCTGGCGTGGAGGACGTCGACCATCTTGTCCGAGTCGTACTCGTTCATCTGGCAGCCGTACGTCTTGACGAAAACTTTCTTCATATGCCGATCTCAGTGGTTGACCTGGGGGCATCAGGGTGTTGCAACAACGCGGCCGGCGCGTGGGGCACGCCGGTCGCACTTCTGGGGCGAACTTCAAGGGGGACTACGATTTTGCTTTCAGCGCCTTCTGTTCGGGCTCGCTCAGCACCCAGGCCGTCAGCAGCTGGCCGTACAGGTCCAGCTTGTACCGCACCGGCAGCTTCTGGCCCGCCACCGCGGTCTTGGCCAGCAACTGGTTGTCGGTGCCGAACAGGCGCAGCCCCGGCGCCACGCCCACGGTCTTGCCGTCCAGCGTGGCCGTCTGCGGCGCGCCGGCCGACGGTGTGGCGATGACCAGCTTTGCCGCCTGCGCATCGTCCGGGATCACCCGCACCGGCTGGGCCGCCGCGCTGGCCGCGCCGAGCAGCAGGGCGCCGGCGCAGGCCAGCGCACGCCTCCGCCCGCGCGAGGGTTTGACAGACTCCGGCGCCTGGCGGCGCGCATCATGACCTGCTGGCATGGGGGGAACTCCGACAAAAAGGACGAAGCGTTGGCGGGATGGCCCGAAGGCGGGCGCAACCCGCCATTTTACCCGCTCTTTTCCCCGCTGACGGGCCTGGCGATGCGGGGATCGGGTTTGTGCTCAGAACAGGCAGGATGCCTCTTGCAGCACACGCTGCTTGGACACCGTGCCCATCAGTTCGCGGCTGGTGGTGTCGCGCACCAGCGGGATGCGGTTGATGCCGTGCTCGGCGAACACCGCCAGCGCGTCGCGCAGCCGCGAATCGGGTGTCAGCGCCGGAAAGTCGCGCTCGGCCAGTGCCAGTACGTCATCCGGCGCGCCCTCGCGCTGGGCGCGCTGCAAGGCATGGATCGACAACGCGCCCAGCAGGCGGCCGTCAGGTTCCACCAGATAGAGATAGCGCGTGCCGGTTTCGGCGAACTTGTCCGCCGCCGCGCCCAGCGTGGCGTTGGGGTCGAGCACGGTGTCGGTCGGGTCGCACAGGCCGGCCAGCGTCAGCGTGCGCGCATGCTCGGCCGCGGCCGAGGCTTGCGCGCGCTCGGCGATCACGCTGTACAGCGACAGCGTCTGGCAGCGCGACGCCGTGTAGTACGCCGCCACCGCGCCGATCATCGACGGCAGCAGCAGCGCCGGCGCCAGCGTCATCTCGAACACCATCAGCACCGACATCAGCGGCGCCTGGCTGGTGGCGGCCAGGAAGGCACTCATGCCGACCAGCGGCAGCAGCGGCGCCGCGCCGGCCGCCGTCCCCTGCATCCCGATCGCCAGCAACTGCCCGAGTGCCGCGCCGACGAACAGCGAGGGCGTGAACACGCCGCCGACCGCACCCGAGCCCATGCTGATCACGGTCGCCACCAGCTTGGCCAGCAGCACGCCGGCCACCGGCACGCTCAGCGGCTGCTCCTGCAGGATGGTCTGGATGGTGGAGTAGCCGTTGCCCACCACCTCCGGCACCGCCATCGCCAGCACGCCGACCAGCGCCCCGCCAAGCGCCAGCCGCGCCACCGGCCCGCCTGGCACGCCGGCGAAGCGGCTGCGCGCAAAGCCGGCCGCACGCATGAAGAGCGCGCCCGCGATGCCGGCGGCCACGCCCAGCGCGGCCGCGGCCAGCAGGATGTGGGGGCGAAGGTCGGGCGCGATGTCCAGGCCGGGATAGAGCGGCTGCAGGCCGCCGTGCCACTGGCTGACCATGGCGCCGGCCACCGACGCGAGGAACAACGGCATCAGCCGCTGCACCGCTAGTGCCCCGAACACCACTTCGGCAACGAAGACCGCGGCGGAAAAAGGGGTGTGATAGACGGTGGCGAGGCCCGCCGCGGCACCGCATGCGGTCAGCATGCGCCGCATATTGGAGCCGCCGCCGCGCTCCAGCCGCGTCGACGGGAACAGCGAGCCGCACAGCGCGGCCAGCTGGATCATCGCGCCTTCCTTGCCGACCGAGCTGCCGCTGACGATCGAGAAGAACGACGACAGCGCGCGCAGCAGCGTGATGCGCACCGGCAGGCGGCCGCTGCCATTGGCCACCGCCTCCATATAGTCAGTGGCGCCGCGGTGGCTGCCGGCCAGGCGGTTGGCCAGCACCAGCAGCGCCCCGGCGAGCGCGCCACCGACCGCCGGCACCACCACGCGCCACACCAGCGCCAGCGTGGCGAAGACGGCAACCACGTCGGCGTGGCTGGAAAACAGCACCACGCCGGCGCCTTCCAGCGCCTCCTTGAATAAAGTGGTGGCGATGGCCGCGACGATCCCGACCGGGATGGCCGCGAACAGGGTAACTTCCTGGTCTTCGAGGAATCGCAAGCGCATGGCGGCTTTCCGGGGCGCCGGGCAGGGCCGGGCAGGGGGCCGGGATAGTGGCCGGGGGAGGCAGCCATGATAGCGCAGCGCCACCCGCTTCGGACCAGTGTGCGCCGCCGTGCATACGGGCCTGGGCCATGTGCAGAACCGGCTCGCCCCGGGCTGGTACACTAGCGACCTTTCTTGCGCGGCCGGGCCCCGATGGTCCCGCCAGGCTGGCCCCCGGCCACTTTCGCCCTTTTCTGATCCGATAGCGCTATCGATTACACGAGCCATCCGGCGTTAGGCGCACCACGTGCGCAGCGATGGCCGAAGCAGCAATTCATGTCTTTCTCTGAACTCGGTTTGTCCGAAAAGATTGTGCGTGCCGTGGCCGAACAGGGCTACACCACGCCGACCCCCATCCAGGCCCAGGCGATCCCCGCCATCCTCAAGGGCGGCGACCTGCTCGCCGGCGCCCAGACCGGCACCGGCAAGACCGCCGGCTTTACGCTGCCGATGCTGCAGCTGCTGTCCGACACCGCCGCGGCCCGTGCCGCCAATGGTGCGCCGCGCCCGGCCCGGGTGCCGGTGCGCGCGCTGGTGTTGACGCCCACGCGGGAACTGGCCGCCCAGGTCGAGGAGAGCGTGCGCAACTACGGCAAGTACCTGCGCTTGCGCTCCATGGTGATGTTCGGCGGCGTCGGCATCAACCCGCAGATCGAGCAACTCAAGCGCGGCGTCGAGATCGTGGTGGCCACGCCCGGCCGCCTGCTGGACCACGTGTCCCAGCGCACCATCGACCTGTCGCAGGTGGAGCTGCTGGTGCTCGATGAAGCCGACCGCATGCTCGACATGGGCTTCATCCATGACATCCGCAAGATCCTCAACGTGCTGCCGGCCAAGCGCCAGAACCTGCTGTTCTCGGCGACGTTCTCGGACGATATCCGCGCGCTGGCCGACCGGCTGCTGAACAACCCGGCCTCGATCGAGGTGGCGCGCCGCAACACCACCGCCGAAACCGTGGACCAGCGCGTCTACCCGGTGGACCGCGAGCGCAAGCGCGAACTGCTGGCCCACCTGGTGCGCCAGCATGACTGGCACCAGGTGCTGGTGTTCACGCGCACCAAGCACGGCGCCAACCGCCTGGCCGAGCAGTTGACCAAGGATGGCCTGTCGGCGCTGGCGATCCACGGCAACAAGAGCCAGTCGGCGCGCACGCGCGCGCTGTCCGAGTTCAAGGCCGGCACGCTGCGCCTGCTGGTGGCGACCGATATCGCCGCGCGCGGCATCGATATCGACCAGCTGCCGCACGTGGTCAACTTCGACCTGCCCAACGTGCCGGAAGACTACGTGCACCGCATCGGCCGCACCGGCCGCGCCGGCGCCGAGGGCGAGGCGATCTCGCTGGTCTGCGTGGACGAGCATGCGCTGTTGCGCGATATCGAACGGCTGATCAAGCGCAAGCTTGAGCAGACCGCGCTGCCGGGCTTCGAAGTCGACCCCAGCATCGCGCCCGAGCCGATCCAGAAGGGCCGCCAGCAGCGCGGCGGTGGCGGCCAGGCACCAAGCCAGGGCCGCGGACGCGGCCAGGCACGTCCGGCCGGCAATGGCGCCGAAGGTGAGAGCGCCCCACGCCAGCGTCCTGCGCGCGAGCCGCGCCAGGGGCAGGGCGGCCAGCCGCAAGGCCAGCCGCGCACGCGCGCTGCCGAAGGCGGCTCGCGCGGCAACGGTTCCGGCAACGGCAACCGCACCGGCCAGCCCACCGGCGCGCGTAGCCCCGCCCCGCGCCGCGACGGCCAGGACCCGGCGCGCGGCCAGCAGCGCGCCGCGGCCCAGCCCGCGCGCCCGGCGCACGACGCCGCGCCGGCTCCCGCACGCAACCGCCGCCCTGCGCCGCAGGCCGCGCTGCTCGGCGGCAACCGCAAGCCGGCGCGCTGAGCGGACCAGGCTGACACCATGCACGCGTCCGACGCCCCGGCCGACCCCGGCGTACCCTACGCCGGCCTGACGCCGGAGCTGATGCTGGACGCGCTCGAAGCCGCCGGCCTGCGCCCCGATGGGCGCCTGCTGGCGCTCAACAGCTACGAGAACCGCGTCTGGCAGATAGGCATCGAGGATGCCGCGCCGGTCGTTGCCAAGTTCTACCGCCCCGGCCGCTGGACTGACGCGGCCATCCTCGAAGAACACGCCTTGGTGCAGCAACTGGCCGATGCCGAGATCCCGGCAGTGCCCGCCATGGCGCTGGCGCCGGGCCAAGCCGGTACGCTGCTGCACCACGCCGGCTTCCGCTTCGCGGTATTTCCCCGCTGCGGCGGCCGTGATCCCGCGCTGGACCGCTCCGACACGCTGACCTGGCTCGGCCGCTTTATCGGCCGCATCCACGGGCTCGGCGCCGCGCAGCCTTACCAGGCCCGCCCCGCACTCGACCTCGACACCTTCGGCATCGCCCCGCGCGACTGGCTGCTGGCCAGCGGCTGCATCCCCGCCGACCTGCTGCCCGCGTGGCAGTCGGTGGCGGACCTGGCGCTGGACGGCGTGCGCCGCTGCTACGAGCGCGCCGGCGATGTGCGCCTGCTGCGCGTGCATGGCGACTGCCACCGCGGCAACGTGCTGTGGATCGACGAGGACGACGCGCGCGGCGGCACTCACGGTGCGCCGGGCCCGCATTTCGTGGATTTCGACGACAGCCGCATGGCACCGGCCATCCAGGACATCTGGATGCTGCTCGAAGGCGACCGCGCGGCCATGCAGGACCAGCTGGCCGATATCGTCGCCGGCTATGAAGACTTTGCCGAGTTCCGCGCGCGCGAGCTATGGCTGGTGGAAGCGCTGCGCACACTGCGGCTGCTGCACTACAGCGCCTGGCTTGCCAGCCGCTGGGCCGACCCGGCGTTTCCCGCCGCCTTCCCGTGGTTTGGCACGGCGCGCTACTGGCAGGACCGGATCCTGGAATTGCGCGAACAGGTGGCGCTGATGGACGAAGCGCCCCTCTGGGGCGCTTGAGGTTGAGTCGCTGGCACCTCTGACGGTGCCGGTTTTCCTGCCGCTCAGATCATCCCTTTTTTTCCGGCGCTTTCACCAGCAGCACCGGGCATTGCGCCTGCGCCAGCACGCGCCCCGCCACCGAACCAATCACCGCATCGAAGAACGAGCCGCGCCCATGCGTGCCCATCACGATGGCCTGCGCATCGACCGAGCGCGCATAGGCGACGATCTTCTCCGGCGCAAAGCCGTGTAGCGCGTGCCGCTCGAATGGCACATTGGCCGCCGCCAGGATGTCGCACACGCCGACCATCGCCTTGTCGCTGGCTTCCCTGTGCCAGTCGTCGATGGTTTCCTTGCTGACAAAGGCGCGCACCTGGCCGCTCACTTCCGGCGCCACATGCACGACATGCACGGTAAAACCGCTCTGCAGCAGCTTGCCTTCGGCGATAAAGCGCGCCGCGGCGTCGCTGAAGGCCGAGCCGTCGGTGGCGAGCACGATATTGGTCATGACGGAAATCTCCTGGATGGGGGCTGTCGGACGAGTCAGGTTAAGGAACACCGCCGCATGGCGGGGATCGGTGAATGGGCGGCGCAGCGGTGCGGCGCCGCCGCCATCTGGAACCATCATGGCAGGTAGTTTCCTGCTCGGACACGATTTAGATCAAGTTGGTTCGGAAATCGGCGATGCGGCAGTGCGATAGCCGGACGCCGCCTTCGGCATGACAAATACGTCAACCTGCCTGAAACATTTGGCCATTGCCGCGCCGGCGCCGTGGCGCGTAGCATGCTCCCGAGCCCCCCGCGCCCGCTGGCGCGGCGCATCCGACCATCCAACCCATAGCGAATACAAGCCGCCGCCGCGCCCATGGCGCGGGCGGACGGCGACCCCGGAGACAACGATCATGAGTGAGCAAGGCATGCTGCCCCTGCGCGGCATCAAGGTGGTGGAGTTCGAAGGCATCGGCCCCGGCCCCTTGTGCGGTGCGATGCTGGCCGGCCTGGGCGCCGAGGTCACGCTGGTGACGCGCCCGGTCGCGCCGGACGCGCGCCGCATCCTGCGCGGCCAGCCCGTGCCGGCCGAGATGGAACTCGAGCATGGCAAGCGCGTGGTGCAGTTGAACCTGAAGTCGCCCGAAGGCGTAGCCGCCGCGCTGGACCTGGTCGCCGGCGCCGATGCGCTGATCGAAGGGCTGCGCCCTGGCGCGATGGAACGGCTCGGCCTGGGCCCCAAGGCCTGCCACGCGCGCAACCCGCGCCTGGTCTACGGCCGCATGACCGGCTGGGGCCAGACCGGCCCGCTGTCGCAGAGCGCCGGCCATGACCTGAACTACATCGCGCTGACCGGGCTGCTGTCGATGGCCGCGCGCGACGACGCGCTGCCGATGGTGCCGCCGACGGTGATGGGCGATGCCACCGGTGCGCTCGGCCTTGCCTTCGGCCTGACCAGCGCGATCCTGAGCGCGCGCGCCAACGGCGAGGGCTGCGTGGTCGATGCGGCGATCACCGATATCGTCGCCATGCTGGGCTCGCTGGTGCAGGTCTCGCGCGCCGCGGGCACGCTGGGCGGTCCGCAGCCCAGTCCCTTCCACGATTCGCCGTTCTATGACGTCTACCGTTGCGCCGACGGCCGCGCCATCACGCTGGGCGCGCTCGAGCCGCAGTTCTACCGCGAGCTGCTCGAGCGGCTGGAGCTGACCGACATCGACCCGGCAGCGCAGTACGACCGCACCCTGTGGCCGGCGGTCAAGGCTCGCATTGCGGCTTGCATCGCGGCGCAGCCGAGCACGCACTGGGAAGCGGTGCTGGGCGGCACCGACGTGTGCTTCGCGCGCGTGCTGACCCTGGACGAGGCCGCACGCCATCCGCACAACCAGGCGCGCGGCACCTATCGCCTGTACCAGCAGGACGAGCGGGAGGTCCCGCGCTCGGCACCGGCGCCGCGCTTCCTGCCAGCCGGCACGGAGTGACCGCCGCGGCCATTCGCACCGGTTCGGCTACCATGCGCTATCCCCTTGCACCGGAGACACATGCCATGGCCGAACCCACCCAACCTTCCGCCTATACCCCGACGCCCGCCTTCGAGGCCGGCCTTGACGTGCGCACCGAGGTGCTCGGGCCCACCCACGTCCAGCGCGCGCTGGACGCCGCCGCGCAGCAGGGCGACACCAGCCTGCAGCAGCTCGTCACGGAATTCGCCTGGGGCACGGTCTGGACCCGCGAGGGCCTGGACCGCAAGCAGCGCAGCCTGGCCACGGTGTCGATGCTGATCGCGCTGAACCGGCCGCAGGAACTGGCCGGGCACCTGCGCGGCGCGCTTGCCAACGGCGTCACGCCACGGGAGCTGCGTGAGCTGATGGTGCACAGCGCGGTCTACTGCGGCTTCCCCGCGGCGCTGGACGCCAGCCGCAAGCTCACCGAGGTGCTCGACGCCGCCAACGGCTAGCCCATTGTCCGCTACGGAACCATCCGACGGCGGCGCAGAGATTGCTGCAACCGCGCAGCGAGGATTCGGCGCTTCAGGACTGGGGAGGGCCCTTAACCTTGGCAGCAAGCCACACTGTCAAGGAGCCCGAAATTGCATCACGCGCTGATCGTCGACGAACCCTCCAGCTTCCGCGCGACCTTGTCCGCCCGGCTCGCCACCGAGCTGGACGCCGACCGGGTGCTGGAAACGGAGGGCATGCCCGAAGCCTTCCGCCTGGTGCGCGAGCACCAGGCCGGGGCTGGTGCTGGTCGATGCGGAATGGTTCGGCTACCCCGGCACCGAGTTCGTGCGGCGCATCTCGGCGGCGTTTCCGATGGTGCATGTGCTGGTGCTGTCCGGCAGCGATACCACGCTGGCGCCGGTGCGCGCGCTGCGCGCCGGCGCGCACGGCTTCGTCGCCAAGCAGCGCGGGCTCGCCGAGGTGCTGCAGGCGGTGCGCGGCGTGCTAAGCGGCTACCTGGTGTTCCCGATGCAGACGCTGGAGGCCGCGCGCCAGATCGGCGAGGAGCAGGATGCCGGCATGCCGCGCCTGAGCAACCGCGAGGTCACCATCCTGCAATACCTGGCGCGTGGCCATTCCAACAAGTCCATCGCGGCCGAGCTGCTGATCAGCAGCAAGACCGTCAGCACGCACAAGGCCAATATCATGGCCAAGCTCAATGTCGGCTCGCTGGTGGAGTTGGTCGACTATGCGCGCCGGCACCAGATGGTGTGGTGAGCAGCGCCCTGAGTCTGAGGTGCGCAAATTGCGTCGGCCCACGCCGTTTTGGGGGGTGGGCCTGGCAGCCGGCTGCGTGCCTGCGCAGCTCAGGGATACGTGATCGTGTACAGCACGCTGGAATTGGCGGCGCCGACGGTGGCGGCACCGGTGGCGACGTACCGCACGGTGCACTGGTTGCGCCCGCTGCCGCCGGGCATCGCGCTGGACGGTGCGCCGCGCCATCGCGCCAACGCGGGTAGACTGTGGTGGTGTACGACGAATGTGACCCGTCCGCTCGATGCCTCTGATCCTGACTGCGGCAGCACCCCACACCGGCGCCACCTCAGCGGCCACGGCTGCCCGAAAACCTTCCGTTCTGGCTGCGCACGAGGCCGCCATGCGTGGCCGCGGCGCGTGGCTCGCGCGCAGTCTTGCCGCCGCGGTGCTGGCCTGTGCAGCCGCGGCGCTGGTGCCGGTCGCATTCGCGCAAGCGCCGGCGCAGGCGCCGGCGACGGTGCAGGGGCCACTGTGGTTCGCCCAGGGACGCCCGGTGCCGGAAGCCCGCCAGGCGGTCGACGCGCTCGCCGGTGTCGCCGCCGATGGGCTGGATCCCCGCGACTACGATGCCGACGCGCTGCGCCAGGCGGTGACCCAGGCGGCCACCGGCCCCGTGCTGCCACCCGACGCCGCGGCGCGCCTCGATGCCGCGCTGACTGGCGCGATGGAGCGGATGCTGGCCGACCTGCACGCCGGCCGCGTCAACCCGCGCGCCGTCCACGCCAACTTCAGCCCGCAGGCCGACCGCCCCTTCGACGCCGCCATGGTGCTGCGCGATGCCGTGGCGCAGCACCGGCTCCCCGACGCCGTCCAGCAGGCCGCGCCGTCATTCCCGCTGTACGGCACGCTGCGCCAGGCGCTGGGCCGGTATCGCGAGATCGCCAGGCAGCCGGTCTGGTTGCAGCCACTGCCGGCGCTGCCCGGCAGCAAGCTCACGCCGGGCCAGCGGTGGGCTGGCAACGTGGCGCTGGCCGCCCGCCTGGCCGGACTGGGCGACCTGCCGGGGGGGACGCCGGTGCCGCCGCGCTATGAAGGCGCGCTGGTCGACGGCGTCAAGGCGTTCCAGTCGCGGCACGGCCTGCAGCCCGATGGCGTGATCGGGCAGGCCACGCTGGCGCAGCTCAACGCACCCATCGCCAGCCGTGTGCGGCAGATCGAACTGACCATGGAGCGCATGCGCTGGACGCCGCTGGACGGTCCGCGCATGATCGTGGTCAACGTCCCCGAGTTCATGCTGCGCGCCTATGAAGTGCGCGACGGCAAGCTCGATATCAAGCTGGAAATGAAGGTGATCGTCGGCAAGGCGCTCGATACGCGCACGCCGCTGTTCAGTGAAGACATGCGCTATATCGAGTTCAGCCCGTACTGGAACGTGCCGCCGTCGATTGCCAAACGCGAGACCATCCCGCGCCTGCGCCAGGACCCCGGCTACTTCGACCGGCAAGGGCTGGAGTTCGTGACCGGCGACGGCAAGGCGGTGACCACGCTGTCAGAGGAGAACCTGGACGCGGTGCTCAATGGCCGCATGCGCATCCGCCAGCGCCCCGGCCCGGCGAATGCGCTGGGCGACATCAAGTTCGCGTTCCCCAACAACGAGAACATCTACCTGCACCACACGCCCACGCCGCAGCTGTTCAAGCGCGACCGGCGCGACTTCAGCCACGGTTGCATCCGCGTCGAGTCGCCGGTTGCGCTGGCGCAGTTCGTGATGCAGGACATGCCGGAGTGGACCGAAGCGCGCATCCGCGATGCGATGGCGAGCCGCAAGTCGAAAACCGTGCGCCTGCAACAGCCCTTGCCCGTGGTGCTGGCCTACGGCACGGTCATCGCGCGGGCCGATGGTCGTGTATCCTTTCTCCCTGACATCTACGGTCACGATAAATTGCTGGACAACGCGCTGCGGCAACGCACCGGGCGCGCCACGCCGCCGGCACTCGCACGCGCCAGGGGCTCGACGCCATGAGGCGCGACTCGCACATCTAGAGGAAGTACCATGACTGATGCGACGCGCAAGGCACGCCGCCGCTTTCTTCATACCACCGGGACTCTGGCGCTGGCCGCGGGCCTGATGCCGCTCGCGCCGCGCAATGCGCTGGCCAGCCTGCCGGATGGACGCTCGCTGGCAAGCCTGCCAGACGCCCGCAAGCTCACTTTCGACCATACCCACACCGGCGAGCATATTTCGCTGGTCTACGCCGTGGGCGACCGCTTCCTGCCGGATGCGCTGAGTTCGCTCAACGGCTTCCTGCGCGACCATTATTCCGGCGCCGTAGGGGTGATCGATCCGCAGCTTTTCGAGGTGCTGTTCCGCGTGCGCCGCGAACTCGCCACCGACAAGCCGTTCCAGGTCATCTCCGGCTACCGCAGCCCGGCTACCAACTCGCGGCTGCGCACCTCGCGCGGCGGCGGCGTGGCGAAGCACAGCCTGCATATGGACGGCAAGGCCATCGATATCCGCGTGCCGGGCGTTGCCCTGTCCGATGTGCGCGATGCCGCCAAGTCGTTGCAGGCCGGCGGCGTCGGTTTCTACCAGGGCGAGCAGTTCGTCCACCTCGACACCGGTCGCGTGCGCTACTGGTAAGCCGGCAAGCCGGTCTTTGTCCCGGGCCCTTGTCGCGGCCTTTGTCCTCTCTTTGCTTCATTCGCCCGCATGCGCCGGGCGAACGCTGACCTGCCTCCAGGGCGGCTGACGCCGCCGCAATTCCCCTTCCTGCCTTCCCATTGACCTCGCCCGCGCAAGCGGCGGCGCAGCATTGCATTTGCTCACTCAACTAAATCATATATATGAGTTGGTTGACATGGATCATACCGTTACCTATGATCAGTTCACCGACGACCCATACCGAGGAGACAACGATGATTCATGTAGTGCTGCACGACGCGAAGGACACCGTGGCGGTCGCCGTGGTGGAGGGGATCCAGTCCGGCACCACGCTGAATGCCTGGATCATGGATGAAGACAAGATCGTGACCGTGAAGGCCCTGCAGCCGATCCCCATCGGGCACAAGGTGGCGCTGCGCGACATGGAGCCCAACGACACCGTCTACAAGTACGGCATCGACATCGGCAAGGTGGTGGCGCCGATCAAGGCGGGCGAGCACGCCCACGTGCACAACATCAAGACCAAGCGCTGGTAAGCCGGCGCGCGCGCTTCCTCTCATCTCCCCACCAAATACCAGAGACCCAAGCCATGTCCGTGATCGACCAAAACACCACCTTCTGGGGCTACCGCCGCGACAACGGTCGCGTCGGTGTGCGCAACCACGTCATCATCCTGCCGCTGGATGACCTGTCCAACGCGGCCGCCGAGGCCGTCGCCGTCGCGATCAAGGGCACCATGGCGATCCCGCACCCGTATGGTCGCCTGCAGTTCGGCCCGGACCTCGACCTGCATTTCCGCACGCTGATCGGCGCGGGCAGCAACCCCAATGTCGCCGCGGTGGTGGTGATCGGCATCGAAGAGGGCTGGACCAAGAAGGTCGTCGATGGCATCGCCAGGACCGGCAAGCCGGTGGTCGGCTTCGGCATCGAAGGCCATGGCGATCACGACACCATCATGCGCGCCTCGAAGGCGGCGAAGGAATACGTGCAGTACGCCACGGCGCTGCACCGCGTGGAGTGCCCGATCAACGAGCTGTGGGTATCGACCAAGTGCGGCGAGTCCGATACCACCTCGGGCTGCGGCGCCAACCCCACCGTCGGCAATGCCTTCGACAAGCTCCATCCGCTCGGCACCACGCTGGTGTTCGGCGAGACCTCGGAGCTCACCGGCGGCGAGCATATCGTCGCCGCGCGCTGCGCCAACGACGAGGTGCGGCACCAGTTCATGGCCATGTTCGAGCGCTACCAGGGCATGATCGACCGCTGGAAGACCTCAGACCTGTCGGAATCGCAACCGACCAAGGGCAATATCGCCGGCGGCCTCACCACCATCGAAGAGAAGGCACTGGGCAACATCCAGAAGATCGGCAAGAAGTGCACGGTCGACGGGGTGCTGGACAAGGCCGAGGAGCCGACGCATCCGGGCCTGTGGTTCATGGATTCATCATCGGCCGCTGCCGAGATGGTGACCCTGTGCGCAGCCGCCGGGTACGTGGTGCATTTCTTCCCCACTGGTCAGGGCAACGTGATCGGCAACCCCATCCTGCCGGTGATCAAGCTGTGCGCCAATCCGCGCACGGTGCGGCTGATGAGCGAGCACATGGACGTGGATTGCTCCGGCCTGCTGCAGCGCGAGCAGACCCTGGACCAGACCGGCGACAAGCTGCTCGAGTGCATGCTCGCCACGATCAACGGTCGCTGGACGGCTGCGGAGGCGCTCGGCCACCGCGAGTTCGTGCTGACCCGCATCCACGAGTCGGCATGATGAAGCGCATCTGCATCAGCGAGTTCATGGACTCGGCCGCGGTGCAGGTGCTGCGCCCGGGCTTCGACCTGCAGTACGAGCCGGCCTGGGTGGAGCGCCGCGCCGAGCTGCTGGGTGCGTTGCCCGGAGCGCACGCGCTGATCGTTCGCAATCGCACCCAGGTCGACGCGGCGCTGCTCGAGCGCGCGCCAGCGCTGCGCGTGGTCGGGCGGCTCGGGGTCGGGCTCGACAATATCGACGTCGAGGCCTGCCGCGAGCGCGGCATTCGCGTGATACCCGCGACTGGCGCCAACGCGCGCTCGGTTGCCGAGTATGTGGTCACCACCGCCGCGATGTTGCTGCGCGGCGCATACGCCAGCAGCGCCGAGCTAGCCGCCGGCCAGTGGCCGCGTGCGCGGTTGTCGGAGGGCAGGGAGGCGCTCGGCAAGACCCTGGGCCTGGTCGGCTTCGGCGACATCGGCAGGCAGGCGGCGGCGCTGGCGCAGGCCTTCGGCATGCAGGTGGTGGCCTGCGATCCGATGCTGGCGTCTGACGACCCGGTGTGGGCGCGCACAGGCGTGCGCAGCGTTTCGCTCGACACGCTGCTGGCGCAAGCCGATGCGGTCAGCC
The DNA here is from genome assembly GCF_058252315.1 of Cupriavidus sp. PB-02. Taxonomy (NCBI): domain Bacteria; kingdom Pseudomonadati; phylum Pseudomonadota; class Betaproteobacteria; order Burkholderiales; family Burkholderiaceae; genus Cupriavidus; species Cupriavidus sp. PB-02. The sequence continues at coordinate 531,814 of NZ_CM177694.1, forward strand.
TGCATGTACCGCTGGTCGCCGCCACCCGGCACCTGATCGATGCGCAGCGGATCGCCGGCATGAAGCCGGGGGCCGTGCTGATCAATACCGCGCGCGGTGGCGTGGTCGACGAGGCGGCGCTGGCGCAGGCGCTCCGTGACGGTCACCTGGCCGGTGCGGCACTCGATGTCTTCGAGCGCGAACCGTTGCCCGCGGACAGTGTGCTCGCGGGCGTGCCTAACCTGATCCTGACCCCGCATATCGGCGGCGTGACGCGCGAGGCCAATGTGCGGGTCTCGATGATGATCGCGCAGCAGGTGCGGCAGACGCTGGAGGCCCTGTCATGAGCCGCATGCCGATGGCTGAACTGGGGCGGCTGGCCAACGCCGCATTGCGCCGCGCGGGAGCGAGCGAGCTGCAGGCCAGTGCCACGGCCACGGCGCTGGTGCGGGCCGATGCCGTAGGGCTGGCGTCGCACGGCGTGTCGCGCGTGCCGATGTACGTCGCGCACCTGCGCGAGGATCGTGTCGACGGCAGGGCCAGGCCCGCGGTGCGGTCCGCCCGGGCCAGCGCGGCGCTGGTCGATGCGGGCTGCGGTTTCGCCTTCCCCGCGTGCGACCTGGCTATCGCCGAGGCGATGCGCCGCGCCAGCGAAACCGGCGTGGGCGTCGCGGCTGTCACCAACAGTCACCATTTCGGCGCCGCGGCGCTACCGCTGGATGCCGTCGCGCGGGCCGGCATGGTGGGGATCGCGATGGGCAACTCGCCAGCGGCCATGCCTGCATGGGGCGGGCGGCGCCCGCTGTTCGGCACCAATCCGATTGCGGCCGCCTTTCCGCGCCGGGAACGCTCGCCGGTGGTGATCGACCTGTCGCTCTCGGAAGTGGCGCGCGGCAAGATCATGGTAGCGGCGAAGCAGGGCAAGCCGATCCCGCTCGGCTGGGCGCTGGACGAGGCCGGCCAGCCGACTACCGATGCGCAGGCCGCGCTGCGCGGCTCGATGCTGCCGGCAGGCGGCGTCAAGGGCGCGATGCTCGCGCTGATGGTGGAGTTGCTGGTGACATCTCTGGCGGGTGCGCAGTTCGGCGCCGAGGCCGATTCATTCTTCAGCGATGCCGGCAATCGCCCCCGCATCGGGCAACTGTTCATGGTGCTGGACCCTGGCGCCTTCGCCGGCACCGACGCGTATGCCGAGCGCGTCGAGGCGCTGCTGCAGGCGATGCTGGAAGACGAGGGCACACGCCTGCCCGGCGCGCGGCGCGATGCCGCACAGGCCGATGCCGGGGCCAATGGCATTGAGGTTCCCGACGCCTTGCTCACCGAATTGCGCGCGCTCGCAGGCGAGGAGGGCCGCGCCTAGAAATTCATTCCACAACGACAGCGGACCCGCCACGACGGGGCCGGCAACCACAAAACGGAGACACAGCATGTATCGAGGTTTGATTCGCACCGCGCTCAGGTACGGTACCGGCGCTCTGGTCGTGTTGTCCGCAGTATCCACGCTGGCCGGGCTGGCGTCCGCGCCCGCGGCGGCGCAGGGGAACGCGCAGGCCTCCGTGCCCGCCAGCGATTATCCCGGCAAGCCGATCCGCTATGTCGTGCCATTTTCGGCCGGCGGGCTGACCGATATCATGGCCCGGCTGGTGGGGCATCAGCTGTCCGAGGAGTGGAAGCGGCCCGTGGTCGTCGACAACAAGCCCGGCGGCAACGCCAATATCGGCGCCGACCAGGTCGCCAAGGCGCCGGCCGATGGCTACACCTGGCTGGCGGTCACGCTGACCCATGCGTCCAATGTCACGCTGTTCCCCAAACAGCCATTCAGCATGCAGAAGGACCTGGTGCCCGTGGCGCGCATTGCCTCGTCGCCGATGCTGGTGGTGGTGCCGGCCAGCTCGCCGATCAAGTCGATGAAGGACCTGGCCGCCGCGGCACAGAAGGGCAAGCTCAATGCCGGCTCCAGCGGCAACGGTACGCCGCCGCACCTGACCATGGCGCTGTTCGAAAGCCAGACCGGGACCAGCCTCACCCATGTGCCGTACAAGGGCGGCGCCCCGTCCATGACCGACCTGATCGGCGGGCAGATCGACGTGGTCTTCTCCAACTTCCCGGAGTCGCTGGCCTATGTGAAGGGTGGCAAGCTGCGCGCGCTGGCGGTGACGACGCGGGATCGGCATCCGCTGCTGCCCGATGTCCCCACCGTGGCCGAGGCGGGATTCCCCGACCTGATCGTCGAGAACTGGACCGGGCTGATGATGCCGGCGGGCACGCCCAGGCCGATTGTGGACAAGGTGTCGGCTTCGGTGGCGCGCATGCTGCAGGCCGACGCGCTGCGCGAGCGCATCGTCGCGGCCGGCTTCGCTCCGGCGCCGCAGACCAGCGGGCCCTTTGCCGAGTACTTCAACAGCGAGGTGACGCGCTGGGCGAAGCTGATCGAAGAGAAACATATCCGCGCGGAATGACAGCGGCTGGCCGCCCAGGCGCTCCGGTATGCTCCGGTATGATCTGGCTTATCTAGATGAATCGACCCGCGCAGCAGCCCCGCGAGGCAGGTGGCGGCGCGGGAACTCGGACAAGGAATTCAAGGTGGGTGCCAGATTTGATGCCGGCAGTGCGATCGGCGGGATCCTGTACAAGGATGTGAAGCAGGCCATCCTGTCCGCGCTGGCGGAGGGCGAGTGGAAGCCGGGGGAGGCCATCCCCTCAGAGCGCAAGCTGATCGAGCGCTTTGGCGTTTCGATCGGCACGCTGCGCAAGGCGATCGACGAGCTGGTGGCCGAAGGCATCATGATCCGCCACCAGGGCCGCGGCACCTTCGTGGCCACCCATCGGCAGGAGGACCACTTCTTCCGATTCTTCCGGATCGTGCGCCAGGACGGGCATCGCGAATATCCCACGGTACGGCTGGCGAGGTTTCGCCGCGCCAGGGCGGACAAGGAAGAGGCGGCCGCACTGGCGCTGGCGGTGGGCGATCCCGTGTTCCGCTTCACCAATGTGCTGTCGCTGGAGGGCGCGCCGATGATGATCGACGCCATCACGGTGCCGGAGGAGCGCTTCAAGGGCCTGACCGAAAAGCAGCTGCGCGAGCGGCCCAATACGCTCTACAACTTCTACCAGGACGCCTTCGGCATCAATATCATCCGTACCGAAGAACGCCTGCGCTCAGCACTGGCCGACGAGGACGATCACGCCTTGCTGGGGGTCGCCGTCGGCAGCCCGCTGCTGAAGATCCTGCGCGTTGCCTCGTCGTATCACGACGAGCGGATCGAGTATCGCGTGTCGCGGCTGGATACGAGCCGGCACGAGTTCACGTTGTCGCAGCCGTAAAGCCATCATCGTCACGCGGCAGGCCAGCACCCTGCTGTGTGACACCTTCAGCGATTCGCCAAAGAAAAAAGCCGCGAACCCATGTGGGATCGCGGCTTTTTAAATAGATGGTGGCGAATCAGGGACTCGAACCCCGGACCTGCGGATTATGATTCCGTCGCTCTAACCGACTGAGCTAATTCGCCAACGAAGACTGAGATTATACCTGGCCTTTCTAGGCTGTCAACACCTTCTTGCAAGGTTTTTTTAAAGCGCCGCGCGGCCGCAGGCAACCGCCTAAAAAAACGGCAGGCCGGATGGCCTGCCGTCGTCGTTGCCGGTCGAGCCGGCGTCAGTCGTTGGCGTAGATGTTCACGTCCTTGGTCTCACGGACGAACAGCGCGCCGATCACGAAGGTGATGGCCGCGATGATGATCGGGTACCAGAGGCCGTAGTAGATGTTGCCGTTCTGGGCCACCAGCGCGAACGAGATGGTGGGCAGCAGGCCGCCGAACCAGCCGTTGCCGATGTGATACGGCAGCGACATCGAGGTGTAGCGGATGCGGGTCGGGAACAGCTCAACCAGCATGGCGGCGATCGGGCCGTACACCATCGTGACGTAGATCACCAGGATGACCAGGATCACCAGCACCATGATCGTGTTCATCTGCGCCGGGTCGGCCTTGGCCGGGTAGCCGGCGGCGGACATGGCGCCGCTCACTTCCTTCTTGAACGCCGCGATCTGGGTCTTGCTGGCATCGTCGAAGCTGTGGCCGTTGGCAAGCTTGGCGTCGAAGGCCTTGATCTCCTTGTCGCCGATCTTGACCGTTGCCACCGTGCCGGCCGGGGCTTCCACCACTTCATAGCTGGCCGAAGACTGGGCCAGGGTGCGCTTGGCGATATCGCACGAGCTGCGGAAGTCGATCTCGCGGGCGATCGGGCTGCCCTGGAACGAGCACTGCTTCGGATCCGCGGTCACCACGATCTGGGCGCTCTGCTGGGCGCGCTCTAGCGCCGGGTTGGCGTAGTGGGTCAGCGCCTTGAACAGCGGGAAGTAGGTCAGCACGGCCAGCGCGCAGCCTGCCATGATGATCCACTTGCGGCCGATCTTGTCGGACAGCGCCCCGAAGAAGATGAAGAACGGCGTGCCGATCACCAGTGCGCCGGCAATCAGCAGGTTGGCCGTCTTGGCATCGACCTTGAGTACCTGGGTCAGGAAGAACAGCGCGTAGAACTGGCCGGTGTACCAGACCACGGCCTGGCCGGCGGTCAGGCCGAGCAGGGCCAGGATCACGATCTTCAGGTTACGCCACTGCGCGAAGGACTCGGTCAGCGGGGCCTTGGAGGTCTTGCCCTCTGCCTTCATGCGCTGGAACGCCGGCGATTCATTCATCGACAGGCGGATGTACACCGATACGCCGAGCAGCAGGATCGACAGCAGGAACGGGATGCGCCAGCCCCAGACTTCGAAGTTCGGGCCGGTCAGCTCGCGGCACAGCAGGATCACGATCAGCGACAGGAACAGCCCCAGCGTGGCGGTGGTCTGGATCCACGCGGTATAGGAGCCGCGCTTGCCGTGCGGCGCGTGCTCGGCCACGTAGGTGGCGGCACCGCCATACTCGCCGCCAAGCGCCAGGCCCTGCAGCATGCGCAGGGCGATCAGGATGATCGGAGCCGCCCAGCCGATCGTGGCATAGCCCGGCAGCAGGCCGACGATGAACGTCGACACGCCCATGATCAGGATCGTTACCAGGAAGGTGTACTTGCGCCCGATCATGTCGCCCAGGCGGCCGAACACCAGTGCGCCGAACGGCCGCACGATAAAGCCGGCGGCAAACGCGAGCAGCGCGAAGATGAAGGCCGAGGTCGGATCCAGTCCGGCGAAGAACTGCTTGGCGATGATCGCCGCCAGCGAGCCGTAGAGATAAAAGTCGTACCACTCGAACACCGTGCCCAGCGAAGAGGCAAGGATCACCTTGCGCTCTTCGTGGGTCATCGGTGCGTTCTGCGCGCCCCCTCCGGGCACCGCGACGTTCTGCACGTTTGCCATCTTGTCTCCTCCGTCTGGAATGAATCTCGGGCAAGGCGCGGCGACGCGGGAAAGGCCCGTGCCGCTGGCCGGGGAGCCTGAGTTGCAGTGGATTGTGGGAGGCGAAACTTACTGAGTTCTGACAGATTCGCGCGCAAAAAGGCCGAAATAATCGGGGTATACGCTAGCGGTGCGCGGTGCCTAGCATGCTGCGACGCACTCGCTTTCAGCCGTGCGATGGCTTCGGTGCGCGATTTACCGGCGTGCGGCTATGCAGCATCGATGCCTGCGCCGCGCGAAGCACCCTGCGAAGGGAGGGGGGCGGGCACGGCCTCGCTGTCGGTCGCCCTGTCAGCTTCGTCGTCGGCGCGGTTCATGCGCCAGGCATAGAGCGCGGCCATCAGCACGTACACCACCAGCGCGCCCTGGGCGCCGACCCAGAACGAGAACGGCCAGCCGAAGAAGTCGAAGCGCAGCTCGCGCGCGAACCATGCCACCACGAAGGTGACCACGAACCAGACGCACAGCAGCCCGGCGATCCAGCGCAGGTTGCGATGCCAGGCCTGGCGCTGGCGGGCATCGGGACGATAGGGGACCTGGCTCATTCTGCTGGCGGCTCGGTGGGACGGCGCAGCGTCACGCGGAAATGCGCGCCCGCAAGCCGCGGCGATTGTTGGTAGACGTGGTCGGAAATCTGCACATCGCCGCCGTGCTGCTGCACGATCTCGCGCACGATGGCCAGGCCCAGGCCGCTGCCTTCGGTATTGGTGCCGAGCACGCGGTAGAAACGCTCCATCACGCGTTCGCGCTCGGCCGGCGGGATGCCCGGCCCGGTGTCTTCCACGTCCAGGTAGGCGAAGGGCTCGAATGCATCGGCGCTGACACGCACGGTGGCATGGCCGCCGCGCGGCGTGTAGCGGATGGCATTGTCGAGCAGGTTGTTCAGCATTTCGGTCAGCATCAGCCGGTTGCCCTGCACCATCACCGGATGGTCGCTCGCATCGAGCCCCAGGTCGATCTCGCGCGCCCAGGCCTGCGGCAGCCAGTCCTTGACCACCTCGCGCGCCAGCGCCGACAGGTCCAGCGCCGCCATGCCGCCGGAGCCGGCCAGGTTCTCCATGCGCGCCAGCGACAGCAGTTGCGTGACCAGGTGCGCGGTGCGCTCCGAGCTGCCGGCGATCTGCGCCAGCGAGCGCCGCAGCTCTTCCGGCGACTGCTCGCGCTGGGCCAGCTCGGCCTGCATGCGCAGCCCCGCGAGCGGGGTCTTCATCTGGTGCGCGGCATCGGCGATAAATCGCTTTTGCGTCTGCACCGACTGGTCCAGTCGCGCCAGCAACTCGTTGAACGAGCCCACCAGCGGCGTGATCTCCTGCGGCGCGGCGCGTTCGTCGATGGGGCTGGTGTCGCCCGGGTTGCGCGTGCGGATGCGCTGCTGGATCGCAGTGAGCGGCGCGAGGCCGCGCGACAGCCCGAACCACACCAGCACCACCGCCAGCGGCAGGATCACGAACTGCGGCAGGATCACGCCCTTGATGATTTCGTTGGCCAGCCGCGCGCGCTTGTCCAGGGTCTCGGCCACCTGTACCAGCACCGGCTGCGTGCCGCTGACGTGCTTGAGGTCGATATAGGTATAGGCCACGCGCACGTCGTTGCCCGCCACGCGGTCATCCCGCAGGGACACCAGGCCCGCATGGCCCTGGTCTTCCTCGGACGGCAGCGGCAGGTCGTGGTCGCCGGCGATGTACTCGCCGCGCTTGCCCACCACCTGGTAGTAGATGTTGTCGGTCTCGTCGGCGCGCAGGATCTCGCGCGCCGACAGTGGCAGCTGCAGCGTGACGCGGCCGTTCACCTCGCGCACCTGCTGCGACAGCACGATGGCGCTGGCCTCCAGCGCGCGGTCGAAGGGGCCGTTGGCGATCGACTTGGCCACCAGGTAGGTCACCGCGATGCTCATTGGCCAGAGCAGCAACAGCGGCGCCAGCATCCAGTCGAGGATCTCGCCGAAGAGCGAGCGCGGCGCCGGATGCGCGGTGCTTTCTTCCAGGTGCGGCAGCGCCTCGGCCAGTTCCTGGTCGGCGGCCTCGGCGTCGGGCGCCGCGGTGGGGGAGGGGGGTGGCGCCGCGCGGTGCGGGCGCCGCCAGGGCAGTCGCAGCAGGCTCATCTCGACGGTGTGGCCTCAGGTCCGGTCGCGGGTTCGCCTGCGGAGAAATGAAATCGGCGGACGGGGTTTGTCAGTGTTGGGCAGCGACGGCCGGCTGGAATTTCTCCAGGCAGTAGCCCAGCCCGCGCACCGTGGCGATGCGGATGCCGCCCACCTCGATTTTCTTGCGCAGCCGGTGCACGTAGACCTCGATCGCGTTGTTGCTGACTTCCTCGCCCCACTCGCACAGGTGGTCCACCAGCTGCTCCTTGGATACCAGCCGGCCGCTGCGGGTCAGCAGGATTTCCAGCAGGCCGGTCTCGCGCGCGGACAGGTCCAGCATCTGGTCGTTCAGGTAGGCGATGCGCCCGACCTGGTCGTAGGACAGCGGCCCGTGGCGCATCAGCGTGGCGCCGCCGCCGGCACCGCGCCGCACCAGCGCGCGCACGCGCGCCTCCAACTCGGACAGCGCGAAGGGCTTGGCCATGTAGTCGTCGGCGCCCAGGTCCAGGCCCTTGACGCGCTCGTCGACGCTGTCGGCGGCGGTCAGGATCAGCACCGGCAGCATCGCGCCGCGCGCGCGCAGGCGCTTGAGCACCTCCAGCCCGGACATGCGCGGCAGGCCCAGGTCCAGGATCAGCAGGTCGAAGGTCTGGGTCGACAGCGCCGAATCGGCTTCGAGGCCATTGGCGACGTAGTCGACGGCATAACCCGAGTGGCGTAACGAGCGCGTCAGGCCATCGGCCAGCACGTCGTCATCTTCGGCGATCAGAATGCGCATGGTTTGTCTCCACCTGGCCGGCAGAGCCGGCGCCGGGAATCGGATGAACCGGGCGCGATGGGGCTTGCCAAGCATACTGTTTTTTTATACAGTACCCGCAATTCCGCACGGGCTGCCGGGCGCGTCATAATTTGCATGCCTGCAGCGTGGCCGCGCAGATAGCCGGGCCGGGGCGCTGACCCCGGAAAATGCCGGTACCGCGCCACATGCGGCCTATTTATACACCATTGATTCAAGGACGACCATGGACGACAAGAAGGCAGGTGCCGGCGTGAGCGCCGAGAAGCAGAAGGCGCTTGCCGCCGCGCTCTCCCAGATCGAGAAGCAGTTCGGCAAGGGCTCGATCATGCGCCTGGGCGACGGCGAGGTCGAGAAGGACATCCAGGTGGTATCCACCGGCTCGCTCGGCCTGGACATCGCGCTGGGCGTCGGCGGCCTGCCGCGCGGCCGCGTGGTCGAGATCTATGGTCCGGAATCGTCGGGCAAGACCACGCTGACGCTGCAGGTCGTGGCCGAGATGCAGAAGCTGGGCGGCACCTGCGCCTTTATCGACGCCGAGCACGCGCTGGACGTCAGCTACGCCAACAAGCTGGGCGTCAACGTCGGCGACCTGCTGATCTCGCAGCCGGACACCGGCGAGCAGGCGCTGGAAATCACCGACGCGCTGGTGCGCTCGGGCTCGATCGACCTGATTGTGATCGATTCGGTGGCCGCGCTGGTGCCCAAGGCCGAAATCGAAGGCGAAATGGGCGATTCGCTGCCCGGCCTGCAGGCCCGCCTGATGAGCCAGGCGCTGCGCAAGCTGACCGGCACCATCAAGCGCACCAACTGCCTGGTGATCTTCATCAACCAGATCCGCATGAAGATCGGCGTGATGTTCGGCTCGCCGGAAACCACTACCGGCGGCAACGCGCTCAAGTTCTACGCCTCGGTGCGCCTGGATATCCGCCGCATCGGCTCGATCAAGAAGGGCGACGACGTGATCGGCAACGAGACCAAGGTCAAGGTGGTCAAGAACAAGGTGTCGCCGCCGTTCCGCGAAGCCTTCTTCGACATCCTCTATGGCCAGGGCATTTCGCGGCAGGGCGAGATCATCGACCTGGGCGTGGACGCCAAGATCGTCGAGAAGTCCGGCGCCTGGTACAGCTACAACGGCGACAAGATCGGCCAGGGCAAGGACAACGCGCGCGAATACCTGCGCGAGAACCCGGACATTGCCGACGAGATCGAGAACAAGGTGCGCGCGGCGCTGGGCGTGGTGGCGATGAACCCCGTCGCGGCGGAAGTGGTGGAAGGCTGACCCCCGCCAGCGGCCGCTGCAGCAGCCGGAAGGCCGGAGCATCGCCGATGCGCCGGCCTTTTTGCTTTGGCTGCATGACGCAGTGCCAGCCCATGCCAATGCCCTGACCCCTCGATGGCAACCCGTCCCCCGCTTTCCCTCAAGGCCCGCGCCGTCGGCTACCTGTCGCGCCGCGAGCACAGCCGTACCGAGCTGGCACGCAAGTTGGCGCCGCATGCCGAGTCGCCCGAGCAGCTCGAGCAGTTGCTGGACGCGCTCGAGCGCGAGAACTGGCTGTCCAACCAGCGCTTTGCCGACAGCCTGGTGCACCGCCGCGGCGCCCGCTATGGCACCGCCCGGGTCATGCAGGAAGCCAAGACCCACAAGCTGGGCAGCGAAGAGCTGGGCGAACTGCAGGACCGGCTGCGCGCCACCGAGGCCGAGCGCGCGCGCGAGGTCTGGCGCAAGCGCTTCGGCTCGCCGCCGGCCACGCCCGAGGAGCGGGCCAAGCAGGTCCGCTTCATGGTGGCGCGAGGGTTTTCGCGTTCCGTGGTCGGCAAGATTATCCAGGGGGCGGACGAAGAGTATGGGGACGAGACTTGATACGTCGGTGCTCAAAGCCTCTCATTTTTCTGCCCGATTACCTGCACGGGCGGAAGGGTGTTTTCGCTGCATTGCGCCATTAGTCGTGGCTCCGCAGCCACGCCGCTGTCGTGCGCGACACCACGTAAATCCCCGTTACGGCTGGTGCGTTGCGGAAATACCTCGCGCAATGGCGCGCGGCCCGTGGTCGGCCGACAATGCGGCGCGACAGTCGCCGCACAAGGATGTTCCCGGGCAACGCGGCGCGGCATGTTAAACTCCCCAGGTTATTCGGTGCTCCGGCACCGCCGTTCCCGAGCCCCCAGCGTTTCCGTTATTCCAGCCTGGCCATGCCTCTGTCCCAGCCCGTCAACCGCTCCCCGCGCCACCGCCGTGCCATCACGGCCGATGCGTACCAGAGGGAGGACGGCCTGTGGGATATCGAGGTGCGCCTGACCGACACCAAGCCCCGCGACATCGAACTTGCCGGCGACCGCATCCGCCCGCTGGGCCAGCCCCTGCACGACCTGTGGCTGCGCATCACGATCGACGAGGCAATGACGGTGCTGGATGCCGAGGCCTGCTCCGACTGGGTGCCGTACCCGTCGCAGTGCGACACCATCGGCCCGGCCTACCGCAAGCTGATCGGCCTGAACCTGCGCAAGGGCTTCCGCAAGGCGGTGCGCGAGCGCCTGGGCGGCATCAACGGCTGCTCGCACCTGACCGAGGCCGCCGGCGTGCTGCCCAGCACGGCGATCCAGGCCTTTGCCGGTGAAGTCATCAGTATCCGCGACAACGGCGAGGACGATCCGAATCCGGAGCCGCCCTATCAGTTGAACGGCTGCCACGCCCTGCGTTTCGATGGCGAGGTGGTACGAGAGTTTTACCCGCGCTGGTATGGTCACCAGCCGACGCCCAAGGCACGGGCCGAGGCAGCACCTGCCGTCGCAACCGCGCCTCAGGCGCAGACCGCGGCCAATGGCGACCGCGGCAATCACGGCAATGACGCTGTCCCGGCCGACCGGCCAACCGGCACCTCCGGCTGATTCTCAGGATCGGCCAGCCAGACGAGAGATTTCGTCTCCTTTTTCAGATTCTTCCCTTCTACCTTTTACGCCTACCCGAAAGGAAACACGCATGAATATCCATGAGTATCAAGGCAAGGAAATCCTGCGCAAATACAATGTGCCGGTTCCGCGCGGCATCCCCGCGTTCTCGGTTGACGAGGCCCTGAAGGCCGCAGAACAGCTCGGCGGCCCGGTGTGGGTTGTCAAGGCTCAGATTCATGCGGGTGGCCGCGGCAAGGGCGGCGGTGTCAAGGTTGCCAAGAGCATCGACGACGTCAAGACCTACGCTTCGAACATCCTGGGCATGCAACTGGTCACGCACCAGACCGGCCCGGAAGGCAAGAAGGTCAACCGCCTGCTGATCGAAGAAGGCGCCGACATCAAGAAGGAACTGTACGTTTCGCTGGTGGTGGACCGTGTTTCGCAGAAGGTCGCGCTGATGGCCTCGAGCGAAGGCGGCATGGACATCGAAGAAGTCGCTGCCCACACCCCGGAAAAGATCCACACCCTGATCATCGAGCCGTCGGTTGGCCTGACCGACGCTGAAGCCGACGACATCGCCCGCAAAATCGGCGTGCCCGACGCGAGCGTGGCGCAAGCCCGCCAGGCCCTGCAAGGCCTGTACAAGGCGTTCTATGAAACCGACGCTTCGCTGGCCGAAATCAACCCGCTGATCCTGACCGGCGACGGCAAGGTCATCGCCCTGGACGCCAAGTTCAACTTCGACTCGAACGCGCTGTTCCGTCACCCGGAAATCGTCGCCTACCGCGACCTGGATGAAGAAGACGCCAACGAAATCGAAGCCTCGAAGTTCGACCTGGCCTACATCTCGCTGGACGGCAACATCGGCTGCCTGGTGAACGGCGCCGGCCTGGCCATGGCCACCATGGACACCATCAAGCTGTTCGGCGGCGAGCCGGCCAACTTCCTCGACGTGGGCGGCGGTGCCACCACCGAGAAGGTGACCGAAGCCTTCAAGCTGATGCTGAGCAACCCGAACGTGCAGGCCATCCTGGTCAACATCTTCGGCGGCATCATGCGTTGCGACGTGATCGCCGAAGGCGTGATCTCCGCGTCCAAGGCCGTGCACCTGACGGTGCCGCTGGTCGTGCGCATGAAGGGCACCAACGAAGACCTCGGCAAGAAGATGCTGGCCGACTCGGGCCTGCCCATCATCTCGGCCGACACGATGGAAGAAGCCGCCCAGAAGGTGGTGGCCGCTGCCGCTGGCAAGTAAGCCGTCGCACGAACGCAACCATACGCGAACGCGAGCGGTGCGCAGGCGCTCCCTTGAGCCCTTGCGCGCGCCGCTCGTAGCCAAGCAAAGGATTACAGCATGTCGATTCTGATCAACAAAGACACCAAGGTCATCACCCAGGGCATCACCGGCAAGACCGGCCAGTTCCACACCCGTGGCTGCCGCGACTATGCCAACGGCAAGAACTGCTTCGTCGCAGGCGTGAACCCGAAGAAGGCCGGCGAAGACTTCGAAGGCATTCCCATCTACGCCAGCGTCAAGGACGCCAAGGCCCAGACCGGCGCCACCGTGTCGGTCATCTACGTGCCGCCCGCAGGCGCCGCCGCCGCGATCTGGGAAGCCGTTGACGCCGACCTGGACCTGGTGGTCTGCATTACCGAAGGCATCCCCGTGCGCGACATGATGGAAGTCAAGGACCGCATGCGCCGCGAGAAGAAGAAGACCCTGCTGCTGGGACCGAACTGCCCGGGCCTGATCACGCCGGACGAAATCAAGATCGGCATCATGCCGGGTCACATCCACCGCAAGGGCCGCATCGGCGTGGTGTCGCGCTCGGGCACGCTGACGTACGAAGCCGTGGGCCAGCTGACCGCGCTGGGCCTGGGCCAGTCGTCGGCTGTCGGCATCGGTGGCGACCCCATCAACGGCCTGAAGCACATCGACGTGATGAAGATGTTCAACGACGATCCGGAAACGGACGCCGTGGTCATGATCGGTGAGATCGGCGGTCCGGACGAAGCCAACGCGGCCAACTGGATCAAGGACAACATGAAGAAGCCGGTGGTCGGCTTCATCGCTGGCGTGACCGCGCCTCCGGGCAAGCGCATGGGCCACGCCGGCGCGCTGATCTCGGGCGGTGCCGATACCGCCCAGGCCAAGCTGGAAATCATGGAAGCCTGCGGTATCAAGGTGACCAAGAACCCGTCGGAGATGGGCCGCCTGCTGAAGGCGATGCTGTAAGTCGTACCTCGCCATTCCAGCGAGCGCTGGAATGACGAACCAGGCAAAGCCCCTGCCCGCGCGGGGGCTTTGTCTTTCTGGCGGACGTTTCAGCGTGGCTTCCGGCACGAAACATTACAGAATTGAAATCTAATCGAAAGGTTCGTGCGGTAAACAGTCATGTCCGTGTTTTGAGACATCCGAAACCCCGTCAGATGACGGGTGTGCCACCTATAAAATTCGAGGAGCCCTGCCGTGGAACTGCTGTCTTCCACCACATTCTGGATTGCGTTGGGATCGATCATCCTGACCAACATCGTCCTGTCCGGCGACAACGCGGTGGTGATCGCGCTCGCCTCGCGCAACCTGCCGCCCGCCCAGCAGAAGAAAGCCATCTTCTGGGGCAGCGCCGCCGCCATCATCATGCGCGTGGTGCTGACCGTGGCCGCGGTCAAGCTGCTGAGCCTGCCCTACCTGAAGATCGTGGGCGCAGTGCTGCTGGTCTACATCGGCGTGCAACTGCTGACCGGCGATGACGACGAGGAAGGCCACGACGGCAAGGACGATATCTGGGCCGCCATCCGCACCATCCTGATCGCCGACCTGGTGATGTCGCTGGACAACGTGGTCGCCGTGGCCGCCGCCGCGCAGAAGGGCCCCGAGGGCAGCCAGCTGATGCTGCTGATCATCGGCCTGGGCCTGTCGATTCCGCTGATCGTGTTCGGCAGCACGCTGCTGCTGAAGGTGATGGAACGTTTTCCGGTCATCATCGTGCTGGGCGCCGCGCTCCTGGGCTACCTGGCGGGTGAGATGCTGGTCAGCGATCCGGTTGACGCGGCCTGGTTCGAGGTCCACGTGCCGCATGCCCACCTGGTATTTGGCGCTGCGGGCGCGATTCTGGTGGTGATCATGGGCAAGCTGCTGAGCCGCCGGTCGGCACAGGCGGCCTGACGAGCTCCTCACCGAGGCGAGAAGGGCGGCCTGCTGGCCGCCCTTTTTGTTTGCGGTTGGCGAGGCCCCTGTCGGTGGGGTGGACAACTAACTCATGTGAGTGATCGCACATTTTGTCGCTTTGCCGGGTGCTAAGCGGTGCTGGTGACAAATTTTGGCGCTTGCGGCTGGCAACCCCCTGTTAGGTGACGAATTTTGTCTCTTTTTACGTCTTACGGACGGGGGATGCGGCTGGCACACTTACTGCTCAATGGTTCCCGCGTCACGCAACCGAAGACGTGCAACGCTTAACCAAAATCTCTTCGAGGGGTCAAATCATGCAACGGGTACAACAACTGAAGAAGCTGGGCCGTCGAGTCCAGAAGGGCTTTACGCTGATCGAACTGATGATCGTGGTGGCGATCATTGGTATTTTGGCGGCGATCGCGATTCCTGCCTATCAGGACTACGTGATTCGTGCTCGCGTCACAGAAGGTTTGTCGCTAGCCGATGCGGCGAAAACGTCCGTCACCGAAAACGCAGCCAACGGCGTTGCACTTGCCAATGGCTGGGTCGCCCCTAGCCCAACCCAGAACGTTACCGGTATTGCAGTGGCTGCGAATGGTCAGATCACTATCACTTACGCTGCTCGTGCAGGCGGTGGCACCCTCGTTCTTGTACCGTCCTCTGGCGCCGCAGCATTGGTTGCTGGTACTCCGCCGGCTGGTGGTTCGGTGGATTGGGAGTGCTTCTCGGCAGCCAAGGCAGCTTCAACTCTGCCGACTCCGGGCCCGGCTGGCGTCGCAACCCTCCCGGGCAACGTAGCCCCGGTAAGCTGCCGCACCTAATCGTCCTTAGATCAAGAGAAAAAGCGCCTGCGGGCGCTTTTTCTTTACCTCTACCCCAAGCTATCATGCGCCTTTTCCCCTAAACAGGCGCATCAATGCAGCCGTCCAGGACCCGCCTCCCGTCGGCCGCCCTCATTGCAGCAATCCTTGTCCCGCTGCTGGTTTCACGGCACACACTGCCGCTCGCAACGTTCTATGGTGAATGGGCTGCCGCGCTGTGTGCCATCGCCGCCGTCGCCGTTCAAGCGCTCCGCAGGCCCGCCGCATCGACTTCGGAGCCTTCCGCGTCCCTACCGTGGGTCTCGC
The DNA here is from genome assembly GCF_058252315.1 of Cupriavidus sp. PB-02. Classification (NCBI taxonomy): domain Bacteria; kingdom Pseudomonadati; phylum Pseudomonadota; class Betaproteobacteria; order Burkholderiales; family Burkholderiaceae; genus Cupriavidus; species Cupriavidus sp. PB-02. The sequence continues at coordinate 547,255 of NZ_CM177694.1, forward strand.
TGCTATTCCTCTGGCTGGTCATCGTCAGCCAGATACTCAGCGCCCTCGGCCACGCTGACATCACCGGCAGTCGCACGATCACGATCCTCACGCTGATCCTCGGGGCCGCAGTGACATGCGCCGCATGGTGGTACCGCCGCACGCCGGCAGGCAGCACACAGGACGTTGGCGACGCGTTCGCCATTGCCTTCCTCATTGCCGGCCTGCTTGGCACCATCACCCAATGGGTGCAGCTCTTCCACCTGGAGCCGCGGGCATTCGGCCTCGTCTCCACCTACTTCTACGACGACAACCGCCGCCTGTGGGGCAACCTTAACCAGCCCAACCACCAGGCAACGGTGCACGGGCTCGCGCTGGCCGCCTCGGTATGGCTGGCCTCGCGCGGAAAGCTGCGCTTTCCGATGTGGTTGGCCGCGGTAGCGTTGCTGGAGAGCGGCATCGTGCTGTCGGGCTCGCGCACCGGCGTGCTGCACGTCGGCCTTGCAGCGGGCTACGCGCTGGTCGCTGCCCGGCTGGCACGCGGCACGCCGCGCGAGGCCGATCCGATGCGGCGGACTTCGGGATTGGTGGTGGCCGCGATCGGAATGGTGGCGATGCTGCTGATCCTGCAGCCTGCAATTCGCATAGCGGGGCAGGCTTTCGACTGGCGCCTGTTCGACACCATCGCGCAGCTCGAAGCCCAGGACCAGATGTCCGCACGCAGCGCGTTGTGGGCGCATGCCGTAGCCATGTTCCGCGCACACCCATGGTTCGGCGTCGGCTGGGGCGAGTTCGGCTGGTCACAGTTCCAGCAGCTGCCGCAGGTTGGTGTAAAGGTCGAGATGTCCCTGCATGCCCACAACGCCGTGCTCGACCTGCTGGCCAAGACCGGCATTGCCGGTACGGTCGGCGTCGCGGTCATTCTTGGCGCGTGGCTGTGGCGCGTGGTGCGGGGGGGGCTCTCGAAAGCGGATGCCGATGATCGCCGCCAGATCGTGCTGATGCTCGCCTGGCTGGCGATGCTGTGCGCGCATTCGATGCTCGAATACCCGCTGCATTACCTGTATTTCTTCCTGCCGTTCTGCTTCCTGCTCGGCTGGCTCGAGCCGGCGGGCTTCGGTCACTGGCGCATGCCGGCCTCAGTGGCGAAAGGCCTGGCCATCGCGCTCGCCGTGGTTTCCGTAGCGGTGCTGGCGACGATGTGGCAGGACTATCGCCGTGCCGAGGCGCGCGAATACGCCACCGCCCAGAGCCGCAACGCATTGCCGATGCCGCGCTTCTGGTTCCGCCAGCATGCGCAGGCCGATGCCGCGGGGCTGGCAGTGATCACGCCGGACAATGCCGCAGAGCTGCTGCCCGCGCATATCGCCGCAGTGCACCTACTGCCAACACCGACCATGATCGCGCGCACCGCATGGCTGCTGGCCCTAACCGGCGATCCCGCGCAGGGCCGCCTGTGGATGGAGCGGCTGCGCTGGTACTACCTCGGCGATGAAGTGGCGCAGTACGCGGCGATCGCGCAGGCGTGCCGCGAAGTGAAGCCGGAGCAGCGCCCGCAGGCGTTCTGCGCGTGGGTCAGCGACCGCTCGCGCCGGCTGTCGGAATGGAGCCGCCGGGACTAGTAGTACGGGGCGTAGTAGGCCGGCGGCGGGGGCGCGTAGTAGTAACGCGGCGCCGGAGCCGGCGCCGCGGCCACCCGCCCGCCTACCGGCACGCGGTTGCCGCTGGCATACATGCACTGCACGTAGGCGGCATCGTATTGCCGTTGCGTGCCGTAGCCTGCGTACTGCGCATTGCCGGCCCCGAACGCGGCGCCGGTCAGCAGGCCCAGGCCCGCGCCCACCGCCGCACCCGATCCGCCATCGAAGGCCGCGCCGGCCGCCGCACCCAGCGCGGTGCCGACCACGGCGCTGCCGACAGCCGCATTGTTGGCGGCCTGCGACGACGAGACGCCGCCCACCTGGCCAAGCGCGAACTGGCGGCAGTTGTAGTCGTCGGCGCGAAACTGGTCGAAGCTCTTGCCGGTGCCCGGTAGCGCCATCACGCTGGGGCCCGAGGGCATTACGACGCAGGCGCCGAGGGTCAGGGTGGCCACGGCCAGCGTGGCCCGGGTCAGGGCATGCATGGTGTCACCCCGCGTCAGGAGTTGGGCGGCGGTTGGGCCGGTACGCGCTGCCAGCCGCCGGGACAGGACTGCACGTAGGGGTAGTAGCCTTCGGGCTGGTTGCAGTGGTACCACCAGCCCTGATCCTGCGGCACGGCGCTGTCCGGGCCGGGGGCCGGCACCGGGCCGTTCGGGCCCTGTTCGATGTACTGCGGCGGCGCCGCGGGCACGGCGACCATCGGGGGCTGGTAGTAGTAGGGAGCCGGGTAGGCGTAGGGGTAGCCGCCATAGAACACGCCGGGCCCGAAATAGAGGCCCACGCCGACGCGCGTGCGCGTCTGGACAAAGCCGCCGCGTGCGTCGCTATCGTGCCAAACGGCATCGTGGAAATCGGCCCGCCCGGCGAGGGCGGCGCCGCTCGCGGCCGTCGCCGCCAGTGCCAGGGCCAGTTGGCAGAGCATGCGCCCGTTCATGGTATTCACCTCATCCCCGCACGCGCCATATGGCGCGCCACGGGCAGAGACCGCCGGCCGCGAATTGCGCCGGCCCGCAATCGTATTGAATACCAAATTGTCACGCGCCGGCGCCGGCGCGGCGTACGTGGAAATGCGGCGTTACCTTTATTACCGGGGAACGACAGTGGCGTTAGACGGTGTGATACGGCGCAACGGGGCGCGTGAGTCTCGGGCCAATGGGAAGCATTGCTGGCGGCTGGTTTGTCCCCTGAATGCTTCCCACTGCCTTGCTGCTATTCAGCAAACAGGTCTGGACCAAACACTTCGTAGTGAATGCGAGCCTCATGGATGCCCAGGTTCTTGAGCGCATCATGCTGCATGCGCATAAACGGGATCGGACCGCAGATGTAGTAGTCGGCATCGGGCAGGGAAACCGATTTCTCAATCAGCTTCACATCGACCAGTCCCGGGAAATCGTAATCCCGCCCTTGCGCATCCTGAGGCAGCGGCTGGTCGTAGAACACAAAGAGATCAAAGTTCTCGTATGCCTTAGCCGCCTCACGTAGTCGGTCGCGCATAGCGTGTACTACACTATTGCGTGCGCCATGAACGAACACCACGTGGCGCTGCGGGTCCTGTATGGCCCGCTTAAGCATGCTGATCATCGGTGTCAGCCCCACGCCGCCGCTGATCAGCACAATCGGTGTCTTGGCGTTGACATCGATATGGAAGCTCCCATACGGCGCCGCCAGCTTGACCTCATCCCCGACATTGACGTGATCATGCAGCAGGTTCGAGACATAGCCCGGTGGCTGCGTCCCGCCAGCTTCACGTTTGACGGAGATCCGATAGCTGCGCCCGTTTGGCATGTCCGACAGGCTGTACTGGCGAATCTGCTGCAACCCGAGCGCGGGCACATCCATCGCGACGCTGGTGTATTGGCCGGGTTCGAAGTTCAACACCGGACCACCATCGACCGGCTCAAGGATGAATGACGTGATCACGTCGCTTTCGGGGCGCTTCTCGCGAACCACAAAGGTGCGCCATCCCTTCCAGCCACCCGGTTGCTCCGAAGAACGCTCATATAGATCGCTCTCCATGCCCATCAGGACATCGGCCAGGTTCCCGTAGGCTTGCGCCCATGCCGAAATGATTTCCTCGTTTGCGGCGTCGCCCAGGACTTCCTTGATGGCCGCCAGCAGGTGTTCCCCAACAATGGGGTACTGTTCCGGCCTGACGCCGAGGCTCGCATGCTTGTTGGCAATGTTCTGCAGCACGGCCATCAGGCTGCTCGGGTCCTCGATATTCTCCGCATAGGCGTAGACCGCCCGTGCCAGCGCCTGCTGCTGCTGGCCCTGCTCCTGGTGGGCCATGTTGAACACGTTCTTCAGTTCGGGATGCGCTTCGAACATGCGTTTGTAGAAGCACTTGATGATGTCGAAGCCGTGTTCGGCCAGCACCGGTGCAGTGGCCTTTACGATGTCCTTCGTCTTCTGGGTCAACATGGTCGATCTCCTTTGCGCGGGCGTGGGGGGGCGCCAAATCGCGCGGGGCTGGACGGTGGCCTGCCTCGTCGGTTTGATCGATGTAGTCTAGGTGAGAGGTTCCTGACGGAGCAACGAAGCCGTGGTAATGGACGAGATCGAAGTCGGCTTCGCTGAAGCACTTCCGCGTCTCGCTATTACGATTTACCCCGATACGGGACGTAAGCCGGTTCTCGTAGACTGAGGCCTAAGTCGGAACGAACTTAGCCAAAGGCGGCCACCCATACGGGCCGCAACCCCACGTCTACTTCGTTCCGACCCCCTTTCCATGAACCATTGGTTTCTATGCGGCAGTAGGGAGGGGAACTAGCTCCTGGCCGAGTTGTTTGGCCAGGTGCCTGAGTGCCCGCCGTTTGGTTTCGAGGACGCGGGCCTCGTAGTGTGCCAAGCCACTTTCGACGTACTGCATTCCCTTAACCATGACGCGCCAGAAGAGGATGGCCAGCTTGCGTGCCAACGCAATGTTGGCAATCAGTGCGCCGCGTCGTGCTGCCATGCGTCGGTAGAAGCCACCCAAGGCGATGTCCTTGCTACGCGCCAGACTCCGGGCCATCAGGCAGAACAGTCGACCGGCGCGATTGCGGTGGCGTTTGACGCTGCCGCGGCGCTTGCCGCTTTGGCGGCTTCCCGGTGCCAGGCCCATCCATGCGGTGAAGTGTTTCTCGGTAGGCCATCGAGTTAAATCGGTGCCGACCTCGGAGATCAGTTGCAGCACGCTGTATTCGGTGTGGGCTGGCAAGGTGGTCAAGTCCTGCCCGTGGCATATCTGCGTGAGGATGTGACGCAATTGCCCGATATCTGGGGCGTTGGGACCCGGACGTTTGCGTGGCTTGGTGTTGGCGGGATCGGTTGGAGGCTGTTTGTCGTTGGCCTGAGGTAATAAGGCCTGGATCTGGCGGTCGCACTCGGTGATCTGGTGTTGGTAGTGTTCCCAGCTTTGCAAGGCCTGGCGTAGCGCGAATAGGTGTTTGGCATCCCAGGTGCCGCGCAGTGACTCCTTGACCCGCTCGGCCTTGGCGCGCTGAATCTGGATGTCGCATAGCGACAGCAGTCGATCGGGATTGCGCTCACCGTCGAGGATGGCTCGCACCACGGCCAGGCCGCTAGCACCGGTGAGACTGCTGATGACGTCATGCAGCTTGACGTTCATGCGTTCTAGCGCCTTCTGCATGTGCTGGACGTGGCTGGCGGCCAAGGCAATGTGGTCGGCCCGTAGGCGCATATAGTCTTGCAGGTCGCGAATGTGGGCCGGTGGCACAAAGCCGGCGCGCAGGAGGCCGTGGGCGTGCAGCGTCGCTCCCCACTGGCAGTCGAGCATATCGGTCTTGCGGCCGGGCAGGTTCTTGGTCTGGCGGCCGTTGACCATTACCACCTCCAAACCTGCGGCTTCCAGTACGCCATACAAGGGCAACCAGTACACCCCGGTGGCCTCCATGGCGACCGAGCGCACTTGCTGCGCCAGCAGCCAGTCGCGCAGGGCATGCAATTGCGTCGTCACCGTACCGAAGACTGCTGGTGGCCCCCCTGCAATCGACACATGCATTTGTTCGCTGCCCACGTCTACGAAGGCTGCGTGTGCATCCAGAACTGGTAAATCGCTCATGAGTCACTCCTGGCAAGGTGCAAGTCATGGCGTGTCTTGCCGCCAGCCCGGCCGCGTTCAGGGCATGACAAATCTTTCCAACGGGAAGCAGGTGCTCACCAAAATGCGCAATCGTCCGCGAACGGAGCCAATCTACCCACCGGGCAGCTAGCACCAAAGGGAATGACGGCTACGCTGCTTGCGGCATTCCACGTCCTTGATAACACTACACGGTTCATGGTCCGTGCGCAGTTTTGGACGAAACAGGCAGCTACCCACCAACCCGCTTCGGCGGGTTTCCTGTTTGCGCTTCCTGGTTTTGCCGCGAGCCGGGGGATCGCCGGATCAACTACTTAGTGCCGCCCGCCACCCAGTCGCCCGACTTGCCGCCGTGCTTCTCCAGCAGCTTCACATTGCCCATCACCATGCCCCGGTCCACCGCCTTGCACATGTCGTAGATCGTCAGCAGCGCCACCTGCACGCCGGTCAGCGCCTCCATTTCCACGCCGGTCTGGCCGCGGGTCTCGGTGCGCACGGTGCAGGCGACGGTGGCGGCCGCTTCGTCCAGCGCGAACTCGACCGCGACCTTGGTCAGGCCGATCGGGTGGCACAGCGGGATCAGGTCGGCGGTGCGCTTGGTGGCCATGATCGCCGCCACGCGCGCGATGCCCAGCACGTCGCCCTTCTTGGCGCTGCCGTCGCGCACCAGCGCAAAGGTGGCGGGTTGCATGGTGATGGTGCCGGTGGCCACGGCCACGCGGTGCGTGCTGGCCTTGTCGCCGACGTCGACCATATGGGCTTGTCCGGCGGTATCGAAATGGGTGAGCTGGGACATGGCAGAATTTCCGGCGGGACTTCGGGCGGGTGGCCTTCGGTGTGTGAGAGAACCATCCGATGGGAACGGCTACTGGAGGCCGCTATCATAGCAACATGCCAAAACACCCTTCGCTTCGCAGCTCTGCCGCACGCGGCCGTGACGCCGCGGCGGACGCCGTTCCTGGCGGCTGTGCGTCACATCGTGGCGATGGCGACGCATGGGCGCCCTGGCGGCGGCCGCTGGCGGCGCTGCTGGCGCTGACCTTCGCGGCGCCGGCATGGCCGCAGGGTACGCCCCGGACGCCGGCGGCAGCGGGCACGCCGCCCGCGACGACAGCCGTCAGCCGCCCACCGCCGGCACCGGCGCCGACGGTCTCGTCGGAGGCCAGCGACCAGGTCTACGACAACCTGAACCGCAGCATAAAGGCCGGCCAGAAATCCGAGTTCGGCCTGCGCACCAACAATCCCGTGGTGGAAGCCGGCGGCGTGCAGCTGCCGGACATGGGCGACCCGTCCACCGCCTCGCTGTCGCCGGATATGGAAAAGCGGCTGGGCGACCGCTTCATGCGCGATATCCGCCGCGACCCGCTGTACGTGTCGGACCCGCTGCTGTCCGACTACCTGAACGCGCTCGGCTACCGGCTGGTGCAGGCCGCGCGGCGCCAGAATATTTCCGGCTCGACCGGTGCCGGCACCTTTGCCACCGGCTTCGACCTGTTCGCGGTGCGCGACCGCAGCATCAACGCCTTTGCCATGCCGGGTGGTTATATCGGCGTGCATACCGGGCTGCTGGTGCAGTCCGACACCGAGTCGGAACTGGCCTCGGTGCTCGGCCATGAAATCGGCCACGTGATGCAGCGCCATATCGCGCGCGGCATCACCTCGCAGGACCAGTCGATGTGGATCGCGCTGGCTTCGATGGTGCTGGCGGGGCTGGCCGCCACGCGCAGCCCCGATGCCGCGGCGGCGCTGGCGATGGGCGGGCAGGGCGCGGCCATCGCCAACAAGCTGTCGTTCTCGCGCGGTGCCGAGCGCGAGGCCGACCGCGTCGGCTTCCAGATCATGACCGCGGCGGCCTTCGACCCGCAGGGCATGCCGGACTTCTTCATGCGGCTGCAGCGCGTGTCCGGCACCGCCGAGAACTCGGTGCCGTCCTATGTGCGCACCCACCCGCTGACCTCGGAGCGGATCGCCGACATGCAGGACCGCGTCAGGCATGTCAGCGAACGCAAGGTCGCCAATACGCCGGAGTACGAGTTCGCGCGGATGCGCGCGCGCGTGATCCAGGAGTCGTCGCCGGGCGAGTTGCAGAACCTGCGTTCCGCGCTGCGCGCGCAGTTGCCGGGCGCGTCGGCGGTGCGGGCGCCGGCGCTGCACTACGGTATTGCCTTTGCCGAGCAGCGGCTGGGCCGCTACCCCGCCGGCGAGCAGGAGCTTGCCGAGGCCCGGCGGCTCTATGGCACCATCCCCGGCGCCAGTTCCGGCAGCCCGATGCTGGATGTGATGGCGGTCGAACTGGCCCGCGCGCAGGGCCGCGTGCCCGAGGCGCTCAGCCAGGCCAGCGCGTCGATGAAGGCCTTCCCGCTGTCGCACGCGGTGTCCGTGGTCTATGCCGAGACCCTGGTCGGCTCAGGCCGCTATGACGACGCGGTGCGCTTCCTGCGCGAACGCACGCGCCAGGAAACCACCCGCAGCGAATGGTGGGAGATGCTGGCGCGCGCCTACGCGGGCCAGGGCAAGCGGCTGCAGCAGCACCAGGCGTTGGCCGAGAAGTATGCGATGGACGGCGCCTACCAGGCCGCCATCGAGCAACTACAGATCGCGCGCAAGGCCGGCGACGGCGATTTCTATGCGCTGTCGGAAGTCGATGCGCGGCTGCACCAGTTGGAGCGCCAGTACCGCGAAGACAAGCAGGACAGCAAGGGCATACCGAACTGACAGCGGGTACCGCCGCCTTTCACACTGCATTCAGCACTGCGTTCAGGCCGCCGGCGGCTCCGGCTGGCGTACGAAGCCGAAGCGCTTCGGCACCTCGTCCTCGGCGATCGGCTCGATCGGCAGGTCACGGCCGGCGTGATGGAACACGCCCAGTTCGGTGCCGCAGGCCTCGCCGTGCCACGTGCTGGCGCTGCTGAACAGTTCCAGGTCGTGGTCGTGCAGCAGCGCGGCCTGCAGCGCCGGCGCGGCATCTGCCGCCATGCCTTCCACGGTGCCGGCCAGCACCACGTTGCCATGTTCGTCGGCGTAGCAGGCTTGCAGCGCAAACGGCTGCTGCGTGGTCGTGCGCAGCGTGCCCTCGTGCAGCCGCACGATCCACGGCGCATAGGCCAGCGACACGAACACCCGCTGCGGCCCGTTCTGGAAGAACCAGGCGCCGCGCTCGTCGCACAGGTAGTTGCGTTCGATGAAGGCGACCAGCGCCTCGTGGCGGATCGGATCGCCCGAGAGCCCGTGCTCCTGGGCGTACTCGTTGCGCAGGCGCCACTGGCCGCGCCGGTCCAGCGCGAGCCAGCCGTAGGCGTTGGGCACGTTGGGCCAGCGCGCCATGGCTTGCCTGACGATCTCGTCCATGTTCTGTCTCCTCTGCGGGCGGGCGGCGGTACCGCGCCCGCCTCACATCATGCTGTCGAAAAAGCGCAGGATCCGCGCCGGCAGCCATTCGATATGGCCGCCGAACTGCCCGGCGGGCAGCAGCGGCAGGTGGCGTCGCCAGCTGGCGTCCGGGGTCATGAAGCCGACATGGCCACCGTGCTCGGGCTGCTCCAGCCACACCTGCGGGCTGACCTCGGCCGGGCCGGGCAGGTGCCGGGCCGGCATGAAGGGGTCATTGCGTGCGTTCAGCACCAGCGTGGGCACGGCGATCTCGCGCAGCACGGGTTTGCTGGCGGCGCGGCGCCAGTAGTCGTCGGTATCGACAAAGCCATGCAGCGGCGCGGTGACCACGTTGTCGAAGGCGTACAGGTCGCGGCTGGCCAGCATGGTGTCGCGGTCGAACAGGCCGGGGAACTGCTCCAGCTTGGCCAGCGACTTGCGCTTGAGCGTCTGCAGGAACATGCGCGTATAGACCATGTTGAAGCCCACCGACAGCGCCACCCCGCCTGCCGCCAGGTCCAGCGGCGCGGAAATGGCCGCCGCCGCATGCACATGGCTGGCGGCGCCACCTTCCTCGCCCAGGAAGCGCAGCAGCGCGTTGCCGCCCAGCGAGATGCCCACCACCAGCAGTTTGCGCCCTTCGGCGCAGTGATGCCGGCGCATGCGCTCCAGCACCCAGCGGATCTCGGCGGAATCGCCCGAATGGTAGAAGCGCGGCGCCACGTTGAGCTCGCCCGAGCAGCCGCGGAAGTGCGGGATCACGCCCTGCCAGCCGCGCACGGACAGCGCATGCATCAGCGCCTGCGCATAGTGGCTGCCCGAGTCGCCCTCGAGGCCGTGGAACATCACTACCAGGGGCGAATCGGGCTCGACGGCGTGGGTGGTCCAGTCCAGGTCGATGAAATCCTGGTCGGGTGTGTCCCAGCGCTCGCGGCGGAATGTCACACGCGGTGGCCGGCGGGTGAAGCGGGCGGGGATGATGGTCTGGGCGTGGCCGCCGCGCAGCCACCAGGGCATCGTCATGCCGTCGCCGTCGCCGTAGCCATGCGCCGGCGGGGCGGAAGGATCGGCCTGCACGACGGGCGGCAGGCGATGGTGCGGAAGCTGCGTCATGCCAGCTCGGTGTTGCAACAAGCCGCGGCGCGGCCGTGCGGGTTCAGTGCAGCGCCTGCCCCGGCGCGGCCGCCACCGCGGCGACCTGCACGGCGTTGGCCGGGCTGCAGTGGATATGCGCCAGGCGCCAGCCTTCGTGGTTCTGCATCAGCACATAGGTGGTGTGCACGAACAGGTCGGCCTCGACGCGGTCGCTGCCAAAGCGCAGCGCCTCGGTCACGTCGAAGATCGACACGGCCATCGAAGCATGGCTGCTGGTTTCGATGGCATCGACCAGCACCGGCTGCTCCTCGAGCAACTGCGAGAACGCCTGGCGCAGTTGTTCGTGGCCGATCAGGCGCTGGCCGTCGGGCAGCACGCAGGTGATCGAGTCCTCGTCCAGCCACAGGCGCAGCGCGCCGTCGGCATCGCGCAGCTTGAGCGCTTCGCGAAAGGCTTCGACGATGTCTTCGGCGGAATCGAACAGGCGGGCAAAACGAGGCATGGTGGCAGTGTCAGGGGTCTTCAGGGCTGCGGCCGGGGCCGGTGCAGCAGCGTGCGCAACTCGACGAACACCATTTCTGGTTCGATTTCTTTCAGGCAGCGCAGGTGCCCCAGCGGGCACTCGCGCTTGAAGCACGGACTGCACTCCAGCTGCAGCCACATGATACTCGCAGCCTGTGATAGCGGCGGCGTGTGGCGCGGATCGCTCGAGCCGAATACGGCCACCTGCGGCCGGTTCAGCGCCGCCGTGACGTGCATCAGGCCGGAGTCGTTGCAGACCGCGGCCTCGGACAGCGCCAGCAGGTCCACGGCGTCGTCCAGCGAAGTCTGGCCGCAGAGGTTGCGCACGAACGGCGCTTCCTTGACGATCTCGTTGGCGATCTCGGCGTCCTTGGCCGAGCCCAGCGTGATCATCTGCGCGTACGGGTAGGAGCGCCGCAGCATCTGCGCCAGCTTGGCAAAGTGGCCGGCCGGCCAGCGCTTGGCCGGGCCGAACTCGGCGCCCGGGCAGAACGCGATCACGCGTGCGTGCGGCGCGATGCCGAAGCGCTCGGCGGTGGCCGCCACGCGCGCCGGGTCGACGCGCAGGCGCGGCTCGGTCAGGTTTTCAGGCAGGCGCGCGCCGGGCTTGAGCGCCAGGCGGGCGTAATGCTCCACCATCGGCGGGCGCTTGTCGCGCGGCGGGTTGGCGTGGCGGATGTTGAGCATGCCGAAGCGCGCTTCGCCGCGATAGCCGATGCGCAGCGGGATGCCGGCCAGCCACGGGATCAGCGCCGACTTGAGCGAGTTCGGCAGCACATAGGCGAGATCGTAGCCTTCGTTCTTGAGCTGCTGGGCGAACATCAGCCGCGCAGACAGCTGCAGCTTGCCGTGCGCGAGGTCGGACGGGAACACGCGGCCGATCTCGGGCATGCGCGCGAGCACGGGCGCCACCCACTTGGGCGCGAGGGCGTCGATGACCAGGCGCGGATGGCGCGCCTTGAGCAGCGCGAACAGCGGCTGCGCCATCAGGGCGTCGCCGATCCAGTTGGGGGCGATGACGAGGGCTTTCTTCATGGGCGGGGCGCTTGGAGCCGGAACGCCGGCGCGGACGCCGGGAACGCTGACGCTCCGGGCCGCCTGTGGGCGGCGGCCCGGAGCGTCAGGGTCATGCGAAAACCGGCGGCTCGGGTCAGTGGTGGCCCTTCAGCACGGTGCCCGGCTTGAGCTTGTAGACGGTACCGCAGTAGGGGCACTTGGCCTCGCCGGTGTCCGCCACGTCGAGGAACACGCGCGGATGGTAGTTCCATGCCGGGGTGTTGGCGGTGGGGCAGTGCAGCGGAATGTCTTCAGCGCCGATTTCGATGATGGTGGCGGTTTGCGTCATGGTGTTGCGGGGAGTCAAGCTTATTGTTCGATGAAACAGCGGGTGTGCCGCGCCCGCAATCACGGGCGCATGGCGCAAAAGGGCTGGAAGCCGGTGCTCAGACCAGCGTCAGCCACTTCTTGTACTTTTCTTCGGTGCCGCCCACGGCGGCAAAGAACGCGTCCTGGATCTGCTTGGTCACCGGGCCGCGGCGGCCTTCGCCGATGATGCGGTCGTCCAGTTCGCGGATCGGCGTGACTTCGGCGGCGGTGCCGGTGAAGAAGGCTTCGTCGGCGCAGTACATCTCGTCGCGGGTGATGCGCTTTTCACGCACCTCGATGCCCAGGTCGCGCGCGATGGTCAGCGTGGCGTCGCGGGTGATGCCGTCCAGGCATGAGGCCAGGTCCGGGGTGTAGATCACGCCGTTGCGCACGATAAACACGTTCTCGCCCGAGCCTTCGCTGACGTAGCCCTCGGTGTCGAGCAGCAGCGCTTCGTCGTAGCCCAGGCCGGTGGCTTCCTGGTTGGCCAGGATCGAGTTGATGTAGTAGCCGCTCGCCTTGGCGCGCACCAGCGACACGTTGACGTGGTGGCGGGTGAAGGAGGAGACCTTCACGCGGATGCCGCGCTCCATGCCTTCCTCGCCCAGGTAGGCGCCCCACGGCCAGGCCGCGATCGCCACGTGGATGGTGTTGCCCTTGGCCGACACGCCCAGCTTTTCCGAGCCGATCCACACCAGCGGGCGGATGTAGCAGGATTCCAGGTTGTTGGCGCGCACCACTTCGCGCTGGGCGGCTTCCAGGGTGGCCTCGTCGAAGGGCATGACCATCTGGAAGATCTTGGCCGAGTTGAACAGGCGGCGAGTGTGCTCCTTCAGGCGGAAGATGGCGGTGCCTTCGGGGGTCTTGTAGGCGCGCACGCCTTCGAACACGCCCATGCCGTAGTGCAGCGTATGCGTCAGCACGTGGATCTTGGCGTCGCGCCATTCGATCAGCTTGCCGTCCATCCAAATCTTGCCGTCGCGATCCGCCATCGACATGTCTATTCTCCCAGCGCCGTCAAATTAGCAAAAACGACATTGTAAGCCGCGGGGGCATGGGTCACAACGCGATGCAGGCGTTGCGGCGGTCTAGAATCCTCTTTTCCGGGCGTTTGCCGCATTTCGGACGCCATTTCTTGCTGTTCCCGCCGTTGTTGCACGTTCCCACATCCCAGAACCGCCGTGCCTTTGACCACACATCCCGGCCATGACGACCTGCCCGAACCCGGCGAGGACGGCGCCAGCCCAGCGCCGGGCCGCGACTGGCAGCAGGCGCTGGCAGCACTGCGGGCCCTGGCCGGCGCCGAACCCACAGCAGGCGCCGAGTCCCGGCGCCTGCTGTGGGCCCTGACGCTGGACGCCGACGGCGCGCCGGGCACGATCGAGCCGCTCGAGCAGGTGCGCGGCGCGCGCGGCTGGGGTAAGCCGAAGCCGGTGCCGCTGGCCCGGGTCGCCGAGGACGACCGGCTCGAGCCGTGGGATGCCCGCGTGGCGCGCGCCATCCGCCGCGACCAGTCGCACAACCGGCGCTATGTGCTGGACCGTGCCGCCGCGGTGATGGCGTTGGTGGGCCACCCGGGCGTGGTGCTGGCGCATGCGCCGTCGCAGACGCTGGAGATGGTGGAGGACGCGCCCGCGCTGGAAGCCGTCCACAGCGCCGGCCGCTACGTGCTGCGCATCTTCCCGCCGGTGCGCGAGGCGCCGGCGATGGAGGCCTACCTGCCCGCCGCCGCGCGCCAGGAGGCCGAGGGGCTGCGCCAGGTCACGGTGGTGCGCGACGGCCCGCACCGGCTGCGGGTGATCCGCTACACCCCGGCGCAGTTCGATGCCGCGCGGCTGGTCGGTGACGGCCTGGCGATCCCCGCGGACGGCCAGGCCCAGCTTGACCAGACCCTGCGCGCGCTGGCCGGCCACTTCCAGGTCCATGCCGACCAGGCAGTCGGCACGCGGGCGGTGGAGGCCGAGACGCAGCTGCGCGCCGAAGTGGCGCCCGTGGCCCGCGGCATCTCGCTGCGGCTGGTGGTGACGCCGCTGGGCCCGCTCGGGCCACGCCTGGCCCCCGGTGCGGGGCGCGAGCGCCTGATGGCCGCGGTGCGCGGCGAGACCCTGGCCACGCAGCGCGACCTCGAGGCCGAGCTGGCGAGCGTGGCCGAGGTCTTCGCCGCGCTGCCGGTGCTGGTGACCCAGTCGCCGCCGGGCGGCGAGTACACCTGGACCCTGGACGATCCCGAAGACGCGCTGTCCGTGCTGGAAGCACTGCCCGGACTGCCCGCGGTGCAGTCCGTGGAATGGCCGCGCGGCAAGGAGATCCGCGTGCTGCCGGCCGACCTGCCGCAACTCGGCGTGCAGATCGAAAGCCGCGGCGCGTGGTACCGGCTGGCGGGCGAGCTGCGCGTGGCCGAGGGGCTGGTGCTGGAATTGGGCAAGCTGATCGACTGGACCGGCAGCCAGGCCGGGCGCTTCGTGCCGATGGGGCAGGGCGTCTACGTGGCGCTGACGCGCGCGCTGCGCGGCCGGCTGCGCGACCTCGCCGGCGTCGGCGAGCGCGTCCCTGACGGCATCCGCGTGCCGCAGATGGCCACGCCGTGGCTGGACGACGTGCTGGCCGGCGTTGGCATCGACCCCGATGCGCACTTCCGCCAGCGCATCGCCCGCCTGCGCGCGGCGCGCGAAACCGAGATCGCGGTGCCGCCGACGCTGGCGGCCGAACTGCGCCCCTACCAGGAGGCCGGTTATCGCTGGGCCATGACGCTGGCCGCCTCGGGCCTGGGCGCCTGCCTGGCCGACGACATGGGCCTGGGCAAGACGCTGCAGGCGCTGGCGGTGCTGGTGGCGCGCGCCGGCGGCGGCGCCGCGCTGGTGATCGCGCCGACCTCGGTGTGCGGCAACTGGGCCGCCGAGGCGCGCCGCTTCGCGCCCACGCTCAACGTCCATGTCTACGCGGAAGGCGAACGCGAAACCCTGCTGGCCCAGGCCGGTCCGCATGACCTCGTGATCGTCTCGTACACGCTGCTGCAGCAGGCGCGCAAGGACTTCTGCGCGCGCGACTGGAACACCGTGGTCGCCGACGAGGCGCAGGCGTTCAAGAACGCGGTCACGCGGCGCGCGCAGGCGATGTACGAGCTGCCGTCAGGCTTCCGCATGGCGCTGACCGGCACGCCGGTGGAGAACCGGCTGGCCGAGCTGTGGTCGGTGATGCGCTTCTGCAACCCGGGTTTGCTGGGCTCGCTGGCGCGCTTCAACGAACACTTCGCCAACCCGATCGAGCGCGGCGGCGTGCGCGAGGCGCGCCAGCGGTTGCGCCGCATGATCGCGCCCTTCGTGCTGCGCCGGACCAAGGCGCAGGTGCTGGACGAACTGCCGCCACGCACGGAGCTGGTGATCCGGGTCGAGCCCGAGCCGGTCGAGGCTGCCCACTACGAGGCGCTGCGCCGCCAGGCCCAGACCGAAGCCGAGGCCGCGCTGGCGCGCGTGGAAGCCGCGCGCAAGGCCACCCAAGGCGCGCCGGCGGGAGCACGGGCGCGCGCCCTGGCGCAGGCCCAGCACCAGGCGCAGGCACGCATCCACGTGCTGGCGCAGCTGATGCGGCTGCGCCGCGCGGCCTGCGATCCGCGCCTGGTCACGCCCGAGATCAGCGGCCAGCTATCGGAGGGCGCCAAGCTGCGCGCCTTTGTCGACCTGGCCGGCGAGCTCGCCGCCAGTGGCCACAAGACGCTGGTGTTCAGCCAGTTCGTCGATTTCCTGCAGCTGCTGCGCCAGGGGCTTGAGTGCGCCGGGCTGGCGCTGCAATACCTGGACGGGGCCACCCCCGCGGCCGAGCGCACGCGCCGCGTGGCCGCCTTCCAGGCGGGCGAGGGCGATGTCTTCCTGATCAGCCTGAAGGCCGGCGGCTTCGGCCTGAACCTGACCGCGGCCGACTATGTGATCATCGCCGACCCGTGGTGGAACCCCGCCGCCGAAGACCAGGCCATGGGCCGCGCGCACCGCATCGGCCAGCAGCGCCCGGTGACGGTGTACCGGCTGATCAATGCCGGCACCATCGAGGAGCGCATCGTCGACCTGCACCGCGACAAGCGCGCGCTGGCCGACGGCCTGCTGGAAGCCGACGACGACAGCGCGGCGGGCACGGGCGCGCCATTGCCGGAGATCGACGAACTGGTGGGGTTGCTGCGGCGCTGACCGGTGCGGTGCGGGACGCTGTGGTGCACCATATGCCCGCACGGCATACCCTCAAGCGAACTTGGTCGTTTGGTTTTGGCAGGAACCTTGCTATCTTGTGGCGCTGGCCCGGGGCTCAGATCCCGGCCGGCCCCTTGTTCAGTCCTGACTCTTTCCGACGGTGCCCCCATGCCTAATTCGTCCCGCCTGCTTCCGCGCTTGTCCTTCCGTTCCGCTTCCCGCCTGGGCGCCGGCCTGGCCGCGCTGTGCGCCGCCGCCGCCGTGACCGGTCCGGCGCGCGCCCAGGGCCCGGGCGAATGGCCGACGCAGCCGGTGACGATCCTGATGGGCTTTACCGCCGGCTCGGGCGTCGACATCGTCGGCCGCACGCTGCAGGAATCGCTGCAGAAGTCGCTCAAGACCACCATCATCTACGACTACCGGCCCGGTGCCGGCGGCAACGTCGCCTCCGAAGTGGTGGCGCACGCCAGGCCGGATGGCTACACGCTGCTGCTCGGCACCGCCGCCACTCACGGCATCAACCCGGCGCTGTACAAGAACCTGCCGTTTGATGCCGAAGCCGATTTCACCCCGGTCGCGCCGCTGGTCGAGGTTTCCAACGTGCTGACCGTCAACCCGGCCGTGATCGACGTGAAATCGGTCAAGGAATTCATCGAGAAGGTCAAGGCCAACCCCGGCAAGTACAACTTCGCGTCCACCGGCAACGGCACCGGCACGCACCTGGCGTTTGCCGAGTTCAACGCGCGCGCCGGACTCGACATGGTCCACGTGCCGTACAAGGGCGGCCCCGATGCGCTGCAGGCGGTGGTGAAGGGCGAGGTCTGCTGCATCTTCAACCAGGTGCAGAGCGTGCTGCCGCAGTACCGCGCCGGCAAGGTGCGCCTGCTGGGCGTGACCACCAAACAGCGCGTGCAGGTGATCCCCGACGTGCCGACCATCGCCGAGAGCGGCGTGCCGGGCTTCAACAGCACCATCTGGTTCGGCTTCTTCGGCCCCAAGGGCCTGGACCCGAAGATCGCGCGCAAGATCAATGACGCGGTCAAGGTGGCGCTGGAAACGCCGGCGATTCGGCAGAAGCTGGTTGACGCCGGCAACACGCCGCGGGTTGAGACGGTGGATCAGTTCAAGGCTACGGTGAAGGCGGATCGGCAGAAGTGGGCGGGGGTGGTTAAGACGGTGGGGGCGTCGGTTGATTGAAGGGGGGCCGTCGAACATCTACCAGACGCAAACCGCAGAGGTGGCCGTCGCGCAGCTACGAGATGCCGGCCGCAGCGGAGGGCCGTCGAGCACCTACCCGATGCCTGCCACAGGCACAGCTTCAGCACGAAGACACCCCAACCCAATCCCCCTTACCCCCTAACCCCCAACCGCGTCAACAAATGCGCCAACTGCGCCTGCGTCCCCGTCGCAGTCTTGGTAAAAATCGCCTTCAACTGCGTGCGCCCAGTCTCCCGCCGGATGCCGATCAACTCACACGCCTCGGGCAGCCCGATGCCAGATGACAACTGCATCGCCAGCCGCGTTTCCGCCGGCGTCAGCCCGTAGAGATCGCGCAGCACGGCCGGCAGCGTCACCGGCGCGATGCCGGGTTCGTGGATCGCCACCAGCACGGTCGGGCGCTGCCAGTCGATGGCCAGGTGATGGGCCGGCGGCAGTGGCAGCAGGATGATCTGCGCCTGGCGGCCGGCGCCGTCGACCGCGCGCAGCGCCTGCGCCGGCTGCGGGTTGGCCGGGTCGGACACGGCGCGCAGCGCCTCGGCGAACGGGCGCGACAGGCGCCATTCTTCCTGGCGCAGGCCCGTGGCAGACATCGCCGCGGCGCTGGTTTCGACCGACACCGCGGGCAGCAGCCGCCGCACCCAGGCTTCGCCGATGCTGTTGGTCAGCAAGGCCTTGCCGTCGTCCTGGAACACGATCACGCCAAAGGGCAACCGCTCCATCAGCTGGGACGAGGCATGCGCCAGCGCCGACACCTGGTGGGTGCGGTCGCGCAGCGCGATGGCGTGGCGCACGTGCGGGATCACCCAGTCGAGCGCGCGCGCATCCTCGGGCGAATAGTGGTCGCGGCCCTGCGGGCGCTGCAGCGACAGGAACACCTCGTAGTGCGGCTTGCGCTCAACCAGGCAGGCCATCAGCGATGACAGCCCGAACTGGCGGAAGAACTCGCCATAGAAGGGCGAATGCCGCATCGCATACGCGCCCAGCTCGCGCGAATCGATATACCAGCTGCCCACCGACATGCGCGGCGCGAACGGCAGCGCCGGGTCGATGGCTTCGTAGTACTCGTGATAGGCGGCCACTTCTTCCGGCACCTGGTTGATTACCTGGTTGACCAGCACGCGCTCGTGGACGGTGTCCAGCACCACCAGCGCGGCATGCACGCTGTCGCTGGCCTGGCACAGTGCGCCGAGGCTGCGCTGCCAGGCCTCGGCATCAAAGATTCCCTCGTACAGCGCGCGAATGGTCTCGTGCATCTGTGTGTCGCTCATGGGTTCCCTTCTTCTTTTTTTGTATTTTTGGTACTTTTCGTGCCTGCTAACGCGCCGGGGGCCGGCCGCCGGATCGGCGCCGGCTGGCACGCCAGGCGTGCTCCAGATGGTGAGCTGGGGACGGCCCGTCAGGCAGGCGGCGCGCCCCCCTCCAGCGCCGCACCCAGGCGCGCCAGCAGGTGGGTCAGCTGGGCCTGGCTGTTGGTGCCGGTCTTGTGGAACACGGCCTTGAGCTGCGTGCGCGCCGTTTCATGGCGGATGTTCAGCTGCTGGCTCACTTCGGGCAGGCCCTGGCCGGTGGCCAGTTGCGTGGCCAGCCGGGTTTCCGCCCGCGTCAGGCCGTAGAGGTCGCGCAGCACGGGCGCCAGCAACAGCGGCGCGCTGTCCGCCTCATGCACCACCACCAGCGCCGCTGGCTCCTGCCACTGCTCGGCAAAGGCATGTGAGGGTGGCAGCGGCAGCACGATCACCTGCGCGGTGGTGCCGTTGCCGTCGCTGGCGCGCGCGGCCTGCGCGGCTACCGGGTGCTGCGGATCACAGGCGGCCTGCAGCATCTCGGCGAAGGGGCGCGACAGGGTCCATTCGGAGACCTTGCCGGCCGGGTCCAGCCGCCGCACCCAGCGCTCGCCGGCGCGGTTGCTCAGCAGCACCTGGCGCTGTGGCGAGAACACCAGCAGCGCAAAATTCAGGCGCTCCACCAGCTGCGTCGACAGGCGCGCCAGCACCGTCAGCCCCAGCGTGCGGTCGCGCATCGCCATGGCGCTGCGCATATGCGGGATGATCCAGTCCAGGCCGCCGGTATCGCCAGCCGAGAACAGCGGCTGCGTGCGCGCGCGCTGCATCGAGAAATAGACCTCATAGTGCGGCTGGCGCGCGACCAGGCAGGCCACGTAGGAGTGCAGGTCGAAGCGATGGAAGAAATCGCGGTAGAACGGGTGGCGCGCCATTGCGCCTTCGCCCAGTTCGCGCGCGTCGATATACCAGTCGCCCGGCCGCATGCGCGGTGCGAAATGCTTGGCCGGATCGATGGCCTGGTAGTCCGACTGGTATTCCGAAAACAGCTCCACCACCGGATTGACGATTTCGTTGACCGTGACCTGGTCGCGCACGGTGTCCCAGACCATCATCGAGGCGTGGGCCGTGCCGACCAGTTCCGTCAGGGTGCGCAGGCTCTGCTGCCAGGCACCGGGATCGAGAATGCCCTCGTACAAGCCACGGATCGCTCCGTGCATGTCGGCTTCTTTCATCTGACTACCCCCTGCATTCGCGACAAAAATGCGCGGTCCCGGCGGTGCGCCCCCGCGCACGCCCGGATGATTATTGTTATTTCCGCTTTCTTTGTTCTTATGGCCGCTATCGGGGCGGCTCTGCATTGGCTACGTGTCTGATCTAGCAGACGTTGCATACATTACCGCACTCGGGGGAACACGGGGGTATCCCCAGGACCCTTCTTCGGTGGGGGTGGGATGCCCCGCGGTGCGGAAGGTCGTTACGGTTGTGCCGATGGCGGCACACGGGAAGGCGATTCAGCCCGGAATCGGCAAAGCGTTGACCGCGATCAGGTAAAATGCCCGTTTCCCCGATTTTTCAGCGAAATCTCGCGCCAACCACCGCCATGACCTCTGTCCTGCGTCTTTCCGATCTGATTTCCCAAGGCAAAATCTCCGGCAAGCGGGTGTTTATCCGCGCCGACCTGAACGTGCCACAGGACGACGCCGGCAATATCACCGAGGACACCCGCATCCGCGCCTCGGTGCCCGCCATCCAGGCGTGCCTGGACGCCGGCGCGGCGGTGATGGTCACGTCCCACCTGGGCCGCCCGACCGAAGGCGAGCTCAAGCCCGAGGATTCGCTGGCACCGATCGCCACGCGCCTGTCCGAGCTGCTGGGCAAGCCGGTCAAGCTGGTGCAGGACTGGGTCGACGGCGTCGAAGTGGCGCCGGGCCAGGTGGTGCTGCTGGAGAACTGCCGCGTGAACAAGGGCGAGAAGAAGAACAGCGACGAGCTGGCGCAGAAGATGGCCAAGCTGTGCGACGTCTACGTCAACGACGCTTTCGGCACCGCCCACCGCGCTGAAGCCACCACCCACGGCATCGCCAAATACGCCCCGAGCGCCTGCGCCGGCCCGCTGCTGGCCGCCGAGATCGACGCGCTGGGCAAGGCCCTGGGCCAGCCGGCGCGTCCGCTGGTGGCGATCGTGGCCGGTTCCAAGGTCTCGACCAAGCTGACCATCCTGAAGTCGCTGGCCGACAAGGTCGACAACCTGATCGTCGGCGGCGGCATCGCCAATACCTTCATGCTGGCTGCCGGCCTGAAGATCGGCAAGTCACTGGCCGAAGCCGACCTGATCGGCGACGCCAAGGCCATCATCGACATCATGGCCAGGCGCGGCGCCTCGGTGCCGATCCCGGTCGACGTGGTGTGCGCCAAGGAATTCAGCGCCACCGCCGCGGCCACCGTCAAGGACGTCAAGGACGTGGCCGACGACGACATGATCCTCGACATCGGCCCCAAGACCGCCGTGCAACTGGCCGAGCAGCTCAAGGCCGCCGGCACCATCGTCTGGAACGGCCCGGTAGGCGTGTTCGAGTTTGACCAGTTCGGCAACGGCACCAAGGTGCTGGCCGAGGCCATCGCCGATTCCAAGGCGTTCTCAATCGCCGGCGGCGGCGACACGCTGGCCGCCATCGCCAAGTACGGCATTGCCGACCGCGTGGGCTATATCTCGACCGGCGGCGGTGCGTTCCTGGAATTCCTGGAAGGCAAGAAGCTGCCCGCGTTCGAAGTGCTGGAGCAGCGCGCCGCAGGCTGACGCATCCGCCGGCCCCGGCGGCATGCCACATCCCCGCGCCTCCCGGGACATCGAGCTCTGAACAAGGAATTCCGCGCATGACTCGTTCTACCAAGATCGTTGCCACCATCGGCCCCGCCTCCAGCTCGCTGGAGGTGCTCACGCGCATGATCGCGGCGGGGGTCGACGTGGTGCGGCTGAATTTCTCGCACGGCACCGCCCAGGACCATATCGACCGGGCCAGCATGGTGCGCGAGGCCGCGCAGGCGTGCGGGCGCGAAGTTGCCATCATGGCCGACCTGCAAGGCCCCAAGATCCGCGTCGGCAAGTTCGAGCACGGCAAGATCACGCTGAAGCCGGGCGATCCCTTCATCCTCGATTCCAATTGCCAGCTCGGCAACGAGGAGCGCGCCGGCCTGGACTACCAGGACCTGCCGCGCGACGTCGGCCCGGGTGACCTGCTGCTGCTCAATGACGGCCTGATCGTGCTGGTGGTGGACCGCGTGTTCGGCACCGAGATCTTCACCACCGTGCGCGTGGGCGGCGAGCTGTCCAACAACAAGGGCATCAACCGCCAGGGCGGCGGGCTGTCGGCGCCGGCGCTGACAGCCAAGGACATGGACGACATCAAGACCGCCATGGCCCTGGGCGCGGACTACGTTGCCGTCAGCTTCCCCAAGAACGCCACCGACATGGAAATGGCGCGCCAGCTCGTCGCCGTGGCCGGCCAGCCGCACGGCCACAAGGCCCGCATGATCGCCAAGATCGAGCGCGCCGAGGCCATCCATCCGGGCGTGCTGGAAGAGATCCTGCAGGCCTCCGACGGCATCATGGTGGCGCGCGGCGACCTGGCCGTGGAAGTGGGCAATGCCGCCGTGCCGGCGCTGCAGAAGCGCATGATCAAGCTGGCGCGCGAGGCCAACAAGCTGACCATCACCGCCACGCAGATGATGGAAAGCATGATCGTCAACCCGGTGCCGACGCGTGCCGAGGTCTCGGACGTGGCCAACGCCGTGCTGGACGGCACCGACGCCGTGATGCTGTCGGCCGAGACCGCCGCCGGGCGCTACCCGGTGGAGACCGTCGAAGCCATGGCCGCGGTCTGCGTCGAAGCCGAGAAGTCCGAGGTGGTGCAGCTCGACACCGATTTCCTGAACCAGACCTTTTCGCGCATCGACCAGTCGGTGGCGATGGGTGCGCTGTTCACGGCCTATCATTTGCAGGTGAAGGCGATTGCCGCGCTGACCGATTCCGGCGCCACCGCATTGTGGATGAGCCGGCACCGCATCCATGTGCCGATCTATGCGATGACGCCCAACCTGGCCTCGCAGCGCAAGATGCAGCTGTACCGCAACGTGGTGCCGCTGCCGTTGCAGTCCAGCGCCGACCGAGACACCGCGCTGGAGCAGGCGGAAGAACTGCTGCTGGCGCAAGGCGTGGTGCAGCGCGGCGATTTCATCGTGCTGACCATCGGCGAGCCGATGGGCCAGCCGGGCGGTACCAATACCCTGAAGATCGTCAGGGTAGGTAGCTGATGGTGATGGTGAAGCCGTGTGTGCCATGCCCGACTGAATGCCCGCGCGAGATGCGCGAACATGGCGCCGCCGGCAGGCTTGGGCAATAAGCGCCGACAGAAGAATACGCAGAGACACCCCATTTTTATTTAGGAGTTAGACATGCCACTCGTATCGATGCGCCAGCTGCTGGACCACGCTGCCGAGAACAGCTACGGCCTGCCGGCCTTCAACGTCAACAACCTCGAGCAAGTGCAGGCCATCATGCAGGCCGCCGACGAGGTCAACGCTCCGGTGATCATGCAAGCCTCGGCCGGCGCGCGCAAATACGCCGGCGAGCACTTCCTGCGCCACCTGATCGAGGCCGCGGTCGAGGCTTATCCTCATATCCCGGTGGTGATGCACCAGGACCACGGCCAGTCGCCGGCGATCTGCCAGGGCGCGATCGACCTGGGCTTCTCGTCGGTGATGATGGACGGTTCGCTGCGTGAAGACGGCAAGACCCCGGCCGAGTACGAGTACAACATCGACGTGACCCGCAAGGTGGTGCAGCTGGCCCACGCCGTCGGCGTGACCGTCGAAGGCGAACTGGGCTGCCTGGGCTCGCTCGAAACCGGCGAAGCCGGCGAAGAAGACGGCATCGGCGCCGTAGGCGTGCTGGACCACTCCATGCTGCTGACCGATCCCGAGCAGGCCGCCGACTTCGTCAAGGCCACCCAGCTCGACGCCCTGGCGATCGCCATCGGCACCTCGCACGGCGCCTACAAGTTCACCCGCAAGCCGACCGGCGACATCCTGGCGATCAGCCGCATCAAGGAAATCCACGCCCGCATCCCCAACACCCACCTGGTGATGCACGGCTCGTCGTCCGTTCCGCAAGAGCTGCTGGAAGAGATCCGCAAGTTCGGCGGCGACATGAAGGAAACCTACGGCGTGCCGGTCGAGGAAATCCAGGAAGCGATCAAGTACGGCGTGCGCAAGATCAACATCGACACCGACATCCGCCTGGCCATGACCGGCGCGATCCGCCGCTTCTTCGCCGAGAACCCGAGCAAGTTCGACCCGCGCGAATACCTGAAGCCGGCCCGCGAGGCCGCCAAGCAGGTGTGCAAGGCCCGCTACATCGCCTTCGGCTGCGAAGGCCAGGCCAGCAAGATCAAGCCGATCGGCCTGACCGACGTCGCACAGCAGTACAAGTCGGGCAAGCTGGCGCAGGTCGTGCAGTAATGTCCCTTGTCCGCCTTCCACGCAAGCGGAAGGCGGATTGCAGTTCCGGCCGCCGCGGCACGCTTCCAGCGCCCGGCGGCTTCGCCGTTTTATCGGAACCATCATGTCCAACGCTCTCTACCAGTCCTCCATCAATTCGCTGCCGCTGCTGGGCCACGGCAAGGTGCGCGACAACTACGCCGTCGGCGACGACAAGCTGCTGATCGTCACTACCGACCGGCTGTCGGCCTTCGACGTCATCCTGGGCGAACCGATTCCGGCCAAGGGCCGCGTGCTGAACCAGATGGCGAACTTCTGGTTCAAGAAGCTGGCGCACATCGTGCCGAACCACGAGACCGGCATCGCCCCGGAAACCGTGGTCGCGCCCGAGGAAGTGGAGCAGGTCAAGGGCCGCGCCGTGGTGGTCAAGCGCCTGAAGCCGATCCTGGTGGAAGCGGTGGTGCGAGGCTACCTCGCCGGCAGCGGCTGGAAGGACTACCAGGCCACCGGCAAGGTGTGCGGCATCCAGCTGCCGCCGGGCCTGCAGAACGCGCAGAAGCTGCCCGAGCCGATCTTCACCCCGGCCGCCAAGGCCGAGATGGGCGAGCACGACGAGAACATCTCGTTCGCCGAGGTCGAGGCCCGCATCGGCATCGCGCTGGCGCGCAAGATGCGCGAGATCTCGATCCGCCTGTACAAGGAAGCGGCCGAGTTCGCCGCCACGCGTGGCATCATCATCGCCGACACCAAGTTCGAGTTCGGCCTGGACGACAATGGCGTGCTGACCCTGATGGACGAGGTCCTGACCGCCGATTCGTCGCGCTTCTGGCCGGCCGATTCGTACCAGGTCGGCACCAACCCGCCGTCGTTCGACAAGCAGTTCGTGCGCGACTGGCTCGAGGCCGTGCGCATCGACGGCAAGCCGTGGCCGAAGACCGCGCCGGCGCCGAAGCTGCCGGACGACGTGGTCGAGAAGACCGCGGCCAAGTACCGTGAGGCGCTGACGCGGCTGACGGGCGAAGAACTGCAGTAAGCCATGGCCGTCGTTCCCGCGCGTGCGGGAGCGACCATCGAAGGAACAGATAAAGTGAGCAAGCAAGACAAGCCGCTGGTCGGCGTGGTGATGGGCAGCAGTTCCGACTGGGACGTGATGCAGCACGCGGTGGCCATGCTGAAGGATTTCGGCGTGCCGTTCGAGGCCCAGGTGGTGTCCGCGCACCGCATGGCCGACGACATGTTCCGCTATGCCGAGAGCGCGCGCAGCCGCGGCATCCGCGCCATCATCGCCGGTGCCGGCGGTGCCGCGCACCTGCCGGGCATGATCGCCGCCAAGACCATCGTGCCGGTGTTCGGCGTGCCGGTACCGTCCAAGTACCTGCGCGGCGAGGATTCGCTGCTGTCGATCGTGCAGATGCCCAAGGGCGTGCCGGTCGCCACCTTCGCCATTGGCGAGGCCGGTGCCGCAAACGCCGCGCTGCACGCGATCGCCACGCTGGCCACCACCGATGAAGCGCTGGCCGCCGCGCTGGAAGCCTTCCGCGCGAAGCAGACCGAAGCCGCGCGCGCGATGACGCTGCCGCTGTAATTCTTCGCGCAGTCCTTCTCCGCCCCATACGGAACCGAGCAATGCCCACCGATATCCATCCCTACCTCTCCGAAGCCCACACGCCGGAATCGCGCGCCGAGTTCGGCGTCGACCGTCCCGACGCGCCCATCCTGCCCGGCGCGTGGCTGGGCATGCTGGGCGGCGGCCAGCTTGGCCGCATGTTCACGCATGCGGCGCAGGCCATGGGCTATCGCGTGTGCGTGCTCGATCCGGACCAGGATAGCCCGGCGGGCGTGGTGGCGGACAAGCATATCTGCGCCCAGTACACCGACGAGGCCGCGCTGGCCGAGATGGGCAAGCTGTGCGAGGCGGTGAGCACCGAGTTCGAGAACGTGCCGTCGCTGTCGCTGGACCGCCTCGAGCAGCTCGGCGCCTTCGTCGCGCCGCGCGGCTATTGCGTGTCGATCGCGCAGAACCGCATCGGCGAGAAGAAGTTCTTCGCCGCCTGCGCCGAACGCACCGGCGTGCCCACGGCCCCGCACTGGGTGATCCAGCACGACGCCGACGTCGACCAGCTGCCCGACCACGTGCTGCCCGGCATCCTCAAGACCGCGCGCATGGGCTATGACGGCAAGGGCCAGGCGCGCGTGAAGACGCGCGACGACGTGCGCGCCGCCTGGAAGGCGATGCAGCACGTGCCATGCGTGCTGGAGCAGATGCTGCCGCTGGCCTATGAAGTGTCGGTGCTGGCCGCGCGTGCCGCGGACGGTTCCACCGCCACCTGGCCGCTCGCCGAGAACGTGCACCGCGACGGCATCCTGTTCTCGACGGAAATGCCGTCGACCAGCGTTTCGCCGGAAATCGCGGACCGCGCGCGCGCCGCCGCCGCGGCCATCGCCACCGAGATGGGCTACGTGGGCGTGCTGTGCATCGAGTTCTTCGTGCTGACCGACGGCTCGCTGGTCGCCAACGAGATGGCGCCGCGCCCGCACAACTCCGGCCACATCACCATGGACGCGTGCGAGACCAGCCAGTTCGAGCAGCAGGTGCGCGCGATGGCGCGTCTGCCGCTGGGCAACACGCGCCAGCACTCGGCCGGCAAGATGCTGAACCTGCTGGGCGATGTGTGGTTCGAGTTCGGCCTGGAACGCACCCCCGCCTGGGACGAGGTGGTGGCACAGCCCGGCGCCAAGCTGCACCTCTACGGCAAGAGCGACGCACGCCCGTCGCGCAAGATGGGCCATATCAACTGCGTGGGCGAGCATGCCGACGCGGCCGACGCTGCCTTTGCCGCTGCGGCGCAGGCGCTGCATATCCCCCTCTGAAGCCAGACTCCAAGGAACACGATGTCGCCGCGCATACCCACGGCCGCCGAACTGGACGAAGCCGTCCGCCTGCTTGAGGCCGGGGAACTGGTCGCCTTTCCCACCGAGACCGTCTACGGCCTCGGCGCCGACGCGGAGAACCCCGAGGCGGTCGCCCGCATCTTCGCGCTCAAGGGCCGGCCCTCGAACCACCCGATGATCGTGCACGTGGTCGACGGCGCCGACATCGGCTACTGGACCGACGAGGTCCCCGAGGCCGCGCAGAAGCTGATCGACGCCTTCTGGCCCGGTCCGCTGACGCTGATCCTCAAGCGTGCCGCCCATATCCACGCGGCGGTGGCAGGGGGCCAGGACAGCATCGGCCTGCGCTGCCCGTCTCACCCGGTGGCGCAGACCCTGCTGTCGCGCTTCAAGCGCGGCCGTGGCGGCATCGCGGCGCCTTCGGCGAACAAGTTCGGGCAGGTCAGCCCGACCACGGCGCAGCATGTGCGCGACGAGTTCGGCGATGCGGTGTATGTGCTGGAAGGCGACGGCGTCGAAGTCGGGATCGAATCGACCATCGTCGACCTGTCGCGGCTGGACCAGGGGATTGGGCCAGTATTGCTGCGCCCTGGTGCGATTACTGCCGCGATGATGGCGGAAGTGTTGGGGGAGGCGCCGTTGCCGCCCGACGCCGCGGCGCCGCGTGCCTCCGGCACGCTCAAGGCCCACTACGCTCCGCATACGCCGTTGTTGCTGGCCGATGCGCAGTCAGCTTCCGCGCATCTCGCAGCACTGCCGGAGGACGCCCGTGTGGCGTGGGTCGGGCGCGCGCCCTTGGCGGACCAGCGCTGTACCTGGGTGCAGGCGCCTGCGGATGCTGCGGCCTTTGCGCGGGAGTTGTATCGGCTGCTGCGCAAGCTGGATAAGCAGGGCTACACGCAGCTGATGTTCGAGCCGCTGCCGGAAGGGCCGGACTGGGCCGGCGTGCGCGACCGGTTGGAACGGGCGGCTGCGGCGTTCGCAGGGTAGGGCCCCGGCACAGGCGTCACGCAAGCGAAAACGGCTTCGCGCTCCATCGGAGGCGAAGCCGTTTTATTTTTTTCCCCTGCAGGCTCGGCGGTATCAGCCGCCAAACAGCCGCAACCCTGTATAAACCGCCATCCCCACCGCAATCATCCCCACCATCTTCCTGGTCAGCAGGTAGAACAGCGTAGCCGCTACCCCCGCCATCAGCTTGTCGTTCGACAACGCCACCGTGAAGTGCCCCTGCCACGTCATCAGGTCCGGCAGGATGATCGCCGCCAGCGCCGCCGCCGGCGCATAACGCAACGCGCGCTGGAGCCGGTCCGGCACGGTGACATGCTCGCCGGCCATCAGGAACAGCGCCCGCGTCACCACGGTCACAACGCCCATGCCAACGATGGCAATCCAGATCTCGCCATGGCTCATGCGCGGTCTCCCGGTGTTGTCTGCGTCGAGGCTGCCCGCGCGATTGCCCTGGTCTTGCGCCGGCGGCGGATCCCCCGCAATGCCGCGCGCGCTGCAAGGTCATCACTGGCCATGCCGGCAGCAATCGCCCCCACCACCGCCACCACCAGCCCGAGCCGGTATGGCAAGTCGAAGCACAGCAGCGCCAGCACCGCCGAAATCACCACCGCCATCAGCGTCGAGCGCGAACTGATGGTGGCGATCATCACCGGGATCAGCGCCAGCGTCCCCGCCACGCCCAGCCCCCAGCTGTCGGGGAAGAGACTGGCCAGCACGATGCCGATGACCGACGACACCTGCCACATCGCGAAGTTGGTCAGCGCCATGCCCCAGAAGTAGCCTTCCTTGCCGGGCTCATAGCCCGGCGTGCTGTACTTCTGCATGAAGTAGACGAAATGCAGGTCGCCGTTGAAGAAGCCCAGCACCGTGCGCCGCGGCAGCGTCAGGTAGCTGAAGTGGGGCTGCATCGCCGCGCTGAAGATCACGAAGCGCAGGTTGACCATGGTCGCGGTCAGAAAGACCGTCCACAGCGGCAGCCCGGCCGCGAACAGCGGCAGCACCGCCAGCTGCGCCGAGCCGGCGTAGACCAGCAGCGACATGCCGATGGCTTCGGGCACGGTCATCACGGATTTGCTCATCGCCACGCCGGTGACCAGGCCCCAGGAAAACACCGCGGGCAGGGACGGGGCAAAGTAGCGTGCGCCGGCGATAAAGCCGGCGCGTTCGGCGGGTGCGAAGCGATGCCAGAGGCGCAACCACACCGAGGGTTGTCGGGAAGTCATGTCTGAGGAAGAGGGGGCAATGCGGGCCCGGGGCCGAGGGCCCGCCCGGAAGGCTGCCGCCGCAGGACGCGGTCGGCACCTTGCCATTATAGGGGTGGATCGCAGCCTGGTAAGTGGCCGCTTAACAAAATGCCGCCCGGCGTTGGCGGCAGGCCACGGCCATCCGCCGCGGCCTGTCGTCGCGCGGCGTCAGGGTGCGCCGCGGTACACCCACTGCATCAGCGCGTCGTGCGCCTCCTGCGCCTGCGACGCGTTGGGGTGGTTGATCATGCTCACCACCACATAGCGGCCGCCCTCGGCCGAATCGACATAGCCGGCCAGGGCGCGCACGTCGGCCAGCGTGCCGGTCTTCAGGTAGCCGCTGCCGGCCGCGTCGGCGCGCGTCAGCCGGTTGCGCAGCGTGCCGTCGACGCCCAGGACCGGCAGCGAATCGATCAGCACCGGGCCCACGTTGCTGGCCGCGGCCTGCTGCAGCAGGCGCGCCATGTCATAGGCGCTGATGCGTTCCTCGCGCGACAGGCCCGAGCCGTTGTCTAGCACCAGGCCGGGCATTTCGAGGCCCTGGCGCGCCAGCCAGCGCCGCACCACGCGTACGGAGCGCTCGGTACTGGCCGGCCCGCCGCGGTCGATCTCGGCGCCGATGGTCAGGAACAGCTGGCGCGCCATCACGTTGTTCGAGAACTTGTTGATGTCGCGCACGATGTCGGCCAGCGGCAGCCCGTAGTGGCGCGCCAGCAGCGCCGCGCCGCGCGGCACCTGGCCGCTGCGCAGCGCGGGCACGTGGGTAAAGCGCCCGCCGGCGCGCTGCCATTCGGCGACGAAGCCGCCCCAGGTAAATTCCGCATGGGAGAGCGTGGCGATATTCAGCACCTGCTCGCCGCAGCCGCTGGAATAATCGCCGGCAAAGGACGCCAGCACGGTGCCGTCCGGCTGCGCCGCCACGGTCGGGCCGGCGCTCGATTGCCAGTCGCCGCAGCGGCCGTTGGTCAGCGTCAGCCGGTTGTCGAGCTTCAGTTGCGCCAGCGCGGGCGTGACGCTGACCGCCACGGTCTGGGTGGCCGGGTCCGGCGTCAGCGTGAACGACAGCGTCTTGAAGGCATAGAGCAGCGCATCCGGGCCGACGTTGTAGGCGCGCTGCACCTCGCCGTCGATGGTGCCGTTGCCGTCCAGGCCATCGGCAAAGTAGCTGCGGTCCAGCACCAGGTCGCCGTTGATGGTGGTGGCGCCGCCGGCGCGCGCGCTGGCCACCAGCTTGGCCATTTCCTCCGGCACCAGCTTGGGATCGCCGCGCCCGCGCAGGTAGACGTTGCCGTTGACGGTGCCGTCGCCGGTGGGCTGGGTGTCGGCGTAGAGCGAGGTCTGCCAGCGGTAATCCGGGCCTAGCAGCTGCAACCCGGCGAAGGTGGTGACCAGTTTCATGGTCGAGGCCGGGTTCATCGGCTGCTGGGCATTCCAGCTGGCGCGCGCGGCGGGCGCGCCCATCCGGATCACGTAGAAGCTGGCGGCCGAGGCCGGCACACCGGCGCGACGCAGCGCGGCGGCCACCTGCGCCGGCACGCCGGCTTGCACCAGCGCCGGGTCGGCGGCGCGGGCGGCTTTTCCTGTCTTGGTCGCCCGCTCTGCCTTGGCGGCTTTGGCGGCCTTGGTGGCACTAAGCGCCTTGGCCGGCGGCTTGGCCAGCGCCGGCGAGAGGGCGGGGCCCGCCGCCAGCAGCAGGGCAGCAGCAAGGAGGGGCGACAGGCGGCGCAGCAGCGCGCCAGGTCGCAATGCGGTTGGCGTGGCGGTTGTTCTTGGCATGGCGGCCATGTTAACGCATGCAAACCGCCAGCCGGATGACAGCAGGCTTGCCCGCTACGCCGTCAGCCGGCACGCGGCGGTGCCAGCCGTGCCAGCAGCGACTTCAGCGTAGCCTGTTCCGCCTCGGTCAGCGCCGAGCCGACATGCGCATCGTGCTCGACCACCGCCTGCGTGGCGGCTTCCAGCGTGCGGCGCCCGGCCGGGGTCAGCACCAGGCTGTAGGCGCGGCGGTCGCCCGGCGCCGGGCGGCGCGCCACCAGCTTCATCTCCTCCAGCGCATCGACCAGCAGCACCGCGCCCGAGCGCGCAATGCCGAGGATGCGAGCCAGCTCGGTCAGCTTCAGGTGCGGGTTGCGCGAGATGATCACCAGCGCCGAGAACCGCGGCGGCGTGATCTGCCACTGCCCCAGCGACACCACGAAGTCTTCGTAGATGCGGATCTGCGCGCGGCGGATGGCGTAGCCGACCAGGCTGTCGAGCACGCCATAGTCCACGTTCGGCACATGGGGATCGAAGCCGGTGTCGGCCCCCGTGCCCGCGGGATTGGGGGCGAGCGGGTCCTGCGCCTTGCGCCGCGTGCCGGCGGCGCCTGCGCCACTGTTGTTGCCTGCGGTGGCGGGTGGGTCGCCGGATGCGTCGGGATTCATTTGAGGAGCTTCCAGTTGCCGTTATCGATGGTCAGCATAACGCGGCCGCGCTGGTCAAAGCCATAGTGGTCTTGCGCGCTGAAGTTCAGCACGCCGTGCGAGACCACGATGTCCTTCTCGGTCTCCAGCGCGTGGCGCAGCGCCTGGCGGAACGCCGGCGTGCCCGGCTTGGCGTGCCTGAGCGCCACCGGCACGATCCGCTCTAGCACCAGTCCGGCATCGTAGGCGTGGGCGCCGAACTGGGTGCGGGTGTCGGCGCCGTACTGCTTCTCGTAGCGGGTGACGTAGTCCAGCCCCGGCTTGCGCACGGGGTCGCCCGCGGGCAGCTGCTCCGGCACGATCACCGGTCCGGCCGGCAGGATCGCACCGTTGACCATGCGCCCGCCGATGCGGATCAGGTCCTTGGTGGCCGCTCCGTGCGTGTGGTAGATGGTCCCGCCGTAGCCGCGCTCGCGCAGCGTGGTGTGCGGCAGCGCCGCGCCGGTGCCCGCGCCGGCGATCAGGATGGCGTCCGGCTTGACGGCGATCAGCTTGATCGCCTGCGCGGTCACGCTGGTATCGGCGCGGCCGTAGCGCTCGGTCGCGACCAGGCGGATGCCGTTGGCCGTGGCCGCGGCGGTGAAGTCCTTCAGCCAGGTCTCGCCATAGGCGTCGGCAAAGCCGATAAAGCCGATGGTCTTGATGCCGTTGTTCTTGGCGGTGGCGGCCACGGCATTGGCCATCAGCCGCACCGGCTGCGCCAGGCGGAAGGTCCAGGCGCCGCGGCCGGGCTTGAGTTCGATCGGCGAGAACGCGAGCTGCACGGTCTGGCTTTCGTCCGCGACCTCGGCGATGGCGATCGACGGTGCGACGGCCGACGAGCCGAGGATGATGTCGACCTTGTCCTCGGCGACGAAGCGGCGTGCGACCTTGGCGCCTTGCGTGGGGTCGGAGGCGTCGTCCAGCACGATGTAGCGCACCGCTTCGCCGCCGATGCGCTGGGGCAGGTAGGGCAGGGAGTTCTTTTGCGGGATGCCCAGCGATGCCGACGGGCCGGTGGTGGACAGGCTGATACCGACGGTGATGTCGGCCAGGGCGGTGCCGGTGCAAAAGGCGAGGGCGGCGGCGAGCGCCAGGCGGGTGAGCTTGGTAGGGGGCAGGGGCACCATGGTGTCTCCTCTGTCTGAATGGTCTTGTGTGTTTCTCAACCGCTTGTTTGCTCCCCTCTCCCGCTTGCGGTAAGGGCGGGGGAGAGGGAGAACACCTTGCTTAGGCTAGCTCGGGTGGCTTTGGAGCACCGGCCTATGTGTTGCCCTGCATCGACTGCCGGTCGAACCCCGCCAACTGCTTGTAGCGCAGCGAAATCGCCTCCAGCTCCGCACGCGGAATCACCTGCCCGATATCGGCAAAGCCCTGCGGCGCGCGTTCCTCGGCGAGCTGCATCACCTGCTCAGGCCCGTTCATCCGGTTGCGCAGCACGATACCCGCGGTGCGCGGCAGCCGCTCGGCCTCGTACTCGCGCAACGCGTAGCCGGTGTCGGGCGTGCCAAGCAGGCTGTCGACCAGGTAGCGCGCATCCAGGATCGCCTGCGCGCTGCCGTTCGAGCCGATCGGGTACATCGGGTGCGCGGCATCGCCCAGCAGCGTGACGCGGTCGAAGGTCCAGCGCGGCAGCGGGTCCTTGTCGACCATCGGGAATTCATAGATCGCTTCGGCGCCGTCGATCAGCGCGGGGATGTCGATCCAGTCCCATTGCCAGCCGGCGAAGGCGGCGCGGAACACGGATTTGTCGACCTGCTTGTTCCAGTCGCTGCGCGGCGGCGGGTTGGGCACACTGCCGGGCACGCTGTCGGGCACGCGCAGCTCGGCGATCCAGTTGACCAGCGAGCGGCCCTGGCGGCGCAGTGGTTCCGAGATCGGATAGGCAACGAACTTCTGGTCCTGGTGCCCGGCCATGAACATCGAGCGGCCGTCCAGGTAGGGCGGCGCCTCGGTGACCGCGCGCCACAGCATGCGGCGCGAGAAGCGGGGCGCGTCGCCGGTGGGATAGAAATGCCGACGCACCGCGGAGTGGATGCCGTCGGCGCCGACCAGCACGTCGGCGCTGGCCTCGATCTCGGCGTCGTTGTCGCGGCGGCGCAGCCCGAAGCGCACCGGCCCGCCCGCGCCGGTATCCAGCACGGTTTCGAACGCATGCCCGGTATGCACGGCGCCGTCACCGAGCCGTTCGACCACGGTGCGATGCAGCAGCATCTGGAACTCGCCGCGATGGATCGAGAACTGCGGCCAGTCGTAGCCGGCCGCGAGCCCGCGCGGCTCATGCCAGATGCGCTGGCCGAGCTTGTTGTAGTAGGACAGGGACGAGGTTTCGATGGCGAGTTCCGCCAGCGCATCGCGCAGCCCCAGCTCGGACAGGATGCGCACGGCGTGCGGCAGCAGGTTGATGCCCACGCCCAGCGGGCGCAGCGATTCGCTGGCTTCCCACACTTCGGCCTCGATGCCGTGGCGATGGCACAGCAGCGCCAGCGTCAGTCCGCCGATGCCGCCTCCGGCGATTGCGATCTTCATGGTGTCTCCTCGCTTGCAGGCGATGCCGGTGCGCGAGCGCAACGGCATCGAGTCCAGTCGAATCGAATTTTGTTATGGAGTATAACAATTCGACCGCGCGCAGCAAGGCGGGGAAAGCCCCGGAAGTGACCTGTCCGGGGTCAGGAAAAACCCGCGCTCAGCTCAGCGCCGCGCCGTCGGGCTTGGCCGTCGCGCGCTTCAGCGACGGCACCGGGAAGACGATGTCGTAGACCCAGTTGTACACCAGCGCATAGACCATATAGAAGCCGGCCACGGCGATATCCATGATCAGCGCGTCGAGCAGGCTGATATCGAGGTACCACGCCAACGACGGCAGGAACACTACCAGCAGGCCCAGTTCGAACAGGATCGCGTGCAGCACGCGCACCAGCACCGACTTGCGCAGCTGGCCGGTGATGCGCAGCATCGCCTTGTCGAACAGCAGGTTGTACAGGTAGTTCCAGCCGGTGGCGATCAGCGAGGCGACCGCGCCGATCAGTCCCATCTGGTGCAGATCGTAGCCGAACGCCCAGCTCGCCAGCGGAGCGAAGAGCAGCAGGCCGATCGCCTCAAAGCCGATGGCGTGGCGGATACGGTCCCGGGTGTTGCGCATTGGGTTCCTCCTTGCGGGGCAGAAGTACAGACCGGGCCAAGTCTATCTGCTGGGCAGGGATTGCCAAGTTGGATACTATCGGCATATCCGATAGATGCCCCAATGAGGCGCCGCATGAGTCTCTCCCTCGATCAACTGCAGGCCTTCGTTGCCGCCGCCGATACCGGCTCTTTTTCCGCCGCCGCGCGCCGGCTGGGCAAGGCCCAGTCGGTGGTCAGCGCGGCCGTGTCCAACCTGGAGATCGACGCCGGCAATGCGCTGTTCGACCGCACTGCCCGCTACCCGGTCCTGACGCCCGCCGGCGAGCGCCTGCTGGCCGAGGCCCGCGTGATCCTGGAGCGATGCGAACACTTCCGCGGTGTCGCCAAGAGCCTGGGCGAGGGCGTGGAGACGCGGCTGGTGCTGGCGGTCGACGAGCTCTATCCCGAAGAGACACTGGGCATGCTGCTGGAGGAGTTTTCCAGCCGCTTCCCCGCGGTCGAGCTGGAACTGCTGTTTCCGCTGATGGAGGACGTCAGCCGCCTGGTGCTGGAGGGCGGTGCCGATCTCGGCATCATGTGGCGGCAGGAGGTGCTGCCGCCCGCGCTGGGCTTCCATGCGCTGGGCTGGGTGCCGATGCAGATCCTGTGCGCGCCCGAGCATCCGCTGGCGGGGCAGCGCGTCGACTGGGAAGAGCTCAAGCGCTATCGCCAGCTGATGGTCGCGACCCGCACCGACAGCGAAGAGAAGATGCGCCTGCGCGTCGCTGCCGACGTGTGGTGGGTGGAAAGCCAGTGGGTGATCGTGGAGCTGGTCAAGCGCGGGCTGGGCTGGGCCTTCGTACCGTGGCACGTGGTGGCCAATTCGCCGGCCGCGGCGCGGCTGGTGTCGCCGCCGCTGGCGTTCCAGCAGCAGGACTGGCCGGTGGCGATGGAGCTGGTGTGGCACAAGCAGCGGCCGCTGGGCAAGGCCGCCACCTGGCTGCGCGAACGGATCTGCCGGCAGCCGCTGCCGCGCGCGCCGGCCGACGTCCCGGGAGAGAGCCCCGGCGCTTCCGCCTAGCGCTGGCCCACCGTGGCAGTGGCAGCGCCCCTGGTGCTTCCCGTGGTGGGGTCCCCCAGCGCCTGCGGATGCCAGCCGCCGCCCAGCGCCTTGATCAGCACCACTGCTGCCGTGTACTGGCGGCCGGTGATGGACAGCGCGGTGCGTTCGGCAGTGTAGGCGCTGGTCTGCGCGGTCAGCACGTCGAGCAGGCCCGCGGTGCCGGCGCGGTAGCGGTTGTTGACCAGCACCAGCGCCTCGCGCGCCGAGCGCAGCGCGTCGTTCTGCACCACCGCTTCCTGCTCCAGCAGCCGCTGCGCAGCGAGGTTGTCCTCGACTTCCTGGAACGCCGTCAGCACGGTCTGGCGGTAGTTGGCCACGGTCTGGTCGTAGACGGCCACCGCCTGCGCCTTGGCCGCGCTGCGCAATCCGCCGTCAAACAGCGTGCCTGCCAGCCCGCCGCCGATCGACCAGATGCGGTCGGGCAGCGACATCCAGCGCGCCAGCGTGCTGGCGGTCAGCCCGCCGCTGGCCGACAGCGACAGCGTCGGATAGTAGGCCGCCTGCGCCACGCCGATCTGCGCATTGGCCGAGGCCATGCGGCGCTCGGCCGCGCCGATGTCGGGGCGGCGCTCCAGCAGTTCCGACGGCACCGCCGCGGGAACGAGCGGCGGCGCGGCACGGAAGTCGTCGGCGGCCAGCGTCAGCGCCGCGGGCGGCTTGCCGACCAGGATGGCGATGGCGTGCTCGAGCTGCGCTCGCGTGATCTGGATATCGATCTGCTGCGCCTGCGCGCTCTTGAGCTGGGTTTCGGACTGCAGCACGTCCGAGCGCTGCGCGGTGCCGGCGGCGTACTGGTTCTGCACCAGTTGCAAGGACTTCGCGTAATCCGCCACGGTGCGGTCCAGCAACGCCTTCTGCGCATCGGCCACGCGTAGCAGGAAATAGCTCTGCGCCAGCGTCGCCTGGGTCGACAGCAGCGTCGATGCCAGGTCGGCCTGGCTGGCCTGCGCGCTCGCCTCGCTGCTTTCCACCTGGCGCCGCACGCGGCCCCACACGTCGATTTCCCAGGTCGCGCCCAGCGTCGCGCTCTGGCCGTTGAGCGTATTGCCGCCGGTGCCGCGCGCGCGCGAGGCCCCCGCCTGCGCGTCGACGATCGGGAAAAAGCCGGCGCGCGCCGCCTGCAGCGCGGCCACGGCCAGGCGGTACTGCGCCTCGGCGGCCTTGATGTTCTGGTTCGAGATCTGCACCTCGGACATCAGCGCATCGAGCTGGCTGTCGCCGAACACCGTCCACCAGTTGGCGCGCGTGGTCGCGTCCTGCGGCTCGGCAGTCTTCCAGTCGCCGCGCCAGGCGGTGGCGTCGGCCGTGCTGTCCGCAGTGCCTTCCTTGAACGCCTCCGGCACCGGCGCGTCCGGGCGCTTGTAGTCAGGGCCGACGGCACAGCCGGCCAGCAGCAGCGCGCACGCCAGCGGCACCGGCAGGGCATGGGTCAGCAGACGGGTAAAAACAGTCATCAGTTTGCGCGAGAAACCTCGGCCTTCAGGTCGGGGAGGGATAGCGCGCGACGCGAAGCGTCGCCCCTGGTCTCGCTCTCCTTTGTGGTGGGCGTTATGAAGAAATATCCATACCCGTCGCCGCGCTGGAGCAGATTGCAGTGCTTGTAGGAAATACCCTGCACGGCGCCAGCGACGGTTTGGATGTTAAAAGAGCCGGTTGCTCGGATGGCAACCCGGCCAATATGCGTACCTGCCTTTTTCCCGGAGGGAACCACCGCCTTGACCATGTCGCCGGTCTGAAAGCCGAACACGCGTTTGCTGCGCATGAGATAACCGCGCGGGAAGCCGTGAGCGGTAACGCGAGTGCGCTGATAACTACCGCGGCCGGCGCATTTGATGCGCAGTATGGGCCGTTGCCAGGGCCAGACGGAATGCACGTTGCCAACGCAGGCCGCGTCTAGCGCATGCGACTTTGGGATGTCGAGACGCCTCCGGTTGTACTTCGTCTGACCGCCGGATCCGGTTTCGACCGGCAGCCCGAAGGATTTGAGGGCATTGAGCAGGGCGAAGCGAGTTGCATTCACGGCTGCGGCGTTTCGCAGCGGTGCTTTCGCGCGCGCCAGGATGCGCTTGGCGCGATCGGGGTCCTTGCGCAGGAAGACCTCTAATGGAAGGTTCCCCTTCTTCTGGTTGCAGGGCCGGCACGCAAGCGTCAGGTTCGAAACGCGGTTGGACCCGCCTTTGGCCTTGGCGACAATGTGTTCAGTCTCCAAGGGGCGATCCGTTGCGTCGCAATATGCGCAAGTTCGGCCGAGCTTCGCCAGCAGGTACTCCTTGACCTCGTAGCCCAGGAGCGTGCCTTGCTGGTACTCAACGCCGGAGATCTCCGGGTTTTCCATGGCCTGCATGTCAAAGCGCACCAATTCCATGCTGAGGGCGGTGATTGGGGCAAGCTTGCGGAAGCGGCGCACCCATGCCGCAGTCGTCTCGACGCGGTGACGAAGGCTGGGCGCGAGCCAGCCTTCCGGCTTTCGACGATTGTCGAATCTGGCCGCGCGATAGCGCGTCATGCGCCCGCGCCGGGCCCGCCGCATGGCGCGTCGGGCAGTAAGTGCCTCGTTGATCTGCCGGCCGCGGTGGATGATCTCGGCCAGCGAAAGCACGAAGGCGTCTGGCGCGCCGCCGGCGTGCGAAGCCATTTCGCGGACGATGGCGACACCGGTCTCCTTGCTGCCTGGATCGAGCTTGAGGCGCAGCGGCTGGAGCTCACTGTCCACCAGTCGCCGGTCGGTCAGCCGGATTGCGAACGGCACCAGTCGATGCACGCGAGCCCGCCCGCGCTCGAGCAGCAAGCGGGCCCGCTTCTCGCTGCACGGCATGAGCGACTTGCCGTGCCTGTCCAGCACAAAGACTGCCATGCAATCTCTCCTACTAGGTGCCCTTACGGGCCTGGTTACGCGCCCCTTGCGGGGCGTCTCCCTTCGGCAATGTTGCGAACCGGCGATCTGCCCCGATCCGTTTCGTGCTTACCCTGTCGCTTGTCTGCAACCGGGGCTTCGAGAGGTTGGGACTAAGGAAGCATCCCAACGTCGGCCTTGCACCTGCGCGCAACGTAGCGGATTGGCTACCGCTTTGCCTGGTCAACCCGAGCTTGTCAGTTGCCTTTCAAGCTCCGGCCTTTAGGCCGGGGTAGTTGACAGCGAGTCTCTGCAAATCTAGACGGCGGCCGGCTGGTCCGGCGTGCCAGTGCCACGGCGGCGCTGGCGCCAGGCCTTGACCTTCAGGCGCCAGCGGTCCAGCGTCAGGTAAACCACCGGCGTGGTGTACAGGGTCAGCAGCTGGCTCACCACCAGCCCGCCGACAATGGAGATGCCCAGCGGCGCGCGCAGCTCGGCACCGTCGCCGCGGCCGATCGCCAGCGGCACCGCGCCCAGCAGGGCGGCCATGGTGGTCATCAGGATCGGGCGGAAGCGCAGCAGGCAGGCGCGGTAGATCGCGTCGCGCGGCGACAGCCCTTCGCGCCGTTCGGCGTCGATGGCGAAGTCGATCATCATGATCGCGTTCTTTTTCACGATGCCGATCAGCAGGATCACGCCGATCAGCGCGATGATGCTGAAGTCCGTTTTCGACGCCAGCAGCGCCAGCAGCGCGCCCACGCCCGCCGAGGGCAGCGTCGACAGGATCGTCAGCGGATGCACGTAGCTTTCATACAGCACGCCCAGCACGATATAGATCGTGATCAGCGCCGCCAGGATCAGGACCGGCTGGCTCTTGAGCGAGTCCTGGAACGCCTTGGCGCCGCCCTGGAAGTTGGCGCGCAAGGTCTCCGGCACGCCGATGCGCGCCATCTCGCGCGTGACGGCATCGGTCGCCTGCGACAGCGACATGCCCTCGGCCAGGTTGAACGAGATCGTCGACGCCGCGAACTGCCCCTGGTGGTTCACGCCCAGCGGCGTGCTGGTCGGCACCACGCGCGAGAACGCCGCCAGCGGCACGCGGTTGCCGTTGCCGGTAACCACGTAGATGTCCTTGAGCGCGTTCGGGCCCTGCAGGTATTCCTGGCTCAGCTCCATTACCACGCGGTACTGGTTGAGCGGGTGATAGATGGTCGACACCAGCCGCTGGCCGAAGGCATCGTTGAGCACCGCATCGATCTGCTGCGCGGTCACGCCCAGACGCGAGGCCGCATCGCGGTCGATGATCACCGAGGTCTGCAGGCCCTTGTCGTTGGTGTCGGTATCGATGTCCTCCAGCCCCTTCAGGTTGGACAGCGCTGCCCGCACCTTGGGCTCCCACACACGCAAGACCTCCAGATCGTCGGACTGCAGCGTGAACTGGTACTGCGAGCTGCTCTGCCGCCCGCCCACGCGGATATCCTGCACCGACTGCAGGAACAGTCTCGCGCCCGGCTCCTTGGCCAGCTTGTCGCGCAGTCGCGCAATGATCGCGTCGGCGGATTCCTTGCGCTCGGACAGCGGCTTGAGCGTGACGAACATCTGCCCCGTATTGCGCTGCGAACCGCCGGTAAAGCCGGTCACGTTCTCCACCGCCGGATCCGAGCGCACGATCGTGATAAAGCTGTCGAGCTTGCCGCGCATCGCCTGGAACGAGGTGGCCTGGTCGGCGCGGATAAAGCCGATCAGCCGGCCGGTGTCCTGCTGCGGGAAGAAGCCCTTGGGCACGATCACGTACAGGTACACGTTGAGCGCGATGGTGGCGATCAGCACCAGCCACACCAGCGGGCTCAGGCGCAGCGCCGTGGACAGCGAGCGCGCATAGCCGTCGTGCAGCCACTGGAACATGCGCTCGGTGGCGCGGAAGAAGCGGCCCTGCTTCTCCGGCTCGGGCGGACGCAGCAGCCGTGCGCACATCATCGGCGTGGTGGTCAGAGACACCACCAGCGAAACCAGGATCGCCACCGACAGCGTGATCGCGAACTCCTGGAACAGCCGGCCCACGATCCCGCCCATCATCAGCAGCGGAATGAATACCGCGATCAGCGACAGGCTCATCGACAGCACCGTGAAGCCGACCTCGCGCGCACCGCGCAGCGCCGCGGCGAGCGGCTTCATGCCTTCCTCGATGTGGCGAGAGATATTCTCCAGCACCACGATGGCATCGTCGACCACGAAGCCGGTGGCAATCGTCAGCGCCATCAGCGACAGGTTGTTCAGCGAGAACCCGGCCAGGTACATCACCGAGAAGGTGCCGATCAGCGACACCGGCACCGCCACACTGGGGATAAAGGTGGCGCGCACATTGCGCAGGAACACGAACACCACCATGATCACCAGCGCCACCGAAATCATCAGCGTGTGCTCGACCTCGCGCAGCGAGGCGCGGATGGTGGGCGTGCGGTCCATCATCACGTCCATCGAGATCGCCGCCGGGATCATCTTCTGCAGTTGCGGCAGCATCTCGTTGACGCGGTCGACGGTCTCGATGATGTTGGCGCCCGGCGAGCGGTTCAGCACCAGCAGCACCGACGGCTTGCCGTTGGCCGAGCCTGCATTGCGGATGTCCTGCACCGAGTCGACCACATTGGCCACGTCGCGCAGCCGCACCGGCACCGCGAACGAATTGGGCCCGCTGGTGGCGCTGGTGCCGCCGGTGGCGCCGCTGGTAATGGTAGTGGTGCCGCTGCTGGTGGTCAGCGTGGTCACGGTCACGCCGTTGACCACCTTGGTGCTGACGCCGCCGCTGGCGGCGGCGTTGGCGGTGCTGGCAATCAGCGCACCCGCCGACGTCGACGAGAAGGTCCCCGGCGTGGCGTAGCGGATGATCAGCGGCATGTAGTCTTCCGCCTTCATTGCCTGGTCGTTGGCGTAGACCTGCCAGTTGCTGGTGGTGTTTTCCAGCGTGCCCAGGGGCCGGTTGGCGTTGGTCGCGCTGATGGTGTTGCGCACGTCCTCCAGCGAGATGCCGTAGTTGTTCAGCGCGGTGGGATTCAGTTCCACCCGCACAGCCGGCAGCGACGCGCCGCCGATAGTGACCTGGCCCACGCCCTCCACCTGCGACAGCTTCTGCGCCAGGATGGTCGAGGCCGCGTCATAGAGCTGCCCTCGTGTCATCGTCGGCGAGGTCAGTGCGATGATCATGATCGGCGCGTCGGCCGGGTTGACCTTGCGGTAGGTCGGGTTGTTGGGCAGGCTGGTCGGCAGCGTGGCGCGCGAGGCATTGATCGCCGCCTGCACGTCGCGCGCGGCGCCGTCGATATTGCGCGACAGGTCGAACTGCAGCGTCACGCGGGTCGAGCCGAGCGAGCTGCTCGACGTGATCTCGGTCACGCCAGCGATGGTGCCGAGCGCACGCTCAAGCGGCGTGGCCACGGTGGCGGCCATCGTTTCAGGACTCGCGCCCGGCAGCGAGGCCGACACCGAGATGGTGGGGAAGTCCACCTGCGGCAGCGGCGACACCGGCAGCAGCCGCAGCGCGGCAAGCCCCGCCAGCAGGATGCCGAGCGTCAGCAGCGCGGTCGCGACCGGCCGGTGGATAAAGGCAGCGGAGAGGTTCATCGCTGCACCGGCTCCTGCGGGCCAGGCGGTTCGTCACCCGTGCCGCCTTCCTCAGGATCGCCGAAGCGCCGCTTGCGCCAGCCCTTCACGCGCGTGGCCACGCGGTCGAACGCCAGGTAGATCACCGGCGTGGTGAACAGCGTCAGCACCTGGCTGACCAGCAGGCCGCCCACCATGGTCACACCGAGCGGCCGGCGCAGCTCGCTGCCGATGCCGGAGCCCAGCATCAGCGGCAGTGCCGCCAGCAGGGCCGCCATGGTGGTCATCAGGATCGGGCGGAAACGCAGCAGGCAGGCCTGGAAGATCGCGTCGCGCGGGCGCATGCCGCCCTCGCGCTCGGCCTCGAGCGCGAAGTCGATCATCATGATCGCGTTCTTCTTGACGATACCGATCAGCAGGATGATGCCGATGATGGCAATGATGCCCAGGTCCTGCCCCGCCACCAGCAGCGCCAGCAGCGCGCCCACGCCCGCCGACGGCAGCGTCGACAGGATGGTGACGGGATGGATGGTGCTTTCATACAGCACGCCCAGCACGATATACATCGTCACCACCGCGGCCAGGATCAGCCACAGCGTGTTCGACAGCGAGGCGCGGAACGCCAGCGCGGCGCCCTGGAAGCTGGTCTGCATCGAGATCGGCAGGCCCAGCTCCTGTTCGACCTTGGTGATCTTGTCGACCGCGGCGCCCAGCGATTCGCCGTGCGCCAGGTTGAACGAGATCGTCGCCGCCGGGAACTGCCCCTGGTGGTTGATCACCAGCGGGCCGGTGCGCTCGGTGATGCGCGCGAACGCGCCCAGCGGTACCTGGCCGCCCGAGGAGGAGGGCAGGCGCAGGTCGGCCAGCGACTGCGGGCTCTTGCGGAACTCGGGCATGGTCTCCAGCACCACGCGGTACTGGCTCGACTGCGTGAAGATGGTCGACACCAGGCGCTGGCCGAAGGCACTGTACAGTGCGCTGTCGATCACCGCGGTGGTGATGCCGAAGCGCGCCGCGGCGTCGCGGTCGATATCGACATAGGCGCGCAGGCCGTTGTTCTGCTGGTCGCTGGTGACGTCGCGCAGCTCGGGTTCCTGGCGCAGGCGTTCCACCAGGTTCGGTACCCACGTGGCCAGCGTCTCGGGAT
Organism: Cupriavidus sp. PB-02; assembly: GCF_058252315.1. Taxonomy (NCBI): domain Bacteria; kingdom Pseudomonadati; phylum Pseudomonadota; class Betaproteobacteria; order Burkholderiales; family Burkholderiaceae; genus Cupriavidus; species Cupriavidus sp. PB-02. The sequence continues at coordinate 590,874 of NZ_CM177694.1, forward strand.
CGGGATCTTCCACCGTGAACTGGTACTGCGTGCGCGACACCTTGTCTTCGATGGTCAGGTCCTGCACCGGCTGCGTGAACAGCGACACGCCGCCCAGGTCGTGCACCGCCTGCTGCAGCCGCTGCGTGACCACTTCGATGGGGTCGCGCTCGCCCTTGGGCTTGAGGTTGATCAGCATGCGCCCGGCGTTGAGCGTGGTGTTGGTGCCATCCACGCCGATAAACGACGACAGGCTTGCCACGGCCGGATCCTGCATCACCACCTTGGCCACCGCGTGCTGCTTGCGCGCCATGGCGTCGAACGAGGTGGTCTGCGCGGCCTCGGTGATGCCCTGGATCACGCCGGTGTCCTGCACCGGGAAGAAGCCCTTGGGCACCAGCAGGTACAGCAGTCCGGTCAGCACCAGCGTGGCCACGGCCACGACCAGCGTCGCCTTCTGGCGATCGAGCACCCACTCCAGCGCGCGGCCGTAGCGCTCGATCACGTTGTCGAAGAAGCGGCCGGTGGAGCGGTGGAAGCGCGACAGCTTTTCTTCCGGCACGTGGTGCAGCAGGCGCGCGCACATCATCGGCGTGAGCGTCAGCGACACCACCGCCGAGATCAGGATCGACACCGCCAGCGTGATCGCGAACTCGCGGAACAGGCGTCCGACCACGTCGCCCATGAACAGCAGCGGGATCAGCACCGCCACCAGCGAGAAGGTCAGCGAGATGATGGTGAAGCCAATTTGTTTAGAACCCTTCAGCGCCGCCTCCATCGGCGAATCGCCTTTCTCGATGTAGCGCATGATGTTCTCGATCATCACGATCGCATCGTCGACCACGAAGCCGGTGGCGATGGTCAGCGCCATCAGCGTCAGGTTGTTGATCGAGAATCCGGCCATGTACATCACGCCGAAGGTGCCGACCAGCGACAGCGGCACCGCCACGCCCGGGATGATGGTGGCGGGGATGTTGCGCAGGAACAGGAAGATCACCAGAACCACCAGCGCGATCGCCAGCAGCAGTTCGAACTGCACGTCCTCGACCGAGGCGCGGATGGTGGTGGTGCGGTCGGTCAGCAGCTGCACGTGGACCGAGGCCGGCAGCGCGTTCTGCAGCTGCGGCAGCAGCGTCTTGATGCGGTCCACCACCTCGATCACGTTGGCACCCGGCTGGCGCTGGATATTCAGCACGATCGCGGGCTTGTCGTTGGCCCATGCGGCCAGGCGGCTGTTCTCGGGGCCGTCGACGATCTCGGCCACGTCGGTGATGCGGATCGGCGCGCCGTTCTTGTAGCCCAGGATGATCTGGCGGTACTCGTCGGCCGAGCGCAGCTGGTCGTTGGCGTCGATGGTGGAGGCGCGCGCGGGCCCGTCGAAGCTGCCCTTGGCGCCGTTGACGTTGGACGACCCGATCGCGGTGCGCAGGTCGTCGATCGACATGTCCAGGGAAGCCAGTGCGGTCGGGTTGGCCTGGATGCGCACCGCGGGGCGCTGGCCGCCGCTGATGGTGACCAGCCCCACGCCCTGGATCTGCGAGATCTTCTGCGCCACGCGCGTGTCGACCATGTCCTGCAGCTTGGGCAGCGGCATGGTGTCGGAGGTCATGGCGATGGTCATGATCGGCGCGTCGGCCGGGTTGACCTTGCTGTAGACCGGCGGCATCGGCAGGTCGGACGGCAGCAGGTTGCTGCCGGCATTGATCGCGGCCTGGACCTCCTGCTCGGCCACGTCCAGCGGCAGCGTCAGCTCGAACTGCAGCGTGATCACCGAGGCGCCGCCCGACGAGGACGACGACATCTGCTTCAGGCCCGGCATCTGGCCGAACTGGCGCTCCAGTGGCGCGGTCACCGACGAGGTCATCACGTCCGGGCTGGCGCCGGGGTAGAGCGTGGTGACCTGGATGGTCGGGTAGTCCACTTCGGGCAGCGCCGACAGCGGCAGCAGCCGGTAGGCCACCAGCCCGGACAGCAGGATGGCCAGCATCAGCAGCGCCGTGGCGACCGGGCGCTCGATGAAGAGGCGTGAGGGGTTCATGCGGCGTCCTTACTGCTGCGTGCCGCTGGCGGGCGGGGCGCTGGCGCCGGCCTGGCGGTGGCGGCGGTGTTCCGCCGCCGCGCCCGACGCTGCCGCGCCGCTGGCATCGCCGTGCGCACCGCTGGCGCCGCCAGCGCCGCCACCATCGCGGCGCCGGCCGCGTGCGCGCGGCTGGCTGGCCGGCACCACCGCGGCGGCGCGCGCGGCCGGGTCCACGGCTTCGACCGTCATGCCTTCCTTGAGTCGGTCGGCGCCGTCGATGACCACGCGCTGGCCCGGCTCCAGGCCCTTGAGCACCGCATTGCGGCTGCCATCGCCCGGCCCGAGCGTGATCACCTGCACCTTGACCTTGCCGCTGTCGTCGACCGTGTAGACGAACGTGCCCTGCTGGCCGCGCTGGATCGCCGCCACCGGGATCACGGTGGCGTCCTTGAGCGTATCCACGCGCGTGCGCACGTTGACGAACTGGTTCGGGAACAGCATGCCGTCGGCATTGGGGAAGACCGCCTTGAGCTTGACCGTGCCGGTGGTGGTGTCGATCTGGTTGTCGGTGGTCAGCAGCGTGCCTTCTCCCAGCTGGTTGCGCACCTGGCGGTCCCACGCCTGCACCGGCAGTTCTTCGCCGGCATTGAGCTTCTTCAGTACCGACGGCAGGTTGTCCTCGGGGATGGTGTACATCACGGCGATCGGCTGGATCTGCGTGATCAGCGCGATGCCGTTGGTGTCGCTGGTGTTGACGATATTGCCCGGGTCGACCTGGCGCAGGCCGATGCGGCCCGACACCGGCGCCACGATCTTCGTATAGCCCAGCTGCAGGCGCGCGTTGGCGACATTGCCCTGGTCGGTCTTGACCACGCCCTCGTACTGGCGCACCAGCGCGTCCTGGGTATCGACCTGCTGCTTGGAGATCGAGTCCTGGCCCAGCAGCGTGCGGTAGCGCTGCTGGTCGAGCCTGGCGTTCTGCAGCAGCGCCTGGTCGCGCGCGAGCTGGCCCACGGCCTGGTCCAGCGCCGCCTGGAACGGGCGCGGGTCGATCTCGGCCAGCACGTCGCCGGCCTTGACCATCTGGCCTTCCTTGAACAGCACCTTCAGCAGCGGCCCCGACACCTGCGCGCGCACGGTGACGTTGGACACCGGCGTGACGTTGCCCAGGCCGTTGAGCACCACGTCCATGTCGCGCCTGGCTACCTCGGCCACCACCACCGGCGAGCGCGGCATGCCGGCGCCGCCTGGGCCCCCGCGTGCGCCGGGCCCGCTGGCGCCACCCGGCGCGCCCGCCGTGCCGGCCGGGGCCGGGCTGCGGTGGGCGTACCAGTACCAGGCGCCGCCGGCCAGCAGCAGCACCAGCAGGCCAATATAGAGCCCACGCCGGGCCGGGCGCCGGGGCGGCTTGCCTTCGGGCGGGCGCGAAGACGGAGGAGGCGAAGCGGGGGAGGGAGTAGGTTGGCCTTGTTCGGGGTTGGACATATCCGCAAATCCTGGGAGCGGCGCGCGCGGCGCGCCGGCAGTGTTCGGCTGGCAAGTGGCGATGCAGCAGTATGCCGCAACGCAAACAGCACCGGCCCGGGAGCGCGCCTGGGTGCTGCGCGGGGCCGGCGGCGGGCCGCCAAGTGCCGTGCGGCGCGCATACGCGTGGCGCCGAAGGCAAGTCATGCCGCAAGGATAATGTGCGGGGCCGGGCGCCCGTATTTCCGCGCCTGGCGGTTTTATTACAGCGGATTACCAGCGCCCCGGGTGTAACCTCCGGAAACAAAACCGCCCGGCCAATCCGGCGTGTGCGCCGCCCGGGCTGACTATCATGTGCCTATGCGAACGAACCAGCCTACCCAGATCCTCGTCGTCGACGACGATCCCGAACTCCGCGACCTGCTGCGCGAATACCTGACCCAGCAAGGTTTTGCCGTCTCGGTGATGCATGACGGCGACGGCCTGCAGGCGCGCCTGGAGCGCGAGCGCCCGGCGCTGATCGTGCTGGACCTGATGATGCCCAAGGTCGACGGCCTGACCGCGCTGCGCAACCTGCGCGCCAAGAACGACGATATCCCGGTGATCCTGCTGACCGCGCGCAGCGACGAGATCGACCGCATCGTCGGCCTGGAGATCGGCGCCGATGACTACCTGGGCAAGCCGTTCTCGCCGCGCGAGCTGCTGGCGCGCATCAACGCCGTGCTGCGCCGCAAGCTGGCGCGTCCCGCGGCCGCGCCCGAGGACCGCGAATCGGTCGCCTTCGGCCCCTTCCGCGTCAATTTCCGCCAGCGCACGCTGCAGCGCGCGGGCCAGCCGCTGTCGATCAGCGATACCGAGTTCGCGCTGCTCAAGCTGCTGCTGATGCATCCGCTCGAAGTGCTGTCGCGCGAGCGCATCGTCGAGCTGATGTACGGCAGCGCCAGCGGCATTAGCGACCGCGGCATCGACGTGCAGATCTGGCGCCTGCGCCGGCTGCTCGATGAAGACGCGCAGCGCCCGCGCTATATCCAGACCGTGCGCGGGCGTGGCTACACCTTCGTGCCCGACGAAGCGGAAGAGATGTCCGCGGGGCTCCCCGAATAAAAGCCGCGGCGCCCGCCCCCTGGCGCCGCGTGCCACCAGACCCTGCTACCCGATGAAGTTGCGACGTATCGACACCCTGTTCGGCCGCATTGCCCTGCTGATTGCTGCCGTGCTCGTGATCAGCCATTTCTCCTGGCTCGCCATCCTGCGCATGGACCGCCGCCAGCAGCAGGTCGACTACTCCGTCGAGCAGATGCTGTTCCAGCTCGACAGCATCGAGCGCGCGCTCGATGCGCGCCCGCCGGCGAAGCTGCCCAGCCTGGTGGAGACCGCCAGCACCGCCAGCGCCGAGGAGCTCGCCACTGTGCCCAAGGGCGGGCGCTCGCGCCGGCTGGTCGAGCAGTTCATCTCGCGGCTGCCGCAAGGCACCGAGATCCGCCTCGAGGACGAGACCACGCCGCGCATCTGGATCAAGCTGCCGGACCGCGCCAACTGGATCGCCATGCCGATCCTGTGGGTTCACAACCCGCCGCCGGACAACCGGCTGGTGCCGGGCGTGATGCTGGTGGTGGGCGTGGCAATCGTGTTCGCGGTGCTGATCGCGTGGCAGATCCAGCGGCCGGTGCGCGACATGGCCAATGCGGCCGAGCTACTGTCGCGCCAGCACGCGGTGCCGCCCTTGCGCGAGCGTGGACCGCACGAGCTGCGCCAGCTGATCGAGCGCTTCAACCGCATGGTGGCCGACCTGGCGCGCATCGACCAGGAGCGCAACACCATGCTGGCCGGCATCGCGCATGATTTGAAGACGCCGCTGGCGCGGCTGCGGCTGCGCGCGGAGATGCTGGCCGATCCCAAGGCTGCGGCAGGGGTCACGCGCGACGTTGAGTCCATGTCGGCGATCGTCGAGCAGTTCCTGAGCTTTGCGCAGACCAGCGAATCGACCGCGCGGCCGGTGCCGGTGGACAAGCGTGTCAACGAGCTGGCCGCGTCGCTGGCGGAGCAGGAGCGGCAGGTGGTCCTGTCATTGGGCGCGGGCGAAGGCTTCCGCATGATCGCCACGCAGCTCGACCGCATCGTCGGCAACCTGGTCGACAACGCCTATGCGTATGGCAAGCCGCCGGTGTGTATTGCCACTACGCGCACGCCCGAGGGCTACCTGCTGGTGGTGGAGGACCATGGGGCAGGCATCCCGGACGAGGACAAGGAGCGCGTTACGTTGCCCTTCGTGCGGCTGGACCCGGCACGCGGGGGGAACGCGCATTCCGGGTTGGGCCTGGCGATCGTGGACCGGCTCGTGCGGCAGGCAGGGGGGAAGCTGAACCTGGTGAATGCCGACGGTGGCGGGTTCCGGGTGGAGATGCTGTTCGGGGGAGCCGAAGCGTAAGGCTCAGACCTTCTTCTTCTCACCGATCCGGCTTTCCTTCCCAGCCAGCAGCTTGGCGATATTCTGCCGATGCCGCGCGATCAGTAGCACGCTGATCAGGGAGATCGCCCCGGCCATGATGTCGACGCCGTTCATCAGCACATGGAAGAACGGCGCGAAGATCGCCGCCACCAGTGCCGCCAGCGACGAATAGCGGAAGAAGAACGCAATGATCAGCCACGTGGCCAGCGTGCCCAGGCCCAGGATCGGGTTGATCGCCAGCAGGATGCCGGCCGCGGTGGCCACGCCCTTGCCGCCGGCAAAGCGGTGGTACACCGGGAACAGGTGACCCAGGAATACCGCCAGCGCCACCATGGCCAGGCCGGTCTCGTTCAGGCCGTAGGCAGGGCCGAAGCGCGCCGCCAGCCACACTGCCAGCCATCCCTTCAGTGCATCCCCGATCAGCGTGAAAATCGCGGCCTTCTTGTTGCCGGTGCGCAGCACATTGGTGGCGCCGGGATTGCCTGAGCCGTACGAGTGCGGGTCGGGCAGGCCCATCAGCTTGCTGACAACGACAGCGAAGGAAATGGATCCGATCAGGTAGGCGGCGAGGGCGAAAAGCAGGTTGGCCATGTGTAGTGGGGTGTTTTCGGGCTGGCGCGATTGTAGCGCGGCGGCGGGGTCGCTATGTCCGTGTCTTCCCGGATTTGCATCGAGGGACCCTTCGAATGTCTGGCGGCAGCGCCGTACCCCGCTGGATGTCCTGTACTCCGGAGTGGTGTGGCGTTCACTCGCGCGGTGGCTTGCGAGATATCGCTGACAAACGTCAAACATTCAAACCATAGCATCTGATATTTCCGCATCCCGGCTATTGGCGGCCGTTTCATCATGTGCGCCGCTGTATGGCCCGTGTGCCCTGTGCGAAGTCTCGCATCGGTGCCGGTTCCTTTTCCTGATTGTTCCCAGAAATCCCCAGCATGAATCACGCCTTACGCCGGCTTGCCAGTCGGTCCCCGGCATGTCGCGCCCTGGCCGCGCGGCCCATTCCGCTACTGTCCATCAATGCCCGGTTCGGCCGGCGCACGCTGGCCCTGTCTGCCGCCACCACCTTGCTCGCCTCCGGCTACGCAGTGGCCGGCGCCGTGGATGGCGGCACCGTCAGCGGCAACAACACCAATATCGCCATCGGCACCGGCGCGAGTTCGACCAACGCCACCAGCGAGCCGAGCATCGCCATCGGCGTAGACAGCAGGTCTACCGATGAGGCCACCGTAGCCATCGGCTACGACGCCTGGGCGATCGGCCAGCGCGGCCTCGCCCTGGGCGGCAACACCACGGCAGCCATGGATGCCGTAGCCATCGGCAGCGGTGCGCAGGCCAACTACAACAATTCGCTGATCATCGGTTCGAACACCTATGACACCAATTCCTGGGCCACGGCTTTCGGTAGCGGTTCGCGCGCGGGCCAGTTCGGGCTGGCGCTTGGCATCGAGGCGGATGCGACGGCCACGCATAGCATCGCTATCGGCCGGCAGACCGTCGCGGCGGAAGAAGCGGTCTCCCTTGGCAACCAGTCGGGGGCGACGGCGAAGGATGCGGTGGCGGTCGGCTTCAGCGCAAGGGCCGACGCTGTCAACAGCGTGGCGCTGGGCGCGTATTCCGTGGCCACGCCGATGACCAATGCCACGGCGTTCAACCCCAACCCCGGCTTTGCGCTCGCCGGCCTGGTGCCGGTGGGCCAGGTGTCGGTCGGCGCGCCCGGCGCGGAACGCCGGCTGACCAATGTCGCGGCAGGCGCCGCGCTCACCGATGCGGTCAATGTGAGCCAGCTGCAGTCGGCGTTGAGCACAATCACCCCGGTCGCCGATATCTATGCACAGTTCAACAGCCAGATCAGCGCGCTGGAACAGCAGATCACCAACGTAAGCACCGCCCAGGGCGTCGATGCCCTGTATTTCCGTGCGGATGGCAGCCAGACCAGCGCCGATGCGGCCCACGCCGCGCCGGGCACGCACGGCGTGGCGGCAGGCGCGAATGCGGTGGCCGCTGCAGACCGCAGCGTCGCCGTCGGCAACGGTGCCAGCGCCAACGCCGCGGGCGCGGTCGCGCTGGGCGCGGGCGCTTCCGCCACGGCCGCTGGCAGCGTGGCGCTGGGGGCCGACTCTGTCGCCACCCGCGAGAACACCGTATCGGTGGGCGCGGCCGGCAACGAACGCCAGATCACCAACGTGGCAGCCGGCACGGCGCCGACGGATGCGGTCAATGTGTCGCAGCTGCAGTCGGCGCAGGCCGATACGATCAACGCGGCCAACACCTATGCCGACCGCCAGGTCGCCGATGTGCGCCGCGACAGCTACGCCGGCATCGCGTCGGCCATGGCGATGGCCAGCCTGCCGCAGGCGGTGCTGCCGGGCCGGGGCATGCTCGCCATGGCGGGCAGTACCTATGGCGGACAGTCCGCGATGGCGTTGGGGCAAGTGAGCAGCCCCTTGTAAACTGCTTATAGGTGTGCAATTATTATCACTCATGAGCATACTTGCTAAAGTTACGATGAAGGAGGCGTGCGCGATGCTGGGCATCCACCCTGGCACGCTTCGCCGATGGGAGTCCGACGGGAAGATCTCCGCCGATCGGACTCCGGGTGGTCATCGTCGCTATAATTTGACCGCTCTAATGGAGTTGGCCGGCAAGAAGGTCGAGGAAGCAGAGCGCGGGCGTACTACGCTCGCCTATGCGCGCGTTTCCAGCCACGACCAGAAGGCCGATCTGGAGCGTCAGTGCCAGGTGCTGGAGTCGTTCTGCGCTGCGAAGGGATGGCCCTTCGAACTCATCCGGGATCTCGGCTCCGGCATGAACTATGAGAAGAAGGGCCTCAAGCAACTGCTCAAACGTATCTGCGCCGGAGGCGTTGATCGGCTTGTCATCACACACAAGGACCGGCTCTTGCGATTTGGTGCAGAGCTCGTTTTTGCTCTGTGCGAGCAATTCGGAACGGAAGTCGTCATCATCAATGCCAAAGGCGATTCGACGTATGAGGAGGATCTTGCCTGCGACGTGCTTGAGATCATTACCGTCTTTTCGGCGCGCCTCTATGGCAGCCGTTCCCACAAGAATCGTCACGCCATGAAAGCCCTGAAAGAGGCTGCAGATGCCATTCAAGAGGGCTGATCCCACCACTATCCAGTTCGCGAGGAAGGTCCGTCTGGTGGTGGACGCTGATGCTGCGGGCAAGCTCGACGGGCAATCCAAAATCTGCAACTGGCTATGGAATCGACTCAAGGACGAAGTCGAGACGCGCATGGCGGAGTTGTCCATCGTCGGCGGCTATGGCTATCTTGATGAGGCGCGAACCAAGAAGCTCCTGTCGGAGGTCTATTCCGAGATCGGGCTTCGCAACCTCGTGCCGCCGCTCAAGGAGCGTCATCCGTTCTTGCGCTGTGTGTTTTCTTCACCGCTGAAGAATGTCGCGCTGCGCATGGCCAAGGCCATTGCCTCGCATCGAAAGTCGAAGAATGGACAGCGCTGCGGCCCAGACGTGGGCTGGGTCAAGTACAAGGCATGGGCCAAGCACTGGATGAGCCTGGAATACGACGAGCCAGGCAAAGGCTGGAATGTTTCCCAGTTCGGTTGGCTCAACCTATCGTTCGGCGCGAACGCGCAAGGACAGCGGCTGTCGCTGCGCCTGAAGATGGAGAAGACACCCAAGGAGATCGCGAGCGCTCGCACTTGCCGGATCGTCCGCGAGGGCCGCGACCGCTATTTCGCTGTGTTCACGCTCAAGGGGCAGAAGAAGGCCAGGCAACGCGGCACGCGCGTGGTCTACATCGATCCGAACCTGAAGAACTTTGGCTACGCTCTGGATACTGAGGGGCGCGCCTTCGAATTGTCCAATCTTGAGAAGTTGAAGGAGTCGGAGCGCATTCTCGATCGGCTAACGAGTCTGCGTGACCGGTGCATAGCAAAGTCGCTGTGGGTAGATACCGTCCACGGCGATGGCACGGTGTCGACGCATTGGCGTCCCAGTCGCCGCTGGAAGCGTTTGGACGACGCTGTGGAGCGAATGCAAACCAAAGTGCGAGAACAGAAAAAGCACTTCATGTATTCGCTGGCGAACCAGCTCTGCAGGCACTACGACGTGATTGGGATCGGCAACTACGTGCCGGAGAACACCAACCACGGCAAGGGCCGCAAATACAACCGTGCGGTAAGAAACAGAACGATGCACGGTGCATTCAAGGACATTCTCTCGTGGGTCGCGACGCGCTCCAGAAAGCATGCGCTGGTGCTGGATGAAACCGGCACCACGCGAACGTGCCATGCGTGTGGTCACGTTGTCGAGGGCGGGATAGCGCCCGCAATTCGGGAGTGGGATTGCCCGGGCTGCGGCACCTGCCACCTGCGCGACGAGAATGCCTGTCAAAACGGTCTGCGGCGGCTGCTGACGCAAGTCGGCGACGCTGTGGACTGCTCCCATCTGCCCTGCTCGGGCCCCGTTCAGATTATCGGGCGGTGTGATTGGCGATTCCATCCGCAAGGATGGACGGGAGTCCCGAGAGGGGGCGCCAATGTGAATTCAATGCGCCTGCCGGAGTACCGGCAGCGAATGCGCGCGTTACCGCGCGCTCGGGTTGGTGACCGCGCGTCCAAATCTGCAAAGACGTCGCCATCAGCGATGCGTAGGCTTGCTTAGATTTGGAAGAGCGGCTTCGCGCATGTCAGACAGCGGTAACTGGGTCTACAAGGCCAACGCCACCGCGGCTACGCACGGCAGGTATGGCGTCGGGGTCGGGGCCGGCTTTCACTGGTAGCGCGCCGGCCGGGCGGCAGCTCAGTCAGGCAGCGCGCATTGCACGGGTTTGGCATCGACCAGCCCCGGCAGCAGCTTTGGGTCCAGGCTGACCAGGTAGCCGCGCCGGCCGCCGTTGATGTAGATGCGTTCCAGCTCCAGCACGGTCGCTTCCACATACACCGGCATGCGCTTGCGCGTGCCGAACGGCGAGGTGCCGCCCACCATGTAGCCGCTGTGGCGCTGCGCCACCTCGGGTTTGCACGGCTGCACGCTCTTGCAGCCGATCTGGCGCGCCAGGTTCTTGGTCGAGACCGAGCAGTCGCCGTGCATCAGCACCACCAGCGGCTGCGCGCGCTCGTCTTCCATCACCAGCGTCTTGATGACATCGTGCTCGGGTACGCCGAGCTGGCGGGCCGATTCGCCGGTGCCGCCATGCTCGACGTATTCATAGGGATGCTCGCCGAAGGCCACGCCGTGCTTGCGCAGGGATTGCGTGGCCGGGGTTTCGGAGACGTGCTTGTTTTTGCTCATGTCCTGGATGCCGCTCAGCCGCGCGGGTGGTGCTGCTGGTGCAGCTCGCGCAGGCGTTCGCGCGCGACGTGCGTGTAGATCTGGGTGGTGGAGATGTCGGCGTGGCCCAGCAGCAGCTGCACCACGCGCAGGTCGGCGCCGTGGTTGAGCAGGTGCGTGGCAAAGGCGTGCCGCAGCGTATGCGGCGACAGTGGCGCATGCACCCCGGCATCGCGCGCATGGCGCTTGATCAGGTGCCAGAACGCCTGCCGCGTCATGCCTTCGCCGCGTTGCGTGACGAAGAGGGCGTCGCAGGCGCGCCCGGCGAGCAGCGCGGGGCGCGCGCTCGCCAGGTAGCGGCGCAGCCAGTCGCCGGCCTGCTGGCCGAACGGCACCAGCCGCTCCTTGTCGCCCTTGCCGCCGACCACACGGGCCACGCCTTCGTTCAGGCCGATCTCGATGGTCTTCATCTGCGTCAGCTCCGACACGCGCAGGCCGCTGGCGTACATCAATTCGAGCATGGTGCGGTCGCGCAGGCCCAGCGGCGTGCCGGTGTCGGGCGCTTCGAGCAGCGCGTCGACCTGGGCCTCGGTCAGCGTCTTGGGGTAGCGCGGCGGCTGCTTGGCCGGGCGCAACAGCAGGCAGGGATCGGCCTCGATCATGTGCTCGCGCAGTGCCCACTGGTAGAAGCGGCGGAACACCGCCAGGCGCCGGTTGGCCGATGACGCGCGCGTCTGTGTGTGGCGCGCGTTGAAGTAGGCCGACAGCACGCTGTCGTCCACGCCCAGCAGCTCGCCACGGCCTTCATGCTGCAGCCAGCGCGCCAGCAGCGTCAGGTCGCGCCGGTAGGCGTCGATGGTGTTGCGCGACAGGCCGTCTTCCAGCCACAGCGCGTCGCAGAAGCGGCCGACCAGCGCCACGTCGGCGTCGCTGGGGGCGGCGGTACTGTCTGGCTGTATCGCGTGGGCGCCGCTCATATCAGCATGGCGCCCTCATGGCGCAGCAGCCAGCGTTTGACGTCGAGGTAGAAGCCGTCTTCGGCATGATGGGAGAAACCGCCGATGCCGCGCGCGGATACCACGCGATGACAGGGGATCACGATCGGGAAAGGGTTCTGCCCGCAGGCCTGGCCCACCGCGCGCGGCATCGCGCCGATGGCGTCGGCGATGGTGCCGTAGGTGGTCACCGCGCCGCGCGGCACCGCGGCAATGGCTTGCCAGACGCGCTGCTGGAAGTCACTGCCGGCCGGGGCCAGCGGCAGGTCGAAGCGGGCGTCGGGATCGGCGTAGTAGGCCTCGAGCTGCACCGCCAGCCGTTGTGTCAGTGCGTCGGCGGGCGCGCGGGCCTCGACGTGCTCCGGCAGGTACACGATCGCACGGATGCGTTCGCCGTCCGTGCGCACGCCGATCTTGCCGAACGGGGCAGGGAGGATGGCGTCGTAGGTGGCGGGCATGGTGGTCGGGCTGGGGCGAATGCTGGATTTTAGTGCTTTTTGGCCGGACAAGAAAAAAGGGCCGCCTTGCGGCGGGCCCTTCTGCGGTGAGATCACACCAGCCTGATCATTGCTCCAGCTTGATGTTCTGTACCTTCACAAGATTCTTCATCTTGTCGAATTCCTTCTTGATCTCCGCCGCGTGCTGCGCCGGCGTATTGCCCGACGGCTCGGCGCCGGCGGTGCGCAGGCGCTGCTGGAAGTCCTTGTCCTGCAGCGCCTTGACGGCGGCGTCGTTGAGCTTCTTGATGACGTCGTCAGGCGTGCCGGCAGGCGCCACCAGGCCGTACCAGGCCGGGTCGTTCGGCTCCTTCAGGCCCATTTCGCCGAAGGTCGGCACGTTCGGCAGCGACTCCAGGCGCTTGTTCCATGCCACCACGATCGGGCGCAGCTTGCCGGCCTTGATGTAAGGCATCGATGACGGCAGGTTGTCCACCATGATCGGCACCTGGCCGGCGAGCACGTCGTTCAGCGCCGGGCCCGCGCCACGGTAGGGGATATGGACCATGAAGGTCTTGGTCGAGACCTTGAACTGCTCGCCCAGCATATGGCCGAAGCCGCAGGTGCCCGACGAGGCGAACGAGTACTTGCCCGGGTTGGCCTTCAGCACGGCCAGGAACTCTTTGTAGTCCTTGGCCGGGAAGTTCGGGTTCACCGCGATCACGTTGGCCACGTTGGCCAGGTTGGTGATGGGCTTGAAGTCCTTGATCGGGTCGTACGACAGCTTGGGGTTGCAGGCCGGGTTCACGGCCATGGTCGACACCGTCGAGATGCCGATGGTGTAGCCGTCCGGCGCCGCCTTGGCAATCGCGTCGGCACCGATCGAACCGCCCCCGCCGGCGCGGTTTTCCACCACCACCGGCTGGCCCAGGATGCGGCTCATCTGGTCCGCCGCGCCGCGGCCGACGATGTCGGTGGTGCCGCCGGGTGCGAACGGAATGATCAGGCGGATGGGCTTGGTGGGGTAGCTCTGCGCGTGCGCCGCGCCAGCGGCGGCCGCCAGGGCCAGGGTCAGTGCGAGTTTGCCAGCTTGCATGAGATCATGTCTCCCGTCAGGAAATCCGGGCAGGGTGCCGCCCGGAAGCAAAAAAACCGTCGCAGTGCCACAGGTGGGGCAGTGCGTCGGCAGCGTAATCGAAAGGGGGGCGCCGCGCCCGGGTCAGCCGCCCGCTTATCAGCCGCCCAGCAGCCCGCGCTTGACGTCCGGATCGACCGGCCGCTCGCCCAGGAACACCCGCAGCACGGCCTGGTAGAAGTCTTCGCCCGGGATCGGACGGCCGCGCGGCGTGCCGTTGATGGCGATCACGGTACCCGTCTGCGGTGAAAAATCGAGGTTGATCACGTCGCCCTTGTGCGCGGTGCCGAGCTCTACCAGCGTGCGCTCGAACTGTGCCAGCCGCGCGGCGAGCCCCTGTACCTGCGTTTCGCTGTGGTTGTCGCTGATGCCCTGGCGCAGCGAACGCACGATCGCCGGCGGCTCGGTCTCGCGCAGCATGCGCAACTGTAGCCGCTTGGCCCCGGAGGTGCCCAATACCACGGTCGCGTTGCGGGCCTTTTCCTGCAGGTACAACGCGGCCACGTAGCCTTTGGCGAGGAAGCCGGCGCGCAGCGCGGTGCCGTTGAGCAGTAGTTCCTTGCCGCCCACTCGCGCGGCATCGTCAAAGCGCATGCCCTCGACCTCCACCGCGCGCGCCGGCGACGGCACGGCGCCCGCCGCGGTGGTGGCGCACAGTGCGACCAGCAGGGCAGCCAGGTGCAGGCGCATACCGTGCGGCAAGCCAGGGCGGGAACGGGAGCGGAGGTGGGTGTCCGGGCGCGGCGGCGCGGAACGGGTGCGGGACAACATGGCGGCGGACGTACAACTAGGCATGCCATGCTGGCGCAAATCTGGAAAAATACCTATCCGTATCTGCCCTAGTCCGCACATTACGGTTTTTTCGCCTTTATCTTCCCCAGCCTCGCTCTCGCTACAGGATGGCGGCGGCCGGATGGCACCATAGGGCACCTCAGGGCGGCGTGGGCGGATGCCGCGCCATGCTGCCATCCTCACTACAACAACGACAATGTCTCCTGCCCTGCTGCTGGTGCCGGATTTCAGCCTGATTCTGATCGGCTGGCTGCTGGTGCGCTATTCCCCTTTCGATCGCGCCTTCTGGTCCGGCGTGGAACGGCTGGTGTACTTCGTGCTGTTCCCGGCGCTGCTGCTGCAGTCGACCAACAGCGCGGTGTTCGATTTCTCGTCGACCTCGGCCATGCTCGGGCTGGCGCTGCTGGTGCTGGCCTGCGGCATGGCCGGCGGCTACGCCGTCAAATGGGTGTTGCGGCCCGACGCGATAAGCTTTGCCTCCGGCGTGCAGACTGCGTTCCGCTTCAACTCCTATATCGGGCTGGCGCTGGCCTCGCGCCTGGGCGGCACCGAGGGGCTGGCCATGATGGCGGTGATCGTCGGCTGTACCGTGCCGCTGTGTAACGTCGCGGCGGTGTGGGCGCTGGCGCGCCACGGCGAGACCGCGCTGTGGAAGGAGCTGGCGCGCAACCCGCTGATCCTGGCCACCGCGGGTGGCCTGCTGACCAACCTGATGGGGCTGCACGCGCCCGAGGTCTTGGCGATGACGCTGAACCGGCTGGGCTCGGCCTCCACCGCGCTGGGGCTGATGACGGTGGGCGCGGGCCTGCAGATGAGCGGCGCCACGGGCACGGTCGGGCCGGTGGCCTGGTGGACCGGCGTCAAGCTGCTGGCGATGCCGTGTGTGGCGTGGCTGGTGGGGCGCCACCTGCCGCTGACCACCCTGCAGTACCAGATCGTGGTGCTGTACGCTTCGCTGCCAACGGCGTCGAGCGCCTATATCCTGGCGGTGCGCATGGGCGGCAACGGGCCGATGGTGGCGGCGACGATCTCGGTGATGACGGTGGCGGCGATCGTGACCACGCCGCTGTGGCTGGCGCTGGTCAGCTAGCCACCATTGTTTGCCGCTGCCGGCGGCGGCTGGCCCTGCGCCAGCGCCCAGTCAATATGCTCGCGCACCAGCGGCGTAGCGGTTTCGCGCTGCGCCAGCAGCGCCGTGCGGATGCGCGCGGCCAATGCGGCATCCTCCGGGCGCGTGCCGGAAACCGCCGCGCGCAGGCTGTTGCCCAGCCCGACCGCCAGGTTGCGCAGCCAGCGCTCATGGCCGATGCGCCGGATCGGGCTGCCTTCCAGCCGCTGGTTGAATGCTTCCTCGGTCCATTCGAACAGGCCGACCATATCGGGCGCATCCAGCCCGTTGCGCACGTCGAAGTCCGGCACCGTGGCCACGTGCGCGAACTTGTTCCAGGGGCAGGCGAGCTGGCAGTCGTCGCAGCCGTAGACGCGGTTGCCCATCGGCGCACGGAACTCGACCGGGATTGGCCCCTTGTGCTCGATGGTCAGGTAGGAAATGCAGCGGCGCGCATCCAGCCGATAGGGCGCCACGATGGCGCGCGTGGGGCAGATATCGAGACAGCGGTGGCAGTTGCCGCAGTGGTTGGATTCGGGCGGATCGGCGGGCAGCGGGATGTCGACCAGGATCTCGCCGAGGAAGAACATCGAGCCGCCGTCGCGGTCCAGCAGCAGCGTATGCTTGCCGCGCCAGCCGAGTCCGCCCTGGCTGGCCAGCGCCACTTCCATCACCGGCGCGGAATCGGTAAAGACGCGGTAGCCGAACTTTCCGATTTCGGCCTCGATCCGGCTGGCCAGTTGCTGGAGACGGCTGCGCAGCACCTTGTGATAATCGCGGCCGCGCGCGTACAGCGACACCACCGCGGTGGCCGGATCGTCCAGCCGGGCCAGTTCATGGCGGCGCCAGTCGCCGGCATCCGCCGCCGCCCCGGCGGCGGGAACGTACGGCATGCGCGCCACGATGGCGCGCACCGTCCCGGGCACCAGTTCGGCCGGACGGGCGCGCCGCAGGCCGTGGTTCGCCATATAATCCATGTCGCCGTGGTAACCCTGCTCGAGCCAAGCCATCAGCCCCGGCTCGGCATGGCTCAGATCGACATCGGCAATGCGCACCGACGCAAAACCCAGCGCAGCGCCCCATGCGCGGATCGATGCCGCGAGCGCCGCCAGCTCCCCCGGGCCCGCGGCCGGCTGGCCGGCGTGGCTGGAGGTGGGGGCGCTTGTGGGCACGCCTGGGGGCACGTCCGTGGGCACACTGGGCGCGCCTGGCGCGCTGGCCGGCGGCTTGACTGCTGGGTCGATCATCCCTGAATTGTACGCAATGCCCTTGCTCCAAGAACGCACCCTGACGTTGCCCGACGAAGCCGCCACCGCGCGCCTGGGCGCCGCGCTGGCCTCCGCCGTGCAGGCCATGCCGCCACGCACGGTACATGTGCAGCTGTCCGGCGACCTGGGCGCCGGCAAGACCACGCTGTCGCGCGCCATCCTGCGCGCGCTGGGCCATGCGGGCAAGGTCCGCAGCCCCACCTATACGCTGTGCGAGCCCTATGAGGTCGCCCGCGCCGACGGCTCGCCGCTGACCGTCTACCACTTCGACCTGTACCGCTTTGCCGACCCGGAGGAGTGGATCGACGCGGGGTTTCGCGACTGCTTTGCCGAACCGGCCTTCAACCTGGTCGAATGGCCCGAGAAGGCCGGCAGGCTGCTCGGGGAACCGGACCTGCATGTGTTGCTCCAATCGGACATGGCCGGGCCGGATGACATGGAAAGCGATACCGGCGAGCGCCGTATCGCCGCCATGCGCGCCTATACTCACACTGGACTTACCCTGCTGAACGCATGCTGATCAAGCGACTTGCCACCGACCGCCCTGATGGACCCGACGGACTGCTGCAGGCGCGCCGCAAATGGATGGCGCAAGCACTGAAGCTGGGCGCCGGCACGGCGGTACTGACCCTCGCCGGCCCACAGATCGTGTTCGGCGCGGGCATTGTCGCGGTGCGCGTCTGGCCCGCCGAGGAATACACGCGCGTCACCATCGAGTCCGATGCGCCGCTGGCCGCGGTCCACCAGATCATCCGCGACCCCGACCGGCTGGTGGTGGACATTGACGGCCTGGACCTGTCGCCCACGCTGCGCGAGCTGGTCGCCAAGATCACCCCCAATGACCCCTATATCCAGACCGTGCGCGTTGGCCAGAACCGCCCACGCGTGGTCCGCATGGTGTTCGACCTGAAGGAAAACGTGGCGCCGCAGGTGTTCACGCTGTTGCCGATCGGCAGCTACCGCAACCGGCTGGTGTTCGACCTGTATCCGGTCAACCCGCCCGACCCGCTGTGGAAGCTGGTGCGCGAGACCGAGGAAAAGCAGCGCCGCTTCGCCACCACCGATCCCGAGCCGGGCGCCGAAGGCGTGGCCGGCGCGCCGGCCGGTGCCGAGGAAGACGCGATCGGCGCCCTGGTGCGCAGGTTCGACGAGAAGGGCGAGGTGCCCCCGACCACCGCGCCACCGCCGGTGGTCGCGGCCCGGCCCAAGCCGTCCGCACCCGTGGTGCCCACGCCCAGCGCCCCCGTGGTGCCCCCTGTGGCGCGCGACAATCCTACCGCCGAGCGCCCGTTCAAGATGCGCCGGCTGCTGACCGTGGCGATCGATCCCGGCCACGGCGGCGAAGACCCGGGCGCGATCGGCGCGGCGGGCTCGCGCGAGAAGGACGTGGTGCTGCAGATCGCGCACCGGCTGCGCGCCAAGATCGATGCCCAGCCCAATATGCGCGCGATGATGACGCGCGACGCCGACTTCTTCGTGCCGCTGAACGTGCGCGTGCAGAAGGCGCGGCGGGTGCAGGCCGACCTGTTCGTGTCGATCCACGCCGATGCCTTCCTGTCGCCGGAGGCGAAGGGCGCGTCGGTGTTCGCGCTGTCCGAGCGCGGCGCGTCGAGTACCGCGGCGCGCTGGCTGGCCAACAAGGAAAACGCCTCCGACCTGATCGGCGGCGCCAATATGGGCAACAAGGATGCGCAGGTCGCGCGCGTGCTGCTGGACCTGTCCACGACCGCGCAGATCAATGACAGCCTGCAGGTCGGCAAGGCTGTGCTGGGCGAGATCGGCGGCATCAACAAGCTGCACAAGGGCAGCGTCGAGCAGGCGGGGTTTGCCGTGCTGAAGGCGCCGGACATCCCGTCGATCCTGATCGAGACCGCCTTCATCAGCAACCCGGAAGAGGAGCGCAAGCTCAACGACAACGCGCACCAGGAGCAGCTGGCCAACGCGATCCTGAAGGGAATCCGGGCGTATTTTGCGCGCAACCCGCCGCTGTCGAAGAATCCGTCGGTCTGAGCGCCGGCAACGCATGAAAAAAACCCGGGGCACGCCCCGGGTTTTTTATCGCCGCGCGGTTCAGGCCCGCGCCGCGGCGCGATCCTCCAGCAACGCATCGCGGTTGGCATAGCGCGACGCCATCACCGAACACACGATCAGCTGCAACTGGTGGTAGACCATCAGCGGCAGCACCAGCAGCCCCAGCGCGGGATGCCCGGCGAACAGGATCTTGGCCATCGGGATGCCGTTGGCCAGGCTCTTCTTGGAGCCGCAGAACACCGCGGTGATCTCGTCCTCGACCGAGAACCCGAGCCGGCGCGCGGTGAGGGTGGTGATGCCCAGCACCACGAACAGCAGGATCGCGGCGATCAGCATCACCGCGCCGATGGTCTGCCACTGGTACTGGTGCCACAGGCCTTCCGCGGTGGCGTCGCAGAACGAGGAATAGACGATCAGCACGATCACGCCGCGGTCGATCTTGGTGGTGATGTGCTTCTTCTTCGCCAGCCAGTTGCCGATCAGCGGACGCAGCAGCTGGCCCAGCGCGAACGGCAGCAGCAGCTGCAGCGCCACGCCGGTAAGCGCCTTGCCCAGCGGCATCGACGCGCCGCTGGCGCTGATCACCAGGCCCATCAGCAGCGGCGTGACCAGCATGCCGATCAGGCCCGAGATGGTGGCGTTGAAGATCGCGCCCGACACATTGCCGCGCGCCATCGAGGTCATCGCCACCGACGACGACACCGTCGACGGCAGCGCGCACAGGAAGAACACGCCCAGCAGCAGGTCGGCCGGCAGCTGGTTGCGCAGCGACAGCATCAGCAGCACGCCGACGATCGGGAAGACCACGTAGGTGAAGGCCTGCACGAACACATGCAGGCGCCAGTGCTTGGCGCCCGCCACCAGCTTGTCGCGCGACAGCGCCGCGCCGTGCAGGAAGAAGACCAGCGCCACGCCCACGCTGGTGACCACGCCCAGGTGCAGCGGCCCGTCGCCGGCGCCGAGTTCAGGGGCCGCCAGCGCGATGGCGATGGCGGTCAGCATGATGAGGACGAAGCCGTCGATCAGGTCAAAGAGTTTCTTGAGATTGCGGACAATGCGAGACATGACTGCTGGTGGGTTAGGGTTTTGCCTAGTATTGGACGCCAGCCGGGTCTAGAATGCAAATTCATTTATAGAATCTATTTATCCGGCCGTTGCATGAATTACACACTGCGCCAGTTGCGCGTCTTCCTGGCAGTGGCGAATACCGGCGGGTTCAGCCGGGCCGCCGACACAGTCGGCCTGACCCAGCCTGCGGTGAGTCGGGGCGTCGCAGAGCTTGAGGAATCACTTGGCGTACGCCTGCTGGACCGGACCACGCGCGAAGTGGTGCTGACCGAAGCCGGCCACGCGCTGGCGCCCGCGCTGGAGCGGCTGCTGGGGCAGCTGGACGACACGCTCGAAGAAACGCGGCAGCTGGGAGAACGCTATAGCGGCCGCGTGGTGATCGCCGGCGCGCCGACCATCTCCGCCCGGCTGATGCCGATGTACGTCGCCGCCTGTGCCGCCCAATACCCGGAAATCCGCCTGACCGTGCGCGACAACGTGCAGGCCGACGGCCTGGAACAGGTGCGCGCGGGTGCGGTGGACTTCGGCGTGGTGATCGATCCGCTGGTGCGCGACGGGCTGGTGGTCGAACCGGTGGCGACCGACCCGTTCTGCTTTGTCTGCCGGCGCGACCATCCGCTGGCGCAGTCGGCCTCGGTGCCCTGGTCGGCCCTGGACGGCATGCGACTGGTGCTGCTGGACTTTGCGTCCGGCAGCCGGCCGCTGATCGACCGCGTGTTCGGACGGCACGGCGTGGTGCCGCAGGTGGTGCAGGAGTTGGGCCACTCGGCCAGCGTGTTCGGCATGGTCGAGGCCGGCATCGGCGCCTCGGTGCTGCCGTCGTTCGCGCTGCCGCTGCCGGCGGCGTCGCCGCTGGTGTGGCGCCCGCTGGTGCCGCGCGAGGAGCGCAGCATCGTCATGGTCCGGCGCGAGGATCGTTCGCTGTCGCCCGCCGCGGCGGCGGTGTGGGAGCTGGTGCGGCGCCTGACCGTGCGCGCCGAGGCGCCCGCGATGGGCGCCGCGGCCTGACCTGGCCCCATCAACCTCAGCGCGCGGTGACCATCACCGCTTCCAGTTCGAAGCTGCCGTCTGCCTGTACGCGATAGTGCTCGCGCACTTCGGCGGGCGCGACCTGCCACAGGTGGCGGATCGCCTCGATCGCCACCGGCGGGGTGCGCATGCGCTTGACCCAGCTGTCGAACTCGATGCCGATGCGCCAGATATCGGACACGTTGATGCCCTCGGCAGCAAAGCCCGCCGCCTCGAACATCGCGTGCCAGCCAGCCGGCGTGTAGTCGCGCACGTGCGAGGGATCGCGCAGCAACTCGACCGACTGCAGCCAGGTATCGCGCAACGGGTCTGGCGCACCGGCGATATCGATCAGTATCACCTTGCCGCCCGGCCGCAGCACGCGGCGGATCTCGGCCAGCGCCGCCGGCACGTCGCGCCAGTGGTGCGCGCTCATGCGCGAAACCACCGCGCAGAAGCTGGCATCCTCGAACGGCAACTGCTCCGCCGCGCCCTGGCGCGTGCGCACATTGGCCAGCCCGCGCGCTTGCGCCGCGGCGTCGACCACGGCCAGCATCTCGGCCGACAGATCGTAAGCCGTCACTTCGCCCACGACCGCTGCCGCGGCAAAGCTGGCGTGGCCGGCGCCACAGCCCAGGTCCAGCACCCGGCTGCGTGGGCGTTTGGCCTCGGGGATCAGTGCCGCCAGTTCATCCTTCAGCTGCTGCAGGTCCGCGCCCTGGGCATGGACGGCGCTGGTGAGGTAGGCGCTGGCGGTGGCGCCGAACTGGGCGGCAACGAGTTGCTGTTGTTGCATGGTGCTGGCTCCTTGGGCCGGAAGTCAGGCCTTCTTGTCGGGAGGTTGAAGGGTGGGGACTTGCCCGCGAGGCGGGTTCGGCCTACTGTAGGCGGGCTGTTTTCCCGGTACAAGTCAGCGATTTATCCTGGTATAACCGCCACCAGCCTGCCATGCCTCTGTCTGCCGATCTCTCCGATTCCTTGCCCGCATCGCCATCTTCGCGCGAAGCCGTGCTCGGCGCCTTCCTGCGCGCGCACCGCGAACGGCTGGTGCCGGCCGACGTCGGCCTCGCACCCGGACGCCGCCGCCGCACGCCAGGGCTGCGCCGCGAGGAGGTGGCGCAGCTGGCGGGCTTGAGCACGACCTGGGTGACCTGGCTGGAGCAGGGCCGGCCGGTCTCGCTGTCGGCCCGCGCGCTGGCCAGCCTGGCCGCGGCGCTGCGCCTGTCGCGGGCCGAGCGCGCCTACCTGTTCGAACTGGCCGGCAGGCGCGATCCACAGCAGGCCGCCGACGAGACCGTGCCGCCCACGGTCCTGGCCAGCGTGCACGCGGTGGCGGGGCCATCCTACCTGCTCGACCGCCAATGGACCGCGCTGGCCTGGAACGACGCCGCCGCGCGCCTGTTCACCGGCTGGCTCGACGCCGCCGGCAACGAGCGCAACCTGCTGCGCGCCATGTTCCTGTCGCCGGCGCTGCAGGTGCTGGTGGAAGACTGGCCCCACCGCGCCGCGCGCCTGGTGGCCGAATTCCGCGCGCACAGCATCCGTCACGCCGACGAGGCGCCGACGCGCGCATTGATCGATGGACTGATGGAAGAGAGCGCGGCCTTCCGCGATGCCTGGCTGTCGCAGGACGTGGAAGACCGCGAGGGCGGCCGTCGCGGCTTTCGCCATCCGGTGCTGGGCGCGCTGCAGTTCGAGCAGTTGACGCTGGTGCCGGCGGCGGCGCCGGGCCTGATGCTGGTGATGCTGCTGCCCGGCTGAGCGGGCAGCGCCTGGCAATTACTTGGGCTGCATCCGGATCGCGCCGTCCAGGCGAATCACTTCGCCGTTGAGCATGGTGTTCTCGATGATCGAGCGGGCCAGCTTGGCATACTCCGCCGGGCGGCCAAGGCGCGGCGGGAACGGCACCATATTGCCGAGCGCGTCCTGCACCTCCTGCGGCATGCCCAGCAGCATCGGCGTCTCGAAGATGCCCGGTGCAATCGTCATGCAGCGCACGCCGTCGCGCGACAGGTCGCGCGCGATCGCCAGCGTCATCGCCACCACGCCGCCCTTGGACGCGGCATAGGCCGCCTGCCCGATCTGGCCGTCGAAGGCCGCCACCGACGCGGTATTGATGATCACGCCGCGCTCGCCCTCGCCGTCGGGCGTGTTCTGCACCATCGCCGCGGCCGCCAGCCGGATCATGTTGAAGGTGCCGATCAGGTTGATGCGGATGGTCTTGTCGAAGGCATCGAGCGGATGCGGGCCGTTCTTGCCGACGGTCTTGTTGGCCGTGGCGATGCCGGCGCAGTTGACGATGCCCGACAGCCGGCCCAGCGCCTGGGCAGCCGCAACCACGGCCTGGCCATCGGCCTCCGAGGTGACATCGCAGCGCATGAACTGTCCGCCCAGTTCGGCGGCCAGCGCCTGGCCGACCGACTCGTTCAGGTCGGCGATCACGACCTTGCCGCCGGCTTCGGCCAGCATGCGCGCGGTGCCCGCGCCGAGCCCGGAGGCGCCGCCGGTGACGATGAATACGTTGCCCTGGATCTGCATTGCTTGTCTCCTCGGTGTCAGGTGGTTTTTGTTGCCGTTTACGTAAACGTCAATTCGATCGACCGTATTTTACGGAGTGACAGCGGATGTGCAAGGGGAACGGGTAAGGGGATCAAAAACAAAAAGCGGCCCGAAGGCCGCTTTCCACGTCGCGAGAAGGCGAGATGATTACTTCAACGCCTCAAATACCCGCGCGGTAATCTCATCCACATTGCCCAGCCCGGCGATCTTCCGATACTTCGGCGGCGAAACCTTTGCCGACGGGTCACCCTTGGCCGCCCAGTCCGAGTAGTAATCGACCAGCGGCCGGGTTTGTTGCGAGTACACGTCCAGGCGCTTCTTGACGGTCTCTTCCTTGTCGTCGTCGCGCTGGATCAGCGGCTCGCCGGTCTCGTCGTCCACGCCTTCCGCCTTGGGCGGGTTGTACTTGACGTGGTAGGTACGGCCCGACGCCACGTGCACGCGACGACCGCTCATGCGCTCGATGATGGCGTCGAACGGCACATCGATCTCCAGCACGTAATCGATCGCCACGCCCGCTTCCTTCATCGCCTCGGCTTGGGGAATCGTGCGCGGGAAGCCGTCGAACAGGTAGCCGTTCTTGCAGTCGTCTTCCTTAAGCCGGTCTTTCACCAGGCCGATAATGATGTCATCCGACACCAGTCCGCCCGCGTCCATGACCTTCTTGGCCTCCACGCCCAGGGGCGTGCCGGCCTTCACCGCGGCGCGCAGCATGTCGCCGGTGGAGATTTGCGGAATGCCGAACTTCTCGCAGATGAACTTGGCTTGCGTGCCTTTGCCGGCGCCAGGCGCGCCCAACAGGATCAAACGCATTTACGGGTCCTCAGAGTTTTGAATCTGGTGTGGCGGGAGATCTAGAAGGAGGGTAACGCCGTAACTTGACGCAAGACTTACTGCTGTCCTGATGCGTTCTGACTGCGTTCAACGCGGGCATTGCTCACGCATGCCTCACGCATACGGCCGGCGGCGGCTGCCAGGGGGATGGCGGCGCGGCGCACCGGACGGGCTCTATCTTTATCTCCCCACCGAGCCTTGGCCAGGCGGCGCGTTGCTTCGCGCCTGCCGGGCGGCTCTGTATCGGCAAGCATTATGCCATGAGGCGGCGCGAAATCGGCCCGAAATCCGCCCCCCTGTTCAGGTTGCAGCAGTATGAACCTGAGCGGGCAGGCGTCTTTCGGGTGTCGCATGGGCCTGGCCGTCAGGGCCCTTCCTGCGCCATCGACTGTGCCCACAACACGCGCACGCGCTCCAGGTCGGCCTGGGTGTCGACACCCGGCGCGGGCGCCGCATTGGTTTCGAGCACGGCAATGCGCTCGCCATGCCACATGGCGCGCAGCTGCTCCAGCGCCTCGACCTGCTCCAGCGGCGCCGCCGCCAGCGTCGGGAAGCGGCGCAGGAAGCCCGCGCGGTAGGCGTACAGCCCGATATGGCGCAGCACCGGCATGGCCGGCAGCGGCACCTGTGCCATCGAGGCGGGCACGGCCGGCACGCCCGACCAGGCATCGCGCGCCCACGGGATCGGCGCGCGCGAGAAATACAGCGCGCGGCCGGCGGCGTCGCACACCACCTTGACCACGTTGGGATTGAAGACCTCGGCGATCTCGTGCAGCGGGTGCGCAGCGGTGGCGATGGCGCAGTCGGCGTGGTGCGCCAGGTGCAGCGCCACCTCGTCGATCAGCGCCGGCTCGATCAGGGGCTCGTCGCCCTGCACGTTGACGACGATGACGTCGTCTGCCAGGCCCAGCTGCGCGGCCACTTCGGCCAGGCGGTCGGTGCCGGAAGGGTGGTCGGCGCGCGTCAGCACGGCTTCGACGCCGTGCGCGGCACAGGCCTGCGCGACCGCCGGCGCGTCGGTCGCGACCACGGTGCGCTGCGCCGACGACGCATGCGCGCGCTCGGCCACGCGCACGATCATCGGACGCCCGCCGATATCGGCCAGCGGCTTGTCAGGCAGCCTGGTCGAAGCCAGCCGCGCGGGAATGACGACGGTAAACGCCGGGACAGTCATGGCGCCCCCGCTCAGTTGCCGGCAGGGGCGTCGGGCTCGGGATTGACCACGCGGCCGGGGACTGACTGGCGTGCCTCGTCGGCCAGCATCACGGGGATGCCGTCGCGGATCGGGTATGCCAGCTTGTCGGCGTGGCAGATCAGTTCCTGCGCGGCGCGGTCGTATTCCAGCTTGCCCTTGCACAGCGGGCAGACCAGGATTTCAAGCAGCCGGTTGTCCATCTCGGTGTTCCTCGTTGCGTCCGGCGGCGCCGGGCGTGGCGGCCGCAGCGGCCGGCGCGGGTTTGACTTGCGCCAGCACGGCGCTGCGGATTTTGTCGATCAGGCCCGCGTCGATCACGGGCCTGGTGGGCACGACCCAGATGCGCGGGTCGTCGAAGCGCTCGCATTTTACGGCATCCTTCTCGGTGATCAGGATCACGTCGGCATCGAGCGCGTCGGGGTGGTCGGCGAACGGGTCGACGACAAAGTCATAGTGGTCGGGCAGCGGCAGCGTCTTCGGCGACAGCCCCGCGGCGCGCAGGCTGGCGAAGAAGCGTTCGGGATTGCCGATACCTGCCGCGGCCAGCACGCGGCGGCCGGCAAAGGCGCTGACCGGGCGCGCCATGGTCGGGTCGTTCAGCTGCCAGGCGTCGTCCAGTTCCAGCCGCATGCCATAGACACCGGGGCGGTCCGGCGTGGCGCGGAAGTTGGGGTCGTTGATCAGCGTGGCGTCGCGCGGGCGCGTCAGCGGTTCGCGCAGCGGGCCCGCCGGCAGCATCAGGCCATTGCCGCCCATGCGCGAGTCGAACATCACGATTTCAAAGTCGCGCTGCAGCTTGTAGTGCTGCAGCCCGTCGTCGAGCAGCAGCACGTTGACGCCGGGGTGTGAGACCAGCATGGTCTGCGCGCACAGCGCGCGGTCGGGGAAGACCCACACCGGCACGTCGGCGGCGCGCGCGATCAGCAGCGGCTCGTCGCCCACGTCGCTGGCCTGCGAGGTCGGCTTGACGCGGCGCGGGTGCCTGAGCTCGACGCCGTAGCCGCGCGATACCACGCCCGGCCGCAGCCCGGCTTCGGTCAGCGCCTGCGCCAGCGCGATCACCGCCGGCGTCTTGCCGGTGCCACCCACGGTCACGTTGCCGACCACCACCACCGGCATCGGCATCCGCGTCGACTTGAACCAGCCGCGCTGGTAGCCATGGCGGCGCACACGCGCCACCAGCCCGAACAACAGCGAAAACGGCAGCATCACCCACGCGAACCAGCCGCGGCGCTGCCACTGGGCGGTGACGAAGTCGGCAAGGGCGTGGCGGGGAACGGGCATGGATGCGGCGGGCGGTGAGTCGTGGTTGGGATGGGATTGTAGTGCGCTGGGGATCTCGCCCCCGGGCTCGCGGAGGCTCAACCATTATGGGCACTGCGCAGCGCATGCGGCAAGCCAGCCTGCCGCGTGCGCTCCAACGCGGACGCCGCTCAGCGCGGCTGGGCGCTCTGCGTGGCGAAGGTCAGGCGCGACAGCCCGGCCAGCCGCGCGGCCTCCATCACGTTGACCACGGCCTGGTGCGAGGCCTGCGCATCGGCGTTGACGATCACCACCGGCGGCTGGCCGCTGCCGGCGTCGCCGGAGGCCGCACGCAGCTGGTCCGCCAGGCTGGTGACGTCCTTCTGCTCCAGCACGTGCTTGTTGACCGAGTACACGCCGCGCGCCGACACCGACACCACGATCTCCCGCGGCCGCTGCTGGGCGCGCTCGGCGTCGGCGGTGGGCAGCTGGATCTGCAGCTCGGTATAGCGCGAGTACGTGGTCGTGATCATCAGGAAGATCAGGATCACGAGCAGCACGTCGATCAGCGGGATCAGGTTGATCTCAGGCTCTTCGCGCCGCTGGCGGGAACGGAAATGCATGGCGATGGCGTTCCGGGATCAGGCGCGCCGCTGCGGCAGGATCGCGTCCAGGAACGCGGTGGCGCGGAATTCCAGCTCGGCCACGTAGTCGTCCACGCGGCGGCGGAAGTAGCGCCAGAAGATCAGCGCCGGGATCGCCACGATCAGGCCGAAGGCGGTGTTGTACAGCGCCACCGAGATGCCGTGCGCCAGCTGTTCCGGGCTGGCGCCGGTGCCGCCCTGGCTGCCGAAGATCTCGATCATGCCAATCACCGTGCCCAGCAGCCCCATCAGCGGCGCCACCGAGGCAATCGTGCCGAGCGCGTTCAGGTAGCGCTCCAGTTCATGCGCGACCGCGCGGCCGGCTTCCTCGACCACGTCCTTGGCGGCATCGCGCGAGGTATGCGGCTGCAGCACCACGTGGCGCAGGCCGGCGGCCAGCACGCGGCCCAGCGGCGAGTTCTGCTCCAGCGTATTGACCACTTCCGGCGTGGCGCGGCGTTGCTGCGCGGCGGCCAGGGCCTCTTCATAGAGGCGGGCGGGCAGCACCTTGCTGCGCTTGAGGGTAAGGAAACGTTCGACGATCAGCGCCAGCGCGATGACCGAGGCGAGCAACAGCGGCCAGATCGGCCAGCCAGCCGCTTGAATGATGGAAAACAATTGGACCCCCGGGATCGACAAGCAATAACAAAACCCCAACCACCTGGTCGGCATGCCTTGATGCGCAGCTGGCACGCTAGCGCGGCGCGCGCTCCGGCATTGCTCTGAAAAATCAGGCGCCACTCTAACCTGCGCCCTGTCGCGCGGCAAGCGACGGCGTGCGCCGGTGTCTCGGGCGCGCATCGCCGCGCGGGGTTGCGGCGCCGTCTTTCCACAGCGCGGCGGGACAGTGTTGTGGATCGATTGTGGACAGCTGCCTGACAAGCGTGCTAACCCCTTGATCCGAAAGGCCTATGCGAGGAGTGCTTAAATCTTGTGCAAACACCTGCCATGGGCACGGCGGCGTATTGCGCACTCCCGCCGTATCCGCTTTCCCCACCCGCGAAGGCCTGGTCTGTGCGTCGGCGCACAGTCGCGCTGCGGGTGTCCACACAGGAGCGGGACAGTACTGTGGAGGGCTTGTGGAAAGCTATCTGAGAAAGTGCCTAAGTCGTTGATTTCAAAGACGCGAGTGACCGCTGCTTAAAAAACAGGCAGAAGGGCGTGGCGGAGTGGCGCGGGCCCGGCCTGAGGCCTGGCTTGGGTAAACACGGGTTTTTCCACAATCCGCAGGGAGAGCGTTGTGGATGCCCTGTGGACAATGTCGGGAGAAGCGAGATAACCCATTGATTTGTATGGCCAGATGACCTATTGCCTACAAAATATGCAGGTATGGCGGGCGTCTCTTTGGGGGCATGAGACAAAGCTGAGGACATGCTCTACGCGCAGAGAGCGCCGCTTTGCGAGTGATGCCGAAACGTCTAACGGCTTTTTCCGGCCGAAAAGTGAGGTATACGAGCCTTTTTATCCAGAGTTTCTGTGGATAACTTTGTGAACAAGCGCATCCGGGGTTCTGTAAGTGATTGATGCATAAGAGAATCAGTTACATTGCCTAATTTTTATTGCGAACACAATCCACATAAAAATCAAAGAGTTGCACGGGCCTATGCGGCTTCCGGGGCAGGCTGCGCGCATCAGCGCAACCCCCTTGACAGACCAGTTATGCTGTGGACATGTCCCATTCACGCCGCTTGCCAGCGCCGCACCATGCCCGATCTGTCGAACTTTTCGCGTGACTCTTCCTCCACCGCGTTGCGCAGCGGCCGGGACGTTATCGCTGTTGGTGAGCTAAACCACACAATCGCCAAGTTGCTCGAACGCAGCTTCCCGCTCGCGTGGGTGCGCGGCGAGATCTCCAACTTCACGCGCGCGGCCAGCGGGCACTGGTATTTCTCGCTGAAGGATGCGCGCGCACAGATCCGCTGCGTGATGTTCCGCGGCCGTAACCAGCATGTCGACTTCCAGCCACGCGAGGGCGAGGCGGTGGAGGTGCGCGCCGTGGTCACCATGTACGAGGCGCGTGGCGAACTGCAGCTGGGCGTGGAGGCGATGCGCCGCGCCGGCCTGGGCAACCTGTACGAGGCCTTCCTGCGGCTCAAGGAAAAGCTGGCGCAGGCGGGGCTGTTCGCGCCCGAGCGCAAGCGCCCGGTGCCGGCGCATCCGTGCACCATCGGCGTGGTCACGTCGCTGCAGGCCGCCGCGCTGCGCGACGTGCTGACTACGCTGCGCCGGCGCGCGCCACACGTGCCGGTGGTGGTCTACCCGGTGCCGGTACAGGGTGCGGGCGCGGCGCAGAAGATCGCCGACATGATCGACGCCGCCGATGCGCGGCGCGAGTGCGACGTGCTGATCCTGTGCCGCGGCGGGGGCAGCATCGAAGACCTGTGGTCGTTCAATGAAGAGGTGGTGGCGCACGCGATCGCGCGCTGCGCGCTGCCCGTCATTTCCGGCGTGGGCCACGAAACCGACTTCACCATTGCCGACTTCGTTGCCGACGTGCGCGCGCCCACGCCCACCGGCGCGGCCGAACTGGTCAGCCCCGACCGCGCCCACCTGCTGGCGCAGGCCAACCGCGCCCGCGACGCCCTGGCGCAATGCATGCGGCGCGGCCTGGACCTGCGCGCCCAGCACCTGGACTGGCTCGCGCGCCGGCTGCGCAGCCCGCAGGCGCAGCTGCAGGAGCGGCGCGCGCGCGTGGACAATCTGGCCCGACACTTGCGGTCGGCATTGCGCGACACCGTGGTGTCGCAGCGCCATCGCCAACAACTGCTGGCGATGCGCTGGAACGCATGCCGTCCCGACACCGCCGCCGAACACGCCCATGTGGCACGGCTGTGGCAGCGCCTGCAGAACGCCGCCGTGCGCCAGCAGGAGCGTGCCGGCCAGCGCCTGGCGCGCGCCGCCGGCGCGCTCGAACTGCTGGCGCCGCAGCGCACGCTCGAACGCGGCTACGCGGTGCTGCTCGACCAGCGCGGGCGCGCACTGCGCTCGCCCACCGAGATCCGCCCGGGCAGCGTGGTCGAAGCCCACCTGGCCGAGGGCGTGGCCGACCTGGCGATCGCCGGCGTGCAGGCCAAGCTGGCGGATTTCTGAAGCGTTGCGACGGTGCCGCGGCCGCGCCAGGAATCGCTTGCGAGACCTGCGGGAAATCCCCCGGAAACCCCCGCCCGGACAAACTAACATCGGACTTGGGGGCATTGCCCCGCGGTTTGCGCGGGTGTGGCAAGTCCCCTACAATCGGCAATTCCGGACCCCACAACCCCAACCCACAGAGACAGAACAATGGAACACAAGCTCCCCCCGCTCCCGTACGCGCATGATGCCCTGGCTCCGCACATCTCCAAGGAGACGCTGGAGTTCCATCATGACAAGCACCACCAGACCTACGTCACCAACCTGAACAACCTGATCAAGGGCACCGAGTTCGAGAACTCGACCCTCGAGGAAATCGTCAAGAAGTCGTCGGGCGGCATCTTCAACAACGCTGCCCAGGTGTGGAACCACACCTTCTACTGGGACTCGATGAAGCCGAACGGCGGCGGCCAGCCGACCGGCGCGCTGGCTGACGCCATCAACGCCAAGTGGGGCTCGTTCGACAAGTTCAAGGAAGAGTTCACCAAGACCGCCGTGGGCACCTTCGGTTCGGGCTGGGCCTGGCTGGTCAAGAAGACCGACGGTTCGCTGGACCTGGTCTCGACCTCCAACGCCGCCACCCCGCTGACCACCGACGCCAAGGCGCTGCTGACCTGCGACGTGTGGGAACACGCCTACTACATCGACTACCGCAATGCCCGTCCGAAATACGTCGAAGCATTCTGGAACGTCGTGAACTGGGACTTCGCCGGCAAGAATTTCGCTGGCTGACCGACGGTTCAGCGCGAATCGACAGCAAGGAAGCCCTCCAGCGCGAGGGCTTTCTTTCTTTTCGCCTTACTCCTTACCTGGCCATCGCGCCAGCCTGGCAGGCGGGGTTGCGGCCCGTCAGGAACCACGTATGCAGCGTGCCGATTCCTTTCGCCTCGATTGCGCCGCGCTCTTCGAACAGGAACGACTTGCCCAGCAGCTGCCTGGTCGCGTCGGTGACCTGCACCCGTCCGGCCACGCCGTGGGATTCCATCCGGCTGGCGATGTTGACCGCCGCACCCCACAAGTCGTAGATGAACTTGCGCTTGCCGATGACTCCGGCGACCACTGGCCCGCTATTGATGCCAATGCGCATCTGCAGGTTAAAGCCGGTGCGCTGGTTGAAGTGCATGAACGCTTCTGTCATGTCCAGTGCCATCTGCGCTGCCCGCACCGCGTGATCAGGCGCCGGCTCCGGCAGCCCCGCGGCTGCCATGTAGGCGTCGCCGATGGTCTTGATCTTCTCGAGGCCGCGATGGTCGGCAATGGTGTCGAACTCGGTGAAGATCTCATTGAGGACGGCAACCAGCTGCTCGGGGCTCATGCCCGCTGAAAACCGCGTGAAGGCCACGATGTCCGCGAACAGGACCGTCACGTCCGGAAAGCTGTCGGCGATGAGTTCCGGATCGCCGCTGGCGATCAGGTCAGGACGCGCTTTGAGCCGTTCAGCGATCGAGCAGGGCAGCAGATTGAGCAGCAGCCGCTCCGACAATTCCTGCTCGGCCAGAAGCCTGTCATAGAGGCTCCGGAGCTCGTCGTGCTGGCGGCGGATCAATTCCCAGCTTGCCTGCAGTTCCTCGTTCTTCCGCGCCAGCGCGGCCTCGGCGCGCTTCTTCTCGGTGATATTGCGGCCTTCCGGGAGCAGGAATACAACGTTCCCGTTCGCATCCCGGATCGGCAGCAGCGAGAAGTCGACAATGATCGTCTCCTCGCCCTCGGCCTGGACGTAGTTTTCGAAGTCGCAACGGACAAATTCGCCCTGGCTGGCGCGCTGGATCATTTCTCGCAGCAACGCCTGGGTCTCGGGCGAGACAACCCACCAGCGGGCCTCCCAGAACGGCTTCCCCCGAATGTCGTCCATCCGTATGCCAATCGCCTCGAGCGCGGCACGGTTGATCTCGAGCATCGTTCCGTGCACATCCAGCAGTCCCACGAACTGGTACATCGCGTCCAGCATGATGCGCGCGAGCTTGTCCCGCTGGGCCTGGAAATCGTCGCTCGCAGAAAGCGTGACATCTCGCACCCGGAGTTCCAGGGGGGCGGGGAACACCCGGCGGTGAATGGTAGCCATGCTTCACCTCCCGCGCCTCGGGCACCGCGACGAGCGTGGGCCCATTTTCGTCAGAAGACCGTGACTACCTTGAACCATAGTTTGTGGCCGCCAAACCGGTTCTTTTAATGCGCTGCAACCGTGCGAGGCCGTGGCTCACTCATGGTTGTCTCCCGTCAGGTGATTTTTCCTTGAGATGGATGTCGCCCGCTTCCTGGCGAGCGCATTGGCGACGTGGTATCCGGACGTGCCGCCGAGACCCGGCCCCGGATGGGTAGACGCGCCGATATGGTGGAGATGCCTGACCGGGGTCGCGTGATCCTTGACGCCCGGGACCGGCCGCCAGAACATGAACTGATCGATGCTGCATTCGCCGGAATAGGGATCGCCGCCGACGAGATTGATGTTCATCGCTTCGAGGTCTGCCGGCGACAGGACAGTCCGCCCGACGATGCTCGCCTTCAGGTTGGGAACCTGGCGCGCAATGCGGTCGATGATGCGGTCGGCGTAGCGTTCCCTGAGTTCCGGCGTCCAGCGACCGTCCGCGGGCACCGCAATCTCTCCCAGGGCATCGCCCTTGACCTGCCGCGGGCACTCGGGGACCTGGATCCAGAGCACCCAGCCACCGGCCGGGCTGCGGGATGGATCGACCGCGCACGGCTGGGCAACGCAGATCGTGCCTTCGGCCGGAAGCAGCCCTCGCTCTGCTTCGCTGACAGCCCTGGAGACGCCGTCCAGGCCCGAGCTAAGGTGCAGGTAGATGACATCCCTGAGATGGTCCTGGGGCCAGTCCGGTGGGGCGGACAGCGCCAGGTGGATCTGCATATTGCCCTTGCCATAGCGGTACTCCGCAGCCTGCTGGCGCAGGCCCGGCGGGACGTGCGCGGGGGCGAGCAGCTTGCCGTAGAGCTGGCCGGGCGTGACGTTGCAGACGATCTCCTTGCCCATGAATACGCGATCGTCCCGCGTCCGCACGCCACGCGCCGAGCCGCCTTCGACCAGGATGTCCTCGACGTCGGCATTGACATGGAAAGCGCCGCCCCGGCTCTCGACGATCCGGCGGAATGCATCGACGGTGCGGGCGTTGCCGCCCTGGACGATCGGCAGCCCCACCGCCTCCAGCGTGAACGCGACCACTTTCCCCATCAGGGCCGACATCGCGCTCTCAGGGCCCAGGCCGGTATGCAAGACCCAGGGTGCCAGCAGCGCCCGGACCAGGTCGGACCTGACCCGGGTCTCCAGCCAGCTCCGGCAACTCATCAGGGCAGGGGAGAAGAAGGCAACCGTGTCGTGCACGCCCTGCTTCCACAGACGGCCGGCCACGGTCTTTGCGACGCCGGCACTCCACAGTTTGTTGCCGAGGAGCGAGAACACCAGGCCGGCATTCTGCTCGACCTCCTGCATCGCGGCCAGATACGCATCGCCGTCGCCGTTTGCCAGGGCATTGAAGGCGCTGACATTGCGGTCGCGGGAGGTACTCAGGATCAGCGAACGGTTGTCGGGCAACAAGACGCCGGTGGGCGTGTCGTTGTTGCCATAGCTGAGTCCTGCGTGATGGAGATCGTCCTTCAGTTCGGCGTAGCCGGGCGAGGTGACAAACAACGGGTGCGCCGTCGACAACGTATCGTGCAGATAGCCGGGGGCGTTCAAGGCCTCGGTGCGAATGCATCCGCCCAGGGTGCTGTTCCGTTCCAGCACGCAGACGCGCTTGCCGCGCCTGGCGAGGACGGCGGCACAGACGAGCGAATTGATACCACTGCCGACAATGACGGCGTCATACGTATTCATGGAATATCCCGGGGGCAAGGATGAGAGGGGGGCCAGACGCTGGCATGCATATGCCATCGGCGTCTGGCCGCCGGCAGTAGCGGAATCAGGTCGCGGCAGCGTATTCGCCGCGGATCAGGTCGGCGAGATCGCTCAGGTCATTCGCGGCCCGGGCATAGCCGCCTTTGTAGAAGAGCAGGGCTTCGCGGTCCGACGTGTCGTAATGCTGGACCTCGCCAATGAAGATGACGTGGTCGCCGCCGTCGTACTGGTGCGTGTTCCGGCATTGGAACACCGCCGCGCATCCTGGCAGGACGGGAGAGCCGTCGATGCCGTCCGTGCACGGGACACCAGCGAACTTGCCGTCCGCGCCGCGTGCAAAGCGGTTGGAGACGTGCTCCTGGTCGGCTGCCAGGACGTGAATCACGAAACTGCCGGCCGTCTGGAATGCCTCGAGGCTGTAGGACTTCTTGGCGAGGCTCCACAGCACCAGGCGAGGCTCCAGCGATACCGAGCTGAAACTATTGACGGTCACGCCCCACGGCTCTCCGTCGAGGGTGCGGGTGGTGACGATGGTTACGCCCGTGGCAAAACGGCCGAGGGCATTCCGAAAATCGCGAACGTCGGTCATGGTTGTCTCCTGTGGCCTGCTTCACCAGCGATGAGGCGAGCAGGCGGCTTGTTTTCGTGTGGCTGTGGTGCTGTCTCAGGCAGCCCGGGACTGCGACTCTTGCGCGATCCAGGCCTCGGTGGCTTCCTCGTTGAACCAGTAGCTGCCGTAGTCGCGTGGATCGTTGAAGCCGTTGGCGATGCGCTGGGCGATGCGCGGTGCGTGCTGCGCAGTGGCCAGGAGCTTGACGATGTGGTCGGGCGGCGGGAACAGCAGGGAGTTGGTCCAGCGGATGACCGGCTCGGCGTAGCCTTCGTAAAGGCCGTCGAAGGTCTTCTGCATCCATGCCTTGTCGAAGGGCTGGTCGCCATGGCGCAGGATGGCTTCGAAATAGTGAAGGGCGCCCTTGGTAGCGTTGTTCGAGCCCTGGCCCGTGATCGGATCGTTGACCATGACGGCGTCGCCGAGACCCATCACCAGCCGGCCGGAGGGCAGCGTAAGGCTGGGATTGCGCACGGTCGGCGTGACGCGCCCGCTCAGGATCCCGTTGGCATCAGTGAGCTGTACGCCGGCGCAGCGCTCGCTTTCCCAGGGAAGGTAGTCGCGCAGAATGCCCAGGCAGACCTCCAGATGCTGGTCGGCGGACCTGACGTCGGCCCAGCGGTCCATCGGGCCGCCCGGAATGGCTTCGAAGACCATGATGTCGCAGGCCTGTGTTTCGCTGCTGCCCTTGGTGGTCAGGGCCGGAAACACGAAGTACTCGCCGACGCCGGGAATCAGGTTGAAATTGACGCACTCAAAGGGGCCGCTGCGCTGCATGCCGGTCACGTAGGCCAGTGCCAGCTGGCGCTGCGGTTGGCGCACGGGAGAGCGCGCATCGTTGCGGGTCAGCAGGTTGACGATCTCCCCCTTCCCGCCTGCCAGCAGGACCAGGTCATGGCTTTCGGCCAACGTTTCAAGCTCGGCGATCTCGACGTTCTCGATCCGCAAGGTGCCGCCGCGACGTTCGAACTCCGCCATCCAGCCGGGCATCTTGACGCGCTGGTCCACCGACTGCGCATAGGCATTCAGGCGGGCGCGCCAATGGATGGCCATCTCGCCTTTGCCATCTGGCGTAGGGATGGTGAGGCCGATGCCGTCCACCGTGGGGCAAAGCGCTTCCCATTGATTCATGCTCCAGTTGCGCTCGATCTGCAGGGACTGGTCGAAGATGCACTGCGAGGACATGACCTTGCCGCTCCAGACTTCCTCCGCCGTGCGGTTGGTCACCAGCGTGACCTCGTAGCCTTGATCCAGCAAGGCGCATCCGAGCAACAGGCCGGCCTGGCCTGCGCCAACAATGGCAATCTTGCGCGGCGTGATCCTGGCAATGGGATGGGTTGTCATGCGTCTCTCCAGTGGGGGGTCTTGTGCGTGTTTGGCGCAGGGCTGGCGCCAACCTGGTTGCCTGCGCGAGGGTTTGGCGGACAGCGTTATGCCGTGAGCCGGTGGATGGCTGCCTGCCGGCCCTCCGGGCCCAGGGCGCCATAGCCGCCGTCGCAGGCGTAGTCGGTACCGGTGACGAAGGCCGACGCATCGGACAGGAGAAAGAGCACCACTTGCGCAACTTCCTCAGGCTTGCCGAGACGTCCGAGCGGGTGGAAGTCGGCGGCAACGCTGTCGGCCTTTGCCTTGTCGCCGCCGCTGAGCGCGCTGATGACCGACGACCACGTCCATCCTGGCGAGACCGAGTTCACACGGATGTTGTCGGGGGCAAGGTCAAGCGCGGCGCCGCGGGTGAACTGCTGCATCGCCGCCTTGGTAATCGGGTACAGCCAGCGCCCCGACTGCGCCACGCCCGCGGAGATCGAGGCAAAGTTGACGACCGCTCCGCCGCCGCGCTTTTTCATCTCCGGCACGCATGCCTTCAGCATCATCGCCGCGCCGACGACATTGACGTTGTAGGACTCAAGCCATTGCTCGCGTGTGGAATCGGCGCCGTTGTCCACATAGGTGCAGGCGCAGTTGACGAGCAGGTCGATGCCGCGGAAGGCATCGACCGTGTCGCCGATACAGGCAGCGATGTCGGCATCGCTGGTCACGTCCACGGCGATATAGCGGCAGCGCCCCGGATGGCGCTCAGCCACATTGCGGCCGCCTTGCTGGTCGATGTCGACGACAACGACGTTGGCGCCTGCCGAGACCAGGGCCGAGACCACCGCCTCGCCAATCATCGTCGCGCCGCCGGTCACGATCGCTGTCTTGCCTTCGATTCCTTGCATGTCCGTCTCCACTTGTTGTGTTGGCTCGCACGTAGCCATGTGCAACGTAGTTTGGTGTAGCGGTGATGACGCTGCTATCCACAATCCGCCGTCCGATATCCAGATAACGAGCCGTTGCTGGCGGGCCGGGAAAAGGGGGGCGGTGGCGTCAGGAGAGAGCGGGGCGGTAGCCTTGCCGGCTGGCTGGGCGTGAAGGTATCGATTCATCCGCGAGCGCGGGGCTGAATTTGATGTATCAACGACTACGAGGAAGGGGAATGCCGCTCTGTTGCCGCCCGGCGCAGGGTCGCCGACGGAGACACGCCGAAGCGCTTCTTGTAGTAAGCCGCAAACCGGCCGAGATGCGTAAAGCCAAAGCGATATGCAATATCCGTGATGGAGGCCTGCTCAGCTCCGGCGGCGGCAATCAACGCCTGTCGCACGCAGTCCAGCCTGACGTCCCGCAGGTATGCGACCGGCGTCGTATTGAGATGGCGGCGAAAGCCTTCCTCCAGCGCCCGGATGCTCACACAGGCGACTTGCGCAAGGTCGGCGACGGTCAGCGGTGTGTCGGCATTGGCGCGGACATAATCGATCACCCGCTGCATATGACGCGGCCTGGCGGGTTCGGCGCTGCGCGCCAGGAGATAGGTGTAGGAGTGCGGCTGAAGCAGCAGCAGCGTCCGCAACAGGTAGTCCTCCATCGACGCCACCGCGGCCGGGAACTGGAGCCAGTGGGTGCCGTGCTGGTCGATATTCCTGGCAAGGTCGAGCACGGCCTGGCTCCATGGACTTGAAAGCCCTGCGTGCTGGGGCAGCGCCGGATCGAATGAAAGAGGACCGCCGGGATCGCGCCCGGTCAGCAAGGCGAAGCGGTGCTCGATCGCTTCCTTCTGGATCCACAGCAAGACTTGCGCACAATCCTCGTGCCAGTGCATCCGGGTCGGAGTATTGGGACTCAGCAGGCTGGCCGTGCGGACGTCAGAGAGTATCTGCTGCGGTCCACACTGGATTTCCGCATGCCCCGCTACCGGGATCTGGGCGAGATAGAAGTGCCCCAGGCAGCCAGGGTCGATTTCTACGTGGGCGCCATAGGCAAGGAAGTTGATGGCAGTCTCATGCAGCCGCACCAGGTTGTGCTGGACGTGCAACTGCTGCAGCGCGCCGACCACGCGCAGTTCATGCGGGCAAAAGACCGCAGCGATCTTGCCCTGGGCCTCCTCTACATCCTCGGAGCGGAAAGAGGGGTAGTTCGCCAGCATGGCTTGCGGCGAGCAGTTGTCATCACTCGCCGGGGAAGACGGTAGCTCGGCGGGTGACTGGGGGGCGGTCTGCATCGTCTCGCTCCTGGAGGATTGCAGCGTGTCTGGCTCGCCTGCGCAGCGAGAGAAGCCTGCGCAATCAGTTGCTTTATACTTAAAGTTCCTGCGGGCAGCAAGAAGGGCGCCACCCTGCCGGGCTGCCTTGCCGTGGACGAACGCTCCCGCCGTGGTATGTTCTGCCCGCGCGGCCGACGAGGCCGCTTCCCGCCACCGGACCGCATGAACCAGCCCATCGACACCGCCGACGACGATTTCGTCGACAACTACACCCCGGCCCTGCTGGCCCAGGCCAGTCAGCTGATTTCGGGGGAATTCCACGTGATCGTGCAGGCCAACGGTTTCACCATTTCGGACTGGCGCGTCCTGTCCACGCTGTCCGGCGGCAAGCCAATCAGCATCGGGGAACTGGCGCAAATCTCGGTGACCAAGCAGCCCACCGTGACGCGCCTCCTCGACCGCATGGAGGCGCAGGGCTACGTCAAGCGCATCCCCCACGAGACCGACCGGCGCATCACGCTGGTACGCATCACGCCGCGCGGGCAGAAGCTGACCTCCAGCCTGATCGCACAGGCCCGGGCTCATGAAGACCACGTGCTGGCGCCGCTCGGCAAGAAAAAGGCCGACGAACTGCGCACCACGCTGAAGCTGCTGATCGACCTGCACCGCCCGGCCAACTGAGACCAGAACTGAGCCCGGCTTCGCGCCTCAGGCCGGCCGGCGCATCTGGAACAGCGTCGATTTGCTGACCTCGTAGTAGTCGGCCGGGCCGCCACCGCGCAGGATGGGACGTGCGGCGGCGGTGTCATAGACCCCGTCCGGCAGGAAGGCGCGGTCGATATGCACGCCGACTACCTCGCCCAGCACCATCCATGTCTGGAGCATGGCGCCGTCGGCCTGGTTCAGTTGCATGACCCTGGTCGCGCGGCACTCGAACGATACCGGGCTCTCCTGCACGCGGGGCGCCGACACCAGGCGCGACGGCGTTGGCGTCAGGCCCGCCAGGCCGAATTCGTCGACCTCGGGTGCCACGCCGGCGCTGGTCATGTTCATGCGCTCGGCCAGCGGGCGCGTCACCAGGTTCCAGACAAAGTCGCCGGTGTCCTCGACGTTGCGCACGGTGTCCTTGTAGCCGACGCTGGAGAACGCCACCACCGGCGGCGTGTAGTTGAAGACGTTGAAGAATGCGTAGGGAGCCAGGTTGGCGCGCCCGGCCTTGTCAACCGTCGAAATCCAGCCGATCGGGCGCGGACCGACAATGGCGGCCAGCGGATCGTGCCGCAGCCCGTGGCCACGCGTGGGCTCGTAGAAGTGAATGTCGTCCATGTGCATATGCGCGACGTCGTCCCCGCACGGGCAGGGACGACGGAAGCGTTGGATGGCGCTCAGTACTTGCCGCTCAGCAGCTCGCCGCAACCGGCGACCTCGGTGCGCAGGTTCAGCTTGCGCAGCATCTGCCAGGTGGTGGCCACGGCGGCCGAGACGGTCGGAATGCCCGACTCGTCCTGCACCTTCTGGATCGACGGCAGCGACTGCATCTGCACGCAGGCCGACAGCACGATGGCGTCGACACCGGTGGTGTCGATGCGCTTGTAGATCTCCAGCAGGTTGGCCGGGTCCTGCGCGGCGACCTGCAGGTTGTCGGGGATCTCCAGCGCGGCGTAGTCCTTGACCTCGATGCCTTCGCTCTCGATGTACTCGACCACCATCTTCGTCAGCGGCTTCATATACGGGCACACCACCGAGACGCGCTTCGCGCCCATGGCGTGCAGGCCGTCCACCAGCGCGCCGGCGCTGGTCACCACCGGCGCGGGGTTGCCGTTGTCGACGGTGCGCTGCGTCAGGCGCGCCTCGGAGACGCGGTGATAGCCCTTGCCCATGCTCATGATGGCCACCAGGCAGGCATAGCCCAGCACATCCACGCGCGCGTCGGACAGTTCTATGGCGCAGCGGTCGCTATCGCGGTCCATGGCTTCCAGCTCTTCCTTCACCACCTTCTTCATGCGCATGCGGCTGGAGTGGAAGGTGAAGCGCTCGGCGAAGTCCTTCTCGCGCTCGCGGAACATGGCGGGGATTTCCGTCTCCATGGTGGTATTGGAAGACGGCACGATCTGCCCGATGCGCAGCGGCTTCTGGGGCGTCAGCAGGAAAGACATTTACTTGCTCTCGGAAAGGTCGAATGCGTTGAGTTCCGCTTCCTCGGCAGCGAGGTCGAAGGCCTGGCTGGCGCCGTCCAGGAACTGGGCGGGCTGCAGCGGCCGGCGGTCGACGCGCAGGTCGAAGATGTCGAAGCGGTTGTAGTGGCCGGTGATGTCGTGCATCTGGCGCGGCTGGATGCAGCGCGACAGGTCGATGTCGGCGTAGACGATGCCTTCCGCGTCGATCAGCGGCTCGCCGATGACGCGGCCGTCCGGCCCCAGGAAGCCGGAGAAGGCGCTGTTGCGGCGCGACAGCAGTTCGCGTGCCTTGGGATTCAGCGGGCTCATGGCCTCGATGATTTCCTCCGACACCGTCGAGCATGAGACCGCGGTGAACACCTTGCCCTCGAAGCAGTGAGCGGCGGCGCGCACCTTGATGGCCTCGGCCATGTCGTAGTCGGCCGGGGCCACCGGCAGCGCGATGTAGCTGGCCACGTGCATCAGCTCCCCCTGCGACAGCAGCGAAAAGCGCGCCAGCGTGTTGGTGTTCTCGCCGCAGGCCAGCGAGCCGAGCGGGCCGACGCTGGTCTGGTGCACGCGCAGCGCCGAGGCGTCGCCGTTGGCCCAGGTCAGCTTCTCGGCCCAGGTCGGCACCAGCTTGCGGTGGCGGCCCAGGATGCGGCCTTCGTGGCTGATGGTCACCAGCGTATTGAAGAGGGTGCCGACGCCGGTGCGGCTGCGTTCGTTGACGCCGACGATCACGTTGATGTGGTTGGCCTGCGCCGCCTGCGCGATCTTGCGGATCTCGGGGCCGGGGATCTCGATGGAAGCCTTGACCAGCCGCTCGAACCAGGGGCTGGCGTCGACCGGGTTGGTCAGCCAGCTCCAGTAGGGGTAGCCGGCCACGAATACCTCGGGGAAGGCGACCAGGCTGGCGCCGTTGTCGGCGGCTTCCCTGATCAGCCGGCAGACCTTGTCGACCGTGGCATCGGCATCGAGGAAGACGGGGGCGGCCTGTACGGCCGCGGCCTTGAACTTGGGCAGGTTGAGCATGTGTGTGCCTCGCTTGCAGCGGTCATCCCCGCTTGCGCG
This sequence comes from Cupriavidus sp. PB-02, assembly GCF_058252315.1. Lineage (NCBI taxonomy): Bacteria > Pseudomonadati > Pseudomonadota > Betaproteobacteria > Burkholderiales > Burkholderiaceae > Cupriavidus > Cupriavidus sp. PB-02. Next base: position 632,695 of record NZ_CM177694.1, read on the forward strand.
GGGACGACGGGGTTTAGACGGCCACCACCGGGTGGCGCAGCTCGCCGATGCCTTCCACCGTGGCCACCACGGTGTCGCCCGGCCACAGCCACTCCTGCGGGGTGCGGCCCGCGCCCACGCCGTCCGGCGTGCCGGTGGCGATGACGTCGCCGGGTTCCAGTGCCATGCCCTTGCTGATGTCGGCGATCAGTGCGGGCACCTTGAACAGCATGTGGCGGGTGTTGGAGCTCTGCTTGGTCACGCCGTTGACGGTCAGCGACAGGTCCAGCGTGTGCGGGTCGGGGATTTCATCGGCGGTGACGATGACCGGGCCGAACGGGGCATAGGTGTCCTGGCCCTTGGAATAGATCCACTGGCCGGCGCGGCGGCAGTCGCGCGCCGAGATGTCGATCATCACGCTGTAGCCGAACACGTAGTTGAGTGCGTCGGCTTCCTTCACGCCCTTGCCGCGCGTGCCGATGATGACGGCCAGCTCGACTTCCCAGTCCATCTGCTGGGTGATTTCCTTGTTGTGCTCGATGGCGTCGCCCGGGCCGATCACGGTGGTGGGGGGCTTGGAGAAAATCACCGGCTCCTTCGGCAGCTCCTTCGAGGTGTCCAGGCTGCGGCTGGATTCGGCGACGTGCTCGACGTAGTTCAGGCCGATGCCCCAGATGTTCTTGCGCGGACGCGGGATCGGCGCCAGCAGCTTCACGTTGGAAGCCGGCACGGCCACGCCGAACGGGAGCTTGCCGCGACATTCGTTCAGCAGCGCGCTGGTCGAGCGGACTGCCTCGGGGCCCAGGTCGATGAATTCGAGCATGGTGGAGGGAATGTCCACGCCGACGGCGGCGCCGAAGCGGGCGAGGTCAACGACATTGCCGTCGACGATGGCGCCCAGGCGGGCGGCGGCAGCGACTTCAGCGCGATAGGTTACGAGACGCATGGTTTGATGACTCCGTAAATGCCGCGTGCTTGCGGCTGCATAAGTTGGACGGTTTTCTCCCCTCTCCCATTGCATGGGAGAGGGGAGAAAACCGTCAGGAAATAATCGCCTGATGCCCGCCGTTCTCTGCCAGCGCCTGCTCGCGATACAGGCCAAGCGAATGCATCACCGGCAGGTCGTTGAAGCAGAACAGCACGGCGTCATCGCTGGCCGACGCGTTCGCGTGCTCATGGAAGGCCCACGACGGCACGCAGAAGATGTCGCGCTCGGTCCAGTCGAAGCGCTGGCCGTTGATGACCGAGTAGCCACTGCCCTTGGCGACCTGGTAGATAAAGCTGCCGGTGTGGCGGTGGGCCTTGGTGGCTTCGCCCGGACGCAGCAGCTGCATGCTGGCGCCGATGGTCGGCATCACCGGGCCGCCGGTGACCGGATTGACGTAGTGCATCAGCACGCCGTCGTAAGGGCTGCCATCGGTGACCTTGCTGTGGCGCACCAGCGCCTCGTAGGTCGGCGCCCATTCGTACTTGTAGAGCGGCGAATACGGCTTGGTCCAGTTGCCTTCATGCGGGCGCAGGCCCTTGCCGCCCCAGATCGCCGGCATGTCATCGACCGGGTGTGTCACGGCCTGCTGCAGGTCCGGGTGCACGGCATAGAAGCCGGCTTCCATGGCGTTGACCAGCGGAATATCCAGGCCGTCCTGCCAGATACAGGTGGTGCCTTCGGCCGCCACGCCATGCTCGTGCCAGGTGCCGTTGGGCGTGAGCACGAAGTCGTTGGCGTTCAGCGTCATCTTGTGGCCGTCGACGATGGTGTAGGCGCCGCTGCCTTCCATGATGAAGCGCAGCGCCGACGACGAGTGCGCATGCGCAGACGCGGCTTCGCCGGGATGCATCACCTGCAGGCCCGAGTAGAGCCAGCCCACCGCTGCCGAAACGTCCTGGCGGCCCGGGTTGTTCAGGTAGATCACGCGACGGCCGGCCTTCTCCGGCGTTACCAGGTCGACCGAACGCAGCACGTGATCCCGAAGGTCGCGGTAGCGCCATAGCACCGGCACCGATTCGGACTTCGGTTGCCACGGTTCGATCTTGTTAGCCACCGTCCAGAGCGCGCCGGTCTTGAGCGCATCGAGCTCCTTGTAGTAGGCGACCAGCTCGGGCGTGTCTTCCACGTCGGCGCGGCCGGCTACGTTCTCGCGGTAGGTGTCATACGAGGTATTCGACATCGTCTTCCTCTTGGTCTGGTTTTCTCCTCTCCCGTGGAGCGAGAGAGGGACGAGCCATCGTCAGGCGGCCGCGCGCTTGATGTTGCGCTCCAGCTGATCCTTGGCGAACAGGTACTGCTTGGGCCATTCCACGCGGCGGTAGCCCAGTTGCGCGGTCTCGCGCAGCAGCCAGGCCGGATCGGCCAGGTACGGGCGCGACAGCGCGCACAGGTCGGCGCGGCCCGAGGCGATGATCCCGTTGACGTGGTCGGCTTCGGTGATCGCGCCCACGGCGATGGTCGGCACGCCTGCCTCGTTGCGCACGCGGTCGGCGAACGGGGTCTGGAACATGCGGCCGTAGACCGGCTTCTGCTCCGGCGTGACTTCGCCGGAAGAGCAGTCGATCATGTCGGCGCCAGCTGCCTTGAACAGGCGTGCCATGGCCACCGCGTCATCGGCGCTGTTGCCGCCTTCGACCCAGTCAGTGGCGGAAATGCGCACCGACACGGGCTTGTCCTGCGGCCATGCTGCGCGCACCGCGCGCAGCACTTCCAGCGGGAAGGCCATGCGGTTTTCCAGCGAGCCGCCGTATTCGTCGCTGCGCTGGTTGGTCACAGGCGAGAGGAAGTTCGACAGCAGGTAGCCGTGGCCGGCCTGCAGCTCCAGCCAGTCAAAGCCGGCGGCTGCGGCACGCAGGGTGGCGGCGACGAAGTCATCGCACACGCGGTCCATGTCTGCGCGGGTCATGGCGCGCGGCGTCTGCGAAACGCCCGGCAGGTACGGCAGTGCGGAGGCCGAGATCAGCGGCCAGTTGCCCTCGGCCAGCGGGTGGTCCATCTGTTCCCAGCCCAGTTGCGTCGAGCCACGGCGCCCGGCGTGGCCGATCTGCACGCCGATGCGCGCGCTGGTGTGCTCATGCACGAAGCCGACGATGCCGGCGAATGCCGCGGCCTGCTGGTCATTCCACAGGCCCGGGCAACCCTGCGTGATGCGGCCCTCCGGCGACACCGCCGTCATTTCCACCATCACCAGGCCCGCACCGCCCAGTGCGCGGCTGCCCAGGTGCACCATGTGGAAATTGCCCGGCACGCCCATCTGGCACGAGTACATGGCGGTGGGCGACACCACCACCCGGTTCTTCAGTTCCACGCCGCGCACGGTGTACGGCGTCAGCATCGGCGGCACGGCGGCAGCATCCGTGCCGGCGCGTTCGGCCAGCCACGACTCGTAGCCTTCCAGCCAGGCCTTGTCGCGCACGCGCAGGTTCTCGTGCGAGATGCGCTGCGAGCGGGTCAGCAGCGAGTAGGCGAACTGCTCGGGCTCCAGGTCTTCATAGCGCCTGACGTTCTCGAACCATTCGGTCGAATTGCGCGCGGCGTTCTGGATCTTGAGCACTTCCACCGAGCGCACGGCTTCGTAGTGCTTCAGTGCATCTTCCAGCGGGCCGTCGGTGTTGCGAAGGGTGCGCGCCAGCTCGATGGCATCTTCCAGCGCCAGCTTGGTGCCGGAGCCGATCGAGAAGTGCGCGGTGTGGGCGGCATCGCCCATCAGCACCACGGGCACCTTCTTCTCCAGGCCGCTGTCGTCGGTCAGGTTGTTCCAGTGCACCCACTTCTCGCAGATCACGCGCGGGAACTGGATCCAGATCGCCGAGCCGCGCAGGTGGCCAGCGTTGCTGATCAGCGGGTTGCCATCCAGGTACGGGGCGAACAGCTTCTCGCAGTAGGCGATGCCCTCTTCCTGGCTCATCTGGTCGATGCCGGCGGCCTTCCAGGTTTCTTCCGGGGTCTCGACGATGAAGGTTGAGGTGCCGTCCTCGAAACGATAGGCGTGTGCCTGGAACCAGCCATGCTCGGTCGGCACGAAGATGAAGTTGAAGGCGTCGAACACCTTTTTCGTGCCCAGCCAGACAAAGCGGCAGTTGCGCGTGTCGATGTCGGGGCGGAAGGTGTCGGCATAGCGCTTGCGAACCACGCTGTTGAGGCCGTCGGAAGCCAGCACCAGGTCGGCGTTGTACTTGCGCGCGATGGCCTGGTCGTCCTCGACGTAGTTCTCGAACACCAGCTCCACACCGACTTCCTCGCAGCGCGCCTGCAGGATGTTCAGCAGCTTCTTGCGGCCGATACCGATAAAGCCGTGGCCGCCACTGCGCACCGCGCGGCCCTTGAAGTGGACTTCGACATCGTCCCAGCGGTTGAACGCATCGCCGATGGTCTCGGCCGAGACCGGGTCGGCCTCGCGCAGGTTGTCCATGGTGGCGTCGGAGAACACCACGCCCCAGCCGAAGGTGTCATAGGGGCGGTTGCGCTCGACCACCACGACCTTGTTGGCGGGATCCTGGAGCTTCATCAACAGGCCGAAATACAGGCCGGCGGGGCCACCGCCGATACATACAATGTTCATGGCTGCTTCCAATGAGGTTACTACCGGAGCCTTCGGCACTCGCGCTGCGGGTACGTCGGCATTCAGACGGTGGTTTCGGGAAAAGGCCGGTCTGCGAGGGCAGGGCCGTGTTCGATGGCGGCCCGCAGGTCGTCGGGCACCGGAATCGCCAGGTGCGTGTCCAGCGAGGTCATCACGATGGTCTGCGTGGCCGCCATGCGCAGCTCGCCGTCTGCGCCGGTGCAGCGCCAGGCCAGCGTGATCGACTTGCCCCCAAGGCGCACCAGTTCCAGCTCCAGCCAGACCTGGTCGCCAAAGCGGCTGATCGCCTTGAAGTCCACCTCCAGGTGCACGGTCGGCATGCCCAGCCGGCGCGCGCCGATCACGCCGTGGTAGCCGTCCGGCAACAGGGTGTCGACCCAGCGTTCGATCAGGTCGTTGAACAGCACGAAGTACTGCGGGTAGAAGACGATGCCGGCCGGGTCGCATTCCGAGAAATGGATCTTGTGCCGGCGCCGGAAGGTATGCGTAGTGCTCATGGTCTGCGGTATCTGCTATGGGGTTGGCACGTGAAGGTCACGCCAGCGCATGGCGGAGGAGGGCTTCCTTCAGCTTCTTGCCGTGCTCGTCTGCCAGCGCCGCCTCGCGCAACTCGCGCAGCGTGGCCGGGGCCAGGCGGGCACCCGCCCGCATCACGGCGTTCATCAGGGTCTGGTAGTTGGTCAGGCCGCGCACATGGGTGTCGCTGTAGCCTTTCACCAGCCGCTGGCACTGCACCACTTCCAGCGCCAGCGCCGGGTTGAGGCGCGCGGCGGCCAGCACCTGGGCCAGCCAGCTTTCGATACGCTCGGTTTCCAGCGTATAGCGCAGCGTGCTGCGGCGGATGCCGCGCAGGCGCGACACGGCCCACAGCATCAGGTAGCCGCGCAGCGAGCTGGTGGTGACCACGCGACCCGAGGTGGTGAAGCGGCGCACCAGGTGGTGCAAGAAATGCGGCTTCATCAGCCAGCGGCCGAGTCCGGCCGGCAGCGTCTCGCAGATTTCTTCCAGGCGCGGGTGCATGAACTCGTTGATCGCCAGCAGCTGCTTGTCGCCGGCGCGCACCTCGCCCCGCACGCGCGCGAAGCGCGAGTCGCGGGTCTTGAGGTCGGCCACGCGAATGGTGTCTTCGTACGACATCCACAGCGCCAGGTGGCGCGCGGTTTCGCGCAGCAGCGCGATGTCGTTGTTGCCGACGGCCCGGTGCACGGCCGCCAGCCGATCCAGGTACAGGCCGGCGTAGGCCACGTCCTGGTAGTCGATCATGCGGCGCACGCCTTCGATCACGACGGGCCAGTTCTCGGCCGGTTGTTCGACGCGGGCGCGCTGCAGTAACTGCGCAACCCTGGGATCCTGCGGCTTGAGTTCGCCCAGCGGCTTTGCAGCTTCCGCGGCGGGCGTCTCAGCGGCCTCGGCTGTGGCGAACGCCGCGCCAAAGGCGCGCAGGCTGGGCTTCACGCCCACACCGCCGCGCTCGATGGTGGCTTCGAACTGCGCACGGCTGAACGGCAGCACGCCGGTACCCGCCAGCGCGCCGAACAGCACGGCGCTGATGACGCTGCCGCTGGCTTCGGCGGCCTGCGCCATGTCGAAGCGTACAAAGCGTTTGGCGGCCTTGCCGGCATGGGCGATCAGCTCATTGCTGTCGACCCGCCCGTCGCCCATCGCGGATTTCTCCGCAATCGAATACACGCGGTGGGTGGAAGACACCAGCGTGGTACGCTCCGGCGTCACCAGTCCGCGCTGCACGGCGCGGCCGGCTTCCATCAGTTCGGAGGCGAGTACCACATCGACATCGCCAGGGGTGGGCATCAGCGCCAGCACCGGCTGGCGGCCGGCCTGCTCGGCCAGGTCGCGCGGGAACAGCTCGACGTAATAGATGGTGGCGCCGGTGCGCTGCGCCACGCCGGGCACCGACGTGGTTTGCGCGATATAGCCGTTGTGCTCGCCCAGATCCACGATCCAGTCGGCCAGCACACCGCCGCCCTCGCCACCCATGGCTAGGATGGCGACCTTGATCGGCTTGGCGCTGAGGTTGTTGGGTGCGTTCACGATTGAACCTCTCGAAACTTGGTGTTCAGAATGCAAGGCGGGTGCGGCGCGCGGCATCGCGACGCTGCAGGAAGCCGATCACGCCGTCGCGCAGGCGCTGGCGCAGCTTGTCGATGCGGGTCGGGTTGGTGACGATCTGCGCGCGATAAAACGACGGACACAGCACCGCTGCGTGCGAGACCTCGCCACACAGGCCGCAGCCCACGCAGCTGTCCAGCACGGCGGCGACCGGATCGGTGCGCAGCGGGTCCGGATTGGGCTTGATCGTCAGCGAAGGGCAGCCGGATAGCCGGATGCACGAGTGATCGCCGGTGCAGGTGTCCGAATCCACGCCAAAGCGCTCGCGCACCACGCGCTGGCCGTCGGCGATCGCCTTGCGCGTCTTCGGCTTCTCGCGGCGCTGCTTGTTCAGCATGCATTCGCTCTGCGCGATCAGCACCTTGGGACCCTTGGCGCCGGTGGTCAGCGCTTCCTTGAGGGTGGCCTTCATCGCCTTCAGGTCATAGGTGTGGCGGATGGTGCGCACCCACTTGACACCCACGCCCTTGACCGCGTCCTCGATGGCGTGGCCGGTGCTGCGGGTGTCGTTCAGCGCGGTCGAGGACAGGATGTCCTGCCCGCCGGTGGCCGATGTGTAGCTGTTGTCGACCACGATGGTCAGGTTGTCGCTCTTGTTGAAGACTGCGTTGGCGATGCCGCTGGTCAGGCCGTTGTGCCAGAAGCCGCCGTCGCCCATCACGGAGATGGCGCGCTTGCCGCCGGGCGCGTTCAGGGCCGCGGCGCTGGCGCTGCCCAGGCCGTAGCCCATGGTGGTGTTGCCCAGGTTGAACGGTGGCAGGATCGAGAACAGGTGGCAGCCGATGTCGGCGCTCACGTGGTGCTCGCCGATCTCGCGCTCGACCAGCTTCATCGCGGTGAAGATCGGGCGCTCCGGGCAGCCGGTACAGAAGCCGGGCGGGCGCGCATGCACGCTCTCGTCGACGAGCTTCTGCGGTTCCAGCAATTCGGCGGCCACGGCATCGACGGTGGCGGCCGGGGCCTGCACAAGCGGGATTACCTTGCGGGCGGGCTTCGGCTCAGGCAGCGGATCAATCTTGCCGTACTGCTCCAGGAAGGCGCGCAGCCCCTTGAGCACGGTCGCGGTGTTGTACTCGCCAGCCAGCGGCAACAGGTCCTTGCCATGCAGCGCCGCGGTGGCACCGGCCATGCGCAGGATGTTGGCGGCGTTCTGCTCGATAAAGTTGGGCTGGCCTTCTTCCAGCACCAGCACCGCGCGCTTGCCCGCGCAGAAGCGTTCCCACTCCGAATCGATCAGCGGGTAGGCCACGTTCATCACGTACAGGGGGATCTTCGACTCGCCGAACACATCGGCCAGGCCGAGCTGCTCCAGTGCGCGGATCAGCGTGTTGTAGCTGCCACCCTGCACGGCGATGCCGATGTCATCCATCTCGCCGTGGAAGAACTCATTGAGCTGGCGTTCCTCGATGAACTTCACGGCGGCGGGCCAGCGCTGCTTGATCTTCTCATGCTCGTGCACGAAGCTCGCCGGGGGCAGCACGATGCGGCTGAGGTCGCGCGTGGGATGGTCCAGCGCGTCCTGGATCGAGAAGCGGCTGCGGCGGTTGTCGGAGGCGACGAACTGGCCATGTACATGGCACGAGCGCACGCGCAGCTGGAGCATCACCGGCGTATTGGAAGCTTCGGACAAGTCAAAGCCGTCCTTCACCGCCTGCACGATGCACGGCAGGTTGGGGCGCGGATCGAGCAGCCACATCTGGGACTTCATCGCGAAGGCATGGCTGCGTTCCTGCATGATCGAGGAACCTTCGCCGTAGTCCTCGCCGACGATGATCAGCGCGCCGCCGGTGACGCCGCCCGAAGCCAGGTTGGCCAGCGCGTCCGACGCCACGTTGGTGCCCACAGTGGCCTTGAACGTTACCGCGCCGCGCAGCGGGTAGTTGACCGAGGCCGCCAGCGACGCGGCCGCGGTGGCTTCGCTCGCGCTGTTCTCGAAGCGGATGCCATGCTCGGCAAGGATGTCCTGCGCGTCGGCCAGCACGTCCATCAGGTGCGAGATCGGCGAGCCCTGGTAGCCGGCCACGTAGGCGACGCCAGACTCCAGCAGCGCCTTGGTGACCGCAAGGATGCCCTCGCCGCTGAATACCTCGCCGGAACCCAGGCGCAACTTCTTGACCTCTTCGACAAACGAACGCTCAGCCATGGCTTTTCTTCCTGATGCTCACGTTGGGGTGAGACGGATATCGTTTAAACATAAACATTTCCATAATCATATATATGTGCGGAGCTAGGGGTCACTGGGACGGCTTCCGCGGAAGCCGAAGCCCCTCCTCAGGCGATTTCTGCGTTGCTTTGCTGGCCGCCGCGAGTCACGACGACTGGTTCCCTTGCCGATGGCAGCAGCGCCACAGCCAGCGCAGCGGCGAGGCCGGCAATGGAGAACGTGATGAAATTCCAGCCGAAACTCAGGCCTGAGCCGGCGACGTAGCCGCCGACGAGCGGGCCGCTCATGGCGCCGAATCGCGCGAAGCTCAGGGCCCATCCTGTTGCCGCGGCCCGTGCGTGTGCCGGGTAGTATCCGGCCAGGTAGCCGGTGAGGATCAGGGATGCCGAGACGCTGCCCACGCCTGCCAGAGCGACCAGCAGGTAGTTGACGGCAACGGAGTTGCGGAACATCAGCGCGCCGATGGCGAGAGCGCCGATCAGGTAGAAGAGCGCAACGGTGCCACGTGCGCCCATCCTGTCGGCCGCGCCGCCCAGGAAGAGGCCGCCCACCGCGGAAGCAAGGCTGAAGATAACCAGGAAGGAAAGACTGGAGCCGAGGTCGTAGCCATTCTTGCGCATGATGGTCGGCAACCACGTATTGAGGCCGTAGACCAGCAGCAAGCCGAAGAACAGTGCGATCCAGAAGCACGCCGTCGCGCGTAGCTGCTTGCGGGCGAACATGCTCGACATCACGTCGCGCCAGGCGGCGCGGGCGGCGCTGTTGGCGGGCCGGGCTTGTGACGGCAGCCGGCCATGGCCAGTGCGATCGGCCAATGCCTGCGCTTCAGCGATTCGCCCTTGCCCCACCAGGTACTCCAGCGACTCAGGCAGCATCCACGCCATCAGGGGTATCAACACCATGGGCACGGCACCCAGGCCAATCACGCCACGCCAGCCAAGACTGGGCAACAGCCACATCGCAATGAGCGCGGCGCAGAGGATGCCCACCGAATACCCCGAGTACATCAGCCCATAGTTGAAGCTGCGGCGGTGCGGCGGCGAGTACTCGATGGTCAAGGCGGCGGCGACGGGAATGACGCCACCGAGGCCGAGCCCGCCGATGAATCGCAAGACGCCGAAGATGGCGGGCGTCGGTGCATAGGACGCGCCCAGCATGGTCAGCGAGAACAAGGAAACGCAGAGCAGCAGCATGCGGCGGCGGCCGATCATCTCGCTCAGCGTGCCGATCAGGAAGGCGCCAAAGAACATGCCGACGAGGGCATAGCTGCTGAGGGCGCCGAGTTCCAGCGGCGTCAGGTTCCAGTTGCGGTCGTCGGCGAGTGCGGGCAGTACCGCTCCCATGACGCCGACGTCATAGCCTTCAAAGAGAATCGCAAGGAAGCATACGAAAAGTACGGTATAGGTCGCGCGGGAAGCGGGGCGCCAGGGCTGAACGGTGCCAGCTGGGATCATTGTCTGTCTCCTGATGGGTGGCGGATATGGAACCGGAGAAGCCGCCAGGGAACCTGTTTCGCGCGATCGGCGCCACGCGCTCGTTGTTGTTCCACATAGTTTAGGCATAAATATATGATTGTGGAAATAGTTTTTTGAGGCGACGAAGGGAGTCTGGTCGGCGCCTCGAAGGGAGGCGCCGAGGCCGCAACTAGAACTTGTGGCGCAGGCCCAGGCCGAAGGTGTTGCCCGGGTTCAGGTCGGTTACCTTGTCATAGCGCCAGGCGGCGTAAAGGTCAGTGCGCTTGGAGAACGGGTAGTCGTAGGCCAGCGTGGTGGTATCGCGGCGGGCCGAGCCCAGCGTCTCGTTGCCGCCCTGCCAGGTACGCACCCACGTTGCCATCAGCGAGCCCGGTCCCAGCGGCGCGCTCGCGCCCACCTGCATGGTGCGGTTGCGCTGGCGGCTCAGCGTGCTGAAGCTGTTGTCCGACTGCGCGTACTGGCCGAACAGCTTGACCACCTTGAAGTCGTAGGACACGCCCGCCAGGTAGGCCATCTGGTAGCTGGCGCCGCTGGCCGCGAACTCTGGCGCATTGACCCCCACCCGCTGCACCGCCAGCGTGGCGCCAAAGTTGCCGTTGAAATAGGTGGCATTGCCGCCGTAGTTCTGCTTGCCCTGGTGGCCAGTGCTCTCCCCGGTCGCGTAGATCGCATTGAAGCGCAGCCCGCCGAAGCCCGGACTCTGGTACAGCACCGAGTTGTCCCAGGCGGTGTCGCCCGCCACCGAGTTGCCCACCGGCGCGCCCGGCGGCGTGGTGTAGGTGTGCAGGAACATCGGCGAGAACACCGCCGAGTCGGCCAGCGGGTTGAACAACAGCATGGACAAGAACCACGGCGTGGTGTTGCGTCCCAGCTTGATCGCGCCGAAGCCGCCATTCAGGCCGACAAAGGCATTGCGCCCGAACATGACGTCGCCGTCGAAGCGGCCGACCTTGCCATTGTCCGTACGGAAAAAGCTCTCCAGCGTGAACTCGGCGTTCAGGCCGTTGCCCAGCGCCTCCTGCCCCCCAATGCCCCAGTACGAGGTGGTCAGGCCGGAACTGTCGACGATCGCGGTGCCGTGGGCATCGCCACTGGCGCGCACGGAGCCGGCAAAGGCGTCGATCGTGCCGTAGAGCTGCACGGCGCTCTGGGCATGTGCGGCGCCGGAGACGAGGCTGCCGGCGGCCGCCACGGCGGCGAGGATCCTGCGTTGGTACTTCATTGTCTTCCCTTCTCTCTCTCTCTCTCTCTCTTCTCTTGTGGACGTCTGCGGTTCTGTCAGGTGGCCGCGATCGCCAGTACACGCAACGGACTGCCCGACCCGTTCTGGATCTTCAGCGGTGCCGCCACGATCAACGCGCCGGTAGGCGGCAGCTGGTCCAGGTTCTTCAGGCATTGCAGGCCGTACTTGTTCGCGCCGTGCATCAGCGTGTGGCAGGGGTACGGCAGCGGCCAGGCGTAGGACTGGCCGGCATCGGTGTTGATGGTTTCGACGCCGAAGCCGTGGACGTTGCGTTCATGGATCAGCCACTCGACCGTGGCCTGTTCCGGGCCGGGCGTATGGGCGCCGTCCTCGCGCAGGCCGAGGAACTCGGCAGGGTCGGTCTTCTTGCTCCAGTCGGTGCGCAGCAGCACCCAGGCGCCGGCGGGAATGCGGCCGTGTTCGGCTTCCCAGCGCTGCAGGTGCGAGACCGTCAGCACCCAGTCGGGGTTCTCCGCCACTTCGGCGCTGGCATCGACCACTACCGCGGGGGCGATGAAGTTGGCCGGGTCGATGGTGTCCACGGTGTTGTTGGCGTGGTCCTTGCCCGAGATCCAGTGCACCGGCGCGTCGAAATGCGTGCCGGTATGCTCGCCACAGGAGAAGTTGTTCCAGTACCAGCCCGGTCCCTTGTCGTCGTACTGGCTGATGCGTTCCATCTTGAACGCCCACACCTGCCCGAATTCGGGGGGCAGCACCAGCGCGGGGAAGTCCGGCGACAGGGTCTGGGTCAGGTCGATGATCCTTGCCTTGCCGCCGGAAAGGTCCGCGGCAAGCTGTTGCAGGGTGTTGCTCATGGGGTCTCCTTGTTGTATTCGCCGTGTCAGGCCGACGCGTGCGCCAGCCGCGTGTACCGTCCCTGCCAGTAGAGCAGCGGCGCCGGGGCCTGCTCGGCCACATGTACCGCCCGCACCCGCCCGATGATCAGGATGTGCCCGTGGCGCTCCAGCAGTTCCTCCGCCTCGCAATCCATGGCCACCACGGCATCGGCCAGCACCGGGGCACCGTCGCGGGTGAGCTGGGTCCAGGCGTCGCTGCCGTAGCGCGCGGCGCCGGCCTCGCCGCCAAAACCGGTGAAGCGCTGCGCGATCGCCTGCTGCTCCACGTGCAGCAGGTTCACGCCGAAGCGCCGCGTGCGCTGCAGCAGCCCGGCCGACGAGCTGGTCGCCTTCATCGACGCCACCAGCATCGGCGGCTCGGCCGAGAACGACGACACCGAGGTTGCGGTGAAGCCGCTGCGCTCTTCGCCTTCGGCCACCGTCACCACGGTCACCGCGCCGGCGAAGCCGCGCATCGCCTGCTTGAACTGCTGCTGTAGCGCCGCCAGCGGATCATGCTTACTGGCCGCCATGTTTCGACCCTCCGGGCTGGCGCAGGCCGCGTGCCTCCAGGATCGGCAGCACCGTGTCGCGGAAGTACGGGAACTCCTTCACGTAGTCGACGAACGACAGCGTGGTGCCCTTGAAGCCGGCTTCGGCCAGCGCACAGATGCCGTCGGCCACCTGCTCGGGCGTGCCCACCAGCGGGAAGCCGCCGTGGCCCGCCGCCATGCGGTCGCGGATCAGTGCCAGCAGGTCGTGCGGGAACGACTGCGCGTTGGCAAACTGCAGCGCCACCAGGTTGTCCACCGCCGCCCAGTCGGCGTTGTCCTGCGCAAAGTGGCGCAGGTAGTCGCGCGCTTCCTGCTCGGTCGGGCGGCACACCACGTGCGAGAAGGTCAGCACTTGCACCGGCTTGTTTGCCGCACGGGCCTTGGCTTTCAGCTCGGCCACTTCCACTTTGGACCGCGCCAGGTCGATCGCCGGCGTGAACAGAAAATTGGCGTTCTGGATGGCGAAGTCGCGGCCTTCGCCGGAACCCGCGGCGTTCAGGATCGGCGGGCGCTCGCCGTGCCACGGCTTGGGCAGGCCGTAGATGCCCTTCAGGTGGAAGTTCTCGCCGTCATAGTTGAAGGCGCCGTCGCGCTCCCAGATCTGCTTGATGACGTCGAACCACTCCTGCGCATAGCTGTAGCGCTTGTCGTGACCGGCGGCCAGCGGCAGGCCCAGGGCCTCGTACTCGGGGCGGTTCCAGCCCGCCACGATGTTCAGGCCCGCGCGGCCCTGGCCGATCTGGTCCAGCGTCGCGATCTGCTTGGCCACCACCGCCGGGTGGTTGGCCGCGGTGTGGATGGTCGCGAATACCGTCAGGTTCTTCGTCTGCGCCAGCAAGCCGGCAGCCCACGTGATCGTTTCCAGCACCGAGCCGTGGAAGTCGGTCTCGCCGCCGTAGCCGATCCAGCGCGCGATCGGCAGCATGAAATCGATGCCGGCTTCGTCCAGCATCTGCGCCAGCTTCGCGTTGTTTTCCCACGAGTTGTCCCAGCGCTCGCCGATCTTGGTCACCGACATGCCACCCGAGCAATTGGTCGCAAACGTGCCCAGTACAAAGTCCTTCGTGTTCAGAATTTTTCTCATGCGTATCTCCCGGCCAAGTAGAATCCCTGAAGCAGGCGCCGCCCGCGGATAATGCGGCGCCCGTACTGCCCTGAAAAACCCACGCACGCAACGTGCGTCGAGCTGACAATGCCCAAGACCTCGAGTAACTCCACGCCATCCGCGAAAATCGACCGCACTGCCGAGCAACATCGCTGGCACCTGGCGACGGATGATTTCAGCGTCGAGATCACCGACCTCGAATACGCCGTCATGCGGGCTTATCAGTCGTTCCTGCGGTGGCAGTCCGAATGCCTGGCGGCCGTGACCGGGATTACGCTGAGCGGGCAGGAAAATACCCTGCTGCACATCATCCGGATGCACGAGCGGCCCAAGACCATCAAGGACCTGCTGCACATGACCAATCGCCAGGACGTGCCCAACATGCAATATGAGTTGCGCAAGCTGCTCAAGGCCGAACTGGTCGACAAATACGGCAGCGCACGCACGGGCATTTACTACTTCGCCACTGACGAAGGCATAAGGGTGTGCGACGAATTCGCCCGGTTGCGGCGCGAGACACTGCTCGAGACCGCGCAAGGCGAATTCGGCCCTAAATCCGGCGCCCTGAAGGCTGCCGGACAGCTGGAACAACTGGAAAAGGTCTACGAGATCGCTACGCGTGAAATCGCGACCTATCACCGCCGTCGCTAGAAGGAGTGGTTTTGGAAACTCATCGGGGGGCGCTGTCTCCTGGTGGCGCGTGACGTACCGCGCGCATCGAATAAATAATCAAATAGAAGATTTATTTGATGCAAATGTAGCGCACTGCGGCGGGCTTCGCCACGGTTTTTACACTAGGGGAAACACTAGGGGGCTGACGGTTGCGTGTGCGCCGGTTCGGCCACAATCCTGGCGCCGACATCGCGCAGCAGCCGCTGGAAATCGGGCGACGCCAGGATGATCTTGCCCGCCGCCGCGCGCAGCCGGTCGACGGCCTCGGGAGGCAGGGAGAACGAGGTGGGCAGCTCGTTCAGGTAGGCCAGTTCCGCCTTGTCCGCCAACTGGGCGAACGAGACATCGATGGCGTAGATGGTCGAGTCCGGCGTGCGCAGCGTGGCGGCGACCGCGGCATCCTTGTTCGCCTTGAAGGCAGAGGACTGCCGGACCTGGCCCATGGAGTGCCAGCGCGCCTGGCTGTCCCTGAGCAGCTCGGTCGCCTCGTAGGAGTAGTGGTCGATGGGAACGCCCGTCGCCTTGACCAGGATCTCCAGCGTACCGGGCGCGGACTCCGATTTATCCCATGCCGTCTTTGGCGTGGACAGCGAGTTGACGACAAAGACCACGATCCTGCGCGTATGGTCGAGCGGGGTAGGCTGGCCGACCAGGTGCAGCGCTTCCATCAGCTCCAGCGCGTCCAGCACGCTGCGCATGCCCAGGTTGTCGGAAACACCGCCATCCACGAGATGGATGTAGGGCCGGTTGATGCTGTCTCCGAGTTCCGCCTCTTCCTTCAGGTGCCGGGTCGCACGCGCAGCCGGCCTGGGCGGGTCGGCGGCATCGATAAAAGGCTGGACCCAGTCGGGTGGTGCGTAGCCACAGTTGCCGCCGTAGTTATTGAGTGTAATGGGCGTCAGCACGACCGGCACGGCAGACGATGCGGCAGCGGCGCGGGACAGCCGTACCGCATTCAGGTCCGAGCAGAGTACGTCGAAGGCGCCCTGGGTGAAAGGCAGGCGGGCGCCTGTGGAAATATCCGTGGCGGATGCAATGATGAAGGGGCCTTGCCCGCGGTTCAGGTCGCCGAAAGTCGCCCCGTTGAACAGGATCTCGTCATACAGATCGGCCGCCAGTTCGGAGCGGCCCCAGCCGCCCGACCACAGGGACGGCCAGTAGGCGGGGTTGAGCGTGCGGAACGTAATCTCGCCCTGTACGTCGCGCTTGAGAAAGCGCTGCTCGTAGTCGTCGAAGAGCTTGTCGCCATAAAGGCCATAGGCGAGCGCGGTGAAGCTCCCGCCGGACACGCCGGTAATGACGCCGACATGGTCGAGCAGGCGCGACTTGACGCCTCTGGGGCCGACCACTTCCGTATTGCGCAGGAATTCCAGCACGCCGTACGAGAAGGCGGCGGCGCGTGTCCCGCCGCCCGAGAAAGCCAGGATCACCAGGTTTTCGCTGGTCTTCGCATAGTTGGGGCGCGTCGTGTATCGATAGCCGGTAGCCGGATCGGCGTGGGCAAGCGGCGGGTTGACAGGCCGGCTGGCGCAGCCGCCGAGCAGAAGCAGCAACGAAACGGCGATTACCCATGCTGGCGTCGGCAATCTGGCCATAGGTCCTCCGCAGCGAATTAGGACGAGCAAGACCGGACGTGTCGGCGTCCTTTGGCTATCACCATACTAGGCGGCTTATGTGGCGGCAGGCGCAACTTTCGAGGTTGTCCCGGCCAGCGCCGATGGACTAGACTAGATTTCACCGGTCCAAGAGACCAGTAATTAACCTCGTTGGGCTGATGCGCGGCGGTGAGATTGCCAGGGCCGTGCGTTGGCGTGGATGACACGGCGGGCGCGCCTTTTGCAGGCGGGACTCGGCCGCCCGTTGAGCCAGCAAGTGGCTTACCGATCCGATACCTTTGCGGCGATCTGCAAGGAGGCAATCGATGTTGCCCACGCCCACTTCCGAGAGAGCGCTGTCCCGGGGACTGCTCGACGTACTGATCCGTGCCGGGCTGATCGCCGTGCTGGCGATTTTCTGCTTCCAGATATTCAACCCCTTTCTCGATCTCATCGTCTGGTCCGTGATCCTGGCGATTACGATCTATCCGCTGCAGGTCAGGCTCAGGCGCAGGCTGGGCAACAATGACGGCCGTGCCGCCACGCTGATCGTCGTGATCGCGATCGCCATCATCGCGGTGCCGGCCTATCTGTTGGGCTCCGCCATGGTCGATTCGGTGGAGAATGCCATGGCCATGGTCAAGAGCGAGGGCATTCATATTCCGCCGCCGGCAGAGTCGGTAGCCGCCTGGCCGTTGATTGGCCAACGCGTGTACGACTTGTGGCAGTACGCCGCCACGGACCTGACCGGCCTGGCACAGAAGTATGCGCCGCAGATCAAGGACATCAGCCTTGCCCTGCTGGTCGCGATCGCCGGCATTGGCAAGGGTTTGCTGATCTTCATCTTCGCGCTGATCATCGGGGGCATCTTCATGGCCTACGGCGAGGCCGGCAGCCGCAGCGCCGAGCAGATTGCCTCGCGCATCTTTAGCCCGGCCAAAGGCCCGCACATCGCCAGGCTATGCACCGCGACCATCCGCGCGGTGGCGCAGGGCGTGGTCGGCATCGCCTTTATCCAGATGCTGTTGATCGGTGTCGCCTTCGTGATCAAGGGTGTTCCCGCGGCGGGCGTGCTGGCCTTACTTGTGCTGCTCCTGGGGATCGCGCAGTTGCCGGCCACGCTGATCACCATCCCGGTGATTATTTATGTCCTGGCCTCGGAGGGCGCCAACGTTGCCACCATTGTCTTCTCCATCTATGTCTTCATCGCGGGGCTGGCCGATAACGTGCTGAAGCCGCTGCTGCTGGGGCGTGGCGTCGATGTGCCGATGCCGGTGGTGTTGATCGGGGCCCTGGGCGGCATGGTCACCGGCGGCGTGATTGGCCTGTTTATCGGCCCGGTGGTGCTCGCGGTCGGCTACCAGCTGTTCTGGCAATGGGTGGAAGACCAGCCGCAGCCGCAGGCGCAGGCGCAGGAGCAGGAGGGAGACCTGGCAAACCGGCAGCAGGTCTGAGGTGGTCCGGGGCGCCCATGTCGCGCTGGCATCTTCCGTTCCGCGTCTTGCTGACCGGCGCATTCTGCCTCAGCGGCTGCGCGCGCGTGGGACCGGACTTCCAGCCGCAGCGTGAGCCCTGGGCGCAGCAGTGGCGCAGCCCGGCGCTCGACCAGGCGACGGAAATGCGTACGCAGCCGGACATCCGCGAGTGGTGGCAGGTGTTCGCCGACCCGACCCTCGAACGCCTGATTGCCGAAGCCGATGCGAACAACGCCGGCCTCAGGATCGCGGGCCTGCGGGTGATGGAAGCCCGCGCGCAGCTGGGCATTGCCCAGAGCGGGCGCTACCCTCAGCTGCAGCAGGCCAGGGCCGATGTCCTGTACACGGATAGCCGGCAGGCCGGCGGCCGCAACCCGCAAAACAATCGTTTCTGGCAATACAGCGCCGGTTTCGACATCGGCTGGGAACTGGATTTCTGGGGGCGCTTCAGCCGCGCCATCGAGTCTGCCGATGCCGCCTATTTTGCGGCCCGCGCCAACCATGAAGACGTGCTGGTACTGCTGCGGGCCCAGATGGCGGAAACCTACTTCGCGCTGCGCACAGCCGAGGCGCGGCTGCGCATCGCCCGCGACAATGCCAGGCTGCAGAAGCGCAGCTTTGAGATCACCGAGCGGCTGTTCAAGAGCGGCGAGACCGACGAGCTCGACCTGCAGCAAGCCAAGACGCAATACCTGGGCACGCTGAGCAGCATTCCTGAGTTTGAAAGCCAGATCATGCGCACGCGCAATGCGCTGGCGGTGCTGGTGGGCCGCCCCCCCGGCCCGATGCCCGAACTGTCGGAGCTGGCGGAAAAGGAAGGTGAGATCCCCCTGATCGACCGGGCCGTGCTGCAGGACGTGCCCGCCAACCTGCTGCTGCGCCGCCCCGATATCCGCGCCGCCGAGCTGCAGATTGCCGCGCAATCGGCGCTGATCGGCGTGGCGCAAGCCGAGCTCTATCCGTCGCTGACACTGCTGGGCAGCATTGTCTGGTCCGCCACCACGCTGGCCGGCACGCCCAACAGCCTGGCCCTGGTCGGCGGCCCCAGCCTGCGCTGGAACGTGTTCGACTATGGCCGGATCCGCAACAACGTGCGCGTCCAGGACGCCCGCCTGCAGCAACTGATCGTCGCCTACCAGGACGCCGTGCGACAGGCCGCGCGCGAGGCCGACGATGCCGCCAGCGGCCTGGTCAAGGCGCTGGAGCGCGAGGAAATCCTGCGCGACGGGACGGTCGCTGCCAATCGCTCGCTGACGCTGGCCAACGCGCTGTACCGCGAAGGCTATTCGGACTTCCAGCGCGTACTGGATGCCCAGCGCGCGCTTGCCACCCAGCAGGACGCCTACCTGCTCAATCGCAGCAGTGCCGTGAGCAACCTGATTGCCTTGTACAGGGCCCTGGGCGGCGGGTGGTACAGCGAGCGGCCGCTGGTCGACGCGGCCACCCGTGAACAGATGCAGCAACGCACCAACTGGGGGGACCTGCTGAATGAGCCGGGTCCCAGACCCGTCGATGCCAGCCTGCCTGAAGACCAGAGGCAGGTTCCTGTCAGCGAGCAACGATGAGCAACGACACGCCGAAGCCAGCCGAAGCGCCTGCGCCGCCCGCGCCAGCGGCGCCATCCGCGCCTGAATCCGCCGCCGCCACCGATCCGGCCAGGAAGGGGATCAGGTGGGTCCTGCTGGTGATCCTCATCAGCCTGGCCTGGTACCTCCTGGCCGACCGGCTGACCCCCTACACGCAGCAGGCGCGGGTGCAGACTTTTATCGTGCCGGTCGCGTCTGAAGTGTCCGGGCGCGTGACCCGGGTGTATGTGCGCAACAACCAGGACGTTGCGGCAGGTGCGGTCCTGTTCGAGGTCGATCCGCAGCACTACAAGATTGCCGTCGACCGCGCCCGTGCCGATCTCGAGTCGACACGCCGGCAGATCGGCGCCAGCACCGCCGGCATCGAGTCGGCGCAGGCCTCCCTGCGTGCCGCGCGCGCCAACGAGCTCAAGGCACGCCAGGACAGCGAACGCCTGGAACGCCTGTACCGCGAGGATCCCGGCACCATTTCACTGCGCCGCCTCGAAATCGCGCGCGCCAGCCTGGAGGCAGCCACCAGCCAGGTGGCCGCGGCCAAAGCCGAGGTGCAGCGCGCGCGCGAGCAGCAGGGGGGCAGCGAGGAAGAGAATGCCAAGCTGCGCAGCGCCGCCACGGCGCTGGAGAAGGCCGAGCTGGACCTTGCCAATACCCGGGTGCGGGCACGCTCGGCCGGCCTGGTCACCGACCTGCGCACCGATGCCGGCCAGTTTGCTGCTGCCGGCAACCCGGTCATGACGCTGATCACGATCCACGATATGTGGATCAATGCGGAAATGACCGAGAACAACCTAGGCCACGTCGAGCCTGGCACACCGGTTGCCATCGTGCTGGACGCACTGCCAGGCAGGATCTTCGAAGGCCGCGTGCGCAGCGTCGGCTACGGCGTCAACACCGGCCCCAGCACGCCGCCCGGCAGCCTGCCGACGGTGCAGAACAGCCGCGACTGGCTGCGCCCGGCCCAACGCTTCCCGGTGATCGTCGAGTTCAACCCGGGCGAACTGACCACGCTGCGCGGCATCCGCGTAGGCGGACAGGCCGAGGTCATGGCGTTCCCGCTGCATGGCAATCCGCTCAATCCGCTCGGCCGCGTGTTCCTGTTCCTGATGAGCTGGCTTTCCTATGTCTACTGACAGCACTGCGCCCCTGTCCGGCGCGCGCTCGCGCTCGCCCCGCGCGCAGCGCGCGCTGCGGCTGGCCAGCGGCACCGCGCTGTGCCTGGCGGCCAGCTTCGGCCTGCAGCTGCCGATCCCCATGGTCGCCCCGGTCCTCGCCGTGTTCCTGCTTGCCAGCCTCAACCGGCCGATGTCGCTCAAGGCCGGGCTGGGCCTGGCGCTGGTCGTGATGCTGACCACCGGCAGTGGGCTGCTGCTGATTCCCTTGCTGCGCCACTACGGCTTGAGCGGCGTGCTGCTGATCGGCCTCGGCCTGTTCCTGGCCTTCCGCCTTGGTCTGAGCGGCGGCAACAACCTGGTCTCCACTTTCCTGGTGGTCGGCCTGACCATGATCTCGGCCGCCGGCACTTTCGATTTCGGACTGGCGGTCACGGTCATCGAGGCGCTGGTCAAGGGACTGCTGGTCGCGGTGGCAGTGCTGGCGATCGGCCATTGGCTGTTTCCCGAACCCGCCGGTGCGCCGGCAGCGCCCGCGGCCCCGGCCTTGCCGGCTGACCAGGCTGCCTGGATCGCGCTACGCGCTACCCTGGTGGTGATGCCGGCCTACCTGCTGGCGCTGAACGATCCGGCCGGCTACATGCCGATCATCATGAAAGCGGTCAGCCTCGGCCGGCAAAGCTGCACCACCACGGCTCGCAACGCCGGCCGCGAACTCATCGGCTCGACGCTGCTCGGCGGCGCGCTGGCGATACTGTTCTGGGGCGCGCTCAGCCTGTTCGTGCACCTGTGGATGTTCTTCCTGTGGATGCTGCTGTTCGGCCTGCTGGTCGCGCGCAAGCTCTATGGCCTCAGCCCGACGCGGCAGCCGCCGAGCTTCTGGCTGAATACCCTAGTGACCCTGATTATCCTGCTGGGGCAGTCGGTGCAGGACAGCGCCGCCGGCAAGGATGTCTACACGGCATTCGCCGTGCGCATGGCACTGTTTATCGGCGTTACCCTGTATGCCTGGATGATGCTCCAGTTGCTCGATCAACCCCGCCGTGTGCGCCGACACGGCACCTGAACCGGCCCATCATGCTGCGCAATCTGCTAATCGGCCTTCCCGTGATGATGCTTTGCCTGCTGCTGCAGGCCGTCTTCATCACCATTTGCCTGCGCTACTACGTACGCTTCGACAATGTCCGGCGAAACCGCGCAGCGCTGTCGCTGGATATCCTGATGCTGGCGATGGTGATGCTGGTGACCTTGCTCGGCAATTTCGTGCAGATGGCGATCTGGGCGGTCCTGTTTATGCTGCTTGGCGAATTCAGCGACTACGCCACCGCGCTGTACCACTCCGGTGTCAACTTCGCCACGCTGGGCTACGGCGATATCGTCATGTCCGCGGACCGGCGTTTGCTGGGGCCGCTGGAGGCGGCCAACGGGATCCTGATGTTCGGCGTCTCCACCTCGGTGATGACCGCCGCGGTGCTGGACGTGATCAAGCACAACCTCGCCGGACTGCGTGGCAGCGAGCAGCCATAACCTCAGGCAAGCGGGACTCGCCGGGCTTCAGACGCCCGCCGCGCCGGACAAGACGCAAGGAGACACCATGACAATCCGAGTTGGACGATGGCTGAGCCGCAACGGCGGCGGGCTCGAGATTCTTTCCATCGGGCCGGGTGCCCATTTCACCGGGCGCTACCAGACCAAGGTGGGAAAGCCCGACCCCAATGCCTGGTTCGATACCCACGGCATGACCGACGGCGCGCTGATCGGCTTCACGGTGCTTTGGAAGAACCAGTCGGAGCAGCATGCCTCGCTGACCACCTTTGCCGGCCGCTACCTGGCCCAGGGCGAACAGGATGGCCTGGGCGATCCATCGCGCGAGCGCATCGAGGCCCAATGGGTGCTGGCCCGCCGCTACGAGGACGATGATCCCGGCAAGCCGCACGCGATGTGGGAGACTTTTATCTCCAACTCCGCCATCTGGTACTGGACGCCCTGACCGGTCATCCCAGCGCGAGGCCGGCATGGACCAGCAACTGGCGGAACACCGCCAGTCGCGCCTCGCCGGTCTGCGCCAGCCTCTGGCAGACGTGGACGTGCGCGGTCCTGTCGCTGTGGCCTAGCAAGGCGTCCTTGCACTCGCGCTCCGAGATCTCCAGGTGGACGCCGGTCAGGATCGCGCTGCCCTTGCCCACGCGTGAGCTCACGATCGCGGGCGGGTCGCCTTCGATGCCGGTATAGACGGCCAGCACCTCGGCCTCGGGCCCCGGGGCATGGCCGAAATCGAAGCGGCAGCCGCCGTGGTAGTGCGTGTAAAGCGACACCGGGGCAGTGGTCAGCCGGTCCGTCGTCCGGATCTCCACCGCGGCGGTGCTGCGCGGCGTGCCGTCATAGGCGACGCCTCCCGTGAGTTCGGGCAAGGAGCCAACCGCGACCGCATCCACGAAGCTCAGCTCCCGCGTGCCGCAAATCTCGCCCGCGCTGCCGGCGTGAAAGGCGAGTTCCCTGCACGCGTAGTACGCACCCGCGCAGATGCCAAGGTAGACCCCGCCTTGTTCGACAAAGCGCCGGATACGCGCGTTGGGGGCACCGTTCAGCGCCGCGCAATAGGGCAGGTCGGCACCGCCCGGCATGACGAACAGCACCGCGTCATCGAAGAGCGATGCGTCATGCCGGATGTCATCGGCCATGACCGCACGGATTTCGTACGCACCGGAACGAAGCTGCTGCCCGATGGTGCGCATCAGGCGCGCGGTGCCGTCGGAGGTGCCGGCATCGATATAGGTCAGGATCTGGGGCTTTGACATGATGGTTCGTCGTGATTCAGCGCAGTCTCTCGCTGTGGCTCGTGATCTTCCCCACGCAGTTGTGGTCTAATCTCATGCTTACATTGCGTTTGTCTACAATCGTAGTTCCTGAATTGCGCAGTTTCGAGTTTTCGACATGACCACACAATCCAATCGTCCCGCCAGCCGCCAACTGAGGACACTGCCTGAGCAGATCGCCGATAGCATCTTCACCGCCATCGCGAACGGCGAGTACGCCCCGGGCGAGCGCATCCGCGAAGAAGGGCTGGCCGAGCAGTTCGCAGTCAGCCGCGGACCGGTGCGCGAGGCCTTGCGCATCCTTGAGAAGGATTCGGTGGTGAACATCCTGCCCAACAAGGGCGCCCACGTCACCCAGCTCTCGATCAAGGAAGTCGCCGATATCTTTGAGATCCGCGGCAAGCTGTCCGGCACCATGATCAGCCGGCTGAGCACGGAAGAGGCGGCGCAGCTTGCGGCGACCATCGAAGCCGACGTGCGCGCGCTGGAAACGCTGGCGCAGGAGCCGGACGGCGCCGCCGCCTTCATCGAAACCTCGTTCCGCCTGGGGCGCATCCTGCGCGAGGCTTGCACCAATGAGCGCCTGGCCGAGATCCTGGGTTCGCTGGCGCGGCAGACGCTGCGCTACACCCAGCTTGGCCTGTCCACGCCGGCACGGCGCAAGGAATCGGCACGCAACTGGCGCACGCTGCAGAAGGGCCTCAAGTCGGGCAACCTCGATGCCGCGGCGGAAGCGGTCGAAAAGCTGATCGGCGATTCGATGCGCGAGGCGATCAGGCAGCTCGAAGCGCAGCGGGATGCCGCGCCGCGCGCCGCCGGAAACTGAGCGGCGGGCACAGGCTGGCAGACTGGCTTCTGGTGTCATGGCATAACCCGCTAAGCCGTGCCCAGCACCATCACCATATACGCGGACATGACCAGGCCGCCTGCCTGCACCAGGCAGTTGCGAGCGCCAGGCACCTGGCGCTCCCCGCAATCCCCGCGTAGCTGACGGACCGACTCGATCATCAGCGGCATGCCGAACATGCCGCCGTGATTGAAGGACAAGCCGCCGCCCGAGGTATTCAGCGGGAACGCTCCTCCCGGCGCGATGCGTCCCCCTTGCACGAAGGCGCCACTTTCGCCGCGCCCGCAGAATCCCAGCGCCTCCAGGCCGATCAGCACGTTGCTGGTGAACGCGTCGTAGATCTGCACGATGTCGATCTCGCTACGGCTCAGGCCGGCGCGCTCCAAGGCCAGCCGGCCCATCTCCGCGAGCACGCCGTTGTCGATCCAGTCGTCCATGCCAAACGGCGTGGCGTGCTGGATATATTGCTCCGCGAACCCTTGCACCAGCACCGGCGGGCGGCGCAAGTCGCGCGCGCGCCTGGTCCGCACCAGCACCATGGCGCCGGCGCTGTCGGTGACCTGGCAGATATCGAGCTTGCGCAGCGGGTCGGCAACCATGGGCGAGGCCAGGTAGTCGGCCATGGTCAACGGCTCGCGCGCCACCGCATGCGGATTGAGCTGCGCCCAGCGCCTGGCCGCCAGCGCGACTTCCCCAAGGTCTTCGGCGCGCGTGCCGTAGCGGTGCATGTGCAGGCGTGCCTGCATCGCGTAGAAGCCGATCGGGCTCAGCATGCCATACGGCTGCACGAACTGGCCGTTCGGCACGCGGGCATCCTGCGCGTGGCCGCCGCGCGCGCGGCTGCGGTCCAGGCGCTGTGTGCTGCCATAGGTGATCAGCGCAACATTGCACAGGCCCGCCTCCATCGCCGCCATCGCGTGGACGATATGCGTCAGGTTGGATTGCCCGCCGACCACGGTGCTGTCGACATAGCGCGGTTGTAGCCCCATGTACTCGGTCACCAGCAAGCCGGCGGCGCGGTCATCCCAGTGCGCGAAAACGGCGTCGATGTCAGAGGGCTTCAGCCCCGCGTCCAGGATCGCGAGCCGCGCCGCTTCGCATTGCAGCGACAACGCGGTGTCGCCCGGCTGGGCCTTGCCCATGCCCGCCTCGCCGACGCCCGCGATGGCATAGCGGCCACTCAGTGCTTTCGGGTCCATGTCCATCCATTCAAACCGGCTTTGATGCAGCCGTAAGCTGCGATCGCACATCCTTCTTCAGCACCTTGCCGACCGGGCTGCGTGGCAGCGTGGGCCAGAATTCCACCTGCTTGGGCGTCTTCAGGCTGCCGAAGCGCTTGCGGCACAGATCGACGATCTCGTCGGCGGTGGCATTGCAGCCGGGTTTGAGCTCGATCACGGCGGTCAGGCGCTCGCCCCAGTCGGCGTCGGGTACGCCAACCACGGCGCAGTCCTGCACCGCGGGATGTCCCCAGATCACCTGCTCGATCTCGCTCGGGTAGATGTTGAAGCCGCCGGAGATGACCATGTCCTTCTTGCGATCGACCACATACAGGTAGCCGTTCTCGTCGAACACGCCGATGTCGCCGGTATGGTGCCAGCCGAACGCGCGCGCCTCGGCGGTGGCCTTGGGGTTGTTGTAATAGCCGGGCGAAACGAGGTCGCCGCGGGCCACGATCTCGCCGCGTTCGCCCGTGCCCACGATATTGCCCTCGTCGTCCATCAGCGCAACCTCGCAGGCGCCTGACGGGCGGCCGGCGGAGGCGAGATGCTTGTCGAGCTCGGGGTCGTTGTGCACGAAATGGTCCTTGCGCGACAGGCAGGTGATGACTCCGGGCACTTCCGACTGGCCATAGCTCTGCATGAACACCTGGCCCCAGAGGGCAATGCCTTCGCGCAGCTTGTCGACCGACATCGGCGCGGCACCATACAGCACGTACTCGAGGGAGGAGCAGTCGCGCGTGCGCGCATCGGGGTGGGCGAGCAGGCGATAGATCATGGTGGGCGGCAGGAAGATATGCGTCACGCGTTCGCGCTCGATCGCTTCGAGGATCACGCCCGGATCGGCCGACGGCGCGATCACGTTGCGCGCGCCGATTCGTGCCAGTGCCACCATCGTAGCGCCCGCGGCATGCGTGAGCGGCGCCACCACCAGGTGCACGGGGTCCTTGCGCGGCGGCATGAACTGGTTGCTGATCCGGTACGCCGTCTCGAGCGAGCGGTGGCTCTGCATGATCGCCTTCGGGCGGCCGGTGGTGCCGCCGGAGGACTTGATGATCGCGATGTCGTCGGCTTCGCGCCGCACCGTCACGCGTTTCCCGGCGAAGTCCTTCACCCATTGCGCGATGTAGTGGCCGTTCGGTTCCAGCGGCTCGGTCAGCCCGATGACGCGTCCGAGCGTCGGGATTTCCCGCTTCAGGCGTTCGAGATGGGGCGCATATTGTGCGTGGCAGATCAGCACCGTGATCTCGCAGAAACTGGCGAACCAGATGATGTCCTCGATGGGATCGCGCGCGTTGAGCGGTACGAACACCGCGCCGCTGCGCATCACGCCCAGCATCGCCGGCAGCACCATCGGATGATTGGGCGAGAGCACGCCGACATGCGTGCCCGGTTGTACGTCGCGCACCAGCGCGGCGGCAACCGCATGCGATGCGCCGGCCGCGTCCTGGTAGCTCATGCGCACGTCGCCACCCTGGACGAAGATGCGGTCTGGAAATGCCGTGGCGCCGGCGTCGAAGGAATCGATGATCATGGTTTGTCTCCGGTATCGGGAATGGGCCGGGCGCTGGCGCTGCCCGTGAGCCGGAACATTGGCAGTGCGATGTCGTCGCTGATGCGTTCAAAGCACACTTCAACCGGCGCGCCGACGGCAAGGCAATCGGGGTCGGCATCGACAATGCCTGCCAGCATGCGCACGCCCTCGTCGAGCTCGATCATGCCGATCGCATAGGGCACGTGCGACGCAAAAGCGGGATGCGCGGCGACATGGCACACGGTGTAGGTGTAGATCCGCCCGCGGCCGCTGGCCTGCACCCACTCGAGCTGGTCGGACAGGCATTGCGTGCAGAAGCGGCGCGGGTAGAACTGGTGGCGCGAACAGGCGCGGCAGTACTGGAGCTCGAGCCGGCCTTCGCCCGCCGCCCGCCAGTAGTGGACGGTTTCGACGGTGGGAATCGGCTGCGGCCTTGCGAGGGAAACGTTCATGTGGCTCTCCTCAGTTCGCGCTCAGCGAGAAATCGCTGCCGGAGACCTGCACCTTCGCCTTGCTCTGGCGCTGTGCCAGGCCGGCCACGAGATCGACGACCGGGTGGTGGACGCTGAAGCTGTCGCCCGTGCCCGTCGGCGCCAGGCCGTTCACCTTCTCGTCGCCGTACATATAGCGCAGCAGCAGTTCGTCGTCGCCGATATTCTTGTAGCGCTTGCGCAAGCCCGGCAGTACCGGTTCGATCACGGGCGGCGTCAGGCTCACATCCTTCGAGCCGTTGGCAATGACCTTGTCTTTCACGTTCGCGTTGACCGGCAGCGGCAGGGCACCGAAGTACCCGCAGACATACTTCTTCACTTCGTCGGGCACGACCTTGTAGCGCTCGCCGTTGATCACGTTCATCACCGCCTGCGCGCCGATGATGGCGGGATAAGGCGTGACCATGATCGGCGAGCCGAGCTCCACGCGCACCCGCCCGATCTCTTCCAGCACGGCAGGCAGCTTGTCGGAAATGCCGGCGAGCTTGAGTTGCGATTCCAGGTTGCTCATCGCACCGCCCGCGTACTGGGTGATGTAGTGGCTGGGCTCGTATTCGGCAGGCACGCCGACCGGATGGCCTTCGCGCTCGGCCAGCGCGCCAAGATACGCGCCCACTTCGTCGAGCAAGCCGTCATTGACCACCACGTCGAAGCCGATCTCGCGCAGGTTGCGCGCAATCATCTGGCTGGCCGGCAGCGAATTGCCGTTGGCCATCGGGTCCACCGCCGTCAGGATGCTGTCGGCGCCGTGCACCGCGGCCTCGAGCGCGAGCAAGGGCCCGAGTCCGGTCAGGCAGTGGGTGTTGAATTCCAGTCGTGCCTTATCACCGATGGCCTGCTTCATTGCCGGCACCAGGGTGCGTACGCGGTCGATCGTCAGGATGCCGGCCGCATCGGCCAGCGTGACGGTCTGCACGCCAAAGCGTTCGACGGCCTCGCGCGCCTTGCGCACATACAAGGCGTCGTCATAGCCGGGCGCGATGTTGTAGCCGAGCAAGAGCGTCACGTTGGCGCCGAGCCGGCGCGCCATGGCGATGCTGGGGGCGAGGTTGTCCGAGCACATCAGCGCATCGAAGATGCCGATGTCGCGGACGCCGTTGGCGATCTGCCGCTCGACGAAGAGCTCGGTGATGTCGTCGGCCACCGGGAAGAAGCCACGCATCAGGTTGCTGCGGATGGCGGCGCGCAGCGGCGTGCGCGTGAACCGCTCGCGCAGCAGGCGGATGCGCTCGAACGGGTCCTGGTTCAGGAACAGCACGCTGGCATCGAACTGCACCAGCGCGATCGCCTGCAGCGACAGGAAGCCGGCCTGGTCCATGCGTTCCGCGATCGGCAGCATGTGCTCGGTGCGCATGCGGGTGGCCCACAGGCATTGCTGGCCGTCGCGCAGGGTGTCGTCGGTCAGGCGGATGGTGCGGCGCTTGCCGGTGCGCGCGGTTTCCGCGGCAACGAGTTTCTTGAGGTCTTCGAGCATGAGTTCAGCCCTCCGTGCCCTGGAGTTGAATCGAAACGCCGGGCCCCTGCACGCTGAGCTGTGCATAGCGGGCGGCGCGTGCCGTGAGTCCGGCGAGGAGTGCATCCGCTGGCGTGGTGGGTACATAACGCAGCGCTTCCAGCGAAGCCGGTGCGGGAAGCCCCTCCGGTGCGACGCCGCAGGCCAGGAAAAGCACCAGCGCCGCGTCATTCGACGTGGGATGTGCCGCGCGCAATGCGGCGAGCGATGGTGCCGCTGCCTTGGGCACCGCACCGACACGCTGGAGCAACGTGGCGTCGACGTTGCCTGCCGCCGCGCCGTGAACCTGTTGCAAGGCGCGGCGGACGCCGGGCCGAAGCTCGGCATAGCGCGGCAGGCCCTGCAGATGCTGCAGCGCCTGTTCCGCGATCGGCCGCGCGAACGGCGCCAGCATCGGTGGCATACCGATCTCGCTGCGGATCAGCGCGCACTCGTTGGCAAAGGCGTGCAGCTTGTGCGTCAGCCCCAGTTCGGCCAGCCGTTGCATGCACTGCGCGGCGACTTCGCCCGGCAACTGGTGCGCGTAGGGGGCGATGTCAAAGACCCAGGGGCGTGCCGGCGCAAAGCCGTGGCGATCGGCCAGTTCCGCGAGCAGCCGGTCGGCTTCGCCGACGGCATGCAGCGTCTGCTCGCTGGCTGGTGTTCCCAGTGCCAGCATGCGCAGCGATTTCAGCAGCGTGCCCAGCGCCGGCACCGAGGCGCCGTTGCCCAGTGGCGCGAACGCGGTGTCGAGCCCGTCGATGCCGAGCCGTACCGCCTCCAGCGCAACCATGGGGCCGAGCGCGGTCTGGCAGCGCAGATGGAGATCAAGAGGTGTGGCACCCGGTCCCGTGCCCAGTCCTGCGCGCAGCGCGGGCAGCAGCGTGGCCAGCCGGTCCGGGGTCAGCAGGCCGGCCTCGTCGCGCAGCATCACGCGGGTGGCGCCTGCCTCGGCCAGTGCCGCGGCCTGCTCCTGCAGCGCATCGTCGCTGTGCGTGGAGCCGTGCGCAAACGGCAGGGCGGCGATCATGGTCAGGCCAAGCGCCTTGCCGGCCTTCAGCACCGGCGCGATGCGCGCGATCTCCACCATCGGGTCGATCAGCACGATCTCGGACACGCCGCGCTGCACCAGTTCGCGCAACCACAGCGTGGCGGCCTCGGTCGGGATCACGTCGATGCCGCGCCTGCCGTGTTCCGTCAGCAGCGCAATGGCGGCGCGCAGTGCAATGCCGGGGCAGCGTTCGCGCAACAGCTCGACGCGCTGCCAGGGGTCTTCGCCCCTCGCCACGCATTGCTGCAGCGTGGCCGGGGAAGCGACTTCGATCGCCGCGGGGGCGACTGCCGCCAGCCGGGTGGCAACGGCAAGCATCATCGGCGTCGTCATGGCGCCGGCCCAGCGCGCGCTCTGGCCGTCGGTCAGGCTGACGTCTGTGTAACGCAGGGCGGGCTTGCTCATGACTTCACCTCGGCGGCAGCCTGCGCATCCTTGGCAGCCTGTTTGGCGGCGTCCTTGGCGGCCTTTTGCTCCGCCTTGCGCTGCGGCAGGAAGGTCTCTTCGACCCAGCGCGTCGTGACCCGGCCGCCGACGAAGTCTTCATGCGCCAGCACGGCGTCATGGAAGCGCGCGGTCGTGGTCGGGCCTTCGACCTGCAGGCCCTCCAGTGCAGCGCGCATGCGTGCGATGGCTTGCTCGCGCGTGGCTGCGTGGACGATCAGCTTGCCGAGCAGCGAATCGTAGTAGGGCGGCACGGTGTAGCCAGCATAGCAATGCGTATCGACGCGGATGCCTTCGCCGCTGGGCACGTCCCAGCGCGAGATCACCCCCGGACGCGGCAGGAAGTTGCGGTCCGGGTCCTCGGCGTTGATACGGCATTCAATGGCATGACCCTGCAGCTGGACGTCGTCCTGTGTGAACGACAGCGGCAACCCGGCCGCAACCCGGATCTGCTCGGCGACCAGGTCAAAGCCGGTAATCATCTCCGTCACCGGGTGCTCGACCTGGATGCGCGTGTTCATCTCGAGAAAGAAGTACTTGTTGTCGCGCTGGTCGACCACGAACTCGATCGTGCCCGCGCCGCAGTAGCCGGCGTTGCGCGTCAGGCTCACCGCGCATTCGCCCATGGCCTGGCGCATTTCCGCATCGACCGCCGGGGAGGGTGCCTCTTCGATCAGCTTCTGGTGGCGGCGCTGGGTCGAGCACTCGCGCTCGCCCAGGTAGACCACGTTGCCGTGCGCATCGGCCATCACCTGGATCTCGATGTGGCGCGCATGCTCAATGAATTTCTCCATATACAGCGTGGCGTCGCCGAACGCGGACTGGGCTTCGTTGGCGGCCGAGCGCATCAGCGATTCGAGTTCGCTCTCATCCCTGACCACCCGCATGCCGCGCCCGCCGCCGCCAGCGGTGGCCTTGATCAGCACCGGGTAGCCGATCTGCGCCCCGACGTGGCGCGCATGCGCCACATCGGCCAGCGCGCCGGAGCCGGGTACCCGCGGTACGCCAGCCTGTTCGGCCAGGCCCACGGCGGTGATCTTGTCACCCATCGCATCGATGGCTTCGGCGGACGGCCCGACGAACACCAGCCCGGCCTTGAGGCAGGCGCGCACGAACGACGAGCGCTCGGACAGGAAGCCGTAGCCGGGATGCACCGCGTCGCAGCCAGTGCGCAATGCCGCCTCGACGATCTTGTCGGCACGCAGGTAGCTCTCGGCAGCGAGCGGCGGACCGAGCACTACTACTTCGTCGGCCAGTCTGGCGGCCAGCGTATCGGTGTCCGCTTCGGAAACACCTACCACCGCCTCGATGCCCAGGGTGCGGCAGGCGCGGATCACGCGCACGGCGATCTCGCCACGGTTGGCGACGAACACGCGCCGGATATTGCGCTTTGCCACGGGGGCTTGTGCATTGTTGTGCATATTCAGCCCTCCTGTGCCGGCTTGATCAGCATCACGATCTGGCCGTGCTGCACCGGCTTGCCGTCCTCGACCGCGATGCGCTCGACGGTGCCAGCCACTTCGGCCTTGACCGAGTTGAACATCTTCATCACCTCGACCAGGCACACCGTGTCGCCGATGTTGACCGTGCTGCCCACCGCGACAAAGGCCGGCTGCTCGGGGCTGGGGTGCAGATAGAAGGTGCCGACCATCGGCGCGCGTACTGCGATCAGGCCCGCAGGCACATCTTCAAGGGGGGGCGGGCTGGCGGCCACGTCAGTCGTGGCGGGGGCTTGAGCCGGCGCGGCGGCTCGCGTTGCCGCAGGCATAGGCGCCAGCTGGGAAGCGCCTGAAGCGGCCCCGGGCTTGCGCGCATGCAGCGCGAACTCGCCGACCGTCACGTCCAGCGATTCCAGGTGTTCAGCGCTGTCGAGGATTTCGAGGATACGACGTACGTCGGTATGGGATAGGGGCATGGCTTTGTCTCCATCTACGGAAGTGTGCGCGTCTTCGTCAGCGCATGGATTCATTAAATCATGCTCACATTACTATTGTCAACAATCACAATGTAGAATAAAGTTCAGTCATCCGACGTAGGGTCGGGCTAATTCAGGAACTCGACATGACGACAGAGACGATTCGATCCGAGATCACCGGCACCGTGTGGAAGGTAGTCGTGGAGCCAGGCACCGCGCTGCAGGCCGACGACACCATCATGATTCTCGAATCCATGAAGATGGAGATCCCGGTGCTGGCGCCCGAAGACGGCCGGGTGCTCAGGCTACTGATCGCCGAGGGCGAGCCGGTGCGCGAAGGGCAGGAAATCGCGGTCTTCGAGGAAGAGTGAGCGCCATGAAGCACCCGGACGCGGAAGGAGACTGGCAAGGGGCGCCGATGCGCGTCTGTGCCGGGCATCACTTGCAAACGGTGCCGGAGCAGATCGCAGAGCGCATCTTCGCGGCCATCGAACGGGGCGAGTACGCGCCGGGCGAACGTATCCGCGAAGAAACGCTCGCCGAGCAGTTCGCGGTCAGCCGCGGACCGGTGCGCGAAGCGCTGCGCATCCTGGAGAAGGACTCGGTCGTGCGCATCCTGCCTAATCGTGGCGCGCACGTCACGCAGCTCTCCATCAAGGAGGTCTGCGACATCTTCGATATCCGCCGCGACCTGGTGGCAGCGATGATCCGCCGGCTTGGCCGCCGCAACGAAGCGGTCATTGCCTGGCTCGACGCGGAAGTGCGCGAGCTTGAAACGGTGGTACAGGGCTCCGGCCCGGGCGACGCCTATCTCGCCATCACCGACCGACTGGGGCGCATGCTGGCCGACAGTTCCGGGAACGAGCGGCTGGCGGAAATCCTGGGCTCGCTGGCGCGGCAGACGCGGCGCTACACAAAGCTCGGGCTGGCCACCGCGGCGCGGCGCGAAGAATCGGCACGCACCTGGCGGGCGCTGCTGAACGACCTGAAGGCCGGCGACGTGAACCGCGCGGCCAATGCCGTCGAACACCTGATCGACGCTTCGCGCCACGAAGCCGTCAGGCAACTGGAGGCGGACACGGCGAGCGCCGGACACGAAGCCACCGGACACGAAAGGGCGAATGCCGCCCTCCGAACAAAGGACTTGCTTCAATGAGTGCAAAGAGAATCGCAGGCCATGCCTTGTCATGGGCCGCTGGGCAGTTTCGCGACCGGCCCGCGGTCGTGTTCCGCGACCGCAGCTTCAGCTATACGCAGATCGAACGGCGCAGCAACCAGCTCGCCAACGCGCTGATCGGCCTGGGACTGCGTCCCGGCGAACGGCTCGCCGTGCTGCTCAACAACTCGGTGGAGAGCATCGACAGCCAGTTCGGCGCCGAGAAGGCGGCGCAGACCTACGTGGCCCTGAACGCGCGCCACACCTTGCGCGAACAGGCGGCGATCCTCAACGACGCCGAGGCTTCGGTGCTGATCGCCGGCGCCGAGTTTCGCGAGATTGCGCAGCAGGTGCGCCATCTCGTGCCGTCGCTGCGCCACGTGATCGGCGTGGGCTGGCAGGGCGCCGGTGTGCTCGGGTTCGATGCGCTGCTCGCCTGCGCTTCGGACCGTTTCCCGGGTCTTGAGGTGCCGGCCGACCTGCTGCTGCGTATCGCCTACACCTCGGGAACGACCGGCCAGCCGAAGGGCGTTGCCTACAGCATCGAACGCTGGGAGGCACGCCTGGCCAACCAGTTTGGTGCCATGGAATACGGCCTCGGCATCGACGACGCGATGCTTCACGTCGGCCCGCTCACCCATGCGGCCGGGGTGCACCTGCTGCCGTGCTACTTGCGTGGGGCACGCAATATCGTGGCCGACCGCTTCGATGCCGGGCAGGTGCTGGCGCAGATCGCCAGCGATCGCATCACCCAGTTGATGGTGGTGCCTACCATGCTGAGCCGCCTGCTTGAAGCGCTGGCCGCCAACCCCGCAGCCGACGTGTCTGCCCTGCGGCGCGTGCACTACGGCACCGCGCCGACGCCAACCAGCACGATCCACGAGGCGTTGCAGCGGCTGGGTCCGATCCTGCGCCAGCAATACGGCATGACCGAAGCGGTCCAGCCCTTGTCCGTGCTCTACCCGCACGAGCACCTGGAGCACGGCCAGCCCTCGGCGCGCATCGCCTCGTGCGGCCGGCCGACCACGAATGTCCGGATCACGGTGCGCGATGCCGACGGGCAAGCCTTGCCGACCGGTGAAGTAGGCGAGATCGCGCTCGCGCACCAGGGCATCGGCGCAGTGGCGTTCTGGCGCCGGCCAGACCTGGAGCGCGAATCCATCCGTGACGGCTGGTACTACAGCGGCGACCTTGGCCGCTTCGACGACGAAGGCTTTCTCTACATCGTCGGCCGCAACAAGGACATGATGATCAGCGGCGGCTTCAACGTCTATGCGCGCGAAGTCGAGGACGCGCTGCACGCGCATCCGGCAGTAGCCGAGGTGGCGGTGCTGGGCCTGCCCGACGCCGAGTGGGGCGAGGTGGTCGCCGCATTCGTGGTGCGCCGGCCCGGACAAAGCGGCGACGCCGATGCGCTCGGCCGGCATTGCGCCGGGCTGATCGCCGGCTACAAGAAACCACGCGTGATCGAGTTTGTCGACGCGCTGCCGCGCAACCATGCCGGCAAGGTGACCAAGAACGACTTGCGCGACGCCTATCTGGCGCGCCATGCAGAAGGAGCGATTTCCAAATGAACACGACTCAGGCAACCCAGCCCGCAACGCAGCCCGCAACCCAGCCTGTTACGGGCGAATGGACGGACGAACTCCATGAGCTGACACAGCGCCGCGCCATCGCGCATGCACTCGGCGGCGAGGAACAGGTCGTGCGCCATCACGCACAAGGCAAGCTCACGGCGCGCGAACGTATCGATTACTTGCTCGACGCCGGCAGCTTCGCCGAGATCGGCGTGCTGGCCGGTTCCGTCAAGTACGGTGCAGATCGCAAGCGCGAGCAATTCACGCCCAGCAATGCGGTGGTCGGCATCGGCAAGATCGATGCGCGGCGCACGGTGGTGGCGGCCGACGACTTCACGATCCGCGCCGGCTCGTCCGAAGGTTCGGTGTCGGAAAAGTGGATCTATGCCGACCGCTACGCCTGGGAGTACAAGCTGCCGATCGTGCGCATGGTCGACAGCGCCGGCGGCAGCGTCAAGCTGCTCGACAAGCTCGGCCATACCAAGATTCCGGGCTATGCCATGTTGCCGATGACGCAGCTGCTCGGCGCCGTGCCTGTGGTCGGCATCGCGCTGGGCGCCTGCGCGGGGCTCGGCGCCGTGCGGGTCGGTTCCGCCCATCTGTCCATCATGATTCGTGGCAAGAGCCAGGTCTTCGCCGGCGGGCCGCCGGTGGTGAAGCAGGCGTTGGGCCTCGACATCGACAAGGAGGGGCTCGGCGGCTACGACGCGATGCACCGTTTCAGCGGCGCGGTGAGCCTGGCCGTTGAAACCGAAGAGCAGGCCCTGGAGGCCACGCGGCGTTTCCTTTCGTACCTTCCCGGCAATGTGTGGGAACAGCCGCCGCGCGTGGCCTGCGAGGATCCGGTCGATCGCTGCGACGAGTGGCTCAACCGGGCGATCCCCGCCGACAAGCGCAAGGTCTTCCAGGCACGCAAGATCCTAAAGGCGATCTTCGACGAAGGCTCGTTGTTCGAGATGTCGCCGGACTTCGGCGGCTCGACCATCACCTGCCTGGCGCGCCTGAACGGCCATGCCGTGGGCGTGATGACCAACAACCCGATGGTGATGGGCGGCGCCCTGACGCGCGCCGCCGCGCTGAAGATGGCGCGCTTCGTCGACCTGTGCGACACCTTCCACCTGCCCATCGTCAACCTGGCCGATCAGCCGGGCGTGATGACCGGCCCCGACGCCGAACGCGAAGGCACGCTGTCCGCCGCGCTGCAGGCCATGCATGCGATCGAGCAGTCTGGCGTGCCTTGGCTGGCGATCGTGCTGCGGCGTTGCGTGGGCCTGGCCGGCGCCATGCTGAGCCCGTGGCACGGGCCGTCGGGCACCGCGCTGCCGAACCGCTATGCGTGGCCGTCGGCACGCTGGGGCTCGATTCCGGTTGAGGGCGGCGTCGCCGCGGCCTACAAGCAGGATATCGCCGCCGCCGCCGACCCGGTCGCGCACCGCCTGGACCTTGAAGCGCACTACCACGCGATCTCGTCGCCGCTGCGCACCGCCGAGCGCTTCGGTGTGCTCGACATCATCGAACCGGCGAGCACGCGGCCGCTGCTTTGCGCCTGGGTCGAAGACGCCTACCAGGCCACCGCCCGCCGCCTCGGCCCGGTCGGCCGCACGATGCGCTGAGCGAGGAGACCGTACATGACAATCACATCCGCAGTATCCGCAACATCCGCACAATCCAGCCCCGCCACCAACGTCGCGGGGGCAGGCCTCTCCACCTACGAAGAACAACGCGCCCAACTCGACGCCCGCGTCCTTGACGCTCTCGCGATGGGCGGCGAAGCCAAGCTCGCGAAGCGCCGCGCCAGCGGCCACCTGAATGCGCGTGAGCGTGTCGAGCAACTGCTGGACGCAGACTCGTTCAGCGAAACCGGGATGCTGGCCGTCTCGCTCCTGCCCGCCGATCGCGACAGCTCACCGGCCGACGCCAAGATCACCGGCACCGGCCGCATCGAAGGGCGGCGCGTGGCCGTGGTGTCGAACGACATGACGGTCATGGGCGCGTCGTCCTCTGCGATCAACATGCGCAAGATCGCCCGCTTGAAGGAGACGGCCACGCGCAGCGGCATGCCGCTGATCTTCCTGGGCGAGTCGAGCGGTTCGCGGGTGCCTGACAGCCTGGGCGCGGAAGCGATGGCCGGTGCCGGCCAGGACCCGCAGCAGTACTGCCGCCGGCGTGAAATCCCTTGGGTGAGCGCCGTGCTCGGGCCCTGCCTGGGCTCGTCGACCTGGTACACCTGCCTTTCCGATTTCGTGGTGATGCGCAAGGGCGCGTTCCTCGCGGTGTCGAGCGCGCGTGTCACGTCGCTCGCCATCGGCGAAGCGGTCGATCCCGAGGAACTCGGCGGCTGGAAGCTGCATGCCGAGCAGACCGGGCTGGTGGACGTGATTGTCAACAGCGACGAGGAAGCGCTCGCGGCGATCCGCCGCTTCCTCAGCTACCTGCCCTCGCACGCCGGTGCCCGCCCGCCGAGCGTTCCGGCTGCCGAGGCGATCGCGCCCGACGCGGACAAGCTCCTCGAACTGGTGCCGTCCGCGCGCAGCAAGACCTACGACATGCGCAAGGTCATCGCTGGCATCGTCGACGAAGGCAGCTTCCTCAACCTGAAGGATCGCTTCGGTCGTGCCGCGGTGACCGGCCTGGCGCGGCTGAATGGCGAGAGCGTCGGCATCGTCGCCTCGAATCCGATGTTCAAGGGCGGCGCGATGGACCCCGAGGCTTGCCGCAAGGTCACGTCGTTCCTGGTGATGTGCGATTCGTTCAACATTCCTGTCCTCTTCCTGGTCGACACGCCGGGCTTCCTGGTTGGCATCGAGGGCGAGCGCAAGGCTGCACCCGCGCACATCATGAACATGATTCACGCCGTGCAGCTGTGCAGCGTGCCTAAGCTGTCAGTAATCCTGCGCAAGAGCTACGGCCAGGCCTATATCAACATGGGCGGCGGCCGCAACAGCGACGAGGTGGCGGCCTGGACCAGCGCCGACACCAGCTTCATGGACCCGCAGATCGGTGTCAGCGTGCTCCACGGCATCAAGCGCGAGGACGACCCGGCGCGCTTTGACCAACTGAAGGCCGAACTGGCACGCGATACCTCGGCCTACGCACTGGCCGGCGCCTTCGGCGTGCAGGCCGTGATTGCCCCGCAGCAGACCCGCGCCTGGCTGATCGAAGCATTGGCCACCCATCGCCGCGAACGCAACGGCGGCATCGGCCAGCACGAGATGCGCTCGTGGCCGACGTACATCTGAGCGCACTTCGACCAGAAGGCTTAACCCAAGGGATGCCAGACGTGAAAACCACTACCCTGTCGGCCGTAACGGCCAACACCCCCCTGAACGCGCCCACCGGGCTGTCGCGTGCCTATGCATGGGCCGTGTTCGCGCTCACCTTTGGCCTGATGCTGTCCGACTACCTGTCGCGCCAGGTCATCGGCGCGGTCTTCCCAGCCCTGAAAGCCGAATGGGCGCTGTCCGACTCGCAGCTCGGGATGCTGGTGAGCGTGGTCTCGCTCGCCGTGGGCGTGCTGTGCGTGCCGATTTCCCTGGTCTCGGACCGCTGGGGACGCGTCAAAAGCATCACGCTGATGGCCTTCGTGTGGTGTCTTGCGACCATCGCCTGCGGCCTGGCGCAGAGCTATGGCCAGTTGCTGTTGGCGCGGATGTTCGTCGGCCTCGGCGAGGCGGCCTACGGTGCAGCGGGGGCCGCGTTGCTGGCCCATGTATTTCCCGCCAGGCAGCGCGCCGCGGTGCTGGGCGCGTTCCTGTCGGCCGGCTTGTTCGGGTCCGTACTCGGCGTGGTCGTCGGGGGCGCTGTGGCGGCCCAGGCGGGGTGGCGCATGGCGTTCTTTGCCGTGGGTGCGCCGGGCCTGCTGCTGGCCGTGATCTATCCCTTCGTCGTGCGCGACTACAAGACCGTCGCGTTGAGCGCCGAGGGGCAGGGCGATGCCGCGCCGGCCCGGCTGCGCATCGGCCAGATCGCGCGCGAAGTGTTTGCCGCGCGCTCGGGCAATCTCACCTACATCGCGAGCGGATTGCAAATGGCAATACCCGCGATCCTCATTGCATGGCTGCCGACATACCTCGGCCGCTACCAGGGCATGGATGTGAAGCAGGCCGGGCTGATGGCCGGCGTGGCCGTATTGGCTTCCGGCATCGGCATGATCTTTGGCGGCGGTCTGGCGGACCGGCTCAGCGCCAGGCACCCGCGGCGCCGGGTGCTGGTGCCCGCCGCCTATGCGGTGCTGTCGGCCCTGGTGCTAATCACCGCGTTCGCGCTGCCGCCCGGTCCGTTGGCCCTGGGCCTGATCTTCCTTGGCGCATTGTTCGCCGCGGCGCACGGCGGCTGTTCCGGGGCCATCGTTTGCGATGTCACCCATCCCGGCGTGCGCGCGACGGTGACGGCGACCATCGCCCTGGCCAACAACCTGATTGGGCTTGCGCCAGGCCCGCTGCTCGTCGGGGCGTTCTCGGACGTTCTCGGCCTGAAGCTGGCACTGACGCTGGCGCCGGTGTTTGCGCTGGCGGCTGCGGTCTTCTTCGTCCTGGCTTCGCGCAGCTACGAGGCAGACGCCGCACGCCATCGCACAAGCGGGACGCAGGAGCCGGCCTGATCGTATTCCACGACCGTTCGACCCAAATCACTGACATCAAAAGACAGGAGCGAGACATGACCATTTCCCTTTCCCCCCGCAGCCTCGGCGTCGTCCTGGGCATGGCGGTCGCCATGCTGGCGCCAACTGCGGCGTTTGCGCAGGTGCAGTCCGACAAGCCGCTTCGCATCATCGCAGCCGGGCCTGCCGGCGGTTCCCTCGACATCGTGTCGCGCCTGCTGGCCGAAGGCATGCAGAAGGAACTGCACCAGCCGGTGATCGTCGAGCCGAAGCCGGGCTCCGGCGGTGCGCTCGCGGTCAACGACCTGACGCAGGCGGCGCACGACGGCAACACGATGCTGGTTGCGCTCGATGCGCTGGTCAGCGAGATCCCCCATATCGTCAAGCTGCGTTTCGACATGTTCAGGGAGGTCAAGCCGATCGCCGAACTCGCGCGCGGCGGGCTGGTGATGGTGGGAAATCCGTCGTTGCCTGCAAAGAACCTCGCCGAGGTGATTGCCTACGTGAAGGCGAATCCGGGCAAGGTCAACTACGCCTCCTACAGCCCCGGCACCGTCTCGCACGTGATGGGGTTGCAGCTGAATCGCGCCGTCGGCATCGACATGTCGCACATCGGCTATAAGGGCACGCCCCCGGCGCTCGCCGACGTGATGGGCGGGCACGTGCAGCTGATGTTCGCAGGCATACCGAACGCGATTCCCCTGATCAAGAGCGGGAAGATCGTGCCCTTCGCCGTCAGCCTGCCCCAGCGTTCGCCGATGCTGCCCAATGTGCCGACCTTCTCCGAACTCGGCTACCCCCAGCTCGAGGCGCTGGTCTGGCTGGGCCTGTGGGTCACGCCAGACGTCCCGGCCGCGGCGCAGGCCAGGTTGCGCGAAGCCGCGCTGAAGGTCATGGCGCAGCCGGCCACGCGTGAGCGCCTGAGAGAGTTCGGCCTCGACGCGGGCCAGCCGCGCACGCCCGAAGAGATGACGAAATCGCTGCGCAGCGACTACGCGCGCATCGGCGCCGTGCTGAAGTCGATCGACTTCAAGCCGGAATGAGCGGCGTGTCATTTCCTTGGGAGGGCTCTTATATCGGAAATCGAAATAACTGAATTCCCCAATCACTGAAAGCCGACGATGATCTCAGGCAGGGCCCGGGAAGTCATTGCCCCCCGATCTCTGCAAATACTGGCCCGTTGCGGACGACCGTCAGGCCGACTGCACTCGCCATCCAAATATCCAGGGAGACTCTGATGATTGCACGACAGCTTTCGCTTGCCGGCCTGGCGCTGGCCGCATGCTTCGCCTCCGGAACCATCGGCGCCCAGCAACAGCCAATGAATCCCAAGGAAGCCATGGCGAAATTCTCCGAGAAGTTCAAGGCGGCGGACGCCAACCACGATGGCAAGCTGACCCGTGACGAAGCGCAGGCCGGTATGCCGGAGGTCTACAAGCAGTTCGACCTGATCGACACAAAAAAGAAGGGCGAGGTGACCGAGCGGCAGGTTGGCGCGTACTGGGCGGCCAAGGCGAAGCAGCGCGGTGCGGCGCAGAACCCGGGTGGGTTGAACTGAGCAACTGGTGTCGGCGGGGAACGCGCGCGGCAGTCGCGATTCCTTGCACGGCGCTGTCGGTATGCCTTGAAAGTTCGCTGACGCGATCGATCTTCAAATCGCCGGACGTGGCACATCTGCTGTCCGCCATCGCGCCGAATGATGTGAGGGCGTTGCAGCGCCCTCACGTAGCGACTGCCGCCCAGTGACCAAAGCCGCTATTCATCCCCCCTGCCTGCGTTGAACAAGCGCCCGCCACGCTCCTGCAAGAGCGCCATCAGGCGATGCGCCGCAGGCGACAGGTAGCCTTCGCGCCGGTATGTCACGCCGAGCCGGCGTTTCAGCGTTGCCTCCTTCAGCGGCACTTCGCGCAGCGGGTGCTGGCTGCCGTTCCCGGCAGCCAGCGTGTGGCGGGACAGGAAGCTGAGCAGCTCGCTCTTCGCAATGAGGCGTGGCAGCAGGGGGATCGAGTTCGCATCGATCTGCGCCGTGGGCGGCGGCAAGCCATGCGACTGGAAGGCCGCATCGAGCCATTGCCGGCTGG
Organism: Cupriavidus sp. PB-02; assembly: GCF_058252315.1. Classification (NCBI taxonomy): domain Bacteria; kingdom Pseudomonadati; phylum Pseudomonadota; class Betaproteobacteria; order Burkholderiales; family Burkholderiaceae; genus Cupriavidus; species Cupriavidus sp. PB-02. The sequence continues at coordinate 674,410 of NZ_CM177694.1, forward strand.
GGATGGACCGGGCCGGCAATACCCAGCGCCACGACAGCAGTGATTTCATCGTGATGCGGGGCAGGTCGAAGACCGGGTGATTGCGGCTCGCCGCAACGACGACCACGTCCTCGACGATGGCGCAACTGACGAAGGCGTCGTCGGACTCGGGCATGAGGCCGATCAGCAGGTCGATCGCACCTTCCCTGAGGCGCTCCCGCAAAACCAGGCTCGGTGCGACGGTGATCTCGATCGTGGTCTCCGGCGCTTCGGCGAGAAGGAGATTGCAGATCTCCGGCAACACATGTTCGGCGGCAATCGGTCCGCTGCCGATGCGGACGTGTCCCGCGTTCCCCCTGGCGAAGTCGCCAACCTCCCTGAGCGCCTCTTCCGTTGCGCCGCGCAGCATGCGCGCCCGCGCGAGCAGCACCTCGCCCACCGCGGTGAGGTGTATGCCGCGGCCTTTGCGCTCGAACAGGGCGCTGCCGAACGCATCTTCCAGCCGCTGTACCGCCTTCGTGATCGCAGGCTGCGTTCGCCCCAACTGGTCGGCAGCCTTGCCGACGTGGCCGAGTTCGGCGACTGCCTCAAAGTACCTGAGGTCCCGAAGCTGGATGTCCATCGATAACTTCCAGGAATGAAAACATGAACATTATCAAATGGACGGAATGATTTGGCCAGCCAACAATACAAGCCATAACACAGGAGACATGATGACGAAAACGCGATTCCTCGCGGCTGCCGCCGCGCTTGCCATGCTCGCGGGCAGTGCGTTCGCGCAAGCCTGGCCAGCCAGGCCGATCCGGCTGGTGGTCCCGTTTCCGCCCGGCGGCGGCACCGACACGGTTGCGCGGCTGGTGGCGGAGAAGCTGACGTCGCAGGCGGGCTGGGTCGTCGTGGTGGAGAACCGGCCCGGTGCCGGTGGCAACGTTGGTCTCGACGCGGTGGCGAAGGCGCCGGCCGACGGCTACACGATCGGTCTGGGCCAGACCGCCAACCTCGCGATCAACCCGGCGCTCTATCCGAAGATGCCGTTCGATCCGCTGAAGGACTTCGCACCCATCACGACGGTTGCCTCCCAGCCCGTCGTGCTGGTGGTCAATGCCGCGTCTTCGTTCAGGACGCTGGCAGACGTCGTTACGGCATCGAAGAGCAAGCCAGAGTCCCTGCGCATCGGCCTTGCCGGCAACGGCACGGTAGGCCATCTTGCCGGCGAGATGCTGGAGCGGCGCGCGGGCATCCGGATGCTGAACGTGCCGTACAAGGGCGCCGGCCCGGCCATGGTGGATCTGCTCGGCAACCAGGTGGACCTCAATTTCGCCAATACCGCGGCAGCGATTCCGCAACTCGCGGGGAAGAAAGTTCGCGCGTTGGCGGTGAGCTCCGCGCAACGTGTAAAAAACGTACCTGAGCTGGCGAACGTGCCCACGGTTGCCGAATCGGGGTACCCCGGCTTTGATGCGATCACCTGGACCGGCCTGATCGCGCCGGCAGGCACGCCTCAGGCCGTGGTTGACCGCATCAACGCCGAGGTGCAGAAGGCGCTGAAGAACCCTGACGTGCAAGGCAAGCTGGCCGCCGAGGGCAGTACGCCCATGGGTGGAACGCCCAGGCAGTTCGCCGAATACATCCGTACCGAGCATCAGAAGTGGGGCGCGCTGATCCGCGAGGCGAATATCAGGCTCGAATGAGCTTCCGAACGAATTCTCTGCACCCACCCGGCAAAAGCTCCACGGATCCGTCCCCCGTCTGAATGCTTGCGCTTCAACATTGAAATGTCATGACTACCATCTTCGTCACCGCTCCCAAGCTGGCGCCAGCCGGCGTGGAACTGCTCGCCCAGGCCGGCGCCCGCGTGCTCTATCTGTCCCAGCCTGACAGCGTGGAGGAAGTGGAGCGCGTCATGGCATCGGAGCCCATCGACGCGGTGATCTCGAGGACGGTCCGGCTATCGGCGAAGGCCATCGAATCCTGTCCGACGCTCAAGGTGATTTCGAAGCACGGTGTTGGGGTCAGCAATATCGATGTGGACGCGGCCACGCGCCGAGGCATTCCGGTCTACGTCACGCCGGGGGCAAACGCGCAGTCGGTGGCCGAGATGACGCTGGGCCTGATGTTCGCCGCCGCGCGGCGCATCGGCTGGATGGATGCCGAGTTGCACGGGGGCCGCTGGTCGCGCGCGCAGGACGGCGTGGAACTGCGCGGAAAGACCATCGGCCTGGCCGGTTTCGGGCAGGTCGGCCAGCGCGTGGCGACGGTATGCCTTGCGTTGGGCATGAAGGTCGTGGCGTTTGATCCGGCGCTGACGGACGGTCCCAGCCCGGTCGATGGCGCGCAACTGCTGCCGTCGCTGGCCGAACTCCTGCCGCGTGCCGACGTGTTGAGCCTGCACGTGCCGCTCAACCAACACACGCGCAACATGCTCGGTGAAGCCGCGTTCAGCCGGATGCCGCGCGGCGCGATCCTGGTCAACACGGCGCGCGGTGAGGTGGTGGACGAGGCTGCGCTGATCGCCGCCCTCCAGAGTGGCCAGCTCTATGCCGCCGGGCTGGACACCATGGCTGTCGAGCCGCTGCCTGCCGACAGCCCGCTTTCGACACTGCCGAACGTTGTGCTCACACCGCATGTGGGCGGCTCCACGCCCGCAGCGCTGGCCGCCATGGCGAGCGCCGCCGCCCGCAATGTACTGGGATGTCTGGACGGCGTTCCGGCAGAACGCTCCGCTTGTGCCAACCCGCAAGTCTTTTCCTGACCGCCCGATTACCGTTGATCCCTGGAGACCCTGATGACCACTTCCGAAACCACCGCGCCAGTGCAATGGCCCGCCGGTTACCGCATCAACCCGCGTGTCGACGGACCCGCTCCGGATATCGTGGAGGCTTTCCGCGACATGCCGGTCGCAGCCATCGGCGACTCGATGAGCCGCAACATCGGCACGGTCGGCTTGCGGCAATACCATGCCCGCCTGGACACCGTGCTGTGCGGACCCGCCGTGACGGTCCGGGTGCGCCCCGGGGACAACCTGATGATCCACAAGGCCCTGATGATGGTGCAGCCTGGCGACGTCCTGGTGATCGACGGCGGCGGCGATGTCACGCAGGCGATCGTCGGCGGCCTGATGCGGACGACGTGCATGGCGAAGAAGCTGGGCGGACTGGTCATCGACGGGGCCGTCCGCGACCTGTGCGAATGGGCGCAGGACGGCATGCCCATCTTCGCCAGGGGGCACACCCATCGCGGACCGGGCAAGGATGGCCCCGGGGAGATCAACATTGCCCTTGCCTGCGCGGGTCTGGCGGTGTTGCCCGGTGATCTCGTCGTCGGCGATGCGGATGGGGTGATCGCAGTGCCCGCCGCCGAGGCTGCCGACGTTCTCGAACGCTGCCGGGCACACCTGAAGAAAGAAGCCAGGATTCGCGCGGATAACGCGGCCGGCACATCGGATCCGGAGCGCTTCGATGCAGCGCTGCGCGCGAAGGGCCTGCCGGTCTGAAACGCCTTCCGCAACGCCTGGTGCGGCTGTCCGTTCGAGGCCATCAGCCCGCCGTCGACCGGCGGGACCTTGTCCGCAAAGCGTTGCATCGGGTTCGCCATCCGTAGGATGGCGAGTCTGCGCCCGCGGGGCTCAGCGCCCCTTCGCGTTAGGCACGCGGGTCTGGTCGATGGACGCGCCGCCGGTGCCCTTGCGCGGTTGGCCGTGCAGGCCGTCGCGGGCCGCCTTGCCCGCGCTCTCGGAGGCACTTGACCGCATTGGTCATGAAGAGCTTGTCACGGTCCAGGCCGGCCTTGCCCAGCGCCTCGTCCAGCAGGTGGCCCGCCGGGCCGACAAAGGGAGAGCCCTGCAGGTCCTCCTGCGCGCCGGGCTGCTCGCCCACCAGCATGATGCGCGCGTGCGCGGCCCCCTCGCCGGGCACGCCCTGGGTGGCGTTGCGCTACAGCGGCCGCGTGCGCGGCCCCCTCGCCGGGCACGCCCTGGGTGGCGTTGCGCTACAGCGGGCAACGACGGCATTGGTTCAGCTCAGTGCGGCTGACGGGGGGCTTCTTGCGCTCGGGCATGACGTCGGCGGCGCGGCCGCTGCCGGGTTCATGCTCGATATCCGGACGCAGCGGGCGCAGCGCGCAGCCGCACACGCGTGCCGGCCGAGGCCGTGCAGCAGACCAGGTAGTACGCGCGCTTGAACTGCTGCGCGGCTTCCAGCCTGCGCCCCGCGGCGGCTTCGGCGAACGCCGCGTGCAGGCAGCGCGCGATGCTCTCAGCCGTGCCGCCGTGCTCGAACAGGCCGGGCGGGCGTTCCTGCCACAGCTGCATCAGCACCGCCTGGCGCCGCGCTAGGGTGTGTGGTGGCCAGGCCTGGTCGCGGCTCAGCAACTCCAGCCGCGTGGCCAGCAGCGTTTCAAGCAGCACGGTCGGGCGCGCGAAGTGCCGCGGCCCGCCGGGGCGGGCATGCAATGACGGCGGGGACGAGGGGGTAGAGGGTGTGGAAGCAAGTTGCGCGTGCGTCAGCGCACTGCCGCCGCCGGCCGGATCGGCCAGGGCCGGCGGCATGCCCACGGCTTTCTGCAGTCGGATAGTCATGTCGATGCGCCAAGGGCCGCGTCGGGCGGCGTCGCATGACGGGGCTGCGCGGTTGCCTTGCAAAGGTGGTTCGGGTGCCGGTCCCGCGGCGGCGGGGCTGTGTTCAGCAGGACTTCGTTGCCGGGGACGTTCTGCTCAGACTACTTTCGCAAGGAACGTTCCAAGCCGCGGGCGGCGCCAGGTGGGCGCGCGCGGCCCGGCAACGCATGGGATTCTTGCAACGGTGCGCGTAAATACGTCGACCCACGGCCAGCCCGAGGCTGGTCAGCGTCAGTCGTCGGCAGTTTCCGCTTCCGGTTCCGTGGCCGGCGCAGCAGAGGGCCGCGTGTCGTGCCGCGCCGGCTGCACGGCCGGTTCCGCGGCGCGGATGCGCAGCACCGTCTGGCGCGAGGTATTGAACTGGCGCGCGATCTCGCTGACCGAATGGCCGGCGCGCAGCGCATGCAGGATGGCGCTGCGCTGCTCGGGCGTGTGCTTGGGCGGACGGCCGACCTGCCGCCCCATCGCCTTGGCCGCGGCGAGGCTTTCGCGCACGCGCACGCTGCGCGTGGTGCCTTCCAGCGCTGCTACGGCGCGCAACACCTCCACCGCTTCGGGTGGCGAGGCGCTGGACAGGTTCGTGCGCGACAGCTGCGCGCAATGGAGCGCCACGCCCAGCAGGCGGAAGCGCCGGATGGTGGCCAGCACCTCCTGCACGCTCCAGCCCATGCTGCACAGGCGCAGCATGACCACGGCATCGCCGGCCTGCACCTGCTGCTGCAGTGCGCGCAGGCGGGGGCGCTGCAAAGCCGGCACCGAGGCCGGCTCGCACTCCCAGAAGGCGTGGCGCGCGTCCACGTTGTAGCCGGCTTCAGCAGCGGCTTGTAGTTCTTCGTCGATGGCCTCGGGGCCAACGGCGCGATTCGAATATATGAATGTTGACGGCATGGCGGGATCTCGCACGGCAGTCTGCAATAAACGTCTGCGGCGAACGCGGAGCAAACGCAGCTGTCGCGTTTCAGTCCTTCAGTCAAAGCATTGAGCAGCCCTGCACCGGCAGCCGCATAGTGTGCGGGAAAAACGCATTAAATGCGGCTGTGCATAAGCGGGTGCTTTCGGACAGGGGGCCTGGGCTTGACGGTGGGCACTAACGCGGCTCACTCAAGCGGCTCACTGAAGCGACGCACTGACGACGCACCAACGCGACACCTCGGAGGCCATCGTCCTGGCTGCTCCAGGCGATGCTCCGGCGTGGGCAATGTCGTCGCGAACTCGCGCACATCGCTGTCGCGCGCTCCCGTCGCGATGCCTTGTGGAACAGCAAGCCGGCCAGCGCGGGGCCGGCATGGCGTTTCAGGGACCTGCGTTTGCGGATCCTGGTGCGGGCTTCTGCGATCACGGTTGTCTCCTGTCTGGAATATGCGCGGCGGCGGGGACCGCACGGATGACCGACCCGCGCAACTTTCATGCCGCGCCGCGCACGCCCGCATTGCGTCCCACGCTGCCCTCGCCGGCGCGGCGCCGCGGGCACAATTACAAGCCTTCGCGCAGGAATTGCAATGCGGCATGCGGCGCGGGTGCGCACGCTGCCCACACACGTCCTGCGGGCGTCGTGCGGTGGGCGGCAGTTGTACGGGCACGGAACCTGCCTCCCACGTAGCGAAGCCGGAACACCGCACCCCAGCCAAGGAGAACATCGTGGACAAGTCGAAGATCCCCGCAGACCAGGCCGAAGCCCTCGGCGCACTGATGGACGAGCACCGTGCGGTCAAGAAGCAGTTCAAGGCGTTCAAGGACACCGAGAACCGCGACGAGAAGGAGTCGATCGCGCTGGACGTTTGCCACCAGCTCACGGTGCATGCCACGGTCGAGGAAGAGATCTTCTACCCGGCGCTGCGCGGCGCCAGCGACGAGATCGATGACATGCTGGACGAGGCCCAGGTCGAGCACCAGGTGGCAAAGGACCTGCTCGCCGCGATCGAGGAGGACCCCGCCGGGGACCTGCTGGAAGCCAATTTCACGGTGCTTTCGGAATACGTCTCCCACCATATCGAGGAAGAGGAAGGCGAACTGTTCAAGAACGTGATCAAGGAAAAGGTCAACCTGCGCGAGGTGGCCAAGACCATGGCCGCGCGCAAGGACGAGCTGATGCGCGCAACCGCCTGATCCGCCGCGGGTGGTGGCGGGCGGACCGGTGGGCGGCCGCTGCAATGGCGGCCGCCCTTGCGCCATCACCCGCGTCTTCTTCGATGGCCTTCGTCCGCGAGGGCTTCATGCCAGCCCGGCGCAGCCGGCGCCGATAACGGGCTGCGCCCACGCAATGCCATCCCGCGCGATCTCCCGCGCCGCTCTCCCGCTTTGCGGCCCTGCGCACCTGTGGCGCCGCTACCACTGATCCTCGCTGCCAACTCGCCGCCGTGACCTGCGTCGCCCACAATGCGGTGTCGCCAGCTTGCCTGCCTACCACCTGCAGGTAGGGTCAAGCGTTGCGGTTTTGCTGCCGTTATCGTCGGATACCGCCGCAAACCGCCCGCTGTCTTGGCCGTTGCCCTGGCTGCGGCCGGCGGCCCTGACGTTTCAGATCCTGATTACCACCTTCAACGGAGTTGCGCGGAAATGCCCCGGATTGCCGATGGACTGCACCTGCCCCTGAACCTGCTCGCCGCCGCCATGGCGGCGGCCGTGCTTGCCGCCTGCGGCGGCGGTGGCGGTGATGACGCGGCATCGTCGCAGCCGCCCGCGACCACGACCACCACCACGGACAGCGAGCCCGTCACGGTCGCGCAGCCGCTGGTGATCAACGGCCTGGAGCAGGCCTGCACCGGCTGCGGCGCGGCCACCGGCTCGACCTATGCGGGCAGCGGCACCGGCATCTGGCAGCAGCGAAACGCGGGCAGTGCCGATATCGACGTCAGGTTTTCGATCAGCGGGCTGGGCGGCCAGTCGCTGTCGCTGATGCTGACCAATACCAGCGGCACCAGCCTGACGCTGCCGTCGATCAAGCCCTCGGTGCTGAGCGAGTCGGTGACCGGCCTGTCGATGCGCTCGCTCGCAAGCGTCAGCGACCCGGCTGCGTCAGCCAGCGCCGACGCCGAAGCCACGCGCCGCGAGATCGCCGGTTTCAACCGCAGCGGCTGGGCCGAGCGCGTCGCGGCGGCAGCGCCGCTGCGCAGCGTGATGAGCGCGCCCGCGCCGCAAGCCGCGTCGATGGCCACCACCCGAGGGTGGTACCACACCGACGCGACCACGCGCACCGCCAGCGTGGTACAGCAAGTCACCACCAAGGATGGCGTGACGGTCAGGCTGTGGGTGGAAGACGCGGAATACACCACGGGCAAGGTCGATGCCGCGCTGGTCGGCGCGCTGGCCAATGCCTTTGTCGGTGCCGGCAGCGCCCAGGGCGTCTACGACATGCTGAAGTCCGTGGGCGGCCCGCTGTGGGGCGCGCACAACTACCCGACCACGCTGATCGCCGGCAGTGCCCAGCCGATCGATATCGTGATCCTGAACTTCGACCGCAACAACAAGCCGTTCGGCATGGTCGGCTACTTCTGGGGGCTGCACAACCTGCTGCGCTCGGTCGATCCCACCAGCAATGAATCGGTGTCGCTGTACCTGGACGCCGAGACGCTCTACCTCGGCGGCGCCGACGGCATTCAGTCGATGAAGATGGTGATGGCGCATGAAGGCATGCACATGCAGAACTTCTACCGTCGCAGCGTGCGGATGGGGCCGTCTTACTCGTTCGACGACTGGCTCGAGGAAATGACCGCGATGATGATGGAAGATTTTGCCAGTCACACCATCGACGCCAGCTTCAACAATATCCGCGACGTGCGCATGCCCGACTATGTGCGCACCAACAGCAGCAACTGCAATCTGTTCTCGTTCACCGGCTTCGGCGCGTTCTGCGAAAGCTATTCGGTGTCCGGCACCTTCGGTGGCTTCCTGAACCGGCACCTGGGCCTGGCCTTCTTCAAGGACCTGCTGGCGCGCGGTACTACCACCGATTCCAAGACGGCGCTGGAGCAGTCCATTGCCAGTGCGCAGGTTGGCGTGACGCTGGCCGAGCAGATGCGTCGCTGGGCAGTCAGCACCAATACGCTGATGCCGAGCACGGGCCTGCCAGCCGGCTATGGCTACCCGGCGCGCACGGACAGCGGCTTTACGCTGCCGGCGATCGACCTCCAGAGCTACGCCGCGATCAAGACGGCGGCATCGACGCTGCCGTACCTGTCCGCCTACGGCAGCTACCTGGTCCGCACCGGCGCGGTCACGGGCACCTACAGCAACACCGTGCGCGTGCCGGCCAGCACCACCTTGTCGGTGGTGGCGTACTGACGCAAGAAAGATGCCGCTTCAGGCGATTTGAACGAGTCGCACAAGGCGGCCCGCCCCGCGCGGCAGGGCGGGCCGCTACGATCGATAGGTCTTTACCGCCGTACTGCCGTACCGCCCCCGCCCCATGACCTTTGTCGTAACGGATGCCTGCATCCAGTGCCGCCATACCGACTGCGTGGAAGTCTGCCCGATGTCGTGCTTCCACGAAGGGCCCAACTTCCTCTCCATCGATCCTGACCAGTGCATCGATTGCTCGATGTGCGTCCCGCTTTGCCCCGTCGGCGCGATCTACTCGGAGCACGACCTGCCCGAGGACAAGCGCCATTTCATCGCGCTGAACGCCGAGCTGTCGCGCCGGCCCGACTGGCCGCCGCTGCTGCAGGCCAAGGGCCCGATCCCCGGCCATGAGCAATGGGCCGATCATCCTGACCGGCTTGCGCTGCTGCAACGCTAGCGCACACGCGCGCCCGCGTAATCCGGGAACGCCTCCGCCAGCGTCAGCACCGTGCCGGTCAGCGCGCCGTCATAGCCCGGCAGCGCATTGACGCGCTGGCGGAAGGCCTCGCTGGTGAGCGCGCCCACCGCGCCGGCCAGCGCGGCGCTGCGCAGCATGGTCTTCTCGATCGCAAAGAAGTAGCGCTCCTTGATCACCGGCACGAACCCCAGGCCGAAGCGCCGCGCCGCCGTTTCCACGCCGAAGCCCACGTCGGCCATGCCGCTGCCGATATACGCCGCCACCGCGGCGTGGGTGAACTCGCCGTTGCTGTAGCCTTCGATGCGCGCCGGGTCGATGCCGCGCGCGGCCAGCATCAGGTCCAGCAGCAGGCGCGTGCCCGAGCCCACCTGACGGTTGACGAAGCGCACCTCGCGCCGCGTCAGGTCTTCAAGCGTGTGGATGCCGAGCGGGTTGCCCTGCCGCACGAACAGCCCCTGGCTGCGCACCGCCAGGTGCACCAGGCAGTGCGTGTCGGGTTTCAGCCACGTGGTGAAGTGACGCCACATGCCGTGTTCAAACTCGCCCACCGGCACGTGGAAGCCGGCGATATCGCACGCGCCCTCGGCCAGCGCCGCAACCGCTTCGACGCTGCCGCAGTACTTCAGGTCGTGCCGCACCTGCTGCTCGTCGAGGAAATCGCGCAGCGCCGCGACCGCAAAGCCGTGGCTGGCATGCAGCCGCACCGCCGCCTCGGACTGGTCCATTAGCTTCTTCAACTCGATTTCCAGCTCGGAAGCCAGGCTATCCAGCGTCGGCGACAGGCGCGCGCCGATCCGCTTGCTGGCCCACACCAGTTGCTGCGCCAGCGGCGTGAGGGCGCTGCCGCGGCCGCGGGTCTTGTCGATCAGCGGGCCGCCGAACAAAGCCTCGGCGTCGCGCAGGATGCCCCAGGCATAGCGGTAGGACAAGGACACGGCCTGCGCCGACTGGCTGATGCTGCCCGATTCCCCGATATGGCCGAGCAGGGCCACCAGCCGGGAAACGTCCAGGGCCTCGTCGCCAGGGCTGGCGTCGTCCCGGATCTGCAGGTGGGGAAGGATCGAGATGCGAATCATATGTAGAAAATAGCTTATTGAAGGGGCGCTGTCACTCTCATATAGTCGCTTCAACGGGCAGCCAGGCCAGATCGCAAGCCCGGAAATAGGAAAAAAATAGCATATAACGGCCCGCGCAGCCCGCTCCGTGCGGCCCCCACAGGAGACGCCATGCCAGAAACCGCTCCCATCGCACCGGCATCCGCCGACGCCGCGCGCACTGCTGCGATCGCGGCGATCGTGGCGGCACGGCAGGACCTGCCGGGCGCCTTGTTGCCGATCCTGCACGAGATCCAGGACACGCAGGGCTACATTCCCGACGACGCCGTACCCGTGATCGCCCGCGCACTCAGCCTGTCGCGTGCCGAGGTGCATGGCGTGATCACCTTCTACCACCACTTCCGCCAGCAGCCGGCGGGCCGGCACGTGGTCCAGGTCTGCCGCGCCGAAGCCTGCCAGGCGGTCGGCGCCGAAGCACTGGCCGAGCATGCGAAGCGGGCGCTGGGTTGCGGCTTCCATGAAACCAGCGCGGACGGCCAGGTGACGCTTGAGCCGGTCTATTGCCTGGGCCAGTGCGCCTGCGGCCCGGCCGTGATGGTGGGCGAGCAGCTGCACGGCTATGTCGATGCGAAGCGCTTCGATGCGCTGATCCGGTCGCTGTTCGAGGCGCAGGCCTCCAACGAAACCACGGAGGCCCAGGCATGAGCGCCACTACCACCATCTTCGTGCCGCGCGATTCCACCGCGCTGGCGCTCGGCGCGGACGATGTCGCCCGCGCCATTGCCCGCGAAGCCGCGGCTCGCGGCGACGACGTACGCATCGTGCGCAACGGCTCTCGCGGCATGTTCTGGCTGGAGCCGCTGGTCGAGGTGCAGACCGACGCCGGGCGCGTGGCCTACGGCCCGGTTGGGGTGGCGGACGTGCCCGCGTTGTTCGACGCCGGCCTGCTGCAAGGCGGCGCGCATGCGCTGGCGCACGGCCTGACCGATGAGATTCCGTTCCTGAGGAAGCAGGAGCGCCTGACCTTTGCCCGCGTTGGCATCACCGATCCGCTGTCGCTGGAGGACTACCGCGCGCATGAAGGCTTTGCCGGCCTGGAACGCGCGCTGTCCATGCAGCCCGCCGACATCGTGCAGGAAGTCACCGACTCCGGCCTGCGCGGCCGCGGCGGCGCAGCGTTCCCCACTGGCATCAAGTGGAAGACCGTGCTGGGCGCGCAGTCCGCAGTCAAGTACATCGTCTGCAATGCCGACGAAGGCGATTCGGGCACGTTCTCCGACCGCATGGTGATGGAAGACGATCCCTTCATGCTGATCGAAGGCATGACGATTGCCGGCCTCGCGGTGGGCGCGGAGCAGGGCTACATCTACTGCCGCTCCGAATACCCGCATGCCATCGCGGTGCTGGAAAGCGCGATCGGCATCGCGCGCGCGGCCAGCTGGCTGGGCGACGATATCCGCGGCAGCGGTAAGCGCTTCCACCTCGAAGTGCGCAAGGGTGCCGGCGCCTACGTCTGTGGCGAGGAAACCGCGCTGCTCGAAAGCCTGGAAGGCCGGCGCGGCGTGGTGCGCGCCAAGCCGCCGCTGCCTGCGCTGGAAGGGCTGTTCGGCAAGCCCACCGTGATCAACAACGTGATCTCGCTGGCCACCGTGCCGGTGATCCTGGCGCGCGGCGCGCAGTACTACCGCGACTACGGCATGGGCCGTTCGCGCGGCACGCTGCCGTTCCAGCTCGCAGGCAATATCAAGCAGGGCGGACTGGTCGAGAAGGCATTCGGCGTCACGCTGCGCGAACTGCTGGTCGACTACGGCGGCGGCACCCGCAGCGGCCGCGCCATCCGCGCGGTGCAGGTTGGCGGCCCGCTGGGCGCCTACCTGCCCGAGTCGCGCTTCGACGTGCCGCTGGACTACGAGGCCTATGCCGCCTTCGGCGGCGTGGTCGGCCACGGCGGCATCGTGGTGTTCGACGAGACCGTCGACATGGCAAAGCAGGCGCGCTACGCGATGGAGTTCTGCGCGGTCGAATCCTGCGGCAAATGCACGCCGTGCCGGATCGGCTCGACCCGCGGCGTCGAGGTGATGGACCGCATCATCGCCGGCGAGCAGCCCGTGAAACACGTGGCGCTGGTGCGCGACCTGTGCGACACCATGCTCAACGGCTCGCTGTGCGCGATGGGCGGCATGACGCCGTACCCGGTGCTGTCCGCGCTGAACGAATTCCCCGAGGACTTCGGCCTCGCCTCCAACCCTGCCAAGGCCGCCTGAGCGTCAACTGAGCCGCCAGGTCCCACAAGAATCGGGAGACAGATCGCCATGAATGCCCGCAACGAGATCGACTTCGGCACACCCGCCAGCGAATCCACCGAACTGGTCACCCTGGAGGTCGACGGCGTCAGCGTCACCGTGCCCGCCGGCACCTCGGTGATGCGTGCCGCGATGGAAGCCCAGATCGCCGTGCCGAAGCTGTGCGCCACCGACAGCCTCAAATCCTTCGGCTCGTGCCGCTTGTGCCTGGTCGAGATCGAGGGGCGCCGCGGTTATCCGGCATCGTGCACCACGCCGGTCGAAGCCGGCATGAAAGTGAAGACCCAGAGCGACAAGCTGGCCGACCTGCGCCGCGGCGTGATGGAGCTCTATATCTCCGACCACCCGCTCGACTGCCTGACCTGCCCGACCAACGGCAACTGCGAGCTGCAGGACATGGCCGGCGTGGTGGGACTGCGCGAAGTGCGCTACAACGACGGCGGCCCGGAAGCAAAGCCGATTGCCACGCACACAGAGATGAAGAAGGACGAATCCAATCCTTACTTCACCTACGACCCGTCCAAGTGCATCGTCTGCAATCGCTGCGTGCGCGCCTGCGAAGAAACGCAGGGCACCTTCGCGCTGACCATCAGCGGCCGCGGCTTTGACTCGCGCGTCTCGCCCGGCACCAGCCAGTCGTTCATGGAATCGGACTGCGTCTCGTGCGGCGCCTGCGTGCAGGCCTGCCCGACCGCGACGCTGACCGAGACCTCCGTCATCAAGCTCGGCCAGGCTTCGCACAGCACCGTGACCACTTGCGCCTACTGCGGCGTGGGCTGCTCGTTCAAGGCCGAGATGAAGGGCAACGAGGTGGTGCGCATGGTGCCGTACAAGGACGGCAAGGCCAACGAAGGCCACGCCTGCGTCAAGGGCCGCTTTGCCTGGGGCTATGCCACGCACAAGGACCGCATCCTCAAGCCGATGATCCGCGCGAAGATCACCGATCCGTGGCGCGAAGTGTCGTGGGAAGAAGCGATCGACTACGCCGCGTCGCAGTTCAAGCGCATCCAGGCGGAGCACGGCAAGGATTCCATCGGCGGCATCGTGTCGTCGCGCTGCACGAATGAAGAGGGCTACCTGGTCCAGAAGCTGGTGCGCGCCGCCTTCGGCAACAACAACGTCGACACCTGCGCACGCGTATGCCATTCGCCGACCGGCTACGGCCTGAAGCAGACGCTGGGCGAATCGGCCGGCACGCAGACCTTCAAGTCGGTCGAGAAGGCCGACGTGATCATGGTGATCGGGGCCAACCCGACCGACGGCCACCCGGTGTTCGCCTCGCGCATGAAGAAGCGCCTGCGCGCCGGCGCCAGGCTGATCGTGGTCGATCCGCGCCGTATCGACCTGGTCGATTCCCCGCACATCCGCGCCGACTATCACCTGCAGCTGCGCCCTGGCACCAACGTGGCGCTGGTGACGTCGCTGGCGCACGTGATCGTGACCGAAGGCCTGCTCAACGAAGCCTTCATCGCCGAGCGCTGCGAGGACCGCGCGTTCCAGCAATGGCGCGACTTTGTCGCGCTGCCGGAGAACTCGCCGGAGGCAATGGAATCCGTCACCGGCATCCCCGCTGAACAACTGCGCGGTGCCGCCCGCCTGTACGCCACCGGCGGCAACGCGGCCATCTACTACGGCCTGGGCGTGACCGAGCATGCGCAGGGCTCCACCACCGTGATGGGCATCGCCAACCTCGCCATGGCCACCGGCAATATCGGCCGCGAAGGCGTGGGCGTGAATCCGCTGCGTGGTCAGAACAACGTGCAGGGTTCGTGCGATATCGGTTCGTTCCCGCATGAACTGCCGGGCTACCGCCACGTGTCGGACTCGACCACGCGCGGCCTGTTCGAAGCCGCGTGGAATGTCGAGATCAGCCCCGAGCCGGGCCTGCGCATCCCCAATATGTTCGAGGCCGCGCTGGCCGGCAGCTTCAAGGGCCTGTACTGCCAGGGCGAGGACATCGTCCAGTCCGACCCGAACACGCAGCACGTGTCCGAAGCGCTGTCGTCGATGGAATGCATCGTGGTGCAGGACATCTTCCTGAACGAAACTGCCAAGTACGCGCATGTGTTCCTGCCGGGTTCGTCGTTCCTGGAGAAGGACGGCACCTTCACCAATGCCGAGCGCCGCATCTCGCGCGTGCGCAAGGTGATGCCGCCCAAGGCGCGCTATGCCGACTGGGAAGCGACCGTCCTGCTGGCCAATGCGCTGGGCTATCCGATGCACTACAAGCACCCGTCGGAGATCATGGACGAGATCGCGCGCCTGACGCCGACGTTCTCGGGCGTCAACTACAAGCGCCTGGACCAGCTCGGCAGCATCCAGTGGCCGTGCAACGCCGACGCGCCGGAAGGCACGCCGACCATGCATATCGACACCTTCGTGCGTGGCAAGGGTAAGTTCATCATCACCAAGTACGTGCCGACCACCGAGAAGATCACGCGCGCATTCCCGCTGATCCTGACCACCGGGCGCATCCTGTCGCAATACAACGTCGGCGCGCAGACGCGCCGGACCGAGAACGTCCACTGGCACTCCGAAGACCGGCTCGAGATCCATCCGCACGATGCAGAGGAACGCGGCATCAAGGACGGCGACTGGGTCGGCGTGCAGAGCCGGGCCGGCGATACCGTGCTGCGCGCCATCGTCAGCGAGCGCATGCAGCCGGGCGTGGTCTACACCACCTTCCACTTCCCGGAATCCGGCGCCAACGTGATTACCACCGACAACTCGGACTGGGCTACCAACTGTCCGGAATACAAGGTGACCGCGGTGCAGGTGATGCCGGTGGCGCAACCGTCGGCGTGGCAGCAGCAGTACCACGACTTCAATACGCAGCAGCTGCAGTTGCTGGAAGCGGCCAGCGCCGATCCGGCGCAAGCCGCGGCGAACTGAGCGGAGGGTGAAATCATGATGCGCTGCATGCAGTCACCGGAGATTGATCCGGCCGCGTCGGAAGACGCCGTGCCGGCTACGCACAGCACCTTTGCGGTCAACCGCTGGCGCCAGGGCGAAATCATGCTGAGCCCGGACGAAGTGGCCGAGGAAGTGCCAGTCGCGCTGGAGTACAACGGCATCTCGCACGCGGTGATGCTGGCGACGCCGGCCGACCTGGAGGACTTTGCGCTGGGCTTCAGCCTGAGCGAGGGCATTGTGTCCGCGCCGCGCGATGTCTATGACATCGAGGTCGAGATGCGCCAGCACGGTATCGCGGTGCGGCTGGAGATTGCGTCGGAAGCCTTCATGCAGCTCAAGGACCGCCGCCGCTCGCTCGCGGGTCGCACCGGCTGCGGGCTGTGCGGCACCGAGTCGCTGGAGCAGGTGATGCGCATGCCGGCACCGGTGCAGAGCGATGTCAGCTTCCACACCGACGTGATCCAGGCTGCATTTGTGCAGCTGCAGCTGCGGCAGGAGCTGCAGCGCCACACCGGCGCCACGCACGCCGCGGCGTGGCTGCGCGCAGACGGCCATGTCTCGCTGGTGCGCGAGGATGTGGGGCGCCACAACGCGCTGGACAAGCTGGCGGGCGCGCTCGCGCGCAGTGGCGAGGATATCGCCAGCGGCGCGGTGCTGGTCACCAGCCGCGCCAGCTATGAAATGGTGCTGAAGACCGCAGCCATCGGCGCCGGCCTGCTGGCGGCCGTGTCCGCGCCCACCGCGCTGGCTGTACGGCTGGCGGAGCAGTCCAACATCACGCTGGCCGGCTTCGTGCGCGCTGGTGCGCACGTGGTGTACGCCCATCCCCAACGTTTGCAACACGAAGCGAGCCTGGCATGAATGTCGACAACCTGATTACCATGGCCAACCAGATTGGCAGCTTCTTTGAGGCGATGCCGGATCGGGAGGAGGCTGTTTCGGATATTGCCGGGCATATCAAGCGGTTTTGGGAGCCGCGGATGCGGAAGGCGTTGCTTGGGCATGTGGATGCCGAGGCCGGCAATGGGCTGCTTGAGATTGTGCAGGAGGCGGTGGGGAGGTATCGGGGGATGTTGGAGTGAGAAACATCTTTTGGGATGATCGACGGCCCGGCGCTGCTGGTGACATGTTGTCGCTGTTGAAGCGCTGGGTTCAAACATCGACAACATGTCACAAGCAGCGACCAGCCGTCGAGCATCTACCAGCCCCCTTCACCTAAGCCTCAACGGCTCCAACAACGCACCGTCATACTCCCCTCGCGAAATCCTCCCAAGCTCCAGCATCCGATGCAGGATATAAGCCTGCCGCTGCCGCGCCCGCCTGGGATTAGCCACCGGATTGTTCGCCGACGGCGCCTTTGGTAACCCCGCCAACATCGCGCACTCCGCCAACGTCAGCTGATCCAGCGGCTTGCCGAAATAAGTCCGCGCCGCATCGGCGAATCCATACGCCCCCTGTCCCAGGTAGATCTTGTTCATATACAGCTCAAGGATCTCATCCTTGCTCAGCGCCTTCTCGATGCGGTAGGACAGCAGCACCTCATAGAGCTTGCGCGTATAGGTCTTGTCGCGCGACAGGTAGAAATTCCGCGCCACCTGCATGGTGATGGTCGACGCGCCCTGCGACAGGTCATCCGACAGGTTGGCAATCCCCGCTCGAATCACGCCGACATAGTCGATCCCCTCATGCACATAGAACCGCTCATCCTCGATCGCAATCACCGCGTCCGTCAGTTCGCGCGGGATCTTGTCGAAGGGCACGTAGTCGGGCGTGCGGCGGAACGCAGTGAGCGCATCGAGCGACGGCAATTGCCGGTCGACAGCCAGGATGGCGATGGTGGCGAGCAGCATGCCGCCAATGACGGCGAGCACCAGCAGCTTGA
Organism: Cupriavidus sp. PB-02; assembly: GCF_058252315.1. Taxonomy (NCBI): domain Bacteria; kingdom Pseudomonadati; phylum Pseudomonadota; class Betaproteobacteria; order Burkholderiales; family Burkholderiaceae; genus Cupriavidus; species Cupriavidus sp. PB-02. Next base: position 691,913 of record NZ_CM177694.1, read on the forward strand.
TGAAGGCGGACCAGAGGCTTTTCATGCCGCATATTGTGCCAGCGCGCGGCGGCGAGGTCGCCAAACCGCCGCCGCCGCTCCCTACACCCAGCCCAGCCAGCGCCAGTACGTCGCCGCGAACAGCAGCATCATGGCGTAGCCCACGATCGTCACCGGGATGCCGATGCGCGCGAACTGCCGGCCGTTGAAGGTCTCGGTGCCCAGGCACACCATGTTCTGCGGCGCGTTGATCGGCAGGATAAACCCGAAGCTCACCGTGTAGCCCAGCAGCATGGTCATGCCGACGCGGTTGATGTCGCCCGGCAGCGTCTGCAGCACCGAGATCAGGATCGGCAGCATCGCCGCGGTCAGCGCGGTGGCGCTGGCAAAGCCCAGGTGGATCAGGATCAGGAAGGCGGCAAGGATGGCGAACACCATCACCGGACCCTGCGTGGCCAGGCCTGAATGCGCGACCACGAACTTGCCGAGCCACTGGCCGGCCTGCGTGCTCAGCAGCGCGGTGCCCAGGCTGATGCCGACGCCGAACACGATCAGTGCCCCACGGCGTGCGTTGCTGCATGGTCTTCCAGTCCATCACGCCGATGCGCGGCAGCATCAGGATCACCAGGCCGACGAAGGTCACGGTGGCGGTGTCGAAGCTGTGGAGCTTGCCTTCAGTCGCCCAGAACAGCAGCAGGCCGATCGAGACCGCGGCCAGCCGCTTCTGCGGCCCGGTCATGGGGCCGAGCGCGGACAGTTCGCGCTGCACCGCTTCCTTGCCGCCGGGGATGGCGTCGGTCTCGGCAGGCAGCAGGAAGCGCACCAGGAAGTACAGCACAACGGACATCACGATGGCCCACGGCGCGCCGGCGATCAGCCATTGCAGCCAGGTGATGCGCTCGCCCAGCAGCTTGTCCATGAAGCCCACCGTCAGCAGGTTCTGCGCCGCGGCGGTCTGGATGCCGACGTTCCAGATGCTGGTGGCCTGCGCCACGGTGATCATGATGCCGGCGGCGATATTGGATTTCTTGTCGACCCCGAAGGCAGCGATCACGCCCATCATGATCGGCACCACGCAGGCGCTGCGCGCGGTGGCGCTCGGCACCACCAGGCTCAGCGCGATGGTGACGGCAATGGTGCCGACCAGGATGCGGCGCGTGCTGGTGCCGATGGCCGACAGCGTGACCAGCGCGATGCGGCGGTCCAGCCCCGTCACGGTCATCGCCGCCGAGATAAACAGCGCCGCGGCGACTAGCGCCAGCGCGGTATTGGAGAAGCCGGCCAGCGCCATGCCCAACGCGCGCGAGGTGCCGTACAGCACGTTGGGGTCGTTGACGGTCGGCGCAAAGCCGATCAGCCCCGCCATCAGCGAGGTGATCATGATCGCGCTGGTCTCGTACGAGACCGCTTCGGTGATCCACACCACGATGGCAAAGGCCAGGATCGCGAGCATGCGGTGGCCGGCGACGGTCAGGCCTTCAGGCAGCGGGATCGCCAGCACGCCGATCAGCACGGTGACGGCGACATAGAGGCCCCAGTGCAGCGTCACCTTGGGCGCGGCTGGAACGACTGCTGCAGTGGGCGGGGCGGGCGGCGTGGGAGTGGCCGCGGAGGCGGTGGAGGAAGTGTCGGGCATCGCCATCATCCTTGTGGTTGATGATCCTCGTTGGACACCACGGCACGGACTGCTCTCGGCGATCGGGCGGCGCACCGGCGCGAAGTACCGGCGGGTTGCCGGCGCGGCGGGCAATGTCGGTCGCGAGATGGCATCCGCGTTGTGCGTGCTGCTAGCGGCCGGGCTTTTGACGCGGCCGCCGCGTCGACTAGGAATTCTCTGATGTGACGAGGAGGCTGTCGAGGCCGTGCGGCGCCTGTTTGCGCCGGCCATGACGTAGATCAAGTTTTGCTATAGGTGACGGATTTCTGAGCCGCTTCCGGCATCCCAACCTGTAAACGCAGGCGCTGCAACGCCTCGCGGCGGTTGCCGGACACCATGCGCACCGCCGCCTCGCGCGGGTGATGCATGCGTCGGGGTGATCTGAAATAATTGGAGCCGATGATGAAGGTTTTAGTACGCGGGCTGAAGGCAGGACTCAGTGCAGCGGCGCTGCACAAGGCACTCGCACGGTACGCCAGCATCCGCTCGGTGGAACTGGTGGAGGCCGGTGACCCGAAGCATCCGTGGGCTTGGGTCGATATCGACGCCAGCGCACTCGCGGTGTGGAAGCTGGTGGCGAAGCTGGACCGGCGCTATATCGCCGGGTGCCATCTGCGCTGGCATGTGCCGGCCTACCGGAGCCGCTGAACTTGCTGCAGCGCACGAGCCCGCCTCGACAAGAACAGTCAGGGAACAACAATGACCAAGTGGATTCACCGGGCGGGCTTGCTGCACGCCCATGCGGTCGTGCCGCCGGCACCGGCGGCAGGCATCGACGGGGCTGTCAGCGAAATCAGCAACGGCACTGCCAGCAACGCCATTCAGGCAGAGCTTATTTTCGACACCATCAGCAACGCGCGCGACCTCGGCGGCCTGGCCGGCGCCGATGGCCACCGGGTGCGCCACGGCCGGCTGTACCGCAGCGGCAACCCGGCGCTGGCCAGCGCCGCGGATCTTGACCGGCTGCATGCGCTGGCACTCGACATGGTGGTGGACTTCCGCTCGCCCGGCGAGAAATCGCCCGACGAGGCTGCCTTCGGCCAGCGCTTCCGCTGGATGGCGGTGCCGGTGCTGGACGGCAGCATGGCGATGGATGTGCTGATGCCGCGCCTGCGCGCCAGCACGCCGGCGCAGATGGATGCCTTCATGCTGGAGGTCTACCGCGACTTCCCGGGGCGCTACCGCGACGCCTTCGCCGGCTTTATGCGCACCGCGCAGGGCGGCAAGACGCTGCTGTTCCACTGCACCGCGGGCAAGGACCGCACCGGCTTTGCCTCGCTGCTGCTGCTGGCGGCGCTGGGCGTGGCGCAGGACGACATCCTGGCCAACTACCTGGAATCGAACCGGCGCAACGCGCAGTTCAATGAGACGGCGCTGGCGCGCATGGGGCAGCTCGGTGTGCCGGCTGAAGTGATGATGCCGCTGCTGGAAGTCCGCGCCAGCTATCTCGATGCCTCGGTGCAGGCCATCGAGCAGGGGTGGGGCAGCCTGGACAACTACCTGCGCGACGCGCTGGAGGTCGACGTCGCGCAGCTGCGCGAACACTACCTGGCCGGCTGAAGCGCGGCCAGTTCCCCGTCTTGCTGCAACGCGCAAGCGCAATGGGCCAGTATAGGCGACGAATTTATCGCTGCGATGACGGGCTCGGGCGGCCCGCCGTGCGGCTTCACGCACACCCGTTCGCGGCTTGCAGCACTCCCAGGCGGCTGCTAGGCTTGTTTTAGTTGCAATGCAACATGCGTCACTCCGGCTGCGCCGACAGCGCGCAAACGCCCGGCAGCGGCGCCAATCGGGGGAAGTGGAATGACCGCACGCATACCCGCCGGGCCGCCGCAGGGCGGCTCCGCACAAGCACCCTCCACCAGCCAGCCCGCAGGCGCCGCCAATCCGTTCGCGGCATTGGGCCAGCCGGCGCTGGAATACTTCACCGACGCCTGGCAGCGCACCGTGCTGCTGCTCGATATCCTGCGCCAGCGCGGCAACGAGTCCGCCGAGCATGAGCGCGAGGGCATGCCGGCCGTGCTGGTGTTCGAACACGAACTGCTGGCCGACGGCCGCGAACTGCCCGAGCCCGTCAACTACGCGCTGCTGCGCATCGTGCCGCCGGCCGACAGCCCGACCGATCCCGCCAAGCGCGCCTTCGTGGTGATTGACCCGCGCGCGGGCCACGGCCCCGGCATCGGCGGCTTCAAGACCGACAGCGAGATCGGCATCGCGCTGCGCAGCGGGCATCCGTGCTACTTCGTCACCTTCTTCCAGGAGCCCTGCCCGGGGCAGACCATCGAATCGGTGGCGCGCGCCGAGGCCGCCTTCCTGAAGATTGTCGGCGAGCGCCACCCGGACGCACCGGGCAAGCCCTTCGTGGTCGGCAACTGCCAGGCCGGCTGGGCGCTGATGATCCTGGCCGCGGTCGCGCCCGAGCGCACCGGGCCGCTGCTGGTGGCGGGCGCGCCGCTGGCGTACTGGTCGGGCGTGCGCGGGCGCAACCCGATGCGCTACAGCGGCGGGCTGCTGGGCGGCTCGTGGCTGGCCTCGCTGACCGCCGACATGGGCAACGGCCGCTTCGACGGTGCCTGGCTGGTGCAGAACTTCGAGCAGCTCAATCCTGCCAACACGCTGTGGCAGAAGCTTTACGACGTCTACGCCAAGGCCGATACCGAAGGCCCTCGCTTTCTCGAGTTCGAGCGCTGGTGGGGCGGCCACTTCCTGATGAACCGCGACGAGATCGACTGGATCGTGCAGAACCTGTTCGTCGGCAACCGGCTGACCGCGGGCGAGGTGCACAGCAGCGACGGCAAGACCGTAGTGGACCTGCGCAACATACGCTCGCCGGTAATCGTCTTCGCGTCCTGGGGAGACAACATCACGCCGCCGCAGCAGGCGCTGAACTGGATTCCGGACCTGTACCCCACCGACGAGGAACTGGTCGCCAACGACCAGGTGATCGTCTACTGCCTGCACCCGACCGTGGGCCACCTGGGCATCTTCGTGTCCGCCGGCGTGGCCAACCGCGAGCACAGCGAGCTGTTCTGCGCGCTGGACCTGATCGACGTGCTGCCGCCGGGCCTGTACGAGGCCAGGATCGAGGATGTCGCCCCCGACCTGCCGCACCGCGACCTGGTCGAAGGGCGCTACCTGATCCGCTTCGAGCGCCGTAGCGTGGCCGACATCCTGGCGCTGGACGATGGCCGTGACGATGAGCGCCCCTTCGAGGTGGTGCGCCGCGTGGCCGAGATCAACCAGCATATCTACGACACCTTCGTTTCGCCGTGGGTGCGCGCGATGTCCAATGAATTCAGCGCGCAATGGATGCGCGCGCTGCACCCCGCGCGGCTGGAGCGCGCGGTGGCGACCGACATGAACCCGTGGATGTCCTGGATCGGCGCGATGGCGCCGATGGTGCGCGCGAACCGCACGCCGGTATCGCCGGACAACCCGTTGCTGACGATGGAGAAGGCGGCCTCGGCGCAGATCATCAGCGCGCTCGATCAGTTCCGCGATGCACGCGACGCGTGGTACGAGCGGGCCTTCGAGGCGATCTACGGCTCGCCGGTGATGGCGGCGCTGGTGGGCCTGCGCGCGCAGGCGCCGGTCAACGTGGAATCGCCCGTCACCGTGGCGCTGCGCAGGGAGCTGGCGGAGCGCCGGCTGAGCGATGCCGAGGCGTCGATCGGGCAGGGCGGCCCGCTGGAAGCCTTCGTGCGCGTGCTGGCCTATGTGGCCGACCGCCCGAGTTCCATCGAGGAACGCCCCTTCAACCTGCTGCGCCGCATGGCACGCGAGCAGCCCGAGGGCGCGTGGCATGCCGACCTGGTGACCTTCAAGGCAGCAGTGCGCCAGCAGAGCTTTATCGTGCGGCTCGATCCGAAGCGGGCGATCCAGGCGTTGCCGGCGCTGGTGCCGGATCGCGACACGCGCCGCAGGCTGATGATGGCGGCGCATCGCGTGATGACGGTCAACGGCCCGCTGGATGGCGAGCGGCTGGCGCGCTATCGCGAGGTCGCCGAGGTGATGGGCACCGGGCATGCGCCGGAGGTTGCGGATAATGCCGGGCGTGCCGACGCAGCGGAGGGCGCGCAGGATGGGGTGCTGCCCGACGAGCACCCGCAGGCCGGCAAGCCGCAGGCCTCGCGCGCGGTGCCGCCGCGCAAGCCGGCTGCGGGCACACCGCCACGGCCACGCAATTGAGCGCCTGCAAATGCTTACTCATCGCGCCTGATGTCATCCCGGAGCCAGCCATGGTCAACGTATCCAATCCGCCGCTTGACGGCGCCCGTGTGCTGGTGGTCGGCGTGGCCAATGCCGAGTCGATCGCGTGGGGCTGCGCAAAAGCGTTTCGCGAACTCGGCGCGCAGGTCGCCATGACCTATCTGAACGACAAGGCCTATCCGCACGTGGCGCCGCTGGCCGAGGCCGTGCAGGCGCCGATCCTGATGCCGCTCAATGTGGAAGACGCCGGGCAGATGGAGGCGCTGTTCGCACGCATCCAAAGCGTGTGGGGCGGCCTCGACTCGGTGGTGCATTCGGTCGCGTTCGCGCCCAGGGCCGACCTGCAGGGCGGCCTGCTGAACTCGTCGGCCGAGGGATTCGCGCGCGCCATGGATATCTCGTGCCACTCGTTCATCCGCATGGCGCGCCATGCGGTGCCGCTGATGAAGGAAGGCGGCACGCTGTTCGCAATGAGCTATGAAGGCGCCAACCGCGTGGTGCCCAACTACGACCTGATGGGGCCGGTCAAGGCCGCGCTGGAAGCGAGCTGCCGCTACCTGGCGCATGAGCTGGGACCGAAGGGCATCCGCGTCCACGCGATCTCGCCGGGGCCGCTGAAGACCCGCGCGGCGTCGGGGCTGAAGGACTTCGACCTGCTGCTGGCCGAAGCCGCCGGCCGCGCGCCGCTGGGCGAGCTGGTCGACATCATGGATGTGGGCTTCGCCACCGCCTATCTGGCCACGCCGTATGCACGCCGCATCTCCGGCAATACGGTGTATGTGGATGGCGGCGTGCACATCATGGCATAGGGCCTCGAACCAACGCGGAATCGGATTACCATAGCCGCGTTTCCCACTTCTTCGCGGCGCCTGCGGGCGCCTCGCAACCATGCTCGAACTCCAGGGAGCCATCTGGTTCCGCTCCGGCTCGCAAGACTGGGGCGGCAAGGACCGCATCGCGCTGCTCGCCGCGATCGGCGAACAAGGCTCGATCACCGCGGCCGCGCGCGCCGTCGGCATCAGCTACAAGGCCGCATGGGATGCCATCGACGCGATGAACAACAGCGCCGGCGAGCCGCTGGTGGTGCGCGCCGCCGGCGGCAAGGGCGGCGGCGGCACGCGGCTGACCGCGCGCGGCGAGCAACTGATCCGCACCTATCGTGCGCTCGAGGATGAGCACCGGCGCTTTCTTGCGCAGCTGTCCCGGCTGGGCGAAGGTGCGGCCGAAGATGTCCATCTGATGAGGAGGATGATGATCAAGACCAGTGCGAGGAACAAGCTGTTCGGGCGCGTTGCCAGCGTGCGCGGCGGCGCGGTCAATGACGAGGTTGTGCTGGAGTTGCCTGGCGGGCAGCGGGTGGTTGCCACCATTACGCATGAGAGTGTCGAGACGCTGGAACTGGCTGAAGGTGTCGAAGCGTTTGCGCTGATCAAGGCGTCTTCGGTGCTGGTGGGGTTGCCGGATCCGGGGATGCGGTTGTCGGCGCGCAATCAGTTGCCTGGGGTGGTGTCGCGGGTGATGCCGGGGGCAGTGAATGCCGAGGTGGTGATCGAGCTGGATGGTGGCGGGACGATTGCGGCGATCGTGACCAATGGGAGCGTGGAGGCGTTGGGGCTGCAGGTGGGTTTGCCTGCGGTGGCGTTGTTCAAGGCCTCTAGTGTGATTCTGGGCGTGGTGGGGTAGCGCGCCGAGTCGAGCCCAGAGTCATCGCCTGCCGGCGGTTTGCTCCCCTCTCCCGCATGCGGGGAGAAGGGCAGGGGGAGAGGGCAGGCCTTAGGGAAGCACGACAAGCGTCAAGATGCTGCAACGAGCGGCGCAAGGGTTGCATGCAATAATAAGCACCCAAAAAAACAGCCGTTCCACAACCAATGCATGCCGCCCTGGCCGGCTTCTCCCTCGGCCTTTCCCTGATCCTTGCCATCGGTTCCCAGAATGCCTTCGTACTGCGGCAAGGGCTGCGGCGCGAGCATGTGTTCTGGGTAAGCCTGGTGTGCGCACTCTCGGATGCGCTGCTGATCCTGCTGGGCGTGTCCGGCTTTGCCGTGATGATCCGCAAGCTGCCGTGGCTGGATACGGCGATGCGCTATGGCGGCGCGGCCTTCCTGATCTGGTATGGCGCGCGCAGTTTCCTGGCTGCGTGGCGCTCGAACGCGGTGCTGGACCCGAGCGATGCCGCACCGCGCCCGCTGGGCGCGACGCTGGCGGTGTGCCTGGCATTCACCTGGCTCAATCCCCACGTGTACCTCGACACGGTGATGCTGATCGGCTCGGTGTCGACGCAGTTCGCCGGACATGCGACGGAATTCGCCGCGGGCGCGATGACCGCCTCGTTCCTGTTCTTCTTTTCGCTGGGCTATGGCGCGGCGCTGCTGCGGCCGGTGTTTGCGCGGCCGCGCGCGTGGCAGGTGCTGGAAGTGGTGATCGGCGTCACCATGTGGGTGATTGCCGCGCGCCTGCTGCTCGGCTGATTGCACGGAGACCTGTATGCCAAGAAACGTAGAGATCAAGGCCCGCATCGACAGCGTAGAGACCGTGCTACCTCGCGCTGCGGCACTGGCCGATCAAGGTCCCGAATACATCCGCCAGGATGATACCTTCTTCCAGTGCGCCAACGGGCGGCTCAAACTGCGCGAGTTCGCGCCCGACCATGGCGAGCTGATCTTCTACGCGCGCGCTGACGAGGCTGGCCCCAAGGAGAGCTTCTACATCCTGTCGCCGACGCGTTCCCCCGATACGTTGCGCGCCGCGCTGGCCGCCGCGCATGGCGAAGGCGGACGCGTGCGCAAGCTGCGCACGCTCTACCTGGCCGGCCGCACGCGCGTCCACCTGGACCGGGTCGAGGCGCTGGGCGATTTCCTGGAGCTGGAAGTGGTGCTGGCCGACGAGGAACGCGTGGAGGACGGCGTGGCCGAGGCGCACGCGCTGCTGGCGCGGCTCGGCATCCCGGCGTCGAACCTGATCGAAGGCGCCTACGTCGACCTGCTGCGCGCTCAGGCCATGCGCGCCGACACCGGCGCGTAGACCGGCGGATGTTGGCGGCTGGTGCCGCTGCCGAAGATGCGGCCTTCGCGGATTTCCAGCACGTGGTCGCCCAGGGCCTCCACGTCGGCGGGATCGTGCGAGATCACCAGCATCGGCACATCGAGGCTGGCCTGCAGCGCGCGCAGCTCGGCGCGCATGCGTGCGCGCAGTGCGGGATCCAGCGCGGAGAAGGGTTCGTCCAGCAGCACGATATCCGGCTGCGCCACCAGCGCGCGCGCCAGCGCCACGCGCTGTTTCTGGCCGCCGGAGATCTCGGCGGGATAGTTGCCGACGATATCGGCCAGGCCGAAGGCATCGATCCAGCGCTGTGCTTCCGGGTGCATCGCAGCGCGGCGCGGGTTGCGCCAGCCGCGCGACAGGCCGAAGGCGATGTTCTGCCCGACGGTCAGGTGCGGGAACAGCGCATATTCCTGGAACAGGTAGGCCACGCGGCGGTCTTGCGGCCGTATGTCGATGCCCGCCTCAGCATCGAACAGCGTGCGTCCGTTCAGCACGATGCGGCCGCTGTCGGGCGCCAGCAGGCCGGCAATGGCGCGCAGCGTCAGGCTCTTGCCCGCTCCCGAGGGGCCGAACAGCGCGATGCGGTGGCTCGCCGAATCGAAATCGATATCCAGCGCGAAATGCCGGTCGGCCGACACCATCTGCTTGCGGATGCTGACATGCATGCTCATGGTGCGGCTCAGCGGAAGACACGAGGGCGCAGGCGCCGGCGTTCGTAAAGGTGGGCGGGATTGCGCGCGGCCGCCGGCACCAGCCGCCCCGCGACCACCAGCAAGAGCACGCAGGTGACCGAGGTCACCAGTACCAGCAGGTTGGCGGTGTTGTCGTCGCCGGCCTGCACGGCTTCATAGATGGCCACCGACAGCGTCTGCGTGCGCCCGGGCAGGTTGCCCGCGATCATCAGCGTCGCGCCGAACTCGCCCAGCGCCCGCGCAAAGGCCAGCAGCACGCCGGCGATGATGCCGCGCGCGGCCAGCGGCAGCGTGACGCGGAAGAAGATGCCGGCCTCGGGCACGCCCAGGACGCGTGCGGCATTTTCCAATTGATGATCCACGCCTTCAAACGCGGCGCGCGCGGACTTGAGCACCAGCGGGAAGGCGACGATGGTGGAGGCCAGCACCGCGCCCTGCCAGGTGAAGACCAGTTCGATGCCCAGCCGCGCCAGCCACTCGCCAAATACGCCACGCCGGCCCACCAGCACCAGCAGGTAGTAGCCCAGCACGGTGGGCGGCAGCACCAGCGGCAGCGTCAGCACCGCATCGACCACGTCGCGCAGGGGCGAGCGCCAGCGCGCCAGCGCCCACGCCGCGCCGACGCCGAGCACGGCGTTCAGCGCGGTGGCCCAGCCAGCCACCTTCAGCGACAGCAGCAGCGGTACCCAGACGGCGTCCATGGTGCGCGGGTTGCGTGGTCAGGGCTTCTGGAAGCCGTAGCGCGACAGGATCGCCTGGCCTTCGGGCGAGGCGACGTAGTCGACGAACTGCGCGGCTTCCTTCTGCTGGCGCGACTGGCTGGTGACGGCGATGGGATAGGTCACCGGCGTGCGGCTCGGCACGCGCACGGCGACCCTGACCTTGTCCGGCATCACCGCTGCATCGGTGGCGAAGACAAAGCCGGCTTCGACCTCGCCGCGCGCCACGTAGTCCAGGCTCTGGCGCACGTTCTGCGCCGGCACGCCCTTGGCGGTGACGGCATCCCACAGCCCGGCTGCTTCCAGCGCGCCGCGCGTGTAGCGGCCCACCGGCACCGATGCCGGGTTGCCATAGGCGATGCGCTTGACCTCGGGGCGCATCAGGTCCTGCAGCGAGCCGATCGCCAGCTTGCTGTCCGATGGCACGATCAGTACCACCTGGTTGGTGGCAAAGTTGCGGCGCGAGGCCGGGGCGATCACATTCTCGGCCTCGGCCTTGTTCATCGCTTCCTGGTCGGCGGAGGCGAACACATCGGCCGGCGCGCCCTTGACGATCTGCTGCATCAGCACGTCCGAGGCGCCGAAGTTGAGCACCACCTGCGTGCCGGGATGGGCGCGCTGGTACGACTCGGCCAGCGACTTGAAGGCGTTGGTCAGGCTGGAGGCGGCGGAGACCACCAGGTCGGCGCCGAAGGCGGGCGGGGCGGCGAGGGCCAGCGCGGCGGCGGCGCCCGCCAGCAGGCGCGGCAGCATCCCGCAGCGGCGGGAACGGAAAGCGGACATCGGGAATCCTTGGGAAGCTCTGGCCAGCGGCGCCGTGGGGGCGGCCGCTGGAGTGTCAGGCGCAATATAAGTCTGTATATAGCGCTGCGTCAATGATGCGCCATGACGGCTGTCATGGGTATTCGGCCTGACTCAAGTGCTTTATCAGGGCTGCGAATGAGCCCCAGGGCGGAGGCCGGCGCCCGCGGGCGCCAGCCTTGCCGGCTTCATGCCGGCGGGGTGCCTTCCTTGAACAACGATTTCAACTGAGTGCGCAGTTCAGGGGTGTCCTGATGCTTGTGCACCGCCACCGCATGCTGGACCGCGGCTTCGAGCAGTTCGTCCTCGCTGTCGGCGCTCAGCGCAACCGTGCAGTTGGTTTCGCTCGGGAACTCGCGGCAATCGATAAATTTGCGTGCCATATTGCCCTCCAGACCCCGGCCCGCAGGGTGAAATGAAGCCGGTGCATCCAGTATAGGCAGGGCGACAGGTCGCTACAGCACCGGCGTCAGCACCTTGCCGTTCGTGAGGAATGCATCCAGGTTCTGCAGCGTCAGCGCGGTCATGGCGGCGCGCGTCTCGTGCGTGCCGCTGGCCATGTGCGGGGCCATCACGACATTGTCCAGCGCCAGCAGCGCGGGCGGTACCTTGGGCTCGTCCTGGAACACGTCCAGCCCCGCGCCGCCCAGGCGGCCTTCGACCAGCGCCGCCACCAGCGCCGCTTCGTCGATCACGCTGCCGCGCGAGACATTGACCAGGATGCCTTTGGGCCCGAGCGCGTCGATAACCTCGCGCGACACCAGACCGGCGGTTGCCGGGCCGCCGACGCAGGTCACCACCAGGAAGTCGGCCCACGTGGCCAGCGCCTTCAGGTCGGGCTCGAAGCGCCACGGTGCACCCTCGCGCGGGCGGCGGTTGTTGTAGGCGATCTCCATGTCGAAGCCCTGCGCGCGGCGCGCCACGATCTCGCCGATACGGCCGAGCCCGAGGATGCCGAGTTTCTTGCCCGACGCGCGCGTCGTCAGCGGGAAGCCGCCCTGCGGCCAACGCCCCGCGCGCACGAAGCGGTCGCCATATGCAATGCCGCGCGCGGCGTCGAGCAGCAGGCCGAAGGCCAGGTCGGCCACGCAATCGTTGAGCACGTCGGGCGTGTTGCTGACCTGGATGCCGCGCGCACGGGCCGCGTCCAGCGCAATCGAGTCATAGCCCACGCCGAAGCTGACGATGGCCTCCAGCCGCGGCAGCGCATCGATCAGCGCGGCGCTGCAGCCATGGCGCGCCGAGGTCACCACCACGCGCACCTGCTGCCCCTCGCTGCCCGCCCAGGCCAGCGGATCGGCCTGTTGCCACAGCGCGGCGACGCCGTATTGCTGCTGGAGGGTGGCGTTGGTCTGCGGCGCGAGCGGGCCGACCTGGAGGATCTGGGGAGCGGACATGGGAAGAGCGGAAGTCGTTGGGATAGGCGGGCAGGGCGTCGGCCCTGACGGGCAATGGTAGCGCAGGGTCACGTGCCGCGCAGGCGGCGGCAAAGCGCAGCGGACTTGCGCGCGTGCAAGATTGTGCGATGTTCGGGCACGCGGGGCGGCACCGCCGGGTTATGCTGCGGGCGTCCTCTTTTCCTGCCTCCCACGTGCCATGAAAACCATCTACCTTGCTGGCTTTGACGTCTTTCGCAAGGATGCGCTCGCCTGGGGCGAGCATCTCAAGGCGCTGTGCGCCGCGCACGGTTTCACCGGCCTGTACCCGCTCGACAAGTCCGCGCCACAGGGCCTGTCGGGCCAGGACACCGCGCGCTGGGTCTATGACGCCAATATCGCGCTGCTGCGCCGCGCCGACATGGTGGTGGCCAACCTCGACGATTTCCGCGGGCCGGGCGAGCCGGATTCCGGCACGGCGTTCGAGGTGGGTTTTGCGGTGGCGCTGCAGAAGCCGGTGTGGGGCTACAGCGCGGATGCGGGCACGCTGCGCGAGCGGGTCACGGTGGTGACCGATGAAGCAGGGCGGCCGCTGGATGCGCGCGGGTTTGTGGTGGAAGATTTCGGGTTCGGCAAGAACCTGATGCTGGCGTGTTCCGTGAAGCTGGTGCAGGGCGGGGCGGCGGAGTGCCTGGCGGCGATGGCCGCGGCGGACCGGCGTCGCGCCGCTGAAGCCGCCGCGCGGCGGGAGCGGGATCTGGCGGCCTGGGGGGATGACTGACGGCGCTGTCGTTTCTCTCCTTTGGCCAGCCCGGGCACTCCCGGCTTACCGCAGCGACTGCACGCCGGCGGCAATATCCGCCGCCGTACTCGCCACGATCTCGCGATACGCCGCCACCACCCCATCCACCGCGCCCGGTGCCGGCAGCTCAGCCTGCGTCCGCCCGCTGACCACCTTGCCATCCGGCAGCCGCCGCACCGTCCAGTTGATGGTGGCACCCGCCCGCTGCCCCACATCCGCATCGAGCCGCAGCACTTCGGTCGTGATGCGATACAGCGGCTGCACGTCTGACAACCCCTGCTGGTAGGTATCGACCGCACCCAGCGTAGCCTGTAGCCGCTGCGACAGCGCATCGCGCAGTTCATCCGGCAGCGGCGACGACCAGCGCGCCAGGTCCAGCAAGCGCAGGCTGGCGTCGCCGCCCGCGCCATCGCGCACCACCAGCTGCGGGCGGTTGAGCCGCTCCGGCACGCGCACCGGCGCGACTTCCAGCCAGAGCGTATTGGTGGAGGCCGCCGGCGTCGCCGGCGGCAACGTCGCCACCGCGGCGGGCCCCTGGGCCAGCGTGTAGTAGCGCGGTTCGGGCGAGGCACAACCGGCCACGGCGGCAGCAGCCAGCGCGCCCGCCAGAAGGCTGGTGAGAGGAAGTCGCTTCATCAATCTTTCTCCGGCTTGCCGCGCACCAGCGCTTCGGGATGGCGTTCGAGGTAATCGGTCAGGGTGCGCAGCGAGGTCGCGGTGCGCGTCAGTTCCTGCAGCATGCGGCGCGTGTCCTGCTGCAGCGGCGCGTCGGACGCGAGCGTGCCGTTGGCCGTGGTCAGCGTCTTGCGCGCGTCCTGCAGCGCCGCCAGCACCTGCGGCGCGACGTCGCCGTTGAGCTGCTGCACCAGCTTGTCGGCCGTGGCCAGCGTCTGGTTCAGGCTCGCCACCGTCTTGCGCAGGTCCTGGCCGATCTGGTCGAACGGCACCTTGTCGATGCGGTTGACGATGTCGCCAACCTGCGCCTGCAGCTGGTCGAAGGTGCCCGGGGTGGTGGCGAATTCCGGGATCGGCGCGTCCAGGTCGACCTTGGCCGGCTCCGCCTTCGGAAAGAAGTCGAGCGCCACGTAGAGCTGGCCGGTGAGCAGGTTGCCGGTGCGCAGCTGTGCGCGCATGCCGCGCTTGAGCAGCCCCTCGAGGATCTGGCGCGCGCGCACGCGGTCCTCTACGTCGCGCTCGCGGAAGCCCATGCGCGAGGGATAGAGCTCAACCACCACCGGCATGCGGAATGCCTTCTTGTCGCGCTGGTACTCGATCCCAATCGAGCGCACCTGCCCCACGTTCACGCCGCGGAAGTCCACCGGCGCGCCTGGCGACAGCCCGCGCACCGACTGGTCGAAGTTGAGCACGGCCAGCGTCGGCGCCAGTTCATCCGGTTCCTTCATCGCCTCGGCCTGGTCGCCGGCCAGCAGGAACTGCGTGTTCTCGGCGGCGGCCTCGGTGGCGGAAGTGCGGTCCGGCGCCTGGAAGGCGACGCCGCCCAGCAGCACCGTCACCAGCGACTGCGTCGACAGCTTGAGCCCGCCGGCATCGAGTTTCAGGTCCACGCCGCTGGCATGCCAGAAGCGCGAATCGGCGGTGACGAGCTTGTCATAAGGCTTGTTGACGAACACGCGCAGCGTGATGTCGCGCCCGTTGGGCTCAAGCTGGTACGCCACCACCTGGCCCACCTGCACGCGGCGGTAGTACACCGGCGAGCCGATATCGAGCGAGCCCAGTTCCGAGGCACGCAGCACAAACTGCTTGCCGGAGGCGTCGGTGGTCACCACCGGCGGCACTTCCAGGCCCTTGAAGTCGCGCGTGGATTCGCCCGACTTGCCAGCATCGACACCGATATAGGCGCCAGAGAGCAGCGTTTCCAGCCCCGACACGCCGCTGGCCGCAAAGCGCGGACGCACCACCCAGAAGCGCGTATCGGCCACGGCGAAGTTCTCGGCGTCCTTGGTCAGGTCGATCACGGCCACCACGTGCGAGCGGTCGCGCGCCAGGCGCACCGACTTGACCAGGCCGATATCGACATCCTTGTAGCGCACCGCGGTCTTGCCGGGCGTCAGGCCCTCGGCGGTGCGGAAGGTGATGGTGATCTCGGGCCCGCGCGAGGCTAGCGTATGCACCAGCAGCGAGACGCCGACCACGGCGGCGACGATCGGGATCAGCCAGACCAGCGAGGGGATCCAGCGCGCGCGGCGCCGGCGCTCGGGCCGCGGCAGGCCCGGCGGTGGGGTGCCGCCGGGCGTGGAGGGTTGGTTGTCAGTGTCGGGCATTGTTATCTTCCAGCGAATCCCACAGCAGGCGCGGATCGAAGCTCAGCGAAGCCAGCATGGTCAGGACCACGACCGCGCCAAAGGCGAGAGCGCCACCGCCGGGGATGATGGTGGCCAGCGCCCCGGCCCGCACCAGCGAGGCCAGCAGTGCCACCACGAAAATATCGAGCATGGACCAGCGGCCGATCACCTCGACCAGGCCATAGAGCCGGGTCTGCTGCCGGATCCGCCAGCGCGAGCGGAAATGTACCGAAAGCAGCAGGAAGGTCAGGATCACCATCTTCAGCAGCGGCACGATGATGCTGGCGATCAGCACCACCACGGCCAGCAGGTGCGAGCCGGACAACCACAGGTAGATCACGCCGGACAGGATGGTGTCCTGCTGCGTGCCGAGGATGGAGCGGGTGACCATCACC
Organism: Cupriavidus sp. PB-02; assembly: GCF_058252315.1. Lineage (NCBI taxonomy): Bacteria > Pseudomonadati > Pseudomonadota > Betaproteobacteria > Burkholderiales > Burkholderiaceae > Cupriavidus > Cupriavidus sp. PB-02. The sequence continues at coordinate 707,888 of NZ_CM177694.1, forward strand.
GGCAGCAGGTTGGCCGGAATATAGAGGATATAGGCCGCCAGCAGGAAGGCCCAGGTGCGCGCCAGGCTCTCGGGCTTGCGATGGTGCAGCGTGGCGCCGCAGCGCGGGCAGGGCTCGCCTTCGAGCGTGCTCGGGCTGACCAGGTCGCAGGCGTGGCAGGACACCAGGCCCAGGCGGCTGGCGGTGGGCACCAGTGGCAGCGGGGTGCGTTCGTCGTCGTCGGTGAGTTCGGCCACGACCTCGCGCGCGAGCTGGCGCGGGCGAGCCAGCCGAACCGGCTGCCGGGGCGGTTGCGGGGTGCCCGTCATCGGCCTTCCTCGTCCGGGGTGCCGGGGTCGCTGGCCGGGGCCTGTGCGTCGCCGTCCGGCGATTCCAGGTGGCGCCACAGGTCGCGCGGGTCGAATGACAGCATCGCCGCCAGGACGATCACCAGCGCCCCGAACGACCACAGCGCAATGCCGGGCAGCACGCGCGCCATGGTGGAGAGCTTCACCAGCGTGACCAGTACGCCGATCATGAAGACTTCGATCATGCCCCACGGCCGCGTCTGGCGGATGCCGCGCACGATGCGGTCGAAGCCGGCGGGCATGCGGTGCTGCGCCATCGGCACCAGCAGGTAGGCCATCATCAGCAGCTCGGACAGCGGGAACAGGATGGTGGTCGCGAACACCAGCGCCGCCACCAGCGCCATTTGGTCATCGTTGAGCGCCTGTACCGCGCCCAACAGCGTGGTCTGGGTGCGCACGCCCTTGAGGTCCATCTCCACGATCGGGAAGGCGTTGGAGATCAGGAACAGGACCAGCGCGGTGATGACCAGCGGCAGCAGGCGGCGGTAGTGGCGGCGGCTCTCGCGGTAGAGCTCGCCGCCGCAGCGCAGGCACAGCGCGCGTTCGCCCGGCGAGATCGGGGTGCGTTCGTAGATGGCGTCACAGTATTCGCACGCCACCAGCCGGTGCAGCGCGGCGGGCGAGGTGTCGGGCGAGGGGTCGGCCGCCGGGGGCGCGTCATGTACTGCCATCAGCCGGGATGCTTGCCGGTGGCGGCCGGCGGGACGTCGGGGTTGTCGACTACGGCCGGTGCGGAAGGGCTTGCCGGCACGGCCGAGATGGTGGGAGGGGCCGCGGCCGGGGTCGCGGCGATCGCATCGCCGGCCATCAGGTCTTGCTTCAGCTCGCCCTCCGAGCCGATGGTCCAGTCGCGCAGCAGCGCATAGGCCACTGCCAGCAGCGTCGGCCCGATAAACACGCCCAGGAAGCCGAACGCCAGCGCGCCGCCGAGCACGCCCAGCATGATCCAGATCAGCGGCAAGCCGGTGCCCTTGCTGATCAGCAGCGGCTTGACGATGTTGTCCGCCATGCTGACCACCGCCACGCCCCACACCACCAGGAAAATGGCCCAGCCGGTGGAGCCGGTGTGGTACAGCCACAGCGCCGCCGGCAGCCACACCAGCGGCGGCCCGACGGGGATCACCGACAGGAAGAAGGTGATGAAGCCCAGGATGGCCGCGCCCGGCACGCCCGCGATCCACAGGCCGATGCCGGCCAGCACGGCCTGGATAAAAGCGGTGCCCAGCACGCCGTAGACCACGCCCTTGACGGTGCTGCCGGCCAGCTCCAGCAGGTGGTCGGCACGCTCGCCGGCAATGCGGCGCATGCCCGCGCGCAGCCAGGCGATGGCGAACTCGCCGCCGGTATAGAAGAAGAAGGCCAGGATGATCGACAGGGCCAGTTGCCCCAGGCCAGCGCCGATCGAGAGCCCGGCGCCGAGCAATACATGGCCCACCGGCGCGATCAGCTTGCGCAGGTTGGCGACCATCTCGGAGTCGGCGTGGATCACGCTCTCCCAGGAACTGTGCAGGTAGGAGCCGACGAAGGGCAGGCTGCTCAGCCAATCGGGCAGCTGTGGCAGGCCCTGTTCCACATAGCGGTCGACCAGCGCGGACAGTTCGTCCAGGTGCGCGGAGAAGCTGGCGCCGGCGTAGACGAACGGGCCCAGCACGATCACGGTTGCCACCAGCACGCAGATCAGCGCCGCCAGGCCGCGCCGGTTGCCCAGCCAACGCGACAGCACTGTGTACGGGTACCACGAACTGAAGGCCAGGATGGCGCCCCACAGCAGCGCCGTGGTGAACGGCGCGAGCACCAGCAGGGAACCGCCGATCAGCACGATCAGGGCGAAAACCGCTGCGATTTTCTCGATTAACTGGCCGGAACTCATTGATGGGTCTCCCTAGGTTCCGTCCGGGTGACGGAAACGGCGTAAATATAGCTTACGGCGGGGCGGGACATCTGAAAGGGGGTGATTCAGGCGTCACTGCGGTGCGGTATGTCCGGTGGGTCCACAGTGCCATAGGATTGTGATGTTGAACAGGTTGGGGGATATGGCATGGTTGGGGTGGCTGCGGCAGGCAGTCGATGATCGACGACCTGGTCGCGGCTGGTGACATGCTGCAGCTGTTGAACCGCTTGGTTCCGCCCTCCTGGGCGGGTCACTTAGGACGGTACGGTTCACCGACGTAGGGGACAAAACAGTTCAAGCACATAGGTAACAGGTTTCTAATTTGGCTAGCCAAGCCTCAGCGTGTTACCCATGTGATTGAACTCGTTTGTCACCCATGAGGGTGTCACAGGCAGGCGCATCCCAGCCATTAGGACCCGGACGCCGCGCGCAGCGCAGCCGAAGGCGTTGATGCGATACGGTGGTTAGAAGGCGGCCTACACCCTGCATGGGGATCGTTCAAAAGTCGGTGTACGTAGGCACCGTCACTGACTCACCTGGCGTAGCAGGCTCGAACCGCGGCCACGCCAAAACGGAAATCACCGCCGCCCGAACCACCCACGCCGCCTCCTTGATAAAAGGCCAGCCGCAGGCGACGCGCTTTTTGGTTACTTTTTGTCGCTCGGACAAAAAGTGACCCGCCCAGGAGGGCGGAACCAGGCGGTTCAAACAACGACAACATGTCACCAGCCGCGACAACATGTCACCAGCAGCGAGAGCCGCCGATCATCGACATACAAGACCGCAGCCCAGAGCCCACCTTCAACCCGGAACCGCCATCACGCCGCTCTTGAGCAGCGCGGCAACCAGGTCGGACTGGGTGACCATGCCGACCACGCGGCGGTGGTCGTCGATCACCGGCGCATGATGCAAGCCGCCGTCCGAAAACGCCTGCGCCAACTCCACCATCGGCTGTTCCGCCCGAGCAGTGACCACCGCACGCGTCATCAGATCCCGCACAGTCCCGGCCAGCCGCCGCGCCCCGGTATCCCGCTGCGCCGCAAAGAAATCACTCTGGGTGATGATCCCCTCCAACCGCCGGTTGGCGTCCACCACCGGCAAGGCCTTGATGCGGTGCCGCGACAGCAGGTGGCCGGCTTCATGGGCGGGCTGGTCGGGCCGCACCATGACCACGTCGCGCGACATGATCTCGCCGCACAGCACGTTGCCGAAGTGACGGCGGTAGGCGCGCAACTGCGCGGCCACCAGGATCTGCTCGAGGTCGTCTTCTTCGATGTCGAGGAATTCGCCACGCTGCTGCAGTGCCGCGTCCAGGTCGGCACGGGTGAAACCCACGCGCTGGGTTGGCGGCACGTCCTTGGTGCCATGCTGCATCGCAGGCTCCGGCGGGCGGTGCGGGTAGCGCCGCTGCGACAGGTTGTTGAAGGCCAGCGCCATCAACAACAGCAGCATCGAATTGAACAGCACCGGCACCACCACGAAGCCGAAGCCCAGCGCACTGACCGCCGGCCCGCCGAACACCGCGGTGATCGCGACGGCGCCGCTGGGCGGATGCACGCAGCGGAACTGGAACATCAGCGCGATCGCCACCGCCACGGCGGTCGCGGCGGCCAGCCCGGGATCCGGGATCCAGCGCGCGCAGGCCACGCCGACCAGCGCAGCCAGCAGATTGCCGCCGATGATCGACCACGGCTGCGCCAGCGGACTCGACGGCACCGCGAACAGCAGCACTGCCGAGGCGCCCATCGGCGCGACGAACCAGGGGTTGAAGCCACCCAGGGTCTGGTGGCTGATCCACTCTGTGCAGAACAGGCCGAGCAGGGCGCCAATGCAACTCTTGAGGCGCTCATGGCGGTTCGCGGCGACCGGCAGCGGGACGAAAGTGCGTAACCAGGCACGGGCATTCTGCGCCAGGGCGGAGACGGCGGGGGCGGTTGGCATTCTTGTGACGGGGGGCGCTTGGGAATGGTGCACGTAATATATCACGGGGTGATATATTCGGTCGCCTTTGGTGCAGCGCATCCCAACATTGGCGCATTTTGCACCGCACAAGAACAAGGAGCCCGCCAATGTCGTCCGCCGCACCGTCCGAAAAGCGCGACTACGCCGTCAACCGCCGCCTGCTGATGCTGTCCGTCATCGCGCTCGGCATCGGTGCGCTCAGCACCGTCGCGGCTGACGTGCTGGTCAACCTGATCCGCTTCTTCACCAACCTGTTTTTCTACCAGACGCTGTCGCTGGCCGAGCGCTCGCCGGCCGGCCATGCGCTCGGTGCGTGGGTGATCGCGGTGCCGGTGCTGGGCGGGCTGATCGTCGGGCTGATGGCCCGCTACGGCAGCGACAAGATCCGCGGCCACGGCATCCCCGAGGCGATCGAGGCGGTGCTGTTCGGCAAGAGCAAGATGTCGCCGCGCGTGGCGGTGCTCAAGCCGCTGTCTTCGGGCATCGTGATCGGCAGCGGCGGGCCGTTCGGCGCCGAGGGGCCGATCATCATGACCGGCGGTTCGCTGGCGTCATTGCTGGCGCAGTACCTGCACCTGACGGCGGGCGAGCGCAAGGCGCTGCTGGTGGCAGGCGCGTGCGCCGGCATGACGGCGATCTTCGGCACGCCGGTGGCGGCGGTGCTGCTGGCGGTCGAGCTGCTGCTGTTCGAGCTGCGCCCGCGCAGCCTGCTGCCGGTGGCGCTGGCGTGCGCAGTGGCGGGCTTCCTGCGCCCGCTGTTCTTCGAGGCGGGCCCGCTGTTCCCGCTCCAGACCGCCGCGGCCGGCACGCCGGCGCTGGCCTCGTGCGTGCTGGCCGGACTGCTGTGCGGCGCGCTGGGCGCGGCACTGACGCTGGCGCTGTACCGCACTGAAGACGCGTTCTCGCGCCTGCCGGTGCACTGGATGTGGTGGCCGGCGCTCGGCGGGCTGGTGGTCGGCATCGGCGGCTATTTCGAGCCGCGCGCGCTGGGGGTGGGCTATGACGTGATCGGCGACCTGCTGAACAACCGCATCGCCATCGAGATCGCCGTGGCGCTGCTGGCCGTCAAGGCCCTGATCTGGATCGCGGCGCTGGGCTCGGGCACTTCGGGCGGGGTGCTGGCGCCGCTGCTGATGCTGGGCGCGGGACTGGGCGTGGTGCTGGCCCCGTGGCTGCCGGGCGGCTCGCCGCAGCTATGGGCGCTGGTGTGCATGGCCGGCGTGCTCGGCAGCGTGCTGGGTGCGCCGCTGACCGCGATCGTCTTTGCCTTCGGCCTGACCCATGACACGCAGGCGCTGCTGCCGCTGCTACTGACCACGGCGGTGGCGTACGGCTTCTCGGTGCTGACCATGAAGCGCTCGATCATGACCGAGAAGATCGCGCGGCGCGGCCTGCATATCTATCGCGAGTACGGCGTCGATCCGCTCGAGCGCGCGCACGTGGGCGAGCTGATGACGCGCGAGGTGGTCGCCATCGACGCCGACCTGCCGGTGGCCGAGGCCATGGCGCGCTATTTCGGCGAGCATGCCGCGCATCGCGCCTATCCGGTGGTGGCGGACGGGCGCGTGCTCGGCATGCTGGAGCGGAGCGCGATCCGGGGCCTGGCGGCGGGCGAGGTGCCGCAAGGCATGCGCTGCCGCGACCTGCTGACCACCCCAGCCCATGTGCTGCTGCCCGGCCAGACCGCGCGCGCCGCCGCCGGCAGCATGGCGGCGCTGAGCGTGGCGCGGCTGCCGGTGGTGGAGAGCGTGGAGACCATGCGCCTGGCCGGGATCCTGTCGTTGCGCGACCTGCTGCGCCCCAGCGGTCATGTGCACCATGAGGAATCGCGGCGCGAGCGCCTGCGCGGGCGCGTAGCGGCCTGAGCGTCGCCTACAGCTTGTAGGTCGACAGCAGGATGCTGGTCTCGGTGGCGCTGATGCCGTCGATCAGCCGGATCCGGTCCAGCGTGCGGTCAAAGGCCTCCAGGTTGTCGGCGCGCAGCTCGGCAATGATGTCCCAGCGCCCGTTGGTAGTGTGCAGCGCCTGCACGTTGGGCTCGCCGCGCAGCGCCTGCAGCACGGCGCGGGCCTTGTTGCCTTCCACGGCGATCGTCATCCATGCGCGGATCCGGTGTGCCTCGGCCTCGGGCCGCAGGCGCACCGTATAGCCGACGATCACCCCTTCCTTTTCCAGCTTGTCGATCCGGTTCTGCACGGTCGCGCGCGACACGCGCAGCGCCTGGGCCAGCGCGGTGACGGGCGTGCGCGCGTTGTCGCGCAGGAGTGACAGGAGCTGGTGATCGGTGGCATCCATGGCAGGCGAAAAGGGGTTGTTGGCGATTTGCCAAAGTGATCTGGCGATTTGCTGAATGGTAGGCGCAAATTGCGCATATTGCTGGCTATTAGTTAGCGCCAGCCTGCCCGAGAATTCAATCGACCGAATTCTTTCCCAACCGCCATCACGAAAAAAGGAGCCACCGTGATCAACACCCCCACGATCCTGCTTGTCGAGCCGACTTTCTACGACGTGTCGTACAGCATCAATCCGTGGATGGACCCGGCCGCCTGGGCGCGCGACCCGCGCGGCATGCACCGCAGCGCCATGGAGTCCTTCGATGCGCTGCGCGAGGCGCTGGCCCGGGCCGGCTTTGCGGTGGAGGTGGCCGCCGGCGCGCCGGGGCTGCCCGACATGGTGTTCCCGGCCAACGCCGCGGTGGTGCTCGACGGCCGCGCGCTGCTGGCGCGCTTCCGCTACCCGCAGCGGCGCGGCGAAGAAGCCCCGTTCGGCACGATCTTTGGCGCATTGCGCGAGCGCGGCCTGCTCGACGAGGTCGCGCTGCTGCCCGAAGGCTGTTTCCAGGAAGGCGCGGGCGACTGCATCTGGGACGCCAGCCGCGGCCATTTCTGGGCCGGCTTCGGGCCACGCTCGTCGCACGAGGCGGCCACCGCCGTATCGAACTACTTCGGCAAGGACGTGGTGGCACTGGAACTGGCCACCGAGCAGAGCTACCACCTCGACGTGTGCTTCTGCCCGCTGTCCGGCGGCGAAGTGCTGTACTACCCGCCCGCCTTCAGCGAAGCCGCGCTGCGCGAGCTGCGCGCACGCGTGCCGGCACGGCTGCGCATCGAGGCCACCGCGGACGACCTGCGCCACTTCAGCGTCAATGCGGTCAACCTGAACGACCAGGTGGTGATGACCCGTACCACGCCGCACCTGCGCACGGAACTGGGCCGGCGCGGCTACACGCTGCACGAGGTCGACCTGTCGCCCTTCATGCTGTCCGGCGGTGGCGCGTATTGCATGACGCTGCGGCTGGACCGCAGCAGCGGTCCGGGCATCGCCGCGGTGGCCGCCTGAAAACCACGCACGGCACAGACAGCCCATGGAGACAATTATGAAAGATTCCGCCCGGTCGCTGTTCCTCGACGCCAATGACGTGGCCCGCCTGGTGGCCGCCATCGGCGCGCAGGCCGCCATCGTGCAGATGGCCGAGCAGGTCCGGCAGGACTTCCTGCGCTGGCATGCCTTTGACAAGTCCGCGCGCCTGGCCAGCCATTCAGCGCGTGGCGTGATTGAGCTGATGCCCGTCAGCGACGGCATCCAGTACGCGTTCAAGTACGTCAACGGCCATCCGCGCAACGCGCAGCACGGCATGCCCACGGTGATGGCGTGCGGCCTGCTGGCCGAAGTGGAAACCGGCTTTCCGCTGATGCTGGCCGATCTGACGCTGGCCACCGCGCTGCGCACCGCGGCTACCTCGGCCCTGGCCGCGCGCGCCATGGCCCGGCCCGGCGCGCACAGCATGGCGCTGATCGGTAACGGGGCGCAGGCGGAATTCCAGGTACTGGCGTTTCACGCCATGCTGGGTGTGCGCGAGATTGTCGCCTATGACATCGATCCGGCCGCCACGGCACGGTTGATGCGCAACCTGTCAGGTGTTCCGGGGCTGGTGATCCGTCCGGCCGCGTCGACAGAGGCGGCGCTGGCCGGCGCCGACATCGTCTCCACCGTCACTGCCGACAAGACCCGCGCCACCATCCTGACGCCGGCTATGGTCCGTCCGGGCATGCACCTGAACGCGGTCGGCGGCGACTGCCCTGGCAAGACCGAGCTGCATCCGGATATCCTGCGTCACGCGCGCATCGTGGTGGAGTACGAACCGCAGACCCGCATCGAAGGCGAGATCCAGCAGCTGGCGGCGGAGTCGCCGGTGACCGAGCTGTGGCAGGTGCTGGCCGGTCATGCGCCCGGACGCGCCACAGCGGAGGAGGTGACGGTGTTCGATTCAGTGGGGTTTGCGCTGGAAGACTATGCCGCGCTGCGCTGGCTTTACGCCGCGGCGCACGCGCACCGCGTGGGCAGGGCGGTGGAGCTGGTGGCGATGCCGCCCGACCCGCGCAACCTGTACGGCTGGATGATGGCACAGGCCGACGGGCAAGCGGGGCTGGCACCGCCGCGCCACGTGGCGGTGGCCTGAGGCCAACGGCAAACAGGGGCCTGCGTGGCCCCTGGTCTCTTCTTGTTGACCGATGGCGCTGCGCAGCCTCAGGGGGCGCGCCCCATCATCAGCTGTGCGCGCAGGAAGCCCTTGACCTCTTCCAGCGACGGCGTCTTCAGGAACACCATGATGCCCCAGTGCTGCAGCGCGTCGGCCACGCCGTCATAGGCCTGCCGGTTGGTGATCACCGCAAAGATCACGTGCTGGCTGGCAAAGAAGTTCTGCAGCTTCTCGATGGTGGCCGACTCGTTGTCGTTCAGTTCGTCGACGTAGTAGAGCACCACGCGCGGATGCTCGCTGACTGAGGTGATGACGGTGTCGAGCACGTCATCGACCACCACGCTCTTGAGCGGCAGCCCCCACTTGCCGAGCTGGCCGTGGATGCGTTGCGCTTCCTGGTGGTTGGGATGGAACACCACCAGGTCCAGGCCGTGCGGCGATGCCGGTTCGTGGCCGATGCGCGTCGCCAGCAGGCGATGCACGGTTTCCTTGTGGATGCGCCGATGGCCGCCGTTGGTTTTCCACGCGCCGAGTTCGCCGCGTTCGACCATCTTTTGTACGGTGCCCAATGAGACATTGAGCAGTTTTGCCGCTGTTCGCGTGCTGTAGTAAGGCTTTTCAGCCAGTGCCGGATCCAGTTTCATCCAATCACCCGTAGTCCTGAAGGCAGTCGCGCCGGGAGGGCGCGCGTGGCGCCAGGCACCTGCGCCGCGTGTTCGTTACTGCCAATGGTTGACTGACCCTGTGTCCTGGCCCGCTCCCCGCCGGCCGGACGGCTGTTTATTTTTGATTTGACGTTTTTGTCATTTCCCGGGGTTGCAGCTATTTCCGCAACTTGCATTGCCTCGGGTCCGGATTTGCCGGAAGCCCATAATATGCCGCAAAGGCAAGTCTATTAGTAAGAAAAAACTATATTCCGTCGCACCTTTGTACTTCACCGCACATTTGTACCGAGGGGGTGTGGGGCAGCGACAGTAACGCAGACACCGGCGTGCCGAGGTGGTTCCCCGGCGCGCCGCAACGCCCGCGGCCGCTGTCCGAAATTCAGCAGTCGCTTCAGAAATGTCTTGTCATGCCGTGATGGATCGCCGGCAGCGAGGATGCAGGGCCAGGTTTACTGTTGGCTTACAACCCGTGCAACCCATATTTGCGCACCTTGTCGAACAGCGTGGTCTTGGCCACCCCCAGCGCTTCGCTGGCGCGGCTCAGGTTGCCGTCGTGGCGCCGCATGGCGTCGGCGATCAGCGCGCGCTCGAACTGCTCGACCGCCTGCGCCAGCGGCAGGGCCTCGGGTGCGGTGGTGCCGTGGCCCGGGTTGCAGCCCAGCCCCAGTACGTGGCGCTCGGCCAGGTTGCGCAGCTCGCGCACATTGCCTGGCCACGGGTAGGCCACCAGCGCGGCCAGCTCGGCTGGGGTGGCCGGCACCGCCTCGCGCCCGAAGCGCAGCGCGGCCTGCGCGACAAAGTGTTCGAACAGCGCCGGCACGTCTTCGCGCCGCTCGCGCAGCGGCGGCAGTTCCAGCGTGATCACGTTCAGGCGGTAGTACAGGTCCGCGCGGAACTGGCCGGCATCGGACAGCAAGCGCAGGTCAGCCTTGGTGGCGGCCACTACGCGTGCGTTGACCGGCACCGGCTGGTTGGAGCCGAGCCGTTCCACCACGCGCTCCTGCAACACGCGCAGCAGCTTGATCTGCAACGGCATCGGCATGCTCTCGATTTCATCGAGGAACAGGGTGCCGCCCTCGGCATGCTCGATCTTGCCGATGCGCCGTCGCGCAGCGCCGGTGAACGAGCCCGCCTCGTGTCCGAAAATCTCGCTTTCGAACAGCTGCTCGGGCAGCCCGCCGCAGTTGATCGCGACAAAGTTGCGCGCCTGGCGCTGGCTGGACTCGTGCAGGCAGCGCGCCACCAGTTCCTTGCCGGTGCCGGTCTCGCCGTGGATCAGCACGTTGGCGTCGGTGCCGCCGAGGTCGGCGATCAGGCGGCGCAGCCGCTCGACCGCAGGCGAATGGCCGATCAGGCGAGTTTCGAGTTTCTCGCGTCCGGCCAGGCGATCGCGCAGTTCTGATACTTCCAGCGCCAGGCGGCGCTGTTCCAGCGCGCGCCGGGTGGCGTCCACCAGTTGCTCGGGCGAGAATGGTTTTTCCAGGAAGTCGTAGGCGCCTTGCTTCATCGCCTGCACCGCCAGGCCGACGTCGCCGTGGCCGGTGATCATGATCACCGGCAGCGCCGGGTCGCGCTCGCGCAGTTGCGCCAGCAGCGCCATGCCATCCTGGCCGGGCAGGCGGATGTCGCTGACGACCACGCCCGCATAGCCGGGGCCGACCTCGCGCAGCGCGGCCTCGGCGCTGCCGACGCCGCGCGTGGCGATGCCTTCCAGGCGCAGCGCCTGCTCGCAGCCCAGGCGCACGTCGGCATCGTCCTCGACGATCAGTACGGTCAGCTCAGCCGGCATGGGATGCGTCCTTGGAGGTGGCGTCCTGCGGCGCCAGCGGCAGCACCAGCGTAAAGCAGGCGCCGCCGTCGGGGTGGTTGGTGGCGGACAGGCTGCCGCCGCTTTCATTGAGGATGCCGGCCGACAGCGTCAGGCCCAGCCCCAGTCCCTGCCCGGCGGGCTTGGTGGTGAAGAACGGTTCGAACAGCCGCGCGAAGGCGTCTTCCGACAGGCCCGAACCGTTGTCGCGCACGGTCAGGTGGACCATGCCTCCGCCGATGTGCGCGTGCAGCGCGATGCGTGGCCCGGGCTTGCCGGAGACGGCATCGAGCGCATTGCCGAGCAGGTTGACCAGCACCTGCTCGAGGCGGTTGGGATCGCACACCACCGCCAGCGTCGGGTCGATATCGCGCTGCAGCTCGGGCTGGACCGCGTCCACGCGGGTCTGCAGCAGGAACAGCGCGTTGTCCACCGCCTCGGCCAGCCGGGCCTGGCGCTTGCCATTGCCGGACTTGCGCGCGAACGACTTGAGCGCGCCGGTGATGCGGCCCATGCGTTCGACCAGGCCGATGATGGTGTCGAGGTTGGCGCGCACCGTGCCATAGTCGCCACGCTCGAGAAATTTGCCGGTATTGCCGGAAATGGTGCGCAGCGCCGCCAGCGGCTGGTTCAGCTCATGCGCGATGCCGGTCGACATCTGGCCCACCGCGGCCAGCTTGCCGGCCTGCAGCAGCCCGTCCTGCGCCTGGCGCAGCACGGTCTCGGCGCGGATGCGCTCGGCCACCTCGGCCTGCAGGCGCTGGTTGGTGGCGGACAGGTCGGCGGTGCGCTCGGCCACCTTGCGCTCCAGCTCGCTGTTGGCCGCTTCCAGCGCCGCGCGCGCCGCCAGCCGTTCGTTGACGATGCGCCGGCGCACGTTCCAGGCCGCGCCCAGCAGCAGCACGAAGGCGGTCAGCACGCCCGCCAGCGCGGCGGTGTTGAGCGCGGCCACGCGCGCCTGCGAGGTATTGGTCAGCAGCGTCAGTTGCCAGTCGGTGCCGGGCAGCGCGGCGTGCTGCGCCAGCATCGGCGGGCCGCGGCGCAGGCGCACCAGTTCATCGCTGCTGCCGCCATTGCCATTGGCGAGCTTGCGCACTGTCTCCAGCGGCAGTTGCGGCAGCGGGGCGCGGTTGTATTGCAGGCTGCGCGACAGCCGCTCGCGCGCTTCGGCCGACAGCGGGCGCAGCGCGGCCAGCTTCCACGACGGGTCCGAGGCCAGGATCACCACGCCGTTCTCGTCGGTCAGCAGCATCTGGCTGTCGGCGCCCTGCCAGCGGTTCTCCAGCGGCTCCAGGCCGATCTTGACCACCGCCACGCCGGCCGGATTGTCGCGCTCGCCCAGCGGCGCCGACAGGTAGTAGCCGGATTCGCTGCGCGTGGTGCCCACGCCGTAGAAGCGCCCCAGCTGGCCGTCCATGGCCGCGCGGAAGTAGGGGCGGAAGCTCAGGTCCTCGCCCAGGTAGCTGTCGGGGCGCTGCCAGTTGCTGGTGGCCAGCACCTTGCCGTGCGCATCCAGCACGTAGACCACGCGCGTGCCGGCGCGGGTATTGAGGGCGGCGAGATAGTCATTGGCGCGCGCCGCGCGCGCGGGGTCGTCCGGGCGCAGCAGCAGCGCGGCAATGCGCTCGTCCAGCGACAGCAGGCCGGGTACGTAGTCGTAGTGCGCCAGTTCGCTCTCCAGCGCCTGGGTGTACAGGCGCAGCTGCACCTGGCCACGCTCGGCCTGGCGCGCCAGCGCGGTGTCATAGCTGTAGCGGTAGCCGAGCGCGCCCGCCAGGCCCACCAGCAACGCCAGCGCCAGCAAGGCCAGCAGCGGGGCAGCGCCGCGCAGGCCGTGGGGCAGGCGCGCCAGGCCCGGGGCGCCGGCAGTGCCGGCAGCGGACGCTGCATCGGAGGAGGGCGAGCGGGTGGTGCCGCCGGGAGGGTGTAGCGGGCCGGTCATCAGGTGTTGGGTAAGGCAGGTGGCATAGCCGCCGCGCCGCAAGCAGGTGGCGAGGGGGCCGGCGCGGGTGCCTACTTTTACCACACCGAAGCGGCCAGTTCCTGCGCGCGAATGCAAAAAGGCCCGGTTGCCTCGTCGGCAACCGGGCCCTGGCACGCCTGGCGGACGCTGTTACTTGCCCGCCACGACCTGGACAGATGCCAGGCCGGTGGTGGTATCCGCGACGGGTTCATCCTCCTCGGACGGTACCGGCGCGCCGATGGCGCCTTCGCTTTTGGCGACGACGGCGGTGGCAATCGCATTGCCCAGCACATTGGTCACGGTGCGACCCATGTCGAGTACGTGGTCGATGCCCAGCACCAGCAGGATGCCGGCTTCCGGCAGGCCGAACATCGGCAGCACGGCGGCGACCACCACCAGCGAAGCACGCGGCACGCCGGCGATGCCCTTGCTGGTGATAAGCAGGACCAGCAGCATGGTGATCTGCTGGGTCAGCGACAGCTCGATGCCATACACCTGCGCCACGAACAGCGCGGCGAACGAGGTGTACATGATCGAGCCGTCCAGGTTGAACGAGTAGCCCAGCGGCAGCACGAAGTTGGTGATGCGCTCCTTGACGCCGAAACGGGTCAGCTGGTCGATCACCTTCGGGTAGGCCGATTCGCTGCTGGCGGTGGCGAAGCCGATCATCAGCGGGGTGCGCATCTGCTTGAGCAGGCGGAACACGTCACGGCCCAGGAAGAAGTAGCCGCCGGCGATCAGCGCCACCCACAGCAGCGCCAGCGCCAGGTACAGGCTGCCCAGCAGCTTGGCGTACACGGCCAGCACGCCCAGGCCCTGCGCGGTGATCACCGCAGCGATCGCGCCGAACACGCCCACCGGCGCGAACGCCATCACGTAGTTGGTGACCTTCAGCATCACCTCGGCCAGGCCCTCGATGGCTTGCAGCACGGGCTTGCCCACGCCGTCCTTGACGGTGCCCAGCGCGAAGCCGAAGAACAGCGAGAACACCACGATCTGCAGGATCTCGTTGTGCGCCATCGCCTCGGCGAAGCTCTTGGGGAACATGTGGGCGATGAAGTCGCGCAGGTTCAGCGCGCCGGTCTTCAGGTTCGAGGCGGCGTCAGCGGCCGGCAACGGCAGGTTCATGCCGTGGCCCGGTTGCAGCAGGTTGGCCATCACCAGGCCGAGCAGCAGCGAGGTGATCGAGGCCGCGATAAACCACATCATCGCCTTCAGGCCGATGCGGCCCACGGCGCGGCCGTCGCCCATGCTGGCGATGCCGGCCACCAGCGTGGCGAACACCAGCGGCCCGATGATCATCTTGATCATCCGCAGGAACACGTCGGTCAGGATGGACAGGTGGTCCGCAATCGATTTGGCGGTGGCGGCGTCCGGCGCCATGTTGTGCGCGGCGGTGCCGACCAGCACGCCGAGCAGCATCGCAATGAAGATCAGGGTGGGCAGTCGATTCAGTTTCATCGTGGATCAGGCCTGTGCGTCCGTTCCCTCGCGAGTGTTGATGCAGGGGCGGGCGTCTGTATTGCGGGAAGGCTGGACGGCGTTTGGGGCGCCGGGCCGGCCGTGTGTTTTGTCAGCGCGGCAACAGGTGCCTGCGGTTCGCCGGGGCGGCGATCTGGGGGGTGGGCAAGGCGGGGTCAGTCATGTGTTTCCTCCATTGTTTTTTGGCATGGGCCGGGACGCTGGGAAACGTGCCGGCCGACCTGTTGGGCGCTGTTAGCGGCGGCCTATATTGCACGCGCCGTGCCAGCTGGGAGGGGTCTCGGCTGCCCTGCAACTCGTTGAATCAAAAGGAGAAAATGATGTGCTTCCGGCGCACAGTTCGGGAATCCGGACTGTCTTGCGAGGGTGGCGTTCGGAAACCCGAACGGCGTTCTAGGTGTTAACCCGTGGATTTGCGCAAGTCTGGCACGCAAGATTACCTGTTGGGGCGGAGCGGGAAGTGACGGGTGAGGCGCCCCCGCCGGGGCCGCCGGAGGGCGGTGGCGAGGGGCTTTGGGACGGCTGAAAAGGAGGGGTTTGCGCTAGCCGCCGAGCAGCCGATAACACAGCCGCGCCGCCACGCGCGCACCGCAGCCGTCGCGGTCATAGAGGGGATTGAATTCGGCGATATCCGCCACGCGCAGCTTGCCGCTGTCGCGCAACCGCGTGGTAATGGCCTCGACCACGGCGAGCGGCACGCCATAGGCAGCCGGGGCCGAGACCCCGGGCATCACGGCCGCCGGCAGCACGTCGAGGTCGATGGTGAGGTAGACGTGGTCGGCGTCGGCCACCCACTCGTCCAGCGCGGCCAGGCGTGCTTCGAGGTGGCGTTCCTGCATGTCGACATCCTCGACATAGCGCACGCCCAGCGCGTTGGCGCGTGCGAACAGCGAGG
This sequence comes from Cupriavidus sp. PB-02, assembly GCF_058252315.1. Classification (NCBI taxonomy): domain Bacteria; kingdom Pseudomonadati; phylum Pseudomonadota; class Betaproteobacteria; order Burkholderiales; family Burkholderiaceae; genus Cupriavidus; species Cupriavidus sp. PB-02. The sequence continues at coordinate 723,380 of NZ_CM177694.1, forward strand.
CGGTATTGCCGAGCCGGCTCACACCCAGGCAGGCATAGTCGAAGCGGTCGCCGCGGCGCAGGCAGTCGGTGGCAATCTGGTCGAACGGCGTGCCCGAGCTGCCGGGCCGGCTGCTGCGCAGGTCGAAGTGGGCATCCAGGTTGACGATCAGCACGCGGCCGCGGTCAGCCCGCGCATCCAGGTGCGCGCGCAGCCCTTGCCACGTGCCCCAAGCCACTTCATGACCACCGCCCAGCACCAGCGGGAACGCGCCCGCGGCCAGTTCGGCGGCGACCGCTGCGCCCAGCCGCTGCTGCGCGTCTTCCAGCGCATCGCCTTCGCAGTCGATATCGCCACCGTCGATAAAGCGGCCGATGCCGTGGGCCGGCACGCCGGCGAGCGCGCGGCGGATTTCGCGCGGACCGCCGGCGGCGCCGGGGCGGCCCTGGTTGCGCAGCACGCCGGCATCGCAGCAGAAGCCGAGCAGCACCGGCACGCCTGCCTCGCGCGCCGTGGCGCACCCCGCGACGATCTCGAACAGGCGGCGGGTGTCGCCCGCCTCGCCAGCATCGCGGCGGCCGCGCCAGACCGTATCCGGTGCCAGCGGCGCCGCCAGTGTTGCAAGCTCGCTCATTTCAAGCGGCGCCCCAGCGTTTCCGGCACCATCGCCAGCCCGATCAGCGACACCAGCCCGCAGCCGATCACGTACAGAGCCGGCGCATTGGCATCACCGGTGACCTGGATCAGCCGGGTCGAGAAATACTGCGCAAAGCCGCCGAAAATCGCGATCGCCACGCAATAGGCGATCGACAGCCCGGTGGCGCGCAGCCGCTGCGGCAGCACCTCGCTGACCAGCACCATCGAGGCCGGCGCGGTCATCGACATCGGCACCGACAGGCAGCCCACCACCACGAGCAGGCGCGTGAGCGACGGCTCGGCATTGATCAGCACGAAGGCCGGGTAGATCATCACCAGCAGCGCCACGCGCGACCACAGCACCACGGTCTTGCGGCCGATGCGGTCGCTCAGCCAGCCGGCGAACGGCGACAGCACCACCTGCACCAGCGCCGCGACGCACGCCGCCCAGATGCCCAGCGATAGCGGCATCTTCAGCACGCTGACCGCGTAGTTGCTGAGGTAGTACACGACGATATAGGTCGACGAGGCCAGGCCGATCATCAGCAGGATGCTGGCGATGATCTCGCGCCCGTGGCGGCGCAGCAGCGGCCATTGTGCGGCGTGCTCGCCGTGGCGCACGGGCGTGGCGGTTTCTTCCAGCCGGCGGCGGATGACGAGGCCGACCGGGATGACGAGGATGCCGATCAGGAAGGCGAGGCGCCAGCCCCAGGCTTCCAGTTCCGCCGGCGCCAGCAGATTGCTCAGCACCAGCCCGGTAATCGCGCCCAGCAGTGCAGCAAGTCCCTGGCTGAACGGCTGCCACGCGGTATAGAAGCCGCGCGTGCGGTCATCGGCGTATTCCAGCAGCAGCGCGGTCGATGCGCCCATCTCGCCACCGATGGCAAAGCCTTGCACCAGTCGCGCCACCACCACCATGATCGGCGCCAGGATGCCGATCTGCGCGTACGGCGGCGTCACCACGAAGATCAGCGAACTCAGGCCCATCAGCCACAGCGTCAGCGCCACCGCCGGCTTGCGCCCCGCGCGGTCGGCGTACATGCCGATCAGCAGGCCACCGAGCGGGCGCATCAGGAAGCCGACGCCGAAGGTGGCGAAGGACATCAGCAGTTGCCCGGTGGGATTGTCGACGGGGAAATAGAGGCGGCCGATCAGCGTCGCAAAGAAGCTGTAGACCACGAAATCGTAGAACTCCAGGCCATTGCCGATGGTGATGGCGGCAATGGCGCGCGTGCGTGACAGCTGCGGCTGCGGCGCCGCGACCGCCACGCCGGCGGTGGTGTCGATGGACATGGGTGTCTCCGTAATCCTAAAAGGGGGGAATGGAGTTGGCCGGGCGCGCTCAGCGGCCCGGCTCGGCACAACGGCTCTTGTCGGCCGCGGGGGTCAGTCGCGCAACATCGGCAGGTCCAGGCCCTGCTCGCGTGCGCAGTCGACGGCGATCTGGTAGCCGGCGTCGGCATGGCGCATCACGCCGGTGGCAGGGTCGTTGTGCAGCACGCGGGCGATGCGGGCGGCAGCTTCATCGGTGCCGTCGCACACGATCACCACACCGGAATGCTGCGAGAAGCCCATGCCGACGCCGCCGCCGTGGTGCAGCGAGACCCAGGTCGCGCCGCTGGCGGTATTGAGCAGCGCGTTCAGCAGCGGCCAGTCGGACACGGCATCCGAGCCGTCCTGCATGGCCTCGGTCTCGCGGTTGGGGCTGGCGACCGAGCCGGAGTCCAGGTGGTCGCGGCCGATCACGACCGGCGCCGACAGCTCGCCACTGCGCACCATCTCGTTGAACGCCAGGCCCAGCTTGGCGCGCAGGCCCAGTCCCACCCAGCAGATGCGCGCCGGCAGGCCCTGGAAGCTGATGCGCTCGCGCGCCATGTCGAGCCAGCGGTGCAGGTGCTCGTCATCGGGGATCAGTTCCTTGACCTTGGCGTCGGTCTTGTAGATGTCCTGCGGATCGCCCGACAGCGCGGCCCAGCGGAACGGGCCGATGCCGCGGCAGAACAGCGGGCGGATATACGCGGGCACGAAGCCGGGGAAGTCAAAGGCATTGGCCACGCCTTCTTCCTTGGCCATCTGGCGGATGTTGTTGCCGTAGTCGAAGGTGGGCACGCCCATCTTCTGGAACGCGAGCATGGCTTGCACGTGCGCGGCCATCGAGGCCTTGGCGGCCTTGACTACCACCGCCGGCTCGCGCTGCGCGCGCTCGCGATATTCGTCCCAGCTCCAGCCTGCCGGCAGGTAGCCGTTGAGCGGGTCATGGGCGCTGGTCTGGTCAGTGACCATGTCCGGGCGCACGCCGCGGCGCACCAGCTCGGGCAGGACTTCGGCGGCGTTGGCGCACAGGGCGATCGAGATGGCCTTGCCTTGCGAGGTGTAGCGGTCGATGCGGGCGAGGGCGTCGTCCAGGTCGGTGGCTTGCTCGTCGACGTAGCGGGTCTTCAGGCGGAAATCGATGCGGCTTTGCTGGCATTCGATGTTGAGCGAGCAGGCGCCGGCCAGCGTCGCGGCCAGCGGCTGCGCGCCGCCCATGCCGCCGAGGCCAGCGGTCAGCACCCAGCGGCCCTTCAGGTCGCCGTTGTAGTGCTGGCGGCCGGCTTCGACAAAGGTTTCATACGTGCCTTGCACGATGCCCTGGCTGCCGATGTAGATCCAGCTGCCGGCGGTCATCTGGCCGTACATGGCCAGGCCCTTGGCGTCGAGTTCGTTGAAGTGTTCCCAGTTGGCCCAGTGGGGGACCAGGTTGGAGTTGGCGATCAGCACGCGGGGGGCATCGCGGTGGGTCTGGAACACGCCGACGGGTTTGCCGGACTGGACCAGCAGGGTCTGGTTGTCTTCCAGGCGGGTGAGGGCTTCGACGATGCGGTCGTAGCATTCCCAGTTGCGGGCAGCGCGGCCGATGCCGCCGTAGACGACGAGTTCTTTCGGGTTTTCTGCGACCTCGGGGTCGAGGTTGTTCATCAGCATGCGCAAGGGGGCTTCGGTGAGCCAGCTCTTGGCGGTGAGTTTGGTGCCGCGGGGGGCGCGGATTTCGGTGTCGCGGAAGCGGGTGGGGGTGGTCACGGGGTGCTCCTTTGGGGCCTAGCTTTGGACGGGGCGGCGCACTGGGTTTTATCGGCGACGCATAGGCATGTATAGTCTTGTATATACAAGTATGGATGAATTGGGGTATTCCCGGATTTGGGGGTGGATTGGGGTGGTTTTTGGGTAGAGGTGGGAAGAGGTGTGCGCTACGGGTTACGTCTTGTCGATGCTCGACGGCCCGGCGCTGCTGGTGGTTCGGGCGGCGGTGATTTCCGTTTCTATGTGAGTGAGTGACAGTGCCTTGCGAAGGCCCACTTTTGAACGATCCCCATGCAGGGCGTAGGCCGCCTGCTGACTGGGGATCGCGTCAACGCCTACGGCTGCGCTGCGCGCGGCGCATCAGCTGGGGCGAGGCGCGCGCGCCGGGAAGTGCGTCGCTGCGCTCGCACAGCGACGACGCCGGTGACGGGCTCAAGAACGCTCGCGGAGTAGAACGCAGTCGGTGGGCGCCGCACGGAAACCAAAGCCCTCCGACCAGAAGCGCCCCCTTGATAGCCAGCCGCTCAGGCGACGCGCTTTTGGTCACTTTTGTCGCTCGGACAAAAGTGACCCGCCCAGGAGGGCGGAACCAAGCGGTTCAACAACGACAACATGTCACCAGCAACACGTGCCATCGATTATCGACATCCAAGCCCGCAAAACCGCTAAGACGTAAACCTCCCCTCCAACCTATGCAACGACCCCGGATGCACCAACCGCACCGACGTCACCACTCGCCCCGCAGACCACGTCCGCCGCCGAATCAGCAAACAAGGCTCGCCCCGCTCAATATTCAGCAACCCGCATTCCTCAGGCAACGCCAACACCGCCTCAACCACATGCTCGCCTTCAGTCAAAGGCGCCACGCGCGAGAGATATTGATAGGGCGTGTCCCGAGTGAAATCCTGCTCCAGATAATCCGGCGCCACCGCAGCATTGACATACCGATCCTCCAACTGAATCGCCACATCATCCTCGTAATGCACGATCACCGAATGAAACACCCGCTGATCCAGCGCCACATCCAAAGCCGCCGCCTGCGCCGGCCCGGCGCGCTCCTCACCCAGACTGATTACCCGCGCCCGATGCCGATGCCCGCGTGAAGCAATGTCATCGGCAATATTGTTGACCGCATACAGCGCAGTCCCCCGCTTGGGTTCGGCCACAAACGTCCCAACCCCCTGCAACCGCACCAACATCCCCTCCGCCGTCAACTCCCGCAACGCGCGATGCACCGTCATCCGGCTCACCCCAAGCGCCTCCACCAGCTCCGTCTCCGACGGCACACGATGATGGGGCGGCCAGCTACCATCAGCAATCTTGCTGCTGATGTGCTGCTTGACGCGCGCATAAAGCGGCGCCGGCATAGAGTCGGACACGAGCGACAACAGGTTCCCCTTAGATAGGCGAGGTGAGAGCCGCCGAATTTATCACGCCGCGCCAGCAGGCCCGCCGCCGTCAGGACATCTCCACATCCCGCGGCCCGCACGACTGCAGGAACGCATCCAGCGGCTCCGGCCGCCCGATCGCATACCCCTGCGCATAATCCACGCCGATCGCGCGCAGCGCGTCGAGCGTGCGTTCATCCTCCACCCACTCCGCCACCGTCAGCACCCCGAGCCGGTGTCCGATATCGTTGATCGAGCTGACGATCTCCCGGTCCACCGCGTTGTCGGCGAGCTGCCGGATAAAACTGCCGTCGATCTTCAGGTAGTCCACCGGGAACTGCTTCAGGTACGCGAACGACGACAGCCCCGAGCCGAAATCATCCAGCGACACCGTGCAGCCCGCGCGCCGCATCTCCAGCACCAGCCGGTTGGCCGCGGACATGTTGTTGATCAGTGCGGTCTCGGTGATCTCCAGCCGGATGCGGCTGGCGGGCAGCGCGCTCGCTTCCAGCTCGGCATGCAGGAAGGGTAGCAGGAACGGCTCGCCCAGCGAGTTGGCCGACAGGTTGATCGACACCGACAGCCCCGGCACCGCGCGCAGCCGCTCGCCGTAGCCGCGCAGCACGTGGTGGATCACCCAGCGGTCGATATGGCCCATCAGGTCGTAGCGCTCGGCCGCGGGGATAAAGGCGCCGGGCATGATCAGCTCGCCGTGCTCGTCGACCATGCGCACCAGGATCTCGATGTGGCGGGGCTCGCTGCCCTCATCGGCATCCTCGGGCTGCAGCGCCCGGATCTCCTGCGCGAACAGGCGGAAGCGGTTGGCTTCCAGCGCGGAATGGATGCCGGCGGCGATTTCCAGCTCGCGGTGGTGACGGCGCGCGTCGCTCTCGCCGCGGCGGTAGACCGAGACGCGGCTGCGGCCGGCGGCCTTGGCGGCGTAGCAGGCCACGTCGGCGCGGCTCATCAGTTCGCTGACCGGCGGCACGTCGAGGTCGATCGCGGCGATGCCGATGCTGGCGCCCACGTCGTAGACGCGCCCCTCCCACGGGAAGCGGCGGCCGCGGATGGCGTCGATCACGTCCTGGCACACCTGCTCGGCCTGGTCCACGGTGCAGTCCTTGAGCAGCAGCGCGAACTCGTCGCCGCCCAGGCGCGCCAGCACGTCGTCGGGCCGCACGTGGTTGCGGATCAGGTAGCCCAGCTCGCGCAGCAGCACGTCGCCGGCGCCGTGGCCGGCGGTGTCGTTGACGATCTTGAAGCGGTCCAGGTCGATAAAGCACAGCGCAGCGCGGTGGCCCTGCAGCCGCGCGGCATCGCAGGCCTCTCTCAGTCGCTTCTCGAACCAGGTGCGGTTGGGCAGGCCGGTCAGCGCATCGTGCATGGCCGAGCGCGCCAGTTCGCGCTGCAGCGCGCGCGCGGTGGTGATGTCCTGGAACACCAGCACCGCGCCCAGCACCTCGCCGCGCGCGGTCAGCACCGGCGCGGCCGAGTCCTGCACGTCGTGGCGCTCGCCGGTCAGGCTCTGCAGCACCGCGCCGTCCTGCAGGTAGGCGGGCACGAGCGTGCGCAGGCAGGCCTCGACCGGGCTGGGTATCGGGTTGCCGGTGGATTCGTCGACGATGCGGAAGACCTGCTCCAGCGGCAGGCCGGTGGCGCTGGCCATGGTCCAGCCGGTCAGCTGCTCCGCGATCGGGTTCATGAAGGTCACGCGCATGGCCGCATCGGTGCAGATCACCGCATCGCCGATCGAGCGCAGCGTGATGTGCAGGCGTTCCTTCTCTTCGAACAACGCCTCGGTCAGGTGCCGCTGCTCGGTGATGTCCCAGTTGGTGCCGACCAGCGCGTAGGCGATGCCGTCGGGGTTGCGGGTAACAGTCGCCATCGCGCGCACGTGGCGCACCTCGCCGCCGGGACGCACGATGCGGTATTCGGTGTCAAACGGGGCGTCGCCGCGGATGGTCTGGCGCATCTCGGCCCTGACGCGGTTGACGTCCTCCGGATGCAGCATCTCGATCCACTGGTCCACCACCGGCGCGCCCGCGGCGGGGTCGGTGCCGTGCAGTGCATGCATGCGTGCGTCCCAGGTAATGCCGGCGCTGGTGAAGTCCCACTCCCAGATGCCCACGCCGCCGGCTTCCACCGCCAGCTGGATGCGACGCGTCAGCCGTTCCAGTTCTTGCTGCGCCAACTTGCGGGTGTGGATGTCCTCGACCTGCGTGATGAAGTGCTGCGGCTCGCCGCTGTGCTCGTCGCGCACCACCGATACCGCCAGCAGCGCCCAGCGGTACTCGCCGTCCTTGTGGCGGTAGCGCTTTTCCCGGCGGTAGGACTCGACCTCGCCCGCCAGCAGGCTGCGGGCCGCGCGCAGGTCGTCGTCCAGGTCGTCGGGGTGGGTGATCTGCTGGAAGCTGAGTTCGCACAGTTCGTCCGCGCTATAGCCGAGCAGCTCGGTCAAGGCGCGGTTGACGGTCTGCCAGCGGCCGTCCCTGCCGACCAGCGCCATGCCGATCGCCGAATGCTCCATCGCCTGACGGAAGCGCTTGTCGCTGCGGCGCAGGCTGGCGGCGCCGTGCCGGTTCTGCTCGGTGAGGTAGGCGATGCAGACCGGGAACACCATGATCACCGCCGCCGACAGCGGCACCGGCTCATGGCCGTGGGCGGCAAGCATCAGCACCTCCATGCCCAGCGTGACCACCAGCGTCAGCAGCGCAGTGGCGAACGGGTTGCCGGCCAGCGCCACCAGCACCAGCGGCAGCGACATCGCCGCGAACGGGTCGTGGCCCTGCCACTGGGCGAAGGCGCCGAAGCCAAGGCTCAGCGCCAGCAGGCCCGCCTGCGGCGCCAGCAGCGGCCGCGCGAAGGCGGCACGCACGCGCGCGGCCGTCATCGACAGCATCATCGGCAGCAGCACCGCCATACCCAGCGTGCTCGACTGCCACCAGGTCCACCACACCGGCGCAACGGGGCTGCCATAGGCATGCGCGATGATTACGGCGCCGGCGCTGGCGCCCAGCGCCGGTGCCAGGATGCCGGCCACCGCCAGCATCACCGCGAAGGCGGCCAGCGGGCCATGGCGATCGAGCCCGGCATGCCGGTCCAGCAGGCGCAGCAGCCCGGCGGCGCACAGGATCTCGAACAGGTTGGCGCCGGACAGCATCAGCGCGGTGCCGAGGCTGTCGCCGGCGGCATGGTTGGCCAGCACGCCGGCGGCCAGTATGCCCGCCAGCAGCCAGGGCCCCTCCCCGCGCGGGCGATGCAAGAGCAGCCCCAGCCCGAAGGCATTGGCCAGCCAGATCGCCGCTACGGTGCCGGGCAGTCGCGCCAGCCAGAGGCCCGCCGCCGCCAGCACGAAAAAGCCGGTGCCCGCCAGCAGCAAGGGCTGCCAGCGGCGGCGCGGCGGAGCGGGGAGGGCGGTGGCGGCCTGGTGGCTCGGTGGGGCCGTGTCGGGCGTCATGGACGGGAGTGGTGCGAAGGCGGTGATGATGGGTTGGGAGGATGTCGGCAGCGTCGGCGCGCCCCGGGCGGCTTAGGCCGCCGGCCGCGCGCGGACGCACTGCCGGCCAGCGTAGAGCGGAATGTAACGGAGGTGGGGGGCTCGCCATAACAGGGACAGCGGGCAGGTGGGGGCGTTATTTGCCACTGGTGTTCAGGGCGATTTTTTGGTAGGAGGTGTCCGCAAGCTGGGCTTCGAGCTTCGCTGTTCCCCCCGGTAACCCCACCAATAACCTCACGGGTAATCGCGCCGCGGCGGCGCCGCGACCATCATGCAGCCATGGCCTGACGCCAGCCTTTCAGGATTCCCAACCAAGACCAGGAGAACGCCATGTCCGCTGCCATCCAAGCCCAAGCCACCCCCGCTGCCGACCTCGCCACCCTCGCCGACCGCTACCTCGCCGCCTGGAATGAAACCGATGCCGCGCGCCGGCGCGAGCTGATCGCGCTGGCGTGGACGGAATCGGCAAGCTATGTCGATCCGCTGATGCGCGGCGACGGCCATGCCGGCATCGACGCCATGATCGCCGCGGTGCAGGCGAAATTCCCCGGGTTCCGCTTCACCCGCGTAAGCCCGGTCGACGCGCACGGCGAGCACCTGCGCTTTACCTGGGAACTGGGCCCGGCTGGCGAGCCCGCGCTGGTGGTCGGCACGGACTTCGCCACCGTGTCGGCCGACGGCCGGCTGGCGCGCATGACCGGCTTTATCGACCGCGCCCCGGCCGGGCTGGCCTGATCGGAGCGATCCCCGCCGCTTGGTGTCCTTCCCCACAGACAGCCCCCCGGTCCCTGGCCGCAAGCTGCTGAATCCAGGGCGGCGGACAGGGGAAGGCAAATGGCGCGTTTTCTGCGAGTGGCGGCGTTGGGGCTGGCCGGCACGGCCGTGGTGGTCGCCGCGGTGGCTTATGCCGCGGTGTGGGTGGGCGAGCGCAAGGCGGCGCGTATCGTGCCGGTCAAGGTGACGCCCGTGGCCGTGCGCGAGGACGCCGCCGCGATCGCCCACGGCAAGTACCTGTATGAGTCGCGCGGCTGCATGGAGTGCCATGGCGCCGGCGCCGGCGGCAAGCAGGTGTTCGACGATCCCAGCGGCCTGAGCGTGCGCGCGCCCGACCTGACGCAGGGCAACCCGGACATCGCCGGCTACCGGAACGTGGACTGGGTAAGGAGCATCCGGCACGGCGTGGCGCCTTCGGGCCGCCCGCTGCTGATCATGCCGAGCGAGGACTACAACCGCCTGAGCGACGAAGACCTGGGAGCGCTCGTGGGATATCTGCGCAGCCTGCCGCCGGGCATGGGCGCGCCGGCCGATATCCGCCTGTCGTGGATGGTGCGCGCGCTGTACGGCGTAGGCGTGGTGCGGGATGCGGCGTCCAAGATCGACCACAGCCTGCCGGCGCAGCCTGCCATGGTGCCGACGGCCTCGGCGCAGTACGGCGGCTATGTCGCCAATGCCTGCCTGGGTTGCCACGGGCACGATTTCAGCGGTGGCAAGATCCCCGGGGCGCCACCGGACTGGCCGCCCGCGGCGGACCTGCGACCGGTCTCGGGCGGGGCGATGTCGCGCTACGGCCAGGCCTCGGCCTTTATCGAGATGATGCGCAGCGGCAAGCGGCCCGACGGCACGCAGCTGAGCCGCGTCATGCCTTTCGATTCGTTCGGGCGCATGAACGATACCGAGCTGACGGCGCTGTACCTCTACCTTGCCGGCATGCCGCGCAAGTAAGGCTCAGCCGCGCGCCAGCCGCCGGCCGGCGGCGATGCCGGGCAGCTCGACCCAGCGGTGCAGCAGCAGCGCCAGGCCCAGCGCCAGCGCCGCGTCGATGGCAAAGCGCAGCAGCTGCAGGCCGGTCTGGTCCGGCGTCAGTTGCGGCATCAGCCGCTTGACGCCCTCGATCACCGTGGGGTGGGTCAGGTAGAGCGCGAACGACAGCTCGCCCAGCCATACCAGCGCCCGCGGCACGCGCAGCACGCCGGCGTGCTCGGCCGCCACCACGCCGGCCAGTAGCAGCGCTGCGGGCAGGCCACGGCCGATCAGGCTGAAGTCCGGCCCGACCAGCGGCAGCGACAGCGCGAACGCCGCGCCGCCGATCGCCAGCATGCCCAGCGCGATCGCGGGCGTCAGCAGGTGGCGCCAGCGCGCATAGGCCCACGCCAGCCCGCAGCCCAGCAGGAACTCCAGCACCAGCGGATTGCTCGCCATCGCCAGCCACGGCGAGGCTAACGGATAGCCCTGCGCGGGATCGGCCACCAACGTGCCGAAGCGCCACCACGGCAGCACCAGCGTGGCCAGCGCGAACAGCGCCAGCACCACCAGCAGCGCGCGCCGCCCGGCCAGCAGCAGGCCGAGCGCAAAGGCCCCGTAGAACGCCAGCTCATAGTTGAGCGACCAGCCCACATACAGCACCGGATAACCGTAATAGGGCGCCTGCGCGGTGGAAGTCGGCAGGAAGACCAGCGATGCGGCGAACGCCGCCGGCGTCACCGGGTTGAGCAGCAGCGCATGGATCGCCGACATGGTCCAGTACGGCGGCGCCAGCCGGAAACCGCGGCGGATGAGGAAGCTGAGCGGGCGCTCCGGCCTGGGCCGGGCCAGCACCGCGACCCACGCGATGATGAAGCCGCTGATGACGAAGAACACATCGACGCCGACATGGCCGCGCTTGATCACGTTGTCGGTCAGCCAGCCGAGCACCGGCGCGTCCGGGCCGCCGAGCGCAAGGCCCGAGTGGAAGACCACCACGAAGGCAGCGGCCAGTCCGCGCAGGGCCTGGATGCTGTCGAGCCGGGTGAGGGTGGGGGACTGGGTCGCGTGTGCCCGGACTGCAGATCGGGCCGGCGGTGATGAGGCCCGTGGCGTTGATGCGGTGCCGGCCCGGGGAAGGTGGTGTTCTGGAATAGTCGACGGCACTGTTTCAGCGTAGCGAATCGAAAAGCGATGAATCCATGACTGACAGCGGCCCGTTGCACAAAGTTCGTGCAAAACGGATCGGGGCGCAGGGTAGAGCGCACCGCGTCCGGCAAGGTGACCGGAATTGCACTATCCTCACCTGTCCCTTGCGCCAGGCTGCGGCGCTCGGGCCGTGCCCCCGCCACACTTGCGCAGCCGTCAGCGCCGCTTGTCGGCGCCGATTGCGGTGGCCGGAGCACCCGTAGGAACAAGCGGGCAACGTACCCAAGGAGTGTCCCCCCATGACCACCCTCAATATCAACGTCAACGGCAAGACCCGTGAAGTCGACGTGGACCCGTCCACGCCACTGCTGTGGGCGCTGCGTGACAACCTCGACATGACCGGCACCAAGTTCGGCTGCGGCATGGCCGCGTGCGGTGCCTGCACCGTGCATGTCAACGGCCAGGCCACGCGCAGCTGCGTGACGCCGGTATCCGCCGCCGCCGGCGCGCGCATCACCACCATCGAGGGCATCGCCACCGACAAGGTCGGGCGCGCCGTGCTCGACGCGTGGATCAAGCACGATGTCGCGCAATGCGGCTACTGCCAGAACGGCCAGGTGATGAGCGCCATCGGCCTGCTGCGCACCAAGAAGCGCCCCACCGATGCCGACATCGACCAGGCCATGGCCGGCAACCTGTGCCGCTGCGGCACGTACCAGCGCATCCGCGCGGCGATCAAAGACGCCGCCCGTGCGCTGGCCTGAGCGGGAGAACTGACTATGCGAATCCGAGGCATCGAGGCACTGGCCGGCGGCCAGGGCGGCAATGATGGCGAAGCGCGTCAACACGGCGGCATCGCCACGCTGGACCGCCGCAGTTTCCTGAAGCTGACCGGCCTGGCCGGCGGCGGGCTGGCACTGGGCGTGGCGCCGCTGGCGCAGGCGCAGGACGCGGCCAGGCCCAGGACCACAGCGCCGCCGCCGCAGGCGTTCCTGATCATCGCGCCGGACAACACCGTCACCGTGGCCGTGAACCGGCTTGAGTTCGGCCAGGGCGTGCACACCGCGCTGCCGATGGCGCTGGCCGAGGAGCTGGACGCCGACTGGCGCAACGTGCGCGCCACGCTGGCACCGGCCGGCGACCCGTACAAGGACCCCGCCTTCGGCATGCAGATGACCGGCGGCTCCACGGCGCTGAACCACTCGTTCGAGCAATACCGTGAACTGGGCGCGCGCGCCCGCGCCATGCTGGTGGCGGCGGCCGCGCAGCAGTGGAAGGTCGATCCGGCCAGCTGCAAGGTGGAGCAGGGCGTCATCACGTCCGGCAGTCATCGCGCCACCTTCGGCGAACTGGCGCCCGCGGCGATGGAGCTGCCCGTGCCGCAGCGGGTCACGCTGAAAGACCCGTCGCAGTTCCGCATCGTCGGCAAGCCCACGCCGCGGCTGGACTCGCGCGGCAAGATGGAGGCGACCACGCCGTTCGGCATTGATACCCGCCTGGACAAGATGGTGGTGGCGGTGGTGGCGCGCCCGCCGCGCTTCGGCGGCAAGGTCAAGAGCTTCAACGCCGACAAGGCGCGCGCGGTGCAGGGCGTGCGCGGCGTGATGCAGGTGCCGGTCGATCGCGGCGGCAGCGGCGTGGCGGTGATCGCCAGCGGCTACTGGCCGGCCAAGATGGGCCGCGATGCGCTCGATATCCAGTGGGAAGACGCGGGCTCGAAGGTGTCGTCGCAGGCGCTGTTCGACGAGTACGCGAAGCTTGCCGCGCAACCGGGCACGGTGGCGCGCCCGGGTGAGGGTGATATCGGTGCCGCCATCAACGGCGCGGCGCGCAAGATCGAGGCGGACTATCGCTTCCCATACCTCGCGCACGCGCCGATGGAGCCGCTCAACTGCACGCTGCAGCCCGAGGTTGCCGGCGGCAAGGTGCAGGCGGTCAAGGTATGGGTGGGCTCGCAGTTCCAGACCGTCGACCAGGCCGCGATCGCGCGCACGCTGGGCCTCGCGCCGGACAAGGTCGTGCTCAACACCATGATGGCCGGCGGCGGCTTCGGCCGGCGTGCGGTGCCGACCTCCGACTACATCGTGGAAGCCGCCAACGTACTCAAAGCCTGGGTCGCGGCGGGCCACGCCGAGCCGCTCAAGGTGATCTGGAGTCGCGAGGACGATATCCGCGGCGGCTACTACCGCCCGCTGCACCTGCACCGCGCCCGCATCGGGCTGGATGCGCAGGGCAAGGTGGTGGGCTGGCAGCATACCATCGTCGGCCAGTCGATCCTGAAGGGCACGCCGTTCGAGGCCTTCATGGTCAAGAACGGCGTCGACGCCACCATGACCGAAGGCATCGTCGAGAACGACTACGACCTGCCCCTGCAGATGTCGGTGCACCACCCGCAGGTGGACGTGCCGGTGCTGTGGTGGCGCTCGGTGGGCAATACGCATACCGCCTTCGTCAAGGAAACGCTGGCCGACGAAATGGCCGCCGCCGCCAAGCAGGATCCGGTGGCATTCCGCCTGGCCCGGCTCGACGAGAAGAAGCACGCGCGCCACCGCGCCGCGCTGCAGCTGGCGGTGGACAAGTCCGGCTACGGCAAGCGCAAGCTGCCCAAGGGCCATGCCTGGGGCGTGGCCGTGCACGAGTCGTTCAACACCGTGGTAGCCTACGTGGTCGACGTCTCGGTGGTGAAGGGCGAGCCGCGCGTGCACCGCGTCACCGCCGGCGTGCATGCCAACCGCGTGGTCAACCCGATGTCGGCCGAAGCCCAGATCCAGGGCGCGTGCATCTTCGGGCTGGCCATGACCAAGCCGGGGTTTGCCATCGAGATCGAATACGGCGCCGTGAAGAACAGCAACTTCCCGGACTATCCGCCGCCGCGCATCACCGATGCGCCGGTGGTGGACGTGTTCTTCGTGCCCTCGCAGGAGAATCCCACCGGCCTGGGCGAGCCCGGTGTGCCGCCGCTCGCGCCGGCGGTGGCCAACGCGCTGTTCACGCTGACGGGCAAGCGCCAGCGGCAATTGCCGTTCGTGATGGCGTAGGCGGAGCGGGCAGTATGACCGGCGGCGGTGCGCACGTCATTGCGTGCTGCCGCCGGCCATTCGCCATGCCTTGCTGAAGCGTTGCAGGTCGGCCCCCGAGGCATCGGTCACGGCCCAGTAGTCCATGCCGCCTGCCTGCCAGTGCGCGATCTGGTAGCCCTGTCGGGTCAGGGTGCCGTCAAGGTCCAGCGCTGCCTCGCGCGTGCCCGCGCCGCGCAGCACGAACACATCGATCGGATGCTGGTTGCGTCGATAGACCAGCACCGCCACCCGCTGCCCATGGATGTAGTCGAGCCGTCCGCCGACGAGCGGAAAGCCCTCGGCCGCCATGTCATGGACCGGCGGCGCGTAGTCGAGCCGCCCGTTGAACCACGGCTTGACCGTGTGGCGATCCGTCGATGCCACGTCGACGGCGTGGTCGGCGATCAGCGCGCGCACGTGGCTGCTGACCACCTCCCGGGCCAGGGCGTCTTGCGGGGAATCCCGCAACATGAACAAAGTCAGCCCGAACGCCATCGATGCCACGGTCAGTGCCGCCAGCCCGGCGTTAACGGCCGGGCGCCAGGCAAACCACTCAAGCCAGCGTCGGCGTGATGCCTCACCACCTGCCGGAAGGCCGGCCGCAGGCAGCGCGGCAGCGATCCGGGCGCGCAGGGCGGGATTTGCGCGATGATAAGTCGCGCCTTCCCGTACGGCAGTGCGCAGCGCGCGCAGGCGTCCCAGTTCGGCCGAGCACGCGGCACATTGCGCCAGGTGCTGCTCCAGGCGCAGGCTTTCCGCCGCGCCGAGTTCGTCGTCGGCGCACGCGGGGAGCAGTTCGCAAACCTCATTGCAGTCCATGACCTGTCTCCCTGGCGGGGTGCGGTGCCGGCGCCAGCCCAGCGGATGGCGGGCGTGCGTGTGCCGGCGCTTGCGCCGTGCCCTGCTGCTGCAGCGCCGTCACAGCCGCCGCCAGCATCCGCCGCCCGCGCGCCAGCCGCGACATGACCGTGCCGATGGCGATATCCGCGACGCGAGCAATGTCGCGGTAGGGCAGTTCCTCCAGTTCGCGCAGCACCAGCACTTCGCGGTAGGCCACCGGAAGCTGCTCCAGCGCACGGTGCACCAGACGCACGTCTTCCTGCCGCAGCAGCCACTGCTCGGGGCTGTCCTGGCCATCGTGCCAGGCCGGCAAGGGCTGGTTCTCGTGCAGGTCGTCATAGCTGCACACCTCGCCGGCGGACTTGCGCTTCTGGCAGGCGGTGAACCACGTATTGCGCACGATGGCCAGCAGCCACGGGCGCGGCTGGTCGCCGTGGAAACTGCCAAAGAGCCGGTAAGCGCGCAGGAAGGCTTCCTGAACCACGTCGTCGGCCTCGCTGGCGCTGCCCGACAACCAGCGCGCGAGGTTGTAGGCGGCGTCCAGTTGCGGGAGCACCAGTTCATCGAAGCGGCGGCGATCGTCGGATGCGTGCTGCATGCGTGCCTCGGTCGGTTTGTGCGCCGGCGCCGGTGGCGCACGTCCCGGGTATACCGGGGTTCCACTCAGTTTATTCCCGGTGCGGACGGATTTTTGCCGGATCGGCATTACCGGGAATAAAGCCTCCCGCAAGCCGGTATGACAGGCACATCCCTGCAACCATGCGACGGAGGCACCATGGACACACTGAAGCGACGCGATTTCCTGAGGCTGGCAGGCGCCGCCGGCGGCGCGGTCTTTGCATCGGGCCTGCCGGGCTGGGCCTTTGGGCGCGATGAGGATTTCTACTTTGTCCAGCTTTCGGATGCGCACTGGGGCTTCCAGGGGCCGGCCAACCCCGATGCGCGGGGCACGCTGCCCAAGGCCATCGCCGCCGTCAATGCGCTGCGCCAGCCGCCGGACTTCATCATGTTTACCGGCGATCTCACGCACACTACTGACGACCCGCAGGAGCGCAGGCGCCGCCTGCGCGAGTTCCAGTCGGTCATTGCCGGCCTGGGCGTCAGCACGATCCACCTGATGCCGGGCGAGCACGACGCCAGCCTCGATGCGGGTGCGGCCTACCAGGAGCTGTTCGGGCCGACGCACTACACCTTCGATCACAAAGGCGTGCATTTTGTCGTACTCGACAACGTGTCCGATCCGGCGGGGCGGGTCGGGGATGCGCAACGCGCGTGGCTGGCGGCGGACCTGGCGCGGCAACCAAAGGGCGCGCGCATCGTGGTGTTCACGCACCGCCCGCTGTTCGACCTGTATCCGCAATGGGACTGGGCCACGCGCGACGGTGCGCAGGTGATCGACACGCTGATGCCCTATCCGAACGTGACCGTGTTCTACGGCCATATCCATCAGGAGCATCACCACATGACGCGCCACATTGCGCACCACGCCGCGCGCTCGCTGATGTTCCCGCTGCCGCCGCCGGGCTCGCAGCCGCAGCGCCTGCCGGTGCCATGGGACGCCGCGCAGCCCTATCGCGGACTGGGCTGGCGCGAGGTCGAAGCGAAACCGGCGCCGGGCGCGTTCGCGCTGGCCGAGCAACCGATCGCGACCTGAGCCGGAGCCCGCCATGAATTCATCGCTGCTCGGCCGGCGCACGG
This sequence comes from Cupriavidus sp. PB-02, assembly GCF_058252315.1. NCBI lineage: Bacteria > Pseudomonadati > Pseudomonadota > Betaproteobacteria > Burkholderiales > Burkholderiaceae > Cupriavidus > Cupriavidus sp. PB-02. The sequence goes on from NZ_CM177694.1 coordinate 740,425, forward strand.
CGCTGGGCTGGATGCTTGGCCTCGGCGCGGCCATGCTGGCCGGTGCCGGCCGGGGCGATGCGGCTGCGCCGCGCGTTATCCGCATCCATGCGCGCAAGTTCGTCTTTACCCCGGATCACATCCCGCTGCGTGCCGGCGAGCCGGTCGTATTCGAACTCACGGCACAGGACGTGATCATGGGCTTCAGCGTGCCGGATTTCGGCGTGCGTGCCGACGTGGCGCCGGGCGTGACCGTGCGTTTACCGGCAACGGCGCGCGGCCGCGGCAACTACGGCTTCCTGTGCGACATCTTTTGCGGATCGGGGCATGAGACGATGAACGGCATTATCGAGGTCACATAGGCGAGATCACACCGGCGGATCACACAGGCGCCGCCTGCCGACCGCCCTGGCCGGCCTGCGGGCCTGCGGCAGCGTGTTGTAATCGCGCAGCCCATAGGCTGCTCTATTGCCTTTGCCCCGCGAGCCGCGTAGAACGTAGGAAAACGGCGCCTGGAGAGGGCCGGCAGCCGCCCGTCATGCGCGGCAAAGCACAATGCCAGAGGATCGAGGTGTGGCCATGGAGACCCAAGAGAGCGCGCTGACGCTTGCCCTGATGACCCAGCCCGCGCGGGCCACGATCTGCCGCGCGCTGCTGGAAGCCGGCGAGGACGGGCTGCCCGCCGCCGAGCTGGCGCGACTGGCCGGGCTGAGCCTGCCGCGCGCCGCGCACGTGTTCCAGGAACTGATGCAGGCTGAAGTGGTGGCACTGTCCATCCGCGAGCGCCAGGTCTGCTACGTGCTCAAGGCCCGGCGCGCGGTACGCGACGCGCTGGGCTATATCGACGGCAGCGGCCTGGCTGACTGATCCTCGCGACCTGACCGGACGCATGTTGCTGCGGCCAGGCTCCACATCCTTCACGCCAGCGCGGGCGCCAGCTCGGTTGCCTACTGCTGGACCTGCTTCAGTGCCCGCTCACGCGCGGCCTGCCTTTCCTGCATGAGCCGGTATGCCGCGTAGTACTTGAAGATGTTGCGCACATAGGTGGTGGTTTCGATGCCGATCTTCTCCGCCACCACGATCTCGACATTGTTGAACCACTTGTCGGGATCCAGCCCGCGCGCCGCTGCCTCCTTGCGCATCTTGGCAATATTGCCCGGCCCGGCGTTGTAGCTGGCGAAGGCGAACAGGGGGCGGTTGGATTCCGAGAAGTGCGCGTCGGGGAAGTACTTTGTCATCAGCCGGTCCATATACTTGGCGCCGGCGTGGATGTTGGACTCGACCATCTGGATGTTGCCCACGTTCAATTCCTTGCCGGTGGCGGGCATGATCTGCATGATGCCGACGGCGCCCACACGGCTGCGCGCCTGCTGGTTGAGCTGTGATTCCTGGAAGCCCTGTGCCGCCAGCATCAGCGGGTCGAAGCCATAGTCCTTGCCGTACTTCTCGAAGAAGGCAACGGTCTGCTGGAAGCGCTTGTATTCGGCGTCGTCGGTGTTGTTCTTGATCTGCTTGATCCGGCGCATGGATTGCTTGAGCAGGTATTCCGCCACGCCCTGCTTCTTGACGTGGTTGACATAGAAATCGTCGATCGCCTGCCGCAACTGTGGACTGTTCTTGCGGAAGGCCCAGCCGACATAGCCGCCTTCGCGCACGGCGAGGTCCTGGTGCACCTTGATGTCAGGCAGGATCTGCGCCCACATTGCCGCCTTCCAGTCATCGACCACGACGATCGCCAGCAGTCCCGCATTGACCATCTCGAGCACGTCTTCGTCTTCGAGGGCATCGGGCAGCATCACCAGCTGCATTGGAGCCTTGCCGGACTCGCGCAGGCGATTGTTCAGTGCGGTCAGGCTTTCGTAATAGCTGCTCGCGCGGCGCACGTGGACGGTCTTGCCCGCCAGGTCGTCCAGGCTCTTCAGCGCCGGTGACTTCGGGCCGGTCACGATCAGCTCGCGCACCGGCTTGCGGTCACGCGGCGCGGCAAAGTCGACCAGCTTCAGCCGCGCTTCGGTCTCGGTCAGGTTGCCGGCGGCGATATCGCCCAGGCCCGCCGCCAGGTCGGGCAGCAGGCGGTCGCGTGTGGTGGGGATGATGATGACGGTGAGGGGGCGCTTGCCAAGGCGGTCGGCGTAGGTCTTGTTCAGGTAGCGCTCGAAGGCACGCACCAGCTCTGCCGTCAGTCCGCGCTCATGGCCTTTGTCGCTGAAGTAGAGCGTGCGGCTGTATGGCACCAGCACGCGGATGACGCGGCTGTTGAGCATCGTGTCGAAATCGCCCGTGCGCGGCTTGTTGGCCAGACTGAGGCCGCGCGGGGCCGCGGGAGCTGCCGTGCCGGCCGCGGCTTTCGCAGCGGGGGCCGCCGCGGGTGCGGACGCCGGTGCCGGCTTCTGCTGCGCTACGGCATACGTGCTGCACAGGCTGAACGCGCCCATCAGGCCGGACAGGAGCAGGCCTGCTAACCAGTGGTGCGGGCGAACGACGGGCATGGCGGAGATGGCAAGCCGGGCGGAAAGACGCGCGACTCCCTCATATCGAGTCTAGGCGCGATCCTGCCTGTTACAAGCCGCCAGCATCCGGAAGCTGCCGAGGGGGCAATGGAGGGGGAGGGAACAAAAGGCGAAGGGCGATAATGAAAAGTGGCCGGCTGATGCCGGCCACTAGTTCCGCGGCGGCTGGCGCTATTGCTTTGGCGCAGCCATTTCCTGCTTGGCGGTAGCGTCCGCAGCCTTGTTTTCGGTCTTGCGCTCCTGCTTGGCCGCGCCGACGTCCTGCTTGTACTCGCCCTTGGCCGCCTTCTTCTTGGCCTTGTACTCGGCCGAGGCTTTCTGGCGTGCCTCACGGCGCTCGACCAGTGGATCCTTTGGCGGTTCGATCTGGGTCACGCCGGGCGATGCGCCTTGGGAGCCTGCCGCGGCGGCAGGGACGGCCGGGGTTGCCGGGGTGGCCGGCATGCCCTGGGCGGCCGGGGTTGCCGGCGTGGCAGGGCTGGCCGGCGTCTGGGCAATCGCCGTGGCGCAAGTGAGGCCTGCCAGTCCAGCGGCAATCGCGCCGACGATCTTGGGAAGGCGAGCGGGCTGTTTTCGATTCATGGAGAACCTCCAGAGTTGTTGTCGTAGGCGCCGACAGCGGTTGTCCGGCACGACTTCTGCCGCACATTCCTGGTGGAGCCGGAATGTCACGGTTGCCCTCAGTCTAGGCAGTGCTGCGGTGTTGTGCTGTCCGTGTCGTGCCGATGCGACGTAGGGAGAATTCCTACAAAGAAACCGCCTTTCCGCCTATGGGCTCCATTATGTCTAGCCATTCGGTGTGAGCAATTTATGAGAATCTCACACCATATTTAAGCGTTCGCTGATTGCGGGCGGCCGAAACCAGCGTTGCATCCCGTTCAGTCGCATTGCATCGATTACTGCCGCTAGGCTTTCCACTTTCGGCATCACGCCGAGCCATACCATCGTCCATTGTGTCTTCCTTATTAAATCCGTGCGCGGCGATGCAGGTCACGGCCGCCGCCCCGGGCAGGTATACGCAGGAAAATCTCGACTGAATTCATGATGATCGCATTTGTGCAATTTTTTTCGCGATCTTGCCCGCAAGCGTGGCAAGCAAGACTGGTGAGTTGGCTGGCGGCAGCATTCATGGGAGCGGGTATTTTCATGTCAGCTCTCCCGTCGGCGTGGGCATCCTGCACTTATGCGGACGGCTTTGAATTGCTGAACATCACGGTTCCCTTGAGCGGGGCCATTGTTGTACCCCGTGATGCGCCCGTCGGTGCAATGCTGGCGACATTCAAGTGGGCCCCAGCGAATACCAGCCAGTTCTATGCGTCCTGTTCCGGGTCGTTCACCCGTAGCTGGACGCTTCCGGTCACGCCATACCCGGCGGGTGCGGACAAGGTCTTCCCCACCAACGTCCCCGGTATCGGGGTGAAAATCACCAACCAACAGACACCGTTTCCCATCACATCCACGGGCACAGGGTCGGTGCATTTTTATTGGGGCGGCCAGAACCTGAATTATGTTTTTGTGAAGACCGGTCCGATTTCCTATGGGACGATATCCGCTGCCAGCCTCCCGACAGTCAGGTACGATTTTGACAATTCCCTGGTTATTTATATTGCCACCGCGGCGGGAAGTATTTCGTTTAGCGCCTTCCTGTCAGACCCCGGATGTCCTGGTCGATCTTGGCGTGCATCGCACTTCGGAATTCACTGGCGTGGGAGCCTATTCTGCCTCGAAAGGATTCAATATCGCCCTGAATAATTGCCCGCCCGGGATCAATAACATCCGATACCAGATTGATGCCCTGACAAACGTGCTTGGCGGTAACGGCTCGGTCGTGGCACTCGATGGTGCATCGACGGTGACGGGAGTCGGCGTCCAGTTGCTGGATGGCTCGGACAAGCCCTTTGCGCTGGGTAGCACGGTGAGCCTGGCTGGCTTTAATGGCAGCACCGGCGGCAACTATACGATCCCCCTCCGGGCTCGCTACTACCAGACCGGCAGCAAGGTGACCAGCGGAACCGCCAACACGCTGATGACGTTCACCATGGTGTACCAATAACAATCACTATCCGCTTCGGTTGCACGACGAAGTGACGCCGCCCCGGCATCTGGGTAGCCCTGCCGACGCCTGCGGATTGTCATGGCGGCTTTGGCCTGCAGGTCAGCTCACCAGATCTGTGGGATTTGGCCGCAGTGGAGTGGCTTATTCGCCATACGGAAGCGACTGGCCGGGCGTTGTTCCCAGCAGAATGCACCCGCTTCGGGAAAACCCGCATCAAGTCCCTGTCTTGAAATGCCCCTACCCCGTCCCTATAATTAGCACTCGCCGGGGGTGAGTGCTAACAGCATGAACAGCCCCTTGCGGCACCTGAACATTTCAGACGGCCGTCGCCTCGGTAGCCGGCCGATTTGTGAATAGAAACTCACTTTTGCATCTAGGAGTCCGTATGAATCTGCGTCCTTTGCACGACCGCGTGATCGTGAAGCGTCTGGACAACGAAACCAAGACCGCGTCCGGTATCGTGATTCCCGACAACGCTGCCGAGAAGCCCGATCAAGGCGAAGTACTGGCAATCGGTCCTGGCAAGAAGGATGACAAGGGCAACAACATCGCCCTCGACGTCAAGGTCGGCGACCGTGTGCTGTTCGGCAAGTACGCCGGCCAGGCCGTGAAGGTGGAAGGCCAGGAACTGCTGGTCATGCGCGAAGAAGACATCATGGCCGTGGTGAACAAGTAATTCACCGACTGACCGCCACCCGTACAGATTTCAGGAGATTCAAGAATGGCAGCTAAAGACGTAGTGTTCGGCGACGCCGCACGTGCCAAGATGGTCGAAGGCGTGAACATCCTCGCCAACGCAGTCAAGGTGACCCTGGGCCCGAAGGGCCGCAATGTGGTGCTGGAGCGCAGCTTCGGCGGCCCGACCGTGACCAAGGACGGCGTGTCCGTGGCCAAGGAAATCGAGCTGAAGGACAAGCTGCAGAACATGGGCGCCCAGATGGTCAAGGAAGTGGCTTCCAAGACCAGCGATAACGCCGGTGACGGTACCACCACCGCAACCGTGCTGGCCCAGTCGATCGTGCGCGAAGGCATGAAGTACGTTGCCGCCGGCATGAACCCGATGGACCTGAAGCGCGGCATCGACAAGGCTGTTACCGCTGCCGTGGAAGAGCTGAAGAAGGTCAGCAAGCCCACGACCACCAGCAAGGAAATCGCCCAGGTTGGCGCGATCTCGGCCAACAGCGACACCTCGATTGGTGAGCGCATCGCCGAAGCCATGGACAAGGTCGGCAAGGAAGGCGTGATCACCGTCGAAGACGGCAAGTCGCTGGCCGACGAGCTGGAAGTCGTGGAAGGCATGCAGTTCGACCGCGGCTACCTGTCGCCGTACTTCATCAACAACCCGGAAAAGCAGGTGGTCCAGCTGGACAGCCCGTTCGTGCTGCTGTTCGACAAGAAGGTTTCGAACATCCGCGACCTGCTGCCGGTGCTGGAGCAAGTGGCCAAGGCCGGCCGCCCGCTGCTGATCATCGCTGAAGACGTCGAGGGCGAAGCCCTGGCGACCCTGGTGGTCAACAACATCCGTGGCATCCTGAAGACCGCCGCCGTCAAGGCCCCGGGCTTCGGCGACCGCCGCAAGGCCATGCTGGAAGACATCGCCATCCTGACCGGCGGCACCGTGATCGCTGAAGAGATCGGCCTGACGCTGGAAAAGGCCGGCCTGAACGACCTGGGCCAGGCCAAGCGCATCGAGATCGGCAAGGAAAACACCATCATCATCGACGGCGCCGGCGACGCAGCGGCGATCGAAGGCCGCGTGAAGCAAATCCGCGCCCAGATCGAAGAAGCGACCTCGGACTACGACCGTGAGAAGCTGCAAGAGCGCGTGGCCAAGCTGGCCGGCGGTGTTGCCGTGATCAAGGTTGGCGCTGCCACCGAAGTCGAAATGAAGGAAAAGAAGGCCCGCGTGGAAGACGCCCTGCACGCCACCCGCGCTGCGGTGGAAGAAGGCATCGTCCCCGGCGGTGGTGTGGCCCTGCTGCGTGCCCGCGCTGCGATCTCGGCACTGACCGGCGAAAACGCCGACCAGAACGCCGGTATCAAGATCGTGCTGCGCGCGATGGAAGAGCCGCTGCGCCAGATCGTGCTGAACGCCGGTGAAGAAGCGTCGGTCGTCGTTGCCAAGGTCATCGAAGGCAAGGGCAACTACGGCTACAACGCGGCTTCGGGCGAGTACGGCGACCTGGTGGAAATGGGCGTGCTGGACCCGACCAAGGTCACCCGCACCGCACTGCAGAACGCCGCTTCGGTGGCTTCGCTGATGCTGACCACCGACTGCGCCGTGGCCGAATCGCCGAAGGAAGAGTCGGCTCCGGCAATGCCGGGCGGCATGGGCGGCATGGGTGGCATGGAAGGCATGATGTAATTTGTGCCGACCGACTGCCGGTGATTGCCGGCAGGCTGTCAGACAAGAACCCCCGCGGGTGCGAGCCCGCGGGGGTTTTTATTTTGAACGGTGCCCGCTGAAGGCGCGCGCCGCGGCGTCAGACTTCGACCACGCAACACCAGTCGAAGCGCTGATTCTCCAGCTCGCCGGTACGCCGGCTGACATAGCCGCGCGGATTGCACACCACGCGCGAATCGTCGATGCAGTAGTCGAAGCTGGTGTGGGTATGGCCGTGTATCCACAGGTCGGCCTGCGCCACCAGGTCGGGCCGGCGCGAGAGGAAGCCGCCGGAAACCAGGTCATGCGAATAGCGCGGGTCCAGGCTGCCGAGGTCGGGGCCGTGATGGGTGACTACTATCGTCTTGCCGTCGAAGGGCTGCGCCAACTGGGCGGCAAGCCAGGCCGATGCGGCCTGGTGGCGCGCCAGCGCGTCCTCCGGCGTGAAGTGCCGCGCGCGGCCGTCGTCGCCGGCCAGCTCGATCAGGCGGTGGTCCAGCATCACTGCGGCGCAGGCCTGCATCGCGTCCTCGCGCCGGTCGTTGCCGAACAGCGTGTAGTCGGTCCACCAGGTGGTGCCGAGGATGCGCACGCGCCCGCGCGCGCCGCTGAACTCGGCCACCGAACCGTTGAGAACTTGCATGCCGGAGTGATCGGCGGCGGCTTCCGCCATCAACCGGTCGACGGTGTCGAAATTGCTTTCGTAGTACTCGTGGTTGCCGGGGACATAGACCACCGGCTGGCTGAAGGTGCGTGCCGCCCAGTCGATGCCGTCGCGGCCGTTGGCGATGTCGCCGGCCAGTACCACGATGTCTGCGTCGCAGTCCGGTACCGACTGCGGCATGTTGTGCTCGATATGCAGGTCGCTCAGGATGCGTAGCTTCATGGGGACTCCGGGGCGAGGTCGGCGGGGGAATTGCTTGCATTCTTTAGAAGCCTGCCGCTCCGGTCAAGTCCCGTGCCGGTTTGGCCCGTAAACAAAAAAGCCCGGAACCAGGTCCGGGCAAGGGACTGTCTGGCCGGCATTGCGCCGGGAGACAGCCGGGGGAACCGCAATTGGTTACCCGTGAGTACTATCCACCCTGTCCTGCCATCGTCGGCAACAGGACGCGATAGATCTGGATAAACGCCGGTCCCAGCAGCACCAGCAGCAGTGAGGGAAATATGGTGAAGATCAGCGGGAACAGCAGCTTGAGTGCGATCTTGGCCGCCTGCTCCTCGGCCCGCATGCGACGCTTGGTGCGCAGCATGTCCGACAGCACCCGCAGCGACTCGCCCAGGCTGGTGCCGAAGCGGTCGGCCTGGATCAGCATCGAGGCGAACTTGTCGACGTCCTCCACCCCGGTGCGCAGCGACAGGTTCGAAAGCGCCTTTTCCTTGGAGAAGCCGGAGCGCAACTCCAGCAGCATCAGTTGCAGCTCGTCGGCCAGCACCGGGCAGCGCAGCGCCAGCTCGTCGGCCACGCGCATCAGCGCCGCATCGAGCCCGAGGCCGGCTTCCACGCACACGGTCAGCAGGTCGATCACGTCGGGGAATTCTTCGAACACGGTGCGCTGCCGTTGTGACACCTTGCGCGCCAGCACCACGTTCGGCAGGTAGTAGCCGATGGCGCCCAGCACCGCCAGCAGCGCGAACATAATGTTGCGCTCCTGCATGGCCGGCTGGCCGCTGAGCGCCATCAGCCCGATCATCGGCAGCGCCACCGCCAGCACCGTCTTGGCGGCAAAGTACAGCGGCGCGGCGCTGGTGTTGCGCCAGCCGGCGTTCATGAAGCGCACGCGCAGCTGCGAGTTCTCCCAGCCTTCCTTGGGCAGCGACAGCCGCGACACGGGCTTGGACCACTGCACCAGCTTGTCGACCCAGGCCTGCACCTTGCCCGCGTCCGGCGCGACGCTCCCCGCCTGGCCCGCGAGCTGCTCCATGCGCCCCCGCATGCGGTCGGGCGAAAACACGTGCAGCACGCCGAACACCATGCCGAACGCCGCCACGAATATCAGCCCAAGCAAGATCAGCTGATCTGCCTGAAACCCCTGGATAATGCCTTGCATGATGGACTCCCGTCAGGATGGCTGTCCCTGCTTGTTATAGCGCCGCCGCTTGTGACGTTGCACGGTGCCGCCTCATACCCGGATACGGATGATCTTGCGCATCCACAGCACGCCCATGACCATCGAGAACAGCGCGCCGCCGATCATGCGCACCCCCAGCGGGTCTTCCCACAGCACCCGCATGAAGCCCGGGTTGACAACCAGGATCAGCCCGGCGGTGCAGAACGGCAGCAGCCCCAGGATCCACGCCGACAGCCGGCCCTCGGCCGACAGCACGCGGATCTTGTCGAACAGCTTCAGGCGGTCGCGCACCAGGTTGCCGATGGTGTCGAGGATCTCGGCCAGGTTGCCGCCGCTCTCGCGCTGGATCAGCACCGCGATGACGAAGTAGCGAAGGTCGTTGATCGGCACACGGATGGCGAGGTTGGTCATGGCCTCGTCCAGCGCCACGCCGTAGTTGATCTCTTCGAAGGTGGTGCGGAACTCCGGCCCGATCGGCGCCTTCATCTCTTGCCCGACCATGCCCAGCGCGCCGCTGAACGCGTGGCCCGCGCGCAGTGCGCGGCTGATCATGTCGACCGCATCCGGCAGCTGCGCTTCCATCTGCGTGAGCCGCTTATGGCGCTGCCGGATTACATGCAGCACGGGCAGCAAGCCCGCCAGCGCGGCGCCGGCCAGGATGAACGGCACGGGAACCGGGAGCAGCGGTATCAGCGCCACCGCGCACAGCACCACCAGACCGCAGTAGCCCAGCAGCTGCGCCACCGACCAGGTGCTGCCGGACTGTTCCAGCCAGCGGTCGAGCATACCGATGCGCGGCACGCTCATCAGCCACCGCTGCATGCGCGGCGAGTTGCTGAGCATGCGCTTCTTCAGGATCGACAGGCGTTCGGCGCTGACGTGGCCGCCCGCGGACAGCGCCCGCAGCCGTGCCTCGATGCGCTTGGCCGCCGGGCCGTGGGCGTTGTTCCACCACAGGTAGATGCCCTCGACGCAGAGCACCACGGCAACAAACAGCAGAATGCCGAAGGCGTAGAAGATCGTACTCATGTGTATCTCCCCGGGGTTGCTTGTCGTTGTATCTGGGCAGCCGGATTAGACTTCGTAGCGCTTGGCGGGGTCAAAGGTCTCGTCCGGCAGACCCACGCCGAACACCCGCAGCCGCTCGGAGAACTTGGGATACACGCCGGTGGCGCGGAAATGCCCGCGGACCGTGCCGTCCTTGTCCACGCCGGTACGCTGGAAGGTGAAGATCTCCTGCATGTTGATGATGTCGCCCTCCATGCCGGTGATCTCCGAGATGCTGATGATCTTGCGCCGCCCGTCGGTCATGCGCGCCGCTTGCACGATCACGGTGATGGCCGAGGCGATCTGCTGGCGCATGGCTTTTGCAGGCATGGTCAGGCCGGCCATGCTGACCATGTTCTCCAGCCGCGTCAGCGCGTCGCGCGGGGTGTTGGCGTGGATGGTGGTGAGCGAGCCTTCATGGCCGGTATTCATCGCGTTGAGCATGTCCAGCGCCTCGCCGCCGCGCACTTCGCCCAGGATGATGCGGTCCGGGCGCATGCGCAGCGCGTTGCGCACCAGCGCGCGCTGGTTGATCTCGCCCTTGCCCTCAATATTGGGCGGGCGCGTCTCCAGGCGCAGCACGTGGGGCTGGCGCATCTGCAGCTCGGCCGCGTCCTCGATGGTGATGACGCGCTCGTCCTCGGGGATAAAGCCCGACAGGATGTTCAGCAGCGTGGTCTTGCCGCTGCCGGTGCCACCCGACACCAGCACGTTGACCTTGGCCGTCGACAGCGCCTGCAGCATCTGTGCCATCGGCGGCGTCAGGCTGCGCAGGTTGACCAGGTCGGACACTTGCAGCGGATTGACCGCGAAGCGCCGGATCGACAGCAGCGGGCCGTCGATGGCCGAGGGCGGGATGATGGCATTGACGCGCGAGCCATCGGGCAGGCGCGCGTCCACCATCGGGCTGGTTTCGTCGATGCGGCGGCCCATGCGCGAGACGATCTTCTCGATCACCTTCATCAGGTGCGCGTCGTCGTAGAACACCACGTCGGTCAGCTCCAGCTTGCCGCGCCGCTCCACGTAAGTCTGGCGTGCGGTGTTGACCAGGATGTCGGACACCGTGGGATCCTTCAGCAGCGGCTCGAGCGGGCCGAAGCCGAACATCTCGTCGTAGATCTCGACGGTGAGCTGGCGGCGCTCATTGTCGTTGAGCAGTACCTTCTGTTCGTCGACGATCAGGTTGACCAGCGTGCCGATCTCCTGCCTGACCTGTTCCTGCGGAAAGCGCGCCAGGCGCTCCAGCTCGACGCGATCCAGCACGGTCTCGTGCACGTCGCGCTTGAGCGCGTGGTAGCCGGGCGAGGCGGAGGCGGTGGCCTGCCCGCCGAACTGGATCGCGGCGTGGCCGTTGGCATTGAAGGCAGGGCCGGCACCGGCCAGTTGTTCGCGGATGGACATGATGGGTTCCCCTCGTTATCTGTTTCTGTTCGGATGGATTCCGCCGGACGCTCAGGCGCTCCTGGCGCGCAGCATCAGCCGGCGCAACGGTGACACCGCCTCGGGCCGCGGGCGCCGTTCGGCTTCGGGCGAGGCCGCCAGTTGCGTGGCCATGGCCTGCAGGGCGCGTGCAATGGCGCTGCGCCGGCTCAGCTTGGCCACGGGCTCGCCGTGGCTGACGGCCTCGTCCACGACAGCAGGGTCGTCGGGCAGGGCAAAGGCCACCTTCATGCCGAAGATCTCCTCCACCGTCGCGAGCGGAATCTCGGTCTTGCGGCCAGTGCGGTTCAGCACCAGGCGGATCTTGTCGGCGGGGTAGTGCAGCGCGCGCAGGATGTCGATCAGCCGGCGGCCCGGGCGCCCGTAGGCAATGGCCGGCTCGGCCACCACGCAGATGCGGTCGCTGTGGTCCAGCATGCCGATCGACAGCGGATCGATGCTCTGGCCGATATCGAAGATCACGAAGTCGTAGTTCGGCTGCATCACCGACAGGATCCACTCCAGCTTGTCCTTCTGGATCTGGCTGGCCTTGACCGGGTCGGTGGCGCCGGCGAGCACATCGAAGCCGTTGTCCACGTGCACCAGGCAGGCATCGAGAAAGCCCGCGTCCAGCCGGTCGATCTGGCTGCAGATGTCGGGCAGCGTGGACGGCGGCGCCTTGTCGCTGACCAGGTGGGTGAGGTCGCCGAAATGCCGGTTCAGGTCCACCACCAGCACGCGCTTGGTCAGGTGGCGCGCCAGCGCATCGCCCAGGTTGGCGGCGACGAAGCTGGTGCCGGCACCGCCCTTGCACGAGATCACCGAGATCACCTGCGCGGCTTCGCGTGCGCGCGGCACATGCGTGGCCTCCACGCGCTTGAGCGCTTCGGCCAGCTGGCCCTTGTCCAGCGGCCACGACAGCACGTCGCGGATGCCGGCGCGCATGGCCTTGATCAGCACCTCGGAGCCGGGCGCCGGCGTGACCAGGATGCAGGGCAGGTCAGGGTGCTGCTGGCGCAGGGTCTCGATGGCCAGCATCTGTCCCGTGCCGATGGCCGGCAGCTCCAGGATCAGCAGGTCGGCCATGCGCAGGCGGCTGGCGTGATACGGGAAGCGCGCCAGGCCTTCCTGCAGCGACATGGCCTGGAAGTTGCCGACCGCGGCGCTAAGCCGGTTGATCTCGGCCAGCCGTTCGGCGTCTTCGGATGCGATCAGGATCTTCAGCATGATGTCCTCGCAATGCTCTGGTCGATGCTCGGGTGCGATGTAAGGGGGCGGATGGCGTCGTGGCCGCCGTTTGTCAGCTGCATACCGTGCCACCGGTCGACGTGCGCAGGCTTTCGCGCGTCATGGTGGTCGTGAACGGCGGCATGCCCAGGCTCAGCGGCACCAGCGGGATCACCGTGGCCACCGTGACGTTGGCGACGCTGACGGTGACGCTCTGGCAGGTGGAGCGGGCGGTGGCGGCGTCCGAATCGCAGCCGGCGGGCTCGTAGGCCACACTGATGTTCGAGTTCTGCAGCAGCGGCAGCAGGTCGCGCATGCGGTTCTTGATGACGGCGTCACCGGCGTCGCACACCACCGCCATGCGCGCACCCAGGCGCGTCACTTCGGCGGCGGTGTTCCAGTAGAACAGCACGCGCGAGAACTCGGCGATGCCGATCAGCAGCGTGAAGAACACGGCCGCGATCAGGCCGAATTCCACGATCGCGGCGCCACGCTGGCGCGCCCTGGCGCGGCGGGGGAGGGCGAGCGGTCTCATAGCACTTGCCTCATGACGGTGGAGATATCGCTGAAGGTCAGCCCGGCCACATTGATATAGGACTGCATCGGCGAATACGCGAAGCCGGTGATCCTGACGGCGACCAGGTTCACCGTGCCCGCCGGGGTGCCGGTGCCGCCCGGGTTGTCGTAGGTACTGACGTTGTTGAACGACTGGCCGGGGCAACCGCTGGCATCCACGCGGTCGCAGATCACGACCATGGAGGTGGTCAGCCCCGGCGCCAGCGGGGTGCCGGAGCAGGCGCTGTTGCCATACACCGCCAGGCACTTGGCCTCCGCGGCCGGATAGGTGACGTCCTCCGGCGAGAATTGCGACAGGTACCGCGTTGCGGTGCGCGTGGCCTTGGTCAGCGTGTCGTATTGGTAGATCGCGCGCCCGAACTCGGCCACGCCACAGGCCATCAGCACCATCGGCGCGAGCAGGATGCCGAATTCCACGGCGGCCACGCCGCGCTGGCGCTTGTGTGATGTCAAGAGCCGTTTCATCGTCGTCTCCTATTGCACCAGCACCGGCACCAGCGGCCCGACACCGGTGCCTGCGCCCGGCATCCCTTGCGTGGCGCAGGGGCTGCCCGCCATGCTCGAATCGCCGCGGTACTCCAGCCGCACCGTGCTGTTGTTCCCGCCTTTCTGCATGGGCTCGACCATCAGCAGGCAGGCCCAGCCGGTGACCGGGATCTTGTGGGCGCCCGGCGTGGCGAGTGTGGTGCAGTCCACGATCGGCGCCAGCACCAGGCGGCGGTCGGCGCCGGCCTCGTAGACGGACTTGGCGGCGGCACTGCCCTGCGTGTCGAGCTTCGTGGTGGCGTCGCCCTGGTAGGCGTTGTAGGCCTTGCGCGCGGCCAGGAAGTTGGGCTGCGCGTTGCCCAGGCTGTCGGTCGAGCTGCCGTCGTAGGCGTTGCTCTTGGCGATCCAGGTGGCGTCGGTATAGGTAAAGCCGGTGAAGTCAGTCACGCCCAGCGTCTTGCCAGACTTGATGATGCCGAAGCGGCTGTTCCATTCGTCGGACAGCGAGGCCTTCTCCCCGGTCGTGCCGATCTGCGCGCCCAGCGCGGGCAGGTTGCACTGGCCCGCGCCCTTGAGCTGGTTGGCCATCTCCTTGGCGCTGGTGCCGCCGGTCAGGTCGGCCCAGCCGAAGTTGCCGCCGCCATAGGCCACGCTGTCCTTGTCCTCGGTGCCGGCCTTGGTGGTCAGCCACTGGCCGATGGTGTAGCCGCCGGGCACGGGCGGGGTGGCGGTGTCGGGGCGGCACACGAACACCGGGATCGCGCAGGCAGTCTGTGCGGACGTGGTGGTCGCGACCGCGAAGGCAGCCACCGTGCTCGGCCCGATATTGACGCCGGGCAGGGCGTTGAGCACCTGCGCGAACCAGTGGGCGATGCCTGTGCGCGACACGTCGCAGCGCACGTACTTGATGGTGTCCAGCGGGTAGGTGGCCGAGTCCTTGTCGAGGAAGGGGTTGTCGAGCGAATCGGTGTAGGTGACGCTGTCGCTGGCCACCAGTTGCACCTGCTCCTTCTGGAACAGGGCCTGGTTGCGGGAGCCGGCAGTGATGCCGGCCGCTTCCGACACCATCAGCGGCGTGGCACCAGTCAGGTCGCGCGCCGCCGCCAGCGCGCAGGAATCGGCGCTGTTCTGCAGCTCGCTCTTGGCCACGTACAGCTTGCCCAGATCGAGCGCCAGGCCGATAAAGCCGACCAGCACCACGATCATGAGCCCCATGATGATGGCGACGGCGCCGCGCTGCCGCGCGTGGCGGCGCGCCAGCGTGGTGCCCTGAAGCCTGGGTCTGGTCATGATGGCGCTCCCCCGTGATCTGCTAGCGCGAACCGTTGCCGCCCATGCCCACGCCGCCGTAGCCGCCGGCGCCGAAGTCGATGGTCATGGCGGGCGTGCCGTTTTGCTGATTCCTGGACAGTGAGCGGTCGAAGTTCCTCATCGCCGCTACCGCGGTCTTGCCGTCGGTGCCGGTGACTGTGGGAAGGCCGGCCGGCGCGTCGGGGTTGATGATCTGCAGCTGCGTGACCGTGGCCAGCGCCACGCCGCGCTGGCTGTCCCAGACCGGCGTCGAGGTCATGCAGGCCGACAGCGTCAGGCAGGTCAGGCTGCCGAGCACCAGGGCGGCGGCGCCGCGCGAAAGCTTGAGGGTCTTGCTCATGATGGTTCTCCTGTGGGCGCGGCGGATCAGTTGCCGCCCGAGGCGGTGTGGCTGCCGGTGCCGGCGGTCCGTGCCTGCGCGAGACGCGCGGCGGTGGCTTCGATGCGGGCGATGCGCGCGGCGGCGGCGTCGTCGGCTGGCGGGGCGGCCGCGATGCTGCGGACGGGCGCCTGGGCTGGTGTCGGCACTTCGGCGACCGGCGGCATTGCTGTCGCGGCTGCCGGCGCCGCTGCAGGTGCGGCGGGCTCATCCAGCGGCCGTCCCGTCGGCACCGGCCCCATCGAGACCGAGGTGCCGGTCGCGGTTTCGCTGCGCGGTGCCGACGGCGCCGTGGCGGGCGCTGCGGCCGGCGCGGCGGGCTGCGACGGCGCCGGTGCGGGGATGGGGAGGGGCTTGCCGCGGCCTTCCATATTGCCCATGAAGTAGAGCGACAGCGGGTTCGGCGTGGAGAAGCTGTCGGTCGGCAGCGGGTAGTTGTTGGTCTGCATCGGCTTGACCAGGCGCGGCGTGATGATGAACACCAGCTCGGTCAGGTCCTGCTGGTACTGCGTGCTGCGGAACAGCGTGCCCAGCACCGGCACTTCGCCCGCACCCGGCAGTGCCTTCAGCGAGCCGCGTGCGCTGTCCTGCAGCAGGCCGCCGATGGCAAAGCTCTCGCCGTCGCGCATCTGCACGGTGGTGGAGGCGCGCCGCGTGGTGATCACCGGCAGCACGGTCTGGCCGGTCAGGCTGCTGCCGCGCACGGTGGCGCCGGTGGGCGACAGCTCGGACACTTCCGGTGCCACCTTCAGGTGGATGCGGCCGTTGGCCAGCACGGTGGGGGTGAACTTCAGCCCCACGCCGAACTCTTCCTCCTGCAGCGTGACGGTGCCGGCCCCGTTCAGCACATTGGCCTGCGCCACCGGGATATAGATCTTGCCGCCGGCGAGGAAGCTGGCTTCCTGGCCGCTGATGGTGACCAGGTTGGGCTCGGCCAGGATCTTGACCAGGCTATCGTTCTTCTGCGCATCGAGGGCGATATCGAAGGGCCGGTTATTGGCCTTGCTGGCGAAAATCGCGGTCGAGGCGCCGGTCAGCAGCGAGGTCACCAGGCCGCCGGTCCACGAACCGAAGCCGCCCTGCAGGTTCACCGTCGAGCCGAGCTGGTTCAGCAGCGTCTTGGAGACCTCGGCGACCTTCACTTCCAGCATCACCTGCTGCGGCGTATCGACCGACATCATGTTGAGCACGCCGCCCTTCTTGCTGCCTTCGGCCTGCGCGGCGTTGACGTAGGCCTGGGCGATGTCCATGGCCATCTGCGCGGACTGGGCGTTGGTGACGCTGCCGGTCAGCACCAGGTTGTCCGCGGCGGTCATCACGCGGATGCCGGGCTCGCCGGGCAGCAGCTGGCCGAGCGAGGTCTGCAGCCCGCCGGCATCGGCATTGACCACCACGTTGATGATGCTGCAGGAGCCGCTGCGGCCCTGCACGATCATGTTGGTGGTGCCCACGCTGCGGCCCAGCACGTAGAGCGTCTGCGGCGACACCATGGTGGCCTGCACCACGTTCGGGTTGCCCAGCGTGCGGTTGCGCACGGCCTCGGGCAGCGGGATCAGCTGCGACTTGCCGACCGGCACCACCACGCTGGATTCGTTGCGGATCGCGCCGGTGCAGTTCGGCCCGCGCGCCTCGGCGGCCGGGATGGGCGCCGGGGCGGAGTTCTGCGCGACGGTGGCGGGCGCCCCGGGCGTCATGCTGATGGTCATCTGCATCGGGCCCGCGGGCGCCTTGGCGGCGGCCGGCGTGGTCGTCTTGGTCAGGTTGCCCGCCTCCATGGCGACCTGCGCGGCGACGGCCAGCGGGGTGCAGAGGATCACGGCCAGCACCAGGGTGCGGGTGCTGCCGGCGGCTTCGGTCATTTTCTGTTTCATTTTGAATCTCCCCCCGGAGAGGTGATGCTGATCAGGATTCGTTGTCCGTCATGTCAGTCAGGGTCACGGGCTGGTCAGAAGCACTCGAGACCGCCCTGCATCCCGGCCAGCACGCCAATGCAGTTGCCGCGGGCGGGCTGTGCTGCCACCGTGCGGGTCTTGACCACGGTGCGCGTGGCGGTCTGGGTGATGACCTTGACCGGCGCCGGTTCCGGGACCTTGCCCAGCAACGTGCCCTTGGTGGCGCCGCCGGTGTTGATGTCGGCCACGTCCATCTGGTTGCGCAGCACCAGCGACAGCGTGCCTACGCTGCGCGCCACGTCCAGCTTCTCGGCCTGCTCGGGCGTGACTTCCAGCGTAACGGCGTTGACCACCTTGGGCTGGGTGTCGTCGCGGCTGACCTGCTGCGCCACTGCCAGCACCAGGATCTTCTCCAGCACGATCTTGGAGATGCTGCCGTTCTGGGTGCTCTTGGCCTCTTCGTTGGTATTGACGATCACGTCGACGTGGTTGCCCGGCAGCGCGAAGCCGGCCACGCCGACTACGTCATTGACGCGCACGGTGATGGCCCGTTTGCCGTCGTTGATCACGGCGGACAGGCCGCCCTTGGTGCCGATCGGCGCAAGCTTGGCGTCGAGGATGGGCTCGCCGCGCTGCAGGCTGGTGCGCACCACGCGGCCTTCCAGCTCCTTGAGGTCTTCGAACGCGCCCGGCGGCACGCTACCCGAGGGCCAGCTCACCAGGCGCAGCTGGCTGCCATTGAGCGGCTGCCCCAGGTTCAGGTCGGCGGCGGCAACGGCCACCTGCCGCACCGAGCTGGACGATTGCTGGACCAGCCAGCGCGATGCCGACACCACCGCCGCCACGCCGGCGACGAGGGCAATCAGCAGCATCAGGATTGCGCGTGTGTTTTTCATGATGACTCTCCCTGCAGTGATCGGTGTGTGGTGGTTGCCGTGTCAGCCCGCGGTGCGGTGCCCGCCCGGCCAGCGATGTCCCATGCCGGGGATGTCGGGTGCCGGCCGCAGCCCGTAGTAGCTCTGCCAGGCAATCAGCAAGGCTTCTTCGGTGACGTGCGCGGCGTGGCCGTGGTAGCGCACGCCGGACGCGACCAGCCGCAACAAGTCGCGCGGGATGCAGGCCAGCAGCGGCGTGTCGCCCTCGTAGTGCAGGCTCTGCACCAGGAAGTCGAAGACAGCTTCGGTGCTGGACAGGCCAAAGTCGGCGGCGGTGCGGTGGTACACCTCGCGGTAGTCGTCGATCGTCAGCGGCCCCACATAGAGCTTGCTGCCGAGCCGGCGCAGGAAGGCATCGTCGCCCAGATCGGCGGGCTCCAGGTTGCTGGAAAACACCGGCCACACATCGAAAGACACCGAGAAGCGCACGCCGGTGCGCAGCGAGAACATGTCGACGTTGCGGTCCAGCGGCACGATCCAGCGGTTGAGCAGCTCGGTCACGCCTACCAGCTGGCGGCCCAGGTCGTCAATGATGTAGATGCCGTTGTTGGCCTTCATGTGCGGCGGCGCCTGGTAGAAGCCGGAGGTGCTGTCATAGCGCAGGTCCAGCATCGACAGGGTCAGTTCGCCGCCGGACAGAACCACCGGGCGGTGGCACAGGATCCAGCGACGGTCCAGCGAGCGGTGCGCCAGCGACGCCTCGCTGTCGTCGAACGGCTTATGCACCAGCGGATCGAACACCTGGATGATTTCGCCTGCCACGGTGATCGCGTGCGGCACCGGCACCGCGCCGGGCAACAGCGCGCCCAGGCGCTGCGCCAGGTAGGTCTTGCCGCTGCCGGCCGGGCCGTAGATCATCAGCGCGCGGCAGGTGTTCAGCGCCATGCCGATCGCGTCGAGCAGGTGCAGCGGGATGACCAGGTCATGGAAGGCCGCGGTCACATCGGCCTTGGTCACCGACGCGTGGCTGACCGAATGGCGCTGCACCGCGTCGAGGTAGGCGTCCAGCGTGACCGGCGCCGCGCCGGTGTAGCTGCTGCGCGCCATGGCGTCAGCCGCGCGGGTGTAGCCCGCGTCGGTCAGGCGGAAGCGCACGTCCAGGTCGCTGGCGCCGCGGTGCGCGATCTCCAGCAGGCGCTCGCGCACTGCCACGGCGGCCACTTCGTTGACGACGGTGGCGGGCAGCTTCAGCGTATCGGTCAGCACCGCCAGCGTGACGCTGCGGTGCAGGTAGGCGGCCTTGAGCAGCAGGCCGAGCAGCAGCGAGATGTCGAGCCCCGTATCGGCGATGCTCCGGGGCAGCACGTGCCACGGCGGTACCGGCGCGCCGTGATCGGCGTGCGCGCTCCTGGCGCTTGACGGCACCGGCTCGAGATGCCGCGCTGCCTGGGCTGTTTCGTGATGCTCGATCATTGCTGTTCCCCGTTCGCTTTCTGGTGTGCGTTCTCGTTGTTCAGGCAGCAGCCTCTGGCTGCCACGGTACCGTGTCCCGCGTCATGCGCTGGCAAAGAGCAGGGCCAGCGTGCCGGCGGCGATGGCAACCCCGTAGGGCATGGAGCCGACCGAAGGACCGTGCGCTTTGCCGCGAACAATCCCGGCGATATTGCGCACCACCTGGCTGCCGTGGCGGAACCAGCAGACATGTGCCAGCGCCCAGGCCCCTCCCAGCAGGAAAGCCATCAGCGCGATCTGCAGCGCCATGGACGGCCCGAGCCATGCGCCCACGGCCGCCATCAGCTTGACGTCGCCGGCGGCCATGCCGCGCAGCGCATACAGCGGCAGGAATACGGTCAGGCCGGTGAGCCAGCCCAGCGCCCAGCCAGATAGCCCGCTGCCCAGGCCATGAATTACCAGCTGTGCCGGCAGGGCAAGCAGCCACGCACCGAACGTCAGCCAGTTCGGGATGCGACGGTGCTGCAGGTCGATGGCTGCCGCGGCAAGCACGATCGCGATGGCGATCGGGCCGATATACGGTGAGAGCGCCGAGGTGGTGTGCATGGCGTTCCTCTTGATTCAGGGCATGGCGGGCATGACTGCCACGACCATTTCGTAGAGCGCCTTGACTCTTGTGCCCAGGGTGCCGACAGCGGTAACAATGGCCATGGCAATCAGCGCAGCGATCAGCGCGTACTCGATTGCGCTCACGCCCTGTTCATCGCGTTGAAAAGCCCTCCACAGTGCAATCAGGCCCGGCATGGCAGTCTCCGAACTGGGTCTACTTGAAATCCGGGCAGGGTGTAGGGCGACGGGCTTCGCCGCCCACACCCGCACGGACCGTGCTGCTTCGATCAGGCCGGCAGCTTGAGCTTGTCGCCGATGAAGCTGAAGACCGAACTCAGGTTGGTGCCCACGGTCTGCACCGTGGTGATGATCACGACAGCGATCAGCGCAGCGATCAGGCCGTACTCGATGGCGGTAACGCCTTCTTCGTCGCGGACAAACTGCTTCAGGGTATGGGTCAGGGTTTGCATGACATTCTCCTTCTGTGGAAAAGCGCCCTCGCGGGCTTCTGGACTTGCTTGAAACACAACTACGGGTTCAGGGTCGGGTAAAGCGGCTGCTCGGGGGCGCGCAGGTGGCGCAGGCATGGAAGGGCCAGCGCCCGGCGCCGGCGCGTGCGCCGCGCGGGCTGCGTGCCTGCAGCCGGCGTTCGGCGGAGGCATGCATGCAGCGTGCGGCGTGATGGCTGTTGCCGGTGGATGCTAAGGCGCGTGGTTGCACGCTGCCGCCGCGGCGCGCACAGGCGGCCTGTGCGGCATAGCGGCGCGGAATCGCGGGCTGGCGGTCAGCTGGCATGGTTAATTTCCCCTTGTGTACGTCTGCTGTCGGCAATCGCTGTGTCGGCAGTTGCGGTGCTCCTGGCGGTGCGCCGCATGCCTGGCATAGGCAAAGCGTGGGCCAGCCTGGCGGAAACCGTTGCGGCATAAGGCTTTGCGGGCAGCGGTGCAAGCTGGCCGGCGCCGGCGCAAGGCCAAAAGCGGGGTTTCGGCCGGCGCTCGTTGCCACCTGGAAACGCTTGTGCGGCAACGGATTTCGGATGACGCGACTTTTGGCTTAGGGCTGATTGGAGCCGACACGGTGCGCAAGGCCGGCGGCCGGGTGCGCGGCTCAACCATAAGCATGAGGATCGCTGCGACGCCTACCGCGCCTGGATGAGCGCGAGGGATGGGCAGTGGTGGGTCACGCGCCACCGGCCGACAGATGGACGAGCCGCCTGCCTGGGGGACCGACGTTTCCGGATAGAAACGTCAGCCTCTCACGTGCTGCGTCGCGATGCCTCCTTCCGGCCCCCGGTGGCATCCCGCAATCCCTTGCCCGCGGCGGCTTCCGGGCATGCGCCGGGGTCGTGATTCAGAAGCGAAACGTCGGTGGCCCACACCGTGTTTCATTTCACGCCAGCCGGGCTGCGGGCTCTCCCCGTGTCTTGCGTTAATGCCTTGGCGCAACAAGACTAAGCGAAAACAGGGCGTCCCCATTGCCGCCGGTAGCGGCTGCGCAATGCGTACACAGACAGCCCGCACGGACAAGAGAACGGGGGCCTTCCATGACGCAGATATCCATGCAGCCGGTCACGCCCGGGCAGGGCACGCGCCGCGCGCCCGCCGCCCACTGGCTCGACCTCGGCCGCCTGCGCCTGTACTCGCGTGTGGCGCTGGTCTGCTATGCACTGTATTTCGGCATCTGGAGCTTCCGCGCCTGCGCACTGCAGGTGCCAGGCGTGTTCGCTCCCGGCGGCGATTTCGTCGTGTTCTGGAGCGCAGCCAAGCTGGCGCTGGCCAACGGCGCTGCCGCGCCCTACGACTACGCCATGCTGTGGCAGGTAGAACTTGCTACCGTGCCCAACCTTGCCCTCGGCTACGGTGTACTGCCGTGGCTGTATCCGCCGACCTTTCTGTTGTTTGTGCTGGCCTTCGGGCTGCTGCCGTACGGGCTGGCGACGTTCCTTTTCCTCGCCGGCGGCGCCGGCTGGTATGCGTGGGCGCTGTGCCGCACGCTTCCGCGCGAGGCATGGCTGGCCGGCATGGCCTTCCCTGGAATCGCCGTCGTGCTCGCCTGCGGCCAGAACGCGCTATGGCTGGCGGGTTGCGCCGGCCTGGCGCTGGCCTGCCTGCGCTCGCGCCCGGTGCTAGCCGGCGTGTTGCTCGGGCTGGTCACGGTGAAGCCGCACCTTGCGCTGATGTTCCCGGTGGCACTGCTGTGCGCGCGCAACTGGCGTGCGCTGGGCGCGATGGCGGCCACGGCGCTGGCGCTTGCGCTGGCAGCGCTGCTGGCATTCGGCACCGAGCCCTTCGTCGCCTTCCTGGGCAACGCCGGCCGTGCCGCCGCTGAACTGGAGAAGGGCGCCGTGCTATTCGAACGCATGCCGACCGTGTTCGTGGCGGTGAAGGCGCTGTCGGGCAGCCTGGCATTGTCCTACGCGCTGCACGCCATGGTCGCGGCAGCGGCGCTGGCTGCGGTGATCTATGCCTGGTCGCGGCCGTGCAGCTTCGCGCTGCGCGCCGCGGTACTGGCCTGCGCCGGGCTGCTGGTGCCAGCCTATCTCTGGGACTACGACCTCGCCTTCCTCGGCCTGGCCATTGCCTGGCTGGGAACGCATGGCCACCGCAATGGCTGGTTGCGCGGCGAGCGCGAACTGCTGGTGCTGCTGTGGCTGCTGCCGCTGTACGGCATGTCGCTGGGCGGGTGGATCGGCTTCCAGCCGATGCCGCTGGGCCTGATGCTGGCGCTGGCGCTGGGCGTATGGCGAATCCGGCAGGAACGGACGGGCAAGGCATCGTGTGATGCCTGATGACGAGGCGCGCGGCATCGCGCGCCGTGGAGGAAGCAGATCATGGTCAACTTTGAATCCAAGCTGCTGTCGCTGGTGGTGCCGTTCTACAACGAGGAGGCCGCGCTGCATGCGTTCTTCACCCGTGTGGTGCCGATCCTGGAAGCGATTCCGGCGACTGACTTCGAGATCGTCTGCGTCAATGACGGCAGCACGGACGATACGCTTGCCCGGCTGCTGGTCGAGACGCGGCGCGACGCGCGCATCCGCGTCATCGACCTGACGCGCAACTTCGGCAAGGAAGCCGCGCTGACCGTCGGTATCGATGAAGCGGCCGGGGATGCCGTGATCCCGTTCGACGCTGACTTGCAGGATCCTCCCGAGCTGATCCCCACGCTGGTCCAGCGCTGGCGGCAAGGCGCCGAGGTGGTCCTGGCGCAGCGCACCAGCCGGGCCAGCGACTCGTTCCTGAAGCGGGTGAGCGCGGCTGCCTACTACCGCGTGCACAACTGCCTGTCTGACCTGAAGATCCCCGAGAACGTCGGCGACTTCCGCCTGATGGACCGCGCCGTGATCAATGCGCTGAAGCAACTGCCGGAACGGCATCGCTTCATGAAGGGCCTGTTCGCGTGGGTAGGCTTCCGGACCGTGATCGTGCCCTATGAGCGCGCAGTGCGCAGCGCGGGGCGTTCCAAGTTCTCTGGCTGGCGCTTGTGGAATCTTGCGCTCGAGGGCATTACTAGCTTCAGCACCATGCCGTTGCGCAGCTGGACCTATATCGGCATCGTGATCGCGCTTGGCGCTTTCGGTTACGGCGGCTTTATCGTGGCGCGGACCCTGATCCTTGGGGTCGATGTCCCGGGCTATGCATCGCTGCTGTCAGTGCTGCTGTTCCTGGGGGGCATACAGCTGATCGGCCTGGGGGTGGTCGGCGAGTATGTCGGCCGCATCTATGATGAAGCCAAGGGACGGCCGATCTACCTGGTGCGGCGTCGCTACCAGGAAACCGGTCAGGACCGGCTGATCGCTTCCGGCAGGCGCGTGATCCGGATCGACCGCGGGAAAGTGGGCAGCGGCCGCTGATGCCGCTGATGCATTGCGGCCTGGCCGCGTGGCGATGCCTAATCCCGGTACGTCCAGGCCCGGTGCGCAAGGTAGGTGAAGACCGGCACCGTCACCACGACGCAGGCCAGGCCCACCCAATAGCTGGCCCCCACGTACTGGGCGGTCCAGGAAATGCCCATGGTCTGGCACAGCCCGAGCAGGGATACGCCGGCAAAGCGGCCCAGGGTCCGGTGGCGCAGCTGTGAAGAGAAACTCCACAGGGTGTTGAGCAGATAGGAGCAGGCTGTCGCGCACACAAAGGCCACGCAGTTTGCCGTGACCGGTGAGGTCGCCAGCGCGGTGACCAGCGTCGCGGTGATGGCGACATGCACGCCCGTCGAGGTGGCGCCCGATACCAGGAAGCGTGTGACCCGGCGCAGTTCGGGCGCGGCGGTGCTGGCGTTCACGATGCGCGCATGACGGCCATCAGGGAAATGCCGAACGGCAGCGATCCGCGTGCCAGCCAGTGGCGTTCCGTGCTGAACAGGCGGTGCAAGGCGTGGTTGACGGGTTGGGGCGGGAGGCCCGCTCCCGTTGCCTTCTGGTTGCCGCTTAGCCGGTCGCCGACGCGGGCAGCAACCGCAAGCGGAAACAGCAGCGTATTGAAATAGGACATCCGTTGCACGCGCATGCCGCAGCGCGTGGCCAGCGCATGCAGCGAGCGCCTGCTGTAGCGGCGCTGGTGATGCAGGAAAACGTCGTGGGCGCTCCATAGCCATTGGTAGGCCGGCACGGTGATGAGCACGGCTCCGCCTGGCTTTAGCATCCTTGCCGCGCAGTCCAGCGACCCGGCGTCGTCGGCAATGTGTTCAAGGCAGTCCAGCAGGCAAACCAGGTCGAAGCTGTGCTCCGCGAATGGCATGTCGTCAGGGCATCTGCCGCTGCGGATGTCGCAGGCGCCGAGGGCCTTCTCGCGTGCCAGCCGCAGGGCAGTGCCATCCATTTCCACAGCGCTGACATTGCCGAAGCGCGAGAGCATCTCAAGGTTTCCGCCGGTGCCTGCCCCGATTTCCAGGATGGAAGCGTTGCGCGGCAACGCCAGGCCGGACAGAATCGTGGCGACGATTTCGCGCCGCCCCCGGAACCACCAGTGACAGGCTTCGGTTTCGGCCATCTCAAGGTAGGCATCAGGTGACATCGGTCGGCTCCTCCGCGATGGATCGGCTAGCCCTGCACGCAGATCAACCCCAGATCCCCCTTCTTCACCTGCAGCTTGTAATCCCGCATCAGCCGGAACAGCGTCACGCGCGAGATGCCAAGCTCTGCCGCTACATCGATCAGCCGCTCATGATGTCGCTGCAGCGCCTCGATGATGGCATGCTGCTCGGCCGCCTCGCGGATCGCCGCGAGCGTCATCGGGCGTTCCTCCACGGGCGCGGCCAGTTCCAGGTCGGCGGGCTGGATCACGCCGTCCTCGCACATCGCGGCGGCATGGCGGATCCGGTTGATCAGCTCGCGCACATTGCCCGGCCAGTTGTGCAGCTGGATCGCGCGCAGCGCGGTGGGCGAGAAGCCGCGGATGCGGGCCGGCGACTGCTTGCGCACGCCCTCCAGCACGTGCTCGGCGATAAGCATGATGTCGCTGCCGCGTTCGCGCAGTGGGGGCTGGCGCACGCGCAGTACGCACAGGCGGTGGTAGAGGTCGCCGCGGAAGCGTTCGGCGGCGATCGCCGCTTCCAGGTCCACGTGCGTGGCCGAGATGATGCGCACGTCCACCTCCACCGATTCGGTGCCGCCCAGCCGTTCGATGCGCCCGGTCTCCAGGAAGCGCAGCAGGCTGGTCTGGCTCTCCAGCGGCATGTCGCCGATTTCATCGAGGAACAGCGTGCCGCCCTGGGCCATCTCGATTCGGCCGGGCTTGCGCTTGGTCGCGCCGGTGAAGGCACCGCGCTCGTAGCCGAACAGCTCGGACATCAGCAGCGTGGGCGGGATGGCGGCGCAGTTGACCGCGACGAAGGGCTTCTGCGCGCGTTCGGAGGCGCGGTGGATCGCCTGCGCGGCCAGTTCCTTGCCGGTGCCGGACTCGCCCGAGATTAGCACCGGGGTATCCCAGCGCGACACCTTCTCGATGCCGCGGAACAGTGTCTGCATGGCAGAGCAGTTGCCGATCATGCCGTCGGCGCGCGTGGTGCCGGCCACCGGGCGCTGCACGCCGGGTCGCAGCTGCGCCATGCCCTGCGCATGGCCGAGCGAGTGCGCCAGGTCGGCGGGCTCGAACGGCGCGGTGTAGTAGTCGACGAAGTACAGCCCGAGCAGGCGGCGCGCCGCGTCGGTCAGCGCATCGCGGCTGGCGACGATGCCGATCCAGCCGATCTGGGGTTGCGAGAGCCAGGGTTCGAACGACTCCAGCTCGGCATCGCTGAAGCCACAGTGCAGGTCGAGCAGGGCGGCGATGGGCTGGGCGCCGTGTGGCAGCGCATTGAGGTCGTGCAGGTTCGACGCGAAGCTGATCTTCCAGCCCCGCTGTGCGAGTAGCCTGCATAGCATGGCGTCATGGTGCTGCGACAGGTACAGCAGCGGACGATTGGCATATGCGCTCATACGATTTCCCCGGATTTTTTTTGACGAAGCCGGCGCCGGCGGATGCCGTCACTGGCTTCGGTACTGCTAAGGCTTGCGCCGGCCGCATCGTTACGTTGCCACGGCCCGGCACCCTCCCGAAAACTTGTTCTCTTGCCGCCCGGGCGCCGCGCTGCACGGGCTGACCGGCCCGTTCCCTCCGCCGTCGCGGCCTCGCCCCTGATGATGGCGTCGGTCGCGACGGCGGCTGCTTCGCTGCGCCTGCATGGCAGGCCTTCGCTACACCCCGTTTTGTCAGGCGCTCCGGCGATGCCGGGCGGCTGTCTTGTTTTCTGTATGCCGCCCGGCTTGCCGTGGCGACGCGCAGTTTCCAGGCTTCACGGGCCGCTCACGCAAGCTTGCGGCCCGTGTCCCTGAAAGACCTCCTTCTGACCTTGCCGGCGGCCACGGCAAGGTGTCCACCGATGCGGGCCAGTCCCTGCCGCGTGACCCCTCGCTTACAGCGCCAGCCCGAATCCCGCCCTGGGAGTTTGCGGGGATCGTACTGAAACTGATCTTCGGCGACCCCGTGCCACTGTGTTGCCGCTTCGGTTCCAGTCGTCCCCCTGTTCCGGGCTTCTGTTCGCGCGGACATAAGTGCGACGAACGTGCCAGAGCGGGCTAAATCGTTGATAGCAAAGGAAAAGGCGAATTTCCGGCCAGTTGTGGCCAGGCCTCGGCGAGTTATTACGTTCCGTTTTTGATACGTCGACTGGCCATTTTGTGTTGCGATGCAGCATCTGTCCGAATTGTTATGGGACGTGTTACGCACGCTCAGCGCGCCGTAGGTGCGTCATACGATACTTAGCGCCGCTGAAGGCCATCCTAAAGAGGGGAGGCCGGATTTCAAAGGTTAGGGCGCCAGGGCTCTGATGCTGCACGCGGGTGATCTCGTCCAGGAGTTTCATCCTCGTTACAACGGCGTGAAGCGTGTACCCCGGCCACAGCCCCGGCGCAGCGGGAAAGACCTCAGCCTTTTGGCGCCGCGCGCCCCGCGCAGGCGTGGTCGGGCTGAGATAAACGCCACGTTGACAGGCCTTTGCACGAATCGAGGCACGACGGCCCCAGCCGTTTCTCATCTGTTTGGATGGGGTGGGCAGATTTTTCAAGGCGGTGGGCCCGGCGTGAAATATGGTTGCATTTGTGAAACTCGGGGCCAGTAGGCGCCCTTGATGTGCACGCCGCTGACACACCGCCGCTCAGCTCGCGTAAGACGCCAACCCGTTGATTTTGCTTGCGTGGACGAAAATGATTCGTATTGCCAACATCGGCGGGCGAATCAATTTCAGGAATGAAACTGCCCGCCACTGTCAGCGCCGGCAGCGTTCGTTGGCAGCGCTTCCCTGGCGCACCTGTTCCTGCAACCACGCGTGGAATTGCTGGATCGCTTTCTCGCGCGGATTGCCCTCGCGCCAGGTGACCCAGTACTGCAGGCTCGACGGGATGCGGGTGGGCCCGATCTGCACCAGCTCGCGGCTGGCCAGATAGTCGTGCGCCAGCTGCGCGCGCGCGGTCGCCACGCCCAGCCCGGCGACCGCGGACTGCAGCATCAGCCCGGCGTCCTGGAAGATCGGGCCGCGCTCGGGCTCGTCGCCGGGCAGGCCGGCGGCTTCGAGCCAGTCGCGCCAGGGCCGCAGCGCAAAGCGCAGCATCGGCAGGCGCGGCACGTCGGCCAGCGTGAAGCCGGGGTAGCGCGCCAGCAGCGCCGGGCTGGCCACCGCGATCACATGATCCTCGATCAGGTTGTGGCACTCGAAGCCGGGCAGGTCGATGCGCTGGTGCCAGATACCCACGTCTACGCTGTACGGGTCCGGCGGCGTGATCTCGGCGTGCAGGCGCAGGTGCAGGTCCAGCGACGGCACCTGCGCGTGCAGGCTGGGCAGCCGGCGGATCAGCCAGGCATTGGCGAGGTCGGCCATCACGCTGACCTGCAGCCGCACCACCGGCGGGGCGGCGCTGTTGCCGGCCTCGCGCAGCGCGCTTTCGAGGCTGTCGAGCGCGCCGCGCACCTGCTCGGCCAGCCGCGCGCCGGCGCTGGTCGGCGTCATCTGGTTGCCGGTGCGCTGGAACAGCTTGGTGCCCAGGCTGGTCTCCAGCCCGCGGATATGGTGGCTGATGGCGCTGTGGGTGAGTGCCAGCTCTTCCGCCGCGCGCGAGAAGCTGCGGTGGCGCGTGGCGGCCTCGAGCGCGCGTAGCGCTTGCAGGGGCGGCAGGTGGACGGGGCGACCGGCTCGACTGCCGGGAGAATTGGCCATGGCCGTCAAATTCTACTCACAATTGCGGCGGGTATCTTTCGTTGGCCTTGCACCGGAATGGGGAAGACAATGCAGGCCATGACGACCACCACGACGCCTGACTTGTCTTCCGCGCCGCCGGACCTGCAACCCGCTGCGCAGCCCGCCCGGGCCCGCTGGCGCGTGCTGGCGGTGTTCTCGCTGGGCTTTCTCGTCTCCTATGTGTTCCGCGGGGTCAACCTCGGCTTTGCGCCGTACCTGACGCGCGAGCTGGGCCTGAATGCCGGCGACCTGGGCCTGCTCACCAGCTTCTACTTCCTCGGCTTTGCCTGCGCCCAGCTGCCGGCGGGCATCCTGCTGGACCGCTACGGCCCGCGCCGCACCGAGGCGGCGATGCTGCTGGTGGCGGTGGCCGGCTCGCTGGTGTTCGCGATGGCGCCCGGCATGGCCGGGTTGGCCGCTGGCCGGCTGCTGATTGGCGTGGGCGTATCGGTGTGCCTGGGCGCGGCCATCCAGGCGTTGTCGATGTGGTTCCCGCTGTCGCGCATGCCGCTGCTCAATGGCGTGGTGATGGCCATCGGCGGGCTGGGCGCAGTGCTGGTCGGCACGCCACTGTCGTGGCTGCTGTCGCTCACCGACTGGCGCACGGTCAGCGCCGGGCTGGCGGGCGTCTCGCTGGCGATGGCGGTGCTGCTGTGGTTCGGCGTGCCCGACAAGCCGCGCGCCGGCAAGGAAAGCCTGCGCGAACAGCTGCGCGGCACGCGCCAGATCCTGGCGAGCGAGCGCTTCTGGCGCGTGGTGCCGCTGACGCTGCTCAACCAGGGCGTGTTCCTGGCGGTGCAGACGCTGTGGGTCGGGGCCTTTATGCGCGACGTGGCTGGCTTCGGCCCCGCCACCAGCGCGCGACTGGTCTCGGTGATCGGCTTTGCGATGATGGCCGGCTGCGTCGGCGCGGGCTGGGCCGCGCGCCACCTGGAGCGGATTGGCGTGAGCCTGTACGCCTTTGCCGGTGCGGGCATGACCGGCTTTATCGTGGTCCAGGTGCTACTGATGGCACAGGTGCCGCTGCCGCCGGCGCTGCTGTGGGCGGCCTATGGCGTGTTCGGCTCGAGCGGCATCCTGACCTATGCGGTGCTGGCGCGCAGCTTCCCGGACGCGCTGATCGGCCGCGCCACCACGGCGCTGACGCTGACGGTGTTCCTCGCGACCTTTGCCTGCCAGGTCGGGGTCGGCTTCGTGCTGGATTTGTGGCCGGCTACCGGTGGCCAATATCCGAAGGCAGCGCACCTGGCGGCATGGAGCGGACTGGTGGTGCTGCAGGCGCTGGCGGCGGTTTGGTATCTGATGGGCGCGCGCCGCCCCCGCTGACGATTGGGCAGGGGCCGCTCAGTAAACGCCCGGCAATGCGCGAAACCGTACAGTTTCGCGATACCGGCGGTACTCGGGATCATCGGACAGCAGCTTTTCTTCCCGATTTATCCGCACCGCCTGCAGGGCATACAGGCCGGCGTAGACAAGCAAGTTCTGCAACCCGAAGTTCGTTAGCAAAAAGCCGACGTCGGCGATGAAGTAGCCCAGGTAGATCGGATGTCGCACAAATCGGTAAGCGCCGTGCGACACAATCCCACGATTGGCAGGCAGTATCCCGAACGAGAAACGCAGCGAGACCTTTGCATAGATTTGCCACGAAATCCCGAGGATCTGCAGGCCAGCCCCGAACAGTTCGGGTACCAGGCTGTTCCCTGGCCCCAGGTTTACTCCAATGAAGTAGTACGAAGCTCCCAATGAGCAGAGTACTGTGACGGGATTCCAGTCTCGCTTCTTCGGAACCCGGACAAACAGGGACAGGCCAACCGTCAGGCAATTTGCCAATACGAGCAGCAGCAAGGTGATTCGCGTTGGGTCAGCAATCCACTGCCGGATTGCCGCGTATGCGAATAATGCGAACACCAAGGCGGTGGCAGCTCTGAGACCAGCCTCCAACAGCAATTCTCGAAGGTCTATTTTGGGCGCAGGTGCCCGCCGGTCTTTCTCCGCTGCGATTTCCAACATGGTCCTCCCCTTATTCAGCGGAGTCTGAATGCTCTACCTCTCTCGCTGTGATGCAGTTGTTCACCAAGCGTAGCCCTTGAGCGCTGGAGGTCATATCGGGCAAAAGTATGTTTCGCGCATGAAAAGCTCCCCTCTCACGCAAATGCTGGCACTGGCACTTGCGAGCTGATTCGGGAGAATGGGGAAATCGCGAAGAGAGCTGGGACACCGAAGGTCGGAACGGCAATCAGCGAGGCGGGCTCGCCGGCGCATCGCTCGCCATTGTGTTCAGGACCGATGGTGAAACCATAGACAGGCCCTAGAGCACGATCGGCCGGTCGTCCAGTTCGTTAGGGTTATACCCATCATCCGACGGGAAGTGCGTGGCCAGCAGGTCGTGGATGCGCGCCACCGTGGCCAGCACCGGCTCCACCGACAGGTTCTTCCTGAGTCCGCGCGCCAGCTCGTCGCACAGCTCGCGCCAGGTGTCGGCACCCACGCGGGCGTCGATGCCGCGGTCGGCCAGCAGCTCGACCGCATGGTCGGCCAGGTTGATATAGAGCAGCACGCCGGTATGGTCTTCGGTATTCCAGACTTCCAGCGCGCCGAACAGGAAGCGGGCGCGCTCGCGCGGCGTGACCCCGGCCCAGGCATCGCCGACTGGCATGCTGGCCTCGATTACCACGCGGATCTCGCCGCGGTGGCGGGCTTCACCGGCATGCACGGCCTGGTGCAGCTGCTTCTGCGCGTCAGGCGGGAAGTGCCGGCGCGCGGCGCTGGCCGTGGTGGCGATGTGGTGCAGTGCGCGTCGCAGATTCGGCATCGTCTGTATTCCTTGCTGTCACCAGTTGCCGGAGGCGCCGCCGCCATCGAAGCCGCCGCCGCCCCCGCCGCCAAAGCCGCCACCACCGCTGCCGCCGCCAAATCCACCACCACCGCCCCAGCCGCCACCGCGACGGCCCCAGTCCTGTCCCATGCCATAGCCGCCCAGCCCGCCCAGGCCGCCGGCGATCACATCGCGGCCGCGCCGGGTGGTGACGATCTGCGGGCCGCGCCGGCGCAGGATTGCACTGAGGAAGAAGAACACGATGATCGCCAGCGGGAACAGCACCGGCAGCAAGTCGGCCAGCGCGGACGCCTGCTGCACCTTGCGTGCCTGCGGGCCCGGCAGGCCTTCCTTGTCGATGGTGGCCTGGATCGCGGAGATGCCCGCAGCCAGCCCGCCGTAGAAGTCGTTCTGGCGGAAGTGCGGCGCCATGATGTCCTGCAGGATGCGCTTGGACATGGCGTCGGTCAGCGAGCCCTGCACGCCGCGGCCCACTTCCAGCCGCATCTTGCGCAGCCCCGGCGGGTTGTCCTTGGCGATCAGCACGATCACGCCGTCGTCGATGCCCTTGCGCCCGGCGCGCCAGGCGTCGGCCACGCGGATGCTGTAGGCGTCGATGGGCTCGGGGTCGGTGGTGGGGACCATCAGCACGAAGATCTGGCTGCCGCGCTGCTGCTCGTATTCCGCCAGCACGTTTTCCAGCGCGCCGCGCTGCTGCGGCGTCAGCGTGCCGGTCAGGTCGGTGACGCGCTGGGTGAGCGGCGGCACCGGCACGAACCCGTCAGCCGCCAGCGCCGGGCCGGACAGGATTGTCGCCAGCCACAGCAGGGCGACGGCCAGCCAGCCCAGCCGCAGGCGCGAGCGCAGGGTGTGGCCCATGTGTGCAGCCTCAGAACTTGACCGCGGGCGGCGTGGAGATGGCCTTCTCGTTTTCCACCGTGAACGACGGCTTGACCGGGTACTTGAAGATCATCGCCGTCAGGTTGGTCGGGAAGCTGCGCGCCAGGATATTGAAGTCCTGCACCGCGGCGATATAGCGCTGGCGTGCCACGGTGATGCGGTTCTCGGTGCCTTCGAGCTGCGACTGCAGGTCGCGGAACGAGGCATCGGCCTTCAGTTGCGGGTAGTTCTCGGACACGGCCAGCAGGCGCGACAGTGCGCCGGACAGTTCGCCCTGCGCCTGCTGGAAGCGCTTGAAGGCTTCCGGGTCGTTCAGGGTCTCGGGCGAGACCTGGATGCTGGTGGCGGCGGCGCGGGCCTTGGTCACCGCTTCGAGGGTCTCGCGCTCGTGCGAGGCGTAGCCCTTGACGGTGTTGACCAGGTTGGGGATCAGATCGGCGCGGCGCTGGTACTGGTTGATGACTTCGCTCCAGGCCGCCTTGACCGCCTCGTCCTTGGACTGGAAGTCGTTGTAGCCGCACGCGGACAGCAGGCTGGCCATGACCGCCAGCAGCAGCCAGCGGAAGACGGATAGCGGCGAGGACAGGGACGAAGAGGCGCGCATCGGGAAACTCCGCGGGTTAGACATGGATTAAGCGAATCCCAAGTGTAGCGCACCGCCCATGTGGCAGGCGGCGCCCCGGGCGCCGCCCGCCTGACGGGGCTCAGCCGGCCGCGAACGCCTTGCGCGCGGCGTCGAGCGTGGCCGCCAGGATGGCGTCGTCGTGCTGCGCCGAAACAAAGCCGGCCTCGAATGCCGACGGCGCCAGGTAGACGCCCTGGTCCAGCATGGCGTGGAAGAAGCGGTTGAAGCGCGCGGTGTCGCTCTTGGTCACCTCGGCAAAGCTGCCGGGCACGCCGTCGCGGAAGTAGATGCCGAACATGCCGCCGACCGCATCGGCCGCGAACGGCACGCCGGCGGCCCTGGCGGCTTCGGCCAGGCCATCGGCCAGCTTGCGCGTCTGCGCCGCCAGCCGGTCGTGGAAGCCCGGCGCCTGGATCAGCTTGAGCGTGGTCAGGCCCGCGGCCACCGCCAGCGGGTTGCCCGACAGCGTGCCGGCCTGGTAGACGCCGCCCAGTGGCGCCAGTTTGGCCATGATGTCGCGCCGCCCGCCGAAGGCCGCGGCCGGCATGCCGCCGCCGATCACCTTGCCCAGGCAGGTCATGTCCGGCTTGATGCCGTAGTGCGCCTGCGCACCGCCCAGCGCCACGCGGAAGCCAGTCATCACTTCGTCAAAGATCAGCACCGCGCCGTCGCGCGTGCACAGCTCGCGCATGGCCTTCAGGAACGCATCGGTGGCGCGCACCAGGTTCATGTTGCCGGCCACTGGCTCGACGATCACCGCGGCGATCTCGCCGGCATGCTTGGCAAAGGCTTGCTCGAGCTGCTCGACGTTGTTGTACTCCAGCACCATGGTGTGGCGCGTCACGTCCGCCGGCACGCCGGCCGAAGAGGGCGCATTCTGCGTGGTGTCGGCAAAGGTCAGCAGGCCCGAGCCGGCCTTGACCAGCAGGCTGTCGGCATGGCCGTGGTAGCAGCCCTCGAACTTGATGATCAGGTCGCGGCCGGTAAAGCCACGCGCCAGGCGCAGCGCGCTCATGGTGGCCTCGGTGCCGGAGGAGACCAGGCGCACCTGCTCGATCGACGGCACCAGCTTGCAGATTTCCTCGGCCATCACGATCTCGGCCTCGGTCGG
The DNA here is from genome assembly GCF_058252315.1 of Cupriavidus sp. PB-02. Lineage (NCBI taxonomy): Bacteria > Pseudomonadati > Pseudomonadota > Betaproteobacteria > Burkholderiales > Burkholderiaceae > Cupriavidus > Cupriavidus sp. PB-02. The sequence continues at coordinate 774,852 of NZ_CM177694.1, forward strand.
CGCGCCAAACGAGAAGCTGTGCGTGGCGGCTTCCTGGATGGCACGCACCACCTCCGGGTGGGCGTGGCCGACGATCATCGGGCCCCAGGAGCCGATGTAGTCGATATAGCGCTGGCCGTCGGCGTCCCACATATAGGCTCCCTCGGCGCGCGTGATAAAGCGCGGCGTGCCGCCCACCGAGCGGAAGGCGCGCACGGGCGAGTTGACGCCGCCGGGGATGGTCTGCTGGGCGCGGTCGAAGAGCTGCTGATTACGGGACATGGCGTTGAGGTGGGAATCAAGTCTGCGGAGAACGTGTCCGGCTGGGCCCGGAGCTTGTCGTTGACATGCGGCAAGAACAGCTGAATTTCGCTGCAATTGGCTGCCAATCATGCGCTAACAGGGTGCTAACAGGCGCGAACACGGCGGAACTGGCACGATTCCGGCGGTCGCCGGCTGGCGTCGGCGTCACGGTTTCGGTACCATCTGCGCTGGATTTTAATGGAGAGTGGCCAGAGCCTGTTATGGACGAAGAATTCAAAACTTGGATGTGCCTGATCTGCGGCTGGATCTACGACGAAGCCACAGGCGCGCCGGAAGACGGCATCGCCCCCGGGACCCGGTGGGAAGACGTGCCCATCAACTGGACCTGCCCGGAGTGCGGCGCGCGCAAGGAAGATTTCGAGATGGTTGCCATCTGACGAGCCCGGCGGGGCGGCAGGCGCCATGTCGGCTGCACGCCATCGAGGCTTCACAGAAAAGCCGCATACTGGCCGCGCGCGTCGCGCCAATGCGACAGAACGCCGACAAGGGCCCGCCGGACCGGATTGACGGCCCCCCGGCGTCTTGTCACACTCTGTTGCAAAATGACTGGCCGTCCATCCGCCATCGGTGGGGAAGACGGCAGGCAGGTGCGGGTTCCACGCACCGCCGCTGCCGGGCACAGCCCGGCCTTGAAGGGAAATAAGAATTTGTCGGGGGTCCGTCGGGGCGCGCATGGGTCGCGCTGCTTCGCACGGGTGTTCTCAAGTGATTGCCGGCGCTCTGCATGGGGCAGCTGGTCGCGGGAACAACATGCGGGTCGCTCAAACAGAAGAAAACCAGCGGGTCACTGCCGCCGGCGTCCACGCGACGCCTGGCAATTCCACACCAGATGCCACGGCGCCGCCGCGCCGCAAGGTGCTGGTGATCGACGATTCCAGCACCATCCGCCGCACGGCGGAGATATTCCTGTCGCAGGCGGGATACCAGGTGACGCTGGCCGAAGACGGCTTCGAGGCGCTGGCCAAGGTCGGCGATCTGCATCCGGACCTGGTCTTCTGCGACATCCTGATGCCCCGGCTCGACGGGTACCAGACCTGCTCCCTGATCAAGAAAAGCCCCCGGTTCCATGCCATCCCCGTGATCATGCTGTCCTCTCGCGACGGCGTGTTCGACCGCTCGCGCGGCCGCCTGGTCGGCGCGCATGACCACCTGGCCAAGCCGTTCACCCGTGAAGCGCTGCTGCAGGCCGTGCAGGGCTGCCTGTCGTGCCAGGCCGCGGGTGCCGTGCTGCCGGCCTGAGTGAACCGAACTGCATCGAAGGAAAACCTCATGACTGCCATCAACAAGATCCTGATCGTCGACGATTCCCCGACCGAAGCCCTGTTCATGTCCGACCTGCTCGGCAAGCGCGGCTTCAAGGTCGCGGTCGCCGGCAACAGCGACCAGGCCTTCGCGCGCCTGGAAGCCGAGAATTTCGACCTGATCCTCATGGACGTGGTGATGCCCGGCCAGAACGGCTACCAGGCCACCCGCGCGATCAAGCGCGACGACCGCTTCAAGGACATCCCCGTGATCATGTGCACCAGCAAGGGCCTGGACACCGACCGCATCTGGGGCATGCGCCAGGGCGCGTCCGACTACATCGTCAAGCCCGTCGACGGCGAAGAGCTGCTGGGCAAGATCGCCGCGCTGTCGCACTGATTTCGCGCGCGCATGCCGTACGGGATGCCGCCGCCACCTGTTCCGGGGACCGCCAGATGAACGCGCCACGCCAAGACCTCCGTGCCCGCCAGACCCGCTTGCAGGACTACCAGGCCATGCTGGCCCGGCGCCTGCGCGAGGCGCGCAGCCTGCCCGCGGCCGACAGCTACCTGGCGCTGCAGGTCGGGCCGCGCAACTGGTTGCTGCCGCTGGCCGACACCGGCGAGGTGCTGGACATGCGCGCGCCCAGCCGCGTGCCGCTGACACAGCCGTGGTACAGCGGGCTGGTCAACGCGCGCGGCAGCCTGCTTGGGGTGATCGATTTCAGCCTGTTCTGCGGCGGCGCGCCGACGCCGGTGCAGCCGGGCAGCAAGATCGTGGTGCTGTCGCGCCAGGTCGAGCGCGCCTGCGCCATCCTGGCCACGCGCGTGGCGGGTTTGCGCCATGCCGCCGACCTGAGCCTGCCGCACGGCGACGCGACGACGCCGTCCGCCGCCACGCGGGCCTGGGAGGGCCAGCGCTTTGCCGACCGCGACGGGCGTGACTGGCAGGTGCTGGACGTGCGCGCGCTGCTGGACGCCCCGGCGTTCCTGCAGGTAGGACGGGGCGCGGCCTGAGGTCCCGCAACAAAACAAATAACAATAACGAAGCGCAGGCCACGGCCTGCCGCACCCGGCAACGAGCCGCCGGGCACGACAACGAATAAAACGGAAGAGGGTGCTATGGGTTTCAAGAAAATCAGCCTGGGCCGGCGCAAACCGGCAGCGGATGCGGCCGCCGGCCTGGTGACCGAGCCGGGCATGGCCTATGCCGGCGGCCCGGAGCCCGCACCCGTCCCATCCGCCGCCGCCAGGGGGCTTGGCGCCACGCCGCTGGAGCAGGTCACGGCCTGGCTCGGGCGCATGCCGTTCTCGTCCCAGCAGCGGGCGCTGACGGTGGGCGTGGTGGTGTCGCTGGTGGCGCTGCTGGGCTCGGTGTACATGGACAACCGCATCGCCAACAACGCCGCGGCGCAGATCGAGATCGCCGGCGACATGCTGATGCACTCGCAGCGCCTGGGCAAGGCGGTGCCGGTGGCGCTGCTGGGCAATGCGCAGGCCTTCACGCAGCTGCGCCAGTCCAAGGACGCGCTCGCCGGGGACCTGAAGGCGCTGCAGGACGGCAGCGACGAGAAGCGCGTGCGCGCCAGCTCCGGCGCGGCCGCGCCGCTGTTGGAAACCGCGATGCAATCGTGGAAGCGCTCCGAGAAGAGCGCGGCTGACGTGCTGGCGCAGCAGCCGGTGCTGACCACCATCGGCCAGACACTGCAGATCTTCAACGCCTCCAACCCGGAGCTGCTCGAATCCGCCGAACAGGTGGCCGCGATCAAGCTGCAGTCCGGCGCCAACGCGCGCGAGGTGGCTGCTTCCGCGCAGCTGGTGATGCTGACGCAGCGCCTGGGCAAGAACCTGAACGAGTTCCTGGCCGGCGAAGGCGTCAATCCCGAGACCGCGTTCCTGCTGGGCAAGGACACCAACACCTTCCGCGAGACGCTGGACGGCCTGCTCAACGGCAGCGAGGCGCTGCGATTGTCCGCGGCCGCGGACGAAGAGACGCGCGGCTACCTGCAGCAGCTGTTGCAGCGTTTCGAGGCGGTGCAGAAGACCACCCAGACCATCCTGCAGAACCTGCCCGGCCTGATTGCGGCAAAGCGCGCGCAGCAGCAGATCTTCAACGACAACGAGGCGCTGCGCGGCGAGCTGTCGACGCTGCAGCGCGCCTATGCCGAGTCGGCGCGCTTCCGCCCGGTGACGCTGGGCGCGACCGTGGTGTCGGCGCTGATGACGCTGCTGTGCCTGGTTGGCCTGGCGGCGCTGTACCTGCGCGATTCGCGCACGCGCGCGCTGGAAGCCGAGGCGCGCGAACGCGAGGCCGAATCGCGCCGCCTGGAAGAAAAGCGCAACAACGACAACACCCAGAAGGCAATTCTGCAGCTGATGAACGAGCTGCAGGACATCGCCGACGGCGACCTGACGCGCCAGGCCACCGTGACCGAGGACATCACCGGCGCCATTGCCGACTCGGTCAACTACACCGTGGAAGAACTGCGCGAGCTGGTCGGCCGGGTGCAGCAGACCGCCGGCGAGGTGACGCAGGCCTCGGGGCAGGTGCAGTCCACCTCGACCCAGCTGGTATCGACCACCGAAGAGCAGTCGCGCCAGATCCGCCAGACCGGCGAATCGGTGGTGGAGATGGCCGACCGCATCACGCAGGTATCGCGCGGCGCTGCCGAGTCGGCCAACGTGGCGCGCGCCTCGCTGTCTGCTGCCGAGCAAGGCCAGCAGGCGGTGCAGAACGCCATCACCGGCATGAACGACATCCGCGAGCAGATCCAGGAAACCTCCAAGCGGATCAAGCGCCTGGGCGAGTCGTCGCAGGAGATCGGTGAAATCGTCGAGCTGATCTCGGACATTACCGAGCAGACCAACGTGCTGGCACTGAACGCCGCGATCCAGGCCGCGTCGGCCGGCGAGGCCGGGCGCGGTTTCTCGGTGGTGGCAGAAGAAGTGCAGCGGCTGGCCGAGCGCTCCGGCGAGGCGACCAAGCAGATCGGCGCGCTGATCCGCACCATCCAGACCGATACCCAGGATGCGGTGCACGCGATGGAGCGCAGCACCCAGGGCGTGGTCGAAGGGGCGCGGCTGTCTGACAACGCTGGCGCCGCGCTGGTCGAGATCGGCCGCGTGTCGCGCCAGCTCGCCGAGCTGATCGAGCAGATCTCGCAATCGACCTCGCATGAGGCCGACCTGGCCACCACCGTGGCCCGCCATATCGAGCGCATCCTGCAGGTCACCGAGCAGACCACCACCGGCACGCGCCAGACCGCGCAGTCGGTGCGCCAGCTGACGCTGCTGACCGAAGAGCTGCGCAACTCCGTGTCGCGATTCAAGATCGTCTGAGTGGCCGGATGACGCCTGCGACCGCTTCCGCGCATAGCGGCCCCCGCTTTGGCCACGCCTGCAAAGCCAACTCAGCGCCGGCCCGGCCCCGCCGTGGCCGGCCGCCCGCGGCCGCCCCCGTGGCGCCGCAATGGAAGCCGTCATGTCCCTGAATTTCCCTGTTCCGCGCGATGCCGCCGAAGGCGGTGCCTCGGCCGCCGGTCCCTCCGTCCCTTCCGGCCCGGCATGGCCGCAACCGGAGCCTGCGCCGCAACCTGGCGCGGCGCACGCGCTGCAAGATGCCCCCGCGGCGCCGCCGGCGCGCGACCTGTCCGGCCTGGCGTGGCTTGCCCCCAGCCTGCGCAGCGCGCTGGAAGATGCCGCCACCGAGCTGGGCCACTATGTCGATGAGGTACGCCAGGCGCCCGAGGCGCTGGGCGCGCGCGACACCACCTCGCTGCGGCTGGCCGGCCAGCACCTGCACCAGGCCGCCGGCGCGGTGCATATCGTCGGGCTGCGCGGCACCGACCCGTATTGCCAGGCCTTGCGCCGCCTGCTGGATGCCATCGACGCCGGCACGGTCGCCGCGGGCCCCGAAGCGCTGGCGGTGTTCCGCGCCGGCGTGCAGGCGCTGGCCGAGTATGTCGACGACCTGATGGCCGGCGACGACGAAGCGCCGCTGCGGCTGTTCCAGCCCTATGCGGGCGTGCTCGGGCTGCTCGCAGAAGAGCGCGTGCACCCGGCTGACCTGTGGCTCGATGAGCTGCAGATGCTGCCCGGCATGCTGCTGCCGGCAAAGAGCCCAACCGCGGTCACGCGCGCGCGCCAGCAGTTCGAAGCAGCCCTGCTCAAGGCGCTGCGGCTCCCCCCGGCGTGCGCTGACGGCGCGCTGCTGCGCGAAGCCTGGCTGCCGCTGCGTGCGGCACTGGACGCGGTACGCACCAACGAGCAGGAGGCGCGGCGCGCCACCGACCACCCTGACCGCGACGTCTGGCATGTGCTGGGGCTGGCCTTCGCGGCGCTGGCGCATGGCCTGCTGCCATCCGACCTGCTGGCCAAGCGCTTTGCCGGGCGTGTCAACCTGCTGCTGCGCCAATACCTGCAAGGGCAGGTGCGCGTGCCGCAGGCGCTGCTGAACGACGCGATGTTCCTGCTGGTGTGCACCGGCCTGGCGGGAATCCATGCGCAGGATGATGCGGCCGTGGCGGCATTGCACGCGGACATCGCGCGCACGCTCGAGGCCTTCCGCCTCGATGCCGCGCACGCCGTCGCCAATGCCGACTTCCGGCTGCGCTACTACGGCTGGCTCGACCTGATCGATACGCGCAACCTGCAGCAAGCCGCTGCTGGGCTGGAACGCGCGGCCGCCGGCGACCAGGCCGCCTGGGAAATCGCGCTGGCCGCGCTCGCCGAGGCCGCGCTGCCGCTGGCGCAGCCTGCGTTGCAGCGTTGCCTGGCGCAGGCCGTGACCCAGGGCTGGGAACGCGCGCGGGGCGAGGCGCTGGGCGCCACCGGTATCGCGCTGTTCCTGTCGCGCGCGCTGGCGCTGCCGTGGCGCGTGCACGGGCAATCCGCGCATCCCGCGGCGGCGCGCTTTGCCGCGCAGTGCGATGCGCTCGCCGACTGCCTGGCCGATCCCGGCGCGCTCGCGCCGGCGTGGCTGGCGCGCATGGTCGAGGAGGCGCGCGCGCAGGCGCTGCGCAGCGAGGCCGTGGCGCAACTGCGCGCGCAGCTCGACAGCGGCGAATCGTGGCTCGACAGCTACGACCGCAATGCCGCGCGTGCCGACGGCGCCGGGCACCTGCGTGATGCGCGCGAGGCGTTCGCCGCGCTCGGCGCCACGCTGTCACAGCTCCCAGGTTCCGCGGCGCTGCCCGAGGCGCTTGCCGCCGACGCCGCGCAGGCCGCCGCCGCGGTACAGGCCGTCAATGCGCGCCTGGCGGAGCCCGGCGATCTTGCCGACGCCGGCGCACGCGCCGCGCTGCTGGGCGCGGTGGCGGCGGAACTCGGCGTGGTCCATGCCTTTGCCGATACCCTCGAATTCGGCCGCATGCGCCGTGCCGACGCGCTCACCGAAGCCGGCGCCAGCGACGACGCGCAGGCCCCCCAGCATCCGCTGGACGCCGCGCGTGCCGCCGCCGAGGAAGCGATCCGCACCGGTGCCATCCCCGATGCGGCGCCGGTACAGCGGCTGCGCTCAGCGCTGCAGGCCCTGGCCGACCAGGCTGCCATCGACGACGATGCCGCGCTGCGCCGCCAGGCCGCCGACGCCATCACGCAGTGCAATGCGTGGCTGGCGGGCAGCGACGAGGCGGGCGGGCGCCTGGTGGTCGCGCTGGCCGCTGCGATGCCCGAGCCCGCGCCCGCACCGACCCCGCCGGCCGCGCAGGGCATGCCCGCCGCGGGCGACAGCGCGGCCATCGACGCCGAACTGCTCGATATCTTCCTGAACGAGGCCGACGAGGTGCTGGGCGGCATTGCCGGCGACCTCGGCTCGGGCCTGGAGATACTGCGCGAGGCCGACACGCTCAGCCGCGTGCGGCGCGCCTTCCATACGCTCAAGGGCTCCAGCCGCATGGTCGGCCTGCATCGCTATGGCGAAGCCGCGTGGGCGGTGGAGCAGGTGATGAACCTGTGGATCGCCGAAGCGCGCGAGCCGGTGCCGGCACTGTTGTCGCTGCTGCGCCGCGCGCATGCCGAGCTGTCGGCGTGGGTCGCGCAGCTGCACCGCGACGCGGCCGCGTGGCACGACATCGCGCCGCTGGTGGCAGCCGCCGCAGCGGTGCGCGATCCGGCCGCGCCGCCGGCCGGAGATGGCGCTGCGGGCTTGCCTGAAGCCGAGGCGCCGGCTGCCGAAGCGCCGCTGGCGGATGCCCCGGCCGATGCGGTGGAAAACGTGCCGGCCGAGCTCTCAACCGAGCCGTTGACCGAGCCGTCAACCGATAGCGGCGACGACAACGTCATCCCGTTCCGCCTGTCCGGCGGGCTGTCGAGCGAGGACGACCACTACAAGGTGATCGGGCCGGTGCGCATCGGCCTGGCGCTGTACAACGTCTACCTGCAGGAGGCCGACGACCTGCTGCGCCAGTTCACCACCGACCTGTCCGAGTGGCGCCACGAGGGGCATCCGTGCCCGAGCGAACTGGCACTGCGCGTGGCCCACACGCTGCAAGGCAGCGCCTCGACCGTGGGGCTGGAGCCGGTGCGCGAGATTGCCGAGGCGCTGGAAGCGCTGCTGCTGCAGCTCGGCTCCCACCCGGTGGTGATGCATCCGGGCGACTTCCGCCTGCTCGAGCAGGCAGTCGAGCGCCTGCGCGGCATGCTGCACCAGTTCGCCGCGGGCGTCTGGCCCGATGCCGACGCCGGCTTGCGCCGCAGCCTGGTGGAGTTCGGCGAACGGGCGCTGCTGCGCCCGCGCGTGGCCGTGCCCGCGCCGCAGGCACCGGCTGACGCCGATGGCTCGGTGGCGCAGCTGTTCGGGCAGCCGCCGGTGCAGCAGGATGAGCCGCCGCAAACGCCACCGGCGCCGCCGCCCACCCCGCACGATGCCGTGGTGATCGCGCTGCCGACCGCGCACCGCTTGCCGGTTGCGCCGGCGCAGCATGAAGACGGCGCGGAAGGCGCACCCGATCCGGTGCTGGTGCAGATTTTCCTGGAAGAGGCGCAGGGCACGCTGCCCGAGCTGGGCAAGCTGGTGCGCACCTGGGAAGCCGCACCTGACGAGGCCAGCCATGGCGGCCTGGTGCTGCGCGCGCTGCATACGCTCAAGGGCAGCGCGCGCATGGCCGGCGCGATGGCGCTGGGGCAGGCCGCGCATGAGATGGAAACGCTGCTGGACGCCAGCCTGCGCGGCCAGGGGCCGTTGGGTGTGGGGCCGCAGCTGTTCCAGCGGCTCTATGCCTGGTACGACCGCATCCTCGCGCATGCCGAGGCGCTGCAGGCGGGCCGCCTGCTGCCGGCCGACGATCCGGATGTGGTCAATGGACTGGCCGAGGCGGCGCAGGACGCAGAGGCCGAGGCCGCTGCCCCGCAGGCAACCGAAACCGTGGCCCCGGCGGCCAACCTGCCGGCCGTGCCGGGACCCTCCGACGTGATGGTCACGCTGCCGGCAACGCCCCTGGCGCCCGCAGAACCGCCACGCGCGCTGGTGCGCGTGCAGGCGCGCGCGCTCGACACACTGATCAACGAGGCCGGCGAAGTCGGCGCCACGCGCGCGCGGCTCGACAGCGAACTGGAGGCGATGCGCGCCTACCTGGGCGAACTGAACGACAACGTCGCGCGCCTGCGTGGCCAGCTGCGCGAGATCGAGATCCAGGCCGAGTCGCAGATGGCCTCGCGCATCGCCGATGCGCAGCACAAGCAGGAATTCGATCCGCTCGAGTTCGACCGCTTCACCCGCTTCCAGGAACTGACGCGGATGATGGCCGAGTCCGTCAACGACGTGGCCACCGTCGAGCAGAACCTGCAGCGCGGCTTCGACCGCGCCGCCGGCGACCTGGCCGCGCAGGCACGGCTGACGCGCGGGCTGCAGCGCGGCCTGATGCAGGCGCGCATGGTGCAGTTCGACGCGCTGGCCGAGCGGCTCTATCGCGTGGCGCGCCAGGCCGCGGCGGAGACCGGCAAGGAAGTGCGGCTGCTGATCAAGGGCGGTACGGTGGAAATCGACCGCTCGGTGCTCGACCGCATGGCCGGCCCGATCGAACACCTGATCCGCAACGCGGTGGTGCACGGCATCGAATCGGCCGCGCAGCGCCGCGCCGCGGGCAAGCCCGTCACCGGCGCACTGACGCTGGAGGTGCAGCAGGAAGGCAATGAGGTGGTGCTGCATTTCGTCGACGACGGCGGCGGGCTGGACCTGGCGCGCATTCATGCGCGCGCGGTCGAGCGCCGGCTGCTGGCGGCCGATGACGAGGGTAGCGAAGCGCGTCTCACCGAGATGATCTTTACGCCCGGCTTCTCCACCGCCGAGGCCGTGTCGGAACTTGCCGGCCGCGGCGTGGGCATGGATGTGGTGCGCGCCGAGACCGTCGCATTGGGTGGGCGCATCTCGCTGGATTCAAAGGCCGGTCAGGGCACTACCTTCACCGTGCACCTGCCGCTGACCACGGCGATCACGCAGGTGCTGGTGATCTCGCTGGGCGGGCGGCTCTATGCGGTGCCCAGCGGCATGATCGACCAGGTCCAGCAGCTGCGCACGCAGGCGCTGCTGGAGGCGTACAACCAGGGCCGCCTGCCCTTCTCCGGCGCCGAGGTCCCGTTCTACTACTTCGGCGCGCTGCTGGAAGAAGGCAACGCCGTCACCGCGGGCCGCAAGTACTCGCCGGTGGTGGTTGTACGCAGCGGCGCGGAACGCGTGGCGGTGCATGTCGACGAGGTGGTCGGCAACCGCGAAGTGGTGGTCAAGCATATCGGCCCGCACCTGGCGCGGCTGGAAGGCATTGCCGGCGCGACCACGCTGGGCGATGGCGAGATCGTGCTGATCTACAACCCGGTGGTGCTGGCGCAGCGCTTCGTGCGCGAGCGCGGTCCGCAGGCACTGCCGGCAGTGCCCACGCAGGCCGCCCCGGCGCAGCTTGGCGCGGTGGCGGAACTGGGTGGCGATGGCAGCGCCAAGCCGGTGCCGGGCCTGGCCATGCAGCCGACGGTGATGGTGGTGGACGACTCGCTGACCGTGCGCAAGGCCACCCAGCGCCTGCTGAGCCGCGCCGGCTACCAGGTGGTGCTGGCGCGCGATGGCGTGGACGCGCTCAAGCAGCTGCAAGACGTGATGCCGGATGCGATGCTGGTGGATATCGAGATGCCGAACATGGACGGCTTCGACCTGACCCGCAACGTGCGTTCCGATTCGCGCACCGCGCATATGCCGCTGGTGATGATCACCTCGCGCACGGCGGACAAGCATCGCCGCTATGCGGAGGAGATCGGCGTCAACGTGTATCTGGGCAAGCCTTATAACGAGGATGAACTGCTGGGGACGTTGCACCGGTTGCTGGGTGAGCGGGCGGCGGGGACGGCGGGGTCGGTGGCGCAGATGCTGGGGGATGGGCCGGCGGCTTGAGTCGCGCTGCGTAGTGCGCGCTGGCGGTTTGCTCCCTCTCCCGCAAGCGGGAGAGGGAGCCTGTTACTAGCAATTAATAGCCCGTCGTCCTACCAAGGGCCCTAAACACAAAAAAGCGCGACATCCAAGATGCCGCGCCTTCCTTCCTCCTCCATCGGCCGCGCCGCGAACGGCGCGCGCCATTACCAGCGCATCTGCGCGTTCTTGCCACCAGTACTGACCGTCGCCGTCTTGGTCAGGCCCTTGTAAGTCGCCCGCACGTTATACGTGCCCTGCGGCGCCTTCACCAGGCAACGCGGCCCGTCGGCGACAAAGCTGGCGACTTCCTTGCTGCCGCGCATCAGCTTGACGTCGACATCGGACAGGTATTCACCGCGCTCGCCCTGCGTGAAGAGCAGGCTCATGTTGTAGTTGCGCGCCTGTGACTGCAGCTTGACCTGTTCATCCTCGGCCACGCCGCCGCAGATATAGGTGACCGCACCAGCGGTACGCTGCACCATCGCATCACGCGGCGGCGGGGGTGCCGGCGTGGCCAGCGGCGGGCGCGGCTGGGCCGGGGCGGCGGTAGGCGGTGGCGCCGGTACGGTCGGCGGCGTGCCGCTTGGCGCCGGCAGCGGCGATGCCGTCGGCGGCGGGGCTGCCGTGCCCGGCGCAGTCATGCCCGGAGCGGGCTGCGCAGTAGCCGGCGGCATGGTGGTGGCCGGGGCAGGGGCCGGCATCGTGGCACCCGGTGTCGGCGCCATGGTGCTGTCCGGTGCAGTCGCAGCGGGGGCTGGCGTCACGGGCGCAGGCGTGGCCGGCGTCGGCGCAGGGGTGGCTTCCACCACCGGCGCCTGCGCATGGCTGGCGGCCGGCATGAAAGCGAGCAGCGCTACTACGCCGGCACCGAGCGCGATCACCAGGCGCTTGACGCGCGAGCGTCGCGCCAGGCGGGCTTCAACGCGCTCGAGCGAACGGGTAGGGGCAAACGGGGGACGTTGCGGCATCGTGGCCTCCTTGGCGTATCTCGGAATCAGATGCCCCGGAGGACCCCGTGGGGATCACTCCGGGTGTCTTCTTTTCCATGCTAGCGCGCAAGGTGGGGCGACACTGCCCGTTTTGGTCCTACATCCGCGTCAGCGGACGGCGCGTTGTGGCTCGCAAGCGGCGGGGGAGAGACTTCACGAGATCCCAAATGGAAAACCGGCCGTTTCCCCGCAGGAACGGCCGGTTTCAGGCCTTCTCAGCGGTCGCTGCGCCTACTTGCGGCCCACCACGCGCGGAGGCACCGACAACGTCAGCGCGGCGCCCACCACCAGGCACGCCGCCAGCAGGTACATGCCGGAATCGGTGCTGTGCGTCAGATCCTTGAGCCAGCCCACCGCGTACGGGCTCAGGAAGCCGGCCAGGTTACCCAGCGAATTGATCAGCGCAATGCCCGCGGCCGCGCCGGTGCCGGCGAGGAATGCGGTCGGCAGGCTCCAGAACAGGGGCAGCGTGGTCAGGATGCCGATCGTTGCCAGCGTCAGCGCCACCATGGCCAGCGTGGTGTCGCCGTGCCATTGCACCGACAGCAGCAGCCCGAACGACCCGAGCAGCGCGGGGATCGCGATATGCCAGCGGCGTTCGCCGCTGCGGTCGGCGCTGTGGGCCACCAGCACCATGCCGACCACCGCGCAGCCGTAGGGGATCGCCGTCAGCAGGCCGATATCGAGGGCGCTCTTCACACCGGTCTGCTTGATGATCGTGGGCAGCCAGAAGCTGACGCCGTACAGGCCCATGACGAAGCAGAAGTAGATCGCGCTCATCAGCCATACGCGCGGGCTGAACATCACGGTGCGGATCGGCGGGTCTTCCTTGTGCGCGTCCTCGCTGGCGATATTGCGCTCCAGCAGCGCCTTTTCTTCCGGCGTGAGCCACTTGGCGTGCGTGATGCGGTCGTCCAGGTAGGCCAGCACCCACAGCCCCACCAGGATCGACGGGATGCCTTCCAACAGGAACATCCACTGCCAGCCGGCCCAGCCGTTATGGCCGTCGAAGGCCTGCATCACCCAGCCGGACAGCGGCCCGCCGATTACGCCCGAGAGCGCGATCGCGGTCATGAAGAAGGTGGTGGTGCGGCCGCGCCGGTTGGCCGGGTACCAGTACGTCAGGTACAGGATGATGCCGGGGAAGAAGCCCGCCTCGGCGATGCCCAGCAGGAAGCGCAGCACGTAGAACATGGTCGGCGTGGTGACGAACATCATCGCCGCCGAGATCGCGCCCCAGGTGATCATGATGCGCGCGATCCAGATGCGCGCGCCGACCTTGTGCAGGATCACGTTGCTCGGTACTTCGAACAGGAAGTAGCCGATGAAGAAGATGCCCGCGCCCAGGCCGTAGACGGTCTCGCTGAACTTCAGGTCGTTGAGCATCTGCAGCTTGGCGAAGCCCACGTTGACGCGGTCGAGATAGGCGACCACGTAGCACAGCAAGAGGAAGGGCACCAGGCGCCAGCTCACCTTGCGGTAGGTGGCGTCTTCAAAGGCGGCGCCGCTGACGCCGGGGTTTACTGCGGTCGTTGTCATGCTGTCTCCTGAGGATGTTTGCGCTTCTGCGACGCGGTACAGCTGTATTACGACAAAGCCTGGCGGGCGGTGCTTACACGCAGCGTCCGCCGTCGACTTCGATGCAGGTGCCGGTGATAAAGGCTGCTTCATCCGACGCCAGGTACAGGCAGGCGTTGGCCACGTCTTGCGGCGTCGACATGCGGCCCATCGGGATGGTGGCGAGGAATCTGGCGCGGTTCTCGGGCGTGTCAGGCATGCCCATGAACTCTTCCAGCAAGGCGGTTGCGCCGATCACCGGATTGACGCAGTTGACGCGGACATTGTCCTTGCCGAGCTCGGCCGCCATCGCCTTGCTCGCGGTAATCACCGCGCCCTTGCTGCCGTTGTACCAGACCAGCCCAGGACGCGGCCGGATGCCGGCGGTCGAGGCGATATTGACGAACACGCCGCCGCCGCGCTGGCGGAAGTGCGGGATAAAGGCGCGCGCCGACCAGTAGATGCTCTTGACGTTGACGGCGTAGACGCGATCGAACTCGTCCTCGGTGACTTCCAGGATGGGCTTGTTGCGATGGGTGGTGCCGGCGTTGTTGACGACGATATGCACGTCGCCGAAGGCGGCCAGCGCGGCCTCGCGCATGGCCTCGGTGTCGTCGCCGCGCGCAACGTCGGCGCGCACCGCGCGCGCCTGGCCACCGGCATCGCGGATCGCGGCCGCCACGCGCTCGGCGGCGTCTTCGCGCAGGTCGGCCACCAGCACGCTGGCGCCTTCGCGCGCGAAGGTGTGGGCGATGCCTTCGCCGAAGCCCGAACCGCCGCCGGTGACGATCGCTACCTTGTTGGCCAGTCTCATCGCGTGTCTCCTTGTGTTGTGGTTGTCGGTGATCTGTTGGCTGTGCTTAGGTACTCAATGCGAGAACGGCCCCCGCCCACGCAGCGCGTTGGCCGTCATCATCAGCGCCAGCAAAAACGGCAGCGCGACATACAGGCACCAGTGCACGCGATCGCCCACGACGTCGCCCCACTTGCGCTTGAACACCTGCAGCCGCGGCATGCCGGAGGGATTGGTGGCGCGCTTGTTCCGCACATGCCATGCCATCCAGAAAAAGAAGATGGCAAAGGCGACGGACAGGAAATTGATGTTACCCATGTTGAATGGCGATGGCTTTCAGTGTGGTGAATCCGTACAGGGCCTCGAAGCCCTTCTCGCGGCCGTAGCCGGACTGGCCGGTGCCGCCGAAAGGCAGCTCGACACCGCCGCCGGCACCGTAGTTGTTGATAAAGACCTGGCCCGCCCGCAGCTTGTGCGCCAGGCGCAGCTGGCGCCCGCCGTCGCGGGTCCAGACGCCGGCGACGAGCCCGTACGGCGTGCCGTTGGCGAGTGCGATGGCCTCGGCCTCGGTGTCGAAAGGCATCGCCGCAAGCAGCGGGCCGAACACTTCTTCCTGCGCCAGCCGGTGCGCGGGCGGTACGTCGCGGAACAGCATCGGCACCTGGTAGTAGCCGGCCTCCGGCGCCTCGGCCACGATCTGGCCCTGCGCCATCACCGACACGCCGGCGTGCTGCGCATCGGAAACGAAGTCCCACACGCGCTGCTGCTGTTTGCGGCTGATCAGCGGGCCGCATTCCAGGTCCAGCTCCGACGGACCCACGCGCAGCGATTCGAACACCGACGCCAGCCGGTCGAGCAGGGCGTCGTAGACCGGCCGCTCCACCAGCAGCCGGCTGCCCGCCGAGCAGGTCTGGCCGGCATTCTGCACGATGCCGTTGACCACCACCGGCACCAGCGCGTCCAGGTCGGCATCGGCAAAGACGATCTGCGGCGACTTGCCGCCGAGTTCCAGCGTGACCGGCACATGGTTTTCGGCGGCGAGCTGGGCCACCTGCTTGCCGGTCTGGGGCGAGCCGGTGAACGAGATATGGTTGATGCCCGGGTGGCGCGCCAGCGCGGCGCCGGCTTCATGGCCGTAGCCGGTGATGATGTTGAGCGCACCTTCGGGCAGGCCGGCCTCGGCGGCGATCTCGGCCACGCGCAGCAAGGACAGGCAGGCGTCTTCGGCCGGCTTGACCACGCAGGCGTTGCCGGTGGCCAGTGCCGCGCCCACGCTACGCCCGAAGATCTGCAGCGGGTAGTTCCACGGAATGATGTGGCCGGTCACGCCGTGCGGCTCGCGCACGGTCAGCACGGTGTAGCCGGGGTTGTAGGGGATGGTCTGGCCGTGCAGCTTGTCCACCGCGCCGGCGTAGAACTCGAAGTAGCGCGCCACGGCGCGGGCGTCGGCGCGCGCCTGGCGCAGCGGCTTGCCGGTGTCGCGGGCCTCGAGCGTGGCCAGCTCGTCCTCATGGGCGATCAGCGCCACGGCGACGCGGTTGAGCAGGCGCACCCGCTCGGCCGGCGCCATCTGGCCCCAGGCGCCTTCGGCGGCCTGACGCGCCGCATGGACGGCGACGTTGATGTCGGTGGCGTTGCCGCGGGCGATCTCGGCGAACGGCTCGCCGCTGGACGGATCGAATACCTTGATGCGCAGGCCGTTGTCAGGCGCGATCAGGCGGTTGGCGACGAAGTGCTGGGCGTGCATGGGTGGCTCCGAAGCGGCTAGAGGGCAGCAGCACGGGGGCTGCGCAATTCAGTGACGGCTGAAGAATGCGCCATTATCGCCGACGGCGGGCGACCTGCAATGCGGCGGCTGTCAGCGTCCGGTCAGGCATGAGCCGCTATAATGCCCGCCATCCAACAACACCGCGCAGGCATCTGGAGAACCGCATGAGCTTCAACCTCGTAACCCCGGGCAAGGACATCCCCAACGATTTCAACGTCATTATCGAGATCTCGGCCCAGAGCGATCCGGTGAAGTACGAGGCCGACAAGGAAACCGGCCTGCTGTTCGTCGACCGCTTTATCGGCACCGGCATGCGCTATCCGG
Organism: Cupriavidus sp. PB-02; assembly: GCF_058252315.1. Taxonomy (NCBI): domain Bacteria; kingdom Pseudomonadati; phylum Pseudomonadota; class Betaproteobacteria; order Burkholderiales; family Burkholderiaceae; genus Cupriavidus; species Cupriavidus sp. PB-02. The sequence goes on from NZ_CM177694.1 coordinate 791,221, forward strand.
CCAACTACGGCTACATCCCGCAGACGCTGTCGGGCGATGGCGACCCGGTGGACGTGCTGGTGCTGTCGCCGTTCCCGATCCTGGCCGGCGCCGTGGTGCGCTGCCGTGCACTCGGCATGCTGAAGATGACCGACGAGTCGGGCGTGGACGCCAAGCTGGTCGCCGTGCCGCTGGACAAGCTGTCGCCGGCCACCGCCTACATGAAGGGCCTGTCGGACGTGCCGCAGAACACGCTGGACCAGATCAAGCACTTCTTTGAGCACTACAAGGCACTGGAAGCCGGCAAGTGGGTCAAGGTCGAAGGCTGGGCCGGCATCGAGGAAGCCCACAAGGAAATCACCGACGGCGTGGCGAACTACAAGAAGTGAGCTGCAAGAAAAATCAGCTGAATGCCGGCTGAAGCAACCCCGCTGTGGCGGGGTTTTTTGTTGCCTGCCGCTTGATGGTGGTTAGCACCCAGGCAAGTGGCTTGCGCTACGCTAGGGCGGTGCTGACGATAAGGAGAACCCACCATGGACCGCATCACGGAAATCCAGGCCTTGCCGGAGGTGTTGTCGCCGTCGCGCCGCTATGACCGGCTGGCGGTATGGCTGCACTGGGCGGTATTCCTGCTGGTAGCGCTCGCTTACGCCGCCATCGAACTGAAGGGCAACTTCGCCAAGGGCACACCGCCACGCAACTTGGCGATGCTGGTGCACGAATGGGCGGGGCTGGTGGTACTGGGACTGGCGGTGCCACGCCTGCTGTGGCGCCTGGTGCGCGGCGCGCCCATGCCGGAGCCGGGGTGGCGCCTGATGCAGCTGGCCGGGTCGGCCATGCACTGGGTGCTGTACCTGTTTATCCTGGCCCAGCCGCTGCTGGGGCTGCTGACAATCAATGCCGGCGGGCACCTGCTGGCGTTGCCGCAGCTGGGTATCGAGATTCCCGCGCTGGTGGGGCCGGATCCCGCGCTGAAGGACACCGTCAAGGAGATCCACGAGACCCTGGGCACCGCCTTCTACCTGGTGATCGGCCTGCATGCGATGGCGGCGCTGTTCCACCACTACATGCTGGGCGACAACACGCTGCGGCGGATGCTGCGCTGAGCGCAGCGATCAGGAGCGCGCGAACGGATTGCGTTCGCCCAGCTCGTCCAGGTAGGCGTCGATGCCCTGGCGCTCGCGTACCAGGAAGCGCTCGACCGCATCGGCAAAATCCGGATGCGCCAGCCAGTGCGCCGAACGCGTGGCCACCGGCAGGAAGCCGCGCGCCATCTTGTGCTCGCCCTGCGCGCCGCCTTCGAAGGTGCGGATGCCTTGCGCGATGCAGAACTCCAGCGGCTGGTAGTAGGCCGTCTCGAAGTGCAGGCACGGCTGGTATTCGAGCGCGCCCCAGTAGCGGCCGTACAGCGTGCTGACCCCGGGCGCGTCGTCGTACACCAGCAGCGAGGACGCGATGCGCCGGCCCTCGCGCTCGGCCACCACCAGCAGCAGATGCTGCGGCATGGCCGCGCCGATGCGCCGGAAGAAATCCAGGTTCAGGTAGGGCGTGGAATGGTGCTCGCGGTAGGTCTGGCGATAGCAGCGGTTGAAGAAGCGCCACGCATCGTCGTCGATCTCGGCCCCGCGCAGGTGGCGGAAGGTGATGCCGGCCTGCGCCACCTGGCGCCGCTCGGCGCGGATGTTCTTGCGCTTCTTCTGCGACAGCGTGGCAAGGAAATCGTCGAAGCTGGCATAGCGTTCGCCGCCCGGGCCTGGATCTGCGCCTTCGCCACCGTTGGTCCAGTGGAACTGCACGCCATGGCGCATCAGCATGCCGGCCTCCTGCATCAGGTCGGCCTCGGCATCGTCGGGGAACAGGATATGCAGCGACGACATCTTGCTTTCCGCCGCCAGCGTCAGGGCCACCTGCAGCAGCAGCCGGCGCGCCGCCTCGTCCTCTGCAATCAGCCGAGCCCCGCGCACCGGCGTGAACGGGATTGCCGACAGCCACTTGGGGTAGTACTCGATGCCGTGGCGCGCGTAGGCGTCGGCCCAGGCCCAGTCAAACACATACTCGCCATACGAATGCGCCTTGGCATAGAGCGGCATCGCCCCGGCCAGCCGCTCGCCGGCCCACAGCGTCAGGTAGCGCGGATGCCAGCCGGTTTCTCCGCATGCGCTGCCGCTGGCGTGCAGCGCATGCAGGAAGGCGTGGCGCAGGAAGGGCGTGGCTTCGGGCTGGTGTGACAGCAGCGCGTCCCAGGCGGCCGGGTCGATCCCGGCCAGGTCGGAGACGATCTCTGTGCGATAGCCCGGGGCGTCCGGTTGGCTGGCGTTCTGGCTGTCTGCGGCCGCGGTATTGCCGGAATCCGACTGCATTGGCAAGCTTCCGTGATCGAGAATGAGGGAGGGGTAGGGCGCGGCGGCCCTGGGCTGGCGGCCGGCCCGGTCGAGTCTACCGGAAACGGCCCACGGGCGCTGTGGAGTGCCTTGACGGCAGCGCAGGGATTGGCGACGTAGAATGGCGAGTATGCGTCACGCCACCACTTCCTGCTGAATCGCACCCGGCTGTGCCACGCGCGCCGGTGCCGCACCCCAGGTTCCCGATCATGAAGCCATCCTTCTTTAACCTCTATTCCCACGGTTTCGCGCGCGTGGCGGTCGGCGTGCCGGTCTGCCGCGTCGCCGATCCCGCCTTCAACGCGCGCGAGACGCTGGCGCTCGCCACGCAGGCCGCGCAGCAGGGCGCCGTGCTGGCTGCCTTCCCCGAACTGGGCCTGTCGGCCTACACCTGCGACGACCTGTTCCACCAGCGCACGCTGCTCGACGCCTGTGAAACGGCGCTGGGCACCATCGTCGAAGCCTCGCGCAAGCTGCCGCTGGCGATGGTGGTGGGCATGCCGCTGCGCGTGCAGCACCAGCTGTTCAACTGCGCCGTGGTGGTGGCGGCGGGCCGGGTGCAGGGCGTGGTGCCCAAGTCCTACCTGCCGAATTACTGGGAATTCTATGAAGGGCGCCAGTTCAGCGCGGCCGACTGTGCCAACGCCGACAGCGTGCGGCTGCTGGGCCAGGACGTGCCGTTCGGCGCCGGGCTGCTGTTCGATATCGAAGGGCTGCCGTTCTTCCGCTTCCACGCCGAGATCTGCGAAGACGTGTGGGTGCCGATTCCGCCGTCGTCGTTCGCCGCGCTGGCCGGCGCGACCGTGCTGGTGAACCTGTCCGCATCGAATATCGTGGTCGGCAAGTCCGGCTACCGGCACCAGCTGGTGTCGCAGCAATCGGCGCGCTGCCTGGCGGCGTACCTGTACACCTCCGCCGGCAAGGGCGAATCGTCGACCGACCTGGCCTGGGACGGCCAGGCACTGATCTGCGAGAACGGCGAACTGCTGGCGGAGTCCGAGCGCTTCTCCGATGACTCGCACCTGCTGTTCGCCGATGTCGACGTCGAGCGCCTGTCGCGCGAACGCATGCACCAGGTGACCTTTGGCCATTCGGTGCGCCGGCACAAGGAAGAGGCCGGGCGCTTCCGCGTGATCAGCTTCCCGCTGGACCTGCCGCGCGACAAGATCCTGCCGCTGTCGCGCAACGTGGCGCGCTTCCCGTACGTGCCGGCCGACCCGCGCCAGCGTGACGAGCGCTGCAACGAGGTCTACAACATCCAGGTGCAGGCGCTGGTGCAGCGGCTTTCGGCCAGCAAGATCAGCAAGGTGGTGATCGGCGTGTCCGGCGGGCTCGATTCCACTCACGCGCTGCTGGTCTGCGCCAAGGCGATGGATCGCCTCGGCCTGCCGCGCGCCAATATCCTCGCCTACACCATGCCAGGCTTCGCCACCAGCGACCGCACGCTGCAGCAGGCGCGCCAGCTGATGCAGGTGGTGGGCTGCACCGCCACCGAGATCGATATCCGCCCGAGTTGCATGGCGATGCTGAAGGACCTTGGCCACCCCTACGCCGCCGGCGAGAAGGTCTACGACGTGACCTTCGAAAACGTGCAGGCCGGCGAGCGCACCAACCACCTGTTCCGGCTCGCCAACTTCCACCATGCCATCGTGATCGGCACCGGCGACCTGAGCGAGCTGGCGCTGGGCTGGTGCACTTATGGCGTGGGCGATCACATGTCGCACTACAACGTCAACGCCAGCGTGCCCAAGACGCTGATCTCGCACCTGGTGCGCTGGGTGGCGGAAACCGGGCAGGTGGGCGAGGGCGGCTCGGATGTGCTGCTGGCGGTGTTGGGCACCGATATCAGCCCCGAGCTGGTGCCGGGCGATACCAACCACGGCCCGGAGCAGAAGACCGAGAGCACCATCGGCCCTTACGAGCTACAGGATTTCAACCTCTACTACACGCTGCGCTTCGGCTTCACGCCGTCGAAGATCGCCTTCCTGGCGCAGCACGCCTGGGGCGACCGCGAGCGCGGGGTCTGGCCCTACGGGCCGGAGGTGGCGCGCAATGAGTACGGGCTGGCGGAGATCAAGCGAAACCTGGCGATCTTCCTGGACCGGTTCTTCCGCACCAGCCAGTTCAAGCGCTCCTGCGTGCCGAATGCGCCCAAGGTGGGCTCGGGTGGCTCGCTGTCGCCGCGTGGCGACTGGCGGGCGCCGAGCGATTCGGAGTCTGTGGTGTGGCTGGCGGATCTGGAGAAAGTCCCGGACTGACAGGGCGACCCTTTTGCCGATGAGCATGGCCCGCGTGTGCGGGCCATTTTTCTTGGGAATTTCAGGCTGCAGGGCCCGACACCAGCTTGAGCCCGACCACGCCACTCAGGATCAGCCCGATGCAAGCCACGCGCGCCAGCGACACCGGCTCGCCCAGCCACAGCATGCCCAGCATCGCGGTGCCCGCGGCACCGATGCCGGTCCACACCGCATAGGCCGTGCCAACCGGCAGCACGCGCAGCGACAGTGTCAGCAGCACGATGCTGGCCAGCCCGGTGGCCACGGCATAGACACTCGGCCACAGCCGGCTGAAGCCGGCCGACCACTTCATGCCGAAGGCAAAGGCGATTTCAAGCAGGCCGGCCACGCCCAACAATATCCACGACATCGCTCAGGCGGCCAGCAGGCGCTGCGTGAAGAGGCCATGCAGCGTGCGCACGAACAGCACCGCGATCGCCAGCGTCAGCACCAGCAGGATCAGGCCCGCCACCCACGCCAGCACGCCGGTCTGCACATGCGCCGCATACTTCAGCGCCGCGTTCGACAGCGCCGCCATCGGGAAGCTGATGGCCCACCACGACGGCGCGAACGGCGCCGGGCGGCGGAACACGCGCCACGACAGCAGCAGGAACAGGAACAGGCCGAAGTAGAACAGCATGCCGGCGAACATGTCGATGTGCCCGGTCACGTTGACGTAGGCCAGGAAGCCCACCTCGAACGGCGCGATCAGGATGATCAGCGACGGCACCATGCCGGCCGGCAGCGGATCGTGGTGGACCAGGCGCGACAAGATCATGGTGAAGAACACCAGCGCCATCATCGTGCCGACCGCGATCGCAAACAGGTTGACCTCGTGCGCCCACGCCATCGGCATGGTGCCCCCGGCCACGGCGATGTCGAGCGTGGCCACGCCCGGGATCAGCCACGCCGGCACGACGTGCGTCGGATCGCCCTTGCCGCGGAAGAGGCGGCCGGCAATGACGAAGGTCAGCGCGATGGTCAGCACGGTGCCCAGCGTCCAGATCGCCTGGCCCAGCGCCTGATGGTGCACGCCGACGACCGATGACAGCAGCAGGATGGCAATGGTGATGGTGCCGAAGAAATTCCCGGCCACCGGATGGTTGAACTCGGCCCGGACCGCATCCCGGTAGCGCAGCCACTTGGCCAGGTAGCCGGCGGCCAGCGCCAGGAAGGCGAGGACGGCGACCACGCCGACGGCGTCGCCGATGGCGGGGCTGGTGCCGAAGACCGGGCCCGCGCCGCGCCATGCCATCGACAGGCCGGACAGGCCCATCACGGCGCCGAACAGGTTGACGGGGAGATTCTTCACCGAGCTGCGCGGCGCCGGCAGGCTGGCCGCGGGGTTGGCTGCAAAAGTCATAGGGGTGCGTCTGCTTCAGTGGATCGGCCGGCACGCCGTGTGCCTGGCGGGAGGGTTGCCGGGGCCGCGTCCCATGAAGGGCCCGGGCCTGGTGGAAGGAATTATGGTTGGCGCTCTCGTTGGCCGAAAGGATAAATACACGTCAGATTCGGCCAATCGAATCGCGGCCTCGGCCAGTGATGCCGCAGGGCCGGATTTCCTCCCTAGACTGCGCCCCGGTTCGATTGCGTAGCAGAGGAAAGACAGCAATGACGAGACGAATGACGAGGGGCGCCGCCCGTGCCGCCTGGCTGCTGGCCTGTTGCCTGGGCCTGGCCGCGTGCATCCAGGCGCCGATCCGGCCTCATGAAGGCGCGCCTGTTGTGCGGCACGGGCAGGGCGGTGCGCGCGAGCACGTGGACGGCGTCGATATCTGGCTGCGGGGCGAGCCGCCCCGGCCCTATGAAGTGCTGGCCTATACCAGCGTGGAAACGCCGGAAGGCTGGATCGGCGAGCGCATCCTGCTGTCGCGGGTGGCGAGCCGCGTTCGCGAGGCGGGTGGCGACGCCGCACTGCTGGATGCACAGCGCACGCGGCTGTCCACGCTACATCGCGCTGGTGGCAACACGGCATTGGCGGAGTCCCGGCGCGTCGTCGACATCACCATCGTGCGTTATCGCTAGGGCGCCGCGCCGGGCAGGGAGTGCCGGCAAATCCAGCCGGACCGGCATCAGTCTCGGCCATGCGCCTGCCATTCTGGCCGGATTTGCCTAGACTTGCGGTATCCAGCCATCGCCCATGTTCCTTGCCTTGTTGCCATGAAGATCGCAGTCCTTGCTTTCCCCGGCGTCCAGATGCTCGATCTGGCCGGTCCCCTCGACGTGTTCCATGAAGGGGCCCGGCAGGCCGGCCAGCCGGACGCCTACCAGTTCGAGATCGTCTCCCCGTCGCCCGGTATGCTGACCGCTGCCAATGGCATGCGCATCATGCCGGACGCGACGCTGGAGACTGCCAGCGCCGATATCGACACGCTGCTGGTCGCTGGCGGCCCCAGACTCAACCTGCTCGAACAGGACCAGGCGATCCGCGACTGGCTCGCGCGCCAGGCCCGCACCGTGCGGCGCATCGGCTCGGTGTGCTCGGGCGCGATGCTGCTGGCGCATGCCGGGCTGCTGGACGGCCGCAGCGCGACCACGCACTGGAATGCCACCGAGCGGCTGGCGCGGAAGTTCCCGGGCGTCAGGGTCGAGCCGGACCGGATCTTCGTGAAGGACGGCAACCTGTACACCTCGGCCGGCGTGACCGCCGGGCTGGACCTGGCGCTGGCACTGGTTGAGGAGGATTTCGGTCGGGTGGTGGCGCTGCGCGTGGCGCGCGAGCTGGTGATGTTCCTCAAGCGCCCTGGCGGGCAGTCACAGTTCAGCGCCCATCTGGCGGCGCAGACGGCTGAGCGCAACGCCATCCGCGAGGTGCAGGGATGGGTGGTGGAGAACCTGGCCTGCAACCTGTCGGTCGAGGCGCTGGCCGCGCAGGCCGGCATGAGCACGCGCAATTTCTCGCGCATCTTCAAACAGGAATGCCAGGTGACGCCGGCGGATTTCGTCGAGGGGGCGCGCATCGACGCGGCGCGCCGGCTGCTGGAAGGCTCGCGCCATCCGCTCAAGCGCGTCGCCGCGCTGACCGGATTCGGCGACACGAACAACCTGCGCCGCGCCTTCCTGCGGCGGCTGGGCGTGCCGCCGGCGGACTACAGGCGGCGCTTTCGCAGCGCCGCCTGAACAAAGTGCTGTACACAGCCTGTGCACAGCGTTTGCACAGGTTTTCCGGGGTCCTTTCCACAGGGTTGTCCACAGTGGGCCCGGCGCGGCAGGGGCCGGCGCATGCGGGCCGGCGCACGCTGCGACCGCGCCGGGCGCGGCCTTGCGGGGAATGCGGGCGGCCAATGACTGGTAAAATGCTCGCCGGAGAGCGCCGCCAGGCGTGTGAACAAACGATAAACAGGGGCCAGTCATGAAGCAGATTACCGCCATCATCAAACCGTTCAAGCTCGACGAGGTGCGTGAAGCGCTGGCTGACGTCGGCGTGACCGGGCTGACGGTGACCGAGGTGAAGGGATTTGGCCGCCAGAAGGGGCATACCGAGCTCTATCGCGGCGCCGAGTACGTGGTCGACTTCCTGCCCAAGATCAAGATTGAAGTGGTGGTGGCCGAGAACCAGCTCGACACCGTGCTGGACGCCATCGTCAAGGCCGCCCATACCGGCAAGATCGGCGACGGCAAGATCTTCGTCACCGAAATCGAGCGCGTGATCCGCATCCGCACCGGCGAACAGGACGAAGCCGCGGTCTGAGCCGCCGGCCAGAAACAAGAAAAACGCCGCGCAGGGCGGCGTTTTTGTTTGCGCCGGCGGTTTCAGCTCGGCAGCTTCCAGCCGTAGCGCACCGACACCAGCCGCATGGCGATGATCGCCACCGCCCCGGTCAGCAGCGCCGCCTCCTGCTGCACCGCCAGCCAGGTCATGCCGACATAGATCCAGCAGCCGATGAACGAGCAGGTGGCGTAGGGCGAGCGGTCGCGCAGGATCATCGGCACTTCATTGCACAGCACGTCGCGCACCACGCCGCCGAACACGGCCGAGATGATGCCCATCATCACGGCCACGGTCGGCGTCATCTGCGCCACCAGCGCCAGCGAGGCGCCGGTCACCGAGAACAGCCCCAGGCCGATCGCATCGGCCACGATGAGGGTGCGTTCGGAGGCCACCCGGCTCAACACGCGCAGCATCAGCGACGCGCCGAACGACATCGCGAAGATCAGCAGCACATAGCCTTCGTGGTCGACCCAGTAGAACGGGCGCCGGTCCAGCAGCACGTCGCGTACGGTGCCGCCGCCGAAGGCGGTGGCAAACGCCACCACGAAGGTGCCGACCACGTCCAGGCGCTGCTTGCGCGCATCGACCACGCCCGAGACGGCAAAGGCGAGCACCCCGATCACCTCCATGATGTGGAGGATCAGGGGCAGCGGCCCCATCAGCAATTCGAGGGGAAGGTGCATCCGGTGCCGGGTTGGCCGTGGATCAGGTGCGCGGCTGGCGTAGCAGCACCATCAGCGCGCCGGCGCCGCCCTCGGCCTCGCGGGCCTGCACGAAGGCGAGCACTTCTTCCTTCTGCACCAGCCAGCTGCGCACCTTGCCCTTGAGCACCGGCAGCTTGTCGGGCGAGCCCAGGCCCTTGCCGTGGATCACGCGCACGCAGCGCACGCCGTTGCGCACCGAGCGGCGCAGGAACTCCGCCAGCGCCTCGCGCGCCTCGTCGCTGCGCAGGCCGTGCAGGTCGACCTTGTCCTGCGGCACCCATTCGCCGCGGCGCAGCTTGCGGATCACGTCCATGCCGATGCCGGGGCGGCGGAACGACAGCGACTCGTCGGTTTCCAGCAGGCTTTCGACATCGAAATCATCTGACAGGGAGGCGGCCAGCACGGCCTCGTCGTTGCGGCGCGACTGCACCGGCACGGGGGCGGGCTTGCTGCCGGGCAGCGGGACGCGGTTGCGGTCGCGCAGCTGGCTGACCTGGCCAACGCTGGCGCGGAACACATCGGCTTCCTCGCGGGCGCGCTGCGCGGCCTGCTCGGCGGCCAGGCGCTCGGCTTCGCGCCGCTCGGTGTCGGCCTTGAGGGTGTCGCGCAACTTGGCCAGGTCGTTCAGGCCGAAGCGTTGGGGCGGTCGGTCGGGTTTGCGGGCGCCGTGCGTCATGAAAAATCTCCGGAGGCTCGCCGGGATTATATCGACTGGGGAGGGGTCAGGCGGTGGCGAAAAGCGGGGCGGGCGCCGGCGGGCCAGCGCGGCCCGCCGTCAGGCATCCGGCCGCGGCGGGCCGGATTGCGTTTACTTCAGGTCTTCGACAAAGCGCTGCGCATCCAGCGCGGCCATGCAGCCCGTGCCGGCGCTGGTGATGGCCTGGCGGTAGACGTGGTCCTGCACGTCGCCGGCGGCGAACACGCCCGGCACGCTGGTGGCGGTGGCATCGCCCTGCAGGCCGGACTTGGTCACCAGGTAGCCGTTCTGCATCGCCAGCTGGCCTTCGAACAGGTCAGTGTTCGGCTTGTGGCCGATGGCGATGAACACGCCCGCCAGCTTCAGTTCCTCGGTCTGGTCGCTCTTGGCGTTGCGGATGCGGATGCCGGTCACGCCGGAGTCGTCGCCCAGCACTTCGTCCAGCACGCTGTCGTAGCGGACCACGATGCGGCCTTCCTTCTCGCGCTGCAGCAGGCGGTCGACCAGGATCGGCTCGGCGCGGAAGCTGTTGCGGCGGTGGATCAGGGTGACCTTGCTGGCGATGTGCGACAGGTACAGCGCCTCTTCCACGGCGGTATTGCCGCCGCCGACCACGGCCACTTCCTGGTTCTTGTAGAAGAAGCCGTCGCAGGTGGCGCAGGCCGACACGCCGCGGCCCATGAAGGCCTCTTCCGACGGCAGGCCCAGGTACTGGGCCGAGGCGCCGGTGGCGATGATCAGTGCGTCGCAGGTGTATTCGCCGGCGTCGCCGATCAGGCGGAAGGGGCGGGCCGGCTGGCCGTTCTCGTCCACCAGCTTGGCCGTATGGATGTGATCGAAGATGATTTCAGTCTTGAATTCTTCTGCATGCGCCAGCAGGCGCTGCATCAGTTCCGGACCCTGCACGCCCTTGGCATCGCCTGGCCAGTTCTCGACGTCGGTGGTGGTCATCAGCTGGCCGCCCTGTGCCAGGCCGGTGATCAGTACCGGCTCCAGGTTGGCGCGGGCCGCGTAGACCGCGGCGGTATAGCCGGCGGGACCGGAACCGAGAATCAGCACTTTTGCGTGTTTTGCCATGATGCGTTCCTGTGGCCGGTGCGGCATGAGGCCCACCGGCATTGCTCGAAAGCGACATTATAAGAGGAGCCGCATTTGCTCACTGTTGCAAATTCCAATGGGTGCGATAGTCCCTGCCCACGTTAAAATGGCCGCCACGATGACCGTGAGTCACCCAGGTCAGTCAGTACTGACTTAGGCCGGCATCGGCTTGAGACGGATCCGAGTCAAGCATTCGGAATCACCTAAAACGCGAGTCTTATCCAGGCATGGCCCGAGCTACCACGACGACCACCCGAACCGATCCCTCAGCCTTGCCATCCCGCATCGGCAAACTGCTGGGCGAGGTGCGCTGGTTCCTGCTGCTGGCTGTCACGCTGGGCTTCCTGTGCGTGCTGGCCAGCTACAGCAAGACCGATCCCGGCTGGTCGCATGCCAACCAGGTCGCCGACATCCATAACCTGGGCGGCCGCGTCGGCGCCTGGGTCGCAGATGTGCTGTTCTTTATCTTCGGCTTCTCCGCCTACTGGCTGGCTGTGCTGCTGGTGCGCCGCTGCTGGCGCGGCTGGCGCACGCTGACGGCCGAGTTGCCCGAGCACGAGGACCACCGCCAGGGCGTGGCGGTGAGCTGGATCGGCTTCGGGCTGACGCTGTTCTCCAGCATGGGGCTGGAGGCGATCCGCATGTACCCGCTGCGCGCCGCGCTGCCGCGCGCCCCGGGCGGGGTGCTGGGCGACCTGCTGGGCGGCTGGCTGCAGGTGGCGCTGGGCTTCACCGGCGCGACGCTGCTGCTGCTGTTGCTGCTGGCGATCGGGCTGTCGCTGTTCTTCCATTTCTCGTGGCTGACGGTGGCCGAGCAGATCGGCGGCTTTGTCGAGACGCTCTTCCTCGGCTTCAAGAAGCGCCGCGAGAGCAAGCAGGACCGCATCATCGGCGAGGCCGCCAAGGTCGAGCGCAAGGAAACCGTCGAGGTGCAGCGCGTGCGCATCGAGGAGGCGGCGCCGGTGCAGATCGTGCGCCCGCAGGCGGTGCCCAAGCACGAGCGCGTCGAGCGCGAGAAGCAGCAGCCGCTGTTTGCCGATATCCAGGACTCGGACCTGCCGCCGCTGGCGCTGCTGGACCCGATCCCGCCGCACCAGGAAACCGTCAGCGCCGAGACGCTGGAATTCACCTCGCGCCTGATTGAGAAGAAGCTCAAGGACTTCGGCGTCGAGGTCAAGGTCGTGGCCGCCTACCCGGGCCCGGTCATCACCCGCTATGAGATCGAGCCGGCCACCGGCGTCAAGGGCAGCCAGGTGGTCAACCTCGCGCGCGACCTGGCGCGGTCGCTGTCGCTGGTGTCAATCCGCGTGGTCGAGACCATCCCGGGCAAGAATTACATGGGGCTGGAACTGCCCAACCCCAAGCGCCAGACCGTGCGCCTGTCAGAAATCCTCGGCTCGCAGATCTACAACGAGAGCGCGTCCAGCCTGACCATGGCGCTGGGCAAGGACATCGCCGGCAAGCCGATGGTGGCCGACCTGGCCAAGATGCCGCACTGCATGGTGGCCGGTACCACCGGCTCGGGCAAGTCGGTCGGCATCAACGCGATGATCCTGTCGCTGCTGTACAAGGCCAAGGCCGAGAGTGTGCGGCTGATCCTGATCGACCCGAAGATGCTCGAAATGAGCGTCTACGAAGGCATCCCGCACCTGCTGTGCCCGGTGGTGACCGATATGCGCCAGGCCGGCAATGCGCTGAACTGGGCGGTCGGCGAGATGGAGCGACGCTACAAGCTGATGAGCAAGCTGGGCGTGCGCAACCTGGCCGGCTACAACAAGAAGATCGACGAAGCCGCGGCCCGGGAAGAGAAGATCCCGAATCCGTTCAGCCTGACCCCGGACGCACCGGAACCGCTGGAAAGGCTGCCCACCATCGTCATCGTGATCGACGAACTGGCCGACCTGATGATGGTGGTCGGCAAGAAGGTCGAGGAGCTGATCGCGCGCATCGCGCAGAAGGCACGCGCGGCCGGCCTGCACCTGGTGCTGGCGACGCAGCGGCCGTCGGTGGACGTGATCACCGGCCTGATCAAGGCCAACGTGCCGACCCGGATCGCGTTCCAGGTCAGCAGCAAGATCGATTCGCGCACCATCCTCGACCAGCAGGGCGCCGAGGCGCTGCTGGGCATGGGCGACATGCTCTACCTGGCGCCGGGCACCGGCTTGCCGGTGCGCGTGCACGGCGCCTTTGTGTCGGACGAGGAAGTCCACCGCGTGGTGGACAAGCTCAAGGAGTCCGGCGAGGCCAACTACATCGAGGGCATCCTCGAAGGCGGGCTGACCGATGACGCCGGCGGCGGAGATGGTTTTGGCGGCGGTGCCGGCATCGGCGGTGGCGGCGGCGAGGCTGACCCGCTGTACGACCAGGCGGTCGAGGTGGTGCTGAAGAACCGGCGCGCGTCGATCTCGCTGGTGCAGCGGCATCTGCGCATCGGTTACAACCGGGCTGCGCGGCTGCTGGAGGATATGGAGAAGGCAGGGCTGGTGTCGGCGATGTCGGGCAACGGTAATCGCGACATCCTGGCGCAGGGCGGCGGTGGCGGCGATGATTGACTGCAGGGACGGTAGGGGCGATACAGGTGCCGCCCACCTCCCGTAGCGGACGGAAGGCCGCCGTGCCTGTGAGGCGTACTAGCGCCGCTTGAGCAGCAGATTGAGCTTTGCGTCGATGGATTCGAAGTGCTTGTCGACGGCATCGAAGCGTGCATCGACGGCATCAAAGCGGGCGTGGACGGCATCAAAGCGGGCGTCGACCCGGTCCAGGCGCGATTCGATACGCGACAGACGTTCTTCCACCTTGTCGACACGCCCATCCAGGCGCTCCATGCGCTTGTCCACGGCATCGAAGCGGTCCGTGACCCGCTTGTCCATCTCGGAAATCCGGGCGGAGAGCGGCCCAGTCGCCTTATCGACCTTGTCCTGCGCGGACTCGTTCAGCAACGTCATCACGGAAAAGTTGAATGCCACGCCGGCCAGGATGCCTGTGCCGACCATGGCGGGGGTGAGAGTCTTCGTGTCGGCCATTTTTTTCTGTTGTGCCTCCAGTTCGATCCTGACCCGGCGCCTGGCGATCTTGTCGACCTCGTCCCGGTCCAGCCGTCGGGAGCCGTGGCCGAGCGCCCACCGACCCTCGGTGGGCTTGTCTGGATAAGCGTTGGATGTGGTTGTGTGCACCGGTGCGAACGGCCGCTTGATAGCAGAGGAGCATGCGGCCCGACGTGGAGATAGCGCTACGTGCCTTGCCCTGCTTTGTGCTCCGCGCGCGAAAGGGAAGTGTGTCGCTCGCAGTCACCATTCGCCTTGCCTCCCCATTTCGGAGGATTCGCTGACGCATGAGCGCAGTTCGTGCAGTATCTGCCGTAATATCCGGTTACCCGGCGGCGCGCGCCGTGCGGAATCCTCTGGCTGCCGCCTGCTCTAACCAGACAAGTAGCCCGTGCGGCGGCCTTCAGCTTTGGATGCCGCGCGCGGCAACGCACCCTACAACAACCAGGACCCGATCCATGCGCAACCGCATTTTCGTGTCGGCCTGCGCCGCGCTGGCGATGTTCGCCATCCAGGCGCCGGCCCATGCCGCAGCCACCGACCAGTTGCAGAGCTTTGTCACCGGCGTGAAGAGCGCGCGCGGTGAATTCACGCAGCGCCAGGTCAAGGGGCAGGGCGCCAATACCAAGGTGACCGGCACATCCAGCGGCACCTTCGTGTTCTCGCGCCCGGGCAAGTTCACCTGGCGCTATACCAAGCCCTACGAACAACTGCTGCAGGCCGACGGCCAGACGCTCTACATCTACGACAAGGACCTCAACCAGGTCACCGAGCGCAAACTCGACGGTGCGCTCGGCTCCAGCCCCGCGGCGATCCTGTTCGGCAGCAATGACCTGGAGAAGAACTTCGTCGTGAAGAACGGTCCGACGCGCGATGGCGTGGAATGGCTGGAGCTGACGCCGAAGGCCAAGGACACGCAGTTCGAGCGCATCGGCATCGGCTTCAAGGGCGGCAACCTTGATGCCATGGAGCTGCGCGACGCGTTCGGCAACACCACGCTGCTGACCTTCTCGGGCATGCAGAAAAACCCGCCGCTGGCGGCCGATGCATTCCGGTTCACGGTGCCCAAGGGCGCCGACGTGATGAAGCAATGAGGCCCGCCATGAACGAATCCCAGGAAGGTTCAACAGGTGCCGTAGGCGCGTATCGCCGCCCCGGCTTCGCGCTGCTGGCCGGTGCCGGCGCGCTGGCGCTGGCGGCGTGCGCCAGCAGCGGTGGTGGCGCCAGCAAGTTCGATGTCGATTCCTTCCTGCGCGCGCCGGACAGCGCCTTGCCGGAAGTGCTGGGCAACCCGGCCTTCCTGCAGGCCACGCGCGTGTCCGCAAACGAATGCGCGGTGATGCTGCAATCGGCCAGCACTGGTGTGCTGGAAGACCTGCCGCCCAGCAGCAATGCGCGTGGGCCGGCGTGGTTGCTGCATCCCAAGGGCAAGCCGGAGCAGGTGTGGTTGGTGGTTAGTGAGGCGGGTGGAGAGCGGACCTGTCATGGGCCGTTGCCGGCGGATGCGATGAAGGCGCTGGCGGCAAGGGCTAAGGGTTAAGACTTCTGTGGCTGCGGGTTGCATCTTGTCGATGCTCGATGGCTTTCGCAACGCGTGCCATCGAGCAGCAAAAAGAAACTGAACCCTCCAGATCACCATGTGTCCCAGAATCCTCATGCCACGCCATACCCCTCAGGAGAACAACATGCCTGCGATGCAAACCATGATCCGTAGCCGTACCCGTCAACTGCTCTGGCTGGCAGTCGGCGGAGCGCTGCTGGCCGGTTGCGCAGCCCAGCCCGCCGAACCGTCAGCACCCGCACCGATGCCCGGCCCGCAGGGCTCGCGCGGAACCCCCGCCGGCTGCGCCGCAGACAAGGTGCCCGACGACACCCTGGTCGGCAAGCCCGAAGCCGAGGTCATCGCCTTGCTGCAAGGCTGCGCCTGGCGCCTGGGCGAGCGCGACGGCCAGCAGTTTCCCGGCACGATGGACTACAACCCCCAGCGCCGCACGCTGGGCATCAAGGCCGGCAAGGTGGTGTGGGTGCGCCGCGGCTGACTGACGTATACGGCAAGCCGCTCGCGGGCATGCAGCGCGCGGGCGGCAACCCCGGGGTACCGGGCAGGCCATTTGACCCCGCTCAACCGGCCGTCAACATGACAGAAATGTAATTTGACCGCCTGAACAAGAATCAATATTGTTTCCCGCTATCCGGAATCCAATAACCGGGCGGCACCGGATGCAGGCGGCTGCCCAAAACATGCTGGGGAGCCATCCGCGTGAAGACCACTATCCGAACCTTGCTGCCGCGCGCCGCGGCACTCGCCATCCTGGCGCTGCCGCTTGCCGCCGCCGCCCAGGAAAAGGTGATCAACCTCTATACCGCCCGGCACTACCAGACGGACGAGGCGCTGTACAACAACTTCACCAAGCAGACCGGCATCAAGATCAACCGCATCGAAGGCCAGGAAGACCCGCTGCTGGAGCGCATCCGCAATGAAGGCGCCAACAGCCCGGCGGACGTGTTCATCACCGTCGATATCGGCCGCCTGTGGCGCGCCCAGCAGGCCGGCGTGTTCGCCCCGGTCAAGTCGAAGGTGCTGGAATCGCGCATCCCGGCCAACTACCGCGATCCCAATGGCGAGTGGTTCGGCTTCTCGGCGCGCGGTCGCGTGATCGCGTACAACAAGACCGCGGTCAAGGCGGGCGATATCGCCAGCTATGAAGACCTGGCCGACCCCAAGTGGAAGGGCAAGGTCTGCACGCGTTCCAGCGGCCATGTCTACAACCTGTCGCTGGTGTCGAGCCTGATCGCCCACGACGGCGAGGCGCGCACCGAGCAATGGGCACGTGGCGTGGCCGCCAACCTGGCGCGCGTGCCCAAGGGCGGCGATACCGACCAGTTGAAGGCCGTGGCCGCCGGGGAGTGCGACGTGGCCATCTCCAACACCTACTACATCGCGCGCCTGCTGAAGTCGACCAAGCCGGAAGACAAGGCCGTGGCCGACAAGCTGGGCGTGCTGTGGCCGAACCAGTCGAGCCAGGGCGTGCACATGAACATCTCCGGCGGCGGCATGCTCAAGCATGCGCCGAACAAGGAAGCGGCGGTCAAGTTCCTGGAGTACCTGGCCAGCGACGAGGCGCAGCGCTACTTTGCCGACGGCAACAACGAATGGCCGGTGGTGCAGGGCGTCAAGGTCAGCAACCCCGCGCTGGAAGCGCTGGGCACGTTCAAGGCCGACAGCATCAACGTGGCCGAGCTGGGCAAGTACCAGCCGCAGGCGCAGAAGCTGGTGGACCGCGCCGGTTTCAAGTAAGCACGCAAGTCCCGCGGTAACGCGGTTCCTGCTACAGCAGGAACCGCTTGTTCCCCGTCACCTGGGTCGGCTCGATCTTGCGGAAGGTCAGCTTCACGCTGCTGTTGAGCCGCCGACCGGCCTGCCGCCGCACCAGCGCCCGGTGCAGCAGGCCCTTGTGCCCGACCGTGCCCTCCGCATAGGGCTGGTCCGAGGCCAAGCCCGGTGTCATCGCCGCCAGCGCCTGGTTGCGCTCGGCCGCACTCATTTCCAGCAGCTTGTCCAGGGCCATGCGCGCACGCACCTGCGCGGCCAGCGCGGTGTCGCCCGGATTGGCGCGGGCGCGCTCGGCGTCCCACGGCAGCTGCACCTTGCCGGCCAGGCGGCGCAGCGCGGCGCGCAACTCGGCACCATCCATGCGGGTTTCCTGCACGATCCAGACCGCGTCATGGCGCACGGCCGCTTCGGCATCGGCCATGCGGCGCACCAGCGCGGGCAGCAGCTCGGGGGATGAGAACTGCCGCGAACGCCGGATCGCATTCAGCGCGATGCGGCGCACCTGCGGGTTGGCGTGCTCCGCCAGGTCGGCGATGACGCGCGCGGCGGCATCGGCAGAGTGGATCATCTCGGCCAGTTGGCCGGCGAGCGAGATTTCTTCCACGCCGCTCAGCTTGTTGCGGCTGACCAGCCGGTTCAACTTGAACAGCAGGATGTGGTATCGCAGCATAGGCCCCCGTCATGCGTTCTGGCGCGGCAGGCATGCCGCTGTTCTTATCCCGGGCGAGCGCCGGGCCATGAAAGGCTATCGGCGCAGCACGGCGGGACTTTAGGGCGAACGGTTCCGGACCCGGGGAGCGTGCGATCAGCGTTGCGCTTCGCGCCGGATCGTGCGCGACAGCACGATCACTGGCAGCAGGCCGACCGCCACGATCACCAGCGAGGCGGTGGCGGCTTCGGTCAGGCGCTCGTCGGCGGCGAGGTTGTAGGCCTGCACCGCCAGCGTGTCGAAGTTGAACGGGCGCATCACGAAAGTGGCCGGCAGTTCCTTCATCACGTCGACAAAGACGATCAGCGCCGCGGTCAGCAGGCTGCCGCGCAGCATCGGGAAATGCACGCGCCGCAGCGTGGCACCAGGGCCGTGGCCAAGGCTGCGTGCGGCAGCGTCCATGCTGGGCGTGATCTTGCCCAGCCCGGCGTTGACGGTCTGCAGCGCGACGCCGAGAAAACGCACCAGCAGCGCATAGACGAGCGCCGCAATGCCGCCGGTCAGCAGCAGCCCGACGGACAGTCCGAAGTGCTGCTGCAGCCAGGCCGACATCGCATTGTCCAACCGCGCCACCGGCACCAGCACGCCCACGGCGATGACTGAACCGGGCAGGGCATAGCCCATGCCGCACAGCCGCGTCAGTCCGCGCATCAGCCAGCCCCGCCGGCCGTTGGCCGCGCGCGCGGCGTAGCCGACCGCCAGCGCGACCACCACCGCCGTAAATGCCGTGGCACTGGCCAGCAGGAAGCTGTTGCGCACCAGCCCGACAAAGCGCGGGCCGAACTGCGCGTCGCCGTCGGTGAAGGCCATGCGGCACAGCATCAGTGCGGGAATCAGGAAGCCCAGCAGCACGGGCACCGCGCACACCGCCAGCGCCAGCCAGCCGCGTGCACCATCCAGTCTCCAGGCCGCAGCCCGCCGCTGGTTGCCGTAGACCTGCGCGCGGCCGCGGCTGGCGCGTTCCATCAGCAGGATGGCAGCGACGAACAGCAGCATGCACGCCGACAACTGCGCGGCGGCGTTCTTGTCGCCGAGCGAGAACCAGGCGCGGTAGATGCCGGTGGAAAAGGTAGGGATGGCGAAGTAGGCCACCGTGCCGAAGTCGGCCAGCGTCTCCATCATTGCCAGCGCGGTGCCGGCGACGATGCCGGGACGCGCCAGCGGCAGCACCACGCGCCAGAGCCGGCTCCACGTGCCGTGGCCGAGCAGTTGCGCGGCTTCGAGCGTGTTCTGGGTTTGCTGCAGGAAGGCGGCGCGCGCAGTCAGGTAGACGTACGGGTACAGCACCAGCGAAAACAGCGCGATCGCCCCGCCCAGCGAGCGAATTTCCGGGAACCAGTATTCGCGTGCCTTCCAGCCGGTCAGTTCGCGCAGCCAGCCCTGTACCGGCCCGGCGAACTGCAGCACATCGGTGTAGGCGTAGGCGATGACATAGGCTGGCATCGCCATCGGCAGCACCAGCGCCCATTCCATCACCGAGTACCCGGGGAAACGATAGGTCGACACCAGCCAGGCGGTGGTCACGCCCAGCAGTAGCACGCCCGCGGCCACCCCCAGCAGCAACCAGACCGTATTGAGCACATATTCCGCCAGCACGGTGTCGATCAGGTGGCGCCAGGTGTCTCCGGCCGGCAGCAGCACAGCCGACGCGATCACCAGCACCGGCACGGCGATCAGCAACGCCATCGCCAGCGTGGCGAGGGTCAGGGGATGGAAGCGGCGGCGGCTGGACAGGAGCATGCGTCGGAAAGTAAGCGGAAATGCGTCGCGCAGCGCACGGCGTGGCGCCGGCGCCGCGTGCGGGCTGCCGCATTCTAGCAATGCGGGGCATACCGCGGCCGCGTGCGGGGGCGCGGTGTCCGCACTGTATCCCTATAATGCGCACATGCGAACCGATTCCTATTCCCGATTACCCGGGGCCCAGGCCCGCAGCCGGCCGGCCACCCGCGCCGGCGCGGCCGGGGCAGCCGATAGCGCCACCAACGCCGCCGTCATCGAGGTGGACCATATCCGCCACGCCTTCGGCCGCCAAGCGGTGGTCAAGGGGCTGTCGTTCTCGGTGCTGCGGGGCAATATCGCCTGCCTGCTCGGGCCGAGCGGCTGCGGCAAGACCACGGTGCTGCGCGCCATTGCCGGCTTCGAACCGCTGCAGGACGGGCGCATCGTGCTGGACGGGCAGACGGTGTCCTCGTCCGGATTGATGCTGGCGCCGGAACAGCGCCGCATCGGCATGGTGTTCCAGGACTATGCGTTGTTTCCGCACCTGGACGTGGCTGGCAACGTCGGCTTCGGGCTGACGCAGGCGAGCCGCGCCGAGCGCGCGGCGCGGGTCGACGAGGTGCTGCAGCTGGTCGGCCTCGCCGGCGCGGGCCCCAAGTATCCGCATGAGCTCTCTGGCGGCCAGCAGCAGCGCGTGGCGCTGGCGCGCGCCATGGCGCCGCGGCCGGAGTTGCTGCTGCTCGACGAGCCGTTCTCCAACCTCGACGTCGACCTGCGCGAGCGCCTGAGCCTGGAGGTGCGCGCGATCCTGAAGGCGCAGGGCACCACCGCGATCCTGGTCACGCACGACCAGTACGAGGCCTTTGCCATGGCCGACGAGATCGGCGTGATGCACGACGGCGTGATCGAGCAGTGGGGCAGCGCGCACGACCTGTACCACCGGCCGACGTCGCGCTTTGTCGCGGGCTTTATCGGGCAGGGCGTGCTGATGCCGGGCCGCCTGCGCGCCGGCTCCGAGATCGACCTTGAGTTGGGTCTGCTGCGCCCCATTGCGCCGCTGGCGCTGCCCGAAGGCGCCGCCGTCGATGTGCTGGTGCGCCCGGACGACATCGTCCATGACGACGCCAGCCCGATGCGCGCCGAGGTGGTCCACAAGGCTTTCCGCGGTGCCGAGATTCTGTACACGCTGCGCCTGGCCAGCGGCGGCCGCGTGCTGGCGCTGGTGCCGTCACACCACAACCACGCGGTGGGAGAGCTGATCGGCATCCGCGTCGAGATTGAAGACGTGGTGGCGTTTGCCGCGTAGCAGGCACGGGAGCCTTGGGGTGCCGATGGTCTACACTGTGGCGCTCTGCATTCACAAGGCTTGATTACCGTGGCGGACACGCTGTTTTCCGATACTCCCGACCGTTCCCGGCAACCGCTGGCCGAGCGCCTGCGCCCGCGCACCATCGACGAGGTGATCGGGCAGCAGCACTTGCTGGGTCCCGGCAAGCCGCTGCGCGTGGCGTTCGAGTCGGGCGAGCCACATTCGATGATTCTGTGGGGCCCGCCCGGCGTGGGCAAGACCACGCTGGCGCGGCTGATGGCCGATGCCTTCGACGCCGAGTTCATCGCGCTGTCGGCGGTGCTGTCGGGCGTCAAGGACATCCGCGAGGCGGTCGAGCGCGCCGAGCAGTTCCGCGCACACGGCCGGCGCACGCTGGTGTTCGTCGACGAAGTCCACCGCTTCAACAAGAGCCAGCAGGACGCGTTCCTGCCGCATGTGGAAAGCGGGCTGTTCACCTTTATCGGCGCCACCACCGAGAACCCCTCGTTCGAGGTCAACGGCGCTTTGCTGTCGCGCGCGGCGGTCTACGTGCTCAAGAGCCTGGACGATGCCGAGCTGACCCAGCTCGCCACGCGTGCGAGCCAAGAGCTGGGCGGCCTGAGCTGGCAGGACGAAGCGCTGCAGCTGATCGTGGCCTCGGCCGATGGCGACGGGCGCAAGCTGCTGAACAATATCGAGATCGTGGCGCGCGCCGCGCGCACCGCCGGCGCCGCGCAGATCGATACCGCGCTGCTGGGCAGCGCGCTGTCGGAAAACCTGCGCCGCTTCGACAAGGGCGGCGATGCCTTCTACGACCAGATCAGCGCGCTGCACAAGTCCGTGCGCGGCTCCGACCCCGACGCCGCGCTGTACTGGTTCTGCCGCATGATCGACGGCGGCGCCGACGCGCGCTACCTGGCGCGGCGCATCGTGCGCATGGCGTGGGAAGACATCGGCCTGGCCGATCCCCGTGCCGCGCGCATCACGCTGGACGCGGCGGAAACGTATGAGCGTCTCGGCTCCCCGGAAGGTGAACTGGCGCTGGCGCAGGCGCTGATCTACCTGGCGGTGGCGCCCAAGTCCAACGCCGGCTACAACGCTTACAACGCGGCGCGCGCCTTTGTCGGCAAGGACAAGTCGCGCGCGGTGCCGGTGCACCTGCGCAATGCGCCGACCAAGCTGATGAAGGAACTCGGCTACGGCCACGCCTACCGCTATGCGCATGACGAGCCCGAAGCCTACGCCGCCGGCGAGCACTACTTTCCGGACGACCTGAAAGCCCAGGGCTGGTACCAGCCGGTGCCGCGAGGCCTGGAGGGCAAGATTGCCGAGAAGCTGCGCCACCTGCGCGAACTGGACGATGCCTGGCACCGCGAGCAGCGCGCCGCCAAGGCCAGGGACGGTGGCAAGGGCGGCAAGGCGGGTGAGTAGGCCCTGACTGAATAGCGGCGGGATCCCGCCGCAGTTTGCTCGTGTGCGGCCATGCGGGTGCAGTAAAATGGCGGGTCCGCCGGCATGTCGCTGGCCCTGCACTTCACCAAAGCAACATGCTCGACATCCAGCTGTTCCGCAAAGACATCGACGCCGTGGCGCAACGCCTTGCCACGCGCGGCTACCAACTCGACGTGGCGGCGTTCCAGGCACTCGAGGCCGAACGCAAGCAACTGCAGACCCAGACCGAAGAACTGCAGGCGCGTCGCAACAGCCTGTCCAAGCAGATCGGCATGCTCAAGGGCAAGGGCGAGGACGCCTCGGCTGTGATGACGGAAGTCGGCGGCATCGGCGACACGCTCAAGGCCTCGGCCGCGCGGCTCGACGAGATCCAGGCGCACCTGTCCGAACTGATGCTGTCGATCCCAAACCTGCCGCACGAAAGCGTGCCGGTGGGCAACGACGAAACCCAGAACGTCGAGGTGCGCCGCGTGGGCGAGCCGCGCCAGTTCGACTTCGAAGTGCGCGACCACGTCGACGTGGGCGAGAAGCTGGGCCTGGACTTCGACACCGCGGTCAAGGTGACCGGCTCGCGCTTTTCGATGCTGCGCGGCGGCCTCGCGCGCATGAACCGCGCCCTGGTGCAGCTGATGCTTGACACCCATACGCAGGAACACGGCTACACCGAGATGTACGTGCCGTACATGGTCAACGCCGCGTCGATGCGCGGCACCGGCCAGCTGCCCAAGTTCGAGGAAGACCTGTTCAAGGTGCCGCGCAAGGTCGGCAGCGAGGAAGGCGAGCGCATCGAGAACTTCTACCTGATCCCGACCGCCGAGGTGCCGCTGACCAATATCGTGCGCGACGCCATCGTCGCGGGCGAGAAGCTGCCGCTGCGCTTCGTCGCGCATACGCCGTGCTTCCGCTCGGAAGCGGGCTCGTACGGCAAGGACACGCGCGGCATGATCCGCCAGCACCAGTTCGACAAGGTCGAGCTGGTCCACGTGGTGCCGGCCGGGCAATCGTTCGAGGCGCTGGAGGAACTGACCGGCCATGCCGAGGCAATCCTGAAAAAGCTGGAACTGCCGTTCCGCACCATCGTGCTGTGCACCGGCGACATGGGCTTCGGCAGCACCAAGACCTATGACCTGGAAGTGTGGATCCCCGCGCAGAACACCTACCGCGAGATCAGCTCGTGCTCGAACATGGGCGACTTCCAGGCGCGCCGCATGCAGGCGCGCATGCGCGTAGGGCAGGGCAAGCCGGAGCTGGTGCATACGCTCAACGGTTCGGGCCTGGCGGTGGGCCGCACGCTGGTGGCGATCCTGGAGAACTACCAGAACGCCGACGGCTCGGTCACGGTGCCGACTGCGCTGCAGTCGTACATGGGCGGCATCACGCGGCTGGAGCCTGAGGCGTAAAAAATCCGTTGTCAGCCTCTTGCATCGGCCTGCAGGACATGGCTATAATCTTGGTTTCGCCACAAGGCAACAAGTTACCGGAGAGGTGGCAGAGTGGTCGAATGTACCTGACTCGAAATCAGGCGTACCGGCGACGGTACCGTGGGTTCGAATCCCACCCTCTCCGCCATTGATAAGAAGCTGCCCGGTTCGCCGGGCAAGCAACAACCTGTAGTTACACTCGGACCGACGCACTGTGAAAGCAGGCGTCGGTTTTGTTTTTTTGCGGCCGGCAAAGCGCCGCAGCGCTCACCCCAACCGCGGGCGCGCAAGCGGCATGACGTAGTGCCGGTGCACTATCATGGCGATCCGCCATGCAGGATGCCGCACGATGACACAGCCGCCCGCCAACAACCCCTTCGCACCGGTCTTCCACGGCGATCCCGCCGAGCTTCCAACCGACTCCGCCCTGATCGCCGGCATGCCGTACCGCCACTACAAGGGTGGCGCCTATGCCGTATTCGGCATCGGCCGGCTCGAGGCCGACCTGGCGCCGGTGGTGGTCTATCGCGCGATGCGCGACCCGTCCTTGCTGTGGGTGCGCCGCGCCGATGTGTTCACCGAACCGGTTGCCACGCCGCAGGGCGAAGTGCCGCGCTTTGCGCCGGACTGGCCGGCTGCGCTGGCGTGCCTGCATTTCCTGCCGCGCAAGTCGGTGCTGGACGTGCTGGCGCTGCACGACACGCCGTACCGGCACTATCACGACCGCCGGCATATCCTTGAGATGTTCGATGCCGCCCACGCGCGCGGCATTGTGCTCGACCGCGCGCAGGCGCTGGCGGTGCTGTGCCATGACGCGGTCTATGTGGCCGGGTGCGAGCACAACGAGGCAGCGTCGGCCGCCCTGATCGAAACGGTGGCGCCCGACGTGGGCCGCGCCGTGCTGGACCGCGCCGCGCAGATCGTGCTCGACACCCGCGCGCATACCGCCAGCATTGCCGAATCCGCGACCGTGCTCGACCTCGACCTGCTCAGGCTGGCCGCGGCGCCGGACGTGTTCGATGCGCATAGCCAGGACGTGTTCGCCGAGAACCGCGCGCTGCTGGCCGCGCGCACCGGCCTGCAAGGCGAGGCGCTGCAGGCCGAATTCCTGCGCCGCCGCGCCGCATTCCTGAACAATCTGGCGCAGCGCCCGCAGCTCTTCCTGACCGATGACTTCGCCGATTCCGAGGCGCCGGCACGCGCCAATATCGCGCGCATCGTCAGCGCGGCCGGGGGCGTCCGATGATTGACGTACCGGCGCGCGCGAGCGCTTTCGCTGACGCATGGCTGACGCCGGGCACGGCGCTCGGGCTGCTGGCGTTGTTCACGCTGGTCACGGTGTTGCTGCTGAGCCTGGTGCCGCTGCTGATCGCGTTGCTGCGGCCGGTGGTGCGCTGGCTTGACCAGTGGCGCCTGTGGGGTGCCGGCACTTTGTCGGGGCGGCCGCGGCGCACGCGGCTGACCAACCTCACGCTGCGCGTGCTGGAACGCGAGGTTGCGGAGTTGCTGGTGGTGGTGCTGGCCGGCGCCGCGCTGCTGGCCTGCGGCGGCGCGTTGTTCTGGCTCGCCGGTGCCGTGGCCGAAGGCGATGAGGTGGTGCATATCGATCAGATGGTGTTCGTGCAACTGCGCGCATGGCGCACCGACTGGCTCGATATCGCGATGGTCGCCGTGACCGAACTCGGCGGTGCGCGCATTTCCGTGACCGTGGGCGTGGCGGTGTTTGCCTGGCTTTGGTGGCGGCGTGCGTGGACCGCGGCGCTGTACTGGGCCGCCGCGCTGCTGGGCGCGCGTGCCTGCGTGATGGCGCTGAAGCTGGGCATGGCGCGCGTGCGCCCGGCCAGCATCTATACCGGGCTGGAGTCGTATTCCTTCCCTAGCGGCCATGCCACCAGCAGCATGGTGACATACGGCTTCCTGGCCTTCCTGATGTGCCTGCGCCAGCCGTGGCGCGTGCGCATCCCGGTACTGGCGCTGACTGTGGTGGCGGTGGCGGCGATCGGGGTGTCACGGCTGTACCTGGGCATGCACTGGCTGTCGGACGTGGCCGCTGGCTATGCGCTGGGACTGGCGTGGATCGCGCTGCTCGGCACCGCGTACCACACGCTGCACGTGCCGGCGCCGAAGGAGTCGGTGGCGCCGTGGCGGCTGGGCGTGGTGGCAGCGGCAGCGGTGGTGATCTCGGGCAGCTACGTGGCGTGGTTCAGGATGCCGGATACGCTGGAGCGCTACCGCCAGGCAGAGTCAGCTACGCCAGCGGTGCTGGCGCTGCACCTTCCTGCCCATCCGGCAGGCGCGACACCAGCAGCTGGTCGATCTTGTGATGGTCGATGTCCAGCACTTCGAAGCGATAGCCCGCCACGGTGATCGACTCCGATTTTTTCGGAATGCGCTTGAGCGCGTAGATTACCAGCCCGCCCGCGGTATCGACATAGTCTTCGCCCGGCAGGGTGTCGAGCTCCAGCGCCTTTTTCAGGTCCACCAGCGGCGTCAGGCCGTCGACCAGCCATGAGCTGTCGTCGCGCCGCACGATCTGCTCGTCTTCGTTGGAATAGAGGATGTCGCCCATCAGCGCGCCGACGATATCGTCCAGCGTGACGATGCCCACCACCAGCCCGTACTCGTTCATCACCACGGCAAAGTTCTGGTGCATCTCGCGGAAGCGCGTCAGCGCCTCGGACAGGGTCAGCGTGTCGGGGATCACCAGCACGTTCTTGTCGTGGTGGCGGCCGATATTGTTGATCACGGTGGCGCTCTCGTCCGCCAGCAGCAGCTGCAGGATGTCCTTGGAATCGATATAGCCCTGCACGTCGTCCAGGTCGTGCCCGCACACCGGGTATTGCGCGTGCGGCTGGTTGACCAGCTTGCGGCGCACGCTGTCGGCGGGTTCGTCGAGACTCAGGTAGACCACGTCGTCGCGCGGCGTCATGATCGCCGTAATGCTCTTGAACTCGAGCTCGAACACATTCTCGATCAGATGGAGTTCGTGCTTGTGCAGCACGCCCGCCTCGGCCCCGGCATCGACCATCGCGGCGATGTCCTCGGTGGTGATCTGGTCGACCGGCTTGGTCGGCAGTCGCAGCAGCCGCAGCGTGGCATCGGCGGCGGCGTTGAAGATCCACACCAGCGGCTTGAGCACGCGCAGCAGCGTCAGCATCGGGTCGATCACCGCCACCGCGCACCGCTCAGGGAAGGTCATGGCGATGCGCTTGGGGATCAGGTCGGCAAACTGGATAAACAGCAGCGTCACGATCAGGAACGAGCCGATATTGGCCACGCGCTGGGCGTGGACCACCTGCATATAGGGCGACAGCGCTTCCAGCAGCAGGTCCGACACATGCTTCTCGCCCAGGATACCGGCGAGGATGGCCACGCTGTTGACGCCGATCTGCACGATGGTGAAGAAATTCCCGGGCTCTTCCTTGAGCAGCAGTACGCGCGTGGCGCGGCCATCGCCGCGCTCGGACAGGACTTGCAGCTTGGTGCGGCGTGCGGCGGTCAGCGCGATCTCGGAGACCGAGAAGAAGGCGCTGACTAGGACGAGGGCGAGCAGGGTCAGGATGAACATAGGATTGGCGCGTGCAAGCTGTACTTGCAGGCGGCTTGATGATGGTGCACGGCGCGCGGGGCTGTCAAATCGGCTGTCAGATCGGCTGTAAAGCGCGGCTTCTGGTGCCGGCCGGTGCGTCAAAGCTGACGGCCGGCGCTTCCAGCCGCTGCGGCAGCGTCGCGGCCAGTTCCTGCGCGGCGAGGGCGAACTGCGTGCGCAGGTCGTCGGCCAGGCTGGAACCGGCGCGGTGGCTGGCGCGCAGCAGCTGGATCTCGAACGGCAGCACCGGCGTCACCTCGTGCAGCGCCACGCGCTCCGGGCTGGCGCTGAGCGCCGTGTACTGGTCCAGCAGCGTCATGCCCAGCCCGGCGTCGACCAATGCCAGCGCCAGCGAGTAGGTCTGCACCTCCAGCGTCGAGCGCGGCTCCAGTGCGTGCCGCGCCAGGGTCTGGCGCACCAGCAGGCCGAGCGAGCTGTTGTCGTCATAGCCGATAAAGGGGCGTTCCATCAACCGCTGCATCGGCACTAGTTGGCGGCGACCGCCGGCGGGCAGCGGCTGGCCGCGCGGCACCGCCAGCAGCATGCGGCCGCTGGCCACCGGCTCGCTTGAAATCGCCTCATGGCGCGGCGGGGAAAAGGCAAAGCCCAGGTCGATCTGGTTGGCCAGCAGCGCGCCGACGATCTCGTCGGTATGGTGGGTCAGCACCTGCACCTGGGTGTCGGGGTGGCGCGCGCAGAAGCGCCGCACCGCCGGCACCAGCAGCGGGTTGGCCAGGCTGGGCGTGGCGGCCACGCGCAGGCGCCCGGCGCCCTTGTGGCGCAGGCTCTCCGAGACGCGGCGCACGCGCTCGATCTCGCCATATAGCCTTTCGACATCGCCATACAGCGCGGTCGCCTCCTGCGTGGCCTGCAGCCGGCCGCGCACGCGCTCGAACAGCCGGAAGCCGAGCGAGGCCTCGGCATGCTGCAGCACGCGCGTGACCACCGGCTGCGACACATGCAGCAGGCGCGCGGCCTCGCTGACGGTGCCGGTCAGCATCACGGCGCGGAAGACTTCGATCTGGCGCAAGCGCATGGGTTTGAAGTGTCAGGAAAGGCCATCCATAGCCTGATGACATATTCTGACACGTATTCGCATTGGGCAAGCCGGCGCCGCTGCTCTACGCTCTGGCCCATCGGTTTCAATGCACAAGGATGGCAATGCGGGTAGTGATCGTGGGCGCCGGGGTGGTCGGCATGACGACGGCGTGGCGCCTGGCCGAGGACGGCCATGAGGTGACGGTGCTGGAGCGTCACAACGGGCCGGGCGAGGAGACCAGCTTTGCCAACGGCGGCCAGCTCAGCTACAGCTATGTGGCGCCGCTGGCGGGCCCGGGCGTGATGTCCAAGGTGCCGGGCTGGCTGCTGCGGCGCGATTCGCCGATGCGCTTCCGCCCCGCAGCCGACCCGGCGCAGTGGCGCTGGCTGGCGGCCTTCATGGGCGCCTGCAACGCCGCCACCAGCGAGGCCACCACGCGCAAGCTGCTGCGGCTGGGGTTCTATTCGCGCGACCTGATGCAGGCTTTCGTCGAACAGCACCAACATCGGCACCAGCACGACGGCGGCGGCGCCGGCTTCGATTTTGCGCGGCGCGGCAAGCTGGTGGTGCACCGGGATGCGGCCGCGTTCGCCTCGGCTTGCCGGCTGCTCGATTACCAGGCCAGCCTGGGCTGCGAGCAGCAGGCGCTGGACCGTGACGCCTGCGTGGCGCTGGAGCCCGCGCTGGCCGGCATCCGCGCCGGTATTGCGGGCGCCATCTACACGCCTAGCGAGGAAGTCGGCGACTGCCACCGCTTCTGCGTATCGCTGGCACGGTTGCTGCAAGACAGCGGCGCCCGGCCGGGCGTGTCGATGCGCTTCGGCACCAGCGTGCAGGGGCTGGTGCAACAGGGCGGCCGCGTCACCGGCGTGCACACCGACACCGGCGTGGTGCCGGCCGACGTGGTCGTGGTGGCGGGCGGTATCGGCAGCGTGCCGCTGCTGCGGCCGCTGGGCGTGCGGCCGATGCTGTGGCCGCTCAAGGGTTACAGCATCACGGTGCCGATCGCCAGCGGCGCGCGCGCACCGCATATCAGCGTGACCGATTTCGCCAACAAGATCGTTTATGCCCGCATCGGCAATACACTGCGGGTGGCGGGCATGGCCGACCTGGTGCGCGGCGGTACCCGCATCGACCCGGAGCGGGTCGGCACCCTGGTGGCGCAGACGCGCGCGCTCTTCGACGGCATCGTGCCCGACCTGCCGCTGGCGCAGCTGCAGCCCTGGGCCGGCCTGCGCCCGGCGACGCCCGACGGCCTGCCGCTGGTCGGGCCGTCGCGGGTGTCCGGCCTGTGGCTGAACCTTGGCCACGGCGCGCTGGGCTTTACGCTGGCCATGGGCAGTGCCGGCCTGCTGGCCGACCGGCTGGCTGGGCGGCGCCCCACCATCGACGCAGGGGATTTCGATGCCGCGCGCGCCTAGCGCCGCCGGCATGCATCGGTTTTTGCAGTACCCGTGAGTTCGCAACTCATGACGCAGTAAGCGAAGCAGTCCACAAAACGAGCCTCAATGAACAAGCCCCACTACAAGGAGCGCGACATGAAACCACTGCACACCCGACGACCCGCCACCCGCCGCACGCTCGCGGCCGCCGCCCTGTTGCTGGCTGCCGGCGCCGCCCAGGCCGCCGACGGCGACACGCTGAAGAAGATCAAGGACAGCGGCGTGATCTCGCTGGGCTATCGCGAATCGTCGATCCCATTCTCGTACACCGACGGCAAGGAGGTGATGGGCTACTCGCACGAGATCCTGCTGCAGATCGTCGAGAAGGTGAAGAGCGATCTCAAGATGCCCAACCTGCAGGTGCGCATGACGCCGATCACTTCGCAGAACCGCATCCCGCTGGTGCAGAACGGCACCATCGATATCGAATGCGGCAGCACCACCAACAACCTGGAGCGCCAGAAGCAGGTGGCATTCTCCAACAGCCTGTTCGTCTACGGCATCAAGATGCTGACCAAGAAGGATTCGGGCGTGAAGGAGTTCACCGACCTGAAGGACCGCAACGTGGTCACCACCGCCGGCACCACCGGCGAGCGTCTCCTGGTCAAGATGAATGGCGAGAAGGCCATGAACATGAACCTGATCAGCACCAAGGACCATGGCCAGTCCTTCCTGATCCTGGAAACCAACCGCGCCGCGGCCTTCGTCATGGACGAGCCGCTGCTGTACGGCGAGCGCACCAAGGCCAAGAGCGCGGGCGACTGGGTGGTGGTCGGCGCACCACTGCAGACGGAGAACTACGCCTGCATGTTCCGCAAGGATGATCCTTCGTTCAAGAAGCTGGCCGATGGCGTGATCGCCGAGCTGCAGACCAGCGGCCGCGCCGAGAAGCTCTACAACAAGTGGTTCATGGCACCGATCCCGCCGCGCGGCATCAATATGAATTACCCGCTGTCGGCCGACATGAAGGCGCTGTTCGCGGCGCCGAACGACAAGGCCTACCAGTAAGGGCAGGGCGGTGCCGCCGTGGCGCTGACTCCGCCCGGCGGTTATTTAGCCATAATGAATCGTTATTTCCTCGTTGATAGTGTTTGCGGTAGTGTTGAGCCCGATATAGGCTCATAGCAGCACAACCGGCCGGCGGCCCTTCACGAGAGGTCGTCGGCGCTGTCTGCATACTTACTGCTTATCCGCATCCACTGGAGAATATATGCGATCGATTCGAACTGGCTGGCTCAAATCCCTGCTGGCCGCCTCGCTGCTTGCCGGCGCTGGCCTCACCGCTGCCGCGGCAAATGCCGCCGACCTGCTCGACACCGTCAAGCAGGCCGGCGTGCTGAAGATCGGCCTGGAGGGCACGTATCCCCCGTTCGGCTTCCGCGGCGCGAAGAACGAGCTGGAAGGGTTCGACGTCGACGTGGCGCGCGCGGTCGCGGGCAAGCTGGGCGTCAAGCCGGAGTTCGTCACCACCGAATGGAGCGGCATCATCGCCGGCCTGCAGGCGGGCAAGTTCGATGTGATCGTCAACCAGGTCGCCGCCACGCCGCAGCGCAAGCAGGCGCTGGATTTCTCCAAGCCCTACGTCTACTCCGAAGCGCAGCTGATCCAGCGCAAGGATGACAAGCGAGAGTTCAAGTCGCTGGAAGCGCTCAAGGGCCACAAGCTCGGCGTGAGCCTGGGCAGCAACTACAATGACCTGGCCAAGTCGGTGCCCGGCATCGACGTCAAGACCTATCCGGGCGCGCCCGAATACCTGCGCGACCTGGCGGCGCAGCGCGTCGACGCCGCGCTCAATGACCGCCTGATGGTCGCTTACCTGATCAAGACGGCCAACCTGCCGCTGCGCCCGGGCGCGGTGGTGCCGGGCGCCAGCTCGGAAGTCGCGATCCCGTTCCGCAAGGACAACCCCAAGTTTGCCCAAGCGATCGACCGCGCGCTGGATGACCTGCGCAAGGATGGCACGCTGACCAAGCTGTCGGCGAAGTGGTTCGGCACTGACGTGACCAAGCCAGCCAAGTAAGCAGGGGCGGTATCATGTCGCGGCGCGGCGGCCCCGGAGGGCTGCCGCGCCGCTTGCCATTTGCGCCGTCCGTTCATCTTCCTACGTCTCCGCCGCCTTCATGTCCGCTCTCCAGCTCGTCATCGATTCCCTGCCTGTGCTGCTGCAGGGCACGCTGCTGACCATCAAGTTCGCGTTGTGGTCGATGGTCTTCGGGCTGATGCTGGGGACGGTGGTGGCGCTTATGGGCATCAGCCACAGCCGCGTGCTCAAGGCAGTGGCGCGCACCTATGTCAGCATCATGCGCGGCACGCCGCTGCTGGTGCAGATCTTTGTCGTCTACTATGGGCTGCCCGGTGTTGGCATCGCGCTGGAACCCACCCCGGCGGGCGTGCTGACGCTCAGCCTGAACGTCGGCGCCTACCTGTCCGAGAGCATGCGCGGCGCAATCCTGGGCGTGGCGCGCGGTCAATGGCTGGCGGCCTACAGCCTGGGGCTGACGCCGGCGCAGGCGTTGCGCTACGTGGTCGGGCCGCAGGCGCTGCGGCTGGCAGTGCCGAGCCTGTCCAACAGCCTGATCAGCCTGATCAAGGACACCTCGCTGGTGTCGGTGATCACCGTGACTGAGCTGCTGCGCACGGCGCAGGAGGTGATCGCGGCCACTTACCAGCCATTGCCGCTGTACCTGGCGGTGGCGGCGATCTACTGGGTGCTGAGCACGGGCTTATCCGGGTTGCAGCATATGCTGGAGCGGCGCTTGTCGCTGCCGGGGCGGCACTGAGCGCCGCCGCACCAAAGCAAAAGGCCAGCTCCGGGGAGCTGGCCTTTTTTGTCGCCGGTGTGCGATCAGCCCTGCGTGATGCGCCCGGCGATATGCCCCAGCGCTTCTTCCACCTGGTCCACCAGGACCAGGCACAGGTCGCCCGCCTGCAGGTGCGATAGCGCGGTGTCGATGGCGAGGAACTCGCCACGGATCTCCTCGACCTTGCCGGCGCGTTGCGCGCCTTGCAGGCCCTCGCGCAGCAGCGCCAGCACCTCGCCATCGGCGCGGCCGCGCTGGCACTGGTCCTGGTACAGGATCACCTCGTCGAACACGCCGCCCAGGATCTGGGTCTGTCGGCGGATATCGTCGTCGCGGCGGTCGCCTGCACCGCTGATCACTACCACGCGCCGTTTGGCGGTGATGGTCTCGACCGCGTTGCACAGCGCCTGGATCGCATCCGGATTGTGGCCGTAGTCGGCGATCAGCGTGGCACCGCGGTAGTCGAACACGTTGAAGCGTCCGGGCGCGGTCTGCGCGTCACTGACGAAGGTGGCCAAGCCGCGGCGGATGATGGTCCAGTCGATGCCCAGCGCCCACGCGGCGGCGATCGACGACATCGCGTTCTCGACCTGGAAGCCGATGGTGCCGTTGCGCGTCAGCGGGATCTCTGCCAGCGCGATGCGTACCTCGGTATCGCCCTCGGAGGCAACGATCTCGGCGCCGTCGACGAACACCACGCGTTTGCCCTGCGCACGGTGCGTGGCCATGGCCGGCTGGTTGGGATCGTGCGCGAAGAAGGTGACGCTGCCAGGGCAGGCGTCGGCCATGCGCACCACCATCGGGTCGGCGGCATTGAGCACGGCCATGCCGTGCGGCGCGACGTTCTGCACGATCACGCTCTTGAGCACCGCCAGGTCTTCCACCGAGTTGATGAAGGAGAGGCCAAGGTGGTCCCCTTCGCCGACGTTGGTCACCACCGCCACGTCGCAGCGGTCGAAGGCCAGGCCTTCGCGCAGCAGGCCGCCGCGCGCGGTCTCGAACACGGCGGCGTCCACGTCCGGGTGCAGCAGCACGTTGCGCGCGCTGCGCGGGCCGCTGCAGTCGCCGGTGTCGATGCGCTCGCCCCGGATATACACGCCGTCGGTGCCGGTCATGCCCATGCGCAGGCCGCTGGCGGCCATGATATGGGTGATCAGGCGCACGGTCGTGGTCTTGCCGTTGGTGCCGGAGACCGCCACCACCGGGATGCGGCCATCGTTGCCATCGGCGAACATGGTCGAGACGATCGCCTCGCCGACCGCGCGGCCCTTGCCGTACGACGGCTGCAGGTGCATGCGCAAGCCCGGCGCGGCGTTGACCTCGACGATGCCGCCGGCCTGTTCCTCGAACGGCTTGAGCATGGTCTCGCACACCGCGTCGACGCCGGCGATATCCAGGCCCACCATCTGCGCCGCGGCCACGGCGCGCGCGGCGATGTCCGGGTGGACGTCGTCGGTCACGTCGGTGGCGCTGCCGCCGGTGGACAGGTTGGCGTTGTTGCGCAGCACCACGCGCGTGCCCTTGGCCGGCACGGAGTCAGCGGTCAGGTTCTGCTTGGCCAGCACGGCCAGCGCGATATCGTCGAAGCGGATTTTGGTCAGCGAGGTCGCATGGCCTTCGCCGCGGCGCGGGTCGCGGTTCACTTCCTCGACCAGCTGGCGCACGGTATGCACGCCGTCGCCGGTGACCTGCGGCGGGTCGCGGCGCGCGGCTGCCACCAGGTGCTTGCCGACCACCAGCAGGCGGAAATCATGGCCCGGGATATAGCGCTCGACGATCACGTCGGTGCTGATGTCCGAGGCGACCTCATAGGCCGTCATCACTTCCTCGCGGGTGCGGATGCGCACGGCCACGCCCTTGCCTTGGTTGCCGTCGCGCGGCTTGACCACCACCGGGGCGTCGATTTCCTGCGCGGCGGCCCAGGCTTCCTCGGCGCTGCGCACCGAGCGGCCGAGCGGCACCGGCACGCCGGCGGCGTGCAGCAGGCTCTTGGTCAGTTCCTTGTCCTGCGCGATCGATTCGGCCACGGCGCTGGTGCGGTCGGTTTCTGCGGCCTGGATGCGGCGCTGCTTGCTGCCCCAGCCGAACTGAACCATCGAACCTTGCGTCAGGCGCCGGTAGGGAATGCCGCGCGCCATGGCGGCATAGACGATCGAGCCGGTGCTCGGTCCCAGGCGCACGTCCTCGTCCAGCTCGCGCAGGCGGTGCAGCGCGTCGGCCAGGTCAAAGGCGGTGTCGGCGCGCGCGGCCAGGCACAGGGCCTCTGCCAGTTCGAAGGCGAGCCGGCCGACTTCTTCCTCGCTGTATTGCACGATGACCTGGTAGGTGCCGGGCTCGACCGTCTGTGCGGTGCGGCTGAACGTGACCGGGCAGCCGGCGGCGGCCTGCAGGCGCAGCGCCGTCATTTCCAGCACGTGGGCCAGCGACATCTCGCCGGCTTCCTCGTCCGGGTGCAGCGGCCCGACTTCCGGGAAACGGGCGCGCAGCCGGTCTTCAAAGCCGGGCAGCGCCGACAGCATGTCGGTGGCATCCTGGCAGGCCACGATGGCCTCGATGGCGGTGTGGCGGCACCACAGGTTCGGGCCCCGCAGGGCCCGGATACGTGAGACTTCCATAGAACGGTTTCCGTGTTCTTCTGTGCGCGGTTCAGCTTGGGGCCGCGCTTAGGCGCGGCGCGCAGGCTGCCCCATCCAGTGGTGCACCAGGTCGACGGTGGCGCCGGTGGCGGCCTCGTCGCACTGCAGTACCAGCAGGTCGCCCGGCACCAGCTGGCCGAGCGCGGTTTCGATGGCGCTGGCGCGCGTGCCTTCGTCGATGATCTTGGTCACGCGGCGCCCTTCATACAGGCCTTGCTTGAGCAGCGCGCGCGCTTCGGCATCGGGCAGGGCGCGCTTGACGCTGCGGTCTTCGCACAGGAAGACGCGGTCGAAATGCCGGCCCAGCACCTTGCCCTGGCGCACCAGGTCTTCATCGCGGCGCTGCACGCCGGCACCGTAGACCACCATGCGGCGATCGGCCGGGAAACGCTCCAGCGCGGCAGCCAGCGCTTCCAGCGCGGGGGCGTTGTGGGCGTCGTCGACCACCACGGTGGCGCCGTTGCGCTCGAACAGCGTGAAGCGGCCCGGCACGTCGACCTGGCCGACGTCGAAGGTCACCACGCCGGCGCGGATCAGGTCGTTGGAGATGCCCAGCGCCCAGCCTGCGGCCACGGCCGCCAGCACGTTCTCGATCTGGAACGCGACGCGGCCGGCATAGGTCAGCGGCACCGCGGTCACGTCGACCAGCGGGGTTTCGCTGTTGCCGCTGTTCCCGTTAGCCAGCACGATCTTGCCCTCGCGCAGGTACACCGCGCGCTTGCCGGCGGCGCGGTGCGACACGATCGCGGGCAGCTCCGGCGTCAGGCCGAAGAAGATCACGTCGCCGTCGCACAGTTCGGCCATTTCCACCAGGCGTTCGTCGCGCGCGTTGAGCACGGCGGCGCCGTCCTTGAGCACCACGTCGACCTGCGTGCGCAGCACGTTGTACATGCGGTCTTCGTCCTCGACGTAGTAGTCGCCGAGGTGGTCAGGCTGGTCGAAGTTGGTGACCACGCCGACCTGGCAGCGGTCATAGGGCAGGCCTTCAGACAGGATGCTGCCGCTGTCGCTCTCGAACACGGCGGCTTCTACTGCGCGATTCATCAGGATGCGGTGGGCCGCTTCCCAGTTGGCGCGGTCGCCGCCTTCCACCTGGCGGCGGTCCAGGTACAGGCCGTCGCTGCAGGCCAGGCCGGTGTGCTTGCCCGACAGCTGCAGCAGGCGCGCCACCAGACGTGCGACCACGGTCTTGCCGTTGGTGCCGGTCACGCCCACCACCGGGATGCGGCCCTGGTCGTCCTCGGGGAACAGGTGATCGACGATGGCGCGGCCCACCGGGCGAGGCGTGCCTTCGGCCGGCTTGATATGCATCAGCAGGCCGGGGCCGGCGTTGACCTCGACGATGGCGCCGCGTTGTTCGGCCAGCGGGCGCGAGATGTCCTCGGCCACCAGGTCGACGCCGGCGATGTCCAGGCCGACCACGCGCGCGGCCAGTGCGGCATGCGCAGCGACGCTCGGGTGCACGCGGTCGGTCACGTCGAAGGCGACGTTGCCATTGCGCTGGATCAGCACATTCTTGCCTTCCGGTGGCACCGAGCTGCCATCCATGCCCTGGCGCTTCAGTTCCAGGCGCGCGGCCGAATCGAGGCGCACGCGGTTCAGCGGATGGTCTTCGGTGTTGCCGCGGCGCGGATCGGAATTGATCTGCAGTTCGATCAGCTCGTCGATGGTCGACTTGCCGTCGCCGACGACGCTGGCGGTCTCGCCCATCGCGGCGGCGACCAGGCGGCCGCCGACCACCAGCAGGCGGTGTTCGTTGCCGGGGATAAAGCGCTCGACGATCACGCCGCTGCCTTCGTCGATGGCCACGCCGTAGGCGGTCTCGACTTCCTCGCGGGCCACCAGGTTGGTGAACACGCCGCGGCCGTGGTTGCCGTCATAGGGCTTGACCACCACCGGCACGCCGATGTCCTCGGCAGCGTCCCAGGCATCTTCCGGCGAATCGACCATGCGGCCTTCCGGCACCGGCACGCCGCAGGATTCCAGCAGGCTCTTGGTCAGGTCCTTGTCGCGCGAGATGCTTTCGCCGATGGCGCTGGTGCGGTCGGTCTCGGCGGTCCAGATGCGGCGCTGGCGTGCGCCGTAGCCGAGCTGGACCAGGTTGCCGTCGGACAGGCGCAGCGCCGGGATGTCGCGGTCGTCCGCGGCATCGACGATACAGGCGGTGCTCGGGCCCAGGCAGTGCTCGTCGACCAGGCGGCGCAGGTTGTCCACGGCGGCGGGGACGTCGAAGGGACGATCCTCGATCGCGGCCATGACCAGGTCGCGGGCGGTGAACAGTGCGGCGCGGGTTACTTCTTCGTGCCAGGCGCGTACGATGACCTTGTAGACGCCGCGCACCGGGGTCTCCCGGGCCTTGCCGAAGCCGCCCGGCATGCCCGCCAGGTTCTGCAGCTCAAGCGTCACGTGTTCCAGGATATGGCCCGGCCAGGTGCCTTCCTTCAGGCGTTGCAGGAAGCCGCCGCGCTCGCCGATGCTGCAGCGATGCTCGACCAGCGACGGCAGCCAGGCCGACAGGCGCTCGTAGAACCCCGGAATCGTGTTGGAGGGAAAGTCCTCCAGTTCCCCGATATCGACCCATGCCTCCAGAACGGGCCGATATGTCCACATATTCGGGCCGCGCAGCGACATGACATCGAAAATCTCAATGTCCTTCTTTTTCATTGAATTAGCTTGAGGCAGTGGGCGGAACCGCCCGAGAAATGGAAGCCTAACCTTTCAGTAACGTTACAGCGTTGTACGGGTTGACTTTCTTGGCTTAAAAGAGTTTGTGCAATGCATCAGGACCACCCGCTCGTTCGTCGTTATGTATACTGCGGGCGAATTCGCGGGCCGCCAGCGCGTGCCCGGCTTAAATTGTTTCAAGTTATGTCCGTACCCCCTGGACGCACGCCGCGCCTTACATGACCCAGTCCTCCCTGCCTGCCCTCAACACCCCCGTGGCCGAAGAGCCCTGGCGAACCGATTCCGGATCGTGGCTCCGACCCGGCGAGTCCGTCCTGGCCGGACTGGAACTGGACCTCGACGCGAGGCTGCATTTTACCCAAGGGTGGCTGGTTGTGACGGACCAGCGCATCGTTGCCCGGGCTCCCGGTGAAAAAA
Organism: Cupriavidus sp. PB-02; assembly: GCF_058252315.1. Lineage (NCBI taxonomy): Bacteria > Pseudomonadati > Pseudomonadota > Betaproteobacteria > Burkholderiales > Burkholderiaceae > Cupriavidus > Cupriavidus sp. PB-02. The sequence goes on from NZ_CM177694.1 coordinate 829,665, forward strand.
ATGTGCGGGAATGGAACATCGGGCCTTCCCTGCGCCTGACCCACGCTGACCATGCCGGCGTCGGCACGCTGGAACTGAGCGGGCCGGGGGGGCGGTTGGCCACCTGGCGATATACGCTTGGTTACAATCCGTCCGCCTTGCGGCTGGCCGACCAGTTCCAGGCCCGCCGCGACGCCGCCAGCGCCCGCGCCACGCCCGACGCCGGCGAAGTGCCGTGCCCGACCTGCAAGGCGCCGCTGCCGCCGGAGGAGGAGCAGTGTCCGCAATGCAGCCGTGAGCTGGAAACGCCGCCTTCCACCTGGGCGCTGCTGCGCCTGTGGCGCTTCGCCCGGCCGTACCAATGGCAGTTGCTGGCCGGTTTCCTGCTCACCGTGCTGTCCACCGCCGCCACGCTGGTGCCGCCGTACCTGACCATGCCGCTGATGGACAAGGTGCTGATCCCGTTCCAGAACGGCGTGCCGATCGACTACGACCTGGTGCGGATGTACCTGGCAGGCCTCTTTGGCGCGGCGCTGGTGGCGTGGAGCCTGGGCTGGGCACGCACCTACCTGCTGGCGCGCGTATCGGAGCGCATCGGCGCCGACTTGCGTACAACTACCTACGAACACCTGCTAAAGCTTTCGCTAGAGTATTTCGGCGGCAAGCGCACCGGTGACTTGATGGCGCGTATCGGCTCGGAAAGCGACCGCATCTGTGTGTTCCTGTCGCTGCACCTGCTGGACTTCGCCACCGACGTGCTGATGATCGTGATGACCGCGGCGATCCTGGTGTCGATCAACCCGTGGCTGGCGCTGGTGACGCTGGTGCCGCTACCGTTTATCGCCTGGATGATCCACCTGGTGCGCGACCGTCTGCGCCACGGCTTCGAGAAGATCGACCGGATCTGGTCGGAGATCACCAACGTGCTGGCCGACACCATCCCGGGCATCCGCGTGGTCAAGGCGTTTGCACAGGAGAAGCGTGAAGTGGCGCGCTTCCGCGAGGCCAACAAGCACAACCTGGCGATCAACGACCGCGTCAATGCGGTGTGGTCGCTGTTCACGCCGACGGTGACGTTGCTGACTGAAATCGGCCTGCTGATCGTGTGGGTGTTCGGCATCTGGCAGGTGTCGCACAACGCCATTACGGTGGGCGTGCTGGTGGCGTTCCTGACCTATATCAGCCGCTTCTACACGCGGCTGGATTCGATGAGCCGCATCGTCTCGGTGACACAGAAGGCCGCGGCCGGCGCCAAGCGTATCTTCGACATCCTCGACCACGTGTCGAGCGTGCCGGAGCCGGTGCGGCCCGCGAAGCTCGACAAGGTCGAGGGCGCTATCGACATGCGCGACCTGGGCTTCCGCTATGGCAACCGCGCGGTGATCCGCGGGCTGGATTTGTCGATCGCGCCGGGCGAGATGATCGGCCTGGTGGGGCACAGCGGCTCGGGCAAGAGCACGCTGGTCAACCTGATCTGCCGTTTCTACGACGTGTCAGAGGGCGCGATCCGCGTCGACGGAGTCGATATCCGTTCGTTGCCGGTGTCCGAGTACCGCCGCCATATCGGGCTGGTGCTGCAGGAGCCGTTCCTGTTCTTTGGCACCATCGCCGACAACATCGCCTACGGCAAGCCCGATGCCACGCGCGAGGAGATCATCGCCGCCGCGCGCGCCGCGCATGCGCACGAATTCATCCTGCGCCTGCCGCATGGTTACGACTCGCTGGTCGGTGAGCGCGGCCAGGCGCTGTCGGGCGGCGAGCGCCAGCGCATCTCGATCGCGCGCGCGCTGCTGATCAACCCGCGCATCCTGATCATGGACGAGGCCACCTCGTCGGTCGACACCGCGACGGAGAAGGAAATCCAGAAGGCGCTCGACAACCTGGTACAGGGCCGCACCACCATCGCCATCGCGCACCGGCTGTCGACGCTGCGCAAGGCCGATCGTCTGGTGGTGATGGACCGCGGCCAGATCGTAGAGGTCGGCAGCCACGACGAGCTGCTCCTGCGAGAAGGTGCCTACTACAAGCTTTACCAGGCGCAAGCGCGCAATGTCGATACCGAAGACGACATCGAAGAAGACAAAGCCCTGATGGAAACGCCGGAGGCAGCCAATGCCTGATGACATCCAAGCGGCCACGCAGACAGCCGTGTTCACTCTTGACCGCAATGCATTCGGCCGCCTAGTGCTGACCGACGCCGACGGCACCGTCCACGAAGGCGTGGTGCCGGTGCGCGCCTTCCCGATTTCCGCGCCGCAGGGCGGCATCGGCCTGATGAGCACGGACGGGCATGAAGTGGTGTGGATTCCGCGCCTGGAAGACCTGCCACAGGCCGAGCGCAGCCTGATCGAAGAAGAGCTCGCGTCGCGCGAGTTCATGCCCGAGATCCGCCACATCGTCAGCGTGTCGACCTACGCCACACCCAGTGTGTGGACGGTGCAGACCGACCGCGGCCAGACCTCGCTGGTGCTGCGTGGAGAAGAGGCTATCCGGCGCCTGACCGGCAGCACGCTGCTGGTGTCGGACAGCCATGGCATCCACTACCTGATCCGCGACCTGATGGCGCTGGACAAGCACAGCCGCAAGATCCTGGACCGCTTCCTCTGAAGCGGCGCGGAACGGAATAGCTCATGTCCGGATTGACGTAGCCAAGGTTCGCCGCGCGCGTATCGCAGTTGACACCGACGGCATTGGTCATTGGTTGGCAAGGTTGACTGCCACCGCCATGTTGTTCATGGTTTGCAGGTACGGCATGGCTGGAGTCGATGTGCACGCGGCATGCACGAAGTGCGGTGCAGCCAGGCATGCAAACGCCAGGAGCCAGCGCCTGCGTGCGCGAGGGAAGCGGATTCGGATCATAGGTCGTAGAGTTGCGGCATGCCGGATCTGGCCCGGCAAGGGCGCCCGGATGCGCCCGATGAACAGGTTCACCGAGCCTGTTGAGGACGAAACAACTCTAGGCCGACTGCGCTACGCCTGTGCTCGGAAAACTCCTAATGCGGTGGGGAAGGTTGGGGAATCGTGCAGGCAAGCTGACTTCCTGCGTCCCAGTCACTGCGATCTGCGCCGAGATGCGCGATGGTGTGCGGGGATTAGTGCAGGAGGTCGGGCGAGTCGTCGTCCTCGTCCCAGTCCTCGTGCATGACCGGCACATCGGGCACCATGTCGAACACCATCGAGTGGTAGCGTACGCTGAACCACGCGCGGAACATCTGCAACGTCAGCGTCTCGGGCCACATCGAGTCGTCGAACCACTCGCCCAGCATGAATTCGAAGAACGCCTGCCAGCGTTTCTCGACCCAGCGCACCGCATTCTCATGCGTGTCGGCCAGTTCTTCGGGCACCAGGAACACGCTCTGGTCTTCGCGCACGTGTTCGAGCGTGAGGCCGGCGACCGGCTGCGGATCGACGGCCTGGATCCAGTCCAGGAACGGCTGTTCCGGGACCAGGGCAACCATGGAACGGTTGATGGTGAAGCGGGGATGGTCTGACATGGCGAAGGGCGTGGAGGACGGCAACCGGGTATTGTAGTCGCTCGCGGTCTCGGTGCAGTGCCAGACTGTAGACCCGCTACTGATAATCCAGTGCAAAGATCATCGCGCTCGGCACCGTCCCCGCGCGATGGCGGCGGCGCAGTTGGCCGCACAGCCGGTAAACGAAAAAACGGACCAGAAGGTCCGTTGATTCGCGACCCTGGCGCAGCGGACGCCAGGGTGAGGTGAAACTGGTGGAGCCGGCGGGAATCGAACCCGCGTCCGCAAGCCCTCCACAGAGAGTTCTACATACTTAGTTCTGTCATTTGATTTAACCGGCGCATCGCGGACGAACACGCTCTACGACGGCGAGTCACTAAATTTTCGTCTCCGGACCCGTGACACTTCCGGAGCTTATCTGACGTAAATGACCTCGCGTGGTCTTGCGACCCTAGCCCGTCAGCGAGCCAGTGCGAGGACGGCCGCAATTAAGCGGCCAGTGCGTAACGTTCGTCGTTAGCAGTTATTGCATTCCCATTGATTAACGAGGTGACGGGTCCTCGGTATGCCCTCCACTGCTTTGTAACCCACGTCGAAACCAGGTCGGCCCCAGTGAGGAAGCTGGATTGTACCCGGTTGGACGCACGCTGTCTCGAGGAGTTCCAGCCGGGGCTCGCATGTCCCATGCGGCGCACTCAGGCGACCGCGGCGGGTACCAGCAAGGGGATCAGCTCGGCGGGGTGGCGCACCAGGTGGTCGGCGCCCCACGTCTCGGGCGGTTCGCCGTCGCCGCAATAGCCATAAGCGGCTGTCACCGTGATCATCCCCGCGGCCTTGCCGGCCTGGATGTCGCGCAGGTCGTCGCCGACGTAGACGCAGCGGCGCGGATCGACGCCGGCGCTAGCGGCGGCGTGCAGCAGCGGGGCGGGGTGGGGCTTGGCATGCGGCGTAGTGTCGCCGCTGACCACGGCGCTGGCGCGCGGCGCCAGGCCGATGGCGGCCACCAGTGGCACCGTGAAGCGGGCGATCTTGTTGGTGACGATGCCCCACGGGATGCCCGCCGCCTCCAGCGCCGACAGCACCTGCGGCATGCCGTCGAACAGGTGCGTGTGAACTGCAATGTCGGCCTCGTAGTAGTCCAGGAAGATATCGCGTAGCGCGGGGAACTCCGCGTCCTCCGGGCGCAGCCCGAAGGCCGCGCCGAGCAGGCCGCGCGCGCCGTGCGAGGCGACCGGGCGCAGCTTCTCATAGGCCACCGGCGGGTTGCCGCGCTCGACCACCAGCCGGTTGGCCGCTGCCGCGAGATCCGGGGCCGTGTCCGCGAGGGTGCCGTCCAGGTCGAAAAAGACGCCTGCGATGCCCCCCGTCATGCCGCCACCCGGCGGAACGCCATCATGTAGTTCACATCGGTGTCGCGGTTCAGCGAATAGACCTGCGACAACGGGTTGTAGGTCATGCCACGCATCTCGACCAGGTCCAGGCCGGCCTGGCGGGCGAAGCGCGCCAGCTCGGACGGGGTGATGAACTTGTCGTAGTCGTGCGTGCCGCGCGGCAGCATGTTGAGCACGTACTCGGCGCCGACGATGGCCAGCAGGTAGGCCTTCAGGTTGCGATTGATGGTCGAGAAGAACACATGGCCGCCGGGCTTCACCAGCGTGGCGCAGGCGCGGACGATCGAAGCGGGATCAGGCACGTGTTCCAGCATCTCCATGCAAGTCACGACATCCACGCTGGCCGGCTCACGGGCGGCCAGCGCTTCAGCGGCGATCTCCTCGTAGTTGACCACTACACCGGACTCGAGGCTGTGCAGGTCTGCCACCTTGAGCGCCTTGGTCGAGAGATCGATGCCGCGCACGGTGGCGCCCAGGCGCGCCATGCTCTCGGACAGGATGCCACCGCCGCAGCCCACGTCGACCACGCGCTTGCCCGCAAGGCCGGCGAGGCCGTCGATCCAGCCTAGGCGCAGCGGGTTCAGCTCATGCAGCGGCTTGAATTCGCTTTCCGGGTCCCACCAGCGGTGGGCCAGCTCGCTGAACTTGTCGATTTCCTTGGGGTCGGCGTTCCGGCGCAGCGGATCCGGCGTGGCGGCGGACGGGGTTTGCGATTGCAGCGTCATCGTATGGGGGCCGGCGGCTGGCTGCCTGCGCCGGCGAATGTGAAGGGGAGGTCGGGGCAACTGTACCAAAAAAACGGTACCAAAAAAAAAGCCCAGCTTGCGCTGGGCTTTTCTTCATCGGAAAGGATCCGATTAACGCGCGCTGCGGGTGCCGACCACTTCGACTTCCACGCGGCGGTTCGGCTGCTGGCAGCCGATCTGGGCCTTGCGGTTGCCCTTGCACGACTTCGGATCGACCTTCAGCTGGCGCTTGCCCTTGCCTTCGGTGTAGACACGGTTGGCTTCAACGCCCTTGCTCACCAGGTAAGCCTTGACCGATTCAGCACGACGGATCGACAGGCGATCGTTGTACTTGTCCGAACCGAACGAGTCGGTGTGGCCCACGGCGATAATGACTTCCAGGGTGATGCCTTGCAGCTTCGAGACCAGGTCGTCCAGCTTGGCCTTGCCTTCGGGCTTCAGCACGGCCTTGTCGAAGTCGAACAGGGTGTCAGCAGCGAAAGTGACCTTCTCGCTCGACACAACCGGCGGTGCCACCGGAGCCGGCGCCGGTGCGGCCGGGGCTGCGGGGGCCAGGGCGCCGTCGCACAGGGCGTTGGCGGTGGCCGGAGTCCAGGAGCTGTCGCGCCAGCAGAGCTCGTTCGTGCCATTCTTCCACACGTACTCGCTCGTACCGTTGCCCCAGTTGTCGTTCACTGCCTTTTTTTCATAGGGGACGGACTGGGCTTGAGCGGATGCAGCCATTACTGCGGTAGCTGCAACGAGCGCGAGCTTGGCAAATTTTTTCATATTTCTCCTCTCAGGATGAGATCACCGCAGGGTTACTGCGAGCAAATGGACGAAAACAAGTCATACATTCTTCGGAGTATAACATTCTCGATGTGGCTGATGCTCCACTTCGAACAATGTCTGGCTCTTCGCTGGGGAATTGTGCCACAAGGGTCGTTTCCTAAGAAGTAAATATATTCGATTCGCCCCATGGGTTTTGGGCCTGTGGTGTTTGTGCAACATGGGTCTTGTGTCGCCCGCAAAGCCTTGTGGCATCAGGGTTTCAGGGTTTTCGCAGGGGCCCGCGGGCGCCTTCCGGGAAGCTGTCCGGAGGGGGCGAGGCGGGGGTGTCGGCATGTTAGAATGGCGTGTTGCCCCGCTGTCAGGCGCCGCCCGGCGCCACCCGCAAAAGGGCCCTGACATTCGCTTAAACCTGCCGCATAAACCACGCCGCAATGGATCCATTCGCAAAAGAAACCCTTCCGGTCTCCCTAGAAGAGGAAATGCGCCGCTCCTATCTCGATTACGCCATGAGCGTGATTGTCGGACGCGCGCTTCCCGATGTGCGGGACGGCCTGAAACCGGTACACCGGCGCGTGCTGTTTGCGATGCACGAGCTTAACAACGACTGGAACCGTCCGTACAAAAAGTCGGCCCGTATCGTCGGGGATGTGATCGGTAAATATCACCCGCACGGTGACACCGCAGTCTACGACACCATCGTGCGCATGGCGCAAGACTTCTCGCTGCGCTACATGCTGGTCGACGGCCAGGGCAATTTCGGTTCTGTCGACGGCGATAACGCCGCGGCCATGCGATATACCGAAATCCGCCTGGCGAAAATCGCCCACGAGATGCTGCACGACATCGACAAGGAAACCGTCGATTTCGACAGCAACTACGACGGCTCTGAAAAAGAGCCCACGATTCTGCCGGCCCGTATTCCCAATCTGCTAATCAATGGTTCATCCGGTATTGCGGTGGGCATGGCCACCAATATCCCGCCGCATAACCTGAATGAAATCGTCGACGGCTGTCTGCACCTGCTGCGCAACCCGCAGGCGACGGTGGATGAACTGATTGAATTGATTCCGGCTCCGGATTTTCCGACCGCCGGGATTATCTATGGCATCCAGGGCGTGCGCGAAGGCTACCGCACCGGCCGCGGCCGGGTGGTGATGCGGGCCAAGACGCACTTCGAGGACATCGACCGCGGCCAGCGCCAGGCGATCATCGTCGACGAGCTGCCCTACCAGGTGAACAAGCGCACCCTGCTCGAGCGCATCGCCGAGCTGGTCACCGAGAAGAAGGTCGAGGGCATTTCCGACATCCGCGACGAGTCGGACAAGTCCGGCATGCGCGTGGTGATCGAGCTCAAGCGTAACGAGGTGCCCGAGGTCGTCCTCAACAACCTATATAAGAACACCCAGCTGCAGGACACCTTCGGCATGAACATGGTGGCGCTGGTCGACCGCCAGCCGCGCCTGCTGAACCTGCGCCAGATGCTGGAGTACTTCCTTGCGCACCGCCGCGAGGTCGTCACCCGCCGCACGGTGTTCGAACTGCGCAAGGCGCGCGAGCGCGGCCATGTGCTGGAAGGCCTGGCCGTGGCGCTGGCCAATATCGACGAGTTCATCGCGATCATCAAGGCCGCGCCGACCCCGCCGATCGCCAAGCAGGAACTGATGGCCAAGGCCTGGGATTCGGGCCTGGTGCGCGACATGCTGGCACGTGCCGAAAACGACACTCCGGGCGGGCGCGCTTCCTATCGCCCGGACGGCCTCCCGGCCGTATTCGGCATGCAGCCGGACGGCCTGTACAAGCTGTCCGACGCCCAGGCGCAGGAAATCCTGCAAATGCGCCTGCAACGCCTCACTGGTCTCGAGCAGGATAAGATCGTCCAGGAATATCGCGACATCATGGCGGAAATCGCCGATCTGCTCGATATCCTGGCGCGCCCGGAACGCATTACCACCATCATCTCCGACGAACTCACCGCCATCCGCGCTGAATTCGGCGACGAGCGCCGCTCGCAGATCGAGCTCAACGCGACCGAACTGGACACGGAAGACCTGATCACCCCGCAGGACATGGTGGTCACGCTGTCGCACAGTGGCTATATGAAGAGCCAGCCGATTTCCGAGTACCGCGCACAGAAGCGCGGCGGACGCGGCAAGCAGGCGGCGGCGACCAAGGAAGACGACTGGATCGACACGCTGTTCGTGGCCAATACCCACGACTACATCCTGTGCTTCTCCAACCGCGGCCGCTTGTACTGGCTGAAGGTCTATGAAGTGCCGCAGGGCTCGCGCAATTCGCGCGGTCGCCCGATCGTCAATATGTTCCCGCTGTCCGAAGGCGAGAAGATCAATGTGATCCTGCCGGTGCGCCAGTTCGACGCCGAGCACTTCATCTTCATGGCCACCGCCCGCGGTACGGTCAAGAAGACAGCGCTGACCGAGTTCTCCAACCCGCGCAAGGCCGGCATCATCGCGGTCGACCTGGACGAGGGCGACTACCTGATCGGCGCCGCAGTCACCGACGGTCAGCACGACGTGATGCTGTTCTCCGACGCCGGCAAGGCGGTGCGTTTCGACGAGAACGACGTGCGCCCGATGGGTCGCCAGGCGCGCGGCGTGCGCGGCATGAACCTGGAAGACGGGCAGACCGTGATCGCCATGCTGGTGGCGCCGGCCGAGACGGCCGAAGAGGCCGAAGCCGGCACCCGCGGCAGCGTGCTGACCGCGACCGAGAACGGCTACGGCAAGCGCACTCCGATCGCCGAGTACACTCGACATGGCCGCGGCACCAAGGGGATGATTGCGATCCAGACGAGCGAGCGCAACGGCCGCGTGGTGGCTGCGGCACTGGTTTCACCTGAAGACGAGATCATGCTGATCACCACCGGTGGCGTGCTGATCCGTACCCGCGTGGGCGAAATCCGCGAAATGGGCCGCGCCACCCAGGGCGTGACGCTGATCAACGTGGACGAGGGCACCAAGCTGTCCGGGTTGCAGCGCATCGTGGAAAGTGATGCCGACAACGGCACCGGCTCCGAAGAGGCGGAAGAGGCGGACGGCGCCGCCGGGGCCGACGCCAATCCGTAGCCATTCCGTGGCCAATCTGTAGCCAATCGTAAATTGTTGCAACATTAGGACGCCGGCCGGAACTCGTTTCGCGGCTGTCCGGACTAAAACGGACGTATTTACCAGGGAGTCACAATGCTCAAAACCTTTCGACGTATCGCTGTTCTGACTGCTTTCGTTCCGACCTTCATGGTGGCGCAGCATGCTCACGCCCAGGGGGACGCGGAAAAGACCGCAGCCATCAAGGAACTGCTTTCCGTCATGCAGGCCGACCAGGCCGTCAAGGGCCAGGCCGAGAACTGGCAGCAGGGCGCCAAGCAGGAAGCCCCGCTGGTGCTGGAGCAAGTGCTGGTCGAGAACAAGACCATGAACGACAAGCAGAAGCAGGCCGCGGTCGAAAAGCTGAAGAAGAACGGCGCGGTACAGCGCATGGTCGACGGCGCCGGCTCGGCGTTCAACACCGATGGCTTCCGTAAGGATGCGATCCAGGCGCACTATGATGCCTTCGGCAAGTACTACTCGACGCAGGAACTGAAGGACCTGACCACGTTCCTGAAGTCGCCCACCGGCCAGAAGTTCATGGCCAACCAGGGCAAGGCCACCCAGGAGATCTGGGGTTCGATGATGCAGAAGTACGGCCCGCAGGTCGGCAAGTCGATGCGCGACGCCGCGGAGAAGGAAATCACCGCCGCTTCGAAGTAAGCGTGTGAGCGAACCGCCGCACTGGTCCGCAACCTTGCGGACCAGTGCGGCACTGGGGCACGGCCCCGGGTGCCCAACGGGGCGCGGGTTTGAGGGATAATGGCTGCTTGGGTAACACCGGCAGCCATTTTTCCATTCCCCCGTCTCATGAACGATCCCCAGAATCCCGCTCTTGCCGGCATGATGCAGCGTGCATTGGCCGAACGCGTCTACAACTTCTCCCCAGGCCCGGCGGCGCTGCCCGCCGAAGTGCTGCAACAGGCCGCCGAGGAGATGCTGTCATGGCACGGGACCGGGGTTTCGGTGATGGAGATGAGCCACCGCAGCCGCGAATTCGAAAGCATCCATAACGAAGCGATCGCCGACCTGCGCGAGCTGCTGCACATCCCTTCCAATTTCAAGGTGCTGTTCCTGCAAGGCGGCGCCATCGGCGAGAACGCCATCGTGCCGCTGAACCTGATGCGGCTGCGCAGCACCGAGCAGCCCAAGGCCGATTTCGTCGTGACCGGCACCTGGTCGATCAAGACCGAGCAGGAAGCGCGTCGCTATGGCACGGTCAATATCGCGGCGTCCAACGAGGCAGAGAAATTCCACCGCATCCCCGCCGTTGCAGACTGGAAGCTGTCCGATGATGCCGCTTACGTGCACTTGTGCACCAACGAGACCATCGTCGGCGTCGAGTTCCAGGAGATCCCCGACATCGGCCAGGTCAAGGGTAATCGCGTCGTGGTGGCCGATGCCTCCAGCCATATCCTGTCCCGCCCGATCGACTGGTCGCACGTGCAGGTGGTCTACGGCGGCGCGCAGAAGAATATCGGCCCGGCCGGCGTCACCATCGTGATCGTGCGCGAAGACCTGATCGGGCATGCGCATCCTCTGTGCCCGTCGGCGTTCAACTGGCGCATGGTGGCCGAGCACAACTCGATGTACAACACGCCACCGACCTATGCGATCTATATCGCCGGGTTGGTGTTCAAATGGCTCAAGCGCCAGGGCGGCGTGCAGGGGATCGAACAGAGCAATATCGCCAAGGCGGCGGCGCTGTACGACTTCCTGGACCAGAGCGATTTCTACCGCAACGAGATTCATCCGAGCTGCCGTTCGCGCATGAACGTGCCGTTCTTCCTGGGCGACGAATCGCGCAATGACGCGTTCCTCGCGCAGGCGCGGGCCAACGGCCTAGTGCAGCTCAAGGGCCATAAGACCGTGGGCGGCATGCGTGCCAGCATCTACAACGCGATGCCGCTGGAAGGCGTGATGGCGCTGGTCGATTTCATGCGCGAGTTCGAACGCACGTCCGCCTGACAGGCAACTCGCGCCCTGCCGCGCGCGACACCGCGCCGGTCGGCGCGGACAGTTTTTCTCCGGCCGCCGCGCTCCGGCGGCCCACCGGATTCATACAATGACAAGCCAAGACAGCACCCCTGCGCGCGAGGAGACGCAGCCAAACGAGCAGCCCAACGGCAACCACCTGAGCGAGGCCGAGCGCAAGCTGTCGGTTGAGCTGGCGCCGCTGCGCGAGCAGATTGACACGGTGGACCGCGAACTGCTGGCCATGCTGAACCACCGCGCCAAGCTGGCGCTCGACGTCGGCGAGGTCAAGAAGAAGTACGGCGCGCCGGTGTTCCGCCCAGAGCGCGAGCTGCAGGTGATCCGCAAGGTGCAGGGTGCCAACCCGGGCCCGCTGCTCGGCGAAAGCGTGGCAGCGATCTGGCGCGAGGTTATGTCCGCCTGCCGCGGGCTGGAAAAGCCGCTGGAAGTCGCGTTCCTGGGCCCGGTCGGCACGTTCTCCGAGCAGGCGCTGTACGCGCATTTCGGCCATGAGGTGTCGGGAGTGGCTTGCCCGAGCATCGATGAAGTGTTCCGCGCGGTGGAGGCGGGCACGGTCGAATACGGCGTGGTGCCCGTGGAAAATTCGACCGAAGGCGCGGTGTCGCGCACGCTCGACCTGTTCCTGCAGACCTCGCTGAAAATCAGCGGCGAGATCGCGCTGAAGGTGCACCACAACCTGATGGCATCCACGCCCGACATGCAGGGCGTAACGGTGGTGCGCGCCCATGCGCAGGCGCTGGCGCAGTGCCAGCACTGGCTGACGGCCAACTATCCGCACCTGGAGCGCCAGGCTGTATCGAGCAATGCCGAGGCCGCCCGCATGGCCAGCGAAGACCCGACCGTGGCCGCGATTGCCGGCGAGTCCGCCGCCAACCGCTACCACCTGCATATGGTGCGCACCCATATCCAGGACGATCCGCACAACCGCACGCGCTTTGCCGTGATCGGCCGCTACGAGACCGAGCCGTCGGGCAGCGACCAGACCTCGATGATCCTGTCCGTGCCCAACAAGGCGGGCGCGGTGTACCAGCTGCTCGCGCCGCTGGCGGAGAACGGCGTGTCGATGTGCCGCTTCGAATCGCGCCCGGCGCGCAGCGGCGCGTGGGAGTACTACTTCTACGTCGACGTGGAAGGGCACCAGCATGAGCCGGCAGTGGCGCGCGCCATCGACGAGCTGCGCCGCAACGCGGCCTACCTGAAGGTGCTGGGGTCGTATCCGTCGAGCAAGTAAGCCGCCAAGGCACGGTAAGCAAGAACAAGGAGACGAGATGGCAGAGCAGGGTAAGCAAGGCCGCGTAGTGTTCGGACCCGACTATGTGCGTGCGATCTCGCCGTACGTGGCCGGCAAGCCGATTTCCGAAGTCGCGCGCGAGTTCGGCCTGGACGAGGCCGGCATCGTCAAGCTCGCTTCCAACGAGAATCCGCTGGGCATGCCGGCATCCGCGCAGCGCGCGGTGGCGGACGCCGTGGCCGAGCTCGGCCGCTACCCCGATTCCAACGGCTTTGCGCTGAAGGCCGCGCTGTCCGCGCGCTTCGGCGTGCCGGAGGAATGGCTGACGCTCGGCAACGGCAGCAACGACATCTTGGAGCTGGCCGCGCATGCGCTGGTCGAGCCCGGCCAGTCGATCGTCTATGCCGAATATTCGTTCGCGGTCTACGCGCTGGCCACGCAGGAAATCGGCGCGCGCGCCATCGAAGTGCCCGCCCGCGACTATGGTCATGACCTGGGCGCGATGGCCGCGGCGATTGCGCCGGACACGCGCCTGGTGTTTATCGCCAACCCGAACAACCCGACTGGCACCTTCGTGCCCGCCGCGCAGATCGAGGCCTTCCTGCAGCAGGTGCCGGCGCACGTGGTGGTGGTGCTGGACGAGGCGTACAACGAATACCTCGATGCCGATCAGCAATACGATTCGGTCGCCTGGGTGCGCCGCTATCCCAACCTGCTGGTGTCGCGCACGTTCTCCAAGGCCTATGGCCTGGCCGGGCTGCGCGTCGGCTACGCGGTGGCGCAGCCGGAACTGGCCGACCTGCTCAACCGCGTGCGCCAGCCGTTCAACGTCAACAGCGTGGCGCAGGCAGCGGCTGTCGCCGCGCTCGGTGACAGCGAGTTCTTGCGCCGCAGCGCCGAACTGAACCGCGCCGGCAAGGCGCAGCTGACGGAGGCCTTCGATCGCCTCGGGCTGGAGTATGTGCCGTCGTCGGGCAACTTCGTGCTGGTGCGCGTCGGCGACGACGACGGGGCTGGTGCGCGCGTCAACCTGGCGCTGCTCAAGCAGGGCGTGATCGTGCGCCCGGTCGGCAACTACAACCTGCCGCGCTGGCTGCGCGCGACCATCGGCCTGCCCGAGGAGAACGCAGCCTTTGTCGCGGCGCTGGAGCGGGCGCTCGCGTGAGCGCGGCTACAATCGCGGCTACTACCGCGGCGTTCCCCGGCCGGCATTGCCGTCCGGTCTGCCAGTCATCGAATTACCTCGGTCCGGACCGAGCCACTGCCCGTTGCGGCCTGAGATTGTGAGTGCATTGCATTTTTCCCGTGTTGTCATTGTCGGCGTCGGCCTGATCGGCGGTTCGCTCGCGCTCGCGCTCAAGCGCGCGGGCGTGGCGGGCACGGTGGTTGGCGTGGGGCGCTCCCCCGCGTCCCTGCAGAGGGCGCTGGACCTTGGCGTGATCGACCAGGCCGCAACGCTGGAGGACGCCGCGCGCGGCGCCAGCGTGATCGTGCTGTGCGCGCCGGTGGCGCAGAACTTCGCGCTGCTGCACGCGCTGGAGCCACACCTGCAGCCCGGCACCATCGTCACCGATGCGGGCAGCACCAAGTCCGACGTGATCATGGCCGCGAAGACCGCGCTGGGCGACAAGGTCGCGCAGTTCGTGCCGGCGCACCCGATCGCCGGGCGCGAGCTCAATGGCGTCGGGGCCGCGCTGGCGGACCTCTACGTCGGCAAGAAGACCGTGCTGTGTCCGCTGCAGGAAAACGCGCGTGCCGATGTGGCCGCGGTGCGTGCCATGTGGGAAAGCGCCGGCGCGCACTGCCACGTGATGTCGGCGGTGCAGCACGACGCAGTGTTCGCCGCGGTCAGCCACCTGCCGCATGTGCTGTCGTACGCGCTGGTGGCGCAGGTCGCCAATGCAGAAGACGCGGCGCTGAAGCTGGATTTTGCCGGCGGTGGTTTTCGCGATTTCACGCGCATCGCGGCGTCTTCGCCGGAGATGTGGCGCGACATCTGCGTGGCCAACCGCGAAGCGCTGCTGCGTGAGCTGAACACCTACCAGTCGGTGCTGGCGCACCTGAAGGAGAAGATCGAGAAGGGCGACGGCGACGCGCTCGAACGCGTCTTCACACGCGCCAGCAACACGCGACTTGCCTGGGGCGCCGAGCGTGCCGCGGGCAACGGCAACAATATCGAACCCTGAGCGGCATAGTGCCGCAGCCTGATCGAATCGCCTTACCGCGGCGCCCCGGCGCCCACCAAGACATGGAACACCTGACGCTAGGCCCCCTGACCCGCGCCACCGGCACCGTCCGGTTGCCGGGCTCGAAGAGCATCTCCAACCGCGTGCTGCTGCTGGCTGCGCTGGCCACCGGCGAAACCCGCGTGCGCGACCTGCTCGATTCCGACGACACCCGCGTCATGCTGCAGGCGCTGCGCACGCTGGGCGTGGGGTGGCGGCAAGAGGACGCCGACTATATCGTCACCGGCGCCGGCGGCAATTTCCCGAACAAGGCGGCTGAGCTGTTCATGGGTAACGCCGGCACCGCGATTCGCCCGCTGACGGCCGCGCTCGCGCTGCAGGACGGCAGCTACAAGCTGTCGGGCGTGCCGCGCATGCACGAGCGGCCGATCGGCGACCTGGTCGACGGCCTGCGCCAGGTCGGGGCCGTGATCGACTATCTCGGCAACGAAGGCTTCCCGCCGCTGCATATCCAGCCGGCCAGCATCCGCATCGATGCGCCGATCCGTGTGCGCGGCGATGTGTCGAGCCAGTTCCTGACGGCGCTGCTGATGAGCCTGCCGATGGCGCAGAGCGACAGCGGTCGGATCGAGATTGAGGTGGTGGGCGAGCTGATCTCCAAGCCGTATATCGAGATCACGCTGAACCTGCTGGCGCGTTTCGGCATCCAGGTGGAGCGGCAGGGCTGGGAGCGCTTCGTGCTGCCGGCCGGCGCGGCCTACCGTTCGCCGGGCGAGATCTTTGTGGAAGGCGATGCGTCGTCGGCGTCGTATTTCCTCGCCGCCGGTGCGATCGGCGGCGGCCCGGTGCGGGTCGAAGGCGTGGGCATGGCCAGCATCCAGGGTGACGTGCGCTTTGCCGAGGCGCTTAATCGCATGGGCGCCAATGTGATGGCGGGCCACAACTGGATCGAAGTGCGTGGCACGGAACGCGACGACGGCCGCCTGCACGGCATCGAGCTGGACTGCAACCACATCCCGGATGCGGCGATGACGCTGGCGGTGGCGGCACTTTTCGCCGAAGGCACCACCACTCTGACCAATATCGCCAGCTGGCGCGTCAAGGAAACCGACCGCATCGCGGCGATGGCAACGGAACTGCGCAAGCTGGGCGCAGTCGTGGAAGAAGGGGCGGACTTCCTGCGTGTGACGCCGCCGCAACCATGGCAGACTCCGGCCGACGGCATTGGCACCTATGATGACCATCGCATGGCGATGTGTTTCTCGTTGGCCGCATTCGGGCCGCTGCCGGTGCGGATCAACGATCCGGGTTGCGTGGCGAAGACGTTCCCGGACTACTTCAGCGTGTTCGCGGGCGTTACGCGCTAACGAGGTTAGTGCTGGCGCGCGGGTTGGCAGCGCTGTCGCGAGCCGCCGCCTGGCGGCGCTCGTGCTTTTCCCAGTAGCGGTCGAAGAAGTAGTGGGCCACCGTGTTGACGGCCGGTTCGATGAAGGTGATGGCACCGCTGATGGCAAGGCTGCCGGTTAGCGCATACGTCACGCTGAACGCAATGCCGAGGTGCATGATGCCGAAGGTCAGGGTTTTTGCCATGGTAGATTGCCTCGCGACCGATACTTTAGTGTTGGCTTCGCCCGTCGCGTCAGGCGAAGCATCATGAATCAAATGATAATGATTCTCAATAGAATTAACAATCAATCGTTTCTGTGGGTGTCATAAGTAATGACTATCGTCAACGTCATCACCATTGACGGGCCGACAGCCTCGGGCAAGGGCACCGTCGCGCACAAGGTTGCCGATGCCGTGGGCTTCCACCTGCTCGACAGCGGCGCCCTGTACCGGCTGGTGGCGCTGGCCAGCGACCGTGCGGGCGTTGACCCGGCGGATATCGGCACCCTTGCAAGAATCGCTGCCCGCCTCGATGTGAAGTTCGGCCCGGACCGGGTGTGGCTGCAGGGAGAGGAAGTGAGCCGGGCGATCCGGGCCGAGGCGATCGGCAACCGGGCCTCCGCCATCGCCGTGCACCAGCCGGTGCGCGACGCGCTGACCCAGCTGCAGCGCAGCTTCCGCAAGCTGCCGGGTCTGGTGGCCGACGGCCGCGACATGGGCACCGTGATCTTCCCGGATGCCCAGCTGAAAGTGTTCCTCACGGCAAGTGTTGAAGCGCGTGCGCGCAGGCGCTATAAACAATTGATTGATAAGGGAATTTCTGCTAATATCGAAGACCTTTTGCGTGACCTCGAGACGCGCGATGCACGGGATCGCACCCGCACCGCCGCGCCGCTACGTCCCGCCGAGGATGCAAAGCTGCTGGATACCTCCGACATGACGGTGGACCAGGCAGTGGCGCAGGTGCTGGAGTGGTTTGCCGCTGTGCGGTCCGATGCATGAGATGCATGCGGACGCATAGGTAAAGCGGCGCACCCCGACAGCACCGGATGGAGCCAGCCCGGGCTTGCCCGAAGCTGGTATTTGTAAAACCTGACCCCGCTGCACTGGCAGACTGAGCGCGATAGTCGCGCCGGCCAGCGTACTGCGGATTTCACCTTACGTTTATGTCCGACCTGCAAACTAACGAATCCTTTGCCGCACTGTTCGAGGAATCGATCGCCCGCTCCAATATGAAGGCTGGCGAAGTGATTTCCGCTGAAGTCGTGCGCATCGACCACAACTTCGTGGTCGTCAACGCCGGCCTCAAGTCCGAAGCATTTGTGCCGGTAGAGGAGTTCCTGAACGACCAGGGCGAACTCGAAGTGCAGGCCGGCGACTATGTCTCCGTGGCCATCGATGCGCTCGAGAACGGCTATGGCGACACTATCCTTTCCCGCGACAAGGCCAAGCGCCTGGCATCGTGGCTGAACCTCGAGAAGGCGCTGGAAGACGGCGAGATCATCTCGGGTACCGTGACCGGCAAGGTCAAGGGCGGCCTGACGGTGATGGTCAACGGCATCCGCGCGTTCCTGCCGGGCTCGCTGGTTGACGTGCGCCCGATCAAGGACACCACCCCGTACGAAGGCAAGACCCTGGAATTCAAGGTCATCAAGCTGGATCGCAAGCGCAACAACGTGGTGCTGTCGCGCCGCGCCGTGGTCGAAGCGACCCTGGGCGAAGAGCGCCAGAAGCTGATGGAAACCCTGAAGGAAGGCGCCATCGTCAACGGTATCGTCAAGAACATCACCGACTACGGTGCGTTCGTTGACCTGGGCGGTATCGACGGCCTGCTGCACATCACCGACCTGGCCTGGCGCCGTGTCCGCCACCCCAGCGAAGTGCTGTCGGTTGGCCAGGAAATCACCGCCAAGATCCTCAAGTTCGACCAGGAAAAGAACCGCGTCTCGCTGGGCGTGAAGCAGCTGGGCGAAGATCCGTGGGTCGGCATCTCGCGCCGCTACCCGCAAGGCACCCGCCTGTTCGGCAAGGTGACCAACCTGACCGACTACGGCGCGTTCGTCGAGATCGAAGCCGGCATCGAAGGCCTGGTGCACGTGTCGGAAATGGACTGGACCAACAAGAACGTTGCCCCGTCCAAGGTTGTCCAGCTGGGCGACGAAGTCGAAGTCATGGTGCTGGATATCGACGAAGACAAGCGTCGTATCAGCCTGGGCATGAAGCAGTGCAAGGCCAATCCGTGGGACGATTTCTCGCGTAACCACAAGAAGGGCGACAAGCTGAGCGGCCAGATCAAGTCGATCACCGACTTCGGCGTGTTCATCGGCCTGCCTGGTGGCATCGACGGCCTGGTGCACCTGTCCGACCTGTCCTGGCAAGAGTCCGGCGAAGAGGCCGTGCGCAAGTACAAGAAGGGCGACGAAGTCGAAGCCGTGGTTCTGGGCATCGACGTCGACAAGGAACGCATCTCGCTGGGCATCAAGCAGCTGTCGGGCGATCCGTTCAACAACTTCATCTCGGCCAACGACAAGGGTTCGCTGGTTCAGGGCACCATCAAGGCCGTTGACGCCAAGGGCGCCGTGGTCCAGCTGGCTGACGACGTGGAAGGCTACCTGCGTGCATCGGAAATCTCCGCTGACCGCGTGGAAGATGCCCGCAATGTGCTGAAGGAAGGCGAGCAGATCACCGCCCTGGTGGTGAACGTCGACCGCAAGTCGCGCAACATCAACCTGTCGATCAAGGCCAAGGACAGCGCAGAGCAGCAAGAAGCGATGCAGAAGTTCCAGGCTGACACCGGCACGGCTGGCACGACCAACCTCGGCGCCCTGCTGAAGGCCAAGCTCGGCCAGGACAACCAGTAATCGCAGGCCCCCGCGCTTGCGCGTATGCCCATGACCAAGTCGGAGCTCGTCGAAAAACTGGCTGCCCGCTTCCCCCAGCTGCTGCTGCGGGACGCGGACATCTCGGTCAAAACGATACTCGACGCGATGTCCGAGGCGCTGGCCGATGGCCACCGCATTGAGATCCGCGGATTCGGCAGTTTTGGTCTGAACCGGCGTCCGCCTCGCGTGGGGCGCAATCCCAAGTCCGGCGAGCGTGTGCTGGTGCCCGAAAAACGGGTGCCGCACTTCAAGGCGGGCAAGGAATTGCGCGAACGGGTTGACCGCAGCCAGCCGGCGCCTCCGGGCGCCAATGGCAACGGCCATTCCGCCGCCGGCAATGGCCATGCCGCCGGCGCGGCTCAGGCCGTGCCGGGCAAGGTAGGCCAGGGCAGTGCGCCCGCCGCACCGGCGGGACTGCACGAGGGTGGATTGAATTTCGTCCGCTCCTGATTGCCCAGGCTTAGCCTGCTGCTTGTGTTGTCTGTAAGAAAGCGTCCTTCGGGGCGCTTTTTTTTGTTGGTGCCGGCGTCGAGTGGCCTTGGCACGCGCGTCGATACAGGTGCTGCATTCGTGCGCAGGCGCTTGTCAGCGGCCGCTGCCGGCGGCGCGTTAGACCCCCGGCAGGGCTGCATTACCGCCCGGTTACCGAATAGGTTAAGTGATTCCGCTACAATGCCGGGGTCTTTGCCGGACCTCGCGCGAGTGCGCCGGTGCCGCTTCCACGTCACGCTGCCACGCTGCCCAACCGCATGAAACTGTTCGCCTGGATCGTCCGCATCGTCGTTTTCGTGCTGCTGTTCGTGCTGGCGCTGCGCAATACCGCCGAAGCCTCGCTGCAGCTGTTCTTCAACGCCGTCTGGCATGCCCCGCTGATCCTGATCCTGTTCGCCGCCTTCGTGCTCGGCGCGGTGGCGGCGCTGGCCTCGGTGGCGCCCAACCTGATGCGCCAGCGCATGGAGCTTGCCCGGCTGCGCCGCGCGCTGGCCGATGCCGGCGCGCAGGCGAGCGCGTCCGCGGCAACGCCGCCGTCGCCCGCGGCAGCCGTGCCGCGCGACGGCAAGCCTGTTCCCTATAACGTAGTCGGCCCGAAAGTCTGATCCATGATGTTTGAAACCTGGTGGCTGCTGGCGCTGCCACTTGTCTTTGGCCTTGGCTGGATGGCGGCGCGCTTCGATGTGCGCCAGCTCATCAGCGAGCAGGGCGCCTTGCCACGCTCGTACTTCAAGGGCCTCAATTTCCTGCTCAACGAGCAGCCCGACAAGGCCATCGACGCCTTTATCGAGGTCGCCCGGCTCGACCCCGAAACCACCGAGCTGCACTTCGCGCTGGGCGCACTGTTCCGCCGCCGCGGTGAAACCGAGCGCGCCATCCGCGTGCACCAGAACCTGGCCACCCGGCCCGACCTGCCCGAGCCCGAGCGCGAGCATGCGCTGTACGAGCTGGGTCAGGACTTCCTGCGCGCGGGCTTGCTGGACCGCGCCGAGGAGTCGCTGCGCCGGCTGATGTCGGGACCGTACGCGGCCTCGGCCAAGCGCGTGCTGCTCGAGCTCTACGAGGTCGAGAAGGAGTGGCAGAAGGCCATCGATGCCGCGCGCGAACTGCAGACGCTGGAGCAGACGAGCTACAGCGTGCAGATCGCCCAGTTCTGCTGCGAGCTGGCGCAGGACGCGCTGCAGCGCAAGCGGCCCGAGGATGCGGTGAAGTGGCTGAACCAGGCCGTCGCCGAGAATCCCGCCAATGTGCGCGCCCCGATCCTGCTGGGCGACGTGGCCGCGGCGGCCGGCGATGCGCGTGCCGCGCTCGGCCACTGGCTCGGCATCGAACGGCAGGACGCTTCTTTTCTGCCGCTGGTGGCCGACCGCGTGGTCAAGGCCTATGCCAGCCTGCAGCAGGAGGGGACCGCGCTGGAATGGCTGCACGGCCTGCTCAAGGGCAAGCTGGCGCCAGAGCTGCTCGATACGGCGTACAAGGCCGAGCTCGACGTGAATGGCCCCGAAGCCGCGGCACGGCTGATGCGCGACCAGCTGCGCCGCCAGCCCACGTTGCTGGCGCTGACCAGGTATTTCGAGGCGCAGACAGCCGTGGCCGAGGCCGAAGCCACGGCGGGCGATGCCCCGGTGGCCGCAGAGGCGGACAGCGACGAGGACGCGAAGGAAACCACCGCTATCCGCGATCTGCTGCAGCTGCGCACCCGCAACCTGGCGCGCTACACCTGCCGCGAGTGCGGCTTCCGGGCCCGCTTGTTCTACTGGCAGTGCCCGGGCTGCAACCGCTGGGAAACCTACGCCCCGCGGCGTTCCGAGACGCTCGGCTGATCCCGGCGGACGGTGCAACAGATCTTGAACTGAAGCTATGAAAGTCACCATTATCGGCAGCGGTTATGTGGGCCTTGTCACCGGCGCCTGCCTGGCGGAACTGGGCAACGATGTGTTCTGCCTGGACCTGGACGAACAGAAGATCGCACTGCTCAATGCGGGCGGGGTGCCGATCTACGAGCCGGGCTTGCAGGAACTGATCCAGCGCAATCGCGCCGCCGGCCGACTGACCTTCTCCACCGACGTGGCCGCCAGCGTCGAGCACGCCGACGTGCAGTTCATCGCCGTGGGCACGCCGCCCGATGAAGACGGCTCGGCCGACCTGAAGTACGTACTGGCCGCGGCACGCAATATCGGCCGCCATATGACCGGCTTCAAGGTGGTGGTGGACAAGTCGACCGTGCCGGTCGGCACCGGCGACCGCGTCGCCGCCACGATCCGCGAGGAACTCGCCGCGCGTGGGCTGGAAGACCTGCAGTTCTCGGTGGTGTCCAACCCTGAGTTCCTGAAGGAAGGCGCCGCGGTCGAGGACTTCATGCGTCCGGATCGCATCGTGCTGGGCTGCAACCCTGACGTGGCGGGCCGCCACGCGCAGGCCACCATGCGCCAGCTCTACGCGCCGTTCAACCGCCACCACGAACGCACTTTCTACATGGACGTGCGCTCGGCCGAGTTCACCAAGTACGCCGCCAACTCGATGCTGGCCACCCGCATCTCGTTCATGAACGAGCTGGCCAACCTCGCCGACGAAGTGGGCGCCGATATCGAGCTGGTGCGCATGGGCATCGGCTCGGACCCGCGCATCGGCTACAGTTTCCTGTATGCCGGAGCCGGTTACGGTGGCTCGTGCTTTCCCAAGGACGTGCAGGCGCTGATGCGCACCGCCGCCGACCACGGCAAGCCGATGCGCGTGCTGGAGGCGGTGGAAGCCGTCAACGGCGCGCAGAAGCGCGTGCTAGGCGACAAGATCGTGCGCCGCTTCGGCGAGGACCTCGCCGGGCGCACCTTCGCGGTGTGGGGCCTGGCGTTCAAGCCCAATACCGACGACATGCGCGAGGCGCCGTCGCGGATCCTGGCGCGCGAGCTGGTGGCGCGCGGCGCGTCGCTGCGCATGCATGACCCGGTGTCGATGGCCGAAGCGCGGCGCGTGCTGGATGCCGACCTGGCCGACCTGCCGGGCGGCGCCGCGCGCGTGAGCTTCCACGACCACCAGATGGATGTCCTCGACGGCGCCGACGCGCTGGTGATCGTGACCGAGTGGAAGGTGTTCCGTAGCCCCGACTTCGCGCAGATCAAGCGGCGCCTGAAGACGCCGGTGATCTTCGACGGGCGCAACCTGTATGAGCCCGAGGCGATGGTCGAGAGCGGCGTGGAGTACCACGCCATCGGCCGCCCGACCAGGGCGCGGCAACGTGCCGCGAACGAATGAAGCGCGGGCGGGTCAACGGACACATCAACCGATAAGATGACAAGGCGGCCGCGGCCGCCGCGATATTGCCAAGGATCGTCATGAACAAGACCGTCATTTCGCAAGAACAGATCCGGCAGTCCCATATCCTGGTGGTTGGCGACATGATGCTGGACCGCTATTGGTTCGGCGACGTGGAGCGCATCTCGCCGGAAGCGCCGGTGCCGGTGGTGCAGGTAAAGCGCAGCGACGAGCGCCTAGGTGGCGCCGCCAACGTGGCGCGCAACGCCGCCGCGCTGGGCGCGCGCGTGGGCATGCTGGGCGTGGTCGGCGACGACGAGCCGGCGCGCACGCTCGAGGCTCTGCTGGCGGAAAGCCACGTGGAGCCCTACCTGCACCGCGATGCCAAGCTCAATACCACCATCAAGCTACGCGTGGTGGCGCACCAGCAGCAGCTGCTGCGCGTGGACTTCGAGAACGCGCCCGCGCACGAAGTGCTGGCCGCGGTACAGGACCGCTTCGTCAGCCTGATCAACGACTACCAGGTGCTGGTGCTGTCCGACTACGGCAAGGGCGGCCTGACGCACGTCACGCGCATGGTCGACGCCGGCCGCGCTGCCGGGCGCAAGGTGCTGATCGATCCCAAGGGCGAGGACTACTCGCGCTATCGTGGCGCCACACTGATCACGCCCAACCGGGCCGAGATGCGTGCCGTGGTCGGCGCCTGGAAGACCGAGGCCGACCTGACCATCCGCGCCCAGAACCTGCGCCGCGAACTGCAGCTCGAGGCACTGCTGCTGACGCGCTCGGAAGAGGGCATGACACTCTACACCGAGGCCGAGGTGCTGCACGTGTCCGCCCAGGCGCGCGAGGTCTATGATGTATCCGGTGCGGGGGATACAGTGATCGCCACGCTCGCCACCATGCTGGGCGCCGGCTTGACGCTCAAGGAAGCCGTGCAGCATGCCAACCGTGCCGGCGGCATCGTGGTGGGCAAGCTCGGCACCGCCGTCGTCACCTATCCCGAATTGTTCGGCGCCGCCCCGTGAAGCGCGGCACCACCAGACTGAAGTGACCATGACCATCATCGTGACCGGCGCTGCCGGCTTTATCGGCAGCAACCTCGTCAAGGGACTGAATGACCGCGGCGAGACCAACGTCATCGCCGTCGACAACCTGACCCGTGCGGACAAGTTCCACAACCTGGTCGACTGCGAAATCTCCGACTACCTGGACAAGCAGGACTTCCTCGAGCGCTTTGCCCGTGGCGAGTTCGGCAAGGTGCGCGCGGTGTTCCATGAAGGTGCCTGCTCCGACACCATGGAGACCGACGGCCGCTACATGATGGAGAACAACTACCGCTACACGCTGTCGCTGATGGAGAGCTGCCTGGAGCAGGGCGCGCAGTTCCTGTATGCGTCGTCGGCGGCCACCTACGGCGCCTCGCAGGTATTTCGCGAAGACCGCGAGTTCGAGCGTCCGCTGAACGTGTATGGCTACTCCAAGTTCCTGTTCGACCAGATCGTGCGGCGCCGGCTGCCGTCGGCGCTGTCGCAGATCGTCGGCTTCCGCTACTTCAACGTGTATGGCCCGCGCGAGACCCACAAGGGCCGCATGGCCTCGGTCGCGTTCCACAACTTCAACCAGTTCCGCGCCGACGGCACGGTGAAGCTGTTCGGCGAGTACAACGGCTACGGTCCGGGCATGCAGAGCCGCGACTTCATCTCGGTCGAGGACGTGGTCAAGGTCAACCTGTATTTCTTCGACCATCCGGAAAAATCCGGCATCTTCAACCTCGGCACCGGTCGCGCGCAGCCGTTCAACGACATCGCCACCACCGTTGTCAACACGCTGCGCGAGGCCGACGGCAAGCCGCGCCTGTCGCTGGAGGAACTGGTGCAGGAAGGCCTGGTCGAGTACGTCAAGTTCCCCGATGCACTGCGCGGCAAGTACCAGTGCTTTACGCAGTCGGATGTGTCCAAGCTGCGCAGTGCCGGCTATAACGAGCCCTTCCTGACCGTCGAGGAAGGCGTGGCGCGCTACTGCCGCTGGCTGCTCGAACGCGCTGGCTGACCGCCTCGCTTTTCCGCTGTTGCCGAGCCGGCCGACAGGTTTTCGTGCGGCCGGTGTCAACTTGTGTTGCCGTATGCGCCGCCGCGGCAGACTGCCCCTATCCTGACCTGGCCTCGCCGCAATGGCGGGGTGGTACCCGAGGGTACCTCCAACCATCCACAGGAAAGGAGCTTCCATGTTCAAGCACTGGGTCTGGCAATTTGTCCGGCGTTTCTCCCTGATTGCAGCCATCTGCCTGTCCGGCGGCGGCATCGCGAAAGCGGCGATCGACGTCAACACGGCGGACGAGGCGGCGCTGACCTCCATCAAGGGCGGGGGCCCCGCCACCGCCCGCAACATCGTCGACGAACGCAACAAGCGCGGGCCCTACAAGGATGCCGCGGACCTGGCCGAGCGCGTCAGTGGCGTGGGGCCCAAGTCGGTGGCAAAGCTGCAGGAGGCGGGGCTCACCTTTGGCGCCGCCGCTGCGGCGCCGGCCGCGTCTGCCAAGCCGGCGAAGGCGGCTGCCGCAGCGCCGGCAGGCGCAGCCAAGGCATCGCGCTGAGCGGCCGGCTGACTTGTACACAAGCCTGTGCCCGGTACCGTTGCGTCTGGGCATCTCCCTGTTGGTACGCCTCGTGCTACACCTCTGCGGCTTCGCACGCCTGCGGGCGCGGAGTATCATGCGGACGCCGCGCCGGCAGGATCTGCCGCGCGCGGCAGCTGACAGGCAATAAGCAGCCAGTCAGCGCCGGATCACCAACCACAATCGCGGCGGCTGCTGACTGCGCGGCCCGCCCGGAGCACAGGGAGCAGAACACATGGCGAATGGCGAGGACGCGGGATTCCTGCCTAAATGGCGGCTCAAGACCGGAGGCGTGATCGGGCCCGATGAGCGGCTGCCGGCCGGGCAGACGCTGCTGGCCGGCATCCAGCACGTGGTGGCGATGTTCGGCTCGACCGCCATCGCGCCGATCCTGATGGGCTTCAACCCCAATATCGCCATCCTGTTCTCGGGCATCGGCACGCTGATCTTCTTCCTGTGCGTGCGCGGCCGGGTGCCCAGCTACCTGGGTTCCAGCTTCGCCTTTATCGCCGTGGTGATCGCAGCCACCGGCTATGCGGGCAGCGGTCCCAACCCCAATATCCCGGTGGCGCTGGGCGGCATCATTGCCGCGGGCGCGCTGTACACGGTGATCGGGCTGGTGGTGCAGGCGGCCGGCTACGCCTGGGTGGAAAAGCTGATGCCGCCGGTGGTGACCGGTGCCGTCGTCGCGGCCATCGGCCTGAACCTGGCGCCGGTGGCCGTCAAGGCGGTCAGCGGCGCGGCGCTCGATACCTGGGTGGGCCTGCTGACGGTGGTGGCCGTTGGCCTGGTGGCGGTGCGCGCGCCCGGCATGCTCGGGCGCCTGCCGGTGCTGATCGGCGGCCTGGCCGGCTACCTGGCCTACTACCTGGGCACCAATGTGATGGGGCTGGGCAAGCCGATCGATTTCTCCGGCGTGGCTGCGGCCAGCTGGTTCGGCACGCCGGCGTTCACCGCACCGGTCTTCGAGGCTAGCGCGATGCTGCTGATCGCCCCGGTGGCGATCGTGCTGGTGGCCGAGAACCTGGGCCATATCAAGGCCATCGGGGTAATGACGGGGCGCAACCTCGACCCGTATATCGGCCGCGCCTTTATTGGCGACGGCATCGCCACCATGCTGTCGGCCGGCGGCGGCGGCACCGGCGTGACCACCTACGCCGAGAACATGGGCGTGATGGCGGTCACCAAGATCTATTCGACGCTGATCTTCGTAGTCGCGGCGGCGGTGGCCATCCTGCTGGGCTTCTCGCCCAAGTTCGGTGCACTGATCCTGACAATCCCGGGCCCCGTGATCGGCGGGCTGACCATCGTCGTGTTCGGCCTGATCGCGGCCACGGCAGGGCGGATCTGGGTGCAGAACAAGGTGGACTTTTCCAGTTCGCGCAACCTGATCACCGTGGGTGCCACGCTGACCGTGGCTGCCGGCGACCTGACGCTGAAGCTGGGCGGCATGACGCTGGGCGGCATCGGCACCGCTACCTTCGGCTGCATCCTGCTGTACCACCTGCTGGGCGAAGGCAACCACGAGGAAGGCTGAGCGGCTGCCAGGTTACGGCAGGCGGCGCGCCCGGCGCAAAGCCCGCCTGCCGGCGAGGGAAAGGTGTCTGGATTACAATGGCCGGCGACATCGATCCCCGACACCCATGGCCTACAAGACTATTGAAGACACCATCGGCAATACGCCGCTGGTCAGACTGCAGCGCATTCCCGGTGCCGCCAACGACGCGCGCGGCAATGTGATCCTCGGCAAGCTCGAAGGCAACAACCCCGCCGGTTCGGTCAAGGACCGCCCGGCGGTGTCGATGATCGCCCGAGCCGAAGCCCGCGGGCGCATCAAGCCGGGCGATACGCTGATCGAGGCGACCTCCGGCAACACCGGCATCGCGCTGGCCATGGCGGCCGCCGTGCGCGGCTACAAGATGGTGCTGATCATGCCCGAGGACCTGAGCCTCGAGCGCCGCCAGAGCATGGCGGCCTATGGTGCCGAAATCGTCCTGACCCCGGTCAAGGGCGGCATGGAATACGCCCGCGACCTGGCCGATTCGATGGAGCGCGACGGCAAGGGCGTGATCCTCGACCAGTTTGCCAATCCGGACAACCCGCAGGCGCACTACGAGGGCACCGGCCCGGAGATCTGGCGCGATACCGACGGGCGCGTCACCCACTTCGTGTCGGCGATGGGGACCACCGGCACCATCACTGGCGTGTCGCGCTACCTCAAGGAGCAGAACCCGGCGATCCAGGTCATCGGCGCACAGCCGGCCGAAGGCTCGCGCATCCCGGGCATCCGCAAGTGGCCTGAAGCGTATCTGCCCAAGATCTACGATCCCAGCCATATCGACCGCACCGAGCCGGTAAGCCAGTCCGATGCCGAGCATATGGCGCGCCGCATGGCGGCCGAAGAGGGCATCTTCTGCGGCGTTTCCGCTGCGGGCGCGCTCTGCGTGGCGCTGCGCATTGCCGAGGAAGTGGAGAACGCTACCATCGTGTTCGTGGTGTGCGACCGCGGCGACCGCTACCTGTCGACCGGCGTGTTCCCGGCCTGATCCGGACAACGCCGCAAGCAAGAAGGCCTCGCGCGTGCGAGGCCTTCTTGCTTTGTGAGGGCGCGCCGGCGTCAGCCCATCGCCGCCTTCACCGCCTCGCCCAACTGGTACACCGCAAGCGCATAGAAGAAGCTGCGGTTGTAGCGTGTCAGCACATAGAAGTTGCGCAGCCCAAGCAGGTACTCCGTCGGCAGGTCCGGCGTCGGCAGGTCCACCACCAGCACGCCGGTCTCGCCTTCGCGCGCCGGGTCGATGGGCTCGTCCACGCGCAGTCCGGCGCGGGTCAGCTGGTTGAGCGTGCGTGTCGGCCAGGGCTCGCCGTCCGCGGCCGCGGTGGCGACGCCAAGGCTGCCGGCATCGCCGGCAATGCGCCACACCACCGGGCGGCCCGGTTCCCAGCCATGCAGCTGCAGGAAGCGCGCCACGCTGCCAATCGCGTCGGTGGGGCTGTTGCGCAGGTCGGTGCGGCCGTTGTTGTCGTAGTCAACGGCGTATTCGCGCAGGCTGGTCGGCATGAACTGCGGGATGCCGATCGCGCCCGCATACGAGCCCAGCACCGAGTACACGTCAGTGCGCGTGTCGCGGCACCACAGCAGGTAGTCCGCCAGCTGGTTGCGGAACAGCGCGCTGCGCGCGTCGCGGTTGGGCGTGTCCGGGTAGTCGAAGGCCAGCGTGGACAGCGAGTCGAGCACACGGAAGGTGCCCATGTCGCGGCCGTAGATGGTTTCCACGCCGATGATGCCGACGATGACCGAGGCCGGCACGCCGAATTCGGCTTCGGCGCGGCGCAGTGTGTCGCGGTTGTCCTGCCAGAAGCGCACGCCTGCATTGATGCGGATCGGCTCGATAAAGCGCGAGCGGTAGGTACGCCAGCTTTTGCGGCCGGTGGTCGCGGGCGGCATGATCAGCCGCACCACGGTCGACGAATAGACCGCCTGGCCGAACCAGTCCTGAAGCGCGCCGCGGTCAAACTTGTGGCGCGCCACCATTTCGTCGATAAAGGCGCGGGCTTGCGGGTTGTCGCGGTAACGGCCGGGTTCGATTTCTTCCTCGCGCACGCTGACGCGGCGCTTGCCGGCGGCGAGCAGGCTGGGGGAGAGGCCGCAGAGTCCGAGTGCGGCAGCGGAAAGCGCGGCGCCCAGCAGGGGGCGTCGCAGTGAGCGCTGGGTGTCGGTCATGGTGTCCTTTGCAAGTCGCACCGAGTATAGCGGATGCCACTAAAGCAGCAGTCCGCACCGCAAGCCTGTGGGGTGGCGCGCGGTGGCTGGCCCTTGCCTGTGCTAACGTAGCGAGTGGAGACAACATTGCGACGATAAGAGATGCCGACAGGCTATTACACGCACCCGGAGTTCCAGCGGCACGAGATGGGGCATTTCCATCCCGAGTGCCCGGAACGCCTGCAGGCGATCGAGGATCACCTGATTTCGCACGGCCTGGACGGCCTGCTGGAGCGGCGCGAGCCCACGCCCGCCACGCGCGAGCAGCTCGAGCGCGTGCACCGGCCCGACTATGTCGATTCGCTGGAAAGCGCCAGCCCCGCGAGCGGCTACTACCCGATCGACCCGGATACCTCGATGAACAGCCATACGCTCGCCGCGGCAAAGCTGGCCGCGGGCGCGGCGGTGGCGGCCACCGACGCCGTGATCGCGGGCGAGCTGGAAAACGCGTTCTGCTGCGTGCGCCCGCCCGGCCACCACGCCGAACCCGACCACGCCATGGGTTTCTGCTTCTTCAACAACGTCGCCATCGCCGCGCGCCACGCGCTGCAGGCGCACGGGCTGGAGCGCGTGGCGATCATCGATTTCGACGTGCACCATGGCAACGGCACCGAAGCGGCCTTCCGCGGCGACGAGCGCGTGCTGATGTGCAGCATCTTCCAGCACCCGTTCTACCCGTACAGCGGCACCGAGCATATCGCGCCCAATATGGTGAACATCCCGCTGCCGGCGTACACCAACGGCATGGCCGTGCGCGAGGTGGTCGAGACCATCTGGCTGCCGCGGCTGAACGAGTTCCGCCCGCAGATGCTGTTTATCTCGGCCGGCTTCGACGCACACCGCGAGGACGACCTCGGGCAGATGGGGCTGGTGGAGCAGGACTACGCCTGGATCACCGGCCAGCTGGTCAACGTGGCGCGTACGCATGCGCAGGGCCGCATCGTCAGCTGCCTGGAGGGCGGCTACAACCTGAGTGCACTGGGCCGCAGCGTGCTGGCGCACCTGAAGGTCCTGATGGAACATTAGGAGACCGTCGCCATGGCCGAGAACGATGCACGCGTGGATGCGCCGCTGCTGACCGAATCGCGCGATGCCGCTGGCGTGGCGCGCCTGACCATGAACCGCCCGCAGGCGTTCAATGCCTTGTCCGAAGGGCTGTTGGATGCGCTGACCGGGGCGCTGGCGCGGATCGCTGCGGACGACTCCGTGCGCGTGGTGGTGCTGGCCGGCGCCGGCAAGGCGTTCTGCGCCGGGCACGACCTGCGCGAGATGCGGGCCTCGCCCTCGCACGACTACTACCGCCGGCTGTTCGACCGCTGCACGCGCATGATGATGGCGATCCAGAAGATGCCGCAGCCGGTGATCGCGCGCGTGCAGGGCATCGCCACCGCGGCCGGCTGCCAGCTGGTGGCGATGTGCGACCTGGCGGTGGCGGCCGATGACGCGCGCTTTGCGGTATCCGGCGTCAACCTGGGGCTGTTCTGCTCGACGCCCGGCGTGGCGCTGTCGCGCAACCTGCTGCGCAAGCAGGCGATGGAGATGCTTCTGACCGGCGACATGATCGATGCTGCGACCGCGCGCGAGCGCGGGCTGGTCAACCGGGTGGTGCCCGCCGACCAGCTGGACGACGAGGTGGCGCGCCTGGCCGCCAGCATCTGCGCCAAGCCGGTCGCCGCGGTGGCAGCCGGCAAGGGGCTGTTCTACCGCCAGCTCGAGATGGGAATTGAAGCTGCCTACCAGCTTGCCGGGCAGACCATGGCCTGCAACATGATGGCCGACTCGGCGCTGGAGGGTGTGCAGGCCTTTATTGACAAACGCGCGCCCTCGTGGCGTGGATCATAAGCAACTTCCAGGGTCTTTATATGCCGGGAACGTATAAAGACATCGGTAAAAAGTCGTTTATGGTATGAAGCGAATCGCTTAAAATACGCGCTTCACAAAAATAACGTGCGGCAACAGCGCTGGAGACCTCCGCGACTGTTGCCGTTTTCTTTTGGTCACCTTTCCATGATCGAACTGCAAGGACTGTCGCAGCGCTTCCCGGGCGCGTCAGGCGACGTGCATGCATTGCGAGACGTCAGCCTGTCGATTGCGGCGGGCGAGGTCTTCGGCATCATCGGCCGCAGCGGCGCCGGCAAGAGCACGCTGGTCCGTGCCATCAACCTGCTGAACCGGCCCACCAGCGGCCGCGTGATCGTTGCCGGCCAGGACCTGACCGCGCTGGACAACGGCGCGCTGCGCCTGGCACGCCGCGAGATCGGCATGATCTTCCAGCACTTCAACCTGCTATCGTCGCGCACCGTGTATGACAACGTGGCGCTGCCGCTGGAACTGGCCGGCAAGCCCAAGGCGGAAATTGCCGCGACCGTGCTGCCGCTGCTGGACCTGGTCGGTCTGTCGGCGCTCAAGGACCGCTTCCCGGCGCAGATCAGCGGCGGGCAGAAGCAGCGCGTGGGCATCGCGCGCGCACTGGCGAGCAAACCGAAAGTGCTGCTGTCGGACGAAGCGACTTCCGCGCTCGACCCTGAAACCACCCGCTCCATCCTCGACCTGCTCAAGCAGATCAACCGCGACCTCGGCCTGACCGTGGTGATGATCACGCACCAGATGGAAGTCATCAAACAGGTCTGCGACCGCGTGGCCGTGCTCGAAGCGGGCGAGGTGGTGGAGACCGGGCGCGTGATCGATGTGTTCCTGCGCCCGCAGCATGACGTCACCCGCGCCATGATTGGCGATGTCATTTCGCAGGAACTGCCGGCGAGCGTGCTCAAGCGCGTGGAGAGCCGGCTCGGCAACGGCCGCGACCACGTCTACCGCCTCGCCTTCACCGGCGAGGGCGTCGACCAGCCGGTGCTGGCCCAGGCGATCCGCCGCTACGGGCTGGACTTCAATATCCTGCACGGCCATATCGACGAGATCCAGGGCCAGGCCTTTGGCTCGCTGGCGATCATGGCCACCGGCGAGCTTGCCGACGTGAAGGCGGCGATGGAATACCTGCAGGCGCAAGGCGTCGTGGTGGAGGAGTTCGAGCATGTGGTCTGAGATGTCTGACCTGTTCCTGACCTCGTTCAATGAGACGCTGCTGATGGTGGCGATCTCGGGCGTGGTCGGCTCGCTGCTGGGCGTGCCGCTGGGCGTGCTGCTGCACCTGACCAACCGCGGCGGCGTGCTGTCGCACCCGCTGTTCAACCGCGGCATCGGCGTGGTGGTCAACGCGGTGCGCTCGATCCCGTTCATCATCCTGCTGGTGGTGGTGATCCCGTTCACGCGCTTTATCGTGGGTTCGTCGATCGGCACTACCGCGGCGATCGTGCCGCTGACCATCGCGGCGATCCCGTTTATCGCGCGCCTGGTGGAAAGCGCGCTGCGCGAGGTCGACAAGGGCCTGGTCGAGGCGGCCCAGTCGATGGGCGCTACCACCGGCCAGATCGTGTGGAAGGTGCTGCTGCCCGAGGCTATGCCCGGCATCGTCGCCGGCCTGACCATCACCTTCGTCAGCCTGGTCGGCTATTCGGCCATGGCCGGCGCGATCGGCGGCGGTGGCCTGGGCGACCTGGGCATCCGCTATGGCTACCAGCGCTACATCACCGAAGTGATGGTGGCGGTGGTGGTGATCCTGATCGTCTTCGTGCAGGCGGTGCAAAGCTTCGGCGACTGGCTCGTCCGGCGCATCAGCCACCGTTAAGCTCCTTATTTTGTGAAACAGGAAACACACATCATGCAACGTCGCAACCTGCTGCAATGGATTCTCGGCGCCGCGCTCGGCGCCTCGCTGGCTACTGGTGCCGTGGCCCAGGAAAAGCCGATCAAGATCGGCGTGACCGGCGGCCCGCACGCCCAGATCATGGAACAGGTGAAGAAGGTCGCCGCCAAGGACGGCCTGAACATCCAGGTGGTTGAATTCAGCGACTACATCCAGCCCAATGCCGCGCTCGCCGCCGGCGACCTGGATGCCAACAGCTACCAGCACCTGCCGTACCTGGAAGCCCAGATCAAGGACCGCGGCTACAAGTTCGCGCATATCGCCTATACCGTCACTTTCCCGATGGGCGTGTACTCCAAGAAGATCAAGTCGCTCGACCAGCTCAAGCAGGGCGCGCGCGTGGGCGTTCCCAACGACCCGACTAACGGCGGCCGCGGCCTGCTGCTGCTGCAGAGCAAGGGCGTGATCAAGCTCAAGCCCAACGCCGGCCTGAAGGCTACGCCGCTGGATATCGCCGAGAACCCCAAGAAGATCCGCATCGTCGAGCTGGACGCCGCGCAACTGCCGCGCTCGCTCGATGACCTGGACGCCGCCGCCATCAACGGCAACTACGCGGAATCGGCCGGCCTGTCGCCGACCAAGGACGCGATCGCCATGGAAGGCCCGAAAGGCCCGTACGCCAACCTGATCGCCATCCGCGAGGTCGACAAGAACAAGCCCTGGGTGGCCAAGCTGGTGAAGGCCTACCACTCGCCGGAAATCAAGCAATACGTCACTTCGACCTACAAGGAGTCCGTGATTACCGCCTGGTAAGTCGAAGGTTTCATCCAATCCGACGAGCCCCGCAAGCCCCGGTTTGCGGCAAAATCGTCGGACGGCTGGGGTCTGCCGGGCTATGCCCGGCATCATTTTGCCGATAAAATAGTACGATCGTTCGAAAAACAGGGAAGCCGCCAGCCCGGTGGTTATAATGACGAGCGAACAAAATTTCTGACTATCAGTGGAGTGAGCGCATGAAAGTACTCGTCGCAGTCAAGCGGGTGGTGGATTACAACGTCAAGGTCCGTGTCAAGGCGGACGGCACCGGCGTCGATCTGGCCAACGTCAAGATGAGCATGAACCCCTTCGACGAAATCGCCGTCGAAGAGGCCGTGCGCCTGAAGGAAGCCGGCGTTGCCACCGAAGTCGTCGCCGTGTCGTGCGGCGTCACGCAGTGCCAGGAAACCCTGCGCACCGCGATGGCCATCGGTGCCGACCGCGGCATCCTGGTGGAATCGAATGAAGACCTGCAACCGCTGGCCGTGGCCAAGCTGCTGAAGGCGCTGATCGACAAGGAACAGCCGCAACTGGTGATCCTGGGCAAGCAGGCCATCGATGATGACTCCAACCAGACCGGCCAGATGGTGGCCGCGCTGGCTGGCCTGCCGCAAGCCACGTTCGCCTCGAAGGTGGTGGTTGCCGACGGCAAGGCTTCGGTGACCCGTGAAGTGGATGGCGGCCTGGAAACGCTGTCGATCAAGCTGCCGGCCGTGGTGACCACCGACCTGCGCCTGAACGAGCCGCGCTACGTCACGCTGCCGAACATCATGAAGGCCAAGAAGAAGCCGCTCGATATCGTCAAGCCGGAAGACCTCGGCGTGGACGTGAAGCCGCGCCTGTCGACCGTGAAGGTGGTCGAGCCTGCCAAGCGCAGCGCGGGTGTGATGGTGCCGGACGTCGCGACGCTGGTGCAGAAGCTGAAGAACGAAGCCAAGGTTATCTGAGAGCGCGGGGGAGAAATAACATGACTGCACTCGTCATTGCTGAACACGACAATCAATCCATCAAGGGCGCCACGCTGAACACCGTGACCGCCGCAGCCCAATGCGGCGGCGACGTGCACGTGCTGGTGGCCGGTTCCAACGCCAAGGCCGCGGCCGACGCCGCCGCCAAGATCGCCGGCGTGACCAAGGTGCTGCTGGCCGACGCCCCGTACTTCGGTGACGGCCTGGCCGAGAACGTGGCCGAGCAG
The DNA here is from genome assembly GCF_058252315.1 of Cupriavidus sp. PB-02. Taxonomy (NCBI): domain Bacteria; kingdom Pseudomonadati; phylum Pseudomonadota; class Betaproteobacteria; order Burkholderiales; family Burkholderiaceae; genus Cupriavidus; species Cupriavidus sp. PB-02. The sequence goes on from NZ_CM177694.1 coordinate 864,644, forward strand.
GCGCTGGCCATCGCCAACGACTACTCGCACATCCTGGCCCCGGCCACCCCGTACGGCAAGAACATCCTGCCGCGCGTGGCCGCCAAGCTGGACGTGGCCCAGATCTCGGAAATCTCCAGGGTCGACGCCCCGGACACCTTCGAGCGTCCGATCTACGCCGGCAACGCCATCGCCATCGTCAAGTCGTCCGACAAGGTCAAGGTCATCACCGTGCGCGGCACGGCCTTCGACGCCGCCGCCGCCGAAGGTGGCTCGGCCGCCGTCGAGACCCTGCCGGCCGTGGCCGACCAGGGCATCTCGCAGTTCGTCTCGCGCGAAGTGGCCAAGAGCGACCGTCCGGAACTGACCGCCGCCAAGATCATCGTCTCGGGTGGCCGTGGCGTGGGTTCGGGCGAGAACTACACCAAGGTGCTGACGCCGCTGGCCGACAAGCTGGGCGCCGCACTGGGTGCCTCGCGCGCCGCCGTGGACGCCGGCTTCGTGCCGAACGACTACCAGGTCGGCCAGACCGGCAAGATCGTCGCGCCGCAGCTGTATATCGCCGTCGGTATCTCCGGCGCGATCCAGCACCTGGCCGGCATGAAGGACTCCAAGGTGATCGTCGCGATCAACAAGGACGCCGAAGCCCCGATCTTCTCCGTGGCCGACTACGGCCTGGTGGGCGATCTGAACACCGTGGTGCCGGAGCTGGTTGCCGCACTGGGCTGATGCTGCTGCGCCGGCCACCGCCTCGCGCGGCGGCCGGCAAGGATGCACATAGAGCCGTTCCGGGGCAACCCGTGAACGGCTTTTTTATACACATTGGGAGACATCGATGACCTACCGTGCTCCGCTCAAGGACATGCTGTTCGTCATGAACGAGCTGGCTGGCCTTGAAGCCGTCAGCCAGCTGCCCGGCTTCGAGGAAGCCACGCCGGAAACGGCCGAGGCCGTGCTCGAGGAAGCCGCCAAGTTCAACGAGCAGGTCGTCGCACCGCTCAACCGTGCCGGCGACCTGGACCCGAGCAGCTGGAAGGACGGCGTCGTCACCACCACGCCAGGCTTCAAGGATGCGTTCCGCCAGTTCGGCGAGGGCGGCTGGCAGGGCGTGCTGCATCCGCAGGAGTTCGGCGGGCAGGGCCTGCCCAAGCTGATCGCCACTGCCTGCAACGAGATGCTGAACACCGCGAACCTGTCGTTCGCGCTGTGCCCGCTGCTGACCGACGGTGCCATCGAGGCGCTGCTGACGGCAGGCACGGATAAGCAGAAGGCCACCTTCCTGCCCAAGCTGATCTCGGGCGAGTGGACCGGCACCATGAACCTGACTGAGCCGCAGGCCGGCTCTGACCTGGCCGCGGTCCGCACCCGCGCCGAGCCGCAGGGCGACGGGACCTTCAAGCTGTTCGGCACCAAGATCTTCATTACCTACGGCGAGCACGACATGGCGAAGAACATCGTCCATCTCGTGCTGGCGCGCACGCCCACCGCGCCCGAGGGCGTCAAGGGCATCTCGCTGTTCATCGTGCCGAAGTTCCTGGTCAATGCCGACGGCAGCCCGGGCGAGCGCAACGACGTGCACTGCGTGTCGATCGAGCACAAGCTGGGCATCAAGGCCAGTCCTACGGCGGTGCTGCAGTTCGGCGACCACGGCGGCGCCATCGGCACGCTGGTGGGCGAAGAAAACCGCGGCCTCGAGTACATGTTCATCATGATGAACTCGGCGCGCTTCTCGGTCGGCATGCAGGGTGTGGCGGTGTCCGAGCGCGCCTACCAGCAGGCCGTGGCGTACGCGCGCGAACGCGTGCAGAGCCGCCCGGTCGACGGTTCGGCGCGCGAGGCGGTGACCATCATCCACCACCCCGACGTCAAGCGCATGCTGATGACGATGCGCGCGCTGACCGAAGGCGCACGCGCGGTCGCCTACGTGGCCGCGGCCGCGAGCGACGCGGCGCACCAGCATCCGAACGAGGCCGTGCGCCAGCAGAACCAGGACTTCTACGAGTTCCTGGTGCCGGTGGTGAAGGGCTGGAGCACCGAGCTGTCGATCGATGTCACCAGCCTGGGCGTGCAGGTGCACGGCGGCATGGGCTTTATCGAGGAAACCGGCGCGGCGCAGCACTACCGCGACGCCCGCATCCTGCCGATCTACGAAGGCACCACCGCGATCCAGGCCAACGACCTGGTCGGCCGCAAGACCGTGCGCGACGGCGGCGCGGTGGCGCGCGCGATCTGCGCGCAGATCGCCGAGACCGAGGCGGCGCTGGGCAAGCACAGCTGCGCCGGGTTCACCGCGGTGCAGGCGCAGCTGGCCAAGGGCCGCGCGGCGCTGGAAGACGTGGTGGCGTTTGTCGTGGCCAATGCCAAGTCGGACCCGAACGCCGTCTTTGCGGGCAGCGTGCCTTACCTGAAGCTGTGTGGCATCGTGTTCTCTGGCTGGCAGTTTGGCCGTGCCATGCTGGCCGCCGACGCGAAGCGTGCCGAGGATCCGGGCTTTTATGACGCCAAGATCGCCACCGCGCATTTCTTCGCGGAGCACATCCTGTCGCAGGCATCGGCATTGCGCGATGCCATCGTCAGCGGTGCGGCACCGGTGAATACGATGACGGCCGAGCAGTTCTGAGCGGCCTGTCGGTAGCTAGGGACGAAGAAGGGCGACCCCGCGGGGTCGCCCTTTTTGCTTATCGAGGCTGCGCCTGCTTCAGGCCGTGGCCGGCCGCGGTGCCAGGCGATGGCGGGCCGGCTTCAGGTAGCGGCCCACTGACAGGTCATCGGCCCGGATTGCCGGCGACGTACCCGACACCAGGTCCGACAGCAGCTTGCCCGAGCCGCAGGCCATGGTCCAGCCGAGTGTGCCGTGGCCAGTGTTCAGCCACAGGCCGCGCACCTGGGTCGGACCGACGATCGGCGTACCGTCCGGCGTCATCGGCCGCAGGCCGGTCCAGAAGGTGGCCTGGCTGACATCGCCGGCGCCCGGGAACAGGTCGGTGACCACGTGCTCGAGCGTGCGGCGCTTGGCCGGGTCCAGGCTGCGGTCGTAGCCGACGATCTGCGCCATGCCGCCCACGCGGATGCGGTCGTCGAAGCGGGTGATGGCAACCTTGTAGGTTTCGTCCAGCACCGTGGACACGGGGCTGCGCGACGGGTCGCTCAGCGGAACCGTGATCGAGAAGCCCTTGAGCGGGTACACCGGCAGGTTGGACATGCCGTGCAAGAACGGCTTCACCAGTTGCGTGGTCCAGCTGCCCAGCGCCACCACTACCAGGTCGGCGTCCATCGGCTCGCCATCGACCACGGCGCCGGTGACGGCATCGCCCTGGGTCATCAGGCTGTCGATCGAGCGGTTGTACAGGAATTTCACGCCCAGCATCTCGGCCATGCCTGCCAGCCGATGGGTAAAAAGCGCGCAGTCGCCGGTTTCATCGTTGGGAAGGCGCAGGCCGCCGGCCAGCTTGTGGCGGACGGCGGCCAGCGCCGGTTCGCTCGCCGCGAGTTCGTCGCGCGAAAGCAACTGGTAGGGCACGCCCGCTTCTTCCAGCACGGCGATGTCCTTGGCCGCGCCCTGCAGCTGCTCGTCGGTGCGGAACACCTGCAGCGTGCCTTGCTGGCGGCCTTCGTAAGCGATGCCCGTCTCGGCGCGCAGCGCGCGGATGCAATCGCGACTGTATTCGGCCAGCCGCACCATGCGCTCCTTGTTGACGGCGTAGCGCTCGGCGCTGCAGTTCAGCAGCATCTGCCACATCCACTGCAGCTGAAACAGCGTGCCGTCGGGACGGATGCTGAGCGGGGCATGTTCCTGGAACATCCACTTGATCGCCTTCAGCGGCACGCCCGGCGCTGCCCACGGCGACGCATAGCCGGGCGAGATCTGCCCCGCGTTGGCAAAACTGGTGCCGAGCGCGGGGCCCGCCTCGCGATCGACAACGGTCACTTCGTGACCGGCCTTGGCCAGGTACCACGCACTGGTGACGCCAATAACTCCGCTGCCAAGTACGAGAACGCGCATGTCCGGGGGCTCCAACTGCGATGACAAGTTGATGAAGTATTTATCTCTATACTATTGAATACAATCCAGTCATAGTTATCGAATTTTTCAGGAAAACAGGAAAAACTCATGAGAACGAGTCGCCAGCCCGTGCGTTCCCTCGATCGGCTCGACCGCAGGATCCTGACTGCGCTGCAGAGTGACGGCAGGATGTCGATGAAGGACCTGGCCGAGGCGGTCGGCCTGACCATCACGCCCTGTATCGAGCGCGTCAAGCGCCTGGAGCGCGATGGTGTCATCATGGGCTACTACGCCCGGCTGAACCCGGCGCTGCTAGGCAGCGCGCTGCTGGTGTTTGTGGAGATCTCGCTCGGCAACAAGTCGGGCAATATGTTCGAGCAGTTCCGGCGCGAGGTGCTGCGCATCCCGGAAGTGCTGGAATGTCACCTGGTGTCGGGCGATTTCGACTACCTGATCAAGGCGCGCATCCGCGAGATCGGCGAATACCGGAGGCTGCTGGGCGACATCCTGCTGCAGCTGCCCGGCGCAGCGCAGTCGAAGAGCTATGTAGTGATGGAAGAAATCAAGGAGACGCTGGCCATCTCGGTCGAAGAGAAGAGCCAGCCGGGTTGACGAAGTACACGATGGGGCGCCCCGCACACGAACCGAAGGATCATGACCGCCGCAATGCGTGGCACGATGCCGAGGCCGAACCGGAATGGCCACAGGCAGGCACGCGGCCGCCCGTTGTTGCCCGCAAGGGGCGCGGCGCTGTCAGCAACCTGCAGGGGCGTTTCGAGCGCGACCAGCGAGAGGCGTTCGACGATGGCTGGGACAGTGGGCCTGCTGACGAACCCGTGGTGGCGGATGAGACGAATGGACCAGCGCAACCCGACGCTACCTTGCCTGCACCGGAGGCGCCACTGCCGCCACTGCGCACCACGGTACGCATCGAACGCGCCCGCTCGATCCTGACGCGCAACGCCTCGCCCGACATCCCGTTCGATGTCTCGCTCAATCCCTATCGCGGCTGCGAACATGGCTGCATCTACTGCTTCGCGCGGCCGACGCACGCCTACCTCGACCTGTCGCCGGGACTTGATTTCGAAACCAAGCTATTTGCCAAGGCCAACGCAGCCGAGCGCTTGCGCGAAGCGCTGGCGCGCCCCTCATACCGCTGCGAGACCATCGCGCTGGGCGTCAACACCGACGCCTACCAGCCGATCGAGCGCGAGCAGCGCATCACGCGCGGCATCCTGGAAGTCCTGAGCGAGCACGACCATCCGGTCGCGCTGATCACCAAGTCGTCACTGATCGAGCGTGATATCGACCTGCTGGCGCCGATGGCGGCAAAGAAACTGGCAGTGGCGGCGGTCACCATTACCACGCTCGACGCCGGCATCGCGCGCACGCTGGAGCCGCGCGCGGCAACGCCGTCGCGCCGGCTGCGCACAATCCGCACGCTGACCGACGCGGGCATCCCGGTGGGCGTGAGCATCGCCCCGGTGATTCCTTTCATCACCGAGCCTGACCTGGAGCGTGTACTGGAAGCGGCGCGCGAGGCGGGCGCCGTCTATGCGAACTACATCGTGCTGCGGCTACCGTGGGAAGTGCGGCCGCTGTTTGAAGAATGGCTGCAGGCCCATTTCCCCGACCGCGCCGAGCGGGTCATGAATCGCGTGCGCGAAATGCGCGAGGGCAAAGCCTACGATGCCAGCTTTGCCACGCGCATGCGGGGGACGGGCGTGTGGGCGGACTTGCTGCGACAGCGCGTCTACAAGGCCGCCGAACGGCTCGGCTTCCGCTACAACCGGTTCGAACTGGATACTTCTCGTTTTCGCCCCCCAGCCAGGGGTCCCCGCGGCAAGGACGATCCGCAAGGTTCGCTTTTCTGAGCCCTCAGAGCCGCTTCGGTGGCCTGCTGGTCGCTGATCATGCTGCTAGCGAGATCCAGAGCGGCCTTGGCGCTCGATGGCGACAGTCCTGAGGACAGCGCCAGCCGGACGGCGATCGCCGCCAGGCGTCCTTCCTCATAGGTTGGCATGTCGGTCTGTGCTCCTTTGCGCCGCCGAAGCCATGCTTCGCCGGGCGTAGTGCCGCCGGGAGTGGGCGGTCTTTCCAGTATGGGCGATTTGCGCCAAAGCGGAGCTATCGATTGCGCCCGCCTTGATCGCGCGCAAATGTGCTTTGCACAAGGTGTCAGGTCGTATCCAATCGGTCCCAGTACGGCGGATTGCCGAAGCGCGCCGCAAAGAAATCGACAAAGGCGCGCGTCTTGGCCGGCACTAGGTGGCGGCTCGGAAACACAGCCCAGATCGACACGGCCGGCAGCACCGGGTATTCGTCCAGCACCGTCACCAGTTCGCCGCTGCGCAACAGCGGCCCCACGTCCCAGGTCGACTTGAGCGCGATGCCGACACCGGCCACCAGCGCATCGCGAATCACTTCGCCGTTGTCCACGCGCAGGTTGCCGTGCACGTTGACCACGGTCTCGCCCAGCGGCGTATCGAAGCGCCACGCCGACTGGTCGGCCAGCACCAGGCAGTTGTGCTGGCGCAGGTCGTCGGGATGGCGCGGCACGCCGTGGCGTTGCAGATAGCCGGGCGCGGCGCAGATCACGCGCCGGCTGGGCGCGAGCGGACGTGCCACCAGCGTGGAGTCCGGTAGCACGCCCATGCGCAGCGCGACGTCGATGCTGGCATCGACCAGCCCGATCACCTGATCGGTCAGGCGCAGGTCGAGCGAGATGTCGGGGTAGGCGGCCAGGAAGTCGGGCAGGGCGGGCGATACATGCTGGCGCCCGAACGAGGCAGGCGCAGTCACGCGCAGTTGCCCGCGCGGGTGCTCGGCACTGGTGCCGACCGATTGGCCGGCCAGTTCCGCCGTAGCCAGTAGTTGTTCTGCATGCAGAAGGAAACGGTCGCCATCCGCGGTCAGCGCCAGCCGGCGCGTGGTGCGATGCAGCAGCCGGCAGCCGAGGGACTGTTCGAGCCGGGCCAGCCTGGCACTGGCGGTCGAGGTGGACAGGCCGAGATCGCGCGCCGCCGCCGACAGGTTGCCCAGTGCCGCGGCGCGGGCGAAGACGGCGACGTCGAGCAGGTCGAAGTGCATCGAGCGCGCTTTGCCGCCGCCGTTGTTATTGCGAAAGGGCTCGAGCGGCCTCGACCTGCGATTCGAAGAAGGTCTGGAAGCTGATCGCCAGCCCGGCCATCAGCAGGCCGGTACCGATCAGCAGCGACAGGATCACCAGGATCACCACCGGCCAGCCGGAGCGCGTGGGTTTACCGTGCGGGTTGAAGCGCGCGTCCCATTTGTCGTCGGGGCGCAGCCCATAGACGATGGCTGCCAGGAAGGCGCTGATCACGGACACGCCGCCGGCGACGGCGAAGGTCCAGTTCAGCGCAGGGGATCCCGCATCGGCCGCCATCGAGGCAACGCCGATGACGCCCGCCAGCAGCGCCAGCAGATGGGCCCAGCCGTACAGGTCGCGCAGCCCGCCCAGGTAGAAGCGATGCGCACCGAGGCTGCCGAACAGGAACGCCAGCGCCACGGTCAGCAGCTTCGATTTGCCGCGGGTGGGCGGCGACGCGAGCGTAGAGGCATGGCGGGCGGGCGTGGCTACTGGCATGGTCGGATATCGGGCGGTTGCAGGCCGGCAGTGCACCGGCACAAGAACGGCGGCACACGGGTACCGGCCGGCACACATTGTACGCCGGCAGTCAGCGTAAGGAAGGGAGGTGCGTCAGAAGACGCGCAAGGCGGCGCTAATGCCAGCCGTCAAGCAGGATCTTGATGAAAGGGGCCGCATGCTCGCTGATATGCGTCTCGCCGTAGAGGACCAGGGTCAGGATGCCCATGAACAGGATTGATAGCGATAACTGGCCTGCGTGTTCGGCCAGGTCGCTAAAGAGGGGTGACATGACAAACCTCACAGAATTATTGTCGTTCTGGAGGCTGCGCCCGAGCCGTCTTGATCGGGTCCGACAGGAGGTGTCGGGCAGAGGCAGGTCAGTTCGATTGCCGTCTGCACTGGACGGCACGCTGTTAGCCCCGGGCAGCGCCGGGCGGCAGCCTGTGCGTCGCACCCGGAAAGCGGGGCACACACTTATATAGAGACACGGAAAGCGAGGGCGGAGTTCCGCGGAATCGGGAAAGTCGCGCGGGGGCGGCCACCGCGCTCAGCTAGCGGCCACCTTCGCGGCCACGCGCCTGCCAGCCGGGGCCGACGTTGTTCGTGCGGACGTCGTTGCGGGCTTCGTTGGGAGGAGTGGCGCGCTCCGGCGGTCGGCCGCGGTTGTCGTCGCGCGCGCCGGACAGCGCCGCGCGGCGTCCATTCAGGCGGTCGTCAGCACGAGCGCGGGCCTCCATCCGGTCGATTTGGGCCTGCACGTGGTCACGGCTTTCGGCGCGCACGCTGGCCACTTGCCAGCCGTCGCTTGATTGCAGGCGCGCGGGGCGCGCTTCGGGGCGGATTTTTTGCCAGAACGCGACCTGGGCATGACTGGCGGCTACCGCGCCGACCAGGCCCGAGGCCACCAGGATGCCAGCCACCAGGTCGCGCAGGAGAGAGCGGGTGAGCATGCGAATTCCCAGGTTCCTGTCGCGCTGTGATGCTGTTGGAAGATGGGTTCATGGTACGCATGGGCCATCAGGCCGCCTATGCCAATCCCGTTACCGGTGTAACGGATTGTTTCGGCCCCGCTGGCCCCCTTCAGGCCCCGCGCCGCGCGGGTTTCCGGGGAACTCAGGACGCTTCACGGCGTATAGCGAATCCGGTAGATCGCACCGGCCAGGTCGTCGCTGACGAGCAGCGAACCGTCGGGCGCAACCAGGACATCGGCGGGCCTTCCCCACGGCTTGCCGCCACGCAGCCAGCCCTGTGCGAACACCTCCTGCCGCACCGCCTTGCCGGACCCATCCAGCGCCACAGTGACCACGCGGTAGCCGGACGGCTTGCTGCGGTCCCAACTGCCGTGCTCGGCGATAAAGACGCTGTTGCGGTAGGCCGGCGGGAACTGCGTGCCTGTGTAGAAGCGCATGCCCAGCGCGGCCACATGCGCGCCCAGGCGGGCCACCGGCGGCACGAATTCCGAGCACGGGCGCTTGCTGCCATATTCCGGATCGGCAACGTTGCCGGCATGGCAGTACGGGTAGCCGAAATGCTGGCCGGCGGCGGTGGCGCGGTTCAGTTCGTCGTCCGGCACGTCGTCGCCCATGCGGTCGCGGCCGTTGTCGGTGAACCACAGCTCGCGGGTGGCCGGGTGCCAGTCGAAGCCGACGGTATTGCGTACGCCGCGCGCCACCACCTGCAGGTCGCTGCCGTCGGGCTTCATCTTCATGATGTTGGCGTAGCGGTTCTCGTCCGGCGCGCAGACATTGCACGGCGCGCCGACCGGCACGTACAGGTAGCCGTCCGGCCCGAAGGCGATGAATTTCCAGCCGTGGTGCGATTCGGTCGGGAAGCGATCGCTCACCACCACCGGCGCGGGCGGATTGTCGAGGCGGGACTCGATATTGTCCAGCCGCACGATCTTCGAGACCGAGGACGCGTACAGGTTGCCGTCGCGCAGCGCCACGCCGGCCGGCATGCGCAGGCCCGTGGCGACTACGCGCACCCGCGGCCTGGTGCCCAGCGCATCGGTCACCGCATAGACCTTGCCTTCGCCGCGCGAGCCGACGAAGAGCGTGCCGGACGGCGACAAGGCCATGGCGCGCGCGCCGGGCACGTCCTCTGTCACTACCTCGATGCGGAACCCGGGCGGCAGCCGGACCTGGTCCAGCGGCAAGGCGGCCCGGGCGGGGGCCGTGGCGGCGAGCAGTACAATGCCGGGCAGTACCGTACGCAGTACGGCGCGAACCATGAAGTGCAGAGCCGGGCGCATGTGGGCCTCCTGTCGCGGTTTTTGCCACGATGCCCGCACCGCCTGCGCGCGTCAATCACCTAAGTGTTTGTTTGGCCTCGGGAATTGGGCTATACTCTTGCGTTTCGTGTTCGAACGCCCTCGAACACCCCGTTTTCTGAGGAATCATTCCATGGTCGTTATCCGTCTGGCTCGCGGCGGCAGCAAGAAGCGCCCGTTCTTCAACATCGTCGCCACCGACTCGCGCAACCGTCGCGATGGTCGTTTCATTGAGCGCGTTGGTTTCTACAACCCGCTGGCTTCGGAAGGTGAAGAAGGTCTGCGCCTGGTGCAAGATCGCCTGGCCTACTGGCAAGGTGTTGGCGCCCAGCTGTCGCCGACCGTTGCCCGCCTGGTCAAGCAAGGCGCCAAGGCTGCTGCCTGATCGCCCGATAGCTGCTTGTAACGCGCCTGGCCTCTCCCGTTGGTGAGGCCAGGCGCGTTCTCGTTGCACACGTGACTGAACGCAAACAAGGCGCCGCCAAGCCGCTGAACCGACCGTTGGTTCAGCCCCAGGGCGAGCCGCAAAAGGCTCACAAACTGCCGGCGGCGCTGCTGTATGCCGAGCCCCTGCCTGAAGACCTGGTAGAGGTCGGCTACGTCGGCGCGGCCTACGGCATTCGCGGCTGGATCAAGGTCCAGCCGCATGCCGATGACGCTTCCGCGCTGCTGCATGCCCGCCGCTGGTGGCTGCTGGCGCCGCCGCAGGCGGGGCTGGTTAGTGCCAATGTCGCAGCTGACGCGGCGCATGCCCGGCCGCTCTGCGTGAAGATCGCGCAGTCGCGCGAGCACAGCGGCACGGTGGTGGCGCAAGCGACCGGCGTTGCCGACCGCAATCTTGCGGAAGCGCTCAAGGGCCGTCGCGTGTGGATCCGGCGCGCGGATTTTCCGGCGCCGGAAGAGGATGAGTTCTACTGGGTCGACCTGATCGGGTGCACCGTCAGCAACGAGCAAGGCGAGTTGCTGGGCGAGGTGTCCGGCCTGATCGACAACGGTGCCCACCAGATCCTGCAGGTGGCCTTTGTGCAGCCTGACGGCAAGACCGGTGAGCGGCTGATCCCGTTTGTCGATGCGTTCCTGCGCTCGGTCGATGCCGCGGGCAAGCGCATCGTGGTCGACTGGGGGCTCGATTACTGAACCCGTGCCTCCGCGGTGCAGGGTTAGCAAGGGAGAGAGCGGATGCAGTTCGATGTGATCACGCTGTTTCCCGAGATGTTTCGCGCGCTGACCGACTGGGGTATTACCAGCCGGGCAGCCAAGCAGCAGCGGTATGCGTTGCGCACGTGGAATCCGCGCGATTTCACCGTCGACAACTATCGCACCATCGACGATCGGCCTTATGGCGGTGGCCCTGGCATGGTGATGCTGGCCAAGCCGCTGGACGATGCGATCGATGCCGCGGTGGCAGCGCAGGCGCAAGCCGGCGTGCCCAAGCCGCATGTGGTGCTGATGTCGCCGCAGGGCAAGACGCTGTCGCATGCCAAGGTGATGGAACTGGCCGAACGGCCGGGCCTGGTCCTGCTGTGCGGCAGGTATGAGGCCATCGACCAGCGGCTGATCGACCGCCGCGTGGACGAGGAAGTCAGCCTCGGCGACTTCGTGCTGTCGGGCGGCGAACTGCCGGCGATGGCGCTGATCGATGCCGTGGTGCGGCATCTGCCCGGCGTGCTGGGCGATGCGCAGTCCGCAGTGCAGGACAGTTTCGTCAACGGCCTGCTGGATTGTCCGCACTACACGCGGCCGGAAGAATATGAAGGCGTGAGGGTGCCCGAGATCCTGCTCGGGGGCCATCACGCCGAAATCGAGAAATGGCGGCGCCAGCAGGCGCTGGCCAATACCGCGAGCAAGCGCCCCGACCTGATCGAGGCTGCTCGCGAACAAGGTTTGCTGTCCCGCGCCGACGAGAAGTTCTTGTCGGAATGGGCGGCGAAGGAAGGGCGGGGGGAAACTCCCGCCAGGTAAAACCCCATCCTCTGCCGGGGCCCGGGCAATGCCTGGGGCATACAACGCCGGCACGATGGTTATGGAGAAAAAACGATGAACATCATCGAGCAGATCGAGAAGGAAGAGATCGCGCGTCTGACCGCGAACAAGACCATCCCCGCATTCGCACCTGGCGACACCGTGATCGTCAACGTGAACGTGGTGGAAGGTACCCGCAAGCGCGTGCAGGCCTACGAAGGCGTGGTGATCGCCAAGCGTAACCGCGGCCTGAATTCGTCCTTCATCGTGCGCAAGATCTCGTCGGGTGAAGGCGTGGAACGTACGTTCCAGCTGTACTCGCCGCTGATCGCCGGCATCGAAGTGAAGCGTCGCGGCGACGTGCGTCGCGCGAAGCTGTACTACCTGCGCCAGCGTTCGGGCAAGTCCGCACGTATCAAGGAAAAGCTGGTGTCGAAGGCTGCTGTCGCTGCCAAGGCTGCGCAGTAAGCTGGACGTGCCGGCCGGGGCAGCCCGGCCAGCGTTTCCTCAGGAAGGGCACCTCACGGTGCCCTTTTTGCATTGTGTCAGCGCGGCCACGGGTGCGGCGGATTTTGCTGCGGCGCCGAAACGCGCGCTTCTGTCATACTTGCGCTTGTTATGCGTCCCGCCTTCGATCCCGAATCCCTCCCCGTCATCGACACCGACCTGCGCAACGGCGCCCTGAGCGCGCCGCGGCTGCAGGTGGACTTTATCCGGCACCGCTTCGAGGTGCCGCCGGCCTGGGCGCCGGAGCTGACCGATGAATCGCGCGTCTACGACAGCAGCCGGGGGCTGCGCGACGCCGCCGTGCTGGTGCCGCTGGTGGAGCGGCGCGATGGCCTGACGGTTCTGCTGACGCAGCGCAATGCCAACCTGAGCGCGCATGCCGGCCAGATCAGCTTCCCGGGCGGACGCCAGGAGGAGTGGGATGCCAACCGCATCGACACGGCACTGCGCGAGACGGAAGAAGAGGTGGGACTGGCGCGCGATTACGTGGAAGTGCTGGGTGCGCTGCCGGACTACATCACCGGCACCGGCTTCCACGTAAGCCCGGTGGTGGGGCTGGTGCGCGACGGCTTTACGCTGCGCCCGGACGCGTCGGAAGTGGCCGATGTCTTTGAAGTGCCGCTGGCCTTCCTGATGGATCCCTCGCATCATGAGCGGCGCCTGTTCCGCTGGGTCGACGGCGAACGGATCTTCTACGCCATGCCCTATCCGCGCGAGGACGGCGGCCACCGCTTTATCTGGGGCGCCACCGCGGGCATGCTGCGCAATCTCTACCACCTGCTGGCGGCCTGAGCCGCCTGTCTGCCCTGGACCTTAAGCCGCGGCCTGGTCCTTGCCGCCGATGCAGTGCGGGCAGCTCTTGCCGATCACGTAGTGCGGGCTTTGCTGCTCCTCTGGCGTGACCACCGCGCGGCAGGCAAAGCACTGCTTGGGGCCGGCCGGCTCCAGGTTCGGATTCAGCGCGGTGCGATAGTCGAAGACAAAGCAGTCGCCGCGATAGTGGCTGCCGCCCACTTCCTCGAAATACTTCAGGATGCCGCCCTCGAGCTGGTACACGCGCTCGACGCCGACTTCCTGCATATGGATCGCCGCCTTCTCGCAGCGGATGCCGCCGGTGCAGAATGACACCACGGTCTTGCCCTCCAGCTCCGCCTTGTGCGCGGCGACGGCCTCGGGAAATTCGCTGAACTTGGCGATGTCGTACTCGACCGCCGCCTCGAAAGTGCCGACCGCGACCTCGAAATCATTGCGCGTATCGAGCATCACCACCGGGCGGCCCTCGTCGTCGTGCCCCTGGTCCAGCCAGCGCTTCAGGTCGACCGGCCGCACCGAAGGCGCGCGGCCCGCCTCGGGGCGGATCAGCGGCATCTTCATGGTGATGATTTCCTTCTTGGCGCGCACCAGCGTGCGCTTGAAGGGCTGGTTCTCCGACAGGCTCTCCTTGGGCGCGATATCGGCAAAGCGCGCATCGGCATGCAGCCACGCCATGAAGCCGTCGATGGCTTCGCGCGGGCCGGCCAGGAACATGTTGATGCCCTCGGGCGCGAGCAGGATCGTGCCTTTCAGGCCGGCCGCTTCGCAGCGCTCGCGCATGGCCGGGCGCAGGGTCTCGATGTCGTCCAGCGAGACGAATTTGTAAGCGGAAATATTGACGATCTGCATGAGAGACTGTGCCTGCTCGGCCGCGTCCGGGAGGGCGCCGACGGCTTGCGATAACTGCCTGATTGGAAAGACGAAATTATAACGCGCCCGGGCGCTCCTGCCGCGCATTCCCAAGCACCCCGATCAGCTTTGCGATGCGGCCTCCACGCGGCGCCTGCACGGAATATTGGAGGCCGGCAAGCGGGCCGAGCCGGTACAATGTCGCCCATGTCTGCACCCCGCTTCGTACACCTCCGCCTGCATTCCGAATACTCCATCGTGGACGGCATCGTCCGCCTGGAAGACGCCGTCAAGGCCGCCGCCGCCGATGGCATGGGCGCGCTCGCCCTGACGGACCTTGCCAACGCCTTCGGGCTGATCCGTTACTACAAGGAGGCGCGCGGCAAGGGCGTGAAGCCGGTGGTCGGTGCCGACGTCTGGCTCACCAACGCCGAGGATCGCGACAAGCCATCGCGCCTGCTGCTGCTGGTGCAGGACCGCCGCGGCTACCTGAACCTGTGCATGCTGCTGTCACGCGCGTGGCTGGGCAACCAGCACCGCGGCCGCGCCGAGATCGACCCGGCCTGGTTCCTCGAGCCCGGCGAGGATGACCTGCCGCTGGCAACCGGCCTGATTGCTCTGTCGGGGGCGATGGGCGGCGATATCGGCATGGCGCTGGCCAACGGCAATGCCGACGGCGCACGCCGAGCCGCGCAGCACTGGGCGAGCGTATTCCCGCAGCGCTTCTACATCGAGCTGCAGCGTGCCGGCCACGCGGGCACCGATGCCTACGTGCAGCACGCCGTGCAGCTGGCGGCCGAGCTGCAGCTGCCGGTGGTGGCCACGCATCCGGTGCAGTTCATGACGCCGGACGACTACACCGCGCACGAGGCGCGCGTGTGCATCGCCGAGGGCGAGCTGCTGGCCAATCCGCGCCGCACCCGGCGGTTTACCACCGACCAGTACTTCAAGACCCAGGACGAGATGTGCGCGCTGTACGCGGACATCCCCTCGGCGCTGGAGAACGCGGTCGAGATCGCGCGCCGCTGCAACCTGACGCTGGAGCTGGGCAAGCCGCGCCTGCCGCTGTTCCCGACGCCCGACGGCATGTCGCTGGACGACTACCTCGTGTTCATGGCCAAGGACGGACTGGAGAAGCGCCTGGCGGTACTGTTCCCCGACGAGGCGGCGCGCGAGGCCAAGCGGCCCGAATACTACGCACGGCTGGAATTCGAGACCGGCACCATCATCAAGATGGGCTTCCCCGGCTACTTCCTGATCGTGGCCGACTTTATCAACTGGGCCAAGAACAACGGCGTGCCGGTGGGCCCGGGCCGCGGTTCGGGTGCCGGTTCGCTGGTGGCGTATGCGCTCGGCATTACCGATCTTGATCCGCTCAAGTACGCGCTGCTGTTCGAGCGTTTCCTGAACCCGGAACGGGTCTCGATGCCCGACTTCGACATCGACTTCTGCCAGCACGGCCGCGATCGCGTGATCACGTACGTGAAGGAGAAGTACGGCAAGGACGCGGTATCGCAGATCGCCACCTTCGGCACCATGGCGGCCAAGGCCGCGGTGCGCGACGTGGGCCGCGTGCTCGACCTTGGCTACGGCTTTGTCGATGGCATCGCCAAGCTGATCCCGTTCAAGCCGGGCAAGCTGGTCACCATCGAGGAGGCGAAGAAGGAAGAGCCGCTGCTCACCGAGCGCGAGAACAACGAAGAAGAAGTGCGCCAGCTGCTGGAACTGGCACAGCGCGTCGAAGGCATGACCCGCAACGTCGGCATGCACGCCGGCGGCGTGCTGATCGCACCCGGCAGGCTGACTGACTTCTGCCCCCTGTACACGCAGGGCGCGCAGAACGACGGCATGAGCGGCGTGGTCAGCCAGTACGACAAGGATGACGTCGAGGCCGCCGGCCTGGTCAAGTTCGACTTCCTGGGCCTGACTACGCTGACCATCCTGGACTGGGCCGAGCGCTATATCCGCCGCCTCGACCCGAGCAAGGCCGACTGGAACTGCAGCCATATCCCGCTCGACGACAGCCCCGCCTTCGACATCCTGAAGACGGCCAACACCGTCGCCGTGTTCCAGCTGGAAAGCCGCGGCATGCAGGGCATGCTGAAGGACGCCAAGCCTGACCGCTTCGAGGACATCATCGCGCTGGTGGCGCTGTACCGCCCGGGCCCGATGGACCTGATTCCCAGCTTCTGCGCGCGCAAGCACGGCCGCGAGAAGGTGGAGTACCCCGATCCGCGCGTCGAACCCGTCCTGAAAGAGACCTACGGCATCATGGTCTACCAGGAACAGGTGATGCAGATGGCGCAGATCATCGGCGGCTACTCGCTCGGTGGCGCCGACCTGCTGCGCCGCGCCATGGGCAAGAAGAAGCCCGAGGAGATGGCGCAGCATCGCGTGATGTTCCGCGAGGGCGCCGACAAGAACGGCCTGAGCTCGCAGCAGGCCGACGACATCTTCGACCTGATGGAGAAGTTCGCGGGCTACGGCTTCAACAAGTCGCACGCGGCCGCGTATGCGCTGCTGGCGTACTACACCGCCTGGCTCAAGGCCCACCATCCGGCCGAATTCATGGCAGCCAACATGTCGCTGGCCATGGACGACACCGACAAGGTCAAGATCCTCTACGAGGACTGCAAGCTCAACAAGCTCGCGGTGCTGCCACCGGACGTCAACGCCAGTGAATACCGCTTCGCGCCGACCGATGCCAAGACCATCCGCTATGGCCTGGGCGGCATCAAGGGCAGCGGCCAGGGCGCCATCGAAGACATCTTGCGCGCGCGCGAGGAGCGGCCCTTCACGGATCTCTTCGACTTCTGCGAACGTGTCGACCGCCGCCAGGTCAACCGCCGCACCATCGAGGCGCTGATCCGTGCCGGCGCCTTCGACAGCCTGAATGACAACCGCGCCCAGCTGTTGGCCTCGGTGCCGATCGCGATGGAGGCGGCCGAGCAGAAAGCCGAATCCGCCAACCAGGTGTCGCTGTTCGACCTGATGGGCGATGGCGGCGAGGCGCACCGCCCCGAGCTGCTCGACGAACCGCGCTGGAGCCCCAAGCGCACGCTGCAGGAAGAAAAGCAGGCGCTCGGCTACTACTTCTCAGGCCACCTGTTCGATGCCTACCGCGACGAGGTGCGCCGCTTCAACAAGGGCACGCTGGCCGCGCTGGAAAAGGAAGTGCAGGGCAACGGCGGCGGCTTCGGCCGCGACGTGCGCGGCAAGACCATCGCCGGCGTGATCAGCGGCATCCGCACGCAGATGACCCAGCGCGGCAAGATGCTGATCGTGACGCTGGACGACGGCACCGGGCTGGTCGAGATGACGGTGTTCAATGAGCTGTTCGACGCCAACCGGAATATGTTCCGCGAGGACGAGCTGCTGATCGCCACGGGGAATGCGCGGCATGATACGTTCACCGGCGGGGTGCGGTTTACGGCGGAGTCGGTGATGGACCTGGTGGCGGCGCGTGTCAGGTTTGCCAGCGCGGTGCGGCTGGCGATGAATGGCAACTCATCAACGGGGCTGCTGCGTGAACTGCTGATGCCGCACCTGGCGCGCGCCAGCGGCGCGCAGGGACTGCCGGTGCGCATCCGCTACGAGGCGAAGGCCGCCTCGTGCGAGGCAATGCTTGGCCCGGACTGGCAGGTGGTGCCTTCCGACGAGGCGTTGACGGCCCTGCGGCAGGCGCTGTCGGCGGATTGTGTCAGTACGGTGTACGAATAACTAGGGAGCAGGGCGCCGTCAGCGTCCCTCAGCCGCGTCGGAACAGGTTGCTCAGGAAGTAGAACGGCGCATAGGCCGAAGGCACGGTGGCGTACAGGAACATCCGCAGCCGATGGCCAAGCGTGACCCGGCGCGCGCCGAACAGTACCTTTAGCCGCGCGAGGTTGTCCGGCGCAGCGAAAACGTCCGCGGTGTACTGTTCGCGCGCAAGCTTGCGCGCCTTGAGCCGGCGCATGGCGTCGCCGCAGCCGGCACGCTCGGCATCCTCGATGAACTGGAGCGTCTCCGCCAGCGAACTGCGGTTGGTCAGCCGAATGCGCCGCACGAAGTCCGCCGGGGTGCGCCACTTGCGCTTGCCGGAGGTCCCGCCGCGCCGGTAGTGCACCAGAGGGCGCCTGAGGTTCAGGGCGCCGCCCATCAGCGAAGCACGCAGCGTCGTGATCTGGTCCTCGGAAATCATCCCGGGCGCCATCGGGCCAAAACGGTCGAACATGCGCCGCGTCCACGTGTGTGACGCCCCGATTACATGCGGCGGATGCGTGGCCCAGTATTCAAACGAATGGTAGGGCTCCAGGTCGCTGTGGCGAATCTGCCCGTGCAGGGCGCCGTCGTAGGCCATATCGACCAGGTCGGTGACGATCAGCTCAGGCTTGCGGTCGTGTGATAGCCAGGCCTGGACCACTTCCTTGCAGCGCGAGGGCATCGAATAGTCGTCGCCGGCAGCGACGAAGATCAGTTCGCCGTGCGACTGGGCCACCAGCTTGCTCAGGTGCGCGCTGATCCCGAGATTGGCGGGATTGCGCAGCAGCGTCACCTTGTGAGGACCGGCATAGCCTGCCAGCGCCCGTTGCGCGGCCGCATAGGTGCCATCGGTCGACGCATCGTCCGACACGAAGATCTCAAGGGCCGGGTAGTCCTGCGCCAGCGCACCCTCGATGGCATGCGCAATGAACGATTCCTGGTTGTAGGTGATCAGCAGCAGCGATACCGGCGGATATTCCTGCACAGGGCGCTGCGCGCTTTGCTCGCCGTTGCCGGGGGCCAGACTCATTTGTAGTACCTTCCTTAAGCAAGGCAGAAAGATACCATGCGGCCATGGGCTCGCCGTCCCGCCGGCGGCGCGGGGTGCGCAGAGGTACGCTGCCGCGGGTCGGTATAATGCAGGCCATAAATGGTCAGCTCGCCCCCGTACGCCGGAGCATGAGTGCCTGCCTTCCGGTGCCTCTCGCGGCGCGGCGCCGGTTGCGGTCTGCGCACATATCCGGTGCAAAGGTAACACTGTGTTTCAGTTCGCAAGTGGCGGGCGCTGCTGCGTGAAAGTCCCCTCAATGCAAGTCAATACGTACGCCGTTCGCGTGGCCGCTGTGGCCGCCGCGCTGTCTCCCAGTCTGATCCTGACGTTACAAGGCGGCACCGGCTATTGCTACTTCCTGGCAATGGCTGCTGCCCTGGTATGGCTGGCGGATGCCGAAAACCGGCGCGCTGCCGCCGGCACGCTTTCCGAATACAAGTGGTATGTCGCCGCCATGACGGCCTATCCGCTCGTCATCGTGCTGCAGCAGGTGATTCACGGCGAATTTATCGGGCGCGCCCTCGATGCGCCCGCGCGGCTGCTGTTTGTCGCGCCGATCTTCGCGCTGCTTGCCGCCGTGCCGGCCAAGGACCTGCGCCCGGTCCAGTGGGGGTGCGTCGTCGGTGCCTTCTGTGCCGCAGGCTGGTCCGTCATCAGCATCGTCGCGCCCGAAAACTGGGTCATCTCCGGCCGTGCCGGCAACCCCTTCACCAACCCGATCCCGTTTGGAGGGACTGCCCTGGTGCTGGGCTTCATGGGCGTCATTCCGCTTGGCGATGACACGCGCCGGCCTGGCTGGGAGTGGGCCTTGCGGCTGCTTGGCCTGTTGGCGGGCTGCTATGCTTCTTACGCATCGGGCAGCCGGGGCTCCTGGATTGCGGTGCCGGTGATGCTGTGGCTGTTTGCCGGGCGCTTCAGCCGAGTGCACCGGCCCACGCCGGTGTGGCGGATCGCCGGCGTGCTGCTGCTGGCGCTTGGCCTGTCCGGCCTGGCGAGCACGAACGTGGTGCAGCAGCGTTTCCACGAGGCCGTCTCTGACTTCCATCGCATGGCCATGGGCGACGAGAACAATTCCATCGGGCTGCGCATGCAATTGTGGCGCGCGTCCTGGGAGCTGTTCCAGGAGCATCCGGTGCTGGGGGTGGGCAAGGGCCGGCTGAAGGAGAGCCTGGAGGTGATGGCGTCGCAGGGCCGGACTGCGGCAGAGATCATTCACCCGCACGCGCACAACGAGGTGTTCTCGACCCTGGCGCAGATGGGCCTGATCGGACTTGCGGCCTTGCTGCTGCTGTATGTCGGATCCGCCTACTACTTCTGGAACCATCGGCATTCCAGGGATCCCGATACCGCCAATGCTGCCACCATGGGCCTGGTGCTGGTGTTCGGCACCATCGTGTACGGGCTGACCATCGATGTCTTTTCGCTGGTGATGAACACGGCGTTTTTCGCACTGACAAGCGCAACGCTGCTGGGCATCATTGCCAACCGCCGCAAGCACTCGGCCTGACCCGCCACACCGCGCCCACAGCTGCTGTATCGCGGCTCAGCCGGGTGCGGCGCTTACCAGCGCCAGCAACGCGTCGACGTGGACGGATGGCTCCGGGTTGTAGCGCAAGGCCTGCAGCGGCATGTGGATGCGGGCCTTGCCCGCCCGGGCCAGCGTTGCCGCCTGTGCCAGCGCGGCGGTGGCGGCCGCGGCGTCCAGGCGCGAGAAAGTCAGTGCGGCTTCCGGCGCGATCACTTCGAGGCAGGCGATATTGTCCGCCATGACCACCGGTGTGCCGCACAGCACCGACTCCACGCCCACCAGCCCGAATGGCTCATAGTTCGACGCCAGCACGGTGAAATCCGCGGCTCGGTACAGGTCGGCCATGTTGTCGCAATAGCCCAGTTCGCGTACGCCGGGCAGCCGCTCGCCCACCGGCCTGCCGGCCACGGCGATGACCGCCCCGCTGCCGCTTGCGGCCAGTGCCTGCGCCAGCAGCGGCAGGCCTTTGCGGCGATGGTCCGAAGACGGGAACAGGAACACCGGCTCGTCGCCGAAGCCGAACGCCGCGCGCAGGCGCGCGCGCTGCCCGTCGTCGACCACACCAAAGCGCGCGGTGTCGACCGGCGGGTACAGCAGCGCGAGCTTCGCCTCAGGCACCCCGTAGAGTTCCTTCAGTTCCTGCGCCATCAGCCGCGAGTGGGCCACCACGCGGCGCGCAGCGGCGTAGTGGCGGCGCTCGAGTTCGATCTGGCGCCGGTCCCAGAAGGTGGCGGCGCGCCCGGCGGCGAGCAGGTAACCACGGTGTGTGCCGCCGCAGATGGCGAGGTCGGCGCCGACCACGCGGTTGCAACCGATCAGCACGTCGCAATGCTGGTGGGCGTGGCGCATCCCCCAGGAGAACATGTAGTCGCGCATCTTGCCCGGCAGCCAGCGCACGTGGATGCGGTGCGCATCGACGGCGCCAAGCTCGGGCAGGCCCTTGTCGAACCGGCGTGCGAACACGGCGGGCCGCTCGCCGCGCGCGATCATGCCCCGCACGAGGTCCATGGCATAGCGTTCGAAACCGCCGCCCCGGCCAAATCGGTTGCAGGAGATGCCTGTTCTCATGGGCTTTTGCGATGTGAAGGTGGAGACGGATGCGACATGCCGCGATGGGGCGCGACAGCCGGATGCGCGTCAGCGCGGCAGCTGTTCGGGCTGGCGCTGCAGGTGCCAGAGCTTGAGGTACTTGTAGTAGCTGGCCTGGCCGTTCATCAGTGCCACCCCGAAGCCTTCGGTGCCGTCGAGGATGCTGCCGCGCAGCAACCATGTGCGCAGGAACGCCCACAGGCCGTGTCCCAGCGCCGCCGCGGGGGTCGAGCGCTTGCCGCTGCGAAAGGCCTGCATGGCACCCGCAGTGGAGTAGGCCTCGACCTTGCGCAGCACATCCGAATAGTCGCGGTAGCTGTGATGGATCAGCGCCTGCGTGAGCCGGCCGACGCGGCCGTCGACAGCAAGGTGTTCGTGAACCAGCGCATCGGTGAAGCGTCCCTTGCCCCGACGGAACAGGCGCGTGACATAGTCCGGGTACCATCCGCCGTGGCGGATAAAGCGGCCGCAGAACTCGGAAAGCCGGGGCATCTCATAGCCGTCATGGTCCTGGCGCGCAACCGCCTGCAGGATTTCGTCGCGCAAGGCATCGTTGATGCGCTCGTCTGCGTCGAGGCTGAGGATCCAGTCACCCGTGGCGGCGTCAACCGCGCGATTCTTCTGCGGCCCGAAGCCCGGCCAGTCCGCCGTCTCCACCACGCAAGCACCCATTTCCCGGGCAATTTCGCGTGTGGCGTCCGCGCTCATGCAATCCACTATAATCGCCTCGTCGCACCACTTCACGCTTTCCAGGCAGGCCCGGATGTTATGCGCCTCATTGCGGGTAATGATGACAGCGGAAATCCTCATAGGCGGATAGCGTGGTGCGGCGGGGCATAGACCGGGAGCCCGCATTGTACCTTGTGTGACCCCGGGGTTTCGCGCCGGCCGCGCCAGGCGCGCGCCCGCCTGTTTCAGTTTTCCTGAGGAATCGTTCTTGTCCAGTCAAATGGCATCAGAGTCGCAGTCCATGGCGCGGCGGCTCTGGTCTTACCTGCGCCCCGAGCTTCGCGTCTTTGTCGGCGCCATCCTTGCGATGGCGGTGGTCGCGGGCAGCGAAGGGGTGATCCCCAAGGTCGTCAACGACCTGCTCGACAAAGGCTTCGGTGGCGGCTACGCCGGCACGCTGTGGCATGTGCCCGCCATCCTGACCGGCGTGGCGCTGATCCGGGGTGTGGCGCAGTTTGCTTCCGGCTACCTGCTGAACCTGATCTCGAACCGCGTGCTGCTGAAGATGCGCATGCAGATGTTCGAGCGCCTGTTGCATGCGCCCGCGGGGTTCTTCCACCGCAACACCGCGGCATCGCTGATCAATGCGGTGATCTTCGAGGTCAACCAGGTGCTGCAGATCCTGACCAGCGTGTTCATCACGCTGGTGCGTGACTCGCTGACTGTGGTGGCACTGCTGATCTACCTGTTCTATACGAACTGGCGCCTGACGCTGATCGTCGCGGTGATCCTGCCGGTGATCGGCTACCTGATGTCCAAGATCAACCGCAGGCTGCGCAAACTCAATCGCGATCACCAGACCTACACCAACAACGCGGCCTATGTCGTGGAAGAGGCGGTGGGCGGCTTCAAGGTGGTCAAGCTGCACGGCGGCGAGTCGTATGAGCTGTCGCGCTTCCGCATCGTGGCCGAGAGGCTGAAGAACTACTCGATGCGCATGGCGGTGGCCGGCGGGCTGAACCAGCCGGTCACGGCCTTCCTGGCTGCGCTGGCGCTGTCGGTCATCATCACCATCGCGATGGTGCAGGCGCAGGGCAACCAGACCACAGTGGGCGGCTTCACCGGCTTCGTGATGGCGATGCTGCTGCTGATCTCGCCGCTCAAGCACCTGACCGACATCAACCAGCCGCTGACGCGGGGCATCACCGCGGCCGAGATGATCTTCCGGCTGATCGACGAGCCGGTCGAGCCGCAGCACGGCGGCAAGCCGCTGGGCCGCGCCCGTGGCGAACTGGCGTTGGAGAACGTCGGCTTCCGCTATGGCGAGGCGCCGCGCGCCGCGCTGGACGGCATCAACCTGCGCGTCAGCCCGGGCGAGGTGGTGGCGCTGGTGGGCCCGTCGGGCAGCGGCAAGACCACGCTGGTCAACCTGGTGCCGCGCTTCTTCGATCCCACCGACGGGCAGATCCTGCTGGACGGCATGCCGCTGCCCGAGCTGGCGCTGAAGGACCTGCGCAACCAGATCGCCTTCGTCAGCCAGGACGTGGTGCTGTTCAACGACACCGTGGCCGCCAATGTGGCGTATGGTGCGCAGTCCGAAGGCGAGATCGACATGGCGCGCGTCGAGCGCGCGCTGGCGGCCGCCTACCTGACCGAGACCGTCAAGGGCTTGCCGGAGGGTGTCAACACCAATATCGGCGACAACGGCATGAAGCTGTCCGGCGGCCAGCGCCAGCGCCTGGCGATTGCCCGCGCGCTGTACAAGGATGCGCCGATCCTGATCCTGGACGAGGCCACTTCGGCGCTGGATTCGGAATCCGAGCGCCAGGTGCAGGCAGCGCTGGAAGAACTGATGAAGGGCCGGACCACGCTGGTGATCGCGCACCGGCTGTCGACCATCGAGAACGCCGACCGCATTGCCGTGCTGGACCACGGCCGGCTGGCGGAGCAGGGCACGCACGAGCAACTGCTGGCAGCCAACGGCCTCTATGCCGGGCTGCACCGGATCCAGTTCGCGACCCAGTAAGCCATTGCAGCAGCTCCAATGAAGAAGGCCGGCACATCTGTGCCGGCCTTCTTCATTTCGCTCAGTTCTGCGAAGCCACGGGCGGCTGCACGGACATGACTTCGTCGATGGCGGCCAGCACTTCGGCCCGCGTCGGCACGTCCCCGTGGCCGCCCAGCGACACTGCGCGTCCCGGCGCAGTGACACCATACAGGTGGCGCGAGGTGGTCGTGAACAGGATCACGGTCGGGCGGCGCAGCGCGTCGGCGATATGCACGAAGCCGGTATCCATGCCGACCACCAGCGAGGCTTGGCCCACCATCTGCGCCACGCCGGTGATGCTCAGCCGCGGCATCACTTCGGCACCGGGCACGCTGGCGGCGATGGTCTCGGCCTCCTTGCGCTCGGCCTCATTGCCCCACGGCACCAGCACACGTAACCCGCGCGCGGAGATCGCGCTGCCCACGCTGATCCAGTCGGCTACTGGCCACTTCTTCTCTTCGCTCGAGGTGGCATGGAACAGCATCGCATACGGCCCCTTGGCGGCCGGCGCCGGCGTGTCCCCGGGCATCTCGAGCCCGTAGTCCATTTCTCTTGTGAGTTCGTAGCCGAAGGCGCGGCTTACGGCGCGGCGCATCCGCTGCCGTGCGCAATCTTCTTCGATATACGGCTGAAACACATGGTTGTAGGCAAAGCGCGCGCCGCTCTCGCCCAGTTCTTCCACGGGGTAGCCATAGCGATGCCGCGTACGGGCCAGGAACGAGACGATGGCGCTCTTGTAGACGCCGTGGACGTCGAGCACGGCATCGTATTTCTCGCGGCGCAACTCGCGCAGCGCGCTGAAGATCGCGCGCAAGCCTGCCCAGTTGCGCAACTTCTTGAAGCCGCGCAGCGGCGCGGCGATCACCCGGTCGATATTCGGGTTCCAGCGCGGCACATCGGCACAATAGGAGTCGGCAATCCAGTCGATCTTCACGCCGGGAAAAGCCCGCTGCAGGTCCGCGACCAGCGGCTGGGTGAAAACCATGTCGCCCAGGGATGTCAGCTTGACGATGAGAATGCGTTTCATCGGGAAGAGTATGGCGGCTCGGAAGGGGCGCTCGCCTTGTTCAGAAGGTGCGTAGTATGCCTGATCCGGTGGACATCAGTACGTGCGATCCATGCGCAACATGGCCGGCGCCGAACCCGCGCCGATCCGTTAGTATCTGAAGCAGAAGAACACCATGTGACAGACGCACAACTACAGGAGACCACCATGCCCGACCCGGCATTCCCCATCAGCCGCTACCCCGTCCCGGCCGTCGCCAACCTGCCCGACGACATCCGCGCCCGCATCCTCGAAGTCCAGGAAAAAGCCGGCTTCGTCCCCAACGTCTTCCTCGCGCTGGCGCACCGCCCGGATGAATTCCGCGCCTTCTTCGCCTATCACGACGCGCTGATGCTCAAGGAGGGCGGGCTGACCAAGGGCGAGCGCGAGATGATCGTGGTGGCGACCTCGGGCGCCAACCAGTGCCTGTATTGCGTGGTGGCGCATGGCGCGATCCTGCGCATCTACGAGAAGAAGCCGCTGGTGGCCGACCAGGTGGCGGTGAACTACCTGAAGGCGGACATCCCGCCGCGCCAGCGCGCGATGCTCGACTTTGCGATGAAGGTGTGTAAGGCGTCGCATGAAGTCGACGAGGCGGACTTTGCGGCGCTGCGCGAGCACGGCTTCTCTGACGAGGACGCCTGGGACATCGCCGCCATCACCGCGTTCTTCGGCCTGTCGAACCGGATGGCCAACTCCATCAGCATGCGCCCGAACGACGAGTTCTACCTGATGGGGCGGGTGCCGAAAGCGAAATAGCGCGCCGTTTGCCGTGACGGCTCAGCGTATCTCGGCGCATTTCCCATTGTTGGGATCGAACAGCACCGGCCACGCCTGCTCATAGATGCCGGGCGTGCAGTGCTTCTCGCAGCGGGCATGGGCCAGCGTCACGCGGCGCGGGTCCTGCCACACCAGCAGCTTGCACTGGCTGCCGTCGATGGCTTGCAGTTCGATGTGGGGCGTGTCGGCGACCTGGCGGAAGTCGGCCAGGTTGAATTCGCAACTGCCGCGCCGCGACACCCACAGCTTCCACTTCAGCGCCCGCACTTCGTTGCCCCTGACATCCATCTGCGCATCTTCGCGGAAGCCGTCTTCCTCGGTGCGCTTGCAGGTGGCGACGATATTGATGGTCTTTTGCGCGATCGGGGTGGCACGCGGCGCCTTCTTGGGTGGCGGCGCTTCGGCGATCACTGCGGGCGGCAGTGAGGGTGGGCTGGGGCGTCTTGCAATAACAGGAAACTCGACGCAGCCAGCAAGCAGCAGGACGGCCAGCAGACAGGCCCCATGGTTCGTGGCGTTCATGCCGGACTCCTCCTCGCCGACCGGCGCAGCCGTGTCCCGCTGTGTCACACCGGGACGCTGCGCGCCGGGCGCGGCATCGGTCACGATGCCGCTGACTTCCCTCGCTTAGTTATAGCGGATCGAAGCGCGAACAGGAGGAAGAGGGAGCTAGGGCGACTACCGAGGCGGGAAGGCATGCGAACCGGCAGCGCTTGCCGGCGGCCGCGCAGCCCCTTCTCCATCTGGCTTCACATCAGGATGATGTCGTACTGTTCCTGGTGGAAGGTCGATTCCACCTGCAGAGAGATCGGCTTGCCGATAAAGTCACCGAGCATGGCCAGGTGCTGGCTTTCTTCTTCCAGGAACAGGTCGATGACTTCCTGCGAGGCCAGGATGCGGAACTCGCGCGGATTGAACTGGCGCGATTCGCGCATGATCTCGCGCAGGATGTCGTAGCAGACCGTGCGCGGCGTCTTGACCTGCCCCTTGCCCTGGCATACCGGGCATTGTTCGCACAATACGTGCGCCAGCGATTCGCGCGTGCGCTTGCGCGTCATCTCCACCAGCCCGAGCTGCGAGAAGCTGTTGACCGTGATCCGGGTGCGGTCGCGCGACAGCGCGCGCTTCAGTTCAGACAGCACCGCGTCGCGGTGCTCGACATTCTCCATGTCGATGAAGTCGATGATGATGATGCCGCCGAGGTTGCGCAGCCGCAGCTGCCGCGCGATGGTGTGGGCTGCCTCCAGGTTGGTCTTGAAGATGGTGTCGTCGAAGTTGCGCGCGCCCACGTAGCCGCCGGTGTTGACGTCGATGGTCGTCATCGCCTCGGTCTGGTCGATCATCAGGTAGCCGCCTGACTTCAGGTCGACCCGGCGCGACAGCGCCTTCTCGATCTCCGCGTCGATATTGAACAGGTCGAAGATCGGGCGCTCGCCGGTGTAGTGCGACAGCCGCGGCAGCACCGCCGGCGTGTATTCCTTGGCGAACTCCACCAGCATCTGGTAGTTCTCGCGCGAGTCGATCTGGATCACGCCGGTGGCGTCGTTGATGAAGTCGCGCAGCACGCGTTGCGCCAGGTTCAGGTCCTGGTAGAGCAGGGTGGGTGCGGGCTGCGTGGTGGCGTTCTGGCGGATCGCGCCCCAGATCTTGCGCAGGTAGGCGATGTCGTTGCCAAGTTCCTCGTCGGTCGCTTCCTCGGCGATGGTGCGGACGATAAAGCCGCCGCGCTCGTCGGTGGGCACCAGGCCCTGCACGCGGCTGCGCAGCGCCTCGCGGTCCACTTCGCCTTCGATGCGCTGCGAGATGCCGATATGCGGATCCTGCGGCAGGTACACCAGCGTGCGCCCGGCAATGCTCACCTGCGTGGACAGGCGCGCGCCCTTGGTGCCGATCGGGTCCTTGATCACCTGCACCATCAGCGCCTGGCCTTCGAACAGGGTCTTCTCGATCGCCAGTTGCGGCGTGGTGCCATTGCGGTCGGCGTCGCGCGGATGCCAGATGTCGGCCACGTGCAGGAAGGCGGCGCGCTCCAGGCCGATGTCGATAAAGGCCGACTGCATGCCGGGCAGCACGCGCACGACCTTGCCCAGGTAGATATTGCCGACCAGCCCGCGCGTGAGCGTGCGTTCGACATGTAGTTCCTGGACGGCGGCCTGCTGCACGATGGCAACGCGCGTCTCTTGGGGCGTGATGTTGACGAGGATGTCTTCAGTCATAGCGGTGAAACGCGGCGCCGGTGGCCCGGCTGTATAGGGTGGCCCGGCGCGCAGGCCGGGTCTTGTCTGGGCGCGGGGGCGGGCCGCTCAGAATTGCAGGCGGGCCTGGCGAAGTAACGCCGCCGTCTCAAACAAAGGCAAGCCCATGATACCTGAATAGCTGCCCGCGATCCGCTCGACGAACTCGGCCGCGCGGCCCTGGATGCCGTAGGCGCCGGCCTTGCCGAGCGGCTCGCCGCTGGCGACATAGCGCTCGATCTCGGCGGGCTGCATCAGGCGGAAGCTGACTTCGGAAACCGACAGTGCATGGCACATCCCGGTGGTCGATACCACCGTCACGGCGGTCAGCACGCGGTGCGTGGTACCTGACAGCGAGTCAAGCATGGCCGCGGCGTCGGCGTCGTCGGCAGGCTTGCCCAGGATGCGGCCGCCCAGGCACACCGTGGTGTCGGAGGTCAGCACCGGCGCGTCGGGCAGTGCCCGGCGCTCGCGGCGGCGCAGCGCGGCTTCGGCCTTCAGCGCGCACACGCGCTGCACGTAATCGTCGGGGGTCTCGCCGGGCACCACGACTTCGAGCGCTTCAGCGTCCTCGTCGTCATCGGCAAGCAGCAGTTCATAGCGCACGCCGAGCTGGGTCAGCAATTCGCGGCGGCGCGGGCTCTGGGAGGCGAGGTAGAGGTAGTCGTGCATCGCGGGGGCGAAGATCCCGCCCGTGAAACCGGGCGGCGGAATCGGCATGGATGGAGAGCGTGCCGGTAGCCCGGCGGTGGCCCGCATTGTACCGCCAGCGGCGATAGCGACCGCCGGTGAGCGGCGGGCTCAGGCCCGGTGGTAAGGATGGTTCTGCGTGACCGACCAGGCCCGGTACAGCTGCTCGGCCAGCAGCACGCGCACCATGCCGTGCGGCAGCGTCAGGCTGGACAGGCGGATCAGGGTGCTGGCGCGCGCCTTCAGCGCCGGGTCGAGCCCGTCGGCGCCGCCGATCAGGAAGGCGACGTCGCCACCCTCGCGCTGCCAGTCGGTCAGTTGCGCAGCCAGTTGCACGGTGGTGAAGTCACGGCCGCGCTCGTCCAGCGCGACGATGCGGCACTGCTTCGACAGCGAGCCCAGCACCGTCTCGATCCGCGCGGCTTCGCGCTGCATCACGGTGGCGGCGTTGTTGCTGGAGGAGCGGGTTTCCGGCTTGACCTCGCGCAGTTCGATGCGCAACTCGGGCGGCATGCGCTTGGCATACTCGCTGAAGCCGGTTTCGATCCAGCCGGGCATCTTGTGGCCGACGGCCACGATCACCAGTTGCATGAGGACTTGTCTGCTGCGCGGCCGGCCGGCAGCCGCGCGCCCGGGAATCAGGCCGAGCGGGTGGTGCGCTTGCGGGCGGCCGGCTTGGCTGCGGCGGACTTGCTGGCTGCAGCCTTCGTTGCGGTCTTGGTAGCCGTCTTGGTGGCGGTCTTGCGTGCCGTGGTGCCGGCGGCGGTCTTGCGCGGTGCCGCGGCGCGGGTGCCGGTCGTCTTGGCGGGGGTCTTGGTGGCCGTCTTGGTTGCCGTGGTCTTGGTGGCGGTCTTGCGGGCCGGTTTGCGGATGGTGGCGATCGCGTCCGGGTCGGTGTCCTCGTGGCCCATCGGCGGCGACGGCTCCTTCATGCCTTCCGGCAGGCGGGCCAGCGCCGGGCGCAGGCTGCTGGCGCGGCGTGTGCCGCGCACGGCGGGGACGTCGTCCTCGTCTTCTTCCATCGGCTCGCTGGCCTTGGCCAGGCCGCGGGCGCCGGTGGCGAGCTTCATGCGCACCGGCTTGTCGCCCCAGATCTCTTCCAGGTTGTAGTACATGCGCAACTGGGGTTGCAGGATGTGGACCACGGCGTCGCCGCAATCGACCAGCACCCATTCGCCGGTTTCCAGTCCCTCGACCGCCACGATATGGCCGCCGGCTTCCTTGACCGTATCCCGCACCGAAGCTGCCAGCGCCTTGGTCTGGCGATTGGACGTCCCGCTGGCAATCACCACCCGGTCGAACAGCTCGGTCAGGTGGCTGGTGTCGTACACCTTGATGTCCTGCGCTTTGACATCCTCGAGGCCGTCGACGATGGCGCGTTGCAGTTTACGAATATCCATGGTGTCTTCTTGTTCAGCTGAGATCGGTTGGGTGGTGGGCGCCGGGCCTGGTCAGACCCCGGTCACGCCCTGGCCGGGGGGTCACGTCCTCGCAGGAACGTCGCGGTACAGCCCGTGGCTTGCGATGTAGTGTGCCACGCCCGGCGGCAGTTGGTCATCTGCCGGCTGGCCGGTTGCCAGGCGCTGGCGCAGATGGGTGGAAGACAGGTCGACGGCGAGCGTCTGGTCGATCCACATCCGGCCGGAGGGCGTGCATTGTATCAGGTGTGTGTCGGCCTGGCGCTCGGCCAGCGCTTCCAGCACCGGGCCCTCCAGCGCGGCCAGCTCGAAGCGCGGGCGCGTGGCGGTGCACAGGTGCACATGTGCGAACAGTTCCTGCCAGCCGTGCCAGGTGTGCAGGCGCAGCAACTGGTCGGCGCCCATCAGCCAGCACAGCGAGGCCTCGGGGCCGTATTCGGCCCGTAGCTGGCGCACGGTGTCGATGGTGTAGCTGGGGCCGGCGCGGTCCACTTCCATGCGGCTCACGCGGACCTTCGCGCCGCCGTCCGCCAGCGCGGCGGCGGCCAGTTCGGTCATGGCCAGGCGATCGGCGGCGGGCGTCACGTCGGCGCCTTTCTGCCAGGACTGGCCGGTGGGAATCCACACCAGTTCGTCCAGGTCCAGGTGCTCGGCGCACAGCCGTGCCAGCGCCAGGTGGCCGACATGGGGCGGATCGAAAGTGCCGCCGAGGATACCGAGGCGGTAGGGACGGGAGGAGTGCGGCGGTTCGCCCGCGTCGGCGGCGGGCTTGCGGTGTTGCGCAGGATTGGCCATAGGTCTGCCGTCAGGCCCAGTCGCGTGCCGGCAGGAAGTCGGTATACAGCGCCGCTTCGGGGCTGCCCGGTTCCGGTTGCCAGTCATAGCGCCAGGTCACCAGCGGCGGCATCGACATCAGGATGGATTCGGCGCGTCCGCCCGACTGCAGGCCAAACAGCGTGCCGCGGTCGAACACGAGGTTGAATTCGACGTAGCGCCCGCGCCGGTAGGCCTGGAAGTCGCGCTCGCGCTCGCCGTAGGGGGTGTCCTTGCGCGCCTGCAGGATCGGCAGGTAGGCGTCCAGGAAGGCATCGCCGACCGACTGCATCATCGCCAGGCTGCGCTCGAAGCCCAGCGCCGAGAAGTCGTCGAAGAAGATCCCGCCCACGCCGCGAGCCTCGTTGCGGTGGCGCAGGAAGAAATATTCGTCGCACCACTGCTTGAAGCGCGGGTACAGCTCGTCGCCGTAGGGCGCGAGCGCCTGCTTGCAGGTGCGGTGGAAATGGGTGCAGTCGTCGGCGTTGCCATAGTACGGCGTCAGGTCCATGCCGCCGCCGAACCACCATACCGGCTCGGCCCCGGGCTTGACCGCCAGGAAGCAGCGCACGTTCATATGGACCGTGGGCACGTACGGGTTGCGCGGATGGAACACCAGCGAGACGCCCATCGCCTCGAAGCTGCGCCCGGCCAGTTCCGGCCGGTTGGCGCTGGCCGAGGGTGGCAGGGTATCGCCGCTGACGTGCGAGAAGCCCACGCCGGCACGCTCCATCACCGTGCCGCCTTCCAGGATGCGGGTGCGGCCGCTGCCGCGCAGGCGTTCGGTGGGCGGTTTCTCCCAGGCGTCGGTCAGGAACGGCTGGCCGTCGATGGCGCCGATGGCATCGGTGATGCGGTCTTGCAGGCCGAGCAGATAGGCACGGACTGCCTGGGAATCGATCATGGTTGGCGAAGGCGGATAAAACCGGCGGATGGACCGGCTGGATGGCACGCCGGCAGCCTGTTGGCTGCCGGGTGGGTCACAGCATTGTCACGATTGTACCGGCTGGGGCGGCCGGGCGGTCGCTTGCGTCCGAAGCCGTCCGGCGCGGCGACTCAGCCGGGCCGGGGGGCGGGATCAGCGCTTGATGGCGCGGTAGCCGATATCGGTCCGGTACTGCATGCCGTCGAACTGGATCTGCTCGACCGCGGCATAGGCGGCGCGCTGCGCCGCCTTGACCGTGTCGGCCAGCCCGACCACGCACAGCACGCGCCCGCCCGAGGTCAGCAGCGTGCCGTCCTTGAGCGTGGTGCCGGCGTGGAAGGTCACGCTGTCGTCGGTCTCGGCCGGGATGCCAGTGATGGCGTCGCCCTTTCGCGGCGCGTCGGGGTAGCCGTAAGCGGCCATCACCACGCCCAGGGCGGTGCGGCGGTCCCAGTCCAGTTCGACGGCGTCGAGCTTGCCGTTGACGGCGTGCTCCATCACGTCGACCAGGTCGGTCTTCAGGCGCGCCAGGATCGGCTGCGTCTCGGGGTCGCCCATGCGGCAGTTGAATTCCAGCGTCTTCAGGTTGCCGTCCTTGTCGATCATCAGGCCGGCGTACAGGAAGCCCGTGTACGGGATGCCGTCCTTTTCCATGCCGCGCACGGTCGGCAGGATAATCTCGCGCAGCGCACGCGCATGCAGCGCGGGCGTGACCACCGGCGCGGGCGAGTAGGCGCCCATGCCGCCGGTGTTAGGACCGGCGTCGGCGTCCAGCAGGCGCTTGTGGTCTTGGCTGGTGGCCAGTGCCAGCACGTTCTTGCCGTCGACCAGCACGATAAAGCTGGCTTCCTCGCCTTCGAGGAACTCCTCGATCACCACGCGCGCGCCGGCGTCGCCGAGTCTGTTGTCGGCCAGCATCATGTCGACCGCCTGATGCGCCTCGTCCAGCGTCATTGCCACCACCACGCCCTTGCCCGCGGCCAGGCCGTCGGCCTTGATCACGATCGGCGCGCCCTGCGCGTCGATATAGGCGTGCGCCTGAGTGGCGTCGGAGAAGGTCTGGTAAGCAGCGGTAGGGATGCCGTGGCGCTGCATGAACGCCTTGGCGAAGTCCTTGGACGATTCCAGCTGCGCGGCAGCCTGGGTCGGCCCGAAAATGCGCAGGCCCTTGGCGCGGAAGATATCGACGATGCCCGCCGCCAGCGGCGCCTCGGGGCCGACCACGGTGAAGGCCACGCCTTCGCGCTCGGCAAAGGCGGCGATGACCTCGGGATCGGTCAGCGGAACATTCTGCAGGCGCTTGTCGAGCGCGGTCCCGCCGTTGCCCGGCGCGACGTACACCACTTGCACCCTGGGGGACTGGGCCAATTTCCAGGCCAGCGCGTGTTCACGTCCACCCGAGCCGACAACCAATACTTTCATGATCCACTGCCAGAAAAGAAACGCATGCAAAAAGGCGGCAGCTTGGGTCTTTGGAGCCGGGCTGCCGCCGATGGGGGCTAGATATGACTTAGTCTTCGATCACCGCGTTGGTGAAGACTTCCTGCACGTCGTCCAGGTTTTCCAGGGCGTCGAGCAGCTTCTGCATCTTGGCCGCGTCGTCGCCGGTGAAGCCGACTTCGTTCTGCGGCTTCATCACCACGTCGGCCACTTCCGCCTTGAAGCCGGCGGCTTCCAGCGCAGTCTTGACCGCGGAAAAATCGTTGGGCGGGCAGGTCACTTCGATCGAGTCGTCGTCGTTGGTGACGACGTCGTCGGCGCCGGCTTCCAGCGCCGCTTCCATCAGCTTGTCTTCCGGCGTGCCTGGCGCGAACAGGAACTGGCCGCAGTGCGTGAACATGAACGCCACCGAACCTTCGGTGCCCATGTTGCCGCCGTGCTTGGAGAAGGCATGGCGCACTTCGGCCACGGTGCGGGTGCGGTTGTCGGTCAGGCAGTCGACGATGATGGCCGCGCCGGCCAGGCCGTAGCCCTCGTAGCGGATCTCTTCGTAGTTCGCGCCTTCCAGGCCGCCCACGCCGCGCTGGATCGCGCGCTGGATGTTGTCCTTGGGCATGTTCGCGTCCATGGCCTTGTCGATCGACAGGCGCAGGCGCGGGTTGGAGTCGACATCGCCGCCGCCGAGCTTGGCGGCCACGGTGATTTCCTTGATCAGGCGGGTCCAGATCTTGCCGCGCTTGGCGTCAGCGGCAGCTTTCTTGTGTTTGATATTGGCCCATTTCGAGTGACCGGCCATGATTCTCTCCGAGACGGAAAACGCTGTTGTGCGGTGATGGAATGCGGGGTCGCCATGCGCGCCGCGGCTGGGCCGCAAGGCCTCGGGACGGCGCGCGCCAGGTGACGGATATGCCTGGCGGCTGGCTATAATCAGCCCAGGATTTTATCACGCGGGCCTGCCCGCGCCGCTGCCGTGGCGAGCCCCGCGGCATCTTGTTATCAGGAAGATCATGGCCGACCCCATCCTTATCGCCAAGAACGCCGAACTTGAACTGGTGCTGCTGCCGCAGATGGGCAACCGCCATGGGCTGATCACCGGCGCCACCGGCACCGGCAAGACCGTCACGCTGCAGACGCTGGCGCAGGGGTTCTCGCGCCTGGGGGTGCCAGTCTTCATGGCGGACGTCAAAGGTGACCTGACCGGCATTTCGCAGGCCGGTCAGCTCTCGGACAAGCTCAAGCAGCGCCTGGCCGACCTGAACCTGCGGGAGCCGGCGTGGGGCGCGTGCCCGACCACGCTGTGGGACGTGTTCGGCCAGAAGGGCCACCCGGTGCGCGCCACGGTCTCGCACATGGGGCCGCTGCTGCTGTCGCGCATGCTGGAGCTGAACGACACCCAGCAGGGCGTGCTCAACCTGGTGTTCCGCATCGCCGACGCCAACGGCCTGCTGCTGCTCGACGCCAAGGATCTGCGCGCAATGCTGCAGCACGTCGGTGACAACGCTTCGCAGTACACCACCGAGTACGGCAATATCTCGGCCGCTTCGATCGGCGCGATCCAGCGCGGGCTGATCGCGCTGGAGTCCCAGGGTGGCGATGTGTTCTTCGGCGAGCCGATGCTTAACCTCGAAGACTTTATCCAGACCGAGAAGGGCCAGGGCGTGGTCAATATCCTGGCTGCGGACAAGCTGATGAACTCGCCGCGGATGTATGCCACCTTCCTGCTGTGGATGCTGTCGGAACTGTTCGAGAAGCTGCCGGAGGCAGGGGACCTGGACAAGCCCAAGCTGGTGTTCTTCTTCGACGAGGCGCACCTGCTGTTCAACGACGCCCCCAAGGCACTGCTCGACAAGATCGAGCAGGTGGTGCGGCTGATCCGCTCCAAGGGAGTGGGCGTGTACTTCGTCACGCAGAACCCGATCGATATCCCGGACACCGTGCTGGGCCAACTCGGCAACCGCGTGCAGCACGCGCTGCGCGCGTTCACGCCGCGCGACCAGAAGGCGGTCAAGGTGGCGGCCACCACCATGCGTGCCAACCCGAAGCTGGACGTGGAGACCGCGATCGGCGAGCTGGGCGTGGGCGAGGCGCTGGTGTCGTTCCTGGATGCCAAGGGCACGCCTTGCGTGACCGAGCGGGCGTGGGTACTGCCGCCGGGAAGCCGCATCGGCCCGGCGACGGACGAGGAACGCAAGCAGTTGATCGCCAACTCGCTGGTGGCGGGTACTTACGAAACGACCGTGGACCGCGAGTCGGCCTATGAAAAGCTGCGCGGCAGCGTGGCGACGGTCGGCAATGGTAACGGCGGCACCGCCAAGGCTCCGGCCGGAAAGCCAGCCGGACAGCCAGCCGGCGAACAGGACAGCGGCTGGCTCGGCACCGCCGGCGAGATCTTCGGCACGCTGACCAAGGGCACTGGCAAGACCGGTCGCGGCGATTCGATCCTGGAATCGATGGCCAAGTCGGCCGCGCGCACGGTGGGCTCGCAGGTGGGCCGCGAACTGATCCGTGGCGTGCTGGGCAGCCTGCTCGGCAAAAAGAAGTAAGCGTCGGGAAAAAGCAGGGCGGGCCGCGGTTGCGGCCCGTTACGGTCAGCGGCGTTGCGCCGTCTGCTGTGCCTTCGCGGCTTCCGCATCCTCGCGCATCTTGCGCGCGAACATGCGCGCGAAAAACCAGCCCATGCCGATGATAAAGACGATCACGCCCAGGCTCATCAGGCCGGTGCTGGTGCTGAAGAGGATCTTGAAGGCTTCCATGCTTGGCTCCCTGTGGATTGGCGGTGCGCGCCGGCGGATTGCCGCCAGTGCCTGCCGCCAGTGTAGGGAGCCACGCGGCGCGGACTATTGAGGCCGGTCAAGCCCGCTCAGGTCCGCACCAGGCGTGACGGTCAGTTCTTGGTGCCGAACAGCCGGTCGCCCGCATCGCCCAGGCCCGGCACGATATACGCGTCGCCATCCAGGTGGCTGTCGAGCGAAGCCACGAACAGCTTCACGCCCGGATGCGCCTTCTGGAACACCTCCACGCCCTCGGGCGCCGCTACTAGCGCGACGAAGGTGATGGCCTCGTCCTTGACGCCGCGGCGCTTGAGCACCTCCACCGCGTGCACGGCGGAATAGCCGGTGGCCACCATCGGGTCGCACAGGATGAAGCTGCGATCTTCCAGGTCCGGCAGCCGCACCAGGTACTCGACCGGGCGATGCTGCTCGTCGCGGTAGACGCCGATATGGCCGATGCGCGCCGAAGGGATCAGTTCGACCAGGCCGTCGCTCATGCCGACGCCCGCGCGCAGCACCGGCACGATGGTCAGCTTCTTGCCGGCGATCACCGGCGCATCCAGCTCGACCAACGGCGTCTCGATGCGGCGCGTGGTCAGCGGCAGGTTGCGCGTGATCTCGTAGCCCATCAGCAGCGTGATCTCGCGCAGCAGCTCGCGGAAGGTGCGCGTGGAGGTCTCCTTGTCGCGCATATGCGAAAGCTTGTGCTGGATCAGCGGGTGGTCGAGGATAAACAGATTGGGAAAGCGCGGATCTTGTTTCATGGCTGGCGGGGAGGGCTCGGCGGAAGAGGGTGAAGCGGGCGGCCGGTCCGGTGGACCCGGCCGCCACGCCGTTGCAGCCGGATTGTAATGGAAGCGGGCCGCCCTGCCCGTGGCTTCGTTTCAAGACCCCGCCCAGGCCAGCGCCGTCGGCGGGCGCCCTCGACCGCCGGGACCGCCGACGGGCTCGACGCTACCTTGCCCTAATCCAGCGCGCGGTTCCTCGACTCGATATCCACCATGAAAATGGCGATCGCCGCCAGGGCAAGAAATGACGAAAGGAGCGCAAGGGCAAGTGTGAACTGGGTAGCCATGATCGGGGCAATGATCGAAGGTGCGAAGAGGCCACCGAAGCGCGCCATCGCACCCGCAGTGCCCATTCCGCTGGCCCGCAGATCCGTCGGATACACCTCAGGCGTAAAGGCGTAAAGTGCTCCCCACGTACCGAGGAGCGCAAAGCTCATCAGCAAGGTGGAGCCGACGACGAGCGCAGTGGACTGGCCCAGGCTATAGAGCATGCAACCTGCCGCGCTGAGAAGCAGGAAGCCGATCAGGGTCGGTTTCCGACCCCAACGCTCGACGCCGTGAGCGGCGAGCGCGAAGCCGGGAAGCTGCACGAGCGCGAGCAGGATCAGGAACACTTGACCACGCATGAAGCCAAAGCCCTGGCCAGCCAGCTTCACCGGGAGATAAACGAAGACGCCGTAGTAGGCGATCGAGATGAGCATCCAGGCGGCAAGCAGGCAGATGCTGCGGCGTCGGCATCCGGCCGCGAAGAGCGCAAAAACCGATTTGCGCTCCATCGGCTGCGGCTCCAGGGAGCCAATTTCCACGGAAACGCGATTGGCGGCGGCTACACGCTGAAGCACGGCGCGTGCCTCTGCTGAGCGTCCCGCTTTATTCAGATAGAGCGGAGACTCGGGAACAAAGAACCGGAAGATCACGCCGACCAGGGCGGGGATGCCAGTGACGAGGAAGATCAGCCGCCAGGCGTCATCGCCTTGCGAAACGGCAACCAGGGCAAGAACGGCGAGCAAGATCGTGCCGACGGCCCAGAATGACTCCAGCAGGACCAGCCAGCGACCGCGCCGGTCGGAGGGCAGAAACTCGGCCATCATGGTGTAGTCAACGGGCAAAGTGCCGCCGACGCCGATGCCGGTCAGGAAGCGCAGCAACAGAAGCCACTGGAAGTCCGGTGCGAAGGCGGACGCGACACCACAGATCGCGTCGATGACCACCGCCATCATGAGCACGGGTCGGCGGCCGATCCTGTCCGCAAGCCGACCGAACACGAAAGCGCCAATCAGCATGCCGACAAAGAACATCGTACCGGTCTGCAAAGCCGTCGGTACGGGGATGCCAAATGTCGCAGCAATGGACGGCGCGGTGAAGCCGATCGAGAGCACCTGCATCGCGTCAGCGAGCCAGACCAGGCCGAATATGACAAAGAGCCGATACTGGAATCGACCGACACCGGCCGCGCGGATGCCTTGCTCGATAGTGATGGTCTGAGGCGTCCCTACCCTCGCGCTTGGCTGGGGGGGCGAGCTTATCGTTGCTTCTGGGATTGTCGTTGTTGCCATTGATGAGATTGATGACGACATTTTGTCTACCTGTCTTTATAGGCTGGTTCTTGAACTCGGAAGCACACGTTTATCGAAGCAGGGCCAGACTACGGTACTCACTAATGCGTGATGCCATCGCACCGAGTTGCAACGAAACGTGGTGGCTACTTCAATCTGGCGAGGCTGGACTAACCCGGTAGCAATCTCGCAACACCTTCTTGATTCTGATACGACATAGTCACTCCTTGTTGTCTACCCTTGGTTGGTCCAGGCCCGGCCCCCGGTTGGCACGGCGGTGGACTATGCAAGCCCCGGGCCAGCGCTTCCGGTATGTAGAGGGCCAATCTTTTGGTTGTGTTGTCTCGTCTGCCGCTTGCGGCGCGCCGTCCTTGTGCGGGGAGGCACCGCTGCGTGCTCACGCCGCACTCATGTAGTGCGCACTACATGATCGTTCAGCGTAAGCTACATGAAACTGGCGGGCAAGGCCGAATTGCGATTTCCCTCCTCGGGGTTTTCCCGCGCGTGGCGCGCATGTCGCCGGCGTGGGGGCGCACGCCTCCCTGCCCGGTGGCGAAGCGCCTTGCCCGGCACGGCGTATGTGCGGTCAGCGTGGATGCGGAGGGCGTGGCGAGCCGGCCCCGCGGTTCTCAGTTGGTATTAATGGGCAGGCGTCGCGCGCAGGCGCGCGACGGTGTTCTCCAGGTCCTGCCAGGCGGGTTGGTCGGGGGCAAAGCGAGCGCGCAGGTACTGCGCCAGTTGCGCGATCTGCCGGTCGTCGAGCGTGTCGGCGTAGGCCGGCATCGCGCCCAGCTCACTGTTGGGCGGTGCCGGCATGCCTTGCAGCAGCACCTGGATGACGTTGTCGGGCAGCTTGCTGTGCAGGTTGGTGTTGAGTGCGAGCGATGGCTTGACGCCGAACTGCGCGATGCCCTGGTCTGACTGGTGGCAGACCGCGCACGCGCTCTGGTACAGGCGTTCGCCGGGACCGTTCAGGGTGAGCGCGGCCTGCGCGCTGCGCTGCTCGATTCGCGCTGCCTGCGCGGCCAGCACCGAAGGCGCTGGCGGCGGTGTGCCGAACGAGGCCACGTAGTGCGCGATTGCGCGCACGTCGGATTCTGGCAACTGCGCGAGTTCTTCCACCACCGGCGCCATTGGTCCAGCCGCGGCGCCATGATGCGGCGCATACCCGCCGCGCAGATACGTGAACAGTGCCGCTTCGGTCCACGGCACCGGTGCGTGCGAGAGCGAGGTCAGCGGCGCTGCTTCCCAGCCTTCGGCACTGCCGCCGGTCAGGTACTTGCGCCCGCCCTGTTCCGCGCCGAGCGCGTTGCGCGGCGAATGGCAGGCACTGCAGTGGCCCAGGCCTTCGGCGAGATACGCTCCGCGGTTCCATTGCGCAGAGCGCGAGGGGTCGGGCTTGAATGGTTCGTTGCGATGGAACAGCAGGTTCCAGCCCGCCAGCAGTGGCCGCATGTTGAACGGGAAAGCGAGCTGGGTTTGCGGAACCTCGGACTTCACCGGCTCGGCGGCCATCAGGTAGGCATAAAGCGCCTGCATGTCGGCATCGCTGACCTTGGCGAACGCGGTGTAGGGGAAGGCCGGGTAGAGGCGCCGCCCGTCGCGGTGGATGCCTTCGCGCATCGCGCGCTCGAACGCCGCGAACGACCAGTTGCCGATGCCGGTCTGCACATCGGGCGTGATGTTGGTGCTGTACACCGTGCCGAACGGCGTTTCCAGCGGCAGGCCGCCGGCATTCTTCACGCCGCCGGGCGCCGTGTGGCACACCGCGCAGTCGCCTGCTGCGGCCACCAGGCGGCCCCGCTCCAGCGTGGCTGCGGAGTAAAAACCGGGTTCGGGCGGTGCGATCGGCGCGATCGGCGCACGCCACGGCAATAGCGTCGCGCACAGGCCGGCTGCGGTGGCGGCAGCGGCTGCAAGCCAGCCGCGTTTCTTGCGCCGGCTGCCGCGCTTGTCTTCACTCTCGGCAAGTGCCAGGCGGATGCGTTCGGCGCTGAAAGGCGGTGCGCGCAGGCGCACGCCGGTGGCATCGAAGATGGCATTGGCGACTGCCGCTGCGGCGGGCAGCGTATCGGCCGGCCCCGCGGCGAGCTTGTCGTACCCGGTGAGCGTGCCGGCCAGGCGCACTTCCGGCAGTGCGTTGCCGGCCATCGCAGGCAGCGTCTGGGTCGTGGGTGCAGCGGATGGCCAGGTGTCGAAGGCAGGCGTGGCGGCTGTCAGTTGCAGTGCGGTGTCGGCGACTGCCTGTTCAAGCGAGCGAGTGGCGGGTACGGCTTGCGTGGGCGCCAGCGATTCGCTGTCGCGGCCCACGGTCACGCGCGTGACTGCCAGGTCGCCGGTGGTGCCGTCGACTTCCACTTCCGCCACCCACGCCGACCAGCTCTGGCCGGCATCGTGGTCGACGGTATGCGCATAAGCGAAGCCGCGGCCGCGCCGCACGTTGCCGGCCGCTGCGGCGGCACGCGGCGCGGCCGGCGTCCAGCCCGCGCGCTCGCTTACCTGCCATACCAGGGCCACGCCGCGCGCGTCGTCGAGATGCGCGAGCCGCAGCGCGATCGGATCACTGCCTGATGCGGCGGCGATTTCGTCGAGATGGGATTCGCGCGCAAAGACCTGCGCGCGGGCGGCGGCAAGCGGTGCGGCGTCGAACGCGGCGATGTCGCCGACCGTGCCGACATCGACATTGGGAATGCGGTAGGGCGGAATGCCGGCGTTGCTTGCGTGGGCCGTGTCGGTGCCGTCCGTCACTGGCGACGGCGTATGCGTCAGCCAAAGCGCCAGCGGCACCGACGGCGCGGCGGTGCCGGCGAGCGTGGAAGCGTAGGCATCGATCGCATCGCTGGCGCGTGCGGTGTCGACGCGCACGGCCAGTACTGCGTCGGATAAGCCGATGTCGTCGGCGCACAGCCGGCGCATCACCGGCTTGCCGGCGGCATGGGCAAGCAGTGCGGCGTCGGCAGCGGCGTGGTGCGCCAGCAGCGCCGGGTCGGCGCCATCGTCCGGCGCTTGCCAGCAGGCCAGCGCCACCTGCTGCGGCGCGATCCCCAGCAGCGCGGCCAGTTCCTCGCGCAACGCGCCCGGGCACGTTGCGGGCAGCCACACATACAGCATGCCATCGCGCCAGTCGGCGATGACGGTGCAGCGGGCCTGGGCACGGGTGCCGGCCAGCGGCCACTGGTAGTCCTGCGCATGGCGCGTCGCGGCGTTGGCCAGCACGTCGCCGGCGTCGCCGCGTTGCGTAATCGCGCGACGCGGGACGGGTGCGCCGTCAGCGCGCGGCGGTGCCGACCAGCGCGCCTGCAAGGCATGTGCGGCATTGGCCGCCAGCGCATCGGTCTCCGCGACAACGCCAGCAAACTGGTTGCGGAGCACCACGGCGCGCACGCCCGGCAAGGCCAGTGCCGCGTCGCGGTCAGCACTCAGCAGGCGCGGCGACAGCGGCTTGCCATCGAGCCAGCGCAGGCCGGGCGGCGTCAGCACATGGGCGACGAGGCAGATCGCGGCCGGCGGCGGCGCAAGGTCCGCCACAACGCTGGCAGGCCCGGCCTGCGGTACGAGTCTTTGCGTCACGATGCCGCTCCCTCGGCGGCCTGGCGCTGCAGCACCGCGGCGCGCTGTACCGCGCGCACGATTTCCACATGCGTGCCGCAACGACACAGGTTGAAGCGCAGTGCCTCGCGGATCTGCGCCTCGTCGGGATCGGGGTTCTGCGCGAGCAGCGCCTTCGCGGTCATGATCATGCCGTTCAGGCAGTAGCCGCATTGCGCGGCCTGCTCGTCGATAAAGGCCTGCTGGACCGGGTCGGGCTGTGTCGCCGTGCCCAGTCCTTCCAGCGTGGTGACGGCGTGGCCGACCACCGCCCTGACCGGCAGCACGCACGAGCGCGCGGCCATACCGTCCACCAGCACCGTGCAGGCGCCGCATTGCCCCAGGCCGCAGCCATACTTGGGGCCGTTGCAGGCCAGGTCGTTGCGCAGGATGTAGAGCAGCGGCGTGTCAGGCGCCACGCTCAGCGTGTGCTCGGCGTGGTTGACCTGCAGCGTCAGGGGGCGGGGCGCGTTCATCGTGGGCTGGGGGCGGTTTGGACATCACGCATCGCGGCGCCGCGCCCCTTCGTCGGCGAGGGGCTGCGGCGGCATATTGCCTGCCGGCATGCTGTGCCGGCAGGCCAGGGTCAGGCAGGCATCAGGCCGCCGCGGACAGCGGCGTGCGCCCGGCCGACACCAGCGGCACGTCGAACACATCGTAGCCGAAACACCAGTCTGGGTTCTCGTTGCTGCGCAGCCAGGTGTTGTTGTGCGAGACCAGCTGGACCTTGCCGGCGCGCTCGGCGCGGTTGGCTTCATACAGCGCGAAGGCGCTGGCATAGTCGTCCACGCCGGCCTCGGTGAAGCAGCGCGTCAGCATGGCCGCATCCTCGATCGCCATCGCGGCGCCCTGCGCCATGTGCGGCTTCATCGGATGGCAGGCGTCGCCCAGCAGCACCATGCGGCCGCGGCTCCACAGCGGCAGCGGGTCGCGCTCCAGCAGCGGCCACTTCGTCACTTCAACGGTGCCTTCGATCAGCGATTGCACGCCTTCGTGCCAGCCGTCGAACGCGGCGCGCATTTCCTCGATGCTGCTCGGCACCCAGCTCTTGCTCATGTCCCACTCGGGCTCCGGCACGCCGGTCACGTAGTAGATCTCATCCAGCTTGCTGGTGTCGAAGTAGACCATCATGTGGCGGTCGTCCGTCCACCACTTGGTGCAGCGCTCGTGCGTGAAGCCCTTGACGCGCGCGATGGGGAATACCGCACGGTGCGCCACGTAGCCGGTGTACTTGGGCGGCTCGGCGCCAAGCAGGGTTTCGCGGATGCGCGAGTTGACGCCGTCGGCGCCGATCACGATATCGGCTTCTTCCACCGTGCCGTCG
This sequence comes from Cupriavidus sp. PB-02, assembly GCF_058252315.1. Classification (NCBI taxonomy): domain Bacteria; kingdom Pseudomonadati; phylum Pseudomonadota; class Betaproteobacteria; order Burkholderiales; family Burkholderiaceae; genus Cupriavidus; species Cupriavidus sp. PB-02. The sequence continues at coordinate 908,133 of NZ_CM177694.1, forward strand.
GTGAAGCGCAGTTGCACCACGTCGCCCTGGTCGGTGACGCTTTCCAGCTTCATGTTGAAGAACAGCGTGCCGGGCGCCACGGCATCGGTCAGCAGCTTGTGGAAGTCACCGCGGTGCACGGTCAGGTAGCTGGCACCGTAATGTTGCAGCGCGTAGTCGCCCAGCGGGATCTGCGCGATCACCTCGCCGGTCAGCCCGTCGCGGCTGTACCAGTAGTCGGGGTGGCAGCCCATGGCGTTGAGCGCGTCCTCGATGCCGATGCGCCGCATGATCTTCATCACATTGGGGCCCACATGGATGCCAGCGCCCAGGCGCGAGAACGCCGGTGCCTGTTCATACAGCCTGACTTGGAAGCCGGCTCGCTGCAGCAGGGCGGCCGCGGCCGTCCCTCCGAGTCCGGCGCCGACAACTGCGATTCGCGGTTTGCCTTGCACGTTCTTTCTCCTGGGGCAATGACACATGGGTCGTTTGGGGGGCGGGGCGGCCATGTGGCCGACCGTTGAAAACGAGTGTACACACTCAAAATACCAACGTAAAGGAAGAAAATATCGAACCTATGGAAAACCCTTATGTAAACATGATTGATCACGCACAACGCCATTTATCGGTGAATTTATGCGCAAAAACAGGGATTGGTTAATTAAGTATGCACTGAACGAGTGAATCGTGCCCCGCGCAGATTCTGTTTGCCTATATAAAGTGTGTACACTACAATCGATCGCAGCATGCAGGGGCCGGCAGGCCAGCGCAGGCGGGTAGACAGACAAACCAATGACGGAGTCGACAGTGCAGAAAGTTTTCCGAATCGGCCAGATCGTGCCGAGCTCCAACACCACGATGGAAACCGAGATCCCGGCGATGCTGGCCGCGCGCCAGTTGGTGCGCCCTGAACGCTTCACCTTCCATTCCAGCCGGATGCGGATGAAGAAGGTGGTCAAGGAGGAACTGGCGGCGATGGACGCCGAATCCGACCGCTGCGCGGTGGAGCTGAGCGACGCCCGCGTCGACGTGCTCGGCTACGCCTGCCTGGTGGCGATCATGGCGATGGGCCACGGCTACCACCGCGTGTCCGAGCAGCGCCTGCAGGCGCATACCGCCGAGAACGGCGGCGACGCGCCGGTGATCACCAGCGCCGGCGCGCTGGTGGATGCGCTCAAGGTGATGGGCGCCAAGCGCATCGCGGTGGTGGCGCCCTACATGAAGCCGCTGACCGAGCTGGTGGTCGACTACATCCGCAATGAAGGCTACGAGGTAGTGGACTACCGCGCGCTGGAGATCCCCGACAACCTCGACGTGGGCCGCCACGACCCGTCGCGGCTGCCGGACATCGTCGCGCAGATGAATACCGCCGACGCCGATGTCATCGTGCTGTCGGCCTGCGTGCAGATGCCGTCGCTGCCGGCGGTGGCCAAGGTTGAGGCGATGACTGGCAAGCCGGTGGTCACCGCCGCTATCGCCACGACTTACGCGCTACTCAAACGCCTCGGCCTGGAGCCGGTAGTGCCGGGCGCGGGCGCGCTGCTGTCGGGCGCTTACTGAAGGAGCCGGCCATGACGACCAGCACCTTCCTCTATGGCGCCAACGTCCACGCCAACGGCATCCGCCAGCACTACCTGCGGTACGGCGGGCAGGATGGCGCGCGCGCGCAGCGCGATGCCATCGTGATCGTGCCGGGCATCACCAGCCCGGCGGTGACGTGGGGCTTTGTCGGCGAGCAGTTCGGGCGGCAGTTCGATACCTATGTGCTCGACGTGCGCGGCCGCGGCCTGTCGCAGGCCGGGCCGGAGCTGGACTACAGCCTGGACGCGCAAGCTGCCGACGTGGTCGCCTTTGCCGAAGCTCTCGGGCTGCAGCGCTATGCCATCGTCGGCCATTCGATGGGCGCTCGCATCGGCATCCGCGCCGCGCGCGGCAAGCCCGCCGGGCTGACGCGGCTGGTGCTGGTCGATCCGCCGGTGTCGGGCCCGGGGCGCCGTCCGTATCCGTCACAACTGCCCTGGTACGTCGATTCGATCCGGCTGGCGCAGCAGGGCATCGACGTCCAAGGCATGCGCCGCTTCTGCCCGACCTGGACCGAAGCACAGCTGCGCCTGCGCGCGCAGTGGCTGCACACCTGCGACGAGCGCGCGATCCTGGCCAGCTTCAACGGCTTCCATGAGGACGATATCCACGCCGACCTGCCACACGTGTCGGTGCCGGCGCTGCTGATGACCGCCGGCCGCGGCGATGTGATCCGCGCGGAAGACGCGCAAGAAATGCGCACGCTGCTGCCCGCACTGCTGGTCGCGCATGTCGCCAATGCCGGCCACATGATCCCGTGGGACGACGAGGCCGGCTTTTACCGCGCGTTCGGCGACTTCCTCGGCGAGGCGCTGAACTGAACAAGGAGCGAACATGCCTGTAAGCGATTACGACCTGACCGCGGCGTGGAAGCAGGTGCTGACGCTGTCGAAGCTGCAAGCAGGGCAGACCGTCACCGTGCTGACCGGCGCCGCCACGCACCCGCAGACGCTGCGCACGGCGATGGTGGCGGCGGCATCGATGGGCGCCATCGTCAACCGGCTCGACCTGCCGCCGGTCAACGGCGAGAAGGCGCTCAGCCGCGACGCGCTGGCTTACCTCGGCACCACGCCACTGACCGGCAACCCGGCCGCCATCGCCGCGCTGAAGGCGAGCGACCTGGTGCTGGATCTGATGACGCTGCTGTTCTCGCCAGAGCAGCACGAGATCCTGTCGCAAGGGACCAAGATCCTGCTGGCGGTGGAGCCGCCCGAAGTGCTGGCGCGGCTGGTGCCGACCGAGGCCGACCGCACCCGCGTCAAGGCCGCCACCGCGCGGCTGGCGAAGGCGCGCGAGATGCATATCGTGTCCGACGCCGGCATGGACCTGCGCTGCCGCCTCGGCGAGTTCCCCGCGATCAGCGAGTACGGCTTTGTCGACGAGCCCGGCCGCTGGGACCACTGGCCGAGCGGCTTCGTGCTGACCTGGCCGGACGAGGGCGGCACCAACGGCACCATCGTGCTGGACTGCGGCGACATCCTGCTGCCGATGAAGTCCTACCTGCAGGCGCCGATCCGCATCACGGTCGAGGCGGGCTATGTGCGCCGCATCGAAGGCGGCGTGGATGCCGAGCTGCTGGCGGACTACATGGCCTCGTTCAACGACCCCGAAGCCTATGCGATGTCGCATATCGGCTGGGGGCTGCAGCCGCGCGCGAGCTGGTCGGCGCTGGCGATGTATGACCGCGAGGCCACCATCGGCATGGACGCGCGCGCCTACGAGGGCAACTTCCTGTGCTCGTTCGGCCCCAACAATGAAGCGGGCGGCAGCCGCACCACCGCCTGCCATATCGATATCCCGGTGCGCCACTGCACCGTCAGCCTCGACGGCGAGCCGGTGGTGGTGCGCGGCAAGGTGATGGACGGCCACCAAGCCCCCGCCGCCTCGCTCTACAAGGAAATGCGCCATGAATGACGCAGTGCAGACTTACCAGCGCCAGGGCTTTGGCGCGTCGATGGAGCTCCGGGCGCCGTACGGCCTCTTGATCATCGACTTCGTCAACGGCTTTGCCGATCCGGCGGTGTTCGGCGGCGGCAATATCCCCGAAGCGATCCGCAATACGCAGCCGCTGCTGCGCACGGCGCGCGAGCAGGGCTGGCCGGTGGCGCACAGCCGCATCGTGTTTGCCGACGACGACAGCGACCACAATATCTTCACGCTGAAGGTACCGGGCATGCTGACGCTGAAGGAGCACGGCCACAACAGCGCGATCGTGCCGGAGCTGGCACCCGCGCCGGGCGAACTGGTGGTGCGCAAGACGGTGCCGTCGGCGTTCTTCGGCACCTCGCTGGCGGCGTGGCTGACGCAGCGCGGCGTGCAGACCCTGCTGGTGGCGGGTTGCGTCACCAGCGGCTGCGTGCGCGCCAGCGTGGTGGATGCGATGTCGCTGGGCTTCCGCCCGCTGGTGGTGTCGGATTGTGTGGGCGACCGGGCGTTGGGCCCGCACGAGGCCAACCTGTTCGACATGGCGCAGAAGTACGCCACCGTGCTCACCCGCGACAACGCGCTGGCGCAGATCGCGGGCGCTGGCGCCCGGGCCGCCGCCTGAGGATGGAGATGCGGCCGGGCCCGGCTTCAGCCTGCCGCCGCCCGTTTGGCGCGAGCCGCCTTGCGCGGCGCCGCCGGCGGCGCCAGGCCTGTGTCAGGCACTGCACCGGGCGCGGTCACCGCGCGCAGCACCGTCTGCTGGATCACATCGCGCCAGTGCGCCAGCGCGGGCGGGCTCATCATGGGCTCGCCCAAAAAGGCGCTGAGCGTATGATGGTTGGAATTGTAGAAGTAGCCGAGCGAAGCGATCACCATATAGACGTCGCGCGCGCCCACGTCCGGCCGGAACAGCCCCGCGGCTTTGCCGCGCGTGAGGATGCCGTCGAGCACCGACAGCGCGTAGCTGGAGATCTCCCTGAGCCGCACGGACTTCTTCGCATGCTTGCCCTGGCTCATGTTCTCGCTGGACAGGATCGCGACGAATTCCGGGTGGTCGAGGTAGTACTGCCAGATGAAGTCGATCAGTTGCGACAGCGCGCGCACCGGGTCGGCGGCGTCGAGTTCGTGTTCAAGCTTCTGCTCGGCTTCGTTGAGCTGCAGGTAGATGGTCTCGAGCACTTCGACGAACAGCTTTTCCTTGCTGCCGAAGTAGTAGTAGATCATCCGGTCGTAGGTCTTGGCCAGCGACGAGATGCGTTCGATGCGGCCGCCGTCGTAGCCGCGTTGCGCGAAAACCTTGATCGCAGCCCTGAGGATGCGGTCGCGGCTGTCCTGTGCCTGCCTGGCCCGCGTGCCGGCTGCCGCCCGCTTTGTCGTAGCTTTGGTCGCGGTCGTGATCGTCATGGTGGATGGTTAAGCTGTGCCCCTGTTGGCTCGCAGTATAACGGCGCCCCCGGGCGAGGCCGCTGAAGGAGTCTGGAAAATAATGACGGCAACGAACCTGCAACCCTCGGCACACGCCGATCCCGCCACGCCGCGCGCGCTGCGGCTGGCGCTGCTGCAGGCCACTGGCGTGCTGCTGGTCACGCGCGCCCCACAGGCAGCAACGCGCCCCGCGCCCGGCCAGCCGGGCGCGGCCTCTGACTATGTGGCGGCGCTGCCGGATATCTTCATCGCCGTGCGCGACAGCGGCGAGGTGCTGGCCTTCAACGGCCACGTCGACCTGGGAACAGGCATCCGCACGGCGCTGGCGCAGATCGTGGCCGAGGAACTCGACGTGCGGATGGAGCGCGTGCACATGGTGCTCGGCCATACCGAAGCCACGCCCAACCAGGGCCCCACCATCGCCAGCGCCTCGATCCAGATCTCGGCCCTGCCGCTGCGCCGCGCAGCCGCGCAGGCGCGTGCGTGGCTGCAGGCGCGCGCGGCGCGGCAGCTCGGCGTTGACGCTGGAAAGTTGGAGGCGGAGGACGGCCTATTCCGGGTCTCGGGCACGCAGGCCAACATCGGCTACGGCGCGCTGGTTTCCGGCGAGCATGTGGAGTTGCCGCTGGCCGATGACGTGCCGACCAAGCCGGTAGAGGCCTACCGCATCGTCGGCCGCCCGGCGGGCCGCGTCGATATCCCCGACAAGGCGCGCGGCGTGCTGAGCTTCGTCCACGACGTGCGCGTGCCCGGCATGTTGCACGGCCGCGTGGTACGCCCACCGTACGCGGGACGCGACTGCGGCGAATTCATCGGCAACAGCTTGCTGGAAGTGGATCGCGCTTCCGTGCGCGATGTGCCGGGCCTGGTCGACGTGGTAGTGCAGGGCGACTTCGTCGGCGTGGTGGCCGAGCGCGAGGAGTACGCCGTGCAGGCCGCGCGCCGGCTGCGCGTGCGCTGGAGGCCGGTACCTCCGCTGCCGGCGCTCGACGACCCCGAGCCCGCCTTGCGCGCCAATCCGGCCACGCGGCGCGAGCTGCTGGCCGACGGCGAAATGCCGGCAACCGGCAAGGTATTGCAGCGCCAGTACGTCTGGCCCTTCCAGATGCACGGTTCGATCGGTCCTTCATGCGCGGTGGCCGACTGGCACGACGATGGCCTGACCGTCTGGTCCGGCACGCAGAACCCGCATGTGCTTCGCATCGACCTGGCAAAGCTGTGCGGGCTCGGCGAAGACCGCATCGAGATCGTGCGCATGGAAGCCGCCGGCTGCTACGGCCGCAACTGCGCCGACGATGTCTGCGCCGATGCCGCGCTGTTGTCGCGCGCGGTCGGGCGGCCGGTGCGCGTGCAGTTGTCGCGCGAACAGGAGCATCTGTGGGAGCCCAAGGGCGCGGCGCAGCTAATGGACGTCAGCGCGACGCTGGGGCAGGACGGTGCGCTGCTCGGCTACGACTTCACCAGCCGCTATCCGTCCAACGATGCGCCGACGCTGGCGCTGGTGCTGACCGGTGCCGTGCCCAATGCGCCGCGCATGCTGGAGATGGGAGATCGCACCGCCGTGCCGCCGTATGCGTATGCCGCGCGGCGCATCGGTTGCGATGACACGCCGGCGATCGTACGCGCATCGTGGCTGCGCGGCGTGTCGGCATTGCCGAACGTGTTTGCGCATGAGTGCGTGATCGATGAACTGGCTGCGGAGGCAGGTGATGATCCGGTGGATTTCAGGCTGCGCCACCTGCCAGATACGCGTGCGGCCGACCTGCTGCTTGCCACCGCCGATGCCGCGGGCTGGCAGCGCGGCGCGCAAGGCTCGCGCGGCATGCCGGGTGCCGATGGTTGCCTGCGCGGCCGCGGTGTGGCCTACGCCCGCTATATCCACAGCCGCTTCCCGGGCTTCGGCGCGGCGTGGGCGGCCTGGGTGGTCGACCTGGCGGTGGATGCCGCCACCGGCCGCATCACGATCGGGAAGGTCGTGGTGGGACAAGACACCGGCATGATGGTCAATCCCGACGGCGTGCGCCACCAGATCCACGGCAACGTGGTGCAGACACTGAGCCGCGTGCTGAAGGAGCAGGTGCGTTTCGACGCTGACGGCGTTGCCAGCCGTGAATGGGGCAGCTATCCGCTGCTGACCTTCCCGGAGATTCCGCCGATCGAGGTGGTGCTGATGCCGCGGCAGTCAGAGCCGCCGATGGGGGCAGGGGAGTCGGCATCGCTGCCGGGTGCGCCGGCGATCGCCAATGCCTTGTTCGATGCGATGGGAGTGCGGCTGCGCCGGCCGCCGTTCGTGCCGGAGACCGTCCTGGCCGCGCTGCAGGCGCGCTGAAGCTGCCTGCTTGTTGAAGGTGGCGCCCGCTCAGGCGCTGCCGTTGCCCCCGTCGATCTCGCTCATCTTCCGCAGCAGGTAAGTCACCGCCACACGCTCAGCCGGATTGAGACTGCCAAACGTCTGCTCCGAAATCTGCTTCGCAAACGGCACGGTCTCGTCGATCAAGGCCAGCCCCGCCGGCGTCACCGTCACCACCACCTTGCGCCGGTCATTGGGGTCGTGCGACACGGCAATCAGCTTGCGCGCCTTCAGCCGCTCGATGATGCCGCGCACCGTAGCCTGGTCGATCGCCGTAGCCCGCACCACCTCGTTCATCGAACACGGCTGCCGGTCCCTGACCGCGCACAGCACCACGAACTGCGCCGCAGTGAGCTGCGAGTCCGGGATGGTCTGCTGGAAGATCGCCACATGGCGCTGGTACGCGCGCCGCAACAGGTGGCCTACCTGCTCGGTGAAGTCGTAGTCGTTGGCGGTCTTGTCGGACGGGTTGGAGGACTGGGGCACGTCGATGGTGATGCGGTGGATGAGCGTGCCCCGAGTATACCGATCCGGGAGAATAGCGAGAGCACCAAACGGGCTTATTCGACCGTGATGCCCGCGGTCTTCGCGACCTTGCCGAAGCGCTCGTATTCCGACTGCGTCAGCGACTGCAATTCGGCCGCGCTGGAGCCCTTCGGATTGAAGCCCGCCTGCGCCAGCTTCTCGCGCACGTCGGGGCGCGCCAGGGCCTCGACGAAGGCGGCGTTGAGCGCCTGCACCACCGGCGCCGGCAGATTGGCCGGACCATAGACGCCGAACCACGGCTCGACCGCATAACCCTGCAGGCCCGCCTCGGCCAGCGTCGGCACGTCCGGCAGCGACGGCGCGCGTTGCCTGCCCGCCACCGCCAGCGCGCGCAGCTTGCCGGCCTGGATATGCGGCAGCGACGCCGGCAGGTTGTCGAACATCACCGTGATATGGCCGCCGAGCATGTCGTTAATGGCCGGGCTGCTGCCCTTGTACGGCGCGTGCGTCAGGCTGGTCTGCGTCATCTGCGCGAACATCGCGCCGGCCAGGTGCATCGAAGTGCCGGTGCCGGCGGTCGCATAGGTCAGGCCTGGATTGGCCTTGGCGTAGGCCACCAGCTCCTTCACGTTCTTCACCGGCAGCGAGGGGCTCACTTCCAGCACGATGGTCGAGGTGCCGAGCAGGCTGATCGCGGTGAAGTCCTTGCGCGGGTCGAAGGGCACCTGCTTGTAGATATGCGGATTCAGCGCATTGGTCGAGATCGCGCCGAAGCCGATGGTGTAGCCGTCCGGCGCGGCCTTGGCCACGGCGTCCATGCCGATATTGCCGCCGGCGCCGGGGCGGTTCTCGATCACCACCGGCTGGCCCAGCTTCTCGCCCACGCGCTGGCCGACGGTGCGTGCCACCAGGTCGGTGGTGCCGCCGGCGGCGTACGGGACGACAAAGCGGATCGGCTTGGAGGGGAAGGCGTCGCCGGGGGCAGCCGTGGCGTTGAAGCTGCCGGCAAGGACAACCGCGCCGACCATTGCGGCGAGCAGGAAGGGGCGGCGGCCGGGGCGTGCGGGACAGGTCGTCATGATGGCGGGATCTCCTCAGGATATGTTGTTCTGGCGCCCGCCGTGACGCAGGCGTCGCGCGGCCATTGTATGGGATCGCAGCCATTGGCGGCTGCCCGGGAGCGTCCGGTCCGGGTGCCGATGCGGTTGCGCCTTTTCGAATACAATCGTCGGGTCGATTCGCGGGGCCGCCGTGGCGGTCCGCTTTCTCCGGCTTTCCCCGCTTTCCCGCGTATTCCCCGTGCCAGCCTCCCAGAAGCCCCTCGCCGCGCCAGCCGCGCTGCCGTCGCCGCAGCGCTCGGGGCTCGCCATCGCCGCCGTCGGCGCGGTGCTGTTCTCCGCCAAGGCCATCGTCGCCAAGCTGATGTACCGCTACGACGTCGATGCCGTCATGGTGATCACGCTGCGCATGCTGTTCGCGGTGCCGCTGTTCATGGCGATCGGCTGGTGGCAGTCGCGCCGGCTGCCGCCACTGTCGTGGGCCGACCGCGGCCGCGTGGTGTTCCTGGGCTTTATCGGCTACTACCTGTCGAGCTTCCTCGATTTCATCGGCCTGCAATACATCACCGCCGGGCTGGAGCGGCTGATCCTGTTCCTGACGCCGTCGTTCGTGCTGCTGACTACCGCGCTGCTGTTCCGCCGGCCGATCGGCAGGCGCCAGTGGGTCTCGCTGCTGCTGGCGTACGCGGGCATCGTGCTGGTGTTCGCGCATGACCTGGACGTCAGCGGCAGCCAGGTGTGGCTGGGCGGCGCGCTGGTACTGGCCAGTGCCATGACGTATGGTATCTACCTGATCCTGAGCGGCGAACTGGTGCGGCGCATCGGCTCGCTGCGGCTGGTGGCGTATGCGATGTGCGTGTCCACCGCCTGCTGCGTGATCCAGTACCTGGTGCTGGGGCGGCCGGTGGCGGAACTGGCGCAGCCCGCGCCGGTGATGTGGCTGTCACTCATCAATGCAGTGTTCTGCACCGTACTGCCGGTCTCGCTGACCATGGTGGCGGTGTCGCGCATCGGCGCGCCGCTGGCGTCGCAGGCCGGCATGATCGGCCCGGTGTCGACGCTGTTCCTCGGCTTCTGGCTGCTGGGCGAGCCGGTCAGCGGGGCGCAGTTGGCCGGCAGCGCGCTGGTGCTGGGCGGCATGTACCTGCTGTCGGCAAAGAAATCATGATGCGGGGCCGGCGCGGAGCCGGCCTGCCAACGACAACGAAACAAGGAGAAAGACATGGATCTGGGACTGCGCGGCAAGCATGCGCTGGTATGCGGCGCGAGCAAGGGCCTGGGCTTTGCCTGCGCCGATGCGCTGGCGGCTGAAGGCGTCGACGTGGTGATCGTGGCGCGCGGCGCCGAGGCGCTGGAGAAGGCCGCCGCCGGCCTGCGCGCGCGCCATGGCCGCCGCGTGATCGCGGTGGCGACCGACATCACCACGCCGGAAGGCCGCAAGGCCGCGCTCGATGCGGTGGCCAAGCTGGGCGACCTCGACATCCTGGTCAACAACGCCGGCGGCCCGCCGCCGGGCAACTTCCGCGACTGGAACCGCAACGACTGGCTGGCCGCGCTCGACGCCAACATGCTGACCCCGATCGAGCTGATCAAGGCCACCGTGGACGGCATGATCGCGCGCAAGTGGGGCCGCATCATCAATATCACCAGCGGCGCGGTCAAGGCGCCGATCGACGTGCTGGGCCTGTCCAACGGCGCGCGCTCGGGCCTGACCGGCTTTGTCGCGGGCGTCGCGCGCGAGGTGGCGCAGCATGGCGTGACCATCAACAACCTGCTGCCCGGCCCGTTCGAAACCGACCGCCTGCACAAGACCATGGAAGCCGGCGCCAAGAAGGCCGGCCTGACCGTGGATGAAGTGGCGCAGCGCCGCGCCGCGCAGAACCCGTCGCGCCGCTTCGGCGACCCGGCAGAGTTCGGTGCCACCTGCGCCTTCCTGTGCAGCCGCCACGCCGGCTACATCACCGGCCAGAACGTGCTGCTCGACGGCGGCGCCTACCCGGGCACCTTCTGACGCTACCGCATTCCGCAGTTCACCGACCCCGCAACAAGGAAACACTGATGACTCGCCCCCGCATCGCGCTGATCGCTCACGACCACAAGAAGGACGATATCGTCGCCTTCGCCACGCGCCACCGCGCGTTTCTCTCGCAGTGCGAGCTGCTGGCCACCGGGACCACCGGCGGGCGCCTGATCGACGAGGTCGGGCTGGAGGTGACGCGCATGTTGTCGGGGCCGTGGGGCGGCGACCTGCAGATCGGTGCGCAATTGGCTGAAGGCCTGGTGCGCGCCGTGGTGTTCCTGCGCGACCCGATGACGCCGCAGCCGCATGAACCCGATATCAATGCGCTGGTGCGCGCCTGCGACGTGCACAACGTGCCGTGCGCAACCAACGTGGCCACTGCCGAACTGCTGCTCGCGGGCCTGACCCGTGAGGTGGCCGACGAAGCGAAGACAGCCTGATTTCCCCAGATCGATGCAACACCATAACGAGGAGCGACGCAGATGAGCAAAGCCATCCGGATCGAACAGACCGGCGGTCCCGAAGTGATGCAGTGGGTCGATGTCGAAGTGGGAGAGCCCGGCCCCGGCCAGGTGCGCGTGCGCCATGAGGCGGTGGGCCTGAACTACATCGACGTCTATTTCCGCACCGGGCTGTACAAGCAGCCGCTGCCGGCGGGGCTGGGTATGGAAGGCGCCGGCGTGGTCGAGGCGGTGGGCGAGGGGGTCAAGCACCTGAGCGTCGGCGACCGCGTGGCCTATGCCGGCCGTCCCACCGGCGCGTATGCGCAGGTGCGCGTGATGCCGGCCGATATCGTGGTGCGGCTGCCCGACGCGATCCCGTTCGACACCGCCGCCGCAATGATGCTGCAGGGCCTGACCGCGCAGTACCTGATCCGCGACAGCTACAAGGTGCAGCCGGGCGATACGGTACTGCTGCACGCGGCCGCCGGCGGCGTCGGCCTGATCGCCAGCCAGTGGCTCAAGGCGCTGGGCGTGACGGTGATCGGCACCGTGGGCAGCGACGAAAAGGCGGAACTGGCGCGCGCCAACGGCTGCGCCCACACCATCGTCTATACGCGCGAATCGTTCGTCGACCGCGTCAAGGAGATCACCAACGGCAAGGGCGTGCCGGCGGTGTATGACTCGATCGGCAAGGACACCTTCCAGGGTTCGCTCGACTGCCTGGCGCCGCGCGGCACCATGGTCAGCTTCGGCAACGCCTCGGGCCCGGTGCCGCCGTTCGATCTCTCGGTGCTGGGCAACAAGGGTTCGCTGCGCCTGACGCGCCCCACGCTGATGACCTACGTGGTGCACCGCGAACTGCTGGAGCCGATGGTGGCAGACCTGTTCGATGCCGTGACCACCGGCAAGGTCAAGATCGACATCCGCCAGCGCTACGCGCTGTCCGAGGTGGCGCAGGCGCACCGCGACCTGGAGTCGCGCAAGACCACTGGCTCGACCATCCTGCTGCCCAACTGATCACCGGTCACGCAGGCATGCAAAAGCCCCGGGGTGCAGTTCGCAGCCCCGGGGCTTTTCTTTTGGTGCGACGCCGTCAGCGCGGCCGGACCGTGGTGGCGGCGGCGCGCGACTCCGCCTGGCGCAGAATATGCGGCGGCAGGCGCTTCAGGATCAGGTGTACCGCCAGCGGGATCAGCACCACGTCGTCAACGATGCCGAGCCCCGCAACCACGTCGGGAATGATGTCGATCGGCGAGATCGCATAGAACAGCAATCCGAGCGCGGCGGGCTTCAGCCATGCCGGCGCATCCGGGTGGCGCAGCGCGTACCAGAACAGGCGGCCGTCGCGACGAACCAGCGTCCACAGGGCCGAAAATCGCTTCAACATGAGAGGCCTCCTTCACATGGCGGCGCCTGACACTGGCGCATACGCAGATAGCTTGGGCCATTGTGGACGGCTTCAAGTTCCGGAGGTGCATGGAGATGCCTTGGGTGTTTCCAGGGCTGGCGGGTCCTCTCCCTGAGGGGAGAGGGAGAACACCTTGCTGAGGCTAGCTCGGGCGGCTTTGGTGCACCGGCAATCAGCCCGGGATCTTGCCTTCCACGCCCTCGACGTAGAACTTCACGCCATGCAGGAAGCCGTCGTCGGCAACCTGGTCCTTGGCCAGTTGCTCCTTGCCGGTGTTGTCCTTGATCGGACCCTTCCAGATCGGCGCGCTGCCATCGGCGATGCCCTTCTTGCGCTCCTCGACCAGCTTCTTGACGTCCTCAGGCACGATCGTGTTGAACGCCTTCAGGTCGATCATGCCTTCCTTCAGGCCCCACCAGGTGGTGCCATTCTTCCACTGCTTGTTCAGCACGTCTTCGACCACCTTGTTGTAGTAGACGCCCCACGAGATCACAGAGGCGGCCAGGTGGGCCTTCTCGCCGAACTTGGTCATGTCGCTGTCCCAGCCGAAGGCATACACGCCCTTCTCCTGCGCGGTCTGCACCACGGCGGCGGAGTCGGTGTTCTGCATCAGCATGTCCACGCCCTGGCCGATCAGCGTGGTAGCGGCTTCGCGCTCCTTGCCCGGATCGAACCACTTGTTGACCCACACCACCTTGACCGTGGCGTTGGGGTTGACGCTGCGCGCGCCCAGCGTGAACGAGTCGATATTGCGGATCACCTCGGGGATCGGCACCGAGGCCACCACACCCATCTTGCCGGTCTTGCTCATCTTGCCGGCGACCACGCCCGCCAGGTACGCGCCTTCATAGGTGCGCACGTCGTACTGGGCCAGGTTCTCGGCGGTCTTGAAGCCCGTGGCGTGTTCGAACCTGACGTCCGGGAATTCCTTGGCGACCTTGAGCATCGACTCCATGTAGCCGAAGGTGGTGCCGAAGATCAGCTTGTTGCCCTGGCTGGCCAGGTCGCGGAACACGCGCTCGGCGTCGGCGGCGGATTCGGGCACGTTCTCGACGAAGGTGGTCTTGACCTTGTCGCCGAACTTAGCTTCCACGGCCTTGCGGCCATTGTCATGCGCAAAGGTCCAGCCGGCATCGCCCACCGGCCCGATGTACACGAAGGCGACCTTGAGCGGCTCGGCCTTCTGCTCGGCAGCGGGCGGGGAGGCCGGGCCTGCCGTCTCGGCAGGCTTGTCGGCCTCTTTCTTGCCGCAACCGGCCAGGGCCAGCACTGCGGTGGCGGCCAGCGCCGCCAGGGTCTTCCTGCGCGTGACGATCATGATTTCTCCTTGTGATGAATTGTTGGTGCGGCTCAGGGATATTTCCGTCAGAAAAATCAGGCGTTGCCGGGGCGGAACGGCTTGCCCAGCGAGGCCGGCATGTTCAGCCGGATCCACGCCGGGTTGCGCGAGATCAGCGCCAGCACCACGATGGTGGCCGCGTACGGCAGCATCGACAGGAACTGCGACGGCACCGACACGCCGATCCCCTGCAGGTAGAACTGCAGGATGGTGACGCCGCCGAACAGCCACGCGCCCACCAGCACGCGGCCAGGGCGCCAGGTGGCAAAGGTGGTCAGCGCCAGCGCGATCCAGCCGCGGCCGGCGACCAGGTTCTCGACCCACATCGGGGTATAGACCAGCGACAGGTAGGCGCCTGCCAGCCCGCAGCAGGCGCCGCCGAACAGCAGCGCGCCGAAGCGGATGGTGCGCACCGGATAGCCCAGCGCGTGCGCCGATTCCGGCGATTCACCGATCGCGCGCAGCGTCAGCCCCGCGCGCGTGCGGAACAGGAACCACATGATGGCAATGCACAGCAGCACGCTGAAGTAGACCATCCAGTGGTGCTGGAAGAACGCCGGCCCGGCGAAGGGCAGGTCGGCCAGTCCGGGCACGGCCTTGGCCTGTGCCGGCATGGCGTAGCCGACGAAGCGCTGGCCCATGAAGGCCGACAGCCCGGTACCGAAGATCGACAACGCCAGCCCGGTTGCGACCTGGTTGGTGGCCAGCACCAGCGCCAGCCACGAGAACAGCGTGGCCATCAGCATGCCGGCGAGCGCGCCGGCGGCAAAGCCGAGCATCGGCGACTGGGTCTGGTAGCCGACCATGAAGCCGGCCACCGCCGCGACCAGCATCATGCCTTCGGCGCCCAGGTTGAGCACGCCCGAGCGTTCGTTGACCAGCAGGCCAAGCGCGGCCAGCAGCAGCGGCGTACCCGCGTTGATGGCGGTGGCGATGAGGGGAGCGAGTTGTTCCATGTTCTTTGTATGCTCCGCTCAGGCGGCCGTGGCGCGCCAGCGCAGGCGGTTTTCGATCAGCGTGTCGCAGGCCAGCAGGAAGAACAGCAGCATGCCCTGGAACACCCAGCCAAGGGCCGACGGCAGGCCCAGGCGCGACTGCGCCATCTCGCCGCCGATATAGAACAACGACATCATGATGCCGCCAAAGACGGTACCGACCGGATGCAGCCGGCCGATAAAGGCGACGATGATCGCGGTAAAGCCATAGCCCGGCGAGATCGACGGCAGCAGCTGCCCGATCGGGCCGACCACTTCGAACGCGCCTGCCAGGCCCGCGGTCGCGCCCGAGATCAGCAGCGCGCTCCACAGCGCGCCGCGCGCCGAGAAGCCGGCGTAGCGCGCCGCCGCCGGCGCGGTGCCGCCGACCTGCAGCCGGTAGCCGGCAAAGCTGCGGAACACGAACACCGTCATCACCGCCACCAGCACCAGCATCACCACAAAGCCGGCGTGCAGGCGCGAGCCAGACATCAGGTTGGGCAGCAGGTACTCGGACGAGAACACCTTGGACTGCGGGAAGTTCATGCCGTTAGGATCCTTCAGCGGCCCGTTGACCACCCACAGCAGCAGCTGCTGCGCGATATAGGTCAGCATCAGCGAGACCAGGATCTCGTTGGCGTTGAACCTGTCTTTGAGTAGCGCGGTGATCGAGGCCCACAGCATGCCGCCGACGATGCCGGCGAGCGAGGCCAGCACCAGCACCACGGTGCCGTTGATGGTCTGGCCCGGCACATCGAAATACAACACCGTGGCGCCGGCAAAGATACCGCCGGCGATCAGTTGCCCGTCGGCGCCGATGTTCCACACATTGGCCCGGTAGCAGACCGACAGGCCGAGCGCGCACAGCACCAGCGGCACGGTCTTGAGCAGTACTTCACCGATGGCGCGCTTGTCGCGCAGCGGATCGGCCAGGAAGACCTTGAGCGCGGCCACAGGGTCCTTGCCGAGCACCAGGAACAGCAGCGCGCCGAACAAGAGCGTCAGCGCCAGCGCGATCACCGGCGACGCATAGG
This sequence comes from Cupriavidus sp. PB-02, assembly GCF_058252315.1. Lineage (NCBI taxonomy): Bacteria > Pseudomonadati > Pseudomonadota > Betaproteobacteria > Burkholderiales > Burkholderiaceae > Cupriavidus > Cupriavidus sp. PB-02. Next base: position 924,156 of record NZ_CM177694.1, read on the forward strand.
CCATGCCGCGCGACGGCAGGCCGCGCGGCGCCAGCGTAATGGGGGAGCGGGGCAGCAGGTGTCGCATCTCAGCCATGGCTTGCGACCTCCGCGCTCGTTTGCGCCTGGGCGGGTCCGCCATCCCACAGTCCGCTCATCCACAGGCCAACCTGTTCGCGCGTGGCGGTCTCGGTCGGCACCGACGGCGACAGCCGGCCCTTGGCGATCACGTGCAGCCGGTCGCAGATCGCGAACAGCTCGTCCAGTTCTTCCGACACCACCAGGATGGCGCAGCCGGTGGCCTTCAGCGCCAGGATCTCGTTGTGGATCTGCGCCGCGGCGCCCACGTCCACGCCCCAGGTCGGTTGCGCCACGATCAGTACCTTCGGGCCGCTCTCGATCTCGCGGCCGACGATGAATTTCTGCAGGTTGCCGCCAGAGAGGCTGCGTGCGAGCGCCTCGGGTCCGCTGGCCTTGACGCGGAAGCGGTTGATCACCGTCGCGGCGAGCCCGGTGGCGGCCTTCGGCGAGATCATGCCTTGCCGAACATAGGGGGGCGTCTGGTGCGACAGCAGGATATTGGTCGACAGGCTCATGCCCGGCACCGCGCCGCGGCCCAGGCGCTCTTCCGGCACGAAGGCCAGGCCGGCGCGGCGGCGCTGCCGTGCGTCGAGCCTGCCCACCGGCTTGCCGCCGAGTTGCACGGATACGTTGTCCGCGCGCGTGTCCTCGCCAGACAGCGCCGCCAGCAGTTCCTGTTGGCCGTTGCCGGACACACCGGCGATGCCGACGATCTCGCCCGCATGAACATCCAGCGAGATCCGGTTCAGCTCGGTCGCAAACGCATGCGTGCGCGGCAGCGACAGATCCTGCACGCTCAGCCGCACCGGGCCGCGCTCCGCGGCCACGCGCGCCTCGCGCGGGGGCTCGCCGCCGATCATCAGCCGCGACAGCGAAGCCGCGGTTTCCTGGCGCGGATCGCACACGCCGGTGACCTTGCCCATGCGCATCACGGTGGCGTGATGGCACAGCGCGCGGATCTCGTCGAGCTTGTGGCTGATGTAGAGGATGCTGGTGCCTTCGGCCGCGAGTTGGCGCAGTGTGACAAAGAGCGTTTCGACGGCCTGCGGCGTCAGCACTGACGTGGGCTCGTCCAGGATCAGCAGTTGCGGGTTGGCCAGCAGTGCGCGCACGATCTCCACGCGCTGGCGCTCGCCGACCGACAGCGTATGCACATGGCGGTTGGGTTCCAGCGGCAGGCCGTAGCGCTCGGCAGTTGCGCGGATACGCTCGGCCAGTTCCTTCATGCCGCCTTGTTGCCCGATGGGCAGGCCGAGCGCGATGTTCTCGGCCACCGTCAGCGTGTCGAACAGCGAGAAGTGCTGGAACACCATCGCGATGCCCAGGTTGCGCGCATCGTGCGGGCTGTTGATGCTGACCGGCTCCCCGTTGAAGTGCATTTCGCCGGCGTCGGGCCGGACTGCGCCGAAGATAATCTTCATCAGGGTGGATTTGCCGGCGCCGTTTTCACCCAGCACGGCGTGGATTTCACCGGGGGCGACGCTGAGGCTGACGTCGTCATTGGCGACGACGCCCGGGTAGCGCTTGCTGATATGGGCCAGCGCCAGCCTGGGAGGGAGTTGAGATGTCACTGAGGCGGCTCGGGTTGTTGTAGTGGCAGCAACGTGGGGAATGCGAACAAGGCGAGTCAGAAGCGCGGCAGTGCGTGGCGCAGCATCGCCGCGACGCATTGCAGCATTCATCATGAATTCGTGATGCCAGATATTGGTGGTGAATTATATAAGTGAGCGGGGTCCGGACGGGCCGAATGCGGTGACTTTCCATGCCCTGCAACGGTTGCAGACAGGTTGCAAGTCGCATGCCGGCCACAGCATGAAAAAAGCCGCCGCCCCCTTGCGGAGGCGGCGGCTTGCAGCCTGCTAGCCGCTACGGACGGCGTCAGGCCCCGGTCGCGGCCGGGATGGTGGCGAAGCGCCCGTCGCGGAAATCCGCCAGCGTCTGGTAGATCTGCTCCTGCGTGTTCATCACGAACGGGCCGTACTGCGCGATCGGCTCGTTCAGCGGCTTGCCGGCGATCAGCAGGAAGCGCGCGTCGGACTCGGCCCGGACGATGACGCCGTCGGCCACGCCGGCATTGTCCAGCACCCCCATGCGCTGGGCCTCGAGCACGGCGCGGTCGTCGCCGTCACCGATCGACACCTCGCCCCGGTACACATAGGCAAAGGCGTTGTGCCCGTCCGGCAGCGCCTGCGCGAAGGTCTGCCCGGCTGGCAGGTGGACGTCCAGGTAGACCGGTTCGGTCACAGGCCGCGTGATCGCGCCGGCCACGCCGTGCGTGGCGCCCGCCAGCACGCGCACTGTGCCGCCGTTGTCCAGTGCCACCGTGGGAATCTCTGCGGACGGCAGGTCGCGGTACCACGGCGCGGTCATCTTGTCCGCGGCCGGCAGGTTCAGCCACAGCTGGAAGCCTTCCATGCGGCCGTCTTCCTGCTCGGGCATTTCCGAGTGCACCACGCCTGAGCCCGCCACCATCCACTGCGCGCCGCCGTTTTGCAGAAGGCCCTCGTTGCCAGCGCTGTCGCGATGGCGCATGCGGCCGGCCAGCATATAGGTGATGGTCTCGAAGCCGCGGTGCGGGTGATCGGGGAAGCCGCCGATGTAGTCGTCCTTGCTGTCGGTGCCGAAGGCATCGAGCATCAGGAACGGGTCCAGCCGGCGTTGCAGGTTCTGCGTCAGCACGCGTGTCAGCTTGACGCCGGCGCCGTCCGAGGTGGCGATGCCCCGCACGACGCGGTCCACGGCGCGCGAGCGTTGCACGGTTTCCGCGGCGGTGGCGGGAGCGGTGGCAAGGGTGGTACGGGTGTCCATGTCTTTCTCCTGTGGGCGGGTTGCACCGGCCGGTTGCGCCGTGCTTCCCGTCGTTTCAGCTACCTCGTCAATTTAGTGGTTTGGCTGGGAAAGAGTAGAGGGTCGGCCGGGAACAGATTGTTCTATCCGTGTATCGATTTGCTCGGACTTGCCGGCCAAATTCAGAACGATCCCCGGCGCGCCGGAACGGGCGCCGGTGCGTGCCGGAGAGGGCGCGTAACGCCCCGAAGTTGACGCCAAATTGGCGCCAGAAAGCGGGAAGATGACAAGATCGATGAAGATCGCTATAATAGCGCTCTCTTTGTCATCCGTTGACGCAAGAAGCAAGGTAAGGGAAAACCCCGCCAGCCCTTGCCAGTCAACGGCCAATGGATTCGGCGGCGCGCCCAAAACCTTCAATACTTGCGCTGCCACTGGCCAACCGAGCCTTACGCCAATCGCTTACCGATTGCTTGCCGGTTGCGCCGCTTCAGGGACTGCCCGTGCCTGGCACCGGCATCCCGTCAATCGGGCTCTCCGTCACCGGCGGTGGAGCCCACAGACCGTCCGCCGGCAACCCTGCCGGTCATGGCGGCAATGCAATCTGAACCGGGCCGGTGGCGCCTCCATCTCCGCAACCACCAGCCCAAATTGTTTTCCGCTGTTCGGAAGTGGCGTCTCGCGCGCTTTTCTGACCCGGAAGAGGGGAGAGTATGTCAAAGCAATCGGCACGGGCTTTTGCCTGGGCAGGACTGACGCTTGCCGCACTGGCCGCATTGGTGGCGTGGATCGGCGTCGATGTGATCCGGCAGTATCAGGAGCGCCTGCTCTACGACGTGGCCGACCACCTCCGGCTGGTGGCAATGTCCATGGCGCTGGCGCTGGCCACCGGCATTCCTGCCGGAATCGCGCTGAGCCGGCCGTGCATGCGCCGCTGGGCCGACCGGCTGATGCAGATCTTCAACGTCGGCAATACCGTGCCGTCGCTGGCGGTGCTGGCACTGGCGCTGGCCGCGCTCGGCATCGGCGAGCGGCCTGCGATCCTGGCGCTGTGGCTGGCCTCGCTGCTGCCGATCGTGCGCAACACCTATGAAGGGCTGCGCACGGTTTCGCCCACACTGCTGGAAGCGGCGCGCGGCATCGGCATGACTCCGGTGCAGCGGTTGCTGCGCGTGGAACTGCCCAACGCGCTGCCGGTGATGCTGGCCGGCATCCGCATCAGCCTGGTCATCAACGTGGGCACGGTGCCGCTGTCGTTCCTGATCGGCGCCAACAGCCTGGGCGAACTGATCTTCCCGGGCATCTACCTGAACAACCAGTCGCTGCTGCTGCTGGGCGCGGCCGCCACGGCGCTGCTGGCGCTGGCCCTGGACGCGCTCTTCGCCGCCGCCGGGCAGATGTACCTGCGCCGCCGCGGGCTGGCGCGCTGATCCTGGGGCCGATATGAAAAACCACATGCAATTCATCCGCCGCCGTGCCCGGCGCATCGCCATGGTCGTGGCTGCCGTCACGGCTTTTGCCGCGGGCCTGGCGCTGGCCACTGCGCCTGACGCGCATGCCGAAGCCACGCCGATCCGCGTGGGCGGCAAGAACTTCACCGAGCAGCTGCTGCTGTCGTCGATGACGTCGAAGTACCTGCGCGCCAAGGGCTTCACCACCGAACTGACCGCCGGCCTGGGCAGCACGCTGATGCGCCAGGCCATGGAGAGCAACCAGCTCGACGTGGTCTGGGACTACACCGGCACCGCGCTGATCGTGTTCAACAAGGTCCAGGAAAAGCTGGGGGCCAAGGAAAGCTACGAACGCGTCAAGCAGATGGACGGCGCGCGCGGGCTGGTGTGGCTGGATGCTTCCAACATCAACAACACCTACGCACTGGCGATGCCGAAGGAACGCGCGGCGGCCAGCGGCGTGACCACGCTGTCGGCCTTTGCCGAGCAGATGCGCAAGGCCGGCCCCGACGCCAGCCATCCGTTCGCGGTCGACATGGAATTCGCCGCGCGCCCGGACGGGCTGGAGCCGCTCAAGGCGCTGTACAAGCTGCCGTTCTCGCGCCGCGACGTGATCCAGCTCGACCCGGGCCTGGTCTACACGGCGCTGAAGAACAACCAGGTGGAACTGGGCCTGGTCTATGCGACCGATGGCCGCGTCAAGGGCTTCGACCTGGTGCTGCTGGAAGACGACCTGCATTTCTTCCCGCCGTACAACGCCGTGCCGGTGGTGCGCAAGCCCGTGCTCGACAAGCATCCGGAACTGGCGGGTCTGCTCAATGCGCTGGCGGCCAAGCTCGACAACGAGAGCATGACCGACATGAACTACAAGGTGGACATCGGCCAACAGCCGGTGGACAAGGTCGCGGAGGACTTCCTGCGCCGCCACGGACTGATCTGAGGAGGGCGGCATGGACTTGATCTCGTACCTGCAACACAGCTGGCCCACGCTGCTGAAAATGACCGGCGAGCACCTGGCGCTGGTGGGCTCGGCAGTGGGGCTGGCGATCCTGATCGGGGTGCCGCTGGGCATCGTGATCACGCGCTTCCGCGCGCTCGCCACGCCGCTGCTGGCGCTGGCGACGATCGTGCTGACGCTGCCGTCGATCGCGCTGTTCGGGCTGATGATCCCGATCTTCGCGCGCTTCGGCCACGCCCTCGGCTACGTGCCCGCGGTGACGGCGGTGTTCCTGTACTCGCTGCTGCCGATCATGCGCAATACCTACACCGCCCTGGCCAATGTCGACCCCGGCATCCAGGAAGCGGGCCGCGGCATCGGCATGACCACCTGGCAGCGCATGCGGCTGGTGGACCTGCCGCTGGCGGTGCCGGTGATCCTCGGCGGCGTGCGTACCGCCGTGGTGATGAATATCGGGGTTGCCACCATTGCCGCCATCATCGGCGCGGGTGGCCTTGGGGTGCTGATCCTGCAGGCGATCAGCCAGAGCAACATGAGCAAGCTGGCCGTGGGCGCGGTCCTGGTCAGCCTGCTCGCCATCGTGGCGGACGCCTTCCTGCAGTGGTTGCAGCGGGCGCTGACGCCGAAGGGGATCCGTCTATGATCGAACTCGAACAACTCACCAAGTCCTTCCCGCAAAAGAACGGCACTGAAGTGCGCGCGGTGGATGCCGTGTCGCTGAAGGTGCCGAGCGGCGAGATCTGCGTCTTCCTGGGCCCGTCGGGCTGCGGCAAGACCACCACGCTGAAGATGATCAACCGGCTGATCGAGCCGACCTCGGGCACGGTGCGCATCGAGGGCGAGGACACGCGCGGCATCGACGGCGTGACCCTGCGCCGCAAGATCGGCTATGTGATCCAGCAGATTGGCCTGTTCCCCAACATGACCATCGAAGAGAACATCATGGTGGTGCCGCGCCTGCTCGGCTGGGACAAGAAGCAATGCCGCGAGCGCGCGCGCGAACTGATGGCGATGGTGCAGCTCGATCCCAACCTGATGCTCAGCCGCTATCCGCGCGAGCTGTCGGGCGGGCAGCAGCAGCGCATCGGCGTGATCCGCGCGCTGGCGGCCGATGCGCCGGTGCTGTTGATGGACGAGCCTTTCGGCGCGGTCGACCCGATCAACCGCGAGAGCATCCAGAACGAATTCCTGCAGATGCAGCGCCAGCTCGGCAAGACCGTGATCATGGTTTCGCACGATATCGACGAAGCCATCAAGCTGGCCGACAAGGTCGCGGTGTTCCGCCGCGGCAAGCTGGTGCAGTTCGACCACCCCGACGCGCTGCTGGCGCATCCGGCCGATGAGTTCGTGCAGGCCTTCGTCGGCCATGACAACACGCTCAAGCGCCTGCTGCTGGTGCGCGCCGGCGACGCCGCCACCATGCCGCCGAGCTGCCGCCCCGACATGCCGCTGGCCGAAGCGTTGGGTGTGATGGACGACGCCGACGTGCGCCACCTGCCGGTGGTGGACGACGCGCAGCGCGCGCTCGGCTACGTGACGCGCCGCGATGCGCGTTCGGGCAAGGGCCAGTGCAGCGAGGTGATGCGCCCGTTCGCCGTCACCGCGGCGTTCGACGAGCACCTGCGCATCGTGCTGTCGCGCATGTACCAGCACAACACCAGCTGGCTGCCGGTGATGGGCGCGGACGGCGACTACCTGGGCGAGGTCACGCAGGAATCGATCGCGGGCTACCTCAGCTCCGGCCGTTCGCGCGGGCAGGCCGCGATGATGCCTTCCGCCGCTGCGATGCCTTCCGCCGCTGCACCGGCACCGCTGCGCGCGGCCGCCTGAGGCCAGCGCAGGACAGCGCCGATCGCGCTATGCTTTACGCATGCTCCGCTACTGCCGCTCGCCGTTGTGCCTGGTCGTCGAAACCCGCTGGCTGATCCCGCGCGGGTTTGACGGCTTTACGCCCGGCCCGCTGATCCTGCTGCGCCCCGGCGCCAGCGAGGCGCTGATCGAGCATGAGAAGGTCCATGTGCGCCAGTTCTGGCGCAGCTGGGGGCTGATGGGCGTGTTCTACCTGGCCAGCCGGCGCTGGCGCCTGCGCTATGAAGTGGAAGCCTACCGCGAGCAACTGCGGCACAGCCCGCCGGGTTCGGCACATGGGCTGGCGCGCGTGCTGGCGTGTAAGTACCGGCTTAAGATTTCAGAGGCCGAGGCGTACCGCCTGCTGACGCAAGGGCTGTACGACGATCCCAAGTGAAAACGGCCCGCACCGGTTGACTGGTGCGGGCCGTTTGCTGTCTGGCGGAAGCGGTGAGATTCGAACTCACGGATGGGTCACCCCATCGGCAGTTTTCAAGACTGCTGCCTTAAACCACTCGGCCACGCTTCCGGAAAGTGCGGGCATTGTAGCGCGAAAGGGTGGCCCGTTTCGCGCATCGTTGCCTGCCGACCTGACGGTCAGGTCGCGCATTATACAAGGCCCGCGTGCAACGATGGTGGTCTTGCAGTGCGGCATCGATGCCTGCGTAAACTTCCTGCCACACTTGCGGCCGCGGATGTCGGCGTCCGTCTGACATGGCGGAACCTTCTCATGCCGGCATCGCTCATATTGGCGTGCCGGGTGCAGCGGCGTGTGCCGCATTCCCGGCTTTCGCCTGGCAACAGAGGAGAACTCAAAATGCGAATCCATAGCAAGAAATGGCTGATTGTTCCGGCCGCTACCGCCGTCGCGGTGCTGGCTGGTTGTGCTGCGCCGTATAGCGGCGGCTACAGCAACACCGGCTATAACGCGCCGCCTCCGGGCTACCAGACGCCCAACACCTCGCAGGCACCTGCCGGTGCGGTGTATTACGGCCGCGTGGAATCGATCGAGCCGATCACCAACACGCAGGGCAGCTCAGGCATTCTGGGCACGGTCATCGGCGGTGCCGCCGGCGGCCTGCTGGGCCATCAGGTCGGCGGCGGGCGTGGGCAGACTGCGGCTACCATCGGCGGTGCAGTGGTCGGCGCCGTGGCTGGCAACCAGATCGAGAAGCGCGCGGGCAGCAGTACGCAGACTGCGTATCGGGTGAATGTGCGGCTCGATGATGGTCGCGTGGCGACGGTGACGCAGTCGAACCTGGGTAATTTGCAGGTCGGCATGCGGGCGCGGGTGGCTAACGACATGGCGACGCCGTACTGACGTGTCGGTCTGACGTTTGCCAGAATCTAAAGGGCTGCGGGTGCGTGGCCCTTTTTTTGGCATGTGTCTGGTAGATGCTCGACGGCCCCCTTCAATCCTTCAAAAACATTTCCTGCAAGTCATTCAAAAACCGCCTTCCAAGCTCAGTCGGCCGGATGACAGTCAGATCCGCTTCCAACAACCCCTTCGTCTCCGCCTCAGCCAACTGCTTGCTGATCGTATGCAGCGGCAACCCGGTGTAGTCATGAAAGCTTGACGCAGGCACACCATCAGTCAGCCGCAGCGCATTGAGCATGAACTCAAACGGCAACTCATCCGCCCCGACATCCCGCGCTTCCTGCACGGCATTGCCAGCCAGCGCCTGCGCCATGTAGGTAGCCGGATGCTTGTGCCGCATCTGGCGCAACACACGATGCGGGAACGACAACTTGCCGTGCGCACCCGCGCCGATCCCTAAATAGTCGCCAAAGCGCCAGTAGTTAAGATTGTGGCGCGCCTCGCGATGCGCCCTGGCGTAGGCCGAAGTCTCGTAGTGCCGATAGCCAGCTTCCGCCGTGCGCGCCTCGATCAGGTCCTGCATCTCATACGCGCTGTCGTCATCCGGCAATGCAGGCGGAAACTTGGCGAACAGCGTGTTCGGCTCCAGCGTCAGGTGGTACAGCGACAGGTGCGTAGTGCCATACGAGAGAGCGGTCTCCAGATCCTGCCTGCATTCCTCCAGCGTCTGTCCCGGCAGCGCATACATCAAATCGAGGTTGATGTTGTCAAAGCTCGCCTGCGCGATCTCGATCGCCTTGCGCGCTTCCGCGCCGCCGTGGATGCGGCCGAGCGCCTGCAGGTGGCGGTCTTTGAAACTCTGGATCCCGATCGACAGCCGGTTGATGCCGCTGGCGCGATAGCTGGCGAATTTGTCGGCCTCGAAGGTGCCGGGGTTCGCCTCCATCGTGATCTCGGCATCGGCATCAAGCGGCAGCAGCGCGCGGATATCCGACAGCAACCGGTCCATGCCCGCGGCCGACAGCAAGCTGGGCGTGCCGCCGCCGATAAAGACCGTATGCACCGGCCGGCCCCACACCAGCGGTAGCGACTGCTCCAGGTCCGCGCGCAACGCGTCCAGGTAGATGTCCTCCGGGATCTCGTGGTTGTCGGCACCCGGCGCCGCATGCGAGTTGAAATCGCAATACGGGCACTTGCGCACGCACCACGGGATATGCACGTACAGCGACAGCGGCGGCGAGCCGGGCAGGCTGATCTGCCCGGGCTTGAGCCAGAGCTGCTTGCTGTCGACGGGCGTGGCGGAAGCGGTCGGCGCGCTGCCGGCCGGTATGATCGGGATCATTGGCCTGGGCTCTCCGCGGCCTCGGCCTGCAGCCGTGCAACCAGTGCGCGCAACGCCTGCGCACGGTGACTGACCGCGTTCTTCTCCTCGGGCGACAACTCGGCAGCAGTCTTGCCCGCGCCCGGCAGCAGGAAATGCGAGTCGTAGCCAAAGCCACCCGCGCCGCGCGGTGCGTCGACGACTTCGCCGTGCCAAAGGCCTTCGGCAATGACCGGGCACGGGTCTTCCGCGTGGCGCACGAATACCAGCACGCAGTAGTAGTATGCGTGGCGGTTCAGCTTGCCGGCGAGCTGCGACACCAGGTGCGCGTTGTTGGCCGCATCCGACTTGGCCTTGCCCGCCATCTGCGCGTAGCGCGCCGAATAGACGCCGGGCGCGCCGTCCAGCGCCTGCACGCAAATGCCGGAATCGTCCGCGAGTGCGGGCAGGCCGGCCAGGCGGCTGGCATGGCGCGCCTTGGCGAGTGCGTTCTCGACGAAGGTGGCAAAGGGTTCTTCGGCCTCGGGGATGCCCAGTTCGCCCTGGGGCACCACGTCAAAGCCGAGCGGCGCCAGCAGCGTGCCGAACTCGCGCAGCTTGCCGGGGTTGTTGGAGGCCAGTACCAGGCGTTGCATGTCGATCCTGCCTCAGGCCAGGCCGAGCGCTTCACGCTGGTGCTGCACCAGGCGCGCGATGCCGGCTTCGGCCAGGCGCGTCATCGCGTCCAGGTCGGCGCGGCTGAAGGGCGCACCCTCGGCGGTGCCCTGCACCTCGACAAAGCCGCCGCTGCCGGTCATGACCACGTTCATATCGGTATCGCAGCTGCTGTCCTCGGCATAGTCGAGGTCGAGCACCGGCACGCCGTCGACCATGCCGACGGAGACCGCGGCGACAAAGTCGCGGATCGGGCTGGCGGCGATCAGGCCATCGCGCAGCATGGCGGAAACCGCGTCATGCGCGGCGACAAAGGCGCCGGTGATGGCAGCGGTGCGGGTGCCGCCGTCGGCCTGCAGCACGTCGCAGTCCAGGTGCAGCGTGTATTCGCCCAGCGCCGCCAGGTCGAACACCGAGCGCATGGCGCGGCCGATCAGGCGCTGGATCTCCTGCGTGCGGCCGGTCTGCTTGCCGCGCGCGGCCTCGCGGTCCGAGCGGGTGTGCGTGGCGCGCGGCAGCATGCCGTATTCGGCCGTGACCCAGCCTTCGCCGCTGCCCTTCTTGTGCGGCGGCACCTTGGCCAGCACGCTGGCGGTGCACAGCACCTTGGTATCGCCAAAGGCACACAGGACGGAGCCTTCGGCGTGGCGGGTGTAGTGGCGGGTAAGGCTGATGGAACGCAGCGCATCGGCTGCGCGGCCGCTGGGTCGCATGAGATGGTTTGTCCGAATCGGGGAGAGACCGCGATTCTAACGCCGCCAGCCTTTGAGCGCTGCTTTGGTGCCCCTTTGGTGCTCCTTTGGGCCCGCGTACGGCGTCAGCGCATCAGGTTGCTGGTCTTGTCGATTGCGGCGCGGATCTCGGCGATCGAGCGCTCGATCTCCTCCTCGGACAGGAGGTCGCTGTCCGACCCGGTGCGCTCCAGGATCGACGTGGTGAAGGCATTCAGCGGCAGCGTGTCGGTCATCACCGCATCCTGCCCGGTGGTGGTGCTGTCCAGTTCCCACATCATGGCGATGCCGGTGGTGTTGTCGGCGCCTTCTCCGGCGTTCTGCAGCGCCTGCTCGATCAGCGCCGGCACTGCCTGCACCACGGACAGGCGCGAGAGCTTGTCCACCACCACCGGCTCTTCCAGGCTGCCCCACAGCCCGTCCGAGCAGAGCAGGGCCACGTCGCCCGGCTCCAGCCGCACCGGCCCGCCCAGGTCGATCAGCGGCAGGTTGGGCGAGCCCAGGCAGTTGTAGAGCTTGTTGCGCTCGGGGTGGTTGGCTACCTGCATCGGCAGCACGCGCTCCTGCTGCAGCAGGTTCTCGATCTTGGAGTGGTCGCGCGTGCGCGTCAGCAGCCGGCCTTTGCGCAGCAGGTAGTAGCGCGAGTCGCCCGCGTGCGCCCAGTGGATCTGGCCGTGCTGTACCAGGCAGCAGACCACGGTCGTGCGCGGCACGTCGGCCATGCGGTGGGCTTCCGCGTAGCGGTGGATTTCGCGGTGCGCCAGCATGATGGTGTCCTGCAGGAACTCCGCTGGGTTGCGCACGGTGGGGCGCGCCTGGGCCTGGAACTGGCGGGCCAGCGTCTGCAACGCCTGCTGCGCGGCGACCTCGCCATGGGCGTGGCCGCCCAGGCCGTCGGCCAGTACCATCAGCAGCGCATCGCGCGTGAAGCAGTAGCCCATGCGATCCTGGTTGATGCGGCGGCCGCCTTTCCTGCTTTCCTGGTAGACAGAGAATCGCATGTTGGCTCGGGAAATCTAATAAATTGGCCGCGCCGGGGGCGTGGCAGGTTGTGATTTATTCGACGCTTGCGCCGGGGGCGGGCTCGTCACGCCGGCGCAGCAGCGTCAGGAAGCGCGAGGTCGGGGCGGGGCGCTCGGCCGGCACCGGCGGCTGGGCCGCGGCCTGCTCGCCCAGCGCATTGGTCTGCTCGCGCAGCTCCTTCTGCAGCCGGAACACACTCTGCGGGCGTTCGGACGGGGTCAGGCGCAGGCACCATTCGACCAGGTCCACCAGGCCGTTGGTGTAGCTGCTGCGCAGCCGCAGCACTGCCTCGCCCATGCGGTCGTCCTTCTCGCGCTGGTTGGCTTCCTGCGGCGGCATGCCAGCCATGCAGGCGTAGAGTGTCGCGCCCAGGCTGTAGATGTCGGTCCAGGGGCCCAGCTCGGAATGCTTGCCGTACAGCTCCGGCGCGGCAAAGCCGGGGGTGTACATCGGCTGGAAGCGGGCCGCTTCCATGGTCAGGGTCTGCCGCGCGGCGCCGAAATCCAGCAGGATCGGGGATTCGTCCTCGCGCAGGTAGATGTTGCCGGGCTTGATGTCCAGGTGCAGCAGCTTGTGGATATGCACCTCGCGCAGGCCGCTCATCAGGTCGTGGAAGACCTTGCGCATGAAATGCTCGCGCAGCACCTTGGCGCGGCCCTGCTGCCGGGCCGCCAGCACGTGCTCCTGCAGCGTCTTGCCCAGCTCGTAGTTCATCACCATGTAGACCGTGGCGTTCTCGCGGAAGAAGTTCACCACGCGCACCACGCTGGGATGGGAGATGCGGGCCAGCGAGCGGCCCTCTTCGAAGAAGTACTTCAGGCCCAGCCGGAACGCCGCGGCGTTTTCCTCGGGCACCACGGGGATCAGTTCGCCCGGGTTGCGCCGCGCCAGCGACGACGGCAGGTATTCCTTGATGGCAACAGGTGCGCCGGTCTCGTCGGTGGCCAGGTAGACGAAACTGAACCCCCCGCTGGCCAACTTCTTTACAATACGATAGTTGGACAACAGCGTGCCGACGGGCAGCGGTGCACTCTTCGGTTGTGTCGTGCCCTTGGACTCTGTCATGGGAATAGGGACCTGAATTGCCTCCGGATTGTCCGGGCTAATCGGTCACTTGTAAAGAACACAAATACGGGCATTATTGCCCTCCTTTCAACGTTTTGAGAGCGCTCCCGGATCCGGTCGCGGGAGGCTCGAGGAGGGCGTCTGCGGGCCGCCAGCGCCCCGGGGCCGCCCCCATTCACGAGAATATCCAATGATCCACAGCATGACAGGCTATGGCCTGGCGACGCGCCAGGCGCCATTGACCAACGCGCAGGGCGACCCCAGCGGGCGCACGGCGTCAGTTTCGGTGGAATTCCGCACTGTCAATTCGCGTTTCCTCGACCTGTTGTTCCGGGCCCCGGAAGAGTGCCGCGCCTTCGAGCCGGCTCTGCGCGAAATGCTGATGGCCGAACTGTCGCGCGGCAAGCTGGAATGCCGCATCAACCTGCAGCGCACCGACGCCGGCGGCGCCACGCTGGCGCTCAACGACGGCCTGCTGGCGCAGATCCGCGCGCTGGAAACCACGGTGGCCGCCACCTTCGCCAGCGCCGGCACGCTGCGCATGGGCGAGATCCTGCGCTGGCCGGGCGTGCTGGTCGAGCCCGAGCTGTCGCAGGATTCGCTGCGCGAAGCCGTGCTGGGCGCCGCGCGCGAGGCGCTGGACCAACTGCTGGAAGCGCGCCGTCGCGAGGGCGACGCGCTCAAGGCCACGCTGATGGAGCGGGTCGACGCCATGCTGGCGATCGTCGAGCGCCTGACGCCGACCATCCCGCAACTGATCGCGCACCACCAGGAAAAGCTGACGGAGCGCCTGCAGGAAGCCTTCAACCTGGCCGCGCCCAACGGCATGCCGTCGATGAGCCGCGACGAGATCGCCGAGCGCATCCGCCAGGAAGCCACGGTCTACGGCATCCGCATCGATATCGCCGAAGAGCTGTCGCGGCTGCAGGCGCACCTGAACGAAACGCGCCACATCCTGAAGAAGGGCGGCCAGGTCGGCAAGCGCCTGGACTTCATGATGCAGGAGCTCAACCGCGAGGCCAACACGCTCGGCTCCAAGGCCGCGGCCAAGGAACTGGCCGATGCCTCGATGGAGCTCAAGCTGCTGATCGAGCAGATGCGCGAGCAGGTCCAGAACCTCGAATAAAGACTGTCACCAGAATCATCATGAGCCCAACGTCTAAAACTGCGCCTCACACTGCCATCGATACCGTCTACCCCGGCAACCTCTTCATGGTGGTGGCGCCGTCCGGAGCCGGCAAGTCGACGCTGGTCAACAAGCTGCTGGCGCAGGACCCGGCCATCCGCCTGTCGATCTCGCACACCACCCGCGCCCCGCGCCCTGGCGAGCAGGACGGGCGCGAGTACCACTTTGTCACCGTCGACGCCTTCCGCACCGCGCGCGACCGCGGCGAGTTCCTGGAGTGGGCCGAGGTCCACGGCAACTACTACGCGACCTCGCGCGTGTGGATCGAGCAACAGATGGCGCTGGGCAACGACGTGCTGCTGGAAATCGACTGGCAAGGTGCGCAGCAGGTGCACCAGCGTTTTTCCAACGCGGTCGAGATCTTTATCCTGCCGCCGTCGCTGACCGCGCTGGAAGAGCGCCTGAAGAAGCGCGGCCAGGACGAGCCCAACGTAATCGTGCGCCGGCTGCTGGCGGCGGGCAGCGAGATGTCGCACGCGTCGGAGTCGGACTACGTCATCATCAATGAAGTCTTCGACGATGCGCTGGAGGAGTTGCGCAACGTGGTCAGGGCCACCCGTCTGCGCTTTTCGTCGCAGAAGGCGCGGCACTCGGAGCTGTTTATCGAGCTCGGCATTCACTGAGCCGATGCATGCGCGCGGAGGCGCCGCCGGCGTTTTCCGCCGCGTGCTGTAAAATGGCAACCCAACACAAGGTTTTGTCCCAAGGTGGATTTGATATGGCGCGTATTACCGTCGAAGATTGTCTGAAACACATTCCGAACCGTTTCGAGCTCGCGCTGGCGGCCACGTATCGTGCGCGCCAGCTGGTGCAGGGCCACACGCCCAAGGTCGAAGCGAAGGACAAGCCGACCGTGGTGGCACTGCGCGAGATCGCGTCGGGCCAGGTCGGCATCGAGATGCTGAAAAAGGTCCCGACCTGATCGACCAGGCGGCCCATGGCTCATCCTCGCATCGTGCCAGCACGTATCCAGCCGGATTTCCCGGGCCGCCGCCATGCCTTCGCCCCATCCGCCCTCCAAGCCTCCCACCCAGCCGTCGCCGACAGCCGTGGTGCCTGCGCACCCGCGCGGGGAGGCGCATGGGGATGCGGTTCCGCCCACGGCGCGTAAGCGCACCATTCCGGGCCAGTCTTCCGTGAACGCGCGCACCGGCGCTCCCAATCTGCCCGATCCGCTCGGCGACGATGTCGTCGGCGAACGCGCCGTCGCGCTGGCGCCGGCCAAGGCCAGGGGCGCCGCCGTGCAGGACGAACTGGCCGCGGTGCAGCAGACGACGCAGCCGGCGGCGGACAGTCTGTTTATCGATGCAGTGCTGGCGCAGTCATACCGGCACTTCTTCGGCCCGACCTCGCAGCCGGCGGTACCGCCGCGCCAGCAGGTCATTTCCATCACCCGGCTGATGGAAAAGCTCGCGTACCTGAAGGCGCCCGACCTGGCGCGGGTGCGCGAAGCCTTCCAGTTTTCCGACGAGGCCCACCTCGGCCAGTACCGCCAGAGCGGCGAGCCCTACATCACCCATCCGGTGGCGGTGGCCGAGTTGTGCGCGGACTGGAAGCTGGACGTCCAGTCCATCATGGCGGCGCTGCTGCACGACGTGATGGAAGACCAGGGCATCACCAAGAGCGAGCTGGCCGAGAAATTCGGTCCCAAGGTCGCCGAACTGGTCGATGGCCTGACCAAGCTGGACAAGCTCGAATTCCAGAGCCGCGAGCAGGCGCAGGCGGAGAGCTTCCGCAAGATGCTGCTGGCGATGGCGCGCGACGTGCGCGTGATCCTGGTGAAACTGGCCGACCGTACGCACAACATGCGCACGCTCGACTTCGTGCCGCCGGAGAAGCGCCGCCGCATCGCGGTGGAGACCATGGAGATCTATGCGCCGATCGCGCATCGTCTCGGTCTGAACACGATCTACCGCGAACTGCAGGAACTGTCGTTCAAGGTCGGCTCGCCGTTCCGCTATGCCACGCTGGAAAAAGCCGTCAAGGCCGCACGCGGCAACCGGCGCGAGGTAGTCAGGCGCATCCTGGAGGCCGCGCAGAAGGCGCTGGCCGACGCCGGCATCGTGGCCGAACTGTCTGGCCGCGAGAAGACGCTCTACAGCATCTACCGCAAGATGCACGACAAGCAGCTGTCGTTCTCGCAGGTGCTCGACGTGTACGGTTTCCGCGTGGTGGTGGAAACGCAGATGCACTGCTACATGGCGATGGGCGCGCTGCACGGGCTGTACAAGCCCATGCCTGGCAAGTTCAAGGACTACATCGCCATCCCCAAGATCAACGGCTACCAGTCGCTGCACACCACGCTGGTGGGCCCGTTCGGCACGCCGGTGGAGTTCCAGATCCGCACGCGCGACATGCACCAGATCGCCGAGGCGGGGGTGGCCGCGCACTGGATGTACAAGCACCAGGCCGATCACGCCAACGATATCCAGCAGCAGGCGCACCAGTGGCTGCAGTCGCTGCTCGATATCCAGAGCCAGACCGGCGATTCGCAGGAGTTCCTGGAGCACGTCAAGATCGACCTGTTCCCGGACGCGGTCTACGTGTTCACGCCCAAGGGCCATATCCGCGCGCTGCCGCGCGGCGCCACCGCGCTGGACTTTGCCTACGCGGTGCACAGCGACCTGGGCAACCAGTGCGTCGCGGTCAAGATCAACAATGAGCTGCTGCCGCTGCGCACCGAGCTCAAGAGCGGCGATATCGTCGAGGTGGTGACGGCGCCGTACTCCAAGCCCAATCCGGCTTGGCTGTCGTTCGTGCGCACCGGCAAGGCGCGCGCGGCGATCCGCCACTACCTGAAGACCACCAAGCTCGACGAGGCCATCCAGCTCGGCGAGCGCCTGCTGGAACAGTCCGCGCGCCAGCTCGGCATCGAGCTGAAGGCCGTGCCGCAGTCGGTGTGGGACCGCATGATCCAGTGGACCGGCAACAAGCACCGCGAAGACATCTTCGCCGACCTAGCGCTGGGCCGACGCGTGCCTGCGGTGGTGGCCAAGCGCATGGAGATCCTGCTGCAGGAGCTGTCCGGCGACGTCGACAGCGCGCTGCTGGCGGCGGTGCAGACCTTTGCCGGCGAAGAAGCGCCGGCGGTGCCGATCACCGGCGACGAAGGCATGTCGATGATCTTCTCGGCGTGCTGTCGCCCGATCCCCGGCGACTCCATCGTTGGCTACCTGGGCAAGGGCGAAGGGCTGCAGATCCATGTGCAGGATTGCAGGATCGCCAAGCGCCTGCACAGCAAGGATCCTGAGCACTGGATCGACGTGATGTGGGCCAAGAAGACCACGCGCGCCTTCGATGTGTCGATCAAGGTGATGGTGCGCAACGTCAAGGGCATCGTCGCGCGCGTCGCGGCGGACCTGACCGCCGCCGACGCCAACGTCGCGCACGTGGCGATGGAGCAGCAGGACGGCAGCCACCAGGAAGCCACGTACATGCAGTTCCTCATTCAGGTGCAGAACCGCCTGCACCTTGCCAACGTGATGCGCGGGCTGCGCCGCAACCCCGACGTCATCCGCATCTTCCGCGACCGCAACGACGGCGGCTGAGCGCCGCCGCCGGCGGCGCGCGCTTACTCGGCGCCGCGCGGCGTCGGGTAGCGGACTTCCAGGATATCGATCTGCTCGACCCCGGCAGGCGTGCGCAACGCCACGGTGTCGCCTTCGCGCGCCTTGATCAGTGCCTTGGCGATCGGCGAGATCCAGCTTACGTGGTTGCTGTCCAGGTCGACTTCATCCATGCCGACAATGGTGATGGTGGTTTCTTCGCCGGCGCGATTGACATAGGTGACGGTGGCGCCGAAAAAGATCTGGTCGTTGTCGCCCTGCAGGGACGGGTCGACCACCTCGGCCTTGTCCAGTCGGCGCGTCAGGAAGCGGATGCGGCGGTCGATTTCGCGCAGACGCTTCTTGCCGTACAGGTAGTCGCCGTTCTCGGAGCGGTCGCCATTGGATGCCGCCCACGACACGATCTGCACCACATCGGGCCGGTCGACGTCGATCAGCTGCATCAATTCATTGCGCAGGCGGTTGTAGCCTCCGGCGGTGATGTAGTTCTTGGTGCCGGGAGGTAGCGGCGTTGCGCCTTCGGGGAGGTCGTCGTCCTCGTCGCCAGACGACTCTTTGACAAATGCCTTGTTCATGGTCCGGATCACTTCTTCGGGTACTCATTATAGAAAAACGCTGGCGGGAGGCCCACATCACAAAAAAATGAGAAAAAGTTGCGGAGGGGCTTCACAAAATCCAAAACTCAGATATAATCTCTTTTCTCGAGTGCGGCTGTAGCTCAGTTGGATAGAGTACTTGGCTACGAACCAAGGGGTCGTGGGTTCGAATCCTGCCAGCCGCGCCACCTATGTAGAAAGAAGAGGGCTTCCGGAAACGGAAGCCCTTTTTGTTTCTCCGCTCTCCGTTCGTCCTCCTCGTTTCCCCCCAGTTCCATTCCAGATCGCTCGCTGACAGCGCGATTGCTGCGTCATACCTTGCACACGCACGTGCAGCCTCCTAGGCTCGAAGCAGCACCACCATATCCGACCCTGGAGCAAATTGCATGGAACACGCAGACTGGCGCGTCGAGGAGTATCGCGGCATGGACGTCTATGTCCTGGTGTCGCCGCAAGGCGGGGGCAGTATCGGGCGATGGGGTTATGAAGTGCGGGTGTCGCAGGAGGGGGCAGACCCTGCCGATGCAGGCGATACCGAGCTGCTTGCCAGCGGTCCGCAACAGTTCGCCACGCGCCATGCGGCGGAAGTGGCGGCATTCGGTGCGGGCTATGCGCTGGTGGACCGCCTGCTCGGGCCACCGGTGTGATACCTGCGCGCGGCATGCAGGCCTTGTGGCGCACCTGGATGCGCCATTGCGATTGGCGCAACGGCTTATATCAAACCGTGATCCATCGTCATTGACCTGGATCATTTTTGATTGGGGCCGGCATTCCTACGCTGGAAGCGGACGGGCGAAGTCTCGCTCGCCATTGCAGCACAAGGAGTGCCTCCGCCATGCCGGAATATGAAGGCTACAAGATCGTCTATGAAGTGATTGCGCTGCCCAAGGGCAAGTGGGCCATCCTGGTCGAGATCATCCGTCGCACCGACGGCGAGATCCTCGCAGGACGCCACAATCCCTTTCCCAATCGTTCGTTCGACACCAAGCTCGAAGCGCTGGGCCAGGTCAACCGCTCTATGTCGAGACCGCGCTCATGGCGCATGAACTGGACGGCAAACTGAAGCGCATCGCATGAAGCGCGGCACGCGCAAACATGCAGGCACGAACGATTTCACGCGCAGGCAAAGATAATGCTTGCCATGCGCGTGTGAATCAGACATAATCTTTCTCTTCAGACGCGGGGTGGAGCAGTTGGCAGCTCGTCGGGCTCATAACCCGAAGGTCGCAGGTTCAAGTCCTGCCCCCGCAACCAACGCCTTTCGCGGCATTCGCCGCAATCCTTCAAGGCGTTGCCCTATAGGCCGTCCGGCCAGATTGACTCTCACAGCTTCGATGTAATACTGCGCGACGCGCAACCATTGGCGTCTATGCGCGCACCAGTTCCGCCGCGCGCGTGAACGTATCGCGCACCAGCGGCTGGTCTTCGCGGTCGGCGGCCTGCGCGCGTTCACGCAGCCGCGAGGCCAGCACGGTCAGCGTTCCCTGCGCCTGCGGACCGCCGGCGGCCTGGCATTTCGTTACCGCCTCGCGCATCACCGTATCGAGTTCGCCGCTGACATCGGCACCATCGAAGGCGCTCACCGAAAGGGCCGAAATACGTTCCAGGTAGAGATTGACCAACGCTTCGTCATGTAGCGGTTCGGACATGTCTTCTCCTTGTCGGGGACGGGAACAGCAAAACCATTGTAGTGGAGCCGCCGCCTGCAAAGGCAGGTGTCGCAGACACTCGGCCAGGTGCACGAAGCGGTCATCGGGCTGACCGGCGTCTATCGCAACCTGCTGCGGCGCTTGGCCGACGCGTGAGCGCCACCAGCGCCCGGCGCCGTGCTTCGGCGGGGCGCTGCAGCGATGCGGCAAAGCGTGGCGCGGCTAGTCGTCGCGCCGTCGTCGCATCTGCAACTGTTCGATGGGAGAGGGCTGGATGCGCCGCCGCGCCGGGCGCAGCGCGCGGTTCGGCCACAGCACGTAGTTGGTGTGCGGGTCCAGCGGCTTGCCGAAGTACGAGACCCAGACCTGTACGCCGTGCTCGGTTTCGGCAACGATGGCCGCGACGGCGCGCGCCGCGGCGGAAGGGGACTTGAGCAGTTCCGCCAGGGCTTCGACGCCCTGCACGACATGATGCTTCACCCCTGCAAACCATGCGTACTGACGCATGGCGGACAACAAACGCTTGGTCATGAACGCTACTCTGGTGGTGTGTGGAAATGCGAATGAGCGAGTAAGACTGGCGCTCGTCCGATTTGTTCACGGCATATTTGCGGTCACTAGTATGACTGCGGCGCTATGTCACCGGCATGTCGCGAGCGCGGCATGCATCACCTGGTGCGATTTCCGTGCCGCGTGCATCACGCGGCATGTGGCGGTAACGGTGCCAGCGCAGAGAGTACCATTGCCAGCCGGTCCAGTGCGGGGTCGATAGCGAGCAGATCGATCGCGCCGAAGCCCAGCAACAGGCCTGCGCAGGTGGCGGGCTGCTGTGCATAGAACGGGTCGAGCGTGGCGAGCTCCAGGTCAGCCAGCCGCGCCATCGACACCAGCGTTTCGGTCGCCACCGGCACGCGCAGCCGCGCCGCCAGGTGGAAGCCAGCGATCGCCGGCAGCGGCTCCAGCCACGGCGACAGGTCGCCATGCAGTCGCGCCAGCAAGCGCGCGCGCCGCTGCGTGTGGCGCACATGCGAGCGCCGGATATGGCGCAGCAGGTGTCCCTCGGCCAGGAAGCGCGCCAGCGCCTGCTGGATCAGCGTCGGCGTGTACCAGTCCATCAGGTGCTTGACCTTGCGCGCCGCCGGCATCAACCACGGCGGTACCACCATGTAGCCGCCGCGCAGATTGGCCACCAGCGTTTTCGAGAAGGTGCCGAGGTAGACCACGCAGCCGTGCCGGTCCAGCGTCTGCAGCGCGTCGAGCGCCTGCCCGCCGTAGCGGAATTCGCTGTCGTAGTCGTCTTCCAGGATCACCGCATGACAGCGCGCGGCCCAGTCCAGCAGCGCCTGCCGCCGCGCCAGGCTCATCGGCACGCCCAGCGGCGACTGGTGCGAGGGCGTGACGTAGACCAGCGTGGCGTCGTTCGGCAGCGCCGCCACCACCAGCCCTTCGCCGTCGACCGGCACCGGCACCACGCGTGCGCCCATTCCCTGGAACAGCGCACGCGCCATCGGATAACCCGGATCTTCGATCGCCACCACCGCGCCCGGTCCGAGCACCAGCCTGGCCATCAGGTCGATGCCCTGCTGCGAGCCACCGCTGACCAGGATATCGGTGGGTGCGCTCTGCACTCCGCGGGTGAAGGCGATATGGCGGGCGATGGCCTGCCGCAACGCCATCTCGCCGGCGGGATCGGCCGGGCCGGCCGGACGTTGCCGCTCGGCGGCCAGTGCCGCGCGTACGCAGCGCGACCACGCCTCGTGCGGAAAGCGCGCGGTATCGGATTGGCCGGGCTGGAAGGCATAGCGCGCCGCGCCCGCCGGGCCGAGAAAGGGCGTTTCCACCGCCATCCAGCGCTGCACCGCGGGCGGCAGCACCGGCGCCGCCGCCAAGAGCACGGGCGGCCGGGCCAGCCCTTCGGCCACATAGGTGCCGTCACCGACGCGGGCATGCAGCCAGCCTTCGGCGACCAGGCGCTCATAGGCGGTGGTCACGGTCTTGCGCGCCACGCCCAGTTGGGTGCAGAGCAGGCGCGTGGGCGGCATGCGCGCTCCGGCTTCCAGGCGACCGGCCTGGATCGCGTCGCGGATCTGGTGGACGATCTGCGCGGTCAGGTCGCTGGCCTGGTCCAGGGCGAGGTGCAGTTCCATGGCGGTCCGGGGCGGGGGAAACTGGTCTACCAAGTCTGCCGTAAATTGGCCGTGTACGGCGCCAATCTGGAGGCCTATCTTTCATTCCAACGGGCACCGGCAGAACGCGCCAGGTGCCTGCAAGGATCCAACCCTGACGAACTGGAGAACCACCATGGAAGAACGGATGAACTGGCAGGACGTGGCCCCGGACGCCTACAAGGCGATGATCGGACTGGAGGTCTACCTGGCGCGCTGCTCGCTGGAATCCAGCCTGAAGGAACTGGTGAAGATCCGCGCCTCGCAGATCAACGGCTGCGCCTTCTGCCTGGACATGCACGTGGCCGACGCCCGCAAGCATGGCGAAAGCGAGCGCCGCCTGAACCTGCTGCCCGCCTGGCGCGAGGTGAGCTGGTTCACCCCGCGCGAGCGCGCCGCGCTGGCCTGGACCGAGGCACTGACACTGCTGCCGCAAAGCCAGGCGCCGGACGCGGACTACAACGCGCTGCGCGAGCAGTTCTCGGAAAAGGAAATGGCCGACCTGACGCTGCTGATCTCGGCCATCAACGCCTGGAACCGCTTCGGCGTGGGCTTCCGCCGCCAGCCGCCGGCACTGTAAGCGTCCCGCCTCGCTCTCGCCGCGGCCTGTCGATTGACAAGCCGCGGCGCGCTGCATTAGCTTCGTTGCAGATGCTGCACAAAGGGCAACCGCCGGCGGCGCCGGCAGGGGAGGCATTGTGGCGATACGGCAAGCGGAAGGGGCGCCCGCATCCACGGACAAGGTCGAGGCACGCTGTGAGCGTGGCAAGGCCCTGCGCCAGCAGGTGCCGCGTGGCGCGCATGACACCATCGGCAACGTCGACCGCGACCCCGTGGCGCTGCTGGAGACCAGCAGCGAAAGCCCGGGTGCCGCGGCTGGTGCCGCTGCGCTACGGCCGCATGATCGCCAGATCGAGCTGATGGACGCCGAGGTACGCGGCGCTGTGCGGCTGGGTGCTGGCGCGGGCGCACGCCAAGGCCAGTGGCCTCGGCGCCGAGATCAGCGGCTACCTGGGCCGCAGCGACCGCATGGCCGACGCGATGGTAGGCTATGCCAACGGCTATGCCGACCAGGTCGAGCGAGACTACGATCAATTCGTGGCCGCGTGCCGTTCGGGCCGCCTGGAGGCGCGCACCGATGCCGACATGGCTGCGGATTTCCGCGTGTAGTTTGGTAATTTTGCCTTGCCAGGAGTCTGCCCCATGACAGAAGACACCCTGCTGCAACTGATGGTGGAAGTAGAGAAGGAAGACCCGATCGACTACGCCGACCTGCCGTTCGACGACGGCGCGCTGCGCCGTCTGGCATGCCGGCTGATCGCCGAGCGCTCGGTCGAGATGGAAGCGTCCGGCCTGCCAACGGAGGCGCTGCTGGCCACGATGTGGGCCTCCACCGCCAAGCTGGTGCTGGAAAACCTGGTGCTCAATGCGCGCCTGCTGACGTTGCAGGGCCTGCCCGACGACGCGCAGGCGCTGATCGAGCGCATCGCCCGCCAGTCACGCGGCGAGTCCTGAACGCACCTGCTGGGCACCCGGCCGCGGCCGGGGCCATGTGCCGCATCCGGCTCAAGCTGCGGTGCGCCTGCCGTTTCGCTAAAATACCGGTTTTCACCCAGCCTGCCCGCAGCGCTTGTGTTGCGGCGGTGACGGTTGACCAGGAGGATTTCGGTGATCAAGTGGATAATCGTCGCGGGCTACCTCGGTGCCATCCTGTATGTGCACTTCCGCGGCAAGGTGCGCCTGCGCATCTGGCGCCAGCTGCTGGACCATTCGGCGCTGGTCGCGCCGATCAACTGCTTTATGTACGCGTTCTCGGGCGTGCCGCGCACCCCGTATATTCCGGTCGAAAAATTCCCCGACCTGGAAAAGCTGCGCGCCGCCTGGCCTGAAATCCGCGACGAAGGCCTGGCGCTGGCCGCGATGCGCAAGATCAAGGCCGCGGAAAAGAACGACGATGCCGGCTTCAATTCCTTCTTCAAGTACGGCTGGAAGCGCTTCTATCTGAAGTGGTACGAAGCCCAGCACCCGTCGGCCGAAGTGCTGTGCCCCAAGACGGTTGCGCTGCTGCGCGAACTGCCGACCGTGAAGGCCGCGATGTTCGCCGAGCTGCCGCCGGGCGGCAAGCTCAACCCGCACCGCGACCCGTTCGCCGGTTCGCTGCGCTACCACCTGGGCCTGGCCACGCCCAACGACGACCGTTGCTATATCGAGGTCGACGGCGAGCGCCACAGCTGGCGCGACGGCGAAGGCGTGGTGTTCGACGAAACCTACCTGCACTGGGCCGAGAACCGCAGCGACGCCAACCGGCTGATCCTGTTTTGCGATATCGAGCGTCCGATGCGCTATGGCTGGGCGACAAAGTTCAACCACTGGATGGGCCGCAAGGTCATGACCGCGGCCAGCTCGCCTAACGACGAGCATGACCAGACCGGCATGATCAACCGGCTGTTCCGCTTCGTCTGGCTGGGCGGGCAATACCGGCGGCGCTTCAAGGCCTGGAACCGCAAGGCCTACTACGTGGCCAAGTTCGGGCTGATCGTGGTGGGCGTGGCGTTGATCGTCTACCTGTAATACGCAAGAGAGCCGGCTTGCCGGCTCTTTGCTTTGGGCGGTCCGCCGCCTCTCCTTCACCTCGACACGGAGATCGCGATGTGCGTTCGTACCGCACTGTGGGTGGCCGGCGCCATTTGCGCGACTGGCTGCGCCACCACGCCTGCAGAACGCCCGGCAGACACCGGCGCCGCCATCGGCATGGCGAACCCCGCCTCGGTCAATTGCACGCAACGCGGCGGCAAGCTGCAGATCGTGTCGACGCCCGGCGGCCAGACTGGCATCTGCACTTTTCCGTCCGGCAAGCAGTGCGAGGAGTGGGCGCTGATGCGCGGCGAATGCTCGCCGGGCTGAAACACGCCCGGCCAGTCCCTCAGTCGCGCTGCCGCTCGTTGCCCGGCGTCTCGTAGTAGGCGCGCTTGGCGTCGTACATGCGGCTGTCCGCCAGCTTGACGGCGTCGCTGAGGCGGTCGCCCTGCACGCAGGTGGCGTGGCCGATGGAGAAGCTCAGCCGCGCGCCCGGATAGAACTGGTTGTTCAGTTCCACCACCTTGTCGATCTGTTCGACCACGGTGGCGGCGCCGCGCTCGTCGCGCCCCGGCAGCAGGATCATGAACTCGTCACCACCGATGCGGGCCACGCAGGCCTGCTCGCCCACGGCCTTCTTCAGCACCTCACCGGTGCGGCGCAGCAGTCCGTCGCCGTCGGCGTGGCCGAACTGGTCGTTGACCACCTTCAGCCCGTTCAGGTCCACCGCCACCACGCTGACCGGCCAAGGGCCCTTGCGGCCCAGCCGTGCCAGTTCGTCTTCGTAGTAGGCGCGGTTGTAGAGCTTGGTCAGCACGTCGTGCTTGCCCAGGAACTCAACATAGGCCTCGGCCTTCTTGCGCGCGGTGATGTCGGTCAGCGACACCAGCACCTGGTCCCAGTCCGCTTCGCGCCCCGGAAACACCGACCATTGCATGAAGACATCCACCGCGCGGCCGTCCAGCGCGTAGTTGATGACCTCGCGCTGCTGCCACAGCTTTTCATGCCAGAGGTCGATCAGCTGCTCGGCAAAGTGGATGCGCATGTCGTCGCGGAACACGTCGCCCAGCCGCGACAGCAGGATCTGCTTCGATTCCGCGCCGAACATCAGCAGCGTCTGCTGGTTGACGTCGAGCACGCGGATCTCCTGCATGCAGCGCGAGACAAAATCCGGATGCACGTTGAGGAAGGTGCGGAAGTCGGTGATGCCGGCGGCGCGCACCTCATCCAGCAACATCTTGACCGCGCTGAAGTCCTCCACCCACAACGACACCGGTGAATGCTCGAACACTCCGAGCGCATATTGCTCGCTGTGGCGCAGTTCGCGCTCGGTGCGCACGCGCGCGGTGATGTCCTCGACCGACAGCAGCACGCGTTCCCAGGTGTCTTCATGGCCAGGCATCACCGTGGCCTCCAGCCGGATATCGAGCCGCTCGCCGTCGAGCGTGTAGTTGACGGTCTGGCTGGCAAAGCGCTTGCCGCCATCCCACAGCTGGCCGAGTTCTTCCACGTGCTGGTCGAACATGTCGTCGCGGAACACGGTGTCGAGGTTGGCCACCAGGTCGTCGAGATCGGCCGCGCGGAACAGGTCGAGCGTGCGCTGGTTGACGGCGATCACGCGGATCAGCGCAGAGCACCGCGCCACCTGCTGCGGGTCGGCGCGCAGCCACGCGCGCAGGTCGGTAACGCCTTCGCTGCGCAACCGCTCGAAGTGCCGGCGCACGGCGCTGAAGTCTTCCAGCCACAGCGATACCGGTGCGAGCTGGAACAGGGTCGGGTAGTCGTCTGGGTGATCGCCAAGGTTGCCGGTATTGCCGGCGGGCGACGCCGCGGATGCACTGCTCAAGGCCATTCTCCTTTTTATTTTTTCCCGTGCTGCGCGGCGGTCTTTGCCGATGCCCGGGAACCAGCCGGGCCACCCCTCCTGCGCAACAGCGCACTAGGATAGGCGAGCAAGGCGTAAAAAGGGAGTGATGTTGCAAATAGACGGCGCCGCTAGCCGGCCAGCCGCTGCACCACCGAGGCCAGCGTTCCCAGCGCGCGTTCGATCTGCGTCGAGCGTGGCGTGCCGCAGTTGATGCGCAGGCAGTGGTCGAAGCGTCCGGCATTGGAGAACATCACGCCCGGCATCACGCGGATGCCGGCCGCCAGGGCCTCGTCGAACACCGCTTCGGACGAGACCTGCGCGGGCATCTCCACCCACAGGTGCATGCCGCCGCGCGGCGCGCCCAGCCGCGTGCCGGCCGGAAAGCTCGCCGCCACCGCCTGCGCGAACCATTCGCGCTGCGCCTGCAGCCGCGTGCGCAGCCGGCGCAGGTGGCGGTCATGCGCGCCGGAGGCCAGGAAGTCCGCCGCCGCCATCTGCGACAGCATCTCGTTGGGCCGCGACAGCCCGAACTTCAGCATCTCCACGCGCGCCTGCCACTTGCCCGCGGCAATCCAGCCCAGCCGCATGCCCGGCGCCAGCACCTTGTGCAGCGAGGCGCAGTGGATCACGTTGCCGCTTTCGTCCCATGCCTTGGCCGCGGCCGGCGGGGTGTCGCCGTCGGCGGTGGCCGAGAAGCAGTCGTCCTCGATCAGCGCGATGCCGCGCGCCTCGCACCACTGCACCAGCCGCGCCTTGTTCGCATCCGGCATGATGCAGCCGAGCGGGTTCTGCAGGTTGGGCACCACCGCCACCGCACGGATGTTGTCGTAGTGCTGCGCGGCCAGCTCCAGCGCCTCGAGCGAGATGCCGGTCTGCGGGCTGCAAGGGATTTCCAGCGCGCGCATGCCCAGGCTTTCCAGGATCTGCAGCAGGCCGTAGTAGGTCGGGGACTCCACCGCGATTACGTCACCGGGACCGGCTACCGCGCGCAGCGCCAGGTTGAGCGCCTCGGTGCAGCCGTTTGTGATGACGATCTCTTCCGGCGCCAGCTGCACGCGCGAGCGCAGCGCCTGGCGCGCCAGCGCGGCGCGCAGCGGGTGGTAGCCGTCGGGCTCGACCGCTTCGCCGAACAGCATCGGATGGCGGCGCAGCGCACGGGCCGCGGCGCTGCGCAGCGCTTCGGTCGGATACAGCGACGGCGCGCAATAGGCGCCGCCGAGGTTGGTGTGCACATGCTGGTGCTGGCCGCGCGCCAGCAATCCGGAAATGCGCTGGTGGATGCCGACGTACTGCGCCGGATCGGGCAAGGCCGCCGCCGGCTCGGCCAGCGCCGCCAGCGGCGAACGCTGCGGCGCCGCGACGAAATAGCCCGAGCGCGGCCGCGCTTCCAGCAAGCCGTCGCTCTCAAGTTGCCGGCAGGCCTGCAGCGCGGTGGACAGGCTGACGCTATGCAGCGCCATCAGCGCGCGCACGGACGGCATGCGGTCGCCGGCGGTGAGCGTGCCGGATTCGATGGCGCGGCGATAGTGGCCGGCAACCTGGCGGTAGAGCGGGGCGGAATCCATGGCGGCATCGTGGCGTGGTTGGCCGCATCGGTACAGATACAGAAGCGGGGCGGCTGTATCGTAACAGGGCGGAATTCGCTTTGCTGTTCTGGTCCGTGCGGTTCCGGGGTGTGCCTGCCGCGGGCGGGTGCCGGTCGATAGGCTGGAGTCCTGTGCCTGTTACCGGAGTCACGTCATGCAAAGCGATCCTGAAGACACTTCCTCCGCATCACCCTCCGTGCGGCTCGCGGCCGGTCAGAGCCTGCGCATCCGCGTGGCGGCGGGCGCCGTGCTGCATGCCAGTGCGGGCGAACTGGAAATCGTCGGGCCGCCGCAATGGCTGGCCGATACCTGCCATATGCCGCGCCAGCGGCTGCGCGCCGGCGACACGCTGGTCGTGCCCGCACGCGGCTGGCTGGAGGTTGCGGCGCGGCGCCCGGGCGCGCTGGCGATCGCGCAACCGCCGGGTTTGCTGGCACTCGTGAAGGCCTTGCTCATGCGGCCTGCGCGCCCCGGCGGCTCGGTCCGCAAGCCTGCATCCCGCCGGATTGCCGACCTCGCGCCCGAAAAACTATAAAATTGCGCTCCGGCCGGCCTGGCACGTTTGTGTGCCCAACCCCCCGGCCGCAGTTCTCGGGTTCCCCATGCTACGTCTAAGTGAAGTCAAACTCCCGCTCGACCATACCGAAAGCGACCTGGACGCCGCCGTGCGCGCCAGCGCGGCGCAGATCGGCGTCAAGGGAGACGGCCTGATCGGCTATACCGTGTTCCGCCGTGCCCACGATGCGCGCAAGCGCTCGGATATCAAGCTGACCTACATCATCGATATCGAAGTCAGTGACGAGGCCGCGGCGATCAAGCGCATGGCCGGCAAGCCGAACTGGAGCGTGACGCCCGACATGGAGTACCACTTCGTCGCGCGCGCGCAGGCCAGCAGCTCGCATCCGCGCCCGGTGGTGATCGGCATGGGCCCGTGCGGCCTGCTGGCCGGCCTGATCCTGGCGCAGTCGGGCTTCCGCCCGATCATCCTGGAGCGCGGCAAGGAAGTGCGCGAGCGCACCAAGGACACCTTCGGCCTGTGGCGCAAGAGCGTGCTCAACCCGGAGTCGAACGTGCAGTTCGGCGAAGGCGGCGCGGGCACGTTCTCGGACGGCAAGCTGTACAGCCAGATCAAGGACCCCAGGCACTATGGCCGCAAGGTGCTGAACGAGTTTGTGCGTGCCGGCGCGCCGGAGGACATCCTGTACAAGGCGCGCCCGCACATCGGTACCTTCCGCCTGGTGAGCATGGTCGAGAAGATGCGCGCCGAAATCATCGAACTGGGCGGCGAGATCCGCTTCGAGACGCGCGTCGACGATTTCGAGATCGACGACGGCCAGGTACGCGGCCTGAAGCTGTCCAACGGCGAATACCTGGAAGCCGACCACGTCATCCTGGCGGTCGGCCACAGCGCGCGCGATACCTTCGAGATGCTGCACGAGCGCGGCGTGTTCATGGAGGCCAAGCCGTTCTCGCTGGGTTTCCGCATCGAGCATCCGCAGGGGCTGATCAACCGCAGCCGCTTCGGCAAGTTCGCCGGCAACAAGCTGCTGGGCGCGGCCGACTACAAGGTGGTGCATCACTGCAGCAACGGGCGTTCGGTCTACAGCTTCTGCATGTGTCCGGGCGGCACGGTGGTGGCGGCAGCATCCGAGCCGGGCCGCGTGGTCACCAACGGTATGAGCCAGTACAAGCGCGCCGAGCGCAATGCCAACGCGGGCATCGTGGTGGGCATCACGCCGGAGGACTATCCCGGCGGCCCGCTGGCTGGCATCGAGTTCCAGCGCAAGTGGGAAGAACGCGCGTTCGAACTGGGTGGCAGCAACTACTGCGCGCCTGGCCAACTGGTGGGCGATTTCATTGCCGGCCGGCCGTCGACCTCGCTGGGCTCGGTCGAGCCCTCGTACAAGCCTGGCGTGACGCCGACCGACCTGAGCACTTCGTTGCCGGATTACGTGATCGAAGCGATTCGCGAAGGCATTCCCGAGATCGACAAGAAGCTGCCCGGCTTTGCGCTGCACGATGCGGTGCTGACCGGCGTGGAGACGCGCACTTCGTCGCCGCTGCGCATCCGCCGCAACAACGACGACTACCAGAGCATCAATGTGAAGGGCCTGTACCCGGCGGGCGAAGGTGCGGGCTATGCCGGCGGCATCTACTCGGCCGCGATCGACGGCATCGAAGTGGCCGAGGCGGTGGCGCTGAGCCTCGTCGGCGGCAAGGCCGCCGCCTAAGCCTGCTGCAGGTACGCCGCGGCGCCCAGCGCCGCGGTGCGCCCGCTGGCGAAGCATGCCGTCAGCAGGTAGCCGCCGGTGGGCGCTTCCCAGTCGAGCATCTCGCCCGCGCAGAACACGCCGGGCATTGCGCGCAGCATCAGCCGTTCATCCATCGCTTCGAAACGCACGCCGCCGGCGCTGCTGATCACTTCATCGATTGGCCGCGCGCGCAGCAGCCGCAGCGGCAGCGCCTTGAGCGAGATGGCCAGCGTGCCGGGGTCGTACATCGCGTCCTTCAGCAGGCATTCGCGCAGCAGCGCTGCCTTCACGCCCGTGATACCGAGCCGGCTTTGCAGGTGGCTCGACAGCGAACGCGAGCCGCGTGGGTGGTTGGCCTCGGTGCTGACCTGTTCGGCGTTGTGCGAAGGCAGCAGGTCCAGGTGGATGACCACGTTGCCTTCGGCTTCGAGGCGGTCACGGATCGGTGCCGACAGCGCATAGACCAGGCTGCCTTCGATGCCGTTCGCGCTGATCACGAACTCGCCCTGCCGGTAGTGCGGATGGCCGTCGGGATCCGTGAGGGCGATGGCCACCGGCTTGACCGGCGTGCCCGCGAAGCGCGAGGCAAAGCCTTCGCTCCACGCCACATCGAAACCGCAGTTGGCCGGCCGCAATGGCGCAATCTCGACACCGCGCTCCGCCAGTCGCGGCACCCACGCGCCATCCGATCCCAGCCGCGCCCAGCTTGCGCCGCCCAGCGCCAGCACCACGGCGCGAGCCTGCACGGACACTTCGCCGTGCGGCGTAGCGAAGCGCAGGGTGTGCTGCGCGCCGTCCTCCCAACCCAGCCAGCGATGGCGCATATGGAACTGCACGCCGGATTCACGCAGCCGGTGCAGCCAGGCGCGCAGCATCGGCGCGGCCTTCATGTCGGTCGGGAAGACGCGGCCCGAACTGCCGACAAAGGTGTCGATGCCAAGCCCATGCACCCACTCGCGCAGGGCCTGCGGGCCGAAGCCCGCTAGCATCGGCGCGATCTGTGCCGCGCGGGTGCCATAGCGGCCCAGGAAGGCCGGCTCCGGCTCCGCATGCGTCAGGTTCATACCGCCCTTGCCGGCCATCAGGAACTTGCGCCCGACCGACGGCATCGCGTCATACAAGGCCACGCTGACACCCTGTGCCGCCAGCACTTCGGCGGCCATCAGCCCGGCCGGGCCGCCGCCGATGATGGCAACGTCGGTACTGGTGCTGTGCAGGGAAGGGTTGAGGGAAGAGGGCATGGGGAAGCTCAAGGGACGGCGAGGGTGTTTCCGCCGCGGATTATAGAGCCTGCGGCAGCGCTAGAATGACGGTTTCCCCGAGTATTGCCATCATGTCTTCCGCCGCCACCTCCGCAGACACCGTCATTGCCGCCACCCGCCACTGGCTGGAGCGCGCCGTGATCGGGCTCAATCTGTGCCCGTTCGCCAAAAGCGTGTATGTGAAGGAACAGGTCCGCTACGTGGTCAGCACGGCCACGGAAGCGCCGGATGTGATGGACGACCTGGAACGCGAACTGCGCCTGCTGGAGGCAGCCGACCCTGCGCAGATCGACACGACGCTGCTGATCCTGCCGGATGCGGTGGCGGACTTCCTCGACTTCAACGACCTGCTGTATTTCGCCGAGCGCCTGCTCGGCAGCCTCGGCCTGGAAGGCACGCTGCAGATCGCCAGCTTCCATCCGCACTACCAGTTCGCGGGCACCGAGCCGGACGATATCGAGAACTACACCAACCGCGCCCCGTATCCGATTCTGCACCTGCTGCGCGAAGACAGCATCGCGCGCGCGGTGGCGGCGTTCCCGGATGCGGCGGATATCTACGCGCGCAACCAGGCCACCATGCGCCGCCTCGGCCATGCCGGCTGGCAGCGCTGGATGGCGGGCGAGGACGAGCCGCGGAAAGGCTGATTACGCCGGTGTGGTGAAGAAGCGCTCGCGCATCTCCTCCAGCCCGAGTTGTTCCAGCACGTCCTCGAGCCGCTCGGCCGGGCGCCGGCGCGGCAGGTCCTTGTATTGCGCGATGATCAGCTCGTTCTTCATCGAGTGTTCCCAGCCCACCAGCTCGGTCACGCTGACCTGGTAGCCGTGCGCCTCGAGCTGCAGGCAGCGCAGCACGTTGGTCACCTGGCTGCCGAACTCGCGCGTATGCAGCGGATGGCGCCAGATCTCGGTCAGCGGGTTGCCGGCCAGCAGCTTGCCCTTGTGCTTGCGCAGCACGCTTGCGACTTCCGCCTGGCAGCACGGCACCAGCACGATATGCCGCGCCTGCTTGGCCAGCGCGAAGCGGATCGCGTCGTCGGTCGCGGTATTGCACGCGTGCAGCGCGGTAACCACGTCCACCTTCGGCGGCAGCTCCGGCGAGGTGATCGAATCCGCCACCGACAGGTTCAGGAACGACATCCCCGGAAAACCCAGCCGCGCGGCCAGCGCCTGCGAGGTCTTCACCAGCTCTTCGCGGGTCTCGATGCCGTAGATGTGGGAGTCGTCCTGCAGCGTCTTGAAAAACAGGTCATACAGGATAAAGCCGAGGTAGGACTTGCCGGCGCCATGGTCGGCCAGCGTGACGCGGCCGCGGTCCTGCTTGACCTCCTGCAGCAGCGGTTCGATGAACTGGAACAGGTGGTAGACCTGCTTGAGCTTGCGCCGGCTGTCCTGGTTCATCTTGCCGTCGCGCGTCAGGATATGGAGTTCCTTGAGCAGCTCGATGGACTGGCCGGGGCGGATTTCGTGGGTATTGGACATGGGGGACTGCACAGGCTGGCAGGGCGCGGCGCGCCCTGGAATGCCGACAGTTTACCCAAAAGTCCCGCCGGGCCCCCGCCGGCGCAGGTGGCCCAGGTGGCGCAGGTGGCGCAGGTGGCGCAGACCCCACCTCGGCAGGGTATGTTGTGCGCTCAAGTTTGGCGACCCTTCTGCCGTTGGTCATAGATCGATAACAAGCGGAGCGCCGGCGCCATGGCCGGCCGTCCCGCAGTGCGGTACTGCCATGTGGAACAGCCCGTGGCGGGCTGCCTCTCCACAAGAACAGTCGGGGGACTCATGATTCACGAGTCAGGTTTGCGCCTGGAGCTCACGGAGCCAGGCGAGCAGGTGCATGCGCGCTACACGCCGGAGCCCGGCAGGTTACCGCCGGATCACGACAGCCTCAAGCAATGCCTGGCCAGCCTGGGCTGGGCCGGCGCGCGGCTGGAAGCGCGCGCGGTGGCGCAGTTCCTGGCGCAATGCCAGCGCGCCGAGCATGAGATCGACGCCACCATCGGCGCGCTGATCGACGGCGCTTTTGAACTCGATATCACCGGCGACGGCCTGGCCGTGCGGCTGACGCTGATGCCGCCCGAAGGCGGAAGGCCGGTCACCGCGGAGGACATCCGCCGTGCCGTGGCGGACCTTGGCGTGGTGGCGCCGATCCAGAGCCTTGCATTGGATGCCGCACTGGCCGAAAGCACCTGCGAGCTGCGCACCATCGCCGCCGGCGTGGCACCCCGCCAGGGCGAGCCGGCGCGCTTCGTCAACCTGCTTGAGCCGCGCAAGCCGGCGCAGGCCGACGACGAAGCCACCAAGGTCGACCTGCGCGACCTGGGCAACCTGCTGCTGCTCAGCCCCGGCACGCCGCTGATGCGCCGCATCCCGGCCGTGCCCGGCAACGACGGCGTGGACGTGTTCGGCAAGCCCATCGCGGCAGATCCTGTGGAGGATCCACCCTTCGCAGAAGGCCTCACCGGCGCGGCCGCCGATCCCGACGATGCCAACCTGCTGGTCGCGGTGATCGCAGGATCCCCTGTGGTCGGCGTCTATGGCATCTCGGTCAGCCCGGTGGTGCAGGTGGAGTCGGTCGACCTGCATTCCGGCAATGTCGCGTTCGACGGCACGCTGCGCGTGTCGGGCGATATCCGTACCGGCATGTCGGTAAGCGTGAGCGGCGACGTGGTGGTCGAAGGCACCATCGAGGCCGCCAACGTCGAGGCGGGCGGCAACGTCGTGGTCAAGGGCGGCATTATCGGCAAGGCCAAGTCCAGACACACCGAAGGCGGTATCAGCCGCGCCAGCGTGCGCTGCAAGGGCGCGGTGAAGGCGCGCTTTATCGAGAACGCCGTGGTCGAGGCCGGTACCGAGGTCACTGTCGACAGCGGCATCCGCCAGAGCGATGTTGCCGCGGGCGAGCGCATCGTGGTGGGCGGCCCCGGCGTGCAGGGCAGCATCAGCGGCGGCCGCAGCCGCGCCATGCTGGCCGTGCGCGCCGCGGTGCTGGGCGCCCCGGCCGGCACCGCCACCAGCGTGCAGGTCGGCCTGAACCCCTACGCCGACGCGCAGCGCGCCGCGCTGGAAGGCGATCGCCGCCGGCTGCTGGAAGAGCAGAACAAGGTCAGGCAACTGGTGGCGTTCTTCGCCCAGCACCCGGACAAAGCCGTCGGCGACCTGCGCGAGAAGGCGCGCGCGACGCTGTTCAAGCTCTCGCGCGACCTGTTCGAGCTGGAGGGGCGGCTGACCGAACTCGGCCAGCAGATGCAGCCCGCCGCCGACGCCGTGATCGACGCCGCGCACCGCATCCACGGCGGCGTTACGCTGCAGGTAGGCAGCCGTGTGCTCAAAGTGATGGAAGACAAGCCTGGCGGGCAGATCCGGCTCGTCGACGACCGCATCGCGGTGACCTGAGCCGGCGCCGCATAGCAAGCCTTCTGGACGCTTCCCTCCCCGGAGATTTGTACTATGCTGCAGTTATGTCCTGGGGTGCCGCAGGATGGGCGAGAAGAGCTAGCGTCGGGCAGTGAATGCAGAAGCGGAATCAGCAAACTGTGGAAGCGTTACACAGAACCGACACACGTGGCACTTGAATAACCGGAAGGCCAGCCAGCACGGCTGGCCTTCCTGCTTTCTGCGTCCCTGCAACCGCCTGCCAGCCGACCTACACTGAAGGTGCAACCACACTACCGACAGGAGGTTGCTATGGCTGCCACAATGATCACTGCGCTGGTGTTGATCGCCCTGGTTGCCTGTGCGGCGATCGTCATCTGGGTCCTGCGCGAAAAGAACCCGACGCTGCTGCAGCAACAAGAGCAGTCGGTGAAGACCTGGTTCGATCACATGATTCACCGGCATTAGAAAACGGCCTCGCGCGCGGGGCCACACGTTGTCAGCCCGCCTCGCCGGCGGGCTTTTCATTGGCGCAGGCCTCACGCCGCGAACACGCGCAACTCGTGCACGCCACTGCGCTCGCAACTTGTGCCAAGCGCGCGCCCTTCGTCCGCGAGCATCGCCAGCAGCCACGCGATATCCACTTCGCGCGCATATTGCAGCCGGAAATGGCTGCGGCGCAGCGGCACCAGCCGCAGGTCGGCGCGGCCGCCGCGATCGAAGCTGACGAAGGCCATCAGCGCCAGGTCGGGCCGGTACTCGTCGTAGCCGCCGATGCCTTCGTAGTCGTTGATGAAGTCGCCGCAGCCGTAGAGGATCGGCTTGCCCGCATGCAGCTCGATGCCGAGCGGATGGTGCGAGGAATGGCCGTGGACGATATCCGCGCCGGCGCGCCCCACCAGGCCGCGTGCGAAGGCGCGTTGCGCCGGGTCGATGCGGTAGCCCCAGTTCGGTCCCCAGTGGATTGAAATCACTACCACGTCGCCCGCCCGCCTGATGCCGCGCACTTGTGCCGCGATGCGTTCAAGCGAAGCATCGGACCAGTCATCGAGCAGGTTCACGCCCGAATGCCCGGCACTGGCGCGCCACGCCGCCGGCGTGCCGGCGTTCTCCATCGCAAAGCCAAGCACCACCACGCGGCCGCCGCCCGGCAGCGGCAACAGCGCGGCACGTGCGGCGGAGGCCTCGTCGGGGCCGGCGCCGGCATGCGCGATGTGCGCCCCGTCCAGTGCTGCCAGCGTATCGTCCAGCCCTGCGCGTCCCCAGTCGAGCACATGGTTGTTGGCCAGTACCGCGCAGTCGATGCCCGCCGCCTGCAGGCAAGCGATATTGCCCGGATGCATCCGGTAGTGCACCGACTTGCCCGGCCAGGCGTCGTCGCTGGTGGTGATGGCGGTTTCGAGATTGACGATGCGCGGCCGCGCCGCGCGGCTTTCTAGTTCCGCCAGCGCCACGCCCCACGGGTATTCCGGCGCGGCGAGGCGCGCGATCGGTCCGGCTTTGCGCTCGGCAAGGTGCACGTAGTCGAGCGCGGAATGCACATACGATTCGTGCAGCAGCGGCTGGCTGGGATGCGCGAGGATCTGGTCGATGCCGCGGCCGGTCATCACGTCGCCGCAAAGGAATAGGGGAGGTGAGGTCGAAGGGTTCATGGCGCTGTTCGTTAGGCGCTGCGATTGCGCGCCGTCGATTCATGATAGGCCGGCATGGCGGCATGATCGCCGTACCGCACTTGCCGCGCGCACTACCCAGTACACGTTTACATTCATCCGGTGCCCGCCTTAAATGGTGAAGTCATCGGTCCTCGTGGTCATCACTTCCCCATCCGCCGCGCGCCGTCCGATATTCGCAACCAGCATCGGGAGGCACATCATGGCCCAGCTATCCAGCGAACTTGTCGAGGGACTCAAGTCCCGCCTGAGGGGGCAGTTGCTGCAACCGGCCGACCCCGGCTACGACGAGGCCCGCAGCATCTGGAATGCGATGATCGACCGCCACCCGGCGCTGATCGTGCGAGCCGCCGGCACTGCCGACGTGATCGCCGCCGTCAATTTCGCGCGCGACAACGGCGTGCTGCTGGCGATACGCGGCGGCGGCCACAATATCGGCGGACTGGCGATCTGCGAAGCCGGCATGGTGCTCGACCTGTCGCAGATGAAGTCCGTGCGCGTCGATCCCAAGGCGCAGCGTGGCTACGTGGAGCCCGGCGCCACGCTGCGCGACTTCGACCATGAAGCGCAGGCCTTCGGCCTGGCCACGCCGCTGGGCATCAACTCCACCACGGGCGTCGCGGGGCTGACGCTGGGCGGCGGCTTCGGCTGGCTCAGCCGCAAGTTCGGCACCACGGTCGACAACCTGGTATCGGCGCAGGTGGTGACTGCCGACGGCAAGCTGCTGCGCGCCAGCGCCGACGAGAACGCCGACCTGTTCTGGGCGCTGCGCGGTG
Source organism: Cupriavidus sp. PB-02 (assembly GCF_058252315.1). NCBI lineage: Bacteria > Pseudomonadati > Pseudomonadota > Betaproteobacteria > Burkholderiales > Burkholderiaceae > Cupriavidus > Cupriavidus sp. PB-02. The sequence goes on from NZ_CM177694.1 coordinate 961,895, forward strand.
GCGGCGGCAACTTCGGCGTGGTGACCATGTTCGAGTTCCGCCTGCACCCGGTGGGGCCGGAAGTGTATGGCGGCCTGATCGTCTATCCGCTGGAGCAGGCGGCCGCCGTGATCCCCGCCTACCGCGAGCTGTACGAGTCGATGCCGGACGAGCTGACCGTATGGGTGGTGCTGCGCCAGGCGCCGCCGCTGCCGTTCCTGCCTCCCGAGGCGCACGGCAAGCCGATCGCGGCGCTGGCGATCTGCTATATCGGCCCGCCCGACAAGGGTCCCCAACTGGTCGAGCCGCTGCGCAAGCTTGGCACGCCCTACGGCGAGCACGTCGGCCCGATGCCATTCACCGCCTGGCAGCAGGCCTTCGATCCATTGCTGACGCCGGGCGCGCGCAACTACTGGAAGTCGCATAACTTTGCCGGCCTGGACGACGGCATGATCACGATGCTGATCGAGCAGATCGGCAAGCTGCCGTCCCCGCAGTGCGAGGTCTTTATCGGCGCGATGGGCGGCCAGACCAACCGCGTGGCCCCGGACGCGACCGCTTATGCCAGCCGCGACGCCAAGTTCATCATGAACCTGCACGGGCGCTGGGATTCGCCTGCCGACGACGACCGGTGCATCGCCTGGGCACGCGAAGTGTTCCGCGCGGCGACGCCCTATGCACTGGGCAGCGTCTACGTCAACTTTCTGACCCAGGAAGAGGTCGACCGCGTCGGCGCGGCGTACGGGCTCAACTATGACCGGCTGGTCGAGGTGAAGCGGCGCTACGACCCGGACAACCTGTTCCGTCATAACCACAACATCAACCCCTCGGCGTAGCTGGCGTAACCTGCATGCAGGGCGGGCCTGCCGGGGCAGGCCCGCCCGCCTTCACGCGGCTGCAACACTGGCATGCGAGCATTGCCGCGACCGCGTTGTATCCACAGGGAGAGCAGATGAGACCGGGAGAGGCAGATCTTGTGCGGCGTATCCACAATGAAGTCGCCGACTACTACGACGAAGAGATCGAACTGGAACTGGACGATCGCGAAGCCAGCGAGGCCTTCGGCGATCCGGTGCACCTGTCCGACGAGGCCGAGCAGGACAGCCGCCGGCGCTATTTCCGCGAGCTGTTCCGCCTGCAGGGCGAGCTGGTGCGGCTGCAGAGCTGGGTCGCCGCCACCGGGCACAAGATCGTGATCCTGTTCGAGGGGCGCGACGCCGCCGGCAAGGGCGGCGTGATCAAGCGCATCACGCAGCGGCTCAACCCGCGCGTATGCCGCGTGGCGGCACTGCCAGCGCCCAACGACCGCGAGCGCACGCAGTGGTATTTCCAGCGCTACGCCGCACACCTGCCGGCCGCCGGCGAAATCGTGCTGTTCGACCGCAGCTGGTACAACCGCGCCGGCGTCGAGCGCGTGATGGGCTTCTGCAACGACGACCAGTACGAAGAGTTCTTCCGCTCCGTGCCCGAGTTCGAGAAGATGCTGGTGCGCTCCGGCATCCAGGTGATCAAGTACTGGTTCTCGATCAGCCACGACGAACAGCGCCTGCGCTTTCTCAGCCGCATCCACGACCCGCTCAAGCAGTGGAAGCTCAGCCCGATGGACCTGGAGTCGCAGCGCCGCTGGGAGGACTACACCAAGGCCAAGGAAATCATGCTCGAGCGCACCCATATCGCCGAGGCGCCGTGGTGGGTGGTGCAGGCCGACGACAAGAAGCGCGCGCGGCTGAACTGCATCCAGCACCTGCTCAGCCAGGTGCCCTATGCGGAAGTGGAAGCGCCCACCGTGGTGTTGCCGGGGCGGGAGCGGCACGAGGACTATGTGCGGCAGCCGGTGCCGAAGGAGATGATCGTGCCGGAGGTGTATTAAGGGGGTAGGGTATGCACGGGGTGCGTCATCGGTCCCGTTGTTCGCCGGCTACCTATAATGAAAACGGCCACCTGGATAACAAGGGTGGCCGTGATCGTGGAACTGCTCGTATTCTGGGCGGCCATTCTTGCCGCCTACCTCCTGATGAAGCACGCCGGCTGCTTCAGCCAGCCTGTGCTCTATCCCGACCCCGAGCACCCGTTCCGGTACTGGTGGGCGCGGCGGGTGGGGCGCCCGCCGCCATCGCTGGCCGAGCCCAGGCAACAAGAAACCCGGAGAGCCTGACGCCGTCCGGGTTTGTGGATCGAGTCCTCAGCTCAACGCTTCATCAGTCGTCGCGCTGACGCGGCATCGCCAAATCCTGCCGTCGAGGTAACTGTGCGGTCACCGCAGCAAGCCGAAGTGGCATCAAGTCATCAATGCCGCAAACCCCCGCAGCAGGCGCTCGATGTCGTGCGCCTGGATATGTCCCATCGTGGAGATCCGGAATAGTTCGCTCGACAGCTGCCCCTGCCCTGCATAGATCACAAAGCCGCGCGCTTTCAAGCCGTCGTGCAACTGCGTGTACGACAAGCTTGCCGGCAAACGGTAGGCGCGCAGGACGACGGAGGACTGGTCCGCCGGCAACGCGCTTGCGATGCCACGCAACGCAAGTCCCGCGCGCACTTGCTCGGCCAGGGCCGCATAGTGCGCGTGCCTGGCGGGCTGGCCGCCGCTGTCGTGGAGCTCGCGCAGCGCTTCCACCAGGGCGTAGTAGGCGTGCACGGACGGGGTGAAAGGGGTGTTGCGCTGATCCTGCAGGCGTGCCAGCCGGCCAAGATCCAGGTAGTAGGTCCGGCTTGCGGCCTGGGCCAGCGCGTCACGCCGCGCGATCACGAAGGCGGCCCCCGGCACGCCGTGCAGGCACTTGTTGGCAGTGGCGGCCACGGCGGCAATGCTGCCGCCGAAGTCGATCGCCTCGGCGCCGAAGCTGCTGACGGCGTCGACCAGCAAGCGAACGCCTCGCTGGCGGCAAACGGCGTCGAGCGCGTGCAGATCGTTCAAGCGCCCGGTCGTCGTTTCATGGTGGATCACCGCCACATGGCCGATGGTCCGGTCCGCGTCGAGCATAGCGGCCAGCCGGTCGGGATCGGGCGCCTGCATCCAGTCATGCTTGAGCACCTCATGGTCGATGCGGTATTGACTCGCAATCTGCGTGATGCGCTCGCCGTACACGCCGTTCTCGACAATGAGCAGCTTGCCGCCCGCGGGCACCAGCGCGGCAATCATGCTTTCGACTGCTGCTGTGCCTGACCCAGTCATCAATATCGCAGCCCACTCGGCGGGGTCCAGCCGGTAGATGTCGAGCAGCCGCGCGCGCGCCTCGTCCTGCAAATCGAAGAATTCGCTTTCGCGATGACATAGGTCGGGCTGCAGCAGGCTGCGGCGGACGCGCTCAGACAAGGTAACCGGGCCGGGGTTGAGCAATAGCATCAGTTCTCTCCGTGATCAGCGCCGATGTGGCGCGCGAGGCGTGACTTCACTTCCGCGGGGGTGATGGTGGGCCGGGGCAGGCCATCCGGCGTGCCGGCGCGTATCATCAGCCGCACGAAACGCGAGCCGGGAGCGGGTGCACCCGGCTCGACAGGCACAGCCGCCGCAAGCCAATCGTCAAGCAGCTCGAGGCGGTCGCCTTCGACCGCCGAGGCATAGCCGCAAGCCGCCGCCACGCCGGCGAATGACACATTGGGCGACACCGTGGCCTGTGCGCCGGTCGAGTCGTGTGCGCCGTTGTCGAGCAGCACGTGCGTGAGGTTCGACGGGCCGTATGCACCCAGCGTGGCGAAGTTGCCCATGCGCATCAGGGCGGCGCCATCGCCGTCGATGGCGACCACATGCAGGTCCGGGCGCACCAGTGCGAGGCCGAGCGCAAACGGCGCCACGCAACCCATCGAGCCCACCATATAGAGCTGGTTTGGCCGGTCATCGAGCGCATACAGTTCGCGGCCGCAGAAACCGGTCGATGCCAGTACCACCGTCGAAGCGGCCGGCGTATGTGCAATCACGCGCTGCAAGGCATCGCGACGCGAAGGCAGCGCATCCGGCGCGCCCCCCCGCCATTGCGTGCGCACCGCGCATCGCGCACGCGGCGCGGGTCGATCCTGCGGCTTGAGCGCATAGGGCGCGACACTGCCCTTTTGCATGACCAGCGCGTAAGGGCGTCCGGTCGCGTCCATATGCGCCAGCGCGCGATCGAGCGCCGGGCCGATGGCGGCCGCGTCGGTCGGGAACAGCTCCCAGGGTATCTCCATGGTGTCGAGCATCGCAGGCGTGATCGGGCCCATCAGCGCGTGCTGCGGCTCGTCCGCGGTGCCCGGTTGCCCTCGCCAGGTCACGATCAGCAATTGCGGCAGGCGAAACGTCCAGGTCAGCGAAGTGAGCGGGCTCACCGCATTGCCAAGGCCGGAGTTCTGCATCATCGTGATGCCGCGCCGGCCCCCTCTGGCCCCGAGCGTCACGCCTGCGATCAGCGCTACCGCGTCGCCTTCGTTCGCCGACGAGACGTAGTGCAACGATGGATCCTGCAGCACGTAATTGATGAAGGGGGTGAGGTAGGAGCACGGCACCCCCGCATACCAAGAGAAGCCACGCGCCAGCGCCGCCTCGATAAACTGAGCCGCTTCGATCATCGGCGTTTCTCGCTGCCGGGTGCGCCCTCGGCGAACGGCATCCGGGCATGCGCGAATTCGCCCGCGCGCTGGTAGTCCTCCAGGTCGTTCACGCTGCGCCAGTGGCCGTGCACATACTTCACGTCGATCTCCTCGCCTGCATCGATCAAGGCGTTGAGCAGGTCAGGCATGTCCAGCGTGTCGAAATCCGCCCGCGCACGCAGGCCGGCAAGTGTCTGCTGCAAGGCCTCACGCCCGGCGCCGCGCACGCACAGCAGGCCGATCCAGCGCCCCTGCGGCGCCTGCCCGCCGGTGACGGCCACTTCCCGCGCCTTGTTCGACACATGCCGCAGCAGGACCTTCTGGCCGAACAGGGCGCGATCGTCAGGCGCGGAGCAGTAGGCGAAATCGCGTACGCTCTGATTCGCCGGTTGCGTCTGCGACGAGTCGACCACCACGCTGAAGCGGCAATCGCTCTCGAACAGGTCGCGCAGGAAGTAGCTGCGAAAGAGCAGGTCACCGTAGGCGATCACGGTATCTGTATGCAGGCCGTCGGCCGCGCACGCAAGCGACGCCAGTTCGCCGGTGCTTGCGTGGCGCTCGTTGCGCACCAGCTTGACACCCGTGCTCTGGATCGCATCGGCATGATAGCCACCGACCACGGTGATGTCGTGGATGCCCTGCATCTTGAAGGCGTCCACCAGCCAGCGCAGCAGCGGCTTGCCTGCGACCGGCAGCATGACCTTGGGCCGCTCGGCGGTCAGGGCGTCAAGCCCTTCACCCCGGCTCGCCGCCAGCACAACCGCCGCGCCGGGCGCCTCGGAGCCAGACAGGTACAGCCGTTCGGCGGCGGAATACTCGTCGGCATCCTGCAGGCGGAAGATCTCGCTCACCGGCGCGATACGGTCCTCGACATGAACCAGCTTCTGGGTGTCGTGGATCTCCTTGGCCACCGCCTGCATCGACGATGCCGCCGCACGGATCAGGTGGTTGGCCCAGATCACGACGCTGATGCCGGCCTGGCGGAACACCTCGGTGGGGGTGCTGTAGTACTTGGTCGGCACGATCACCAGCGGAGCGCGGCCGGCCCACTCGCGTGCGAACTCGAGGATCTCATCCGGCCGCGACAGCTTGCTGTGGATCAGGATCGCGTCGGCACCGGCCTGCCGATAGGCTTCGGCCCGGCGCAAGGCCTCGTCCATGCCCCAGCCCGCGATCAGTGCTTCCACGCGTGCGACGATCGAGAAATCGGCATCCGTCTGCGTATCCTTGCCGGCCTTGATCTTGCCGCAGAATTCGTCGATGGTGGCCAGCGGCTGGCGTTCGCCGTCGATAAAGCTGTTGGTCTTGGGGAACTGCTTGTCCTCGATGCACAAACCCACGATGCCGCGCTGTTCGAGCTTCCTCACCAGGCGCCGCACATTGTTGAAGTTGCCGTAGCCGGTATCGCCGTCGACCAGGATCGGCAAGCCGCTGGAATCGGCCATGAATTCGAGCATGTCGACCACTTGTGTCCAGCTTGCCTCGTTGTTGTCGCGCACGCCGAATTGCGCCGAGATCGCCAGGCCGGAGGCCCAGATGGCCTTGAAGCCCGCTTCGCGCACAATCCGGGCCGAGAGTCCGTTGTGGGCCTCCATCATGAATTCAAGTTCGCTGCCCACCAGCAACTGGCGCAGCGCGGCGCTGCGCGACGCCGTGGACCAAGCCGGATCGCGTGCGTTCATGGCGTGACTCCCGAGGAGACTCCAGACCGGCGCCGGAGTTCCGGCAACACTTCATCGCGCGCGCGCACGACGTCGCCCGGGAAGTCGATCTCGAGCCAGGGCGCACCGGTCACGTCCGCGATCTCGAATGCATGGCCGCCCTCCAGCAGCAGATCGCGCACGGCCTCCTCGTGCGGCATCTTCTCCTGGTTGCGCTCGACATACCCCGCGACGATCTGCGCCAGGCGGCGCGCGGTCTGCTCGCTAAAACGGAAGAAGCCGACCGACTCGCCGATCGTGTCATATTCCAGGCCCACCGCGACCTGCTTGCGCAGCTCGACTGGAAGGCCGTCCCGCAGGCAAAGCTTGACTGGCTCGTCGCCGGTTTCGAAGTCGCGGTCGATCAGCAGGCGGTTGACGCTTTCGCCGGCGACCAGCGCGGCGAGAATGCGCTCGTCGTAGAGCACGTCGGCGTCCATCAGCAGCACGTCGCCGCCGCGCGTGAGCGCGTCGGCAACGGTGTGCACGGTCAGGACGCTGCCGAGCTCGTAGCGCGGATTCAGAACGATTTCAGGATGGGGCGAACGTCCGAGCCGGTCGAGTTCGGCCTTGACCTGCTCAGGCTGGAAACCGAGCGCAAGCACGATCTCCGTGACGCCCGCCGCGTCCAGCATGCGTAGATGCCGTTCCAGCAGGGTGATGCCATCGAAGCGCAACAGGCATTTCGGGAATTGTTCTTCGGGCGGTTGCTGCAAACGCAGGCCAAGGCCCGCGGCAAGAATAATCGCTCGCATATTTTTCTCCGCTTCCATGCAAATCGCCATCAATCGGTAGCCGGCACACCCCCCATGCTTCGCCGCCGGTGGTTTCGTTCACTCCAGTACAAATACAGAAGCCCGGGCGCGCCAAGCGCGATTTCCCGGGCGCGCTTGATCAGCGACAGCGCCAGCGCCGCGTCGGCAGGCAGGCCCACCAATGGCGCGAGCAGCAGGTAGCCACCCTCCTGGGCGCCCAGCGAGCCGGGAATCGCAAACGCGGCGCCGCGGATCGCCTGCCCGGCGCTCTCCAGCAGCAAGGCGTCGAGCCAGCTGACGGGATGGCCGAGAAACCGCAGGGCCAGCCACACCTCCCCGGTGCCGACCAGCCAGCCCGCCAGGCTCAGCGCGAAGGTCGCGGCGACCTTGCCGGGCGCGCGATAGATCTGGCGCACGGCTGCGTCCACGGCATCGGCACGCGTCGTCAGCGCAGACCAATCGCGCTTTCCCGACAATTTCGACAGCAAGCGCAGCACGCGCCCAAAGAGGCCGCGCCGCTGCGCCACATAGAACCCGACCATGCACAGCGCCAGCAGCGCGGTGACGGCAATGGCCGGCAGGCGCAAATCCTCGCCCGCGCCGCGCGCCGTGGACGCGCCGAACAGCACGAGTCCGAGCACCGCGAACACCAACTGCGCGATCGCTTGCATCGTCGTGCTGACGGTGATGGCCGCGGCAGCGTCGCGCATGCGCGCACCGCGTTGCGCGAGATGGCGCACCATCACCACCGGTCCACCTAGCTGTCCGGCGGGCAGCAGGCTGTTCACGGACTCGCCCACCCAGCGCGCAAGCAGCGCGTCGCGCATGGTGCGATGCTCGGCGTGGCGATCGAACAGTACGAAGATGGCACCTGCATCCAGCGCCAGCGGCAGCAGGTGAAACGCCACCACCAGCAGGCTCAACCAGCCCGCGGACATCAGCGTCGACGCCACCGAGCCGAATCCGGTGAAGGCAATCAAGGCGACAAAGAGCGCCGCACCGACCGACAGCAAAATCATCGCCGCACGCGTCATGCCCGGGGCTGCTGGCCCTTGGCCAGCCGTTTGAATACTTGCCGGAAGCCGAAATAAGCGAGCGCGTCCTTCATATTGGAGACGAAACGCAGCCAGGGCCGCATGCCCGGGTCGGTGACGTATTCGAAGGTCAGCGACACCCGCATCTGGTTCGCCCCGAGTGGCGTGATGCGGTGGCGCAACTTGTCGCCATCGAAGAAAACGAGGCCACCGGGGGGAATCTGTACCGACCCCGCTTGCGTGGGCACATCGGGCTCGCGCGTGTGCAATTCGTAGTCGAGATGGCACGACGACTCGTCGATCACGCCGAACAGCAAGGTATAGCGCCGGCCGTTGTAGTAAGAGGTGTCGTAATGCCAGCCGATATGATCGCCCTCGCGCGTGTAGTAATAGAGCGCGTAGGCATGCGGATCCTCCTCGGGCGAAGGCAGCAGCTGCTCGCCGCAGATCTGTTCGAGCCAGCCGATCAGCGCCTTGGACCGATAGAGTTGCGCGATAAAAGGTGCGTGCTGGTCGATCGTATGGCGGCTGACGCTGCCGCCCTGCTTGTGGCCCGGGAGATAATTGCGATTGATCTGGTCTTGCAAGGCCCGGGCGCTGGCAACCAGCCCTTCCGTGACGTCGTCCGGCAGGAAGTCGCCCACATGCAAGAACGCACCCTGGCGCTCGAATTCCGCGCGCAGCACGCTGTGCCCGAGTGTGCCAACCCGTGCGGCCACCTCTGTATCGGGATCGGCACGCGCATCGGCAGGGTCGGCGAACGGCTGCTGCCGCTCGCCAGGCAGGGTGAGAAGACCCGGGTCCGCTTCGGCTTGTCCGCTCATCGGCGCCTCATGGTCTGGTAGCCGCTGTAACGGGGCGAGCGCGCCGCACGACGCGCCAGTAGTCGATGATCACCCATGCCGCGAACAAGGGCGCGCCGATCGACGCCGCCGTCAGGAACGGGGCGATGGCACTGCTCAGGGTCACAAGTGGCAGGAGGTAGAGCACATCCTCCGTCTCGAAGCCACCGACCGAGGCCTGTTTCGCGGCGGTCTTGCCAGCGAGCGCTTCGATGCGCATGCGCAAGAAGAAGATCAGCGCCACGGCCACGCCCGCCACGCTGCCGCGCACGACCCCTGACACCGCGGCGTCCGGAAACTGGCCCGAGACGCCGATCCCCATGCTGACGAAGAGCAGGATAGTGACCACTGCGTCGCTGAAAAGATCGTAGAAATGGCCTAACTTGCTGGATTTCCCGCTGATCCTCGCGAGTTCTCCGTCGGTGTGGTCAATAAAATTGGAAAGCACGACCAGCAGCGCACCGCCATTCGCCCAGGCGAAGCCGCCTTGCGTGAGGCACGCCACGCCGGCCATGCCGGTCAAAAGCCGGAGTGTGGTCAGATGATTGGGCGTAACCCAGGAATCCTTGAGCGGTTCGACAAGCCGTCGCGCCAGACGTGCGTCCCATGTGCGCGGAGCTGGCGGCGGCGCAGGCGGATCCATTGGATGGCTGCTCATCTTGCAAATACCCCGCGGCAGGAAATGCGACTTGGCCAGGACCGCAGGGCCAGTTCGCGTGCTTTGCTTGGCAGTGTTTCAATCTGCAGGACCAGGGTCGATCGCGCGCCGGATTCCGCGCTGCAGTCGCGTTCATGCAGTCGCGTCCAAACACTCAAGCCCCGCGCCAGGTGCCGTCCCTTGCGTGCACAAGTCAAGTGCACTCCGGCCTTCATTAGCGTCAATGATAGACGTGATTCCGACAAGCTGTCGAGGCAGCGACCATCTCAGCCTCGAACCCCTGATCACCCACCGCTACTAGCTGGACAAGATCGAGCCAGGCGTCGCTTGCGTGAGATGGTCGATTCATTGGCTCGGATGCGCCCTGATGAATTCCGCATCGGGATCGCATTCCAGTCCCTGCGGAATTGCCGCGGACAACCGGCTACATGGTGGCTACACGGCGCCCAGAAACAACAAAGCCCAACCGGATGGGCTGGGCTAAGTGCTTGATTTTATTGGTGCCGAAGAGAGGAATCGAACCCCCGACCTTCTCATTACGAATGAGCTGCTCTACCGACTGAGCTACTTCGGCAACATGTTCCATGTGAACTGGAACAGCCCGCAATAGTAGCAGCGTTTTATCGGCTTGGGAAGCCCCTGTGCCTCCCGGCCCTCATGCCAATAAAAACGGGGCGCCGGCCGGGCGCCCCGTTTGCTTGCCGGACGGCGAGGCTCAGGCCTTGCCTTCGGCCTCCTGGTGGTAGCGGGTGACGCGCTCCACCTCGTTCTTCGAGCCCAGGATCACTGACACTCGCTGGTGCAGTTTCTCGGGCATCACGTCCATGATGCGTTCGTGGCCATTGGTGGCGGCGCCGCCGGCCTGTTCGACCAGCATCGCCATCGGGTTGGCTTCGTACATCAGGCGCAGCTTGCCGGGCTTTCCCGGCTCGCGCTTGTCCCACGGGTACATGAAGATGCCGCCGCGGGTCAGGATGCGGTGCACGTCGGCGACCATCGAGGCGACCCAGCGCATGTTGAAGTTCTTCCCGCGCGCGCCTTCGTCGCCGGCCAGGCATTCGTCGATGTAGCGGCGCACGGGCGGAGCCCAATGGCGCATGTTCGACATGTTGATGGCGAATTCCTTGGTGTCTTCGGGGATCGTCACGTTGGACTGGGTCAGCACGAAGCTGCCGGCCTCGCGGTCCAGCGTGAACATGTGCACGCCGTTGCCGACAGTCAGCACCAGCGTGGTCTGCGGGCCGTAGACGGCGTAGCCGGCGGCGACCTGGTGGGTGCCGGGCTGCATGAAGTCGGCCTCGGTCACGGTCTGGCCGGGCTTGGGCATGTGCAGCACCGAGAAGATGGTGCCGATCGAGACGTTGACGTCGATATTGGACGAGCCGTCGAGCGGATCGAACAGCAGCAGGTATTCGCCCTTCGGGTAGCGGTTGGGAATCTCGTAGAACGATTCCATCTCTTCCGACGCCATCGCGGCGAGGTGGCCGCCCCATTCGTTGGCGTCGAGGAGCACTTCATTGGCGATCACGTCCAGCTTCTGCTGGGTTTCGCCCTGTACGTTGCCGGTGCCGGCCGAGCCCAGCACGCCGGCGAGCGCGCCCTTGCTGACGGCGTTGGAAATGGCCTTGCAGGCGCGCGCGACCACTTCGATCAGCAGCCGCAGTTCGGGCTGGATCGTGTTGTGCTTGCGCTGCTCCTCGACCAGGTAGCGCGTGAGGCTGATGCGAGTCATGGTTGGTTCTCCTTGGGTGGCCGCAATTCTACATGCCCGGCCCCGGCTGGCCGCGTTGGCGGCATTGCCGGGGGCTGGGCAAAGGGGGCGGTGCGGTGCCTCCTTGTTTGCTTTTTCCGCTCGGTTTCTCCCGTCAGGCGGCGAGCGCCTTGCCGACGATCTCGCGCACGTCGCGCGACAGCGTATTGCTGGCGGCCACGCGCTCCAGCTCGGCACGCATGCGGTCGCGCAGGTTCAGTTCGTACTTCTGCCAGCGGTCCATCACGCGCGCCAGGCGCGCGGCGACCTGCGGGTTGATGGCGTCGAGCGCCAGTACCTGGTCGGCCCAGAAGCGGTAGCCCGAGCCGTCTTCGGCGTGGAACTGCGCCGGGTTGCCGGAGCAGAAGCTGAAGATCAGCGCGCGCGCGCGGTTGGGGTTGCGCAGGTTGAAGGCGGGGTGCTCCATCAGCGCGCGCACGGTGTCGATGGTGCGCTTGCCGGCGTGCGGGCCGACTTCACCTCGCTGCATGCCCTGCAGCGAGAACCATTTGTCGATCACCAGCGCGTCGTCCTCGAAGCGCTCGTAGAAATCCGCCAGCGCATGCTCGCGGCCGGGCGCGAAGCTGTTGACCAGCGCGGACAGCGCGGCGAACCGGTCGGTCATGTTGTCGGCGGTCTGGTACTGCTGGTCGGCGAGGGCCTGCATGTCTGCATCGCGGCTGTCCGCGAGGTAGCCCAGCGCCAGGTTGCGCAGCGCGCGCTTGGCGGCCGAGGCCGCATCGGGCGAGTATGCGCCCGGGGTGGCATTGGCCTCGTAAGCGGCAAGCCAGTCGGCCCGCAGCGCGCGCGCCAGGCCTTCGCGCATGAACTGGCGGGCACGGTGGATGGCGGCGGGATCGGCCACGCCCATGCGCTCGGCCAGGTAGGCCTCGGCGGGCAGCACCAGTGCCTGCTCGCGGAAGGCTGGGTTGAGCGTGTCATCGGTCAGCACGGTGCGCATGGCCTGCACCAGCGCGGGATCGAGCTTGAGCTCGCGCCCGGCCTGCACGTCGGCCACCAGCTGCAGCAGCGCGCGGGTGGCCAGGCGCTGGCCGGCTTCCCAGCGGTTGAAGGCATCGCTGTCGTGCGACAGCAGGAAGGTGAGCTGCGCGTCGGTGTATTCGGCATCGACGATCACCGGCGCGGAGAAGTTGCGCAGCAGCGAGGGCAGCGGGGCGGCCTCGCCTTGTGGCAGGTTGATGAAGCGGAAGCTCTGCTCGGCCTGCGTGAGGTCGAGCACGCGCGTGGTGCCCGCGGGCGCGCTTTCGCCTTCGAGCTGCAGCGGCAGGTCCTGGCCCTCGGCGCCGAGCAGGCCCAGCGCGAACGGGATATGGAAGGGCTGCTTCTCGGGCGTGCCGGCGCGGGTCTCGATGCCGACCTTGGGGCAGCGCTGCGACAGCGTCAGCGTCAGGCTGCCGTCGTCGGCGTTCCACGCGGTGCGCGCGGTCACCACTGGCGTGCCGGCCTGGCTGTACCAGAGGCCGAACTGGGTCAGGTCGCGGCCGTTGGCGTCGGCCATCGCCGCGCGGAAATCGTCGCAGGTCACGGCCTGGCCGTCATGCCGCTCGAAGTAGAGGTCCATGCCCTTGCGAAAGCCCTCGCGGCCGAGCAGGGTCTGGTACATGCGCACGACCTCGGCGCCTTTCTCGTACACCGTGACGGTGTAGAAGTTATTGATCTCTTCGTAGCTGTCGGGACGCACCGGATGCGCCATCGGGCCGGCATCCTCGGGGAACTGCACCTGGCGCAGCACGCGCACGTCCTCGATGCGCTTGACCGCGCGACCGGACTCGGAGCCCATCATGTCGGCCGAGAACTCCTGGTCGCGGAACACCGTCAGGCCTTCCTTGAGTGAGAGCTGGAACCAGTCGCGGCAGGTCACGCGGTTGCCGGTCCAGTTGTGGAAGTACTCGTGGCCGACCACCGCTTCGATATTGGCGAAGTCAGTGTCGGTGGCGGTCTGCGCGTTGGCCAGCACATACTTGGTGTTGAAGATGTTCAGGCCCTTGTTCTCCATCGCGCCCATGTTGAAGTCGCCGACGGCGACGATCATGAAGCGGTCCAGGTCCAGCTCCAGCCCGAAGCGCTTTTCGTCCCAGCGGATCGAGTGGATCAGCGAATCCATGGCATGGCGGGTCTTCTCCATGTCGCGGGCCTCGACCCAGACCTGCAGCAGCTTGTCCTTGCCGGAGGCGGACTGGATGCGTTCCTCGATGCATTCGAGTTTGCCGGCGACCAGCGCGAACAGGTAGGAGGGCTTGCGGAACGGGTCTTCCCACACCGCTTCGTGGCGGCCATCGGGCAGGTCCTGTTTGCTGACGAGATTGCCGTTGGAGAGCAGCACAGGATAGGCGACGCGATCGGCGCGCAGCGTGACGCGGTAGGTCGCCATCACGTCCGGGCGGTCGAGGAAGTAGGTGATGCGGCGGAAGCCCTCGGCCTCGCACTGGGTGAAGAAGTTGCCGTTGGACACGTACAGGCCCGAGAGCGTGGTATTGGCCGCCGGCTCGCAGGCGGTGACGATCTCCAGCGTGCCCTGCGCCGGCAGGCCGGGGATGGTCAGCGTGCCAGCTTCCTGGGTCGCGTTGGCGACCGGCTTGCCGTCCAGGCTGACGCCGATCAGTTCGAGCTCCTCGCCGCACAGCACCAGCGGCGCATCGGGCGCGCCGGCCTGGCGCGCGAAGCGCAGCGTGCTGGTGACGACGGTGCGTTGCGGGTCGAGGTCCAGCACCAGGTCGGCGTGGTCGATGGCGAACGGGGGCGGGGTATAGTCCTTGCGATAGACGGTAACGGGCGTGTCGGTGCGCAGCATGGAGAGATCCTGTCTTCGGAAGACCGTTGGGAAGGGCGGGCCATGGCAGCCGGGGACAAAAGCATGGCGCCGAAGTCCTCATTGTAGCCAAGGGGTCGACGGGGCATGGTTGTCAGCCGCATCGCCGGCCACCGGGTTGCGTGGCGAGGGCCCGCCGGGAATTCCGGCGCCGCGGCGTGGTCTCAGAGACACGTGGGTTTCGAGTGGAAAGTGAGGTAGGACTATGGGGCAGCGCGCAGGCGGTGTCGGCAGTGGCAAGCAAAACGGAATGGGTCCAGGGCTGTACCGGCTCTGTGGGTCGATGGCATTGCTGGCGGCGCTGTTGCTGTCGGGCTGCGCCAGCACGGTGGTGACCGATGTCACGGCATTCCGCCAGGCCGGCTGGCAGAACGAGGCGCCGCGCACCTACAGCTTCGAGCACGCCCCGGGACAGGCGGCACAGCTGGACCGGCAGACTTACGAGGCCTGGCTGGCCACGGCACTGTCCGGCGTCGGCTTCGAGCAGGTGCCGGCGAATCAGGCGCGCTACCGTGTCAGCATGGACTATGACGCCGCGCCCGGCCTCGTGCGCGTGGCTGAGACCGTCTACCCGGATTACGGCCCATGGGGCCCGTACTGGGGTCCGTACGGTTACTACCGCCCCTGGGGCCCGTGGGGTCCGTACGGACCCTGGGGGCCGGGCTACTGGCCGCCGCAGACGGTGGTGCGGGACGTGCCGGTGACGTTCTCCAGCCTGCGTGTCTATTTCATCGAGGCTGCCACCGGCAAGCGGGTCTACCAGGTGACCGCGCAGAACCACGCCGAGAACGGCACCCTGCCGGCGGCCATGCCTTACCTGATCCGCAGCGCCTTTACCGACTTCCCGGCGGAAAGCGGCCGGCCGCGCCGCGTGACCCTTGAGGTCGAGAAGAACGCCAATTAGGGCAGCTTTTTCTGCCAACTTCAGTGTCACGAAGACAGTGCGTGCAAATGCGTGCAGGGGCATGCCCCTGCACGTTCATTGCATACCGATTGGTAAAAGCAGTTTAACTAGAACATTCCGCCCAAAAAACGGCTTCCAGACTGGCTCTGGTGGCACTTTGTGCTGATCCGTGGGCTAGAATAAGTGCTCGATTTTTCCGGCCTTGTTGCCGGAATCGTCAGTTTCGCTGCCAAGATGTTTTCTTCGCTGCCGGCCTTCGATCTGATCGCGGCTGATACGAACCATGGCGGGAGAGGGACGCTTCCGGTGCGGGGCCATTTTCCGGACGAGCCAATGAGCAGCAAGACCAGCGGTGATGCACCGCAACATGCCCCGAACAGTCCTGAAGCGCAATTGCGCCTCGCTGCGCTGGAATACCACCGCAGTCCCACCAAGGGAAAGATCCAGGTAACCGCGACCAAGGCGCTGTCCAACCAGCGCGACCTGTCGCTGGCCTACTCGCCGGGCGTGGCGTATGCCTGCGAGGAGATCGCCAAGGATCCCGCCACCGCCGCGGAGTACACCTCGCGCGCCAACCTGGTGGCGGTGGTGACCAACGGCACCGCCGTGCTGGGCCTGGGCGATATCGGTCCGCTGGCCGGCAAGCCGGTGATGGAGGGCAAGGGCTGCCTGTTCAAGAAGTTCGCCGGCATCGACGTGTTCGATATCGAGCTCGACGCGCGCGACCCGGACAAGATCGTCGAGATCGTGGCCGCGCTGGAGCCCACGCTGGGCGGCGTGAACCTGGAAGACATCAAGGCGCCGGAATGCTTCTACATCGAGCAGAAGCTGCGCGAGCGCATGAACATCCCCGTCTTCCACGATGACCAGCACGGCACCGCGATCATCTCGGCCGCGGCGCTGCTCAACGGCCTGAAGGTGGTCGGCAAGGATATCGCCAAGGTCAAGCTGGCGGTGTCGGGCGCCGGCGCCGCGGCCATCGCCTGCCTGGACACCATGGTGAGCCTCGGCGTGAAGCGCGAGAACGTCTCGGTGGTCGATTCCAAGGGCGTGATCTACGTTGGCCGCGACGCCAACATGGAAGCCAACAAGGCGCGCTACGCCCAGAACACCTCGGCCCGTACGCTGGCCGACATCGTCAAGGGCGCCGACGTCTTCCTGGGCTGCTCGACCGCCGGCGTGCTGACCGCCGAGATGGTCAAGACCATGGCCGACAAGCCCATCATCCTGGCACTGGCCAACCCCGAGCCGGAAATCCGCCCGGAAGTGGCCAAGGCCGCGCGTCCGGACTGCATCATCGCCACCGGCCGTTCGGACTACCCGAACCAGGTCAACAACGTGCTGTGCTTCCCGTACATCTTCCGCGGCGCGCTGGACTGCGGCGCGACCAAGATCACGGAAGCGATGAAGCTGGCCTGCGTCAAGGCGATCGCCGAGCTGGCCGAGGCCGAGCTGAACGACGCCGTCGCCGCCGCCTACGGTGGCCGTGAGCTGAAGTTCGGCCCGGACTACATCATCCCGACGCCGTTCGACCAGCGCCTGATCGAGAAGATCGCGCCGGCGGTGGCCAAGGCCGCGGAAGAGTCCGGCGTGGCCACGCGCCCGATCCAGGATCTCGAAGCGTATCGCCAGCAGCTCACCACCTATGTCTATCACACCGGCCTGATCATGAAGCCGGTGTTCTCCGCCGCCAAGGCCGCGCCCAAGCGCGTGGCCTACGCCGAGGGCGAGGAAGAACGCGTGCTGCGCGCGGTGCAGACCGTAGTGGACGAAGGGCTGGCCCGTCCGACCCTGATCGGTCGTCCGCACGTGATCCAGATGCGCATCGAGAAGGCCGGCCTGCGCCTCAAGGCCGGGGTGGACTTCGATCTGGTCAATCCGGAGGAAGACCCGCGCTACCGCGCTTACCACGAGGCCTACCACGCGCTGCGCGGTCGCGACGGCGTGACGCCGGACATGGCCAAGGTGGCGCTGCGCCGCTCCAACACGCTGATCGGCACGATGCTGATGCACATGGGCGATGCCGATGCGCTGCTATGCGGCACGGTCGGCCGCTTCGAGGCGCACCTCGAGCACGTGCGTGACGTGATCGGCCTGGCGCCGGGCGCCAAGGTCTTCGCCGCGATGAACGCGCTGATGCTGGAGAAGCACACGCTGTTTATCACTGACACCTTCGTCAATGACGATCCCTCCGCCGAGGAACTGGCCGCGATCGCGCAACTAGCCGCCGAGGAAATCGCGCGATTCGGCCTGGTTCCCAAGGCCGCGTTGATGTCGCATTCGATGTTCGGTTCCTCGACCCGTCCGTCGGCGCGCAAGATGCGCGAGGCTGCGGCGATCCTGGCCAAGGTGGCACCGCACCTGGAAGTGGAAGGCGAGATGCAGGGTGACGCCGCACTGGACGAAGACGTGCGCCGCCACTTCCTGCCGTCGACCAAGCTGGCCGGCAGCGCCAACCTGCTGGTGATGCCGACGCTGGACGCCGCCAATATCGCCTTCAACCTGCTCAAGATTACGGGCGGGCAGGGCGTGACCGTGGGTCCGATCCTGCTGGGCGCGGCCAAGCCGGTGCACATCCTGAACCCGCAGGCGACCACGCGCCGTATCGTCAACATGACGGCAGTGGCAGTGGCGGAGAGCGGCGCGGTGCGCTGATGCGCTGAAAGCGCGGCAAGCCAGATGCAAAAAGCCGGGTCGATGACCCGGCTTTTTGCTTGATGGTGCCCCGCCGCATTCGCACGGCGCGGGCGTGTGCCGCCGTTGCTATTGCAGCACGTTGTACTGCTCGCGCATTACTACGATGATCGACTTGGCCGCGGCAAGCTGCGGGCCAAGGTTATCGACGGCTTCCTGCGGGAAATCGACCTCGGCGCTCCAGTTGCATCCGGTATGGTCAGGCTGGTGCATTCGCACCGCGTGCAGCTCGCATTCGCCGCACTCGGGGTTGTTGTCGAGGCACTGGTTCAGGATGGCCATCAGTTCGGATCGGGTCTTTGCGTAGCGCCGCATGAGTCACCTCTCTCGCTGTAGTTTTGAGGGTCCGGATCACCAATCTAGGAAGCGTCCGGAGGCGCTTCCAATTGAATCCCCCTATGAATCTTCAGTTTTCGATCTGGTGTGCGCCGTAGCATGGGATGGCGCGGTGCAGCATCGAAGGGGCGATTTTCGACAAGAAGTGACGTGAGCGCGGCAATGAAAAAGCCCGCCGGAGAGGCGGGCCGAGTACTACCGGTGAGACGATTACGTCATCAGAACTTGTGGCGCACACCCACGCCGAAGGTGTCGCCGTGCTCGATGCCGGTGATCTTGTCGTAGTAGTAGGCGGCGTACACGTCGGTGCGCTTGGACAGGTTGTAATCGTAGGCGATGGCGAAGGTGTTGCGCTTGAAGTCGCCCAGCGAGTTGTCGGTCTTGTCGTAAGCGTACGATGCCAGCAGGCTGCCGGCGCCGATCGGCACCGACGCGCCGAACTGGCCGTTGATGTGCTTGATGTCGCCATCAACGGCCGTGGTGGCGCGCGTCTTGATGTACTGGCCCTGGGCGAACAGCTTGACCACGTTGAAGTCATACGACAGGCCGACCTGGGCGGCGTCCTGGCGCGAGAAGCCGAGGCTGGCCAGGTCGGTCGGCACCTCGCTGAAGCGGACCTGCTGGTAGGCAACGGTTGCCGCGAACGGCCCGTTGAAGTACATCAGGTTGCCGCCCCACTTGTTCTTGCCCGCAGCACCTGCCTGCTCGCCGAACGCGTAGATGAAGTTGGCGGTCAGGCCGCCGAAGTTCGGCGTGGAGTACAGCACCGAGTTGTTCCAGCCCGAATCGCCGATGATGCCCGGATCGGCCACGTTGCCGCTGACCGCGCCGAAGTAGGTGTGGAAGATCGCCGGCGAGAACACATAGGAGTCGATCAGCGGGTTGAACAGGATGGTCGACACGAAGTACGGCGTGGTGTTGCGGCCGAGCTTGATGGTGCCGGCCTTGTCGTTCTGCAGGCCGACAAAGGCATTGCGGCTGAACATCGAGTCGCCGTTGAAGCGGCCGCTGTTGCCGCTGTCGGTGCGGAAGAAGCCGTTCAGGTCGAAGATGGCCTTGGTGCCGCCGCCCAGGTCTTCGGCCCCCTTGATGCCCCAGTAAGACGTCTGCATCCCGCCAGAATTGGCGACCCATGCGCGCTCGCCCGAGCCCGGGCTCTTGACGCCGCCGATGAACATGTCGGCCTGGCCGTAGAGCGTGACGCTCGACTGGGCCATGGCCGCGCCGGAAAGAAGGGTAGCCGCTGCTGCCGCCAGCTTCAATGCCGGCTTGTACTGCTTCTGCATGTTAAGACCTCCGTGGTTTCGATCCTGCTTGGAACGTTGTGTACTGGGTCCCTGTCGGGTTCTTATCGTGTTGTTTTGCTTTTTTATTTGTGCCGCCTGGCTTGGGCTCGGTGTGGGATACCGGCGGCATCGGGGTACAGCGTTTTTGTTATGCAGGCGACGCTTTTTTCTCAGGCGGATACTAAGTCGTCAAGCCGAAACTGAGCAATGCGATGGATCTGGTTGATGCACGTTTGCAACTCGTCTTGCGGCGAGTTTTCGAGGCGGCGCGCGAACTCCGCGATGATCCCGTGACGGTCGTGGCCGCGCACGGCCAGGATGAACGGAAAGCCGAACTTCTGGTTGTAGGCGGCGTTAAGCGACTGCAGGCGGTCGAATTCCTCGGGCGTGCACAGGTTCAGGCCGGCGCCGCTCTGCTCGCGCGTGGACTCGGCGGTCAGCTCGCCGCGCACCGCGGCCTTGCCGGCCAGCTCGGGGTGGGCGCGCACCAGCTTGAGCTGCGCGGCTTCGCCGGCTTCATCGACGGCCTGGCGCAGCGCCTGCGCCAGCGCGGCAGCGTCGGCAAAGGGGCGCTGCGCGGCCGCGGCCTCGGCAAACCAGGGCGAATGTTCGTAAATGCCGCCCAGCACCTGCACGAATTCCGCGACCGGCATGAGGTTCAGTTGGGCGATGGTATGGGTCTGGCTCATGCTTGCTTCCGGGGAGTGTAGGGATGGGTTTCTGTCCAGTGGCGGGCGATATCGACACGGCGGCAGATCCACACCTTGTCGTGTCCCTGCACATAGTCGAGGAAGCGCTGCAGCGCGCGGAATCGGCCCGGGCGGCCGAGCAGGCGGCAGTGCATGCCGATCGACAGCATCTTCGGGCTGTCCAGCCCGTTGGGATCGCCTTCGTCGTACAGCACGTCGAACGCGTCCTTCAGGTACTGGAAGAACTGCTCGCCGGTGTTGAAGCCCTGCGGCGTGGCAAAGCGCATGTCGTTCGAGTCCAGCGTGTACGGCACCACCAGGTGCGGCTTCTTCTCGCCGCCGGTGACTTCCACCTCGGTCCAGAAGGGCAGGTCGTCGCCGTAGTAGTCGGAGTCGTACAGCAGGCCGCCATGCTCGACCACCAGGCGGCGCGTATTGGGGCTGTCGCGGCCGGTGTACCAGCCCAGCGGCATCTCGCCGGTCAGCTCCTTGATGATCTGCATGCCGATGCGCATATGCTCGCGCTCGGTGGCTTCGTCGATGCCTTGGTAGTGAATCCAGCGCCAGCCGTGGCAGGCGATCTCGTGGCCGAGTTCGACGAAGGCGCGCGTCAGCTCGGGATGGCGCTGCAGTGCCATCGACACCCCAAAGATCGTCAGCGGCAGGCAGCGCTTCTCGAACTCGCGCAGGATGCGCCAGACGCCCGCGCGCGAGCCGTATTCGTAGATGCCCTCCATGCTCATGTGGCGGTCGGGGTAGGCCGCGGCGCCTACGATCTCTGAGAGGAACTGTTCAGAGGCCGCGTCGCCGTGCAGCACGCAGTTCTCGCCGCCTTCTTCGTAGTTGAGCACGAACTGCAGCGCGACGCGCGCGCCGCCCGGCCAGCGGGCATGGGGCGGCTGCGCGCCGTAGCCGATGAGATCGCGTGGATAGTTCTCTTTTGTCATGTGTCGTTGCTTGCTTCAGGAGACCGGCCGGCACGCCGCGGCGCCCGCAAGTGCCGCAAAATACGCAATCAACGTGCCAGTCATGTCCGGGCGCGGCCGCGCCCGGCTACTTCAGTTACTCGGTGCCGTGCGAATTGGCGGCGGCGTTGCGCATTGCCTCTTCGCGCGACTGGATGCCGTTGTAGAACAGGTTCAGTGCCACGGCCACGATCGTGCCCAGCACGATGCCGCTGTGGGTGAACGGCCCCGTCCACTTTGGCAGGTACTGGAAGAACGTCGGTGCCAGCGTCGGGATCATGCCGGCGCCGATCGAGATCGCGACGATGAACAGGTTGTGGCGGTTGCGGTTGAAATCGCACGAACCCAGGATGCGGATGCCGGTGGCGGCCACCATGCCGAACATCACGATGCCGGCGCCGCCCAGCACGAACTGCGGCACCGAGGCCACCACGTGGGCCATCTTGGGAAACAGGCCGAAGGCGATCAGGATGATGCCGCCGGCAGCGGCCACGTAGCGCGAGCGCACGCCGGTCACGGTCACCAGGCCCACGTTCTGCGAGAACGAGGTGTAGGGGAAGGTGTTGAAGACACCGCCGATCACCGTGCCCAGGCCGTCGGCGCGCAGGCCGCGGGTCAGGTCTTCGTTGCTCAGCTTCTTGCCGGTGATGTCCGACAGCGCCAGGAACATGCCGGTCGATTCCACCAGCGTGATCAGCATGACGATGCACATCGACAGGATCGCGGTCAGCTCGAAGGTCGGCATGCCGAAGTGCAGCGGCGTGATGACGGCGACAAAGCTGGCTTCATCCAGGCCCTCGAACGAGACCTTGCCCAGCGCCATCGCCACCAGCGTGCCGGCGATGATGCCGAGCAGCACCGCGCAGTTGGCCACCAGGCCGCGGCCGTACTTGGTCAGCAGCAGGATGATCAGCAGCGTCAGCCCGGCGATGCCGAGGTTGGTCAGGTCCCCGTAGGCGAGGTTGGGCACTTCCTTGGCCACGCCGTCGATCACCGCGCGCGTGGTGGGCTGGCCGCCGGCCGCCCAGTTGATGCCCACGCGCATCAGCGACACGCCGATCAGCGTGATCACCGTGCCGGTCACCACCGGCGGGAACAGCCCGAGCATGCGTCCCATCATCGGCGCGATCAGGATGCCGAAGATCCCCGACGCGATCACGGCGCCGTAGATGCCGAGCAGGCCGACATTGGGATCGGTGCCGATGGCGATCATCGGTGCCACCGAGGCAAAGGTCACCCCCATCATTACGGGGAGGCGGATGCCGAATTTCCAGAAACCGAAGGCCTGGATCAACGTGGCGAGGCCGGCCGCGAACAGGTCGGCATTGATCAGGAACGCCAGCTGGTCCTTGGGCAGCTTGAGCGCGCCTCCCACGATCAGGGGCACGGCAACCGTGCCGGCGTACATCACCAGAACGTGCTGCAAACCGAGCGCGAGCAGGCGCCCTGAAGGCAAACGCTCGTTGGTGAGGTCCGTGGGGACCGTGGTGCTTGCTGAATTCATTGGTGCGTCTCCTCTCCTTTGGTTTGATGGGAACGCCACTGTCCTGGCCGTTGGTCCTGGGTGATCACCGGACGCATGTAGGCCTGTCGTCTCAGCACTCTGTGGTAGCCGGTGCTGTTTGCGGTCAGGCGTGGCCTTGCTTTTGGGAGCGGTGGCGGGAACACCGTGCTAGGTGGAGCGGCCTAGTACGCTGCGAAGATCGAAGCTGCCCGGCTCGTCTGGTTGCACGCGGTCCGCACAGGCGCCAAGGTGGTGCGCCATGCGCGACTGGGCCAGCGCGGCATCGCCCTGTTCCAGGGCGTCGAGGATTTCCTCGTGTTCGTCGAACGAGCAGGCGTTGTTGCCCGGGGCTTCCACGCTGGCGATCATCAGCGTGGTGCGCGATACCAGCCGGCGCATCATGTTGACCAGCAGGGCGTTGCCGGACAGTTCTGCCAGCGCCGTGTGGAACTCGGCGGACAGGCGGATCCATTTGGGGCGGTCATGCGTGAGAAAGGCCTGGCGCTCGCTGGCCACCATCTTGCGCAGCGGCGCGATCACGGTCTTGACGTCGGGCATGGCGGCGAGCTTGTCCAGCACCGCACGCTCCAGCATCTGGCGCAGCTCGAACATGTCGTGCGCCTCGTCGGTGGAGGGGCTGGCGATAAAGGCGCCGCGGTTGGGTTCGAGATCGACCATGCCATCGGCCGCGAGATGCGACAGCACCTTGCGCACGGTGTGCCGCGCGGTGGCATAGATTTCGCAAAGCGAATGCTCGGTGAGCTTGGTGCGCGGCGGCAGCCGGTGCTCCATGATCGCGTCGTAGATCTCGTGGTACATGCGCTCTTCGACCGAGCCTTTGCGGGCGGGCTTGCCCGGCTTGGCGGGGTTGATCTCGGTCGGCTCGGTAGCGGCAACATCGGCAACACCGGCAATCAGCTTCAGGCTCTTGGACATCGTGGCACCAGCAGTCAGTCAGGGCACCGTGAATCCCGGGTATCAGGGTACGGCGATCCAAAAATTGTTGACAATTATTTGGTTGTGGCCCCAGAATTGTCAACAAAACCGAGTCAGGTTTTCGACAACTCAGGGTAATCCCTGAATTGCCAACCGGGTGGGTGCAGGCGCATTGTCGCCACGCACCAACCCAGCGCCGGGATGCGTTACCAGACGTACCGAGCGGGCACCATTCCCACAAATGGTGCTAGTGAAGGCAGCGGCGCCCCTCACAACCCAATCGCAAAAGGACAAATACGATGGGACGCTTGACCACCCACGTTCTCGACACCGCTGCCGGGACGCCCGGACAAGGCATGTCGATTACTCTCCATAAAATTGTCGACAATCGCCGCGAAACCCTGAAGACCGTGGTCACCAACCACGATGGCCGCTGCGACCAGCCGTTGCTGGAAGGCGCCGACTTTGCCGTCGGCGTGTATGAGCTGGAATTCGCTGCCGGCGATTACTTCCGCGCGCAAGGCGTAAAGTTGCCCGAGCCCGCCTTCCTGGACGTGGTGCCCCTGCGCTTCGGCATTGCCGACGTCAACGCGCACTACCACGTGCCGCTCCTGGTATCGCCCTGGTCGTATTCGACCTACCGCGGCAGCTGAAGCGGTGGCATAGGGAAACAGGAGACAAGACATGGAAGGCTATATCCTCGACTGGGCCAATCTGCTGCTGCGGTGGGTGCACGTCATCACCGCCATCGCATGGATCGGCTCTTCGTTCTATTTCGTGTGGCTGGACAACAGCCTGACCAAGCCCAGCGATCCTGAGCTGCAGGAAAAAGGTGTCGGCGGCGAACTGTGGGCCGTGCACGGCGGCGGCTTCTACAACCCGCAGAAATACCTGACCGCACCGAAGACGCTGCCGGAGAACCTGCACTGGTTCTACTGGGAGTCGTATTCGACGTGGATGACCGGCTTCGGCCTGCTGGTGGTGCTGTACCTGTTCAATGCCAGCACGTTCCTGATCGACAAGAACGTGTACGACATGTCGCCCGGCGCGGCGGTCGGGCTGGCGCTGGCGTATCTGGGCGCGGGCTGGGTGGTCTATGACTGCATCTGCCGCATCTTCGGCAAGAGCGACCGTACCGTCGGCGTGCTGGTGGCGATCTACGTGGCCGTGGCGGCCTACGTGGCATGCAGCCTGTTCCAGGGCCGCGCCGCGTTTCTGCTGACCGGTGCGATGATCGCCACGATCATGAGCGCCAACGTGCTGGTGTGGATCATCCCGGGCCAGCGCAAGGTGGTTGCCGCGCTGCGCGCAGGCCAGCCGGTCGACCCGGTCCATGGCAAGAACGCCAAGCAGCGCAGCGTGCACAACACCTACTTCACGTTGCCGGTGCTGTTCGCCATGCTGTCGAACCACTACAGCATGACCTACAGCCATCAGTACAACTGGGTGGTGCTGGTCCTGATC
This sequence comes from Cupriavidus sp. PB-02, assembly GCF_058252315.1. NCBI lineage: Bacteria > Pseudomonadati > Pseudomonadota > Betaproteobacteria > Burkholderiales > Burkholderiaceae > Cupriavidus > Cupriavidus sp. PB-02. The sequence goes on from NZ_CM177694.1 coordinate 986,781, forward strand.
ATGCTGGCCGGTGTGCTGATCCGCCAGTTCTTCATCCTGAAGCACAAGGGCAAGATCAATATCGCCTGGCCTGCCGCCGGTGTTGCCGTGCTGGCCGGTGTTGCCGTGATGATCGCGCCGCAACCGCGCCCGGCCGTGGCCAAGAGCGAGAGCGGCGCCACCGCTGCTGCCGCCACCGTCAGCTTTGCCAAGGTGCAGGAAGTGATGAACGCCCGCTGCGTGCAGTGCCACGCCGAGCAGCCGAAGATGATGCCGACCGCGGCCAAGGGCATCAAGCTCGATACCGCGGAAGACATCAAGACTCATGCGCAGCTGATCTACCAGCAGGCCGTGCAGCAGAAGGCGATGCCGCTGGGCAACGTGACGCAGATCACCGACGACGAACGCGCACTGCTGGGGCAGTGGTTCGAAGGCGGTGCCAAGACTACCAACTGATCTGGAATCCGAGCATCGGTGATCGACGGTCCGGGGGCTGCGCAGTTGGCAGCCGTCAGTACCGGACCGGCGAGGGTTTGAACGGGGCCTTGTGCCCCGTTTTTTTTTCGGCGGCTTTATCCGCCGATATTCAGCAACGCCAGCACGCCCAGCGCCAGGAAGATCGCGGCAGCAATCTTGTGCACGAGCGCAATCGGCATCTTGTTGGCGAACTTATCCCCCAACAGCACAGCCGGCGCATTGGCGATCATCATGCCGAAGGTTGTGCCCGCCACCACCGCCAGCACGGTATCGCTAAAGCGGGCAGCCAGCGCCACCGTGGCAATCTGCGTCTTGTCGCCCATTTCGGCAAAGAAAAACGCGACGATGGTCGTGCCCAGGATGCCGATCGCCCCTTTGACCGGCTTGGCCTGCTCGGCGTCATCGAGCTTGTCGGGAATCAGCATCCACCCCGCCATCGCGATAAAGCCCAGGCCGAGAATCCAGCGCAGCAGGCTTTCGCCCAGTACGTTGGTGATCCAGCCGCCGAGCGCGCCGGCAAAGCCGTGGTTGACCAGCGTGGCGATCAGGATGCCGAGGATGATCGGGACGGGCTTGCGATAGCGCGCGGCCAGCACCAGCGACAGCAATTGCGTCTTGTCGCCCATTTCAGCAAGGGCGACGATGCCTGTGGAGACGAGGAAGGCTTCCATGTTGTTATGTGGGATAACCGGGCCGCAATGCATCGCGAGATGCCAATGACGCACACCTTTCCCGGCCCGGCCAGAAAGGTATGGTCATCGGTCTCGCCAGGCATGGACGCTGCCGGGCCAATCACAACAAGGCCGGGCGGGTCCGGAGCTGCGCACGCCATAACCGCAAGCGGTCAAGTCTGTTGACGTACGCCCCTGTCTCCCGGTGTCCGCATTGCGCGGCGCGGTGCGAGCAGGGCGGCTACTCCCCAATGGAAGTCGCGATTATAGCGGCAGCGGCGGTGATCGTCCACCGGCGCCGGGATCGCGGAAGTGACGTTCAGGCCGGTACCGGCGCATTGTCGCTGGTCTGGCGGCCGCGGAAATCGGTCCAGCACAGCGCCTTGAAGTCATACAGCTTGCAGCGGCGTGCGGTGTCGAAGTACCAGCGCCACGAGAAATTCTCGATGATGATGCGGCCCGGCAGCGCGTGTTCCAGCAGCGCCTGGGCGCGCTTGAGGCGGTACAGCGGCACGCTCATGTCGACGTGGTGGGCGGTGTGTTCCATGATGTGGTGCAACGCGGCGCCGATGCCGTGGCGGAAGCGCAGGTGCACGGTGGTCGAGACAAACGGCTGCGCCTTGGCCCACATCGCCTTGGTGTCGTACCACGCCACGCTGGTGTGGGTGTGGTGCACGTAGAGCACGAAGCCGACGGTGATGTTCCACACCAGGAACGGCAGCACGAAACCGGCGCCGACCAGCATCCACGCCGACTGGCTGGTGGCGAACGCCAGCCCGACCAGCGCGCCGATCCACGCCAGCCCGAAGGCCGCCACCAGCGCGCAGTCGCCCAGGAAGATCGGGCGGCGCGTGGCCATCTGGCGCTTGCTCGGGAAGAACAGCTTGCACCACCAGATCTCGACCAGGTAGTACAGGCCCGGGCCGAAGCCGGTGCGGTAGATGCGCTCCATCACGCGGCGCCAGCGCGGCAGCGCGTTGAATTCTTCCAGCGAGTAGGGCGCCCAGACGAAGTCGAAGCCTTTCAGGTTGGTGTAGCCGTGGTGCACCACGTTATGGCCGACTTCCCACAGGCTGTAGGGCGTCAGCGACGGCAGGAAGGTCAGCCGGCCCAGCCATTTGTTCAGGCCGCGGCGCGGCGTCAGGCTCTGGTGGCAGGCATCGTGGCCGATGATAAACAGGCGTGCGATCACCAGGCCCGCCAGCACGCCCAGCGCGAGCTTGGCGGCCCCGTGCTGGGCCAGCACCACGCCGGCCAGCACGGCGGCGAACAGCAGGTAGTCGAAGGCGAACAGCGCCAGCGCGCGCGGCGTGCTGCGCTGGCCGAGCGGAATCAGCCAGCCGCGGATGATCTTGCGCGAGGGCAGCGGTGCGTCCGGTGCGATCGGCTCCGGGAGGGGCGCGCCGTCGGGTGCGGCGCGTTTGGCATGGGCGGCATGGGGGGCATGCTCGGGATGCGCGGATTGGAATGCGGTCATGCGGAACCTTCTGGTTGCGGTCGGATTGGCGTCGGCGCGCAGCCGATGCGGATCGGGCGCGGCAGACCGCAAAGGTTAGAAGGCTTTGCCGGGAATGATCTTGACGGGCGTCAAGCCGGTGGGACGCAGGAAGCGGTAAACGCACGCCCGCCGCGTGGCGGCGGGCGCTTGCAGGCGAGATGTGACGGATCAGGCGGCCGGCACGTGGGCAGCTTCGCCCATCACATAGACGTTGTCGATCACGCGGTCATCGCCCAGCATCGCGAAGGCGAAAAGTTCTTCTTCCAGCGTTTCGGAGCGGTTGCTGCGGCGGGCGATCAGCGGCGTGGCCTTGGGGTCCAGCACGATGAAGTCGGCCTCGCAGCCTTCGCTGAAGCTGCCGACGCGGTCGGTCCAGCCCAGTGCCTCGGCGGCCGCGCGCGTGGCCAGGTAGAACATGCGCAGCGCGGTCAGGTAGTAGCCGCCCATGCGCGCCACCTTGTGCGCCGCGTTCATGGTGCGGAACATCGAGAATGAGGTGCCGCCGCCCACGTCGGTGGCCAGTGTCACGTTCAGGCGGTTGGCGTCGGACTGGTGGAAGTCGTAGAAGCCGCTGCCGAGGAACAGGTTCGAGGTGGGGCAGTGCGCCACCGCGGCGCCGCTGTCGGCCAGGCGGCGGCGGTCGTCCTGGTCCAGGTAGATGGCGTGACCGTACATCGCACCCGGGCGTAGCAGGCCGTAGTGGTCGTAGACGTCGAGGTAGCTGCGCGCATCCGGGAACAGCTCGGCGACCCATTTGACCTCGTCGCGGTTCTCGGCGACGTGGGTCTGGATAAAGGCGTCGGGGTAGGCGCGTGCCAGCTCGCCGCAGGCGGCGAGTTGCGCTTCGGTCGAGGTCGGCGCGAAGCGCGGCGTGATGGCGTAGCCGAGGCGCCCCTTGTTATGCCAGCGCGACATCAGGTCGGCGGAATCCTGCGCACCGCTCTCGGCGGTGTCGCGCAGGAACTCGGGGCAGTTGCGGTCCATCATCACCTTGCCAGTGACCATGCGCAGGTTGCGCGCCGCGCTCTCGGCAAACAGCGCCTCGGCCGAGGCCTTGTGCACCGTGCTCCAGACCACCGCGCTGGTGGTGCCGTTGCGCAGCAGTTCTTCGGTGAAGAAGCCGGCCACGCCGCGCGCGTAGTCGGGATCGGCAAAGCGGCGCTCTTCGGGGAAGGTGTAGGTCTCGAGCCAGTGCAGCAGGCCCGGCGATGGTGACGCGATCATGTCGGTCTGCGGGTAGTGCACGTGGGTATCGATAAAGCCGGGCACGATCAGCTTGCCGCGGTGGTCGACGATCTCGGCGTTGGCCGGGATGCGCGCGGCCTGCTCGGTGTAGTCGCCGGCGGCGGCGATGCGCCCGGCCGTGACGATCAGCACCCCGTCGTCCCAATACTGATACGCGTCCTCATGGAACTGCGGGTCGCGCAGGAAATGCAGCACGCGGCCGCGGATGGCGCGGGTCAGGGAAGGGGTCTTGGGGGTGTTCGTCATGGTTTGTCTCTTCTGGCCGGCCTGCGCGCAATGCGCTGCAGGCCGGGCTATTGGCATGCGCCGACGCTCAGGCCGCGGGGGCCGTGGCGGGCGGGGAGTTGGGCGGGCTCGACCAGAAATGGTCGACTTCCGCCAGGTACTCGGCCTTCTGCATGGCAGGCAGGAAGGCCGCTTCAAAGCTGTTGCGCGCGAGCTTGTGGGCATCGGCCGCGTCCAGCGGCAGCGCATCGAAGGTGGCTTCCCAGTTGGCGTTCATATAGCCGCCGAAATAAGCCGGGTCGTCCGAGTGCAGCGTGATCAACACGCCCGCATCGAGCATGCGCTTGAGCGGGTGGTCGCGCAGGTCTGGGTAGACCTTTAGCTTGACGTTCGACAGCGGGCACACGGTCAGCGCCACCCGCTCGCGCGCCAGGCGTTCGACCAGCGCCGGATCGTCGATGGCATGCACGCCGTGGTCGATGCGCTGTACCTTGAGGATGTCGAGCGCGTCGGTGACGTACTGCGCCGGGCCTTCCTCGCCCGCGTGGGCCACCAGGTTCAGGCCCAGCTCACGCGCTTTTGCGAACACGCGCGCGAATTTCTCGGGCGGGTTGCCCTGCTCTGACGAATCCAGGCCGACGCCGACGAAACGGTCGTGGTAGGGCAGCGCGGCGTCCAGCGTGGCAAAGGCGTCTTCCTCCGACAGATGGCGCAGGAAGCACAGGATCAGGCTGCTGGAGAAGTCATACTCAGTGCGCGCCTGCGCCAGGGCATCGGCGATGCCGTCGATCACCACGCCGATCGGCACGCCGCGCGCGGTATGGGTCTGCGGATCGAAGAAGATCTCGGCGTGACGGACGTTGTCGGCGACGGCGCGCTTGACGTAGTCCATGGTCATGTCGAAGAAATCTTCCTCGGTCAACAGCACGCTGGCGCCGGCGTAGTAGATATCCAGGAACGACTGCAGGTCGGTGAAGGCGTAGGCGGCGCGCAGTGCCTCGACGCTCGGGTAGGGCAGCGCGACCTGGTTGCGCTGGGCCAGCCGGAAGATCAGTTCCGGCTCGAGCGTGCCTTCGATATGCACATGCAGTTCGGCCTTGGGAGTGCGGCGGATCTTGTCCGCGAGCGCGGCATCGATGGTCATGGGGGCCTCGTTTCTGGGCTTTTCTGTACCTTCCGGCGGGCCGGCGGCACGGGTTCAGGGATGCACCGCCTCCGGGCGGCCGGCACGCAGCGCGGCGAGGCGCTGTTCGCGGACCTGGAGCAGCTGGGCGACGATGGCTACCGCAATCATAGCCGGAGCCTTGTCGATGATCCCGGGAACCCCCATGGGGCATGTCATTTCCGCAAACCGGGCGGGGTCGATGCCGTGCTCGGCCATGCGGTGTTCGAAGCGCGCGCGCTTGGTCTTGGAACCAATCAGCCCGAAGTAGGCGAAATCGGTGCGCTTCAGGATTTCTTCGCACAGGGTCTGGTCGAGCGCATGGCTGTGCGTCATGACCAGGAAATAGCTGCCCGCGGGTGCCTGCGCGACCACGGCCTCGGGCGTGTCGCTGGCCTCGGCCTCGACGTTGTCGGGCAGGCCGCCGGGGAACAGCGTGTCGCGCTCGTCGACCCAGTGCACGCGGCATGGCAGCGTGGCCAGCACCTTGACCAGCGCATGGCCGACATGGCCCGCGCCGAACAGCACCACGTGCATGGCGTCGGGCACCAGCGTGTCGATCCAGCTGCCGTCGGCGTGCAGCACGACGCCGGGGATGACGGCTTTGCTGTCCGCCTGCGCCACGGGCCCGCTGGCTGGCACGTGCCGCTGAAGCGACTTGCCAGCGGCGAAATTGCGCTCGATTGCGTCGAGCCAGCCCAGGTCGGCTTCGCCCAGCACCTCGAACGCCAGTTGCACCACGCCGCCGCAACATTGGCCGAGCGCCGGACCGAGGGGAATGCGCTCGATACGGCGCGCTTCACCGCGCACCAGCATCGCGCGCGCGATATCCATGCCGCGCCACTCCAGGTGGCCGCCGCCGATGGTGCCGACCAGGTCGTCGGCGCTGACCAGCATGCGGATGCCGGGCTCGCGCGGCGCGGAGCCCTTGACCTCGACGATGGTGACCATCGCTACCGGCACGCCGGTGCGCACCATGCGGGCGGCGTCGGCGAAGCGGAAGGGTTTGAGCGGTGTGTCCTGCATGTCGGGGGCCTTGTGGAGGTGCTTGGTATTGCTTGTGTCAGAGGTGGCGCGCGCCTGCTTCTTCCGCCGGCCCCTCGCCTGTCGACGCAGACGAGGGGGGAAAGTCCGGGGCGCCCGCAGGCGCGCGCTTCCTTGCCATCGATCAGGCCGTCGCTTCGGTTGCTGATTCGGCTGCTGATTCGGCTGCCTGTGCCGCGGCCTCGCGCACGGCTTCCACCGCGTCAAGGATCGCCTCGCTGGTGGCGGGTGCCTGCAGCGGCGGGTTGATGCGGTAGTCGCCCACCGCGGCAATCGCGTCGCGGATCGCGAAGAACACCGAGAACGGCAGCAGCAGCGGCGGCTCGCCCACCGCCTTGGAGCGGTGGATGCTGTCCTCGACGTTCTGGTTCTGGTACAGGCGCACGTTGAATTCCTCGGGGCAGTCGTTGACCGTGGGAATCTTGTACGTGGACGGTGCGTGCGTCATCAGCTTGCCGTCCTTGTTCCACCACAGTTCCTCGGTGGTCAGCCAGCCCATGCCCTGGATAAACGCGCCCTCCACCTGGCCGATGTCGATCGCCGGGTTCAACGAGCGGCCGGCGTCGTGCAGCGCGTCGGCGCGCAGCAGCTTCCATTCGCCGGTCAGCGTATCCACCAGCACCTCGGAGCAGGCGGCGCCGTAGGCGTAGTAGTAGAACGGGCGGCCGTGCAGCTTGCTCTGGTCCCAGTGCAGCTTGGGCGTGGTGTAGAAGCCGTCGGACCACAGCTGCACGCGCGACACATAGGCCTCGCGCGCCAGGTCGCCGAACGACAGGCGCAGTTCGCCCGCGCAGACCAGGTCATCGTTGAAGCGCACTTCCGACGGTTCCACGCCGGCCTTGCGCGCCGCAAACGCCGCCAGGCGCTCGCGGATCTGGCGCGCGGCGTCCTGCGCGGCCTTTCCGTTCAGGTCCGCGCCGGTCGATGCGGCGGTGGCCGAGGTGTTGGCCACCTTGCTGGTATCGGTCGCGGTCACGCGCACGCGCTCCATGCGGATGCCGAGTTCGTGTGCCACCACCATCGCCACCTTGGTATTCAGGCCCTGGCCCATCTCGGTGCCGCCGTGGTTCACCAGCACCGAGCCGTCGTTGTAGACGTGTACCAGCGCGCCGGCCTGGTTGAAGTGCGCCACGTTGAACGAGATGCCGAACTTCACCGGGGTGATGGCGATGCCCTTCTTCAGGATCGGGCTCTGCGCGTTGAACGCGCGCGTGGCCTCGCGGCGGGCGCGGTATTCGCTGGTCGCCACCAGTTCGTCGATCAGTTCGTGGATGACGTTGTCTTCCACGGTCTGGCCATAAGGCGTGACGTTGTTCTCCGTCTTGCCGTAGAAGTTGGCGCGGCGCACGTCGAGCGAATCCTTGCCGACGTTGCGGGCCACGTTGTCCAGGATGTACTCGACCGCGAACGCGCCTTGCGGGCCGCCGAAGCCGCGGAAGGCGGTGTTGCTCTGCGTGTTGGTCTTGCCGCAGTAGCCGTCGATCTGCACGTTCGGCAGCCAGTAGGCGTTGTCGAAGTGGCAGATGGCGCGGGTCATCACCGGACCCGACAGGTCGGCGGAAAAACCGGCACGCGACACCATCTCGACCTTGACGCCCTCGATGCGGCCTTCATCGTCGTGGCCGACTTCATAGTCGAACACGAAGTCATGGCGCTTGCCGGTGATCATCATGTCGTCGTCGCGGTCCGGGCGCAGCTTGACCGGGCACATCAGCTTCCAGGCAGCCAGCGCGGCGCAGCAGGCGAACAGCGCCGACTGCGACTCCTTGCCGCCGAAGCCGCCGCCCATGCGGCGGCACTCGACCAGCACCTGGTGCGCATGCCAGCCCAGCATGTGCGAGACCGCGTGCTGCATTTCGGTCGGGTGCTGGGTCGAGCACCACACGTGCATGCCGTCGTTCTCGCGCGGCGCGGCGTAGGAGATCTGGCCTTCCAGGTAGAACTGCTCCTGGCCGCCCAGGCGGATCTTGCCGCTGTCCTGGTGGGCGGCGCTTGCGATATGCGCGGCGGCTTCGCCACGCTTCAGGTGCATCGGCGGCAGCACATAGCTGCCGGCCTGGTGCGCGGCCTCCGGCGACAGCACCGGCGGCAGGTCCTCATACTCGATCACGCCCAGTCGCGCCGCGCGGCGGGCCGCATCATGCGAGCTCGCCACCACGATAAAGACCGGCTGGCCGATAAACTGCACCACGCCGCGCGCCAGGATCGGATCATCGTGGATGATCGGGCCGCAGTCGTTGCTGCCGGGGATGTCGTCCACCGTCAGCACGGCGACCACGCCGGGCGCGGCGCGCACCTTGTCGAGGGAGATCGACTGGATGCGGGCGTGCGCGCGGGTGCTCATGCCGAGCGCGGCGTGCAGCGTGCCGGCCAGCTCGGGGATATCATCCGTGTAGGTGGCGGTGCCGGCCACGTGCAGGTGGGCGGATTCATGCGGACGCGAGATGCCGACCTGCGGAACCGGTTCGGCGGCGACGCTGGCGTCGAGCAGGAAGGGTTCGGTTTGCTTGTTCATGCCGATGCTTTCCTTTTTCTCTGGCTCAGGCCGTGACGATGGCAATGGCGCCGGCGCCAGGAGCGCGGACGTTGACAGCTGCCGCAGGCAGCGCTTCATTGCTGGTTTCCAGCCAGAAGCGGTACAGCAGGTTGGCGGCGCCGCGGCTGCGGTACGACGCGGTCGCGCGCATGTCGGACAGCGGCGTGTAGTCCTGCGCCAGCGCGGCCATGCCGGCGCGGGCAGTGGCTTCGTTCCACGGCTGGCCGGTCAGGGCCGCTTCCGTGGCGGCGGCGCGCTTGGGCGTGGCGGCCATGCCGCCGAAGGCGATGCGCGCCTCGCTGACGATGCCGTCCTGCACGGTGATGCCGAATGCGGCGCACACGGCGGAAATATCCTCGTCAAAACGTTTGGACAGCTTGTAGGTGCGGAAGTGCTGCGGGCCCGCCACCGGCACGCGCAGCGCGGCGACGAATTCGCCCGGCTGCATCGCGGTCTTCTGGTAGGCCAGGTACAGGTCTTCGAGCGGCATTGTGCGGCGGGTTTCGCCGTGTTGCAGCACCACTTCCGTGCCCAGCGCGATCAGCGCCGGCATCGAGTCGCCGATGGGCGAACCGTTGGCGATATTGCCGCCCAGCGTGCCGGCATTGCGGATCGGCAGCGAGGCAAAGCGCTTCCACATTTCTTCCAGCTCGGGGTGGGAGGCGTTCAGCGCGGCATAGGCTTTCTCTAGCGTCACGGCGGCGCCGATCTCGATCATGCCGTCGCGTTCCCCGATCTGGTTAAGGTCTTCCACCTGGCCCACGTAGAGCAGGTTGCCCAGCTCGCGGAACTGCTTGGTCACCCACAGGCCGACGTCGGTGCTGCCGGCCAGGATGCGGATATCGGGCTGCGCCGCCTTGATCGTGCCGAACTCGGCCGCGGTGCGCGGAGCAAAGAACTCTTGCCCTTGCGCGCGGTAGCGGAAGGTCTCGCCGCGCTTCAGGTTGCGCAGCGTCTCGGCGATCTGCTTCGGGTCGAGCTTGTCGGCCGCTGGGGCGGGCAGGGCCATCATGCGCTCGCCGGCGTCGATGATCGGGCGATAGCCGGTGCAGCGGCACAGGTTGCCGGTCAGCGCGTCGCAGATGGTCTGGCGCGAAGGGGATTCGCCGCCGGGCGTGTGCTGCTGGTACAGCGCCCACAGCGACATCACGAAACCCGGGGTGCAGAAGCCGCATTGCGATCCGTGGCATTCGACCATGGCTTCCTGCACCGGGTGCAGCGTGCCATCGGCCTGGCGCAGGTCTTCGACCGTGATCAGGGCCTTGCCGTCGAGCGTGGGCAGGAACTGGATGCAGGAGTTGACCGCCTTGAATTCGATGTCGCCGCCGTCCTGCAACTCGCCGATCACGACGGTGCAGGCGCCGCAGTCGCCTTCGGCGCAGCCTTCCTTGGTGCCGGTGCAGCGCGCGTCCTCACGCAGGTACTGCAGCACGGTGCGGGTAATGGGGGCGTCGGATACTTCCTTGACCTGGCCGCGATGGAAAAAGCGGATGGTTTGCGTCTCCATGGTCTTCTCTCTTTTGGTGATGGCGGAAACATAGCACCCCGGCCTTTCATGCAATATTCGGCCCAGGTGATATGCGCCATCAGCAGGCACGCCGGTCGGTGCCCCTCCGCACGGAGCCAGCGCTGCCAGCCGGGTGCGATTTGACCGATTGTGGGGTGCGTGTCATACACTATGCGCCGTTCCCATCCCCCACGCCACCCATCTGGCCCCCGCCGGAGGGCCGCCATCGCCATGCACGGACGCGACCATCTCGATACTTATTTGCTGCGGGTGCTGCACACCCTGCTGACCGAGCAGAGCGTCACCCGTACCGCCGTACGCCTGGGCCAGTCGCAGCCCGCCATCAGCAACACGCTGAAGCGGCTGCGCGAGATCACCGGCGACGCCATTTTGGTGCGGGGCAAAAACGGCATGGTGCCGACCGAGCGCGGCCGCGAACTGCTGGCGCTGGCCGAGCAGAGCCTGGCCGCGATGGACCGCATCGCCCGCCCGCCGCAGCAGTTCGACCCCGCCACCACCACGCGCACCTTCCACCTGGGTGCGCCGGACTACCTGGACGCCTTCTTCCTGCCCAATATCGTCGAGCGTGTGCGCCGGCTGGCGCCTGGGGCGAAGCTGTTCGTGCATCCGATGACCTCGTCGTCGGATTTCCTGGAGGACCTGGAGCAGGGGCAGTTGGATATCGTGGTCGGCAACTGGCTGTCGCCGCCCGAGCACCTGCATATCTCGCCGCTGTTCGACGACGAGGTGGTGTGCATGCTCGGCGCGCAGCACCCGCTGGCGCGCAAGGGTCTGACGCTCAAGCACTACCTGGAGATGCCGCACCTGGCGCCGGCGCCCTATGCATCGATGCAGCGCAGCATGATCGACCAGGCGCTGGCCGAGCAGGGCTACAAGCGCAATATCCAGGTGACGTTGCCGTATTTCGGGCTGGTGCCGTATGTGCTGATGAAGACCGATATGGTTTTCACCACCGGGCGCCAGTTTGCGGCGCACTATGCGCAATACCTGCCGATCCGGATGGTGCCATCGCCGGTGTCGTTCCCGCGCATGCGCTTTTACCAGCTCTGGCACGAGCGCTGCCATGCGGCGCCGGATGTGATGTGGATGCGGCGGATGATCGCGGAGGTGGCGACAGACCTGCCGCAGTTGCCGCGGCTGGAGACCGAGGCGGGCTGAGGCAGTGGAAGACGGAGCCACGGATCGACTAAGGCTCGCCTCGCCTGCTACTGCGCGGGAGGCCGCGGAGCGCATGTTCCGATCCCTGCGGCCCCGGCTTGCCGCGGTCCTGCCACCGGACGCCGCCATCGAGCACGTGGGCGCCACGGCGGTCAGCGGGTGCCTGACGAAAGGCGATCTCGACATATCTGTCCAGGTGGGCCCAGAGGCGTTCGCTGCCGCGGACCTGGCGCTGTCGGGGCTGTTCGAACGCAACACTGGCTCGGTGCGCACGGACAGCTTTTCCGCCTTCAAGTGCGATGAGGTACGGCCACCAGTCGGAATCCAGCTGGTGGTGCGCGGGGCGCCGCTGGATGTGTTCGTCCGGTTCCGGGACAGCCTGCTGGCCGACCCGGCACTAATCGAGCGATACAACGCGCTCAAGCGTTCCCAGGAAGGCGCGGAGATGCGCGCCTACCGGGCTGCAAAATCCGCGTTCATTGCCTCGGTACTGGGGCGATCAGCCGGAGGCTAGCCCCTTGCCCCTCACTTGGCCTTGTAGTCCGGGAAGAACAACTGCTCCCCCTCGACCTTGTAGCTGGCGATGGCCTCTTGCCCTTCCTTCGACGTCATCCACTCCACCAGCTTCATCGCGTCCGTGTAGTTGGTCCCCGGATGCTTGGCCGGGTTGACCGCGATGATCCCGTACGGATTGAACATCTTCGGATCGCCTTCCAACGCGATCGCCAGGCCGGTCTTGGCGCGATAGGCGCCATAGGTGGCCCGGTCTGACAGGGTATAGGCCGGCATCTGCGCCGCCATGGTGAGCACCTCGCCCATGCCCAGGCCGGCGCTGACGTACCAGGGCTGGCCCTTGGGCTCGATGCCCAGTTGCTTCCAGTACTCCTTCTCCATCACGTCGGTGCCGGAGTTGTCGCCGCGCGAGATGAACTTGCTGCCGCTGCCGGCCACCTTGCGCAGGCCCGCGAGCACGTCCTTGCCACCCTTGATCCCGGCCGGGTCATTGGCCGGGCCGACCACGATGAAGTCGTTGTACATGACGTCGCGCCGGTTCACGCCGTAGCCGGCGGTGACGAAGGCGTCTTCCATCTTGCGGGCATGGACCAGCAGCACGTCGACGTCGCCCATCTCGCCCATCTTCATGGCCTTGCCCGAGCCGACCGCGATCACCTTCACATTGACGCCGGACTTCTGCTCGAAGCGCGGCAGCAGGTACTTCAGCAGGCCGGAATTCTCGGTGCTGGTGGTGGTGGCCAGCTTCAGTTCGCCGGCATGGGCCGCGGACAGCAGCGCCAGGCAGGCGATGGCCGTGGCGCGGCGCAGGTGACCAGGCAGGCGTTGGGCGAGGCGTGGCGACATATTCTGGCTCCTTTGTATTATGTTCTTGCCGACATAATTGCTATTCTCTCCGAGGATCGTAGAGAATGAGACAAACTACATAACAGCCGGGGTTTTCATTGTCATGCAGTCAAAATTGAAAAGTAAATATGTAAGGCAGAACATATGACGTTCCGCTTTGACCTGTTCCCCGTGATCGCGCCGGACGACAATCCGCGCGCCAACGGCAAGGTGTTCCAGCTCCTGAAGGCCGTGCGCGAAACCGGCTCGCTGCACCGCGCCGCGCGCGAGATCGGCCTGTCCTATCGGCACGCCTGGGGCGTGATGCGTACCTGGGAGGAAATGTTCGGGCGCAGCATGCTGGACATGGAGCGCGGACGCGGTGCCTCGCTGACGCGCTTTGGCGAGCGCCTGCTGCGCGCCGAGCTGCGCCTGCGCGAGTCGATCGAGCCGGCTGTGCAGAAGGCGATGGCGGAATTCATCGCCGAGCTGGATGACGCCCAGCAGCCGCAGACGTGCGTGCATTTCACCGGCAGCCATGACCCGGCGGTGGAGGTGCTGGCCGGCGCGCTTGGCCAGGCCGGCACGCCGCTGCAGCTCGATGCCGTGTTCTGCGGCAGCGTGGAGGGGCTGATCTGCCTGCAGGAGCGGCAGTCGGAGCTGGCCGGCTTCTACGTTTCGCCGGTGCAGACCGCGGGCTCGGTGGCGCACGTGACGCTGCGCAAGTGGCTGCGGCCGACCTCGGTGCGGCTGCTGCGGCTGGCGTGGCGCGAGCAGGGGCTGATCGTCGCCCCCGAGGTGGCGCGCGAGGTCCGCGACCTGCGCGACCTGGCGCGCACCCAGGCACGCTTCGTCAACCGCCAGCGCAGTTCGGGCACGCGCATGCTGTTCGACCAGTTGCTGGCCGCGCAGGGCCTGTACCCGGACCAGATCGCGGGTTATGAAGAGACCGAATTCAGCAACGAGAAGGTGGCCGAGGCGGTGCACAGCGGGCGCGCGCAGGTCGGCTTCGGGCTGCGCATGAATGCCGAGGCGCACGGGCTGGGCTTCGTGCCGCTGACGCGCGAGGCCTATTACCTGGCGCTGCGCAAGAACGACCAGACCGCCGGCTGGATGGCCCCGGTGCTGGGGCTGCTTGCCGATCCCGCCTTTGCCCGGCGCATCGAGGCGCTGCCGGGCTACACCATGGCCGAGCCGCTGGGCATCCTGACGCCGCAGGAGGCGTTGCCGTGGTTCGGGCCCGACGGCAAGGAAGAGGGCTGAAGGCGCGCCGCCGCGCCGTCTGCCCGGTCCGTATTACACTCCTTGCGAGGGCGCTCTACGTTTGCGCCCGCCCTTGCAAGGAACACCATGCTGGAAACCGCCGCGCTGGCCGCGGGCATGTCCTGGGCCAGCGGTTTTCGCCTCTACCTCGCCGTGTTCGCCGCCGGCGTGCTGGCGCGCCTGGGCTTGCTGGAGTTGCCGCCCGGGCTGCAGCCGCTGGAATCGTGGTGGGTCATCGGCGTGGCCGCGGTGCTGGCCTTGGCCGAATTCGTCGCCGACAAGGTGCCGGGTTTCGATTCGGTCTGGGACGGCATCCATACCTTCGTGCGCATTCCCGCCGGCGCCATCCTGGCGGCTGCGGCCTTCGGCCAGCTCGACCCGCAGTGGGTGGTCGCCGCGGGCCTGATCGGGGGCACGCTGGCCGGCACCGCGCATGCGGCCAAGGCCGGCACGCGCGCGCTGATCAACGTGTCGCCGGAACCGTTCTCCAATTGGGCGGCCTCATTCACTGAAGACCTGACCGCGACCGGCAGCCTGCTGCTGGCGTTCTTCCTGCCGGTGGTGTTCCTGGTCCTGTTGGTGGTGTTCCTGGTGGTCGCGATCTGGCTGATTCCCAAGCTGTGGCGCAGCGTGCGCCGGCTGCATGCGAGCCTGCGCGGCAGGACCGAACGACCCGATAGCTTGCCCGGCGGACGCTGAGTGCCGCCGGCTTTCCCTGACTGACCCGAGGCGAACCGCCGCCGGGACCCAAGAACCGAACAATCCGATGCCCTCCGAGTCCGCCATCGCCCCGACCACCCCCGCCAGTCCCGTTGCCGCCGGCGCGAGCACTGCACACGGCAGCCGTTTCTCCGCCTGGCGCCAGGCGCTGCGCATGGCGCGGCGCGACTGGCTGGCGGGGGAGCTTTACCTGCTGCTGTTCGCACTGGTGCTGGCGGTGGCGGCATTGACCAGCGTCGGCTTTATGGCCGATCGCATGCGCCTGGGGCTGGAGCGCGATGCGCGCCAGATGATCGCCTCCGACGTGCTGCTGGTGTCGGACCAGCCTTTCGATGCGGCCTTTGCGCAGCGGGCGCAAGCGGCAGGGCTGGCGGTGGCCCAGACCGTGACCTTCCCGAGCATGGCCACCGCCAACGGCAAGGCGCCGGCCGGCGGCGATGCGCCCAGCCAGCTTGCCGCGCTCAAGGCCGTGACCGACGGTTATCCGCTGCGCGGCAAGCTCAAGGTGGCCAGCGCACCGGGCGCGGCGGAGGGGCCGGCCGAGGGCATTCCGGCGCCCGGCACGGTGTGGGTCGACGAAGCGCTGCTGGGCGCGCTGGGCGTTGCCGTGGGCGATAAGCTGCAGCTCGGCAGCCGCACCTTCCGCATCGACCGCATCATCACGCAGGAACTGGATCGCGGCACCGGCTTCATGAACTTCGCGCCGCGAGTGCTGATGCCGTTGTCGGACCTGGAGGGCACCGGACTGATCGGCTGGGGCAGCCGCGTGACCTACCGCCTGCTGGTGGCCGGCCCCGACGCTGTGGGCGCCAGCTACCAGAAGTGGGCGCGGGGCGAGATCGAGCGCCGCAAGCTGCGCAACACGCGGATCGAGTCGCTGGAATCGGGCCAGCCGCAGATGCGCGCCACGCTGGACCGGGCCGAGCGTTTCCTGTCGCTGGTGGCGGTGCTGTCGTCGATGATCGCGGCGGTGGCGATCGCCATGTCGGCGCGCCGCTATATGCAGCGCCACACCGACGCCTGCGCGGTCTACAAGTGCCTGGGGCTGACGCGCGGACAGATCCTGCGCGCGTTCGGGCTGGAGTTCCTGCTGCTGGGCGCGGCCGGCGCGCTGGCCGGCGTGCTGATCGGCTATGTGGCGCATTACGGGCTGCTGCTGTCGCTGGGCGGCCTGCTCAAGGTGTCCTTGCCGCAGCCGTCGCTGCTGCCGGCGGTGGTGGGCGTGCTGGCGGGGCTGGTGCTGCTGACGGGCTTTGCGCTGCCGCCGCTGCTGGCGCTGACGCGCGTGCCGCCGCTGCGCGTGCTGCGGCGCGATATCGGGCTGCCGCCGGTGTCGGCATGGGTGGCCTATGCGCTGGGCCTGGGCGCCTTTGTTTCGCTGTTGCTGGTGGCCGCGCGCGACCTGCGGCTGGGACTGACCACGGCAGGCGGGTTTGTGGCCGCGGGAGTGGTGTTCGGGGTGCTGGCGCTGGCGTTGCTGACGCTGTTGTCGCGCCTGATGCGCGGGCGCCTGCGCGGCCGCGCGGCGATGGGCTGGCGCTTCGCGCTGGCCGTGCTGGAGCGCCGCCGCGGGGTGACGGTGCTGCAGACCGTGGCGCTGGCGGTGGGGCTGATGGCGCTGCTGCTGCTCGGCATGACCCGCAACGACCTGGTCGACTCGTGGCGCAGCGCCACGCCGGCCGATGCACCCAACCGCTTCATCATCAATATCCAGCCCGACCAGCGCGAACCGCTGCGCAAGCTGCTGGCGGGTGCGGGAATCAACGACCTGCTGTACCCGATGGTGCGCGGGCGCCTGACCCATATCGGCGAGCGCGCGATCCGTGGCGACAGCTTCGAGGACGGGCGCGCGCGCAACCTGGTGGAGCGCGAGTTCAACCTGTCCTATGCCGATGCGCTGCCCGAGGGTAACCGCGTGATTGCGGGGCGATGGTCCAACGGCGCGGATGGCGCGGAAGCGGGTGCGTCGGTGGAGGAGGGCATCGCCAAGACGCTGGGCATCCGGCTCGGCGACACGCTGCGCTTCGACGTCGCGGGCCAGGCCGTGCAGGCGCGCGTGACCTCGCTGCGCAAACTCGACTGGGGCTCGATGCGGGTCAACTTCTTCGTGATCCTGCCGCCGCAGGCGATGCAGGGGCTGCCCGAGACCTATATCACGTCGTTCCACCTGCCTGCGGCCAGTGCCGCGATGGGCAACCGGCTGATCGCGGCCTTCCCCAACATCACCGTGGTCAATACCGACATGATCCTGCGTCAGATCCAGGACATCCTGGACCAGGTGATCGCGGCGGTGGAGTTCCTGTTTATCTTCACGCTGGCCGCGGGCGTGACCGTGCTGTACGCGGCGCTGTCCGGCGCGCGCGACGAGCGCATGCGCGACGCCGGCCTGCTCAAGGCGCTGGGCGCATCGGCCGCACTGGTGCGGCAGACGCAGTACGCCGAGTTCCTGGTGGTGGGCGGGCTGGCCGGATTCCTGGCGAGCCTGGGCGCGATCGCGGTGGGCTGGGGGCTGTCGCAGTTCGTCTTTGACTTCCCGTACCGCTTTAATGCCTGGATTGTGCCGGTCGGCGTGGTTTCTGGCATGCTGTGCGCTTTTGCCGGCGGCTGGCTGGGCCTGCGCGAAGTGCTGCGCCAGCCCGCGCTGGCGACCTTGCGTGATGCCTGAAGCAACTTCACCGAGCAACTTCGGCCGCGCAGATCGAGTATGTGATGAGTACTGAATCCAACGACAAGCCCGATGTGACCGCCTTTGAACTGGTCGGCGGCGAAGCGCGCGTGCGCGAGCTGGTCGACCGCTTCTACGACCTGATGGACCTGGAGCCCGAGTTCGCCGGGCTGCGCGCGCTGCATCCGCCCTCGCTCGAGGGCTCGCGCGACAAGCTTTTCTGGTTCCTGTGCGGCTGGCTGGGCGGCCCCAACCATTTCATCGACCGCTTCGGCCATCCGCGCCTGCGCGCGCGCCATATGCCGTTCGAGATCGGCGTCAGCGAGCGCGACCAGTGGATGCGCTGCATGGCCTTGGCGATGCAGGACGTCGGCCTGCCCGAGGAACTGCAGCTGCGCCTGATGCAGGCGTTCTTCCAGACCGCCGACTGGATGCGCAACGTGGCGCGCTGAGGCGCCCGCCGTTCCATACCGAAAGGACTTCCCGCCCCATGACAGCCCCGTTGCCTGAGGCCGCCCGACGCGTGCTCGATTTCTGGTTCGATACGCCTGGTTCGGCCGGCTGGAACACCGCGCGCCGCCCTTGGTTCACCAAGTCGGACGAATACGATGCTGAGATCCGCCGTCAATTCCTCGCCGACTGGCAGGCCGCCCATGAGGGCGCCACGGACGACTGGTCGGTCACCCCCGAGGGCGCGTGCGCGCGCGTGGTGCTGCTCGACCAGTTCCCGCGCAACATGTTCCGCAACGACCCGCGCAGCTTTGCCACCGACGCGCAGGCGCTGGCGCTGGCCAAGCGCATCGTCGCCACCGGCAGGGACCGCGCGCTGCCGACCGACCACCACCGCATGTTCTGCTACATGCCGTTCGAGCATTCGGAAGCACTGGAAGACCAGGACGAGGCGGTCCGGCTGATGACGCAGCTGCGCGACGCCAGCGGCGGGAAGGTGGATGTGGTGGAGTGGGCCGAGAAGCACCGCGTGATCATCGCGCGCTATGGCCGCTTCCCGCACCGCAACGCGGTGCTGGGCAGGCAGAGTACGCCGCAGGAACTGGCGTTGCTGCGGCAGCCGGGCTCGTCGTTCTGAACGAAGCCCGGCGGCGGGGCGCGTTCAGGTCTTGTCGCGCGCCTGCTGCCACTTGTCCACGCGCACGCGCGGCGCGTCGGCCAGTTTCTGCAGCAGCGCAGCCGGCGTGTCAGCCACGTGCAGCAGATCGGCATGCACCTGCTTCATGAAACCTTCCTGCACGGCATGGGAGAGGAAGCCCAGCAAGCCGTCATAGAATCCGCCGACATTGAGCAGGCCCACCGGCTTGTCGTGGTAGCCCAGTTGCAGCCAGGTAAAGGTCTCAAACAGTTCCTCGAAGGTGCCCACGCCGCCCGGCATGGCGATAAAGGCGTCGGCTCGGTCGGCCATCATCTGCTTGCGCTCGTGCATATTGCGCACCACGTGCAGCTCGGTCAGGCCGCGGTGGCCGACTTCCTTCTGCATCAGCGCGTCGGGAATGATGCCGATGGCGCTGCCGCCGTGCTCGAGCACGGCATCGGCGACGATGCCCATCAGGCCCACCTTGCCGCCGCCATAGACCAGCGCCAGTCCGCTTGCGGCCAGCGTGCGGCCGAGCAGGCGCGCGCCCTCGGCGTATTCGGGGCGGTTGCCGGGGTTGGAGCCGCAATAGACGCAGACGGATTTCACTTCTTCTCCTTTGCCGCTTCGGCGGCTGTCTTGGCTGCCGCGTAGTCGCGCGCAAGCTGGTCGAAGGCTTCCCGGGGCCGGCCGCGCAGGTAGGGTGCAAGGATCGAGAAGATGTGATAGCTCGAGCCGTGCAGGTAACCGCGGATCTGCTCGGGATCGTTGTACTGGCGCGGATGCTGCACGAACTGGAACGACAGCCAGTAGGTGGCGATTACCACCATGTTGGTGCAGATGGCCTCGACCTGCTCGGGCGTGGCTTCCATCTCGCCGTCTTCGATGAACTGGCGGCAGATCTCGTGCGCGAACCGCTTCTTCTGCTCGACGATGCGCTTGAAGTTGGTCTCCAGCATCCGGTTGCGCGCCAGCAGGTCGTTGATGTCGCGATACAGGAAGCGGTAGTTCCACATGAACTCGGACATGTACTGCAGGTAGCCCCAGCTTTCGTCGAGGGTGGCCTTGCGGTCATCCGGCATCTTCAGGCGGCGCTCCATCTCCTGCTCGAAGCGCACGAAGATGGAGTTGATGATGTCGTCCTTGTTGCGGAAGTGGTAGTAGAGATTGCCGGGGCTGATCTCCATCGCTTCCGCGATCGTGGTGGTGGTGACGTTCGGTTCGCCGACTTCATTGAACAGGCGCAGCGAGACGTCGAGGATGCGGTCCCTGGTGCGGCGGGGGCCGGTTTGCGGTTTCGGTTCCATGGGCGTCCGGGCGATCGGTGAATCGTGGCAGGGTAGCGATTATAAGCAATCGGCCCCGGCCACTGCTCCAGGCACACCGGGCGAGCGACGGATCAGCCCGCCAGCGCCCGCACCCAGCGCACCACGTGCGGCCCGGCGATGGCCACCCAGGTGCCGCCGCACAGCACCAGCGCCAGCATCACCGCGGCGCTGCCGAAATCCTTGGCGCGCTTGGACAGGCTGTGCCGCTCCAGCGAAATGCGGTCGATCGCCGCCTCGACGCTGGAGTTGAGCAGCTCCACGATCAGCACCACCAGCAGCGTGCCCAGCAGCAGGATGCGCTCGACCACGTCCACCGGCAGCAGGAAGGCCCACGGCGCCAGGATCACCACCAGTGTCAGCTCCTGGCGGAACGCGCTCTCCTCGAGCACCGCAAAGCGCAGCCCCGAAAGCGAATTGATGGCCGCATGCCAGGCGCGCGTCAGGCCGCGGTTGCCCTTATGGGGGTTCTGCTCGATCGAATAGTCAGCGCTCTGGACTGCCTGCGGCGGCCTCTGCAGAGGCGGGTCGGATGGCAGTTCCGGATGGGGTTTCGGCATGGGTGTGGGATGCGGGTTGGGGCGCCGCGCCGCCCGCCTTGCCAGCGGCGACCGGGCGCAGATGGGCCAGGAACTGCTCGGAGGCGGCGCGCCACGAGAACCGCTCGGCATGGGCTCGGGCCGTGGCGCGGTCGATGCGCAGCGCTTCCAGGCAGGCTTCGCGCAGGTCTTCGTGCATCACGCCCGCGGGGCTGTCGCCCAGCACATCGATCGGACCGGTGACCGGGTACGCCGCCACGGGCAGCCCGCTGGCCAGCGCTTCCAGCAGCACCAGCCCGAAGGTGTCGGTGCGGCTCGGGAACACGAACACGTCAGCCGAAGCATACACCCGGGCCAGTTCCGGTTGGCTCAACACGCCGAGGTAGTTGGCGCCCGGATAGCGCGCCCGCAGCGCCGCCAGCGCGGGGCCGTCGCCGACCACCCATTTCGAGCCGGGCAGGTCCAGGGACAGGAAGGCCTCGACGTTCTTCTCGACCGCCACCCGGCCCACGTACAGGAAGATCGGGTGGGCGGTGTTGAGCACGTTGGGGCGCTGCAGCGTGAACACGTCCAGGTCGACGCCGCGCGTCCACAGCACGCCGTGGGTGATGCCGTGGCTTTGCAGGTCGTCCAGCACCACCGGCGTGGGCGCCATCACGGCGCGCGCCGGGCCGTGGAACCAGCGCAGGAAGCGGTAGGTCCAGGTCAGCGGGATGCCGAAGCGGGCCTGCACGTATTCCGGAAAGCGCGTGTGGTAGGCCGTGGTGAACGGCAGCTTGCGGCGGATCGCATGGCGCCGCGCGGCCAGGCCGAGCGGGCCTTCAGTGGCGATGTGCAGGGCGTCGGGGCCGAAGGCTTCGATACGACGCTGCACGCGTGCCGACGGCAGCAGCGACAGGCGGATCTCGGGATACGTCGGGCACGGCACGGTGCGGAATTCCAGCGGCGTGATCATGTCGACCGTGTGGCCCATGGCCTCCAGTTCGCGGCGCGTGGACTTGAGCGTGCGCACTACGCCGTTGACCTGCGGTTCCCAGGCATCGGTGACGATCATTATCTTCATGCAGCCTCCTCGGGGGGCGGTGGAAGGGCAATGCGGATGGGCGTGGCCGGCGCGCAGCGCGCCGGCCGGGATCAGCTGGCCACGGCGGCGCGGCGACCGCGGCGCGTGGCGGGGGCGGGCGGGTCCAGCAGCGTGGTCCAGTAGACGATCTTCAGCTCGCCTTCCATGGTCTCGACCAGCGCCGACAGGCTTTCTACCCAGTCGCCGTCGTTGCAGTAGAGCTGGCCGTTGAGCTCGCGGATCTCGGCCTTGTGGATATGGCCGCAGACCACGCCGTCGCAGCCGCGCCGGCGCGCCTCGTCGACCATCGCGGTCTCGAACGCACTGATGTAGTTGACCGCGTTCTTGACCTGGTGCTTCAGGTACTGCGACAGCGACCAGTACGGAAAGCCAAGCCGCGCACGCAGGCGGTTGAAATGGCGGTTCATCGCCAGGATCATCGTGTACAGCGAATCGCCCAGGTAGGCCAGCCAGCGCGCGTGCTGGACCACGCCGTCGAACAGGTCGCCATGCACCACCCACAGCCGGCGGCCGGTGGCGGTGACGTGGATGGCTTCTTCGCGCACGGTGATGTCGCCGAAGGCCATGCCGTCGAACTGGCGCGCGCCCTCGTCATGGTTGCCGGGCACGTAGATCACCTCGGTGCCCTTGCGCGCCTTGCGCAGCAGCTTCTGCACCACGTCGTTGTGGCTCTGCGGCCAGTACCAGCCGCGGCGCAGCTGCCAGCCGTCGATGATGTCGCCGACCAGGTAGAGCTGCTCGGACTCGTTGTGCTTGAGGAAGTCCAGCAGGTAGTTGGCCTGGCAGCCGGGCGTGCCCAGGTGGATGTCGGACAGCCAGATGGCGCGGTAGCGGTGGATCGGGTGCGGCTCGGGCGGGTAGGCGTCCTGTTGCTCACGCGGCGGGGCCAGTGTTGCGCCATCCATGCCCGGCGGCATGAAGGCGGTCAGTGCGGCGACGCTGTTGGGATCACTCCCCCAGCCGCTTTCTGGGCTGCGGCCCAGCCGTTGCGTCAGTTGCACGGCCCTCGACAGATATCCGCGGGCAGATCGGATTGCTTGCACCATGGCAGTCCCGGTTGCGGCGATGGCTGCATTCAGCCAGCGTGCGATGACGGTGCCGTGACGGAAACATGACTGCCACATGAAGCGTGGCGGAAGTGGAACAGCTTGTGCCGGTGGCGGAACTCAGCGCCCGCGCGCGGAGAGTTCGGCCAGCGCGTCCAGCACCGCACGCACCGCGGCGGGATGGCGCAGCAGCGACACATGCCCGATCCCCGACAGCGGGATATGCCCGGCCCCGTCGAGCCAGCCGGTGCAGGGCGGCCCGGCAATCGAATCGTGCCAGCTGAAGACCGAGATCATGCGCGCGCGCAGGCGCGGGGTTTCCGTGGCGGCCAGCGCGCGCAGCCACGGGCTGCCGCAGCGCATCTGGCGCGCATTGTCACCACCGCCGAAGCGCGCGAGCGCGCTGCCGTGGTGAGGGCTGCCCAGCGTCACCACGCCGGCGCAGGCGTCTTCGTCGCCGGCCAGTTGCAGCGCGGCGCGCGCGGCCAGGCCGCCCATGCTGTGGCATACCAGCAGCGGGGCGCGGCCGGCCTCGGCGGCGAGGCGCCGGATGGCGGCCAGCAGCGCGTGCGCGTAGTCGTCGATATCGCCGAACACCGGTTCCAGGTCGATCGCTGCGCAGCGGTAGCCCGCGGCGGCCAGGCTCGGCTGCATGTCGAGCCAGATGGCGTGTCCGCAGGCATAGCCGTGCACCAGCAGCACCGGCGGCGCGTCGCGGCCGGGCAGGGCGTCGGCCGGCGCGGCAAAGGGCGCGTGCGCGCGGAACGGCTGCAGCCAGTCGAACATGCGCAGCACGGCCACGTACTCGTTCAGGTAGCAGCGCAGCGCGTCAGCGAGGCGCAATGGGCGGCGCGTGGCGGCAAGTTCGGCGGGCGGAGGGGGCGGGTGGTTGCCGCGCCCGACCCACAGGCCGCGGTCGGTCATGGCAAAGGCGAGTGCAATGCCGCTGGCAAGTCCGCCAAAGATGACGGCCACGCCGGCGATCACGGCGCCGGCCCATGGCCAGCCGCCCCATCGCACCAGTGCGGCGGCGATGCCCAGCGCCGCGGCCGTCTGCAAAGCCACCGCGATACGGCGGATGCCGGCCGCCGACAGGCTCATGGCTTTGGCGGCGGGCGCAGGTCAGTGAGCCGCGTGCGGGCCAGGCGGTCGTGCAGGAACTGGCGGCGCGGATCGAGCCAGGCCAGCAGGATCCAGATCAGCAGGCCGGCACACAGCACGCCGACGAACGGGCCTTTCACCAACCCCAGCAGGTGGCCGACCGCGGCCGACGGCGGGAGCCACAGCCACGCCAGCACATAGCGCAGCGCCGCCTGCGGCCAGCGCGGCGGCACACCGGCGGCGTTCTCCACGCGCATGCGCCAGGTCTGCATCGCCAGGGTCTGGCCGGTGCGCTGCCAGAACCAGGTGAAATACAGTCCCATCACCAGGAAGCTCCACAACTGGATGGTCAACGGACCGTCCGCGCCGATGCGCTGCAACAGCGGACGCACCAGCAGGTAGGCCGCGGTGGACGCGCTCAGCACGCCGAACAGCAGCACGCCCTCGTACAGCATGCAGGCGAAGCGGCGGCGCAGGGGCGGCGCGGCAGGGGCTGCGGCGGGCTTGGGGTCGACGGGTTTGGGACGGAGAGTGGCGGCGGGCATGGAAGGCGACGGAAGCAGGGCGGGCGCGAGGCATGTCGCGCCCGGCAAGACGGCCATTATGCCAAAGGGCTTGCCGCAAATGGCTTGCGGGTTACCCGGCGGGGACACCCGCCAGCTACTGGCGTGCGGTGTCTTCCGACGCGGCGGCGGCTTCCGGGGTGCCTTCGGCAGCGGTGGCGGCGGAAGCGGCGGGCGCTACCGGGACAGCGGGCGCCGCGGCCGATGCTGCCGCGACGGACGGGGCCGAAGCCGCCTGGGCTTCGCTGGCCGGCTTGCCCGCGGCATGGTTGCCCGCATGGGCGCCAGCGCTAGCCGATTTAGAGCCGTGGCGGATCTGCTTGCTGGTGTCGCTGGGCAGGCGCTTGCCGCTGGGCAACGCGCTGACAGCGCCAGGGCGGTGCGGCACGCGTTCGGCGGCGGCCAGCTTCTTTTTCTGCTCTTCGGGCAGCTGCTGGTACTTGTCCCAGGCTTCGGCCTTCTTCTCGGCCGGCAGCGAGCGGGTGATCTGGTAGTTCTCGCGCGCCAGGCGGCGCTGCTGCGGCGTCATCTTGACCCACTCGGCCATGCGCGCCTGCAGCCGGGCCTGTTCCGCCGGCGAGAACTTCGGGTAGCGTTCGGCGATGCGCAGCCACTTGTGCCGGTTCAGTTCCGGCAGCGTGTCCCACAGCGGCTGCAGCGGCGCCAGGATGCGCTGGTTCACCGGGCTCAGCTCGGTCCAGGCGGGGCGGGCGCTGGCGGCGGCCTGCGATGCCGGCGTGGCGCCGGAAGCGCCCTGGGCGTGCGCCGCGGGCGGGAGCAGTCCCCAGCAGGCGGCGGTAGTGGCCGCAGCCAGCAGCAGCGCTGCCAGCCGGCGGCGCGGGGCGTCGGAGCGGGACGTTGCGGGTGCCATGCTATTGCCCGCGCTTGAGGAAGACGTGGAAGCCCTCGTCGGCGTAGGCCGTGGGCGGCAGGTCGTCGAGCAGCATGGCGGCATCGACATCGGCCAGCTCTTCGATGCGCTTCTGCTCCTGCCAGTGGTAGATGCCCATCAGGCCGGCGGCCAGCGCCACCAGCGTCCAGATCAGGCCAAGGCGGCGCAGCCAGGCACCGGCACGGTGCAGCGGCGAGGCGTCGTCATCGTCGAACAGGGTGACCTGCGGTCCCGGCATGGCCAGTTGCGGTACCGGCACGGTGACCGCGGCCTTCTTGCGGGCGAGCGCCATCCGGCGCGCGGCGGCGAGCCGTTGAGTAATGTCGGCCGGCAGGTCGTCCGCGGCGGCGTCTAGTGCCGCCCGAACCTCATGGACAAACCGGCGTTCGCGGATTTCTCTCTCGTTTATGCTCATAGTCGGACCCCCCGTGCACGCAGGGCTTGCGCCAGCGTATGCGTGGCACGGGAACAGTGCGTCTTGACGCTGCCTTCGGAGCACCCCATTACGGCGGCGGTCTCGGCGACGTCCATATCTTCCCAGTAACGCATCAGGAACGCCTCGCGTTGACGCGTGGGCAGGCGCTGGATCTCCTGCTCGATGATGTGCATGACCTGCGCGCGCTCGACCTTGTCGGCGCTGCTTTCGGCCGATTCCGAGCCGGCCTGCGCCTCCAGCGTCTCCAGCAGGTCAGTGTCGTCGCCGCCGTCGCGGTCATCGCGCAGGCTGGAGAACAAGGACACCCAGGTGTTGCGCACCTTCTGGCGGCGGAACCAGTCGTGGATGGTGTTCTGCAGGATGCGCTGGAACAGCGGCGGCAGTTCGGCGGCACCCTTGTCGCCGTATTTCTCGGCCAGCTTGATCATGGCGTCCTGGACGATGTCCAGTGCCGCCTCGTCGTCGCGGACCGCGAACACGGCCTGCTTGAAGGCGCGCCGCTCGACGCTGGCAAGAAAATCGGACAGTTCCTGGTCGGTGGCCATTCAGGCGGAGTTGCGGCTTTGTTGCTGCGGGTCAATGGCCCGGTTTTGGTGAATGTGCTGCGTACGGCCCGTGGCACACGCAAGTGCTGCGATGCTAGCAAAAAAACGCCTTCATGTACCACTTTGTATTTCAGTAAAGACATTGAGGGGCGGGAAATAAGCTGTCGCCTCGGGGAAATCCCTCACCAGCCGGGCCTGACAACCGTGAGCCATGGTGTAGACCGCGCTGGTGCATTGCAGTATCATCGTCGGTTCACACGACATCAGTGGTTGTCTCATCCGGCCGCTTATGAGGCGGTCTTCCATGCAGACGCGCACCGCTTGAACCCGAGCCACAAGCCCGGCAGAGAGCATCCAAACAATTTTTTGCCGAAAATTGCAAAGGACTGAAATGAACATGCCCAGCGCGGAATTCTCCCACGCAGACAGCAATTCATCTGCCGCACCCGAAATGATCGGGGCGGAAATTCTCGTTCACGCACTTGCCGAAGAAGGCGTCGAGTACGTCTGGGGTTATCCCGGCGGCGCAGTGCTGTACATCTACGACGAACTCCACAAGCAAAAGAAGTTCGAGCACATCCTGGTGCGCCACGAGCAGGCCGCGGTCCATGCCGCAGACGGCTATGCGCGGGCAACCGGCAAGGTGGGCGTAGCGCTGGTGACCTCCGGTCCCGGCGTGACCAATGCCGTTACCGGCATTGCCACTGCGTACCTCGACTCGATCCCGATGGTGGTGATCACCGGCAACGTGCCGACCCACGCCATTGGCCAGGACGCCTTCCAGGAGTGCGACACGGTCGGCATCACCCGCCCGATCGTCAAGCACAACTTCCTGGTGAAGGACGTGCGCGATCTCGCCTCGACCATCAAGAAGGCGTTCTTCATTGCCTCGACCGGCCGTCCCGGCCCGGTGGTGGTGGACATCCCCAAGGATGTCTCGCGCAATGCCTGCAAGTACGAGTACCCCAAGTCGATCGACATGCGCTCGTACAACCCGGTGAACAAGGGGCACTCGGGCCAGATCCGCAAGGCCGTGGCGCTGCTGCAGGGTGCCGAGCGTCCGTATATCTATACCGGCGGCGGCGTGGTGCTGGCCAATGCCAGCGACGAGCTGCGCCAGCTCGCGGCGATGACCGGCCACCCGGTGACCAACACGCTGATGGGCCTGGGCGCGTTCCCCGGCACCCATAAGCAGTTCCTCGGCATGCTCGGCATGCACGGGACGTATGAAGCCAACATGGCCATGCAGAACTGCGACGTGCTGATCGCCATCGGTGCCCGCTTCGACGACCGCGTGATCGGCAACCCGTCGCACTTCACCTCGCAGGCGCGCAAGATCATCCATATCGATATCGACCCGTCGTCGATCTCGAAGCGCGTCAAGGTCGACATCCCCATCGTCGGCAACGTCAAGGACGTGCTGCAGGAACTGATCGCCCAGCTCAAGGCCAGCGATATCAAGCCCAAGCGCGAGGCGCTCGCCAAATGGTGGGAGCAGATCGAGCAGTGGCGTTCGGTGGACTGCCTGAAGTACGACCGCACCTCCGAGATCATCAAGCCGCAGTACGTGGTGGAAAAGATCTGGGAACTGACCCACGGCGATGCGTTCATCTGCTCCGACGTTGGCCAGCACCAGATGTGGGCCGCGCAGTTCTACAAGTTCGACGAGCCGCGCCGCTGGATCAACTCCGGCGGCCTGGGCACGATGGGCGTGGGCCTGCCGTACGCGATGGGCATCAAGAAGGCGTTCCCGGAGAAGGAAGTCGTCACCATCACCGGTGAAGGCTCGATCCAGATGTGCATCCAGGAACTGTCGACCTGCCTCCAGTACGACACCCCGGTGAAGATCTGCTCGCTGAACAACGGCTACCTGGGCATGGTGCGCCAGTGGCAGGAGATCGAGTATGACAACCGCTACTCGCACTCCTACATGGACGCGCTGCCCGATTTCGTGAAGCTGGCCGAGGCCTACGGGCACGTCGGCATGCGCGTCGAGAAGACGGCCGACGTCGAGCCGGCGCTGCGCGAGGCGTTCCGCCTGAAGGACCGTACCGTGTTCCTGGACTTCCAGACCGATCCCACCGAAAACGTCTGGCCGATGGTCCAGGCGGGCAAGGGCATTTCTGAAATGCTGCTCGGCGCGGAGGACCTGTAATGCGACACATCATTTCGGTCCTGCTGGAAAACGAACCGGGGGCGCTGTCGCGCGTGGTGGGCCTGTTCTCGGCGCGCGGCTACAACATTGAGACGCTGACCGTGGCGCCGACCGAGGACTCCTCGCTGTCGCGCATGACCATCGTCACCACCGGCTCGGATGACGTGATCGAACAGATCACCAAGCACCTGAACCGCCTGGTGGAAGTGGTCAAGGTGGTCGACCTGACCGAAGGCGCGCACATCGAGCGCGAGCTGATGCTCGTCAAGGTGCGCGCGGTCGGCAAGGAGCGCGAGGAAATGAAGCGCACCGCCGACATCTTCCGCGGCCGCATCATCGATGTTACCGAGAAGACCTACACCATCGAGCTGACCGGCAACGGCGTCAAGCTCGATGCGTTCCTGGACGCGATCGACCGCACCGCCATCCTGGAGACCGTCCGTACCGGCGGCTCGGGCATCGGCCGCGGCGAGCGCATCCTGAAGGTCTGATCGCCAGCCGCCCGCACAGCCAGTCGCACAGGTTCAAGCAGTATCCCCGGGCGGCGCGATCCGGGCGCACACGATGCGCACGAGGATGCCGCCCACCTCATACAAAAGACAGAGATTGAAGGATTTATCATGAAAGTGTTTTACGACAAGGACGCCGACCTCTCCCTGATCAAGGGCAAGAACGTCACCATCATCGGCTATGGCTCGCAGGGCCATGCCCACGCGCTGAACCTGAAGGATTCGGGCGTCAACGTGACGGTCGGCCTGCGCAAGAGCGGCGCGTCGTGGAACAAGGCCGCCACCGCCGGCCTGCAGGTCAAGGAAGTGGCCGATGCCGTCAAGGGTGCCGACGTGGTCATGATCCTGCTGCCGGACGAGCAGATCGCCGACGTGTACAAGAACGAAGTGCACGACAACATCAAGGAAGGCGCCGCGCTGGCCTTCGCCCACGGCTTCAACGTGCACTACGGTGCCGTGATCCCGCGTGCCGACCTGGACGTGATCATGATCGCGCCGAAGGCCCCGGGCCACACCGTGCGCTCGACCTACTCGCAAGGCGGCGGCGTGCCGCACCTGATCGCCGTGCACCAGAACAAGTCCGGCGCCGCCCGTGACATCGCGCTGTCGTACGCCACCGCCAACGGCGGCGGCCGTGCCGGCATCATCGAGACCAACTTCCGCGAAGAAACCGAAACCGACCTGTTCGGCGAGCAGGCCGTGCTGTGCGGCGGTACCGTCGAGCTGATCAAGGCCGGCTTCGAGACGCTGGTGGAAGCCGGCTACGCGCCGGAAATGGCCTACTTCGAGTGCCTGCACGAACTGAAGCTAATCGTCGACCTGATCTACGAAGGCGGCATCGCCAACATGAACTACTCGATCTCCAACAACGCGGAATATGGTGAGTACGTCACCGGCCCGCGCGTGGTGACCGAAGAGACCAAGAAGGCGATGAAGCAGTGCCTGACCGACATCCAGACCGGCGAATATGCCAAGAGCTTCCTGCTGGAGAACAAGGCCGGCGCCCCGACCCTGATCTCGCGCCGTCGCCTGACCGCCGAGCACCAGATCGAAGAAGTGGGTGCCAAGCTGCGTGCGATGATGCCGTGGATTGCCAAGAACAAGCTGGTCGACCAGTCGAAGAACTAAGCTGACCTGACTGCCTGATGGTCCGCGCCGCACGGCGACGGGCCCGTTCAGCGTTCCGTGCCATGCCCTTCTATCATCAGAAGGGGAGGGTGCGGGGCCTGGACGGCTTTTTGTTATGCTTGTCAGACTTCGGGCAAGGCGTGCATCATGCTGCTCCGCGACAATGGGGCACCGATCCGGCGGCCGCTATCGCCGCCGCCGCGCCGTCTTGCCATAGCTTTGTATCCACCGAAACTCGTACTGCATGAACTATCCTCATCCGCTGATCGCCCGTGAAGGCTGGCCGTTCCTGGCCGGCGCCTTTGTCATCTCGCTGCTGGTGCACGCCAGCGCGGGCTTCTGGTGGGCGCTGCCGCTGTGGATCATCACGGTGTTCGTGCTGCAATTTTTCCGCGATCCGCCGCGCCCGATCCCTTCGCAGCCCAACGCGGTGCTGGCCCCGGCCGACGGCCGCATCGTCGTGGTCGAAAAGGCGCAGGATCCTTACGGCGGCCGTGAGGCGCTGAAGATCAGCGTCTTCATGAACGTCTTCAACGTGCACTCGAACCGCGTGTCGGTCGACGGCGCGGTGGAGAAGGTCGAATATTTCCCGGGCAAGTTCGTCAACGCGGACCTGGACAAGGCCTCGACCGAGAACGAGCGCAATGCCGTGCTGATCCGGCGCGCGGCCGACGGCCAGCTGGTGACGCTGGTGCAGGTGGCCGGCCTGGTGGCGCGCCGTATCCTGTGCTACACCAAGGTCGGCGACAACCTGTCGCGCGGCCAGCGCTATGGCTTTATCCGTTTTGGTTCGCGTGTGGACGTCTACCTGCCGCTCGATGCGCGTCCGCGCGTGACCATCGGCGAAAAGGTGTCTGCCTCGTCGACCATCCTCGCCGAACTCGACGTCAAGTGAGCGACGGCCATACAGGAGGACTGTGATGGTTGCCTTCCATCGACGTAACAAGCGGGTCAACAATGGCAACGTGACGCATCTGCGGCCGTTCCGCCATAACCAGCTGCGCGGCGCCGAAGACTATGACGACGATGCCGATGCCGCCGATGACCACGACGACGTCGTCTACGAGCGCCAGCGTCCGCGCCGGCGCGGCATCTACCTGCTGCCCAACGCGTTCACCACCGCAGCGCTGTTCGCGGGGTTCTTTGCCATCGTGCAGGCGATGAACATGCGCTTCGACGTGGCGGCCATCGCCATCTTCGCGGCCATGGTGCTCGATGGCATGGACGGGCGCGTGGCGCGCATCACCAATACGCAGAGTGCGTTTGGCGAGCAGTATGACTCGCTGTCGGATATGACCTCGTTCGGCGTGGCGCCGGCGTTGGTGATGTATGAATGGATCCTGCATGATCTGGGCAAGTGGGGCTGGATAGCAGCCTTTGTCTACTGCACCTGCGCAGCGCTGCGACTGGCGCGCTTCAACGCCAATATTGGCGTTGTCGACAAACGTTTCTTCCAGGGGCTGCCGAGTCCTGCGGCTGCAGCGCTTGTCGCCGGCTTCGTCTGGCTGGTAATCGACAACAAGCTGCCGGTCAAGGAGCTGTGGATGCCGTGGGTGGCGTTCGGCATCACGCTGTACGCCGGGCTGTCGATGGTGTCCAACGCGCCGTTCTACAGTGGCAAGGCGCTCGACGTACGCTACCGCGTGCCGTTCGGCATGATGGTGCTGGTCCTGGTGCTGTTCGTGGTGGTATCGACCGATCCGCCGGTCGCGTTGTTCGGACTCTTTGTGGCCTACGCGATCTCGGGCTACCTGCTGTGGGGCTGGCGTGCCCTGCACGGACAGCAGGGCGGCGTGAAGAAGATGCGCGACAACGGAAGCGATTCCTGATTGTTGCAGGCAGGGAAGGGCGCTACGGCGCCCTTCGTGCTTTCCGGGTCTTTGGGGGTTTTGGGGGATCACGGGGGATTCACAATTGTTTTCATGCCGCGGCCTGGACGGCGTGGCACTCTGCAGTGTTTTCCACTTACCGTCAGGAGGATGTCATGGGCATGTTCGACTTCATCAAGGAAGCAGGGGAAAAGCTGTTCGGCATCGGCGAGGCCAAGGCTGCGCAGGACGCCGCCAAGGCGGATGCGTCGGCCGAGAAGGTTGATGCCGCCAATCGTGCCGCGGGCGACGCGATCGAGGCGTACATCAAGAAGATGGGGCTCGATGCCACCGGGCTGATGGTGCAGGTCGACGGCTCGCAGGGGCTGGTTACCGTATTTGGCGTGGCGCCGGACCAGGCCACACGCGAGAAGATCATCCTGTGCGCGGGCAACGTCGAGGGCGTGGACAAGGTAGAGGACAAGATGTCGGTCAATGTCGAAGCGGCGGAGTCGCAGTGGCACACCGTGGTCAAGGGCGACACGCTGTGGGCGGTCGCGCAGGCGGCTTATGGCAACGGCGCCGACTACAACAAGATCTTCGAGGCCAACAAGCCGATGCTGAGCCACCCGGACAAGATCTACCCGGGCCAGAAGCTGCGCATCCCGCCCAAGGGCTGACCCCTGCAGACGCTGGCGGGGCGCGTGCGGCAAAACCCTGTGTTGCACGCGCTCGCCAAGTCAGCTATAGTCGCAACCATGATTTCGCGCCAAGTCCTAATCGCCCGCACCACCCTAGGTGGCCTACTAGGCCATCAGGTCGGGACGCGCGCACGCTAAGGACGGACTCACCCCTTAGCGCGAAATCCGCAAGGAATTTTCCAACGCCCCGGCCTGCTTCATGCACGCCGGGGCGTTTTGCATTCCACAGCCGTGGAGTGCGGAGCAGGCGGTAAAGCTCCGGTGGCGGCATGCCGGGGACAGCACACTATAAGCAATCAGGAGCTCCACAAATGTCTGACAAACTCATCATTTTCGACACCACGTTGCGTGACGGCGAGCAGTCGCCGGGCGCCTCCATGACCCGCGAGGAAAAGATCCGCATCGCGCGCCAGCTGGAACGCCTGAAGGTCGATGTGATCGAGGCCGGTTTCGCGGCGAGCTCCAACGGCGACTTTGAAGCGATCCGCTCGATCGCCCAGGTCGTCAAGGACTCCACCATCTGCTCGCTGGCGCGCGCCAACGACAAGGACATCGCCCGCGCCGCCGAGGCGCTCAAGCCCGCCAATTCGTTCCGCATCCACACCTTCATCGCCACATCCGCGTTGCACATGGAGAAGAAGCTGCGCATGACGCCGGACCAGGTGTACGAGCAGGCCCGCCTGGCGGTGCGCTTTGCGCGCCAGTTCACCGATGACATCGAGTTCTCGCCGGAAGACGGCAGCCGCTCGGACATGGACTTCCTGTGCCGCGTGCTGGAAGGCGTGATCGCCGAAGGCGCGACCACGATCAACCTGCCGGATACCGTGGGCTATGCCGTGCCCGAGGGCTATGCGGACCTGATCCGCTCGGTGCGGGAGCGCATCCCCAACTCGGACAAGGCGATCTGGTCGGTGCACTGCCATAACGACCTGGGCATGGCCGTCGCCAACTCGCTGGCCGCCGTGAAGCTGGCCGGCGCGCGCCAGATCGAATGCACCATCAACGGCCTGGGCGAACGCGCCGGCAACACCAGCCTGGAAGAGGTGGTGATGGCGGTGAAGACGCGCCGCGACTATTTCGACCTGGACGTCGGCGTGGACACCACGCAGATCGTGCCGGCTTCGAAGCTGGTGTCGCAGATCACGGGTTTCGTGGTGCAGCCGAACAAGGCCGTGGTGGGCGCCAACGCGTTCGCGCATGCCTCGGGCATCCACCAGGATGGCGTGCTCAAGGCGCGCGATACCTACGAGATCATGCGTGCGGAGGATGTGGGCTGGAGCGCCAACAAGATCGTGCTGGGCAAGCTGTCGGGCCGCAACGCCTTCAAGCAGCGCCTGCAGGAACTGGGCGTCGAGCTCGAGAGCGAGAGCGAAGTCAACGCCGCATTCACCCGCTTCAAGGAACTGGCCGACCAGAAGGCCGAGATCTTCGACGAAGACATCATGGCCATTGTCTCGAACGAGGCCCAGCACGATGCCAACGAGCACTTCCGCTTCATCTCGCTGGCTCAGCACTCCGAGACCGGTGAGCGCCCGCATGCGCGCGTGGTGTTCAGCATGGACGGCCAGGAGCAGAGCGGCGAAGGCGAGGGCAATGGCCCGGTCGACGCTACGCTGCATGCGATCGAGTCGCGCGTGGCCAGCGGTGCCGAGATGGTGCTCTATTCGGTGAACGCCATCACCGGCGGCACCGAGGCACAGGGCGAAGTGACCGTGCGCCTGTCCAAGGCCGGCCGCATCGTCAATGGCGTGGGCACCGACCCGGATATCGTCGCCGCCTCGGCCAAGGCTTATCTGGCCGCGCTGAACAAGCTGCACGACAAGGCCGTGCAGAAGATCAACCCGCAGATCTGACCCGACACCTGCGTTAGACGGCGGAAGGCTGACCCGGCCTGAGCGTCCGGACCAAGCCCGTCATTTCCGATCCGGGGATGGCGGGCTTTTTCATGTGCGCCTACCAGCGGCGGAACCTTTCATCCGGTTCGTAGAGCGGGTCGGGCGTGATCTGCGTCCGGCGCAGCACGCCGGCATCGTCGAAATAGAAATGGAACAGCGACGGCCACACGTCTTCATGGCGGAAGCGGTAGGACCAGACCTCGTTGCGCATCCGCGGGTAGTAATCAATCGGCAGGCGCGTCATGCCGAAATGCTCGACCACGTCCCGCTTGGTCCAGGTGTTGACCTGCGCCTTGTATAGCTCGGGGGTCGACAGCATGTTGCGGAAGCTGGTCAGGTTGCCATTACGGTCGAAGTCGGCGCCGTAGGCCTGCTGGCCCATCGGCTGATGTGAATAAATCCAGCGCGACGTGCCGTCGCGCAGCGGGAATGCGTCGGTGGGAGGTCCGAACATCGCCTGGACCGCGGCCTGGGGTTGCCCGATCAGCTTCTGGCCTTCCTGCACCGGCATCAGGGTGGCGCAGGCGGACAGCAGCACGGCGCCCAGCCACAGCGCGAGCCGGCGCGCGCCGCCGGCGATATCAGAACTCATGGCAAACCTCGGTTGATGCAGGGTGTGATACCGGAAGTGTAGTGCCGGGCCCCGGCTTGTGTGCATGAAGCGCTGCTTTCTGGCAGTTCTTCGTGCAATGTCGCGGCTTCGTCGGGGAAATTGTGCCCGCCCGAACGTCCATGGGACATTTGCCTGGAGCATGGCTGCTGCCGTACCATCCAGCGCTTTCCGGGAGAGAACATGAAGGTTGCGGCGTGGTGGCGGGGATGGCTGGGCGGATTGTTGCTGGCGGCGGCGGCGGGCGCGTCGGCGCAGGAGCCGATCCGGCTGGGCATGATCGACGGGCTTTCCGGTCCGTTCGCCAACGCCGGCGAGGCGGTGGCGCGCAACCTGCGCCTGGCCATCGAGCGCATCAATGCGCGCGGCGGCGTCAAGACCGCCGAGGGCGCGCGGCAACTGGAACTCGTTACCTTCGACAGCAAGGGCAATGTGGACGAAAGCCTGATCCAGTTGCGAGCGCTCACTGACAAACGCGTTCCCTTCGTCTTGCAAGGCAACAGCTCGGCGGTGGCCGGCGCGCTCGTGTCGGCGATCAACCGCCACAACGCCCGCCAGCCTGATGCGCGCGTGCTGTTCCTGAACTACTCGGCGGTCGATCCCAGCCTGACCAACGAGAACTGCAGCTTCTGGCACTTCCGCTTCGACGCCAGCGCCGACATGCGCATGCAGGCCCTGACCGAGGTGATCCGGCAGGACCAGTCGGTGCGAAAGGTGTACCTGATCGCCCAGGACTACAGCTTCGGCCACCAGGTGTCGCGCTCGGCGCGCGAGATGCTGGCGGCACGCCGGCCGGATATCCAGGTAGTCGGCGACGAATTCCACCCGATCGGCAAGATCAAGGACTTTGCGCCCTATATCGCCAAGATCAAGGCGAGCGGGGCGGATGCGGTCATCACCGGCAACTGGGGCAATGACCTGACGCTGATGGTAAAAGCTGCGCGCGAGGGCGGGTTGCGGGTCAAGTTCTATACGTTCTATGGCAATGGCCTGGGCGCGCCGGCAGCGATGGGCGATGCCGGCGTCGGCCGCGTGCTGGCGGTGGCGGAGTGGCACCCGAACGTGGGCGGGGCGGCATCCGACGCCTTCTACCAGCAGTTCCGCGCGCGTTATCCGGAGCCCAAGGACGATTACGTCCACCTGCGCATGCAGATGATGGTGGAAATGCTGGCGCGCGCGATCGAGCAAGCCGGCTCCACCGACGCGGTCAAGGTGGCGCGCGCGCTCGAGAACATGCGCTTCGTCAACGACTTCCACGAGGCCACCGTGCGCGCCGACGACCACCAGGTGCTGCAACCGCTGTACGTCTCGGTGATGGAGCGGCAGGGTGGGACCGTGCGCTTCGACAACGAGGGCTCGGGCTACGGCTTCCGCACGGTGCGCAAGCTCAAGGCGGCGCAAACCACGCTGCCAACCACGTGCCGGATGGAGCGTCCCTGAGCGTTGTATTTGGAAGGGCCGGCGGCAGGTTCTCCTGCCATGGCTTTTCCGTTATAATGCACGGCTGTCGTCGCCGGGCCATCGGCTGGTTGGCGGCAGAGAATCCAAAAGCAAGTGACACGACGCATGCGGCGCATCCCGCGCTGTAGCGTTCGCAAGTGAAAGGAAATCATTATGGCAGTCGCCGATATCAACAAGTCCGAAGTCATCAAGCAGTTCGCCCGTGGCGCCAACGACACTGGCAGCCCCGAAGTGCAAGTGGCCCTGCTGACCACCCGCATCAACGAACTGACCCCGCACTTCAAGGCCAACATGAAGGATCACCACAGCCGCCGCGGTCTGCTGCGCATGGTGAGCCGCCGCCGCCGTCTGCTGGACTACCTCAAGTCCAACGACGCCGACCGCTACCGTGCCCTGATCGAAAAGCTGGGCCTGCGCAAGTAAGGTTGCGCCAGAGGTTGCGTCCGATGGCAGCGCGATTCCTGGGTTTGCACGGTTTCGCGTGAGGCCTCGATGCCTGCTTCAGCATTGCTGGGGCAGGCATTTTGCATTTCTGGCCGGGCGCTTCTGCACCGGCCGGGCATGCGGCAAGTTGAGGAAGTGATTTTCGCTTCACGCTTCCCGGCGAGAATTCCGATTCCCCGGGGCCCCGTTGCAGCAAGCCGCGCAACGGAGTAAGTTGTTCTTTTTGTGTTTTTCGGTATCCCGGACCGGACAAGGAAACAGGGCTTTGTGTCATTCCAGCACGGCATCGGCAACAGTGCCGCGCTGGAATGGCATAGCACTTCCCTGAGACTGCGACCGGCAACCGGCAGTTTGCCTGCGGCTGGGAACGCAGGCGTCGCATGCCCAGCCCGGGTCTCATGTATGGACCCGCGCGGCGTGCACGCAAGTCAAGGAATGCAAATGTCCATGTTCAACAAGGTCGTCAAGGAATTCCAGTGGGGCCAGCACACGGTCCGCATGGAAACCGGCGAAATCGCCCGCCAGGCCGGCGGTGCCGTGCTGGTCAATGTGGAAGACACCGTGGTGCTGGCGACCGTGGTCGCCGCCAAGAACCCGAAGCCGGGCCAGGACTTCTTCCCGCTGACCGTCGACTACATCGAGAAGA
Organism: Cupriavidus sp. PB-02; assembly: GCF_058252315.1. Classification (NCBI taxonomy): domain Bacteria; kingdom Pseudomonadati; phylum Pseudomonadota; class Betaproteobacteria; order Burkholderiales; family Burkholderiaceae; genus Cupriavidus; species Cupriavidus sp. PB-02. The sequence continues at coordinate 1,024,265 of NZ_CM177694.1, forward strand.
CCTACGCGGCCGGCAAGATCCCCGGCGGCTTTTTCAAGCGTGAAGGCCGTCCGTCGGAAAACGAGACGCTGACCTCGCGCCTGATCGACCGTCCGCTGCGCCCGCTGTTCCCGGAGGGCTTCTACAACGAAGTGCAGGTCGTGGTGCACGTGATCTCGCTGAACCCGGAAGTGCCCGCCGACATCCCCGCGCTGATCGGCGCGTCGGCCGCGCTGGCCGTGTCGGGCATCCCGTTCAGCGGCCCGGTGGGCGCCGCGCGCGTGGGCTACAAGGACGGCCAGTACCTGCTGAACCCGACCCGCTCGCAGATCGCTACCTCGGACCTGGACCTGGTGGTCGCCGGTACCGAGCGCGCCGTGCTGATGGTGGAATCGGAAGCCAACCAGCTGTCTGAAGACGTGATGCTGGGCGCCGTGGTCTATGGCCATGAGCAGATGCAGATCGCGATCAACGCGATCCATGAATTGGTGCGCGAAGGTGGCAAGCCCGAGTGGGACTGGACCCCGGCCGCCAAGAACGAGCCGCTGATCGCCAAGGTCACCGAAGTCGCGCTGCCGCTGCTGCAGGAAGCCTACCAGCTGCGCCAGAAGTCGGCCCGCAGCCAGAAGCTGAAGGAAGTGAACGCCAACGTGGCGGCCGCACTGGAAGCCGCCGGCGTGGAAGCCGACAAGGTGGAAGTCGGCAATGTCATGTTCGACCTGGAAGCCAAGATCGTGCGCGGCCAGATCCTGGGCGGCGAGCCGCGTATCGACGGCCGCGACACCCGCACCGTGCGCCCGATCGAGATCCGTTCGTCGGTGCTGCCGCGCGCGCACGGCTCGGCGCTGTTCACCCGCGGCGAGACGCAGGCGCTGGTGGTGGCGACGCTCGGCACCAAGAGCGACGAGCAGATCATCGACGCGCTCGCCGGCGAGTACCGCGACCGCTTCATGCTCCACTACAACATGCCCCCGTTCGCCACCGGTGAAACCGGCCGCGTGGGCAGCCCGAAGCGTCGTGAAATCGGCCACGGCCGCCTGGCCAAGCGCGCACTGATCCCGGTGCTGCCGAAGGACGACGAGTTCGCCTACACCATTCGCCTGGTTTCGGAAATCACCGAATCCAATGGTTCCTCGTCGATGGCTTCGGTCTGCGGCGGCTGCCTGGCACTGATGGACGCCGGCGTTCCGGTCAAGGCGCACGTGGCCGGCGTTGCCATGGGCCTGATCCTGGAAGGCAACAAGTTTGCCGTGCTGACCGACATCCTGGGTGATGAAGATCACCTGGGCGATATGGACTTCAAGGTTGCGGGTACCGACAACGGCATCACCGCGCTGCAGATGGACATCAAGGTCCAGGGCATCACCAAGGAGATCATGCAGGTTGCGCTGGCACAGGCCCGTGAAGGCCGCCTGCACATCCTGCACAAGATGCAGGAAGCGATGGGCCACGCCCGCACCGAGCTGTCGGCACACGCCCCGCGCATGATCACCATGAAGATCCATCCGGACAAGATCCGCGAAGTGATCGGCAAGGGTGGCTCGACCATCCAGGCGCTGACCAAGGAAACCGGCACCACCATCGACATCCAGGAAGACGGCACCATCACGATCGCCTCGACGTCGACCGAAGGCATGGCCGAAGCCAAGCGCCGCATCGAAGGCATCACCGCCGAAGCCGAAGTGGGCAAGATCTACGCCGGCACCGTGCTGAAGCTGCTGGATTTCGGTGCCATCGTCAACATCCTGCCGGGCAAGGATGGCCTGCTGCACATCTCGGAAATCGTCAACGAGCGTGTGAAGGACATCAAGGACTGGCTGAAGGAAGGCCAGCAGGTCCGCGTCAAGCTGATCCAGGCCGACGAGAAGGGCCGCTTGCGCCTGTCGCTGAAGGCCGCACTGGCAGAAGAGGGTGGCAGCATCAGCCCGATCAATGCCGGCGAAAGCGCCGCGCCGGCAGCACCGGCCGGTGGCTCGGAGCAGCAGCAGTAAGCGGGACGGATTGTCCCAATGGCGCCGCCGCAAGGCGGTGCCGCAGAAAAACGGCTGGGCGATGCCCAGCCGTTTTTTTGTTTACACTGCCGGCAACCCAAACGAGCAACGGCTCACACCGATCCTGGCGCGGTGAGCGTTCAGCCCGGCCCGCGCCAGGACAAAGACAAGGAGCAGAGAAGCATGCAAGCCATCGAGATCCGCGAATACGGCGCCCCGGAAGTCCTCCAGCTGACCGAGCGTCCTGACCCGGTGCCCGCCGCGGGCGAGATCCTGATCCGCGTGGCCGCCGCCGGCGTGAACCGTCCGGACGTATTCCAGCGCACCGGCAACTACCCGGTGCCGCCGGGCGCATCGGACCTGCCCGGCCTGGAAGTGGCGGGCGTGGTGGTGGGCGGCGACCTGTCGCATGCGGACAACCGCTTCGGCCTGAAGGTCGGCGACCGCGTCTGCGCGCTGGTGCAGGGTGGCGGCTACGCGCAGCTGTGCACCGCGCCGGTGGCGCAGTGCCTGCCGGTGCCGCAAGGCCTGAGCGATATCGAGGCGGCGGCGCTGCCCGAGACCTTCTTCACCGTGTGGAGCAATGTGTTCGATCGCGGCTACCTGGGGCAGGGCCCGCGCGGCAAAGGTGAGACGCTGCTGATCCAGGGCGGGTCGAGCGGCATCGGCACGACCGCGATCCAGATCGCCAAGGCGCTGGGCTTCAAGGTGTTCGTCACCGCCGGCACCGATGAAAAGTGCAAGGCGTGCGAGGACCTCGGCGCCGACCGCGCGATCAATTACAAGACCCAGGACTTCGTCGCCGAAGTGGCGGCGCTGACCGAAGGCAAGGGCGTCGACGTGATCCTCGACATGGTCGCCGGCCCCTACCTGGCACGCGAACTGAAGTGCATCGCCGACGATGGCCGCATCGTCATCATCGCGCTGCTGGGCGGTGCCAAGGCCGAGATCCCGCTGGGCGACATCCTGCGCCGGCGCATCACCGTGACCGGCTCGACGCTGCGCCCGCGCCCGGCCTCGTTCAAGGGCAAGATCGCCGCGGCGCTGCACGAGCAGGTGTGGCCGCTGCTGGCCGCCGGCAAGATCAAGCCGGTGATCCACGAGGTGTTCCCGGCAGCGCAGGCCGCTGACGCGCACCGGCTGATGGAGTCGAGCGAGCACATTGGCAAGATCGTGCTGAACTGGTGAGGCCCGGCCGGCTTCCGTTGTGATGTGACGAATGCCGCCGCCCGCGGCCATCGGGCGGCGGTAGCGCCGCGCCCCTGCGACACGCTACAATAGCGGGTTTGATTTCGGAGGGGCACAAGTGAGACAGAAGCTCGTCATCGGCAATTGGAAGATGCATGGCAGCCTGGCTGCGAACGCGGCGCTGCTGGAGGGAGTCAAGGCTGGTGCCGGGCGTTCGACCGGCGCAAAGCTGGCGGTGTGCGCACCGTTCCCCTATCTTGCACAATGCCAGGCGCTGCTGAATGGCTCGCAAGTGGCTTGGGGTGCACAGGATGTATCGGCGGAGGCGCGTGGCGCCTTCACCGGCGAAGTGGCTGCGTCGATGATCGGCGAGTTCGGCTGCACTTACGTGCTGGCCGGCCACTCCGAGCGCCGCGCCTATCATGGCGAGACCGACCAGGTGGTGGCGGCCAAGGCGCTGCGCGCACTTGAGTTCGGCATCGTCCCGGTGATCTGCGTCGGTGAAACGCTGGCCGAGCGTGAAGCGGGCGAGACCGAGGCGGTGGTCGGACGCCAGCTGCAGGCGGTGCTGGAAGCGTTGTCGGTGGAGCAACTGAGCCGCGTGGTGCTGGCCTATGAGCCGGTCTGGGCGATCGGCACGGGCAAGACCGCGACCAGCGCGCAGGCGCAGGCGGTGCACGCCTTCCTGCGCGGCCGGGTGGCGGCGCGCGACGCCGGCGTGGCCGAACGCATGGCTATCTTGTATGGCGGCAGCGTCAAGCCGGACAATGCGGCCGAACTGTTTTCGATGGCCGACATCGACGGGGGCCTGATTGGTGGCGCCTCGCTGAAGTCGGAAGATTTTCTCGCGATCGGCAACGCCTGAATGCCGGCCGTACCGATCGTCCGATCAGGCAAGTAACGCTTATTTAAATCAAATGGCAATCTTCAAGACTTTGTTGGTGGTGTTGCAGGTGTTGTCTGCGCTGGGCGTGATTGGCCTGGTGCTGATCCAGCATGGCAAGGGCGCCGATGTCGGTGCGGCGTTCGGCTCGGGCGCCTCGGGCAGCCTGTTCGGTGCCACCGGCTCGGCAAACTTCCTGTCGCGCACCACCGCCGTGCTGGCCACGCTGTTCTTCGTCTGCACGCTGGCACTGACGCTGCTGGGCAACTACAAGCCGGCCGCTTCGCTGGGCGTGATGGGCGCGGCGCCGGCTTCGGCGCCCGCCACGGCAGGCGCTTCGGCACCGGCCGCGGCCCCGGCTGCGGCAGCTGCCGCATCGGCGCCCGCAGCCCCCGCTGTACCGAAATAATCCGTTAGCCTTGCGGCGGATTCCTGAGTTTTTTTGCAGTTGTGCGTTGAACAAAGCAAGAAATTTGGGTTAGAATGCAAGGCTTGAAACGATTCCCCAGCGATGGGTCTTAAGCGAAGGCGAAAGCCTCTGCAAAAGGCCTGAAGGGCCTGAAAACCCGGCGCCAGGCAATATTGTTTCTCCCCCAGCCGACGTGGTGAAATTGGTAGACACGCTATCTTGAGGGGGTAGTGGCGAAAGCTGTGCGAGTTCGAGTCTCGCCGTCGGCACCAAACAACTTGATCGGAGTCCCTGGCCGGGCAATGCACCCGAGCGTGGGGCTCCGGCAGTCCGCAAGGCGGCGCGCCATGAGGCTCATGGCTTAGCGCCTGGGGTGGGCAACAGGACGCCGCTTCAGCTGGTGCTGTTGACAACATTCCAGATAAGGCTGGCCGTACCTTGAATCTCGAAGCCTACTTCCCCGTTCTCATCTTCATCATCTTCAGTGTCGTGCTCGGCGTGGCACTGATGTCGATCGGTCGGATCCTCGGTCCGAACAAGCCCGATCCCGCGAAGCTGTCGCCGTACGAGTGCGGCTTCGAAGCGTTCGAGGATGCGCGCATGAAGTTCGACGTGCGCTACTACCTCATCGCCATCCTGTTTATCCTGTTCGATCTCGAAACCGCCTTCCTGTTTCCGTGGGGTGTTGCCCTGAGGGATATCGGCTGGCCGGGATTCATCGCCATGGGCGTGTTTCTGCTGGAATTCATCGTGGGCTTCGTCTACATCTGGAAAAAGGGCGCGCTCGATTGGGAGTGATGTGAAATGGCAATCGAAGGCGTTCTCAACGAAGGCTTCGTCACGACTACCGCTGACAAGCTGATCAATTGGACCCGCACCGGGTCGCTGTGGCCGATGACCTTTGGCCTGGCCTGCTGTGCCGTGGAAATGATGCATGCCGGCGCCGCGCGCTATGACCTGGACCGCTTTGGCGTGGTGTTTCGCCCGTCGCCGCGCCAGTCGGACGTGATGATCGTGGCCGGCACGCTGTGCAACAAGATGGCCCCCGCGCTGCGCAAGGTCTACGACCAGATGGCCGAACCGCGCTGGGTGATCTCGATGGGCTCGTGCGCCAACGGCGGCGGCTACTACCACTATTCGTACTCGGTGGTGCGCGGCTGCGACCGGATCGTGCCGGTGGATATCTACGTGCCGGGCTGCCCGCCGACGGCCGAAGCGCTGATCTACGGCGTGATCCAGCTGCAGAACAAGATCAAGCGTACCAACACCATCGCGCGCAAGGGCTGAAATGGCGAAGCTCGACACCCTGAAGGCCGCGCTCGAGAAGGCTCTCGGCAAGCGCGTGCAGAATCTGATCGAGGCGACCGGCGAACTGACGCTGATCGTCAAGGCCGACGACTACCTGGAAGTCGCCCGCATCCTGCGCGACGATCCGTCGCTGCGTTTCGAGCAGCTGATCGACCTGTGCGGCGTGGACTATTCCGAATACGGCGACGGCGCCTGGGATGGCCAGCGCTTTGCCGCCGTCTCGCACCTGCTGTCGGTGACCCACAACTGGCGCCTGCGCGTGCGCGTGTTCGCCCCGGATGACGGTTTCCCGGTGCTGGCCAGCGTGATCGACGTGTGGAACTCGGCGAACTGGTTCGAGCGCGAAGCCTTCGATTTCTACGGCATCGTGTTTGACGGCCACCCGGACCTGCGCCGCATCCTGACCGACTACGGTTTCGTCGGCCATCCGTTCCGCAAGGATTTCCCGGTCTCCGGCTACGTCGAGATGCGCTACGACCCGGAGCAGAAGCGGGTTATCTACCAGCCGGTCACGATTGAGCCGCGCGAGATTACGCCACGCGTGATCCGCGAGGACAAGTACGGCGGTTTGGAGCACTGAGATCGCGCCATGGCAGACATCAAGAATTACACCCTGAACTTCGGCCCTCAGCACCCGGCCGCGCACGGCGTGCTGCGCCTGGTGCTGGAACTGGACGGCGAAGTCATCCAGCGCGCCGACCCGCATATCGGCCTGCTGCACCGTGCCACCGAAAAGCTGGCTGAGCAGAAGACCTGGATCCAGAGCGTGCCCTACATGGACCGCCTCGACTACGTGTCGATGATGGTCAACGAGCACGCCTACGTGATGGCGATCGAGCGCCTGCTGGACATCGAAGTGCCGATCCGCGCGCAGTACATCCGCGTGATGTTCGACGAGATCACCCGCCTGCTGAACCACCTGATGTGGATCGGCGCACACGCGCTGGACGTGGGCGCGATGGCGGTGTTCCTGTACGCCTTCCGCGAGCGTGAGGACATGTTCGACATGTACGAGGCGGTCTCGGGTGCGCGCATGCACGCGGCCTACTATCGTCCGGGCGGCGTCTACCGCGACCTGCCTGACACGATGCCGCAATATCGTGCCTCCAAAGTCCACAACGAGCGTGCCATCAAGGCCATGAACGAAGCGCGTTCGGGCTCGCTGCTGGACTTCATAGAGGACTTCACCAACCGGTTCCCGAAGCACGTCGACGAATACGAGACGCTGCTGACCGACAACCGGATCTGGAAGCAGCGCCTGGTGGACATCGGCGTGGTCAGTCCGGAACGTGCACTGCAGATGGGCTTTACCGGCCCGATGCTGCGCGGCTCGGGCATCGAGTGGGACCTGCGCAGGAAGCAACCGTACGAGGTGTACGACAAGCTGGACTTCGACATCCCGGTGGGCGTGGGTGGTGACTGCTACGCGCGCTACCTGGTGCGCGTGGAAGAGATGCGCCAGTCCAACCACATCATCAAGCAGTGCGTGGAATGGCTGCGCCGCAACCCGGGCCCGGTGATTACCGATAACCACAAGGTAGCACCGCCCTCGCGCGTGGACATGAAGTCCAACATGGAAGAGCTGATCCACCACTTCAAGCTGTTCACCGAAGGCCTCCACGTGCCCGAAGGCGAAGCGTACGCGGCGGTGGAGCACCCGAAGGGCGAGTTCGGCATCTACGCGATCTCGGATGGCGCGAACAAGCCGTACCGCCTGAAGATCCGTGCACCTGGCTTCCCCCACCTGGCCGCGCTGGACGAAATGGCCAAGGGACACATGATTGCTGACGCGGTAACGATCATCGGCACGCAAGACATCGTCTTCGGCGAGATCGACCGTTAATCACGGACCGCCGGCCCGGACGACGATCCGGGCGCTTTCCGCGGCGCTCCCCTGAGTGGAGCGGCCCGGAAGACCCGCGGCGGACCGGCAAGGCCTAAGGCCCGCCGGCGGAACGGCAGCGACGGCTGCAAACCTGCGGAAGGACGCCCAGTTGCGCTGCCTCCGCCGTTTTACTGCAATGACCATGCTATCAGCAGAAGCTCTCAAGGAAATCGATCGCGCGATCGCGAAGTATCCGGCCGACCAGAAGCAGTCGGCCGTGATGGCGGCGCTTGCCGTGGCGCAGGGCGAGGTGGGCTGGGTTTCCCCCGAAGTCATGCAGTTCGTCGCCAACTACCTCGAGATGCCACCCGTGTGGGTGGAAGAGGTGGCGACCTTCTACAACATGTATGACACCAGGCCGGTGGGCAAATTCAAGCTCGCCGTCTGCACCAACCTGCCGTGCGCCCTGTCGGGCGGCGAGCGGGCCGGCGAGTACCTGAAGCGCAAGCTCGGGATCGACTACAACGAGACCACCGCTGACGGCTGCTTCACCCTGAAAGAGGGCGAGTGCATGGGCGCTTGCGGCGACGCGCCGGTGATGATCGTCAACAACACCCGCATGTGCAGCTTCATGAGCGACGACAAGCTCGACGCGCTCGTGGACGAGCTCAAGGCCGAGGCTGCAGCCAAGGGGGGCAAGTAACATGACCAGTCTGCACGACCGCCATATCCAGCCGCTGATCCTGGCCGGCCTGGACGGCAAGAATTGGCACCTGGAAGACTACGTCAAGCGTGGCGGCTACCAGCAACTGAAGCGCATCCTGACCGAGAAGATCCCGCCGGAACAGGTGATCGCCGACGTCAAGGTCTCCGGCCTGCGCGGCCGTGGCGGTGCGGGCTTCCCGACCGGCCTGAAGTGGAGCTTCATGCCGCGCACGTTCCCGGGTCAGAAATACCTGGTCTGCAACACCGATGAAGGCGAGCCCGGCACATTCAAGGACCGCGACATCATCCGCTACAACCCGCACTCGCTGATCGAAGGCATGGCCATCGGCGCGTATGCGATGGGCATCACCGTGGGCTACAACTACATCCACGGCGAGATCTGGAACGAGTACAAGATCTTCGAGGAGGCCCTCGAAGAGGCGCGTGCTGCCGGCTTCCTGGGTGACAACATCCTGGGCTCGGGCTTTGATTTCCAGCTGCACGCCCACCACGGCTATGGCGCCTACATCTGCGGTGAGGAAACCGCGCTGCTCGAATCGCTGGAAGGCAAGAAAGGCCAGCCGCGCTTCAAGCCGCCGTTCCCGGCCAGCTTTGGCCTGTACGGCAAGCCGACCACCATCAACAACACCGAGACCTTCGCCGCGGTGCCGTTCCTGCTCGCCGTCGGCCCCGAGAACTACCTGAAGATGGGCAAGCCGAACAACGGCGGCACCAAGATCTTCTCGATCTCGGGTGACGTCGAGCGTCCCGGCAACTACGAGATCCCTCTGGGCACGCCGTTCGCCAAGCTGCTGGAACTCGCCGGCGGCATGCGCGGTGGCAAGCGCATCAAGGCGGTGATCCCGGGCGGTTCGTCGGCGCCGGTGGTGCCGGGCGACCTGATGATGGCGTCCGACATGGACTACGACTCGATCGCCAAGGCCGGCTCGATGCTGGGCTCGGGCGCAGTGATCGTGATGGACGAGACGCGCTGCATGGTCCGCTCGCTGCTGCGCCTGTCGTACTTCTATTTTGAGGAATCGTGCGGCCAGTGCACGCCGTGCCGCGAAGGCACCGGCTGGCTCTACCGCATGGTCAATCGCATTGAACACGGAGAGGGGCGCCAGGAAGACCTGGACCTGCTCAACAACGTCGCGGAAAACATCATGGGCCGCACCATCTGCGCGCTCGGCGATGCCGCGGCGATGCCGGTCCGCGGCATGCTCAAGCACTACTGGAAAGAGTTCGAGTATCACGTCGAACACAAGCAGTGCATGGTTCCGGCCTACATCTAAGCGTGGCAGAACATGGTTGAACTAGAGATCGACGGCAAGAAGGTTGAGGTTGCTGAAGGCAGCCTGGTGATGGAAGCCGCCCGCAAGCTGGGCACCTACATCCCGCACTTCTGCTACCACCGCAAACTGTCCATCGCGGCCAACTGCCGCATGTGCCTGGTCGAGGTCGAGAAGGCGCCCAAGGCGCTGCCCGCCTGCGCCACGCCGGTGACCCCTGGCATGAAGGTCTTCACCAATTCGGAGAAGGCAGTCAAGGCGCAGAAGTCCGTGATGGAATTCCTGCTGATCAACCACCCGCTCGACTGCCCGATCTGCGATCAGGGCGGCGAATGCCAGCTGCAGGATCTGGCCGTGGGCTACGGTGCCTCGGAGTCGCGCTACAAGGAAGAGAAGCGCGTGGTGTTCCACAAGAACGTGGGCCCGCTGATCTCCATGGAGGAGATGACGCGTTGCATCCACTGCACCCGCTGCGTGCGTTTCGGCCAGGAAGTGGCCGGCGTGATGGAGCTGGGCATGCTGGGCCGCGGCGAGCATTCGGAAATCACCACGTTCGTCGGCAAGACCGTCGATTCGGAACTGTCGGGCAACATGATCGACCTGTGCCCGGTCGGCGCGTTGACCAGCAAGCCGTTCCGCTACTCGGCCCGTACCTGGGAACTGGCACGCCGCAAGTCGGTGTCGCCGCACGATGGCCTGGGCGCGAACCTGGTGGTGCAGACCAAGAACCAGCGCGTGATGCGCGTGCTGCCGCTGGAAAACGAAGACATTAATGAGTGCTGGATCTCCGACAAGGACCGCTTCTCGTATGAAGGCCTGAACAGCGCCGACCGCCTGACCCGCCCGCTGCTGAAGCAGGGCGGCGAATGGATGGAAACCGACTGGCAGACCGCACTGGAATACGTCGCCAACGGGCTGGCCGGCATCAAGCGCGAGCATGGCGCCGACCAGATCGCCGCGCTGGCCAGCCCGCACAGCACGCTGGAAGAACTGTTCCTGCTGGGCAAACTGGTGCGCGGCCTGGGCAGCGACAACGTCGACTTCCGCCTGCGCCAGTCCGACTTCTCGGCGGCGCTCAAGGGCGCGCCGTGGCTCGGCATGCCGGTAGCCGACGTGACCGCGCTGCAACGCGTGCTGGTGATCGGCTCGTCGCTGCGCAAGGATCATCCGCTGCTGGCCTCGCGCCTGCGCCAGGCCACCAAGAAGGGTGCCCGTGTCGCGGTGCTGGGCGCAGGTGGTGAAGACCTGCTGATGCCCGTGGCCGCCCGCATCGACGTGGCGCCGTCGGGCTGGACCGCGGCTCTCGCCGGCGTGGCCCGTGCCGTGGCTGCCGCCAAGGGCGTGGCCGCTCCGGCCGGTACCGAAGGTTTCGACGGCGGCGATGCCGCCGGCAAGACGGCAGAAGCCCTGCTGTCGGGCGAGCGCCGCGCCGTGTTCCTTGGCAATGAGGCCGTGCGCCATCCGCAGTTCTCAGCGCTGCACGCGCTGGCACAGTGGATCGCCACGGAAACGGGTGCAAAGCTGGGCTTCCTGACCGAGGCGGCGAACACCGTCGGCGGTTATGTCGCCGGCGCGCTGCCCAAGCAGGGCGGCGCCAATGCCCAGGCGATGCTGGACACGCCGCGCAAGGCCTACATCCTGCTGAACACCGAACCCGAGTTCGATACCGCCGACCCGCGCAAGGCACTGGCCGCGCTGGCCCAGGCCAACACGGTGGTGGTGCTGTCGCCGTTCCGTTCGGAAGCGGCCATGCAGTACGCCGACGTGATCCTGCCGGTGACGCCGTTCACGGAAACCGCCGGTACCTTCGTCAATTGCGAAGGCCTGCCGCAGAGCTTCAACGGCGTGGTCCGCGCACTGGGCGAATCGCGTCCGGGCTGGAAGGTGCTGCGCGTGCTGGGCAACCTGCTCGACGTGGCCGGCTTCGACTACGACACCGCCGAAGCGGTCCGTGCCGAAGTACTGTCGGCCCCGGTTGCCGAGCAACTGGACAACGGCACCGACGCGGCGATCCGCGTCAGCGCCGCTGCCGCCAACGGCATCGAACGCATCGCCGACGTGCCCATCTACCACGCCGACCCGATCGTGCGCCGCGCCGATTCGCTGCAGCTGACCGCCGCCGCGCGCCGCGCCATGCAGATCGCGTTGCCGGCCGACCTGTTCAACCGCCTGGGCATCCAGTCGGGCGACCCGGTCCGCGTCACGCAAGGGCAGGGCAGCGTGGTGCTGCCGGCCGTGCTCGAAGCCACGCTGCCGGCCAACACCGTGCGCGTGCCGGCGGCAACGCCGGCGGCCATCGGGCTGGGCGGGATGTTCGGCACCGTGACGATCGAGAAGGCCGTCGAACTGCCGGTCGGCCAGCAGGCCGAAGTCACCGCCTAAGCGCAGAAGAATAGCGAGAACGCAACATGATCGACTGGATTACCTCGCAAGGCCACGCCATCTTCGGCGGCGCATGGACGCCGCTGTGGATCCTGATTCGCGCCGTGGTCATTGTGGTGCCGCTGCTGCTGTGCGTGGCTTACCTGATTCTGTGGGAGCGCAAGCTGATCGGCTGGATGCACGTCCGTCTCGGCCCGAACCGCGTGGGCCCGCTCGGCCTGCTGCAGCCGATTGCCGACGTGCTGAAGCTGCTGCTCAAGGAAGTCATGATGCCCACGCAGGTCAGCCGGGGCATGTACCTGATTGCCCCGCTGATGGTGCTGATGCCGGCCGTGGCGATCTGGGCCGTGATTCCGTTCCAGGCCGAAGTGGTGCTGGCGGACGTCAACGCCGGCCTGCTCTATGTGATGGCAATCAGCTCGGTGGGCGTGTACGGCGTGATCCTGGCCGGCTGGGCCTCGAACTCCAAGTACGCCTTCATCGGCGCCATGCGTGCCGCGGCCCAGATGGTGTCGTATGAAATCGCCATGGGCTTCGCGCTGGTGACGGTGCTGATGGTTGCCGGCAGCCTGAACCTGTCGGCGATCGTCAACGGCCAGAACACCGGCTACTTCGCCGACATGGGCATCAACATCCTGTCGTGGAACTGGCTGCCGCTGCTGCCGATGTTCGGCGTCTACTTCATCTCGGGCGTGGCCGAAACCAACCGCCACCCGTTCGACGTGGTGGAAGGCGAATCGGAAATCGTCGCCGGCCACATGATCGAATACTCGGGCATGGGCTTCGCGCTGTTCTTCCTGGCCGAGTACATCAACATGATCGTCATCTCGACGATGACCGCGCTGATGTTCCTGGGCGGCTGGGCGCCGCCGATCAGTAGCGTGCTGACCAACGCGATCCCGGGCTTCTTCTGGCTGGTGATCAAGGTATTCCTGCTGCTGTCCGTCTTCATCTGGATCCGCGCCTCGTTCCCGCGCTACCGCTACGACCAGATCATGCGCCTGGGCTGGAAGGTGTTCATCCCCCTGACGGTGGCGTGGCTGATCATCGTGGCGATCTGGATCAAGTCGCCCTGGAACATCTGGCCCTGAACGGCCAAACGACGGTGCGCCTTCTGCAACACGGCAGGGCGCGCACCGTGTGGAAATACTAGGAAGCATCATGCTGCTCGCCATCAAGGACTTCTTCAACAGCCTGCTCCTGAAGGAACTCTTCAAGGGTATGGCGCTGACCGGCCGCTATCTCTTCGCGCGCAAGGTCACCGTCCAGTTTCCGGAAGAGAAGACGCCGATCTCGCCGCGTTTCCGCGGCCTGCACGCGCTGCGCCGCTACCCCAACGGGGAAGAGCGCTGCATCGCCTGCAAGCTGTGCGAGGCAGTGTGCCCGGCGCTGGCCATCACGATCGAGTCGGACGTGCGCAACGACGGCACCCGCCGCACGACCCGCTACGACATCGACCTGACCAAGTGCATCTTCTGCGGTTTCTGCGAGGAGGCCTGCCCGGTCGACGCCATCGTGGAAACGCAGATCCTGGAGTACCACGGCGAGAAGCGTGGCGACCTGTACTTCACCAAGGACATGCTGCTGGCAGTGGGCGACCGCTACGAGCCGCAGATCGCCGCGGCCAAGGCTGCCGACGCCAAGTACCGCTGACCGGTTTGCGGCTGCCGCCAGTAGCAGACCTGGCAGCCGCTGCCACCGAATTTGAATTCGGCCCCTTGAGTGTGAGGGGCCAAAGCAAGGATGCCGCAGGAGCGGGCCACCCGAAGGGGTGGCTTGTGCCGGACGGCCCTGAGAGGATCCGATAGGGACCATGGAACTCACGACCACCATCTTCTACGTTTTTGCGCTGGTGCTGGTGCTCTCCGCACTGAAAGTCATCACTGCGAAGAACCCGGTGCACTCCGCACTGTTCCTCGTGCTGTCGTTCTTCACGGCCGCCGCGATCTGGATGCTGCTCAAGGCGGAATTCCTCGCCATCCTGCTGGTGCTGGTCTATGTCGGCGCGGTGATGGTGCTGTTCCTGTTCGTGGTGATGATGATCGATATCGACATCGAGCACCTGCGCCGGGACTTCTGGACCTACGTGCCGATGGCATCGGTGGTCGGCGCGCTGATCATCGCCGAGATGGCGATCGTGCTGGTGCGCAACTTCATCGGCACCACCACGCCGGTGGTCGCCAACGGTTCGCAGGATCCGGGCTACTCCAACTCCGCCGCGCTGGGCAAGGTGATCTACACCGACTACATCTACGCCTTTGAAGTGGCCGGCATCATCCTGCTGGTGGCCATCATCGCCGCCGTCGCGCTGACCCTGCGCCGCCGCAAGGACGTCAAGGCCCAGGACGTGTCGGCGCAGCTGCGTACCCGCCGCGACGACCGCGTGCGCCTGGTGCCGATGCAGTCCGAAAGCCAGACCTCGCAGACGGAAGCCGCGGCTGCCGCCAATAAGAACTAAAGCCCGGAGAAACGCTGTGCTCTCTCTCGCTCACTACCTCGTCCTCGGTGCGATCCTGTTCGCGATCAGCATCGTCGGCATCTTCCTGAACCGCAAGAACGTGATCGTGCTGCTGATGGCGATCGAATTGATGCTGCTTGCGGTGAACATCAACTTCGTCGCCTTCTCGCATTACCTGGGCGACCTGGCTGGTCAGGTTTTCGTTTTCTTCATCCTCACGGTGGCCGCCGCCGAGTCGGCAATCGGTCTGGCAATCCTGGTGGTGCTGTTCCGCAACCTGGATACGATCAACGTGGACGACCTGGACACCCTCAAGGGCTGATCCGTGGCGCACTACGCAGATACCCAAGACTCACCGACCGCACACCACTAAGCGTCCTATGGCAACCACGCTCAACCCCAACCTGCTGCTTGCGATTGCGCTGGCGCCGCTAGTCGGCTCCGCGATCGCCGGCCTGTTCGGTACCAAGTTCTTCGACCTGTTTTCCTCGGAGTCGCGCGGCGGCCGGATCGTGGCGCATACCGCCACGATCCTGGGCGTTGCCATTTCCTTCGTGCTGTCGGTGATGGTGCTGATCGACGTGATGAACGGCGCCAGCTTCAACGCCACCGTGTACGAGTGGATGGCCATCGGCAGCCTGAAGATGGAAGTCGGCTTCCTGGTCGATTCGCTGACGGCAATGATGATGGTGGTCGTCACCTTCGTCTCGCTGATGGTGCATATCTACACCGTCGGCTACATGGAAGGCGATCCCGGCTACAACCGGTTCTTCGGCTACATCTCGCTCTTCACCTTCTCGATGCTGATGCTGGTGATGAGCAACAACTTCCTGCAGCTGTTCTTCGGCTGGGAAGCGGTGGGCCTGGTGTCGTACCTGCTGATCGGCTTCTGGTACACCCGCCCGACGGCGATCTTCGCCAACCTGAAGGCTTTCCTGGTCAACCGCGTCGGTGACTTCGGCTTCATCCTGGGCATTGGCCTGCTGCTGGCCTACAGCGGCAGCATGAACTACACCGAAGTGTTCGCCGCGCGCGACCAGCTGGCGACCGTGATCTTCCCGGGCACCGACTGGCTGATGATCACCGTGGCCTGCATCTGCCTGTTCATCGGCGCGATGGGCAAGTCGGCGCAGTTCCCGCTGCATGTCTGGCTGCCTGACTCGATGGAAGGCCCGACCCCGATCTCCGCACTAATCCACGCGGCCACCATGGTGACCGCCGGCATCTTCATGGTCGCGCGCATGTCGCCGCTGTTTGAACTGTCGGATACCGCGCTGTCGTTCGTGCTGGTGATCGGTGCCATCACGGCGCTGTTCATGGGCTTCCTGGGTATCATCCAGAACGACATCAAGCGCGTGGTGGCTTACTCGACCCTGTCGCAGCTCGGCTACATGACCGTGGCGCTGGGCGCCTCGGCTTACTCGGTGGCCGTGTTCCACCTGATGACGCACGCGTTCTTCAAGGCACTGCTGTTCCTGGGCGCCGGTTCGGTCATCATCGGCATGCACCACGACCAGGACATCCGCAACATGGGCGGCCTGCGCAAGTACATGCCGATCACCTGGATCACTTCGCTGGTGGGTTCGCTGGCGCTGATCGGCACGCCGTTCTTCGCGGGCTTCTACTCCAAGGATTCGATCATCGAGGCCGTCGCCGAATCGCATATCGCCGGTTCGAGCTTTGCCTATTACTCCGTACTGGCCGGCGTGTTCGTGACCGCGTTCTACTCGTTCCGCATGTACTTCCTGGTCTTCCACGGCAAGGAGCGCTGGGGACAGAACCATGTCCACCAGCACCATGAGGGCGACCACGAGGACGAAGAGGTTTCGCTCGACCACCACCATGGCCTGGCCGCCGGCGAGAAGCCGCACGAGTCGCCGTGGGTGGTGACGCTGCCGCTGGTGCTGCTGGCGATCCCGTCGGTGATCGTTGGCGCGATCGCGATCGACCCGATGCTGTTCGGCAACTTCTTCAAGAATGGCGTGGCCTTCAAGGACGTGATCTTCGTCGGCGAGAACCACCACGCCATGGCTGAGCTCAAGGAAGCGTTCCACGGCTGGGTGCCGATGGCGATTCACTCGCTGACCACCCCCGTGCTGTGGCTGGCCATCGCCGGTGTGGTGCTGTCGTGGTTCTTCTACATGAAGCGCCCGGACATCCCTGAAGCCATCGCGAACCGCTTTTCGGGTCTCTACAAGCTGCTCGACAACAAGTACTACATGGATGCCATCAACCAGGTGGTGTTCGCTCGTGGCGCACGCCTGCTCGGTACCGGCCTGTGGAAGGGCGGCGACCAGGGCCTGATCGACGGCCTGCTCGTCAACGGCTCGGCGCGGGTGGTGGCTTCGTTCGCCTCGGCCAGCCGTTACCTGCAGTCGGGCTATATCTACCACTACGCATTCGCGATGATCGTCGGCATGCTGGTGCTGCTGACGCTGACGGTCACGGGCGTGATCGGCACCAAGTGATAGGCACCAAGTAAGGAAAACATAGAAATGGTTCTGTCTTTCTCAATCTGGCTGCCTGTCTTTTTCGGCCTGCTGATCCTCGCCTTCGGCTCGGACCGAAGCCCGGGCTTCGTGCGGTGGATGTCGCTCTTCGGCTCGATCGCGAGCTTCGTCGTCACGCTGCCGCTGGTGTTCCACTTCGACCGCACCACCGCGTCGATGCAGTTCGTCGAGAAGGCGAACTGGATCGAGCGCTTCAATATCAACTACCTGCTGGGGGTTGACGGCATCTCGATGTGGTTCGTCGTGCTGACCGCCTTCATCACGGTGATCGTGGTGATCTCGGCCTGGGAAGTGATCACCGATCGTGTGGCCGAATACATGGCCTCGTTCCTGATCCTGTCGGGCCTGATGGTCGGCGTGTTCTGCACGCTGGACGGCATGCTGTTCTACGTGTTCTTCGAGGCCACGCTGATCCCGATGTACATCATCATCGGCGTGTGGGGCGGCCCGAACCGCGTCTATGCCGCGTTCAAGTTCTTCCTGTACACGCTGGCCGGCTCGCTGCTGACGCTGGTCGCGCTGCTGTACCTGTACAACAAGACCGGCACCTTCGACATCCTGCAATGGCACCAGGCCAAGCTGTCGATGAACGAGCAGATCGCACTGTTCATTGCCTTCTTCGTCGCCTTCGCGGTCAAGGTGCCGATGTGGCCGGTGCACACCTGGCTGCCGGACGCTCACGTGGAAGCGCCGACCGGCGGTTCGGTGGTGCTGGCCGCCATCATGCTGAAGCTGGGCGCCTACGGTTTCCTGCGGTTCTCGCTGCCGATCGCCCCTGACGCGAGCCACTACCTGGCCCCGTTCATCATCACGATCTCGCTGATCGCCGTGATCTACATCGGCCTGGTCGCGCTGGTGCAGGCGGACATGAAGAAGCTGGTGGCGTACTCGTCGATCGCCCACATGGGCTTCGTCACGCTGGGCTTCTTTATCTTCAGCGACATTGGCGTGGAAGGCGGCATCGTGCAGATGATCTCGCACGGCTTTATCTCCGGCGCGATGTTCCTTTGCATCGGCGTGCTGTACGACCGCGTCCACTCGCGCCAGATCGCCGACTACGGCGGCGTGGTCAACACCATGCCCAAGTTCGCCGCGCTGGCAGTGTTCTTCGCGATGGCCAACTGCGGCCTGCCGGCCACCTCGGGCTTTGTCGGCGAATTCATGGTGATCCTGGGCGCGGTCAAGTTCGACTTCTGGATCGGCCTGCTGGCCGCCACCGCCCTGATCTTCGGCGCTGCCTACTCGCTGTGGATGGTCAAGCGCGTGATCTTCGGCGACATCGTGCACCAGCACGTGCGCGAGCTGGCCGACCTGAACAAGCGTGAGTTCGTCATGCTCGGCCTGCTGGCCATCATGACGCTGTACATGGGCCTGCATCCGAAGCCCTTTACCGACGTGATGCACCCGTCCGTGGTGAACCTGCTGCAGCATGCTGCACAGTCCAAGCTGTAATCGGGGAGAGATATCAACATGCAACCGTCCTCGACACTCGGCCCCGTGGCGCCGATCATCTTCCTGGCGATCGCCATCGGCGCGGTCAACTGGATCGACCTTGCCCGCGGCAAGGGCAAGCAGAGCGTGGCCTATCCGCTGTCGCTGCTCACCACGCTGGTCCTGACCGTATGGTTCGGCCTGAACGCCGCCGCCGGCGAGACGCATTACGCGTTCTCCAACCTGGTGGTGATCGACCCGATGGCCAACGTGCTGTCCGCGTTCTGCTCGGCCGGCCTGTTCGTGACGCTGGTCTATACGCGCCGCTACCTGGCTGAGCGCGACATGTTCGCCGGCGAGTTCTACCAGCTCGCGCTGTTTACGCTCGGCGGCCAGATCGTGATGATCACCGGCAACAACTTCCTGACCCTGTACCTGGGCCTGGAACTGCTGTCGCTGTCGTCGTACGCGCTGGTGGCGCTGCGCCGCGATTCGCGCGTGACCTCTGAATCGGCGATGAAGTACTTCGTGCTGGGCGCGCTGGCTTCGGGCTTCCTGCTGTACGGCATCTCGATGATGTACGGCGCCACCGGTTCGCTGAACCTGGGCGAGGTGTTCCGCGTGGTCGAGTCGGGTCGCGTCAACACCACCATGCTGGCCTTCGGCGTGGTCTTTATCGTCGCCGGCCTGTCGTTCAAGCTGGGCGCCGCACCGTTCCACATGTGGATCCCGGACATCTACCAGGGCTCGCCGACCGCAGTGACGTTGCTTATCGCCGGCGGCCCGAAGGTTGCTGCGTTCGCGCTGTTTATCCGCGTGCTGGTGGAAGGCCTGCTGCCGCTGGCCAACGACTGGCAGATGATGCTGGTGGTGCTGTCGATCATCTCGCTGGCCATCGGCAACCTGACTGCCATCGTGCAGAGCAACCTGAAGCGGATGCTGGCGTACTCGACCATCTCGCACATGGGCTTCGTGCTGCTGGGCCTGCTGTCGGGCGTGGTGGCCAACAAGGCCGACGGCGCCGCGGATGCCTACAGCTCGGCGATGTTCTACTCGGTGACCTACCTGCTGACCACGCTGGGCACCTTCGGCATCATTCTGCTGCGCACGAACAAGGGTTTCGAGGCCGAGACGCTGGAAGACCTGAGGGGCATGTCGCGCCGCAACCCGTGGTTCGCGTTCCTGATGCTGGTGATGATGTTCTCGCTGGCCGGCATTCCGCCGACCGTGGGCTTCTATGCCAAGCTGGCCGTGCTGGATGCAGTGGTCAAGGCCGGCATGACCTGGCTGGCCGTGGTGGCCGTGCTGTTCTCGCTGATCGGCGCGTTCTACTACCTGCGTATCGTCAAGCTGATGTACTTCGATGCGCCCGCTGCTGAAGAAGAACTGGAAGCCACCTTTGGCCTGCGCTCGATGCTGAGCGTGAACGGCGCCGCGGTGATCCTGCTGGGCATTTTCCCGGCCGCGCTGATGAACCTGTGCTACCAGGCCATCCGCGCGACGCTGGGTTCCTGATCCGCCACACGCCATGAGCGCATCCGCAAGCGGCTGGTTTGTCATCCTGCTGGCACTGGTCAGTGCGAACCTGCCGTTTGTGAACCAGCGCCTGTTCGCGGTGATCCCGTTGCGGCAGGCGCGCAAGCCCCTGTGGCTGCGCCTGCTGGAACTGATCTTGTGGTACGCGGTGGCCGGCGCCGCCGGCTTTGCGGTGGAAGCCAGCCTCGGCAACGCCTTCCCGCAGGGCTGGCAGTTCTACGCCATCACCGCCTGCATGATGCTGGTGTTTGCCTTCCCGGGCTTCACCTGGCAATACCTCGTCAAACACCGCACGGCCTGAAGCCGGTCTTGTCGGCCCCGGGCCCTGCCTGATCCGGAGCGTCCATGACCGACAAGACTCAAGGCGGTACCTCGCTGCCCGCCGACCAGACTGAAAACGACGACGCACTGAAGGAAGTGTGCGTCGCCTCGGCCACGGTCCATCGCGGCAAGTTCCTCACCCTCAAGCAAGACATCGTCAGGCTGCCCGACGGCAAGCAGACCGGGCGGGAGTACATCGTCCACCCCGGCGCGGTGATGATGATCCCGCTGTTCGACGACGGCACCGTGCTGATGGAGCGCCAGTTCCGCTACCCGATCGGTGAAGTGATGCTGGAATTCCCGGCCGGCAAGCTCGATCCGCAAGAGGGCGCGCAGCGCTGCGGCGAGCGCGAGCTGCTGGAGGAGACCGGCTACAGCGCGGCGCGCTGGGACTACCTGACGCGCATCCATCCGGTGATCTCGTATTCGACCGAATTCATCGACATCTTCCTGGCGCGCGACCTGACGCACGGCGAGGCGCAACTCGACGACGGCGAGTTCATCGAGACCTTCATCACCCCGGTGGAGCAGGTGCTCGACTGGGTCCGCAGCGGGCGCATTACCGACGTGAAGACCATCATCGGCGCATTCTGGCTGGAAAAAGTGATCTCCGGTACGTGGCAGCCAGGCGAGCAGTCCCTGCCAGGCTGAGATACGCATTCGTCACGTCGGCGCGTTGGACTGGCCTGCGCTAAGCTGGTGACAGGGCACGGCGCGCGGCGTGAATTGTGCGGCAGGCAGCTGTTCCGAACGGTCGTTCGAAAAAATTTAGCACGACCGTTCACAAAATTTCGATTCACGGATAATATAGCTTTTGACGGGCTGGATAGATCATGAAGGTGCTCGACCTGCGCTGTGCGCAAGACCATCGTTTCGAGGGCTGGTTTGCCTCGGAGGAAGAAGCGCAGTCGCAAATCTCGCGTGACCTCGTCCAATGCCCGGTCTGTGGCGACCACGCCGTTACGCGGCTGCCCAGCGCGCCGCGCCTGAACCTGTCGGGCGCGACCGCGCCCAAGGGCGCCGCCAAACCGGCGCAGCAGGCGGCGCAGCAAGCCGCGCCACCGGCAACACTGCAAGCGCTCTATTTGAAGGCAGTGAAGCAGGTGCTGGCCCAGACCGAGGACGTTGGCGACCGCTTTGCCGAAGAGGCAAGGCGCATGCACTATGACGAAGCGCCGGAACGCGGCATCCGCGGTTCGGCCTCGCCGGAGGAAGTGCAGGCGCTGGCCGAGGAGGGCATCGAGACTTTTCCGCTCGTAGTGCCGGATGCGCTGAAGCAGACGGCTCACTGAATTGCGTCCTGTGCCCGTTGCTGTCGGCGCATGACGCGCAGGCAGAACAAACCGCCGGCAGCTTCAGAAAATGCCGGCACCACTGGAGACGGGCATGGATCTCAACTACTCGGCGTCCGACAACGCCTTCCGCGAGGAAGTGCGTAGCTGGCTCGAAGCCAACTTGCCGGCGGACATCCGCAGCAAGATTCTCAATCACCGCCGTCCGAACCGCGACGACCTGGTGCGCTGGCACAAGATCCTCGCCGGCAAGGGCTGGTCGGCGCCGCACTGGCCCGTACAGTACGGCGGCACCGGCTGGAACGCTACGCAACGCCATATCTGGGACGAGGAGAATGCCCGCGTCGGCGCGCCCGGCGTGCTGCCTTTCGGCGTGGCGATGGTTGCGCCAGTCATCATGAAGTACGGCAGCGAGGACCAGAAGTCCTACTACCTGCCGCGCATCCTGGACTGCACCGACTGGTGGTGCCAAGGCTATTCGGAGCCGGGCTCGGGTTCGGACCTGGCGTCGGTGAAGACCCGCGCCGAGCTGACCCCGGACGGCAAGCACTACATCGTCAACGGCCAGAAGACGTGGACCACGCTCGGCCAGCACGCCGACATGATCTTCTGCCTGGTGCGCACCGATCCCGAAGCCAAGAAGCAAGAGGGCATCTCGTTCCTGCTGATCGACATGAAGACGCCGGGCATCACCGTGCGCCCGATCATCATGCTCGACGAAGAGCACGAGGTGAACGAAGTCTTCTTCGACAACGTCAAGGTGCCGGTCGAGAACCGCGTCGGCGAAGAGAACCGCGGCTGGACCTACGCCAAGTACCTGCTCGGCCATGAGCGCACCGGCATCGCCCGCGTCGGCAATTCCAAGCGCGAGCTGGGCTTCCTCAAGCGCGTGGCGCGCCAGCAGCAGAAGAACGGCAAGCCGCTGCTGGAGGATCCGGTGTTCGGCGCCAAGGTCGCCGCTTTGGAGATCGAGCTGATGGCGCTGGAGATTACCGTGCTGCGCGTAGTGTCGAGCGAAGCCGCCGGCAAGGGCCCCGGCCCCGAGGCCTCTATGCTCAAGATCAAGGGCACCGAGATCCAGCAGCTGCTGACCGAGCTGATGGTCGAGGCCGTCGGCCCGTACGCCCAGCCGTTCGACACGGCCTACCTGGAGTGCGAGACCGAACACGCCGTCACCGGCTACGACGACGCGGCGCCGCTGGCCGCGTACTACTTCAACTATCGCAAGACCTCCATCTACGGCGGGTCCAACGAAATTCAGAAGAACATCATCAGCCAGATGATTCTGGGGCTGTGAGGAGACACGCATCATGAACTTCAATCTCAGCGACGAACAGAAGCAACTGGCTGACGCCGTCCGCCGTTTTATCGACAAGGACTACGGCTTCGAGTCCCGCAAGAAGAACTACGAAAGCGCCGCCGGCTACGGCGAGGCCGCTTGGGGCTCGCTGGTCGAGCTCGGCCTGACCGCGCTGCCGGTGCCGGAAGAGCAGGGCGGCTTCGCGGGCAAGGCCCTGGACATGATGGTGGTGCAGCAGGAGCTGGGCCGCGGACTGATCGTTGAACCGTACCTGGCCACGGTGGTGGGTGCCTATGCGCTCGGCCTGGCCGGGGGCCAGGACGCGCTGCTGGAGCAGGTCGCCGGCGGCGAACTGAAGCTGGCGGTGGCCTTCAACGAGCCGCAGGCGCGTTATGAGCTGAACAACGTGCGCGTGACCGCGCGCGACGGCAAGCTCAGCGGCCGCAAGGTCGTGGTGGTGCATGGCGGCCAGGCCGACAAGCTGGTCGTGTCGGCCCGCAGCAGCGGCGCCGATGCCGACCAGGACGGCATCTCGCTGTTCCTGGTCGATGCCAAGGGTGCCGGCGTCAGCATCAAGGACTACCGCACCATCGACAACCTGCGCGCGGCCGACATCACCTTCCAGGACGCGCCGGCGCAACTGCTGGGCGAGGCTGGCAAGGCTTTCCCGATCATCGAGCAGGTCGCCGACTACGCCGCCGTGCTGCTGTGCGCCGAGGCCGTGGGCGTGATGGATACGCTCAATGCCGCCACGCTGGATTATGCCAAGACGCGCCAGCAGTTCGGCCAGCCGATCGCGCGCTTCCAGGCGCTGCAGCACCGCATGGTCGAGATGTTTATCCATGCCGAGCAGTCTCGCTCGATCACGCTGCTGGCCGCGGCCCGCTTTGAGGAGGCGTCGCCGGAAGAGCGCCGCCGCTATGTCTCCGCCGCCAAGGCGCGTGTGGGGCAGGCAGCCCGCACGGTCGGCCAGGAAGCGGTGCAGATCCACGGCGGCATGGGCGTGACCAACGAACTGCCGGCCGCGCACATGTTCAAGCGGCTGACGCTGATCAACACCAGCTTCGGCGACGTGGATCACCACCTGGGCAGGTTTGCCGCCCAGCCGGGGTTCCAGGAAGCCGCCTGAGCCAAGCAGGGCCAGACAGAAACCGCGCCGTAGTCCAGGCGCGGTTTTTTTCTTTGCGCGCTGTTAGGGGCGGGTTCCGCAAATACGGACGCTCGCCTGCCCCTGTCATGCGATCATCGTGCAGACAAGTCAACAGCCAGACACCACGGAGAGACAACCGATGCTGTATTTCGAGGATTTTGCAGTCGGCAGCCGCCGCGAACTGGGCTCCTACCTCGTCACGGAGGAAGAGATCCTCAGCTTCGCGCGGCAGTACGATCCCCAGCCGTTCCATGTCGACAAGGAAGCCGCCGCCAAGAGCATCTACGGCGGTCTGATCTCGAGCGGCTGGATGACGTGCTCGATCATGATGCGCCTGCTGGTGCTGAGCACCACCGGCAAGTCGGCCAGCATGGGTTCGCCCGGTGTCGACGAGATCCGCTGGCTCAAGCCCGTCTACGCAGGCGACACGCTCACCGTCGTGCTGAACGTACTGGATACCCGGCCGTCGCAGTCCAAGCCGGACCGCGGCGTGGTCCACACCCAGTGGGAAGCCACCAACCAGCGCGGCGAGCTGGTCTGCACGGTCAAGGGCATGGGCATGTACGGACGTCGGCCGGCCTGAGCGCAAGAACACCAACCCACCCATCGAGGAGACAACCGCCATGCGTACCATCGCATCGTTGGAAGAGCTGGAAGGCCTGCAGGGCCAGGAAGTCGCGGTCAGCGACTGGATCGAGGTGACCCAGCAGCAGGTCAACCAGTTTGCCGAGGCCACCGGCGACCACCAGTGGATCCACGTCGACGTGGAGCGCGCAAAGAAGGAGTCGCCCTATGGTGGCCCGATCGCCCACGGCTTCCTGACGTTGTCGCTGCTGCCCAAGTTCATGCACAACGCACTGCATATGCCGTCCAAGATCGGCGTCAACTACGGCCTGAATCGCGTGCGCTTCACCGCACCCGTGCCGGTCGGCAGCAAGCTGCGGGCACGCATCAAGCTGCTCAAGGTCGAACGGCTCGACCCGCTGCCGAAGTCGCCCGAACTGGTGGGCGCGCAATCCACATGGGAAGTGACGATCGAACGCGAGGGCAGCGAGCGTCCCGTGTGCGTGGCAGAGTCGATCACACGCCGGTACGGTTGACCCTGCGAGGTCGGTTCTGACGCACTGCGACAATATGCCACACGGTGTTGTCGCACCCGGCAAAGCCGCGCAATGCGCGGCTTTCTGCATATTTACATACGGATTTTGTGACGTTGACGCCGATCAAGACTCGCGCTGCGGTCAGCGTTGTCGATTGTCCGTTCAGCCGAACAGTGTGTTCTGTGGCGTTGGGTTTACCCGTAATGTTGCGTTGCGGTACAGTCGCGCCCACGATGTTTTACGTGTTGCACTCCCCGGCCGAAAACCGCGCCTGCCATGAAGGCAGGTCCGTCGGGAAGTGCAAAAACCTCGTATTCCAACGCTACCCGGCCGCTGTACTGAGCCGGGACCGTTCGCGGTTTCGGCCACCAGGTGCCGCAGCGCCGGCAAGGTCCCACAGGGCCTGCAGCGCGCGCAGTCAGTTGTCCTTCCGTGTTCATGGCGTTGCAAGGCCGCATGGTCCTCCGGCGTTAGATCCGCCGCCCGACCGCAACGCCAGCTAAGGACACGTCCTTCCGGTTTTCCCATAGCCCCACGCCTCTTGCGCGAGCATCAGGCGGTTTAGCCACGCTTTTGCCCAAAGCGCGGTGTAACCAAACCAGTCGTGACATGAAGAAACCCATACTGCCGCGTTGGACGCGGTTCCTGCCCTGCCTCGGCCTGCTCCTGCTCGCTGGCTGCAACATGACGCTGCTCGACCCGAAGGGGCAGGTCGGCGTCGACATCAAAGGCATCATCCTGATCGCCACCTGGCTCATGCTGCTGGTGGTGGTCCCGGTGATCGTGCTGACGCTGTGGTTTGCGTGGAAGTACCGCGCCAGCAATACCTCGGCACGCTATGAACCCGACTGGTCGCACTCCACCGCGATCGAAGTGGTGGTATGGCTGATCCCCTGCCTGATCATCATTGCGCTGGGCATCATCACCTGGAAGTCCTCGCACGACCTGGACCCCTATAAGCCGCTCGAATCCAACAAGAAGCCGGTCACCATCGAGGTGGTGGCGCTGAACTGGAAGTGGCTGTTCATCTATCCGGAACTGAAGATCGCCACGGTCAACCAGATCGCCTTCCCGGTCGACACCCCGGTGAACTTCAAGATCACCTCGGATTCGATCATGAATTCGTTCTTCATCCCGCAACTGGGCAGCCAGGTGTACGCCATGGCAGGGATGCAGACCAAGCTGCACCTGATCGCCAACGAAGCCGGCTCGTATGACGGCGTTTCCGCCAACTACAGCGGCGGCGGCTTCTCGGGCATGAAGTTCAAGGCCCTCGCCATGTCGAACTATGAGTTCGACCAGTGGGTCGCCAAGGTTCGCGCCTCGTCCACCGAACTGGGCGTTGAAGGCTACCAGACGCTGGCACAACCCAGCGAGAAGGAGCCGGTCACGTACTACGGCAAGGTGGAAGACCAGCTCTTCCACAGCATCCTGCACAAGTACATGGGCCAAAGCGGCGCCGCGCTGGCCGCCGACGGGTTCAAGGGCGGCCCGATCTGCACGTCGCGCAACACCCTCGGTGAAAAGCAGCTGTCGATGACCACGCCGGTGAAGCCGACGCTGGGCGCGCAATCCTAGGAGCAATGATGTTTGGCAAGTTGAGTTTGTCGGCGATTCCGTTTCATGAGCCGATCATCATGGTCGTTCTGGCTGGCATCGCCCTGGGCGGTGCCGCGCTGCTAGGCGCGATCACCTATTTCAAGAAGTGGGGCTATCTCTGGAACGAGTGGTTCACCTCGGTCGACCACAAGAAGATCGGCGTGATGTACTGCCTGGTCGCCCTGGTCATGCTGCTGCGCGGCTTCGCCGACGCGGTCATGATGCGTACCCAGCTGGCGCTCGCCACGAATGGCGCGACCGGCGTTCTGCCGCCTGAGCACTACGACCAGATCTTCACCGCCCACGGCGTGATCATGATCTTCTTCGTGGCCATGCCGCTGATGACCGGCCTGATGAACCTGGTCGTGCCGCTGCAGATCGGCGCGCGCGACGTGGCCTTCCCGTTCCTGAACACGCTGAGCTTCTGGCTGTTCGTGTCGGGCGCCATGCTGGTCAATGTCTCGCTGGGCGTCGGTGAATTCGCCAAGACCGGCTGGCTGGCCTACCCGCCGCTGTCGGGCCTGGACTACAGCCCTGGGGTAGGGGTGGACTATTACCTCTGGAGCTTGCAGATCTCCGGCCTCGGCACGCTGCTGACCGGCGTGAACTTCCTGGTGACCATCATGCGCATGCGCGCGCCTGGCATGACGCTGATGCGCATGCCGGTGTTCACCTGGACCGCGCTGTGCACCAACGTGCTGATCGTGGCCGCCTTCCCGGTGCTGACCGTGACCCTGGCGCTGCTGGGCCTGGATCGCTACGCCGGTACGCACTTCTTCACGAACGACGGTGGCGGCAACGCCATGATGTACGTGAACCTGATCTGGATCTGGGGCCACCCCGAGGTGTACATCCTGATCCTGCCGGCGTTCGGTATCTTCTCTGAAGTCATCGCCACGTTCTCGGGCAAGAAGCTGTTCGGCTACAAGGGCATGGTGTACGCGACCGCCGCGATCATGGTGCTGTCGTTCATCGTGTGGCTACACCACTTCTTCACGATGGGCTCGGGCGCCAATGTCAACGCGTTCTTCGGCATCACGACCATGATCATCTCCATCCCGACCGGGGTGAAGATCTTCAACTGGCTGTTCACGATGTACCGCGGCCGGGTCCAGATGACCTCGCCGGTGCTGTGGACGCTGGGCTTCATGATCACCTTCGTGATCGGCGGCATGACCGGCGTGCTGATGGCCGTGCCGGCTGCCGACTTCGTGCTGCACAACAGCCTGTTCCTGATCGCCCACTTCCACAACGTGATCATCGGCGGCGTGCTGTTCGGCTACCTGGCTGGCATCACCTACTGGTGGCCGAAGGCGTTCGGCTTCACGCTGAACGAGCGCCTGGGCAAGTGCGCCTTCTGGTGCTGGCTGGTCGGTTTCTACTTCGCCTTCATGCCGCTGTACGTGCTGGGCCTGATGGGCATGACCCGCCGCCTGAACCACACCGACAACCCGGCCTGGACGCCGTGGCTGTACCTGGCCGTGGTCGGCGTGGTGTTCGTGGCACTGGGCATCTTCTTCCAGGTGCTGCAGATCGTCGTGTCGATCCGCGACCGCAAGAAGCTGGCCGACGTGACCGGCGACCCGTGGGGCGGCCGTACCCTGGAGTGGGCCACCTCGTCGCCGCCGCCGTTCTACAACTTCGCGCACACCCCGGTGGTGCGTGACCTGGACGCGTTCGCCGACATGAAGGCCCGTGGCGAGACGCTGCCGACCGAAGGCTACGAGAAGATCCACATGCCCAAGAACACGGGCGCGGGCTTCATCATCGGCGCCTTCAGCCTGGTGTTCGGCTTTGCCCTGACCTGGCATATCTGGTGGATGGCCATCGTTGGCCTGGTGGGCATGATCTGGGCGTTTATCCACCGCAGCAACGACGACCATATCGACTACTACGTGCCGGCCACCGAGGTCGAGCAGATCGAAACGCGCCAACTGCAGCGCATTGCTTCGCAGGCCTAAGAACCATGTCGACTCAAGTCCTAGACCGCATCCCCGCGCAGGCCGGCGCCTCGGCTCACGCCGACGCCCATGGCCATGACCATGCGCACCACGATACCAGTGCCAATACGGTGTATGGCTTCTGGATCTACCTGATGAGCGACTGCATCATCTTCGCCGGACTGTTCGCGGCCTTCGCCGTGCTGCGCGGCGAAGTGGCAGGCGGCCCGTCGGGCAAGGAGCTGTTCGAGCTCAACTACGTGCTGGTGGAGACCTTCATCCTGCTGTTCTCCTCGATCACGTACGGCATGGCGATGATCTCGCTGCAGAACCGCAGCCTGAGCCGCGTGCAGGTGTGGCTCGGCATCACGTTCCTGCTGGGCCTGGCCTTCATGGCGATGGAAATCAACGAGTTCCACCACCTGATCGCCGAAGGCGCCGGCCCGGGCCGCAGCGCGTTCCTGTCGTCGTTCTTCACGCTGGTCGGCACCCACGGCCTGCACGTCGCCAGCGGCATGCTGTGGATGATCGTGCTGATGTGGCAACTGGCCAGGAAGGGCATCACCCCAACGCTGGTCAAGCGCCTGACTTGCCTGTCGCTGTTCTGGCACTTCCTGGACGTGGTCTGGATCGGCGTCTTTACCGTGGTCTACCTGATGGGAGCAGTGTGATGGCACAACACAACGCACCGGCGGCGCATGGCGCCCACGACTCGCACGCGCATGCCTCGCATGACACCCATGCCAGCTTCAAGTCGTACGCGATCGGCTTTATCCTGGCCGTGATCCTGACCGTGATCCCGTTCAAGCTCGTGATGGACGGGACCATGGACAAGGGCACCATCCTCTGGATCATCCTGGGCATGGCCGCGGTCCAGATCCTGGTCCACCTGAAGTACTTCCTGCACCTGGACTCGTCGTCCGAGCAGCGCAGCAACGTGGTCGCGCTGCTGTTCACGGTGCTGGTGCTGGTGATCGTGCTGGCGGGTTCGCTGTGGATCATGCACAACCTGAATACCAACATGATGGTGATGTAAGGACTGAAGTCCTGGCATCGAGAAACGGGGCCCCGCGAGGGGCCCCGTTTTTTTGCTGCGTGGCTTCGCTACAGCCTTAGGGTTTGAACGTATCTACGGGTTTAAGTGTGCGCTTAATATCCGGGCGGGACGCGCACCCCCCGTATGGGTCCGCCCGGTTCTGGCGCACGCCTTCGTCGTGATCGCGCACGCGATGCACTGTGGGTGCACGCATTTGTGCCGGCGCACTGTCTCAGTGCGCACGTGCAATGCACGCCCATGGTGCGCGCAGGGGTCGCCGGCCTCGTCGCGCCACGCCGGCCGCCAGTATCCGGCCTCAAACCGCCAGGACTCCAATGGCACGCTAGTTGCAGAAGCATCACCCGGGGAGCGTAGTCCCTGACTAACACCATAAACGGGAGCTGCAAATGCAACGACGTGACATGCTGAAGCTGTCGGCCATCGCCGCCGCGGCAATGATCGGTATCAGCCCGCTGGCCATGGCGCAGTCCAAGGAACCGATCAAGGTCGGTATCCTGCACTCGCTGTCCGGCACGATGGCCATCTCGGAAACGTCGCTGAAAGACGTGGCCCTGATGACCATCGACGAGATCAACAAGAGCGGCGGCGTGCTCGGCCGCAAGCTCGAGCCGGTGGTGGTGGACCCGGCCTCCAACTGGCCGCTGTTCGCGGAGAAGGCGCGCCAGCTGGTCAGCAAGGACAAGGTTGCGGTGACCTTCGGCTGCTGGACCTCCGTGTCGCGCAAGTCGGTGCTCCCGGTCTATGAGGAACTGAACTCGCTGCTGTTCTACCCGGTGCAGTATGAAGGCGAGGAAATGTCCAAGAACGTCTTCTACACCGGCGCGGCGCCCAACCAGCAGGCGATCCCGGCGGTGGAATACCTGATGAGCAAGGAAGGTGGCGGCGCCAAGCGCTTCTACTTGCTGGGCACTGACTACGTCTACCCGCGCACCACCAACAAGATCCTGCGCGCCTTCCTGAAGAGCAAGGGCGTTGCCGACAAGGACATCGAAGAGGTCTACACGCCGTTTGGCCACAGCGACTACCAGACCATCGTCGCCAATATCAAGAAGTTCTCGCAGGGCGGCAAGACCGCGGTGATCTCGACCATCAACGGCGACTCCAACGTGCCGTTCTACAAGGAACTGGGCAACGCCGGCCTGAAGGCCAAGGACGTGCCGGTGGTGGCGTTCTCGGTGGGTGAGGAGGAACTGCGCGGCATCGACACCAAGCCGCTGGTTGGCCACCTGGCCGCGTGGAACTACTTCATGTCGGTCAAGAACCCCGAGAACGACGCCTTCCGCAAGCAGTGGGCGGCGTGGGTCAAGGCCAACAACCTGCCGGGCGGCGACAAGCGCGTGACCAACGACCCGATGGAAGCCACCTACGTGGGCATCAAGATGTGGGCGCAGGCCGTGAAGAAGGCCGGGTCCACCGACGCCGACAAGGTGCGTGCGGCGATGTACGGCCAGACCTTCAAGGCGCCGGACGGCTTCACGCTGACCATGGGCGAGAACCACCACCTGTACAAGCCAGTGATGATCGGCGAAGTGAAGGGCGATGGCCAGTTCTCGGTGGTGTGGAAGACGCCGAAGGCGGTGCGCGCGCAGCCGTGGAGCCCGTTTATCACGGGTAATGAAGGCAAGCCGGACAAGGTGATGTAAGCGGACGCAAGTCCGTCTCCCTGGCGATAGCTTCCTGCTCCCGCAAGGCGGGGGAGGGAAGCGCGTCGCCCCCTTCTCGCACACCAGAACAACAAGGCGCATAAGCGCCGCCACTCCGCCAGCCCTTATGCGCCAACACCTCCCGATAAACGCGATGCCGTGGCTGCGCGCCATGCTGGCAGCGCTGCTGCTGGCCGCGGCGCCGTGGGCCGCGGCGCTGACGCAGGCTGACCTGAAGCCGCTGGTCGAAGACGATTTCGACGCCAAGACCGCGGCGCTGACCGCGCTGGCGAAGGCACCGCCCGAGCAGGCCGGCCCGATCCTGAAAGCCTTGCAGGACGATGCGCTGCAATACGCACCATCGGTCGGCATGGTGCGGCAGGACGGCGACAAGACCGTCGATGCGATCACCGGCAAACCAGTCTCGGTGAAGACCGACGAACTGGAATCGCTGACCCTGAACAACAGCTTGCGTGCACTGGTCGACAGCGCCGCCAGCAGCCTGCTGCTGCAGTCGCCCGACATCGCGGTGCGCGCGCAGGCGGTCGCCACGCTGCGCGCCCAGCCGGAAAGCGCCTCGCGCCCCGCGGTCGAAGCCGCGCGCAAGAACGAGGCCGATGCCGGCCTGCGCGCCAGCCTCGACGTGATCTGGGCCAACCTGGTGCTGGCCGAGCCGGCCGATCCTGCTGCGCATGACGCGCGGCTCGAGGCGATCCGTATCCTCGGCAACGACAGCAATCCGCAGAGCCGCCAGAAGCTGGCGCCGCTGGTGGAGCGCGACAGCGCCGGCAACTACCGCGAGCCCGACGCCGACGTTCGCCTGGCCGCCCAGCAGGCGCTGGACACGCTGCGCAGCGACCAACGCCGCGCCGAGCTGATTGGCAACCTGTTCGCCGGGCTGAGCCTGGGCAGCGTGCTGCTGCTGGCTGCGCTCGGGCTGGCCATCACCTATGGCCTGATCGGCGTCATCAACATGGCGCACGGCGAGTTCCTGATGATCGGCGCCTATGCCACCTACGTGGTGCAGTCGCTGTTCCGTGCCTACGCTCCGGGTGCGTTCGACTGGTACCTGCCGGCGGCGCTGCCGGCGTCGTTCCTGGCGGCGGCGGTGGTGGGCTTCGTGCTCGAGCGGCTGGTGCTGCGCCACCTGTACGGCCGTCCGCTGGAAACGCTGCTGGCCACCTTCGGCGTGAGCCTGCTGCTGATGCAGGCGGTGCGCACGCTGTTCGGCGCGCAGAACGTCGAAGTGGCCAACCCGGCCTGGATGAGCGGCGGCGTCGAATGGATGCCTGGGCTGGTGATCCCGTACAACCGCATCGTCATCATCCTGTTTGCGCTGGCCGTGGTGGCGGTGGCGTGGGCGGTGCTGAACCGTACGCGGCTCGGGCTGTTCGTGCGCGCCACCACGCAGAACCGCACCATGGCTGCCTGCGTCGGCGTGCGTACGTGGAAGGTGGATAGCTATGCCTTTGCCTTCGGCGCAGGCATCGCCGGGCTGGGTGGCTGCGCGCTGTCGCAGATCGGCAATGTCGGTCCTGACCTAGGCCAGGCTTACATCATCGACTCGTTCATGGTGGTGGTGCTGGGCGGGGTGGGGCAACTGGCGGGGACCATCGTCGGCGCGTTCGGACTGGGCATCATCAACAAGTTCATCGAGCCGTTCTACGGCGCGGTGCTGGCCAAGATCCTTGTCCTGGTGCTGATCGTGCTCTTCATCCAGAAGCGGCCGCAGGGACTTTTCGCGCTCAAGGGGCGCAGCGCGGAGGCATGATGCAGCGATTCCAATCGAATTCTCCCGCCACGCCGTTCCGGCTGGCGGTGCCAGAGCGCCAGTCGCTATTCTCGCGGCGCGGCTGGATGATGCTGGTGGCGGTCACGGTGATCGTCGGCATCGGCGTGCCGGTATGCGCGCTGGTGCTGCCGGAGGGCCATCCGCTGCACCTGTCGGCGTATGCGCTGACGCTGGTCGGCAAGATCATGTGCTTTGCGCTGGCGGCGATCGCGCTGGACCTGGTGTGGGGCTACTGCGGCATCCTGAGCCTGGGCCACGGGCTGTTCTTCGCGCTCGGCGGCTATGCCATGGGCATGTACCTGATGCGTTCGATCGGGCGTGAGGGCGTGTACAAGAGCGACCTGCCGGACTTCATGGTGTTCCTCGACTGGAAGGAGTTGCCGTGGTTCTGGCATGGCACTGAGCATCTGGGCTTCGCGCTGTTGCTGGTGGTGCTGGTGCCGGGCGTGCTGGCGTGGCTGTTCGGCTTCTTTGCCTTCCGCTCGCGCATCAAGGGCGTGTACCTGTCGATCATCACGCAGGCAATGACGTATGCAGCGATGCTGCTGTTCTTCCGCAACGAGACCGGCTTTGGCGGCAACAACGGCTTTACCGACTTCAAACGCATCGCGGGCTTTGCCATCGCCGCGCCGCAAACGCGTACGGCGCTGTTCGTGCTGACCTTCCTGGCGCTGCTGGCCGGGTTTGTCGCCTGCCGCTATATCGTCACCTCGAAGCTCGGCCGCGTTGTCACCGCGGTGCGCGATGCCGAGATGCGCGTGATGTTCTCCGGCTACAACCCGCTCGGCTACAAGCTGTTCGTATGGACCTTCTCCGCTGTGCTGTGCGGCATCGCAGGTGCGTTGTATGTGCCGCAGGTCGGCATCATCAACCCCGGCGAGATGTCGCCCGGCAACTCGATTGAAATGGCCGTCTGGGTAGCCGTGGGCGGGCGCGGCACGCTGATCGGGCCGGTGATCGGCGCCTTCCTGGTCAATGGCGCCAAGACCGTCTTCACGGCCCACTTTGCCGAGTACTGGCTGTTCCTGTTGGGCGCGATGTTCGTGCTGGTGACGCTGTACTTGCCCGACGGCGTGACCGGCTTGTGGGATCGCCTGCGCGAGCGACGCGCGGCTGCTGCGCCGCCTGCACCAGAACCTGTTTCCGCGCCTGCCGTGGCGGCCCGCACCGGAGGTGAAGCATGAACGCCGCACTCGAACATGGCCAGGCGGAAAGCGGCGACGCCACCGGCCTGGGCCGGATCGTCGAGCCCGGCACCATCGATGTGTCGCACGGCCCGATCCTGTACCTGGAAGACCTGACAGTCCAGTTCGACGGCTTCCGCGCGCTCAACAAGCTGACACTGTCGATCGACCACGGCGAACTGCGCTGCGTGATCGGCCCCAACGGCGCCGGCAAGACCACGATGATGGATGTCATCACCGGCAAGACCGGCCCGCGCAACGCCAATGTCAGCGGCCGCGTGTTCCTCGGCCAGACCATCGACCTGATGCGCATGACCGAGCCGCGCATTGCCCAGGTCGGCATCGGCCGCAAGTTCCAGAAGCCTACCGTGTTCGAGCAGCACGCGGTGTGGGAGAACCTGGAGCTGGCGATGAAGGCCGACAAGCGCTGGTGGTCGTCGCTGCGCGCGCGCCTGACGGGGGAGGGGCACCGCCGCATCGAGGAGACGCTGGCGCTGACCGGGCTGGAGGACGAGGCCTACCGGCCCGCCGGCCTGCTGTCGCACGGGCAGAAGCAGCGGCTGGAGATCGGCATGCTGCTGATGCAGCAGCCACAGCTGCTGTTGCTCGACGAGCCGGTGGCGGGCATGACCGATGAGGAAACGATGCAGCTCGCGGCGCTGCTCAACGGCCTGCGCGGCAGCTGCTCGATGATGGTGGTGGAGCACGACATGGAGTTCGTTGCCGCGCTGGCTGGCGATGCCGGCAAGGTCACGGTGCTGGCAGAGGGCAGCGTGCTGGCCGAAGGCACGCTCGACAGCGTCAAGCGCGACGATCGCGTGATCGAATCCTACCTGGGAAGATAAGCATGCTGCAGGTCAATGCACTGAACCAGTTCTATGGCGGCAGCCATATCCTGCGCAACGTCAGCTTCGACGTGCCCGCCGGCAAGCTGACCACGCTGCTGGGCCGCAACGGCGTGGGCAAGAGCACATTGCTCAAGTGCCTGATGGGCGTGGTGCCGACGCGCAGCGGCAGCATCCAGTGGGAGGGCAAGGCGCTGGAGAAGAAGCCGCCCTACGAGCGCGTCTCGGCCGGGCTGGCCTACGTGC
Organism: Cupriavidus sp. PB-02; assembly: GCF_058252315.1. Classification (NCBI taxonomy): domain Bacteria; kingdom Pseudomonadati; phylum Pseudomonadota; class Betaproteobacteria; order Burkholderiales; family Burkholderiaceae; genus Cupriavidus; species Cupriavidus sp. PB-02. The sequence goes on from NZ_CM177694.1 coordinate 1,059,631, forward strand.
CGCAGGGCCGAGAGATCTTCCCGCGCCTGACCGTGGAAGAAAACCTGCTGATCGGCGCTGCCAGCCGCGCGCGTCCGTCCGGCGTGCCGGACCGGATCTACCAGCTCTTTCCCGTACTGCGCACCATGCGCCTGCGCCGCGGCGGCGACCTGTCGGGCGGCCAGCAGCAGCAACTGGCGATCGGCCGCGCGCTGATGAGCGAGCCGGGTTTGCTGATCCTGGACGAGCCTACAGAAGGCATCCAGCCGTCCATCATCCAGGACATCGGCCGCGCGCTGCGGCTGCTGGTCGACGAGTTCGGCATGACGGTCCTGCTGGTCGAGCAGTACTACGAGTTCGCGCGCCATATCGCCGACCACTATGTGGTGATGAGCCGCGGCGAGGTGGTGGCGCGCGGCGCCGGCGCCAGCATGGAGCAGGACGGCGTGCGGGAGCTGATCGCCGTGTAAGGCGGGCACGGCGCAGCGCGGGGAATTGTCGGCTGCGCGCCGCTTCCGCCCAGGCGGGTGGCGCGCTATGATGCCTGCAACCCCCGCCATCGCGCGCGCTCCGCCGCCGGCTTTTCCTTGCCATGCGTCATCCCGATTTCCCTTCGTCCCTCGCCGTGCCCGCCGCATGGCAGGCAACGCTGCGGCTGCGCTTTGCGCAACGCGGCGAACGCACCGCGCTGATTGAGCGGCGCCACCAGGGGCCGCTGCTGGTGCAGAAGCCGCTGTATCCCGAGGGCGGGATCTGCCACGTCGTCATCCTGCACCCGCCGGCGGGCGTGGCGGGCGGGGACAGCCTGGAAATCGACGTGACGGTGGAGGCGGGCGCGCATGCTGTGCTGGCCACACCGGGTGCGACCAAGTGGTACAAGTCGCTCGGCCGCGAGGCGGCGCAGTATGTGCGCCTCACCGTCGGGCCGGGCGCGCGGCTGGACTGGCTGCCGCAGGAGAACATCGTCTTTGACGATGCCCGCGCGCGCATTTCGACGGTGCTCGAGGTGGCGCCCGGCGGCAGCGCGATCGGCTGGGATGCTGTGGTGCTGGGGCGGCAGGCGTCGGGCGAGCAGTGGGCTCGCGGCGCGCTGTGGCTGGATACCCGGATCGGCGCGGGCGAGCGTGCGCTGTGGATCGAACAATCGCATTTCGAGGCGGCCTCGCCGCTGCGTACAGGGGTGGCCGGGCTCGACGGCCTGAACGTGCTGGGCACGCTGTGGGCAGTGGGCAAGGGCGCCACGCAGGAGCTGGCTGAAATGCTTGCCGACCGACTGCCTTATACGCCGGAGCTGCGCGCCGGTGTGACCTGCCTCGCAGCCAACGGGCAATCGATGCTGCTGTTGCGCGTGCTCGGCCGGCAGATGGAAGCCGTGCGCCACGTCATGGTGGATAGCTGGCAGGCACTGCGCGAGCCGATTCACGGTGTGGTCGCGCGGCCGCTGCGCCTGTGGGCAACATAAGCGAAAACATCCGTAGAACAAGGAACACAAGATGGAACTGACGCCGCGAGAGAAAGACAAGCTGCTGATCTTCACCGCCGCGCTGCTGGCTGAACGGCGCAAGGCACGCGGACTCAAGCTGAACTACCCGGAGGCGGTGGCGCTGATCACCGCCGCCATCATGGAAGGCGCGCGCGACGGCCGCACCGTGGCCGAGCTGATGCACGAGGGCACCACGGTGCTGAGCCGCGACGACGTGATGGACGGCGTGGCCGAGATGATCCCCGAGATCCAGGTCGAAGCGACTTTCCCTGACGGCACCAAGCTGGTGACCGTGCACCATCCCATCGTCTGAGCGCCACGCGCCGACGCCCGATCCCGAACAACAAGATCAACCGAGAGCCGACATGAATCGTACCGCCTGCCTGCGCCTTGCCCTGGGCACTGCCCTGACCGTTGCCGCCAGCGCCGCGCTGGCGCATCCTGGCCATGATGCCGCCACTGTCGGCGCCAGCCTGTGGGCCGGCCTGGCGCATCCCTTCACCGGTGCCGACCACTTGCTGGCGATGGCGGCGGTGGGTGTGTGGAGCGCGCTGATCGCGCGCTCGGCATCCGACACGATGCGCCTGCCGCTGGCTTTCGTCGCGCTGATGCTGGTAGGTGCTGCGCTGGGGCTGTCCGGGGTGGCGTTGCCGGCGGTCGAGCCGATGATCGCTGCCTCGTTGCTGGTGATCGGCCTGCTGGTGGCTCTGCGTGCCAAGCTGCCGGCGTGGGCTGGCACGCTGCTGGTCGGCGGTTTCGCCGTGTTTCATGGCTATGCGCACGGCGCCGAGTTGCCAGGCACCGCGGGCGCACTGCCGGCCGTGCTGGCTTATGTTGGCGGCTTTGCTGTGTCGACCATGGCGCTGCACCTGCTCGGTATCGGCGCCGGCACGCTGCTGCGCCGCCGCGCCGGCTGGCTGGCGCGCCTGGCGGGCGCCGGCGTGGCGCTGTACGGCGCCGGCCTGCTGGTCGCCTGAGGAGGACTGCCATGATCCCCGGTGAACTGATGCCCGCCGACGGCGAGATCGAACTCAACGCCGGCCGCGCCACGGTCAGCGTGACGGTGGCCAATACCGGCGACCGTCCGATCCAGGTCGGCTCGCACTTCCACTTCTACGAGACCAACATCGCGCTCGCGTTCGACCGCGAGGCCACCCGCGGCTTCCGGCTGAATATCGCGGCCGGCACTGCGGTGCGCTTCGAGCCCGGCCAGACCCGAACCGTCGAACTGGTGGCGCTGGATGGCGACCGCATCGTCTTCGGCTTCAACGGCAAGATCATGGGAGCGCTGTGATGGCAAAGATTTCCAGGCAGGCCTATGCCGAGATGTTCGGCCCGACCACCGGCGACCGCGTGCGGCTGGCCGACACCGGGCTCATCATCGAGGTCGAGAAGGACTTCACCATCTACGGCGAGGAAGTGAAGTTCGGCGGCGGGAAGGTGATCCGCGATGGCATGGGCCAGAGCCAGCGCATGGCGAAGGACTGCGTCGATACCGTCATCACCAATGCGCTGATCGTCGACCACTGGGGCATCGTCAAGGCGGATATCGGCCTGAAGGACGGGCGCATCGCGTCGATCGGCAAGGCCGGGAATCCCGATATCCAGCCGGGCGTGACCATCGTGGTCGGGCCGGGCACCGAGGTGATCGCGGGCGAGGGCATGATCGTCACCGCCGGCGGCATCGATAGCCATATCCACTTCATCTGCCCGCAGCAGATCGAAGAGGCACTGATGAGCGGCGTCACCACCATGATCGGCGGTGGCACCGGACCGGCCACCGGCACCTTCGCCACCACCGTGACGCCGGGGCCGTGGTATATGGAGCGCATGCTGCAGGCAGCCGACGCCTACCCGATGAATATCGGCCTGCTGGGCAAGGGCAATGCCAGCCAGCAGGCGCCGCTCCTGGAGCAGGTGGAAGCTGGCGCGATCGGCCTGAAGCTGCATGAGGACTGGGGCACCACGCCGGCGGCGATCGATACCTGCCTGTCGGTGGCGGACGCGACCGACACTCAGGTGGCGATCCACACCGACACGCTTAATGAGGCTGGCTTTGTCGAGGTGACCGTCGCGGCGTTCAAGGGCCGCACCATCCATACGTATCACACCGAAGGCGCCGGCGGCGGCCATGCGCCCGACATCATCAAGGTGTGTGGCGAGGCCAACGTGCTGCCGTCGTCGACCAACCCGACGCGCCCGTACACCGTCAATACGCTGGACGAGCATCTCGACATGCTGATGGTGTGCCATCACCTGGATCCGTCGATTGCCGAGGACATCGCCTTCGCCGAAAGCCGCATCCGCCGCGAGACCATCGCTGCCGAGGATATCCTGCACGACCTGGGCGCGTTCTCGATGATCTCCAGCGATTCGCAGGCGATGGGCCGCGTGGGCGAGGTCATCATCCGCACCTGGCAGACCGCGCACAAGATGGCGCTGCAGCGCGGCAAGCTGCCGGGCGATCCGCACGATGCGCGCGGCGGGCACGACAACTTCCGCGTCAAGCGCTACGTTGCCAAGTACACCATCAATCCGGCGCTGACCCATGGCATCGCCCATGAAGTGGGTTCGGTGGAAGTCGGCAAGTGGGCTGACCTGGTGCTGTGGCGCCCGGCGTTCTTCGGCGTCAAGCCGAGCCTGATCCTGAAGGGCGGCATGATCGCCGCGGCGGCGATGGGCGACCCCAATGCGTCGATCCCGACGCCCCAGCCGGTGCACTACCGCCCGATGTTCGCGACGGCCGGCGGGGCGCTGCACCGCTCGTCGCTGACCTTCGTGTCGCAGGCGGCACTGGCGGCCGGCATCGGCGAGCGCTACGGGTTGGCCAAAACACTGTCGGCGGTGCGCGGCACGCGCACGGTCAGCAAGCGCGACATGGTGCACAATGACTGGCAGCCGCACGTCACGGTCGACCCCGAGACCTACCAGGTGGTCGCCGACGGCCAGTTGCTGACGTGCGAGCCAGCCACCGAGCTGCCCATGGCGCAGCGCTATTTCCTGTTCTGAACCACCGGGGCGGAGCCCCGGATCCCGCATGCTGAAGATCGACAAACTCCTGAGCGCCCCGCACGGCATCGCGCCGGTGCTGGTGCGCCGTGCTACCAAGCTGGTGCTGCCTTTCTCCGAACGTAGCAAGAGTCGCCTGCGGGCGGTGCTCGACAATGGTGAGGAAGCCGCGTTGTTCCTGCCGCGCGGTACCGTGCTGCGGGGTGGCGACTTGCTGGTGGCGGAGAACGGCAGCTTTATTGAGGTGCAGGCCGCCGCTGAAACCGTGCTGGAAGTGCGCTCGGATGATCCGCACGCGCTGATGCGCGCTGCGTATCACCTTGGCAATCGGCACACGCCGGTGGAGATCGGGCGCGATTACCTGCGGCTGGAATACGACCAGGTGCTGGCCGACATGCTGAAGCGGCTGGGCGTGCGCGCCGAGCGTGCGGAGTTGCCATTCGAGCCGGAGGCTGGGGCCTATGGCGGCGGGCACAAGCATGGGCATGATGCGACGTTTGCCGAGGACTATGCGGCCGCGCAGGCGGTGTTTCAGGAGCATCATGGGCATGATCACAGTCATGCGCATGACCATGAGCACGGGCACTCGCATGCGCACTCTCACTCGCATGGGCACGGCCATAGCCATGACCATGCCCACGATCATGGCGATCCGCATCATGTCCATGATGACCACTGTGGTCACAAGCGCTGACCCGCGCTGTCTGCATTGAGTCGCCGTATCATGCCCGGCCTTTCCCAACTCATCTCCCTGCTCCACCTCGCATCCCCCGCGCTGCCCATCGGCGGCTTCAGCTATTCGCAAGGCCTGGAGGCCGCCATCGATTGCGGCAACGTGCATGACGCGCCGACCGCCGAACGCTGGATCCGCGACAACCTGTTGCACGTGCAGGCGCAATGCGAAGCGCCGCTGTGGCTGCTGCTGCATCGCCACTGGCTGTCCGGCGACGCCGCGCAAGTGAAGGCATGGAACGACTGGTTCCACGCCACGCGCGAGACCTCCGAACTGCGGCTGGAGACCGAGCAGATGGGCTGGTCGCTGGCAAAGCTGATTGCGCAGATGGAGTGGGGCACCCCGGCGCTGCGTGACGCGCTGGCGGCGCTGTCGCCGGTCTGCCTGCCGACGGCCTTCACCGCGGCATGCGTGGCGCTGCAGGTCGATACGCGCGACGGGCTTGCCGCCTACTGCTTCAACTGGGCCGAGAACCAGGTAGCCGCCGCAATCAAGGCAGTGCCGCTAGGCCAGGTGGCAGGGCAACACATGCTGCGCCGCCTGCACGCAGCGGTGCTCGATACCGTAGAGGAAGCCGTGCGCCGCGCCGATTCCGCGCCGCCACAACTCTCTACTTTTTCACCGATGCTGGGCCTGCTTTCCGCACGCCACGAAACGCAGTACTCCCGGCTGTTCCGATCCTGAATCCACACTTCACCATGACCCAGGCCCGTACCAAGAAGAACCCTCCGCTGCGCGTCGGCGTCGGCGGCCCGGTCGGCTCCGGCAAGACCACGTTGCTCGAGATGCTGTGCAAGGCGATGCGCGACCGCTATGACCTGGTCGCCATCACCAACGACATCTACACCAAGGAAGACCAGCGCCTGCTGACGATCTCCGGCGCGCTGCCGGCCGAGCGCATCATGGGCGTGGAAACCGGCGGCTGCCCGCACACAGCGATCCGCGAGGACGCGTCGATCAACCTGGAAGCGGTCGACCGCATGCTGGCCAGGTTCCCGGACGCCGACGTGGTGTTCATCGAATCCGGCGGCGACAACCTGGCTGCAACCTTCAGCCCAGAACTTTCTGATTTGACGATCTACGTTATCGACGTCGCCGGCGGTGAGAAAATTCCGAGAAAGGGTGGGCCCGGCATCACCAAGTCCGACCTGCTGGTGATCAACAAGACGGACCTGGCGCCGTACGTGGGCGCCTCGCTGGAAGTAATGGAAAGCGATGCGCGCAAGATGCGCGGCGCCCGGCCGTTCGTGATGGGCAGCATCAAGTCCGGGCAGGGCCTGGACGAGGTCATCCGCTTTATCGAACGGCAGGGCATGCTGGGCGTCTAGCCCCCGGTGTCGTCGGCGGCGCCGGGCTTGGTGGCGTGCCTGACATAGCCCACGGGCGGGCGGAAGCTGCCCTTGCCAGCCAGCGCCCGCGCCACCGCCGCCGCCACGTTCAGCTCGGGCTCGCTCAGTTCGGCCATATGGCGCACGGTGGCCTCGATCGCTGCCTGCTGCCGGTTACCGAAAGGCATGCGCGGCTGTTCCACTTGCAACTGGCTGGCGTTGTGGCGGCTGAAGTCCAGCAGGCTGAAGTCCAGCATTTCGGATGGCGGCACGGCAAGGGTCTCGGCCAGTGTGCAGATATTGATCAGCGCCACATTGCGCTTGCCGCCTTCGATGCCGCTCAGGTACGAGCGCGCCAGACCGCTTTCGAGCGACAGGGTTTCCTGGGACCAGCCCCGCTGCTTGCGTAGCCAGGCAAGATGCAATCCGAATAGTCTGAGATGTCGAGAAGTCATGGGGTCGTGAAGAGTTCGGAGTGGTCTGAGGCTAAGCCGAAGTTCCCCAACCCCCTGGGCGAGTTTCCCCTTGTACGACAGGCACTTGGCGTAATTCCCGGGTTCCGATTTCTGTCTACACGCGGATTTGCTGAAGCAATTCCAGAGCCTGCTTCTGTTTCGCGTTGGCCGTGGTGACGAGTTCGAACGTCGGCACTTCAGCGCCAGCGCTGGGTGTGCGGCAGGTGTTACGCACGATCGTGGCGAGTTCGGCCATCAGGCTCGAGAAGCTGTGCACGGGCGTGCCGTCGTCAAGTGTGTGGCGCGCCGCCTTGGCCAGCGCTGCCGCAGAGCGCACGGCAGGCGCCACCGGATCACGCGTGGCCTTGGCGGCCTGATCCGGGTCGGCGAACATCAGTTCGCGCCAAGCCTCACGCATGTGCCATTCGACGTAGTAGGCCAGCATGCACAGCAGGATATGCGCACGCACCCGATCGGCCGTGCGGTGATGGATTGGCCGCACCTTCAGGTCCACCGTTTTTAGCGAACGGAACGCGCGCTCCACGTTGGCCAGCGCCTTGTAGTTGCGCACGCACTCGGCCGAGTCCATCTGCGCCGCACTCACCGAAGTGCGGATGATGTAGAGGCCGTCGAGCGCCGCCTCGCGGGCGATGCCCTCGCTGTTGCGGCTGAACGTGAAGGCCGCGTCGTCGATGCTTAGCGCAAAGTGCTTGGCCACCTTGTACTTGTCGATCACCTTGCCCACGCGCAGGCCGATCTGATCGCGCCCGGCAAGCTTGCCCGCCTGCACGCGGGCAACGATCGGCTGCAGGCACGCCTCGGTGGCCGCCAGCAACTCTTCTCGCTTGTGGGCACGTAGCCTGGCCAGTTCCGGATTGCGGCACGCCACCAGCCGCTCGCCCGGATAGTCCGGTGAACTCAGCTCCAGCAGATTGCGCTCGTCGAACAGGCCAAGCTGCAGTTGCCCTTGCTCGAGCAGCGGGCGGATCGAGGCGCTCTTGAGCGCGGTGATCCAGCCCAGGTCACCGCCCTCACGCATCTGGTCGATGGCCTTGCTGGAGATCATGCCGCGATCGCCCACCATGACCAATCGGGAGAGACCAAATTCCTCTTGCAGGCGCCGCACCTCGGGCATGAAGGTCTGGCTGTCGGCCACGTTGCCCTCATGCACCGACACCGCCACTGGGCAGCCGCGCGCATCGGTGAGCAAGCCGTAGTTGACCTGTAGCAGCCCCTTCTTGCCATCGCGGCTATAGCCAAGCTTGGCCAGCGGACAGGTGCTGCCCTCGAAGTAGCTGGAGCTCAGGTCATACAGCACCAGGCCACCGTCGCTCAAGTGGCGCGCGGCGAGCTTCTTCTGGATCGTGTCTTGGCGTGCGAGCAGCCAGTCCATCGCCGCGTACAGGTCATCCTCGTTGGCCTCGGCCACACCGAAGTCCTCCGCCAGGGTGCTGGTGTGCCACCAGCGTGTGGTGGCCAGCTTCGTGTGCGGCGCCGCGATGCGCGCGGCCACCATCGCCAGTACCAGGTCGCGCTCGCGCGAAGGCTTGGTGGCGATCAGCGAGGCAAAGCCCAAGCGCTGCATGGCCGTGGTCACCGCCTGCACGTGGCCGTGAGCGCGCGAGCGCGTCACCTCGAATGCCTCGCCCAGCGGCACGAAGGTCTCGCCCTTGAGCGAGCGGCGGATGATCTCGATCAGTGCCTCGGGCAAGTGGGACAGGTTGCCCAGCGTCTCGTTCTTGACCACGCCGTCCTCGCGGTAACTGCGCCGCAACAGGTGGGTGCGATAGACCTGGTCCTTGTACTTGCGGGTCGTCGTAACGACGTGAGCGGTTCCGGTTCGTGCTGGCATAGCCAGAAGAATAGGAGAAAACACGCCTATGTCAAGTATTTTTAGTGACTACAAAATGAAGACATCGAACACCCCCTGATGAGCCGATTCCTCAATCAGGAAAAGGGATTCGCGACGCCGCAGCCGCGGCGTCGGCATGGAACTTCGGGCTAAGGGTTTGACCCTGAGGCCACGACAACTTATTCTCCTCCTCACTATCGGTGCCTGATCCGCGGAATAAGGGATGCGCCAGCCAACTTGGCGCGGCACGATGGCATGATCCGGACGGCCTGCATGGCCGTGCCAAACGGGCCACTGCGCAATGCCGCACGCAACGCTGACAAGCGTGCGGCATGCGTCGACGGGATACTTGCGTCCTGTCGCCCTGCCAGGGGAATTGCCATGCTGATCTTCACGCTGTTCGAGGCGCGGATGCGCGCCCTCCATTCCGGCCGCCATACCCCGGCGGACCTCACTCTCGGATTCCAGTCGCGCGTGCTGACCGCCTCGGCTGGCCTCGGCGATACCTGCGACTACGTCTTCCTCTGCGCCGGCGAGACACAGGACGCCTTTGTGGCAGACCGCAATGAGTGGTGGGGCTGCCTGCGCGGCGGCCTGCGCATGTCGGCGCCCGGGCACGACTGCCTGCTGATGGGCGGCGGCGAACTGTTCGCGCCCGCGCGGGGCGTGCCGATGCAGGTGCGGGCGATGGTCGACACCATCTTTTGTGCGCGCAGTGCCGCGGCAGCAGGACAATGCGGCGTGCGCGGTGTCGCTGCCGGAGGGCGCGCGCCGCTGCGCGCTGGGCAGCATCGCCGCGGTCGGGACGGAAGAAGCCGGGGGCAGCCCCGGCCAAGGCACTGGCGGGGCGGGGTATGGCGTGCAGCCGGCGTTCATCCAGCTCGACCCGTCCGTGGAGGACTGGGCCCGGCGCCTGCAGGCGCGCGGCCTGCGCTGGGCGCTGTGCTATCGCGGCGCGATCGGCCTGCATTGGCATGAGGCCCATGCACATGCCGGGGTCGACGTGGCCTTCCTGCAGCCTGGCGCGATCTACGCGCCGGATCCGCACGAGTCATGCCGCCTGGACGTGCTGCTGCCGGGGACCGGACTGCTGTGCTGCTTCGGGCCCGGCGATGGCATCGCCGTGGGCGCAGGCGGAGGTGTGAGCGGAAGCGGGCGCGCCATCCGGCACGCGGACGGGCGTGCCGCCGCGTGCCATGCGCTGGTGGCGGCCTGAGCGCGGAGGCATGGCGCCCGGGCCAGACCCCGGCGGCTTCAGTGCCGCTTGTACTGCGTCGCGCCGAACAGGACCTCGCGCGCCTTGTCGTCCTGCAGCGCCTTGCGCGCGCTGGCCAGCACTTCCACGCCGCGCTTGACCGCGGGACGCTCGGCGATCTCGTTGAACCAGCGCTTCAGGTCGGGATAGTCGTCCAGCTCCACGCCCTGGTTCTGCCAGCTGCGCAACCACGGGAAGGTGGCGATGTCGGCGATGGTGTATTCGTCGCCGGCCAGGTACGCGTGCTTCGACAGCTGCGTGTCGATCACGCCGTACAGGCGCCTGGCTTCGTTGGTGTAGCGGTTGACCGCGTACTCGATCTTCTCGGGCGCGTAGATGCGGAAATGGTGCGTCTGGCCCAGCATCGGGCCGACGCCGCCCATCTGGAACATCAGCCACTGCAGCGCCTGGTACTTGCCGCGCACGTCCTCGGGCAGGAACTTGCCGGTCTTGCCGGCGAGGTAAAGCAGGATGGCGCCCGACTCGAACAGCGAGATCGGCTTGCCGTCCGGGCCGTCCGGATCCACGATCGCCGGGATCTTGTTGTTCGGGCTGATCTTCAGGAAGTCCTCGCCGAACTGGTCTCCGGCGCCGATGTTGATCGGATGGACCTTGTACTCCAGGCCGCATTCCTCCAGCATGATGTGGACTTTGTGGCCGTTGGGCGTTGCCCAGGTGTAGACGTCGATCATCGCAAAAGGTCTCCTGGCTGCGATCAAAGTGGCCACATCAACCACTGACGTGGCGAACCGGGCGATTTAAGCACAGAAGAAAAAAACGCGCAGACGGGCTGCGCGTTTTCCATGCTGCCGGCAGGGGCGGGGCCCCTCGGCATGGCCCGACGGTCAGAAACCGCGTGCCACCGGCATCTTGATGCTGTCCGGGTTCACGTTCATGTGCTTGGCCAGCTCCAGCTTGGCGATGGCGTTGCGGTGCACCTCGTCCGGGCCGTCGGCCAGGCGCAGCGTGCGCTGATGCGCCCACCAGTTGGCCAGCGGGAAGTCGCTGGACACGCCGGCCGCGCCGTGGACCTGGATGGCCCAGTCGATCACTTTCAGCGCGACGTTGGGGGCGATCACCTTGATCATGGCGATCTCGGCCTTGGCCACCTTGTTGCCCACGGTGTCCATCATGTATGCGGCCTTGAGCGTCAGCAGGCGCGCCATCTCGATCTCGCAGCGGGCTTCGGCGATGCGCTCTTGCGTCACACCCTGGCTCGAAACCGGCTTGCCGAAGGCCACGCGCGACAGTGCGCGCTTGCACAGCAGCTCCAGCGCGCGCTCGGCCACGCCGATGCTGCGCATGCAGTGGTGGATGCGGCCCGGGCCGAGGCGGCCCTGCGCGATCTCGAAGCCGCGGCCTTCGCCCAGCAGGATGTTCGAGACCGGCACGCGCACGTCCTTCAGCTCGATCTCCATGTGGCCGTGCGGCGCATCGTCGTAGCCGAATACCGGCAGGAAGCGCTTGATGGTGATGCCCGGGGTATCGGCCGGCACCACCACCATCGACTGCTGCTCATGGCGGCCGGCGTCGGGATTGGTCTTGCCCATCACGATGTAGACCTTGCAGCGCGGGTCGCCCGCGCCCGACGACCACCACTTGGTGCCGTTGATCACATAGTGGTCGCCATCGCGCTCGATGCGGCATTCGATATTGGTCGCGTCCGACGAGGCCACGGCGGGCTCGGTCATCAGGAAGGCCGAGCGGATCTCGCCGGCCAGCAGCGGCTCCAGCCACTTGTCCTTCAGTTCTTCGGACGCGTAGCGCTCCAGCGTTTCCATGTTGCCGGTGTCGGGCGCGGCGCAGTTGAACACCTCGGCCGACCAGGGCACCCGGCCCATGATCTCGCACAGCGTGGCGTATTCCAGGTTCGACAGGCCCTGCGGCGCACGCGGCGAGCGCGGCAGGAACAGGTTCCACAGCCCGGCTTCACGCGCCAGCGGCTTCAGTTCCTCGATCACCTTGGTCGGCACCCAGGCGTTGCCCGCGCGGCGGTTGGCGTCGATTTCCTCCGCGAAACGCTTTTCGTTCGGGTAGATGTGCTGGTCGAAGAAGGCCAGCAGCTTGGCCTGCATTTCCTTGACCTTCGGGCTGTATTCGAAATCCATGTGGTCTCCTCGCTACGGATCAGTGGACGCCAGGGTGGGCGGCGGCGCCGTATTGCCTCGGCATCAGTGCGGCATGGGCCGATGGAATGCACTCTATCTGAAAGTCGATAATTAGAAAAATGAATTTTCTGGATTTGCCAGTATCAATTCCCTGCATTCCATGACAGAATCCACGCATGCAGCTCTCCCGCATCGACCTCAATCTCTTCGTGGTGTTCGACGCCATCTACAGCGAAGGCAGCATCACCGCGGCCGCGCGCCAGCTCAACCTGACGCAGCCGGCGGTCAGCCATGCGCTGGGCCGGCTGCGCACGCTGTTCGACGACCCGCTGTTCGAGCGGCGCGGCCAGGGCATGGCGCCCACGCCGCTGGCGCGCTCGCTGGCGGCCGAGGTGCGCACCGCGCTGCAGTCGTTTGCGCGGACGCTGCAGGACACGCCGCACTTCGACCCCACCAATACCGTGCGGCGCTTCACCATCGGCATGCGGGACGCGCTGGAATCCACGCTGTTGCCGCCGCTGATGGCGCGCGTGACCGCGGTGGCGCCGCATGTGGAGATTGCCGCGATCCGTTTTGACCGGCGCGAGATGGAATCCGAGCTGCTGGCCGGCACCATTGATGCCGCCATCGACATCCTGCTGCCGGTGTCGCCCGCCATCCACCATGCGCCGTTCATGGACGACCCGATGGTGGTACTGGCGCGGCGCGACCATCCGCTGGTCAAGAAGGAGCTGACGCTCGAGCGCTACCTGGCGGCCGAGCATGTGCATGTGTCGTCGCGCCGCCGCGGCGCCGGGCTGGAAGATCAGGCGCTGCACCGCATGGGCCTGACACGGCGCGTGCGCCTGCGCTGCCAGCATTACGCCGCCGCCTGCCGGGTGGTCAGCTGCACCGACCTCCTGGCCACGCTGCCGCTGCGCTATGCGCGTATCGCCAACGAGCCTTATGCCAACCGGCTGCTCTCGCTGCCCTTCAAGGTGCCGACGCTCGAACTGCACCTGTACTGGCATGCGGGCGGCGAGAACGACGGCGCCAATCGCTGGCTGCGGGAGCAGCTGATGGCGGTGATGGCGTCACTCGGCGGCACGGCGGATGTGACGAGCGCTGCCTGAGCGCTCCAGCATACGCATGGAGCCGACGCCAGGCGCCGGATGCGGCGCTCCGGTGCGCCGCGCGCGGGTCACACGTAAGCAATTGTTCACAGGCTAGACCCTCGCGTTTGACGCCAATACCATCGACCGGTCTTTCTGCCCCCGGCGCCTCCGGCGCGAGCCTCGTTCCATCCGGCGCTTGCGCAGGTTGTCTTGCTGGCTGTCCGCCTCGGCGGATCCTCCGGGCAGTCTCCTTCCTCCGACTACCACGACGATTCAGACCGATGACCGGGACACGCTTGCTTGCTGATTGCCAAGAGACTCTGCCGCGACGCGCGCGGCGCACCACGCTCGCCCTGACCACCCTTTGCGCCGCTGCCGCGCTGGCGCTGTCCGCCTGTGGCGGCGGCGGTGGCGATGGCGGCGATGCCGGCACCTCGGCCGGCACCTCGGCCGGCTCTCCGCAGGGCTCCACGCAGACAGCAGGGCAGGGCAGCACGCCGACGGGCGGCCAGACCGGTTCGACTTCCACGGCAGGCGCCTGCTATACCGTCAGCGGTGCCGCACCGGCGCCTGCCGCCGGCAGCGGCATCACGCTGCTGCCGGCACGCGGCAGTGCGGTCAGCAACTACCGCGTGCTGGAAGAGCCGCGCACCGCCGGCCTGTGCTACGCCAACTATCGCCGCGAGCAGGTAGGCCTGCCGCCGCTGGCCGCGCGCGATGGGCTCAACACGGTCGCGCAGAACCACACCGCCTACATGCTGGCCAACAACACGCTGACGCACGACGAAACCAGCGGCCGGCCGGGCTACACCGGCGCTACTCCGAGCGCGCGCATCCAGGCCGCCTACCCGACCAACGCCACCGCCGAAGTCGTGGCGGGCGCCAACCGCTGGACCTCGGCGGCCAATGCGCAGCTGTCGATGTCGCCCAAGGACGCGCTGGTCTCCGACCTGGTCAATGCGCCGTTCCACCGCGCCGCGCTGCTGGGCAGCTACGGCTCGGCCGGCAGCGGCTTTGCCGAGAGCGTGGGCCCGAACGGCAGCGGCACCGCAGCCACCTACTACCAGACCATCGACCTTGCCGACGCCTCCAAGGGCGGCAGCGACAACCAGATGGTGGCCTACCCGTTCAACGGCCAGGCCGACGTGCCGGCCAGCTGGGTCAATACGGAAAGCCCCAACCCGGCGCCGGGCTACGAGGGCAAGACCGTGGGCTACCCGGTGTCGCTGCAGGCGATCAACACCTCGCTGCAGTTCGATGCCGACAACTTCACCATCACCGATGCGCAGGGCAGCAACGTCAACTGCGTCAAGGTCGACAGCCGTTCGTCGGGCTTGACCAGCGCCGCGCGCGGCCTGGCCATCTGCACGCCGGTGGCGCCGCTGGCCAGCCAGCAGCGCTATACCGTACACGTCACCGGCCGGCTGGGTTCGCAGCCGGTGGACCTGAGCTGGTCGTTCACCACGCGCTGATCTTCGCGCGCTGACCTTCACACGTCAGCCACCACGCACCGGCGCGCTCATTGCGGCGCGCGGTGCTGCAGTTCGATGCGCACCTGGCCCGGCGCCAGCGTGCGGTCGGCCTGCACGGCAAATGGCACTGGCGGGCGTTGTCCCGCCGGCAGCGACTGCCACAGCCGTTCTGCCCATTCCCTTATTTCCGTATTGTCCGGCTCGGCTGCCCACAGCGTGAGCGGGGTCAGTGTGTCCAGGCGCGCCGCCGTCGCGGCGGGGTCGTCCTGTGTCGACACGGTCATGGCAAGCGCAGCGGACGCGGCGGCCGCTGCGCGCTCGCGTGCGGCCGCCATCGGCGGTGCGGCCTTGCGGGCGAAATTGGCCTGCGGTGCGGCGGCCGGTGGTGGAGGCGGGGCCGGCGCTGCGGCAGCGGGTGCAGCAGGCGGTGCGGCTTCCGCCATGGCCGAGTAAGCGGGCGCTGGCGGCATGGGCAGGGCGGGCGGTGACGCCGTGATCGCCGGCGCGTGGGTAGAGAGGCCTTCGCTGGCTTGCGCCGCGGGCTCGCTGTCCCTGGCGGATTCGCGCGGTGCGCTGCGTTCGGCCGGCGCGCGGCTGCGCTTGTCTTCATTCGTGGCGGGACGCCGTTGCTCGCGCTGCGGGGGTGGGGCGGCTTGCACGGCTGGCGGTGCCGGGCTTGCCGGCGCCGCGGCTGCGGCTTCCGGTGCGGCTTCTGTTGCGGGCGCAGCCGCGATGTCGGCAGCGGGCGCTGGTGCTGGCGCGGATATCTCGCGCGTGGTCGCCGGCAGCAGCGCGCCATCGTCGATCTGCCTCAGCACGATGCTGGTCGTAAGCCCCGCCACCGCGGCGACGCTCGCGGCCAGTCCCAACGAACGCCACCACTGGCGTGCGCGCACGGCGTGCGAGGTGCGCGCCTGCTCGGCCTTCTGCGCGGCCGCGTTGGCCTGCGTTTGCGCAGCAAGCCAGTCGCGCGTGGCGGCGCTGACCGGTGCGCCGAGCACATCGGCTGCCGGCTGGCCCGCCGCAACGCGATCGAGCAATGCGTCGCGCCGTGCTGCCTGTGCCGCCTGCACGCGCGCGGCCTCCTGCAACACCGCCGCGGCAAGCGTTGGCGGTGCGGGGAAGGGCAACGGCGCCGCACTGGTCCGAAGCCGATCGGCTTCCTGCTGCGCTGTCCGCGCGGCAGCGCGCACGGCCGCTTCCAGCGCGTCCGATGGCGCGTAGGCCGGCAGGCGCTTCAGCAACGCCGAGAGCCGGTCCTCGCCATCGATAAATCGATCCACCGCGCTCACGACCGCGTCTCCTGCGATCCCGGCACGCTGCCGGCCAGCTCGCCGCGCAGGTGCGCGAACGCATAGCGGAGCCGGCTCTTCACCGTCTCGAATTTCTCGCCCAGCATCAGCGCGATATCCTCGACGCTCATATCGCTGAAGAAGCGCAGCACCACCACTTCGCGCTGCGCCACCGGCAAATGCAACAATGCGCGATGCACATGGTGCGCGTGCTGGCGCAGCTGCAGTTCGGCTTCGGGCGAGAGGTCGTCGGCGGGTATCTCCAACGGCTGCTCATCCTGCGACTCACGTTGGCGCGCATCGGCGCTGCGCACCTGGTCGAGCCATGTATTGCGCGCGATCTGAAACAGGAAGGTGCGGAACGCCGCAGTGGGCTGGTAGTCGCCGCAGCGGGTCATCAGCTTGACCCAGGTCTTCTGTGCGATGTCTTCCGCTTCGCCGCTATTGCCCTGGCACAGCCACGCCACATAGTTGTAGAGGCCGGCATTGTGGCGGCGGAACAGCTCGGTGACGGGCTGCTCGATGATGCCGCCGGCCACCAGCAGCATCAGGTCGTGGTCGGGCAGCGAGGCCAGCGCGTCGCCGGACGGGTGGCTTGCGGGAGAAGGGGGCTCGGGTGGGGGCTCGGGTGCCTGCATGCGCCGGAGTATAGGAGAGGCGGAGGCGGCGCGACAGGTCGTCGCCCCGCCTCCCGCTGCCTCGCGGGGCGATGTGGTGTCAGCGTGCCGCACGCTCGGGCGATCCTGCTCCGGTCGTGCCGACGGGAGCGGCCGTGGCCAGGCTCTGCGCCAGGTCCACGAGCTTGAGGAACTCGCCGCGGTAGCCGAAGCGGTCGGCGCCGCGCGCGCCCTGCGCCAGCGCGCGGGCATCGGCGTAGCCCCACGTACCGGTAAACTTGCCGCCGCGCAGCGCCTGGCCGAAACCGGCCACGGCCGCGGCGAAGCGGAAGTCGTCATCGCCTTGCGCCAGCGGCCGGATCGCCTGACGGGCGACGGTGACATCCATCAGCTGGCTGGTGCTGGCCGTGGGCAGCTTGTAGCGCAGCTTGACATGCGCCAGCTCGCCGTCGCGCCCGGGCGCCGGTGCGGGCTGCTGGTAGCGCAGCGGATCGACCAGCCCTGGCTGGCCCGCCAGCGTCAGCTCGTACAGCGCGGTCACGGTATGGCCCGCGCCGATGTCGCCGGCATCGACCTTGTCATTGTTGAAGTCTTCGCGCGCCAGCATGCGGTTCTCATAGCCGATCAGCCGGTACTCCTTCACCGTGGCCGGATTGAATTCCACCTGGATCTTCACGTCGCGCGCGATGGTGGCCAGCGTGGAGCTCATTTCGCTGACCAGCACCTTGTTGCCTTCCATCAGGTTGTCGATATACGAGTACGCGCCGTCGCCGGCATCGGCCAGCTGCTCCATCAGTTGCTCGTTGTAGTTGCCGGTGCCGAAGCCGAGCGTGGACAGCGATACGCCCGACTTGCGCTTCTCTTCGACCATGCTCTTCAGCTGCCTGAAGTCCGTCACGCCCACGTTGAAGTCGCCGTCGGTCGCCAGCAGCACGCGGTTGATGCCGCCGGCGATATAGCTTTGCTGCGCGGCCTGGTAGGCCAGCGCGATGCCGCTGGCGCCGGCGGTGCTGCCGCCTGCCACCAGTTGGTCGATGGCGGCGCCGATGGCGGCCTTGTCGCTGCCCGGCGTGGGTGGCAGCGCCACGCGCGTGCCACTGGCGTAGGTGACCAGCGTGATGCTGTCCTGCGGGCGCAGCTTGTTCACCAGCAGCTTGAGCGAGGACTTCAACAGCGGCAGCTTGTCGGGCGAATTCATCGAGCCGGACACGTCCACCAGGAACACCAGATTGGCGGCCGGCAGCGCGCCGCTGGCCATGTCCTTGCCCTTGATGCCGATGCGCAGCAGCACGCTGGCAGGATGCCACGGGGCGGGCGCCAGCGCGGTATGCACGGCGAATGGCCGCCCATCGGCCGGCTGCGCGTAGTCATAGGGGAAGTAGTTCAGCAATTCCTCAACGCGCACCGCGTCGGCGGGTGGCAGGCGCCCGGCATTGAGCAGGCGGCGCATATTGCTGTAGCTTCCGGTATCGACATCGATGCTGAAGGTGGACACCGGTGCCTGCGCCACCAGCTTGACGCCATTCTCGTCGATCGCGCCGTAGCGCTCGCGGTCTGCCGCCGGAGGCGGAGGCACGTAGTACGGCCGCGGCGCCATGGCGGCACGGGTGTGCATTTCGGCGGCCGGCGCGGCCTTGGCTGCGTTGGCCGAAGGCGCATAAGCCGGCGACGGTGCCGCAAGCTCGGTCGGGGCGGGGGGCGCTGCCGGCGGGACCGGTTGCGACACATCCTGGGAAACCGCCGGCGAACGGCCGCCGCAGGCCGACAGCGCCAGCGCCAGCGCGGCGGCGCAGATGGCGGTGGCGGCCCGGGAACGCCGGGCGCCGACGGTGGAAACGACCGGTGCGCGAAGTTGCATGTTGTTCTCCTTGGGGGCCGCGGCGGAACGCCGGCATGACGGCCTGTCGATGAAACGGGGCAGGCGGGCGTTCGGGGTTAGACGGCTGGTTTTTTTTCACCGGCACGAGGCTGTCGCGCCATGTGGCGGGATTCAGACTTTCCCCCGCCCCCCGGATGCGCCGATCGCCACTACAATCCCTTGATCCTTCCCCCGGAGATATCGCATGGCTCACCTTGACCCCTCTTCGACGGTCTGGCGCGGCGCGCTGGCCCTTGGCCTGACGGCGCTGCTCGGTGCTTGTGGTACGCAAGGCGGAGGGACGGCCGCACCGGCCGCGCCTGCCGCGCCGACCGCTGCCCCGGTAGCAACGACACCTCCGGCCGCCATGCCGCCGGCCCCGGAGGTCTCCTCCGGCTACCGCCCCGGCATGTCGACGGTCTACGCGCAGCGCCACATGGCCGCCGCCGCCAATCCGCTCGCGACCGAGGCGGGACGCACCATCCTGCGCCAGGGCGGCTCGGCCATCGACGCCGCCATCGCCATGCAGGCCGTTCTGACGCTGGTCGAGCCGCAGGCCACCGGCATCGGCGGCGGCGCCTTCATCATGTACTGGGACGGCAAGCGTGTGCAGGCCATTGACGGCCGCGAGACGGCTCCGGCCGGCGCCACCGAAAACCTGTTCCTGCGCCCCGACGGCAAGCCGATGGAGTTCAGCGAGGCGCAGATCGGCGGCCGCTCGGTCGGCACGCCGGGCGTGATGCGCGCGCTGGAGATGGCACACCGCCAGCACGGCCGCCTGCCGTGGGCCAAATTGTTCGAGCCCGCCATCGCGCTGGCGGAGAAGGGCTTCCCGATCTCGGATCGGCTGTACACGCAGGTGGCCGCCGACAAGTTCCTGGCCAATTCGCCCGAGATGGCCGCGTACTTCCTGGATGCGCAGGGCAAGCCCAAGCCGGCCGGAACGGTGCTGAAGAACCCCAGGCTCGCGCAGACGCTGCGCGATGTCGCCCGGCGCGGCGCCGGCGTGCTGTACAGCGGCCCGATCGCGCAGGACATCGTCGCCAAGGTGAACGGCAGCGCCAACGCCGGCTCGCTGTCGCTGGCGGACCTGCGCAACTACAAGGCCAAGGAGCGCGAGCCGGTCTGCACCGACTACAAGCGCTGGAAGATCTGTGGCATGCCGCCGCCGTCGTCAGGCGGCATCGCGATCGCGCAGATCCTGGGCACGCTGCAGGCGCTGGAGACCAAGAATCCCAAGTACGCGCTGGCTGCGCTCAAGCCCCAGGGCGTGAATACGCCCGCGGTGATGGAAGCCAACCCTGACGCCGTCCACGCGATCTCCGAAGCTGACCGCCTGGCCTATGCCGACCGCGGCCTGTACGTCGCCGATGCGGACTTCGTGCCGGTCAACGTGGCCGGCCTGGTCAACTCGTCTTACCTGGCCTCGCGCGCAGAGCTGATCGCCGACAAGAGCATGGGCAAGGCGCAGCCGGGCGTGCCGCCGGGCACTGCGGTGGCCTATGCACCCGACCGTTCGCCGCCGCGCATCTCCACCTCGCAGATCGTTGCCGTCGATGACCGCGGCGGGGCGATTTCAATGACCACCACGATCGAGTCGTACTTCGGTTCGCATCTGATGGTGCGCGGATTCATGCTGAACAACCAGTTGACCGACTTCTCCTTCGCGCCGAGCGAGAACGGCAAGCCGGTGGCCAACCGCGTGCAGCCGGGCAAGCGCCCGCGCTCGTCGATGGCGCCGACGCTGGTGTTCGACCGCCAGACGGGCCAGCTCGTCGCCACGGTCGGCTCGCCCGGTGGCTCGCAGATCATCGAGTACGTATCCAAGACGCTGGTGGGCATGCTCGACTGGAACATGGACGTGCAGGCGGCGATCGGCATGGGCAACTTCGGCAGCCGCAATGGCCCGACCGAGGTGGAGAAGGGGCTGGTATCGCCGGGCCTGGTGCAGGCGCTGCAGCAGCGCGGCCACCAGGTGGCGGAGATCGAGATGACGAGCGGCACGCAGGCGATCATGCGCAAGCAAGGGCCTGACGGGAAGGCGGTGTGGGCTGGTGGCGCGGATCCGCGGCGGGAGGGGGTGGCGCTGGGGGATTGAGCGCCGCACGTGGCTGATGAAATACGGGCGCCGATGGCGCCCGTATTACTTTGCTGCGTTACTTTGCTGCGGCAGTGGCCGTGTCAGCCCTTCGCCTTCTGCGCATACTCCCACCCCATCTCCGCCATCGGCCGCGCACGCTTGCCGGCATCCAGCGCCTGCGCCGACGATGCCGTGCCATCCACCACGCGCTTCATGATCCCCTGCAGGATGCCGGCGATGCGGAACATGCTGAAGGCGAGGTAGAAATTCCAGTCGCCGGTGATCGGGCGGCCGGTGCGCTGCTCGTACAGGCGGCGATAGGCAGCTTCATCGGGAATGCCCAGCGCGGTGAAATCCAGCCCCGCAATGCCGCGGAACTGCCCCGGGGCGATATGCCAGCTCATGCAGTGGTAGCTGAAGTCGGCCATCGGGTGGCCCAGCGTGGACAGTTCCCAGTCCAGCACGGCCAGCACGCGCGGCTCGGTGGGGTGGAACATCAGGTTGTCGAGCCGATAGTCACCGTGCACGATCGAGGTCAGGTCGGCGTCTTCCTGCGGGATATGCTGCGGCAGCCAGTCCATCAGCGCGTCCATGGCCGGGATCGATTCGGTCTCTGACAGCTTGTACTGCTTGGACCAGCGCTCGATCTGGCGCTGGAAGTAGTTGCCCGGCTTGCCGTAATCGCCCAGCCCGATGGCTTTGTAGTCGACCGTGTGCAGCGCAGCGATGACGCGATTCATCTCGTCGTAGATGGCGCCGCGCTCGGCGGGGCTCAGGTCCGGCAGCGACTGGTCCCACAGCACACGGCCGGCGACGAACTCCATGATGTAGAAGGCGCGGCCGATCACGGACTCGTCCTCGCACAGCGCATACATGCGGGCCACCGGCACGTCGCTGCCCGCGAGCGCGGCCATCACGCGGTACTCGCGCTCGATCGCGTGAGCCGACGGCAGCAGCTTGCTCTTGGGGCCGGGCTTGGCGCGCATCACGTAGGTCTGGCCCGGCGTGATCAGCTTGAAGGTCGGGTTGGACTGGCCGCCCTTGAACTGCTCCACGGTCAGCGGACCGGCAAAGCCCTCCACGTGCTGGCGCATCCAGGCTTCCAGCGCGTCGGTGTCGAAGCGCTGCTGGTCCGCCACCGGGCGCGTGCCCTCGAAGTGCGATACGTTGCTCGTCATGCTGTCTCCGTTGGTTTTCTGTTCGGCATCGGTTGGAATTCGATCCATCTCGCGGCGCGCTCAGCCCTGCGGCTGGCGTCCGCGCAAATACTGGTGCAGCAGCACTTCCATGGTGGTGTGGCGCGTGCCGCTGTGAACGGGCGTGGGCGGCGAGTAGTTGGTCATGCGTACCACCCAGTCGAGCGGGTCGTCGCCCATGTCGAGCACGTTGATGCAGCCCGCGGTCTGCAGCAGCGAGCCGAAGAACACGCGTCGCCCGCAGGTGATCGCCTGCGACAGGATGGCGCGGTTGGTGCCGCCGTGCAGCACCATCAGCACGGTGTCCCAGTCGGGATCGGCGCGCAGGCGCTCCAGGGCGGGCAGTACGCGGTCGAGGAACTGGCCGATGGTCTCGCCGTTGAGGAAGCGCTTGTCTTCCGGGACTTCGCCCTCGAAGGCGCCGACAAAGGCGTCGCGCAGGTCCTGGTCGGCGATGGCGGACAGGTCGCCGCCGCGGATCTCCTGCAGCGCGGGCCAGACTTCCGGCACCACGTCGTCCATCCCGGGCAGTTCGGCCAGCACGCGCTCGGCCGTCTCGACGGTGCGCGGCAGGCCGCTGACGATGACGCGGTCGAAGCGGATCTGTTCGGCGGCAAAGGCGCGGCCGGCGGCGGTGGCCTGCACGCGGCCGGTCTCGTTGAGCGGCACCATCTCGGGCAGGGCGGGGCGCCCGGCCTCATCGAAGTAAGAGACGGCGCCATGCCGCATCAGGTAGATGCGGCGACGCGAGGGCGGCGGCAATTCCATGCGTTGTCTCCTTGCTTGGTAGCGGCATGCCCGTCTGTCGCGGGCTGGCCGTAATGATGATCGGCGGGGTGATCAGCCGGGGTGATCAGCCGGGGTGATCAGCGATACTGCGGCTTGCGCTTCTCCAGGAAGGCGCTGATACCTTCGCCACCATCGGTGTGATGCAGCGCGGCCACGAAGCTGTCGCGCTCGGCTACCAGGTGTTCGGCCAGCGAGGCCGTGCCCGCATGGTTGATCAGGCCCTTGATGCGGCCCACCGCATGCGGCGATTGCTTCGCGATGCCCTGCGCCAGGCGCAATGCCTCGGCCAGCGCCTCGCCCGACGGCGTGACGCGATTGACCAGCCCGAACTGCGCCAGCCGCTCGGCGTTGACCGGCTTGCCTTCCATCATCAGTTCGCTTGCGAGCTGGCGCGGCAGTGCGCGCGCCAGCTCGTACGAGCCGCCGCCATCCGGCGTCAGCCCGACCGAGACGTAGGCCATCACGAACTTGGCGTCACTGGCCGCGACTACGAAATCGCACGCCAGCACTACCGAGAAGCCCGCGCCGGCGGCCGCGCCTTCCACTGCCGCGATGATCGGCTTGGGAAAGGCGTGCAGCGACTGGATCCAGCCGTTCAACACCTCGATGCTGGCGGCCTGCACCTCGGGCGGCTGGCTGCGGTTGCCCAGCAGCCGGTTCAGGTTGCCGCCTGCGCAGAACATGCCGTCGGCACCGGTGAAGATCACCGCGCGCACCGAGTCATCCGCGGCGGCCTGTTCCAGCGCCGCTTTCGATGCCGCATAGATGTCCGGGTGCAGCGCATTGCGTGCCTCGGGGTTCGAGATGGTCAGCACCAGCGTCGAATCGACGCGTTCGGATAGCAGCTGTGCGGGCATGGGGGCGGGTCTCGCTGATTGCGGTGCGGGGAGGGATTACTGCTCTTCGGCTAGCAGCGACAGGCCCAGGCCGGCACGGCGCCACAGCCACGGGCTCGGGCGGTAGCGCATGTCGCCGGTGAGCGCTTCCATATTGCGCAGCGTCTCCAGCACCAGCTGCGGGCCGACCGCGTCGCCCAGCGCCAGCGGGCCCTTCGGATAGCCCAGGCCCAGGTTGACGGCCAGGTCGATGTCGGCCGGCGTGGCGATGCGCTGCTGCGCGATATCGCTGGCGATATTGATGATGCAGCAGAGCACGCGCTGCGCGACAAAGCCGGCCGAGTCGCGGATCACCGTGACCGGCACGCCGTCGCTGGCGAACAGGCCGTGCGCGGTGTCACGCGCGGCGGCATTGGTGGCCGGCGTGGTCATCAGCGTGCGGCGCTTGGTGGCCTCGAACGGCAGCAGCGTGTCGATGGCGACGGTACGGGCCGGGTCCAGGCCCTGTTGCAGCGCGCTGGTGGTGGCGTCCAGGCCCAGCGGCGTGACGATGATCAGTGCGTCGGCCGAGGGCTTGTTGCCACCTTCCGGGGTCACGCCCAGCGCGCCCAGCAGCTTGGTCACCATGGCGTGGCCGCGCTCGCTGGCGTGGCTGACCCACACGCTCGACGGGCGCGCGCTCGGAACCACGGCGGCCGCAGGCACCTGCTTCTGGCCGTCGGCGTAGCGGTAGAAACCGGCGCCGGCCTTGCGGCCGACCAGTCCGCCGACCGAGCGGATCGCCGTGATCGGCGACGGGCGGTAGCGCGGCTCCTGGTAGAACTGGTTGTAGATCGATTCCATCACCGGGTGCGACACGTCCAGCCCGGTCAGGTCCATCAGCTCGAACGGGCCCATGCGGAAGCCGGCCTGCTCGCGCATGATGTTGTCGATGTCAACGAACTCGGCCACGCCTTCCTGCGCGGCCTTCAGGCCTTCGATGTTCATGCCGCGGCCGGCATGGTTGACGATAAAGCCCGGCATGTCCTTGCAGCGCACCGGGGTATGGCCCATGCGGCGCGACAGCGCCATCAGCGCATCGCCCACCGCGGGGTTGCCCGACAGGCCGTCGATGACCTCGACCACCTTCATCAGCGGCACCGGGTTGAAGAAGTGGTAGCCGGCGATGCGGCCCGGCTGCTTCGCGCCGACCGCGATCGCGGTGATCGAAAGGGAAGACGTGTTCGAGGCGATGATGGCGTCTTCGCGCAGCACGGCTTCGAGCCTGGCGATCAGGTCGCGCTTGACCTCAAGCTTCTCGACGATGGCTTCCAGCACCATGTCGCAGCCGGCCAGGTCTTCCAGCGCGCCGCAGGGCTTGACGCGGGCCAGCGTGGCCTCGGCGTCGGCGGTGCTGATCTTGCCCTTGTCGGCGAGCTTGGCCAGCGTATCCTGCAGGTACTGGCGCGCGGCGGCGACCGCCTGCGGGTTGGCGTCGTACAGGTTGACGGTGAGGCCTGCCTGCGCGGCAATCTGCGCGATGCCGCGGCCCATGGCGCCGGTGCCGACGATGCCCAGCGTGTCGATGGTGAAAGTGCTCATCGTTCGTCCCAAAAGTTGTGGTTAAATTAGCACGATCGTACGTTTTTTGCACCTTCCCGAACAGATGGGCAGGGCAGGCGGCGTGCGCTGATCGGCCAGGCCGGACACTGCAGGCCCCGGATGGTCCACAATCGCCCACACGCCTGCAGGATCTGCACTGCGGGCGACCATTCCAACAACGGAGAGAGACGACATGCTGAAGCTCTGCGGTTTTGCCGCCAGCAACTACTACAACAAAGTGAAGCTGGCGCTGCTGGAAAAGGAGGTGCCGTTCGAAGAGGTGTTGGCATGGCTCGGTGAAACCGACCCGGCCGCGTCGCCGGCGGGCAAGGTGCCCTACATCATCACCGAATCCGGCTCGCTGTGCGAGTCCGAAGTCATCGTCGAATACCTGGAAGCGGCTTATCCGCAGAAGCCGCTGCTGCCCCAGGATCCCCTGCAGGCCGGCAAGGTGCGCGAGATCGTCACCTTCATGGAGCTGTACCTGGAGCTGACCGCGCGCGAGCTGTACCCCGAGGCCTTCTTCGGCGGCAAGGTCAGCGACAACGTCAAGGAGCGCCAGCACAAGCTGCTGAACCGCTATATCCCCGCGTTCGCCAAGCTGGCGAAGTTCTCGCCCTATATCGCTGGCGACAGCTTCACGCTGGCCGACTGTGCCGCCGCGGTGCACCTGCCGCTGGTGTCGTCGTGCACCAAGATCATCTACGGCACCGACCTGCTGGCAGACCTGCCGGTCAAGGACTACCTGAAGACGCTGTCGCAGCGCGAGACGGTGCAGAAGGTCAATGCCGACCGAAAGGCCAATACCGAGCTGATGCTGAGCCGCAACAAGTAATACTCGGCTGCTTCAACGCAAAACGCCCGCGACTCGTCGCGGGCGTTTTGCGTTTGCCGGCCGATCCGCCAGCGCTTACAGCTTGCCCAGCCGCTCCAGCGCCAGCGCCAGCGTCTCTTCCTTCTTGGCAAAGCAGAAGCGCACCAAGCCCGATTCACGCGGCTGCGTGTAGAACGCCGATACCGGGATCGCGGCCACGCCGAGTTCGCGCGTCAGCCACATCGCAAAATCAGCCTCGCTCAGGTCGGAAATGGCCGAGTAATCGACGCACTGGAAGTAGGTACCGTCCGACGGCAGCAGCTTGAAGCGTGTATTGGCCAGCCCGGCGCGGAAGAAATCGCGCTTGGCCTGGTAGAACGCCGACAGCTGCAGGTAGGGCGCCGGGTCGGCCATATAGTCGGCCAGCCCGTACTGCACCGGCGTGTTGACGGTGAACACGTTGAACTGGTGGACCTTGCGGAATTCGGCCATCAGCGCCACCGGCGCGGCCACGTAGCCGACCTTCCAGCCGGTCACGTGGTAGGTCTTGCCGAAGCTGGAGATCACGAAGCTGCGCCGCGCCAGCTCGGGGTGGCGCGACACCGAGGCGTGCTCCTGGCCGTCGTAGACCATGTGCTCGTAGACCTCGTCCGACAGCAGCAGGATGTCGGTGCCGGCCAGGATCTGCGCCAGCTTGTCCATGTCGCCCGCCCGCCAGATCGTGCCGGTCGGGTTGTGCGGCGTGTTGATCAGGATCATGCGCGTGCGCGGCGTGATCGCGGCGGCCAGCTTGTCGAAGGGCACGCGAAACTCGGGCGCTTCCAGCGTGACCGGCACGGCGGTGGCGCCGGCCAGCTCGATCGCGGGCAGGTAGCTGTCGTAGCAGGGCTCGAGCACGATGACCTCGTCGCCCGGGTGCACGGCGCACAGGATGGTGGTCAGGATGCCCTGGGTGGCGCCGGCGGTGACTGTGATCTCCGTGTCCCAGCTGTACTGGTGGCCGTACAGGTTAGCGATCTTGGCGGCGATGGCCTGGCGCAGGCGCGGCACGCCTGCCATCGGCGGGTACTGGTTATGGCCGGCGCGCATGGCTGCGGTCACGGCGTCGACGATCTTCGGGTCGCAGTCGAAGTCCGGGAAGCCCTGGCCCAGGTTGACGGCGTTCTTCTCGGTAGCGAGCGCCGACATCACGGTAAAGATGGTGGTGCCGACGGCGGGCAGGCGCGACGGCGGCGGGGTCAGGGGAGCGAGCGTGGTGTCTGCGGACATGTTGCGAGCGTGTCGATGCGGTGAGATGGGGAGCGGCCTGCTGCGCGTTCCGGTCAGGCCCGCGCGAGGTGCGGCAATTCTAAAGCGGATCGGCCGCGCTGTCGGCGCCGGCCTGCGTGGCCAGCCACGCGCCGAAACCCGGCGGCGTCAGCACTTCCACACCGCTGGAGCGGCGCAGGCGGGTGCGCAGCTTCAGCACGGCCTTGTCCTTCGACACCAGGCACGCCGCGCCGGCAAAGTGGGCCAGCTCGACGAACTTCTGGTCGTCGGTGTCCTTGCAGCGCGGCAGCCGGATGGCGTCGAAGTCGGCCTGCGGCGGCGCGGCTTCCAGGCTGGCAAGGCGGTCGACCGTGGCCAGCGCGGCGTCGATATCGACGGCAAAGCGGGCAAATTGCGGATAGGCCAGCACCCGGCGCAGCTCTTCGCGGCAATCGGCACGGATCACCGGGGCGATGGTGCCGGCCTCCAGCGCCACGCGGATCGGCTCCACGTGCGGGTCGCGAAAGACCAGCAGGTCGACCCAGATATTGGAGTCGAGCACCACGCGGGGTGCCGCCGGGGGCGTGGATGTGACGCCGGCGATGCTGGCAGGGAGGGTAGTTCCGGTGGTGTCGAGGCGCATTCGCTACAATCTTGGCTTGTTTGTCCTTGGCTACTGCCGCGATTTTGCCATGCTCATCGTTTTGTCTCCCGCCAAGTCGCTTGACTACGAGACACCCCCTCGCATCAAGACCCATACGCTGCCGCGCTTTATCGACCGTTCCGCCACGCTGATCGAGCGCCTGCGCAAGCTGGCGCCGCAGGACGTCGGCGCGCTGATGGACATCTCCGACAAGCTCGCGGTGCTCAATGTGACCCGCTACGCCGACTGGTCGCCCGAGTTCACCGCGGCCAACAGCAAGCAGGCCGTGCTGGCCTTCAACGGCGACGTCTACGACGGCCTCGACGCGAAGACGTTGTCGGCCGACGACCTCGGCTTCGCGCAGAAGCACATCCGCATCCTGTCGGGCCTCTACGGCGTGCTGCGTCCGCTGGACTGGATGCAGCCGTACCGGCTGGAGATGGGCACGCGGCTCGACACGGCCGCCGGCAAGGACCTGTACGCGTACTGGGGCGACGAGGTCACGCAGATGATCAACGGCGACATGGCCGCGCTCAGGCAGGAAGGCGCGCCGGTGCTGGTCAACCTGGCCTCGGAAGAGTATTTCAAGGTGGTTCGGCCCAAGGTGCTGAACGCGCGCATCGTCACGCCCGTGTTCGAGGACTGGAAGGGCGGCCGCTACAAGATCATCTCGTTCCACGCCAAGCGCGCACGCGGCACCATGGCGCGCTACGCGGTCACGCATCGCATTACCGAGCCGGAAAAGCTCAAGCGCTTTGCCGAGGATGGCTACGCCTTCGACGCCGCGGCTTCCGACGCCGCCCGCTGGGTGTTCCGCCGCCGCCTGGAAGACTGAACCGACTGCCCGTACCCACTGCCACGAGACTGCCCGCCATGCCTTCCGCCCTGCATATCTCCTCGCATTTCGATTCCGGCGCCATCGAGGTCGAGGCGCTCGACCGTGCCGACGATATCCGCCTGCGCATCCGTGCCGATTCGCATGCCGACTTCCGCCAGTGGTTCCACTTCCGCCTGCAGGGCGCGGCGGGGCAGGCGTGCCGAATGCATTTCCTCAACGCCGGCGACTGCACCTATCCGGACGGCTGGCGTGACTACCGCGCGGTGGCCTCGTACGACCGCGCGCACTGGTTCCGCGTGCCCACGCGCTTCGACGGCCACGTGATGACGGTGGACTTTACGCCGGAACATGACAGCGTCTGGTTCGCGTATTTCGAGCCATACCCGGACGAGCGCCACCTGTCGCTGCTGGCCACCTGCCAGCGCTCGCCGCTGGCACGCCTGTCGCACCTGGGCAGCACCGTGGACGGGCGCGACATGACCCGTGTCACGCTGGGCCAGCCCGGCCCTGGCAAGAAGACCATCTGGATGATCGCGCGCCAGCACCCGGGTGAGAGCATGGCGGAGTGGTTCGTCGAAGGCGTGCTGCAGCGCCTGACCGGCACCGGGGTGTGGGCCGGCGACCCGGTCGCGCGCAAGCTGCTGGAGCGCGCCGTGTTCCATATCGTGCCGAACATGAACCCGGACGGCTCGGCGCGCGGCAACCTGCGCACCAACGCCGCCGGCGCCAACCTGAATCGCGAGTGGATGGCGCCCAGCCCCGATACCAGCCCCGAGGTCTATCACGTGCGCCGCGCCATCGAGGCCAGCGGCTGCGACATGTTCTTCGATATCCACGGCGACGAGGGGCTGCCGTACAACTTCGTCGCCGGCAGCGAGATGCTGCCCGGCTTCACCGAAGCGCGCCGGCGCGAGCAGCTGCGCTTTATCGGGGCCTTCAAGCGCGCCTCGCCGGATTTCCAGGACGTGCACGGCTATGCGGCCAGCAAGTACAACGCCGATGCGCTCAAGCTGGCGTCCAAGTACATCGGCCATACCTTCGGCTGCCTGGCGCTGACGCTGGAAATGCCGTTCAAGGACAACGCCGACCTGCCCGACCCCGAGGTCGGCTGGAACGGCGCGCGCAGCGCGCTGCTGGGCACGGCGATGCTGCAGGCGATCCTGGACTACCTCGGCTGACCCAACGCCAATGGCCCGCCGCAAGGGCGGGCCCGTCCGGCGTCCACGTGGACGCCGCGCTTATTTCCAGCTTATTGCTTCTTCTTGGTCTTGCTGCTCGTCTGGGCCGAGCCGGACGTCGACCTGGACGACGCGGACTTCGACGACTTCGATGCAGAAGCGCTCGACTTCGACGCCGAGCCCTTGCGGCTCTTGCTGGACGAGGTGCGGGTCACGGCCGGCGCGGCCGGCGGGCCCGAGGCCTCGGTGACAGTGGCGCCGCCGCTGTCCAGCAGTTCGTACGCCAGCATCATCCCATCGTCATAGCCGCAGCGCACCCGCACCGGCTGCCATTCGTTGTCGCCGCGGCGCTTGTGCGCGGTGGCGGCGAACGTGACTACCGAGCTGACCGGCACGGCCTGCTTGCCGGGCGAGAAGCGGCCGCTCCACGGTTCGGTGGTGGCCTGTCCGGCAGCGAGCGCGCCGGTGGGGATCTTCAGCGCGTCGTAGGTGGCCGAGCGCGGCACCACCCAGCTGGCGTGCGCGGCGCAGTCGGCCACGTCACTGGTGGCGTTCTCGGTCTTCATCAGCTGTTCGCGCATGCGCGCGCGGTACTCGGACAGGCTGACGCGGCCGCGGTCAGGCAGGGTGATGGTCTTGGTGGGCGGAGTGGTGGAGGCGGCAGGCGTGGCGGTGGTCGTGGCAGGTGCCGGCACGGTGGCCGGGGCGGCGGCCTCGTCGGCCGGCATGTTGGCGCAGCCTGCCAGCGCGATCGCACCGGCCACTGCGGCAGTCACCATGCGGAGCCCGCTGCCGAGCAGTTCGGAGATTCGTCGGATCACGGTGTTAGCGGTGTGTGCGTGCCAGCCCAGGGGGCTGGGATGCAGAATGGGTCGCAAAGGATTGCCATGATAGAGGAAACCTATCTGACAAAGTTCCTAAATCTTGTTACCCATTCTTCCAACCCATGATGTCGCGCAGGAAGTGACTTGCCTGCTAGCAGGAATCACCCTTGCCGCACAACTGCGGCGAACCCGCAGCCACCGTCGCTGTTGGCCGTGGACGACTGTCCCGGCCAACGGCGCGTTGCCGCTCACGCCACGCGCGAGGGCATCGAGCGCGTGAAGCGCAGCAGCTCGTCGAGCAGCGCGTTCAGGTTATGGCGCAGCTTGGCGAAGCCCGCGGTGTGGGTCAGCCCAACTTCGTCCATATACAGCTTGCGGTTGACCTCCAGCTGCAGGCTGTGGCGCCCGGCCTGCGGCTGGCCCACCACGCGCACGATCTCCACGCCCTTGTATGGGTGGTTGCGCCAGACGTCGTAGCCCATGTCCTTGAGCACGCCTTCGACGCGGTCGGTGAAGCGCTTGTCGCAGGTGGTGCCGTCGCGGTCGCCGACGACAAAGTCCGGATGCTCCAGCCCCGGGAACTCGGTCGCGTATTCGGCGGCGTGGCTCGGCATCGAATGGCAGTTGATGTGCCAGGCGGCGCCGTGGCCGGCGATGGCGCGGTCGGCCAGCTTCTGCAGTTGCGCGTAGTACGGCAGGTAGTAGCAGTTGATGCGCGCCTGCACCTCTTCCACGCTCAGCTTGCGGTCGTAGATCGGCTCGCCGGTATCGAGCACGCGCCAGACCAGGCCCTTGCCGAGCCGTGTCTTGGAGGTCTCCTGCTTTGCGCCGGGCCACGGCACCTCCAGCAGGGTCTCGTCGATCTCGTCCAGCGCGCGGTTGGCATCCAGGTAGCTGCGCGGGAAGCCCGCGCAGAGCAGCGGGATGCCGCGCGCGGGGGCGCCGGCGTAGAGCTCGTCGACAAAGGTATCCTCGGCCTGGCGCAAGAGCGGCAGCGGCAGGGCCGGGTCGGGGCGGAAGTCCGTCGGGTAGGTGGTCGCGCTGTGCGGCGAGTCCAGGAACAGCGCGGAGGGCTCGCCCTCCGGCTGGTACAGGAAGAACGGACTGTCCGCGGTCTTTCGTTCTGTTTCAGTCATGGCGGGGCAAAATCAGTCGAGGGAGATCTTGGCGGTGGCGGCAATGCGCTTGTTCTTGGCCACTTCGCTCCTGACCTGGGCGGCAAAGTGGGCAGGGGTGTCGCCAACCGGGGTGGCGCCGAGCTTCTCCAGCTTGGCCTTCACTTCCGGCATGGCCAGCACCTTGATTGCGGCGGCGTTGAGCTTGCCCTGGATATCGGCCGGCAGGTTGGCCGGCGCGATCAGGCCGAACCAGGCGGCGTCGTTGACTTCGCCCAGGCCCAGCTCGGCAAAGGTCGGCACGTTGGGCAGCGCGGGCACGCGCTTGGGCGCGGCTACGGCCAGTGCGCGCAGCTTGCCGCCTTCGATGAACGGCAGCGACGACGGCAGGTTGTCGAACAGCACCTGCACCTGGTTGGCCAGCGCGTCGTTCAGCGCCGGGCCCACGCCCTTGTACGGCACGTGCAGCAGTTCGGTCTTGCTGCTCATCTTGAACAGTTCCCCCATCATGTGCGAGACGCTGCCGTTGCCGGCCGAGCCATAGGCCAGCTTGTTCGGCTGCGACTGCGCCAGTGCGATGAAGGACTTCATGTCGGTGGCCTTGACCGCCGGGTTGATGCTCATCACGTTGGGCACCGAGGCCAGGTTGGTGATGGTGGTGAAGTCCTTGGTTGCATCGTAGGACAGGCGCGGGTAGACCGCAGGGTTGATACCGTGGGTCGAGGCGGTGGCGATGCCCAGCGTGTAGCCGTCCGGCGCGGCCTTGGACAGGAAGGTGGTGCCGATGCTGCCGCCGGCGCCGCCTCGGTTGTCGACCACCACGGGCTGGCCCAGCTGCTGGCCGAGCTTGTCGGCGACGATGCGCGCGACGATATCGGTCGTGCCGCCGGCCGGGAACGGCACTACCAGCGTGATCGGCTTGTTCGGGTAGCCGGACTGGGCGGCGGCGCTGAAGGAGATGCCGGCGGCGACAGCGGCCGAAGCGGCGGCCAGGACTCGGAGAAGATGGCGACGTTGCATGGAGGCTTTATGAGGAAGAGGGTGAAGGGCGGAAGGAGGAATGGCGGAACAAAGTGGTTTTCACGATTCTGCGCGTCCGGGCAAGCCCATCGCAAACGAAATAAAATCCCTAGCTCATTCCATCTGGTCGTGAAATAGAGGTGATTTATGCGACGCCTATGTCCGTCGCTGACCGAGTTGCAGGCCTTTGAAGCCGCCGCCCGCCACAACAGTTTTACCGTGGCCGCGCGCGAACTGCATGTCACGCAGGGCGCCGTGAGCAAGCAGGTGCGCAGCCTGGAGGCCTACCTGGGGGTGGAGCTGTTCGAGCGCGTGCGCCAGCGCCTGGTGCTGACCACCGCGGGGCAACGCTACCTCGAGCGCATCGGCCCCAGCCTGAACGAGCTGGAGGCGGCCACGGTCGAGCTGATGGCGAGCCAGGGCCGCGGCGGCGTGCTGCATATCGCCAGCATGCCGACGCTGGGCGCCAAGTGGCTGATCCCGCGCCTGCCGCAGTTCTTCGCACGCCATCCGGAAGTCACGCTGGAATTCGTCCCGCATGCGCAGGGCTACGATTTTTCCGAGCCCGACCTGGATGCGGCGATCCGTTTCGGCGACGGCGTCTGGCCGGGCAGCCTGGCCGACTACATGACCGGGCGCGAGGTGCTGCCGGTATGCCGCCCGGGCCTGCTGGCCGACCAGCCCGACGGCGTGGCGCCCACGCCGGCCGCGCTGCTGCGCTATCCGCTGCTGCACCACACCACCGTGCCCGAAGCCTGGCCCGACTGGTTCGCCACGCTGGGCGTGCCGACGCGCCAGGCCTGGAGCGGGGCGCGCTTCGACCAGTTCTCGCTGCTGACCCAGGCGGCGCTGTCGGGACTGGGCATTGCGCTGATCCCGCGCTGCCTGATCGAGGAAGAGTTGGCCACCGGCGCGCTGGTGGTGGCGCACCCGGCGCAGGTGCTGGCCAGGAAGGGCTACTACCTGTGCTATCCGGAGCAGAAGCAGCACCTGCCGGCGCTGCGCACGTTTCGCGAGTGGGTGATGGAGGGCGCCGACCTGGCCGGTGTGCGGCCGGTGTCCGCGCCGGACGCGGGGGGCATCGTCACCTGACGGTGCCCCCCGGAAGGAAGGAGGAAGAAAAGGGTGCTGCCGCTACTTCGACAGCACCTTCATCGCCTGCTCCAGCCCGGCCAGCGTGACCGGGAACATCCGGCCCTTCATCAGCTGGTTGATCACCGTGATCGACTGCCGGTATTGCCACAGCCCTTCCGGCTCGGGGTTGAGCCAGACGAAGTGCGGGAACTGCTCGGTCATGCGGTTCAGCCACACCGCGCCGGCTTCGGCGTTGTTGTACTCGACCGAGCCGCCCGGCTGCAGGATCTCGTACGGGCTCATGGTGGCGTCGCCGACGAAGATGATCTTGTAGTCGGGCGTGTACTTGTGCAGCAGGTCCCACGTGGCCAGCTTTTCGGCGTGGCGGCGGCGGTTGTTCTTCCACACGTAGTCGTACAGGCAGTTGTGGAAGTAGTAGTACTCCAGGTGCTTGAACTCGGTCTTGGTGGCCGAGAACAGTTCCTCCACGCGCTTGATGTGGTCGTCCATCGAGCCGCCCACGTCCATCAGCATCAGCACCTTGACCTTGTTGTGGCGCTCGGGCCGCAGCTTGATGTCGAGCAGGCCCGCGTTGGCCGCGGTGGAGTGGATGGTGTCGTCCAGGTCCAGTTCGGTATCGGCGCCTTCGCGCGCGAAGCGGCGCAGCCGGCGCAGCGCCACCTTGATGTTGCGCGTGCCCAGTTCGACCTGGTCGTCGTAGTCCTTGTAGGCGCGCGTCTCCCACACCTTGATCGCGGTGCGGTTGCCCTTGGAGGGACCGCCGATGCGGATGCCCTCGGGGTTGTAGCCGCCGTGGCCGAACGGCGAGGTGCCACCGGTGCCGATCCACTTGTTGCCGCCTTCGTGCTTTTCCTTCTGCTCTTCGAGCAGTTGCTTGAGGCGCTCCATCAGCTTGTCGAGCCCGCCCATGGCCTCGATCTTGGCCTTTTCCTCGGGCGACAGCTCGCGCTCCAGCGTCTTCTGCAGCCAGTCGAGCGGGATGTCGGACTTCCAGTCGACCAGGCTCTCCACGCCCTTGAAGTAGGCGGCGAAGGTCTGGTCGAACTTGTCGAAGTGCTTCTCGTCCTTGACCAGCGTCATGCGCGACAGGTAGTAGAACTCGTCGATCGACGGCGAGATGACCTGGGCCTTGAGCGCTTCCAGCATGGTCAGGTATTCCTTGACCGAGACCGGCAGCTTGGCGTGGCGCAGCGAGAAGAAGAAATCGATCAGCATGATGCCTCGCTATCGGGGGGGCTCGGCGCGCGGCCGCTCGAGCTGGAATTGCAGATGTTGACGCACCGTCGGCCATTCGCTGGCGATGATCGAAAACACCACGGTGTCGCGCAACGAGCCGTCCGGCATGCGCTGGTGGTTGCGCAGCACGCCGTCCTGCTTGGCGCCCAGGCGCGCGATCGCGGCGCGGCTCTGCTGGTTCATCCAGTGCGTGCGGAACTCCACGGCGATGCATTCGAGGTGGTCGAAGGCATGGCCCAGCAGCATCAGCTTGCATTCGGTGTTCAGCGGCGTGCGCTGGACGCGTCGTGCATACCAGGTCGAGCCGATCTCGACGCGGCGGTTGCCCGAGTCGATATTCATATAGGTGGTCATGCCCGCCAGCTCGCCCGCAGCGTCGCGCACCGCGAAGGGCAGCATCGAGCCTTGCTCCTGCAGGCCCAGGCGCCGCGCGATCTCGGCTTCCATGCGCTCGGGCGCGGGCACGCTGGTGTACCAGAGCTTCCACAGCTCGCCGTCGGCGCAGGCGGCGCGCAGGCCTTCGGCGTGATCGGGGCGCAGCGGCTCCAGCGTGGCGTGGCGGCCGACCAGCGCGACGGGTTTGGCGAACGCGGTCATGACGGGAGTCGCCTCAGCGGTTGGCGCGGTTCATGAACACCAGGCGCTCGAACAGGTGCACGTCCTGCTCGTTCTTCAGCAGCGCGCCATGCAGCGGCGGAATCGCGGCCTTCTTGTCCGGGCTCTTCAGCGCCTCGGGCGGGATGTCCTCGGCCATCAGCAGCTTGAGCCAGTCGATCAGCTCGGAGGTCGAGGGCTTCTTCTTCAGGCCCGGCAGGTTGCGCATCTCATAGAACGATTCCAGCGCGGCGGCGACCAGCTCGCGCTTGATGCCCGGGTAGTGGACGTCGACGATTTGCTGCATGGTGTCAGCGTCCGGGAACTTGATGTAGTGGAAGAAGCAGCGGCGCAGGAAGGCGTCGGGCAGTTCCTTCTCATTGTTGGAGGTGATGATCACCAGCGGGCGGTGCTTTGCCTTGACCAGTTCGCGCGTCTCGTAGACGTAGAACTCCATGCGGTCGAGTTCGCGCAGCAGGTCGTTGGGGAATTCGATATCGGCCTTGTCGATCTCGTCGATCAGCAGCACGACCTGCTCGTCGGCCTCGAAGGCCTGCCACAGCACGCCCTTGATGATGTAGTTGCGGATGTCGTGGACGCGGTCGTCGCCCAGCTGCGAGTCGCGCAGGCGCGAGACAGCGTCGTACTCGTACAGGCCCTGCTGCGCCTTGGTGGTCGACTTGATATGCCATTGCAGCAGCGGCATGCCCAGCGCGGCGGCCACTTCCTCGGCCAGCATGGTCTTGCCGGTGCCGGGCTCGCCCTTGATCAGCAGCGGACGCTGCAGCGTGCGCGCGGCGTTGACGGCCAGCTTGAGGTCGTCGGTGGCGACATACTGGTCACTGCCCTCGAATTTGACCTGCTGGGCGGAGGGTGCTTGGGCGGAAGCGTTGGCGGTGTTTGACATGAGGCAACCTGAGGTGACGGCCGTGGATCGGCCGGGTTGGCGTGTGGCGCAGTCTCTTCGCGCTGTCACGCGCGCTTCATTATTGGAAATAGGGTCCGGAGCCGGGCGCCCGTGGCGGCGCTTCGGCAGCGGCTGCGAACGGTCGTGCGGATTCCCCGAATGGGCCAGTATAAAAGACCTTTGCGGTTCGTGTTGGCACGGTTGACGGGAGGGCCGCGTCCAGCCCCGGTCGCTGGACTGGCAGGTGCCGCCTGCTGTACAATGCGGCGGTTTGACGCGCCCCCACGTCCAGTTCTCCAGTATCCGGCAGTCCGCGTTCAGAAGTCCCAGCGGCCCTTCCGGGTCGCGGCGATTGCGAGAGGTGGTTCCAGAATGGTGTTCCACATCACGGCAAGCAACCGGATGCGACATGTCTGGCGGGTTGCACCTCGGCATTCCCACCGGCTGCCAGGCTTCCCGCAGAAGCATTCTGAAACCGTCTCCGCCCGGCAGGGCAGGTCACGCACGGTTTAACTTCCAATCCGCTAAGACAATGAAAAAGCTCCTCACGATGGTGGTGCTGGGCGCTGCTGCAACGGCAGCGCAGGCACAGGAAGTCAAGGGCAATGGAGACGCTGCCAAGGACAAGGTTGCAATGTGCATCGGATGCCACGGCATTCCGGGCTACCGTGCGTCGTTCCCGGAGATCTATGAAGTGCCGCTGCTGGGCGGCCAGAGCGCCAAGTACATTGAGAACGCGCTCAAGGCCTACCAGAAGGGCGAGCGCAAGCACCCGACCATGCGCAGCATCGCCGCTTCGCTGACCGAGCAGGACATCGCCAACGTAGCTGCCTACTATTCGCAGCAGAAGGCCGGCACGCAGAACAACTCCCTCAAGTAAGAGACCCCATGAAGACGCTCAAGACGCTTTCGTTCGCGCTCGGCGCACTCGTGCTGGGTGCTGCTGCCATGCCGGCTTCGGCCGCCGACCTTGCCAACGGCAAGGCGCTGGTAGAAAAGGGTGCCTGCGTGGCCTGCCACGGTGCTGGCATGAACAAGCCGATCTCGCCGGACTACCCGAAGCTCGCCGGCCAGCATGCCGATTACCTGTACCACGCGCTGCTGTCCTACCAGGTGTCGGGCAGCCCGCTGGTGGGCCGCTCCAACGCGATCATGGCCGGCCAGGTCAACGCCAACCCGGCCGTGACCGGCAAGGATGGCAAGCCGCGTCCGTTCACCCGCAAGGAACTGAAGGACATGGCCGCCTACATCGAGTCGCTGCCTGGCGACCTGGTGCTGAAGAAGTAAGCCGGTGCGCGGCCCTTGCCGCGCCGATGGCCAGGAAGCCGCTTCCCCGGAAGCGGCTTCTTCTTTTGGCGCGCCGAAGTGGCGGGCGCGGCGCTCCCTTCAGGCTTGCAGGCGTTGCGCCATGCCCGGCGACATCCATGGCCGGCCGTCGCCGGCGACCAGCGCATCGACGCCAGCCACCCCGGCCAGCAGCCGGCCCGCCGCAGCCTGGCCGGCCACCATCAGCGCGGCGCCCAGCCCGTTCACCGCCGCCGCCGTCGTCGCGACCAGCGTTACGCCGTGTGGCCCCGCCGAGGGCAGGCCGGTGGCGGGATCCAGCACATGGTGGTAGCGCCTGCCGCCGGCGATGAAGCAGCGCTCGTAGTCGCCGGATGACGCCACCACGGCGTCAGACACCTGCAGCACGCCCAGCAGCCGCGCCGGCGCCAGCGGGTCGCGCACGCCGACGCGCCAGTCGCGCCCTTGCAGCTGGCCGCTGGCCAGCACGTCGCCGCCGCCGTTGACCATTGCATGGCGCAGCCCGTGGCGCCGCAGGACCTGCATGCCCGCGTCAAGGATCGGCAGCTTGGCAATGCCGCCCAGGTCCAGGCGCATACCGGGGCGGGCCAGCATCGCCTCGCCGCGCCGGGCGTCGAGCATGACCTGCCGGTAGCCCACCAGCGGGCGTTCGCGCGCGAGCTCGGCGGCGTCGGGCACGCGGATGCCATCCTCGCCGAAGCGCCAGCCGGTGAAGGCACCGACCGTGATATCGAAGGCGCCGCCGCTACGCGCCGACACCGCGGCAGCGGCCTGCAGCACCGCCATCACTTCCGGCGCCACGCGCACCGGATGCCGGCCCGCCGCACGCTGCAGCGCGCTGACCTGGCTGTCGGGGCGGTAGCGGCTCATCAACTGCTCCAGCCGCGCCATCTCGCCGAAGGCCGCGGCGATGCCTGCCTGCACCGCGGTGTGGCTGGCGCCCTGCACGACGATGTCCACCCGCGTGCCCAGCAGGCGGCGCGACGCGCGCGTGACCGTGGGGTCGGCCAGCGCGGGTCGCACGAACATGCCGGTGGCGAGCAGCGGCACGCCGGCGGCGCCGCGGATCATGGCGCGGCGCGTGGTGTCGATGACAGCGGTGGAAGACAGTGTCTGCAGTAGGGTCTTGAAGCGCATGACGAGGTTCGCGGCGCTAGCCGCATCGGCCGGTGACGTTGCTGTGTCGCCATTCTCTGCGCAGCGCCCCCAAAAAACATGCATCAATAATGAATATTTAAGAGAACCCTGACGATCATCAACCTCGTTCGCGCCAACTGCTTCGAGTATCTGTAGCCGGCAGCACGAGGCCACAGGAAGACACACAACGAAGAAAGCCGGCGGAGCGGACTCCGCCCTTTGCAATGACGGTTCGAGGATCGAAGATGACCAGGCATTCCCAGGATCAACTGCCATACACAGATGCACCGGCCGCGCCGGGACGGCGGCGCTTTATCAATACTGCGGCGCTCGCCGGCCTTGCCGGCGTGGCAGCCTGCACCGACAAGGGCGGCGCGCCGGCCGCAGCCACCCCTGCAAGTGGCGCCGGTGCCCATGCCGCGCATGCCGGCACCTCCGTGCACCTGAAGCCGGGCGAGCTCGATACCTACTATGGCCTGTGGAGCGGCGGCCATGCCGGCGACGTGCGCGTGCTGGGATTGCCCTCCGGGCGCGAGCTGCACCGCATTCCATGCTTCGTGCCGGATGCGCTGACTGGATGGGGTATTACCAATGAATCCAAGCGCGTGATGGGCACGCGTCCCGACGGCAGCCTGCAATACACCGTCGGCGACACGCATCACGTGCATGCCTCGTACAAGGACGGCAACTACGACGGCCGCTATGCGTGGATCAACGACAAGATCAACGCGCGCCTGGCGCGCATCCGGCTCGACTACTTCATCTGCGACAAGATCACCGAGCTGCCCAATGTGCAGGGCTTCCACGGCATCTTCCCGGACAAGCGCGACCCCGTCGACGCGAAGATCAACTACACCACGCGCGTATTCTGCGGCGCCGAGTTTGGCGTGCCGCTGCCCAATACGCCGACCGAGGACGCCGGCAAGTACCGCTCGCTCTTCACCTGCGTCGACGCCGAATCGATGGCGGTGCGCTGGCAGGTGCTGATCGATGGCAACTGCGACCTGGTGGCGACCTCGTACGACGGCAAGCTGGCCGCCACCAACCAGTACAACGTGGAGATGGGCGCACGCTTCGAGGACATGATGTCGGCCGAGCGCGATGCCTGCCTGTTCTTCAACATCGCGCGCATCGAGGCGGCCATCAAGGAAGGCAAGTTCAAGACCATCGGTGCTTCGAAGGTGCCGGTGGTCGACGGCACGCATGCCGCCAACCAGGACCCGAAGACCGCGCTGACCGCCTATGTGTCGGTGCCCAAGAACCCGCACGGCGTCAATGCCAGCCCGGACCAGAAGTACTTCATCTGCGCGGGCAAGCTGTCGCCCACCGGCACGGTGATCGAGCTCGCCAGGGTGCTGGAATGGTTCGACGGCAAGCTGGCGAAGCTCGACGACGCCATCGTCGCCGAGGTCGAGCTGGGCCTGGGGCCGCTGCATACCGCGTTCGACGGCCGCGGCAATGCCTACACCACGCTGTTCCTGGACAGCCAGATCGTCAAGTGGAACATCGAATCGGCGATCCGTTTCCACAAGGGCGACAAGAACGCGAAGTACGTGGTGGACCGGCTCGACGTGCAATACCAGCCCGGCCACCTCAATGCCTCGCAATCGGAGACGGTGGCCGCTGACGGCAAGTTCCTCGCGGTGGGCTGCAAGTTCTCCAAGGACCGCTTCCTGCCGGTGGGTCCGCTGCACGCGGAGAACGAGCAACTGATCGATATCTCCGGCGACAAGATGGTGCTGCTGGCGGACCACCCGGTGCACAGCGAACCGCATGACTTCGTCATCTTCCGCCGCGAGCTGCTGCGGCCCAGGCAGGTGTATGCGCTGGACGATTTCCCGCTGGCGATCAAGGATGCGCAGCAATCCGGCGTGTTCCGCGACGGCAGGAAGGTGACGGTGAAGATCACCTCGCAGGCGCCGGTGTTCAGCCTGCGCGAGATCAAGCTGAAGAAGGGCGACGAGGTCACGCTGATCCTGACCAACCTGGACAAGATCGAGGACCTGACGCACGGTTTCGCCATCCCGAAGTACAACATCAATTTCATCGTCAATCCGCAGGAGACGGCGTCGGTGACCTTTGTCGCCGACAAGCCGGGCGTGTTCTGGTGCTATTGCACCCACTTCTGTCACGCGCTGCACCTGGAGATGCGCAGTCGCATGATCGTCGAGGCCTGAGCCGGCTTGCCCCGACCACTGCGCGCGCCGCCCTTCCCACACGGGAAGGGCGGCGCAACCCGCCTCGACAGCCTGCCATTTCCATGATTTACGCTATCCGCCAACTGTTCGCGGTCCTGCTGGCCGCATGCCTGCTAGGGGGGCTGTCCGCCACGACCACGCACGCCGGCGCCTACGAGGCTGCGCTGCCGCCCGAGCTGGCCACGGCCGCAGACCTGTGCGCGCTGGTGTCGTGCGCCGAGGTGCTGCCCGGCGCCACCCGCTTCTCGCCGCGCAAGGGCCAGCCGCCTTATGTGGAGGGCTACGGCACCGGCGCCGACGGCAAGCCGGTGTTGCTCGGCTACGTGATGCTGTCCACCGATATCACCGATACGCCGGCGTATTCCGGCAAGCCGGTGGTGACGCTGATCGGCCTGGACACGCACGGCCGCTATGCCGGCGTGAAGGTGCTGAAGCATTCGGAGCCGATCCTGCTGCTGGGCATTCCGGAATCGGCCCTGCTGAATTTCAACCGGCAGTACGTGGGCAAGTCCGTCGCCGACAAGATCGAAGTGGGGCAGTCGCGCCCCGATGAAGGCGTGGTCGGGGTCGATGCCATTTCCGGCGCCACCGTGACCGTGATCGCGCAGAACCAGGTGCTGACCACGTCGGGTGCGGCAGTCGCGCGGCAGGTCGGCATCCTGGCGCCGACGCAGCGCGCGCCGGCAAGCTTTGCCCAAAGCGGCAAGCGCTACAGCTGGCAGCAACTGGCGGCGAGCGGCGCGGTGCAGCGGCTGCTGGTGCAGCCGGCGCAGGTTGGCCTGCAAGGTGCTGACGGGCCGTTTATCGAGCTGTGGTTCGGCGACCTCAACCATCCCGATATCGGGCGCAGCGTGCTGGGCGACGCCGGCTGGCAGGGGCTGCGGGCGCAGTTGCAGCCGGACGAGCACGCCATCTTCGTGATCCGCACCGCGGGCGCGGAATCGTTCAAGGGCTCGGGCTTCGTGCGCGGCGGCATCTATGACCGCGTGCAGGTGCGCCAGGGCGCGGACGCGTTCACCTTCCGCGACCTCGACTACCTGAACCTCTATGGCGTGGCAGCGGAGGGCGCGCCGACGCCTACCGAGTCGGCGATCTTCGTGATCCGCTCGCCGGGCTTTTCCGCGGCGTATCCGTGGAAGCTGTCGTTCCTCGGCAATCGCGTGGACCGCGCCACCGGCACGCGCAGCTTTGCCAGCTTCGACGCGCCATACTGGCTGCCCGAGACCATGCTGCAGGGTGGCCGGCCGCATATCGACGAGCCCGAGGCACCGTGGCGCAAGGTCTGGCGCAAGCAGGCGAGCGCCATCGCGCTGTTCGTGGCACTGCTGTGCGCCGTCACGCTGGTCTACGCGCTGCGCGACCGCCTGACGCGGCGCGCCACGCACAAGAACAAGTGGCCGGTGAATGCGTTCAAGTACACGGCCTGGGCGCTCAGCATCATGTTCGTCGGCTTTGGCGCGATGGCGCAGCCATCGGTCACGCAGGTGCTGACGTGGTTCCATGCGCTGCTGCTGCGCTGGGACTGGGCGCTGTTCCTGAGTGATCCCTTTATCTTCTGCTTCTGGATCTTCATTATCGTCACGGTGCTGCTGTTCGGGCGCGGGCTGTTCTGCGGCTGGCTGTGCCCGTTCGGCTCGCTGTCCGAGGCGATCTTCAAGCTGGGCCGCTTCCTCGGCCTCAAACGCTGGCAGCGGCAACTGCCGCGCCGGTGGCATGACCGGCTCAAGTGGGTCAAGTACGGCGTGTTCTTCGGGCTGCTGGCGGTGTCGGTGTTCTCGATGGGGCTGGCCGAAATGCTGGCGGAAGTCGAGCCGTTCAAGACCACGTTCCTGGTCGGTATCGGCAACCGGGCCTGGCCGTATGGGCTCTTCGCCTGCACGCTGCTGGGGCTGTCGCTGTTTATCGAACGGCCGTACTGCAAGTACCTGTGCCCGCTCGGCGCCGCGCTGGCGATGCCGAGCACGTTCCGCTGGTTCGGGCTGCGGCGCAAGGCGGATTGCAACCGCTGCAAGGCGTGCGCGGTGGGCTGTGGCTCCCAGGCGATCGATGCCAACGGTCGTATCGACCAGCGCGAATGCCTGCATTGCCTGGACTGCATGGTGCTTTACACCGACACGCGCGGCTGCCCGCCGCTGGCGCGCGAGCGCAAGCGGCGCGAGCGCGACGGGCTGGCGCTGACGCCGGTGGGCCGCGACGGCTATTTCATTCCGGTGGTGCCAGTTTCGGTGCCGGGTGCGGCGCCGAAACTGGCGGGCCCGGATCCGCGCCTGCCGACCGATCCGGTGGCGCCGCCGTACGCAGCCAAGGCGGGCGCCGCGCGCTGGCTCAGCGCGCTGTGGGATCACCTCTGGCCGTGGAGCGGGCAGGGCTGGCGCTCGGCGCGCGCGCTGCAGGTGGCGGGGCTCGCGATTGCGCTGGCGGCCACCGTGGCCTGGGCGCTGGCCGCCACCGGGCAGCTGCGCGCCGGCGCCGTGATCGGCTGGTGGCTGGGCTGGAGCGTGTACGAGGTGCTGATCCGGCTGTCGGGACGACGCTATGTCAAGGACGGCCCGTGGTGGCGCGGCCGCTACCGGCGCGCCACCGTGATGGACATGCTGTGCTACGTCGGCTTCAAGAACCTGCTGGTGGGCGCCGTGTTGTTCCTAACGCTGAAGGGCATGGGGATGCTGTCCGCATGAAGCCGTTCCTTGCCCTGGCGATGGCGTGCGTGCTTGTCGCCGCACAGGCGCATGCCGCCACCTGGCGCGTGCGCCCGGGCGATCCCTTGCAGCCTGCGATCGAAGCGGCCCGTGCGGGCGACACCATCGACATCGAACGCGGCACCTACACCGGCAACTTTGTCGTCGGCAAGCCGCTGTTGCTGCGCGGCATCGGCCGGCCCACGCTCAGCGGCGCGCTGCGCGGCGACACGCTGCGCATCACCGCCTCCGACGTGGTGGTGGAAGGCCTGATCGTGCGCGATTCCGGCGACAGCCTGAAGGACCAGAACGCCGGTATCTACATCCAGCCCGGCGCGCACCGCGCCGTCGTGCGCCGCTGCGACCTGACCTACAACCTGTTCGGCCTGTGGATCGAAAAGGCCGACGACGTGCGCGTCGAAGCCAACACCATCACCGGCAAGCGCGACTACAACTCGGCGCAGCGCGGCAACGGCGTGCAGCTCTATAACACGCGCGGCGCGCGCATCCTCGACAACAACATCAGCTTCGTGCGCGATGCGCTCTATGTGGACGTATCGCACCAGGCGGTCTTCCGCGGCAACCGGCTGCACTACAGCCGCTACGGCACCCATTACATGAACTCGTACCACAACCTGTGGGAAGACAACGACAGCTACCGCAATCGCGGCGGGCTGGCGCTGATGGAAGTGCGCGACCAGGTCGTGCGCAACAACCGCACCTGGGGCAACGCCGACCACGGCATCATGCT
Source organism: Cupriavidus sp. PB-02 (assembly GCF_058252315.1). Taxonomy (NCBI): domain Bacteria; kingdom Pseudomonadati; phylum Pseudomonadota; class Betaproteobacteria; order Burkholderiales; family Burkholderiaceae; genus Cupriavidus; species Cupriavidus sp. PB-02. The sequence goes on from NZ_CM177694.1 coordinate 1,104,229, forward strand.
GCGCACGCTGCAGGATTCGGTGATCGAGGGCAACGTGGTCGCGCACAATCAGCGCGGCTTCTTTATCTACGACGTCGAGTATGCGCAGCTGCGCGGCAACCTGGTGCTGGGCAACGCCATCGGCGTGCACCTGTCGGCGGGCTCGACCCGCAACGTGGTGCAGGGCAACGACTTCATCGGCAACCGCGAGCCGGTGCGCTATGTCGGCGCCCGCGACGAGCCCTGGGGCGGGCGCAATCCGTCCGAGCGCCTGCAGGGCAACTACTGGAGCAACTACCTGGGCTGGGACCGCGACGGCGACAGCGTGGGCGACGTCCCATACCAGGCCAACGACCTGGTCGACCGGCTCAGCTGGCGCTACCCGGGCGTGACGCTGCTGCTGGGCAGCCCCGCACTGCAGGCGCTGCGGCTGGCCGGGCGCCAGTTCCCGGTGATCCGGGTGCCGGGCGTGGTCGATGCCTATCCGCGGATGCGTCCGGCCCGCGCCAACTGGAGGAACTGGCATGAGCAGACCGACGCCGGCAACTGATCCGGCCATGGGCGTCATCGTGCTGTCTGGTGTCAGCAAGCACTTTGGCGCGCTGCGTGCCGTCGACGATGTCAGCCTGACCGTCGGGCAGGGCGAGCTACTCGGGCTGATCGGCCATAACGGCGCTGGCAAGAGCACGTTGTTCCGCATGATGCTGGGCCTGTTGCCGCCCACGCAAGGCACGCTGGTTGTCGCCGGTGCCGCCGTGGGCAGTCACGCCTTCCGGGCCGCGCGGCGCGGCATCGGCTACCTGCCCGAGCACCTGGTGCTGTACGACAACCTGAGCGGGCGGGAGACGCTGCGCTTCTTCGCGCGACTGAAAGGCGTGCCCGCCGATGCATGCGTGCCGATGCTGGCGCAGGTGGGCCTGTCCGGCGCCGCCGCGCGCCCGGTGCGCGAGTACTCGAAAGGCATGCGGCAACGGCTCGGGTTTGCGCAGGCGCTGCTGGGCGCGCCGCGCGTGCTGTTTCTCGACGAGCCGACCAACGGGCTGGACCCGGCCGCGATCCGCGACTTCTACGCCATGCTCAACGCGCTGCGCGAGACCGGGGTGACCATCGTCATCACGTCGCACATCCTGGCCGAGCTGCAGCAGCGCATCGACCGCTTTGCCATTCTGTCCGCGGGCCGGCTGCAGGCCACCGGCAGCCTGGAGGCACTACGTGCCCGGGCCGGAATGCCGCTCACGCTGGCACTGCGGGTCGAGCCGGGCGCGCGCGACGAGGCGCTGCGCATGCTGGGCCCGCCGGCGCAGCACGCGCTGGAGATTGTTGAAGGCGCCACGCCCGGCGAGCTGACCGTGCGCTGCCCGGCCGCCGCCAAGATGCCGGTGCTGGCCGCGCTGCAGCCACTCGCAAGCCGGCTGCTGGACCTGCAGATCCGCGAGCCGTCGCTCGAAGACCTGTTCCTTGGCATGAGGGGATAAGCATGTGCGCGTGGATCGATGCAAGGCAGGTTGCCGCGCTCGCGGCCAAGGAATTCCGGGACCGGATGCGCAACCGCTGGGTGCTGGCCGTGGCCGCGGTCTTCACCGCGTTGTCGGTGGCGATCGGCTACTTCGGCGGCGCCGAGCAGGGCGTGCTAGGGCCGCGCTCGCTGGAGTTCGTCATCACCAGCCTGGCCAGCCTGGTGATCTACCTGGTGCCGATGATCGCGCTGCTGCTGGGCTTCGACGCCGTGGTGGGCGAGCGCGAGCGCGGCTCGCTGGACCTGCTGCTGTCCTTGCCGCTGACGCGCGGCGAGCTGCTGCTGGGCAAGTACCTGGGGCTGGCCGCCGCGCTGGTGCTGGCCACCGCCGGCGGCTTTGCGCTGATGGCGGTGCTGCTGGCGCGCCAGTTCGGCTGGCCGGGGCTGTACCACTACCTCGGCTTCGTCGCCAGCGCGGCGCTGCTCGGCCTCGCGTTCCTGAGTCTGGCGCTGTGGCTGTCGGTGTTGAGCCGCGATCGCGCGCAGGCGTCGGGGCTGGCCATCGGCCTGTGGTTCTTCTTCGTGCTGGTGTTCGACCTGTTGCTGCTCGGGGTGCTGGTTGCCGGCGGTGGCGAGGGCAACAGCGTCGCCGCCACCGACTGGATCGCCTGGCTGCTGTTGCTGAACCCGGCCGACCTGTTCCGTATCGTCAATGCCTTTTCATTGGACCAGTTGCGCAGCGCCGGCGGTGTTGCCAGCATTGTGCCGCCCGCGCTGGCCAGCCCCTGGCCGACCGGCGCGGCGCTGCTGGCGTGGATCGCCGTGCCGCTGGTTCTTGCTGCCAGGAGATTCCGCTGATGTGTTCCCCTTTGTCATTACGTCGCCGCAACCTGCTTCTGGCCATGGCCGGCAGCGCCGTCCTGGTCGCCGCCTGCGGTCGCAAGCCGGATGCCGCCGCGCAACCGGAAGAGATCGAGTCCGCCACCGCCTGCGCGCTGGACGGCATGCTGCTGGCCGACTATCCCGGGCCGAAGGCGCAGGTCTTCTACCTGGGCGAGGCGCACCCGCACTGGTTCTGCGATACGGTGGAGATGTTCCACGCGCTGCTGCGGCCGGAGCGGATCAGGCCGGTGCGCGCGGCGTTCGTGCAGGACATGGCCCGCGCCGACTGGGAGCGTCCGCGCGGCCACTGGTTCGATGCCACCACCGGCCTCTATGTTGCCGGCAGCCGGCGCCATGGCTCGATGGGGCCGACGCTGGCCAGCTTCAGGGCCGAAAGCGATGCCGCCGCCTTTATTGCCCGCCATGGTGGGAAACTGCTGCGCTACGCCGAGGTCACGCCGGACCTGGCCGACCTCAGCGGCGGCGCCATGCATGACAGCCGGATGTAGCCGGCCGCCATGCGTGCGGGCATGAGCGCCCGCAGCTTCAGCATCAGTTGCCGCTGCCCGGCACCAGCCGGCGCTGGCGCACCGACTCGGCCAGGCCCTCGAGCACCTTGACCGAGTCGTCCCAGCCGATGCAGGCATCGGTCACGGACTGGCCGTAGGTCAGGTTCTCCACCGGCGTGCCCTGCACGTGGTCCTGTCGCCCCGCCACTAGGTGCGATTCGACCATCACGCCGATGATGCGCTCATCGCCGCCGGCGATCTGGCGGCCGATGTCTTCGCACACCGGGATCTGGTTCTCATGCTTCTTGCTGCTGTTGGCGTGCGAGGCATCGATCATCAGGCGCGAGGCCAGGCCGGCCTTGGCGATGGCGTCGCACGCTTCCTGCACGCTGGCGGCGTCGTAGTTGGGCGCCTTGCCACCGCGCAGGATCACGTGGCAGTCCTCGTTGCCGGAGGTCGAAACGATCGCCGAGTGGCCGCCCTTGGTTACCGACAGGAAATGGTGCGGCTGCGAGGCGGCCTTGATTGCGTCCACTGCGATCTTGACGTTGCCGTCGGTGCCGTTCTTGAAGCCCACCGGGCACGACAGTCCCGATGCCAGCTCGCGGTGCACCTGCGACTCGGTGGTGCGCGCACCGATCGCGCCCCAGCTGACCAGGTCGGCGATGTATTGCGGGCTGATCATGTCCAGGTATTCGGTGCCGGTCGGCACGCCCATCTCACTGATGTTCAGCAGCAGCTCGCGCGCGGTGCGCAGGCCGTCGTTGATCTTGAAGCTGCCGTCCATGTGCGGGTCGTTGATCAGGCCCTTCCAGCCCACCGTGGTGCGCGGCTTCTCGAAGTACACGCGCATCACCACTTCCAGCTCGCCGGCGAAGCGCTCGCGCTGGTCCTTGAGCAGCTTGGCGTAATCCAGCGCGGCATGGGTATCGTGGATCGAGCAGGGGCCGATGATGACGATCAGCCGGTCATCCATGCCGTGCAGGATGCGGTGCATGGCCTGGCGCGCGCCGTAGATCACGTCCGAGGCCTTTTCGGAGCAGGCAAACTCGCGGATCAGGTGCGCGGGCGGCAGCAGTTCCTTGAGTTCGCGAATGCGTAGGTCGTCGGTGTTCTTCAGCATGATGGCTCCGGGATTTCTGTGAGGTCGTGGAGTGGGGAATCGGGTTCTTGGGGTACTTCGGCAAACAGGTATAAAAAAACCGCCAGGGTCGCTGGCGGTTTCTTTTGTATTCGGGGCGCTGCTTACAGCCGTCCCTCCCTATCCGCCAGCGGTGTGAGATCGCTAAAAAAGTAAAAGTAAAACTTAGCGGACATGGCGGAAAAAAACGTTGGCTTGGGTCAGGCTGGGTCGATTTGGTCGGTAGGCGCTGAATTTATGCTGCACTGCGTGGCAGAAAGGCAGGAAATTGCGCGCCGGTGGACGATTTTTCGCGGTGCGTCCGTTGCTTGTCGCACAGCGAAGCATCTTTATAGCGCCTTTTGAAAATGTTGGCAAGTGTCGGCGACGCCGCGTTCTTCCGCAACGGCCGTGGGCTGCGGCCATGGCGCACCGCGCCAATGAAAAACGGGACCGTGCAGGTCCCGTTTTCCGTATCGCGCGGAGGCGTCAGGCGGTGCCACCCACCGTCATGTTCTCGATGCGCAGCGTCGGCTGGCCCACGCCCACCGGCACGCTCTGGCCTTCCTTGCCGCATACGCCGACGCCCGAATCCAGGCGCATGTCGTTGCCGATCATGGTGACGTCCTTCAGCGATTCCGGGCCGTTGCCGATCAGCGTCGCGCCCTTGACCGGGTAGCTGATCTTGCCGTCCTCGATCATGTACGCCTCGCTCGCCGAGAACACGAACTTGCCGTTGGTGATGTCGACCTGGCCGCCGCCGAAGTTGACCGCGTACAGGCCCTTCTTGACGCTGGCGATGATCTCCTGCGGATCCTTGTCGCCATTGAGCATATAGGTGTTGGTCATGCGCGGCATCGGCAGCGCGGCATAGCTTTCGCGGCGTGCGTTGCCGGTGACCGGCATCTTCATCAGGCGCGCGTTGAGCGTGTCCTGGATATAGCCGCGCAGGATGCCGTCCTCGATCAGCGTGGTGCACTGGGTCGGGTTACCTTCATCGTCCAGGTTGAGCGAGCCGCGGCGGTTGGCCAGCGTGCCGTCGTCGACCACGGTCACGCCCCTGGCCGCGACGCGTTCGCCCATGCGGCCGGCAAAGGCCGACGAGCCCTTGCGGTTGAAGTCGCCTTCCAGGCCGTGGCCGACCGCTTCGTGCAGCAGCACGCCGGGCCAGCCCGGGCCGAGCACCACGGTCATGGCGCCGGCCGGGGCGGGGCGCGCATCCAGGTTGACCAGCGCCGACGACACCGCCTCGTTCACGTAGGTCTGCAGCAGGTCGTCGGTGAAGTAGCCGTAGGCATAACGGCCGCCGCCACCGGACGAGCCGATCTCGCGGCGCCCGCCCTGTTCGGCGATGACCGTGACCGAAACGCGCACCAGCGGGCGCACGTCGGCGGCGATCACGCCGTCGCTGCGCGCCACCAGCACCACGTCGTATTCGCCAGCGAGGCCCGCCATCACCTGCACCACGCGCGAGTCCTTGGCGCGTGCCATGCGCTCGATGCGTTCGAGCAGGGCCACCTTTTCGGCCGCGCTCATCGAATCGAGCGGGTCGTTGGGGGCGTACAGGTTGCGCCCGGCGTGCGTGGCCATCTCGCCAGCGACCTTGATGCGGCCGCTGCCGGCCCGGCCGATGGTGCGCGTGGCCGCTGCCGCCTGCGACAGCGCCGGCAGGCTGATGTCATCCGAGTAGGCGAAGGCAGTGCGGTCGCCCGAGATGGCGCGCACGCCCACGCCCTGGTCGATGCTGAAACTGCCCGACTTGACAATGCCTTCTTCCAGGCTCCAGGCCTCGTTGCGGGTGTACTGGAAGTACAGGTCGGCGTAGTCGACCTTGTGCGTGAAGATATCGGCCAGCACGCGCTGGAGCTTGGCTTCATCCAGGCCGTACGGCGCCAGCAGCAGTTGCTGCGCGGTGGCCAGGTTGCGGATTCCGAGATCGCCGGCGTTCATGAAATGTCCTTTCTAACTTTGGATCGTGCCGGCTTGCTCTCTGTCTTGCCGGCGCGGGAAAATCCGTGAGCGGGCGCCCGCAGGCCCCGCGATTGCGTACATGCTACAGCACCCTGTGTCGCAGCGCCGGCAGGTTCTGCCGGACCTCGTCCAGGCGTGCCGGGTCGATGACACCGCCGACCACGCCTTCGCCCTCGGGCAGCATGGCCAGCACTTCGCCCCAGGGATCGACCAGCATCGAATGACCCCAGGTGCGCCGCCCGTTCTCATGCTTGCCGCCCTGTGCGGCGGCCAGCACATAGCACTGGTTCTCGATGGCGCGGGCGCGCAGCAGGATTTCCCAGTGCGCCTGCCCGGTGGTGTAGGTGAAGGCGGCGGGCATCAGAATCACGCTGGTGCCTTCGCCTGCGGCCAGACCGCGGTACAGCTCCGGAAAGCGCAGGTCGTAGCACACTGACATCGCCACCCGGCCGCACGGCGCATCGAAGCTGACCGGCGTGCGGCCGGCCAGGATGGTGCGCGACTCGTCATAGTTCTCGGTGCCGCGGGTGAAGCCGAACAGGTGGATCTTGTCGTAGCGTGCCACGCGCTCGCCGCGCGGGTCGAAGGCGAGCGAGGTGTTGTAGACGCGCTCCGGGTCGTCGCACCACATCGGCAGCGTGCCGCCCACCAGCCAGATGCCGTGGCGGCGCGCCGCGTCGGCCAGGAACTGCTGCACCGGGCCGTCGCCGTCGTGCTCGCGCACGGCGATCTTGTCGGATTCGGACCGGCCCATCATGCAGAAGTACTCGGGCAGCAGCACCAGCTGCGCGCCGCTGGCGGCGGCCTCGGCGATCAGCGCGTCGGCGCGTGCGAGGTTGGCATCGAGCGAAGTGCCGGTGACGGTCTGGACCGCGGCAACGCGAAACGGGGCGGGGGCTGTCATGGGCGTTGGTTTCCTCTGTGGACGGCGAAAGGTTCACCGGTAAAGCAGGTTCACCAAGAAAATCAGCGCGGGAAGGCCGGATCCGCGCCGTTCTGGAAGGTCGTGCCTCGCGCCTTATTGTCCTCCACTTTGCCGATCTGCGGGTTGGCCCAGCTGCCGGTGATGCGGTAGTGCTGGGTGAACATCTTGGAGAATTCGTCGGCGAACAGCAACTGGGCGGCCAGCGTGCCGATGCCCAGCACCGGGTTGATAAACGCGGCGGCGACCGAGGTGGAGGTGGCGTTGATGCGCGGCACCACGTCCACGCGCAGGTCCTGCGTCTCGCGCAGCAGGTTGGCGGTGCCGGCCATGCTGGCGATGATCTGCGGGCTGCGGAGCTGGAATTCCTCGATCGTGCCGACGCCGTTCTCGATGGTGCCGGTGCCGGCAATGCGGTCGAACAGCAGTCCGCGCCCGGACAGGGTGCGGAAATCCAGCGTGGCAAAGCGCAGCAGCCCTTGCAGGCTGAGCACGCCCAGCAGCCGCGCCGCGCCCGGCTCGACGCTCAGGATCTGGCCGTTCTCCAGTTCCAGCGACAGCTTGCCGGACAGCGTCGGATAGTCGATCGACAGCGGCGAGCCGCGCCAGGCCACGCGCCCCTCCAGTTTGCCCTTGCCGTCCTGCAGCGTATGCGCCAGGCCCAGGCGGTCGAGCGTGGCGCCGGCGTCGCGGATATCGATGACAAACGACAGCAGCGTGCGGCGCTCGGCGTTGCCATCGGCGCGCAGGCGGCGCGGCACGCGCCAGCTGCCGCTGCCGGTGAGCGTGGCGCCGGGCTGGTCGATCTGCAGCTTGTCCAGCGTCCAGACCGGGTCGGCGCCGCTCATGCCGGTACGCGCCTTGACCTCGAGCTTGCCGAAGTCTTTCCCGCGCAGCATGAACTGGTCGGCCACCAGGTCGATCGCGGGCAGGTCGTCGATGCTGCTGGCGAGCGCGTCCACCACGTTGTGTTCGTCGCTGGCATCGGGCACGTTCAGGCGCGACAGGCGCAGCTGCAGCGAGCCGGACGCTGACGGCCCGGCCGGGCGCCACTGCACCGCGCCGGCGACCTGGCGCGAGTCGACCTTGGCGTTCCAGCCGTCGCCCTCGCGCGTCGCGTCCAGCGTCACATCATCCAGCGTGCGGCCCATGCCGTGCAGCGTGCGTGCGCGCAGCGCGATGCGGCCGGGCAGGAAGGGCGAGGGTGTCCCCGCGGCGTTGCCGTTGGCGGCGGTCGTGGCGAAGGCGGCGCGCCAGGCGTCGATATCGAGCTGCTCGAAGGTGGCGGCGGCACTGACGCCGGCTGCCGGCGGCGGCGCCGCCTGCTGCACGCCGATGCCGCCGGCGAGCACCTCGATGCCGTTGTTGCCGCTGTCGCCATTCTGGTCGCGGCGCAGCAGGTAGCGCGCGTTCAGCGCATTGCCGAGTTGCACCACCAGTTCGTCAGTGCCGGCGCGGCCCGCGCCGCTGGCCGGGCGCAGGTCCACCCGCAGCGGCAGGTCGGGCGCCGCGGCCTTGGCCAGCGGCGCGGGCAGGCTGATCGCCATGCCGTTGAGTTCGGAGCTGAGCTGCACCTGCAGCTGACGCTGCGGGGCAACGCCGACGGTGCCGATCACCACGCTGTAGCCCGTGCTGCCTTCGAGGCGCGCCGCCAGAGGCGCCAGCGCCGAGCCCGCGGCCGCCTCGCGCAGCCCGGCCGCCGAGGCGTTGCCGCTGGCGCTCACGCGCGTGGCGCCGTCGGGCTGGGTGCCTCCGCCCAGCCGCACCTCGCCGCCCAGGAAGCGCGCGCGCAGGTTTTCCAGCCCGAAGCCGTGCTCGTTGAACGTGATGGTGCCGCTGGCGTTGCCCAGCAGCGGCATCTGCGGGCTCAGCACGACATCGTTGCCCGGGAAGTGGAAGCGGCCCGCGACCTTGGCGGCGTTGGCGTGTTCCAGCGGCATGTCTAGCTTGAGCTTGAGTTCGCCGTTGCCATGCGCGCGCGCCGCATCGGCCACGCGCGCGGTCCATTCGCGCACCGGCGAGGTGGTGATATAGCGCAGGAAGCCCTCCACCGGACCGCTGGCGCCGCCGTCGATCACCAGCCGGCCATGCTCGCTGAGATCGTCGATGCGCCCGCTGACGTCCTGCAGCGTGACGCCGGGGATATCCTGCACCGCCGCTCGCTTCGCCAGGAAGGTCATGCCGCCGCGATCGAACACCACCTGTCCGGCGATATCGCTAAAGTCCGGCCACAGCGGCGCGCCGCCGGCGGCGCCGGTGGCGGTCTCGTGCGGGGCGATCTGGTAGCGCACGTGTTCGATCGGCACCTCGACGCGGAACTCGCCCGCCTTCTCGTGCGGAGCGTGGAACGGGAAGTGCGCCAGGTCGCCCTTGAGCACGAAGCGCACGTTGGCCGCCTCGCCGCCCGCCAGCGCGCCGGCTAGGTAGTGCCGGGTGCCGGCCGGGATCGACAGCGGCAGGTAGCGCGGCACGCGCGCCACCTGGGCCCGGGTCATTTCGCCGCTCAGGTCGGCGATGCCGGAGCCGTCGTCGCCGCCTTCGCGCCAAGTGCCGCGCACCGTGCCCGCCGCGTCGGCATTGGCAAAGCGGATGCCGTCCAGCGTCACCGCCAGCTTGCCGCCGGTATGGGTCCAGCGCACGTCGCCGCCGATCTGGTCGAAGGGCAGGCGCGGCTCTTCAAAGAGGCCGGGCAGCGTCAGCGCCGCGCCACTGCCTTCGAAACGGATACTGCCCTGCTGGTCGTCAAAGGCGAAGGTTCCGGACAGGTTCGAGAAGCCGGGCGTGCCCAGCCGCGGCCTGCCGTCGGCGCCCAGCGCCGGCGCCGCCGGCTGGCCGTTGAGCGAGACGTTGCGCAGCGTGCCCTGCAACTTGTAGTGCGCCTTGCCGTCGCGGCGATCCAGCATGCCGGTGCGCTCGCGGCTCCAGCTGACGTCGAGGTTGTCCAGGTGGCCGGCCGGCTGCAGCGCCCGCAGCCGGCGCAGCAGCGCCGTGTCCAGCGGCATCGAGGTGGCTAGCGCGCGCACTGTGTTCAGGTCCAGCGTGGGCGCCTTGAGTGAGAACTTGCGCAGGCTGCCGTCGTTGTTGCTGGCCCAGCCCAGGGTGACCTTGCGCATGCCTTCGCGCCAGGTGCTGTCGCCGGCAGCGGCCTGCCCGTCGCCCTCGGCCGGCTGCCATAGCAGCGTGTCGACGGTCAGCAGGTTACTGCCGTCTCGCTCGGTGCGGTGCAGCAGGAAGGCCTGCGCGTTGGCCAGCCGCAGCGGCGCGGTGGCGCCGGCCAGCTGCAGGTCGACGCCGCTGGCGCGCAGCCGGGTCTGGCTGCGCACGATGCGGCCCTCGCGGAATTCGATGCTGCCGTCGGTGCTGAAGGTGCCGCTGGCGACGCGCTCGAACATCGCCAGGTAGCGCTGCAGCACCGGCAGCTGCAGCTGGCCGAGGTCCCAGGTGGCCTGGCCGGTCCAGTAGCGCCAGTTGCCGGCGCTGTGCAGGTAGTCGTTGCGGAAGGTGGACTGCACCACCAGCGGGCGCGGGCCCAGCGCCGGAGAGCGCGCTTCCAGCGTCACCGCATGGCGCGCGCCAACGCGGCGGGCGTCGAGGCGGATCTCGCCCACGTCGAGCTGCGGCAGCTTTGCCTTTTCGTCGAGCCAGCGCAGCTTGCCGCCCGACAGTGAGACCCGGCCCTGCGACGTCAGCCAGCCCAGGAAGCGGTCGTCGTCCTGCTGGCCGCCGGTCGCGTCCACCAGCATGCCGCCGACCAGCAGCCGGCCTTCGGGCGTGCGGCGTACCAGCACGTCGGTGCCGGTGGCGCTGAGCGTGACGAACTGCAAGTTCATGCTGAACAGCGAGCGCCACGCCAGCTTGCCGTCGAGCGTGGCGGAGGCGAGCAGCACGCGGCGCTGGGCGTCCACGGCGCGCAAGTCCCCCGCGCGGAAGGCGGGATGCCAGCCGTCCCAGTAGGTATCGAGCGTGCCGATGCTGACCTGTGCCGACAGCGCCGCCGAGGCGCGCTCTTCCAGCCACTGGCGCGCGGTCGATGCCTGCGGCCACAGCACGAAGCGGACCAGCAGGCCCACCACCAGCGCCAGCACAGCCAGCACCAGCGCCAGGCGCACCAGCGCGCGGCCCAGCCCGCGCCAGCACGGATGGCGCACGGCGGCGGCCGTCGCGCGCAGGCCGGCCTGCACGCCCGCGCGGGCCAGTCCGCCGGCGCGCGCAAAGGCGGACGCCTTGCGCGGGGCGCCGGGGGCATCGATCTGAGGGGAAGCCGCAGGATGTGAGGAGGACGAGGCCAGCGTAGCGGCGGCCTCGTGCCCACCCGCGCCGCTATTGGGGGGAGAACCGTCAGCGGGTTGTGGGGCACGGCTGGACATGCGCAGATTATCCGACAATACTAGCCGCTCTCCAATCTGGTGCCCGGCCGGCTAAAACAAGAATGCGTAGGTCGCGCGGGCCAAGCCTGCGCACGTGGCGTGCAGCGTTCACTACGATGGCGCGCCTGATGCGCTTGCAGGATGACACCGGCGCTGGCCGCACCTTTTCTCGCATTTCAAATACTGGAATGACTGCCTCTGACCCGACGAGTTCCGCCGCCGGCGGCGCCACCGACCAACATGGCGCGCTCGCCACACCGGCACCTGCGGGGCAGGGCCCCGGCACCATGGCCACCGGCGCCTTTGCCACCACGGCGGCGCAGGGGCCCGAGCCAGCCGACGGCGGCGGCCAGGTCGGCGGCCACGCATTGTACTCGGCTGCGTATTCGCATTACGCGCGCCGCATCGTCCAGGCCCGCGCGGACCTGCCCGCCATCCTCGCCGATGCCGCCACGCAGCCGCTGACGCGCGCCTGGATGCAGGCGCGCCTGCAAGCGCTGCACGAGCCCTCGGCCGATGCCGAAGAGGCCGCCAAGCGGGCGCTGCGCCGCCTGCGCGCCGAGGTCATGTGCGTGGTGATCGAGCGCGATCTGCGCGGCCTGGCCACGCTGGGCGAAGTCACCGGCGCCATGACCGACCTGGCCGAGCTGGTGATCCAGCATGGCCTGACGATGCTGGGCGACGACCTGGCCGCCACCTTCGGCCGCCCGGTCGGCGCCCACAGCGGCGAGGTGCAGGAACTGGTGGTGGTCGGCATGGGCAAGCTCGGCGGGCGCGAGCTGAACGTATCGTCCGATATCGACCTGATCTTCCTCTATGACGAGGACGGCGAGACCCAGGGCGGTTCGCGCAGCCTGTCCAACCACGAGTACTTCATCAGGCTGGGACGCCGGCTGATCAACCTGCTCGCCGACGTGACCGGCGACGGCTATGTGTTCCGCGTCGACATGCGCCTGCGCCCCAACGGTGACGCCGGCCCGCTGGCGTGCAGCCTGGGCATGCTGGAGGAATACCTGGTGGTGCAGGGCCGCGAGTGGGAACGCTATGCCTGGATCAAGGGCCGCGTAGTGTCGGCACTGGACACGCCGCACGCGCAGCGCACCGCCAGCCTGCTGGCGCGGCTGACCATGCCGTTCGTGTTTCGCCGCTACCTGGACTACGGCGTGATCGCGGCGATCCGCTCGCTGCACGCGCAGATCCGCAGCGAAGCCGCCAAGCGCAGCGGCGGGCTGGCCGGGCACGGCGTCAACCAGCGCTCGTTCAATATCAAGCTGGGCCGCGGAGGCATCCGCGAGATCGAGTTCATGGCGCAGGTGTTCCAGCTGATCCGCGGCGGCCAGGACCCGGCGCTGCGCGTGCGGCCGACGCTGGAAGTGCTCGCGGTCGCGGTCGAGCGCGGCCTGCTGCCCGCCGGCCAGGCCGAGCAGCTCGGCGATGCCTACCGCTTCCTGCGCCAGCTCGAACACCGGCTGCAGTACCGCGACGACGCCCAGACCCACCATCTGCCGACGTCGCCCGACGAGCAGCTGGCGGTGGCGCGGATGATGGGTTGCGCCGACTGGCAGGCACTGCTGGCGCGCCTGGCGGCGCTGCAGGAGCCGGTGGCGCAGCAGTTCGAGGCGACCTTCTCGGATCCCGATGCCGCCCCCTGCGAAGCGCTCTGGCCGGGCATCGTGTTCGACGATAACGCCGCACAAGCGCAGGACAATCCGGAACAGGAACAGGACGACGCAGCCTGCGATGATGTCGCGGCGCCCTGCAATCGCCTGCAGGCCGCCGGCTTCACCGACTGCACCGGACTGCTAGACCGCCTGCGCGCGATCGCGACGTCGCTGCGCTACCGCGCGCTGTCCGAGTCCAGCCGCGCGCGCTTCGACCAGCTGGTGAATCGCGCGCTCGACCTGGCCGCGCGCCAGGAAGACGCCGACAGCACCATCGCCCGCTTTATCGACTTCCTGGAAGCGATCAGCCGCCGCGCCTCGTACCTGTCCCTGCTGTCCGAGTACCCGCAGGCGATGGACCGCGTCGCGCAGACGCTGCATGCCTCGCGCTGGGCCGCGGCCTACCTGACGCGTCATCCGCAGCTGCTCGACGAGCTGCTCGACAGCGACGCGCTCGCCGGCCCGCCGGACTGGGCCGCGTTCCGCAAGCGGCTGCACGAACGGCTGCTCGCCGCCGAGGGCCAGGTCGAGCACCAGATGGATATCCTGCGGCGCGAGCATCATGCCGAGACCTTCCGCGTGCTGCTGCAGGACCTGCAGGGCATGCTGACGGTGGAGCAGGTGGCCGACCGCCTGTCCGACCTGGCCGACGCCATGCTCGAGGCCACGCTGGAGACGGTCTGGCGCCAGCTCGCCACGCGCCACCGCGACACGCCGCGCTTTGCGGTGATCGCCTACGGCCGGCTGGGTGGCAAGGAACTGGGCTACGCCTCGGACCTCGACATCATCTTCCTCTATGACGACGAGCACGAGCGCGCGCCCGATGTCTACGCCACCTACGCGCGCCGGCTGATCACCTGGCTGACCAGCCATACCGCGGCCGGCGCGCTGTTCGACGTCGACACGCGGCTGCGCCCCAACGGCGCCGCGGGCCTGCTGGTGACCAGCTTCGACGCCTTCCGCCGCTACCAGCTGCGCGAGGGCGACAACACCGCATGGGTGTGGGAGCACCAGGCGCTCACGCGCGCGCGCTACTGCGCCGGCGACGCCGTCATCGGCGACCGCTTCGAGGCGCTGCGCGGCGAGGTGCTGTGCCAGCAGCGCGACGCCGCCGCGCTGCGCAACGAGATCGTGCAGATGCGCCGCAAGGTGGCCGAGGGCCATCCCAACCCGACCGACCTGTTCGACCTGAAGCACGACCGCGGCGGCATGGTCGATATCGAGTTCACGGTGCAGTACCTGGTGCTGCTGCACAGCCGCGCCCATCCGCAGCTGACCCGCAACGCCGGCAATATCGCGCTGCTGCGCGAGGCCGGCGAACTGGGGCTGATCGATGCCACGCTGGCGCTGGCGGTGGGCGATGCCTACCGGCTGTTCCGCGCGCGCCAGCACCAGTTGCGGCTCGACGGTCAGGCGCACGCGCGCGTGGCGCCGGCCTCGGTGGCGCCGCAGACCGCGCAGGTGCGCGCGCTGTGGCGGGCCGTGTTCGGTGAGGACTGAGAGCGCGGCAGGCCGGCCCGCGCCCGCGCCCGCCGGCGCATCGTGGCCGGGTTTGCTGGTCGCGATCGCGCTGGTGTGGGCGCTGTCGGCCTGGTTCACCTTCGTGCCGTGGTGGCATGCGCACGGTCTTTACCTGCGCGACGCGGTGCGGATGGAGGGCCAGTGGTGGCGGCTGGCGAGCGCCATGTGGGTGCACCTGGGCTGGCGCCATTGGCTGGCCGACGCGCTCGCGGCCACCGGCCTGCTGGCGCTCGCGGGTCGCGTCGCGCGGGCGCGCGCGATGCTGCTGGTGCTGATCGCCTGCGGCATCGCGGTGCAAGCCGTGCTGCTGCGCGTGCCGGCGATCGGCTGGTATGGCGGGCTGTCCGGTGCGCTGCACGGGCTGGCCGTGTGGGGCGCGCTGGCGCTGCTGCGCGCGCCGGGCTTCTCACGCGCGCTGGGCGTGCTGCTGTGCCTGGGCGTGCTGGTCAAGGTCTGGCTGGAACAGTCGTGGCTGGCGCCGGTGGTGTTCGAGCCGGCGCTGGGTTTCGGCGTGGTGCGCGCCGCGCATGCGGCGGGCGCCGTGGCCGGGTTGCTGTGCTGGGTGTTGCAGGAGTGGTGGCTGGCGCGGCGGCCGGCGGCAGGCGCGGGCGACGCCTGACCGGCAGCGCCCGCGCGCCACGCTTCAGAATTCAGGCACGCCGCCGCAGCGTAAAGGCCAGCAGGCCGGATAACGTCAGCAGCAACGCACCCCAGACCGGCACCGCGCCGCCGCCGCCGCCGGATGAGGGCGCCGGCGCCACTGCGGCGGCCGGTGCCGCCCCCGCCGCCACCAGGGCCCCGTCGGCATCGAGCAGCCCCGCGCCGCACACACCGGGGTTGGTGGTGCAGAAGGTGCCGGACGGGTGCGGCCGCGCCGAAGCTTTCAGCGCCGTGGTCACCTGCGCCGGGGTCAGCGCCCCGTTCACCGCAAACATCATCGCCACCACGCCCGACACCATCGGCGCCGCAAAGCTGGTGCCCTGCGACGACGACACCGTGTACGCGCCCAGCGAGGTCTGCCCGAGGTTGCTCAGCGTGCGGATCACCGACGGCGTCACCGTGCACTGCCCGTTCTGCACGCGCGAATTGCCGCAGCCGCCGCCGGGCGCACTGATGGCGACCTGCGCGCCGATGTTGGCATAGGTGGCGTTCTCGCCGTCGTTGGCATGCGCGGTAACGGCGATCACGCCGCTGCAATCGGCCGGCGCTTCCACCGCGCCGCGGTTGTTGCCCGCCGCGGCCACCACCACCACGCCGCGCGCGTTCAGGTCGTTGACGGCCTGCTGCTCGATGCTGCTGCAGGTGCCGCCACCCAGGCTGATATTGACCACGCGCGCGGGCGTCGGGTTGGCCGGCACGTCGGGCACCGGCAGGCCACCGGCCCAGCGTAAGGCGTCGACGGTATCGGACAGCAGCGCGCCGCAGCGCCCCGATACGCGCACCGGCAGAATGCGCGCATTCCAGTCGACGCCGGCGATGTCCTGGGCGTTGTTGGTGAGCGCCCCCAGCACGCCCGCCACGCGCGTGCCGTGCCAGCTGTTTGGCGTAGCCTCCTGTTCCGCCGTGGAGCTGCCGGGGCAGGTGAAGCCCACCGGCACGTTGTCGCCGGCATCGGTGGCGTCGCTGTCACGGCCGTTGTCGTCATTGGAGATGGTGGTGCTGCTGATGAAGTCATAGCCCGGCAGCAGCCGTCCCGCCAGGTCGGGGTGGGGCAGCACGCCGGTATCGACCACCGCGATCACCACGCCGCTGCTGCCGCGCGTGCGGTCCCAGGCGCGCGGCAGGTTGACGCCGCCGACCGCAGTGCCGGTGCCCATCAGATAGGGCTGGTTGACGCGGAACTCAGGGTCGTCGGGCAGGGTGTCGTGCAGCCGCAGCCAGCGGTCGGGCACGGCGTCGGCCACGCGTGGGTCCTGGCGCAGCCGCGCCGCGGCCGCTTCGGGGTCGGCGGCGAGTTCGGCCGGGACCTGCAGCAGCTGCAGGTTGCCGCCCATCGGGCGGCGCAGCGTGGCCGCGATGCCGGTGCGCTCGCGCAGTTGCTGCAGGTTGTCCTTGGGCGCGCCCGTCGCTGCCGAGGCCGGGTCCTTGCCGGCGGTGGCAGGGTCGGTGACGGAGGTGGAGCCATCGCGCCAGCGCACGATGATATGGCCGGTGTAGGCCTGGGCGCCCGGCGCGGCAAGCGCCCCGGTCGCCGGCACCGCGCCGCAAATCGCGGCTGCGGTGAGGAGGGTTACCCGCCAGCGGCGGGCCGGCGAGCATCGGCGGAAGACGGGCTGCGCGTTGGATTGCGGCATGTGTTCCTCCTGGGGCGCCGGCCGGCGGGGACGGTGCGGGGCATGCTATGTAGCGAATACGATCCTGGCCGATAGCGCAAGGGCTACCGAGGGCTTAGAACTCGTCTCTTCCGGACAGCGCCGGAGCGCCGTCAGCTTTGCGGCATGTCCCGGCTGGTGGGCATATTCCGGTTGGGCTTGATCAGGCGGTCGGGCTCGGCGGTGTCGATGCGCGGCGTGGCGCGCAGGGTGTCGACGGCCTGGTCGATGGTCGCCTCCGCCGACGGCGAGATTGCCGTCACCAGCCAGACACCGTCCGACATCGGGCGCTTGACCACGAAGCGGATCGGCCCCTTGATCTCGGCCAGCAGCTTGCCGGCATCTTCTGACAGATTCACCGCGGGCGGCTTGAAGCGGACCATGATGTCGCCGAGCGAGCGGTCGTCGCTGATGCTGCCCGGCGGCGGGGCGTAGGCCTTGGACTGGGCCTGGCAGCCGGACAGCGCCAGCAGTGCCGCCGAGGCGGCGGTGGCGATCGCCAGCACGGCGCGCAGGGATGCCCGGGGGCGATGCCGGAAGCCGGCTTGCGGCGCTTGGCGGGTCATGGTGAAGCTCCTGTCAGTATCGGGTGGGCGGCCGCCGCAGTGGGCGGCCATGGGCGGGCAGCGGGGCGATCAGCCTGCGGCGCGGCGGCCGCGCCGGCCTTCCTTGGCGCCCGCGCTGCGCGCCGACTGGCTGGCTGGTGCCTCGGCCATGCCTTGCGCAAGCATTTCCTCGGCATGCTGCAGCGTGGTCGCGGTGACGGTGGCGCCGCCCAGCATGCGGGCAGTCTCGACCACGCGGCCGGCGGGATCGAGCACGCGGATGCGCGAGCGTGTGACCGAGCCGTCGCCTGCCCCGGTGGTTTCCTTGCTGACCAGCAGGTGCGTGCCGGCCTGCGCGGCGACCTGGGGCAAGTGGGTCACACACAGCACCTGGCGCGCGCGGCCCAGCTCCTGCAGGCGCCGGCCGACCACCTCCGCGACCGCGCCGCCGATGCCGGTGTCGACCTCGTCGAAGATCAGCGTGGGCGTGGGCGAGGCTTCGCTGGTGATCACCGAGATCGCCAGGCTGATCCGCGCCAGTTCGCCGCCGGAAGCCACCCGGGCCAGCGGCCGCGCGCTGACGCCGGCATGGCCGGCAACCAGGAACTCGACCTGCTCGAGCCCATAGCTCTGGCCTTCCTCGAGCGCGTTCAGCGCGGCCACAAAGCTGCCGCCGGCCATCGACAGTCCCTGCATGGCCTCGGTGACCGCGGCCGACAGCGCCTGCGCCGCCTGCCGGCGGGCGTGGCTCAGGTGTTGCGCCAAGGTCAGGTAGGCGGCCTTGGCCGCGGCCTCGCGCGCCATCACCTTGTTCAGGTCCTGGGCGGCCTGCAGGTCGTCGAGCTGCTGGCGGCGTGCGGTCAGTTCGTCGGGCAGTTGTTCCGGCGGCAGGCGGTACTTGCGCGCGGTGGCGTGCAAAGCCTGCATCCGCTCTTCCACCGCCTGCAGCCGCTCGGGGTCAAGTTCGAGCCGGTCGACATAGCGCGTCAGCGAGTGTGCGGCTTCCTCGGCCTGCATCTGGGCGGGTTCGAGCGCGGCCAGCACGTCGCGCAGCGCCGGGTCGAGATCGGCCAGCTGCTGCAGCCTGTGCACGATGGTGTTCAGCGCCGACAGCACCGAGCCGTCGGCCTCGGACAGCGCATCCAGCGCGGCGCGGCTGCCGTCGATCAGGCCGGCGGCGTGCGAGAGTCGGTTGTACTCGGACTGGATCTCTTCCCATTCGCCCGGCTGCGGGTTGAGCTTGTCCAGCTCGCCCACCTGCCATTCCAGCCGCTCGCGCTCGAGCTGCATCTCGCGCGACTGGTGCTCGACCGCCTCGCGCTGGCGCACGCAGGCACGCCACGCGCGCCAGGCCTCGGCCACGGCGCCGGCCTGCTGGGTCAGCCCGGCATGGGCGTCGAACAGCAGGCGCTGGGCGTCGGGGCGCAGCAGCAGCTGGTGCGCGTGCTGGCCGTGGATGTCGACCAGCTGATCGCCGACTTCGCGCAGCTGCGCCAGCGTGGCGGCGGCGCCATTGATAAAGGCTTTGCTGCGGCCGCCGGCATCGACGGTGCGGCGCAGCAGCACGCTATGCACGCCGTCTTCCGCGTCGCCGTTGAGTTCGCGCTCGGCCAGCCAGGCGTCCAGCGCCGGGTGGGTCGAGAAGGTGGCGCTGACGCTGGCGCGCGGGGCGCCTTCGCGCACCACGCCGGCATCGGCGCGCTCGCCCAGCACCAGGGCCAGGGCATCGATCAGGATGGACTTGCCGGCGCCGGTTTCGCCGGTGAAGACGGTGAAGCCGGAGGTGAAATCCAGGTCGAGCGTGTCGACGATGACGAAATCACGGATGGACAGGCTGCGCAGCATCGTGGCGTGAGGGGGTGTCGGTCCGGTGGGTCGGGCTCGGGCTGGGGGGCGGCTCAGAGGCGGTTGTCTTCGGACGGATACTCGTGCCAGTGCAGCTTCTTGCGCAGCGTGGCGTAGTAGTTGTAGCCGACCGGGTGCAGCAGGTTGATGTGCTTCTCCGAGCGCCGCACTACAATGCGGTCGCCCGGCAGCAGCGAGGTCAGCGACTGCATGTCGAAGTTGACGCTCGCGTCGCGCGCGCTGGCCACTTCGATGGTGACCTCGGCGTCGTGCGGCAGCACGATCGGGCGGTTCGAGAGCGCGTGCGGGGCGATCGGCACCAGCACCACGCCGGACAGCGTAGGATGCAGGATCGGGCCGCCGGCGGACAGCGCGTACGCGGTCGAGCCGGTGGCGGTCGACACGATCAGGCCGTCCGAGCGCTGGTTGTACATGAAAAAGCCGTCCACCGACACCGCCAGCTCGACCATGCCGGAGATGCCCGAGCGGTTCACCACCACATCGTTCAGCGCCAGCGCGGAAAAGATATCCATGTCGTCGCGCACCACGCGCGATTCCAGCAGCAGCCGGGTCTCGGCCTCGTAGCGGCCGTCGAGCATGTCGGGCAATACCGTATGCGCGTCTTCCAACGCGATATCGGTCATGAAGCCGAGCCGCCCGTGGTTGACGCCGATCAGCGGCACGTCGTGGCCGGCCAGCTGGCGCGCCAGGCCCAGCAGGGTGCCGTCGCCGCCCAGGACCACGGCGACATCGGCCTGTTCGGCGATCTCCTCGGCGGAGAGGGCCGGGTAGCCGGTCAGCCCGGTGGCCAGCGCGGTCTCGCGCTCGAACACCACATCCTGGCCGTTGCGCAGGATATAAGAGGCGATCTCCTCCAGCGGCCCTTCGATGCCGGCGGTGGAATACCGGCCCACCAGGGCGACGGTCTTGAACGGAGTGCGCAACGCGCTGTCTTTGGGGGGGGCGGACATGCCGGGATTAGACCATACCGCCGTAACCGTTGTCAGCATGCCGGGTGCGGAACCCGGCGCCGGGCGAGGCCGGGCGCCGGAAGGTCCAAAACTTGCGTAAAATCGGGACATCATGGATGAACGTTCCAAAACGCTGCTCAAGACCCTGATCGAGCGCTACATCGCGGAAGGTCAGCCGGTCGGTTCCCGCACCCTGTCCAAGTACTCGGGGCTGGACCTGTCGCCGGCGACGATCCGCAATGTGATGTCCGACCTGGAGGAGATGGGCTTTATCTCCAGCCCGCACACCTCGGCTGGCCGTATCCCGACGCCGCGCGGCTACCGGCTGTTCGTTGATTCCATGCTGACGGCCAAGCCGCTCGAGCGCAACGCCGACCTGGCCGAGCTGACCGGCCAGATCCAGGACCAGCTCGGCGGCCAGCAGCTGGGCCCGCAGCGGATGATCACCATGGCGGCGCGCACGCTGTCCAACCTGTCGCACTTTGCCGGCGTGGTGATGACGCCGCGGCGCGCGCAGGCGTTCCGGCAGATCGAATTCATGCGGCTGTCGGAAAAGCGCATCCTGCTGATCATCGTCAGCCCTGAAGGCGACGTCCAGAACCGCATCATCCAGACCGAACTGGCTTATACGCCGGCGCAACTGATCGAGGCGGCCAACTACTTCAACTCGCATTACGCCGGCATGAGCTTCGACTCGGTTCGCGACCACCTGCGCGTGGAACTGCGCGACCTGCGCCGCGACATGTCGCAGCTGATGCAGGCGGCGGTCGAGGCCGGCAGCACCGTCGAGGACGAGGAGGACGACCACGTCTATATCAGCGGCGAGCGCAAGCTGCTGGAAGTGGAAGACCTGGCCTCCAGCATGGACAAGCTGCGCCGGCTGTTCGACGTGTTCGAGCACAAGACCAGCCTGCTGCAGCTGCTGGACGTGTCCAGCCACGCCCAGGGCGTGCAGATCTTCATCGGCGGCGAGAGCCGGCTGGTGCCGCTGGAAGACATGGCGGTCATCACCGCGCCGTACGAAGTCGACGGGCAGATCGTCGGCACGCTGGGCGTGATCGGCCCCACGCGCATGGCCTACGAGCGCGTGATCCCCATCGTCGACATCACCGCGCGGCTGCTGTCCAGCGCGCTGAGCCAGAACCAGTGACACGGCTGGCCGGTCTCAAAAGCTGCCCCATTCCTACCGAGCGCGGCAAATATTGCCGAAGCGTGTTGCGAGCGCTCGTTATCTGCGCTCGCCGCGCCAACCCGGAAGCGACATGACGTTTTCTCCCGAACCGGCCTACCAGCACGGCCAGGCGCCACGCACGGCGATCCTGCTGGTCAACCTGGGCACCCCCGACGCGCCCACGCCCAAGGCGGTGGGGCGCTACCTGAAGGAGTTCCTGTCCGACCCGCGCGTGGTGGAGATCCCGCGCGCGGCCTGGCTGCCGCTGCTGCACGGTGTGATCCTGCCGCTGCGTTCGCGCGCCTCGGCGCTCAAGTACGAATCGATCTGGCTGCGCGAGGCGCATATGACGGGCTCGCCGCTGCTGGTCTACAGCGAGCGGCAGGCGCATGCGCTGCAGCGGCTGCTGAACCAGAACGGCCATGAGGTGACGGTGGCCTGCGCGATGCGCTACGGCAACCCGTCGATCGCGTCGGTGCTGGAGGCGCTGCGCCGCCAGGGCTGCGAGCAGGTGCTGGTGCTGCCGATGTACCCGCAATACTCGGGCACCACCACGGCGACCGCGTTCGACGAGGTGTTCCGCGTGCTCGGCCAGTGGCGCAACCAGCCCGAGTTGCGGCTGGTCAAGCATTTCCATGACCACCCGGCCTATATTTCGGCACTGCACCAGCAGGTCGGCGCCTACTGGGCCCGGCACGGCATGCCGGACTTCGCCCACGGCGACAAGCTGATCCTGTCGTTCCACGGCGTGCCGCGGCGCACGCTGGAGCTGGGCGACCCGTACCACTGCGAGTGCCTGAAGACCGGCCGCTTGCTGGGCGAGGCGCTGGGCCTGCAGCCGGGACAATACCAGGTGACGTTCCAGTCTCGTTTCGGCAAGGCGGAATGGCTGCAGCCGTACACGGCCCCGACGCTGGCCGAACTGGGCAAGGTCGGCGCCGGCCGGGTCGACGTGTTCTGCCCCGGCTTCCCTGCCGATTGCATCGAGACGCTGGAAGAGATCGCCATGGAAGGGCAGACTGAATTCAAGGTCGCGGGCGGCAAGGACTTCCACTTCATCGCGTGCATGAATGATTCGGCACCGTGGGTGGCGGCGATGGCGGAGATCGCGCTGCAGCACCTGCAGGGCTGGCCACTGGCCACGCCGCACCCGCACGAACTGGAAGCGCGGCGCTCGCGCGCGCAGACCCGGGGAGCGGCGGCATGAATGTGGATTTTGAGGCGGATGCGCGCCAGCGCATCGACAAGTGGCTGTGGTGCGCGCGCTTTTTCAAGACGCGTTCGCTGGCGGCCGAAGCGGTGGAGCGTGGCAAGGTGACTGTCAACGGCCAGCCGTGCAAGAATTCGCGCGAGGTGAAGCCGGGCGACAAGGTCGTGCTGGAAGCGCACCAGCAGCGCTGGGAACTGGCGGTCAAGGGCATTGCCCCGGCGCGCGGCCCGGCGCCGGTGGCGCAGACGCTGTACGAGGAAAGCACAGAGAGCCAGGCGCGCCGGCAGGCCGATGCCGAACGCCGGCGCCTGCAGCCGGAGCCGTCCGCGCAGATCCAGGGCCGTCCGACCAAGCGCGACCGCCGCCGCATCGACGACTTCAAGGGATGAAATGACAACGCGGCGGCACCGGCATAGCGCCGGTGCCGCCGCGCAGCGGAAGGGTGTCGGACAGGAGGCTGTTGGTCCCGGCCGACTATTCCTGCGTGACTTCCTGACTGACGATAGGAACGATGTAATGCTTGAACACCGCCTTGCCACTGCCATACTCCGTATCGCGCGGCGTGAACGCGCCGGAGAGGCAGATAAAGGTGGTCATGACCGCTAATGCGGCCACGAGGCACAGCGTCACCACAGGCAGCTTATGCATGGCCAAATTTTCCGAAGAGGCACAAATGTGAACCATCTCCTGGGCCCCCGACATTTTTGTCATTTTTCTTAATGAGAATCTTAGTGAGTGCGGTGCAGCAAAGCAATAAGGCGTCTATTGCACAGGCCAACGCTTTGTAACGGTGTGTTTCCGCGTCTCGCTGGCGCCACTCTTGAAAACCGGCGCCTTGCCACCAACTGCACGCAACACACGCCGATTTACCACCCGGGGCCGCGCCATCGGCCGGCCGCGACAATGTATTGATACGGATCGACATGGAAGACCAGAAGCAGACGCCATCCACCCAGACGCCTACGCCCGCGGGCGATGAGGCGGCCAGCGCCGCGACCGCAGGCCAGGAGACCGCCGCGCCGGAAACCGCTGCCGTGGAGGATGTGGCGGCCCAGCTGGCCGCCCTCGAAGCCAAGGCACGCGAGAACTATGACCTGTACATGCGCGCCGTTGCCGACGGCGAGAACATCCGCCGCCGCGGGCAGGAAGATATTTCCAAGGCGCACAAGTTCGCGATCGAGAACTTCGCCGACAACCTGCTGCCGGTGATGGACAGCCTGCAGGCCGCGCTGGCCGACGGCTCGGGCGATATCGCCAAGCTGCGCGAAGGGGTCGAGCTGACCGCGCGCCAACTGGCGGCGGCGTTCGAGCGCGGCAAGATCGTGGAACTGAACCCGGTGGGCGAGAAATTCGACCCGCACCGCCACCAGGCCATCTCGATGGTGCCGGCCGACCAGGAACCGAACACCGTGGTTGCCGTGCTGCAGCGCGGTTACACGATTGCCGACCGCGTGCTGCGGCCGGCGCTGGTGACGGTGGCGGCACCCAAGTAAGCCGGGCAGGGCGGCTGCGCGACTGCGCTGTGTGTCCTGACCCTGTACCCTGATGCAGCGCCCGGTGCCGACTGGCCCGGGCGTTTGTCTTTTCGGAGCCAACCGTGAGTATGGAACAGGAATCGTCCCAGGCCCCCCATCTCGACCACCGCGCCTTCGATGCCTTCGGCATGCGGCAGGTCGATGACAAGACCATCGACGCCGCCATTGCCGGCGCCGGCGATGCGCTGGTGTGCGTGTTCTTCTGGGGCGTGGACTGCTTCAACTGCGAGATGGCCAAGAAGGCCATGCTCGCCAATCCCGAGCCGATCCGAGCGCTCGAACTGCACTGGCTGCACGCCAATGTCTATACGTACCCGGAACTGGGCCGCCGCTTCGGGCTGCACGGGATCCCGGTCTTCATGTTCTTCCAGAATGGCAAAAAACTGGGCCGCGCCACCGGCTGGCACGGCCACGGCCAGTTTGCCGCCGCGGTCGGCAATGCGCGGCTGAAGGCGAGCGGCAAGCCGCTGGCGGGCTGAGTCGGGCTAGCGCCGTCAGCGTGACAGCGCGTAGCCGATGCGGAACTGCCAGGGCAGCTTGTGGTTGTAGTCGAGCAGGCTCTCCCCGTAGCCAACGAAGTAGCCCGCCACCAGGTACCCGGCGGTGCCGGGCAGCAGCCGCGCCATCGGGTAGCTGACCTGCGCGTCGACGCTGCCGTACCACTTGCGCGTGCCCTTGCGCAGGGTCGCCGAGAACTCCCACGAATCCGGCCGCCCGTAGGCGATGCCCAGGTCCATGTAGCCGCGGTAGTAGGCGATATCGGGGTTCTCCGACTTTTCCACGTAGGCGTAGACCTTGGGTGCGACGCGCCAGTGCCAGTCGTTCTGGTCGCCAAAGTAGAAGGTCGGCTTGACGAAGACCGTGTTGATGCTGCGCGATTCGTCGCCGTCGCGGCCGTTGGATTCATGCTCAAAGCCGGTGGCCAGCGACAGCCGGCTGATCACGCTGTTGCGCACGCCGGTATCGGACAGGTAATAGAACAGGCTGGGCTTGTAGTTGGTATCGCGGAACGGCTTGGACTTCTCGGACAGATCCCATATCGAGAACTGGGTGTAGCCCACGTAGAGGTTGTCGAACAGGCTTTTCGACGCGGGGTCCTCGCCTTCGAAGATGCGGTACTTGAAGCTGAGCTGGAACTTGGCGTTGGCGCCGCCATGCCCGCCGACCATCAAGTACATCGGATCGTGGAACGACAGGCGTGCGCTGTCGCGCAGGTCGGCCGGTGCGGGGGCGGCGGCGCTGGCGGTAGTGACCGGGGTCACCGGCACGGGCGCGGCATCGGTTGTATCGGCGGGCGGCGCCGGCGGCTTGGCGGCGACCGGCGGGGTTGCCGTGGTCGACTCGCCGGGCTGCGGCAGGCGGTTCAGCGTTACCGTTACGGGAGCGGCGTCGATGCCGGTTGCGTCCAGCCGCACCTGGCCGCGCAGGGCCGGCGGCAATGCCACCGTGTAGCGGATCGCTCGGTGCTCGCCGCGGCGCAGGTTGACCACGGCCGGGCCCGACACCTCGCGCCATAGCACCAGACGTACCGGCGCCTGCAGGTCGCCGGAAGCGGTCACCTCCAGCGTGTCGGGGATACGGTAGCGGCGCGTGGCGTCGTCGGCGCTGACCACCAGCGTCAGCGTCAGCGGCTTGTTACCGTCGATCACGCGCGGCGGTTGCAGCAGCGCCACGCCGGCGTGGCCGGCCAGCGGCCAGGCCAGCATCAGCGACAGGCAGATCGGGGCAAGGGCGCGGCCGGCGAGCGCCAGCCGGCGCCGGCGGGGAGGAGGGGCAATGCGGGACATGGCTTGCGGGCACCGCGCAACCATGTGACGGCAACGCGGCTAGGGAAAATACTGACCCGCAAAGCCTACCACGCACCCGTCCGAGGGTTGTGACGAAATGTACGCTGCACTTGGCGCGTACCTTAGCGGTTGGCGCGGCGCTTGATGCAGTCGACGTAGTGGTCGCCGTCGGGGGGCTGGCCGGTGCGCTGCGCCTGCCACAGCATTTCTCCGAGGCATTCCATCACCTGGTGCTGCGCTTCGTGCGGCGAGTCCAGGCGGCGCGCCAGCGTCTCGTAGGCCTGGCGGATGCCGCGCGGCTGGTCGACCGAGACCTGCTCGGAAATCGACAGGTGCATGGCCAGATGCAGGAAGGGATTGGCCTGGCCGTGCTCCGGGGTGTAGTCCTGCGCCAGCGCGCCTTCGGTGTCGCGCAGCAGGTCCTGGTACTCGGGATGCTCGCCGATCCAGTCGACGGCGATGGCTTCCAGCGGGGTCAGCACGCCGCCTGCAATCTGCTTCTGCCAGGCATCGCAGAAGAACCGGCGGACTTCTTCTCGTGAGGGATTGAACATGGTGGCGCCATTGTAAACGAGGGCTGCGGCCCTCGCTGGCGTGCCCCGCCGCGCCAAGTAGAATGCAGCATCGCCGACTCCCGACCCCCCCGATGACCGCTTCCACCGCCGCCGACCACGCCCGCAACAAACTCGCTGGCGTGCTGCTGATCGCGTTGTCGGCCAGCGCCTTCGGGGCCATGGCGATCTTTGCGCGCTTTGCCTACGCGGCCGGCGCGGATGTCTACGGCCTGCTGTTCGTGCGCTTCGTGCTGGCGGCCGTGGCGCTGGCGTGGGTGATGCGCGCGCGCGGCATCGGCCTGCCGCCATGGCGCCGCGTGCTGGCGCTCGCGGCGATGGGCGGCATCGGCTATGTGGGGCAGTCGTTCTGCTTCTTCAGCGCGCTCAACCATGCACAGGCCAGCCTGGTGGCACTGCTGCTGTACCTGTATCCGCTGTTCGTGACGATCCTGGCGGCCATCTTCCTGAAGGAGCGGCTGACTACGGCGGCGGTGATCGCGCTGGTGCTGTGCTCGGTCGGTGCCGGCCTGACCGTGGGCGGCGGCGAGGGCTCGCCGCTGGGCATTGCACTGGGCCTGGCGGCGGCGGTGATTTATTCCGTCTACATCATCGTCGGCGCGCGCGTGACCGCCAGCGTCAACCCCATCGCCACCACCACGGTGATCTGCACCGCGGCCGCACTGGTTTACGGCGTGGTCGGCTTGCTGCGCCTGGGCGCGGGCGCGCCGCCGCAGTTCCCGGCCACCGCCGGCGGCTGGCTGGCGATGGTGGGCATCGCGCTGCTGTCGACGGTGTTGGCGATCCTGACCTTCTTTGCCGGCCTGCAGCGGCTGGGTGCGGCGCAGGCGTCGATGCTGTCGACGCTGGAACCGGTGGTGACCGTGCTGCTGGCCGCCGTGCTGCTGGGCGAGCATATCGGCCCGGCGCAGGCCGTCGGCGGCGGGCTGATCCTCGCCGGCGTGCTGTGGCTCACGCGCCGCGCGAATGCGCCCGTGCCAGCCCGGGCCAACGTGCAAGAGAATTGAACGGCTTGCTCAAAGGTGCTGTCGCGGCACGCTGACACCGTTCGGTACAATCGCGTCTTCTCACCAATCCTGACCAGGAAGGAGCACATGTCCCAGATCGACCAAGCCGCGCTGGCGCAGCTGTTTACCGAAGCCCGCACCCACAACGTGTGGCAGGACCGCCACGTGGACGATGCCGTGCTGCACCAGGTCTATGAAGCGATGAAGTTCGGCCCGACCGCCGCCAACAGCTGCCCGGTCCGCATCGTCTTCGTCAAGACCGCCGCCGAAAAGGCGCGCCTGGTCGAGTGCGTGTCGGCCGGCAATACCGAGAAGACCCGCTCGGCGCCGGTGACCGCGATCATTGCCTATGACACCGCGTTCCACGACCAGTTGCCCAAGCTGTTCCCGCACGCCGACGCCCGTTCCTGGTACGCCGGCAACGACGAGAAGATCGCCCGCGATGCACTGGTGAACAGCTCGCTGCAAGGCGGCTACTTCATCCTGGCGGCACGCGCGCTGGGCCTGGACTGCGGTCCGATGGGTGGTTTCGATGCCGACAAGGTCAACGCGGCGTTCTTCCCGGACGGCAAATGGAAGGTCAACTTCCTGTGCAACCTGGGCTACGGTGAAATCGACAAGCTGCATCCGCGCGGCCCGCGCCTGTCGTTCGACGAAGCCTGCCGCATCGTCTGACGCACGGCCAGCGTGAATAAGAAAAACCCGCCTCGGCGGGTTTTTCTTTTGCCGGCTCACACGCGCGGCGCCTCCGTTTTCTCACGGTACTCGCACAGCGGCTCGATCACGCAGTGCCAGCACTCCGGCCTGCGCGCCTTGCACACGTAGCGCCCATGCAGGATCAGCCAGTGGTGGGCATCGTGCAGGAATTCATGCGGCACGCACTTGAGCAGCTTCTGCTCGACCTCCTGCACGTTCTTGCCCGGCGCCAGCCCGGTGCGGTTCGAGACGCGGAAGATATGCGTGTCCACCGCGATGGTGGGCTCGCCGAACGCCGTGTTGAGCACCACGTTGGCGGTCTTGCGCCCCACGCCCTGCAACGCCTCCAGCGCTTCGCGGTCGGGCGGGACCTTGCCGCCGTGGCGCTCGACCAAGATGCGGCAGGTCTCGATCACGTGCTTGGCCTTGGTCTTGTACAGCCCGATGGTCTTGATGTATTCGCTCAGCCCGGCCTCGCCCAGGTCGAGCATCTGCTGCGGGGTATGAGCGACCGGGAACAGCCGGCGCGTGGCCTTGTTGACGCCGACGTCGGTGGCCTGGGCCGACAGCAGCACGGCGATCAGCAGCTCGAACGGCGAGCTGTATTCGAGTTCAGTGGTCGGGGCCGGATTGACCTCGCGCAGCGTCTCGAAGATGGCACGGCACTTGGCGGCGTTCATTGTTTTTCTTCTGGAACTTTGTTGGCGTTCTTGTCTGTCGCAGGCGCGGTGAGGCCGGCACGCGCGCGGCGCGCTTCCGCTTCATCGATCTGAGCCTGCACCGCGGGCGAAACGTTCTCCGTATTGCGCGGTTGCACAGCCTGCTGCTTCTGCCGGGCGCGCTCGATCGCGGCCTGGATGATGGCGCGCTTGCGTTCCCGCGCGGCGCGCTCGGCTTCGCTTTCCGGCGTTTCCGCCTGCACCGCGGCGAGCTTGGCCGCGGCCTTGGCGGCCAGGCGCGCGTCGTTCTCTTCGCGCTCGCGCACCAGCCGCGCCTTGCGCGCGAGGTAGCGCGCGTGCGCGGCATCGGCCTGTTCCTGCGACCACGCGGCCCAGCCGGTGCGCTCGCCGGTGACCGGGAGCATGGCGATGCAGTCGACCGGGCAGGGGGCCACGCACAGGTCGCAGCCGGTGCACAGCTCCGGGATTACGGTATGCATCTGCTTGGCCGCGCCGGCGATGGCATCGACGGGGCAGGCCTGGATGCACAGCGTGCAGCCGATGCAGAGGCTCTCGTCGATGCACGCCACCGCGCGCGGCTGCTCGATGCCGCGCTCAGGATCGAGCGGCAGCGGTTCGACCTTCAGCACCGCGGCCAGGCGGCGCACCCCTTCCGCGCCGCCCGGCGGGCAGCGGTTGCAGGCGGCCTCGCCGCTGGCCATGGCCTCGGCGTAGGGGCGGCAGCCATTAAAGCCGCACTTGGTGCACTGGGTCTGCGGCAGCAGCGCCTCGATGCGGTCGGCAAGGGTCTGGGCGGCGGGATTCACGACAGCGGGCAGGAAATCAGGGGACAAAACCGGAAAAGGCACACGGTGGACAGGACATGACAGGACATTGGCGGGGCGCTGTGCGTGCTTGGCGACATAACGTCCGCATCATCGGGCGAACAATAGGGGCGGACAATATGCCGGCTGGCCGCTGCGGCCCCTGCAGGCTTCTCCGAGCCTTCGCGCCGCAAGGATTATCCCCGATTTCGCCGGCGGACAGAAACGGCGATGATGCGCGTCGCACAGCCGGATTGCCGCACTCCGGCCTGTGCCATAATCCGCGCAACAATCGACCAGCCACCCAATGTCAACAGAGACCAAGACCAAACGCGACCCGGAAGGGACGCGCCGACGCATCCTCGCTGCGGCCACCGAGGAATTCGCCAAGGGGGGCCTGGCCGGCGCCCGCGTCGACCAGATTGCCCGACGCGCGGAAACCAACGAGCGCATGCTGTATTACTACTACGGCAGCAAGGAAGGCCTGTTTCTCGCTGTACTTGAGAAGCAATACGCGGAATTCCGCGCCGCCGAAGAGCAACTCCACTTGGTCGACGAAGACCCCGTGGCGGGCGTGCGCACCCTGGCGCGCTTTGTCTGGGACTGGTACTACGAGCACCCCGAGTTCATCCGCCTGGTCAACAGCGAGAACCTGCACGAGGCCCGGCACCTGAAGAAGTCCGCACAGCTGCAGCAGCTGATCAACCCGGTGGTGGACGTGCTGGCCGATGTGATCCGGCGTGGGCAGCAGCAGGGCGTGTTCCGCGACAATATCGACGTGCCGCAGTTCTACCTGACGATCTCCGCGCTGGGCTACTACGTGCTGTCCAACCGCTACACCATCAGCGCCGTGATCGGCCGCGACGTGGCCTCGCAGCACGAGCATGAGCGCTTTGCCGAGCTGCACTCCGAAATGCTGCTCTGTTACCTGAAGCGGCACTGACCGCCCAAGAAGAAACGCCCGCGATTGCGGGCGTTTTCTTTTGTTACTTGGCTGCCGCAGTGGCAGCGGAAGCTGTGGCCGGGTGGTACTGGCGGATGAAATCGCGCAGCAGCGGGTAGATGTCGTCGCGCCAGCGTCGGCCCGAGAAGATCCCGTAGTGGCCGCAGCGTTCGGCGTTCAGGTGCTGCTTGCGCGCTTTCGGGATGCCGCTGCACAGGTCGTGCGCGGCCGCGGTCTGGCCGGCGCCGGAGATATCGTCCAGCTCGCCTTCGATGGTCAGCAGCGCGGTGCTCTTGATGTCCTGCGGACGCACCGGTTTGCCGTCGATGGCCCAGGTGCCGTTGGCCAGGCGAAATTCCTGGAACACTTCGCGGATGGTGTCGAGATAGTACTCGGCGGCCATGTCGAGCACGGCGTTGTACTCGTCGTAGAAGCGTACATGAGCCTCGGCGTCGTCGGCATCGCCTTCGACCAGGCTCAGGTAGTAGTCATAGTGTGAGGAGAGGTGCCGGTCCGGGTTCATCGCCACGAAACCGGCATGCTGCAAAAAGCCCGGGTAGACGCGGCGGCCGTGGCCGGGATAGTTGGCCGGCACGGTGTAGATGACGTTGTTCTCGAACCACTCGTAGGATTTGTTGATCGCCAGCGAGTTGACCGCGGTCGGGCTCTTCCGTGCGTCAATGGGGCCGCCCATCATCGTCATGGTGCGCGGCGTCTTCTCGCCGGCCGAGGCCATCAGCGAGATCGCGGCCAGCACCGGTACGGTCGGCTGGCACACCGAGATCACATGCAGGTTCTCGGCGCCGATATGGCGGATGAATTCCTGGATGTAGTAGATGTAGTCCGAAAGGTGGAACGCCCCCTGGTCGGCCGGCACCATGCGCGCGTCGATCCAGTCGGTGACGTAGACCTTGTGGTCCTGCAGCAGCGTGCGCACGGTGTCGCGCAGCAGCGTGGCGTGGTGCCCGGACAACGGCGCGGCCACCAGCACCACCGGCTCGTCCTTGAGCAGCTTGATGGTTTCCGGATCGTCGGCATAGCGCTTGAAGCGCAGCAGCTTGCAGAACGGTTTTTCCAGCACGGTCTGTTCGACGATGGGGATGTCGCGGCCGTTGGAGCGCACCGACTTGATGTCGAACGCCGGCTTTTCATATTCCTTGCCGAGCCGGTACAGCAGTTCGTAGCCGGCTGCCAGGCGGGGGGCGCCAGGAACCAGCGACATCGGGCTGAGGGGGTTGGTGAAGGTCTTGGCGGTCGCCTGGGCCCACGCGGTCAGCGGGTGCAGGATCGAGCGCTGGAACTCATGCAATTGATAGAGCATGCCGTTTCTGCCTGGTCTTACAACGAAATACGTACCACCAAGTACTAATGTACTGACAATACACCTTGGATCGTGGCGCTGATTATGCCCTTAATCGAACGGCCGTGCTAACGATCTTGCTGTGCAGCATATACCTTAAGGTACATCGATATCCGCAGAAAACAATACGACAAAGGCCTGATTTCTGGATGACACCGTCTTACAAAAAACGCAAACAAATGCAAAAAGCGGCCGAAGCCGCTTTTTTTGTGTTGCTTTGTGATCTTCTCGGCAGTCGCCCGCCGAAGGGTGACCTCGAAAATCATCCCTTTCCGACCGCAGAAATCATCCTTTTCTGACGGCCGGATTGCGCATCGCCTTACATTACCGTTGCGATCGCATCGACCACTGCGTCGATATTGCGGCTGTTCAGCGCTGCCACGCAGATACGGCCGGTACCGACCGCGTAGATGCCGTGCTCGTTGCGCAGGCGGTCGACCTGGGGCGAGGTCAGGCCCGAGTACGAGAACATGCCGCGCTGCGCCTTGACGAAGGAGAAGTCGCCCGGCACGCCTTTGGCGGCCAGCTTGTCCACCAGTGCGTGGCGCATCAGCTTGATGCGGTCGCGCATCTCGGCCAGCTCTTCTTCCCACATGGCGCGCAGTTCCGGGCTGTTCAGCACGGTGGCGACCACGGTGCCGCCGTGCGTCGGCGGGTTGGAGTAGTTGGTGCGGATCACGCGCTTGACCTGCGACATCACGCGTTGCGCTTCTTCCTTGCCGGTGGTGACGATCGACAGCGCGCCCACGCGCTCGCCGTACAGCGAGAAGCTCTTGGAGAACGAGCTCGACACGAAGAAGGGCAGGCCGGAGTCGGCGAACAGGCGCACCGCGGCGCCGTCGGCGTCGATGCCGTCGGCAAAGCCCTGGTAGGCCATGTCCAGGAACGGGATCAGGTTGCGTTCCTTGACCAGCTCGACCACCTGCTTCCACTGCTCGGGCGACAGGTCGACACCGGTCGGGTTGTGGCAGCAGGCGTGCAGTACGACGATGGTGTTGGCCGGGTATGACTTCAGCGATTCCACCATGCCGGCGAAGTTCAGGCCGTGGCTGGGGGCGTCGTAGTAGGTGTAGTTGACCACCGGGAAGCCGGCGGCTTCGAACAGCGCGCGGTGGTTTTCCCAGCTCGGGTCGCTGATGGCGACCTTGGCGTCAGGGTAAAGGCGCTTCAGGAAGTCGGCGCCGATCTTCAGCGCGCCGGTGCCGCCGAGTGCCTGGGCCGTCACCACACGGCCTTCCGTGATCAGCGGCGATTCCTTGCCGAACAGCAGCGTCTGCACGGCCTGGTCATAGGCGGCGATGCCTTCGATCGGCAGATAGCCACGCGGCGTGGCGGTGGTCAGACGGGCCTTTTCTGCCTCCTGGACGGCGCGCAGCAGGGGGATTTTCCCTTCGTCGGTGAAGTACACGCCAACGCCCAGGTTGACCTTGGTCGGGCGGGTGTCGGCATTGAAGGCTTCGTTGAGGCCCAGGATCGGGTCGCGCGGGGCCATCTCGACGGCAGAAAACAAACTCATTTGGAATCTCGTGGTCGGCAATGAAAGAAAACGGGAAGGCGTAGAATGCTCCGGACTGCGCTGGGGGCTGGCAGGCCCCCGTTCTCTTCCGGCTTGAAGCGGGGGCTGACAACCCCAAGATTCTAGCGTATCCGCCCCGTATTCCTGAGGTATTTCCCTAATCTCGCCCGTAATTTCGCCCCCTATGTCGAACCTTGCAGAAGCCGCGCCGGCCCTGGACGAAGACAAATTCGTCACATTTCCCGGCTCCCCGTTCCAGCTCTACCAGCCGTTCCCGCCAGCCGGCGACCAGCCGGAGGCCATCCGGCAACTGGTGGAGGGGGTCGAGGACGGCCTGTCGTTCCAGACGCTGCTGGGCGTGACGGGGTCGGGCAAGACCTTCACCATGGCCAACGTGATGGCCCGCATGGGACGGCCGGCAATCGTGTTCGCGCCCAACAAGACGCTGGCCGCCCAGCTCTATTCCGAGTTCCGCGAGTTCTTCCCGCGTAACGCGGTCGAGTACTTCGTCAGCTATTACGACTATTACCAGCCTGAGGCCTACGTCCCGCAGCGCGACCTGTTTATCGAGAAGGACTCATCGATCAACGAGCATATCGAGCAGATGCGGCTGTCGGCGACCAAGAGCCTGCTGGAGCGCCGCGACACGATCATCGTGGCAACCGTCTCTGCGATCTATGGTATCGGCAACCCGACCGAATACCACCAGATGATTCTCACCTTGCGGGCCGGCGACAAGATCAGCCAGCGCGACGTGATCGCGCGCCTGATCGCGATGCAGTACACCCGCAACGAGACCGACTTCCAGCGCGGCACCTTCCGCGTGCGCGGCGACACCATCGATATCTTCCCGGCCGAACATGCGGAGATGGCGGTGCGGCTGGAGATGTTCGACGACGAGGTGGAGTCGCTGCACTTCTTCGATCCGCTCACGGGCCGCGTGCGCCAGAAGATCCCGCGCTTCACGGTCTACCCCTCGAGCCACTACGTGACGCCGCGCGAGACCGTGCTGCGCGCGATCGAGGCCATCAAGTCCGAACTGCGCGATCGGCTGGAGTTCTTCCACAAGGAAAACCGGCTGGTCGAGGCGCAGCGGCTGGAGCAGCGCACCCGCTTCGACCTGGAAATGCTGTCCGAGCTGGGCTTCTGCAAAGGCATCGAGAACTATTCGCGGCATCTGTCCGGCGCGCGCCCGGGTGAGCCGCCGCCGACGCTGGTCGACTACCTCCCGCCCGACGCCCTGATGTTCCTGGACGAGTCGCACGTGCTGATCGGCCAGCTCAACGGCATGTACAACGGCGACCGCGCGCGCAAGACCACGCTGGTGGAGTATGGCTTTCGGCTGCCGTCGGCGCTGGACAACCGGCCGCTGAAGTTCGACGAGTTCGAGCGCAAGATGCGCCAGGTGATGTTTGTCTCGGCCACGCCGGCGCAGTTCGAGCAGGAGCATGCGGGGCAGGTGGTGGAGCAGGTGGTGCGGCCGACCGGCCTGGTCGATCCCATCATCATGGTGCGGCCGGCCACCACGCAGGTGGATGACCTGCTGTCCGAGATCCATCTGCGCGTTGAAGCCGGCGAGCGCGTGCTGGTGACCACGCTGACCAAGCGCATGGCCGAGCAGCTCACGGAGTTCCTGTCCGAGAATGGCGTCAAGGTCCGCTATCTGCACTCGGACATCGATACCGTCGAACGCGTGGAGATCATCCGTGACCTGCGCCTGGGCGCCTTCGACGTGCTGGTGGGCATCAACCTGCTGCGCGAGGGTCTGGATATCCCCGAGGTGTCACTGGTGGCGATCCTGGACGCGGACAAGGAAGGCTTCCTGCGCGCCGAGCGCTCGCTGATCCAGACCATCGGCCGCGCAGCGCGCAACGTCAACGGCACCGCCATCCTGTACGCGGACCGCATGACCGACTCGATGAAGAAGGCCATCGGCGAGACCGAGCGCCGCCGCGCCAAGCAGATCGCCTTCAACGAGGCCAACGGCATCACCCCGCGCGGCGTGGTCAAGCGCATCAAGGACATCATCGACGGCGTCTACAACGTCAGCGACGCCAGGGCCGAGCTGCAGGCCGCGCAGGAGCAGGCGCGCTACGAGGACATGAGCGAGAAGCAGGTCTCCAAGGAGATCAAGCGGCTGGAAAAGCTCATGCTCGACCATGCCCGCAACCTGGAATTCGAGCAGGCCGCGCAGGTGCGCGACCAGCTGGCCAAGCTCAAGGCGCAGGTGTTCGGCGCCAGCGGCGACGGCGCGCTGCCGCCGGCCTGATGTGCGATGGCGGCCGGCCCGGCTCGCCTATAGTGAAATGCGTCACACCTGAACGGAGACGCGTCATGGTCAAGCTTGGACTGTGGGTACCGCTGGAAGCCAGGCCCGGCAAGGAGCAGGAAATCGAGCAGTTCCTGCGCGACGCGGCGGCGCTGGTAGAGCAGGAGGCCGGCACCACGGCCTGGTTTGCGCTGCGCCTGGGCGCGTCGATGTTCGGCATCTTCGATGCCTTTGCCGACGAGTCCGCGCGCGAGGCGCACCTGGGCGGCAAGGTCGCGGCGGCGCTGATGGCGAGGGCGCCGGAGCTGTTCGTGGGCACTCCGCCGATCCAGAGGCTGGAGGTGCTGGCGGCCAAGCTGCCTTGATGCCCACGGACGAGGAGCTACGATGGAACGCCAGTTCGAATACGGCGGTTACGCGGTCGTGGTCTGCGCGGTGCCGAACGCCGCCGGCGGGTTTGCGGCCCAGCTGCGCATCGCCGACGCCTTCGGCGAGCAAGCCGGCCCCACCTACGAGGCGATCGCGGGCGATGCGCCCACGCCCGAAGCGGCCGTCGCCATGGCGGAAGCCGCCGCCATGCGGGCCATCGACGCGGGCGAGGTCAACTAGCCGCGCCAGCCCCGCGTCCCCATTTCCCGAGGAGAACACGATGCCCGACATCGGCGAATGGAAGAAAAAAGTCTATGAAACCCACGAGGTGCAGGTCCAGGTCAAGCCGCGCTCGCAGAGCGAATGGACCTACACCGTGCGCGTCTGCCGCCCGGGCACCAATATCCGTGCGGCCGGCACGCTGACCGAAAGCTCCCGCATCACCGATCACTACAAGTCGGCCGAGGCCGCGGAGATCGCCGGTTTTGCGCACGGCGATCGGCTGGCCAAGCAGCTGGCCTAGGCGCCTGCCACGCCGGCGGCCTGTGCTTCGGCGCCTGGCCTGACGGCGCTGCGCTCGAGTTCGTAGGCGATGGTGCGGATCACGCCACCGCCCGAGGACACTTCGCACAGCACGCGCGAGGAGCGCACGCGCAGGTTGAACGGCGGCGCGGTCACGATCACGCCGCTCGGCGGCCGGTCCCACAATCGGATCGCAGCACCGGACGTCTTGTCCGTATTGGGCATGAAGCCGCCCAGTGGCACCTGCTCGGTCAGCACCAGCGTGCGGTACTGGCCCAGCTTGGCCAGCACGCTGGCAATGCGGGCGTTGTCCAGGTGCTGCAGCACCATGCGCACGAACACCACGTCGCCGGGTGGCAGCGGGTCGCCGGCAATGTCGAGGCAGCGGAAGTCGACGTCCAGGCCGGCATGGCGCCTGCGATTGGCCGCGATTACGGCTTCCACCACGTCGCAGGCGATGTAGCGCCCGCAGGCGGCGCGCAGCTGGCTGCCAATATGGAAGTCGCCGCAGCCGAGGTCGACTACGTCCGGCGGGGCGCCCTGCGCGGCCAGCCACGCGGTGACGCTGGAGAGGTAGGCATTGGCGATCTCGGGCGAGTGCGTGCCGACGCCGCTGTAGTGCTCCCCATGACCCTTGGGCGCGCCCCAGGCCTGCGAAGCGTAGACATGCGAGAAGATTTCGCCGGGCGTCTTGCCCTGGTACAGGTCGGCGTCGCGGCGCAGTGCGCGGGCGTGGTACTGGTCGAGCAGCCAGCGGGGCACGAGCGGTTTCACCAGGAGCTTCAGGCGCTGCATCAGCCGCGGCTGCGACGACGGGGAAGGGGCGGGCACTATGTTCTCCTTGCAGGATGGCGGCGCTGGCGACCGGTTGCCGGCGGGCCGTCATGCCGGCCACCGGCGCTCAGTGACTGTAGGGGGGCGGCGTGCGGGCTGGCGGTGGGCTCGCGCACATAACCCGGCAGGAACATAGCTCGCGGTGGCGCGGGCTACAGTGGGTAGAATTACGCCTGCCCGCACGTCGCCGCAGTGCGCCGGAATCCCTCGCCATTCCTCCCCTCGAAGTCGTGATCCTATGAAGAAATACGCCATCCTGATGTGCTGCATGGGAAACATCTGTCGTTCCCCGACGGCGGAGGGCGTGCTGCGCGCCAAGCTGGCCGCAGCCGGGTTGGAGCCGATGGTCGAACTGGATTCGGCCGGCACGCACGAATACCACCTCGGCCGTGCGCCCGACCCGCGCACCCAGCGTCATGCGCTTACCCGCGGCTATGACCTGTCCGCGCTGCGCGCGCGCAAGGTGGGCCTGCCCGACTTCGACCGCTTCGACCTGATCCTGGCGATGGATCGCGAGAACCTGGCCGGCCTGACCCGGCTGCGCCCCGACGCCGCCGACAGGGTGCGCCTCCTGATGAGCTTCGCCACCCGCCACGATGCCGACGAAGTGCCGGATCCGTACTACGGCGAGGGTGACGGCTTCGAGCGCGTGCTCGACTACATCGAAGACGCCTGCGACGGCCTGGTCGAGGTGCTGCGCCAGCGCCTGCAAGACGACGCCGGCTGATCCCGGCGCGGTGAGCTTTGCGCTGGCGTTCAATATGGCACTGCGGTCACGCAACCTGCGCCGCGTGGATCGGGCCGAACTGAGCCGGGCCGTGCGGCGGCGCATCCTGAAACAGCCGTTGTCGCTGGTGATGCCGCCGCGCGTGGCCGACCCGCAACCGGCCGCGGGCGGCCGGGAGGCTTGATGCACTGCGGGAGGGGTAGTTGACTGAATTAGTCGGGTACCTTTATACTTGACGGAATCGATCAAGTATTAGCTTTACCCCAAAAGCGTTTTACCCCAAAAGCCCTGCACCATGAGACTGACCACCAAAGGCCGCTTCGCGGTCACCGCGATGATCGACCTGGCCATGCGCCAGGACCAGGGACCGGTCACGCTCGCCGGCATCAGCCAGCGGCAGAAGATCTCGTTGTCCTACCTGGAGCAGCTGTTTGGCAAGCTGCGCCGGCACGAGATCGTCGAAAGCGTGCGCGGCCCGGGCGGCGGCTACAGTCTCGCCCGCAAGGCCGAAGACGTCACGGTGGCGGACATCATCATCGCCGTGGACGAGCCCCTGGACGCCACCCAATGCGGTGGGAAGGGCAATTGTAACGGAGATGACGGCTCCGGGCGCTGCATGACCCATGAACTGTGGGCCACGCTGAACCAGAAGATGGTCGAGTACCTCGACTCCGTTTCCCTCAAGAACCTGGTGGACCAGCAGCGCGAGCGCCAGCCCGCGGTGCTGCACGACATGCGCGAGGAAGCCGCCGCACAGTCGGCTACGGCACGCGGCAAGGCCGACAAGCAGGAAAAGCCGGTCCGGGCCCGGGTGGTGAATTCAGTTTTCAGCCTGGCGCAGTCCTGAGCACTTACTCGGGCGCACGACAGGCAACGGTAGAAATCAGCGATCAGCGGTCCCTAAAAAGGCAGTCATAACGATGAGCACCCCACATTTCCCCATCTACATGGATTACTCGGCCACCACGCCGGTGGACCCGCGCGTGGCGGACAAGATGATTCCGTACCTGCGCGAGCAGTTCGGCAACCCCGCTTCGCGCAGCCACGCGTACGGCTGGGAAGCGGAGCGCGCGGTGGAAGAGGCGCGTGAGCAGGTGGCCGCACTGGTCGGCGCCGACCCGCGCGAGATCGTGTGGACATCGGGTGCGACCGAATCGAACAACCTGGCGATTAAGGGTGCCGCGAACTTCTATTCGGGCAAGGGCAAGCACCTCATCACCGTGAAGACCGAGCACAAGGCCGTGCTCGACACCACGCGCGAACTGGAGCGCCAGGGCTTCGAGGTGACCTACCTGGACGTGAAGGAAAACGGCCTGCTCGACATGGAAGTGTTCAAGCAGGCGCTGCGCCCGGACACGATCCTGGTGTCGGTGATGCTGGTCAATAACGAGATCGGCGTGATCCAGGACGTCGAGCAGATCGGCGAGATCTGCCGCGCGAAGGGCATTATCTTCCACTGCGACGCCGCGCAGGCGACCGGCAAGGTGGCGATCGACCTGAACAAGCTGAAGTGCGACCTGATGTCGTTCTCGGCCCACAAGACCTACGGCCCCAAGGGCGTCGGCGCGCTGTACGTGCGCCGCAAGCCGCGCGTGCGCATCGAGGCGCAGATGCACGGCGGCGGCCATGAGCGCGGTATGCGCTCGGGCACGCTGGCCACGCACCAGATCGTCGGCATGGGCGAAGCCTTCCGCATCGCCCGCGAAGAAATGGCAACGGAAAACGAGCGCATCCGCATGCTGCGCGACCGCCTGTGGAACGGCCTGTCGGACATGGAAGAGGTCTACCTGAACGGCGACCTGGAACATCGCGTGCCGCACAACCTGAACGTCAGCTTCAACTTCGTCGAAGGCGAGTCGCTGATCATGGCAATCAAGGACGTGGCGGTGTCGTCGGGCTCGGCCTGCACCTCGGCCTCGCTGGAGCCGTCCTACGTGCTGCGCGCGCTGGGCCGCAACGACGAACTGGCGCACAGCTCGATCCGCTTCACGGTCGGCCGCTTCACCACCGAGCAGGAAATCGACTACACCATCCAGTTGCTCAAGTCGAAGATCGGCAAGCTGCGCGATCTGTCGCCGCTGTGGGAAATGTTCAAGGATGGTGTCGACCTGAATTCGATCCAGTGGGCTGCGCACTGACGCGCCCGCCGGAACAGCACAAATAACAGCAATACCCCCGCAAAAGATACGCAAGAGGTAAGCAAAATGTCATACAGCACAAAGGTTCTCGACCACTATGAAAACCCCCGCAACGTCGGTTCGTTCGACAAGAACGACGATGCGGTCGGCACCGGTATGGTTGGCGCACCGGCTTGCGGCGACGTGATGAAGCTGCAGATCAAGGTCAACGAGGCTGGCGTGATCGAAGACGCCAAGTTCAAGACCTACGGCTGCGGCTCGGCCATCGCTTCGTCCTCGCTCGTGACCGAGTGGGTCAAGGGCAAGACCGTGGACCAGGCGCTGGAGATCAAGAACACCCAGATCGCCGAAGAACTGGCGCTGCCGCCGGTGAAGATCCACTGCTCGATCCTGGCCGAAGACGCGATCAAGGCCGCTGTCGAGGACTACAAGAAGAAGCACGGCGAGGCCGAGCAGAAGGCTGCCTGATTCTGTCGAGCCGACGAAGGAAGACGCAACGATGATCACGATGACCGAGAAGGCGGCCAAGCATGTCGCCCGCTACCTGGAACGCCGCGGCAAGGGCGTGGGCCTGCGCCTGGGCGTGAAGACCACCGGCTGCTCGGGCCTCGCCTACAAGCTGGAATACGTGGACGACCTGCTGCCGGAAGACAAGGTGTTCGAGTCGCACGGCATCAAGGTCATCGTCGACGCCAAGAGCCTGCCGTATATCGACGGCACCGAACTCGACTATGCGCGCGAAGGGTTGAACGAAGGTTTCCGCTTCAACAACCCCAACGTCAAGGACGAGTGCGGCTGCGGCGAGTCCTTCACGGTCTGAGCCGCGTCAGCGTACGCAAGCCGCGGTGGAGCGCAGCATCGTCGGGTTCCGCCGGGACGAGGAAGGCCACTGGGTGGCGGAACTCGACTGCGGGCACGGCCAGCATGTGCGGCATGATCCGCCGTGGCAGTCGCGGCCATGGACTCAGAGCGAGCAGGGCCGCGCCGGCATGATCGGCAGGCGGGTGAACTGCCTGAAGTGCGACCGCAACGAGCCGCCAGCCGAGTGGGCAGGTAAGCCTGCTGAGCGGTAGCGGGGCGGCAAATGGACAAAGGGGCGGCGCGGCCGCTCCTTTTTCTTGGGGAAGCAGTTGAAAGACGATTTTTTTGCGCTGTTCGGCCTGCCCGCGCAGTACGGCGTCGACGAGGCCGCGCTGGATGCGGCGTACCGCACCGTGCAGTCGCAGGCGCATCCGGACCGCTTTGCCAGTGCGGGCGACGCCGAACGCCGTGTGGCCATGCAGTGGGCCGCGCATGCCAATGAAGCCTATCGTACGCTGCGCCAGCCGCTGCGGCGCGCGACCTACCTGCTGAAGCTGCGCGGCGTCGATGTGCAGGCCGAGAACAACACGGCCATGACGCCGGCCTTCCTGATGCAGCAGATGGAATGGCGCGAGGCGCTGCAGGAGGCGGTGGAAGCGCGTGACGTGGACCGGCTCGATGCGCTGCTGCGCAGCCTGCGCCAGGAAAAGCGCGAGCGCCACGCCGCGCTGGGTGCGCTGCTGGACGCCGGCGACAACGAGGCGGCCGGCGGCGCGGTACGGCAACTGATGTTCATCGAGAAGATCGAGCACGATACCAGCGAGGCCATCGACCGGCTGGAAGACTGACCGGCACGATTGCCGGGCCCGTGACACAATGGCGCCCGGCGCGAAATCCGCCCGCATGGCGGTTTCCCCTGCCGCACAAGACAGCGAAGAATTACCATGGCACTGCTCCAGATTTCCGAACCCGGCATGTCGCCGGCGCCCCACCAACGCCGCCTGGCGGTCGGCATCGACCTCGGCACCACCAACTCGCTGGTGGCCGCGGTACGCAGCAGCATCCCCGAAGTGCTGGGGGACGAGCGCGGCCGCGCGCTGCTGCCCTCGGTCGTGCGCTACCTGCCGGACCACACCACGCATATCGGCTACCGGGCCCAGGATGAGGCGGTGCGCGACCCGAAGAACACCATCGTCTCGGTCAAGCGCTTCATGGGCCGCGGCCTGCGCGACATCGCCAATATCGAGCACAGCCCGTACGACTTCGTCGACGCGCCTGGCATGCTGCAGATCAAGACCG
Organism: Cupriavidus sp. PB-02; assembly: GCF_058252315.1. NCBI lineage: Bacteria > Pseudomonadati > Pseudomonadota > Betaproteobacteria > Burkholderiales > Burkholderiaceae > Cupriavidus > Cupriavidus sp. PB-02. The sequence continues at coordinate 1,146,529 of NZ_CM177694.1, forward strand.
TGGCCGGCGTGAAGAGCCCGGTCGAGATCTCGGCCGAGATCCTCGCCACGCTGCGCCAGCGCGCCGAGGATTCGCTCGGCGACGACCTGGTCGGCGCGGTCATCACCGTGCCTGCGTACTTCGACGAGGCCCAGCGCCAGGCGACCAAGGACGCCGCGCGCCTGGCCGGCCTGGAAGTGCTGCGCCTGCTCAACGAGCCGACCGCGGCGGCCATCGCCTATGGGCTGGACAATGCATCGGAAGGCATTTACGCGGTCTACGACCTGGGTGGCGGCACCTTCGATATTTCCGTGCTGAAGCTCACCCGCGGCGTGTTCGAAGTGATGGCCACGGGCGGCGACTCGGCGCTCGGCGGCGACGATTTCGACCAGCGCGTGCTGTGCTGGATCGTCGAGCAGGCCGGCCTGCAGCCGCTGTCGGCGCAGGACATGCGCCTGCTGATGGTGCGCGCGCGCGCCGCCAAGGAAGCGCTGTCGGAAGCGGACAGTACCGTGATCGATGCCGTGCTGGATTCCGGCGAGATCGTCCACCTGACGCTGACCGACGAAACCTTTGAGCAGATCACTGCCCATCTGGTGCAGAAAACGCTGGCGCCGGTGCGCAAGGTGCTGCGCGACGCCGGTGTGAGCCCCGACGAGGTCAAGGGCGTGGTGCTGGTTGGCGGCGCCACGCGCATGCCGTCGATCCGCAAGGCCGTGGGCGACTACTTCGGTCAGACCCCGCTGACCAACCTCGATCCGGACCGCGTGGTGGCGCTGGGCGCCGCGATGCAGGCCAACCTGCTGGCCGGCAACCATGCCCCGGGCGAAGACTGGCTGCTGCTCGACGTGATCCCGCTGTCGCTGGGCGTGGAGACCATGGGCGGCCTGGTCGAGAAGATCATCCCGCGCAACAGCACCATCCCGGTGGCGCGCGCGCAGGAATTCACCACCTTCAAGGATGGCCAGACCGCGATGGCGATCCATGTGCTGCAGGGCGAGCGCGAGCTGGCCAGCGACTGCCGCTCGCTGGCGCGCTTCGAGCTGCGCGGCATCCCGCCGATGGTGGCGGGCGCGGCACGCATCCGCGTGACCTACCAGGTCGACGCCGACGGGCTGCTGTCGGTGACCGCGCGCGAAACCCATTCGGGCGTGGAAGCGTCGGTCACGGTCAAGCCGTCGTACGGCCTGGCCGACGACGATATCGCGCGCATGCTGCAGGAGAGCTTCCGCGAAGCCGAGCACGACATGAAGAGCCGCGCGCTGGCGGAAGAGCGCGTCGAAGCCGACCGCCTGGCCGAGGCCACGCTGCGCGCGCTGGAAACCGACGGCGACCTGTTGTCGGCGGACGAGCGCGCCGCGGTCGAGGCGCTGGTGGCTTCGGTGCGCGAGATTGCCACCGGCGAAGACCACCACGCCATCCACGCCGCGGTGGAGAAGCTGTCGCACGGCACCGACGAATTCGCCGCACGCCGTATGGACCGCTCGATCAAGAGCGCGCTGGCGGGGCGCAAGGTGCAGGAGCTGGGCTGATCACCACGCCTGCACCGCATTACAGATACCAGGACACGAGATGCCACAGATCATAGTTTTGCCACACGTCGAATACTGCCCGGACGGGACGGTGATCGAAGCCGAGCAGGGCGTCAGCGTCTGCGACGCGCTGCTTTCCCACGGCATCGCGATCGAGCATGCGTGCGAGAAATCGTGCGCCTGCACCACCTGCCACGTGATCGTGCGCGAGGGCTTCAACTCGCTCAACGAGGCCGAGGAGAAGGAAGAAGACCTGCTCGACAAGGCCTGGGGGCTGGAGCCGAATTCGCGGCTCTCGTGCCAGGCCATCGTCGATGAGGACGACCTGACCATCGAGATCCCGAAGTACACCATCAACCACGCCAAGGAAGGCCACTGAGCGGCCGGCACTGACCTCAGCGGAGAAGAACCTCATGAAGTGGACCGATACCTACGCCATCGCGGCAGCCCTGTACGACAAGTATCCTGACGTCGATCCGGTCGGCGTGCGCTTTACCGACCTGCGCCGCTGGGTGCTGGAGCTCGACGGCTTTGCCGACGTGCCGGAACGCTCGGGCGAGAAGATCCTGGAGGCCATCCAGCAGGCCTGGATCCAGGAAGCGGAATAACTTCGCAGTATCGGGAGGAAGCAGAAAGGCCGGCCAGATGCCGGCCTTTCTGCTTTGGTGTTTCGCAAGAGCCTGGTCAGCCCCGCACCAGCGCGCCGTTCTCCATGTGCACGCGCTCGCCTACCTGCACTGCAGGATCCTGCTCGTAGGTGAAGCTGCGTTGACTGCCATCGTCCATGCGCACGCGGACTTCGTAATGCGTGTCCTTGCTGACCGCCTTCTCGATCTGGTTGCCGGCCACGCCGCCGCCCACCGCACCGACCACGGTGCCGACGATGCGGCCGTTGCCCTTGCCGACCTGGTTGCCCAGCAGGCCGCCGACCACGGCACCGCCTAGCGCGCCCAGGCCGCTGGTGTTGGGCTTCTGGGTCTGGATCGGGGTCACGGCGACCACGCGGCCGGCGTAGGGACTGCCCTTGGCGGCCTGGCGCTCGGTGTCGGCGCGCTGGCTGGCGCGCGGCTCGCTCTCGCGCTGCGCGGCCTGGCTTGCCGGGGCGGTGCGTGGTGCGGCTTGCGACGAACGGACGGCGTCCGGATTGGCCGAGCGCGGCTGGCCGTCATCGTAGACCGGTGGGCGCGTGGTGCTGCCCGGCGGGGGCGCAGTCTCCGCGGTGACTGGCAGCGGGCCTTGCGGACCTTGTTGCGTTTGCAGGTCAGGGTTGGCCTTGCTGATCGGCAGCACGCCGGTTACGGCGGCAACGGCGGTCAGGCTGGCGATCACCACGGCCACGGCTGCCGCGCCGATCAGCGGATGCAGCCGGCGTTGCGGCGGCAGCGGGGCAGGGGTGTGGTCTTGCGAGGTGGCTTGGCTCTGCATTGTTGTGGCTCCGGTGCGGCGAAGGCCGCGATGGGATGGAACCAGTGTGGCCGAAGCGGGTGGCGTTTTCCGTTTGTTTTTGTAAATATATGTAGGCGGAAAAGGCCTTTTGTATCAATGGGTTGGGTGTTGCTCGCGCTGCCTGTTGGCGGGATGGCTGTAACAATCGGGGGCCGCGCGACGCGATCTGGATGACCGCTGTGTGCTCCCTCTCCCGCTTGCGGGAGAGGGAGCACACCATCAGTCTTCCCGGCGCAGGTGCGGGAACAGGATGACGTCGCGGATATTGGGGCTGTCCGTCAGCAGCATCACCAGGCGGTCGATGCCGATACCGCAGCCGCCCGTCGGGGGCATGCCGTACTCCAGCGCGCGGATGTAGTCGGCGTCGAAGTACATCGCCTCCTCGTCGCCGGCGTCCTTCTGCTCGACCTGCTTGCGGAAACGATCAGCCTGGTCCTCGGCATCGTTCAGCTCCGAGAAGCCGTTGGCGATCTCGCGGCCGGTGATGAACAGCTCGAAGCGCTCGGTAATGCCCGGCACCGTGTCCGAGGCGCGCGCCAGCGGCGAGACCTCGACCGGGTAGTCGACGATGAAAGTCGGCTCCCACAGCTGGCTTTCAGCGGTTTCCTCGAACAGCACCAGTTGCAGTGTGCCCAGGCCGGCGTTGAGGAACTGCGGCGCGTTGGTGTTGACGCCGAACTTCTTCAGCTCGGTGCGCAGGAATTCCGAATCGGCCAGCTGCGCGTCGGTGTACTGCGGCGCGAACTTCTGGATCGCCTGGCAGATGGTCAGGCGGTGGAACGGCTTCGACAGGTCCAGCTCGCGGTCCTGGTAGGTCAGCACGGCGCTGCCGCGCGCATCGATGGCGGCCTTGCGGATCAGGTCCTCGGTGAAGTCCATCAGCCAGCGGTAGTCCGTGTAGGCCGCGTAGAACTCCATCATGGTGAACTCGGGGTTGTGGCGCGGGCTCACCCCTTCGTTGCGGAAGTTGCGGTTGATCTCGAACACCCGCTCGAAGCCGCCCACGACCAGGCGCTTCAGGTACAGCTCAGGCGCGATGCGCAGGAACATCTGCATGTCCAGCGCATTGTGGTGCGTGATAAAGGGCTTGGCCGCGGCGCCGCCCGGGATCGGGTGCAGCATCGGCGTTTCCACTTCCATGAAGCCTGCATCGGCCATATGGCGGCGCAGCGACGAGATCGCGTTGGTGCGGGCGCGGAAGGTGTTGCGCGTTTCCGGCGACACGATCAGGTCGACATAGCGCTGGCGGTACTTCATTTCCTGGTCGGCCAGGCCGTGGAACTTGTCCGGCAGCGGGCGCAGCGACTTGGACAGCAGGCGCAGCTCGCGCACCTGCACCGACAGCTCGCCCTTGTTGGTGCGGAACAGCTCGCCGCGGGCGCTGATGATGTCGCCCAGGTCCCAGTGCTTGAACGCGGCGTAGACTTCTTCGCCGACCTTGTCGCGCGTGATGTAGAACTGGATCTGGCCGCTGCCGTCCTGCACGGTGGCGAAGCTGGCCTTGCCCATCACGCGCTTGAGCATCATGCGGCCGGCGATGGACACCTCGACGGGGCTGGCTTCGAGCGCGGCCTGGTCGGTTTCGCCGTACTGCGCGTGCAGCGTGGCGGCCTGGTGGGTCGGGCGGAAATCGTTGGGGAAGGCCACGCCTTGCTGGCGCAGCGCGGCCAGTTTCTCGCGCCGCTCCGCGATGATCTTGTTCTCGTCGACGGCGGGCGTTTCTGCGGCGGCGGGCTTGGCCTGGGCGCGGTTCGGTTCAGTCATGGTGTCTGGTGGGATCGCGCGCGGCAGGCCGCGCGCGGATTCGTTATGGCTTCAGTAATTGCGGAGATCGTCCAGTTCGGTCGTACCGAAATCCGGACGATGCAGGTAGGCAACGATGCGGCCCGCGGTTTCCTCGGCGGAGGCCAGCTGCTGGTTCGCCTTCAGGTCGCGGAAGCGCTGCACCTGCGCGAAGTCGGCATTGCGGATCACGTCCTGCATGCCGGTGTCGATCACGCCCGGGGCCAGCGCCACCGCGCGCACCGTGCGCGGTGCTGCGGCCTGCGCGTATTCGGCGTTGACCGAGCGCATGAACATGTCGAGTCCCGCCTTGCTGGCGCAGTAGGCGCTCCAGCCCTCGACCGGGCGGCGCGCCGCGCCGGACGAGATCGCCAGCACCTTGCGCGGGCAGTCGAACTTTTCGGTGCGCTCCAGGAACGTCCCGGTCATCGTCATCGGCGCCGCCAGGTTGGTCAGCAGGTGTGGCACCAGCGTGCTTTCCTGCAGCCGCGAGACCGGGCCGATCGGCTCGACCACGCCCGCGTTCAGGATCAGCGTGGCGCTGGTCGGCGGCTGGTCGAGCGTGTCGAGCACGCTGGCCAGCCAGGTGGCGGCGGGGCCGGCCTGCGACAGGTCCTGCAGGTGCCACGCCACCGGCACGCCGCTCAGGGTGGCAATGCGCTCCAGCTCGTTGTTGCGGCTGCGCGCCACGCAGATCAGGCGGTTGCCCGGCACGAGCAGGGCATTGGTCAGTGCCGCGCCCAGCCCGCGCGAGGCGCCGGTGATGATGTACAGGTGATTGGCTTCGCTCATGGTGCCCCGGTCGGAAAGGCCGCCGTGCCGGTGTGGCGCGGGCGGCGGTACAGCGATGATCCAGCGATTGCGGTGATGTTGCTGTGCCGCCGCGGGCGCCACCGCCGCGCCGGAGGGCGCGGGGCGGGCGGCCCGGTTCGGCCTTACAGTCCCTGCTTGAGGCTGGCCTCGATGAACGGGTCCAGGTCGCCGTCCAGCACCTTTTGGGTGTTGGACATTTCCACGTTGGTGCGCAGGTCCTTGATGCGGCTCTGGTCCAGCACGTACGAGCGGATCTGGTGGCCCCAGCCCACGTCGGTCTTGCCGGCTTCGAGCTTGTCGGCCTCGGCCTGGCGCTTGCGCATCTCATGCTCGTACAGGCGCGACTTCAGCATCGACATGGCCTCGGCACGGTTGCGGTGCTGCGAGCGGTCGTTCTGGCACTGCACCACGATGCCGGTCGGGATGTGCGTGATCCGCACGGCCGAATCGGTCTTGTTGATGTGCTGGCCGCCGGCGCCCGAGGCGCGGTAGGTATCCACGCGCAGGTCGGCCGGGTTGACTTCCACTTCGAACGATTCGTCGACCTCGGGGTAGACGAACACCGACGAGAACGAGGTATGGCGCCCGCCCGACGAATCGAACGGCGACTTGCGCACCAGGCGGTGCACGCCCGTTTCCGTACGCAGGTAGCCGAAGGCATATTCGCCCTCGATCTTGATGGTCGCGCTCTTGATGCCGGCCACGTCGCCTTCGGACTCTTCCAGCACCTCGGCCTTGAAGCCCTTGCGCTCGCAGTACTTCAGGTACTGGCGCAGCAGCATCGAGGCCCAGTCGCACGCTTCGGTGCCGCCTGCGCCGGCCTGGATGTCGATAAAGGCGTTGGCCTGGTCCATCTCGCCCGAGAACATGCGGCGGAATTCCATGCCCGCGACGATCTCCTCGAAGCCCGTGACGTCGGCCTCGATCGCTTCGAGCGTGTCGTCGTCGCCTTCTTCCTTGGCGAGCTCGAACAGCTCCTCGGCGCCGCTAAGGTCGTCGGTGAGCTTGCCGAGGACGCTTACCACGCCCTCGAGTGCCTTCTTTTCCTTGCCGAGGTCCTGGGCCCGCTTGGGGTTGTTCCAGACGTCGGGGTCTTCCAGCAAGCCGTTGACTTCGTCCAGCCTTCCTACTTTGACATCGTAGTCAAAGATACCCCCGTAGATCTTCCGTCCGGGAACGGAGATCGGAGATGGCACCGGAGATGGCGTTGAGGCGTTCTGCTTCCATGATGTTCCTGCGCTTCGAAAACCCTGAATTATAGCGGATCAGGGCCCTGATCCGGGCGCGGATTCAGGGATTTGGGCCGGTTCGCGGGCCTTGGACGGCGAACGGAACGCGCCCGAAACGGTCTATCCGGCGGTGCCGGGCAGTGCACGCGGCGATAATACGCGTTAGCAAGCCGCCCCCGGCTAGACAACGAACAGGGACGAATGACGCAAACCAGACATGACATCGAGCCAGGCCGGCGCCGCGCGCTGGGCCTGCTGCTGGCCGCCGCGGCCATGGTCGCAGCGGGCTGCAGCACCTTGGACAGCGGCCCGGCGCCGGACGGTTTCTACCGCGTGGAGCGCGGCGACACGCTCTATTCGATCGCCCGCAAGCACCGCCGCAGCGTGCGCGACCTGACCCGCTGGAACCCCGACCTGGCGCGCCCCGAACAGATCGAGGTCGGCCAGCTGATCCGCGTGCGGCCGCCTGGCGCAAGCGCATCAGCGTCTAACGGCACCGGCCAGACCGTCACCGAGACCCCGCGCGTGGACAGCGGCTCGTCGAAGCCGCCCGCCAGCAGCATTCGCTTGCAATGGCCGGCCGACGGCCGCGTCACGGCCGGCTTCTCGCCTCCGGCCAGCAAGGGCCTGAGCATCGCCGTGCCCGCCAACGGCACGGTGCGTGCCGCTGCCGCCGGACGGGCCATCCATGTCGGCAACCTGCGCGGCTACGGCATGCTGGTGATCGTCAAGCACAACGACGACTGGCTGACCGTCTACGGCAACCTGGACCAGCCGCTGGTCAGCGAAGGCGCGCAGGTCTCCGCCGGCCAGGACGTAGGCCGCATGGGCGCGAGCCCGAGCGAGCTGCATTTCGAGGTGCGCGGCAACGGCAAGCCGGTCGATCCGGCCAACTACCTGCCGGCGCGGGGCTGAGCGCCCCCGGGGCAGGCTATTGCGCGTGCTCGATCACCAGTTGCACCCGCGTGACGCCGTTAAAGGTGTTGTTGTCGAGCCGGTAGGCCACCTGCGCACTGGCGCCGAGCGAGTCGGCGTGGTTGAACCAGATCGCGTCGAAGCGCTGGCTGCCGCGCCCGAGCTGCAGCTTCAGGTGCTTGCCCTTGAGCACGCTCTGGCGCAGCACGTCGAACTCGCCGCAGAAGGTCGGTGCCGGGAAGCCCTGGCCCCACACCTGCTGCTCCAGCAGCGTGACGAATTCCGGGCTGAAGCACTGGTCCTCGATATCGCCGTCGGTCTCTATCACGCGCGCGAGCTGGTCGTCGGTCAGCCATTCCTTGCCGATCGATTCGAACGCTTCCTGGAACTCGGCAAAGCGCTCGGCTCGCACGGTCAGGCCTGCCGCCATCGCGTGGCCGCCGAACTTGACCAGCATGCCGGGATGGCGCTTGGACACCAGGTCGAGGGCATCGCGCAGGTGGAAACCGGGGATCGAACGGCCTGAGCCCTTGATGGTGGCTTCGTCGCCCGGCGCGAAGGTGATGGTGGGGCGGTGGAACTTGTCCTTCAGCCGCGAAGCCACGATGCCGATCACGCCCTGGTGCCAGGTGTCGTTGAACACGCTGACGGTAAATCGCGCCGACGGGTCCGGGCCGGCCAGCGGCTGCTCCAGGATCTGCAGCGCCTCCTGCTGCATGCCGGCCTCGATATCGCGCCGCTCGCGGTTCATGCTGTCGAGCTCCTGGGCGATCTCCCAGGCGCGGTTGGCATCGTCGGTCAGCAGGCATTCGATGCCGAGCGACATGTCCGCCAGCCGCCCGGCCGCGTTCAGGCGCGGACCGAGTCCGAAGCCCAGGTCGAAGGTATTGGCGCGCGAGGCCTCGCGGCCCGCCGCGCGGAACAGCGCCGCCACGCCAGGCTGCATGCGCCCGGCGCGCATGCGACGCAGGCCCTGCGCGACCAGGATGCGGTTGTTGGTGTCGAGCTTGACCACGTCCGCCACGGTGCCCAGCGCCACCAGGTCCAGCAGCGTCTGCAGCGGCGGCTGGGTCGCCTGCGTGTAGACCCCGCGGTTGCGCAGCTCGGCGCGTAGCGCCAGCAGCACATAGAACATCACGCCCACGCCCGCCAGGTTCTTGCTGGGGAATTCGCAGCCGGGCTGGTTGGGGTTGACGATCACTGCGGCTTCCGGCAGCTCCGCGCCCGGCAAGTGGTGGTCGGTCACCACCACGTCGATGCCCAGCGCATTGGCCGCGGCCACGCCGTCGACGCTGGCGATGCCGTTATCCACCGTGACGATCACGTCCGGCTGCTGCTTCGCCGCCAGCGCCACGATTTCCGGCGTCAGGCCGTAGCCGTACTCGAAGCGGTTCGGCACGATGTACTCGACCCGCGCGCCCAGCATGCGCAGCCCGCGTACGCCCACCGCGCAGGCGGTGGCGCCGTCGCAGTCATAGTCGGCGACGATCAGCAGGCGCTTGCCGGCGGCGATGGCGTCGGTCAGGTAGGCGGCGGCGTGGCCGATGCCCTTCATCGCGGCAGGAGGCACCAGTTCAGGCAGATCGGTCGCCAGTTCGGCGGTGCGGGCCACGCCGCGCGCGGCCAGGATGCGGGCCAGCGTGGGATGCAGGCCGGCGGCGGCCAGCGAGCTGGCGTGTTCGGGGGAATATTGGCGGATGGCGATCCGGGTCATGGGCGGGGCAGGTGAGGTTTCGGGAGTCGGCCGGAGCGGGTCAGGCGGCGAAGGCGAGGTCGGACAGCAAGGCGCGCCAGTCGCCGCGCGAGCCCATGCCGCGCCAGAACTTGCGCAGGTCGGCGCGCCGCACGGTGAACTCGGCGAAGTGGTTCTCGCCGCCCAGCACCAGCGTCACCGAGCCGATCTGGCCGGCAGCGAGCGCGTCCAGCGCCGGGCCGAACCAGTCTGCGTCGAGCGCGTGCATGCGGTCCAGCCACAGACCCCAGTCTTCGAAGATATGCGCCTCGGTGGCGTGGTCGAGCATGGCCAGCACCGAGCCTTCCAGATCTGCCGCGCCGGCAAGGTCCGCCGGCACCGGCAGCACGCGGCTGCCGGCTGCCAGCGCCAGGCCGCCGAGGAAAGGATCGCCGCTGAGCACCGTGTCGGCCAGCCGTGGCACCGGCTGCAGCGTGCCGCCGCCATACAGCCAGACCGAGTTGACCGTCGGCTCGCCGGCGGCCTCGCGGGCCTGGTTGACCGGGTGGTCGTACCAGGTCATCTGGATTTCGTTCTGGATGCGGCGCCAGTCGCGAGCGCGCTCGCCGGCCTGCATCCAGATATCGATGTTGCGGCCGGCGGCGCGCAGTGGCGTGGTAGCCTCCAGCGGGCCGAACACCGCCTCGGGCAGGTACCAGCGCGACGGGCAGGGGGCTTCCAGCACGATGCCGGATTCCTGCAGCAGCCCGTCGATGGCGGCGTAAAGGGCGGCGGATTCCTCCGGGCGGATATTGAGCTGCGCCGGCGGCATCAGCACCAGATGGTCGCGCGCGGCGTGGATATGCACCGGCTGCAGACAGGCCCAGGCCTGGCCGTCCGCGGCTGCGGGGCCGGTCGCTCCGCTGTCGGCCAGTCGCATATAGGGCGCCAACGGCACCCGGCTGGTGTCCAGCCCCGCCTTGCCGGCCAGCCAGCGCTCTTGCGGCAGGCTGCGCAGGAAGGGGTCGTCGTGCCGCTCGCGCGGGCCGGGCTCGGCCCGGGTCAGCAACTTTCCGAGCGCGGGCAGCTCCAACTGCCGCAGCAGCGCGCCGGGTACGACATCGTCCCGGCCGTCGTCGCCGGCGCCTGGCGGGACGGAAAAGGGCACAATCAGGGTCAGGTGCGTCATCATGGTGGCGAGATTGTAAACTCCCGGCTGGCCCGCGCCACTCCCGCGAAACGCCGTTGCGTGACCGGGGCGACGCACGCCAGGGCGCGCAAGCGTGCCGCCAACGCCCCACCACCGGGCGCCGGCGATTTCCCGAAACAACAGGAATTCTCTTGAACTTTCCCTACGAATGGCAGATCGGCTGGCGATATACCCGCGCAAGCAAGCGCGCCAGCCGCAACACCTTCATTTCGTTCATCTCGATGATCTCGATGCTGGGGATCGCGCTCGGCGTGGCCGCGCTGATCGTGGTGCTGTCGGTGATGAACGGGTTCCAGAAGGAAGTGCGCGACCGCATGCTGTCGGTGCTGTCGCATATCGAAGTGATCGGCCCGTCGGCGCTGCCGGACTGGCAGCAGACCGCGGCCGAGGCGATGCAGAACAAGGAAGTGGTCGGTGCCGCGCCCTACGTGGCGGCACAGGCCATGCTGACTCGCGACGACGCCGTGCGCGGCGTGCTGCTGCGCGGCGTGGAGCCGTCGCAGGAGCCCAAGGTCTCGGACATCGGCAACCAGTTCAAGGCCGGCAGCATGAACGCGCTGGCGCCGGGCGAGTTCGGCATCGCGCTCGGCAATGAACTGGCCAACGCCATGGGCGTGCAGGTCGGCGACAAAGTCACGCTGGTGGCGCCACAGGGCACCATCACGCCGGCGGGCGTGCTGCCGCGGCTCAAGCAGTTCACCGTGACCGGCATTTTCTCGTCGGGCCACTTTGAGTTCGACAGCGCGCTGGCGCTGGTCAACATGCATGACGCCGAGACCCTGTTCCGCCTGAGTGGTCCCACCGGCGTGCGGCTGAAGCTGGATGACATGCAGCGCGCGCCGCAGGTCGCCCAGCAGCTCGCCGGCACGCTGTCGGGCGAGCTCTACCTGCGCGACTGGTCCAAGCAGAACCGCAACTGGTTCGCCGCGGTGCAGACCGAGAAGCGCATGATGTTCATCATCCTGACGCTGATCATCGCCGTGGCCGCGTTCAACCTGGTGTCGACGCTGGTGATGACCGTCACCGACAAGCAGGCCGATATCGCCATCCTGCGCACCATGGGCGCGCAGCCCCGCTCGATCATGAAGATCTTTATCGTGCAGGGCGTGGCCATCGGCTTTATCGGCACGGTGCTGGGCGTGGCCGGCGGCACGCTGATCGCCACCAATATCGACGTGATCGTGCCCTTTATCGAGCGCGTGCTGCAGGTCCAGTTCCTGCCGCGCGACATCTATTTCATCAGCGAATTGCCCTCGGATCCCCGCGTGAACGACATCGCCACCATCGGCATCATCTCCTTCGTGCTGGCCACGCTGGCCACGCTCTATCCCAGCTGGCGTGCTGCCCGCGTCAACCCGGCGGAGGCGCTGCGCTATGAGTGAGGCCGTGTTGCACGCAGATACCCCCACGCCAGCCACCGGGCAGCCGCGCACCGGCACGCCGGTGCTCGTGGCCGAAGGACTGACCAAGCGCTTCCGTCAGGGCGAACTCGACGTGGACGTGCTGCGCGGCGTGGACGTGCGCGTCGATGCGGGAGAGAAGGTCGCCATCGTGGGCGCGTCGGGCTCGGGCAAGAGCACGCTGTTGCATGTGCTGGGCGGGCTCGACAATCCCGACTCGGGCCGCGTCGCGCTGCTCGGCAAGCCCTTTACCGCGCTGCGCGAGCGCGAACGCAATGTGGTACGCAATCGCTCGCTGGGTTTCGTCTACCAGTTCCACCACCTGCTGCCGGAATTCACGGCGCTCGACAACGTGGCGATGCCGATGCGCATCCGCGGCCTGACCCAGCATGACGCGCGCGGCGTGGCGCAGGCGATGCTGGAGCGCGTGGGACTGGGCGGGCGCGCCAAGCACCGGCCCGGCGAGCTGTCAGGCGGTGAGCGCCAGCGCGTGGCCGTAGCCCGTGCGCTGGTGGGCCAGCCCGCCTGCGTGCTGGCCGACGAGCCCACCGGCAACCTCGACGACCACACTGCCGGCGGCGTCTATGACCTGATGCTGGAGCTGTCGCGCACGCTCGGCACCAGCTTTGTCATCGTCACCCACGACCTGGACCTGGCCGGACGCTGTGACCGCGTGCTGCGGCTGCGCGACGGCCACCTGCATCAGGAACGCTGAGCCGGCCCGCCCATGTGGATCGACACCCATTGCCACCTCGACGCCAGCGAGTTCGACGCCGACCGCCGCCAGGTGGCCGATGCGGCCGAAGCCGCCGGTGTGCGCGGCATCGTGGTGCCGGCGGTGGCGGTGTGGAATTTCGAGGCCGTGCGCGCGCTGTCGCGGCAGGATGCGCGCTGCGTCTATGCGCTCGGCATCCACCCGCTGTGCTCGCCCGGGGCGGGCCAGGCCGATGTGGACACGCTGCGGCGCGAAGTTGCGGCCAGCATGGGCGATCCGCGTTTTGTCGGCATCGGCGAGATCGGGCTCGATTTCTTCGTGGCCGGGCTCGATGCCGAACACCAGACCTGGCTCTACGCCGAGCAACTGAAGATCGCGCGCGAGTTCGACCTGCCGGTGCTGCTGCATGTGCGCAAGTCGCAGGACCAGGTCGGCGCGCAACTGCGCAAGCTGGGCGTCAAGCGCGGCATTGCGCATGCGTTCAACGGCAGCAACGAGCAGGCGCGGCGTTTTGTCGAGCAGGGGATGAAGCTGGGCTTTGGCGGCAACGTCACGTTCAGCCGCGCGCGGCAGATCCGCCGGCTGGCGGCGGAGTTGCCGCTGGAGGCGCTGGTGCTGGAAACCGATGCGCCCGACATTGCCCCGGCATGGCTGTCGGACGACCAGTTCGGCGAGCAGCACAAGTTCCGTAATACGCCGGCGGAGGTTGCGGGCGTGGCGCGCGTGATGGGCGAGCTGCGCGGCATCGATGCGCCCACGCTGGCGCAGGCGACATGGCGCAATGCCGTGGACGCGTTGCCGCGGCTGTCGGCGTTTGCCGAGAGCATGGCGCCGCGATTGGGCTGAAGCGCAGGGAGCCCATCGCACGCCGGTGGTTTGCTCCCCTCTCCCGCCTGCGGGAGTAGGGCCGGGGGTGAGGGCAGGCGCTGGAAGTAAAGTACCTCACCACATCCCGATCACTGGCATGCCATACAGATGCCAGTCACACATCTTCACTCCCTCCTGACAGCCTGACAACCATCCAGCCCCGCCGCGGCGGTACAACCCTCACTGTGCGAAACACACAGGAGCATGGTGGTGCGCAGATTCGTGCTGGCCTTCGTCGCAGGATGCTGGACACTGCAGCAGCAGGCAAGCTGCCGGCGCCGCATGCCTTGCGCGCGACCGCACTCGTGCTAGCACTGCTCGCTATCGGCATGATCATGCGTGGCTGGCGGCTGCATCCCGCACTTCGCAGCCTGGCGCTCGCCAGCCTGGCATTCGCCGCCGCGTTCAGTTGGACCGCCTGGCGCGCTGACCTGCGCATGCGCGACTGGCTGCCCGCGACGCTGGAATCGCGCGATCTCGACGTGCGCGGCGTGGTGTCTGGCCTGCCGGCGGAGACCACTGCCGGGACCCGCTTTGCCTTCACCGTCGAGCATGCCGGAGCAAACGTGCAATTGCCCACCCGCCTGATCGTCAACTGGCGCGGCGCGCCGCCCGACCTGCGCCCGGGTCAACGCTTCACGCTGACCGTACGCCGGCGGCGTCCGCGCGGGCTCGCTAATCCCTTTGGCTTCGACTACGCCTACTGGCTGCTGGCGCTGGGCTATGGCGCCACCGGCTATGTGCGCCGCGCGCAAGGGCCGCCGCAGGATGCGACCGGCGAACGCCTCGCATGGCGCATCCAAGCCCAACGCGCCGCCATGCGCGACCACCTGCGCGCGGCACTGCCACCCGATGCCCGCTTCGGCGCCGTGCTAGTCGCGCTGGTGATCGGCGACCAGCGCGGCATCGAGGCCGACGACTGGCAGCTGTTCCGGCGCACGGGCATCAGCCACCTGGTCGCCATTTCGGGGCTGCATATCACCATGATTGCCGGCATGGTGGCGTCGGCGGCGGCGCTGTTGTGGCGGCACTCGTTCGGTCTCGGCCGCTGGCTGCGCCGGCCGTTGCCGCTGTGGCTGCCGGCCCGTCAGGCGGCGCTGGTGGCTGCGGTGGCCAGTGCGCTGACTTATGGGCTGCTGGCCGGCATGCAGATTCCGGCGCTGCGTACTGTGGCGATGCTGTGCGTGGCGGCGATTGCGGTCTGGGGCGCACGCGCGCCGCCGGCATCGGTGGTGCTGGCCTGGGCGGCGCTGGTGGCGTTGCTGCTGGATCCGTGGGCGGTGATGTCGCCGGGCTTCTGGCTGTCCTTTGGTGCGGTGGCGGTGATCTTCTTCGCCGCGCGGCCCGGGCGCGATGCCGTGCAGGATGGACGTTGGCAACGCTTGCGGGCGACGCTGGCCGCCGCGGCGCACACCCAATGGGCCGTGACCATCGGGCTGGTGCCGCTGACGCTGCTGCTGTTCCGGCAGGTGTCGGTGGTATCCCCGTTCGCCAATGCGGTGGCGATCCCGGTCGTGAGCCTGCTGGTGACGCCACTGTCCCTGCTGGCGGCGGCCTTGCCGCTGGCGCTTGCCGTGCCCGTGCTGGTGGTCGCGCACCAGGCAATGGTGTGGCTGGCTGCGGCGCTGGCGTGGCTGTCCGCCTTGCCGTGGGCGATGTGGGAGGCGGCCAGCGCCGGACCTGTGCTGCTGCTGGCGGCGATGGGCGTGGCACTGCTGGTTGCGCCGGCCGCGACGGCTCGGGTGCGCCTGCACGGCGGCCTGCTGATGTTGCCGATGGTGCTGGCACGCGGCCCGCCGGTGCCGCATGGCGAGTTTCGGGCGGTGGTGCTGGACGTGGGGCAGGGCACCGCCGTGCTGGTGCAGACGCGCTCGCATGCGCTGCTGTACGACGCCGGACCCGGCTATGCATCGGGATCGAGTGCCGGGGCGCAGGTGGTCGTGCCGCTGTTGCGCGGCGCGGGCATTGGGCGGCTCGATCACCTGATGGTCAGCCATGAGGATGCCGACCATGCTGGCGGTGTGGCGGACGTGTCCGCTGCGGTGGCGGAGGTCGCGCGCAGCACCGGGGCGCCGGCAGGGCACGCGCTGCTCGGGCCAGAGCGCGAGGACTGTGGGCCGTGTGCGGCAGGCCAGCAATGGGCGTGGGACGGCGTGCGCTTCGCGGTGCTGCATCCGCTTGCCGGGCATGCTCAGCGTGCCGTGGTCGCCAGCAATGCGCGCAGCTGTGTGCTGCGCGTGGACACGGCGCGGCACAGCCTGCTGCTGACCGGCGATATCGGACTGGCGGAAGAGCGCGCGTTGATCGAGCGCTAGCCTGGCGCCGCGTTGCGAGCCGACGTGCTGGTGGTAGCGCACCATGGCAGCGGCACGTCCTCCGGTGCGGCCTGGCTGGACGCGGTGCGACCGCACGCGGCGGTGTTCCAGCTCGGCTATGCCAACCGCTATCGCCACCCGCAGGCAGACGTGTGGGAGCGCTACGGCCGCGCCGGCATCCTGCGCTATCGCACCGACGAAACCGGGGCGGTGACCATGACGACGTCGCCGGCGGGCTATGTGCTGTCCATGTTTCGGCAGGCTGAGCCACGCTACTGGCGGGCGCGGCCGCTGGCGCCGCGCTAGCCGGTCAGCCGGCCTTGCCGCGGCGCGTGCGGGTAGTGGGCTGCGCGGTATCGCGCTTGCGTGGTGGCGCTGCGGCAGCCGGATCTGCCGGGTCTTCCGTGGGCGCAGTCGCCGGCCTTGCGCGGCCTTTGGCGGGCGGTACCGCCCGTGCCGGCTCGGCGCCGGCGATGCGCCGTTCGCGCAGATGTGCCTTGGCGCGCTGCAGGCCGGCCGCGACCGTATCCGCGCGCTCCAGCGCCACGCCGGCGGCCAGCACGTCGCCCAGCACCAGGTGGCTGATGCGCGAGGTCATCGGCGTATAGACCTCGCTGTCTTCCTCGACGTCCGAGAACACGCACACGTCGGCCAGCCGCGCCAGCGGCGAGCCACTGTGGGTGATGGCCAGCACGCTGGCGCCGCTGCTGCGCGCCAGCGTGGCGGCGGTCAGCATGTCCCAGGTGCGGCCGCTGTTCGAGACCAGCACGGCCACGTCGCCAGGGCCGAGCAGCGCTGCCGACATGCTGAACACGTGCGGGTCGGAGTAGGCCACGGTCGGCATGCCCAGGCGGAAGAACTTGTGCTGGATATCCAGCGCGACGATGCCGGAGTTGCCGCAGCCATAGAACTCGATGCGGCGCGCGCTGGCCAGCAGTTGGATGCCATGTTCGATCTGGTCGGCCGACAGCGCATTGCGCACACTCATCAGCGTGGCGATGGTGCGGTCGAAGACTTTGCCGGCGATATCGGCAGGGCGGTCGTGCGCCTCCACGTCCTGGTGCACGAAGGGCGTGCCGCCGCCGACGTTTTGCGCAAACTGCAGCTTGAATTCGCGAAAGCCATCATACCCCAGCGCCGCGCAGAAGCGCGCGATGGTCGGCTGCGACACGCCGGCGCGCTCGGCCAGCTCGGGCATCGACAGCCGGATCACGGCGGCGCCGTGCCTGGCGACGTAGTCCGCCAGGCGGCGTTCGGAAGGGCGGAGCGTGTCGTAGACGGCAAGGATTCGGTCGCGCATGGCGGCGGGGTGTTAGCAAGCGGGTAGGAGATATGTAGATATTCTACATGGATTGGCGCGGCATCTTGCCCGAAACCCGGCAGGGTGCGCAGTCAGGGTTTGCCCGTATTCCGTGCATTCTCCGTGTACGGATGCGCAATTGTGACGCATGACCCCGTCGACGGCACGCTCTCGATCGGTATAATGTAGAAATTCTACATACGATGGCACAGCGCATGCTGCGCCGTCGCCAAGCCCACAAGGAACGTCTCCGCCATGCCCATCGCCGTCCATGCCGAGCTTCTGGCCGTCACCGAACAAATCGTCGAACGCAGCCGCGCCAGCCGCGCCGCCTACCTTGCCCGCTGCGAGCGCGCGCAGGCCGAGCTGGGTCCGCTGCGCGGCATGTCATGCGCTAACCTGGCCCATGGCTTTGCCGCGCTGCCGGCCAATGACAAGCTCAAGCTGCGCGTCGATCATGCGCCCAACCTGGGCATCGTCACCGCCTACAACGACATGCTGTCGGCGCACCAGCCCTACGAGCGCTATCCCGGCGTGATCCGCGAAGCGGCGCGCGCGGTCGGTGCGGTGGCGCAGGTGGCAGGCGGCGTGCCGGCGATGTGCGACGGCATCACGCAAGGCAATCCGGGCATGGAGCTGTCGCTGTTCTCGCGCGACGCGATCGCCATGGGCACCGCGGTCGCACTGTCGCACAACACCTTTGACGCGGCGCTGATGCTGGGCGTATGCGACAAGATCGTGCCGGGCCTGCTGATGGGCGCACTCCAGTTCGGCCACCTGCCGATGGTGTTCGTGCCGGCGGGGCCGATGGCCACCGGCCTGTCCAACAAGGAAAAGGCGCGCGTGCGCCAGCTCTATGCCACCGGCCAGGTGGGCCGCGACGCGCTGCTCGAGGCCGAATGCCAGGCCTACCACGGCGCCGGCACCTGCACCTTCTACGGCACCGCCAACAGCAACCAGTTCCTGATGGAAATCATGGGCCTGCACCTGCCGGGCGCGGCCTTCGTGCACCCGGACAGCGGCCTGCGCGACGCGCTGACGGCCGCCGCGGCGCAGCGGGCCATCGAACTGCGTGCGCGTGGCGACCAATACCTGCCGCTGGCGCGCATCGTCGACGAGCACGCGATCGCCAACGCGATGGTCGGCCTGCTGGCCACCGGCGGCTCCACCAACCACACCATCCACCTGGTGGCGATGGCGCGCGCGGCCGGGATCGTGATCGACTGGAACGACTTCGATCGCCTGTCGCGCATCACGCCGCTGCTGGCGCGCGTCTACCCGAACGGCTCGGCTGACGTGAACCACTTCCACGCCGCCGGCGGCGCCGGCCTGGTCATTCGCGAGCTGTTGCAGGCCGGGCTGCTGCACGAGGACGTGCAGACCGTGGCCGGCCCCGGCCTGGCGCGCTACACGCAGGAGCCGGTGATGACCGACGGCGTGCTGCGCTGGCGCGACGGCGCGGCGCAAACCGGCGACGAGCAGGTGGTGGCCAGCGCCGCGGCGCCGTTCTCGCCCGAGGGCGGGCTGCGGCTGATGCAGGGCAACCTGGGCCGCGGCGTGATCAAGGTGTCCGCGGTCGCGCCGGAGCACCGCGTGGTCGAGGCGCCGGTGCGGGTGTTCGATGCGCAGGAAGGGCTGCAGGCTGCCTTCGATGCCGGCGAGCTGACCGGCGACGTGGTCGCGGTGGTCCGCTTCCAGGGCCCCAACGCCAACGGCATGCCCGAGTTGCACCGGCTGACGCCCGTGCTGGGCGCGCTGCAGGACGCCGGCCACAAGGTGGCGCTGGTGACCGACGGCCGCATGTCCGGCGCGTCGGGCAAGGTGCCGGCGGTGATCCACGTCGGTCCGGAAGCGCTCGCCGGTGGTCCGCTGGCGCGCGTGCGCGACGGCGACCGCGTCCGCGTGGACGCCGTTGCCGGCACGCTGCAATGGCTGGGCGACGAGGCCGCGTTCGCGGCGCGGGAGCTGGCCGCGGCGCCGGCCGACGATTTTGCGCAGTTCAGCCTGGGGCGGGGCTTGTTCGGCCTGTTCCGGCGCCATGCCCGCATCGCGGAAGAGGGCGGCAGCGCACTCGACCTGTCCGAGGCGGATGCCGCCGCGGTTGCCAAAGCCGGCGCAAGCGGCAGCAAGCCTGCCGCCGCGGAGCAAACCGTCGCACAATAGCCAGGCCAGAGGCCGATTTTTCCCCCTGAAGTTTCCAGCGGGGCGGCAGCGCCCCCGGACGCCTTTGCGTCGCCGCAAGGACGTCAGGCTGGACAAGGACCGACAAGGATGGCCACACCATCCGATACCAAGACCGACGGAGCAGACATGATCTATATCCTGATGGGCGTTTCCGGCAGCGGCAAGACCACGGTCGGCCAGATGCTGGCGCAGCGCCTTGGCTGCGGCTTCCAAGACGCCGACGCGTTCCACGGTGAAGCCAACAAGGCCAAGATGCACGCGGGCATCCCGCTCACCGACGAGGACCGCTGGCCCTGGCTGGCGGCGATGCGTGCGGCCATCGACGCGGCTCGCGCCGAAGGCCGCACGCACGTGTTCACCTGCTCGGCGCTGCGCCAGGTGTACCGTGACCGGCTGACGCCGCCCGACGGCGGCGTGACCTTCGTCTTCATGAAGGGCGATGCGTCGCTGATCGGCCAGCGCCTGTCCGAGCGTACCGAGCACTTCTTTAACCCGGACCTGCTGCAGAGCCAGCTCGATACCCTCGAGGAACCGCGCGACGCGCTGGTGCTCGATATCCGCCAGTCCCCCGAGGCGCTGGTGGACACGATTCTGCAGGCCAACACAGCGCAGGGCGCCGGCGCGACGCGCTGAGGGCTGCACCGATCCTCCCGGGCTCCAAACGGCCGCCAGCCTCGCTGGCGGCCGTTTTTTACGTGCGCTGGCAGACATCTTGCTAGTTCACTTTCCGTGCCGGCCAGCGTCTGCCAGCTTGCGGCTTTCGCCGGCACAAGTATGCTGAAAGGGCCAGTGACTCGACAGCATCGCCGCGGCACCCCCGAACGGGCAGCGGCGGCGGGCTTGGGGCAGGACAGCCAGGGCAAAACCAGGGCGCCGGTAGCAGCGAGGAAGTGGCGGCACCGGAAGCCCGCGACATGGAGGAACGGCCATCATGGCGGGGCGGTATTTCGACGAGATGCTGGACTGGCGCACCGACGGGGCGCCCAAGGTCATCCAGGCAGGACAGGCATTGCCCGAAAGTGCGGTGCGTCAACACTACCGGCATTTCGCGGACTGGCTGGCGCGGCAGTCTGAAAGCACCATGGACAACAAGCGCGCAGAGGCGGACCTGATCTTCCGGCGCGTGGGGATTACCTTTGCCGTCTACGGCGACAAGGACGAAGCCAACAGCGGCACCGAGCGCACCATCCCGTTCGACGTGATCCCGCGCATCTTCCCGGCCAGCGAGTGGGCGCTGCTGGAAAAAGGCCTGCGCCAGCGCGTGGCGGCGCTGAACCGCTTTATCCACGACATCTACCACGGCCAGGACATCATCCGCGCCGGCGTGATCCCGCCCGACCAGATCTACAACAACGCCCAGTACCGGCCCGAGATGCTCGGCGTCGACGTGCCGCGCGACATCTACGCCCATGTGGCCGGCATCGACGTGGTGCGCGCCGGCGAGGGCGAGTTCTACGTGCTGGAAGACAACCTGCGCGTGCCTTCGGGCGTGTCGTACATGCTGGAAAACCGCAAGATGATGATGCGGTTGTTCCCGGACTTGTTCGCTCGCAACCGTGTGGCGCCGGTGGCGCACTACCCGGACCTGCTGCTCGACATGCTGCGTGGCGTCTCGCCGCAGGCCATCGCCGATCCCACCGTGGTGGTGCTGACCCCCGGCATGTACAACTCGGCCTACTTCGAGCATGCCTTCCTGGCACAGCAGATGGGGGTGGAGCTGGTGGAAGGCAGCGACCTCTTCGTCGAGGACGACCACCTGTTCATGCGCACCACGCAGGGCCCGCAGCGCATCGACGTGATCTACCGCCGCGTCGACGACGACTTCCTCGATCCGCTGGTGTTCCGGCCCGATTCCGCGCTGGGCGCGGCGGGGCTGCTGTCGGTCTACCGTGCCGGCAACGTGACCATCTGCAATGCGATCGGAACCGGCGTGGCCGACGACAAGTCGATCTATCCGTACGTGCCGGACATGATCCGCTTCTACCTGGGCGAGGAGGCCATCCTCAGCAACGTGCCGACCTATATGTGCCGGCGCCCGGACGACCTGCAGTACGTGATGGACCACATGGACGAACTGGTGGTGAAGGAAACCCACGGTGCCGGCGGCTACGGCATGCTGGTGGGGCCGGCCGCCACGCGCGCGGAGATCGACGCTTTCCGCGAGGTGGTGAAGTCGCGGCCGGAGCAGTACATCGCGCAGCCGACGCTGGCGCTGTCGACCTGCCCGACCTATGTGGAGGCCGGCATCGCGCCGCGCCATATCGACCTGCGGCCGTTCGTGCTGTCGGGCAAGGAAGTGCGCATGGTGCCCGGCGGGCTGACCCGCGTGGCGCTGCGCGAAGGCTCGCTGGTGGTCAATTCCTCGCAAGGGGGCGGCACCAAGGATACCTGGGTGCTGGAACGATGACGACGACAACCAACCACGTGATGAACACTGCCGCCGCCATGCGAGGAGAGTCGATATGCTGAGCCGTACCGCCGACCACCTGTTCTGGATGGCCCGCTATACCGAGCGCGCGGAGAACACCGCCCGCATGCTCGACGTCAACTATCAGACCTCGCTGTTGCCGCAATCGGCCGAGGTGGCCGAGCAGGGCTGGTGGGCCATGCTCGATATCTCCGAGCTGACGCAAGCCTTCGACCACAAGTACGGGCTGCTGTCGCGCGACGACGTGATCGACTTCATGGTGCGCGACATGACCAACGCCTCGTCGATCATGAGTTGCCTGCGCGCGGCGCGCGAGAATGCGCGCGCGGTGCGCGGCTCGCTGACCACCGAGGTATGGGAGACGGTCAACACCACCTGGCTGGAGGTGCAGCGCATGATCGCAGACGGCGTGTTGAAGGAGGACCCGTCGGCGTTCTTCGAGTGGGTCAAGTTCCGCTCGCACCTGGCGCGCGGCGTGCAGTTCGGCACCATGCTCAAGGATGACGCCTTCCACTTCATGCGGCTGGGCACCTTCCTGGAGCGCGCCGACAACACCGCGCGGATCCTCGACGTCAAGTTCCAGGCCTCGGCCAGCGACGACAGCGACGTTCACCGCGACCCCAGCCGCGACCAGAACGACTTCTACCACTGGGCCGCGGTGCTGCGCTCGGTATCGGGCTTCGAGGTCTACCGCAAGGTCTATCGTGCGGTGATCACGCCGCAGCGCGTGGCCGAGCTGCTGATCCTGCGTCCGGACATGCCGCGCTCGCTAGTATCGAGCATGGACGAGGTTGTGGCGATCCTCGGCACGGTGCACAACCAGCAGTCGGCGGAAACCGAGCGCCAGGCTGGTAAACTCCACGCCGACCTGAAGTACGCGCGGATCGACGATATCTTTGCCGTCGGCCTGCATGCGTACCTGACCAGCTTCCTGGAGCGCATCGGCGATCTCGGCAATGGCATCAGCCGGGACTTCCTTGTGCCGCTGCAGGCGGCCTGACGTGGGCCTGCCGGCGGCGCCACCATGTGCTGCCGCCGCCGCGCCGCGCCCTGATACCGTGAAATACAAGATCCACCACCATACTGTCTACCGCTACGCCGAGCCGGTGCGCCGCAGCGTGCACGAGGTGCGGCTCGAGCCGCGCTCGGGCCCGCTGCAGACCGTGCACCGCTGGCAACTGGCCACGCCCGGCAACCCGTCGGCGGCACGCGACGGCTTCGGCAATATCGTGCACAACTTCACCGTCGCCGGGCCCACCAGCACCATCTCCATCGAGGCCAGCGGTGAGGTGGAAGTCCTGCCGCCGCATGGCGACCTCGACCGCGACGGCCATCACGCGTTCTGCGATGTGCCGCCCCCCGGCGAGTCGCGGGTGTCGCCGCTGTACTTCCTCGGCAGCACGCCGCTGACCACGGCGCCACCGGAAATGCAGGCGTTCGCCGCGCCGTTCCTGACCGCCGGCCATGACATCCCGGCGCTGCTGGCGCTGGCCCAGGGCATTGCCGAGCGGGTGCGCTACAAGCCCAATACCACCGATGTCGGCACCTCGGCGGCCGAGGCCTTCAGCCTGGGCAGCGGCGTGTGCCAGGACCAGGCGCAGGTGATGGTGGCGGCGTGCCGGGCGCTGGGCATCCCGGCGCGCTATGTGAGCGGATACTTCTACGATCCGGCCGCCACCGAAATGGCGAGCCATGCCTGGGCGGATGTAAGCCTGGATGCCGAACGCGAACTGTGGTGCAGTATTGACGTCACGCACGGATGCGTGACCGATGAGCGCCATGTGCGCCTTGCGGTGGGGCGCGACTACCAGTCCGCCGCACCAGTCCGGGGCATTCTTGAGGGAGGCTCCGGCGAAACGCTGGAGGTAAATGTCAGTATCACGCCACTTCCGGCCGAGGACTGAGCGCAGTTGTGCCAATTAGGTGCTTGATTCCAGACAGGGCCCGATGCCGAGGCACCGGCGCTAGAATCCGGGGTAATGCAGCCCACCGGCCCCCGTCGAACCCTTCAGGGGCCGCCGTGAAGAACAACACAACAAGACCATGACGTATTGTGTAGCCATGCGGCTGGATGCCGGCCTGGTATTCCTGTCCGACTCCCGCACCAATGCCGGAGTAGACGCCATTTCGACGGCGCGCAAGATGACGGTGTTCGAGGAACCCGGCGACCGCGTGATGGTGCTGCTGACCGCCGGCAACCTGGCCATCAGCCAGTCGGTGCGCCAGATCCTGGCCGAGAACCATGACGAGAAGCGTTCGCTGTGGACCGCGCGCGACATGTTCGAGGCCGCCTCCATCGTCGGCGAGGCCGTGCGCCAGGTGCACAAGCGCGATGCGCACGCATTGCGCGACGCCGGCATCGAATTCAATGTCAGCCTGGTCTTCGGCGGCCAGATCCGCGGCGAGCGGGTGCGGCTGTTCAACATCTACGCGGCCGGCAACTTTGTCGAGGCCACGCCCGAGAACTGCTACTTCCAGATCGGCGAGGCCAAGTACGGCAAGCCCATCATCGACCGCGTGGTGCACCCGTCGCTGCCGCTGGGCGAGGCCGCCAAATGCGCGCTGATCTCGATGGACTCGACCCTCAAGTCCAATATCTCGGTCGGGCTGCCGCTGGACCTGCTGGTCTACGAGGCCGATTCGCTGCGCGTCACGCGCTTCGTCAACATCGACGAGCGCAACACCTACTTCCGCATGATCCGCGACACCTGGGGGCACCGCCTGCGCCAGGTCTTCGGCGAGATCCAGAACCCGGAATGGAATCCCACCGAGCCGGCGGAATTCCCTCTGGCGCGCGCCGGCGAGCCGGACTGCTGGGGCCAGCCGGTACGCGCCAGGCGCAATCCTGCGCGCACCCAGGAATAGGCGGCGGAGCGGCGATGCGCGAGATCATCCATTTTTCCCATGCCAACGGCTTCCCGGTGACCACCTACCGCA
Source organism: Cupriavidus sp. PB-02 (assembly GCF_058252315.1). Classification (NCBI taxonomy): domain Bacteria; kingdom Pseudomonadati; phylum Pseudomonadota; class Betaproteobacteria; order Burkholderiales; family Burkholderiaceae; genus Cupriavidus; species Cupriavidus sp. PB-02. The sequence goes on from NZ_CM177694.1 coordinate 1,171,253, forward strand.
AGCTGTTCGCGGAGCTGGAAGACGACTTCGAGTTCCGCGCGGTGGACCGCTATGGACACAAGCCCCAGTTCCCGGTCACGCGCGGCTGGCCGCACCTGGTGGAGGAGCTGCTGGGCGAGATCGACCGCCAGTACCATGAGCCGGTCTGGCTGGTGGGGCATTCGCTGGGCGGCTTCCTGTCGCTGATGGCGGCGCTGCGCCGCCCCGGGCAGGTGCGCGGCGTGGTGATGCTGGATTCGCCGATCATCGCCGGCTGGCGCGCTTCGTTGCTGAAGACCGCGCAATGGCTGGGCGTGGACGAGAAACCGGGTCCGGCCGCGGTGACCAAGAACCGCCGCACCCACTGGCCCGATGCCGAGGCGGTGTGGGAGCACTTCCGCTCCAAGCCGAACTTCGCGGTGTGGGACGAGGAAGTGCTGCGCGACTACGCCATCCACGGCACCGAGCCCACCGGCAAGGACAAGGAGCGCCGGTTGCGCTTCAATCGCGAAGTCGAGTACTGGATCTACCGCACGCTGCCCACCGGCCTGGGGCGCAAGGTGTCGCGCGGCGCGCCGGTGCCGGTGGGATTCGTCGCCGGCACGCGCTCGCGCGAAGTCCGCCAGGCCGGGTTGGGGGCTACCCGCAAGCTGGTGGGGCCGAACCTGCGCTTTATCGAGGGCGGCCACCTGTACCCGATGGAGCGGCCGCTGGAGACCGCGCAGCTGGTACAGGACCTGATCGGGGCGATGCGCCGCGACGGACGCTGACCCCCCCAGGCGGCGCATGCGCCGCAGGACGGCTGAACCCCCGTTTGCGGCCGTTTGCAACGCCGCCGCAGCCCCGCTGAAGAGGGGCGATGTCACAATTTCCGGGTCGGCGGGGATCGGGCTCTCATGTATAATCCCGATTTCCCCGGCAAGCTCGGTTTATGACCAAATTCGTCTTCGTCACCGGTGGCGTCGTCTCTTCTCTCGGCAAGGGCATCGCTGCTGCTTCGCTCGCGGCCATTCTTGAGTCGCGCGGCCTCAAAGTCACCCTCCTCAAGCTAGATCCCTACATCAACGTCGATCCCGGCACGATGAGCCCCTTCCAGCATGGTGAGGTGTTTGTCACGGAAGACGGTGCGGAAACCGACTTGGATCTCGGCCACTACGAGCGTTTCGTCTCGGCCAAGATGCGCAAGTCGAACAACTTCACCACCGGCCAGATCTACGAATCGGTGATCCGCAAGGAGCGCCGCGGCGAATACCTGGGCAAGACCGTGCAGGTGATCCCGCATATCACCAACGAGATCCAGGCCTTCATCGAGAAGGGCGCGGCCGCGTCGCACGACGGCAAGGCCGACGTTGCGCTGGTGGAAATCGGCGGGACCGTGGGTGACATCGAGTCTCTGCCGTTCCTGGAAGCCGCGCGCCAGATGAGCCTGCGCATGGGCCGCAACCACTGCGCCTTCGTGCACCTGACGCTGGTGCCGTTCATCGCCAGCGCCGGCGAGCTGAAGACCAAGCCGACCCAGCACTCGGTGCAGAAGCTGCGTGAAATCGGCATCTCGCCGACCGCGCTGCTGTGCCGCGCCGACCGCCCGATCCCGGACGACGAGCGCGCCAAGATCTCGCTGTTCGCCAATATCCCGCAAGACGCCGTGATTTCGGTGTGGGACGCGGACAGCATCTACAAGATCCCGCAGATGCTCAACGAGCAGGGCCTGGACCGCCTGATCTGCGAGGAGCTGCGCCTGGATCCGAGGCCGGCCGACCTGTCGATGTGGCAGAAGCTGGTCAAAGCGCAGGAAAATCCCGAGCACGAAATCACCATCGGCATGGTCGGCAAGTACGTCGACCTGACCGAGTCGTACAAGTCGCTGATCGAGGCGCTGCGCCACGCCGGCATGCACACCGCCACGCGCGTCAACATCGAGTACATCGATTCCGAAGAGCTGGAATCGGGGCACCTCGAAGTGCTGGCCCCGCTGGACGCCATCCTGGTGCCGGGCGGCTTCGGCAAGCGCGGCACGGAAGGCAAGATCCGCGCGATCCAGTACGCCCGCGAGAACAAGATCCCGTACCTGGGCATCTGCCTGGGCATGCAGCTGGCTGTGATCGAGTTTGCCCGCCACCTGGCCGGCATGGGTGACGCCAACTCGACCGAGTTCAACCTCGAAACCGAGCACCCGGTGGTCGCGCTGATCACCGAGTGGGTGGACCGCGAAGGCAAGGTCGAGCAGCGCTCGGCCGATTCCGACCTAGGCGGCACCATGCGCCTGGGCGCCCAGCGCGTGCCGGTCAAAGAAGGCACCAAGGCCGGCACCATCTACGGCGCCGAGGTCAACGAACGCCACCGTCACCGCTACGAGGTCAACAACCACTACGTGCCGACGCTGGAAAAGGCCGGCATGGTGATCTCGGCCCGCACGCCGACCGAGAACCTGCCGGAAATGATGGAGCTGCCCGAGTCGATGCACCCCTGGTTCGTCGGCGTGCAGTTCCACCCGGAATTCACCTCGACCCCGCGCGATGGCCACCCGCTGTTCAAGGCCTACGTCGAAGCCGCGCTGGCCAGCCAGCAGCGCAAGGGCGCCTGAGGCCCGGCGGCAAGCAGGAGACTGTCATGAAACTCTGTGGATTCGAGGCCGGCCTCGACAAGCCGTTCTTCCTGATCGCCGGTCCGTGCGTGATCGAGTCCGAGCAGATGGCGCTGGATACGGCCGGCGAGCTCAAGGCCATCACCGCTGAACTGGGTATCCCGTTCATCTACAAGTCGTCGTTCGACAAGGCCAACCGTTCCTCGGGCAAGTCGTTTCGCGGCCTGGGCATGGAAAAGGGCCTGGAGATCCTGGCGACCGTCAAGCGCGAGATCGGCGTACCGGTGCTGACCGACATCCACGAGATCGACGAGATCAAGCCCGTCGCCGCCGTGGTGGACGTGCTGCAGACGCCGGCCTTCCTGTGCCGCCAGACTGATTTCATCCGTGCCTGCGCCCAGAGCGGCAAGCCGGTGAACATCAAGAAGGGCCAGTTCCTGGCGCCGCACGACATGAAGAACGTGATCGACAAGGCCCGCGATGCCGCGCGCGAAGCCGGCCTGCCCGATGACGTCTTCATGGCCTGCGAACGCGGTGTCTCGTTCGGCTACAACAACCTGGTGTCCGACATGCGCTCGCTGGCGATCATGCGCGAGACCGGTGCTCCGGTGGTGTTCGACGCCACCCACTCGGTGCAGCTGCCGGGCGGCCAGGGCACCAGTTCGGGCGGCCAGCGCGAGTTCGTGCCAGTGCTGTCGCGCGCCGCCGTCGCCACCGGCGTGGCGGGCCTCTTCATGGAAACGCACCCGGACCCGAGCAAGGCCATGTCCGATGGCCCCAACGCGGTGCCGCTGTCGCGCATGAAGGAACTGCTGGCCATGCTCAAGGACCTGGACACGCTGGTCAAGCGCGCCGGCTTCCTGGAAGACAATTTCGGCTGGCCGGCCTGCGCCTGAGCAGGCCCGGTTTTGTCACCACCGCAATGCCGGTGGTGACAAACCATATCGAAAGACAATACAAAAAATCGGGAGATACTTCATGGCCGCGGGCTATATCATCGCCTACGTCGACGTGACCGACCCCCAGCAGTACGAGGAGTACAAGGTGCTCTCGAGCAAGGCCATGCAGATCCATGGCGCCGAGGTGCTGGTACGCGGCGGCAAGACCGAGCCGCTGGAGGGCGAGTGGGCGCCGACGCGCGTCGTGGTGCTGAAATTCCCCAGCTATGACGCCGCCAAGTCGTTCCATGACGGCGAAGCCTATCGCGCCGCCCGCAAGGCGCGCGAGCATGCGGCAAAGATGAACATGATCGTGGTGGAAGGCGCGGCCTGAGATCGGTTGAGGCCGGGCCGCAGGCATGGCATGCGCCTGCCACGCGGACAGGTTGAAGTAATCAGCAGCAGCAAGAATCAACAGTCAGAGAGGAATTCATGAGTGCAATCGTAGATATCATCGGTCGCGAGGTTCTCGACTCGCGCGGCAACCCCACCGTCGAATGCGACGTGCTGCTGGAATCCGGCGTGATGGGCCGTGCGGCCGTGCCGTCGGGCGCCTCCACCGGTTCGCGCGAAGCCATCGAACTGCGTGACGGCGACAAGAGCCGCTACCTGGGCAAGGGCGTGCTGAAGGCCGTCGAGCACATCAACACCGAAATCTCCGAAGCCATCATGGGCCTGGACGCCTCCGAGCAGGCCTTCCTGGACCGCACCCTGATCGACCTCGACGGCACCGAGAACAAGGGCCGCTTGGGCGCTAACGCCATGCTGGCCGTGTCGATGGCAGTGGCCAAGGCCGCCGCTGAAGAAGCCGGCCTGCCGCTGTACCGCTACTTCGGCGGCTCGGGCGCGATGCAGCTTCCGGTGCCGATGATGAACATCGTCAACGGTGGTGCACACGCCAACAACAGCCTGGATATCCAGGAATTCATGATCATGCCGGTGTCGCAGACCAGCTTCCGCGAAGCCCTGCGTTGCGGCGCCGAGATCTTCCACGCGCTGAAGAAGATCCTGGCCGACAAGGGCATGTCCACCGCGGTGGGCGACGAAGGCGGCTTCGCCCCGAACTTCTCGTCCAATGAAGAGTGCCTGAACACCGTGGTGCAGGCCATCGAGAAGGCCGGCTACCGCGCTGGTGAAGACGTGCTGCTGGCGCTGGACTGCGCCGCCAGCGAGTTCTACCACGAAGGCGAGGGCGTGTACCAGCTGGAGGGCGAAGGCCTGAAGCTGTCGTCGACGCAGTTCGCCGACTACCTGGCCAACCTGTGCGACAAGTTCCCGATCGTGTCGATCGAGGACGGCATGGCCGAAGGCGACTGGGACGGCTGGAAGACGCTGACCGAGAAGCTGGGCGAGCGCGTGCAGCTGGTGGGCGACGACCTGTTCGTTACCAACACCAAGATCCTGAAGGAAGGCATCGAGAAGGGCATCGGCAACTCGATCCTGATCAAGATCAACCAGATCGGCACGCTGACCGAAACGTTTGCCGCCATCGAGATGGCCAAGCGCGCCGGCTACACCGCCGTGATCTCGCATCGCTCGGGCGAAACCGAAGACAGCACCATTGCCGACATCGCCGTGGGCACCAACGCCGGCCAGATCAAGACCGGTTCGCTGTCGCGCTCGGACCGCATCGCCAAGTACAACCAGCTGCTGCGCATCGAGGAAGACCTGGGTGATATCGCCAGCTACCCGGGCAAGAGCGCGTTCTACAACCTGCGCTAAGGCCTGTGGTCGTCATTCCCGCCCGCGCGGGAATGACGTACTGGTTCGCAAAGGGCGGCGGTACGGATTGATCTCCGGCCGCCGTTTTTGTATCGAAATCTGCCTGGCAATTGCCTTCCGGCCTGAGTTCGCAGATCATTGTGCGGAATTTCTTGTCCGCAACCTTTCATGCGTCTGATCTCGCTGCTGTTGTTCGTGCTGCTGCTTGCGATCCAGTATCCGCTCTGGCTGGGCAAGGGTGGCTGGCTGCGTGTCTGGGACCTGAACCGGCAGCTGACCGAGCAGGGCACCCGCAACCAGACGCTCAAGCTGCGTAACGCCAAGCTGGAAGGGGAAGTCGCCGACCTGCAGGACGGCACCGGCGCCATCGAGGAACGGGCCCGCTATGAGCTGGGCATGGTGAAGGAAGGCGAGGTGTTCGTACAGTTCGTCGCGCCGGCACCCAAGGTCAGCGCCACGCCCCCGCTGCCGCCGCCGCCGAACTCCGCGGCCGGCATGGCGCGCCACTGAGCGGGCGCCTGAGAGCCCGCCGTCTTCACAAGCACACCCAGGCAGTGGCATTGCGCCCGCTGCCGTCACCACCAGTACGGATAGCCCCAGCCGCCCCAGTAGCCGGGCATGCCGACGCTGACGCCACCGCCCCAGCCACCCCATCCGCCGTAGAACAGGCTCCAGTTCGTGTTGGGGTACGCCGCGCGCGCATACGCCTCAGCCTGCTGTTGGCGCGCGATGGCGTCCGCCTGTTCGCGCAGCACTTCCTGGTTGAGCGTATCGAGTTTCTGCCGCTGTTCAGCCGTCAGCCGGGCGGGCGGAATGGTGTTGGGCGCGAGCCGCGCCGTCGGCGGCGAGCCGTTGGCGTCGCGTGGCAATTCCGCGCAGCCGCCGGCCAGCAGCATGGCGCCGGCCAGCGCCAGGGAGCAAGCGCCACGCAGCCTGCCGCGCGAGGCGGTCGCGGTGGTGGCGCCGGAATCCTGCAGGGGGTGGGAGGCACGGGCGGACATGGTGGTTCTCAGGCGCGCTAGGTACTGCAGCTAGGTACTGCAATCGTACAGCCGTTGGACCGGGCGGCGCAGTGGATGTTTCCGTTGCGCCGCCCCGCACCTTCCTGATGTTCCGCCGTCGTGCGCGCCCGCGCTCAGTGGTGCTGGTGCGCGCCGGCACCGGCGCCGGTGGCGATGTGGGTGGCCGAGAACAGCTGGGCGCAGTCGACCGGGTCGAACTCGTAGCGCTGGCCGCAGAAATCGCAATGGATCTCGACATTGCCGCGCTCGGCGATGATGCTGTCGATCTCGTCCTGGCCCAGCGACTGCAGCATGCCCGCCACCTTGGGGCGAGAGCACGAGCAGTGAAAATGCGGCGTCAGCGGCTCAAACACGCGCAGGCCGGCATCCTGCAGGTCTTCCCAGAACAGGCGGCGCAGCAGCGTGTCAGGGGTCTCGGCCAGCAGTTCGTCGGCCTTGAGCGTGGTGCCCAGTTGCACGGCGCGGTCCCAGGTGTCCAGGTCCTGCGCACGCGCGTGGCTGGCCAGCGGCGCGCCGGTTTCGCCGACTTCCGCGGTGCCACCGTAGGCAGGCAGCTTCTGCAACAGCATGCCGGCGGCGACGTGGTCGTCCGCGGCCAGCCACAGGCGCGTGTCGAGCTGCTCGGAGGCATGCATGTAGTGCTCCAGCACCGCGCTGATCGAGGCCAGCGGGCCGTGGGCGTCGGCCAGCGGCACGATGCCCTGGTACGGCTGCTGCCCCGGCAGCTTGTCCTTCGGGTCCAGCGTGATGGCGAAGCGGCCGTGGCCGTGGGCGTGGACCATGTCGGCCAGCGTGGCGTCGTCGGCAATCTCGGCACCTTCCGCCAGCTTGGCGGTGGCGCGCATCGACAGGTCGGACAGGCACTCCACCACCAGCATGCGCACCGGGCCGTCGCCGTGCAGCTGCATCACCAGCGCGCCGTTGAACTTCAGGTTGGCCGACAGCAGCGCGGCGGCGGCCATCATCTCGCCCAGCAGCCGGCGGACCGGGGCGGGGTAGGTGTGGCGGCCCAGCACTTCTTGCCAGGTGGCTTCCATGCGCACCAGCTCGCCGCGCACGGGGGCCGCGTCGAACAGGAACTTCTGCAGGGTGTCGGGGGTGGTGGTATCGGTCACAATGTCGGTCGATGCTTCGGTTAGTGCTGCCGCGGGGCGCTGGACTGGGTTCAGCCGATCCGCTTGAGCTGTTGCTTGTACAAGGCCTGACGCGTGGCGTAGGTCTCGGCGTTGCGGTACAGGTTGGCGACGTCTTCGTCGGTCAGCTGGCGCACCACCTTGGCCGGCGCGCCCAGGATCAGCGAGCGGTCCGGGAAGACCTTGCCCTCGGTGACCACGGCGCCGGCGCCGACCAGGCACTCCTTGCCGATCACGGCGCGGTTCAGCACCACGGCCTGGATGCCGATCAGCGAGCCTTCGCCGACGGTGCAGCCGTGCAGCATGGCCTGGTGGCCGATCGAGACCTTGTCGCCCAGGGTCAGCGGGCAGCCCGGATCGGTGTGCAGCACGGAGCCCTCCTGGATATTGGTGTCCTGGCCTACCACGATCGGTTCGTTGTCGCCGCGGATCACGACACCGGGCCAGGCGCTGGCGCGGGACTTGAGGGTCACGTTGCCGATGACGGTGGCTTCGGGGGCCACGTAGGCATCGCTGTCGATATTGGGCTTGACGTCGCCGAGTTGATAAAGCGCCATGGGGTCTCCTGCACGAAAGGCTTTTGTTGAAATGGGGGTTGCCGCCGGACTTTAAAGGGTCGAGGCGGGCGCCGGGGGGCGCGGCAGTGGGCTCGATGCCTCGCGCGCGAGGCGCCACGGGACTGCGCGGCGACGGGTGCCGGCGAGGCCCTACAATGGCGGCAGTCCGGATTTTACGCCCATGCCAGAAAAAACACCCGCCGTCGCTTTGCCTGATCCATCACTTTCGCCACGCCGCCAGGCGCTGGCGGTGCTGTGCATGAAGGATGCGCGCGCCAAGGCCGCGGCGGCGCGGGCGCTGTATCGGCAGGCAATGGCGCTGCCAGATGAGGCGCTGCGCCCGGACGAGGCGATCGAGGCCGAAGACGCCGGCCGCATCCCGGGCCGTCCCGAGCGGCCGCCGTTGGTGGCGCCGCAGGGCGTCGAGCGGCGCCGCTCGCTCCATACCGCCGCCGGCCGCGCGGCGATGATCCACGCGCTGTGCCATATCGAATTCAACGCGATCAACCTGGCGCTCGACGCGGCATGGCGCTTTGCCGGCATGCCGTCCGCCTACTACCGCGACTGGTTGCGCGTGGCCGATGAAGAGGCGTACCACTTCACGCTGCTGGCCGACCACCTCGGCACGCTGGGCGCGGCCTATGGCGATTTCCCGGCGCACAACAGCCTGTGGGAGATGACCGACAAGACCGCGGGCGACGTGCTGGCGCGCATGGCGCTCGTGCCGCGCACTTTGGAAGCGCGCGGGCTCGATGCCTCGCCGCCGGTGCGCGCCAGGCTGGCGGGGGCGGGCGACCATGCCGCCGCGGCCATCATCGACATCATCCTGCGCGATGAGGTCGGGCACGTGGCGATCGGCAATCACTGGTATCGCTGGCTGTGCGCGCAGCGCGGGCTGGAGCCGGTCGGGACTTATGCAAAGCTGGCCGAGCAGTACCGTGCGCCGAAGCTGCGCGGGCCGTTCAATCTCGAAGCCCGCCGGGCGGCGGGCTTCGACGAGGACGAGCTGGCGTGGCTGGAGGCGTCTGCCGGCTAAGCCGACTGCCGCCGCTGCTCGGCGCGCTCCTCTTCCAGCAGCCGCAACACCCGCCGCTGGATCTTGCCCGTCGTCGTCATCGGCAACTGGTCGATAAACTCGATCGCCTTCGGATATTCATACGGCGCGAGCTGCCCACGCACATGCGCCTGTAATTCCGCCACCAGCGCCGCATCGCCATCGAACGAGCGCGCCACCGCAGGCGTCAGCACCACGAAGGCCTTGACCACCGCGCCGCGCTCGGGATCGGGCGAGGGCACCACGGCGCAGTTGGATACCGCCGGATGCTTGAGCAGGCAGTTCTCGATCTCGCTCGGCCCGATGCGGTAGCCCGAGGACTTGAAGACATCGTCCGCACGCCCCTGGTACCAGAGATAGCCATCGGCATCGATGCGCGCCAGGTCGCCGGTGCGGCACCAGCGCAGGCCGTCGCGCTCGACGTACTTGGCTTCGGTCGCGGCCTCGTTCTTCCAGTAGCCGAGAAAGAACACCGGATCCGGATGCCCGGCGATATCGGTCGCGCACACCGCGACCTCGCCATCCTCGCCTGGCGGGCAGGGCCGGCCTTCGTCGTCGATCACCTGCACGCGGTGGCCGGGGTAGGGGCGTCCCATCGAGCCCGGCCGCGCCGGCCAGCCCAGCCGTTCATCGTCGTACTGTGCGGTGCAGTTGCCGACGATGTAGTTGATCTCGGTCTGGCCGAACATCTCGTTGACGATCACGCCCAGCGCGTCGCGGCACCAGCCGAACACGGTCTCGCCCACCGCCTCGCCGGCACTCATCAGCGCGCGCAGCTTGATCGCATAGCACTGCTGCGGCTCGGGGCAGGCCTTCATCATCTGCTTGAGCGCGGTCGGGAACAGGAAGGTGCTGGTGACGGCGTAGCGCTCCAGCAGCTCGAAGGCGCGCTCGGCGGAGAAGCGCCCCTGGTAGCCTACGATCGGCTTGCCGAAGTACAGCGCCGGCATCAATGCATCCCACAGGCCGCCGGTCCAGGCCCAGTCGGCGGGGCTCCAGAACACGTCGTCATCCTGCGGATACCAGTTCTGCGAGCAGACGAAGCCGGTCAGGTTGCCGATCAGCGCGCGGTGCGGGATCAGCGCGCCCTTGGGCGGGCCGGTGGTGCCGCTGGTGTAGATCAGCACCGCGGCCTCGTCGGCCTTGGTCTGCTCGGCGGTGAAGGTGGGCAGTTGCGCGGCCAGCAGCACGTCCCAGTCGTGGTCGCCGCGCCCGTGCGCGTCGCCTGCGGCGATCACGGCGGCCAGCGTCGGGCATTCCGGGCGCGCGGCCAGCACGTTGTCGATCGAGGTCTCGTCGGCGATGGCAACGTTGGCTTCGCTGTGCGCAATGCGGTAGGCCAGCGCCTCGGGCCCGAACAGCATCGACAGCGGCATCGCGATCGCACCGAGCTGGTAGATCGCCATATGCGCGATCACGGTCTCGATCCGCTGCGGCATCACGATCGCGACGCGGTCGCCGCGCGCCACGCCGAGCGCGCGCAGCGCCGCCGAGAGCCGGTTGGCCTCGGCCTGGATGTAGGCGAAGGTATGGGCATTGCGGCGGCCGTCCTCGTGCTCGGTGTAGACGGCGATGCGGTCCATGGTGGCCGGATCGCGCGCCCAGCGTCCGCAGCAGGCCTCGGCGATATTGAACTGCGGGGGGATTTCCCAGCGGAAGGATTCGTACAGGGCGCGGTAATCGTCGCGCCGGCTTGCCGGCAAGGCAGCTGCGGCCATCCAAGGTCTCCTGTAGGTCCGCCCGGCGCTATAATGCCCGCAAGCGAACGATCGTTCTATTTTGTTCGGGCTTCCCCTGCCACCCCCGCGGCGCCGCAGTCAGCGGCAGGAAGACCCCGACGCAAGGGTGGAGACAATGACAATCAAGGAAACCTCGCGGTCTGAATTTATCACGTTGCGCGGGCTGCGCTACCACGTGCGCCACTGGGGCACGCCGGGCGCGCGCAAGCTGTTCATGCTGCATGGCTGGATGGATGTGGCCGCGTCGTTCCAGTTCCTGGTCGACCACCTGCGTGGCGACTGGCACGTGATCGCGCCGGACTGGCGCGGGTTTGGCGAGACCGACTGGCCCACGCGCTATCCGGGCACGCAGTCGTACTGGTTTGCCGACTACATCGCCGACCTGGAGGCGCTGCTCGACCATTACCAGTCCGAAGGGCAAGTCGACCTGGTCGGCCACAGCATGGGCGCCAACGTGATCTGCCTGTACGCCGGCATCCGCCCCGAGCGCGTGCGCCGCGTGGTGGACCTGGAGGGCTTCGGCATGACGGCGACGCGGCCGCAGCACGCGCCCAGGCGCTATGCGCGCTGGCTCGACGAACTGCGCGCCGGTGCCGGACTGAAGACGTATGACAGCGTGGAGGGTGTGGCCGCACGCCTGCAGAAGACCAACCCGCGCCTGCCGGACGACCGCGCCGCCTTCCTCGCCGCGCACTGGTCGCGCCAGAACGCCGACGGCCGCTGGGAGATCCTGGGCGATCCCGCGCACAAGCTGGTCAACCCGATGCTGTACCGGGTCGACGAAGTGATGGCGATCTGGGAGCAGGTCAGCGCGCCGGTGCTGCACGTGGAAGCGCGCGACTCGGACACGCTACGCCATATCGCCCACAAGCAGACCATCGCCGAGTTCAAGGAGCGCTTCCGCGCCTTCCGCGATTTCCGTGAAGAGGTAGTCGACGATGCCGGCCACATGCTGCACCACGACCAGCCCGCCGCGGTGGCGGCGCTGGTCGAGTCGTTCTGCAGCTGACGCTCACGCGTGCGTGAGCTTTTCCTTCAGCGCGGCGTTGTTGCTGGTGTGCACGTGCACCAGTGCCTTTTCCGGGAAGGCATAGTGGTAGGCGCGGCGCAACGCCAGCGCGGCTTCATGGAAGCCTGACAGGATCAGCTTCTGCTTGTTGGTGTAGAAGGCGATATCGCCCGCGGCAAAGATGCCGCGGCGCGAGCTTTCGTAGGTGGTGGTGTCGACCAGGATGCGGCCAGCGCGCATGTCCATATCCCACTGCGCGATCGGGCCCGGTTCGGACACCAGGCCGTACAGCGCCACCAGTTCGTCGGCGGGCACGACCGTGCTGCCGTCGCGCGTACGCACCTCGACTTCGGTGAGCGCGCCACCTTCCCCAGTGGTACGCAGCGCGCCCAGCATGCCGACCACGAAATCCATCTCGCCGGCCGCCACGGCCTCGCGCATCTCCGCGACGGTGCCATCGGCGGCGCGGAAGCCCTCGCGCCGGTGCAGCAGCGTTACGCGCGCGGCCACCTTGCGCAGCGCCAGCGCCCAGTCCAGCGCCGAGTCGCCGCCGCCGGCCACCACCACGCGCTTGCCGGCAAAGCGCGACACGTCGCGCACGGCGTAGTGCACGTGGCGGCCTTCCAGCGCCGGTGCTTCCGGCAGCGACACGCGCTGCGGCGCAAAGGCGCCGGCACCCGCGCAGATCAGCACCGCGGCGACATCGAAGCGCTTGCCGCCGTCGGTGGTCACCAGCAGGCGCTGGTGGGCGGGATGGCCACCCTGCGGCGGCTCTGCCGGGATTTCGGACAGGCTCTCGGCGCGCTGGCCGAAGTGCATCGGGAAGGCAAACGGCTCGCACTGTTCCAGCAACCGGTCCACCAGCTCTTGCGCCAGGCAGCCCGGCACGGCGGGGATATCGTAGATCGGCTTCTCGGGGTAGAGCTCGGTGCACTGGCCGCCGGCGCGGTCCAGTACATCGATCAGTTCACATTTGAGGCCGAGCACGCCGGCCTGGAACGCGGAGAACAGCCCGACCGGGCCGGCGCCCACGATCAGGACGTCGGTGGTGGTGACGGCGGGGGAGGTGTCGTTGGACATTGAGCATGGCGGGCACACCAGGCGCCCGAAGAAGACGGTGCAAAGCCCGACTATACCCCCCGCAAGGCCCGTTTCCGCCGACGCCAGCGTTGCCGGCAGGGCTTTGCCAGGGCACGCCGGCGTCACGCAAGCAGGGGCGACAAGAGTAGAATGGCGCCATGCAAAACGCCAATGCCCTCAACGCCGACCTGCACTGCCATTCCACCGTGTCCGACGGCACGCTGTCACCCCGCGCGGTGGCGCAACTGGCCCGCGATGCGGGGGTCGCGATGTGGGCGTTGACCGACCATGACGAGCTGGCCGGCCAGGCCGAGGCGCGCGCTGCGGCGGAAGAATTCGGCATGCGCTATGTCCCGGGCGTGGAGATCTCGGTGACCTGGGCGGGGCAGACCGTCCATATCGTCGGTCTGCAGATCGACCCGTTCTGCCCCGAACTGATCGACGGCCTGACCGACACCCGCTCCGGCCGCGCGCGCCGCGCCCGCGATATCGGCGATGCGCTGGCCAAGGTCGGCATCAGCGGCGCCTTCGAAGGCGCGCTCAAGTACGTGGGCAACCCGGACCTGATCTCGCGCACACACTTTGCGCGGTGGCTGGTCGACGAGGGCCGTTGCACCACCATCGGCGATGTCTTCAGCGAATACCTGTCCGAAGGCCGCCCGGGCTATGTCGGCCACCGCTGGGCCAGCCTGGCTGACGCGATCGGCTGGATCCGCGCCGCCGGCGGCATTGCCGTGATGGCGCACCCGGGCCGCTACAACTACACCGTCACCCAGCACGACGCGCTGTTCGACGAATTCACCGCACTGGGTGGCGGCGCGGTCGAGGTCGTGACCGGCAGCCATACGCCGGACCAGTACCGCCGTTATGCCGATGTGGCGCGCCATTACGGGCTGCTGGCCTCGCGCGGCTCGGACTTCCACGGCCCCGGCGAAGGGCGGGTGGAGCTGGGCGCGCTGCCGCCGCTGCCGCCGTCGGTCACGCCGGTCTGGCACGACTGGTAAGCGCACGCCCGGCATGGGCCTCCGTTTCGATCCCCCGATCCGTCAGCATCCGTTACCGACACCTGGTCCATGTCCCAGTACTTCGAGATCCATCCGCTCAACCCGCAGTCGCGCCTGATCAAGCAGGCCGCCCAGATCCTGCAGAAGGGCGGGCTGATCGCGCTGCCGACCGACTCCAGCTACGCGCTCGCCTGCCAGCTCGACGACAAGCACGCGGTCGAGCGCCTGCGCCGGCTGCGCGGCATCGACGACCGCCACCACCTGACGCTGATGTGCCGCGACCTGTCCGAACTCGGCAACTTCGCCCGCGTCGACAACCGGCAGTACCGCTGGATCAAGGGCGCCACCCCGGGCCCCTACGTGTTTATCCTGGAAGCGACCAAGGAAGTGCCGCGGCGGCTCTCGCACCCGGCGCGCAAGACCATCGGCGTGCGCGTGCCCGACCATGCGATCCCGCTGGCGCTGCTGGGCGAGACCGGCGAGCCGCTGATCTCGGCCACGCTGCAGATGCCGGGCGACGAGAAGCCGCTCAACGACCCGTCGGAAATCCGCGCCCGGCTGGAAAAGCAACTCGACCTGGTGGTGTGCGGCGGCCCGGCGCCGGCGCAGCCGACCACGGTGATCGACCTGACCGGCGGCGAGCCCGAACTGGTGCGCGCCGGCCGCGGCGACATGGAGCGATTCGGGCTCTGAGCGCTGCCACGGACGCCGCGACAGGTGCGTCGTCCTGCGCCTGGCAGCTTGCCGGGCCGTTACAATAGGGACCATGGATTCCTCCCTTATCCAGACCTTCGCGGTCTATGCCCTGCCGGTGCTGTTTGCCATCACGCTGCACGAGGCCTCGCACGGCTACGTGGCCAAGCTCTTTGGCGACAACACGGCCTACGCGCTTGGGCGCGTCAGCCTGAACCCCATCCGCCACATCGACCCGATCGGCACGGTCGCGGTGCCGTTGCTGCTCTACATCATGACCAGCGGCCAGTTCGTGTTCGGCTATGCCAAGCCGGTGCCGGTGGTGTTCGAGCGCCTGCGCAATCCGCGCTGGCACGGCATGTGGGTGGCGCTGGCCGGGCCCGCCAGCAACGTGGTGCAAGCCTTCGTCTGGGTGCTGCTGGCGATCGGCCTGACCTGGGGTGGCGTGCGCGAACCGTTCTTCGGCGAGATGGCGCTGGCCGGCGTGCGCGTCAACCTGGTGGTGGCCGCCTTCAACCTGTTCCCGGTGCCGCCTTTGGACGGCGGCCGCGTGCTGACCGCGCTGCTGCCGCAGCGCATAGCCCGCGCGGTTTCCCGCATCGAGCCTTATGGCATCTTCGTGGTGCTGGCGCTGGTGGCGGCGGGCGTGATCACCACGATCTGGATGACGCCGGTGGTCAACGTGCTGATGTCGCTGATCGAGCTGATGCTGCGCCCGATCGTGATGCTGCTGCAGTGAGCGGAAGGGGTAATGGGAGGTGTAATGCCATGATGCCGCTGCAACCCGCATCGCATGCCGGACTTTCAGAACCATCTCGCTGGGTCACGCGCTGGGCCCACCTGCTGCGCCCGGGCGCACGCGTGCTCGACCTGGCCTGCGGCAGCGGCCGCCATGCCGCCTGGCTGGTCGCGCGTGGCCATGCGGTGCTGGCGGTCGACCGCGATGCCGACGCCATCGCCGGCCTGCCGGCGGGCGTCAGTGGCCGCGTGGCCGGCCTGGAGCAGGGCGGCTGGCCGCTGGCAGGGGAGGCGCCGTTCGACGCCATCGTCGTCACCAACTATCTGCACCGGCCGCTGTGGCCGCACTTGGCCGCCGCGCTGGCGCCGGGCGGCGTGTGGCTGTACGAGACCTTTGCCGTGGGCAACGAAAGCGTCGGCAAGCCGTCGCGGCCGGATTTCCTGCTGCGACCGGGCGAATTGCTCGAGGTGGCGAATGCGCACGGCCTGCGCGTGATCGCCTATGAGGATGGCGTCATCGAAGTGCCGAAAACAGCCTTCGTGCAGCGGCTATGTGCGGTGCGCGCGGCGGATTCCGCCGACGATGCGGCTGCCCCTGCACGCTACCGCCTGGACCCGTGACCCTGGCCTCGGGCGGTCGGCGAGAATGCCGCTGCACACGTTGATACAGTTGGTAGCAACCCCTGTCCGGACAGCGGTCGAAGCGACCTGCGGTTCCGGTACAATCCCGTTATTCGCATCCCGAATCCCTAACCTTATGACACAGATTACCGGCAGCATTGTCGCCATTGTCACCCCGATGCATGAGGACGGCAGCCTGGACTTCCCGGCCCTGCGCGCACTGGTCGACTGGCACGTGGCCGAAGGCACCGACGGCATCGTGATCGTGGGCACCACTGGCGAGTCCCCGACGGTTACCGTCGAGGAGCACTGCGAACTGGTCCGCGTCGCCGTGGAACAGGCCGGCAAGCGCATCCCGATCATCGCAGGTACCGGCGGCAATTCCACCAAGGAAGCCATCGAGCTGACGGCTTTCGCCAAGAAGGTGGGCGCCGATGCGTCGCTGCAGGTCGTGCCATACTACAACAAGCCGACCCAGGAAGGCATGTACCGCCATTTCCGCACCATCGCGGAAGCGGTGGACCTGCCGGTGCTGCTATACAACGTGCCGGGCCGCACGGTCGCGGACATGAGCAACGAGACCATCCTGCGCCTGGCGCAGGTGCCGGGCATCGTTGGCGTGAAGGAAGCCACGGGCAATATCGACCGCGCCGCGCAACTGATCAAGGACGCGCCGGAAGGCTTTGCCATCTACAGCGGCGACGACCCCACGGCCGTTGCGCTGATCCTGCTGGGCGGCCACGGTAATATCTCGGTCACCGCGAACGTGGCGCCGCGCAAGATGCACGAGATGTGCGTCGCGGCGCTCAAGGGCGATGTCGTCACCGCACGCCGCCTGCATATGGAACTGATCGGACTAAACAAGGCCATGTTCGTCGAAGCCAATCCGATCCCGGTCAAGTGGGCGCTGCAGCAGATGGGCAGGATGGAAGGCGGTATCCGCCTGCCGCTGACCCCGCTGTCCGAGGACAACCACGAAACCGTACGCAAGGCACTGGCCGCCGCCGGCCTGCTGGCCTGATTTTCCGCGGCGTCTTGCTGTCGCTCGCTCAACTAGGATTGCGTGTCAATGAAACTGAAGCTTAACCGCCGCGGCGCGACGCAAGTCCGCCGCGCCGCTCTGGTTGTGCCCGTGCTCGCCGCGGGCGTGATTACCGGCTGCAGCAGCATCAACGAGGCGATGCAGCCCGACAAGATCGACTACAAGTCGTCGGCCTCGAAGCGCACGCCTACGCTGGATATCCCGCCCGATCTGACCAAGCTGGAGGGCGATCGCCGCTATTCGGTGCCCGACCAGAACGGTACCTCGACGCTGTCGAACTACAGCCAGGCCACGAAGGTACGCGAGCAATCCCCGACCGAGAACGTGCTGCCCTCCGCGCAGGGCATCCGCATGGAGCGTGACGGCAACACGCGCTGGCTGGTGATCAGCAACGGCATGCGCGGCGACCAGCTGTGGCAGCAGCTGCGCGGCTTCTGGCAGGAAAGCGGTTTCCTGCTGGTGCAGGACTCGCCCGAGACCGGCATCATGGAAACCGACTGGGCCGAGAACCGCGCCAAGATCCCGCAGGACATCATCCGCAACACCATCGGCAAGGTGTTCGATGGCCTGTACTCGACCTCGGAGCGCGACAAGTTCCGCACCCGGGTCGAGCGCTCGCAGAACGGCACGCTGGAGGTCTTCATCAGCCACCGCGGTGCGCAGGAGCAACTGACCGGCATCGACAAGTCCAGCACCGTGTGGACCCCGCGTCCGGCCGATCCCGAGCTGGAAGCCGAATTCCTGTCGCGCCTGGCGCAGCGCCTGGGCGTGCAGAAGGAGCAGGCCGACCGCATGGCCAAGAACCCGGCTGCTGCCGGCAATGCCGCAGCTCCTGCTGCTACCGGTACCGCTGCTGCTGCCGCGGGCACCGCTGCCCCGGCAGAAGGCGCGGCGACGGGCAAGTCGTACCTGGCCCAGGTCAACGGCGCCCCGGCGCTGCAGATCCCCGAACCGTTCGACCGCGCCTGGCGCTCGGTCGGGCTGTCGCTGGATCGCGTCAACTTCACCGTTGAAGACCGCGACCGCGCCCAGGGGCTGTACTACGTGCGCTATGTCGACCCGCGCACCGTTGCCGACAGCCGCGGCTTCTTCTCCAAGCTGTTCACCAAGCCGGAAGATCCCAAGACCGCCAAGAAGTACCGCGTGTCGCTCAAGGGCACCGGCAGCGGTACCCTGGTGACGGTGCTCAACGACGCCGGCCAGCCCGAGAGCGGCGAAATCGGCAAGCGCATCCTGTCGCTGCTCGACGAGCAACTGCACTGAGCCGGCAGGTGACCGGCATATCAACCGGCCGGCGCGCGACGCGTCGGCAGGGCAGGCCAGGGCGGGCGCATCCATGATGCGCTTTGCCTTCCTTGGCAGCGGCAGCGAGGGCAACTCGCTGCTGATCGAATCCCGCGAAGACACCACCACCACCCGCGTACTGCTGGACTGCGGTTTCGGCATCCGCGAGACCGCCCGGCGCCTGGAGCGCCTGGGCGTCACGCCGGACCAGCTTGACGCGGTGCTGGTGACGCACGAGCACGGCGACCATGTCGGCTCGGCCTACGCATTCGCGGCCCGTCATCGCCTGACCGTCTACACCAGCCACGGCACCTGGCTGGCCACTTCGCATCTGCGCGGCGCCGACGTGGCCGACGTGCGGGTCTGCTGCGCTGACCATGCGTTCGGCATCGGCAGCCTGCAGGTGATGCCGTACACCGTGCCGCATGACGCGCGCGAGCCGCTGCAGTTCGTGCTGTCCGACGGACAGGCGCGGCTGGGCGTGCTGACGGATGCGGGGATGGAAACGCCCTACGTGACGGCGCGCCTGTCAGGCGTCGACGCCCTGGTGCTGGAATGCAACCATGACCGCGAGATGCTGCGCAATTCGGTTTATCCGGCTTCGCTGAAGCGGCGCATCGGCGGCGACTTCGGCCACCTGGCCAATGAAGTGGCGGCGAGCATCCTGGGGCAGGTGGCCCATGCAGGCCTGAACCGCGTGGTCGCGGCCCATCTGAGCAAGCAGAACAACACGCGCGAACTGGCCACCGGCGCGCTGGCGACTGCATTGGGTGCGCTGCCGGCTGATGTGCTGGTGGCGGATCAGGATGAGGGGCTGGGCTGGCAGGCGGTGCGTGCCTGACGCGGCGGGATGTACAAGCGGCGGCCGCAGTAGCGTGGCGGCGCGCCAAATAAAAAAACCGGCCCGAAGGCCGGTTTTTTTATCGGTGAGAAACCGATTACTGCTTGGCAGCCGGAGCCGAAGCGTCAGCGGCCGGAGCCGAAGCGTCAGCAGCCGGAGCCGATGCGTCAGCAGCGGCAGCAGCCGGTGCAGCCGGAGCCGAAGCTTCAGCAGCCGGAGCGGCGGCAGCCGGAGCAGCCGTGTCAGCGGCCGGAGCAGCCGGTTCTTCCTTCTTGCCGCAGGCGGCGAGAGCAACAGCGGCCAGCAGCGATGCGATCAGGAGAGACTTCTTCATTGTTCGTCCTTTAACTTGTAATAACGGAAAACAGGCGATGAATAATTACCGGTAATTATCGCTCTTGAACTGCAAAATAGAGGCCCTCCCGGGTGCCGACATATGCAGTGGTCCACAGTACTAGCCAGCCGCCGATTATATCCGCGTTTTCCCGGCTTGTGTAGCGCAGAAATTTGCTGATTCGCATTGTTACGCATTATTACAGGCGCGGCCCCAATAGTAACCATCCTTCAAGCGCCCAGTGATGGAAAGTTTCCAGCAGGTCTGGCAAGTCCGCGCAGGCTGCAACATCTTCGCCACTAAGGTGGCGATAATCGGCCAATTTTTTCAGCCAGGGCATCAGTTCTGACGGGGGCTCGTAAGCTTCGCCATTCAGAAAGAAATTGGCCCGGTCGTAAAGCGCAATCGATGCCGGTGCAAGCACGACGCCGTGCTGGGCCGCCAGTTTCGCATAACGGCGCGGGGGAATGTCGGATATCTCGGCAAACTCGACGCCGGGCTTGGGCTCGGACAAGTGGCTGCCCAGAAATTCAGACACCATCTGGCTGTTCCATTGCAGCGCCTTCAGGCGTTCGGCGACGGCCTTGGCCATGCCCGCGGGCAATTGCGCGGGACGTGCCGCGGCGCGCTCGCCGGGGTCGGCATAACGGCCGCCAAGGTCTTCGTTGTCCTCGACCGTTTCTGAGAGCCATGCGAGGAAATGCCCGGCCAGTTCGCGATACGCCGGGGCGCGGAAACCGATCGAGCAGGTCATGCATTCGCCCTCGGCAATGCCGTCGTGCGCGTATTGCGGCGGCAGGTACAGCATGTCGCCGGGCTCCAGCACCCATTCCTGTTCGGCGCTGAAGTCGGCAAGGATCTTCAGCGGCATGTCGGGCACCAGCTCCAGGCTGGTCTGCGACGAGATGCGCCAGCGTCGCCGGCCCGAGACTTGCAGCAGGAACACGTCGTAGGAATCGAAGTGCGGGCCTACGCCACCGCCGTCGGTGGCGTAGCTGATCATCAGGTCGTCCAGGCGCGCATCGGGCACGAAACGGAAGCGGCCCATCAGTTCCGCTGCAGCGGCATCGTGCAGGTTCACGCCCTGCACCAGCAAAGTCCACTGTCGGGTCTTGACGGCGGGCAGGTTTTCGCGCGCAAATGGACCATGTTCGAGCTTCCAGCGGTTGCGGAAGTGCGTCACCAGTCGCGATTCGACATCGTCGCGGTCGGCAAGGTCAAAAAGGGCATCGCGCGACACAGGCGGCACGATTTCAGGCACCGCCTGTCGAATGAGCAAAGGCTTTTGGTGCCAGACATCCCGCATGAATGCAGCAGGCGTCATGCCACCGAGCAGGCCGAGCGGAGTGTCTGGATCGACGGGGCCAGGGGGCAGGGCCTGCGCGTATAATGCGGAATCGTTCATGGAGTCAAGAATTGAAAATCGCTAAGAACACGGTAGTGTCCGTGATGTACAAGCTTTCGGACGCGCAGGGCAATCTGATCGAGGAGTCAGATGAAGCCATGGTCTATTTGCACGGCGGGTATGATGGCACGTTCCCCAAGATCGAGGAAGCGCTCGACGGCCATGACACAGGCTTCGAAACCCAGTTGCAGCTGGAGCCGGATGACGCGTTCGGCGACTACGATGCCGATCTGGTAAAGGTCGAGCCGCGCAACCGTTTCCCCGAGCCGCTGGAAGTCGGCATGCAGTTCGAAGGCATGCCGGAAGATGGCGACGAAGAAGATTCCGTCATCTACACAGTGACCGACGTGGCCGAAGACAAGGTGGTGCTGGACGGCAACCATCCGCTGGCTGGCATGTCGCTGCGCTTCTGGCTGAAGGTTGCCGAAGTGCGCGAAGCCACCGCCGAGGAAATCGAGCACGGCCACGCCCATGGCGCTTCCGGCGTCGAGGTGGTGGACGAGGACGAGGACGACGATACCCCGCGCACGCTGCATTGATTTTGCTCCCCAGGGCCCCATGGAAAAGCCGGCTTAGCGCCGGCTTTTTCATTTCCGTGGCGGCAGCGAACATGTTCAGTGAACGGTCGGCGCGTCCTTGAGCACCACCGAGAACGGCGACCCCGCGCCTGGCGTGATCACCAGCTCGACCCACTGCGACACCGTGTCGTTCGGCAGCGACACGCGCGTGAAGTTCTGCAGGGGTTTGCCGGCGGTATCGCGCAATGGCTTGTCGATGCCGAAGCCGTTCTCGCCGGCATGCACCAGCAGCACCTGGCCGCGGAAACGCGCGGCCAGCTCGCGCAGCTGGCGCTTGAACTCGAGATAGCCATCGCGCGTGCGGTGCCGCAGGAAGCCGTCCAGCAGCGACGGGCGGCCTTTCTTCTCCCAGCCGTTGGCAAAGTGCGGGTCACCGTGCGCGACCACCACGATGCCGTCCATGTCCCGCTGCCGCGCCACCGAGAACGCACGCGCCAGCCACTGCCGGTTGGCCTCGCGCCGGTCCTCGAACTCGCTGTTGCGCCCGCCCTCGTTGCGGTAGTGGTTGTTGTCGCCGGGCACGTTCAGGCCGACGATCAGGACCTCGCCCACGCTCAGGCGCATGTTCTCGCGAAAGCTGCGGAACAGCGCCTGGTCCGATTGCCTCAGCACGGCCCGCGGATGGCGGCCCAGCGTGGCGTCCTCGGGGAAGAACAATTCGCGCAGCCGGTTCAGCCGTTCGACCGCGTCAAAGCTGCCGTTGACCGGCAGCTTGCATTCGGCCCAGTCGGTCTCGCCGGGCACGTAGACCAGCGGCAGCGGCGACTGGTTCAGCAGCTGCTGGCGGCTGGTCAGCACCGCATCGCTGCACGATTCCGTATCGCCCTTGATGCCGCCAGCGTGGATCACCAGGTCGAGCTTGCGCTCGGCGAAATAGTCGAGCAGCGCCGCCGCATTGGCTTCGGCGGCAGGCCATTGCGGCAGGTCGGCGGTCAGCGCGATGCGCGTCACCCGCGGCTTGGGCGGTGCAGTCTTGCCACCGCGGCCGGCCGGCGCGGCCCACGCCGTGCCGGCCGCGCACAGCAGCGGCAGCAGCAGGGCAATCAGGGCCCGACGCGAGGCGTTCATGCCGTGTCGACCGCCTCGCCTGCGAGCGCCTTGAGCCGGTATAGCGCCTCCAGCGCGGCGCGCGGCGTCAGGCTGTCCGGGTCCAGGTCAGTCAGGGCATCGATGACGGCGGCCTGTTCGGGCGCAAGGCGTGCTGCAGGCGCCGCGGCCGCTGCGTATGCGTCCTCGTCCTCGTCGCTGTCCGGCATCGGCGGCGCGGCAAACAGGTCCAGTTGCGGCGTGGGCGTGGCATCGGCCGATTGCTGCTCCAGCCACGCCAGGTGCTTGCGCGCGGCGCGGATCACCGGCTGCGGCACGCCCGCCAGCTGCGCCACCTGCAGGCCGTAGCTCTGGCTGGCGGGGCCGTCCTGCACCGCGTGCAGGAACACGATGCCGTCGCCATGCTCGACCGCCGACAGGTGCACGTTGGCCGCCTGCGGGAATTCCTGCGGCAGTTGCGTCAGCTCGAAATAGTGCGTGGCGAACAGCGTATGGCTGCGGTTGTGCGACAGCAGGTGGCGCGCGATCGCCCACGCCAGCGCCAGCCCGTCGAAGGTGGAAGTACCGCGCCCGATCTCGTCCATCAGCACCAGCGACGCCGGCGTGGCATGGTGCAGGATGCCGGCGGCCTCGGTCATCTCCACCATGAAGGTGGAGCGCCCGCCCGCCAGGTCGTCGGCGGCGCCGATGCGGGTGAAGATGCGGTCAATCGGCCCGATCACCGCGCGCCGCGCCGGCACATAGGCGCCCACGCAGGCCAGCAGCACGATCAGCGCGGTCTGGCGCATGAAGGTCGATTTACCGCCCATGTTCGGGCCCGTGATCAGCAGCAGCTTGCGCGCTTCATTGAGCTGGCAGTCGTTGGCGATAAACGCCACCGATTCCGCTGCGAGCTGGCCTTCCACCACCGGGTGACGGCCCTGCACGATATCGATGACGTTCTCG
This sequence comes from Cupriavidus sp. PB-02, assembly GCF_058252315.1. Lineage (NCBI taxonomy): Bacteria > Pseudomonadati > Pseudomonadota > Betaproteobacteria > Burkholderiales > Burkholderiaceae > Cupriavidus > Cupriavidus sp. PB-02. The sequence goes on from NZ_CM177694.1 coordinate 1,194,602, forward strand.
GCCACGCGCTCCGGCGCGGACCAGTCCAGCGTCTGCGCGCGCTCGGCCAGCGCCGCCAGCACGTCCAGCCGCGCCAGTGCGCCCGCCACGCGCTGCAGCTCGCCGATATGCGGCAGCAGCGCCTGCAGCAGGCCGTCGTAGAGCTGCTTCTCGCGCGCCAGCGCGCGGTCCTGCGCCGACAGCGCCTTGTCCTCGAACGCCTTCAGCTCGGGCGTGATGTAGCGCTCGGCGTTCTTCAGCGTCTGGCGGCGGCGGTAATCGTCCGGCACCTTGTCGGCCTGGCCGTTGGTGACCTCGATATAGAAGCCGTGCACGCGGTTGAACTCGACGCGCAGGTTGGCGATGCCGGTGCGGGTGCGTTCGCGCGCTTCCAGGTCGATCAGGAACTGGCCGCAGTTCTCGGAAATGTCGCGCAGCTCGTCCAGGTCCTTGTCGTAGCCGCGCGCGATCACGCCGCCGTCGCGCACCACGGTGGCCGGCTCTTCGGCGACGGCGCGCACCAGCAGGTCCAGGCAGGCCTGCGGCACGGCCAGTTCGTCCAACGTCCGGGCCAGCAGGACGCTGTCGTCGCCGGCGCGGATGCAGGCCTGCACGTCAGGCAGCGCGCGCAGCGTATCGCGCAGCGAGGACAGGTCGCGCGGGCGCGCGCCCAGCAGCGCCAGCCGCGCGGTAATGCGCTCGACATCGGCCAGACGGCGCAGCGCCGCGCGCAGTGCATCGGTGCCCTGGTCGATCAGCTCGCCGATCGCTTGCTGGCGTGCCTGCGGTACCGCGGGGTCGCGCAGCGGGTGGTGCAGCCAGTGGCGCAGCGCGCGGCTGCCCATCGCCGTGCAGCAGGTGTCGAGCAGCGAGAACAGCGTCGGCGACTCGCCGCCGCGCAGCGTCTCGGTCAGCTCCAGGTTGCGGCGCGTGGCCGAGTCGATGCCGACGTACTCCGATTCGCGCTCGACTTTCACGCCCTGCACATGGCGCAGCGACTGGCCCTGCGTGGTGGCGGCGTAGTTCAGCAGCGCTCCGGCGGCACCCAGCGCCGCGCCCAAGCCGGCACAGCCGAACGGGTCCAGGCTGGCCACGCCCAGCTGCTCGCGCAGCCGCCGCGTGCCGGCATCCTGGTCAAAATGCCATTCGGGCAGGCGGGTACGCGCGCACGCCAGCGCGGGCAGCTCGATGCCATCGGCGTACAGCAGCTCGGCCGGGCGGATGCGCTCCAGCTCGCGGCCCAGCTGCGCCACCTCGCATTCCATCAGGCGCAGCTCGCCGCTGGCCAGGTTCAGCCATGCCAGCCCGGTCTTGCTGATCCCGCGGCGCGTGGTCTGCTGGTGCACGGCCATCAGGAAGGTATCGGCCTTGTCCGGCAGCAGCGCGGCATCGGTCAGCGTGCCCGGGGTGACGATCCGCACCACCTTGCGCTCCACCGGCCCCTTGCTGGTGGCCGGGTCGCCGATCTGCTCGCAGATCGCCACCGACTCGCCCAGCTTGACCAGGCGCGCCAGGTACTGGTCCGCCGAATGGAAGGGGATGCCCGCCATGCGGATCGGCACGCCGTTGGAGGCGCCGCGGGCGGTCAGCGTGATATCGAGCAGGCGGGCCGCCTTCTCCGCGTCGTCGTGGAAGAGCTCGTAGAAGTCACCCATGCGGTAGAACAGCAGGGTGTCGGGGTGGTCTGCCTTGATGCGAAGGTATTGCTGCATCATCGGCGTGTGACGGCTGGCGCCCGAATCTACCTGCGCCTGTACCTGTTCGGGGTCTGTTTTCTTCTGCAATCCCATTGCCATTTTGCTTGTCTGGCGGTGGGGCTGCGCTGTGCCGCCCACTCCGCACGGATCGCCACCCTGGCGCGGTCCGGATAGCGGCCGCGCGGGGCCCTTCAGGGCCTGCAGGGCGGTCGTCCGACGGCCTGGGGCCGTGCGCGAAGGGGGCGTTTTCGAGTATGGGCGATATGGTACAGCACGGGGCCCCGGCTGCCGCGCCAAATCGGGCGCGACGCCACGGTGTCTTTGGCGCCGGATATCCCGTCAGCAGTGCGCCATCAGCGGAACACCAGCACCGGCACGTCGCTATGGGTCAGCACCTTCTGCGTCTCGCTGCCCAGCAGCAGCCCGCTGATGCCCCGGCGGCCGTGCGAGGCCATGAAGATCACGTCGCAGTCCAGCTCGCGCGCGGCGTTGATGATGCCGCGGTACGGCGCCATGGCCGCCGACACGTGCCCGCTGCACGGCACGCCGGCCAGCGCCGCCGCGGCCTCGATCCTGGCGAGTTCCTGGCGCGCCTGCGCTTCCACGCGTTGCTGGAACACCTCGCGCTTCTCATGGCTGCTGTCGCTGGTCAGCGAGTAGGGGTACGTCTCCACGCACATATAGGGCGTGAGGCGCGCGGCGGCGGTGCGGGCAAACTGGATGGCGGCTGACACGGCCTTCTGCGAAAGCTCGGAACCATCGACGGGAAGCAGGATGTGCTTGAACATAGGGGCCTTTGAAGTAAGGGACGGAGAAATGGCGGGAATCCCGCAGGCGCCACCGCGGCATGGCGGCGGCGCCGGGTTCAGTTGGCCAGTGCGCGCCCGACGATCAGCGGATCGGGCTGGCCGATGGCGGTGGTATCGCGGTTGGCGTAGGGAAAGCGCGCCAGGATGTAGCGCAGCGCATTGAGCCGCGCGCGCTTCTTGCAGTCCGAGCGGATCACGGTCCACGGCGCATCGGCGGTATCGGTGTGGGCGAACATCGCCTCCTTGGCGCGGGTGTAGTCGTCCCACTTGTCCAGCGAGGCCACGTCGACCGGGCTCAGCTTCCATTGCTTGAGCGGATGGATCTCGCGCTCGCGGAAGCGCCGGCGCTGTTCCTTCTGGCTCACCGAGAACCAGAACTTGAACAGGTGGATGCCGCTGCGCACCAGGTGCCGCTCGAACTCGGGCGCCTGCTGCAGGAATTCCTGGTACTCCTGCTGCGAGCAGAAGCCCATCACGTGCTCGATCCCGGCACGGTTGTACCAGGACCGGTCGAACAGCACGATCTCGCCCGCGGCGGGCAGGTGCTGGACGTAGCGCTGGAAGTACCACTGGCCGCGTTCGGACTCGGTCGGCTTTTCCAGTGCGACCACGCGTGCTCCGCGCGGATTCATGTGTTCCATGAAGCGTTTGATGGTGCCGCCCTTGCCGGCGGCATCGCGGCCTTCGAAGACGATCACTACACGGTGGCCGGTTTCGCGCACCCACGCCTGGAACTTGAGCAACTCCACCTGCAGCCGGTACTTCTGCTTTTCGTAATTGCACCGCGACATCAGGTTCTGGTACGGGTACGCGCCCTCGCGCCAGCCCGCGGAAAGTTCGTCGTCCGGATGGCGCTTGCGGCCGGCCTGCCAGGCCGCCGGGTCGCCTTCGAGGATCAGGCTGCGCAGCTGCGCGGCTTCATCTGGCGCGAGGCCGTCGAGCAGCGTGCGCATCGCGTCCAGCATGCCGGCGCCTTGCCCGGCGCGGCTGACGAGGATGTCCTGCATGCTGCTGGCCACCAGTTGCACGGCGGCGTCCACGGCGCTGCCGACTTCATTGCGTTCGGCGGAAAGCGCGGAGTTGGTCGGCAGCACGTCGCCTCTGGCGGCGGCACGGGCACGCGGCGGCGCTGCAGTGTGGGAGGGGGGCGGGGTGGTGTCCTGGTCCGTCATTGCCGTCCTCCCTCAGGCAGCGTTGCGCAGGATTTCGTAGAGCTGGTCCTTGATCTGCAGCTTTTCCTTCTTGAGCCGCTCGATCTCGAAGGTGGCGGCGGGCACGATGCCGGCCTCCATGTTGCGGATTTCCTGGTCCAGCGCATTGTGGCGGTGGAACAGGCGGGCGAAGTGGGCGTCCTGGGTCTTCAGGGCCGAGATCTGGTCGCGGTATTCGGGAAACATCCTGGCTCTCCTCTGCTGGTGCCGCACGCACAGTGCGTGGCGCATGGTTTCATTCTGGGGAGAGCAGGGCGGCGCGACCTTGACCAGGATCATGGCCGTCCGGGGTATGGGAAGAGTCTCTGGCGCGCTGGCGAGATGGGGCCACAGGCCCGTGCAGAAGGTAGAAAGCAAAACGCCCGCCGGAGTGCGGCGGGCGTTTGCGCGGCATGGCCGTCAGGCGGCCATATACCGGTATCAGGCGGCAGGCTTGGCGTTGTCGAGCGAGAACGGCGACAGCAGACGCACCATCTGGGCGAATGCCTTGGGGTTGCCGGCCAGCACTTCACCTTGTTCCATCTGGCGCGGCTCGCCGGCGTAGTTGCCGACCAGGCCGCCCGATTCGGTGATCAGCAGCATGCCGGCGGCCATGTCCCACGGCTTCAGGCCGCGCTCGAAGAAGCCGTCCAGGCGGCCGCAGGCCACGTAGGCCAGGTCCAGCGCGGCCGCGCCAGGGCGGCGCAGGCCGGCGCAGCTACGCGTCATCAGCGAGAAGATTTCCAGGTATTCCTCGACGCCTTCCAGGTCGCGGAAGGGGAAGCCCGTGCCGATCAGGCAGTCGGCCAGCTTGTCGCGGCGTGTAACGCGGATGCGGCGGTTGTTCAGGAAGGCGCCGGCACCCTTGGTGGCGGTGAACAGTTCGTCGCGGGTCGGGTCGTAGACCACCGCCTGCACCGGCGTGCCGCGGTGCAGCTGGGCGATCGAGACCGCGTACTGGGGGAAGCCGTGGATGAAGTTGGTGGTGCCGTCCAGCGGGTCGATGACCCAGGTGTACTCGTGCGCGACTTCGCCCTCGGCCCAGGACTGGCCGGACTCTTCCGCTAGAATGGCGTGTTCCGGGTAGGCGGTGCGGATGACCTCGATGATCGCGGCTTCGGCGGCGCGGTCCACCTCGGTAACGAAATCGTTGTGTTGCTTGCGCGAGACGCGCACCAGATCGACGTCGAGCGACGCGCGGTTGATGATGGAACCCGCCTTGCGGGCCGCCTTGATGGCGATATTAAGCATCGGATGCATGAATCTCTCCAGGCCGGCCACGATGAAGCGGCGGGGCGCCATGGCACCGCGCGCCCGCTCATGGGCAGCTGACAACACAACGGATTGTAGAAGAACGTCGGGCGTCGCTGGTCTGATATGTGCCGCGAAAGTCTCGCGAGCAAGCAAATACCTGGCGCCGCGCCAAAGAAGAACCCCGAATTGTATATGAACCCGGCCATCGATACGAGCCAGTCCCCATCCGCCGCGCAGCCAGACGCAGGCGGCGCCCAGCGCGATGCCTTCGGCCGCGTCCGCTTTGTGCTGGTCGAGACCAGCCACCCGGGCAATGTCGGCTCGGTGGCACGCGCGATCAAGACCATGGGCTTCGGCACCCTGGTGCTGGTTTCGCCGCGCGAGCCCGATGTGCTGCGCCATCCCGACGCCATTGCCATGGCCAGCGGCGCCGACGATGTGCTGGCGGGCGCCACCATCGTCGACCAGATCGATGCGGCGCTGGCCGGCGCGGCGCTGACCGTGGCCATGACCGCGCGCCAGCGCGAGTTCGGCCCGCCCCGGCTGCTGCCGCGCGCGGCGGCGGAACGCGCGTGCCAGACACTGGCCGGGAGCGGCGACATCGCCTTCGTATTCGGCAACGAGCGCTACGGCCTGCCCAACGAGGTGGTCGAACGCTGCATGGCCGTCACGCATATCCCGGCCAATCCGGCCTATACCTCGCTGAACCTGGCGCAGGCGGTGCAGCTGGTGGCCTACGAGTTGCGGCTGGCGCTGCTGGACGCGGCCAACGCGCCCGGCGCGCCGTCGGACGCGGGCGCCAATATCGGCTATGCTGGTGAGCCGGCCACGGCCGAACAGGTCGAGGCCATGTTCGGGCATCTGCAGTCGGGCCTAGAGGCGATCGGTTTTCTCGATCCGTCCAACCCGCGCAAGCTGATGACGCGGCTGCGCCGGCTGCTGGCCCGCAGCGGCCTGGAGCGCGAAGAAGTGAATATCCTGCGCGGCATCGCCAAGTACATGCTGCTGGCCGCGAAGGACAAGCCGGCCCCCGATGGGACGACTGACGGGGGCCAGTGACAGGAGCAAGGACAGGTGGCAGCAACCCGGAGCGATTCGATGCAGGACGATGCAGGCGCACGCGGCAAGCGCGTGTGCTGCCAGCCTGCGGCCGCGGGTTTGCGCATGCCCGGGCGATGTTGATCGCCGCATCGCTGCAATGTCCCTGACGGATCAGGGGCCAAAAGCTGGCGCCAAAAGCCGCGTCGGCAAATCACTTACACTCCCTGATCCCCTGATTCCGTCCTCACCGGCCACCGACCTCGCCGGCGACCCTGCCCCTGGCGCAAGCCTCGCGTGGCACGGCGCACGGCGCGGCAACACGACACGACCAAGATGTTCTCTCGCCTGAAGGAAGATATCGACACGATCATGCTGCGCGATCCCGCCGCGCGCAGCCGCCTGGAGGTGCTGACCTGCTACCCCGGCCTGCATGCCGTGGTGTTCCACCGCTTTGCGCACGCCTGCTGGAACGGGGGCTTTCACTGGCTGGGGCGATGGATTTCGCACTGGTCGCGCTTCCTGACCGGCATCGAGATCCATCCGGCGGTCCGGTTGGGGCGGCGCGTGTTTATCGACCACGGCATGGGCGTCGTGATCGGCGAAACCGCCGAGATCGGCGACGACTGCACCATCTACCAGGGCGTGACGCTGGGCGGGACCTCGTTGTACAAGGGCCAGAAGCGCCATCCGACGCTGGGCGCCAACGTGGTGGTGAGCGCGGGTGCCAAGGTGCTGGGTGGTTTCGTGGTGGGCGATGGCGCGCGTGTGGGTTCCAATGCGGTGGTGCTCAAACCGGTGCCGCCGGGAGCGACCGCGGTCGGCGTGCCGGCCCGCATCATCCTGCCCGATGCGCCGGCCGCGCAGCAGGGCGCCAAGCAGGAGTTCTCGGCCTACGGCATCACGCCCAATGCGGACGATCCGGTGTCGCTGGCGCTCAAGAGCCTGATCGACAATGCGGCGCGCCAGCATGAGCGTATCGAGGCCGTGCTGGCCGCGCTGGATCGGCTAGGTGAGCATCTGGAAAACACGCCCAACGACCGCTTCGATGCGAGCGAGCTGCGCAAGCTGATGAAGTGAGCGAAAGCGGATTGGAAAGAAAGCGGCCGGCAATGGCCGCTTTTTTTGGAGCGGAGTTGCGTCAGTCCGTCTGCGGCAGCAGCCGAAAGCCGTCGCGGTCGAGCTCCAGCACCGCGGCGCGCGGATGGGCGCCATCCAGGTCCCAGTCGGTAAGGACCCAGCGCACGCCCGCGGCCTCTTCATGGCGTGCGGGCCGATGGGTGTGGCCATGTACCAGCAGCGACGCTCCCGCTGCCCCCAGCAGCTCCGCCGCGGCCGCAGGCGCCACATCGCCATAGACCACCGGCGCGGGTGCGCCCGCGTTTAGCTGCCTTGCACGGTTGCCTTCACTATCGGCGCGCAACTTGCGTGCGATCGACAAGCGCGCGCTCAGCGGCAGCGCCAGGAACACGCGCTGCACCCAGCCCTTGCGGGTCCAGCGGCGGAAACGGTTGTAGCGTTCGTCGTCGATGCACAGCATGTCGCCGTGGCTCAGCACGACACGCTCGCCGGCGCAGTGGATCACCGTGGGGTCGGGCAGCAGCGTCGCACCCGCGGCGGCGGCAAAGCGCTGGCCCAGCAGGAAGTCGCGGTTGCCGTGCATCAGGTACACGGCCACCCCGCGCGTGGCCAGCGAGCGCAGGGCGCCCGCCACGCGTTGCGCGAACGGCGAGTCGGTTTCCTCGTCGCCGATCCAGAATTCAAAGAAGTCGCCCAGGATGAAGAGAGCGCGCGCGCCGTGCGCGGCGCGTTCGAGCACGCGCTCGAAGGCCGCCAGCGTGCGTGGCATGCCCGGCGTGAGATGCAGGTCTGAAATGAACCACGCCGGCGCCTGTACCTCGAGGGGACCGGCCACCGGCGTGCGGGAGATTGCGGTCATGCGTGGTGTCGGTAGGAAAATGCCGGCACGCGGGCGCGCACGGAACCGCAATCGGCAGGCATAGGCTTATTCGACGACGACAGCCTTCTCGATCACCACGTCTTCCAGCGGCACATCCTGGTGGAAGCCCGAGGTGCCGGTACGCACGCCCTTGATCTGCTCGACCACTTCGGTGCCTTCGACGACCTTGCCGAACACGGCGTAGCCGAAGCCTTGCGGCGTGGGCGAGGTGAAGTTCAGGAAGTCGTTGTCGACCACGTTGATGAAGAACTGCGCGGTGGCCGAGTGCGGCGCGTTGGTGCGTGCCATTGCCACGGTGTAGCGGTCGTTCTTCAGGCCGTTGCCGGCTTCGTTCTCGATCGGGGCGTCGGTGCCCTTTTGCTTCATGCCGGGCTCGAAGCCGCCGCCCTGGATCATGAAGTTCTTGATCACGCGGTGGAAGATCGTGTTGTCATAGTGGCCCTTGCGGACGTACGACAGGAAGTTCTCGACCGATTTCGGTGCCTTCTCGGCGTCGAGTTCGATAGTGATGACACCCTGGTTGGTGTGGAGCTGTACCTTGGACATGGGTTTCCTCTGTTCGGTGTGTTATTTGACGACAGTGGCCGACTCGATCACGATCGGCGAGGCCGGCACATTGCGCATGGGACCGTAGGCCGTGGTCGGCACGCTCTTGATCTTGTCGATCGTGTCCATGCCTTCCACCACCTTGCCGAAGACTGCGTAGCCGTTGCCGTCCGGCTGCGGGTAGTCGAGATTCGGATTATCCACCACATTGACGAAGAACTGCGCGGTGGCCGAGTCGGGGTTGCTGGTACGTGCCATGGCCACCGTGCCGGCCTTGTTCTTCAGGCCGCCGCGCGCTTCCAGCGGGATCGGCGCGCGCGTGGGCTTTTCCTTCATGTCGCGGTCGAAGCCGCCGCCCTGCACCATGAAGCCGTTGATCACGCGGTGGAAGATGGTGCCGCTGTAGAAGCCGCTCTTCACATACTCGAGGAAGTTGGCAACCGTCTTCGGCGCCGCATCCGGGTACAGCTCAATCGTGAACTTGCCGGCGCTGGTGACGAACTGGACGCGCTCGGGGGCTTTCTGCTGTGCCATGGCGCTGAACGACGACAGGGCCAGTGCGGCTGCCGTCAGCGCGGCCAGGACGATGCGACGGGAACGGATCATAGGGAAACTCCGGTAAGTCTGGATACACACGGCCTGGACGCGCGGCGTCCGGGCCTTCGGGATGGGGGCGTCAGTTGACTGCCGGCGCGCTGGCCGGGGCCTGGCGGCCGGCAGGTGCCGGCTTGCGGCCGCCGGCGGGCGCTGCCGGCGTTGCCGGGCTTGCGGGCGCAGCGGTCTCGCGCAGTTGACGCAGGGCGGCGCTGGCGCGGGTATCACCCGGGTTGCGCCGCAGCGCCTCGGCGTAGCTCTGCTCGGCCAGGCGGAGGTAGACGTCGCCCAGGTTGGTATAGGCGATCGCAAAGGCGGGTTTGACCTCGGTGGCCAGCACCAGTTCGGCCTCGGCGCGCTTCAGGTCGCCACGCTTGGCATAGAGCAGCGCCAGGTTGTTGTGGGGCTCGGGCAGTTCGGGGAAGTCCTGCGCCATCTCGGCAAAGGCCTGGATCGCGGCATCCTCGCGGCGGGACTGCGCCAGTGCCCAGGCGCGCTGGAAGCGGGCCTGCGCGTTGCGCGGATTGGTCGCCAGTACCCGGTCGAAGCCCTTGATGGCTTCGTCATAGCGGCGCGCGTTGGCGGCCTGCTGGGCCTCGCTCATGCCCGGGTCGAGCGAGCGGATGCCGTCGACGGGGGAAGTGGGCGCAGGGATCGACAGCGGGCCGTGCTGCGCATGCGCAGGGCCGGCCAGCGCGGCGGCCAGGGCCAGCATGGCCAGCGCGGTGCGAGGGCCGTGTCTGCGTGCAGGGGCGCTGCAGGCAGCGGGGGGCGGGGAGGGCAGCAGCAGGCTCATTGAAGACGGGTCCGTTATACTCCGCGGCATTCTAGCAAAGCGGCAAGTCCGGCACGAAAGCAGCCCCGTGCGCGGTCCGACCTGCGGGCGGGCTGGCGCACGGACCAGCGACGCCGCGCGACCAACTGGCACACCGCCTTCCGGTAAGATATGGGGCGCGGCGGATTTGCGCCAGCGCCAGCCGACGCGGTCGCGGCTGGTGCCAGCGGCGCGCCCGTGGCGCGGGCGCGGACGGACCCGCGTTGCCTGCTGTGCGAACCCGGCAGTCTCCTCTCATCACTCACATCGTTTCATGCAGCTTCTGAACATCTACAACACGCTCGCCCGTGAGAAACAGCCATTCGTGCCGATCGAACCCGGCAAGGTCCGCATGTATGTGTGCGGCATGACGGTGTACGACTACTGTCACGTCGGCCACGCGCGCGTCATGGTGGTGTTCGACATGGTGCACCGCTGGCTGCGCGCCGCCGGCTACGACGTGACATATGTGCAGAACATCACCGACATCGACGACAAGATCATCCGCCGCGCCGTCGAGAATGGCGAGACCATCGGCCAGTTGACCACGCGCTTCATCCAGTACATGCACGAGGATGCCGCCGCGTTGGGCGTGATCCGTCCCGACCACGAGCCACGCGCCACGGACTTTGTGCCGCAGATGCTCGACATGATCGGCAAGCTGGAAGCGAAGGGCCTGGCCTACCAGGCCAGCGACGGCGACGTGAACTATTCGGTGCGCAAGTTTGACGGCTATGGCAAGCTCTCCGGCAAGTCGCTGGAAGACCTGCGCGCCGGCGAGCGCGTCAGCGCCAACGACGCCAAGCAGGACCCGCTGGACTTCGTGCTGTGGAAATCGGCCAAGGCCAGCGAGCCGCCCGAGAGCAAGTGGGAATCGAAGTGGGGCGCTGGCCGCCCCGGCTGGCACATTGAATGCTCCGCCATGAGTTGCGCGCTGCTGGGCGAGCACTTCGACATCCATGGCGGTGGGGCGGATCTGCAGTTCCCGCACCATGAAAACGAGATCGCACAGTCCGAAGGAGCCAGCGGCAAGCCCTTCGTCAACATGTGGATGCACAACGGGTTCGTGCGCATCAACGACGAGAAAATGTCCAAGTCGCTTGGCAATTTCTTCACGATCCGGGAAGTTTTGAAGTCGTACGACGCCGAGGTCGTACGCTTCTTTATCCTGCGCGCGCACTACCGCAGCCCGCTGAACTACAGCGACGCCCACCTGGACGACGCGCGCCACGCGCTCACGCGCCTGTACACCGCGCTCAAGGATAGCCAGCCCGGCGGCTGCGCGGTGGACTGGGAAGAGCCACACGCGAAGCGCTTTGCCGAGGCCATGGGCGACGACTTCAACACCCCGATCGCGATGGCGGTGCTGTTCGACCTGGCCAGCGAAATCAACCGCACCGGCTCGACCGCGGCCGCGCGCCAGCTCAAGGGCCTGGCCGGTACGCTGGGCCTGCTCGAGCGCGACCCGCACACCTTCCTGCAGGGCGGCAAGTCCGACGACGGCCCGTCGCCCGAACAGATCGAAACGCTGATCGCCGCGCGCAAGACCGCCAAGGTCCAGCGCGACTTCGCCGAAGCGGACCGCATCCGCGCCGAACTGCTGGCCGCGGGCATCGTGCTGGAAGACAAGCCGGGCGGTGCCACCGAGTGGAGGCGTGCTTGAAAGCTGCCGCGCGCAAGCCCGCCACCGCCACGCCGCCGGCCGCAACGGGCCGGGGGAAGGCGGCCGGTCCGCGCCCGGACAAGGCTGGCGCCAAGGAGGCGCCGCTGCCTGATGGCCAGGATACGGCCAAGCCGGCCAAGGTCTCGGCAAAATCCGCGCGCAATGCGAAGGCCGTGCTGCCCGAGGTGGACGCGGTGCCGCTGCCGGTCGAAACCGTCATCGATGCGGTGCGCCCCGCCTACTGGGACGAGGCCTGCGCCGACCTGATGAAGCGCGACCGCATCCTGCGCAAGATGATCCCGACCTACGGCCCGGCGCACCTGGTGTCGCGCGGCGATCCGTTCGTCACGCTGGCTCGCGCGGTGGTGGGCCAGCAAATTTCGGTCAAGGCGGCGCAGTCCGTTTGGGAGCGGCTGCATGCGCTCTGCCCCAAGCTGACCCCGGCACAGTTCCTGCGCGCCGGTCCCGAGAAGCTGGCTGGCTGTGGCCTGTCCAAGCGCAAGGGGGAATACCTGATCGACCTGGCCGACCACTTCAAGGCGGGCACGGTGCATGTCGACGAATGGGCGCAGATGGACGACGAAGCGGTGATCGCGGAGCTGACGCAGATCCGCGGCATCGGCCGCTGGACCGCCGAGATGTTCCTGATGTTCAACCTGATGCGGCCCAACGTGCTGCCGCTGGACGACATCGGCCTGATCAACGCGATCTCCGCCAACTATTTCAGCGGCGAACCCGTCACCCGCAGCGAGGCGCGCGAAGTCGCGGCCAACTGGGAGCCGTGGCGAACCGTGGCTACGTGGTATATGTGGCGCAGTCTCGACCCGCTACCAGTGACGTATTAGGCATTACGGCAAGAAAATTTAGGGGTAGGTGCAGTCCGGGCTATCTGGCAGGCGCTAAGATAGCGACCAAATTCCGGTAGAATGCGCCCCTTCACAGACAGGTACGTGTGATTTTATGAAAACCACCTTCCTGGATTTTGAGCAGCCCATTGCCGAACTCGAGGCAAAGATCGAAGAACTGCGCTTTGTGCAGGACGATTCGGCTGTTGATATTTCCGAAGAGATTTCGCGGCTGGCCGGCAAGAGCCAGCAGCTGACCAAAGATATCTACGCCAACCTGACCCCGTGGCAGGTTGCGCAAATCGCCCGCCACCCCCAGCGTCCCTACACGCTGGACTATGTGCGCGAGATCTTCACCGATTTCCACGAACTGCACGGCGACCGCACCTTTGCCGACGATCTGTCGATCATCGGCGGCCTGGCGCGTTTCAACGGCCAGTCGTGCATGGTGATCGGTCACCAGAAAGGCCGTGACACGAAAGAGCGCGCCCTGCGCAATTTCGGCATGCCCAAGCCCGAGGGCTACCGCAAGGCCAAGCGCCTGATGGAGCTGGCGGACAAGTTCGGCCTGCCGATCTTCACCTTCGTCGACACCCCGGGCGCATTCCCCGGCATCGACGCCGAAGAGCGCGGCCAGTCGGAAGCCATTGGCCACAACCTGTACGTGATGGCCGGCCTGAAGGTGCCCCTGATCGCCACCATCATCGGTGAAGGCGGTTCGGGCGGCGCGCTGGCGATTGCCGTGGGCGACGTGGTGCAGATGCTGCAGTTCGCCACCTATGCGGTGATCTCGCCCGAAGGCTGCGCCTCGATCCTGTGGAAGACCGCCGAGAAGGCCCCGGAAGCCGCCGAGGCGCTGGGCCTGACCGCGCACCGCCTGAAGGCGCTGGGCCTGATCGACAAGATCGTCAGCGAACCGCTGGGCGGCGCGCACCGCGACCACAAGGCCATGGCGGCGCTGCTCAAGCGCACGCTGGCCGAGTCGCTGCGCCAGTTCCAGGGCATGAGCGTGAAGGAGCTGCAGGCTCGCCGCTACGAACGCCTGCTCGCCTATGGCAAGTTCAAGGAAACCGGCGTCCAGGACTGACCCGTCCACCCCGCTGACCGACAAGGTCGCACAGGCCCTCCAGGCTGGTGCGGCCTTTGTTGTTTCTGGCGGCGGCGCGGCGGCGGGCGGGGGCGCGCTGACAATCGCGGTGGCGCTGTCGGGCGGGCGCGATTCGGTCGCGCTGCTGCATGCCGCCTGCGCGGCCGCGGCGGGCTGGGGCGCTGCCGCACGCGTGGTGGCGCTGCATGTCCATCACGGCCTGCAGGCTGCTGCCGATGACTGGGACCGCTTCTGCACCGCGCTGTGCGCGCAGTGGCAGGTCGGCTACTTTGTCCGGCGCGTGTTGGTGCAGCCGGAGGCGGGCGAGGGCGTGGAAGCGGCCGCGCGCCGCGCGCGCTATGCCGCGCTGGCGGCGATGTGTGCCGACAGCGGCGCGCGCCTGCTGCTGTTTGCCCATCACCAGGACGACCAGGTCGAGACCGTGCTGCTGCGGTTGTTCCGCGGCGCGGGTGTCGCGGGCATGGCGGGGATGCCGGCCATGCGGCCGCTCGACGAGCGGAGCGGCGTCATGCTGCTGCGCCCGTGGCTGGACGTGGCGCGCGACGAGATCGATGCCTATTGCGCGGCGAACGCGCTGCAATGGATCGAAGATCCGTCCAATACCGATGTCCGTTACGCGCGCAATGCCTTGCGCATGCACCTGCCCGCGCTGGTGTCGGCCTTTCCGGCGCTGCGCGCCAACGTGGTCCAGGCCGCGGCGCATTTCGCGCAGGCCAGCCAGCTGATCGACCACCTGGCGGGCACGGCGCTGTCGCAACTGGCCCGTCCGGGCCGCGATGCCGACACGCTCTCCGAACTCGACCTGAACGGGCTGCGCGCCCTGTCCGCAGCCCATGCCGATGCCGTGCTGCGCCTGTGGCTGCGCGACTTGGGCGTGCGCGCGCCGTCCACCACGCGCCTGGCGGCAATGCGGGAGCAACTGGTTATGCACGATGGTGGTGAGCCCGCGATTCCGCACGACGGCCTGGTGCTGCGCCGCTTCCGCGACCGGGTACTGGCCTGCACGCCGCCGCCCGCAGCGCCGCCCGCGCCCGTGGCACTGGACTGGCGCGGCGAAGGCCGCATCGTCGTGCCAGCGTGGCGGGGCGAACTGCGCTTTTTCCGTGATGACACCTTCGGCGTGCCCGAAGCCGTGCTGCGCCAGCCCTTGCGCCTGGTCGCCCGCGCTGGCGGCGAGCGCATCGTGCTGCACCCGGGCGGCCCCGCGCGCGCGCTCAAGCAGGCCTGCCAGGAGGCCGGCATCCCGGCCTGGCGCCGGGCCTGGCTGCCGCTGCTGTGGGCTGGTGACACGCTGGTGATGGCCGCGGGGCTCGGCATGCACCGGCGCTGGCCGGCCGAGCCCGCCGCCCCGCGCTGGCGCGTGGAATGGCAGCCGCTGCCGCCGGTCGGGCCCGCAACGCCCCGATAAGGCCGGCGAGCTGGCGCACGGGTCACATCCGATCGGCCCGGTGCCCCGCGCCGCCTTGCCTGAGACGGCATGTTCGTGTATTTTCAAGGGCTTTGCACAATCGCTGGCGTCGACAAGAAGATGGCTCTCATCGTTCACAAATACGGCGGCACTTCGATGGGTTCCACGGAACGCATCAAGAATGTCGCCAAGCGCGTGGCCAAATGGCACCGCGCCGGTCACCGCGTAGTCGTGGTGCCTTCGGCCATGTCGGGCGAGACCAATCGCCTGCTAGGACTCGCCAAGGAAATTTCGCCGCAGCCGAATCCGCGTGAATTGGACATGCTCGCCTCCACCGGCGAACAGGCCAGCGTGGCGCTGCTGGCGATCGCGCTGCACGGCGAGAACATCGACGCGGTCAGCTACACCGGCTGGCAAGTGCCGGTGAAGACCGATTCGTCGTACACCAAGGCCCGCATCGAATCGATCGACGACGAGCGCATCCTGGGCGACCTCGACGCCGGCCGCGTGGTCGTGATCACCGGCTTCCAGGGCATCGACGACGACGGCAACATCACCACGCTCGGCCGTGGCGGCTCGGACACCTCGGCCGTGGCCATCGCCGCTGCGATCGAAGCCGACGAGTGCCTGATCTACACCGACGTCGACGGCGTGTACACCACCGACCCGCGCGTGGTGGAAGACGCCCGCCGCCTGGACCAGATCACCTTCGAAGAAATGCTGGAAATGGCCAGCCTCGGCTCCAAGGTGCTGCAGATCCGCTCCGTGGAGTTCGCCGGCAAGTACCGCGTGAAGACCCGCGTGCTGTCGTCGCTGACCGACCCGCTTATGCCGCTCGAGCAGGAAATGCATTCGGGCACGCTGATTACTTTTGAGGAAGAGTCTGAAATGGAAGCAGCCGTCATCTCCGGCATCGCCTTTGCCCGTGACGAGGCGAAGATCACCGTTCTGGGCGTGCCGGACAAGCCGGGCATCGCCTACCAGATCCTGGGCCCGATCGCCGACGCCAACATCGACGTCGACATGATCATCCAGAACCAGTCCGTCGACGGCAAGACCGACTTCACCTTCACCGTGCCGCGCGCCGACTACCAGCGCGCGCTGGCGATCCTGAACGACGGCGTCAAGTCGCATATCGGCGCCGGCAGCGTCTCGGGCGACCCGAAGGTGTCCAAGGTGTCGGTGGTCGGCGTCGGCATGCGCTCGCACGTGGGCATCGCCAGCAAGATGTTCCGCACGCTGTCGGAAGAGGGCATCAATATCCAGATGATCTCGACCTCGGAAATCAAGATCTCGGTCCTGATCGACGAGAAGTACATGGAGCTGGCCGTGCGCGCCCTGCACAAGGCCTTCGAACTGGAACAGGCGTGATCCGTTCGTGAACACTTCTGGCGGCGCAGCAGATTTTGTGTTGTGTCATCGATTTTTCGTTGACCAACCCGCGCGGCGCCGCTAGAATACGCGCTTCGTTGTGTGGCTCCCTCACACAACGCAAGTTTGGGAGACGTGGCCGAGAGGTCGAAGGCACTCCCCTGCTAAGGGAGCATCTGGGCCAAAACCTGGATCGAGGGTTCGAATCCCTCCGTCTCCGCCAGCAATGGCGGCGAACCCCGGAAGATCGCGGTCTTCCGGGGTTTTGTTTTTTCTGGTTCCGGATTCCTGCCGTGCGACGCATGTGTCCCTTGCACATGCGACTGGAGCCGGCAGTGATTACGCGCGCCCGGTCGGGCACGGCGGGCAAGGCGTCACGCCGATATCCAGCTCACGCCTCCTCGGTGGCACGCACCACCATCAGCTTGCGATGAGCAAGCAGCAGCAGTGGGGTCGTAGCCATCGATAGCGCGACTACCACCGTGACGACGGATAGCTGCTCGGCATCAAGCAAGCGAGCAGCCTGTGCGGCCGCCATCACGACAAAGGCGAACTCCCCTCCCTGTGAAAGCAGAATCGCGAAGTATGCGCGCTGTTCTCGCGGCAGATTGATCCGGTTAGCCAGGAACCTCAGTGCCGCGAGCTTGCCTGCGACAAGCGCGAAAACCAGCACCGCAACCAGCAATGGCTTGTCCGCCACGACGCTAAAATCAATCGACATGCCGACTGCGATAAAAAACAGGCCGAGCAGAATGCCCTTGAAGGGGGCCATGTCAGATTCGATCTCGTGACGGAATTCGGACCCTGCCAAAAGCATCCCGGCCACGAACGCACCGAGTGACATCGACAGGTGGACCAGGTGCATGAGCAAGGCGATACCTATGACCCAGAGCAGCGCGAAAACGGTGAATATCTCGCGCGTCCCGCTCCGCTGAATGATGCGCAGCGCGTGTTTCAAAACAAAGCGCCCGCCGATCACAACGGCCGCGATCATGGCCAGCGCTTTCATCGCCATGATCCAGCCAGCCGGGGCGCTCGCTTCCGCTGGCATCGGGGCGAGCAGCGGCATCAGTGCAATCATCGGAATGGCGGCAATATCCTGAAACAGCAGGATGCCGAAACTGGCCTGGCCGACCGGCGTATCCATCAGGCGATTCTGTTCGAGGATCGCAATCACCATCGCGGTGGATGACAGCGAGAGCGCGAATCCGGCGGCAACGCCAACGCGCCATGGCGCGCCAAAGATCGTGAAAATGGCCGCCAGCAGCACCGCACATAGCGCTACCTGGATCCCGCCGTAGCCAAAAATGGAGCGGCGCATCGCCCACAGTTTCTCGATGTCCATTTCGATGCCGATGATAAACATCATCAGCACAATGCCCAGTTCGGACACGTCCAGGATCGAATCGACATCGGTGACCAGCCTCAGCCCCCACGGACCGATCACCACGCCAGCCAGCAGGTAGCCCAGGACGGAGCCGAAGCCAAGGCGTACCGACAGCGGCACCGCGATCATTGCCGCGGCGAGGAATACAACCGAGTCAATCAGCAGTTGCTCCATCATTCCCCTCCCGATTGCGGGGACGGGCTATGGATTCGTGTCAGTCAACCGTCCACCGTTGACAGTCAAGCACACCGCAGCGAATCTTGAAAGGAATTCCACCAGGCCGGAATCCGCAAGCGCCGACCTCGGTGCGTCGGATCCCGGGCCTCGCGCACCTCACATCCTTCCCTTCCAGGGCACCAGCCACTTCGCCATCTTGCGCATCAGCAGGTCGAACACGTAGGCGATCAGGCCGATCAGCACGATGCCCATGATCACCACGTCGGTACGCAGGAAGTTGGACGCATTGAGCACCATCTGGCCCAGACCGGCGGTAGCCGCCACCATTTCAGCGGCGACCAGGGTGGTCCAGCCGAAGCCGATGGCAATGCGCATCCCAGTAAGGATATCGGGCAGCGCGGCGGGTATCACCACATGGCGGACCACCTGCCATGGCGAGGCACCCATCGAGTAGGCCGCGTTGATCTGCTCGATGGTGACCGAGCGCACGCCCGCCTGGGCCGACATAGCCAGCGGCGCGAAGCAGGCCAGGAAAATCAGCAGCACCTTCGAGGTCTCATCGATGCCGAACCAGATCACGATCAGCGGCAGGTAAGCCAGCGGCGGCAGGGGACGGTAGAACTCGATCGGCGGGTCGAAGATGCCGCGCGCGATCCGCGATACGCCCATCATCACGCCGATCGGTACTGCCGTGACCACCGCCAGCCCGAACGCGCCGAACACGCGCAGCATGCTGGCCGTGAAGTGTTCGGTCAGCGGCTGGCCGCCTTGCAGGTTGCCCTGCCAGGCATCGATGAAGGCGGTGAGGATGGACTCCGGCGTAGGCAGGAACAGCGGCGGCAGCCAGCGCAGATGGCTGGCAATCCACCACAGCGCAAGCAGCAGGACCACGGTGACGGTGGAGATGCGCGAACTGGATCCCTCTCCGGGCAGGCGGTAGCCTGAGACGGTCTTCATGTGCTGGCCCGCGCCGGCTGCGGCAATGGCCGGGGCGCGTGGCGTGGGTTCGATGCGTTGGACGGAAGCGGGCATCTCGTGTTCCTCAGGCGGTGGCATGGATCAGATCGACGATCTCTTCGCGATAGCGGATGAATTCGGGGTCGGACTTGACCGCGCGCGCATCCCCGGACTCGATGTAGCGCCGCGCGAACGGCAGCTCATAGGTATGGGCGATGCGGCCGGGCGAGGGCGTCATCACAATCAGCCGCGTGCCCAGGAACAGCGCTTCTTCCACGCTGTGCGTGATAAAGAAGACGATCTTCTGTTCCTTGGCCCAGAGCTTCAGGATCAGCCCCTGGATCGATTCGCGCGTCAGCGCGTCGAGCGCGCCAAGCGGCTCGTCCATCAGCATCACCGCCGGATCGCTGGCGAGCGCGCGGGCAATCCCGACGCGCTGCTGCATGCCGCCTGAGAGCTGGTAGACCGGCTTGTCGGCTACCGCTTGCAGTCCGACCGCCGCCAGCTTCTCGTGCGCGACCCGTAGCCGCTCGGCACGCGCCACGCCGCGCAGGCGCAATCCCAGCGCAACGTTGTCCGCCACGCTGAGCCACGGCATCAGGGCATGCTTCTGGAACACCACGCCGCGTTCGGCACCGGGTCCGTGTACAGCCTTGCCGCACAGGCGGATTTCGCCTTCCGATGGTTCCATGAAGCCCGCGATGCACGACAGCAAGGTGGTCTTGCCGCAGCCGGAGGCACCCAGCGCGACGACGAAATCGCCGCGCTCCATGGTGAGGTTGACTTGTGACAGCGCCAGCGTCTTGGCGCCGCCTGCGGTGCCGTAGTTGACACTGAGATTGTCGATTTCGAGTTTGTACATGAGGGGCTTCCGCAACAGGACTTTCGGGGCTGCCGTGCCGGGATTGGCCTTGCGCACGGCAGCTATCTTCAGTGACACGGTCGCGGCGTCAGCGCAGCGCGCGCTTCGCCCATTCCGCGTTGACCCCCGGCCCATAGTCCGGCAGAACGGTCTGGATCGTGCCCTGCTCCTTGAGGAACTGCGCCGCGGACTGCAGCGCACGCGCCGCACCGCCGCCCAGCCAGCGTTCCGAGACCTGCTCCTGCAACGTGGGGAACGCGTACAACGCCATGCTCGCGGGCACCGACTCAGCCTTGGCGCCGGACATCTTGGCCACGGCCTTCACCATTGGCGAGTCGGCGGTCCAGGCAGCCTTGTTCTTGCGATAATTTTCGTCGGCGGCGGCGAGCACGCGCACCAGCTTGACCATGAACTCCGGGTTTTCACGCGCGAACTTCTTGTTGGCGATCATGCCGTCGAAGGTGGCCTTGCCGGTATCGGCGGCGATTTGCCCCGAGGTCGTCAGCACGGTGCCTGACTGCTTGAGCTTGGCCAGCACCGGGTCCCAGATAAAGGTGGCGTCGATGTCGCCGCGCTCCCATGCGGCCGCGACCTCGGGTGGGCGCATATTGACGATGCGTACGTCCTTCGGATTAATTTTGGCGCGTTCCAGTGCGACCAGCGTGTGGTAGTGCGTAGTCGACACGAACGGCACACCCACGCGCTTGCCCTTCAAGTCCGCCACGCTGGCGATCTTGCTGCCATTTCGCACGACCATCGCTTCTGCCGCGTTGATGTCGTCCAGGATCCAGAACAGTTCGACGTCCAGTCCTTGCGACAAGGCCGAAGCGATCGGCGAAGTGCCCGCCTCGCCAATGGCGATCTGGCCCGATGCCATGGCGCGGATCACATCGCCGCCGCCGCCGAACTGGCGGAATGAAACCGTGTAGCCGGTCTGCTTTTCCAGTTCCTTCATGTCCTGCGCGTAGCGCCAGGGCACCACCATGTCCTGGTAAGCAATCACTACATTCTTGCTTTGCGCGTGTGCGGCCGGCGCCAGCGCCGCTACCAGGGCGACATAGGTCGCGATTTGCTTGATCCACCGCATGGTTGTGCTCCTCGAGAGGGAAAAGGTGTTGGGTGTTCCGGCTTTATAGGTGAGGGCTGTCCCTGGCCAATAGGTCCAGTTGCCGGGATTCGCTGGGACCAGAAACCGCCGCGCGGGCGCGTACCGCGGTGCGCCGGGCGGAGCGGTGGCGTGCGGGGCCGTCAATCATGGAAATCCTGTAGCGGCCCGGATGGCGGGGGCTGTCCGACCGCGTGCGGGAAGGCAGGCATGGCTGCGGGTCGGCGCGAGCAGCAGGCCCCCCATCCGTGCATCCATTCAGGAAAACGACAAGAGCATTGCCAGCGCCCACTGGCTATAGTCTGCGGGGAGCGCAGGCACGCCATGCCACTTGATGAGCACAACGCATGACCCCATGCCTGCCTGCGATGAATGGCGAGCACTGACAAGGAGGAGACATGGATGTCGACCTGCAGCGGGCCATACTGAACAACATCCCGGACCAGGCTTGGCTGAAGGACGTCAGCTCGCGCTACATCCTCGTCAATGACGCCTTCATGGCCGCATGCGGGCGGAGCGAGGCCGAGATCCTTGGCCGCACGCCGGACCAGGTCTGGTCAGAGGACTGGGGGCAGGTGTACCTGCGCACCGACAAGGCCGTGGTGGCCAGCGGTATCCGCCGGCGCTACGAGGAAAGCCGCCATGCCAGGGACGGGAGTCTGCGCTGGTTCGATACGATCAAGATGCCGGTTCGCGGCCGGGATGGCGAGGTCGTCGGCACGGTGGGCATTTCGCGGGATATCACGGACCGGAAGCGCTCCGAGCAGGCGCTGCTTGCCGAAGTGGAGAAGGGCGAGCAAACCAGGCAGGAGCTACTGGCGTCGCGCGCGCAACTGCGCGAGCTCTCCGCCTACCTGCAGTCCGTGCGCGAGGCCGAGCGCACCCGCATTTCACGCGAACTGCACGATGAACTGGGCCAGTCGCTGACGGCGTTGCGCCTCGGGCTCAGTTACATCGAGGCGCAGCAAGGCCCCGATGCCGACGAAGCGTGCCGCAAGCATGTGCAGATGCTCAAGGAGATCGCGGATTCGACGGTGGATGCGGTGCAGCGCATCGCGGCGGACCTGCGGCCGCCGCTGCTGGATGAGCTGGGCCTGAACGCGGCGATCGAGTGGCTGGCCGAATCGCTCTCCGAGCGCGAGCGTGGCGGCATTACCTGCGAGCTGGCGCTGCAGCCCGTCGGCGAGATCAGCGCCGAGGTCAGCACCGCGGTGTTTCGCATTGCACAGGAAGCGCTGACCAATGCCTGCCGCCACGGCCGCGCGGATCGCGTGCTGGTTGAACTCAACGACACCGGCGGAGTCCTGCGGCTGGTGGTCTCCGACAACGGGCGCGGCATCGATGCGTCGAAGACCGGGCACCGGCGCAGCCTGGGCCTGGTGGGCATGCGCGAGCGCGCGCTGATGCTGGGCGGCAAGCTTGCGGTGACCAGCGAGAAGGGCGGGGGCACACGGGTCGAAGCGCAGATACCCAATACCGGCTGCTCCGGCAAGGGAGGCACCAGATGATCCGCATCACGCTTGCCGACGACCACACCATCATCCGCGATGGGCTGAAGAAGATCATTTCCACCGTGCAGGACATGCAGGTGGTCGGCGAGGCAGCCGACGGCCACGAGGTGCTGTCGCTGCTGCGCCTGGACGTGCCCGATGTGCTGTTGCTGGATATGTCGATGCCGGGAAGGAGCGGCATCCTGCTGATCCAGCAGATCCGGGCCAGCCATCCCGCGCTCCCCATCCTGGTCCTGAGCATGTACCGCGAGTCGCAGTATGCCGTCCAGGCCATCCGCGCGGGCGCGGCCGGCTACCTGACCAAGAATGTCGAGTCGGACCAACTGCTCGGCGCCATCCGCAAAGTGGCGCGAGGCGGCACCGTGGTCTCGCCCACGATCGCCGACCGCCTGGTCATGCAGGCCCGGCAGCCGGAGGCCGTGTTGCCGCATGCACGGCTGACGGCGCGCGAACTGCAGGTGTTCCAGATGCTGGCCGAGGGGCTGGGCATCAATGAGATTGCCGTGGCGCTGTCGCTCAGCGCGAAGACGGTGAGCACCCACAAGGCCAATATCCTGGGCAAGATGGATATCTCCTCGACAGCAGGGTTGGTGCATTACGCCATCCGTCACGGACTGCTCGCCGAAGCGGGTGACGCTGCCTAGTTTGTGCGGTGCGTCTAAGCGAATCCTTAGGTCCAATTCAGCCGATCCTGATGTAGCGCTGCCGCCCCTGCACCTACGCTTCAGATCACGAAGCCCCCGTTTCCGCCGCGCATGACCCCGCGGCAGGCCGCCCCCAAAGCCGCTTCATTTGGAGGGCGGCAGCGATACCGCATGGCTTCGTCCCGAAAAAAGAGACCTGAGGAGACAAGCCATGCAACTGGATCTGCTGATCCGGGACGCCTGCGTCCACGACGACGCACCCCTTACCGATATCGCCATCCGCGACGGCCGCATTGCCGCGATGGAACCCGGCATCGACGCGCCGGCGCATGCAGTGATCGAGGCCGGCGGGCGCGCGGCCATCCCGGGGCTGGTCGAGCCCCACCTCCACCTGGACAAGGCCCTGCTGCACCGCCGGCTGCCGGCGCGCTTCGGCACGCTGGACGAGGCCATCCGCGTCACCGGCATCCTGAAGAGCAAGCAGCAGCGCCAGGACGTGCTGGACCGCTCCCGGCAGGTGCTGGACATGGCGGTCAGGCACGGCACCGTGGCCATCCGCGCCCACCCCGATGTCGACCTGATCCAGGGGCTGATCGGGGTGGAGACGCTGCTGGAACTGAAGGCGGAGTACCAGGACCTGCTCGACCTGCAGATCGTGGCCTTCCCGCAAGAGGGCATCCTGAAGTCCCAGGGCACTCGCGAGCTGATGATGGAGGCCATGGACATGGGCGCCGACGTGGTGGGCGGCTGCCCGTACAACGAGCTGACCTGGGCCGACACTGTGCGGCATATCGACATGGTCTTCGAGCTGGCGCAACGGTATGACGCGCCGGTCGACATGCATGCCGACTTCGCCGACGACACCGGCGACCAGCGCTTTGCCGCGGTGTCGTACATCGCGCAGAAAACGATCGAGGCCGGCTACCAGGGACGCGTCTCGCTGGGCCATGTCACCAGCCTCGGCGCGCTCGACGCGGATCAGCTGCAGCCGCTGATCGGGCAGATACGCGAGGCCGGCATCAGCATCGTCACGCTGCCCGCCACCGATCTCTACCTGGGCGGGCGCAAGGACGTACAGAACCAGCGCCGCGGGCTCGCGCCGGTGAAGGCCCTGCACAGCGGCGGGGTCAACGTGGCGTATTCCTCGAACAACATCCGCAATGCGTTCACGCCGTTCGGCAAGGCAGACATGCTGCAGATCGGCAACATGCTCGCGCACGTGGCCCAGTTCGGCGTGCCGGAGCACCAGCTGGCGGTGCTCGACATGGGCACGCACAACGCGGCGCGCGCCATCGGGCTGCACGAGACCTACGGCCTGGCGGTCGGCCGGCAGGCTGACCTGGTGATCCTCGACACCTTCAAGGTGGCGGATGTGCTGATCGATATCCCCCCGCGCCTGTGGGTGGTGAAGCGCGGAAAGATCACCGTAGTCACCCAGCATCGCTGTGAAATCCACCGGCACGGGTGCTGCGCGCACTGACGCCACGCCAGTCCAACAAGGAGACGATCATGAGAAAGCTGCCTGCCGAAGTCGTGGCTTCACTGCTTGCCATCACCACGGTTCCCATTGCCGCGCACGCCTCGCACCTGCCGCCATGGGCCATTTTCATCAGTTGGGCCGCGACCTTTGCCATGGGCGGGCCGACGCCGGAGAACCTGAAGAAGATATGGCCGACCCTGCCGGTGGGCTCGCTGTTTGCCTTCGTGATCGTGCTCTGCTTCAGGCAGGCGGCCGAGCAGTTCTCGGGGCCCGCCCTCATCGTGGCGGAGATGGTGATCCTGTTCATGCTCAATGCCTCGATGATGTTCCTCGCGCGCGTGTTCGCCACGCTGCGCTTTATCCCCGGCATGTTCTTCGGCTTTGCCTCGTACTTCGCCACGCTGTTCGGTGGCTTTGGTCCCGTACCGGGCGATCCGGTCGTCGCGCTCGGTGCAGTCGTCGCCATGAACGCGCTGGGACCGGCATATGCGTGGATCAAGCAGCGCTATGCCGCCCCGGAAGGCGCTACCCGTCAGCCGTGGCATGTGGAAGAGCGAGGCCTGAGCTGACGTGTCCTGCCGGGGTTTCGCGCAAGCGGCGACACGGCCCCGGCACCACCATTGATTCGACATCACGGCAGCCGGCGCAGGGAGGCAATGCGCTGCCCGGCTGCTGCGTTTCCGGGGGAAGAGGGTATGGAATATCTGAGTGAAGTGGATCGCTGCAGTGCCGGCACATCGCGCCGGACATTCCTGGCCGGCTCTGCAGCGCTGGCGGGCAGCACGGTGTTGCCTGCCGTCGCACACGAGGCGCCGCCAGCCGGGCGCGCGGGCCTGGCACGTTCGTCCGCGGGCATGGTCACGAGCCCGCATGAACTCGCCAGCCAGGCGGGGCTGGAAGTGCTGAAGGCCGGGGGCAACGCCATCGAGGCAGCGATCGCCATCGGCGCGGTGCTGAGCGTGACGTATCCCCACTTTACCGGGCTGGGGGGCGATGCCTTCCTGGTGGTCAGCGATCGCGACGGCAGCGTGCGCACGTTTTCCGGCATCGGTCAGGCCGCGTCGCAGACCCCGGGCTATGCCGGCGCCATTCCGCTGCGGGGGCCCGGCGCGGCCCTCACTGCCGCGGCCACCGTTGCCATCTGGGACCGTGCCTTTGCCTTCAGCCGCAGTCACTGGGGCGGTGCCCAGCCCTGGTCCGGCTTGCTGGCGCGGGCAACGGAGTACGCCGCCAACGGGTTTCCCGTCACGCCTTCACAGTGCTTCTGGCAAGAGTTCCGCACGGCGGACCTGGCAGGCTGGAACGGCTTCGGCCGGGTCTTCATGCCGGACGGACACATGCCGAAGCCCGGCGCAATGTTCCGGCAGCCCGAACTGGCCCGCACCCTGGACCGGGTCGCGACGCAGGGCGGGCGGGAGTTCTATGAGGGCGACGTGGCGGGGCGGCTCGCCGCCGGGTTGGCGAAGGCCGGCTCCCCGTTGCGCAGCGAAGACCTGGCGCGTTGCCAGGCGCGGGAAGAAGTGCCGCTGCGCGTCGCCTACCGCGGTGGCGAGCTGCTTGGCCTGCGTCCGCCCACGCAAGGCGTGACCACGCTGGAGATCATGGGGATCCTGGACCGTTTCGATCTGGCGGGCATCCCGGAAGGCAGCGCGGACTACTATCACCTGCTGGTCGAGGCGGTCAAGCTGGCGTTCCTGGACCGGAACCGCTACGTCGCCGATCCCGATTTTGTCGACGTGCCGCTGGATCGCCTGCTGTCCCGGCAGCATCTCGATGCCCACGCGCAGCGTATCCGCATGGACCGGGCGATGCCGTGGCCACATGTGTTCAAGCCCGGCGACACGGTGTACATCGGCGCCGCCGACAAGGACGGCCGCTGCGTGAGCATGCTCCAGACTGTCTATTTCGACTGGGGGAGCGGCCTCGTCGTCGGCGACACCGGCGTGCTCTGGCACAACCGTGGCGCCTCGTTCAGCCTCGACCCCGCGAGCCCCAACGTGCTGCGGGGCGGCAAGCGGCCATTCCACACGCTCAATCCCGGGATCTACCTGAAGAACGGACGGCCCAGCCTGCTGTACGGCACGCAAGGTGCCGACGGCCAGCCGCAGACGCTGGCCGCGGTGCTCACCCGGATGATCGACTACGGCATGGATCCGCTGACGGCACTGGGCCGGCCGCGCTTCCTGCTGGGCAAGACCTTCTCGGACAGCCGCGACAGCCTGAAGCTGGAACAGGATGCCGGCGTGCCGGTGTTCAGCGAACTGGCATCGCGCGGACATCAGTTAAGTCCGATTCCTGCACAGAGCCAGCTTGCCGGCCACCCGGGCGCGATCCGGCTCGATCCGGACGGACAGCTCACCGGCGCGCACGACCCGCGCAGCGACGGGCGGGCGCTGGGACTGTAGGGCGTTGTCGTCCGCGCCTCGGAGGGCAAGCGCGATGGCTTCAGCGTGACACTCAGTCGATCAGCTTGCCCTCGGCATCGAAGAACGGATGTGCCGGCCCATGGTCTCCAATCGCGGCCGCATGTGTCACCAGTCCATGCTGCGGATGCCACCAGTGCAGCAGGTAGCCAGGCGGCTCCATGCGGAAACGCGACGGCGCTTGCGGATCGAGATCGAGTGCTACCTGATGCGCCGGCGCGGGCGCCGTCATGGCGATGGTGCCGCCGAAGCGCCGCGTGATATGCCGGTGCAGGTGCCCGCAGAGCACACGCTCAACCTGCGCATGCTGCCGCACCACAGCTTCGAGCGTCGCGGCGTTCTCCAGACCTTGCTCGTCCATATGCCCGATGCCCGTATAGAAGGGCGGATGGTGCAGCAGCAACAGCGTTGGCGTGGTCGGAGCCGCGGCGAGTGTCGCCTCCAGCCACGGCAGTGCCGCGGCATCGACGCGTCCGCCCGGCCTGCCCGGTACCGTGCAATCGAAGCCCACGATGCGCAGCGGCCCTGCTTCGACCGCGTAGTGCACCGGTGCCTCGCCATCGCCATTGGCGAACAGGTAGTCATGGTCAGCAAAGACCGCGCGCAGCGCATTGCGGCTGTCGTGGTTGCCGGGCAGCAGCCGGTAGGGCATCGGCAGCCGTTGCAGGATGCTGCGCAGGAAGCGGTATTCGGCTTCGGCGCCGAAGTCGACGAGGTCGCCCGTGATGACGACGAGGTCCGCGCATTGCGGCGCGGCCAGCAGCGTGTCGATCCAGCGGTGCAGCGCGCCAGCGGTATCGACCATGCGATACGACAGCTTGCCGGCGGCCTTGATGTGCAGGTCCGTGACGTGCGCGACGAGATAGGGCGTTGTCATGCTGCCTGGGCCTCCGCCAGCGTGATCATATGGGCGGTATCGATGCGCAGGCCGACGCGGTCGCCCGCGCGCCAGGCGTCGCGCCGGGTGGTATCGACGATCAGCGGCGCGCCGGCGCCAACGTCCACCAGCAGCCGCGTGCAGTTGCCGAGGAACAGCGCGGTCACGACCGCACCGAGCAGGTGCGCGTCATGCGCTTCCGCCAGTGCCACATCCTCTGGCCTGAACATCAGTTCGGCGCAGCCGCTGGCGGGAGCGGCGCCAGCACGCGGCAACGCGCCGCCGGGCAGGCGCCAGACGCCGGTCTCCGCCGTGGCGGGCAGGCGGTTCATCGTGCCGATGAAGTCCGCCACGAACGCGCTGCCCGGCGCCCGGTAGATCTCCTGCGGCGTGCCTGACTGCGCGATACGGCCCCGCTCCATGACGACGATACGGTCGCCGAGCGCCATGGCCTCGGCCTGATCGTGCGTCACGTAGACGGCCGTGATGCGCAGGCTGCGCAGCAGCTGGTTGATGTCGGCGCGCAGGGTGTCGCGCAGCTTGGCATCGAGCGCGGTCAGGGGCTCATCCAGCAGCAGCACGCGCGGCTGCACGGCGATGGCGCGGGCTAGCGCCACGCGCTGGCGCTGGCCGCCCGAGAGCTGGTCGACGCGGCGGTCGGCGAACGGCCCGAGATGCATCATGCCCAGCATGTCGTCGACGCGGCGCCGCCGTGTGGCGGCATCGACGCGGCGCACGCGCAGGCCGTAGCCGATGTTCTCGGCAACGGTCATGTTGGGAAACAGCGCGTAGTTCTGGAACACCATGCCGACGCCGCGTTCTTCGATCGGCAGCGCGGTCACGTTGAGGCCGCCGAACCAGACCTCGCCACCGGCGTCCGGCGACTCCAGTCCCGCGATGATGCGCAGCGTGGTGGTCTTGCCGCAGCCGGAGGGGCCGAGCAGCACCAGGGTATCGGCCGCGCCGATGTCGAGGTCCAGCGGCTGCAATGCCGGCGCGCCGTCGGCGAAGGTCTTGCCGCAGTGGCGCAGGCGGATGGTGGTGGCTTCATGCATGGCGGGTCTCGGTGGAGGTGGCGGCCCGAGCGGTCGGGGTGGGCGCGGCGACAGGCGCCGGCGTGTCGGTGCGGGCATGTCGGCGGGCGCGCGCGCCCATGGAGGTCAGCGCCTGCATCAGCACCAGCAGCGGAATGATCATGACGAAGAAGACGATGGTGTAGGCCGAGCCGATCTCCAGGCGCATCGACGCATAGCTGTCGGCCAGCCCGACCGGCAGCGTCTGCGTGGTCGGTGTGTGCAGCATCCAGGTCAGGTTGAACTCGCCGACCGACAGCGTGACCACCATCAGCGCACCGGCCAGGATGCCCTGGCGGCAGTTGGGCAGGATCACGGTGAAGAAGCGCTGCATGCGGCCGGCGCCGAGGCTCGAGGCGGCTTCCTCGAGTGTGCGGATATCGATGGCTGACAGGATCGCCAGCACGGCGCGCACCATGAAGGGCAGCGTGAACAGTACATGCCCGATCAGGATGAAGACCCAGCTCGTGCGCAGTGCCTGCCACTGGCCGTAGAGCAGGATCAGGCCGAGCGCGGTAGCCAGGCCGGGGATGGCCACGGGCAGCATCAGCAGTTCCTCGATCAGGCGCGTCACGCGGTTGCGGCGCAGCGCCATGTAGTAGGCGGCGGGCACGCCGAGCACCAGCGTGCAGGCGAGGCACGCCAGCGCGATGCCCAGCGAGAGGAAGATGGTGTTGCGGTACAGCGACCAGACTTCCTCGATCCAGCGCGTGGTCAGTCCGCTGGCAAGGCCGACGAAGATATTGTTGGTGAGGCCGGCGAGCACGGACAGCACGACCGGCACGATCATGAACAGGCAGACGGTCAGCGTGAGCGCGAGCTGCAGCCAGTAGCGAAAGCGAGGGCGAACGGGAAACATCGTCGGTCTCCTACGCGGTGGCGGCGACGGCATCGCCGGAGAACCAGCGTGCGACGGCCAGCAGCGCCCACGTCACTGCGCCCAGCAGGATCGAGAGCGCGGCGGCCATGCCGAAATTGGCGTAGTTGGTGAATTCGTTGTAGATCGTCAGCGGCAGCACATCAAGCTGCGTCGCCAGCGTGAAGGCGGTGCCGAAGGCGCCCATGCTGGACGCGAAGCAGATCGCGCCGCTGGACAGCAGCGCCGGCATCAGCGCGGGCAGCATCACGTCGCACACCACGCGCCATGGGCTCGCACCGAGCGAGCGGGCGGCTTCCTCGAGCGAGGCGTCGAGCTTCTCGACCGCGGCCATCACCGTCAGGATCACGCGCGGAATCGAGAAGTACAGGTAGCCCACGAAGAGGCCGGCCAGGCCATAGGCAAAAGTCCAGCGCTCGCCCGCGAGCCAGTCGCCGAGCATCGCCGACAGGCCGTTGCGGCCGCCGAGCATGATGACCATGAAGCCGATCACCACGCCCGGGAACGCGAGCGGGAACGTCAGCACCGCGACCAGCGCGGACTTGCCCGGCACGGCGTTGCGCTGCAGGAAGGTGCCGGCGATCCCGGCGATGACGAGCGTCGCCAGCGTGACGGCGCCGGACAGCAGCACCGTGACCGCCAGGCTGTGCAGGTAGCGCGGACTCGTCAGCACGGTCCAGTACACGCCGGCGCCCTGCGGGCCGTCGACGCTGACAGCGAGGAGCCGCGCCATCGGCAGGCAGAAGAACGTGAGGAAGACGACCAGCGCGGGCAGCGCGAAGCCGAACAGGAGAAGATTTCGCTTTGTCATGGCAGGGACCGTGCGGTGGCGTGCGTCCCCGCAGCGGCGGGGACGCAAGGGGACCGGCGGGCTGGGGCCGGCGGCGGCTTCAGCGGACTTCCTTCAGGTATTGCTCGCTGAAGGCCTTCTGCACCTCGGCCATGCGGGAGAAGTCGACGGGCTTTGCGCGCGCATACTCGGCAGCCGGCAGGAAGCGCGCCTGCACTTCCTTCGAGATGCCGGCGCTTCGTACGGGGCGCAGGTAGGCATTGGCCCACAGCGCCTGGCCTGCGTCGGACAGCACGAAGTCGAGCACCTTGCGGCCCTCGGCCTCGTGCGGCGCCTTGTTGACCAGGCTCATCACGTAGGGGACCACGACCGTGCCTTCCTTCGGGATCACGAACGCCACGTTGGCATGGTCCTTGTAGCGGGCGCGGTACGCGTTGAAGTCGTAGTCGAGCAGGATGGGGATTTCGCCGGACAGCACGCGCGCGTAGGCGGTCTGCTTCGGTACGATCGGCTGGTTCTTCTGCAGGTCCTTGAAGAACTTGAAGGCCGGGCCGAAGTTATCCAGCGAGCCGCCCAGCGCCTGGTTGATGGCGACGGCGCCGACATAGCCGATGAATGCGCTGGCGGGATCCAGGTAGCCGATCAGGCCCTTGTACTCAGGCTTCTGCAGGTCGGCCCAGGACTGCGGCACGGGCTTGCCGCGCAACGCGTCCACATTGACCATGAAGCCGAGCGTGCCGGAGTGGATCGCAAACCAGTTGCCCTGCGGATCCTTCAGGCCGTCCGGGATCTCGTTCCAGTGCGCCGGCTTGTACGGGGCGGTCACGCCGTCCTTCTTTGCCTGGATGCCGAAGGTCACGCCGTAGTAGACCACGTCCGCCACGGGGCTCGCTTTCTCCGCCACGAGTTGCGCGAGCGATTGGCCTGAGTTCTTGTTGTCCAGCGGCACGGTGACGCCGGTCTTGTCCTTGATGGCGCGGATCTGCGTGGCCCAGTCGGCCCACTCGGGCGGGCAGTTGTAGCAGATTGCGGTCTGCGCGAAGGCGCCGTGGCTGAACGCGGCTGCGGCAAGCATCAGGGTGAGCCGGCGCAGCGGACGGCGCCAGGACGAGAACGGTTGCATGAAAGGCTCCTTGGTGGCAACGGTCGGTGGAAAGATGTCAGGTCACGGTGAACGGAACGGCCGGCGGCGCGGCGATGCTTCCGCTCACGCGCAGTGCATGCGGCAGCAGGGTCACGCGCGCGGCGGCTGGCGCTTCGCCGGTTGGCGCATGCAGCCACGCCAGCAAGTGGGCGACGGCGCGCGCGCCGATGTCGGTATTGGGTTGCACCACGGTCGCCAGCGGGGGCTCCATCACGCTGCCGAGCGCGATCCCGTCGTAGCCGAGCACGGAGACATCGGCGGGCACGCGCAGACCCAGCCGCCGCAGATCCGAGATCGCGCCGATGGCCAGCAGGTCGTTGGTGCAGAAGAAGGCGGTGGGGGCATCGTCTTCGTCGATCAGCGCGCGGATCTGTGCAGCGTTGCTGGCGGTATGCGAGGGCAGGGACAGCACGGGCAACGGCGCCAAGCCGTGTGCACGCATCGCGTCCTGGTAGCCAGCATAGCGCTGGCGCGCGCGGTCCGAGGCAACGAACGCGCCGGACACCACGACGATGCGCCGGTGCCCGGCGGCGATCAGCGCCTCCACCCCGTTGCAGGCGCTGCCGCGGTTGTCCACGGAAACCGAATGCCTGCGGCTGCGCGGGCCCGCCTGGTTGTAGGCCAGCACGTAGGGCACGCCCTCGGCGTCGAGCTGGTCCAGCACCGCGCTGTGCGCGGCGTCCGCCACCGTCAGGACCATGCCGTCCACGCGATGGCGCAGCAGGTACTCGATCCGCTCGCGCTCTCGCATCGGGTCGTAGCCGCTGGTGACCAGCATCAGCGAGTAGCCCGCGGCCAGCGCGGCCTCCTCGATGCCACGCCAGCACTCGGCGAACACCGCGTTGTCCATCGTCGGCAGCATCACGCCGATCATCCGCGTCTGCTGGGCGCGCAGCTTGCTGCCGAGCAGGTTCGGGCGGAAGTCCAGCCTGCGCGCGGCGTCATGCACGCGCTGCGCGGTGCTGTCGCGCACCATGGCGGGATGGCTGAAGACGCGGGAGGCCGTCGCCAGCGAAACACGCGCGGCGTCCGCGACGTCTGCCAGCGTCGGACCGCCGCCGGATCTCGCCTTGCCATCGGGACTATGCCTCCCAGTCATTGCCGCTGCGCTCCACTGTGCCCGGTCAAGGCTGGCCAGAATGAAAACGTTTTCATTTCGGATGGAAAAAGGCGGGCGTCCAAAACATTCCACTGGTGCGCGGCGTCAGGCCGTCGCTTGGCTGAGAGGAATATCTGCGCCCTGTATCGCCGCGTATTGTTTCCGGGCGTGATGACAGGCGAATGACAGCGCCACCAGCGCTGTCACCGGTCAACGCCGGGCGGGCGAGTGCCGCCGATTGGGAAGGATGGAATGCGGGTATGACAGTGGGGCTGGCCTAGGGCCCGAACAGCACGGATGCTGCCGATGAAAAAGAAGAAGCCAAGGCAGTGCCTTGGCCTCGATGCTGCGCGATCATGCTTGATCGGCCTGGTATGCCATCAAGCGCCATCGGTAAACGTGTCACGCTTATCGATAGTCCTTGCGCCATCGGTAAAGGTGTCACGCTTATCGATCCTTGCGCCGTCGGAGAAGGCGTCACGCCTGTCCGAGATTCTGGCACCGTCCGTGTAGACATCGAACTTGCTTGTCTTTGCCCCATCACTGTATGGATCTGGCGTCCTCACCATGGCGCCATCTGTGTAAACGTCGCGTGGACCGGTAGTCCCAGCCCATGCCGCCCCGGCGCACAACGCGACCGTCGTCGCCCCCAGTACTAACAGTTTCTTGCTCATTTCCCACCTCCCTTCAGGTGGTAGTCGCCCCCGGCTGAAACAAAATTTGTCGTTCAAATATAGATCGGTGGAAACCCTCATCACTTCTGGCACATCGACAGTTTTGTCATGTGCGGCATCTGCATAATGACTTCGCGGAATATCGGTAGTGCGAACGTCCGGCCTGACGAGTAGAAGCGTCGATACAAGGACAAGAGCCGGGTGAAGCGGCGGGACGTGTGTGGTATCGATTACCTGACACTGGACGCGAAAGCTTCGTCTTGCAACCGCTGGCCGTCTCACTCGGCACACGGCGCCGACCGCTTCGGGCTGGCGGTCGGGGAGCGGTCGGTGGTGTTCAAGGTATTGAGCGTGCTGATGGCGGTGGACGTTGGGCCGTCAGATCGAGGGCACGTGCAGTTGGCCATCGGGGCCTAGCACACGGCCGTCCGGCGTGGCGGGCAGATGGGTGACTTGCCACGCCAGAATTTGTTGCGGCGTCCGGTAGATTCCACCATGGATTGCGGACATTGCGGTGGTGTCGAGGGTGCGGCTGGGCAGGTCGCGGATGATCAGGGTGGTCATGGTGGTTCTCCAGGGGTTAGAGAGCGGGGGCGCTCGTACCGAGAATCCGCAACGATCGTGCCTGCCGGGCGCAGGCGCAGCATTCTGCATGGGGAGAGGGCTGGCGTGATGTCAGCGGCGCCGCGGACGGTATGAAGTGTTGGGCTGCGCCGTTCACCCGATCCATAAGGGATGGGGCCGGACCGACACCGGCGCCCGGCTTCGACCCATTCGCCGTTGGCGAAACCTGCTTTCGGAAAACCCGGTTTGCCTGGTCGCGCGATCGCTGGCATTGTTGGCAGCATGCCAGGCCCGTGATGCCTGGCCGCCACTAGCCAAATCGGCTTCCGGAGACCAGCGACCATGCACGACAACCTGCCACAGCGCCTGCGCTCCCTTCTTTTCGTTCCCGCGGACAGCGACCGCAAGCTGGCGGCATCGCTGAAGTCGGGGGCGGACGGCCTGGTGTTCGATCTCGAGGACGCCGTGCCGGAGCATGGCAAGGAGGATGCGCGGCGCAAGCTGGTGTCGTTCCTGGAGCAGAACCGCGCGTCGATGGAGCCGGCCTTGCTGGTGCGCGTCAACGGGCTGGCGTCAGGCCATATCCTGCGCGACCTTGCCGCCGTGATCCCGCACCGGCCAAACGCGATCGTGCTGCCGAAGTGCCGGAGCGTCGACGATGTACACCGGCTCTGTGACTTCCTCGCAGCCTTTGAGTGCGCACTGTTGCCCGACAACTGGGAGGTCGCCATCATCGCCATGGCGACGGAATCGTCCGAAGGCGTCTTCGGCCTCTCGTCCTATCGCAATGCGCCGATGCGGCTGCGGGCGCTGATGTGGGGCGTGGACGATCTTGCCGCCGACCTGGGCGCTTTCTCGTCGCATATCGGCAAGGAACTCACCGCGCCATTCTCCGTGGCACGCACGATGTGCCTGATGGCGGCCGCCCAGGCCGGCATCGATGCCATCGACGCGGTCAGCACCAGCCTGACAGATCCCGCGCAGATCGGGCAGGAAGCCGCGCAGGCGAAGCGCGACGGCTTTACCGCAAAGGCCGCCGCCCATCCTTCACATATCGACGCCATCAATCAGGCCTTCATGCCGCAAGAGGAAGAGGTGCGCTGGGCCCGGCATGTCGTCGACGCCTTCTCCAGGGTCGGCGCCTCGGGCGTGGCAAGGCTCGGCAACGCCATGATCGACCGGCCCCATTTGCGCCTGGCACACCGGATCTTGTGCCACGTGGACGGGGAAGACTGATTCAGCGCTCGCGCGGGGCATGCGGACGCAGCTAAGACGTACGATGCGCCCCACGGTATTGCTGGGGCGTACACAGGGTTGCTGCCTTGAACTGCCGCGAGAACGCGCTGTGGTCCGCATAGCCGCATTCGGCGGCAATGTCGGTGATGCTGGCATCCGTCGTCTCCAGCAGGCGGCAGGCGCGGTCCAGCCGCATGCGCATCATGATCTGCTTCGGCGTCAGCCCGAACACCTCGCGGCAAAGCCGCTCCAGGGTATCCAGTGACAACTGTACTTCGCGGGCGATCTCACTGATGCGCAGGTTCGGTTGCGCCGGCTCTTCCAGGCGCTTGAGGAACTGCAGCAGGCGCTTGTAGCTGGCGTGCTTCTCGTCCGGGCGGGGCAGGATGCGCGAGATGCCCAGCAGGCCGGCGATTTGGCCCTCCGCATCCCTGACCGGAAACTTCGAACTCAGGCACCATTGCCGGTGCCCATCGGCCGAGAAAAACAGGCGCAGCACATCGGTGATCGGCTCGCCGCTGCGGATGACGCTCAGGTCCTGCATCAGCGTGCTCGAACCAGTGACCTCGAACAGCTCGTCTGCCGTCTTGCCGATGACGTCTTCCTTGCTGACCAGGGCGCTGCGCTCGACCAGGGTGGCATTCACCATCAGGTAGCGCGCCTCCTTGTCCTTGACGTAGAAAAGGACGTTGGGAAGCCGGTCGAATACCTGCTCCATCAGCGCCAGATCCAGTACCAGGTCGATCCCGTGCAATAGGTTCTTGGTGTCGAGCATGATTGTCGTAGGGGGCGGCTGCGGCGTGGGTAGCGCGATGTTATCACGCGGTTTCCGCCATTCGTTACCCGCTCGGGCCAGCGGGCAGGGCGCGCGCCCGACCATTCCCGTTGTGCAGTAATCCGCTGCTTTAGGCAGGCCGCCATGCAAGACGCGCGGCGCCACGCACCACAAAATCCCGGGCAACGCATCCGGCGTCGCAGCGTGGCTGCAGCGCGAGATGTGCACGATTCCGATGCGCGGACGGCAACGCCCGCCGGCTCGGGCCTACTGGTTGAACGCGGAGAACCCCAACGTGAACGTCATCCCCTTTCAGAGCGAACCTTTCGATACTTACACCACCGAAGCATCACTCAATGCCATGCGCAGCGCGCTCGACAAGGTCCGTGCGCAAATCGGCAAGACCTACCCGCTGATCATCGATGGTAAGAAGATCGAGACGGCGGCGAAGCTCACCTCGACCAATCCTTCGCGGCCCGGCGAAGTTGTCGGGCACACCAGCAAGGCGGGTGTCGACCATGCCGAGCAGGCGATCCAGGCTGCCTGGACTGCCTTCGAGGGGTGGAAGCGCTGGACCCAGGAAGACCGCTCGCGGCTGTGCCTGAAGGCCGCGCAGATCATGCGTGGGCGCAAACAAGAGCTGGAAGCGTGGCTGGTCCAGGAGATCGGCAAGAACTATGTCGAGGCCAGCGCCGAAGTTGCCGAGATGATCGATTTCACCGAGTACTATGCCCGGCAGGCCCTGCGTTTTGTCGATGGTGTGGGCCACCTCAACGCCTATTCCGGGGAAGAAAACAAGAGCTTCTACATCCCGCTGGGCGTCGGCGTCACCATCGCACCGTGGAACTTCCCCATGGCGCTGATGACCGGGATGCTGATGGGCGCCATCGTGGTCGGTAATACCGTGGTCTGCAAGCCGGCCGAAGACACCATCGTGTCGCTGTCCAAGGTCTTCGAGATCTTCGAGGAAGCCGGCTTCCCGCCGGGCGTCATCAACTACCTGCCCGGCATCGGCAGCGAGATCGGCGCCTACCTGGTCGACCATCCCAAGACCCGCTTCATCAACTTCACCGGCAGCCTGAAGACCGGCATCGCGATCCACGAGTCGGCGGCCAGGCTGCGCGACGGGCAGAAGTGGATCAAGCGCGTGTTCCTGGAACTCGGCGGCAAGGATGCCATCCTGGTGGACGAGACCGCGGACCTGGACGCGGCCGCCCTGGGCGTGATCCAGAGCGCGTTCGGCTACTCCGGCCAGAAGTGCTCGGCATGCTCGCGCCTGATCGTGGTCGATTCGGTTTACGACGCGCTGGTGGAGAAGGTCGTTGCCCGTGCCAAGGAGCTGCGTGTGGGCGCTGCCGACACCAACCCGGACCTGGGGCCGGTGTGCAATGCGGCACAAGCCGACAAGGTTGCCGAGTACATCGAGATCGGCAAGGGGGAAGGCAAGTTGCTGACCGGCGGCAAGCGGCTGGAGGGGGACGGTTACTTCTTCGCGCCGACGATCTTCGGCGATGTCGCGCAGGATGCCCGCATCTTCCAGGAGGAAGTCTTCGGGCCGTTCGTGGCGGTGACCCGCGTGGCGAACTTCGAAGAGGGCTTGAAGGCGGTCAATAACACCGTCTACGGCCTGACCGGCGCGCTCTATTCGCGCGACCGGAGCCGGATCGAACAGGCTCGCCGCGAATTCCATGTCGGGAACCTGTACTTCAACCGCAAGTGCACCGGCGCGCTGGCGGGTGTGCAGCCGTTCGGCGGCTTCAATCTGAGCGGTACGGACACGAAGACGGGAGGTCCTGACTACTTGCTGCAGTTTCTGCAGATGAAGGCGGTGGCAGAGCGGTTCTGAAACCCCGCGACACGGCAGCGAAAGGTGCGTCCATGGGCGCACCTTTTTTGTTTGTGGCTGCAAGGATCGTCCGGGGTTCGCACCGATACCGCGCCATCCCCGCACAGTGGTTGTGCCGTGCGATCCATGATTGTGCGTATTAGGTGAATACCCCTAAGCGGAAACCCCTTGCCTATGCGGCTCTGCTGCAGATCGTTATGCAAAAAGCCGCAAATCGTGCTCTGCCTGGATGCAAGCGGCGGCGCGCGATAGCCAGCAGAATTTCGCTCAACCAAGGTCGTTGTCGAACCACGGCATTGGCACACCGGAACTGGCGATCTGCCGCGAAGCAGGCGCCTGGGCAGGATCCACGCAATGCGCACACCGTTGCCTGCGATCCGCAAGTGAACGTACCAAGTGAGGGACGAGATGAGCAAGAAGCTGCTGTCGGTTAGCGTTTGCGCGGCCGGACTGATGTTGGGGGTGAGCCATTCGGCCTGGGCCGATTTGCTGATTGGTGTTGCCGGGCCGATGACTGGCCCGTATGCGTCGGGTGGGGAGCAGATGCGCACCGGCGCCGAGCAGGCAATTGCAGATATCAATGCCAGGGGGGGCGTGCTGGGACAGAAGCTGAAGCTGGTGGTTGGCGACGACGTTTGCGACCCGAAACAGGCGGTGTCCGTTGCCAACACGCTGGTCAACAAGGGCGTGGTGTTCGTGGACGGTCACTATTGTTCGAGCTCGACCATTCCCGCATCGGAGGTCTACCACGATGCCGGCATTCCGATGGCGACCATCTCGACCAGCCCGAAGGTCACCGAGCGCGGCCTGGCCAACATCGTGCGCGTGACCGGCCGGGATGACCAGCAGGGCAATGTTGCCGCGTCCTATCTCGCCAGGAACTTCAACGGCAGGAAGATCGCGGTGGTCGATGACAAGAGTGCCTATGGCAAGGGCCTGGCGGACGAGGTGGCGAAGTCCCTCGCCGACCAGAAGGCCAAGGTATCGCTGCGCGAGTCGATCACCGCAGGCGAGAAGGACTACAACGTGCTGGTGAGCAAGCTGAAGGCTGCCGGCATCGAAGTGCTGGCCTATGGTGGGTACTACACCGAACTTGGCCTGATCCTGCGCCAGGCGGCGCAAGCCGGGCTCAAGCTCGCCGTCATGGGCGGCGACACGCTGACCAACACGGAACTGCTGTCTGCCGCGGGCCCCGCGGCGAACGGCGTGATGTTCACCTTTGGTCCGGATCCGCGCAAGAATGCCGAAGCCAAGGACGTGGTGGAGCGCTTCCGCAAGGCGAAGATCGAGCCCGATGGCTACACGCTGTATTCGTACGCGACGATCCAGGTATTCGCGCAGGCGGCCGAGCGGGCACGCAGCGTGAAGCCAGAGGCCGTCCAGAAGGCGCTGCGCAACGGCACCTACTCGACGGTGGTCGGGCCCATCAGCTTCGACAGCAAGGGTGACCTCACCAGGCCCGGCTACGTGGTCTACCGGTGGAGCGGGAACCAATACGGCTACGCAAACTGACGCAGTGGTGGCAGTGCCTCGCACGGCGCGGCACTGCCACTGAGCATGGGTATTGCAGCGCGCGGTTGTGCGCTGCACGGGTTGCGATAGCGGTTGTTGGAGCCTTTCATGTATCTCGCATTACAGCAGTTCATCAATGGTGCGACCCTGGGTGCCGTCTATGGTCTCATCGCCATCGGCTATACCATGGTGTACGGCATCATCGGCATGATCAACTTTGCGCACGGCGAAGTGTTCATGATCAGCGCCTTCATCGCCATTTCAGGATTCACCCTCATGACTGCGCTTGGCGTGACTTCGGTACCGCTCACGCTGGTCGTGGTGCTGTTCCTTACCATCCTGTTCACGTCCGCCTATGGCTGGGCGGTAGAGCGGGTAGCGTACCGCCCGCTGCGTGGCGCGTCACGCCTCGCGCCGCTGATCTCGGCGATCGGCGTTTCGATCTTCCTGCAGAACTTCGTCCAGCTAAGCCAGGGCGCACGCGTCAAGGCGCTGGCGCCGGTGATTACCGGCGGCATCGAAGTGGCGGGCAACGGCGAATCCGCGGTCTACCTGTCCTACGTGCAGATCCTGATCGTGGCGACGACGTTCCTGCTGATGGGCGGTTTCACATGGCTGATCACGCGCACCGCCTTTGGCCGGCAACAGCGGGCCTGTGAGCAGGACCGGACCATGACCGGCTTCCTCGGCATCAACGTCGCCCGCACGATCTCGCTGACGTTCATGCTGGGCGCGGGGTTGGCGGCCATCTCAGGGACCATGGTGACGCTGTACTACGGCGTTGTCGATTTCAGCATTGGCTTCCTGGTCGGTGTGAAGGCGTTTACCGCGGCGGTCCTCGGTGGCATCGGATCGCTCCCGGGGGCAATGCTGGGCGGGCTCCTGATCGGCCTGATCGAGTCGTTCTGGGGGAGCTATTTTTCGGCGGAGTACAAGGACGTTGCCACCTTTGCCATCCTGATCCTGGTGCTGGTGGTGCGGCCTTGCGGACTGCTCGGCCGGCCGGAGGTGGAGAAAGTCTGATGAGCACACTTCATGTTTTCGGATTCCGCGGCATGCGCGCGCGGCTGGGGGATGCGGTACGCGTGGCCCTGATCGGCATCGTGCTGGGTATCCCGCTGATCGGCATCACCACGGTGGACGCGGGTGGCAAGCTGCAACTCCAGACCCGCTGGGACGCGCTGGCCATTGCCGTGGGCGTGGTGTTCGCCGCGCGCGTGCTGCAAATGCTGGCCATCGACCGCCTGCGCTTGCGCAAGGCCATGAAGACGCCTGCATTGCCGCGCCTTCGCGAACCACCGGCGTTCACCAGGGCGCTTGGCTGGATCTCGCTCGGGATCGCCGTGGCGTTGCCGATCGTCTTCTCGGGCAACCGGTATCTGGTCGACATTGCGACCACGGTACTGATCTATGTGATGCTGGGCTGGGGGCTCAATGTCGTGGTGGGCCTCGCCGGCCTGCTCGATCTTGGCTACGTGGCGTTCTACGCCATTGGCGCCTACAGCTATGCGCTGCTGTCGATCGGCTTCGGGCTCTCGTTCTGGGCGTGCCTGCCGCTGGCCGGGCTGTTCGCCGCGATCTTCGGGATCCTGCTGGGCTACCCCACGCTGCGGCTGCGCGGCGACTACCTGGCGATCGTGACGCTGGGCTTCGGCGAGATCATCCGGCTGGTGCTGCTCAACTGGACCGATCTCACCGGGGGCCCCAACGGCATATCTTCCATTCCGAGGCCGACCTTCTTCGGCTTGCCGTTCAGCAGGTCGGCGGATACGCCGACCTTCTCCAGCGTGTTCGGGCTTGAGTATTCCAACGATCATCGTGTGATCTTCCTGTACTACCTGATCTTTGCGCTGGCCCTGCTGAGCAACGTGCTGGTCCTTCGCCTGCGCCGCCTGCCGGTGGGCCGGGCCTGGGAGGCGATGCGGGAAGACGAAATTGCCTGCAAGGCGCTGGGCATCAACGTCACCAATGTCAAGCTGTCGGCGTTCGCGCTGGGCGCGATGCTGGGCGGGTTCGCCGGCGTCTTCTTCGCCGCGCGCCAGGGCTTCATTTCGCCGGAAAGCTTCACCTTCAGCGAAAGCGCAACCGTGCTCGCCATCGTCGTCCTGGGTGGCATGGGCAGCCAGCTGGGCGTTGTGCTGGCCGCGCTGGTTCTGGTGCTCCTGCCGGAGCTTGGTCGCGACTTTGCCGAATATCGGATGCTGTTGTTCGGGGCGGCCATGGTCCTGATCATGGTCTGGCGGCCCGGCGGCCTGATGTCCGTCAGGGAGCCGACGCTGACGCTCAAGCAATACCTGCGCAAGCGGGCAGGCACGGACCGTGCCATTCCGGTAAGCGGTGCACCTGTCGTGGAGAACGGCCGATGAGAAGAACACTAGTCACTGTAGACAGACTGGAGATGCGCTTTGGTGGCATCAAGGCCATCGAAGGCTTGTCGCTGACGGTCGGGGAGGGCCAGATCACCTCGGTGATCGGCCCGAATGGCGCCGGCAAGACGACACTGTTCAATTGCCTGACCGGTTTCTACAAGCCCACTGCCGGCTCAATCCGGATGATGCATCCCCGGCACGGAGACCTGCACCTGGAATGCATGCCGAGCCACGACGTGACGCGCAAGGCGGGCGTGGTGCGCACTTTCCAGAACATCCGCCTGTTTCCGAAGATGACGGTGATGGAGAACCTGGTGGTGGCCCAGCACAACGCACTGCAGAAGGCGTCCCGCTTCAGCCTGGCGGGGCTGTTCAGGCTGCCGGGATACCGTCGCGCGCAGGAAGAAGCGATGGAGAAGGCCTACCGCAGCCTTCAGGCGCTGAAGCTGGAGGACTGCGCGGATACGGCCGCGGGCGGACTGCCCTATGGCCTGCAGCGCAAGGTGGAAATTGCGCGCGCCATGTGCGTCGACCCGGTGCTGCTTTGTCTCGATGAACCAGCGGCGGGCCTGAACCCGCGCGAGTCGGCGGAGCTCAATGCGCTGCTGACGCGCCTGGCGCGCGAGACTGGCCTGAGCATCCTGCTGATCGAGCACGATATGAGCGTGGTCATGAACGTGTCCGACCATATCCACGTGCTGTCCTTTGGCAAGAAGATTGCTGAAGGCTCGCCGGAGCAGGTTCAGAACGATCCCGATGTGGTGGCCGCGTATCTGGGTGAACCGGAAAGCGACGCGGAGATGCTGACCGAGACGGAGGCCGCGGCATGATTCTGCAGATTGAAGATGTACATGCCCACTACGGGCACGTCCACGCGCTGAGGGGCGTATCGCTCTCTGTCCGCGAGGGCGAGACGGTAACGCTGATCGGTGCCAACGGCGCGGGAAAATCCACGCTGATGACCAGTATCCTGGGCGCACCGCGGGTTTCCCGCGGCCGCATACTGTTCCAGGGCGCTTCGCTCCAGGGCCTCGGTGTGCATGAGATTTCCCGGCGCGGCATTGCGATCTCCCCGGAGGGGAGGCGCGTCTTCCCTCGCATGACCGTGACCGAGAACCTGCTGATGGGCGCGACGTTCGCCGATCCCGCGACTCGCGGTACCGATATGCAGCGCATGTTCGACATGTTCCCGATCCTGTCACAGCGCAGCCAGCAGCTCGCCGGTACCCTGTCGGGCGGCGAGCAACAGATGCTGGCGATCGCGCGCGCACTGATGAGCCATCCCCGGCTGCTGCTGATGGACGAGCCCTCACTGGGTCTTGCGCCGATCTATATCCGGAAGGTCTTCGAGATCATCGAGATGCTCAACCGGGACCATGGCATGACGATCCTGTTGGTCGAACAGAACGCCAACCAGGCACTGCGCGTGGCACACCGCGCCTATGTGCTTCAGCAGGGCAGCATCGTCATGAGCGGTACCGGGCGCGAACTGCTGCAGAGCCCGGAAGTCCGGGCGGCATACCTCGAAGGCGGAAAGTCCCACAACGATCCCGCTGTGGCGGCCGTTGCCTGATCCACCGATTCAACTCTCCTTTTTTCCACCATGAACCAGCGAACTGCCACGGTCGTCATCATCGGCGGCGCCATCATCGGAAGCTTTACCGCCTTCTTCCTGCGCAAGGAGGGCTTTGCGGGACCCATCAAGGTGATCGAGCGCGATCCCACTTATCAGTATTGTTCGACCGCACTGTCGGCTTCGTCCATCCGCACGCAGTTCGGTTGTCCCTTCAACATCGGCATGAGCCTCTTCGGCGCCGGCATGTTCCGCGACATCAGGCAGTGGTTTGGCGATGATGCGGACATTGGCTTCGACGAGCGCGGCTACCTGCTGCTCGGCACAAAGGAGGGCGCCGATGCCATGCAGGCGACGGCGCTATCGCAGATCGAAGCCGGCGCAACCATCGATATCATGACGCCCGCACAG
Source organism: Cupriavidus sp. PB-02 (assembly GCF_058252315.1). Lineage (NCBI taxonomy): Bacteria > Pseudomonadati > Pseudomonadota > Betaproteobacteria > Burkholderiales > Burkholderiaceae > Cupriavidus > Cupriavidus sp. PB-02. The sequence continues at coordinate 1,238,244 of NZ_CM177694.1, forward strand.
GCAAAGGCTCGCTATCCGTGGCTCAATGTTGACGATATCGGCATCGCGACATATGGCGCCGCCAGCGAAGGTTGGTTCGATGCCTGGGCGCTGCTCCAGCTCGTGCGGCGCGAAGCAAAGAAGCTTGGCGTTGAGTATGTCACGGCGGAAGCCAACGGCATCGAATCGCGCAATGGCAGAGTCACAGGCGTCAGGCTTGCCGATGACAGTGTCATCCCTTGCGACTGGTGTGTGAATGCTGCCGGCCCTGCAGGCGGGAAAGTGGCGAGCTGGCTGGATATCGCCCTGCCGGTCGAGCCGCGCAAGCGTACCGTTTTCCATATCAAGGCACCGGTTCCAACCGAGGGGTTCCCCATGCTGTTCGACAACTCCGGCATATGGGTCCGTCCTGAGGGAGATGGTTTCATTGCCGGCATTGCTCCGGAAGCGCACAGGGATCCTCATGCTGAGGGCGACTTCGAACCGGATCACTACTTGTTCGAGGACATCGTGTGGCCGTACCTGGCGCACCGCGTCCCGGCGATGGAGAGCACGCGGTTACTGCGCGCCTGGGCAGGCCATTACGAGATGAATCTGCTGGACCACAATGGGGTGGTCGGCGCGCATGACGAGATCGGGAACTTCCTGCTGGCGACGGGCTTTTCCGGTCACGGGGTCATGCACGCGCCGGCCACGGGCCGGGCGGTGGCGGAGTGGATCGTCCACGGGCAGTATCGGACCATCGATGTGTCGCCGCTGGGATACCAACGCATTCGCAAGCAGGAGCCGCTGCTGGAGTCGGTGGTGTACTGAGTCGTGACTTGCTGAATCGGCCCTTGAGGTGGATGCCCTCAAGGGCCACTTTCTTTTGCGTCGTGGCTGGTGCGGTTTGCGATCGTGAAAACCATCGGGCCCGGCAACGCTGGAGCGTTTGCCGGGCCCGATGGAGCAGGTAAGGCTGGACGGCGCTAGGCCTTGCTTGCCCGGATCTCCAGCGTCACGCCGGCGCCTTTGTCCGCCGTGTCGAAGTAGGTGAAACCACTGCGGTTTGGCAAGCGCCCACGCAACATGATCGCCAGCCCCAGTGCGGTGGCCTCCGCTTCCGCCTGGTCGCAGTCCGGTACGGTGAAGCCGAGATGGAACACGCCTTCGCCACGCGTGTCCAGGAATTCCCGCTGTGGCGTACTTCCGGCCGGTGGCGCGCACAACTGAAGCTGGACGTTGCCGAGGTTCGCGTAGCGGTAGTGCAGCCTGACGAAGGCATCGGCATCGGGCACGTCGAGCTCGCCCCGGAATGCCTCGAGCGAGGGAAACGGGTGCCAGGGGCCCACGCCGATGGACTCGTAGCAGGCGACGGACTTCTCCATGTCGCGTACCACGACGCAGACATGATGCAGGGTCTGGAACAGATCGGTCTTCATCATGACGGTATTCAAGTCTCCGCTGGTCGTTCAGTTGCTCTCTTGCTGGGCGTACGCCTGCGCCGAGTCATCGAAGCTCTGGCCGGCGCGCGGATTCCATTGCACGCCGGAGCGCGCCACCACGCCGGGCTTCAGGCGCTGGGTTTCGTCGTAGTCGCTCCAGGGATGGAAGAACAGCGGCTCGGTGTCGTCGAGAGACTTCAGTCGGGCGGCGTAGGCTTCCAGGTAGGCGTCACGGTCTTCATCCGTGACCCGTGCCGGCATCCAGGCCGCGAAGGGCGGCAACACCGTGAATCCGGTGTAGCCGAGGATGCCGTTGTGGATGGGCCAAAGCACGTGATGCAGGTCGCCATCGATGCCATTCGGCTCGTACAGCGTCGAGGCCGTTCCCGTGGTGAGGCAGATCATGGCGCGTTTGCCCTTGAAGTGCCCTGACTCGTACTTGCGGCCGGTGGAATATGCGAAACCGCGGCTGAACACACGGTCGACCCAGCCCTTCAGCATGGCCGGCATCGAGAACCACCAGACCGGGAAATGAAACAGCACCAGTTCTGCCGCCTTGACCTTCTCCTGCTCGGCGTGCACGTCGGCGCTGTGGGTGCGGTGGGCATACGCATGTTCCTGCTCGCGCGACAGGTCCAGGTAGTCCGCGTCGGCGCGCGCTTGCGGGAAGTCCGCTTCGCCAAGCGTGGGCGACCAGCCCATCTGGTACAGGTCGCTGACGGTGACCTGGTGGCCCAGCTCCGTCAGCGTCTGCACGGCGGTGTTCTTCAGCGCGGCGCTGAACGAGTTCGGTTCGGGGTGTGCGAAAACAATCAGAACGTTCATATCGGTGTCGTCCAAGGAGTGCTCGATGCTGGCGGATTCTCCGCGCAAAGGCCATCCCTGTCTTGCACGCATCAGGGCCGGAACGTGCGGATTTTGGCATAGGCATCGAGGCCTGCATGGCGGCAGATAGATCAGATATCGGAATAGTTAATCATTCAATTAAATCACTTTCGCGACGTTCTTCCTTGTTCCATGATTCGCTCAGAGCGGCCGATGGCCGACGATGAACCTGGCGGCGCGAAGGCGCTGCCAACTGGAGCGAGAAGACGATGTCGGCAAACTGGCCACGCGAGATTTTCCAAGAGTTGAAGGCGGCGAACGTCCGCCAGGTCTGCTACGTCCCGGACGCCGGGCACAGCGAACTGATCCGGCTGTGCGAAGCCGATCCCGAGATCAGCACGGTGTCGCTGACCACGGAGGAAGAAGGCGTGGCCATGGTCGGCGGCGCCTGGCTGGGCGGCGAGCGCGCCGTGCTGCTGATGCAGTCCAGCGGCGTGGGCAACTGCATCAACATGCTGTCGCTGCAGCACGAATGCCGCATGCCGTTCTTCGCCATCGTGACGATGCGCGGCGAGTGGGGCGAGTTCAATCCCTGGCAGGTGGCGATGGGCAAGTCCACGCAGGAGGCCCTGGAGTCGGCCGGTACATACGTGTACCGCGCCGACGAAGCCGAGGAGGTGGCGAAGACGGTGGGCGCGACGGCCCGCTTTGCCTACCAGACCGGCCGGCTGGCGGCGGTGCTGATCGCCCAGCGTGTGATCGGTGCCAAGAACTTCAACAAGTGAGACTGAGATGAGTGAAGCGCAAAAGGCTGTTCTGAATCGCCGCACGACGATTGCCCGGATCTTGAAGCACCGGGGCGATGCCCTGGTGGTGACGAGCCTGGGCAATCCCACCTACGACGTGGCCTCGACCGGCGACTGCGCCGGCAACTTCTACCTGTGGGGCGCGATGGGTGGCTCGGTGATGGTGGGCCTGGGCATCGCGCGGGCGCAACCGAAGCGTCGCGTAGTGGTGGTTACCGGCGACGGCGAGATGATGATGGGGATCGGCTCGCTGGCCACGGCCGCGGTGGACAAGCCGCAGAACCTGGCGGTGATCGTGATCGACAACGAGCACTATGCGGAGACCGGGATGCAGCCGGCGCACGCCGGGCGCGGTGTCGACATCGCGGGTGTGGCCAGAGCGGTGGGCTTTGACAACGCGCGCACGGTGCGCACGGAGCAGGAACTGGCGGTGCTGGCCGAGGAACTGTTCAGCACCGAAGGCCTGCTGCTGGCCACGGTGAAGGTGACCACCGAGCCGGTGCCCACCGTGCTGCCCCCGCGCGACGGCCCGTTCCTGCGCAGCCGCTTCCGCGAAGCGCTGCTCGGCAGCGACGCCCACAAGTAAGCCCACTCGATCCCCCTTCCTGCAAGGGGAAAGCGACAGGACCGACATGAAAGCTTACAACCATTACATCGGTGGCGAGTGGGTGAAGCCCACTGGCAACGCCTACATCGACAGCAAGAACCCGTTCGACGGTCAGCCTTGGGTGCAGATCGCGCGGGGCACGGCGGAGGATGCGAACGCGGCCGTCGACGCCGCCCACGCTGCGTTCCGCAATCCCGCCTGGGCGGGCCTGACGCCGACGCAGCGAGGCAAGCTGCTGGCCCGGGTGGCCGACCTGATCGAGCGCGACGCGCAGCACCTGGCCGAACTCGAGACCCGCGACAACGGCAAGCTGTTCGCGGAGATGCACGCCCAGACCCGCTACATCCCGGAGTGGTTCCGCTACTTCGGCGGGCTCGCCGACAAGATCCAGGGCGCGGTGATCCCGCTGGACAAGAAGGGCTACTTCAACTTCACCCGGCGCGAGCCGCTGGGCGTCATTATCGCCATCACGCCGTGGAACTCGCCGCTGCTGTTGCTGACGTGGAAGCTCGCACCGCTGCTCGCCGCCGGCAATACGGTGGTGATCAAGCCTTCGGAGCACACCTCGGTGTCGACGCTGGAGTTGGCGAGGCTGTTCGACGAAGCGGGCTTTCCGCCGGGCGTGGTCAACGTGGTCACCGGCTTCGGGGCGGAAGTCGGCCAGCGCCTGGTGACCCATCCCAAGGTCAGCAAGATCGCGTTCACCGGTTCGGACGCGAACGGAAAGCTGATCTACCAGACCGCGGCGGCCAGCCTGAAGAAGGTATCGCTGGAACTTGGCGGCAAGAGCCCGAACATTGTGTTCGAGGACGCCGACTTCGACCAGGCCATCAACGGCGTGCTGTCCGGGATCTTCGCCGCCAGCGGACAGACCTGCATCGCCGGCTCGCGCCTGCTGGTGCAGCGCTCGATCTACAAGCGCTTCCTCGCGCGCCTGGTGGAGCGCGCGGCCACCGCCCGGCTCGGTAATCCGATGCAGCCGGATACCCAGGTCGGTCCGGTAACGACGGAAGTGCAACTGGCCAAAGTGCTTGACTACATCGAGATCGGCAAGGCCGAAGGCGCGGTGCCGCTGTGCGGCGGCAAGCGCGCAAGGGGCAGCGGCATCGACGACGGCTGGTTTGTCGAACCGACCATCTTTGCCGATGTCGACAACGGCATGCGGATCGCGCAGGAAGAGATCTTCGGCCCGGTACTGTCGGCGATTCCGTTCGACACGCAGGATGACGCCATCCGCATCGCGAACGACAGCATCTACGGCCTCGGTGCCGGCGTCTGGACCCAGAACATCCAGCGCGCGTTCGCGCTGTCGGAAGCGATCGAGTCCGGCATGGTCTGGGTCAATACCTATCGCGCGGTCAGCTTCATGTCGCCGTTCGGCGGCTACAAGCAGAGCGGTATCGGCCGGGAAAGCGGCATCGAGGCCATCGACGAATACCTGCAGACCAAGAGCGTATGGATTGCCGCCGGCGCGACGGTGGACAACCCGTTCATCATCCGCTGACGCAGGAAATGGCCGGGCGCGGTGCGTGGTGCTCCGCGTCCCGCTTCATCAGTAAGCTGCCGGGTCTTGCACAGAAAAATATCCCTCGACACCGGTCGAGGGAACCCAAAGTCGCCAGGAGACAGCAGGCGAATGTCCTAGCTGGTAGCGTCCCGAAGGATCGCGCCGATGCGCGGCGCTGCTTCCAGTTGCCAGACTTCCCTGAAGAAGGCATGAATCTCTTCGACGCTGGCGGAGGCAGAGAAGTCGGCCAGGCGCGCGAACTTGTCCTGGATCTCCTCCCTCGACAACGTGTTGCCCGGATCGCCCTTGGGCTCGTCGACACGCCCGGAGAAAGACTTGCCGTCTTCCGTGGTCACGCTGACCTTGCCGATCCAGCGGCGGGGGTAGGCACTATCCACTTCCTCATCGAGTTGCATGGAGACCTTGTCGCGGAACGCGACCACCGCGGCGTCCTGGAAGTGCGACTCGAAGTCACGGACGCTGGCACTGCCGCGTTCGGCAACCAGCCCGAGTACCGTGCCCATCGAGAACTTCGCCTGATGCACGGTGACCGGGTTCACCACGGGTCCCAGCACATCGATCGCGCCCTGGTGGACGTGGGTCACCACCTCGCGGATATTGGCCGGCTGAATCCGGTTGTCTGCCAGCACCCGCGCCAGCGCATCCGCAGCGGGGTGCGTGTGACGGCACGAGGCATGGTATTTGAAGGACGTCTCGGCCACGGTCCAGCGTGAGCCGAGGCCGTCGACCAGCTTCGCGTCATCGGCATCGGTGGACATGCCGGCAGCCATGCCGCGCGGCCCTTCCAGGATACGCTTTGCGCCCTGGAAGCCGTTCTTGGCAAGGAAGGCGGACATCATGCCGTCGGCGGCTGCCTTGGCCGTATGAAGTTGCTTGGAATCGGCGGCGTCGGCGAGGAATTCCCACAGGCCCGCTGCCTGCGTACCGGCCGAGCCGAAGGCGTCCAGCATCTGCGCCGGCGTCAGTCCCAGCAGGCGCCCGGCCGCCGCGGCGGCTGCCAGTGTGCCGGCGGTGCCGGTGGTATGGAATACGCGATAGTGCGAGCGCCCGAGGAACTCGCCGACGCGGATCCCGACTTCGTAGCCCACGATGGCGGCCGTGATGAAGTCCTTGCCGCTGGCGCCCGCTTCCTGTGCGACCGCAAGCACCGCGGGAAAGACCACGGCCGCCGGATGGAAGACCGAGCCGTTGTGCACGTCATCCTGCTCGGCGTAGTGGGAGCTGGCGCCATTGATGAAGGCGGCAAAGTAGGGCGTGGTGCGCTCGCGCGAGATCAGGACCTCGCAGGGACCCGATGCCGGCGCCATCCGTCGCGCAAAGGCGGCCAGCGCTTCGACCGGCCTGCCGCCTTTGCCTGCCAGCGCGGAGCCGACCCAGTCGGCGTACAGGTTCTTGGCGCGCTCGACGACTTCAGCCGGGATGTCTTCATACCGCAGCGTTGCTGCAAAACGCGCCAGCACGGCGCTATGTGTTTCACTCATCTGTCTTCCTCTTCCTCTTGCTCGATGTGGGGCGGATATGCCACCGGCTTCAGACCAGCACCACCTCGCCGTGGACGGTCTCCGCCGCGGCCAGTCTGGTGCAGATCGCAATTGCCTCGGCCGCTTCGCCGACCTGCTCCAGGCTGGGCGACGATGGGGCAATGCGCAGCGTGCGGTCATCCGGGTCGATCCCGCCAGGAAAGGGCGCGCCGGCATCGGTAAGGATCACGCCGGCGTTGCGGCAAAGATCGACAACCCGGCGTGCGGTGCCGGGTACAACATCCAGCGTGATGAAGTAGCCGCCGGCGGGCTCGGTCCACGACACCTGAGCGAGCCCGCCCAGGTGCTGCCTGAAGGTCTCGATCACGCGCGCGAAGCGCGGCGCGAGGATCGCGCGATGCCGGCGCATCAAGGCCTTCAGCCCTGCCTCGTCCCGGAGAAAGCGCACATGGCGGAGCTGGTTGAGCTTGTCCGGCCCGACGCTGCGGAACGCGGCATGCTTGAGATACCACGCGAGGTTCTGGCTCGAGCTGCCCAGCAGGGCGAGGCCCGCGCCGGCAAAGGTGATCTTGGAGGTCGAGGCAAAGACCAGCGCACGGTTGGCATGGCCATGCGTCACGCAGAGTTCCGCGAGGTTGGCAATCTCCGTTTCGTGGTCGCCCAAGTGGTGCAGCGCGTAGGCGTTGTCCCAGAAGATTCGGAAATCCGGCGCGGCCGTCGGCATCGCAGCCAGCGCCCGGACCACCGCGTCGGCGTACACCGTGCCGGTCGGGTTGCTGTACTTCGGCACGCACCAGATGCCGCGGATCGACCGGTCCTGCGTCACCAGCGTACGCACGACTTCCATATCGGGGCCGTCGTCGCGCAGCGGCACCGGGATCATCCGGATGCCAAAGGCCTCGCACAGCTTGAAATGCCGGTCATAGCCCGGCACGGGGCACAGGAAGGCGATGCCTCCCGCCACGTTCTGCCACGGGCCGTCACCGTCGGGCACGCCATTGCGGCACGCATACGCCAGGCAGTCATGCATCAGCGCCAGGCTGGAGTTGCCTTCCACCACGGTGTTCTCCGGCGGCACGCCCAGTACGCCGGCGAACAGCCGGCGCGCTTCCGGGATGCCCTGCTGCCCCATGTAGTTGCGGCAATCCGTACCCTCCTCGGTGCGGAAGTCGCCGGGGCCGGGCAGTGCCAGCAGTGCTTCTGACAGCGCAAGCTGTTCGGCGGATGGCACGCCCCGTGCCAGGTTGAGCTTCAGCTGTCTGTCGCGCAGTGCGCGGTATTCAAGCAGGCAGGTTTCAAGGCCAGGCACGCTGTTCGCCGCCTTCAACTCTTCATCAATCTTGCGTGGCCAGTTCGCTGGCATCGTCTTCTCGCTCCGGGCGGCAGCGCTTTCCCGCGGCCAGGTTCATCCTCGGCCATCGGCCGCTCTGAACCCATCATGGGCGCTCGAATGGCTTCGCGAAAGCGATTTATTTGGATGGATTTACATTCCCATGTGAGATGGTTTTCGTGCGCAGGGAGGCCACCCGCCAAGGCAGGCGGCATGCGGCTTTCCGGGGCGCGGGAACTAGCCTAGCGATGCAGGCGCGCGCATCCGGGAGAAGTCGCAGCACTCGCGCGCCAGCTCCGCCACCGCGAGGCCAAGGGCGGCCTGTTCGGGATAGATGGCGCAATAGCGAACGGCAGGGGCGGGCGGGTCGGTCTCTACGATCTGCAGGCGGCCCTGCGCGACTTCGTTGGTGAAGAACTCGCGTGGCAGGCAACTGACGCCGATGCCGGCTTCGATCAGGCCGGCCAGCGTGATGATGCTGCGGCTGCCGCCGAGCCGGGTCGGCTCGACGCCAACCTGCTCGAACAGCCGCGCGCACAGCGCGGTGATGATCGAGGTCCGGTCCTGTTCGATGACCGGCAAGCTCGCGAGCTGCTGCAGCGGAATCACTTCTCCGCGATTGAACGTTCCGGGCGGGCTGAACCAGGCGAATTCGACCAGCTCAAGATTGACCCTGGCTGCCGAGCGCGTGACAAAGGCTTCGGGCAGGATGGCCACGTCGAGCTGCCCATCGATGATCTTGTCGCGCAGCACCGCGGAGTGGTCGATATGCGGTTGCAGGGTCAGTTGTGGATAGACTGCCCTGACCTTGCGCACCAGCGCAGGAAACCACGACATGGCGACCAGCTCCGTGACCCCGACGTGCACGACGCGCGGGATATTGCGTGTCGATGCCTGGATCTCCTCGAGGTGCGCAACGCTTTCCAGCAGGTCGGCGCAGAGCAGCATCATCTCGTGGCCCCTGGGAGTGAGCGTGGCCTTGCGCCCGGCCTGTTCGAACAACGGCGAGGCGGACAGCCGCTCCACCTCCTGCAAGCGCTTGGTGGCGGCGGACTGGGTCACGTGCAGCTTGTCGGCGGCGCGTTGCACCGTGCCGAGCCTTGCTACCCAGTAGAACGCCTCGATCTGCTTAATCGTCAGCATCGCGCAAGGCTCCGTGCATGGCGGCATCCATGCTTTGCTCGTAAGGCCGCTCGAAGTCACAGGTCTGTTGAGCCAGCGCGGCGATGGTGCGATGGAAGGGCGTGGCCGAGTCGGCGCGCAGTAACGCCACATAGCGGATGGGCGGCAGGCCGGGGGTGGCGTGGACTTCCCGAAGCAAGCCCTTGTTCACCAGCCCGCGCGACACGACCACCGGCAGGTAGACCACGCCGAGCCCGGACACCGCAATACCGCCCAGCGCGGCAATGCTGTTGCTCAGCAACGTGTTCCTCGGTGTCAGGCCGTTCCTGGCAAACCAGTTTCGCATCAGCACGCCGGCGCCGGATTGGGGCCCCTGCATCAGCAGCGGATACTTGCCGAGCTCTGCCACTTTCATGCGGGTATGGGGCAGGCCGAGGGTCGGGCTGCAGAACCAGGCGTTCCTGACTTCCGCCAGCCGGGTGCGTAACAGTCCGGTCAGGTCGAATGCGTTCGGCACGACGATCAGGTCAAGCTGGCCGGTACGCAGGTGGTCATGCAGCGGGACACTGTGCTCGACCTCCAGTTCGACCACGACCTGGGGGAACTGCGAGCGGATCGCATCCACGAACGAGGGCAGCCAGGTGAGTGCGGTCAGCTCGGTAACGCCGAGCCGCAACTTGCGTACCAGTGCATCCTTGCGCACGAACTGGTCGAGCAGGACGTTGCGTTTCTTCAGCACGTCACGCGCACGGGCAAGGACCTCGGCCCCCTCCAGCGTCAGCCTGGCCGTGCGACCCGAACGGTCGAACAGCGGGTAGCCGAAACTGGTCTCAAACTCCTTGATATGCCGGGACACCGCCGACTGGGCGATGTCCAGCTTCTCGGCGGCGGCGTCGAACGACCCCATCTCGCTAATGGCGACGAATGCCTCCAACTGCTTGAATGTGCTCACCTGCCGCTCCGCGTCATGCTGATCGTCTCATCAGTTTATGGAATGGGACCGGAGCTGATTCTATCTCAAATAGTCGGCGCTTCAGGGCGCAAGCTGGCGGATGAACAGTTCGGCCAACAGCCGCGCTGACGTGCCAAGCGGCATGGCGCGCAGCCGGATGATGCCGGCCTGCATGGGCGGCGGCAACGGAGACAAGGACGTGAATGCCTGCATGCCGGTGCCGTACATCGGATCCGCAAGCAGCCGCGTCGGACAGAAGCCGATCGCGTCCGTGCGTCGCATCAGCTCCGTCATCAGCGTTGGCGACGTGCATCGCGTGATGTGGCGTGGCACGGGCAGGGCGCTGGCGCGCAACCACTCGAGCAGGGTTTCGCTCTGGCTGCCGGGCGAGAGGTTGAGGGTCCAGGGTGCATCCTGCAGGTCGTGCCAGCGAGTCGCGCCGGCGAGCGGGTGACCGGCTCTTCCTGCGGGGACGGCACTGACCTCCAGCAGCGGCTCGAACATGAGCTCATGCGGCAGGTCAGCCGGATTGGCGATCGCGATCGCAAAGTCGAGGCGGCCTTCGGTCAGTCCGGGAATCAGCTCGGCAAGGAAGCCCTCGCTCAATGACAGGCGTGCGTCGGGCTGCCGGGTGTTGAAGGCCTGCCAGACGCGCGGCAGCACATCCATTGCCAGCAGCGGCGTGACGGCGGCTGCAACGAGCGCGCCGGCACCGCCCTGCAAGGTGCGTATCTCATCCCGGGCCTTCTCCAGCGAAGCCAGGGCAAGCCGCGCATTGGTCAGCAGCACCCGTCCGGCAGCGGTGAACTCGACGCCCTTGTAGCTCCGTACCAGCAGTTCAGTCCCGACATCTTCCTCGAGTTCGCGCAACGCCTTGGTCAGCGCACTCTGGCTGAGATGCAGCTGGCGTGCGGCGGCGCGGATCGTGCCGCTTTCGGCAACCTGGATAAAGGCTCTGAGTTGATGCTGGCGCATGGGGCGGGGTGTCGTTTGGTCAGGGTATCTGGTGAACACCAGAGGTGTTCACCTCGGAAAATATATCGCTAATTGGCTTTCAGCCTGGCGCCATATGATGGTTCGTATCCCGAACCGTGTGGAATCCCCGACGATGCAAGACACAGCCCGCAGCATTCCCGACCTTGAAGGCATGACGGCCTGGCGCCGTGGCTTCCATAGCCATCCGGAACTCGGTTTCGAGGAATTCCAGACCAGTGCCTTCGTCGCCGGCAAGCTCGCCGAGTGGGGCTATGACGTCACAACCGGCATTGCCGGCACCGGCCTGGTGGGACGTCTGCGCTTTGGCGCAGGCGGCAGGCAGCTGGGGTTGCGTGCGGAAATGGACGCGCTGCCGATCCAGGAGGCAACGGGGCTGCCCTGGGCCAGCCGGATCCCCGGCAAGATGCATGGCTGTGGCCACGACGGCCATACGGCCATGCTGCTGGGCGCGGCACAGGCATTGGCGGCCTTGCACCAGCGCGGGGTGGGCTGGGCGGGCACCCTGAACCTCATCTTCCAGCCGGCCGAGGAGCTGGGAGGTGCCGGCGGCGCCCGGCGCATGATGAATGAGCAGCTCTTCGAGCGCTTTCCTTGCGACGCTGTCTTTGCCATGCATAACTATCCGGGCCGTCCGGTCGGGCACTTCTACGTACGGGAAGGCGCGTTCATGGCCTCGTCCGACCGCGCCGTCATTACCTTCCACGGTGTCGGCGGCCATGGCGCGATGCCGCATCTTGCCGTCGATCCGACGGTCGCCGCGTCGGCCACGGTGATGGCGCTGCAGAGTATCGTGGCTCGCAATGTGGATCCGCAGGCTGCGGCGGTGATCACCGTCGGGCGCCTGCAGGCTGGCACGGCCTACAACATCATCCCGGAATCCGCCGAACTGGAGCTGAGTATCCGCACGCTCCTGCCAGAGGTGCGCGACCTGCTTGAGCAGCGCATCCGCGAGGTTGTTGAAGGCCAGGCCCGGAGCTTCGGCCTGAACCACTCGATTACCTATGAGCGCGGTTATCCGGTGCTGGTCAACGCCGCCGCAGAAACACAGCTCGCCGCGCGCGTGGCCCGCAAGCTTTACGGGGCGGACCGCGTCAACGACGACGCCACGCCGCTTTGCGCCAGCGAGGACTTTGCCTACATGCTGGCCGAGCGCCCCGGCTGCTACCTGATGATCGGCAATGGCGACAACGGGCATGCCGGAGGCGTACCGACCGGCCCGTGCAGCGTGCACAACCCCTCGTTCGATTTCAACGACCGCTGCCTGGATACGGGCGCGGCATTCTGGGTGGCGCTGGCCACCGAGTTCTTCAACCCCACTGCCTGACTGACATGAACCTGATCCGCAAGCTCCTGGCCAGTTGCACACTTGCCGCAGCCGCCATCGCGCCCGCGATGGCGGGCGCGGCCGACGCGTATCCAGCCAAGCCCGTCATCCTGATGGTCCCGTATCCTGCGGGTGGCCTTTCCGATTCGATTGCGCGCAGCCTGAACACCCGTTTGTCCAAGGCCCTGGGTCAGCCGGTCCTGGTGGATAATCTCGGCGGCGTCAGCGGTGCGATTGCGGCGCAGAAGGTGCTGAATGCCCCGGCAGACGGGTACATGATCTTTCTCGGCTCACCGAACGAGGTCATCCTGTCGCCGCTGTCCAATGCAGCGGTCAAGCTGCGCACCGAGGATTTCCAGCTACTCACGCCGGTCACAGTCAACCAGCTCGTAATGATTGCGCGGCCCGACCTGCCGGTGCGCACCGTTGACGAACTCATCGCCCTCGCCAGGGCCAACCCTGCAAAGCCCCTGACCTACGGCAGCGTTGGTCCGGGTTCCATGTATCACCTGGTCACCGAAGACATGGCGAAAAAGACGCGTATCGGCGTGAGCCATATTCCGTACAAGGGCATGGCACCCCTGATGCAGGATCTGGCCGGCAAGAATGTCGACTTCGCCATCCTGCCCTATGCCACGAGCTTTCGCGGCCTCGCGGATCAAGGCCGGCTGAAGCTCGTCGGCTGGGCCGGGAACCGTCGCAGCAAAGTGGATCCGGCCATTCCCGCATTTGGCGAAGGCACGCTGCTCAAGGATTTCGACCAGGCTACCTGGAGCGGCATCATGGTCCGGCAAGGCACGCCTGCAGCGGTGGTCGCCCGCTTGCACCAGGCACTGGTCGAAACCCTGCAGGATCCCCAGGTGGTCCGTGGCCTGGAAGCCACTGGCGCGGAGGTCGCCAGGGTGAGCTCGGTGGAGGAGGCGCAGCGCTTCCTGCAAGCCGAGACCACCAAGTTCCGCACGATGGCCAAGCGCATTGACCTTCAGCCTCGGTAGTCGAACCAGCCCTGCGCGGGCGGCTTGAGCGACGAGCACGGCCTGAAGTTCGGGACGGATCGGTGTGGCAGGCTTGGCATCGATCTATAGCATGATGTTGCGGGTGTCGCCTCCCGGAAATGGTGGAATCAAGGTTTACCTCTCCGAAAGCATTGTGTGTCGTCGTGAATATATGTCATGATCTTGACGTATATGGTGGCCGGGCTTAAGATGCATTGGCACTGGGCGGCATGGGCGATCACGAGTCCGGGAGATCCCCCGCGAGATTGACGGTTCCAGTGCCATGCAGCGAATCCGGATTCACGACACCTTGGCCGACCTCGGAAGACAGGAGCTCACCGTGCACTTCACCAACATCGATTTGACGCTCCTGGACGGAGTGGCCACGATCACGCTGAACCGGCCCGACAAGCTGAACAGCCTCAATGAAGAAATCATGGTGGAACTCAGCCGCGCACTGGCGGCTGTCGAGGGAAATGCCGAAGTTCGGGTCCTGGTCCTGACCGGAGCCGGGCGCGCCTTCTGCGCAGGCCAGGACCTGGCCGATCCGGCCATGCAGGTGGTCGATGGCAAGCTGCCTGACATCGGCGCACTGGTGGAGCGGCACTTCAAGCCGATGGTGATGCGCCTGCAGAATCTCCAGGTGCCGACCATTGCGGCGGTGAATGGCCTCGCGGCCGGCGGCGGCGCATCGCTGGCACTGGCATGCGACCTGGTCGTGGCGGCGAAATCGGCCTATTTCCTGCAGGCGTTTTCCCGGATCGGGCTGACGCCGGATACCGGCAGCACCTGGTTCTTGGTGCACAAGGTGGGGATGCAGCGGGCGCTCGGTCTCGCTTACCTGGCTGACAAGCTGCCCGCCGAAAAAGCAGCGGAGTGGGGTTTGATCTGGCAGGTGTTCGACGACGCGCAATTCGAGGCGGAGGCAGATCGCCTCGCAGCCCAGGTGGCCGCCATGCCGACCAAGGCCCTGGTGCGAACGCGCCAGCTGATGCACGCTGCCCGCGGCCATACCCTGGAGCAGCAGCTTTCGATGGAAGCCACCTTCATTCGGGAAATGGGCTGGAGTGAGGACTACCAGGAAGGCGTAAAGGCCTTTGCTGAGAAACGCCCCGCCAAATTCACGGGCTGCTAGGCTGACCCGCTTTCCACTTCCTTGTCAGGCCGTCGCGTTGCCTTGCCTGCCGTGCTCAGTCATGCGCAGGCGTGACCGCCTGCTCGAGATCGTCGCCCGAAGCCTCTTCGTCAAGGCTCACACTCGCCATCCCTGCATTGAGCTGGTTCAGGAAGTGAACGAGTGACACCTTGTCATCGAAGCGGAAGCTCGTGAGCGCCTGGCGATAGAACTCATAAATCTTCGGCTGAAGGCCGTTCCAGAATTCCCGCCCTTTCGGCGTCAGCACGACCTTCTTTGCGCGCCTGTCGACTGTGTCCGCAACGCGCAGGACGTGGTCGTCGCGCTCCAGCCGCTTCAGGACGCCGTCCAGGCTCTGCCGACTCACGACCAGGTACTCCGCAAGATCGGAGAACGACATGCCGTCCGCCACTTGCGAGCGCGACAGCGCGCCCAGGACGGACCACTGGACCGTGGTGATGCCGAGCGTCTTGATCGTCTGCCTGTCCAGCGTATTGCCCGCCTGGAACAAGCGAAAGAACAGCCGGTTGTGGACTGACGAGACGGACTGGTCGTACGAGGGATCGAAGTTTGTCATGGATTGGCTCGAGGCCGGCGCGGGGTCCTGCGCTGCGCCGTAACGCCGTCTATTTTAAGGCGCCGCGAGGCGCGCACCTATTTTGATGCCGGCCCGGCGGTCTCGCCGGGGCCGGGCCAGTGCGCTTTGGCCTCGGCGGGCAGTACGTCCGGGCGCCAGGCTGCCAGGTCAAGGCGGGTGGCAGCACCGCCTGTACGTGCTTGTTAGGCAACAATGGTTCGCAAAGTATGACATGTAAGTGATATGAAGTGCGTCGCGGCAGTGCCTTGTACCTCAATATAGATCAGGATTTCCCCCAGATCGATCTTAAAAATACATCAAGATCTTGACGTATATTCCGGGCGTGCCTAGTATGTGTTCAACCCTCTCAAAACACATAGAGACACCCCATGCAGACGCTCGACAAGATCCTTACCCCGCTGGCCGTCGGCTCGACTGTGCTGGCCAACCGCATGGTCATGGGGGCGATGCATACGCGGCTTGAGACGCTGGATCGCCCCCATGAACGACTTGCAGCGTTCTACGCGGCCAGGGCTGCGGGCGAAATCGGCCTGATCCTCAGCGGCGGCTTCTCCCCGAACCCGGAAGGCGTGATGGAAGAAGGCGGGCCCATGTTCAACAGCCCGGAGCAGCTCGATGAGCACCGGGCGGTGACGCAGGCAGTGCATCAGGCCGGCGGCAAGATCATCCTGCAGATCCTTCACGCCGGCCGCTATGCCAAGGTGCCGACTTGTGTTGCCCCGTCGCCGGGCAAGGCGCGGATCAACACCTATCCGCCCCACGCGCTGAGCACCGAAGAGGTGTGGCGCACCATCGCAGACTTCGTCAACACCGCGGCCCTTGCCGTCGAGGCGGGTTACGACGGGGTGGAGATCATGGGATCGGAGGGCTACCTGATCAATGAATTCACCGCGGCCCTGACCAACCAGCGCAGCGACGAATTCGGCGGCAGCTTCGAAGGGCGTATCCGCTTTCCGCTCGAGGTGGTGCGCGCCGTCCGCGAACGCCTCGGGCAGGCCCCGATGCTGATCTATCGCATCTCCTCGATTGACCTGGTCGAAGGCGGAATGACCGGCGCGGAGATTGCGTCGTTCGCCAGGCAAGTCGAAGCAGCGGGCGCCGACATGATCAATACCGGCGTCGGCTGGCACGAATCGGCCGTGCCGACGATCGGGGCCACCGTGCCGCGTGCGGCATGGCGCGAGGCCATCCGCAATGTCAAGCAATCGGTCGGTATTCCGGTGATGGCTTCCAACCGTATCAATACGCCGGAGGTTGCCGAGGAACTGATCGCTTCCGGGGTGGCGGACCTGGTCTCCATGGCGCGCCCGCTGCTGGCGGATCCGGACTTCGCCAAAAAGGCGCGCCTCGGCATCAGCGATGAGATCAACACCTGCATCGCCTGCAACCAGGCCTGCCTTGACCGCATCTTCACCGAGCGCACCGCAACCTGCCTGGTCAACCCGCGCGCCGGTCGCGAGATCGAGTTCCCGATCGGGCTGGCGTTGAAGCGCAAGCGGATCGCGGTGGTCGGCGGCGGTCCCGCCGGGATGGCCTTTGCGATCAACGCCACGGAGCGTGGGCATGACGTCACGCTGTTCGAAGCCGACAAGCAACTGGGTGGCCAGCTGAACCTGGCCAAGTCGGTGCCGGGCAAGGCGGAATTCCACGAAATGCTGCGGTACTTCCGGGTCCGGCTGGAAAAGCTGGGCGTCACGCTGCGCCTGGGCCAGCCGGCTACCGCGGACGAGCTGAGCGGGGGCGCATTCGACGAGATCGTGCTGGCGACCGGCGTGAGGCCGCGCGTACCGGACTTCGCTGGTGTCGACCATCCGAAAGCCGTGTCCTATATCGATGTCCTTTCCGGCAAGGTCGAGGTCGGCCAGCGGGTCGCGATCATCGGGGCGGGGGGCATCGGCTTCGATGTCGCCGAGTTCCTGCTGGGAGATGCCGAGGAGTCGCTCGATGCGCAAGCGTTCTTCCGCGCCTGGGGCGTGGACGCATCGAACGCGAACTCCGGCGGACTCGCGCCCGCGGCGGACCATCCCGCACCGCGGCGCAGCGTCCACATGTTCCAGCGCAAGGCGGAGCCGCTCGGCAAGCGCCTCGGCAAGTCGACGGGCTGGATTCTCAAGGCGAAGCTGCGCAAGGCCAATATCGCGATGACCGCCGGTGCCACGTACGACGCCATCAACGATGAAGGGTTGCACTACACGGTCGATGGCAGGGCGCATGTGCTGCCGGTGGACCACGTGGTGCTGTGCGCGGGCCAGAGCTCCAATCGCGATCTCTACGACCAGCTCATGGCCCGGGGCGCAGCGCCAAGGCTGATCGGTGGCGCCGATGTCGCCAGCGAGCTGGATGCCCTGCGGGCCATCGACCAGGCCACCCGACTTGCCGTCACAGTTTGAGTAAAAGCAGCAGCCGGAGACACTAATGCTGACGAAATACGATCAAGGCCTGCATAAACGCCAGGCGAACTTCGTACCCCTGACACCGCTGCATTTCCTGCGCCGCGCGGCGGATGTCTTCCCCGACCGGGATGCGGTCATTTACCAGGATCGGCGCTATACATGGCGCCAGTACGCGGACCGGTGCTACCAGCTGGCCCGGGCGCTGATCACGGCCGGCGTGGAGCGGGGCGATACGGTCTCCGTCATTGCCCCGAACGTTCCCGAGATGCTGGAGGCCCACTTTGGCGTGCCGCTTTCGGGCGCCGTGCTGAACAGCATCAATATCCGCCTTGACGCGCCCGCCATCGCGTTCATCCTGCAGCATTCGGAAACGCGCATCCTGCTGGCCGATACCCAGTTCGCCGCGACCGTGCGCGAGGCGGTGGCGCAGACCGGCATGCCGATCCAGGTGATCGACATCCGCGATCCGGCCTCCGGTGCGGAGGACACTGTCGGCGCCCTCGACTACGAGGCCTTCCTGGCATCGGCTGCTGACGTCGAGTTGCGCTACCCGGAAGACGAATGGGATGCCATCGCGCTGAACTACACCTCCGGCACTACCGGCAGCCCCAAGGGCGTGGTCTACCACCATCGCGGTGCCTACCTGAACGCCCTGGGTCAATCGATCAACGCGGGCCTCGCCGGCGCCGACCCGGTCTACCTGTGGACGCTGCCGCTGTTCCACTGCAACGGATGGTGCTTTGCCTGGGCCATGGCGGCCATGGGCGGCACCCACATCTGCCTGCGCAAGGTGGTGGCAAAGGATATCTACGACGCCATCGCCACGCATGGCGTGACGCATCTGTGCTGCGCGCCGACCGTGCTCGATTTCCTGATCGACGGCAAGCCTGAAGGCTGGTCGAAGCCGTCGCGGCCAATCCGGATCGTCTGTGCCGGGGCCTCGCCGCCGACGGCGGTGCTGCGCAGGATCTCGGCCCTCGGCTTTGCGCTGCTGCACGTGTACGGCATGACGGAAATGCACGGCGTCAACACCCTTTGCCAGCCGCAGCGGGAATGGGAAGGCGAAGGCGAGGACGGCTACTTTTCCCACCTGTCGCGCCAGGGCGTACGCAGCGTGGTGATGGAAGAGATGACGGTGGTCGATGCCGCCTTCAACCCGATCCCGCGCGACGGCAAGGCCATTGGCGAAGTGATGTTCCGCGGCAACCTGGCCATGAAGGGATACCTGAAGAATCCCGAGGCTACCGAGGATGCGTTCGCCGACGGCTGGTACCACACCGGTGACCTGGCCGTGGTCCACAGCGACGGCTATATCGAAATCAAGGATCGCGCCAAGGACATCATCATTTCTGGCGGCGAGAACATTTCCTCCCTTGAGGTCGAGGAGGTTCTCTATACCCATCCGGCAGTGCAGAACGCGGCGGTCGTGGCCGTGCCCGATGCGAAGTGGGGCGAGGTGCCGTGCGCGATGCTGGAACTCAAGCCCGAATACGCCGGCACGCTCAACGCGGAAGACGTCATCCAGTACTGCCGCCAGCGGCTGCCCGGATTCAAGACGCCCCGGCACGTTGTATTCGAGCCGTTGCCGCGTACGGCAACGGGCAAGCTCCAGAAGTTTGCGCTGCGCAAGATGGCCGCGGAAATCTTGTCGAATCGAATTCAGTAGGAATGGAAACAGGAGATAACAGTATGCGAGGTCTGAACGAAAAGCTCGTCGTGATCACCGGCGCTGCCGGTGGCATCGGCAAGGCATTGTGCAAGCGCTTCTGCGACGAAGGCGCGCATGTGGTCGCGGTGGATGTCAATGCGGGCGCGCTGGAAAATCTGAGCGCCGAACTGAAGGAACACAGCAGGCAGCTCACGCAGCTGCAGCTCGACATTACCGATCATGCGGCCGTGACCGCGGCGATCGGCAAGGTCGCTGAGAAACACGGCGGCATCGATGCGCTGGTCAACAACGCGGGCTGGGACGTCGCCATGCAGTTCCTGGAGACCACCCCGGAATTCTGGCAGAAGGTGATCGGCATCAACCTGCTGGGGCCGCTGAACCTGCACCACGCTGTGCTGCCGTGGATGGTCAAGCGCAAGCAGGGGAAGATCGTCAATATCTCGTCGGATGCGGGCCGGGTCGGCTCGTCGGGCGAGTCGGTGTATTCGGCGTGCAAGGGCGGCGTCATCGCTTTCAGCAAGACCATCGCCCGCGAATGCGCGCGCAACAACATCAACGTCAACGTGGTGTGCCCTGGCCCGACCGATACGGCGCTGCTGCAGTCCTTCCTCGGCGAGGGCGAGTTCGGCCAGAAGATCTATGAAGGGCTGAAGCGCGCGATCCCGCTCAAGCGCCTGGGCCAGCCCGAGGACATTCCCGGCATCGTGGCATTCCTCGCCAGTGACGACGCCAACTTCATTACCGGCCAGGTTATCAGCGTCTCTGGCGGCCTGACCATGCACGGTTGAGAACCATGAACGAATATACCGACATCCTCTATGAAGTGCGCGAAGGTGTGGCGCGCATCACCATCAACCGTCCGCAGAAGTACAACGCCTTCCGTGGCCGCACCTGTGACGAGCTGATTCACGCGCTGAATGCGGCCTCGTGGGACAAGTCGGTCGGCGTGGTCGTGCTGACCGGTACCGGCGAGAAGGCATTCTGCACTGGCGGCGACCAGTCCGCGCACGACGGTGGCTACGACGGCCGCGGCGTGATCGGCCTGCCGGTCGAGGAGCTGCAGGGCATCATCCGGGAATGTCCCAAGCCCGTGATCGCGCGCGTCAATGGCTATGCCATCGGCGGCGGCAATGTGCTGGTGACCTGCTGCGACCTGGCGATCGCTTCCGAAACCGCGCAGTTCGGCCAGGTCGGCCCCAAGGTTGGCTCGGTCGATCCCGGCTTCGGTACGGCCTTGCTGGCTCGCGTCGTCGGCGAGAAGCGTGCCCGCGAGATCTGGTTCCTGTGCCGGCGCTACACCGCCGCCGAGGCGCTGGCCATGGGTTTGATCAACGCCGTGGTACCCGCCGACCAGCTCGACGCCGAGGTGGACAAGTGGTGCCAGGAAATCCTCGCCATGAGCCCGACCGCCCTGGCGATCGCCAAGCGCTCCTTCAATGCCGATACGGACTCGATCCGCGGTATTGGCGGGCTGGGCATGCAGGCCCTGGCGCTTTACTACGGCACGGCTGAGTCGCAGGAGGGCGTCCATGCCTTCCTGGAGAAGCGCAAGCCGCGTTTCCGTGACGTCTACCAGGGGAAGGTTGCCGGCGACAGTGGGGAGAACAAGTCATGACGATCGGCCTGCACTATATCGACGAAGTGGCGGTGCTGACACTCGACCGGCCGGCGGCGCTCAATGCGCTGAACTCCGGCATGATCCAGACACTGTCGAAGTGCATTGATGCCATCACCGATTCCGACGTCCGGGCGGTACTGGTGGTCGGCGGCGGCGACCGGGCATTCTGTGCCGGTGCCGACATCGGTGAGCTGTGCGGCAGGACGGCATCGCAACATGGTGACGGCGCTGCGCTGGGACAGGGCACGTTCTCCAGGCTGGCTGCCCTGCGGGTACCGACGGTTGCGGTGATCCGCGGCGCGGCGCTGGGCGGCGGCCTGGAGCTGGCCATGTCCTGCAGCCACCGGGTGGCAGTCGCCGGCGCCAGGCTGGGTTTGCCGGAGATCAAGCTCGGCCTGATCCCCGGCTATGGCGGGACCCAGCGCCTGCCGCGCCTGGTCGGAACCGACAAGGCGATGGAACTGATCCTCTCCGGTCGCCTTGTCTCTGCCGACGAGGCGCGGGAGATCGGCCTGGTCGACAAGCTGGTCGAGGATGGCGATGCCGTGAGCATTGGCCTGGCATTCCTCGCCTCGCTTGCGGAAGGGCGGCCCGCCGCGGTCCACCTCGCCCGCGAGGCGGTCCGGCGTGCGGCAACGCTGGACCTTGAGGCCGGCCTGCGGGCGGAAGCCGAACTCTTTGTCCTGGCCACACAGACAGGCGACGCCGGCGAAGGCATCAACGCCTTCCTGGAAAAGCGGGCCCCACGCTTCACCGGCCGCTGAAATGCAGTTGCCGGAGGGCGGCATCTACGCCCGCCCCCGGCGTCCCCCTGCGCATATCGGGTATTGCCCTGCCACAGGGCGCGAATCAGACGGCGCTCCTCAGCCGCACGCCTGATTCAGGGACACCCGAGCTCCTCCAATCCCGGACGCGTTTGCCCGACGAACTGAACCGGCCAGGCGTGTCCCCCCATACGCGAGACCCCAATGACATACGTAGCACCGCTCAAGGACCTCCTCTTCAACATCGAGCACCTGGCTGGCCTGGACGAACTCGCCCGGCTGGATGGCTTCGAGGACGCCGGCATCGAGACGGCAGCCGCCGTGCTGGAAGCGTGCGCCCGTTTCAACGAGGCGGTGATCGCGCCCCTCAACGCCAGCGGCGACCGCGAGCCTGCGACCCTGGTCGATGGGGGTGTGAAGACGAGCCCCGGCTTGCGGCAGGCCTTCCGCCAGTACGCGGAAGCCGGATGGCTGGGCGTCCAGCATCCTCCGCAATACGGCGGGCAAGGTTTGCCGAAGGTGATCGGGGCAGCGTGTTCGGAGATGGTGAACTCCGCCAACCTGAGCTTCGCGCTGTGCGCACTGCTCAGCGACGGCGCCATTGCCGCGCTGGCCGCAGCTGGCTCGGAGGCGATGCGCCAGACGTACCTGCACAAGCTGGTCTCGGGACAGTGGACGGGCACCATGAACCTGACCGAGCCGCAGGCGGGCAGTGACCTGTCGCTGGTGCGCACGCGCGCCGAGCGCCAGGAGAATGGGACCTACAAGCTGTTCGGCACCAAGATCTTCATCACCTACGGCGACCATGACCTGACCGAGAACATCGTGCACCTGATGCTTGCCCGGGTCGCAGGCGCGCCCGAGGGCATCAAGGGCATCAGCATGTTCATAGTGCCGAAGGTCCTGGTCCAGGCGGACGGGAGCCTGGGCGAACGCAATGACGTGCATGCCACCAGTCTCGAGCACAAGCTTGGCATCAAGGCGAGTCCGACGGCGGTGATGCAGTACGGGGACCATGGCGGCGCAACCGGCTACCTGATTGGCGAGGAGAACCGCGGCCTGGAGTACATGTTCCAGATGATGAACTCGGCACGCTTTGCCGTCGGCGTGCAGGGCGTCGCCATTGCCGAGCGCGCGTACCAGCAGGCCGTGGCGTATGCGAGCGAGCGCGTGCAGGGCCGTCCGGTGGATGGATCGGCCGCGGGCAGTGTCGCCATCATCCGGCACCCGGACGTCCGCCGGATGCTGATGGAAATGCGCGCCCGCATCGAGGGCTGCCGGGCGATGCTGCTGGTCGCGGCTGCCGCCGACGACCAGGCCTGCCGCCACCCTGACGCCGGGGTCAGGCAGGCCCAGCATGCGTTCTACGAGTTCCTGCTGCCGCTGATCAAGGGCTACTGCACGGAAATGGGCGTGCAGGTCACGTCGCTGAATATCCAGGTCCATGGTGGCATGGGCTTCATCGAGGAAACCGGCGCCGCGCAGTACTACCGCGACGCCCGCATCCTCCCGATCTATGAAGGCACCACCGCCATCCAGGCAAACGACCTGGTGGGTCGCAAGACGATCCGCGATGGCGGTGCGATGGCGCGGGCGATCGCCGCGCAGATCGAGCAGACCGAGGCGCAACTCGCGCAGCGGGATGGCGCGGCCGCGGCCTCGGTCAGGGCCGGCCTGGCACATGCGCGGGAGGCCTTCCTCGATGTCGTCGGGTATGTCGTGCGCGAGGGGGCACAAGCCCCCAATGCGGTCTATGCCGGAAGCGTTCCTTACCTGACCCTGGCGGGTGAACTGGTGGCTGGGTGGCTGTTGGCACGTGCGTTGCTTGTTGCCGACGAGTATGCGGCGCGTGGTGAAGCGAAGGCATTCATGGAGGCGAAGGTGGCCACCGCGCGTTTCTTCGCGGAGCACATCCTCGCGCAGGCCGGCGCACACCGCCATCGCATCCTGCATGGGGCCGACAGCGTGCTGGCTATCCCGCCGGAACTGTTCTGACAACCCACAGGCGAGGCGCTGCAATACAAGGAGTGGACGGTGGCAGGCGCAAGGCAATCGATACGGTCAACGCAGTCCGAGATGTGTATTGCAGAGATGCTCCACCACATCCGGGCCGCGGTGCGTGCCATCCAGTCGGAAGCCAGGCAGCAAAGGCCGGACGATGGCAACGCAGTGACGCGGCGGCTTAGCCGCCTGCTGGCGCTGGCTATCCAGCAGGAATCCCCACTCGATATCGCGGTGATCCTCGGCAGTGCCGCGGAGCTTCGGTATTTTCCGGATGACGTGGCGTTCGAGCGCTGCACGCGGACGGTCCAGTGCCTTGGAAGCAAGGCAATGCGCGCCGTGGTCTGGGCGGTACGCCATCGGTGTGCCCGCGCTGGCGGCGCCGAACACCGGCGCTTTGTCGTTGAGTCCTGAGCCGCTGTCGCGGCCTTCGAGAGCACCAGGACTGTAGTTTCCGAGGACATGTGCGTGGGCACGAATGTCCTCGTCAAGCCGGCGAAGACACAGAAATCCCCGATTTCTGCCGGTTTTCAGGGGTTCCAGGGCTGGCATCGTTGTTGCAGAGAAAGAAGAAGGCTGCCCTGTCCGCAGCGGCAGCCCACGACGATAACGTACGACTGGAGACATTCAATGAAGACTACGGTGCTGCGCACATGCGCGCTGGCTTGCCTGGCAACGCTCTGCCATCCGGCGCTGGCGGAGGAGCCCTTCCGGATCGGCGCCCTCGTAGATATGACGGGCGTGTACTCAGGTATTGGCGGGCCGGGCGGGGTCGCCGCGGTCAAGATGGCGGTCCAGGATTTCGGCGGCAAGGTTCTCGGCAGGCCCATCGAGGTCCTGAGCGCGGACTACCAGAACAAGGTCGATGTGTCCGCGACCCGGGCGCGGGAGTGGTATGACCGCAATAACGTCGAGATGATCATCGAGTCCACCGACTCGGCTTCGGCGCTGGCGCTGCAGAAGCTCGGCGCAAGCAAGAAGAAGATCACCATCTTCGCGGGTTCCGCCACGACCGAACTCACGGGCAAGCAGTGCTCGCCTTATGGTGTGCACTACGTCTACAACACCTATGCTTTGGCCAACGGCACGGCGCGGGCGATCGTCGAGGAAGGCAAGAAGGACTGGTTCTTCGTGACCGCTGACTATGCCTTCGGCCATTCGCTGGAAGCCAGTGCCGTCGCGGTGGTCGAGCAATCCGGCGGCAAGGTGAGCGGGAAGGTCCGACACCCGCTCTCGGCATCGGATTTTGCTTCGTTCCTGCTGCAGGCGCAGTCGTCCAAGGCGCAGGTCATCGCACTGGCCAATGCCGGGCGCGATACCCAGAACGCGGTGCGCCAGGCCGCGGAGTTCGGCCTGGGAACAGGAAAGCAGGTGGTTGCGCCCCTGCTGATTTTCGATAGCGACCTGAAGGGTATGGGCCTGAAGGCGTCGCAGGGCCTCCAGTTCACCACGGCCTTCTACTGGGACTACAACGACGAGACCCGGGCTTTCGGGAAGAAATTCTTTGCCCAGACCAAGTCGATGCCGACCATGGTCCAGGCCGGCATGTACTCCGCCGTTATCCACTACCTCAAGGCCGTGCAGACCGTCGGCAGCGCGGACCCCGACAAGGTCATGGCGAAGATGCGCGAGACGCCGGTCAACGACTTCTTTGCCAAGGGCGGCCGTATCCAGGCCAACGGGCAGATGGTCCACGACATGTACCTCGCCGAAGCCAAGGGACCGGCGGAGTCGAAGGGCGAGTGGGACCTGATGAAGATCCGCAAAGTGATTCCGAAGGACAAGGCGTTTGAACCGCTGGCACAGAGCGCCTGCCCGCTGAAGGGCTGACGCGCCGCGTCTGTCCCTGATCCCCGCTTGAAGGGAATCCCGGTGGCCAAGGCCACCGGAGGCCCTGTTTTGTCCTTCATCCGAGCGCTTCCACTTCCCATGTCAGATCTCATCCTGCAGACAACGCAACTGTCGAAGGCCTTCAGGGGCTTTACGGCGGTCAGCGATGTCAACCTGCAAGTACGCCGCGGGTCGATCCATGCATTGATCGGGCCCAACGGCGCGGGCAAGACCACTTGCTTCAACCTGCTCACCAAGTTCCTGGAGCCGACCACCGGCACCATCCTATTCAACGGCATCGACATCACCCGCGAGAAGCCCGCGCAGATCGCGCGCCGCGGCGTGATCCGTTCCTTCCAGATCTCGGCGGTGTTCCCGCACCTGACGGTGATGGAGAACGTGCGCATCGGCCTGCAGCGCCAGCTTGGCACCGCGTACCAGTTCTGGCGCAGCGAGCGCTCGCTGAACGTGCTCAACGACCGCGCCATGGAACTGCTCGAGCAGGTCGGGCTGACCGAGTTCGCGCAAACCGTCACGGTGAACCTGCCGTACGGCCGCAAGCGCGCGCTCGAGATCGCCACGACGCTGGCGATGGAGCCCGAGCTGATGCTGCTGGACGAACCCACGCAGGGCATGGGCCATGAGGACGTGGACCGCGTCACGCAGCTGATCAGGAAGGTCTCGGCGGGCCGCACCATCCTGATGGTGGAGCACAACATGAGCGTGGTGTCGTCGATCGCGGACAAGATCACGGTGCTGCAGCGCGGCGCGATCCTGGCCGAGGGCCCTTACGCTGAAGTGTCGAAGGACCCGCGCGTGATGGAGGCCTACATGGGTACCGTCGACGCGGAACTGCAAGGCGCGCACTGAGGGGCACGACATGACGACATCGAATACACCTGCCCTCGAAATCAAGGGCCTGGAGGCCTGGTACGGCGAATCGCACATCCTGCACGGCGTGGACCTGACGGTGAACCGCGGTGAAGTGGTCACGCTGCTGGGCCGCAACGGCGCCGGTCGCACCACCACGCTGCGCGCGATCATGGGCCTGACGGGTGCGCGCAAGGGCTCGATCAAGGTCAATGGCCATGAAACCATCAGCCTGCCCACGCACAAGATCGCGCACTACGGCATTGGCTATTGCCCCGAAGAGCGCGCCATCTTCTCCAGCCTCTCATGCGAAGAAAACCTGATGCTGCCGCCCGTGCTCAAGGGCGCCGACACCAGCAAGGGCATGAGCGAGGCGGATATCTACGAGATGTTCCCGAACCTGAAGGAGCGCCGCCAGAGCCAGGGCACGCGTCTTTCCGGCGGCGAGCAGCAGATGCTGGCGGTCGGGCGCATCCTGCGCACGGGTGCCAACCTGCTGCTGCTCGATGAAATCTCGGAAGGGTTGGCACCGGTGATCGTGCAGGCGCTCGCGCGCATGATCCTGATGCTCAAGCAGAAGGGGTACACGGTGGTGATGGTGGAGCAGAACTTCCGCTTCGCCGCGCCGCTGGCCGACCGCTTCTACGTGATGGAGCATGGCAGCATCGTCGAGCGCTTCGCGGCCAGTGAGCTGCAGGCCAAGATGCCGGTGCTGCACGAACTACTTGGAGTGTGAGGCTGACGATGCCCATTGAAATCTTCGGAATACCGCTGCCGGCATTGCTCTCGCAGGTCCTGCTCGGACTGGTCAACGGCGCGTTCTACGCCATGCTCAGTCTCGGCCTGGCCGTGATCTTCGGACTGCTGAACGTCATCAACTTCGCCCATGGCGCCTTGTTCATGCTGGGCGCGGTGCTGGCGTGGATGGGCACGACCTACCTGGGACTGTCCTACTGGGCGATGCTGGTGCTTGCCCCACTTGCCGTTGGCATCCTGGGCGTGGTGCTGGAGCGTCTGCTACTGCGGCGCATCTACAAGCTGGACCATATCTATGGCTTGCTACTGACGCTCGGTGTGACGCTGGTGGTGGAAGGTGTATTGCGCTCGGCCTACGGGGTCTCCGGCCTGCCGTACTCGACGCCGGAAGCGCTCTCCGGCGGGACAAACCTGGGCTTCATGATCCTGCCCAACTACCGCGCCTGGGTCGTCGGTGCATCGCTGTCGGTGTGCCTGGGTTCCTGGTTCCTGATCGAGAAGACCAGGCTCGGCTCCGTGCTCCGCGCGGGAACCGAGAACCCGAAGATCGTGGAGGCGTTCGGCGTCAATGTGCCGCTGCTGATTACGGCGATCTATGGCTTCGGGGTGGCGCTGGCCGGCCTCGCCGGTGTGCTCGCCGCGCCGGTCACGCAGGTTTCCCCGCTGATGGGGCAGAACCTGATCATCCTAGTGTTTGCCGTGGTGGTGATCGGCGGCATGGGTTCGATCCTTGGCGCGGTGCTGACCGGGCTCGGCCTGGGTGTCGTCGAGGGCCTGACCAGGGTGTTCTACCCGGAAGCCTCCTCGACCGTGGTGTTTCTCGTGATGGTCATCGTCTTGCTGTTTCGGCCTGCAGGACTGTTTGGTAAGGAAAAATGATGAGCGGATACTTCTCCACCTCCCGTCTTGCCATGCCGGCCGGATCCGCACCGGGCTCCGCCACGCGCGTGTCCAGATACCTTGGCATCCTGCTGCTGGCCATGCTGGTGCTGGCGCCCCAGGCGGGCGTCTACCCGGTGTTCGTGATGAAGATCCTTTGCTTCGCACTGTTCGCCGCGGCCTTCAACCTGCTGCTCGGCTTTACCGGCCTGTTGTCGTTCGGGCATGCCGCGTTCTTTGGCGGGGCTGGCTATGCAACCGGTTACGCGATGAAGACCTGGGGCGTTTCCGCGGAAGTCGGCCTGCTGGCGGGCGTCGCGACTGCCACGGTAGTTGGCTTGCTGATGGGCTCGCTCGCCATTCGCCGGCAAGGCATCTACTTCTCGATGATTACGCTCGCGCTGGCGCAGATGTTCTTCTTCGTGTGCCTGCAGACGCCGGCCACCGGCGGCGAGGACGGGATGCAGGGCATCCCGAGGGGCAGCCTCTTCGGCGTACTGCCGCTGTCCTCCGACATGACGTTCTACTACGTTGTCGTAGCGATCTTCGTGGCTGCCTTTGCGTTGATCGTGCGCGTCGTCCATTCGCCGTTCGGGCAACTGCTCAAGGCGATCAAGGAGAGCGAGGCGCGTGCGGTGTCGTTGGGCTTTGACGCCAACCGTTTCAAGCTGCTGGCCTTTGTTCTGTCGGCGGCGCTGGCTGGCCTGGCGGGGTCGATAAAGGCGTTGGTGCTTGGCTTTGAGACGCTGACGGATGTCCACTGGACTATGTCGGGGACGGTGATCCTGATGACGCTGGTGGGGGGCATGGGTACGCTGACTGGGCCGGTGATTGGCGCGCTGGTCATTGTCGTGCTGGAGAACAAGCTCGGCGATATCGGCGTCGGGCTGGCAAGCCTGACGGGGGTGGAATGGTTCGCGACGCTGGGCGAGTCGGTGACGCTGGTGACCGGGGTGATCTTTATCCTGTGCGTGCTTGCGTTCCGCCGCGGGATCATGGGGGAAGTGCAGGCGTGGATGCGTCGTGCGCCAAGACAGGGCTAGGATTGCGCGATCGGCTGGTCGTTGCTCGACGGCTCGCGCGGCTGGTGACATGTCGTCGTTGTTTGAACCGCTTGGTTCCGCCCTCCTGGGCGGGTCACTTTTGTCCGAGCGACAAAAGTAACCAAAAGCGCGTCGCCTGCGGCTGGCCTTCATCAAGGGGGCGGCGTTGGTGGTTCGGGGCGGTGGTGATTTCCGTTTCTATGTGGTCAGCCGTTCGAGCCTGCTACGCCAGGTGAGTGAGTGACAGTGCCTTGCGAAGGCCCACTTTTGAACGATCCCCATGCAGGGCGTAGGCCGCCTGCTGACTGGGGCATCGCGTCAACGCCTACGGCTGCGCTGCGCGCGGCGCATCAGCTGGGGCGAGGCGGCGGCGCCGGGAAGTGCGTCGCTGCGCTCGCACAGCGCCGACGCACGGGCGCGTGCTCAAGAACAATCGCTGGAGTAATAGGCACAGGACCGATGCTGCCGACGCCAAGGCCATCTGGACCGCGGCGCAGCTGCCCGGCATGCCTGTCGTTGCCCCCAAGAACGAGTCGCAGCAGTGCGTGCTCAGCCTGCACGCACTGCGCCAGTTGCGCGTGAAGATGCGCACCATGCTGGTCAACCAGTTGCGGGGCACGCTGTTTGAATTCGGCGTCCACTTCCCGCGCGGACTGCGCACCGGCCTGCATGAAATCGTCGAGCACATGGCCGACATCGAGCAGAGCGTGCCGCCCATGCTGTTCGAGTTCGTGCACGAACAATTGCAAAGCATCGAACGGCTCGATCAGGAGATTGCCCGCCTCGACCAGCGTATCAACGCCTGGGGCCGGCAGAACCAGGCTTGCCAGACCATCCTCGCTATCCCGGGCATCGGCATGCACACCGCCACGGCCAATGTTGCCACCATTGGCGATGTCCACACCTTCAAGTCCGGCCGGCAACTGGCGGCCTATCTTGGCTTGGTGCCCAAACAAACCGGCACCGGCGGCAAGGTCTGGCTGGGCGCATGACCGGGCTTATGACCGCGACTACGTCTCGGTCAGGCCTGCCTGATGGCAGGCCGGGCTGCAGAGGAGGAAGGCAGGACCCGCCCGCAGGTTGCGACGGTGAGATGAGCATCATGGCAAGACAGGTCGGACCGCGAGAGCGTAAGCCCAACGAGTCACAGGTGCCTCAAAGCACGACCAAAAGATAGGGACGCTGCCGGCGGATATCCATGAAGGCCCGCAGGCTCGCCTGCACCGCAAGGCCGGATATAAGTCTGCAACCAGTCCTGCTCGAGCCAGAATGGTCGTCATACCTTGCAAACCGGGGCGCGTTCATATAAGTGACCCGCCCAGGAGGGCGGAACCAAGCGGTTCAAACAACGACAACATGTCACCAGCAGCGACAGTTGAAAGGCCCGCGGTACATGACGCCGCTTGAGATCAATCGATTGTGAGAACGTACTTGCCAGCGACCTGCCCCGATGCCAGTTTGGTCAGCGCTTCCCCAGCACGGCCCAGCGGCAGCACGCCGGCAATCGGCGGCCGGATAGCCCCTTGCTCATACAGGCTGAAGAGCTTTTCCTGCACCGCCTGGACCTTCCCGGGTTGCCGCTCCCGATAGTCGCTCCACTGCAGCCCGCCTACGCTGATGTTCTTGACCAGCAGGTAGTTGGCCTTGATCTCCGGGATGCGGCCGGCGGCAAAGCCGATGACCACCGCACGACCGCACCATGCCATCGCGCGCAAGGCCGCATCGAACACGTCGCCGCCAAGCGTGTCGAGCAGAACATCCGCACCGTGCCCGCCCGTTGCGGCGCGCACCTGGTCGCGCAGGGCATCCCGCAGGTTCGGCGCCGCCAGGTCGATGACAGCGTCCGCGCCCATCGCCATGACGGCCTTCGCATGTTCGGCGCCGCTGACGCCGGTGAGCGCGGTACCACCAAGTCCCTTCACGATCTGCAGCGCCGCAGAGCCGACGCCACCGGCAGCGCCGGTCACCAGTACCGTTTCACCTTCCTGGTATCCCCCTCGTTCGACAAGAGCGAAGTATGCAGTCTGGTAGACGAGCCCCATCGCCGCGGCATCTTCGAACGACATGCTGTCCGGGATCCGGAAACAAGCGTTCTCGCTGGCACTGACGAGTTCCGCGTACGCACCGTATTCGAGTTGCGCCACCACGCGATCGCCGGGACGCAGCTTCCTGACATCGCTGCCGACCGCGCGCACGACTCCTGCTGCATCCTTGCCCGGTGCAAAAGGGCGCTCGGGCAGTATCTGGTACTTGCCGCGCACCACCAGCAGGTCGGGATAGTTGACCGCGGCGGCGCGGACTTCAATCAGGACACCATCGGCAGGGAGCACCGGATCCGGCAACTCGCCAATGGACAGATGCTCGGGTTCATTGAACTCCTGGATAACGATAGCTTTCATATTTATGGTTCTAGAAGATGGTTGTCGGCGCCGAGGGCGGGCGAGGCCTGCTCGGGGCTAACGTTGCGGAACGCCGCGTCCAACGGAACGGGCAACGCGGACAATGTGGTGCCGGCTGCGGTCCTCACTGTCCGGTCAAACAGATGCCGTGCAGCGAAATGCGGGTCCGCCGCCGCCTCCTCCAGGCTGACCATGCGGCTGGTGCAAACGTCCTGTCCCGCGAAGCGGTCCATCCAGTAGTCAGCTGTATGCTTTGCCACGGCGGCGGCGACAGCCTCGGTCGCCTCTGCCGGCGCGAGCCGATCGAGTGCCGCGGCGTCCAGTCCGATCAGCGTGGTGAAGTTGCCCCAGAACTTTTCTTCGATCGGTGCCGCGGCGAGGAAAGCGCCATCGGCGGTCCGGTAGACCTGATACCGCGGCG
Organism: Cupriavidus sp. PB-02; assembly: GCF_058252315.1. Lineage (NCBI taxonomy): Bacteria > Pseudomonadati > Pseudomonadota > Betaproteobacteria > Burkholderiales > Burkholderiaceae > Cupriavidus > Cupriavidus sp. PB-02. The sequence goes on from NZ_CM177694.1 coordinate 1,269,989, forward strand.
AGCCCCCAGTCACAAGGTCCGAGGCGGGGCGGGGCCACTGGCCCCGGGCACCGGCGCCGAGTCCCCAGTACTGGAACGCAAACAGGTTGTCGGCCATGGCGATGTCCAGATGGATGCCTTTGCCGGTCTGCTCGCGTTGGCGCAGGGCCAGCAGGATATTGATCATGGCCGGATACGCGCCGCCGGCAATGTCGGCGATCAGCGCCGGCGGCAGCCCCGGCTTGCCGTCAGCGCCGGCGGTCAGCGACAGCATGCCGGCAGCGGCGACGTAATTCAGGTCATGCGCGGCCTCGTTCGCCCTCGGGCCGTGCTGGCCAAAGCCCGTGATCGAGCAGTACACCAGCCGCGGATTGATCTTCGCGACATCCGCATAGCCAAGCCCCAGCCGGTCCATCACACCGGGCCGAAACTGCTCAAGCAGCACGTCGGCTTCCTGGATCAGCGGCACAAGGCTGTCGATCGCAGCCGGCGATTTCAGATCGATGGCGACGGACTTCTTGCCGCGATTGAGGAGCACGAAGTTGGTACTGTCCGCGTCCGCCTTGGGCTCGTACGATCGCATTTCGTCGCCGCGGCCGGGTCGCTCGAACTTGATGACCTCGGCCCCGGCCTCGGCCAGCAGCAGGGAACACAGCGGCCCGGGCAGCAGGGTGCTGAAGTCCAGCACCTTCACCCCAGTCAATGGTTGGGTCATGGCGTCCCTGCCTTGGCGCGTTCGGCGGCTACGCGGGCCCGGCGAGCGGGTGCATAGGGTTCCTGGCCCAGCGCCTCGTAGAGCGCCTGGGTAACAGCGTAGTGCTGCGCCAGCCCGGTGCGCTCGAGCAGCGAGATCGGGCCTTCCGGATAGCCGAGGCCCAGGCACAGGGTCTTGTCCAGGTCCGCGGCGCTGGCCAGTTTTTCGTCCAGACGCCGCAGTGCCGCGTTGAAGTAGGGCCTGATCAGCCGGTCGACGATGCGGCCGGGAAAGTCATTGCAGACCGCCACCACCAGGCCACTGGCCTGGAATGCCGCCTTGGCAGCCTCGATCGCCGCTGGATCCGTGCCCGGTTGCCGCACCAGTTCAACCAGCGGGCTGGGATCGGCATTGCCCAGCCGGAAGCGGGCGAAGCCAACGACATTCGACCCTTCCAGGCCGCGGCTTTCGCCGGTGTGGAAACCCAGACACTCGGTATCGAGCTCAATGGCCACGAAGGTGCGGGCCTCATGGCCGGTGCCGCAGGCATAGGCTGCGCCGGCGCTGGCGCCGAGGTAGACCAGGCCCTCGCCGTCCGCAGTGGATTGTTCCAGGAAGGCGTGCGGGGCAGGGAAGGAGCGGCTCTCGCCGGCTCGAACGATCTCGTATCGCATATCAGGCTCCGAACATCTTGGTATCGCCGTAGACGTGAAAACCTCTGCCGGTCTTCTTGCCAAGGCGGTTGGCGGCGATCATGCGCCGTACCAGCGGCGGGCAGGCGGCGCGCGGCTCATGGGTCAGGCCATGCATGGCCTCGCACAGCAGCTTCTGGGTATCCATGCCGACCAGGTCGAGCAACTCGAGCGGGCCCATCGGATAGCCGAGCGCGGTCTTGATCGCCAGGTCGATATCGGCGGGCTCGGCCACGCCTTGCTCAACCAGCCTGATGGCGTCGTTGTTGAACGGGATCAGGAAGTAGTTGAGGATGAAGCCCGGTGTGTCCTGCGTGGTCACAGGCTTCTGTCCCATGGCTTCGGCAAAGGTCCAGGCACGCCGGAAGGTTTCGTCGGATGTCGCCAGCCCCGGCGACATCTCGATCAGCTTCATCAGTTGCGCCGGCAGGCAGAAGTGCATGCCGACGAAGCGGTCCGGCCGGCCTGAGCCGCCGGCGATCTCGGTGATGGAGATCGTGGAGGTGTTCGACGCAAAGATGGTGCGCTCCGGGCAGACCTGGTCGAGCGCCTGGAACAACTGGTGCTTGACCGCGAGATCCTCGAACACGGCCTCGATGACGATGTCGCACGCCGCAAGGCTGGCCAAGTCGGTGGTGCCTTGCCACCGGTCCAGCGCGGCGGCGGCAGCGCCCGGCGGCAGCTTGCCGCGTTCCTCCGATTTCTTCAGGAATGCCTCGGTCTGGCCTCTGGCGCGGTCAAGCGCCTCTTGCCTGGCATCGAACACGATGGTCCGGAATCCGGCGCGGGCCGCCACGATGGCGATCCCGGCCCCCATGGTGCCGGCGCCGGCCACGCCGACGGTTTGGATAGTTGTCACCGTTGTCTCCTACTTCTTCAAGAAACTGCGTCCGATCAGCTGGCGGTGCACCTGGTTCGTGCCCTCCCAGATCTGCGTGATCTTGGCGTCGCGCATCAGCCGTTCGACGCGATAGTCGTTGCAGTAGCCGTAGCCACCCAGAAGCTGCACGGCATCCGTCGTGATCCGCATGGCGGCATCCGATGCGCGCTGCTTCAGCATCGAGGCCTCCACGCCGAAGTCTTTCTCGCCGGCGTCGACCATCTCGCCGACGCGCCATAGCCACGATTCGCACAGCGCCAGTTCCGAGGCGAGGTCGGCCAGCATGAACTGGATGCCCTGGAATTCCAGGATCCGCTTGCCCGATTGCCGGCGCTCGTTGATATACGCAACGGCATCCTCGAAGGCCGCGCGGGCGATGCCCAGCGCATGCGCAGCGACGCTGGGCCGCGAGCGGTTCAGCGAGCCGAACAGGATGCGCAGGCCATCCCCGGGATTGCCGATCAGGTTGGCGCGCGGCACGCGGCAGCCATCGAATGCCAGGCTGGCGGTGCTGGAGGCGCGTGTGCCCATCTTGTGCTCCGTGCCCAGCACGCGCAGCCCCTCGGTGCCTTTCTCCATGATCAGCACCGAAATGGCTGCCTTCGGATCGCTGATCTCCGACCACTTGCCGAACAGCAGGTACTGGTCGGCGACGTCGCCGTTGGTGATAAAGGTCTTGCCACCGTCGATGACGATGTCGTCGCCGTCAGGGGTAAAGCTGGTGCGCATGCCGGTCGCGTCGGAGCCGGCCGACGGCTCGGTGATCGCCAGTGAAGCGAGACCGCCCTCTGCAATCCGTGGCAGCAGACGGGCCTTCTGTTCCTCGCTGCCGTATTCGATCAGCGGCTTGATGGCATGGAAGTTTGTCGCCCAGACGATGCCGGTCGAGGCGCACGCTTTGGAGATCTCCCGCACGCAAGCGAGGTAGCAGAGATAGGAGAGTTGAGCGCCACCGTAGGCGTCGGGGATGAACATCGCGTTCAGCCCCAGCGCATTGATCGCCTGCACGTTCTCCCAAGGGAAGGCGCCAGTGCGGTCATACTCGGCCGCGCGCGGTGCGATCTGCGTTTCACAGAGATGCCTGACGCTGTCGAGGATCATCCGCTCTTCATCGGAGAGGGGCAGGCGGGCGTCCAGTCGTTCCAGAATGTTCATGCGTGCATCCTTGATCAAAGGGCCATGCCCTGGCCACCGTCGACATAGAGCGTCTCGCCGGTCAGGAAACGTCCGGGCAACTGGAACAGCATGGCGACAAGCCGGCCAATGTCGGCGGCTTGCCCCGGTCCGCCGGCCGGAATGCGTTTCTTCAGGAACGCTTGCAGCGCCTCCCCGTTCAGCTCCTCCCGGTTCAGGTCCGTCTCGATATACCCGGGCGCGATATTGAGGACGCGGATGCCGTTGCGGGCCCATTCCACGGCGAGGCAGCGCGAGATCGCACCCACGGCGGCCTTGGATGCGCAGTAGGCGGCGTTGCCCTTGACGCCCAGCTTGTCGTAGAACGATCCGATATTGACGATCAGCGACGAACCGCTCTCGCACAGGTAGGGGTAGGCGGCCTGGCTGGCGAGCAGCACCGAGGTGGCATTGGTCGTCATCACCCGCTCGAAGTCTGCAATCGGAAAGGTTGCGGACGCGCCTTGCAGATGGATGCCCGCGTTGTTGACCAGGCCCACCACCGGCTTGCCGAACATTGCCGGCACCGCGGCGAACGCAGCCTGGACCGAGTCCGGGTCAGTGATATCGCAGCGCCTGGCGCGCACCCTGCTTTGCGCTGCTTCGTCCAGCCCTTGCAGATCGGGAAGCTCGCCGGAGCGGGACAGGCATGCCACGTGCAAGCCGGCGCTGGCAAGCTCGATTGAGATGGATGCACCGATACCGCGGCTGCCGCCCGTCACGATGACCGTACCGTTGATCTCAGGCATCTTTGAACTCCGGCGTGCGTTTTTGGAGGAATGCGCGCATGCCTTCCGCCGCATCGGCGGTCTGGTAGGCAAGGGTGGACAGGTCGGCTTCGATGTCTAGGCCTTCGTCCAGCGTGGTTGCCATGCCGCGTGCGACGGCCTCGCGGGCAAACAGCGATGCGCACCGGCTGTAGCCGACGAAATCGGCCATGAAGGCTTTGCCGAGTTCCACCGGTTCGCCTTCCGGCACGACCCGGTTGACCAGGCCCCAACGCTCGGCCTCGATGGCATCCACCGTCCGACCCGACATCACCAGTTCGGTGGCGCGCGCCTCGCCCACCAGGCGCGGCAGCCGCTGGGTGCCGCCGTAGCCGGGAATCAGGCCAAGCTTGATCTCCGGCAGGCCCATGCGCGCCTTGACGGTGGCGATGCGGAAGGTACAGGCCATGGCCAGTTCGAGGCCGCCGCCGAAGGCGTAGCCGTGCAGCACCGCCACGGACGGGATCCGCAGCGCGGCCAGCTTGGCGAAGGTGCGCTGGCCCAGATGGGCGCCGAGCCGCTGCGCCATCAGGTCCCTGTCCATCAGCTCCTTGATGTCGGCGCCGGCACAGAAGGCCTTGGGGCCGGCGCCGGTGACGATCAGCGCGCGCGCATCGGATGCGGCCACCTGGTCAAGGGTGTATGACAGGGCCTCGATCATCGTGAACTGCAATGCGTTCAGTGCGTCGGGCCGGTTCAGGGTCAGGACCGCATACGGGCCGGAATACTTGATGTCAATTGCCATGTTTATGCTCCCGCGACGGCCCGTGCCCGATACCGGACCGCCGTCGGCTTCAGTTGTCCGCGCAGGGTCATCTCGACCAGTTCGCGTTTGAGGATCTTCCCGCTGGCAGTCAGCGGGAAGCTGTCGAGTCCGAGGAAGTACTCGGGCATGTCGTACTTGGACAAGCCGCAGCCCGCGAGGTGTTCCAGCATGTCGCTCGCCGGCAGCTCCTGCCCGGCGCGCACGATGACCGCCAGGCAGACCTTCTCGCCCAGTCGCTCGTCCTGCACCGGGTAGGCCGCGGCGCGTTCCACCTTGGGATGGCGCATGGCGAGTTCCTCGATCCGTGCCGGGTGGATGTTGTGTCCGCCCCGGATGATCAGGTCCTTCTTGCGCCCGACGATCACCACGCAGCCGTTCTCATCGACGATGCCGAGGTCCCCACTCATAAACCAGCCATGGATGTTGAACGAGGTCTCGGTAGCGACCTGGTTGCTGAAGTACCCGAGCATCAAAAGGCCGCCGCGCCCGCCGATCTCGCCGACTTCGCCGACTTCGGCTTCTTCGTCGATGTTGTCCTGCTTCCAGAGCTTCACCTCGTAGCCCCGGCACGCGCGACCGCAGGTGGACACGATGGTGTCCTGCGTGTCGGTCGGAACGGTGTAGTTGTGCGACCCGTTCTCGGTCATGCCATACACGTTCTGCGGCGTCACGCCCAGGCTGACGAACTTCTGCGCGACTTCGCGGGGAATGGCCGCACCGGCCATGTAGAAGGTGCGGACCTCGCCCAGCGACGTCATGTTGCGGTCGCGTAGCGCCTGCAGGATGTCCATCGCATGGGTGGGTACGCCCATCACGTAGGTCGCGCCCGTTTCAAGGATCCAGTCGAGCGCGTGCTTGCCGGCGCGCAGGTTGGTCATCACCATCTCCAGCCCGGCCACCAGCATCTGCTCCATGGCGACCGTCGCAATGTGGTGGCTCATGGGGCTGAGTGTCAGCAGCGTGGTATCGGCCGTGTGGCCCCAGTCTTCGACCAGCGCACGGCCATTCGCCAGCAGCGTGTTGTCGCTGTGCATGACGCCCTTGGGCAGGCCGGTTGTGCCCGATGTGAAGGCGAGATAGACGATCTTGTCCGGATTCAGGTCCGGGGTGGAAAGGGCAGAGGGGGGCTGCCTGTCCGGGAACGGCAGGGCGCCCTCCGGCAGTGCGGCATCGCCGGCAGCCGGATTGGGCAGCGCAAGCACGCAGGCCAGCGTCGGGATATCCGCCACCCTGGCGAAGATGGAGTTGCGATCGGCGTCGGCGCCATAGCCCGGCATCGCGAACAGCGCGCGGCACTGGATGCGGTTCAGCAGCGTGCAGATCTCGTCGACAGTGTAGTTCTGGTGCAGCGACGGGCAGCAGACGTAGCCATTGCGCGAGCACGCCAGGAAAATGATGGTCGCATGCACGACGTTGGGCAGCCAGATGCCGACGCGGTCGCCGGGCTTCAGGCCCTGGCGATGGAGCGCTTCGGCGACGCTGTCGACCCAGTCGACCACTTCCCGCCAGGTCAGCCTGACATCGGCATCGCGCAATGCGCAGGAGGTGGGACGCTCGCGCGCATGGCGCCGGGCCAGCGTGTACAGCGTCTCCTGCTGCCAGATGCCCGATAAATAGTAGTCCCTCGCATTCTGCGGGTTGTGAAGGGTCAGGATGTTCTGCATGATGGTCACCCGTACTTCAATGTCCGAACTTCGAGGGGTCGGGCTTGCGGCGCTCGGCGAAGGCGGCTGCCAGCTCGTCGTGCTCGTTCGATTCGAGGTAGCCGCGCAACAGCAGGTCGTGCGCCATCCGGGACAGGCCGCTCACGCCGCCGTGGCGCGCATTGAAGGCGCTCTTCAGCGAGGCCAGCGCAAACGCGCCGCGCTCGGCGACCTCCAGGGCATACTCCCGGGTCGCCGCGCGCAACTGGTCATCGGGGACGACACGGTTGATCAAGCCGATCTCGACCGCCTCCTGAGCGGTGATCTTCGGGTTGCGGTACCAGATGTCCTTGGCGCGCTTCTTTCCGACCAGGTCCTCCAGGTACCACGTGCCGTAGCCAGCGTCGAAGCTGCCGACCATCGGGCCCACCTGGCGGAAGATCGCGGACGCCTTCGCGATGGTCAGATCGCAGACGACCTGCAGCACATTGCCCCCGCCGACCGCAAAGCCATTGACCGACGCAATGACGGGCTTTTGCAATCGGTCGATGCTCTCGTACATCTCAAGCGTCGGCAGCACCCCGGCATAGAGCGTGGTGTCCTGCATGCCGTCCTTGCGGCCACCGGTGCAGAAGAACTTGTCGCCGGCACCGGTGATCACGATCACGCGCGTACGGGTTTCACGGCGGATCGCGTTGATGCAATCGCGAATCTCGTGGCACATGGTCTCCGTGAACATGTTGCCGTCATCCGGCCGGTTCAGCGTGATCGTGCCGATGGGGCCGTCTTCTTCGTAGAGGATTTCCGAGTAGCTCATTTTGTCTCCTGGTTAGACGATTTCTGAGTCGATGAGGCCTGCGATACACGTCGCGGACATGGCAAGACGTTCCGCGAGAATGCGTTCGGTGTCCTGCCCGAGGGCGGGGGGAGGGGTGCGGTAGACGGCGCTGGCGCCGTCGAAGCCGATGCCGAGGCCAACCTGCGGGACACGCCCCGCGGCACCCTGGCCGGCAAAGAACATGCCGGCGTCGCGCAACGGCGCGTCGTCGACCAGTTGGTCGATGCTGTTGATCGGGCCGGCCGGGATCCGGTGCCTGGCGAACAGCGCCAGCCAGTGTTCGCGCGGCTGGGTAGCCAGGAGCTCGGCAATGGCGGCGACGATCGTGTCTCGTGCCTGGCGACGCTTCGCATTGGTTTCAAAACCGGCCTGCTTGCCGTAGGCGGGGTGTTCAACCGCGTCCCAGAAGCGCTGCCAGATGGCGTCGTTGCCCAGGCCGAGCGTGATGGGGAAGTCGGCGGTCTCGAACACCTGGTAGATGGCAATGACCGAGTCGGTGCCGCCCGAGCGCATCGGCGGCTCACCGGACCCGAGGTACGGGACGATGCGCGGTGCCATGAAGCGCGTGGCGGTGGCAACCATCGATACATCGACCTGCTTGCCGGCACCGGTGCGTTGCCGCTCGAACAGTGCGGCGAGCGTGGCCATGGCAATATCCTGGCCCGCCAGCAGGTCGGCCGCGGGGGTGCCGACCTTCTGTGCGGGCCGGCCTGCCTCACCGGTCAGATGCATCACGCCGGAGTAGCCTTCGGCGATCAGGTCATAGCAGGGCAGGTCGGCACGCTCGCCCTGCAGGCCGAAGCCGGTCACGGACACATGGATCAGCGCCGGGTGAATCGCCTTGAGCGTGGCGTAGTCCAGCCCGAGCTTTTCCTGCACCCGCTGCGTCGTATTCAGGACGACGACATCGGCCTGGCGCACCAGTTGATGGGCGATGCCGCGACCCTCGGCCCGGGTCAGGTCGACCGTCATGCTCTGCTTGTTGCGGTTCATGCTCAGGAACCACAGCGACTCGCCATCCAGGAACGGCGGGCCCCAGCTGCGCGTATCGTCGCCGCCGGCGCGCTTTTCGATCTTGATGACTTCCGCGCCAAGATCGGCGAGCAGCAAGGTGCCATAGGGGCCAGCGACTGAGGTGGTGAAGTCCAGCACGCGTACGCCTTCGAGGCATCGCATTCCAGGACCCTGGGGCATCAGCGGGAGTGTATTCAGGGCGTCCATTTCGGGTCGGTTGAACAAGGTCGCACCGATAACCGCAAAGGGCGTGCCAGTGTCTTGGCATGCGCTTTGCAGTGATCCCTTGCGAGTTCCCGAGACCCAATTCCCGCTTGGCCTGGAAGCCGCCATGGGCCAGCATCGTTGCGGCAGACAGCCGTGGCAGGACTTAGAATTGGACTGTATTCGTGCTGTACTCGAGCGTAGTCGGAAAGGCACTTGTGTCGTCGGCGAAGACACTTGGCTTCCGGCAAGGCTCACCTTGTGGTGGAGACATGAAACGAGAATCGGAAGGCATCCTCGTCCTGGACAACGAGGGCAAGACGACATTTGCAAGCGGACTGGGCCGCGACACGCTGGTCTCCGGTTCGCTCAGCCGCATGTGGCAGAACCGTGCCCGCGTTCCCGTCAAGCGGCTTTCCGCCATGACGGAACTGGAACGCCCGCTGACGGTAGCGGCCATTCCTACGCGCGATGCCGTCTGCTTCCTGATCTTTGCCGTGCAGGAAGCCGACGAACTGACGGAATTCCTGGCCAGCGTGGATTCGGCCGAGGACATCCTCAGGCACTTTGTGACCGACCCCTACAAGGCCATGGTGGTGGTCGATACCGCGGGCAAGATCACCTACATGAGCCCCGTCCATGAGCGCTTCTTCCGGCTCAAGCATGGCGAGGCAATCGGCCGTCCGGTGACCGAGGTCATCGAGAACACCAAGCTCCAGGAGGTAGTGAAGACTGGCAAGGCGCAGGTCGCACAGCTGCAGGAGATGAATGGCGTCACGCGCGTCGTATCCCGCCTGCCGATCTTCGACAGCAACAAGCGGCTGGTGGCCGCCATCGGGCAGGTGATGTTCAAAGGGCCGGAGGCGATGCGGGAGCTGACCGGCGAGCTGGCGCGCGTCAAGCAGGAGCTGGACTTCTACAAGCGCGAGCTCTCAGGCATCCGCAATCGCAGTTACGGACTGGACCAGATTGTCGGCAGCAGCGATGCGGTACGCCGGCTCAAGGAGGACATCCTGCGGGTCGCGCCGCTCGACGTGCCGGTCCTGTTGGCCGGCGAGAGCGGCACGGGCAAGGAGATGGTCGCCCATGCCATCCATATGCTGAGCCCCCGCAGTGACAAACCGCTGATCCTCGTCAATGCGGCGGCGATGCCCCCGAATCTCGTGGAAAGCGAGTTGTTCGGCTATGAGCCCGGGGCGTTTACGGGGGCGGACCGGAAGGGGCGGAAGGGCAAGTTCGAGGCCGCAGATACCGGCACCATGTTTCTGGATGAAATCGGCGACATGCCGATCGACATGCAGGTGAAGCTGCTGCGCGTGCTGCAGGACGGGCAGTTCGAGCGCATCGGCGGCGAACGGGCCCGGCATTCCGATTTCCGGCTGATTTCAGCCAGCAATCGTGACTTCAAGTCCATGATCGCCAGCTCGACGTTCCGGCTGGACCTGTTCTACCGGATCAGTGCGGTCACCTTGCGCCTGCCCGCGCTGCGCGATCGCCTTGAGGACATCCCGGAACTTGCTGACACCTTCCTTGAGGCATTTGCGTCGCGCCACGGTGCCCCCAAGAAGGCCATTTCCGAGTCGGCCATCCGCTACCTGCAGTCTTGCGCCTGGCCGGGCAATATCCGGCAGTTGCAGCACGCGATCGAGCGTGCGGCGATCTTCTGCGATGGTCCTGCGTTGTCCATTGCCGACTTCGGCAGCCTCGAAGGTGCCGACCAGCCGCCGGGCAGGCGCCCGGCAGGCACCGAAAGCCTGGCCGGAAAGGGCAAGGCGGATATCCGCGAGGCCAAGGAACGGGTGGAGTGCGAGCTGATCCTCGAGGCCATGCGGCGCACGGGTGGCAACAAGAAGCGCGTGGCGGAAGAGCTCGGTATCTCCCGCTCTTATCTCTACAAGCGGTTGAGCATGATGGAGGAGGCTCGCGATGACGAGCCGGCCTCCCGCTGACAGTCCATCGCGCTATAGCATCGGAGACGTACGGTTCAGCACAGCCTTGAGGGCAAAGCTGGACCGTATGTGCTCGACGCCCTTGATGCGCGTCAGCGTCCGGGTCAGGAAGTTCTGATACGAGCCCATATCCGGTACCACCACGCGCAGGATGAAGTCCGCATCGCCGGTCATGGTGAAGCAGCTCATGACTTCCGGGGCGACAACAATTTCCTTCTCGAAGCGGGCGATCGCGGCCTCTGACTGGTTCTCCAGTGTGACGGATACGAACACATTGAGTTCCCCGATCAGCTTGCCTTCGTCCAGCCGCGCCACGTAGCCGCGGATATACCCCTGTTCCTCGAGCCTGTGGACGCGCTTGAGCGTAGGGGTCAGCGACAGCCCGATCCGTTCCGACAGTTCCCGCCAGCTCAGCCGCCCGTCGCGCGCCAGTTCCCGCAGGATCTGCAGGTCGGGTTTGTCGAGATTGTGGACATAGTTCATTTGCTCTGTGCGCTCATCTTGCGATAGTTCAAACGTACTACAAAACGACTCAAATGTAATTCACTTTGGTGCAGATCGCTCCGGGCCGAAACCTAAACTAACTCATCCATTTTCAAGATGAAATCCCCCCGGAGACACGCGTGGTTAATCAAGCGACGTTGCCCAGCGCATCGGGTTCGGCGGCAGCCGAGCAACGAACATTCCTGACCGGCATACAGGCACTTGTTCGCCTGCCGATGATACAGCGCGAGCTCGACCGTGCGCGCGGCCTCAGCACCGCCGGCCTGGTATCGGGCTACCGGGGGTCGCCGCTCGGCGCGTACGACCAGCAACTGTGGAAGGCATCGAAGCAACTCGCTGCCCATGATGTGGTGTTCCAGCCGGGCCTCAACGAAGACCTCGCCGCTACCGCCCTATGGGGTGCACAGATGCACCGCGCCTTCGGGGAAACGAAGGCCGACGGCGTCTTTGGCATCTGGTACGGGAAAGGCCCGGGCGTAGACCGCACGGGCGACGTCTTCCGCTGCGCCAACATGCTTGGCACGTCGAAACTGGGCGGCGTGCTCGCCGTTTCCGGCGACGACCACGCCGCGCAGTCGTCCACGTTTCCGCACCAGACCGACGGCATCTTTCATTCGGCATCGATTCCCGTGCTGCAGCCGGGCAATGTGCGCGAGGTCATCGAACTCGGCCTGGCCGGCATCGCGATGTCGCGCTTCTCCGGGCTATGGGTGTCGCTGAAGACGATCGCGGAGGTGGTTGAAACTGCTGCCACCGTCGACCTGGGTAGCTGGCCGGCCTTCGTCGAACCTGCCGACTTTGTCGCGCCCGCGCACGGACTTAACTGGGATCCGAGTGTGGCATGGCCGGGCCAGCGCGCGGAACTCGAGCGCCGCCTGATCGAAGAACGCCTTCCCGCCGCGCGCGCATGGGCACGGGCGAACCGGCTCGACCGGGTCGTGGTCGAGGCGCCCGCCAGGCGGCTTGGGATCATCACCGTCGGCAAGGCGCACCAGGACCTGATGCAGGCGTGCCGCGACCTTGGCCTGGCCGATGCCGACCTGCGCGCCATGGGTGTCTCCGTCTACAAGGTGGCGATGAGCTGGCCGCTGGAAACCGAGGGCGCGTGCGCGTTCGCGTCGGGGCATCGGGAAGTGCTCGTGGTGGAAGAGAAGCGCGCCAACGTCGAGGCCCAGCTCAAGCAGGCGCTGTTCCACCGGCCTGCATCGGAACGCCCCGTCGTCACCGGCAAGACCGACCAGGATGGCGCGGCGCTGCTGCCGGAAATTTCGGAGCTGAGTGCCCACCTGGTTGCCGGCGTACTGGTGCGCCGGGTGCTGGCCAACGGCATCGACGCACCCTGGATGCAGGATCGCCTTGCCGTCCTCGACGCCGCCGCGAAGAAGCCTTCCGCCGCCGTCATCCCCATCCGCCAGCCGTACTTCTGCTCGGGCTGCCCGCACAACACCTCGACGCGCACACCTGACGGCTCGATCAGCAGCGGCGGGATCGGCTGCCACGTGATGGCGATCTCCCAGCCGGAACTGAAGACCAGGGTGATGAGCCACATGGGTGGCGAGGGCGCGCAGTGGGTCGGCGCGGCTCCGTTCTCCCGGACGGCGCACGTGTTCCAGAACCTCGGCGACGGCACTTACCAGCACTCCGGCCTGCTTGCCATCCGTGCCGCCATCGCCGCGAAGACCAACATCACCTACAAGATCCTGTACAACGACGCGGTCGCGATGACCGGCGGGCAGCCGGCGGAGGGCGTGAACGATCCCGCCCGCATCACGCGGCAACTGCACGCGGAGGGCGTGGGACGGATTGCGCTGGTCACCGACGATCCCGCGCGCTGGCAGGGCAATAAGCCGCTGGCGCCAGGGGTGGAGGTCTTCCATCGCGACCAGCTCGATACGGTGCAGCGCCAGTTCAGGGAGATCGCCGGCGTCACGGCGATCGTCTATGAGCAGACCTGCGCGGCCGAGAAGCGGCGGCGCCGCAAGCGCAAGGAGATGCCGGATCCGGACCAGCGCCTGTTTATCAATCACCAGGTCTGCGAGGGTTGCGGCGATTGCTCGGTGCAGTCGAACTGCATCGCCATCGAGCCGCTCGAGACCGCGCTCGGGCGCAAGCGCACCATCAACCAGAGCGCCTGCAACAAGGACTTCTCCTGCGTCAAAGGCTTCTGCCCGAGCTTCGTCGAAGTGGAAGGTGTCGCGCTGCGCAAGCCGGACAAGCGACGGCTGGCCGCCATGGAGGCGGAGCTGGTTGCGCAACTCCCCGCACCGGCACTCCCCGCGCTGGACGAGCCGTTCAATATCTACATCACCGGCATCGGCGGCACCGGCGTCCTGACGATGGGCGCCTTGCTCGGTGCGGCGGCAAGCTGCGATGACCTGTCGGCTACGGTGCTCGACTTCACCGGCATGGCGCAGAAGAACGGTGCCGTTGTCAGCCAGGTGCGTATCGCCATGGCCGACTTCCAGATTCCGGCGTCGCGCATCGGCGAAGGGAAGGCCGACCTGTTGCTGGGCGCCGACCTGGTGGTGTCAGCGGCGGTCGACTCGCTGACCCGGCTGGCACCGGGCCGCACTGCCGCCGTCCTCAACCTTGCCGAAACGCCCACGCCGGATGTGATCCGCAACCGGGACGCCGCATTGCCGGTCAGGCCTGATGCATGACCGGGTCCGCAGCCGGTGCCACGGCGCATCGTTCCATGCCATGGATGCAGGCGCGCTGGCGCAGCGCATCTTCGGCGATACGTTGCCGACGCATACCATGATGCTCGGTTATGCGTGGCAGCAGGGGCTGGTCCCGTTGAGCCGCGAAGCGATCGAGCAAGCAATCGAGCGCAATGGCGCGGCCGTCGAGATGAACAAGTCGGCGTTCAACTGGGGACGTATCGCCGTAGCCAGGCCAGAGGCACTGGATGCCATTGGGCAGCAGCCGCTTGCATCGAACCCGGAAGTGGACTCGCTGGACGCGCTGATCGATCTGCATCGACGCCAGCTCATCGCATACCAGGGCAACGACTATGCAAAGAAGTATCTCGACCTGATTGCCCTGGTGAGGGCTGCCGAGACCCAGGCGAAGCCCGGTAGCGAGGCATTCACGACGGCCGTGGCCCGCAGCGCCTACAAGCTGATGGCCTACAAGGACGAGTATGAGGTGGCCCGCCTGTACACCGCGCCGGCATTCCGGGAATCGTTGCAACACCAGTTCTCGCAGGCGGACAAGGTATCGATCTGGCTGGCACCGCCGCTTCTTTCCCGTACCGATCCGAAGACCGGCCGGCCGCAGAAGCGCAAGTTCGGGCCGTGGATCTTCCCTGTGCTCAAGGCGGTTTCCTGTCTTCGCGGGCTGCGGGGAACGCCGCTGGATGTCTTCGGCTACACCACCGAGCGACGCGCGGAGCGACGCCTCATCGCGGAATATTTCCACGATATCCGCAAGGTTTGCTCGCGCCTCACGCCCCAGAACCTCCATCAGGCGGTCGAGTTTGCGGCAATGCCGATAGAGATTCGCGGCTTCGGTCCGGTGAAGGCGCAGGCCATGGAGGCCCATGCCGCGCGGCGTCCAGCGGTGCTGGCGGGGCTGATGGACCGGCCCGGCAGTGAAAGTGGCAAGCAACAACTCAGCAGCGTCAACGCTGCATGACTCAGGCGGCCAAGGAAACAAGGAAAACCACGAAATGAAAAGCAACGACATCCAATTCTCGCGCCGGGCGCAGGCACTGACGAGTTCCGTCATCCGCGAAGTCCTGAAGCTGACGGAGAAGCCGGAAATCATCTCCTTCGCCGGTGGCCTGCCGTCCGCGCAGACCTTCCCTGTGGCGGCGCTCCGGGCCGCCTGCGAGCGCCTGTTTGCCGACGCTCCGGCAGCGGCGTTGCAGTATGCGCCGACCGAGGGGTTGCAGCCGCTGCGCCAGTGGGTGGCAGAGAAGCACGGCGTGGATGTTGCCAATGTGCTGATCACCACGGGCTCGCAGCAGGCATTAGACCTGCTGGCGAAGGTCTTCATCGACCCGGGCAGCAAGGTGCTGGTGGAAGCGCCGACCTACCTTGGCGCCTTGCAGGCGTTCTCGCTTTCCGAGCCGGCCTACACCGAGGTGCCGACCGACGACCAGGGCCTGCAGCCAGAGGCGCTGAGCGAAGCGCTCGTGGCCGGCGCTAGGTTCCTGTACACGATCCCGAACTTCCAGAATCCAACGGGGCGACGGCTGCCGCTCGAGCGCCGCAAGGAACTGGTGGCGCGAGCGCAGGAGTTCGGTGTCCTGCTGGTCGAGGACAACCCCTATGGCGAGTTGCGCTACAGCGGTTCGCCGCTGCCGTCGCTGCATTCGCTGAACCCGGAAGGCGTGATCTACATGGGGTCGTTCTCCAAGGTCCTGGCGCCGGGCCTGCGCCTGGGCTACATGCTGGCGCCGCCGGCGATCCACGCAAAGCTGGTGCAGGCAAAGCAGGCTTCCGACCTGCACACGCCCAGCTTCACGCAGCGCGTGGCCTATGAAGTCCTGAAGACCGGCATGCTCGACAGCCATATCGCCTCGGTCTGCGATCTCTATGGCAAACACTGCGCGGCTATGCTCGATGCGCTGTCGCGACACATGCCCGAGGGGGTGCGGTGGAGCCGGCCGGAAGGGGGGATGTTTATCTGGGTCGAATTGCCGGCGGCCATCGACACCATGGCCTTGCTTGAGGATGCGGTAGCCAGGAACGTGGCCTTCGTTCCTGGCGCGCCGTTCTATGCCATCACGCCGCGCAACAACACCCTGCGGCTCGCCTTCGTCACGGTACCGCCGCAGAAGATCGAGGAGGGCATCGCCAGGCTCGGCGAGCTGGTTGCGAGCCATCTCCGGGCGCTGCAGCCGGCCGACCCGGTCGCGGAAGTCCAGTGAGGAGAAGCCATGCGTAAAGGCTACTGGATCGCCTTGGTCGACGTCACCGATGTCGAGGGTTACAAGGGGTATATCGCGGCCAATAAGGCCGTGTTCGAGAAATTCGGCGGGCGCTTTATCATCCGCAACGGCGAGAAGGAAGTCGTGGAGGGATCGCTTCGTTCGCGCGTGGTGGTGATCGAGTTCAGGGACTACCAGACGGCCCTGACATGCTATCGGTCGCCCGAATATCGAGCAGCGATGGCGCTGCGCGAGCCTTATTCGCAAGGAGACATCGTCGTGATCGAAGGATATGAGGGGCTGCCCGCATGAGCAAGACAAAGGCAATCAGGATCCGCGAGACCGGCGGACCGGAGGTCATGGAGTGGGTAGACGTTGACCTTGGCGAGCCACGCGCAGGCGAGGTCCAGGTCAGGCATCACGCCGTGGGGGTCAACTTCATCGACGTGTATTTCCGTACGGGCTTGTATCCGATGCCACTTCCCGGCGGCATCGGCATGGAGGCGTCGGGCGTGGTCACTGCCGTCGGCGACGGCGTGACCAGCTTCCGGGTTGGCGATCGGGTGGCCTATGCGGGCAGCGTGCCGGGCTCGTACGCGCTGGAACGCGGGGTTCCGGAGGGCGAGCTGATCCATATCCCGGACGGCGTGGGCTTCGAAGAGGCTGCCGCGGTGACGCTGCAGGGCCTGACGACGCAATACCTGCTGCGCAGGGCATATCGCGTGAAGGCCGGCGACACGATCCTGATCCATGCCGCCGCGGGAGGGGTGGGTTTGCTGGCCTGCCAGTGGGCCAGGGCGCTGGGCGCGCGGGTCATCGGCACGGTCAGCACCGATGAGAAGGCGGAACTGGCCCGCGCAAATGGATGCGACTTTCCCATCGTCTATTCCCGCGAAGACTTCGCCAGCCGAGTGCGTGAGATCACCGGCGGGGAAGGGGTGCCGGTGGTCTATGACTCCATCGGCAAGGACACCTATGTCGGATCGCTCGACTGCCTGGCCCCGCTCGGCACGTTCGTCAGCCTCGGGAACTCGTCCGGGCCGTTGCCGCCGATTGAGGCATTCGAGTTCACCAAACGAGGTTCGCTCTTCTTCACGCGGCCGCAGTTGTTCCACTATGCGGCCCGCCGAACCGATCTCGACGAGATGGCCGACGACCTGTTCTCCATGATGCAAAGCGGAACGGTGAAGGCGAACATCGGCAATCGCTACGCACTCGACGATGCCGCACAGGCTCACATCGCCCTCGAGGGCAGGAAGACTACCGGATCCAGCGTATTGATTCCGTAGACACAAGCACCAACCAAACGAAAACAGCCAGGAGCAATAGATGCCCAAGGGATATTGGATCGGTCAGGTAGAGATTACCGACCCGGAGAAGTTCGCGGCGTATAGCGAAGCCAATCAGATCGCCTATCGGAAGTATGGGGGCCGGTATCTGATCAGGGGTGGCAATGCCGACGTGGTCGAAGGCAGTTTCCGGTCGCGCCTGGTGGTGATCGAGTTCGAGAACTATGAAACCGCGCTCGCCTGCTACCGGTCACCGGAGTATCAGATCGCAGCCAGCCTGCGCAAGGCCGGATCGACCGGGGATGTCGTGGTGGTCGAAGGCTACGCTGGCGTGCAACCCGAGGACGTGAGCCTGTAAGCGTGAACGGTGGCGCACCTTGCGATGCGCCACCATGCTCAGATACGCGCGTCCGCGGCCGCCGGCGCCGGGATCGAACTGACCGCCGTATCGGCACGCTGCCCGGATGCAGACAACCGATGGTTGATGCAGGCCAGTGCCAGGGCGCCCACGATGCCCGCCGCACCGATCACCAGGAAGTTCTGTTCCAGCGGCAGCTTGAGCGAGACGATCAGCCCGATCAGCACCGGTGCCACGATGGCACCCAGGCGCCCGATACCCGAAGCCATGCCGACACCCGTGGAGCGGATCGACATGGGATAGAACTGTCCGCTGTAGGCATACGCCACGATCTGCGCGCCGGTGGTGCAAGCGCCGACAGCGCCGATAAGCAGGTAGAGCACGTCAGTCGAGGTCTTGAACGTCATCAGGTACAGGAAGAAGGCGCCAAGTGCGTACATGCTTACCAGCACCCACTTGATGTGGAAACGGTCGGCAAGCCAGCCGCCACCAATCGCACCGACCACTGCCCCCAGGTTCAGCGCAATGACAAAGCTCAGCGCGGAGCCAAGGCTGTACCCCGACATCGCCATCAGCTTGGTCAGCCACGTGCTGAGCGCGTAGACCATGAACAAGCCGGTAAAGAAGGCGATCCAGAACATGATCGTACTGACACCGCGGCCCTCCTGGAACAACCGCGCCACCGGTGCGCCGGCGGCGCGGTCCTGGCGCGGTACCTGGAAGGTGGCGCCAGAATCGAGCCTCAGTTGCGGATCGATGCGGCGCACGACTTCACGCAGGTCGCGCTCGTTCTGGCGCGACACCAGGAACGACAGCGACTCCGGCATCGTCTTCAGGATGAAGGGGATCAGGAGCACCGGCACACCCGCGGCAAAGAAGACGACCTGCCAGCCGAATCCGGCAATGAACTGCTTGCCGATCACGGCGGCCAGGATGCCGCCGATCGCATAGCCGGAGAACATCACGGTCGTCATGAAGCTGCGGATCCGGCGCGGCGAATACTCGGTCATCTGCGCAACGATGTTCGGCATGACGCCGCCGATCCCGAGGCCTGCGATAAAGCGCATCACGCTGAACGTGACCGGGTCGCTGGTGAGGCCCGCTGCCGCGGTGAACACGCTGAACAGGAACACGCACAGCGAAATGGTCCAGCGGCGTCCGATCTTGTCGGACAGGGCGCCCAGGAAGATGGCGCCGAACATCATGCCAAACAGCGCTGAACTTGCCATGAAGCCGGCCGTCGAGGCAGTGACGCCCATTTCCTTCATGATCGACGGCAGCGCGGCGCCCGCCACGGCAATGTCGTAGCCGTCAATGATGATCACCAGCAGGCACCAGGCCAGGACCCGCGCGTGGAATTTGTTGAAGCTGGCTTCGTCGGCCAGTTTATGTACATCTATGTGCTGCATATGGGTCTCCTCCATCAGTTACGCTCTCGGAATCGTTCGTGACTTCCCGGTGTGGCACCGTCCGGGCAACGACGCCCATGCCGATGGAGCGAAATATGGTGGATGGAGGGATATGCGTCAATATCATGATGCATAAATCTGGGCATACTACGGGTAATTCCCGTGTTTGTGCTTTGTAGACAAAACAACTACATCAATATGACGATATGAGTGGGGCCTCTAAGGGCTGGTTCTGTGACGTTGCCGGCACTGTCAAGCAGGACACCCGGCGCCTTGCAGTCGAAGCAAAGCCCCTACAATTGGCCCCCGAGATCCCTATCGCCGCGATTCGTTGCCAGCCATCTCCCTTTCCCCGTTCGACAGCCTGCTCGGCGACATCGCCGACTGCCGCGCGTGCACCTTGCCACACGAGCCGCGCCCAGTCGTGCGCGCCGCTGTCGGCGCACGCCTGCTGATCGTTGGCCAGGCGCCCGGGCGGCGCGTACACGAAACGGGGATTCCATGGAACGACCCCTCCGGCGATCAATTGCGCACCTGGCTGCAACTGACGCCTGAGCAGTTCTACGACGACAGTCGGGTGGCGATCGTGCCGATGGGGTTCTGTTATCCGGGCAAGGGCAGCCACGGCGACCTG
This sequence comes from Cupriavidus sp. PB-02, assembly GCF_058252315.1. Taxonomy (NCBI): domain Bacteria; kingdom Pseudomonadati; phylum Pseudomonadota; class Betaproteobacteria; order Burkholderiales; family Burkholderiaceae; genus Cupriavidus; species Cupriavidus sp. PB-02. The sequence continues at coordinate 1,289,658 of NZ_CM177694.1, forward strand.
CCGCCGCGGCGCGAATGCGCGCCCCTGTGGCATGCGCGGCTGCTTGAATTCATGCCCGATATCCGCCTGACGCTGCTGATCGGTCGCCACGCCCAGGCGTACTACCTGAAAGGCAGGAGCAAGCCGACGCTCGCGGACACCGTTGCGGCATATGCCGACTATCTGCCGCAGTGGATGCCGCTGCCGCACCCGAGCCCGCGCAACCGCTTCTGGCTGCGCCAGAACCCATGGTTCGAAGCGGACGTGGTGCCGGTGCTGCGACAGCAGGTGGCGATGGCGCTGGCGGATTGACTCGGGCAGCGCCATCAGCATCCGGATCCGGATTGTTCAATCCACTAAACAGTAAATCGAGTCAACGTCGATTGTTGCCGGCCTGACCCGCTCCTACACTCGAATCCTCAACATTCCACACGAGGAGCACGAGATGAGCGCAGCGCACAGCTATGACGATCAAGGCGATGTCACCCACTACATTGGCGGACAACGAACCACGGGCGAAGCCACTCGCCGCCAGGAAGTCTTCAACCCGGCCACGGGCGTGGTAGCGCGCCATGTGGTCCTCGGCACCCGCGGTGATGTCGAGTCCGCCGTCGCCGCCGCGGCCAAGGCGTTCCCCGCCTGGGCGCAAACGCCGCCGATTCGTCGCGCACGGATCATGCAACGCTTCCTGCAACTGATGAATGCGCGCCGCGATGAACTGGCCGCGATCATTACGGCCGAGCACGGCAAGGTGTTCTCGGATGCGCAGGGTGAGGTGGCACGAGGCATCGACGTGATCGAGTTTGCCTGTGGCATCCCGCAGTTGCTGAAGGGCGATTACACGGACCAGGTCAGCACGGGCATCGATAACTGGACGCTGCGCCAGCCGCTGGGCGTGGCGATTGGCATTACGCCGTTCAATTTCCCCTGCATGGTGCCGTGCTGGATGTTCCCTGTCGCGATTGCCGCGGGCAACACCTTTGTGCTGAAGCCGAGCGAACGCGATCCGAGCGCAAGCCTGCTGATGGCCGAGCTGCTCGCTGAAGCCGGGCTGCCCGCCGGCGTCTTCAATGTCGTGCAAGGCGACAAGGACGTGGTCGAGGCACTGATCGATCATCCGGAGGTGAAGGCGGTCAGCTTTGTCGGCTCCACGCCGATTGCGCAATCGATCAGCGAGCGCGCCAGCCGTGCCGGCAAGCGGGTGCAGGCGCTCGGCGGCGCCAAGAACCACCTGGTGGTGATGCCTGATGCCGATATCGACAAGGCGGTGGATGCGCTGATCGGTGCCGCGTACGGCTCCGCGGGCGAGCGTTGCATGGCGGTGTCGGTCGCGGTGCTGGTGGGCGATACCGCCGAGCGGCTGATTCCCGTGCTGACGGAGCGTGCCCGCAACCTTAAGATCGGCAACGGCGTGCGCCCGGAGGTGGAGATGGGCCCCGTTGTCACCCGTGCGGCGCTGGAGCGTATCGAAGGCTATATCGGCCTCGGCGTGGAAGAGGGCGCTTCGCTGCTGCTGGACGGCCGTGGCTTGCGTGTCGACGGGCACGAGGCGGGCTTCTTCACCGGGGCAACGCTGTTCGATCACGTCAAGCCGCATATGCGGATCTACCAGGAAGAGATCTTCGGTCCGGTGCTGGGTTGTGTCCGCGTCAAGGACTTTGCCGAAGCCGTGGCACTGATCAACGCGCACGAGTATGCCAACGGCGTGTCCTGCTACACCAGCGACGGCGGCATTGCCCGCGCCTTCTCGCGGCAGATCGAAGTCGGCATGGTCGGCATCAACGTGCCCATCCCCGTTCCCATGGCCTGGCATGGCTTCGGTGGCTGGAAGCGCAGCCTGTTCGGCGACATGCATGTCTACGGGGAAGAGGGCGTGCGCTTCTATACCCGCCAGAAGTCGGTCATGCAGCGCTGGCCGGACAGCATTGCCAAGGGCGCGGAGTTCGCGATGCCCACTGCCAATTAAGGGAGGCGATGCATCGCCAGCGGCATCACCGGCGGTGATGGATGGCATCACCAGATATCGTTGTACATGAGGTCTGGCGCGACATAACTTAGTGGGGACCCCCGCCCTCCGTGGGGGCAACCCCGGGGCACATGCGAACCCATGGCCCGCCACAAGACAGCACTCGACCGACATAGGCGAGGCGCATAAGGAGGAGACATGCCTGACACGATTGCTTATTCCAGCATTCGCACCCACGCAATCTTTGCAGAGCTGGTCACGCGCCGGAAGCGGCTGGTGGTCCTGCTATCGCTGCTGACCATCGTTCCCTACTACCTCTTCGTCATGGTTGCCGCCGTGCGCCCGGAGATGCTGGCCAGGCCGGTTTCCGCGCAGAGCAGCATCACCGTAGGCTGGCCAGTCGGCATCGCGATGATCGTCGGCGGCTGGCTCCTGACCGGCCTGTATGTGCGGCGCGCCAACGGTGAGTTCGATCGCCTCAACAAGCAACTGCTGGTGGAGACGACGAAATGAGGGCCAATGCGAAGTCAGCCGTGGCCGCCGCCACGTTGCCATGGGCGGCCGCTGCCGAGGCCGCGCCAGGCGCGCTGCAGGCCGTGCAGACGCAGCCGACCAACAGCGTTGCCATTGTGATGTTCCTGGTGTTCGTTGTCGCGACCCTGGGCATTACCTATTGGGCCGCGGAGAAAACCAGGTCCTTGAACGACTTCTACAACTGCGGCGATGGCATTACGGGATTCCAGAATGGCCTTGCCCTGGCCGGCGACTATATGTCGGCGGCCGCGCTGCTCGGTGTCACGAGCACGATCTTTGCCAAAGGCTACGACGGCTTTATCTACTCGATCAGCTTCTTTATCGCGTGGCCGTTGCTGCTGTTCCTGTTCGCGGAGAAGATTCGCAATCTCGGCAAGGTGACCGTCGCCGATATTGCCTCCTATCGGCTGGACCAGGAGAAGATCCGGACCTTCATGTCCTTCGGCTCGCTGACCATCGTCTGTTTCTACCTGGTCGTGCAGATGGTCGGCGCCGGGCAGCTGATCCAGCTCCTGTTCGGTCTCGACTACAACTACGCCGTGATCGGCGTCGGGCTGCTGATGATGATCTATGTCACCTTCGGCGGCATGGTGGCGACCACGTGGGTGCAGATCATCAAGGCGGTGCTGCTGCTGGCGGGCGGCACCTTGCTCGCCATCCTGGCGCTCTGGAAGTTCAATTTTTCGTTCGAGTCATTGCTGGCCGAGGCCGTGGCGAGCCACAAGGATGGCGTGAAGATCCTTGCGCCGGGCACGCTGGTATCGGACCCGCTCTCCATGCTGTCGCTGTCGGTGGGCCTGGTGTTCGGTACGGCGGGGCTGCCCCATATCCTGATGCGGTTCTTTACGGTGCCGGATGCCCAGGAGGCGAGGAAGTCGGTGTTTGTCGCAACCGGTTTCATCGGGTTCTTCTACCTGGTGGTGGCGGTGCTTGGCCTTTCGGCAATCGTGATCGTCGGGCGGGATCCCGCGTTCTACGAAGGTGGAATCCTGGGAGGAAAGCTGATCGGCGGCAGCAACATGCCAGTCATGCACCTGGCCAAGGCGCTCGGTGGCGACCTGCTGCTGGGCTTCCTCTCGGCGGTAGCCTTCGCGACCATCCTCGCGGTGGTTGCCGGCCTCACGATGGCGGGCACGTCGGCGGTTTCGCACGACCTGTACGCCAAGGTGATCAAGAAGAACCGGGCCAGCCCGGCGGCCGAGATGCGTGTCTCGCGCGTGGCCTCGGTATCGATCGGCATGGTCGCGGTTGCCCTCGGCATCCTGTTCAAGGACCAGAACATCGCGTTCCTGGTGGCGTTGGCCTTCGGCGTCGCGGCATCGGTCAATTTCCCGATCCTGGTGCTGTCGATCTATTGGAAGGGCCTGACGACACGCGGCGCGCTGATGGGCGGCATCGCAGGACTGGTCTGCGCGGTCGGGCTCGTGGTGCTCTCCCCCGCGGTCTGGGTCAAGATCCTGGGCTTGCGGCACGCGGTCTTTCCGTACGACTATCCGGCGCTGGTTTCGATGAACGTGGCACTGCTGGTCACCTGGCTGGGATCGGTCACTGACCGCAGCGCGCGGGCAGAGTGGGAACGCAGCGCCTACGAAGACCAGTTTGTCCGCGCGCACACCGGCATTGGCGCGTCCGGTGCGGTGAGTCACTAATCGGGAGTAGGAAATGCAGATGAGGGATACCGGGCTGCGGTTCTCGCCCATCACGATCGTATTGCATTGGCTGATCGCGGCGACGGTGGCGGTCATGGTCTGGCTCGGCTTGTCGGCGGGCCAGTTGGAGGCCGGAGCCGGCAAGGCCGAGCTGATCCGGATGCACAGCACGCTGGGGACACTGCTGTTCGCGGTGGCCAGCTACCGCTTATGGGCGCGGCTCACTTCCTGGCATCCGCTTCCGGTCGGCTCGCCCAATCCCATCGAGGTGATGATCAGCCGGTCGGTTGCCGTGGCGCTCGCGCTCGCGCCGGTGCTGTTGCCGCTGGATGGCTGGCTGGCGATGTCGGCCGCTGGCGATGTGGTGCGGCTGCCAGGCGGGATTGCGCTACCCGCCCTGATGGCGCCGAATGCCGACGTTGAGTATGTGGCGAAGCTGCTCCACAAGATCGGAGCCTATGCGTTCCTGGCAGGGCTGGCGCTGCATATCTTCGGTGCCATGAAGAATCACTTCGTTCTCAGGAACGACACGCTGAAACGTATGCTTGGCAAGCAAGTGGAGCTCTGACGATGACGCATGACAATGTATCGGCCCGCGGCATGGGCCTAGCACACGCGCTGTGCGGTATCGAGTATCCGGTGTTCCAGGCCGGCATGGCGGGAATATCCGGGCCCGCGTTGGCCGCTGCCGTATCGAATGCTGGCGGACTGGGGCATCTGGGCGGGCTCCGCCTGCCGCCCTTGGCGCTACGCAAGTGGATCCGGGAGACCAGGGCGCTGACGGACAAGCCGTTTGGCGTGAATATCGTCCCGTCCTTTGGCGGCCCGGAGGTATTCGAGGCGCAGTTCCGCGTCATCCTTGAAGAAAAGCCGCGAGTCGTCTCGCTCTTCTATGGCGATTTCGCGGAGATGATTCCCCGCGCAAAAGCGGCCGGCATTACGGTGATCGTGCAGGTCGGCTCGGTGGCGCTCGCCAGGCAGGCAATCGCCTGGGGCGCGGACATCCTGGTGGCCCAGGGGGCGGAAGGCGGTGGGCATCTCAACCAGGGAACCATTGGCGTGTTGTCGTTGGTGCCCGCCTTTGTCGAGATCGCCGAGGGGCGCCCGGTACTGGCCGCGGGCGGGATTGTCAACCGTGCCGATGTCAGGGCCGTGCTGGAGGTGGGGGCTGCGGGCGTATGGGTCGGGACTGCCTTCGTCGCGGCGACGGAGTCGCTCGCCCATGACCTCTACAAGCAAAAGATCGTCGAGGCCACCATCGACGATACCGAGTATCGCACCGGCTATTCGTTCGGGTGGCCGTTCGGCACGCCGCACCGGGTGATTCCGAACCGGAAGAAATGGAACCCGGTCAAGTACGTCGGCGGCGGCGCCCGGGTGATCGACAAGCCAGAGATGGCGGAGAAGTTGTCGCTGTATGCAGGGCAGGGCGTCGGGAAGATCCACAGCGTCGTTCCGGCCCGGGAGCGTGTTGCGGAGCTGGTTGCGGGATTCTCTTCGTGGCAGGCCGGGGAAGCTGCAGGTACGCTTCAGGCATTGCCCGTGGCTGCCTGAGCTGGCGGCACGCTCAACGGCTGACCCTGGCGATCGTCAGGGTCAGCGGCAAGACTACCGCGGGCTAGCCGTCTGTTCATGCGCGACGCTCACAATGGCGCGCAGCGCCGACGTCTCGAAGCCGTCTTTGCAGCGAATAAATACCGTGGCGACGTTGGCGAACGCATCGGGCAGGCGGTGGCAAGCAATCAGGTCGCGCGATTCGTGACGCTCGACCACCGCCTTCGGCAGGATCGTGATGCCCATGCCCGCGGCGGTGCAGGACAAGATGCCGTCCAGCGTGCCAAGCTCAAGGATCTGTCCCGGAATCAATCCGGTCTGATAGAGCCATTGCTCCAGTGTGGAACGATAAAAGCAGCCGGAGCGAAACACGAGCACGGTCTGCTGCGTCATCGCCTTGGTGAGTTCGGCCAGGGTGCGGTACTTGTTGCTGCTGACCAGGACCAGCTCCTCGTTGAGGATGGCCACCTGATGCAGCGCGGGATTCTGATGGAATCCGCCGACAAAGGCGCCGTCCAGGCGATGCGTCTCTACCGCCTTGATCAGTTCCGCCGTGGTGCCTGTGGTCAGCGACAGTTGCACGCGAGGATATTTCTCGCGGTAGGTGGCCAGCACCCGCGGAAGGCGGACGGCGGCGGTGGTTTCCATCGAACCGAGCCGCAAGGTGCCGGTCGGTGTGGTGTCGTCAAGCAATGCGTTGCGGCTTTCCTCGGTCAGCTGGAGGATCCGCTGGGCATAGCCAAGAAAGGTCTGTCCTGCGGAAGTGAGGGTGATACCGCCCTTGTGCCGGATGAAGAGCGGCTGCTGCAGTTCGGTCTCCAGCTCCTTGACCCGCATGGTGATGTTCGACTGCACGCAGTGCACGACTTCAGCGGCCGCGGTAAAGCTGCCGTATTCCGCGGCGGCACAGAACATCTTCAGTTGGCGCAACTCCATGTTCTTAATCCTTTAATCAGTGTGATCCACACCGGAGATTCGGATGGTTGAAGCTGTAGCAGATGTCGTCGTCGATGCCCTCTTTGCGGGCGGCATCGGGATTCTCGGGGAGGAGGGGCATCGCAGCGGCATCTTCAAGCGGCGGGTCGAAGGCGATGTGCAGGTCTTTACAGAGGGCATCGCCGGTGACGAACAAGCCGATCGGCGCGTCCATGGCGGGCCGGAAAAAGCGGTGCATCATTTTGCGGCGGAGAACTATGCAAGCCTGGCTTCATACTTTCCGCAGATTGCCGATGCATTGGTGCCAGGAAGCCTGGGCGAGAATATTTCGACGTCCGGCCTTACCGAACGCAACGTCCATATCGGCGATATTTATCGGGTTGGCGGTGTGACGCTGCAAGTGTCGCAACCGCGCAGCCCTTGCTGGAAAATCAATCATCGCTTCTCGACCGAGGGCATATCGCTCGTGGTTGCCCGGGAACGTATTACCGGCTGGTATTACCGCGTGATCAAGGTGGGAACGATCCGGCCAGGCGATCGGTTGGAACTGGTCGGTAGAACATCGGAGCGGTTCTCCATCGACGAGTTCTGGAACGTGCAGTCGGCGCATTCGCCGCGGATCGAGGACATGCTGGATCTGGCTGCGGTCGGCGGGCTCGCGCACGACTGGAAGGTGCGGTTGACGGAGCGGGTGCGCTGGATTCGCGAGCGCCGCCAGGCACAGTAAGGCGCGAGAGGCTGGGGGACATGTCCCCCAGGCATCTGTTTTCACGTCAGGCCAGTTCTTTCCCCAGCGTCGCCATCCGCTCAAGCGCCTCCTTCATTTCCGCCTTGAGCTGCGCAACCAGCTCCCCGGCCGGAACTGAGCGGGCCAACAGCGCTGCCTGGCCCGCCCACTGCGCCGCGTATTCCACGCTGCCCTGGGCCTTGGCGGTGGCGTGAAGCGCCTTGCCTGCATCGTAGGCGATCGGATAGTCGGGGGCCGGAGGCGCGCCGGCGGCAACGCCGAGTTCCGTGAGCCGGTTCTTGAAGCCCCTGGCCGCGCGGCCAGAGACGGCGCGAGTGAGCGTGGTCGGGCGCGGGGTGGGTGCGGTCAGGGCCGCGCGATAGGCTGCGTCGGCGGAGGACTCGGGGCAGGCGACGAATGCCGTGCCAAGCTGCGCGGCGTCCGCACCGAGCGCCAGCACCGCGGCAATGCCGGCGCCGTCCATGATGCCGCCCGAGGCAATCACGGGAAGCTGCGTGTTTCGCACGAGGACGCGCACCAGTGCCAGCGTCCCGAGGCCCTCGTCATATCCGCTCGTGTCGAAGACGCCGCGGTGCCCACCCGCTTCGATCCCCTGCGCGACGATGGCGTCGACGCCCGCGGCTTCGGCCTGGCGGGCCTCTTGCAGCGACGTGGCGCTGGCCAGCAGGACAATGCCGGCGGCGCGCAGCGCGTCGATCTTCTGCTGGGCGGGCAGGCCGAAGTGGAAACTCACCACCGCCGGCTTCTCTTCCAGCAGCATGCGGAACATCGCATCGTCGGCGACAAAGCTCTTGTAGATCTCCCGCAGGCTTGTGGGCGCGGTGCCGCCATGCTCGGCGAAGTGCGTGGCGAGGTAGTCCAGCCAGGCCTTCTCGCGCGCGATATCGGCCTTGGCCGGGGCATGGCAGAACAGGTTGACGTTGAACGGTTTGCCGGTCAGGGCGCGCGTCTCGCGAATCGCCTTGCGTGCGGTTTCCGCGTCCATCGCGCCCACGCCGAGCGAGCCCAGGCCGCCGGCCTCGGAGACGGCGGCCGCCATGGCCGGTGTGCTGACGCCGGCCATCGGCGCCTGGATGATGGGCGTGGAAATGCCGAGCAGCGAGAGCAGGCTGCGGGGCTTGTCGGAGGGCGTTGCGGTGTTCATGGCAGTGCTTCCTGTTTGAACGGTTTGAAGTACCAACGTTGTTCCTGAATCTGGCGGAAGGCGGCGATCACGCCACCTCAGAGCATCCGCGTTCCTGTACGCTGCATGGTCGGCCAGCTAGTCATGGCGCAACTCCCGCAGGAAGGCTTCATATGCTGACGTCGTGAAACCCGAGCGCCTGACCAGGAAGGTGTGGACTGGGCGCACCGGCACGGTCTGGAGTTCGGTCACATCCCGGTGCAGGGCCAGCAGCGAGCGCGGCAGGATCGCCACGGCCGATCCCGCCGACACGTAGGCCAGGATGGCGTGATAAGAGGGCATTTCCACGACGGAAAGCTGGCGGCGGATATCGTCGCCGGCTTGCTGCAGCCAGTCCTCGGCACATTGCCGGTAGGTGCAGCCGCGCGCGAAGGCCGCGAGAAACCGCAGGTTCACGTCTTGCGGCCGGCGCACCTTCGGGTGGCTGGCGGGCAGCACCAGGACCAGTTCCTCGGTCTGCAGGAAGATGCCGTGGAGTCCCTCGCCGAGTTCGGCGATATCGAGGTTGCGCGGCGCCGCCGAGCCTGGGTGGGCCACGACCGCGCAATCGAGCGCGTGGCTGAGCACGCCGTCGACCAGGGCCTGCGTCGTGCCCGTTGAAACTTTCAGTTCGACCTCCGGCCACGCCGCATGGAAACGCCCGAGCGGCTTTGGCAGCATCGTCGCCGCGGAGCTCTCCATCGACCCGACGCGCAGGACGCCGGTCGGTGCATTGGCGCGCATCGACTGGCGTGCCTCTTCCGCCAGGGCCAGCAGTTGCTCCGCATAGCCGAGCAGCCGGTGTCCCTCCGGCGTCAGGGTCATCTTCTTGCTGTCGCGTTCGAACAGGGTGACGCCAAGGCTCTCTTCGAGCTGCTTCACACGGGTCGTGACGTTCGACTGCACGCGTTCAAGCGCCCGGGCGGCCCGGGTAATGCTCTGTTCGCGTGCTACGGTCCGGAAGATCTCAAGTTCGGCTAGATCCACGCTAGGTACGACACTAAGTGTCGTTCTCGTTATGGGAATGATGTTAAGATAAGTATTATTTTTTGAGAACGAAAAGTCAAGGCTCCGCGGCGCCGCGCGCGGGAGCGCTGGCATCCGGCCGGCAGCGCCCCGCTAGGCGCTGACCGAAAAACCGTCCTTCATCGTCTGCTTCAGGTAGTCGACAAAACTGCGCACGGCCCGCGGCACAAACGGGCTGTAAGGCCGGATCGCAAAGATAAAATCGCCAAATGCGCCGGCGGCCCGCCATCCTGGCAAGACCCTGACCAGCTTGCCGCTCGCCAGGTCGGCCTGCGCAGTGAAGTCGGGGACCAGGGCGATGCCCAGGCCGTTCAGCGCGGCGTCCCGCAACGCCTCGCTGTTGTTCGCCGCGAAGCTGCCGTGAATGCCGACGCTCTGCCGGCTGGCGGCGCCACGGGTGGGCACGAAGCTCCAGCTCGGCTGCTCGCCGCGGCGGAAGTAGTGCAGGCAATTGTGCTCCGCCAGGTCGGCGGGTGACTGGGGATTGCCGGCCCTGCGCAGGTAGGCGCGCGACGCTACCAGCACGGCCTGCGTGCGGCACAGGGTCCAGGCAATATGCGTATCCGGCGCGGTCGAGGCGTGCCGCACGGCGAGGTCGAAGCCTTCCCGGGCCAGCGAAGCAAAACTGTCGGAGAGTTCGATCTCGATCCGCACCTGCGGGTGCGCATCGAGGAAGGCCGGCAGGCGCGGCACCAGCTGTTGCCGGCCCAGCGCCACCGGAGCCGTCACGCGCACCAGGCCGCGCGGGTGGCCGATGGCATCGGTCACATCGCTGAAGCCTTGCTCGATGGTTTCAAACGAGGCCCGCGTGGCGTCGACCAGCTTCTGGCCGGCCTCCGTCAGGCGCACGCTCCGGGTGGTGCGCTGCACCAGCGCAACGCCGGCGGCACGCTCGAGCTCCGAGATGCGCAGGCTCATGGCCCCTTTGCTGATGCCGAGCTGGACCGCGGCCGCGGTGAAACTGCCAGCCTCGCTCAGCTTGATCAGGCTGTGCAGCTGGGGCCAGAGGGTGTCGAGTTTTTCGTAGCGCATCGTTCATTGTTCAGTCGGGTGAACGATGGCGTCAAGCAGCACCGCTTAGTCTTGCGGGGCCTGTGCGTGGAACAGCCTGCAGCGCGTTCCACGCCAGGCTTGCTTACTGCCTTGCTACCGCCTCCGGCGGCGTCCCCCAGCCGCCACCAAGGCTGCGCACCAGCGACACGGTCGCGGCTGCCCGCAACCCGGCGACCTGGTTGGCCTCGCGTTGCGCCTGCAGCACCGTGCGGTCCGCGTCGATCACGGTCAGGTAGTCGACGGCACCTGCGTCATAGCGGCTGCGCGAGATGCGTTGCGCACGTTTCGCGCTGGCCAGTGCGCTGTCGAGCGCAGTGCCTTGCTGGCTCAGCCAGCGCACATCGGCCAGGCTGTCCTCGACCTCGCGGAAGGCCACCAGCACGCTCTGGCGGTAACGCGCGACGCTTTCCTCGTGCGCGGCGCGCGCGCCCGCCAGGTTGGCGCGGTTGCGGCCGCCGTCGAACAGGGTCTGGGCGATGGTGGAACCGACCAGCGGTCCGAGCAGCCAGGTGCGCGACGACCACTTGAACAGGTTCGAGAGATCCGCCGACTCGAAGCCGAACAGCCCGGTCAGCGTAATGCGCGGGAAGAACGCGGCCTTGGCCACGCCGATGGTGGCATTGGCCGCGGCCATCTGGCGCTCGGCCGCGGCGATGTCGGGACGGCGCTCGAGCAGTTCCGACGGCAGGCCCGCCGGAATCGCCACGGGCTCGGTATCGAGCGGGCGCGCGGCCAGCGCGAACTGCGCGGGGGCCACGCCCGTCAGCACGGCCAGCGCATGTTCCTGGTTGGCGCGGCGGCGCTCGATGCCGGCCAGGTCGGCGCGAGCGTTGCCGAGTTCGGCTTCAGCGCGGGCCGGGTCCAGGTCGGTGGTTTCGCCGGCGTCGTACCGCTTCTTCAGCAGCGACAGCGCATCCTCGCGCAGCCGGATGGTCGCCTTGAGCAGTTCGCGCTCGCTGTCGAGCGTGCGCAGCGCGAAGTACGCCTGCGCGGTGTCGGCCTGCAGCGCCAGCTGCACGGAGCGATACAGGTCCTCGGCAGCTTCGCCTTCGGCGCGTGCCGCGTTGACGCTGCTTGCCACGCGGCCGAACAGGTCAAGCTCATAGGCGGCAAATGCGCGCGCCTTGAGCACGGTCTGCGGGCGCACGGGCGTGCCATCGGGCAGGCCGCGCGATGCCGCCGACGGCTGCGAGCGCGTCGGATCGAGGCCAAGGCTCAGCTGCGGGTACAGGTCCGCTTCCGTCGCGCCGGTGAAGGCCCGCGCCTGCTTCAGCCGTGCCGCGGCGGCGGCCAGGTCCTGGTTGTAGGTGCCGGCGGCTTCGATCAGGCGGTCAAGATCGGCTTCGCCGAAAGCCTTCCACCATTCCCCGCGCTGCTGGCCTTCGGCCGGCGTGGCGGTCTTCCATTGCGCGCCTTCCGCGGCGGCGGCCTCGGCTTCCTTGAACGCCGGGGCCGTGGCGGTCTCGGGCACCTTGTAGGTCGGGGCCAGCGAGCAGCCGGCCAGCACCAGTACGGCGGCCAGGGTTGCCAGCTTCGGCAGGTATTGCTTCATTACGTTGTCCATGTTGTCCACCCTTACTCCGCAGACGCCACGGCTTGCCCGGCCAACGCTTCCTGGACGCGCGCCTGGCGGCGCTGGCCGCGCGTGGCCAGCAGCCGCAGCGCCACGTAGAACACCGGTGTCAGGAACAGCCCGAAGAAGGTCACGCCGAGCATGCCGGCGAACACGGCCACGCCCATTGCATGGCGCATCTCGGAGCCGGCACCGCTCGAGACCACCAGCGGCACCACACCCATGATGAAGGCGAACGAGGTCATCAGGATCGGGCGCAGGCGCAGGCGGCTGGCTTCGATCGCGGCCTGCACGATGGTGCGGCCGTGTTGCTCCAGTTCACGGGCGAACTCGACGATCAGGATCGCGTTCTTTGCCGACAACCCGACCAGCACGATGAAACCGATCTGCGTGAAGATATTGTTGTCGCCACGCGTGAGCCACACCCCGCTAATGGCAGCCAGCAAGCTCATCGGCACGATCAGGATTACCGCCAGCGGCAGCGTCAGGCTCTCGTACTGCGCGGCGAGCACCAGGAACACCAGCAACACGCACAGCGGGAAGATCCACACGCCCGCGTTGCCAGCCAGGATGTCCTGGTAGGTCAGCTCGGTCCATTCGAAGCCGATGCCCTTGGGCAGCGTCTCGGCGGCGATCCGCTCGGCGGCCGCCTGCGCCTGGCCCGACGAAAAGCCGGGCGCCGGACCGCCGTTGATGTCGGCCGCGGTGAAGGCGTTGTAGCGGATCACGCTGTCCGGGCCAAAGCTCTGCTTCACCCTGACCAGCGATGACAGCGGCACCATGTCGCCATTCGCGCTGCGGGTCTTCAGCTGCAGGATGTCCTCGGCGTGCTGGCGGAACTGGGCGTCCGCCTGCACCCGTACCTGGTAGGTCCGGCCGAACTTGTTGAAGTCGTTGACATAGGCCGAGCCCAGGTAGGTCTGCAGCGTGTCGAACACATCGGTCACGGGCACGCCAAGCTGCTTGGCCTTGGTCCGGTCGAGCTGCACGTCGAGCTGCGGCACGTTGATCTGGTAGTTGCTGAAGACACCGGCCAGCTCGGGCGTGGCACGCGCCTTGGCCAGGTATGCCTTGGTCGCATCGAAGAGCGCGTCATAGCCGAGTGCGGCGCGATCCTCGATGATCATCTTGAAGCCGCCGATGGTACCGAGGCCCTGCACGGGCGGCGGAGGAAACACGCCGATATACGCATCCTGGATCGACGCAAACTGCTTGTTCAGGCTGGCCGCGATCGCCTTGCCGGACAGTTCCTTGCTCTTGCGCTCGTCGAACGGCTTGAGCGAGACGAACAGGATGCCCGCGTTCGGGCTGTTGGTGAAGCCGTTGATCGACAGGCCCGGGAAAGCCACCGCCGATTCCACGCCCGGATGCTTGAGTGCGGTCTCCGACATGCGGCGGATCACGTCCTCGGTGCGGTCCAGCGTGGCGCCATCCGGCAGCCTGGCAAAGCTGACCAGGTACTGCTTGTCCTGCGCCGGCACGAAGCCCTTGGGCACCAGCTGGAACACGCCCCAGGTCAGCGCCAGCATCACCGCGTAGACGCCGAACACCGAACCCTTGCGACGGATCACCCCCTTCACGCCGCGGCCATAGCTTTCGGCACTGCGGCCGAAGAAGTGGTTGAAGCGCTTGAAGAAGCCGCCAAACACACGGTCCATCCAGCGCGACAGCCAGTCCTTGGGCGCGTCGTGGCTGCGTAGCAGCAGTGCCGCCAGCGCCGGCGACAGCGTCAGCGAGTTGAACGCCGAGATAATGGTCGAGATCGAGATCGTCAGCGCGAACTGCTTGTAGAACTGGCCGGTCAGGCCGGTCATGAAGGCCAGCGGCACGAACACGGCGATCAGCGTCAGCGCGATGGCGATGATGGGGCCGCTGACCTCGCGCATGGCCTTGTAGGTGGCTTCCTTCGGTGTCAGCCCCTCCTCGATATTGCGCTCGACGTTCTCGACCACCACGATCGCGTCATCGACCACGATCCCGATCGCCAGCACCAGCCCGAACAGCGACAGCGCATTGATCGAGAAGCCGAACGCATGCATCAGGCCAAAGGTGCCGACGATCGACACCGGCACCGCTAGCAGCGGAATGATCGACGCGCGCCAGGTCTGCAGAAACAGGATCACCACCAGCACCACCAGCGCGATGGCCTCGAACAGCGTATGCACCACCGCATCGATGCTGTGCTGGACGAACTGGGTGGGGTCGTACGCGATGCGGTAGTCGAGGCCCTCCGGGAAGTTCTGCTTCAGCTCCTCCATCGTCTTGCGCACGTCCGCCGAGATCTGCAGCGCGTTCGAGCCCGGTGACTGGAAGATCGGCAGGCCCACCGCGGACTGGTTGTCGAGCAGGGAGCGCAGCGCGTACTCCGACGCACCGAGCTCGATGCGCGCGATGTCCTTGAGGTAGGTCACCGCACCGTCCGCCGAGGTCTTGACGATGATGTCGCCGAACTCCTCCACGGTCTGCAGGCGGCCCTGCGCGTTCACCGACAGCTGCAGGTCGGTGCCGGGCAGCGACGGCGATTGCCCGATCACCCCGGCCGCTACCTGCACGTTCTGCTCGCGGATGGCCTTGACCACGTCCGAAGCGGCCAGGTGCCGCTCGGCGAGCTTTTCCGGGTTCAGCCACACCCGCATCGAGTAGTCGCCGGAGCCGAACAGCTTGACCAGGCCCACGCCCTGGATCCGGGCCAGGCGGTCCTTAACGTTGATCACCGCGTAGTTGCGCAGGTACGTCATGTCGTAGCGGTCGTTGGGCGAGACCAGGTGGACGACCATGGTCAGGTCCGGGGAGCTCTTGACCGTGGTGATGCCCAGGCGGCGCACGTCTTCAGGCAGGCGCGGCTCGGCCTGCGCGACGCGGTTCTGCACCAGCTGCTGGGCCTTGTCCGGATCGGTGCCAAGCTTGAAGGTCACCGTCAGCGTCAGGTTGCCGTCGCTGTTGGCCTGCGAGGACATGTAGAGCATGTCCTCGACGCCGTTGATCTGCTCTTCCAGCGGCGTGGCGACGGTTTCGGCGATCACCTTGGGGTTGGCGCCGGGGAACTGCGCGCGCACCACCACCGAGGGCGGGACCACTTCCGGGTACTCCGAGATCGGCAATTTGAACACCGAGATGGCGCCGATCAGGAAGATCAGCACCGACAGCACGCCCGCGAAGATCGGGCGATCGATAAAGAATTTCGAGAGATTCATCTTGGCCTCGGCGGAAGCGGTGCCCCTGGCGGTCCGCCGGAGCGAACGCCATCTGCTGAATAGTGGGGAAGATTGTCTGGGGGGCTGGCTGGGCTCAGCTCACGCTGGGCTTGTCGGCTTGCGGTTGCGCAGCCTGCCTGCGATCCGGCGCAACGCCGCGCGGTTCCAGCTCGCGGCGATAAGCCATCGCCACGCTCTTCGGCACCACCGTATCGCCTGGTCTTACACGCTGCAGGCCATTGACGACGATGGTCTCGCCCGACGCCAGGCCCTTGCGGATCACGCGCAGGCCTTCATGCGTCGGCCCCAGCTCCACTTCGCGATACGCGAGCTTGTTGGCCTTGTCGGCGACCAGCACGAACTTCTTGCCCTGGTCGGTACCGATCGCGCGATCGTTGACCAGCACGGCCGGACGGGGCGCGCCGCCACCGAGCCTGACCTTGCCGTACAGGCCCGGCAACAGGCGGCCGTCTTCGTTGTCGAAGACCGCGCGCACGCGGATCGTGCCGCTGCGCGGATCGAGGCGGTTGTCCACCGACTGGATCTTGCCCTGGTGCGGATGGCCGTCCTCGTCGGCCAGGCCCAGGTACACCGGCAGCCCGTCCTTGCCGCCGGCGGCGCCCGGCGCGGTGTAGCGCAGGTAGCTCTGCTCGTCGACTTCGAAGGCCGCATACACCGGCGAGACCGACACCAACGTGGTCAGCGGCGGCGCCGCGGCGCCCGCGGCCACCAGGTTGCCCACGGTGATCTCCGCACGCGATACCTTGCCCGCGACCGGCGCCACGATACGGGTGTAGCCCAGGTTCAGCCGTGCAGCTTCCAGCGCCGCTTGCGCGCCGCGCACGTCGGCCGAAGTCTCGCTGGCGGCGTTGATGCGTTCGTCGAATTCACGGCGCGAGATCGCGTTGTCGTCGAGCAGGCGCTGCGCGCGCACCTTCTCGCTCTGGGCATGCGAGGCCCGTACCTGTGCCGCCGCAAGGGCGGCTTCCGCGCGCGCCACTTCCGCCGCATACGGCCGCGGGTCGATCGTGAACAGGGGATCGCCCTTCTTCACGATCGCGCCGTCGCGGAAATGCACCGCTTCGATCGTGCCAGAGACGCGCGGCCGGATTTCCACACGCTCGACGGCTTCGAGCCGGCCGGAGAATTCATCCCATTCGGTGATGGTCTGCCCGACCGCGGCTGCCACTTCCACGGCGGGGGCGGGCGGTGGCGTGCTGGCCTGGGCTTGCGCGCCCTGGCCGGGGCGCAGCAGCGAGGTGGCGACGCCCACGCCGGTAATTGCCACGATGGCAACGGCGATCAGCGCACGTCGAGGTTTGGGATTCATCCTGCTGTACTCCATGTTGCGTTTGGCTGCGTCGGCGAGCGGTCCGGGCATTGGCTGGGAAGGGGGAAGGGACCGGCGCTTTGTTTCTCGTGGTTACAGGATATACGTATGAAAATCATAGTGTCAAGGTAAGCTTTTGGAATGAACCTGCTAAAACACGGAAATTTAAGCGGTCAGATTCACTTTGAAGGCAATCGCCAGTGATTATATTTTTGCTATGAATTTGATAGCGAATAGGCCGTACAAGGAGGAAATGGCGGCGAATCAGCCGCTTGCACGGCTTCAGAGGCAGGGAGCGGCACCCGCGAAGCGCGGCGCGCGCCGCACTTGTTCCCCCATGTATCAATTCATGTTCGCCTCGGCGGGTTTATCGGCCTGGCACCGCTTTCTATAGTTCGATCCACGGCACACGGCGGCACTGAGCGCCGCGAGCCAGTGAACCGAATCCCCGCAAACCGGAACATTGCGCCAACCAGGAGTCATCATGTCCGTCGAATCGAAACTGGCTGCACGTGGGCTGAAGCTGCCGCCGCCGCCGCAACCGCTGGGCAGCTATACGGCCGTCAGCCGTGCCGGCGACCTGTTGTTTATCTCGGGGCAGTTGCCGCTACAGGACGGCAAGGTGGTCTGGCGGGGGCAGGTCGGCAAGGACCTGACGGTCGAGCAGGGCAAGCAGGCGGCGCAGCTGGCGGCGCTCAACGTCCTGGCGCAGATCGATGCCCACCTGGGCGGGTTTGAGCGCCTCGACCACATCGTGCGGGTCGAGGGCCATATCAGCAGTGCGCCGGGCTCTTTCGACCAGCCCGCGGTGCTGGACGGGGCGTCGGACCTGTTTGCCGACGTGCTCGGCGACAAGGCCGGGCATGCGCGCGCCGCGTACGCGCCGGCGCAGCAGCCAGGCAATGCGGCGGTGATCCTGGTGGTGATCGCACAGGTCAGGGACTGAGCGCGGTCCTCCGGCCCATCAGCGGCACGCGCGCCTACTCGGCGAATTTCTCCACCAGGAAATCGACAAAGGCGCGCACGCGCCGCGAGACGTGGCGCGCGTGCGGATAGAGCAGGACAAAGGGCCGGGTATTGCCGCCGAACTGCTGCAGCACCTCCACCAGCGAGCCCTCGCGCAGGTCCTGTTCCACGACGAAGCGGTAGGTCTGGAACAGGCCGGCGCCGGCCCGTGCCAGTGTCGCGCCGCCGAGCGCGTCTTCCGACGTGGCATAGGAGCCGGTCGTCGCGATCTCGATTTCTTCGCCCTCCAGCCGGAAGGTCCACGGCAGCCGGCGGCCGCTGCTCGGGCGCTCGAACTGGATGCACTCGTGCGCATGCAGTGCTTCCAGCGTCTGCGGCGTGCCGTGCCGGCGCAGGTAGGCCGGCGTCGCCACCACCACCATCTCCGCGTCTTCCAGCTTGCGCGCAATCAGCGTCGAATCGTCCGGCGCGCGGCCGCGCACCGACAGGTCGTAGGTGTCATCGGCGAAGTCGACGTTGCGGTTGCTGATATGCACGTCGATCTCGACCTCGGGATAGCGCTCGCGGAACGCGGGCAGCACCGGCAGCACCCGGTAGTGCGCATAGGGCGTCGGCAGGCTGATGCGCAGGCGCCCGGCGGGCGTGGCGTGCTGGCCGCTGATCTGCCGTTCGGCGTCGACCAGCTGCGCCAGCGCGGTGCGGCTTTGCTCGTAATAGGACCTGCCTTCATCGGTCAGCCGGATCTGCCGCGTGGTGCGCACGAACAAGCGCACGCCCAGGCGTTCTTCCAGCCGCGAGACGCTGCGGCTGACGGCGGCCGGCGTCACGCCTGCCGCAACCGCTGCCGCCGTAAAACTGCTGAGTTCCGCCGCCAGGCAGAACAGTTCAATGCTGCCCAACTGCAGGTCGTCGAATTGGCGCTTCATGGTCTGTGACACCGTGTCATGACGGTTGCCGGCTGGCTGCGGTCCATCGCGGATGCACAAGGCCGGCACCTTGATTTGCTGACATTCTAGGACGTCTCTGCCTTTGCCGTGCGCGCCTGGCTTGCGCGCCATCGGCCGCCCGCTCGCGCCGAAGCTTGTTACACGGTGTATGGCCACATGTTCCACCCGCACGGTTTATCCGCGCCGGCCGGCCCCCTACATTGCTTCCAAGCGCTGCTTCGGCGCGAGAACCGATAGGCAACATGATCCAACTCATCAAACGTCTGCTCGTCAACGGCTTCGGCCAGGCGAGCGCTGCAAAGGAAATTGAAATGAAAGCGAAAGTCCTGGTGCTGTACTACTCGACGTACGGCCATACCGAACACCTTGCCAACGCCATCGGTGAGGGTGCCCGCAGTGCCGGCGCCGAAGTCAGCGTCAAGCGCGTCCCCGAACTGATGCCGCCGGAAGTCGCCCGCGACGCCGGCGCCAAGCTGGAGCAGGCCGCGCCGGTCGCGCGGCCGGAAGAACTGGCGGACTATGACGCCATCATCATCGGCACGCCGACGCGCTTCGGACGGGTATCGGCACAGGTGGCCAACTTCCTCGACCAGACCGGTGCGCTGTGGGCGGGCGGCAAGCTGGTCGGCAAGGTCGGCGGCGCCTTCGTCTCCACGGCGAGCCAGCACGGCGGCGCGGAAACGACGCTGTTTTCGATCCTGACCAGCCTGATGCACCACGGCATGATCACGGTGGGCCTGCCGTACTCGTTCAGCGGCCTGACGCGCATGGACGAGGTCACTGGTGGCGCGCCGTATGGCGCCACCACGCTGGCCGGTGCCGACGGTTCGCGGCAGCCGAGCGAGAACGAACTCGCCGGAGCGCGCTTCCAGGGCCGGCACATTGCCGAGATCGCCACCACGCTGCTGCGCGGGCGCAACCAGTAAGCGAATCCGGGAGCGGCCTGGCGCCGCTCCGTCATCGCAAACGGAGAACAAACCATGTCGGCATCCACGGCGCAGGAACCGGTTGGCAATGCGCACCAGCAGGTCCTGCAACAACTCCAGGTGTATCTCGATGCGATCTACGACGGCGACGCCGCCGCGCTCAGGTCCACCTTCCATCCGGATGCGCAACTGTTTGCCGAGGTCCGCGGCGAGATCGTGCACAAACCGGTGAACGCCTATCTGCAAGGCGTGGCGTCGCGCAGGAGCCCGGCTTCGCAGAACGAGCCCTACGGCATGTCGGTGCTCTCGGTCGAAGTGATCGGCAGGGTGGCGTCAGCCAAGGTGCGGGTGCGGGTGGGCGACTTCAACTACTACAACTTCCTGTCGCTGCTGAACACCGGCGGACAGTGGGTCATCGTCAACAAGCTCTATACGCACGTGGGGCATTGAGTGCCTCCCCGGCAGTCTCTCCCTGGCTACGTGCAATTGTCGCGATACACCTGCTGCAGTTGCTTGCGCGTCTTGTCGCGTTCGATCTTGGGAATGGTGCGGCCCTGCGCGTTCTGCGTGCCTGGGCCGGAATGGTACGAACGCCTTTTGGATGTGGCGTTGTACTGCTCCTTCAGTTCCTCGCACTTCACGCGTGCGGCCTCTTCGGGATCCTGGGTGACGGCCGCCGGGGCGCGATAGGGATTGGTCCCGCCCTGAACGGCATCCGATATGGCGCTCGCGGCACCCTCGGTCGATGCGCGCTGCGCCAGCGCAGCCGAGGTACAGCCCAGCACCAGCAGGCCGGTTGCCAGGCATCTCTTGGATATCGGCATCGTTCTCTCCCCGGGGACGGATAACGGGCGCGCCCACCCGACAACCATCATATGTGCCCATCACGGGATTGTCAGAAACTAATGGCTCCGCCTGTCGGCGCGCGAAGCCGGCGCAGGACGCATGGCACCATGAGGAAGGGTGTTGCAACGCAACATGGAAGGGCTTTACGGCGTGCTCGGCCCGGCGTCGCAAGCGCAAGCCGATTCATTTTTTCTTTATCCCGACGCATATTTATCGAAGCGCCACCTCCTATAGTCGATGCATAACCCCTTGCCCCGAAGGGCAGAACCCGAACCATGCAGCCCCAGAACCTGACCCCCGCCGCGCAGCGCGAAGTCAACAAGGCACCCGGATGGTTGCGCTGGCTCCCGGGACTGCTGGTGTTGAAGAACTATCAGCCGGCCTGGCTGCCGAAAGACCTCGCCGCCGGGCTGGTGCTCACGACCATGCTGGTGCCGGTCGGCATCGCCTACGCCGAAGCCTCCGGCGTGCCCGGTGTCTACGGGCTCTACGCCACCATGATCCCGCTGCTGGTGTATGCCATGCTTGGCCCGAGCCGGATCCTCGTGCTGGGCCCGGATTCGGCCCTGGCGGCGCCGATCCTGGCGGTGGTGTTGCAGGTCTCCGGTGGCGATCCGGGGCGCGCCATCATGGTGGCCAGCATGATGGCGATCGTGTCGGGCGTGGTCTGCATCGTGATGGGACTGATGCGCCTGGGCTTCATTACCGAACTGCTGTCCAAGCCGATCCGCTATGGCTATATGAACGGGATCGCGCTCACCGTGCTGGTCAGCCAGCTGCCGAAGCTGTTCGCCATCAAGCTGGAAGAAGGCGGTCCGCTGCGGGACATGCTCAACCTGGGCAGCGCGATCCTGGCCGGGCAAACCAACTGGTACAGCTTCGCGGTTGGCGCCGGCAGCCTGGTGCTGATCCTGTTCCTGAAGCGCTTCGAGCGCGTGCCCGGCATCCTGATTGCCGTGGTCCTGGCCACGCTGGCCGTCAGCCTGTTCAACCTGGACCAGGCCGGCGTGAAAGTGCTGGGCAAGACCCCGCAAGGCCTGCCGGGCTTTGTCGTGCCCTGGGTGAGCGGTGCGGACTTGGTGGCGATCCTGCTGGGCGGCATTGCCGTCGCGCTGATCTCGTTCGCGGATACCAGCGTGCTGTCGCGCACCTTTGCCGCCCGCACCAACACCCGCGTCGACCCGAACCAGGAAATGGTCGGCCTGGGCGCCGCCAACCTGGCCGCGGGATTCTTCCAGGGCTTTCCGATCAGCAGCAGCGCGTCCCGTACGCCGGTGGCCGAAGCCGCGGGCGCGAAGACCCAGCTCACCGGTGTCGTGGGCGCACTGGCCGTGGCGCTGCTGCTGATGTTCGCGCCCAACCTGCTGCAGTACCTGCCAAACAGCGCACTGGCCGCGGTGGTGATCGCGGCGGCCATAGGCCTGTTCGAGTTCGCGGACCTGAAGCGCATCTACCGCATCCAGCAGTGGGAGTTCTGGCTGTCGATGGTCTGCTTCGCCGCGGTCGCCGTGTTCGGGGCGATCCCGGGGATCATCCTGGCCGTGGTCCTTGCAGTGATCGAATTC
Source organism: Cupriavidus sp. PB-02 (assembly GCF_058252315.1). Taxonomy (NCBI): domain Bacteria; kingdom Pseudomonadati; phylum Pseudomonadota; class Betaproteobacteria; order Burkholderiales; family Burkholderiaceae; genus Cupriavidus; species Cupriavidus sp. PB-02. The sequence continues at coordinate 1,311,612 of NZ_CM177694.1, forward strand.
CTGTGGGACGGCTGGCGGCCACACTATGCCGTGCTCGGCCGCGTCGAGGGCCTGCGGGGATACCACGACACCAAGCGCTACCCTGATGCCGAGCGCATCGACGGGCTGCTGCTGTTCCGCTGGGATGCGCCGCTGTTTTTCGCCAATGCCGAGCTGTTCCAGGAGCGCCTGATCGAAGCGATCGACGAATCGCCGACACCCGTGCGCAGGGTCGTGGTGGCAGCCGAGCCGGTGACCAGTGTCGACGTCACCTCGGCCGACATGCTGCGCGAACTGAGCCACACCCTGCGCGAGCGCGGCATCGCCCTGCATTTTGCCGAGATGAAGGACCCGGTGCGCGACAAGCTCAAGCGCTTCGAGCTGATGGAAGCGATTGGCGACAAGAACTTCCACCCCACGGTGGGCAGTGCGGTGGATGACTATCTCGGCGAACCAGCCTGAAGCCGCGCGGGGGCGCGGCCCAGGCTGGTTGCGCCGCGCGCCGGCTACTCCAGCCGGAACCCGGTCTGCTTGATGGCGAGCGCCCATCTCTTCTGCTCTGCCGCCATGAAGCTCGCAAACTGGTCCGGAGAGCTCTGGCCGGCCGGCTCATAGCCCTTGCTGAGCAGCTGCTGGCGCACGCCCGGCGCATTCAGGGCCTTGTCGATCTCCTTGCCCAGCAGCGCAACGATCTCCTTGGGCGTGCCGGCAGGCGCCACCAGGCCATACCATTCGCTGGCCTCGATGCCGGGGAAGCCGGCTTCCGCCATGGTCGGCACGTCGGGGAACAACGGCAGCCGCTGCTTGCTGGCCACGGCGATGCCCTTGAGCTGCCCGCCCTTGACGAACGGCATCACCGCCGGCACGCCATGGAACATCATCTGGATATGGCCGCCCACCATGTCGGTCAGCGCCTGCGGTCCGCCCTTGTACGGCGCGTGCACGATGTTGACATGGGCGGTTTCCTTGAACACCTCGCTGATCACGTTCTGCTGGGTGCCCGGGCCGACCGATGCATAGCTGAGCTTGCCGGGCTCCGCCTTGGCACGCGCCACCAGCTCCTTGACCGAGCCGCCCACGGACGGGTTGACCACCAGCATGTACGGCGAGCTTGCCATCAGTCCCAGCGGCGCGAAGTCCTTGCCCATGTCGAAGGGCAGGTTCTTGTGCAGGCTGGCATTGATCGCCATCGGCGCGCTGGCGACCAGCAGCGTGTAGCCATCCGGCGCCGCCTTGGCGCCCATGCCGGCGCCGATATTGCCGGTCGCCCCGGGCCGGTTGTCGACCACCACTTGCTGGCCGAGGCTGGCCGTCATCTTCTCGGCCACCGTGCGGGTGACCGCATCGACGCCGCCGCCCGCCGGCCAGGGCACGATGATGCGGATGGGCCGGTTGGGGTATCCGCCTTGTGCCAGCGCGCTGGTGGCGCAGGCAGCCAGTGCGATCGCGCCCAGGGTACGGCCAAAACGGTTCAGTACGGATTTCATCTCTTGTCTCCTCGCTGTCTTTGACGGGCCCCGGTGAAGGTGACGGGGCCTTCGTTGGTTCAGTCTCTGGTTTATGCCGCTTCAGTGGCTTTGATTTTTCCCGGCTGCGCGCCCCCTTGCTGCCATTGCCCCATCAGCCGCTCCCACCGCGTGCGCGTGGCCGCCAGGTTGCGCGCCTTGACATGGCCGTAGCCGCGGATCTCCTGCGGCAGTCGGGCAATCTCCAGCGCCAGGTCGAGGTTGTGCGCGGAAAGTGCCGGCAGCAAGGCTTCCACGCTGCGCCGGAATTCACCGATCAGGGCTCGCTCCTCCTTGCGCTCCAGGGTGTAGCCGAAAGGATCGAATGCCGTGCCGCGCAGGCCCTTGAGCCGGGCCAGTACGCCGAACGCGGTGCGCATCCACGGGCCATAGGTGCCCTTTACCGGTTCGCCGGCCTGGTTCTTCCTCGCAAACAGGGGAGGGGCCAGGTGGTGCACCAGCCGGACCTTGCCTTCGAACATCGATGCGATCTGCTGGCGGAATGCGGCGCCGGTATGCAGGCGAGCCACCTCATATTCGTCTTTATAGGCCATCAGCTTGAACAGCGAGCGGGCCACGGCTTCAGTCAGGCGGGTGCCGCCGATGACCGATTCCGCCGCCTTCACGCGGCCCACGAACGACTCGTATTGCGCCGCATAGGCCCGGTTCTGGTAGCCGGCCAGGAATTCGGCGTGCTTCTTCATGAGTTCCTCGACCGGCACCTTGCGCACGAACTGGATCACCTGCGAGCCGGCCGGCTGCGCGGGAATCTTCGACATATCGTGGGCGCACAGCCGGCCCCATTCGAAGGCCGCCTTGTTGCTGTCGACCTGCACGCCGTTGAGCTCGATGGCGCGCATCAGGGCCGCGTGCGACAGCGGTACCTTGCCTTTCTGCCACGCATAGCCGAGCAGCAGCAGGTTGGCGTAGATCGACTGGCCGAGCAGCTGCTTCGCCACCTCTTCGGCGTCGAAGCTGGCGAGCTGGCCCTTGCCGACGGACTGCACGATCCTGCCCACGGCCTCGCCGACCTGGGGATCCCAGTCCGGATTGCGGACAAAGGCGGCGGTCGGGGTGAGATGGCTGTTCAGCACCACATAGGTCCGCGCCGGCGACATCGCGGCCAGCGAGGTCTTGCTGGCCGCGACCACGGTATCGCAGGCGATCACCAGGTCGGCCATGGCCATGTCGACGCGGCTCGCGTGCAGGGCGTCCGGGCTGGCGGCGATCTGGATGTGGCTCCAGGTGGCGCCGCCCATCTGCGCCATGCCGGTCGCGTCCTGGGTGATCACGCCCTTGCCTTCGAGGTGGGCGGCCATGCCCAGCACGCCGCCGATGGTGACGATGCCGGTGCCGCCGATCCCCGCCACCACGATGCGCTGCGGCTTGCCGGCGTCCGGCAGCGTGGGCATCGGGATGACCGGAGGCGTGGCGCGGCCGCTCGCGGTGGTGGCGGGCTTCTTCAGTTGGCCGCCTTCGACCGTGACAAAGCTCGGGCAGAAGCCCTTGGTGCAGGAGAAGTCCTTGTTGCAGGTATCCTGGTTGACCTTGCGCTTGCGCCCGAAGTCGGTTTCCACCGGCTGCACGGCCAGGCAATTGCTTTGCACGGAGCAGTCGCCGCAGCCTTCGCACACCAGCTCGTTGATGACCACGCGCTTCGCCGGATCGACCATGGTGCCGCGCTTGCGCTCGCGGCGCTTCTTGGTGGCGCAGGCCTGGTCGTAGACGATCACGGTCACGCCGGGCACCTCGCGCAGCTCGCGCTGCACGGTATCGAGCTCATCGCGGTGGCGCACGGTGACGCCGGCGGCGAGGTTGTCGACACCCTTGTACTTGCCCGGCTCGTCCGTGACAACGACGATCTGCCGGGCGCCTTCGGCGGCCAGTTCGCGCGTCATCGCCGGTACGTCGAGCTGGCCGTCCACCGGCTGGCCGCCGGTCATGGCCACGGCGCTGTTGAACAGGATCTTGTAGGTCAGGTTCACGCCGGCATGGATCGACTGGCGCACCGCCAGCAGGCCGGAGTGGTTGTAGGTGCCGTCGCCCAGGTTGGCGAACATGTGAGTGCGCTTGCTGAACGGTGCCTGGCCCATCCAGTGCACGCCTTCGCCGCCCATCTGCGACCAGGAAGTGGTCGAGCGGTCCATCCACACCACCATGCCGTGGCAGCCGATGCCGGCCGTCGCGACCGAGCCTTCCGGCACGCGGGTGCTGGTGTTGTGCGGGCAGCCCGGGCAGAACCACGGCAGGCGGTCGGTGGCGCGCGCATCGCCCTGGCCGGTGGTGCGTTCCTTTGTTTCGATTTCCTGCAGGCGCAGGTCCATGCGCGCGGCCACGTCGGCCGGCACGCCCAGCGCCTTGAGCCGCTGCGCGATGGCCTTGGCCACCAGCGCCGGGGACAGGTCAGCCTTGGCGCGCAGCAGCCAGTCCTCGGCCGGCTTGCGGTGGCTCCATTCGCCGCCGGCGCCGTCGGTGTGGTGGAACTTGCCGAAGACGGCCGGGCGCGCAGCGGGCGGATAGTGGTACAGCTCGTCCTTGAGTTGCTGCTCGATCACGGGACGCTTCTCCTCGACCACCAGGATTTCACGCAGCCCACGCGCAAAGTCGCGCACGCTGTCAGGCTCCAGCGGCCATACCACGCTGACCTTGTGCAGCCGGATGCCGAGCGCGCGGCAGGTGGCGTCATCCAGCCCAAGGTCGAGCAGGGCCTGGCGCGTGTCGCTGTAGGCCTTGCCGCTGGCGATGATGCCGAGGCGGTCGCCGGATCCCTCGATCACGTTGCGGTTCAGGCGGTTGGCGCGCACATAGGCGAGCGCGGCCGGCCACTTGAACTCCATCATGCGCGCCTCGGCCGCGAGCGGATCGTCGGGCCAGCGGATATGCAGGCCGCCGTCGGGCAGGGCGAAGTCTTCCGGCAGCAGGATGCGCACGCGATCCGAGTCGGTGGTCACCGAGGCGCCCGATTCCACCACCTCCTGCACGGTCTTCATGCCGGCCCACAGCCCGCTGAAACGGCTCATGGCCAGGGCATGCACGCCCAGGTCGAGGATGTCCTGCACATTGGACGGAAAGAACACCGGCAGCCCGCACGCCATGAAGGTGTGGTCGCTCTGGTGGGCCAGCGTGCTGCTCTTGGAGACGTGGTCGTCGCCGGCGAGCGCGATCACGCCACCCAGCGGCGAGGTGCCGGCGAGGTTGGCATGCTTGAGCGCATCGCCGCTGCGGTCGACGCCGGGGCCCTTGCCATACCAGATGCCGAACACGCCGTCGTAGCGCTTGCTGGCGGCATCGAACTCCAGTTGCTGCGAGCCCCAGACCGCCGTGACGCCGAGTTCTTCGTTGACGCCGGGTTTGAAGACCACGTGGTTGTCGGCAAGATGCTTCTTTGCCTGCCACAACGCCTGGTCATAGGTGCCGAGGGGCGATCCGCGGTAGCCAGAAATAAAGGCGGCAGTGTTGTGGCCGGCCGCGGCGTCGCGCTTGCGCTGCAACAGCGGCAGGCGTACCAGCGCCTGCACGCCGCTCATGTAGGCACGGCCGGCATCCAGCGCGTACTTGTCGTCGATCGACACGGCTTGCATGGCCTGCCGGGCTGCGTCGGGGAGTATTGGAGCATTCATAAGGGCGGTTTCAGGCAAACAGGGTTGAGCGGGGGCTGCCGGCGTGCGTTGGCACCCGGATCTCTGGCAATACTGGTGACGGAAGCGGCGCTAGCCGGGGAGGGGGATGCCGAGGGTCCGGCCGAGCGTGCTCAGTTCCCGCACGACCGCGTCGGGCAGGACGATGCCTTGCTCGCGGCCTTCGCGTTCGAGCGCTTCGCCACGGTGTCCGGGCAGCCGGGCGTCGGCGCCGCCGGCGGCAAGATAATTGCCGGTCCACTGCGCCATGTAGTCGGCGAACAGGTCCTTGCCGGCAAAGGCGTCCGGCTTGACCACCCAGACAAAACCGCCCTGGCGGCCTACCGCGCCGGCGCCTGAGACGGTGTTGCGCGCGGGAGAAAGCGCGTCCGCGGTGGCGGCCATGGCGCCGGCCAGGCACTCCACCATCATGGCGATGCCGATGCCCTTGTGCCCGCCGGTGGGCAGCAGCGAGCCTTCCAGCGCGCGTTGCGCATCGGTGGTCGGGTGGCCGTCGGCGTCGAGCGCCCAGCCCGCGGGAATCGGCTTGCCTTCACGGGCGGCCAGCAGGATATGGCCGCGTGCGGCAACGCTGCAGGCCACATCGAAAACGATCGGCGCCGCGCCCGGCAACGGGCAGCCGAAGGCGATGGGGTTGTGCCCGATCGCGGCGCGGGCAAAGCCTTCCATGCCCAGCATGGGCGGCGTGCGCTGTCCGACCATGCAGAAGGCACCGGCCTCGGCAGCCAGCAGCGCCGGGATGCCCAGCGCGCCGAGATGGCCGCACGATTGCACGGCAACCAGCACGGACGCGCACGATTGCAGCGCCTCCAGCCCCAGTTGCACGGCGCGCGGGCCCGCGATCTGGCCCATGGCGCCGTCGGCGTCCAGCACGATCCCGCCCGGGAAGGCCTTGTGCGACATCTCGGGGCGCGGGTTGAAATCGCCCGCACGCAGGCGTTCGACGTAGGAGGGGACCCGCGTCAGGCCATGCGTCTTGTAGCCGCGCAGTTCGCTGCGCACCAGCGCGGCGGCGGCTTCCGTCGCGTGGTCGGGCGCCACGCCGCACGACTCGAAGACAGCGGCGGTCCAGCGCGCAAGGCTGTCGGTGTTCCAGCGGATACTCATGTGGACTTCTCCCGCACGATCATCAGGCGCTCCGCGAACGGGGCGGCATAGACCGACTGGTAGTAGAGCGGCTGGTCGCGCAGCGTGTAGCCACGCAACTCCATGATGAATGCCGGCGCCTCCGGGTCGAGCCCAAGTTCCTGCGCGGCCACGGCCGGGGCCGGGCCGAAGCGGATCCACTGGTCCACGCGCAGCGTCGGCAGCGACAGGCGCTGGCCGATCAGCTCGCGCAGGTTCTTCTCCAGGGCATCGCGGTCCAGCCCGCCGAGTTGCGCGAAATCTTCCTCGCGCAGCCAGAACTCGCTGTAGAGGTCGAAGTGGCCGCCGACGCTGATCACGCGCTCGATGCGCACGTAGCCGTCACCGGCGAGGAACTCCGACCACGGTCCCTTGCGCTTGATCCGCTTCACCGAGCGCGCGTGGACGTAGGACGGCAGTTCGTTGCCCTGTTCATCGCGGAAGCGCAGGTAACGGACATCCGCCGGCGCCACGCGCGTCCCGGAGACAAAGGTGCCCCGTCCCTGTTCGCGCGTGATCAGTCCAGAGTGCGTGAGCCGCGCCAATGCCTTCTGGATCGTGCCGACGCTGACCCCATGGAAGCTGGCGAGCTCGCCCTCGGAGGGCAGGCGATCGCCCTCGCGCAGTGCGCCGGATTCGATGGAGCGGATGATCGCGTCGGAGACGCTGCTAAGTTTGGTCATGGTTGTTCAGAGGCTCAGTGCGAATCGACTGACCGCGGTCTCCCGGATATCGAGCACCTCGCTGGTCAGCCGCGTGCCGGATGCGATGTCCATCGCATAGCCATACAGCTGCTCGCCGAGGTCGGCGATCTTGTCCCCGTTCTGCAGGACTCCGCTGACGTCGAAGTCAATGTTGTCGGCCATGGTGCGCAGGGTATTGACGTTGCCGCACACCTTGACGGTCGGTGCCACCATGCTGCCGATCGGATTGCCCACTCCCGTGCCGAAGAAGGTGAGCTGGCATCCGCCGGCAGCTAGCGCAGTCAGATTTTCCACTGCCGCGGCCGGCGCGTCCATGAAATGCAGCCCCTTCTTCTGCGGTGCCTCGCCATAGCGCAGCACGCCCACCAGCGGGCTGGTGCCGGCCTTGGCCATGGCACCCAGCGCCTTTTCCTCGACCGTGGTCAGGCCGCCGCGCTTGTTGTCCGGCGAAGGCTGGTCCTCGCGCATGTCGACACCGCGCGAGATCGCCAGGTTTTCCATGTTGCGCACCGCCGTGACAAAGGCCTCGCGCACCCGGCCATCGGCCGCGCGCTCGGCGAACAGGTGCTCGGCGCCGATGAACTCCGAGGTCTCGGAGATGATCACGGTGCCGCCCCCGGCGACCACCATGTCCGCCATGCGGCCGATCACCGGGTTGCAGCTCAGCCCGGAGGTGGTATCGGAACCGCCGCACTCGACGCCGATCACCAGCGACGACACCGGGCACGGCACGCGGCGCGCTTTCGACGCGGCCAGCGACAGCCGGGTGGCCTTGCGCGTACCTTCGGCAATGCACGCGACCGTGCCGTCGGGCTGCAGGTGCACGCATTCGACCGGCTTGCCGGTGGTGCGGATGCGGCGCGCGACCTCTTCCGTCGACGATTCTTCCAGGCCCACCAGCAGCACCGCGGCGATATTGGGATTGCGGCCCAGGCCCGCCAGCGACTCGAACGCGAAATCCAGGTCGGCGCCGAACTGTCCGCGCACGAACAGCGTCGTGACCGGGATGCAACCGCCCACGGTGCGGGCAATGGTGCGGGTGACCGGATTGCAGTTGTCCATCACGGACACCACCGCGACCCAGTTGCGCACGCCGACTGCGCCGTTCTCGCGCGGGTATCCGAGGAAGGTTGTTGTCATCTGCATTACCCCTTTTGCAGGTCGCCGCGGGCACGCGCCGACTCGATGTTGTGAACGTGCATGTGTTCGCCGGCGCGCACCGCGCGGCTGGCGCGGCCGATCACCTGGCCGTACTTCAGGATGGTTTCTCCCTCTACCGTGTCGGCGATGCAGATCTTGTGGCCGAACGGCACGTCTTGCAGCAGCACCAGCTTGCCTTGTCGCTCGCCTTCCAGCGCGCAGGCTTCGCCGGCCTGGCCGGCATCCAGCAGGGTGGCCACATTGTCGGCCGGGTTGAGTACGATGGCTCGGGGCATTGATCAACTCCTGTATATGTGTTGAGATCAAATGTAGGGAGTCGACCGGCATGTAGTCAAGGTTAAATAGGGGGACTCAGCGAAAACCACTACTCCTACAGTAAAAGTCCTATATAGAAGTTTGTTGACTTCGGCCCAGCCGCTGTCTATTGTCATGACAACGGCGATGTTGTCAGCGCCGGAGCCATCGACGCAGTGAACCTAGGAGAGGGCGGACATGAACGTCATGTCACACAAGGAGAAGATCGCGAAGCTGCAGGCCCTGCGCGCACGGCTGGATCCGCTGCAGGATTTCGGCCTGTGGTTCTGGGCAGGCATGACTGCCGGCACCCATGCCGTCAATGCAGCACTGCACCAGGCGGGCATCACGCTGGACGACGACCGCTTTCCAACGCAGCCCGGCGTCTACCTGGTGCCGCAGCCCGATGGCAGTCTTAAGCCGGCGTTCCGGCCCCTGGGCGACGTACTGCATGTCGGCCGCCCCAAAGTGGAGGGGCCGGTGCCTGCCGATATCGCCGAGATGATGGAAGCGATGGAGCACATCGAGCACTATCGCGATCCTTGCCTGCGCGAGGGGCTGGCGCCCACCGCCGAGATTGCCGAGGGTTGTGACGCCGCGCTGCGCCGCTGCCTGGACTTGCTGGAAGCGCGCCTGGAGGGAGCCCGCCATGGACATTGAGCAGCACATGGCGATGGCGCGCAGCATCGAGGCATCGCTGCAGAAGTGCGCCAGCGCCGACTACGAGATGACCATCGAAGGCGCGATGCTGGCGGGCACGCACTGGCTGAATGCCTTGCTGCACAAGCTGGGCGCGACGCCGCCGCAGGCGGATGTGTTCCACACCTACCTGCTGACGGTCAATGAATTCCGGCGGCTGGCGGTGGCGGCGGAGAAGCCGCTGCATGCCCTGGCCGCCATCGAGGACACGCGGGCGCCGTTCGTACGCGGCAACTACCCAGGTGGCGAAGCTGCCGCCGAACGGGCGCTGGAGCTGTTGTCGCTGATCCGCGCGACGGCGCTGGGCGGCGCGTAGTACAGGTATTCGCAGCAGACACAGCAAGAGATACGTCGAGAGACAGGAAAAGGAGACAGCAGTGAAGGCAGTCCGTGTAGTGCCGGGCCCCGAGGGCGGCAAGGTCGAAGTGCAGGATATCCCCGTGCCGGTGGCGGCAGCGGGGCAGGTAATGGTGAGGGTGCGCGCTGCGGGCCTTAACCGTGGCGAGATCAACCAGGCGAGGGAGCTGCGCTCGGGCAACACGATCACGACCGGCGTCGAGTTTGCCGGCGAGATCGCGGAAGTCGGCGAAGGCGTCAGCTGCTGGCGCAAGGGCGACCGCGTGATGGGCCATGGCCGCGGCTGCCAGGCGGAGTATGTGGTGGCCGACCCGATGGCGCTGATCCCGGTGCCGGACGGCCTGTCGTGGATCGATGCCGCGGCGTTCCCCAACGTCTTTATCACCGCGCATGACGCACTGGTCACCAACGGCCGGCTGGTGGCGGGCGAGTCGGTGCTGGTCAACGGCGCCTCGGGCGGCGTGGCGATGGCGGCGATCCAGATCGCCTCGCTGATGGGCGCCCGGCCCGTGATCGCGTCATCGCGCTCGGCGGCCAAGCTGGACAAGATCAGCCAGTTTGGCGTGGATGTCGGCATCGACGCCTCGCAGGACGACCAGGTCGAAGCGGTCTTGCAGGCCACCGACAACAAGGGCGTCGACATCATCATCGATACCGTCGGCGGCCCGGTGTTCGAGGCCAATATGAAAAGCCTGGCGGTCAAGGGCCGCCTGGTGAACATCGCGCGGCTGGGCTCGGCGACCGCCCAGATCGACCTGACGCAGCTCTGGCTCAAACGCCTGCAGCTGATCGGCGTGACCTTCCGCACCCGCACGGAACAGGAGCGGCTGGAATGCATCCAGGCCTGCGCGCGCGACCTGCTGCCCTTTTTGCGCGCGGGCCGCGTGCGCCTGCCGATCGATCGGACCTTTGCCATGACGGACATCGACGCCGCGCATGCGTACATGAAGCAAGACCAGCACGTCGGCAAGATCGTGTTGCTGGTCGACTGATTACACAGAGAAGCGACAGACAAGAGGAGACATGATGACGATCCAGATCAAGCCGCTGACCGGCTCCGTGGCTGCAGCCGTGACCGGTGTCGACCTGAACCAGCCGCTCGACGACGCCAGCTTCGAGATCCTGCACCGGGCGTTCCTGGAGCATGGCGTGCTGGTGTTCCGCGGCCAGCATCTGCAGCCGGCCGCGCAGGTCGCGTTCGCCCGGCGCTGGGGCAAGCCGGTGCAGGGCAACCCCCTGCTCAAGGGCCTGACCGAGTTCCCGGAACTGGCCCAGGTCACCAAGATTCCGAAGGAGACCGCCTCGACCGAGGCCTGGCATTCCGACTCGATCTATACCGAGGTGCCGCCCAAGATCTCGATCCTGTCGGCGGTCACCATCCCCATCGGCGGCGACACCATGTGGTGCAGCCAGTACGTCTCGTACGACCGCCTGTCGCCGGCGATGCAGCGCATGATCGAAGGGCTGCGGGCCCGCTTCTCGGGCGCGCGGCTGGCCAGGATGACCGGTTCGGACAAGGTGCCGACCGCGGTGCACCCGATCGTGCGCACGCACCCGGAGACCGGGCGCAAGGCGCTCTATGTCGGCCACCCCGACACCGCGCAGTGCATCGAAGGCATGACCGAAGCGGAGAGCCGCCCGCTGCTCGACTTCCTGTATGAGCACTCGGTGACGCCGGACAACGTCTACCGGCATATGTGGCAGGAGGGCGATGTGGTGATGTGGGACAACCGCTGCACCATGCACTACGCCGTGCACGACTATGGCAATGCCGACCGCGTGCTGAACCGGGTCACGCTGGAAGGGGAAGTGCCCCGCTGAGCTGTACCGCCAAAACCGGCGCCGCGCCTTGCCCGTTGATCCGGCATGCGGCGCCCGGCACACAGGTTGCCCGTCCACCCCCGACGCACGGAATGCACGGGAACAAAGGAGATTGAAATGCTGATAGGGATCCCGACTGAGACGCGGGCGGGGGAGGCGCGCGTTGCCGCAACGCCGGAGACCGTGAAGAAATACGTGGCACAGGGCCACCAGGTCGTATTGCAGGCTGGCGCGGGCGTTCGTGCCAGCCAGACAGACAACGCCTATGAGGCCGCTGGCGCGCGCATCGGCACCGCTGCCGAGGCGCTGGGCGCGCAACTGGTGCTGAAGGTGCGCGCGCCGGACGAAGCCGAGCTGGCGCAGATGAAGCCGGGCGCCGTGCTGGTCGGCATGCTCAATCCCTTCGATGCCGAGAACAACGCGCGCATGTCCGCCGCGAACATCACCGCCTTTGCGCTGGAAGCCGCACCCCGCACCACGCGCGCGCAGAGCATGGACGTGCTGTCGTCGCAGGCCAACATTGCCGGCTACAAGGCCGTGCTGGTGGCCGCGCATCACTACCAGCGCTTCATGCCGATGCTGATGACCGCCGCGGGCACCGTCAAGGCGGCGCGCGTGCTGATCCTCGGCGCCGGCGTGGCTGGCCTGCAGGCCATCGCCACCGCCAAGCGGCTGGGCGCGGTCATCGAAGCCTCCGACGTGCGCCCCGCAGTCAAGGAACAGATCGAATCGCTCGGCGGCAAGTTCCTCGACGTCCCATTCCTCACCGACGAAGAGCGCGAGATCGCGCAGGGCGTGGGCGGCTATGCGCGCCCGATGCCGCCGGACTGGATGAAGCGCCAGGCCGAACTGGTGCACCAGCGCGCGATCCAGGCCGACATCGTCATCACCACCGCACTGATCCCCGGCCGCAAGGCGCCGGTGCTGCTGCAGGAAGCGACCGTGCAACAGATGAAGCCGGGTTCGGTGGTGGTCGACCTGGCCGCCGCGCAAGGCGGCAACTGCCCGCTGACGGTGGCCGACGAAGTGGTCGAACGCCACGGCGTCGTGCTGATCGGGCACACCAACCTGGCCAGCATGGTCGCGGCGGACGCCTCGGCGTTGTACGCGCGCAATGTGCTGGACTTCCTCAAGCTGCTGATCGACAAGGACAGCAAGCTTGTGATCAACACCGACGACGACATCGTCGCGGCCTGCCTGATGACGCGGCGCGAAGAACTGGCGTTGGCCAGCTGAACGGGCAATCAAGGAGATATCGATGGAAATGGTTAGCCACACGGTGATCAACCTGATCATCTTTGTACTGGCGATCTACGTGGGCTACCACGTGGTCTGGACGGTCACCCCCGCGCTGCACACGCCGTTGATGGCGGTGACCAATGCGATCTCGGCCATCATCATCGTCGGTGCCATGCTGGCCGCCGGCCTGACCGAGGGCTATGTTGGCCGCGCAATGGGCACGCTGGCGGTGGCGCTGGCGGCCGTGAATGTGTTCGGCGGCTTCCTGGTCACGCAGCGCATGCTGGAGATGTTCAGGAAGAAGGCACCCAAGGCGCAGGCTGAAGCCAAGGGGCAGCCCGGCGGAAAACTGGCGGAGGTAGCGCAATGAATGGCCTGTCGATGAATATGGTGACGCTGTCCTACCTGGGCGCGTCTGTGTGCTTTATCCAGGCCCTCAAGGGGCTTTCACACCCGACCACGGCGCGGCGCGGCAATACCTTCGGCATGGCCGGGATGCTGGTGGCGGCGCTCACCACGGTGGCGCTGATCTTCAAGCTCAAGAGCGAGTTGTTGTCCGGCGGGGCGGACCCGTCCGCGCCGGGCACCGGCGTGGCGCTGATCCTGGCGGCGCTGGTCGTGGGCGGCGGCATCGGCGCCTATGTGGCGAAGAAAGTGCAGATGACCAAGATGCCCGAACTGGTCGCGGCGATGCACTCGCTGATCGGCCTGGCCGCGGTGTTTATTTCGGTGGCGGCAGTGGCGGAGCCCGCTGCCTTCGGCATCACGGCTGCCGGATCGCACGACATTCCGCTGGGCAACCGCATCGAGCTCTTCATCGGCTGCTTTGTCGGTGCCATCACCTTCTCGGGTTCAGTGATCGCCTTCGGCAAGCTGGCAGGGCGCTACAAGTTCCGCCTGTTCCAGGGCGCACCGGTGGTGTTTGCGGGCCAGCACTGGCTGAACCTGCTGCTGGCGGTGGCGATGGTGGGCTTCGGCATCGCGTTCTTCCTGACGCAGACATGGATGCCGTTCCTGATCATGCTGGCGCTCGCCTTCGTGCTGGGCGTGCTGATCATCATCCCGATCGGCGGCGCCGACATGCCGGTGGTGGTGTCGATGCTGAACTCGTACTCGGGCTGGGCGGCGGCGGGCATCGGCTTCTCGCTGAACAACCCGATGCTGATCATCGCGGGTTCGCTGGTGGGTTCCTCCGGTGCGATCCTGTCGTACATCATGTGCCGGGCGATGAACCGCTCGTTCTTCAACGTGATCCTGGGCGGCTTCGGCAGCGACGCCGCAGCCGCGAGCGGGCCGGCAGGGCAGGCCCAGCGCAACGTGAAATCGGGCTCGGCCGATGACGCCGCCTTCCTGATGGGCAATGCGGAGACGGTGATCATCGTGCCGGGCTACGGCCTGGCGGTCGCGCGCGCCCAACACGCGCTCAAGGAGCTGACCGAAGCGCTCACGGAAAAAGGCGTGATCGTGAAATACGCGATCCACCCGGTGGCGGGCCGCATGCCCGGCCATATGAACGTGCTGCTGGCCGAGGCCGAGGTGCCGTACGACCAGGTCTTCGAGATGGAAGACATCAACAGCGAGTTCGGCCAGGCCGACGTGGTGTTGGTGCTGGGCGCCAACGACGTGGTCAACCCGGCGGCCAAGAACGACCCCAAGTCGCCGATCGCCGGCATGCCGATCCTAGAGGCGTACAAGGCCAAGACCATCATCGTCAACAAGCGCTCCATGGCGGCCGGCTATGCCGGCCTGGACAACGAGCTGTTCTACATGGACAAGACCATGATGGTGTTCGGCGACGCCAAGAAGGTGGTCGAGGACATGCTCAAGGCCGCCTGAGCCCACTGCAGAGGAGACAAGCAATGAACCAGCAAGAACGCAACCTCGGCCTGTTTGCCGACCTGGAGGGCAAGGTGGCGCTGGTGACCGGCGCCTTTGGCGGCCTGGGCCTGCATTTTGCGCAGACGCTGGCGCGCGCCGGCTGCAAGGTGGCACTGGCGGGCCGGCGCGTGGCCGAAGGCGAGGCCGTGCTGGCGGACGTGCGCAGCCAGGGCGGGCAAGGCTGCGTCGTTGCGCTTGACGTGAGGGATCCGGCATCGGTCGGTGCGGCGTTCGAGGCGGCGCGCCAACAGCTCGGCCCGGTCCAGGTGGTCGTCAACAGCGCCGGCATCGCCACCACCGGGCCGGCCCTGGAGGTGGAGGAGGCTGCCTGGCAGGGCGTGATCGACACCAACCTGAACGGCGCCTGGCGCGTGGCGCAATGCGCGGCGCGGATGATGCGCGAAGCCGGCAGCGGCGGCAGCATCGTCAATATCGCGTCGATCCTCGGCCTGCGCGTGGCGCAGCAGGTCCCGGCCTACACCGCGGCGAAGGCGGGCCTGATCCACCTGACGCGCTCGCTGGCACTGGAATGGGCGCGCCACGGGATCCGCGTCAACGCGCTGGCGCCGGGCTATTTCGAGACCGACATCAACCGCAGCTTCTTCGACACCGACAGCGGCCGGGCCATGATCGGGCGCATTCCGCAGCGCCGGCTCGGCCAGCCCCGCCAGCTCGACGGCGCGCTGCTGCTGCTGGCCTCGGATGCTTCCGACTACATGACCGGTACGGTGCTGCCCGTGGACGGCGGCCACGCGGTCAGCTCGCTCTGAGCCCACCCGCAATCGAGGAGAGCGATCCGATGCAACAAGCCCTTGCAGTCCCCGCCGCCACTGGCGGTTCGGGTTTCGACAGCGCCGCCCTGGCAGCGCTGCTGCACGCAGAAGGCCTGATCGACCGGCCTGAACTGACCCTGGAGCGCCTTGCCGGCGGCCAGTCCAATCCGACCTACCGGCTGGCCTGCGGCGCGCAGCAGTACGTGCTGCGCACCAAGCCGCCGGGGCAGTTGCTGTCGTCCGCCCATGCCATCGACCGCGAGTACCGCGTGATGCACGCGCTGCGCGACAGCGACGTGCCGGTGCCCCGGGTCTGCCTCTACAGCGAAGACACCTCGATCCTTGGCACACCCTTCTACCTGATGGCGTTCCTGCAGGGCCGCGTGATCTATGACCAGGCCCTGCCGGGCCAGTCCCCGCGACAGCGCGCCGCGATCTACCGCGAGATGAACCGCGTAATCGGCGCCTTGCACCGGGTGGACTACCGCGCCGCAGGCCTGGCGGACTATGGCAGGAGCGGCGGCTATGTGGCGCGCCAGGTCGCCCGCTGGGCCGGCCAGTGCCGCGACACCGGCATGGACGACAACAAGGCGCTGGCGGCGCTGGCAGAGTGGCTGCCGCAGCACGTCCCCGACGCGGAGCAGACCAGCGTGGTGCATGGCGACTACCGCATGGACAACCTCGTCTTCCATCCCACTGAGCCCCGCGTCATCGGCGTGCTCGACTGGGAGCTGTCCACGCTCGGCCACCCGCTCGCGGACCTGGCCTACCACTGCATGAGCTGGCATATTCCGGCCGACCTGTGGCGCGGCATCGGCGGGCTCGACCTGCAGGCGCTGGGCATCCCCGATGAGGCGACCTACCTGCGCTGGTACGGCGAGACCAATGGCACGCACGCGCTCGAACACTGGGACTTCTATCTCGCCTACAACTTTTTCCGGCTGGCGGCGATCATGCACGGCATCGGGCAGCGTGCCAGGAGCGGCAACGCCGCCGCGGCGGATGCCGTGGAGACCGGCAGGAAGGCGGTGCCGCTCGCCGAGCTGGGGTGGCAATTCGCCATGCGCTACCGCGCGGCAGGGCGCTAGCGTCGACGTACGGTCCGGTGCCGGCCGGATCGAAGCCTCCGCGGGTGACGGAATCTGCCCTGGGTTCCTTATCGGGAATCAAAGTTTGCCTTCCGATCCGGCCTAGCTTAAAGATAGGAAGGGGAGATGGCCCGCGGATTCATGGCGGCATCGGAACCGGTTACCCCACGCTGTCTGGCATCCCGAGCCTTCAGGAGACGTCAATGAGTGTGCTGATGCTAACGAATATCGACACGGCGACCACCGACGAGGAAATCCAGGAATTCATCGGTCGCTACGGCTTCCCGGCCTTCGATGAAATCGAACGCCTGCCGGGAGACGGCACCCGCCCGGCGGTGTCGCTGCATTTCAATGCGGTCGAGGATGCCGCGCTGCGGCTCCTGCAGCCGCGCATCAACCACCTGTTCTGGAAGCAGCGCAAGGTGGACGCGATGGTGCTGAACGAACGCTTCGAATAGACCGCGGCCGCGGCCGCGGCTGGCGGGCATGTGGGTCCGGTGCTGCCGCGCTTGCCCGATTCCGGGCAGGCAGTGCCGGAGGAGCCGAGATGAACAGGCGATACAGGGTCTTGCGGGCGCTTGCATGCCTTGCCGCATGCTTGGCCGGCGCCATGGCGGCAGGGCCGGCCGTTGCCTACTTCGACCACTACCTTGGCGGCACCATCGTCGGCACGCTCACGCCGGAGCAGGTCACTGCGTTGACCGACGTCTTTCGCAGGACGCTGGAGCAGGGCGCCGACGGGACCCGGGTGGCGTTCAGGCTGCCGCCTGACACGCGCGAGCGGCAGGTTGAAGGTTCCTTCACGCCATTGCATTCCCGGCACGACCGCGGCGACCGGTGCCGGCAACTGCGCAGTGAATTCCGTCGGGCCGGCGAAACCGAAGCCTGGACCGGGTGGTACTGCAAGGAGAAGAGCGGGGAATGGAAGTCGCGCAAGCTGCGGCTGTAGACGGGCACGAACCCTTCGGGCCGGGCGCTACGCAGGAACCGGCCAAGGCGATCTGGGATAAGCATCATCGTTTCAGACGCCGTAGGAGTCCCATCTCTTCCGGCAGCGAGGATATCAGGAAACGCAATGCCGCTGCCCGCGCCCCAGGCGCTCCAGCCCTTCGGTATCGACCAGCGTGACGTGCTTGCCGCGCACCGCGATCAGGCCCTCCTGCTGCAGCCGCGAGAAGGTGCGGCTGACGGTTTCCAGCGTCAGGCCGAGATAGCTGCCGATATCTTCCCGCGTCATGCGCAGATGGAAATCGCTGCCGGCCTGGCCGCGCGCGTTCAGGCGTGCCCGCACATCCAGCAGGAAGCTGGCGACGCGCTGTTCCGCGCCATGGCTGCCGAGCAGCATCAGCCGCGTCGATTCGCGCACGATCTCTGCGCTCAGCAGGCGGTGGATCTCCTGCTGCAACGACTGGACCTCGCGGCAGAGCGCTTCGAGCTGGCTGAAGGCGATATAGCCCGCCACGCAGTCTTCCAGCGCCGTCGCATCGCAGTGATGACTTTGCGTGCTGATCCCGCCCAGGCCGAGGATGTCGCCCTGGAGGAAATAGCCATTGACGTGCTCATGGCCGTCCGCATCGGAGACCACGGTCTTGACGGTGCCCGAGCGCAGCTTGTAGATGCTCTCGAAGCGGTCGCCGGCGCGGAACAGGGCCTCGCCTTTGCGGACCAGGCGCCAGCAAGTCATGACGGATTGAAGCGTGCCCAGGTCGACCTCGGCCGGGGCGTCCTGGCTCCATCGGCGCAGGGCTGCCGTTGTGGGCCAGCAGGCGCTTTCTGTTGCTGCCGCTATCGCACTGTCGCTGGCCGCGTGCGCGCCGTCCCATGTCATGTCGGCGTATGGTGCTTCAATACCTCGTCTGGACTGATGGGCGTCTAGCATTGCATACCCCCTGTGGGTCGGATGCCGCCTCGGCGCTATCCCATCCCGGGTGGATGGAAGGCCGTGTACGGGTTGCCTCACGGTACGTATTCAATACCTAAATGAGGACAAAGAACAGCGAGCGTGGCGGACATGGATATCCGAAGTCACTCAAGGCCCTGCTCGCCAGACCCCCCATCCGAGGGGGGGCGCTACCCCAGAGGGCCGTGGCCTGAGCCGCCGGGGCCGATACCCGTCAACCTTGCCCCGGATCAATTTCCTGCGGACGGACTCGCCTAGATTGAATGAGGCCAGCCGGTGCGGCTTCGTGCACAGCCAGGGCGCCGCGCCGGGCCGGGACGTCGTCCCGGGCCAGCTTTCCATTCCAGAGGAGCACAGCATGAAGAAAACAGCATTGATGGGCATGGCCATCCTGGGCCTGGCGCTGCAGACCGCGGTGGCACAACCCGAAACCACGGTCGACGTCCAGCGCTCGCAGGGCCAGGCGACGGCGACCGGCACCGCGACCGTAAAGGCCACTGTGGTCGCCATCGACCGTGGCACCCGGACCGTGACGCTGAAAACGACAAAGGGCAAAACCACCCAGCTGATTGTGGGGGAAGAGGCGCGCAATTTCGATCAGCTTGCCGTCGGCGACGTCGTGACCGCGCAGTATCGGGAGGCCGTCTCGCTCAGCCTGACCAAGGCGTCGGGGCCGCTCACGGCGACGGAGCGGGCCACGGAAGAACGCGCGGCGCCCGGTGCCAAGCCTGGCGGGGTGGTCGGCAGGGAGGTCACGGTGACGGCCGACGTGGTGGCGGTGAACGCTGCCAGCAAGACCGTGACGCTCAAGGGCCCGAAGGGCAACCAGATCGATCTGCTGGTAGAGGATCCCGGACAACTGAAGTCGGTGAAGAAGGGCGATCGGGTACAGGTGGTGTACACCGAGGCCATGGCGATTTCGGTGGAGCCTGCCAAGAAGAAGTGAATGCTGGCAGCCCGGGGGCTCACGCGCCCGGGATTGCCAGCCGGGGACCGCGGCTAGTATCGCTCTTCCACATACCGATATTGATAGTCCGGCTCCCGGTATCCGCCCGCCTTCTGCCTGGCCGGCAGCTTGACTGGCTTGCGCTCGATCTCCTTGTACGGGACCTGTGCCAGCAGGTGCGTGATGATGTTCAGGCGCGCCCGGCGCTTGTCATTGGAATTGGCCACATGCCACGGGGCATAGTCGGTATCGGAGGCGGCAAACATGGCGTCGCGCGCGCGTGAATAGTCGTACCAGCGGCTGTACGAGCGCAAGTCCATGTCGGTGAGCTTCCATACCTTGCGGCCGTCCTGGATGCGTCCCTGCAGGCGGCGGGTCTGCTCTTCCGGGCTGACCTCGAGCCAGTACTTGATCAGGATGATGCCGGAATGCACGATGGCGCGTTCGACCAGGGGCACGGCCCGGAGAAACTCCTCGGCCTGCGTTTCGGTACAGAATCCCATCACGCGCTCGACGCCGGCGCGGTTGTACCAGCTCCGGTCGAAGATGACGATCTCTCCCGCGGCGGGCAGGTGCGGCAGGTAGCGCTGCACGTACATCTGGCTCTTTTCGCGATCGGTCGGCGCGGGCAGGGCGACCACGCGGAAGACGCGCGGACTGACGCGCTCCGTGATGGCCTTGATGGTGCCGCCCTTGCCGGCACCGTCGCGGCCTTCAAACACCACGCAGACCTTGGTGCCGCTTGCCTGCACCCATTGCTGCAGCTTGACAAGCTCGACATGCAGCGGGAAGAGTTCCTTCTGGTACGCCTTCTCTGACATGCGCTCGCGCGGCTGCTGGTCCGGCTCTTCCTCGCGGCTGCCAGCCGCGCCCGGCTCGCGCGGCTCGGTGTCGGTCCGGTCCTTGTCCTGGCGCTTCCCTTTTCCCTTGGCCATGATGCTCCTCCACCGCCGTCCCGTTGCCGCGGGGTCCGGTCAGATTTCCAGCTTCGTGATCTTGGTGCCTTCCAGCGACAGGTTGGCCATCAAGCCGGCGTTGGTGACGACAAAGCCCACGATGGGCGCGCGTACGGTGTTGGTGTCCAGGTCGCCGCCCGCGCCGATCTTGGCCACGGCAATCGAACCGTCGACGCCGGCGGTCCAGCCCTTGCTGGCCTGGAATTTCTGCAGCGCGTCCGGCGTCATGAACATCAGGATCACAGCCTTGGACTGGGCCCCGGCCTGCAGGCCGAACGAAGCCGACGTCGTCCTGTAGTAGGCGACCGACTGGCCGCCGACACGCAGCGCGCCTTCGCCGTATTCGCCGCCGACGACAAAGCCGGCGGCCAGGATGCGCGGGAACACCAGGATGCCTTGCGCCTTCTGCGCCAGCTCGTTGGCGCCGCGCGCGGAGGAAAAGAGCCGGCTCATCGCACCATCGACACCGGCATCGATCTCGCGGCGCTTGGCGGCGGCATCGGTGCTGCTGCCTGTGCCGGTGGTGGTGCAGCCGGTAGCCAGGGCGGCAATCGACGCGGAGGAAATCAGGAGAAAGTCACGGCGCTTCATGGCAGCCTCGCAGGTTATTTGAGGATCAGGGGCGTACTGCAGGTGCCGCGGAGGAAAGCGCGCAGCCGATTATTCCTGTGCTGGCTTCTGGCATGGTCGACGTCCCGCTTTCAATGCCCCGCCATGCAGCATCCGCCGTTGTGCGCGCGCACGCGGGTCGCTTTTACGATAGAAACCATGCGGGGTTGAATCCTGACGCCGATCAATTTTTTTATCGAAATCGCCGCCGCCGTGCTTGCAAGGCATTGATTTGAAATCTGTTGTATTCCCGGGATTGTCGTACTACCTTCGTAGCGCGTATGGAGCAAAATCCGCTCCGGATATTGGCTGGCATGGCACGCAGCAGGAAGACATCCTCCCGCTTGACGCGCTGGCACAGCCCGCCGTGGATGGCGACGTCACCGGCTGCGAGGAGGGAACATGGCCTTTCTGGTCAGGCGGCTGCTTCAGTGCGGCTGGGCATGGCTGTTTGTCACGCTGATGGCGGGAGCGGGCGGTGCCGCGGCACAAGACGTACAGAATCCGCCACCCACCTTCAAGCCGGAGGAGCTCGAGGCGCTGGTCGCGCCGATCGCGCTTTATCCCGATTCCGTGCTGTCGCAGGTGCTGATGGCCTCCACCTATCCGCTGGAGATCGTGCACGCGGCGCGCTGGGTCAAGGCCAATCCCAAGGTCAAGGGCGACGCCGCGGTCAAGGCCGTGGCCGACCAGCCGTGGGATGTCAGCGTGAAGTCGCTGGTGGCCTTCCCGCAGGTGCTCGAACCGATGAATGACAAGCTCGACTGGACGCAGAAGCTCGGCGACGCCTTCCTGGCCCAGGAGAAGGATGTTCTGGCGGCGGTGCAGCGGCTGCGCAACAAGGCGCAGCAATCGGGCAACCTCAAGACCACCGAACAGCAGAACGTCATCGTCGAGCCCGCGACCAGTGCGGCGCCGGGCGTGCAGACCGTGGTGCGCATCGAGCCAGCCGATCCGCAGGTCATCTACGTGCCGGCCTACAACCCCACCGTGGTCTACGGTTCCTGGGGCTATCCGTCCTATCCGCCGTACTACTGGCCGCCGTATCCCGCCTACTATCCGGGCGCCGCGCTGGCCACGGGCTTTGCCTGGGGCGTCGGGCTGGCCGCCGCCGGGGCGATCTTCGGCAACTGCAACTGGGGTGGCGGCGACGTGAATATCAATGTCAACCGGGCCACCAATATCGACCGCAACTTTGACCGTACCAAGGTACAGTCCGGCGGGCGCTGGCAGCACGACTCCAGCCACCGGCAGGGCGTGGCCTACCGCGACAATGCCACCCGCGAGAAATTCTCCCGCGACGTGCCGGGCGCGGACCGGCGCAATGAGTTCCGGGGCCGCGAGGGTGGCGCCGGCGTGTCCGACCGCGCGGCGCGTGACCGGGCAGGCGGGCAGGACCGGCCGGGTGCCGGGGATCGGGCCGGAGACCGGGCGGGTGACCGGGCGGGTGACCGCGCCGGAGACCGGGCCGGTGATCGGGGCGGCGAACGGGGCGGGGTCTCTGACCGGGCCGGAGTCTCCGATCGAGGCGGCGTATCTGACCGGGCCGGCGTGTCGGATCGCGCAGGGGCTGCCGATCGGTCACGGGGCGGCGGCGAACGGGCCTCCACCGTAGCCGACCGCGGCGGCGGCGGACGGGACAACGCATTCCAGGGCGTGGGCGGCGGCGCGTCACAGCGCGACTTCGATCGCGGACGCTCCAGCATGCAGTCGGCCGGAGGCCGCGCAGGCGGCGGCTACAGCGGCGGCGGCGGTGGACGTGGCGGCGGCGGATTCAGCGGTGGCGGCGGTCGTGGCGGCGGCGGCGGACGCGGTGGCAGGCGCTAGCGGACCAGGGAGCCTCGATCATGACGTCACCACTAAGCCTTGCCCGATACCTGCCTGGCCGCCTGGCCTGCGCGCTGGCGCTTGCGCTCGCGCTGACCGTTGCCGGCATGCACGCCGCGCACGCGCAGAAGCCCTTCAAAACCCCCGAGGCCGCCATGAACGCCTTTGGCGAGGCCGTCGCCACCAGCGACGACGATGCCATGAAGGTGCTGCTTGGCGCGAAGTTCCACGACCTGATCCCGCCAGTCGGCGCCGACATCCGGTACCGCTTTCTCGAGGCCTGGCGGATTTCGCATGCGGTCCAGCCAGAGGGCGACAGCCGCGCCCGCATCGCCGTAGGTAATGACGGCTGGACCCTGCCAGTCCCGCTGGTGAAGACAGCGAAGGGCTGGCAGTTCGATACGCGTGCCGGGGTCGACGAGATGCGCATACGCCGCATCGGCCGCAATGAACTCGCGGTGATCCAGACCATGCTCGCGGTCTACGACGCCCAGCGCGAATACGCCCGGACCGACCATGACGGCGACGGCTTGCTGGCCTACGCGGGCAAGCTTGCGAGTTCGCCGGGCAAGCAGGACGGGCTGTACTGGCCGACGTCGGACGGCGCACCGCACAGCCCGCTCGGGGCCGCCTTCCTGACGGCCGGCAAGCGCAATCCGGGGCAGGGCGGCTATTACGGCTATCACTACAAGCTGCTGACGGCCCAGGGCCCCAACGCACCCGGCGGCGCGTACAACTATGTCGTCAATGGCAAGCTGTTCGGCGGCTTTGCCGTGCTGGCCTGGCCGGTACGCTACGGCGACACCGGCGTGAAGAGCTTCATGGTCAGCCACGACGGCCAGGTCTATGAACGCGACCTGGGACCCGACAGCGCCGGCAAGGCCGCGGCGACCAAGACCTTCGATCCCGGGCCGGGCTGGACCAAGGTGACACCGTGACGCACGTGCTCCGGATCCTGGCGGGCGTTGCCATGCTCGGCGCGGTGCCGGTGCTGACGGCATGCTACCCCTACCCTTACTACCCGGCGGAAGTGGTCCCGACCACCTACCCGGGGCAGCAGCCCAGCCGCTACGACCGCGCCTTTGCCGCGGCTGCCGGCGCCATGCGCGACCAGGGCGTGTCGATCAGCACGGAGGATTCCTCGTCCGGCACGGTGGCCGGCACCCGCAACAACCGGATGGTGACGGCCAGCGTGCGCCGGCAGGCGGACGGCACGGTGCGGGTGCAGTTCGACGGCAGCGACCCGGCGGATCCCGGCCTGCTCGAGCGCATCTCGCGCAGCTACGACGCGCGCATGGGCCGCTGAGGCGCGTTGCTCGATCGCCAGGCGCGCCAGATCGGACGGGCATGACGCGCAAGAGGCTGCCGGCCCTCGGCATCGTTCCAATGACGGAACGCTGAAGCGCAATTCCGCTGACTACAGCGCGCGACGCCCCACACCTATCATCGCTCCATGGATCAGTGCCATCCGTCTCCCGGCCGCATGGTGCGGCCGGGGTCCGGTCCGGCATTTACGGAGATCGACATGAAGCGCATCCTGGGTGTCTACAGCGCACCCCGTTCGCACTGGGTCGGAGACGGCTTTCCGGTGCGCTCGATGTTCTCGTACATGAGCCACGGCAAGCAGCTCAGCCCGTTCCTGCTGCTGGACTATGCCGGGCCGGCGGACTTTACGCCGACGCAGCGCCCGCGCGGCGTGGGGCAGCATCCGCACCGCGGCTTCGAGACCGTGACTATCGTCTACAAGGGCGAGGTCGCGCATCGCGATTCGACCGGGCAGGGCGGGGTGATCGGCCCCGGCGACGTGCAGTGGATGACGGCAGGTGCCGGCATCCTGCATGAGGAATTCCATTCGCCGGCCTTCACGCAAAGCGGCGGGGCGCTGGAGATGGTGCAGCTGTGGGTCAACCTGCCGGCCAGCGACAAGATGACCGCGCCGGGCTACCAGTCCATCCTGGACCGCGATATCCCGGCGGTGCCGTTGCCCGGCGATGCGGGTTCCGTGCGCGTGATTGCCGGCGAGTACGGTGGCAAGGCCGGGCCGGCGCGCACTTTTACGCCGATGCATGTGTGGGACATGCGGCTCAACCAGGGCGGCACCGCCGCGCTGCAATTGCCGCAGGGCTGGCATACCGCGCTGGTGGTGCTGCGCGGCAAGGTCACGGTCAATGCCGAGGCCACGGTGCGCGACGCGGAAATGGTGGTGCTGGACGGCGCCGGCGAAGATGTGAGTATCGAGGCCGGCGCCGATGCGGTGGTGTTGCTGCTGAGCGGCCAGCCGATCGACGAACCGGTCGTCGGTCATGGACCGTTCGTGATGAATACCGAGGCGGAGATTGCACAGGCCTTCGAGGACTTCAGCAGCGGGCGCTTTGGCAGCATGGCCAGGTAGTGCCTCCGCGGCTGGCAAGCCATCGGTGTTCTGAGTCACCAGGGCGCTCTCCTCTCCCGCCCGCGGGAGAGGGAGCAAACCGGCGGCAATCGGAGGTTCAGAAGATCTGCCGGATCCCCACGATCGCGCCCACCATGTTCTTCTGCCCGGCCATCGTCGGGTACCGGAAGGCAAAGGCGGTTGCCGCGCTGTCGAAGCTCAGGCCGCCGTTGTGGGCGTAACCCAGCGACAGGTACACGTCGGTGCGCTTGCTGAAGTTGTAGTCGGCAATAAAGCTGACCTGCTGCATATTCGCCGGATTGGTTTCCGGAGCGGTGGCAGTGGCGCGCGTGCCCTTGACGTCGGCGTAGTAGTAGGCGAGCGACAGGCCCAGCGCCGGCGTGGCCTGGTAGTTGACGCCGGCCCACCAGTAGTCGTCGCGCAGCAGGGTGTTGCCGTTGGCGAACTCGCCCTTGTTGTAGCGATAGCCGAGGGTGAACTTGAACGGGCCGGTGTTGTACAGGGCGGCAGCGCCGAGCTTGGTCATGGTGCCGGGCTGGCCGGTCACCGCCGCGGGACGCCACACGTCCGCACCGATCGACGCGCCGAAGCCGCTGCCGTTCAGGTACATCAGCGAGCCGCCATAGGCGATGTTGTCGCTGAAATGCCCCGGCACCTCGCCGGCGCCGCCGTTGGCCAGCAGCACGGCGGCGTTCTGCACGGCCACGCCGGCACCGAACGAGAAGTGGGCCACGGCCTGCAGCGGCCCGAACTGGCCGGTGTACTTGACCATGTTGTCTTCGCGGTAGTTCAGGCCCATCCACCAGATGCCCGGCTCATAGGTGGCGGCAAAGCGCATCGGGGCGAAGTTGGCCATGCCGTCGAAGAACGAGGTGTATTGCCTGCCGAAGGTCAGCTTGCCGATCCCCTTGTTCTGCAGGCCGACATAGGACTGGCGATTGAACAGCGGCGCGCTCATCAGGTTGCCGCTGTCCCACTGGAAGCCGCTTTCCAGCACGAACAGGGCCTGGTTGCCGGCGCCGAGGTCTTCCACGCCGCGCAGGCCCCAGCGCGATGCGGACAGGCCGCCTACCTGCGGCATGCCAAAGCGGCTGCCCCCCTGGGTTGGCGTCGTGGCCGATGCCGCTACCCGGTTGACGTATTCGATCGATCCGTCGATGACCCCGTACAGCGTCACACTGGATTGTGCATGGGCGGTGCCTGCCGCTGCCCCAAGCACGGCCAGGGTGATAAGCGATTTCTTCATGCTAAGTCGTCTCCTGTCTGTATTTATGAATTCGGCACGCGAAGGTGCCACCATCTGGGCGCCGCGCGTGGTGTGTGCGTGGCGGCCGTGGCTGAGTGCCGGCGGCATGCAGTGGCCGGCGGCCCCGGGTGCTGTGACCGGGTCGAATTCATTAGACCTGTGTGCGTGATATCGGGCCCCCTCCTAAAAGGAGTGGATTGGGGGATGGGTGTTGCAGCGACGCACAATTGATGGCAGGTGGTGACTACCTATTGATTTGAATCAACAAAGGCGGCGCTGGTGTGTGGGGTTTTGGATGTTCTGCGGCTGCGGTTTGCGTCTGGTAGCTGCTCGACAGCCCTCGCCGCTGATGACATGTTGCAGCTGTTGAACCGCTTGGTTCCGCCCTCCTGGGCGGGTCACTTATATGAACGCGCCCCCGGTTTGCAAGGTAAGACGACCATCTGGCTCGAGCAGGACTGGTTGCAGACTTATATCCGGCCTTGCGGTGCAGGCGAGCCTGCGGGCCCTCATGGATATCCGCCGGGAGCGTCCCTATCTTTTGTTCGTGCTTTGAAGCACCTGTGACTCGTTGGGCTTACGCCCCCGCGGTCCAACCTGTCTTGCCATGATGCTCATCTAACCGTCGCAACCTGGTGGACGGGTCCTGCCTTCTTCCTCTGCCAGCCCGCCTGCCATCAGGCAGGCCTGACCGAGACGTAGTCGCGGTCATAAGCCCGGTCATGCGCCAGGAGGGCCCAGACCGTGCGTGCCATCTTGTTGGCCATGGCGACAGCCACGACGTTAGCGGGCCGGCGCTGCGCGAGCGTCAGCACCCAGCCGGGCTGGTTCTTTCGGCGCAGATGGCACAGCACGACCCGGGCGCCGTGGATGAGCAAGGTGCGCAGGTAGGGATCGCCGCGTTTGCTGATGCCGCCGAGCCAGACCTTGCCGCCGGTGCCGGTCTGCTTGGGCACCAGGCCAAGGTAGGCCGCCAGTTGCCGCCCGGACTTGAAGGTGTGGACATCGCCAATGGTGGCAACCATGGCCGTGGCGGTGTGCATGCCGATGCCTGGGATGGCGAGAATGGTCTGGCAAGCCCGGTTTTGCCGGCCCCAGGCGTTGATACGCTGGTCGAGGCGGGCAATCTCCTGATCGAGCCGCTCGATGCTTTGCAATTGTTCGTGCACGAACTCGAACAGCATGGGCGGCACGCTCTGCTCGATGTCGGCCATGTGCTCCACGATTTCATGCAGGCCGGTGCGCAGTCCGCGCGGGAAGTGGACGCCGAATTCGAACAGCGTGCCGCGCAACTGGTTGACCAGCATGGTGCGCATCTTCACGCGCAGCTGGCGCATGGCGTGCAGGCTGAGCATGCACTGCTGCGACTCGTTCTTGGGGGCAACGACAGGCATGCCGGGTAGCTGCGCCGCGGTCCAGATGGCCTTGGCGTCGGCAGCATCGGTCCTGTTGGTCTGCACAAACGGACGCACGTAGTTGGCGTGCAGCAGCACCGGCTCGTGGCCGAGGCTGCGCAGCTGGCGCGCCCACCAGTGAGCGCTGCCGCAGGCTTCGAGCGCGACTCGTCCGGGCTGCCGCTTGGCGAGGAACTCGATCAGGCTCTGCCGGCTGAAGCGACGATTGAAACACTTGCCGTCGGACTCGACCCAATAGAGTTGGAACACAGTCTTTGCAATGTCCAGGCCGTAGGTCGTAGTATTCATTTCGGGTCCCTCCATCCTGTGTGGATTGTGAGAACTTCCACTCTGGCACATTGATGCCGTTTCGCGATGGGGGCCCCCCCCTCCTGTGATGCATCCCCCATGGTTGCCGAGTGGCCGCGCCGTTGAGGACCGGGGCGCGTTCATTCCATCTTTTGTCCGAGCGACAAAACCAAAAGCGCGTCGCCTGGTACGGTTCACCCACATAGGTAACAGAGCAGTTCAGGCACATAGGTAACAGTTTTCTACCCTGCAAGGGCGACTGCCAACGGGAGACGCCCATGCCCTGGAGTGAGCTCAAACCTATGGACCAACGCCTCCTATTCATTGCCGAGCACCTGCGCCGCACGGACAGTGTCAGCGCGCTGTGCGAACGCTACGGCATCAGCCGCAAGACCGGCTACAAGTGGATCGAGCGATACGCCAACGAAGGCATCGACGGGCTGGCCGAACACAGCCGGAGCCGTCATATGCAGCAGCGGATCGCCTATCCGATCCGCCAGGCGATCCTGGAACTGCGCGGGCGAGGTGGCATGGAGCTCGGGCCGAAGAAGATCCAGCAGCACCTGGCAGAGCGGTTTGGCGAGGCAGAGGTGCCCTCGCGCACGACCATCTACAAGATCCTGAAGGCAGCGGGCAAGATCGATCCGCGGCGCAAGCGTCGGCGGGTGGCGCGGTATGGCACGCCGCTGCGCTCGGCGCGCGAGCCGAACGCGCTGTGGAGTGCGGACTTCAAGGGGCAGTTCCTGACCGCGGACCAGTGCTGGTGCTATCCGCTCACGATCATGGACCACGCCAGCCGTTATCTGCTGGGGTGCAAGGGCCTGGGTGGGCCGAAGCTCGGCGCCGACCAAGTCGGTGTTCGAGCGGCTGTTCCGCTGCTATGGGCTGCCGGACCGGCTGCGCGTAAGCGCCTCACGAAGACCGTTCTGGCGCACTGATTGAGGTCTTGGGTAATTTGGTGCCCACCAAATTATTGCGGACACCAAAGTGGACAAGACGTTGAGTGGGCGCCGTGCTGGCGGCGTGTACAAGCGGCCGAACTTCCCGGCCGAGTTCAAACGGCGGCTGGTCGAACAATCATTTGAGCCAGGCGCGTCGGTGGCGCTGGTCGCGCGCAGCAACGATATCAACGCGAACCTGCTGTTCAAGTGGCGGCGGCATTATCTGGACGGAGCTTACGGGTTGCCGACGTCGGCTGAGGGCGTAGCGACGAAACAGGAGACAACGGTGCCGGCACTGTTGCCGGTGAGCATCGTCGCCGAGGCGGCCGCGCATACGCCGGCGGCGCCGCTCAGTGCAGCACAGCCGTCCGAGAATGTCTGCGAGATTGAATTCGACCGTGCGCGCTTGCGGATTCGCGGCGAGGTGGCGCCGGATATGCTGCGCCTGCTGATTCGCGAGCTGTCCCGATGATTGGCTTGCCGGCGGGCACGCGCATCTGGATGGCAGCGGGAGCGACCGACATGCGCTGCGGCTTCCATGGCCTGGCCGCGAAGGTGCAGACCGCGCTGCAGGAAAACCCGCTGGGTGGCCACGTGTTTATCTTCCGGGGCCGCCGAGGGGACCTGGTCAAGATTCTCTGGGCCACCAGTGACGGACTTTGGCTGCTCGCCAAGCGGCTCGAGCGCGGCCGTTTCGTCTGGCCTCAGGCCGACAGCGGCAAGATCCACCTGACACACGCGCAACTGTCGATGCTGCTCGAGGGGATCGACTGGCGGCAACCGCGCCGCACGGCCGAGCCGCTGTCGATGTTGTAAACGCTGTTGTAAACGGCGCGGCACCTGCGTAAACTGCGCGGCATGCCGGATGCCAACGACCTTCCTGACGACATCGATGCCCTCAAAGCCATGTTGCTCGAGGCCCAGGCGTCGCTGTCGCGAATGCGGCAGGATCTGGTCGAGCGCGATCTGGAAATCGAACAACTCAAGGCGCAGATCGAGAAGCTCAAGCGCATGCAGTTCGGTCGCAGATCTGAGCAACTGGACCGGGAGATTGCACGCCTGGAGACCCGGCTGGAGGACCTGACTGGCAGCCGCGGTGCGGCAGAGGTTCGCGAAGCGCCGGCAAGCGGCGAGAGCAAGGCGCCCAGCCATCAGCGCGCTTCGCGCGAAGCCCTGCCGGACCACCTGCCGCACGAGGAACAGGTGCTTGAGCCCGAGGCGAGTTGCCCCGAGTGCGGCGGCCAGATGCAACCGCTGGGCGAGGACGTGTCCGAACAGCTTGGCCGTATCGCGGCGGCGTTCAAGGTCATTCGCACCGTCCGGCGCAAGAAGATCTGCGCCTGCTGCCGGCACATCGCGCAGCCGGCGGCACCGAGCTTGCCGATCGAGCGCGGCATTGCCCACCCGAGCTTGCTCGCCGACATCCTCGTGGCCAAATATGCCGACCATCAACCGCTGTACCGACAGTCGGCCATCGCCGCACGCGAGAACGTCACGCTGGACCCGGCCAGCATGGGCCGATGGGTCGGCATGTGCGAGGCATTGCTCGATCCGCTGGTGCAGGCCTTGCGCCGCTACGTGATAGCCGGTACCAAGCTGCACGCCGACGACACGCCGATTCCCGTGCTTGCGCCTGGCAACAAGAAGACGCGAACTGGCCGGCTGTGGGTCTATGTGCGCGACGATACCCGGGCAGGCTCGGCAGAACCGCCTGCGGTATGGTTCGCATATTCGCCCAACCGCAGGGGGGAGCATCCTCAGCGCCATCTGAGCGGATTTGGCGGCATTCTGCAGGCGGACGCATACGCCGGCTTCAACGAGTTGTTTGCAGACGGCTCGGTTCGCGAAGCGGCATGCCATGCGCAGTATCCCGAGTACGGTTTTATGCTGAGCATCGATCGGTCGACGCTTTGTACGTGGACTTCGGATGCTCCCGCGTCACCACATAAATCTTATCGCTCACAGCGAACTCAGAAACGCGAGAAGGTCGGGTTTCGGTTTCCATGATCTCGCACGAGCAGGCTCGATCCCAGCATGCCGCCAGAACGTTTCCAGGGCATCGCGCTTCATCTGAAGGTTTGTCTCGATGTAGCGTCCGGTTGTCGCAATGCTTGCATGACCAAGATAGTCGCGAATCACCGGCAAGGCGTTACCCGATTGCAGCAATCCGACAGCACAACTGTGCCTCAGTACATGTGGCGTGACCCGCTTATGAGCGAGCGCCGGCAGTTGCTGAGCCGCGGCTTGCACGTGCCGGCGCAGAATGTAGGCAATCCCGTCACGACTTAGCGCCTCTCCATGGCGATTGAGAAAAACATGAGGCTGTGTGTCCGGATGGTTGATCGTTCCTAGCCGGCGAAGCGCATCGGCAGTCTCACGCCACAACGGCAGGAGTCGATCCTTTCGACCTTTACCGTGGAGCCGGACCTGCCGTGGAGAGGCTAGTTGCAGGTCGTTCCAACAAAGACCAGCCGCTTCACTGACACGCGCGCCGGTATTGTAGAGAAACAGAAGTAATGCGTAGTCGCGATGCCCACGAATCGTCTTTGTGTTGGGCGTTGCGAGAATCGCACGGACCTCGTCAGCTTCCAGATAGGTCGCCGGCTGATGTCGTGCCTTCTTTGCCGGAATTGCGAGCGCTCCGGCATACTGTTGCGAGTGGACGATGTCTGTGCGCAGCAGGTGCTTGAAGAAGCTTCGAATAGCGGTACGTCGACAGTTGCGCGTTGCCACCGAGTTTGAACGGTCCGTCTCGAGATGAAGTAGGAAACGGGAAACCGTTGCAGCATTCATGTCACCAAGATCAATAGCCGAAACGCTGCACCCCTTGTTCGTCGCGACGAACTCAAAGAAAAGCTTCAAGGCGTCGCGATAGGCGCGCACCGTATGGATGCTAGCACCGCGCGCGCGTTGCAGGTAATCGGCAAAGAACGACTCAACCCGAATGAACAAGGCTGCGGACGGTGCATTCTTCATTCTGGAGTATGCGCATGGCGCAGATGATTCTCGAGCTGTCTGCTGGCGAGATCCAGCAGTTGTGGGGTCGCCTTCAGGTAGACCTCTGTACCGAGCACGTCCTGGTGACCCAGATAGGCCGATAGCCAGGGTAGCTTTGCGTGGACATCCATTCCGGCAGATGCCCATGCCGTGAGCCGATGCACCGCGAAGGCATGGCGGAATTCGTACGGTCTCGGTCCGATCCTGCCGGCAGGTGGTTTGATCGCCAATTGCCGAAGCAACCGCCGAATTGCCTCGGATGCGGACTTCACCGTAAGTGGTGTGCCATCCAGACGAATGAACAACGCTTGCGGATCCTGGGCGCGACAATTCCGAAGGAGTTGTCGACGTGCCTCCAGGTATTGATGCAGTTCCTTGGCCAGATCCGGTCGAAATGCCACGATGCGGGATCGCCCTTTACTGTGCGACACCAGGAACGTGTTGCGGCGGAGATCTACGTCCTCCATTTGCAGGTGGACCGCTTCTCCCAGTCGCAGGCCAGTGCAGTAAAGCACCAGCATCAATGCGCGAAACATTGGCCCCCAGATCCAGCGACCGCGATGGCTGCTCGCTGCATGCAGGAGCCGAAGCACTTCTGATCTTGCCCCCGAAGAGTGGAGTTCTTAGCCCCACCCCTTTCAAGGTGATTAGACGACACGTCCAGCCTTGATGACACGGGCGGTAGAAACATGCCGCCGTGCTACGCATCCGGCCACATAGCCTTTCTTCTTCGGCGCTTTCGGTCCCCGCGTATGTTTGCGCATCGCGCGGGGATCAACGTGCGTCGCCATCTTGATCAACTCGCGACCGAGCTGAGCTGGGGTGAGGAGGTCATAGGCCTGCCACACCTCGGGCGGCACCGCGATCATCATGCCGGCATAAGTTGCCCGGATTTCGCTGGCGAGGTAATACGGTGAGAGCTCGATGTCGCTGGTATCCAGCTCATGCCGGATTCTCACCGCAGTCGCAATCACGCTCAGTACGTTATACGCGAGCGCCGCCACGCCGAAGGCCAGCAGCGCCGCGCGCGGTTGGCTCAACGAACGAATCTCACTGTTGAGCACCGATTCCAGCCGCTGAAACAGATTCTCGATGCTCCAGCGTCGCCGGTATAGCCGGGCGACTGCCTCGGCCGTCAGATGGGCGGCCGGGACATTGGTCAGCAGGCGGATGACGGTGTCACCATCCTCGGTGGCGCCATCCAGATGCAGCTCGATGCGCCGCAGCACCAGCGGCGCGTTCGATTCATCTGGGATGCTGACCGCTTGCTCGTACACGATGCCGGTTTCGACCCGGCCCATTTCGCGTAACGGCTCCAGCTCGCTGGGGCTCGGATTGCGGCCGTGCTCCCGCACGATGAAGGCGCTGCCGCGACGCTGCCACCCGGCAAGAATCGCCCGGGTGCTGAAGTTGCGATCGGCGATCCACAGTTCGGCCGGCTGGGCCGATGCGAGCAGGGTTTCCATGATGGCCCGCTCCTGGGCATGCGCATCTTCACAGGGCACCAGATCGACGATCATCGCCGTGTCCGGGTCATAGACCACCAATGACTGCCCTGGCAAGGCCGCACCCCGAAACCCCCGCAATGGTTTCAGGCGCTTTTCGCTCGCCGGCAAATGGCTGCCATCCACGATGCGCAGGCGATAGCCATTCACCGATGGCGGCTGCTTGCGCAACATCGGTTGCACGACCGGCCCCAATCGCTGCGCACTGCCTTGCACCAGGGCACGAACCAGCCCCGGCTCGGTCCGGCTGAGCTTGTCGTACAGCGCGGTGATGGAAACCGGCAGCGCCGGACTGGCCTTGGCTGCCGCATGCACCGACGGGCGCAGCCCCACGGCGACCAGCGACATGATTTCCACCGTCGTCGAGAACAATAACTCCCGCGTGTACTGCGTTTCACGCTCTTGCTCGAACAACTCGTCGATCCAGGCCGGATCAAGGGCGCGTTGCAACCCCAGGCGCGCCATCACGCTGATCGGGCTGTGTTCGATAAAGCGTTCCACCACTGCGTCCAGTACCACGCCATTGACTCCGGTTTCTGTTCGAGAACACGGAGGGTGCCCCAATTTTCGTCACCTTGAAAGGGGTGGTTCTTAGCCCTATGTTCAAATACGAGCAAGGAGCTAAGAGATGTCAGGCAAGCAAACGCGAGCGAAATACACGCAGGAATACAAGTTGGAGGCGGTTCGCCAAGTGAGGGCTGGCCAATCGATTGCGGTCACGGCCAAGGTTCTCGGCATTCCCAAGGGTAGCCTTGGGGCTTGGATGCGTCAGAGTGAAAAGGGAGAACTGGCGGCAGGGACGACTGGCAAGCCGGTGACCGTCACGCCTGAGCAGATGGAGCTGGCTCGGCTGCGGGCGGAGAATGCGCGCCTGAGAATGGAGCGCGATATCGCAAAAAAAGCCGCGGCATACTTTGCGCAGGACGTGTTGCAAGGTATGCCTGGATTTACCAAGTGAGAAAGCACTGGCCAGTGAGTATCTCGTGCGAGGTGCTAGGCGTGAGCGCCAGCGGGTATTTCGCTTGGCGCCAACGGCAATCAACCAACCCCGGCTCCGGTGAACGCCAGAGTGACGAGGCCGTGCTGGCCCACCTGCGCGCCATCCATGCCGAGGTCAAGCAGGAATACGGTTGGCCGCGCATGCATAAGGAGCTGCTCGCGCGCGGTGTCAGGGTGGGCAAGGAGCGGGTGCGTCGCCTGATGCAGCGGCATGGCCTACGCGCGCGCACCAAGCGTAAGTTTGTTGTCACCACTGACAGCAAACACAACTTGCCGGTGGCCGCCGACCTGGTGCAGCGCAGGTTCACCCCTGAGGCCCCGAATCAGCTCTGGAGTGGAGACATCACCTATATCGCCACCGATGAGGGGTGGTTGTACCTGGCCGCCGTCATTGACTTGTTCAGCCGCCAGGTGGTGGGCTGGAGCATGGCGCCACACATGCAGACCAGCCTGGTCCAGGACGCCTTGCGGATGGCCTGGTTCCGGCGCCGCCCGGGTCAGGGGATGATCTTCCACAGTGACCGTGGCAGCCAGTATTGCAGCCACGAGTTCCAGCGCACCATGCGCGACTGGGGCATGCGCTCGTCCATGAGCCGAAAGGGGAATTGCTGGGATAACGCGCCGACCGAGAGCTTCTGGGGACGGCTCAAGACTGCAAGTTTGCACGGAAGAAAGTTCGCCACCCGGCGGGAGGCCATGGACGCGGTGCTCGACTGGATAGCCTTCTATAATCACCGGCGGCTGCATTCTACGCTGGGTTACCTCAGCCCCATGCAGTACGAGCAACGCTGGCACGCGGCACAGCGTAAAAAGGCCGCATAACTCGGGAGCTAAGAGCTACACCAAACAGGGGCAACATCAGCTCACAGTTGACCGCTGCAGCGTAAATCGTCTCGTGCTTGCCGTCAGGCCCCGTGTCTTGTTGGTCAAGCGCACGACGGATCCATGCGCTTCGCTGCAATCTCAGAAAACCCAGCGGGGCCGGTAGTTCGCTGAGCATCTGTGCTGGGAGAGCATGCCTCAATTCCAGTAGCGTCCAGTACGGGCTGGCTTCGCCGGGCATGCAGCCCCTTTGCGGTACACCCGGCGTTGGCAGTCGCAGGGAAGCTACCGCATGCAGTGCCGCGTCAACCGCGCGTACCCTGCGGCGCAACCAACGTACAGCGGCAGGCAAACTCACGTCGTCCCGTCGTAGAGCATCGGCAGCCGCCTCCATGCTGTGCATACGCGGCAAGCTTGCGACTGCAGCGTCGATCGAGGCAAGCAGCCCAGGCAGCCTTGCGGCGAGAAAGTCAGGCAGGAGACTGAAAGTTCGGTGTCCCTGAGGACAGTACCACCTAGCAATGCGCATCCCTGATGGTGCCGCGCGCCGATAGGTGCCATGGCGAGCAAACGAGCAACCGCCAGAGGGATGCAACGGACAACGGTCCAGACGTGCGATCAGCCATTCGCGATTCGCGACGTAGCTCTCGGCACTTGATTCCGTTCGCAGTGGGATCTGCATGTTCACCGCCCAGACGCCGTACACGCATAGCGTCCAGACAGATAATATGCCGAGTCGCTTGGCCCTTCAAACTCGTCCGTTGGCGCCCGAACGGCGCTCACCCCACATAAAACCGTACTCGGGATACTGCGCCGTATCTGGAGCTCCAGATACTGCGCATGCGCGACGCAAGTTCTACGACATTCACGTGCGCACGCCGTCCGAAACGACTGCCGAGGCACTGCGTTGTATCGGTGAGCTTTACGCCATCGAGGCCGGCATCCGCGGCAAACCGCCGGCTGAGCGGCTGCGGGTGCGCCAGGAGAAAGCCCGCCCTCTGCTTGAGCGCTACGGCGCCTGGCTCAGGGCGAAACTGCAGACGTTGTCGGCAAAATCCGAGACGGCCAAGGCGATCCAATACACGCTCAACCAGTGGGATGCGCTGACGTTGTACTGCGACGACGGGATCGCCGAGATTGACAACAACATCGCCGAGAACGCGCTGCGCTGTGTCGCCCTGGGCCGCAAGAACTTCTTGTTTGCCGGTTCCAACAGCGGCGGCGAACGGGCGGCGGCCATGTATTCGCTGGTCGCCTCGTGCAAGCTCAATGGCATCGACCCGCGCGCCTACCTGTGCCATGTGCTGACCGGCATTGCCGATCACCCGATCAACCGCGTTGAAGAATTGCTGCCCTGGCGTGCCCACGCACACCTGCGGAACCTGCCCACCGCGCCGCCAGGCGCCTGACCAACTGCTGCCGTCTGAATGACCCCGCTTCACGGCTCACGGCGTGGAAGCGCCCCCACTCGCCTGCACAAAACACTCCGTTACCCGGTAACGTGGCTGGGCGCCCGGCGAGCGAAGAAGTACGTGTCCCAATCAGGCGAGTCCGGATCGAGTCTGCGGACAATCGCGTCGTCAGCCCGCACGATCAACCGCTCCAGCATCTCTCGCTTCGTTACCGAGTAACGGCGCGCCAGGCGAGCAAGGGCAAAGTCCGCCTCCGTGGTCACCCACATGCTCAACCGACGCTCTCCGTTACCATCGTTGCCTGTCGTCACGCGCCTTGCTCGGTAGGCGGCTTGCCGCTGTGCCGTCGTTTGTGCCATCTCGCTTCTCCTTTGCGACCGTTACCCAGTAACGACCTCGCTGTGCGTTACTGGGTAACGGAACATCCTCAAAGCAGACAGCATCTCGTGATCTATGGGACAGGGGCAAGAACGGTCTTCGTGAGGCGCTTACGGCTGCGCACCGACAACGGCGTGCCGTTCGCGTCGACAGGCTGGGGGAGTCATATCAGCAGGGTGGAATCGCGACCGCGCCCCATGGAAACCAAAGCCGCCCCGCCGACCAGAAGCGCCCCCTTGATAGCCAGCCGCTCAGGCGACGCGCTTTTTGGTTACTTTGTCGCTCGGATAAAAGTGACCCGCCCAGGAGGGCGGAACCAAGCGGTTCAACAGCTGCAACATGTCACCAGCAGCGAGTGCCGTCGAGCAACTACCAGATACAAACCGCAGGCAAAAAGCGCGGGAGCCCTCACCTTCAGAGCCCCGGCGAGCGCTTCACCAGTGCCTACTGCACGTTACCAGCAACCGCAATCACCTGCCCGGTAATGTAGTTCGAATCCGGCGAGCAGAACAGATAAACACCGCCCGCAGCTTCTTCCGGCGTGCCCCCGCGGCCGAGCGGGTTACGCTGGGCATGCGACTTGACCATCTCCGGATTCAGCCCCACACGGATCTCGCGGCCTTCGATATTCACCGTAGCACCAGCCTTGGCATCGGCCGACGTCATGCGAGTGTGGATCAGCCCGAACGCCACCGCGTTCACATTGACGTTGAAACGACCCCACTCACGCGCCATCGCACGCGTCATGCCGATGACACCCGCCTTGGCCCCCGAGTAATTGATCTGCCCAGCATTGCCGTTCAGCCCCGAGGTCGACGAGATATTGACGATCTTGCGATACACCTCGCGGCCGGCTTCCTTGTCCGCCGCAGCCAGTGCCTTGATATGCGGGTAGGCGGCACGCAGGATGCGGAACGGCGCGGTCATGTGGCAGTCCAGGATTGCGTACCACTGCTCGTCGCTCATTTTCTGCACCACGTCGTCCCAGGTAAAGCCGGCGTTGTTGACGATGATGTCGATACCCTTGAACGTGTTCATCGCCGTGCCGATAAAGCGGTCGGCAAAGTCCGGCGCGGCCACGTTGCCGACGCAGGCCACGGCTTCCACGCCCATTGCCTTCAGCTCTTCCACGGTCTGCTGGGCGGGTTCGGCGTCCAGGTCATTGATGACCAGGCGTGCGCCTTCGCGCGCCAGGCGCATGGCGATCGCGTTGCCAATGCCGCGTCCCGAACCGGTGACCAGTGCCACCTTGCCGTCAAGTGCTCCCATGTCTTTACTCCTGAATGAGGTTGGGATTACAGGGCGACGACCGCGTCGCCCAGGATCTTGGTTTCGCCATACTGGTTGGCGGTCTGGATTTCCAGCTTGACGCACTTCTCGCCGTTGACTTCCAGCTTTTCGACGACGCGGCCGCTGCAGGTGATGCGATGGCCAAGGTGGGTGATGCCGACGAAGCGCACGCCGAACTGGCGCAGCTGGCGCTGGTCGACCCACTGCGTCAGCAGCCGGCCGAGATAGGCCATCGACAGCATGCCGTGCGCGAACACGTCGGGCATGCCGGCCTTGCGCGCATAGTCGGTGTCGATATGGATGGCGTTGTGATCGTTCGATGCACCGGCGAACAGCGCCAGCGTGGTGCGATTGATTGGTTCCAGCGCCAGCGGCGGCAGGGTGTCGCCGACCTTGACCTGGTCGAAGCTCAGTTTGCTCATGCGGATTCTCCGGTTCAGCCGTTGCGTTGGACCAGCACGCTGCGCAGGTCCGCCACGTGCTCGCCATCCTGGTTGGTCACGCGCGTTTCGCGCACCACGAACTCCAGCGCGCCGCCTTTCTTGTCGTAGATGTCGGCGATGGTGGTCTTGAAGTGCAGCGTGTCGCCGGCATAGGCCATGCGGTGGTAGGTGAAGGACTGCTCGCCGTGCAGGATGCGTTCCTGCCGGATGCCGAGTTCCTGGCGCCATGCGCTGGACGGTTGCGTCAGCTCCAGCGAGAAGAGGAAGGTCGGCGGCAGCGGCAGGCCGGGGTGGCCGGCGTCGTGCGCGGTGGCCTCGTCGATGTAGACCGGATCGGTCTGGCCGGTGGCCTTGGCGAAGAAGCGCAGCTGGCTGGCGGGCGCGGAGGTGCGGAAATCCGCGATCACCTTGCCGATATGTTTCTTGTCGATCATGAATGGACTCCTCTGATTGCGCGTGCTCAGGCGTGCTTCTGGTAAAGCGTGACGACGCAGGCGCCACCCAGGCCCAGGTTGTGCGTCAGCGCAAGCTTCGCGCCTTCTACCTGGCGCTTGTCGGCCTTGCCGCGCAGCTGCTGGACCATCTCGTAGCACTGCGCCAGGCCGGTCGCGCCCAGCGGGTGCCCCTTGGACAGCAGGCCGCCCGACGGGTTGACCACCCACTTGCCGCCATAGGTGTTGTCGCCGTCGTTGACCAGCTTCTCGGCGCCGCCTTCGGGGCACAGGCCCAGACCTTCGTAGGTCAGCAGCTCGTTCTGCGCGAAGCAGTCATGCAGCTCGAGCACGTCGATGTCCTGCGGGCCGATGCCAGCCTGCTCGTACACCTGCTGCGAGCCCTCGCGCGTCATGTCGAAGCCGACCACGCGGATCATGTCGCGGGCATCGTAGGTGGTGGGGCGGTCGGTGGTCAGTGACTGGCCGGCGATCAGCACGTCGGTCTTGAGGCCCTTCTTGCGGGCGAATTCCTCGGACACCACGATGGCGGCCGCGGCACCGCAGGTCGGCGGGCAGGCCATCAGGCGGGTCAGCACGCCTTCCCACAGCATCGGCGCCGCCAGCACATCCTCGGTGGTCATCACGTTGCGGAACACGGCCAGCGGATTGTTGGCGGCGTGGCGGCTGGCCTTGGCGCGGATCCTGGCGAAGGTCTCGAGTTTGGTGCCGTACTTGTCCATGTGGGCCTTGCCGGCGCCGGAGAACTGGCGGATGGCGTTGGGCAGGTCCTTGCGGTCGACCAGTTCGTCCACCAGGTTGATGGCGCGTTCCAGGGCCGGGGCGCGATCATCCCAGCGCGACTTCAGCGCGCCCGGCTGCATGAACTCGAAGCCGACGGCCAGCGCGCATTCGACGGCGCCGCTCTGCACCGCCTGGCGGGCCAGGAACAGCGCCGACGAGCCGGTCGCGCAGTTGTTGTTGACGTTGATGACCGGGATGCCGGTCATGCCGACCTGGTACAGCGCCTTCTGGCCGCAGGTTGAGTCGCCGTAGACGTAGCCGGCATAGGCCTGCTGCACGTCGTCGTAGCTGAGGCCGGCGTCTTCCAGCGCCTGGCGCACGGCGTTGGCGCCCATTACGTCATAGGTGTCGCTGGTACCCGGCTTCTTGAACGGGATCATGCCGGCACCGGCAACGAAAACCTTGCGAGTCATGTGAGTTCTCCTTTGATTCTGTGTGGGATGGGCGGCCGGGCCGCGCTTACAGCTTGCGCGAGATCAGGTCGCGCATGACCTCGCTGGTGCCGCCGTAGATGCGCGTGACGCGCGAATCGGCGAAGGCGCGGGCGACCGGGTACTCCAGCATGTAGCCGTAGCCGCCATGCAGCTGCACCATCTGGTCCAGTGCCTGGCCGAGCGCCTCGGTGGCATAGAGCTTGGCCACGGCAGCTTCTTCCAGCGTCAGGCGGCGGCGGATGTGCTCGCCCAGGTAGTGGTCGACCAGCAGGCGCACGGCGATGGCCTGTGCCTTGATGTCGGCCAGCTTGAACTTGGTGTTCTGGAAGTCCCAGACAGTCTGGTTGAACGCCTTGCGCTCCTTGACGTAGGCCAGCGTCTGCTCCAGGCAGACCTCCAGCTTGGCGGCGGCGCTGATGGCGATGGACAGGCGTTCCTGCGGCAGTTCGCCCATCAGGTAGGCAAAGCCCTTGCCTTCCTCGCCCAGGCGGTTGCTCACCGGCACGCGCACGTTGTCGAAGAACAGCTCGGCGGTGTCCTGCGCGTGCTGGCCGACCTTGTCCAGCTTGCGGCCGCGGCGGAAGCCTTCGCGCTCGGCTTCCACCACGATCAGGCTGACGCCGCGCGAGCCTGCGCTCGGGTCGGTCTTGCAGACCATGATGATCAGGTCGGCGTTCAGGCCATTGCTGATGAAGGTCTTGCTGCCGTTGATGACGTACTCGTCGCCCTCGCGCACGGCAGTGGTGCGGATCGCCTTGAGGTCGCTGCCGGTGCCGGGTTCGGTCATGCCGATGGCAAGGATGGCCTCGCCCGAGCAGACCTTGGGCAGCCAGCGCTGCTTCTGCTCTTCATTGCCCAGCCGGTTGAGGTACGGGGCGATGATGTCGGAGTGCACGCCAAAGCCCAGGCCGCTGACGCCGACGCGCGCCTGTTCTTCGTTGAAGATGGCCGAGTGGCCGAAATCGCCGCCGCCGCCGCCGTATTCGGTCGGCAGCGTCACGCAGAGGAGGCCCTCGCGGCCGGCCTTGAGCCAGGTCTCGCGGTCGACCTTGCCCGCCTTGTCCCACTCGGCCTGCTTCGGCAGGCATTCTTTCTCCAGGAAGCGGCGCACCGTGGTGCGGAACATCTCGTGATCGTCGCGGTAGATGGTACGGTTGATTTGCATGGAAAGCTCCGGGATA
Organism: Cupriavidus sp. PB-02; assembly: GCF_058252315.1. Taxonomy (NCBI): domain Bacteria; kingdom Pseudomonadati; phylum Pseudomonadota; class Betaproteobacteria; order Burkholderiales; family Burkholderiaceae; genus Cupriavidus; species Cupriavidus sp. PB-02. The sequence goes on from NZ_CM177694.1 coordinate 1,353,089, forward strand.
GATTTGATATGGGAGGCCGTGTTCAGGCAGCGCAGGCGATGTGCGGACCGGGTTCGGGCTGGAAAATCTCTTCGACGAGATGCGCCCGGCGCGCGCGCGTGGCGGCCTGGTTCACATAGCCCTTGTCGGCGATCTCGTTGGCGTCGATGGAAGGCGGCTCGGCCATCAGCAGCACGCGCCGGACATGCAGGCTGGCGCCGGCGTTGCCCTTGCCCCCGGCGGTCTGCAGCCGTGCGCGAATGGCACTGACCACCACCGGGTGACGAACCAGCGCTTCTGCGTCGAGCCCGGCCAGTTCCGGCGCGAGTGCGCGGCAGGCAGCCAGGTTGGGCCAGGCCAGCGCGGCCAGGTAGTCGTGGTCGTGGCCGCAGATCACGGCGTCGGTGATCAGCGACGCGCATTGCTCCACCAGGCCCAGGCGCACGGCGCCAACGCGCACCCAGGTGCCGTTGGTGAGCTTGAAGTCTTCCGCTACGCGGCCGGCAAACAGCAGTCCGCACGCGGGGTCGGCGGGATCGGCCAGGCGTACGGCGTCGCCGATGCAGAAGAATCCTTCCTCGTCAAACGCAGCAGCGGTCAGGTCCGGGCGCTTGATGTAGCCGCTGAACACGAACGGCCCGCGAATGCGGATTTCATAGCGGCCGTCGCCGCCGTCCAGCGGCACCAGCTTGACCTCGGCGCCCGGCATCGGCACGCCCACGTTGCCGGCTTCATCCGCGGGCCAGGTGCAGTACACGCCCATGCCGCTGGTCTCGGTGCTGGCCAGGCCGGAGCAGAACGCGATGCACTCGCCCACCGTGTCTTCGGCGGCGCGCTGGATACGATCCCATACGTCGCGCGGCAGGCTTGCGCCGCCATAGGAGAAATTGACCGTCTTGCCGAACAGGCCGCGGGCCAGTGCCGCGTCGCGCTCGGCTTCCGCGGCCAGCATGGCCCATGCCGAAGGCACGTTGGTGTAAATGGTCGGCGAGACTTCACGCAGGTTGCGCACCGTGCGCTCGATCTGTCCGGGCAGCGGCCGGCCGTCGTCGATATAGTGCGAGCTGCCCAATGCCACCGCTCGGCTGATGCTGAGCACGCCGCCCAGGCCGTGGTGCCACGGCAGCCAGCACAGGAAGGTCGGATTGCGGTCGATGAGGGCCTGGTAGATGTCGAAGAAGTACGTGGCGACCGCGGCGAGGTTGCTGAAGGACAGCGCTACGCCCTTGGGCACGCCCGTGGAGCCCGAGGTGAACAGCACGCGGCCGGTCTGTTCGGGTCGAATGGCGGCGTGCGCGGCTTGTACCGCGGCGCGGCGGGCGGGCGTCAGCTCAGTCGCCGCGAGCGCGCTCCAACCGATCTGGCCTGCGCGAGCGCCATTGACGGCAATGACCGGCACGCCAGCGGATTCGATGGTTGCAAGGGCGCGCTCGAACGGTGCCGCCGTCTGCACGAAGAGCGCTCCCGGCGGGACCAGTTCAACCACGCTCTTCAGGCGCTCGAAGTCGCGGCTGACCAGGGAGTAGGCAGGGGAAACCGGCGCAGTCGGAATGCCGACATATTCGGCGGCGAGCACGACCACGGCCTGCTCGATCGAGTTGCCGGACAGCAGCATCAGCGGGCGGGTCTGGTTCAGGCCCAATTCCAGCAGCGCAGCGCCGACGACCTGTACCTGCTGCCAGAGGCCGGCCCAGGTGACTGAGCGCCACTCGCCCCGCGCGTCGCGTTCGCAAAAGGCGGGAACGTTGCCACGGCGTTCTGCCCACATCGGCAGGAATTCCGCGAGACTTTTTTGCGCGAGCACGGAGGGTTGCCTGGCGTTGCGCATCAGCACCGTGCCGTCCGCGCGCCGTTCTACGACCGTGCCGCGCTCCGGAAATACGGTCGGGCGATAGGCTCGCGGCCGCTTGGCCGGTGCAGCCGATGTGTCAGCCGGGCTTTGCCTGGCCGTGGATGGGTTCATTGCGATGTCTCCTCAGTCCTGGGCACGTCGTGCGCGCCGCGCTCTGCTGACTGCACCGTCCGGCGTACCAGCAATGACGTACGCAGCGGTGCTTTGGTATGGCGCTAAGGTACTGGGGAGCGGGGGTGCGCGAACACCACCCATCTCAGGTGGCGTGGGCGGGGAAGCGCGAGGGGTTGGCTGGAAGGAGGGGGCGGGGAACGGGGGCGGCGGTCCGTGGCCCGCCGGCTGTGGGAATGCTCAGCGGCCTTCGCCGAGTTCCCGGTCACGCATGCGCGCGACGGCTTCGTCGCGGCTGGTGACGTCGAGCTTGCGGAAGATGTTGCGCAGGTGCCACTTCACCGTTTCCGGCGACAGGCCGAGCGTGCGTGCGATCTTCTTGTTGGGCAGGGCCTGGCCGAGCAGGCGGACCACATCGATCTCCCGGTCGCTGAGCTCTTCCAGTTCGCTGTCCGTGGTGCCGCGCATGTCGGCTGCACCGGCCGCGCTGGTTGCAACGGCAGGGGCGGCAGTCTGCAGGCGTTCAACATAGAAGGTCAGTACCGGATCGAGCGTTCCGGTGCTTGCCAGTGTGGCGATCAGGTCCAGCGCGTCCGGATACGCATCGACGATGCCGCGCAGCAGGCCGAGCCGGTGCCCGAGCCGCAGGGCGGCCAGCAGATGCGTGTTTGTCGCCTCCGGGTCGCCCTGGCGTGAAACGGCCACGGCCGCGAGGATGTGCAGCTGCGCTACCTGGCGCAGCCAGCTGCGCGCTTCGCAGTAGGCAATCAGCGGCCCGATGCGCTGCGAGGCGCCGTCCGGATCGTCATGGGCAAGGGTGACCAGGATGTGCGAGCGCTCCGCGGCAAGGTGGATCGCATCGAGCGAGCCCCGGGGCGCATCGCGGTGCCGGGCAGCAATTGCATCCAGCCGGGCGAGGACCGAAGCGGCGGATTCCATGTCGCCGCAATGCAGGTGCAGCCGGATCTGGTAGGCAAGGCTTTGCGCCAGCAGCCGGTCCAGCCGCAGGTGCGAGCCGTACTCCTCCAGCCGCTCCAGTTGTGCGAAGGCGTCCAGCCGGTGGCCGCTGAGCCAGTGCACGGCAGCCAGCACGGTGTGCACGCGCAGCACGGTGTCCGGGATCGAGACCCGCTCCAGCACGTCCACGCGATCCTCCAGCAGCCGGCGTGCGCCTTCGAGGTCGTTCTGTTCATACAGGACTTCGCCGAGCAGCGCCGCCGCGAAATACTCCGGCTCCGCCCGCGTTTCGCCGATCTGCTCGGTTTCGCGCAGGATATCGCGGGCAATGCGCTCGGCCTGGATGAGCTTGCCTTCCAGTGCAAAACTGAAGCCCACCATGCAACGGCCGTTGAGGCTGCCGCTCGGGGTGCCAAGCAGCGGCGCGCCTTCGAACAGCAGCGGCTGCGCCTCGGTCTGTACACGGCGGGCGCGGTCGTACTCGCCCAGGTGCATATACAGCCAGGAGAGCAGGTTGTTGCGCGAGCCGACAAAGAGCGATTCGGTGTTCTCCGGCATCTGCTCGAGCTGCGGCAGAAGGCGCTTTGCGCCCTCGGTGTCGTCGCGCAGCACCATCAGCGTGCATTGCAGCAGGCACAGCCGGTAGCGGGCGGACTCGTCGCCGGGCGGAATCTCGGCAGCCAGCCGTTTGGCGTTTTCCAGTGCGGCATCCAGGTCGCGTTCGTAGATCTGCATGCGCAGCGCCAGCAGCTGCAACTCGATGCGGCTCTGCACCTGCTCTGCGGGCAGCAGCCGGAGCAGCCCAAGGGCCTTGCGTACCTGGCCCCGGGCGAGCAGCGTGCCCGAGAAGCGCTCGACCAGATCGGCCGCCGTGCCGGTATCTCCGGCGAGTACCGCGTGCCGGACGGCCTCCTCCAGCATGCGATGGTCACGGAACCAGTGCCATGCCGCCTCGTGCACGGCCCGCTGCTGCGCCTCGCTGCGCGTGCGGAACCGCTCGGCCAGCGTTTCGCGCAGCAGCGGATGCAGGCGGTACCACGACTCCCGTTCCGGGCCATCGGCCGGGGCGATGAAGAGGTTCTCGCTTTCAAGCCGCGTGAGCAGCCCCATGACGTTGCTCTCGCTCTGCGCCGGTTCGCTCAGGGCCACGCACAGGGAGGCGCTGAAGCGTTCGCATGCCGCGGCACGCACCAGCAGTTCGGCTTCGTCCGGCGCCAGGCGGGACAGCACTTCGCGCTCGAAATACTCGGCGAATGCGCCAGCATTCTGCACATTGGCTCGCACGATGCCGCTGGCAAAGGAACTGCCGGTCGCGCTCTGCTTCTTGCGTCTCCAGTGGGTGGCGAACAGCTGCAGGCCGGCCACCCAGCCATCGGTGAGTTCGTGCAGCAGGCGCGCGTCGCGGGCGGAGATATCGCCCAGTTGCGCGTTCAGGAACTGCTGGGACTCGGCCAGCGTGAAGCGCAGGTCGCGCTGGTCCAGTTCGAGCAGCATGCCCTGGTCGCGCTGTCGGCCAAGCGAGAGCGGTACCGCACCCCGTGACACCAGCACCACGTGGAAATTGGCCGGGGCGTAGTCGATCAGCCACTGCAGCGTGTCGTAGATGCGGGGGTTGGTCAGGTGGTGCAGGTCATCGAGCGCCAGCACCAGTTCGCGCGGATAGGCGGCGATGCCACGAACCAGCGAAATGATGGTGCGCTCGACGCCTTCGTCATCGACGCCGCTGCCTGCCAGCAGCATGGCCTCGCGGGTCATGGCCGGGCTGACTTCCGACAGGCAGCCCAGCAGCCGGTCGAGCCAGCGCGACAGTTCGTTGTCGCCGGCCTCCGCGGTCAGCCAGGCCATGTCGAAGCCGAGCGCAAGCAGGTCCAGCCGCCAGGCCATCAGCGTTGCGGTCTTGCCGCAGCCGGCTGGCCCTTGCAGGACAAAGCAGCGCCGGCGGCGCGCCTCGGTCAGCTGCGCCAGCAGCCGCTCTCTTGCGACCACGCGTACCGCGCCGCGCGGCGGCCCCTGCCGGGCAGGCGCGGCCGGCGCCGTGCCGGCGCGGGCGGCCGCATCCGGATGGTCAGGCATCGGGCGGGAGCCGGAAGAAGACGGTATTTGCGGCATAGGAGGGTAACGCGCGCCAGGCTGGCTGGCGCTTTACTGAGGGGCGGAACGCATCTGTCGCGATTGTACTGGTATAGGACACAGGGGCGCTGCGTCGTACGAGGCACTCGCCGCCACGAGCCGCTTCGCGATGAATACCCCGGGGCGGGTGCGCGCCCACCCGTAACAGGGGGGAAGGCGGCAAATGGGGCAAACGTCTCGATGCTGTCGCTTATATTCGCCGTGCGTGCCGCCTGGCAGCACCCGCCTATGACGCGGGTGCCGTGACAAACGCTCCCGCCGGCGCCGCGGCCCGCGCGTCCCCTCACTACTAGCGCACTGCTGAACGCCGATGGAACGCCGTATCCCCCCTCTAGCAACCAGGCTCGTGCCACCGCGCACCGGCCCCAGGTCGGTCCCCCGCGAAGCACTGGTCCAACGCCTGCATCATGGCCGGCATGGCAAGCTGGTTCTGCTGACAGCCGCTGCCGGCTATGGCAAGACCACGGCGCTGGCGCAATGGCGCCAGCGGCTGGCAGCCGATGGCGCGCGCGTGGCGTGGCTCTCGCTTGGCCCGGACGATGACGTGCTGGAGGGATTTTGCGCGGCCCTGCTGGCATGCCTGCATCGCGCCGGCATTGTCCTGCGCCAGCCGGGACTCGCCCACCCTGACAGCGCCTGCGATACACCAGCGGTGGCAGCGGCCGTGATCAGTGCCCTGGCGGGCGTGCCGGGCGAGCTCTACCTGATGCTCGATGAATTCGACCATGTGCGTGAACCGGCCACCGTCGACTTCATGCAGGCGCTGCTTGCGGCCCGGCTGCCCGGCCTGCATGTCGTAGCGGCTTCCCGCCGCGAATGCAAGCTGGCGCTTGGCCGGCTGCGCGCCATGGGAGAGCTGGCCGAATTTTCCTGCACCGATCTCGCGTTCAGCCTGCCGGAGACGCGGGCTTTCCTGCGCCACCGGACTGAAGGACGGATTGCGCAAGGCGAGGGCAAGGGCCGGGCGGCCGACGCCGACCTGGCGGTCCGGCTGCACGATGCCACGGCTGGCTGGCCGACCGGCCTGGGGCTGGCGGCGGCCTTGCCAACGACCACGCCGGAGACGCCCGCCTCGGGAGCCGGATGGCCCGCCGCCTATTGCGCCGCGCTGCATGCCTACTGGAGCGAGGAGGTCACCGCCGGACTGCCGCCGGAACTGCTGACGTTCCTGCAACGGCTGTCAGTCCTGGATCGGTTCAACGCAGATCTTGCCGCCGCGGTGACCGGCAGCAACGACGCTGCCGGGCTGCTCGCCGACATTCGCGCCCGTGGGCTCTTTCTCCGGCGTGTCGCCACGCCGGGCACCGCGCCCGACGGCGTGCCCGATGACTGGTACCGGCTGCATCCGCTCTTTGCCGCACACCTGCGCCACCTGCTGGTGAGCGCAAACGGGGATTTGGAGGTCTTGCACTGGCGCGCCGCCGCTTGGCTGCGCGAGCAGAGCGGCCGCGACTACCTCTCCGATGCGATCGGGCATGCGCTGAAGAGCGGGGATTTCGAGGCAGTGCGCTCGCTGATGGAATCGCTGGCTTCCGATTTGCCGGGCATCAGCCAGCTGCGCAGCTTCATGCGCTGGGTCGATGCCATCGATGCAGACCGGCTCGCCATGCATCCGTCGCTGCTGGAGGCCGCGGCATGGAGTTGCACGGTCTCGGCCAGGCCGAAGAAGGCCGAGGACTGGATCCGGCGCTGGCAGAGCGCCAATGCCGACGTACAGGCGCAGGGCAGCGTTCCGGTCACCCTGATGCGCGCGATCATTGCGCTCCACGAGGACGACCCCGATCGGGCCATGGCGCTGCTGGCAACGCTGAGCGATGCGCCGCTGGGGCGCCCTGTGCTCGAAACGATTCGCTCCGGGCTGGCGTTGCGCTGCGGCACCATGCTCGGCGAACATCCGCGCGCGCTGCCACGCTATCGCGCGCTGGTGCCGACCGCGCGCCAGGGCAGCACCGAGTTCGAACTGATGGGCGCCGGCGCAGTCGCGATGGCCGCGTGGCTGGAGGGCGATGCACTGGAGGCGCTCCGCCTGGGCGCGGCGCCGCTTGCCGCTTCAGAGCAGCAGTTCGGCCGCTATGCAGTGGGTACCAGCCGTTGCGCCGTGCCCGTCGCCGCCGCCCTGTACGAGCTGGACCGGGCCGACGACGCGCGCGAGGTGCTCGCTGGCAGGCTCGACGCGCTGCGATTCTCCACCCCCGATGTGCTGATCGAGGCAGCGGTCTGCCACGCCCGCCTGCAGTGCCTGGCTGACGCTCCGCACGATGCGCTGGTCGGGCTGGTTGAAACGGAGGTGCTGTTCCACCGTCGTGGCCTGCCGCGCGGCGTGGCGCGCATGTTGGCCGAGCAACTCCGGCTGGCGCTGCTGGGCAAGGACCTGCGGCATGCCGAGCGCCTGCAACGCGCCCTTGACGAACTGGCCGCGCAGTATTCCGGCAACTCGCCACGCGACCAGCGTATTGCCGCCACGGCCGCCATGACGCGTGCCCGGCTGGCCCTGATACAGGCGGCGCCGGAACGCGCGCTGGCCGCGCTGGATGGCCTGCGTGCGTTGCCGGCGGCATCGGTGCGGGAAAGCCTGATGGTCACTGCGGATCTGCTGCAGGCGCATGCGCTGGATGACCTCGGCCGCACCAATGAAGCCACGACGTTCCTGACCTCGGCGGTGGCCGCCGGCCAGCGGCTGGGCCTGGTACGCACGCTTGCGGACGAAGGCGGGCGGGTGCAGGAACTGCTGGGCCGGCTGGCGCGCAGTACGAATGCGGACCCGTCCTGCTTTGCGCGGCCACGCAGCGGCAATGTCCCCGCGGCGGGGCGCGGGTCGCCGGCTCCGATGAGTCCGGCAAAGCCGCTGCCGCCGTCGGACACCGGCATGGGCAAGGCGCTGACCCGGCGCGAGCGGGAGATCCTCGCCTTGCTGGAGCAGTCGATGTCGAACAAGCACATCGCACTGGTGCTCAACCTGAGCGTGGATACCGTGAAATGGAATCTGCGCCAGATCTTCGGCAAGCTTGGCGTGTCGCGGCGCTATGAGGCCATCCTGGTCGCGCGCAGCGCCGCGCAGCGTATGGAAGTCGACACCGGCACCAGCTGACGGCGCGAGCCGTCCGCCGGCGCCGGTGCCCGCCATCATTCGGCGGTTGCGCCGCTGGCCTTGATCAGTCGGGCCATCACCGGCTCCGAGGTCTCGAAATCACGCTTGAATTCCACCCCGGTATTGCCAACCGGCTCCAGAGCCAGTGCCTCCATGCGCGCCTGCATGGCCGGCGACTGGATCGAGGCACGCGCTTCCGCTTCGATGCGGGAAAGGATCGCCGTGGGCGTTCCGGAACGCCCTACCAGGCCAACCCAGGCGGGCGGTCGCATTTCCTGTTCCTTCATGCCGGCTTCGGTCATGGTGGGCACATCGGGCAGCTCCTTGATGCGCTTTTCGCCCATCACCGCCAGCGCGCGCAGGCGGCCGCTCTTGATATGCGGCCCGAGCGTGGTGACTGAGCCGATCGCCCATGAAATGTTGCCGGCCAGCATGTCCTGCGCCATCGGCGCCTCGCCCTTGTAGGCAACGTGCACCATTTCCAGGCCCTTGGTCTGGTTCAGGTGCGCGCCGACCAGATGCGGAAAGCTGCCCACGCCGTAAGAGCCATAGCTGACCTTGCCCTTATTCCTGGCCGCCCATGCCATGAACTCCGATACGTTGCTGGCGGGCACTTCGCGGTTCACGGCGAGGACGATCTTGCCGACGCAGATCTCGGTGATGAACGCCATGTCGCGGCGCACGTTGTAGGGCACGCTGGCGTAAAGGTACGGCGTGTTGATGAGGGGCGACGAATGTGTCACCAGCAGCGTGTAGCCGTCAGCGGGAGCACGGGTGAGCGTCTGCACCGCAACCACGCCGGCGCCGCCGGGTTTGTTGTCGACGATGATGGGCTGGCCCAGGCGCTTGCCCATGTCTTCGGCCAGCGCGCGCGCAATGGTATCCGTAGCGCCGCCGGGCGGCCCGGGTACGACGAAGGTGATGGGGCGCGACGGATAGCTCTGTGCGCCAGCTACGGCGGCCCAGGCTAGCAGTGCCGTGGCAATCAGGGGCTTGCAACGCATTTCGTGTTTACCTCGCAGGTGTATGTCGTGAATCGAGAGCGTCGGATGGACATCTCATGACAAACCTTAGCGGAGGCACTGCCCGCCGAAACCAGCCATATCGGATGGGCGGGATTCCCCTATCGGGGGCAACCCGATGGCCGCCTGCAATGCTGCTATGACGCCAGGCTCACAGGCTGCATCGGCGGCTCCGCCACCCGCTGCGTCGAGAATACGCCCATCGTCTGCAGGACCATCCGGGTGCCCACCATCAGGCGGCAGGTGCCGTTGGTGATGCGCTTGCCGTGCTTGACGAAGGTCACGTGGGCTTCAAGCCAGTCGCCAGGCTGCACGGCCGAGAGATAGTCCACGCTCAGGTGGGCCGTTCGCGGCACCAGTCCGGGCAGGTCGCGGCGCATGACAATGCCGTAGGCGCTGTCGGCCAGTGCGGCCAGGAAGCCGCCGTGCGCAATGTCCTGATTGTTGAGATGCTGGTCGGTCACGCGCACGGCGACGACCGGCAGGGTCTCGTGCACGTAGAAGGGGCCGCAGAGCTGTAGAAAGCCGCGGTCCCGGATGAGTGGCCGGTATCCCGGCGGCACCGGGGTCGAAGCGTCAGGCGGCAGGTCCGGCAGGCGTTCGCCGGCGCAGGTTGGCGTTGAATGCATGGCAGTGTAGAAAAAATGGCTCCGGCTCGGAGGCCGGAGCGAAGCAACTTGTCAGGGCAGCCCGACAAGGTGGAGACCTGGTTGCTGTCGCCGCCGCGCGCAGAACACGGGCCGGCGACGCGCAGCAGATACGGTGTGGGCCAGGCGGCGCGCGCGGGCCTCAGGCTTCCGGCCGGAAGCCGAGGCCAAGGGCTTGCAGCCGCGCCACATCGGCGTCGTCGAAGCCCCAGTCGCGCAGCGCCGCGGCGCCATGCTGGCCGCGTTGCGGCGCCGGGCGGACCACTTCGGATGGCGTGCCGAGGAAGCGCGGAGCAGGCCCCGGCTGGACCACGCCGGCCACCTCGATGAAGCTGCCGCGCGCGCGGTGTTGCGGATGATCGGGCGCTTCGCTGAAGCCGAGCACCGGCGCCACGCAGGCGTCGCTGCCTTCGAACACGGCACACCATTCGTCGCGGGTCCTGGTCAGGAAGACCTCATTGAAGTGCTGGCGCAGCACCGGCCAGCCGCTACGGTCGTATTGCTCCGGCAGCTCCTTGCCGGCAAGGCCGAGCTTGTCGAGCAGTTCGGCGTAGAAGCGGCCTTCGACCGGGCCGATCGACATGTACTTGCCGTCGCGGGTGCGGTAGTTGTCGTACCAGGGCGCGCCGCCATCAAGAATGTTGGCCTGGCGCTCCTCGCGCCAGTTGCCGGAGGCCAGCAGGCCCCAGATCACGGCGCCGAGCTGGGCGGCGCCTTCGATCATGGCCGCATCCACCACCTGGCCCTTGCCGCCGCGATGCACGTTCAGCAGCGCAGCAACCACGCCCAGCGCCAGCAGCATGCCGCCGCCGCCGTAGTCGCCCACCAGGTTCAGGGGCGGCACCGGCGCCTCGCCGGCGCGGCCGATGCCGGACAGCACCCCGGAGAGCGCGACATAGTTCAGGTCATGTCCGGCGCGGTCCGCGAGCGGGCCGGTCTGGCCCCAGCCGGTCATGCGGCCGTAAACCAGCCTCGGATTGCTCGCCAGCGCGACATCGGGGCCAAGGCCCAGGCGTTCCATGGTGCCGGGGCGGAAGCCTTCGATCACCACGTCCGCACGCGCCATCAGCTCCAGCGCCGCGCGCTGGCCGTCCGGGTCCTTCAGGTCCAGCGTCACCGAGCGCCGGCCGCGGCCGGTCACGTCGATGCGTTTTCCGGTGGCGGACTTCGGCCCGAGATCGGTCGGCGCCAGGGGGCGGTCGATACGCAGCACGTCGGCGCCCATGTCGGCCAGCAGCATGGCGCCGAAAGGACCGGGCCCGATCGCTTCGAACTCCACCACGCGGATTCCGCTTAGTACTCCCATTCGTTGACTCCTTCGCGTGGCGCGGTCGTCGGCCCGCGCCTTGTTGGTGTTGCGCGCGTTGTGCGCGTGGCCGCTCCCCGGGGGCAGTGCCCGCGCGGCAGAAAGCCGGTTTCGGCACACCAGCCTCGGAGCCAGGGTGCCGGCGGAAAGCGATGGGCGGCTCCCACCGAGTGCCGCTCATCCCTGGCTGCAAGTAGACCAAATTCCGGTCAAGCCGGAACCCACCCTTATCAGGTAGTCCGCGGGAAAGCCTGTCCAATGCGCAAACACGCACTCCTATAATCGGCTCACAGCGCCCGGCCCGACACAGGCCAGGCAATCAGCCAGCAAGCGCGCCCCGTTGCGCGCCAATTTGCCCGCCTGGCCCATCGCCAAAGCAGTTCGGAGTACGAAGTGAGCAATCTGCAGCGCGCGAGCGCATCGCCAACTCGAGGAAACCCGCCTGCTCGTCTGTTGCCGGTCCTGAGCGAGCTCCGGCAGGAGGTCCGTGCGCTGAGCCGCCGCGCCCATCGCATGGCGCTGGCGCATGCATCGGACAGCAACGAGGCCTACTACAGCCATCTTTCGCGGCTGTTCGAGCGCTGGATCGAAGACGGCGCCGCGCGTGTACAGGTCATCTGCTTTGCCTCGGCGGCCGAGTTCGGCCTGCCGTTGCACCGGCACGCGGAACGCTGTCGCGCATCAGCCATGTGCGATGGCTCCGATGCGGTGCGCGCGCTTTACTGGGCCGCATTGCATCGCACCCGCAGCCGTGTCGGATCGACGGCGCAGATGATGGATATGGATGCCACGGTTGCGGCCACGCAGGCGCAGCCCGACAGTGCAGGCGGGCTGCGCAAGCCTGGCAACGATCCCGCGGCAGCGCCGCAGCCGCTTTGCCGGCGCTGCGAACGCCTGTGCCTGGATGCGCGTTGCGCAAACGGCCATGGCTTGCTCCGCCCGCTGGGCGACATGCACTGGCGCAGCCTGGCCAGCGGCGTGCAGTGCCAGACGCGCGAGCACCAGTGCGAGACGTGCAAGACCCACTGGACCCAGCATCGCAGCGCCGCCGACCCCTTTACCGGCTGGACGATCAGCCGCCGCACCGCGGAGCGGAAGGCGCAGACGGAAGCGGGCGCGCTCCTGGCCTGACGGATTGCCCCCGGCATTGCCCGGCCGGCAAAGGCTGGCAAAGGCGGCACTGCTTGCGTCTTCCTCTCCGGTTACTGGCGGGTGTTCGCGATCGCCTTCGGCCGGATCGCGTCAGCCGTGCCCTGGATGAACGCCTTGATCTTCTCGACATCCTCCGCGCTCAGCTTGCCGGTGAAGTCCGGCATGCCGCGTGCCATCGCGGGGCCCTTGAAGACGAAGTTCTGCAGGTGCTCGCCTCATTCCAGCTTGACGTTGCATTCCTTCACAACCTGGGCCCACACCGGTGCGTCCCGCGACATCATCGCCGCCAGTTCATCCGGCTTGCTCCCCACCGGCAGCATGCCGATTTCGGCCAAGCGCCTGCCGACATCCGCCCCGCGGACCTGCGCCGCAATCACCTCCGACAGCCGCTGTACCACCGGAGCCGGCGTGGCGGCGGGTACGAACATCGCCATGAATCCGTTGGGCTCGAAGCCGGCATAGCCCAGCTCGCTCAGCGTCGGCAGTTGCGGCAGGGGCTTGAAACGCTTCGTGCCGGTGAGCGCCAGGAAGCGGATGCGCGGGCTGTTCAGCTGTGCATTGGCGGTGGACTGGTCGACAAAGGCCGCATCGATCTGGCCGGCGAGCAGGTCCGCGAACATCGGTGCGGCGCCTTTGTACGGAACGTGGATCAGGTCTATCCCCGCGCGCTTCTTGAGGAGTTCGGCATGCAAGTGCGCCGACGTACCGTTGCCGTAGGACCCGATCGTCAGCTTGCCGGGGCTTGCTTTGGCCAGCTTGACGAACTCGGCCACCGAGGTGGCGGGCACGCGGGAGGAAACCGCCAGCAGATCCGAGCCGACCGCCAGCAGTGCCACCGGCGCGAAGTCCTTCCTGAAGTTGACCGGCATCGAGGGCATCAGCGCCGGCAGCTGGATCATCGACGTAAAGCCGAGATACAGCGTGTGGCCGTCACGGGGTGCCGCCAGCACCGATTGCGCGGCGATGATTCCCGATGCCCCTGGCTTGTTCTCCACCACGACCGGTTGCCCGAGCGGCTTGGCAATGCCCGCGGCGAGCGCGCGGGCGAGGAGGTCGGTGCCGCCGCCGGGCGGACCGGGCACGACGATGCGCAAGGGCTTGTCGGGAAAATCAGTCTTCGCCTGCGCGGCCGACGGTGCGGAGGCAAACAGCATGCTGCAGCCGGCAAGCGCCAGGCAGGCATGCTTCAGGCATGAGCGAGGGAAATTAAGCATGGAGGCCTCCTGATGCCGTTATGACTTGAGGTTGGGCAGCGGTGCACCTTGCAGTTCCTGCTCCTGCAACTCGCGCCAGGCAATCTTGCCGGTCGCCGAGCGCGGCAGGCGTTCAACGATCTCCACGATGCGAGGCGCCTTGTAGGTCGCCATGCTTGCCCGGCACCAGGCCAGGATGTCGTCCACCCCGACATCGCGCGCCTCAGGCCTCAGCACCACAACGGCCTTGACCGTTTCGCCCCGATGCGGATCGCGCGCCGCGATCACGCACGCCTCCAGGATGGCCGGATGGGTATGCAGCATGGCTTCCACCTCCGCCGGCCAGACCTTGTAGCCGGAGGCATTGACCATGCGCTTGAGACGGTCGCGCATCACGAAGTAGCCGTCCGCGTCCACGCTGGCCAGGTCGCCGGTGCGGAAGAAGCGCTTGTCGTCGATGACGATAAAGCTCTCTTCGTTGGCTTCCGGCTTGTTCCAGTAGCCCATCATCACCTGCGCGCCGTGAACCACGATCTCGCCGACTTCGCCCGCCGGCACTTCGGCCAGCGTGACGGGATCGATGATGCGCGCGTCCACGCCGTAGGTGCGCACGCCGAGGTGTCCGGAGCGAGGCTGTTCCAGCGGATTGGCGATGATGAACGAGGCGGTTTCGGTCAGCCCGTAGCCTTCCACGAACTGGAGCCCGTAGCGCTCTTTCATCAGCCTGGTGGTGTTTTCAGGCACTGCGGCGCCACCGCCCACCACGCAGGCCAGGCTGCTCAGGTCGAACGACTCGATGCCGGGTTGGGCGAAGAACTCCACCAGCATCGGCGGCGGGGCGGCCCAGAACGTCACCCGGTGGCGCGCAATCAGCTCGGCCGCGGTGCGGCGGTCCCAGCGCGGCAGCAGCACGATGGTGCCGCCCATGTAGACCGGGCAGTTGATGCCGTTCTGCAGGCCGAGCAGGTGGAACATCGGTGCGACCGCAAGGAAGGTCGACTCGGCATGCGAGCGCCGCCATAGCTGCGAACCGGCAACGGAGGCCATCACCGTGCGATGGGTATGCATGCACGCCTTGGGCGCGCCGGTGGTGCCAGACGTGTAGGGCAGCATGCAAAGGTCATCCGGGCGGCTGCGGTGAAGCGCAGGCGTGAATGCCTGGGCCACCGCGTGCAGCCAGTGAACGGCCCCGGTGGGCAACGGTACATCGTCGGACCGCTTGAGCGCCCAGTCGGGGATCGCGAGGCCCTCGTCGTCGCCGGACAGCGCATCTCCATAGTGATGCACGATGATGTGCCGCAACGGTGTGGAACCGACCAGCGGTGCCAGCTGGCCCACCAGTTCACCGGCGGAAAACGCGGCGACGGCGCCGCTGTCGGTGACGATGTGGCGCAACTCGTCCTCGAGCAGCATGGCGTTGGCCGGCACCACCACCGCATCCGCACGCAGGATGGCAAAGTAGGCGGCAATGAACTGCGGGCTGTTCTGGCTGAACAGCACCACGCGGTCGCCGGGCTGCACGCCGCAAGCCTGCTGCAGGTAGCCCGCCAGGCGCTCCACCTCATCCAGTAGCGCTGCATAGGTGATGGCGTTGCCGTAAAACTGGATCGCGACCTTTTCCGGGAACCGGCGCGCAGAGATCTCCAGGTTCTCGAAAAGGGTCGTCTGTGGCACATGGAAGCGGGCCGGCACGGTGCCCAGCACGACGGTCTTGTCCACCGCCAGCGGGCCGGTGGGATAGGTGATGACGTTGCCGTCCTGAGAGGCGCGCGTTGTCATGATTGTTTCCTCCGATGCGATCATTGGCGTGCTACGACGCCGTCGAGCGTGAAGGTCGGCACCGGCGGCCCGCCGTCGGTGGGCGAAAATCTCACCTGGACCTTCTGGCCGATGCGCACGGTATCGAGGTCGCAATCGACGATATGGGTCATCATCGACACGCCCTCGTCGAGCTTCACATAGGCAATGCAGAACGGATTCGGGCCGGCGCGGCGCGTCACGCTGAACGAATAGATGGTGCCGCGCCCGCTGGCCTCTTTCCACGTGGTGTTGCCCATGCAGAACGGGCAGAGCACGCGCGGATACCAGTGAGGCTTGCCGCACGACTCGCAGACCTTCACCAGCAGACGGCCCTCGCGGGCGGCTTGCCAGAATGTGGCGTTGTCCGGCTGCTCGTCCGGGGCCTTGTACAAGGTGGGGATGTGAGGGGTCGTCATGTCATTGCTCCCGTTCCAGGATCAGGGTGGCACTGCCGTGGCGCGAGCCGAGATAGCCGCCGGTGCCTTGCGCAAGGGCGAGGTCGCAGTTCTTGACCTGTACGGCGGGATGCGCTTCGCCGCGCAACTGGCGTACCGCCTCGATGACCTTGGTGATGCCGCCGCGGTTGGCCGGATGGTTGTTGCACAGGCCGCCGCCATCGGTATTGAACGGCAGCTTGCCGACGCCGGAGATCAGGTTGCCGTCCGCCACGAACCTGCCGCCTTCGCCCTTTTTGCAGAAGCCGAGGTCTTCAAGCTGCATCAGCACGGTGATGGTGAAGCTGTCGTAGATCGAGGCGTACTTGACGTCGGCCGGCGTGACGCCGGCTTCGGCGAAGGCCGCCGCCCCGGAGAACCTTGCGCCCGACCACGTCAGGTCAACCTCGCCGCCGAGCTGGCCCTTGATGTACTCGCCGGCGCCGAGGATCTTCACCTTCGGGCGCCTGAGCGTAGCCGCGATCTCGGGGCGCGCGACGATCAGCGCGCCGCCGCCGTCCGAGACCACGCAGCAGTCGAGCTTGTGCAGGGGATCGGAGATCATCGGCGAGTCCAGCACGTCCTGCACCGTCACCACATCGCGCAGCATGGCATTCGGATTGTGCTGGGCATGATGCGAGGCGGCCACCTTGATCCACGCCAGCTGCTCGGCGGTGGTGCCGTACTCGTGCATATGGCGCATGGCCGCCATCGCGTACAGGTTGACGGTCACGGGACTGAAGGGGCTTTCGAACGGCGCGTCGGGCAGGTTGGCGCCCCAGTTGCGCGCCTGCGTGCCGCTGGAGCCTTCGGAGCGCGGACGGCCCGCCAGCGTGATCAGGGCGACATTGCACTTGCCGGCCGCAATGGCCTGCGCCGCGTGCGAGACGTGGACGAGGTAGGCGGAGCCGCCGGTATCGGTGGAGTCGACATGGCGCACCTTGAGGCCGAGATAGTCGACCATGTTGACCGCACCGAGCCCGGGCGCGTCGCCGGCGCAGAAATAGCCATCCACGTGGGCCAGCGTGAGGCCGGCGTCGTCGAGCGCGCCTTTGGCGCATTCGGCGTGCAGTTGCGCCACGGTCTTGTCCGGTGCCTTGCGGGTCGGGTGCTCGTAGGCGCCGACGATATAGGCCTTGCCATTGATACTCATGTTTTATTTCCCAGGTACATCAAATGGAGCCATGGATGACGTGCAGAAGGGGGCGGCCAGCATCTGGGTGAGGTCGACCACGCGCAGGCCGGCGAGTGCGCCGCCGGATGGAAGGGAAGACTGCATGCTTGACTCCATGGACGGCGGGCTCAGGCGCAAGCGCCCGCCATGAATGCGTGGATGCCCGGATACATCGCGGCGGCGGGCATGGCCTCGATCTGGTCGACAAAAGCCCCGGCGCCTCGCGATGCCGGCTCCCCCGACTGGTATGTGCGTACATAATAATGGGCTGTACGGGGGTGGGCACAAGCCGAATCTGTCGACCCACCCATACAGGGTGGGCAGGAATTCTCGCAAACCAACGCGGCTGCCGCAGTTGACATACCGTTTCCTGCTGTTCACTATGTGCGGACATAAAACCCGACAGGGTGACCGTGGCGTTCCAGCTCAAGCGCAGCCGCGTGCAGATGTAAGGCGGCGCCGGCAGCGCTATCTGCCCGCTTTCTTCTCAGAGGCCCGGCGCGCCCATGCGGTCGCGTGGATCCGGGCCGGCGCCCTCGCCACCATGCGTCTGCGCCAGCAACGTGGCCAGTTCAGCCGCGGCGGGCTTCGGTGTCCAGGACTCGCGCGTGGCGCAGCAGACCGGCGTCGCCGGCAGCCGCAAGCCGTCCAGCTTGCGGAAGCGCTCGCGGAAATGAGGGGTGTCGGCAACGGTGCCATCCACCACGCCGACCGCGTCGGTGCTTTCCACGACCTTGCATGCCAGCGCGAAATTCTCGATCTTGTGGAACCAGCCAGCCTCGTCGACGCCGTAGGAGTCGGATAGCAGCGCGAGTGTCGAGCCTTGCCATATTTCCGACGGCAGGATGATCGGATAGCCTTGCAGCCGGGGTGCGGGCGCGCTGCCGGTCGTGAGTGCCGGATGGCCGATGCGCACGAACGCGCAGGGATGGATCGTCATGATGCGCTGGCACCGGAATTGCGCCTTGCCTTCGAACGCGCTCGCCAGGCCAACCGCGATATCCACGTCGCCATGCTCGAGCATGCGCAATCCCTGCTCGCTGGTGCCGCTGGTGACGTCGAGCCGGATCGACGGATGCTGGCTGAGCAGCGTGCCCAGCGGTTGCGCCAGCAGCCACTCGAGCCGTCCGGGGAACACGCCGACGCGCAGGATGCCGGCGTAGGGATCGGAAAGCCGCGACGGCCCCAGCAATTCGGCCGCATCGGTCAGCAGCCGCAGGGCCCGTTCGAGGAAGACGCGGCCCTCGTCGGTCGGGACCACACCGCGGGACGTGCGGTGGAAGATCGGGTAGCCGAGCTGGCGCTCGAGATCTGCAACGCTCTTGGTGACCGCTGATTGCGTCACGCCAACGGCTTCGGCCGCTTTCGAGAACGAGCCGAACCTGCCCACGGCAACCGCCTGCCTGAGTCGGGCATCCATTTCCGTTACCTGTGCGCGTTGGTCTGGCCAGCAGCGTAGAGAGGCGGTACCGGCGTGTCAAGGCGCACGCCGGCACCGCTGTGCCCCTTGACGCCGGGCCGTGGCCGGCGCTCAGTTCACCGCGCGCGACCTGCCTTGCCAGTGCGGTGCGCGCAAGTCGCGCTTGAGGATCTTGCCGGCGCCCGACAGCGGCAGCGCCTGCCGGAACTCGACCGTCTTCGGGCATTTGTACGCGGCAATATGAGGGCGGCAGTGCTCGCGGATCTCGTCCTCGCTGGCCTGCATGCCGGGCTTGAGCACCACCACGGCATGCACGGCCTCGCCCCATTTATCGTGCGGCACGCCGATCACCGCGCTCATGGCCACGGCAGGGTGGCGTCCGACCACGTTCTCCACTTCGGCCGAATAGACGTTCTCGCCGCCGCTGACGATCATGTCCTTGATCCGGTCGACGATGAAGATATAGCCCTGCTCGTTCATGTAGGCGCCGTCGCCGGTGTGGAGCCAGCCGTCCTGCAGGGTCCTGGCGGTGTCTTCGGGGCGGTTCCAGTAGCCCGGCGTGACGCCGGCGCTGCGCACCAGGATCTCGCCCACGGTGCCGCGCGGCACCTCGTTGCCGTCGGGGTCGACGATCTTCACCTCGATGCCGATCCCGGCGCAGCCGGCCGACAGGTGCAGCCCTTGCGCCCGTGCCGCCGCGCCGTGGTTCTTGGGCGGGTTGGTGGTGACGATCATCGATTCCGTCATGCCGTAGGAGTGGGCAAACTCCACGCCGGGCAGCTTTTCCATGGCCTGCTCGAGCACGGCCGCGCTGATCGCCGAGGCGCCGTAGCCCAGCCGCCGCACGCTGCCGAGGTCGCGCGCCGCGAACTCAGGGTGGCTGATCAGCATCTGGATCATGGTCGGCACCAGTGCCAGTTCGGTGATGCGCTCGCGCTCGATGGTCTCAAGCAGTTCGCGCGGCTCGAAGGCCGGCACGATCACGTGGACCTCGCCCGCGAGGAACTGGTTCAGCACGCGCGACATCGACGCGATATGGAAGAACGGGTTGATATGCAGGATCCGGCCGCCGCGCACCGGCGGGGTATCGGCCATGCGCTGCAGGCAGCCGCACCACAGCGTGCCGTGGGTCTGCATCACGCCCTTCGGGAAGCCAGTGGTGCCGCCGGTGTACATGATGATGGCAAGGTCGTCGCCACCGCGTTGCGCATCGGCGACTGGCGCGGATTCCGCGACCAGGCGCTCGAACGACAGCATGCCCGCGGGTGCCTCGCCGTCGCCGGCGTGGATCAGCACGGGCGCGCGTTTTGCCGCGGCGCGGATGCCTTCGGCCATCGGCAGGAACTGGTCGTCGACGACCAGGATGCCGGTGTCACAGTCATCCATCGAATAGACCACTTCCGGGACGCTCCAGCGCACATTGACCGGGTTGAGCACGCCGCCGCCCCACCACGCCGCCATCGCATATTCGAGGTAGCGGTCCGAGTTCAGTGCGAGGATGCCGACGCGGTCGCCCGGCTGCATGCCGAGTTGCTGCAGCGCGCCTGCCAGGCGCGCCACGCGGTCGCAGAACTCGCGGTAGGTGCGGTGCCGGCCGCGGAAGATGGTGACGACTTGGTCGGGCTGTTGCTGCAGGGAGCGGTGCAGGGCTCTGGTCAGGTACAACGTTGTCTCCGGTTCTTGTCGGTTGTGCAGGCAGGCGGATGGAGCGCCTGTGCGCAGGTATGGTCCCGCGTATTGCGTCTTTTGTATTCGGGAATGCCGAAGCCTGGGTTCGGCAGGGGCAGCACCGGTCAAGGGGCAGCGGTCCGGCACCGATGCTCGCACCTGCGCGGCCTGCCTGTCCAATTCAACTTTTTCCGTGTCATTCCTGGAATTCATGGCCGGTGACCGGTCCAGCCCCAATGCCTGCAGCGACCGCTACAATCCGCGATGGGACATTTCTGAACAAAAGGATCGATGCGCGTCGGTGACGCTGTACGGCCGCATCGACACCGATGTCGAGTACCAGAAGGGCCCGGGTGGTGCGGCCACGCAGCTGACCGACAACGCTTCGCGCTGGAGCAGGGCTTCTCCGTCGACAGCGGTGCGCCCACCAACCCGCAGTTCCGCAACGCCTTCGTCGGACTGGCCGGCGGCTTCGGCGCGATCGCGCTGGGGTGGCTGGACTCGGCCACGATCGTGGGTTCGCCGATCTATTCTCAGGTTACGCAGAACGTGGACTTCGGCATCCACGATGCCGGGGCGACCGCGATCGGCACCAAGGTGCTGAATTCGCGCAATCGGGTCTCGAACGCGGTCGGCTATATGACGCCGGAGTTCAGCGGCTTTTCGGCGCGGGCGCGCGTGAACCTCGCGGGGCCGGACCCGGCTACGCCCAACGTGAATTCACCGGTCAAGGCGGAAGACGATTTCCGCCAGTACGACGTCGGGCTGAACTACGCCGCGGGCAATTTCGCCGCGGGCCTGGGCTATTCGCGCGATGCCAAGACCGGCGGGCTGGTGGCCAACGACTTTCGCGACAAGGTGCAGGCAGCGGCCTCCTACAACTTCACCGTAGTCAATGTCTACGGCATCTACGGCCGCGACCGCTACGTCGCCACGGCTGCGAGCAGGACCGACGTGCCGTACTGGCTGGTCGGCTTCACCGTGCCGTACGGCCCGCACAGCCTGACCGTCAACTACATGGAACGCGCGGTGCAGCGCGACCCGCAGGGCCGGCTCAAGAAGGTGCAGGCCGGCTATGCCTACAGCCTGAGCAAGCGCACCATGCCCTACGTGTTCTTCGACCGCGAGGACCCGAACTCGAACAAGCCCGGTGACACCGTGACCACGGTCGGCATCGGCATCCAGCACAAGTTCTGATGATGGCGCTTCCCTATACGCTGACCGAACCGGCCGGCGCGGCGCCGGCGTATATCCGCGGCGAGCGGGCGCAGCAGCGATGAAGGCTGCGCTCAGACCACCTTGCCTGGGTTCATCAGCCCCAGCGGATCCAGCGCCCCCTTGATCGCGCGCATCATGCGCAGCTCGACCTCGCTCTTGTAGTGGCGGATCTCCTCGCGCTTGAGCTGGCCCAGGCCATGCTCGGCCGAGATCGAGCCGTTGTGCGAGCGCACGCTGTCGTGGACGATGCGGTTGACCTGCTCCTGGTTGGCCAGGAAGGCGTCATGGTCGACGCCTTCCGGCGGCGACACGTTGTAGTGCAGGTTGCCGTCGCCGAGGTGGCCGAAGGTGACCATGCGCGCGCCGGGGAAGGCGTTCTGCAGCAGCGCGTCGGTGGTCTCGATAAAGTCCGCCACGCGCGACACCGGCACGGCGATATCGTGCTTGATGTTCTTGCCGTCTTCCACCTGCGCCAGCGGGATATGCTCGCGCAGGTTCCAGAAATCGCGCGACTGCTGCACGGATTCAGCGACCACGGCGTCGGCGACCACGCCGGCCTCGAAGGCGGCCGTCATCAGCGTCTCGAAGGTGCCGCGCGCGTGAGCTTCGCTTTCGCTGTCGGACAGCTCCAGCAGCACCAGCTGTGGGTGGATGTCGGCGAACGGGTAGCGCAGTTGCGGGAAGTGCCGCGTCACTAGCGTCATGCTGAGCGCCGACATCAGCTCGAAGCCGGTCAGCATCGCGCCCGCGTGCGACTGCGCGATCGCCAGCAGCGCCAGCGCGGCGCGCGGGCTCTGCACTGCGGCCAGCGCGGTGACCGAGGCGCGCGGCAGCGGGAACAGCTTCATCACCGCCGCGGTAATGATGCCCAGCGTGCCTTCAGCGCCGATGAAGAGATCGCGCAGGTCGTAGCCGGTGTTGTCCTTGCGCAGCCCGCGCAGGCCGTGCCAGATCTCGCCCGACGGTGTCACCACTTCCAGCCCCAGGCACAGCTCGCGCGTATTGCCGTAACGCAGCACCGCCGTGCCGCCGGCGTTGGTCGACAGGTTGCCGCCGATGGTGCAGCTGCCTTCGGCCGCCAGGCTCAGCGGGAACAGCCGGCCATGCTCGCGCGCCACATCCTGCAGGTGCTGCAGCACCACGCCGGCCTCGACGGTGATGGTGTTGTTGAGCGGGTCGACCTGGCGGATGCGGTTCAGCCGCTGCAGCGAGATCACCACCGACTCCTGCCCGGCCGCCGGTGTGGCACCGCCGCACAGGCCGGTATTGCCGCCTTGCGGCACCACCGCGATCTTGTGCGCATGGCAGGCATGGACGGCTTCCGCAACTTCCTCGGTGGTGCCGGGGCGCAGCACCGCCAGCGCCTCGCCGGTATAGCGCTTGCGCCAGTCGGTCAGGTACGGCGCCTTGTCGGCGGCGTCGGTCAGCACGTGCTGGGAACCCAGCGCGGCGCGGCACAGGGCGAGGAAGGAGTCTTGGGTCGCGGTCATGGCTTCGGGTTCGGGTATCAGGGCTTGCGCGCGGCGGCCTTGGTGGCCGCGCGGGCGCGGCGCTTGTACGGCCGCAGGTACAGGATGGTGCTGACGAAGAACACCAGCGTCAGCGCTACCTCCACCCATGCCAGCGTGGAGGAGGGCGCGCGGTCGCTGGTGGCGCGCACGATGCCTTCGGTGAAGAACAGCAGGATCAGCATCGACGACCACTGCATGGTGTAGCGGTTGCGCGAGAGCACGCCGCGCAGCGGCAGCAGCAGCGGCAGGAACTTGATGATCAGCCACGAGCCGCCGGGGCGCAGCGGCGCGAGGAACCATTCCCAGGCGATGCACAGCAGCATCAGCGCAATCAGGCTGCCCACGCTGAGACGGTACAGCCAGGGGCTGTGCAGGGCCTGGTCGCTGTCGGTGGCCGGGCTGTCGGTGGCCGCAGTCATGCGCCGGCTCCGTCCAGGCGCAGCGCGACGCGCGCCAGGCGCCGGCCCATGGCGAGCGCCAGCGCCGATTCGTCTTCCGTCACCGGGCCGCGGTTGTCGGCATGGGCATGGTGGCTGGGGCCGTAGGGCGTGCCGCCCGAGGCGGTGGTCATCAGGCCCTTCTCGGAATAGGGCAGGCCCATGATCAGCATGCCGTGGTGCAGCAGCGGCAGCATCATCGACAGCAGCGTGGTCTCCTGGCCGCCGTGCAGGCTGCCGGTGGCCGTGAACACGCAGGCGGGCTTGCCCGTCAGTGCGCCCGACAGCCACTGCGCCACGGTGCCGTCGAGGAAGTACTTCATCGGCGCGGCCATGTTGCCAAAGCGGGTGGGGCTGCCCAGCGCCAGGCCGGCGCATTCCTCCAGGTCGCGCAGCTCGGCATAGGGGGGGCCGTCTGCCGGGATGTCGGGCGCGGTGGCCTCGCACACGGTGGAGACGGGCGGCACCGTGCGCAGCCGGGCCTGGGCGCCGGGGACGCTGTCGATGCCGGTGGCGATCAGTTCGGCAAGTTTGCGGGTGCTGCCGTGGCGGCTGTAGTACAGGACGAGGATGTCGGTCATGGAGCGGGATGGCCGGCGGTGGAGGCGTGGCGCCGGAAAGGCATCGGGATGGCGGTCGGATATGTGTCCGAGGTGCCGGAAACAATGCGCGTATTATAGATGCGCCCCCGCGTACGCTTGCCTGCCCGCCCGTCCAGCCGGGGTATATTCCCATTTGACCGATACATCCGACAAGGAGATTGCTGCCGCATGATTGGACCCCGCGTTGCCCGCCTGCGCAGGGAATGGAACCTGCAGAAGGTGCGCGCCCTGGCGCGCTATGCACTGCGCCGCGCCGGTGAAGACCGGCTGCCACAGGTGTCGGCGAGCCTGACGTTTACCACCGTGCTGGCCGTGGTGCCGGTGCTGACGGTGGCCTTTGCGCTGCTGGCCGCGTTCCCCGTTTTCCGCGATTTCCGCAACGCCATCGAGGCGTTCCTGTTCCAGAACCTGATCCCCGGCAACGTCAGCGAATCGATCCAGCGCTACATCGGCATGTTCGCCAAGAGCGCGCGCGGGCTGACCGCGATGGGCCTGGCCGGCCTGATGGTCACGTCGGTGCTGACCATGCTGACGGTGGAAGATGCGCTCAACGCGATCTGGCGTGTCAAGCAGCGCCGCCCGCTGGCGCAGCGGGTGCTGGTGTTCTGGGCGGTGCTGACCTTCGGACCGGTGCTGATCGGCGCGAGCCTGTCGATCAGCTCTTACCTGATCTCGATCTCGGCCGGCTATGTCGGCACCATGCCGCTCGGCGTCGGGCTGCTGGTCAGTGCTACGCCGGTGGTGCTGTCGGCGCTGGCCTTCGCCTTCCTGTACACGGCGGTGCCCAATGCCTACGTGGAGTGGCGCGACGCCATCGTGGCCGGCGTGGTGGCAGCGATCGCGTTCGAGTTCGCCAAGCGCGGCTTCGGCTACTTCATCACGCATATCCCGGCCTACACCGCGGTCTACGGCACCTTTGCGGCCCTGCCGATCTTCCTGCTGTGGATCTACCTGAGCTGGCTGGTGACGCTGCTGGGGGCCACCATCGCGGCCAACCTGCCGGTGATCCGGCAGGGCTACTGGCGGCGCCGCACCTTTGCCGGCAGCGAGTTCTTCGACGCGCTGGGCGTGCTGCTGCTGCTCTACCGCGCCCGCGACGAGGTGCCGCGCAGCATCGGCGAATTGGACCTGAGCCGCAAGCTGCGGGTCGAAGCCGACTACCTGGCGGGGCTGCTGGGCAAGCTCAAGGCCATGCACCTGGTCGGGCGGCTGCAGCAGGAGCGCGGGCAGGCCCACTGGGCACTGCTATGCGATCCCGCGCAGGTGACGCTGCGCATGCTGCACGACCGGCTGGTGATGAACCTGCCGCGGCTCCCGCGCACGGCGCTGGCGCAGCACCTGCGCGGGGCCGAGGGGCTCAAGTCGATCCTGGACAATCCGCAGCTCGACCAGTCGCTGGAGGCTGTGTTTGGCCAGCCACCGGCCGACGGGCCCGGGCGTGGAACGGAAGAGACCGGCGCCGCGCCGCAGCGGCGTACGCTGGAGGTGGTGCCGCCTGGGTGGCACGGGCAGGTCTGACGCCCGGCCGCCGGCGCGGCCCTTCAGAACGCGATCTTGCCGCGCCAGATATCGGCATACATCACCCAGTCGCCCATCAGGCTGTAGAGCGGATGGCGGAAGGTGGCCGGCCGGTTCTTCTCGAAGCCGAAGTGGCCGACCCAGGCAAAGGCGTAGCCCGCCACCGCCGCCCCCAGCAGCC
This sequence comes from Cupriavidus sp. PB-02, assembly GCF_058252315.1. NCBI lineage: Bacteria > Pseudomonadati > Pseudomonadota > Betaproteobacteria > Burkholderiales > Burkholderiaceae > Cupriavidus > Cupriavidus sp. PB-02. Next base: position 1,378,489 of record NZ_CM177694.1, read on the forward strand.
ACCAGGCATTGCCGGTGACCACCAGCGCCACCAGGCACAGCAGCGCCACCGTCGAGCCGACGAAATGCAGCCGCCGGCAGGTGCGGTTCTGGTGCTCGCCCAGGTAGTAGGGATAGAAGGCCGCGAAGTTCTCGAACTCGCGCGCGCGGGCGTGGGCCATGGCTGTCTCCGGCGGGTCTTGTTTTGTGCAGTGTAGACCTTCTGCCGGTGTGCGGGAGGATGGCTGCCGGCGGGGCCGGCCAGCCATCCGGGCTGCATCAGCCCGCGGCGACCACCTTGCGCGCGAAGGCCGCCAGCGCGTCCAGCACCTCGTCGGGCCGCTCGCCCATCATCGCGTGGCCGCACGGCACCGACACCAGGCCGGCCTTCGCCATCTTGCCAGCCAGCGCCTGCGCCGCCTTGGGCGAGGTCATCATGTCCTTGCTGCCGGTGATGAACAGCGCCGGGCAGGCCACCGCGGCCGCTGCCTCTTCGCCATGGGCGTAGGCATTACACGCCGAGAAATCGTTGTGGAACACATGCGCCTGCGGGTTGTTGCGCGCCACGCGCTCCATCAGCCGCTGGCTGCCGCCTTGCATCCACGCGCCCGGGCCGGGCGAGGAGGGCTTGTTGGCCAGGCTCGAATGCGACCAGGTGTTGACCATTGCAATGGCTTCGTCCTCGCGGTTGAGCGAGGCGTCGAGCAGTGCATCCGAAACCTTCATCGGGTAGGCGGTGGCCAGCAGGCCAATGCCGCGCACCGCCAGCGGATGGCGCGCCGCGCATTCCAGCGCGATCAGCGAGCCCATGCTGTGGCCGAACACGAAGGCCGGCGCCTTGACGCCGGCGGCGGCGACCAGCGCCATGACCCAGTCGGCCATGGCCTCGACCGTGGCCAGCGGCGCGCCCTTGCTGCGGTTATGCCCGGGCAGGTCCACCGCCAGCACCGAGAAGCCGTGGTTGGCGAACCAGCGCGTCTGCAGCGCCCACACGCTGTGGTCGTTCTGCGCGCCGTGCACGAACACGGCGCAGGGCAGGGCGGGATCGAACGGTTTGCCGCCGGTATAGGCGTAGGCCGGCTGGCCTGCAACGTTGAGTTCCATCAGGCTTGCCCCCCCTTGCCGCTCATTGCTTTCTCCGCCGCCTTCAGGCCGCGCTTGAGATCGTCGACCAGGTCGTCCGGGTCTTCCAGGCCGATCGACAGCCGGATCGTGCCCTCGGTGATGCCGGCGGACTGCAGTGCCGCCGCATCCATGCGGAAGTGCGTGGTCGAAGCCGGGTGGATCACCAGGGAGCGCGCGTCGCCCACGTTGGCCAGGTGCGAGAACAGCGACATGTTCTCGATAAAGCGCTGGCCGGCGACGCGGTTGCCCTTGAGGTTGAAGCTGAACACCGCGCCGCAGCCGCGCGGCAGCAGACGCTTGGCCAGTTCGTAGTCGGGGTGCGATTCCAGCTCGGGATAGGACACCGACTCCACCATCGGATGCGATGCCAGGAACTGCACCACCTTGCGGGTGTTGTCGACATGGCGGCTCATGCGCAGCGGCAGGGTCTCCACGCCCTGCAGCAGCTGCCACGCGGCCATCGGGTTCATGCAGGCGCCGAAGTCGCGCAGGCCCTCGCGGCGCGCGCGCAGCAGGAAGGGCGCCACCGTGCTTTCCTCGGTGAACACCATGTTGTGGAAGCCCTCATACGGCTCGGACAGCTCCGGAAAGCGGCCCGAGGCCTCGAAGTCGAAGGTGCCGCCTTCCACCAGCACGCCGCCGATGGTGGTGCCGTGGCCGCCCAGGAACTTGGTGGCCGAGTGGTAGAGCAGGCCCGCGCCGAGATCGAACGGGCGCAGCAGGTAGGGCGTGGTGAAGGTGGAATCGACCAGCAGCGGGATGCCGTTGTCCTGGCCGAGCTGCGCCAGCGTGGGGATATCCAGCACGTCCAGCCCCGGGTTGCCCAGCGTCTCGCCGAACAGCAGCCGGGTATTGGGGCGGATCGCGGCGCGCCAGGCGTCGATGTCGCGCGCCTTGACGAAGGTGGTCTCGATGCCGAAGCGGCGCAGCGTGTAGTGCAGCAGGTTGTGCGAGCCGCCGTACAGCGCCGACGACGCCACTACGTGCGAGCCGGCACCCATCAGCGTGGCCACCGCCAGGTGCAGCGCGGCCTGGCCGGAAGCGGTGGCGATCGCGCCGGCGCCGTTCTCCAGCGCGGCGATGCGCTCTTCGAGCACGGCCACGGTCGGGTTGGAGATGCGCGAGTAGACGTGGCCCGCGCGCTCCATATTGAACAGCGACGCCGCATGCTCGCTGTCGCGGAACACGAAGGAGGTGGTCAGGTGGATCGGGGTGGCGCGGGCCCCGGTGGCGGGGTCGGGCGCGGCGCCGGCGTGCAGGGCCAGCGTGTCGAATCGGGTTCCGGACATGATCGGTCGGCCTTGAGTTGTCTCCGGCCAGCATCGTAGCATCGTGCGCCCGCCCACGGTGGCGCGCCGCCCGCAAACCGGCCTCCTGCTTTACTTTGCCGGCTGGTTTGGGCTAGGATCGGCCAGACGGGGGACTCGCGGGCATCTCTGCCCGCACACCCATGGACAGATAACGAAGTGACCGGCATCGCCCCTCGTCGTCGGAGCGATGCCCTAAGCGAATAATTCAGTACCGGCAGCGGAGACCAACATGAAAGTCAGCGACATCCTCCAGATCAAGGGCAATACGCTCTTCACCGTGACGCCTGACACCTCCTTGCTGGTCGCCGTCCACACCATGGCCGAGCACGATATCGGCTCGCTGGTGGTGATGGAATATGGCGACCTGGTCGGCATGCTGACCTTCCGCGAGATCATCGAGACGCTGGCCAAGAACAATGGCAGCGTCGGCACCAGCAGCATCCGCAAGGTGATGGACGATGCGCCGGTGACCTGCACCATGGAGACGGACGTCAACGAGGTGCGCCGCATGATGCTGGCGCGTCACACCCGCTATATGCCGGTGCTCGACAACCGCACGCTGATGGGCGTGATCTCCTTTTACGACGTCGCCAAGGCCGTGGTCGAGGACCAGAGCTTCGAGAACAAGATGCTTAAGGCGTATATCCGCGACTGGCCGGAAGAGCGCGCCGAGTAATGCCACGGCGCCGTCCGGTGCGCCGGACGGTCCAGGCTGAAGCTTCCTTCGAAATTTCTTTCGACTGACGCCGCGCGGCCGCGCGGCGGTGGCATGATGGCGGCCGGACCCCGGCCCCGGCACACTGCCGGAATTTCCATTTCCGCCCCGGCCTCCGGACCGGACGGCCCCCATCCATGAGCCAACACAGCCAGTTCCGATTGCTCGGCGCGCGCCGCTTCGCCCCGTTCTTCTGGACCCAGTTCCTCGGGGCGATGAACGACAACGTCTTCAAGGTCGCCTTTACCTCGCTGGTGACCTACCACACGGCGCTGTTCGAGGGCGTGGACGCACGCAGCGCCGCGTTCCTGATCTCGGCCATCTTTATCGCGCCGTTCGTGCTGTTTTCCGCCACCAGCGGGCAGATCGCCGACAAGCTGGAAAAATCGCGCCTGATCCGGCTGGTCAAGTCGCTGGAAATCGCCATCATGGTGCTGGGCCTGGCCGGCTTTGCCTGGCACAGCGCGCCGCTGCTGTATGCGGGCACCTTCCTGATGGGGCTGCATTCCACGCTGTTCGGGCCGGTCAAGTTCGCCTACCTGCCGCAGCACCTGGACGAGCGCGAACTGGTCGGCGGCAACGGGCTGGTGGAGATGGGCACCTTTGTCGCGATCCTGCTGGGCACGCTGGTTGGCGGCGAGCTGGCCGGGCTGCAGCAGGGCGGCGCGATCGTGGGGCCGATGTACGTCGGCGCGGTATGCGTGGCGATCGCGGTGGCGGGGCGGGCGGTGTCGGGCCGGATCCCGGTCTCGCCGGCGCCGCAACCCGACCTGCGCATCAACTGGAACCCGTTCTCGGAGACCTGGCGCAACCTGATGCTGGCGCGCGGCAACCGCACCGTGTTCCTGAGCCTGCTGGGCATCTCGTGGCTGTGGTTCCTCGGCGCCACCTTCCTGACCTCGTTCTTCAGCTACGCCAAGGATGTGCTGGGCGGCGACCAGAACGTGGTGACGCTGCTGCTGGCGGTGTTCTCGCTGGGCATCGGCACCGGCTCGCTGCTGTGCGAGCGGCTGTCGGGGCGCCATGTCGAGGTCGGGCTGGTGCCGTTCGGCTCGATCGGCATGACGGTGTTCGCGGTGGACCTGTACTTTGCCAGCCAGGGGCAGGCGCCCGCCGCGCTCAGCGGCATCGGCGGCTTCCTGGCCGAGCCGAGCCACTGGCGCGTGCTGGCCGACCTGTTCCTGCTGGCCATGTTCGGCGGCTTCTACAGCGTGCCGCTGTATGCGCTGATCCAGAGTCGCAGCGCGCCCACGCACCGCGCGCGCATCATCGCGGCCAACAATATCCTGAACAGCTTCTTCATGATCGCGGCGTCGCTGCTGGGCGTGGCGATGGCGCTGGCCGGCTACAGCATTCCGCACCTGTTCCTGGTGGTGGGGCTGCTCAATGCGGTGGTGGCGGTCTATATCTACTCGCTGGTGCCGGAGTTCCTGCTGCGCTTTATCGCCTGGATCCTGGTCCATACCGTCTATCGCCTGCGCCGCATCAATGCCGAACGGATCCCCGCGGACGGGCCGGCCGTGCTGGTCTGCAACCATGTCAGCTTTGCCGACGCGGTGGTGCTGATGGCGTGCAGCCCACGGCCGGTGCGCTTCGTGATGGATTACCGCATTTTCAAGGTGCCTTTGCTGTCGTGGTTCTTCCGGCAGGCCAAGGCGATCCCGATCGCGCCCGCGCATGAAGACCCGGAGATGCTCAAGCGCGCCTATGACAGCGTGGCCGAAGCGCTGCAGGACGGCGACCTGGTCTGCATCTTCCCGGAAGGGAAGATCACCGCCACCGGCGAGATCAACCCGTTCAAGCAAGGCGTGCAGCAGATCATCCGTCGCACCCCGGTGCCGGTGGTGCCGATGGCGCTGCGCGGGCTCTGGGGCAGCTACTTCTCGCGCAAGGGCGCGCCGGCGATGTCGCGGCCGTTCCGGCGCGGCATCCTGAACCGGCTGGAGCTGGTGGTGGGCGAGCCGGTGTCGCCGGAGGCGGCCACGCCCGAAGGGCTGCAGCAGATGGTGCAGACGCTGCGCGGCGAATGGCGCTAGTTGATGGAATGCGGAATCTGAGCCCTCGATGATCACCCTCTATACCTTTGGCCCCGCCTTCGGGCTGCCCGACGCCAGCCCCTTCGTCACCAAGGCCGAGATGCTGCTCAAGCTCGCCGGCCTGCCGTACCAGGCCCGACGCGGCAGCCTGCGCCACGCGCCCAAGGGCAAGCTGCCCTATCTGGACGACATGGGCCGGATCGTGGCGGATTCCACGCTGATCCGCTGGCATATCGAGAAGACCTACCGCATCGACTTCGATGCCGGCCTGAGCCCGGCCGAGCGCGGCATCGCCTGGGCCGCCGAGAAATTGATGGAAGACCACCTGTACTGGGCGGTGGCGCGCGTGCGCTGGCTCGACCAGCACAATTTCGACAAGGGCCCGGCGCTGTTCTTCCGCAGCGTGCCGGCGCCGGTGCGCGGGCTGGCCGAGCGGCTGGTGCGCTACAAGGTGCGTAAGACGCTGTGGGGGCAGGGCCTGGGCCGGCACAGCGAGGAAGAACTGGTCGCGCTGGCCAGCAAGGGCGTGACCTCAATCGCCGACATCCTGGGCGACAAGCGCTACCTGATGGGCGACAAGCCGTGCGGGGCAGACGCCACGCTGTTCGCCTTCGCCGCCAGCCTGCTGTGCCCCGTATTCGACACCCCGATCCGCACCGCGGCCGAGGGGCATGCCAACCTGGTGGCCTATATGGACCGGATGCGGGCGGAGTTCTACCCCGACTTCGCGCCGGAAACCGCGGCGGCCTGAGCCCGCCGGGCCGCCCGAGGGTGGGCATTGGCCTTACAATGGAGGCCGTCCCCAATTCCTGTGCGGTTTCCATCATGTCCGGCAACACCCTTGGCCTGCTCTTCACTGTCACCACCTTCGGCGAATCGCATGGGCCCGCCATCGGCGCGGTGGTGGACGGCTGCCCACCGGGCATGGCGCTGACCGAGGCCGATATCCAGGGCGACCTGGACCGCCGCAAGCCCGGCACCTCGCGCCATGTCACGCAACGCCAGGAAGCCGACCAGGTCGAGATTCTGTCGGGCGTGTTCGAGGGCAAGACCACCGGCACCCCGATCTGCCTGCTGATCCGCAATACCGACCAGCGCAGCAAGGACTACGGCAATATCGTCGAGACCTTCCGCCCGGGCCACGCCGACTACACCTACTGGCAGAAGTACGGCATCCGCGACCACCGCGGCGGTGGCCGTTCGTCGGCGCGCCTGACCGCGCCGGTGGTGGCCGCGGCGGCGGTGGCCAAGAAGTGGCTGCGCGAAAAATACGGCACCGAGATCCGGGGCTACATGTCGCAGCTCGGCGAGATCGCGGTACCGTTCAAGGACTGGTCGCACGTGCCGGAGAACCCGTTCTTCGCGCCCAACGCTGACATCATCCCCGAGCTGGAAACCTATATGGACGCGCTGCGCCGCGACGGCGATTCGGTCGGTGCGCGCATCGAGGTGGTGGCCAGCAATGTGCCGGTCGGCCTGGGCGAGCCGCTGTTCGACAGGCTCGACGCCGACATCGCGCACGCGATGATGGGCATCAACGCGGTCAAGGGCGTGGAGATCGGCGCCGGCTTCGACAGCGTGGCCCAGCGCGGCAGCGTGCATGGCGACGAGCTGACCGCGGACGGTTTCCGCACCAACAATTCCGGCGGCGTGCTGGGGGGCATCTCGACTGGCCAGGACGTCACCGTGTCGCTGGCGATCAAGCCGACTTCCTCGATCCGCACCCCGCGCGAGTCGATCGACAAGGCCGGCAATGCCGCCACGGTCGAGACCTTCGGCCGCCACGATCCCTGCGTGGGCATCCGCGCCACGCCGATCGCCGAGGCCATGCTGGCGCTGGTGCTGATGGACCACGCGCTGCGCCACCGCGCCCAGTGCGGCGACGTAAAGGTCGATACGCCGCAGATTCCGGCGCAGGCCGGTCAGTCGCGCTGACTTGACGGCGCCATCCGCGGGCGGCGGCGCCTCCGGCGCCGGCCGCCCTGACTACGCCCGCTTCGGGCTCTTCTACCTTGGCTACTACGGCTACGTCGGCGTTATCTCGCCGTACGTGAGCCTGTATTTCGCCGGACGCGGCTTCGATCCGGTGCAGATCGGCGTGCTGATGGCGAGCTTCCAGGTCAGCCGCATCGTCGGGCCCTACCTGTGGGGCTGGCTGTCCGACGTGATGCACACGCGCGTGCGCATCCTGCGCGTCAGCGCGTTCACCTCATTGCTGGCCTTCCTGATGCTGCCCGGCGTCGGCAGCTACGGCGGCATGATGGCGATGATGCTGACGCTGAGCCTGCTGACCAGCGCGATGTCGCCGCTGGGCGATGCGCTGACCATTTCCACGCTGCGCCGCTACGGCGCCTTCGACCACAGCTACGGCCGCATCCGCATGTTCGGCTCGGCCGGCTTTATCGGTGCGGTGCTGGCGGGCGGGGCGCTGTTCGAAGCGGTGGGAATGCGCGCCTTCCCGTGGGTGGCAAGCGCCTTGCTGGCGATCCTGGCCGGCGTGGTGCTGACCATGCGCGATGCCACGGACGATGGGCCGCGCGTACCGGCGCCGCCCGCGTTGCCGCTGCTGCGCCGTCCCGACGTGGCGTGGTTCCTGGCGTCAGCCTTCCTGATGATGTTCGCGCACGCCGCGCTCTACGTGTTTTACTCGCTGTGGCTGGAGAAGCTCGGCTACAGCAAGTTCGCCATCGGCGTGATGTGGACCATCGGCGTGGTCGCCGAGATCGTGTTCTTCTACTACCAGGGCCTGCTGTTCGCGCGCTATGCGCTGCGCACCATCCTGGCGGGTACCTTCGTGCTGGCGGCGCTGCGTTTCGGGCTGACCGGCTACTTTGCGCAGTTCGCGTGGCTGATGGCGCTGGTGCAGGTGCTGCACGCCGCCACTTTCGCCGCGCACCACAGCGCCAGCCTGAAGCGGCTGCAGGCGTGGTTTTCCGGGCCGTTGCAGGGGCGCGGCCAGGCGCTGTACACGGGCATTTCCTACGGCGTCGGCGGCACGCTGGGCGGGCTGGCGATGGGCTGGACCTGGAACGCGCTGGCGCCGGAGCATACCTTCGGCCTTGCCGCTATCGCCGCGGCAGCCGGCGCGTTCTGCGCCGCGATGAGCTTTCGCGGCGAAGGCATAGGCACCGGCGCGGTTCAGGGCAGCGCCGCGCAGACCCGCTCGGCGATCGCCAGCGATGAGGTCAGCCCCGGCGACTCGATGCCGAACAGGTGAACCAGCCCCCGCACGCCATGCACCGCCGGGCCATCGATACGGAAGTCCGCCGCCACTTCATGCGGGCCGCTGATCTTGGGGCGGATCCCGGCGTAGCCCGGCTGCAGCGCGCCATCGGCCAGCCCCGGCCAGTAGCGGCGTACCTCGTCATAGAATCCATCCGCATCGGCCGGGTCCACGCTGTATTCGATCTCGTTGATCCAGCGCACGTTGGGGCCGAAGCGCGCCTGGCCGCCCATGTCGAGCGTCAGGTGCACGCCCAGCCCGGCCGCCTCGGGCACCGGGTAGATCAGCCGTGAGAAGGGCGCGCGGCCAGCCAGCGTGAAATAGCAGCCCTTGGCGTAGTACTGCGGCGGGATGTGCGCCTCCGGCATGCCGTGGAGGCGGCGCGCAAGTTCCGGCGCGGTCAGGCCGGCCGAGTTCACCACGGTCTGCGCCAGCAGCGTGGTGGCGCTGCCATCCTCGCTGCCGACCTCCAGTCGGATGCCTTCCGGCGTCACCGCACCGCCCAGCACTGGTGACTGCACCGCCAGCATCGCGCCGGCGTTCTCGGCATCGCCCAGCAGTGCGGTCATCAGGCCATGGCTGTCGATGATGCCGGTCGACGGCGACAGCAGCGCGGCGTGGCATTGCAGTTGCGGCTCCAGCGCCTGCGCTTCGGCCTGGCTGAGCAGGCGCAGGTCATCGACGCCATTGGCCGCAGCCTTGGCACGGATGCCTTCCAGCGTGGCGACCTGCGCTTCGCTGGTGGCGACGATCAGCTTGCCACAGCGCTGGTGCGCGACATGGTGCGTGGCGCAGTAGTCATACAGCATGGCCTTGCCGCGCACGCACAGCTGCGCCTTCAGCGAGCCCGCGGGGTAGTAGATGCCCGCGTGGATCACTTCGCTGTTGCGCGCGCTGGTGATGGTGCCGAAGGCGTTCTCGGCCTCCAGGATGATCACTTCGCGGCCCTGCAACGCGAGCGCGCGCGCCACCGCCAGTCCCACCACGCCGGCGCCGATGACGACGCAATCCACCTTTTCCATGCTCGTTCCTTTGAGTGTTGCTGTGTTCGGGGTTCAGCCCGGCAGGCCCAGGCGGGCGGCCGCGGCGGACAGGTGCTGTTGCGCGGCCTCGCGCGCCGCTGCCGCGTTGCCGGCGGCAATCGCTTCGGCCAGCGCGGCATGTTCGCTGTCGGCGGCGCGCGGGGCGCCGGTGCTGGCAACCAGTCGCGCGGTGTTTTCCCACGCGCGCTGGCGCGCGGCCAGCATCTGCTGGCTGACGAAATCGGTCAGGCCGGTGAAGCAGGGGTTGTGCGCGGCCTCGGCGACCGCATGGTGGAAGGCCATGTCGGCCGCGGCGGCGCTGGCCATGTCGCCCTGGCCGTCGGCCTGCGCCCGCATCGCCGCCAGCGCGGTGCGGATGGCATCGACATCGGCCTCGGTGCGCCGCTGCGCCGCCATTTCGGCACAGGCGGTTTCCACCACACGGCGCAGTTCGAACAGCTGCGCCAACGTCGGGCCGCCATCCGGTGCGCTGGCCACGCGCCAGGCCTGGCCGCCCGGCGTCTCGGACACATAGGCGCCCGAGCCCTTGCGCGTCACCAGCACGCCGTCGGCCTTCAACTGCGCGATGGCCTCGCGCACGATCGGCCGGCTGACGCCGAAGGTGTCGGCCAGCCTGGCTTCGGCAGGCAGGCGCGCGCCGGCGACATGACGGCCGGCGAGGATGTCGTCGTGCAGGGACTGGGCGATGCGGCTGGCCAGCGAGGCCGGGCGGGGCAGGTTTGTCATGGGGGTAATGTGTCAGGCTGTCAGACAGCTTTGTGCGATTCTGGTCCCGAACTTGCCGGACGTCAAGCCTCGCGTAAGGAGCGAATGCTACACATACGGTTCTCCACCATCGGTAAGCGCTTAATTTCCACGCGACCGCGCCGATAGTGACCGAATACAGGTGGCGGATACTGCCCGGCAGCTCCGCCGTGGGTTTGCCATTGCCACGGGGATGACCCACCGGGCCCCTCTGCAAACAGCCATGATCCAGCTCACTCCCAACGATCTTCCTGTCGGACACCCGCTGCCCTGGTCGCTGCTCGACGGCGACGGCAACCTGGTGCTCGGCAGCGGCAGCGTCATTCCCGACGCGCGCGACCTGGCGCTGGTGTTCCGGCACGGCGTGGTCTGCCGCGAGGACGACGGCGACGGCTCCGACGACTCCCTGCGTCCCACGACCGGGCCGCTCGGCCTGCAGGTCGGCACGCTGCTGCATATCAAGCATGAAGGCGAGACCGCGCGCGCGGCGGCCAGCCGCCTGATCGGCTTTATCGACCAAGGGCTGTTCGTGACCTGGCCCCAGCTCGGCGGCCGCGACCTGCCGCTGCAGGCGGGCGACAACGTGCTGCTGCGCGGCTTCTCCGGGCAGGCCATCCACAGCTTCACCTCGACCATTACAGCGGTCTGCCGCAGCCCGTTCCGCTACCTGGTGCTGTCGGCGCCGGCGCGGCAGCATGCGACGCCGGTGCGCAAGGCCGCACGCGTGCCCACACGCCTGGCGGCCTACCTGACCGAGCCGGAGGACGAGGACGCTGTCGAGTCGGGCACGGCGCGGCTGGCGCTGCTGTCCGACCTCAGCACCGGCGGCGCGCTGGTGCATACCACCGCGCCGTCGCCCGCGCCGGGCAGCCGCGTGCGGCTGCGCTTCCAGATGCGGACCGCGTCATTCGACAGCGAAGTGACCGTCGATGGCTGGGTGCGCGTGGCGCCGGAGGGGCCCGGCGAAGACGCCGATTTCCCGGCCTTTGGCGTAGCCTTCGACGTGCTCGCCGAACGCGAGATGACACTGCTGCAGTGCTATATCTACGAGCAGTTGCTGTCGAACACGCGCATGCCTTTGTAGCCGCGTCCCTGTAGCGGGCGTTTGGAGGAATTCCGCTAATGTTTTGATTGTCTTCACGCGGTGCGCCGTCTTTACTGCTTTCAACAAAAAAAGACCCACCACCGAGGAGACAAGATGAAGCACAGCGGACACCGCGGCCCCGGCCACGCGTGCGGGCGCAGCACGCCCGCGGCACGCAAGGAGAAGGCCGGCACGATCGCAGGGACCATGGCGGCGCTGGCTGCCGCGGCTGCGATGACCTGGTCGGCCCCGGCCACGGCCGAGAGCGCGGATTACGCCAGGACACGCTACCCGATCGTGCTGGTCCACGGCCTCACCGGCGCGGCCAAGATGGCCGGCGTGCTCGACTACTGGTACGGCATCCCTGAAGTACTGCGCGCCCACGGCGCACGCGTCTATGTGGCGACCGTACCGTCTTTCAACAGCGACGAAGAGCGCGCACTGGCGCTGCAGGCCTATGTGCGCGCGGTCAAGCTGGAGACCGGCGCCGACAAGGTCAACCTGATCGGCCACAGCCAGGGCGGCCCGACGTCGCGCACGCTGGCAGCGATGTCGCCGCAGGATATCGCTTCGGTGACCACCATCGGCAGCCCCCACCGGGGCAGCGAAGTCGCCGATACCGTGCTGGACCTGATCAGCGGTGTCAACAGCATCCCGATCGCGGGGCCGGTGCTGGTAGGCCTTATCCAGGGGGTGTTCGATGCGGTCGGCTGGTTCAACGGCATCAGCAACGGGCAGGCGCTGGACCAGAATGCGCTGGCTTCGCTGACGATCCTGACCACGAAAGGTGCAGCCGAGCAGAATGCGCGCCTGGATGCCACGCTGGTGCCGGGCACGAAGTCGGCACTCGGGCCGGACTGCAACACGTCCGGCGCTGTGTCCGAACAGCGGCAGGCGCGCGATGCCGCGGGCAACCTTGTTACCCATACACAGGCTGCATATTCGTGGACGGGGCAGGGCGGTCCGTTCAGCCTGCTGCGCTCCAACCTGCTGGATCCGACCACGGTGATGATGTCGACGCTGGCGGGGATCATGGATCTGAAGGGCGCCGGCCCCAATGACGGGCTGGTCTCGGTCTGCAGCAGCAAGTGGGGCCGGGTGCTGGCCACCGGCTATTACTGGAACCACCTCGACGAGGTGAACCAGATGGCCGGCCTGTACCAGGACGTCGACCCGCGCACGGTGATCCTCAGCCACGCCAACCGGCTGCGCAATGACCAGCTCTGAACGCGCGCCGTGGCTCTGGCTGGCGTTGCTGCCGGCGGGCGTCGCGGCGGCTGCGGTGCACTGGATGACGATGCCGTCCGGTCCGGTTGCCGTGCCACGGCGCACGGCAACCGTCGCTACTGCCAATCCGTCGGAAACGTCAGCTGACAGCGGGTCCGGGGGCGGTGTCTCTGCCTTGCCATCGCTGGCCGGCGTTGATGTGCCCGCCGGACCCGAAATCGATGCACGCGGCAATCTGCGGTTGACGCGTGCATTGCGCACGTACTTCGACTACTTCCTCAGCGCCCTCCATGATGCCGGCGGTGCCGGGGCGCTCGACCAACTGGTGTACGACGATATCCGCCGCCGGGTGCCGCAGCCGGCAGCGGGGCAGGCGTTGCAGCTCTGGCAGCGCTATGTGGCCTATCTTGCCGAGATACAACCACAGGCGGCGAACAAGCCGCTGGCGGATGCAGGCGAGGGCACGCTGAATGCCACGCAGGTCGGGCAACTGCGGGCGCTGCAGGCCATGCGCACCGCGGCACGGCAGCGGCTGCTGCCAGAGGTGGCGACGATCTGGTTTGGCGACGAGCAGGCCTACGACGAGGCCATGCTGGCAAGCTTGGAAATCTCGGCGCAGCCGGGGCTCGACGAGGCGGAGCGGCAACGGCGCCTGGCTGCGCTCGACGCTGCGCTGCCCGAACCGTTGCGCGCGACGCGCGAAGCCAGTGCCCGCCCGCAGGGGATCAGCGACATCATCGCCGGCATGCAGGCAGCGGGCCGGAGCGCGCAGGATATTGGCGCGGCCCTGGCGCAGGTCTACGGGCCGGAAGTTGCGCAGCGCTACCAGCAGCAGGCACAGGCCGAGCAGGCGTGGCAACAACGCTACGATGACTACGCGGCTCGCCGCGCGCAGATCGAATCGTTTCCGGGTTTGTCGGAGCAGGATCGCCGGCAGCAGCTGGAGGCGTTGCGGCGCCAGGCCTTCAGCAATCCCAGCGAGGCACTGCAGGCGGAGGTGATCGACAAGGCGATGGCCGCGCGCAGGCAAACGCGGTAACGACGCGCGATCCCCAAAAAAAAGGCACCGGAAACCCGGTGCCGTTCCACGCGGCTATCGCTGGCGCGCCGCGCTTACATCCCCACGTAGTTCGGCCCGCCACCACCTTCCGGCGTCACCCACACGATATTCTGCGTCGGATCCTTGATATCGCAGGTCTTGCAGTGCACGCAGTTCTGCGCATTGATCTGCAGCCGTTCCTTGCCCGAGGTTTCGTCCTGCACGAACTCATACACACCTGCCGGGCAGTAGCGCGACTCGGGGCCGGCGTACTTGTCCCAGTTGATGTTCACCGGCACGCTGGCGTCCTTCAGCGTCAGGTGGGCAGGCTGGTTTTCCTCGTGGTTGGTGTTGCTGATAAACACCGAGCTCAGGCGATCGAAGGTCAGCTTGCCGTCCGGCTTGGGGTAGGCGATCTTCTCGCACTCGGCTGCCGGCTTCAGGTAGACATGGTCCGGCTTCACGCGGTGGATGGTCCACGGCGGGTTGCGGATGCCGAGCTTCGGCAGCAGCCATTGCTCGATACCGGTCATCAGCGTGGCGGTGGTGCGGCCTTTCTTGAACCACTGCTTGAAGTTCTTGGCCTGCAGCAGTTCCTTGTGCAGCCAGCTCTGCTCGAACGCGGCCGGGTAGGCGGTCAGCTCGTCGTGCTGGCGGCCGCCCTGCAGTGCGTCATAGGCGGCCTCGGCGGCCAGCATGCCGGTCTTGATCGCGGCGTGGCTGCCCTTGATGCGCGAGGCGTTCAGGTAGCCGGCGTCGCAGCCGACCAGGGCACCGCCCGGGAACACGGTCTTGGGCAGCGACAGCAGGCCGCCGGCGGTGATCGCACGGGCGCCGTAGCTCAGGCGCTTGCCGCCTTCGAAGTACTGGCGGATTTCCGGATGCGTCTTGAAGCGCTGGAATTCCTCGAACGGCGACAGCCACGGGTTGGTGTAGTCCAGGCCGACCACAAAGCCGACCGCGACCTTGTTGTCTTCCATGTGGTACAGGAACGAGCCGCCGTAGGTGGCGGGGTCGAGCGGCCAGCCGGCGGTGTGCACCACCAGGCCGGGCTTGTGCTTGGCGGGATCGATTTCCCACAGTTCCTTCAGGCCGATGCCGTAGCTCTGCGGATCCTTGCCGGCGTCGAGCTTGAATTTCTCGATCAGCTGCTTGCCCAGGTGGCCGCGCGCGCCTTCGGCGAAGATCGTGTACTTGGCATGCAGCTCCATGCCGAGCTGGAAGTTCTCGGTGGGCTCGCCTTCCTTGTTGATGCCCATGTTGCCGGTGGCCACGCCCTTGACCGAACCGTCTTCGTTGAAGAGCACCTCGGCGGCCGGGAAGCCCGGGAAGATCTCCACGCCCAGCGCCTCGGCCTGCTGACCCAGCCAGCGCACGAAGTTGGACAGGCTGATGATGTAGTTGCCTTCGTTGTGGAAGCACTCCGGCAGCAGCGCCGGCGGCGTGCCCTTGGAACCGGTCTCGTTCAGGAACAGGAACTTGTCTTCGGTCACGGCCTGGTTCAGCGGTGCGCCCAGTTCCTTCCAGTTCGGGATCAGTTCGTTGAGGGCGCGCGGATCCATGATGGCGCCCGACAGGATGTGGGCGCCGGGCTCGGAGCCCTTTTCCAGCACGCACACGTTGACGTCGGCGCCTTTCTCCTGCGCGAGTTGCTTCAGGCGGATGGCCGTGGCCAGGCCGGCGGGGCCGCCGCCGACGATGACCACGTCGTATTCCATGGCTTCACGCGGTCCGAACTGCTCCAGGAGCTGTTGCTGATCCATTGTCTCTAACCCTCTATTTCTTCGCAGCTTGCTTGCAATTGTGGGAAATGCGGTGATCGTTCTGCACAGAACTCGTGCCGGCCGGCGCAGACTGCGCGGGGAGGGGGAGTTGGCAGCGTTTTGATGCCCGAAGGCGCCGGATTCGCTGGTTTTCCCTCTTTCCCTTTGCTGGCCAAGTTCTTAGAATCTCCGGCATTGTCCGGGACTCGCCACCCACAGGCAAGGATTTTTTTGGAACGGTCGTTCTTTTTTTTGGTATGCTGCCTTCTGCCCCTGGTTAGGCTGGAGGGGCTCCCGCACAAGAGGTCACTATGGGTTTGTCGATCAATCTGGAAGGCAAGGTAGCGCTGGTCACCGGCGCCTCGAGCGGGCTCGGCTCGCGTTTTGCCACCGTGCTGGCCGCCGCGGGCGCCAAGGTGGTGCTGGCGTCGCGCCGCACCGAGCGGCTCAAGGAACTGCGCGCGGCCATCGAGGCCGAGGGCGGCAGCGCCCACGTGGTACGCCTGGACGTCACCGACCCGGACAGCATCCGCGCCGCTGTTGCGCATGCGGAAACAGAAGCGGGCTCCATCGATATCCTGGTCAACAATTCGGGCGTGTCGACCACGCAGAAGCTGACCGACGTCACCGCCGACGACTTCGATTTCGTCTTCGATACCAATACCCGCGGCGCCTTCTTCGTCGCCCAGGAAGTGGCCAAGCGCATGATCGCGCGCGCCAAGGGCGCCGAGAAGAACGGCAGCCCGCTGCCGCAGGCGCGCATCGTCAATGTCGCGTCGGTGGCGGGGCTGAAGGTGCTTTCGCAGATCGGCGTGTATTGCATGAGCAAGGCGGCCGTGGTGCACATGACCAAGGCCATGGCGCTGGAATGGGCGCGCCATGGCATCAATACCAACGCGATCTGCCCGGGTTATATCGATACCGAGATCAACCACCACCACTGGGACTCGGACGCCGGACAGAAGCTGATCCAGATGCTGCCGCGCAAGCGGCTGGGCCGCCCGGAGGACCTGGACGGCCTGTTGCTGCTGCTGGCGTCCGACCAGTCGCAGTTCATCAACGGCGCCGTCATCACCGCCGACGACGGCATGGTCTGACGGCCTGACGGGCGTAATGCCTGTTGACGGGGCGTCACCACCCTCCTGCACCCTGGCTGCGCGCCACAAGCGCGCGGGGGTGCCCGGCTGCTTGCCCAGGGCATATCCGGTCCCCTTGGGCGTTCCTCGCCGTGCGGCCGCATCGTCGCCAACCAGCGTCACCGCTCAGAAAATTCGTGTGCGTAGCACGCCAGTCTTGGCATAATCCGCCATGTCTGCAGATTAAGTCTTTACATACAAGCAAAAAAACGCCGCAGCGGCCGCCAGGCCCGAGCGGCCCGGACCGGAGGCCGGGGAGATGGAGCAACAAGACGAGGCACGGCGCAACGCCGTGCCGCAACACGTCGTCGATTCCGCGGTGGTCCCGCAGGCTGTCGACGAAGCGCAGGATGCTGAATTCCGGGTTTCGCCCCACATCGAGGACTGGATTGGCGTGATCGTGATGGTGCTGCTGGTCGGCATCACCTTCGCCAACGTGGTGGTCCGCTATTTCACCGACGAGTCGTTTGCCTGGACCGAGGAGTTCTCGGTCTTCCTGATGATCGTGCTGGCCCTCGTTGCCGGCAGCGCCGCGGTCGCGCGCGACCGCAATATCCGCATCGAATTCTTCTTTGAGCGCGGCAGCGCGGCCCGGCAACGCCGTATGGCGATCCTGTCGGCGCTGGGCGTGGCCGTGATGTTTATCGCGCTGGCGGTGCTGGGTGCGCGCATCACCTGGGATGAATATACCTTCGGCGAAACTTCACCCGGCATCGGCGTGCCCAGCTGGTGGTATTCGATCTGGCTGCCGGTGCTGTCTGCCGGCATCGCGCTGCGCGCGCTGGGGCTGGTGGTGCGTAACGTGCGCGCGCTCAAGGCACTGCATGAAGGCAAGGCCACCACCATGGGGAAGGCGCAATGACGTTGGTCGCCATCACCCTGTTCGTGGTCTTTATCGGCCTGATGCTGCTGGGCGTGCCCATCGGCGTTTCACTGGGCCTGGGCGGCCTGGTCGCGATCGGCCTGTCCAATCTCGATACCCAGATGTTCGGCCTGCTGGCCGTGCCGCAGAATTTTTATGCGGGCCTGGCCAAGTACCCGCTGCTGGCGATCCCGATGTTCGTGCTGGTCGGGTCGATCTTCGACCGCTCCGGCGTGGCGCAGCGGCTGGTGACCTTTGCCATCGCCGTAGTCGGGCGCGGCCCGGGCATGCTGCCGCTGGTGGCGATCCTGGTGGCGATGTTCCTCGGCGGCATCTCCGGCTCCGGCCCGGCCAACGCGGCCGCGGTGGGCGGCGTGATGATCGCGGCGATGTCGCGCGCCGGTTATCCGGGCTCGTACAGCGCAGCGGTGGTTGGCGCAGCGGCTGCGACCGACATCCTGATCCCGCCGTCGGTGGCCCTCATCATCTACAGCGTGCTGGTGCCCGGTGCATCGGTGCCGGCCTTGTTCGCCGCGGGCATGATCCCCGGCATCCTGGCCGGCGTGGCGCTGATTGTTCCGGCCGTGTGGCTGGCGCGCAAGCACAAGATGGGCGCGATCGAGGCGGCGCTGCCGCGCCCGCCGTTCTGGAAGAGCCTGCGCGAGGCCGCGTGGGGGCTGGTGGCGCCGTTCCTGATTCTGGGCGGCATGCGCGCCGGCTGGTTCACTCCGACCGAAGCCGCCGTGGTGGCGGTGGTCTACGGCCTGTTCGTCGGCATGGTGGTGTACCGAAGCATCGGCATGCGCGACCTGTTCACCATCTTCCAGGAGGCGGCCGAGACCTCGGCGGTGATCCTGCTGGTGGTGGCGCTGGCCGGCATCTTTGCCTATGCACTGTCGACGCTGGGCGTGATCGACCCGCTGGCGCACGCCATCGCCAATTCCGGGCTGGGCGAGTACGGCGTGCTGGCGCTGATCGTGCTGCTGTTGATGACGGTCGGCATGTTCCTGGACGGCATCTCGATCTTCCTGATTTTCGTGCCGCTGCTGCTGCCCATTGTCAATGCCTTCCACTGGAACCCGGTATGGTTCGGCGTGGTGCTGACGCTGAAGGTGGCGCTGGGCCAGTTCACGCCGCCGCTGGCCGTGAACCTGATGGTGTCGTGCCGGATTGCCCGCGTGCGCATGGAAGAGACCGTGCCGTGGGTAATCTGGATGCTGCTGGCGATGTTTGTCGCCATGCTGATGGTGCTGGCCTATCCGCCTCTGGCAACCTGGCTGCCGGAATACCTCGGCTATTGATGTACCGCATTCACCAACAAGAATTGACGATTCCCGAGAGGAGATGAAATGAAACGTCGTGCCCTGATGCTCGCAACGGCCGCCGCCATTGCCGCTTCCGCCTTCGCCCCCGCCGGCGCGATGGCCCAGACCTACAAGTCCGAGTACAAGATGTCGCTGGTGCTCGGCCCGGCCTTCCCGTGGGGCAAGGGCGGCGAGATCTGGGCCGACCTGGTGAAACAGCGCACCAATGGCCGCATCAATATCAAGCTGTACCCGGGCACCTCGCTGGTGGCCGGCGACCAGACCCGCGAATTCTCGGCGATCCGCCAGGGCGTGATCGACATGGCCATCGGCTCGACCATCAACTGGTCGCCGCAGGTCCGCGAACTGAACCTGTTCTCGCTGCCGTTCCTGATGCCCGACTACAAGGCGCTGGACGCGCTGACGCAGGGCGAAGTCGGCAAGTCGATCTTCGCCACGCTGGAGAAGGCCGGCGTGGTGCCGCTGGCCTGGGGCGAGAACGGCTTCCGCGAAGTGTCGAACTCCAAGCGCGAGGTCCGCAAGCCGGAAGACCTCAAGGGCCTGAAGTTGCGCGTGGTGGGCTCGCCGCTGTATATCGAGACCTTCAACGCGCTGGGCGCCAATCCGACCCAGATGAGCTGGGCCGACGCGCAGCCGGCGATGGCCTCGGGCGCGGTGGACGGCCAGGAGAATCCACAGTCGGTGTTCGCCGCCGCCAAGCTGTACACCGTTGGCCAGAAGTTCGTCACGACCTGGGGCTACGTGGCTGACCCGCTGATCTTCGTGGTCAACAAGCAGATCTGGGAGAGCTGGACCCCGGCCGACCGCGAGATCGTCAAGCAGGCCGCCATCGATGCCGGCAAGCAGGAAATCGCGCTGGCCCGCAAGGGCCTGGCCGAGACAGGCGCGCCGGCATGGAAGGACATGGAGGCGCACGGCGTCAAGGTCACACACCTGACGCCGGCCGAGCACGACGCTTTCCGCAAGGCGACCGCGAAGGTCTACGACAAGTGGAAAAAGCAGATTGGCACCGAACTGGTGACCAAGGCTGAAGGCGCGATCGCCAAGCGCTGAGCCAAGGCGTAACGGAGCTGGCCTGCCGGCATCGGCCGGCCAGTCCGCACGGAGGCTGTGAATGAAACACGTCTACACGGTTGTGATGCCCATCCGCTGGGGCGACATGGATGCCATGGGCCATGTCAACAACACCGTCTATTTCCAGTACCTGGAGCAGGCGCGCATCGAGTGGTTTGCAACGCTCGGTCGTGGCGGAAAGGATCCGCAGGGGCAGGGCCCGGTCATCATCAATGCCCACATGACGTTCCTGCGCCAGCTGCGGTATCCGGGCGATATCGAGTGCCGTGTCTATGCCGGGCAGCTCGGTCGCACCAGCTTCGAGACTCGCATGGAGATCCGTCGCACCGACCTGCCAGACGTGATCTGGGCCGAGGGCGGCGCCAAGGTGGTGTGGTGTGATTACGCGCTGGAGAAGTCGGTGCCGGTGCCGCCGGAGATTCGCGAGATCATCGAGGGCTGACGCCCGCAGAGGGGTTCAGTGATGGACCAGCCGCTGCACCAGGTCGACCGACGTACTCGCCCCATACTTCTTCATCAACCGCGCCCGGTAGATATCCACCGTGCGCGGGCTGATCGCCAGCAGCTTGCCGATCTGCTTGCTGGTCTTCCCCTCCACCAGCTGCGCCGCGATCTCGCGTTCGCGCGCGGTCAGCTCGGCCGTGACCTGGCGCTTCTGCGACAGATCCTCGAAGGTCCAGATCCCCGCGCCCAGCGGTTGCGCACGATCCAGCGCGCGGCCGGTGACGTGGCACCAGAACAGCTCGCCGCCGGCGCGCTTCATGATGCGCTCGTCCGAGTACATGCCGCGCTTGTTCATGATCGGCACGATACGCGCGCCGGTGCGTTCGAATTCGTCGGCGGTGGGGTAGAGCACCTGGAACGACTGGCCCAGCAGCGCCTCGCGCGTGGTGCCGAAGATGCGGCAGACCTCCTCGTTGCAGTCTTCAATCACGCGCTCGCGTGACAGCACCAGGCCCACGGGGGCGAGCTGGAAGGCGGTCTGGTAGTCGATAGCGGGCATCTGCTTATGTATTTTTACGTAATGGCGTAGCCGGCGGCGCTTGCGTATGCTGTCGGTCGGACGACAGTCAGCGCCCGCCGCCGATTGTACCGTTACAATTTCCCTGCGTCGCCCGCCGCACACCCTGCGGCAGGAGGAACGACAGCGGATCCCCGAGGAACTACCGAGGAAGGAGCGAACATGAACAAGGTCTACGCCAGCGCCGCAGAAGCGCTTGCAGGCGTCGTCCGCGACGGCCAGACAATCGCCGTTGGCGGTTTCGGCCTGTGCGGCATCCCCGAGGCGCTGATTGCCGCGCTGCGCGACAGCGGCGTCAAGCAACTCACCTGCATCTCCAACAACGCCGGCGTCGACGGCTTCGGCCTTGGCCAGTTGCTGGCCACACGGCAGATCAAGAAGATGATCTCGTCCTACGTGGGCGAGAACAAGGAGTTCGAGCGCCAGTACCTGGCGGGCGAACTCGAGCTCGAATTCACCCCGCAGGGCACGCTGGCCGAGAAGCTGCGCGCCGGCGGCTCGGGCATTCCGGCCTTTTTCACCAAGACCGGTGTCGGCACCATCGTCGCCGAAGGCAAGGAAATCCGCGAATTCGATGGCGAGAAGTACGTGATGGAGCGTTCGCTGACGGCTGACGTGTCGCTGGTCAAGGCATACAAGGCCGACAAGGCCGGCAACCTGGTGTTCCGCCGCACCGCGCGCAACTTCAACCCGATGTGCGCCATGGCGGGCAAGGTCACCATCGCCGAGGTCGAGCATATCGTCGAGACCGGTGAGCTGGACCCGGACGAGATCCACCTGGCCGGCATCTTCGTGAAGCGCCTGGTGCTGAACACCAATCCCGAGAAACGCATCGAGCAGCGCACCGTGCGCGCGGCCAGCTAAGGAGACGCATCATGGCATGGACACGTGACGAAATGGCCGCGCGCGCCGCGACCGAACTGCAGGACGGTTTCTACGTCAACCTGGGCATTGGCCTGCCGACGCTGGTGGCCAACTGGGTGCCGCAAGGCATGGAAGTGTGGCTGCAGTCGGAAAATGGCCTGCTGGGCATCGGCCCGTTCCCGACCGAGGAAGAAGTCGACGCCGACATGATCAATGCCGGCAAGCAGACCGTGACGACGCTGCCGGGCTCGTCGATCTTCTCGTCGGCGGACTCCTTCGCGATGATTCGCGGCGGCCACATCGACCTGGCCATCCTGGGTGCGATGCAGGTCAGCGAGAAGGGCGACCTGGCCAACTGGATGATCCCGGGCAAGATGGTCAAGGGCATGGGCGGCGCGATGGACCTGGTGGCCGGCGTCGGCCGCGTGGTGGTGCTCATGGAGCACACCGCCAAGAAGAAGGACGGCACCGAGGACATCAAGATCCTGAAGCAGTGCAACCTGCCGCTGACCGGCGTGGGCGTGGTCAACCGCATCATCACCGACCTGGGTGTGATCGATGTCACCGACGAAGGCCTGAAGCTGGTGGAAACCGCCCCGGGCGTCAGCCGGGAGGAAATCCAAGCCAAGACGGGCGCGCCGCTACTCTGAGCGGCGACCGACTGTAGCTTGACCAGACCCCTGTGGCGCGATGCGTCGCAGGGGTTTTTTCTTTGGGGGTCGGATCTCGGCACCTGCCCGCCCGGACTATGCCGGACGGGTGGGGATGCTAGCTCTTCCGGCGAATACCCGGGCGCCGCCGCGCGCCCTATGCTGGCCGCTTTCCGGCAGGGCACTGCCCGGCCATGGATAAATCCTCACGGAAGGTGCGCGATGCCGGCTTCCCCGAACCGATCCCTGCCACTGGTGTACGCCTGCTCCGGCTGCTCCAGCGTGGCGCAACTGGCCAATGCCTGCGCGGTGCGGCTCGACCGCAGCGGGCGTGCGGAAATGTCTTGCATCAGCGGCGTGGGCGGCGGCGTGCCTGCGCTGACGCGCGTGGCGCAATCCGGCCGGCCGATCCTGGCGCTGGACGGCTGTCCGCTGGCGTGCGTACAGGCCTGCCTGGCGGGCGTGGGCGTGGCGCCGGACCAGCACCTGGTGCTGAACCGGCTGGGCGCGGTCAAGCGCCAGCACGGCGAATGCACCGAGGGCGAAACCGAGGCGGTGTGGCGGGAGGTGGAAGCGGCGCTGGCGAGCCTTGCCAGCGCGCATTGATGACCGGATGCACCGACGGCGCATCCGGCAAGGCAATCCGTCAGGCCGCCGGCTTGTTGTAGCTGGCAAACACCGAGGCCGCGCCGTCGGCCTTGACCAGCAGCACGTCGAACGGGTCCTTGCGCGGGCCCTGTTCCATGCCCGGCGAGCCGACCGGCATGCCCGGCACCGCCAGCCCGACCGCCTTGGGTTTGGCCGCAAGCAGCTTGCGGATATCCGCCGCCGGCACGTGTCCCTCGATCGCGTAGCCGCCGATATACCCGGTATGGCACGAGCCAAAACGCTCCGGCATGCCGAAGCGCTTGCGGTAGACGCCGGTATCCTCGACGTCATGCACGGTCACGGTGAAGCCATTGGCGCGCAGGTGCTTGACCCAGTCTTCGCAGCAGCCGCACAGCGGGCTCTTGTAGACGTCGATGGCCAGAGGCTTTGCCTGGGCGAATGCATCGGCCACAGGCCCCAGCACGCCCACAGCGAGCGTGCCGAGCGCCAGCGCACCGAGGGTGCCGAGGAAGCGTCGTCGTTGCATCCGCCGCTCCTTACTGCGCCACCCAGCCGCCGTCCATGTTCCAGATCGCACCGCGCACCTGGCGCGCCGCTTCGGACGACAGGAACACCGCCAGCGCGCCCAGTTCGTCGGGCGTGACAAACTGGCCCGAAGGCTGCTTCTCCAGCACCAGCTCGCGCTTGGCCTGCTCCACCGGGATGCCTTCCTTCTGCGCACGCGCTTCCACCTGCTTCTGCACCAGCGGGGTCAGCACCCAGCCCGGGCAGATCGCGTTGGCGGTCACGCCGGTCTGCGCGGTTTCCAGCGCGGTGACCTTGGTAAACCCGACGATGCCGTGCTTGGCCGCCACGTAGGCCGACTTGTTCGCCGAGGCCACCAGCCCGTGCGTGGAAGCGACGTTGATGATGCGGCCCCAGTTCTTCTGCTTCATGCCGGGCAGCACCAGGCGGGTGGTGTGGAAGGCCGAGGTCAGGTTGATGGCGATGATCGCGTCCCAGCGCTCGGGCGGGAAGTCCTCGATGCTGGCCACATGCTGGATGCCGGCGTTATTGACCAGGATGTCGGCGCCGCCGAAGTCGGACTCGGCGTAGCGCATCATGTCCTCGATCTCGGCCGCCTTGCTCATGTCCGCGGCGTGGTAGCCGACCCGGATGCCCTGGCCGGCCTGCGCGATCTCGTTCTTTGCGGCGTCCGCGTCACCAAAGCCGTTGACGATGATGTTGGCGCCCTGAGCCGCCAGCGCCTTCGCGATGCCGAGCCCGATGCCGCTGGTCGAACCAGTCACCAGTGCGGTCTTGCCGTTGAGCATGTAAGCCTCCGTCGAGAGAGAATGGGATGCCACGGTAGGGATGCCACAGTGAGGGCGGACCGCGCCGTGGCGGTGCGCGGCAGCGTGTGCGGTGGTGCAGACACTGTGCTGTGGCATTGTACCCGCTGCGGCGTACAATCCAGCTTTGCTCAACCTCCGGCGGCGCCGCTTTTTTTGCGGCCAGCGGTCGGGTTCGTCAGGGAGTCCAGATGTCTGCCAGTCCGCGCCTCGGTTTTGTCCAGTGCATCAGCCCGGCGGGCCTGCACCGCATGGCCTACCACGAGTGGGGCGACCCCGCCAACCCGCGCGTGCTGATGTGCGTACACGGGCTGACGCGCACCGGCCGCGACTTCGATACCGTCGCCAGCGCGCTGTGCGGCGACTACCGCGTGGTCTGCCCCGATGTGGCGGGCCGCGGGCGCTCGGAATGGCTGGCCAATCCCAACAGCTACGTGGTGCCACAGTACGTGTCCGACATGGTCACGCTGATTGCGCGGCTCAACGTGGAGCAGGTGGACTGGTTCGGCACCTCGATGGGCGGCCTGATCGGCATGGGGCTGGCCGGGCTGCCGAAGTCGCCGGTGCGCAAGCTGCTGCTCAACGACGTGGGCCCGAAGCTGGCGCCCTCGGCGGTGGAGCGGATCGGCGCCTACCTGGGCCTGCCGGTGCGCTTCAAGACCTTCGAGGAAGGGCTGGCGTACCTGCAGACCATCAGCGCCTCATTCGGCCGCCACACGCCCGATCAATGGCGCGAGCTGAACGCCGCCATCCTGAAGCCGGTGCAGGGTACTGAAGGCCTGGAATGGGGCTTGCATTACGATCCGCAGCTTGCCACGCCGTTCCGCCAGTCCACGCCGGAGCTTATTGCCCTGGGTGAAACTGCACTGTGGCGCAGCTTCGAGGCCATCGAAGGGCCGGTGCTGGTGGTGCGCGGCGCGCAGTCCGACCTGCTGCTGCGGGAGACCGTGGCCGAGATGGTGGCGCGCGGCAAGCATGTGAGTTCGGTGGAAGTGCCCGACGTGGGCCACGCCCCGACCTTTGTCGATCCGGCGCAGATTGCCATCGCCCGCCAGTTTTTTGTCGGGGGCGCGTGAGCGTATCGCGCAGCGGACCTGTTTTTTTTATCCCTCAACGCATTGTCGTGCATTGTCATGAGTAACCAAGAACTGAAGCGCGCCCACGTGGGCAAGCGATTGTCCGAATACGCGGTCTATAACGGCGTGGTCTACCTGGCCGGGCAGGTGCCCGAGGTCGATCCCAAGGCCGATATCCGCGGCCAGACGCGCGAGGTGCTCGGCCATATCGACCGCCTGCTGGCCGAGGCCGGCAGCGACAAGACCCGCATCCTGTCGTGCCAGATCTTCCTCACCAACGTCGACCTGATCGGCGAGATGAACGAGGTCTGGGACGCCTGGGTCCCGCAAGGCAACACGCCCCCGCGCGCCACGGTGGAAGCCCGCCTGGCCAATCCCGACTACCTGATCGAAGTGGTGGTGACCGCTGCGCTCAACTGATGCAGGCGTAGTGACATGGTGACGTCCACCGACCTGACCGCGCGGGTCGCGGGCATCCCGGATGCCGAGCTGGTCGAACGCGCGCTGGCTTATGTGCGTGAGCATGGCGCTGAGGTTGCGCTGCCCACCGGCGAGACCGTGCTGTCGCATGCGCAGGGCATGCTGCGCATCCTCGATGGCCTGCGCGTCGACGATGCCGCACGCGCCGCCGCCTGCCTGTTCGCGCTGGTGGCCTTCGTGCCCGACACCGAGGCCGATCTCGCGCCGCGCTTCGGCGATGAGGTTGCGCGGCTGGTTAATGGCGTGCGCCAGCTGCTGCGCATCGGCGCCATTGCCGGCAGCAGCCGCGCGGATGCCGAGCCGGCCACGCCGTCCAAGAACGAGGTGCAGGCACGCCACGAGCAAGTCGAGGCGCTGCGCAAGATGCTGCTGGCGTTCGCGCAGGACATCCGCGTGGTGCTGGTGCGCCTGGCTTCGCGGCTGCAGACGCTGCGCTGGCTCGCCGAGACCAAGCAGGCGCCGCAGCCGGGCGTGGCGCGCGAGACGCTCGACATCTACGCGCCGCTGGCCAACCGCCTCGGTATCTGGCAGATGAAGTGGGAGCTGGAGGACCTGGCGTTCCGCTTCGAGCAGCCCGATACCTACAAGCGCATCGCGAAGCTGCTGGACGAGAAGCGTATCGAGCGCGAGGGCTATATCGCCAGCGCCATCGCGCGGCTGCAGTCCGAGCTCGCCACCGCCGGCATCCGGGCCGAGGTGAGCGGGCGCCCCAAGCATATCTACAGCATCTGGAAGAAGATGCGCGGCAAGGAGCTGGATTTTGCCGACCTGTACGATGTGCGCGCCTTCCGCGTGATCGTCGACGATATCAAGGACTGCTACACGGT
Source organism: Cupriavidus sp. PB-02 (assembly GCF_058252315.1). NCBI lineage: Bacteria > Pseudomonadati > Pseudomonadota > Betaproteobacteria > Burkholderiales > Burkholderiaceae > Cupriavidus > Cupriavidus sp. PB-02. Next base: position 1,405,031 of record NZ_CM177694.1, read on the forward strand.
GCTGGGTATCGTCCACCATATCTGGCAGCCGATCCCGCGCGAGTTCGACGACTACATCTCGCGGCCTAAGGCCAACGGCTACAAGTCGCTGCACACGGTGGTGATCGGCGACGACGGCCGCGCCTTCGAGGTGCAGATCCGCACGCAGGAGATGCACCACTTTGCCGAATACGGCGTGGCGGCGCACTGGCGCTACAAGGAGGCGGGCAGCCGCGGCTATGCCGGACAGTTCTCCGCCAGCGAGCGCTATGACGAGAAGATCGCCTGGCTGCGCCAGCTGCTGGCCTGGAAGGACGACGCCGACCACAGCGTGGCGCACGACGAGTGGGAGCAGATCAAGCACGCCGCGATCGACGATCACATCTACGTGCTGACGCCGCAGGCGCGCGTGGTGGCGCTGCCGCAGGGCGCGACGCCGCTGGACTTTGCCTACTACCTGCACAGCGACCTGGGCCACCGTTGCCGTGGCGCGCGCGTGGACGGCACCATGGTGCCGCTGAACACGACGCTGAAGAACGGTCAGACCGTGGAGATCATCGCGGTCAAGCAAGGCGGGCCGTCGCGCGACTGGCTCAATGCCGAGCTCGGCTACCTGGCCAGCAGTCGCGCGCGTGCCAAGGTGCGGGCGTGGTTCAACGCGCTCGATTCGCAGGAGACCATCGCGCAGGGCCGCGCGCTGATCGACAAGACGCTGCAGCGCGAAGGCAAGACCGCGGTCAAGCTGGAAGACCTGGCGACGCGGCTGGGCTTCAAGACGCCGGACGATCTGTTCGCGGCGGTGGCCAAGGACGAGTTCAGCCTGCGCCACGTCGAGCACGCGCTGCGCCACCCGGAAGGGGAAGTGCAGGCGCCGCTGAGCGAGGAAGACGCGGTCACCAAGAAGAGCCGCGCGACCAGCGTGGCGCGCGGCGCCAAGAGCGGCGTGCTGGTGGTGGGCGTGGATTCGCTGATGACGCAGATGTCGCGCTGCTGCAAGCCGGCGCCGCCGGACGATATTGTGGGCTTTGTCACGCGCGGGCGCGGCGTGTCGATCCATCGGCGCAACTGCCATACCTTCCAGCAACTGTCGGCGCGTGCGCCGGAGCGGGTGATCCAGACCGAGTGGGGCAAGAAGAGCCACGCGGCGGTGTATCCGGTCGATATCCAGGTCGAGGCGATCGACCGGCAGGGGCTGCTGCGCGATATCTCGGAAGTGCTGTCGCGCGAGAAGATCAACGTCACCGGCGTGAAGACGCTCTCCAGCAAGGGCGTGGCGCGCATGCAGTTCACCGCCGAAGTGTCCGAGGCTACGCAACTGCAGCGCGCGCTGCAGTTGATCGAGGACGTGCAGGGGGTGTTGCAGGCGAAAAGAAAGTGATGCTATACTTGCGGCTTCGCTAGGCTCGTAGCTCAGCTGGTTAGAGCACCACCTTGACATGGTGGGGGTCGTTGGTTCGAGTCCAATCGAGCCTACCAACGAATTGCAGTAAAGCAGTAAGAAAAGAAGTGCGGCAAGTCCGATTCAACCCCATACGGAACGGAAGGGCATCATGGTTATGACACCGCGAACTACTACCGCTGGCAAGCGACAGTAGTCGAGGTGCGCCTTCGGCCCGGTTGGATCGGGTTTGACAAAGAGAAACGCGGCCTTGGCCGCGTTTTTTTTCGTCTGTCGCCTGCCAGCTCCCTGATAAGCTGCCGGCTTTCGCGTCAAGCGAGGCAAGGCCGCAAAGAACAATCGCCGGATCGTGCGCAAACAGATAAGCACGCGGGCCGGTGCCACAAGATGCAGTTTGATCCGCTCGGGCGAAGCGCAAGTCGCCGCCGGCGGAATCCTGGAGAGTCGAAATGATCGCAATCACGCTGCCGGATGGGTCCCGCCGCGAGTTTCCCGGCCCGGTGACGGTTGCCGAAGTGGCGCAGAGCATCGGCTCCGGCCTGGCCAAGGCCGCGCTGGCTGGCAAGGTGGATGGCACGCTGGTCGACGCGAGCTACCAGATCGACCGCGACGTTGAGCTGGCCATCGTCACGGACAAGGACGCCGACGGCGTCGATGTGATCCGCCACTCCACGGCGCACTTGCTGGCCTACGCCGTCAAGGAGCTGTATCCCGAAGCTCAGGTGACGATCGGGCCGGTGATCGAAAACGGCTTCTACTACGACTTCGCCTACAAGCGTCCCTTCACGCCCGAAGACCTGGCCGCCATCGAAAAGAAGATGACGGAGCTCGCCCGCAAGGACGAGAAGGTCGTGCGCGAAGTGTGGAACCGCGACGAAGCCGTGGCGCTGTTCGAGTCGATGGGCGAGAAGTACAAGGCCGAGATCATCGCCTCGATCCCGGCTGACCAGGAAATCGGCCTGTACCGCGAAGGCAATTTCGTCGACCTGTGCCGCGGTCCGCACGTGCCGTCCACGGGCAAGCTGAAGGTCTTCAAGCTGATGAAGGTGGCCGGCGCCTACTGGCGCGGCGACTCCAACAACGAGATGCTCCAGCGCATCTACGGCACGGCCTGGGCCAGGAAGGAAGACCAGGAAGCCTACCTGCACATGCTGGAAGAGGCCGAGAAGCGCGACCACCGCAAGCTGGGCAAGTCGCTCGACCTGTTCCACCTGCAGGAAGAGGCGCCCGGCATGGTGTTTTGGCACCCGAAGGGTTGGCAGGTGTGGCAGGCTGTCGAGCAGTACATGCGCGTCCGCCTGGGCGACGCCGGCTACCAGGAGGTGCGCACGCCGCAGGTGATGGACCGTTCGCTCTGGGAAAAGTCCGGCCACTGGCAGAACTACAAAGAGAACATGTTCGTCACGGAGTCGGAGAAGCACGACTACGCGATCAAGCCGATGAATTGTCCGGGCCACGTGCAGATTTTCAACCACGGCCTGCGTTCGTACCGCGACCTGCCGCTGCGCCTGGCCGAGTTCGGCGCCTGCCATCGCAACGAGCCCTCGGGCGCGCTGCACGGCCTGATGCGCGTGCGCGGCTTTGTGCAGGACGATGCGCATATCTTCTGCACGGAAGAGCAGATCGTGGCCGAGGCCAAGGCCTTCAACGAACTGGCGTTCGGAGTCTACGACGACTTCGGCTTCAAGGACGTGGCGGTCAAGCTGTCGCTGCGCCCCGCGCAGCGTGCCGGCTCGGACGAGGTCTGGGATCACGCCGAAGAGGGCCTGCGCCTGGCGTTGCGCGCCTGCGGCGTGGACTGGGAAGAGCTGCCGGGCGAGGGTGCTTTCTACGGCCCCAAGGTCGAGTACCACATCAAGGACGCGATCGGCCGCTCGTGGCAGTGCGGCACGCTGCAGCTTGACCTGGTGCTGCCTGAACGCCTTGGTGCCGAATACGTCTCTGAGGACAATTCGCGCAAGCGCCCGGTGATGCTGCATCGCGCGATTCTGGGTTCGTTCGAGCGCTTCCTGGGCATCCTGCTGGAAAACCATGCCGGTGCGCTGCCGGCGTGGCTTGCCCCGGAACAGGTTGTGGTCATGAATATCGCGGATTCGCAGGCGGAATATGCTGAAAACGTCGTGCAATCGCTGCAAAAACAAGGGTTTAGGGCCAAGGCGGATTTGCGTAACGAGAAAATTACGTATAAAATCCGCGAGCATTCGCTTCAGAAGGTTCCCTACCTGCTAGTGGTGGGCGACAAGGAGCGGGATGCCAGTCAAGTGGCCGTGCGTGCCCGTGGCAACGTGGATCTGGGTGTGATGCCCGTCTCCGCGTTTGTTGAGCGTCTGCAACACGACGTCGCCAGCAAAGCCTGATGGGTGGTGAGCACGGCTTGTTTTTTTGTCTTCTTGAGGTAACGCAACATCGCTACGGACAAAGGTCATCGCATCAACCGGGAAATCAGCGCGCCTGAGCTGCGCCTGGTAGGGGTTGATAACGAGCAGCTCGGCATCGTCAAGTTCATGGACGCGCTTCGGCTGGCTGAGGATAAGGACTTGGACCTGGTGGAGATCGCGCCGAACGCGGTTCCTCCCGTCGCCCGGATCATGGATTACGGGAAGTTCAAGTACGAGGAAGCCAAGCGTGCCCACGAGGCCAAGCTGAAGCAGAAAATCATCCAGGTCAAGGAAGTCAAGTTCCGCCCCGGTACGGATGATGGCGACTACAACGTCAAGCTGCGCAACCTGAAGCGCTTCCTGGAAGACGGCGACAAGACCAAGATCACGCTGCGGTTCCGTGGTCGCGAGATGGCGCACCAGGAAATCGGCGCACGCATGCTCGAACGCCTGAAGGCGGACCTGGAAGAAATCGGCCAGGTCGAGCAGATGCCGAAGATGGAAGGGCGCCAGATGGTGATGGTGCTCGCCCCCAAGAAGAAGAAGTAATTCCTGCGCGATGCAGCGGCCGGGATGCCAGGCATCCCGGCGTTGCTTCGTGCGGAAGTGGCGCGCGGCCTGCAAGGGTCGTCGTGCAACAACAAGTGGATGCGGGTCTTGCAAGCGTCGGCGTGAGCCGTCCACCTGCATGCATGTCATATGAGCTGGAGTTTTTCATGCCGAAGATGAAGACGAAGAAAAGCGCCTCCAAGCGCTTTACTGCCCGTCCGAACGGTTCGTTCAAGCGTGGCCAGGCCTTCAAGCGTCACATCCTGACCAAGAAGACCACCAAGAACAAGCGTCAACTGCGCGGTACTCAGGACGTCCATGAGACGAACCTGAAGTCGGTGCGCGCGATGATGCCTTACGCATAACCCCTGACGATAACGAAAGGAGAATTACATGCCTCGAGTAAAGCGTGGGGTCACTGCACGGGCCCGTCACAAGAAAGTCATCGACGCTGCCAAGGGTTACCGCGGCCGTCGCAATAATGTCTACCGCATCGCCAAGCAGGCGGTCATGCGTGCTGGCCAGTACGCGTACCGCGATCGCCGCAACAAGAAGCGCGTGTTCCGCGCTCTGTGGATTGCGCGTATCAATGCCGCGACGCGTGAGCATGGCATGACCTACAGCGTGTTCATGAACGGTCTGAAGAAGGCCTCGATTGAACTGGACCGCAAGGTGCTGTCGGACATGGCTATTCACGACAAGCCTGCCTTTGCCGCCATCGTCAACCAGGTGAAAGCCACCGTTGCCTGATGCCGGCTGCGGTAGCGCGTAAGCGCTGCCGGGCAAGCACCGACCGCAAGGTCGACCGCCGACCGCAAGGTCTGCTGAAACGGGGCTCCTCACCGAGCCCCGTTTTTATTTGCGGTTCCGGATACCGTTTTGCGCCAGGCGTCGAGACGGCATCCGAAAACGCATACCGCACGTAGTGCCAACCCACGTCGGGCCGGCCATTGTCTTTTGTCATTGGTCCGACCGACGCCAGAACACGCCACGACCGCCGCCATGTCTCAGGATCTGGATCAAATTGTCGCCGACGCCCAGGCCGCCTTCGCTGCTGCCAACGACAACGCCACGCTGGAAAACGAAAAGGCCCGCTTCCTGGGCAAGACCGGCGCGCTGACCGAGCTGCTCAAGGGCCTCGGCAAGCTCGACCCGGAAACCCGCAAGACGGAAGGCGCACGAATCAACCAGGTCAAGCAGCAGGTGGAAGCCGCGCTGCAGGCGCGCCGCCAGGCGCTGGCCGACGCGCTGATGAATGCGCGCCTGGCTGCCGAGGCCATCGACGTCACGCTGCCGGGCCGCGCGGCCAGCCGTGGCAGCCTGCATCCGGTGATGCGCACCTGGGAGCGCGTGGAGCAGATCTTCGGCTCGATCGGCTTCGATGTGGCCGACGGCCCCGAGATTGAAACCGACTGGATGAACTTCACCGCGCTGAACAACCCGGACAACCACCCGGCGCGTTCGATGCAGGACACCTTCTATATCGACGGCCGCGACAGCGAGGACAAGTTGCTGCTGCTGCGTACGCACACCAGCCCGATGCAGGTGCGCTACGCCAAGATGCACGTCGAAAAGTACGCCGGCAAGCCGATGCCGCCGATCAAGGTGATCTGCCCGGGCCGTACCTATCGCGTCGACAGCGACGCCACCCACTCGCCGATGTTCAACCAGGTCGAAGGCCTGTGGATCGGTGAAGACATCAGCTTTGCCGACCTGAAGGGCGTGTACGCCGACTTCCTGCGCAAGTTCTTCGAGCGCGACGATATCCAGGTGCGCTTCCGACCGTCGTACTTCCCGTTCACCGAGCCGTCGGCGGAGATCGACATGGCCTTCGAGGATGGGAAAAATGCGGGGAAATGGCTGGAGATTTCCGGTTCGGGCCAGGTGCATCCGAATGTGCTGCGCAACATGGGCCTCGATCCCGAGCGCTATATCGGTTTCGCGTTCGGCTCCGGCCTGGAGCGCCTGACCATGCTGCGCTATGGCATCAACGACCTGCGCCTGTTCTTCGAGGGCGACGTGCGCTTCCTGCGCCAGTTCGCCTGACGCGCCGCCGCCGTCCCCTCGTCAACGACTACACAGAATACTTACCGGATCAGAAGCGCCATGCAATTCTCGGAATCCTGGCTTCGCACCTTCGCCAACCCTGAAAAGATCTCCACCGACGCGCTGTCGCACACGCTGACCATGGCCGGCCTGGAAGTGGAAGAGGTGGGCTCGGTCGCGCCGCCGTTCGACAAAGTGGTGGTCGCGCGCGTGCTGTCGACCGAGCGCCATCCCAACGCCGACCGCCTCAATGTGTGCCAGGTCGATGCCGGCAGCGGCGAGACCCTGCAGATCGTCTGCGGCGCGCCCAACGTCAAGCCGGGCATCCTGGTGCCGTGCGCACTGGTGGGCGCGGTGCTGCCCCCGTCCGAGGACGGGGGCCAGCCGTTCGAGATCAAGGTCGGCAAGCTGCGCGGCGTGGACAGCTACGGCATGCTGTGCTCGGCACGCGAACTGAAGCTGTCGGAAGAACACGGCGGCCTGTTGGTGCTGCCGGAGGACGCGCCGGTCGGCCAGAACATCCGCGAATACCTCGACCTGGATGATCAGGTCTTTGTCATCAAGCTGACGCCGAACAAGGCCGACTGCCTGTCGATCCACGGCGTGGCGCGCGAAGTGTCGGCACTGACCGGCGCCGCGCTGAAACTGCCTGAAATGAAGCCGGTGGCGGTGACGATCCAAGACAAGCTGCCGGTCAAGGTGTCGGCGCCTGACCTGTGCGGCCGCTTCTCGGGCCGCGTGATCCGCGGCGTGAACGCGCGCGCCGCCACGCCGGCATGGATGGTGCAGCGGCTGGAGCGCTCGGGCCAGCGCAGCATCTCGGCGCTGGTGGACATCTCCAACTACGTGATGCTGGAGCTGGGCCGTCCGTCTCACGTGTTCGACCTGCACAAGATCCACGGCGGCCTGGACGTGCGCTGGGGCCGCAAGGGCGAGCAGATCAAGCTGCTCAACGGCAACACCATCGAGGTCGACGAGCAGGTCGGCGTGATTGCAGATGACAAGGAGATCGAGAGCCTGGCCGGCATCATGGGCGGCGACAGCACCGCCGTGACGCTGGACACCACCGACATCTACCTCGAGGCTGCATTCTGGTGGCCGTCGGCGATCCAGGGCCGCGCGCGCCGCTACAACTTCTCGACCGATGCCGCGCACCGCTTCGAGCGCGGCGTGGACTATGCCACCACGGTCGAGCATATCGAACGCATCACCGCGCTGATCCTCGAGATCTGCGGCGGCCAGGCCGGCCCGGTGGACGATCACGTGGTCAACCTGCCGGTGCGCAAGCCGGTAAGCCTGCGCGTCGCGCGCGCCGAGCGCGTGCTCGGCATCGAGCTGTCGCCGGCTGCCATCGCCGATGTGTTCCAGCGCCTGCAGCTGCCGTTCACGCGGTCGCAGGGCGCCGAGGGCGAGGTGTTCGAGGTCACGCCGCCGAGCTACCGCTTCGACATCGAGATCGAGGAAGACCTGATCGAGGAGGTCGCGCGCATCTATGGCTTCGAGCGTATTCCGGCGCGTCCGCCGGTGGCCGAGAGCGAGATGCGCCCGACCAACGAGGCCCGCTGCTCCACCCACGTGGTGCGCCACGCCGTGGCCGCGCGCGACTACCAGGAAGTCATCAACTTCGCCTTCGTCGAAGAGAAGTGGGAGCGCGACTTCGCCGCCAACGACAACCCGATCCGTCTGCTCAATCCTATCGCCAGCCAGCTGGCCGTGATGCGTTCGACGCTGATCGGCGGCCTGGTCGACAAGGTGCGTTACAACCTGAACCGCAAGGCCGCGCGCGTGCGCCTGTTCGAGGTGGGCCGCGTGTTCCATCGTGACCAGGAGGTGAAGGACGGTGGCCTGACGGTTGCCGGCTACCACCAGCCGATGATGGCCGCCGGCATCGCCTATGGCCCGGCGTTCGAGGAGCAATGGGGCATCCCCACGCGCAACGTCGATTTCTTCGACGTAAAGGGCGATGTCGAGGCGCTGTTCCATCCGCGCGTGCCGCGCTTCGAGCCGGTGTCGCACCCCGCGCTGCACCCGGGCCGCGCCGCGCGCGTGCTGCTCGACGGCAAACCGGTTGGCATGGTTGGCGAGCTGCATCCGCGCTGGCTGCAGGAGTACGAGCTGGCGCACGCGCCGGTGCTGTTCGAGCTGCAGCTCGACGCGCTGCGCGAAGCCGGCCTGCCGGTGTACACCGAAATCTCCAAGTTCCCGGCCGCGGTGCGCGACCTGGCCGTGGTGGTGAAGCAATCGGTACGTGTGCAGGACATGCTCGACACCATGCGCGCAGCACTGGAAAAGCAGGGCTACGGCCGCTACTGCCAGGGCCTCGTGCTGTTCGACGAGTTCCGTCCCAAGGGCGCTTCCACCGCCATCGGCGCGGACGAGAAAAGCCTTGCGTTCCGGGTGACCTTGCAAGATACTGGGTCGACCCTCCAGGACGAAACTGTCGACAGCGCAGTGCGCTGCATGGTCGACGCGCTGGCCGAGGCCTTCCAGGCCCGGCTGCGCGGCTGAACCGACAGCCACACGATAAACAGGGCGCCCGGGCCAGCCCCGGGCGGATCGCCAGACAGACACTTGAGCGATCGACATGAATGATCGAGACGCGAATTCCATGACCGCTGCAGCACTGGGTGAGATGAGCGACCGGCAGGCTTCCTCCCTTGACGACGCGACGCCGGACAACCGCGCGACCGAGGTTCCCACGCTGACCAAGGCCGAGCTCGCCGAGATGCTGTTCGACCAGGTCGGTCTGAACAAGCGCGAATCGAAGGACATGGTCGAAGCCTTCTTCGACGTCATCCGTGAAGCGCTGGAGCAGGGCGACAGCGTCAAGCTGTCCGGCTTCGGCAACTTCCAGCTGCGCGACAAGCCGCAGCGGCCCGGCCGCAACCCCAAGACCGGCGAAGTCATCCCCATCACCGCGCGCCGCGTGGTGACCTTCCACGCCAGCCAGAAGCTCAAGGGCCTGGTGGAAGAGCGCGCGGGCATCGCAGGCTGACCCGTCACCCAAACGGCGGATTGCTTCCACAGGCTGGCATCGGTATTCTTCTGGGCGCGCAGCTCCTGCGCGCCAACCTCATGGCCGGCATGGCCTGACGCTCGTCTACACACTTCATGTCGGACAAATCCAGCGAACGCATCGCGTTGCCGCCGATCCCGGCCAAGCGCTACTTCACTATCGGTGAGGTGAGCGAGCTTTGCGCCGTCAAGCCGCACGTGCTGCGCTATTGGGAGCAGGAGTTCACGCAGCTCAAGCCCGTCAAGCGCCGCGGCAACCGCCGCTACTATCAGCACCATGAAGTTCTGCTGATCCGCCGCATCCGCGAATTGCTGTATGAGCAGGGCTTCACCATCAACGGTGCGCGCAACCGGCTCGACGAAGGGCGCCATCACAGCGCCACTGCGGTAGTGCCGGAAGCAACGGAAGGCAGCGAAGAAAGCGCGGCGGCCCTGTCGGTCGACATCGCCGGTCTGCGCAATGAACTGGTCGAAGTGCAGCACCTGCTCGCGCAACTGCGCGAGATTGCGAAGCACGGATAATTTGACGTCAGGTGCTAGTCATACGGGAAATGCTTCTGATATAATCTTTTTCTTTCGGGGCGTAGCGCAGCCTGGTAGCGTACCTGCATGGGGTGCAGGTGGTCGGAGGTTCAAATCCTCTCGCCCCGACCAGTATTGAAACCCGCACAGTCATTGGCTGTGCGGGTTTTCTTTCGTCTGGGGCGACTTCAGTCAGACAAGGGGATATTAGAAGGATTCTAATATCGCACTCCTGAGTAGCAGGAAGGTTGGACATGAGCCGCCCCGATGAACTCACCTTTAGACGGAGTTGGCAATGGCACTCACGGTTGGTAAGGAATTGGGGCGCGGCGGTTTTGGCAGGGTCTTTGAGGTAACGAACACTGACACCAGTGAGCGCGCGGCGATGAAGGTACTTCAGCCGTCGAACGACGCTATTGACGTACTCGGGATGGAACAGCTGAGGGCGAGATTCGCTCGTGAGATCCGGTATCAGTCGGCAGTACAGCACCCCAATGTCGTTCGGATTGTGCAGGCGGATATGAACGCCAACCCGCCGTATTTCATCATGCCACTAGCTGATCACACGCTGGAGCATGAGCTTAAGGCTGATCCGACCTTGGGCGGCGCCCCTGGACGGGTGCTTTTCGATATCTTGGCTGGCCTCGAGGCGATTCACCAAGCTGGGTACGTCCACCGGGATCTGAAGCCGTCCAATGTGCTTCGATTCACAGGTACAGCCGGATACTCCTATGCGGTCTCCGACTTCGGCTTGATGTCGTCACCCAATGGTGCATCGACCACTCTGACTCCCTCTGACGCTGGTGGCGGTACTCAGTACTATGCCGCTCCGGAACTCGTCACCAATCTGAAGCGTGCGACACCCGCCGCCGACATCTATTCCTTCGGGGCAATTCTTCACGATATCTTTGTTCGTACGCCCAGGACACCGTACAGTACCCTTCAAGCACCTGGTGCCATTGGCGCAGTGATTGAGAAGTGTACCCGCAGGTCTCCGAGGGTACGGTATCCGTCCGTGGTAGAGTTGCGTGAAGACTTGTTCCATGCGCTGGATGGCTACGTTGCAAACTTTTCCTCCAATGAGGAGGGCGACGTGGTGGCTATGCTGGGTGCTTCGGCGATGCTTACGGAAGAGCAGTGGGATCGCGTTCTTCTTTTGTTGGAGACGTTCGAAGACGAGGGTAAATCGATATTTAATATCGTCAAAGCACTCAATGTAGCGCACTTCAATAATCTGGCGAGTGTGTCTAAAGATATGTTCGTCGCTGTTGCAACCGATTTTGCAGCGTTTGTGGTTCGTACTGGCTTTGATTTCGACTACTGTGACGTTTTGGCAAGTCAGCTTGAGGCGATTTTCGAACTCGGTCCGATTTCTCTGAAGGCGCTCGCGCTTGTTGCATTGCTAGAACTCGGCGCTAGCCATAACCGCTGGTTTGTGGAGCGAAAATTTATGCATCTAGCATCCGCCACATTGGACGAGCAGGTTGCGCGCCGTTTTCTGGTTGAGGCTGATGTACGAGGGGTCGATGTTCCGTCGCGCGTTCGGCACGTTGAATATTCGATTAACGCTAGTCGCGCGTCCCTCTCGCCGATTATTCAGGCGGCTATCGCGTAATCTGTGAAATTCTTAGACGCCAAATTCTCGATCAAGGGTCAGCACGATGTCAATCAGGACTCGTTGTTGACCCCAATCGCCGTCAGCGAGGCGATGGTTCTATTCGGTATTGCTGATGGCGTTGGGGGTTCTGATCGAGGTGAGGTTGCGTCATCAGCAGTGCTGGCAGCAGCCCGTGCGAAGTTTGAGGGCGATCCGTCTTGTTCTGTGGCTGCGCTCTTTGAGGCGGCCAAAGAGCAAGTTGATGAGCTATATGCCAACGAGCCGGGACTAGGAAGCCTGAGCACCACCTTAACCCTGTGTTCTTTGAATTTGGCTGATAAAACCGTTCGATGCGGGCATGTTGGAGATTGTCGCCTTTATCACCTTTCCGGCGAAGGATTGATTACACGCACGCGCGACCAAACTGAGGCTCAAAGGCTTGTGGACGAGGGGATACTGCGACCTCAGCAAGTGCGACGTTATGCAAGAAGGAATGTGCTGACTTCATCAATAAGCTCGAGTCGTGACTATGAACTCTACACAGTCGATTTTCCTGTTTCCGGTGGCGATCGACTGATTCTGTGCTCTGATGGACTTCATACCATCGTGAAAAAGCGTGAGTTGGTAGCAGAGTCATTATCGAGTGACAATTTAAAGAAGTTGGCATATAGCATCGAGAATCTCGCACTTCAGCGCGTTCCTAGCGATGACTGCACTGCGCTATTTGTTGAGGTTGCGGATTCCGAGTGATTTAACTACGCATTCGTAGCCGCATGCTGTCATGCGGCCGGCAGACGTAGGTGTACCGTGGCAGTCGGCACCTCCCGCTGCTTGATATAGCCTTCCGTTGTAGTTCTGTCCGAATGTGCGCCAGCGATCTGAAGTGCATCGATGTCGTAGCCAAGCTTCTTCGCATCGGTCAAAGATTTCGCCCGAATATCTTTTACAGTGTAGGGGGACTCGGCCAAGCCGGCCCGATCCTTTGCATCCCGCCAAGCATCCCGGCACGCTGCGTCCGTCTTCGGCTTCCCGCGCTTGTCCCGCACGACATAGTCCCCACCGATGGGTTCTAGTTTCTTCGCCCGGCGCAATACCTCATCGATTTCAGGGGTGATAGGCCAGTCCACTGCCTCCCCGCTACTCTCCTCTGTCTTTGTTGGCACGAAGTGGATCACGCCGGCCGTGTGGTCGACTTGCGTCCATTTCAGTAGGCGGATGTCCGTAGAACGCTGGCAGGTCAGGTAGCATAGGTCGACGAACACCTGCATCATTGGTCCCGTTGGAGTCTTCTTGCCATCGTAGGCTACTGCAAGCTTCTCGCGGATAGCCAGAAAGTGGGAGTGCGGTATGTAGACTTTGCGCGCCTTCGGCTTCTTGACCTCCACTTCACGGCAGGGGTTGACCGTGACATGGCGGCGCAGCACCGCCCATGAGAAAAACTTGGAAAGCCAACTCTTCATTGCACGCTGTGTCGGCAGTTTGCCCGTCCAGTTGCCTTCCAGGAAGTCGGCCACAGCCCCGGCATCCACCTGCTGGATGTCGAAAGCCTTGAAGGCCTTCCGGGCATCCTCGCCACGCCGCTTCCATTCGTCGCGAAACGAGTCAGCGTACTTGGTCGCTTCCTTCTCCATGTAAATGGCAACCAGGCGCGACATGCTGCCCTCGGCGGCGTCGAGGGCGATCTTTCGTTTCTCCTCGATCAGGCGCTCCAGCATGCGCGTCTCGCCATCGCCGACTCGGCACAGGCGGACCCAACGATTGGCATGTACCCAGTAAAAGCTGCCGCTCTTCTTGTAGACGCGGCTGGGCAGCCCGTCTGGCCTTGTCCGTCGACGTGCGTTCATGCGGCCTTCCGGAGGGGGACAAGGGTGGGGCGCTGGTTGGCTTCAGATGTCGTCAGCACGCCGGCGCGCTTCGCCTGCAGGCCTTCGAAGGCGTACCAGGTCATGATGATCCGGCCGTCCGCGCGCTGCACGGGCGTGATCCCGAAGTGACGCTGGAACCATGCCGCCTGAAGGCTGCGGCGCTTGAGGCCGGTCACGTCCTGCAGATCCTGCTCGCTCATGAGTCTGTTGTCCATTTGCCGCTCCCAGTGTTGCCGGGTTGTTGTGATGATGCTTTCTGGTTTTTGCTGCATTTACAGGTGATGCCTTGTAAATCGGAATCACAGGTCTTGGTCTTTGAACGGTTCCGGGCGGGTCTTCGCCGCGATGTAGAGCGGATGCTTCGGGCTGCCAGCGCACCATATCGACCTTGATGCCGAGCGCAGCCGGTAGATAGTCCAGGGCGTAATCGTAGGTCGCCTGATGCTCGTTGCCTGTGTCGGCAAAGACAAAGCGGCAGGCTTCCCGGCCGTGCTCCTCGAGCGCCAGGATGGCGGTTGCCGTGCTGTCCTTGCCGCCGGACATAGAGACGACGTGGACGATGCTCATGCCCAACTCCGGCCGGAGCAGTTGGCCACTGGCTCTATATCAAGCAGGAAGTGGTCGTGAATCATGCTGGAGGGCTTCCGTTTCTTGTTGGGTTTGTCAGAACCAAGCCGCTGCAGGGTCGCGGCGGATCAGCTTGCCGGCCTTCTCGGCATACTTCAGGCGATCGCGGGCATTGCGCTTGTCCAGGTATTCCGGCCGGGTTGCCTTGAGGAGGCGCCAGCGCTTGCGGGCCCGCTCGGCGCCCGTCATCGCGCGCTGGCGCTCTGCGTCCTTGCCTTGGCCGAGTGCCCACAGCCGCGGCGCCGGCCCGGTGCCGGTCTTGGGGCCATGGCCGCCAACATGCAGGCAGGCGGGGTAGTGGGCGGCGATCTCTTGGGCGATGTACCGGCGGCTGATGCCTGACTTCTCGGCCAACTGCTTGTCCGAGAGCATTTGGCCGCCCGAGAGCAGGCGCTGGATCGTCCGCCAGGTTATGGAGTTGTCTGGCGTCGGGCCACAGCCGCGCTTGCCCAGGTCGAGATCCAGCGCCTTGGCGACGATGGACTGGTGCGAGCGTCCGGGCAGCATGTGCATCCATTGCCGGATCGGCATGCCGTTCAACCACTCCCGCTTGAGGGTCACGAGTTCAGCGTCAGACCACCGCTTTTGCCCAGCGCGCGATTTCATATCAGCCTCGTTGCGAAGAAAAGAGCGGCGCGTCCCAGGGTGGTCAACGCACCGCAAGGGGGTCAGTCAGGACGGCGCAGGGCGGCATCGCGGCCTTTCGGCGCGCCGATCCACCACTTGGCAGGCTTCCCCGCCGGGCCGTACTCGAAAGGGGTGAAGATCTGGCCGAGTTGCCCCATATCCCTCATGAAGCCCCAGGGTTTGACGTCCCTGGCCGGCACAATGAAGAGCGTCCAAACCTCGGAAGGCGTGCAGACGTCGAACACATCGGTGCTCTCGTTTTCGGGGATCAGAACCACCCGGTGGAAGGTGTCGCCGGTCAGGAAGTTGAACCAGCGCACTGGGCGCAGGCCGCTGTACCGTCGGGTCGCCTCGTAATACCAGCCAAGCAGCACCAGCGACAGCGCCCAGCGCCAGGGGTGATCATGCAGCCCGCGATCGGGGTCAGACCCGACGAAGCGATGCAGGTAGATGCGGATCCCGAAGAAGGCGCAGACGAAGTAGCGCTCCAGGTAGGGGCGGCCGGCCTCGCAGATGATCTTGCAGGGGCGGGTGGCCGAGTAGGCGAGCAGGAGGCGGCGGATCATGCGGCCTCCTGCTCTGCCGGTGCCTTCGCCGCGTCGTACTGGCGGATCGCCCAAGCGATGGCGTAGCAGCACCAGGTGAAGTGAAAGGTGTAGTCGGTAAAGTCGTGCTCCCACAGGTCTTCGAAGGCGTACGTGCGGTGCCGGTGGTGATATCCGTGCCGGTGCTGACTGATCGGATTGGCCGACCAGGAGAAGTCCTGGGCGTGCTGGTAGGCCGCATGCTCGCCGTCATCGAGGTAGCACAGCACCTCGTCGTCGACGGCTTCCCACAGCTCGCGGCGCTGCTCCTTGTCGAGCACGTCGTGGTGCTCGCGGACCCAGCGCAGCCGGTACTCGTTGATGACCTGCCGGAACTTCTCGGGACTGAACTCGGTGGCACCCCCGCTGCGGCGGTTGTCGTCCACGGCCTGCAGTTTCTCGGACCAGTAGCCGCGGTTGATGTACAGCTTGCTCGGATCTTTCCTGTAGAGCCGGTCGGTGCGAAAGAACGAGAACATGTCCGTCAGGCGCGAGAACACGTAGCAGCCCATATCACCTGAGTAGACCAGATAGCCCGGGTAGGTGATCAAGTCGAAGTGCATGCTCGAGGAGTCGGGCCTGCGGAATCGGATGTGGCGGTACACGCCGTCTTCGTGGAGCACAGTCATCTGGTGCTCGGCGACGTCGCGCTCGAAGCGTTCTTGGGTGCAGGTCATGCGAAGTGCCTCCCGTGGAGTTCGTCGAGCTTGTCGACCTGGGCGCCGGTGAGCTGTGTCACCTGGCCGGCCTGAGCCTGTGCCGCCAGCTTGCGAACAAAGTCCTGCTCCCACTCGCTAAGGTCGCGGGTGCCAAGCAGGCCTGCCAGGCGCTTGATCATGGTGGTGGTGCTGACCAGCTTCATTGCGAGTCCCTCCCCCTCGGTGAGGCGCTTGATAAATCGGTAGTTGGCGTAGGCGCCAAGCGCAGCGATTGCGAAAGCAGACGCAGCCAAGCTGCTAGCAACGATCAGGGAGCTCATTTCGGCTCCTCTGGGTGACCGAGACAGCCGGTGATGGAGGCGGCGAACTGCTCGCGCACGATCACCAGGCGGGCCAGCGCATCTTGGGCGGCCGCCGAATAGAAGTTCTCGCACTGCAGGACACCATCGATAGCGGTGACGACCTCTTGCGCGGAGGGCAGGCCGGGCGGAACGGGCGCCTTACCTACGCGGCTTGCCGCTTCGGCAAGAGCCTTGTTGTTTGCTGCGGTCTGAGCGCGGTAGCCGGGCATGCTCATGACCGGACCTTGCGCTCGAGCGGCGTCAGGATGACAACCAGACAACGAAGCCCCGGATGCGCGAGGCGGTTGTGTACGTAGTAGTCGGAGGGGCTGGCACTCTGAAGGCTGAAGCCACTGCGCAGCATCCACTCGAGCGCAGCCACTCGCTGGCTTCCGGTCAACAAAATCGAGTCCCCATGCGCGTGGATGCAATCGGGTTCGATCTCCACGCCGGCGTAGTGCGCGGTGGCCAAAATCTCTCCCAGCGCATCTATGTCTGAGGCTTGATCGCCGATCTTTGCGCGGTCGGCTGCGGCCTTGGCGTCGAAGGCTTCGAGAATACGTTCGGAGAGCTTCATGCTGCTTTCACCTGGACGTTGCGCGCCCCGCACAGCAGGCCGCGGTTGATGGCGGCGTCAAGGGCATCCCACCAGCTGGCGAACGGGCCGGTATAGACGCACTGACGGTTGATGAAGATGCGAAACATCACGACTGCCTCCAAATAGCTGTGGAGGGCGTGTCAGGGTTCAGCCAGGCGTAGAGGCCAGACAGGCCGATGACGCCGAGGGAGATACCGAACCAGAAGAGGAGGGCGCGCAAGATCTTCACAGGACACTCCCAGCCCATTCGCGTTGCTGCTGCTGATGCTTCTTCAGCGCGGCTTTGTAGCTGGCCTTGGCTTCCTTCTTGGTCTTGCACCATTCGCCCTCGACATCACGCCGGTCCCGCCAGCCGTCGTAACAGGTCCGGTACATGCGGTACTGATAGCCCCACCGATCGCCGCCCGTCCATTCCTGCCAGATGCAGTCGTAACGGGTCCGGCTTTCGAATTTCGGCACGCGTCCGCCCATCAGGAACGCGGCAAACGAGTCGTAGCATTCGCTGACCTCGCGGTATTCCTCATAGCGCGTCGGCTTCTTCGGCTCGGGCAAGGACGTGATCGCCAGCACGCGGCCCGCTTCGGTCGTGTAGAAGACAATCGAGTCGCCCGGCAGGAACCCGGGACGATGCCCGCGGATCATCAGGCCGGCCGCCTCCAGTTGCACCAGGTCTTTCATGTCGTGGTGGCCAGCGCTGGCGACGAAGTGGTTGCGGTGCGGCTCGCGGTGACGCTCGCTGATGCCCAGCGTGTGTTGCAGCAGCCCGATCTGGGTCGCGGTCGGCGCGTTCATGCCACACCTCCAGCGCGCTTGATGACAGCCTCGCGCTCATGGGCGCGGGTAATGCCCTCGCCGTCGACGCCGTCGCGCGCATTGCGCTCGGCGAGCACTGCCTTCTGGCTGACGGACAGAATCCCGAGGGTGTTCCGGATGATCCGGTGGGCGGCCTGCAGCTCGCGCAGCAGCTCGGTGTTGCAGTTGGCCTGGATGGCCTGGCGGACGGCGGCTTGATCGGCGTTCATGCCACACCTCGCGCCATCAGGACGTCTTGCTGAACCTGACGGCTGACGGCCAGCAGGGAGGCCTCACGGGTTGCGCAGATCACGGGCTGCTCCGCGGCGTCCGCCAAGACGAACTTGACGTTGGCGCCGACCAGGACCTGCCCGATCGCGTCGAGCATGTCGGTCAGCAGGGAGCCGACGCGGGCCGCGTAGGCGGCGTCGGACTCGCCGGCGCGCCGGCGGGCGTTCCGCACGGTGAAGAGCTTGCTGAGGTGGCTGATGGCGTCGTCGCCTTCGCAGAAGGCTTCGACATTGCCGAGGGCGATCTGCGCGGCGATGTCTGCCCGGGCCTGTTGGTGGTTCATGGCCGGCCTCCTCAGTGCACGGAAATGTCCGTGCAGCCATCGATCTCGGCGCGCACGGCGAAGGTGATGGCGTCGGTCAGCTTGTCGAAGCGCGTGACGCAGCGGCAGCCGAGCAGCGTATAGACGACGGCGTAGGCGGGCAGGGTGGTGGCCATGGCCGGCTCCTTACTGAGCCACCGCCAGAGCGGCGGTCAGGGTGCGGGCGATTGAGGCCATGGTCGGCAGAACGGCGCAAACCACGGCGCCGACCACCAGGATGGTGGTGATGCAGGTGAAGAGAAGGGTGCTGGTTCGCATTGCTGACTCCCGTGGCAGGTAGCACTTTGTTCGTGCCGTGAGTCAACAATAGCAAACTGCTATTAGTCGTGCAATAGCAAAATGCGATCTGAAATGTGCGAAAGCGCACGAGCCATGGAAGTGCGTGGCTGTTCACTGCTGAAACATACTTTTGTCTGATATGGCGGAGAGGGAATGCGCGCTAATCTGCCTGGACAACAAGAAACAGGAGAAAGCCCATGCAAGCCATTCTTCGCTTCATGACCAGCTACGGTGCTGCCGTCATCTGTGCAATCTCCGGCTTGGTGCTGGTCTGCATCACCACTGCGGTTGGAGTGGTGGCCCTGACCTACGGCGAGGACCTGTCGGCCGACTGCGTCGGAATTGTGGCCTTTGTAGTGGCCGCCTTTCTGCTGTACATGACGGATCGCAACGTCCGCGCCGAGATTCTCGATATCCGTCGCCAGGCATAATGGAAATGACAGGCGACTATGCCTGTGCCGGGCAGAGCTGCTCGCCCGGCCCCGTAGCGCCTTGCGACTCTAGTGCAAACAAAAAGCCCGCCAATCGGCGGGCTTATGGATTCGGGCGCGACCTCGTCTGCTAGAAGCCGATCTTCTTCAATAAAGTGGCGTCGTACGCGGCGGACTTCGTATACCCCACTTGGGGGGGTAGTGCGGAAGTACAACATGGCAATTCGCCGCGTTAGGGTCTGCCCTTAGAGGCGTTCGATCGCTTGCTGTTCCGCCAGGGTTCGGAGCAGCCCTGACGCGCCGGCGGCTTCCAACGGGTTTGTCTTGAATGCGCCGGTCATGGCGAACTCGTACCCGCGGTGTATTGTTCTCGCCGCAAACATGAAGCCACAGAGTTCCCCCGCTGTGGCTTTGCGCAGCAATTCCTGGGCGACCTCGACAGCCTCCCTATCCACCACCAGATTTGTGACGTTTGCCTGCACGATTGACCCCACCTTCGAGCGTGCTCTTCAGCCTTTGTCTTTGTTCTGAGACATTCTCGGCATAAGTGCGTGAGGCAACGGTATCACGTTCCATGGCGTTTTCGGCGAGTGCTGAATTAACCTTTTCTGAATCCAGATCTGCGAGAGCCTTAATTTGGGCGATTGCTACTCGCCTGGTGCCCTCCGACAGCGACTTGAGCAGCTCAATGGCTTCCTGAAGCTCTCCCAATGAGTCGCCTTGCTCGTGGTCGATGCTCCCGTGGGGGAGGCCCAGAGCGTCCTCAATACGGCGAGCCGTGCGACTGCCCATTCCACGCCCGTCAGCCTGATTCTTGATCTGGCTGAGATAGGCGGGCGCAACACCCACTCGCTCAGCGAATGAGGTGATGGTTTGGTCGCCGATCAAGCGTAGGAGGTTGAGACGTCGGATCTCGCTGATATCCATACGGGGCATTACATAGCAATTTGCTACGTACGGGAACACGCAAAATGCTTTTGACTTGCCACTAGCATTTTGCTATCGTAAATCCATCGGTGACCACAGTTCAGTGAGCGCGGGATGGATGCAAAGACTTTCCTGAAGCAGTTTGGCTCGGAGGAGGCCGCCCGCGTGAGCGAAGTGGCGGGGACCAACTACGCCTATTTCAGCCAGATAGCCCATGGGCACCGCCGCCCATCGGTAAAGCTCGCCCAACGACTTGTGCTGGCCTCGGAAGGAAAGCTCGACTTCGTATCGCTCCTGCAGTCCAAGGACCACAAAACAACCGCGGCTGAATCCGCCGCAGCACCTGCGTAAAGACTGAAGCGACCACCGACACGAGTGGTCGCGGGCGGGACTGCCAAGAATGGTAGCGCGCCTGGGTTTGACAAGAGCCTGCGAAATCGATCAGCGGGCAACGGGTTTGGTCCACCAACGGGGATTTCGGGATGACAGACCGGGACGACGGCATGGCGCGCAGCGGACGTAGCAACCTCTTCGGAAAGATGGCGGCCGAGATTCCCAAGGTGAAGGTGCCTTGGGAAACCCGCGAGGCTTTGGAGGCCAGGGCTTGCGAAGTGGGCATGTCGCTCTCCGAGTTCGTTCGCGAGTTGCTGATGATCAGCGCTCACGGCGAGGAAGTTATGAAGAGCATATACGCCGAGCGCATCGGCGTCGTGGCGAGAAAGGGGTGAGAACGGGGTGTGAATGGGGTGTCAAGTCACCCCGATACACACCCCGGCATTTCACGCCAGGCAAAGGGACGGAGAGACAGTGATTCACGAACTTACACCCCGGGAACACGTGCGCGACGCCGGAGCCGAGGCTTTCCGGCGCGGCAGGCACGCGGACGATAACCCGCATGTCCCCGGCACTGACGCGCACCTTGAATGGCTCTCCGGCTACAAGGGCGAGCAATACGGCCAGGCCAGCGCGCCGGTCTCACGCAAGAGCCGCCGCGGCTGAGGTTGCAGACATGGCCCGCATTCGCACCATCAAGCCGGATTTCTGGACCGACGAGAAGATCGTGGAGTTGCCTTTCGAGGCGCGCCTTTTCTTCATCGGCACCTGGAACTTTGCCGACGACAACGGCAACCTGCAGCGCTCAGCCCGCAAGCTGAAGATGCAGATCTTCCCGGCTGATTCGATCGATTGCGAGCCTGTCATTGGGCGGCTGCTGTCCCTTGGCCTGCTCAGTGAGTACTCAGTGAATGGGGACACCTTTCTCCACATCGAGGGCTTCGAGCGACATCAAGTCATCAACCGGAAGTCCAAATCCGCCATTCCGGTTCCTGCTCAACTCACTGAAAACAAGGCGTCTGAGGCTGGCGATTCACTGAATGCTGGTGACGCTAGCCACCCCGACTCCGTGAATGGTGGGGGTACAGGCGCGGACGATTCAGGGAGGTCTCACGGAGGACTCACGGAGGACTCAGTGAGTGATCACGGAGCGATCACGGAGGGCTCACTGACGGAAGGGAAGGGAAGGGAAGGGAATAGGAAGGGAAAGGATAGTGGTAGTTCAATCGTCAGTGGTTCGCGCGCGACGGGGGGTGTGACGATTCCCAACCCGCCGACGAGCGAAGGCCATTGGGCATCGCACTTCCGCGAACGTCACGGCGTCGAGATCGACGTCTGCAGCATCCACGACCGCAAGAAGGCCTGGCCGATCTTTGCCGGCTGGGTCAATGCCGGCCTGACGCTGGATCGCGTCGACGCCGCCGTAACCCAGGCGCGCAAGGAATCCAAGGAACCGATCGCATTCCTGCCGGCGTACGTCGACCGCGTGCTCGCGTCGCAGGCACCCAGCAGCACCACAGGCGACGCCAGAGCGCAGGAGCGCGCCGACGTCCACGCCACCCTCACCGGGAGGAGATCGAGCCATGAACGCACCCCAGAGACCTTCGATGTTGACGCCCGCGTCGTCGGCTGACTGGCCGGCCGGCGCCATCCCTGAGTCCTGGGTGGACAGCCTGTTCGCGCGCATGTCGGGCATGTACGGCTCCAAGTTCGCTGACCTGTGGCGTGGCACGGATCTCCCGTCGGTCCGCCGTCTCTGGGGGAAGGAACTGGCGTCCCTGTCGCGCGATGAGCTGCGCCGCGGCAGCGACGCGCTCCTCGGTCGCCCATTTCCGCCCACGCTGCCCGAGTTCGTGTCGCTCTGCCGGCCCGGCATCAACGTCGACGCCGCCCTCTACGAGGCTGCCCAGCAGTTGCGCTTGCGCGCCGAGGGCAAGGACGAGTGGACCAACCCGGCGATCTACTGGGCAGCCATGAAGGTCGGCGAGTTCGACATGCTGAATCTATCGCATGGCGCCTTGCTTAAGCGGTTCGGCGCCGCGCTGGACACCGTGCTACGACAGGACCAGATCCCTGACGTGCCGGAGCGGCTGGTCGCCTTGCCGGCGCCAGGTCGCGGCCGCGCCAGTCCGGAGCGGGTCGAGGCGGCGATGCGCGAGGTGCGAGCAACGGCCAAGGAGCCCGGGAACAAGCGCTGGGCCGAACGGATTGTGGCGCGCGTCAAGGCCGGCGAGAAGATCGCCCTTGGCGTGCTGAGGATGGCCCAGACAGCGCTTGGCCTGCGGTCTGGCTCTTGATTTGCAGAGGAGGGAGTGGAGATGAAAGTCATTCGCAACCTGATCGCACGCGTGCTGCGCCAGTCGGTCATGCCCGCAACACCTGCCGCCGTGGCCAGGCCGGCGCCTTCGCGCATGGCGCGCGCCTGGGCGGTTGCCTCGGTACCGCGCCGTGCCCGGCCGGCCGCCGCTGCGCCGGTGGCAGACGAGGGCGTATCACCCATGCATGCCGCGATGCTCCTGTCCCTGCTCAGCAGCGAGGGCGATGCGGCGGACGCCGGCTCGTTCGGTTCGTGCTGGGATGTCCCGGCCAGCGTCGAGTGAGGCAGCCATGACCATGACCGTGAGAGAGCAGGTATGCGCGGCATTGCTCAGGGGCGAGAGCGTCAGCGCGACGGAATTTGCGAAGGCAGCCGGCTGCACCGGTGGGGCGGTGGCTGACGTCCTTGGCCGGCTGCAGGCGCTGTCGCTCGTCAAGGCCAAGACGATCAAGCGAGGCAAGTTCTACCTGAAGATCTGGACGGCGACCGACCTGCCAGCCCTGGCCGCATACCGGCCGCTCAGGCCAGGCCAGCACGTCCGCACGGGCACCGACATCACGCCGCTGATGGAGGCCTGGGGCATGCCACTCAAGGCGCCCAAGCTCCAGCTGCCGGTCTACAAGCACGTCTGCTACGACGAACCGGAGGAAGCAACAGCATGAAAACCACGAGGCAGTACCTGATCGAGGCCCTGCGGCGCGGTGAAGCCGTGGTTGCCTCGCAAATTGCTAATGCGGCGGGGGTGTCCAGGCAGGCCGTGCACCTGGAGCTGGCCAAGCTCGAGCGGGCGGGCGCCGTGGTGCGTCGACGCGGTGTGCGGGGCGAGTGGACGCTTGCAAGCCTGGAAGCACTGCCGCCCGTCGCCGAGCGCACGGTGGTCGAGAAGCCGCCGCGGGAGACCGGTGGTGCAGCGGCCGAGCTGCTCGCCTTCTTCGGCATCCGCCTGGCGCACATCCAGCTGCCGGCACGCCGCCATCTCCGCTCCGATCGGGTGCCGGCATGAGGGTGCTCTCGTTCCTTGGCGCCATGGCGGCCATGTTCGCCCCCTCGCCGCTCGCAGCCGCCCGCACGCCGCAACCCCAGACCCGCAAGCCGGGCCGACTCACCCAGGCAGACCGTGACGCCATTGCCGCCGCTGAGGCAAAGCGTGAGCGGAAGGCCAAGAAGCTGCGGAGGTCAGCATGAAAACTCGTTGCAAAGTGGGAGATCTCGCCTTCATCGTGCGCGACGCCTTCCCCGAGAACGTTGGCCGGGTGGTGCGTGTCATTGCGCCGCCCCTCTGGCTCGACGACGGCCCAGCCTGGCATTGCAAGGTCGAAGGCGCGCCGCTTCGCGTGCAGGAGCTGGACCGGCCGTGGGAATTCTCCTTCGACACCAAGGGCGACTGCTACGACGCCGACCTGCGCCCGATCAGCGGCGTGCCGGTGCATGACGAGCAGCTGGACGAGGTGACGGCATGAACTGCAAACCTGGCGATCTGGCGATTGTCGTGCGGGCTGAGGGTGCGCCTGCTGCGGTGGGGAAGGTCGTTGAGGTGCTCCGCTCTGCGCCGAACGTTAATGGTCTTCCGGCGTGGGTTGTCCAGTTTCAAGGAGTTGGCATCGTTCGCAACAAGAAGTCCGGCGCTCTGACGCTTGGCGTTGATGCGGATTGCCCCGACGCATGGCTGCGCCCAATCAGTGGCGTCCCTCTCCACGACGAAGAGCGAGACGAGGTGACCGTATGAGCTCCACCGCCGCCATCGAGCTGTTGAAGGACAACGCGGTCAAGGTCAATGACGTTGCGCTGATCAATGCCGCGTGCAAGGTCGAGGACCGAACTTGCCTGGCGCTGTCTTGCGTGGAAGCAGCCGAGGACCTGGTCACGATTGGCGAAATGAAGCCCGCGACGGCC
The DNA here is from genome assembly GCF_058252315.1 of Cupriavidus sp. PB-02. Lineage (NCBI taxonomy): Bacteria > Pseudomonadati > Pseudomonadota > Betaproteobacteria > Burkholderiales > Burkholderiaceae > Cupriavidus > Cupriavidus sp. PB-02. Next base: position 1,429,402 of record NZ_CM177694.1, read on the forward strand.
CTCCGCGCTCAGAACTTGCTGAAGGCTGCCGCATGCCTGCTTCGCATGAACATTGGTGGCGAAGACACGGCTTTTGCTACCGGTAACGATTTCCACAAACCATGACATGGGTGACGGCATGACCGAGCAGAACAAGCAAGACGAGGCCGTGGCGCGCACGCCTGCCGCAACCTGGCGATCCAACGGGGAACCGGACCCGCACGGCGACTACTACGACCGAGAGCGCGCGGCGCTGGCGCTGGGCAACCTGACCGACGACGAGTTGGCGAACGGCGCGTTCCTGAACTACGACACCCGGCCTGACTTCGCGGCTGTCGCGGCCGGCAAGGCATTCATGCCGATCGTATGGATGACGGCCGTGAAAGACCGCATCCGCTGGCTGTCGCGCGCGCTGGTCAAGGCCCAAGCCGCCAGCGCCGCCCTGGCGCAGGAACCGCAAGGCGAGGCGGTGCCTATCGGGTACATCAACCCTGAGGATCTCGCGAAGCCCATAACTGCGGTGGCGTTGCGCAGGGCGCGGAATAGCATGTGCGGCATATCCATGCCGGTCTACGCTGCCCCGCCGCAAGCCGCTCCCGTGGCGCAGGGGCTGATCGTGCCGCTATGGATGATCCACATCGAAGGGCCCGACGATGTTGTCGCAGCACCGACGAAGAAGGAAGCCGAGCGCATCGCTGCCGCAGTCAACGAATTCCACTCCACCTACGCTGCAAAGCGGCGCGCCGAAATCGCCGCTGCTGGCGGGAACCCAGATCACTTCCCGACAACGAGGGCGGTCGTCCTGCCGTTTGACGGCACCGTCGAGGACCACGCCGCTTCGCTCGCTGCGGACTGGGACGGCTATGTCGAATACGTAGAAGCCCGCGCCATCCTCGCCCAAGGCGCCCCGAGGGCCGACGAAAAATGCCGGACGTGCGGGCACGCTTCGCACCCGGGGACATCGTGCGTGAACGTTGCCCCGAGCTCCAGCGTGCAACAGGCGGAGCCGGTGGCGTCCGATAGGGCAATGCTGGAAGCGGTGTCCAAGGATTTGGAAATCAGCAGTTGGGAATGCCCGCGCTGCGGCCACGGGGAAGACTGCAGGACGATGGATGCAGCCATGATGCTGCGCGACTATCTCGCCGCCCCTGCGCCTGCCGCGCTGACGGATCGCAGGTGCCAGCAATGCAATGCGCCGCGTAAAGGCGATGAATGCCACAAGTGCGGAGCGCCGACCGTCGAGCCGTGCGCGGGCTGGGAAGAGCCGGCACTGCCGCCAATCGATCGCATCCGCGAGCTGGCCCGAGAAGTCGGCTACGCGATCGGCGTGCACGGGACGCTGGAGCGCGACCTTGATCTGATCGCCGCGCCGTGGTCGGAAGAGGCGGCCACGCTGAGCTATCGGGAAGTCATGCAGCACATTGCCGATGGCTTGGGCGCGCGACTGGTCGAGGTGGAAGGCAAGCCGCTGGGCCGCCGCGCCTGCACGATTCAGATGGATGGCTGGTACAAGCCCATCGACCTGTCGGTCTGCCCAATGATCGCCGCATCGCCTGCCGACCAGGTGGGGAAGCCCGATGCGTTCGCCGTATTCCGCACCGGATTCAAGACCTCCCGTGTCTGCGGCCCGGATTCTCTGTACGAGATCAACATCAAATATCGCAGCATTGAAGACCTGCATGCGGCAGAGGACGAACTGCGCGCCGCCATGAGCGCCAGCAAGGAGGGTGCATGAGCGGATTGGGGATCTTTTTCGCCGTCAAGCCTGAAGGCGGCGATATGTCGGAAACCATCGCCACGATGGACAAGATCACGCGGGACTGGGAGATGCGTGCGGCTCGCGGCGAATGTGAGTGGATCTGCGCCGACTGCTGCATGGGTTTCCCGCAGGGCATGCCGGACGAATGCTGTTACGGTCATAAAAGCTGCACAGACATCATCAAGCGAGACAAGGCTGATGCCGCCATGAGCGCCACGCCACCTGAAGGGGGCGCATGACCGGCCCATCGATCCACCTTCGGGTTTGCGACTGCCTGAACGATTGCGGCGATGACGATGGCATCCGGCGGCTCGAAGCGCGAAAGTGCGAGGCGGCCATTGCTGGTGAGGCCGCCAGCCGTGCCAAGGCCTGGCAAGCCTTCGAGACTTGGTTTCGCACGCCTACCTGGCCGACCGATGTCGCGCCGTGCCAGTGGATGGACGAAACGAGCGCCCGGTGTGGATGGTTTGCTGCGCGCCGGCGGGGTGCGGCATGACGACAATGATTGCTTTCACCATCCTCGGCGAATGTGCCAGCAAGGCCAACAGCCGCAAGATCGTCACGATCCGGCACCGGCCAGCCAGCATCAAGTCGGAGAAGGCTCGGAAGTTCGAGCGCGATGCTCTGCGCCAAATTCCGCCAGCCGCGCGCCAGATGCTGGAGGGACCCGTGCGGGTGACTCTGCACCTGTTCTACGCCAGCGAGCGGCCCGACCTGGACGAATCCGTGCTGCTGGACGTGATGCAGGCCCGGTACTCGGGGAAGGGCGACAAGCGGGTGCTGGTCCAGCGCGGCGTCTACGTCAATGACCGGCAAGTCCGGGAGAAGCATGTATTCCATTCCATCGACCGCGCCAATCCGCGCGCCGAGATCGTCGTGGAGCCGCTGCACGCGCAGCAGAGCGGCTTGTTCGTCGGGGAGGCTGCATGAGCAAAAAGGCGCCGACCAAGGCGGAACTTGCCTACATGGGCCGGATTAAGAAGATGGCGTGCATCTGCTGCACGCTGCTGGACCGGCGGCAAGAATCCGCCACTGACGCGCACCACATCCGCACGGGTCAGGGTGGCGCGCAGCGGGCCGGAAATCACCTGGTCATTCCCCTTTGCCACTTGGATTGCCACCAGGGCAAGAACGGGGTGCATGGAGACAAGACATACCTGCGGATCCTGAAGATGACGGAGCTGGATCTGCTCGACGCGACGCTGGCGCAGCTCAACGGAGGCTGATGCTGGCTGGCATTGACGGTTTTGCAACGGGGAACAAAGTGAAAGCACCGGGGAATCTTTCGCTCTGCCACGCCGCTTCTGGGGGCGCGTGCACGCGCGCCACAACCTGTGTCTCCTCCCACGATGTGGGCTTTGCCTGTCCGAGGCGACTCGGCAGGCTTTTTCTTTTCGAGGTGATGACGATGTACGTATGGATTCTGGTTTCTGTGGTCATCGGCATCATGGTCTGTGTCTGGCTCGACGTGCGGCCTATGCCGCGGGTGGGCTGACGATGGCCGACAAGCTCAGCATGAGTGGCAATGCAGCCGCTGTGATACGTGACATCGACCGGCTAATGAATCGCGACCTGCCGTTCGCCAGCGTCGTCGCCCTCACGCAGACTGGACGCAAGATCCGCGACGCTGAGCGTACCGAGATCCAGCGTGCCTTTGACAGGCCCACCCGATACACCATCAACAGCGTGTACCTGACGCCCGCCACGCCGGCCAAGCCTGAGGCGGTAGTGGGCCTCAAAGCGGATACCAGCAAGGGCACGCCTGCTGTGAAGTACCTAGCGCCCGAGGTCTCAGGCGGAGGGCGGGGCTGGAAGCGCTTCGAGAAGGCGCTGCAGCGCATTGGCGCCATGCTGCCCGACGAGTACGCGATCCCAGCGGCCGGCGCGAAGCTGGACGCCTACGGCAACATGAGCCGCGCCCAGATCATCCAGATCCTGAGCTACCTCCGTGCCTTCGGCGAGCAGGGGTATCGCGCCAACGCCACAGGCAAGAGCCGCGCGCGGCGTGAGCGAGTCGGCCGCAGTGCGAATGGCTTCAAGACCATCAACGGCGTGGCCTACTTCGTGGCCCGGCGTGGGCATCGTATCGGCGCGCGCAGCTGGATGCACGGGCGCATGCAGACCCTGCCGTCTGGTGTCTATGCCAAGCGTGGCATTCACGGCAGCGACATCGTGCCGGTGCTCGTGTTCGTGCGTGCGCCAGCCTATCAGCCTCGCTTCCGCTTCTTTGAGGTGGCCGACAAGATCGCCCGCACCGAGTTCGAGGGCGAGCTGACGCGTGCCCTGGCCAAGTACTCGAGGGCCTTTCGATGACTGCTATCGGTCCGGCCTCGGCCAGCGCCAGCGCCTTGGGCGTCGCCGCCCGGCGCCTGTCCGGCTGCTGCACAGGTCTGGTGCACACCGTAAAAAGTGACGAAAGGTACTCCCGAGAGGCGCCCTGTAAGGGTAATTCGAGCCTCGCGCGCTCTCTAGTCACGACGCGGCTCTAGGGGGGTTATGTGATAAATCTCGACGCGAAGATGAGGCAAGCAGAGTTCGCTGGCCTGGTCGGCATCAGCCAGCCAGCGGTCAGTAGCCTCGTTGCGCGCGGGATCCTGATAGCTGGCATGACCGGTCGACAGATGCTGCTCGCCTATTGCAGCCACCTCCGCGAGACTGCCGCCGGTCGCGCTTCGGAAGAGGAGGGTCTGGACCTGGTCGCCGAGCGTGCGCGCCTTGCGAAAGAGCAGGCTGACCGCATTGCCTTGCAGAACGAGGTCACTCGGCGCGAGCTGGCGCCGGTTCATCTGATCGAACAGGTTCTGTCGCAGGCTGGCGCGCGCGTGTCCGGGATCCTTGAGGCAATACCGGGCATGCTCAAGCGCCGGCTGCCGAGTCTGTCCGCCGACGATGTTGAGTTGATCACCCGGGAGGTGGCGAAGGCGCGCAATATTGCCGCCGCCGTGACGCTGGATGACCTGGGCATCGAAGCGCCCGACGAAGAGGAGCCTGCCTGATGCTGGCGCCTCAATATCGCCCCATCATTGCGCACCACCTCGGCCGGGGCCTGGCAGGGTTCGGCACGCCAGAGCCGATGACGCTCGAGGAATGGGCGGCCGCGCACTTCTACCTGTCGGCCGAATCCTCCTATGTCGAGCAGGCCTGGAGTGCGTGGCCCTTCCAACGTGCGATCCTCGCCTGCATCAGCAATGACGCCATTCGGGAAGTTGACCTGCAGAAGTCGGCGCGCGTGGGGTACACGAAGATGATCCTCGCCGCGGTGGGCTACTTCGCCCATCACCGGCGCCGGAACCAAGCGCTCTGGCAGCCGGCCGACGACGACCGCGACGAGTTCGTCAAGACCGAGCTGGAGCCGATGCTGCGCGATGTGGCGGTGATGCGGGAAATCTTCCCGGCCTTCCTCGCTAGGCACAAAGACAACACGCTGCAGGCCAAGAAGTTTCTCGGCTCCATGCTCCACCTGCGCGGTGGTAAGGCGGCAAAGAACTACCGCCGGATCTCGGTGGACGTGGCGTATCTCGACGAGCTCGACGCATTCGACAGCGATGTCGAGAAAGAGGGGGACCCCGTCACGCTGGCAGCCAAGCGTACCGAGGGCGCTACCTTCCCGAAGCTGGTGTGCGGCTCTACCCCCAAGCTAAAGGGACTGTCGCTGATAGAGCGCCGGGTGGAGCTTGCCGAGAAACGGTTCCGTTACCACATCGCCTGCCCGGAATGCGACACCTTCCACCCGATCACCTGGGGCGGGAAGGAAGAAGCGCACGGTTTCAAGTGGACGAACGATGACCCGGAGACTGTGCGCCACCTGTGCCCGCACTGCGGCGCGCTGATCCAGCAGGCCGACTATTTGCGCGTGTGGGAACAGGGCCGGTACCAGTCGGATGACGGCACCACCATCAGCCACGATGGTGTGTTTCGCAATGCGAAGGGCAAGGTGGTGCGACCACCGCGCCACGTCGCCTTTGTCGGGGTGTGGACCGCCTATAGCCCAGCTGTGGCCTGGGCCGATATCGTGCGCGAGTTCCTGGCGGCGAACGAGAAGGCCCAGACAGGCGACATGTCGAAGCTCAAGGCTTTCGTCAACACCACCCGCGGCGAGGCCTGGGAGCAGGAGGTCGAGCGCACCGACGTCGACGAGATCAAGCAGCGTGCCGAACCCTATGCACTACGGTGGGTGCCGCTCGGAGGTCTGCTGTTGCTGGCGGGGGTGGATACTCAGGACAACCGGCTGGAGGTGGTGGTCTGGGCCTATGGCCGTGGCTGCGAAAAATGGGTGGTCGACCACCAGGTGTTCTTCGGGAACCCGGCGCAAGACAAGGTGTGGGATGACCTGACCGAATACCTGTTTGACACCCCATTCACCCACGAGTCTGGCGCCACCCTGTATATAGAAGGCGCTGCCATCGACTCCCGCGGTCACAATACGCATGCGGTCTATGCCTACGCAGCCAAATATGCCCGCCGCAAGGTGTTTGCCGTTGCCGGTCGTCCTGGCCGGGAGAAGCACATCAAGGACGGCGTAGCCAAAGTGGATATCGACTGGCGCGGCCGCGTGAAGCGCAACGGCGTGCAGCTCTGGCACGTGGGCACGAACCACGCTAAGGATCTGATCTACAACCGCCTCCACATTCCCCGGCCGGGCCCGGGCTACATGCACTTCTCGCATGAGCTGTCAGACGAATTTTTCCGCCAGATGGCCGGCGAACAGCGCACCACGAAAATGACGGCCAGGGGCGAAGAGTCCAAATGGTCGGCCACCCGGAAGCGGGTCGAGGCCTGGGATTGCACGGTCTATGCCGTCTGGTTGGAGACTCACCTCGACCTGGCTCGCAAGGCGGCGAAGTACTGGGATCAGTTGGAGCAACGCCTAAGGTCCCAGCCCGCCGGCTCGTCGGCGCGAGCTGCGACGCCTTCGGTAGCGGCCGCGCCGGCAGCACCTCGACCACCCGCCAGAAGAACTTCCATTGCCTCGGACGACTGGAGCAGCCGCCTATGAGCGACACCCCGAAGAACGACAACACCTCGCAGTCCGACACCGCCATCGATCTGACCGGCGCGCTGACCACCATCGTGCTCAAGGAAATCACGCCCATCGAAAGGCTCGCCAAGCCATTCGTCGAGGCGCTGGAGCGCGGTCTGCGCCAGCTTCTGGGCGGACAGGAGGTCTATATCCCGGCGCCAGACCGGCGGGAACGGGATGAGGCCATCCGCGCCGCCTTCAATGGCCGGAATCGCGATGAGGTTTGCCGGCAATTCGGGATCAGCAAAACCACCTTCTACGAGGTGATCAACCGGACCTAGTCCCACACGAGTGCAGATATTCCGCTTTTTCCCCTAAAAACCGGACTCACTTTCCCATAGATTGGACGCCATGACGACCGCCACTGACATGCTCGCGAAGTACTTGGCCGCCGAGCAGGCCATTCTCGAAGGCAAGGAAGCCCGCTTGGGCGACCGTGTGCTGCGCATGGAGGACCTATCCGAAATTCGGAAGGGGCGGCAGGAATGGGAGGCTCGCGTGGCCAACGAGCAGGCGCAGGCCGCCGGCGTGCCAGGTTCCGGCGGCATCCGTTTTCTCAATGCCAGACTGGACCGCTGACCATGAACCTGATCGACCAGATTGTTGCGTTCTTCGATCCAACGGCCGGGCGCCGCCGCCTATTTGACCGCGCGGCTCTCCAAGCGGTCTACGAAGCGGCGCAGCCCAGTCGGCTGAGGAAGTTTCATCGCAATCAGGCATCGCCGGACCAACTGGTCCGGCAAGGTGCGATCTGGCTGCGCGCGCAGGCACGTCACCTCGAGCGGAACCACGATATTTCGCGTGGAATGCTGCGCACGCTGGTGAATAACGTTGTCGGTCCGGGCGGAATCGGGGTCGAGCCGCAGCCGCGACGGCCCGATGGCACGATCCACGAGAAGTATGCCGCTGACTTGCGCGCAGCTTGGCGAGACTGGCAGAAGCTGCCGGAAGTCACGCAGGAGCACCACTGGGCCAAGGTCCAGCGGTTGGTTGCCAAGACCTGGTTTCGAGATGGCGAGGCATTCTCTCAGTTGCTGCGCGGCACCGTGCCGTTCCTCCAGCACGGCAGCAAGGTACCGTTCTCGCTTGAGCTCTTCGAGCCCGATATGGTTCCAATGGACTATGAGGACCCGGCCGCCAATATCCGGCAGGGCATCCAGCGCAATGCCTGGGGCCGCCGTACTGGTTACTACGTCTACAAGAGCTTCCCGGGAGACAACGCCTTCCTCGCGCGCGGCTCGGACGTCAAGCGAATCCCCGCAGAGAACATGCTGCAAGTGGCGGCCATTGACCGCATTGGCCAGCTCCGCGGCGTTTCCGAGTTCGCTAGCGTGATCACCAGAATTGAGGACATCAAGGACTATGAGGAGAGCGAGCGGGTGGCTGCCAAGCTTGCCGCTCGGCTGACCGCCTATATCAAGAAGCTTTCGCCGGATGGGTTCAACCCGGACAGCATCCAGCGGGATGAGCAGGGCAACCCTATTCCGCGCGAAATCGCTTTCGATCCCGGGACCATCATCGACGGCCTGCAGGTGGGCGAGGAAATCGGCTTGGTCGACACCAAGCGGCCGAATCCAAATGTCCTCACCTTCCGGCAGGGCCAGCTTCGCGCGGCATCAGCCGGCATCGGCGCCAGCTACTCGAGCATTAGCCGGGACTATGACGGCACCTATTCGTCTCAGCGGCAGGAGCTGGTGGAGCAGTGGGTCAACTATGCTGTGCTGACCGACGAGTTCACTGGCATGTTCGTTCAGCCAGTATGGGAGGCTTTCGTCGCGATCGCCGACCTGTCCGGAGTTGTGCCGCGGCCGAAGGATGTGGCGCCAGATCTGGCTGACGATGCAATGTTCGTCGGCCAGGCCATGCCATGGATCGACCCAATGAAGGAAGCGCTCGCCTGGCAGCTGCTGGTGCAATGCGGCTTCGCATCCGAGGTCGAGGTCATGCGCAAGCGCGGCGTCAATCCGTACGACGTACTGGAAAACATCACGAAGTTCAGGAAGGAAGCTGCCGACAAGGGGCTGGTGCTGGCCTCAGATTTCGCCAACACGAAGGAAGGTTCGGCGGCCTTGGCCGATGCTCCGCCAGAGCCCGCTCAACCAGGTCGCACGCGTTCCCGCGCCGGCGTGTCGGCTTCCTGACGCGCTGCTTCATGTCGTCGGTGAAAATATTCCGGTTTTACCCCTAAAAACCGGAATCTCTTTTTGCCACACTTGCTGCATACCAATGCACAGGTCACGGCAATGAGCAAGTCTTCCCAGAAGTGGTACAGCATTCGCGCCCGGGCAGTGTCGGCAGCCGCCGCGGCGGCCGTCGCGGCCGGCGGCACTGCTGCCACCTCCGCCGAGATCTTCATCTACGGCGATATCGGGGAATCCTGGTGGGGTGAGTCCGTGACGGCTGCCGGCTTCGTCAAGGAAGTGGCGGCCCTTGATGTTGATGAGCTCGTTGTCCGCATCAACAGCTTCGGCGGGTCAGTCACCGATGGGATCGCCATCTACAACGCCATCAAGCGCCACCGGGCTGCGGTGACCGTCAGCATCGACGGCACTGCCATGAGCATCGCCAGCCTGATTGCCATGGCCGGCGATACCGTCGAGATGGCCGAGAACTCGGTCCTGATGATCCACGCTCCATGGGTTTATGCCGGTGGCAATGCGGTGGAACTGCGCGAAGTGGCCGATTACCTCGACACCTGGGCGCAGGCGATGTCGAACAGCTACGCCGCCAAGACCGGTCGACCGGTGGAGGAGATGCTGGCGCTGTTGACCGATGGCGTCGACCACTACTACACGGCCGAGCAGGCGCTGGCCGAGAAGTTCATCGATTCGGTCACCACGGCGATGCCGATTGCCGCGTCCCACGACCTTTCTCGCTACCGCGCCATCCCGGCGGCGGCAGCCGCTTTCAACTTGAAGGAGAAGCACATGCCTCATCCGAACCCGGCGGCCGCTGCATCGGCCGATCCCGCGGCCCAGGCCGCTCAGGCTGCTCAGGCCGAAGCCGTTGCGCGCGGCGTGCAAGCCGAGGCCCAGCGCCGCACCGATATCCGCGCGGCCTTTGCCAGCTTCGGCGCCCGCGAAGGCGTCGCCGATCTGATGGCTGCCTGCGAGGCCGACACCCAATGCAGCGTGCAGGGCGCGCGGGAAAAGCTGCTGGCCCACCTCGGCAAGGAAGGCACGCCGGTCGCCGGCAACATCGTCACTGTCGAGGATGAGCAGGACAAGTTCCGGGCGGCCGCGACCGAGGCAATCCTGGCCCGAGCCGCCGCCCGGGATGACAAGGGGGCGCCGGTGCGCGTCAACGCAGCCAATCCGCTACGTGGCTACAAACTTCTCGATCTGGCGCGCGCATGCCTCGTCCGGGCTGGCATCAAGGTCGACGGTATGGACCAGATGAAGATCGTTGCGGCTGCCTTCACGCAGTCGACCAGCGACTTCCCGGTCCTGCTGGAAAACACCATGCACAAGACGCTCCAGCAGGCCTACGCGCTCGCTCCGGATACCTGGAGCCGCTTCTGCTCGATCGGCAGCGTGTCGGACTTCCGCGCACATCCGCGCTACCGTGTCGGCAGCCTCGGCAACCTTGACGTACTGAACGAACTCGGCGAGTTCAAGAACAAGACCATCCCGGATGGCGAGAAGGCCTCCATCACGGCCGGCACCCGCGGGAACATCATCAACCTGAGCCGCCAGATGATCATCAATGATGATCTGGGCGCATTCATCGGTCTTGCCAGCATGCTTGGCCGCGCCGCGAAGCGCACCATCGAGGCGGCCGTGTATGCCCGTCTGGCTGAAAACTCCGGCGCTGGCCCGACTCTGGAAGACGGTCTGGCACTGTTCCATGCCAACCACGGAAACATCGCTGGCACCGCGGCGGCGCCGGCAGTGGCCTCCTTCGAGGCCGGCCGCGTGCAGATGGCGCAGCAGAAGGATGTCGGCGGCAACGACTATCTCGACCTGCGCCCCGCGATCTGGCTGGGCCCGATTGGCATCGGCGGTACCGCGCGCGTGACCAACGACGCGCAGTACGACCCGGACACCGCCAACAAGCTGCAGAAGCCGAACCTGGTGCGCGGCCTGGTGCGCGACATCGTCGATACCCCGCGCCTGGCTGGCACGGCCTGGTACTTCTTCGCCGATCCGGCGGAAGCTCCGGCGATGGAGGTTGCCTTCCTGGACGGCGCGCAGGATCCGTATCTGGAGCTGCAGAACGGCTTCGACGTGGACGGCGCCCGCTACAAGGTCCGCATCGATTTCGGCGTGGCGGGTATCGACTACCGCGGCGCGCACAAGAACGCTGGCGCGTAACCGGCCGATTCCACCCACTGACTTCGAAAGGATCGGATCATGAAGAACTTCATTCAGTACGGCGAGTCCCTGGCGCTGGCCCCCGCCGCCGATGTGGCGGCCGGTACCGGATACCTATTCGGTGCTGGCCTGTTCGGTGTCGCAGTCAACGACGCCAAGAACGGTGTGGCGAACGAGTTCCGCACCGAGGGTGTGGTCGAGATTGCCAAGACCTCGGCCTTGGCCATCAGCGTGGGTGACCGCGTGTTCTGGGATGCGACCAACAAGGTGGTCAACAAGACCACCACCGCGCAGCAATGTGTGGGTGTGGCGGTCGAAGCTGCGGCGAACCCGAGCGCGACCGTCAAGATCAAGCTCGGCGCCTACCTGCCGGTGGCAACCTGACGAGCTGATAAGAAATGGTCGCGCCGCATTCCTTCGACCAGCGCGTCTCCCGGGCGGTGCTTCGCCGCCTGGCGAATGCGCGCCTGCGCTCAGGCGACGACGTCTTCGACGCCGTGGTCGAGCGCTTGCCGCGCACTGCAGGGGAGTACGGCGACCGCACCGAGATTGGCACCCGCATCACCGTGCTGCGCTCGGACATCGCGACTCTGGCGCGTGGCGCGACCATCGTCTATGACAGTGCCAGCTATACCCCCGAGGAACTCGGTGCACTCGCTGGGGTGACGTACACCGTCGACGAGCGCGACGAGGATGACACTTTTGTTGCCGCTTACTGGGTGACCAAGGCATGAGCAAGGCGCTTGAAATCCTCCAGGCCATCAAAGAGCGGCTCGCGACGATTCGTGTGGCAGGCGGCTATCAGACGGACATCGGCGCGCGGGTCTATCTCGGCCGGGAGTTCGGCAACGATGAGCAGGATCCAGTTCCGCTGGCCTCGTTGCATGACGGCTCGGGTGAGAACAAGAGCGATATGCGGCCGCATGCCGGAACCAATACCTGGGCGCGCTCATTCGTGATCGAGGCCTTTGATGTGTGCGACCCGGATAACCCGCTCGTGAAAGCCCATGCGCTCATCGCCGACATCAAGCGTGCCGTGTTCAAGGATGGCGGGCTGGATGGACTGGTCATGAACCTGCGCATCGTAGGGGATCGCGCGATGCCGCGTGGCGCCGGCTCTAAGACTGTGTGCGCTCAGGTGCTGGGCGCTGTTGAATATCTGGAAAAACCCACGGCCCCGTAACGGCCACAACTGGAGAGCATGATGGACTATTTTTCGGGGCAGGGAAAACTGTTCTTCGGCCAGCGCGACACCGCAGGCAATCCGAAGGCAATGCGCTGGGTTGGCGACGCCGCTGACGTCTCGTTCTCGGCCGAGCCCGATGTGCTGGAGGCCAAGGAGAACTACTCCGGCAACCGCCAGACCGTCGTGCGTATCACGCGCGAACTCAAGATGAGCTTCAAGGCCTCGCTGCGGCAGATCAGCACCGAGAACATCCAGCTGCTCACGCAAGGCGATGCGGTGGCTCAGACCTCCGGATCGGTCACCAACGAGATCATCTCGCCGACCACTGGCACCCTCGCGGTCGGCAATGTCTTCATCCTGGCTGCTCAGGATCTGTCGGCCGTCACCATCAAGGACAGCTCCGGAACGCCGAAGACCCTCGTGGCCGGCACGAACTACGATCTGGACGCGAAATCTGGTCAGATCGAGATTCTGGACGCGACGACCGGCGGCCCGTACACGCTGCCTCTGAAGGCCGACTACACGAAGGCCGCTCTGAGTCGCGTGAAGATGTACACGGCCGCTAACGTCGAATACTGGGTGCGCTTCGTTGGGCTCAACACCGCAGTGTCTGGCTTTCCGAAGGTGGTGCTCGATATCTACCGCACCCGCCTGGATCCGGCCAAGGACTTCTCGATGATCAGCGACGACCTCAACACGTTTGAGCTGGCCGGGTCGTGCTTGAGCGACCAAACCAAGACCGCGGCCAGCGACTACGGCCAGTTCGGGCGCCTGGTCCAGCTGACGTAATCCATGAGCACCCCCGCACCCGTTGCCGAACTGACGCAACTCGCCGGCGGCCCCTCGATCGAGAGGGGCTTCGGCGAGCGCCAGGTTCGGATTACCCCCCTCAAGGTGAAGGAATTCGGCCCCATGCTCTCCGCTCTGGAGCCCGTCTTCGCCGAGATCGGCGTGCTGCCGGATGCAATGGTGGCTGGCGACATCGTGCACCTGTTCACGCGGCATGCGGAGGCTTTGCTGACTGTCATCTGCATTGGTGCGCGCGTGGAGCGGGACTGGCTGGACGAGCAGGAGCTGGACGTGCCGGTCAATCTGTTCGCGGACGTGCTCAGTGTGAACCGAGATTTTTTCGAGCAACGTCTGAAGCCAGTAGCCAGCCAGCTTCAGGCGATGTTCCCGGGTGGTTCGACATCGCCCAACAGCTCGTCGGGGCCGGCCACAGTCTGAGCGAAGTGCTGGGCTACACCATGGCCCAGCTGAGGGGCTTCTCGGATGCAATAGCCCGGCAAGGGCAGGAGCGTAGTCGGGAGCAACTCCTGATCGCACGTGGCGGCCAGGCCGACGAGAAGGGCTGGAAACAACTCTGGAAGGCATTCAGCGTACCACTTAGACGCCCATGACCGAACGTGAAATCAGCTACCGGATCAATCTCGCGAACGAGCGGGCTCTTGCCGCTCTGCGCGACTTTGCTTCGGCACTGAAGAAGACCGACGAGTCGGGCAAGAATCTCTCCGGCGTTCAGTCTGGCCTGCAGGGCGTGCAGACGACCGCCCGCACAACGGCTGGAGAACTGGCGAAGGTCGGCGACGAGGTTCGATCAATCGGTCAGAGCGTGGCAGGCCTGAAGAGCATCGGCACTGTTGCTGCCGGAATCTTCATCATCGGTCAGGCGTTGCAGGCCGTGAAAGCCGCTTTGACTGGCCTGCCAGAAGCGGGCATCAAGTTCTCTGCCAGCATGGAGACGGCCGAGCTCGGCATGGCCGGCATCCTCTCCTCGATGATCACGATCGACGGCAAGGCTGTCAGCCTGAACCAGGCTCTGGGCATCTCGCGCAAGATCATCGCCGACCTGAACAACGACGCACTGGCCACCGCCGCCAACAGCGAGGAACTCGTTCGCGCTTTCCAAGCGATCCTTGGCCCGGCGCTGGCCGCCAAGCTGACGCTCGAGCAGGTGCGGCAGTTGACCGTGACCGGTGTCAACGCGGTCAAGTCCCTCGGCTTGAACTCGAACCAGGTGATTCAGGAACTGCGGGATCTGGTGCAGGGTGGCATCACGCCGTCGGGCTCGACCCTGGCCACGGCGCTGGGCATCAAGGACGAGGACATCAAGCGCGCCAAGGCTTCGAGCGAAGGCCTGTTCAAGTTCCTGATGGACCGGCTGCAGGGCTTCGAGGCCGCGTCCGCGCGCTTCGGTGACACTTTCGATGGCCGGCTCTCCAGCCTGAAGGAGGGGGCGACGCGGGCGGCGGCCGAGGGCTTCAAGCCGTTGTTCGAAGCCATCAAGGAAGGGCTGGGCGAAGCTGCTGACGCCTTCGTGACGATCGAGCGTGAGGGTGACAAGGTCAAGTCGATCCAGCTCAATCCGCAGACCGTGCAGACGATGCGTGGCTTTGCGGAGGGTCTTGTCGACCTCGGGCAGGGCCTGCGCCGGGTGGCTGGCTTCCTGCTCGAGCATCGCGAAGCCGTGGTTGCGCTCGGGCAGGCGTACGCGGCGCTCAAGGTATTCCAGGTGGTGCGCGGGGTGCTGGAGGGCGTTGCCGGCGCCATCACCGCCGCGACCAGTGCGACCCTCGGCGGTGATGCCGCGACTCGCGCGGCTACCGCCGCCACGCTGGCGGATCTGCGGGCGAAGGTGGCGCATGCTGACGCCATTCGGATCCACACCGGCTTGTTGCTTGCCGAGGCCGAGGCCACGGTGGTGGCGGCCGCCGGCATCCAGCGGCTGGCGCTGGCTGAGACGGTACTGGTGCCTGCTCAGCAGCGTGCCGCGGCAGCAGCGTCGGCGCACGCAGCGGCCCAGGCAGCCCTTGCGACTGCCATGGGGCCGGCCGGTGCCGCCGGCGTGCTTTCGCGCGTCGCCGGCCTGCTGGGCGGTCCCATCGGGATCGTCGCGTTGCTGATCACCGGCGTGGCCGCTTGGGCGTCGTTCGGTAGCGCGGCGAAGGACTCGCTCAATGGCATCGACGTGTCCGTGCAGACCACCCGCGACAAGATTGCCCGCATGAAACGGGAACTGAAGTTCGGCGCAGGTGACATCGGCGAGAACAAGGCTGGGCAGGATGCGCTGCGCAACAGGATCGCGTTGCTCGAAGGCGCGGCGCAGCAGCCGGGGCCGAGCGGCATGCGTCCGTTCATCCTAAGCAACGGCGAAAAGCTCTCCCGTGGCTCGCGCGATCGCGAGCTGAACCAGGCACGGCAGCAGTTGGCGGCCCTCGAGGAGCTTGGGCAGCTGCAACAGCAGGCTGTCGACAAGCAGGCCAAGGAGCAAGAGGCTGCCGTCGGCAAGATCGGCCTGAAGAACAGCGGCGCGCTGCAGGACTTCACGGACCTGGTCAAGAAGCACCGCAGCACGTCCCAGAAGGCGGCCGATGACATCAAGGAGATCAACTCCGCTTTCGCCAAGGCTGTGTCGGAGACGCCTGAGCTCCAGAAGGACAACCCGAAGTTCGATCCGAAGCGCCTGGCCGAGGTCACCAAGGCACGCAACGACGCCATTTCCGAGGCGCGCCGGCAGGGTGCTGGCGGCTCGGGGCTCGGCACACAGAATGCCGCGGCCAAGGCCGATTTTGAACAGCTGAAGGCAACGCTCGATCAGGAGCTGACGCTCAAGAAGGACGCACTGGCGTTTGACCAGGCGGAGAACGAGCGCGCCTACAAAGACAGCCTGGTAGGTGTCCAAGCCTACTATAACCAGCGCCTGAAGATCGTCACCGACGGCATTGATGCCGAAGAGTCTCGCAACCGGAAGCTGATCGAGAAGCTGCAGGCCGAGCAGGGGAGCTTGGGCGGCCAGAACCCAAAGAACCCGAACGAGCGGGTGCAGATTGCTACCCAGAACAAGAAGCTGGAGACCGAAATCCAGCAGCTGAACACCCGCAACCTCAAGCTGGAGCAAGATCGCACCCAGGCAATTAGCGAATCCAATACCGAGCGGGATCGGGCTAAGCGCCTGCTGGAGACGCAGGCCACGGGCATTCAGACCGAGGTTGATGCCGCGACCGGCACCCTCACTCGCGAGCAGATCGAGAAGAACGTGCGGGCCCGCAACCGGGACCTGCTCGAGATGTCAAATGCCAACCCAGAACTGCTGTCGCCGGCCGTGGTCGAGCAAAAGATTCGCCTTGAGGTCGACCAGGCTGACTTCCAGCGCATCAAGGGGCAGATTGATGAGATCTTGGGTCGGCTGCAACGGTCTAGCCAACTGCTGCAGGGCCAGGGTTTCGAGGGGGATTCATTGGAGAGGGCGTTCCGCCCGATCAGAGACCAGGCGTTGCCGGATCTTGAGCGGCTACAGAAAGAACTCGATACGCTCGCTGCATCGTCGCCATCGATACAGATTAAGTCCAATGCGGAGCAGGTCAAGGCGGAGATAGAAGGGCTGAAGAAGGCATCCACCGATGTCCAGCAGGTAGCGAAGACTTCATTCGTTACTGGCTTCGGTACGATGTTCCAGGACGTGGTTACTGGCGCAAAGAGCGCGTCGCAGGCTGTAAATGAATTCGCAAAAAGCGTTGTCAATTCTTTGTTGAATGCAATCGGGAAGAAGCTTGGCGAGAAGCTGTTCGATTCGCTGTTCGGGAACATGGGTGGCACCATAGACACGGTGCTTTCCTTTGTCGGAATTGGAGGGGGAGGTGCTGTGAAAAAAGCCGAAGGCGGCTACATCCGCGGCCCAGGCACCACCACCAGCGACAGTATCCCGGCTCTGCTTTCCGATCAGGAGTACGTCGTGCGGGCGTCGGCCGTGCGCGATGTCGGTGTGGGCTTTCTCAATTGGGTGAACCGCGGCGGCGCGGCGGTGCGCTCGGCTGCCTCGCAGTTCCGAGGCTCCGTTCACCCGGCGTCCTTCGCTCGATCGAGCGCAGTGGCGCGCTTCGCAGGCGGCGGCCTGGTTTCCGCGCCGCCGGCATCCGGCGCGCCACACCTTCAGCCAGCACCCACCAGCTTCCAACTGCAGATCCCGGACAGCGCGCTTCATTGGACGCTTCAGGACTGGTTGGGAGGCGAACTCGCTCGGATGGCGGCGACACGATGAGCTTGCGCATGCTATCCAACCCTCTGCGCGCAGACGCGACCGCCATCGTGGTGTTCGAAGGGCCGCCCAACGTGGCTGTCACCTGGACTGTTGCCAGCGGGGCTGGTGTCGTGACGCCGTTTGCCCCCCAGACGGATGCTAGCGGGCGAGCGTGGGCGAAGTATGACCCGGCTGGGATCGCTGGGGCGGCCGTGATCGAGGTGCAGCATGGCACTTGAGCTTCTCGCCGGCCCCTTCGATATCAAGGACGCGAGCGGAGCGATCCTTACTGGCCTGCCCACTTATGGCAACTCGTTCTATGACGACGATGTCGGCTTTTACGCTGGCGCCCTGCATGTCGTGCAGCTGGATGGGCGGGCATATCGACGCGCATCTCAGGAGAATTCCAGCAACTTCACTTTGGATCTGCAGAACCCGGGCGAGTATCTGATCCATGAGTCGCTGACGGAGAGCCGCCTCTACAAATTCAACAAGCGCTGCGGAACCATTGGGGAGATCGTCGTCGACAGCGCGGTCACGAATTATGTTGCCGGAACTCAGGTGCGGACACCAGACCGGTATCTGAACGTGTCCGGCACGAACGTGCGATACAAGCCGCTGACGCTCGTCGGTGGCTGGACCTACGAGGCCAGCCTGACCGGAGATGTTTCCGGTCCAATGACCGTTTCGCGCACTCGCGATGCCAACGTCCTCGCCATAGCGTTCGGCAATGGAACTGTCCTCTTCTACGACTGGGTCCAGAAGCAGCAGGTTTCCGGTGCCGCCTACGTTGGCGCAAACGCCGGCGTCTGGTACAGCCCGCGGCACGACATCTACGTGGCGCTTGCCAGTGACAAGCTGAAGGTCTTCGCCAGCACGCCGCGCCCTGCCACGCTTTCGAACCCGGTTGCGGTCACGCCGCTGGTCAAGGGACGGGCAAGCGTGCTCAAGGCGAGAGCGCTTGGATCGAACAGCGAGCCTTGTCCGGGTGAGCTGGTCGACTGGTCGCTGACGGGGCCTGGGAGCCTGGCCATTGACCAAAGCATGACCGACGGCGACGGGTGGGCGTGGAACACGTATGTGGCGCCGATGGCTGCTGGCGGCTCGCCGGTTATCGGCGCGGAGCTGAGGTTCTAATGTTCCGCCAGATATTCCAGTCCAGCCCAGTCCAGTATCGGCTGCCAGCCGAGTGGGACGGCATCCCGAACGGCGGAGGGCTGCAGGCGCTGTACAACGGCTATCTGGTGACGCCGCCGCGAATCTATGCCGAGGAGATCAACAGGGTCGATGGTCTGTTCGTTGCGCAGGAGAAGACCCCGACGGCCGACGCGGTGATCTACGTTGTCGGCTGGACCAATCGTATCTACTGGCCAGGATGGGAGCGGCTCTGGTGGAAGTTCAATGCCGTCACCGGGGAATTCATGGGGCGCGGCCCGACGCCGACGACGTACTACGACTTTGACGTCTTCCAGGCGCGCGATGGATCGCTGTGGCAAATTTCAGTCCTCGGCTCATTCTTCGAGGTTGATCCCATCAATTTCGCCGAGATTGCCGGCACCCGGCGCGAGCCTAGCGAATTCGGCGCCATATTCGTCAGTATTCCGATGATTGACCGGCCGCAAAACCTCGCCGTGCTCGTCACAAACAATGAGTCCGGGTTGAGGCAGATCGGGGTCTACAACCTGACCACCGGTGCGCTCATCCGGCGAATCAGTGTTTCGGGTTCCCCTGTAGACATCCTGCCGGAAGATGAGCGGCGCTGCTATGTGTTCACCTCAGAAGGGCTGCTGAACCTGGTGGACTACACCACGGGGGAGGTGCTGCACACTTTGCGCTCACCCGCGCCCACGTCCGGGGATGTCAATTTTGCGTGGGATCGCGTCTATCGGCGCCTGCTGGCGTTCCAGACCGTCCCGAACGCAGCAGATGGGGCTTGCCTGTCGACGATCCGAGGATGGTACCCGGTTCCGCTGGCGGTGCACCTGACCGCGCCAATACCGCTCCAGGCACCGCGCAAAGGGCGCGATGTGCCCGTGCTTGTGCGCACGGTCGGCGATGTGGGGGAGCCAGTGGCTGG
The DNA here is from genome assembly GCF_058252315.1 of Cupriavidus sp. PB-02. NCBI lineage: Bacteria > Pseudomonadati > Pseudomonadota > Betaproteobacteria > Burkholderiales > Burkholderiaceae > Cupriavidus > Cupriavidus sp. PB-02. The sequence goes on from NZ_CM177694.1 coordinate 1,448,753, forward strand.
GGTATCCGTTCAGGTTGCCGCCACCGGCGATGGCTCGATCGCGCAGTATCCGGCTGGCTCAGATGTGCACGGGGACGTCATCGCGAAGGTCCGCTGCAGCGCTCCCGGCACTGTCAATGCGACTGCAACTGCAACTGTGGAGGACGGGCTTTGACCACCTTGACCAGCTCGGCCACCTTCTCTGTGGGGGACGCGTCGACAGCGACGGAGCAACTGGCAATTGTCATTCTGCCGGCCGTTGCAGCGGCCTCCGGGAAGGGCAGGTTGATCCATCCGACGCTGGGGACATACGACTATGCGCGGGCGCCGGATCAGTGGACCAACATGGACGCCGACGCGATCATTGCGCCGACATGGGCCAGCACTCGTACGCTTGGCGGCGCGGCGAACACGCTCTGGCAGGGCAAGCTGCGCGACGTCGAGGTGCTGGAGCGCTGGAACGCCGATGGCGGCCTCTCGATGACGGTAGACCAGCTGCGCATGCTGGTCTCGCACTGGACGAATCCACCGGATCCCGCGGTCGCCCGTGTCAAGTGGTACCCGAGCTATGTGAACGGCAACGGTTACGAGGTGGCCATGGTCTCGCTGGCTTCCGGCGGCGGGGAGGGGATCACGCTGAACCATGTCATCTTCAATGAGGCGGGCTACGTGAATTTCGACGTCGAGCTCCGCCTCCGAATCTTGGGGAAGCTGTAATGGACGCGCGCTGGTACCCAGTCGACAAGGATGCGCTCCGCACGGTGGCGCTGATCCTGCACCCATCGGCGTCCATTCGTGACGTTCGGGTCGGTGTCGCCACTGATGCGTTCGACCTGTCGGACTACGTGTCTGAAACGCTGCGGCAGTCTCCACGCGAGCTGTCCGCTTCGCTCGCCTGGCACACGGAACTCTACGGTGCGACCCAGCCGAAGGCCGGCCAGGTGATCGAGGTGCAGCTGAACGGCCAGATCCTATGGCTGGGCATCATCGAATCGGTGAACGACTATCGTTTGGAGCGAGGAACCCGCCGCCTGACATTGACCGCCCGCAGCCCGGACGCGACGCCGGCTTGGCGCAGCGTTCGCCGGGTGACCGACTTCTTCCCGGTGGCGACGCCCCTGACAGAGATTGCGCGCCAAATTGGGCGCGCGCTCGGGTTGAACGATGACGAGATCAGCCTGCCGCAGTCTCCGGTGACGACGATGCACAGCAACACGCAGTTGGCCGACCTCACCGCCTGGGACATGCTCGAGCAGATCCTGCTTCCGCTGGGGCTTGCTCCGCGGTTCGATGGCCTTGGCCGGCTGGCGACCCAGTCCCGTGAGCTCGGCCGGGCGGCGGACATCGTCCTCGACGAAACCCGCATCATCTCGGTCAATGGTGGCCGGTCGGTGCCGGCGCTCTCCAGCGTCCGGCTGAAATGGCTGGATCCGCAGTTGACCAAGGTGGCTCAACAGGATGCCAAGCTGGCTGACGCGACTATCACGGCGGGCTTCTTTCAGTTGCACCAGCGCAAGAGCATCACCTTCTCCGACGACGCGACGCAGCGCGCGGAAAACACGCGTCTGGTCATCAAGCAGTCCGCCAACGGCGGCCTGTTGCCCGTCTGTGACGAGGAGTACAAGCAGCTCACCACGACGAGCGGCGAAATCTTGCTGACTACGGTGGCTTGGGCGCCAACGCTGGTGGGCTTGATCCTCGCCATGAAGGTCTATAGCGCCCTCCCGGACATCGCGCCGCCTTTTGGCGGGCCGACGGCGCCGGTCGGCAAGGTTGTCCACGGCGCGGCCGAGTTGGTGGTGCTGCTGATCATGGCGTCCATCGGTACCGGTATCTACGAGGTCTGGGGTACCCCATATGACTTCGTGCATGGCCGGAACACCACGGAGGCGAAGAACGGGGCCGCCTCGATCTGGACAGAGAACATCGAGGACATCGAGAACGACCTGATTGTGAACGAGGCCCACGCGCAGGCAGTCGCTGTCCGCGAGCTGGCTTTCCGGGCGCGCAGTGCCACGTCGTGGGGCGCTTCGATTGTCGATGACCCACGAATCGAGCCCGGCGACATCCTGCAGCTTCCTGACGGTACCCGTTTCTTCGTGACCGACTACACCCGCAACCTGGCGCGTAACGCGCCAGCGGTGCTCGATCTACAGGGGTTTGTCGCATGAGCATTCTGACCAATCTCGTTTCGGCGCAGATTCGAGACGCCAAGGCCGAGCTGGACGGCAAGATCCTGACCCGGCCGATGCTGCTGGTGACCGACGGCCTGAACACCATCTACGCGGTCGACGTCGATATCGGCGAGAAGGATCCGCTGCGCAACGTTCCGATCGCACGCGGCAATGACGAGCTGCTTTATGCCGACACCGGCAACGCCTGCCGGTTGCGTCGTACGGCCACTGGCCAGTATGAGGTGTTCGGCTTCTCAAAGGAGCTGCCCGGCACCTACACGCTTGTCACGGTGAACCTGGAGGACCTTTCGGTCGGATCCATTACCGATCTCACGATCGAAGGGCGGCCGCTGACCTATGGTGAGCTGGCCGCATACGGCGGATATGGCGCAGTGCCCTATGGCTCCTCGGCGATCTTCCGGGGCGGCGTTCTTCAGGAGATTCGCTAAGTGAGCATCGAACTCGCATCCCTATCCACCGGCGATACCGCCTATATCGCCAAGCACAACAGCAACTACAGCATCATCAAGGGCGCCATCGATGCGCTCCAGGCTGCTACTCAAGGCGGAGCTTCAAGTGCAGCGACTGCGGTCACTGCATTCGAGGGAATGTTTGGCACCGTGGCCTTAATTGGCTATGGGAGCTATGCGACATCGACAAGTGGGTCAAACCTCACGCTGCAACCCGGCTACACCTGGCGCAACTCCTTCTCGAAGGTCTTGCAGATGGTGAGTGCCGCAACGCTGAGCTTCTCTGGCAAATCAGCGGCAACTTATTACATCGAGGTAGATGCCGGCGGTCAGCCGAACGTGGTGACCACCTCGGTGGAGCCGATCTACTCGGTTGCATGGACCGGATCGGCCTTCGGCACAATCACGCGGCTGGCTGCCGTATTTCCGACCGCTCTCGACTTCCATACTGCACTGAACTCGACCGCGATGGGCGCGACCTATCAGTCCCTCGATGCGCTCCTCGAGGCGATCGCGGCCGCGGCGCTCGCCGGCGCGAAGCCGTATGTGCCTGAGATCAAGAGCGTTACCTACGCCGGGACGATCACCGCCGACTTCTCGGATGCTGACGTCATCCGCATCACGCTGGGCGGGAATCCTACGATCACGCTCGCTGGTGCCGCCGACGGGCAAAAGTGTGTGCTCGAACTCAAGCAGGACGCGACCGGCGGGCGCACCGTGACGTGGAGCGCGAACGTGCGCTACGGCACGGACCTACCGTCCATCACGCTCTCCACGGCCGGCGGCGCGCTCGACCGGATCGGCTTGATCTACAACACTGCCGCGGCGAAGTATGACGTCGTGGCAATTTCTCGCGGCTTCTGATATGGCGCTCACTACCTTTGGCAACCAGACATCGGGCGGCACTGGCGTCCAGATGCCTCCCGGCAACAACAAGGCCGTCTGCCGGTTTCAAGACAGCAACGCAACCTCAGTGGCCTGGCTGGGCATCCTCGAGAGTGGGGCGGCCAACGTGCCCTACCAGTCGGGGGTGTAAGGCATGGGCGCCAAGATCAACTTCGGCCAGCAGGTTACAGGGGGCTTGCTGGCCCAGCTCCCCCCGGCCAATAACAAGGCCGTCTGCCGCTACCAGAACACCACCGGCCAGACCGTGATGGTCGACAAGGTCTGGGTCAACTGGGGCTCGGCCATGGCCAGCAACCACTTCAAGGCGGTGATCTACAGCGATGTCGGAGCCGTCCCCAGTGCGCTGTTGCGCAGCTCGCCGGAGAGCACCGGGCACACCACCGGATGGCATCTGTTCACGATCTCGCCGGCTTTGGAGGTGGCAGCCGGGGCGTATGTGTGGGCCGGTGTCATTGCCGATGCCACCGACCTGACCGGACTGTGCTTCGCTGCCGGGGCGATCTATTACAACTCGGACACCTACTCCGATGGCCCCAGTGCCACCTTTGGCACCCCGACTATTGCCTCCGGCTACACCTACCCCATCGTGCTGGAAGGCGATGACGGACAGCTGCGCTTTGGGCGTTCCTCGGTGGATGCGGGTTCGGGCACCTACCAGACCGACCGGGAGCACGGGGAGAAGTTCGTGCTGGGGGGGGCGGACACGGTCTTGGTGGAATCGATTTCGACCTATATCAAGACCACCTCGGCCACCGTGAAGTGCAAGGCGGCCATCTTTGCCGACAATGCTGGTACACCGGGAACTAAGGTCGCCCAGACGGTCGAGATCACTGGCACCACCGCCAACTCATGGGTAACGCTGGCCTTCTCCAGTCCGGTGTCCGTGGCTCCTGGCACTTACTGGCTTTGCTTCATTGCCAGTGAGAACCTGTCCACGCCGACTGTCCCGTTCAACACCAACCTGATGGCGGATGGTCTGGAGACAGAAGCTTCAGCTTGGACCAGCCCATCTACGCTCCGGGATGTCATTGGGGGGCAAGGCATTGACATTTATGCCACCTATACAGCGGTCGCGCCTGGGGAAACGCCGATCGCCGGTAGTGCGCCTGCAAGCTTGTCCGGTATCGCAAATCTGGCGCTAGGTACTCAGCTCACTGGCGAGGCTCCAGCTTCGATTGAAGGCATTGCAGACCTCGATGCCGGTACACCTTTAGCAGCAGTCGGGCGTATCGATGCCACGCCGCGCGCCCGTTTGGCAGGGGCAGGAGTCACCCCGGGCGTCGGCAACTTTTTCCTGCTTTTCTGAGGATTGACACATGAGCCTTTCCAACTATACCGAAGCCGCAATTCTCAACCACTTGCTGCGCGCCACCAGCTGGACCAAGCCGATCGCGCTCTATGTCGCGCTCTTCACAGGGGATCCAGGCGAAGCGGGGAGCATGGCGCAGGAGGTGACCGGCGGCAGCTACGCCCGCGTTGCCCGCGGCCCGGGGGATGCCTCGTGGGCGCTGCCAGTCAGCGGGGACAAGACTTTTACCAATGCCGCAGCGGTCACGTTCCCAGCGCCGACAGCGGCATGGGGCACCGTCACGCACTTCGGTATCTGTGACGCCTCGACCGGCGGCAACGTGCTTGCCTCTGGCGCACTCGACACCGCGACCGTTATCGGCAGCGGTGCACCGGCTCCGAGCTTTGCTGCGGGCGACCTTCGCATCGTCTTTTCGGGGCACCTCTCCGACGCGCTCATTTCGGCGATCGGCACGCACATGCTGCGCACGGGCAGCTGGACGGCGCCCTCGGCAATCTACGCGGGGTTGCTCACCAGTGTGGCCGGGGCCGGCGCAGGTGCGGAGATCTCGGCTGGTGACTATGCCCGCAAGGCAGTTGGCCCCAGCACGGGAGCCTGGGCGGCGCCTCACGCGGACAACGGCTGCAGCAACGCGGCCCAACTCCTTTGGCCGAGCCCTGCTGTCAACTGGATCGATGCCGAGAAGGTCGTGCTCTTCGACGCTTTGACTGCAGGCAATGCTCTGCTGACGATCCCGCTCGCTGCGAACCGCTTGCTCCCGGCCGGTGCGCTGCCACCGAACTTCCCGCCGGGAGCGCTGCAGGTCGTCGCCACCTAATTTCAGTGACGTACCGCCTATTGGCGGCTTTAGACGGGGATCAACACCATGAACGAAGAGAACTTTCAGGCGTTGGTAGCACGGGTCAACACAATCGAGTCGGAGCTGAAGCTCAACACCGAGGCGACCGCCCGAGTCGAGTCGAACACTGCGGACATTGTCGAGGCCTTCCAGGCAGCAGCCGGAGCATTCAAGGCGCTGAACTGGATCGGCAGAATCGCGCGCCCGGTGAGCTATGTCGCGGCCGCGGTGGCTGGAGTATCGGCTGCTTGGTCCGCCATCAAGGGCGGAATAGGCCGATGAAATCCGCTATGCGCAATCGCTTGGTTGCCGTTGTCGGGGCGGTGGCTGCCACTGTCCTCATGAACCTCGTGCCAGCGAACGAGGGCACGGTCTACAAGACATATCGGGACATCGGCGGCGTTCTGACTTACTGCACGGGCGCCACAGAGGATGCACAGTGGGGCAAGACCTATACGCCCGATGGGTGCCGTGCGCCAGCTTGAGAAGGACCTGGCGCGGCATGCCGAAGGCGTCATGGCTTGCGTGCACGTGCCCCTGACGGACGGGCAGAAGGTGGCTTTCGTCGATACCGCATACAACATCGGCGTGGACGCCTTCTGCAGCAGCAGCATGGCACGCAAGGCGAACGCGGGCGATATGGCCGGTGCGTGTGCGGCGCTGTCACTCTGGGTCAACGTCAAAGGCAAGGTGGTGCGTGGGCTCGTGGCGCGGCGCCAAATAGCCCGAGCGTTCTGCGAAGGGAGGAAGGCCACATGAGCAAAGCAAAAATCCACCGCGACGGCGAAGGCCGCTTCTACGGCATCCAGATCCGCTGCCCGGGGTGCCTGTACTCGAACGGCAGGCCGCAAGAACACATTCTGCCGATTGCGAATCCTCCCGCCGGCGAAGAGATGTCTCCGCACATCTCGTGGAAGGATCGCTGGGGGTTCAACGGCGACTACGATCGCCCGACATTCACACCGAGCCTGAATACCTGGTGGGGCGGGGAAGGGACGGGAATTCCCTTGCATCGCTGCCACTCGTTCATCACGGACGGCAAGATCCAATTCCTCGGCGACTGCACGCACGCGCTCGCCGGCCAGACGGTCGACCTTCCGGAGATGGAAGAGTGATTCCGATCTCCGCCAACATCCCATGGCGCGCCATCGGCGCCGGCGTCCTTGCCGCCGCGCTGTTCGCCGTCGGCTGGGCGGCCAACGGCTGGCGCAAGGATGCCGAGATTGCCGGCATCGAGGCGGACCGCGCCCGCGAGCGTCGCGATCAGGCGTTCGCTCAGGTCAAGGCGGTGGACGACGCCCGCGTCGAGGAACAACGCCGCACCGCGGCTCAAACGGAGATTGCCAATGCCGCTACGAAGGAACTTGAGGCTGCGCGCGATGACGCTCGCAGTGCTGGCGACGCTGCTGAGCGGCTGCGCGTGCGAGTTGCCCAGCTCATCGCGGCCGCCCGCGCCGCCGGCAATACCGCCGCTGCAGGCACAGGCCAGACAGCCGGCGACCCCCTCGATGTGCTTGCCTACATGTTCAGCCGGCTTGACCGCCGAGCGGGAGAACTTGCTGGGTACGCGGACTCAGCCCGTATCGCCGGCCAAGCCTGCGAGCGGTCATACGACGCCCTGACGAGTGGGGCGAAGCCGGGGAAGTGACCATGCGCCGATACCTCTGGAACCTGCTCATCTCGCTGGACCAGCTCGCCAACACCGTCGCGGGCGGCAGTCCCGACGAGACGATCTCAAGCCGGGCCGGCAAGGCCATGCAGCAGGGCAGGAGATGGGGCTGTATCCTCTGCCGATTCCTGAACTGGATTGATCGCGATCACTGCGCAAAGTCCATTGAGCCGGATGAGGGTGTCGACTCGGCGGTGAGCGCCGAATAGAAAAAGCCCTCCGCCTTTGAGGTCGAGGGCTGCAAGTGTTTCGGGCGGATTGCGAGAACCGCCCGTCAGCGATGATTGCTACAGGCATGGCAGCGGCATCGGAAGCTGCTACTTCAACGAGGTTGGCTTTGGCGGGGACTGTCGTGGCGATCCTGCGCAGTAGCTTCGTTGGTTTGACGGTTGAGCAAGCGTTGGAACAGTTTTCGCCCGGGGCTCTCAATTCCCTTGTGGCAGTAGTAGCTCAGTGTCACGACTGCGGCTAGTGTTGCGATCGTCGATATTGCTGCGGCACCGGGGATGGAAATTGAATGGAGGAGTCCTCCAAGTTGATACTGTGCGGCAACGAAAGGGTGGTGCAGAAGGTAAATCGAGTATGACCAAACGCCAAGCATATAAACTGCTTTACTGCTGAGGATTCTTGCCACAATGTTGTGCTTGTAGGATAGGCCAATTATCAAGACGGGAAAAATCAACACCACCGCTACGTCAGTGTCCTGCACGCACAGGAGGCCAATTACGGTAGCAGCAAGGGTGGTCGTAACTGTAGTGCTACCCACAATCCTTTCCATTTCTCCTGTCTGCCGAACACGATAAGCCAGGACGCCAAGCACAAAACCACTCAGGCATCGCACAATTGGGCCAATCGAATCGAACCAATATAGCGCGAGTGGGCCATCGCGGGTATCTTGTGAGCCCAACACGAGAGGCGAATCCATTACCGAAATCGCCACAAGTGCAGAGACGCAGATCAAGCCGGCAGCAACGGCGAATGCCCTACGGCTATACAGGACGTTTCGGACAATGAATGGAAATAGAAGATAGGCAGCCCATTCTGTGCTGATTGACCATGATGCCAACACAATCGGCATGGCTAGGCCCCATGCCTGCATCATGAGCAAATTCACTACGAAGACGAGTAGAAAATTACTCCCATAAAAACCCGTAACTCCCTTGAGCAGGATGAGCGTTGCCGTGGTAATAGTGAGGAGCAGATAGAGCGGGTAAAGACGTGCAATTCTCTTGATCAAGAAGGCACGATAGGCGATTCCGGAAAATCCGTTGCGAAACATCTCGGCGTAGGTCAATGCCATGACGAAGCCGCTCAGGACAAAGAACAGATCGACTGCTAGGTATCCGTGGAGGATGAACGTCGGAGTTTGTTCGTTGCCTATGGGTCTATGTACATGAAGGATTGCCACGTACATTGCAGCGATGCCTCGGAGACCCGTTAGTGACCTGATTTCGTTTTGCATTTTCGGCTCACCCTCGCTCTAAACTGGCGGATTCTGGCGGCCATGTTACGCGTTCGCTCACGAATCAGTACCATCCATTTGGCTGAGTCGTAGATGGGAGAGTTTCCCCTCGATAGGAGGGTGCCAGCGGACAACGCTGGCACGCGCGCACCCCGCGCGCCTCGACTCGCCTCTTTTGGCGACACGGCGCTGTGGGTCAACTACAAGCAATTTGGCGCGACGCCAATCCTGCTAATCGGCCTGGCGCTGATCGCCCGCAGCATCGTCAATGTCAGGCCAGCGGCTCGCGCGTGAACTTGCCCAGCCTGTGGTAGCCAGGCACCTTGATCTTGCGCCAATCGTCGGATGCGCCGCCCCGGTATAGGCTGCCGGCGCGCTTGGCGACGATGCCCTCCATGCCGAGGGCCCGCACATGCTGATAGAGCCATTCGCCATCGTCCACGGCGCTCACGTACAGTAGGCCCACGGTCACCCCGTCCAGCAGCTTCTGCAGCGCCGCTTTGCGTTTCTCGATGGGCCAGTCTCGGATGTCCCGCCCGCGCAGGACCAGAAGGTCGAAGGCGGCGAGGGCGACAGTGGGCGCGCCGCGATACCAGCGCCTGCGCAGGGCCCGCGCATGGAAGGCGTTGAAGTCGGGGCGGCCGATGTCATCGAACACCACCCCCTCGGCGTCGAGCACGCAGTCGGCGGGCAGGGCCGCCAAGGGGGCGTGCAGTTCAGGGAACCAGCTGGTGGCGTCGCCACCTTCACGCAGGCGTACTGCGGGGTTTCCCGTCCGCGCCAGCAGGCGATATCCGTCGTATTTCAGTTCGTAGAGCCAGTCGTCACCGTGCGGCATCACGCCGCGCTTGGCCAGCATCAGGGGGAAGCTGGCCAGGTTCAGGTGCGCGGCCTCGCGCGGCGGCATGGCGTCAGCCCTTCACATCGCGCGTGTCGTGGCCGAAGCTGTTGCGTTGGCGGATCTGTCCATCGCGGCCGTGGATCAGCAGCTCGACCTTCATCTGCTTTGCTCTCTCGGTACCCGCGGCAACGGCTGCTTCCTGGGTCTCGAACGTTTCCTTGCCATGGCCGCCTTCAACCTCAACGGCCCAGCCGTCACCGGCGGGTACAACGTGGATGTTCTGTCCAGGCATGGCTTGTCTCCTGAAGTTATGGAGCCAGTCTCCGCGCGCCGCGCGGGTGCCGGTATCAGTCGCCGTCCGACAGCGTGCCAGTGCGAGGTAGCGTTCGGTGCACCTTCTCAACCACCCGTCGATGCTTGTCCTGGGCCTCATTCCAGGTCGCGGAGTGGTAGGTGTGATCTAGGCCATTGCCCTTGAGGATGGTCCAGAACGTCGGCGGCTTGTCATCGTGCATGCTGGCCCAGCACGAGAAATAGGTTCGAACGACGACGCCATACTCCGGCAGCTCGTCGCGAAGTGCGTACTGCTTGCCGAAGCTGACCTCCCAGTCGACCTTGACACCGAAGTCGAAGACACGAACGGGGTTGCCGCTGTCGTCGAGGATATAGATCCGGTCCCAGTCCTCAGGGATGGAGTAGTCCGTCTTTTCCATGGGCCGACAGCGCGTGTCAGTTGACCCTGTCCCAGGCGTCCCGGATCGCGCCGAACGTGATCGGCAGCACGTCGCTGCCCGTGAAGTCAGCCGGGCTGTCGTCCTTGGGATATCCCAGCAAGGGCGACGCCTTGAGCATGCGCAACAGCGCCGGCGAGTGTTTGCCGGACTGGCCGACCTCGTGCATCAGCTCATCTTCGATCTGGTGAATCAGCTTCCAGGTCAGGATGCCGGCGGCACGGTGCTTGGCGACGATCGCAGGCGCGACTTCAACGATTGACGATTCTGCTGCTTTGATGTGGTCCATGGGCGTGGTTAGTACTGTATATGCATACAGTATAAATGCCGTTCGCACGGCGTGGGAAGGGGGATTCCGTCCGTATGGCTGTATGAAAATACAGCACTGTATGACCACTGTATTTTAGGGAACCCCGAAATTTTAATTAGGGAAGCCGTTAGGGAATGAAAAAAGCGGCTTAGACGTCACCGTCTAAGCCGCTGTTTCAATTGGGTTTTTCTGGTCGGGGCGACATGATTCGAACATGCGACCCTCTGATCCCAAATCAGAACGTCTGCCAAACTGCTGCCTCGGACTCGCTTAACTATGTGGCGTAAGGCTGGTATCGTTACGTCACATCTCGATTACGAATAAACCATGGCTTTTTACTGGGTTAATCAAGGGCAGTCTTACGAGGCTGAGCGGGTAGCGAATTGCCTCTGGGCACCTATGTGGGACAAGAAAGGTCGTACGCCGGCACACTGGGCAACCATGCAGGAACTTGTCCCAGGTGACATCGTCTTCAATCACTTTCAAGGTACGGTGAAAGGCTGGTGCGTTGTGGAATCGGCGGCAGTCAGTGAAGCCCGGCCGTATTCGGGATCGACCCGGTATGACCCTACTCTGGGGGGGCAACTAGCGCTCGCCACGTATGCTGTGGCCACGAAAGCGCTCTCTCGCAAAGAGTTGTTCGCCATTCCGGGTGTTGAGAGTGGGCTGAGGGAGAAGAGCCGGCCGAAGGTGATGAAGGGGCAAACTCAGCGGTTCAATAGCTTCTACTTGTGTGCGATTGATGAAGTGACTGGGGGGCTCATCCTTGCCGCTTTAGAGGGCAAATCGCCTGGGAGCCGGCCCGTAATCCCTAAGCCTAAGCTGTCTGCGACAACAGTGAAGCGATTGCATGATGCTCGTATCGGGCAAGGGCAGTTTCGCAGAGATCTGATGGATCGTTGGGGGGCAAAGTGTGCAATTACAGGGCTGGGCATCCTGGATTTGCTAATTGCGTCTCACATAAAGCCCTGGAAGTCCAGTTCCCATGATGAGCGGTTGGACGGGAGCAACGGGTTGCTTCTTGCGGCCGGCGTGGACAAGGCTTTTGATAAGGGGCTAATCAGTTTTGACGAAGACGGAAACCTACTTGCTGGGAAGCTCACGGGCAATGATCTTGCAGCCATTGGTCTGCACGAGGCGCCAGAGAGCTACCGGCTAGATGGGTTGACAGAATGGGAACTTAAATACTTGGCCCATCACCGGGATGTCATCTATGCATCCGGCAGTTCTTCTAATAAGAAGGGTGTTGCTACCCGGAGAGCCGCACGGAAGCGTGCCTGATTTGTACGCACACAATTAGAAAGGAAGCCTGGGAGACCGCTCTCAGCTTGGGTTTGCAGCGGTTAGCCCGGCTGCATGGGGTGCAGGTGGTCGGAGGTTCAAATCCTCTCGCCCCGACCAGTATTGACAAGGCCTAGCGAGTTTTACTCGCTAGGCCTTTTGTCTATTTTGGGCGCAAGTGTCTGACTTGACCGCTTCATGGCGACAGGTTTGACGTGCTCAACCTCTCGCGCCTTGGTGCAGTGCGCAGTGATTTCGGCGGTCGTGTGACCCGCCGATGCCTGGGCCGCCGCAGCACCTTCCTGCCGCCCCTTATCCGTCAGCACGTTCGCCCGCAGGTCCTGCAACTCCGACGTCATCTCAATCAGCATCCGCACGCCCGAATCATTCACCGCCTTGGCCGGATGATTGGCGTTCTGCACCGATAGCAGCGCCCGATACTTCTTGCTCGCGTTCGGCTTAGCATTCGAAATGCTTGTTCAAGAAGCGCGCGATATCCTTGGGTCCGACAGACGAGCCACTGGTCATCGACCAGAATGCAGATCTGCTGGCCGGTCGGGGCACATCGTGGATAGCCGCGTTCGAGCGTGACCTGGCACAGGACCTATTCGGCTTTCCGTTGGCGTATTAGCTCCCGGATCGGCGCACACCACGGCGCGGCCGAAGAGCATGGGGTGTTCTTTGGTCATGCTACGATCCAGAGACATTGGAAGAGGAGGCTGCCATGGAAGATGAGCTTTTTGCGACGGACACCCATGTGGCCCGGATAGCCGTGATGGAAACCGCTTCTGGACTGTTCAGAGGCTATGTGTATATCCGCCGGCTGGAAGAAGATCCCGATGCAGAAGTCCCACACCAAACCGTGGAGGATTTCCCAACGAGGGAGGAGGCGAAGGAGGCTGCGACATACCTGGCCACCAGGACGCTGAGAGAACTCGAGTTCTAAGTGGCCCCTCGGGAGTGGTATCAACGCGGGTCGCGTCGGTCATTACCTATACTTTCACAACGGTAAAAGCTGCGTTCGGAGCACCCGCACCGATGGCCTACCTGACCGGGAGATCGACATGGCAAGCTTAAGACTCTTCGTGCGCTCACTGGCGTTGTTGCCCCTGTTGGGGGTGGTTAGCTGCATCTCGGTCAACCGCACCGTCACCGAGCCGCCCGCGCCAAGCGGTCGTACGGTCGTGGTGCCGCCAGGTTCTACCGTGACATGCACGCCTGGTCCGTGCCAGGAGCGTTGACATCCTCTCCTCCCTAAAGTCCCTAAAGGGAGGAGATTCCCTCTGCAGGCGATCGATGTCCCGATCGGGCAAGGATATTTAGCGCAGCGTTCACATCGCGATCATGTACAGCACCGCATCGACTGCATACCCACTGCCTTATTCCAAGGTCTGCGATACCTTTCGGCCTCTCCGGCGGCATCGTGTCACACGAAGAGCAGACCTGGGTGGTGAAACGTTCGTCGACTTCCTCGTACCACGCGCCATGCGCAATCGCCTTGTACGCGAGCATTGTGCGGAAGGACGACCAGCCTGCATCGAGGACGGACTTCGCCATGCTGGTTCTGGCGAGGCTGGCGGCATTCACATTACCCACCGCGATGTAGTCGAAGTCCCGCACGATGCGATGCGAGAGCTTGTGCAGGAAGTCACGCCGCGCGTTGGTGATGCGCGCGTGGACGTTGGTGGCCTGTCGTTTCTTGCGCGCACGCTGCGCTTTGGCAAGGGCTTGCTCAAGTTGGCCAAGGTGGCGCGGATTCCCGATCTTCTCGCCGGTGGAGAGTGTGGCAAGGTCCTTCAAGCCCAGATCGATGCCGACGCCGCGTTCCGGGCAGCGGGCCTGAGTGTCGGCAACTTCAATCACGATGTTCAGGAACCAATTGCCCCGGGCGTCGCGCGAGAAATTCGTGCCGTCCTTGATCTTGCCCTCGGGAAGGGGCCTCGAGTTGAACACGCGAAATGTGCTGCCGGCAAAGCGGAATGCGTCGCCCGAGCGCTTGAGATCCCGGCCCTTGAGCGGCACCCAGCCGAGGGATCTGCGGCCGCGATAGCGCAAATAGGGCCGGCGATGCTGGCTACGCGACTTGGCGTACTGCTCGCAAACCGCATTGACGGTACCCGAATGGATGCCGAGTTCCTTGCTGCTGCCGGTCGTCAGCACGTTCAGATCGAAACCCGTAGGCCATTTTTTGCCCCATTTGAGCGCGTGCTTCTGCGTATCATTGCAGAAGTTCCAGACGTAGTTCACTACGCGGCTCTGCTGATTGAGCAGGAGATAAAGTCAAATCTGGTGTATGAAGGTTGATCGTGGCCGGTCATCAGGCGGCGAGTTTCTGCTGAACCGGCGGATTGTCTTGCGCCGGGGCACCGTCCTTGAAGGGGACGCCCTTCAAGAGCAGTTCGATGTGTTCGGCACCTTTGATGCGGCGCCATGTTTTCTCGGCTTCCTCGATCAGCTTGAAGGCCAGGCCAAGGAAAGTCGCTCGTGACACGCAATTGCGCGTGCGCGTCGTGCGGTGACGCACGGTCGCGAAGGTCGACTCAATCGCGTTGGTCGTGCGGATGTGCTGCCAGTGCTCGGCCGGGAAGTCGTAGAAGGTCAGCAGGCTGTCTCGGTCCTTGGTGAGCACGCCGGTGGCCTTGGGGTACTTGGCGCCGTAGATCGTCGCAAAGCGATCGAAGGCAGCATAGGCATCTGCCCTGGTGGCCGCCATCCAAATCGCCTGCAGATCTGCCTTGGCGCGGCCGTGCTGGGACTTGGGCAAGGCGTTCAGGACATTGCCCATCTTGTGGAACCAGCAACGCTGGGCGCGCGTGGCCGGGAACACCTCCTCCAGGGCAGCCCAGAATCCCATGGCGCCATCGCCGACCGCCGCCAGCGGGCCAGCCTGCAGGCCGCGGGATTTCAGGTCCAACAGTACTTCCACCCACGATGCCTTCGATTCCCGATAGCCGTCACCGATCGCCACGCGCTCCTTCCTGCCGTCTGGCGTAACGCCGATGATGACCAGCAGGCATTGCCCGTCCGATCCCTCGCTACGCAGACCCGTGTGGATGCCGTCCACCCACCAATACACATGGCGCGCCGCCGACAGATCACGCTGATTCCAGCTCGCATGCTCGTCTGCCCACTGCGCCTTCAATCGGCTCACCACGTTGGCCGATAGCCCTTTGGCATCCTCACCAAGCAGCACCGACAACGCCTCGCTCATGTCGCCTGTCGATACTCCCTTCAGATACAGCCAGGGCAGCGCTGCACTCACCCGCGGCGACTTCCTCACATACGGCGGCACGATCGCCGAGTTGAACTTCACGCCAGACCCGGACCGATCGCGCACCTTGGGCACCTTCACGGCAATCGGGCCGGCCCCCGTCAGCACCTCGCGCTCCGGGAGGTAGCCATTGCGAACCACGGCGCGCTGCCCGCTCAACGTCTTGACGTTACTGAACTGCTCAAGCAGCTCTGCCAGCTCCACTTCAATCGCCTCCTGGATGACCCGCCGAGCCCCGCGCCTGATCAGCTCCTCGAGCCCAAGCCCGATTTCCGATAGACCGACTGCTTCTTTCCCTTTATCCTTGCTCATGGTGGACCTTTCTTGTGCTGGTTTCCGATCTCGACAATCAGATTCTCAGCGGAAAGCTCCACCGCCCTCTACTCCGCGCCTCAAATTCCCCGCCCGTACACCAGTTTCGACTTTAGCTCATTGAGCAGGCCGTTCAGCGACTTCACCCGGTAGCGATAGACGAGAAGCATGCCGGCCATTCTAACTTGGGAATGCCGCCTGTCGGCGGCGCTCCTTTCACTCCCCGCCCTGAAAGGCCCTGGAGGCCCTGAAGGGCGGGGTTTCTCGGAGCAAGTCTGATGAAGTGATAGCCATTGGGCGCGTTGAATCCTGAGAAGACGGCAACGAGGTGCCTGCAGTCGCCGGCGCTGGCCCGAAATACATACTCGACCGTCTGGCCGTTGCTGGTGAAAACGCTCGCGGTGGCTTTGCGCGTGTCGGTTGCCGCAGCATTCGGAACGTTCATGAAGGGCCGTGCGTCGATGTCCGATGACTGGTGCATGGAGAATGGCCGGTAAGCAAAGCTGTCGAGTCTCTCCGCGCCACGGCGCGCCCACCTTGATGTCAGTCAATGCTGCAGTTTTGAGAGATTTCAGCCATGCGGCGACCTGTCGTTGCCGGTACAGTCCTCCGGTTCGGTCATCGTTGGAACTGGTTTTACATGCGAAACAAGCGATTAGCCTTATGCGTGTGCGTGGTCTTGCTGGTTTTTCTGCAGGCAGCCCGGGCGGCGCCGGGCGGCACTGACGAAGTTCTTGAATCCCGTCCTTACACCATGCGCGCGGCGCTGTTCAGCGCGCTGACCGCGCACCGCGACTTTGTGATGCTCGGTGACAGCATCACGGCGTCCGGCGAGTGGTCAGAGTTGCTGCCCGATGCAAGCATCGCCAATCGCGGCATAAGCGGAGACACGACGCTGGGCATGCTGGCGCGACTGGCGCCGGTCCTGTCGATGCGGCCTGCGGCGGTGTTTGTCATGGCAGGCATCAACGACCTGCGGCGCCGCCGGCGCAGCGTCGATGAGACCCTCGACACGTATCGATCCGTTATCGAAGCCATCTTGCGAGGCGGCTCCCGTGTGGTCGTGCAGTCGACGCTTCTTGTGAGGCTGCATGGGCGGGAAGACCTGAATGATTCGGTGGGGCGTCTGAATACCAAGTTGCGGGACTACTGCGGCAGCCAGGATGGGTGCGAGTTTGTCGACCTGAACCCAGCGTTGTCGCCTTGCGGCCGGCTCGCGTCCGCCTATACCGGTGACGGCGTTCACCTTAACGGCGCAGGCTACCTGCGCTGGTCTGCCGAGATCCGGGCGTTAGTCGGGCGCATCGCAGATTCGCAGTCCGCTTCGCCAATGCATTGAGGGGTGCCTCTTAGATGCCGCGCCGTTGCACCTATAGTTAGTGCTGCAGCAACCGTGACGCCACGACGGGACAAATGATGCGTCTCCTTTGTGGCAGATGCATCCAGTCTCCGCGCTGTGCCGCGCGACCGGTATCGGGCGCCGTCCGACAGGGATGTGTTGCCTGGTCGACAGCGCCTAGGGAGCCTGCTCGGGCTCCGCGCGGTAGGCCGACCAGAAATAGTGCGTGTACCTGCCGTGGCGTGCCCGTTTCTTTTCGATAAATAGCCGCACGGTGCCGGCATGGCCGGCATCGACCAGCACCTCGCGATGGCTGGGGCCGTCGCGCGTGGCGGAGCCGAGCGTGCGCAGCGCGGCGGCAATGTAGTGGCCCTCGATACGCGCGAGGATGCCGTTGGCGCCGGCCACCGGATAGCTGTCCGGCGCGTCCGGTGGCGCATGGCAGCGGGCTGCGAGCTTGCTGTTGCCCATGGCTCAGCTCCGGCCCGGGCTGACGCTGAGGCCTTCCCGCGTCAGGTCGACGTAAGGCAGGTGGCCGTAGGCGCGCAGGCGGCGGATGTCTTCACGTGCGGAAGCGGGGATGCCGGGGCGGCAGCCTAGGGCGCGGGTACTGATGTGGAAGGTGCCGCAGCTCGGGCAGGTGTAGCGGTAGCCGCGCGGCGCGGCGCGCAGGCGCTCGGCGGCGGCGCCGCAGACAGGGCAGTTGGCGGGTTCGGGTGACATGGGGCGCACAGGTCAGATACTGTATGGATATACAGTATAGCGCTGCTGCGCGAACTGTCGTCAGAAAAGGATACCCGGGTTCTTCGATCTTGGCGCCGTGGCGGCTTGACGTAGACTGGCGCCGCAGTACTCACCGGGCCGCCCGCACCCCGCCACGGCGGGCTGCTTTTTTTGTCAGGACCGCTGGCGCGCAAGCCGGCGCAGCAACGCGTCGTGGCCGCTGGCGAGGCCGGCAAGCGTGTCGCAGCTGGCCAGCTCGAATTCGCTGAACTGGAACGCGGGCGCAACGGTGCAGCCGACCAGTGCAAAGTCGGCGCCATCGCCCGGGTCCACGCGCTCCGCCGCAAACCAGTGGCCCGCCGGCACCATCGCCTGGAAAGCCGCGCCGGCATGCCGCAACGGATCGCCCAGACGGTGCGTGACGATGCCGCCGGCCGCGATCACGTGCAAGTCAACCGGCGAGCCCGCGTGAAAGTGCCAAAGCTCATCGGAATAGATGCGATGCCAGGCGGAATAGTCGCTGCCGCACAGCATGTAGTAGATCGCGGTGGAGGCCTCGCGGGTGCGCCCGTCTTCGTCGACGAGGCGCTGCTGGCTGCGATAGGTTTCGCGGTAGTAGCCGCCTTCAGGGTGCGGCTTCAGGTCGAGCGAGCGGATCAGTTGCGTGGCCGCGGGACTGGGATCTGACATGTCGGCATGGTGGTGGCGCATCTTCGATGCGGGGCCCATAGCTTAAAGCAGGGCAAAGCGTGCCTGGCCCGGGCCGACCAGCGCCGGGCGGCTGACCGGGTAGCGATGGCGCGTGCCGTGCGCGTCGAAGGACAGGAAGTCGGGCGTCCAGCGCAGCGCCTGCAGCTGCTGTGGCGCGATGCCGTGGACGATGATGGCGCCAGCGTCCACGCGGACGCCGTCGCAGGGCAGGCGTACGGATTCGGCGTCGTCGCCAAAGTAATAGGCCTCGAGCAGGATGGAATCGGACGGGTACAAGGGCATGGGGAGGCGTCATTCCGATACTGTATGAATGTCCAGTATAGTCGTCGCCTGCGGTTCGGTCATCCCCACGATTCTCAATTTCGCGCGCGTCCCACCTGCCTGCGGGGGCGACGCGGCAAGCGGTGTGGGCCTGTCTTGGTATAACCTGAAATCGATGCCGGGCCGACACCCTTGTCGTGCCAGCAGGACCGGCAGTGTCGCTACGGGAGATGCCATGGCGGAGTGCGGAAGCAGGGCTTGCTGGTTTGGGCTCGGTATTGTGCTGGGTGCGGCGGTGGGCGGTGCCTGCGCGATGCTCGTGCGCACGGCCGTGGCGCAGGCGCGGATGCAGCCGGATGCACCGGTGGTGCCGTCCGATCCCACCGCGGATCGTGCGTTGACCGATGCCGCGACCGACGTGGTCGAGTATCGCGGCTTCGTGGTCCACGTGTTTTGCCACGCGCTGGGGCCGGAGCGTTTCAAGGCCGTATGCGATATCTGGGAGGCTGGCGCCGTGGTGCTGGAGGGCGGCGGGCCGCCGGCCACGCACGCGACGCCTGACAAGGCGCGCGCAGCCGCTATCGAGTGGGCCCGGCAATGGGTGCAACGCAATGGCTAGCGAGCCGCCGCCCGCGGCGACCATCGCCCTGACAGGAGCTGCCGATGCACGCCTGTGACCTGTGTCACCAGCTGGTGGGCGAACCCTCGAGCGTGCCGCCGCACGAGAACCTGGCGGCGTCGGGCATCGCGGCCAGGAGCAACCGCTGCAAGGTCGACAGTCGCTGGCGCTGCACCGGCTGTGGCGCATGGATGTACCAGAGCACGGCGCTGGGCGAGCCGCCAAATGTGTGGCGCATGGGGACGCGCCCGGACGACTGGCCTGATAATCGCGGCTGAGTTGGCGTGGCCGCCCCCGCAAATCGGCGGACGGCCACGCCCGGATCGCGCCCCGGCTCAGCCGCTCGGGCGCTTGTTAAAAGGAGAATTCATGTTTGTTTGTGGGAACCAGGCTTGCGGCGCACGCTGGGAGCCGGATGAAGTGCAGATCCGCAATGAAGGGCAGGGCCCGGTATTCCGCTGCCCGCAATGCGGAGCACGCAACCACGTCGAGGCGCGCACGGCGCGCGACGGCCGCACGGTCTACCGCCAGGTGTCCGCAAAGCCGGCGCCGCGCTAGCCTCGACCGGCGGCTAACCGTGCCACCCCACGCCTGTGGGGTCAAATTCACACGTTAGCCGCCTTAAGCTCGCTCAGGCGGGACCGTTAAACACAAAATGGACTTTGCCGACCTTCCCCAAGAATCCGCTTCCAATGCTGAACGCATGGGCTGGGCGAACGCTTCGCCGGAAGTGATCGCCAAGGTGTTGAATTCGGCGTTGGCAGCGCAGGACCTTTCCGGGTTTGCCGCGCTGCTGTCGGATATCGCGCGCGACCGCGGGCTCAAGGGCCAGCGCGCCGCGCACCAGTCGATCTACGACATGCCGTACGCCAGCCTGCTGCCCCGGCAGAAGCACCTGCTGTCCGATGCCTTCGACCTGCTGATCCTGCTCGGGCTGGAGCTGCGTCCGCGCCCTGCCGATGAAGATATCGACGCCGACGCGGACAGCGATACGGACACCTATTCGGACACCGACGCGGACACAGACGCGGGCGATTAGCCCCGCGCCTGGGTGCGCCGCCGCGCTAGGCGCGTTCCAGCATGCCGATCTCGCGCACCGCGACCGACAGCATCGACAACCCCGCTGCCCCCGAGGCGCGCTGGTCGGCCAGCATGCGCGTGAAGCGTTCGAGCGCGCCGTGGCGGCTGGCCCGCCACGCGTCGATCATCGCTTCGGGCGTGTCCAGCGCGCCCGCCTGCGACAGCACGCTGCTCGTCAACGCGCGCTTGAGCCGGCCCAGGTCTTCCAGCGTGGTGGTGCGCGCGAGCAGGTCCCAGTGCGTGTCCGAGGGCAGCGCCAGTGCGCGCTCGCGCAGCCAGCTGAAGCTCAGGTGGCTGTCCAGCGCGAAATAGACACCCGCCACCAGGTCGAGGCTGCGATCGCACGCGGCCGCCACTTCCGCGATATCGAGCGCCGCGGCGGAAGTCTCGCTGCCGGCCACGCGCATCGCCAGCGCCTCGCCGACCCCGACATCGATAAATGCCTTGGCGCGCTCAGCCAGCGCCGCCGCATCCGCGGGGGGCAGCAGCCGCTGCAGCTGTGGCACCAGCCACTGCGCGGCCTGGGCAAAGCGCGCCAGGTCCTCGCCGGCCTTGCCGCCCGCACGCAGATAACGGATGAACCACAGGCAGGCACGCTCGAGCAGCAACGCCACGGCGTTGAACATGCGCGCCTGCTCGGCATCGGGCACGCGGTTGTCGAGCGCGTCGATCTCCTGCCACAGCGCGGTCAGGTTGAACACATCGCGCGCGATCAGGCAGGCGCGCACGATATCGGCGGGGCGCGCATCGGTTTCTTCCATGATCCGATGCACAAAGGTGGCGCCGATGCGGTTGACCAGCAGATTGGTCAGGTGCGTGGCCAGGATCTCGCGCCGCAGCGGATGGCGCTGCATCGCATCGCTGTAGCGCTGGCGCAGCGGCACCGGGAAGTAGTCGGCCAGCAGGCCGGCGACCAGCGTGTCTTCTGGCACGTCGGACGCCAGCAGTTCGTCGTACAGCCACATCTTGCTGTAGGCGAGCAGCACCGCGCGCTCGGGCGAGGTCAGCCCTTCGCCGGCCAGCTTGCGCTCGGCGATCTCTTCATCCGAGGGCAGGAACTCCAGCGCGCGGTTCAGCCGCCCGGCGCGCTCCAGCCAGCGCACCAGGCGCGCCTCGCCGTCGAGCAGCGGGACGGTGCTGCGCCCCGCGACCGACAGCGCTTGGGTCTGGTAGTAGTTGTCCTGCAGCACCAGCAGGCCGACTTCATCGGTCATCTCGGCCAGCAGCTTGTTGCGCTGCTTCTCGGTCATCTCTCCGTCCGCGACCACCAGCCCGAGCAGGATCTTGATATTGACTTCGTGATCGGAGCAGTCCACGCCGGCCGAGTTGTCGATCGCATCCGTATTGATGCGCCCGCCCTTGCGCGCGTACTCGATGCGGCCCAGCTGCGTGAAGCCCAGGTTGCCGCCTTCGCCGACCACCTTGCAGCGCAGCTCGCTGCCGTTCACGCGCACCGCGTCGTTGGTGCGGTCGCCGGCCTGCAGGTGTGTTTCCTGGCTGGACTTGACGTAGGTGCCGATGCCGCCGTTGTAGAGCAGGTCTACCGGCGCCATCAGGATGGCGTGGATCAGCTCGGCCGGCGACAGCGCGCTGGCCGTGACGCCGAGCACCGCCTGCACCTGCGGCGACAGCGGGATGGTCTTGGCGGTGCGCGGATAGACGCCGCCACCGGCGGAGATCAGCGTGGTGTCGTAGTCGGCCCAGCTGGAGCGTGGCAGGCTGAACAACCGCGTGCGTTCCTGCAGGGTCTTGGCCGTGTCCGGGTCGGGATCGAGGAAGATATGCCGGTGGTCGAAGGCGGCCACCAGCCGGATATGCGGCGACAGCAGCATGCCGTTGCCGAACACGTCGCCCGACATGTCGCCGACGCCGGCCACGGTGAAGTCGGTGGTCTGGATATCGACGCCCATCTCGCGGAAATGCCGCTTGACCGATTCCCACGCGCCGCGCGCGGTGATCCCCATCTTCTTGTGGTCATAGCCGACCGAGCCGCCGGAGGCGAAGGCATCGCTCAGCCAGAAGCCGTACTCGGCCGAGATCGCGTTGGCAAAGTCCGAGAATGTCGCCGTGCCCTTGTCTGCGGCCACCACCAGGTAAGGGTCGTTGTCGTCGTGGCGCACTATTTCGGGTGGCGGCACCACTTGTCCGCCGACCAGGTTGTCGGTCAGGTCCAGCAGCCCGCGCAGGAAGGTCTGGTAGCAGGCGATGCCTTCCTGCAGGAAGGCGTCGCGCTCCGTGGGCGGTGGCGGGCGCTTGACCACGAAACCGCCCTTGGAGCCGACCGGCACGATCACGGTGTTCTTGACCATCTGCGCCTTCATCAGCCCCAGCACTTCGGTGCGGAAGTCCTCGCGCCGGTCCGACCAGCGCAGCCCGCCGCGCGCCACGCGCCCGCCGCGCAGGTGCACGCCCTCCACGCGCGGCGAATAGACCCAGATCTCGAACATCGGCCGCGGCTCCGGCAGGCCGGGGACCAGCGCCGGGTTGAACTTGAACGACACGTACGGGCGCGGCTGGCCTTCCTCACTCCGGTGGAAATAGTTGGTGCGCACGGTGGCGTTGATCACGCCCAGGAAGAGCCGCAGGATGCGGTCTTCGTCGAGGTTGGGCACCTTGTCGAGCGCGGCTTCGATATCGGCCAGAAGCTTGTCGCAGCGCGCCTGGCGGGCAGGGTCGACGGCTACCTGGCTGAAGGTGTCGAAGCGCGCGACGAACAGCCCCACCAGCATCCCGGCAAGCGACGCGTTGCAGGTCAGCGCGCGCTCGATATAGGCGTCGCTGAAGGTCGAGCCTACCTGCCGCAGGTAGCGCGCATAGGCACGCAGGATGGTGACATCGCGCGCGGCCAGCTCGGCGCGCAGCACCAGCCGGTTGAGGTCGTCGTTCTCGATCTCGCCATGCCAGGCGCGGGCAAAGGCGTCCTCGAACAGCGCCTTGATGCGTGCAATGTCGAAGTCCGCTTCGCTGCCGCCGTCGGCGATCTCCAGCCCGAAGTCGTGCACCCACACCGGCATGCCGCTGTCGGGCTCGATCAGGTACGGGCGCTCTTCATCGACGCGCACGCCCAGGTGCTCGAGCATGGGCAGGCTCAGCGACAGCGCGATCGGCTCGCCCGCGCGGTAGACCTTGAAACGGAAGGCGCCCGGCGCGGCCTCGATCGGCCGGTACAGGTTCATCGCCATGCCCCTGCCGGCACCATTCGCCTGCAGCGCGTGCTCCATCAGTTCGATATCGCGCACCGCGGTGCGCGCCGGGTAGTCCTCGCGGTAGCCGGCCGGGAACGAACCGCCATAGCGTCGCAGCAGCCGGTTGCCTTGCTCTTCGCCGTAGCTTTCGTGCAGGGCCTCGGCCAGGTCGTCCTGCCAGCGGCGGCTGGCGTGGACGATGCGCTCTTCCAGTTCGCCTGTATCGACATGCGGCATGGTGCCGGGCTCGCCGCGCACGGTCAGCTGGATGCGCGCCAGCGGCGACTCCGACAGCAGCGGCTGGAATTCGCAGCTGGAGCCGTGGAAGGCCGCGGTCAGCAGCTTCTGGATCTTCTGGCGCAGATCGGTGTTGTACTTGTCGCGCGGCACGAACACCAGGCACGAGACAAAGCGGTCGAAGCGGTCGCGCCGCACGAACAGCCGTGTGCGCTGGTGTTCCTGCAGCCGCAGGATGCCGATGGTGATGTCGAACAGCTCGTCCTCGGTAGCCTGGAACAGCTCGTCGCGCGGGTATTGCTCGAGGATGGTCACCAGCGACTTGTACAGGTGCCCCTTGGCCAGGAAACCGGCGCGGGCCAGGATGTTGGCGCACTTGCGCCGCACCAGCGGGATCTCCGCGATGGGCGCCGTGTAGGCGGTCGAGGTGTACAGGCCGACGTAGCGCCGCTCGCCAAAGAGCTGGGCCTGCGGATCCAGCAGCTTGACGCCGACATAGTCCAGATAGCCGGGCCGGTGCACCGTGGCGCGCGAATTGGCCTTGGTCACGAAGATCGGCGACGCGCCTTCGATGATGATGGTGGCCGCCGCGGGCAACGGCGTCAGGTCGTCGGCATCGGGTTCGCGCAGGCTCTCGCGCAGGATGCCCGCGCCGGAGCCGGGTACGCCGCGCAGGAAATAGCGCCCGTCCTGCGACACCAGCTGGTAGTCGCGCTGGCCGAGGAAGGTGAAATGGTCGTCCATCATCCAGTCGAGGAAGGCGCGCGCTTCGGCGTTTTCCGGCGAGGCCGCGCCTGGCGTCTGGGCCAGGGCGCTGATGGTGGCCTGGGTGATGTCGCACATCTTGGGCCAGTCTTCCACTGCGGCGCGCACGTCGCCCAGCACCTGGGCGATGCCGCTGCGCAAAGCCTCCAGCCGCGCTGCCTCGCCGCTGCGGTCGATCTCGAAGTGGATAAAGGACTCCAGGCGCGAGTTGTCGCCGGCCTCGCCGGCGCCGCCCGGGGCGATGCGCTCGATGCCGCCGCGCGCATCGCGCCAGACCCGGAACACCGGATGGATCGCCGAATGCAGCGCCAGGCCCTGGCGGTTGATCTCCATCGTCACCGAATCGACCAGGAACGGCATATCGTCGTTGACGATCTCGACCACGGTGTGGTCGGAGTGCCAGCCGTGCTCTTCCAGGTTCGGGTTGTAGACGCGGATGCGGGCAGCGCTGCCGGGAACGAATTTCTGCGCGGTCTGCCAGTGCGCCATCACGGCGCCGTAGAGGTCGTCGACTTCGCGTCGGAGCAGGTCCTCGGCGTCAGTCTGGTCGTAGTAGTGCCGCAGGAAAGGCTCGACCACGGCGAATGTCGCCGCCGGCAGCCGTTCGCTGGCGAAGTTGGCCAGTTCGTCCAGCAGGTGCGCGACTTTGTCTTCGTTCTCCTGCGGCATGATCTCTCCTCGCGGTGTCGATGGGCGACGCCGGGCCGCAGTCCTGTCCGGGGGCGGTCACGGCATGTGCCGGGGCATGCTCATACTTTAGGAAAAAACGGGGCACCCGGCGCGACAAAGTAAGCGAGGGGCGTGGAGGTGGAAGAATCGACGGGAGGGAGGGGAGCCGGTCCCGGCGCAGCCTGGCGGGACCTGCTTGCCGAACGCGTCAGGGCGCTCGCATGAAAGCTATCGCGTCAGAACCGCGCGCGGGCAAGGGTAGGCGTCGAGGCGGGGCGATGCGCGACCGGCGGCAGGCCGGTGCAGGTGACCGCCGGCGCTGCGGCAGGCTTTTCCTGGCGGGCGGCTTCAGTACCCACGCGGATCTGGCGCGTAGTGTGGTCGCTCAGCGTGATCTTCATCCGTTCGAGCAAACTGCCCAGCGCCACGCGCTCTTGCGAACTGAATGGCGCCACCGACACGCTATGCAGCGCGCTCAGGGCCTGCCCGGTGCGCTCCAGCCGGCTCGCCGCGGCGTCGGCAACACGCGGGTGCGGGGCATCGCCATACTCGATCCAGCCGTCGCGCTCCAGGTCTCGCAGCATCAGCTCGGATTGCGCGACATCGATGCGCATCGCGCCCGGCAAGGGGGATCCGCGCACGAAGGCGCCTTGCCGGATGGCTCGCAACAACAGCCATTTGGCGTAATTCAGGCCAGAGGCGGAGAGGGTCTGTTCTAACGCTTCCTGCCAGGCGGTCACGGCATCGACCAGGGCGAGGACAACCGGCTCGTTGGGTTCGAGTGGTCTTGGCTGCATGAATGGCGTCTCCTGTTGTCGTTTGCCGCCACTGCGATGCTCTGGGCCGGAGCATGGCCGGCCCGGGCGGCACGGACGCCGCTGCCTCTTCGGCGGGCGCGGTCGACCGATGGCCAAGACACTATCAGAATCCATTGCAATGTTTGTGACAATTCCAGATTTCCCACGATCGCACAGGGGCATAGTGATGCAAAAGCCGCATGGCCAGGTTTTGTGAGCTATGAAAATAGCGACTGCCGTTCATGACTTTAAATCACAACCGGAATGGAAGCGGCTGGATACACTGCCTTCCGGAGACCCCCGCCAACAAGCCATCAGGCAATCGGGGCGCGCGGCACGGGCAAGGGCCCGCGCCGTCAGACCGGAGATAATGATGTACAAGGAACGCATTCGCCTGGCCAGGCTGCATGACAAAGTAGTCTCGGCCGACGAAGCCGCCGCGCTGATCCGCGACGGCATGACGGTAGGCATGAGCGGATTCACCCGCGCGGGCGACTGCAAGGAAGTTCCGTTCGCGCTGGCGCGGCGTGCGGCAACCGAGCCGCTGCGCATCACCCTGATGACCGGCGCCTCGCTGGGCAACGACATCGACCGGGTACTGGCCGAGGCGGACGTGATCGCGCGCCGCCTGCCGTTCCAGTCCGACGCCACGCTGCGCCGCAAGATCAACGCCGGCGAAGTGATGTTCATCGACCAGCATCTGTCCGAGACCGTGGAGCAGCTGCGCTCGGGCCAGATCGCGCCGGTGGACGTGGCGGTGGTGGAAGCCGTGGCGATCACCGAGCAGGGCGGCATCATCCCCAGCACTTCGGTGGGCAATTCGGCCAGTTTCGCCATGCTGGCGCGCAAGGTGATCGTCGAGATCAACCTGAACATGCCGCTGGAGCTGGAAGGCCTGCACGATATCTACTTCCCGGTGCAGCGCCCGTATCGCCAGCCAATTCCGCTGATCGCTCCCGAGCAGCGCATTGGCCTGCCGTATATCCCCATCGATCCGGAGCGGATCGTGGCCATCGTCATCACCGCCAAGGACGACAGCCCGTCCAACGCGCTGCCGCCGGATGCCGACACGCGCAGCATCGCCGGACACCTCAACGACTTCCTGTTGCACGAGGTCCGCGCCGGCAAGCTGTCGCCGGCGCTGCAGCCGTTGCAGGCGGGCATCGGCACCATTGCCAATGCGGTGCTGCATGGCCTGGTGGACTCACCGTTCCGTGACCTGAAGATGTATTCCGAGGTGCTGCAGGACAGTACCATCGAGCTGCTCGATGCGGGGCGGCTGTCGTTTGCCTCGGCGTCTTCGGTGACGCTGACGCGCGGGGTTTACCGGCGCTTCCTGGACAACCTCGACCGCTACCGCTCGCGTCTGTTGCTGCGCCCGCAGGAGATCAGCAACCATCCGGAGATCCTGCGCCGGCTGGGGCTCATCACCATCAACACGGCGCTGGAGTGCGATATCTATGGCAACGTCAACTCCACGCACGTGGGCGGCACGCACATGATGAACGGCATCGGCGGCTCCGGCGACTTTGCGCGCAATGCGCACCTGTCGGTGTTCGTGACCAAGTCGGTGGCCAAGGGCGGCGATGTCTCCAGCATCGTACCGATGGTGGCGCACGTGGACCACACCGAGCACGACGTCGACATCATCGTCACCGAGCACGGCCTGGCCGACCTGCGCGGCCTGGCACCGCGCGAGCGCGCGCTTACGATCATTGCCAATTGCGCCGACCCGCAATACCGCGAACTGCTGGGCGATTACTTCCGGCGCGCCAGCGCGCAAGGCGGGCAGACGCCGCACCTGCTGGAAGAGGCGCTGTCCTGGCACGTCGGCTTCCGCGATCGCGGCAGCATGCAGCCGGTGCAGGCGCTGGCTGCCTGAAGACGGCCCCGCCAGAATGCAAAACAGCCCGCCGAAGCGGGCTGCTTTACGTTGGTGCCGCCGCGCGGGCGGCGCGCCGGGTTACTGCGCCTTGCCAGCATTGCTGGCGGGAGCCTTGGCGCCGTCGGTGTACGGGTCCGGCTTGCCGGCCTTGGCACCGTCGGTGTACGTATCGAACTTGCCGGCCTTGGCGCCGTCCGTGTTCGGATCGAATTTCTTGCCCGAGCTGGTCAGGTCCGACTTGGTCGACTGCTTGGCACCGTCGGTATACGGGTCGAACTTGCCGGACTTGGCCGCGCCCTGGTTCGGGCCGGCCTTCTTGGTGTGGCTGCCACTGTGGATATCGCCGCCTTCCGTGTAGTTCTTTTGCGCATATACCTGGGTCGCGCCAAGCGCGGCCAGTGCAGCAACGATCAGGGTCGGAACAGTCTTCTTCAGCATGTTTTTCCTCGCGATTGACGGTCGCACAGCGCCTGCGCGAAACCGGAGTTGGGGCGGAGCGATTGCCGGAATGGACCCGGCGCAGTGGCGGAGCACCCGGCTAATGTACCGAGTAGGCGCTTGTCCGCAAAGTGAAAGTTTCTTCTAAGTGTATTGAAGACCATCGGCGGGGGCAGTGTACTGCGCGCGGTCAAGTCCTTACCGATTCCGCGCAAAACACTCCGCAGCAGTGCTTGCCTCGTCATGTGCGCAGGCAGACGACAAAAAAACCGGCTGCCGATGGCAGCCGGTTTGTGACCCCTCTCAGGACAGCTTTGCAGCCGGCTTATTCCAGCGTGATGTTCTGGTCGTGCGCGATTTTCTTGCGCAGGTCCAGTTCACGCTTGATCTGCGCGGCATACTGCGCCGAGGTATTGCCGTCGGCATAGGCGCCGCTGTCAGCCAGCCGGCGCTTGGTGTTCGGGTCCTGCAGGGCCTTGACCGCGGCGTCGTGCACGCGCGTGACGATCGCCGCCGGCGTGCCGGCCGGTGCCACCAGGCCGTACCAGGCCATGTTGTTCATGTCCTTCATGCCCGCTTCGGCGAAGGTCGGCACGTCAGGCAGGCCCTCGACCCGCTTGGGCGCCGCCACCGCCAGCGCGCGCAGCTTGCCGGCCTGAATATGCGGCATCGACGAGGGCAGGTTGTCGAACTGCGCGTTGACCTGGCCGGCCAGCGTGTCATTCAGCGCCGGGCCCGATCCGCGGTACGGGATATGGACCATGTCGGTCTTGGTGATGTCCTTGAACAGCTCGCCGTCCAGGTGCGAGATGCTGCCCTTGCCAGCCGACGCGTAGCTGTACTTGCCGGGGTTGGACTTGAGCAGCGCGACGAATTCCTTCAGGGTCTTGGCCGGCACCTTCGGGTTGACCGTCAGCACGTTGGGCACGTTGACCAGATTGGTGATCGGCGCGAAATCCTTTAGCGGGTCGTACGGGTTTTTCGGGTTGGTGGCGGGGTTGGTCGCCATCGTGCTGACCGTGGCGATGCCCAGCGTGTAGCCGTCCGGTGCCGACTTGGCCAGCGCGTCGGCGCCGATCGCGCCGCCGCCGCCGCCGCGGTTCTCCACCACGACGGGTTGGCCCAGTTCGCGGCCCAGTGCTTCGGAGACTGCGCGCGCGACGATATCGGTGGTGCCGCCGGCTGCGAACGGAACGATCAGGCGGATCGGCTTGTTGGGGTAGGACTGTGCTTGGGCAAGGCCGGCGTGCGCCAGGCCAAGGGCGGCGAGGCAGGCGGCGGCGCCTGCGTGAATGACTGCTTTCAAGGAATGCCTCCGTTCTTCTTTCACTGATTGCTTGCCAGGCGGGCTGCAGGCGTTTTGTCGGGCGATGTTTGCAAGCGTCCCGCACCGTCAGGCGTTCCCACGCTGGCATGACCGGGCCGTGCCGGGGTGCGGCGGTGGCCTGCGCCTTGTGATAGTTCCGCGATACGGAACTATGTTCCACATTGGGCGCGGTAGCGATTCAACCGGGAAAGCGCGTGTAATGGAATTGGTGAGAACCCGCGTATCAAGAAAATGGCGGGCGTGCCGTCAGAGCGGGCAGCAGGTGGGGCGGTAATGACGGTAAAAAAAGCCGGAAGCAAGCTTCCGGCTTTCTATGAATTCGCTGGTGGGGCGTGAGTGACTCGAACACTCGACCTACGGATTAAGAGTCCGCTGCTCTACCAACTGAGCTAACGCCCCAACGAAGAAAAAGATTCTAGCAAGGTACCGCATAAGACGCAATAGCCCGGCGAGATTTTTTGCGGGCCGATTTATGCGAGCCGGTTTTGCGGACCGCTACAATGCGCACGCCGTCATCTGCGCTGCCCGCGGTGCCGTCCGATCCACCAGTCTGCCCAGCCATGCACGCCAGAGTCCTGCGTTATCTCGACGAGGTCGTCCGCCGCGGTTCGATCCGCAAGGCGGCCGAGCACCTGCACGTGGCGCCGACTGCGGTCAACCGGCAGATCCTCGACCTGGAGGCCGAACTGGGCGCGCCGCTGTTCGAGCGCATCAACAAGCGGCTGCGGCTGACGCCGCTGGGCGAGATGGTGCTGGCTCACGTGCGCCAGACGCTGCGCGAGCACGACGCGCTGCGCGAGCGCATCGAGGACTTCAAGGGCGCGCGCCGCGGCGACGTAACCGTGGCCGTGACGGCAGGCCTGGCGGGCTCGCTGATGCCGTCGCTGGTGCACGACTTCCGCCAGCGCTATCCGGGCATCGTTGTGCGCGTCAACGACCTGCCGGTGGCAGCCATCGTCGCCGCGGTGGAGCAGGGTGGCGCCGACCTGGGCCTGGGTTACGACCTGCCCGAGCTGCCGGCCTTCCGGGCGCTGGCCACCAGCGACTGGCAGATCGGCGCGGTGGTGCCGCCGGGCCATGCACTGGCCGCGCAGCCGTCGGCGCTGCTGAGCGAATGCGTGGGTTACCCGCTGATCCTGCCGGCGCCGTCGCTGTCGATCCGCGCGATCCTGGACGATGCCTTTACCCGCAATGCAATCGAGGTGTCGCCGGTGGCCGAGTCCACCTCGACCGTGCTGATCCGGCAACTGGTAATGCTCGGCACCGGCATCGCGCTGCTGAACCCGCTCGACGTGATGGAGGAGCGCGCACGCCAGGCGCTGGTGTACGTGCCGCTGCGCGACCGCCACCTGCAGGGCCAGACGCTGACGCTGGTGGCGCGCGCCAGGGGTTCGCTCAGCGCGGCGGCGCAACTGATGGCGGAGCGTATCGGCGAGGCGCTGGCGGCGCTGTTCGCGCAGGCGCGATAGCAGCCGGTACCAGGCAGTGCTGTCCACTTTTTGTGGACAGCATGGTCGGAATTCTGCGCTTAGGGGTTGGCATGGCCGCACCGTAGACTGGCGGCCATCCCCTCCACCCGAACGCAGAAGGAATCCCGCCATGACCCTGATTGCCCTGAGCGCCGACGTGCTGGTCACGATGGACGCGCAGCGCCGCGAGATCCGCGATGGCGCGCTGGTCGCAGAAGGCCCGGCCGTGCAATGGGTCGGCCCGACCTCGGAGTTGCCGCCGCAGTACCGCCGCATGGCCGACGAAGGCAGCGCGCAGGTGCTCGACATGCGCGGCCGCGTGGTCACGCCGGGCCTGGTCAACACGCATCACCACATGTACCAGAGCCTGACGCGCGCGGTGCCCGCGGCGCAGGATGCCGAGCTGTTCTCGTGGCTGACCAATCTGTACATGCTGTGGTCGCACCTGACGCCGGAGATGATCGCGGTGTCGACCAGAACCGCGATGGCCGAGCTGATGCTGTCGGGCTGCACCACCACCAGCGATCACCTTTACCTCTATCCCAACGGTGCGCGCCTGGACGACTCGATCGCCGCCGCGCAGGAGATGGGCATGCGCTTCCACGCCGCACGCGGCTCGATGAGCGTGGGCCGCAGCAAGGGCGGCCTGCCGCCCGACGCGGTGGTGGAGGAGGAGGCCGCCATCCTGCGCGACAGCCAGCGGCTGGTGGAGCAGTACCACGACAGCGCCCGCCACGCGATGCTGCGCATCGTGCTGGCGCCGTGCTCGCCATTCTCGGTCTCGCGCGACCTGATGCGCGAGTCGGCCAGTATGGCGCGGCACTATGGTGTGTCGCTGCACACCCACCTGGCCGAGAACGACAACGACATCGCCTACTCGCGCGAGAAGTTCGGCATGACGCCGGCACAGTATGCCGAGGACCTTGGCTGGGTCGGCCACGACGTGTGGCATGCGCACTGCGTCAAGCTGGACGAGGCAGGCATCGCATTGTTCGCCCGCACCGGCACGGGCGTGGCGCATTGCCCGTGCTCGAACATGCGGCTTGCGTCCGGCATTGCCCCGGTGCGCGCGATGCGCGACGCGGGCGTGCCGGTCGGGCTGGGCGTCGATGGCAGTGCGTCGAACGACGGCGCGCATATGCTGGGCGAGTCGCGCCAGGCGCTGCTGCTGCAGCGGGTCGGCTACGGCCCGGCGGCAATGAGCGCGCGGGAGGCGCTGGAAATCGCCACGCTGGGCGGTGCACGCGTGCTCAACCGCGACGATATTGGCGCGCTGGCGCCGGGCATGTCGGCGGACTTCGTTGCCTTCGATATGTCCGCGGTCGGGTTTGCCGGCGGCGGCCACGATCCGGTGGCGGCGCTGGTCTTCTGCACGCCGGCCAATGTCGCGGCCAGCGTGATCAACGGGCGTGAAGTAGTGCGCGACGGCGCGCTGCTGACGGCCGATCTGCCGAACGTGCTGCTGCGTCATCGCGCGCTGGCGCGCACGTTGTTCGAGCGCGCCAGCATCGACGCCTGATTGCAGGTGTGGCGGCGCCGGCATGCCCGCCGCCGCTAGCCGATGCGTGCGGCAAGCGCATGACAGCTGCGGTGAAAAATCGCAAATAAGAAAAGAAAAAGCAAAAGGCCGGAAGCATCGCTGCTTCCGGCCTTTCTGTATTCGCTGGTGGGGCGTGAGTGACTCGAACACTCGACCTACGGATTAAGAGTCCGCTGCTCTACCAACTGAGCTAACGCCCCAACGAAGAACGAGATTGTATCAGGATTTTTGGCGCTGTCAAATGTTTGGTGCGAGTCTCTGCAGAACATGCCAACTGCCGCGGAAGCGGCATCGTCACGTGCATGGAACCGAACGCCAGCGCCAAAGGTCTTCGGTTTGAGCGCATTCGCACAAGGTGTACCGGTACGATATCGCCAGAGCCATGTTAGGATTCTTCTCCACTTGCATATGGAGGGCTGCACCGATGGAAATCAAATTCCAAGAGCAAGAGCGCTACGACATCAACAATGAAGGCTTGCTCTTTCAGGCGATCGTCAATGGCGAGAAGGTGACTTGCGTGGTGACACGTGAAGCACTGTGGGAAGGCTTCAGCGCTGATCAGGTGCTGTCGCTGGAAGAGGCATTCCGTGCCGGCCGCGAAACCATCGAACGCGCCGCCGTGGTGCTGATCGAGCAGGGCGCGCCCCAGCCAATCGTCGTCAAGCGCGCCCACGTGGCGCCGATCTGATGAGGATGGATGCCCCGGCCAGCCGTTGGCATGCCGTGGGCGCCCATCCGCTGTCAGCTTCGTTGCCAAGTTCCCCAGCGTAGGGCCGTTCGGTCTTGCGTGCCCCAGCCGGCAGCGCCGGCGCAGGCAATCCCCAGCTTCCCCTTCAATCTTTTTTAAGTCTTTTTTTCAGATCTTTCAGCCACTGCTGGCTGGTCGCTGGCGCGTGCGTGCTGCACTAGCGCGCTGGCGCGCCAGTGCCTGGCGTCACGGGTCCGGCTTGCGCGGCACGGGTGCCGGCGCCAGGCCGTGATGCGCACTCCTCGAAGATCCTGGCGTGGCATTGCGCACAGATTTCCGGCGACAGCTTACCGATGATCGTGTGCAGCGCCTGCCGCTTGGTCGGGAAAATATGGTCGGGCCCGAGCTTGTCGCTGAAGCCGGTCTGCTCCCACGTCTGCAGCACCTGGGTGCGCGGCCGGTGGAAGTACAGGTCGCCGCCCAGCGCGCGCCGCTCGGCCAGTTCGCTCTCCCACATCTCGGCGCCGGCCAGGTCGATGAAATTCATGCTCTTGGTCATCGCCAGCAGGTGGGTTTGGCCGGCGTTGACGGTGCGCAGCCAGTGCAGGCGATCGGTCACGTATTGCACGGCGCCGAAATAAATCGCGCCTTCCATGCGCAGCAGCTTCAGTTGCGGGCATTCAGGCTGCGGGCGGCGCAGTTCGTCCAGCGGCGTGAAGCGCCGGTCCGGATCGTCGGCATCGGGCACCAGGCTGCGCACCGCCGGCCGCGAGGTGCGGTACAGGTAGGCCACCAGCGACAGCACGGTGCCGAGCAGCACCGCCATTTCCAGCCGGATCACCAGTGTGGCGGCGAAGGTGCCGATGGCGATCGCGAACTCGGTGCGGCTCAGCGTGAAGATGCGGCGCAGGCGCGCGATATCGAGCAGGCCCCAAGCCACCAGAAGCAGCATCGCCCCGATCGCGGCCATCGGGATCTGCGCCAGCAGCGGGGCGCTGATCGCTACCAGCGCCACCAGCCACAGCGCCGAGAACACGCTTGCCAGCGGCGTGCGCGCACCGGCCTCGAAGTTCGGTACCGAACGGTTGAGCGAGCCGCACGAGATATAGCCGGAGAAAAAGCCGCCGGCGATATTCGACAGCCCCTGGCCGATGAACTCGCGGTTGGCGTCGATATGCTGGCCAGAGCGCAGCGCCACCGCCTTGGCGATCGAGATCGACTGGCCCAGCGCGACGATGGTCAGCGCCGAGGCGATGCCCAGCAGGTCGGGCAACTTGCGCCAGTCCACGTCAGGTACGTTGAAGTGCGGCAGCGCCGACGGGATCGGCCCGATGACGTTGACGTGCTGGCCGCCCGCGCCGGCCTGGTTCAGCAGCAGCGCCACGCCGTAGCCGGCCAGCAGTCCCAGCAGCATGAACGGCAGCTTGCGCCACAGCCGCTTGCATAGCAGCGTGACGACCAGTGTCACGGCACCCACGGTGACCGCGGCCCAGTTGATCGTATCGACGTTCTCGAACAGGTGGCGCACCACCCCGAACGCGCTGGTGCCGGTCGGTACCTCCAGCCCGAACAGGTCCTTCAGCGCATATAAGCCGATCAGCGTCGCGGCGCCGCAGGTGAAGCCGAGCAGCACCGAGGGCGAGATAAAGTTGGCCAGCGAGCCGAGCCGCAGCGTGCCCACTGCGAGCTGCATCACGCCCACCACCACGGTGACCGCCAGCGCCAGCCCGATATAGGCCGGACTGCCGGCAAACGCCAGCGGGCCCAGCATCGCGAACAGCGCCAGCGAATTGGCATTGGTCGGCCCCGACATCACGTGCCAGCTCGAGCCGAACAGCGCCGCCACGATGCACGGCACCACCGCGCTGTAGATACCGTACTGCGGCGGCAGGCCGGCCAGCGTGGCAAAGGCCACGCCCTGCGGCAGCACCAGCACGGCGCCGAGCAGGCCGGCGACCAGGTCGGCGCGCAGCGTGGTCGGGTCGACGCGCCGGCTCCACGGGAACAGGCGGGTCAGGATGGCTCCGGGATGGGACGCAGGCATGGGGCGCAATGGAAAGAGCTCAGCGCCGCCCGTCGCCGGGCGGCGCCGTGGCGGCGTTCAGCCGCAGTGCAGCGTCGCGACCACCGGCGTGTGGTCCGAGGGCTGTTCCCAGGTGCGCGGCACGCGGTCGATCACGCACGCCGCGCATTGCTCGGTCAGCGCCGGCGACAGCAGGATATGGTCGATGCGCAGCCCGGCATTGCGCCGGAACGCGAGCATGCGGTAATCCCACCACGAGAAGGTCTTCTCGGGCTGCTCGAACTTGCGGAAGGCATCGGCCAGGCCCAGTTCCACCAGCGCGGCAAAGGCGGCACGCTCCGGCGGCGAGACCAGGTTCTGGCCTTCCCACTTCGCCGGGTCGTGCACGTCGCGGTCTTCGGGCGCGATATTGAAGTCGCCCAGCAGCGCTAGGCGCGGATAGCGCGCCATCTCCTCGCGCAGCCACGCGGTCATTGCCTCCAGCCATTTCAGCTTGTAGACGAACTTCTCCGACTCGGGCGACTGCCCGTTCGGGAAGTACGCGCAGACCAGGCGCAGGTCACCATAGGTGGCGGCGATCACGCGCTGCTGCGCATCCTCGAAGCCTGGGATGTTACGCACCACGTCGACCGGGCCGGGCATGCTGGCGTCGCGGGCGAGGATGGCCACGCCGTTATACGTCTTCTGTCCGGTGTAGATGCTGTGGAAGCCCGCGTTCTCCAGTTCGGCCAGCGGGTACTTGTCGTCCGGCAGCTTCAGTTCCTGCAGGCACAGCGCGTCGATCGGCGCGCCGGCCTGGTCCTGCTCGGCCAGCCATTGCAGCACCTGCGGCAGGCGCACCTTGAGCGAGTTGACGTTCCAGCTGGCGATGCGCAGCGGTCCGCTGGTTGGCAGTCCCACCGAACTCATGCCGTCATCCCGCCGTGGCGCAGCAGCGCGTCGATCTGCGGCGCGCGGCCGCGGAAGGCGACGAAGGACTCCATCGCCGGGCGGCTGCCGCCCACCGACAGGATCTCGCGCTGGTAGCGCGCGCCGGTCTCGCTGTCGAGCACGCTGCCCGACAGTTGCGCCGCCTCTTCGAAAGCTGCGTAGACGTCAGCGGACAGCACCTCGGCCCACTTGTAGCTGTAGTAGCCCGCCGCGTAGCCGCCGGCGAAAATATGGCTGAAGGTGTTCGGCCAGCGCGACAGCGGATGCTGCGGCACCACGTGCACGCGGTCATTGATCTGGCGCGACAGCTCCAGCACCGAGGCCTCGCCGGCCGGGTCGAAGTCCGTATGCAGGTGCATGTCGAACGACGAGAACACGATCTGGCGCAGGGTCATCATGCCGTTCTGGAAGTTCTTGGCGGCCAGCATGCGGTCGAACAGCGCGCGCGGCAGCGGCTCGCCGGTATCGACCTGCTGCGTCATGCCGGTCAGCACTTCATACTCCCAGCAGAAGTTCTCCATGAACTGCGACGGCAGCTCCACCGCATCCCATTCCACGCCGTTGATGCCCGACACGCCGAGCTCGCCCACCTGCGTCAGCATGTGGTGCAGGCCGTGGCCGAACTCATGGAACAGCGTGATGACTTCGTCGTGCGTGAATAGCGCCGGCTTGTTGCCGACCGGCGCGGAGAAGTTGCAGGTCAGGTAGGCCACCGGCGTCTGCACGGCGCCGTGCTCCACCACCTTGCGGCCGCGCGCATCGTCCATCCAGGCGCCGCCGCGCTTGCCTTCGCGCGCGTACAGGTCGATATAGAACTGGGCCAGCAGCGTGCCGTCCGGCGTGCTCACGCGGAAGAAGCGCACGTCCTTGTGCCAGGTCTGCGCCTGCTCGGGCTCGATGCGCACCGAGAACAGCTTCTGCACCACGCCGAACAGGCCTTCCAGCACCTTGGGTTCCGGGAAGTACTGCTTGACCTCGTGCTCGGAGAACGCATAGCGCTGCTGGCGCAGCTTTTCCGAGGCATAGGCCACGTCCCACGGCGCGAGATCGGCCAGGCCCAGCTCGGCAGCGGCGAAGGCCTTGAGTTCGGCCCAGTCCTTCTCGGCATAGGGGCGCGCCTTGACCGCGAGTTCGTCGAGGAACTTCAGCACCTCGGCGGGCGACTCGGCCATCTTCGGCACCAGCGAGACTTCGCCGTAGCACTGGTAGCCCAGCATCTGCGCTTCTTCACGGCGCAGCGCGAGCTGGTCGCGCATATTGGCGGTGTTGTCCCAGTCGGCCTGGCCCTGGCCGTACTGCGGGGCGACCTCCGAGCCGCGCGTGACGTTGGCCTCGTACAGGGTCTGGCGCAGCGCGCGGTCATCCGCGTACTGCAGCACCGGGAAGTAGGACGGGAAGTGCAGCGTGAACTTCCAGCCGGCCTTGCCTTCCTTTTCGGCGGCGAGGAGGGCGGCTTCCTTGGCGTCGTCGGGCAGGCCGGCCAGGCGGGCCTCGTCCTCGACGTAGAGCGCGTAGGTGTTGGTGGCGTCCAGCACATGGTCGGAAAAGGCCTTGGACAGCTGCGCCTGCTGTTCCTGGATCTCGGCAAAGCGTGGCTTCTGGTCCTCGGGCAACTCGGCACCGCCCAGGCGGAAACCGCGCAGCTCGTTCTCGATCAACTGGTGGCGCGCAGCGCTCATGCCGGCGAACTCTGGGCTGGCTGCCAGCGCCTTGTACTTGTCGTACAGCGCCAGGCTCTGGCCCAGCGAGGACCAGAACTCGGTCATGCGCGGCAGGTTGTCGGCGTGCGCCTTGCGCAGCTCGGGCGTATCGGCCACGGCGCTCAGGTGGCTGACCACGCCCCAGGCGCGGCCCAGCGGCTCGGTGGCAGCTTCCAGCGCCTGCACGGCATTGGCCCAGTCGGCGGGCGTGGCGGGATCCTCGGCGCGGGCGACGGCCTGCTGCGCGCGCTCGAGCAGCACGTCCAGCGCCGGGCTGATGTGCTCGGGCCGGATTTCGGCAAAGCGGGGCAGGTCGGAAAAGTCCAGCAGCGGGTTCTGAGCCTGATTGGCGTTGGCAGCTTGGTCCATGGCGTGTTCTCGGTTGGGCTGGCCTCGATGGGGCACTGCTTCAGAGGCAATGCCCTGCAGGTGGGGCCGGGGCGCCGGCTTTTCCAGCGCCCCGTGTGTCCCGGTGTGACGTATCGTACTGTACGCCGAACGCGCGCAGGCTTCAGCCCGCGGCGCGCTCCGCGGCTTCCAGCGTGTTGACCAGCAGCATGGTGATGGTCATCGGGCCGACGCCGCCCGGCACCGGCGTGATGTAGCCGGCTACCTCGCGCACGCCGGCAAAGTCGACATCGCCGCACAGCTTGCCGTTGTCGTCGCGGTTCATGCCCACGTCGATCACGACCGCGCCGGGCTTGACCATGTCGGCGGTGATCAGGTTGCGCCGGCCAACCGCCGCGACCACCACGTCGGCTTCACGGGTGTGGGCGCCGATATCGCGCGTCTTGCTGTTGCAGATGGTCACGGTGGCGCCGGCCTGCAGCAGCAGCATCGCCATCGGCTTGCCGACGATGTTCGAGGCACCGACTACCACGGCGCGGGCACCGCGCAGCGGGAACTGGATCGACTCCAGCATCTTCATGCAGCCGTAGGGCGTGCACGGGCGGAACAGCGGCGCGCCGGTCATCAGCGCGCCGGCGTTGGCGACGTGGAAGCCGTCGACGTCCTTTTCCGGGGCGATCGCTTCCAGCACCTTGTGGCTGTCAATGTGCTTGGGCAGCGGCAGCTGCACCAGGATGCCGTGGATATTCGGATCGTTGTTGAGCGCGTCGATGCGGGCCAGCAATTCCGCCTCGGAGAGGTCAGCGGGGTAGCGGTCGAGCGAGGAGTGGAAGCCATTGTCCTGGCAGGCCTTGACCTTGTTGCGCACGTAGACCTGGCTGGCCGGGTCTTCGCCGACCAGGATCACGGCCAGGCCGGGGCGGTGACCGCGTTCGGTCAGGCTGGCGGCGCGCCGGGCGGCTTCGGAGCGGATTTGTTTGGCAAGGGCGTTGCCGTCGATCAATTGGGCAGACATGGAGGAATGGCGGGTTTGTGGCCGGAGGTGGAGCTGCCGCCGCTGGGGGCGGGCAAGGCTAAAGGCGAATTATAAAGGGTGCGTAGGGGCTGCCGCACGGAGCTTGACCGGATACAGGGGTTGCGTGGCGCGGGGCTGGTAGCATCGGCCGTCGCGCTCCCGTCCCTGCTGTCCGATCCCTTGCTGGTGTTCCTGTCCCTGGCCGGGCTGCTGTGGGCGCTGACGCGCCGGCCCTGGCAGCTGCTGCGGCGCCATGCGCTGCAGAACGCCTGGCTGGGCGCGATGCTGCTGGTCGCGCTGCTGTGGACGGTGCGCGCCACGTTGGTGGGCGGGCTGGTGATCCAGTTGCTCGGCGCCACGCTGATGGTGACGTTGTTCGGGCTGCCGCTGGCGTTGCTGTCGCTGTTCGTGGTGGATGTGGTGTCGCTGTTCGGGCTGGAGTACCTGGCGGGCCACGGCTGGGCCCAGTTCGACTGGGCCTCGCTGTGGGTGAGGTACGTCTGGCTGGCGCTGCTGCCGGCGCTGATCTCGGCCGCGCTGCAGGCCCTGATACGGCGCCTGCTGCCCCGGCATCCCTTTGTCTTTATCCTGGGGCACGGCTATTTCACCGCCGGGCTGGCCGCGCTCGGCGCCAGTGCGGCGCAGGCGGCATGGCGCCACCTGATGGCGCCGGGGCTGCCCTTCACCGTGGCCGACACGCTGGCCGCCACGGTGATCCTGGCCTTCGGTGAGGCCTTCCTGACCGGCATGCTGGTGGCGATCTTTGTGGTCTACCGGCCACAATGGGTTGTCACGTTCCGGGATGAGGGATACCTAAGGCGCTGATGGCGGGAGACGTCGTTGCGCCGGGCGGCGCGGGGAGGGCAACCGGTGCGGCCGCGGGCCGCGAGCCGGGAAGTGACGAGCATGGCGCCGGCGGGCTGCCAGGCGCCAGCCGGCTTCAGCTGTTGCGCGACAGCGCCAGGCGCAGCAGGTCGGCGACCGTGTTGACGTTGAGCTTTTCCATGATGTTGGCGCGGTGCGCCTCAACCGTCTTGATGGAAATGCCCAGGTCGTCGGCGATCTGCTTGTTCAGGCGGCCGGCGACGATGCGCTCCAGCACCTGCTGCTCGCGCGTGGTCAGCTTGCCCAGCAGGTCCTTGGCGGCGCGTTGCTCGCGCGCGGCGGAGTGGTCGGTGCGGGCCTTCTGCAGCATGCGCTCGACCAGCGCGCGCAGCTCCGACTCGTCGAACGGCTTTTCGATAAAGTCGATCGCGCCGCGCTTCATCGTCGACACCGCCATTGGCACGTCGCCGTGGCCGGTGATAAAGACGATGGGGATGTCGATCTGCTCGGCCAGCATGCGTTCCTGCAACTCGGGGCCGCTCATGCCGGGCATGCGCACGTCGAGGATCAGGCACGACACCTGGCTGGCGTCGTAGGCGGCGAGGAACTGCTCGGCGCTGGTGAAGCTGCGCACCTGGTAGCCATTGCCCTCCAGCAGCCAGGTCAGCGAGTCGCGCATGGCTTCATCGTCGTCGACGATGAACACGGTCTCGCCGCGGTGGGGCGTGGGGTTTGGCGTTGCGGTCATGTAGTCTCCTCGGGACAACAATTCATTGCTGCGAAGTGTAACCGGCCATGGCCCTCTGTGGCGAGACAGGCCCCCCACGGACGTGGGGGGATGGCGTGGCCGGCGTGCTCCGGATTCTGGGGGGCAGGGACTTGCGGGGCGGGGGCGCTTGCTTCTGTCAGTGCTCGGCCATCACCGGCTGCAGCGGCAGCATGATCTTAAATGTACAGCCGATGCCGTCGATATTGTTCTCCACCCACAGGCGGCCCTGGTGCGACTCGATGATCGAGCGGCAGATGTTCAGCCCCATGCCCATGCCGTCGGACTTGGTGCTGAAGAAGGGTTCGAACAGCCGTTCCTTGGTGGCCTCGTCCACGCCCGGGCCCTGGTCGATCACGTCGATGTGGACGTTGTCGCCGATCTCGCCCGGCTCCATCCGCGCGTGCAGGCGCACCACGCCGCCGGCACGCAGCGCCGGCAGGCCCGACATGGCTTCCACCGCGTTCTTGAGCAGGTTCACCAGCACCTGCTCGATCAGCACCGGATCCACATAGACCGTCATCGGCGGTGGCGGCAGGCGGGTGAGGATGGTGACGCGGCGGCGCGTGGCCTCCAGGTCGGCCAGGCCCACGGCGTCGGCGACGATGTCGTGCAGCGAGGCCTCGCGCCGCTGTGGCTGGCTGCGCTTCACGAAGCCGCGGATGCGGCTGATGATGGTGCCGGCGCGCACCGCCTGCGCCGACGTCTTCTCCAGCACCGGGATCAGGTCTTCCGGCGTGCTGCGGCCCGAATGAAGCCGCGCCACTGCCCCCATGCAGTAGTTGTTGATCGCCGCCAGCGGCTGGTTCAGTTCGTGCGCCAGCGACGACGCCATCTCGCCCATGGTGGTCAGGCGGCTGGTGAACTGCAGGCGCTCTTCATGCTGGCGCGCCATTTCCTCGGCGGCCTTGCGCACCGTGATGTCGGTGGCGATCTGCATCTGCGCCAGGTGGCCGTCGACCC
This sequence comes from Cupriavidus sp. PB-02, assembly GCF_058252315.1. Classification (NCBI taxonomy): domain Bacteria; kingdom Pseudomonadati; phylum Pseudomonadota; class Betaproteobacteria; order Burkholderiales; family Burkholderiaceae; genus Cupriavidus; species Cupriavidus sp. PB-02. Next base: position 1,490,609 of record NZ_CM177694.1, read on the forward strand.
ACTGGATATAGCGGCGGCGCACTTCGAACCACTTCTGCATGTCGGGCACGAACACTTCGCGCGCGTCCGATGCGTACGGCATCAGCTCGGATGCGGGCAGGCCGGCGTAGGCGTCGACATAGTCGGTGTTGTCGCTCGAGACCTGGTCCTTGTCGAGCTCGTCGCCGGCCAGCTTGACGTGGCCCTCGGCCTCCCAGCCGAACAGCTGCCGGTAGTAGCGGTTGGCGAACAGCAGCTCGGCCTTGTCGGTGGCCAGCACGGAGACGGCTGCGTCCAGGCTCTCCAGCACCGTGGTGAAGCGGTCGTGCGCCGCGGCCAGTTCCTCGCGTGCGCGCTTGGGCTCGGTGATGTCCGTCATCGAGCTCATCCAGCCGGTATGGCGGCCGCGGCTGTCCACCAGCGGCGACACGTACATGCGCGCATAGAAGCTGCTGCCGTCGCGGCGCATCGCGCGCATCTCGTAGCCGCCCGCGGGCGACTTGCCCTGCAGCGTCAGGTCGATCTGCTTCTGCATCTCCTGCTGGTCGTTGGGCGGCCAGTAGGGGAAGGGCGGCAGGCGCCCGACCAGGTCGTTCTCCTGCCAGCCGGTCATGCGACAGAAGGCCGGGTTGACGTAGGTGATGCGGCCGTTCAGGTCGAGCGCGCGCAGGCCGATCAGCATCGAGTTTTCCATCGCGCGCCGGAACGAGGTCTCGGCCAGCAGCGCGCGCTGCGCTTCGGAGCGCCGGCTGGTGTGGCGCCACATGCTCCACAGGCTCCACAGCAGGAAGCAGGACAGGCCCACCACCAGCCACAGCAGCATGTTGTTGGGCAGGTTGGACGGCGGCGGGTAGGCGTCGGCGCGCAGCGACAGCGAGTGGCCCGGCGGGTCGAGCAGAACCTCATACGACAGCGCGTTGCCTGGCACCGGCCGCAGCGAGGTGCTGGCGCGGGTCTGGTTGTTCTTGTCAATCAGCGAGAAGCGGTAGCGCTCGGTCAGCTCCGGCGGCAGCAGGTGCGTCAGGATGCCGTTGATCGAGTAGAGCGCGCCGAGCGTGCCGAGGAACTCGTTGTCGCGCACGATTGGCACTTGTACCAGCATGAAGCTGTCGCCGCGGTCGTTGACCAGCGGACGCGAGTAGACCACGCGCTGGGTTTCGCGGGCGGCGTCGAAGGTGTCGAGCACTTCCGGCTCGAGCGGTTGGTCCTGGTTCTCGCGCAGGCGCACGGCAAACTCGGACGTCGACGGCAGCGACCAGCGGCCGCGCTTGGTGGCGTCGAGCCAGTTGATAAAGACGATCTCGGGGTTCTCGCGCAGGATTTCCTGCGCGGCGGTGCGGTACGCGCCTTGCTCGAGCTGGGCGGCGGCAATGTCGCGCGCCAGCGAGGCGAGCTGGTCCTGGTTGCTCAACAGGGACAGGCGCACGCGCTGCTGCGCCCAGGCGGCGTCGCGGTAGAGCGCGTCGCGCTGCTGCTGGCGCTCGGTCTCGTGCAGCGACCACAGGATCACGCCCATCGCCACCGTGAACAACACGATCGCGACCAGCGGGATAAACATAAACCAGCTGGTAGCCACCAGGTTGCGCCAGCGCAGCCACCACAGCCCGCGCGGGGCGGCGACCGGCGCGCCGTCCTCGGGTCCCAGTGCCTCGATCGGACCTAGCCCGGCCGCCGGGGGAGGGGCGTGTCCGGCATCGCCACCGGCCGCCTTGGCTGAGCCCGACGCATCGGGGGATAGCATGGCTGCACGCAGGCGGGAAAGAAAGCGGTCGAGAAACGAGGCGAAAAACGGCATGGGAGGGATTGACGGCTGACCGACCAGTGTACCGAGATTATTGCGGTGCGTCGCTTGGGGAAAGCGCCAATGCACCCCAGGTTTTGCCTGCCGGCGCCAGCCGCCTTGCGGCACGGGAGCACCCCATCAGAAGGTGATTGTTGCTGCGCTGCCGCATAATTTCACATTATAAAAAACGATATCGCAATTTGAAAATTTCACTTGTGTTGCACTTTGGGCTTCCATAGAATCGGTTCGACCCAAGAATGCGGGCGGTAGTCATGCGCCTGCCGCGCGGAGGAACCGGAACAGGTTCCCCGGCGGCGGCTCCGATGCAGGGCGCAGCAGCGCCGGACCCGCAAGAGTTAGAGTCACACCGTAGACCCTGCCCGAGGCCAAAAGCGCGGGCGCGGAAGCACGAATTCAACGAATTCACCCAGGAGACAGTCATGTCCGCCGTACCAGAGCAGATTCTCGGCGCGTCCAGCGCCAACGACGCCGATCCCCAGGAAACGCATGAATGGCTTGACGCCCTGCAGGGCGTCCTCGCCGCTGAAGGCCCCGCGCGCGCCGCGTTCCTGATCGACAAGCAGATCGAATACGCACGCGTGAACGGCGTCACCCAGCCGTTCCACGCCGAGACGCAGTACATCAACACGATCCCGGTCGACCAGCAGGCCCGCATCCCCGGCGACCAGGACGTCGAGCACCGCATCCGCTCGTACACCCGCTGGAACGCGATGGCGATGGTGCTGCGCGCCAACAAGCACACCAACGTCGGCGGCCACATCTCCTCGTTCGCTTCGGCCGCGACGCTGTATGACGTCGGCTACAACCATTTCTGGCGCGCGCCGTCCGAACAGAGCGGTGGCGACCTGGTCTTCGTGCAGGGCCACTCGGCTCCGGGCGTGTACTCGCGCGCCTTCCTGCTGGGCCGCCTGACCCAGGACCAGCTCGACAACTTCCGCCAGGAAGTCGACGGCAAGGGCATCTCGTCCTACCCGCACCCGTGGTTGATGCCGGACTTCTGGCAGTTCCCGACCGTGTCGATGGGCCTGGGCCCGATCATGGCCATCTACCAGGCCCGCTTCATGAAGTACCTGGACAGCCGCGGCCTGGCCAAGGCCGGCGACCGCAAGGTCTGGGCCTTCCTGGGCGACGGCGAGACCGACGAGCCGGAATCGCTGGGTGCGATCGGTATGGCCGGCCGCGAGAAACTGGACAACCTGGTCTTCGTCATCAACTGCAACCTGCAGCGCCTGGACGGCCCGGTGCGCGGCAACGGCAAGATCATCCAGGAACTGGAATCCGAGTTCCGCGGTGCCGGCTGGAACGTGATCAAGGTGGTCTGGGGCAGCAAGTGGGATTCGCTGCTGGCGCGCGACACCAAGGGCTTGCTGATGAAGCGCATGATGGAATGCGTGGACGGCGAATACCAGACGATGAAGGCCAAGGACGGCGCCTACGTCCGCGAGCATTTCTTCAACACGCCTGAACTGAAGGCGATGGTGGCCGACTGGTCCGACGACGACATCTGGCGCCTGAACCGCGGCGGCCACGATCCGCACAAGATCTACGCCGCCTACAAGGCCGCCAGCGAGCACAAGGGCCAGCCCACGCTGATCCTGGCCAAGACCATCAAGGGCTATGGCATGGGCGACGCCGGTCAGGCCATGAACGTGGCCCACCAGCAGAAGAAGATGCCGGTGGACGCGATCCGCAAGTTCCGCGACCAGTTCAATCTCCCCGTTGCCGACGACCAGCTGGAAGAGGTGCCGTACATCACCTTCCCGGAAGGTTCGAAGGAACTGGAATACATGCGCCAGGCGCGCCAGAACCTGGGCGGCTACCTGCCGGCCCGCCGCCAGAAGGCCGAAGCCCTGCCGATCCCGCAGCTGTCCGCGTTCGAGGCGCTGCTGAAGGCCACCGGCGAAGGCCGCGAAGTGTCCACCACCATGGCCTTCGTCCGTATTCTGAACACGCTGCTGAAAGACAAGCAGATCGGCAAGCACGTGGTGCCCATCGTGCCGGACGAGTCGCGCACCTTCGGCATGGAAGGCCTGTTCCGCCAGGTCGGCATCTGGAACCAGGAAGGCCAGAAGTACGTACCGGAAGACCATGACCAGCTGATGTTCTACAAGGAATCGCAGACTGGCCAGGTGCTGCAGGAAGGCATCAACGAAGCCGGCGCCATGTGCGACTGGATCGCCGCCGCCACGTCGTACTCGACGCACGGCGTGCAGATGATCCCGTTCTACATCTACTACTCGATGTTCGGCATCCAGCGTATCGGCGACCTGTGCTGGGCCGCTGCCGACATGCGTTCGCGCGGCTTCCTGCTGGGCGGCACCGCCGGCCGCACCACGCTGAACGGCGAAGGCCTGCAGCACGAAGACGGCCACTCGCACGTGTTCCACGCCGCGATCCCGAACTGCATCTCGTACGACCCGACCTTCCAGTACGAGCTGGCGGTGGTCATGCAGGACGGCCTGCGCCGCATGTACGCCGAACAGGAAGACATCTACTACTACCTGACGGTGATGAACGAGAACTACGAGCATCCGGAAATGCCGGCTGGCGTAGAGCAGGACATCGTCAAGGGCATGTACCAGTTCCGCAAGGGCGTCGAGAACAGCAACGCGCCGCGCGTGCAGCTGCTGGGCTCGGGCACGATCTTCCGCGAGGTGATCGCCGCCGCCGAACTGCTGAAGAAGGACTGGGGCGTCGAGTCCGACCTGTGGGGCTGCCCGAGCTTCACCGAGCTGGCCCGCGAAGGCCAGGCCACCGAGCGCTACAACCTGCTGCACCCGACCGAGACCCCGCGCGAGTCGTTCGTCGCGCAGAAGCTGAAGTCGGCCCGCGGTCCGGTGATTGCCTCGACCGACTACGTGCGCGCCTTCGCCGAACAGATCCGTCCGTTCGTGCCGCGCCGCTACGTGGTGCTGGGCACCGACGGCTTCGGCCGCTCGGACACCCGCGAGAAGCTGCGCCACTTCTTTGAAGTGGATCGTCACTGGGTCACGCTGGCCGCGCTCAAGGCGCTGGCCGACGAGGGCGCGATCGGCCGCGACAAGGTGGCCGAGGCCATCAAGAAGTACAACCTCGACCCGAGCAAGCCTAACCCGATGTCGGTCTGATCCGGCAGCCTGCACCAACCCCCCGCAGTACGGCGACGCCGTGCCGCGGGCGCCCCGGCCCAGTGCCGGACGGCGCCTTGCGGCACGGCGGCGTGACAGAAGCGGGCGGCGAGGGTAATCTCGCCGCTTGCGGACGTCGCGCGTGCCGGCCTGCCCAGGAGACACTGAATGAGTCAAGCGATTGAAATCAAGGTGCCGGATATCGGCGACTATGACGCCGTTCCCGTCATTGAAGTGCATGTGAAGCCCGGCGACAGCATCGACGCGGAAGACGCGCTGGTGACGCTGGAGTCGGACAAGGCCACCATGGACGTGCCCTCGCCGCAGGCTGGCGTGGTCCAGGACGTCCGCATCAAGGTGGGCGACAACGTATCCGAAGGCTCGGTGCTGGTGATGCTGCAGCCGGCCGGGCAGGGCGCCGCGGCGGCTCCCGCTCCGGCCCCGGCCGCCACAGCGCCGGCTCCGGCGCCTGCCGCCGCAGCCCCCGCACCGGCTCCCGCTGCTGCCGCTCCGGCCGCGGCGCCCGCCGGCGGTGGCGGCACCATCGAAGTGAAGGTGCCCGATATCGGCGACTACGACGCCGTGCCGGTCATCGAAGTCCACGTCAAGCCGGGCGACACCATCAGCGCAGAAGACGCGGTGGTCACGCTGGAATCCGACAAGGCCACCATGGACGTGCCCTCGCCGCAGGGCGGCGTGGTCAAGGAAGTCAAGGTCAAGGTCGGCGACAACGTGTCCGAAGGCACGCTGCTGCTGATCCTGGAAGGCGCCGCCGCGGCTGGCGCTCCGGCTGCGGCCGCCGCCGCACCCGCCCCTGCGGCCGCCAGCGCGCCCGCACCGGCTCCGGCTGTTGCAGCTGCCCCGGCGCCCGCCGCAGCCCCGGTTGCCGCGCCGGCACAGGCTGGCGTCACCGGCAAGGCTGCACACGCCAGCCCTTCGGTGCGCAAGTTCGCGCGCGAACTGGGCGTCGACGTGTCGCGCGTGCCGGGCACCGGCCCCAAGGGCCGCATCACCCAGGAAGACGTGCAGCAGTACGTCAAGGGCGTGATGTCCGGCCAGGCGGCCGCGCCGGCCCAGGCTGCCGCGGCTGGCGGCGGTGGTGGCGAGCTTGGCCTGCTGCCGTGGCCGAAGGTCGATTTCACCCGTTTCGGCGAAGTGGAAAGCAAGGCCCTGTCGCGCATCAAGAAGATCTCGGGTGCCAACCTGCACCGCAACTGGGTCATGATCCCGCACGTCACCAACCATGACGAAGCGGACATCACCGACCTGGAAGCCTTCCGCGTCCAGCTGAACAAGGAAAACGAGAAGGCCGGCATCAAGGTGACGATGCTCGCGTTCATGATCAAGGCAACGGTTGCGGCGCTGAAGAAGTTCCCGAACTTCAATGCCTCGCTGGACGGCGACAACCTGGTGCTGAAGAAGTACTTCAACATCGGCTTCGCCGCCGACACCCCGAACGGCCTGGTCGTGCCGGTGATCAAGGACGCCGACAAGAAGGGCGTGTTCGAGATCAGCCAGGAAATGGGCGAGCTGGCCAAGCTGGCGCGCGACGGCAAGCTCAAGCCCGACCAGATGCAGGGCGGCTGCTTCTCGATCTCGTCGCTGGGCGGCATTGGCGGCACGTATTTCACGCCGATCATCAATGCGCCGGAAGTGGCGATCATGGGCGTGTGCAAGTCGTTCCAGAAACCCGTGTGGGACGGCAAGCAGTTCACGCCGCGCCTGACGCTGCCGCTGTCGCTGTCGTGGGACCACCGCGTCATCGACGGGGCCGAAGCGGCGCGCTTCAACACGTACTTCGCGCAACTGCTGGCGGACTTCCGCCGTATCCTGCTCTAAGGCGGCTGCTTAAAAATGATTCTGGCGTCGTTGCGCGGCCTTGCCGTACCAGTTGTACTGTCTGCGGCCGCGCGCCTAGCCAGAACCGCTTCGCTTCATATTGAAGCAGCTGCAACGCACACCGGCTTTGCCGGTGTGCGAAAAGGCCGGCGCCTGCGTTGAATCATAGGAGCGAGCCATGACTACCTGTGTTGTCGTAAGGAAGGGCGCCGAGGTGGCGATCGCGGCGGACGCGCTGGTCACCTTCGGCGATACGCGCCTGTCACGCGCCTACGAGCGCAACCAGAAGGTATTCCCGGTGGGCGACGGCTTTATCGCGCTGGCCGGGACCACCGCGCACTTTCCGGTCATGCGCACGCTGCTGGCAGGCCTGGGTGAGGAGTGCCGGCTGGGCTCGCGCGACGACGTGTTCCGCACCTTCCTGAAGGTGCACGACAAGCTGAAGTCGGATTACTTCGTCAACACCAAGGAAGACGATGACGATCCCTACGAGTCGTCGCAGATCGTCTGCCTGATCGCCAATCCGGCCGGCATCTTCGGCGTCTACTCGTACCGCGAGGTGTTTTCGTTCGACCGCTTCTGGGGCATCGGCTCGGGCCGCAACTACGCGCTGGGCGCGATGCATGCGGTGTATGACCGGCCGGACCTGGATGCGGGCGAGATCGCGCGCATCGGTGTCGATGCGGGCGTGGAGTTCGACAAGAGTTCGGCCGGGCCGATCGAGGTCCATACCGTGCGGCTGCACGAGGGCGGCACCGCGGCAGTAGCAGCCGAGGATGCGGCAGAGACGGCGCCGGAAGACGAGGCGGTGGCAGGCCACGCGGCAGAAGACAACCCGGCAACCAACAACGACGGCGCGCCCTGAAGCCAGATGGCGGGCGCGCATTGAGGAGCAAAGCATGAGTGTGATCGAAGTCAAGGTGCCGGATATCGGCGATTTCGACGCGGTGGAAGTGATCGAGGTACTGGTCAAGGCCGGCGATACGGTCGAGATGGAACAGTCCCTGATCGTGCTGGAGTCCGACAAGGCGAGCATGGACGTGCCGTCGTCGGCCACCGGCAAGGTGGTGGAGGTCAAGGTCAAGGTGGGCGACAAGGTCGGCCAGGGCGCGGTGATCTGCACCGTCGAAGCCCAGCAGGCCGCCGCCGCTCCTGCGCCCGCGCAAGCGCCGGCCCCGGCGCAGGCCCCCGCGCCGGCTGCGGCCGCGCCGGCTCCGGCACCCGCGGCAGCCAGCCACAGCGGCGGCGCCGACATCCAGTGCGAGATGCTGGTGCTGGGCGCCGGTCCCGGCGGCTACTCGGCCGCCTTCCGCGCCGCCGACCTGGGCATGAATACCGTCCTGGTGGAGCGCTACAGCACGCTCGGCGGTGTCTGCCTGAACGTCGGCTGCATCCCGTCCAAGGCACTGCTGCACAACGCCGCAGTGATCGACGAAGCCAAGGCGCTGGCCGCCCACGGCATCCTGTTCGGCGAAGCCAAGATCGACCTGGACGGCCTGCGCCACTACAAGAACCAGGTGGTCGGCAAGCTGACCGGTGGTTTGGCCGGCATGGCCAAGGCACGCAAGGTGCAGGTGGTGCGCGGCATCGGCAACTTCCTCGACCCGCATCACCTCGAGGTCGAGCTGACCGAGGGCGAGGGCAAGCGGGCCACTGGCAAGAAGACCGTGATCCGTTTCGAGAAGGCCATCATCGCCGCCGGCAGCCAGGCGGTGAAGCTGCCCTTTATCCCGGAAGACCCGCGCATCGTCGACTCGACCGGCGCGCTGGAACTGCCCGAGGTTCCCAACAAGATGCTGGTCATCGGCGGCGGCATTATCGGCCTGGAAATGGCCACGGTGTACAGCACGCTCGGTGCGGAAATCGATGTCGTGGAAATGCTCGATGGCCTGATGACCGGCGCTGACCGCGACCTGGTCAAGGTCTGGGAAAAGAAGAACAAGGACCGCTTCGGCAAGGTCATGTTGAAGACCAAGACGGTCGGCGTGGAAGCGCAGCCGGACGGCATCTACGTCAGGTTTGAAGGCGAGCAGGCCCCGGCTGAGCCGCTGCGCTACGACCTGGTGCTGGTGTCGGTGGGTCGCGCGCCCAATGGCAAGCGCATCAGCGCCGAGAAGGCCGGCGTGGCCGTGACCGACCGCGGCTTCATCAACGTCGACAAGCAGATGCGCACCAACGTGGCGCATATCTTCGCGATCGGCGATATCGTCGGCCAGCCGATGCTGGCGCACAAGGCGGTGCATGAAGCCCACGTTGCCGCCGAGGTGGCACATGGCGAGAAGGCCTACTTCGATGCCAAGCAGATCCCGTCGGTGGCCTTCACCGATCCGGAAGTGGCCTGGGCCGGCCTGACCGAGGACGAGTGCAAGGCGCAGGGCATCAAGTACAGCAAGAGCGTGTTCCCCTGGGCCGCTTCGGGCCGCGCCATCGCCAACGGTCGGGACGAAGGCTTTACCAAGCTGATCTTCGACGAGGAAACCCATCGCGTGATCGGCGGCGGTATTGTCGGCATGCATGCGGGCGACCTGATCAGCGAAGTCTGCCTGGCGGTTGAGATGGGCGCGGATGCGGTGGATATTGGCAAGACCATCCATCCGCACCCGACGCTGGGCGAGTCGATTGGCATGGCGGCTGAGATTTACGAAGGTACGTGTACTGACGTGCCGCCGCCGCGGAAGCGTTGAGGTTCGGAATGGCAGCAGGAAGCCCACCTTGATGGTGGGTTTCTTTTTGCCTGATTATGCAATTAACCGCCAGCACGTTGCGCCGACCACGAATGCCGAATGGCTGGCAGGGCGAGGCGGTTCAGTATGGTTTTCGGGCCGGACCCAGGATTCGCTTGGATCCAAGCTGTGCGGGGACGCGGCAGAAGGGCGGTTCAAACAACGACAACATGTCACCAGCAGCGAGAGCCATCGAGCATCGACCGCATGCATGCCGCAGGCCAAATGCACATCCCCCAGACCAGATCCCAAAAAAAACCCGACCTAAAGAGGTCGGGCTTAACGATACCTTTGGACAAGGAGACCGCGGTACCGAGGAGACATCGGCAGAAAAGGCAGCGCCGGTTCACTCGGTCGGGACACTACCTCATCGTTGGCAAAACACACCGGCATTCTTGACCGCAATCCGATGCGCTTTGCCAACGGACCGGCCGGAGCCGGTCCATCTTCAACCCTTGCAGCTATCAGGCAGCAGTGGTCTTCTTCACCGGAGCCGTGGCCGTGCGGGCCGTGGCGCTGGCTTGCTGGGCAGCCTTCGTGGCAGCCGAAGCAGCAGCCTGGAAGTTGGTTTCAGCGATTTCGACCGCTTGCTTGGTCGCCTTCTGCACCGACTCGTAGGCGTTGTTGGCGGCGGAGATCGCCGACTTCACGATGGCCACGGTCGATTCCGAACCGGCCGGGGCGTTCTTGGCGAAGTTTTCGACCAGAGCCTGGACGTTCTTCGAGCCTTCGGCCAGTTGGGCCTCGGCCACCTTGGCGAATTCGCTCTGGGTTTCCGAAGCGATTTCGTACAGGTGACGGGTGTAGGCCAGGGTCTTTTCGGCGACCGGCTGCACGGCTGCGGCCTGGATGGCCAGCAGTTCTTGTGCGTCCTTGGCCGACAGGGCCTTCTTGGCGTTGTCGACGTTCTCAGCGAACGAGGTCTTGACGACCTGCAGGTTCAGCTCGACGAGCTTTTCGACGCCTTCGAACGCCTTGGTCGTCAGGCCGAACAGCGTTTCGAGGTTAGCCTTTTGCGCTGCCGCGACTTGTTCCGGGGTAAGGATCATTGCTGGTCTCCAGTGGTGAACTTCAAGGTCAAGCAAAATTAAGCTGCCTAGATGTCAGGGCCGTGACGGTGTTGTTTCCCGCGTCGGCCAGCCCAGGCGTGTGGGTGGGTCAGGACGCATCCGAAAACTTTGGTGCGCCGCAACAATTGCCATTCTAGGGATACCGTTTTTAATGTCAAGTGAATTTGGTGCATTGCACAATAAAGTTCTGCTTAAATGCCCGCCGGTGTGACGCCGGCGCCATCGGAGGTGCCTCCCGGCGAGGGTGCGGCCGGGGTGCTACCATCGCGGCTTGCCTTCGCCCGCACGGCCGGCCGCCGCCGCGATACCGAGAAGACGTGAACAGAACCGCCCAGGCCACACCCATGCTTGCCTTCTACGCCGACCATTTTGTGCTGCCATTGCCACCCGGGCACCGCTTCCCCATGCGCAAGTACAGCATGCTACGCGACATGGTGTCGGCCCAGGTGCCCGGATTACGCCTGGCGGAGGCGCCGCGCGCGGGCGATGACGCCCTGCTGCTGGCACATACGCCAGAGTATGTGCAGGCGGCTTCGGCAGGCACGCTCGACGCGGCGCGCCAGCGCGAGATCGGCTTTCCGTGGTCCGAGGCGATGGTGGAGCGCTCGCGGCGTTCCGCAGGCGCCACCATCGCGGCCTGCCGGGCAGCGCTGCGCGAAGGCATCGCGGTGAACCTGGCAGGCGGCACCCACCACGCCTATGCCGACAAGGGCGGCGGCTTCTGCGTGTTCAACGACGCCGCCATCGCCGCGCGCGTACTGCAGCGCGATGGCGACGTGCGCCGTGTGGCGGTGGTCGACCTGGACGTGCACCAGGGCAACGGCACCGCGTCGATCCTGCAAGGCGATCCGTCGGTATTCACGCTGTCGCTGCACGGCGAGAAGAACTACCCGTTCCGCAAGGAGGCCAGCGACCTGGACGTCGGCCTGCCGGACGGTTGCGACGACGACACCTACGCGCAAGCGCTGCAGGCAGCGCTCGACACGCTGTTCAGCCGTTTCGATCCCGACCTGTTGATCTACCTGGCCGGCGCCGACCCGCATGAAGGCGATCGCCTCGGACGGCTCAAGCTGACCATGGCCGGCCTGGCACAGCGCGATCGCCTGGTGTTCGATGCCGCCTTCGCGCGCCGGCTGCCGGTCGCGGTGGCGATGGCGGGTGGCTACGGCAACCAGATCGAGGACACCGTCGCCGTGCACGCGCAGACCGTGCGTCTGGCCGCGCAGTATCACGCCCGCCACGCCCAAGCGCAGCTGGCGGTGGCGTCATGAGCGGCGTGGCGGAGCAAGGACGTACGGCGGCGGCAGGCCCCCGCGCCACGCTGTGGCTGGCGGCGATGCCGTGGCTGTTCGTGCTGATCTGGAGCACCGGCTTTATCGTCGCCAAGTACGGCATGCCCTATGCCGAGCCGATGACTTTCCTGTTCCTGCGCTTTGCCGGCGTGCTGGTGCTGATGGTGCCGTTCGTGCTGCTGGCACGCGTGCCGCTGCCGCAGTTGCAGAATCCGCCAGCGGCGGCATCGGCAACCCCGGCGCGGCGGACTGACTGGCGCGTGGTCGGCCATATCGGCGTGGCCGGCCTGCTGCTCCAGGCGGGCTACCTGGGCGGCGTTTGGGCGGCCATCAAGCTCGGCATGTCGGCCGGGGTGTCGGCGCTGCTGGTCGGCATGCAGCCGATCCTGACCGCCCTGATCGCTAGGCGCATGGGCGAACGCATCGGCGCGCGCCAGTGGCTGGGCCTGCTGCTGGGAATTGCCGGCGTGGCGCTGGTGGTGGCCAACAAGCTCGGTACCAGCGGGCTGACGCCGGCGAGCCTGGCGCTGGCGGGCGGCGCCCTGCTCAGCATCACCGTGGGCACCGTCTACCAGAAGCATTTCTGCCCGGTGTTCGACCTGCGCATGGGCTCGGTGATCCAGTTCGCCGCAGCCGCGCTGGCGTGCCTGCCGTTCATGTTCCTGTTCGAGACCCGCGAGGTTCAGTGGACTGCCGCCATGTTCGGCGCACTGGCCTGGTCGGTGGTGGCGCTGTCGATCGGCGCGATCTCGCTGCTGTTCCTGCTGATCCGGCAGGGCGCGGCCACCAAGGTGTCGAGCCTGATGTACCTGACGCCGCCCACCACCGCGGTGATGGCCTGGCTGCTGTTCGGCGAGCGCTTCCCGCCGCTGGCCGCTGCCGGCATGGTGCTGGCGGCGCTTGGCGTCGCGCTGGTCATCCGCCGCTAGCCTCCGCGCGTTCGTGTCGCGTATGCGGCCGTTTCAGCGCTGTCCTTCCGAGCTTTCCGATCCGTCCTGTTCCGTTCACGTCCCATGAAACCGCAAGCCGAGTCGCGCAGTGCCTATCCGTACTTCCAGCCGATCACGACGCGTTGGATGGATAACGATGTCTATGGCCACGTTAACAACGTTGTCTACTACAGTTACTTTGACACCGTGGTGAATTCCTACCTGATCCGGCAGGGCGTGCTCGACATCGAAGCGGGCAGCACCATCGGGCTGGTGATCGAGACGCAGTGCAACTACTTCTCGTCGCTCAGCTTCCCGGAGACCGTGGTAGCGGGCCTGCGCGTGGCCAGGCTGGGTACGTCCAGCGTGCGCTATGAGGTAGGCCTCTTCAGCGGCGACAACGAGCTTGCCGCCGCGCAAGGGCATTTCATCCACGTCTATGTCGATCGCGCCACGCGCCGCCCGGTACCGCTGCCGGCGCCGCTGCGCGAGGCGCTGCTGCCGCTGGCGGTGGCCGGCGCACAGCGGTGACGGGGCAACAGGAGACGAACAAGATGTCCCTCGAGAGGCAATTCGGTTCGCAGGATGCCGTGGACTGCGTGGATCGCGCGATCCTCACGCGGCGTTCGGTGCGGGCCTTTCTCGATACGCCCGTGCCGCGCGAGACCGTGGAAGAAATCCTGGCCGTGGCCAGCCGTGCGCCGTCGGGCACCAACACGCAGCCGTGGCGCGTCTACGTGCTGTCGGGCGAGGCCAAGGTCAAGCTGTGCGCCGACGTGCTGGCTGCCTATGAGGACCCCGAGCGCGACAGCAAGTACATGCAGGAGTATCCGTACTACCCGCGCGAGTGGGCCGATCCCTACCTGGCGCGGCGGCGCAAGGTGGGCTGGGACCTGTATGGCCTGCTGGAGATCAGCCGCGAGGACAAGGTGCGCATGCACGAGCAGCACGCGCGCAACTTCCGTTTTTTCGATGCGCCGGTGGGGATGATCTTCACCATCGACCGCATCATGGAGCAGGGCAGCTGGCTGGACTACGGCATGTTCCTGCAAAGCATCATGGTCGCCGCCAGGGCGCGCGGGCTCGATACCTGCCCGCAGGCGGCGTTTACGCAGTTCCACAAGATCATTGCCAGCCACTTGCGACTGCCACCGGAAGAGATGGTGGTATGCGGCATGTCGCTGGGTTTTGCGGATCCGGAAGCGCTCGAGAACCGGCTGACCACTGATCGCGAGCCGGTCAGCGGATTTGCGCGTTTCCTCTCATAGTGAGCTTTGTATCAATGTGTAACGATTGGTGCCGATATACCAGATGAGGTCCCCGTATCGGCAGGGTCGTTGCCTTGGGGAGTGGCATGTGATTTGAGGTGAGCCCTAAGACAGTTCGTTTTCAAACACGGGTGGACGTGATGAGACGTCAACTTTTTCCACATCGTGGAAATGTTTGCAAATCGAACTTTAAGGAGCGACTGTAAGTCTTTAATCTTGCTAACAATTTCTTTATTTCCTACACTAGCGCCATTCTTATGCGCTGAACGAATCATGTTCCGGTCTGATTCCATTTTTTCCAGATTCTTCGGCTCCACGCCCTTGTCCGCCGTCGCCGCCGCGGTCCTGGTGTCGGTGTCGATGGTCGCGGCGCCCGTGGCCGAAGCGGCCACCAAGTCCGCAAGCACCCAAAAAACGTCTAAAAAGCAGGCTAAATCGGCTAACGTCGAGAAAAAGAGCGCTTCAAAGACTGTCTCGGCAAAGTCTCGCAGCACCAAGGTAGCCAAGCGTGACGCCAGCTCCTCGCGCAAGGTCATCGTGCTGAAGAACGGCAAGCGCCAGGTAGTGGCCTCGCATCGCGCGGCGCCAGTGCGTGCCGCCTTTACGCCGCCCGCCAAGCCCTCGCTGGGCGAAGCCATGGGCCTGCGCGATACCGCCGACGCGCTAGCGCTGCGTTCCAGCGTGGCGCTGGTGATGGACCAGGGCTCCAACGAGGTGCTGTTCCAGAAGAACGCCAGCGCGGTGCTGCCGATCGCCTCGATCACCAAGCTGATGACGGCGCTGGTGGTCATGGACGCGCGTCTGCCAATGGACGAGATGCTGACCATCACCGAGGAAGACCGCGACAACGAGAAGCACAGCAGCTCGCGCCTGCGCTTCGGCACGCAGCTCACGCGCCAGGAACTGCTGCTGCTGGCGCTGATGTCGTCCGAGAACCGCGCCGCGTCGGCGCTGGGTCGCCACTATCCGGGCGGCCTGCCTGCGTTCGTGCAGGCGATGAACCGCAAGGCGCGCGAGCTGGGCATGAACGACAGCCACTTTGTCGATTCCAGCGGGCTGTCGAGCAGCAACGTGTCGAGCGCGATGGACCTGGTGCGCATGGTCAACGCCGCCTACCGCAACCCGACCATCCGCGAGTTCTCGACCCAGACCGAGCATGAAGTCAACGTGCTGGGCCGCACCCAGCACTACGTCAGCACCAACCGCCTGGTGCGCGGCGGCAACTGGGAGATCGGCCTCCAGAAGACCGGCTTTATCTCCGAGGCCGGCCAGTGCCTGGTGATGCAGGCCAAGGTCCAGGGTCGCAACGTGGTGATGGTGTTCCTGGATTCGGCTGGCAAGCTGTCGCGTTTTGCCGATGCCAACCGCGTCAAGGACTGGCTGGAACACTCGCCGTCGCAGTCGTCCCCGCAGCCGCATGGCTTCCCGTCGTCGCCCAACCTGACGCAGGGGCCGCACGGCGCGCATGCGATCCTGGCCTCGCAGCAAGCGCGCGGCATCTGATTCGGATCGCCTGACCGGAAAAAAAACGCGCTGTCCTGCGGCGCGTTTTTCTTTTTGCGATCCCGCTCTGTCAGAGCAGCTTGCCGGGATTCATAATCCCGGCCGGATCGAACACGGCCTTGATCTCGCGCATCAGCCGCAGCTCCAGCGGATCCTTGACCGCGAGGAAGGCGTGGCGCTTGAGCTGGCCGATGCCGTGCTCGGCGCTGATGCTGCCGCCATAACGCATCACTTCGTCCAGCACCGCGTCGGTCACCGCATCGCCTTGCGTGGCCGCCCAGTCCTTCGGCGCACCGGCCGGGCGCGACAGGTTGTAGTGCAGGTTGCCGTCGCCGAAGTGCCCGAAGATAAACGGCCGGATGGCCGGATCGAGCGCGCGCAGCCGGGCATCCATCGAGGTCATGAACGCCGGGATCTGCTCGATCGGCAGCGACACGTCGTGTTTCAGGTGCGGGCCGTCGGCGCGCTGCGCTTCGGAAATCTCCTCGCGCAGTTTCCACAGTGCCTGCAGTTGCGCCAGCGAGGCGGACACCGCGGCATCGAGGCATAGCTCGCGTTCCAGCGCTGCGCCGATCACGCGCTCGAGCAGTGCGTTGAGCGCGTCTGCATCCGTGGTATCGGCCAGTTCCACCAGCACGTAGGCGGGGTAGCGTTGCGCGAACGGTTCCTGCACGCCTTCCGCGTGCGTGAGCACCAGGTCCAGGCAATCGCCGGTAAAGAACTCGAACGCCTGCAGGCGCGCGCCGCATTGCTCGAACAGCAGTTCATAGAGTTCCAGCGACTGCGCCGGCGAGGCCACCGCCGCCAGCACTACGCTGCGCGTATCGGTGCGCGGGAACAGCCGCAGCGCGGCCGCGGTGATCACGCCCAGCGTGCCTTCCGAACCGATCAGCAACTGCTTCAGGTCGTAGCCGGTATTGTCCTTGCGCAGCGTGCGCAGGCCGTGGAAGACCTCGCCGTTGGGCAGCACCGCTTCCACGCCGAGCACCAGCTCGCGCGCCATGCCGTAGCGCACCACGTTCACGCCGCCGGCATTGGTCGCGAGGTTGCCGCCGATCTGGCAGGAGTCTTCGGCCGCCAGCGACAGGGGCAGCAGGCGGTTGGTGTCTTCCGCGGCGCGACGCAGGTTGCCGAGGATGCAGCCGGCTTCTGCCACCATGGTGTTGGCGATGGTGTCGAGCGAGCGCACCGCGTTCATGCGGTCCAGGCTCAGCACCACGTTCTGCGCCTGGGCATCGGGCGTGGCGCCGCCGCACAGGCCCGTGTTGCCGCCGCGCGGTACCACGGGCACCACCGCCTGCTGGCACAGCGCGAGGGCGCGCGACACCTCGTCCACCGTGCGCGGCCGTACCACGGCCTGGGCCTGGCCGCGGTAGATGCCGCGCCAGTCCGACAGCCACGGAGCGATGTCGTCGGGGTTGCTCAGGACGGTGTCGGCGCCGAGGGCCTCGGTGAGGCGTTGCGCGAATTGGCTGGTTTGCATGATGGCGGTGTCGTCTTAAGAGAGAGAAGGGCGGGCGGGATCCGTTGCTGCGGATGCGCCCGGCGCATCGGCGGCGCGCGGGCGCAATGTCAGTCCCAGCCGGCGTGCGGCGCATTGCAGGTGCGTGACCGCGGCCGCGCGCGCCGCCGTGGCATCGCCGCGCCGGATCGCGTCGACGATGGCTTCATGCTCGGCATGCACGTTTTCGGCCAGTCCGGCCTGGCGCAGCGTATTGGCACGCGCGGTCGCGACGGCCTGGTGCAGCTGCAGGTTCAGGTACTGCAGCAGCTGGCGGTAGTACGGGTTGTGCGTGGCGGTGGCAATGCCGATATGGAAGGCCGCGTCGATATCGGCGGCGGGCTGTGGGTCATAGAGATGGGCACGCAGGCGCTGCAGCAGCGCACTCAGCGTGTCCACGTCCTCCTCGGTGCGGCGCACCGCGGCCAGTGCGGCGGCGGCGCCTTCCAGGTCGATCCGCAGGTCATACAGATCGGCCAGCTCGGCGGCATCGATATCCGGCTCGCGCGGCAACTGGAAGCCCGCCGCGCCGGTGCGCGAGCGCACCGTGCAACCGACGCCCTGGCGCGTTTCCACAAAGCCCTGCGAGCGCAGGTGTTCGGTGACTTCGCGGATCACTGCGGCGCTGACGCCATACTGCTCAGCGAGCTGGCGGCCGGTAGGCAAGCGGGTGCCGACCGGGTAGGCGCCGCTCTCGATGTCGGCGCGAAGCTGGCGGGTGACCTGTTCTGTAAGGGTGACGGCACGGGTACGCATGGGTGCCGATTATAAGGTTTGCTGGTTATCTGAAAACTCAGGGTAAACCAGTGTTTGATTCGTGACGCGGCCACCAAAGCAAAACGCGCGGACTGCCGTGGCCGGCCGCCCGCGCGTCGTTCCCGCTTGCCGTGCTCAGGCCGCAGCTTCGGACACGTAGCCCATGCCGCGCGAGATCTGCAGCGCGGTGTCCTTCAGGTTCTGCAGCCAGCTGTCCTGCAGCCGGTCGGCCGGCGCCGACAGCGACAGCCCCGCCACCAGCCGGCGCGAATCGTCATAGATGCCGGCGGCGATGCAGCGCACGCCCAGTTCCAGCTCTTCGTTGTCGCGCGCGTAGCCGTTGGCGCGGACCCAGTTCAGCTCGCGCTCCAGCTTGGTCAGGTCGGTGATCGAGGTGCGGGTGTGGCCGGCCAGCCCGGTGCGGGTGGCGTAGTTGCGCACGCGCGCACTCTCGTCGGCCGCCAGGAACAGCTTGCCCACCGAAGTCAGGTGCAGCGGGGCGCGGCCGCCGATGGCGCGCACCACCTGCATGCCCGAGCGCTCGCTGTAGGCGCGCTCGATATAGACGATCTCGTCGCCCTGGCGCACCGACAGGTTGACGGTCTGGCCGGTGACGCGGTGCAGCGCGCGCATCGGCGCCAGCGCCGCGTCACGCACGGACAGGCGTGCCTTGACCAGGTTGCCTAGTTCCAGCAGGCGCATGCCAAGCCGGTAGCTGCCCGGATCGGAACGGTCCACGAAACGGCAGGCCACCATGTCGTTCAGGATGCGGTGGGCGGTGGAAGGATGCAGCCCCGTGGCCAGCGAAAGCTCCTTCAGGCTGACGGGATCGGCGTGCTGCGCGAGGGCGTCCAGCAGGGTCATCATGCGCTCGATGACCTGGATGGACGTCTTGCCGGGTGACTTGTCTGCGTCGGACATAGGTGAAAATGGGAGAAATGTTGCGATGCGGCAATCTTAAGCGTCTGCCTGATTCTATCTCGCATCGTGAAAATTTCAATAGGTGAAATGACATTACGGTAAGAAACGCGCCAGGATGTCGCCCGACAAAGTGCTGTGCATTGCACCGGATTCATGGCATTGCTGAACCGTTTGTGCGCCACGCGCGGCGCCAAGCGCGCATAATTGCGGGGTTTCGGGGTCTGGAGAAGCAAACAATGCGAGTCGGTCTGTTCGCCACCTGCCTGGTGGACCTGATGCGTCCGGAAATCGGCTTTTCGGTGCTCAAGCTGCTGGAAGCCGCCGGCTATGAGGTCATGGTGCCCGAGGCGCAGACCTGCTGCGGCCAGCCGGCCTACAACTCGGGCGAGCGCCGCGTGTCGCGCGACCTGGCGGAGAAATTCCTGCGCGAGTTCGAGATGTTCGACTACATCGTGGTGCCGTCCGGCAGCTGCGGCGGCATGATCCGCCACCAGTACGGCGACCTGCTGCGCAACGATCCGGAGCTGAACGGCCGCTACGAGCGGCTGCGCGAGCGCGTGTTCGAACTGACCGAATTCCTGGTCACCGTGGCGAAGATCGACGTACTGCCGTCCTCATTCGCCGGCCACATCACCTACCACGACTCCTGCTCCGGCCTGCGCGAGCTCGGCGTCAAGCAGCAGCCGCGTGAACTGCTGGCGCGCCTGCCCGGCGTGCAGCTCACCGAGATGAAGGACTGCGAGGCCTGCTGCGGTTTCGGCGGCACCTTCTCGGTCAAGTACGGCGATATCTCGACGGCGATCGTCGACGAGAAGTGCGCCAATATCAAGGCCAGCGGCGCCGAAGCCGTAGTGCTGGGCGACCTGGGCTGCATGCTCAATATCGAAGGCCGGCTGCGCCGCACCGGCGACAGCCGCACGCGCGTGCTGCATATCGCCCAGGTCCTGGCGGGTGATGCCTGACAATCAGCCTGAAATCCGGAAGACGCCACGATGCAAGTCCACAGCATGGAATTCAAGGCACGCGCCGGCCAGAAGCTGGCTGACCAGCGCCTGCAGCAGAACCTGAAGAAACTCTCGACCAAGTTCGTCACCGCGCGCGCCGATGCGATCCGCGATATCGACTTCGATGCCACGCGCGAGGCGCTGAAGGAACGGCGCAACCGTGCGCTGGAAAACCTCGACGTCTGGCTGGCCACCTTCGAAGAGAACGCGCGCAAGCGCGGTGCCACGGTGCTGTTCGCCGAAACCACCGCGGACGCCGCGCGCCTGGTCGCCGAGATTGCGCAGAAGCACGGCGTGAAGAAGGTCATCAAGAGCAAGTCGATGGTGACCGAGGAGATGCGCCTGAACCAGGTGCTCGGCGAGATGGGCGTGCAGAGTATCGAGACCGATCTCGGCGAGTACATCCTGCAGATCAACGACTCGGAACCGCCGTCGCACATCATTGCGCCGGTGGTGCACAAGGACAAGG
Source organism: Cupriavidus sp. PB-02 (assembly GCF_058252315.1). Lineage (NCBI taxonomy): Bacteria > Pseudomonadati > Pseudomonadota > Betaproteobacteria > Burkholderiales > Burkholderiaceae > Cupriavidus > Cupriavidus sp. PB-02. The sequence continues at coordinate 1,510,774 of NZ_CM177694.1, forward strand.
ACGAGATCGCCGACCTGTTCGCCAGGGTCCACCACAAGCCGCGCCTGACCGAGATCCCGGATTTGACGCGCGAGGCGCGCGAAGTGCTGCGCCCCGAGTTCCTGAGCGCCGACATGGGCGTCACCGGCGGCAACTTCATCATCGCCGAGACCGGCTCGGTGGCGGTCGTCACCAACGAGGGCAACGAGGGCATGTGCACGGTGATGCCGCGAGTGCACGTGGCCGTGACCGGGATCGAGAAGGTGTTGCCCACGCTGGAAGACCTGGCCACGGTGATGCGGCTGCTGCCGCGCTCGGCTACCGGCCAGGCAATCTCCAACTACTTCTCGCTGCTGACCGGCCCGCGCGCCGAAGGCGAGCGCGACGGCCCGGAGCATATGTACTTCGTGCTGGTCGATGGCGGCCGCACCGGGCTGATCGGCGGCGACTTCCAGGAGATGCTGCGTTGCATCCGCTGCGGCGCGTGCATGAACCACTGCCCGGTCTACCAGAAGATCGGTGGCCATGCTTATGGCTGGGTTTATCCGGGCCCGATGGGCAGCGTGCTGACACCGAGCTACGTGGGTCTTGCCAATGCCGTGGACCTGCCTCAGGCGGCCACGTTGTGCGGCGAGTGCAATCGCGTGTGTCCTGCTTCGATCCCGCTGTCCGACCTGCTGCGCAAGCTGCGCGAGAAGCAGATGGAGCGAGGGCTGCGCCCGTGGCAGGAGCGGTTCGCGCTGCAGGCCTGGGGCTACGTGGCCAGGCGCCCGGAGCTGTATGCCTTTGCGACCCGCATCGGCGCCTGGCTGCTGGGCCGCATGGGCGGCCGCAACAAGCTGATCGCCAGCCTGCCGATGGCCGGCAAGGGCTGGACCGCAACCCGCGACATGCCGGCCCCGTCAGGCCGCACGTTCCGCGAACTCTACAAGGAAAGGAGGGCGCGTTCATGAGCGCAGCCAATCAGGAAGCACTGGTGCGCATGCGTGCCGCACTGGACCAGCACCTGGGCGGATCGATGCCCGCGAGCGATCTGGTACGCGCATGGCGCGAAGCCGGCACCGGTCTGTCGCTGCCGCCGGTCTACGGGCAGGCGATGGAAGAATTGCTGCGGCGCCTGGAGATGTCCGCCGTGTTTGCGCAGGACAGCTGTTCGTTCTCGAGCTCGGCGGTGACGGACCAGCTGTCGCGCTGGCTGGACAAGGCGGCGACCGTCTGAGGCCTTCAGCGCTGCACCCCTAGCGCTTCATCATCCCCGTCAACGTATCCACGAATTCCAGCGACAGCCGCGACAGCGGTTCCGTCTGCACATGGAAAATCTGCACCGAGGCATTGACCTTGGTGCGCACCGGCACCGCCACGATATTGGGCCAGTCCCCGCCGAACACCGTCATGGCATCGACCAGTGCGATGCCTGCGCCGGCCTGCGCGAGCGCGCGCGCCACGTGGGCCTGTTCCACCTGCACCCGCATATCGGGCTGGTCGCCCTCGTTGCCGAACATCTCGTGCACCAGCAAGCCAAACGGTACGTCCTGTCCGTAGCCGATCAGGTCCTCCCCGATCAGGTCGGCCGGTCGAACCCACTTGCGCGCGGCCAGGGGATGCCCCACCGGCACCAGCGCCACGATCTCGTTTTTCACCAGCAGGCGCGCCTCGAGGTTGGGGTGCACCAGCGGCATGTTCGACACCGCCAGGTCCACCTGCCCCGATAGCAGCGCGCGCAGCATATTGCCCGGAATCTGGGTACGCACCACCACGCGCACCGCCGGGTGCGCGGCGCGGAAGCTGGCAATGGCGCGCGGCAGCACGGTCTGGCCGAGGTTGGGGCTGCACGTGATGCGCAGGCTGCCGGTGCGGTTGGCCGCAAGGTCCTCGGCAATCTCGTTGACGCGCTCGATCCCTTCGTACACCGCATTGACTTCGCCCAGCAGGCGCCGCGCTTCCGGCGTGGGGTAGAGCCTTCCCTTGGTGCGCCGGAACAGTTCGAGGCCGAGGCGTTGCTCGGTGTGCGACATCAGCCGGCTGATGGCCGGTTGTGACACGTAGAGCAGCTTGGACGCACCGCTGATCGAGCCGGTCAGCATCACCGCGCGGAACACCTCGATCTGGCGCAGGTTCATTTTCATGGGATTAACCTGATGTTAAGGCTGGCGGACATATAAGCATATGACAGTCAATGGCGCCATACCTACACTGGACTCCATCGACACACGCTCTGTGGCCTGGACAGGCACCGCACCATGGTGGACCACACCGGCTGCGTGAGGCACCGGAAAGGGGGGGCGTGGCCGCGATGCGGTGCACTACGCACCCGCGGCGTGCAGGCATTCTTATCTGGAAGACAGGAGACCGTATGAGCGACATCCATCTCACCTATATCAACGGAAAGGACATCGCACGGCTGGAAATGACCGACGCCGAAATCCTGGACGCGGTCGAGCAGGCACTGGTGGCGCAGGGCAACGGCCAGACCGTGATCGAGCCGCGCGTGCACCTGATTCCCGATCCCGCCTTCAACGGCCACTTCAACGTGCTGCGCGGCTACGTGGCGCCGCTGGGGCTGGCCGGGGTGAAGATCGTCGGCGACTTCGTCGACAACTACAAGCTCGGACTGCCGTCGGAGATGGCCATGCTCAACCTGTTCGATCCGCGCACCGGGATTCCGGTGGCGATGGTCGACGCTACCTTCATCACCGATGCCCGCACCGGCGCACTCACCGCGCTCGGTGCCAAGCACCTGGCGCGCCGCAACAGCAAGGTGCTGGGCCATATCGGCGCACGCGGCACCTCTTACTGGAACGTGCGCCTGCTCGACAGCCTGTTCGACTTCGACGAGATCCGCGTGCACTCGCGCCGCCCGGAAAGCCGCAATGCCTTCGCCGCGCGGCTGGAGCGTGATCTCGGCAAGAAGATCGTCATCACCGAAGACTGGGAATCGTGCGTGCGCGGCGCCGACATCGTGGTCGAAGCCTCGCGCCTCGAACGCCCGACGCCGATGCTCAAGACCGAATGGATCAAGCCGGGCGCCTTCGTCGTGCCTTACGGCACCATGAGCGCGGTCGAGCTGTCGCTGACCGACATCATGACGAAGATGGTGGTCGACGACTGGGGCCAGTGCAAGGGCGGCATGTTCGGCTCGCTGCGGGCGCATGTGGAAGCTGGCAAGCTGTCGGAACAGACGCTCTATGCCGAGCTGGGCGAAATCGCCGCCGGCCGCAAGCCGGGCCGCCAGAGCGACGACGAGACCAACCTGTTCTGGCACCGCGGCCTGTCGCTGAGCGATATCGCGCTGGGCCACGCCATCCTGAAGAAGGCCGAGCAGCGCGGGCTGGGCCAGAAGCTGGTCTACGCATGATTGCCAGCGCACGCATGTACGCGGTCGCCGCGCCGGTGGGGCATGCATGGCGTGCGCTGCTGGCGCACGTGGCCGACCGTGCCGGCGTGGCACTGCCATATGTCGAGCATGCGGCGCCGGCGCTGGTCAGCGCGCTGTGGGCGCGGCCGGACTGCGGCTGCGTGTTCATGTGCGGCTATCCGTATGCCAGCGCCCCGGTGGCCCCGCAGTTGCTGGCCGCGCCGGTGCCGGCGCTGGCGCGCTACGGCGGGCGCCCGGTCTATTTCACGGAGTTCATCGTGCGCGCGGATGCGCCGGTGCAGACGCTGGCGCAGACCTTCGGCGGGCGGCTGGCATGCATGCTGCCTGAGTCCAACTCGGGGCACAACGCACCACGGCACCACCTGATGCAGCTGGCGCCGGCGGGCACGCGTGCGCTGTACCGGCCTGCCGCCGAACCCACGCCGACGCCGCGCGAGGTCATCGATGCCGTCATCGCCGGGCACGCCGAGGTGGGCGTCGTCGACAGCTACGTGCTGGACCTGCTGCGCCGCTTTGAACCCGCGCTCGCGGCGCAGCTGAAAACGCTGGACGTGACACCGGCCGCACCGATCCCGCCGATGGTGGCGTCTGCGCAGGTTGATCCGCACGAATGCGCGCGCGTGCGTGCCGCGCTGCTCACGCTGCATGAAGGCGCAGCGGGTACCGCGCTGCTGGCCATGCTGGGGCTGGTGCGCTTTGCCGCGGTGCAGCCCGTCGACTATGCCGGACTGCCCGCGCTGGCGCGCGAAGCGGACCAGGCCGGCTTTGCATTGACCGACCCCGGCGCCGGCAGCCGGGGCGCTGTATAAGCCAGCACGCCGGACCGCACACGGCCATGCACGACAACAAGACTGCCGGCGCGGTGGGGGAGTCAAGCCTGATCACTGCCAAATGGGGGAAACCGTCATGAAACCCGCTGTGAACGCTGTTGTGAAACCTGTCAGCCGGCGCCTTGCCGCGCGTTGCCTGCTCGCCTGCGTGGCGGCCTGCGCGCCCTGGTTCGCCGCCGCCGCTCATGCCCAGCCGCAGGCGTATCCCGCCAAGCCGGTGCGCATCGTAGTGCCGTTCGCCGCCGGCGGCCCGGCCGACGTGCTCGCCCGCGCGGTCGGCGAAGGCATTGCCAAAGCCACCGGCCAGAGCGTGCTGGTCGACAACAAGGCCGGCGCAGCAGGCACCATCGGCGTCGACATGGTGGCCAAGGCCGTGCCCGACGGCTATACGCTCGCCCTGGTGCCGGTGGGCAATATCGCTGTGAACCCCACGCTGATGCCGAACCTGCCGTACAAGCCGGCCGACCTGGCTCCGGTCTCGATGCTGGCCACCGCCGAGAACGTGCTGGTGGTCAACGCGGCCACGCCGGCGAAAACGCTGGCGGACCTGCTCAAGCTCGCGGGGCAGAAGCCGGGCGAACTGAGCTTCGCCTCGCCCGGCGCCGGCAGCCAGGCGCACCTGGCCGGCGAGCTGCTGCAGCTCGATGCCCACGTCAAGCTGAACCACGTGCCTTACAAGGGCGTCAGCCCGGCCATGACCGATGTGGTTGGCGGCCAGGTGACGATGATGTTCGCCCAACTCTCGGCGGCGCTACCCTATATCAAGTCCGGCAAACTGCGCGCGTTGGGCGTGGCCAGCGCCAGGCGTTCGGCGGTGCTGCCCGATGTGCCGACCATCGCCGAGCAGGGCTTTCCAAAGTTCGAGGCAGTGTCGTGGTACGCGCTGATGGCGCCGGCCGGTACGCCCGCGGAGATCGTGCGCAAGCTCAGCCAGCACGTCGACACGGTGCTGGCCGATGCCATGCTCAAGGAAAAGCTGGCCGCGCTGGGCATGGAGGCGGCGGGTGGCACGCCGCAGCAGCTTGCCACCACCATCCAGAAGGAAAGCACGCGCTGGGCCGGTGTGATCCGGCAGCGGCATCTCACTATCGACTGAGCGTCGCACCGGCGTAAAAAAGGGGAGCCGCATGGCTCCCCTTCGTCATTGCCCGCTACAGGTCTTCAACCCAGCAGCAACGCATCATCATCCAACTGCTCATGCCGCGTCTGCTCAAACATCTTCAGCAGATCCGGCACATCCAGCCCCTTGCGCTTCTCGCCCGACACGTCCAGCACCACCTGGCCCTGGTGCAGCATGACCGTGCGCTGGCCGTAGTCCAGCGCCTGGCGCATGCTGTGCGTCACCATCATCGTGGTCAGCTTGCTTTCCTCGACGATGCGCGCGGTCAGTTCCAGCACAAAGGCAGCAGTCTTCGGGTCCAGCGCGGCGGTGTGCTCGTCCAGCAGCAGGATGCGCGACGGCTGCAGCGACGCCATCAGCAGGCTGACCGCCTGGCGCTGGCCGCCCGACAGCAGGCCGATGCGGTCCGTCAGCCGGTTTTCCAACCCCAGGTTCAGCAGCCGCAGCTTCTCGCGGAACAGCTCGCGCGAGCCGCGGTTGAGCGCCGCGCGGAAGCCGCGCCGGGTGCCGCGCGCCATTGCCAGCGCCATGTTTTCCTCGATGGTCAGCGCCTCGCAGGTGCCGGCCATCGGGTCCTGGAACACGCGCGCCACCAGGTGGGCGCGGTCCCATGCCGGCTGACGGGTGACGTCGGTGTCATCGATGGTGATGCGGCCCGAGTCGACCATCTGGTCGCCGCTGATCGCATTCAGGAAGGTGGACTTGCCGGCGCCGTTGGAGCCGATCACGGCCACGAACTGGCCGCTGGGGATCTCCAGGCTGAGGCCGCGCAGCGCGCGGGTCTCGATCGGGGTGCCCGGGTTGAAGGTGAGCTTCAGGTCTTGTGCGCGCAGCATCTCAGGCACCTCCGTTCTTGCGGGCGAACAGCTTCTTGCGCGTGGCCGGCAGCACCAGCGCGATCGTCACCAGCGCGGCGGTGACCAGGTTCAGGTCCTGCGCCTTCAGGCCGATGAAGTCGCTGTTCAGCGCCAGCGCGATAAAGAAGCGGTAAAGGATGGCGCCCAGCACCACGGCCAGGGTGGTCCAGATCAGGCGGCGCGCCGGCAGCACGGTTTCGCCGATGATCACCGCGGCCAGGCCAATCACGATGGTGCCGATGCCCATCGAGATGTCCGACCCGCCCTGGGTCTGCGCGAACAGCGCGCCGGCCAGTGCCACCAGCGCGTTGGACAGTGCCATGCCGGCCAGCGTGGCGCGACCGGTGGGGATGCCTTGAGCGCGGGCCATGCGCGGGTTGGCGCCGGTGGCGCGCATCGCCAGGCCGAGCTGCGAGCTGAAGAACCAGTCCAGGCCGAGCTTGGCGATCACCACCACCACGAACAGCACCAGCGGGCGCAGCACGTAGTCAGGCAGCCATTCCGGCTGCAGGATGGTGAACATAGTCGGCTCGGTGATCAGCGGCACGTTGGGGCGGCCCATGATGCGCAGGTTGACCGAGTACAGCGCGATCATCATCAGGATACTGGCGAGCAGGTCCATGATCTTGAGGCGCACGTTGAGCCAGCCGGTAATGAAGCCGGCCAGTGCGCCCGCGGCGATCGCCACCGCGGTGGCGACGAACGGGTCCTGGCCCGCGGCGATCAGCGTCGCGGCCACGGCGCCGCCCAGCGGGAAGCTGCCATCAACGGTCAGGTCGGGGAAGTTGAGGATGCGGAAGGAAATCAGCACCCCGAGCGCCACCAGGCTGAAGATCAGGCCGATCTCTAGGGCGCCCAGAAGGGAAAAGAGGGACATGGGGGGAATCCTGTTGCAGGGTCCGGCGGCTGCCTTGGCGCCGGCTTGGGGGCGGGTGGGCCGGCTGGCCCGTGTGGGGCCGCGGGCTGCCTCGCCCTGTTCTGTCCCGCCGGCCCGGATAGGCCCGGCGGGGCACCCTCCGTCTTGCGACGGCCGGGGTGGCAGTGCTTACTTGATGACGGTCTTGGCTTCCTTGATCAGCTCCGGCGACAGCGTCGCGCCTTGCTTGGCGGCGGCGCCGGTGTTGACGAACAGCTCCAGGTTGTCGCTGGTCTGCGAGGCGATCGCGCCCGGCTCCTCGCCCTTCAGGATGCGCACCACGATCTTGCCGGTCTGGTGGCCCAGGTCGCCGTAGTTCACGCCCAGCGCGGCCACGGCGCCACGCTTGACGCTGTCGGTGTCAGCCGCCACCAGCGGGATCTTCGATTCGTTGGCAACCTTGACCAGGGCCTCATACGCCGACACCACGTTGTTGTCGGTGTTGGTGTAGATCACGTCGACCTTGCCGATCAGGCTCTTGGCGGCCGGGCCGATGTCCACGGTACGCGGTGCGGCGGCTTCCTTCAGGGTCAGGCCTTCCTTGGCCAGCAGTTCCTTCAGTTCCTTGACCACCACCACCGAGTTGGCCTCGCCCGGGTTGTAGACCATGCCGACGTTCTTGGCCTTGGGCACCACGCGCTTGATCAGGGCGACTTGCTTGTCCAAGGGCAGCTTGTCCGACACGCCGGTCACATTGGTGCCCGACGCCGACCAGCTCTTGACCAGTTGCGCGGCGACCGGATCGGTCACGCCCGAGTACACCACTGGCACGCTCTTGGTGGCGGCGACCACGGCCTGGGCCGATGGGGTGGCGATGGCAACGATCGCGTTCGGGTTGTCACCGACGAACTTGCGGGCAATCTGCGCGGCGGTGCCGGTGTTGCCCTGGGCGCTCTGGTATTCCCACTTCAGGCTCTTGTCGGCGTCATAGCCGGCGGCCTTCAGTTCGGCGCGCACGCCGTCGCGGATCGCGTCCAGCGCGGGGTGGTCAACGATCGACAGTACCTTGACGGTCTGGGCTTGCACGGCGCCGCCGTATAGCAGAGCCAGTGCCACGGCGCCGCCCAGGATCGACTTGGTTGCTGCGAGACCCTTGATGGACTTCATTATCTGTTCTCCCCCGAAAGCTCGGTTCTGGAATGGATGCGGCCGCGGATGGTTCGGTCCGCCGTCCTGGCGCGCCCGCGCGCGGGCGGACGGTGCCGGTCCGGGCGTGCGCAGCGGCTTCCTGCGGCTGGAGGGAGCGTGCGCGGGCGCGTCGGATGCGACAGCGATAAGCCTGCGAGGATACCACTTCTCGCGCACGAAATGCGTAGTCATCGTGCCGAAGTGGGGCATCCGATGCTGCCAGACGCCCGCTATCGGCCATCCAGGCGCATATTATTGCGCGGGATTCGTGATTTGCTTGTGGATTACCCCGATTGCGGCGACGACATCTTCATGCAATTGCGCGTCCCGGGCGTCGAGGTTTTCCTGGAGCTGGGCCAGGGTGGTGGCGCCGATGATGGTGCTGGCGGCGAACCAGCGCGAGTAGCACCAGGCCAGCGCCAGCGTGGCGGGGGACAGGCCGGCACTTTTTGCCAGCTCGACATAGCGGGCCGAGGCGGCCATGGTCTCCTGGCGCATGTAGCGCGGGCTCCAGTCCGCCCCGAAGCGCGACAGGCGGCCCTTGGCTTCGGCATTGAAGACCGGGCTGCCCCCATCGCCCGACAGGTATTTGCCGGTGAGCTGCCCGAACGCCAGCGGACTGTACGCCAGCAGGCTGACGTCGGTGCGGAAGCAGGCCTCGTCCAGGCCCTGTTCGAAGCTGCGGTTGACCAGGTTGTACGGGTTCTGGACGGTGGCGATGCGCGGCAGGCCATGCTGCTCGGCCAGGCGCACGAACTCGGCCACGCCCCAGGGCGTCTCGTTCGAGACGCCGACATAGCGGATCTTGCCGGCGCGCACCAGCTCGCCCATCACTTCGAGCTGCGCCTGGATTGAGGTGCACTCGCGCTCCTTCTGCGGATCGAAGCTGAGCTGCCCGAAGATTGGTGCATTCCGCGCCGGCCAGTGAATCTGGTACAGGTCGATGTAGTCGGTCTGCAGCCGGCGCAGCGATTCGTCCACCGCGGCGCGGATGCCGGCCGGGGTCAGGTCATCGCCGTTGCGGATCCACGGCATGCGGCCCGGGCCGGCCACCTTGGTCGCCAGCACCACGCGGTCGCGCGGCTGGCGCTTGAGCCAGGTGCCGACGATGCGCTCGGTCTGGCCGTAGGTCTCGGCGCGCGGCCTGACCGGGTACATCTCGGCGGTGTCGATAAAGTTGACGCCGCGCGAGAAGGCGTAGTCGAGCTGGCTGTGGCCGTCGGCTTCGGTGTTCTGCTCGCCGAAGGTCATGGTGCCCAGGCAGATGCGCGAAACCTGCAGGTCGCTGCGGCCGAGGCGGATGGTTTCCATGGCGTTTCCTGTGAAGGGGGGCGATATGGGAAAGGCTCAGCCGCGCAGCGCCGCGGCGCATTCGCGCACCAGCGCCGGGCCGCGGTAGATCAGGCCGCTGTAGACCTGCACGAGCTTCGCGCCTGCATCGATCTTGGCGCGCGCATCGGCGCCGCTGAAGATGCCGCCCACGCCGACGATCGGCACCGCATCGCCGACCACGGCGTGCAAGGCGCGCACCACGCGCGTGGACGCCTCGAACACCGGGCGCCCAGACAGGCCGCCGGCTTCCTCGGCATGCGGCAGGCCCTTGACCGCCTCGCGCGAAATGGTGGTGTTGGTGGCGATCACGCCGTCGATCTTGTGGCGCACCAGCGCGTCGCCGATATTGCCAACCTGGTCGGCATCGAGATCCGGCGCGATCTTCAGCGCCAGCGGCACGTAGCGCTTGTGCTGGTCGGCCAGGCGCTGCTGCGCGTCCTTCAGCGTCGACAGCAGGCTGTCCAGCTCGCTGGCGCCCTGCAGTTGGCGCAGGTTCTTGGTATTGGGCGACGAGATATTGACCGTGACGTAGCTGGCGTGCGGGTAGACGCGCTCCAGGCAGTACAGGTAGTCGTCGTTGGCACGCTCGATCGGCGTATCGGCGTTCTTGCCGATATTCAGGCCCAGCACGCCGCCCTCGGCCTTCCAGCGCGAGGCCTTCACGTTGGCGACAAAGGCATCGACGCCGCTGTTGTTGAAGCCCATGCGGTTGATCAGCGCATCCGCCTGTGGCAGGCGGAACATGCGCGGGCGCGGGTTGCCCGGCTGCGCGCGCGGCGTGACCGTGCCCACCTCGATAAAGCCGAAGCCGAAGGCAGCCAGCCCGTCGATATAGGCGCCGTCCTTGTCCAGCCCCGCGGCCAGCCCGACCGGGTTGGGGAAGCGCACCCCCATCACCGTGCGCGGGTCGTCGGCAATCTTGTTGCCGATGCAGCCGGCCAGGCCCATGCGGTGGGCGCGAACCAGGTTGTTCAGCGTGAAATGGTGGGCGTCCTCGGCATCCATCGAGAACAGGGCGGGGCGAAACAGGGGGTAGAGCGCGTTGAGCACGTGGGGAGGCGGCCGGCGGGGCGGCGCAGAAGTCGATACCAGGCCCGCATTGTAGCGGCTGGGCCGCTTGCCCGGACGGCCAGGCCTGCTGGTCCCGCTTGCTGGTCCCGTTATTCCTGCGTAGCCAGCGGCACCGGGTTGGCGACGTCTTCGAACGCCTGCCAGAGGTTGCCGGTCAGCACCTGCAGCGGGTGGAAGCGCGCCTTGTACGCCATCTTGCGGCTGTCGGCGATCCAGTAGCCCAGGTAAAGGTGCGGCAGGCCCAGTTCGCGCGTCTGGCGGATCTGCCACAGGATGTTGTAGGTGCCGTAGCTGGCGTTGCGCTCGAGCGGGTCATAGAAGGTGTAGACCGACGACAGCCCGTCGTCGAGTACGTCGATCATGCTGACCATGCGCAGGCGGCCGGCCTCGGGCGATCCCGGCGGCTCGCGGAACTCGACCAAGCGCGAGTTGACGCGGCTTTGCAGCAGGAACTGCTCGTACTGGTCGCGGCTGTCCTGGTCCATGCCGCCGCCGGCGTGGCGCATCGACTGGTACAGCAGATACAGCGAATAGTGCTCTTCGACGTAGGTCAGCGGCGCCACTAGCGCCTGCAGGTGCTCATGCCGGCGCCAAGCGCGGCGCTGGGAGCGGTCAGGCGTGAACTGGTCCACCACCACGCGGCAGGGCGTGCAGGCATGGCAGTCATCGCAATAGGGGCGGTAGGTAAAGATGCCGCTGCGCCGGAAGCCCGCGCGCACCAGGCGCGAATAAACGTCGGCGTTGATCAGGTGCGCCGGCGTGGCGACCTGCGAGCGTGCCATGCGGCCTTCGAGATAGCTGCAAGCGTAGGGCGCCGTGGCGTAGAACTGCAGCGCGGAGAGCGGTAGTTCCTTCAGCTTGCTCATGACTCAGGGGGCTCCGGGCGGGGACGGGGCGTTTGGACAGGCCAGCCGATGGTGGTGTCCGGTACCAGGGCTCAGCTGGCCGGCGCGGCTGGCGTCCCGGCCCAGCGCTCCAGCACCGATTTGTCAAACCGCCACGGGTTGATCGCCGGCTGCGCCGTCACCGCCCGCACATGTGCCACGAACTCGGCGCGGGGGATCGGGCGCGCACCCAGCGAGGCCAGGTGATCGGTTTCCTGCTGGCAGTCTATCATCGCCACGCCGTGGTTGCCGAGGAACGCGCACAGCGCCGCCAGCGCGATTTTGGAGGCGTCGGTGCGGTGCGCAAACATGGATTCGCCGAAGAACATCCGCCCCAGCGCCACGCCATACAGGCCACCTACACGTTCGCCGCGGTACCAGCTCTCGACCGCGTGCGCCATGCCGTTGCGGTGCAGCGTGCCGTACGCCGCCACGATCTCGTCGGTAATCCAGGTGCCGTCCTGGCCGTCGCGCGGCGTGGTGGCGCAGGCGCGCATCACCGCCAGGAAGTCGTCGTCGACGCGGATTTCCCAGTCTGGGTCGCGCAGCACGCGCCGCAGCGTCTTGCGCAGCGTGGCCGAGACGCGCAGCGCCGGCGGCGCCAGCACCATGCGCGGGTCGGTACTCCACCACAGTACCGGCTGGCCGCTCGAATACCAGGGGAAGATGCCCTGGCGGTACGCCAGCAGCAGCCGCTGGGGCGACAGGTCGCGGCTCGCCGCCAGCAGGCCGGGGGCTTCGGAATCCGGTCCAAGCGCACGCTCCACCGGCGGAAAAGGGTCTTGCGGGTCCAGCCAGGCGATCATGCGGGCCGTGCCGATGGAGGGCGAGGGTGGGCGATGGAGGGCTTTCCGGCCCGCCGCTCAGGGCGTGACCGTGGCCCGGCTGGTCAGCGGGCGCATGGGCTTGTCGATATCCAGGCTGTGCAGCCGGAAGCTGCCGTCCCGCAGCCGGCCGGCGGCGCGGTCGGCGAAGAAGCAGCGCAGGGTGTGGATCACGGTGGGAAAGGCCAGTTCATCCCACGGCACATCGGCCTCTTCCACCAGCTTGACCTCCAGGCTTTCCTCGCCCGGGGCGATATCCAGGTCGTCCAGCGTAGCCAGGTAGAAAAGATGCACCTGGTGCACGTGCGGCACGTTCAGGATGGAGAACAGTTCTCCTACCTGCACGCGCGCACCGGCTTCTTCCAGTGTCTCGCGCGAGGCAGCCTGCGCGGTGGTCTCGCCGATCTCCATGAAGCCCGCGGGCAGGGTCCAGAAGCCGTAGCGCGGCTCGATCGCGCGTTTGCACAGCAGGACCTTGTCTTCCCACACCGGAATCGTGCCGACAACGTTGCGGGGATTGACGTAGTGGATGGTGCCGCAGTTGTCGCAAACGCTGCGCGGGCGGTTGTCGCCGTCAGGTACGCGCAACACGACCGCATGACCACAGTTCGAGCAGAATTTCATGAGGGGCGTCCGGGAGGAATGGCGAAAGTGTATCACCCTCGAAGAGGGGGTCGGGGCTGTCGCGGGGACAAGCGTCGCGGCATTGGTGGGGGCCCGCACGAGCCGGTCGGCGACAGGTGCGATGCAGCGGAAACGAAGTGCTGCGCAGTACTGAGAGCCAAAACAAAAAAACCCGCCATTGGCGGGTTTGTCTGTATGACGGATCGGATGCGTTTGCAGTCATCAACCGCATCATCATGCGGTTGGTTGCGGGGGCAGGATTTGAACCTGCGACCTTCGGGTTATGAGCCCGACGAGCTGCCAGACTGCTCCACCCCGCGTCCGTCGAAGAAAAGATTATATGGCATCCGGTTGCGCATTGCAACACCTGTTTAAAAGTACCTTGAAGTGGTGCGCACTTCCGCCTGCCATAACGGTTAGATCGCCGGCAAGGGGCCGAGGTTCAGCCATTGTTGGCGCTTTCGCTTGTGCGCTGCCACAGCGTCGACTCGAACTCGAAGCTTTCGCGCTGCTGGAGGTCGTCGCGCTGCCAGATCACCCGGTCGCGGCGCACCGTCAGCATCCACGTGGTGGTGGCCAGCGGGGCCGGGTGGGAGAAGGCGCGCGGCGTCAGCACCGCGCCGCAGGGGCCATGCTGCGGGTCGCGCACGGAGGTGTAGCGGATCATGCCAAGGCCGGCCTCGCGCACGACGCGGCCGAAGAGCTGGCAGGGTTCGTGGTTGTCCGGATCGGCCCAGGCGTCGCGGTCGCGATCGAAGGGCGGCGCGTCCAGTGCCACGCCATCGGTATTGACGCGGACTTCAAACAGCGTCTGCGCACGGGCGTCGATGCCCGGCAGCGCGGGGCTGTCGTTGAGGAAGCGCCAGCGCCAGTAGCCAAGCTCGGCGCAGGCGGTGCGGATCTCGTTGGCGCCATAGAACACGCCCGGGTCCTGGCCGGCACGAAAGCGCGAGCCCCAGGGCGAGGGTGGATAGCGGAACGGGGTAAACAGAAGGTAGTGCAGGTGGCGGGCTTCGATCGGCACGGCCGGCTTGCCGGCATCGAGCACGGCTTCCAGCACAGCCTGTTCTTCGAGGCTGTCGACCAGCGGCATGGTGGAGACAACGTGCTGGGCTTCCACCGCCCGCCACAGCGTGAGCGCGAACTGCCTGCGCTCAGATGCGACCGCGGGTGGCGTCCAGGTAGTGAACGACACGGACCAGACCTTCCGTCGTACGGATCATTTCAAGGGGCTTGCCGCCCAGCGCCAGGTTTTCATGGGTCAGCCATAGCCGGGCCTGGTCGCCGTGGCCGAGGATCGCGTCCAGCGAGCGGAACAGGCGCACGAACAGCACGCCGAATTCCCATTCCTTGCGGTGGGCATCGAGCACATAACCGCCCGATGCCATGCGCGAGACCGAGGCCGTGCTGATGCCCAGCACGCTCGCCACCACGGCCTGGCTGATGCCGAGGAAGCTGGCGGCGCGCATTACCGCCTTGGTCAGCGTGGTGCCGGGGTCGGGGCCGCCGGCGGGATCGGTTTCCGGAATCCGCCTGGATTGCATCGCCTTTGCTCCTGTTTCTTGAGAAATATTATAGGCCATGCATTTCAGAAGGGAAGCGTTTGCTGAAAAAATCAGCAAAATGTGGGGTAGGCGCTAGTACGTCTCGATGTGCAACCGGCCTTCGGCCTTCATCGCGGTTTCCAGCCCCGTCCAGCTGAGACCGGCGCTGGCGCAAACCGTTTCAAATGCCGCCAGCACGCCTTCCTCCATCCCCTTCAGGCCGCAGATATAGACGTGGCCGTTGGGATCGGCGAGCAGTGTGGCCACGCTGCCGGCGGCTTCGCGGATTGCGTCCTGCACATAGCGGCGCGGCGTGACAGGGTCGCGCGAGAAGGCAAAGTGGATGTCGAGGAAATCCTTCGGCAGCTTCAGCAGCGGACCGAAGTAGGGCAGTTCGTTGGCGTTGCGCGCGCCGAAGAACAGCATCCGCCGCCCGCCGAAGTGCGCCATGTTGCGGCGCATGCGCTCGGTCATGGCGCGCATCGGCGCCGAGCCCGTGCCGGTGCAGATCATCATCACGCTGGCCTCGGCGTGGTTGGGCATCAGGAAGGTGGTGCCGAACGGGCCGACTACCTGCACCGTATCGCCCTTGGCCAGTTCGCACAGGTAGTTGGAGGCGACGCCCTGCACGGGGTTGCCGTCGTGGTCCTGGTCGACGCGTTTCACGGTCAGTGCGAGGTTGTTGTAGCCCGGCCGCTCGCCGTCACGCGGGCTCGCGACCGAGTACAGGCGGATGTAGTGCGGCTTGCCCGATGCGTCCGTGCCCGGCGGCACGATGCCGATGGACTGGCCTTCCAGGATCGGGAAGAAGTGTGTGCCGAAGTCCAGCACGATATGGTGCACGTCGCTGGACGCGTCCTCCGCCGTCAGTCGGTAATTGCCGGCCACGGTCGCCGTGACCGGCGCGCGTACGCCATGCAGGTTGACGTAGGGATGGGCGGCTGACCAGGGCGCGCGTGGCGAGGTATGGCTGCTGGTTTCCACGGACTGGATTGTGGCGTCCGTAGTGATGCCCGTACCGGTGGCCGTCGCGGCATCTGCCGTTGCCTTGGTTGCGTCACCCAGGTCCGGCAACGGCACCTCCGCCGGCAGTTCGTCCCACCGCAGTTGCGCCTCGATCGAATAGGCCTCGCCGCGCAGCATGGTGCGCCAGTTGTCGATGGCGCCGGTCGGGCAGGGCGACAGGCACGCATTGCAGCCGTTACACACATCCGCCTTGACCACGTAGTTGCGATCGTCGTGGGTGATCGCGTCGATCGGACAGGTGTCCTCGCAGGTATTGCAGCGGATGCAGATTTCCGGGTCGATCAGGTGCTGCTTGATGATGTCGGGGGCGCCCATGGCGTGTCTCCGGTGTCTCCTTCTTGTTCTTGGGCTCAGTTGAAACGCACGTATTCGAAATCCATCGGCTGGCGGTTGATGCCCACCGCCGGTGGCGCGATCCAGTTGGCGTACTTGCCGGGCTCGACCACGCGGCCCATCAGGCTGGCGACGAAGGCGCGATCCTCGCCGGTGGCGAGCCACTTGCGCTCGTTGGCGTTCCATTCGGCTTCGGAAATCAGTTCGCCCTCGGGCGAGACGTGCACATTGGCCAGCGTGCCGATCTTGCGGTTGAAGGCCTTGTGCGGCACGGTCAGGCGGAACGCGACGCCCGCTTTCTCGATCACCTTGTTCCAGCGCGCCACGCCGCCCATGCTGTCCTTGATGTAGTCGTCGCGCAGCACTTCGTTGAGCGCGTTGAGCATCGGCACCTCGCGTTCGCCAAGGCGGCCGTCGCGCACTTCCAGCACGCGGTAGACATCGCTCTTGAGCACGTGGTCGTCGGCGCGCTTGCCCTCCTCGAAGCGGCCCTTCAGGCCGGCGCTGTAAAAGGTGGCCGCGTTGGACGACTGGTCCGCGCCGAACAGGTCGATGGTCACGCTGTAGTGGAAATTCAGGTAGCGCTGGATGGTCTCCAGGTCGATCACGCCGGCGGCGCGCACCTGGGCCGGATCCTCGATGCCGCGCTCACGCATCACCTCGCAGGTGCGCTGGATCACGCGCGAGACGCCCGATTCACCGACGAACATATGGTGCGCTTCCTCGGTAAGCATGAAGCGCGTAGTGCGCGCCAGCGGATCGAAGCCGGACTCGGCGAGCGCGCAGAGCTGGAACTTGCCGTCGCGGTCGGTGAAGTAGGTGAACATGAAGAACGACAGCCAGTCCGGCGTCCGTTCGTTGAAGGCGCCGAGGATGCGCGGGTTGTCCTGGTCGCCCGAGCGGCGGTCCAGCAGCGCCTCGGCTTCCTCGCGCCCGTCGCGGCCGAAGTAGCGGTGCAGCAGGTACACCATCGCCCACAGGTGGCGGCCTTCTTCCACGTTGACCTGGAACAGGTTGCGCAGGTCGTACAGGCTGGGTGCGGTCAGGCCGAGGTGGCGCTGCTGCTCGACCGATGCGGGCTCGGTGTCGCCCTGCGTGACGATGATGCGGCGCAGGTTGGCGCGGTGCTCGCCCGGCACGTCCTGCCAGGCGGCTTCGCCCTTGTGCTCGCCGAAATGGATCTTGCGCTCCGGGTCGGCCGGCTGCAGGAAGATGCCCCAGCGGTAGTCCGGCATCTTGACGTGGTCGAAATGCGCCCAGCCCGATGGATCGACCGACACCGCCGTGCGCAGGTACACGTCAAAGTTGTGCGAGCCTTCCGGCCCCATGTCGCGCCACCAGTCGAGGAAGGCCGGCTGCCAGTGCTCCAGGGCACGCTGCAGCGCGCGGTCGTCCGACAGGTTGACGTTGTTGGGGATCTTCTGGCTGTAGTCGATGCTCACGGGGTGTCTCCTTTGTGATCTGGCGTGGGCGCGTGTCTAGACGCGGTCCCAGTCGAAGCGCGCCTTGTTGCCGGTGCCGAAGACCTTCAGCGCACCGTTCTCGCCGACGGCGTTGGGGCGCTGGAAGATCCAGTTCTGCCACGCGGTCAGGCGTCCGAAGATGCGCGTTTCCATAGTTTCCGCGCCGCCGAAGCGCAGGTTGGCTTCCAGCCCGGTCAGCGCATCCGGCGACAGGCTGGCGCGTTCTTCCAGGGCGATGCGGATCTCGTCTTCCCAGTCGATATCGTCCGGCGCGGCGGTGATCAGCCCGAGCGAGTCGGCGCTGAGGGCGTCGAGCGGCGCGCCGATGTGGTCACGCACCGCTGAGAGCGCCGCTTCATCGCCATAGAAGCGCGCCGATAGCCGGGTTTGGCCGTTTGGCATCGGATAGCAGCCGAAGTTGACTGGCGACACGAAGATGCGCGGCGCGTCGTCGGGCGCGTCGGGCAAGTGCAGCATGTAGCTGCGGTCGGCCGCCAGCGCCAGTTCCAGCAGCGTGCCGGCAAAGCAGGAATCCTGCTCGATCAGCGCGATCAGGCTGCGCGACGACACATCGAGCCGCGCCAGCGTGCGGCGCAGCATGCCGATGGTCTCGCGCACGAACCAGTGGCCGGCGTGCGCTTCCAGCAGCGCATCGGCGGCCAGCACCTGCGCCGGGTCGCCGTCGGTCTTGAGCACCCAGATGCCGATGTCGAGGTGGTTGGTGCGCAGCGTCAGGATGGCGTCGTCGAGCTCGCGCGCCATCTTCAGCGGCCACCATTGCGCACCGCCCGCGACCACGCCGGCGAGGTCGGCGGGCTGGTGCTTGTCTGGGCCGAACACGGTAATCGTGGCCTTGCGCGCGGCGGGGTCGACATGCACGCGCACGGTCTCGTAGCGGAAGCCGTCCGGCTCGATGGTGCGCGATAGCGGCGTCAGCGTGATGCCGTGGTGGCCCTGGGGCCGATCGCTGGTGGCGGCCAGCGCTGCGGCGCGCTCGGCGATGTACTCGGTAAAGCGCGCCGGCTTGACCACTTCGTCGACCAGCTTCCAGTCCTTGGCGCGCTGGCCGCGCACGCCTTCGGTGGTGGTGCAGAAGATATCGGCATGGTCGCGCCGGACATGGCGCTTGTCGGTCACGCGGGTCAGGCCGCCGGTGCCGGGCAGCACGCCCAGCAGCGGCACTTCGGGCAGGCTCACCGCGGAGGAGCGGTCGTCTACCAACACGATCTCGTCGCACGCCAGCGCCAGCTCGTAGCCGCCGCCGGCGGTGGTGCCGTTGCAGGCCGCGATGAATTTCAGGCCGGAGTGCTGGCTGGCATCCTCGATCGCGTTGCGCGTTTCATTGGTGAACTTGCAGAAGTTGACCTTCCACGCGTGCGAGGACTGGCCCAGCATGAAGATATTGGCGCCCGAGCAGAAGATGCGTTCGCGTGCGCTGGTCAGCACCACGGTGCGCACTTCGGGATGCTCGAAGCGGATGCGCTGCAGCGCATCGTGCAATTCGATGTCGACGCCAAGGTCGTAGGAATTGAGCTTCAGCGAGTAGCCGGGGCGCAGTCCGCCTTCCTCATCGACATCCATCGCCAGCGTGGCGACCGGGCCGTCGAAGCTCAGTTTCCAATGGTGATATTGATCGGGATGGCGCTCGAATGTGACAGGCGCGGTTGCTTCTGCCTGAGCGTCAGGCTGCAGTGGGGCGGTTGCCGGCGCGGACATGGCTGTCTCCTTGATGCACTATAGTGCCTTGCGGCTTTTGATGAAATATAGTGCAGCGAGACGCCCTGCGCAATGCCTTTGTCGGCGTTGCGCAGGTCCGTAGTGCGGAGGAAGGGGCTCAGGCGCCCGCGGCCTGCAGTTGTGTGCGCAGCTGTTGCAGCGAGGTGGCGGCGTCCTGGCCGCTGGTGTCGATCGAGATATCGGCGCGGGCATAGAGCGGCGTGCGCGCCTGCAGGATGCGGCGCAGGTCGTTCATCGCCTCACGGTTGCCTTCCATCGGCCGCATATCGCCCTGGGCGACCACGCGCGCCATATGCTCTTCCGGGGAGGTTCGTACCCAAATGGTGTAGCACTGCGCCAGCAGCACGTTGAAGGTGGCCGGTTCAGAAACCAGGCTGCCGGGGGTGGCCAGCACCATGCGGTCGTGCTCGCGCAGCACCTGTTCCAGCGCGCGCATCTCGTAGCGGCGATAGGCGGCCTGGCCGTACAGCGAGTGGATCTCGGACAGGCTTGCGCCGGCTTCCTGCTCGATCACGGTATTGAGTTCGACGAAAGGCACATCCTTGGCCGCCGCGAGTGCTCGGCCCAGCGTCGACTTGCCGGCGCCGCGCAGCCCGATCAGCGCGATGCGGCGGTGGCGCGCGTCGCCGGATTCTTCCGGTGCCAGCGCGTGGCGGCAGGCTTCGCGCACGCGGGCGAGGTCGCCCGCCGGCAACTGCGCCAGCCACTGCACCATCTGCGCGTACTCGGTGGCCTGCTGGCCGTTCAGTCCGTCCACTTCCGCCAGCACTACCGGCAGCGGCACGTCCAGTGCGCGCGCCACTTGCCGCAGCAGCAACACCGAGGCATTGCCGGTGCCGGTCTCCAGGTTGGCCAGGTAGCGCTCGGAAACGCCCGCACCGCGCGCCAGGTCCTTGCGCGACATGCCGCGCGAGGCACGCAGCGAGCGGATGCGCTCGCCCAGCAGCGTCAAGTAGGGGTCGCGCTCGCCGTTGGCGGCCGGGGCGGACGTGTCCCGGGCGGGGCGGGTGTCGGCTTCGGCTTCGGTCTGGGGCAGCGGGTCGGGGTCGCGGCGCATGGTGGCAGTGTCGGGTTGGCCGGCCACCATGTGGGTGGTCGGCAAAAAGCAAGGGCGCATTATACGAGCAGGCCGGGCGCTCCAAGTGGCGGGTCAGGCGGTCGCTTCCCATCAGGCCTGTCCTATAGTGCATCCCCTCGCTTGCATAATAGTTGATATGAAATAAAATGCATCGACAACCGGTGCCGGCACGCAGATGGCGGACACCGTAAGAACAGCGACTGCCCAGACGCCGCCGCAGCCGACCGGCCCGCGGCGCGCGACACCGAGGAGTGGAGACATGACGCCCCCCAATACTGCCGCCGGCGTGCCGGCGGCCGCATCGCCCGTGCCGTTGACTGTTCCACCTGTTTCTGGCGCCATCACGGCGCTGCCGCCGCGCTACAACGCCGCCGAAGACCTGCTGTCTCGCAATCTCCAGGCGGGGCGGGGCGGCAAGACCGCCTATATCGACGACACCACTTCGCTCACCTACGCAGAACTCGATGCCCGCGCCCGCCGCTTTGCCGGCGCGCTGCGCGACGCGGGTTTCCGCCAGGAGGAGCGGCTGCTGCTGTGCGCGCTCGATACCGTTGATTTCCCCACCGTGTTCCTCGGCTGCCTGCTGGCCGGCGTGGTGCCGGTGGCGGTCAATACGTTGCTGACCGCGGACGATTACGCCTACATGCTTGGCCACAGCGGCGCGCGCGCGGTCGTGGTGTCGGAACCGCTGCTGCCGGTGATGAAGGCCGCGATCGACAAGAGCGGCCTCTCGCCGATGGTGATCCAGGCCGCGCCGCATGGCGAATCGCCGCCATCGTGCAGCATCGGCGCGATGCTGGCACGCACGCGCTCGCCCGCGCAGGCGGTAGGCACCGGCCCCGACGACATGGCGTTCTGGCTCTATTCGTCCGGCTCCACCGGCAGACCGAAGGGCACCGTGCATACCCACGGCAACCTGTTCCATACCGCCGACCTGTACGCGCGCCAGGTGCTCGGCATCCGCGAGGACGACGTGGTGTTCTCGGCCGCCAAGCTGTTCTTTGCCTACGGCCTGGGCAATGCGCTGACCTTCCCGATGTCGGTCGGCGCCACCACCGTGCTGATGGCCGAGCGGCCCACCCCGCCGGCTGTGTTCAGGCGGTTGCGCGAACAGCGGCCCACGGTTTTCTGCGGCGTGCCGACGCTGTTCGCCGGCATGCTGGCCGCACCCGACCTGCCGCTGCGCACGGATGTGGCGCTGCGCGTCTGCACCTCCGCCGGCGAGGCGCTGCCGCGCGATATCGGCGAACGCTTCCTGTCACATTTCGGCTGCGACATCCTGGACGGCATCGGCTCGACCGAGATGCTGCATATCTTCCTGTCGAACCGGCCCGGCGAGGTGCGCTACGGCACCACCGGCAAGCCGGTGCCGGGCTATGAACTGAAGCTACTGGACGAGCATGGCGAACCGTGCGCGCCAGGCGAGATCGGCGACCTCTATATCAAGGGCCCAAGTGCGGCGCTGATGTACTGGTGCAACCGCGACAAGACCCGCGACACCTTTGTCGGCGAATGGACCCGCAGCGGCGACAAGTACCTGCGCGATGCCGATGGCTTCTACACCTACGCCGGCCGCAGCGACGACATGCTCAAGGTCGGCGGCATCTACGTATCGCCATTCGAGGTCGAGGCCGCATTGGCCCAGCATCCGGCCGTGCTCGAGGCGGCGGTGATTGGCGTCACCGATGCCGACCAGCTGGTCAAGCCCAAGGCCTTCGTGGTGCTGCGCCCCGGCCAGCAATGGCACGACGGCATGGCGGCCGAGCTGCAGGCCTTTATCAAGTCGCGCCTGGCGCCGTACAAGTACCCGCGCCAGATCGAATGCGTGCCCGAGCTGCCCAAGACCGCGACCGGCAAGATCCAGCGCTTCCGGCTGCGCCAGCGTGAAGACGCCGCGCGGCAGACCCTGCAGTGACCGCCTCCTGAACCGATGCAACAGAATAAAGTGCCCCCGCAAAGCAGTCTGGTGGAAATCCCTTTTGACAACCGCCGTATCCGGATCGAATACCAGTGGCTGCGGCCCGAGCGCACGGAGCGCCCGCTGGTGGTGTTCCTGCATGAGGGACTCGGGTCGGTCAGCATGTGGCGCGATTTCCCGCGCGATTTCTGCGAGACCGGGGACTACCGCGGCCTGGTGTTCTCACGCTACGGTTACGGCCGTTCCACGCCGCGCCCGCACGACGAGAAGTGGCGCACCGATTTCATGCACCGGCAGGCGCGTGAGGCGTTGCCCCCGCTGTTCGATGTGCTCGACATCGGCCCCGGCCGTACCCATGGCATGCCCTGGCTGCTGGGCCACAGCGACGGCGGGTCGATCGCACTGATCTACGCCTCCAGCTTCCCGCAGGCGGTCGACGGCATCACCGTGCTGGCGCCGCATATCGTGGTGGAAGACCTGTCCGTGCGCAGCATCGCGGCAACGCGCCAGACCTACCTGGAAACCGACCTGCGCCAGCGGCTGGCGCGCCATCACGACGATGTGGAATCCGCCTTCTGGGGCTGGAACGATATCTGGCTCGACCCCGACTTCCGCCGCTGGGACCTGCGCCCGCTGCTGTCCGGTTTGCAGTGCCCGGTGCTGGCCGCGCAGGGCGAAGACGACGAGTACGGCACCATGGAACAAATCGAGGGTATCCATCGATATGCCCCACAAACCACGTTGCTTAAACTCGCGCGATGCGGGCATTCGCCACATCGCGACCAGCCTGGACCGTTGACGCAGGCCGCGGTTCGGCATATAAACGCATATACTTCATACTTAAAATAATTGGGCTTCCCGCCCGTTGCGCAGGGTCCCCGGCTTGCATGGCACCGACGTGCATGCGCCGGCGCGGGTCACGGCAAGGGCAGGGGGACCGGCAACGGTCCAGCGAGCCGCCGGCTTGACCACCAGGAGACATCATGCGTCGCTTCACCTCGCGCAGGCTCGCGCCTGCCTGCCTTGCCGTCGCCACCGTGTTTGCCATGGCTGCCGCGCAAGCGCAGACCGCACCAGCTGCACCAGCCGCGCCCGGCGGCAAGATCAAGGTCGGCTTCATGCTGCCGTACACCGGCACCTACGCTGCGCTCGGCACGGCCATCGAGAACGGCTTCCGCATGTACGTGACGCAGCAGGGCGGCAAGCTCGGCGGGCGCGACGTCGAGTACTTCAAGGTCGACGATGAATCCGACCCCGCCAAGGCCCCGGAAAACGCTACCAAGCTGGTCAAGCGCGACCAGGTCGACGTAGTGGTTGGCACGGTCCACTCGGGCGTGCAGATGGGCATCGTCAAGGTGGCCAAGGAAAACAACACGCTGCTGATCATCCCCAATGCCGGCGTGGATGAAGCCACCGGTCCGCTGTGCGGCCCGAACATCTTCCGCACCTCGTTCTCCAACTGGCAGCCGGGCTATGCGATGGGCCAGGTGCTGGGCGAGCGGGGCCTGAAGAAGGTGGTCACGCTGACCTGGAAATACGCTGCCGGCGAGCAGTCGGTGAAGGGCTTCAAGGAAGCTTTCGAGGCCAAGGGCGGCAAGGTGGTGAAGGAACTGAGCCTGCCGTTCCCCAACGTCGAGTTCCAGGCGCTGATTACCGAGGTGGCGTCGCTCAAGCCCGATGCCGTGTTCGTGTTCTTTGCTGGCGGCGGTGCGGTCAAGTTCGTCAAGGACTGGGCCGCGGCCGGGCTCAAGGACAAGATCCCGCTGTATGGCTCGGGCTTCCTCACCGATGGCACGCTGGAAGCGCAGGGCACCGCCGCGCAGGGGCTGGAAACCACGCTGCATTATGCCGACGGCCTGACCAACCCGCGCGACAAGAACTTCCGCCTGGACTACGCCAAGGCCTACAAGCTGCAGCCCGACGTGTACGCGGTGCAGGGCTATGACGCGGCGCAGCTGCTGGCCGCCGGTGCCACTGCGGTCAAGGGCGACATGACGCGCAAGGCGGACCTGTACAAGGCCATGGGCGCCGCTAGGATCGACAGCCCGCGGGGCGCCTTTACGCTGTCCAAGGCGCATAACCCGGTGCAGGATTTTTACCTGCGCAAGGTGGACGGGCGTGAGAACAAGATGAGCTCGGTGGCGGTGAAGGCGCTGGCTGATCCGGCGCGTGGGTGCAGGTTGTAAGCTGTGGGCGCCTCCGATGCCGCTGGTTTTCTCCCCTCTCCCGCTTGCGAGAGGGGCAGGGAGAGAGGCAGGCGTGTCAAAGGCTGAGGTCGGTGGGTTGGTTAACACCGTTGGCTTCGCTTGAAGTGGTTCCTTGCCAGCCCACCCCTCTCCCCAACCCTCTCCCCCTGAAGGGAGAGGGAGAATACCTTGCTTAGGCTAGCCCGGGCGGCTTGGGCGCACCCAAAACCGTTGGCATCTCTGTAACCCGCTGGACCATCCCGCATGGACATCGTCTCCTTCCTAATCCAATGCCTGAACAGCGTCCAGTACGGCTTGCTGCTGTTCTTGGTCGCCAGCGGCCTGACGCTGATCTTCGGCATCATGGGCGTGATCAACCTCGCGCACGGCAGCTTCTACATGCTGGGCGCCTACCTGGCCTTCACGCTCGCCGGGCTGACCGGCAACCTGTTTATCGCCATCCCGCTCGGCATCGTGCTGGCGGTGGCCTTCGGCTACGTGCTGGAATGGGCCTTCTTCAGCTACCTGTATGAGCGCGACCACCTGCAGCAGGTGCTGATGACCTATGGCCTGATCCTGGTCTTCGAGGAGCTGCGCAGCATCCTGGTCGGCGACGATGTGCACGGCGTGCAGGTACCGGCGCTGCTCGACGGCGCGCTGCCGATCGGCAACGACATGACCTACCCGGTGTACCGGCTCTTTATCTCCGCCGTGTGCCTGCTGGTAGCCGGGGCGATGTACTACGTGATCCGCCGCACGCGGCTGGGCATGATGATCCGCGCCGGTGCCACCAACCGCGAGATGGTGCAGTCGCTGGGGATCAACATCACGGTGCTGTACCGCTTCGTGTTCGCGCTGGGCGTGGCGCTGGCGGTGCTGGCGGGCATGATTGCGGCGCCGGTGTCGTCGGTCTATCCGGGCATGGGCTCGCAGGTGCTGATCGTGTGCTTTGTGGTGGTGGTGATCGGCGGCATCGGCTCGGTCAAGGGTGCGCTGGTGGCGTCGCTGCTGCTGGGTTTTGTCGATACCTTCGGCAAGGTGTTCTGGCAGGAGGCGGCCGGCGTGCTGATCTACCTGCTGATGGCGGTGATCCTGCTGTGGAAGCCGCAGGGGCTGTTCAAGGCAGGATGATATGAATCCGACGACATTGCCGGCGCGCCGGCCCAAACAGCGTGCCACGCTCGCCACCGCGCTTGGCTGGCTGGCAGCCTTCGCCGTGCTCGCGGTGATGCCGCTGCTGCTCACTGCGGACAGCCACAAGTTCTATATCGAGCTGCTCAGCAAGGTGATGATCATGGCGATCTTCGCGCTGTCGCTGCAGTTGCTGATCGGCTATACCGGGCTGGTCAGCCTGGGGCATGCGGCGTACTTCGCCATGGCCGCCTACGCCACCGCGATGCTGGCGCCGGAGTCCGGCCCCGGCAACGGCTGGGTGCTGCTGGCCGGCGCGCTGGCGGCATCGGCCGCGCTGGCGCTGGTGGTGGGCGCGCTGGTGCTGCGCACGCGCGGCGTGTATTTCATCATGGTGACGCTGGCCTTCGCGCAGATGGTGTACTTCGTCTTCCATGACACCAAGGTCGCCGGCGGCAGCGACGGCACCTATATCTACTTCCGGCCGGAATTCCCGGTGCCGGGCGAGCGACTGCTGACTGTCAACGATCCCACCCATTTCTACTGGCTGGTGTGGCTGGGGCTGCTGGCGACGGTGGCGGTGCTGGCGCTGGTGCTGCGCTCGCGCTTCGGGCACGCGCTGGTCGGCATCCGCCACAACGAACAGCGCATGCGCGCCGCCGGCTATGCCACCTACCGCTACCAGCTCGGCGCCTTTGTCGCGGGCGGGCTGCTGGCCGGGCTGGCGGGCTACCTGTATGCGATCCAGTTCGGCTTCGTCAATCCGGAGATCGCGTCGTGGCACCAGTCCGGCAACGCCATGCTGATGGTGATCCTGGGCGGCGTGGGCAGCCTGGCCGGGGCGGTGCTGGGGGCCTTCTCGTTCGTACTGTTGGCCGAGTGGTTCAGCACGCTGACCAAGCACTGGCAGCTGCTGATGGGCGGCTTCATCATCGTCGCGGTGGCGCTGCTGCCGCGCGGGCTGGTCAGCCTGCCGTCGGTGCTGCGCCACGGCCGCCGCGGGCGGCGCAATGGCGATCAAGGGACCGAGGCCGACGAGGCGCCAGGCAAGGGCGGTGCCGACGGCCATCCCCGCAGCAACACGGAGGCCGCATGACCACGCCGGGCATCCCGATCCTGCAGGCGCAGCAGTTGACGCGGCGCTTCGGCGGCCTGACCGCCGTGGCGAACGTCGACCTGTCGCTGGCGCTGCACGAAATCCACGCCGTGATCGGCACCAACGGCGCGGGCAAGTCCACGCTGATCAACATGCTGTCGGGCGAGCTGCCGCCGTCGTCCGGCCGCCTGCACCTGAAGGGCGAGGACGTGACCGGATGGTCGCAGCCGCGGCTGGCGCGGCATGGGGTGGGGCGCAGCTACCAGCGCAACAATATCTTCCTGCCGCTGACCGTGCGCGAGAACTGCCGGCTGGCAGCGCAGTCGCGCGCGCAGCGCGCCTGGCGGCTGTGGGAAAGGGCGCAGGGCTGCCGCACCAGCGCCGCGCTGGCCGACGAGGCCATGGAGCGCGCCGGCCTGGCGCCGCTGGCGGACCGCATCGCCAGCGACCTGGCGCACGGCCAGAAGCGCCAGCTGGAAGTGGCGATGTGCCTGGCCACGCAGCCGGTCGCGCTGCTGCTCGACGAGCCGCTGGCCGGCATGGGCGCCGAAGAGTCGGCGCGGATGCTGGCGCTGCTGCGCGGGCTGCGCGAGGGACATGCCATCCTGCTGGTCGAACACGATATGGACGCGGTGTTCTCGGTCGCCGACCGCATCACCGTGATGGTCAACGGCGCGGTGATCGCCACCGGCAGCCCGGAGGCGATCCGGGCCAACCGCGAAGTCCAGCTTGCCTACCTGGGTGAAGAAGACGAGGCCGCCGCATGAGTACGTCAACCAGTACGCCGATGATCGAAGCCACCGGCATCCACGCCTGGTATGGCTCCAGCCATGTGCTGCGCGGCATCGACTTCACCGTCGGCGTGGGCGAGACGGTGGGGCTGCTGGGCCGCAACGGCATGGGCAAGAGCACGCTGTTGCGCACGCTGCTGGGCCACGTGCGCCAGCGCCAGGGCCGGATTGCCGTGGCCGGCCGCGACGTCTCGCGCGCACAGCCGTACGAGGTGGCGCGCCTGGGCGTGGCCTATGTGCCGGAAGGCCGCGGCATCTTCCCCAGCCTGTCGGTGCGTGAAAACCTGCTGATGGCGGCGCGCAAGGGCAGCAACGGCCGCAACGACTGGGACGAGGCGCGCGTGCTCGACCTGTTCCCGCGCCTGAAGGAGCGGCTGACCCATGGCGGCCAGCAGCTCTCGGGTGGCGAGCAGCAGATGCTCTCCATCGGGCGCGCGCTGATGACCAACCCTGATTGCCTGGTGCTGGACGAAGCCACCGAAGGGCTGGCCCCACGCATCGTGCGCGAGATCTGGGAAGTCATCGCCACTGTGCGCGGCACCGGCATCGCCACGGTGGTGGTCGACCGCAACTTCCGCTCGGTGCTGGCGCACGCCGACCGCGCGGTGGTGCTGGAGAAGGGCCGCGTGGTGCTGGCCGGCCCGGCGGCGGATCTTGCCGGCAAGCCCGAGGCGCTGGATCGATATCTGGGCGTCTGAGCGAAAAATGCCTGATGAGGCGCTTTTGTTGCCGTGCCGCAACGCCACTTGCGGGCGCAAGAACACGCAGTTTTGCGCTGCCAGGGCTTGACCATCCGCCGCTTCCCTCCCATCCTTGCGGAGTCACGAACGCGGCATCCCATTCTTCCGCAGTGGTCGATAGCGGGCAGTTCCTCTAGAATTGCGCCCGATTGTGCGATGCAATAGAACCGCCAAAGAGAACCGGAAAACGGACGCGGCGGCCCGCTCCTGGCCCCAAACTGCACGCGACGGGGCCACGGGCCGCGCCAGAGCCAACAAACTGCCGGCGAGCCGGTCGAGCAGACCCAACTTCATGACCCAAGCCACCACCACCAGCCATTATTTCGTCGAAAGTCCGAGTACACGCGCCCTGGTGCTCGGCGCGGTCGGTGTCGTCTTCGGCGACATCGGCACCAGTCCCCTGTACGCGCTCAAGGAATGCTTCAGCAAGGAACACGGCATAGCGTTCAGCCCCGACGCCGTGCTGGGCGTCATCTCGATGCTGTTCTGGGCCATGATCATCGTGGTCTCGATCAAGTACGTGGTGTTCGTGATGCGGGCCGACAACGACGGCGAAGGCGGCGTGCTGGCGCTGATGGCGCTGGTGTTGCGCACCGTTGCGCCACGCTCGGGCAAGGCCAAGGTGCTGATGATGCTGGGCATCTTCGGTGCCTGCATGTTCTATGGCGATGCCGTGATCACGCCGGCGATCTCGGTATTGTCGGCGGTGGAGGGGCTGGAGATCGCCGCGCCGCAGCTTTCGCAATTCGTGATACCGATCACGCTGGTGATCCTGGCCGCGCTGTTCCTGATCCAGCGCCACGGCACCGCTGCGATGGGCAAGCTGTTCGGGCCGATCATGACGGCGTGGTTCCTGGCACTGGGGGCGCTGGGTATCTACAACCTGGTTCAGGCGCCCGAGATCCTGAAGGCAGTCAACCCTTACTACGGCATCAACTTCCTGGTTGAGCATGCACTGCAGGCCTTTATCGTGCTGGGCTCGGTGTTCCTGGTGCTGACCGGGGCCGAGGCGCTGTACGTCGACATGGGCCATTTCGGCGCGCGTCCGATCCGCATCGGCTGGTTCGTGCTGGTGATGCCGTGCCTGATGCTGAACTACTTCGGCCAGGGTGCGATGCTGATGAACAACCCCGCCGGCGCCGAGAACCCGTTCTTCATGATGGTGCCCGAGCTGCTGCAACTGCCGATGGTGCTGCTGGCCACCTGCGCCACCGTGATCGCCTCGCAGGCGGTGATCTCGGGCGCGTTCTCGTTGACCAGCCAGGCGATCCAACTCGGCTTCGTGCCGCGCATGCGCGTGCGCTATACCTCGGCCGCCGAGATCGGCCAGATCTACCTCCCGGTGGTCAACTGGCTGCTGCTGGTGCTGGTGATCGGCGTGGTGATCTCGTTCAAGAAGTCGGAGAACCTGGCCGCGGCCTACGGCATCGCCGTCACCACCACCATGGTCATCACCACCATCCTGGCGGCGGTGTGCATGCGCAATGTGTGGAAGTGGAACCCGGCGCTGGTGGCGGTACTCGGCACCGCTTTCATCCTGGTGGACCTGGCGTTCTTCGCGGCCAACCTGCTCAAGATCGCCGAAGGCGGTTGGTTCCCGCTGCTGCTGGGCACGGCCGCGTTCTTCATGCTGATGACCTGGTATAGCGGTCGCAAGCTGCTGCGCGCGCGCAGCCTGGAAGACGGCATCCCGCTGGAGCCCTTTATCGCCGGGCTGCTGGCGCATCCGCCGCACCGGGTCGAGGGCACCGCGGTGTTCCTGACCGGCAATACCGATTCCGTGCCGGTGTCGCTGCTGCACAACCTGAAGCACAACCGCGTGCTGCACGAGCGCGTGGTGTTCCTGAACTTCATCACGCGCGACGTGCCATACGTGGACGATGACCATCGCCTGAGCTGCAAGGATCTGGGTGGCGGCGTCTATATCCTGAAATCGGATTACGGCTTCAAGGAAACACCGGACGTGCAGAAGGTGCTGGACCTGTCCGACCGCAAGCTCAACATGCACTTCGAGCTGATGGAAACGTCGTTCTTTATCGCGCGCGAATCGGTGATTCCGTCCAAGCTGCCGGGCATGCCGATGTGGCGCGAGAGCCTGTTCGCCTGGATGCATCAGAATGGCGCCAAGCCTTCGGATTTCTTCCAGATCCCGGCCAACCGGGTGGTGGAACTGGGCACCAAGGTCGAGATCTGAGCGCGCGGGCCGGGCGCCCGCAGCCATCGACACAGACCCCCGGGTGTATGCCGCCAGGTGACCCCGGGGGTTTTTCTTTGCGCCTCGCTCCTGCGTTTATGCTGCCATGGCAGGCGAGGGTTGGCCGCCGGCCGGCATCGCGTACATCAGCGGCGCCATCGCCGCCTGGATCCGCGCCATCTGCGTCTCGGTGACCATGTCGGTGAGCAGCTTGCCGAAGCGCGGCTCGAGCGCGCCGGTGACGATATAGGTCCAGCGGTACGCCTTCAGCACCGTCTCGGCGATCTGCGCGGCATGCTCGTGGCGGCCAGCCACCTGCACGAAGTAGGCCGCATCGGCGCTGGCCTGCGCCTGCACGATCTCGTCCATGCCGGTGACCAGCGCGATCATGTCGTCGATCGCGGCATCGCGCTCGGCGGCGTCAATGCGCGCGTCCTCGCGCAGCCATTCCAGCTCGTCCATGATGGCGTGCTGCGATTCCTCGCGCCAGTGGTACAGGAACACGTCCTTGTACAGCTCGGACAGTCCGGGCGCCGTGCCGATGCTGGCGCGGTAGTGCGCCTGCGAGAACAGCTCGAGCTGGCAGGTCATCGCCAGCACGGCCCAGTTGCGCTTGCTGAGCACGAAGGCCGCGACCTCGTTGGGGACGGCGCCGAACTGGTAGCCGGCGGGCATGTCGGCGGCCGCCAGTTGCTCGATGCGGCGGAACAGTTCCTGGTGCTTGAGCTCGTCGTCGGTGAAACGCACCAGCGCCTCCAGCGCGGTCTGGTCGCCGAACCAGTGGTCGCGGCTTAGTTCCAGCACCTTGGCGCTGACGAAGCGCTCCACCAGCCCGAACATATTGGCGTAGGTGCGGCCCTGCACCTGGCTCAGGAAGCGCTGCTCGTCGGCAGTCAGGAAGGGCAGCTCGTCGACCAGCGACAGGCCGTCGGGCAGGAACTTCTGGGTGAGGTTGAAGGTGCGGCCCCGGATCACGTCGCGGTCGATATCCCAGCGGATGCGGCGGGACGCGGCGATGCAGCGCGCATAGCGTTGCGTGTCGATGTGGAAGGTGGCGATGGCTTGGGTGACAGTTTGGGCAGCGGCTTGCATGGAGACTCCTGTGCGGTGTTGTCCGTCCATCGGGAGACGGTGCGCCAATCTTTGCGCTGCGCCCGCGCCCGCGCATGAGGCCAGTGTCCCGGAACGGCCGCTGCGGCACGCTGCAGCCGCATGCACGCCGGGACAGCGGTCCCGGGCGCCACGGTGCGGGGCCTGCCAGACTGTCGCAACGGCACCGGGCCGGCCCGCGGCGCGCGTGGCAGCGCTTTCCGGCCCGCGCGGCCGGCGCCCGGTGCGGGCTTTCCTGAGCCGCCACACCACACCGCGCATGCCATGCGCCACCCGCGCGCCTGGCATCGGGGCGCTTGTCCCGGGAAGTTGCCCACCCCGCGGGCCGACCCGGGACACCGGCCTCATGCGCGCATGCCGTCCCGCGCCAGACAATGCAACCCTCACCTCGTCATTGACCGCCTTCGCGGTCCCTTCCAGAAGGAGCCCGTGCCATGCGCCCGTTGCAGCAGTGGTCTCGCCAGTCCAGCCGGTATGCCGACGATGGCCGTCGCATGCTGCCGCTGCGACGCGCGCTGCCACGGTGGTTGCGATGGGTGCTGCGTCACCGCATGGCACGCTCCGGCGCGGCGATGCTGCTGCCAGCGCTCCTGCTGCTCTACGTCTTCTGTCATTCACATGCGAACTGGGAATCGTGCCTCGCCTCACTGCGTGAGCTGAATCACGATCACGGCGCGCCGGCGCGCGAGCTGGGACGCGCGTTGTCGCTGGCGCGCTCCCTGCGCGGACGCCAGGTGCCGGATGCGGCTGCCTGGCACGCCGCGGTGCGGCTGGCCGCCGACGAAGTGTCGGCGTGCCTGGCAGCACTCCGGCGCAGTCCGGCGCGGCTGCTGCCGTCGCTGGCACCGCTGTTCGCGATGCTCGGATGGCTGCACTGACGCAGGGCGCTCCTTTCCCCGCATCCGCACCCAGCTGATCCAGGAGTCCGGCGCGACGCCGCTGCCACGATGGGATGGCAGCCGGCCCGCGCCAGGCAACGGCTTGCACGGCAGAGGCGATCCCGTGCGGCCTGTGCCGTTCCGTAGCTGATCGCCTGCACGAGGAGTGCCGTCGCGGCAACGCCGCCGACACCCCTGTTGGAGATAGCAATGCATAAGAATTTTGCCAAGACCCTGCTTGCCGCTGCCGCACTCGCCGCCGGGCTCAACCAGACCGCCCACGCCGGTGCCTATGCTGATGCACTGATCGTTGGCGCGCCGGGACACAACGGCCAGCGCGACGCCTTTACCGATGGCGCGCGCAGTCCGGCCACCGAGGCCACCATGCTGCCCGTGGTCGCGCGTCAGGGCATGTCCGTGTGCGCGGTCCGTGGCTTTGATCCGTACCGGGACGGCATGCGCAAGCCTGATCCTTACACCGATGGCGCCCGCATGGGCCAGTTCGACCCGTTTACGGAGGGGACCCGCATCAACTCGCGCGATGGCTTCACCGACGGCGCGCGCAGCGATGCGCGCGACAGCGGGGAATGCCTGTCCTGAGCCGGGCATGGCAACGGGGCGGTTTGTCCGGGCCGTTTCGTTGTCCAGGCGCCGGGGAATGTGCGCCATGACTCGCGCATGCCCCGATATGACGCAACCCTGCCATAAGGCAACCCGCCCGGCGCGATGCCGGGCGAGCGCCAATCTGCAACGGCACTGTTGCACCGCAAATCCTTTGCTAAGCTAGGGAAGTCACGCGGCGCGCCTGCGCAGGCAGGCCGTCCCAGCACCGCGCGACCCGACATGCCGATGTTCAAGCAGCAAATCCGCCTGTGCACCAGCCGGGATGGCGTTCGCATTGCTTATGCCATCACGGGCGGTGGCGCGCCGCTGGTCAAGGCGGCCAACTGGATGAGCCACCTCGAGTTCGATGTGGGCAGCCCGGTGTGGAGCCATATGATCACGGCGCTGTCGGCCACGCATATGCTGATCCGCTATGACGAACGCGGCTGCGGGCTGTCCGACCGGGACATCGAGGACCTCTCCTTCGACGCCTGGCTGCGCGACCTGGAAACCATCGTCGACGCCACCGGGGTCGAGCATTTCCCGCTGCTGGGTATCTCGCAGGGCGCATCGCTCGCGGTGGCCTATGCGGTCGCGCATCCGGAGCGCGTCAGCCACCTGGTGCTGCACGGCGGCTATGCGCGCGGGCGACTCAAGCGCGACAACCTCAGCCCGAGCCTGCGCGAGGAGGCCGAGCTGATGAACAAGCTCGCGGAACTCGGCTGGGGCCAGGAGAACCCCGCCTTCCGCCAGTTCTTCACCACGCAGTTCATCCCCGGGGGCACCGCCGAGCAGCATGCGTGGTTCAACGAGCTGGAACGGGTTTCGACTTCGCCGCTGAATGCCTCGCGCTTTATGCGCGTGTTCAACGAGATCGACGTGGTGGCACTGTTGCCGAAGGTGTCGTGCCCGACGCTGGTGCTGCACGCGGTGCACGACGCGCGCGTGCCCTTCGACGAAGGGCGCCTGATCGCCAGCGAAATCCCCGGTGCGCGCTTCGTGCCGCTGGAAAGCGGCAACCACCTGCTGCTCGAAACCGAGCCCGCGTGGCGCCGCTGGCTGGACGAGGTGCGCGCCTTCCTGCCGGCCACGGAGCCGGTGCGCGATCCCGCCTTCACCGCGCTGACGCGGCGCGAGCGCGATATCGTCGAACTGATCGCACAGGGCCGCGACAACGCCCAGATCGCCGCCCATCTCGATCTGTGCGAGAAGACCGTGCGCAACCACATCACCAGCATCTTCGCCAAGCTGGAAGTGGAGAACCGTTCCCAGGCCATCGTGCTGGCGCGCAAGGCCGGTTTCGACCGCGCCGGCGCGTGAGTTCCGGGCTGGTCGCCGTGACGCGGTCGCCGCCTTCGTGCGGCTAGCCCTGGTTCACCAGCGTACGGGCATCGGTCACGTGCCCGCGATACGCCTCGAAAATGCGGCGCAGCGCTGCTTCCATGCTGATCTCTGGCTTCCAGCCCAGTTCCTCGATGGTGTTGTCGATCTGCGGCACGCGGTGCTGCACGTCCTGGTAGCCCTTGCCGTAGAAGTCGCCCGACGAGGTCTCGACGATCCGCGTTCTGCGCGCTTCGTCCGCATATTCCGGATAGTCCGCCGCCATCTTCAGCATCATCTCGGCCAACTCGCGCACCGAGTGGATATTGCCCGGATTGCCGATGTTGTAGATCTTGCCGGTGGCCACGCCGTTGGGGTTCTCGATGATGCGCATCAGCGCGCTGATGCCGTCCGCGATATCGGCGAAGGCCCGCTGCTGCGCGCCGCCGTCGACCAGCTTGATCGGCTCGCCGCGCACGATATGGCCGAGGAACTGCGTCACCACGCGCGACGAGCCTTCCTTCGATTCGAAGATCGAATCCAGCCCCGCACCGACCCAGTTGAACGGGCGGAACAGCGTGTAGTTCAGGCCTTGCTCCATGCCGTAGGCGTGGATCACGCGGTCCATCAGCTGCTTGGAGCAGGCGTAGATCCAGCGCGGCTTGTTGATCGGGCCGTAGACCAGCGGCGAGGCCTCGGGATCGAACTCGTCGTCGCTGCACATGCCGTAGACCTCGGAGGTCGACGGGAACACCAGGTGCTTGCCGTACTTCACGGCGGCGCGCACGATCGGCAGGTTAGCCTCGAAGTCCAGTTCGAACACGCGCAGCGGCTCGCGCACGTAGGTGGCGGGCGTGGCGATGGCCACCAGCGGCAGCACCACGTCGCACTTGCGGATGTTGTACTCGATCCACTCCTTGTTGATGGTGATGTCACCCTCGAAGAAGTGCATGCGCGGGTGCTCGACGAGGTCGCCCAGACGGTCCGCCGACATGTCCATGCCGTAGACCTCCCACGACGTGGTTTCCAGGATGCGGCGCGTCAGGTGGTGGCCGATAAAGCCGTTGACGCCGAGGATCAGTACTTTCTTGCGTTGCATTGCGTTTGACGATGGCATGGGAAAACAGAATGCGCCGGCGCGGCTAGCGCGCGTCGGCGATCGGGAAGTTGGCGACCGCTACGCGGCGCCAGTCGCGCGCGACCACGTGCATCGGCACGCGCGCGCTCAGTTCAGCAAAGGTCTGCGGCGACAGCAGCGCGATGGCGCGCGGGCCGTGCTGCCAGGCATCGACGAAGGCATCGACGGTTGGCAGCCATTTCTGCGGTTCCTGCTCGGTGCCGAACGACAGTTCGTCTGCCTGCGCGACCATGGTAAGCGGATGGTGCAGGTAGAACGGCAGCGTATGGTCCAGCATGCCGACGCCATAGAGCGGCATGCCGGGGCGCAGCACGCGCTCGATCGGCGCCACCATGTCGATGCCTGACGCCGAGCGCCCGATGGTTTCGTGGCCGAGCAGGGCGATGGAGAAGGCCAGCAGCATGCCCAGTGCATACGCCGTGATACTGGCCATGCGCCCGCGCCGCCGCAGCAGCCACAGACCCGCCGCGGCGCTGGCCAGTACCAGCGCGAACGCCAGCGCGGCCCATACGGCATAGGCGCGGTAGAGCGCATTGGGCGTGTTGTTGGAATCGAGCGTGGCCACGTAGGGGCTCGCCAGTAGTCCGATCGCGCCCACGACCAGCATCGCGCGCAATTGGAGGATCCAGGCACGCTCGCCAGTACGCGCCAGCGCCACGCCCGCCAGGATTCCCAGCGCCGGGAACATCGGCAGGATATAGCCTGGCAGCTTCGACCCCGACAGGCTGAAGAACACGAAGATCGACACCGCCCACAGCGCCGCCATCAGTGCCGGCTGGAACGGCCGCGCGCCGCCTGCGCCAGCGGTACCGGCACGCTGCCGGACCGCGCGTACCATGCCTGGCAGCAGCCCAAGCCACGGCAGAAAGCCGCCCAGCACCAGCGGCACGAAGTACCACAGCGCCCCCTTGCGGGCATGCACGGTCGAGGTATAGCGTTGCCAGTGCTCGTGGATAAAGAAAAAGCGCAGGAATTCCGGGTTGTGCCGTGCCACCAGCCAGTACCATGGCACCGCCACCAGCAGCATCAGCGCGATGCCGGCCGGCGCATGCAGGCGCCGCCACAGCGCCAGGTCGCGCGTCACGCAGGTGTACACCACCAGCACCAGGCCGGGCAGCACCAGGCCCACCAGCCCCTTGGTCAGCAAGGCCAGGCCCATCGCCGCCCAGCACGCCAGCATCCAGTTGCGGCGCGTGGCCGGCGTTGCTGAGGGATGCTGGGCCAGCAGCATGCTCGCCAGCACGCAGGCCATGATGCCGGACAGCGTCATGTCCAGCGTATTGAAGTGCGCGGCGGCGTTCCACATCGGCGCACTGGCCAGCACCAGTCCCGTCAGTAGCCCGGCGCGCGCGCCGAACCAGCGTGCCGCGGCCAGCATCGACGCGCCCAGCCCGGTGATGCCGGCCAGCGCCACGCACAGCCGCGCCTGCCACTCGCCGATGCCGAACAGCGAGTAGGAGATTGCCGTCACCCACATGTGCAAGGGTGGCTTCTCGAAGTACTTCAGGCCGTTATAGCGGATGGTGACCCAGTCGCCGGTGCTCAGCATCTCGCGGGCGATTTCGGCGTAGCGGCCCTCGTCGGGACCGAGCAGGTGGCGCACGCCCAGCGTGCCGAACCAGGCCAGCGCGAACACCAGCACGACCAGCGCTATCGCCAGCGTGGGGACGCCCGCCACCCGGGTGGCGGGCCATGGCAGGGCCGGCGGGGCGGTGACAAGCGCGGGCTCGGCGGCGAGGCGATCGGAACGATGTAGCGGAACGGCGTGGGCCGGAGGCGGGTGTGACGGCAAGGGCGGGTGCTGGCTAGGGTATCGGGCCAGGCGTCGGCGTCCGGCGGGAGGGCTTCGGCGTGACGCTGTCCACGCCGCAGGCATGCGCGGCGTTGAACAGGGCAAGTGCCTGGCAGTGCGAGCCAGAGAATAGGCCGCTAACCTTAATGGCACATTAAGCCGGGCCGCGCACAATGGTGGCGCGATACGTGGCTCGCACCACGCAGTGCGCGATCGCGTGACCGGCACGTAACACCGTTCCCACCGGCAATCACCCGAAAAAATGAGAATTCTTATCGTTGAAGACGACCCCATGCTGGGCGACGGGCTGCGGCGCGGCCTGCAGCTGCTGGACTATGCGGTCGACTGGTTTGCCACCGGCACCGAAGCCGACCACGCGCTCGACGTCGTCCACTACGACGCCGTGGTGCTGGACCTCGGGCTGCCCGGCGAGGACGGCATGGCGCTGCTGGCACGCTGGCGCGCGCGTGGCTGCCGCATACCTGTGATCGTGCTGACCGCGCGCGACGCTATTGAAAGCCGCGTCGGCGGGCTCGACGCCGGCGCCGACGATTACCTGGTCAAGCCGATCGCGCTCGATGAACTGGCCGCGCGCCTGCGCGCCGTGACCCGGCGCGCAGCGGGGTTGTCGTCGCCAGTGTGGAAGCACGGCGCACTGGAATTCCATCCCGCCGCGCGCCAGGCGTACTGGCGGGGCCAGCCGGTGGAACTGACCAGCCGCGAAGCCATCCTGCTCGAACTGCTGCTGGCGCACCCGAACCGGCTGCTGACGCGCGACATCCTGCGCGACAAGCTCTATGACTGGCAGGGCGGCGTGGAAAGCAATGCGTTGGAAGTCCATATCCACCACCTGCGCCGCAAGATCCACCCCAAGATCGTGCGCACCTTCCGCGGCGCCGGCTACACGCTGGGTGCGGCGGAGGATTGCGTATGACGCTGCAGCGCCGCCTGATCCTTGCGGTCCTGATCGCGGCGCCGGTGGTGTGGCTGCTGACCATCGGCATGACCTATGTGCGCGCCCGGCACGAGATCAACGAGCTCTATGACACCGACATGGTGCGCATGGCGCTGCAGATGCATTCGGTGGTGCCGCTGGTCGATGTCGCCGCCGCGCCGTCGCGCACCAGGCTGCCCCAACTGGTGGAGGGTGACCAGGGCGATGCCGGCCTGGGCGATCTCGCCATCGCCGCCTGGCTGCCGGACGGCAAGCCGCTGCATATCGATCCCGAGGGCGACCTGCTGCCGCGCGCCCCGGGCGTGAAGGGCTTCACCGATATCACCATCAACAAGGAACCGTGGCGGCTGTACTACCTCGCCGACCCCGATACCGGCTGGCGCGTCTGCGTCGGCCAGCAGCTCGGAGAGCGCAATGAGCTGATCCTGTCCTATATCGCCGCGCAGGTGCTGCCGTGGGCCGCCGGCCTGCCGGTGCTGATCGGGCTGCTGATCTGGTTCATGCGGCGCGCATTGGCGCCGGTGCGGGCGCTGTCGGCGGATATCGAAGGCCGCACGCCTGAGGACCGCCGGCCGCTCAGCCTGGAGGCCGTGCCCGGCGAACTGGTGCCGCTGGTCCATGCGACCAACCGGCTGCTGGCGCGCGTGTCCGACTCGATCGAACACGAACGGCGCCTGACCGCCGACGCGGCCCATGAGATGCGCACGCCGCTGGCCGCGCTCAAGGCGCAATGGGAGATCGCCGAGCGTTCGCCCGACGAGACCGAGCGCGCCCAGGCACGCGCCAACGTGGCCGCAGGCATCGACCGTATCGGGCGGCTGGTGTCGCAGTTGCTGACGTTGAGCCGGCTGGAAGATGCTTCCGGCCTGCCGTCGCGCCAGCCGGTGAACTGGGTGCCGGTCGCGCAGCAGGCGCTGTCCGACTGCCTCGGGCTGGCCCGGCAGAAGCAGGTCGACGTGGAACTGGAATGGCCCGGCGCGGGACGGGCGCCATTGCCAATCGCGGGCGATGCCAACTTGCTGTCGCTGATGCTGCGCAACCTGCTCGACAACGCCATCCGCTACAGTCCGCCAGACGCGCTGGTGACGATCGATTTCCAGCCGGATGGCATCACCGTGCGCGACCAGGGGCCGGGCGTGGCGCCGGATCTGCTGGCCCGGCTGGGCGACCGCTTCTTCCGCGGCGGCAACGGGCAGCGCGAGCACGGGCACGGGCTTGGCATTTCCATCGCGCAGCGCGTGGCGCGGTTGCATGGGCTCGAGATCGCGTTTGCGAACCGCTCCGATGGGGCGGGCAAGGGCCTGGCAGTGCGGATTGTGCGCAGCGCCTGAAGCCAAAAACGCCCCGCACGGCTTCCCGTGCGAGGCGTCCTGCCATGCTCTCGCGGTTCAGCGCTTGAGCTTGGCAAAGGCCGCGGCCATCGCGCCCGCCGGCTCCTGCTCGCGGCGGCCGCCGTTGGAGCCCTTGCCGCCATTGCGCTGGCCACCACGATCGCCACGGTCGCCGCCGGCGCGTGCCGGGGTCTGGCCCGGCTCGTCGTCCAGCCGCATCGACAGGCCGATGCGGTTGCGCTTGACGTCGACCTCCATCACCTTGACCTTGACGATCTGGCCGGCCTTGACCACCTCGTGCGCATCCTTGACGAACTTGTTCGACAGCGCCGAGATATGGACCAGCCCGTCCTGGTGCACGCCGATATCGACAAACGCGCCAAAGGCCGCCACGTTGGTGACCACGCCTTCCAGCACCATGCCGGGCTGCAAGTCCTTCACGTCTTCCACGCCTTCCTGGAAGGTCGCGGTCTTGAACTCGGGACGCGGGTCGCGGCCGGGCTTTTCCAGTTCGGACAGGATGTCGCGCACGGTCGGCAGGCCGAACGATTCGTCGGTGAACTTTTCCGGCGGCAGGCCGCGCAGCGCGTCGCGGTTGCCCATCACGTCGCGCAGGCCCTTCTTGATGTGCTCCAGGATGCGCTGCACCACCGGATAGGCTTCCGGGTGCACCGACGAGCGATCCAGCGGGTTATCGCCGTCGTTGATGCGCAGGAAGCCGGCGGCCTGCTCGAACGTCTTGTCGCCCAGGCGCGGCACCTTCTTCAGCGCAACGCGGTTGGGGAAGGCGCCGTTGGCATCGCGGAACTCGACGATATTGCGCGCCAGCACCGTGTTCAG
The DNA here is from genome assembly GCF_058252315.1 of Cupriavidus sp. PB-02. Classification (NCBI taxonomy): domain Bacteria; kingdom Pseudomonadati; phylum Pseudomonadota; class Betaproteobacteria; order Burkholderiales; family Burkholderiaceae; genus Cupriavidus; species Cupriavidus sp. PB-02. The sequence goes on from NZ_CM177694.1 coordinate 1,550,919, forward strand.
GCCCGACACGCGCGCCAGCAGCGGTGCGGAGGCGGTATTGACGTCGACGCCCACCGCGTTCACGCAGTCCTCGACCACGGCGTCGAGCGCGCGCGCCAGCTCGCGCTGGTTGACGTCATGCTGGTACTGGCCCACGCCGATCGACTTGGGATCGATCTTGACCAGCTCGGCCAGTGGGTCCTGCAGGCGGCGCGCGATCGACACGGCGCCGCGCAGCGACACGTCCAGGTCCGGGAATTCCTTGGCGGCCAGCTCCGAGGCGGAGTAGACCGAGGCGCCGGCCTCGCTGACCACGATCTTGGTCAGCTTGAGCTCGGGCATCTGCTTCATCAGGTCCTGTACCAGCTTGTCGGTCTCGCGGCTGGCGGTGCCGTTGCCGATCGACACCAGCGCCACGTTGTGCTGCTTCGCGAGGCGCGCCAGCGTGGCGAGCGAGCCGTTCCAGTCACGGCGCGGCTCGTGCGGGTAGATGGTGGCGGTGTCCAGCAGCTTGCCGGTGCTGTCGACCACGGCGATCTTGCAGCCGGTGCGGATGCCGGGGTCGACGCCCATCACCGACTTGGGACCGGCCGGCGCGGCCAGCAGCAGTTCATGCAGGTTGCGGCCGAACACCTTGATGGCTTCGCCTTCGGCGGTTTCGCGCAGCTGGGTCAGCAGTTCGGTTTCCAGGTGCGGCTGCACCTTGACGCGCCAGCACCAGCGGCATACGTCGCCCAGCCACTTGTCGGCCGGGCGGCCCAGGTTCTGGATGCCGACGTGGCGCGCGATCATGCCTTCGCACGGGTGCGGAACCATCGCGTCCTGTTCTTCGCCCAGCCCCAGCTTGACCATCAGCACGCCCGCATTGCGGCCGCGGAACAGCGCCAGCGCGCGGTGCGAGGGTACGGTGCGGATGGTTTCGCTGTAGGCGTAGTAGTCGCGGAACTTCTCTTCCTCGGCGGTTTCCTTGCCTTCCATCACGGTTGACGCGACCACGCCGTTGGTCCACAGGTGTTCGCGCAGCTTGCCGAGCAGTTCGGCGGTCTCGCCGAACTGTTCCGACAGGATGTCGCGCGCGCCGTCCAGCGCGGCCTTCACGTCGGGCACGCCGCCGTCGGCGGTCGGGTTGCCGTTGACGTACTTGGCGGCTTCGGTCTGCGGGTCCAGCGTGGGATCGGCCAGCAGGGTCTGCGCCAGCGGCTCCAGCCCGCATTCGCGCGCGATCTGGGCGCGCGTGCGGCGCTTGGGCTTGTAGGGCAGGTAGAGGTCTTCCAGCGTCTGCTTGGTTTCAGCGGCCTCGATGGCGGCCTGCAGTTCTGGCGTGAGCTTGCCTTGCTCCTGGATCGACGCCAGGATGGCCGCGCGGCGGTCTTCCATGTCGCGCAGGTAGAGCAGGCGCTCTTCCAGGTTGCGCAACTGCGTGTCATCCAGGTTGCCGGTCACTTCCTTGCGGTAGCGGGCGATGAAGGGGACGGTGGCACCTTCGTCGAGCAGCGCCACGGCGGCCGCGACCTGGCGGGGCTGGACGGACAGCTCGGCCGCGATGAGCGACACAATCTTTTGCGAGACGGATGCGGGCAGGTTGGACATCGGGAACGCGGCGGGAAACGCAGTCAGTCGAAAGCGGGGCATTTTGCCACAAGCGCGCGGCGGCTCATCACGCGGGTGCAGCATGCAGGTGCGGCGGGCGGGTGCGGCGGGCGGCGCCGCGCGCACGTCCGATCCGCGCCGGGGGGCGCGCGGTGCGGCCGGCGCTATGCCCCGCAGGGGCCCCGCGCAGTGCCCCGAGGTGGCCGCGGAGGCAGGCCGGCACGCGGCCCGGATGCTAGAATCCCGTCATGATCGTCAAGCCCCGTCCGGCCGCCGCCAAGGCCACATCGCCGGCCGCCTCCGAGGCGGCCATCCTGGCCATGCCCACGCTCGCCAACGTGCCCCGAACCTTCCCGTCCCATGCCCGCATCGCCTTGCCAGCGCTGGTCGTGGCCGCCTGCGCCGCGCTGATGCCGGTGCGCGAGGTGCTCGCGCAGGCGCCGGCCCCGGCCGCCGCGCCGGTGGCTGGCGCCGGCGCCAGCCGCGACTTCGCCGCCGAACGCAAGGCCATCGGCGATTCGCGTGCCTGGACCAACTATCGCTTTGCCGCCGCCGAGCACGAGTGCTACGGCAAGTTCTTCGTCAACCGCTGCATCGACCAGGCCAAGGAAATCCAGCGTGGGGAGCTGCAGGTGCTGCGCACGCGCGAGCTGGAAGTCGGCGAGGCCGAGCGCGCCCACCGTGCCGCCGAGCGCGACCGCGAACAGGCGCTGCGCCGTGCCGAGTTCGAGGCCAGCCAGCCGAAGCGCGCCGCCAGCGAGCAGTCCAGCCGCGAAGCCTTCGAAAAGAAGCAGCAGGAGCAGCAGCTGCGCGATGCGCAACGCCAGGGCGAAGCGCCGCAGCGTGCCGCCAACGCGCAGGCATATCAGCAGAAGCAGTCTGACGCCCGCATGAAAGAGGCGCAGCAGAAGGGCGCTGCGCAGGCCCAGCAGCGCCAGGAGAACGTGAAGGCGTACGAGGCCAAGCAGCGCGACCTGGAACAGCGCCAGAAGGAGCTGGAAGAGCGTCGCGCCAAGGCGAAGGAGCAGCAGAACCCGGCGTCGGCACCGCGCCCGTTCGGCTTCTGAGGCGGCGGTACGTGACTGCGCACCGGAGGCGCATATGGACAGCAACCTGAACACCCTCGAACGGCGCATCATGGAGTTGCAGATCGAGCATCGCGACCTGGACTTCCTGATCGACCGGCTGGCCAGCGACGCAGTCCATGACGAACTGCAGCTACGCCGGCTGAAGAAGCGCCGGCTCAAGCTGAAGGACGCCATCACGCTGCTGCAGCTGCAGCTCGAACCCGACGTGCCGGCCTGAGCGCAGCCGCGCTCGCCGCACCGATCGCCGCCGGCCTTGTCCGGCGGCCTACATAATTCCCCCCCAAGCCTTGTCCGACCTTCCCGATTCCCCTGAGCTGTCCGATGCCGTCGAAGTGACCGACGCCGAGGCGCCCGCACACGCCGCGCCCGCCGACGCCACCGCCAGCCGCGGCGCCGAACTGGGCACCATCTTTGCCGATACCGGCACGCTGGCGCAGGCCATCCCTGGCTACCGCCCGCGCGCCGCGCAGCACAAGATGGCCGAGGCCGTCGCCGGCGCGATCGCAGAGAGCGACACCGTGATCGTCGAGGCCGGTACCGGCACCGGCAAGACCTACGCCTACCTGGTGCCGGCAATGCTGTGGGGCGGCAAGGTGATCCTCTCCACCGGCACCAAAAACCTGCAGGACCAGCTGTTCCTGCGCGACATCCCCACGGTGCGCCATGCGCTGAACGTACCGGTGTCGGTGGCGCTGCTCAAGGGCCGCGCCAACTACGTCTGCCACTACCACCTGGAACGAGCACAGGCCAACGGGCGCCTGGCGTCGCGCCAGGATGCGGCGTGGCTGCGGGATATCGGCCGCTTCGTCAAGGAAACCTCGACCGGCGACAAGGCCGAGCTGGCGTCCGTGCCGGAGAACGCGCCGGTCTGGCAGATGGTAACGTCCACGCGCGACAACTGCCTGGGCTCGGAGTGCCCGTTCTACAAAGACTGCTTCGTGATGCGCGCGCGCAAGGAAGCGCAGCAGGCCGACGTGGTGGTGGTCAACCACCACCTGTTCTTTGCCGACGTGGTGCTGCGCGATACCGGCATGGCGGAGCTGCTGCCGGCGGCCAACACCGTGATCTTCGACGAAGCCCACCAGCTGCCCGAGACCGCGACGCTGTTCTTCGGCGAGACGCTGTCGACCAGCCAGCTGCTCGAGCTTGCGCGCGATACCGTGGCCGAGGGCCTGTCGCATGCGCGCGATGCGGTGGACTGGGTGCAGCTTGGCGCGCCGCTGGAACGCGCCGCGCGCGACCTGCGCCTCGCCTTCACCAAGGACAACGCGCGCCTGGCGCTCGGCCAGATCGAGGCCGACCGCCGCATCGCCGAGCCCTTCAACGAAACGCTGGATGCGCTGGACGAGGCACTGTCAGACTTCGTCGAGATGCTGGAAAGCCAGGCCGAGCGCGCCGAGTCGCTGCAGCAATGCCACCGCCGTGCGCTGGAACTGGCCAACAAGCTGGCTGCGTGGCGCAGCGAAGCCGCGGCCGCCCCGGCGCCGCAAGCGGCCGAGGGAGAGGGAGAGGCCGCGGCAGTCCCTGCGGTCCCTGCCGGCCCCGAGACGGTGCGCTGGGTCGAGGTGTTCTCGCATACCGTGCAGCTGCACCGCACGCCGCTTTCGATCGCGCCGATCTTCACGCGCCAGCGCGACGGCCAGCCGCGCGCGTGGGTCTTTACCTCGGCCACGCTGTCGGTGAAGGGCAATTTCACCCACTACGCCGCGCAGCTGGGGCTCGACAAGGACCGCTCGCTGACGCTGCCCAGCCCCTTCGACTATGCGAAACAAGGCCTGCTGTACGTGCCGCGCGACATGCCGGCGCCGCAATCGCCGCAGTTCACCGATGCGGTGGTGCAGGCCGCGCTGCCGCTGATCGAGGCTGCCGGCGGGCGCACCTTCCTGCTGTGCACCACGCTGCGCGCGGTGCAGCGCGCCTCGGACCTGCTCTACGACGCCTTTGCCGAGCGCGGCCTGAACCTGCCGCTGCTGGTGCAGGGCCAGGCCAGCCGCACCGAACTACTGGATCGCTTCCGCGAGCTGGGCAATGCGGTGCTGGTCGGCAGCCAGAGCTTCTGGGAGGGCGTGGACGTGCGCGGCGAGGCGCTGTCGCTGGTGATCATCGACAAGCTGCCATTCGCGCCGCCTGACGACCCGGTGCTGGCCGCGCGCATGGAAGTGCTGCAGAAGAAGGGCCTGAGCCCGTTCGCCGTGCACCAGCTGCCGCATGCGGTGATCACGCTCAAGCAGGGGGCGGGGCGGCTGATCCGCTCGGAGTCGGACCGCGGCGTGCTGGCGATCTTCGATACGCGGCTGGTGGAAAAGCCCTATGGCCGCCAGATCTGGCAGAGCCTGCCGCCGTTCACACGCACGCGCGAAGCGGCGACGGTGGTGCGTTTCCTGGAGTCGTTGCGCGGGGCGGAGACAGCCCGGGCTGGTGCCGAGACTGAAACCGGCGGCGAGGACGCGCCAGAGGAATGACGGCTTTGGTGCCCTGAGGGCGAGGCACAAACAAAAACGGGACGGTCTTGCGACACGTCCCGTTTTTTCATGGCCGCTGGCCGGCAAGCCTCAGAAGACTTCCCACCAGGACTTGTCCTTGCGGCGCTCGCCGTACTTGATGAAGTCGCTGTTGGGGAAATTGTGCTCCATCACGCGGGCGGTATCGTCGCGCAGGTCTTTCATGCCCATCGCGTCATACGAGCGGATCATGATGTACAGCGCTTCTTCGTTGGCCGGTGCGCCGTCGTATTCCTTGAGCGACTGCTGGGCGCGGTTGACCGCAGCAAGGTAGGCACCGCGCTTGTAATAGTACCGCGCGGCATGGACCTCGTGCTGGGCCAGCGAGTTGACGATGTACTGCATGCGCAGCGCGGCGTCGGGCGTGTACTTGCTGTCCGGATACTTTGTGACCAGCGTGTTGAACGCGTCGTAGGCGGCACGCGCGGCCTTGGGGTCGCGCTCGCTCAGGTCCTGGCCGGAGAAGCGGCCCAGCCAGCCCAGGTTGTCGTTGAAGTTGATCAGGCCCTTCAGGTAGTAGGCGTAATCGATATTGGGGTGGTTCGGGTGCAGCTGGATAAAGCGGTCGATGGCTGCCAGCGCGGCCGCGGTCTCGCCGTCCTTGTAGTTGGCGTAGGCGGTATCGATCTGTGCCTGCTGCGCGTAGCGGCCGAACGGATAGCGGCCCTCGAGCTTTTCATACAGCTTGACGGCGCGCGTGTAGTCGCCGCCATCCAGTGCGTCCTTGGCTTCCGAATATAATTTGTTGGCCGACCAGCCGGCGGTTTCGTCGGGCTGGTCCGCTAGCAGGCCGCATGCTGACAGCATGACGCAGCCGCCTGCGAGCAGAACCGCTCCAATTGTCGTGCGCCAGCGCGCGCGTTTCATGCTCTGCAATTGCATGGGCAATCGTATCCCGGATGAAGAAAAATAGCGTCAAGCATTATAGCCCAAGCCCCCAGCCCCAAGCCGACCCGGCAGATGGCGTGGGAGGACTCCCCCCGGAAAGGGTGCGCGCAGCCGCGTCCCTGGCCGATCCCGAGGAATTCGAAGACCTCGCCGAAGGCGCGCCGGCGAGTGCCGCGCCTGGCGCCGAAGCGGGCGTGACCCTGTCGCTGGAGGTGGACAGTGCCGCGCATGGCGAGCGGCTCGATAAATTGCTGGCGCGTCACTTTAGCGAGTTTTCGCGCAGCCGCCTGCAGCAGTGGATCGAAAGCGGCGCCGTGCGCGTCGATGGCCAGGTGCGCCGGCCGCGCGATGCGGTGCAGATGGGCAACCGCATCGAGGTGCAGCCGCAGGCCGCGCCGGAATCGTCGGCCTTTGCGCCCGAAGACGTGCCGCTGGACGTGGTCTATGAAGACGACACGCTGCTGGTGATCAACAAGCCTGCCGGGCTGGTGGTGCATCCCGCCGCCGGCAACTGGAGCGGCACCGTGCTCAACGGGCTGCTGCACCGCGACCCCGCCGCCACGGCGCTGCCGCGCGCGGGCATCGTGCACCGGCTCGACAAGGAGACCTCCGGCCTGATGGTGGTGGCGCGCTCGCTGACAGCGCAGACCGATCTTGTGCGCCAGCTGCAGGCGCGCACGGTCAAGCGCACGTATATCGCGCTGGTGTGGGGCCGCACCTATGACGAAGGCACCATCGACGCGCCCATCGGCCGCGACCCCCGCGAGCGCACGCGCATGGCGATCGTGCATACCGCCAGCGGCAAGCCCTCGCGCACGCATTTCCGCACGCTGGCCACGGTGCCGCTCGGGCGCGGCTTCGTGTCGATGGTGATGTGCAAGCTCGAGACCGGGCGCACGCACCAGATCCGCGTGCACTTCGAATCGATCGGCCATCCGCTGGTGGGCGACCCGGTCTACTTCCGCGCCACGCAGCGCGGCCAGCGCCCGGCGATCCGCGTGCCGTTGCCGGTGCCATATGAGCGCCAGGCGCTGCATGCGTGCAAGCTCGGGCTGGTGCATCCGGCCACCGGCCGGCACATGTCGTGGACGGCGCAGCCGCCCGACGACCTGCAGGCGCTGATCGACGCGTTGGACTTTGAAAGCGCGCAGGCGGAGGATGAGGACGAAGCCTGGGACGAGGTCTGGGAAGGCGGCGAAGCCCACTGGGAATACGCTGGCGAGGATGACGACAGTGACGACGAAGACGATGAGCGCGCCTGAGCCCGCATGGCTGGTCCCTGACTGGCCCGCGCCGGCGCGCGTGCGCGCGGTGTCGACCACGCGCCAGGGCGGCGTCAGCAAGCGGCCGTACGGCCTTGCCGGCGGTGCTCCGGGCGGCCTTAACCTCGGCACCCATGTCGGCGACGATCCGGCCGACGTGGCCCGCAATCGCGAACGGCTGGCCGCGCTACTGCCGTCGATGCCCCGATGGCTCGAACAGGTCCATGGCTGCGCGGTGGCGACGGTCGACCATGTGGTGGCACCCGGCGATCCCGTGCCGAAGGCCGACGCGAGCCTGGCGGTGGCGCCAGGCCACGTCTGCGCCGTGATGACGGCGGACTGCCTGCCCGTGCTCCTGTGCGATGCGCAGGGGACCGTGGTGGGTGCCGCGCACGCGGGCTGGCGCGGCCTGTGCAACGGCGTGATCGAGGCCACGCTGGCGCGGATGCAGGCCACCGCAGGAGGCGGTGATATGCGCTGGCTGGCCTGGCTCGGGCCAGCTATCGGCCCGGATGCCTTCGAGGTCGGGGCTGAAGTGCGCGATGCCTTCCTCGCGCAGGCGCGCCCCGATGAACAGGCCGCAGTGGCGGCTGCTTTCCGCGCCGGAGCGCCCGGCAAATACCTGGCCGACATCTACGCGCTCGCACGCACGCGGCTGGCGCGTGCCGGCTGCGCCGAGGTCTACGGCGGCGACGCATGCACCGTGGCCGATGCGGAACGCTTCTACTCCTACCGCCGCGACGGCGTGACTGGCCGCATGGCGAGCCTGGTCTGGCTCGCGGACTGATCCGGGTCCTTTTTTAGTCGTCCTTGCCCTTGGCCGCGCCGTCCGCTTGTGCCGGCGTGGCATCGCTGGCCTCGGTCGCTGCAACTGCTGCGGCCTGCGCGCGCTCGGCCGCGGCCTTGCGCCGCCGCCGGCCCGGCGTGCCCATGATGTAGAGCACCAGCGCCACCGGCGCCATGCCATACATCAGGAAGGTGGCAATTCCCGCCACCACGTTGTGCTCGGTGATCGCCATCATCAGCGCCACATAGAGCCAGCCAATGGCCACGATGTACATCAGAATTTCATCCTTCTCGCTTATGCTCGACGGCCCTGGCAGATGCGCGCGCGGCATACCGTCCGGTAGGTCGGCGAGCGCATTCGGCGCGGGACGGATTCCCGCATTGACATTGCGTACGTTGCAAGGCAACAATGGCTTCAAATGTTTCGGAATCGCTGATGATTCCCAGGTTTTTGCCGGCAAGCATACCGCATGGTGCTCCCAGCCAGAGCGCCCGCGGCAGTCGGCAAAAAGGGAGCCGCTATCGGGATGGGCGGAAAGCGCGACCGCATTTGATGTCATTGTGTGCGGCGGGCGTCTTCCGCAGGTTCCAGGGCCGATGTGCCGGCAACCCGCCCCATTCGGGGGAGGGCGAAGCCGGGTCCATCCGGATAGCATCACCCTATGCAATAGTGCCGGCCAGGGCAATGCCCGGAGCCGGTTCATACAGTGACGGCAGAGAGACAATTACATCATGGCAACCGGCAAAGGTGCGGCAGCTTCCACTCAGGAAGGCAAGTCCCAACCGTTCAAGTTCACGCCGGGGCCATTCGATCCAGCCACATGGCTGGAATGGTCCCGCCAGTGGCAGGGTACTGAAGGCAACGGCTACGCGGCCGCTCCGGGCATTCCTGGCCTGGACGCGCTGGCGGGCGTCAAGATCGAGCCAGCGCAGCTGGCCGATATCCAGAAGCGCTACATGAAGGACTTTTCGGTCCTGTGGCAGGCCATGGCCGAGGGCAAGCCCGAAGCCGCCGGACCGCTGCATGACCGGCGCTTTGCCGGCGACGCGTGGCGCAACAACATGCCGTACCGCTTCGCCGCCGCGTTCTACCTGCTCAACGCGCGTGCCATGACCGAACTGGCCGACGCCGTCGAGGCCGACGCCAAGACCAGCCAGCGCATCCGCTTCGCGATCTCGCAGTGGGTCGATGCGATGTCGCCGGCGAACTTCCTGGTCACCAATCCCGAGGCGCAGCGCTTGCTGATCGAATCCGGCGGCGAATCGCTGCGCGCCGGCGTGCGCAACATGCTGGAAGACCTGACGCGCGGCAAGATCTCGCAGACCGACGAGACCGCGTTCGAGGTCGGCCGCAATGTCGCGGTGACCGAAGGCGCGGTGGTCTACGAGAACGAGTACTTCCAGCTGCTGCAGTACAAGCCGCTGACCGACAAGGTCCATGCGCGCCCGCTGCTGCTGGTTCCGCCGTGCATCAACAAGTACTACATCCTCGACCTGCAGCCGGAAAGCTCGCTGGTGCGGCATGCGGTGGAGCAGGGGCATACGGTGTTCCTGGTGTCGTGGCGCAACCCCGATGCCAGCATGGCCGGGACTACCTGGGACGACTACATCGAGCACGCCGCCATCCGCGCCATTGAAGTCGCTCAGGACATCAGCGGCCAGGACAAGATCAATGTGCTCGGCTTCTGCGTGGGCGGCACCATCATCTCCACCGCGCTGGCGGTGATGGCCGCGCGCGGCCAGAAGCCCGCGGCCAGCCTGACGCTGCTGACCACGCTGCTGGACTTTGCCGATACTGGCATCCTCGACGTCTTTGTCGACGAGGCCCACGTGCAGCTGCGCGAAGCCACGATCGGCGGCGGCGCCGGTGGGCCGTGCTCGCTGCTGCGCGGCATCGAGCTGGCCAACACGTTCTCGTTCCTGCGCCCCAACGACCTAGTGTGGAACTACGTGGTCGACAACTACCTGAAGGGCAACACGCCGGTGCCGTTCGACCTGTTGTTCTGGAACGGCGACGCCACCAACCTGCCGGGGCCGTGGTACTGCTGGTACCTGCGCCATACCTACCTGCAGAACGAGCTCAAGGTGCCGGGCAAGCTGACGGTGTCCGACACACCGGTGGACCTCGCCAGCATCGACGTGCCGACCTATATCTACGGTTCGCGCGAGGACCATATCGTGCCGTGGACCGCCGCCTATGCCTCGACCGCGCTGCTGAAGAACAAGCTGCGCTTCGTGCTGGGTGCGTCCGGGCATATCGCCGGCGTGATCAACCCGCCGGTCAAGAACAAGCGCAGCCACTGGACCAACGATGCGTTGCCGGAGTCGCCGCAGCAATGGCTGGCCGGCGCCACCGAGCACCACGGCAGCTGGTGGCCGGACTGGACCGCATGGCTTGCAGGCCAGGCCGGCGCCAAGCGCGCGGCGCCCGCCGAGTATGGCAATGCGCGCCATCCCGCTATCGAACCCGCGCCTGGGCGTTACGTCAAAGCCAAGGCATGATGCTTGCGTGATCGCCGGCGTGCGCCCTGGCGTCGCCGGCAAGACCGCAGGTTCCCCCATTTTCCTTCGAGAGGACTAGACATGACCGACGTTGTCATCGTTTCCGCGGCTCGCACCGCAGTAGGCAAATTTGGCGGCTCGCTGGCCAAGATCCCGGCGCCCGAGCTGGGTGCCATCGCCATCAAGGCCGCGCTGGAGCGCGCCGGCATCAAGCCCGACCAGGTCAGTGAAGTCATCATGGGTCAGGTGCTGACCGCCGGCTCGGGCCAGAACCCCGCGCGCCAGGCCTCGATCAAGGCCGGCCTGCCGGCGATGGTGCCGGCCATGACCATCAACAAGGTGTGCGGCTCGGGCCTGAAGGCCGTGATGCTGGCCGCCAACGCCATCATGTCCGGCGAGGCCGAGATCGTGGTGGCCGGTGGCCAGGAGAACATGAGCGCCGCGCCGCACGTGCTGCCGGGCTCGCGCGACGGCTTCCGCATGGGCGACACCAAGCTGGTCGACACCATGATCGTCGACGGCCTGTGGGACGTGTACAACCAGTACCACATGGGCATCACCGCCGAGAACGTGGCCAAGGAATACGGCATCACGCGCGAGGCGCAGGATGAATTTGCGGTCGGCTCGCAGAACAAGGCCGAAGCCGCGCAGAAGGCCGGCAAGTTCGACGAAGAGATCGTCCCGGTGCTGATCCCGCAGCGCAAGGGCGACCCGGTGGCCTTCAAGACCGACGAGTTCGTGCGCCAGGGCGCCACGCTGGACAGCATGTCCGGCCTCAGGCCCGCCTTTGACAAGGCTGGCTCCGTGACTGCCGCCAACGCCTCGGGCCTGAACGACGGCGCCGCCGCGGTGGTGGTGATGTCGGCCGCCAAGGCCAAGGAACTGGGCCTGACGCCGCTGGCCACGATCAAGAGCTACGCCAACGCCGGTGTCGATCCCAAGGTGATGGGCATGGGCCCGGTGCCGGCCTCCAAGCGCGCCCTGTCGCGCGCCGGCTGGACCCCGCAGGACCTGGACCTGATGGAAATCAACGAGGCCTTCGCCGCGCAGGCGCTGGCAGTGCACCAGCAGATGGGCTGGGATACCTCCAAGGTCAACGTGAACGGCGGCGCCATTGCCATCGGCCACCCGATCGGCGCGTCGGGCTGCCGTATCCTGGTGACGCTGCTGCACGAGATGAAGCGTCGTGACGCGAAGAAGGGCCTGGCCTCGCTGTGCATCGGCGGCGGCATGGGCGTGGCGCTGGCAGTCGAGCGCAACTAAGGAAGGGGTTTTCCGGGGCCGCGCGCGGTTGGCGCGGACCCGTTGACGATAACGAAGAGCCAATCAAGGAGTGGACATGACTCAGCGCATTGCGTATGTGACCGGCGGCATGGGCGGTATCGGAACCGCCATCTGCCAGCGGCTTGCCAAGGATGGCTTTCGTGTGGTGGCCGGCTGCGGCCCCAATTCGCCGCGCCGTGAAAGGTGGCTCGAGCAGCAGAAGGCGCTCGGCTTCGACTTTGTTGCCTCGGAAGGCAACGTGGCTGACTGGGACTCGACCAAGACGGCATTCGACAAGGTCAAGGCCGAGGTCGGCGAGGTCGACGTACTGATCAACAATGCCGGCATCACCCGCGACGTGGTGTTCCGCAAGATGACCCGCGCCGACTGGGATGCGGTGATCGACACCAACCTGACCTCGCTGTTCAACGTCACCAAGCAGGTGATCGACGGCATGGCGGACCGCGGCTGGGGCCGTATCGTCAACATCTCGTCGGTGAACGGGCAGAAGGGCCAGTTCGGCCAGACCAACTACTCCACCGCCAAGGCCGGCCTGCACGGCTTCACCATGGCGCTGGCGCAGGAAGTGGCGACCAAGGGTGTGACCGTGAACACGGTGTCGCCCGGCTATATCGCCACCGACATGGTCAAGGCGATCCGCCAGGACGTGCTCGACAAGATCGTCGGGACGATCCCGGTCAAGCGCCTGGGCGAGCCGGAAGAGATCGCTTCGATCTGCGCCTGGCTGTCGTCGGACGAATCCGGTTTCTCGACCGGCGCCGACTTCTCGCTCAACGGCGGCCTGCACATGGGCTGACCTGCCGGCGAGTCCGGCAGCCCGCGCCGGCGCCCGCGTTTTTGCGGTGCAGCCAGCGCGGCGCACAAGGCGGCGGACGCTTTATTTCGCCGCCTGTTTCGCGGGCCGCCACGGCCCGCGAATCGTTTCCGCGAGGGCGGTTTTCGACCGTTCTTGCGCGGATTCACCGGGTTTTCCTTAACCCTGTCCGCTTTTCTTAGTGCTTTGTTGGGCATAGAATCAGGGCAGCGGCGTAGCCAGCACCATAGTCGTGCAGCGCAGCCCTCGCGGGGGCGAGGTTTTGAGCCGCAACGCGCAGCCATGCGCGAAAGGCCACAAAAAGTCCGCAAAAAGGCCGGCACGACAATAAGCAGATGGCGCAGGCGGTACCGATTTGCGCACTGCACCCCATGCGGTGCAGCAGCGCGCAAACAGACGACACAAGGACAGAGCACCGATGGCCACGACCAAAAAAGGCGCAGAGCGACTGATCAAGAAGTATCCCAACCGCAGGCTCTACGATACCCAGACCAGCACCTACATCACCCTGGCCGACGTCAAGCAGCTGGTCATGGATTCCGAGGAGTTCAAGGTCGTCGACGCCAAGTCTGGGGATGAACTGACCCGCAGCATATTGCTGCAGATCATCCTGGAAGAAGAGACCGGCGGCGTGCCGATGTTCTCCAGCGCCATGCTGTCGCAGATCATCCGCTTCTACGGTCATGCCATGCAGGGCATGATGGGCACCTACCTGGAAAAGAATATCCAGGCCTTCATCGACATCCAGAACAAGCTGGCCGAGAACTCCAAGGGCCTGTATTCCGGCGAAGCCTTCAGCCCCGACATGTGGTCGCAGTTCATGAACATGCAGGGCCCGATGATGCAGGGCATGATGAGCAACTACATCGAGCAGAGCAAGAACCTGTTCGTGCAGATGCAGGAGCAGATGCAGAGCCAGGCCAAGAATATGTTCGGGACCTTCCCGTTCAACCAGCCGGACAAGAAGTAAGAGTTGTTAGTGGCGGGCCGGCCGGTCCGCCGGTTCCGCTGCGTGCTTCGCTGTACTTCCCGGTACGACCAGCGGCGCAACGCCCAAAGCAGGTAAAATGCTGCCCTCCTGAACTGGCGGCTCATCTAGCGGACTCGCCTGCAAAGCGCGAATCCCGATGCCCTCCAGAATCCACCGTCACTTCCCGTTGCCCGCCCGCGAAGCCGGCGCACGCTGCCTGGCGCAGTCCTGAATATGAGCCGGCTGTTCCTCGCCCCGATGGAGGGGCTTGCCGACTATGTCCTGCGCGACGTACTGACCGACACCGGCAGATACGACGGATGCGTGTCCGAATTCGTCCGCGTGACAGGCTCGCTACTTCCCGCGCGCGTCTACGAGCGGGATACCCCTGAGATCCTGGACGGCGGCTATACCCGCAGCGGTACGCCGATGGTGATCCAGCTGCTGGGCAGCGATCCGGAATGGCTGGCGCGCAATGCGGCCTATGCCGCGACCCTGTCGCCGCATGGGATCGACCTGAACTTCGGCTGTCCCGCAAAAGTCGTCAACCGTCACGGCGGCGGCGCCATGCTGCTGGCGAACCCTGAACTGCTGAACCAGATCGTTGCGTCCGTGCGCGCGGCGGTGCCGGCGCACATCGCCGTGACGGCAAAAATGCGGCTGGGGGTCTCGGATACGTCGCTGGCGCTCGACTGTGCCACCGCGCTGGCGGAAGGCGGCGCGGCCTCTCTCGTGGTGCATGCCCGGACGCGCGATCATGGCTACCGGCCGCCGGCCCACTGGGAGTGGATCGCGCGCATTGCGACTGCCGTGGACGTGCCGGTCATTGCCAATGGCGAAGTCTGGACCGTCGCCGACTGGGAGCGCTGCCGGGACGTCAGCGGCTGTGCCGACGTGATGATCGGGCGAGGCGCCGTGTCCGATCCCTTCCTGGCGCTGCGGATCCGCGGACTGATGGACAGCACGCCGTCCGCGGAGGAATGGCCGCTCGTGCTGCGCCAGATCACTGCCTACCTGAAGAAGCTCCATGCCCGTATCGCCTCTTGCCACGAGCACGGGCGCGTCAAATTGTGGCTCAGCTATCTCAAACGCACATGGCCGCAGGCCGCCGAGCTACATGCCGCGATCCGGCGCATGCATGACTCCCTCGAGCTCCAGGGTGTGCTGGAAAGCCTGCCAGGGGCCGCTTCCGCGCGGGAATGATGCGGCGTTGCCGCCTTCTGCTTCCCCATGTGTGGAGTCAGGCGCCGAGAAATCATGGCGAACGGTTAAAATGTTTGATTGGCTTAAATCCTGGCGGCCATGTCCCGCCCGCTTGCCCCACATTCGGATTGCACTGTGAAAAACCCTTCAGAATCAACGACCCAGAAAGACCATAGTCCGCGTGTGGGATTCGTTTCGCTTGGCTGCCCCAAGGCCCTGGTCGACTCCGAGCAGATCATCACCCAGCTGCGCGCCGAGGGCTACGCCATCAGCGGCACCTATGACGGCGCCGACCTTGTCGTGGTCAACACCTGCGGCTTTATCGACGAGGCCGTGCAGGAGAGCCTGGATGCCATCGGCGAGGCACTGACCGAGAACGGCAAGGTCATCGTGACCGGCTGCCTGGGGGCCAAGAAGGATGCCGCGGGTCACGACATCGTGTCTTCGGTGCACCCGAAGGTGCTGGCCGTGACCGGCCCGCACGCGCTGGGCGAGGTAATGCAGGCGGTGCACACGCACCTGCCCAAGCCGCACGACCCGTTTACCGACCTGGTCCCCGCGGCCGGCATCAAGCTCACGCCCAAGCACTACGCCTACCTGAAGATCTCCGAGGGCTGCAACCACCGCTGCTCGTTCTGCATCATCCCGTCGATGCGCGGCGACCTGGTGTCGCGCCCGGTGGCGGAGGTCATGCTTGAGGCCGAGAACCTGTTCAAGGCCGGCGTCAAGGAACTGCTGGTGATCTCGCAGGACACCAGCGCCTACGGCGTAGACGTGAAGTACCGCACCGGCTTCTGGAACGGCCGCCCGCTCAAGACCCGCATGACTGAACTGGTGGCAGCTTTGGGCGAACTGGCGGCGCAGTACGGCGCCTGGGTGCGGCTGCACTATGTGTACCCGTACCCGCACGTCGACGAGATCATCCCGCTGATGTCGCAGGGCCACGTGCTGCCGTACCTGGATGTGCCGCTGCAGCATGCGCATCCGGACGTGCTCAAGCGCATGAAGCGCCCGGCCAATGCCGAGAAGACCATGGACCGCATCCGCGCCTGGCGCGAGATCTGCCCGGAGCTGACTATCCGCAGTACCTTTATCGCAGGCTTTCCCGGCGAGACCGAGGCCGAGTTCCAGACGCTGCTCGACTTTATCGCCGAGGCCGAGCTGGATCGCGTCGGCTGCTTTGCCTACTCTCCGGTTGAGGGCGCCACGGCCAACGACCTGCCGGGCGCGCTGCCCGACGAGGTGCGTGAGGAACGTCGTGCGCGCTTCATGGAAGTGGCCGAGGAAGTGTCGGCACGCCGCCTGCAGCGCAAGGTCGGCCAGACCCTGCGCGTGCTGGTGGACGAGCTCAACCAGGATGGCGGCATCGGCCGCTCCTCCGCCGATGCACCCGAGATCGACGGCCTGGTCTATATCGCGCCGCCGGAACGCACCTCGCAGCGCTATCGCGCCGGCGAATTCGTCGACGTGAAGATCACCGGTGCCGACGGGCACGACCTGTGGGGCGAAGTCTGAACCGAGCAGTCGAATAGGTAAAAGTACGGTCGTTCGATTCCTCCGGCGTCCCGCTATACTGTGCGGTGCAACATAACCCCCCCTGGAGACAAGTCATGACGCGTGAAGTCGTAGTGGTGAGCGGTGTTCGTACCGCGATCGGGACCTTTGGCGGCGGCCTGAAGGACGTGGCGCCGTCCGAACTGGGCGCGCTGGTGGTGCGCGAGGCGCTGGCCCGCGCCCAGGTGTCGGGCGACGACGTCGGCCATGTGGTGTTCGGCAACGTGATCCAGACCGAACCCCGCGACATGTACCTGGGCCGCGTCGCGGCCGTCAACGGCGGCGTGTCGACCAACGCACCCGCCCTGACCGTCAACCGCCTGTGCGGCTCGGGCCTGCAGGCCATCATCAGTGCCGCGCAGACCATCCTGCTGGGCGATACCGACGTGGCCATCGGCGGCGGTGCCGAGAGCATGAGCCGCGCGCCGTACCTGGCGCCGGCGGCCCGCTGGGGCGCCCGCATGGGCGATGCCGGCCTGGTCGACATGATGCTGGGCGCGCTGCACGATCCTTTCCACCGCATCCACATGGGCGTGACCGCCGAGAACGTCGCCAAGGAATACGACATCTCGCGCGCGCAGCAGGACGAGGCCGCGCTGGAGTCGCACCGCCGCGCCTCGGCCGCGATCAAGGCCGGCTATTTCAAGGACCAGATCGTCCCGGTGGTGACCAAGGGCCGCAAGGGCGATGTCACCTTCGACACTGACGAGCACGTGCGCCATGACGCCACCATGGACGACATGACCAAGCTGCGTCCGGTCTTCGTCAAGGAGAACGGCACGGTTACGGCCGGCAATGCCTCGGGCCTGAACGACGCCGCCGCCGCGGTGGTGATGATGGAGCGCGCCGAAGCCGAGCGCCGCGGCCTGAAGCCGCTGGCGCGCCTGGTGTCGTACGGCCATGCCGGCGTCGACCCCAAGACCATGGGCATCGGCCCGGTGCCGGCGACCAAGATCGCGCTGGAGCGTGCCGGCCTGCAGGTGTCGGACCTGGACGTGATCGAAGCCAATGAGGCCTTTGCCGCGCAGGCCTGCGCGGTGACCAAGGCGCTCGGCCTGGATCCGGCCAAGGTCAACCCGAACGGCTCGGGCATCTCGCTGGGCCACCCGATCGGCGCCACCGGTGCGCTGATTACGGTGAAGGCGCTGCACGAGCTGCAACGCGTGCAGGGCCGCTACGCGCTGGTGACGATGTGCATCGGCGGCGGGCAGGGCATTGCCGCCATCTTCGAACGGATCTGAGGTACGCCTTGCGCCTGGCTTTGCTGACAAAGACCATTCCGGCCCTGGCTGCCGTGTTCGCCCTGGCGGGTGCGGCGCAGGCGGCGCCTGACACCGAGTTGTCGACCGGTCCTGTGGGAACGGCGTCAGGCGGCGGGGAAGGCCTGGGCATCAACCAGGCCATCCGCGATGGCGAAGCCCGGCGCGGCGCTTCATTGTCCACCGGGGCGCCCAAACCGTTGGCGCCCCGTTCGGAATATTCATCGTTGCCGGTCTACGTTGGCAAGGTCGGCGACCAGCCGGTGCGGCTGCGCCTGGGCCCCAAGCCCGACGAGCGTGACAGCGTGCGCGGCGAATACACCGGCCGCGGCGCAGGTGTCCGGCTGCTGGCCGGCGAGTGGGAAAACGGTGCCTTCCTGATGGAAGAATCCGACGACGGCAAGCGCGTGTCGGGCAACTGGGAGGGCAATATCGACGCCAGCGGCGCCGTGCGCGGCACCTGGACCGACGCCTTTAACCCGGCCATCGTGCTGCCGTTCTTTATCCGGCCGCTGGGCGTGCTGGTGATTCCCCCGTTCGACATGACGCCCAACAGCGGCGTCACCTACGCGCCGCCGCCGCCGAAGTCCTCGATTTCCGGTTGGTAACCCTGCTTGCGGTGCGGGTCGCCACGATTGCCGGTGGCGCGGCCGGCATTTGCTGGTAAGCTCGAAGGCTCATCCCGTCTCATTGCTGACCGGCCCGCGCGAAGCCCTGGCGGTATTGCGCCGTCCGGACGGCACCAGCAAGGAATCCGCCGTGTCCGATTCGCCATCCGACAAGCCCGCGTCCCGCCCCCATTACCTGCAGACCGTCGCAGTCCAGCCCGAGCTGGAGATCGCGCCCGGCTTTGCCTCATTTTCTCCCGCCACGCACCGCGGCTCGACCGTAGTGTTCCGCAACCTGGCTGAACTGCGCGCGCAGGGCGATGGCGCCACCACGTACTGGCGCTACGGCCTGCACGCTACCCCGACCAGCGAGGCGCTGTGCCAACACCTGGCGCTGATCGAAGGCGCGCGCCACACGCTGCTGCAGCCGTCCGGGCTGGCGGCGATCTCGCTGGTGTACTTCGCGCTGCTCAAGAGCGGCGACGACGTGCTGGTGCCGCACAACGTCTATGGCCCGAATCGGGACCACGGCGAATGGCTGGCGCGCGACTTCGGCATAAGCGTGCGCTACTACGACCCGATGGACGGCGCCGGCTTCGCCGCGTTGATCCGCCCCAACACGCGCCTGATCTGGCTGGAGTCGCCGGGTTCGGTGACGATGGAAGTGCCCGATATCGTTGCCATGGTGGCCGCGGCCAAGGCGCGCGGCGTGCTGACCGCGATCGACAATACCTGGTCGGGCGGCGTCTATTTCCGTCCGTTCGACAAGGGCATCGATATCTCGGTGCAGGCGCTGACCAAATACCAGTCCGGCGGCAGCGACGTGCTGATGGGCTCGGTGCTGACGCGCGACGATGCACTGCACGACCGCCTCAGGCGCACCCGCATGCTGATGGGGTGGGGCGTGTCCGCCGACGACTGCCACCTGGTGCTGCGCGGGCTGCCGAGCATGCCGGTGCGTCTCGCCGCCCATGACCGCGCCGCGCGCGAGGTGGCCGAGTGGCTGTGCCAGCGGCCGGAGGTGGCGCGCGTGCTGCATCCCGCGCTGCCAGACTGCCCCGGGCATGCCAACTGGCGGCGCGATTTCACGGGCGCGAGCGGGCTGTTCGCGATCATCCTGCGCGCGCGCTACTCGCGCAAGCAGGTGGATGCCTTTGTCGAGGCGCTGCAGCTGTTCGCGATCGGCTGGTCCTGGGGCGGCGCCCACAGCCTGGCGGTGCCGTACCACGTGCCGACCATGCGCCCGGCGGGCACGTGGCCACCGGCCGGCTGGCAGGACACCGGCGAACTGGTGCGGCTTTATATCGGCCTGGAAGACACGCGCGACCTGATCGCCGACCTGCGCCAGGCGATGGAGACGCAGCTTGCCAGCTAGGTCGGTTGCCGCAGCGCCAGGTTGAGCTGGTCGACCACTTCGGCCCAGTCGGCGTCGTCGAGCAGCTCGTCGCTCAGGAGCGCGGACTGCGCGGGCGTCCAGAAGGGCGCTTCGGCCAGCTCGACATCATCGGGCAGCGGCGCGTGCGTGCCGATAAAGCTGCGGATGCTGGCCTCATCGGACGGCAGGCCGAGTTGGGCGAATAGTTCGGAAAACTGGTGGAAGGTCGATTCCATGGCAGTCGGGCTCTCTGTGGTGGGGCTCAGGTAGTGTAGGGCAGCGACCGGCTTGCCGCCGACCCAAAGACAAAACGGACGCCGCGGCGTCCGTTTTGCATTGCGGTGCTGGTGCGGCTCAGGGCGTGTCAGCCCTCGGCATCGCCTTGGCGGCGGCCTGGGTGGCCCGGGTGGCCTGTGCCGCGCGCGGCAGCGCCCATACCGACTCCGCGGGGCCGCTGCGCGCCCGGCGTTGCGTGGCACGCGCCAGCGCGACATAGCCCACCGCCAGCGCGATCGCGCCGATGTCGAAGCCGGCGATGATCCAGTGCCCGCTCAGGATCGCGTGCAGCAGGTGGTCGCCGGTCAGGATCGCATTCGACAGCGGCACGGTCAGTGAGGCCAGCGCGGCCACGCAAAGCAGTTCGACCGCGGCGCGCACCGGCGGGCGCAGCAGCGCCCGCGCACAGGCAAGGGCGAACACCGTGAAGTACGTGTAGCTGACCGCGCGCCCGGGCCACAGCAGCGCCGCCGGGAAGCACAGCGCCACGCCGATGCAGCAGCCGATGCAGACGCCCACCGTGGCCTGCGCCAGCAGGCGGTGCACGCGCGGCTGCTCGGCCTGGCGCAGCCTGCGGCGGGACTCGATCCACAACAGGTTGCCCGAATAGAACAGGAAGGCGCCCGCCAGCCCGGCCAGCAGGTAGACCAGGCGCACCGGCAGTTCGCCGAAGGTGCCGAAATGCAGTGCATAGAGTGCGCTGTGCAGCCCGTGGTTGCCGTCGCGTGCGCCCGCGGTCTGGTTGGCTGTCAGCTGGCCGGCGTTGGGCTCGCCGCTGGCGGCATGGATGCCGACCGAGCCCAGATTGCCCAGCGCCTGCGTGCTGGTGCCGCGCACTTCGACCACGGCGTTGGCGTCGCCGTAGCGCTGGAAACGGAACGACTCGGGGGTGAAGCGCTCGCCGCCGTGCTCGCGGGCGATCTTTACCAGCGCCTCGGTCGGCATAGTCGGCACTGCGCGGCCGGCCGCCGTGACTTCCGGCACCGCGGTGGTGTTGCGCGGCACCACCTCGAACAGGCGGCACTCGAAGGTCAGCGTGTTGAACACCATCATCAGCACCAGCGACAGGCAGAACAGCGCGCCGGTGATGGCAAAGATGAGGTGAAAGGGCAGGCTGAACAAGCCCAGCACATTGTGCGTGTCCATCCAGAAGCGCTTCAGGTTGCGTCCCGGGCGCACCGCGAACAGGTCCTTCTTCAGGCGCGGCAGGTGCAGCAGCACGCCCGATACCAGCGCCAGTCCGTACAGCACCGAGATCGCGCCCATGAAGTAGATGCCGCCCACCGGGATGCCGAGCGAGTAGTGCAGGCTGTTCAGGAAGGCCGACAGTTCGCCGATCACCTGGTCACGCGAGGTATCGCGCTGCATCGCGGCGTCGCCGGCCAGGCGCGCGTCGGTGGTCATCTGCCACTCGCCGGCCTTGTCCTGCCAGTAGGCCGAGATATTGGGCTCGCCCTCGGACGGCATGATCACGTAGGCGCTGGCGGCGGCCTCCGGATGGATCGTCACCAGCTTTTGCATAACGCGGTCGACCGCGGCCGGCTCGGCCTTGGCCTCGACCGGCACATTGCCCTTGAGCCGCGACGGCGACTGCCACACGTGCAGTTCGTGGTGGAAGACGGTGACAGCGCCGGCAAAGAAGGCGATAAACAGGGCCCAGCCGGCCATCAGGCCGACCCAGGTATGGAGTGTCTGGTACAGGCGCAGGGTTGCGGTTTTCATGACGGCGATCTCAGGTGGTGGGCAGGCCCTGCATGGCCTTCAGCGCCGCCGGTGCCATGCCGGCCAGCCGCAGCGCCCACAGCGTGCCGAAGCAGAGCAGGTTGGCGCCGCCCAGCCACAGCCATGCGGAGGCGCTGGAGCGGAACAGCAGGCTGCAGCTGATGATGGCGACCCACACCGGCAGGCAGGCCGCCACGGCAGCCACCAAGCCGGTTTCCCAGCCTCCCGGCAGCCACAGGATTGCAAGCGTGCACAGCGCCACCGCCAGCGGCAGCCCCAGCAGCGTGCCGGCCAGCCATTTGGTGCCGATTGTGGTCGGGACCGCGCTCATGCCCGTTGCCTCCGCGCCGCCTGGCGCCTGCGGTCGACATAGATGCCGACGAATGGCCATGCCGACAGGGCGCACGGCACTGTCGCCAGCGTGGCGGCAATGGCGACGGCCCAGCTGTCAGTGGTGCTCCACAGCCAGGTGCTCAGGATCACCAGCAGCAGGCCGAGCCAGCCCAATACGCGCGGTTGAGCGACCGCGCCGGTCGGCAGCAGGACCTGGTTGGGCGAGGCCAGGTACAGGCACGCCGCCGCTGCCAGCCCGAGGAGGGCGGCCAGAACTTGCATGGGGAAATGTCAGCGAATCAAAACATTAATGATAATGATTCGCATTTTGGCGCGCAAGCGGATTGTGGCGGGGCCTGGCGGAAACAGGGGTATTCGTCACATCGGGAGGGCAGCCGAGGTTGCGAATGGCTGACCGTGCCGCTTGCGCTCGGCGGCGTGGCGGCTCGCCCCGCGGGGCGAACCTTGCCCGATGGATCAGTGCGGGAACAGCGCCAGCAGGCCGTCCAGTCCAACGTGGTTGAAGGCGACGCTGGCCTGCGCGCGCACCACCGGCTTGGCACGGAAGGCCACCGACAGCCCGGCCACCGCCATCATCTTCAGGTCGTTGGAGCCGTCGCCCATGACGATGGCCTGGTCCGGCGTGGCGCCGATCTGCGCGCAGACTTCCTGCACGGTGCGGGCCTTGACGTCGGCATTGACGATCTCGCCGACCACGTTGCCGGTCAGCTTGCCGTCGACGATTTCCAGCGTATTGGCGCGGGTGAAGTCCAGCTTCAGCCGCGCCTTGAGCTGCTCGGTGAAATGCACGAAGCCGCCGGACACCAGCAGCGTGCGCAGGCCCAGCGCCTGCACGGTCTGCAGCATGCGCTCGGCGCCCGGGGACAGGCGCAGGCGTTCTTCATAAACGCGGTCCAGCACGCTGGCGTCCAGGCCCTTGAGCAGCGCCACGCGGCGGCGCAGGCTTTCGTTGAAGTCGGTGATCTCGCCGCGCATGGCGGCTTCGGTGATGGCCGAGACCTCGGCCTTGAGCCCGCAGAAGTCGGCGATCTCGTCGATGCACTCGATCGTGATCAGCGTCGAGTCCATGTCCATCGCCACCAGGCGGAAGTCCGACAGGCGGCGCCCGGCCGGCACCACTGCCCAGTCGATCGCGCGCGGGCCGCAGAAGTCATCCAGCGCATCGCGCAGCGCCGGCGTCAGCGGCGCGCAGTCCTCGGCGGCAGCCACGGTGTCGCTGCGCGGCACCAGTTCGGAGGCGCGGGCCAGCGTGCGGACGGTGTCGAGGTCGGCGGCGGAAAGCGGGGCGGTGCTCTGGAGGATCAGGGGCATGACAGAAGAGGATCGGGCGCTCGCCGCATGGCGGCGTGGCGGCAACGCGGGGCTGCAAGCGGAAAAATCGCTATTGTAGCCCCGCCGGCCCGCACCGGGCGAACCGCTCAGCGCTGCGCCATCACCATATAGTCCACTGTCAGGCTGGACAGCGCGCGCACGCCGTTGATCAGCGCCGGCTCGTCCACATAGAACTCGGGCGAGTGGTTGGACGGCGCCTTGTTCACATCCTGCCCCTTGGGCGTCACGCCGAGGTTGAAGAACAGCCCCGGCACCTTCTCCTGGTAGAACGAGAAGTCCTCGGAGGCGGTGGCCTTGGGTGTGATCATCCAGTTGCCGTCGCCGGCAACGCGCATCAGCGTTGGCGCCATCTTGTCGGTCAGCGCAGGCTGGTTGATGGTCGCGTTGTACAGCTCGACCACGCGGAAGTTGGCCTCGGCGCCGGCGCTGCTGGCAATGGCCTCGGTGGTGCGCTTCATGCGGGCATGGATGTCCTTCTTCATGCCTTCGTCATAGGTGCGCACCGTGCCCATCATCTCGACCTTTTCCGGCACGATGTTCATGCGGTTGCCGCCGTGGATGGTGCCCACGGTGATCACCGACGGCTCCAGCATGGCGTTGACCTGCCGGCTCTGGATGGTCTGCAGGCCCATCACGATCTGCGACGCGACCACGATCGGGTCGATCCCGCCCCACGGCCGCGCGCCGTGCGTCTGGCGGCCCTTGACGTCGATCCAGAACTGGTCCGCCGCGGCCATCGAGGCGCCGCTGCGCCAGCCCAACTTGCCGGATTCGATGCCGCTGGTGACGTGCAGCCCGAAGATGGCGTCGACCTTCGGGTTGTCCAGCACGCCCTCGGACACCATCTGCTTGGCGCCCCACGTGTTGGAGCCGTTGGGCTCGAAGTCCGCCGGGCTTTCCTCGGCGGGCTGGAAGATGAATTTCACCGTGCCCGGCAACTGGTCCCTCATGCCGGCCAGCACTTCTGCGGTCGCCATCAGGATTGCCACGTGCGTGTCATGGCCGCAGGCGTGCATCACGTCCACTTCCTTGCCCAGGTACTGGCCCTTGGCCTTGGACGCGAACGGTACGTCCACGCGTTCCTTGACCGGCAGCGCATCCATGTCGGCGCGCAGCGCCACCACCGGGCCCGGCTTGCCGCCCTTGAGCACGCCCACCACGCCGGTCTTGGCCACGCCCGTCTTCACTTCCATGCCGAGCTTGCGCAGGTGGTCGGCCACGAGCTTCGCGGTGCGGGTCTCGTAGTTGCCCAGTTCCGGGTGCTGGTGGATATCGCGGCGCCAGGCGATCAGCTGGGCTTCGACGGCTTTGGCGCGGGATTCGATCTGGGCGTGCAGGGTTTCGGCGCCGGCGGGCGTGGCTTGCGCCTGGGCCTGCGCGGTGTTGCAGAGCAGGCCGGTGGCGAGGGCCAGGCCAGCGAGGGCAAAGCGGGCGGTGGAACGGGATGCGGTGTGACGGACAGCCATGCAGGATCTCCTTCGTTGTTGTTGGTTTGATGCTGGCAGTGCAACGGCACGCCAGACTGCAGCGTGCCGGCAAAAGCTGTCGGTTTTTCCCCTCGCCCGCGGGAGAGGGGCGCAAGGCGGGGTCGATGAAGTCAGTCAGTCACGCGCAGGCTGTCGACCACCTTGTGCAGGAAGGCCTCGCACGCGGCCAGCTGGTCGAGCGCGACGAACTCGTCAGGCTTGTGCGCCTGCTGGATATCGCCGGGGCCGCACACCACGGCCGGAATGCCGGCGCGCTGGAACAGCCCGGCTTCGGTGCCGTAGGCCACCTTGTTGGTGTCACGGTCCGCAGTCAGCGCCCGCACCAGTTGCGTGATCGCTGCCTGCTCGGCCACGTCCAGCGACGGCGCGGCGGCGATCTTGCTCAGCGTCAGGTCGGCATCGGCATGCTCGGCCCGCATTTTCGGCAGCAGCACGTCATTGGCATACGCATGGACGCGCGCGTAGATCGCTTCCGGATCTACCCCAGGCAGGTTGCGGAACTCGAACACGAACTCGCACAGCGCCGGGATGGTGTTCAGCGCGATGCCGCCCTGGATGGTGCCGGTCTGCGCGGTGGTATAGGGCACGTCGAAGGCCTGGTCGTACGGACCGTTGGCCTTGAATTCATCCGCGATATCACGGATGAAGCAGATCAGGCGCGCGGCATATTCGATCGCATTGACGCCACGCGGCGTCAGCGACGAGTGCGCGGCCTGGCCCTTGACGCAGCAGCGATAGGCGTTGATGCCCTTGTGCGCGACGATCACGCGCATGCTGGTCGGTTCGCCGACGATGCAGCCACCGGGCGTCACGCCGCGGTTGCGCAGCTCGGCCAGCAAATAGGGCGCGCCCATGCACCCGATCTCTTCGTCGAAGGAAAGCGCGTAGTGCACCGGCTCGCGCAGCTTCGCGTCGAGGATGGCGGGCAGCAGCGACAGGCTGGTACCGATAAAACCTTTCATGTCGCAGGTGCCGCGGCCATACAGCTTGCCGTCGCGGATCACCGCCTTGAACGGGTCGGTGGTCCAGTCCTGCCCGTCCACCGGCACCACGTCGGTGTGGCCGGACAGCACGATGCCACCGTTGGTAGCGCCGTTGGCCGCAGGCACGGTGACGAACAGGTTGGCCTTGTCCTGCTGCGGGTTGTAGCTCAGATGTGGCTTCAGCCCCTTTGCCAGGAAATGATCGCGCACCGACTCGATCAGCCCCAGGTTGGAATGCCGGCTGGTGGTGTCGTACGCGACCAGCCGCTGGGTCCATTCGAGCGCGCTGCCGCGCTTGGCTTCGGAGGCGGTCTGGCGGGCGGGGGCGGCTTGAGCGTGCATGGGGGCGCTATCACTAACCTGTTAAGGATTTGATGCTACACCCGGGCGCTCGCAGAGTCCATGCGCCCGCCGCCATCCTTACGCGAGTTGCCGCAACGTATGCTTGATCGTCTGCGCGCGCACCGCCACGTCCGGCATCTTGGCCTCGATGCGCAGCTTGTCCTGCCCCGCCAGCTTGATATGGCGGTTCTTCTGCACCAGGTCGATGATGCGCATCGCATCCACCGGCGGATTCGGCACGAACTGCACGCTGATGGTGGCCTCGCCCGCATCGATCTTGCGCACGCCCAGCGGCGCGGCGGCGATGCGCAAGCGGTGCGTTTCCACCAGCGCCTGCGCCTGTGCCGGCAGGCGGCCGAAGCGGTCGATCAGCTCTTCCTGGATATCGTCCACGCGCTCGGCGGTCTCGCAGTTGGCCAGCCGCTTGTACAGCGACAGCCGCTCGTGCACGTCGGCGCAGTAGTCGTTGGGCAGCAGCGCCGGCGTGCCGAGGTTGATCTCGGTGGTGGCGGCCAGCGGCGCCATCAGGTCGGGCTCCTTGCCAGCCTTCAGCGCCTTGACCGCGGCGTTGAGCATGTCGGTGTAGAGCTGGAAGCCGATCTCGTGGATCTCGCCGGACTGCTTGTCGCCCAGCACTTCGCCGGCGCCACGGATCTCCAGGTCATGCATGGCCAGGTAGAAGCCGGAGCCCAGTTCTTCCATCTGCTGGATCGCTTCCAGCCGGCGCTGCGCCTGCTTGGTCAGGCCATCGACGTCATGCACCAGCAGGTAGGCATAGGCCTGGTGGTGCGAGCGCCCGACCCGCCCGCGCAGCTGGTGCAGCTGCGCCAGACCGAACTTGTCGGAGCGGTGGATCAGGATGGTGTTGGCGGTCGGCACGTCGATGCCGGTCTCGATGATGGTGGTGCACAGCAGGATGTTGTCGCGGCGCGAGACGAAGTCGCGCATCACGCGCTCCAGCTCGCGCTCGTGCATCTGGCCGTGCGCGACGGCAATGCGCGCCTCGGGCACCAGCTCGGTCAGCTTGGCGCGCTTGTTCTCGATGGTCTCGACCTCGTTGTGCAGGAAGTAGACCTGGCCACCGCGCTTGAGCTCGCGCAGGATGGCCTCGCGGATCACGCCGTCTTCCTCGCGCCGCACGAAGGTCTTGATCGCGAGCCGCTTCTGCGGCGCGGTCGCGATCACCGAGAAATCGCGCAGGCCTTCCAGCGCCATGCCCAGCGTGCGCGGGATCGGCGTGGCGGTCAGCGTCAGCACGTCGACCTCGGCGCGCAGCGACTTGAGCGCTTCCTTCTGGCGCACGCCGAAGCGATGTTCTTCGTCGATGATGACCAGCCCCAGGCGCTGGAACTTGACCTGGTCGGACAATATCTTGTGAGTGCCGATGACGATGTCGACGGTGCCTTCGTTGATCTGCTTGATGGCCGCGTCGATTTCCTTCTTGGTTTTGAAGCGCGACAGCTCGACGATGCGCACCGGCCATTCGGCAAAGCGGTCCGACAGCGTCTGGAAATGCTGCTCGGCCAGCAGCGTGGTCGGCGCCAGCATCGCCACCTGCTTGCCGCCGAGCACCGCGACAAAGGCGGCGCGCAGCGCCACCTCGGTCTTGCCGAAGCCGACGTCGCCGCACACCAGCCGGTCCATCGGCTTGCCCGAGGTCATGTCGGCGATCACCGCGGCGATCGCGGCGGCCTGGTCGGGAGTTTCCTCGAAGCCGAAGCTCTCGGCAAAGGTCTCATAGTCCTTGGGCGAGAGCGGGAAGGCAAAGCCCTCGCGCAAGGCGCGGCGCGCGTACAGGTTCAACAGCTCGGCCGCCGTGTCGCGGATCTGCTGCGCGGCCTTGCGCTTGGCCTTGTCCCACTGGCCCGAGCCCAGGTGGTGCAGCGGCGCGGTATCCGGGTCGGCGCCGGAGTAGCGCGAGATCACGTGCAGTTGATGCACCGGCACGTACAGCTTGCTGCCCTTGTCGTAATCCAGGTGCAGGAATTCTTCGTCGCCCTGGCCCATGTCCAGCGTGACCAGGCCCTGATAGCGGCCGATGCCGTGCTCGCTGTGCACCACCGGATCGCCTATCTTCAGCTCGGCCAGGTCGCGCACCATCGAGTCGACGGCGGTAGCTTGTTCCTGCTTGCGGCGACCGGCGCGGCGCGCGGTGCCGGCGTACAGCTCGGCCTCGGTGACAAATGCGAGTTGCGCTTGCGGCAGCGCGAAGCCGCTTTGCAGCGGCGCCACCGCAATCGAGAAATGCGCTTCGCCTGCGAGGAACGCGGCAAAGTCGTCCACCGGCTGCGGGCGCAGGCCGCTTTCGGCAAAGAGTTGTAGCAGGGTTTCGCGCCGGCCGGCGGAATCCGCGCACATCAGCACGCGCGTCTGCTTGTCGAGCAGCAGGGCTTCGAGGTTGACCAGCGGGTCGTCGGCGCGCCGGTTGACCGAGACATCGGGCAGCAGGGCGGAGAAGACCGGCTGGTCCGCCGAGGGCTCTGGCTGCAGCACCAGCCGCGCCATCGGCTTGGCGGCGACGAAGAACTGCTCCTCGGACAGGAACAGGTCCGCCGGCGGCAGCAGCGGGCGCTCGCGGTCGTGCCGCATGAAGTTGTAGCGCTGCGTGGTGTCGGCCCAGAAGCGGCGGACGGCTTCATCGACATTGCCGGCAAAGGCCAGTTGCGTGTCGGCGGGCAGGTAGTCGAATACCGTCGCGCTGTGCTCGAAGAACAGCGGCAGGTAGTACTCGATGCCGGCCGACGGGACGCCGTTGCCGATGTCCTTGTAGATCGTCGACTTGGTCGGGTCGCCCTCGAACACCTCGCGCCAGCGGCCGCGGAAGGCGGTGCGCGCGGCTTCGTCGAGCGGGAACTCGCGGCCCGGCAGCAGGCGCACTTCCTTGACCGGGTAGAGGCTGCGCTGCGTGTCGGGATCGAAGGCGCGGATGGTCTCGACCTCGTCGCCGAACAGGTCGATCCGGTACGGCAGCGCCGAGCCCATCGGGTACAGGTCGATCAGGCCGCCGCGCACGCTGTATTCGCCGGGACGCATCACCGCGCTGACGTGCTCGTAGCCGGCCAGCGTGAACTGGGCCTTGAGCGCCGCTTCGTCCAGCCGCTCGCCCTGCTTGAAGAAGAAGGTGTAGGCCGCCAGGAACGCGGGCGGGGCGAGCCGGTACAGCGCGGTGGTGGCCGGCACCAGCATCACGTCGCATTGCCCGGTCTGGATGTCGTGCAGCGTGGCCAGGCGCTCGGACACCAGGTCCTGGTGCGGCGAGAAGCTGTCGTACGGCAGGGTTTCCCAGTCGGGTAGCAGGCGCACGCGCAGTTCCGGCGCAAACCAGGGGATTTCCTCGGCCAGGCGCTGGGCGTCGACGGCGTGGGAGCACACCACCGCCAGCATTGGCACGCGCTCGCGGTGCTGCCGCGCGTAGGCGGCCAGCGCCAGTGCATCGGCCGAGCCGCGCAGGCCGGCGACGCTGTGGCGCAGGCCTGGCTTGACCAGCGGCAGGTTGACGAAGGGTAGGGTGGGCGTGGCGTCAGGCATGTCGGCAGCGTGCGTTCAAAACGACGACACCCCGCCGGCATTGCGGGCGGGGGTCGTGACAGGGTACGGCAAGGGTACAGCAGGCGCGGGGGCGCCACCCGTTGCACCTGCCGCGCAAGCTGGCGCGGCATGGCGACGGGCAAGGGCCGTATTATAGAATGCGCACCGGTTGCCCCGCTGGCCGCATTGGCCAGCAGGCGCCCGCGCCTCTTTCACTCCATGCCGATGCCGTGTCCGCTCGCCGCTTTGCCCTGATTCCCTGTGCCGGTACCGGCAGCCGCGCCGGCGGCGCCGTCCCCAAGCAATACCAGACCGTGGCCGGCCGGCCGATGATCTGGTACGCCCTGGCGGCATTCTCGGCGTGCGACGCCATCAGTGCCACCGCGCTGGTGCTGGCGCCCGACGACATGCCGCTGGAATCGCGCTTCGGTGCTGCCGCCTTTGCCGGGCTGCGCTTCGATACCGCCTTTGTCGGTGGCGATACGCGCCATGCCTCGGTGCTGGCGGGCCTGCATCACCTGGCCCAGCTCGGCGCGACCGACTCCGACTGGGTGCTGGTACACGACGCGGCGCGCCCGGGCCTGACCCCGGCGATGATCCACGCGCTGGTGCGCGCGGTGGAAAGCGACGGCGACGACGACCCGGATGCGGCCATCGGCGGCATCCTGGCGGTGCCGGTGCCCGATACGCTGAAACGCGCGCAGGGCGACGCCCGCATCGGCTCCACCGTGTCGCGTGAAGGGCTGTGGCAGGCGCAGACTCCGCAGATGTTCCGCCTGGGCGTGCTGCGACAGGCGCTGCAGGACGCGCTGGCGGCCGGTGCGGTGGTGACCGACGAAGCCAGCGCGATCGAGCGCCTGGGGCTGCATCCGCGGCTGGTCAACGGCTCGCTGCGCAATTTCAAGGTGACTTACCCGGAGGACTTCGCACTGGCCGAAGTGCTGCTGGGCGATGATGGCAAGGGCGCCGCGCCCTTGCCGCATACAATGCGTAAGGGAGCGTAATCGCATGATGCCTTTCGATATCCGGGTGGGACAGGGTTATGACGTCCACGCGCTGGTGCCCGGCCGCAAGCTGATCCTCGGCGGCGTGGAAATCCCGCACGACCGCGGCCTGCTGGGCCATTCCGATGCCGATGCACTGCTGCACGCGGTCACCGACGCGCTCTTCGGCGCGGCCGCGCTGGGCGATATCGGCCGCCATTTTCCCGACACCGACGCGCAGTTCGCCGGTGCCGACAGCCGCGTGTTGCTGCGCGAGGCGGCGCGCCGCGTGCGCGCGGCGGGCTATGAAATCGGCAACGTGGATGCCACCGTGATCGCACAGGCGCCCAAGCTGGCGCCGCATATCGGCGCGATGGTGGCCAACCTGGCTGAAGACCTCGGTCTGGCGCCGGGGCGCTGCAACGTCAAGGCCAAGACCAACGAGAAGCTTGGCTTCGAAGGGCGCCAGGAAGGCATCGTGGCGCAGGCCGCGGTACTGGTCTGGCGCGCTTCCGTGACCGGGGTGCAGGACTGAACTGCAGCTACGGACGCCCTGCGTCTGGCGCCGGGGCGTCTTCCGGCGTGATGGCGTAGGTGTAGTCGATCAGGCGCGCCATGGCGCCGGTGCGCGCGCCGGCCTCGGTGCGCTTGGTGAACCCCATCTGCTGGCACAGCCGGTTGGCCGAGGCCATTTCCGGCATGGTGCGCACCAGCAGCGTGGGCGAGCCGATATCGCGCGCGCGCTGAATGCAGATCTGCATCAGCGTGCGCCCCAGCCCCATGCCGCGCGCCTGCGGGCTGACCGACAGCAGCCGCGCTTCCGGCTGGGTCAGCGTGATGGTGCTGCCGTCCAGCGCCGGCAGCGTGGCGCCCGGGTGGCAGAACAGCACCGCGCCCATGATGCCGTGCTCGGTCTCGGCCACCCACCATTCCATGTCCGGGTTGCTGGTCGCCAGCACCGCCTGCATGCCACGCTGGAACGAGGCGCGGCAGTCTTCCATGATGTCCAGCTCATATTGCCCATAGGCTTGCTGCGTGACTGCGGCGATATCGCCCCAGTCGTGCACCGCCGCCAGGCGGTAATGGAAGCGGGGAGAAGTCGGTGAAGGCAAGGTCATGGCAGGTGTGCAGTGCGTGTCCTGCCTTGGATTGTAGGCCGATCGCCGCGCAAGTGCAGCGCTGGCGCCGCCACGGTTGCGGGATGGGAACAGCTGGCAATTCCCCACTGGGAAGCTGCCGGCTGCTGTGCTACGGGGCCGCGCAAGAGTATCGCAACGGCCCCGGGAGGGCGCGGGGGCGCTCTATAGACGGCTTACTGGGCTGCGATCACGTTGGCAGCCGCCACGATCACCGCGGCGATGCGGCCGACGTCGCGCAGCTGCTGCGCGGTCATGCCCTGTTCGTTCTTCAGCAGCTGGTAGTGCGATTTCACGCAGAAATGGCACTTGCCCACGATCGACGCGGCCAGCGCGTACATCTCGAACCGGCGCTTGTCCACGCCGCCATGCGTGGCATATGCGTTCATGCGCAGGCCGGCGGGCTGGGTGGCCAGGTCCGGATCGTCGGCCATTTCGACGTACGGGTACCAGGTGTTGTTCATGCCCATCAGCGCGGCCGCGGTCAGCGCACCGTTGGTTTCCTCGGGCGAGAGCACGCCGGCATTGCGGATGGCATCCACCAGCACCTTGCTCTGCGCCGCGAATGCCGCCGCCAGCGCCACGCCCACCGCATCGTTGCCTTCCAGCGAAGAGCGCGCGATGGTGCCGTCCACGTTCAGGCGGATGTCCTTGGCGTAATCGGGGATACAATTCTTAATCGTGCTAAGGAATTCCATTTATTTCTCCTATCGATCGGGGCTCAAAAAACCCGCGCAAGCGGGTTTTGGAGCGGAGAGCAGGGCCCTCCGCGGATCGCCACGGCGTCTGGCGACGGACAGCAGATTACAGCGTGGCGCCACCAACGGCACGGTTGCACGGGCACAGCTCGTCCGTTTGCAGGCCGTCCAGGATACGCAGGACTTCATCCGGGTTGCGGCCGACGTTCAGGTTGTTCACCGAAACGTGCTGGATCACGTTGTCCGGGTCGACGACGAAGGTCGCGCGCAGGGCAACGCCGGCAGCGTGGTCACGCACGCCCAGCTGGTCGATCAGCGAACCGGTCACGTCGGCGAATTGCCACTGGTTCAGCTTGTTCAGGTCCTTGTGTTCGCGGCGCCATGCCAGCTTGACGAATTCGTTGTCGGTCGAGCCGCCCAGCACGATCGCGTCGCGGTCGGCGAAGTCGCCGTTCAGCTTGGCGAAGGCAACGATTTCGGTCGGGCAGACGAAGGTGAAGTCCTTCGGGTAGAAGTAGATGATCTTCCACTTGCCTTCAAACGACTTTTCGGTGATGTCTTCGAAAGCCGACTGGCCGTTCTCTTCGTGATTGTTGAAACCCGGCTTGACACCGACGACGTGGAAGGCTTCGAGCTTGTCACCAACGGTCTTCATAGACTTCTCCTGATACGGTTGCGATGAGAGCGGTGCTGCGGTAGTGCCGGCGTGGGCACCGGCACTACATTTGCTGCAGTGCACCGCGACAAAACGTGATTATGCGTCATCATCCGGCACCGGGCTAATTGATATTCTCAAACAGCCCGATAGGCAAAGCATGTGACGCATAGAGCGAAGCCCGGCATGAGCAGCCGCGCGGCATCGGACGACTGGCGTCCGTGCGGAAGCGCAAGTATGCCATGTGCGATGGGCCCGCAAATGGCAACTTGGTGACGATTGCCGAGACTTCAACCCGACGCATTCACGCCGATGCTGGCAATGCGCCGCCGTATCCACCGCGGCGGCGCCGCAGGTCAGGCGCGCCGGAAGCAGGCGCTGACCACCAAGCCTGTCGCCGGCGCGGGCCGGTTGGCCAGCACCAGCCGCCCGCCGTTGCGCTGCATGATGCGGTTGACGATGGACATGCCCAGCCCCGCGCCCTTGGCCTCGCTGCGCGAACTGTCGAGGCGATAGAACGGCCGCGTCAGCAGCGACAGCTGGCCGTCGGGCACGCCATTGCCTTGGTCGGCCACGGTCAGCACGGCTTCCTTGTCGTCGACGCGGGTGGAGATCTCGACCACGGCCATGCCGCTTTGCTCGTCCTTGGCGTAGCGGCGCGCGTTCTCGACCAGGTTGTCGAGGATGCGCTGCACCTCCATGCGGTTTGCCACAGCCATTACCGGCTCGTTGGCGCGCACGTGCACGCGCACGTCGTCGTGCGCGGCATAGACGCCGACGGCATCGTGCACCAGCGCCGACAGGTCGACCGGCTCGACGGTTTCCAGCGGCGGCCGCGCGTAGTTGAGGAACTGGCCGATGATCGCGTCCATCTGCTCGATGTCGGCAATCATGGCGTCGCGCGTGGGGGTGTCCATCGGCGACATCTCGGTTTCCAGGCGCAGGCGCGTCAGCGGCGTGCGCAGGTCGTGCGAGATCCCGGCCAGCATCACCACGCGGTCGTCGTCGAGCTGGCGCAGGTCGCGCACCATCTGGTTGAAGCTGTGGTTGGCGAGCGCCACTTCGCTGGCGCCGCGCTCGGGCAGCGGCGGCGGGTCGCCACCGGCGCCGATGGCGCGCGCGGCGTTGG
This sequence comes from Cupriavidus sp. PB-02, assembly GCF_058252315.1. Lineage (NCBI taxonomy): Bacteria > Pseudomonadati > Pseudomonadota > Betaproteobacteria > Burkholderiales > Burkholderiaceae > Cupriavidus > Cupriavidus sp. PB-02. The sequence continues at coordinate 1,585,207 of NZ_CM177694.1, forward strand.
CCAGGCGCTTGAGCGGGTAGTTGACGCGCGCGGTGATAAAGGCCGCACCGATGATCGACAGCAGCAGCGCGGCAATACTCCACCACAGCCACTGGATGCCGGGCACGCGCTCGAAGCGCTCGGGGCTGATCGCCACCCAGTAGTCGTCGCCCTCGATCTCGAAGCTGACCCACACGCCGGGGATGTCGTTGACGGTGGTGGCCAGCACGGTGTCCTCGCCCAGCCGGCTGCGGATCTCCTGCTGTACCAGCGTGGTCAGGAAGGGGTTGGCGGTGGGCGCGGCGAAGTCGTCGTCCTTCTCGCGCGGATAGACCTTGATGCCTTCGTTCTGCACCAGGTCGAGCAGCAGGAAGCGGCGCCGCGCGGGGTCGGAATAGAGCAGCGCGGCCCGCGTGAGCTTGACCACGCTGACCACCTGCATGGCGATCTGCTGCGCGCGCGGGGCGCGTTCGAACAGCCGGTAGCTCTGGAACCAGATGCCCAGTGAAATCGCCAGCAACAGGGCGATAAGCATGAAGGTTCGCCAGAACAGCGAACCAAAGAACCGCGTTGCGGTTCTACCGATAACGGTCGCCACGATAGGAACAGCGGCCGTAATCGGTTATTTCACGCCATCGGGGATGAAGACGTAGCCAAGGCCCCAGACCGTCTGGATAAAACGCGGGTTGCTCGGGTCCGGCTCGATCAGCTTGCGCAGGCGCGAGATCTGCACGTCCAGGCTGCGGTCGAACACTTCATATTCACGGCCGCGCGCCATTTCCATCAGCTTCTCGCGCGACAGCGGCTGGCGCGGATGACGGGCGAACACCTTGAGCACCGAGAATTCGCCCGTGGTCAGCGTGATTTCTTCGTCGTTCTTGGTCAGCGTGCGCGTGGCCAGGTTCAGCACGAAGTCGCCGAAGGCGAAGGTCTCGGGCGTTTCCGACGGGGCGCCAGGCACTTCGGCCGGGCCCTTGCGGCGCAGTACGGCGTGGATGCGCGCAATCAGCTCGCGCGGGTTGAAGGGCTTGGGCAGGTAGTCGTCGGCGCCCATCTCCAGGCCGACGATACGGTCCACGTCCTCGCCCTTGGCGGTGAGCATGATGATCGGGGTCTGGTCATTGGCCCCGCGCAGCCGGCGGCAGATCGACAGGCCGTCTTCGCCCGGCATCATCAGGTCCAGCACCAGCAGGTCGAAACGCTCGCGCAGCCAGAGCTTGTTCATCGCGGTGGCGTTTTCCGCCACCAGCACGGTAAAACCCTGTTCGCCCAGATAGCGGCGCAGCAAATCGCGCAGACGCGGGTCATCGTCGACGACAAGAATCTTGTGGCTGGTATTTTCCATGGCGGTATCTTAGCGACTATCGCTTTCGCTCAAAATGGCTTAACAAAACGTTACATACTTTACCCCGCAGTATGCCAGTGTGCATCAATCGTGCGATTACACTGCGCAATCCGTCTTTTTGCGCACCATGCGCGCTGGATTTCCGCGCATTTGCACCGCATGATCCACTGCAATGACAAGGCTGCCACGCCTGCGCTGGCGCGATGCTTGCAGAGGGTCTAGCGCCAGACGGGTAAGGATCGGGGTACTGAATCCCCGGCTTCAGGCAGTCCATGACGACTGCGTTTCCCGAAGCCAAGACCGCCATTATCGATGAAAGTGAACCGAACCCGGCACGGGCATCCGCAGCATGGTATCGCCGGCGCATGCCTTGCGCTGGCGGCGGCCGCGCTGGCGCTCGTGGCCGCAGGGGCGGTGCATGCCCAATCGGCCGGCATGGCCAACCTCCTCAAGCGCCATCCCTCGGCCCAGGCCAGCGACCCCGGCAACAACCACCGCGAAGCGCGGGCCCGCGCCGAGCGCCATCGCGCCGAGCAGCGCGAGGCCGAGCGCCGCCGGGAAGAACGAGGCGGCTCGCGGCTGTCGCCGGACGAACGCCGCAAGCTGCGCAAGAACCTCTACGACTTCGGGCGCGACATCTACCAGGGCGGCTGAGCGCCGCCCGGGCTTTCAGCCGCGCGGCTGGAAGTGCCGCAGGAAATCGACGAACACCTCCGCCGCCAGTTGCGCATCCTCGGCCGTGATCGTCTCCAGCGGATTGTGGCTGATGCCGCCGTTGCCGCAGCGCACGAACAGCATGGCGATGTCCGTGATGCGCTGCATCATCATCGCGTCATGGCCCGCGCCGGAGGGCAGCTCGAAGGCCTGCAGCCCGCGCTTTTTTAGCACGGCGCCGAACTGGTCCATCAGCCAGCGCGCGCACGGGGCGTTGTTGACCGGCGGCACGCGTTCCACCTGCGCGGTCAGGCCGCGCCGCTGCGCGATCTGGTTGATGCCGGCCACGATATCGGCAATCGCTGCTTCGCGGATGCCGTCCTCGCCCGCGCGGATATCCATCGAGAAGGTGCAGGCCGCCGGGATCACGTTGCTTGAGCCGTCGGGCACCTGGAGCTGGCCGACCGTGCCCACCAGCGTGGGGGCCGCCGAGCAGCGCTGTTCGACCAGCAGGATCATTTCCGCCGCGCCCGCGGCAGCATCCTTGCGCATGCCCATCGGCGTGGTGCCGGCATGGCTGGCCAGTCCTTCCACCTTGACCTGGAAGCGGCTGCTGCCGGCGATCTGCGTGACCACGCCCAGCGGCAGGCCGTGGTGCAGCAGCACCGGGCCTTGTTCGATATGCACTTCCACAAAACCCAGCAGCGTGGCGGGATCGACCGCCGCCGCACGCAGGGCCGCCAGATCGCCCGCGCCGGGCAGCCCGGACGCTGCCAGCGCCTCGCGCAGCGTGATGCCCTCCGCGTCCTGGCGCTCCAGCAGCGCCGGATCGAAGCGGCCCGCCAGCACGCTGCTGGCGAGGAAGCTGGTCTTGAAGCGCAGCCCTTCCTCCTCGGCGAAGCCAACCACCTCGAAGTGGTAGGGCAGGCGGATGCCGGCTTGATTGAGCGCGCCGACCACCGCGACCGGCAGCAAAATGCCCAGGCGCCCGTCATAGCGCCCGCCATTGCGCACGGTATCGAAATGCGAGCCGGTCATCAGCACGCGTGCGTCCTGCACAGCCGGGTCAGCGGCATAGCGGCCGATCACGTTGCCGGTGGCGTCGATGCGCACCTGCATGCCGGCCGCTTCCATCCACTGTGCCAGCCGGGACTGCGCGGCACGGTGGGCCGGGGTCAGGTAGGCGCAGGTCAGGCCGCCTTCCATGTCGGAGAAGCGGGCGAGCTGGTCGGCACGGTCGAGGATGGACTGGCCGAGGGAAGCAGGGGGCTGGGTCATGGCGGTACGGCTTGGGACGGCCGGTTGAATCGGTTGAATCGGGAAGAGGGAACAACGGAGGCGCCAGCGCCCCCTGTCGCCCCCGGGGGCAGCCGCGTCAGCTGTTGCGGATCCACGTCTTCCACGCGATCCATAACTTGCGCATCGGCGTCAGCGCGATGCGCTGGTTCAGCACCTGGAACTGGCTGGCCTCGAGTTCGTCGAGCAGCGCGTGGTAGATCGCGCCCATCAGCAGGCCGGCGCGCTGGGCGCGGCGATCCTGCTTCGGCAGCAGCGCCAGGGCCTCGCGGTACAGCGCGCGGGCGCGGCCGGCGTGGTATTGCATCAGCGCGACGAAGCGCTCGGAATGCTGGCCCTTGAGGATATCGGAGGCCGGCACCTGGAACTGCTGCAGCGTATTGACCGGCAGGTAGATACGGCCGCGGCGGGCGTCTTCGCCCACGTCGCGCAGGATATTGACCAGTTGCAGCGACTGCCCGAGCTTCTCGGCAAAGACCAGCGTCTTCGGGTCGGTATAGCCGAATAGCCTCGCGCTGAGCGTGCCGACCACGCCAGCCACGCAATGGCAGTAGCGGTTCAGGCCGGCCTCGTCCAGGTAGCGGGTCTGGGTCAGGTCCATTTCCATGCCGTCCAGCACCTCGGACATCTCGGCATGGGGCAGGCCGGCACTGTGCACGTGCGGTTGCAGCGCCTTGGTCGCCGGGTGGGTGGGCTCGCCCTCGAACAGGCGGCGCACCTCGCCGCGCCACCAGTCCAGCTGCTGGTGGGCCAGGCCCGGGTCGTGGCTGTCGTCGACCACGTCATCGACCTCGCGGCACCAGGCGTACAGCGCGGTGATGGCGCGGCGGCGTTCGGCCGGCAGGAACAGGAAGCTGTAATAGAAACTCGAGCCGCTCTGGGCGACTTTCTCTTGGCAATACTGATCGGGCGTCACGCCGTTCTCGGTCTGAAGATATGGGGGGATGTTGGCAAAAGCGGGGCGCGCCAACGGCGCGCCGGATTGTAGCATCGCGGCATTTAACCACAGCTCGTCGGCCCCCAACGGCACCTGAAGCTTCATTCCAGCCATTTCGTCGCCTGCCGTTTGACGCACCCCTGCCGTCATCGCTATATTACTGACCGGCCAGTTATTTATTGTCCGCGCCGGCCCCCGCGGCCCTCCAGACTTCCTGGCATGTCCCGGCGCACGGATTCGTTGATACTGGGCTGTATTGTCTCGCCAGCTGTTCCATCCGACTTGTTGCTTACCGATGCCAGTGCTTTGCCAAGTGCCGGAAGTTGCGGCCGCAGATACTCCTGCCGTTCCAAGAACCCTGAGCCGGGCCGGCCGGCTGCTTGCCCTGCTTGCGGCCGCATCCGCGCTGGCGCTGGCCGGCTGCGGCAAGAAGACCGAGCCCGCGCCGGAAGTCCGCCCGGTGCGCCTGATGCAGCTCAGCCAGCACGGCGGCAAGACCGCCTTCGAGTTCTCCGGCGACGTGCGCCCGCGCGTGGAGTCCCGGCTGGGCTTCCGCGTCGGCGGCAAGATCGCGGCGCGGCTGGTCGACGTGGGTGCGACGGTGCGCAAGGGACAGCCGCTGGCGCGCCTGGACCCGACCGACCTGTCGCTGGCCGAGGCCGGTTCGCGCGCCCAGTATGAAGCGGCCCGGACCGACCGCGACCTGGCCGCCGCCGACCTGAAGCGCTACAACGACCTGTTCGCCAAGGGCTTTATCAGCGCCGCCGAGCAGCACCGGCGCAAAGCGACCTATGAGGCCACCGAGTCGCGCCTGCGGCAGGCCGAAGCCGGCCTGCGCAGCCAGTCCAACCAGACCGCCTATGCGGTGCTCCATGCCGACGCGGATGGCGTGGTCACGGCGATCGATGCCGAGGTCGGCCAGGTGGTCACCCCCGGCCAGCCGGTAGTGCGCGTGGCGCAGACCGCGGAGAAGGAAGTTGCCATCGGCCTGCCCGAAGACCAGGTCGACCAGCTGCGCGGCATCACCGACGTGACCATCCATACCTGGGCCGAGCCGCAGCGCACGCTGCCGGGCCGCGTGCGCGAGATCGCTGCCGCCGCGGACCCCGTTACCCGCACTTACGCCACCCGCGTGACCATTCCCAACCCGCCCGCCGACCTGAAGCTCGGCATGACGGCGGTGGTGACCTTCGTGCGCAATGGGGCCACCCCGGCCATCCGCGTGCCGCTGACCGCGCTGCTGCAGGAGCAGGGCCGCAACCAGGTGTGGGTCTTTGACGCCGCCGCCGGCACGGTCAAACCGGTGCCGGTGACGTTGGGCGAGGCCATCGGCAACGAGGTCGAGGTGCGCCAGGGGCTGGCACCCGGCCAGACCATCGTCACGGCCGGGGTCCACCTGCTGCGCCCGGGCCAGAAGGTGCGGCCGCTGCAGACCGTGACGCCGGCGTCCGCGCCCGCATCCGCGCTGGCCGCCAACCCGACGCAGGGTTGAGGCCGCATGGATCATTCGCGCTTCAATTTGTCGCGCTGGGCGCTCGAGCACCAGCCGCTGACCCGTTACCTGCTGGTGGTGCTGCTGCTTGGCGGCTTGCTGGCGTTCTTCCAGCTCGGGCAGGACGAGGACCCGCCCTTTACCTTCCGCGTGATGGTGGTGCAGGCCTTCTGGCCCGGCGCCACCGCCGAGCAGATCGCCGTCCAGGTCACCGACAAGATCGAGCGCCAACTGCAGGAAGTGCCCTACGCGGACAAGATCCGCAGCTTCTCCAAGCCGGGCGAGACCACCGTGATCTTCCAGCTCAAGGACACCTCGCCGGCCAAGGAGACCGCGCAGGTCTGGTACACCGTGCGCAAGAAGATCGGCGATATCCAGCAGACGCTGCCCGCCGGCGTGCGCGGGCCGTTCTTCAATGACGAGTTCGGCGATGTGTACGGCACCATCTACGCGCTCTCGGCCGACGGCTTCAACTACAAGGAACTGCGCGAGTACGCCGACCTGGTGCGCCAGGAACTGCTGCGCGTGCCGGCGGTGGCCAAGGTATCGCTGATCGGCCTGCAGGACGAGAAGGTCTATATCGAGTTCAACCAGGCGCGCTTCGCCCAGCTCGGGCTCGATATCAACGCCATCGCCGAGCAGATCTCGCAGCAGAACAACCTGACCGGCAGCGGCGTGCTGGTCACGCCGACCGACAACCTGCAGGTGCGCGTGTCCGGCCAGTTCGCCAGCGTGCAGGACCTGGAGAACCTGGTGCTGCGCGGGCCCAACGGCATCGCCAATATCCGCCTGGGCGACATCGCGCACGTCTACCGCGGCTATGTCGATCCAACCCAGACGCGCATGCGCTTCAACGGCAAGGACGTGATCGGGCTGGGCATCTCGATGCAGAAGGGCGGCGACATCATCCAGCTCGGCAAGGACCTGCGCGCCGCCTTCGACCGGATGCGCGGCCAGCTGCCGGTGGGCATCGAGATGGGCCAGGTGCAGGACCAGCCGGAAGCCGTCAAACGTTCGGTGGGCGAGTTCGTGCACGTGCTGATCGAGGCGGTGGTGATCGTGCTGGCGGTCAGCTTCGTCTCGCTGGGCCTGCACACCAAACCGCTGCGGCTGGACGTGCGCCCTGGCCTGGTGGTGGCGCTGACCATCCCGCTGGTGCTGGCGGTGACCTTCCTGTTCATGAATATCTTCGGCATCGGGCTGCACAAGATATCGCTCGGGGCGCTGATCGTGGCGCTGGGGCTGCTGGTGGACGACGCCATCATCGCAGTCGAAATGATGGTGCGCAAGCTTGAAGAGGGCTTCTCCAAGATGGAGGCGGCAACCTTCGCCTACACCTCGACCGCGATGCCGATGCTGACCGGCACGCTGATCACCGCGGCCGGCTTCCTGCCGGTAGGGCTGGCGCGCTCGACCGTGGGCGAGTACACCTTCGCGATCTTTGCCGTGACCGCGCTGGCGCTGGTGCTGTCGTGGCTGGCGGCGGTGTATTTCACGCCTTACCTCGGCTACCTGCTGCTCAAGACCCGCGCCCCGGGCGCGGGCGAGCACCATGAGGTCTTCGACACGCCGTTCTACGCGCGCTTCCGCCGGCTGGTGGACTGGTGCGTAACGTGGCGCAAGCTGGTGATCGCGATCACGCTGGTGGCCTTCGCGCTAGGCATCTATGCCTTCAAGTTCGTCGAGAAGCAGTTCTTCCCGGATTCCAGCCGGCCCGAGCTGATGGTGGAGATGTGGATGCCCGAAGGCACCAGCTTCGCCCAGATGGAGGCCGAGGCCAAGCGCTTCGAGCAGCTGATGCGCAAGGATCGCGAGGTCGAGAGCCTGACCACCTTCGTCGGCACCGGCGCGCCGCGCTTCTACCTGCCGCTGGACCAGATCTTCCCGCAGAGCAACGTGGCGCAGGTGATCGTGATGCCGGTCAGCACCGAGGTGCGCGACGCCTTGCGCCGCCGCATCATCACGCTGTTCGACACCGAATTCCCGTACCTGCGCGGCCGCGTCAAGCTGCTGCCCAACGGGCCGCCGGTGGCCTATCCGGTGCAGTTCCGCGTGATCGGGCCGGAGGCCGCCGCGGTGCGCCAGCTGGCCGACCAGGTCAAGGCGGTGATGCGCGCCAATCCCAATACCGTCGGCGTCAACGACAACTGGAACGAGAACGTCAAGATGCTGCGCCTGGAGATCGACCAGGACAAGGCGCGCGCGCTCGGCGTCACCACCAACGCGATCGCGCGCGTCACGCAGACCGTGCTGACCGGCGTGCCGGTGGGCCAGTACCGCGACGGCGACAAGCTGATCGACATCATGATGCGCACCCCGCGCAACGAGCGCGACGCGATCTCGGACCTGAACAATATGCTGGTGCCGACCAATAACGGCCGCATGGTGCCGCTGACACAGGTCGCGCGCGTGGCGCTGCGCTCCGAGCCCGGCGTGGTCTGGCGCGAGAACCGCGACTTCGGCGTCACCGTGCAGGCGGACGTGGTCGACGGCATCCAGGGTCCGACCGTGACCGCGCAGATCAACCCGCAGCTCGACAAGCTGCGCGCCCAGCTGCCGGCCGGCTACCGCATCACCGTGGCCGGTGCGGAAGAAGAAAGCGGCAAGGCGGGCGCGTCGATCGCGGTGCAGCTGCCGCTATGCATCTTCATTATCTTCACGCTGCTGATGCTGCAGCTGCACAGCTTCTCGCGCGCGACCATGGTGTTCCTGACCGGCCCGCTGGGGCTGATCGGCGCCGCCGCCACGCTGTTGCTGCTGCGCGCGCCGATGGGGTTTGTGGCGCAGCTGGGCATCACCGCGCTGCTGGGCATGATCATCCGCAACTCGGTGATCCTGGTCGACCAGATCGAGCAGGACATCAGCGCCGGCGTGCCGCCGTGGACCGCCATCGTGGAGGCTGCGGTGCGCCGCTTTCGCCCGATCATCCTGACCGCCGCCGCGGCGGTGCTGGCGATGATCCCGCTGTCGCGCTCGCTGTTCTGGGGGCCGATGGCGGTGGCAATCATGGGCGGGCTGATCATTGCCACCGTGCTGACGCTGCTGTTCCTGCCGGCGCTGTATGCGGCGTGGTTCCGGGTGAAGCGGCCGGAAGGCGGTGTATCGGCGCTGGCCGGCTAGATCTCAGTCCGTGCAACGGCGGCCGGAGAACGTCGCAGTGAAGGCCGCGGCCGCCTGCGACGCCTCCCGCATCAGCCCGGCCACGATCTGAGCGGCCGGCGCGATCGCGTCGCAGAAGCCGCCGGCCGGGCCCAGCGAGACGATGCCGGCGTCGACCTCGCCGTCGGCATAGACGCGCTGCCGCGTGCGCGACGACAGGATCAGGTCGCCAAATTCCGCATGGCTGCGCGCGCCGGCGGCTTCCAGGCGCTGCACTTCGCGCGCCGTGTCGTTGGCCAGCACGCGCCAGGTGTCGCCCAGCGTGCCGAGGATGGCGGTGGAGCAGTGCTGGTCGGATTCGACGATGCGCTGCTTCAGCGCCGCATGCGCGCGGATCTCGGCGGCAACCATGAAGCGGCTGCCCATCACCACGCCATCGGCGCCCATCGCCAGCGCGGCCGCGATCTGGCGGCCGTTGCCGATGCCGCCGCCCAGCAGCAGCGGCACGCGCAGCTTTGCCAGCGCAAAGGCGCCGTTGACAAAGGTCGGCAGCTGGTTGGCGCCCGGATGCCCGCCTTCCTCCATGCCGACCAGCGTGACCGCGTCCACGCCAAGCCGTTCGGCGCTCAGCGCATGCCGCACGCTCGGACACTTGTGGATCACGATGCCGCCGCGCTGGTGGATCGGCTCGACCAGCCCTTCCGGCGAGCCCCCCGCGGTCTCGAAGCAGCGCACGCCTTCGTCCAGCGCCACGTCGATCCACGCTTGCACATTGCGGTTGTGCTCCGGCCGGCGCGCCAGCGTGAGGTTGACGCCGAACGGTTTCCCGCCGGTCAGGTCGCGGCAGCGGCGCAGGTCATCGCGCAGCGCGCCCGGCGATTCGAACGAGCGCGCCGTGATAAAGCCCATCGCGCCGGCGTTGACCATGGCCGCGACGATGCGCGACTCGCCCAGGTGGTGCATGCCGCCCAGCAGGATCGGGTGGCGGATCGACAGCAGCTCGGTGATGCGGGTACGGAAAGCGGCTTGCATGCGGGTTGCCTTCAGCCCTTGAACACCGGCGGCCGCCTGGCGACGAAGGCATCCACCGCCTCGCGGTGGTCCGCGGTCTGGTGCGACAGCACCTGCAACGCGGCCGACAGCTCCAGCAAGGTGTCGAGCCGGCTGTGCATGCCTTCGCGCATCAGCCGCTTGGCCATGCGTACGGCGTGGGGTGGATTGGCGGCGATGGCATCGGCCAGGCCGCGCGCCGTGGCCAGCAGTTCGGCGGCCGGTACCACGCGCGAGACCAGGTTCCATTCCAGCGCCTGGCGCGCGTCGATGGCCTGGCCGGTAAAGGTCAGCTCGGCCGCGCGGGACAGGCCGATGACCCGCGGCAGCAGCCACGCGCCGCCGTCGCCGGGGATGATGCCGAGCTTGACAAAGCTCTCGGCGAACTTTGCTTGCTCGGAGGCGATGCGGATATCGCACATGCAGGCCAGGTCCAGGCCGGCGCCGATGGCCGGGCCGTTGACGGCGGCGATGACCGGCACTTCCAGGTTGAACAGCGCCAGCGGCAGCCGCTGGATGCCGCGCCGGTAGTCCTGGCGGATCTCGGTGCCCGGCACTTCGCCGCTGGCGTGCCGGGCCATGCCGGCCACATTGCCGCCGGAGCAGAAGGCGGTGCCGGCGCCGGTCAGGATCACGGCGCGCACGCTCGCATCGCCGTCGATGCGGTCGATCGCCGCGACGAATTCTTCGACGGCGGTGTTGCCGGTCAGCGGATTGCGCCGCTCCGGGTCGTTCATGGTCAGCGTGACGACGTGGCCGTCCTGCTCGTAGTTGAGGAAGGTGCTCATGATGGGTTCCAGGCGTTGGGTGGCGTGAGGGTGTCAGGCGCAGAGCGTCTCGCGCACGAAGTCGGTGACGGTGCTCCCTGGCTGTGCCAGCAGCGACTGGCCAAGGATCCGGTTCCAGTACGCCTCTGAGCCGTCCGCCATGCGCCATTCATGCAGGCGCCGGGTATAGAGCTGCAGGTCATATTCCTCGGTCACGCCGATGGCGCCGTGCAGCGCATGCGCGGTGGCGGCCACCAGCGGCACCGCCATGCTGGTGCGGGCCTTGGCGATGGCCGCCGGCATGCGGGCGGGGAGGGTGCGGTCGCCGGCGAAGGCCAATTCCGCCGCGATGCCCGCCGCCGCCACGTGCTGCGCCATCACGCTGAGCTGGTGCTGCACCGCCTGGAACTTGCCGATCGACTTGCCGAACTGGGCGCGGTCGTTGCAGTACTGCAGCGTCATGTCGAATACGCGCCCCATCGCGCCGGCGATGGCGGCCGCGTGGATGGCGGCGCTGAAGTCGCGCACGCGCTCGCCGTGGTCGCCCACCGGGCCGGGCAGGTCCTGCGCGGCCCAGCTCAGCGTGGCAACCAGGCTGCCGCGCACGCCGGTCGGCTGGCGTCGTGCCAGCCTGGCGTCGAGCAACAGCATGCCGCCCTCCACATTGGCCAGCACCCAGTCCGCCAGCGAGCCGAAGGGCAGCAGCGGCGCGGTGATGGTGCCGTCGGTGCCGCGCACGCACTGGCCGGCCAGCGTGATCATGCCGGCTGGCGATTGCGTGCCCGTGGGCGCCAGCAGCGCCCGTGCGGCGATGGTCTGCGCCGCCGGTACCGGCAGCGCATGCCGGCCGAAGGCCGTGAAGATGGGGCCGATGGCCGGCAGCGACAGGCCCGCGCCGCCCGCGGATTCCGGTGCCATCAGCTCCAGGAAGCCGGCGTCGGCCAGCGCCGGCCACAGCGTGCCGGGTGCCGCGCCGCCTTCGATGGTGCGCAGCGTGGCCGGCGTGGCGTGGTCGCGCAGGATGTCTTCGATTGCTTCGGTGAACATGATGTCCCTCTCACAGATTGGGTTCGGTCAGCGCAGGCCCAGACCGCGCGCGATCATGCCGCGCAAGACCTCGCGCGTGCCGCCGCGCAGCGAGAACGTGGGCGAGATCTGGCTCAGGAAAGCCACCGTGCGGTACAGCTCGGGATCCGGCGCCGTGCCGGGATCGGCGCTGATCACGGCTTCCAGCAGGGCAGGGATCGACTGCTCGAATTCCGTGCCCAGGTCCTTGACCAGTGCCGCTTCCACCACCGGGCTTTCTCCCTGTACCAGCCGCGCGGTTACCGCCAGCGACAGGCTGCGCAGCGCGGCCAGTTGCGCGACGAAGCTGCCCAGCAGCGCGGTATCAGTGTGGCCAGGCTGGCCGGCGCGCAGCGCCTGCACCCAGCGGTCCACCAGCACGATGCTGGAATAGAGCCGCTCCGGGCCGCTGCGCTCGAAGGCGAGTTCGGCGGTGACCTGCTCCCAGCCGCTGCCTTCCGCGCCGATCAACGCACCGTCCGGCAGGAAGACCTCGTCGAAGGTGACTTCCGAGAAATGCGCGTCGCCGGTCAGGTCCACGATCGGCCGCACCGTGACGCCGGGCGCGGACAGGTCGATGATGAACTGCGACAGTCCCTTCTGCCGCTCTTCCGGCACCCCGGAGGAGCGCACCAGCGCGATCATGTAGTGGCAGTGATGCGCGTTGGTGGTCCAGATCTTGCGCCCGCTCAGGCGCCAGCCGTCTTCGCAGCGCGTGGCGCGGGTGCGCACGCTGGCCAGGTCCGAGCCCGAATTGGGTTCGCTCATGCCGATGCAGAAGAAGGCGCTGCCGCTGCAGATGCGCGGCAGGTAGAAGTCCTTCTGCGCCGGCGTGCCGTACTTCAGGATCAGCGGGCCGCTCTGGCGGTCGGCAACCCAGTGCGCCGCCACCGGTGCGCCGGCGGCCAGCAGTTCTTCCACCAGCACGAAGCGGTGCCAGGCATCCATGCCGGCGCCGCCGTAGCCGGCCGGCAGCGTCACGCCGACCCAGCCGCGTTCGGCCAGCCGCCGGCTGAATGCCGCATCGAAGCCCAGCCAGGAACGCGCGCGGATATCGGCCGTCGCGGCGGGCAGGTTCTCGTCCAGAAAGCGCTTCACGTCAGCGCGAAAGGCTTCCGCGGCCGGCGGCAGCGCGGTCAGCCGGAAGGCGTCCAGCAGGTTGCTCACTTCTTGCTCCTTGTCGGCGGCAGGCAGGGGCGCATGCGCCGCGATTGGGTCCCTTCGGTGCGCGGTATCGGCCGCGCGCTCACTGCTGCTTCCAGTAGCGGTCGCGCAGCGACTGCTTGTAAAGCTTGCCGGTCGGCAGGCGCGGCATGGTGTCGATGAAGTCGATCGAGCGCGGCACCATGTAGCGGGCCACCTTGCCGCGCAGGTATTCGAGCAGGGTCTCGGCCAGTTCGGCGCAAGGCGCGATGCCGGCGGCCGGCTCGACAATCGCCTTGACCTCTTCACCCATCTCCGCATTGGGCACGCCGATCACCGCGGCGTCGCCGACGCTGGGGTGCACGACCAGCGCGTCCTCGATCGCCTGCGGGTAGATGTTGACCCCGCCGGAGATGATCATGAAGGCCTTGCGGTCCGTGAGGTACAGGTAGCCGTCTTCATCCAGCCGGCCGATATCGCCCACGGACGTCCAGGTTGGGTGGCGCGGGTGCTGGGCGGCGCGGGTCTTGTCCGCGTCCTTGTGGTAATGGAAGGGCAGCACCTCGCGCTCGAAGTACACCAGGCCGCTCTCGCCGCAGGGCAGCTCGTTGCCGTCGTCGTCGCAGATATGCAGCACGCCCACCAGCGCCTTGCCGACCGAACCCGGGTGCGCCAGCCATTCCTCGGTGTTGAGCGTGGCCACGCCGTTGCCTTCGGTGGCGGCGTAGTACTCGTGCACGATCGGCCCCCACCAGTCGATCATCTGCCGCTTGATGTCCTGCGGGCAGGGCGCGGCGGCGTGGATCGCCACGCGGTGGCTGGACAGGTCGAAGGCGGCGCGCTGCGCCGGCTCCAGCTTGAGCATGCGGATGAACATGGTCGGAACCCACTGGCTGTGGGTGACGCGGTAGCGTTCGATCAGGCGCAGCGCCTCGACCGGATCGAACTTCTCCATGAAGACCACCGTGCCGCCGCCGAACTGGGTCTCCAGCCCGTAGCCGAGCGGTGCGGTGTGGTACAGCGGCGCTGGCGACAGGTAGATGGTGTCGGCATCGAAACCATAGCGGACGAACTGCGCCCGGCGCGGCGAACCCGAGCCTTCGGTCACATAGCCCTGCGGCTGTGCGCGCACGATGCCCTTGGGCCGGCCGGTGGTGCCGGAGCTGTAGATCATGGTCGCGCCCATCCATTCCTCGGCCAGGCGCTCGGCCGGGTGCGCGGCGATGGCCTGCTCGTAGCTGTCCCAGCCGGGAATGGTGCCGTCCAGCATCAGCCGGCGGCGGCAGGTCGGCATCAGGTCCGTCAGCTGGGCAGCCAGCTCGCGCATCGCGTATGAGGTCACCACCACCTGCGCCTCGCTGTCCTCGATCAGGTAGGCGGCCTCGGGCGCGGTCAGGAAGCGGTTGACGGGCGTGATCAGCAGCCCGGAACGCAACGCAGCCCAGCACAGCTCGAAGCAGCGCATATTGTTCTCGAGCACCATCGCGATATGGTCGCCGCGGCGCAGGCCGAGCGCGTAAAGGTGCTGGGCAAAGCGGTTCGAGCGCTGGTCCAGCTCGCGGTAGCTCAGGGTCTCGCCAGTGGTGCCGTTGATGGCGGCGGGCTTGTCGGGGGTCAGGGCGGCATGGTCGCCCAGGTACTTGGGGGTCGGGTTCATGGCTCGGCTCGGTAGGTGCGGTCTCAGGCGGACGGGATTTCGCCCGAGGTGTCGGCGTTGGCCGCCGCCTGCCGGACCAGCGCCGGGATATGCCGGCCCAGCTCGGCGGCGTCCCAGCGTCCGGACTGCTCGATGCGCGGGCCGGCATGCCAGCCTTCGGCGACCGTGATGCGGCCGCCGCGCACGCCGAACACGCGCCCGGTCACCTCGCCGGATTCGACGCTGCCCAGCCACGCCACCAGCGGCGCCACGTTGCCGGCATCGAGCGGATCGAAGCCGGGCGCGGCACCGGCGCTGAACTCGGTGCGGCGCGTGGCGAAGATGTCCTCGGTCAGCCGGCTCATGGCGGTCGGGTAGATCGCGTTGACGGTGACGCCGTAACGGTCCAGTTCGCGCGCGGCGATCACCGACATCGCGGCGATGCCGGCCTTGGCCGCGCCGTAGTTGGACTGGCCGGGGTTGCAGTACAGGCCCGACGACGAACTGGTGTTGATCAGGCGCGCGGCGCGCTGGCGCCCGGCCTTGGATTCCTCGCGCCAGTAGGCGGCCGCGTGCCGCGACGGCGCGAAGGTGCCGCGCATGTGCACGCGGATGACGGCGTCCCAGTCTTCCTCGGTCATGTTGACCAGCGTGCGGTCGCGCAGGATGCCGGCATTGTTGACCAGCACGTCGAGGCCGCCGAAGGTATCGATGGCGGCGCGGATCATGCGCCCGGCGCCGGCCCAGTCGGCCACGTCGTCAAAGTTGGCGATGGCCTCGCCGCCGGCAGCGCGGATCTCGGCGACCACTTCCTGGGCCGGGCCGCTGGCGGCACCGCCGCCGTCGCCGCGCCCGCCCAGGTCGTTGACCACTACCTTGGCGCCCTGGCGGGCGAATTCCAGCGCGTACTCGCGCCCGATGCCGCGGCCGGCGCCGGTGATGAGGACGACGCGGTCCTTGCAAAGCTGTGACATGGTGAATCCTGTTCGGTTGGTAGTGCAGGGCAGCGCGGCGCTCAGCGCGTGCTGACGTCGTAGGTCTTGACCAGCTCGCCGTAGCGCACCCGTTCCGAGGCGATCATCGCGCTCATGCGCTTGCCCGGCTCGGCCAGCACTTCGGCATAGCCCGCGCGCGCGGCGAAACTGCGGAATTCCTGCGTGCGGAGCGCCTTCAGCAGCGCCGCCTCGAGCTTCTGCGCGACCGGCTCGGGCGTCTTGCTGCTGACACCGAACCCGATCCAGACCGACAGCTCGTAGTTAGGCACACCGCTCTCGTGCAGCGTCGGCACGTCGGGCAGGTCGGGGTGGCGCGTCCTGGTGGTCACGGCCAGCGGGCGCAGCTTGCCGGCGCGCAGCAGCGGCAGCGCGCCGCCGACGTCCAGCAAGGCCACGTCGAGCGCACCGCCCATCACGTCGGTCTGCACCTGCGCGGCGCCCTTGTACGGGATATGGTTCAGGTCGATGCCGGCCATCTGCTGCAGCTGCAGCGCGCCCAGGCGGTAGTGGTAGCTGTAGTTGGCGATGCTGAGCGCGTGAGGCTTCTTGCGCGCGGCGCTGACCACATCGGCAAAGCTCTTGTAGGGCGATTGGCTGCCGGTCACCAGCACGGCCGAGGCGCGGATCGCTGAGGCCAGCGGGCGGATCTCGCGCGGATCGTAGGGCAGCTTGTCATTGACCAGCGGGTTGATGACCATCGCGCTGGGCGAGATCATCAGGATGCTGTAGCCGTCGGCGGGCGCGTTGAGCAGGCTCTGCACGGCGATCACGGTGTCGCCGCCGGGACGGTTCTCGACCACGGCAGGCTGGCCCAGGTCCTTGCCGACCAGCTCGGCGACGACGCGGGTCACGGTGTCCGAGCCGCTGCCCTGCGTCAGCGGGACAATGAAGCGCAGCGGGCGCGAAGGGAAATTGTCGGCGGCGCCCACCGGCAGCGCCGGCAGCAGCAGCGAGCACGCCAGGCCGAGGCCCAGCACGCGGGAAAGGATGGAACGTTTCATAGCTGTCTCCTTGCGGGGCGCTGCCGCGTGCCGGGGTGCACGCGGCGTGCCTCGTCGTTTTTTTCTGGTCAGTTCTTGCCGTACAGCGTCACCACGCAGGCGCCGCCCAGGCCGAGGTTGTGCTGCAGGGCCAGCTTCACGTCCGGCACCTGGCGCTGCTCGGCGGTGCCGCGCAGCTGATGGGTGAGCTCGTAGCACTGCGCCAGTCCGGTAGCGCCCAGCGGATGGCCCTTGGAGAGCAGGCCGCCCGACGGGTTGACCACTACCTTGCCACCGTAGGTGTTGTCGCCGTCCCTCACGAACTTCTCGGCGCCGCCTTCGGGGCAGAAGCCGAGGGCCTCGTAGGAGATCACTTCGTTGTGGGCGAAGCAGTCGTGCAGTTCGCACACGTCGATATCCTCGGGGCCGATGCCGGCCTGCTCGTAGACCTTGTTGGCGGCGGCGCGCGTCATGTGCGTGCCGACATAGTTCAGCATCGAGGGCGGGTCGAACGAGGCGGGCGGATCGGTGGTGAGCGCCTGCGCCACGATCTGCACGTCGGTGCGCAGCCCGTGCTTGCTGGCGAAGCGCTCGGACACCAGGATCGCCGCGGCACCGCCGCAGGTCGGCGGGCAGGCCATCAGGCGCGTCATCACGCCCGGCAGCAGCTCGACGTCGTTCATTACGTCTTCGGTGCTGACGACCTTGCGGAACAGCGCCAGCGGGTTGTTGGCGGCGTGGCGGCTGGCCTTGGCGCGCACCGCGGCAAAGGTCTCCATGCTGGTGCCGTAGCGCTGCATGTGCTCGCGGCCGGCGCCGCCGAAGGTGCGCAGCGCCTGCGGCAGGTGTGCCATGTCGGCGGTCAGGCCGTGCATGATCGGTTGGAAGCGGGCGCGCGTGACGGGACGGTCATCCCAGTGCGACTTCAGCGCGCCGGCCTGCATCTGCTCGAAGCCCAGCGCCAGCACGCAGTCGGCATCGCCGCACTCGATCGCCTTGCGCGCCAGGTAGAGCGCGGTCGAGCCGGTCGAGCAGTTGTTGTTGACGTTGATGATGGGGATGCCGGTCATGCCGACTTCATACAGCGCGGTCTGCCCGCAGGTCGAATCGCCGTAGACGTAGCCGGCAAACGCCTGCTGCACGTGCTCGTAACCGATGCCGGCGTCGGCCAGCGCGCGGCGTGTGGCTTCGGCGCCCATTTCGGTGTAGCTCAGGCTCGCGCCGGGCTTGGCGAAAGGGATCATGCCGACGCCGGCAACCAGGACTTTCTCGCTCATGATGGTTCCTGAAGGAGGGGTAAGGAGGGTGGGTTCAGAGCTTGCGCGCGATCAGGTCGCGCAGCACTTCGCTGGTGCCGCCGAAGATGCGGGTCACGCGCATGTCGACAAAGGCGCGCGCGATCGGGTATTCGAGCATGTAGCCGTAGCCGCCGTGCAGCTGCACCATGTCGTCGATGCACTTCCACATGGTCTCAGTGGCGAACAGCTTGGCGATGGCAGCCTCCTGCAACGACAGCTTGCAGGTCATGTGCTTGCCGATGTAGTAGTCGACCATGGTGCGCACCGCCACCGCCTGCGCCTTGACGTCGGCCAGCTTGAACTTGGTGTTCTGGAAGTCCCACACGGTCTGGTTGAAGGCGCGGCGGTCCTTCACGTACTGCAGCGTCAGCTCGAGCTGGCGCTCCAGCTTGGCGGCGCAGTAGACGGCGATGATCAGGCGCTCCTGCGGCAGTTCTTCCATCAGATGGATGAAGCCGCCGTTCTCGTTGCCGATCAGGTTGCCGACCGGCACGCGCACGTTGTCGAAGAAGAGCTCGGCGGTATCGGCGGCGTGCTGGCCCACTTTCTCCAGCTTGCGTCCGCGGCGGAAGCCCGCGCGGTCGGCTTCCACCATGATCAGGCTCACGCCCTTGGCGCCCGCGGACGGATCGGTCTTGCAGACCACCACGACCATGTCGGCATTCAGGCCGTTGGAGATAAAGGTCTTGCTGCCGTTGATGACGAATTCGTCGCCGTCGCGCACGGCGGTGGTACGGATCGACTTCAGGTCGGAGCCGCTGCCGGGCTCGGTCATGGCGATGGCCAGGATCTTCTCGCCACGGCAGATCTCGGGCAGCCACTTGCGCTTCTGTTCCTCGGTGCCCAGGCGCACGATGTAGGGCGCGGTGATATCCGAGTGCACCGAGAAGCTCGGCCCGGAAATGCCGGAGCGGTGGTATTCCTCGGCCAGCACGGCGGAGTGGCCG
Organism: Cupriavidus sp. PB-02; assembly: GCF_058252315.1. NCBI lineage: Bacteria > Pseudomonadati > Pseudomonadota > Betaproteobacteria > Burkholderiales > Burkholderiaceae > Cupriavidus > Cupriavidus sp. PB-02. Next base: position 1,603,890 of record NZ_CM177694.1, read on the forward strand.
AAATCGCCGCCTCCGCCGCCGTACTCCTCCGGCACGGTGACGCACAGCAGACCCTCGCGGCCGGCCTTGCGCCAGGTCTCGCGGTCGACCACGCCGGCCTGGTCCCAGGCCGCCTGGCGCGGCAGGCATTCACGCTCGAAGAAGCGGCGCGCCGTTTCCCTGAACATCTCGTGGTCTTCGCGGTAGACGGTGCGAATGATTTCCATCGATGGCTCCCGAATTGACTGGTGGACGGCAGCGGTGTCGCTGCCTCGATGGAACCAGTTTGGCGCGGGGCGCGCGGGAAGTCCCTACACCGGTGGTGTAGGGTGGGCAGTCATGGCGCGGGCGCGGGCTGGCGCGTTGCCCCGGCATCGCGCAGCCGGGCAACCGCTTCGTCCCGGCCGGCGACTTCGAGCTTGGCGTAGACGTTGCGCAGGTGCCACTTCACCGTGTCGAGCGACACATTGAGAATACGCGCGATCTTCTTGTTGGGCATGGCCTGGGCGAGCAGCCCCAGCACCTCCTGCTCGCGCTCGCTGAGGCTGGCGAGGCGGGCCGCTACTTCTGGCTGGGCCTCGGCGATAACGCGTGCGGCCGGCCCGGCGGCGTCGACCAGCCGCTGCGCGTAGAACGCCAGCACCGGGTCGAGGGTGTCGTCGCCGGCAAGTGCGGCCAGCATCGCCGGCACCTGGGGCGAGGCGTCGAGCAGGCTGCGTACCAGGCCGTGGCGGTGGCCGATGCGCAGCGCGTCGACCAGTTGGCGGCGGGCCGCGGCGGCGTCGCGGCGGCCGTGGTGCGCGAGCGCCATCAGCACGCGCACGCTGGCCACGCGCGACCAGCGCCCGCCGGCCTCGGACAGCGCCGCCAGCGGTTCCAGCCGCGACAGCGCCCCGTCGAAGTCGTTGTGGTGCAGGCACATGCCGATGCGTGCCAGGTCGGCGTGGACGCGCACTTCCCAGGCGGTGCTGCGCACCGCGCCGGCATGCCGGGCGGCCAGCGCTTCGAGCCGCAGCAGGGCGCCGTCGGCCCCATCGATATTGCCGTCTTCCAGCAGGCGGCGCGAGCGCTGGTACAGCGCGGCTGCGACCAGCCGGTCAGCACGGCGGCGCTGTCCGCAGCGCTCCAGACAATCCAGCAGGGCCAGCGCGCCGGCGCGGTCGCCCGCGAGCCAGCGGCTGCCGGACAGTGCCAGCAGCGCCCGCAGCACGGTGTCGGGGATGGAGATGCGCCCCAGCACGTCCATGCGCGCCTCCAGCAGGCTGGCCGCGGTGCCGACATCGTCAAGCTCATACAGGGTCTCGCCGAGCAACGCCGCCGCCATGCAGGCGACGCCGGCATACGCGGGTCCGCGCTGGTCGGCCTCGGTCAGCACTTCCTGGAACACGCGCTCGGCCACCAGCACCTTGCCTTCGACGGCGTGGGTCATGCCGCCCATGCAACGCCCGAGCAGCGTGCCGCGCGGGGCGCCGTCGCAGGGGGCGCCGTCTTCGATCACGCGCCGGGCCAGCTCGTATTCGCCGCGGAAGATGTGCATCCACGACAGGATGTTGCCGCGCCCGGTCAGGGTAAAGTCGTCGGCGCCGGCGGGTATGCGCTGCAGTTCGGGCAGCAGCATGGCCACGCCGTCGGAATCGTCGCGCTGCAGAGCGATGCTGCCGCGCAGCAGCGCCATGGCGTAGCGCTCGCGCGGACCCAGGCGCTCGGGCTGGGCCTGCATCCGCTGCAGGCTGTCATGCATGCCGTCGACGTCGCCCGCGTACATCTGCAGGTGGGCCTGCACCAGGAGCAGGCCGAAGCGGGCCCGAACCTGCTCGGCGGGAAGTTGCCGCATCAGCGCCGCAAGCTGGCTCAGTTCGCCGCGCGCCAGCAGGCTGTGCGCGCAGCCGTGCACCAGTTCCGCGGCCGCGTTGGCGTCACCTGCGAGCACGGCGTGCCGCACGGCTTCGTCGATATCGCCATGTGCACGGAACCACTGCCAGGCCGCCGCATGTATTGTCGCCAGTTCATCGTGCGGCAGCTTGTCCAGGCGGCCGAGCAGCACTTCGCGCAGCAGCGGGTGAAGCCGGTACCAGGTTTCGCCGTGGCGGGCATTGCCGACCTGCGCGATAAAGAGGTCATCGCTCGCCAGGTGCGTCAGCCGGGCGTTGATCTCCGCGGCCGCGTCGGGCCGGCCCAGCAGCGTCGCGCACAGCGCGCCACAGAAGCGGTGGCAGACCGCCATGCGGGTCAGCAGGTGCAGGTCGCCCACGTCCAGCCGAACCAGCACTTCGCGCTCGAAGTAGTGCGCAAAGGCCTGCGCGTCGCGCACCTCGACCGGGCGGTAGGCGCCGCCGCGCTTGCCCTTCAGGTCGATGGCAAAGAGCTGCAGCCCCGCAGCCCAGCCGTCGGTCAGTTCATGCAGGCGGCCGGCGTCATGCGCCTCGATGCGGCCAAGCTGGTCCTGCAGGAAGCGCGCCGACTCCTGCGCCGAGAAACGCAGGTCGGCCAGCCCGAAAGTGGACAGCAGCCCTTGCGAGCGCAGCCGCGCCAGCGACAGCGGCGGCGCGGTGTGCGATGCCAGCACCACATGGAGCTGCGGCGGCGCATAGTCGATCAGCCAGCGCAGCGCCAGCAGCGCGCCGGGATCGTCCAGGTGGTGGACGTCGTCCAGCATCAGCACCAATTCGCGCTTACGGGCGGCAATGGCGCGTACCAGTGTGATTACCCAGTGCTCCGCCGCGGACTGGTTGCCATCGCGCCCCATCAGCAGCCAGGCATCGCGCACGATGGCCGCGTCCACGGTCGCGAGGCTGGCCACCAGTCCGTTGAAGAACGCTGCCAGGTTGTTGTCCTCCGCCTCCAGCGACAGCCATGCCACGTCGAAATCGAGCTTCAGCAATGCCTGCCGCCACGCCACCAGCGTGCTTGTCTTGGCGCAGCCGGCGGGACCCTGGATCACCACGCAGCGCTGGCGGCGCGCTTCGGTCAGGCGCGCCAGCAGCGCCTCGCGCGGCATCAGCGGGCGGGCGCCGCGCGGTGGCACGAGCCGGGTCGGGGCGACGGTAGAAACGACGCTGTCGGAATGGGCGGGAGGTGCGGGGGATGTCGCTGCGGGGCGCGCTCCGGCGTGGGGCATGCTGGGTTCCTCAAGGGCAGCCGGCGCGGCGGGGCCGCGCCGATGCGTTGAGGGCATTGTAGGAGCGCCGCACGGGCTGGCGGCACGGGCCAGCGGCGGCCCCCCTGACGCGGGTGGGCCTGGCTCAGCGGCTTATCCGCCGCTGCGAGACGTCAGCGTCACGCGAGCGCGAATTCGATATCCTGCGCGCCTTCCCACAGCACCTTCGTTCCCAGCGCCCGCAGGTTTTCCTTGCCCTCGACCACGGTCAGGAAATGGTTGCCGGCCAGTTGTCCCATCTTGCTGGCAAAGCAGCAGCTGCCGTAGGCCAGGATGATCTCGGTCTCGCTGTAGCCGCCCGGGTAGAACAAGATGTCGCCGACGGACGGATGGCTGGTGTGGTTCTCGAAATCCACGCCGAGCCGGAACTCACCCAACGGGATCCAGCAGGCTTCTCCGCTCCAGCGCACGTGGATCAGCTTTTCGCGGTAGGGCAGGAGTTTGAGGAAGGCTTCGACGGTCTTTGGGGCGTCGGGGTTGGTCTCGGCGACAAAGTTGTAGCCGCCAGCGGTGATGCGGATGCGGGCCATATTCCGTCCTTGTTTGACTCACGCCTGTTTCGCCATGATAGCCTCGGCCAGCGCGACCAGGCTGCGGTCGCTGCCGGCGGGCCCGAGTAGCGAGATGCCGAGCGGGGCGCCGTCGCGGCCCGCCAGCGGCAGGCTCAGTTGCGGGAAGCCGGTCAGCGGCGTCAGGCACAGCGTGTGGGCGGCGAGGTTGCGGTAGGTCTCCAGCGACTCGATCGGCTCGGCGCGCAGCGGGGCGATATCAGGCATGGTCGGCAGCACCAGCACGCCGTCCTGGCCCAGCAGCCGGCCCAGGTACGCAGTGAAGTCGCGGCGCACGGCGCTGGCTTCTTCCAGTTGCGTGCGCGTGACGGCCTTGGAGAAGGCGAAGCGCGCCGCGACGTCGGCGCCAAGCTCCAGTCCATATTGCTCGATCAGTGCGCCGTCGCTCTGCCACGCCTCCCATCCCTGCACGTAGCGGAATGCCCACCACAGTTCGGACAGCGGCCGGTCGGCTGCCGTCACCGGCGACGCCTTGCCGAGCGCGGCCTCGATCCTTGCGATGGCCGGCTCCAGCGCCTCGCGCGCCTCGGGCGTCGGCTGGGTGAAGAGGTCGGTCGCAATCAGCAAGCGCGGCGTGGTTGGCAGCGGTGCCGGGTCGGCGCCGAACATCACGTTGGCCACGCGCGCGAAGGTGCCGATGTCGCCCGCGAAGAAGCCGCAGGTATCCAGGCTTTCGGACAGCGGCAGGCAGCGCTCCAGCGAAATGCGCCCGTGCGTGGGCCGGATGCCGAACAGGCCGCAGTGGCTGGCCGGTGCGCGCACCGAGCCGCCGGTGTCGGAGCCTAGCGCAAAGTCGCACAGCCCGTTGGACACGGCCGCGGCCGAGCCCGACGACGAGCCGCCGGTGATGCGATCCGGCGCTGCGCCGTTGACCGGGCGGCCGTAGTGGGCGTTCTGGCCGTTCATCGAGAAGGCCAGCTCGTCGGTGTGGGTCTTGCCGACGAAGGCGGCGCCGGCGTCCAGCAGCCGCCGCACGGCCGGCGCCGTGGTGGTCTTGATGCCTGAGCGCGCCAGCACGTGCGGGTTGCCGCCGCCGGTCGGGTAACCGGCCACGTCGAACAGGTCCTTGACGGCGAAGGTCAGGCCCTGCAACGGGCCGCTGGCGGCGTGCGGGACGGCGGCGCCGGGGTAGGGCATGAAGGCGCGGGCGGGATGGGTGGCAAGCGTCATGGATGAATCCTGGAAACGTTGGTGTTCAGCAGGCTTATGCCGCCGTGGCGACCGCCGGCTCAGTGGCCAGCACGCAGCTCACGCGATGGCCGTAGCCGACTATGACCGGTTGCGGCACCTCGGCCAGGCATGCCGGCCGCGCATGCGCGCAGCGCGGCGCGAAGGTGCAGCCGGGCGGCAGCGAGGCAAGGTCGGGCGGGGCGCCGCCGATGGTCTGCAACCGCTGGCCGCGCTCCATGCCATGCTGGCGGCTTTGCAGCAGCGCGATGGTGTACGGGTGGCGTGCCTCGCGCATGATGGTGCGGATCGGACCTTCCTCGACGATGCGCCCGCCGTACATCACGGCGACACGGTCGGCGATCTCCACCGCGGCGCCGATATCGTGGGTGACGAAGACGATGGACAGGCCCAGCTCGCGCTGCAGTTCGCGCAGGAGGATCAGCACCTGGATCTGCACGGTGGCGTCGAGCGCGGTGGTGGGCTCGTCGGCCAGCAGGATCTTGGGGCGCGCCGACAGCGCCAGCGCGATCATCGCGCGCTGGCGCATGCCGCCCGACATCTCGTGCGGATAGGTGACCAGGCGCCGTTCCGGGCTGGGGATGCGCACGGACTCGAGCGCCTTCAGTGCGCGCTCGCGCGCCTCGGCGGCTGAGACCTTGTCGTGGGTGCGGATGCACTCGACGATCTGCTGGCCGACGGTGTAGACGGGGTCCAGCGCCAGCAGCGGCTCCTGGAACACCATCGCCATGGTGCCTCCGCGCAGGCGCGACAGCGCGTGCTTGTCCAGCGACGTGACGTCGGCGCCGTCGACACGGACCTGGCCTTCCACGCGCGTGCGGCGCGGCGGGTGCAGGCGCATCAGCGCGCGCAGCGTGACGCTCTTGCCCGAGCCGGATTCGCCGATCAGGGCCACCGCCTCGCCGGCGCCGACGTCGAGCGAGACGCCGTTGACGGCACGGATGGTCTTGCCGCCGCCGGAGAAGGTGACGCGCAGGTCGCGGACCGAGATCATCGGCGCGCCGGGCGGGTTGTTTTGCGGGGTTGCGGACATGAGGGCTCCTCAGGGCGCGGTGGCCAGCAGGCAGGACACCGTATGTCCGGCGACCACGTCGGTCAGCTGCGGCTCGCGCCGCGCGCAGACGTCCTGCGCCATGGCGCAGCGCGGGTGGAAGCTGCAGCCGGACGGCGGGTTGATCGGGTTGGGCGGGTCGCCCGCCAGCGGCGCCACCTCGGTGCGGCGATCCGGGTCCATCGACGGCATGGAAGCCAGCAACGCGCGCGTGTACGGATGCGCCGGGCGGCGGTAGATGGTCTCGGTATCGCCGATCTCCACCACCTTGCCCAGGTACATCACCATCACCCGGTCGCACAGGTAGCGGATCACATTGAGGTCGTGGCTGATAAAGACATAGGTCAGGTCGAACTCCGCCTTCAGGTCGAGCAGCAGGTTCAGCACCTGCGCTTCCACCGACTTGTCGAGCGCCGACACCGCCTCATCCAGGATCACCAGCCGCGGGCGCAGCGCCAGCGCGCGGGCGATATTGACGCGCTGGCGCTGCCCGCCCGACAGCTCGTGCGGATAGCGCCCGGCAAAGCGCGCCGGCTCCAGCCCGACGCGCTGCAGCAGGTAGCGCGCGCGCTCGGTGGCCTCGCGCGCCGGCACGCCATGCACGCGCGGGGTGAAGGCAATCGATTCCTCGATGGTCAGGCGCGGGTTCAGCGACGAATAGCTGTCCTGGAACACCATCTGCACCTGGCTGCGGAACTGCTTCAGCGGCAACTGCGCCGAGCCCACGCCCTGCGCGTCGAAGATCAGTTCGCCGCTGTCCTGCCCGGTGAGCTGCATCAGCAAGCGCGCGGTGGTGGACTTGCCGCAGCCGGACTCGCCGACCACGCCAAGGGTCTCGCCCTTGAGCACGTCGAAGCTGACGCCGTCGACGGCGCGTACCGACGCGGCGCGCTTGCGCAGCCCCGGCACGCCGGACTTGATCGGGAAGTGCTTGACCAGCTGGTGGGCGATCACCAGTGGCTGGGCCGGGCCGCCGACGTCGCGGCCGGCCGGGGGAGGAGGGGCCTGCATCAGTGCTGGCATGGTTCAGTCCTTGATTTCCATGGCCGAGCGGATGCCGTCGGCCAGCAGGTTGAACGAGACCGAGGTCAGGAAGATCATTGCGCCGGGCAGGGCGGCGACCCAGGGCTGGGTGTAGATCGCCGTGCGCAGCGTATTGAGCATCAGGCCCCACTCCGGCTCGGGCGGCTTGACGCCGAGGCCGAGGAAGGACAGGCCCGAGGCCAGGATCATCGCCACCGAGATCAGGCTGGTGGCGTAGACAAAGATCGGCCCGAGCACGTTGTTGAGCACATGCGCGCGCACGATGGTCAGCGACGAGGCGCCCGAGGCGCGCGCGGCATCGACGAACTCGCGGTTGCGCACCTGGGTTGTGACGCTTTCCGCCACGCGCACGATCTGCGGGATAAAGACGATGGTCAGCGACAGCAGCGCGTTGCCCACGCCGGCGCCCAGCGTGCCCGACAGCGCGATCGCCAGCAGCACCGACGGGAACGCGTACAGGATGTCGGTGAGCCGCATGATCACGGTATTGGTCCATCCGCCGGCATAGCCGGCAACGATGCCCAGCGCGCTGCCGATGACAAAGGCCAGCAGCACCGGCGTAATGCCCATGAACAGCGACAGGCGCGCGCCCAGCATCAGCCGCGACAGCATGTCGCGCCCCAGCTCGTCGGTGCCCAGCGGAAAGTGCTCGGTGCCGATCGGCTTCAGTCGCTTGAGGATGGACGAGGCATAGGGGTCGGCCGGCATCAGCACCGGCGCGAACAGCGCCATCAGCACCAGCGCCAGGAGCACCAGCGCGGCCAGCATGGCGAGCTTGTTGCGCAGCAGGCGCCGGCCCACCGTGGCCCAGTAACCGGGCGAGCGCTGCACCGCGGCCGCGGCGGTCGAGTTGTCGAGCGTCATTTCCATGGCGGCTCCTTTGCGCTAGCTGCGCTGGATACGCGGGTCGAACAGCGTCTGGAGCGCGTCGACCAGCAGGTTGAGCAGCACGAAGAACACCGCCAGCACGAGGATGGTGCCCTGCAGCAGCGGGAAATCGCGCTGGAAGATGGCGGCGTTGAGCAGGAAGCCGGTGCCGGGCCAGGAGAACACGGTCTCGATCAGGATCGAGCCGCCCAGCAGGTAGCCGAGTTGCAGGCCCATCACCGACAGCGCGGTCGGCGCCACGTTCTTCACCACGTGGCGGAATACGGCCAGATCAGACAGGCCGCGCGCACGCAGGCCGACGATGAACTCGTTGGCGAGGATTTCCGCCACCAGCGCACGCACCGTGCGCGCGACGATGCCCATCGGGATCACCGACATGGTCACCGCCGGCAGCAGCATGTACTGCATATGCTCCCAGTCCCACGCCCAGTCGCCCGAGCCGCCCGGACCGGCGCCGGTCGCCGGCAGCCAGCCCAGCAACACCGAGAACGCGATCACCAGCACCATGCCGAGCCAGTAGTGCGGGATGCTGACGCCCAGCACCGACAGCAGCGACGCGGTGCGGTCTGCCACCGAATCGCGCAGGTAGCCGGCGACAAAGCCGAACAGGCAGCCGAAGCTGAAGCCGATCAGCGTGGCGACGGTCGCGAGCCGCAGCGAATTGACCACGGCGGCGCCAACCTCTGTCATGACCGGCCGGCTGGTGGCGATGGAAGTGCCCAGGTCTCCCTGCAGCGCACGGCTGAGCCAGTGTACGAATTGCTCAAGGAAGGGCTTGTCGAAGCCGTAGAGCGCGGAGAGCTGGCGGCGCAGTTCTTCCGAGGCATCGGGCGGCAGCACCGACACCAGCGGATCGCCCGGCGCGATATGGACCAGCGAGAAGCACAGCAGCGCCACCCCGAGCAGGATCGGGAGGGCATACAGGATGCGGCGGAACAGGTATTGCATGGGAGAGTCCGGCAAGTTGAGGCGTGCGCGCGCAACGCGCGGTCACGCCGGATCAGACATGGCGGGATTGCCGGGCCGCGCGGCGGCACAGGGCAGCCGCGCGGCGTCCGGGGAAATTGCGCGCTCAGTCCATCGACATCGTCGCGATATCGATAAACCAGCTTTGCGGCTGCACCACGCCCTTGACCTTCTTCGAGATCGCGCGCGGGCCGACGTCATGCGCGATCAGCACGAACGGCGACTCCTCAACGATGCGGGCATGCAGCCTGGCCAGCGCCGCGTCGCGCGATTTCTCGTCAAAGGACGTGCGCGCGTTCTCGATCAGCTTGTCGAACTCGGCATTGCCGAAATAGCCCCAGTTGTTGGAGACCGGCGGCTGCGTCTTGGTGCTGACGAAGCGCACCATGGCAAAGAACGGATCCATCGCCGCGAAGCTGACGTTGATGGCATTGGCGCCGTGCGCGCTGGCGTCCTTGGCGCCGACGCGCCAGTTGGTGAAGAGCGTGTTCCACTCGACCACGTCGAAGTCGACGTCGATAAAGCACTCCTTCAGGTTCTGCTGCACGTACTCGTTCATCGGCAGCGGCTGCATCTGGCCGGAGCCCGACGCCGACACCTGTACCTTGACCTTGACCGGCTTGCCGGCTGAGTAGCCCGCCTCCTGCATCAGCTTGCGCGCGGCGGCCGGGTCGTACTTGATGTCGAACTTGGGATTGCCCCACCACGGGTTGCCGGACTCGACGATGCCCTTGGCCTCGGCCATGTAGCCGCCCAGCAGCGTCTTCAGCCCGCTGCGGTTGACGCAGAGGTTGGCGGCCTGGCGCACGCGCTTGTCCAGCCACGGCGAGCCGGGCGTGAACGACAGCTGCCACGGCCACATATGCGGCTGCGCATTGGCGTAGACCTGGAAGCCGCGGCTCTTGATCTGGGCGATCGCATCAGGCGCCGGTGCCTCGATCCAGTCGACCTGGCCCGACAGCAGCGCGGCGGTGCGGGCGTTGGCCTCGGGCATCGGCACCATCACGACCTTGTCGATCTTCGGCACGCGCTTCGCGTCCCAGTATTGCGCATTGCGCACCACTTCCAGGCGCTCGCGCGGCACGAATCGGCTCATCCTGAACGGACCCGTGCCGGCGGCGTCGGCGGCAAAGGCCACCCACGCCTGCTTGGAGCGCTCGACCGGATCGGTGACCGAGGCCGGCACCGCGGCGAATTTCTTCTCCCACTGCGTGGGCGAAGCCATGAACAGGTTGGTCAGGTTGTAGGGCAGGAAGGAATCCGGCTCGGAGGTGACCAGCTCGACCGTGAGGTCGTCGATCTTCTTCGCGGTGCGCAGCGTCGGCATGCGCGAGGCGGTCACGCCGACCTGGCTGGGATCGAACTGTCTGGCGCTCTTGTCCAGCACCTTGCCGACGTTCCACACCACGGCATCGGCGTTGAACGGCGTGCCGTCGTGGAACTTGACGCCGGGGCGCAGCTTGAACACCCACTTGGTCTTGTCGGCGGCGTCGACCTTCCACTCGGTGGCCAGCCCGGGGATCAGCAGGCTGGGCCCATTGCCCCTGGACAGGTCCCACTGCGTGAGGCCGTCGTACATCGGGATGCCGGAGAAGCGGTTGCCCTCGAAGCCCTGGTCAGGCTGGCCGAGCGTGCGCGGGATGTCGGCCGCGGTCATGCCGATGCGCAGCACCTTGTCGGCGTGCGCGGCGCCGGGCAGCGCCAGCAGAGACAGCGCAGCGGCACTCATGACGGCGGCGGACTTGAGGCCGGACTTGTGACCGGACTTGAGGCCATTCGCGAGAGGGGACTGATCGTGGTGCACAGGCTTGCTCCTGGGTTGGCTTGAAGGGACGGATGTCTGCAAAGCAAGTCATGTGCCACTGCGATGACATCGGACGTGTGGATCGAAGCGGGAACCGGTGGTCTGCTTCTTGCTGAACGAGGTCCCATCTCCAACCGAGCAACCGACCCAACCGAGCCGACATGGACCTGCTACACCTTCCCCGCATCAATGGCGCCCGCCTGTGGCAATCGCTGATGGATCTCGCCGCCATCGGCGCCACGCCCAAGGGCGGCGTGTGCCGCATCGCGCTGACCGACGCCGACCGCAAGGGGCGCGACCTGGTCGTGCAGTGGTGCCGCGAGGCGGGGCTCGAGGTCCGCGTCGACGAGATTGGCAATGTGTTCGCGCGCCGCGCCGGCACCGACCCGCACGCGCGCGCGGTCGCCACCGGCAGCCATATCGACACGCAGCCCTCGGGCGGCAAGTTCGACGGCAACTTCGGCGTGCTCGCAGGCCTGGAGGTCATGCGCACGCTCAACGACCTGGGCATCGCCACGCGCGCGCCGCTGGAGGTTGCGTTCTGGACCAACGAGGAGGGCACGCGCTTCACGCCGGTGATGATGGGTTCGGGCGTGTTTGCGGGCGAGTTCGATGCAGAGTTCGCGCGTGCGCAGACTGATCTCGATGGCGTGAGCGTGGGCAGCGCGCTGGAAGCGATCAGCTATCGCGGCGCGCAGCCGGCGGGCGAGGTGCCGGGCGGCATGTTCGCGGCCTACTTCGAGGCCCATATCGAGCAGGGGCCGGTGCTGGAAGCCGCCGGCCTGCCGATCGGCGTGGTCTCAGGCGCGCTGGGGCAGCAATGGTACGACGTGATTGTGACTGGCATGGACGCGCACGCTGGCCCGACGCCGCTGGCGCTGCGCCACGACGCGATGCTGGCCGCGGCGCGCATGGTCGACGCCGTAAATCGGATCGCGCACGACGAGGCGCCGCACGGGCGCGGCACCGTGGGCTACCTGCAGGTCGCGCCAAACTCGCGCAACGTGATTCCGGGTCGGGTCGAGTTCTCGGTCGATTTCCGCAACCTGTTGCAGGCAGGACTGGATCGCATGCACGTGGCCATGCATGCCGCGTTCGAAGGCATCGCCGCGGCCGGCGGCGTGGAGGTCGGGATCCGCCAGGTGGTCAAGTTCGAGCCGTGTGCATTCGCGCCGGAATGCGTGGACAGCGTGCGGCGGGCGGCGGCGGCGCTCGGCCTGCCGCATATGGAAGTGGTCAGTGGCGCCGGGCACGACGCGGTCTACGTCGCCCGGCGCGCGCCGACCGGCATGATCTTCGTGCCATGCACGGACGGCATCAGCCACAACGAGCTGGAGGACGCGCTGCCCGAGCATATCGAGGCCGGCGCCAACGTGCTGCTGCAGGCGATGCTCGCGCACGCGCGCTAGCACGCCGGCCGCACGCGGCGGCGGCCGGCGTGGCCAGCCCACTGCGCCTAGTTGCAGATCGTGCCTGGCACCGGCTTGCCTGAATTCGTCATGCCCTGGCAGTTGTCGCCGATCACCAGGCTGGTGTCCGAAGCCGCGGCCGGCGAGAGCTTCAGCTTTCCTGCCACGGTGCAGCATCCGCGCGGCGGCGGAGGCGCCGGCGTTCGCTTGGTCGTCGGCAACGGGGATGGCCCGCCGGCTTCCGCTGTCTCTTCGGCGTCGGGAAAAACGCACTGCCCTTGCTGGCAGATCCGCTCCCCTTTGCACTGCATGTCGTACTGGCACCCGGCAGCTTGTGCGAACGACGACCAGCCAGCGGTCATCGTGGCTGCCAACAGCAAAGCAGGAAATTTCATATGCCCTCCGATCGGGGCTGAGGTCAGGACTGGCGCAGCATGCGCAAGCTCGCAGTGCCGCCCCATCTTCAGAATAGATCGCAGGAGCGGTCCGCGAAAGCCGCTGACACTAGGGTGTTCTACCACTCCTCCCGGCGCAGGCTGCCGGCGCGTCGGCTTGTCTCAGTGGGCAATGGAACGCGAGATCGCCCACGCGCATTCGACCACCAGCGGCGCCAGCTTTTTCTGTGCCTCGGCCATGGTCCAGCGGCTCGCCGGCGGCGACACGTGCACCGCGCCGACGGCCACGCCCTGGCTGTTGACGATGGGCGCGGCCAGACCCATGTCGCCGATAAAAAGTTCCTCCTCGTTGCAGGCATAGCCCAGCTGGCGGCAGGCCGCGACCCGCTCGAAAATCGCGTCTACGTCGGTCAACGTCGCGGGGGTGCGCGCCACGCGCGCCGACTGTTCCAGCATCGCCATGACCTGGCCGTCCGGCAGCGTACTCAGCCAGGCCCGGCCCGAGCTGGTGCAATACATCGGGATGCGCATGCCCACCGGCGTCAGCACCGGCATGTGCTTGGCGGTCATCAGCTGCGCCACGTAGACCATGTCCAGCCCTACCGGCTCGGTCAGGTTGGCGGTTTCGCCGCTGGCCGCGGCGAGCTGGGAGAGGTAGGGACTCGCCACCGGGATCAGCGCGTCGGCCGCCAGGTAGTTGTAGCCGATCTCCATCACCCGAGGCGTCAGCCGGAAGCGGCGCGTCTGCGGATGCTTGTCGACATAGCCCAGCGCCTCCAGCGTATGGACCGTGCGCTGCGCCGAACTCTTGTTCATGCCGGTAAGCGCGGCCAGTTCCGCCAGCGTCAGCGTGCGATGGACGCCGTTGAAGGCGCGCAGGACTTCGAGGCCTTTTTCCAGCGACTGGTTGAACAACGGGTTGTCGCGGTCGGGGGCGGGCGAGGGCAGTTGGCCAGGCTTGGATGGCATGGTTCGGCGGGAAACCGACCGCAGTCGGGGGTGAGGTCATGGCCAGGTGTGGCACCAACGCCGGGACGGCTGCACCACGATGGCTGGATATTGCACCAATATACGAACGTATCGAATATCGATATGTGCGACTGAATGATAGCGCGGGCGAAAACGGCGAGAAAGGATTGGGATGCTTCGGCTGGGATGGCCGGCATCTGCGCCCCGTGAGGCAGAGGTCGATGGCGATACGGGATGTGGTCAGTCCGCCACAGAAAGGGCGGGTGGTGCGAGGGAGGGGACTCGAACCCCTACACCATTTCTGGCGTCAGGACCTAAACCTGGTGCGTCTACCAATTTCGCCACCCTCGCGGTCCTTGCGGCGCAGCCCGGGCGGGCGGCCGCGATGCTCGTTGGCGCGCGCCGGACAGGAAAGCAAAAAAGGCGGCTGGAACTGCCCGCCTTTCATCTGTCCGCCGCTGCCGGCGCCCGGTGTCGAGTCGACCCATGCCTGCAGCGCAACGAGGCTGCGGATTGTAGCGCAAGGCGCCCCGGGAATCCAGCCCTGCCGGGAAGGCACGCGGGCGATATATATTGATGGGTCACCAATGGCGGCGCCGCGCCCACCCCATGCCCATGCCTTCGCTCCTTGTCCCGAACCTGACGGCTTTCCGCTGGCGCCTGCTCTTCTGGGCGTGCGCGGCGGCCGTGCTGGTGCTCTCGCTGATGCCGCCAACGCAGCCCCTGCCGACCACGGGCTGGGACAAGACCAACCATATGCTGGCGTTCGTGGTGCTGGCGGTGTTGGGACGGCGCGCCTATGCCGGCCATGATGGCCTGGCTGTGCTGCTGGCACTGGTGGCGTACGGCGGGTTGATCGAGGTGCTGCAGGGGCTGACCGCCTACCGCGAGGCGGACTGGCTGGACCTGCTGGCCGACAGTGTCGGCGCGGCTGCCGGGTGCGCGCTCGACTGGCTGGCGCGCAGCCGGGCGCGGCGCGGCCCCCTGGCGCGGTAGGCAAGGATCGCCTCAGCTCTCCTCGGCTTCCAGCGTGAACTTCGCGCCGCGGTCCTGGCCGAGCAGATCGACCAGCACCGGCATGGCCTGCTGCAGCGATTCCTTCAGGTGCCACGGCGGGTTGACGATAAACATGCCGCTGCCGTGCAGGCCGAGGCCGCCCTCGACCGGATGCCTGACGGTCAGCGCTACATGCAGCCAGCTCTTGAGCGGCAGGCTCTTCAGCTGCACCGGCAGCTGCAGCGATTCGCGCCGCTGCACCTGCGGGTACCAGACCGCGTAGACGCCGGTGGCAAAGCGCTCCAGCCCGTCGCGCACGGTCTGGACCGTGCGGGCGTAGTCCTGCTTGTCTTCGTAGGAAGGATCGACCAGCACCAGCGCGCGCCGCGGCGGCGGCGGCAGGATTGCCTTGATGCCGCCGAAGCCGTCGCCGTCATACAGCATCACGCGGCGGCCGGCACCGCGGAAGTTGTCGCGCAGCACCTGGATTTCGGTGCTGTGCAGCTCGAACAGCCGCAGGCGGTCCTGCTCGCGCAGCATCTGCCAGGCCAGCCAGGGCGAGCCGGGGTAGTGGCGCAGGTTGCCGTCCTGGTTCAGCGCGCGGACTTGCGCGAGGTATTCCTCCAGCATCGGCGGCAGCACGGTGCCGCTGGCCTCGGCCTGCCACAGGCGTGAGATGCCGGTTTCGAACTCGGCCTTCTTCTGCGCATAGGCATGGTCCAGCGCGTAGAGTCCGGCGCCGGCGTGCGTGTCGATGTACCAGAACGCCTTGTCCTTCTGCGTCAGGTGCTCCAGCAGCTGCACCACGACGGCGTGTTTGAGGACATCGGCATGGTTGCCGGCATGGAAGGCGTGACGGTAGCTGAGCATGGTGGAGCGGGGGCGCCATTACAGCGCAAAATCAGGGCGCAGGGCGGTGAGGTCTGCGGGAAGGCCGCTATGCTACCATCCGCCGCCAGGTAGTTGTCCGGCCCCTCCCACGCCCTGGCGAATCCGCTCGGGCATCTTGCTTCCGTATCCCATGCCGCGCGCACTCGAGCCCGCCGAGCCCATCCTGTCTGCCGAAGGCACCCCGTATTCCCCCCGCTACGACGACGTCTACCACAGTACCGAAGGCGGGCTGGCGCAGGCCGCCCATGTCTTCCTCGGCGGCAATGCGCTGCCGCAGGGGTGGGCAGGCAAGCACCAGTTCGTCATCGTCGAGACCGGCTTCGGCCAGGGGCTGAATTTCCTGGCGACCTGGCAGGCCTGGCGCGACGATGCGCAGCGCTGCGGCACGCTGCATTTCATCTCGATCGAAAAACACCCCTTTACCCGCGAGGGGCTGGCGCAGCTGCACGCCGGTCTCGACGGGCTGCAGCCGCTGGCGCAGGCGCTGCAGGCGCAATGGCCGTTGGCGCTGCCGGGGCTGCACCGGCTGGCCTTCGACGGCGGGCGGGTGGTGCTGACGCTGGCGCTGGGCGACGTGGAGCAGATGCTGCCGCGGCTGGTGGCAGGAGCCGATGCCTTCTACCTGGACGGCTTCTCGCCCGCGCGCAATGCCGACATGTGGTCGCCGGCAGTGTTTCGCGGCCTGGCACGGCTGGCGCGGCCCGGCGCATCGCTGGCCACGTACACGGCGGCCGGCTTCGTGCGGCGCGGGCTCAGGGAAGTGGGTTTCGAGGTCAGCAAGGCACCGGGCTTCGGCGGCAAGCGCGACATGACGGTGGCGCGGTTCCGTCCGCAATGGAAAGCGCGCCGCCACGCGCCGCCGCTGGCGGGCCAATGGCCGCAGCGGCATGCCATCGTGATCGGTGCGGGGCTTGCCGGCTGTGGCGTGACCGAGCGGCTGGCCGCACGCGGCTGGCACGTGACCTTGTTCGATGCCCACGGCGGGCCGGCGCGCCTGACCTCGGCGCATCGCGCCGCGGCCATGCATGCGCACCTGTCCGCGGACGACACCCTGCTGTCGCGGCTCTCCCGCGCCGGCAACCAATACGCGCTGCGCGCCTGGGCGGCGCTGGCCGAGGCCGGGCACCCGGTCGGCTGGCATGGCTGCGGCGTGCTGCAGATTGGCGAGGATGAAGCCGCCAGCGAGGCGCAGCGCGCCGCGCTGGCGGCGATGGGCCTGCCGGAGTCGTTCGTGCGCTGGATGGGAGCCGAAGAGGCCGCCGCGTCGCACCGGGCGGGCGTGCCGCGCGGTGGGTTGTGGTTCCCGGACGGCGGTTGGGTGGCGCCGCCCGACATCTGCGCCGCGCAGCTGGCACGCGCGGGCAATGCGGTAACAGCGCGCTTCGGCTGCCGCGTCGCCGCGATCGCGCGGGACGGCGAGCAGTGGCAGGCGAGGGCGGAAGACGGCAGCGTGCTGGCGTCGGCACCCGTGCTCGTGCTGGCCAGTGCGCACGAGGCGCAGCAACTGCTGCCCCGGCAGCACTGGACCATTCGCCGCGTGCGCGGCCAGTTGACCACGCTAGCGCCGGCACAGGTCGATGCGATCGGCGGCTGGCCGGACTGCGTGGTGACCGGAGCCGGCTACCTGCTGCCGCGTGCCGCCGACGGCACCGGCCGCGTCGGCTCCAGCTACGATGCCGACGAAGGCCCGCTGGTGGAGCGCCCGGAAGTCCACGCCGCCAACCTGGCGCGCCTGGCCGGGCTGCTGCCGCGGCAGGCGGACGCGGTGGCCGGCATCGATCCCGCAACGCTTGCCGGCTACGTGGGCGTGCGTACGGTATCGCACAACCGGCTGCCGCTGATCGGCCAGGTGCCCGACGAGGCAGCCGCGGTTGCACACGCCGCGTCGCTGCGCGGCGCGCACCTGCGCGACCTGCCGCGCATGCCGGGACTGTACGCGGCCCTTGCCTATGCGTCGCGCGGCCTCACCTGGTCCGCGCTGGGCGGCGAACTGCTGGCCAGCCAGATCGAGGGCGAGCCGCTGCCGCTGGAGTCCGACCTGGCCGATGCCGTGGATCCGGCACGCCTGCTGCTGCGTGCGCTGCGGCACGGGCAGGCGGGATAGTGGCAAGCCCTCCGGCAGTGCGGTTCCATGCCCGTTCCGGGTAAAAACTGCCGGAAGCGAATGAAAACCGTGCGATAATCCCCGTTTTCCGTTTGCGCGGAGCTTTCCGTGCGCCGGTGCCATGGCCTGGCCGAATCGCCAGTGCCGCAACACAGGCCGGTACGCGCGCAAGCAGTAGCACCTACGAACACAACTACATTTCTGGATTGGATCTACGACCATGTCGAACGTGATTGAGAACCTCGGCAAGCTGGACCGCAAGGTGACCCTGGCCATCCCCAAGGCCGAAGTGGAAAAGGAAAAGCAGGAGCGCCTGGTTCGCCTGTCGAAGACCGTGAAGATGTCGGGCTTCCGTCCGGGCAAGGTGCCGATGAAGATGGTCGAGAAGCAGTACGGCCAGCAGGTCGAATTCGAAGTGCGCTTCGACAAGGCCGCGCGCAAGTTCTTCGACCTCACCAAGGAGCAGGACGTCAAGGTTGCCGGCCAGCCCAAGTTCGAGGTCAAGACCGAAGGCGTGGGCGAGGACGAAGTCGCATTCGACGCCATGTTCGAGGTGTACCCGGAAGTGACCATCGGCGACCTGGCGGCTGCCAAGGTGACCCGCACCACCACTGAAATCACCGATGCCGAAGTCGACAAGACCATCGACATCCTGCGCAAGCAGCGCGTGCACTACCACACCCGCGGTGAAGCCGGCGAGCATGGCGACGGCGGTGCCGACGTCGCCGCCCAGAACGGCGACCGCGTTACGCTGGACTTCGTCGGCAAGATCGAAGGTGAAGAGTTCGCCGGCGGCAAGGCCGAAGACTTCCCGTTCGTGCTGGGTGAAGGCCGCATGCTGCCCGAGTTCGAGCAGGCCGCGCTGGGCCTGAAGGTCGGCGAAAGCAAGACCTTCCCGCTGGCCTTCCCGGAGGACTACCACGGCAAGGAAGTGGCCGGCAAGACCGCCGAGTTCACGGTGACCCTGAAGAAGATCGAGTGGGCCCACCTGCCGGAAGTCAACGAAGCCTTCGCCAAGTCGCTGGGCATCGCCGACGGCAGCGTCGAGAAGATGCGCGCCGACATCCGCGAAAACCTCGAGCGCGAAGTGAAGCGCCGCACGCATTCCATGCTGAAGGACCAGGTCATGGAAGCGCTGCTGAAGGCCAGCGAGCTGGACGTGCCCAAGGCCCTGATCGAGCAGGACCAGGAGCGCCTGGTCGAGATGGCCCGCCGCGACCTGGAACAGCGTGGCATGCCCAACGCCAAGGACATGCCGATCCCCGCTGAAATGTTCGCGCAGCAGGCCGAGCGCCGGGTCAAGCTGGGCCTGATCCTGGCCGAGATCGTCAAGGCCAACGGCCTGGAAGCCAAGGCTGACCAGATCAAGGCTGAGATCGAGGACTTCGCCAAGAGCTACGAAGACCCGAAGGAAGTCATGCGCTGGTACTACGGCGACCAGCAGCGTCTGGCCGAAATGGAAGCCTACGTGCTCGAAAACAACGTGGTAAATTTCGTGTGCGACAAGGCGAAGGTCACCGACAAGAAGGTGTCCTTCGAGGAACTCACCGCCGACGGCAACCAGCAACAAGCCTGAGGCCGGGGATGACCCGCCGTCCCGCGCTGCGGCGCGGGGGCGGGCCGGTTCCACCGAGTTTTACAATCGGGCCTGTCATTCGACGAATCCATGGAGAACCTGCATGACCCGCAATGATTTGCTTGACCGTCTCGCCACCACGCAGGCTTCGGCACTGGATACCCAGGGTCTCGGGCTGGTGCCGATGGTCGTCGAGCAGTCCGGCCGGGGCGAGCGCGCCTATGACATCTATTCGCGCCTGCTGAAGGAGCGCGTGGTGTTCATGGTGGGCGAGGTCAACGACCAGACCGCCAACCTGGTGGTGGCCCAGCTGCTGTTCCTCGAGAGCGAGAACCCCGACAAGGACGTGTCGCTTTACATCAACTCGCCGGGCGGTTCCGTATCGGCGGGGCTGGCGATCTACGACACCATGCAGTTCATCAAGCCCGACGTGTCCACGCTGTGCATGGGCATGGCGGCGAGCATGGGCGCCTTCCTGCTGGCGGCCGGTGCCAAGGGCAAGCGTTTCGCGCTGCCCAACTCGCGCATCATGATCCACCAGCCGCTGGGCGGCGCGCGCGGCCAGGCCTCGGATATCGAGATCCAGGCGCGCGAGATCCTGTACCTGCGCGAGCGGCTCAACACCATCCTGTCGGAAGTGACGGGCCAGCCGGTCGAGAAGATTGCCCGCGACACTGATCGCGACAACTTCATGAGCGGCGACCAGGCGGTGGACTACGGCCTGGTGGACAAGGTCATCGCCCGCCGCGGCTGATGCCGATGGCCGCCGGGACGCAAGCCGCGGCGGTCGCCACGGTATACCGGGCCAGCCGTTTCAAGCGGCCGGCCGGGCGCCGCAGCATTGCCCAAAATGGCGAAGGCTACACCGGAACGAGGCCTCGTGCCTCGTTTTTTGCTTTTGCCCCACAGCCGGGGGGAACCGCCGGTGGTGCCAATTGTTTTGGCGTATGATCCGTTTGAAGCGTATCGCCGAGGAGCCTGTCGCCCCGCGGTGTGCGCACTGCAAAAGTGACTGATTCCTATGGCGGACAAAAAAGGTTCATCCAGCGAAAAGCTTCTCTACTGCTCCTTCTGCGGCAAGAGCCAGCATGAGGTGAAGAAGCTGATCGCAGGCCCGTCGGTGTTCATATGCGACGAATGCATCGACCTGTGCAATGAGATCATTCGCGACGAGGCCACTGCATCCGAGAAAGACGGCGCCGCGGCCGCGCGCTCCGACCTCCCCACGCCCCATGAGATCCGGGAAAGCCTGGACCAGTATGTGATTGGCCAGGAACAGGCCAAGAAGATCCTGGCCGTCGCGGTCTACAACCACTACAAGCGCCTCAAGCACCTCGGCAAGAAGGACGATGTCGAGCTATCCAAGAGCAACATCCTGCTGATCGGGCCGACCGGCTCGGGCAAGACGCTGCTCGCGCAGACGCTGGCGCGCCTGCTCAACGTGCCGTTCGTGATCGCCGACGCGACCACGCTGACCGAAGCCGGCTACGTGGGCGAGGACGTCGAGAACATCATCCAGAAGCTGCTTCAGAACTGCAACTACGAGGTTGAGAAGGCGCAGCGCGGCATCGTGTACATCGATGAGATCGACAAGATCTCGCGCAAGTCCGACAACCCGTCGATCACCCGTGACGTGTCGGGCGAGGGCGTGCAGCAGGCGCTGCTCAAGCTGATCGAAGGCACGATGGCGTCGGTCCCGCCGCAAGGTGGCCGCAAGCACCCGAACCAGGACTTCCTGCAGGTCGACACGACCAACATCCTGTTTATCTGCGGCGGCGCGTTCGATGGCCTGGAAAAGGTCATCATGCAGCGTTCGGACAAGACCGGCATCGGCTTTGCCGCGCAGGTCAAGAGCAAGGAAGAGCGCGACGCCAGCGAAGTGCTGCCGCAGACCGAACCGGAAGACCTGATCAAGTTCGGCCTGATTCCCGAGCTGATCGGCCGCCTGCCGGTGGTCGCCACGCTCGCCAAGCTGGACGAGACCGCGCTGATGCAGATCCTGGTCGAGCCCAAGAATGCGCTGGTCAAGCAGTACCAGAAGCTGCTGGCGATGGAAGGGGTCGAGCTGGAAATCCGTCCCGGCGCGCTGTCGGCCATCGCCCGCAAGGCGATCCGCCGCAAGACCGGCGCCCGCGGCCTGCGTTCGATTCTCGAACAGTCGCTGATGGACGTCATGTACGACCTGCCTAATTACAAGGGCGTGCAGAAGGTGGTGATCGATGAAAATACGATCAACGGGGATGCACCACCGCTGCTGATGTACGAGGAGCAGCAGCCCAAAGTGGCAGGGTCCAACTGACGCGAGGCTGCCAGCGTGGTGAAGTGGTCAGGACCACACCGGCAGCAAGGCGGAAAGGCCGTTCGCGTAGAAGCGAGCGGCTTTTTTTTCTTTATTCGGCCGACGAGAAGGAGGAAACGCGGGTATGCTGTTTCAGAGGGGCCTGCAAGTGCAGGGAGCGGCATCTGCCTGCCTTGGCGAATCGATTGGCACGTATCTTGTAATCGATTCGGGCGGCCCAATTTACGCCTTAATAGACTGACTTGGGGAAAATGATGTCCGGAACACAACTCCTCCCGGCCGAGCCGATTCGCCTGCCACTGTTGCCGCTGCGCGACGTGGTGGTGTTTCCGCACATGGTGATCCCGCTGTTCGTGGGACGCCCGAAGTCCATCAAGGCGCTTGAGACTGCGATGGAGGCGGGCAAGAGCATCATGCTCGTGGCCCAGAAGACGGCGGCCAAAGATGAGCCGACCGCCGACGACCTGTATGAGGTCGGCTGCATCGCCAATATCCTGCAAATGCTGAAGCTGCCCGACGGTACCGTGAAGGTGCTGGTCGAGGGTACGCAGCGCGCGAACATCCGCGAGGTGAGCGAGGACGATTCGCACTTCATGTGCGAAGCCGTGCCCGTGCCGCCCGCACCTGGCGAAAGCGCCGAGACCGAGGCCCTGCGCCGCGCGATCGTGTCGCAGTTCGACCAGTACGTGAAGCTCAACAAGAAGATCCCGCCGGAGATCCTGACCTCGCTGTCGGGCATCGACGAGGCAGGCCGCCTGGCGGATACCATCGCCGCACACCTGCCGATCAAGCTCGAGCAGAAGCAGAAGATCCTGGAGATGGTCAATGTGACCGAACGCCTGGAAAGCCTGCTGTCGCAGCTCGAGGGCGAGATCGACATCCTTCAGGTCGAAAAGCGCATCCGTGGCCGCGTCAAGCGCCAGATGGAGAAGAGCCAGCGCGAGTACTACCTGAACGAGCAGGTCAAGGCCATCCAGAAGGAACTGGGCGAGGGCGAAGAAGGCGCCGACCTGGAAGAACTCGACAAGCGCATCAAGGCTGCGCGCATGCCGAAGGAAGCCAAGAAGAAGGCCGACGCCGAATTCAAGAAGCTCAAGCTGATGTCGCCGATGTCGGCCGAAGCCACCGTCGTGCGCAACTACATCGACACGCTGGTGAACTTGCCGTGGCGCAAGAAGAGCAAGGTCAACAACGACCTCGCCAACGCCGAGCGCGTGCTGGATGAAGACCACTACGGCCTGGAGAAGGTCAAGGAACGCATTCTCGAGTACCTCGCGGTGCAACAGCGCGTGGACAAGGTGAAGGCGCCGATCCTGTGCCTGGTCGGGCCTCCCGGCGTGGGCAAGACCTCGCTCGGCCAGTCGGTGGCACGCGCGACGAACCGCAAGTTCGTGCGCATGGCACTGGGTGGCGTGCGTGACGAGGCCGAGATCCGCGGCCACCGCCGTACCTATATCGGTTCGATGCCGGGCAAGATCCTGCAGAGCCTGTCCAAGGTCGGCGTGCGCAATCCGCTCTTCCTGCTCGACGAGATCGACAAGATGGGCATGGATTTCCGCGGCGATCCGTCGTCGGCGCTGCTCGAGGTGCTGGACCCGGAACAGAACCACACGTTCCAGGACCACTACATCGAAGTGGACTTCGACCTGTCCGACGTGATGTTCGTGGCGACGTCGAACTCGCTCAACATCCCGCCGCCGCTGCTCGACCGTATGGAAGTGATCCGCCTGTCGGGTTACACCGAGGACGAGAAGGTCAATATCGCGCAGCGCTACCTGCTGCCCAAGCAGATCAAGAACAACGGTCTGAAGGCAGGCGAGATCGAGGTTGCCGAAAGTGCGATCCGCGACATCATCCGCTACTACACGCGTGAAGCGGGGGTGCGTTCGCTGGAACGCGAGGTGTCCAAGATCGCGCGCAAGGTGGTCAAGCTGCTGCTGCTGAAGAAGGAGTCGGGCACGATCAAGGTCGATTCCGAGAACCTGGACAAATTCCTGGGCGTGCGCAAGTACGACTTCGGCCTGGCCGGCAAGGAAAACCAGGTGGGCCAGGTGACCGGGCTGGCGTGGACCGAGGTGGGCGGCGACCTGCTGACCATCGAAGCCGCGATCATGCCGGGCAAGGGCAACATCACGCGCACCGGTTCGCTGGGCGATGTGATGAAGGAGTCGGTCGAGGCCGCACGTTCGGTGGTGCGTTCGCGGGCACGTCGCCTGGGTATCACGGATGAGATGTTCGAGAAGCGCGACATCCACATCCACGTGCCCGAAGGCGCTACGCCCAAGGACGGGCCGTCGGCTGGCGGTGCCATGACCACGGCGCTGGTGTCGGTGCTGACCGGTATCCCGGTGCGTGCGGATGTCGCCATGACCGGCGAGATCACGCTGCGCGGCGAGGTGCTGCCGATCGGCGGGCTGAAGGAGAAGCTGCTGGCAGCCCACCGGGGCGGCATCAAGCTGGTGCTGATCCCGGAGGAAAACGTCAAGGATCTGGCCGAGATCCCCGACAACGTGAAGAACGCCATCGAGATCGTGCCGGTCCGCTGGATCGACAAGGTGCTGGAACTGGCGCTCGAGCGCAAGCCCGAGCCGTTGTCGGAAGAGGATGCCAAGCCCGCCGAAGTGGCGGACAAGGCCGCGGCCAAGGTCGAGCGACTGCATCATTGACGTAGTTCGCGGGTTTAGCCGCGTGAAATGAACGCCGCAGGGCAGCAATGCCCGGCGGCGTTTTTTTATGCGCACGGCCTTGGCAAACTGAAATCTCTTGTATTACACTTGCGCCCTCGCAACGCAAACCACGGCATCTGCCGCGAGGTGCGGAGCGACAAGCAACCTGCAGGCAGCCAGCCTGCGATGGTCGAGCGGGTGCTTAGCTCAGTTGGTAGAGCGGCGCCCTTACAAGGCGTAGGTCGGGGGTTCGAGCCCCTCAGCACCCACCACCGCTCCCCATCGCAAGCGCGGTACCACGCTGGCAGGAAGCACCGACAAAGGAGTGGTAGTTCAGTCGGTTAGAATACCGGCCTGTCACGCCGGGGGTCGCGGGTTCGAGTCCCGTCCACTCCGCCAAGTTTTTCGAAGCGCCCGCGTCAGCGGGCGTTTTCCATTGCACGCCATGTTTCCCGCCCTGCACAAAGGGCGCGCGCCCACCGGCTCCTGCTAGAATCGCGGAGTTTGTCCTTCGTGCCAATCCACTACCCGAATCCGCATGCTTGATTTCGTACGCAACAACCGGCGCCTGATGCTCTTGCTGCTGCTGGTGCTTGTTTTCCCGTCGTTCGTGTTCTTCGGCGTGGAGAGCTACTCGCGCTTCATGGACAGCTCGCACGACGCCGCCAAGGTCGATGGCCGCGCCATCAGCGTGCAGGAAATCGACAACGTGGTACGCGACCAGAGCGAGCGCGCGCGCCAGATCCTGGGTGCCAGCTATGACCCGCGCCAGTTCGAAGGCCCGGAGGCGCGCAAGGCGGTGCTGGAGCAGTTGATCCTGCAGCGCGTGATGGCCAGTGCAGTGGCGCGCGAGCACCTGACCGTGTCCGACGCCAAGCTGCTCGAAGAGATCAACAGCCTGCCGGCGATCGCGCAGCTGCCGCGCAAGGCGGATGGCAAGGTCGACGACAAGGCTTACCTGCAGCTGCTGCAGTCGCAAGGCATGTCGCCCGAGCAGTTCGATGCCCGCATGCGCTTCGAACTGGCCACGCAGCAACTGGGCGCGTCGATCGCCGCCACTGCCTTCGTGCCCAAGTCGCTG
Source organism: Cupriavidus sp. PB-02 (assembly GCF_058252315.1). Classification (NCBI taxonomy): domain Bacteria; kingdom Pseudomonadati; phylum Pseudomonadota; class Betaproteobacteria; order Burkholderiales; family Burkholderiaceae; genus Cupriavidus; species Cupriavidus sp. PB-02. Next base: position 1,628,922 of record NZ_CM177694.1, read on the forward strand.
CTTGACCGCCTGATCGCTGTGCGCGACCAGCAGCGCGACGTGCAGATGCTGCTGTTCAAGCCGGCCAGCTACACCGCCAAGGTGCAGCCCGACGCGGCCGCGCTGAAAGCCTACTACGACAGCCACAAGGCGGAGTTCTCGGTGCCGGAGCAGGCCAAGGTGGAATACCTGGTGCTGTCGGGCGAGGCGCTGGCCGCAGCGCAGACGGTCACGCCGGAAGAGCTCAAGTCGTACTACGAAAGCAATATCGCGCGCTTCCGCACCGATGAGCAGCGCCGCGCCAGCCATATCCTGATCGTCGCGCCCAAGGATGCGCCTGCCGCCGAGCGCCAGGCTGCCAAGGACAAGGCAACCAAGCTGCTGGAAGAGTTGCGCAAGCATCCCGAGACCTTTGCCGACGTGGCCAGGAAGCAGTCGCAGGATCCGGGCTCGGCCGAGAAGGGCGGCGACCTGGGCTTCATGGGACACGGCGCGCTGGTCAAGCCGTTCGAGGACGCCATGTACGCGCTCAAGGACGGCCAGATCAGCGACGTCGTGGAAACCGACTACGGCTTCCACATCATCAAGCTGACCGGCATCAAGCCGTCGGAAACCAAGCCGCTGGATGCGGTGCGCCCGGAACTTGAAGCGGAGCTGCGCAAGCAGTTCGCCGACAAGAAGTTCGCCGAGCAGGCCGACGCCTTCGGCAACACCGTCTACGAACAGGCCGACAGCCTGAAGGCGGCCGCCGACAAGTTCAAGCTGTCCATCCAGACCGCCGACAACGTGACGCGCCAGCCCAACCCGGCACTGGGCGCGCAGAATCCGCTCAACAACGAGAAGGTGCTCAAGGCGCTGTTCGGCGACGACGCCATCAAGAACAAGCGCAACACCGAGGCCATCCAGGTCGCGCCCAATACGCTGGTGGCCGCGCGCATCGTCGAATACCGTCCGGCGACCGTGCGCAAATTCGAGGAAGTCGAAGCCAAGGTGCGTGAGGGCTATATCGCCCAGCAGGCTGCCGAGGCGGCACGCAAGGAAGGCGAAGCGCGGCTCGAGGCGCTGAAGAAGGCCGACAACGCCACCGGCTTCGGCGCGGTGCAGACCGTGGCGCGCGCCAAGGCCGAAGGCGTCCCGCCCAAGGCCGTGGAAGCGGTGATGCGTGCCGATGTGACCAAGCTGCCGGCGGTGGTGGGGGTCGACCTGGGTGCCGAGGGCTATGCGATCTACCGCATCACCAAGGTCAACCAGCCGGCGCAGGCCAACCCGGGGCAACGTCAGGCCGAAGCGCAGCAGCTGTCGCAGCTCGCCGGCCAGACCGACCTGCAGGCGTTCTATGAAAGCCTGAAGGCGCGCTCGAAGGTGGAGCTGCTGACGCCGGCTGGTAGTTCGCAGGCGCAGGGCGGCGAGTAAGCGCCGGCGCAACGCTGCAAGTAAAAACCCCTGCCGAAGCGGCAGGGGTTTTTACTTTTACAGGCACCGTCAGGGCCCCTTATTTCGTGCCGCTGCGCTTGAGCATCGGCTTGAGCTGCGGCCACACCGTCTCAAGCAGCGCCGGCTGCGCCGCGGCGGTCGGGTGGATGCGGTCGGGCTGGAACCAGTCCTGCCGGGTGATGACCTTGTCGAGGAAGAAAGGCACCAGCCGCACCTTGTATTCGCTGGCCAGCTTCGGGTACAGCGAGACGAACTTCTCCGTGTAATCCTGGCCATAGTTGGGCGGGATACGCATGCCAATCAGCAGCACGCCGGCGCCGGCCTTCTGCGCGGTGGTAACGATATTGCGCAGATTGGCTTCGGTGGTTTGCAGCGGCAGCCCGCGCAATGCGTCGTTGGCGCCGAGCTCTACCACCACGATCGCCGGGCGATGCCGCGACAGCAGCTCCGGCAGCCGCGTCTTGCCGCCGATGGTGGTCTCGCCGCTGATGCTGGCATTGACGACGTTATAATCGAAGCGCTCCTGCCGCAGCCGGTCCTGCAGGAGCGTGACCCAGCCCGTGCCGCGCGTGATGCCGTATTCGGCGGACAGGCTGTCGCCCAGCACCAGCAGCGCCGGTGCAGCGGCCTGGGCCGCCCCCGACATCGTCAGTGCCATGCAGCCTGCCAGCAGCAGCCTGCGCCATTTGCCTCGGATCCTTATATCCATGTCCTCTTCCATTCTCGCCGTCGAGTCTCTCGGAAAGACCGTTGCCGACACGACAGGTTCGCTGACGATTTTGCACGACGTGTCCTTTTCCGTCACGCCGGGCGAAACGCTCGCCATCGTGGGGGCATCCGGATCGGGCAAGTCGACGCTGCTCGGGCTGCTCGCGGGGCTGGACCTGCCCAGCGCCGGCACCGTGCACCTGCAGGGCCAGGACCTGTATGCGCTCGACGAGGACCAACGCGCGGCGCTGCGCGGCCGCCATGTCGGCTTCGTGTTCCAGTCGTTCCAGCTGGTCGCTCACCTGACCGCGCTGGAAAACGTAATGCTGCCGCTGGAGCTGCGCGGCGAAACCTCGCAGGTGCGCGAACGCGCGGTGGACATGCTGCAGCGCGTGGGCCTGGGCGCGCGGCTCGGGCACTACCCGCGCACGCTGTCGGGCGGCGAGCAGCAGCGCGTGGCGCTGGCGCGCGCGTTCGTGGCGCGCCCGGATATCCTGTTTGCCGACGAGCCGACCGGCAGCCTCGATACCGCCACCGGCGAAGCAGTGATCGCGCTGATGTTCGAGCTCAACCGCGATGCCGGCTCTACGCTGGTGCTGGTCACGCACGACCGCTCGGTGGCGGCGCGCTGCGCCCGTATCCTGACCATCGACGCGGGCCGCGTGGCCAGCGACGAATGGATGGGCGCGGAAGTCTAGCGGCCTGGCAGCGGTCTAGCTCGCCGCGCCGGCCTTCAGCACCGCGCGGGCGCGGTCGATCAGCGCCGAGGTCGATGCATCGTGCTGGCCCGTGCTGTCGCCGGTCAGCTCGGCCTCGATCGGGCGCGCCAGGATCTTGCCCAGCTCCACGCCCCACTGGTCGAACGAATTGATGTTCCAGACTACGCCCTGCACGAAGGTGCGGTGCTCGTACAGCGCAATCAGCGCGCCCAGCACATGCGGCGTCAGGTCTTCCATCAGCAGCATATTGCTGGGCCGGTTGCCGTCGAACACCATATGCGCGATGCGCACCTCATCGGTCAGGCCGGCGGCGCGCAACTCATCGGCGCTGCGCCCGCGCATCAGCGCCTCTGCCTGCGCGAAGCAGTTGGCCAGCAGCTTGGCATGATGGCCCGGCAGCCGGCGCGGCGGTACCAGCGGCGCGACGAAGTCCACCGGCACCACCTGCGAGCCCTGGTGGATCTGCTGGAAGTAGGCATGCTGGCCGTTGGTGCCGGCCGTGCCCCACACCACTGGCGAGGTATGGGTGCGCACGCGCTGCCCGTCGAGCTGCACCGATTTGCCGTTGCTCTCCATCTCCAGCTGCTGCAGGAACGCGGGAAACAGTTCCAGCGAGGTGGAGTAGGGCGCCATGCAACTGGTCGGCAGGTGCCAGAAATTGCGGTACCAGATGCCCAGCATGCCGAGGATCACCGGCATGTTGCGCTCCAGCGGCGCGGTGCGGAAGTGCTCGTCCATCGCGCGCCCGCCTGCCAGCAGGTCGGCAAAGGCATTGAAGCCCACCGCCAGCGTGATCGACAGGCCGACCGACGACCACAGCGAGAAGCGCCCGCCGATCCAGTCCCAGAACTCGAACATATTGGCCGGGTCGATGCCGAACTCGCGCACCGCGTCGGTATTGGTCGAGACCGCGACGAAGTGCTTCGCCAGATCGCCCTCGGCCACGCCGTTGGCAACGAACCAGGCGCGCGCGCTGCGCGCATTGGCCATGGTTTCCAGCGTAGTAAAGGTCTTGGAGCAGACGATCACCAGGGTGTGTTGCGCATCGAGCCGCACCAGCGTCTCGGCCAGGTCGGTGCCGTCCACATTGGAGACGAAGTGCATGCGCGGGCCGGCCTGGCCGTCGGCGTCGGACAGGTGGGACAGCGCGCGGCACACCATGCGCGGCCCCAGGTCGGAGCCGCCGATGCCGACATTGATGACGTCGGTGATGCGCTCGCCGGTGGCGCCTTTCCAGGCGCCGCTGCGCACGCGCTCGGAAAAGTCGCGCATGCGCACCAGCACCTTCTGGATCGCCGGCATGACCTGCTCGCCGTCGACCTTGTAGCCGGCGCCGGCGGTGGCGCGCAGTGCGACGTGCAGCGCTGCGCGATCCTCGGTGGTGTTGATGTGTTCGCCGGCGAACATCGCGTCACGACGCTTTGGCACGCCGGCTTCGGCGGCGAGCTGCACCAGCAGCCGCATGGTCTCAGGCGTGATGCGGTTCTTCGAGTAGTCGAGATAGAGCCCGGCGGCTTCCATCGAGAATTGCGCGACGCGTTGCGCGCCTTCTCCGTCGAACCAGTCGCGCATCTGTGCGTCGCGAAGGGTGTCGTGGTGCCGCAGCAGGGCATTCCAGGCGTGAAGGTCAGTGGGCATGCAGGGCGAGGAAGTTGCAGGAGCGCGAGTGCGCCCGGCGGCGCACCATTGAAAGTATATCGCTTACGCCGGCGCACTTTGGCTGACGGCGCACGCAAGTCGTTACCACATGCAACATAGCAGGCGGCATGCCAGCTAAGTATCGGACATTGTCTGACGGCGTGCGGCCCCGAGGCGACTGGCCACCGCACGCAGCACCGGCTCGCCGCCCGCGACGCACAGGCCACCCACGCAGATGATGGCGATACCGCCCGCGGTGGTCCAGTCTGGCAGTTGGCCGAAGGCCAGGTAGCCGATCACCGTGGCCGACACGATCTGCAGGTACAGGAAGGGGCTGAGGAACGACGCATCGGCGTACTGGAAGGCGCGGATGACGAAGTAGTGGCCCAGGGACCCGGTAATCCCCGCGGATAGCAGCAGCGCACATTGCAGCGGCGTGGGCCAGGCGCTGAACCAGAAGAACGGCACGATCAGCGTGGTCAGGCAGGCGCCGGTTACGCCGCTCTGGATCAGCGTGGTTATCGGCGCATCGTGCGCGGCGATGCGACGCGTCAGCATCTGCATTAGCGCGAACACCAGCGCCGATACCAGGCCCAGGCCCACGCCGAGCGGACTCAACTGGCCGCCCGGGCGCACGACCACCAGCATGCCGGCAAAGCCGACCACCACGCCGGTCCAGCGCATCCAGCGCGCATGGCGTCCGGGGCGTTCGCCCAGCAGCCACGGGGACAGCGCCACCACAAACAGCGGCGCGCAGAAGTTCAGCGCCGTGGCCTGCGCCAGCGGCATCAGCATCAGCACGCTGAAGAACACCAGCGTCGACACCAGCATCAGCCCGCCGCGCAGCCATTGCAGCCCGGGCTTCGCGGGGCGCCATTGGCGGCGCCAGCCGGCCGGGCCGAGCAGCAGGAAGATCGCGACCACATGGCCGACATAGCGCACCCATGCCACCGCCACCAGCGGCAGTCCTTGCTGTGTCAGGGTCTTGCTGGTGGCGTCGAGCAGGCTCAGGATCCATTGCCCGACCACCAGCAGCGCGATGCCGGTGAGCAGGTGACGCCGGTCGGCCGGATCGCGCAGCAGTGCCGCGCGCGCCGTCATGCGCCGGCTCCGGACAGCAACTGGTTGAATACGGATCGCGCCGGCATATACAGTTCGCTCGCGGTGACGCCGGCGGGGCCCGTGCCTTGCGCGACGAGCACATCGGCGGCGCGGCCGTGGATCCACACCGCCGCCTGCGCCGCGGCGAGCGGCGGCATGCCTTGTGCCAGCAGTGCGCCCAGCATGCCGGCCAGCACATCGCCGGTGCCGGCGCTGGCGAGCGCCGCGTTGCCGGTCGGGTTCAGCGTGCAAGGGCTGCCGTCAGGCGCGGCGATCACGGTGCCCGATCCTTTCAGCACCACCACGGCTTGCCACTGCGTCGCCAGCGCCGCGGCAGCAGCGGGCCGGTCGCGCTGTATCTCGGCAACGGGGGCGCCCATCAGTCGCGCGGCCTCCAGCGGGTGCGGCGTCATCACGCACGGTGCGCCGCCGGCGGCGAGCGCGCCCGCCAGCGCCGGATCGGCGGCCAGCAGGTTCAGCGCATCGGCATCGAGCACCAGCGGCACCGGAGCGCCTTGCAGCAGGCGCGCGAACTGCCGGTGCGCGTTGGCGTCCGTGCCCATGCCCGGGCCGATCACCAGCGCTGATATCGAGGACAGTGGCAATCCGTCCAGCGGATGCAGCATCAGCTCGGGATGCTGCGGATCGACCAGCGGCGCCGACTGCGCCAGAAAGCCGATATGCACCTTGCCCGCACCCAGGTACTGCGCCGCGCGCGCGCCCAGCAGCGGCGCCCCGGTCATGCCGAGATTGCCCCCAACGATCGCCAGCGAGCCATGTGTGCCTTTGTTGCTGGCATGGTGGCGCCGCGGCAGCGCGGCATCAAACAGGGCGGGGCCGTTGACCATGGCATCGGGCGCCTCGGCCAGCGGGGCGTTGTGCCCAATCCCGAGCCCGATCGGTGCGATATCCACCGCGCCCGCGCAGTCGCGCCCGTCCAGTGTCAGCAGGCCCGGCTTGGCGGCGATAAAGGTCAGCGTGCGCTGCGCGCGGATGGCGGGCGCACCGGCGCCGGTGTCGGCGAACAGCCCGCTGGGGATATCGAGCGCGAATACCGGCAAGGCACTGCGGTTGACCTGTTCGATCCACCACGCCATGGCGCCGCCAGCCGGCCGGTTCAGGCCGATGCCGAGCAGGCCGTCGACGAGTGCGGCGGTGTCCGCGGGCCAGTCAATGTCATGCGAGGTGTCCATGGTCGCCACCACGCGCACCGGCACGCCTGCTGCGCGCGCCTGCTGCCAGGCGATGGCGGCATCGGCCGGCAGGCGGTCGGGGTCGGCGGCCAGCCACAGCTGCACCGCGCGGCCGTCGCCGTGCAGCTGTGTGGCGGCCACCAGCGCATCGCCGCCGTTGTTGCCGGGGCCGGCCAGGAACAGCAGCGGTCCTGCCGGTGCGTGTTGCGCCAGCCATTGCGCCGCGGCAGTGCCGGCGCGGGACATCAGCGTGAAGGCGGGCAACTGCCCCAGCGCGGCGCTCTCGATGCGGCGGATGGCGGCCACATCGTAGAGGGCAATGGGGGAGGGTGAGGCCGCGTCAAGCGCGAACCAGCCGTCGCCATTGTCTTGCGGCGAGGCGGTGGAGGAGTCAGAGAGGCTCATGTTGGCTATCTGGCCGGCCCGAGCCCGTAGCGGTCCGGCAGCAGGCCTTCCATGTCGATGTCGGGGCCGCCGGAGGCAGCGGCACTGGCGGCGATCTGGTCAGCCACAATCTTGCCCGATCCGCAGCTCATCGCCCAGCCCGTCGAGCCATGGCCCAGGTTGAGGAACAGGCCGGGCACCGAGGTGGGCCCGATCAGCGGCGGCCCGTCCGGCAGCATCGGCCGCGCGCCGGCCCATTGGGTGGCTTCCTGGTAGTTGCCGGCCACCGGGAACCAGTCGCGCGCGACCTTGATCAGCGTGCGCAGCGCCGCGGGCCGCAGGTCCAGCCTGCGCGAGCCCAGTTCCGCCGTGCCCGCCACGCGCAGCCGGTTGCCCATGCGCGTGATCGCGATCTTGTACGACTCGTCCATCAGCGCGCCCAGCGGCGCCTGCAGCTCGTCGCGGACCATCACCGTCACCGAATAGCCCTTGACCGGATATAGCGGCACGCGCAGGCCCAGCGGATGCAGCAGCGCGGTGCTGTCGGCGCCGGCGGCGACCAGTATGCGGTCGCCGCTCAGCACGGGGGCGGCGCCATTCTTGCCGTCTGGCGACAGCTCGACCTGCAGCTTGCCGGCCTTGTCGGGCCGGATGCGCATCACCTGCGTGTCAAAACGGAAGGACACCCCCGCCGCCTCGGCATGCCGGTGCAGCGCGCGCACGAACATCGGGCAATTGCCCGACTCGTCTTCGGGCAGGTGCAGGCCGCCGGCCAGCGGCGTGTCGGCGGCGAGGCCCGGCTCGATGCGGCGGCATTCCTGCGCGCTCACCAGCCGGTGTGGGACGTTGTTCTCGCGCAGCAGCGCCACGGCGGGCGCGGCCAGGTCCAGGTCGCGCGCGCTGCGGAACAGTTGCAGGTAGCCCTGCGACTGCTCGTAGTCGATCTCCAGCTCGGTGCGCAGCCGGTGCAGGCAATCGCGGCTGTAGAAGGCCAGGCGCTGCATGCGCAGCTTGTTGGCGCGGTAGCGTTCCAGCTTGCATTCGCCCAGCCAGCGCGCGATCCAGCGCCACATGGCGGGATCCGCGGAAGGGCGGAACACCACCGGCGCCTCGCGGGCAAAGAGCGTGCGCAGGACCTTGCCGGGCATGCCCGGGGCGGCCCACGGCGTGACATAACCGGGCGCAATGACGCCGGCATTGCCAAAGCTGGTCTCCTGCGCAGGCGCGCCGCGGCGCTCCAGCACGGTCACGTCGAAACCGGCCTGCCGCAGGTACCAGGCGGAACAGACGCCGATCGCGCCGGCGCCGATGACGATCACATGCATCTGGCGGGTTGCCTCCACGTTGCCGCCGCGCCGGCAGTCGGTCGGACAGCGGTCCGGGCGGCCCGGCCTATGCTATTTGACTTCCTTCTGCATGACAATGTCCGGCAGCCAGGTGACCACGTTGGGCCAGATCGTGATGATGGCGATGGCCACCACCATCATCATGAAGAAGGGCAGCGATACCCGGGCGATGTAGTTGCTGTCCTTGCCCGTCATGCTCTGCAATACGAACAGGTTGAAGCCCACTGGCGGCGTCACCTCCGCGATCTCCACCAGCAGCACGATAAAGATGCCGAACCAGACGAGGTCAAAGCCGGCCGCCTGCACCATCGGCAGCACCGTCGCCGTGGTCAGCGCGATCATCGAGATGCCGTCCAGCGCGGTGCCCAGCACGATGTAGATCACCGTCAGCACCGCGATCAGTGCCCACGGCGACAGGTGCAGCGCCGCCACCCACTCGGCCAGCGCGCGCGGGATGCCGGTAAAGCTCATGGTCACCGACAGGAACGAGGTTGCGCCCAGCACGAACATGATCATCGCCGTCAGCCGCGTGGCCGACATCAGGCTGTCCCAGAACGCCGCGCGTGTCAGCGAGCCGCCCGCCCAGGCCAGCGCCAGCGACGCCACCACGCCGTAGGCGGCGGCCTCGGTGGCGGTGGAGTAGCCGCTGATCATGATCCAGGCGATAAAGGCGATCAGCACGATGCACGGCAGCAGCTGCCGGATCGACGCCAGCCGCGTGCGCCAGCCGAAGTGCTCCGAAGCCGGGGTCTTGTCCGGGTTGGCCAGCGCCCAGACCACGATATAGCCCGAGAACAGCACCATCAGCAGCAGACCCGGCAAGAAGCCGGCCAGGAACACGCGGATGATCGACACGTCCGCCGAGACCGCGTACACCACCATCGTGATGGACGGCGGGATCAGGATGCCCAGTGTGCCCGCGCAGGACAGCGAACCGAGCGTGATGCGCTCGTCGTAGCCGCGCCGCGTCAGTTCCGGCAGCGCCGACTTGGCAATCGTCGCGCAGGTGGCTGCCGACGACCCCGACACCGAGCCGAAGATGCCGCAGCCCAGGATGTTGACGTGCATCAGCCGCCCGGGCAGCCAGTTCAGCCACGGCGAGAGGCCGCTGAACATCTGCTCGCTCAGCTTGGTGCGGAACAGGATCTCGCCCATCCAGACAAAGAGCGGCAGCGAGGCCAGCGTGTAGGACGCGCTCGACGACCACCACGCATTGGCCAGGCTCACCAGCGCCTCGCGGTCGGAAAACACCACCAGGCCGACCCAGGAGGTGACCGCGATGGCCACCGGGATCCATGTGCCGATCGCGAGGAAGACGATCAGCACCACCAGCAGGACCAGCGCAACCAATACCGTGCTCATCAGACTGTCTCCCCGAAATCGCCGGCGGCGAGCTTGGCTTCCTGCGCCAGCTGGTAGCGCGGCTTGTGCCGGCGCACCACGCGCAGCCATTCATCGGCAACCGCCAGCAGGAAGCCGATGCAGCCCAGCACCGCGAAACTCTGCGGAATCCACAGCGGGATCACGATCTGGCCTTGCGAGACGTCTCCGATCTCCCAGCTCTGCCAGGCGAAGGTGCCCAGCGCCCAGGCCGCGTAGGCGGCGAACGCCACGCAGATGGAGAGCGACAGCACCTCCAGCGCCCAGCGCCGGCGCGGGCCGACCGCCTCCAGCAGCATCTCCACGCGCACGATGCCGCCGTGCTGGAAGGTCTGTCCGAGAATCAGGAAGGCCGAGGCGGCGCACAACCAGGCCACGAAATCGTCGCCGCCCTTGAACGTCACCGCGGTTTCGCGCGAGAGCGACATCAGCACCATGATCACGCAGACCGTGAGGATGCACAGCGCGGCGAGCGTGGCGAAGAGGTCGAGCAGGCGGTCAAGCCAGCGCTTGGGAAGAGGGGGAGTTGGCATGATGGGCAGCGGTTGGGAAAACAACAACGCGCAACGGCATCGGCCCCGCGCATAGGGCATGTGAGCGGGATCCCGGCGGCGCTTACAGACGCCGGGATCCCCCCTGCGCGGGCATGACGAGCCGCGGCGGCTTTACTTGCGATACGCGTCGAGAATGGCCTTGCCATCCTCGCCCGCACCCTTGGCCCAGTCATCCACCATGACCTTGCCCACCTTCTGCATGTCGGCCTTGAGCTGCGGCGAAGGCGGCTGCACCGTCATGCCGTTGCGCGACAGCGTCGCCAGGTATTCCTTGGTCTTCTGCTCCGAGACCTGCCAGCCGCGCTTCTCGGCATCGGCCACGGCCTTGAGCAGCGCGTCCTGGCTCGGCTTGTCCAGCGCGGCAAAGGCCTTCTTGCTGACCACCAGCATGTTCTTGGGCAGCCAGGCGTCAACGGTGTAGAAGTACTTCACGCTTTCCCAGACCTTGGTGTCGACCCCCGTCGCGCCCGACGACATGAAGGAGTTGACCGTGCCCGTGGCCAGCGCCTGCGCCAGGTCGGCGGCCTGGATGGTCACCGGCTGCGCGCTCACCAGCTCGGCGATGCGCGAGGTGGCAGGGTTGTACGCGCGCCACTTCAGGCCCTTCATGTCCGCGGCTGAATTGATCGGCTTGCTGGCATAGATGCCCTGCGGCGGCCAAGCCACCGCATACAGCAGCTTCAGGCCCTGCTTGTCGAGCACCTTCTCGGTGACCGGGCGCGACGCCTGCCACAGCTTGTAGGCATCGGTGTAGCTTGTGGCGAGGAACGGCACCGCATCGACGCCGAACACCGGGTTCTCGTTGGCCAGCAGGGACATCAGGATCTCGCCCATCTGGACCTGGCCGGTCTGCACGCCGCGCTTGATCTCATTGGCCTTGAGCAGCGACCCGTTGGGATGCAGCACGATCTTGAGCTTGCCGCCGGTGGCCTTGTCCACGTCGCTGGCCATCTGCTGCAGGTTCTCGGTGTGCAGGTTGCTGACCGGGTAACCGGTCGGCAGGTCCCACTTGGTATCCGCCTGTACCGTCATGGCGGCCAGCGCCAGGCCGGCCGCAACGATTGCCTTGACTCGCATCTCGATCTCTCCTGGTGTGCGCGCGGGGGCGCGGTTGTACAGCTTGTTGCGTACTACCTGGTGCCGCCTGCATGTCGGACTGCAGGCAGCGCAAGATCAACGGCGCGGATTCCTGAGCGACAGGCTCGGCTCAGTCGTCGCGCTGTGACGGTTGCACGATGCGTTCCAACGCAAGGGCCGTGCCCAGCACGTCGGCATCGCGCATCGGGCCGTGCGACAGCATCAGTCCCACCGGCAGCTCGTCCGGCGCGTGGCAGGGCAGCGAGATCGAGCAGCCGTCGAAGAAATTGAATGCCGAGGTGTTGCGCAACAGCAGGGCATTGACGCGGAAGAACTGCGCATCATCGGTGCGCAGCGGGGCGATCTCGGGCGCCACCATCGGCACGGTCGGGCAGGCCACGGCGTCGAAGCGGGCCAGGCGCGCCTCCATGCGGGCGATCCAGTCGAGGCGGGCACGGCCCAGGTCGATATAGTCGGCGGCGCTGATATTGGCGCCGCGGTCGATGCGCGAGGCTACGCGTGGGTCGTACAGCTCGCGGCGGGTGGCCAGCACATGGCGGTGGATGGCGTAGGCCTCGGCTGAGCTGAAGCCGCCTTGCGCGTTCAGGCCGGCCAGTTCGCCGAGTTCCGGCAGGTCGATGTGCTCCAGTTGCACGCCGGCTGCCGACAGGCGGCCCAGCGCGCGGTCGAAGGCGCGTGCGACCACCGGGTCGAGGTCGTCCAGCAGGTACTGGCGCGGGATCGCCAGCCGCATGGCGGTGGGGCTGGTGACGCGCGGGATCACGGCGCTGTCGGCGATCACGCTGTCGACGGCGACGCAGTCGCCGACCGTGCGCGCCATCGCGCAGGCGGTGTCGAGCGTGTACGACAGCGGAAACGCGCCGGTCAGCGGCACGCGCCGCGCGGTGGGCTTGAACCCGGTGATGCCGCACAGCGCCGCCGGGATGCGGATCGAGCCGCCGGTGTCGCTGCCGAGCGCGGCGACGGCCAGTCCCAGCGCCACCGATACCGCGGCACCGGACGACGAGCCCCCGGGAATGCGCGCCACCCCGTCAGTGCCGGCCGGGTTGACCGGCGTGCCGTAATGGGGGTTGATGCCTACGCCCGAGAACGCGAACTCCGTCATATTGGTGCGCCCGACGATGGCCGCCCCCGCCTGGCGCAGCCGCGCGACCACGGTGGCGTCGGCCGCGGCGGGCTGGGCATCCTGGCGCACCACCGATGCCGCGCGCGTGACCTCGCCGGCGATGTCGTACAAATCCTTCACCGAGACCGGCAGGCCCGCCAGCGCGTGCAGCGGCTTGCCGGCGCGGCTGGCGGCATCGGCGGCGCGCGCGACCTGCGCCGCGGCCTCGAAGGTGCTGTGCAGGAACACGGCTTCCGCGGCCGGGCCCACCGCCGCCGCGGCCGCCTGCTCGATGATCTGCGCACGGCTGGTGGCGCCCTCGCGCAGGCGGGTGTTCAGGGTGTCGAGGTCAGGCAGCATCGATGGCATGGGCGCAAGAACTGGTGAGAGGGCGGGGCGGCGGCAGCGTCGTTGCCGACGGTGCCTGCCGGCACGGGGGGCACGGGGAGGGCGGGGATGCGCATGCGCCGGGCGGGCCGTGCCCGACGTTCCTCCTCATGCTTTACCTGTATTTATTAGGTGTTCATGCTCATAATTCGCCAATAAACTGTCAAGCTAAAATTGCCGGGGCGCGCTCGGGGCTTATACCTAGCATCCGCTAGGGCCCGCGCCATCCCATCGAAAGGAGTCTTCCGCATGGCACGCAAGCCAGTCGAGACCGGCCACGCCGCCGCCGTGGCGGATCCTGTGGCCGATTCAGTGCCCGACCAGCCGGCGGCAAGGCCGGCGCCCGCGCTGTCGCGCGCGGCCGGCACCAATATCGTGTCGTCGTCCCACCTGGTATCGGTGCGCAGCCCCGAGTTGTCCGAGTTCGAGTTCGGGCTGAATACCGCCTACAACGCCTACAGCCGCTGGGTGGTGCGCTGCATGGGCGCCGCCGGGGTGCGCGACCTGACCTTCCTGGACGTGCTGGTGCTGCACCACGTCAACCACCGCGGCCGGCCCAAGCGGCTGGCCGATATCTGTTTCGTGCTGAACGTGGAGGACACCCACCTGGTGACCTATGCGCTCAAGAAGCTGCAGGGGCTGGGGCTGGTGGCCGGGGAGCGGGTTGGCAAGGAAGCGACTTACTCGACCACGCCGGCCGGCGCCGAGGCGTGCTCGCGCTACCGCGAGATCCGCGAGCAATGCCTGACCAGCAATTTCTCCGAGGGCAGCGACGAGAACGCCGAGATCGGCGAACTGGCCCGCCTGCTGCGGGTGCTGACCGGGCTGTACGAGCAGGCCGCACGCTCGGCCACGTCACTCTGAGCCATAAATGGCCGTATGTGACGCATAGGCGTTATCACGAATTGCCGTAACACGGCGCTGCGTTGTTGTCGCAGTGCAAAATCCGGGGCCCGGCAAGGTACAATAGCGGTTTCCCGCCAGCCGGCACCCCATGCAGCGGTGCCGGCCAAGCTGCAGCCCCTACCTCTTCGCCTCCCGACCGCTACGATCATGGCGCATTTCTCGTGCTTCCCCGGCGCTTTGGCGCTTTCCGCCTTCCGTCAGCAACGCCTGCTCACCGCTCTCCGGCAAATCGACGCCGATATCGAGTCGGTGCACGGCCAGTTCCTGCATTTTGTTGACGCGCAGACGCCGCTGTCGGCCGACGACCAGTCGCGCGTGGCGGCGCTGCTGACCTACGGCGCACCGTTCGCCGAGCAGCCCGAGGGCGATCGTTTTGTCGTGATTCCGCGCTTCGGCACGATCTCGCCGTGGGCCAGCAAGGCCACCGACATCGCCCATAACTGCGGCCTCACGCATATCCACCGCATCGAGCGCGGCATCGAGATCACGGTCATCTGCAAGAAGGGCCTGCTGCGCGGCCGCAAGACGCTGGACGCGGACACCCGCGCTGCCGTCGCCGCGCACCTGTTCGACCGCATGACCGAGACCGTGGTCGCCTCGCGCGAGGACGCCGCCGGCCTGTTCCAGGAACTGCCGGCCAAGCCGCTGCGCTTTATCGACATCTCGGCCGGGCGCAGCGCGCTGGCCGCGGCCAACGTCGAGATGGGCCTGGCGCTGTCCGAGGACGAGATCGACTACCTGGTCGACGCCTACGCCAAGCTGGAGCGCAACCCGACCGACGTCGAGCTGATGATGTTCGCGCAGGCCAACAGCGAGCACTGCCGCCACAAGATCTTCAACGCCACCTGGACCATCGACGGCGTGCAGCAGGACAAGTCGCTGTTCGCGATGATCCGCAATACGCACCAGCTCAATCCGCAGGGTTCGATCGTTGCCTATTCGGACAACTCGGCGGTGATGGAAGGCGACGTGGCCGAGCGCTGGTTCCCGCGCGGCGACGACCACAAGTACGGCCGCCACGAGGCGCTGACCCACACGCTGATGAAGGTGGAAACGCACAACCACCCGACCGCGATCTCGCCGTTCCCGGGCGCCTCCACCGGCGCCGGCGGTGAAATCCGCGACGAAGGCGCGACCGGCCGCGGTGCCAAGCCCAAGGCCGGCCTGACCGGCTTTACGGTGTCCAACCTGATGCTGCCCGAGGCCGTCGAGTCCTGGGAAAACGACCGCGACGCCGCCCAGCCGGTGGCGCACCGCAACCCCGACCACAAGCCCGGCGTGACCGGCAAGCCGGACCGCATTGCCTCGCCGCTGCAGATCATGATCGACGGCCCGCTCGGCGGCGCCGCCTTCAACAATGAATTCGGCCGCGCCAACCTGGGTGGCTACTTCCGCGTCTACGAGCAGAACGTCGGCGGCACCGTGCGCGGCTACCACAAGCCGATCATGATCGCGGGCGGCATCGGCAATATCGACGCCTCGCACACGCACAAGAACCCGCTGCCGGCCGGCACGCTGCTGATCCAGCTCGGCGGCCCGGGCATGCGCATCGGCATGGGCGGCGGCGCCGCCAGCTCGATGGCGACCGGCACCAACACCGCCGACCTGGACTTCGATTCGGTCCAGCGTGGCAACCCCGAGATGGAGCGCCGCGCGCAGGAAGTGATCAACGCCTGCTGGCAGCTCGGCGACGCCAACCCGATCCTGTCGATCCACGACGTCGGCGCCGGCGGCATCTCCAATGCCTTCCCGGAACTGGTGGACGGCGCCGACCGCGGCGCGCGCTTCGACCTGCGCCAGGTGCACCTGGAAGAGTCCGGCCTGTCGCCGGCTGAGATCTGGTGCAACGAGTCGCAGGAGCGCTACGTCCTGGCGATCGCGCCGGACAGCTTCCCGCAGTTCCAGGCCATGTGCCAGCGCGAGCGCTCGCCGTTCGCCGTGGTCGGCATCGCCACGGAAGAAAAGCAGCTGCAACTGGTCGACGCCAGTGTCGACGCCGCGCTCAAGGAGCACTACGCCGTCAACATGCCGATGGACGTGCTGCTGGGCAAGCCGCCGCGCATGCACCGCGACGTCAAGCGCGTGGAACAGGCGCTGCCGGCCGTGGATGTGACCGGCATCAGCCTGGAGCAGGCCGTGCGCGACGTGCTGCGTCACCCGACCGTGGCCAACAAGTCGTTCCTGATCAGCATCGGCGATCGCACCGTGGGCGGCATGAACGCGCGCGACCAGATGGTCGG
Source organism: Cupriavidus sp. PB-02 (assembly GCF_058252315.1). NCBI lineage: Bacteria > Pseudomonadati > Pseudomonadota > Betaproteobacteria > Burkholderiales > Burkholderiaceae > Cupriavidus > Cupriavidus sp. PB-02. Next base: position 1,645,094 of record NZ_CM177694.1, read on the forward strand.
CCCATGGCAGGTGCCTGTGGCCGACGTGTCGGTGACCACGCTCGATTACAAGGGCAACGCCGGCGAAGCCATGACCATGGGCGAGCGCACCCCGCTGGCCGTGATCGACGCCCCGGCCTCCGGCCGCATGGCGATCGGCGAAGCGCTGACCAACCTGGCGGCTGCACCGGTCAAGGACCTGGGCAAGGTCAAGCTGTCGGCCAACTGGATGGCAGCCTGTGGCGTGGAGGGTGAAGACGCCAAGCTGTATGACACCGTGCACGCCGTAGGCATGGAGCTGTGCCCGGCGCTGGGCATCAGCATCCCTGTCGGCAAGGATTCGCTGTCGATGCGCACCAAGTGGCAGGACGACGGCGTCAACAAGGAAGTGGTGGCGCCGGTGTCGCTGATCATCTCGGCCTTCGCCGCGGTGGACGATGTAAACCGCACACTGACGCCGCAACTGCGTACCGATGCGGGCGACACCGTGCTGATCGCTGTCGACCTTGGCCGCGGCAAGAACCGCATGGCCGGCAGCATCCTGGCGCAGGTCATGCAGCAGGTCGGCGACAGCGCCCCCGACGTCGACAATGCCGAGGACCTGAAGAACTTCTTCAACGTGATCCAGCGCCTGAACCGCGAAGGCAAGGTGCTGGCCTACCACGACCGTTCCGACGGCGGCTTCCTGGCCACGCTGGCCGAGATGGCCTTTGCCGGCCACTGCGGCGTTTCGCTCAATGTCGACATGCTGGCACTGGATCCGCAGCAGGAGCAGGACTTCGGCGACGCCAAGAACTGGGCACAGCAGATCGCCGAGCGCCGCAACGACCAGACCCTGCGCGCGCTGTTCTCGGAAGAGCTGGGCGCGGTGGTGCAGGTGCGCATGCAGGACCGCGACGCGGTCTTCGCGGTGCTGCGCGAGGCCGGCCTGTCGGCGTGCAGCCACGTGGTCGGCAAGCCCAATGCGACCGATCAGGTCGAGATCTATCGCGACGCCAAGAAGGTGTTCGGCGCCTCGCGCACCGACCTGCAGCGCAACTGGAGCGAGGTCAGCTGGCGCATCGCACGCCTGCGCGACAACCCGGCCTGCGCCGACAGCGAATACGACCGCCTGCTCGACGCCGCCGACCCCGGCATCAGCCCGGTGCTGACGTTCGATCCGGCCGAGGATATCGCCGCGCCGTTCATCGCCACCGGCGCCCGTCCGCGCGTGGCGATCCTGCGCGAGCAGGGCGTCAACTCGCAGATCGAGATGGCGTACAGCATGGATCGTGCGGGCTTCGATACGCACGACGTGCATATGAGCGACCTGATCGCCGGCCGTGCCAACCTGGCCGACTTCAGCGGCTTTGTTGCCTGCGGCGGCTTCAGTTACGGCGATGTGCTGGGTGCGGGCGAGGGCTGGGCCAAGACCATTCTGTTCAACGCGCAGATGGCCGAGCAGTTCGCGGCGTTCTTCAACCGCCAGGACACCTTTGCGCTGGGCGTTTGCAACGGCTGCCAGATGATGAGTAACCTTGCCCCGATCATCCCGGGCGCGGGTGCGTGGCCGAAGTTCACCCGGAACCAGTCGGAGCAATACGAAGCGCGCTACGTCACGGTGGAAGTGCAGTCGTCGCCGTCGATCTTCTTTGCCGGCATGGAAGGCAGCCGTATTCCGATCGTGGTTGCGCACGGCGAAGGGTTTGCGGACTTCTCGCAGCAGGGCAATATCGGCGAGGCCAACGTTGCGCTGCGCTTTGTCGACAACTACGGCGCGGTCACGCAGGCCTATCCGCTCAACCCGAACGGTTCGCCGGAGGGGATCACCTCGGTGACGACCTTCGACGGGCGCTTCACTGTGCTGATGCCGCACCCGGAGCGCGTGTTCCGTGCCGCGACCATGAGCTGGGCGCCGGATGCGTGGAAGCAGGTTGCCGATGGCGGCAGCCCGTGGATGCGGATGTTCCGGAATGCGCGGAAGTGGGTGGGGTAAGGGCGCCCCGGGCGGTTGGACGGGATGAGCTGAAGGCCTGTCCCACGCTTAGCGCAGCTTAGTCAGGAGGCCACCGGCAGTGCTGGTGGCTTTCTGTTTGTCGTGGATGCGGGGTGTCTGCGGTTTGCCCCTGGTATCTGCTCGACGGCGCGCGCGGCTGGTTACAGCAGCGACCCGCTGTGGAACCATCTACCCGCTCCAAGCCGCAGCAGGGGCGCCACCCATTCATCCCAAAATCGGCGCCATCAACCGCGAACTCCACGACGCATACGCATAAGTCAGCATCCGCCCCGCATCAAAACCGGGAGACGGCCTGATCTCGCCGCGAACCTCCTTGTACGCCACGACGGCGTGCAGGATCTTCTCGGGAGCGTAGCGGTCACGCAGCGGGAGGTGGGGATGGAGCCGGCGCCAGCCAGGGGCGGCGCCGTCCAGGGACGCCCAGGCCAGTGCGCAATAGCACATGCCCCGGGACGAGAGATGCCACAGTTGCCAGTATCCGGCGGTCGTCTCCACGCGCTGCATCCTTCAACAGTGCAGACCGGCGGGGGGGCCGACCGGTCCGTGCTTACTGAATCTTGGCCTTGTCCTTCAGCGACTTCATCATGGCCTGGAACTGCTCACGCTGCCAGTTCTGGTCGCCCATCAGCATCTGGGTCAGTTGCGGCTTGACCTCTTCGAACGACGGGATCTTGGCTTCGCGCACGTCCACCAGCTCGATGATGTGCCAGCCGAACTGGGTCTTGACCGGGGTCTCGGTCATCTGGCCCTTCTTCAGGCCGGTCATGGCCGCCGAGAACTCCGGCACGTAGCTGCTGCTGTTGGCCCAGTCCAGGTCGCCGCCGTTGGCCGCCGAGCCCGGGTCCTTGGAAGCGGCCTTGGCCTGGTCCTCGAACTTTGCGCCGCCCTTGATCTTGGCGATGATGGCCTTGGCGTCGGCTTCCTTCTCCACCAGGATATGGCGGGCGTGGTATTCCTTGCCGTTGCCGAACTGCGACTTGATCTTTTCGTACTGCTTGCGCAGCTCGGCGTCGCTGGCGCCGTGGGTCTTCACGTAGTCTTCGAACACCGCGCCGGCCAGCACGTTCAGGCGGGCCTGTTCCAGTTGTTCCTGCACATCGTCGCGCTGGGTCAGGCCGCGCTTGTTGGCTTCCTGCACAAGCAGTTCGCGGTCGATCAGCATGTTGCGGGCCCGCGAGCGCAGCTCCGCATTGTCGGGCTGGCCGGTGCCGGCGATCAACTTGTCCAGCTTAGCCGACGGAATGGCTTTGCCATTCACGACGGCGGCATTCTGGGCGATGGCCGGCAGGCTGCCGGCAGCAAGCACAGCCGCCAGGCTGAACGAGAGGACGGTGGTCTTCATGGAATCAGGTCTGAGAGTTGCTGGAAGATGCGCGTGATTGAGCGCGCGTTTGGTACTCTTGGTCGGTGAACGCAGTCACGGCCAGTGCGTGGATCTGCGCGGGGAACAGACCGCGCAGCGCATCATACACCATGCGGTGTCGCGCAACCCGGTTGTGACCTGCAAAGCGCTCGCTGACGATTGTCACGTCGTAGTGTCCGCCGCCAGAGGCGGCGCCGGCGTGTCCGGCGTGCAAGGCGCTGTCATCGCGCACGGCCAGGTGGCTGGGGGCGAGCGCATCGCGCAGCATCGCCTCGATAGTGGCGGGATCGGCTGCCATCAATGGATTCCTTCTGATTCTGGGGTGGACAGGGACGTCAGTCCTTGCTGTTCTCGGGCATATGGCGCGACAGCCAGACGCTTTGCGCGACGATAAACACCAGCATCAGCCCCATGCTGCCGAACAGCTTGAAATTGACCCAGACGTCAGTCGAGAACTGGTACGCCACGTACAGGTTGAGCACGCCCATGGCGGCGAAGAAGCCCGCCCAGGCGGCATTCAGCCGCGCCCACACCGAATCGGGCAGGCTCACCTGCTTTTCCATCATGGCGCGGATCAGGTTCTTGCGCCAGCCGATCACCGAGCCCATCAGCGCCGCGGCGAACATCCAGTACAGCACGGTCGGCTTCCACTTGATAAAGGTCTCGTTGTGCAGCACCAGCGTGGCGCCGCCGAAGACCGCGATGATCAGCAGGCTGACCCACTGCATCGGCTCCACCTTGCGGTGGCGGAACCAGACCCAGCCGATCTGCACCACCGTCGCGGCGATGGCCACGGCGGTGGCGGTGTAGATGTCTGCCAGCTTGAAGGCAACAAAAAACAGGATGACCGGGAACAGGTCGAACAGGAATTTCATGCGGTACCAGGTTATTCAGCGCTGCGGATCGCGCTGGGGATCGTTACCGCTGCCGGCCCCGTGGGCATCATCCGCCTCACGTTGCGCCGGGTCGCGATCGTCGAATTTTAGCGCAGCCGAGTTGATGCAATAGCGCAGGCCGGTCGGCGCCGGGCCATCTTCGAACACGTGGCCCAGGTGGCTGCCGCATTCCTTGCACCTTACCTCGATCCGGACCATGCCGTGGGTGTGGTCGGTATGTTCGGCAATGACCTCGCCGTTGATCGGCCGAAAATAGCTGGGCCAGCCGCAGCCGGCATCGAACTTGGTGGCGGACTCGAACAGCGGCGTGCCGCAGCCGACGCACTTGTAGATGCCGCGGTCCCAATGGTCCCAGTAGCGGCCGGTGAAGGGGCGCTCGGTGGCCGCCTCGCGCGTGACGCGGTACTCGATGTCGGAGAGTTGTTCACGCCACTCGGCGTCGGTCTTGGTGGTGGTCATGGTCGGGTCTTCCTCGGTTTTTACGTGCTTTGCGCGAACCTTACACCGGCTGGCGCCAAAGTGCAGGCGCGGGGCTCACGACGAGCAGCTGACTTCCAGCCCCGACGCCCAGTCCGGCGGCAGCGCCGCGTAGTGTTCCGCTTCCGGCTGTTCGTCGAACGGGCGCGACAGTACGGCCAGCAGGCGGTCCACTTCACTGAAGTCCTTCTCGCGTGCGTGCCGGATCGCGGTTTCGGCCAGGTGGTTGCGCAGCACGTATTTGGGGTTGACTGCCAGCATTTCCAGTTCGCGCGCGGCATCGTGCGACTGGTCGGCGCGCAGGCGCACGCGGTAGTCGGCCACCCAGGTGTCAAAGGCGGCGCGATCCAGGAACAGGTCGCGCACCGGCGCGTCGCGCGAGGCATCGGTCGACGAGATACCGCACAGCTTGCGCCAGAACAGCGTGTAGTCCACGCGCTGGCCGTGCAGCAGCTGGAACAGGCTGGTCAGCAGCGGCTCGTCGGTTTTGTCATCGCCGCCGGCGGGCGGGCGCAGGCCCAGCTTGGCGCGGTAGTGGCGGAAGAAGGCGGCGGCGTAGCGGTCGCGGAACGGGTCAAGCGCGGCGCGCGCGGCTTCCACGGCGGCGTCGCGCGCGCTTTCCTTGTCGGACTCTTCCTGCGAGAGCCACAGCGGCATCAGCGCCTGCGCCAGGCAATGCAGGTTCCAGAACGCAATCTGTGGCTGCTGGCTGTAGGCGTAGCGGCCCTGCGTGTCGGAGTGGTTGCAGATATGGTTGGCGTCGAACGCGTCGAGGAAGCCGAACGGGCCGTAGTCGATGGTCAGGCCCAGTATCGACATGTTGTCGGTGTTCATTACGCCGTGGCAGAAGCCCACTGCCTGCCAGTGCGCGATCAGGTCGGCGGTGCGCAGAGACACCTCGCGCAGCAGTGCCTGGTAGGGCTGGGCATCGTCGCGGCAGGCCGGCATGAAGTTGTCGATGACAAAGTCCGCGAGCTGGCGCAGCGCAGCTACGTCGCCGTGCGCGGCGAAATGCTCGAAGTGCCCGAAGCGGATAAAGGTCGGCGACAGCCGCGTCACCACCGCGGAGGTTTCGATGGTTTCACGGCGCACCGGCGCGTCCGAGCCGACGATGGAGAGCGCGCGCGTGGTCGGCACGCCGAGCGCGGCCATGGCCTCCGAGCACAGGTACTCACGGATCGAAGAGCGCAGCACCGCGCGGCCGTCGGCCATGCGCGAATAGGGCGTCAGCCCGGCGCCCTTGACCTGGATCTCCCAGGGGCCGGTATCGGTCTCGGCCTGCGCCAGCCGGATCGCGCGGCCATCGCCGAGCTGGCCGGCCCAAACGCCGAACTGGTGGCCGGAATAGACCGTGGCGATGGGGTCGGCCCACTCCGGCAGCTGGTTGCCGACAAAGGTCTCGATAAAGGCCTGCTCAATGCCGATGTCGGCATCCCAGCCCAGCAACGCGGCCGCGGCCGGCGCCACGCTCACCAGGTAAGGCGAGGGCAGCGGCGAGGGAGGCAGGCGCGTGAAGAACTTTTCGCCAAGTGCAGCAAAGCCAGGCGAGGTGCGGAAGGGAACGGACAGCGGAACGGACGCCGTGGCGCGCGAGGGTTGTGGAGCGAAGGACTGGGGCGTGTCTGGCATCGCGTAGTGGCGCGGGGGCGCTAGGGGCGGTGTGCATCGCGTGGCCCGGAAGCGGTGCTGCAGGCCGCTTGCAGGGCAGTGCAGCGCCGCATGCCGAGGTCACGGAAATGCGATTGTGGCTAGGGAAAACGACATGTTGAGGTGCAACATGCCACGCAGTATTGTACGTCCTCAATGGTTCTCGACTGACGAGACCGCCACGCACCGCACGGTTATTCCCCCTCCTTTAGTGCGCACATAAATCCGGTGCATGGACATTCGCAGAATTGCGGCCCCGATGACCACGACAGTACGGCAGTGCACAACAGAATCACGTTGACGCTGATTCGATGCACGGGAACAATCGCCAAAAAATAGTACGGTTGTTCGTTTTCAGGCGAAAACCAGACTTTCAGGAGACAGGTACATGGCATTGATGGGTCAAATGATGAGCGCTCCGCTGCTCATTTCCTCCATGATCAAGCACGCCGCCCGTTACTACGGGAGCACCGAGATCGTTTCGCGGCGCACGGAGGGCGACCTACATCGCTACACGTACCGTGACTGCGAACTGCGCGCGCGCAAGCTGGCGCAGGCGCTCGGCGCACTGGGCGTGAAGCAGGGCGAGCGGGTCGGCACGATGGCCTGGAACGGCTATCGCCACCTCGAGATCTACTATGGCGTGTCCGGCATGGGCGCCGTCTGCCATACCGTCAACCCGCGCCTGTTCCCCGAGCAGATCGCCTATATCGTCAACCACGCGGAAGACAGCTACATCTTCTTCGACCTGACCTTCCTGCCGCTGGTGGAAGGCGTGGCGCCGCATTGCCCCAACGTCAAGGGCTGGGTGGCGATGACCGACCGCGCGCATATGCCGGCGGAATCGAAGGTGCCGCTGCTGTGCTATGAGGAGTTGATCGACGCCCAGGACGGCAACTACGAATGGCCACAGTTCGACGAGAACATGGCGTCGAGCCTGTGCTACACCTCCGGTACCACTGGCAACCCCAAGGGCGCGCTGTACTCGCACCGCTCGACGGTACTGCACTCCTATGCGTCGGCCATGCCCGACGCGCTGGGCTGCTCCGCCAGCGACGTGATCCTGCCCGTGGTGCCGATGTTCCACGTCAATGCCTGGGGCCTGCCGTACTCGGTGCCGCTGGTCGGCGCCAAGCTGGTGCTGCCGGGTGCCAAGCTGGATGGCGCTTCACTCTATGAACTGTTCGAGCAGGAGAAGGTGACCTTCTCCGCCGGCGTGCCGACCGTCTGGCTCGGCCTGCTGCAATACGTGCAGTCGAACAAGCTGAAGTTCTCCACCTTCCGCCGCACCGTAATCGGCGGCTCGGCCGCGCCGCCGGCGATGATCCGCGCGCTCGAGGCGCTGGACGTCGAGGTGATCCACGCCTGGGGCATGACCGAGATGTCGCCGCTGGGCACGTCGTGCAAGCTGCTGGCCAAACATGCGGAGCTGTCCGACGCCGACCGCCACAAGATCCAGGAGAAGCAGGGCCGCGTGATCTTCGGCGTCGACATGAAGATCGTCGACGGAGAGGGCAAGGAACTGCCGTGGGACGGCAAGGCCTTCGGCGACCTGATGGTGCGCGGGCCCTGGATCATCGAGCGCTACTTCCGCAACGACGCCAACCCGCTGGTCGACGGCTGGTTCCCGACCGGCGACGTCGCCACCATCGACCCCGATGGCTTCATGCAGATCACCGACCGCAGCAAGGACGTGATCAAGTCCGGCGGCGAGTGGATTTCGTCGATCGATATCGAGAACGTCGCCGCCGCGCACCCCGCGGTGCATATGGCGGCGTGCATCTCGGCCTACCACCCCAAGTGGGACGAGCGTCCGCTGCTGGTGGTGGTGAAGAAGCCCGGCGCCGAGGTCAGCCGCGAGGAACTGCTGCAGTTCTTCGAAGGCAAGGTCGCCAAGTGGTGGATCCCGGACGACGTGGCCTTTGTCACCGAGATCCCGCTGACCGCCACCGGCAAGATGCAGAAGCTCAAGCTGCGCGAACAGTTCAAGGACTACAAGCTGCCGTCCGCCTGAGGCCGGCACGCCAGGCCAACCGGTGCGCCGTGCCAGCTTGCGGCACGGCGTGTTCGGGGCGGACCGGGCGCGCGACGGGAGGAGTGCGCCCGGCCTGCCGCAATCAACGACAAGCCAACGACAAGAGTGAAGGAGACAGGTATGACCAAGATGCGTCCGCTGGTGGCTGGTGTGGCCGTGTTCGCCGCAATGGGTTCTGCGCTGGTTTCGGGGTCTGCACTCGCGGATACGGTGAAGATCGCCTTCATCGATCCGCTTTCGGGGCTGATGGCCCCCGTTGGCCAGAACCAGCTCAAGAGCTGGCAGTACGTGGCCGACGTAGCCAACCAGAAGGGTTGGGCCGGCACGCACAAGTTCGAGGTGGTGGGCTTCGACAACAAGCTGTCGCCGCAGGAAAGCCTGACCATCCTGAAGCAGGCGGTCGACCAGGGCATCCGCTATGTCGTGCAGGGCAACGGCTCGTCGGTCGGGCTGGCGCTGCAGGATGCGGTGGCCAAGCACAACGAGCGCAACCCGGGCAAGGAAATCGTCTACCTGAACTACGCCGCAGTGGACCCGGACATGACCAATGCCAAGTGCAACTACTGGCATTTCCGGCTCGACGCCAACTCCGACATGAAGATGGAGGCGCTGACCACCTTCCTGGCCAAGGATCCCAACGTCAAGAAGGTCTACCTGATCAACCAGAACTACTCGTTCGGGCACCAGGTGGCCAAGGCCGCCAAGGACTACCTGAAGCGCAAGCGCCCGGATATCCAGATCGTGGGTGAAGACCTGCACCCGCTGGCACAGGTGAAGGACTTTGCGCCGTACGCGGCCAAGATCAAGGCCTCGGGCGCCGATACCGTGATCACCGGCAACTGGGGCAGCGACCTGGCGCTGCTGATCAAGGCGGGCAAGGACGCCGGCCTGACCACCAACTATTACACGTACTACGCCGGCACCACCGGCGTGCCCACGGCGATGGGCGCGGCCGGCGCCGAGCACGTCAAGTACGTTGGCTACTTCAACGCCAACAACAAGGGCTTCAAGGGCTCGGACGTCATCGAAGGCTTCAAGAAGAAGTACAACGATGACTTTTACGTGGTCGCTTCCTATACCGGCATCGCCATGCTGTCCAAAGCGATCAAGGACAGCGGCTCGACCGATCCGGTCAAGGTCGCCAAGGCGCTGGAAGGCATCAAGGTCGACAGCATGAATGGCACGGTCGAGATGCGCAACACCGACCACCAGGCCCAGCAGCCGCTGGTGGTTGCCACCTGGTCCAAGGTCGATGGCAAGGAAGTCAAGTACGACCAGGAGAACACCGGCTACGGCTGGAAGACCAACGCGCTGATGGACCAGTACGTGTCCGCCCAGCCCACGTCCTGCCAGATGAAGCGGCCGGGCTGATCCTGTCCCGTGGCGGGCCGGCCACGCTGACAAAGTGGCCGCCCGATCCAGCATACTTTCGGTCTGAAATCGGGGAGCGTCCGGGGCGTCATGCGCCCCCGGAGGGGGACGCTTACCCTTAATCCAACCGGACGGATGCCGGCGCGCCCCCACGCACGCCGGCGCCAGCTTGAAGGACACGCTGTGGAATTCTTCGTCATCTCACTGCTGAACGGCATCAGCTACGGGCTGCTGCTGTTCATGCTGTCGTCGGGCCTCACCCTGATCTTCAGCATGATGGGCGTGCTCAATTTCGCCCACGCCAGCTTCTACATGCTGGGCGCCTACTTTGCCTACACCATCGCCAGCAAGATCGGCTTCTGGCCGGCGCTGATCTTCGCGCCGCTGCTGGTCGCCGGCGCGGGCGCGCTGGTGGAGCGCTTCGGCCTGCGCACGGTGCACAAGTACGGTCACGTGGCCGAGTTGCTGTTCACCTTCGGCCTGGCCTACTTGATCGAGGAGGGCGTCAAGCTGGTGTGGGGCCTGGCCGCGGTGCCGTACCGCATCCCGGCGGAGCTGGACGGGCCGCTGTTCACGGTGTTCACCTCGTCCTTCCCCAAGTACCGCGCCTTCATGATGCTGGTATCGCTGAGCATGCTGGTGGCGATTTACCTGGTGCTGACGCGCACCCGCATCGGGCTGGTGATCCAGGCCGCGCTGACGCACCCGGAAATGGTCGAGGCGCTCGGCCACAACGTGCCGCGCGTCTTCATGATGGTGTTCGGCGGTGGCGCCGCGCTGGCCGGGCTGGCGGGGGTGATCGGCGGCAATGCCTTCGTCACCGAGCCGTCGATGGCCGCGGCGGTGGGCTCGATCGTGTTCGTGGTGGCGGTGGTGGGCGGCATGGGCTCACTGGTGGGGGCGTTCATCGCATCGATCCTGATCGGTGTGCTGCAGACCTTTGCCGTCACCATCGACGCGTCGCTCGCGGGGCTGCTGACCAGTCTGGGGCTGGCGGTCAGCGACGCCACGCCGTTCTATTCCTTGTGGAAGCTCACGGTGGCCCAGGTGGCGCCGGTGCTGCCGTACCTGCTGCTGGTGGTGATGCTGATCTTCCGCCCGCGTGGACTGATGGGAACCCGGGAGAGCTGACACCATGGAGCAAGCGATGCAACAACGCCGCGAGCCGGTGGTCACCGGCCGCACCATGCGCTACCGCCCGCTGAACCTGGCGCGCTGGATGATCTGGAGCCTGACCGTGCTGGTCATGCTGGTGCTGCCGCTGGTCTTTACCGGGGGCTTCGCCATCACGCTGATGTCGCAGATGGGCATCATGATCATTTTCGCGCTGTCGTACAACATGCTGCTCGGGCAGACCGGCATGCTGTCGTTCGGCCATGCGGTGTATTCCGGCCTGGGTGCCTTTATCGCCGTGCACGTGCTGAACATGGTCGGCGCCGGCAAGGTATGGCTGCCGGTGTCGATGCTGCCGCTGGTCGGGGGGCTGGCCGGCGCGTTCTTCGGCGTGATCTTTGGCTATGTCACCACCAAGAAGGCCGGCACCACCTTCGCCATGATCACCATGGGCATCGGCGAGATGGTGTTCGCGAGCTCGCTGATGTTCCCCGAGTTCTTCGGCGGCGAGGGCGGCATCTCCACCAACCGGGTGGTCGGCGACCCCTTCCTGGGCCTCACCTTCGGGCCGGGCCGCCAGGTCTACTACCTGATCGCGGTGTGGTGCGTGGCATCGATGGTGGCGATGTACGCGTGGACGCAGACGCCGCTGGGCCGCATCGCCAACGCCGTGCGCGACAACCCCGAGCGGGTCGAGTTCATCGGCTACAACACCCAGCGCGTGCGCTACCTGGTGCTGATCCTGTCGGCATTCTTCGCCGGCATCTCCGGCGCGCTGGCGGCGATCAACTTCGAGATCGTCTCGGCCGAGAACGTCAGCGCGGTGCGTTCCGGCGGCGTGCTGCTGGCGGTGTTTATCGGCGGCGCGGGCGTGTTCTTCGGGCCCATCATCGGCGCGGTGGTGTTCGTGCTGTTCGCGGTGGCGCTGTCGGACCTGACCAAGGCCTGGCTGCTCTACCTGGGGCTGTTCTTTGTGCTGATGGTGATGTTCGTGCCGGGCGGGCTGGCCAGCCTGCTGTTGATGCAGCTGCCGCTGCTGGGCAAGGGCAAGCTCAAGCGCATGCTGCCGTCGTACGCCCGTGCCGGCGCCGCCGGTGTGGTGCTGCTGCTGGCCATGATTCTCACGGTCGAGCTGGTCTACAAGGTTCAGGTCGACAGCGCCAATGGCACCGCCATGAAGCTGTTCGGCATCGGTTTCGATGCCGCGATGTGGATGCCATGGGCGGTGGCGGCGGTGCTGTGGGCCGCCGGGCTGGCCGCATGGCGGCTGGCGGTGCGCGGCGCGCGGGCTGAGTGGGACAAGGTGCAGGCAGAAATCGCGGGAGGCAGGGCATGACGGCGGCGCTGGAACTGACCGATGTACGCAAGAAGTTCGGCCAGACGGAGATCATCCGCGGCGTGAACCTGAACATTGCCAAGGGCGAGCGCCACGCGCTGATCGGGCCGAACGGGGCGGGCAAGTCCACCACCTTCAACCTGATCTCCGGCCGCTTTGCGCCGACCAGCGGCACGGTGCGGCTGAACGGCGAGGAGATCGGCGGGCTGCAGCCCTTCGTGATCAACCGCATGGGGCTGTCGCGCAGCTTCCAGATCACCAATATCTTCCACCGGCTGTCGGTGTTCGAGAACCTGCGCTGCGCGGTGCTGTGGTCGCTCGGCTACAAGTACTCGTTCTGGCACAGGCTGACGGGCCTGCGCGATGCGCGCGAGCGCGCCGAGGAAGTGCTGGAGCTGATCGGCATGCAGCACCGCCGCGATTCGCAGGCCGGCTTGCTGACCTACGCCGAGCAGCGCGCGCTGGAGATCGGCATCACCATCGCCGGCGGCGCCGAGGTGATCCTGCTGGACGAGCCCACCGCGGGCATGAGCCGCTCCGAGTCCGACCATGCGGTCGAGCTGATCCGCAAGGTCACCGTGGGCAAGACGCTGGTGATGGTGGAGCACGACATGAGCGTGGTGTTCGGCCTGGCCGACCGGATCTCGGTGCTGGTCTACGGCGAGGTGATCGCCACCGACACGCCGCAGGCGATCCGTAACAACCGCAAGGTCAAGGAAGCCTACCTGGGCACCACGCTGGACGAAGACACCACCGAAGGAGCGCACTGATGGGCAAGCGCATGCTGGACGTCACGGGCCTGCACGCCTACTACGGCAAGAGCCATATCCTGCACGGGGTGGATGCCCATATCGACGAAGGCGAGATCGTCGCGCTGCTGGGCCGCAACGGGGTGGGGCGCTCGACCATGGCCAAGGCCATCCTGGGGATGGTCAAGGCCGAGGGCTCGGTGAAGTTTCGCGACGAGGAGATCCTGGGGCGGCGCACCTTCGAGATCGCGCACCTGGGGATCGGCTATGTGCCGGAGAACCGGGATATCTTCCCGACGCTGACGGTGCGGCAGAACCTGTTGCTGGGCGAGAAGCGCAACCCGCGGCAGGCCAAGCCGCGCTGGTCGGTGGAGGACATGTTCAATATGTTCCCGCGGTTGAAAGAGCGGGAAAACACCTCGGCCGGCGTGCTGTCAGGCGGCGAGCAGCAGATGCTGACGCTGTGCCGCACGCTGATGGGCGACCCCGACCTGATCCTGATCGACGAGCCGACCGAAGGGCTCGCGCCGATGATCGTGACGCTGGTGGGCGATTACCTGAAGACGCTGAAGGAGCGTGGGGTGTCGGTGTTGCTGATCGAGCAGAAGCTGGCGATTGCGCTGGATATCTCGCAGCGGGTCTATGTGATGGGACACGGGCATATCGTGTTCGAGGGGACGCCCGCGGAGTTGAAGGCGAATTCGCAGGTGCGGAAGGAGTGGCTGGAGGTTTGAGCCGACCAGACCCAATGCAAACGGCCCGCGCATTTGCGCGGGCCGTTTGGCTTAAGGCGGGAAACGGCTCAGGCCGCCAGCTTTTCCCGGGCCTCGACCTGAGGCTTCGGCAACTCGAACGGCATATCCTCGTAATCGATCATCCGAGTCTTCTTCACGACCCGATATCCCCACCACAGCGCCAGGAACGCCGGCACGCCGATATAGGTCGCAACGATCTCCGGCCAGCGGTTCGGGATATCCGCGAACGCCTGGTAGTTCTGCCCGGCCACGATCACCACGCACAGCACCCCGGCAAAGATCGGCCCGAACGGATACAGCGGCGACCGGTACGCCAGCATGCTGACGTCATACCCCTGATGCACCAGCCCGCGGCGGAAGCGGTAGTGGCTGACGGCAATTCCGAGCCACGCAAAGAAGCCCGTCATGGCCGAGGTATTGAGCAGCCACAGGTACACCGCCTTGTCCCCGAACAGCGAACTGAAGAAACACAGCGCGCCCACGCCAGTGGTGAGCAGCAGCGCATTGAACGGCACGCCATTCACCGTCAGCTTGCCAAAGGCCCGCGGCGCGCGGCCGCTGACCGCCAGGCCATAGAGGATCCGGGTGGACACATACATGCTCGAGGTACCGGCCGACAGCAGCGCGGTCAGCACCACGGCATTCATCAGGCCCGCCGCAAAGGCCAGCCCGGCGTGGCGGAACACTAGCGCGAACGGGCTCACGCCGACGTCGGTGACGTCATTGCGCAGCAGGCTGGGATCGGTATAGGGAATCAGCACCCCGATGATCAGGATGGCAATCACATAGAACAGCAGGATGCGCCAGAAGGTCTGCCGGATCGCGCGCGGGATGGTCTTGGCCGGGTTTTCCGCCTCCCCGGCGGCCACGCCAACGGTTTCCGTGCCCTGGAACGAGAACCCCGCAATCATCGCCACCCCGAACATGGCCGGGATGCCGCCGACAAAGGGCGCGTCGCCGAGCGTGAAGTTGTGCCAGCCCGATTGCGGCCCGCCCTTCATGATGCCGAAGATCATCAGCAGGCCCACGCCCAGGAACACCACCACGGTTACCACCTTGATCAGCGCGAACCAGTACTCGGCCTCGCCGAAGCCGCGCACCGAGAAGGCATTGAGCACGAACATCAGCAGCAGGAAGGCCGCGCTCCAGACCACCCCTGGCACATGAGGGAACCAGTACTGCATCACCAGTTGCGCCGCGGTCAGCTCCACGGCGATGGTCACCGCCAGGCTGAACCAGTAGTTCCAGCCCAGCGCGAAGCCGAAGCCCTCATCGACATAGAGCGCGCTGTAGGTGACGAAGGAGCCAGCCACCGGCATATGGACGGCGAGCTCGCCCAGGCTGGTCATCAGGCAGTAAACCATCAGGCCGAGCAGCACATACATCAGCAGCGCGCCGCCGGGCCCGGCCTGTGCGATCGAGGCGCCCGAGGCGACGAACAGCCCCGTGCCCACGGCGCCGCCGATGGCGATCATGGTCAGGTGGCGGGCCTTGAGCTTGCGCTTGAGGTCGTCATGCTCTACCACCGGGTGCTGGTGCTGGTGCTCGTGCGGGTGTGAATGTGAATGGGAAGACATCAGGGTCGCTGGAACTTCCGCCGGCCCGGCGTCTTGTGGAGGCCTGGGCGGCAAAAAACGAAAAGCCGCGAGTCTACCGCGTCTTTTTCAGCGAGTCGTCCGACCGGGCCAAATAAAAGTCCGATACTGAGTTTAGAACCGGCCCTCGGTTGGTCTCGCATGTGCTGTAATCGGCATTCATTCGGACGCGGCAGCGCGAATTTTCCGGCTAATGGGGCGCCCGTCATGCATCCCGGTAAGGGCCACAATTCACGCCGTTCATGCAATAGGAAAACCGCCAAAATTAAAATTGAACGACCGTGCTATTTTGTGTATGCTTGTTTCGCCCAACAGCCTGAAGGCGTTGATGGGCGCGGGAATGCGGCAAGTCGGGCGGAGGGTTTACCCTCCCGCGGTGCCAGCCACCCGGGCAGCAAACGGCCATTACAGGCCGTGCAGGAGCGGTAAAAAATGAATTCGAGAATTCGAATCCCGAGACAACTTCTGAACAAAGGAACCAGCATGACAGCGCAGTATCAGGTTCAGGACGGCGTAGCCGTCATCACGCTCGACAATCCCCCTGTCAACGGCCTGGGTCACAGCACCCGGCTTGGCATCGTCGAAGGCATGACCCGCGCGCTGGACGATGCCGCCGTCAAGGCGATCGTCATCACCGGCGCTGGCAAGGCATTCTCGGGCGGCGCCGACATCCGTGAATTCAATACGCCCAAGGCCATGCAGGAGCCGACGCTGCACTCGGTGATCCGCGTGCTGGAAGCATCGTCCAAGCCGGTGGTGGCTGCGGTGCACTCGGTCGCCATGGGTGGCGGCCTGGAGCTGGCGCTGGGCTGTAACTACCGCGTGGCGTCCAAGGGCGCGCAGATCGCGCTGCCGGAAGTGAAGCTGGGCCTGCTGCCCGGCGCCGGCGGCACGCAGCGCCTGCCGCGCGTGATCGGCCTGGAGGCCGCGGCCAACATGATCGTGTCGGGCACCCCGGTGCTGTCCGAGAAGTTCGCCGGCACCAAGCTGTTCGACGAGATCGTCGACGGTGATGTGCTGCCAGCAGCGGTCAAGTTTGCGCAGAACGTTGGCGCCGCCACCGGCCCGCACCCGAAGGTGCGCGACCTGAAGGTGCGCCACGAGAACCCCGAAGGCTACCTGGGCTTTGCCCGCAACACCGTTGCCGCGATGGCCAAGAACTTCCCGGCGCCGCTGAAGTGCCTGGAAGCGGTGGCCGGCTCGCTCAAGCCGTTCGAGCAAGGCCTGAAGGAAGAGCGCGAGGGCTTCCTGTTCCTGGTCACCACGCCGGAATCGCGCGCGCTGCGCCACGCCTTCTTCGGCGAGCGTGCCGCCAGCAAGATCCCCGACGTGCCTGAAGGCACCGCGACCCGCAAGATCGAGAAGATCGCCGTGATCGGCGCCGGCACCATGGGTGGCGGCATCAGCATGAACTTCCTGAACGCCGGCATCCCGGTCACCATGCTGGAAACCAAGCAGGAAGCGCTGGACCGCGGCGTGGCCACGATCCGCAAGAACTACGAGAACAGCGCCAAGAAGGGCAAGCTCACGCAAGAGAAGGTCGAGCAGCGCATGGGCCTGCTGAGCACCACGCTGTCCTATGACGACCTCAAGGACGCCGACCTCATCATCGAGGCCGTGTTCGAGGAAATGGGCGTCAAGGAGACCGTGTTCAAGAAGCTGGATGAAGTCGCCAAGCAAGGCGCGATCCTGGCCTCGAATACCTCCACGCTCGACGTCAACAAGATCGCTTCGTTTACCAAGCGTCCGCAGGACGTGGTCGGCATGCACTTCTTCAGCCCGGCCAACGTGATGAAGCTGCTGGAAGTGGTGCGCGGCGAGAAGACCGGCAAGGATGTGCTGGCCACGGTCATGCAGATCGGCAAGAAGATCAAGAAGACCGCGGTGGTGTCGGGCGTGTGCGACGGCTTTATCGGCAACCGCATGATCGAGCAGTACAGCCGCCAGGCCGGCTACCTGCTGGACGAAGGCGCGCTGCCCGAGCAGGTCGACAAGGCCATCGAGAAGTTCGGCTTTGCCATGGGCCCGTTCCGCATGGGCGACCTGGCTGGCAACGACATCGGCTGGGCCATCCGCAAGCGCCGCGCGGTGGACAAGCCGGACATCCAGTATTCCAAGACCGCCGACCTGCTGTGCGAAATGGGCCGCTTCGGCCAGAAGACCGGCGCGGGCTGGTACGACTACAAGGCGGGCGACCGCAAGCCGTACCCGAACCAGCAGGTCAACGACATGATCGTGCAGCACTCGAAGGACCTGGGTATCACGCGCCGCAAGATCTCTGACGAAGAGATCGTCGAGCGCCTGGTGTTCGCACTGGTCAACGAAGGCGCCAAGATCCTGGAGGAAGGCATTGCTTCCAAGGCTTCGGATATCGACATGGTGTACCTGACCGGCTACGGCTTCCCGCTGTTCCGCGGCGGCCCGATGCTGTACGCGGACCAGGTCGGCCTGTACAACGTGGCGCTGGCAATGAAGCGCTACGCCAAGGGCTACCACGGTGAAGCCTGGCAGGTCGCGCCGCTGCTGCAGAAGCTGGCGGACGAAGGCAAGGGTTTCAACGGCTAATACGGCCACGAGGGTTCAGCCAGGAGCGGCCATGAACACGACCATCGGACCGGACGATTGCCTGCTGGTGATCGACGTGCAGAACGACTTCATGCCGGGCGGCGCGCTTGCCGTGCTCAATGGCGATGAGGTGGTGCCCGTCATCAACCGGCTGGCGCGCGCGTTCGGGCACGTGGTGCTGACGCAGGACTGGCATCCGGCCGCGCACGTCTCGTTCGCGGCCAATCATGCCGGCACGCAGCCGTTCCAGTCGCTCACGCTGCCGTACGGGCCGCAGGTGCTGTGGCCGGTGCATTGCGTGCAGGACACGCCGGGCGCCGCGCTGCATGCGGGCCTTCACGTGCCGCACGCGCGGTTGCTGATCCGCAAGGGCCACCATGCCGACGTGGACAGCTACTCCGCCTTCCTGGAGGCGGACCGCACCACGCGCACCGGGCTGGCCGGCTACCTGCGCGAGCATGGCGTCAGGCGCGTGTTCTGCGCCGGGCTGGCGACGGACTACTGCGTGGCATGGAGCGCGCTCGATGCGCGCGCCGCGGGCTTCGAGGCCGCGGTGATCGAGGATGCCTGCCGCGCCATCGACCTGGAAGGGTCGCTGGCGCAGGCGTGGCAGGACCTCGGCGCCGCCGGCGTCGCCCGTGTCATGTCCGCGGATGTGCTCAAGGGCCAGGGCTGAACCGAACCACCGAACTGAAAGACACAAGAGATTCCGAGGAGCAAGACATGAACGAAGCAGTCATCGTATCCACCGCACGGACCGCACTGGCCAAGAGCTGGAAGGGTGCCTTCAACATGACCCACGGCGCCACGCTGGGTGGTCACGCCGTTCAGCACGCCATCGCCCGCGCCAAAATCGACGCCGCCGAAGTGGAAGACGTGCTGATGGGCTGTGCCAACCCGGAAGGCGCCACCGGCGCCAATATCGCGCGCCAGATCGCACTGCGCGCCGGCTGCCCGGTCACCGTGCCTGGCGCCACCGTCAACCGCTTCTGCTCGTCCGGCCTGCAGACCATCGCCATGGCCGCGCAGCGCGTGATCGCCGATGAGGGCGATATCTTCGTCGCCGGCGGCGTGGAGAGCATCTCCTGCGTGCAGCAGGAGATGAACCGCCACATGATCCAGGAAAGCTGGCTGGTCAAGAACAAGCCGGAAATCTACTGGAACATGCTCCAGACCGCCGAGACCGTGGCCAAGCGCTACAACATCGCGAAGGAGCGCCAGGACGAATACGGCGTGCGCAGCCAGCAACGCGCCGCCGCCGCCCAGGAAGCCGGCAAGTTCAAGGACGAGATCGTGCCGATGACGGTGCTCGCCGGTGTGGCCGACAAGTCCACCGGCCAGCTGGTGACGAAGGAAGTCACCATCTCCGCCGACGAAGGCATCCGCGCCGACACCACGCTGGAAGGCGTGGCCAAGATCCGCAGCGCGGTGCCGGGTGGCGTGATCACCGCCGGCAATGCCTCGCAGTTCTCCGACGGCGCTTCGGCAGCCGTGGTGATGAACGCGCGCGTGGCCGAGGCCAGGGGCCTGCAGCCGCTGGGTGTGTTCCGCGGCTTTGCCGTGGCGGGCTGCGAGCCGGATGAGATGGGCATCGGTCCCGTCTTCGCGGTGCCAAAGCTGCTGAAGAAGGCCGGCCTGAAGGTCGAGGACATCGGCCTGTGGGAGCTGAACGAAGCCTTCGCCGTGCAGGTGCTGTACTGCGCCGACAAGCTGGGCATCCCGATGGATCGCCTCAACGTCAACGGCGGCGCCATCGCAGTGGGCCACCCGTACGGCGTGTCGGGTGCTCGCCTGGTCGGCCATGCGCTGATCGAAGGCAAGCGCCGCGGCGTCAAGTATGTGGTCGTGACCATGTGCATCGGCGGCGGCCAGGGCGCGGCTGGATTGTTCGAAGTCCTGTAACTGCCGACAAAGCCGGCACGCTGCCGGTTTGCTCCCCCGCCCGCTTGCGGGAGAGGGGCAGGGGGTGAGGGCAGGCGGTGGCATACCGCCGGCCTGTACTTCGTAGTACCGTCCGGCCCTCACCCCAACCCTCTCCCGCATGCGGGAGAGGGAGCACCCATGCGGTGCGATTCAAAGCCCTGGCGGTTCGCACAAGAAGGCAACAAGAATTCACGGCGCACCACGCAGTGCGCCGCATGGAGACACCATGTCGATGATCCTTTCCCGCCGCGACCTGAACTTCGTGCTGTACGAATGGCTCAAGGTCGACGAGCTGACCCGCATCCCGCGCTATGCCGACCACTCGCGCGAGACCTTCGATGCAGCGCTGGACACCTGCGAGAAGATCGCCACCGACCTGTTCGCGCCGCACAACAAGAAGAACGACCAGCAAGAACCGCATTTCGACGGCGAGACCGTCAGCATCATCCCCGAAGTCAGCACCGCACTGAAGGCCTTCTGCGATGCCGGGCTGATGGCCGCGGGCCAGGACTATGAGCTGGGCGGCATGCAGCTGCCGGTGGTGGTGGAGAAGGCCGGCTTCGCTTATTTCAAGGGCGCCAACGTCGGCACCAGTTCCTACCCCTTCCTGACCATCGGCAACGCCAACCTGTTGCTGACGCACGGCACGCCGGCGCAGGTCGAGACCTTCGTCAAGCCGGAGATGGAAGGGCGCTTCTTCGGCACCATGTGCCTGTCGGAGCCGCAGGCCGGGTCGTCGCTGTCCGACATCACCACGCGCGCCGAGTACGAGGGCGATTCGCCGCTGGGCCAGCAATATCGCCTGCGCGGCAACAAGATGTGGATTTCCGCCGGCGAGCACGAGCTGTCGGACAACATCGTCCACCTGGTGCTGGCCAAGATCCCCGGCCCGGACGGCAAGCTGATCCCGGGCGTGAAGGGTATCTCGCTGTTCATCGTGCCCAAGTACCTGGTCAACGAGGACGGCTCGCTCGGCGAGCACAACGACGTGGTGCTGGCCGGCCTCAACCACAAGATGGGCTACCGCGGCACCACCAACTGCCTGCTCAACTTCGGCGAAGGCATGAAGTACAAGCCGGGCGGCAAGGCCGGCGCGATCGGCTACCTGGTGGGCGAGCCGCACAAGGGCCTGGCCTGCATGTTCCACATGATGAACGAGGCGCGCATCGGCGTCGGCCTGGGCGCGGTGATGCTGGGCTATACCGGCTACCTGCATGCGCTCGACTACGCGCGCAACCGCCCGCAGGGCCGCCCGGTCGGCCCCGGCGGCAAGGACGCGGCCAGCCCGCAGGTCAGGCTGGTCGAGCACGCCGATATCCGGCGCATGCTGCTGGCGCAGAAGAGCTACGTCGAAGGCGGCCTGGCGCTGAACCTGTACTGCGCGCAGCTGGTCGACGAGGAAGAAGCGGCCGCCGCCGCCGGTGACGAGACCACGCACGCGCGCCTCGCGCTGCTGCTCGACATCCTGACGCCGATCGCCAAGAGCTGGCCGTCGCAATGGTGCCTGGAGGCCAACAACCTGGCGATCCAGGTGCACGGCGGCTATGGCTATACGCGCGAGTACAACGTCGAGCAGTTCTACCGCGACAACCGCCTGAACCCGATCCACGAAGGCACCCACGGCATCCAGGGCCTGGACCTGCTGGGCCGCAAGGTGGTGATGAAGGATGGCGCGGCGTTCAAGCTGCTGGGCGACCGTGTGCAGGACACGATCAAGCGAGCGCTGTCCGCCGACGATGCCGAACTGGCGCAGCAGGCGCGCGCGCTCGGCGCCGCCACCACGCGCCTGGCCGAGGTCACGCAGACGCTGTGGAGCGCGGGTGACCCGAACGTGACGCTGGCCAATGCATCCATCTACCTGGAGGCCTTCGGGCACGTGGTGGTGGCGTGGATCTGGCTGGAGCAGGCGCTGGTGGCACAGGCCGGGCTGAAGCAGGCGGGCGGCAAGGAAGACGAGGATTTCTATCGCGGCAAGCTGGCCGCCGCGGCCTACTTCTTCCGCTGGGAACTGCCCAAGGTCGGACCGCAGCTGGACCTGCTCGAAACGCTCGACCGTACCACGCTGGATATGCAGGACGCGTGGTTTTGAACGGCCCTCGCCCCATCCCCAAAGACAAGAGAACGAAGGAAGACAACATGCGCACCATCCAGCAACTGTTTGACCTGAAGGGCAAGACCGCACTGATCACCGGCGGTTCGCGCGGGCTCGGCCTGCAGATCGCCGAGGCACTGGGGGAGCAGGGCGCCCGCGTGGTGCTGTCGGCGCGCAAGGCCGACGAACTGCAGGCGGCCCAGGCGCACCTGAAGTCGCTCGGCATCGAGGCCGACTGGATCGCCGCCGACGGCTCGCAGGAGTCGGAGATTGCGCGGCTGGCTGACGAAGCTATCGCCAAGCTGGGCCACGTCGACATCCTGGTCAACAACGCCGGCGCCACCTGGGGCGCCCCCGCCGAAGACCATCCGGTCGAGGCCTGGGACAAGGTGATGAACCTGAACATCCGCGGCCTGTTCCTGCTGAGCCAGCGCATCGGCAAGCTGTCGATGATCCCGCGCCGCTACGGCCGCATCATCAACGTGGCGTCGATCGCCGGGCTGGCCGGCAACCCGCCGGGCACGATGGAAACCATCGCCTACAACACCTCCAAGGGCGCGGTGGTCAACTTCACGCGCACGCTGGCGGCCGAGTGGGGCGAGCACAACATCACCGTCAACGCGCTGGCGCCGGGCTTCTTTCCGTCCAAGATGACCAAGGGCTCGCTCGAGCGCCTGGGCGTCGAGGCCATGTGCGCCGGCGTGCCGCTGCATCGCCTGGGTGACGATGAAGACCTGAAGGGCGCCGCGCTGCTGTTCGCCAGCGATGCCGGCAAGCACATTACCGGGCAGATCCTGGCGGTCGACGGCGGCGTCAGCGCGGTCTGAGCGGGGCAATCCGGCGCCGCGGCTTGGCGGAACGCCGGATTGCGCTCAAACTTGGGGCCGGCGCGAGGCGGCTGCCTCGCAGGTACTCATTTTCCGGACTTGCATTAGCCATGAACCAGTTCAAAGGGCCCCTGACCCATATCCCCTTCCTCGCCGACCTCGGCGTGACCTGCAGCCTGGCTGAAGGCGGGTGCAGCGAGATCGCGCTGCCGATCCTCAAGCGTCACGAGAACAGCTGGGACATGGCGCACGGCGGCGTGATCATGACGCTGCTCGACGTGGCCATGGCCGTGGCCGGCCGCAGTGCCGACGCGGACGGGCGCGGCGTGGTCACCATCGAGATGAAGACCAGCTTTATGGCGCCCGGGCGCGGCACGCTGACCGCGCGCGGCACCACCGTGCATCGCACCACCACCATGGTGTTCTGCGAAGGCGAGATCGTCGACGCCGACGGCAAGACCGTGGCGCGCGCGTCGGGCACCTTCAAGTACATCCGGCGCATGCCGCCGCAGCGTCCGGGCGAGACCGATACCGGCGCCGACGGCTGAGCGCCGGCAAGACGAAAGTACGCGGGGCGGCGCTGCCGCCCCCCCGCCTTGCAGTATCCAGGCAGTTTCCATGCTGTTTCCACATTCCTAATGGAAGGAACCGATCATGTCCAATACGTTCAAGCGCATCGTCCTGGCCTCGCGTCCCGAGGGCGCGGTAACGCCGGCCAATTTCCGGCTGGAAGAAGTGCCCGTGCCGCAGATCGCCGACGGCCAGGTGCTGGTGCGCAACCACTACCTGTCGCTGGATCCGTATATGCGCGGCCGCATGAACGACAGCAAGTCCTACGCCGCGCCGCAGCCGCTCAATGAAGTGATGATCGGCGGCACCGTGGGCGAGGTGGTGGAAAGCAAGAACAGCAAGTTCAAGCCGGGCGACAAGGTGGTCGGCATGTTCGGCTGGCAGGAAATGGGCGTCAGCGACGGCACCGGCCTGCAGCAGGTCGATACCACGCATATCCCGCTGTCGGCCTACCTGGGTTCGGTCGGCATGCCGGGTGTGACCGCCTGGTACGGGCTGAACAAGATCATCATGCCCAAGCCGGGCAAGACCATCGCCGTGAGCGCCGCATCGGGCGCGGTTGGCAGCGTGGTCGGGCAGCTCGCCAAGCTGGCCGGCTGCCGCGCGGTCGGTTTTGCAGGCGGCAAGGACAAATGCGATTACGTAGTCAACGAGCTGGGCTTCGATGCCTGCATCGACTACAAGGCGGCGAAGGATCCCAAGGAGCTCTACACGATGCTCAAGGAGGCCACGCCCGACGGCATTGACGGCTATTTCGAGAACGTCGGCGGCGATATCCTGGATGCCGTGTTGATGCGCATGAACGCCTTCGGCCGCATCGCCATGTGCGGCATGATCGCGGGCTATGACGGCCAGCCGGTGCCGCTGAAGAACCCGCAGTTGATCCTGGTGTCGCGCCTGACCATCGAGGGCTTTATCGTGTCGGAGCACATGGAGGTCTGGCCGCAGGCGCTGAAGGAACTGGGCACCGCCGTCGCGCAGGGCAAGCTCAAGTTCCGCGAGAGCATTGCCGAAGGGCTGGCCAGCGCGCCGGAGGCCTTTATCGGCTTGCTCAAGGGCAAGAACTTCGGCAAGCAACTGGTCAAGCTGGCCTGAGCGGTTTGAGTGAAGGGCCGGCGGCGCGCCTGCGGGCGTGCTGCCGGCCACGCAGTTCATGACAACGCAGGCAGAACAAGAGGAGACACCCATGAACGCCCCGCAAGTCACTGAGCGCGCCGACGAGATCGGCGCCGGCCTGTCCGAAGAGGTCAAGGCCCGCTACCGCAACCTGCCGCGCCCGCCGCAATTCGCCACCGCCGCCGAGGAGCGCCTGCACCGCAAGCAGCGCCTGGCCGCGGCCTTCCGCTTGTTCTCGAAGTTCGGTTTCGACGAGGGCGTTGCCGGCCATATCACCGCGCGCGACCCGGAATTCACCGACACCTTCTGGGTCAATCCCTTCGGCGTGCATTTCAGCCAGGTCAAGGTGTCGAACCTGATCCGCTGCGATCACCACGGCGACGTGGTGGAGGGCGATTACCCGGTCAACGCCGCGGCCTTCGCCATTCATTCGCGCGTGCACCAGACCCGCCCCGACGCGGTGGCTGCGGCGCACTCGCACAGCACCTATGGCCGCGCCTGGTCCACGCTGGGCCGCCCGCTCGATCCGCTGACGCAGGACGTGTGCGCGTTCTACAACGACCATGCGCTCTATGACGACTTCGGCGGCGTGGTGGTGGAGCTGGACGAAGGCCAGCGCATCGCCAACGCGCTTGGCCAGAACAAGGCCGCGATCCTGCAGAACCACGGCCTGCTGACGGTCGGCAAGACCGTGGACGAGGCGGCGTGGTGGTTTATCACGATGGAGCGTTCGTGCCAGGTGCAGCTGCTGGCCGAAGCCGCCGCCGCGCCTACGCAGGCACCGCTGAAGATGATCTCCGACGCGGCCGCGCGCCAGTCTTATTCGATCGTCGGCACGGCGCAGGCGGGCTGGTTCCAGTTCCAGCCGCTGTACGCCCGCATCGTCAAGGAACAGCCCGACCTGCTGGACTGAGCTGACATCGCCCGGGCCAGAAGGAGTTGCCGCAACACGGCCGCCGACGCGCGGCCCTCCACGCAATTGTTCCACACACAGGGAGCTGGATCGCATGGCCGACATCATTCTTCACCAGTACGCGACCTCGCCGTTCTCGGAAAAAATCCGCCTGCTGCTGGGCGCCAAGGCGCTGGCGTGGCAGGCCGTGGAAATCCCCGCCATCCTGCCCAAACCCGACCTGTTGGCGCTGACCGGCGGCTACCGCCGCACGCCGGTGATGCAGATTGGCGCTGACATCTATTGCGACACCGCGCTGATCTGCGAGGTGCTGGACGCGCTGGCGCCCACGCCGGCGCTGTTTCCGCCGGAACAGGCCGCCGCGGCGCGGCTGGCGGCCGCGTGGTTCGATACCGCGTTGTTCACCGCGTCGGTGACCTATGTGTTCCAGCCGGCCGGCGTCGCCAGCATGCTGGGGCACCTGTCACCGGCACAGATCCAGGCTTTCACCGCCGACCGCAAGGCCATGCGCGGCGATACCAATGCGCTGCGCATGCCGCTGGCCGAGGCGAGCGCGCTGCTGCACGAGACCTTCAGCCTCCTGGAAACGCAGTTCGCGGCCGGCATCGCGCATGTGGCCGGGCCGGCGCTGTCGGTGGCGGACTTCTCGCTGTACCACAACCTCTGGTTTATCCGCCGCGCGGGCGCGCTGGCGCAGTTGCTCGAGGCGTATCCGCGGCTGCAGGCCTGGTATGCGCGCATGAACACCTTCGGCCACGGCCGCCCGCACGTGATCGACAGCGAGGACGCCATTGCCGCGGCCCGCAGCGCCGACCCGGTGGCGCTGGAGCAAGGCGTGGTTGCCGATGGCGGGCTGGAGGCGGGCGACCCCGTCACTGTCACGCCCACCGACTACGCGCGCGACCCGGTAGCCGGCGTGCTGCTGTCCCTGACGGCGATCCGCGTCACGCTGCGCCGCCAGGACACGCGCGCGGGCGCGCTCAACGTGCATTTCCCGCGGCAGGGCTACCAGGTGCGGCGTGCCGCCTGAGCGCGCGCCGCGCACCGCCCGCCGTTCCCACCACGATTCACGCGACAGGAAAGACGACATGAAGGATTTCTCCAACAAGGTGGCCGTGATCACCGGCGGCGCCTCGGGCTTTGGCAAGGAGTTCGCACGCATCGGCGCCGACCTCGGCATGAAGCTGGTGCTGGCCGACGTACAGGAAGACGCGCTGGACACCACCGTGGCCGAGTTCAAGGCGCGCAACGTGCCGGTGATCGGCCTGCGCACCGACGTGTCCCGCGCCGACCAGGTGCAGGCGCTGGCCGATGCCGCGATCGAGGCCTTCGGCGAGGTCAACCTGCTGTTCAACAACGCCGGCGTGGGTGCGGGCGGCTTGATCTGGGAGAACTCCGAGAAGGACTGGGAGTGGGTGATGGGCGTCAACCTCTACGGCGTGGTGCACGGCGTGCGCATCTTCACGCCGCTGATGCTGGCCGCCGCGGATAAAGATCCGTCGTATCAGGGCCATATCGTCAACACGGCATCCATGGCGGGCTTGCTCAATCCGCCGGCGATGGGCGTGTACAACGTGTCCAAGCACGCGGTGGTGTCGCTGTCGGAAACGCTGTACCAGGACCTCGGGCTGGTCACGGAGCAGGTGCGCTGCTCGGTGCTGTGCCCGTACTTCGTGCCCACCGGCATCAACCAGTCGCAACGCAACCGGCCCGCCGACCTGGCCAACCAGGCGCCGCCGACGCGCTCGCAGCTGGTGTCGCAGGCGCTGTCGGACAAGGCCGTCGGCTCCGGCAAGGTCACCGCGGCCGAGGTCGCGCAGAAGACCTTCGATGCCATCCGCGAAGAAAGCTTCTATATTTATTCCCACCCCCAGGCGCTGGCACCCGTGCGCCAGCGCTTCGAGGACATCGTCGGGCAGCGCAATCCCGGCGATCCGTTTGCCGACAAGCCCGAGGTCCGCGCGGGCCTGGTGGCCGCGTTGCGCGGCTGAATGCAACGCGACCAACGAGGAGGACCGCATATGGAGAACGCCATGGCCGCACCCGCCGCCGTGATCCGCCACCTGCAATACGCCAGCCTGCCCAACGGCAGCCGACTGCACTATGCCAGCGCGGGCGAGCGGGGCAAGCCATTGATGCTGTTCGTGCATGGCTTCCCTGAGTTCTGGTTTGAATGGGAAGCGCAGCTGGCCGAATTCGGGCGCACGCATTTTGCCGTGGCACCCGACCTGCGCGGCTATAACCTGTCGAGCAAGCCTGCCGCGGTCGAGGCCTACAAGCCGCGCCATATCGTCGAAGACCTGGTGCAGTTCGTCAGTGCCCTGGGCTATGACCAGGCCGTGGTGGTGGCGCATGACTGGGGCGGCGCGATCTGCTGGAACCTGGCGATCCAGTTCCCGCAACTGGTGCGGCAGCTTGTCATCGTCAATTCGCCGCATCCCTACCTGTTCGCCAAGGCGCTGGCCACGGATCCGGAGCAGCAGGCCGCTTCCGCCTACATGAACTGGCTGCGCAAGCCGGGCGCGGAAAAGGCACTGGCGGCCAACGACTTCGCGCTGCTGGACCGGATGCTGGCCGATGCCGACGGCAAACCTGCCGCATGGTTCACCGACGAGACGCGGGCGAGGTACCACGCCGCCTGGTCCCAGCCCGGTGAGGACGGCGTCCATCCGCTTGCCGGCGGCGTCAATTTCTACCGCGCCTCGCCGATGCATCCGCCAGGCGAGGGCGAGCCGCCGCCCGACATTTCGCGCCTGGACCCGGCCGCCTTCGTCATCAAGGTGCCCACGCTGGTGATCTGGGGCGAGCGCGACCGCGCGCTGCCCAAGTCGCTGCTGGACGGGCTGGGCGAGTTTGTGCCCGACTTGCGCGTGGAACGCATTCCAGAGGGCAGCCATTGGGTGATCCACGAACAGCCGGAGCGGGTCAACCTGTTAATCCGGAGCGCGCTGCCGGCTACGTAAGACCTCCGCCAACCGCTACAGCCCCGCCTTGATGGCGGGGCTTTTTGTTGCCTGCCGCAGGGCGGACAGGTGCGATTTGCGTCCCATGCATACCCCATACGCACGCGATGCGCAGGTGGCGTAACGTCAACCCAAGGGCGCGCACATCTGCCCAAAGACGTCTGAAGCATTTACTGAATAATCAGTACGAGACCGGTTCTTTATTAAGGGGCTGGCTTCCGTCTAAGCATCCGGTAGATGCCGACGCGGTTGCCGTAGTCGCGCAGCGTGAAATGGCGCAGGTCCGGATACGGCATGGTCATGTTGCCCGGCGCCACCACCGGCCTGCCCGTCGGGTTCAGCGGGAAGAACTGCAGGCTCACGTTCACCCACAGCGCCAGCTTCCTGCCGCCCGGCCATCGGACCGGCGCGCGGCTTGCCAGCATCGGCTGCGTGCCTTCGACCGCTATGGCGTGCGCCCGACCTTTGCCGTCAATACGCGGCTGGCGCAGCGGTATCCAACCCCGGCGACATGGATAACCTGAACAACTCCAACCGCGTCAACAACGCGATCAAGTACCGCAGCCAGAACTACGGTGGCTTCAGCTTTGGCGGGGTCTACAGCCTGGGCGGCGTGGCCGGGTAGCCGGCGCGTAACCAGATATGGTCGCTGGGTGCCGGCTACGGCAGTGGCCCGCTGCAGCTTGGCATCGGTTACCTGAACGTAAAGAACCCCAACACGTCGTTCTACGGCACCGGCGTCACCGCCAATACCACCGGCTCGGCACCGCTGAACACGCTGACCAATATCGGCTCGCCGGTGCTGTCGGGCTATGCGTCGGCGCGGTCGGAGGAAGTGTTTGCCGCGGGCGCGGCCTACAGCTTCGGCGCTGCCACGGTGGGCACCACATACTCGAACACACGCTTCAAGGATGTGGGCGATTTGTCGTCCGGCCCGAATCCCTTTGGCAACCGCGGCACCGCCACCTTCAACAACGTGGATTTGAGCTTCAAGTACCAGCGGACGCCGGCCCTGCTGACGGGCGTGGCGGCCGATTACGCGAAGGGCAGCGGCATCCATGACGCGAGCTACCGTCAGTTCGTGTTGGGTGCGGACTACAACCTGTCAAAGCGCACCGACGCCTACCTGATGGCGATCTACCAGAAGGCATCGGGGACCGATTCCACCGGCCGCAGCGCGGTGGCCGCGATCAACGGCGTGCGCGCGTCGGCCGGTGACAGCCAGACGGTGTTCCGGGTGGGCCTGCGCCACAAGTTCTGACGCAGCAGGGAGTGGCCGCGGGGCAGACCCCGCGGACCGCTTCAGGTCAGACGCTCGCGGTATAGCCGGTAGTTCTCGTCGTCGAAGCAGACGAAGGTCACCTGCTCGATCTCGGGCGTCACGGCCAGCGCCTCGCGTACGGCCGCGATGGCGACATCCGCCGCGCGCTCGCGCGGGAAGCCATAGATGCCGGTGCTGATATTGGGGAAGGCCAGCCTGCGCAGGTGATGCTGCGCCGCCAGCCGGATGCTGTTGCGGTAGGCGTTGGCGAGCTGTTCGTCCTCGCCCTGGCCACCGCCGTGCCAGACCGGCCCGACCGCGTGGATCACGTACGGTGCGGGCAGGCGCCCGCCGGTGGTGATCACCGCCTCGCCGGTGGGGCAGCCGCCTTGCGCGTCGCGGATCGCGCGGCAGGCCTCCATGATGGCGGGGCCGCCGGCCCCGTGGATGGCGCCGTCGACCCCGCCGCCGCCCAGCAGCCCGCTGTTGGCCGCGTTGACGATGGCATCGACTTCCATCCGGGTGATGTCGCCATGGACTACCTGCAAGTGCTCGCCGGTCATGTTGTCTCCTGCTCAGTGGAGGGAGGGCCGCCGGCCGGTCCGGCTCAATTGACCGGCCGGCGGGTATGCGCTGCGTAGGGCACTACATGGATTGCTCAAGCATACGCCGATAATCCTCGGCGCTGGCCTCTTTCGGATTGGTCTTGTGGCAGTGGTCGACCAGCGCGCCCGCAATCACCTTGTCGAACATGTCTTCGGTGACGCCCATCTGGCGCAGCCCGGTCGGCAGACCCAGGCGCGCGGTCATGTCGTGCACGGCCTGCGCGAGATCGGCATCCTCGGCCAGGTGCATGGCGCGGCGCAGGCGCGCATAGCGGTGGTCGCGCACCACAGTGAGCGCGTCGGCGTTGAAGCGCAGCACCGCGGGCATCACCACCGCATTGAGCGTGCCGTGATGCAGGCCGGTGCGGCCGTCGATCTTCAGCCCACCGAGCGGGTGCGACAGCGAATGCACGCAGCCCAGCCCCTTCTGGAACGCCATCGCGCCCTGCATCGACGCGCTCATCATGTTCAGCCGCGCCTCGCGGTCCTGGCCGTCGCGGGTGGCGCGCTCGATATGGGCCCAGGCGCGCTCCAGGCCATCCAGCGCGATACCGTCGGCGGGCGGGTTGAAGGCGGGCGCGAGGAAGGTCTCGACGCAATGCGCGATCGCGTCCATGCCGGTGGCGGCGGTCAGGCCCGCGGGCAGCCCCAGCGTCAGTTCGGGGTCGCAGACGGCGGACTTGGGCAGCAGGTGCCAGGAATGGAAGCCCAGCTTGCGGCCGTCGTCGAGGATGATGATGGCGCCGCGCGCCACTTCGCTGCCGGTGCCGGAGGTGGTGGGCACGGCGATCAGTGGCGCGGCCTGGTCGGTGATCTTGGCGCTGCCGCCTTCGATGGTGGCGTAGGTGGTCAGCTCGCCCGGATGCGTGGCCAGGATGGCGATGCCCTTGGCCAGGTCGATCGACGATCCGCCGCCCACCGCCACCAGCCCGTCGCAGCCGGATTCCCGATACTGCGCCGCGGCCTTGCGCACCATGGCCTCGGTCGGGTTCGACGGGGTTTCGTCGAACACAGCGACGTCAAGGCCCTGCATCGCATCGATGGCGCGCTGGGCCACGCCGGCGGCGACCACGCCCTTGTCGGTCACCAGCAGCGGGCGGCAGATGCCGATGCGCTCGCATTCGGACTTGAGCAGGTTTACCGCGCCGAAATCCAGGTGGATGTGGGTCAGATAGTAGATAAACGCCATGTCTGCTTGTCTCCTGTTGTTATCTGTCGCGAATCTGCCAGCAAAGCTGCCCGGATGGGAAGCTGGCCAGGCGCGCTGCCTTGCGTTTCAATGGAGTTTCGAGTGAGTTTCAGTAGCCCTCCGGCGCGCATCAGCCGATCATCGCGCAAAAACTCGCCGCGTGGCAGACTGGCTCGGGGTTTTCGGGGTTATCTCGTACTGCCGGGACCCTGGAACATCTGGCATCATACTAAAATCGAACGACCGTTCACAATTCGAACTTCTCCCGATGCGGGCGGCGCGCAACGCACCTTTTAAGCACCTTTGCCCGCCGCCGGTCCCGGGTCTCGAAACCACTGATCTTCATGTCCGCCGTCCCGTCCTCCGTCCCTGCCACGCCCGGCATGCCATCCAGCCCGCTCGACCCGCAGATCGCGGCGCTGCTGGAGCTGATCGCGCGCGCCAGGCGGCCGCCGATCCATGCGATGGACCCGGAAGACGCCAAGATCGCTTACGAGAAGAGCGCGCCGATCCTCGACATCAACCCGCCGGCGGTGCACGCGGTGGAAGACCTGCACGTGTGCGCGCGCGACGGCCATGGCATCCCGGTACGGCTGTACGCGCCGCGTGAGGCGAGCTGGGCCGAGCCGCTGCCGCTGCTCGTGTATTTCCACGGCGGCGGCTTCACGGTGGGCAGCGTCAATTCGCACGATGCGCTGTGCCGGCTGCTGTGCGGCCAGGCCGATTGCATGGTGCTGTCGGTGGACTACCGGCTCGGGCCGCAATGGCGCTTCCCGACCGCGGCCAACGATGCCTTCGACGTGCTGCACTGGGTCTTCGAGGAAGCCGCACGGCTGGGCGCCGACCCGGCACGCATCGCGCTTGGCGGCGACAGCGCCGGCGGCACGCTGGCCGCGGCCTGCGCGGTCGAGGCACGCAATACCGGCCTGGCGCCGGTGCTGCAGCTGTTGATCTATCCCGGTACCTGCGCGCGCCAGGACACGCCGTCGCACCGCGCACTGGCCGAGGGCTACCTGCTGACGGCGGAGATGATCCGCTGGTTCTTTGCCCAATACCTGGACCAGGACGCCAGCCGCGACGACTGGCGCTTCGCGCCGCTGGACGGCGGTGGCAGCGGCGCGGACGTGGGCGGCGTGTGCCCGGCCTGGATCGCCGTGGCCGGCTACGACCCGCTGCATGACGAGGGCGTCGCCTACGCCGACAAGCTGCTCGGAGCGGGCGTGGCCGCCACGCTGGCGGATTACCCCGGCATGATCCACGATTTCTTCAAACTGGGCCGGTTCGTGCCGGCGGTGGCGCAGGCGCATGCCGACGCCGTCGCCGCGCTGCGCGCCGCGTTCGGCCACCCTTAAAAACCAATAAATTTTCAGCAGTAACTCGCAGCACAAGGAGACATAGTCAAATGCAACGCCGCCACTTCCTCGCCCGCGCGGGCCTCGTCGCCGCTACCGCGGCCATGGGCCTTGCCGCCATGCCTGCCCAGGCCCAGGCCGACAAGTTCCCGCAGCGCCCGATCCGCCTCCTGATCGGCTACACCGCCGGCGGCTCCACCGATATCCCGTTCCGCGTGCTGGCCGACAACGCCTCCAAGATCCTCGGCCAGCCGGTGATCGTCGAGAACAAGCCGGGCGCGGGCGGCGTGCTGCCCGCGCAGATGATGCAGTCGACCGCACCGGACGGCTACACGCTGGCGCAGGTCGCGATGCCGGTCTACCGCCTGCCGTACACCACCAAGATCAACTGGGACCCGGTCAAGGACCTGAGCTACATCATCAACCTGGCCGGCTACTCGTTCGGCCTGGTGGTGCCGGCCGATTCGCCGATCAAGACCATGCAGGAGTACATCGCCTACGCCAAGGCCAACCCGGGCAAGCTCACCTACGGCTCGCCGGGCTCGATGACGACGCTGCACCTGACCATGGAAGAGCTGGCGCTGAAGCAGGGCGTGCAGTTCTCGCACATCCCCTACAAGGGCAACGCGGAGTCGATGCAGGCGTTGCTGGGCGGCCACGTGATGTCGGTGGCCGACACGCCGGCATGGGCGCCGTACGTGGAGCAGGGCAAGCTGCGCCTGCTGTCGACCTGGGGCGAGAAGCGCTCGGCGCGCTTCCCCAACGTGCCGACGCTGAAGGAGCTGGGCATCGGCATCGTGCAGACCTCGCCGTTCGGCCTGGTGGCGCCCAAGGGCACCGATCCCAAGATCGTGCAGAAGCTGCATGACGCCTTCAAGAAGGCGATGGAAATGCCCAACTACCGCGAATCGCTGGCCAAGTTCGACATGGAGCCGTACTACATGAACAGCCAGCAGTATGCGCAGTTCGCTGCCGAGACCGTCAAGAAGGAAAAGGCGATCATCGAGAAGCTGGGGCTGGCCAAGCCACAGTAAG
Source organism: Cupriavidus sp. PB-02 (assembly GCF_058252315.1). Lineage (NCBI taxonomy): Bacteria > Pseudomonadati > Pseudomonadota > Betaproteobacteria > Burkholderiales > Burkholderiaceae > Cupriavidus > Cupriavidus sp. PB-02. The sequence goes on from NZ_CM177694.1 coordinate 1,678,817, forward strand.
CCTGACGCCGTTTCCGTTCACCCAGGCCGCTGCGCCTGCCGGCCCCGCCGGCGGGCCGGCGGCCTGATTGCTTTGCCAAGCCAGGAACAACAAACAAGGAGACCACGCCAATGGCCAAAGAGGAATTCCGCCACAGCATGCCGCTGCGCGTGCGCTGGGCCGAAGTCGATCCGCAGTCGATCGTCTTCAACGCGCACTACCTGACCTATTGCGATATCTGCGTGACCGAGTACTGGCGCGCGCTGGGGATCCGCTATCCCGAAGACGTGCTGCACGCACATGGCGTGGATATCTTCGTGGTCAAGTCCACGCTGGAATACCACGCTTCGGCGCGCTTTGACGATGTGCTGGATATCCGCGGGCGCATGGCTCGGCTGGGGCGGTCCAGCATGTTGTTCCGGGTGGAGATGTATCGCGGTAACGAGCACCTGATTACCGGGGAGATCGTCTATGTGTGTGCGGATCCGGCTACACAGAAGTCGGCCGCGATCCCGGGGCAGGTAAGGGAGATTATTGAAGGGTATGAGGTGGTGAGGCCGGCGGTGTGACGCGACCTGTGACACAAAGATGTTGGTAAGTACTGAGCGCTTGCCTAGAATCGGTGTGAGCCAGTGCTCACAGAGGATCTTCGCTGCCGAAGCATTCTTTGCAAGAAGGCAATGTCGAATCACAAATCATGAGGAGACGGCAATGACCGTGCGTAAGCTGCATGCAGTCGGCTTGACAGTGATGATGGCGCTCGCTTTTACAGGGGCGAGCGCCCAGCAGAAACCGGAATCAACAGCCCAACCCGGCGCAGAATCCACCCAGATTCCGCCAGCGCCATCGACTACCGCCGAAGTCAAGGCCAGAATCGCCGAGCGTTTCAAGACTGCCGATACCAACCACGACGGGAAGCTAAGCCGCGAAGAAGCCCAGGCAGGCGCGCCGGTAGTTTACAAGCACTTTGACAAGATCGATGTCAAGAAGTCGGGTTACGTCACCGAACGTCAAGTCGGTGCGTACTGGACATCGAAGTCCAAGGCACAGCAACAGAAAGAGGATCCCATCTGGAACTGACGTCTGCTCCTCTGCTTGGTCCGATCCCCTTTCCCGCGCGCGGAAAAGGGGGCCGGCCTGCGGGAGATGCCGGCGTGTCGCAATAAGGACGCCGGCCTGGCTTACTTGCTCAGCCCGGCATCCTCCATATAGGCCCGAATCACCTCATCGAAGCTCGCATCGCTCTGGAACCCCAGCGACTGCGCACGCTCCGCATTCCACGCCGCCGGCCACGTGCCGACGATCTTCTCGACACGTTCCTCACGCTCCCACGTGACGCGATCCGCCACCGCATCGCCTGCCACGCGGCGCAGCGCATCGACCATGCCAGCCGCCGTGACCGACAACCCCGGCAGGTTGACCACGCGGCGATTACCCAGCCGCTCGCCAGCCAGCTCGATGCCATTGACCAGCGCCGCCACTGCCGCACGCGGCGACAGCAGCCACAGCGGCGTTTCCGGTGCCACCGGGCAGTTGGCAGCGACGCCTGACAGCGGCTCACGGATGATGCCGCTGGCGAACGACGAGGCTGCCGCATTGGGCTTACCCGGACGCACGCTGATGGTCGGCAGGCGCAGCACGCGCCCGTCGACAAAGCCGCGGCGGCTGTAGTCCGACAGCAGCAACTCGCCGATGGCCTTCTGCACGCCGTACGACGATTGCGGGTTCAGCGCGGTGTCGTCCTGCACCACCGGCGGCAATTCGCCGCCGTAAACCGCGACCGAGCTGGTGAACAGCACGCGTGGCTGGTGGCCCAGTTCGCGGCAGGTTTCGAGCAGCGCGCGCGAGGCGTCCAGGTTGACGCGCATGCCCAGGTCGAAGTCGGCCTCGGCCTGGCCGCTGACCACGGCCGCCAGGTGAAACACGGCGCCGGTGTCCTTGTCGATGGCCTGGCGCAGCACGGCCGGGTCGGACAGGTCGCCCGTCACCACGCGCACGCGCGCATCGTCCAGACCTTGCGGCGCCACCACGTCGAGCAGCGTCAGTTGGTCGATGGCGACGGGCTGGCCGTCCAGGTTCAGGGTGCCGCGTTGCAGCAGCAGCCGGGCGAGTTGCAGGCCAAGGAAGCCGGCGCCGCCGGTAATCAGTACGTTCATGGCAGGAGAGATTCGTTCTTTGGGTTTGCGCGAAGGATCAGCGGCCGAGGTAAGGCTTGAGCCAGCCCAGGCCCTCGGAAGTGCCGGCGCGGGGGCGATATTCGCAGCCGATCCAGCCGTCATAGCCGAGCCCGTCGATGACCTCGAACAGGTAGGGGTAGTTCAGCTCGCCCAGGTCCGGTTCATGGCGGTCGGGCACGCCGGCGATCTGGATATGGCCGATGCCGGGCATGTCGCGCTTCAGTTTCATCGCGATATCGCCCTCGACGATCTGGCAGTGGTAGCAGTCGAACTGCACCTTCAGGTTGGCCGCGCCGATCTCCTTGCAGATCGCCTGCGCGTCGTCCTGGCGGTTCAGGAAGTAGCCCGGCATGTCGCGCGTGTTGATCGGTTCGAGCACGATGGTGACGCCCTGCGCCGCGGCGGCCTTGGCGGCAAAGGCGACGTTCTCGAGGTAGGCGGCGCGGTGGCGGGCGCGGTCGGCAGCGGCCGGCACCAGTCCCGCCATCACATGCACGCGGTCATTGCCGATCACGCCGGCGTATTCCAGCGCGCGGCCGACGGCGTCGCGGAACTCCGCCTCGCGACCCGGCAGCGCGGCCAGGCCGCGCTCACCGGCTGCCCAGTCGCCCGGCGGGGCGTTGAACAGCGCCTGCGTGAGACCGTTCGCGTCCAGGCGCGCGCGCAGCTCGGTGGCGGCGTGCTCGTACGGGAACAGGTACTCCACCGCCCGGAAGCCGTCCGCCGCGGCTGCGGCGAAGCGGTCCAGGAAAGCGTGCTCGTTGTACATCATCGAGAGGTTTGCGGCGAAGCGCGGCATGGGAACTCCAAAGCGGTAGTACGGAACCGGCCCGATCGAGGCCAGCTCGAAAGCGGGCCGGCCAGGATCAACGGTTGACCAGTTTAGCGGGCGTCAGCCACACCAGCACGGCGCCGACGACCAGGATCGCGGACAGCACGTACATGGGCAGCTGCGTACTGTGTGTCATGTCCTTCAGCGCGCCGACCATGTACGGCGACACGAAACCGGCCAGGTTGCCGACCGAATTCACCACGGCAATACCAGAAGCGGCGGCAATGCCCGACAGGAACGAGGTCGGCAGCGACCAAAACAGAGGCGCGCAGGTCAGCACTCCGGCAGCGGCCAGCGACAGTGCGGCGATGGCCACCGTTGTATTGTTGGTGAACGAGGCAGCAATGGCAAAGCCCAAGGCACCCATCAGCGCCGGCACGATCAGGTGCCAGCGGCGCTCGCGGCGTGCGTCGGCGCTGTGGCCCAGGATGTTCATCACGACCACGGCGCAGATAAACGGGATCGCCGACAGCAGGCCGATGTTCAGGTTTCCGGTCACGCCGCTGGCCTTCACCAGCGTCGGCATCCAGAAGGTCAGCGCGTACTGGCCGGTGACGAAGCAGAAGTAGATCAGGCACATCCACCACACGCGGCGGTCGGAGAACACCGCGCCCAGCGAGTGGCCATGGGCCTTGCCGGCGGCGGTGGCGGCGTTATGGGCGTTGCGCTGGTCTTCCTCGATATTGCGCTTGAGCACGCGCTTTTCATCGGCGTCGAGCCACGGCGCCTTGTCGATGCCGTCGCGCAGCACGAAGATCGTCACCACGCCGATCACAAACGCGGGCAGCGCCTCGATCAGGAACATCCATTGCCAGCCGCGCATATCGTGCACGCCGTTGAAGGCATCCATGATCCAGCCCGACAGCGGGTTGCCGAACATGCCCGCGATGGGGATGCCCGACATGAACAGCGCGATCATCTTGCCGCGGCGGTTGGCCGGGAACCAGTAGGTCAGGTACAGGATCACGCCAGGGTAGAAGCCCGCTTCGGCCAGGCCGAGCAGGAAGCGCATCACGTAGAACTGGGTCGGCGTCTTCACGAACAGGAACAGCGCCGAGATGATGCCCCACGTAATCATGATGCGCGCGATCCAGATGCGCGCGCCGATGCGGTGCATCAGCAGATTGCTGGGCACCTCGAACAGGAAGTAGCCGATAAAGAACAGGCCGGCGCCGAGGCCGAACACGGTTTCGGAGAAGGCCAGGTCCTGCCCCATCTGCAGCTTGGCGAAGCCGACGTTGACGCGGTCGAGGTAGGCGACCACGTAGCACAGCATCAGGAACGGCATGACGCGCCAGAACACCTTGCTGTAGGCGCGCTTTTCGATCTGGGCTTCGGTGTCCAGCCGGGCGTTGCCGCCCAGGCTGTCATAGGCAGGCACGCTGGCCGCCGGTTGGTTTGGATTCACGGTGGTCTCCGGGTATGTGGTGGGTCTGGTCTAGTAATGCGGCGGCGCGCGGAATGCAGGCATGCGCGTCCCCCGCGCGGTGGCCGCAAGGCAACCGCGCCGGGTGAAGCCGTCGTTTATCGGGGAAAAGCGGTTGTTACCAGCGCGCCTGGAAGGCGTCGCGCAACTCAGCCAGTGCGCCGTCGGGCAGCGCCGCGCGGGCGGCGAAGCCCGGCGCGTCTTTCATCATCATCCATAGCTTGGCGGTCTCCTCCAGTTCTTCCAGCGCGAACGCGGCGCGCGAGACGCTGGACTCCCACACCACCGGGCCGAGCCGCTCCAGCAGCACGCCGCGCACCTGCGCGGCCAGCGTGGCCACGCGCGCGGCCACCGCCGGGTCGCCGGGTCGATGGTAGGGAATCAGCGGGATATGGCCGACCTTCATCACGTAGTACGGCGTGAGCGGCGGCAGTACGTCGTCCGGTTGCCAGACACCGGCCAGCGTCAGGGCCACGAGGTGCGTCGAGTGCGTATGCACCACGGCGTGCGCCCCGGGGTTGTTGTCATAGATCGCGCGATGCAGCGTGAGCGTCTTGGAGGGCTTGTCGCCCGACACCCAGCTGCCGTCGGTGGCCACCTTGGCGACCGCGGCCGGGTCCAGCATGCCCAGGCACGCGTCGGTGGGCGTGATCAGCCAGCCGTCATCGAGCCGTGCGCTGATATTGCCGGCCGAGCCGACGGTATAGCCGCGCTGGTAGAGGCTGGCGCCGATGCGGCAGATCTCTTCGCGCAGCTTGCTTTCCGTGCTCACTACTGTGTTCATTGAGCGCCTCCGAGCTGACGCAGCGCTTCGTCAAAGAAGTCCGGGCCGCCGAAGTTGCCCGACTTGAGCGCCAGCGCCAGCGGCGTCGCGCCCAGCGTGACCGTGGCCGGCACGCCCGGCGCGATCTGCGCGCCGATGCGCAGCGCGCGCACGCCCAGCGCCTGCACCACCGCGCCCGAGGTCTCGCCACCGGCGACGACGAAGCGGCGCGTGCCACGTGCCAGCAGCCCGGCGGCAACCGTGGCCAGGCACTGCTCGACCAGGTGGCCGGCGCGCTCGACGCCCAGCTCGGCCTGCACGGCCTTGACCTCATCAGGGCTGGAGGTCGCGTAGACCAGCACAGGTTCGTCATGACTTTCGGCAAAGTCCAGCGCCACGTCGGCAACGGCCTCGCCGCGCGCCAGCGCGAGCGGGTCGATGCGCAGCGCGGGGCGGCCTTGCTCCAGCCAGCGAGCTACCTGCCCGTTGGTCGCGCGCGAGGCGCTACCGGCTAGCACCACGCCCGGGCCGTCGATGGCCGGGACTGCGTCGGCGTCGCCGCGCTGCGGCAGCAGGCCGGCGCGGCGGAAGTTCTCGGGCAGGCCCAGCGCGATGCCGGAGCCGCCGGTAATCAGCGGCAGGTTGGCGCAGGCCTCGCCCAGCGTGAACAGGTCCGCGTCGGACACCGCATCGGCAATCGCCATGCGCACGCCGTCTGCGCGCAGCGCGGCGATGCGCTCTGCGCTCGCCTGCGCGCCACGCGCCACGGCGTCGTAGCGCAGCAGGCCGACCTTGTTCTTGCTCTGGCGCTGCAGCACGCGCACCAGGTTGGCGTCGGTCATCGGCGTCAGCGGATGGTGCTCCATGCCCGATTCATTCAGCAGCACATCGCCCACGAACAGGTGACCACGGAAGATGGTGCGGCCGTTCTCGGGAAAGGCTGGGCAGGCGATCGTGAAATCGCTGTCCAGCGCGGCCAGCAGCGCGTCGGTCACCGGGCCGATATTGCCGACGTCGGTCGAATCGAAGGTCGAGCAGTACTTGAACACGAACTGGCGGCAGCCCTGCGCGCGCAGCCACTGCAGCGCGGCCAGCGACTGCGCCACGGCCTCCACGGCGGGGATGGTGCGGGATTTGAGCGCCACCACCAGCGCATCGGCTTCGCCGATATCCTGCACCGCGCCCACGTCGGGCAGGCCGATGGTCTGCACGGTGCGCATGCCGTTGCGCACCAGCGTGTTGGCGAGGTCGGTGGCGCCGGTGAAATCGTCGGCGATGCAGCCCAGCAGCGGGCGATGGGCGAGGGTGCCTGCGGTCATCTTCGTTTCCCCTCTTACCCGGCCTTGCCCGGCAGTTCGATGCCCGGGAAGATCTTGATCACGGCCGAATCGTCCTCGCCGCCGTGGCCGGCGGTGGAAGCCATCATGAACATCTGGTGCGCGGCCGCCGACAGCGGCAGCGGAAATTTGCTGTTGCGCGCGGTGTCGAGCACCATGCCCAGGTCCTTGACGAAGATGTCGACCGCGGACAGCGGCGTGTAGTCGCCCTTCAGGATATGGGGCACGCGGTTCTCGAACATCCACGAGTTGCCTGCGCTGTGCGTGATCACGTCATAGAGCGCATCCGGGTCCACGCCTTCGCGCAGGCCCAGCGCCATGGCCTCGGCGGCCGCGGCGATATGCACGCCGGCCAGCAGCTGGTTGATGATCTTGACCTTGGAGCCCGCGCCATGCGCGGCGCCCAGACGGTACACCTTGCCGGCGATGGCGGCCAGCACGTCCTCGGCCAGCGAGTAGGCCTCGGCCGGGCCGGAGGTCATCATGGTCATTTCGCCGCTGGCGGCGCGGGCGGCGCCGCCGGAGACCGGCGCGTCCAGCATCAGCAGGCCTTGTTCGGCGAGGCGGCGGCCCAGCGTCTCGGCAAAGCCCGGCGGCACCGTGGCGCTGGCTATCACCAACGTGCCAGGCTTCATCGCGGCGGCGGCACCGTTGGCGCCGAACAGCACGGCCTCGGTCTGCTGCGCGTTGACCACCAGCGTCAGCACCACCTCGCAGCGGCTGCCCAGTTCGGCGGGCGAGGCGCACGGCACGCCGCCCGCATCGGCGAAGCGCTGCAGCACTTCGGGCCGCAGGTCGCAGGCATGCACGTTAAAGCCGGCACGCAGCAACGACTGCGCGACACCGTAGCCCATGGCACCAAGGCCGATGACGCCGATATTCCTGGACATAGGGGGACTCCTGAATCAGATACGGGAAATGCGTTGGATGGTGTTGGCCGCGTCAGTTGGACGCGCCGCGGGCGCCGGCTTCATCGCCGGCCTCGCCGTTTTCATCGGCGCCCAGCTGGGCCAGCCGGCGCGCGGCGTTGAACATATGGTTCTGCGCGGCATTGCGCGCGGCCAGCGGATCGCCGGCGCGGATCGCCGCGACGATGGCCTGGTGTTCTTCGCGCACCTGGCGCGAGAAGTCGGCGCGGCGCGCCTCGTTGGTGCGGGTCACGCGCGTGGCGGCTTCCAGGTACTGGCTGAGGAATTCCAGCGTTTTCAGGAAGTAGGGGTTGCCGGTGGCCCCCGCGATGGCGCGGTGGAAGGCCACGTCAGCGGCCACGCCGTCGCCGCCTTGCTCGACTTCCTCGTCGAGGCGCGCCAGCGCGGCGTCGATGGCCGCCATCGACGCATCGGTGCGGCGCATGGCGGCCTGCGCGGCCACCTCGGCCTCGATCGCGCGGCGCAGCTCGACGATCTGCAGCACCGATTCCAGCGTGCCGGTATCGGTATAGTCGATGCGCAGCGGCCGGATGCCGGCCTGCAGCGTGACGAATACGCCGCTGCCCTGGCGCGACTCGACCACGCCTTCATACTTGAGCCGGGAGATCGCCTCGCGCACCACGGTGCGGCTGACCCCGAATTCCTCCGACAGCACCGCCTCGGTCGGCAGCTTGTCGCCGCGGGCAAAGGCGCCGCCCTGGATCTTGTCCAGCAATTGTTCGGCGACGTTGTCGGTCAGGGCGCGGGCAGGGACTTTCTGGAACACGGAAGTCTCCGGGTCATTGGGTAATAAGGTCATCATACAAATTTGCTAAGAGGATGCCTCCCCGGGCAAACCCTAGTCTGGTGCGCGAAATGCCGTCTTTGATCCACTTTGGTGCGATATGCGCGACCCGCAGCACTGGCGTATCATTGGCGCCCGCCCGGATTCGGGCGCTGCCATTCAACCAGCCTGATTGCACCGCCATGCCAGTCACCGTCCTGATCTGCCCCTGGTCCGAAGCCCGCGAACGCGCGCGCGCCATCCGCTACACCGTTTTCGTCGAGGAGCAGGGCGTGCCGGTGGAGCTGGAATGGGATGAATGGGACGAGCCGAGCTGGCATGCGCTGGCGCTGGCCGAGGACGGCACGCCGGTCGCCACCGGGCGGCTGCTGCCCGACGGCCATATCGGCCGCATGGCCGTGCTGGCAAGCGCGCGCGGCACCGGCGTCGGTGCGCTGGTCTTGAAAGCGCTGATGGAGCAGGCGGAGCAGCTCGGCTATCCGGAACTGGTGCTCAACGCCCAGACCCACGCCGCGCCGTTCTATGCGCGCGTGGGCTTTGCGCAGGTCGGGGAGGAATTCGAAGAGGCCGGCATCCCGCATATCGAGATGCGCAAGCGGCTGGCGGACTGAGGTCCGCCAGGCAATCAGCGCGGCGCCTGCACGATGCCGGTGTCGCGCGACAGGTTCAGCGTGCCGTGGTAAGTGACGTCGCCCGCGCGCCCGCCGGCGTCGAAGCTGCGCTCGCTCAGGTCGAAGCGGCCGTCGTGGCGCACGCGCAGCACCGTGCTGGCACGCGTGCCATACATCGGCGAGCGGATAAACGCGGACGACAGCAGCTTTTCCCATTCCGGCGCAACGCCCGTCGACGGCAGCTCGAAATCCGCCGCCTGCCGTTCGTCGGCCAGCATCTTCAGATAAGGCTCGGCGCTGGCATTGGCCTGGCCGCTGTCGGCCGCCAGTACCTCGGCCAGCGCGCCCACGCGGCTGCGCACCTTGGGCCAGGGCGTGTCGAGCAAGGCATTGGACAGGCCGTACAGGCCCGGGCGCAGCCGTTGCGGTTGGCGCGAGGCCGAGCGATTGCTGTACCACCAGAGTTCGCGCAGGTCGCTGGCCAGCAGGTTGAAGCCGTTATAGCAGCCGTCTTCGCCGGCCAGCCCGTCGAGGTAGTCGAACGGGGCCTCATGGCCGCGCAGGAAGCCGGCCACCAGCTCGCCGCGCGAACGGGCATCGGTGCGTTTCTCGGACGGGGCGCGGTAGTTGGTCAGCGCGGCAAAGCGGCCGTCGGCATTGACGCCCATCCAGGTGCCGGGCTCGCCGATGACTTCCGCCAGGTCGCGCCCGGCCAGCACGTGCGGCGCTTCCTGCCACCAGTGCGCGGCCGCCGCGGGGCGGGCATAGAATTCATCGCGGTTGCCGGCGACGACCAGGGCATAGTCCGGGTGGGATTGCCAGGCAACCAGGATCAGACACATCGCTTTGCTTCCTTTACCGCCGGGGCGCTGCTGCGCAATATCCCGGCGTACTTCGCATCATCGGCAGCCCGGACGCCTACAGCACGTCCAGGTCGATAAAGTGTTCGGCCCGCCGCTCGCCGTCCACCCACTGGTCCAGCCCGCTCTGGCGCCACAGGCCTTCCAGCGTGGCATCGAAGGCGGGCGGCACGTCGGCGTAGCACTCCATCCAGGTCTGCACGCCGGCGCGGGTTTCGGGCCTGCGCATCAGCGTACCACCAATTCCGGTAGCCTCGGCAACCGTCTCCATCCAGCGGTGCCAGTGCGGCAACGCCTCGGTGGCGACGGCCTCGGGCACGTGAAAATAGACGTACAGATGGTCACTCATGGCAGGTCCTGTCGGTTCAGCCGGCGGCCTGGGCGGCTTCGCCGAGCGGTACTTCGTAAGGCAAGACGGCGGTCGCCAGCGCGGCGCCTTCGGCACTGCCCAGGCGCAGCGCCGACGTTGCGGCACCGACGGCCGCGTCGATCTTCAGCTCGGCCAGTCCGGCCCAGCCGCCTTGCGGCGCGGGCGCGGCGTTGACGATCATGCCGCACGGCTGGCCCGGGTCTTCCGGCCTGAAAATCTCGGCCGCGGGTGCCGGCACCTCGCCTTCGCCCTGCACCAGCCACATGCGGCGCTTGAGCGTGCCGCGGTACTGGCTGCGTGCCACCACCTCCTGGCCGGGATAGCAGCCCTTGCGGAAATTGACGCCGCCCACCAGCTCGTAGTTGATCATTTGCGGCACGAACTGCTCCTGCGTGGCCGCGACGATGCGGGGCAGGCCGGACTGCACTTCGAGCCAGTCCCAGAACGACGACGGGGCGCTTTGCAGCGTGGCCGTCAGCGCGGCGCGCACGGCCTCGGCCTTGTCGGCCGGCAGCACGATTTGCCAGCGCGGCTGGCCGGCGGCATCGGGCAGGCGGATCACGGACGTACCGTCGGCGCTAACTGCAGAGAAGGCCGCATCCGGCACAGGCAGGCCAGCGGCTTCCAGCGCCTTGGCGGCGCCGGTCCCGGCAACCCCGAGGATCGCGCTGGCCGGGGTGATATCGCTAAGCTTGGCCTTGGAGCGCAGCACGAACATCGACAGGCGCTTCTGCACCGCCGGCTGGATATCGGCCGACAGCTGCAGCACGATGCCTTCGGCATCACGCCACATCAGGAATGTGGCGAGCAGGCGACCCTTGGGCGAGCAGTAGCCGGCCAGGCGTGCGGCGCCCGGCTTCAGGTCTTCGACCGCATTGGTCAGCTGGGTATGCAGGAAGCTGGCGGCATCGTCGCCGGCTACGCGGATCAACCCGAGCCCGGCGGGGGCGCAGACGATTCCGCCTGCCTGCAGGGCATCATGGCTGGCGGCGAGTTCCGGGGCTTGGGCATTCATCACTGGCATTGCGTGGCAATCGTCGAGGCAAAACGGGAGAGGGAAGGCACCGGTCGTGCAGGCTTCACGGCGTATTCGGCGCGGCGCCGGAGCCGCTGCACAGGGTCGGTGCGAGGCTGCCGGTTATTATATGGGGCTATGAGATTTTCGGCCGGCGCCAGCAGTACGTGACGTTAAGCGGCGGTGCGCAAGCCCACCGATGCCCGGTCAGCCGCCCCCAACTCCTGATACATGAAACGTTTCTTCCTTCGCCTGGGATTTGCCGTGCTGGTGTTTGCGCTGGCAGCCGTCGGCGCGTTCGCGTGGTGGGCCAATCAGCCGCTAACCCTTAAAAACTCGCCGGTGGAAGTGGTGATCAAGCCCAATTCCAGTGTCGCCAGCGTCGGCCGGCAGATCCAGCGCGGCGGCGTCGGCATGGACCCGCGGCTGTTCATGCTGCTGGTGCGCCTGACCGGGCACGGCCCGGACCTGAAGGCCGGCGGCTATGAATTCGAGACCGGCGCCACGCCGCTGTCGATCATCGGCAAGCTGGCGCGCGGCGAGGTCACGCACTATGTGGTCACCGTGATCGAGGGGTGGGAATTCCGCAAGATGCGGGCTGCCGTTGACGCCAACCCGGCACTGCGGCACGACACCCAGGGCATGTCCGAGGCGGAGCTGATGAAGGCGATCGGTGCGGCCGAGGCCTCGCCCGAGGGACTGTTCTTCCCAGACACCTACCTGTTCGCGCGCGGCAGCAGCGATATCGAACTGTACAAGCACGCCTACCGCGCCATGCAGCGCCGCCTGAACGAAGCCTGGAACGCGCGCGCGCCCGACCTGCCCTACAAGACCCCGTATGAGGCGCTGGTGATGGCATCGATCGTCGAGAAGGAAACCGGCCAGGCCGCCGAGCGCCCGATGATCGCCGCCGTATTTCTCAACCGGCTGCGCAAGAACATGATGCTGCAGACCGACCCGACCGTGATCTACGGCCTGGGCGAGCGCTTCGACGGCGACCTGCGCAAGCGCGACCTGCAGACCGACACCCCGTACAATACATACACCCGCACCGGCCTGCCGCCCACGCCGATCGCACTGCCGGGGCTGGCCTCGCTGGCGGCGGCCACCGCGCCGGCGCCGTCCGACGCGCTGTACTTCGTCGCCCGCGGCGACGGCAGCAGCCATTTCTCCAACTCGCTTCCCGAACACAACCGCGCGGTCGACAAGTACCAGCGCGGCAAATAGGCATTCCATGCGCGGAAAATTCATCACTTTCGAAGGCATCGACGGCGCCGGCAAGAGCACCCATATCGACTGGGTCGCCGGCCGCCTGCGCGCGCGCAGCGGCGTCCCCGGCGTGGTCACCACCCGCGAGCCGGGCGGCACGCCGCTGGGCGAGGACCTGCGCCAGATCCTGCTGCACCGCAAGATGCACCTGGAAACCGAGGCGCTGCTGATGTTCGCCGCCCGGCGCGAGCACATCGCCGAGGTCATCGCGCCCGCGCTGGAGCGGGGCGACTGGGTGATCTCCGACCGCTTCACCGACGCCACCTTCGCGTACCAGGGCGGGGGCAGGGGCTTGTCGACGCAGCGGCTCGAAGTGCTGGAGGACTGGGTGCAGGACGGCCTGCAGCCGGACCTGACGCTGCTGTTCGACGTGCCGCTGGAAACCGCCAGCGAACGGCTTGCCGGTGCGCGCTCGCCGGACAAGTTCGAGGCCGAATCCCGCGCTTTCTTCCAGCGCACCCGCGACGAGTACCTGCGCCGGGCCGCGCAGTCGCCGCAGCGCTTCCGCGTGATAGACGCCACCCGCAGCATTGAAGAGATTCGCGAAGAACTCGAAGCTATCATTGCAACGCTTTGATTTTGTGCCGATATACGTGGGCCGTGATATCTCCGCGATCCGCACTGATGCGAAATCCGCAACACGGCTCGTATCTCAGGTAAAGCCTTAAATTTTGCTTCTAACCCACTGATTCGCATGCTCTATCCCTGGCAGAAGGAAGACTGGCAACGGCTCGGCGCGCTGCGCGAACGGTTGCCGCATGCCTTGCTGATCCATGGCCAGCAAGGCATCGGCAAGCGCGACCTGGCGCTGCATTTCGCGCAGGGTCTGCTGTGCGAGGCGCCGCTGCCCGATGGCCAGCCCTGCGCCCAGTGCGCCGCCTGCCACTGGTTCAGCCAGGGCAACCACCCGGATTTCACCGTGGTGCGGCCCGAGGCGCTGGACGCGTCGGCCGAGCCCGAGACCGACGAGGGCGGCAAGAAGAAGGCGCCCAGCAAGATCATCCGCATGGAGCAGGTGCGCGCGCTGATCGAGGCCGTGGGCGTGGGCACGCACCGCGCCGGGCTGCGCGTGGTGGTGGTGTACCCGCTCGATGCGCTGCAGGCCGAGGGCGCCAACGCGCTGCTCAAGACGCTGGAAGAGCCGCCGTCGTCTACTGTGTTCCTGCTGGTGACCGACCGGCTCGACCGCATCCTGCCGACCATCCTGTCGCGCTGCCGCCAGTTCTCGGCCCAGCGCCCGACGCCGGAGGCCGCGCTGGCCTGGCTGCGCGGGCAGGGCGTGGCGGATGCCGAAGCCCAACTGGCCCAGGCCGGCGGCTCGCCGCTGACCGCGCTGCACGCGGCCGAGGCCGAGGAGCAGCCGCTGCAGCGCTGGCTGGTCGGCCAGCTGGGCGCGGGCGCGGCCTTTGACGCCTCCGCTGCGGCCGAGCAACTGCAGAAGCTGCCGGTGCCCGCCGTGCTTGGCATCCTGCAGCGCTGGACGTACGATCTGCTGAAGCTGCGCCTGGATGGCGGCGAGGGCACCGCGCCGCCGTCTTTGCCACATTCCTTGCCGCGTTATTTCCCCAAGGAGCGTGCCGCGCTGGCGCGCTGCGCCGGGGCCACCGACGCGCACCGACTTCAGGCCTATGCGACGCGGCTGACCGCGCATCGACGCAGCGAAAACCATCCGCTGGCGGCACGCCTGGTGATGGAGGCGGTATTCCTGGAGTACCGCCAGCTGTTCCGGTAGCGCAGCAAGGTTTCAGAACAAAGCCATAACAATAAGCAGCACCGATAGTCATTCAGGGGGTCAACCATGAACACAGCAGTTGCCGGCGCATCGCCGGAAGCGCCTACCGGCAGCGGGGCGGCCTCGCGCCCCAATGTCCTGTCCCTATCGATCAAGGACCAGGCCGGGCTGTATGCGGCCTACATGCCGTTCCTGGCGCGCGGCGGCATCTTCGTCCCGTCAAACCGGCCGTTCCGGCTGGGCGAGCAGGTGTTCCTGGTACTGTCGCTGCTGGACCGGCCGCAGAAATACCAGATCGCGGGCCATGTGGCCTGGATCACCCCGGCGGGCACGCCGATGAAGACCCCCGGCGTCGGCGTGCATTTCCCCGACGACGACAACGGGCGCAACCTGCGCCGCGCGGTGGAGGAGATTCTGGGCAAGACGCTGGAGTCCGGGCGCCCCACGCAAACCTTATGAACGTTGCGAAGTTGTTGTCGCAACCTATTGATTTTCAATGAATTCATCGGAATTTTCCCTGCGTATTGCCGAGCCCCGCGACCTGCCGGGCATCGTCGCCATCTATAACAGCACCGTGCCGTCGCGCATGGTCACCGCCGATACCGAGCCGGTCACCGTGGCCTCGCGCCAGGCCTGGTTCGACGCGCACCAGCCCGGGCGCCGGCCGCTATGGGTTTGCGAGGACGCCGACGGCCAGATGGCCGGCTGGATGAGCTTCTCTGACTTCTACGGCCGCCCGGCCTATGGCGGCACCGCCGAGGTGTCGATCTACCTGGACACGCAGCGCCGCGGGCAGGGGCTGGGCCGCTACCTGCTGCAGCAGGCCATCGACCATGCGCCCCAGGTCGGCGTGAACACGCTGCTCGGCTTTATCTTCGGCCACAATGCGCCCAGCCTCGGGCTGTTTGAGGCGATGGGCTTCACGCGCTGGGGCGACCTGCCGCGCGTGGCCGTGCTCGACGGCGTCGAGCGCGACCTGATCATCCTCGGTCGTCGCGTGGCCGGCGCCCGGCAGGCCTGAACCGGGCCTGCGCGCCCCCGCATAAGAGATTTCCCATGTTTGTTGATTCCCACTGCCATATCGATTTCCCCGAGCTGGCTGCGCGGCTGCCGGAGCTGCTGGAGAACATGCGCGCCAACCAGGTCACGCATGCGCTGTGCATTTCCGTCACGCTGGAAGACTTCCCGCGCGTGCTGGCGCTGGCCGAGCAGCATCCCAACCTGTACGCGTCGGTCGGTGTCCACCCGGACTACGAGGAAGGCGAGGACCCGACGCTCGAGCGCCTGGTAGAACTGTCCGCCCACCCGCGCGTGGTCGGCACCGGCGAAACCGGGCTGGACTACTACCGCCTGAACGGGCGCAGCATCGCCGAAATGGAATGGCAGCGAGAGCGCTTCCGCACCCATATCCGCGCGGCGAAGCAGACCGGCAAGCCGCTGATCATCCATACCCGCTCATCGGCCGACGACACGCTGCGCCTGATGCGCGAAGAGAACGCGCGCGAAGCCGGTGGCGTGATGCACTGCTTTACCGAGACCTGGGACGTCGCCCGCCAGGCGCTGGACGAGGGCTTTCATATCTCGTTCTCCGGCATCGTCACCTTCAAGAGCGCGGCCGACCTGCAGGAAACCGCGCGCAAGGTGCCGCTGGAGCGCATGCTGATCGAGACCGATTCGCCCTACCTGGCGCCGGTGCCGTACCGCGGCAAGACCAACGAACCGGCCTGGGTGCGCCATGTGGGCGAGTTTATCGCTCAGCTGCGCGGGGTGCCGGTGGAGCAGGTAGCCGAGCAGACTACCGAAAACTTTTTCAATCTATTCAGGCATATCGACAGGAATTCTCATGTTTGACATGAAATTTGTCCGCCGTGCCGCCGGCGCCGTGGTGCTGGCCGCGGCCACGCTGGCGCAGGCCGCGCCCGCCGACGACATGCGCAAGGCCGTCGAGTTCGACGACGCCAACACCGTAAAGAAGCTGCTCGCCAAAGGCGTCGATCCCAACCTGGTGGACAGCCGCGGCAACCCGGCGCTGGTGCTGGCGCTGCGCGAGAAATCGCTGAAGGTGGCCACGGTGCTGATCCGCGCCAAGGACATCGACTTCGACAAGGCCAACCCGGCCGGCGAGACGCCGCTGATGATGGCGGCGCTGCAGGGCCAGCTTGACATGGTCAAGCTGATGGTCGACGAGATGGAGGCCGAGATCAACAAGACCGGCTGGACGCCACTGCACTACGCGGCCACCAACGGCCACAACAACGTGGTCAAGTACCTGGTCGAACATGCCGCCTATATCGATGCCGAAAGCCCCAACGGCACCACGCCGCTGATGATGGCTGCGCGCGCCGGCCATATCGAGACCGTCAAGCTGCTGCTGGACGAGGGCGCCGACATGCGCCTGAAGAACCAGCAGGGCATGACCGTGATCGACTTTGCCGAGCGCTACAACCAGGCCGAGATCGCCAAGGGTCTGAAGGACCGCTGGCAGAAGCTGTATCCGCAGACGCCGATCGTGGCGGCGCCGCCGCTGAAGGCGCCCACCGGCGAGCCGGGCGGGCAGCGGCCCGCGGCCCAGCAACCCGCGGCGCAGCAGCCCAAGACCAAGGGCTGGTAAGCGCGGAGCGCGGCGATGGCCGTCGGCGCACGCCTGCGCCAGTGGGCGCGCCGGCTCAAGGCGAACCTGCTGACGCTGTGGTTCTGCAGCCGCCACCCCGGCACGCCGTGGGGCGCGCGACTGCTGGCCGCGCTGGTTGCGGCCTATGCCTTCAGCCCGATCGACCTGATCCCGGACTTCATCCCGGTGCTGGGCTATGTCGATGACGTGCTGCTGGTGCCGCTGGGCATCTGGCTGACGCTGCGGATGATTCCGCCTGCGGTGAAGGATGAATGCCGTGGCCGGGCCGAGGCGTGGCAGGCCACGCAGGCAAAACGGCCGCGCAATCGCGCGGCCGCCGTGCTCATCGTGCTGGTGTGGGTAGTGCTGGCGTGGCTGGCGTGGCGCTGGCTGGCGCGGGCCTAGACATCGTCCGCCAGCCGCACCCCGGTGAACTGCCAGCGCTGGTGCGGATAGAAGAAGTTGCGGTACGTCGCCCGGATATGCGATTCCGGCGTGACGCACGACCCGCCTCGCAGCACCATCTGGCCGCTCATGAACTTGCCGTTGTACTCGCCCACCGCGCCGGCCCTCGGGCGGAAGCCCGGATATGGCAGGAACGCGCTGCCGGTCCATTCCCACACATCGCCGAACATCTGGCGCAGCACGCCCGAGGTGTTCTGCCGGTCCGGCAGCGGCCGCAGCGCGCGCCCCTCGACGAAATTCCCCGTCGCCGGCAGGCTGCGCGCCGCGTGCTCCCATTCCGCCTCGGTCGGCAGCCGGCGTTCGGCCCAGCGCGCAAAAGCCTCTGCCTCGTAGAAGCTGACATGCGTCACCGGGCTGTCCGGGTCGACCGGATGCATGCCGCGCAGCGTCATCTGCCACCACGTGCCCTCGCGCGCCTCCCAGTAGAGCGGGGCCTGAATGCCTTGCTCGCATACCCAGCGCCAGCCGTCCGACAGCCACAGGCCCGCGGTCTGGTAGCCGCCGTCCTCGATAAACTCGAACCATTGCCGGTTGCTGACCGGATGCGAACACAGCAGGAACGGCTGCAGGTAGACCTTGTGGCGCGGCCCTTCGCAGTCAAAGGCAAAGTCCTCGCCGCCATGGCCGATCTCGACCACGCCGCCGTCAAAGCCGATCCAGTCGGGCGCGGGCCGCGGGTCGGCGATCACCGGCGCGGTCAGCTCCGGCGCGAGGGCGGGGCGCAGCGGATTCTGCGCGAACAGGTGCAGGATGTCGGTCAGCAGCAGCTCCTGGTGCTGCTGTTCGTGCTGGAGGCCGAGCGTGATCAGCGCGGCTTCGTCGTCGGTCTGGGCCTTGCCCAGCAGCGACATCATCGATTCGTCCACACCCTCGCGGTAGGCCAGCACCTCGTCCAGCGAGGGGCGGCTGAGCAGCCCGCGCTGCGGGCGCGGGTGGCGCTGGCCGACGGCCTCGTAGTAGGAGTTGAACAGGTAGCGGTAGTCCGGGTCCACCGGCTCGTAATCGGGGATGCGCGCGGCCAGCACGAATTCCTCGAAGAACCAGGTGGTGTGCGCGAGATGCCATTTTGCCGGGCTGGCGTCGTCCATCGACTGCACGGTGGCATCGGCATCGGACAGGTCGGCCACCATGGCTTCGGTGGCGGCGCGTACATGGCGATACTGCGAAAGCAGGGCGGGTTCGTGCGGGGGATGGACGGCGGCGGCGGGCAACAGGGCTGAAGTCATGCGGGCTCCCGGAGATGGATCGGTCGATGACTGCAGGCGGCCTGCCAGCCCGGGCTTGCGCCCTGCGCCAGCGCGCCGCCCATGGCACGCGGGGCGCCGTAGCGCCCCGATCCATCATAGACCTGATCTGTCCCCGGGGCGAGCCGGCGCCGTCCTACAGCGCCTGGCTCCCACCGTCGGCGCCTCAGGCAGCCAGGCGGCTGGCGTCGTTCAGCGCCGCGATCTCGGTGCGGGCGCTGGCCAGGCCGGCTTCGCGGAACTGCGGACCCATGGCCAGGCCGTGGGCGCGCACGTAGGTGATGTCGGTGATGCCGAGGAAGCGGAACACCACGTCGACGGTCTTCTCGTGCAGGTCCAGTTCATTGGCATCCTGGCGCACGCCGCCACGCGACGACACCACGATCACGCGCTTGCCGCCGGCCAGGCCCACCGGGCCGTTCTCGGTGTACGTGAAGGTGCGGCCGGCCTGCGCAATGCGGTCGATCCAGGCCTTGAGCTGGCTCGGGATGCTGAAGTTGTACTGCGGCACGCCCACCACCAGCACGTCGGCGGCCAGGAACTCGGCCAGCCATTGCTCGGTGCGCTGCAGCTCGGCTTCCTGCACGGCGTTCAGGCCGTCCTTGGGGCCGCCCAGCACGGGCAGCAGGTTGCCCGACAGGTGGGCCGGCGCGTCCGTGTCCAGGTCGCGCACGGTCACGGTGGCGCCCGGGTTGGCGGCGACCAGGTCGGCCACCACGCTGGCGGTCAGGGTGCGCGAAACGGAGTTGTCGCCGAGGACGCTGGAATCGATCTGCAGGATGTTCATGTCTTTCTCCACAAGGTGCGGTTGCGATGGAAGAAAGATACTGGCTGCCCATTGGTATCGGTAGTGAGGCAAAATGCAAAGGATTGTTCTACCGATGCAACGCCAATCTGGCGGCTATTCCGGCCATTCTCCTGCCAGATAAGCCCTGCGCGGTGATCCTGGAGCCTTTCCATGCAAGACCTCAACGACCTGTCCCTGTTCGCCCAGGTGGTCGAACACGGCAGCTTTTCCGCCGCCAGCCGCGCCACCGGCGTGCCCAAGTCGCGGCTGAGCCGGCGCATTGCCCAGCTCGAGCGCGACCTGGGTGTGCAGTTGTTGCGCCGGACCACACGCCAGGTGCGCGTAACGCCGCTCGGCGAGTCCTTCTACGAACGCTGCCGCGCCATGCTCAAGGAGGCCGAGGCCGCCCGCGAAGTCATCGAGCAGGCGCGCGAGCAGCCCGGCGGCGACCTGCGGGTGAGCTGCCCGGTTGGCGTCGCCCAGAACCTGCTGGCGCCGGCCATCGGCCTGTTCATGCGCGCCAACCCGGCGGTGCGGATCGAACTGGAAGCCACCAACCGGCGCGTGGACGTGATCGGCGAGGGCTTCGACCTGGCGCTGCGTGTGCGCGACGTGATGGAAGACTCCAGCCTGGTGGTGCGCACCTTCGGCGAAAGCCAGGTGATGCTGGTGGCGAGCCCCGCGCTGCTCGACAGCATCGGCCGGCCGCGCACCGCCCAGGCGCTGGATGGCATGCCGGGCGTGGGTCAGAAGCCGCACGACGGCAAGCATGTCTGGACGCTGCGCAGCAAGACCGGCGAATCGGTCCAGATCGCCTACGACCCGCGCCTGATTACCGATGAATTTGCGCTGCTGCGCGAGGCGGCCATCGCCGGCGTCGGCGTCGCGATGCTGCCGCGCATGTATTGCCGCGAGGCGCTGGAGAACGGCGAGCTGGAGCTGGTGCTGCCGCAGTACGAGATGCCGGTCGGCACGCTGCACGCGGTGTTCCCGTCGCGCAAGGGCGTGACGCCGGCCACCCGGCGCTTCCTCGATTTTCTCGGCGAGGTCCTGCCCGAGTGTGTGCAAAAGGTCGGCATGCATGAGCCACGGCAGCCGGCGATGCACCGGGTGGTGTAGCGCGGCGCACAGCGTGGCTGGCAACGTTGAGGCTGGCAAGTGGTGGGTCCGCCGCATCCTGGTGAAGCCATCGTTCATCCTTGCGGCTTTACCTTCACGCCGGCTCGCACTAAGGTACATGGGGCGGACCCTGCGCGTGAGGGTAAAGGCGCATGGCTGTGGCCGGCACCGGCCCGGCTTGTCCGCCCTGGATTTCGGCATTTAACTCGGCAAGGAGAATGGCATGGGTGGCTCTCAGGGTTCCCAGGACTTGGGCAAGGCGCTGCTGCGCATCGTGCTTGGCGTGCTGATCCTGTTGCACGGGATCGCCAAGCTGACTGGCGCCTCCGGCATCGGCTTCGTGGCGAAGGTGGTCGCGAACGCCGGGCTGCCGGAGTGGGTCGCCTATGGTGTCTATATTGGGGAAGTGGTGGCGCCGATCCTGCTGATCATCGGGTTGTGGAGCCGGCTGGCGGCGGTGATCGTCGCCCTCAACATGCTGTTCGCGCTGGGGCTGGTGCACAGCAAGCAGTTCGGCATGCTGTCCGATACCGGCGGCTGGGCGCTGGAACTGCAGGGCATGTACCTGGGCGCGGCGCTGGCGGTGGCCCTGCTGGGTGCCGGCCGCCTCAGCGTGGGTGGTCTCAACGGCAAGCTGAACTAGTCCGGCGGCTTGCCGGAGTCCACGGTGCCGCGGCGCGTCCCGGCGCCGCTGGCGATGGCGGACTGAAGAAGACGGACTGCAAGGGCTGCGCCCACGCGCGGGTGCGGCCTCACGGAGGTGTATCGTGAAATCCTTCCGGCTGTTGTGCCCTGCGGTGGCCGTGGCGGCACTGACCCTGGCAGGCTGTGCCAGCGTGCCCGACATCAAGACCGACTACAGCCGCACCACCAACTTCAGCGCGTACCGCAGCTTCGGCTTTGTCGACAATCCCGGCACCGACCGGCAGGGCTACGAAAGCCTGACCACCCAGTACCTGAAGTCCGCCGTGCGTCGTGAGATGGACGCGCGCGGCTACCGCTACGCACCGCAGTCGCCCGACCTGCTGGTCAACTTCAACACGCAACTGCAGGAGAAGGTGCAGGTCAGCCCGTCACCGGCGCCGATGATGGGGTACTACGGCTACCGCGGCGGTCTGTACGCGCCCTGGCCGGGCTACGGCTTCTACAACGACGTCTACACCTACACCGAAGGCACGCTCAATATCGACCTGGTCGACCGCAGGGAAAAGAAGCTGGTGTGGGAAGGCGTGGCAGTGGGCAGCGTCGATGCGCGCGACCAGGCCAACGCGCAGCAGCGTATCGACAAGGTGGTGGCGCAGATCTTCGCCAAGTACCCGTTCCGCGCCGGGCAGTAGCGACGGGCTTGCTACCGGCTAGGCCGGCGGCACCGCGCGGTCGATGGCATCGGCGACGAAGGCATCCACCGGCTTGGGCGCCGACCACAGGTAGCCCTGGCCAAGGGCGCAGCGCAGCGCCACCAGCGCGCTGCGCTGCGCGTCGGTCTCGACGCCTTCGGCCACGCATTCGAGCCCCAGGTCCAGGGCCATGCCGATCATGCTGCGGCAGATGGCGGCGCGCGGCCCGGGGCGGTCGATTTCGGCGGCGAAGGAGCGGTCCAGTTTCAGTTGTGTGAAGGGCAGGTCCGCCAGCAGCTTGAGCGTCGGGATGCGGGATTTGCCGCATGGTAGCGCCGCACGGCGGAGAGAACCATCAACTGGCGCAGAGTTTGCCATGCTGCCCCGTGGAAAACGCGCAGCAGATGCACGGCGTTACGAATATTTGCGCTTTCCGACCCAATGGCGCCCTGCCATAACCGCTACAATCGCTGCCCGTAGTTTTGAACATGGCATGTCGATAATGGGTTTTGGCTGGTTCGGATTCTCGACCTTCTGGGTAGTGCCGCTGATCTGGCGGCTGGTCTCGCGTTTGCTTGCCGGCGAGCGCCGGCTCGCGGGGCCGGGCTCGCTGCGCGTGTGGCTTGGCACGCTGGCGGTGCTGTGCGCCAGCGCCAGCCTGGAAGCGCTCACCGGCGGCGCCGAACCGGAATCGAGCGCCGGGGGCTCGGCCGGCCGCGCGCTGGCCGGCCTGATGGGCAACCTGTTCGGCTGGACCGGTGCGCTGCTGCTGATGCTGGGCGTGCTGGCGCTGGCCGCGCCGATGGTGTTCGGCGAGACCTGGCGCAATCTGTTCTCGCGCAAGCCGCGCCGCGCGCCGGCTGCCGATGCCGCGCCGGACGAAGCGCCGGCCGTGTTCGCCGCCACGCAACCGCTGCGCGAGACCGAGCGCCGGGATGCCACCGTAGTCGGCAATGCCGGCTGGGCTGCTCCGACCCCGCGCCACCGCAGCTTCGAAGCCGTGTCCGCACGCCGCCAGCCTGCCTGGCAGCCGCCGCGCCGCACGCGCGAATCCCCGCCGCAGCCGGGCGAGATCTGGCTGCACCATGCCGATTCTCCCGGGGCGGTGAAGCCGGCGCGCGCGTCGTCGCCGGTGCCGCCTGTGCAGCCCGCGCCGGCACCGGCACCGCGCCCCGCGCCGCCGGCGGCGCGCAAGCCTGTCAATACCGCCACGCCGGCACCCGCGGCGGCGTCGCGGCCGGCGCAAGCGCTGCGCGCGACTGTCGTCAGCAGCCCGTTCCGCCAGCCGCGGCCGCTGGATCGTGCGGCGATCACGACGCTGCCGGAGGCTGCCGGCAAGACGGCTACGGCGACCGTTGCAGCGGCTGCCGTAGCGGCACCGGCTGCGGGGGCATCCGCCGCGCCTGCGCCGGTTGCGGCCACCGTGGCTGCGACCGAGCCGGTGGCCGCCCCGGCACCGTCTGTTGCTATTAATGAAGCCGAGGCGCCGATGGCGGCCGAGGCGAGTGCCATCGCAGCGCCGGCCCAGCCCGGTTCCGCAGTGGGCGCGGTGGACGCTGCGGCTGAAGCGGACGATGCGCCGGACGCCATCGCCGACGAGGCCGATGAAGTCACGCTGGCCGCCATCCGCCAGGAAGCGCTGGACCTGCTGGCCGAACTGCAGGCCTTGTCGCGCAAGTCGGCAGTGCTCCAGCCTGTTCCGATGCCGGAAGCTGCGATCGAGCCGGAGACAATCGCCGCCACCACGGAGACGGCTGCCGATATTCCCGCCGATCCGGAACTTGCCGCGCCCGACAGCATCGCTCCGCAAGCGCAAGCGCAAGCGCAAGCGCAAGCGCAAGCGCAAGCGCAAGCGGAAGCGGAAGCGGAAGCGGAAGCGGAAGCGGAAGCGGAAGCGGAAGCCGAAGCCGAAGCCGAAGCCGAAGCCGAAGCCGAAGCCGAAGCCGAAGCCGAAGCCGAAGCCGAAGCGGAAGCCGAAGCCGACGCGGAAGCCGAAGCCGAAGCGGAAGCTGACGTCCAGCTGGAGGCGGTCCAGGCCGACTCAGCCACCATTGCGGACGACCTCGCCGAAGCCCTCGAGGCCGAGCTTGAAATCACCGGTGCCGAGGCCGTTGCGCAAGCGGTGGCCACCACGGCGATGGCGGAGGAGGGGAGTGCGCCGGAGCCCTTCGAGGAGCCGGCAGCGTCCGACAGCGACACCGAAGCGCTGATGGATGCCAACGGACTGGTCGAAGAGGACGCCGATATCGTCGCGGAAACCACGGCGCCTGTCGAAGCTGCTGAATCCGTCGAAGCCGTCGAAACAGTGGAAGCTGCCGAAGTAACCTCGGAAGCCGTGGAAGCCGTGGAAGCCGTGGAAGCCGTGGAAGCCGTGGAAGCCGTGGAAACGGTCGAAACGGTCGAAACGGTCGAAGACACCGAACCCCCGGCCAACCTCCCGCCGCCGGTTCCGGCAGCCAAGCCCCGTATCGTGCTGCCCGCCGTGGTCGGCCGCACCGTGCCGCTGGCCACCGCCCAGCCCACCGCAGTTCCCGCGTCGGCCCCGGTTCCACCGGTACCGCCAGCACCGCGCCCGGTCGTCGACTACCGCCTACCGCCCTTCGACCTGCTCGAAAGCGAGGTCGACAGCGCCGAGCAGGTCTCGGAAGAACGCCTGCGCGAAACCGGCGAACTGATCGCCCAGCGGCTGGCCGAGTTCAAGGTGCCCGTCGCCGTGGTCGGCGCCGGCGCCGGCCCGGTCATCACGCGCTTCGAGGTCGAACCCGCCATGGGCGTGCGCGGCGCGCAGGTGGTCGGGCTGATGAAGGACCTGGCACGCGCGCTGGGCGTGACCTCGATCCGCGTGGTCGAGACCATTCCCGGCAAGACCTGCATGGGGTTGGAGCTGCCTAATGCGCGCCGGCAGATGATCCGCCTGTCCGAGATCGTCAACGCCGCCTCGTTCCAGGCGCACCATTCGCGGCTGGTGCTGGCGATGGGCAAGGACATCACTGGCAACCCGGTCGTCACTGACCTGGCGCGCGCACCGCACCTGCTGGTTGCCGGCACCACCGGTTCGGGCAAGTCGGTGGCGGTCAATGCCATGATCCTGTCGATGCTGTACAAGGCCACGCCGGAAGACGTGCGCATGATCATGATCGACCCCAAGATGCTCGAGCTGTCGGTCTACGAAGGCATTCCCCACCTGCTGGCGCCGGTGGTCACCGACATGAAGCAGGCCGCGCACGCGCTCAACTGGTGCGTCGGCGAGATGGAGAAGCGCTACAAGCTGATGTCCGCGCTGGGCGTGCGCAACCTCGCCGGCTACAACCAGAAGATCCGCGCCGCCGAGGCCGCGGAGCAGAAGGTGCCCAACCCGTTCTCGCTGACCCCGGACGCACCCGAGCCGCTGTCGCGTCTGCCGATGATCGTGGTGGTGATCGACGAGCTGGCCGACCTGATGATGGTCGCCGGCAAGAAAATCGAAGAACTGATCGCGCGCCTGGCACAGAAGGCGCGCGCCGCCGGCATCCACCTGATCCTGGCCACGCAGCGCCCGTCGGTGGACGTGATCACCGGCCTGATCAAGGCCAATATCCCGACGCGGGTGGCGTTCCAGGTTTCGTCCAAGATCGATTCGCGCACCATCCTCGACCAGATGGGCGCGGAGAGTTTGCTCGGCCAGGGCGACATGCTGTTCCTGCCGCCGGGCACCGGCTACCCGCAGCGCGTGCATGGCGCCTTTGTCGCCGACGACGAAGTGCACCGCGTGGTCGAGCACTGGAAGCAGTTCGGCGAGCCGGATTACGATGAAGCCATCCTCGCCGGCGACCCGGCCGAGGCCAGCGGCGCCGACCTGTTCGGCGACGGCGGCGGCGATGGCGAGGCCGACCCGCTCTACGACGAGGCCGCCAGCTTTGTGCTGACCAGCCGCCGCGCCTCGATCTCGGCGGTGCAGCGCCAGCTGCGCATCGGCTACAACCGTGCGGCGCGGCTGATCGAACAGATGGAAGTCGCGGGGCTGGTGTCGCCGATGGGCCGCAACGGCGCGCGCGATGTGCTGGCGCCGGGGCCGGGCGACTGAGGTCCCCGCGCCACGACCTTCGGGAGGCACGGATGAAGCCTGAGCATGGAAACCTGCTGGCAGATGTGCCGGCGAATGCGGCAGAGGAGATTTTCCAGCCGCTGCTGGCGCGCCCCGGCCTGAAGATCGAGCGCATCGTCTCCAACGGCCAGAGCAGCCCTGAGGGGTTTTGGTACGACAGTGCGGACGATGAGTGGGTGCTGCTGGTCAGCGGCAGCGCCGCGCTGGAACTGGAAGGCCAGCCAGGGCTGCATATGATGCAGCCTGGCGACTGGCTGCACTTGCCCGCGCATTGCCGGCATCGCGTGGCGTGGACCGATGCGACGGGGCCGACGGTTTGGCTGGCGGTGCATCACGGGGGCGTCGACAGCTAGCCATGCTGTGCGTCAATGCGCTGATCCGGCATGTCCGAGAACGCGCATCGCGTCGTCCAATTCCAGCCGGACCATGGCGCCCGCACGCATGGCTTCATCGAGACGGGCAATCACCACCGGCCCGGCCGTCGACCTGACCGTGGCCAAGTGCACGTCTTCACCGCACTGCGCGCCGACGCGATGGCGCACAACCGTTGTTTCCTCGATCGTGCCCCCTTCCGCGACCTGCTCTTCCCAGTCCGACGCGCCGCAGTGCGGGCAGAAATAGCGCGCGGGAAATAGCACCGCGTCGCATTGCCGGCAATGAAAAACGATAAGGTTCATCTCGATTCCTGGTCCACCCGCTCGAGTACCACGGCGTTCGCGCACATGCCGTAGCGATATTCGACCATGCCATAGCCGCTCACGGCCGCAAGGCGCGCGCCAGCCACCTGCCGTGCGCCGGCTTGCGCGTGCAACTGGGTAAGCGCTTCGACCAATCCATGCATGCCCCCGGCGGCGCCCGCCTGGCCGGCGGACAACTGGCCACCAGACGTATTCACCGGCAAATCATGCGAGGCGATGCGTGCAATCAGGCCACGCAGATCCCCGTCTGGCGCAAAGCCGAGATCGGCCAATTGCACCAGCGCCATGACCGGGTAATCGTCATACACCGACACCAGATCCATGTCCTGCGGACCGGCGCCGGCCTGCCGCCACAGATCGTCCGCCAGCGCGACCAGCCCGGTCTGTAGCCCGTCACCGGTCTGATGATCGAGGTTATAGCGGCATTGCAGCGCCCGCACGCGTACGGCAATGCCCGCGCGGCGCGCCAGATCGGCTCGGGCCACGACCACCGCATTCGCGCCGCAGACCACGGGCACGCAATCGAAACGGCCCAGCGGATCCGCAATCATGGGTGCGGAAAGGTATTCGTCGAGCGTCAGCGGCGTGCGATATACCGCGCCTGGATTTCGCGCCGCCCAGGCGCGCTGCGCCACGCACAAGGTGCCGTAGTCGTGCCTCGTCAATCCGTGACGACGCGCATGCCGTTGGGTCAGCATGGCGAACACGCTATTCGGCCCCCCGTGTTCGAGAGGCCTCAGATACGTCCTAGTCGTCAGGTTGTAGTGCTCGATCAGTTGCTTGAAGTCGGCCGGCGTAAAGCGATCGCCACTCAGCAGTACGATCACGGATGCGTCGCCGCACTGTATCGCTCGCACGGCGTGCTGCAACAGATTGATGGCGCTGGCGCCACCATGGCAGTCGTCCATGGACCAGCGGGGACTGAGGCCAAGCCGCCAGGCCATATCGATCGCATGATCGGGAGCCAGTGTGAATGAGGCCACGCCGAGCCCGTCAACCTCGCTCGAGGTGAATCCTGACTGGACGAGCGCGGCACTGAACGCCTGCGCCAGCAGGTCTGCGGTGCTCTCCTCCGCTGCTTGGCGGCGGTATGGCACCTCCACGCCGGCGGCCAGCACCACGTTGTCATAATCGCTAATCGTCATTCGATGAGTTTGTTGCGTCGCTGACTGGTCCGGGCGTCCATAGCGCTCATAAGATTCGAGCGCACACCACCCACTGAATTCATGAGCGCTTGAGCCGGTATCCTGAAGCATCCAGGTCCCAGGTCTGTTCGGTTACGCCGCGCTCACGCAATTTGTACTTCTGAATCTTGCCGTTTTCGGTTTTTGGCAGGTCAGGCGTGAATTCCAGATACCTCGGCACCGCAAAATAGGGTAACCGCGGTTCACAGAACTGGATCAACGCCATCGGATCGATCTGCGCATCACGGCGCAGTACGACCATCGCCATCACCTCATCTTCCGCCAGCGCGGAGCGCACCGCGAATACCGCGGCAGTCTCGACCGCGGGATGGCTGAGAATGACCTGCTCCACCTCGTACGACGAAATGTTCTCGCCGCGGCGACGAATGGCGTCTTTTTGCCGGTCCACGAATCGGAAGTAGCCATCCGCTTCGCGCACCACGCGGTCGCCCGTGTGAAACCAAAGGTTGCGCCACGCGTCTACCGTCTTTTCCGGCATGCCGAAATATCCGGTGGCGAACGCGAACGGTTGCTCGGCGCGCAGAATCAGTTCGCCCGGCTCGCCGTGCGGTACCTGCTGGTCATTGTCATTCACCACGCGCGCCTCGAACCCGGCGACAACCTGGCCCATATAGCCCGCGCGTTGCTGCTGAATGCCGCCGCCAATCGCGAAATTGGTTTCGGTAGATCCATAGCCATCGAGTAGACGAATGCCGGAGCGTGCCGTGAAGTCTTCCTGAAATTTCCCTGGCACGCCGGGCGCCAGCGCAATGCGTACGGTATGGGCGCGCTCGGCCGCCGCAATCGGGCGCCCCAGCAGAATCGGAACCATGGCGCCGAGCACGAAAGTCACCGTTGCCCGCGTTTCTACCAGGCTATCGAAGAAACGGCTGGCGGAAAACCGACGGTCCGCCACCAGCGTGGCGTCATGGATCAATGCCTGATAGAAGCTGTTCAGCGCATTGGTATGGAACAGCGGCAGGCAGGTGTAAAGGACATCCCCTGCCGTCACACCGAGATGATGCCCCGTATAGTGGGCCCACCAATAGAACTGGGCGTGCGGGCAAATCACGCCCTTCGACAGCCCGGAAGTGCCCGAGGTGTACAGGATGGCCAGTGGGTCGCCATCCGTCAACGCAGCAGGAGGGACCGCGGTGCCGAGCGGCGGCATTGGTATGGGTTCCCACTGCGACGGCAGCGGAGCGTCGGCCGACACCTCGCCAATCAACCAGATCCGTTCGAGCGCGAGACCAGGGGCGTCCAGCGCCGTGACTGCGCCGACCAGATGGGATTCCGCTACCAGCAGGCGCGCACCGGAATTCCGCAGAATGTGTTCGAGTTGCAGACCCCGTGAGGCGGTGTTGACAGGCACCACGACCGCGCCCAGCCAGGCACAGCCGAGCACGACCTCCATGAATTCGACGCGGTTGGAACATAACAAAGCCACGCGGTCGCCGCGCGTGATTCCCTGGTCGGCAAGACTGCCCGCCCGCCGCGCTGCAATCGTACAGGCGTCGTTGCCCGTCCACTGCGTCGTGCGATCCGAGAAGAGGGGCGCGTCGCCGTTACGCGCCGCCCGTGCGGCCAGCAGGGCAGGCAACGTGTACCCGGTCGCACCATCAGGTATGGAATCGAGTGAAACATCTGTAGATTGAATCTGCATTCTCATCTGCGCGAACTCTATCGATTTTTGATAACTTTGATTGGAAACCTGGCGCAGCATCAGAAGCGCATGCGGATCCCCGTGGCAACGATGCTGACATCGTCACCGGGCTGACTCAAGGCAACCCCGGCGAGCGAGCCGATTGCGTTCTTCTGGTTCAGCACATAGCCAAGGCGGGCATACAAGGCCGTGGTCTTCGACATGTTGTAGTCGTAGCCCAGCCCAATCGCGAGCGAGTCGCCACTGGCCTTGCCTGCCACGTTGCGATAGACCGCGGAGAACTTGATGACACCGGGCCCCGTTGGAACGCTGAGACCGACCATATGACTGGTCGCAATGAAGTATCCGGCGCGGTCAGGGTTCGTCATGTTGAACTCGTAAGTGGCGTTGGTACCGCCAGGGAAGGAATACATCCCGCCGGCACCCAACCACCTGTTCCTCACCGAGGACACGGTCGCGGTGGGATCCGTATTGATGATGTTATAAAACACCCCGAGGTAGAGCGGGCCACTTGCGTACTCAAGTTGAGCCCCGTGGAAGCTGGATTCGGGATAGCCTGGCGTGGTGACGCCGCGCGGCGCATGCAGATATTCGAACTGGAAGCCGCCGAGGATCGGGGTGGTGTAGGAAATGGCGTCGCTGATGCGGGAATCGCCGATGGTGGCACCCCTTCCCAGATCGGAACTCAAGCTGACCAGCGATGCAAGGGGGGAGAAAGCTCCCACGCCCAGGAACGGATCAATCGCGATCGACAGCTGGGTTGGATACTGGCGTCCCAGCTTGATTCTTCCCCACTGCCTGGAAATCAGTGAAATGTTGGCTTCGCGATTGAAAAGACTGGATTCACCCTCTGCGGTGGTAGCGCCTGCGCTCCCATTTTTCAACTTGAGCCCGCTCTCCAGGTTGAAAGCCACGGACAGTCCGTTACCCAGATGTTCAACACCAAGCAGCCCGAAGCGCGAGGTCGCGCCTGCGCCGCTCTCTGACTGCAGCAGGCGATTGCTCCCCGCACGCGAATACTGGATGCCGGCATCGGCGACACCATAGAGGCTGAGTCCGCCTGATCCCGGCATCGGATCGGGTTTCAGGATTTGGAAAGATTCTGCCGCGGATACGGCAGTTGCTAAGCAAACTGGAAATGCAGCCAGATATCTGGGTATCTGCTTGATCAAAGACACGTCTTCCTCCGGTTTTTATTATCTGAATCTTGAGCAGGCCGCGACCACATCGCGCCCGGCGTGCAGCTGTTAATCTACGAATGCCTGAGTTAGAAGTCCCACGCGGCCGGTGGCGGTGGAATGCCTCGGAGAGTCGGGAATTTGTGAAGGTGCGAGTTCGCTTCGACGACTGTCCGCAGCAATGCATTGCTGCGGATCACAGCCGGCAACAGAGTCGCATTCGTCCCGGAAACCCGGGAGCGAATGAATCTTGGCCCGCAACTGCGGAATAGGGCCTCGCTTCCGCTATTCGGGTAACCTGGATCGCATCAATATTCGAGACAGCTGATCGGTGGCCTCAGTTGCTGACAATAGACTTGTACCGCTGCGTCTCCATCTTGATCAGCTCGAGGGCGTCTTCGTCGTCACGCGCAGGAACGCCGATCGCATCGTCAAGGTGTCGACGGAACTGCGGGCTGTGTAGCGCGCTTTGCAGCGTCGACTTCAGCTTCCCGACCACGGGAGCGGGGAGGTTCTTCGGGCCGGCGAGAACAAACCAGCCCGTCACATCGTAGCCCTTCAGCAAGGGGTGCTCGGCTACCGTAGGAACGTTCGGGAATTTGGCGGACCTCTCCTTTGTGGTCACTGCGATGGGTACGACCTTACCCGCATCAATCAGAGCCTTCGCCGATGCGATTCCCATCACGCCAACCTCGAGGTTGTTTCCCGCGAGATCAGTACCCAACGGCGCGACGCCACGATATGGAACGTGGGTCATACGGGTATTGGTTCTTTGCATCAGGGACTCCATCGCATAGTGCAGCATCGAGCCGATCCCCGACGTGCCATAACTCAGCGCGCCAGGCGCGCTCCTCATGCGCTTGATGAGGTCGTCGGTCGTCCGGATACCACTTTTCGGGGAGGCCAGGATCATCGCACCCTGATGCTCCACTACGCCGATATAGGTGAAGTCCTTTGACCCGTCATACGCCTGCTGCGGATTGAACAACCTGGTCGCGACCAGCTCGTTGGTGGAACCAAGCAGCAGCGTGTAGCCGTCCGGCGCGGCGCGTGCCACCTTTTGCGCGGCAATCGCTCCGGTGGCGCCACCGATATTCTCGACAACAACAGTTGCCCCAAGCGAGGTGGAAAGGGCTTGCGCCAGCGCTCTGGCGGCAACATCGGAAGAGCCACCCGGGGGATACCCCACGACGAGCGAGATGGGCTTGGCCGGATATGCACTTTGTGCTTGCACAATGCCACAAAATGAACAAATTCCCAGCATTGCGATGGTGTTAAGAATCGTCTTGAGCTTCATCGGCTTCTCGTGAAATGATCAGAAAGTCTCGGCTTGCGTTCACTGGCTGGACTAGCCGCGTGCGGGGGGAGGCATGACCTCGGGCGGGATCGGGCACTCATAGGGACGCTGGCCTCTCTTGCGTTCTAGTTCCTGCCTGGCTTCGCGCAAGGTGTCAGGCGTTCCGGCAAGATCGATGGCCGTTGCGGCCAACGTTTTCGCTGCCAGCAGCATCCCCTTGTGAGCAAGGGATAGCTTGCCCTGGGCCACCATTTGCCATGAATGAAAGCCGGTTCCCCACGCATAGCAGGCGGTCAGGCATTGTGTTGTCGGAACGACCCAGCTGACATCGCCGACATCCGTCGACCCGGTGACGGGGCGTTTGATGTCGGGGTGATAGGGAAGGACTTCGGTAATGATGGGTCTGGGATCGCGCAAGGCAGCGGCAAAATGACGCGAGCTGTTGGCCAGGTCATCCGCATTCACCGTGTTCTGTATTTTGGCTGCAAAGTCGGTTTCGCTTGCATTGACTTCCAGTCCGCCAAGCGCCCGCATGTTGCGATCCAGGATCGCATCGAACGTGTCATTGTGGAGGATGTTCGAGCAGGCCTTATCGAAGATGATTTCCAGGCGCGTGCCCGTCATCAATGCGGCACCTGCGGCAATATCCTTGACGCGTTTGAAGAGATCGATCGCTTCTTCGCTGCGCGGGGCACGGATCGTGTAAAGAACCTCGGCAAGGACTGGGATGACATTAGTGGATACTCCCCCCGAGTTGATGTAGGCAAAATGCACGCGCGCCTCGTCAGGCATGTGCTCGCGGAGATAGTTGACTCCGATGTTCATCAGTTCCGCCGCGTCAAGCGCGCTTCGCCCCAGGTGCGGAGCCAATGCCGCATGTGACGACTTTCCGTGGAAACGGAAATAGGCCTGCACATTGGCGAGGGTGGCATTCATGAACACGGAGTTGGCGACGGACGGGTGCCAGCTCAGGGCCACGTCCAGGTCATCGAACAGGCCGTCGCGGGCCATGAAGGTCTTGCCGGCGGCTGCCTCCTCGGCCGGGCACCCGTAGAAGCGGACCGTGGCGTCGATGTTGTTTGCTGCAAAGTAGTCCCTCGCGACCACCGCAGCCAGGTGGGCCGCAGACCCAAGGAGATGGTGACCGCAGCCATGACCGTTACTCGTGGCCGCGCCCGCGGCGGGCATGCAGGTGAGCGCGCCGCTTTCCTGACTCAGCCCGGCAAGTGCATCGTACTCCCCGAGAAAGCCGATCACGGGCCCTCCCGAGCCGGCTTCGGCGACGAAGGCCGTTGGCATGTGTGCCACGCCTCGATTGACCTTGAAGCCCGCCTCCTCGATCAGCGAGGCGTGCAACTCGGCTGAGCGAAACTCCGCATAGCGCATTTCGGCCAGCGACCATATTTCGTTGGCCAGGGAGATGTATCGGTCCTGCTTCGCTTCGACGAGGTCCACGACACTTGCTATATGCTTCATATACGTTCCAGGTGATCTACGCGGCGCGTGCCACGGCTCGAAGGGGATGCATCCTTGGGCGATGCAATATCACCGGGCAAAGCATATTTGGTCGGGCGGGGGTTCGGTAGGCAGCTATTTGTGTCGCCGTTCACCATTGGTTGCCCTGGCTCTCAACCCAATTTTTTGCTCGAAATGAAGCTTCATCAACTCCGCGCACTTGTGGCGATCGCCGACAGCGGAAGCATCCGGAATGCGGCCAGGGCCACCTCCCACTCACCGGCCGCCATCACCAAAGCGGTCCGTGAACTGGAAGACGAAGTCGGGGTGACCTTGATCATTCGCGAGACGACGGGCATCACCTTGACCCAGGCCGGGCACGTCCTGCTGGAACATGCGCGTCTCACTGTGGGTGTGCTGGCGCGCGCCCGGCAGGAAATGGACGTCTTTGCCGGAAAGCGGAAAGGGACCCTGGCGGTTGGTATCCCGGCCTGGCTGGGCATGACCTTGCTTGGCGAAATCGCCGGCCGCTTCCAGCTGCAGATGCCGGACACCCGGCTCGAGTTCTTCGAGAGCCTGCTTACGGTAACGGTGCCAAAGCTTCGCGATGGCACGCTTGACCTCTCGATAGGGCGAATGTACTTGTCCCAGTCGGAGGAGTTCGCCCAACTGCCGCTCTTCTCGACCGGATACGCCGTGGTGGCGCGAGCTGGCCATCCACTGGCCGAGTGCCGGACGCTACAGGACCTTAAAGGAGCCACCTGGATTCTGAATCGTGATTTCGCGGGGGAATCCGATGGCGTGGTCGAGAGCGCATTCAGCGACTATTGCGCCCGTTACTCTCCCCGCATCCATATCTCGCACTCAAGCGTGATAGCCACGAACCTGATCGCCAGCACGGACTTTCTCAGCCTCATGCCCTGGCCATTGGCGGAATTATTGTTGGCAAAAGACGGGCTTTGCGTGTTGCCGATCAGGGATGCGCTGCCAGATGCCAGGATCAGCATCACGCATCGGCGTGCAGTGCCATTGGGCGCGGCGGCCAAGTGTTTTATCGACGCAACCATGGCTGTGATACGGGAGTCAGCCAACTCGACAGATCCCGCCAAACGACGCTTCTTTCGCGCGATTGAGTGTCTGCTCGATGATGGCAAGTCGAAATGACATGAAGGGCCACGCACGGAGCAGGCAGTCGCCCGGGCGGACAGGCGGCTTGCTTAAGGGTTCGCTTCGCCTTTGGCCCGTTGCTCAGTAAATGTTCTCCACGCGGTCTTGTTGCCCGCGGATTTCCTCGGGACTGAGCACGATATAGCCCAGGGATTTCAGCAGCTGCACGGCCTCCAGTTCCGCATCCAGGTACACCGGCCGCTCGGGGCGGCGCGCGCTCGGCGCGGTCGGCGGCAAGGCGGTGCGGGCGTGTGGAGCGGGTGCTGCCTTGCCATCCGGCCACCTGGCAGTCAGGATGCGGCAATGCTCCAGGTTGGGCTTCCAGGATACGTCGACGGCGGCATTGAACCTCGCGGTGCAAAGCCGCAGCCGCTTCAGCGCCTTCAGCCAGTTGACGAAGGTGTCGCGCTGTGAGGACTGGTAACCCTTCAGGAGGGTATTGAGATGGTCCTGCGCAGTGCCCCCGTCGGTGGCGTGATCCTCTTCGAGTAACGAAATCTCAAGCGCCACGCGCTGGCGTCCGTCCTGATCGTAGATCGCACATTCGCCGTCGAGCACGCCTTCGTGCAGCAATTCGCACAGCAGTGCCCAGGTTCTTGGATTCTTGTCGAGCCGGCCTTCGAGGGTTGGGTCCAGCTGGCCGAGAATGTCAGGAATGGGGCGATTCTTGTCCGACTGGACGGCCAATGCGAAAGCCAGCGCGTTGTCCGATGGCCGCTCGCCGCGTGCCAGCATCTGCAGGGACGCTTCCGTAAGTTCGCGGATTTCCGCGGCGGTATCCACCGCATGCATCCATGCATAGTCATCCAGACTTGCGCACAACTTGCGCGCGGGCCGGGCCAGCTGGCCAGCCAGCCTCTGGACAAAACTTGTGCAGACAGCGCAGCGACATTCCAGGCGGCCAGCATGCAGGAACCCGGCGTACAAGCGCTCCTGATGCCCGCAGTGCGCGCATTCGACTGAAAAACCGCCTTGCCGCGCCGGCCGCTGCGTCGCGAGCAGCCCATCGACCTGGAAGTGCGCCGGTCCGTCGCAGCATGGACAGATCCATTGCAGCTTGTGCGCGCCGTCGCGAGGTGCCACCGTCCGGTCAAACTGGCGCTCGATGGCGCTGCTCGGAATGCCCTGCGACCGCCCTAGTACATCTGCCGAGTAGCGCCAATAGCAATAGGAGTGGGCGGCCGCGGCCGCCTCCGGGGCCAGGCGCTGCAACGCTGGCAGAAGTTGGGTATTGCGCCGGATCTCGTTCTGCATCGAATCGACCAGCGCCACGCCGCCGGGCATCGCTGCCTCGAGTGCGGCGCGGCTCTGTTCGACGAAATCCGGCACATGGGCCTGGCGGATGAAGTCCTCGTTCTCCAGCCAGAACAAATGCCCGGGGAGCGCTTCCAGTGACTCGATGCCATCCCGGACTTCCGACATGCCCGGGCAGGCGAGAAACGTGAAGGGTCTGCTAAACAGGAAAGCATTTGTCATGTTTTGTCAGCGGGGTATCCCCGCCCACGAGCCTGCAAACGCCCCGCGTGCGATAGTCTCACCCCGTGACTGTGGCAAAGCCGATCGCGCGGAGCGCGCATGCCTGATGGCGCGGTCCGCTTTTGGGGACTTCCCCCTTCTTTTTTTGAAGCTGGCAGATTTGTACCTGCCGCATGGGACAGCATAGGCGACACTGCCGCTTCCTGACAAAGGAATCGAGAACCACTCTCACAATGAGAAATCTCCCCCGATGCCTGCAAACTTCGCGCCGGAAGGGAAATCCTCATGGACGCAACAGCACAGCAGGCAGGCAGCCTTGATGGGCTGCCTGCTCCCGCTGTAGCCGTGTCACATGCTTATGCGCCTGTCTCCTGCGGAAACACCGGCTCCCCCAGATTCAGCATCAACCGGTTCGCCCACGCAAAAATGGCAACCGAGTGGATCAGATCCAGGATCTCCCCATCCGTCACGCCCGCCTCGCGCAGCGGCTTGAGCTGTTCGGCAGTGACCTCGGCCGGCCGCTCCGTCAGTTCGATCGAGAACCGGGCGATCGCCTGCTCGCGTGCCGTGGTGCCGGCGGTGCGCGGGTTTTCGAACACCTCCCGGATTACGTCATTGCGCTTGGCCAGCTGCTCGAAGCGCTGCGCATGGACCGACGCGCAATACACGCAGCCGTTGATGCGCGACACCACCGTGGTCGCCAGCTCGCGCTCGGCGCGTGGCATGCCGCCGGGGGCATACATGATGGCGTTGAAAGCGGTGGAGCGCTGGCGCAGGATCTCGGGCTGGTGGACCAGGAAGCGGTAGTAGTCCTGGACCTTGGCCTTGGGGTGGCTTTCTTCGAGCACGGCGATCTGCTCGGGCGTGGCCTGGTCGAGTTCGACCACGTCGAGCCAGGCTTTCCAGTCCAGCACTTCGTTGGTGAAACCGTGGGATTTGATGATCTCGCTCATGCCTGGGCTCCGGCGGCGGTGTCGTTCAGGGATTTCAGCGCATCCAGGCCGGCCACCAGCCGGACCTGGTACGACAGGAAGGCGATCAGCTGCGCCAGCGTGACCACGGCCGGCGTACTCAGGCCTGCGGCGGGCAGCGCCTGCAGCGCGGCCTGGTCGCCTTCGACGGGCTTTTCGATCAGCGTGCGGGTGAAGGCCAGCATGGCGCGCAGGCGCGCATCGGCGATATCTTCGGCCTGGCCTTCGGCTGCGATGCGGATGTGGCCGGCATCGGCTGCGCTCTGTTCGAGCCGCGCGCGGTAGTGCGCCGCCAGCGCCGGCGAAGGCGTCAGGCGCGCCGCATACAGCGCGACCAGCAGGCGCTCGGCCAGCGACAGGCCGGGCAGGGCAGGGTCGAACAGCGCGTCATAGCTGCCTTGCGTGGCGGCCACGACCTTGTCGCGCTGGTGGCGCAGCGCGTGCGTGGCGCCGCCCGGCGCAAGGCCGGTGAGCTGGTCGATCAGGTCGACCGCGGAGGCGGGGGGCTGGGTCATCGGAATCTCTTCGTTCAGGTCGGGTGTCAGGTTCAAACCTTGGCGGCGGTGCGCTGCGCCGGCGGCCGGGCCGGCGTCCATTCGTCGCCAAAGACTTCGGGCTCGGCAAAGTCCTGCAGCGCGGTGTAGTGCAGTTCGACGTCTTCCTGGTACAGCAGCGCGGCAATGCCCTGGCCGAGCCGGCGCGCGCCGTCGCTGATGGCGGGGATGTCGCCCGACACGGTGCCGTGCGACAGCGCTGCCGGATAGCAGAAGCAGTGGATGCGCGTGAGGCCCGGGCAGGCGCCTGGGGTCTTCTCCCGGAATTCAAAGGCTTCGCCGAGGTCGGGCGAGTCGGACAGCTCGCGGTCCTCCTGTCCATGCGGCGGCGTGTAGCGGTCGCGCCAGTAGCGGATATGCGGGGCGAAGGCAGCAAACTCCGCCCGCGTTTCCAGCGCGATGCGGAAGCCCGTCGAGAAGATCAGGAAATCGAGTTCGAAGGTGCCCTGCGGCGTCTGTACATACAGCACGTCGCCTTGCGCGTCGATCGATTCCAGCCCGGCACCGAAGTTGAAGTACGCATTGGCATGGCGCGACACGCGCAGCGTGCTGCCGCGTGGCGGCGGCACCTGCTGCGTGTTGATGTAATTGCGCAGCCGCCATTTCCATGCGTCGGGCAGCCCGGAATGGCCGTGCGTCAGGCCCGGGTTGCCGGCGCCCTTGCTCTTGTTGACGCGCGGGATGTCCTGGCGACGCACCAGCATTTCGACGCTGGCGGCACCGGCTTCCAGCGCAGTCGCGGCGCTGTCCATGGCCGAGGCACCGGCACCCACCACGCCCACGCGCTTGCCGCGCAGCGTGGCGTAATCCATCTCGTCGGACGAGTGCGCCCACAGGTGGCGCGGCAGCTGGTCGGCCACCGGCGGCACGTAGGCGCCGCCCAGGCCGTCGCGGCCGGTGGCCAGCACCACGCGGCGCGCCAGCACGGTCTGCGGGCCGTCCGGGGTCTGCATCGACAGCGCCACCAGCCCGTCGGCGCGCGGCACGATCTGCTCGACTTGGTGGTCGTTGCGGATATCCAGCGCCAGGACCTGCCGGTACCAGCGCAGGTAGTCCATCCACTGCAGCCGCGGGATCTTGTCCAGCGCCTGCCACGCGGCCTCGCCGAACTGCGCTTCGAACCAGGCGCGGAAGGTCAGCGCCGGCAGCCCCAGCGCGGGGCCGGTGAGCTGCTTGGGCGAGCGCAGCGTGTCCATGCGCGCGGTGGTGGCCCACGGGCCTTCGAAGCCTTGCGGGGCGCGGTCGAAGGCGCGCACGCGGATGCCCAGCTGCGTCAGCGTGGCGCAGGCCGCGAGCCCCGCCATGCCGCCGCCGATGATGGCGACGTCGAGCACGTCGTGTCCGTCGTGGGTGCGCGGCATGGTCCAGGCCTTGGCCGGCAGTTCCAGCCAGGACAGGTCCTGGCGCAGGCGCGCTTCGAGCGCGGCCAGGCCAGCAAGGGTGGGAGCGGGTTGGTCAGTCATGGCTTGAGGGTCCGGCATCTTGTGAGAGCGTTTCGGCGTCGGCGCTGGCGTCGCCATAGAGCGATTGCAGCAGCGCACCGTGT
Source organism: Cupriavidus sp. PB-02 (assembly GCF_058252315.1). Classification (NCBI taxonomy): domain Bacteria; kingdom Pseudomonadati; phylum Pseudomonadota; class Betaproteobacteria; order Burkholderiales; family Burkholderiaceae; genus Cupriavidus; species Cupriavidus sp. PB-02. The sequence continues at coordinate 1,717,737 of NZ_CM177694.1, forward strand.
TCGGCTGGCGCGCGCCGCACCAGGTCGGGCAGCAGTGCGGCAGCGGCGTCGGCCACCGCCTGCACCAGTCCCAGCACCGCGGTGCTGGCGGGGCGCGCCTGCGGCGTGATCACGCCGAAGTAAAAGGGAATATCGGCATCGATCGGCCGCACGGCGATATCGGCCAGCGGCAGGCCGCGCGCGGTCACCGGCTCCAGCACCGCGATACCTAGCCCGGCGCGCACCAGCGTCAGCGCGCTGATCGAGGTGTTGGTGTCGATCACGCCAGCCGCTGGCACGCCTGCGCCGGCCAGCGCGCGGTCCACGCGCCGGCGCAGGCGGTAAGGGTTCTGCATGGTGACGATGCGGCGCGCGCCGCAGTCGTGCAGGGCGATGGACGCCTGCGCGGCGAGGGGATCGTCGGCGCGGACAGCCGCCACGCAGGCAGACTGGCCGATCCAGTGCACGATCACGCCGCGGTGCTCCAGCGGCAGGCTGTTCAGGCCGATCTCGGCGGCGCCGGTCAGCACCGCGTGCACCACCTGTTCCGGCGACACGCTCTGCACCTCGACGCGTTCGGGCGTGCACAGCCCGCGTTCGAAGGCGAGCGCCAGCGCGGGCGGCAACAGCCCGGCGGCAAGCGCCGGCGTGGCGGCTATCCGCAAAGGGCGGCCTTCACCGCGCGCCAGTGCCGCGGCCCGCGTGCGGATCTGCTGCATGCCGGCCAGCGTCTGCTCGACCTCGTCATAGAGCAGGAAGCCCTGTTCGGTCGGGCTTACGCGGGGGCCGCTGCGAGTGAACAGCGCAAAGCCCAGCTCGGCCTCCAGCTCCTGGATCAACCGCGTGATCGCCGGTTGCGAACGGCCGAGCAGGCGCCCGGCGGCGGTGACGCTGCCGGTGGTCACGACTGCGGCGAAGGCTTCCAGTTGCCGGATTTCCATGGCGGAGGTTGATGTATGCGTAATTCGGATTCTGATGCCTTAATCATGCAGTTGGCAAATACTATTTAGGGATAAGACCATGCGGCAGCTATGATGTAGCGATGCCGGGCGCACACCGGCTCACCATCGGGACAGACGATTTGGCTTGGATCCGTGGCAGTCGGCGTATCGGAAAGGCAGGGCGAACGCTGTGGCAGCTTGGGGCGTGGGTGCTGGCTGGAGCACTCGCAGCCGCCACGCCTGCGCAGGCGGCGGATGCTTTGCGCGTCGGCTCCAAGCGCTTTACCGAGTCCTACATCCTTGGCGAACTGCTGACGCAGGCGGCAGGCCCGCCCGGCATCGCCCAGCACCTGCCGGGCCTGGGCAACACCGCGATCGTGTTCGAAGCGCTGAAGGCCGGCAGCATCGACCTGTATCCCGACTACACCGGCACGCTCGCCGCGGAAATCCTGAAGCTGCCGCACGGCGCCGGGCTCGACGCCATCCAGAAGGCACTGGCGCCAATGGGATTGGGCGCGGCGATCCGGCTAGGCTTCGAGAACACCTACGCGCTTGCCGTCTCCGACAGCCGCGCGCCCGGCAGCCTGCACCGGCTCAGCGACCTGGCCGCGCAGCCGCAGCTCAGGCTCGGCCTGTCGCACGAGTTCCTCGGCCGCGCCGACGGCTGGCCGGGGCTGGCCAGCCGCTACGGCCTGCCGCAGCGCCCGGTCGGGCTGGACCACGGCGTCGCCTATGAAGCGCTGGCAGCGGGGCAGGTCGATGCGATCGACATCTATTCCACCGACGCCAAGATCCGCAAGTACCAGCTGCGCGTGCTGGAGGACGACCGGCACTACTTCCCGCGCTATGACGCCGTGGTGGTGTACCGGCTGGACGTGCCACAGCGCTTCCCGCAGGCGTGGCAGGCGCTGCAGCGGCTGGCTGGCCGCGTCGGCGCCGACGACATGATCGCCATGAATGCGGCTGCCGAGATCGACGCCCAGCCGTTCGATGCGATTGCGCGCGCGTTTCTCGCCGGCACACAAGCGCAGCAAGCAGGGCATGGCAATGACGCGCCGCGCAGCCGGCTGTGGTCGGCGCTGTTCGGCCCGGACACCACGCGCCTCGCCCGGCGCCATGTCGGCCTGGTGGCGGGCGCGGTCGGTGCGGCGACGCTGGTCGGCGTGCCGCTGGGCATCGTTGCGGCGAGACGGCGCCGCACCGGGCAAGTGGTGCTGGGCGCGGTCAGCGTGCTGCAGACCGTGCCGTCGCTGGCGCTGCTGGCCATGCTGATCCCGCTGCTGGGCCGCATCGGCGTGTGGCCGGCCATGGTCGCGCTGTTCCTCTATGCCTTGCTGCCGATCGTGCGCAATACCAGCACCGGGCTGGAACAGGTACCGCAGGGCATGCGCGATGCGGCGCGCGCGCTAGGCCTGCGCGGCGGCCAGGTGCTGCGCTACGTGGAACTGCCGCTGGCGCTGCCGGTGCTGCTGGCCGGCGTCAAGACCGCGGCCATCATCAGCGTGGGCACGGCGACGATCGCGGCCTTTGTCGGCGCGGGCGGCTTTGGCGAGCGCATCGCCACCGGCCTGGCGCTCAACGACGCCACGCTGCTGCTGGCCGGCGCGATCCCGGCCGCGGTGCTGGCGCTGGTGGTGCAGGCAGGATTCGAGACGCTCGAATGGGCGCTGCGCCGCCGGCGCGACGCGCGCTAGCCTTGCCCTTGCTGCGCGATCAGCCGCCCGAGCGTGGCGACGGCGGCCTCCGCCTCCTCGTCCCACAAGTGCCCATAGTTGAGCCGGATGCAGTTGCGATACCCCTGCCGCGCCGAGAAGATCGGCCCCGGCGCAATGCCGATGCCGGCCTCCAGCGCGGCATGGTGCAATGCCAGCGCATCGAATCCCGCCGCGAACTCGACCCACAGGAAGTAGCCGCCCTCCGGCCGCGACACGCGCACGTCTTCCGGGAAATGCTGGCCGATGGCATCGATCATGCGCCCCTGCTGCATCTCCAGCACGTGGCGCAGCTTGCGCAGGTGCTTGTCGTAGCCGCCATGCTGCAGGTACTCGGCCAGTGCCACCTGCGTGGGCACGCCGGCCGACAGCGTGGTCATCAGCTTGAGCCGCTGGATCGCCTCGCCGAAGCGGCCCGGCGCCACCCAGCCGATGCGGAAGCCCGGCGCCAGCGTCTTCGAGAACGAGCTGCAATGCATCACCAGCCCCTGTGTATCGAAGGCCTTGGCCGGCAACGGACAGCGGTTGCCAAAGTAGAGTTCGCCATAAACATCGTCTTCGATCAGCGGTACCTGGTGCCGCGCCAGCAGCGCCACCAGCGCCTTCTTCTTGTCTTCCGACATGCTGGCGCCCAGCGGATTCTGGAACTGCGTCATAAACCAGCACGCCTTGACCGGATGCCGCGCCAGCGCCGCGTCCAGCGCGCCCAGGTCGATGCCCTCGGCCGGGTCGACCGGGATCTCCACGGCCTTGAGGCGCAGCCGCTCCAGCGCCTGCAGCGAGGCATAGAAGCCGGGCGATTCGATCGCGACCACGTCACCTGGCTGGGTCACGGCCATCAGGCACAGGTTCAGCGCCTCGAGCGCGCCGTTGGTGACGACCAGGTCCTCGGCCGGCTGCGGTGCGCCCGCGCCGAGGTAGCGCAGCGCAATCTGCCGGCGCAGCGCGGTATTGCCCGGCGGCAGGTCGTTGACCGAATGCCACGGGTCGAGCGCGCGGCCCGCACGCGCCAGCGACTTGCCCAGCCGCTCCCACGGAAACAGCTCGGGCGAGGGGAAGGCCGAGCCGAACTGCACCAGCTTGCGGTCGCGCGCGGCTTCCAGCACCGAGAACACCAGCTTGGAGATATCCACCTGCGTCGATACCTGGCGCGAGGGCCGTACCTGCGGCTGCGGCAGCTCGCGCCGTGCCGGCCCCGCCACGTAGTAGCCGGAGCGTTCGCGCGCCCGCACCAGCCCGCGTTCTTCCAGCCGGTAGTAGGCCTGGAACGCGGTGGAGGGGCTGACGCCGTACTGCGCCACGGTCTTGCGGATCGACGGCAGGCGCGTGCCCGGCGGCAGGCTGCCGTTGCGGATATCGGCGGCCAGGGTTTCGGCGAGGGCTTCGTACCGTTTCATCGGGGGCAGGCAGGGGAGCAGGGTGGTGTCATTATCGCCGGCTCCCGGCAAACTGATATGTAAATTTTTCAGGTATCTGATGCTGTTATGACTGACGCAGGCGGCTCATAATCCGCTCTTGTATCCACAGGCTTTATCCAGGAGATGCCATGAGTCAGTTAAGGCTGTTGCGAACCGTGCTGTGGGGTTTTTTCGGCCTGCGCAAGGGGCAGGAGCACCAGCGCGACCTGGAGAACCTGCGCCCGGTGCCGCTGATCCTGACCGGCGCAGCCGTGGCCGCCGTGCTGGTGGCATGCCTGGTGCTGCTGGCCAACTGGGCCGTGTCCAGCGCAACAGCGCAGGTGCCTGCCCATACTTTCGCCATTACACCCGCGATTGCACTGGCCTGATTGGCCGGGTTTGTGCCAGCATGGATAAACAACCCACCCGATAATAAGCTGACCGTCCCCATGTTTCGCCCCACCGGGCGGCATCGCGCCGCCGCATCGTTGCCGGCGCGCCTGCTGCCCTGGCTGTGGCTGGCGCTGGCTATGCTGGTGCCGCTGCTGTCCGCGCCGCGCCTGGCGCTGGCCGCCGCCGGCGCCGACGCGCAGCAGATCGAGCGCGGCCGCTACCTGGCCCGCATCGCCAACTGTGCCGCCTGCCATACGCGCGAAGGCGGCAAGCCGTTCGCCGGCGGGCTGCCGATCCGCACCGCGGTCGGCACCATCCACTCGACCAACATCACGCCGGATGCGGCCAGCGGCATCGGCGCCTACACGCTGCCCGAATTCGACCGTGCGCTGCGCAAGGGCGTGGCGCGGGACGGCAAGCGGCTGTACCCGGCCATGCCGTACCCGTCGTATGCACGCATGCGCGCCGAAGACGTGGCGGCGCTCTACGCCTACCTGCGCGCCGAGGTGGCGCCGGTCGCGCAGCGCAACCCGGCGCCTGAAATGCGCTGGCCGTTCGGCGTGCGCGGGCTGCTGTCCGTGTGGAACGTGCTGTTCCTCGACGACGACCCGGTCCGCACCGACCCGGCACGCGGCGAGGCCTGGAACCGCGGCGCCTACCTGGTGCAGGCGGTGGCCCACTGCGGCGCCTGCCACACGCCGCGCGGCCCGCTCTTTGCCGAGAAGGGCCTGGACGAGCGCAGCCGCCACTTCCTGGCCGGTGCCAGTGTGGAAGGCTGGTCCGCCACCAACCTGACCGGCGACCAGCTCACCGGCCTGGGCGCATGGTCGCGCGCCGATATCGCCGAGTTCCTGCGCACCGGGCGCAATGGGCACGCGACCTCGTTCGGGCCGATGTCGACGGTGATCTCCACCGCCACGCAGTACATGAGCCCGGCCGACCTCGAAGCCGTGGCCGCCTACCTCAAGTCGATCCCCGGCGCACGCGGCGAGGACAAGCCGTTCCGGCCCGATCCCGCCACCGCGCAGCAGCTGCACCAGGGCCGCTTCGACCAGCTCGGCGCGCGCCAGTATGCGGTGTTCTGCATGCCGTGCCACGGCGCCGACGGCAAGGGCTTTGCGCGCGTGTTCCCGCCGCTGGCCGGCAACCCGACCGTGGCCGATCCGGACCCCGCCTCGCTGGTGAACCTGCTGCTCGACGGCGCCGTGACTGCACGCGTGGGCACCGCACCGGCGGACTACCACATGCCCGGCTACGGCTGGACCCTGGACGACCAGGAGCTGGCCAACGTGCTGACCTTTATCCGCGCCGGCTGGGGCAACCGCGCCGCGCCGGTGCGGGAAGCCGAGGTGGCGGCGCGGCGCAAGGCGCTCGCCGGGCACCGCTGAGCCGAAGCCTTTCGATGAGCACCCGATGACGATCACGCGCAGAGACTTCCTCAACGGCACCGCCCTGACCATCGCCGCGGGGCTCGCCCCCGTGCAACTGCTGCACGCGCAGCAGGCCGGGGGCGGGGCGGTGTATCCGCCGGCGCTGACCGGGCTGCGCGGCAACCACGCGGGCACCTTTACGCTGGCCCACAGCCTGGCGCGCGAAGGCGCGAAATATCCCGTGGTACTGGCGCGCGAAGCCTACGACCTGGTAGTGGTCGGCGGCGGCCTCAGCGGGCTGGCCGCGGCGTGGTTCTACCGGCGCCGCTTCGGCGCCAACCGCCGCATCCTGATCCTGGACAACCACGACGACTTCGGTGGCCATGCCAAGCGCAATGAGTTCACGGTGCGCGGCAAGCGGCTGGTGACCTATGGCGGCAGCGCGGAGATGCCGCCCAGTGCCGCCACCGACGCCGCGGTGCGCGAACTGCTGGCGGGGGTGGGGCTCGACGCCGCGCGCCTGCCCGGCCCACCGCCCGCGGACCCGTATGCCGCGCTCGGCATGGGCCGCGCCGTGTTCTTCGATGCCGAGCATTTTGGCCGCGACCAGTGGGTGCCGGGCGATCCCTTCGGCGAGCTGATCGATACGCGCAGCGGACAACGGCCGGGCAGTCCCGAGGCCGCGGCGCTGATGCGCTTTCTCGACAACACGCCGCTCCCCGCCGCGGACCGTGCCGCGCTGGCGCGGCTGGCAGCCGGCACCACCGACTACCTGCCGGGCGTTTCCGCGACCGAGCGCGCCACCGCACTGCGCACGCTGCGCTACAGCGCCTTCCTGCGCGACAAGGCCGGCATCGGCCTGGCCGGCCAGCGCTTCCTGCGCAGCCGCAGCAACGATGCCTATGCGCTCGATGCCGATGGCATTTCCGTCACCGATGCGATCGCAATCGGGCTGCCGGCCGGCGCCAACATGCCCGCGCCGGCGGGCAATGCGCGGCTCGGCAAGTCGCCGGCATCGCGCCTGTGGTTCCCGGACGGCAACGCTTCGCTGGCGCGGCTGCTGGTGCAGAAACTGATCCCGGGCGTGGCGTCGCTCGCCAGGCCGGCCGATGTGGCCACGGCCGCGTTCGACTACAGCCGGCTGGACCGCGACGGCGCGCCGGTGCGCCTGCGCCTGAACAGCACCGCGATCGCGGTCGAGCCCGACGGCAATATCACGCGGGTGACCTACGGCTTCAGCGGCAACCTGCATCGCGTCGAGGCGCGCCATGTGGTGCTGGCCGGCTACAACATGATGATCCCGTACCTGCTGCCGTCGCTGCCGGCGGCGCAGAAGGCCGTGCTGCACGACGAAGCCAAGGCGCCGCTGGTCTACACCAAGGTGGCGCTGGACCACTGGCAGTCCTTCGCCACGCTGCGCACGCGCCGCATCCACGCACCGGCCATGGCCTATACCGACCTGTGGCTGGAACCGCCGGCGGGCGACCAGCCATCCGACCCGGCGGTGCTGCACATGCTCTACGTGCCTACCGTACCCGACAGCGGCATGCGCGCGCGCGACCGCTTCCGCGCCGGCCGCGCCTTCCTGCTCGGCACGCCGTTCGACGCGCTCGAGCGCGAGATCCGCGCGCAGCTCGACCGCATGCTCGGGCATGCCGGCTTTGCGTCGAAGGACGTGATCCGCGGCATCACCGTCAACCGCTGGGCGCACGGCTACAGCTACATGCCGGACAGCCTGGCGGGCGAGAACGTCGCGCCCGATGCGGTGTGGCCCGGCCTGGCCGGCGTGGGCAATATCAGCATCGCCAACAGCGACAATGCCGGCAGCCCGTCGGTGACGGCAGCGGTCGCGCAGGGGAAACGGGCAGTGGCCCGGTTGCCCGGGTAGGCAACGGCTGCCCGCGCAGGGCGTTCGCGCTGCGCCGGCGGGAGCGGTCAGTCAGCGCGCGGGGCGACCAGCGCCTCGATCTCGGCGTCCTTGGCGTCCCACTGCTGTGCCAGCCAGTGATGGAATTCGGTCCGGAAGGCCTTGTCGCTGCCGTAATCGGCTTCGCAGAATGACGGCGGCACTGGCAATTGCCGCATGCGCACCAGCACCGGGCCGGCGCGCCCGCAGGCGAGGTCCCAGAAGCTCGGCGCGCCTTCCGGGTAGGCGATGGTGACGTCGATCATCGAGCGGAACCTGTTCCCCATCGCATTCAGCGCCACCGCCAGCCCGCCGGCCTTGGGCTTGAGCAGGTGGCGATACGGCGACGCCTGCGCCTCGCGCTTGGCCTCGGTAAAGCGGGTCCCTTCGGCAAACACCATCACGCTGGTCGGCACCAATGAAAACTTCGCGCACGCGCGCCGCGCGGTTTCCTGGTCCTGCCGCCGCAGCGCCGGATTGCGCCGCAGCTGCGCCTTGCCATGGCGCTTCATGAACGGGAAATCCAGCGCCCACCACGCCAGGCCGATCACCGGCACATAGATCAGCTGGTGCTTCAGGAAAAACTTCAGCAGCGGAATGCGCCGGTTCAGCGACCGCTGCAGCACGAAGATATCGGCCCATGACTGGTGGTTGCAGTTCACCAGGTACCAGTCGGCATAGCGCAGTCCGTCATTGCCCTGAACATCCCAGGGCTCGCGCTGGATCCACGCAAACCAGCCGGCATTGCAGGAAATCCATGCGGTGGCGATCCCGTTCAGCAGCGGATCGATGCGGCGCCGGACCGCCGCGAACGGCAGCGCCAGCTTCAGCAACGCCAGAGCGAACAGCAGCAGGCACCAGAACAAGGTGCTGGCGATCAGCAGCGTCCAGCTCACGACGCCGGTGATCCAGGCCAGGCGGCCGTGCGGCATGAAGGCCCGGCGGCGCCGGCGCAAGGCCACCGTCGGTTCGTCGATCTTCGGTTCAGGGGTACCGGGGGCGCGGGAGGGCGAGGAAGGAATGGTGGTCATGGGTGCCAGTTTGCGGGCCGCGATTGGATCAGGGCTTGCGCATGGTCAAGGCGGGCGGTGTTGGGTGGGGTCTGTGGAAACCCCGACTCCCTTCAGCAGCCCGATCGTCATCAGAAGGAATCTCGCAAGAAAATCGGTCAACAGGCGGACTCGCGTGGGTAACCGGTCCCGGCTGGGGAAAACAGCCGGGAGCGGGGGCGCAATGCACTGTCCACTATGGCAACGATTGTACGAGATCGCAGCGCCAACAATCATCGGGCACATCCTGGCCGGCCAGAGACCGACGCCGGCGCCGCAACGGATGCCTTCGTGCGCGGCATTCCGGCAATTACATCATGCCGTGACATAACGAAGCCACGCAGTGAAACGAAGTGTGCCGTAAATGCCTGTCCATTACAAAAACGTAATGAGGGAATCCGCTTTCCCTCATTGCAAAAATGTAATGAATGGGCCGTCTGCCCTCATTACGAAAATGTAATGAGGGAACCCGCACGCTGAGGGCTTGTTTCTATTTATTAACATTGAAAACTCGCCTATAACATGCAGTACATGTTGCGGCCGATGTCCCGCATCATGACTCAGCCCGTGGAGCGACTCCGCGGGCTTTTTTTTGGCCGCAATAATGATGCGATACCCATGTGAGCGCATATTTGCTTCGCTCATGAATCGAGTCGGGGAAAACCCTGCGATTCAGCTCCAGTTGAAGCCACCGCCTTTTCCCGTCGATTCAGCAGGAATGCTCATTTATTAACGAGATATATGCGGGAAGCGGGGGAAAGCCTGGAATTTTCGCCCGCCAACCCATGCTGGTAGCGGCTTTGGCGTGGGGAATGATACGCAGCCAATGTGAATCTCCGGTTCCCATCTGGCGCGGTAATAAATCTGGTGAAAACCCTGCCATTCCTTTCGCTTGAACTTACTTGATATATCACATACTGTGTATCCAATCGCCACTCTTGATTTTTAGAGGCAGGTGAGGGCGGAGACGCCAGTCCGGCGTCGCATTAAAAGGCAACAAATGCCAATGACCAGGAGACATAAAATGCCAGCAGCCATATCCAAGCTGGGGCGCAGCGCGTCCGCATACCCGTCCGCACTCTCGGATCAGCCAAATCAGACGATTCAAGGAGCGCGCCATGAGTAATCCGTCGGCAGCATTTCGCCCCAATCCCCAGGTCCCCGAAGCCGCCCGGTGGACCCAGCTGCTCGTTGGCGTCGTTTGCATGATCGCCACCGCCAATATCCAGTACGCCTGGACCTTATTCGTCCCGGAAATCCAGGATACCTATGGCTGGTCGCGCGCAAGCATCCAGATCGCCTTCACGGTGTTCGTGCTGGTCCAGACCTGGCTCGCGCCGATCGAGGGCTACTTCATCGACAAGTTCGGCCCGCGGCTGATGGTCGCCTTCGGTGCGCTGTTCATTGGCGCAGCGTGGTGCATCAATTCGCAGGCCACCACCCTGATGGGCTTCTATGTCGGCGCGGCAGTCGGCGGTCTCGGCGTGGGCTCGATTTATGCGACCTGCATCAACAACGCGCTCAAGTGGTTCCCGGACCGGCGCGGCCTCGCGGTTGGCCTGACCGCCGGCGGTTACGGCGCGGGCTCCGCGGCGACGATCCTGCCCATCGCGGCCATGATCGAGTCGCAGGGCTTCCAGCACACCTTCCTGTTCTTCGGGCTGCTGCAAGGCTCCCTCGCGTTTATCGCCGCGTGGTTCCTGCGCTCGCCCAAGGCGCATGAGGTGAAGGCGTCGCAGAAGCTGGTCCAGGCCACGCGTGACTACACGCTCAAGGAAGCGATGTGCACCAAGCTGTTCTGGCTGATGCTGGTGATGTTCATCCTGGTGGTCACCGGCGGCATGATGGCCGTTGCCCAGCTCGGTGTCATCGCCAAGGACCTCGGCGTCAAGGAATTCAAGGTCGACCTGCACTTCTTCGTGATGGCCGCCTTGCCGCTGGCGCTGATGCTCGACCGCATCATGAACGGCATCTCGCGTCCGCTGTTCGGCTGGATCTCGGACAATATCGGGCGCGAGAAGACCATGGTCATCGCCTTTACGCTGGAAGGGATCGGCATCATTGCGCTCGGCTACTTTGGCAGCAACCCGTATGCGTTCCTGATCCTGTCAGGGGTGGTGTTCCTGGCCTGGGGCGAAGTCTACTCGCTGTTCTCGGCCCTGGCCGGCGACGCCTTCGGTACCAAGCACATCGGCAAGATCTACGGCGTGCTCTACACCGCCAAGGGTATCGGCGCACTGTTCGTTCCGATCGGCAACCTGATGATGGAGGCGACCGGTACCTGGTCGACGGTCCTCTACACGGTGGCGTGCATGGACCTGACCGCAGCCTTCCTGGCGATCATGGTGCTGCGGCCAGTGCTGGCGAATCACGTCGCAACGTCCAGGAGCCTCTTCTCGAAGGAAAAGGCGGCGGCTAGCACGCAGGTACCTGCCTGACGCGCTTTACGCAAGCCTTCGGAAACAAGCCGGGCGGGCTCCTTCGGGAGCCCTTTTTTGCGTGCGTGCGGGAGTAGTATCGGGACGTACGGCGTACAGTCTGACCGGTTGACGACGTGCGCCGGATTCGAGGAATCCAGGTTCTCCGAAACGACTGTCAGGAGCAGGCTATGGACGACGACCTCAATGCGATGAGCCGGGATCAGCTCGCCGAGGAAGTGCGCAAACTGCGCGCCGGCATACGCCGGCACCGGGATGCTTCCGGCCATGATTTGTGCTGGCATCACCCCGATCTGTGGGCGTTGCTGCCGGACACGAGCAGCCAGGTTCCGGTCGTTCCCGACTGGCCGCAGTTCATGCGCGGCTGCGTGAAGTATCGGGAGTCGCTGGACGCGCAATGCCCGCAGGCACCGCGCAGTCGGCGGGAGTTTGGGGAAGGCTAGCGATGCCGCATCGGCGCGGGGCAAGCCGGCAGAAGCGGCGGGACGTTGAGACGCATGCTCTACATGAGCCTCCGGCACCGCGCCCCTTGAACCTGCCTCGGCCATCGACGGCCTGGCCGGCGGGGAGTGGGGCTTCAGCGGACGCCGAACGGCTCGTCTGGAAACATGGATTTGTGCCAGACTTCGGGACACAATTCCGGCATGAGAGCAGCTCTGCATCCAGCCCGCGCCGTCGCCATGGGGTTCCTGCTGGCCATCGTGGCGGGCAGTGCACTGCTGATGTTGCCATGGGCCCGGATCGGCGATGGGAGCGTGCCGTGGCTGACCGCCTTCTTCACCTCGGTCTCGGCGGTCTGCGTGACCGGCCTGGTAGTCGTGGATACCGGAACGTACTGGTCCGGCTTCGGCCAGGTAGTCATCATGGTGCTGTTCCAGCTTGGCGGCTTTGGCATGATGACCGCGTCCACGCTGCTTGGCCTGATGGTCAATCGTTCGCTGCGATTGCGGACCAAGCTGCTCACCCAGGTCGAGACCCACGCGATCGGTCTGGGCGATGTGGTCGGCGTAGCCAAGCTGGTACTGGTGGTGACGTTCGCTGTCGAACTGGCCCTCACGGCATGGCTGACGTCGAGGCTGCATTTCACCTATGGCATTCCGTGGCGCGAGGCCGCATGGGACGGCGTGTTTCACGCGATCTCCGCCTACAACAATGCCGGCTTCTCGACGCACCCGGACAACCTCATGCGTTATGCGGCCGACCAGTGGATCCTGGCGCCGGTGATGGTGGCGGCCGTCGTCGGTGGCATCGGATTTCCCGTGCTGCACGACTTGCGCAACAAGACCTTTAGTCCACGCCGATGGTCCCTGCATAGCAAGCTCACCCTGGCGACCACGGCGGTGCTGTTCGTGGTGGGCTTTATTGGCCTGCTATTGTTCGAATGGAGCAATGCACTCACCATCGGCGCGATGCCGTCGGGCCAGAAGCTCTGGTCCGCGGCGTTTGCCTCGGTCTCGGCCCGCACCGTCGGCTTCAACTCGTTCGACATCAGCGCACTGACCCATGAAAGCATGGCGCTGCATTACTTCCTGATGTTCGTCGGCGGCGGCAGTGCGAGTACCGCTGGCGGCGTCAAAGTCGGCACGATCGCCATCCTGGCATTGCTGGTGATTGCCGAGATCCGCGGGCGCGGCGACAGCGAGGCGTTCGGGCGGCGGGTCAGCAGTTCGGCGCAGCGACAGGCGATCACGGTATTGGTGCTGGGAAGCGCTTTGACTACGCTAGGGACATTGGCCATCCTGTTCGTCACCGAGTTCCCGACCGATCAAGTCATCTTCGAGGTCATTGCGGCCTTCGGCTCGGCTGGCTTGTCGACCGGCATCACGGCGGACCTGCCGGCTTCCGGCCAGCTTATTCTGGCCGGGCTCATGTATGCCGGCCGGGTCGGCACCATCACGCTCGCGGTTTCCCTGGCAATGGGCGAACATCGCACGCCATACCGCTATCCCGAGGAGCACCCAATTGTTGGCTAGATTATTTACCGAACAGTTCGCCTTCTCCGCAGGCGACAGCATCGTCGTGATCGGGCTTGGGCGTTTTGGCAGTTCCGTGGCGCAATCGCTCATGCGCCTGGGACACGATGTCATGGGCATCGACAGGGATGCCGAACTGGTGCAGCGCTGGTCGAATGTATTGACCTGCGCGGTTCAGGCCGACTCGACCGATGTGAACGTGATGCGCCAGCTCGGCGTGGCCGATTTCTCTCACGCCATTGTCGGCATTGGCACGGATATGTCGTCCAGCCTGATGACCTTGATGACGCTGACCGAACTCGAGATCAAGGATATCTGGGTCAAGGCCTTTACCGCCGAGCATGGGCAGATCGCGCAACGCATCGGTGCGCACCACGTCGTCTTCCCGGAAGCAGACATGGGAGCGCGGGTTGCACACCTGATTACAGGCAAGATGATCGATTTCATCGAATTCGAAGATGGCTTTGCCATCGCCAGGATCCATGCGCCGGCATCCACCCACAACAAGACGCTGTTGGAGTCCAGGGTACGTGAGCATTTCGGCGTCACGGTGGTTGGCATCAAGCGTGCCAACGAAGAATTCGAGCACGCGACAGCCACCACCATGGTCCAGCCGAAAGACCTGTTGGTCGTCTCCGGGCCGACCCGCAAGATCGAGCGCTTCGCGGGCAGTTCAGATAAGGGGTAGCTGCGCTACGGTCTTTCAGCGTGCATGGGGGCGACAAAAGCTCTGGGTGGACAGTGCGATCAGCCAAACTTGTCGAGCAAACTGTACCAGGCGACCCCGGCGGCGATATAGAAGCGCTGCAGGCCATGCAGCGGAATCGGCGCCAGCGGCGAAACCGGGTAGGGGAATGGCGCGCCATTCGCCGTCAGCCTGGCCGCCAGATGCTTGCCGAAGCTCGTGCACAGCGCGATGCCCCGTCCGTTGCACCCCACCGCCATCGTCACGCCGGGGGCCGGTTCGTGGATATGCGGCATGAAGTCGCGGGTGACGGCGATGCGGCCCGCCCAGCGGTACTCATATTCCAGTGGCCCCAACTGCGGGAACAGCAGCGCCAGAGAACGCTCCAGATGCGCAAAATCCTGCGGCTGGCGTGGATCGGCAAAGAAGCCGCGCCCCCCCATCAGCAGCCGCCCGGCGCGGTCCTTGCGGAAGTAAAGCAGCAGGCGTTGCGAGGTCGACGCCGTCTCGCCGCGCGCAAGGATGGCCCGGGCATTCTCGCCTTCGAGCGGGCGCGTGGCCACGATAAAGCTGTTGGCGCTGAGCAGCGTCTGCTGCAGGCCGGGCCAGAGCGGACCGGTATAGCCGTTGGTGGCAATCACCACGCGGTCGGCAGTGACGGTCGCGCCCGTCGCAATGTTCGCCACCCACTTCGCACCTTGCCGCACCAGCGCCGTGACGCCGCTGCCGCCATGGATGGCGGCTCCCGCGTGCTGTGCCGCCCGGACCAGTCCGCGCACGTAGGCCAGCGGCTGGATGGCACCTGCGCGGCCATCGAGCCAACCGCCTGCGAACGCCTGCGTCCCGACGCGCCGCGCCACTTCCGCCTGGTCGAGCATTTCGACAGGCGCGCCACGACGTTGCCACTGACGCGCTCGTGCGTGCATGGCCGGCACGGCCTTGGGCGAATAGGAGAGCTGCAGCCAGCCGCTGCGCACCGGCTGGCAGTCAATGCCGTGGCGGGCGATCAGGTCGAAGACCAGGTCGGCGGAGCGCGAAACGGCGTCGATCAGGGGTTCGGCGCGCGCGCCGCCAAGCATCCGGACCAGCTCGTCCGGATCGTGCTTCAGCGTGGGATTGACTTGCCCGCCGTTGCGCCCCGATGCACCCCAGCCAGGCTCATTGGCTTCGACCACGCACACCTGGGCCCCGGCTTCGGCGAGGTGCAACGCCGTCGACAGGCCGGTGTAGCCGCCGCCGATCACAAGCACATCGACCGTCCTCGAATCCCGCAACGGGGGTGTGGCGGGGGCCGGCGGGGCGGTGGCGGCCCACAGCGACGGCGGCAGCGGGGCGGCGCAGCCTGGCTGCCCCGGCGCGAACTGAGTGAGGGTCATAACGCGAGGTCTCCCGTTGCCTCGGCCGGCTTGTGCAGCACGCGGCGCAGAAAGTCCTGGGTGCGCGGCTGGCGGGGCGCGCCCAGTACCTGCGCGGAGGGGCCTTCTTCGACGATGGTGCCGCTGTGCAGGAAGCAGACGCGGTCGGCGACCTCCCGCGCAAAGCCCATTTCATGCGTGACCACGATCATGGTCATGCCTTCGCGCGCGAGGTCGCGCATGACCTCGAGTACGTCGCCGACCAGTTCAGGGTCGAGGGCCGAGGTCGGCTCATCGAACAACATGGCCTCGGGCTTCATTGCCAGCGCGCGGGCGATCGCCACGCGCTGCTGCTGGCCGCCGGAGAGTTGTGCCGGGTGCGCCTGTGCCTTTGCCGCCAGCCCGACCTTGTCGAGCAGGCTCATCGCATCGGCGCGGGCTTTGTCGCGGCTCTCGCCTCTCACGTAGACCGGGCCTTCCATCACGTTTTCAAGCACAGTGCGATGCGGGAACAGGTTGAAGCGCTGGAACACCATGCCCATGCGGCTGCGCAGCCGATGGATGTCCTTGCTGTCCCGGTCCACGCGCTCCCCGAACGCGCGGATCTCGCCGCCGTCATAGGATTCCAGCCCGTTGATGCAGCGCAGGACGGTGGATTTGCCGGAGCCGGACGGGCCGATCAGGCAGACCACCTCGCCTTTGCTGACATGCAGGCTGACGCCGCGCAGCACGTGGTGATTGCCGAAGTGCTTCTGCAGGTTCTGGATGTCGATCATGCCTTCTTCCTCCCGGCACCGAAGCGCTGCTCCAGGCGGCGCAGGCCATAGACCAGCGGCAGGCTCATCAGCAGGTAGAGCAGGGCCACCAGCGTGTAGACCGTCATGTTCTGGAACGTCGACGACGCGATCAGCTGGCCCGCGCGCGTCATCTCCGCCACGGTGATGGTGGAAACGAGCGACGAGTCCTTGAGCATCATCACCAGCGTATTGCCATAGGGCGGCAGCGCGATGCGGAAGGCCTGCGGCAGGATCACGCGGCGCATGATGAGCGGTCCGCGCATGCCCATCGCCTGGGCCGCCTCGCGTTGGCCGGGATCGACGGCCTCGATGCCCGCGCGGAAGTTCTCGGCCTGGTAGGCGGAGTAGGCAATGCCAAGCCCGATCACACCCGCCTGGAAGGCGGTGAGTTGGATACCCGCCTCCGGCAGCACGAAGTAGATATAGAAAAGCTGGACGATGATCGGCAGGCCGCGGATCACATTGATCGCCGCCGCCGCCCCGTTGGAGAGCACGCTGACGGGAGACAGCTTCATCAGCGCCAGCCCCAGCCCGATGACACTGCTGAGCAGGAACGACAGCACGGTCACCTGTACCGTGACCACCGCGCCCTGAAGCAGGATCGGCAGGAACTCGCGCGCGTGGTTGAGGAACGTTGCGCCGTCCATGGCTGTTACAGCCCCCATTTCTGGACGATCTTCGCCAGCGTGCCGTCGGCCTTGATCTGCGCGATGGCCTTGTTGACCTTTGCCAGCGTTTCGGCGTCACCCTTGCGAACCACCAGGCAGACGTCGCCCACATTCACCGGCTTGTAGCTCGTGACGAGCTTGACGCCCGGAAACGCGTGCTGGCGCAACTGGTAGGCGATCAGCGGCTGGTCGCCCAGGCCTGCCTTGATGCGGCCAAGCGACAGGTCGCGCGTCATGTCCGCGATCGAGTCGTAGCTGCGCACTTCCTTGAAGATGCCCTTCTTGTTGAGCATGTCGAGGAACACCGTGCCGACCTGCGCGCCGACGGTCTCGCCCTTGAGCTCATCCAGCGTGGTGTAGGCCTTGTTGTCCTCGCTCTTGACGATCAGCCCCTCGCCGTAGGAGTAGACCGGCTCGCTGAAATCCACCACTTGCTGCCGCGCGGGCGTCTTGAGCATCGCCGCCGAGATGATGTCGATCTTGCTGGAGGTCAGCGAAGGAATCAGTGCCGCGAACGCGGTTTGCTGCACATTGACGTTGAAGCCGCCAGCCTTGCCCACGGCGGTTACCGTGTCGACCATCATGCCCTGGATGCTGTTGGTCTTCACATCGAGGAATGTAAACGGCACGCCTGTGGCCGTCGCGCCCACGTTGTAGGTTGGTGCACCTCCCTGGGCCCAGGCGAACGAAGCGGTCGAAAGGGTGCCGGCCACGCACAGAACCAGTGCGGCGCGGCGGGAAATGGTGGCGATAGACATGGGAACACTCCTAGCTTGGGGGTCAGGGGGCGCGCCAAGGTGCGCGTTTCGCGGTTTACGCAACCTGCATGCCAATATTCGATCTGCATCGATCAATAAGTAATAGATAAAAACCACTAGTTGCTTCATATGAATCGATATGCGATTCTTATGACGCCAACCCTGAGGTCTACAGTGATGCAAGACTCACATCCCCCGGTCGAAGAAGCGGCCAGCCTGCTGTTCAACCAGTCGCTGGAAAAAGGGCTGGCCGTGCTGGCCGCCTTCAGCGCCGTGCGGCGCACCATGAGCATCGGCGAGGTTGCCGAGGCGGCTGGCATCAACAAGAGTTCCGCACAGCGCATGGTTTTCACCCTGGAGCACCTGGGCTACCTGCGCAAACATCCCAAGACACGGCGCTACCAGTTGACGCCGCGGGTGATGAGGATCGGATTCAATTACCTGGCCGCCGATCCGCTGATCGACGTGGCCAATCCATTCCTGTCGGAACTGACCAAGCTGACGACGGAAACCACCTGCCTGACGGAGCCAGACCAGGCGGACATGGTGTACGTCGCACGCTTTGTCAGCGCCCAGTTCGTGCCGGTGCACATGCCGATTGGCAGCCGCATCCCCATGTATTGCACCGGCTCCGGCCGCGCCTACCTGAGCGCTTTGCCGGAAGGCGAGGCGCTGACGCTGATCGAGCGCTCGGAACGCGTCGCGCACACGCCGTATACACGCACGGATATCGCGGAAATCGTGGCGACGCTGCGTGAAGCGCGCCAGCGGGGCTATGCGGTAAATAGCGAGGAACTGTTTCTCGGAGACATGACGATTGCCGCGCCGGTGATCGGCGGCAACGGACGGCCGGTGGGTGCCATCCATGTGGTGGCGCCCACCGGCCGCTGGTCGTTGGAAGAGGCGCAGGTCAGGCTGGCGCCGCCGTTGCTGCAATGTGCGCGTGCCATCAGCAGTTCCGTGCGTGCGCTGGGCTGAGCCTGGTGCGGGTGGGCGCAGGGGGGTGCTGTCAGCGTCTCGATGAGGAAGGGATTGAGCAGGGATAGTCCGTATAGCCGCGCGTGTCGCCGCCATAGAAGGTCTTCGGCAGCGAACTCCTCGTGGACGGCGGTATGTGCTCCGTGTGAGTTTCGAAGATATCCCGGGCGACAGGACGGGGGCGTCTTGTCGCCACCGGGGTAACCCCAGGCACCTGCTGCGGGACCAATTGAAACACCCATCATGCGACAACTGGCAGCGCATGCTGCGTGGCCGTCTACCTGGCCGCGAGCTCGGCAAGGCGTCGCGCAGTCTCTTCTGAGCGCAGGGAGGCTTCATAGGCCGACCTGCCGATGGTTTCGTTCCATTCACCGCCGGCAATCGCATCGATGTGCCGCTTCATGGAACGAACAGCGGCCGGGTCGCAACGCCCAATGCATTCGGCATACATGTCGATGGCAGCGGGGAGGTCCTCGCGGCGGACAAGGTCAGTGAGAAAGCCGACCCGGAGCAATTCCTCGCTTTCGAGCGTCATGGACGTCAGGAAGATCTTCTTGGCTGCCGGAGAGCCCAGGCGCGAGACGAAGCGCCGCAGACCCCCTGGGTAGTAGTGCAGCCCAAACTTCGCGGCGGGCATGAACAGCTTGCAACCGTGAACGCCGATCCGGAAATCGCAGGCCAACGCGAGGTCGGTGCCACCACCGTAGACGCTGCCGTTCATCGCGCATAAAGTCGGGAGCTCGAGGGCTTCCAGGGCGTCGATCATGTCTTCGAGCGAGCGGTCCAGGCGGGTGCCGATCTGGCTCAGGGTATAGCCCGAACAGAAGGTCTTCTCGCCTTCGCCCGTCAGCACGAGCAGCCGCAAGGTCGGGTCGCGCCTCACTTGTTCCACGAGCCGCAGCAGGACCCCGATATCGTCGGGGTCAAGCCGATTGTGCTCGGAAGGGCGCCGAAGTGTGATCGTCGCCGTCCCGCCGGCGATTTCAAGGTTAGGGTTTGCGGATTTCATGGCTTGGGGTCGTGGCCGTGTTGCAGGATGATGCCTTCGCGCGCCAGTGCTTCCAGGTCGGACGTGGGGAATCCATGTTCCCGAAGGACGTCAAACGTGTGCTCGCCGAGCATGGGCGGCGCGCGGCGAATGGATTCCCCATGGCGGCCGTCGAAGGCGATCGGGCTGCCGACTTGCCGGATGCAACCCAGCTCTGCGTGCTGGACTTGCTCCACAAGCCGGGAGTGAATGACCTGCTCGTCAGCGAAGACGTCCGCGACGTTGTAGATCGGGCCAGCTGGAATATCTGCCGCCAGCAGCCGTTGCGTCCACTCCTTGCGGCTGTGCGCATTCAGCCTGGCCTCGATCACCTCCTTGAGCTCGGCGCGCCGCTCGATCCGCGCTGCATTCGTCGCGTAGCGCGGATCATCGATCAGCTCTTGCAATCCAAGCACCTCGCAGAGGCGCTTCCACATCTCGGCTGTCGCCGGTGCGATGTTCAATGGCCCATCCGCGGTCTGGAATACCCCATACGGCGCAATCACAGGGTGCGTATTCCCGGCAAGACCGGGAATCTCCCCCAGGCTCAGGTAACGCTGGGCCTGTACGCTCATGAGTCCGACGAGTCCCGCCAACAGTGAGGTTTCCACCCGCCGACCGCGCCCGGTTGCATGGCGCTGCACTACGGCAGCCAGGATGCCGATGGCACACCACATCCCGGCAGTCTGGTCGCCGATTGCCACACCCACCCTGACCGGTCCCGATTCCGGCATGCCCGTCACGCTCATGAGTCCGGAGTACCCCTGGGCAATCTGGTCGAACCCGGGACGTTGACTCGCTGGTCCCGTACGGCCGAAACCGGTGACGCTCGCATAGATGAGCCGAGGGTTCGCTTCGGCAAGCGCCTCGTACCCAAGACCCATGGATTCCATGGCGCCGGCGCGAAAGTTCTCCACGATCACGTCGTACTGGCCGGCGAGATCGCGCAGCAGGTCAAGCGCGCGAGGATCGCGGAAGTTGACGGCGATCCCGCGCTTGTTGCGGTTGCCGCTCAGGTAGTAAGCGCTGGTGCCGCGGTCGAAAGGCCCCCAGTGGCGGATCATGTCCCCGCCCGCGGGCTCGACCTTGATCACGTCGGCGCCCAGGTCGCCCAGGACCATCGTGCAGAAGGGGCCCGCAAGCGCCCTGGTGAGGTCCAGGACACGTATCCCCGAAAGTGGCAAGGATGTTGGGTCGGTCACGCGTTCTCCTCTTGTCAGATCGTATTTCCTACTCTATGTTGTATACAACGGAAATGCAACCGTTGTGCAAAAAAGGAGACTCATGCGCAAGCCCAACATTCTTTTCATCATGGCCGACCAACTCTCGGCACCGGTTTTGCCCTTCCACGGCAACACCGTCGTGAAGGCGCCTCACCTCCAGGCGCTCGCCGAACGGTCCGCAGTCTTTGACAACGCCTACTGCAACTTTCCCTTGTGCGCACCTGCCAGGTTCTCGCTGCTTGCAGGCCAGTTCGCCACGCGCATCGGCGCGTTCGACAACGCGTGCGAGTTCCAGGCTGCCACGCCCACGCTGCCTTATTACCTTGCGCAGCAGGGCTACAAGACCATCCTCGGCGGGAAGATGCACTTCGTCGGCCCTGACCAGAAGCACGGCTTCGAGGAGCGCCTTACCACCGACATCTACCCGGCGGACTTCGGCTGGGCAGCGGACTGGGCGGAGGGCGAGTTCAGCTTCTACTCACCTGGGCACAACCTGAGTACCGTGGATGAAAGCGGCTCTTGCTTCCGCAGCCTGCAACTCGATTACGACGAGGAGGTCGAGGCGAAGGCGATCCAGCGTCTGTACGACCTCGCGAGGGAAGACGAGCAGCCGTTCTTCATGTGCGTTTCCTATACGCACCCCCATCCGCCGTATCACATCCTGCCCGAGTACCTGGATCGTTACTCGCCTGAGGAGATCAACCTGCCTGTCGTCGGCGACATGCCGATGCAGGAGCGCGACAAGCTCAGCCAGTGGGTGCAGTATTCCCACGGGCTGGACAAGCAAGGGGCGACCGACGAACAGGTGCGGCGTGCGCGCCACGCCTACTATGCGATGGTGAGCTACGTCGACGACAAAGTGGGCCGTCTTCTGGAGACGCTCAAGCGCGCGGGCTTCGCGGACAACACCATCGTCGTGTTCACTTCCGATCATGGCGACATGCTGGGCGAGCGCGGCATGTGGTTCAAGCGGGTGTTCTTCGACTGGTCGGCCAAGGTTCCGCTGCTCGTCTACGACCCGCGCAAGCGCGAACCCCGGCGAATCGCGGAGCCGGTTTCCCACGTGGACCTGCTCCCCACATTGCTGGATCTTGCGATGGATGGCCAAACGCCGGCCTGGGTCGAGCCGATCGACGGACGCAGCCTCGTGCCGCTGGTCGCAACGGACGATGACGACGGCGAGGCGGAAGCGTTCGTCGAGTACACCGCCGAGGGCGTCACGGGTCCATGCTGCATGCTGCGCCGTGGCCGATACAAGTACGTGTACACCCATGGCCATCCAGACCTGCTTTTCGACATGGAGGCCGACCCGAACGAGCTGGTGAACATCGCGCAAGAGCAGCCGCAGGTGCTTGCCGAGTTCAAGGCACGCGTGCTCTCCCGATGGGATCCCGCTGCAATCACGCAGCAGGTGCTTGCCAGCCAGGCACGCCGCAAATTTATCAACTCGCTGCCCGAGGGCATTCAGCCCGCCTGGGACTACCAGGCGGCCACGGACGACACACGCCGGTTTGTGCGCCGGGGCAGCGCTCGCGTGATAAAGGTAAAGAAGCGCTGGCCGGCAGTGGCGCCCGTCGCCAAGTGAAAGGAGGCCGATAATGACGCACAACAAGCTCACGGCGGACATCGATCCGCACCGTCTGGCTCGCGCGATAAGCGGCTACAACCTGATCGGCGGCGGCCTGGTGGGGGCGCGCTCGGGAAACACTTTCCCGGTAGCCAACCCTGCAACCGGACGCGAGATCGGGCACGCGGCTGAAAGCGACGCAAGCGACGTCGACCGCGCAGTGCGTGCGGCGGCCCAGGCGCAGCCCGCGTGGGCCGCGATGCCGGCTCGCAAGCGTGGCGCGCTGCTGGCCGACTGCGCGCGCCTGATTGGCGAGCACGTGGAGGAACTGGGCCGGCTGGTGGCGCTCGAAACCGGCAAGGCCCTGCGCACCGAGAGCCGGGTCGAAGCCTCCGTCGTTGCCGACGCTTTGCAGTTCTACGGCGGCCTGGCTTCGGAACTCAAGGGCGAAACCGTGCCGTTCAGCCCGGACATGCTGACACTCACGCAGCGCGAACCGATCGGGGTGGTGGGCGTCATCATTCCCTGGAATGCCCCCATGATGCTGATGGCGCTGAAGATCGCCCCGGCGCTGGTGGCCGGCAACACGGTCGTCGTGAAATCGGCCGAAGAGGCGCCGCTGGCGGTCCTGAGGCTCTGCCAGATCATGAACCAGGCGCTGCCCGCCGGGGTGCTGAACATCGTCTCGGGCTTCGGCCCCGAATGCGGGGCGCCCCTCGTCGCGCACCCCGCGGTCGGCAAGGTGACGTTCACCGGCTCCGTCGAAACCGGAAGAATCGTGGCGCGCACGGCCGGAGAGAAGCTCATCCCCGTCACGCTGGAACTCGGCGGTAAGAGCCCGATGATCGTGATGGACGACGCCGACATCGCGAAGGCCGTCGCCGGCGCGGTGAGCGGCATGCGCTTCACCCGCCAGGGACAGAGCTGCACGGCCGCCAGCCGCATTTTCGTGCACGAGAAGGTGCACGAAGAATTCGTCGCCTTGCTCAAGGAGCGAGTTGACGCGCTGAAGATGGGTGACCCGCTGGATGAAGCGACGGACATCGGCACGGTCATCTCGCGCACCCAGCTCGACAAGATTCTCGGCTACATCAAAAGCGGTCGGGCCGAGCCTCATTCCCGGGCGCTCGAATGCTCCCAGTTGCCTGCGGATGAGTCGCTTCGGGAAGGCCTGTTCGTCAGGCCGGTCATCTTTACCGGCCTGGACAACACATCCCGGCTGGCGCGCGAAGAAATCTTCGGACCCGTGACGTGCGTGATCCGCTTCTCAAGTTACGAAGAAGCCGTGGCACAGGCCAACGACAGCGACTACGGACTGGCTGCAACCATCTGGACGCAGAACCTGAAGACCGCGCTGGATGCCACCCGACGCCTGCAGGCAGGCTTCGTGCAGGTGAACCAGAACATCGTGGTCCAGCCTGGATTGTCCTACGGGGGCGTGAAGCAATCCGGCCTTGGCCGCGAGGCGTCGTTGGAGGCAATGCTGGACCACTTCACGCACAAGAAGACCGTGATCTTCAACATGAACTAAGACGCTCGTTACGAGGAGACAAGAATGGCTGCGATCGGTTTCATCGGGTTGGGCAATATGGGATTTCCTATGGCGTGCCGACTGAAGGAGGCAGGGCATGAGGTTCGCTGCTTCGATCTCAACGCGAGCTCGATGGAGCGCGCATTGCATGCGGGCCTCGGGCCGCGGGCTTCGGTTGAGGAAACGGTATCCGGGGCGGAGGTTGTCATCACCATGCTGCCCAGCGGTCGGCATGTGCTGGACGTGCTCACGGCAGACACGCTGCCGCTCGCGCCTGGAGCGCTTGTGATCGATTGCTCGACGATCGATGTCGCGTCCTGCGCTGTCTTCCACGAAACGCTGCGCAAGAAGGGGTTGGTCACGCTTGACGCTCCCGTTTCCGGCGGCGTAAGCGGCGCGGCGGCGGGGTCGCTCACGTTCATGGTCGGAGGCACTGAATCAGCCTTCGCGCGTGCCCTCGAACTGCTGCGCGCGATGGGCAAGAACATCTTCCATGCAGGCGCGGCGGGCGCCGGCCAGGCGGCAAAGATCTGCAACAACATGCTGGCAGGCATTTCCATGGTGGCCGTCTCCGAGGCCCTGCATCTGGCCAAGCGACTGGGGCTGGATCCACGGAGGTTCTACGAGATTGCGTCGACGTCTTCCGGCCAATGCTGGGCGCTCACGAGCTATGCGCCTGAGCCCGGCCTGGTGGCGTCCGCGCCGGCCAATCGTGGGTACGAAGGCGGCTTCGCTTCCGAGCTGATGTTGAAGGACTTGCGGCTGGCGGAGCAGGCTGCGGTTGCGAGCCAGTCGCCGGCCTTGCTGGGCGCGGCGGCCGCCTCCGTCTACGCGATGCATTGCGCCGCCGGGCGTGGCCGGCTCGACTTTTCCTCCATCATCAAGATGCTCGGCGCATAAGCTGCCCGCAGCAAAATCAAGCAGCAAGGAGACCAACCATGGCAATCGTCCGACGCGTATTCCAGGTGGCTGTTGTCGCTGTTCTGTTCGTCAGCGGCGCAGCCTTCGCGCAGAAGGAAACGGGTAAATTGATTGTGGGTTACCCCTCGGGCCAGTCTGTCGACGTGGTCGCCCGGATCCTGGCCAACCGCCTCGGTCCGGCGATCGGGCGGTTGCTGATCGTGGAGAACATGCCGGGGCAGTCCGGCAGCCTGGCGCTGGCAGCGGTTGCGCGCATGCCCGCAGACGGCAGCGTGATGACGCTGTCGGCCTCGGCGGCCCTGGCTGGCAATCCTTCCCTGTATCGGAACCTGCGTTACGACACGGCTCGAGATTTCGAGCCGATCGGCCTGGTCTACGATGCGCCGCTGCTGCTGATGGTTAATAGCGCGCTTCCCATTCACTCGCTGAAGGAGCTGATTGCCTACGCGAAGGCGAACGCGGGAAAGGTCAACTATTCGTCCCCCGGCAACGGTTCGGTGTCCCATCTTGCGATGTCGGAGCTCCTGCGGCGAACCGGCATGGAAATGACGCATGTCCCCTATGCCGGTTCCGCCAAGTCGCTGACCGACCTTGCGGCAGGTGAGGTGCAGGTAGCCTTCGATGCCTTTGCGGGCGCGCAGCCCTACCTCGCCAGCGGCAAGGTGCGTGCCATTGCGGTGAGTTCCCGGGAGCGCCTGACCGCACTGCCGTCCGTACCGACAGTCGCCGAGAGCGGCCTGGGCATGGAAGACTTCGACGTGGTCCCGTGGGTGGGTCTGCTCGCGCCCGCCGGCACCCCGAAACCTGTCGTGGACAGGGTGAGCGCCGAGCTCGCCAGGATCGTCCAGTCTCCCGAACTGTCCCAACGGATCGCCGCCTTGGGCGGCCGCCCGCGCAGCAGCACTGCGGCGGAATTCAGGACCTTCCTGCGCGGCGAAATGGGACGGTGGGCGGACGTCGTCAAGGCGTCCGGCGCTCGCCTGGAGTGATGGCCCTTCACCTCCTCGTGCTGCGGGTCCCGGTCATGGCTGGCCGGTACCTGCCTGTCCGTTGAAGCGCGTCACATCTTCTGTATACTGTCTGAATGAGCACAGCAAAATCGAGCGCATTGCGAAAACGGGATCCACAGCCGCTGTCCGTGGAGCAGGTCAGCGAGCGGATTCGCTCCGCCATCCTGCGCGGAGACTTGCGGCCAGGCGCAAAACTGACAGAGCAGGATCTTGCGGCGGAATTCGAAGTGAGCCGCACGCCCATCCGGGAGGCTATCCGCCAACTCGAGACCGAGCGGCTCGTCACCCGGACGCCGTTCGTCGGTGTCACGGTGAGGCAGCTGACGCCAGAAGATGTGCTTGAGCTGCTGGACATCCGCGAGGTGCTCGAGGGTCTGGTGGCACGTCTGGCGACGCGGCATATGGATGCCGCGCACCTGCAGAAGCTGAATAAGTTGTTCCAGCAACTGACTGCCTGCGCAAAGAAGGGGGATGTCCCCGGCTATCTTGACCACGCGCTGGCGTTTCGCCGTGTGCTCGTCGAATGCTGCCGCAGCGACACGCTGGCTGAGTACGTCCTCGACATCGAGAACCAGTTGCGCCTGATGGGCAATCGAACCGCCATGCTGCCGGGCCGCATGGAAGCCGCGATCGAGGAACACGAGAAGTTGCTGGATGCCATCGCTCGCGGCGATGGCGCTGCGGCGGAGCAGTTGAACCGGGAGCGCATCCAGCATATCCGCGACGCGGTTGCGAAGTCGATTACCTTCTCGATCTTCTAGACCGCAGCTGCAGCCGCCAAGGCAGACTCTCAAGTGCGGTACGAGGTACCGCGCTCCCGCTCGAGCTTGCGCAAGAGGCCAGGCCATTCGACCTTGCCAACCTCCAGGAAGCCGCCAGGACCGAGCATCTTGCGCCCCTGAGCGCGGGTATGCTGGATGGTGGCCTCGGACAATGCCTGAAGGGGCACGCCAGCGGCCTGGCCATCAATCTGGTACTGACATGCCGTCTCCAGGCGCAGCATCCAGCAGAACGCCTCACCCACACTGCGGCCAACCGTGAGCGCACCGTGGTTGCGCAGGATCAGAACGCGGCCTTCCGGGCCGAGGTCGCGCACCAGTCGCTGCCGTTCGTCCTCATCGAGCGCCGCGCCCTCGTAGTCGTGGTAGCCGAGAAAGTCCAGCATGACGCAGGCCTTCTGGCTGAGAGGCCGCAGCCCCATGGCCTGCATCGCGACAGCGTTGTTGGCGCGCGTGTGGCTGTGCATGACGCATAGCAGATCAGACTGCGACATGTGAATGGCGCTGTGGATGATGAAGCCGGCGGGGTTGAGCAGCGACGGATCGCCCTCCACGACGCGGCCGGCCAGGTCCACCTTGAGCAGAGCCGAAGCCGTCATCTCGTCGAAAAGCGTGCCCAGCGGGTTGACCAGGAAATGGTGTTCGGGCCCGGGCAGCAGGACCGAGATGTGCGTCGACGCGAGGTCGGACATTCCATAGAGGTCGGTGAGCTGATAGCACGCTGCGAGGTCGCAGCGCAGCCGCCACTCGGCCGGATCCATGCCGTCGGGCATCGCGGGGAAAGCTAGCTGGGCGGTATCGCTTCTCATGTCTTTGTCTCCTTACTATGGCTTTGGTGGTCTGCGTGACGTCCAGGCATCGGGATTCCGCAACGCGAGCGGACGCCAGAACTCGCGCTCGGCGTGCAGCGTGCGGGCCACGGTCGCGCCAGGCAGACCCGTTGCTTCCAGACCGACACGCGACAACAAGACTTTCATCTGCGGTTTGTGCATGGCGGCGACGAACGTCCGCTCCAACCGTTGCACTACATCCGGGGGCGTTCCCGCAGGCACAAAGGCGCTGTACGACGCATTCGCGTGATCGAATGCGCCGATGCCAGCCTCGCGCACGGTCGGCACATCGGGAAGGCCCGCGTTTCGATGGGTGCCAGAGACGGCCAGGATGCGAATCTTTCCTGCGCGATAAAGCTCCAGCTGGCTGGCCAGGGCGTCTGTGGCTAGCGGAACGTGCCCGCCCACGAGGTCCGTCACAAGCGGCGCGCCTCCTTTGTAGGCCACCGGCCTGAGAGGGACGCCTACCGTTTGCCCCATGCCGAGGATGGCGAAATGCAGTGTCCCGCCCAGCGAGGTGAGGCCGATATTGCCCTGCGCAGGGTTCGCACGGACCCAGCTCACGTACTCCTGCAGCGTCTTGTAGGGGCGATCCGCGCCCGCCGATATCACCGTGGGGACTTCTGCAAGCTGAGCCACGGCAATGAAGTCGCGATCGACGTCATAATCAAGCCGTCGGTAGGTCATCGGGAAGATGACCAGCGGCGCATTCGATGAAAGCAGCACAGTCCGGCCGTCCGGCTGCGACCGTTTCACGGCGTCGATGGAGATGCGTGTCGATGCGCCCGGCCTGTTTTCCACGATCACCGTGCCCATGCCTGCCAAGCGCAGCTGGTCTGCCAGCGCGCGCGCGAGGGTGTCCAGCGCCCCCCCGGGCGGGAAGCCGACAACAAGCCGCAAGGGCGTTGCGTTCGTCGCAGAGGCTTGCGCGCAGGCCGGGTTCGCTGCCAGGGCGGCCAGGGCGGCCACCGAGCCAACCGCAAGCAAACGGCGTATCGATTTCATCTTGCCACCTCCACATCTGGCCAGCGGGACAAGAGATCCTGGGAAGCCTCGAACAGCGCAGCCGCGCCGAGAAGGTCGGACTCCCCGCGCAGACGACCCACCAACTGCAACCCGATGGGCAGTCCGTCACGGCCAAAGCCGCAAGGCAGGGTGATGGCGGGGTGGCCGGTCAGGTTGAACGGCATGGTCCAGGGGAACCAGTTGGATCGCACCTCGTCGTACAGCCGGCCATCGATCTCTATCTGCCCGAACAGATCCTGGTCAATCGGCAGCGCAGTGCGCGCAATGGTGGGAACGGCGATGAAGTCGTGGTCACGCAGCAGCGCCTGCACGTGCCGGAACAGCCGGGTGCGTTCGAAGTTGGCCCGTTGGTAGTCGACCGCACTGTAGTCATTGGCAAGGGCCAGCTGCTGCAACAGCGAAGGGCTGAGCCGGTCAGGCTGCTCCCGGGCCATCTGACCGAAGCGCGCTCGCCATACGGTGTGGTTGATGGTTCGCCAGAGCGGCTCGATGTTGAAGCCCGAGCCAGGCATTTCTGCGAGCTCCGCACCCAGGTCCTGCAACCGCTCCAGGGCAGAGGCGAAACACGCGGCCACATCTGCCGCGAGCGGTCGGCCTGGCGGCGCGCTTGCGAACAGGATCCGCTTATGCCGCAGGTCAGTGACAGACCGCATTTCACCGAGGTAATCGGTGGCCTGTACGCCGGCAGACCACGGGTCCGACGCGTCTTCGCCGGCCATTGCCTGGAGCATCAAGGCAGTGTCGGCCACCGTGCGCGAGATAGGGGTGACGTAGGTGAGGTTGCCGAAGGCATCCTCCACTTGAGAATGCGGCACCAACCCGATGCTTTGCTTCAGGCCAACGACACCATTGCAGGCCGCCGGAATGCGGGTGGAACCGCCCCCGTCTGTGGCGATGCCTATCGGGGCGAGGCCGGTCGCTACTGCCACCGCCGCGCCGCCGCTGGAGCCACCGCTGGTGCGGTCAGGGTGCCAGGCATTGCCAGTGCGTCCAAACAGAGGGGCATCGGTCAGGCACTTCGCGCCGAATTCCGATGTGGTCGTTTTCCCGATGAGGATGGCTCCCTGGCGGCGTAGCCGGGCGGTGGCTACCGCGTCCTCGGTCGGAACGTTGTCCGCGAACAGCAGCGAGCCGAAGGTCGTACGCACTCCCTGCGTGTTCACCAGGTCCTTGCATGCGTAAGGAATGCCATGCAGCAATCCTGCAGGCTCCCCGCGCATGAGCGCTTGCTCTGCGGCCCGTGCCTCGCGCATGGCCTCGTCCGGGCACAGCGTGATGAAGCAGTTGAGGTTCGATTGAAGCCGGGTGGCACGGTCCAGCACGGCACGCGTCACTTCGACCGGGGAAATCTCGCGGGCGGTTATCGCTTCGCGAAGCCGCACCGCAGGCAAAAAGCAAAGTTCCTCATTCATCCGAAACACCCTGGGAGATTCCGGCTCAAGTGACCGGCGACGAATCAAAGTTGACACGCACCTCCCCACCCGGTCCAATACTCGTTCACAATCAGGCCATATGGGAATCGTATGACTTATGGACCTTAAGAGCCTGCGTTATTTCGTTGCCGTAGCCGAGGCCCGCAGCGTGGGCAAGGCCGCCGAGCGCCTGCATATGGCGCAACCGCCGCTGTCCGTCCAGATTCGCAACCTCGAGGCACAACTCGGCACGGCGCTCTTTGTGCGCGAATCCACCGGAATGCGACTGACAGACGCGGGAAGCGCGCTCTTCGCCCGCGCGCGCGAAGCGCTGGCGTTGGCTCACGAGGGGTTCGAGGCTGCACGCGCCGTAGGGTCGGGGCGGCGCGGGCGGCTGTCTGTCGGCTACATGTTTTCGCTCGGCTACGCTGTACTGCCGAAGCTCGTGCCGCAGTTGCGCCGCACACTCCCGGACGTCGAACTGCAGTTCGTCGAGATGAGCACCGCGACGTATGAAGCGCAAATCGTTGACCACAAGGTAACACTTGGTTTGTGCATGCCACCGATTCAGCGGCCGGACCTGTCCACGACGATCGTGGGCATGCAACCGCTACGGCTGGCCTTGCCTGCACGTGCGCAGCTCGCACGGCTTTCGTCGGTACCGGTGGCACGGCTGCAGGGGCAGAGGCTGATTGCGCTGCCCACACTGAAAGAGGGCGCAGACACTTCGATGGTTGCGGCTTTGCTGCGGCGCCACCAGGTCACCATGCAAATCGTCGAACGGGTGGAAACGGTTCACGCAGCACTGGCTCTGGT
Organism: Cupriavidus sp. PB-02; assembly: GCF_058252315.1. Taxonomy (NCBI): domain Bacteria; kingdom Pseudomonadati; phylum Pseudomonadota; class Betaproteobacteria; order Burkholderiales; family Burkholderiaceae; genus Cupriavidus; species Cupriavidus sp. PB-02. Next base: position 1,748,278 of record NZ_CM177694.1, read on the forward strand.
GCTTGCAGGCGAGGGGTATGCGATCGTGCCCGCGTGCGCGGAAATCGGCCGGCCTCCGGGTGTAGTGTTCCGAAAGCTCAGGGAGGTCACAGAGGGGTTCGAGGTGGCCGTCTGCCGGCGCCGCGATCTGGAAAGCCCTTTCATCGAGCCGTTCATCGCGGCGGCGCGGCACGCGCTTCGATGACCGCTATGCATCGGCGGATCAATTCAGGCTGGTTATGTAGTTGGCGAGATTCCTGATATCGTCATCACTCAGGTTGCGCGACACGCTCGTCATATTCCCCGCGTCATTCGTACGCCGGCTGGCCCGGAAATCCTCCAGCTGCTTGACGATATACGCGTACTGCTGCCCGGCTACCCGCGGTATTTCGTTCTGCCCGGCGAATCCGCCCAGGTGGCACATCGTGCAAAGCACTTCCTCCGATTTGCTGCGTCCGGCCGCGACACGCGCTGCATCGACCTTGTAGGTCGAAGCCATCGGCTTCTGCGCGGCAAAGTAATCGGACAGGTCCAGCATGTCTTCTTTTGACAACGGCGTGGCCATGGGCGACATGGCAGGGTCGTTGCGCCGTCCTTCCTTGAAGTCACGTAACTGCAGGTAGAGGTAGCGCGCAGTCTGTCCCGCCAGTTGCGGATAGGCAGGATCGGTGGAATTGCCCTGCGGGCCGTGGCAGGCAACGCATACCTGTGCCTTGGCCTGCCCGGCGGCCGCATCGGCGCGGGCATTGCCGCTTGCGGCCGACAGTGCCAGCAGGGCACACACAACGGCGAGCACCGTGGCGGGCACCACGGCGCGCCGCGCCGCGGAATGGCGGCGCGGACGGATCGGGGTGTCCGGCATGCTCGGCTCCCTTGCCACGAGCCTATGGCAACGCAAAGACAAAGATGCTGTTGCCGCGCTTGAAGTCCAGCTGGGTGTTGCCGCCGGCCGCGACGGCAATGTACTGCTTGCCGCCGACGGTATAGGACACTGGCGGTGAATTGACGCCGGCTCCGCACTGGAACTGCCACAGCATCTTGCCGTTGGCCGCATCAAACGCCTTGAACAGGCCGTTGCCTTCGCCAGTGAAGACCAGCCCGCCGGCCGTAGCCAGCACGCCGCCGATCAGCGGCTGCTCGGTCTTGTAGTCCCATGCCACCTTGCCGCTATCGATATTGACCGCCGAGAGCTTGCCCCACTGCTGCTCGCCCGGGATGACTTTGAAGGCGCCGCCCAGCCAAAGCTTGCCGCCCGGGTAGGGCACGTCTTCCACCTGGTAGGTCATCGGCTGATGCAGGTTGGCGGCATAGGCAAGCCGCATCCTGGGGTTGAACGCCATCGGCGACCATTCCACGCCGCCGTTTGCGCCCGGCAGCATGCGCGCGCCTTGTGGGGTGGGCAGGGCCCACATGTTCTCCTGCGGGATCATCGCCTGCGAATAGCGGATCAGGCGGCCGTCGCGGCGGTCGTGCACATAGACGTGCCCGGTCTTGCCGCCGTGGATGACGCCCGGGATCATCTGGCCTTTTTCATCGCGCACGTCGACCAGGATCGCCGGGCTGGCTGCATCCAGGTCCCACACGTCATGGGCGATATATTGCGAGTGCCACTTGTAGGCGCCGGTGTTCAGGTCGACCGCGACCAGCGAATCGGTGTACAGGTTGTCTCCGGGACGGATCGCGCCGTACAGGTCCGGGGACGGATTACCCACCAGGAAGATCGCCAGCTTGTTGGCACGGTCGACGGCCGGGGCCATCCACACACCGCCACCAAGTGTCTTGTAGAAGTCGCCGCCCTTGTCGGCCAGCATCTTCTTCTCTGCGGCGATGTCGCGCTTCATGTCGCGCCCGGTGGCGTCCTTGGTGGCCCATACGCCTTCATGGCCCTTCTCGGGGATGGTGTGGAAGGTCCACAGCAGCTTGCCGTCGGTGGCGCTGTACGCCTTGACGAAGCCGCGGATGCCGTACTCGCCGCCATTGGTGCCGATCAGGATCTTGTCGTCGACGACCACCGGCGCCATGGTCTCGGAGTAGCCGAGTTCGGGGTCCGCGATCTGCGTTTCCCACAGCAACTTGCCGGTCCTGGCGTCAAGCGCGACCAGCTTGGCGTCGAGCGTGCCCATGTAGAGACGATCGCCACTGATTGCGACGCCACGGTTGTTGGGCCCACAGCAGAACGTGGTGACCGGTCCCATCTTGTGCTTGTAGTGCCAGAACTCCTTGCCCGTCACTGCGTCGATGGCATAGACGTGGTTGTAGGAAGTCGTCAGGAACATGACCCCGTTGACGACGATCGGCGCGGTCTCCATGGACTCCATCACTGCCGTCTGGAAGACGAAGGCGGGCCGCAGCCTGGCGACGTTCTTTGTGTTGATCTGCGCCGCCGGGTAGAAGCGCGTCTGCACGTACGACCCGTTGGAGTGCAGCCAGTCGTTGTCATTGGTGCCCGCGGCATCGAGCTGCGCCTGCGTGACCGGCCGCAGTGCACTGGACATCGGCGCACCGGGCGTAGTCGCACCGCCCTGGATTTCCTCGGCGCCGAGCGCGGCGGAAGCAGTGAAGGCAAGGACCAGCAGGGGGAGGGCGTGCCTGGAGAGGCGAGGGACTGAGAGCATGGGGCGCTCCTTATTCGAGTCTTGTCGACCTGGCCGCTTGGGTGAGCGAAACGCACAAGTCGATGCGCATCGTTGCGACGCAAAGCAGGTCCTGCCGCGCGTCGAAGTGGCCCGAGGTGAAGTGCAGTATAGGCAAGAACCCAAGCAAAACAACCAGCACACCAGGCGCGGTTTGCAGGCTGCGGGGGCACCGTTGAAGCGGTGCGTTGCAGCATGAAAAGGCGGCTTGAATTTGTGCTTCGCGCGCACCAAACTTAGCGGGCGGGCCAGCAGAGGCGGCCGGGAACGGCCTTGCAGTGCGGTACCCGTCTTGCGCAACGCGACGCGCCGGTTGTCATCGGAGGGGCCGAAATGAATCGTCATCTGCGGAGGATTTCAGTAGCGTGCCTGTGCGCGCTCGGCCTGCTCGCAGGCAAGGCAGCTGCAGAAGGCGACATCAGCGTGAACGCGCGGCTGCTTGCTTCGGCGCGCGCCGGGGATGAGGCCGGCGTGCGCAGTGCGCTGGCACAGGGCGCTGCGGTGGACTCGCGCAACCGTATCGGCGACACGCCGTTGCTGACTGCCTCCAAGCGCGGCCTGAGCGGCATGGCGCGCGCGCTGGTCGAACACGGCGCCAATGTCAGCCAGCCGAACCTGCAAGGCGTGACGCCGCTGATGGCGGCTGCTTTTGGTGGCTACCAGGAGATCACCGCGATGCTGCTGGCGCGTCATGCCGAGCTGAACGCCACCGACCGCGTCAGCAAGACCGCCATGATCTACGCAGCGGGAGAGGGTCGCACGGTGGTGGTGAAGCAGTTGCTCGATGCCGGCATCGATATCAACGCGCGCTATGCACATGGCCTGACGGCGCTGATGTGGGCGGCCGGCTACGACAAGAATGATGTCGTGCAACTGCTGCTCGCGCGTGGCGCCGATGCCTCGCTGCGGGATGATCGCGGGCTGACTGCGCGCGAGATTGCCGAGCAGGCAGGCGCGAAGAACGTGATAGCTACCCTGGCGCGCAGCCAGACCGCGGCGGCGCCGGTGAAGTAGCGCCGCTCCGCTCACGGCGAATCGATCGAACCCACGCTCTTCGGATAGGTCACGATGCCCCAGCTTAGCGGCAGTCCGTCGAATTGCCGCACCGGCTGGTAGGTGCTTGCGTCGAAGACAAACACCGCATTGGAGCGCCCGCACGCCACCAGCAGCCGCGCATCGTCCGGCGTGAAGCTGAAATGCCAGCAGCGCTTGCCTACCGCGATGTCGGCCAACGACGCGAAGGTCTGCGCATCGAACACCTGCAGGGTATCGGCGCGCGCTGCGGCGACGAACAGCCGCGCGCCGGCGCGATCGAACGCCACCCCGTAGGGACCGGTGCGCGTCGGCACGGTGCGCTGCACGCGGAAGTCCGTGGCGTCGAGCACGACGAAGGCATTGGCCAGTTCCAGCGTCACCACGTAGCGCTTGCCGTCCGGGCTCGCTTTTATCCCGCGCGGGCGCGAGCCAGCCGGCATCGGCAGCAGCTTCACTTGCCTGCCGCTGGCCTTCTCATAGACCGTGACGGTGTCGTCGCCTTCGTTGGTGACCAGCATCAGCTTGCCATCGCGCGAGAACTCGATGCCTTCGGTTTCCAGGCCGCTGCGGATCGTCCGGCTCACGCGCCAGTCCTTTAGGTCGATCACGGCGATCTCCGCCGGCAGGGGCTTGTCGTCATTGCCTTTGGTCTTTGCGGATGGTGGCGGCGCGGCTCCGGGCGGGCCGGAGCGCTCGCCCGGTTCGTAAGTGACGAAGGCCTGGTTGCCGGCCACGCGCACGAACTCCGGGTTCTGTCCGATCGGCACGCGTCGAAGCACCTGGCCCGTGGCAATGTCGATCACCGACAGGTCGCCCGTGTCCTTGTTGGCCGCCAGCAGGTATTTGCCATCGGCGGTCACGCCCAGTCCGCGCGGCCCCTTGCCCCCGACCGGGAGGGTGGCCACGGCTTCGAGCCGGTCCAGGTCGATGACGGTAATGCCACCGCCTTCGGTCGATACGTAGGCCTGCGCTGCGTTGGCTGCAGCGGGACACGCCAGCGCCAGTAAGGCAGCGGCCAGCCGGTGCCGCGTACGGCAGGGAAGTTGCGAAGGCATGGCGTCTCCTCGTTGCTTGGATGGTTGGCGGCCCGCTCAGCGTCCGTCCCATTCATAGCGCACGCCGACCAGGAACAGCCGGGGCGCGCCGGGTGCGACAAAGCGCTCGATGGGTACGGCCGCGCCCGGTTGCAGCAGCGTGCCGCCCGGGAACAGGTTGTAGCCCACCTGTCCGTAGGTCTCGTAGCGGCGGTCGAACAGGTTGTCGATGCGCCCATAGAGCTGCCAGCGCGGTGAGAACTGCCAGCTGGCGCGCAGGTTCAGCAGCAGGTAGCCAGCGGTGCGGGCGAGACCGGGGTCCTGCGCGCTGAGCGCGCCATCCTCGTTGCCCGCGACCGGACGCGAGGACGACACGATCACGTCGCCTCCCACGTTGACGCTGGCGGTCGCGCGCCAGTCGGCCCCGAGCTTGAAGCTGTGCAGCGGAATGCCTGCCATGCGCGTGCCCGGATGCACCGCCACCGGTGCGGCGAACGGTGTTTGCAGCTGGCCGTCCGCCTGGTAGGTTGCCTGCGTGTAGCTGTAACCCGCGCGCAGCGTCAACCGGTTCAGCCGCTGGCGCAAGCCGAACTCCAGGCCCTGGTTGCGCGTCTTCGGAAAGTTCGAGAAATACCCCAGCGGACTGAACGGCGAGCGCTGGAAGATGATGTCGTCGGTGTTGTCGCTGCGGTACAGCGCCAGGGTCAGCTCCGCGGCATCGGTCGGCTGCCAGCGTCCGCCCAGCTCCACGGTGCGCGTGACCACCTGGCGCAGGAACGGATCGGCCTGCAGGCCGGTCGGCAGCTGGCAGGCATTGGCCGGGTCCGCGCAACCCAGCTCGATCGCCGTGGGCATGCGCGTGCCTTGCGAGGCGGAGCCGAAGATCGTCAGGCTGTCGAACAGCAGGTGCGATGCCCCCACCGACGGGTTGAGCCGCGAGAACGTGAAGCGTTCGTCCGATTGCGTGGGCGCGCCCAGCACAGTATGCCGGCGGCCGTCGTTCCAGCGGGCGGCCAGCGTCAGGAAGGTGTGGGGAAGCAGGCGGATGGTGTCAGTGGCGTACAGCCCTACGGTGCTGTCGTGGCCGTCCAGCGCGGCGTTGGTGACCACCGGCGCGCCGGGATCGCCCAGCGCAGTGCGCGCAGCATCGAAGCTGGCCAGCTGCGTAGTCTGCGTGTAGCGCGACTGGTTCAGGTCCAGCGCGGCACCCAGTGCGAAGCGGTGCGTCTCGCCATCGTGCGACCACTGCGCCGACACGCCATAGGTGGTCTCGCGCACGGTGGAAGCATTGAGTACGGCATTGGCGGGCGCGTCATCCCGCTCGCAGTCATCAGTGCCGGCGGCACCCTGGCAATCAAGCAGGGTGTCGAGGTAATCATCGTGGATATCGCCGCCGTTGGCACGCGAGCGGGTGTGCCGCACATAAGCGGTCAGCTGCAGCTGGTCTTGCGCATTGAACTGGTGTGCGCCATTGAGCGTCAGCTGCAGCGACTTGACGCGCGTGACGTCCGGTGCGGTGTAGATAGCGCGCCGGTCGGGGCCGTAGATGCTGTCCGGCGTCAGGCCGTTGCCCGACAGCCGGCTGTTGCTGCCGAGCAGGCTGAGGCTCCATTGCGTGGCGCTGGTCGAGCGGCCCAGCTTGAAGAAGAGGTTGCCGAGATCGCTGTCGGAGCGGTCGCGCCAGCCGTCCTCGCGCCAGCCGGTGCCGGCAAAGTAAGCGTGCCAGCCGTCGCCCAGCGAGTTGCCCGCGCTGGCATCGAGCCGCGCGCGGCCGTAGCTGCCGATGCTGAGGTCGGCCTCCACGCCCTGGTGCGTTTCGCCGGACTTGGTGACCAGCGCGAGCGCGCCGCCCAGCGTGTTGAGCCCGTAGAGCGGGTTGCTGCCGGGCACCAGCGTCACCGTGCTGATGGCGGCTTCCGGAATGCCGGCCCAGTTGATGACATCGCCCAGTGCCGCGTTCTGGCGCACGCCGTCGAGGTACAGCGACAGCCCTTGTGCGGAACCCAGCGTGGGCGAGAGCCGGTAGCCGCGATAGAGGATGTCCTGCGCGAACGGATTGCCCTGCGCGTCATTGACCACGATCCCGTTCATGTTCTCCGCCAGGAAGGACGAGAGATTGGCGGATTTTGCACGTTCCAGGTCGCCATCGGTGGCAGTCTGGACGTTGGCGGGAAAAGCCTGTCGCTCGATGGTGAAGCCGGGCAACGGCGTCGGGGCCACGACGGTGACCTCTTGCAGGTTGTGGACCTGGTCCGCCTGGCCGCCCGCGTCAGTCTGGCTGGCTTGCTGCGCTGCGACAGGCGTAGCCGCCGCCAGCGCAATGACGACCATGCCCGGCGCATGCCGGGACGGGCGGGTGCGGCGTCGGGCGTGGGCCATGGGGTTCCCCTCTCGCGCCGCATCGCGCGGGCGGCTGTGATGGAGATTTCTTGGCGTGGCGCAAATGCTACCTAATCTAGTCCAGCGTGCAGGCGGTGCCAAGGGCGATTGCCCGGTTCGCCATTTTTTCGCCTAGAGTTTCTTGGGCGGCCACTGTGCAGCAGGAGATCTTGCGTACCGGCCGCAGGGCCAGGCAGTCATCCCAGGAGCGCGCGATGCAAGAGCCGGTAGTTGTCATCGATCCCGAACGCCGCCGGATGCTGCGGGCGGGGGCACTGGCCATCCTGACGCTGAGCCTTCCGCCGTCGACCGGCTGCGCTCAGCGAACCGCCGCTGCCGGGAACGCGGGGCCGGCGCGCATCGGAGTGATCGGCTCCGGGCGCATCGGCGGGACCGTCGGCGGGCTCTGGGTCAAGGCGGGGCACCCGGTCCTGTTCTCGTCGCGGCATCCTGAATCGCTCAAGCCGCTGGTCGACGGCCTTGGCCCGCTGGCGCGGGCGGGCACGGTCGCTGAGGCAATCGCCTTTGCCGATGTGCTGTTCCTCGCCACCCCTTATGGCGCTTTGCCGCAACTCAGCCAGGAGAATGCCGGGGCGTGGTCAGGCAAGATCGTGCTGGATGCCACCAATGCCATTGCCCAGCGCGACGGCGCCATTGCCGATGAAGCCCAGCGCAACGGCATTGGCATCACCACGGCAAAATACCTGCGCGGCGCGCGCGTGGTGCGGGCATTCAATTTCATGGGGGCGACCAACTTCGCCAATGAACATCACCGGCCCGGCGGCCTGATTGCCGTGCCGATCGCCGGCGACGACCAGACGGCGCTGCAGGTGGCGGCGCAACTGGTGCGCGACGCGGGGTTTGAACCGGTGGTGGTGGGCCCGCTCGCCAGCGCAGACAAATTCGCGCCGGGCGGGCCCTTGTTCCGTCAGATTGGCACTGCCGAAGAATTTCGCAGGAAGATGAGCGGGCAATAGCCGCCGGGAGGGTTGCTTGCCGGGTCAGGGCCGGCGGTGGCCTGCGGACTCAGTCTTCCGCTACGAAGCCTGTCGCCTCGACGATCGGCTTCCACGCGGCCCGCTCTACCTGGATGCGTCGCCGTGCATCCTGGCCGGATCGTGCCACTACCTCGAGGCCGAGGGCTTCCAGCTTTGCCGCAGTTGCGGCGTTGCCGGAGGCGGCGATGAACATCTTCTCGACCTTGGCCAGCACGTCGGGCTGGGTGCCCGCGGGTACAAACACACCGTACCAGCTGGTGGCATAGTCATACTGGTTGAACCCCTGTTCCTTCATGGTCGGCACGTCCGGCAGAGCCTTGGCGCGCCGCGTGCCGCTCACGCCGAGAAACTGCAGCTTGCCGCCCTTGTAGAGCGGCATCATGCTGGCGACCGCGTCCCAGCCGATCGACACGTTGCCGCTGATCACATCCACCAGCATCGGCGCCGCACCACGGTAAGCAGCCGGCGTGATCGAAATGCCTGCGGACTTGCCCAGCGCCACCGTGCCAAGGTGGCCCGCACTGCCAATCGTCGCCAGGCCCAGGCTGGCTCCACCGGGGTTGCGCTTCGCCCAGTCGACGTACTCCTTCATGTTGCGGTAGGGCTGCTGCGGGCCTGCTGCGACGGCGGTTGGAACGTCAGTCAGCACCGCGGCAGGTATCAGATCCTTGTCGGCATCGTAGCCCAGCTTCTTGTAGGTCAGCGGGAAGATCGTGAACAGTGGCGACGGGCCGATGAATACCGTCCTGCCGTCCGGCTTTGCCCGCTTCACATAGTCAAGCGCCAGCCGCGCCGACGCGCCAGGCCGGTTTTCTACGACCACGGTGCCGTGGCCATCCTGGCGCAGTTGCTCGGCGTATAGCCGGGCCAGGCTGTCGGCAGCGCCGCCTGGCGCGTAGCCGACGATGATGTGCATCGGCTCGGCATCGGCTGCCCGGGCAGGGGTGGACATGGCGACGGCGGCTGCGGCAATCGTGGTCACGGCAAGCAGGCCTCGCGCAAGGCGGAGAGTGGGGATCATGTCAGCGAAAGCAGGAATGAGAGGAGAAAAAAAGCGCGTACTCAGGGCAAGGCTGGCCATTGCGCGCGGAAATCATGCACGGACTCGAATAGCGCCGCTGCGCGCAGCAATGCCGCGTCCTGGCGGAACTGTCCTACCAGTTGCAGGCCGATGGGCAGGCCGTCCTGGCCAAAACCGCACGGCAGGCTGATGGCCGGGTGTCCGGTCATGTTGAATGGCATGGTCCATGGAAACCAATGGGCCCGCACATCTTCATAGGACTGTCCGTCGATCTCGATCCGGCCGAACAGGTCCTGGTCCAGCGGCAGTGCTGTGCGCGTCAGCGTCGGCATGGCGAGCAGGTCGGCACGCGCCAACAGCGCCTGCACCCGCAGGAATAGCTGTGAGCGCTCGAACATGGCCTGCTGGTACTCCACGCCGCTAATATGGGCGGCGGATTCCACCTGTCTCACGAAGGTGGGGCTCAGCAGATCGGCATGCTTCTCGACGATGGGTGCGAAGCGGGTGCGCCAGACCGTATGGTTGATGGCGCGCCAGATCGGCTCCACGTCGAAACCCTCGCCGGAGAATGGCTCCAGCTGCGCCCCCAAGGCGCGCAAGCGTTCCAGGCTGGCCTCGAATGCCGTCGCCACATCCGCCGATACCGGCCGCCCTGGTGGTGCCAGGCAATACAGAACGCGCCGCCCGCGCAAATCGCCCTGCGGCTGCGCAGCGGCGATGTAGTCCGGCACTGGCACGCCGATCGACCACGGATCGCAAGCATGCTCGCCTGCCATTGCCTGCATCATCAAGCCGGTATCGGCCACTGTCCGCGTGGTCGGCGTGACATAGGTCTGGTTGCCGAAGAGATCTTGCGCCTGGCTATGCGGGATCACGCCCTGGCTTTGCTTGATGCCCACCACCCCGTTGCACGCGGCCGGTATGCGAGTCGAGCCGCCGCCGTCCGTCGCCACGGCTAGCGGCGCGATGCCGCTGGCCACCGCCACCGCCGCGCCCCCACTCGACCCGCCGCTGGTTCGGTCCGGATGCCATGCATTGCGAGTGCGGCCGAATAGCGGAGAATCCGTCAGGCATTTCGACCCGAACTCCGGCGTGGTGGTCTTGCCGATCAGGATTGCGCCCTGGGCTAACAGGCGCGCGACCGACACGGCATCTTCTGCCGGCACGTTCTCGCGCATCGGCTGTGCGCCGAAGCTTGTCCGTATGCCGCGTGTATTGACGATGTCCTTGACGGTGAATGGGATACCGTGCAGCAGGCCCAATGATCGTCCCGCCATGACATCCTGCTCAGCCGTGCGAGCTGCCGCCATGGCCTCGTCGGTGCACAGCGTGATAAAGCAGTTCAATGTCGGCTGCAAGCGTTCTGCGCGAGCCAGCACCGCTTCAGTCAGCGCCACCGGCGAGACTTCCTTGCGGCGGATGCGAAGCTGCAATTCTGCAGCGGAAAGAAAACAAAGCGCTTCGCTCATGAGGCGCGTCTCCTTGCGCGCGGTCCGGTACATGGCCGGCCATTGTGAGGTAATTTCAGATATTAACGCGGCGGGCGAAGGGGCGGGGAGAATTAGCCGCACGGCCTTCGCCGGGGCGCATACGGGGGGCGCTGCCGGACGACAGCAGGGGAGTCCCACTAGAGGGTTGTCCTCCCCATGGCACATAATGTGCATACCATGCGGCCAAAAGACAAACGAGCGGAACACCCGCCGCCACAAGGGGAGACAATGAGCAGTACAACCGACAAGTTCTCGGCCACCATGCGCGATGGCCTGGCCGATCTCGCCCGCCGCCTGCGCTTTGCAATGGAGGAAGGCGCGATCTGGCTGGACGAGCAGCGCATGATCCTGATCCACACCGCCACCCTCGGCGCGCTGCGCAAGGAGCTGGTGGACACCATGGGCATGGAGCGTGCTCGCGGCCTGTTCATGCGCATGGGCTTCCATTCCGGCATGCGCGATGCCGAGATCGCCAGGAAGCTGCGCGGCGGCCACAGCGATTTCGGCCAGCTGGAGATCGGGCCTTGCCTGCACACCATCGAAGGGGTGGTACGGGTCACGCCGGTCAAGGTCGACATCGATATCGCCCGCGGCATCTACGATGGCGAATTCCTGTGGGAAGACTCGTTCGAGGGCGACGTCCACCGCCAGCTGTTCGGCATCGTCGACGAACCGGCCTGCTGGATGCAGATCGGCTATGCCACCGGCTATACCTCGGCGCTGATGGGCCGCACCATCCTCTATCGCGAGGTCGAGTGCATTGCCTGCGGGCACGCCCACTGCCGCATCGTCGGCAAGCCGGTGGAGGCGTGGGAAGACGGCCAGCAGGTCCTGGCGCAATACCAGCCCGATCCGGTGATCGAGACCATCCTGGCATTGCAGAGCGAAGTCGAGCACCTGCGCGCACTGCAGGGCAGCCCCGCCACGCCGGCCGACCTGGTCGGCAACTCGCCCGGCTTCCGCGCCGCGTGGGGGCTGCTGCAACGCGCCGCGGCCAGCAACGTGACCGTGCTGCTGCTGGGCGAGACCGGCGTGGGCAAGGAGCGCTTCGCGCAGGCGCTGCACAGCGTCAGCGGGCGCGCCGACAAGCCCTTTGTCGCGGTCAACTGTGCCGCGATCCCGGACGAGCTGATCGAGTCCGAACTGTTCGGCGTGGAGAAGGGCGCCTTCACCGGCGCGAACCAGTCGCGCCCCGGCCGCTTCGAGCGCGCCCACGGCGGCACCCTGTTCCTGGACGAACTGGGCGAGCTCTCGGCCTCGGCGCAGTCCAAGCTGCTGCGCGTGCTGCAGGAAGGCGAGGTCGAGCGCGTGGGCGGCACCGGCTCGCGCAAGGTCGATGTGCGGCTGGTGGCTGCCACCAACGTCGACTTGGCCGAAGCCGTCAAGGCCGGCACCTTCCGCAAGGACCTTTACTACCGGCTCAACGTCTACCCCGTCACCATCCCGCCGCTGCGCGAGCGGCTCGACGATATCCGCGCGCTGGCCGAGCGCTTCGTGGCCCGCTACAGCGCGCGCCACGGCAAGCGCATCGTCGGCATCACCGACCGCGCGCTGGCCGAGCTGCGCCACTATGACTGGCCCGGCAACGTGCGCGAACTGGAGAACGTGATCGAGCGCGGCGTGATCCTGGCCAGCCAGGGCGGGCAGATTTGCGCCGAGCACCTGTTCCTGCCCGGCACCGCGACACCGCCGGTGGACACCGCGCCGCGGCTCGGCGCCGGCGGCACGCTGCCTGAGCTGCGCGAGGCGGCGGTGCATGCCTTGCTCGACCAGATGTCCGAGCAGCAGCTGGCCCTGGGCGATGTGGAGACCGTGCTGATGGAGGCGGCGATGCAGCGTGCCAACGGGAACATGAGCCAGGCGGCGCGGCTGCTGGGGATCACGCGGCCGCAGCTGGCGTACCGGTGGAAGATACGCAGTACGCGGGGCGGAAACGGCCACGGCAACTGAGGCCGCTGAGCAGCGTCGCTCATAGTTGGTTTGCGCCCTCTCACCGCTTGCGGGAGAGGGCGCTTGCATCTGACTGTTCGCGTTCCGTCGCGCTTCCCGGCCGCCATGATGGCCTGTTCCCCTGGCTTCACCATTTGATGCACTGCTAATCACCCAGGCATCCACGCGCCGCAGCGCAATGCTGCAACGCGCCAGCCAGTTTCCCTTGCCAGATCAAGCCCCTGCATCCTCGCCGGCACGCCTTGCTGTTGCGTCGCGGGACACTCGCGCAGCGCCGCCCCGGCTACCCGCAAACGCCCGCCCGGCGCGGCTTTTGATCATTTGATCAAGCCCCGCGCGCAGCTTCATCAAATCATCGACGCCGCCGGCCCGCCGCCTTCCGGGTTAACGCCGACACCGAGCCCCGCCGCTTCCCCGCAACCCTTGTCCCATCGCGCTTTGCGCCCGCTGGCACGCTCTTCGCAATAAGGGCTGCAACCAGCCAGGCAAAGGAGCGCGCCATGAACACCCCGTCGTCGGTACCCCTGTTCGAAGCCACGCCCCGCTACGTGCGGGTGGAGGGCCGCACGCCCGAGGGGTTCGTGCAGTTCGCCTTCAGCGTGGCCGACCCCGAGCTCAACGTCGAACTGATCATGCCCCAGCCGATGTTTGAAGCCTTCTGCTGCGTCAACCGCGTGCGCTTCCTGCCGCCGCTGGCAGACGCGTCCCAGGAATCCGGGTGCTGAGCCCGCCCAACGCAAGCCGCCGCATCAAAAGCCACCGCATCACAAGAGAAGGACACAGGAGACCAAGCGATGCAAGTCGATATCAAGACCCAGCAGATCCAGCCGCTGCGCCAGACCTACGGCCACGTTGCGCGCCGTTTCGGCGACAAGCCGGCGTCGCGCTACCAGGAGGCGACCTATGACGTGCAGTCGGAGGTGAATTTCCACTACCGCCCGACCTGGGACCCCGGCTTCGAGCTGTACGACAAGCGCCGCACCGCGGTCGTCATGCAGGATTGGTACGCGCTGAAGGACCCGCGCCAGTACTACTACGGCGCTTACGTGACCACGCGCGGGCGCCAGCAGGATGCTGCCGAGAAGAACTTTGCCTTTGTCGAGAAGCGCGGCCTGCTGCAGGCGCTGCCGGCTGAATGGCAGGAGCGCCTGGCCGCGGGGCTGCTGCCGCTGCGCCATGTGGAGTGGGGCGCCAACATGAACAACTTCTACTGCGCCGACTACGGCTGGGGCACGGCGATCACGCAGGCCTGTACCTACTGCGCGATGGACCGCCTTGGCATTGCACAGTACCTGTCGCGCATCGGCATGCTGCTTGACGGCAATACCGGCGTGGCGCTGGAGCGCGCCAAGGTGGCCTGGCTGGAGGGCGCTGCCTGGCAGCCGCTTCGCCGCTTTGTCGAGCACAGCTTCGTGATCGATGACTGGTTCGAGACCTTCGTCGCCCAGAACCTGGTGCTCGACGGGCTGCTCTACCCGCTCATCTACCAGCACGCCGATGCGGCGATCGTGCGCGCCTGTGGCACCGGCCTGGCCGTGCTGACCGAGTTCATGAACGACTGGCGCGACGAGCACGCGCGCTGGGTCGATGCGGTGATCCAGGCGGCCGCCGCCGAGTCCGAGGCTAACCGCGTGCTGCTGTCCGGCTGGGCGCGTGCCGCCACGGCGGAAGTGGCCGAGGCGCTGGTGCCCGTTGCCAGCGTGCTGACCAGCGAAGACGGCGCGCAGATGGTCGCGCTGTGCCGCGAACAGTTTGAAGTCCGGCTGCGCAAGCTCGGCCTTGCCGCCTGACCAGCCCGCCATCCGGAGACACGCCATGCAAGCCAACGTCTACATCGCCCTGCAGAACAACGACGACACCCGCCCGATCATCGACGCCATCACTGAAGCCAACCCGCACGCGGTGGTCTCGCAGTTCCCGGCCATGGTCAAGATCGACGCCCCCGGCCACCTGACCATCGTGCGCGAGCGCGTCGCCGACAAGCTCGGCCGCGACTGGGACCTGCAAGAGATCCACCTGAACCTGATCTCGCTGTGCGGGAACATCGACGAGGACGAAGACGCCTTCACCCTGCGCTGGAACGCCTGATCCGGCGGCGCCACAGAACACTACGGAGACATCATGGACGCACGCAAGAAGCTCAACCTGCGCGAGAAGTACGCCTCGATGACGCGGGACCTGTCCTGGGAAACCACCTATGAGCCGATGGACAAGGTCTTTCCCTTCGACAAGTACGAAGGCATCCGCATCCACGACTGGGACAAATGGGAAGACCCGTTCCGCATGACCATGGATGCGTACTGGAAATACCAGTCGGAGAAGGAGCGCAAGCTGTACGCGATCATCGACTCGTTCGTGCAGAACAACGGCCACCTGAACGTGTCCGACCCGCGCTACCTGAACGCGCTGCGGCTGTTCCTGACCGGCGTGACGCCGCTGGAATATGCCGCGCACCGCGGCTACGCGCACCTGGGCCGGCACTTCCGCGGCGCCGGCGCGCGCGTGGCGGCGCAGATGCAGTCGATCGACGAGCTGCGCCACGCCCAGACCCAGCTGCATACGCTGTCGGTCTATAACAAGTATTTCCACGGCTTTGGCGAATGGCGCCATATGCATGACCGGGTCTGGTACCTGTCCGTGCCCAAGTCGTACTTCGAAGACGCAATGAGCGCCGGGCCGTTCGAGTTCATCACGGCGATCTCGTTCTCGTTCGAATACGTGCTGACCAACCTGCTGTTCATGCCGTTCATGTCCGGTGCGGCCTACAACGGCGACATGGCGACCGTGACTTTCGGCTTCTCCGCGCAATCGGATGAGTCGCGCCACATGACGCTCGGGCTGGAAGTGGTCAAGTTCCTGTGCGAGCAGGACCCCGGCAATATCCCCATCCTGCAGAAGTGGCTGGACAAGTGGTTCTGGCGCGGCTTCCGCCTGCTGACGCTGGTCGGGATGATGATGGACTACATGCTGCCCAAGCGCGTGATGTCGTGGGGCGAGGCGTGGGAGATGTATTTTGAGCAGGCCGGCGGTGCGCTGTTCAAGGACCTGGAGCGTTACGGCCTGCGCATGCCCAAGTACCACGACGTGGCCACCAAGACCAAGGACCGCATTACGCACGAAGCCTGGGGCACCTTCTACAACTACGCCGCCGCGGCCGGCTTCCATACCTGGGTGCCGAAGGAAGACGAGATGGCGTGGCTGGCCGAGAAGTACCCGCAGACCTTCGATCGCTACTACAAGCCGCGGCTGGACCACTGGCAGGAGCGCCAGCAGGCCGGCGAGCGCTTCTACAACGCCACGCTGCCGATGCTGTGCCAGACCTGCCAGATCCCGATGGTGTTCTCCGAGCCGGACGACCCCACCCAGACCTGCTATCGCGAAAGCAGCTACCACGGCATGAAGTTCCATTTCTGCTCGGACGGCTGCAAGGACATCTTCGACGTCGAGCCCGCCAAGTACGCGCAGGCGTGGCTGCCGGTGCACCAGATCTACCAGGGCAACTGCGGCGGCGCCTCGCTGGACGACGTGCTCAAGTGGTACCGCCTGAATCCCGGCGCGGACAACCTCGACTTCGAGGGTTCGCAGGACCAGCGCAACTGGAACGCCTGGAAGGGCATCACCCCTGCCGCCTGACGCGCAGGCCATCAGAGAGACAAGGAGACAACCATGCCAGTCGTATCCATCGGCGACTATGCATTCGAGGCGGCCGACCGCGAATCCGTGTTCCACGGCAACCGCCTGCTCTACATCGGCTGGGACGGCCACCTGCTGTTCTGCGCGCCGCACTGCTTCCCGTTCCCGCCGTCGATGCCGCTGCGCGCGGTGGTGGAGGACGTGCTCCCCGGCGTCTACGGCTATCACCCGGACTTTGCCCGCATCGACTGGCAAAAGGTGGAGTGGCTGCGCGGCGGCCAGCCCTGGCAGCCCGACCTGGACCGCTCGCTGGAAGAGAACGGCCTGGGCCACAAGACCGTGATCCGCTTCCGCACGCCGGGCCTTGACGGCATCGGCGGAAGCCGCAGCTGAGCGCAGCGCAGCGCGCAACACCGGAAGGAGACCGAGATGTATTCGCTGACGATTGAACCGATCGGCCAGACCATCCCCATCGCGCCGGGGCAGACCGTGCTGGACGCCTGCCTGCGCAACGGCGTGTGGCTGCCGCACGCCTGCTGCCACGGCCTGTGCGCTACCTGCAAGGTGCAGGTGGTGGACGGCGAGGTCGACCAGGGCGAGGCCTCCAGCTTCGCGCTGATGGACTTCGAGCGCGACAACGGCCAGTGCCTGGCCTGCTGCGCCACCGCGCAGTCAGACCTGGTGATCGAAGCCGATATCGAGGAAGACGCCGACGCCGAGGGCCTGCCGCTGGACGACTATTGCGCGGAGGTGGTGGAGACGCGTGCGCTCACGCCGACCATCCTCGGCATCTGGCTCAAGCCCAGGGACGGCAAGCGCGCCGCGTTCCAGGCCGGGCAGTACCTGAACCTGATGGTGCCCGGCTGCGACCAGCCGCGCGCGTTCTCGCTGGCCAACCGGCCGGGCGAAGAGCTGGTGGAACTGCACGTGCGTCGCGTGGAAGGCGGCCCAGCCACCGCCTGGCTGCACGAACAGCTGGCGGTGGGCAACAAGCTGCGCTTCTCCGCCCCGTACGGGCGCTTCTTCGTGCGCAAGTCGGCGCAGGTGCCGATGCTGTTCCTGGCGGGCGGCTCGGGCCTGTCCAGCCCGCGCGCGATGATCCTGGACCTGCTGGCCGCCGGTGAAACGCTGCCGATCACGCTGGTCCAGGGCGCGCGCAACCGCGGCGAGCTGTATTACGACGACGAGTTCCACGCGCTGGCGCAGGCCCATCCCAACTTCCGCTACGTGCCGGCGCTGTCGGACGAACCCGCCGACAGCGGCTGGAACGGCGCGCGCGGCTACGTGCACGACGTGCTGCACCAGCTCTACGCGCAGGACGGCAGCGCCGACTTCCGCGGCCACAAGGCCTACCTGTGCGGCCCGCCGCCGATGATCGAGGCCTGCATCCGCACGCTGATGCAGGGGCGCCTGTTCGAGGCGGACATCCATACCGAGAAGTTCCTGTCGGCCGGTGACGCGCAGAACAGTGCGCGCAGTCCGCTGTTCAAGATCTGAGCAAGGAGGCCATGCATGCATACCGTCGAGATCGCCGGCAGCGGGCAGCGCTACGCCTGCGCGCCGGAGCAGAACCTGTTGCGGGCCATGGAAGTGCTGGGCCAGCGTGGCATTCCCGCCGGCTGCCGCGGTGGCGGCTGCGGCGTGTGCAAGGTACGCATTGAGGCCGGGCACTACCACGTGGGGAAGATGAGCCGGGCCTGCCTGTCCGAAGCGGAACAGCGCGACGGGCTGGTGCTGGCGTGCAAGACCTATCCCGACAGCGATATCCGGCTGCGCCCGGTGGCGCTGCTGCAGCGCTGCCTGGAGCGGTACGCGGCCAGGCGCGTGCAAGCATGAACCCGCATGACCACGCAGTAAAGACACACACAAGGAGACAGACATGGCATTGACAGGCGTATTGCGCCCGGGGCACGTGGCCCTGCGCGTGCTGGAGCTGGAGCCGGCGGTGAAGCACTACACCGAGGTACTCGGCCTGATCGAGACCGCCCGCGACGAACAGGGCCGGGTGTTCCTGAAGGCGTGGGACGAGCACGACCACCACAGCGTGGTGCTGCGCGAGGCCGACAGCCCGGGCATGGACTACATGGGCTTCCGCGTCGACAGCGGCCGCACGCTGGAGCGTCTGGCGCAGGAGGTCGAGCAATCCGGGCTGGCAACGGCCTACCAGTGGATCGCCGCGGGCGAGCATCCGCACACCGGCGTGCGTTTCCGCTTCACCATCCCCACCGGCCACGCCATCGAGCTGTTCGCCGAGAAGGACAAGCCCGGCTGCAAGACCGGCGACCTGAACCCGGACCCCTGGCCGGACGACCTGCGCGGCATGGCACCCAGCCGCTTTGACCACTGCCTGCTGTATGGCGACGATGTCGACGGCACGGTCAAGCTGTTCCGCGAGGTGCTGGGCTTCTCGATGGCCGAGCAGGTGGTGGCTGGCCCGGATGGCGAGATGCTGATCGGCGCCTTCCTGACGTGCTCGAACAAGGCGCACGACATCGCCTTTATCCGCCATCCGGAGAAGAACCGCTTCCACCATGCGTCGTTCCTGCTCGACAACTGGAGCGAGGTGCTGAAGGCGGCTGACATCATCTCCAAGAAGGATGTGTCGCTCGATATCGGGCCGACCCGTCACGGCATTACGCGCGGGGCGACGATTTATTTCTTCGATCCTTCAGGGAACCGCAACGAGGTGTTCTCCGGTGGCTATATCCACTATCCGGACAAGCCGACGATAACGTGGACGGACAACGAGTTGGGCAGGGCGATCTTCTATCACGACCGCAAGCTGAACGAGGCGTTCCTGAATGTGCTGACCTGAACGGAGCCCTTGGTTTGCTCCCCTCTCCCCGCAAGCGGGAGAGGGGACACTTCCACACAAGAGAACCAACATGAAAGACTTCAAGAACTTCATCAATGGCGAGTGGGTCGGCACCGCACGCACCTTCGAGAACCGCAACCCCGCCGACAACACCCTGATCGGCCACGTGCACGAAGCCGGCCAGGCCGAAGTCGATGCCGCCGTGCAGGCCGCGCGCAACGCCTTGCATGGCCCGTGGGGCCGCATGACGGTGGCGCAGCGCGTGGAGCTGCTGCACGCCGTCGCCGACGGCATCAACCGCCGCTTCGACGAGTTCGTGCAGGCCGAGATCGCCGACACCGGCAAGCCCTACGTCCTCGCCAGCCATATCGACATCCCGCGCGGCGCGGCCAATTTCAAGGTCTTTGCCGACCTGATCCGGAACGTGCCGACCGAGAGCTTCGCCATGGACACGCCGGACGGCGGCAAGGCCATCAACTACGCGGTGCGCAGCCCGCGCGGCGTGATCGGCGTGGTGTGCCCGTGGAACCTGCCGCTGCTGCTGATGACATGGAAGGTCGGGCCGGCGCTGGCATGCGGCAATACCGTGGTAGTCAAGCCGTCAGAGGAAACGCCCGCCACCGCCACGCTGCTGGGCGAGGTGATGAACGAGGCCGGCGTGCCGCCGGGCGTCTACAACGTCGTACACGGCTTCGGGCCGGACTCTGCCGGCGCCTTCCTGACCGGCCACCCGCAAGTCAACGGCATCACCTTCACGGGCGAGACCCGCACCGGCGAGGCCATCATGAAGGCAGCCGCCAATGGCGTGCGGCCGGTGTCGTTCGAACTGGGCGGCAAGAACGCCGGCATCGTGTTTGCCGATGCGGATTTCGACAAGGCCGTGGCCGGCATCACGCGCTCGGCATTCGAGAACAGCGGACAGGTCTGCCTTGGGACGGAGCGTGTCTACGTGCAGCGCCCGATCTTCGAGCGCTTTGTCGCCGCGCTGAAGGCGAAGGCCGAAGGCCTGAAGCTCGGGCGGCCGACCGACGATGGCGTCAACATGGGCCCGCTGGTCTCGCACGAGCATCGCGACAAGGTGCTGTCCTACTATCGCAAGGCCGCCGAAGCCGGCGCCACGGTCGTGACCGGCGGCGGCGTGCCGCAGATGCCGGGCGTGCTCGCCGAAGGCGCCTGGGTGCAGCCGACCATCTGGACCGGCCTGCCGGAGAGCGCGGCAGTGATCCGCGAAGAAATCTTCGGGCCGTGCTGCCATATCGCCCCGTTCGACACTGAAGAAGAAGTCATTGAACTGGCCAACGATACCCCATACGGCCTGGCGGCCACCGTCTGGACCAGCGACCTTGGCACCGCGCACCGCATGGGCAGCGCGCTGGAGGTCGGCATCTGCTGGATCAATGCCTGGTTCCTGCGCGACCTGCGCACGGCCTTCGGCGGCGCCAGGCAGTCCGGCATCGGCCGCGAAGGCGGCGTCCATTCGCTGGAGTTCTACACCGAACTGCGCAACGTCTGCGTCAAACTGTGAGTCCCATCATGCATAGCGAACTGATCCGCGAAATCGGCGCCAGCCTGCACCAGGCGCTTGCCACCCGGCACCCGCTGGCGCCGCTGACCGACTCCTGGCCCGACCTGACCATCGACGACGCCTACCGTATCCAGCTGGCCATGGTGCAGCACCGGCTCGACGCCGGCGAGCGCGTGGTCGGCAAGAAGATCGGCGTCACCAGCCGGGTGGTGATGGACATGCTCAACGTGCGCCAGCCTGACTTTGGCCACCTGCTGTCCGGCATGGTCTACCCGGACGGTGCCGCCATCGCCGCCGACACGCTGATCGCACCCAAGGCCGAGGGCGAGATCGCCTTCGTGCTGAAGGACGACCTCGAAGGCCCGGGGGTGACCAATGCCGACGTGCTGCGCGCGACCGCCTATGTGCTGCCGTGCTTCGAGATCGTCGACTCGCGCATCCGCGACTGGAAGATCCGCATCCAGGACACGGTGGCTGACAACGCGTCCTCCGGCGTCTTCGTGCTGGGCGACGCCGCGGTCGATGCGCGCAGCGTGGACCTGGGGACCGTCGGCATGACGCTGGAGAAAAACGGCGAGATCGTCGCCACCGGTGCCGGCGCCGCCGCACTGGGGCATCCCGTCAACGCGGTCGCATGGCTGGCCAACACGCTGGGAAGGCTGGGCATCGGCCTGAAGCGCGGCGAAGTGATCCTGTCCGGCTCGCTGGCCGCGATGGTGCCGGTGGCCGCCGGCGACCAGCTGCGCATCAGCCTGGGCGACATCGGCTCGGCCGGCGTGCGCTTCGTCTGATCACCTTTTATCGATTATCCGTGCAGGACAAGCCATGAACCTGACCCAAGAGACCATCGCCAGCCTTGCCGAGTTGCTGGAGAACGCCGAGCTGCAGCGCGAGGCGGTACCCAAGATCACCGATGACCACCCCGACATGGACTGGGACGACGCCTATGCGATCCAGGACGCCATCCGCGCGCGCAAGGAAGGACGCGGCACCCGCATCGCCGGCCTCAAGATGGGCCTGACCTCGTTCGCCAAGATGCGCCAGATGGGCGTGAGCGAACCGGTGTACGGCTTCCTGACCGACTACGGCGCGTGCATGGATGGCGCCGCCATCGATACCGGCACGCTGATCCATCCCAAGATCGAGGCCGAGATCGCCTTTGTGCTGAAGGCGCCGCTGAAGGGGCCGGGCTGCCATATCGGCGATGTGCTGGCCGCGACCGACTTCGTCGTGCCGGCGGTAGAGGTGATCGACTCGCGCTACGAGAACTTCCGCTTCGACCTGAAGAGCGTGATTGCCGACAACACCTCGTCGGCCCGCTTTGTCGTCGGCGGCAGCCATCGCAGCGCGCAAGGACTCGACCTGAAGAACCTCGGCGTGGTGCTGGAGAAGAACGGCGAGGTGGTTGCCACCGCCGCGGGCGCGGCAGTGCTGGGCCATCCGGCCAACAGCGTTGCGATGCTGGCCAACATGCTTGGCGCACGCGGGCGCGAGCTGCCGGCCGGCACTTTCATCATGACCGGCGGCGTGACCGAGGCGATTGCGGTAGCGGCCGGCGACAACATCACCGTCAGGTACCAGCACCTCGGCACCGTGTCGATGCGCTTCCTCTGAGCGGACCCGGGAGACACACCATGCCAATCATGCAGGTTTTCCTGATCGAAGGCCGTACCGAAGAACAGAAGGCGCGCCTGATCCGCGCGCTGACCGATGCCGCGGTGGAAGCGGTCGGCGCGCCGGTGGAAACCGTGCGCGTGCTGATCACCGAAGTGCCGAAGACGCAGTTCGGCATCGGCGGCAGGACGGCCAGGGAACTGGGCCGCTGACGCGGCAAGACAACCACGACAAGGACAGCGACATGGACATGAAAGCAAGCGCCCGGCACAAGGTGGCCATCATCGGCTCCGGCAATATCGGCACCGACCTGATGATCAAGGTGATGCGGCACGGACGGAACCTGCAGATGGGGGCCATGGTCGGCATCGATCCGGCTTCAGACGGTCTGGCCCGCGCGGCGCGCCTGGGGGTGCCGACCACGGCAGGGGGCATTGAAGGGCTGGTCGGCATGCCGGGCTTTGGCGACATCCGCATCGCCTTCGACGCCACCTCCGCCGGCGCCCACGCGCACCACAACCGCGTGCTGCAGCAGCATGGGGTGCGGGTGATCGATCTCACGCCGGCCTCGATCGGTCCGCATGTGGTGCCGGTGGTCAACCTCGACCAGCACCTGGCTGCGCCCAATATCAACATGGTGACGTGCGGCGGCCAGGCCACCATCCCGATGGTGGCGGCGGTGTCGCGCGTGGCGAAGGTGCACTACGCCGAGATCGTGGCATCGATTTCCAGCAAGTCGGCGGGGCCGGGGACGCGTGCCAATATCGACGAGTTCACCGAAACCACCAGCCAGGCGCTGTGCTCGGTCGGCGGCGCCGCGCGCGGCAAGGCCATCATCGTGCTCAACCCGGCCGAGCCGCCGCTGATGATGCGCGATACCGTCTTCACGCTGTCCGAGGATGCCGATCCCGCCGAGATCGAAGCCAGCGTCGAAGCGATGGTGCAGGCCGTACAGGCCTATGTGCCCGGCTACCGGCTCAAGCAGCGCGTGCAGTTCGAGCGAATCGACTTGTCCGCGCCGCTGAACATCCCCGGCCTGGGGCCGATGAGCGGTCTCAAGACCTCGATCTTCCTCGAGGTGGAGGGCGCCGCCCACTACCTGCCGGCCTATGCCGGTAACCTCGACATCATGACCAGCGCGGCGCTGGCCTGCGCCGAGCGCCTCGCCGAAACCCGGCTGGCCGCATGAAGACCGCACCACGCACCGAACGCAGGGAGCCTGATATGACCGCAAACTCCGCAAAGAAGCTCTATATCTCCGATGTGACGCTGCGCGACGGCAGCCACGCCATCCGCCACCAGTACAGCCTGGACCAGGTACGCCGCATCGCCGCGGCGCTCGATGCCGCCCGCGTGGATTCCATTGAAGTGGCGCATGGCGACGGCTTGTCCGGCTCCAGCTTCAACTATGGCTTCGGCGCCCACACCGACCTGGAATGGATCGCCGCCGTCGCCGAGACCGTGCGCCATGCGCGCGTCGCCACGCTGCTCCTGCCTGGCGTCGGCACCGTGCACGACCTGCGGGCCGCCTACGATGCGGGCGCTCGCGTGGTGCGCGTGGCCACCCACTGCACCGAGGCCGACGTTTCGCGCCAGCATATCGAATTCGCGCGCGAACTCGGCATGGATACCGTCGGCTTCCTGATGATGAGCCACATGACCCCGCCCGCGGCGCTGGCGCAGCAGGCCAAGCTGATGGAGAGCTACGGCGCGCAGTGCGTGTATGTGGTCGACTCGGGCGGCGCGCTCAGCATGCAGGACGTGCGCGACCGCTTCCGCGCGTTCAAGGACGTGCTCAGGCCCGAGACGGCCACCGGCATGCACGCCCACCACAACCTCAGCCTGGGCGTGGCCAATTCCATCGTCGCGGTGGAGGAGGGCTGCGATCGCGTGGACGCCAGCCTTGCCGGGATGGGCGCCGGTGCCGGCAACGCGCCGCTGGAAGTGTTCATCGCTGCGGCCGAGCGGCTGGGCTGGAACCATGCCTGCGATCTCTATACGCTGATGGATGCGGCGGACGATATCGTCCGTCCGCTGCAGGACCGCCCGGTACGCGTGGATCGCGAAACGCTGGCGCTGGGCTACGCCGGGGTGTATTCCAGCTTCCTGCGGCATGCGGAGACCGCTGCGGCGCGGTATGGGCTGGGGACGGTCGATATCCTGGTCGAATTGGGCAAGCGCGGGATGGTGGGAGGACAGGAGGACATGATCGTGGATGTGGCGCTGGATTTGCTGGCGCGGCGGGCGCAACCGGCAGGCTCGACTGCCGTGGCGTAGAAGCGATTCCTGGATCAGGCGAGGGGTCCGGGTTTCGCTTCTTGCGCTGCGCACAGCGCCGGTGCGGGATTTGCAGGACCGCACCGGCCAGTTCAACACGGCCGGTAGCGATCTTCGCCGAGCCGGGAACGGGCGCGACAGGGACTCACCATTGAAAGCTATCTTGTGCCGCCACCATGGTCGGTGATAAACGAAGCGTTTTCGAGCGTCTTCGCGTACTCGATAAAGAAGTCCAGGCTGCGCGGATTTCGCATGGTGTCCGGGTTGGCGACCTTGCCTAGCTCGGCGCCCAGCAGCATGAACCGCCGTAGGAAGTGAAACGTATCCAATCGCCTTGACGCCACACACCTGGGTACATGTCGAAGTAACTATCGCGGTAACGGCTTCCGTCCGGGTCGTTCCAGAAATAAAGCGGCATGGACGGCATTGGCTGGGTGATCACCAGTTCGCCCACCTCATCGACAACAGCTTGTCCCGCCTCATTGAATGCAAAGGCCGCGACGCCCAGTTCAGGGCACTGGATTTCGTTGGCTGTTGTGCAGACGCAGGGCCGAAGTACAGTCCCGATGATCGACCCTACATCGAACGCTTCTTCGGGACCATTGCGAGCAGACTGTCTTCCAGATTGCCTGGCTATACGGGTTCGCATCCCCGTGATTTGCGGCGCGCGCTGGCTGATCCGAAGGGAAAGCTACGCTTGTTTGTGTCGTTTGACGAGTTGGAGGAGTTGGTCGAATACGCTATCGCGAGCTACAACGGTACGCCGCATGCCAGCCTGAACAATGTCACGCCACTTGAGGCGATGGAGTATTTTATTCGGGGCAAGGAACAGTTGGTGACATGGCTGCCCGAACATCGGCGCCGCACGCTGTGCCTGATGCAATCGGCCAGGCGTTGCACAGTGCGCGCATACCTCGACCGGGGCGTTCGACCGCACATCAATTTGTATGGCGTGCGCTACACAAGCAGCGTCCTCGCCTGCAGCACGGATCTGATCGGCAAGAGCCTGCCTATCTATCTGAATGCCGATGATCTTCGCTGTGTCCGTGCGTTTCAACCTGACGGCGTTGAGTTGGGGCTCTTGGAGGCGCAAGGGGGCTGGGGCGTGATACGGCACAACCTGAAACTACGCCAGCAAATCAATCAGGAGAAGGAAGACAAGAAGCGGTCGCGTGGGCGAGTCGAGGCGGATCCCATCGCAGACTACGTCGACGGAAAGCTGGCGCAGGCAAAGAAGACACGGAAGGCTGCATCCGATTTGGCGGAGGCAAAGCGGATCTTGTCGTCCGCGCCGACGGCGCGAACTCGTAGAACGAACTTTCCTTTGTTCTACGACTGGTGAACGAGGCGCATTACATAGCAATGTCCATGCGGTGCTCGCGTGGCGCGAATTCAGGCGGCCGTGGGAAGGGTTTCGGCGTCTCGCGCCGGGTAGATGCCCGCAGGCAGTGCCGTACACTGTGGCGATGACCAGACCCGCTGACACCTCTGCCATGCTGAGCCAGGACGACTTCCTTTACGTGATACACGCCGCGCCGCTGGTGGCCATCGACCTGGTGGTCTCCGAACCGGGCGGGCGCATCCTGTTGGGCCGGCGCAAGAACCGGCCGGCACAGGGCACGTGGTTCGTGCCGGGAGGCCGTATCCGCAAGGACGAGCATCTGGACGACGCCTTCCAGCGCATCGCGGCCGACGAGCTGGGTCTCGACCTGCGGCGGCGAGCGGCGCGTATGCTGGGCGCCTTCGAGCATTTTTATCCGGACAACTTTGCCGGCGCGCCGGGCATCGGCACGCACTATGTGGTGCTGGCGTATGAGGTGCAGGTGCCCAGCATGGCGCTCGCCGCGCCGCAGGAGCAGCACAACGCGTACCGCTGGATGACGCCTGTCGAGATCCTCCGCAACGACGACCTGCACGAGAACACGCGGGCCTACTTCCGCTAACCAAGAAAAAGCCCGCGCAAAAGGCGCGGGCCAAATGCCTTGCACGCCGCGGCAGCCGGCGGGGGCCCGGCTGCCAGGCACACTAGGCATCCGCGGCAGCCAGCGCATCATTGGCCATCGACGCTTTGGCGCGCGCTGATTCGGGCTCAGGTTGCGCAGCGGCGGCGCCGTCAGACGCCGGCAGCGTGGCCAGGAGTGCCGGCAGCGCCAGCGCGTGCTCGGTGCGCAGATATTGCTGGAAGGGCTCGCCCACCTCGGAGTGGCGAAGCGCGAACTCCACCGTCGCCATCAGGTAGCCCAGCTTGCTCCCGCAGTCGAAGCGGCGGCCGTGATAGCGGTAGGCCAGCACCTGTTCCTCGGCAAGCAGCACCTGGATCGCATCGGTCAGCTGCAGTTCGCCGCCGGCGCCAGGGGTGAGGGTCTGCAGGTAGTCGAGGATGCGCGGTGTGAACACATAGCGGCCGACCACGCCGAGCCGCGAGGGTGCGTTCTCCGGCGCCGGCTTCTCGACGATGCCGGACATCTTCATCAGGCGCTCGTCCCAAGGCTTGCCGGCGACCACGCCATAGGCGCGCGAGTCTTCCGGCGCGATCTCTTCCACGCCCACCACCGAGCTGTGGTAGTGGTCGAACACGCGGATCATCTGGCTCAGCACCGGCGTGGGTGCATCGAGCAGGTCGTCGGCCAGGATCACCGCGAACGGTTCGCCGCCGACCAGCTTGCTGGCGCAGCGCACGGCATGGCCCAGCCCCAGCGGCTCGGCCTGGCGCACGTAGAAGCAGTCGACATGCGACGGCTTGATGTTGCGCACCACGTCGAGCAGTTGCTGCTTGCCGCGCGCCATCAGTTCGGCCTCGATCTCGCACGATTTGTCGAAATGATCTTCGATGGCGCGCTTGCTGCGCCCGGTGACAAAGATCAGCTCGGTGATGCCGGCCGCGACTGCTTCTTCCACGGCGTACTGGATCAGCGGCTTGTCCACCACCGTCAGCATCTCTTTCGGGCTGGCCTTGGTGGCCGGTAGGAATCGCGTGCCGAGACCGGCCACCGGGAACACGGCTTTCTTGACCTTGAGCATGACGTTGTCCTGTCTTTGGTTGGAACGCTGGGGTCCGGCGGTGCCGCTATGGGGCGTGCAGCGCAACCGGTACTTGCAGCGTATGGCGCGCGGCGGGTGGCGTTTTGCCAACAGTTCGCCAATTTCGGCCACCGCCGCCATTGGCGCCGCGGCGCTTTGCGGTCCGGGCCGCATTGGTGGGCGCGCTGCGCTCATCGGCTTCGGCGCGTTAGTCGCACTCGTCGGCTGGAGGTAGGGTTTTGGCCGATTGATCCGGCAGGCCCTGCCTAAGCTTCCGAAACCGGCCGGACAGTGCCGGAGCGGCGGTCGTGCACGCCGCCGACCCGCGCCCGCGCCACCACTCCCTGTCCGGTGGACCCCGGCACACCTCGCCGGTGCCAAGGCGGCATCCCGGACCATGCCGGCATCCATCGCCGCCAGCCCGCGGCGGTGCTGCTGCCGCACGCACCCGCCACGCACCGACTCAGGGACCAACCTCAGGGACCAACCTCAGGGACCAACGATGGAGAAGCCATGACGATCTGTTCCAGCCCCAAGGCAAGCGCGGCGGCCGTACCGTGCCTGCGCACCGTTTTCGCCAGCCTGTGCCTGTGGTGTTCCCTGCTGTTTGCGCTGTCCGGCTGCGGCAGCGGCGGTGGCGACGGGGGCGGCGGCGCGCGCCTGGCCGTCGAGGCCTCGGACGCCTGGACCCTGTGCGCGACCGAGAACAAGACCTGCGTATTCAGCGGCACCCACCAGGTCAAGTACGGCACCGAGACCCAGTATGTGATCAAGTCCTTTACCGGCGGCACGCCCTGTGACAACGGCGTCTTCGGCGACCCTGCGCCGGGCGCGGCCAAGAGTTGCTGGTACGACGCCGGCGCGACGTCTGCGGCGGACAACAGCTGGGTCGCGTGCGGCAACGAGAACAGCTTCTGCAGCTTTAACGGCACGCGCGTGGTCAAGTACGGCACCACGACCCAGTACGTTACTAAGACCTTCTCCGACGGCGTGGGCTGCAACAACGGCGTGTTCGGCGATCCTGCCCCCGGCGCCGCCAAGGGCTGCTGGTATGCAAACACCGCCGCCGAGCCGGCAGCGCCCACGCCCAGTGCCGGCAGTCCCACGCGCGCGGTGCTCAGCTGCAACAAGCCTGGCACCAGCGTGGCAGCCGGCGGTGCGGGCGATGCCATCGAGGCCGACTTTGCTGGCGGCGACGGTACCCGCATGGCGGCGGCGGGCGCGGCCTTCCAGCTTCGCATCACCACCCGCACTGGTGCCGACGTCGTCGTGAACTGGCAGATCGCGGACACCTGGGGCACGGTGCGCGCGCAGGGCAGCTTCCCGGCCGCGGCCGGGGCGCGTACCACCACGCTGGACTGCATGTCGGCGCTGGCCGGCTATTTCGCCATCTCGGCCAGCCTGGGCTCGGCGCCGTCAGGGCTGCGCGCGCGTGGCACGCGCCCGGACGGCATCGCGACCTTTGGCGTACTGCCTGACATGTCACCGGTACTGCCGGCGGCCACCTTTGCACGCCAGGACCTGCGCCGTTTCGGCGGGCAGGGCGCGGCCTACCTGCTGCCGGGCCAGGCCTGCTGCACCGGCGACGGCTACCGACCGCTCTACACCACGCTGGGGCTGAGCTGGGTCAATGACAACCGCAACTGGTACAAGATGGAGCCGAACGGCCCGAATACCTTCTCGGCGGAGGCGGACCAGCTCGCGCCGTTCTTCAAGCCCGGCGACCTGATGCGCCTGATCCAGCTCGACGGCATCCCGGCGTGGGCCAGCCCCACCGGTGCGGCCACCCACAGCTATGCGCCCAAGTCGCTGGCCGACTACCAGAACTACATGGGGCGCGTCGGCCAGGAGTCGGACCGGATCCGCAAGCAGTACTTCCCGGCGCAGGCGGCCAACTATTACCAGGTGACCTGGGAGCCCGACTATGCCGGCGGCCTGCCCTGGCTGGATACGGATGCCAACCTGGTGGCGATGTACCGGGCGACGTGGCAGGGCATCCACGGCACCGATCCGTCAGCGGTGGTAATGGGCATCACCAATGCGATGGTGCGCGAGAACAGCAAATGGCTGAACCGGCTGGTACCGCAGGGACTGGCGCCTTACCTGGACGGCGTCAGCGTGCATGGCTACTACGACATCGGCACCTCGCCGTCGCATCCGCCGGAACGGCTGGTGGGCGACAGCGACGCCGCGGCGGCCGCCAACGCGCTGCCGGCCTCGATGCGTGAGCTGCGCCACGCGGTCGCCAGCCAGCTCAAGCGCGGTGCCCGGCTGTTTGTCACCGAGACCGGCATCAGCTACGACATCGGCACCAGCTATGGTCCGGCCTATCCCACGCCCAACGCGCTGTACGGGCATGGCGCGGTGGTGGCGCGCACGCACCTGATCCTGCTGGGTGAGGGCGCCGACGTGACCTTTGTGTTCTATGCCAGCGACACGCCCGAGGCCGGGGGCCAGGCCGGCTACGGCCTGTTCTTCGACCTGGAGAACGCGCATGGCGGCTACGGGCCGGCGCAGATCAGCCCCAAGCCGGCGGCCATGGCGGTGGCGGCGATGACGCGCCTGATCGATGGCACCAATACCCTGGGGCCCCTGACGGACCTGCCCGCCGGCGCCTATGGCTATGCGTTCCAACGGCTGGGCGGCGGCAAGGTCGTGACCGCACTGTGGGCGCACAGCAATGCGAGCTGGAACGCGGCGGCGGGCTTCAGCACCACCTTCGGCATTCCGTACAGCCTGCAGGTCGATGCGCCGGGCACCAGCGGCCAGGTCTCTGTGCTCGACATGATGGGCAACCCCATCTCGGTGCCTTACACCAACGGCGCGGTCAACCTGCAACTGACCGGAACGCCGATCTACGTGGTGTCCGTCAATGCGGCCGTGATCCAGTCGCGCACGACCGCTCCTGAAGGCTACGTACCGCAGTAGCCGACCCCAGCGCCGGCCGGCACGCAACGATGTCGGGCCCGGCGCCATCTCTGCCCCAGTCGATACCGTCATGCGCTCAGGCAGCCGGCCGCTTGCCAGGCAGCGCTGCAGCGCCTTCCACCGCGCCGGCATCGGCATCCGTCACGCGGCGCTGCCGCGACGGGAACAGCGCGTCGCGCAGCCGCAGGCAGGGAAACTCGATCGCGCGCGTGGTCAGGAAGCCGATCCCGGCCGCCAGCCCGAACTGCAGCACCAGCGCCGCGACCCACACCAGCGGCACCGGCACGCCAAAGGCCAGGGCCTTGCGGATAAAGAAGTCACCCGGCGCCAGCGCCAGCGAGTGCCACAGGTAGATGCCGTACGAGTAGACGCCGGTCCATGCCACCGCACGATAAAGGCGCGCATTGCTCAGTGCGGCGGAGTACTCCAGCACCAGCACGATCAGCGCGACGAAGCCGATGGCCTGGATCGTGTAGCCCACGCTTTCCTCGGCGCCCAGCGCCTTCTGCAACCAGCCCAGCCACGCCACCAGGCCCAATACCAGCGCCAGCAGCAGCGGCATGTTGCGCGCCAGGCGCCGGTACACATCGGGCAGCATCCAGTAGACCGTGGCCAGCATCACGCCGATCAGCAGGCTGTCGATGCGGTACTGGGTGTAGAACGCGGCCGCGTGCAGGTCGCCCGCCGCCACCACCGCGCAGCGTGCCGCCAGCACCGCGGCGCATAGCGCGCCTAGCGTCCACAGGATGGCGCGCGCGCTGGCGCGCCAGCGGCCCAGGAACAGCAGCAGCGCGGGCAGCAGCAGGTAGAAGTGTTCTTCCACCGCCAGGCTCCAGGTCTGCGCGATCGACGAGCCCAGGTAGTTCTGCAGGTGCGTCAGGTTCTGGTACAGGAAGGTGCCGGGCGGGTGGCGGCCCACCAGCACGTGGAACAGGATCAGCGCGTAGTACGCCGGCCAGATCTTGAAGATGCGCCGGATGATGAAGCGGCCCGCATCGACCTGCCCGCCCTGCGCGTACTGCCGCAGCAGCAGGCCGCCGACGAGGAAGCCGCTGAGCGTGAAGAACAGGTTCACGCCTTCGCGGCCGTATTGCTTGAACGGGTATTCGATCACGGCCAGCAGCGGGTAGCCAGTGGTGACGGTGTGGAAATGCATCCCCATCACCATGATGATCGCCACGCCGCGCACGAAGTCGAGTTCGATCGAACGGCCGCGTTCGGCGCTGATCGTCTGTGCCAGATCGCGCATGACAGTCTCCTTAGGGCGCGTTGCCTGCGTTGGGTGCGTTGTGTCCGGGGCTGGTGCCGTCGAACCGGTTGCGGATAAAGCGGCAAGGATTGCCACCGTAGATGCCTCCGGGTGCGAGCGAGCGGTGCACCACCGACATCGGCGTGACCACCGCGGAGCGCCCGATGGTGACGCCCTTCTGCACGATGCAGCGCGAGGTGACCCACGCGCCGTCTTCGATCACGATCGGCGCGACCTGCAGGTCCATGTTGCTGTCGACCGCGTGCGACCCGGTGGTGAGGAAGCTGCCCTGCGATATGCAGACGTGCGAGCCGATACGGATGCGGTCCTGGTTGTACAGCCAGACATCGACGCCGAACCAGCAGGCATCGCCGACTTCCAGGTTCCAGGGGTATTTGACGCGGATCGGATGCATCAGCCGGCAGCCGCGGCCGATGTGCGCGCCGAACATCCGCAGCAGCCCTACACGCAGCGCGGAAAACGGCACCAGCTTGTTGTTGATGAGCGCGGCCTCCAGCACGAACCACAGCGCTTCGACCAGCCGGCCGCGCCGGCGCGCGTAATTGCCCTTGCCGGCCTGGTCCAGCGCGATCACGCGGCCGTCGTCGCCTGGGCGCCTCAGGCCAGCGCCTTCCGGCCGGTGCGCCAATGCATCGCCTTCCATGTTCGACCTCCCGTTCTTGTGCCGCCGGATCGAGTTGTCCGGCGTGCGGCTGTCTCGCTGCCTGATCTTGTGTTCCCGTTAGGAAAATTATTGATCGTCAATCGGCGCGCAACGCGCCTTGCGGCGCGTTTGGCAAGCACGGCGTAGCTTTTGGCGGACGCGTACTAGTGCACTGCGCGCGAGCCTTGCACCGACCGCTATGGCAGCGGGTGTTGCATGCCGCGCGCCGGTGTTGCCGCGACGCTGGCGCGGTGGTCCGGGAAGACCGCGTCGCGCAGCCGCAGGAACGGGAATTCCACCGCGCGCGTGGTCAGGTAGCCGGCGCAGATGGCAATGGCGAACTGGAGCACCACTGCCATTGCCCAGGTCGTCACCGGCGGCACGCCGTATGCGAGCGCGGTGTTGATGAAGATCTTGCCGGGCTCGCGCGCGATGGTATGCCACAGGTAGATGCCATAGGAGTACAGGCCCACCCACGCCACCCAGCGGTACGGGAGCGTATCGCGCAGCCGGCCCGAGTGCTCCAGCACCAGCACGATCAGCGCGCTGAAGCCGATCGACTGGATGGTGAAACCGATGCTTTCCTCGACCATGATCTCGTCCTGCAGGAATACCAGCCATACTAGCAGCGCGGCCACGGCCAGCATCAGCCAGGCCCGCCGCGTCGCCAGCTTGCGGTAGTGGCCGGGCAGCAGCCAGTACAGGATCGCCAGCATCACGCCGAACAGCAGGCTGTCGACGCGGTAGTGCGTGTAGACGTAGGCCGCCTGGATCTCGCCGGCGCTCACCGCCGCGCTGCGCGCGGCCAGCACCAGCAGGCAGGCGGCGCAGAGCAGGCACAGCAGCGTGCGCGGCCCCAGGCGCAAGCGCGCGGCCAGCAGCAGCGCCGGTGGCAGCAGCAGGTAGAAGTGCTCTTCCACCGCCAGGCTCCACGTCTGCGCGATGCTCGAACCCAGGTAGTTCTGCAGGTGCACCACGTTCTGCAGCAGGAAGCTGTCGCGCGGATGCCGGCCGACGATGGCATGGAACAGGATCAGCGCGTAATAGGCGGGCCAGATCTTGAACATGCGGCGGATGATGAAGCGACGCGCGTCGATGGTGCCGCGCTCGGCCAGCTCGCGCATCAGCACCCCGCCGACCAGGAAGCCGCTCAGCGTGAAGAACAGGGTCACGCCTTCGCGACCGAAGGTCTTCAGCGGGTATTCCAGCAACCAGACCAGGGTGCTGCCGGTATTGACGGTATGGAAGTGGATCCCCATCACGGCAATGATGGCCATGCCGCGAATGAAGTCAAGTTCGCGCAGGCGCGCAGACGCGGGCGCTCCCGCCGCGTGTGGAAGTGGCATCGTCAGCTCCTCGGATCAGGGCGGCCCGCGCGGGGGCGCCGCGGCTATGCCGCCGCACGGCGCAGCGTCAGTTTGAATTCGGCGACGGTGTGGCGCGCCAGCAGGTGCGCATGCGAGCCGGTGCCCCCGGCGCGGGGCAAGGGCGGCTGCACGAGCTGGTCCAGTGCGCCGTGGATGGCCCCGACCGACAGGTCGTCCATGACCGGGCCCAGGTCGCGGCCGCAGCAGAACCAGCCGATCAGGCCGTCGGCCGTGGCCAGCACCGGCTTGCCGAAGCGGTAGGCCTGCACCAGCACCCCGCTCATGCCGTAGTGGCCCTGGTAGCCGAGCCACACCGCGTCGCAGGCGGAGAACAGGTCGGCTTCCTGCGCCTCGGGGATAAAGCGGTCCAGCACCAGCGGCGGCGGCGACAGGCTGGCGGTCGCTGCCGGCAACCACGCGCGGACTTCCTCGTCCTGTACGCCGGCCACCACCAGCCGCGGCGCGCCGGTACGCGTGGCGAGGGCGTAGACCAGTTCGCGGATGCCCTTGCGCGCGGTGATGGCGCCGTAGACCAGCAGCACCGGGCCGCTATCCGGCCCCAGCCCCAGGCGCGCGCGCGCCGCCGACTGCGTGGCCGGCGTCATGTCGGGGCCGGGATCGGCAAGATACGCCAGTGCCGCGCCGCTGCGGTTGCCATGCCATGCGGGCAGGGTGGGGTCGATCGAGAGCAGCGTCTTCAGCCCCGGCGTGCGCAGTGCGCGGCGGAACAGCAGCGTCTTGAGCGCATTGACCAGTGGCTGGCGCGGCGCGCGCACGCCCACGCGATGGTGGTGGAAGCCGGCGCGCATGGTGATGCCGAGCCACGGCGTGGCGCCAAACGGCGAGCGCAGCAGCGGCAGCGCCCACAGGAAGTAGTCCGCGTAGGGCACTAGCACCAGCCCGGCACGGTGCGCGGCGCAGGCCTGCCGGTACAGGTGCCGGAAGATACGCCAGTAGCGCACGTAGGCGACGCGCCCCGCGCCCCTTCCCGCATCGGCCGGCAGCGGCAGCGCCATCACCGCGCAGCCGGGATGGCGGCCGGCCTGCAGCGCGTGTGCCAGCGGATGGCCGAGGTTGGCTTCGTCGGTCACCACCACGCAATGACGCCCGGCTTCGGCAAAGGCCTGCAGCGCCCATTCCACGTAGCGCCAGCGGTGGCCGGAGAAGTCGGGTTCGATGATGAAGAGGCTGGCGTCGGGCATTCTCATTCCCTGGTTGACGGCTGCGGGCGGCTGCGTTTGCCGTGTGCCGGTGTGCGCGTGTCGACGACGATATGGCAACACTAGCAGCGCGCTGCCGTCGGCAACCGCCATTCTGCAGAGCGCCCGCTGGCGGAAGAAGGCGTTCGGCGCGCGCCTGTCCGATAGGCGCTAGACGATGGCGGAACGCCGCGGCGGCGCCGGGTTCTAGTGGAGTCCGGTGCATGCCGTTGCCGCCCGCGCGATCGGCTCGGCACAAGGACGAGGCTCCATGATCAAGACCCTGAAATTCGTGGCGGCGCTGCCCCGCCGGCGGCCCGCCGCCAGTTCTGCCGTGTGGGTGCTGGCCCAGCAGGCGCTGGTGCGCGGCATGGTCGCGGTCAAGTTCCTGGTGGTGGGGCGCCTGCTGGGTCCTGAGGCGCTCGGGGTCGTCGGCGTGGCGCTGCTGGCGGTGGCAATCGCCGAGGCGCTCAGCGACACCGGCCTGCCGCAGGCGGTGATCCAGGGCCAGCGCGCGCCGGCGCCCGCCGAACTGGGCGCGGTGTGGTCGGCGCTGGCCTGCCGCGGTGCGCTGGTTGCCTTGCTGCTGCTGGGACTGGCGCCGCTGCTCGAAGCGCAGTTCCACCTGGCCGGCGCGCTGCCGCTGTTGCAGCTCGCGGCCGCGTTGCCGTTGCTGCGCGGGGTGGCCTCGCCCGCCTACTATGTGGTCACGCGCGAGCGCGACTTCCGGCGGGTGGCCGTATTGGAGAGCGTCGTTGCCGTGGCCGACTGTGCCATCAGCGTCGGGTGCGCACTGGGCGGCGCCGGCGCCTACAGCGTAGTGATCGGCCTGCTTGCCGCCGAGACGCTGAAAAGCGCGCTGACCTGGGCCACCATGCGCCCGCGCCCGCCGCTGCAGCTGCGCTGGACCGGCATCGGCCATTTCCTCGGCTTCAGCCGCTGGATCTGGGCCGCCAGCGTGGTCAACCTGCTGCTCAACCAGTTCGACAAGGTGATGGTCGGCAAGCTGCTGGGACCGGCGCAGCTGGGTGCCTACCAGATGTCGTCCAAGCTGGCGCAGATGCTGCTGGCCGACGCCGGCATCGCCATGTCGCAATACCTGTTCCCCACCTTCGCCGCGCACCACCGGCAACAGGACGGCGCCGCCGCGCGCCTGCTGCGCCGGCTGCTGGGGCTGGGCGCGGCGGCGCTGGTGCTGGCGGTGGCCGCGCTGAACCTGGCGGCGGCGCCGCTGTTCCTGCTGCTGCTCGGCCCCGGCTGGCTGGAGGCGGTGCCGCTGTTTCGGGTGTTCACGCTGAACATGGCCATCGGCGCGCTGATCGCGCTGCTGGTGGCCTACCTGCGTGCCATCGGCAAACCGCGCGTAGCCACGCATGCCTCGGTGGTGCAGGTGGGCGTGCTGCTGGTTTGCGTGCCGCCGGCCACGCACTGGTGGGGCGCCACCGGCATTGCCTGGTCCATGACCGTGGGACTGGCCAGCGCCATGGCATGGATGCTGACCAAAGCTTTGAGGAGCAAGTGATGCGCATTCTTCATCTGGTGCTGTCGCCGCGCATGTCGGGCGCGGAGATCCTGGTGCGTGACCTCGCGCTGTACCAGCAGCACGGCGGCGAGGCCGTGGCGGTGGCGGCGCTGATGCCCGCCCACGATGACTTCGCGCCGCTGCGGGCGCAACTGGCCGCGGCGGGGGTGGCCTGCAGCTTTCCGAAGCGCGCGCTGCGCCCGTTGGCGCGGCTGTGGTATCTGCACGGCGTGATGCGCCGCTGGCGGCCAGACATCGTCTTCGCGCACGCCACCATCCCGGCCTTCTATGCGCGCGCGCTGCCAACGCGCGTGCCGGTGGTGTACGTGATGCACTCCGCGGTCAACGACTTCCAGCGCGACCTGTTCCGCTGGACCGAACGCCTGCTGTCGCGGCGCGCCCGTGCGGTGGTGGGCGTGGCGCAAAGCAACGTGCGCGACTACCTTGCCGAGGTCGGCACGCATCCGCGCCTGACGGTGATCCCCAATGGTGTTGATACCAGCCGCTTCGGGCTGCCGGCCACCGCGCCGTCGGGCGCCGCACCCTTGCTGCTGCAGATCGGTCGCTACGACGCGGTCAAGAACCAGCTCCGCACCGTGCGCGCGTTCCAGGCCACGCTGCAGCAGGTGCCGCAGGCCCGGCTGGCGTTGTACGGCGTGATCGAGGACGCGGTGTACTACTGCAAGGTGCGCGCCCTCGTTGCAGCGCTGGGGCTGACCGACAAGGTCAGCATCAACGGCCCGTGCGACGATGTGCCCGCGCTGCTGGCGCAGGCCTCGGTGTTCGCGATGCCCTCCGCGTCGGAGGCGCACAGCATCGCTTTCCTGGAAGCCCTGGCCAGCGGCATCCCGGTGGTGGCGAGCGCGATCCCGGCGTTTGCATTCGCCGAAGGGCACGATGCGGTTCAACTGGTCGACTGCGCGGATTCCGCGGCCTATGCGCAGGCGCTGGTCCGTGCCCTGGCGCAGCCACGGGCGCGGCGGCCGCTGGAGGGGCTGACGCTGCACGA
Source organism: Cupriavidus sp. PB-02 (assembly GCF_058252315.1). Taxonomy (NCBI): domain Bacteria; kingdom Pseudomonadati; phylum Pseudomonadota; class Betaproteobacteria; order Burkholderiales; family Burkholderiaceae; genus Cupriavidus; species Cupriavidus sp. PB-02. The sequence goes on from NZ_CM177694.1 coordinate 1,785,620, forward strand.
CACGGCGCGGCGCTACCAGGCGATTGCGCACGAAGTGCTAGGCGTGGCGTGAAGGGAATACAAGTGACCCGGCCGGCACGGATGCACCAGATTCTCAAAGCGTTTCGTTGATTTGGGGCACAGCCGGGCAAGCGTTGCTTTTGTGCAAAACACAAGCGCGTTTGCCCTCACTTGGCGAATTAAGAATGCACCAGATCACGTCTTAGTGTTATTTATATCACGTTCGAATTGGTGCGTTTATGTTGCGATGCAACGTAACGACTATATTGGTTTTGAAGGCGCGGCAACGCGGATTATGCGAACCAGGGAGTCGCGTGTTGCATAAATAAAAACCGTTATACAACAGTGGCTTGCAGCAGGTAAGCGAAGGCGCTCAATACCCTTCCGCCAAGACATCGCAAGAATCGGACAGGCTGGAAATAACCGAAATTGTTATGTCTATGGTGCGATGCAATGCAAACGGTTTCGCGCCAGAAGAAAACCAACGAGGTATTGGGGGAATCATGCCGTACGCCCACATCGAGCCACCCGCATCCAGTGTTTATTCCACGACACTCACCACCGACCCATCACGCGCCAGCGCGCGTCGCATTGGCATCCTGCTTTATGAGGGATTTTCCTTATTCGGGGCCGGCCTGGTTGCCGAGCTGTTTCAGACCGCCAACGAGATCGCCGCACCCGCTGGCGGCAGCCGCCGCATTACCTATGACGTGCGCTTCCTGTCGGTCGAAGGCGGCAGCGTGACCTGCTCGGCGGCGGTGCGGGTCTGGACCGACAGCCTCGAGCCGCGCCGACCTGCCGGACTCGACATGCTCTTCATTGCCGGCGGCGAAGGCGCCCGTGCCGCGGCCAGCGACACGCGCCTGCTGTGCTGGCTGCGCGCCGCCTGCTCCACCACCGACAGCGTGCGCCCGATCGCCGAAGGCCGCGCCGTGCTGGCGGCCGCCGGCGTGATCCAGCCCTCCGAACCGCCGCGCCGCTCGCACCTGCCGCTGATGGCATCGAACGACGACACCGAACTGCGCCTGGAATCGATGAAAGGCGCGCTGGCAGTGATCCGGCGCGACCTGGGCGTGGACGTGGCACGCGCGGTAGTCGAACGCGTGCTGCCGGCCTGGACCGACCAGCTGCTGCCGCGCCTGGCCGATGCCGGCCTGACCAGTGCAGCCGACAAGATCCGCGCGGCCGCGCGCTGGCTGCAGCAGAACTGCGAACACGACGTCTCGATTGCCGACGCCGCCGAGGTGGCGACTATGAGCGAGCGCAACTTCCTGCGCCGCTTCAAGCTGGAGATGGGCGCCACCCCTTCCGACTTTCTGCTGCAGGCGCGGCTTGAGACTGCCTGCGGCCTGCTGGCCGAGACCGAGTTGCCGGTCGACAAGGTGGCGCGCCGCTCCGGCATGGGCAACGGCGATCGCCTGGCCAAGATCTTCCGCAAGCGGCTGTCGCTGTCACCGACCGAATTCCGCCAGCGTCACAAGGCATACAAGGCCGCCACCGACAGCTGAGGCCGCGCGCCGCCACGGAGCACCACGTAACCCGATTGCAGTGAAACGTTCCGCGAGGCATCGCGGCGGGCGCAGCTCGCCCGCGCCAGGCCGCGCGCCAGGTTGTCGAGATTGGAGGGCTTGACCATGTTGAAGACGACGCAGGTGGAGACGGGCACGGTGGCGGCCGCGCAGGCCGGCGGCCAGGAAGAGAATGACGGCACCCGTCCGCGGCCGCAGCGGCTGCGGCTGGCGCCGGTGGTGCTGGCCGGCGGCGCCGGCACGCGCCTGTGGCCGCTGTCGCGCGAGCACTATCCCAAGCAGCTGATCGATCTGGTCGGCACCGACTCGCTGCTGCAGGCGACATTGCGCCGCCTGTCCGGCTTCAACGCCCAGCGCGAGGTGGTGCCCGAAGCCATCATCACCTGCGGCGAGGAACACCGCTTCAGCACTGCCGAGCAACTGGCCAAGGCCGGTGTCGAGGCGCGCCTGGTGGTCGAGCCCGCGCGGCGCAATACCGCGCCCGCGCTGACCGTGGCCGCATGGCTGGCGCAGGGCAAGGGAGAAGACGTAATCCTGGTGGTGATGCCGGCCGACCACGCCATCCTGGACGGCGCCGCTTTCCATCACGCGATCGCGCTTGCGGCGGAGCACGCCGAGCGCGGCGCGATAGTAACCCTGGGCGTGCCGCCGACCCGGCCCGAGACCGGCTACGGCTACATCCGGCTGGGCGAGGCGCTGGGCGATGGCGCCCACGGTATCGCGCGCTTTGTCGAGAAGCCGGCGCTGGAACTGGCGGCGCAGTATGTGCAGAGCGGCCAGTACTGGTGGAACAGCGGCATCTTCGTGGTCCGCGCCACGGTCTGGCTGCAGGCGCTGCAGGCGCTGCAGCCTGCGATCTACGAGGCCTGCATGGCCGCCGTGATCGGCGGCAAGCTGCAGCCGCCTTACTTCCGCCCGGACGGCAAGTCGTTCCTGCAGTGCCCCTCGGATTCGATCGACTACGCGGTGATGGAGCGCCTCGACCAGCCTGACGCGCCCTGTCACGGGGTAGTGGTGCCGCTGACCGCCGGCTGGTCGGACCTGGGTTCGTGGGAGGCGGTATGGGATGCCACCGAGAAAGACGTCGACGGCAACGCGGCCCGCGGGCGCGTGATGTTTGAAGGCGCCAGCGCCAGCTATGCCTACTCTGACGGGCGCCTGGTGGCCTGCGTTGGCACCAGCAACATTGTCGTGGTCGAGACCGCCGACGCGGTGCTGGTGGCCGAGCGCTCGCACGTGCAGGACGTCAAGAGCCTGGTCGAGCGGATCAAGGCGCAACGCGCGCCGGAGGCAGAGGACCACCGCAAGGTGCGCCGCCCGTGGGGCTTTTATGACTCGATCGACCACGGCGAGCGCTTCCAGGTCAAGCGCATCGTGGTGGCGCCCGGCGCGCGGCTATCGCTGCAGCTTCACCACCACCGCGCCGAGCACTGGGTCGTGGTCAGCGGCACCGCGCGCGTCACGCGCGGCGACGAGAGCTTCCTGCTGGCCGAGAACCAGTCCGCCTATATCCCGCTGGGTGTGGCGCACCGGCTGGAGAACCCCGGCAAGCTGCCGCTGGAAATCATCGAGATCCAGTCCGGCGGCTACCTGGGCGAAGACGACATCGTGCGCATGGACGACAACTACGGGCGCTGCGGATAGGCGCAGAAACGCGGCGGCGGCCAGAAAGGAGCGGGCACGCCGCGCAGTGGGCAGGTTTGGGCAGACGGGGCAGGAGGACGGGAAATGGTCAAGCTTGAAGGATTGCTGGCGCGCATGCTTGATGTGGCGCTGGTGCTGGCCGGTGCGCTGCTGGCGGCACAGTTTCGCTTTGACGCGATCGGGCAGGGCGCCCTGTTCGAGCTTTTCATCGCCCTATCGGCGGCGTCCACGCTGGCGCTGTTCCCGGCCTTCGGCATCTATGAGTCATGGCGCGGGCGCTCCAAGCTGGGGCTGGCCGGGCAGGTGGCGCTTGCCTGGCTGCTGGTTCAGCTCTTTGGCGTGATGGTGATGTTCTCAGTGCACCGGCTCGACCTGGTGTCGCGGCTGTGGTTTGCCTACTGGACCGCCAGTACCGGCGCGCTGATGATCGTGTCGCGGTTGCTCGCCCATATGGTGCTGGGCCATATGCGCAGCGCCGGCATGAACCTGCACCAGGTGGCGGTGGTCGGCAGCGGCGCGCATTGCAATGCTGTGATCCGGCGCGTGGCCGCGTCGCCGGCCTCGGGCTTCCGCGTGGCGGCGGCGTTCAACGTGATGCCGGGTGCCGGCGGCTTGAATGCGCGCGTGCCGATCTTTGAGGACCGCGCGGCCTTTGCCCACTACGTGCGCACGCAGAAGATCCATGAGCTGTGGCTGGCGCTGCCGCTGTCGCAGGAACGCGAGATCCTGGAGTTCGTCGCGGCCTTCCGTGATGAGCTGATCAATATCCGCTTCGTGCCGGACCTGCGCACGGTGGCGCTGTTCGATGGCGGGATGATCGACCTGATCGGCATGCATGCGATCAACCTGGCAGCGTCGCCGCTGTCGCCCACCGCGCTGGCGCAGAAGGAGATCTTCGACCGGTTCTTCGCCGCGGCGGCGCTGCTCGGGCTGGCACCGCTGCTGGCGGCGATCGCGATCGCGGTCAAGCTGTCGTCGCGCGGACCGGTCCTGTTCACGCAGTTGCGCAAGGGCGCGGACGGGCGCGTATTCCGCATCTACAAGTTCCGCTCGATGTGCGTGCACACCGAGCACGCCGGGAAACTGACGCAGGTCACGCGCGGCGATCCGCGCGTCACCCGCGTCGGCGCCTTCCTGCGCCGCACCAGCCTGGACGAGCTGCCGCAGTTCTTCAACGTGCTGCGCGGCGACATGTCTGTCGTCGGCCCGCGCCCGCACGCACTGGAGCACGACGACCACTACGGCAAGCTGGTATCCGGCTATATCCAGCGCTACCGCATCAAGCCCGGCATTACCGGCTGGGCGCAGGTGAACGGCTACCGCGGCGAGACCGATCGCATCGAGAAGATGGAGGGCCGCATCGCCTACGACCTGTACTACCTCGTCAACTGGTCCTTCTGGCTGGACATGCGGATCATCGCGGCCACTGTCTTCAAGGGCCTGTTCCACAGCAACGCGTATTGAACCGAGGGCATTCGCCAGCGCCGCGCGCGGGCGGAAAGGGATGCGTGACACCATGCCAAACCTGCTAGAGACCCAGTATGTCGAGGCGCCGGCGGCGCCCGAGCTGCGGCTGTCCGACTACCTGGTCACGGTGCTGGAGAACTGGCGCATGATCGGCGCGATCACGCTGCTGGCGCTGGCCGGCGGTTCGATCTACGCGATGATCGCCAAGCCGGTGTATCGCGCCGACGCGCTGATCCAGGTGGAAGACAGCAAGGGCGACGCCAACGCTAACAACCAGAACTCGCTGCAGTCGCTGTCGTCGATCTTCGATTCCAAGTCTTCCACGGCCGCCGAGATCGAGCTGATCCGCTCGCGCCTGGTGGTGGAAGACGCGGTGCGCACGCTGCACCTGGATATCGGGGCGCGACCGCGCTACCTGCCCGTGATCGGCGGCTGGCTGGCAGGCCGTTACACCGGCAAGACCCCCGCGCCGCCGCGCTTCGGGCTGCCGCAGTACGCGTGGGGCGGCGAGTCGATCAAGATGTCGCTGTTCGAAACCCCGGCCAAGTACTACAAGAAGCCGTTCGTGCTGACCGTCGAGGACGAGCGCACCTACAGCCTGCGCGATCCCGATGGCGCGCTCGTGCTCAACGGCCGCGTCGGCGAAGAGACCGGCGGGGCCAGCACGCTGGGCCCGGTACGCGTGCGCATCGACCACCTGGTCGGGCGGCCGGGCACGCAGTTCGAGCTGACGCGCGCGTCCACCCTGGCTACGGTGGAGTCGGTGCAGCGCGCGCTGGCGGTGGGCGAGACCACGCTGCAGTCTGGCATCATCCGCGCCAGCCTGGAAGGCCCCGACAGCAAGCTGACCGCCGAGATCGTCAACACCGTCGCGCGCCAGTTCGTGCAGCAGGACATCGGGCGGCGTTCGGCCGAGGCCGAGCACACGCTGGCTTTCCTTGAGCAGCAGCTGCCGGTGCTGCGCAAGGAACTGGACCAGGCCGAGGAGCGCTACAACTCGTTCCGCAACAAGCTGGGCACCGTCAACCTGGGCGAGGAAAGCCGCCTGCTGCTGCAGCAGATCGTCGACAACAAGAACCGGCTGCTGACCATGGAGGCGCAGCTTGCCGAATACAACACGCGCTACACGGAGAACAATCCGGCGGTGGTGTCGCTCAAGGCGCAGATCGCCACGCTGACCGCGCAGCAGAACGCCCTGCGGCGCAGCGTCTCGCTGCTGCCCGATACCGAGCAGACCGCGCTGCGGCTGATGCGCGACGTGCGCGTCGATACCGAGCTCTACACCAGCCTGCTCAACAACGCGCAGCAGCTGCGCGTGGTCAAGGCGGGCCAGGTCGGCAGCGTGCGCGTGGTCGACTTTGCCGCGCCCGCCGACGAGCCGGTGCGCCCGCAGCGGGCCATGCTGGTGTTGATCAGCGCGGGGCTGGGGATGCTCGCGGCGATCTTGCTGGCGCTGCTGAAGAAGGCGCTGTACGGCGGCATGGAGCACCCCGAGGACATCGAGCGCCTGACCGGCGTGCCGGTGTGCGCGGTGGTGCCGCGCAGCCGCATGCAACTGCGCCTGCAGCGCGAGTTGAGCCACGGCCGCGTCGGCCGCGGCCCTCGCCTGCTGGCGGCGCGCGCGCCGGACGACGTCGCTGTGGAGGGCGTGCGCGGCCTGCGCACCACGCTGCAGTACGCGCTGCGCGACGCCAGCAACAACGTGGTGATGCTGACCGGTTCGCGCCAGGACGCGGGCAAGTCCTTCCTGTCGGTCAACCTGGCCGCGCTGGTGGCGGCGGGGCAGCGGCGCGTGCTGATGATCGACGCCGACATGCGCCGCGGCGCGGTCCATGCGCACTTCGGCCTGCGCCACCAGCCCGGCCTGGCCGATGCGCTGATGGGCGAGAATTTCGATGCCGTGGTGACGCGCGACGTGCTGCCGGGGCTAGACGTGATGCCACGCGGCACGGTGCCGCCGGACCCGGCCGAGCTGCTGATGAGCGAGCGCTTCCGCATGTTGCTCGACCATTTTTCGCACCGCTACGACATGGTGATCATCGACACCCCGCCGGTGCTCGAGGTCACCGACGCCACGCTGCTGGGACGCTACGCCGGCATCACGCTGCTGGTGGTGCGCCACGGCCGCCACCCCCCCGGCGAGATCGGCGAGACCGTGCGGCGGCTCGCCAGCGGCGGCGTGGCGCTGCGCGGTGTGCTGCTGACCGATGTGCCCAAGCCGCCGCTGCGGCTGGGCACCGGCTACTCCGGCTACTACACCAGCGTCGAGGGCATCAAATGAGACGGCGACCGCCGCCGCGCATAGCGCCCATCAGGCATCAGGCATCAGTCATAAAAGGCAATCCACCACGGCAGGGAGAACGGGAATGAAACGCAAGGTCGCACTGATCACTGGCATCACCGGGCAGGATGGCTCCTACCTGGCTGAATCGCTGCTTGACAAGGGGTACGAGGTGCACGGCATCAAGCGCCGCACGTCGCTGTTCAACACGGACCGCATCGACCACCTCTACCGCGAGCGGCATGAGCAGGACCTGCGCTTCTTCCTGCACTACGGCGATCTCACCGACGCCACCAGCGTGCTGCGTGTGATCCAGCGCGTGGAGCCGGACGAGATCTACAACCTGGCCGCGCAGAGCCACGTGGCGGTGTCGTTCGAAGAGCCGGAGTACACCGCCAACGCCGACGGCCTGGGCGCGCTGCGCATCCTGGAGGCGATCCGCATCCTCGGCATGGAACGCAAGACGCGCTTCTACCAGGCTTCTACCTCCGAGCTGTACGGGCTGGTGCAGGAGGTGCCGCAGAAAGAGACCACGCCGTTCTACCCGCGCAGCCCGTACGCGGTGGCCAAGCTCTACGCCTACTGGATCACCGTCAACTACCGCGAGGCCTACGGCATCTACGCCTGCAACGGCATCCTCTTCAACCATGAATCGCCGGTGCGCGGCGAGACCTTCGTCACGCGCAAGATCACCCGCGCCATCGCCCGCATCGCGGTCGGGCTGCAGGACGAGCTTTACCTGGGCAACCTGTCGTCGCTGCGCGACTGGGGCCACGCGCGCGATTACGTGGAGATGCAGTGGCTGATGCTGCAGCAGGAGCAGCCCGAGGACTTCGTCATTGCCACCGGCGAGCAGTACAGCGTGCGCGAGTTCGTGCAGTACGCCGCCGCCGAGCTGGGCGTGACCATCCGCTTCGAGGGCGAGGGCGTCGACGAGGTCGGCATTGTCGAACGGGTGCATGGCAAGGAAACCAGGCTGACGCCGGGCAAGGTGATCGTGCGCGTCGATCCGACGTATTTCCGCCCGACGGAAGTCGAGACGCTGCTGGGCGATCCCACCCGCGCGCGCGAAAGGCTGGGCTGGAAGCCGACCACGCCGTTCTCGTCGCTGGTCAAGGAGATGGTGCGCGCCGACTTCCAGATCGCGCGGCGCGACGCGCTGGTCACGCTGGCTGGCTTCAAGACGCTGGAACACCACGAGTGAAGGAGCGGCGCTCACCATGGACAAGCAGACAAGGATTTACGTCGCGGGCCATCGCGGCATGGTGGGTTCGGCACTGGTGCGCCAGCTGCGCGCGGCGGGCTACGAGCGCCTGCTGACGCCGGCGCGCGACCAGCTGGACCTGACCGACCAGGCCGCGGTGCGCCGCTTCTTCGCGCGGCAGCAGGTGGACGTGGTGCTGCTGGCGGCGGCGCGCGTGGGTGGCATCGTCGCCAACGCGATGCGCCCGGCTTCCTTCCTCTACGAGAACCTGGCGATCGAGACCAACGTGATCCAGGCCGCGTTCGAGGGCGGCGTGCAGCGGCTGGTGTTCTTCGGCTCGTCCTGCATCTATCCGCGCGACTGCGCCCAGCCGATCCGCGAGGACTACCTGCTGGGCGGGCCGCTGGAGCCGACCAACGAGGCCTACGCCATCGCCAAGATTGCTGGGATGAAGCTGTGCGAGGCCTGCAACCGGCAATACGGCACGCGCTACCTGTCGGTGATGCCGACCAACCTGTACGGGCCCAACGACAACTACGACCTGACCAGCAGCCACGTGCTGCCGGCGCTGATCCGCAAGGCGCATACCGCCGTCAGCGAGCGCGCCGGCACGATGACGGTGTGGGGCACCGGCACGCCGCGGCGCGAATTCCTGCACGTCGACGACCTGGCCGCGGCCACGCTGTTCCTGCTGCAACAGGACGTGGATGGCGGCGTGTTCAACGTCGGCACCGGCACGGACATCCCGATCGGCGAGCTGGCCGCCATGGTGTGCCGCGTCGCGGGATTTGACGGCGAACTGGTGTTCGACACCAGCAAGCCCGACGGCACGCCGCGCAAGCTGCTCGACGTATCGCGGCTGGCCGGCATGGGCTGGCAGGCGTCGATCGGGCTGGAAGCGGGCCTGGCGCGTACCTGGCGCGAGTTCGCGGCGGCACAGCAGGCAAGCGCGATGGCGTGACCGGCGCGATCAGGCAACAGGGAACAGGCAACAGGGAACAGGCAACAGGGAACAGGCAACCGGCAACAGAAAAAAGGCAAGACACAACAGGCAGTACGAAACCAGGGGGTAGTCGTCATGTCAGGCTCAGTCACCATCTTCCACAACGTTGTCTGGTCGCGCCACAAGGGCCAGGTCTTCTCGGCGCTGCACCAGCTGCACGGGCAGGGGCCGATCCGCTATACCGTCGTGCAGATCGCCGAGACCGAGCACATGCGGCTCGGGTTTTCCGAGGTCGACTACAGCGCGCACCAATACCCGATGCGCCAGCTCTTCAAGGGCTGCTACGAGGACGTGCCGCGCTGGAAGATGACGTTGCGGCTGGTGGGCGAGGTGCTGCGCTCGGACAGCCGGGTGGTGGTGCTGCCGGGCTACCACCTGCCGGAATTCTGGGCGATGCTGTTCGCCTGCATCGTCACCGGCAAGCGGCGCGCGGTGTTCTGCGATTCCACTGGCCGCGACCGCCCGCGGCGCTTGCTGACCTCGCTGCCCAAGCGGCTGTTCTTCGCGCTGTGCCAGGGCTACTTCGGCTTTGGTGAGCGCAGCCGCGAATACCTGGAGTCGCTCGGCGCGCGGCGCGAGCGCATCTTCATCCCCTGCCAGGCGGCAGCGCTGCCGGCCGGCTACACGCCCGAGCAGGCGCTGGCACGGCGGATGCTGGCGCGTGCGCCGAAGGCGACTACGCCAGACGCCCCGGCGCCAGAGCCGCAGACGCCGGTGTTCCTCTATGTGGGGCGGCTGTCGGAAGGGAAGGGGCTGGACACCCTGCTCGAAGCCTTTGCCGGCCTGCTGCCGGCCATGCCGGCCGCCACGCTGCGGCTGGCGGGCAGCGGCCCGATGGCCGAGCGCCTGCCCGAGCGCATCGACGCGCTCGGGCTCGACGGCGCCGTGATGCTGCTGGGCAGCGTCAACGGCGCGGCGCTCGAGGCCGAATACGACCGCGCCACCTGCCTGGTGCTGCCGAGCTACAGCGAGCCCTGGGGCTTGGTGGTCAACGAAGCGCTGGCGCACGGCTGCCCGGCGGTGGTCAGCGATAACTGCGGCTGCGTGCCGGAGCTGGTGCGCGAGGGCGAGACCGGCCTGGCGGTGCCGGCGCGTGACGCGGCAGCGCTGCAGGCCGCGCTGGGCAAGGCCGTGCAGCTGTTCGCCGATACCCGCGCCACCGCGCAGCGCTGCATCGACCTGATCGGCCGCTTCGATCCCGCGGCGGCCGCCACCCATATCGACCGCGGCTGCGCCAGCCTGCTGCGCGGCAAGGCGCGTACCGCGCCGCATCCCGTCGCCGAAGCCGAAGTCCACCGGAGCAGTCGATGAAAATCCTTATCTGCGGGCAGAACTACGCGCCCGAACTGACCGGCACCGGCAAGTACACCGCCGAGATGGCCGAGGCCCTGGCTGCCGCCGGGCACGAGGTACGGGTGGTGTGCGGCCCCCCGTACTACCCGGCGTGGCGGGTGGAGGACGGCTACTCGGCCTGGCGCTACCGCCGCGAGCAGCGCGCCGGCGTACGCGTGCAGCGCGTGCCGCTGTGGGTGCCGCGGCGCCCGGGCGGGCTCAATCGCCTGCTGCACCTGGGCAGTTTTGCGCTGGCGGCGCTGCCCGCGCTGCTGGGGCAGTGCTGGTGGCGACCGGACGTGGTGATGGTGATCGCGCCGGGGCTGATGAGCGCGCCCGGTGGCTGGCTGCTGGCGCGGCTGACCGGCGCGGCAGCCTGGCTGCACCTGCAGGACTACGAGGTCGATGCCGCCTTCGAACTCGGCCTGCTGCGCGGCGCCCGCGCGCGCCGTGCGGCGCTGGGGGTGGAGCGCGCGCTGCTGCGCAGCTTCGATGTGGTCTCGACCATCTCCGAGAAGATGACGCAGGCCGCCGTGCGCAAGGGCGTGGCGCCGGCGCGCGTGGTGCTGCTACCGAACTGGGTCGATGCCGACGCGATCCACCCGCTCGACCGGCCCAGCGCGTATCGCGAAGCGCTCGGCATCGCGCCGCACCAGAAGGTGGTGCTGTACGCCGGCAACATGGGTGCCAAGCAAGGCCTGGACGTGTTGATGTGCGCGGCGGCGGCGCTGGCCGGCCAGCCCGACATCGTGTTCGTGTTCTGCGGCAATGGCCCGGCCCGCGCCGAGCTGGAGCTGCACTGCGCCGGCCTGGAAAACTGCCGCTTCCTGCCGCTGCAGCCGACCGAACGCCTCAATGAACTGCTGAACCTGGCGGACATCCACGTGCTGCCGCAGCGCGGCGGTGCCGCCGACCTGGTGATGCCGTCCAAGCTGACCGGCATGCTGGCCAGCGGGCGCGCCATCGTGGCCATGGCCGAGGGCGGGACCGAGCTGTTCGCCGCGCTCGGCGGCCGCGGCCTGGCCGTGCCGCCGGAGGACGCCGAGGCGCTGGCGCACGCCATCCGCCGGCTCGCGGGCGATGCCGCGCAACGCGCCGAACTCGGCGCCGCCGCGCGCGCTTACGCAGTCAGCACGCTGGCCGCGCCGGTGGTGCTGGGGCGGCTCGAAGCGCGGCTGCGCGCGCTTGTCGCAGGCGGAACGGCTGCCGAGGCGGAACCCGTGCCCCGCGCCGAACTGCCGCCCGCCGCGCTGCGGGCCGAGGAGGCGGAGTAAGCCATGGCCAAGTCCAAGTCCAAGTCCAAGCTACGCCCGCGCGCCGAACGCCGCCGCCACCGCTGTCCGGGGGGATGCGAGCCCTATAAGCCATGGCCCCGCTGCCTGCGCCGTGCGCCGGCCGGTTGCCTGTTTTCCACCGGAGGAGAGCACTCATGCCAGCCATCGAGCCGGCCGCGCCGCGTGCGCCCCGCCTGACGCCGGCCGCCGGACGCGCCCCGCGCGCCGTGCCGGCCGGCACGGCGCACGGCGGCAACCTGCCGGCGCTGACCAGCATCCGCTTCCTGGCCGCGCTGACGGTGGTGCTGTGCCACTTCAGCCAGATCGGGCTGCTGGCGGTGCCGGCGTGGTTCGTCGCCGCGGCCGACGGCGGGCGCCCGGCGGTGTCGCTGTTCTTTGTGCTGTCGGGCTTTGTGCTCGCCTACAACTATCGCGACAAGCTTGGCGGCAACGGCGTGCGCGCCTTCTATGCGGCCCGCGTCGCGCGCATCTGGCCGGTGCTGCTGCTGTCGCTGCTGCCGGCGCTGGCGGTGACGGCATGGCTGCTGCACGCAGGCGATGCCACGCTGCTGCGCGAGTGGTACGGGCTGGCGCGGCCGGACCTGCCGATGCTGGCGGCAAGCCTGCTGTGCCAGGTGCTGGCGCTGACCGCGTGGCTGCCGTTCGCCGGGCTGAACCAGCCCTGGAACGGGCCGGCGTGGAGCATCTCCTGCGAGGCCTTCTTCTATGCCTTGTTCCCGGCGCTGCTGGCCTGGGCCGCCGCGCGCGGGAGCCTGGCGCTGCTGCGCTGGTGCGCGCTGCTGTGGCTGCTGCAGGGCGCATGGATCGCGCTGGTCGATGCCGCCACGCCGCCGTCGCGCTCGGGTTTCCTGATCGCGCAGTTCCCGCTGACGCACCTGTTCGAGTTCGTGCTGGGCGTGTGCGCGGCGCAATGGCATGCGCGCATGCCGCTCGCCGCCGCCGCGCGCCACCGCTTTGGCATCGTGCTGACGGGTGTCTCAGTGGCGATTCTCGCCGCGCTGGCGTTCTCGTCGCCGGGGCGCTGGCCGGCCTTCTATCTGCAGGCGCCGGCGTTCGGCGCGCTGATCCTCGGGCTTGCGCTGCTGCAGCGGCCCGTGCTCGGCCTGCTGCACCGGCGCTGGCTGGTGGTGCTAGGCGAGGCCAGCTTCTCGCTGTACCTGCTGCATGTGCCGCTGGGCCGCCTGGCGTGGCTGGCCGGCTGGCCGCGCGCGTACGGGTGGCTGGCGCTGGCTGCCGCGGTGGCGCTGAGCGTGCTGGTCTTCCGCGCTTATGAAGATCCGATGCGCAGCTGGCTGCGGCGGCGCCTGGCACCGGCCGTGCCGGCGCCGGCGGGCGCGGCGCTGCCGGCCAGCGCGGTACGGGGCTAGGAGGCGACCATGCGCAACCGCTTCACCACCATCTGGATCTGGCTGGCGCTGTGCCCGCTGGCGGTCGATTTCAAGAGCGTCGACGAGAACGGCAGCCGCATCACGCAGATCCTGCTGACGCTGCCGGCCATCGCCGCCACCGTCGTGCTGGCCATGATCGCGCCGCGCTTTGCCGGCGGCAGCCAGCTGCGCACGGCGATCACCATCGCGCTGATGCTGACGGTGCCCGGCAGCCTGGTGCCGCAGCTGCTGCAGGGCAATGACTTCGGCAATTACCTGCGCGTGCTGCTGCCGTTCATGCTGACGCTGTTCGGCTTCCTGGCTGCCTGCCGCCCATGGCAGCAGGACCGGCTCGTGCAGATCGAAAAAGCCATGTTCACCGGCATGGTGATTTCGCTGCTGTTCAGCTTTGCCTACGGTATGGCCATCGGCGGCGGGCTGGAGACGGTGCGCTTCCGCATTGTCTCGGTGGTGTTCCTGGCGCTGCAGGGGCTGCTGCTGCACGAGTTCGTGATCGCGCGGCGCTTTTCGAAGCTGACCGTGCTGCTGTTCCTGCTGTCGGTGGCGATCGAGCTGCTGAGCGTGACGCGCAGCCTGCTGGTCGGCACCGCCATGCTGTTCTGCCTGGCGACGTGGCTGGGCGCGCCGTCGCTGCGCCAGCTGCTCAAGTCGGTGGCGCGCGCGCTGGTGATTACGGTGGCGCTGATCGGCGGCACCGTGGTGATCGGCTCGGCGCTGTTCCCCAGCGTGGCCGCGCACTGGGAGCAACGCATCTCGGCCGCCAAGGCAACGGCATCGGGCATCGATCCCACCACCGCGACGCGGCTGGCGGAAATCAAGGACCAGCTCGACCAGGTCACCGCCAGCACGGTCTCGTTGCTGCTGGGCAAGGGCTTCGGCCACAACTACCGCTACTCGCCCGACTACCTTACGGCGCTGTCGGGACAGATGAGCGAGAAGGAGTTCTACGCCATCAACGAATGGGCCGCGGGCCACAACTTCTGGGTCTACCAGCTCTTTGCCGGCGGGCTGATGTTCGGCCTGGCGCTGCCGTTCGCGGTGTTGTTCGCGCTGTGGCGCGGCGCATTGATCTACCGGCGCTGGCGCCGCGATGCGCCGGCCGCGCCTTACCTGCCGGTGCTGGGGCGCGCGCTGATGGTGCTGGCGGCGCTGCCGGCCACGTCGATCGGCGGCAACCCGCTGGGCCCGCGCTATGCCGGGCTGCTGTACGGCGTGGCGCTGGGGCTGCTGGTGGGTTCGTGCATGCGCCTGCAGCGCCTGACGATCCGCCGGGTGTTGCCGGCTGCTACGCGTCCGCCGGTCACTCGGCCGGGCGCACCGCAGCCGCCACGGCTGCCGGTCTTGTCTCCTGCCCGCGCGTCCGCCCCGGCGGCGCCGCGGCTCACCCTGCAAGGATCCCGCGCATGAAGATCCTGCAACTGCTGCCATCGCTCGATCCCCGCCAGGGCGGGCCCGCCGAGTGCGTGCGCCAGAGCGCCGTCGCGCTGGCCGCGCAGGGCCATCGGGTCGAGGTGCTGACGCTCGATGCACCCGATGCGCCGTGGCTGCGCGACGCCGGCCTGCCGGTGCATGCGCTCGGGCCCGCGCGCGGCGGCTACCGCTACTGCCCGGCGCTGCTGCCGTGGCTGCGCGAACACGCGCAGGGCTTTGACGCGGTCATCGTCAACGGGCTGTGGCAGCACCACGGTTTTGCTGCCTGGCAGGCGCTGCGCGACAGCGGCGTGCCGTATTTCGTGTTCCCGCACGGCATGCTCGACCCGTGGTTCCGTCGCGCTTACCCGCTCAAGCACCTGAAGAAGTGGCTGTACTGGCCCTGGGCGGAATACCGCGTGCTGCGCGACGCGCGCGCGGTGCTGTTCACCGCGGAAGAAGAACGCCGGCGCGCACGCGAATCCTTCTGGCTGTATCGCGCCAACGAACGCGTGGTCAGCTTCGGCACCAGCGCGCCGCCGCCGGCGCATGCGGCCGACGGCGGCAGCCTGGCCGAGCGCTTCCTGGCCGCCCATCCCGCGCTCCGCGGCAAGCGCCTGGTGCTGTTCCTCGGTCGCATCCACCCGAAAAAAGGCTGCGACCTGCTGATCGAGGCCTTCGCGCGGGAAGCCGCGCAGGTGCCCGCCGCGCACCTCGTGATCGCCGGGCCTGACAGCGCCGGCTGGGGCAGCGCGCTGCGCGAACTGGCCGCCGCGCGCGGAATCGCGGACCGCATCAGCTGGCCCGGCATGTTGCGCGACGAGATGAAGTGGGGCGCGTTCCGCGCCAGCGAAGTGTTCGCGCTGTCGTCGCACCAGGAAAACTTTGGCATCGCTGTCGCCGAGGCGCTGGGCTGCGGGCTGCCGGGCCTGCTGTCGACGGAGGTGAACATCTGGCGCGAAGTGGTGCAGGGCGGCGCGGGCATGGGCGCGGCGGACACCGTCGACGGCACGGCCGGGATGCTGCGCGGCTGGTTCGCGCTGACGCCGGCCGAGCGTGCGCGTATGCGCGCGCGTGCGCAGGCGGTATTTGCGCGGCACTTCACCGTGGAAGCGATGGCGGCGGATCTGCTGCGCGTGGTGCAGGAGGGCGCCGCGCACGCGGCAGGCGCCCAGGGCAGCGGCATGCCGCGTCCGGCCGGACTGGCGACAAGCCTGCTGGCGCAAGGGGTCGAAGAAAAACGGTAAGGGGGCTGGCGCAGGAACCTGATGGACTGGACGGGGGCTCGCGCACGCCCGCTTTTGGGGGTGCAGGACGGCAAGGGCAAATGGGGAGCGACGCTATGTTTGTCGATGCAAGGCAAGTCGAACAAAACACGACAATACGCACCACGGTGTGCATCGTGGGCGCGGGGGTGGCGGGCATCACGCTGGCGCTGCAGATGCAGCGCATGGGCATCGATGCCTGCGTGCTGGAAAGCGGCGGCTACAAGCCGGACGAAGACACGCGGGACCTGTACCGGGGCGAAAACGCAGGGCTGCCCTATACCTTCGCCGACGGCTGCCGCAGCCGCTACCTGGGCGGCAGCAGCAACTGCTGGGGCGGCTGGTGCCGGCCGCTGGACCCCTGGGACCTGGAGCGCCGCGACTGGGTGCCGCACAGCGGCTGGCCGTTCGGGCTGGACGAGCTCAGGCCTTACTACGCGCGCACCCATGAGCTGCTGCGGCTGGGGCCGGACAACTTCGAGCCGGCGTGGTGGGAGCAGGCCATCGGCCGCGCCGACGTGAAGCGCCTGCCGCTCAGTGGCCACAGCATCCGCGACACCATCTCGCAATTCAGCCCGCCGGCTCGCTTCGGCAAGCTGTACCGCGAGATGCTTGCCGCCGCCTCGCGGGTCAAGGTGTTCCTCTACGCCAACGTGACCGCCATCGAGACCGATGCCGGCGCCGGCGCGGTCACTCACTTGTCGGTGGCGACGCTCAGCGGCAAGCGCTTCCGCGTGGTGGCGCAGCGCTTCGTGCTGGCCGCCGGCGGCATCGAGAACGCACGGCTGATGCTGGCCTCGAACCGCACCAGCCAGGCGGGGCTGGGCAATGCCCACGACCTGGTCGGGCGCTACTTCATGGACCATCCGCGGCTGATTTCGGGTTGGGTGCATTTCAGCAAGGCGTGGTCGCGCAACAAGCTCTACGACATCAAGTACCACTACCAGAACCCCGCGGTCAGCGCGCATGGCACGCGCATCTCTTCGCAGTTCGCGCTGCGCCCGGAAGTGCTGGCGCGCGAGCGGCTGCTCAATGCGCGGGTCTGGTTCTTCTCGATGTTCTACGGCGAGGGCAGCGCCGGCGCCGAGGCGCTGATCCGCGCCAAGCAGGCGATGCTGCGCAAGGACCAGCCGGGCTACCGGCTCGGCCGCGACCTGCTGACCATGGCCACGCACCCGGTCGATACCGTCGGCTTCGGCCTGACGCGGCTGCTGCAGCCGCGCGCGCTGATCGCGGGCGTGCGCATGCAGGCTATCGTCGAGGCCGCGCCCGATCCCGACAGCCGCGTGACACTGTCGGCGCAGCGCGACCGGCTCGGCATGCCGCGCGTGCGCGTCGACTGGCGGGTCGGCAGCCTGGTGCAGCGCACGTTCGACCGCACCTTTGCGCTGCTGGCTGAAGAACTGGAGCGCACCGGCGTGGCCCGCGTCACGCTCGACCCGCCCACCGAAGGGCAGCCGTGGCCGACTTCGCTGGAAGGGACCTGGCACCACATGGGCACCACGCGCATGCATGACTCGCCCAGGCAGGGCGTGGTCGACCGCAACTGCCGCGTGCACGGCATCGGCAACCTGTATGTGGCCGGCAGCTCGGTGTTCCCGACCGTGGGCGCCAACTTTCCGACCATCACCATTGCCGCGCTGGCGCTGCGGCTGAGCGAGCACCTGGCGCGCACGCTGGACGACACCGCGCGCGCGGCCGGCGTGGCGCCGGCAGCGAACGCGCAGGCGCACGCCGAAGCGCAGGCGGTGGCGGCGCCGGATGCATTCGAAGGAGAACCCTCATGAGCTATCGGATCGTGATCGCAGGCTTGCTCGCGGGCGCGCTGTCGGCGTGCTCGTGGGCGCCGGGTCCGGCGCTGGACGGTAGCCGGCTGGACGACAACCTGCGGGCCAAGACCGGCACGCAGACTTACCCGGTGCGGCTCGTCACCGCCGAGGTGATCCGCGCCCAGATCGATGCCGTGCTGGCATCGAACAGCCAGGTATCGCCGGCGCGCGGCGCGGACCTGCGCACCAGCATCGAACGCTACGAGTACCTGGTGGGCCCGCAGGACGTGCTGGGCGTGACGGTGCTGTTCAATCCGCAGCTCAGTTCGACCGCGCCGGCCGCGCCCGCCGCCGCCCAGATGCTGCCGACCGAGGCGGCGCAGCCGCAGGTGCCGCTGGACCAGAACGGTTTTCGCGTCTCGCGCAACGGTGAGCTGTACTATCCGCCGGTGGGCGTGCTCAAGGTCGGCGGGCGCAGCATCGAGGACGTGCGCAGGATGATCTCGCGCGGGCTGGAGCGCGACCTGCGCGATCCCCGCGTGGACGTGCGCGTGATCGCCTACCGGCACGGGCGCGTCGACGTGACCGGGATGGTGCGCAACCCCGGCTCGATCCCGGTCACAGATGTGCCGCTGACCATGATCAACGCGGTCGCGCGCACCGGCGGCACCATGCCCGAGGCCGATGTGCAGAAGGTGCGGCTGACACGCGGCAACGATGTCTATGAACTGGACCTCGAAGCCCTGATCGACCGCCGCAACGGCTACAGCGACTTCCTGCTGCAGGCGGGCGACATCGTCAACGTGCCCGACCGGCTCGGCAGCCGCATCTTCATCCTGGGCGAAGTGGTCAAGCCAACCTCGCTGCTGATGAACCGCGGCCGCCTGACGCTGGCCGATGCGCTGGCCGGCGTCAATAGCATCGACGTGCGCTATGCCGACCCGCGCCAGGTCTTCATCATCCGCGGCATGCGCGACAGCCCGACCACGCCTGAGGTGTTCCGCCTCGACATGAGCCAGGTCGATGCGCTGCTGCTGTCGACGCAGTTCCGGCTCGAGCCGCTCGACGTGGTCTATGTCGGCACCTCGGATGCGGTGCGCTTCAACCGCGTGCTGGAGCAGATCACGCCGACCATCCAGACGCTGTTCTTCACCAAGGAGCTGTCGCGCTGACTGACTGGCAGGACCGGAACAACAAAACCGCGGGCGCGCGCAGGAAGCATGCAGAACGCGCGCAGCGCCGCGGATCGAGGAAATCATCGTCGCAGCAGAACGGGGAGCCGACATGGAGAGCCAATTTTCGCGGCCGGAGTTCAACTACGTGCTGGCCGCGCTGTTGCAGGAAGACTGCTATCCGCTGGCGCAGCAGCTTGAGCTGGTCAGGCTGCGCGCCGGCCAGATGCTGAGCGAAATGGGCCAGCGCATCCACCACGTGCATTTCCCGACGACGGCGGTGGTGTCGATGCTGGCCGTGTCCGAGTCCGGCGCGGCCATCGAGGTGGCGGTGGCGGGCAAGGAGGGGCTGATCGGCATGCCGGTCCTGACCGGCGGCGATTCCATGCCTTATCGGGTGGAAGTGCGTTGCACCGGGCTGGCCTACCGCATCCCGGCCACGGCGATGCGCGATGCGTTCATGCAATCCGCCGCGATACGCAGTGCCAGCCTGCTTTATGTTCAGGCGCTGCTGACGCAGGTGGCGCAGGTCGCGGTCTGCAACCGGCATCACTCGCTGCACGATCAGGTGTGCCGCTGGCTGCTGCTGACGCTGGAGCGCATGCATTCGCGCGAGTTGCTGATCACGCAGCAAGGCATCGCCGACCGGCTTGGCGTGCGGCGCGAGGGCGTGGCCGCGGCCATCGGCCGCATGCAGGACCTCGGGCTGCTCCTGACCAGCCGCGGCCGCATCGCGTTGCTCGACCGTCCCAGGCTGGAAGCGATGGGCTGCGAATGCTACCGCGTGATCAAGCGCGAATACGCCCGCTTGCTGCCGCCCCCGGCTGGGCATGCCGCTGCCTTCGCGGCAGCGGCCGGTCCGCGGCCATGCCATGCCGATCACGGCGTCCCGCTGAGGAGTTGCGTATGAACGCCCATGTCCATGACGCGCACGCCGGCATGCCGTCAACACGCGGCCAGGCGCCGCTGCGCGAGCATGCCGGCTGGATCGCGCTTGCCACGGTGGCGGCCGCGCTGGCCGGTGCGCTCTACGCGTGGTCGCTGCCGCCGCGCTACCAGGCCGACGTGCTGATCGGCGCGCCACGCGGCGAGCCGATGCCGTGGCAGGCACAGCGGCCGGGCGGGCCGGGCGGGCAGAATGCAACGGTGCTCGATACCGGCGTGCTTGCCAGCCGGACGGTGCTGGCGCCGGTAGTGCATGAGCACGGGCTCGATCTCGAAGCGGCGCCGCGGCATGTGCCGCTGCTCGCCACGCTGTGGTCTTGGCTCGTGCAGCCAGGCGGCGACGGGCTGCTGCCGGCGCCGCTGCCGATATTGGCGGCATACGGCTGGGGCGGCGAGCGCGTGGCCGTCGACACGCTGGCGGTGCCCCAGGCGCTGGTCGACCACCCGCTGCGCCTGGTGGCGCTGGGCGGCCAGCGTTTCCGGCTGGAGACGCCCGGCGGGCAAGCGCTGCTGGAGGGCGAGGCGGGTACGCCGGCGCACGGCCGCGAGGTCTCGCTGCGGCTGTCCGCGCTGGTGGCGCGCCCCGGCACTCAGTTCACGCTGGTGCGGCGCGACAGCGCCGCGGCGGTGGCTGCGCTCGCCGGTGCCCTGCGCATCGAGCCGGCGCGCCCGGCCACGTGGCAGCCCGGCGAACCATTCGGCGACGCGATCCGCATCGGCTGGCGCGACACCGATCCGCAACGCGCCAGTGCCGTGGTCAACGCAATCGCCGCTTCGTACGCCCACACGCTGGCGCAGCAACGCCAGGAGCAGGCCGGGCGCACGCTTGACTTCATCACTGGCGAGCTGCCGCGCGTGCGGGCCGAGCTGGAGCTGGCCGAAAGCGCGCTGGCCCGCCACCGTGCGCGCGCGGGCTCATTGCTGCCCAGCCAGGATGCGCAGTCCTACCTGCACGGCAGCATCGAATACCAGCGGCAGATCTCTTCACTGCGGCTCGACCGCGCGCGGCTGTTGCGGCACTACACGCCGGAGAACCAAGAGGTGCGCGCGATCGACGACCAGATCGAGCAGCTGCGCAACGACCGCCGCAGCCTCGACGGCCGGCTGCAGGGGCTGTCCGAGGCCGAGCGCGACCAGGTCTCGCTGACGCGCGACGTCAAGGTGGCCGAAGACGCCTACATGTCGCTGCGCGGCCAGGCGCAGCGGCTGGCGCTGGCGCGCGCCGACGCCGGCGGCGAGGCACTGCTGCTCGACGCGGCCACGCCGTCGGTGGTCCCCGCGGGGCCGCCGCGCGCGCTGCTTACCGCGGCGGCGGGCGCGGCGGGACTGCTGCTGGCACTCGCCGGGGCCATGCTGCGGGAGCGCCGCGCCGCGCAACTGGCCTCGGCCGGCACCGTCGAAGCCGGGCTGGCGCTGCCGGTGATCTGCGAGGTGATGTTCAGTAGCGAGCAGCGCCAGCTCGGGCAGCGCGCGCGCGCGCCGGGCAGCACGGTGGAGCTGGCTGCCGGCGAGGGCGCGGTCGTGGCGAGGGTGCAGGGCGGTATCAGTGACGCCGGCTGCGCCGGCCATGACCAGTACCTGCTGGCCCGCCAGCATCCGGACGCGCTGGCGGTGGAAGGGCTGCGCATACTGCGCGCCGCCTTGCAGCTCGGCCTGGCGCCGCGCGGCCGGCGCATTGTCGCGCTGACCAGTGCCCGCGCGGGCGAGGGCAAGACCTTTACCGCGGCTAACCTGGCGGTAGTGGCCGCCGATGCCGGCCTGCGCGTGCTGCTGGTCGACGCCGACCTGCGGCGCGGCGCGCTGGTCGGCCACTTCGGCATCGACGGCGGCCCCGGCCTTGCCGATGTGCTGGCCGGCAACGTGAGCCTGCGCGATGCAGCGCGGCGCACCGCGGTGTCCGACCTGTGGCTGTTGGGCGCCGGCACGCTGCCCTCCAACCCCTCCGAGCTGCTCAGCCAGCCGCGCCTGCGCGAGATGCTGGCCGAGGCCGAGTCGCGCTTCGACCTGGTGCTGGTCGACACGCCCCCGGTGCTGGCCGTGGCTGACGCCATGCTGGTCTGCCACCTGGCCGGCGCGACGCTGCTGCTGATGCGCGCGCTGGAAACGCCGCAGGCACTGGCGGCGCAGGCGCTGAGCCAGCTCGGGCGTGGCGGGGCGGTGGTGGTCGGCGGCGTCATCAACGGCGTGTCGCCGCGCCATGACAAGGCGCGACTGGCCGATACGCGCGCGCTGCTGCGCGGCAGCGCCGGCCGCCCGCATGTGCCGGCGCTGCCTGTCTGGCAGAACAGCGGTCGCGTCGTGGAGTTGGAGGGAAAGCGTCGATGAGACATCGCCTGGCGTGGTGCGCCACTGGCTTGCTGGTGCTGGTGCTGCTAGTCGGCACGCAAATCCCCGGACGCATGCGAGACCTGCTCGAGCGCGGCCTGCACGCGCCGTTTCCGCTGTCGTCGCTGGCGCATTTCCTGCTGTTTATCGGCATGGCTTGGCTGTTGGCCTCGCGACCGATCGCCTGGCCGGTGCGGCATAGCGGCGCCGCGCTGCTTTGCCTGGCGCTGCTGACCGAGGGGCTGCAGGTCTTTGCCGTCAACCGCCATCCGCGCTGGCTCGATGTCGGCATCGACATGGCGGGCTTCCTGGTTGGCTCGCTGATCGTGGTGTGGATGGGGGGGCGGCGTGTGTTGCCTTCCGGCGCCGGCTCGGAGCCCGCGGGCTGAAGCGGTGTGTGCCGCGCACGTCGGATGCAATGGCTCCGCCACTTTGTCAGAGTGGTCGGCGTACGTTCCGAATCAGGGGGTTTCCTTGATGGAGGCGCTCCAGCCGATTCGATGCCGATCCTGCGTGGCCTCGTGCCGGGCATCCTCTTCGCTGTGCAGGTAGGCACTGGTGGTAGCAATCGAGGCATGGCCAAAGTTGTCCCGCACAAAACGCAGGTCGACCTGCTGGTCGGTCATGTGTGAGCCGGCGGTGTGGCGCAGCCAGTGGGCCGAGGCGCTGGCCAGCACTGCGGCCTGACCCTCCCACTCGGACCCGCGCGCCCGCAGGCGCCTGGCCGCCATGCCGAATACTTCCTTCAAAATCAGGTGCAGCGCCCCGCGCGACAGGGGCTTGTCGCGCCCCGTCTCACGGCCGATGATGGGTAGCACCAGGGGGCGCGTCTCCCCAGGCTGCGGGGTAGGCGCCAGGCCGTGGGCGCGGCGGTAGCGCGCCAGTTCGGCGATCAGCTCGTCGGAGGCCGGCACCAGCCGACTCTTGTTGCCCTTGCCGGTGACCTCCATCCACCAGCGCTCCACACCCGAGCCGTCGCGCCGACAGAAGAACGCCCCCATGGGGGTGCCCGTCACCTCGGCGGCCCGCAGCCCGCCCAGGTAGAGCACCGTCAGCACCCAGCGGCAGCGCGCGGCATGCAGACGCTCGCGCTCGGTGTCCACCCGCATCGCCTCGACGGTTTCCTTGACGGTCGCCCACAGCTCGTGACTCAGGTAGCGCGTGATCCGTGGCCGGCTGGGGGCGCGTCGGCGCCGGGCCAGCGCGAGCGGGTTGCCGGCCAGGTAGCCGGCTTCGGTCAGCCAGGCGAAGAGCGCGTTCAGGATCACCATCGCGTGGCGCACGCTGGCGGGCGACAGCGGCCCCGCAAACGGGCGCCAGTCGTAGAACAAAGCCATTCTGTCACTCCGGAATCTGGCTGGAACCCGCGCCGTATATAGAAGTCCAGCCGGTGAGTGGGACGTTAAAAACCTTGGGGTTCGAAGGGCAGGGCACCTAGGATTCCGGCAAATCGCGTCCGCCGGAGACCCAAAATGAAAATCACCATCCGCGCTGAGGTCACCACGGATTATGGCGAAATCGCCACATTTGAGGTCTGCAAGATTGACCGCCCTTATCGCGAACTTGAACCGGCGAAAGTCGGCCTGTCGCTGGCTGAAGGGAAAGACGTACTGCACGAGCTGCAGAAGATAATGGTGGCAATGCAGGCTGAAGAAGTCTGCATGCTGCGACGATTTTGCACTCGCTGTCACAGTTTCCTCGACCTCAAAGATCGACGGATTCGCAAGGTAGACACAGTTTTTGGTACCGTGCCGTTTCGCAGTGCTCGGATTATTTGCTGTCCGTGCGGAACACCCCTCCCATTGGAGTTCCCGTATAGCCCAATGACGGAGTACGTCCCGGAGCGGGCGACCAGTGAGTTGCTCGCGCTTGAAGCCAAGCTGTCGGCCCAGATGCCTTATCGGCAGGTCGAAACGGAAAAAGCTGCTCGACGTGTGTTGATTTCACGCATCGACAAACTTCGCTGGTGCTTCTGGCATGCCCAGCTTGAGAAGGCCAAAAATCGGATGCAGGGCATCCTGACGATCTGTCGGGTGATCGTGCCTGAAACGCCTGGCGTTGCCGACAGCCTCGCGCAGCTGGACTACCGGGCCCGAGAGCTTGTTGCATATGTCGATGCGAATGGTGGGGCGACGATCAATTACGGAGCACGACATCGTCAAGACAAGCCCATCTCAACTGCGCGGGCCGAATCTGCGGTCAATCAGGTGCTGAACCAACGCATGTGCAAGCGTCAACAAATGCGCTGGTCGCCGAACGGTGTCCATTTGCTTGCCCAGGTCCGTTGTGCCGTGATCAACGGTGACCTCGTCGAGAGACTCGCTAGGTATGAGCCACCAACAGAACCGAGGTCAAGGGAAGTCGTTGAGTTCTTGGAGCAACTCGGGCTCTCGCAGTTTAAACCCCAAGGTTTTTAACGCTCCCGCCGAAAGCCGACTAGGGCACTGAGAAGGCTTTGCCTAGGGCGGACCGGTGGACGGTGTTCCGGGGGGGCTTCGAAATTTTCGTTACCGGCATGTCTGCGAAGTCACGTGGCTAGGCAATTTCGCAGGCGGTGTCTGCGGAATGTGGTCGACGGACCAAGAGGCGCCGCGCCGGAACCTCCTCGAAAGATCAGTGATCGTCGCTTGAGCAAGGCTTGCCCATGCCGTGCGGTTCTGGCCTGCCTTGCTCAAACTCGACAATGCGGCGACCGATTTCCCTGTCGTGGCAGTCATCAGCGCGTCCGGTGGCTTCCAGCGGGGCGACGATGTCGCCGTGGATGCTGCCATAGCCGGCACTGCCCGGAATAGCGCGAACGAGATCTGCGTTGAATCACGGTTCTTCCTTCTTCGGGGGGCCCCAACCGATTCGATGCCGCTCCTGCGTGGCTTCATGGCGGGCATCCTCTTCGCTATGCAGGTAGCCGCTAGTCGTTGACAGCGAGCTATGCCCGAAGTTGTCGCGCACAAAGCGCAGGTCGACCTGCCGATCCGTCATGTGGGAGCCAGCGGTGTGGCGCAGCCAGTGCGCCGAGGCGCTGGCCAGCACCGCTGGCCTGACCCTCCCACTTGGACGCGCGCGCGCAGGCGCGCCGCGGCCATGTCAAATACCTCCTTCAGCACCAGAGCAGCGCCCCGGGTGACAGGGCCTGATCGCGACCCGGCTCACGGCCGATCACCGGCAGCACCAGCGGGCGCGTTTCCTCAGACTGCGGGCTAGGCGGCAGTCCGGGGGCGCGGTAGCGCACCAGTAATAGACCTGACCGAGTGTGGTCTTCAGCTCGGCGCAATGACCATCGTGCAGGCGACGGTGTACGCCGCATGCCTTGCATGCTCTCTGCGACGGGCAAGAGCGATCGAGTTGCTCGACAATAAATTCCCCCGGGATGCAATTGATCAGTGACTTTACTTCGGCCAAGGACAATCCGACGTCCCCGAGGCGTGACTTCCGGCGAGGCGGTGAAACCGCATTACCTTGATCCGCTTGACCGCGATTCCTTCGCCGTCGTCGAACTCGAGAACGATCGTGTCTCGCAGGGCGGCTCCCCGTCTCATTGTTGCGAAGACGATACACCACGGCAGGACCCTTTTTGGTCAGGCAACTGACCTGCTCGACGCTCTGGTGCCTTGGCGTGACCGGCAATGTCTGTGCGGTAGCGCACATAGACGGCTCACGTTGGACCCTGTCGCAGCCAAATATGGTCGGAAGTGGTATCTGCAGGTCCTCCTGCAAGGCAGCAGCCAACGCGTGAGGGGGCCGAGAGCAGTTCTGGCGCGGGGCGATGCCTTGGCGACGGGAACCACGACAACCCCGCTCAAACTCATGTGGTGCAGCGCCTACGGTCCAGGTGGAAGATATGCCCAACAACCCCCACGCTCTTGATACCAACCCCGATCCGACGCAGCCGCGCTCCCGCGCTCATGCGCCCGGGCCCGGTGATTGCCTGCCGTCACGCATCGACGGCGCCCGCTCCTCGTCCCCGGGCGCGGGAAAATTGCGCCGCCAAAGGCAACGCGGTCAGGCACCGCTTAAGGCGATGCTCATGGTCGCCATCCTGATGGCGACACCAGTTCTGATGTGGCGCTTACTGCAGGCGCAAGTGGTAGATCCACTGGCGGGGCTGAAGTCGCTCAAGACCGCTGTGGTTCCCGGTCCGCCTGCCGAAGTTCTCGATCAGTTCGTCAAGGACAAGGCGGCCGCCATCCAGCTCGGCAAGGCGCTGTTCTGGGACATGAAAGTGGGCAGCGACAACAAGACCGCCTGCGCAAGTTGCCACTTCCATGCCGGTGTCGACAACCGCATCACGAACCAGCTCTCTCCAGGCCTGCTGGGCGGCGATAAGACCTTCCAGCTGGGCCGGCCTAACTACACCCTGAAGCCGGAAGACTTTGCGTTCACCAAGCACGTGGACGTGAACCAGGCGCAGCCGCAACTCTCGAACGTCAATGAGGTTTCTGGCTCGCAGGGGGTATTCACCCGCAACTTCGTTGAATTCGGCACGGGCAAGACAGGCGATGTCTGCGCCACGGTTTCCGACGACATCTTCCACGGCGGTACAGGCTTCAACATCAACGGCGTCAACACGCGGCAAGTGACCGGACGCAATACGCCGTCCGTGATCAATGCGGTATTCAATTTCCGCAACTTCTGGGATGGGCGCGCCAACAACATGTACAACGGCGGCGATCCGTTTGGCATGAGGAATCCCAATGCCCTTGTGTGGAAGCACGAGGGTGGCGTGCTCAGGCAAATCCAGGTGGCCATTCCAGGCGCCTCCCTGGCGTCGCAGAGTGACGGGCCGCCCCTGAGCGCGGTCGAGATGAGTTGCGCGGGCCGGTCATTCATGAAGCTCGGCAAGAAGCTGCTTGGCCAGCGGCCGTTGGCCGGCCAGACCATCGCTGCGGACGACAGCGTACTTGGCCCCTTGGAGTTACTGCGCAACAACGATCAGCTACCGACTTACTCTGAGCTGGTCAAGAAGGCATTCCGCCCCGAGTATTGGAACTCACCGACACTGATGCGCATGTCGGCTGCGGATGAGGCGAAAACCGGCTCGATGGATTTGCTGCCCGCCCGCCCGTTCAAGCGCAGCAACGAGAAGTTCGAGGTAAGCCAGATGGAGGCCAACTTCGCGCTCTTCTTCGGCCTCGCGGTTCAGCTTTACGAGTCTACCTTGATTGCCAACGATACGCCGGTCGACCGTTACCTCGACGGCCAGACCGGAGCCTTGAATGAGCAGCAGTTACGCGGCGCCAGGATCTTCACCGGGGCCGGGCGTTGCAGCCGCTGTCACTCGGGTGCTGAACTCACTGCCGCCTCATTCTCCAGCGTGACCGCGCAGCGGCTCAGGCGGATGCCAATGGGAGATGGGCTGGAAGCTGTTTATGACAACGGCTTCTACAACATCGGCGTGCAACCGACCGCAGAGGATCTCGGCGTCGGCGGCATCGATCCGTTCGGCAATCCGTTCTCCGAAACGCGGATGGCGCAGCAGGGCAAGACCCAGTTGCTGGGCAACGGCTTCGATACCACCAAGGAGACGGCAGTCGGCGAGACCCAGCGTGTGGCGGTTGACGGTGCCTTCAAGACACCAAGTCTGCGCAATCTGGAGTTTACCGGCCCGTATTTCCATAACGGCGGAAAATCTACCCTGATGCAGGTGGTGGACTTCTATAACCGTGGCGGGGATTTTGCGGACGTCAACAGGGCGAATCTGGATCGGGGCATTGCGCCGCTCGGCCTGACGGAGTCGGACAAGCAAGACCTGGTGGCTTTCATGCTTGCCCTGAGTGATGACCGCGTGCGCTATCGCAAAGCGCCGTTCGATCACCCCTCGCTCTGCTTCCCCCAGGGGCATAAGGTCAGCTCTTCCGGAGCCTTGCTGCAGGACGGAAGCACCGGGAACGGCGTGGACAACACGGAATGCATTAGCGCGGTGGGAGCGGGGGGCGCGAGCACCGGCCTTAAGCCGTTCCTCAACCTCGATCCGTTCCAGCGTTAGTGGATGAGTCAGCGGCGATTCGCGCAGCGCGGGTCCCGCTGACTCCTTACTGCCCTGGTGCGGTGGCCAACTGGTTGGTCTCGGCCGCCATGATGAAGTCGTTCTCGTTCAGAGCCTTGATCGTCTTGATTTGTCAGGAAATCGTGGCCCGCGCCAACCAAAACTAATATGGGAGTGGCCAAAAGCAGGGGGAAAATCCGTCAGGAAAGGAGTCATTGTCTTGAGACTACCGGAGATCCCCCATGCACATCTCGATCCAATCATGCATTGAAGGGGAGGGGTGTACAATCTCGTCGATGTCGAGGGCCTGCATAAGCAGTATGGCGACAACGAAGTCCTGAAGGGCATCGACTTGCAGATCGGCCGGCGTGAGGTCGTCTGCATCATCGGCCGCAGCGGCTCCGGCAAGAGCACGCTGCTGCGCTGCCTGAACGGGCTCGAGGCTTTCCAGCAAGGCAAGCTGTCGATCGACGGCCAGGTGCTGCGTCACGGCGACGCGAAGGCGATGCGCGATCTGCGACAAAGCGTCGGCATGATTTTCCAGAATTTCAACCTGTTCCCACACCTGACCGCAGGCCAGAACGTGATGCTCGCGCCCACGCTGTTCAAGGACGTGCCGAAGGTGGATGCGCGCCGGCGCGCGCAGGCACTGCTGCAGCGCGTCGGCCTCGGTGAGAAGTTCGACAGCTACCCCGACCAGCTCAGTGGCGGACAGCAGCAGCGCGTGGCGATCGCCCGCGCGCTGGCGATGGACCCGGCCGTGCTGCTCTGCGACGAAGTCACTTCCGCGCTGGACCCGGAGCTGGTGGGAGAGGTGCTGAGTGTGGTCGAGTCTATCGCCGCCGAAGGCATGACGCTGATCATGGTCACGCACGAGATGAACTTTGCGCGCAAGGTCAGCGACCGCATCGTCTTCATGCACCAGGGCAAGGTGCACGAGACCGGCACCCCTGGTCAGGTGTTCGGCGACCCACGGACGCCAGAACTGCGGCAGTTCCTGTCGGCCATGCACGGCTGATTCGCGGCGCAGCTGCCGGAACTGCTAAACACCGGTGTGATCGAAGGCTTTCGTCGTCGAAGTCGAGGCCCGCCGTCTCCGGAGCGCTACGATGAACCAGGTGGCGATCGCCGCGTCGGGCCCCTCGCGGCCCGGACGCGCAGCGTGCGTGGGCGACTGGAATGGCTGGCGACGCGAGGCGGTTCAGGCGACGACGGCTTCCCGGCTGCCGATCAAGCTGCGCAACCGCAGCTCCTCCGGCGTAAACTCCGGGCCGCGTATTGCCCCGAATGCCTGAGCGGCTGCCAGCGCCCGGGTCGGCGCGTCGTTCAGGCGGTCTGGGCCTTGCAAGCGGAACGAGACCGGCGACAGGGGGCCGAACAACAGCGCGCGTTCGAGCTCGGACCAGCGCGCCAGATCGGGCTCCACGCCGATCTGGCGCGCCAGCGAAACCGCAAGATCATGTAGCACTGGCTGCTGCCCGCGCTGCCGCATCGCCCGGGACGCTGCCAGCCCCTGCGCCATCTGGGTCGGCGACGGCATGGGTGTCAGGCCGGCCAGCGTGTAGGCAATCCAACGGGCCTGCAGTTCGAGCACCGGCAGATAGGGGCCGACCAGGTTGTAGAGGCCGACGAAGGCCAGTCCCCGGAGGTCCGGATGAAAGGTATGGGCGTGCAAGTCTAGCCCCCTGCCGTCGTAGTTCAGCGTCCGTGCAATGTCTGGCGCCAGCCACGGCACCGACAGTCCATAGCCGGTCCCGAAGAGAATCGCATCGGGCGTCGCGACAGTGCCGTCGGTAAAGCGCACGGTGCCTCCTTCGATGCGGTCGATCCAGGGGCGCACGGTAACCCGGCCTTCGGCCACAGCCGGCAGGAAACCCTGTGACTGGGAGATGCCCGCCGCGAATACATTGGCATCGGGCACCGGCGCCCCAAACTGGTCGGGCGCGCCGCCGGCCCGAAGCGCGGCCGCCTTCAGACCCTCCGCTAGCGCCTCGGCCGGAAGCACCTCGCCTGCCAGCGCTGCAGCGCGGTGGAACAGCACATGTTCGGCCGGCACGCCTGCAATCAGCTTAGGGACAATATAACGCTGGCGGCGGTAGGCTGCTGTGACGTTTGCTCCGCCAAAAGCGAGATCAGAGGCGATTTCCAGGGCGCTGATCGAACAGCCGGCCACCAGCACAGAACGGCCTCGGTAAGGCTCAGCACCCTTGTAACGCGCGGTATGTGCGATGCCGAGCGCGCCGGTAAAGTTCGCCATGCTAGGAATGTCAGGCAGAAGCGGCACGGCTTGCGCGCCCGTGGCCACGATCACTTGGCTGAAGCTCTCTTCGTGCATTCTGCCCGCACTGCGCGAACGTAGCCGCCAGCAGCTGCCCTCCGCGGCCTCGAGGTGCTCGACACGCGTGCCGAAGCGGATGCAGCGCAGTAAATCGAAGCGGGCTGCATAGCGCTCCAGGTAGGCAAGCATCTGGTCCTGGCGCGGATACGTCGCGACATCTTCGCCATGCTCCAGGTCGGAGAAGGCCGACATGACTCGGCTGGTGTTTGTGCGCATCCCGGGCCAGGTCGCGCTGGCCGCGCTGCACGAGTTCCATTGACCGCCGAGCCGGTCGCCGGCCTCGAGCAGGATCGGCTCGAAGCCGTGCTGCAGCAGCCAGCGAGCCGAGACCAAGCCGCCCGGGCCGGCGCCGATGATGGCAACCTGCCTGCCTTTCGGATGTTGCATGGTGGGACTATCCTTTTGTGGATGGTCCCAACGTTATAATCTGCCACACAAAATAGCGTCGCTAAAAGGTTGCTAAGTGGCTGGCCGTACTTCCTAAGTTGTTCCTAACCGTTTACGAAGCGAAGACAATCCGGGCCAATATGCGGCTATCAGACGAGATCCTGGACTTTATCGCGAGCCCTGTGATGATCATCGTCGGCACGCGAGACCAGGCCAACCGGCCCTCGATCGCTCGCGCGGTCGGTGCTCGCGCCATCAACGAGGAAATCGTCGAGGTCATCGTGTCCGCCTGGCAATGGCCGGAAGCGATGGACAACGTAGCCGCCAACGGGCAGGCCGCCGTCACCTTTGCGCGCCCCGCGGACTATGTCTCCTATCAATTGAAAGGCTCCGCCCAACTCCGCGCAGTCGATTCCTCAGACCTGGAGCTTTCCCGGCGCTACCGGGCCGACATCTATGCTTTGTTCGGCGGCCTCGGACTGCGGCCCGAACTGGTCTCACCGTGGCTCGCGGATCGGGAGCTGACGGTCGCACGGCTGCACGTGCGAGAGGCCTACATCCAGACCCCCGGGCCAAAGGCAGGCACCGCTGCGGGCTCGCCCACCGAAAGGGGTGCGCGATGATGCTACTGCGCGACCTCGACGACTGCTTCGAAGGCGTGATCCCCTCGATCATCGCCACAACTGCGGCCGACGGCACGCCCAATATCTCCTACCTGTCGCATGTGGTGATGGTGGACGACGCGCATATCGCCATCTCCAACCAGTTCTTCGCCAAGACCGCCGCCAATATCCGCGCCAATCCGCATGCCTCCCTGCTGCTGGTCAGCGCCCGCCACGGCGGTCAGTACAAGCTGGATATCACCTGGGTTTCATCCCGCGACGAAGGGCCGCTGTTCAAGCGCGTGGCAGACCAATTGCGGGCCAGCAGCGCCCAAGTCGGCATGGCTGGCATCATGCGCCTCAAGGCCATCGACGTGTTCCGCGTCGATGGCATCGAACCTGTGGTTTCCCCCGCGGGGACGGATCATGCAGGCGACGCATCGCCGGCGCCCGATCTTGCCGTCCTCGGCCAGGTAATGAAAACCATCAGCGCACAAAGCGATACGGAAGCCGTAATGGGTGCAGTGCTCGATGGCTGCGCACAATTGGGATTCCCGCATGCCATCGTGCTGCAGAGCGACCCTATCCGACGCCTGCTTACCACCGTGGTCAGCCGCGGCTACGGTCGCTCCGGCGCCGGTTCCGAAGTGGCATTCGACGAGGGACTAATTGGCATCGCCGCCGTCACCCGGCGCCCGGTGAAAGTCAATGACCTGAGCCGGATTCGGCGGCTGGGCGACGCGATCGAAGCCACCAGCCCCGCCGACGAAAACCGCACCCGCATCATCGTGCTGCCCAGCCTGCCCGACGCCATGAGTCAGATGGCCGTCCCCATGCTGGCCCAAGACACGTTGCGCGGCGTGTTGTTTGTGGAAAGCCCGGAGCGGATCGCCTTTCGCACGGCACATGAAACGACACTTGAAATGATCGCCAGCCAGTGCGCACTGGCTCTGGCGCTCTGCGAAGCGCTGGTCCCGGACGCCCGCCCGTCAGCGCTCCGGATGGTGCCCGGACAGCCAGGTGATCGCGTCATCCACGTGACGCACCACCCTGTTGACGATAGTGTCTTCATCGACAACGCCTACGTCATCAAAGGCGTCGCGGGACGCCTGCTGGCCTATATGCTGGGCGTCTACATCAACGAAGGCCGGAACGCCTTCAGCAACCGCGAGATCCGACTGGCGGAGGCGCTGCGGCTACCAGAGATCAAGGACAACCTCGAAACGCGGATGCTGCTGCTTCGGCGGCGGTTGGGGGAGAAGAATCTTCCCGTGCAGTTAATTCATGCGGGGCGGGGGCAGGTCCGGTTGGTTGTGGATGGGGTGCCAGTGCTTATGAGGGCTGGGTGAGTGGCGAAAGACTGATACGGTTCTTGCACCGTCCATGAAATAGACCCGATGCGAGTTTTCGGCTGCATCGGGCAAGAAGGCCGGCGAGGACCAGCTCGCCGGGTGGTAGTCAAAAAATGTAATTGATGCCGACATTGAATGCTGAATTGCCGGCGCCTGGGTTGCCGACATCGTTCGCATTCCACACGCGGTAGAAGCCGCTGGTAGCCGTATTCCCGATGCACATATCCGATGGTAGCCTGCTGGATATCGTTGTTAGCTGCCGTACGATCGTTCTTGTGGATGTACGACAGGATCACGCGTCCTGCCCCGACCGGTGCCATTTCGCCGACCAACACATCTTCCGATTTGTAGTTGGGTGTACCGGGCACGATAGCGCCGCGGTTGATGATGTAGTTGACGTAGCTGGTCGCCATCCCGAAGTTGTACTTGGCGCCGATGAAATACTCCCGGGCATTCTTCCCGGGCCGTACGCATCCTTGGCATCGGCGTAGGCAACCCGCCCCATGAAATCGCCCCCGGTGTATCCCAGAGAAGCGCCGATCTGGAGGAGTCGCGTGGCGCTGTGATCAGCACAGGCGTAACGCCCGGATGCTTGTGTGTGATGCAAAACCGGGTTTGACGGCGGAGGCCGGCGAAGTTGTCACCTGAGAAGTGCATTCCCGCTGGTGCCGTGGCCCTGAAATAGATCGTTGCGCCCTTCGCCGGGCCTGCTGCCTATACCCTGAGCTTAGGGGCATCGACCAGGATCAGCTGGGCTTCAACGAATTTTGGCTCGTCAGCGGAATCTGTGGGTGAATCGAGGCGCGGTCAGGCGTTCGGCGACCGATTCAGATAGTGGTAGAGCTTTCGGCAGGTTGCATCAAACGAATTTTGCTCGGACTCGGAGATACGTGGCCAGATGAGGGGGCCGCCGTCCTCCTCGATGAGGTTGTGCAAGAGGGTCACCACGGGCATGGCAAGCGCGTCGGGATCCTCGTAGCGTCGCCGGATCATTTCGCCGCCGAGCATCCAGAGGTGATCGCGGTGGCGAAGAAGTGTCTTGCGTGCGTATCCCAGGGTCAGCAGATGCTCGAGGAAAGGCGTGAATATGGCCACGATTGCTTGTCCGGGCGGGATATCCCTGTCTTCGACGCGCCACGATGCAGGCCATTCCTGCAGGTCGGGCACATATCGCACCAGTGTGTCTGGATCCTGCGCGACAATAGCCGGTTTGCCCTTGCCGCTCGCGGCCTTGCTAGCCATGTTGCTGACCCGCCTGCTCAATGCCTGCCATCATGTTCCCGGTTTTGTTTATGAAGGTGCGCGGCTGTGCGAGCTCACCCAGTCCATCGAAATCGACGTACGTCCGCGCAAGGGCTCAAAGGCGATCTGCTCATGCTGTAGTCGGCCCGCCCGGGGCTACGACACGCTCGCACAGCGCAGGTTCGAGTTTATCCCGGTGTGGGGCTTTGCGGTGTTTCTGCTCTATGCCATGCGCCGCGTCGACTGCCGCGATTGCGGCGTGAAGGTTGAAGAGGTGCCGTGGGCCAGCGGCAAGCACACGTTGACGAAGGCATACATGCTGTTCCTGGCGCAATGGGCTCGCAAGCTGTCCTGGAAAGAAACGGCACGAAGCTTCCGGACCAGCTGGGAGAAGGTCTTCAATGCAGTGGAATGGGTGGTGCAGTGGGGACTGGCCCATCGTGAGCTGGGCACGATCCGCGCCTTTGGGGTCGACGAGATCCAGTATGGCCGTGGACACCAGTACCTCACGCTGGTCTACCAGATCGAGGCCGGCTGCACGCGGCTGCTCTGGGTCGGGCAGGAGCGCACGAAGGAAAGCTTCGCACGATTCTTCGCCATGATCGGCGAACGGCTATGCGAAAGCGTCGAGTTTGTCTGCTCCGACATGTGGCAGCCCTACCTCGACATGGTTGCAAAGCACTGCCCCAACGCACTGAACATCCTCGACCGTTTCCACATCGTGGCGAAGATGAACAAGGCGATCGACGAGGTCCGTGCTGACGAAGCCCGCCGCATGACCCGCGACGGCTATGAACCGGTGCTCAAGAAGACCCGCTGGTGCCTGCTCAAGCGGCAGGAAAACCTCACCGGCAAACAGCGGCTGCGCCTGCGTGAGCTGTTGCAGTACAACCTGCGTACCGTGCGCGCCTGGCTGCTCAAGGAGGAATTCCAGCAGCTCTGGGAATACGTCTCGCCGGTCTGGGCCGAAAGATTCCTTGATCAGTGGTGCACCCGGGTCATGCGCTCACGCATCGAGCCGATGAAGAAGTTCGCCCGTACCGTGCGCGTGCACCGGCAACTGATCCTCAACTACTTCCGCGCACGCGGGCAGTTCTCCAGCGGCATCGTTGAGGGCTTGAACAACAAGGCCAAAGTCACCATGCGAAAAGCCTATGGTTTCAAGACCTTCAAAGCGACGGAAATCGCGCTATATCATGCACTTGGCAAACTCCCTGAGCCGCCGACAACCCACACTTTTTACTGACGAACCCGAATTTTGGAGGCTTTGATCGTGTTCTTGCCGCACGACTGGCTTGCAGATGCTGCGCCCGTTTCGCATCGGCCCGGGCGCGGTTGTTACCGCGACCGGACAGCGCCGGAGGCAGGCGCAGGCGCTCCGGCGGCATGGGCAGCGGGGCGACGGGGGCGGGAGCAGGCGGTTGAGTGGGATGCGGGTCCGCTATTTTAACGTTGAGGGGCAGACCTGGGACAGGTAGGGGGAGAGGCCGGCGTGGTTGCAACGCGCGGTCAATGCCGGGCAGAATGTGGAGTTTTTTCCGGGTCGAAAGGCCGGCGTAGCGCGACGCATATTGCTGCCGGAAACGATTTCTGTGGCAGCTCTGGTGGCCTTATTCTTTACTGTTCATTGATAATGAAAAGCCAGAGCGCGGTGCCATCGCTGATGGGCGCGGTCTGGCGTGACTTTGGGTGGAGAGCTGGCCATGGCGTTGCTGCTGCTATTCGCACTGTTCACCAAGCATCTCGTGTGCGACTTCCTGTGGCAGCCGAGCTGGATGCTGGCCGGCAAGGGCGACTTCCGGAGCCCAGGTGGCTATGCCCACGCGGGGCTACATGGCCTGTGTACCGCTGTGCTGCTCGGCGGCTTCGGTGTGGCCCATTGGCTCTGGCTGGGGATCTTCGACGCCGTCGTCCACTACATGGTTGACCGCTGGAAGGTGCGCCTTGGCCGACGCGCCAAATTGACGCCGAACTTGCCGCAGTTCTGGTGGGCATTTGGCGTGGACCAGTACGCGCATGTGCTGACCTACCTCGCCGTGGTCTGGCTCGCTGGGAGGCTGAGCTGATTCGTCGGCTTCCTGTCCGCCGGTAGCTGCATGAGGGTGGCGACGTACGTGTCAGCCGCTGCCCAGCCGCGGCCAAGGGTTAGAGGTAAGCGGCAGTCGGGAAGGGATGTTGGCGTTGACTGCAGAATGATTGGGCGTGCAAGGACCTACCGTGTGCGTACCAATTTCTGCGAAGCAGCCGAGGTACGGTGACCGTCAAGGACGGCCTTGGGTGGCAGTCAGCGCGCGCGGTGTTAGCGTGCAGTTCGGCGACCGGCTCGCCGGCGGCCGGCAAATACTATTCGAACACACATGGAATCCAAGACTGCGCGACTCACCGTGTTGATCGATCCAGTAAGAAGAATGCCTTCGAGACGCTGTCGTGCTCGCTGTTTGGCACCAGTGAGGCTTCTCGAAACTGGGCGGCACCATGATGGGGTGGGGGCAGTTGGGCGGCTACGATTCGAAGCTAACCCTGAGAGGAAGCCGCCGTGGCCATCACGCAGAGCGACGGTCAATCGCGCAGGCTCAGATTGAACCGGAAGTACCAGCGCACCGCGCTGCTTATGACCGCGGCGGGAAAGCGATGGCCGTGATAAAGCGAGCTTGTCTTCTTCAGAGCTCCATCCTACGCGACCGAGCCGGCCACCTGACACTGCCGTCGGACATTGACCGCCGCAGCCGTCCTATGTCGCCAGCTCCCTGATCCTCTCGACGACCTCCGGATTGGCAAGCGTGGACACGTCGCCAGGCTCCTGCTGGTTGGAGATCGCCGCCAGCACGCGGCGCATGATCTTGCCCGAGCGTGTCTTGGGCATGTCGGGAACAATCACGACCCGATGCGGACGCGCAATCGCGCCGATCTGGGATACCACCGAGGCCGAGATCTTGTTCGCGATCTTCGCGGATGGCGACAGTCCCGGCTTGAGCGACACATAGAGATCAGGCACCTTGCCCTTGACCTCGTCGGCCACCGGCACCACCGCCGCCTCGGCAACCTCGGGGACCAGCAGTGCGGCCGATTCGATCTCCTTGGTGCCGAGGCGATGGCCGGAAACGTTGATCACGTCATCGATGCGGCCAAGGATGCGAAAGTAGCCGTCCGCCGCCAGCATTGCGCCATCGCCCGCCATATACGGCCAGTCGCGCCAGTCCTTGCTGTCGGGATTCTTGCAATAGCGCGCATAGTACTGGCGCACGTAGCGGTCCGGATCCTTCCAGACGGTCTGGAATATGCCCGGCCAGGGATTGCGGATGCAGATATTGCCCGCCTTGCCCGAGCCGGCCGGGACCTCCTTGCCTTCCTCGTCAAAGATCACCGGATGAATGCCCGGGATCCCCGGACCCGTGCTGCCGGGCTTCATCGGGTGGATGCCCGGCAGCGTGCTGCAGAGGAAGCCGCCATTCTCGGTTTGCCACCAGGTGTCCACGATGACCGCCTCGCCCTTGCCGACTTCACGGTGGTACCACTTCCAGACTTCGGGCTCGATCGGCTCGCCCACCGTGGTCATGTGCTTGAAATGGTAGTTGTACTTCGCCGGCTCGTCGGGCCCGTTGCGCCGCAGCGCGCGGATGGCGGTGGGCGAGGTGTGGAAGATATTGACGCCAAGGCTTTCCGCAATACGCCAGGGCCGGCCGGCGTCGGGCCAGGCCGGCACGCCCTCGTAGACGACAGACGAGGCGGCGAGCGCGAGCGGGCCATAGACGATGTAGGAATGCCCGGTGATCCAGCCAATATCGGCCATGCACCAGTAGACGTCCTCGGGGTGGATATCCTGGATGTACTTCGAGGTCCACGCCACGTAGGACAGATAGCCGCCGGTGGAATGCTGGCAGCCCTTGGGCCGGCCTGTGGTGCCGCTCGTGTACATCAGGAACAGCGGTGCCTCCGCCGGCATCGGCTCGGGCTCGACACGCCTGCCGCGGAACCCGGCGAGCACGTCATTGAGAATGACATCGCGGCCCTTCACCAGTATGGCAGCACTGGAATACTTGCCCGGGTAGCGCTGCCAGATCAGGACCTTCTCGACCTGCTGACCGGCGCTGGCGGCCTCTGCCACGGCGATGTCGGCCTTTTCCTTGTGATCGAGCAATTCACCGCCGCGGTGATAGGCGTCCATGGTGATCAGCAGCCGGCTCTCGGAGTCCGCGATGCGCTCGGCGCAGGCCTTGCCGCTGAAGCCGCTGAATACCTGTGAATGAATCACGCCGATGCGCGCGCATGCGAGCATGGTGATGGGCAGTTCGGCCACCATGGGCATATGCAGCGTGACGCGGTCGCCGGCCTTCAGGCCGCAGAACTCGCGCAGCAGGGCGGCCAGTTCATTGACGCGAACAAAGAGCTCCTGGTAGGTGAGGTGATGCACCGCCTCATGCTCCGGCTCGGGCACGAAATGAATCGCGGTCTTGTTCCTGTATGCAGCGAGGTGGCGATCCACGCAGTTGTGGCAGGCGTTGAGCCTGCCGCCGACGAACCAGCGCCAGAAAGGCGGGTCGCTAGTATCCACGGTCGTTTCCCAGTATTTGTACCAATCCAGCAGGTCTGCGAATTCCTTGAAGCACTCGGGGAAACGATCCAGGGAGAAGCGTTCGAAAATGCGCGGGTCGGTCAGATTGGCCTGCGCAATAAACTGGCCGGCCGGCGGGACATAGTTCTCCTCGGGCCAATGAACCGCGATTTCGGCCTCGGACACATCGGCCGATTCCTGCTGTGCAGCGTGGCGTGGCGATTTGCCTTCAGACATGACGATTCCCCTTCACTTTCCCTGGCATCCATCCAGGTAGTGTCGGTACCACTATCCTGCGATAGCTGCCTAAAACGACGAGTCCATATTAAGTCCGGGCACGGGGAGTTGCCAGGAAATCGGCCTGCCGCTGCCCGCGGAGCCCAGAGCTTGCCTGCCGGCCGCCATGCGCTAGATTCCTAGTAGGGGCACTGGAGAATGAGTAATGGCCAACGAACTTCTTGTGGAACGCGTGGACGTGTGGGCGGCAACCATACCGGACCGGCCCGGCGGCCTCGCGGAGGTACTGGAGACCTTGCGCGATGCCGGCGCGGACCTGCAATTCGCGATTGCGCGCCGCACGCCGGAGGACCCGGGCAAGGGTATCGTGTTCGTGACACCGCTGCAAAATGACAGGGAAATCCGTGCAGCTGCCCAGGTCGGCTTCAATGTCACGCACAGCCTGCATTCGGTGCGTATCATGGGCGGGGACCGGCCCGGAATGGCGGCGGAGTTGACCCGCAAGCTTGCGGAAGGCGGAATCAACCTGCGCGGATTCTCTGCCTCCGTCATCGGGGTACAGTTTGTCGCGTACGTGTCGGTGGACTCGCTCGACGATGCGAACAAGGCAATGGCGATCCTAGGCAAGGGCTGAAGCTTGTCGCGGGGCGAAACACAGGCGATCACAAGCCATCACAAGGAGAGTGACATGCAGGTCAGCGGTGAGCGCGCGCTGCGCCTAGTCGAGCGTGCGGCAGCGCCTGGATAGCGACGACAGGTCGAGAATGTAGTACTTGAGAATCCACGAAGGCACAATCAGCAGCGGTTCGCGCCACCCTGCCGGGGTCTGGGGGCATACTGGATCGGTCCTCCCCTGCGACGAAATTGGCGCCGCCCGTCCTGGCCGCAGCGTGCAGTGCTTCGGGATTTCGACCCATTGCCGGGCAGCAAAATTGACGATGGCCTCATGAAGGACCCACCAGAAGTTGCTTGGCGACAGTGACACTATATCGTTCTGGCACGAGGCCACCGCGGGCCTGCCCAGTGTCTCGCCGCATCTAGATCCGGCGCCGCTGTCGCCATCCAGAGATAGTTGAAAACTGCACTACCTTCAATAGACCATTCCGCAGCGGCGCATTCATCACTCAAGTTGCAATGGTTTCTATTGACAGGGAGGTCCGGCAATGAACACTCGACGAACATTCCTGAAAGGCGTATCGGGGGTTGTGGTGGCCGCAGTGGCTAGCATCGGCACCCCGACGCAGGCGCAAGCCGGGAAGCTGGATGAGAACGACCCGCAAGCGTTTTCGCTTGGATATAAGCACGACACTACCACCAAGGTCGACAAAGCCAAGTTTCCAAAACACGAGGCAAGCCAGAAGTGCAGCAACTGCCAATTGTTTCAAGGAAAAGCCAGCGACGCGTGGGGACCATGCCCCATCTTCGGCGGCAAGCAGGTTGCGGCAAATGGTTGGTGCAACTCTTATGTGAAAAAGGCCTGAGAAATCTACGATGCGTGACCTTCAGGCCCGCCCCCGAGCGCGGGCTGTGGTGCGTGAGCCCATGCTTCTCCACCAGGGACTGCGCAAGCTTGCGGCGAAGCGGTGGGCAAGGCCCGCCGCTTCGCCGTCCGCGCGGGAAGCGGTCTGATTGCGTCGACGGGAGCAACCTGGGTCGTCGCGCTGATCCGCCTAGCCCCAGAACTGCCGCACAGGCGCGGCATCTCTGCTCTTGAGCAATGCGACGGGCCGCATACAGTGCGATCTGACATGGCTGGCCTGCAGGAGGATAGCCCCTCGACTTCGCGACCATCATGATGCATCTGGACACCAAGCCGTAGGGCCCATCACCCGTTGGAGTTGGCTGCCCTTGGTGCATGGGTACAAGGCGACCCTGATTGCGCTCTTGGCTATCTGCCCGGCAGACCCAATCTTGGCGCCATCTGCAAGACGGCGGCAGGCCGAGGCATGAGAGGTGGTCCGCCTAAAGCCAAGGAGATGCCCGACATGCTGCAAACGAGGGCGAACCCGGACGGTGCAACCCGACAGAGACCACGGCGGGGATACCGGTAGAGGTGAGCGTTGCGCCGGTCATTCCGTTCGTCAAGGAGCCGGATCTGGAGCGGCTACTGGCGGCCGCCCGCGAAGCCGGCGCTTCTACGCGAACTACATCGGTCTGCGATTGCCCTGGGAAGTGCGCACGCTGTTTGAAGAATGGCTGCGGGCCCATTTCCCGGATCGGGCCGAGCGCGTGATGAACCGTGTACGCGAGATGCGCGGCGGCAAGGACTACGATGCCAGCTTCGCGACGCGCATGCGGGGTACAGGGGTCTGGGCGGACCTGATGCGCCAGCGCTTCTACAAGGCTGCCGACCGGCTCGGCTTTCGCTACAACCGGTTTGAACTGGATACTTCCCGATTCCGGGCGCCGCCGAGAGGGCCGCGGTCCACGGACGATACACAAGGCTCCTTGTTCTGAACAGGCGCCGCTGTCAATTGGTCGCCGATCATCCTGCTTGCCTGATCCAGTGCGGCTTTCGCGTTCGCAGGGGGAAGTCCTGACGACAGCGCCAGCCTGACTGCAATGGCCGCCAGGCGTCCTTCTTCATAGGTAGGCATGCCGATCTGTGCTCCTTCGCGTCGCCGGGGTCATGGCCTGGCCGCGCACGCGGCCGCCGCGGGTCGGGCGACCCTCTCACAGTATGGGCGATTTCCGCGCAGGCAGAGCCACTGATTGCAGCAGCCTTGTGTAAGCGCAAGTGCCATGGGGATAAGAATTTCCAGAGACGGTCGGCGTCTCGTCGGGACGGGCGCCGCAAAGAAATCGACGAAGGCGCGGGTCTTTGCCTGTACCAAGGTGAGCGAATCACTTCGCCATTGTCCGCGCGGAGGGTCGCAGTGGCCGCTTGGCAACCGGCCGTGGCGGCCACCAGCAGCCTGTTCGAGACGATGCAGCAAGTAGCGAAGCCAAGCCATCGAGGTCGGAGAAAACAATCTGAATATCGTGGCCACCGCAGCATCGAACACGGCGCAGCAAGCGACCGCGCAGGCCGCACGCAACCACCAAGCGATAGCGCGCACGTCAGCGGCGATGTCGTCTTGGCGATTGCTGATCGCGTCGGGCTTGTGACCGATTATGTGACGCCTTCGCAATTGACGTGAGGCTTTCCCACCTATACTCCATTAGGTGACGGGTATTTTGTACCCATCGATGATGCCTTCGCTCGGCCAGGGCGCGCCTTGTGCTCCCACTTGCAGACGCAGGGCTGCAACCAAGCAAGGAGGGCAATATGTTCAAGCATCTTCTGCTGGCGGTCGATGGCTCTTCATTGGCCGAAGCGGCCTTCCACAACGCGCTCGTATTGGCGCGCGAAATGAACGCCCGTGCCACGGCGGTGCGAGTCTGCCCGAATTTCCACGTGCTGACCTATCAGGCGGAAATGCTGACCGACACCCGCGAGGAGTACATCAAGGCGGCGTTGGAGGAGGCGACGCGATACCTGCATGGCATTGCACAGGAGGCTGGTGCGGCCGGTGTACCTTGTGAAACGAGCTATGTGGTCAATGACCACCCCTACGAGGCCATCATAAAAACGGCCGAGGACAGAGGCTGCGACCTGATCGTGATGGCCTCGCATGGACGGCGCGGTGTACAAGGCTTGCTGCTCGGCAGCGAGACGTTGAAGGTGCTGACCCATAGCAAGATCCCCGTGCTGGTCTACCGCTAAAGCGATGGCATCGAGACACGTTCGCCGTTCCCTGCAAGAGGACGGCTGCTCGCTGAGCATCCATCCAATGGATGGTGTGCCACGGCTGGATGACGAGCCGATACGGAGAGCGGCCTCTTGCACCGAACGAGTAGGGCTAGGAGAAACGACGATGGAACTGCTCGTGGAACAAGTTGAAGTCTGGGTGGCGAGCATCCCGGACAAGCCGGGCGGCCTGGCCGCGATCTTGACGACCCTGCGCGATGTGGGGGCCGACCTGCAATTCATCATTGCACGGCGCAGTCCAGACAGGCCTGGCGAAGGCGTCGTGTTTGTCACACCGCTGCAGGGGGATCGGGAAATGGTGGCGGCGGCCGTGGCAGGATTCGATATCGCGCAGAAGCAGCACTGTGTTCGCATCCTGGGCAGCAATCGGCCGGGGCTTGCCGTTGCAATGACCGAGGACCTAGCCGAAGCGGGGATCAACCTCCGTGGCTTTTCAGCGGCGGTGATCGGTACGCAATTTGTCGCGTACGTGGCCGTTGACTCGCAGGCAGAGGCGGACCGGGCAGCGGACGTCCTCAAAGCCGTTGTTTGAAGGAGCGCGTTCACACATGATGCGCTCGCGATAGATATCGAAAGGCGTCGCGTGCCCGGTTTGCTCGACGTGCACAACGCCTCGGATTCGATTGGCGAATGCACCCGCGCGATAGACCATACTCTCGCCCGATCTCATCCAGCGCCTAATTGGTCTGGAGCCCGAGGCCCAGATACCACCGGCATTGCCGGCCGCCAGCATTGGCTCTGCTGCGCAAGGCGGGCGGCCTTACGATAGCGCATCGCCTGCGCCCCGTTGTTGCCTACCGCCTGTGGCCTCTTACCTCAGTCAGACCAGCACGTGACGTGTCTCTAGAAAGAAGCGCTGAATCTCTTGTTCAATGTCCGGATCGATCATTTTGTCCGGCCGGTTTCCGTTCGGGCAGGCAAGCCTTGGGGTCGTTCCAAACAAGCGACAAATCAACGGGCGCTCCGAATACACGCTGCATCCCTTGGTATCAAGATGAGGGCAACTTAGGTTTGCCAGCGCAGTTTCGTGCTCGGCATCGCTCTTGACCGGAAGCCTCGACATTTCCTCCGTTGAGGTTGTCACAGGACCACAACAGTCATGACATCCGGGGGTGCACGCGAATGTGGGAATTCGTGAGCGAAGAAATCTGATCTTTTGACAATTCATTGGTGTAGAAATCAGACAGTCGGTCAGGAGCGAGCCGAGGTCGCGAAAGGTTGCGCGCTACGAGTTCAACTACCGTTCCCCCGGTGATAGTCCGAGGAATTCCGACGCCTCTTGCATGGCGCTCTCGGCCAGTTCACGGGCTTCCTTGCCTCCGCCGGGCGTCACCAGGCCGACCAGTGCTGCGTACAGCAAGTGGATCAGGTCCACGGCACGGTGATACTGTTCGTCACTCATGTTTTTCTCTCTACGAAGCCATCGAGCCGAGCCGTCATCTCAGGTTTGCGCAACTTTCGCAATGCCTGGGATTCCAGCTGGCGGATGCGCTCGCGCGTCAGGCCGAACTGCGCGCCAATTTCATCCAGCGTGTAGTCGGTCTGCAGCCCTACGCCAAAGCGCATGCGCAAGATCTTCGCCTCGCGCGGGGTCAGCCTTGCCAGGGCGGCTTCCATTTCCTGCTGGAGTGCCACTTGGGCCGCCGCGTCGACTGGGGATATCGCGCCCTCGTCAGCCAAGGTATCCCCCAGTAGGGCATCCCCGCTTTCCCCCAATGGGGTCTCCAGCGAGATCGGCTGCTTGACGACATTCAGGATGGATTTGATCTGTTTCTCGCTCATCGCCAAACGCGCAGCCAACATCGACGGCGTTGGCATGGCGCCGGTGTCCCTGAAAATCTCGCGTGAATGGCGATTGATCTTGCCAATGGCCTCCACAAGATGCATCGGTATACGAATGGAGGGCGCCTTGTCGGCGATGGCACGTATGACCGCCTGCCGAACCCACCAGGTGGCGTAGGTTGAGAACTTGTAGCCGCGCCGGTAATCGAATTTGTCTACGGCGCGCATGAGTCCAATATTTCCCTCTTGGATGAGATCCGGCAACGGCAAGCCCCGATTCTGGTATTTCTTGGCGATGGAGACCACCAGTCGGAGGTTGGCCCCGATCATCTCGGACCGGGCTTGCAGGGCTTTCGTCTTCGCCTTCGCGACTCGTTTGGCGGTTTCCCGCAGATCTCCCAACGGCATCGCGGCGCGGGCCTCCAGGGCACGCAACTGTTGCTGAAGCGCTCGCACTTCAGGCGTCCATCTGATCAGGTGAGCGCGGATGGCGGGGTGCTCGGCCGCGAGCGCTTTCATCCAGTCTAGATTTGCGGCCTGATCTCTGAATCCTTCTAGAAACACTTCGCGCGTGATGCCACATTGGTCGATCAGGATCTCGGCGACGTGGTGCTCCGTTTGACGAACCTCCCCGATCAACGCTTCAAGGATCTGCGTGAGCTCCGCAATGGCGGGCGGGCTAAAGCGGAATGCCGCAAGCTCAGATTGGAGGGTGGCCAG
This sequence comes from Cupriavidus sp. PB-02, assembly GCF_058252315.1. Lineage (NCBI taxonomy): Bacteria > Pseudomonadati > Pseudomonadota > Betaproteobacteria > Burkholderiales > Burkholderiaceae > Cupriavidus > Cupriavidus sp. PB-02. Next base: position 1,830,595 of record NZ_CM177694.1, read on the forward strand.
CCCCCTGACATATTGGATGGGGTCGAGTTTTGGGCAGCGAGCGACACTGGCAAACGCATCGGCCTGGCGCCGGATCGCTGCAAACCTTTCAAAGGCAATGCCCCGCCAGCGCAGTGATTCACTTTCAGAAGACGTCGTCGGCACCGGATCGCCATCGTCGAGCCCTGCGTCGTCATTCTCCAGCTCCGCATCGGTCTGCACCTGCGCTTCTGGTAGCAGGCTACCGCCTGCCTCGGCTTGCGGCTCCACAATGTGGTCGACCAGATCATCAAATGCCATCTCATTGCAGGCGACCCGGTCGGCCATCGCCAGGAGTTCGGAAACCACGACTGGGCAAGCCACCATCGCCGCCATCATTTCCGCCAATGCGTCTTTGATCCGCCGGGCGATGGCCACCTCCTCCTCGCGCGTCAGAAGAGGGATCGCACCGATCTCGCGCAGGTACATCTGCGTGGGATCCGTCGTGCGAGTCAAGCGACCGTCGCTCTGCGTGATGGCCGCGGCGGCTTCCTCTGCGACATCCTCTTCATTTGCGGATGGTGCGGCATCCTGGGTCAGCCATGCTGGAGCTTCCGCTGGCGCTCGGTCGACGACCTCGATGCCGAGATCGGCCAGCATCGCCAGCGTCCGGTCGATGGCACCTGATGTTTCGTCGCAATCGGGTAGCTGATCGCTCAGCTCACCACGCGTCAGAAAACCGCGTTCTTTGCCAAGGGCGATTAGCGCAAGCAGGTTCGTACGTAGGTTCTCGCTCATTTCATGCGCGCTCACGCGCGATCCAGTGCCTCGCTCCCGCCTGAGGCGTTCGCAACGCGCATCATTTCTGCTCCCGGCGTCAGCCAGCCCGCGACTTGCTGTGGAACTGGCCGATGGCTGTGCCTGATCGGGCCGTCCTATCATTTGCCTCCCCGCCCGGGCAGATGTTGCACGAGCCAGATCAATGCCGACACCGCGGCAATGGCCCAGAGCGTCACGATCACCAGCGCCGCGACGTGGCTGACGGGGCGGCTGGCGGATGCCGCGGCCGCAGCCGCAGCGCGATGTTCGCGCATCACCTCAACCGGAATCCATCGTATTGCTAGCAACAAGCCGAGAGGCACCACCACCACGTCATCCAGATAGCCGAGCACTGGAATGAAATCCGGAATCAGGTCAATGGGCGACAAGGCATAGGCGGCGACCAGCAAGGCTAGCGCTTTCGCATACCATGGCGTGCGGGGATCTTGCGCGGCTAGCCACACCGCGTGCGCATCTTCTTTGACTGCGCGAGCCCAACGCCGGGAGCGTGCGGCCAAATGAGGCAGAAGGTCCCATCGCCACAAGTGCAGACGCACATCGTCGAGCACAGGGACTGCCGCGAGGGCGAGCAGCAGGGTTGCCAGCACAAGCGTGGCGCTGAACCCGACGTGCTTGAACCCCAAGGCGCCAATGACGCCGCCGACGAAGAACAATGCGACGAGCGTGATGAGTACCCGCAGTTTGTGCCGATTGGCGAGCACAGGTGGCTTGCTCGAGTCGGCTCTGGACAAGTTCCAATAAAACAGCTTGCCCAGTTCTATGCCGATGTCCGTGACCATGCCGGTCACGTGCGTGGTGCGGATCTCGGCGTTCGACAGCTTGGTGACCATGGCATTTTGTAAGCCCATGATGAAACAGAGCACCATGACCGTTGCCGGCACGAACAGCCATTCATGGTGCTCGAGATTGCTTCCAAGCAGGCCAAAACACACCAACAGCGCGGCTTCCAGCATGAGCGGCAATGCGTATTCGCTATGCAGGTGCTCGCGCCGACCCCAGTTAATCAGCACCGCTGAGCACGCGGCGCCCGCCAGAAATGACAGCAGCGCCCCCAGCCCGTCCAGCATCAGCCAGAAACTGCCAAGCGCCAGGTTGTCAGCCATGGCGGACACGATCCCCGACATGTGCGAGGTGTACTGCTGCACGGCGAGGAAGCCGCCTGCGTTGGTCGCTCCGGCAACAAAGGCCAGGTAGCAGGCCAGTTGCCGATTGCTGTCGGGACTGCGCTCCTTCCCGGTCAGCTTACGCAAGTACAGGATTGGCATGGTTGCGTTGGTCAGGAGACTTGCGCGGAAGGGGGCTTGTCAATACCGGACCTGCTGCCTTGCCAGCTTGGGCCAGGCGGCACGATCCGATGCAAGACGCTCGCCGCGTTTCAGACGGTGAGCGGCTGCAGTCAGGTTCAGCGAATGCGCCGTTTCCAGGATGCGCGCCCGCGCCATCAGTGCTTCCAGAGCGGGCAGCTTGTGTGCCCCTTTCCAGGCGAACAGTGTGTAGTTAGCACTGTCTTCGGAAAGAGAAATCGACATTGATTTGCCGAACACGGCGCTGACTTCCTCCAGATAGAACGGGATATCGGGATCGCTTTCGAGAAAATTCGCGACCAGCACACCGGTATCGGCCAGGCGTGCATGACAGGCGGCATAAAAGTCCGCGGTGCCTAGCTGTACCGGCATCCCGTCGGCCAGGAAGCCGTCCACCAGGATGACGTCTGGACGCGCATTCTGTGTCGCGACATATTCGGCGCCATCCGCGCAAACCACCTCGAGTCGTTCGTCGTCCGGCGGGATCTGGAACTGCTCGCGCAAGGCGATGACCGCCGGATTGATTTCAATTGCCACAACCTTGGTGTTGGGTAGATGCCGGTAGCAGTATTTGGCAAGTGAACCGCCACCCAAGCCGATCATCGAGATTCTGGTTGGAGTCGGGTGCAACAGCAGGAAGCCCATCATCGTTCTGGTGTAACCCAGCACGAGCTTGTCGGGATCCTTGCGAGACATGAAGCTTTGGGTGGCCAGTGCGTCGAAATGCAGCGACAGCGCGTGCTGGGTTTCCAACACCTGGGGCGTACCGTCGCTGCTCGCCTCGGCCAGGAATTTCAGATAGGCCTCGAACGAGGAGCGGTCCGCGTGCATCTGTTCGTTTCCATTAGAGAGACTTGGGGAGCGCATCCCCCCTCAACAAGGCCGCGATGGTAACGACAGCGGCGGCCTCGTCCACGCCGTCCGCCTGGATGCGTATATGCGTCCCCGCCGGAGCGGACAGCCGCATGACCTCCATCACGTTCTTGGCGTTTGCGACCCAGGGGCCGCTGGTGAGCAGGATCTCGCACTCAAACTGATTGGCCGTGAACGCCAGTCGCGCGGAATTCCGTGCCTGAAGCCCATCCTTTGCGGCCACCTCTATGGTCACTTCTACCACTGTGCCCTCAACGAAAAAAGTGAACCAAAAGGCTCATCCATATTTGGTGCCGCGTGTGCGTGCTTGGCATGCAGTTTTGCTTACGCTCCGGCATCACGACAGTTCATGTCGGCGGGATACGTGGTAAGCCTTGCAATTGTATATAATGATAATGTTATTATCATACCATGACACTCGAGAACGCATGGAATCCAAGACCGCTCGCCTGACCGTATTGATCGACCCGGAGAAGAAGAAGGCGTTTGAGGCGCTCTGTGCCGCCCAGGACCAGACGCCATCTCAGATTGTTCGCCAGATGATCCGCGACTATCTGCAGCAGTACGAGGTGGACTACGCCACCAAACCGAAGATCGGCGCGCCTGGTTTGGCGGCGAAGGAACGTGGGTGATACGTAGTAGGAAAGGGCTAGTTGCCCTGGCGTTCGCACGCGGTCCGCTTCACATGGCGCGACGCGCGTTAGGCAGTCGTGCTATTAGATGGCCCCAGTTCTCAAGGACATAGTCGAGGTGCCGCTGTGGCAGTGCAGGCGATGCTTTGCGGCGGGGCATTCTGCTCAGGTTGCCAAGCGGTGTCGACGATTGTGGGCTGGGTCAAACTTGGCGAATTGCAGGGCATCGCTTACAAGGCTCCCTGGCGAGCAACATCCCTAGCGCCGTGCAGGATTGGTCTGCCGCTGCCGCTGCCGCACGGCGCTCAGAATCCCGCGGATGATCTCTAATGGCGGCGGTGGACAGCCTGGCACGGTTACGTCCACCGGGATCACGTTGGCGACACGACCGCAGCTTGCATAGCTCTCCCCAAAGATACCGCCGGTGCAGCCACAGTCGCCTACCGCCACCACCAGTTTCGGCTCCGGGGTTGCCGCATAGGTACGCCGCAGGGCCTCTTCCATATGACGCGAGACGGGTCCGGTCACCAGCAGCATGTCGGCATGGCGCGGGCTGGCGACGAACTTGATGCCCAGGCCTTCGATGTTGTAGTAAGGATTGCCGAGTGCGTGGATCTCCAACTCGCAGCCATTGCACGAGCCTGCGTCGACCTGCCGGATCGTCAGCGCCTGGCCGAGAATGTCGAGCAGTTCCCGGTGAATGCGCTGGGTGGCCGCCTCGTCCGCTGCGCTGGGCGGAGCAGGCTCAGTCACGATGCCGGTACGGGCGATCTGCCTGAGGATTTGCCACATCAGAGGTCGTGCCCCGAATAGCTGAGGTTGAAGGATTTGTTGATCAGCGGGAAGTCCGGCACGATGTTGCCGATGATGGCGTGTTCGAGCACCGGCCAGTTCTGCCACGACGGGTCGTGGCAGTGGCAGCGGAGGATGCTGCCGTCATCGGCAAGTTCGAGCGCGACGAGGACTTCGCCACGCCAGCCCTCCACCCATCCTGCCCCGATGGCGGCACCGCTGGGCGCTTGCGGCACGATTCGCGCGGCGCCGTCAGGCAGGCCTGCACAGATGGCACGGATCAGTCGCAGCGACTCCAACACCTCATCGAATCGCACCGCCACGCGGGCGGCGACATCGCCGCCGCGGTGCGTGGCCATTTTCACGGCGAGGCAATCGTAGGGCAGCCAGGCATGGTCGCAGCGCAGGTCCGCCGCGTGACCGCTGGCACGTCCGGCCAGTCCGGTAAGCCCAAGCTGTGCGGCAAGCCGTGGCGTGACGCGGCCCGCCCCAAGAAAGCGGTCCTGCAGGCCCGCATGCTCGTCGTACACCGCACGCAGCACGCGTACTTCCCGCTCGATGTGGTCGCACTGCTGACGCAGGCGCTCAAGCATGGCTGGCGTCAGGTCGCGCGCAACGCCGCCCGGCACCACGGCGTCCATCATCAGCCGGTGTCCGAAAGCCTCTCCGGACAGCCGCTGCCAGTCTTCGCGCAAGCGCGAGAATTGCGCCAGGCCGAAGGCCAGTCCGGCGTCATTGCCCAGCGCCCCTAAGTCACCCAGATGATTGGCTACGCGCTCGCGCTCGAGCATCAGGGCGCGAAGCCAGTTTGCCCGGGGCGGAGGCGCGCAGCCCCAGGCTGACTCCAGGGCCATGCAATAGGCCCAGGCAAAAGCCACGGTGGAATCGCCCGAGACCCGGCCGGCCAGCCGGTAGCCCTCGAGCGGCGGCAGTTCGGTGAAACGCCGCTCGATGCCCTTGTGCGTGTAGCCCAGGTGTTCTTCCAGCCGCAGCACCTTCTCGCCGACCACGGAAAAGCGGAAGTGGCCGGGTTCGATGATGCCGGCATGCACCGGGCCGACGGCGATCTCGTGCACCCCGTCGCCCTCCACACGCACGAAAGGATAGTCGGCAGGTAGTTTGCCGGCCGTGGCCGCACCCGCCTGCGCGCCGCTTTGCAGCGGCCGCGCCCCTGGCGGCCAGCGGCCGTGGTCCAGCCAGGGCCGGGCATCGCGGTTGCCCTGCACGGCGATACCCACCAGGTCGGTCATGGCACGCTGCATCCGGCCCGCGCATGGGAATATGCCGGCCAGATCCGGCACCGCGGGTGCGATACCATCAAGCCGCAGTTCGAGCCATATCAGTCCCCGCGGCGTGGCGTACGTCACGCATGCCGTCAACGTACCGCCGACGGCACCCCGGTCGATGCCCCACAGCGCAACGAGGCGCCCGCCCGCGTCCGCCACCGCACGGGCCGTGGCGGACCAGCCGTCTGGCCCAACCTGGCCGTGCCAGACTGGCAGCGGCGCGGACAGCCGCTCCAGGTCGAGGCCGGGATCGGACAGTGTCATCGGTTCAGCTCCCCAGCATTGCGGCTGCCTGCCGGTACCAAGTGTCGAGATAGGGCGGAATATAGAGGCCCAGCATCAGCCCCAACGCGAGGTGCGTGAACACCGGGACCAGCGCTGGCGGATGCGCTAGGGGCTTGAGCGTGGTGTCGCCGAAGACCATCGGTTGCACCCGGCTGAACACCGCGGCGAACGCCAACCCGAGTGCGAGCAGCAGGAAGGGCGTGGCCCACGGCTGCTCGCGCATGGCGGTCGTGACGATCAGGAACTCGCTGGCAAAGACCCCGAACGGCGGCATGCCCAGGATGGCGAGCGCCCCCAACATCAGACCCCAGCCGACCGTGGGACTGACACGGATCAGCCCGCGGATGTCGTCCATGACTTGCGTGCCCGCCTTCTGCGCGGCGTGGCCGACGGCGAAGAAGATTGCCGACTTGACCAGCGAATGCACCGTCATGTGCAGCAGGCCGGCATAGCTGGCGATCGGCCCGCCCATGCCGAAGGCGAAGGTCATCATGCCCATGTGCTCGATCGACGAATACGCGAACATGCGCTTGATGTCGCGCTGCCGGATCAGGAAGAAGACAGCCGCGACCACCGATAGCAGGCCGAACCCCATCATCAGGCGGCCGGTGAGCTGATTGCCCAGCGCCGCATCGGTCAGCACCTTGCAGCGCAGCACGGCATATAGCGCCACGTTGAGCAGCAGGCCGGAGAGCACGGCGGACACCGGGGTCGGCCCCTCGGCGTGGGCATCGGGCAGCCAGTTATGCAGCGGGACCAGGCCGACCTTAGTGCCATAGCCGATAAACAGGAAGGCGAACGCCAGCGTGATGATGTTGGGATCGAGCTGGCGCTTGACCGCGTCCAGGTTGGTCCACAGCAGCGCGCCACCCTCCGGGCCGATGACCTGTTCGGCGGCCATGTACAGCAGCACCGTGCCGAACAGCGCCTGGGCAATCCCCACCCCGCACAGGATGAAGTACTTCCATGCCGCTTCGAGGCTAGCGGCGGTGCGGTAGACGCTGACCAGCAGCACCGTGGTCAGCGTGGCGGCCTCCATCGCAACCCACACGATACCCATATTGTTGGTCGTCAGCGCCAGCAGCATGGTGAAGGTGAAGAGCTGGTACATGCTGTGGTACAGGCGCAGCCGCGGCGGCGTCATCTTGCCATGATCGTGCTCCACCTGCATGTACGGCCGCGAGAAAATCGAGGTGGTCAGGCCCACGAACGCGGTCAGCGCAACCAGAAAGACGTTCAGGGCATCGATGTAGAACTCCCGGTCCCACGCCAGCATCGGACCATCGGCGACGATTTGCGCCGTCAGCACGCAGGCCGCGAGGAATGTGCCCAGGCTGAAGGCGACGTTGATGTCGCGTGCGCGCTCGCGATGTCCCGTCAGCGCCAGCACCAGCCCACCGGCGAGCGGAAATCCGAGCAGAAAGGCCAGCGCGGTCAACTCAATCCTCCTTCAGCTTCTCAAGGTGACGGATGTCCAGGCTGTCGAACTGCTCGCGGATCTGGAACATAAACACACCCAGGATCAGCACGCCGATCAGCACATCCAGCGCTATGCCTAACTCGACCACCATCGGCATGCCATAGGTCGCTGCGGTGGCGGCGAAGAAGAGGCCATTCTCCATCGCCAGGAAGCCGATGACCTGTGGCACCGCCTTGGAGCGCGTGATCATCATCAGGAAGGACAACAGCACGCAGGCCAGCGCGATGCCCAGCGTGCCGCTGGCGAGCTTCAGCGACAGCCGCGAGATCGGCATGGTGAGGTTGAACGCGAAGATCACCACCAGGATGCCGATCAGCATGGTGGTGGGGATGTTGATCAGCGTCTCAACGTCCCAGCGAATCTGGAGACGATCGATAACGCGGTGCAGCAGATAGGGGATGAGCAACACCTTGAGTATCAGGGTCAGGCCGGCCGACAGGTAAAGGTGCGGCTGGCCCGTCACGTAGCCGACGACGGCGGTGGCCAACGCCAGGGTCGCCCCCTGCAGCGTGAACAGGTGGATCAGCGACAGGATTCGTCGCTGCGAGATCATGGCGAAGGCGAGGATCAGTAGCACCGCGCCAAGTAGGTTGACAAACTGGGTCAGGAGCGCAGTCATTGCCGTGTTCTCAGTGAGCCAGCAGCAAGTGGACCAGCATCCCGATCACAGCCAGCAGAAAGGCGGTGGCCAGGAACTCCGGCACACGGAAGATGCGCATCTTGGCGCTTGCCGTCTCCAGCGCCGCCAGCAGGACCCCACCCACGATGAGCTTGAGCAGCAGCGCGGGCAGCGCCAGCAGCATGGCCAGGGGAGCGTGCGCTTCGGCAACGCCCCAGGGAAAGAACAGCGCCAGGCCGATGCAGGAATAGGCGAACAGCTTGAGGCTCGCCGCCCATTCAAGGAGTGCCAGATGCCGGCCCGAGTATTCGAGAATCAGCGCCTCGTGGATCATCGTCAGCTCGAGGTGAGTGGCGGGATTGTCGACCGGTATTCGGGCATTCTCGGCCAGAGATACCATGGTGAACGCAACGCCGGCAAACGCCAGGCCCGGGTAGATGGCCAGGTCCCGGTGGGCGATCGTCTCGACAATGGTGGTGAGCGAGGTCGACTTGGAGATCAGCGAGGCGGAGAACAGCACCATCAGCAGCGCTGGTTCCGCCAGGAAGCCGATCAGCATCTCGCGCCGCGCGCCCAGCGTTCCAAAGGCGGTGCCAACGTCCATCGCTGCCAGCGAGATGAAGACCCGCGCCAGCGCGAACAGGCCGACCAGGGCGATCGCGTCGGCGGCCGGTGCCAGTGGCAGGTCCGTGGAAACGGTAGGGATGATAGAGCAAGCGAGCGCCATGCAGCCGAACACCACATAGGGCGTGGCGCGGAACAGCGGCGACGCATTATCTGCGACCACCGATTCCTTGTTGAATAGTTTGTGCAGCATTCGATACGGTTGCCAGAGGCTGGGCGCCGACTTGTTCTGCAGCCAGGCCCGCCACTGGTTGACCCAGCCGATCAGTAGTGGCGCCAACGCGATCGAGATCACAATCTCGAGTAGCTGTGACAGGATTCCGGTCAGGTTCATGCAACCCTCATCGCATCACGGCCAGTAGCGTGGCGGCCAGGGTCACGAAGCTGTACAGCAGGTATGCCGAGATGCGTCCCTGTTGCATCAGGCCGATCAGCCGGGCCAGATACGACGCCAGATCGATCACGGGGACATACATCCAGCGCCAGAAATGATCCGCCACTGTGACCTGGTAGTGCGGCTGCTCATCGAATGGCGATGGCAGGTCGCGGCGCATCAGGAAAAACGGTTCAAAGATCTGGCGGATCGGCTGACCGAAACCCTCGGCGGTGTCCTGCATGCGCGCGGTGCCCCATGGGAAGCCGCAAGCCCAGGGCGGGCTGCGGCGAAGCCGACCGTGGTAGAAGCGGCGCACCAGCAGGTAGGCGAGGGCAACGCTGGCCAGAATGCCGAGCAGGAAAATGACCGGCCCATAGCTGGCCTGGGCCAGGCCATTGGGCGCCAGCAGCCAGCCGCTGGCGGCGGTCCGGGCGCCGAGTCCGCTTGCCACCAGTTGCTGCGTCACCGGATCGATCAACTGCACGAATTGGGTCGGCAGCAAGCCAAGCGCGATACAGCCCAGCGCGAGCCACAGCATGCCCGCGCGCTCCCAGCGGCCGGCGTCGTGCGCGTCGGCCAGCTTGAGCTCACGGGGCTGGCCGAGGAAGATCACACCGAAGAACTTGACCATGGTGTAGCCGGCCAGTGCCGCCACCAGCGCGATCAGCGCGGCGACCACCGGGATCAGCATGGTCAGTATCGGCTCCGGAAGACCCGGCGTGAACAGGAAGCTTTGCAGCAGTAGCCACTCCGAGACGAAACCGCCGAGCGGCGGCAGCCCCGCGCTGGCCAGTACGCCCAGTAGCGTAAGCCAGCCCACCCATGGCATATAACGAATCAATCCGCCCAGCTTGCCCAGGCTTCTCTGCTCGGTGGCATGCAACACGCTTCCGGTCCCCAGAAAGAGCAGACTTTTGAAGAACGCATGGCTGGCGACATGGTAGAGCGCAGCCGTCAGGGCCAGGGCGGCCATTGGCTTCATGCCGTAGGCCGAAAACAGCAAGGTCAGGCCCATGGCAACGAAGAGCAGGCCCATGTTCTCGATCGACGAATAAGCCAGAAGCCGCTTCATGTCGGTTTGTACCGCGGCAAAGACCACGCCGAACAGCGCCGTGGCCAATCCAATGGCCAGCAGCAATCCGCCCCACCACCACAGACGCACCTGCAGCAGGTCGAAGGACACGCGCAGCAGGCCGTAGATGGCAGTGTTGAGCATGACGCCGCTCATCATTGCCGATACCGGTGACGGCGCTGCCGGATGCGCCTCCGGCAGCCAGACGTGCAGAGGCAGGACGCCGGCCTTGGCGCCAAATCCGAACAGGGCGAGCAGGAAACCGACGGAGGCCCAGAACGGCGTCAGCGCCTGGGCTCGCATGTTGGCAAACGTATAGTCGCCGGTGTTGGCCTGCAGCACGCCAAAACACAGCAGGATGGCGATCGCCCCGATGCGCGCCATCGTGATGTAGAGATAGCCGGCGGCGCGCACTTCGGCGATGCGGTGGTTGGCGGTCACCAAGAAGAACGATGACAGCGCCATGGTTTCCCACATCACCATAAAAGAGTATGCGTCGTCAGCCAGGATCACCCCCGCCATGCTGGCAAGGAACAAGTGGTATTCAAGACAAAGCAGGCCCGGCGGCGTGCCTTCCCCCTTGCGGAAGTAGCCAGCCGCAAACGTCGAGATGCCGGCCGCTGCTCCCCCCATTGCCATCAGGAAGTAGGCTGACAGGCTGTCGAGCCGGACGTGGAACGGCAGCGCGGGCAGGCCAACGGGCAGCACGGCAGCCTCGGGCGTGCCGAAGACGGCGTGGAGCGCCAGACCGAAAAGCGCCAGCCCTAGTAGTCCCCCGATGGGGAATAGCACTTGGGATACCAAAGCAAGCCGATGCAGCGCCAGGACCCCAGTCACGCCGACAAGCAGCCAGGCCCCAACCACAATCAGCATCCAGTCGAGATGAAGCCATTGCGTGAGAGGGGGCACGCTGCTCATGGGTCAGGCTCCGCGACGGGTTGCACGGCGCTTGGCGGGAGGTGCCGCGCCGCGCCGCGACGGCGCGCCCACCGGTGACCTCTCATTGCCGATGGCTTCCGCTTTGTCCGTGTCCACGCCGCTGGGGGCATACTGGACGCCATGTTGGGCCAGGTAGTCGCGGATAAGACGCCGTATCACCTGCGATGCGGTCAGATCCTGCTGTGCACAAAGGCGCTCGAAGGCAGCCTTTTTGTTGGGATCGATGAGCAGCGTAAGCCGAGCGGTCTTTTGCTCCATGGGAGCCTCAAGATGGCAATACGATGATTACATGAATCACATCATAGATGATGGCCATGCGAATCCAAAGGGCTAGACGCTACCATTCCTTGACCACCGCTTGACGGCGGATCCGACCGATGCTGGTGGCAACTACCGTATTGCCACGCCTGCAATCGAAACCTTCTATGAATTTGTTGCTCGATGTCTACGCTACCGGGTCATGGGAGCATTGATCTATGGTCCTTCCCGCATCGGCAAGACCAGGGCCATCGAATACGTGCGGTTGCTGCTGGCGCGCGGTCACCCGAAGATGACGAGCTACCGCGCGCAATGTGAACACAAGCCGCGGCAACGAGTACCAGTCGGGTAGCCCCCACCGGACCGATCGCCTTGAGTCGTTCGAGGTCGGCGATGCGTTTCTGTACGGGTTCCGGCAATTGTTCAATCAATTCTTTTTCGAGCTCGGTAAATTGCTGCTCGGCCAGGGCCAGGCGACGGCACTCCTTGGTTAGTCGCGCGTGCAGTTCTGGCGGCAAGGGCGCGCCGTCGTGGCAGCGAAACTCGCCCATCGCGAGACGCGTTGTGACGTCGCCATTGACGTCCTGCCAGCAGCCCACCGTGCGCAACAATTTGCGTATCCGGTCGCGGTGCTGCATCGTTTCCTTTTGTAGCTCGCCTCGGTCCCGTACAAGATGGCGTTGCGCTTCGGCTTCGATGCTTGGCACCCGTATCACACGCATACGGTCGTATTCGCCGCGCAACCAGGCACGCAGGCACATCAGGAGCCGGATCACGTCGAGCCGGTCGGTCTTGGCTCGCCTTGCGTGCCGCTCCACGGGGATGCTGGCCGGGTCGCAGATCAGGGGCTCATAGCCGAGCTTCGCCAGGGCCCGCGCTATCCAGAAACCGTCCTGTCCTGCTTCGTACAGTACGACCGTGCGCACACCAGGCGCGAGGCCCCATCTTGACTTGACCTTCTCGATTTGCTGCACGGCCTGCTGCAAGCGACATGCCGCAGAATTGGCCGATACCGTGTGGATTGCCGGCTTTTCGCGTTTGCCATCATGCAGGCCGATCTTCCAGGATCCGCTCGATAGCTCCAGGGCCACAGCCAAAAATTCGCCTGCGGGCGTAAAATATTCGATACGGGTCGGTCGCATGATGTGGTCCTCCAAAGTAACTTACTTGCACCTTCACTTTAGGACCACTCTGCGAATTTGCCGACCCGTGTACATACATAGGATCTAGTTCCCAAACATGAACCCCTTGCTTCCAGCAATGGAGGCCACCATAGTTTCACGTAAGATGATGCCGCGCCTGCATGGCTTCGTGGCGTGCATCCTCCTCGCTGTGAGGATAGCCGTCTCGTCGTCGATAGCGAGGGTGTGCCCGAAGTTGTCGCGCACAATGCGCAGGTCTCCACCTGCTGGTAGGTCATGTGCGAACCAGCGGTGTGGCGCAGCCAGTGTGCCGAGGAACTGGCCAGCCCCGCGGCTTGCGCCTCCCATTCCGGCCCGCTGCCCCGCAGACGCTCGGCTGCAAAGCCGTACACCTCTTTGAGGATCAGGTGCAGCGCGCTGCGTGACAGCGCTTTGTCGCCGCTGCCAATCACCGGCAGCACCAGCGAACGTTTCCCCCCACTGCGGGCCAGGCGACAACGCGTGCGCGCGGCGGTAGCGCGCCAGTCGGCAATCAGCTCGTCGGTCGTCGGCACCAGCCGGGTTTTGTTGCCCTTGCCGGTCACTTTCTGCACTACACGCCCGAAAAGAAAGACCCCCTCTGGACCCGCTCGGTCAGTCGCAGCGACATTGACCTAGTGGTGGGGGCCCTGTTCAATGTGCCGGGGCCGATGACAGGCGCGGCCTTCGCGATGATGAACCCGGTGGGCACGCTGCAGAAGTACACGCAGGGCGTGTTGCGCTCGCTCGGGGACGACGAGGCGCTGCGCGGCTTCCTGCGCATGGAGAAATGGCTGTACGACCAGCCTGACTACCCCGGGGAAGGCCGCACGGCAGGGGCTGGAGGATCTGTACCAGGACAACAAGCTGGTGCGCGGCGAGCTCGAGCTTGGCAATCAGCGCGTGGATCTTCACAACGTTCGCGCGCCGGTCCTCAACATCTACGCTACCGACGACATGTGGTTGCCCCGGCGGCCGCGCGCTGGCGGGCGTCGTCGGCACGCGGTACTATACGGAAAATGAGGTGCCTGGCGGCAACGGCATCTTTCGTCGGCGGCAAGGCCCAGACGATCCTCGCACCCACGATCGGCCAATGACTCAGGCAGCGCGATGACTTGTGAGGACGTTTAATCTCGCTAGTCAGGCGGACGGATTTCCTAGGGTGTGTTGACATTTAGACGAGCCAGATGAGCGCGGAGGCCAGGGCAACGAAGGAAGCAAAGCGCTCGGAGAGCTTGTCGTATCGCGTGGCGATGCGTCGAAACTGTTTGATGCGGGCGAAGAAGCGCTCGACCAGATTGCGGGACCGATAGAGATGCTTTTCCAATGGACGTTGTACAAGCCGGTTCGCCCGACTCGGGATGACAGCCTGGACATCGAACTTGTGCAGATGCTCGATGAGCGCATCGGTATCGTAGGCCTTGTCGGCGGCAACACTGCCCGGGCACAAACTGCCCAGCAAAGGCAACGCCTCGGGGCTGTCGCCCGCCTGTCCGCCGGTCAAGCGAAATCTCGCCAACATGCCCAGTCCGTCAACCAGTGCATGAATCTTCGTGCTCAGGCCACCGCGCGATCGCCCGAGCGCCTGGTCACCTTTTTTTGGGCGCGCCAGCGGCATGCTGATGGGCGCGCACAATGGTGCTGTCGATGAAGACTTCCTCGAAATCCGCGTCACCTGCCAGCGTTGCAAATACTTTATGCCATACCTCGGCACGCGACCACCGAGCGAATCGCTGGTACACACTGTTCCAGTTGCCAAATTCTTCCGGCAGGTCTCGCCACGGGCTGCCGGTACGGGCAATCCACAGTACGGCCTCCACGAACTCCCGATTGTCGGCGGCGGTTCGTCCCCGATCCCCGGCCTTACCGGGTAGCAGCAGCGCGATGCGCTCGTACTGGTCGTCTCGCAACAGCCTTCTTGCCATCCCTGCCTCGCCCAAAAGACAGGATGTAAACATATTTCGATCGAAGTTAACACCCCTTCGTGCCTCGGCCTTGCCTAATGTCAACACACCCTAGGAAACCTGAAACTCGCTTCCCGGTGAGCACGTGGGGAGCACTCGCGTTGAGCGAGCAGAATGCCGGTTCCGACGTGGCCAGCATGTTCTTCGAGGACTGCGAAGTTCCCGAAGTGAACGCGCTGGGGGGCATTGGGAATGGGGAGAAAGTGCTGATGAGCGGGGGACAGGAGGAAGTGCTGCACTATGGTGTGCGGGGTCACTCAATAGTTGAAGCATGACAAACTCTCTTGCGGTTTGGCTACGTAATCTGCTCCAGGCATCGCCGCTGCGTGAACCTTCCTTTCGGCTCTTCTATTTCGGGTCGGTCGGCACGGCACTGGGCTATACGATGCAGGCGACCGTTGCGTCGTGGCTTATGGCGACGCTAACTCCTTCAGCGTTCATGGTGGCGCTGGTCCAAACGGCGAGCACGGTACCCACCCTGCTTTTCGGTCTGATCGCGGGTTCCTTGGCAGACATCGTCGAGCGCAGAAAGGTGATCCTGGTCGCGCAGGTGACGATGCTGGCCATCGTCACCATCCTCGGTGCTGCAGCTCTTGCCGGGATCGTCAATCCCGTTGCGCTGCTCGTCCTGACTTTCCTCTTCGGCTGCGGCTTCACCTTCTACCTTCCTGCGCAGCAGGCGAGCATTAACGAGTTCGTGACGCGGGACCAGCTTCCCGCGGCCGTGGCACTGAGCGCCGTCGCATTCAACTCGGCGCGCGCAACCGGCCCGGCGCTCGCCGGCGCCATCGCCGCGTGGCTCAGCCCAGGCAGTGCGTTATTGGCCAGCGCGCTGTTCTTCACGGCAATGATCGCCGCCGTACGCAGATGGAAGCACCGTGAGCATAGCCTGCCGGGTGTACCGGAGCGTCTGCTGACGGGCGTTCTCAGCGGCGTTCGATTCGCGCGGCACTCTTCCGCCATGCGAGCATTGATCATTCGCAACCTGACCTTCTGCATCTTCGCAAGTGCGTTCTGGGCATTGTTGCCGGTGATCGCTCGCGATCTGTTAAGCCTGGGAGCAGAAGGCTTCGGCTTGCTGTCGGCTGGATTCGGCACTGGCGCGATTGTCGGCGCCTGGTCGATTCCAAGGCAGCTCAAGCGATTCAGTCTGAGCAGCATCGTCTTGTATGCGACTGCGGCTTGGGTCGTGGCGATAGGAGTTCTTGCCTTCGCGCATGTCATCGCCGTTGCAATCGCCGGCGCCTTCGTCGCCGGTGTCGCTTGGGTCTGCGTCCTTGCCGGTGTTTCGGCAGGGATTCAGAGTTCGGCACCGCCATGGGTGCGGGCTCGGGCGGTTTCGATGAATCTGGTCGCCAGCCAGGCGAGTCTGGCGATCGGCAGCGCTCTATGGGGATGGCTCGCTTCGGAGGCTGGAATCCGGATGGCCCTTGCTGCATCCGCCGTGGGGTTGCTCGTCTTCTATCTGCTTACCTCCCGATTCCGCGCTGAGATGGGTGCAGAGGCAGATGTGATGCTGCGAAGTCACGCGCCGGATCTGGTCATCGCTGTCGAGCCGCTGCCCACCGACGGTCCGGTATTGATCCAGGTCGAGTACCGGATCGATCGACAGCACCTGAAGGCGTTTCTCCGGGCGATCGAAGCGGTCGGACCGACGCGGCGGCGCAATGGTGCGACCAGCTGGCGGGTCTTTCTCGATCTCGAAGAACAAGACCGCGTCGTCGAACGCTACGTCGTCGCATCATGGGCCGACTACCTGCGTCACAGGGCGCGCATGACCTTGGCCGACATCCAGCTGCAGGACAGCGCAAGGCAATTCCAGCGCGAGGGCGTTCCGATCCGCATCTCCCGATTGATAGGCGTCGACGCGGATGCTGCTTTCCTGGACCCTGTCGATCAAACGGAGTCAATTGTGAGGTGAGGGGGGCATTGCCGCTGGACTGCGAGCATGGCCAGGGAGAGTCGACAAAGTCTGCGGCGGTGTGGATCCCTCGCTCTTCGGCGGCGAGAACGCGGGTTTGGGGGCGGTGTCTTCGCACCAAAGGGGACACCCCCTGCAGTTGCGCAGCAGCTTGCCGGCGCGATCCGGCAGGTCGTGTCCCAGCCTGAGTTCAAGACTTCGCTGGCCATACAGGCGGCGTCGCCTAGCCTCGCCGATGCAGACCAGATCCGACGCCCGCAAGCCGCCCAGATAGAGCACGGTCAGCACCGAGCGACAGTGGGTCGCGTGTAGGCGTTCCCGCGCCATCTTGGTCGGCATTGCGCGCTTCGCTCCATCGCAACACCTTGCTATTGACAGCGCCCGTCAGGCGCGGTCTTGCTGGTGTCCTCGCTGCCGGGGCTGCCGGGCCGGCCCTGACCCGGTCAACCCGGGGCAGGGCGCCGGGCTCAGGCGACGTAGTGGACCCAGCCGAGGGTGTCTGGCTCCTTGCCGCGCTGGATGCCGGTCAGCAGCGTGCGGAGGCGGCGGGTGACTTCGCCTTCGCCGCCGTTGCCGATCGTGAATTCACCACCGACATGGCGTACGTTGCCGATGGCGGTCACCACGGCGGCGGTGCCGCAGGCGAACGTTTCCTTGACGCGACCGCTGTTGGCATCAGCCTGCCATGCGTCGAACGCGTACGGGGTTTCCGACACCTTGATGCCTTCACGGCGGGCCAGTTCGATGATGGATGCGCGCGTGATGCCGGGCAGGATCGTGCCGGACAGCGGCGGCGTGAGCAGCGAGCCGTCGTCCATGACGAAAAACACGTTCATGCCGCCTAGTTCCTCGATCCAGCGGTGTTCAGCGGCGTCAAGGAAGACCACCTGGTCGCAGCCTTTCTGCGATGCCTCGGTCTGCGCGATCAGGCTGGCTGCATAGTTGCCGCCGCACTTCGCTGCGCCGGTGCCGCCAGGCGCAGCGCGCGTGTACTGGTCCGACACCCACACCGTGACTGCCGACTTGCCGCCCTTGAAGTACGGGCCGACCGGGCAGGCGATCACGCAGAACACATACTCGGCCGCGGCGCGCACGCCCAGGAAGGTCTCCGAAGCAAACATAAACGGGCGCAGGTACAGGCTGCCGTCGCCGCCGCCCGGGATCCAGTCGCGGTCGATGTCTACGAGCGCTTCGACGGCGCGGAGGAAATCGGCTTCCGGCAGGTCGGCCATTGACATGCGGGCGGCGGAGGCGCGGAAGCGCTTGGCGTTTTCCTGCGGGCGGAACAGCGAGATCTTGCCGTCAGCGCCGCGATAGGCCTTCATGCCTTCGAAGATTTCCTGCGCATAGTGCAGGACGGCGCAGGCCGGGTCGATCTGGAACGGACGGCGCGCTTCCACCTTGGCGTCATGCCAGCCGCGCCCCTCGGTCCAGCGGATTGTGACCATGTGGTCGGTGAACACGCGTCCGAAGGTGGGGTCGACCAGCGCGGCCGCGATCTTGTCGGCCGGCGTGGGGTTGGGGTGACGCTCCACAGTGAACTGCAATTGTTTGTCGGCGCTCATGTTTCTGTGTTTCTTCGTCTTCGGCTAGTGATTCCAGATGTTCGATGCAATACATGCAAGACAGTCCCGGGATAAAAGGAGACAAGTGGCGGTAAGGCCGAACGCTTCCCTCCCATCCGGTGCATGGGCTGAAGTGTAACTCGATGGTGCGGTGCAGTATCGATCGACCGGTTAGGACGGATGGCAGAAGCCAAACCGCCAGGTTTTTAACGCTCCCGGGTCGAAGTGGCACATTTATACGCGAAGTAGTGACAGTTTTATTTTTGTCTACGGCTTGGCAGCCAAGACACGCCATTGACCGGCGAAGCCCTGCAGCGCTTCATCGCGCGCACGTGATCGACCTACCAGGCCATGACCAGGACGGTAGGGCTCAAAATGGAATGATGGCCGCGCTGAAGCCGGGCTTGCTCATGGCGCGTACCGGTCCCGGCATAAGCTCTGGGCCGAGGTCCGGCAGTGCCGCGAAACGACCGACGTTCAGTGCATGGACGCGTTCGCTTCGCTGTCGATCTGCTTGCGCAAGGTCGCGAAGCGCTTCTCCACATTGGCGCCAAATAGGGGATCGGCACTGGCCCAATCGATCGCTGCGACCTCCGCCCAGTCCGCTTCGGTCAGGAACCGGGCGGCACGCGGCATGACCTGTTTCTCCTCGGTGGACAGATGGTTGCGGTAGTACACCAGGTACATGGCCGCGGCCGCTTCCAGTGCCGCTCGCGAAGTGACCACTTCGCTCTGGGCTTCGCGCAGCCGATTGAGCAATTCCGCGCCGACCGTGGCGATCACGCGATGTTCCTGCAGTAACCGGCTAATGATGATCCGTGTGCCGGGATCCCGTTCCACGAGCAGCGCGTAGGCAACATCCTCGCGGGGATGGTGCACGCAATCGCCATAGTTGCGCATGTAATGGATGATCGTGGCCATCAGGCCGTAGTCTGGCTGCTCGCCCTGATGGAAAGTGCTGACCTGCTGTTCTAGCAGGTCGAGCAGTGAGGCGAAATGGACATGGTCGGTATGCCAGGCGGCAAGCGGTGACGGGCTGGGGGAGGAAAGCGCGTCGGAAGGTGAAGTCGGCAGCGAGGTGACGAGCGGGGTGGCCATGGCGCCCTCCTGGGAAGCTGGGCAAGCAGATCGTTGAGTCCGATGCGAATTGGGACTCGCGGGGCTCTCATTGACACAGTAGTTGCCCTGCACGATTTGCGTCTGACGCAGATCAAAGCGGCGCCACCTTTCAGGATCATGTGCAGCGGGCCGCGTGCAGCCTTTCCCGGCCTATCTCAGTCCGCATCGCCGTGACAGTGTCTTTGTCCGTCTCAGGCAGGTCGTGGCTCAGATAGCGGGTGATGCGCGCCTGGGTCGGGGCGCGCCGGCGGCGGGCGAGGGCGGCGGGTTGCGGCCAGGTAGCCCGCCTCGGTCAACCAGGCGAACAGGGCGTTCAGGATCCGCAACGCAGCGTGCCTCCGTTGCCCGCATGTACCCAAGGTGCTACCGGTGATTCATGAGCGGTGGGGTTCGAAGCGCGTTCAGGATCACCATGGCCCGGCGCACGCTACCGGGCGGAAGTGGCCCCCGGCAAACGGGCGCCATTCAGGATGGCGGGGAGACGACGGCCGCTCCCCGCGCCCTCGCCACACAAAGTGCGGGAGACCCAGCATCTACGCTTACCGAGCAAAAGGGGGCCTGCTGATACCACGTTCCCACCGTCCGATCCTCGGACCACAGAAGTGCGCTGAAGGGCGTTCCGTCGCTCAATGATCCGAGAAGCAGCCTAATTACTCAAGTGCAGGGTTGTTTGGTATTTATATAGGAGCCCATTATAAAAACCGTCGGCATAGAGGATCAATTCGCCGGAACCATTGCGGAACCAGCGTTGGATACGAAGGCCAGGAGTACCGTTCTTGACCTGCAGCGCACGAGCCAGATGTCCCTTTATATTGAATGCACTGACAGTCTGCTGGATGTCGGACGGACGATCGCCAAATTGTTGCCCAATCTGATCGATAAAGATGACAACGGGGGAGATCCGATTGAGGTGGAGATCTTGAGCGACGCCCGAGTACATGGGATGAATCCATAAATGGCTAAGCATCGCCGGCGCCTCCTTGTTACCGCTTGTCCAGCGTAGGACTTCAAGGTGCCGCCAGTGTTGTCCAACGGCGCAACCAATGGTGCTAGCCAGTGTCGGATCAGCAGCGATATCGGCGCTTGCGGTGATCATCTGCTGACCGCCTTCGGCGAGCTGAACAAGATCACCTAGCGACGTCAGCCTTATGGTCTGCTGGTCTTCGGTTCTGTCTGCGATTACGCGCGTTCCGATCGGCCTCTGCTTTCGAACATATCCTCGGTCCTGCAGCGCGCTTAGTGCAGAGCGAACTGTGAAACGGCTAACTCCGAACATCGCGCATAGGGCCTCCTCTGTGGGCAGGAGAGAATCCACCGGATATCGGCCTCTGCGGATATCGGCGAGGAGCGACTGCGCCAGCAACAGATGTTTGGGCGGGCGGGATCCCAGATTGTCCAGGCTGGAATGTGGCGTGGGACTCATCACTGATGCTCCTCGCCCGGACGAGCGTTCGCTACCAACCTGATCGCCAGGGCGGTCCTTTGGCGGTAGTGCGACCGAGCCGCGCCGCCGAAGCCGTGCTCGAGGTCACGCCCGTCCCTGCTTGATACATGTGCTGGTATAGAAGGCCGGGCGCGCGGGTAGGTCATGCTGTGTTGAATATGTTTCACGGTCGTCGCGTTAGCGAATGTTGAGGTAAGCGTCCGGGGAGTCGAAGTGGCCTCCGTCGGGATGGTCACCAGTTTCGTTCGTCGCCGAACGAAAGGCGATGTTAGCGTTAACCACAGTCTTGACGCCACATACGCTTCTTCCTATCATGGTCCGGACAATCAGATGATAACCGAAACCACCTACGAGACACAGCAATGAATCTGGAACTACGTCTGAAAGACCCGGCCTGGGCTTCTTCCGCAATCGAGAACATTCGGGAATTTGCTGGGGTCATCCATGGCGACATGATCAAGGCAGCACGTGAGGGCGTGTTTCCTCGCCACGCGTTCAATGAACTCGGGCGGCGAGGCCTTCTCGGAATGCTTACCCCACGGGAGTACGGGGGGGTGGGTTTCGGTGTGCCTGAGTACTGCCTGGTGGAGGAGGAATTGGGCCGCTACGGCCTGGTAAGTGGGCAGACGCAGGCCCAAGGCGAACGCTGGCTGAACGACTGGGGAACACCGGAGCAGAAGTCGAAGTACCTCCCGGGACTCGCTAACGGGAGCATCCTGTTTTCTGAATCGATATCCGAACCATCCGCCGCCTCATCCTTGAAGAATCTCCAGACCACCGCCAGGCGTGAAGGTGGCGGGTGGGTCATTAGCGGAGAGAAGTGCCACATCAATATGGGTGTCGAGAGTGACCTCACGCTCGTCTACGCGATGGCTCCGGAAGGGCTGACGGCATTTCTAGTAGATACGGATCAGCCTGGTGTTCGGCGCGAACATACCCATCCCATTGGACTTCGCTATTCGCCAACAGCGAACATGTACTTTGATGATGTTCGCGTTGGAGACGGCGCGATCCTTGGCGAGGTAGGCAAAGGCCTTGCAACCTTTGTGTCTACCTTCAATGTGAGCCGGCTAGGGAACGCGTCCACGCTGATTGGTATAGCGCGGCGTGCTCTTGCCGAAGCCTCGAGATATGCGGTTACCCGCCCGGTCGGGTCCGCTGTCGTCGCAGACTTTCAGGGGAACCAATGGACGATTGCGGAATGCTATGCGGAGATCCACGCCGCGGTTTTGGCTCGTGATCACGCAGCCAACCTCGCACAACAAGGTCACGAGCACGCGATGCAAACAAGTGTCGCGAAGCATCTCGCGATCAAGGCCGCCGAGCGAGTTGTGAGCGACGTCTACGCCTTGATCGGTGGATATGGTTTGTATGAGGAGCAAAACTTCGGCCAGTACATGCTCGACGTGAAACTGCTGCGCGTGGCCGGTGGATCGAGTGAAATCCTCAAGAATCACGTCGCAAAATGCATCCTGAAGGATGCTCAACTGATGGGGCTGGCATGAACAATCTGACCGAGCTGATCGAGGTTGCAGCCCTCGATCGTCCCGACGCATCCTTCGGTACCTGTTCACAAAGCGACTCGTTGCATCGATTTGTTGAGCGGGCTCGAACAGTCGCGGCTCAGTTTCGCGATGCCGGCTTCCGGCGAGGAGACCTCGTAGCTTTCGTCGGTCCTAATAGCGCGGGGTACCTTGTTACGTGGATGGCAGCCCAGTTCGTGGGGCTGCAGACGGCATTGATTAACCCGTCATATCCCGATGAATTGCTTGGCGCGATGCTCGACAATCTGGGCGCGCGTGCCATCTTCTGGCTGGGCCGCAGTCCAGGAGGGTTGGTTGACAGGACTGAAGCACAGTTGGATTTGACGGGAGCATGGCAAGGTGAAGTTTCCGTGCAAAGGCCCCTCCTTTCCCGCGTCGGCCTGGTGTCCGATAGCGATGGACGCTGCGCAGATCCCGCCGACGTAGCTGCTTATATCCATACTTCGGGAACGACCGGACTGCCGAAATTCTGCGCGCTTAGTCATGGCTATTTCATTCGGTTGGGCCGCTTTATTGCCGATTCGCATGGGCTCTCACGTTACGACAGGGTCCTCTCGCCATTGCCGATGTTCCACATCAATCCGATGGGGTATGGCGTCGTGGGTTCGCTCACGGCGCGAGCGTCGTTGCTTTCGATGGACCGCTTCCAAGCGCAAGATTTCTGGTCGCTGGTCAAGTCGCACCACATTACCGCGATGATATTGCATCAGCCGCCGGCAAATCTGTTGATGGCCAAAACGACGCGAGCAGAAGCACAAGGTCACCAGATCAGAATAGCCTTCGGGTGCGTGCCGGATTTTCTTGAAAAATTTGATATCCCGATCGGTGTGACGGGGTATGGATCAACGGAAGCTGGCGGCCTTTGCCATACGCGCGTCGTACGTCCGGACGACGCCGAATTTCCGCCGGAAGGTCCGTCTAGCATGGCAGGCCAGCCCCGCTCAGACGTCGAATATCGCATAGCCGACGACGGCGAAATCCGGGTGCGTGGGTTGCATCATCAGACCTTGTTCTCAGGGTATCTACGAGATGGAGAGGTACTGGCGCAGACCGACGCCGAAGGATGGTTCAGGACAGGAGATCGTGGGCGTCAAGACTCGTGTGGAAATCTCATCTTTATTGAGCGAATGAGTGATTCAATTCGCGTTAATGGCGAGTATGTCCCGATCGGATTTGTTGAGGAGCGGTTGAAGCGGGTCTCGTCTCTCGGCGAGTTCGCACTTTGGCGGATGGATTCCCCGGCGCGTGGACACGAGGTCGTGCTCTACACGACTGCGCATCATGTCCTCGAGTCCGAAGTGCATGCGGCGCTATTTGATTTGCCGAAATACATGCACCCCACGCGGCTCATTCGAATTGAGAAGCTTCCGCTGGACACCGGAGTCGGTAAGGTACAGCGGAGATTGCTCAATGACCAACCGCGATTCAGTGAAGTTGAGCTTTGAAAAGCCAAACGTCAATCGAGCAATCTCTTGAGATGTGAAACCAAAGGAAGCTGCCAATGTTACGCGTGGTATTGACAGGAGAGTATGGGAAAGTTTTTCTTGACCCGGTGAAACATGCCGTAGGCCAGGAGAATGCTGTAGACCTCTGGCTGCCATCCGAGGGTGCTGAGCGGATGGTGGAGATCGCAAGGGAAGCTGAAGTGATTGTCGCGTCGGCCGAGTGGGTACTCCACGAGAAACGAACGCTGGTGAAACGAACGCTCCAGAATGCCAAGAAACTCAAGCTGATACTGGTGCCATTTTCCGGAATGGATTGGCTCGATCGGGCATGGTTGCCTGCGGGCTCAGTGGTCTGCAACACGAATGTTGGCATCGACCCAATTACGGAGTACGTGATGCTCGCGATGCTGCAGTCGGCCATACCCCTGCAGGAGATGGACAGCGAGTTGCGCGCAGCTCGCTGGGGGTGGGGAGGTGCCTCGGTGCTTGGCCGCAAACATCATGAGCTTCAGGGGCGCACCATCGGACTGGTGGGGTACGGTCGCATTGGTCACCGCGTAGCGGAGTTAAGCAAGGCTTTCAGAATGCGAGTCATTGCTGTCAGCCGCAACCCGGGGATCGATCACAGTCTCGAGTGGTACAAGGGGACCGATAGTCTCGACGATCTTCTGGCGCAAAGTGACTATGTTCTTTTGTCCGTACCCGGAGGGTCAGAGACACAAGGATTGATCGGTGCGGCACAACTGGCGTGCATGAAAGCAGACGCAGTCCTGATCAATATCGCGCGAGGATCTGTCGTTGACGAAGATGCGCTGTACGAGGCATTGCGTGAGAAGCGAATCCGGGGCGCTGTGATCGACACCTGGTACCGCTATCCGGAGGCGGGCGAGAAGATTTGCCCACCGGCGACGCGGCCATTCGCTGACCTCGACAACGTCGTCATGACTCCACATGCGGCGGGCTGGACGGAGGAACTCGAAGCTCGTCGAATCAGCGCTATTGTTGCCAACGTAAAGCGATTTATGTCTGGCGATGCACTCTTCGACATTTACCTGCGCGCATGAGCAGGCCAATCTTACGGTACGAGATTTGAGTATGTCCATCGTGGAACAGGAAAGTCTGCCGCCGCCCGAGTCCTATACGACGCCCGCTTTCGTCGTGCCGAGTGGGGCATGGGATTGCCATTCACACGTGACGCCGCGCGGGAACTGGGCGCTCGTCTCTGACGCTAGCTATCTCCCTGCACCGGCTCCACCGGAGAAGCATAGAAAGATGAGGGCAGCGCTAGGCCTTCAACGAGGCGCTGTTATCCAGGCGAGCGTCTTTGGCACGGATAACACTGGCGTGATCGACGCACTTACTGATGAACCCGGCAACCTACGCGGTGTGGTAGTTGCGGGTCAGTCGATTGATGACGCGGAAATCGAACGCCTGCATGGTATCGGCGTGCGCGGGATGCGCTTTATCACCAATGGTCTCGGTGGCACCGTAGGAACGCAAGCGATGGTCGCGCTTGCGCCTCGCATTGCCGAGTTCGGTTGGCATGCGGAAGTACTTCCTGGTCCAACACAATGGCCCGAATTGCTGCCTGTATTGGAAGCGTTGCCGTGCAAAATCGTCATTGATCATATGGGTGGTTTGCCCCCAGAGTTCGGAGTAAATCATCCGACAACCCTGGCTATCCGAAAATTACTCGTTGAGCGAGGAGCATGGGTCAAGTTGATCGGCTATCGCTTGTCGGACGACCTTATGGATAGTCGTGTCATTGAACGCGCCCACGTCTTCTATGGTGATGCGCCGGGGCAGATGATTTGGGGAACGGACTGGCCACATGTAGGTATAAAGAAGCCGGTGGATGCTGGCCTGCTCCTCAATGCTTTCGCACGCTGGTTCGACAACGACGCGGACGTGATGCATCGCGTGCTGGCAATGAATCCGGCGTGCTTGTTCGATCAGTATGATTCAAACTGAGGCCTTGGCGATGACTGCTGCTGGCTTTGCTATCCACCCTACGCCGACCCCGGCCCCTGCTGACCTGCTGGACGCTCTTCGGCGAGTGCCCACGCCGCACATCAGCGACAACCTGCAGCGCTTGACTGGAATCGTTTGTCTGCGCCCATTCCATCGGGGTGCCAAGCTGGTTGGGACAGCTTTGACGGTCAAGACCCGCCCCGGCGACAACCTTCTGATCTACAAGGCCCTCATGAGCGCCTCTCCAGGACACGTGCTCGTGGTTGATGGAGGAGAAGAGACGAGCAATGCCCTCGTAGGGGAGCTCATTGCTCTACGCCCAGCAGCGCGGCTGCACTGGGATCGTGCTCGATGGCGCCGTGCGCGATGTAGCGGCGTTTCGTGATGCCGATTTCCCCTGCTGCGCACGGGAGGGCGATTCATCGAGGGCCCTACAAGACTGGTCCTGGCGCAATTAACGTTCCTGTCTGTGTGGGCGGGCAAGTCGTGACGCCAGGCGACATCGTGGTTGGCGATGAGGACGGCCTCGTCACCTTTGCTCCATCCGAAGTCTCGCGCCTTCTTCAGGCGATCGACCGAACCACTCAGATCGAGGAGGCCATCAGGGCCGAAATCGCCAACGGAATGGTGGAGCAATCGTGGCTCGCCAAGGCACTTGGTCCTCACGGTCTTTGATCCAACGCATCACTCAACTCACGTCCGCTTCGTATCCGGAGGACTTCATGGAAACCTTGCTGGCCCACCGCCTTGACGGCGTCAAGCCTTCGCCAAGCATGGCGGCCAAGACGCGTGTCGATGCGTTGCGCGCTGCAGGTCGGAGCATCGTCGACTTTACCATCGGCGAGCCCGACTTCTTGACACCGAAGCACATCATGGACAGCGGCATTGCCGCCTTGCTATCGGGACAGACGCGTTACACGTCGCCCAGCGGAACGCTCGCTCTGCGGCAGGCAATCGTCAAAAAATTCCGTCGAGAGAACACGCTGGAATTCAAGCCCGAGAACATCGTTGTCGGGAATGGTGCAAAACACATCATCTACAACGCCTTCGCAGCTACCTTGAATGAGGGAGACGAAGTCGTGGTGCCTGCACCGTACTGGGTTTCGTATCCAGACATGGTAGCGCTCCATGGGGGCAAGGCCGTCGTCGTATCCAGTGATGCAAGCCACGGATTCAAGCTGACGCCGGAGGCTCTGGAATCAGCTCTATCTCCTCGAACGAAGTGGCTAGTGCTGAACACACCCAACAACCCGACCGGAGCGGTATACACAGCCAGCGAACTGGTCGCGTTAGGTGCCGTACTGCAGCGGCATTCTCATGTCTGGCTGATGACCGATGAGATCTATGAGCATTTCGTCTATGGCGATGTAAAGCATGCTTCTTTGCTCCAGATGGTTCCGGAACTGGCAGAGCGGACGCTGATCATCAATGGCGTTTCCAAAGCCTATGCCATGACGGGCTGGCGTATCGGCTACGGTGCAGGCCCAACGCCGCTGGTGCAAGCAATTGCGATGTTGCTGTCACAGAGCACATCGTGTCCGAATGCCATGGCCCAGGCGGCGGCCGTGGAGGCACTCAATGGGCCGCAGCAATGCGTTGCAGATGCGGTGGCAATCTACGGCCAGCGCAGGGATCTCATTGTGGAGCTCCTGAGAAAGGTCCCTGGTGTCGACTGCGTGTTGCCAGACGGTGCATTCTACGTCTTCCCCAGTGTGGCTGGACTTATGGGGCGGGTGACGCCTGGTGGAGGCGTTCTTTCCTCCGATGTCGACGTCATGCGCTACTTTTTGGAGCACGCAAGTCTGGCAGTGATCGATGGAACTTCCTACGGGATGCCAGAACATCTTCGCATCTCCTTTGCCACTTCCTTCGAGTTGATTGAGCAAGGTTGCAACTTCCTTCGGGATGCTGTGAACGACCTCTCCTGAGCATCACCCATCGTCTAGAGAAGACACCATGAAGACTTCTGTTCTGACTCTCGTTGCCAGTGCCGCCCTGATGCTGCTGGGCAATCCCGCACGCGCGGACCAACTCGCTGACATCAAATCGAAGGGCGTGTTCGTCTGTGGGACGCTCGGTACCGCCGAGCCCTTCAGCTTCTCCAATACGCAAACCCGCGAGGTTGCGGGCTACGACGTGGACATCTGCAGGGCGTTGGCAAAGTCCCTCGGTGCGAAGCTTGAGTTGAAGCTCATTTCCGTGGCAGCACGGATCCCCGAACTTCAACAAGGTCGTGTTGACGTGGTCATTGCCAGCCTGGGGTGGACCGCCGAACGCGCTGAGCAGATTGCCTTCAGCGACCAGTATTTTGTGAGCGAGCAGAAGATGGCGGCTCGCAAGGACAGCGGATACAAATCCCTCCGGGATTTGTCAGGAAAGCGCGTCAGCGCTCTCAAAGGCTCCAGTTCGGAGATGCTTGTGCGCAAGGCAGTCCCCGGGGCAACGACCATTACCTTCCAGGATCCACCGAGCGCCTTTCTCGCGATGCTGCAAGGGAAAGTAGATGCCTTTGCCATTGGGGAACTCTACCTCGAGAAGTATCGCCTGCAATCTGAAAGTACCGTCCCCATCGTGAAGCTCGAGCCATCACTGGCGTCTGAACCGTGGGGAATCGGCATGCGCAAAAGCGAACCGGGCTTGATCAAGCACGTGAACGCCGTGCTGCAGGCGATGGAGAAATCGGGAGAGGCGCAGCAGATCTTCGACAAGTGGCTGGGTAGCCAGACCATCTACAAGATGAAGCGCAGCTTCAAGATTGAGCCGATCAAAGGCTGATCCACATACTGCAACAGGAAACTGACCGTGGATCACAAGCTCGACTTTTCAGTGTTGCTGCGAGGTGACTATCCGAAATGGATCCTTGACGGCGTCGTCACCATGTTTGAACTCACGCTGGCGGCGTGGTTGCTCGCGATGGCCTTGGGGACCATGCTTGCCGTGGCACGCATGAGCAACATCCGAATAGCAAAGATTGCGGTAGCGATCTATGTTGAGTATCACCAGAACGTGCCCATGCTGGTCCAGGTTTTCCTTTGGTACTTCGGCATCCCCGCGCTTTTTCCGCTGCCGTGGCAGCAGTGGATCAATACACATAACAGCGCATTCGTGTTGGCTTTCATTGCAGGGGGGCTGTGCATGGCAGCCTATGTCTCCGAAGGGTTGCGCGGGGGGATACGATCCATTCCAAAGTCTCAGTTGGAGGCCGCTCGCGCCATTGGCCTTTCCTATCTTCAGGCGGCGCGTCTCATCGTTATCCCTCAGGCACTGCGGATTGCACTGCCTACCCTGGTGAGTTACACGGTACTGCTGTTCAAAAACACCAGCGTGGCCATGGCAATTGGGGTTGCGGAGCTGACTTATGCAACCCGTGAAATTGAGAGCCAGTCGTTCAGGACCGTGGAAATTTACCTGCTATCAACTGTGATCTATCTTGGATTTTCCTTGGTGATCCTGAAAGCAGGAACGTATCTTGAAGTTCGCTATCGGATTCGAGCGAGGTAGGATCTGTGGATAACATTCTTCTCATCTTGCGCGACTATGGGACTTTGCTTCTCGTAGGTCAGTACCCCAATGGGCCACTCGGGGGATTGGCGGTCACATTGCTTCTTTCCTTGCTTGGATTGACGCTTGCCTTTCCGATTGGCGTAGTGATCGCACTCGCACGCCTCAGTCCCTTTCGCTGGCTGCGCTGGCCTGCGATTGCGCTGGTCTATGTCG
The DNA here is from genome assembly GCF_058252315.1 of Cupriavidus sp. PB-02. Taxonomy (NCBI): domain Bacteria; kingdom Pseudomonadati; phylum Pseudomonadota; class Betaproteobacteria; order Burkholderiales; family Burkholderiaceae; genus Cupriavidus; species Cupriavidus sp. PB-02. The sequence goes on from NZ_CM177694.1 coordinate 1,859,783, forward strand.
CGCGCGGCGTACCGCTGCTGATGTTCATTTTCTGGGTGTACTTCTTCGTCCCCTTGCTCATTGGTCGCACGGTCACTGGCTTCACGACCATGGTGGTGACACTTGTGATCTACCAAGCGGCCTACCTGTCCGAGATTGTGCGATCCGGTATTGAGGGCTTGCCCAGGGGGCAAACCGAAGCAGCGCGTGCCGTGGGGCTGAGCTACATCCAGACCATGAGCAAGGTAATCCTCCCCCAGGCTCTGTACAACATGATTCCAGCCTTGGTCAGCCAGTTCGTTTCAACTGTCAAGGAAACCTCGCTTGGGTATGTGATCAGCGTGAACGAAGTCACCTTTGCGGCGACGCAGATCAACAGTTCGCTCATGACGCAGCCATTCCAGGTGTACTTCATCCTTGCTGGCATTTACTTCTGTCTCTGCTTCTCACTGACGCAACTGGCGCGCTTCCTTGAGCGCCGAATCACAACTCGACGCGAAGGAAGCCGCCAGTCCGTGGTGGCTGTTGTATCACCCTCTACCACCACTACGGAGACAGCCGCGTGAACATGAATTTCAGCAAAAAGCCTCTCATTACCTTCAAGGACGTCAGCAAGTGGTACGGGGAGTATCGCGCGCTAAGCAGCATCAGCGCTGATGTCCACCAAGGTGAAGTCGTTGTCGTGTGTGGGCCATCAGGTTCAGGGAAATCCACGCTGATTCGAACCGCGAACCGTCTGGAGGAGATCCAAAGTGGAACAATTCATTTCGACGGCAAAGACGTCCATGCGTCAACGGTCGATATCAACAAGTTTCGCAGCCAGGTTGGTTTCGTATTCCAGAGCTTTAACTTGTTTCCGCATCTTTCCGTTGCCCAGAACATCATGCTCGGGCCGGTCAATGTACGTAAGCAACGACGCGCAGAGGCGAGAACCCGTGCTCTCGAATTGCTCGATCGTGTCGGCCTAGTATCGAAGGTCGACGCATTTCCTGGACAACTTTCGGGAGGCCAGCAGCAGCGTGTAGCAATTGCGCGGGCATTGGCGATGGATCCCCCCGTCATGCTGTTTGACGAACCGACCAGTGCCTTGGATCCTGAGATGGTTGGGGAGGTGTTGCAGGTGATGAAGTCACTGGCGCGCGATGGCATGACGATGATGTGTGTCACACACGAAATGAATTTTGCCCGGGAGGTTGCGGACCGGGTGTGGTTCATGGATCAGGGGAGTTTGGTCGAGGTCGGAGTACCGGACGAGTTTTTCTCGAAACCTACTAGCGAGCGAGCGCGCAAGTTCCTTTCTGACCTGCGTACTCACTAGGGTCTGTTTACATTTGTAGGAATCTTGTGATTACCCACATCACGCCGCTGTCGCTGCGCCGTCATGCGCCGACGCTGGGCGAACACACCGCCGAGGTCTTGCAGGAACTGGGCATCGCGCAGGGCGCCAGCCAACGATAACGAATCATGAAGACACAGTCATGAACTTTGAACTGGCCGAAGAACACCGGATGCTCAAGGAACTGTTCGCGCGCTTTGTGCGCGAACAGTTGATCCCGCTGGAACCTGCCGTGCTGGCGCGCGAAGCCGAAGGCGGGCAGAGGACGCTGCTGCCGGAAGAGCATGCGAGGCTCGACGCGATGTCGCGTGAACTGGGCCTGTGGGGCCTGGATGCCCCCACCGGGATGGGCGGCGCCGACCTGCCGACGGTGGCAATGGTGGGCGTCCACGAAGAACTGGGCAAGACCATCACGCCCTACGAACTGCCGCCCGACTCGCCCAACCTGCGCATGCTGATGTTGACCGCCAGCGAGGCCCAGCGTGAGCGCTATCTGGCGCCGTACGCGCGCGGCGAGACCGCCGCATCGACGCGGGCGATGAAGCACGCACGCAGGTATCGATGATCAAGGTGTTCGCCACCGAAATGGCCTGGGACGTGATCGACCATGCCATGCAGACCTTTGGTGCGATGGGCATGACCAAGGAGCTGCCGCTGCAGCAGATGGCCAACGAGACGCGCCTGATGCGCATCTACGAAGGGCCCAGCGAAGTGCACCGCTGGGTGATTGCACGCGACCTGCTCGGCCTGCGCCGTTAAGTCATCTTTGATCCCTTGCACCGGCGGGAACACGCCGGGCTTTCCACTTTCAGGAGACAATCATGCAACAGGCTTTCCGTTCCCGCCGCCGCTTCCTTGGATTGGCCGCGGCCGCGCTGGCGGCCATCGGCGCGGCTACGCCGCTGGCGACGCCCGCCGCCGAATCTGCCGATGCTTTTCCCGCCCGCCCGATACGGTTCATCGTACCCTTCCCTTCCGGCAGCGGCACCGATACCACCGCGCGTATGTTCGCCAAGAAGATCGGCGAGCTGACCGGCCAAGGCGTGGTAGTCGAGAACAAGCCCGGCGGCAACGGCTTTATCGGCGTGCGGACCGCGCTGAACGCGCCGCCTGACGGCTATACGGTTTTTATCGGCAGCAATTCCACGCTGTCGACCAACGCCGCCACCTTTCGCAAGCTGCCGTATGACCCGTTGACGGACTTCGCGCCAATCTCGCTGCTGTCGCGCGGGCCCTGCGTGATCATCGTGCCGGCCAACTCGCCCTACCGCACGCTGTCGGAGCTGCTGGAAGACGCCCGTAAGCGCCCCGGCGCGCTCAACTACGGCTCTGGCTCGATCTCCTACACGATCTACTCGGAGTGGCTCAACGAGCTGGCCCGCACCAAGACCACCGCCGTGCCGTACAAGGGCGCGGGCGATGTCATCAACGGCGTGATGGCGGCCAATGTCGACTTCGCCGTGGTGGACGCCAGCGGCGCCATCGAACTGGTCCGTGGCGGCAAGCTCCGCGCGCTGGCCTTCACCGCGCCGCAGCGCTCGCCGCTGCTGCCGGACGTGCCCTCCATCGCCGAAGCCGGCCTGCCGGACTTCCTGGCCCACAATTGGGTGGCCGCGGCGGTCCCGGCAAAGACCCCGCCGGCGGTGGTGAAGCGGCTGCATGACCTGTTCGCGCAGGCCGGCAATGCCCCCGACGTGCGCGACTACTACACGCGCCTGTCGGCCGAGCTGATCCTGTCGTCGCCGGCCGAGATGCGGCAATACCAGAAAGACGAGATCCAGCGCTGGAAGCGGCTGGCGACGGTGGCAAAGATCCCGCTGCAGTAGCAGTGCCCTGCACGGGTCGCACGAATGACGATCTTCAACACCAGGCGAAGCCGTTACACCGAAGTTTAAATGCAATTAATCGCCAAGATTTACCTGCAACCGTCAATCGCTGGCTGGTATGAGGTCGCTCCCTCGGTATAGAAGGCATTCAATCCCGTTTCGGATTATAATTTCACCATCATGAAATAACCTGTCAGCGCATGCGCCCTGGCTCGAGCAGGCAGTGGCCCCATGCGGTTGAGGTAGGCAAGGACGCGGTGTGGGAACCGCATGCCTAGCCGGAATGCTGACATCGAGAGTGACATTGCAACGCCGGCCGTGGCCGTGTTGTGCTGGCAGCCAAAAGCAGTTCGGCAAACTAGTGGTAGCCCAGAAGGCTGCGCTCGGCCAGCGGCACACGAAGGCAAACAGGCTCTGAGTGCGTAAGCGAAGCCACGGGTTTTGCCACGCTGTAGTGACCGCGGTACGGCTCGCAGATCAAGGACCTAGCCCTGCACATCGTCGTCAATGATCGTGCAAACCCCTTGTTCGTCATCGACGTCCTGAGCCTCAAAAAGGCTGTCGAGCGCGACAAGGTCAAGGTTCAGGTTCTGCAAGCGCAGAAGGCGGGCCCTGATCGCGGGGCTCATCAAGTCGGCGGATGATGAGGATCGCGCGAACGAGCGGGAAGGGCTGGTGGCGATCGCGGCGCCTAAGGCGGCCCCTCAGGCGCGAGAGTCGTTTGCCGATGAGTTCGTGAAGCTGGCGAAGCTCAGGAAGGACGGGGCGCTCTCTGAGCAGGAGTTCACGGAACTGAAGGCGGAGTTGATCCGCAGGGCGAAGCCTGCCACTGTGTAGTCCCCGTCTCCGCCGTCCCTGACGCCACCTTCGCGCTGGCGTTTCTCATTTGGGTTTGGGCAAACCCAGCGGCTTCCCTGGCCGCCGACGGAAAAAATGCTCGGGATAGGGTGTTCGCCATGCCGAACGTCAGGCAATCACGCTGACTATCTCCGCGGCGGCCCGGTCTCGGATTTGCTCAATGATGTCAGCGAACTGGGCGTTCACGGGGTGCCCATTGCATCAGGTTTTGTCGAGTCAGCCGTCAACCAAGTGGTCAGCGAGCGGTTCGTCAAACGGCAGCAGATGGACTGGCGGCCTCATTATGCAAACGCGCTGTTAAGGCAGCTCATTTGTTGGGGATCCGCCATCGAAATTCTTGAAGGCGGTTTTCAGAACACCGACCAGATCTGCCACGATCTCCGCATTTTCGAGAATAGGGAACTCCTTTCGGAGCTTGTTCGAGACTGCACCCTGGTTGTCCCTGACCGAGCGGATGATCCGATCGATATCGGCGTCAGGACCGTCGATGATGTCCTTCACCATCCGCCGAGCGGTCGTCCACTCCTGCAGAATCCCGGCCTCCGTCCTCATCTCCTGCCTGATGGTCCTGTCGATGACATCGGCCATATACTCTACCTGCACAGTCAGGTCAGGGTAACGCCATGCCAGCAATGCCGCGTCGTACCCTGCGAACTCAAAGTTCGACTGGACGCCATCCGGATACAGCCGGCGGGTTGGCGCGAACTCACAGAGGTTGCCATACATGGCCATTAATGGCTTGGAGAAGCGTTCGAGGATGTGGTCGTAGCGCGCAATGTTCTGCGGTTTTTCAGTGATGACAGCCGAAATCGGTAGGATGAAGGGCCGCGGGACGGCGCCATCTCTTCGCAGGACGTCGTTGACGATGAAGCGGTGGATGCGGCCATTGCCGTCGGCCAGCGGGTGGATGAACACGAACGCGAACGCGGCGGTGCCGGCGCGAACCACAGATGATTGCCCGGTTGTGCGCTCCAGAAAGACCTCGAGCCCGCGCAGCATCTCTCGCAGCCGATCCCAATGGGGGGCGACATAGTGGACGATATGCTCAAACCGATGCGTTTCGCCGACGAATACGGGCGAGGCGCGCAGCCCAAAGCGGGAAATGGTACTGCGCTCGCTCACGATCTCTCGCTGCAACTCGGCTAGCGTGTCAGGGGACAGTAGCGCGGGGTATTCACCGATTCTGCGTTCCATGACTGCCGCGAATCGACGAATTCGGTCCATCTGATCCTGCTCGTGCTCGATCGCAAACGACGATTTGGATTCCTTGATAGTCAGCCAGACGGCACTGCGCATCAATACGTTGCCCCCGAACTCCGCATTGAGCTCATCGAGCCGGGCCGCGCAGTCGTAATGCTGTGCCGCCCTGACTTCCGGGGTCCGCCGAACCAGCGGGCAGAAATCTCGATTGCCGGGCAGGTTGTCTCGCACGCGCCAACGTGCATTTCGAGTTGGCGCCGTTGTGGCAAAGTAGGTCTCAGGGTCGATCGCGTCGACGTAGTTGCCCCCGGTCACGGCCTCGACGCCGGCGATCTGCCGGCCGGTTAGCCACTCATACAGAAATCCAACCCGTCTGGCATACTGCCCGGTACGCTCACTATTCAGCCATGCTGCCAACTCCGCCTGTGGGAGCACATCAAAGAGTCGCGCCAGGAATTCGAGATGGACGCCCTCTTGTCGGAGTGCGTAAGTCAGGTGGGCCTGCAGCGTGGGCGCCTGGCGAGAACCAGCGGGGTAGGTCTCAAGCGTTCTGCCATCGGTTACCACGGAGCGCCGAGCAGCGCCGATCTCGCTGGTGATCTGAAAATCCTGTACTGGGGTGACGTCATAGTGATCTGAGAGCCACTTATATCCCATCCATTCTGTCGTCAAGGTGTGCTCCAGTCGTTTAATCTGGCTGGCAGACGTTTAAAAATTCCACGAATTCTTGATTATCGTTTAAACGCCACTTCCCTGCTGCCATTTTTACCTTGTCCGTGGGGATTGACGCCTAGCAGTGTCGCACGCCATCTGCTCGACCCGACCGGGGCACTCCCAGGAGCGCACCATGGTCTGGGCGACCCGCATTCGAGCAACGGGATGTCAATGACCAGGCGGCAAGGGGCGTCGATCTCGAGCACGCCTTGCATATGATGGACGGGCTGGGTTTGACGATGCTGGTCTTTTCCAAGGCGCATGCGCCTTGGTTCGAAGAGGCTGTGCGGCCCATGCGTCCAAGACCGGCGAGCTGGCAGGGTGGGATTAGCCTCCTTTGCGAGACTGCCATCCTGGCATAGTGGTCAGCATCGGCATCAAAGTTGGGAGTCACCGATGTGCTAAGCCAGCCGGGTCTGACTTAGCAGAGGTGAGACAAAATGCTGCGTGGGTTACCGCGCCCGAAGAGCAGTCAGCCCCAGCACCAAAACCAGAGGGTTTCTGGATATGATCGCACGCCGGAAGGGGTGACAATCCATTGCTGGATGCAGCTGTCACTTCAATTGCTCCAGAAGCCGGAACAGACAGGCTAGCAGCTGACGTCGCGTGCTTAAAAGCCACGTTCTTTATTACTTCCATGAATATGTGTCAGTTCCGGCTTTATCCCGGCACGCCCCCTAATGGGTTCAGCACGCTGTGGTGGGCTGCTGCTGATCTGCAGGCTCTCGCGATGAAAAGCACCGTAGTTGACCAACGTATGCGCCTTGTTCCTGTGATACCTGGAGACTTTCTCCCGGTTCCGCATCTCTGAACCTGGCGGCGGTCAAAATCGAAAAACCCCTATTGATTGTGCTAGGAACACGCGCACATATGGAACTCAGACACCTGCGCTATTTCATCGCGGCGGCCGAAGAGGAGCACTTCGGCCGGGCGTCCGAACGGTTGCACGTTACCCGCCCCGCCATCTCCCAGATCATCGCCGACCTAGAGGCCGAACTTGGCACCCTCCTGTTCGAGCGGCAGGCCCATCGCGTAACGCTGACTGCGGCGGGAAAGGCACTGTTGCCGCCGCTTCAGGCGATCATGGGCGACCTCAATCAGGCCATTGCGATGGCCAGGCGCGTGGGCGAGGGCAAGTCCGGCGCGCTGAACATCGGCTATGGCTCGCTCACGCTCATGCATCCGCTGTTTCGGACTGCCGTGAAGGCGTTCCATGAGCGCTGCCCCGACATCACGCTCTCGTTGCTCGAGATCCCGAGTTCGGAACAGCAGCGGGCGCTGGCCGAAGGCCGTATCCACGCCGGCTTCATGCATTTCCGTTCTCGTTCGCCGGCGCTGCGCGAGGTCAAGCAGGGGAATGCGCTTGCGCAAGACGCAGCGGTGCTCGAGCGCCTCAAGATCCAGACGGAGGGTCTCGGCCTGGTCGTGCCACATGACCACCGCCTGGCCGGACGTCAGTCCGTTCCATTGGCCGAATTGTCCGAGGAGGCCTGGGTGGTGGTGCCCCAGTCGACCGTCAGCTTCGGCTACGGGCCCCTGTTCGCGCTGTGCCAGAAGGCCGGCTTTGAGCCGCGCATCGTGCAGGAAGTGACCTCCATTACGAGCTTGCTCAATCTGGTATCGGTGGGTGTCGGGATCGGCCTGTGCGTGACCGGGCCGGGGCTGGCGTTTCCTCCGAGCCTGTCCGTTCTGCGGATCGAAGGCATCAACTACCCGATCAACTTCGCGTTGAGCTGGGTCAAAGGGCGCATGGAGCCTGTTCTCGAGCGCTTTGTACAGACGGTGAAGGAACTGTTGTAACGGGATCTCCCTCATTTTTCCCGGGCTGGGATAAGTGGCATGAACCGGCATTGGGGCGATGTGGATCTGTTCCGGTAGTCGTCAAGGGCCCATCGGCGATGGTGGGAACACGCACCAGGAGCCGTCGGCATGCCGGAAGAAGAACAGCGAGATCCCGCCGGAGGCACCGGCCACGTCGACTTGGACACAACCGGTGCAATGGCTGGGCGGGCGTATGCGCGTCACGCGCGCGGGCGCCTTCGTGTCGAGGCCGACCCATTTCTCGAGCAGTCCCCGCAGGGTCGTTGATTCAGTCTTCATTGCCAGCTGCGTTGAGATTAGCGGAGGGCGCGGAGAGTTCCTTGACGACCTCGATGAACTGCTGCAGAACGGGCTCGGTACGCCCCTTCAGCCAACTGAGTTGAAAGTTGGTCCGGTAATTGACGTCGGTAAGCCTGATGACGGTGAGGCCGGAGGGGTAGGTAAAGTCTTTCCCGAGCACAGCCAGGCCGATGCCGACCCCCACGGAGATCAGATTCATCTGCGAAGCAATGGAGTGGACTTCCTGGACGACCTGCGGCTGGAATCCAGCCTCCTGGCACAACGCGAACAGCGGACCGTAGCCGGGGCTGACGCTCGATCTCGGAACCACGACGAATCGCTCCCTGGCGAGCTGGCTCAGCGAGATGGCCCTTTTCTTCGCGAGCGGATGGTCGGTGGGCACCACGACGCCAAGGCCGCCAGTCTGGATCACGTAGCGTTCGAGCGAAGCTTCGCCTTCCGGCTGCGCACTGCCTCTTCGCTGCTTGCGGTGTCCGTCATCGGGGCAGAAATGCATGAAGCCCACCTGGATCTTTCCGTCGAGCACCGCCTTGACCTGGTCTGACGTCGGCATTTCGACCAGCGTAAGCGCGACATTGGGGTGGTATTCGAGAAATCGCTTGATCGCGGCACGGAGCAAAGGGTGATAGAGGCTCAACGAGCCATAGCCGATGCACAGCTCCCCGACCTTGCCTTCGCCGACCTGTTTCGCCAGCGTTATCGCCTGGCTGAGGTCGCACATCATGCTCTGCAGCCTAGGCAGGAGCGCGAGGCCGGCGGCGGTTAGCTTTACCTTGTGAGCCTGGCGTTCGAACAGCTCGACCCCAAGTTCGTCCTCCAGGTCCGCGATGATCTGCGAGACGGCCGGACGGGTGACGAACAGGCGGTCCGAGGCACGGCCGAAATGCTCTTCTTCCGCCGCAGCAATGAAATAGCGCAGATGTCTGAGTTCCATGGAAGGAGATGGTATCGGGTGAAACAGGCGCCTCCCACAGAAGGGAAGCCTGGATCCAGTTTGGCTACCGACGCGGCTGGAGTCGAGTCGTGTTTTCAACCCGTCTGGTAAGCGGAGCTAACCAGCAACTTCGTCTGCAGCGTCAGCGGAACTTACTCGACGAGGGCCTAAAGCCGACTGGACGACCGGCTGCGCCGACATCAAACTCTCATTCATCGCGTCGTCTTCGCAACGGACCCGAACGGTAGACACGAATTCTTGCGAGCCTTCCGTGGACCGGAATACCAATGAGAGACATGAAGAATCGCCGTCATTTCCTGAGAGACCTTTCCGGCTGCATGCTTGCGGCAGCCGCCTTTGCCGCGCAGGCGCAGAACGGAGCGTTTCCCGCCAAGCCGATACGCCTGATCGTCTCTACCTCGGCCGGCGGCATGACCGACATGCTGGCCCGTCTGTATGCGGACAGCCTGTCAAGGACGCTGAAACAACCGGTCGTGGTGGAGAACATGCCGGGTGCCAGTACCATGCTCGCCTCGCGCTACGTCGCAAGGCAGGCGGCCGACGGCTATACGTTGCTCGTCGCGGCCAACACCATCGCGACGCTTCCGCAAGTGGAAAAGAATGCTGGCTATGCCATGAAGGATTTCACCGGCATCGGCGAGCTCGCGCGCTCGCCGTCCCTGCTCGTGGTCGGTGGGTCTTCGAAGATGCGGACGATTCCGGAACTCGTCGCGGCGGCCAGAAAGAATCCCGGTGCGATCACCTATGCGTACACGGGCCGCGGGACGACATCGCACATGACGGCGGAACTGTTCGCGCAGGACGCAGGGGTCAGCTTCAACGGCATCGCGTACAAGGGGATATCGCTCGCCGTGCCTGACGTCCTGGCAGGGCGTGTCGAATTCCTGATGGGCCCTTCGACCGCGACGGAAGAACTGATCAGGAGCGGGAGAATGCGCGCGCTCGCGATTACGTCTGGCTCGCGCTCGTCGGCATTTCCCGAGGTTCCGACCTTCAAGGAGCTCGGATATCCAGACGCCACGTACTACCTGTTCTTCGGCATCTTTGCGCCCGCCGGCATTCCCGATGGCGTGCGCAAGACCGTCGCGGACGGCATCGAATTGGCCAAGAAGGACGCGAAGTTTATTGCGCGGCTACAGCACATGGGCATGGAGGTCTCCAATGTGAGGACGCCGCAGCAGTTCAACGCATTCGTGCAGGACGAGGAAGCGAAATCGGTAAGTCTCCTGAAACGGTGAGCCGGCTCAGGATGCCGCCATGCCAACACCGGTCAGTGATTGCTGTGCGAACCTTCGACGCGTGTGTCATGCCTCGCGGGAAAATCATCCCGGGCAGGTGATGTTGAGCGGCCTTGGCACCGGGATCGCCCGCATCGGGAATCTTCAATTCCCGTTTCCAATCAGGATAGACGTCGAGACCGGAGCATGCGAGTTGTTGATGCGACGTTTTACCAGGACGCTGCGTAGCGGACAGGCTCGTGTGGTGCCGCCTCTGGAAGAACTTTCGCTGACCTTGCTGCATCGCGCCACGCTGACGCTGGCAATCGTTCCCCAATCTGAGACCTGTGCCCTGCCATCCGGTCGATGCCGCGGCAACGAGTCGTTGCACTTAGAGGCGGACGACCTGCGGCAGCGAAGGCCCGCAACCGCGGGAATAGCCTTGGCCGTGTTCACCGCCCCGCACCACGACTGGGGGCTTTCGTCGGCGGCGGCGTGGCTCGGCATGCCCGACCGCAGGTGGCTCTCGCGCAAGCTTCTGCAGGAGTGTTCGAGCCTTCGCCAATTGGTCAGGACGCAACGCCTCTCGCGCTTTCTGTTCGACCTGCTGTCTTCGGCGCCGCTGTGTTCTGCCGCGCGCTACGGATTCGCGGACCAGTGTGGTCTGGAGAATGCGGTGTATGACCAGTTTGGCATCTCGGTCGCGGCGCTCTCCAGGCTTTCATCCGTCGGACACGAGGGAAGCGTGGTTAGTTTCGCTTACCGTGTGGCGGAGAAAATCGAACTCGACGCATCGGAGTGCCATGCCCTAGCATGACATCCACATAAGAGAAAACAGGAGACAAACGAGATGAACAGGCGTCAATTTGTCCGGGTTGCCGGCGGCGTGTCGTTGGCGGTCGTGGGTGGCGGAGCGAGCGCGAAATCGACGCTTTATCCCGCCAAGCCCATCCGCCTGGTCGTCAGTAGCGTGGCCGGCGCTTTGCTGGACTCCGCCAGCCGCCTGTATGCCGACCGGATGTCCCAATACCTGAAGCAGCCGGTGGTGGTGGAGAACATGCCGGGCGCCAGTTCGATGCTGGGCGCCCGCTATGTCGCCCGGGCCGCGGCGGATGGCTATACCCTGCTCGCGTTCGCCAATACCGTGGTCACGATGCCTCATCTGGTCAAAGGTGCCGGTTACGATTTCGACAAAGACTTCATTGCCGTCGGGGAAATGGCGCGTTCGCCGGGGCTGCTCGTGGTCGGAGGGCGGTCGCCGTTCAGGACGCTGGCGGATCTTGTCAAGGCCGCGAAGAGTAAACCAGGGGAGGTCACATTCGGTTCCGCGGGGCAAGGCAGCACGTCGCACCTGCCGGTGGAATTGTTCGTGAAAAGCGCCGGCATTCGTCTGACGCATGTTCCCTACAAGGGGGTCGCTGCTGTCGTCCCCGACGTGATCTCCGGGCGTGTGACCTGCATGATGGGGACCGGGACCTCGCTGGTTGGCTCGATCCAGGCGGGCTCGCTGCGGGCCCTTGCCATCTCCTCCGATACCCGATCCGCCAAATTCCCCAACGTTCCTACCTTCAATGAACTGGGCTATCCGGAAGCCACATACAGCATCTTCGTCGGGCTCGCCGCGCCGGCCGGAATTCCCGAGACCGTGCGGGCCAGGCTGGCGGATGCCATGGAGGCTGCCCGTTCCGATGAAACGCTGCGAGCCCGCCTCGCGGCGCTGGATCAGGAGATCTCCGAAGTCCGGACACCGGCGAAATTTCAGGAGTTCCTGCTGGCGGAGGAAAGACGGACCATCAAGTTGATCAAGGACGCCAATATCCAGCCGGAATGACATGGCGAAGCGCGGTCTGGCAAGTCGACCGGCGGCCCGGCCGGTGCTGAAGCGACCCCTCACGGTGTAGAAGATGAAGCGTGAACCAGAAGGAATTCTCGTCCTGGACGAGCATGGGAGTCCCACGTTTTCGAGCGGCCTGGGCCAGGACGCGCGGATCTCGCAATCGCTGTGCCGGCTCTGGCAGAACCGTACGCGGGTGCCCCTCAGGCGCCTGTTGGCCCTGACGGATCTGGACCGTCCGATGACGGTCGCGACCATCCCCACGCGGGATGCCGCTTGCTTTCTGGTCTTCGATGCGCAAGAGGCGGACGAATTCAGCGAATTCCTGGCCAGTGTCGACTCGGCGGAGGACATCCTCCGTCATTTCATCACCGATCCCTACAAGGCGATGGTGGTCGTCGACGCGGACGGAAAGATCAGCTATATGAGTCCGGTCCATGAGCGCTTCTTCGGCCTGCGCCACGGCGAAGCGATCGGCAAGCATGTGACAGCCGTGGTCGAGAATACGAGGCTGCACGAGGTCGTCGCGACCGGGAAGGGGCAGGTCGCTCAATTGCAGGAGATGAACGGCGTCACGCGTATCGTCTCACGGCTGCCCGTGCTCGATCGCAGGAAGCGCGTGGTTGCGGCGATCGGGCAGGTGATGTTCAAGGGGCCGGAGTCCATCCGGCGACTGACCGGCGAGCTGGCCCAGGCGAAGCAGGAACTGGACTTCTATCGGCGCGAACTCTCCGGCATCCGTAACCGGACGTACGGGCTGGAGCAGATCGTTGGCAGCAGCGACTCGGTGCGCAAGCTCAAGGACGACATTCTGCGTCTGGCACCGCTCGACGTGCCGTTGTTGCTGGCAGGTGAAAGCGGGACCGGCAAGGAAATGGTCGCTCATGCCATCCATATGCTGAGTCCGCGCAACGACAAGCCGCTGGTCCTGGTCAACGCTGCGGCGATGCCGCCGAATCTCGTCGAGAGCGAGCTGTTTGGCTACGAGCCGGGCGCCTTCACCGGAGCGGACCGGAAGGGCAGAAATGGCAAGTTCGAGGCCGCCGATACCGGCACGCTGTTCCTGGACGAGATCGGCGACATGCCGGTCGACATGCAGGTCAAGCTCCTGCGCGTGCTCCAGGACGGCAGGTTCGAGCGGATCGGCGGCGACCGTGCGCGGCACTCGGACTTCCGGCTTATCTCGGCCAGCAACCGCGACTTCAGGTCCATGATCGCCGACTCGAGCTTTCGGCTGGACCTGTTCTATCGCATCAGCGCGGTCACCTTGCGCCTGCCTCCCCTGCGCGAGCGCCTCGAGGATATCCCCGAGCTTGCGGATACCTTCCTGGAGGCATTTTCCGTGCGACACGGCACGCCGAAGAAATCCATCTCGGAGTCTGCCATCGGCTTTCTGCAGTCTCGCGCGTGGCCGGGCAACATCCGCCAGCTCCAGCATGCGATCGAGCGGGCGGCGATCTTCTGTGACAAGCCCATGCTCTCCATCAAGGACTTCGGCACGCTCGACGGTATCGACCGGCCGCTAAACAGCCTTCAGGCCGGTGGCTCAACGTCCGGCACCGAAGCTGGCAGCGGCGAGATCCGCGAGGCCACGGAGCGGGTGGCAACCGAGATGATCCTCGCGGCGATGCAGCGCACGGGCGGAAACAAGACGCGCGTCGCGGAGCAACTGGGCATCTCGCGCTCCTACCTCTACAAGCGACTCAGCATGATGGAGCCCGCGCGCAACGGTGAGTCGGCGTCGCGCCAGGCCGGCATCAAATGACGTGCCCCCGGGGCGGCCGGGCTATCGGCCACTCCGGGACCCCTCAGGCGAGCAGTTGCAGCACGGACGAGAACGGCCTGCCATCGCGCAGTCCGTGGACCGCCGCGATGAGTGCATCCGCATCGACGCGCGAGCGGCCGAAATCCAGACAATCCAGCACCTTGTCGCGCAGTTGCGCGGCCGACATGCGCTTCTCCGGGCTGCCGCCGACGTGCTCGGTACTGATCGCCAGCCGCTCGCCATTGGAGAGTTCCACGTCAAATGCGACCGGCACCATGCCCAGGAATGGCAGCCCCTCGTCCGCTTCGATCGTGATGCGCTCGCCTGCGAAGGCGCCCACGCGCTCGTCGCGGATCGCCGTCGCGGTGAAATCGCCGATCCGTACGGCGCCGCGTTCGAGGCCGACTGCCACGGTGTAGGCGATACTGAACTGCGCATCGACGACGCCGGCCGAGCGGTGGTCGAACTTACGCCCCACCATGTTCACGGCCTGGCTGCTCACGCGGATCTGGATATGCCTGACATCGCCGAGGCGCAAGCCCTGCGCGTGCAATTGCAGCGCCAGGTCGATCGGCGCGTGGGTGAAGCGGCACGCCGGATAGGGCTTCAGGCTCAGGTCCACCGGCAGATCGCAGCGCTCGATGTCCGCGCGGACAGCGTCGAAGTCGAACTTGCCGTCCTGGTACAGATTGACGAAGCCGGCCTTGCCTTCAAAGACGTTGCGCGGCCCGTCGATGCCAGCCTGGGCGAGCGCTGCGGACATGACCACGTTCTTTACCATCTGCGCCGGCTGGAAACGCTTGGCGAGGCTGCCGTCGACAATGGATTGCAGGCTGCCGGCGGTTTGCGTGAGCTGGTGGCCGAGCGCATTCACGGTGGTCTCGGCATCCCAGCGCCGCAGTCGCGCGATCGCAAGCACGGCACCGACCGAGCCGCTGATCACGCTGTAGTTCCAGCCGCGCGAGCCCTTGGGGCCGCCGGCACGGCCAATGCGCATCGCGCCGTCGACGCCGACGGCCAGCGCGGTGAGAAAGTCGCGGCCGTCGCAGCAGGCGCGGGCTTCCTCGACATCGGCGATCAGCCCAGGCAGCACCATGCCGTTGGCGTGCAGCGGCACCTTGTCGTCGGTGTCGTCATAGTCGAGAGCGTGCATGCTGACTGCGTTGAGGAACGCGGCGAAGGGCGCGCTGGTGCGGCCGAAGCCGCCCCAGACCGAGCACTCGCCGGTGCCCCAGTGCGCGAGCGCGCCGCGCGCCTCGGCCAATCCGGGAGCGTGCACGCCAGCCAGGGCGCAGGCGAGGCTGTCGACGAGGCCGTCGACGGTGGCGTCGACAACTTCGTCGCGGAGTTTGTCGTATTCGCGGCTGATGGCATTCGAGGCGAGCAGATAGGCGATATCCATGGTGGCATAGGTCAGGTTGGAACGCGTCGAGTATCGGTCGGCGGAACGCGGGGAGCCAGTCGCTTTTGTTCGCTGCCAGCGTAAGTCGGCCTTACGTTGTGCGATGGCCCGACGGTGCGGGTCGTGCTGGTTAGATTTCGCTACGCTCGCTCAAATTAATCTGACTCGACATGCCGCGGCGCGGCCTTTGACAATACGAGAACACCACCCGTTGCCTTTCCCGGAGATCTTCTCGATGACACAAGCCGCCGACCTTTCCCGCGATTTCGCCAACTCTATCGCGAACGCCCGCTATGGCAATCTGCCGCCCGAAGCCGTGGAGGGTGCGAAGAAGAGCATCCTGGATACGCTCGGCGTGATTCTGGCGGCGACCGGGGTGGAGCCGGCGGTAAAGGGGGTGAACGCGATGGTGCGCGAGGCCGGCGGCGCGGAGCAGAGTACGCTGCTCGGTTTCGGGGGGCGAGCACCGGCGGTCTGGGCGGCCTTCCACAACGGAGCGATGGCGCATTGCCTTGACTTCGACGACCACGCTCCCGAAGGCCACCACCCCAGCAGTTCGATCGTGCCCGCTGCGTTGGCGTTGGCGGAGCGCGCCGGTGGTATCTCGGGGCGCGACCTCATCGCCGCGGTCGCCGCCGGCCAGGACATGTTCCTGCGCATGCGCCGCAACGTCGCCAACCGGCAGGACTGGCATCTGACGACGGTGATCGGCGTCTATTCCGCGACGGCGACCGCGGCCCACGTGCTGGGGCTCAAGCCGGAGCAGATCGTCAGCGCGTTCGGCATTGCGGGTATGCAGTGCTGCGGCACGATGGAGCTGGCTTATGGCGTTGGCAGCGACCTTCGTGGCATGTATGCGGGGTTTACGACCAAAGGTGCCGTGCTCGCCGCGCTGATGGCGGAACAGGGTGTGAGCGGCGTCAAGAGCATGTTCGAGGGCAAGGCCGGGTTCTTCAATGTGTACTTCCGCGGGGAATACGACCGCGAGAAGATGCTGCAGGGCCTGGGCGAGACGTACGACGGCGGGTCGATTCTCTACAAGCCGTGGCCGTCCTGCGGCGCTTCGCACGGCTTTATCCATGCCACGCTGACGCTGATGAAGGAGCACAAGCTCACCATCGGCGATATCGAGCAGATCCGCGTGAACGTCGGCGACTTCCAGAAGCAGCTGTGCGAGCCGATCGAGAGCCGCCGGCGCCCGGCTACGCCGGCGGATGCCAAGTTCAGCATCCCCTACTGTGTGGCCGTCGCCGCGACCAAGGGGCAGGTGAAGGTGGCCGATTTCTTCGGCGACGCACTGAACGACCCGCACGTGCTGGCGGCAGCGCAGAAGGTCGTGCCGGTGGTCGACGACAGTTTCAACTGGAAGAGCATGCTTCCCAAGGGCCGGCTCGACATCGTCACGCGTGACGGCCGCACGCTGTCGCGGGTAGGTGAGAACGTCCCTGGCGACGAGGAATGTCCGATGAGCTGGGAGTACCTCTACGAAAAATTCCGCGACAGCGCCGCGCTGGCGGCGGTAGCGCCTTCAGCCGAGGGGATCCGCAAGGCCCAGGAAATGGTGCGGCATCTGGAGGCACTGGACGATGCCACCGAAGTGCTTCGCGTGTTGGCTTGACCATGGACGCAACCACGCTTCGCATCGCACGCTATGTGGCGGCGGCTGATTTCGACAAGCTGCCGGAAAGCGCCATACACGAATGCCAACGCCGCGTCATCGACAGCGTGGCGTGCGCGGCCGCCGCTCATGGCGAGCCGTTCTGCGCCACTATGCGGACGTTCGCCGCGCGCTACGCCGGAACGCCCGGCGCGCGAATCTGGGGGGCCGGCGCGCGCACCTCGATCGAAATGGCGGCATTCGCCAACGGCACGATGCTGCGCTACCTGGACTACAGCGACACGCATCTCGGCAGGAGCAACGGGCACCCGAGCGACATGATCGGTGGGCTCATCGCGGTGGCCGAAGCCTTCGGGCTGAGCGGCAAGGACCTTGTCACCGCGATCGTCGTCGCCTACGAGGTCTATTGCGGCCTGTGTGACGGCGCGGCGCTCGCTGCGCGCGGCATCGACCAGGGAACGTGCGCGGCGGCGGGTGCCGCCGCAGGTGCGGCGCGGCTGCTGGGCCTCGGCGAAAAGCAGGCCGGCGAGGCGCTGTCGATAGCGCTGTCCTCCGCTCTCCAGCTCTACAACGTGCGCACCGGCGATCTGTCCGACTGGAAGGGTTGCGCCGGTCCGAACGGCGCGCGCAACGGCGTCTTCGCCGCGCTGCTGGCGCGCGAAGGTGTATCCGGTCCTACCGCGGTCGTGGAGGGCAAGGGCGGCATGCGGGACGTCGTCGGTGAACTTGACTGGCAGGTCGGAGCGGGCGGGCCGCCGCGCATCGTCGGCACACACCTCAAGCTCCACCCCGTCTGCTATCACGGCCAGGCGGCCGTCGACGCGGCGCTGGCCTTACGAGATAGGGTGTCCATCACGGACATCGCGTCGATCGAAGTCGAAACTTACGAGGCGGCCTTCCGCGCGATGGGTGCCGACCCGACCCGCTGGGCCCCAACCAATCGCGAAACCGCCGATCACAGCCTGCCCTATGCGATTGCCGTGGCCTTGCTGAACGGCCGGCTGACTTCTGCCGACTACGAGCAGGAGCGGCTCGGCGATGCGGGGACGAGACGCTTGATGGAATGCATTGGGGTCTGCAGCTCCCCCAAACTCACCCTGGAATTCCCGGCGCACTCGCGCAGTCGCATCACGATCCGTGACAAGGGTGGTGCCACGTACAGCTACTTGCAGACCGACCCCAAGGGCAGCGCAGCGAATCCGCTCACCGACGCTGAGCTGGAGTCGAAGTTCATCGATCTGTACGGTCCGTGGGGCAATCCGTCGAAAGCCCGTCGGTTGTTGGACATGCTGTGGTCGGTCGAGCGTCTCGGCAGCGTTGCGCTGCTGGTCGATGCCCTCTGCGAGACGGCGGTCCCATAGGCGTACGGCGTTGCCGCGCTTCCCGCCGTGACCAGGGATATGGCGACGGACGCTGCCTGAGCGCGAGTGGCGCGCGCGTGCCCACGCGGCCTTCCACTGTCCGCGCTCGCCACGCCTGCCGCCGCATGACCCGGCGGCCGGCGTGAATCCCATCTCCAAATTCGCCCCTTCCCGGCTGTCCCATCCGCACGGCCGGATAGCGTTCGCCTTGCTCCATGCACCCGCGTTCATCATCAAAGCTCCCGCGAGGCAGGTAGCTGTCCTTATCGGATTCGCGCGCGACCCGGCGTTAGGAAAAGTTACCGTGGTCGGCAAAAAAAGCGACTCGACTATTGTTCCCGCCAACTCGAAACTTGACCTCACAGCATGAGCGCTGCAGTCAAACCAAGGAAACCAACATGTCCGCTATCCCGACCTCCTTTGAACAGAACTCCTCCCACGGCGTCACGCTGGATGACGTGCTCCAGGCCACGCAAGCCGTCACGCGGAACTTCGGCGACGAGTACTTCGCCAAGCTCGACAAGGAAGAGGCATTCCCGCACGACTACATCAAGGCGCTGATGGATGCCAAGCTGCATACGGTGATGATTCCCGAGCAGTACGGCGGCATGGGACTCGGCCTGCGCGAAGCGTGCGTCATCGTCGAGGAAATGCACCGCTCGGGCGGCGTCGGCTCCATGATCCACGGCCAGATGTTCATGATGGGCATTCTTGCCCGCCACGGCACGGACGAGCAGAAGCGCAAGATTCTCGAGGAAGTGTGCGCGGGCCGCACGCGTCTGCAGTCCTTCTCGCTGACCGAGCCGAACGCGGGCACCGATACCGCGAAGCTGCAGACCAAGGCGTGGCGCGAGGGCAATGAATGGGTCATCAAGGGGCAGAAGCTCTGGACCTCGCGCTTTGACTACACCGACGCGTTCATGGTGTTCGCGCGCACCAGCGCGCCGAAGGACCCGGCCAAGCCGCACCAGGGAATCTCGGCCTTCCTGGTCGACAAGCGCCAGGTCGATCCCAGGCAGTACACCAGCCGCAAGATCGACGTGATGTTCAACCATCACACCTTCGAAGTCTTCTACGACAATATGCGCGTGCCCGAGACTTCGCTGATCGGCGAGGAGGGTAAGGGCTTCAAGTACCTGCTCGACGGTCTGAACGCCGAGCGCATCATCATTGCTTCCGAGGCGATTGGCGACGGCCGCTGGTTCGTGGACAAGGCGGTCAACTACGCCAAGGAGCGCGTGCTGTTCGGCAAGCCGATCGGCGCCAACCAGGGCGTGCAGTTTCCCATCGCGCTTGGCTACGCGCATCTGGAAGCGGCGGACGCTTTGCGCTGGAAGGCGGCAGAGAAATTCGACCGCCGCGAGTCGTGTGGCGGCGAAGCCAACATTGCCAAGATGCTCGCCTCAGACGCCTCGTGGGAACTCGCCAACGTCTGCATGCAGACGCACGGCGGATTCGGCCTGGCCCGCGAATACCACATCGAGCGGCGCTTCCGCGACACCCGCGTGTTCCAGATCGCACCGATCTCACCAAACATGGTCCTGAACTACGTCAGCCAGCACGTTCTCGGCCTGCCGCGTTCCTACTAAGCCAGGAGAGCAAGATGAACGAAGGACTCTATTTCGAGGACTACACGGCGGACTGGACCTACGAGTCCAAGGGGGTGCCCGTCACCGAGGAAGGTATCGCCGGATTCGTCGACCTGCACCGGTTCCATACGCCGACCTTCATGGACCGAAGCTATGTCGAATCGACCAGGGAGTATGGCGCGCGCATGGCACCCGGCCTGCACGTACTCAGCCTGGCAGAGGGCGCGATCCTGCAGGCGGGGCTGACGCGGCGCCGCGGCATCTTCCTGATGGAACTGACGCCGAAGTTCGTGAAGCCCGTCTTCGCTGGCGACGCGATCAAGGTTCACGTGCGGTTGGAGTCCAGGCGCCTGACCAGCAAGCCGGACCGGGGCGTGGTCACGACTGCGCACGAGGTGAAGAACCAACGGGGCGAGATCGTGATGACGTATGACTCGACGCGGATGATCCGCACCCGCGCCTACGTCGAGACGGCCGCCACCGCGAACTGACAACAGGAGAACGTCCGTGCAAGCAATGTTACCGAAGCCGGTGGCCAACGCCGACTCGCAGACCTACTGGAACGCCGCCCGCGAGCGGCGTCTCATGATCCGCAAGTGCAATGCCTGCGGTCAGCTCCACTTCATGCCACGGTACTTGTGCCCGGCGTGCTGGTCCGACAACCTCGCCTGGATTGATGCCAGCGGCACCGGGCATGTGCATAGCTTCAGCGTGATCCGGCGTGCCTCGGATCCGGCTTTTGCCTCACTTGTGCCCTACGTGATAGCGCTGATCGAGCTTGACGAGGGTGTGCGCATGATGGCCAACATCCTCGGCGACGACGCCCTTGACGTCGCGATAGGGGACCCGGTGAAGCTCACGTTCGAGGATCGCGGCGACGGCGCCATGCTCCCCCAGTATGAACGGATTGCCGCGCGGAGCATGCGATGAAGAAGCCTGCATCCCTGAAGAACAAGGTCGCAATCGTCGGTGTCGGCGAATCCGAGATCGGGCGTGTGCCGCATATGTCGGGGCTCGGTCTGAACGCGCAGGCCGCCAGGCGCGCGCTCGACGACGCCGGACTGAAGGTGTCCGACATCGATGGATTGCTGACGGCCTATTCGTTCACCGAGCCGTACTTCATGCTCGGCTCGGTGCTGTGCGAGTACCTGGGCTTGAAGCCTCATTTCAATGCCTCGATGGTGGTCGGTGGCGGAAGTCCGGCGGTCATGCTCAAGCATGCCGCAGACGCAATCGCCGCCGGCCAGGCCGAGACCATCCTGGTCTGCGCCGGCGAGAACCGAGCGACCGGACAGTCGCGAGACGCCACCGTCAGCACGTTGCTCGCGGTGGGACATCCTTACTTTGAGCAGCCCTACGGCGGCTCGATTCCGGGCTACTACGCGATGATCGCCCGGCGGCACATGCACGTGTATGGCACGACGCGGGAACAAATGGCCCAGGTCGCCGTGCAGGCACGCAAGCATGCGCTGCTGCATCCGAACGCACATATGAAGAAGGCGATAGAACTGGAGGAGGTCCTGGACGCGAAGCCGATTGCCGATCCACTAGGCATGCTCGATTGCTGCCTGATCTCCGATGCGGGTGGCGCGTTTATCGTCACCTCGGCCGAGCGTGCGCGTGACCTCAAGTGCAAGCCGGTGTATCTGCAGGGCATTGGCGAATACCACACGCATGAGCACCTGATGTGCGCGCCCAGCCTGACCGAGTTCGGCGCCACGGAATCCGGGCGGATCGCATATGACATGGCAGGGCTCGGGCCGGGCGACATCGATGTCGCGCAGCTGTATGACTGCTTCACGATTGTGCCGATCCTCGAGCTGGAGGAACTGGGCTTCGTGAAGGCCGGAGAGGGCGGCGCGTTCTTCGCGGAGGGGCATGCGGGCCTTGGCGGCAAGCTGCCGGTCAACACGCACGGAGGCATGCTGTCGCATGCGCACGCTGGCGCCGCGGGCGGGTTGTTCGGCATCGTCGAAGCGGTGCGCCAGCTGCGCGGCGGCCTGGGCGCGCGCCAGGTGAATGGCGCCGAAGTCGCACTCGTCCACAACGAGGGCGGCATCCTGTCCTCGCATTGCACCGTCATTCTCGCCAACGACCGGGGCTGAGGCCCTGGTCCCGACAAATTAATAAAGGATTGCCATGACCATTGCTTCCACGCCGCGCGGCAAGTATTTTGAAGACTTCGAGGTCGGACAGGAGTTCATCAGCCCGGCACGTACGATCACGCTCACGGACATCGTCAACTTCGCTTGCCTGTCAGGTGACTTCAACGAAGTCCACACGAACTTTGAATACTGCAAGACCACTTCCTTCGGCGAACCCATTGCCCACGGCCCGCTGGTGTATGCCGTGATGGCTGGCCTGCAATATGCGAGCGGGATCAACGACGGCACGTTGCTTGCCTTGCTGCAGAATGACCTATGGCGGATGCTGTTGCCGGTCAAGCACGGCGACACCATCCGCGCTCGCGTCAGCGTGCTCGAGAAGAAGGAGACGAGCAGGCCGGATCGCGGCGTGGTCGTGGTCCGGCGAGAAGTCATCAAGCAGGACGAAAGCGTCGCGCAGGAGATGCGGACGACCTTCCTGTACCGTCGTCGGCCCAAAGCCTGACGGCTGCCAATCTACCATTCCGGCCTGCAGCCCGATGCGGGATACCGGCTTGTTGGGCTCCGCTGCAACGCTGCACCGGGGCCCGCGTGCCTGGCTCGACCGGCTCCGCTCGCAGCGGCGCGTTGGCTGCCATGATCATCACAGCAATGAAACCCTACACCCGACTTCCCGGCACTCCGGTGCCCCTGCACAAATGGGCCGGCGACGGCGGACTCCGGCTTGCCGGCGATTCATGGGGCGATCCGCAGGGACCGCTGGTGCTGTTGCTCCACGGGGTGGGACAGACGCGGCATGCGTGGCGCGCGACGGGCAGGATGCTGGGTGCTGCCGGCTACCACGCGGTGGCGTTTGACGCGCGCGGCCACGGTGACTCGGACTGGGCAGCGGATGGCGATTACTCCCGCGACGCCATGATTCGTGACTTGAAGAGCCTCGTCGCGGTACTTGGAAAGCGGCCAGCGCTGGTAGGCGCGTCGATGGGCGGCGCCACCAGCCTGATCGGCGTTGGTGAAGGGCGCATCGATGCCAGCGCACTGATCCTCGTGGACATTGCACCGCGCACGGAGTCTTCCGGCGTGGCGAAGGTAAAGTCTTTTATGCGCGGCACGAGCGAAGGCTTTGGTACGCTCGAGGAAGCCGCCGATGCCATTCACGCTTATCGCCCGCGCGCCCAGGGGGCACGGGTACCAAACGGACTCGCCAAGAACCTCCGGCTGGCTACGGACGGCAGATACCATTGGCACTGGGATCCCCGGCTTATGGAAAGGGAGCGCGAAAGCGACGAACGACGCATCGAGGCGGCGCGCCACCTCGAACTGCCGACGCTGCTGGTGCGCGGTGGCCGGTCGGACGTCGTCAGCGAGGAGGGGGCACGCGACTTCCTGTGTCTGTGTCCGCGAGCGGAGTTCGTGAACATCGCCGGAGCCGGCCACATGGTCTCGGGCGATCGCAACGACGTCTTCGGGCATGCGGCGCTCACGTTCCTGCGGCGTGCCGTGCCGCCCGCCAGCCAGGCAGTACCAAAGGCGTGAACGGCGCGCCGTTGGAAACCGGAGGGCGTGCAGATACCTGGGAACGCGGATGAAGGCCTGCGTTGCGCGTACTCATGGTTTCGCTGCTGAATTCCTCGCGAGCGGCAGGTCTGCCGCCCTCGAGGATCGACTCCTTGCATCAGGAGTAAGTTGCCCCGCCAGTCGCGCTCAGCGTCGCTCCGGTGATGTGACTCGCGGCACCCGACACGAGGAAAGTAGCCACCGACGCAATCTCATAGGGCTTCGCGAGGCCAAACGGCGCCTGCGAAGCGATCTTGTCGAACACCTTCTGCCGGATCGCCGTGAGTTCGCCGCCGGCAAATCGTTCATACACGGGCGTGTCCTCGACCAGCGTGACGCAAAGGGTATTGACGCGCACCTGCGAGCGTGAGAGCTCCTTTGCCATGACCTTGGCGGCCATGATGAGCCCGCCGGAGTGGATGGCCACCGTCGTCTGTCCGGGCGTCGGAAAGCGACCGCCTTCGGACGTGACGAACAGAATGGACCCGCTCCCGCGTTCGGTCATGTGCGGCACGACCGCATGTACCGGGTTGAGCTTGATGCGAACCGTCCTGGCGACCTGGTCCGCGATGGCGTTCGGCTCGACCTGGCCGATCACGCCTTGTGCGGCGGGCGGAGCGCCGGCGCTGGCTACGAGGATGTCCACCTTGCCGAACGCGTCGACCACGTGATTGGCCAGACCCATTGCCTGTCCGGCGTCCTCGATGTCGGCCGCAACAAAGGCACCTTGTCCGCCCGATGACTGGATGGATTCGATCAAGGCCGCGCCGGCGGCCTGGTTGCGGCCGGTCGCGACGACGAACACGCCTTCCTGTGCCAGTCGGATCGCGATGGCCTTGCCCAATCCAGCCGTCGCGCCTGTGACGATGGCGACCTTTTTCTGCTGGTTATCCGCTCGTTGTGTCATATCGGCCTTTTGATAAGTGGTTGCATGCCTGCCGACAAGAATCATCTAGAGGATTCACTGGAGGCACGGGATGACTTCGCAGCCCCGAAGGCGCCCGCCGATTCCAGCCGCGCAATCTCAGCGGAACAGAGGCCGAGTTCCTTTTCCAGCACCGCAACGCGATGCTCGCCAAGTCGCGGCAGGCGCAATTGTTCCTGCCCGGTGCGGAAGCGGGACGGATCGGCCGGCAGGCGAAGGGTGCCGCCCAGGCCGTCGTCGACTTCCTGCAGCGCGCCACGCTGGCGCAGATACTCGTCATTGAGCACCTCGTTCATGCTGAGCACTGCCGCAACGGGGACATCGGCCTCGTTCAGCTTTGTTGTGATCTCCGCGCGCGTATGTGCGCGGGTAAAAGTCTCCGTGATGGCATTTACCTCGTCGTGGCGCTTCGCGCGCTCAACGTAAGTCGCGTAGCGATCGTCGGTTCCCAGCTCGGGACGTCCCATCGCAACGCAAAGGCGGCGCCAGAAATCGTCGCGATTGACGCCGATGTTGATGAAGCCGTCCGATGCGGGGAACGCGCCGTATGGCACGCCGTGAAAATCGTTGGAGCCGGCGAACGCGGACAGGGCGGCGTCGGCAATCTGCACACGTGCCAGTGCCACCGAAACCATGGGAAGCGTGCATTCGATCAGGCCAAGGTCGAGGATTCGGCCCATGCCGTGACGCTCCTGATTGCGCAACGCCAGCAGAATCGCCCCATGCGCGGTCATGCCGGCGAGGATGTCGCCGAGCGCGAACCCGCACCAAACGGGATTGCCAGCATGGTCGCGTGTCAGACCGGTGGCACCGGTCATGGCTTCGGCCACGAGGGCGAGGCCGGCACGATCTGCAAATTCGCCAGCATCCTCCATCCCGAATCCCGAAATGCAGGCGATCACGAGCCGTGGATAGCGCTTATGCAGAGTCTCCGGATGAATGCCAAGTCGCTCCAGCGCTGCGGCGCGCATATTGGTGATGAGCACGTTTGCGGATTCCAGCAGGCAGTGCACGACCTTCAATCCTTCAGCGTTCTTCAGATCGAGCGCAATGCTTTGCTTGCCCCGGTTGAGTGCGCCGTAATGGGCCGAGACGGTGTGACCGTGCGCGTCCTCGCGCAGAGGAGCGCGCGATCGGGACAGTTCGCCGCCGGGGGGCTCCACCTTGATCACCTGTGCACCTTCTTCGGCGAGGAGTTGGCCGCAATACGGGCCAGCGATGAGATGCGTCAGCTCGATGACCTTGATGCCTTGCAGCGGCGGTGGCATGGATTTATCGTGGTTCATGTCTGGGACCTGGAAAGAAAGGGGTAAGGGCAGTTTCGTGGCTGCCCAGTTTGGTGTCGAGTTGGAAATCTTGGGGGGATTGGTAAGACGCGCTAACCGCCCGGAGCGCAGAGGCGGGGCTGCGGACGGCGGTCAAGCGAGAGCTGACGGCATTGCGCCGCCAGCCCGGTCAGAACTTGTGGCGCAAACCGATGACGGTGCCGAACTGGTTGGCCCCGCCCATGACCGTGCCGAAGCCAACGCTGCCCGCGCCGAGGCCGAGAGACGACCCGTTGCGGTTCTTCGTATAGCCAATCGTGAGGTAGGCGTCGGTGCGCTTTGAGAAAGCGTAGTCAGCCGATGCCACGAAAAGCCAGGGATCGGCGTTGGTACCTGCGAAGTCCTGGTAGTAAGCCCCGGCATTGAGCGTCAGCGACGCTACCGCCTGCCAACGCGCCCCGGCCCACCAGAGATTGGAGCGTTGGGTTGCCTGACCAACGGGTGCTCCTGGAAACAGTGCGCCGTCGTACGCCTTCGCCCAACGGTAGCCCGTATAGATCGTGACGCTTCCGACGGAGTAGGTTCCGGCAACGACCGCCCGCCGCGTGGTTGCGTCCGGCGTGGAGGTCGTGGTGCCGGTGTTGATTTCGTCATACGCCGTAGCGAGGCTAAAGCCTCCGGAAGAGTAGGTCAGATTGCCGCCGAACTCGCGTCCGATCTTTGCTTCCCCCGGGATTTCGCTCCCATTGACCCTGGTGCTGTCCGAACCAAAGCTGTACATCGCCGATGCCTTGAGACCGCCGAACTGACCAACATATTTGGCAGTGTTATCGGCGCGCGATGCCAGCGCGATGTCCTGCACAAGCAAGGAGTATCTCGGAGCGAGACCGATTGGGTCGATCTCCCCTGCGATATCGAAGAGTGGGTTGTTTTGCCTGCCCAGCAGAAATGTTCCCCACCGTCCCCGCAGGCCCACATATGCGCTCCGCCCGAAAAGTCGTCCCCCTTGCGCGGAGCGCGCAGTATCGGATTCGAAGCCACTTTCGAGGACAAACAGAGCCTTCAGGTTGCTGCCCAGGTCCTCAATGCCGCGCAGCCCCCAACGTGAGCCCGAGAGGTTACCTGGCGTCATGCGAACGACGTCATGTCCGCCATTGGGCTGATGGTTGGCGTACTCAATGCCAGCATCTACCACACCATATAGCGTAATGTTGGATTGACCGTAGGCAGCGGAAGAGCAGATCACTGCGGTGGATACGGCCGACAGCTTCAGTCGGGACATCATTCTTTCTCCTGTGTTTATGTGGCTTATCGTCTCGACGAGGAATATTTCATTCCGTTTTGATTCGGCATATGCGTTCTGCATGGCGACTCGGAGGCCCGTCGATGTCATCATCACGCCGCGGCATCAGGTGTCTGCGAGACACGTACACCGATGTGCCAGGCGTCAGCCTGCGAAAGTTCCTTCAGCCGGCGCAGTGGCTTCAACAGCAAGTGCCATGCCTGAGATTGATCAAGACAGAGTGGGAGGCTGCGATTCGGCCATGCGCAGCGTGGCTCCGGATGAAGGCGCGCTTGCGCTGCCTGCTGATGCGATGTCGAAGCGGTGTCTTTCCTGTGTTTATGAAAGACGGATTGTTGGTGTGGGCGACAGTAAGGCCGCAATGTCAGATTGGCTTATTCATGGCAAGCGCGCTTCCGTGTCGCCCTTGCACAGCGAACAAAAATGATCGCCTAAACGGTGGACGCCCCCGTCAGAGGTTTGACGGTTAGCGCAGCTTACAGGCTGGGCTAGAAAAGACGACGCGACAAAGGTTAGCCCTATCGCCAAGAATCAATAAAACGCAACTGACCCGAAACGCTGGATTGCGTTCGCGATTGGCGCCAATACCACCAGCTATGCTGGAGATCACCGCGAGTGATCCTTCGTAAAGGAATATCCGATGCGACTATCAATCTCTGGCCCGATGCTGCTGGCCTCGCTGATTGCCTTGCCCATTGCTGGAGCGAATGCGAAGGAGGAGGGGCGCCCTCCGCTAAGGCTTGTCGTGCCATACGCGGCCGGAGGCACGACTGACTACGTCGCCCGGCTTCTGCAGAAGCCGCTTGGCGAACTATTGAACCAGCCGGTCATCGTGGAAAACAAGCCTGGCGCGGCCGGGGCGATCGGTACGGACTACGTTGCGAAGGCTTCGGCTGATGGAAACACCATCCTGTTCGGCAACCAGGGACCGAACGCGATCGTTCCATCCCTGAGAAGAACGCCTTACGATGCGCTGCGGGACCTTCAACCGCTAACGACAATCGCCTTCATGCCATTGGTATTGATGGTATCGGCAGAGAAGGGTCCCAAAACGCTAAAGGCTTTTATGGAGCAAGCGCGTCAGCCGGATGCTAGCGTCAACTACGGTTCATCAGGGATTGGCTCGCTTGCGCACCTGACGGGAGTCGAGTTTTCCCGCCTCGGCAAGCTTGACATGACGCACATTCCTTATCAGGGCGGATCGCTGGTCGCCAGAGGCTTGCTTCAGGGAGACATCCAGTGCAGCTTCGTGAGCGCGATTGAATCTGTAGCACTGGTGCAATCGGGAAAGATGCGATTCCTCGGCGTAGCGGCACGCCAGCGCATGGCCTCGCTACCCGAGGTCCCGGCGATTGCCGAAGATTTGCCGAGATTTGAAAGCGTCTTGTGGTTTGCGGCGTTCGCGCCCAGAGGCACCAGCGACGTCGATGCGAGGCGGCTTCGCGGCGCCCTGGTCAAGGCGGTAGAGCGTCCGGAGTTCCGCAAGTACCTTGCGGACCATCACGCGGAAGCCAGGGCCAGTACACCGGAAGAACTGACGCAGCTTATCCGGAAGGACATGGCGCATTGGGGCGGCGTGGCCCGTACGGCCAAGATTCCCATGTAATGCCGGAGGAGGTCGAATCCTTTCCGGAGTTATTTCCCGACGCAACGGACGCTGACGTAAATCGAAGCAATCTACACTTCACGGCTACCGACGTGGGCGGACGAACGCATATCCGACCCGATCTGCGGCAACCTGGCCGTCAATATGCTGCTGGGCCCCGCGGGGCTGCCTGCCGACATCGTCAACAGCCTCGCCACGCTGGTGCGGCAGTCGGTCACGGAATCGGAGGCCGTCAGGAATGTGCGGGAGCAGCTTGGCAGCCAAGACACGCCATTGACCGGCGAAGCCCTGCAGCGCTTCATCGCGCGCACGGGGTCGATCTATCAGGCCATGATCAGGACGGTAGGGCTCAAAATGGAATGATGGCCGCGCTGAAACCGGGCGCGCTCATGGCGGGCACCGGTCCACGGCAAAAGTTCTGGGCCGAGGCCCGGCAGTGCCGCGAAACGACCGACGTTCAGTGCATGGACGCGTTCGCTTCGCTGTCGATCTGCTTGCGCAAGGTTGCAAAGCGCTTCTCCACATTGGCGCCAAATAGGGGATCGGCACTGGCCCAATCGATCGCGGCGACCTCCGCCCAGTCCGCTTCGGTCAGGAACCGGGCGGCACGCGACATGACCTGTTTCTCCTCGGTGGACAGATGGTTACGGTAGTACACCAGGTACATGGCCGCGGCCGCTTCCAGTGCCGTTCGCGAAGTGACCACTTCGCTCTGGGCTTCGCGCAGGCGATTGAGCAATTCCGCGCCGACCGTGGCGATCACGCGATGTTCCTGCAGTAACCGGCTGATGATGATCCGTGTGCCGGGATCCCGTTCCACGAGCAGCGCGTAGGCAACATCCTCGCGGGGATGGTGCACGCAATCGCCATAGTTGCGCATGTAATGGATGATCGTGGCCATCAGGCCGTAGTCTGGCTGCTCGCCCTGATGGAAAGTGCTGACCTGCTGTTCTAGCAGGTCGAGCAGTGAGGCGAAATGGACATGGTCGGTATGCCAGGCGGCAAGCGGTGACGGGCTGGGGGAGGAAAGCGCGTCGGAAGGTGAAGTCGGCAGCGAGGTGACGAGCGGGGTGGCCATGGCGCCCTCCTGGGAAGCTGGGCAAGCAGATCGTTGAGTCCGATGCGAATTGGGACTCGCGGGGCTCTCATTGACACAGTAGTTGCCCTGCACGATTTGCGTCTGACGCAGATCAAAGCGGCGCCACCTTTCAGGATCATGTGCAGCGGGCCGCGTGCAGCCTTTCCCGGCCTATCTCAGTCCGCATCGCCGTGACGGTGTCTTTGTCCGTCTCAGGCAGGTCGTGGCTCGGATAGCGGGTGATGCGCGCCTGGGTCGGGGCGCGCCGGCGGCGGGCGAGGGCGAGCGGGTTGCCGGCCAGGTAGCCCGCCTCGGTCACCCAGGCGAACAGGGCGTTCAGGATCCGCAACGCAGCGTGCCTCCGTTGCCCGCATGTACCCAGGGTGCTACCGGTGATTCATGAGCGGTGGGGTTCGAACAGCGCGTTCAGGATCACCATGGCCTGGCGCACGCTACCGGGCGATAGCGGCCCGGCAAACGGGCGCCAGTCAGGATGGCTGGGAGACGACGGCCGCTCCCCGCTACAAGATCCTCCACGCCAGCGAGGCTTGTCACACAAAGTGCGGAAGACCCAATTTACATCGCCGCTCCGTGGCGACCAAAGACAGACGGCAAAGCCCACTCATCGCTCTGAACGTACCGCTCAGAGCGATGACACACTTATAGGTTACGCTGGATCGAAACAATAGGTACAAATCTTGTTGCCATCGGGGTCCCGCACATATGCCGCGTATGAGGTGGGGGTGAAGTTCCGGGGACCTGGCGCACCTTCATCCCGGGCGCCCAGGCTGATTGCGGCTTCATGGAAGGCATGGACCGCTGAGCGATTGGGGGCGGAAAAGCTAATGGTCCCACCGTTGGCATACGTGGATGGCAGGCCGTTCCCCGGCTTGGTGACCATGAATTCCGGGCTGTCTACACCCCATAGCGAGGCCGTGTCCAGATTCATGACGCGGCTGATGCCAAGTGCACCGAGAACGCCATCATAGAATGCGCGAGCACGCTCCAGGTCGTTGGTGCCTACAACAATATGGGAAAAGATTGCCATGTTCAAACTCCTTTGTGGGTAGAAAAAGAGTGGACACAATGCGCTATCAAGCATCAGTTGCCGCGCATTGGTCGGGTGTCGCTAAGCCGGCATCAACGTGTCCCGAAGTTGAGCATTCCAACTAGCAGCGCTGGTCAACAACGGGCGGCGGCATCCATTCAGGATGCTTCCATGGAAACGTACGTGATCCTCGATGAATGAAGCGATGAAGTAATAGCCATGGTCGTAGCCTTCATGTCGCCGGAGAATGAGTAACTGACCAATAGCGGCACAAGCCTCTGCAAACGCGTCGGGGAGAAGTTGTTCGTGGAGAAATTGATCCGATAGTCCTTGATCAATCAGGATTCCGTCCACGAAGGGAGGGTGAATCTGCTTCAGCATCAGCGAGGTGGCATCATGATCCGCCCAAACGCTTTTGGTATCGCCGAGGTAGCCGGTGAAAGCCTTCTGGCCCCACGGGCAGCGCGAGGGCGCGGCGATCGGCGCAAACGCGGACACCGAACAGAAGCGCTGCGGATGGCGCTGTGCCAGCACCAGCGCGCCGTGCCCGCCCATGGAATGCCCGAAGATGCCGACGCGGCTGGCATCGCCAGGCAGCGCAGTGGTGACCAGCCCGAACAACTCCTCCGCAACGTAGCTCTCCATGCGCCAGTGGTTGCTCCAAGGCGCCTCGGTGGCGTCGAGGTAGAAGCCGGCACCCACGCCGAAGTCCCAAGCATCGGCCTCACCCGGCACACCCGCGCCGCGCGGGCTGGTGTCGGGCGCCACCAGCATCAGCCCGTGCTCGGCGGCAAAGCGCTGCGCGCCGGCCTTGATCATGACAGTCTCTTCGGTGCAGGTCAGCCCGGCCAGGTAGAACAGCACCGGCACCTTGGCGCCGCCCTGCGCCTGCGGCGGCAGAAACACCGAGAATTTCATCGGCAAGCCGATGATGGCGGAGTCATGCCGGTAGAAGCGCTGCACACCGCCGTGGCAGCCGTGTTGCGAGATCAGTTCCATGGCGAGCGCCTCAGTACAGCACCACCGAGCGGATCGACTCGCCGCGCTTCATCAGGTCGAAGCCTTCGTTGATGCGCTCCAGCGGCAGCGTGTGCGTGATCAAGTCGTCGATATTGAGCTTGCCTTCCATGTACCAGTCGACGATCTTCGGCACGTCGGTGCGGCCGCGCGCGCCGCCGAAGGCCGAGCCCTTCCACTCGCGCCCGGTCACCAGCTGGAATGGGCGCGTCGAGATCTCGGCGCCGGCCTCGGCCACGCCGATGATGATCGACTTGCCCCAGCCCTTGTGGCAGCACTCCAGCGCCTGGCGCATGACCTGCGTGTTGCCGATGCATTCGAATGAGTAGTCCGCGCCGCCGTCGGTCAGCTGGATGATGTGGTCGACGACGTTCTCCACTTCCTTCGGGTTGACGAAATGTGTCATGCCGAACTTGCGCGCCATCGCCTCGCGCGCCGGGTTCAGGTCCACGCCGATGATCTTGTCGGCGCCGACCATCCTGGCCGCCTGGATCACGTTCAGGCCGATACCGCCCAGGCCGAACACGACCACGTTGGCGCCGGCTTCCACCTTGGCGGTGAACAGCACCGCGCCCACGCCGGTGGTCACGCCGCAGCCGATGTAGCAGACCTTGTCGAAGGGCGCATCCGGGCGGATCTTGGCCAGCGCGATCTCCGGCACCACGATGTGGTTGGCGAAGGTCGAGGTACCCATGTAGTGGAAGATCGGCTTGCCGTCGATCGAGAAGCGCGAGGTGCCGTCCGGCATCAGGCCCTTGCCCTGCGTGGCGCGGATCGCCTGGCACAGGTTGGTCTTGCGCGACAGGCAGAACTTGCACTGGCGACATTCCGGCGTGTACAGGGGAATCACATGGTCGCCCGGCTTCAGCGAGGTCACGCCGGGGCCGACGTCGGTGACGATGCCGGCGCCTTCATGCCCCAGGATCGCCGGAAAGATGCCTTCCGGATCGGCGCCTGACAGCGTGTAGTAATCGGTATGGCAGATGCCGGTGGCCTTCATTTCCACCAGCACTTCCCCGGCGCGCGGACCGTCCAGGTCCACGTCTTCGATGGTCAGCGGGGCACCGGCTTCCCAGGCGATTGCAGCTTTCGTCTTCATAGTAGGCGCGTCTATAGTGTCAAAGTGAGTAAGGTCTATCGGCCGAGGTATTGCTCGATGCGTTGCCGCAGCCCGGGTTCCGCTGCGGACCGAACCAATGCCGCCATGTCGACATCCGCTGTCGGTGGATGTACCGCGGCGTAAAGGCTCTCCTGCGCCCGTGGGGAAAGCATGGTGGCGTCCTTGAGGTCACGCGCGAAGAGAGCAGTCCAGTCATCCTGCTCGGTCACGCGGGAGACCAGATCAATCTGGTTCGCTTCATCGGCGGGAATTTCACGAACAGTCTGCAGGATTTCGCGCGCCCGTTCGTTGCCGACAAGCGCGGCGAAGCGGCGCGTTCCAAGCACCAGATCAAACAAGAGACCGGGCATGCGGAATTTTGTGTCTGACGTGGCATAGCGCCGCTTGCATGCCGCGAACAGATCGACCCCGGCTCCGAAGTTCCTCCCGTGTGCGTACGCTACCGTCATACAGGGCGAGTACGCGATCAATTGCAGCAGCGTTTCGATCCTGACCAGGCGAAGGAGAAGGCTCGCGTCTGTTTCCTGGTCGAGACTGCCGAGGTCAAAGCCTGCGCAGAAGTTGCGCCCCATGCCACGAAAGGCGATGAGCCTGACAGCGTCATCGGTGTGGGCCTGTCGGATCGCCTGGATCAATGCTTCGACAAGTTCTGGAGACAAGGCATTCAGCTTGTCGGGCCGATTCAGCGTGAGCGTAACGGAATCACCGTCCCGATTCACGATCAGATTCTCATTCATTGCACGAACTCCTCATTGGATTCTTGGCTTGCGCCAAGGATTTCCATGTTGTGCTCCCCTAATGCCGGGGGAGCACTGCGGATCGGCAGGTTGTTTCCGGACAGGCGAATCGGCGAGGCAAAGGTACGAGTCTCCACACCATTGGGCAGCGTGAGGAGCTGGACCCATTGCATGTGTTTCACCTGTTCGTCGGCTAGCACGTCGGAGTAGTTGTTGATCGGCGCGCATGGCACCCCGGCAGCCCTGAATCGCATGAGCCAGGTCTCCGCGTCCTCCCGAATGAACTCGGTTTCCAGCAGCTCGCGCAGTTCAACCTGATGCTTGGCCCGAAGCGCCGGACTAGTGAAGCGGCTGTCGACCAACATCTCGTCGCGCGCCATGACGCCACATACCGCGCGCCACAGCGCATTGTTGCCGGCTGCCATGCCAAAGTAGCCATCGCGGCAGGCGAAGACCTGATACGGCGCATTGCGCGGGTGGGCGCTTCCCAGCTTGACCGGATCGCGGCCACTGCCGAAGAATTCGGAAGTCTGCAGGGCAGCAATGCCAAGCGTGGCACCGAGCATTGAGATATCAACGTGCGTGCCCTTGCAGGTTGCGCTTGCCTGTTGTAGCGCGCAGACCGCGGAAAACGCGGCGTAGAGCCCGGCGGAAAAATCGGCGATCGGCACGCCGCACTTTACGGGCGGACCGCCTGCCTCGCCTGTCACGCTCATGATGCCGCTCATGGCCTGCAGGGTCAGGTCGAAGCCGCCTTCGCTGGCCCGTGGGCCAGTCTGGCCGTAGGCGGAAATTGAACAGTAGACCAGTTGCGGATTTCTTTCACGTACGGCCTCGTAACCCAGGCCCAGCCGATCCATGACGCCGGGCCGGTTGTTTTCAATCAGGATATCTGCTGTGTCTATCAGATCAAGGGCCCTCGCCAAATCCTCAGTTTTCTTTAGATCTAGTGTGACCGACCGCTTGTTCCGATTCAGAGAGGCGAAGTTTTCGCTGTAGCCGGCCGAGATGGGCGGCCAACTCCGCAACGTATCCCCGGTTTCCGGATGTTCAATCTTGATGACGTCAGCCCCCATGTCCGCCAACAACATGGCGCAGTAGGGGCCCGCAGCCACATTGCAGATCTCGATTACCCGGACGCCTTGCAGGGGGAGGGCGTGTTGTATTGGATTGGTCATCGTGAGTGCCTGGAATTGATTGGAAAGTGGGGCCGGCGGAAGCAGGGGTGATTCCGCCGGGAGACCATCGGTCATGCGCTGATGTGCGGCACGACCAGCAGGTACAGCAAGCCGAAGAATGTTCCCGCGGTGATGAAGCTGACCAGCGTGAATCCCAGCACCCGCTGCACGCCAACGCCAGCGATTGCAACGACGGGAATGGCCCAGAAGGGTTGCAGCAGACTGCCGGCTAGCTCACCCGCTGCTACGGCCATCGAGGTGCCTGCCAGGGTTGAGCCAAGCTGTTGTGCTGCAGGAATCGTGAAGGGGCCCTGCACGGCCCAGTGACCACCGCCGCTGGGGATGAAGATGGTGATGATGATGGAGCCAAGATAGCTCCAAAACGGTAGCGTATCGGTGGACGCGAAGCGGATGAACGATGCCGAGGCAACTTCTGCCAGGCCGGTTGCATGCATGATTCCCATGATGCCCCCGTAAAAGGGATACTGCAGCAGCATGGGCCCGGTCACCTTCGCCGCTTCCGTCACCGCATGGACGTAGGCGCCGGCGCTTCCGTGCAGGCATAGCCCGGCGAGCAGGAAGATGAAGATGACTGTATTAATGTCCAGGTGAATGCCGGTCGCGCTCCATTGCTGCACTAGGTACGCTGCACCAGCCACGACGAACAACAGTGCGCACAGCCGGGACCTTTCAAGCAGACCCGCCAGGCAATCGCGCCGCTTGGGAGTGGCGACAGCGGCTTCGCTGGCCTCGATCGCCTTCGGATCTGCAGCAATCGTGTCGCTCTCCGATGGGCGCATCATCATGAACACCAGCGGCAGCAGCAGTGTGGCGATGAGCCCGGCCACGAGATTCCAACCGGAGAAAACCGTATCCGCCAACGGTACTACTGCGCGGGTGTGTTGCTCGACGATGTTGAGGGGGTTCCCCGGCGTTGCGATGGACAGAGCGATCGAACTGGACATGCCGGTGAAGGCCCAGAGAACCCACGCCGTGTAGCCAGCCGCCACGAGCCACGCGAAGTCTACGCGAACCCGCTTGGCAACTTCCTTGGCCAGCATCGCCCCGACCACCAGGCCGAATCCCCAGTTAAGGAACGTGGCGAAGGCACCCACGATTGAGACCAGCGCGACCGCTGACAGGGGGCCGGTAGCGAGCATGGTGAGACGTTGCAAGCCGCGCCGGATGACTGGAGCACTGGCCAGGGCGTAGCCCGTGACCAGCACCAGCACCATCTGGAAGGCAAAGGTGAAAATTCCAAAAATGCCTTTGTACCAACCGGACAGAATGTTGCTGACTGAGCCGCCGGGGGCAAAGACGGCTGCACAGGCCGCCGTCATCGCCGTCAGCAAGATCACGATCACGAACGGATCGGGCATCAGGCGTTCAAACAGATAAACGCATGATGCGATTGCGCGCTGCATCCATGTCTTTTGTGACAGGGGCCCGGACAGGGCGATTTCCTGTGCATCCATGATTTGTCTCCTCACCAGAGGGTTGCGGGCCCGTATCGGGCCTCTGTAGTCGGTGGCGCTATGCCCTACGCGGCGGCTTCGGCGGGCTGGGGATGGATGGGGATGATGGCTTTCTCGTCCTGGCGCTCTTGTCGCTGCATGGCCATCAGAATCTGTCGGGCGCGGCGCAGGGCCTTGTCCGTTTTCAGGAAGAGTTCGGAGTAGTCGTCGTCGGGATAGTCAAACATCTTCTGCTGCCGCTCCAGCGCCCATTGATCCTGGGCGACGACTTCCGGAAACATTTCGGCCACTTTGTGGGCGGTGAGAATGCTGGTGTCGCTCAGCGTCGTATGCCCCTTCGTGCAGGAGACATTCCAGCGCCACACCAGATTGGCCTCATCGACCGGGTAATGCAGGTGCAGGAGCGTGTAGCCGCGTTCCATCGCGGTCCCCAGTTGACCTTCAGGCGCGACGTGCATTTCGACGCGGGTCAGGCCCGGACTCACCATGCAGTGAGTATGCAGGCGCTCGACTTCATCGTAGTGGAACCACTCACGCAGGTATGGCGGCTGCTCGTAGCCGTGCACATGGCGGATGGTCTTGACATAGTCGTAGCCCCCGGCGTTACCCTCTTCGAGCTGTACGGGAATCAGGCTGTTCGCCTTGTCTCCGATGTTGCCGTCATGCAGGGGATAGAAATGGGTGATGTCGAGCAGGTTCTCGATCAGCAGTAGATAGTTGGCTGGAACTTCCAGTGGTTGCGGCGAGCCAACGGCATCCTTGTCCGGGGAGATGACTTCCGGTGTGCGAGGTGGTTCGATGCCAGACGCGGCCTTCTGATCGCCAGGCCAGACCCAGACGACGCCGTCCGTTTCCCGCACTGGAATGACATGCAGGCGCGCCTGCGGCGGGATCTTGCCAGGCTGGGATGGGATCTCTACGCACTGTCCGGTCGCGTCATAGCAGAGACCGTGGTACGCACATTCGAGACGGCCATCGTCGAGCAGCTTGCTCTGGGAGAGAGGGAAGCGCTTGTGACAGCAACGATCGTCAAACGCGACCACTTCGCCACCGTCGGTACGCCACATGACGATGGGCTTGCCGGCAATCTTGAACCCCTTCAGCTCATGGGCCGGAAACTCCCGCGAGAAACCGATGGGGTACCAGCAATTCTTCACAAACTCGAACTTGCTCATCTCTGTTGTCTCCTCGTCTTTTGGGGGATGCAGAACCCAGCAATTGCTGACCTATAGGTCAAGGGTCAAGGTTGTGCTCTTGGCACGGCAGCAGCAGATCATGACGAACTCCTGCTGGTCGTCTTCGTCGAGTACGCTGTCGCTATGGATCGGTTCACCATCCAGATAGCGCGTCATGCAGGTGCCGCAATAGCCTTCTTCGCAGGACACATCGACGTCGACGGCGTTTTCCCGCAGGATCTGGACAATGGTCTTGCCAGGCGGCACGGTGAAGGTCTTGCCACAGCGGGCGAGGCACACCTCGAACGGGATTTCCGCCGCAGCGGGGGTTGCGCTGGTGCCCGATGAAGGGGCTGAGAAGCGCTCGCAATGTCTGGTGCCTGGCGCCCAGTGCGTGGAACTGGCGTCGACGGCGTCCATGAAACGCGAGGGGCCGCAGTAGTAGAGATGCGCACCAGCCGGCTGTTCGCGCAGGACAGCGCTCAGATCGAGGCCGTTTGCGGGATTACCGTCGTCATGGTGGACCACGGCAATGCCGGCCTGTACGAGCAGCCTGAGTTCCTCGAGGAAAGCAGTGCGTTCTGGGGAGCGCGTGCAGTAATACAGTTGGAACGTGTCGCCCCGCGCCAGCGCGGCGTTCATCATGGATCGGATGGGGGTAATGCCGATACCACCCGCTACAAAAACGTGGCGTGAGGTTTCTGCGAGCGGAAAGTGATTGCGGGGCGCCGAAATCAGCAGGTGATCGCCGGCGGTAAGTTGGTGCATTCCGACCGAGCCGCCACGGCCGGCGGGATCCCTCAACACCGCGACGACGTAACGGCTGGCATCGAGTGGATCGCTGCAGATGGAGTACTGCCGGATCAGGCCCGACGGAAGATGAACGTCGACATGGGCGCCGGCTGAAAAGGCCGGCAACGGCATGCCAGTCGGGTCTACCAACTCGAATGCGCGGATGTCGTCAGCGAGCTCGCTGATGGAACGGATGGAAACGGGGAACTTGCCAGTTGCCATTGGCCGTGAACGGGTGGCGGCAGGCGGTCTTTCGACGATGAGGTCCATCGCGGTCTCCTGTAGGCTTGCCCACCGGCCGAGCGTGGCGGTAAGGTCGTCTGTGATTTGATCCAAGCCTAGAAGTCGCGATTGTTTAATTCAAACGATATATTTTTACCGAATCACATCGGAATTATTGATGTTTACGGGTCAGGGCTGCGTCTGCGCACGGGCGCCCGGGGATGTGACGCCGACGACCTTCCGATGCGTTACTTTTGGAACTCACTGACGCTTTGTGCGAGTTCGGCGATCGCGCTAGGAAGGGAGTAGGTGTGCTCGGGGGACACGGCCGCGACAAACTCGACCGGATCGAAGGGGTTGCGAACCTCAATGATTTCCAGCAAACCATCGCCGAGTTGGCGCTGGTAGTTAGGAACTGGGAGATAGGTCACGCCCATTCCTGCTATTGCCAGGGATGCTGCGACGCCCATGCTCTTGCAGCGCGCCAGGTAGCGGCAATGCGCGTGATCGCGCAGGAACCAGGCATCGATGGCCGCGCTGTGGAATGACTGTGGCTTCAGCCCAATGATTGGATACTGCGCCAGTTCCGCGGGCGAATGAATGTGCCGGGCTGCCAGGCCTGGACTTGCCATCCAGGCGAAATCGACTGTCCCGAGAGAAATGGCCGAGACGTCATGCGTGTGGGTATGCCCAGGTGCCAAGACGAGGTCGAGTTCGCCTTGCGCAAGCGCATTCATCAGATCGCTCGTCAGAGCCTCGTCGATCTCCAAGCGTACTTGCGGATACTCTTTCGCGATCCTCTTGATTAGGGCTGGCAGCCAAGAGATGGAGACAACTTCCGCGACACCAATTCGGATGGTGCCGCTCACGGAATCGGGCGCAGCAACGCGATGGGATAACTCCGAGGAAAGATTCAGAATACGCGTCGCATAGTCGAAGACTTCACGCCCACGCGGAGTCAGCCGGGCCTTACGCTGAGTTCGGTCAAAAAGTTCGACGCCCAAGCTACGCTCCAACTCACGCAGCCTCATTGAGACTGTCGATTGCGTTGCACATAGCCGCTCTGCCGCGGCGGCGAATCCGTCAAGCTGGACTATCCAATAGAAGGTCTCAAGCTGCTGTAGCGTCATGTTTTTCGTGGGTTTGTTCCCATTGAGTTCCTCAAAGCATATACGGACCGGTTGCTGCCAGTCACCAGACCGAGCTACTAAAACGCAGAACTCGCAGCTACGGTGCAGTCAAAATTTCATGTTCATGAAATAACCCATCATCCTTCTATTTCTCAGTGCCCCAGTCGATCCGGTGCCGCGCCTGTGTGGCTTCATGCCGCGCATCCTCCTCGCTGTGCAGGTAGCCGCTCGTCGTCGACAGCGAGCTGTGCCCAAAGCTGTCGCACACAAAGCGCAGGTCGACCTGCTGGTCGGTTATGTACGAACCGGCGGTGTGGCGCAGCCAGTGCGCCGAGGCGCTCGCCAGCACCGCGGCTTGCGCCTCCCACTCTGGCCCCCGCGCCCGCAAGCGCTCCGCGGCTAGGCCAAACACCTTTTTCAGGATCAGGTGCAGCGCGCCGCGTGACAGCGGTTTCTCGTGACCCTCGCTTCCAATCACCGGTAGCACCAGCGGACGCGTCTCCCCGAACTGCGGGGTAGGCGGCAACGCGTGGGCGCGGCGGTAGCGCGCCAGTTCGGCAATCAACTCGTCGGTCGCCGGCACCAGCCGGGTGTTGTTGCCTTTGCCGGCCACCTCCAGCCACCAGCCGCTCGATGCCCTGGGCATCCGTAGAACAAAGTTTCCTTTGTTCTACGCTTGGAGGCAGCGCTGGTCGAACACATAACTCGTTTCCTACTCGAGCTCGGGGCCGGCTTCGCCTATGTCGGCCGACAGGTTCACCTCGAAGAGGTGGCGATGATTTCTACCTTGATCTGCTGTTCTACCACCTCAAGCTGCGCTGCTATATCGTCATTGAACTGAAGACTGGCGCCTTTAAGCCCGAGTATGCAGGTCGGATCAGTTTCTACCTGTCGGCGGTTGAGGACTTGATGAAAACCGAGGCCGACCATCCTACCATCGTGGCTGCTGTTATGCCAGGAACACAACCGGCTGGTGGTCGAGTACGCGCTGAGCGGCATGGGGAATCCGATAGGCGTAGCCCAGTACCAGTTCATTGCGGAACTGAACTGGACTTCCTCTACGACGGCTTAGACTTCTACCGAATTCACTGACGCCAAGTTCACAGTTTCATAATCGCCGCGCGGAAGCACCAGCGATTCGAGTTTGGCCACCACATCGGACGGTGTCGCAGTGGACTTAGGTGTATGTGCGTAGATATGCGGGCGCCGCTCCTTGCGATCGAACCAGATCGCCTCGGGGCGTACCTGCTCCGGCCGGCGGCTAGCCAACCAGACGATGGTGTCGGCGCCCTTCTGATGGTCGCGCAGCACGGATTTGAGGATGGCGACGAAGCGCGGCATCGAGCGGTTGACGCTGGCGGTATTGACCCAACCGGGGTGCATCGCATAGAAGCACTTGCCGGTGTCGGCGAAGGCCGCACGCCAATGCGTCATGAGCATCATCTGCGCGCGCTTAGCAAGGCCGTAGGCGCGCACGCCGAGATAGCCGGGGCCGGTGATATTGAGATCGTCGACCACCATCGCGTGGTTGTACATGCCGCCCGACGCCACCTCGATCACGGTGGCATCGTCGCGCAGCATCTTGCGTCCCAGCAATTCGCGCAACAGCAGATAGTGGCCGAGAACGTTTGTGGCAAACGAGGTCTCGAGCCCCTCTCGGGTGATGATCTGGTCCCGCTTCTGGATGCCCACATTGTTGACCGCCACATCGATGCGCACCCCGCGCTGCTCCAGGCGGTCAACCAGCGCCCAGACGTCAGCCTGCAGTGAGAAGTCCGCTGTCTCGATCTGTACCGCTTCCGGTCGCGTCACCGAGGCGGCGAACGCCTTCAGCTTGGCGGTGTCTCGCGCCACGCAGATGACGATAGCGCCGGCCGCCACGGCTTGCCGAGCAGCGGAGGCGCCGATCCCTTCCGAGCCACCAGTGACCAGCCAGGTTTGCCCGCGGAAATCCGGGTTGATCCGGCGCCAGAACATGCGGCGCGCGTGATAGCCGATCGCACTGTAGCTCGCCGTGAAGCGGCAATAGAACGCGATGATCTTCTTGAGTGGGGTCTTGGCCATGATACTGGAACTGATAGTTGAGCTGGAATGCGTTGTGCGGTGCCGCGGATCAGCCTTACGCGTGAGGATCGGCGCTCAGGCCGAGGGCCTTCAGCAGCGTCGGACGGTCGTAGTACTCCCGCCACAGCGAGATCAGCGCGCCGTCGAACTCGAGGATGCCGACCGTCGGAACCGAACGGCCAACGCCGTCAATGATGATTTCGTCGATCCGCTCCACGATGAGCGCCTCGTCGGCAGTACCCATGCGCTGGATATGCAGCTTGACATGCTTGTTAGGCTTCGCCGCTTTCTCGATGCGCTCTAGGAATGCTTGCCGCCCCACGCAAGGGTCCAGCATCACCGAATGCAGCACGCCGTCCGGGGCGAACAGGCTGGCGCACTTTTGCCAATCCTTTGCTTCCCAGGCTTGTGTCATTTCCCTAAAGACATCTTTCTTCTGTTCTGCGGAAAGTGTGGATGCGACCATCTGGATTCCTCTTTTCGTTATCGGTTGAATTGCCGGCTGTCGTCCCTGACTGGCCGCTGGTCCTGCGTGGTCTCGCGCCCGCGCATTCTGCTGCTAATGAATGCTGCTAGCCCCGCGGGTGAGGGTCTTTGCAGTTGAATTACAGCGCTTGCTGTGCTGTCTATCCAGATCAATCTGGAAAATATCTCGTATGTCGAGAAAACGGCGGCACTACGCGGTGCTTCGCTCCCGCAGCAACTCCCTTAAAGCACTGGCAACTGCTGAGGGTTGTTCGAGCGGCGCCATATGTCCCGCCCGCTCGATCCAGGTCAGGCTGGCGCTCGGTATCTGCGCGGCAATTTCCGCCGACAACGCAGGCGGTACGACGCGATCTGCGCGTCCGCAGATGGCGGCGACTGGCATTTGCGCCGCAAGCAACGCAGCACGCGTATCGCGCCGGGACATGATGGCGCGGATCTGGCGCGCGAAGACGTCGGGACCAAGCGTTTCGAACATCGTGCGCAGCGCTTGGGCCGGGACGCTGTCCCCGGCATGCGCGG
Source organism: Cupriavidus sp. PB-02 (assembly GCF_058252315.1). Classification (NCBI taxonomy): domain Bacteria; kingdom Pseudomonadati; phylum Pseudomonadota; class Betaproteobacteria; order Burkholderiales; family Burkholderiaceae; genus Cupriavidus; species Cupriavidus sp. PB-02. The sequence continues at coordinate 1,902,360 of NZ_CM177694.1, forward strand.
GATGGAGATTAAGCGCAAGCAGTTTGTGTGTCAGCGCTGAGAAATCCGTCTGGATTGCGTCGAGCAGCGTCTTGCGGCCGGCCGTCTGTTCTGGACTCTCGGGCCGCATGGACGTACCGAGCAGCGCGAGGTGGGACACGCGCGATGGCGCCTGCGCCACGATTTCCTGCGCGACGTAGCCTCCCATCGAAAAGCCGGCCAGCGCGAAGCGCCCTTGCTGCTGCGCCAGCACGCTCTGCGCCATCTCGGCAATGCTGGTCTGCCAGCTCAGATCCGCAACGCTGATGTCCGCCACGTCGGTGAGTTCGGCGGCGACCAGGTCCCACACGCTGGCGGTGTTCATCATGCCCGGCAGCAGCCATAGTCTGATGCGATTCAATGCAGCCTCCGTTCGACTAGAGTGGGGCGTCGCGCGTTGTTCCCTGCTTGCCATGACAGCGCGTTCACCGAATCACCATCATCCCGATGGTTAGTGCCAGCGACCGACAGCCCCGTTTGTCGCGATTACAAGGGACGGACTTTCGGCATACAAGCGGAATTTGCTATATTTGCTCAATGGATGAGAAAAATACTGCTTTGTCCCCCGTAGCGGGCACGCAAAGTGCCGCCAGGGCCTTGTCGCTGTTGCGGCATGTTGGCGCCAACCATGGCTCCGGCATCCGGCTGCGCGATCTGATCGCGGTGTCAGGGCTTGATCGCTCGACCACGCATCGTTTGCTGACGTGTCTGATCGAAGAGGGCTTCGTCGAGCGCATCGGTACCACGAAGCTCTACCGGCTCGGAATCGAAGCTCTGCAATGGGGGTTCTCGTCCGCTGGGCTGTCTAGCGTAAGCGATCGTTTTCGCCCGGTGATGCAGCGGCTGGCTCGCCAGACCGGTGACACGGTATTCCTGCTCGTGCGCAGCGGCGATTTCGCCGTTTGCCTGTGCAGAGAGGAGGGCGATTATCCGGTCAAGGCTTTCATCGTGCAGGTCGGCGTTCGGCGCCTGCTCGCCACTAGCGCAGTGGGTGTTTCCATCATGGCCATGCTGCCCGATGAAGAGATTGCACAAATGCTCGCAAGAAATGGCAAGGAGTACAGCCGGCTCGGTATCAGCGCAAGCCAGCTGCGCCAGCTGATCGCACGCGCACGAAAGCTCGGTTACTCGGAGTCGGCGGATCCACATGTCGAAATGAGCGGTGTAGGATGCGCGTTCGCGCTGACCCGCAACAGCTATGCAGGGATTAGTATCGCGGCGATCAACTCGAGGATGCCGGCGAAGCGTCGCGCGGAACTGGGCGAGTTGCTGGTGCAAGAAGTCGGCCCGTTTGGTTGGCGCGGCGAGGGATAATAGACTGCTTATACGGCAAGGCGCGGCTGGCCCCGCCTGGTCTCACATCAGCTGACGGGCCAAAGTTTGCAATTTCGGCCCGATCTCTTCCAGCAGCCAGGATCGGTTCAGTGGACGTCCCTGGAACGCGCAGTTTAGCGCCGCGGGCTCACCGCGATCAATCCGGCCGAGTGGCACGGCCACCGCCTGCACATCGGGAAAGATTTCGCCGACCGACACGCAGGCCCCCCAGCGCGAATACTCGGCCATGTTGCGGCGTAACTCCGCCTGGTGCCGCTGCCACTCCTCCGGCGCGCGGACCCGCAACTGGTTCATCAAGGCCTCGCGCTCTGATGGCGCGCATGACATCAGGTAGGCTCGCCCGATCGCGGTCCCGGCGAGGGACTGCCGCGTCCCCACATCCAGCGGATAAACCTTGTGGTGGTGCGAGCGGATTGCCTCGATATAGACGACGCTGAGGCGGTCCCGGATACCGATCGACACCGAGCCTCCCGTGCTTTCGGCAAGTTCGAGCAGGTAGGGTCGTGCGCGCCGGCGGATCGTGAACAATTCCAGCAGCGGGTAGCTCAGCGAGAGCACCGCACTTCCGAGCCGGTATTTGCCGTGAGGCTCGTCCTGGGCCAGATAGCCCATTGCCACCAAGGTGTAGGTCAGTCGCGAAATGGTCGCCACCGGCAGCTCCAGGCGGCGCGAGAGATCCTTGTTACCCAGTACCGGCTCCTCAGGCGTAAAGCAGCGCAACAGAGCGATCCCGCGCGCCAGCGTCGTGGCGAATTGGCGGTCTCCCTCGTATTCGAGCAGGTCGAGCGGTACGCGGCGCGGAACGGACATGAACAGGGTATTTATGACATATCGAAACAACCATCAGTATATCAAAAATGCTGTCGGTGTTTCCCGAGCTCACTCCCTAGACTGACGCCATCGATCTTCACAGCGCAACGGAGGCACTCAGTATGCAAGACGATCTGCCCGTCCTCGACAATCCCGCCCTGAGCGGCAACAACGCGGGCATCCAGCAGGAAGACTCTTTTGACGAGTTGCCCGTGATCGGCTGTGTGCCGGCGGATCTGAATGGGCTGTATGTGCGCAACGGACCCAACAACTACTTTCCACCTGACTGGCGCTATCACGCCTACGACGGCGACGGCATGCTGCATGCGGTGCGCTTCCGCAACGGCAGGGTGAGCTACCGCAACCGATGGATCGCCACCAGCGCGCTGCAGGAAGAGAAGGCCGCGGGGCGCGCGCTGTGGAAGGGACTAAAGGAACCGCTGCGCGCGGACCGGCCCGACGAGCCGCTCAAGAACACCTCCAACACCGATGTGAAGTACCACGCGGGCCGGCTGATTACCATGTGGTATCGCTCTGGTATGCCGTACGCGGTCGATCCCGACAGTCTGCAGACCATTGGTCCCGCCGATTTCAGCGGGGCCGTTACACGGATCTCGGCGCATTCCAAACCGGACGAGCACACCGGCGAGCTGATGTTCTTCGACTATGGCTTGACGCGGCCGTTTATGGAATACGGCGTGATCGGACGGGATCGAAAGGTCGTGTACCGCACCGAAATCCCGCTCGACGCGCCAAGTCTTCCGCACGACATGGCCATCACCGAGCACTACAGCATTCTGCACGACTTCCCGTTGCGGCCAGACGCCGAGGCGCTGCGCGCGGGACGCTACAAGCTGCGCTTCGATGTCAGCGAACCGTCGCGCTTTGCAGTGATTCCGCGCCATGGCCACGCAGATGAGATTCGCTGGTTCAGCGCCAAGCCAACGTACATGCTGCACGTTGTCAATGCATGGGAAGACGGTGACGAGATCGTGATGATCGGCACGCCGTACCGCATCCACGCAGGCCCCGACGGTCAGCCGGACGCGCGCAGGCTGGAGCGGACCATCCATTTGCGGCAGCGCGACTTCCTGCTCTACCAGTGGCGCTTCAATCTGAAGACAGGCGAGACGCGCGAAGGCCCGATCGATGACGTGCTCAACACGGAATTCCCCGTCATCAACAGCACGTACCAGGGGCGCAGGAATCGCTGGTCGTACAACGTAGTGTTTCCGCATGGCGGCCACGAAGAGCCCCGCTTCCCGGGGCTGGTCAAGTATGACCTCGATACCGGCGGCTATGTCGCATACAGCGCCGGCCCGCGCCATTTCTACAACGAGCCCGGCTTCGCGCCGCGCGACAACAGCATGGCCGAAGACGACGGCTACTTGGTCTGCTTTGTCTGGAACCCTGTTGATGCCCGCTCGGAAATTCAGGTGTTTGATTGCAGGGGCGCGAACCTTGCCCAAGGACCCGTTGCGCGCGTGCTGTTGCCACGCCGCGTCCCCAACGGTTTTCACGCCACCTTTGTCAGTCAAGCGACGCTTAATCGTTGGAAGTAAATCATGATCTTGGTATCCAGGGACAAAATCGAAGACTATGTCGCGCGCGGATGGTGGGGCGAGCGGACGCTTGGCGCAATGTTCGTCGAGACCGCGGTGCGGCAGCCTACCGCCTTCGCAGTCGCCGATCCACCTAACCGGTCTGCGCTGTGGGGCAAGGCGGCGCAACAGTGGACGTGGGGCGAACTCCTCGAGCAAGTCGGCCGCTACACCGCTTGGCTGCACCGGCAAGGTTTGCGCAAGGACGACATCATTGTGCTGCAGCTCCCGAATTGCGTTGAGCTGCACGCGCTATACATTGCTTGTGCCATCTCCGGCGTCATCGTGTCGCCTGTGCCGATGCAGTACCGCTGGCATGAGCTGTCCCACGTGCTGAGCATCACCGGCGCGAGGTTCGCCATCACGACGCAGCGCGTCGGTTCCTTCCACGCGGCCGAGCAGTGGGCCGCCTACATGACGCAATGCGCCGCGCTGGAGCAAGTCTGGTGCTATCGGGACGGTTCGGACGACGCCTTGCCGCCCGCCATCGGCGACCTTGACGCCGCGCTAACGGCTACCACTGGGTGGAACGCGGCGGCGCTATGCGCGCACATGGAGGCGATTGGCCTGACGGCCCATGACGTCTTCACCATCTGCTGGACCTCCGGCACCGAAGCCCGCTCCAAGGGGGTGCCGCGCAACCACAACGAGTGGTTGGTGGTCGGTCAATCGGTGGTGGAGGCCGGCCGCCTGCAGCCCGGCAACCAGCTGCTGATTCCTTTCCCCTTCGTCAACATGGCGGGAGTCTCGACCAGCCTCGTGGCGTGGCTGCTGATCGGCGGCGGCTTGCATCATCATCACCCGTTCGACATCGAGGTATTTCTCACGCAGTTGCGAACCAGCCTGATCGACTATACGGTGGCTGCCCCGGCCGTGCTGAGCCGCCTGCTCAAGGAGCCGGAACGTCTCAGCGAAGTCGACCTGCAGCGCCTGAAACGCATCGGTTCGGGCGGCGGCCCGCTGGCGGACTGGCTGGTGGCGCAGTTCGCGCAGCGCTTCAACGTCGAAATCGTCAATTACTTCGGCTCGAATGAAGGCGCGGCACTGTCGTCGACGCCGGAGGACATCCCCGACCGCAGCCAGCGCGCGCTGTACTTTCCGCGCATGGGAGTGCCCGGTTACACCTGGTCGCACTCCAATGCAAAGCGTATCCGCACCCGCCTCGTTGATCCCGATACCGGCGCGGAGATCGATGTGCCGGGCCACGTCGGCGAACTCCGCTTCCAGGGACCAGCGATCTTCAGCGGCTATTTCAACGCCCCTGAGCTGTCGGCGCGCGCGTTCGACGAGCAAGGCTACTACCGCACCGGAGACCTGTTCGAAATCGCTGGAAATCGTCATCAGTTCTATCGCTTCGCAGGGCGCCACAAGGACATCGTGATCCGCGGTGGCATGAATATTTCGTCGGAGGAAGTCGAGAACCTGCTGCTCGGCCACCCCGATGTCCGGGAGGTGGCGGTAATCGGCAGCCCCGATCCGATACTGGGCGAGCGTGTCTGCGCGGTAGTAGTGCCGCAACCAGACGCCACCGTCACGTTGCCTGCGCTGGTGGCGCATTTGCGCGCGGAAGGTGTCGCAGCCTTCAAGCTGCCGGAGCAATTGCTGATCACGGCCGAGCTCCCACGCAACCCGGTCGGCAAGGTGCTCAAGCGGGAGTTGCGCCAGTTGCTGGCGAGCGTAAGTCAGAACACGAGTGCGGCGGTGCAGGGGTAGCACTGAATCGCCCGCATCGATCAAATTTCATATAGCGAGTCAACCATGCATGTCGAAGTCGTCGGAGAAATCCACCCTACGCTAGCGCTCGAAGGGCATCCCTACACTTCCGGGCCGTTCACCCCTAACTATCGCGAAGTCAATGCCGTTGACCTCGAGGTCGAAGGGACGATCCCGGCACGCCTCAATGGCGTCTATCTGCGCAACACGCAGAACCCGGTGCACCAGCCGCTCGGCAAGTTCCATCCTTTTGATGGTGACGCAATGTTGCACTTGATGAGCTTTCAAAACGGGCGCTGCGAATACCGCAACCGCTTCGTCCGCACCAAGGCGTTCCAGCAGGAGCAACAAGCCGGGCGGGCGCTGTATGCCGGCCTGATCGACAAGCCGAGCTTGTCGGAGCTGCCGGGCTGGGGCGCGCGCGGCGGGCTGCGCGACAGCGCCGCGACCGACGTCATCGTCCATGCCGGCAAAGCGCTCGCGATGTTCTATCAATGCGGCGAACCGTACCGGTTGGATGCACGTACCCTGGAATTGGAGGGGGTCGATGCCTGGGGCGCCGACGTGTTGCGGGACTGCGGCCTCTCCGCCCATGCCAAAGTCGATCCTCGCACCGGCGATCTGCTCTTTTTCAACTACAGCAAGGACGCCCCGTACATGCATTACGGCGAGGTCGACCGGCAAAACCGGCTGGTGCACTACGTGCCGGTGCCGCTGCCGGGCCCACGGCTTCCGCACGACATGGCGTTCACCGAACATTTCGCCATCCTGAATGACTTTCCGCTGCATTGGGACGAGAATCTGCTGCCGCAAGGCAAGCACAAGCTCAGCTACTACCCCGACAAGCCGTCGCGCTTTGCCATCGTGCCGCGCCGCGGGGCCGCCTCGGCGCAGATCCGCTGGTTCGAGGCGAGCCCGACCTACGTGCTGCATTGGCTCAATGCCTGGGAAGACGGTGACGAGGTGGTGCTGCACGGCTATCACCAGAAGACGCCCATGCCGAAGGCCGGCTACGACAACACCGGCAACACCATGGGGCCGGACCGGTATGGCCCGACGCTGTACGAATGGCGCTTCAACCTGCGCACCGGCGCTACGCGCGAACGCCGCCTGGACGAGCGCTATCTCGAATTCGGCATGGTCAACATGGAGTACTGGGGCAAGCCGTATCGTTACTCGTACAACATGCTTGCGCATCCCGGAGCATTCCTGTTCGACGGCATCCTGCGCTATGACCACACCACCGGCGAGTCGCAACAGTATCTGTTCGGCGAAGGCCGCTTCGGCAGCGAATCGCCGATGGCGCCGTGTCACGACGCGCAGGGTGAGGACGATGGCTATGTGGTCAGTTTCGTCACCGACATGAACACCGAGCGTTCCGAATGCCTGGTGCTGGACGCCCGCGATCTCGCCGCCGGGCCGGTCGCGCGCATTTTCCTTCCCCATCGCGTCAGCAGCGGCACGCATGCGTGCTGGGCCGATGCGAGGGACATCCAGTCCGATTGGGCTGGCTTGCTGTGAACCCCCAACCGAGCCATTGACATGAGCCAATCCGCATACATCCTCGGCGGCTACCAGACCGACTTCGCCAAGGTCTGGTCCCGCCATGGACAGGACATCTCCGACATCATCCGCGACACCACGCTCGGCACCCTCGACGCCTGCGCGCTCGATGCAGCGCAGATCGAGAGCATCCACGTCGGCAACGCGTTCGGTGAACTGCAACGCCAGCAGGCGCATCTCGGCGCGATGGTGGCGCAAGTGGTGCCGGAACTGTGGGGCGTACCGGCCATGCGCCATGAGGGCGCCTGCGCGTCGTCGTCGCTGGCAGTACTGACGGCGATGGCGGAGCTCGAAGCCGGGCGCTATGATTGCGTGCTGGTGGTAGGCGCCGAGGAGTTTAAAAACATCTCGGGCCACGAAGCCTCAAAAAATCAGAATTCCGCCGCGTGGCAAGGTCGCGAAGAGATCGAATGTACCTTCATGTGGCCCGCGGCATTTGGGCGCATCGCGCACGAGTATGAGCGCCGCTTCGGCTTGGACCGAAAATACCTGAATCGCATTGCCGAGATTAACTACGGTAATGCTCGCCGCAATCCATTGGCGCAGACCCGCAACTGGCAGTTCAACGCCGACAGTTTCACCGACAACGACGAAGCCAACCCGCTGATCGAGCCGGGCACGCGCCGCCAGGACTGCGGCCAGGTGACCGACGGCGGCTGCGGCATTGTACTGGCCTCGCCGCGCTTCGCGCAGGAGTATGCGTGCCGGCGCGGCACATCGGTCGACCAACTGCCGCGTATCGCAGGGTGGGGACACCGCACCGCCGGCCTGCGCTTGCAGGACAAGTTGGAGCGCAGCCGTGACCAGGCCTATGTATTCCCGCACCTGCGCCACGCCATCGAGGATGCCTGGCGACGGGCCAATGTGACGGGTATTGAGGCGATCGACGGGGTCGAGACCCATGACTGCTTCACCACCACCGAGTACGTGGCGCTGGATCACCTCGGCCTGACGCCGCCGGGGCAGAGCTGGCAAGCCGTGGAAGACGGCAGCATTGAACCGGGCGGACGGTGCCCCGTCAATATGAGCGGCGGTTTGATTGGGTGTGGGCACCCGGTGGGCGCCACCGGCGCGCGCATGTTGTTGGATGCCGCGCGCCAGGTGACCGGCACGGCAGGGGAGGCGCAAATCGAAGGCGCAAAGCGGCTCCAGACGCTGAATATCGGCGGGTCGTGCGCCACCGTGGCCAGCTTTGTGGTGGAGCGGGAGGGGGAAGCGTGAAGCCGCTCACTGAGATCGGTGCCGATACGAAGGCCACCATGCCGGTGCTGGCATGGCGGGATGGGAGCCTTGCGCATATCCGCTTCAACCGGCCGGCGGCGCGCAACGCCGTCGACCTTGCGCTAGCGCGGGCCTTCCGCCTTGCCTGCGAAGACCTCGCGGCCGCCACCGATGTGCGTGCACTGATCCTGAGCGGCGAAGGGCGGGCCTTCCTGTCCGGCGGCGATCTGCAGGCGATGACCTCGGCGCATGGCAGCCCGGCCGAGATTGTCGACGAAATGCACGGCGCGCTTGCCGTGATGGAGCGTCTCGAATTCCCGAAGGTAGCCGCCGTACACGGCGCGGTGGCGGGCGGTGCCATCGGCGTGATGCTGGCCGCGGACCTGATCGTCGCCGCGGCGGATACGCGCTTCAATGTCGCCGCCGCGCTGGTCGGCGCGAGCCCCGAGTGCGGCACCACCTGGCGCCTGCCACGCGCCGTGGGGCTGCGTCGCGCCCTGGAGCTTGCGCTGTTGTGCGAGCCGCTGTCCGCGCCAGACGCATGCGCTGCCGGCCTGATCAACCGCGTGGTGGCACCGGCGGAGCTGATGGCTGAGGCCGAGGGGATCGCGCGTCGCCTGGCAGCCGGTCCGCCGCTGGCGCTGGCGCTGACCCGGCGCTTGCTGCTCGATGCCGGCCAGCGCGATCTGACGGCCCAGCTGCGCGCCGAGGCCGAAAGCTTCGCGCTATGTGCCGCGAGCGCGGACTTCACCGAAGGCGTGACGGCGATGCTGCAGAAGAGGCAGGCTAACTTTGGCTGACATCAATCGGATCGAGCGGACTGCTGTTCCGCTCGGTAAAAGAGTCGGGCGACAACATGAACAGTGAATTGCAGGACACACACAGCGCTGCAGCCGTCGCGCCATCGCAGCGCTTCCGGCTGGATGGGCGCGTGGTGCTGGTCACCGGTGCATCGAGCGGACTCGGCAAGCACTTTGCATCTGTGCTGGCGGAGGCCGGCGCGCGTGTCGCGCTCGCCGCGCGTCGCGTGGACAAGCTGCAACCGATCGTCGAAGTGATCTCGCAGGCGGGCGGAACGGCGTGCGCATTGGCGCTCGATGTGACCGACGCGAAAAGCATCCAGGCCTGCTTCGACGCGATACCGTGGGGTACTCCGCAGGTGGTCGTCAACAATGCCGGGGTCGCGCTGACCGGGCCGGCGCTAGAGCAGACCGAGGCGGATTTCGATGCGGTGGTCGACACTAATTTGAAAGGGTGCTGGCTGGTCGCCTGCGAAGCCGGGCGGCGCATGACGAATGCCGGCGGCGGCAGCATTGTTAATATCGCCTCGATTCTTGGCGCCAGGGTGACGGCGGGCGTTGCACCGTATGCCATCTCGAAAGCTGGCGTGATCCAGGCGACCAAGGCACTGGCGCTGGAACTGGCGCGGCACCGGATCCGGGTCAATGCGCTACTCCCCGGCTACGTGATGACCGAGATGAACGAAGACTTCCTGCGCAGCGAGGCCGGCGAGAAGCTGCGCCTGCGCATTCCCGGCCGGCGTTTCTGCCAGCTGACCGACATGGACGGGCCGCTTCTGCTGCTGGCATCGGATGCTGGCGCGGCAATGACCGGGACGACGCTGGTGGTGGATGGCGGACATCTGGTGAGTCCGTTATGAATGCCGATCTGCTGGCCCCGTGCCGCCGCTTCGATTTTAACGCGCGAGCAGAGCAAGGTGGTGCGGAATGCCCTTGAGGTCCGCTGCCCTCCATGCCGACGAGGAAAATCCCACGATGTGAGCTGTTCTTTCGAAGCTATTTTCCACCGCCTGCGTTGTGCGCTCTAATTCTGCAATGAAGGAAAGCTGGCACTGCAGGCTCCACCATTCCAGACCATAAGAAAGGCGGCCATGACAGCCGTCTACAGGAGACAAGAGCATGTCCACGAAAACCCGCCGATCGTTTCTCGCGTTCGCTGCCCAGGCCGCGTGCCTCGCTTCGCTCGGCAACCCGGTGTGGGCTCAGTCGAAGCCGGTGGCCCGGATCGTCGTCCCGTTCGCGCCCGGCGGCGGCGGCGACGTGCTGGGCCGCCTGCTGGCGGAGAAGCTTTCCGTCGAGCTGGGGCAGACCGTCATCGTCGAGAACCGGCCGGGAGGCAGCGCCACGATTGCCACCGACGTGGTGGCCAAGTCGGCGCCGGATGGCAATACGATCCTGCTGACGGTGCCGCTGCTGGTGCAGACGCCATCGCTGTTCAAGAAGCTGCCATATGACCCGATCGCAGACCTGACGCCGGTCATTGACGTGGTCACCTCGCCGCTATGGGTGGCGGTCAGTACCTCGCGGACCTCAGCGCGCACCGTCAAGGAGTTCGTGGCGGACGTCAAGGCGCATCCGGGCAAGCATAGCTTCGCCTCGCTCGGCAACGGCTCCTCCGCACATGTGCTCGGCTCGCAGTTCAACGCAGTGGCCGGGCTGGACATGATCCACGTGCCCTACAAAGGCTCTGCCCCGGCGAGCGTGGCGCTGGTCGCGGGCGAGGTGTCACTCACGATTCTGGATATCGTCACGCTGAAGCCGCAACTGGCATCGGGCAAGATCCGCCTTCTGGCGGTCACTGGCGGCAAGCGGTCGCCGTTGACGCCCGAGGTGCCGACGCTGGCTGAGCAAGGCTATCCGGGCTTCGATCTGCCGACGTGGGCCGGGCTGTTCGTCCCCAGCAAGACCTCGCCAGAGATCGTCCGCAAGCTGCACGCGGCGACCGTGAAGGTTCTCCATCAGCCTGATGTCGTATCACGCCTCGGCAGCCTTGGCTACATGCCCGGCGGGCAGTCCCAGGAATCGTTCGCCAAGGGAGTCGGCGCCGAAAAAGTGCGCTGGGCCGAGCTGATTGGGAAGGCCGGGATTCAACCGGACTGATCTGCCGCTGCCGGCCCCGGTGGGGCCGTTCAGTCGCAACCATGCTGTGACATTTGCCACTGCGCATACGCGCAGAGCCCCCTTTTTTTCTTCCGAATTTGTCGAGGTGATCCAATGACGTGGATTTCATTCCCCCGCCGGCGTGCCCTGATGGCGATGCTGGTTCTGCTGTGCGGCCCGGTTGCGGCCCAATCGTACCCCGACAAGCCAGTGCGGGTCGTAGTGCCGTTCCCCGCCGGTGGCGGTACCGATGTGGTCGCGCGCATCGCCGGTTCGGCGCTGCAGGTCAATATGAAGCAGGCCATTGTGGTCGACAACCGGCCCGGCGCAAGCGGCGTGATCGGCAGCGACTATGTCGCCAAGGCCCAGCCTGACGGCTATACGTTACTGTTCACGATTCCGATCCTGCTGCAGACTGCCAGCGCGATGCCGAAGATCCCGTATGACCCGCTGCGCGATTTCGTTCCCGTGACCACCCTGGTTAGCGCGCCGCTGTGGCTGGCAGTCAGCACCAGCCGCGTAAAGGCCACCGATTTCGCAGCATTCACCAGCGAGGCGAAAGCCACCACCAAAAAGTGGGAATACTCGTCGTTCGGCAACGCCTCGTCGTCGCACTTGTACGGCCACGCATTGAACCAGGCGCTAAGTGCCGGCATGCTCCACGTCCCCTACAAAGGCGGCAGTGCCGCGGTGCAAGCGCTGGCGAACGGGGAGGTCGCCGCGATGTGGACCGATTACCCGTCTGTGCGTCCCTATGTCGTATCCGGGAAGGTGCGCATCATCGCCTCCTCTGGCGCCAAGCGAAGCCGCCTGACGCCCGATGTCCCCACGCTGTCGGAACTTGGCTTGCCGGGTTTCGAAGCGCTCGGCTGGGGCGCCTTCTTCGCCCCCGCGGGAACGCCCCCGGAGGTCGTCAAGCGCTTGCAGACCGAGATTTCGGCGGTGACGCGCAATCCGGACGTCGTCAGGAAATTTGCCGACCTGGGCTACGAGCCCGGGGGCAAGCCGCAGCCGGAATTCGCCGCCGATGTCCGCGCCGATCAGGCACGCTGGTCCGCCTTGATCAAGGCGGCCGACATTCGGCTGGACTGAGCCTTCGAGAAGGGCGGCCCATTTGTTGCCTCGGTATGGGCCGGGGCTAACACTGCGTAAGGAGGGGCGGCGCGTTATCTCATATTTCTGAATTGAATCATCAGAAACGTTCTTCTGATGAGCAGGCAGGTAGGCAGGTAGGCAGGTAGGCAGGTAGGCAGGAAGAATAAATTGCCGCCGGGAAATGGGGAATTCCCGCAGGGTGTGCATCACATCGATAAGGAGGAGTGTTTTGAACAAGATTGGACGGGTTCGGTTTCTGGCATCGGTTATGGCGATGGGTGCAACGGGTATGTCGGCGCCGGTCGTATTCGCGCAATCCAGTGTTACGATTTACGGCGTGGCCGATACCTATCTGGAGTACAGCAGCAACAATCGTTCTGCAGTTGCGGGAGATAACAGCGCCAAGTCGGCGGTCAAGCTCACCTCTGCCGGCTTGTCCGGCCCGCGTTGGGGCTTGCGCGGCGTGGAAGATCTGGGTGGCGGCATGAAGGCCCTGTTCGTGCTGGAGAGCGGCTTCAATATCGACACCGGTACGATGGCCGACACCTCGCGCTTGTTTAACCGGCAATCCTTTGTCGGCATGGAATCGCCCTATGGACGGCTAACGTTTGGCAGGCAATACACGACGTTTTTTGACATCCTGGCCAACTTTACGCCGCTCTACTACTCGGGCACCTACGAACCGTTCTCGGTGCTGCTCGGGCCCTTGCGCGTCGATAACGCGGTCAAGTACCGCATCGCCCTCGGCGCGCTGACGGCGCAGGCTCACTACGCGTTCGGCGAACAGCCTGGCTCGATTCAGGCCAGCGCATCCTGGGGCGGCGGCGTCAGCTATGGGTCGGGGCCGTTTGCGGTCTCGGCGATCTATGACCAGGGCAATGGCCCCGACACCGCCGCCGGCATCGCCAAGTCGCGCAAGGCAGCAGTGGCCGGCACCTACACGCAGGGACCGATCCGGCTCTCGGCCGGCTACCGCTGGGGCAAGGACGTCGCCGCAAACGGTGCTACCTCGTCGCGCGACAATATGTATTGGGCCGGCATCGGCTATCAGATCGCCACGCCATTCGGGCTGACGCTCGCCTACTACTACGACGACATCAAGTCGAAGGCAGGCGTCGCCAACCCGGCCAATCCGCAACAGTACGTGTTGCAGGGAATCTACTCATTATCCAAGCGCACCGACGTCTATGGCGTGGCCGCCTACGCAAAAAACTCTGCGCTCAACTTCGCTTCGCTGCAGACGCTCGCACCGGGGAAAACCAACCAAACCGGGGTTGCGCTGGGGATTCGGCACAAGTTCTGAGTGCGCCGGGAGACCGGTAAGGAGTAGGTGGTGAAAGTCCACTGCGATGAAGGAATAGCGAACCACATCGGCCCCGAGCCGTGCGCAGGCCACCGTGAGGTGGTCAGCGAAGCGTCGGTAGGGGAACGTGCGGGCCAGCCATCGAGCCGCGATAGTTGTGTTGTTCCGGGTGCCGACGCGGTTCAGAACGCGGAAGGCAACATGAAGGGGCGCGTGAACGCGAGTGCCTCGACGACCCGGCGTGGTCCAAGACCCTGGCACGCACGGACGCTCTTTGCGCGGGAACCGGGAGATCTCTCGTCTGGCCAGTCGCAGCATGGCCTGGTCCGCATCGGGAAGGCGAGGAGCCGTAGCCGATGATGAACGGACGGGAGAAGTCAGACTCCGCCGTACTAGCGAGGAAGCCTGCGAACAATGCCGGGAAATCGGCTGCGGAGTGGGTGGAGCGAAGGGCGGGGACCAAGGGGAACATGGGTCAGTCCAACACGTGCCGGGCGCAGAACCGGGCAAGCGTGCCACAGGGGCTGGAACGTGTACGGCGAGCTGCAAGGCAGCGGAAGAAGGAGCGGTTCACTGCGTTGCTGCATCACGTCACTGCCGACCGGCTTCGGGAGTCGTTTTATGCGCTCAAACGCAACGCGGCTCCGGGAGTGGATGGCATGACGTGGAGGTACTACGAGGCAGGACTGGAGGAGCATCTCCAGCGTCTGCACACGCAAGTACTCAGCGGAGCGTATCGGGCGCTACCCGTTCGGCGGCAGTACATACCAAAGCCGGACGGCAAACAGCGTCCATTGGGGATTGCCGCACTGGAAGACAAAATCGTCCAGCGCGCGGTGGTTGGAGTGCTAAATGCGATCTACGAGGAAGACTTCCTCGGTTTCTCGTACGGGTTCCGACCCGGACGCAGTCAGCATGATGCGTTGGACGCGTTGGCAACGGCCATCATCCGCACCCCGGTGAACTGGATCCTAGACGCCGACATCCGGAGCTTCTTCGACTCGGTCAGTCAGGACTGGCTGGTTCGGTTCATGGAGCATCGGATCGGCGACGAGCGCGTCATTCGCCTTGTGCGGAAATGGCTCAAGGCGGGCGTTCTGGAGAATGGGGAACTGAGCGTCAGTGAAACCGGTACACCGCAGGGTTCGGTGGCTTCGCCACTGTTCGCGAACGTGTATATGCACTACGTGTTTGATCTCTGGGCCAACCGGTGGCGACGGCGGGAAGCTAAAGGCAACGTCATCATTCTGCGGTACGCGGATGATGTTGTGGTTGGCTTCGAGCACGAAGCTGACGCGCGGCGCTTCTGGGACGCGATGCGACAGAGGCTGGAGGAGTTCTCGCTTGCGCTTCACCCGGACAAGACGAGGCTACTGGAGTTTGGCCGCAACGCAGCGGCCAACCGCCAGAGTCGAGGCCTTGGCCGGCCGGAGACCTTCGCCTTCCTGGGCTTCATCTTTATCTGCGGACGATCGCGTCGCGGTGCCTTCCAGTTGCAGAGGAAGACTCGCGGTGATCGCATGCGGGCGAAGCTCAGGCAGATCAAGGAGGACCTGCGACGGCGCATGCACGACCCGATTCCTGCGCAAGGAAAATGGCTTGGGCAGGTGGTGCGCGGATACTTCGCGTACCACGCGGTACCAACGAACTCGCGAGCGCTCAGCGCGTTCCGTTACCACGTTGTTGACCTCTGGCGGCGTGCGCTCAGGCGCCGCAGCCAAAAGGATCATATGACGTGGACGCGGGTCGAGCGGATCGCGGATGCCTGGCTCCCGCAGCCTCGAATCCTTCATCCATGGCCGGACCGGCGCTTTGCCGTCAAACACCCGAGGTAGGAGCCGTATGCCCGAATCGGGCTCGTACGGATCTGTGCGGGGGGTGCTCAGTAATGGGCATTCCTACCGCGATGATAAGGGCGCTGGTCTCGGCACGCAAGATGTGTAGACCCTGAGTGGAGGCATATGGCCGGGAGTGGCCGTATGCCTTCGAATCTATGACGGCTCGATCGCAGTTAACAAATGGACGCTAGCGAAGATGATGAAGCGTAACGCTTTCGACGCCGAGGACAAACATGACTAACAGGCATGATTTCGCCGGCACGGTGCCGGTGCGCGAGCAGCATCAGTTCGACCAGACGGCCCTGGAGCGCTGGATGGAACAGAATGTGGCGGGCTATGCGGGGCCGCTCACGATCGACCAGTTCAAGGGCGGGCAGTCTAACCCCACATACCGCCTGACCACGCCTGGCCGCAGCTATGTGCTGCGGCGCAAACCGCGCGGCGCCTTGCTGAAGGGCGCCCATGCGGTGGAGCGCGAAGCGCGCGTGATGGCGGCGCTCGGCCAAGCGGATTTTCCGGTGCCGTATATTCACGGGCTTTGCACCGACAATTCGGTAATTGGCAGCTGGTTCTTCGTCATGAATATGATCGAAGGCCGGATCTTCTGGGATGCCAGCTTTTCCGATGTGTCACGGCATGACCGGGCGGCGTACATGGACGCGATGAACGCGACGCTGGCCCGGTTGCATACAATAGATCCCGCTTCGATCGGTCTAAGCGATTACGGCAAGCCTGGCGGTTACGTGGCTCGCCAGGTGGCGCGCTGGTCGGCCCAGTACCTGAGCGACGAACTGGCCGGTCGGCATCCCGCGATGGATCTGCTCGCCAACTGGTTGCCTCGGCATCTGCCAGCCGCCGATGAGGTTGCCATTGCCCATGGCGACTTCCGGGCCGACAACGTGATTTTTCATCCCACCGAGCCCCGGGTGCTGGCGGTGCTGGACTGGGAACTGTCGACCCTCGGTGATCCACTTGCCGACTTTGCCTACCATGTAATGATGTTCCGCATGCCGCCTGATATCCTGGGTGGCATCTCGGGGCTGGACTTGGCAGGCTTGGAATTGCCGGACGAGGCTGCGTATGTCGACGCCTATTGCAGGCGTACAGGCCGCGATGGTATCCCGAACCTCGATTTCTACATCGCCTTCAACATGTTCCGCTTCGCCGCGATCCTGCATGGCATCAAGGGCAGAGTTGCGCGCGGCACGGCGTCCAATGCCGAGGCGCATGCCATGGGCGAACGCTTTGCGCGCGTGGCCGAGTTGGCTTGGGCGCAGGCGCAGCGGGTAGGTTGAGAGCTGGACCGGGATTTCGCGTTAGCTCTTTTGCGGCGCGCATCGGTGGTCGCGACCCGGCTGCCCGGCCGCATCGACGCATATGTACCGGCCCGAAAGGCGGCCCATGCGTCTTTCATGGGCGGGGTACGGTTGAGGGATCCATAATTTTGACTTCCAGGCCACATTTTTGACGACGGCCAAACACCGTAGCTTCGAAGCACACACACTGCGGCACTGAAATTTTGCGAGTATTGCCCGTCCAGGTCATATATTCGACAGGCGGGGTAAGGTGCTTGCGCGAGGGGCTGCAGCATGTGGCCATGATTGAGCAAACCGTCGGCGGCTCATCGTCATCAAGGAGTTGGACAAGAGGTTCAAGAAAAAGGAGCGGCCAAGCGGCAGTAATGTCAGGCAGGTGGATCTGGCGCGGCCTGGTTGCCGGTGCCAGTTTTGGTTACGATCGCCTACCTTGCTTCAACACTACGGCAGCATCTATCCGATTTTCAGAACCGTTCCGACTTCATACCGAATCTAAGCATCGACACCGAGCTGATGCTCGTTTGCGGCCGCTCGGCATCTCGCCGGGACGGCCGTTCTTTTTTGTGCGAATGGAATGAAAGGCGCCGCGCGCCGGCGGCGCAGTTTGCTGACAAACGGTTGAGGAGTGGCCGAATGTCAGCGCAGGAGTGCAGAATTCAGGTACCAGCGCGCTGGCCGCCGGCCGCCCCCCAAATGAAGGACCGCTTCCCGGGCGATGGGAGAGGGGTGTGGGTGACGGCCGGAGCGTCGACGAAGAGCCGCGCCTCGGTATGCAAGTGCCTGCCCTCACCCCTGTCCCTCTAGTGCTTTCCACCGCATTGAGCAATCCGCTGGCCGAGAGCAATGGCGTCGATTTTATCGATACGCTGGACTATGACGTCATCGGCCTGCCGGAAGCCAGCGCGATCCACAACTTCCTCAAGCGCGCTGGGGCGAACCTGCAGCGCGAACCGCGTTGGCGCGTCCAGGTCAGCAACTTCGAGACCGCGTGCCGGATGGTCGAGGCAAATGTCGGTGTCGGCGTTCTGCCCGAGAGCACCGCCGCGCGCCACGCCCATACGATGGCGCTGCGCATCGTCAAGCTCAACGACGAATGGGCCGAGCGCAAGCTGCAGATCTGCGTGGCCGAACTCGGCGCCTTGCCACTGTTTGCGCGCAAGCTGGTCGACCTGTTGGTCGAGGACGGCCTCGGGCGCCAGGACTGACGGCGCCCCCTCAGCCGCTAGCCGCTACTGTTGCCGGAAGCCGTTAAAAAGCCCGGGACGGTCGCTGCCAGGGCCAAGACACACGTCGCTGGCCAATCCATGGGAAATCTCGTTGAGCGAGTTCGTGAAATTCCTGGTTCAAGAGCGCGACGCGCACTTGCACGACGCGGTGTGCCCCGGTACGACTCCAACGCATATGTTGGCTCTTACACATGCGGCGACCAATGATTCGATTGATAGATGACTCGACGAAGCCAGTCGCGATTCGTCGGCCAACACGCTGCCGGGCACGATAGTCGATTAGCGACTCAAGGTTGCTATTGAGGTAGCTGATCAAAGCTATAAGCTTGCAATGTGCTTGTCTTGCTTGGCGTCTCGCGTTTGGGTCGAGTCGTTCGCGCAGCTCAAGCAGGCAACACAGCTCCTTAGCGAGCTTCTGCCAACGAAACGTTTGTCCGGTCCAGACGAAGCTGCGAAAGCGAACAAACAAATCCCAAAGCTCGAACGCTGACCCGTTAGCCGTAAGGCGTCCATACGCCAGAGGAGCGATAGCTTGATCTACATATCGCATCATTCGACCGATGTGCGCCCAGTCGAGTACCCATTCGGTATCGAACGGAAGGTCGTCAGCAACGCCGGCAAGATCCAGGGCGCCGTCAGTCACGACGCAGACCTCATTAGGATCGTCGTACCCGCTGTCCACGAGGAATTTTGTCATTTCCTCCTGCAATCGCTTGGTGCGTGGCATGGCGGAAGCCCAGACCCGTGGTTGGCTGCCAGGCTGGCCTAACGCCGCAACCACGACGGCTATCGATGATGACGTCTTCCTTGCGCGATTGTCTTTGCCTGTTCCCTTGCCATTATTTCGCGCTCGCCTAACATAGCCGACATCAATCCCTAGCTCAGCAATTGGACTTTCCTCCTTGCACCATCGCCGCACGGGCAATGCGTCCTGTAGGGATTTGCCGACGGCCATTGTGTGATTGCGGATCGTCACGTGACTATCGCGTCCGGAGGTAGGTAACAAAAGGTCCATGACCTGCTTGGCCTGCCGGTAGGGCATCGTGGCGCCGAGTTCAGCATGCAGCCATCGTAGCTCGCTCGTGCTTGCCTCCTTAACGTAGTTCTTAAGCGGCGACACATACCTGGATCGGTCCGCACCACACTTGCATGCTTTCCATCGATCGCGGCAGTAGTAGACCTTGCCCAGGGTGGTCTTCAATTCGGAGGAATGCCCGTCATGCACACGACGGAGCGCGCCGCAGGCTTTACAAGCTCGCTGCAACGCGCAGTAGCGATCGATCTGCTCTACGACAAATTCCTGCTGAACGCTATTGACTAATGATTTGCCTTCTGCAAGGGACAAGCCGACGTCGCCGGGTTCGCCGGAGTCGGCGCGGTGGAACCGCATCAACTCAACCCGTTTGACCGCGGTGGCTTCGCCATCATCGAACTCGAGAACGATCGTGCATCGCATGTCGACTCCCCGCCTCTTTGATATCGAGACGATACTCCGATGCATGGCGGCATCCCAGGGTTTTTAACGGCTTCCTGCAACACCGCCGCCGATCAACTGTTGATCCCAGTGCGTGTCCGATGTTGCCCCCTGGCCGAGGGCCAGTCGATTCGCTGCCGATCGCCTCCGGAGCATCGCCTTCCGCAGCGTCAAGGCCCAACAAGGAGCAAGGTGCTGTTGAGTGGTCAAATTCATAAGATATTTTACTGAGTGTAGTAGAAATAACTGTTTGCCATATTAATGAATTCGCTCTTTAATTTGCAAAAAGCACGACAAGCAAAACTGGAACAACCGCATCAACCGTCGTGAGCCCCCGATCAAATCGATGGGAAGGGCCCCGGTCACAGGCTAAAACTGTATGACCATCTTCTTTCTCTCCTCCAAAACGGCATGAAAGATATCGGTTGTGAATTTTCAATAAAAACCTGAAGTGGCTTGCATGAGGCAGCATCGCTATCGAATAACTGTCGAGCATCTCACCGATGCAAATGGGCAGCCACCAACCAGGCAAGCCACCTATCTTTCAAAGTCTGAAATCACGCCGATATGCTTGGCATCGTCGAAGAAATTCGAGCACGCGGAGGCTTCGAGACACAGACAGCCACCTCCTTTGCAGTCTGTTTGAAATTATTTGGAGAGGTGATTCTGAAGCATCGCGGACACCCACTGTTCACGGAGTTTGCACCACACTTTCAAAAATTCATGCAAAAAATCAAGTAAGAGACATAAAACCTTTCTCAACGCGCACGGTGATTCCCACGCCTTATATAAATAATCTTCCAATCAATCTTCCGTCACACTCATGAATAGACTACACACCATCATCGCCCTTGGCTTGGCTGCATCCGGAGCTATCATGCTTGCCGGTTGTGGCGCTTCCCATGCGCAAGCAAGCGCGGAAGAGGCGGAGGAGACTCGGTTCATCGATCTTACATACCCCATCCCGACCTTCGAGCCCTTGCCTGGGAAGCCCACCGAAGCCGATCTGACGAAGCCGCTGGGTGAAAGCAAACCGATCCCGAGCTTCTTTCCTCAGGCTGTCTTCGTGCCAAGCGTCAACCCCATGGACAGTGGCCATTTCTATCGGGGCATACTCCGGATCGCCGAGCATCATGGGACGCACATCGATGCTCCGTCTCACTACGTGAACACCCAGGCAACCCTTGAAGCTGGCGCGGTCAAGCCCAAGTTTCAGAATGAGCTTACGCTGAAGGATCTCACCGGATCTATCGTATTCATTGACATCAGCAAGCGGATTCAACAGGAGCTGGACAAGAATGGCGGAGTTCCAAGCCCCGATAGAAGGAGGACCGACTTCTCTGAAAACTCCGGCAACAATGTCACAGTTTCCGACATCGACGCTGTTGCAGGTCAGATCAAGAATAATTCGTGGATTGTGGTCAATAGTGGTTGGGGAAAGTTCTTCAACGACCAAAACCTGGACACTTCTCCATTTGTGAATGGTTGGAACTTCCCCGGTGTTAGCAAGGCGGCGCTGGATCGATTGATTGAAATCGAAAACCAAAATGGCATCCGAGTAAACGGAATAGCAACAGACAATCTCGGCATCGACAGCGGCGAGACGGAGCGTGGCGAAGGCGATCAATGGAATCACTCCTACCACTCCCACGTCAGAGGATTGCAGCGCGGCTGGAAGTTTGTCGAAAATATTGCAAATTTGGATGAACTGGCCGCGCATAAAGCCAAAAAGTGCACGTTGATTATTGGGGCGCTGCCAATCGAAGGAGGAAGTGGCAGCCCGTCGCGCGTTATGGCTGCGTGCAATTAATCTATTTTTTGTCATGATCTGCCAGCGGATACCAATGTCCGCTGGCAATCTGCATTTTTGTACCTTCTTTTCGACAGGCGCTCTATTCACGAAATATAGTAGGCGCTCCCAGTCGGAGTCGAAATCTTACGCGCAACCGGTTGGCGACGATGCTCTCGCATCATTGAGGTGAAGCCTGGGCATAAGACAGTCGACACCCCTCAAGTGGTTGTGCGGTTCAATCACGCTGCGTGCCCGTCAGCATTGGGCGTCAGGACTCTGTATGTACGCACCGTACAAGATGCTCCGCAAACGCATTGGCCGCCGGCGACAACGCGACGCCGGCTCGATGCACCATCAGCACGTCGCGTTCGATCACAGGCTTTTCCAGCCGCTTCCATGCGACGCTGGCATTACCCAACAGCTCTGAGGCGTGTGCGGGCACGA
The DNA here is from genome assembly GCF_058252315.1 of Cupriavidus sp. PB-02. Classification (NCBI taxonomy): domain Bacteria; kingdom Pseudomonadati; phylum Pseudomonadota; class Betaproteobacteria; order Burkholderiales; family Burkholderiaceae; genus Cupriavidus; species Cupriavidus sp. PB-02. The sequence continues at coordinate 1,924,009 of NZ_CM177694.1, forward strand.
TGGCGACGCCAAGTCCAGCTTTCACTAGAGCAATTAACGTGCCACTGTAGGTTGCTTCCAGCGCGGGCTCGAACGGCAACTCCCCTGCAACGAATCCAGCCTGCGTCAGCTCCCTGAAAACACTTCCGCTGCGCAAAGTCAGCAGTGGAAAACCTTTGAGATCCTGCCATGTCAGCCGCCCCAGGCGCGCCAGCGCATGGCGCCGAGGAAAAACAGCCACAAGCGGTTCTGAGAAGAGCAGAACGCTGGACAGGTCGTCCTCCGTTCGTCGGAACGTGCCGATGCCCAAATCCGCTATGCCAGAGCGGACGTTCGGCAGAACCTGATCCGTCAAGGAGTCCAGCACGAGTGCATCGACGCCTGGGTGCTCGCTGCGGAATGTCGCAAGGATCTTCGGCAGCAAGGTGCTCGACAGGATCAGCGGCGCGGCGATGACGACGCGACCGCGTTGCAGCGCCAAGAGCTTGTCGACGTTGCCTACAGCGTGTTCCAGTTCGCTGAGGATGCGTTGCGCACTCGCGAAGAACTCCTGCCCCACCGCTGTGGGACTAGTGCGGCGGGTGGTGCGGTCAATGAGCTGTGTTCCCAATGCGGTCTCCAGGTCACGAACCAGTTGGCTGAGCGCCGATTGCGTCAAGTGCATCGCGTTCCCCGCAGCAGTAAAGCTCCCTTTTTGCACGACGAGCACAAAGGCACGCAGCTGTCGGATGGTCACATTCATAAGCAATGTCGCTGAATTAATTAGAAATAACTGTTTGCATTATGAATCAAATCGCTCTGTAATGCACTAAAACACAACCTATTAAAGCCAACACGGAGACCTCAATGAAGAGACGAACCTTTACTGCGGCACTGACAACTGCCGCATTCGCATGGAAGCCACTCGTGGCCGGCGCCCAAACGGCGTCGCCGAGTTCGGGACAAGCTTGGCCTACCAAGCCCATCACCTATGTCGTGCCGTTCACGCCCGGTGGAACAACCGACATCGTCGGACGCGCGATCAGCACGGGGCTCTCGAAGACCCTTGGTCAGCCGATGATCGTGGACAATAAGCCGGGTGCTGCCGGTGCGATCGCTGCTCGTCTCGTTGCGAAGGCTCATCCTGATGGCTACACGTTGCTTGGCGGAACGATCAGCACTCACGCCATTAATCCGGGGCTCTACAAAGACCTGGGCTACGACCCGCTCAAGGACTTTGAGCCCATCACGCTGGTTGGGATGGTCCCCAATGCGTTGTACGTCAATGCACAACTGCCGGTTCGCTCGGTACAGGACCTCATCGCACTGATCAGGAAGGATCCGGCCATGCGCACGTTCGCGTCTCCGGGTGTGGGGTCGTCCACGCATCTGGCGGGCGAGCTTTTCGCCGATCTGATCGGCGTGCCGCTTACGCATGTGCCCTACCGGGGGCAGCCAGAGGCATTGCAGGACGTGGCGGGCGGCCGGGTCGCGTTTCTGTTCGATCAGTTGACTGCCGGTGTCCCACTCGTCAACGCGGGCAAGCTCAGGCTGCTTGCCGTGACGACGCCCAAGCGTACTGCCGCAGCGCCAGACACGCCGACGATGGAGGAAGCCGGCGTCAAGGGCTTTCAGGTAGCGGCCTGGCAGGCCGTGTATGCGCCCAAAGGCACTCCCAAAGTGATTCTCGACCGTCTGAACACGGAGATCGTCAAGCTACTCAAGACCCCCGAAGTTCGCGACAGGCTCGGTGCAAGTTCCGGCATCGAAGTGGTCGGCAGCTCGCCTCAAGAACTGACACAGTTCATGCAAAGCGAGATCAGGCGCTGGGCCGAACTCATCAAGAAGGCCAATGTGCAGATCAATTAGACCGGGGGAGAGATTCATGAAATGCTCAATAGGAATACTGGCCATGTCGGTCGCGGTGCTTGCCGGTTGTGCAGGAGCGCCGCGTGGGCAGGAGGACGCCATCGCGCTCAAGAGCGTGCGCGGCTACCACATCGGCGGCGAACGCAAGACGCTGAGCGGCCTGCCGGTCAAGGAGATCCGTACCAATCCACAGGCGCCGATCCGCAAATCCGATCCGAATGGCGACTACCAAGTCGGGCAGTTATACGTGCAGCAGTTCACGCTCGCGTCGCCGCGCGCCAAGGTGCCGCTGCTGCTGTGGCACGGCGGTGGGCTCTCCGGCGTGACGTGGGAGACCACGCCCGACGGACGCTCCGGCTGGCACGAGTATTTCATGCAAGCGGGCTACGACACCTTCGTCTCCGATGCCGTGGAGCGTGGCCGTGCTTCGTGGGCGCGCTATCCGGAGATCAATCCCAGCGAACCCGAGCACCGCACCATCGACCAGGCCTGGGACATCTTCCGCTTCGGCCCTGCCGGTGGGTACTCGGCGAACGTCGGCAAGCAGAAAACCTACCCGGGTGTGCAGTTCCCGGTGGCGCAGATCGACCAGTTCACCAAGCAATTCGTCGCGCGCTGGAGCAGCAGCGATGCGTGGATCCAGAAAGCCTACGACGAGCTGGTGCAGCGGGTGTGCCCCTGCGTGATCATGGGCCATAGCCAGGCCGGCCAGTTCGTGTACACGGCGGCGCAGCATGCGCCGGACAAGGTCAAGGCAGTGGTGCTGATCGAACCGGTGTCCGCTATCGACCCAGCCAAGGAAGACCCGGCCCGCGTCAAGCACATCCCGCATCTGACCGTGTGGGGCGACTACGTGTCTGAGAGCGCACTGTGGACGCGGTCCCGCAACACGGTCGAGACATACACCAACGCCATCCGCAACGCAGGCGGCACGGCCGACACGATCGATCTGCCCACACTGGGCATCCGCGGCAACAGCCACATGGTAATGATGGACCGCAACAGCGACGACGTGGCCCGGCTGGTGCGCAACTGGATGGTCAAGCAAGGACTTGAGAACTGAGGAAGGACTGTTTATGAGCGACAAAAAACTGACAGGAAAAATTGCCCGCGAACGCATCGGGCTGATGGAGGTGCCGCGCCCGCCTGAAGGGCTGGTCGAGCGCTTCAAGGCGCTCGGCGATGCGAGCAGCGTCGTCTCGGACATCCTGGACGAGCTGGGCATCACGGGGGCGCAGGGGGCTTCGCAGTTCGTTCCCACGATCGCGGGCGCGTGCATCGTCGGCCCGGCTTTGACGGTGCGCAACATCATGCTGCGCGAGCACCCTTATGAGTCGGCTCGTAAGCATGCGAACCGCATGGCCGAGTTCGAGGCGCACAACCTCGCCTTGCCGGGCGACGTGGTTGTCATTGATGGCGTGACCGGCGTCTCCAACATGGGCGGCATCTCAGCCCAGACAGGAAAGCGGCAAGGTGAGGCAGGCGCCATCGTCAGCGGCGCGATCCGCGACATTGGGCACTCTAGAAGCGTGGGCTACCCGCTCTGGGCGACGGAGATTTCGCCGGTCACGGGCAAGTGGCGCATCGAAACCGTCGAGATCAACGGCGACGTGGAGATCGGCGGCATTCGGGTCTCTCCGGGCGACATCGTGCTGGCTGACGACACGGGCGTGTGCTTCATCCCGCGCGCAAGGGCCGAAGAAGTGCTCGTGCTGGCGGAGAAGAAGGCCGCCGCCGAGGCCCGCAAATGCAAGCTCATTGAGGAAGGCTGCCCCGTGGCCGACCTGCCATCCAACGCCTGAGGATATTTCCATGAAGATCGCTATTCTCGATGACTATGCGGACATCGTCCGCCATCTGGACTGCTTCCGGAGCCTGCAAGGGCACGAAGTTTCCATTCTCAACGAGCACATCGCCGACCTCGACGCGCTGACCCGGCGCGTGCAGGAAGCAGATGCGCTGGTGCTGCTGCGCGAGCGCACGGTGATCGACGAGGCGTTGCTGAGCCGGTTGCCGGGGCTCAAGCTCATCAGTCAGAACGGACACGTGCCGCACATCGACCTGGATGCTTGCACCCGGCATGGCGTGGCTGTGTGCTCCGCGCTCACGTCGCGCCCTTCCTATGCGGCGGCTGAACTGACCTGGGGGCTCATCATTGCCGCCATGCGCCATATCCCCTTCGAGGCCCATGCGTTGAAGAACGGAACCTGGCAATCATCCATCGGGCGCGGGCTGCGCGGGCGCACCCTGGGCATCATGGGCTATGGGCGCATCGGTAAGGTCATTGCCAACTACGCCAAAGCCTTCGAGATGAAAGTGCTGGTGTGGGACCGCTACCTCGACCAGGCCATCAAGGACGGACACGCTGTTGCCGCAAGCCGCGAGGCGTTCTTTGCCGAATCCGACGTGCTGACGCTGCACGTGCGGCTGAACGACGAGACGCGGGGCTTCGTGACCCCCGAAGACCTCGCGCGGATGAAGCCCACCGCGCTCCTGGTCAACACGAGCCGGGCTGAGCTGATCGCCCCTGGCGTGCTGGCCGCGGCGCTGAAGGCTGGCCACCCCGGCATGGCCGCCGTCGACGTGTTCGAGAACGAACCGGTCACCGGCGCCGCCGACCCGCTGCTGTCGTTGCCGAATGCGCTTTGCACGCCTCACATTGGTTACGTGGAAATCGACAACCACGAGATCGCCTACGGCAATGCGTTCAAGCAGGTGCTGGCCTTTGACGCAGGCTCGCCGATCAACGTTCACAATCCGGAGGCCGTCCAGGGGATGCCGTTCGAGGCAGCCCAGGTGGCCCACTGATTGCCATGATCGTCGAGAACGCCTCTACACGATCAAGCCCGAGCACATGAAGGAATACCTCTCGCTCTACGAGCGGGAGGGCGCACCGATTCAGACGCAAGTCCTGCACTTGCTCGGACACTCTTCGCCGGACACGGGCGTGCTGCATCAAGTCATCCACCTGTGGGCCTACGACAGCATGGAAGACCGAGCCCGCAAGCGCGCTCAGCTGCGTGATGCGCCGGGATGGAAGGAGTACGCAGCCAAGGTCAGTTGAAGCCGGTTTTGGGGCTATTATAATAATCCCGGCGCCACCAATACCGACCGGGTCAAGAATGCGCTGGAAACCGAATCCAGGCTTACTGGAAAGTCCGAGGCTGAACTGCTAAAGGCGAACGAGGATCGGATCCCGCTCGGCAGGTACGCCCGCCCGGAAGAAGTTGCGCCTATTCCTCGCGTCGAATTGCGCAAGCTACGTGACTGCGGCGTTGGTCACCATGGATGGTGCTCTGAATCCGATGGTGGTGTGAGCGCAAGCAAGTTTGTCGAGGGCGCGCGGGTATGCAACTGGGAGTCGGTCCGCCTCGTGGCTCGGTATGGTTCTCGGCCTGCGTCACGTCTTCTGAAACGATGCTACGAAAAAAGTCGCGAGCGCTTGTTCGCGGCGCAACAAGGCCCAAAGGGTGAGCGCGTGAGCGTGGGGGCTACGCGCTACGATCGAGATCGCCCCCCCAACATATGAGCGGTCCAAGACTGGTGGCAATCCAGAAATGATGCACCAGGGCCGGTCACATTTTCATTCCATTTCACTTGGAGAACCGTAATGCCGATCATTCAAATTACCATGGTCAAAGGTCGTCCCGATGAGCTCGTCAAGCATTGCATCAAAGGCATCGCGAATACAGTTCACGAGACCCTCGGGGTACCGCTTGAAAGCGTACGCGTCATTGCGTGCGAAGTGCCAGCCACGCACTGGGCTGCGGGGGATGTGACCAAGGATGAGCAGCGTGCGCAAAAGGGCGCTCCGCAATAGACACTGTCTTCGGCGTGTTCCCTGCCATCGCAGAGTGCTAGGAGAAGGGAAAGCGAATACCTTGCCGGTATCTTTCCCGCTGCCGCGAGAAGACAAAAAGACGAGAGACTGACGAGGGATGAATGGCGGCAGCAGGCCACCGCCACGGTCTACGTGGAGACCTGCCCTCGGGTTGCCGTCCGCAGGAGGATTCAGGTGCGAGGGACCAGCTTCTTTGGTCCCTCATCCTTCAGTCCTACGCGCTTGTGCTGCTATGCGAATCCGAGAGGAAATCGCAGCGCGAACTGGGCTTCACAGTGGCATTTGGCTTTGACCCATTATGTGAGTTCGTCGTGCTTTGGGATCCAGACATCTTCGTGCGAGAGGAGGAGTTTGTCGAGCTGCGCTGCCATCAGCGGACGGCCACGGAAATTGCCGTATGAAGACCTGCTACTAGCGTGAACGGGCCCCGACGTAGCTGCTCGTCACAGCCGCTCAAGTAGCCCCTTGGCTTGCCACAAGTCAGCGGTGTCGAAGCCTTCCGTGAAGGAGCCGCGAATTTCGGCAAGCATCTGCCGCGCTGCCGTCTTGCCCTGTCGTTGCCAAAGCCGAGCCAAGCTCAGCGCCGCTCGCAGCTCCAGCGACTTGGCACGTTGGTGGCGCGCCACTGCGATGGCTTTGTGAAAACACACTTCCGCCGTGTCGTCGCCCGTGGATCCATCGGTCCGAGCGCTTGGCTCATGAACCAGCAGTTCACCTTTGAGTCGATGCAGCTCCGCTTCGTAGTAGCGTTCCCCGGTTCTGTTCAGCATGGCCATTGCCTCGACCAGCGTATTCTGGCCTGCCTCGGCTTGCCCCGCGTTCCCATAGGTTTCGGCCAGCAGGGCCAGAAAGTATGACCTTCCGAGTTGTGCGCCCGTGGCCTGATAGGCGGTCAGGCCACGACGTATTAGGGCAATTCCTTCCTCGCCATGTCCGAGCGAGGCCAGCGCCCGGCCCTGAAAGATAGTTCCCCACGCCAGGTGAAGCGGAAACCCCTGCTCGGTCGAAAGCGTGACGGTCGCCTCGGCGCAGTCCATGGCCAGTTGCGCCTCATGCCGCACCTGATGTAGCTCGGTGGTAACGGCCGGCGCTGGCGAAGCCGGCCAACCCTCATGATGGGCACCATCTGCTTCTACACGTAAGACATCTGATGTTGATGCGTAAACCGCATCAATTCATCGAAACATTGCAATTCCCATTTTCCGTTGATCCCTACAAACTGGCTTCGAGTCGCCATCCGTCGTTTGCGCGGCCGCAAGGGCGGGGCGAAATACCAAAACAAGCCATGGGGAGATTGAATGAATATCAAGCTGGCGCGGGGGAACCGGGTAAACAGGAAGCTGGCGGCGGGAGCCGTCCTTGGTTTCGTCATCACTGGTGCCGTTCAGGCGCAGACCTCGTCCGGGGTCAACCTGTACGGCATTATCGATACCACGGTCCGCTATTCGAACAATAATGCGGGCGACAACAACTTGGCCGAATTGACCGACGGGTACTTCAACGGCTCGCGCTGGGGCATGCGCGGCAACGAGGCGCTCGGGGGCGGTCTGTCCGCCATTTTTAATCTGGAAAGCGGCTTTGATCCGACGACTGGGATATCGTCGCAGGGTACCGCAACGGCAAACTACGGTCAGCAAAGCACGGGCGGACAGGGACGCTTGTTCGGTCGGCAGGCCTGGGTGGGGCTGAACCACGACACCCTCGGCAAAATGACCTTTGGCCGGCAGTTCACCACGGCCTACGATGCCACGTCGCGTTTCCAGCCGAATGGGCATCCGAATCTGGACGCCGTTACTATCCTCAACGGCTATACGGGGCCGCGCCAGGACAACATGGCCAAGTACTTTGGGCAATGGGGCGCGCTATCGGCGGGCGCGCACTATACCTTTGGCGAGGTGGCCGGCCATATGAAGCGCAGCTCCAGTTATGGCGTCTCGCTGGGCTATAAGCAGGGTCCAGTGGACCTCGGTGGCTTCTGGCAGCAGGCCAATGCGCTGACGACGCCCGAGGCGAGAAAGGTGTGGGGCCTGGGCGGCAACTACCAGTGGGGGATAGTCAAGCTGACCTTCGGCTATCTGAACAATCGATTCGACGTGAGTCCAACCCGCAATGACGTATTTACCGGTGGCTTCGCGGTGTCGGCCACGCCGGCCCTTACGCTCTCGGTGGCGTCGCACTACGACCGGCAGCGCAATGCCTCCGGCAGCCGCATCATGGTGACCGGCGTCGCCGACTACAACCTTTCGAAGCGCACGGACATCTACGCCGAGGTTGATTTTAACCGCATCAACGGTGGCTACGCGCTGCCCGCATTCATGGGCGTCAAGGGTAGCAAAGTAGGCGGCGGTATTGGATTGCGACACCGCTTCTGAGTGACGCGAGCCGTCGCGCTGGCGGATGGGCTTGCCGACCCGGCGATTCAATGCGCATCCTGCATCAATACATCATAACTAGGCAATTCCCTCCGCCGGCGCGCGCACTCACAATCTGGTGTAAGCATGGCCGGGCAAGCACATAAAGCAAGGAGTCATCAGTGGAAGAACAGGCAATCGACCCTAAGACATGGATCGGACGCAGCGAGCAGCGGGAGGATACGGTTACCGCCGCACCGGTCGCGGCGCTGCGGGCAACGCTGGATTATCCGGCGGCAGCGCAACTGGCGGGCACCCCACTGCCGCCACTGTGGCATTGGCTCTACTTCTTGCCCATGCATCGCCAGAGCGAGATCGGGCCGGACGGCCATGCCAGGCGCGGGGGGTTCCTGCCTCCCGTGCCGCTGCCGCGACGGATGTGGGCCGGGGGCCAGTTCGAGTTCCGCGCTCCTCTACGGGTGGGCGACCGAATCCTGCGGACCTCGACGATCGATGACGTCTCCAGCAAGGAGGGGCGGACTGGCAAACTGGTGTTCGTCAAGGTCCGTCACGAGGTGTGCGCGGAAGGGGCTGCGGAACCGGCCTTGGTGGAGTTCCACGACATCGTCTACCGCGAAGCACAGCAATCAGGCGATGTGCCGGCCCCGCCCCAGGCCGCGCTGGCGGAAGCAGCGTGGCAGCGCCAGATCGTGCCGGACGATGTCCTGCTGTTCCGCTATTCGGCGCTGACCTTCAATGGGCACCGTATCCACTATGACCGCCGCTACGTGACCGAGGTCGAGGGCTACCCTGGGCTGATCGTCCATGGCCCGTTGATCGCCACGCTGCTGCTGGATCTGCTGCGGCGAGAGTTGCCCCAGGCCGACGTGGCGAGCTTTCGCTTCCGCGCGGTACGCCCGACCTTCGACCTGCATCCGTTCCAGGTCAGCGGGCAACCGCAGGCGGACGGCAAGACTATTCGCTTGTGGGCGTCCGATCATGAGGGCTGGTTGACCATGGACGCCACCGCGGTTCTTCGCTGATTTGCCTTACGGGAAAGGATGATGCAACCCCTCAAAGACCTGACTGTCGTCACCTTCGAACACGCTATCGCGGCGCCGTTCGCCACGCGCCAGCTTGCCGACCTCGGTGCGCGTGTCATCAAGATCGAGCGGCCGGGCGTCGGCGACTTCGCTCGCGGGTACGACGAACGCGTTCGCGGCATGGCGTCGCATTTCGTCTGGACCAATCGCTCGAAGGAAAGCCTGACGCTCGACGTCAAGCATCCGGCAGCAGCGGGCGTACTAACGCGCCTGATCGAGGAGAAGGCGGACGTGGTGGTGCAGAACCTCGCGCCGGGCGCGGCAGCGCGTCTTGGACTAGGCTACGACAGGCTCTCCGTGGTCAAGCCCGAATTGATCGTCTGCGACATCTCGGGCTATGGCGACGATCCTGAGCATCCCGGGCCGTACCGCGACAAGAAGGCCTATGACCTCCTGGTCCAGAGCGAAGCTGGCTTCGTGTCGGTGACGGGAACGCCGGAAGTGCCCTGCAAGGCTGGCCCTTCGATCGCCGATATTGCCGCCGGCATGTACGCCTACACCAACATCCTGGCTGCGCTGCTGCAGCGCAGCCAGACCGGACGTGGCCAGCGCATTGACATCTCGATGTTCGAGTCGCTGACGGAATGGAACTCTTATCCCCTCTACTACGCATTCGACGGCGCGGCGCCGCCGCCGCGGACCGGTGCAAGCCACGCGACCATCTATCCGTACGGGCCTTTTCCGGCTGGAGACGGCGTCACAGTGATGTTGGGGCTGCAGAACGAGCGGGAGTGGGCGAGCTTCTGCCGGAAAGTGCTCCAGCGGCCCGAACTCATCGAAGACCCGCGCTTTAGCTCAAATTCCAAACGCGTGGCCGAACGCACGGCGTTGCGGCAGATCATCGTGGATGCCTTTGCATCCCTGACTGGTACGCAAGTGGTGGAGCGACTGGAGTTGGCGCAGACCGCGAATGCCCAGGTCAACGACATGCAGGGCGTCTGGGAGCACCCGCAACTCAGGGCGCGCGGCCGCTGGACCGAAGTTGACTCGCCCAAGGGTGCACTGCCAGCACTATTGCCGCCGGGTACATGGAACGAAGGGCCGCGCATGGACCCGATACCGGCACTGGGCCAGCACACCGACGCTATTCTCGCGGAGCTTGGATATGGGCCCCACGAAATCGCGGCGATGCACGCGGACAGCGTTGTGTGACAGTCGCCTGGCGGGCGACGATACATCTGACATTGACGGAGAGGTAAAACACTATGGCTTCCACCATCATCGACTCGCGCATCTTTGGCGACATGTTCAGCGACGTGCGCATGCGCGAGGTGTGGTCCGACGAAAACCGAACCGCGAAGTACCTGGACATTGAACGTGCGCTGGCAAAGGTGCAGGGTGAGCTTGGCATCATCCCGAAGGAAGCGGCCGACGAGATCGTCCGGAACTGTGAGCTCTCGCAGATAGACTGGGTGAAGCTCAAGGCCAAGACCGAGCAGATCGGTTATCCGATCATTGCGGTGGTCAACCAGATCAATGAAAACTGCCGGGACGGACTCGGCGAGTTCTGCCACTGGGGCGCCACTACCCAGGACATTACCGACACCGCGGCAGTGTTGCAGATGCGCGAGGGGCTCGCACTTATCGAATCGGATCTCGACGAGATCGCCGACGCGCTCGCAACGCTGGCGAAGAAGTATCGCGACACGCCGGTGATTGGCCGGTCCAACCTGCAGCAGGCCACGCCCATTACCTTTGGCTATAAGATGGCCAGCATTCTCGCCGGGATCGATCGCCATCGCGAGCGGCTGCAGCAACTTAAGCCGCGTGTGCTGATGGGGGAGTTTGGTGGGGCGTCAGGTACGTTGTCCTCGCTGCAGACGGGCGCCATGGAAACACAGGCGGAGCTGATGAAGGAGCTGGGGCTGGCGCAACCGCTGATTTCCTGGCACACGGTGCGCGATACTATCGCCGAAGTCGGGGCCTTTCTCGGACTCGTCGGCGGCTCCCTCGGCAAGATCGCCATGGACGTAAAGCTGATGATGCAGACGGAGGTCGCGGAGGTGTTCGAGCCATTCGCGCCGGGGCGCGGCTCTTCGTCAACCATGCCGCAGAAGCGCAATCCGATCTCGTGTCTGTACATCCACGCCAACATCTCGGTGGCGCGACAGCACGCGGCTGCCCTGATGGACGCCATGGTCGCCGACCACGAGCGTTCCACCGGGCCGTGGGAGATCGAATGGGTATCGCTGCCAGAGATCTTCTGCCTGATTTCCGGCGCCTTGAAGCAGGCGAAGTTCGTGTTGCAGGGATTGGAGGTCGACGCCGATCGCATGCGGGCAAATATAGACATCACGCACGGGCTGGTGATGTCCGAGGCGGTAATGATGGGTCTCGGGCCGTACATTGGCCGCGAGTACGCGCATGATCTCGTCTATGACCTTTGCCGCGAGGCCATCACCGGCAACCGGCAGCTGATCGACATTCTCGCGGCCCATCCCGAAATCAGCCGCCACGTGTCGCGCAACCAACTCGAGGCGATGTGCGATCCAAGCAACAATTTGGGGCAAGCCGGTGTGATGGTCGACCGGGTGCTGTCGAGCCGGCGCTAGGTTGCTACCCTTGGAGGTGCGGCCCGCCCAGGAAGGCGTGGTGGCGCTGGCGCTTACGACCGGCTATTCCTTCAAGACGGCCGTGCGATCTACCTGGCGTCGGTGCGCATTATCCAGCCTGAGCCCTTCACTGAACTGGCGCCAGCGAGAATTGATGCCGCTGACGCGGACCGGCAGCGGATCGGACACGCTGGTCGCCACGCTGACTGCCATCTCTTAGCCGAAGCGGTCGAGCAGAGTTTGCCGAAAACGGGACTCGGGGCCAGCCCCGCGGCAAACTGCAGCATCGCCACCGTTACCCGCCGCGCCGGCGGCCGCCAGCTTTGCGACGCCCTGACTTTATCTCGCTAAGGAAGTCGTATAACTGCTGCGCTGCAGGCGTCAGGGAGCGGCTCTTGCGACGTATCAGCCCGATCTTGCGCGTAACGACAGGGTCGGTCAGCGGAACGCTAACGAGCAGGGGGTGGTCCGGGCCCGGCATGGCGATTGATGGCACCGCGGCGATGCCAAGGCCGGCTTCCACTAAGCCCAGAGTCGTGGTGACGTGCTGGGTCTCATAGATGCTCTGCGGCAATCCTGACACGTTGGACAGCGCCTGATCCAGGAGCAGGCGGTTGCCGGAGGCCTTGCTGACCGAGATGTAGTCATATTCGGCGAGGTCTGCCCAAGTCACGTGCCGCCGCTTCGCGATCGGATGATCGCGGCGGCAGGCTGCGACGAACCGTTCCTCCAGCAAAGGGCTGAACTCGATATCCGGCTCCTGTCCCCCCACGAAGTTGATCCCGAAGTCCGCTTCGCTGCGCGACACCGCTGACAGCACCTCGTTCGCGCTGGCATCCAGGATTTTGACTCGGATCTTTGGATACTGCGCGTGGTAGCGCGAGATGACCTGCGACAGGAAGTAATAGACCGTGGACGGTACGCAAGCAATGGTCACTTCTCCCATGCGAGTGGTCGTCACGCCCCGTATGCCAAGCAGCGTCTCGTCCAGTTGGTCGAGTATCTCCTTCACCTTCCGGTCGAACTCCCGACCGACAGTCGTCAAACTCACACGCCGGGTGGTGCGGTCCAGTAAGCGCACACCCAGCGCCTCTTCAAGCTTGTCGATGCGTCGGCTGAAGGCGGGCTGGGACACATTGAGGGAGGCGGCCGCCTTGCGGAAACTGTTCAGTTCGGCCACCGCGCGAAATGCCTGCAGATCGTTGAGGTTGAAGTTGATGGTCATCGGTGTTTTCTCCGTGCATTGTCACTGATGCTCAGTGTGCATCAATTGATCCTAAAAACTCAATTCACTAAATAGCGGGAAACGACGACCATGCGTATGCGGCCGGGCAGGCCGACGACAGAACGACATTAGACGGAGCAGACAGATGCAATCAACCAAGCGACTTTTCCTCGGCAGCCTTGTCATCGCGGCGGCGCTCGGGAGTACTGGCGCCCTGGGGGCCTACCCGGAAAAGCGAATCACACTGGTCGTGCCCACTGCGGCGGGAGGCGCCAACGACGCCATGGCGCGCGTGGTCGGCCAGGCCATGTCGTCGATCCTCAAGCAAACAATCGTGGTGGACAACAAGGCGGGAGCCAACGGGGCAATTGCAAGCGAGTTCGTGATGCGCGCACCCCCCGATGGTTACACGCTGCTGCTCGGCTACGTGGCCACGCACGCGATGAATCCCGCGCTGCAGACGCTACGCTATGACCCGGTCAAGGATTTCGTGCCGGTCGGCATGGTCGGTTCTTCGGCAACCGTGATGGTGGTCAATCCAAGTCTGAAGGCGACCGACGCAAAGACGGTGGTGGCGTTGCTCAAGGCGGCACCGGGGAAGCTCAGCTACGCCTCTGCCGGCAATGGGACAGCCCCTCACTTTGCGGCCGAAATGTTCAAGCTCTCCACCGGCACAAACATGCTTCATGTGCCCTATAAGGGATCAGCTCCCGCGATCAACGACACGGTTGCCGGACAGACCCAAGTGATGTTTCCGAGTCTTTTTACCGCGTTGCCGCAGTTGAAGAACGGCAAGCTGAAGGCCGTTGGCATCGCGGGCAGCAGGCGCTCGGCGCTGATGCCGGACCTGCCGACCTTGAAGGAACAAGGTATCAACGATGTCGACGTCTCACAGTGGTACGCCATCTTTGCACCGGCCAACACGCCGGCGCCAGTCGTCGAGGCGCTGAACAAGGCGCTCAATCAGGCGCTTGCCGACAAGAACGTGGCGCAGCGCCTGGAAGGCCAGGGCGCGGAAGTTACGGCCATGACAACTAGCCAAATGCGCACCTTCATGCAGCAGGAGCAGGTCAAGTGGAAATCGGTGGTTCACGCGGCAAAGCTGAAGGCGGACTGAGATGAGCAAGACCATACCTTGCGTGCTGATGCGCGCCGGCACCTCACGCGGGCCGTTCTTCCTGCGGGAATGGCTACCGGAAGGCGACGAGGCGCGCGACCAGGCGCTGATTGGCGCCATCGGCGCATCGGACCCGCTGCAACTCGATGGCGTCGGCGGTGGCAGTACGCTCAACAGCAAGGTCGCGATCGTGTCGCGATCCACGCAACCCGGGTGTGACCTGGACTACCTGTTCGCGCAGGTCGGGGTCGGCAACTGCTCGGTGGACACGCGGCCGAACTGCGGCAATATGCTGTCCGGCGTTGCCCCTTTCGCCATCGAGCAGGGGCTAATCCCTGCCCAGCATGGATCCACCCGCGTGCGCGTTCACAACGTCAATACCGGCGCCAGGATCGACGTGACGGTACGTACGCCGGGAGGCCGGATCAGCTACGACGGCGACACCCGGATCGATGGCGTCGCCGGCACCGGGGCGCCGATCTTGCTCGACTTCCTCGACGCGTGGGGCGCCGTGACCGGCAAGGTTTTCCCCACTGGCAACCGCATCGACCTGATCAATGGCATCGAGGTGACCTGCATCGACGCGGCCATGCCCCTGATGATTGTTCGGGCGCGCGACCTTGGAGTCAGTGGGCGCGAGGCACCGGCCACACTTGACAATGACGCCGCGTTGCTCGAGCGCTTGGAGGCGCTGCGGTTGCGGGCCGGACAGATGATGGGACTCGGCGATGTTTCCGAGAGCGTCATTCCAAAGCCCGTGCTGGTCAGTCCCGGCGACTCGCCGGATAGCATCACGTCGCGCTACTTCACGCCGCGCAAATGCCATGCGTCTCATGCCGTCACGGGCGCCATCGGCGTGGCCAGCGCATTCGCATTGCCGGGCACGGTGGCGAGTGAATGCCGTCGGCAGCCCGGTCGCCACGCATTGGTGGTCTTACATCCAGCGGGACGGATCGAGGTGGAGGTTGAACTGGAAGGTGAGGGCGAAGAGGCGATTGTGACCCGTGCAGCACTCGTTCGCACGGCCCGCAAGATCATGGACGGCCAGCTTCACCTGCCAGACTATGTTTTCTCGCGACCAGAGCAGGTAGGTGAGGCAACTCAGGTATCGCGACCAAAACCCCTTCGGATCATCGTGCCCACGCGCGCCGGCGGTGGCAACGATGCGGTGGCGCACCTCATCGGCGCGCGGCTTGGGCGACTGCTGGGGCAGGAGGTGGTCATAGACAACCGTGCCGGCGCCAACGGCGGGATAGCCTGTGAGTATGTGGCACGAGCGCTTCCAGATGGACAGACCCTGTTGCTCGGCTATGTCGGAACCCACGCGATGAATCCCGCGCTCCAGGAAGTCGCGTACGATCCCGTCGGCAGCTTCGCACCGATAGGGCTGATCGGATCGTCGCCGATACTGCTGGTAGGAAATCCCGCGCAGACGCCGGCCGACCTGTACACACTGATCGCCAGCCTGAAGCATGCGCCACGAAGCCTCAGATATGCTTCCGCGGGCGACGGGACGCCGCCGCACTTCGCTGCCGAGTTGTTCCAGTTGGCCACCGGCACGTCGATGCGCGGTATCACATTCGAGGGGGCCGCACCCGCGATCGCATCGACCATCGATGGACGATCCCAGCTCATGTTCTCCAGTCTCCTTACCGCTTATCGGCCGCTGCGCGCGGGCCAGTTGCATGCACTGGCGGTCGCCGCTCCACAACGCCTTCCCGGCCTGCCAGAGGTGCCGACGCTTGCGGAAGTCGGCGTCGCGGGGATGGAAATGGCGCAGTGGTACGCTCTATTCGCGCCTGCAGAGACTCCCGCTACGAAGGTGGATGAACTGAACCACGCTTTGGGTGAAGTTCTGAAGGATCCGGAGGTTAAAGCAGGCTTCGAGAGCTATGGCGCGGTACCCGAGCCTGGCCGCCCTGAACTGCTTGCCGCACGCGTGGAGGCTGAGTTGGCACGCTGGCGGCGCGTCGTTCGGGAATCGTCCTTGGCCCCGTCGCCGAACGGCGCTGAGCCATTGCAGCAGTTTTAAGAGCCGTGCTGATGCGCATGCGCGCGTGGTCGACCCGGCCGATAAGTGTTTCGGCCGGCAGTACAACGTCACTGGCATTTTCTAATCACATCTTTCCTCGACATGTAACCATGAACGCCGCTCAGTCAGATGGCACCCGCTCGTTTGAAGGAATTCCGATGGACCGAGATACTTCGCCTTCAGTGCCACCTTCCGGTGGGGCGTTGCCAGTTGTAGTCAAGCTTCTCCTCCAGCAGGCTGAGGACGATGATCTCCGGAACGTCGCCTTACTCGGATACAACTGACGCTCCGAACAGATGCGGCAAGAACGTCGCCCCTCTCACCCGCCAACTTCGACCACCGCCGCCCCGACCCTTCACAAAAACTGAACACGTCTTAATCACCGTCATCTTTCGTCGCCGCCGGGCTTTGCTTACAGTCGAGCCCACAAGGAGATTCCCCCATGAAAGATGTGCTGGTGATCGGCGGCGGCAATGCCGCGCTGTGCGCCGCGTTGATGGCGCGCGAGGCGGGTGCCTCGGTGCTGCTGCTGGAGGGCTCGCCGCGCGAATGGCGCGGCGGCAATTCGCAACACACCCGCAACCTGCGCTGCATGCACGAGGCCCCGCAGGATGTGCTGGTCGACGCCTACCCGGAAGAGGAATACTGGCAGGACCTGCTGAAGGTGACGGGTGGCATCACCAACGAGTATCTGGCGCGCATGACAATCCGTGCATCGTCGCGTTGCCGAGGCTGGATGCGCCGTCATGGCGTCCATTTTCAGCCGCCGCTGTCTGGCGCGCTGCATGTGGCCCGCACCAATGCCTTCTTCATGGGCGGCGGCAAGGCACTCGTCAACGTCTATTTCCGCAGTGCCGAGACACTTGGTGTCGAGATCCGCTACGACACCCCGGTTGTTGCCATTGAGCGCGACGGCGACCGTTTCGTCGCGGCCGTGACCGCTACCGGCGAACGCATCGAGGCCAGGAGCTGCGTGCTGGGCGCCGGCGGTTTCGAGTCGAACCGGGATTGGCTGCGCGAAGCCTGGGGCCAGAATGAACGCGGCGAGTGGCCGTCGGACAACTTCCTGATCCGGGGCACGCGCTTCAACCAGGGCGTGCTGCTGCGCCATATGATCGACGCAGGCGCCGACGCGATCGGCGATCCGACCCAGGCCCATATGGTGGCCATCGACGCACGCGCACCGCTCTATGACGGCGGCATCTGCACGCGGATCGACTGTGTTTCGCTCGGCGTGGTCGTCAATCGCGACGGGGAACGCTTCTACGATGAGGGCGAGGACTTCTGGCCCAAGCGATATGCTATCTGGGGCCGTCTGGTAGCGCAGCAGCCGGGGCAGATCGGTTTCTCGATCATCGACCAGAAGGCCATCGGCCGCTTCATGCCGCCGGTCTTCCCGGGCACGACCGCCGATACGCTCGACGAACTGGCGCGCAAGCTCGGCGTGCCGGAAGCCGCCTTCGTGCGAACCGTGGAAGCCTTCAACGCCAAGTGCCGGCCCGGCACGTTCGACCACACGGTGCTGGACGATTGCGCCACCGAGGGCATCGCACCGGCCAAGACGCACTGGGCGCGGCCGCTCGACACGCCGCCCTACATCGGCTACGCGCTGCGCCCCGGCGTGACCTTCACTTACCTGGGCCTCAAGGTCAACGAGCGGGCGCAGGTCCACTTCGATGGCCGGCCGAGCCCGAACCTGTTCGTTGCCGGCGAAATGATGGCCGGCAACGTGCTGGGTAAGGGCTATACCGCCGGCGTCGGCATGGCGATCGGCACGGCTTTTGGCCGCATCGCAGGCGTGAGCGCCGCGCGTGCCTGCGGTTTCCGACATCTCGATTTCGACATGGAGCAGCCCAATGCCATCGCTCGCTGAGCTGGTCGATCAGGCTCGTGCCGACGCGCAAGGCGTGGGCGGCACAGACCGACGCGTGATTCCGATTCATCCCGTATTGCCGCTGACGGCTGCCGAGGGCGAAGTCGCGCGCATCCTGCAGATCTGCAATGCCTGCCGCTATTGCGAAGGCTTCTGCGCGGTTTTCCCCGCCATGACGCGGCGGCTCGAGTTTGGCCGTGCCGATGTGCACTATATGGCCAACCTCTGCCACAACTGCGGGGCCTGCCTGCATGCCTGCCAGTACGCGCCGCCGCACGAGTTCGCCGTCAACATCCCGGCAGCGATGGCGGAAGTCCGTGGCCAGACCTACCAGGACTATGCGTGGCCGCTAGCGCTCGGCAAGCTGTACCGGCGCAATGGCCTCGCCTTGTCGCTGGCCCTTGCGCTCAGCCTGACACTGTTCCTGCTGATGGCTGTGGCGCTTAACGGTACGCTGTGGGGTGGTCCTGCCACCGGAAATTTCTATGCGCTGTTCCCGCATAACCTGCTGGTGTCGATGTTTGCGCCGGTGTTCGGGTTCGTTGTGCTTGCGCTGGCAATGGGGGTGCGCAGGTTCTGGCGCGAAGTCACCCCCGCGACCAGCGGTGCGCCAGTGAGCGCGCCGGCGGCGGCGGAGGCCGGTTCCGCCGTACTGCGGCTGAAATACCTGGACGGCGGTCACGGTGCCGGCTGCAACAATGCCGACGATGGCTTCACGCTTTCGCGCCGACGTTTCCATCACCTGACGTTCTACGGCTTCCTGCTGTGCTTTGCCGCAACTGCCGTGGCGACGATCTATCACTATGCCTTCGGCTGGCACGCGCCATACGAATTACCGAGCCTGCCCAAGGTGCTCGGTGCCGTCGGCGGCGTCAGCCTCGCGATCGGCACCGCAGGTCTCGGCTGGCTCAACCTGCAACGTCACTGCTTGCACCTGGCCCACGGCCAGCGGCCGATGGACCTCGGCTTCATCGCCTTGCTGTTCCTGACCGCCACCAGCGGCCTGGCGCTGTGGCTGGGCCGCGGCACGCCGGCGATGGCCATCCTGCTATGCCTGCACCTAGGGGCGGTGATGGCGCTATTCGCCACCCTGCCTTACGGCAAGTTTGCCCACGGCGTTTTTCGCAGTGCCGCGCTGCTGCGCCATGCGGTCGAGAAACGCCGGCCGAACCCGGTCGGGCTCGGGGCGGACTGATCGCCCGGCCGGCCATTGGCCAATTCTCACGCCCTTCCAGAATGACAATACGGAGACCGATTCGATGAACCGTCGACTGATCTTGCGCGCTACCTCGTTGGCAGCGCTCTGTTTTCCCCTTTCATCGGGCATTGCGCAAGCGCAGCCCATCGCCGGCGGCAAGCCGGTCACGCTGGTGGTCGGCTTTGCGGCCGGCGGCGCCGCCGATGCCGCCGCGCGGCTGATCGCCAAGAAGCTGGCGGACAACCTCGGCCAGCCGGTAGTCGTCGACAACCGTGGCGGTGCTGGCGGCAATATCGCCCACCAGCTGGTGGCCCGCGGTCCGGCAGACGGCAGCATGCTGCTGTTCGGCTCGATCGGGCCGCTGACCATCGCGCCACACCTGATGACGCTGCCCTACGATCCGTTCAAGGACCTGGCCCCCGTATCGGGCGGCGTGAACTTTCCCAATATGCTGGTGGTGCACAAGGGCGCCGGCGTGAAGAACCTGGCCGAGTTCGTCGCGCTGGCGAAGAAGAAGCCCGGTGCCGTGGACTACGCGTCCACCGGCGCTGGCTCCGCATCCCATCTGGCGGGCGAACTGTTCAACCAGCGTGCTGGCATCGAGATGGTCCATATTCCGTACAAGGGCGGTGCACCAGCACTGCAGGATTTGCTTGGCCAGCGTGTGACGTCGTACTTTGCGGCACCGCCGACTGCGATGCCGCAGGTCGAGGCCGGCAAGCTGGTGCCGCTGGCCACTACCGGCCCGGTGCGACCGGCCTACCTGCCGAACGTCCCCACCGTGGCGGAATCCGGCTACCCCGGCTTCGAGGCGCTGAACTGGTATGCCTTCGTGGCCCCGGGAAAGACGCCGGGGTCCGTCCTCGATCGCTGGAATCAGGAGATCGTCAAGGTGCTGAACGACGCGGAGGTGAAAGACGCCCTGAACAAGCATGGCCTGACTCCGCAGCCGACCACGCGGCCGGAACTGCTTGCCTTCATGAAGAAGGAAAGTGCAAAGTGGAGCGCGATTGTCAAGGAGCGAAAGATCACGGTTGATTGAGCCTGGGGATCGAACCGTCGCATCGCGTCGTGCAGATGCGGCTGGTGGCGGATCATGCTGGTCAGGCTGATGGCGGCATTGCGGCACCATCTCGATCTCACTCCTTGTGGAGCGTCGCACCGAACCACGCACCGTCGCGCACCAGGCTGCGCGCGGTATCGGCCAGCACGACCCGCGCCGCCAGCGCCGCAGGCGACAGTTCGTCGTCGGAAAGGCTGGCCAGCATGTTGTGCCGTCCAACCTGGGCGTCGACTACCAGCGAGCGGACCAGCGTCGGATCATTGAGGCGCGCGGTCGCTGCGCCCGGCTGGATGGTGGCACCGAAGCCGGCGCGCACCGCATCCATCGGCAAGAGCGTGAAGCCGCAGGTGGTCGTCGAAAACTATGGCGGCGGCACCGGGGTAATCGGCGCCAACAAGGTGCTGGCCGCGCCGGCCGACGGGTATACCTTCTTCCACGGCTCGATCAACGAGGTGTTCCTGTCCCCGTTACTGAATCCGGCAGCCCGCTATAAGCCCGAGGACTTGATGCTGGCGGCCCCCATCAGCGACGCCAATATCTTGCTACTCGTGCGCAACTGCCTGCCGGCCGACACGCTGGACAAATTCCTCGAACTGGCGAAGCAGAATAAGAGCAAGCCGCTGACCTACGCAACGGTCGGCATCGACTCGATCTATCACCTTATCGGCGACGCCCTCGGCGCGCATTGCCATCAGGCGCGTCATGTTCACCGACGGCGCCTAGTCGCGTACCACATTGATCAAGCGTGGTGGGCGCTTGGACGAGGTCAAGGATTTCACCTTGACCTTTTTGTTTCCGGCGCGCGTCACGGCAGTTGCGCAAGCTTCAGTCCGTCAGGAAACGCTGCGCCAGCAGGGTCCAGTAGGCCGCGCCGATGGCGATGTTGTCGTCGTTGAAGTCGTAGCCCGGGTTGTGCACCATGCAGGCGCCCGCGCTGTCGCCGTCGCCATTGCCGATCAGCAGGTAGCTGCCCGGGCAGCGCTCCAGCATGAAGGCGAAGTCCTCGCTGCCCGGCAGCGCCGGACCTTGCAGCACGACACCGTCCGCTCCCAGCAGTTCGAGCGCCGTGCGGCGCGCGAATTCGGTCTCCTGCGCCGTATTGACGAGCACCGCGTAGCCCTGCCGGTAGTCGATCTCCGCGCGCACGCCATAGCTTTCCGCCTGCGCCTGCACCAGGGCCTTGATGCGCCGCTCCAGCGTGGCGCGCACTTCCCGGTCCAGCGCGCGTACGCTGATCTCCAGCGTGGCCTCCTGCGGAATCACGTTGTTGGCGCGGCCGGCGTGCATGGCGCCGACGGTTACCACTGCCATCTGCAGAGGATCGACGTTGCGCGCGACCACGGTCTGCAGGGCTAGCACGATGCCGGCCGCCGCCACCAGCGGATCGGCCGCGCGGTGGGGCAGGGCGCCGTGGCCGCCCACGCCCCGCAGGGTGACGGTCGCGTAGTCCGACGAGGCCATCGTCGGCCCCTCGCGCAGCACCAGCTTGCCCTGCGGCATGCCCGGCATATTGTGCATGGCGAACACGGCGTCGCAGGGGTACTTCTCGAACAGTCCTTCCTCGATCATGCGCAGGGCGCCGCCCAGGCCTTCCTCCGCAGGCTGGAAGATCAGGTGGAGCGTGCCCGAGAACTCCCCCGCCCGCGCCAGGTATTCGGCGGCGCACAGCAGCATGGCGGTATGGCCGTCGTGTCCGCAGGCATGCATCACGCCGGCGTGGCGGCTGGCATAGGGCAGCCCGTTCGCCTCGTCAATCGGCAGGGCATCCATGTCGGCCCGCAGGCCAAGCCGGCGCTTGCCGTTGCCGCGCCGCAGCGTGCCGACCACGCCGGTGCCGCTGCCGCGCTCGACTTCGTAGCCCCATTCCACAAGGCATTTCGCGACGGCGTCGCTGGTGCGATGCTCCTGGAAGCCGAGCTCGGGATGCTGATGGAGATCGCGCCGCAACGCGATGAACTTGTCTGCGCCCGCGCGCAGCGATTCCAGGACGGCATGCATGGGGTTTCCCTTTTTTTGTCGGGTGAGGGCCGTGATGCGTGAGGTGCGTCGGCGCGTTACTGGGGCTGAAGCCCAATGGCCTTGGCCAGGCCGCGATAGCGTGCGGTTTCGCTCTCATAGAAACGGGCCGCTTCCTGCAGCGACATCGGTGCGGCCACCAGTTGCATCTGGGTTTCCAGGCCCGCGCGCACGGCGGGATCCTGGAGCACGTTGCCGAGCGCCTGGTTCAGGCGCTGGACCACGTCGGGCGGCGTTCCCTTCTTGACCATGACGCCAGTCCAGATGGTGAAGGCGAAGTTCTTGAGCAGCTTGCCTTCGCTGATGGTCGGCTCATTGGGCAGCAGCGCGGGACGGTTGGCGCCCACGGTGGCCAGCAGCTTCAGCCGCCCCTGCTGCGCCATGGCGCCGAGCGCGGCATTGAAGGGCACGATGGCGAAGTCCAGCTGGCCACCACCGATGTCCTGGACCAATGGCGCCGCGCCCTTGTATGGCACGTGGGTCATCCTGGTGCCGGTGAGCTGCTGCATGTGTTCGACCAGGATGTGGTACAGGGAGCCCACTCCCACGCTGCCGTAGGACAAGGGCCTGTCCTTGCGGCTGCGCGCCAGCGTGATCAGTTCGTCGGAGGAATTGGCCTCCAGGTCCTTGCGCGCAACCAGCGCCAACACCGCGGTGGAGATGGGCTGCACCAACTGGAAGTCTTCGGCCTGCAGCTTAACCGCGGCGTTTGCCAGCGGGGAAAGAATGACCTCGTTGGGTGAACCCTGAAACACGTAGTAGCCGTCGCCCGGGGCGGACGGTACCTTCTGCGCGGCGATGGCGCCGCTGACGCCGCCCAGGTTTTCCACCAGCACGGTTTGGCCGAGCTGCTTGCCGATGGGCTGGCTCAGCACCCGGGCGATCGCGTCAGAAGCGCCGCCGGCGGGGTAGGGAACCATCAGCGCGATCGGCTTGGCCGGATAGGGTCCGGGTCCGCTCGCGGCAGCGCAAGCGGCGCCGGCCAGCGAGGCGGTGAGCAGGCCGGCCAGCAGGCGGCACAGGCGTCGTGTGAGGTACATCGTTGTCTCCTGTTGAAGGTGCCAGGTCTTGTGCTTGCCCCGGTCGGGGACGCATGGCTGCGAGCCATGTTAGGAAGGCCGTCCCGCGATGTCCAATGCATCATTTTTTGCATTATCATTACAAAATTGCATACGAGACGGCCGCATGAACCTGATTCAGCTCAAGCATCTGATTGCGCTGGCCGAAACCGGCTCTTTCAGCCAAGCTGCGGCGCGGCTGCACCTGACGCAACCGGCCCTCAGCCGCAGCATCCAGGCGCTGGAATCGGAGCTGGGCATGTCCCTGGTGGACCGCATCGGCAAGCGCAACGAGTTGACGCCGTTCGGGCAACTGGCGCTGGAGAGAGCGCGGCGAATCGCTTTCGAGGCCGGCGAGCTGAAGCAGAGTGCGCGCGACCTGCAAGCCGGGGAGGCGGGCATGCTGCGCATCGGGTTCGGGTCGGGGCCGGGCGCCATGCTGATGACGCCCTTCCTGGTCCATATGGGCAGGCACCATCCGAAGGTCCGACTCACCATCTCCCGCGGCGCCACCAATCTGCAGCTGCAGCAGTTGCGCGGCCGCGCACTGGACGGCATCGTGATCGACCTGCGCTCGCTGGTGCCGGGCTCCGATCTGAACGTGGAACGGCTGCCGGACCTGCGTGCCGGCTTCATCTGCCGCAGCGGCCATCCGTTGCACCAGCTGGCGTGCGTGCGCTTCGAAGATCTGCTGGCCTATCCGATCGCTTCAAGCCCGCTGTCGGACGAGGTGGCGCGCATCCTGGTCGCCCACTTCGGGCCGCGCGCACATCCGGATGAAATGGTCACGTTGCGCTGCGAGGAAATCGCCAGCCTGGTGGAAGCGGCCCGGAAGACCGATGCCGTCTTCCTCGGCATCATCGCGGCCGCGCGCGAGCCAATTGCGAGGGGGGAGCTGGCGGAACTGGTGCTGACGCCGCCCCTGCATACCAACGCGCAGTTCGCCCTGATCACCTTGCAGGGGCGGACCGAGACGCCCGCAATGCAGACGCTGCGGACGTTCATGGCACAGAGGATGCGGGAGTAGCGGCGCCGGCGGGCTCGGGGATCCACGTCTGCGCGACCGCGGCTGCGCCCGGTCCGGCTCCGTTCGAACTGCCCCGGCGGCCGTCCCCTGTGTGGGCAAGATCGAGGAACAATTCCCGCGCCGGAACAGGTCGGTGGCACGCACGATCGGTGTGGAACTGACATCGACCTCGATTACCCCCATGGGCGCGTCCAGCTTCAAATGGCTCGTCGGCGGCGGTGAGCGTACGCCGGAAGAGCGCATCCGGGAATTCTCCGGCCTGTTCACGAACGCGCGATATGTGGATGCCTATGGCCTGACGGAGACGTGTTCAGGCGACACGATGATGGAAGCCGGGCGGGAGACTGACAAGATCGGCTCGGGGCAGAAGAAGTGGCAAAGGCTGTCTTGTTCCTGGCCTCCGACTGGGCCGCGGCCATCACCGGGGTGAATCTGCCGGTGGATGCGGGATACCTTGTGGCACGATCCTGGGCTAGCTATGGCGGTTTGCGTCGGGCGACCGCCTAGACAAGCCACCGGCTGCCCACGGAATGCAACTGAATAACATCCGGCTGCCGTTCGATGTTGATGTCCACTGCCGCAGTGGAGGCTGCTGGTTGCGCGGCGCGATGGGTAGTGTCGCATTGAAGGCGGGGGAAAGTGCGCGGGTGAGCGCGTATCGGCGCTTTGACCTGTACACCATGTCGCATAGCCTCATAGCAGCCAGTGATGCCATACATTTTGACGTCATGGCTTCGAGGCGTCCCATCCGGGACGAGAGCGGTGATCACTCGCCGCGCAACTGGGCGCACGATCCGGCGAAACCCCTTACCTTGAAACTTGCGCGGGCAGTCTTTGGAGAACCGAATGCGCCTTGGAGTCGGGCGCATGCCGCAAGGATGCTCGATCTTTCACTGCGAGACCTCAGTGCGTGGATGCTCAGAGAGGGGGCAGCACTGACAAGCTTGGTTTGCGAGCAGCGTCTGATGCGAGCATTGATCGAGGTCTCGCAAGGCAAGGGCCAACATGGCAGGTATGGCTTTGTATCGCGCGAGCGCCGTGATACCGCCTTCTTTGAACGCTTCGGTGTATGCGTGGAACAGGCTGCCGTGATCGGCCGAGTCGGTACGGTGAGTTGGTCCGGTGACTTGGTCCTGGAACCCGGTTGACGCGGGTCGGTGGCAGGGCCGTCGGTCTTTATCGACGGTCAGGCGCAATCGTGCCCCGGCATGCCCGACGGTCTCGTCGGTGATGCAACTGCCAAGCGTTTATAACCGGGAGGGGACAGGTTTGGGGCAGACCGACACAAATTCGTCAAAAATCTGTCACTCACGTCAGAGAGATATCGGCGCGCCCCGGCGATGGAGTTTAGCTGCCGGACGTGCACATATTGTTCTTGATTTTGAAATGATTGTGCGAATCTCTGCATAATTGTTGACTCATTGCTGTCACATTCCTGTCGCACTATCTGGCGGCCGCGTCGGTGGGTGGTTTCGGCTCGCATGCAAGCCGTGACGCCACCGGCTGGACCCTCCGCCAAATAAGAACCTGGAATTGACAGTGAAAAAAGCTCTCTTCGCAGTAGCAGCCGCAGCTTGCGCCATGTCTGGCTCTGCCTTTGCCCAATCGTCGTCCAATGTGACGCTCTATGGCATCGCTGATGCCGGCATCAGTTTCCAAAACCACGTCAATGGTGGCGCAAATGGCAGTGGCTCTGTCGTTGGTGTGACTTCCGGGGGCCTCTCAGGTTCACGCTGGGGTCTGCGCGGGGTCGAGGACCTCGGCAGCAACCTGAAGGGCGTCTTCGTGCTGGAAAGCGGCTTCGATATCGATAGCGGCAAATCCGCGCAGGGTGGCCGGCTCTTCGGTCGCCAGGCCTACGTTGGCCTGCAGGGCAATTTCGGTGCCGTCACCCTCGGCCGACAGCAAAATTCGCTGTATGACCTGTTCGGAGCCTATGACCCGATGGCGGCGGGCCCGATGTACTCCCTGAATTCGGTCGACAATCAATTTAACGGTCGCGCCGACAACGCTATCAAGTACACCGGTAAGTTCGGCGGCTTGACGGCAACCGGCTTCTATAGCTTCGGCCGCGACGTGAACTCCGGCCTCGGCGGCGAAGTGCCGGGCCACTTCCAGGTCGGCAAGAACTTTGGTGGTGGTTTGGCCTACGCGAACGGGCCGTTCTCGGTGGGCGTCGCGTACGACCAGTTCCAGGGCAGCACCCTGGCTTCCGCGGACCTCGCCGCAAAACGTGCTGCGATTGGTACGTCGTATGCCTTCGGCGCTGCCAAGGTGTTTGGCGGCTACCGCTGGATGCGTGACGAAGTCACGACTGGCACGGCCCGTCACGACAACCTGTACTGGCTCGGCGCGAACTACAAGTTCACTCCCGCCTTTACCCTGACCGGCGCGGCTTACTACACCGACGCCCGCACCGACAGCAAAGATTCGTGGATGTTCGTGCTGAACGCTGACTACGCCTTGTCCAAGCGTACTGACGCGTACCTGCTGCTTGGCTATGTTAACAACAAGGGCAATGCAACCTTCGGTGTGACCAGTACGCCCAATACGATGCCAGGCCAAAACCAGACCGGCGCAATGCTCGGCATGCGACATCGCTTCTAACTTCCTGCCCGCAGGACGAGGCGCGCCCCCTGGCGTGCCCACGACAGTCTCATATCGACCTTGGCTTTCACTGTTAAGGGCGTTTGGCCGGCACAAGTGTCGGCCATTTTTTTCGTACGTCGCTCGCTGTCAACCGGTCCAGATGGGTTTCCCACGCGGCGGAACTGGGGCAGCCGGGCAGCGACGGAGCTTCGACGGGGGCAACTCATGCCGCGCCGCGAAGCCATCCGCTTTAGTGATCGGCGAGTTCACACAGGCGCGGCGCTAACGCATAATGCTTGGTCATACGAATTTCATTGCAGCGCTGTTCCAACCGCGCCGCATCGAATCCGGACCCGACGAGGCTTCGGAGAGAACAAGAAATCGGAGTCGCCTTGCCAACAGATCAGGTGCAGCGCAGTTCTGACGGGAACTGGATCGTTCCTATCCCCGGTCATAGTCCCTATTCATTCACCCGCATGAAATGCGGCTTCGACGCCCCCGACTCGCGTCATAAGGTGGTCTTGATCGACCTGAAGAAGCTGCTTGCTTGCGCAGATCGCGATAAAACGGACTATGTCCTCCAGGCTGCGCAGTACTGGCATGCGGGCAAGGTGCGCGGCATTCGCGAGTTCCTGGCACCCGGGCAGGAGCGGATTCCGGAAATTCCCTATGTAACGTTCACAACCCGGCGCTGCCGTACGTTAGCCGGATTGATTGGCTTTGCCCGCGAAGGTGTGGTGTCGTTTCGAAACGGCCAGCATCGCGCCCGCTATCTGGCCTTTGCGGGCGCAGGCGGCCTGCCGGTCGAGGTCCATGAAACTGAGGCGGATCTGCTCGAGCGTTTTTGCGGTTGGGGTCGTTAGCAAACGTCTGAACGCTTGACGGGCGCGGAAAGGGAAGAGTCTCTGCCTGGTTGTCGATCGAACACGGCGACCAGCGCTGCATGAAATCAGCGGCTGTCCTGGTCGAAGGGGTTCCAGCCGATCGTCCGGGAATCCTGGGCCAACGGCGCCGATCAGTCACGCAGGCAGAGGGGCGCGAACGGATCAGGCAGCCATCGCTTCCGGCTTGGCGCTCGCGCCTTCCAGCGAAAAGCCGCTATAGCGCTTCCAGCGCTGACTTCGTGATGATGTCCTTGTATTGCTTGCCGCCACCCAGATATACGAGGAAGACTCGCGGCTTGCCAGGGACGTTGGCACCCCTGGTGCACACGGTGCGGGGCACGGCGGGCAACGTCAACGACGTGGTTGAGGCCAACAGCCTGCTGCATGGCGACGAAACCGACGCGTTTGGCAATGCGGGCTATCAAGGCGTGGACAAGCGTCCGGACGCGCGGGCGGGCGTGAACTGGCACGCGGCGATGAAGCCCGGCAAACGTCGCGTCCCGGACCAAAGCAAACCGCTTGGCGCGCTCGTCAATCAGGTCGAGCGAATCAAGGCGGGCATCCGGGCCAAGGTCGAGCATCCGTTCCGGGTCATCAAGCGGCAGTTCGGCTACACCAGGGTCCGCTTTCGAGGGAGAGGAAGAACACCGCGCAACTCATGACCTTGTTCGCGCTGTCCAGCTTGTGGATGGCGCGCGGCAAACTGCTGGCTGCTCGAGCATGAGCGCGGTTCGGGCTCATGCTGATGCCTCGCGCGCAGCCCGCGAATGCTGCTCCGCGCGTGCCAGACAGCTTCGCTCTGGGCTGATAGGTTGGCGTCGTGGCGCATTTAGTTTCCCGTTAAATGGCCAAGCATACTCGATTCGCGTTTGTGCAGAGCATCCTTAGATCCAACGGTACCGAGAAAGTCGGATACCGCAGTCACAGTGATTGCACTTGTGTTGCGCGATGCCCTTTTGTCTTGGGATCAGGGCAATCGTGCAATACGATCGCGCGCAGCAACGTACTCCCGACTAAGCCGTCTCACGATCTCGGAGGTGGTAGGAATGTCATGGATCTGCGCCACGCCATGCCCGGCGCCCCAGATATCCTTCCAAGCTTTTGGCTTGGAGCGACCATCCGCAAAGCTCATCTTGGATTTCTCGCCTTCTCTCAGATTGTCGGGATCCAACCCAATACGCTCGATGCTTTCGCGGACGTAGTTTCCGTGCACACCGGAAAATAGGTTGCTATAGACGATGTCAGACGCGCCGGCCTTGATCAGCGATTGCTTGTAGTCCTGGCTCGCATTGGCTTCCTCGCTGGCGATGAAGCGCGTACCGATGTAGGCAAAGTCAGCGCCCATGGCCTGCGCCGCAAGAATTGCATCGCCGGTGGCGATAGCGCCGGACAGCGCGATGGGACCGTGGAAGCGACGACGGACCTCACCTACCAAAGCCATCGGCGACAGAGTTCCAGCATGTCCACCGGCACCGGCAGCGACAAGAATCAGCCCATCAACACCAGCTTCCAACGCTTTCTCTGCATGGCGCAGATTGACCACATCATGGAAGATAATGCCGCCATAGGAATGGACGGCTTCGACGATCTCCCGCACCGGCGCCCGCAGTGAGGTGATGAAGATTGGCACGCGATGGCGCACGCACGTTGCTACGTCTTGTTCCAGCCGCACATTGGAAGTGTGGGCAATCTGGTTGACCGCGAGCGGCCCGACAATCGCGCCGGGATTGGCCGCCCGAAAGGTGTCGAGCTCCTCCCTCATCAGCGTCAGCCATTCATCGAGTAATTCCGGCTGACGCGCATTCAATGCGGGAAACGAACCGACGATGCCGGCCTTGCATTGGGCTAGCACCAATTCCGGATAGCTCACCGTGAACATTGGCGACGAGATCACTGGCAAGGTCAGGTTCTGCAGGATGGGAGGCAGATGGGGGGCGGTAGCCATGATGGTGGTTCCCTTGAGTTGATTAAGTTCGGCTCAATCGAGCGACACACCGGAAAGTTTCACGCGTTCGCTCTGGATTTTTCGGTCTTGTGCCAGAAAATCCTTGAAGGCCGCTGGTGTGGAGCCTACCGCGACATAGGAGAACGCATCGATATACTTTCTCCGGAAGTCTGGAGACTGGACGATGCGGCTGACGTCAGAGGAAATCTTCTCCACTAGCGCGGTCGGCGTGCCATGCGGCGCCACAAGGCCGATATTGAAGACCGCATTGATCTCCTTGATCCCTAACTCCTTGAAGGTGGGCACATCGGGCAGCGCCGCCGAGCGCGTGTCCGCCGAGACGGCGAGGGCCTTGAGCGCGCCGGACTTGACGTGCTGCTCGATCACCGAGACGCCGAGCACGGCGGCATCGATCTGCCCTGAGATCACTTCTGGGATCAGTGGCGCGGCACCCTTGTAAGGGACGTGTACCATGGTCAGGTTCTCGTTATGCGTGAACATCGCCATGGGTAGGTGCGCGATGCCGCCGGCGCCAGAGGAGCCGTAGGTCATCGGCTTGCTTGCCGAAACCTTCTTCGCGAGCGCGATGAACTCCTTGAGTGAATTGGCGGGCGAGGTCTTCGGCACGAAGAACACCAACGGTAGTGCCACGAGTCGCGAGACCTCGGCAAAGTCCTTGTCTGGGCTGTACGGCAGCTTTTTGTACAGGAATTGGTTCATGGTTAGCGCAGCTTCCGTGCCAGCAAACAGCGTGTAGCCGTCCGGCGCGCTCTTGGCGACGAACTCGGCGCCGATGATTTCATTGGCGCCAGGCTTGTTCAGCACCACCACCGGCTGCTTCCACGCATCGGCAAGCCGTGGCGTGAGCCCTCGCACGAAGCTGTCCACCGGCCCGCCGGCCGAGTACGGCACGACGATGGTCACCGGCTTGCTCGGGAAGCTCTGTGCCGCCGCGGTGCCGGCAACCGTTAGGGCGACCAGCATGCCGGTCAGTCTGATAAGGGATTGCATGGTGTCTCCTGGTGTTCGTCTGGGGTTGCAATGCGCTACCGCGCGGGCGGCCGCGGACAGGGGCCCCGATTCTGCGATCGGATACCCCGCTGAAATTGATAATGGGAAAAAGCGGCGATGTGGCGCGCGTTCAGGCGGCCTGGGCGTCGCGCTTGAGCACCAGCACGTCGGTCGTGCCGTCCTGGATCACGCCACCGGTCTGGTCGATTAACTGCAGTCGCCGGTTCACGCGCCCTACGCGCTTGCTGGTGCCGGCCTCTGTTTCCAGGATCTCCATCCTGAGCCGCAGCGTCTGGCCTACGAAAATCGGGGCCGCGAAGGTCCAGTTCTGCAGCGACATCATGGCCACGGCTGATTTGTCAAAGACGCCGAGTTGATGCAGCATGCCGGTGGCCAGTGCGATGCCTAGCGCACCGTGGACCACACGCTGTCCGAAGCGCGTGCCCCTGGCGAATTCCGCGTCGGCATGGATCGGATTCCAGTCTCCAGACAACATTGAGAACATCGTCAGGTCGGTCTCGGTGATGGTGCGGCCAGTGCTCTCGAACACCTGCCCGCGAAGGAAATCCTCGAAATATAGCGTAGTCGGCATGAAATTTTTCCGGAGGGGGTTCACGCGCCGGCGGCCGGGACAAGTTCCGCCAGCCGCGCCAGTGCCAGGTCGCGCAGCCTGTTGCGCTGGATCTTCACGCCGTTGGAGCTCAGCGTGACCGGATAGGCATCGACGAACCAGACACGCGCGGGCACTTTGAACGGCGCTACTTGGGCGCGCATCTGGGCCATGACATCGGCCTCGGCTAGCCGGGCGCCGTCAGTGAGGATCAGAAAAGCGACCACGCGGGTCTGCCCATCGATTTCCACGGCGACCACTTGCGCATCGGCGACACCCTCGAAGCGCTTGAGCACGGCCTCGATTTCGACCGGGTTGACCAGGAACCCGCCCAGGCGAATCGCATCGCCCATGCGCGTTTCATACACGAAAGTGCCGTCGGCGCGTAGATGGCCAAGGTCACCGGTTCGGAAATAGCCGTCGGGACGTACCGCTTCAGCGGTTGCGTCCTGATCGTGGTCATACCCCAGGAACAAGCTCGGTGCGCTGATCTCAATCTCGCCGGACTGTCCAGCCGGCAGCAACGCCCCCGTCTGGACATCACGGATGCGCACGGTGGCCTCGCCCCGTGCCACCGGGAGGCCGCCTCCTTCGATGCGCGCCTGCACCGGCAGCGTCATCGGCTGGCAGGAAAACAATGCCAGGACTTCGCTCGATCCGTACAGCCCTGCGAGTGGAATGCCCCGTGCGCAAGCCTCGCGGGCATATTCGGAGAAGCTTGAAGTAAATGCACCGAAGCCGAATAGCCGCGCGGCCGGAAATGGCCGGTTCGCCGGTGCCGTGTCCAGGATGCGGCGATACATCTCATCGCTGCCGAATGTGTGCGTAACACGCTGGTCAGCCAGCAGCCTGGCGGCCTGAGGCCCGTCAAACGTGTCGAGCAGTACCACGGGCGCGCCCCCCGCGAACGCCGCCAGCACGCCATTCAGCCCGAATACGCCGCAGAATGGCAGCATGGCCAGCATGACCGCACCATCCGCATCCATGCCATAAGCGTGTGCACAACGCCAAGCATGATCGACGAGCGTGTGTTGGGGGTGCATCACCAGCTTGGGGCCTTTGGTGGTACCCGAGGTTGTGAACAAAATGGCGCAGGCATTGGGATCGGATTCATCCAGCCCTTGCACCGGCTCGCGCATATGCAAATCGAAAGGCACTACCGGGCGGCCCAACAGACGGGCGGGCGTTGCCGGACTGGCATCCACCACCGCGATGGCTTGCAGCGCGGGCAGCGAGGCGGGATCCACGGCATCGAGAATCCCGGCGAAGTCGACCTTTCGGAAGCCTGGTTGCAGCACCAGCAGGCAGGCGCCGCTCTTTTCGATGAGGTAGCTCACCTCTTCACTACGATAGCGCGTGTTGACCGACACCAGCGTCGCGCCGACGCGCGCCAGCGCAAAGAACAGCGCCAGCCATTCGATGCGATTGACGAGCCACACACCTACCCGGTCTCCCTTGCCGATACCCTGGGCGTCCAACCAAGCGACTGTGTGACGGCACAGCAGATCGAACTCCGCATGGGTGATGGCACGCTCACCCTCTATGAATGCCACCGCATCCGGGTGTTCTGCCAGGTGCGAATCGATCAGGCTCCACAGATTCGTCCTCATGCGGCCTCCCGTATTGCTGCATTCGCAGCGTGTTGATTGTTGTTCATCCATACACTTGCTGCCGCTTGTTCAGATCCTGCGCCCGGCATGCTGCCAGTAGCCATCGCGCAGCTTGCGCTTGTGGATCTTTCCGCTTTCCTGGCGCGGCAGTTCGGTGCGCAGTTCGATCACCTTCGGCACCTTGTAAGCGGCGAGCCGGTCTTTCAGCCACGCACGCATTCCCTCCGGATCCAGTTGCGCGCAGTCGGCAGGCTGTACCACTGCCACGACCATTTCGCCAAACTCTTCATGGGGCACGCCAAACGCCGCGCAGTCCGCCACACCCGGCATGCCGGACAGCGCGTTTTCGATTTCGGCCGGGTAGATGTTCACACCGCCGGAGATCACCATGTCGCTCTTACGGTCGCAGATGAACAGGAAGCCGTCGGCATCCACGTAGCCCATGTCGCCTACGCACGCCAGTCCTTCGCAATCCATCGCGGCGCGCGCCTCAGGGCGATTGTGGTAGGTAAAGTCCGCATAAGCAGGCTGGCGCACATGGATGTTGCCAACCTCTCCTGTGCCGAGGCGGCAGCCCGCGTCGCTGTAGATGCGCACCTCGGCCTCGCTCACAGGCCGGCCGACCGACCCGGGCTTGCGGATGGCGTCCGCGGACGAAATCACGGTGATCATGCCCATTTCGCTGCACGCATACGATTCGTTGATCACTGGCCCCCACCAATCGATCATGGCCTGCTTGATGGCAACGGCAAAGGGCGCGCCTGTACAGGCGACGAAGCGCACGGACGACAGGTCGTAGCGGTTGCGTACGTGTTGCGGCAATGCCAGCAGGCGTACGCACATGGTGGGCACCAGGTACAGGTGCGTGATGCGATGGCGCTCGATGGCGCGTAGCGTGGCTTCGGCATCGAAGCGGGGATCCAGCACGACCAGCCCGGTCGCCAGCATGGCCTGCATACCGTAGAGATTGGGGGCGCCGTGGTACAGCGGCGCGGACAGGTACACGCGCGCATCCGCGGAAAAATCGAACACGGCCTTGACGGTATCGCGCAGCAGGCGCGGCTGCTCTGGATGCAGGCCCTGCGCGAGGCGCCGCACGCCTTTTGGACGTCCAGTAGTGCCGGAGGTATAGGCGAAGCGTCCGCGCGGCCGGTGCGACGGACCGCTGTACGCCGCCTGTGCGCTGCGCCATGCTTCATAGCGAAGGACGTCTGCCGGCACTTCGCCGGTAACGCGCGAAGTGGGATAAGCCTGCAAGGCCAACGGTTCTGGCGTGACCGCCAGTACGCGCACCCCTTCCGGGATCGCGGCACGCAATGTTGCTAACAGGTCCGCCTCGATGAACAGGACACAGGCACCGCTGTCCTGCAGGATATAGCCCAGCTCATCCACGGTGAACCGCCAGTCCACCGGACAGTGATACGCGCCGACGCGGTTGCATGCCAGCGTGATCTCGAACAGCGCGGGCGCGTTGCGAAGCACGATGGCCACGACATCGTCCTCTCCCACGCCCAGGGCAGCCAGGCCGCCGGCAACCTGCGCGGCGCGGCGTTCGATCTCAGCGCCGTCGAACCGGGCTTCGCCATATTGCAGTGAGGCAACCATCAACTCTCTCCTTTGCGGTACGTGCAGTTATTCGGGCTGCAGCCCGGCGTCCTTCACTAGGCGGCCATGGACCGCCAGTTGGTGTTTGATCAGACGGCCGAACGCTTCAGGTGACGAGGGCGTCAAAGGAAAGCCCAGCCGGTCCATTTGTTCGCGTACCTTCGGATTGTTCATCGCGGCAACGAATGCTTGGTTCAGACGGGTCACGACGTCCTTGGGCATGCCCGCCGGTCCGACCAGACCTGCCCACGGCATGATCTCCAGATCCTGCATGCCGGCCTCGCGCAGGGTCGGCACATCAGGAAGCAGGCTGTTGCGCTGGGCATTGATGGATACCAGCGCGCGCAGTTTGCCCTCGCGCAGATAGGGCGCGCCGATGGTCGTACCGATCATGGCCTGGGTGCGGCCGGCGATCAGATCCAGCATGGCCGGCGGCTCGCCCTTGTAGGGCACCTGGGTCAGCTCAATGCCAGTGAGTGTCTTGAAGTGCGAGAACGCGACCACGCCGGTGTTGTTGCCGGTGCCGTAACTCAGCTTGCCGGGATTGGCCTTGGCGTAGGCAAGGAACTCTTTCAGGTTGCTGGCCGGGACGGCAGGGTTCACGTACAGGAAAAAGCCGAAGCGGCCGACATCGGCGATGGGCGTGAAATCGGTCAGCACGTCGTAGGGCGGCTTCTTGCGCAGCGCCGGCACCAACGACAGGTTGCCCGACGTGGCGAGCAGCAAACGGTAGCCGTCCGGTGTCGCCCGGGCCACCTCCTGCGCGGCCACTTGCCCTTCCGCGCCTGGCTTGTTGTCGATCACGATGGGCTGGCCAAGCTGGGCCGATGCCGCCTGGCCGACCACGCGGGCCACTGTATCCGTAGTTGCGCCGGCGGGAAAAGGCACCACTAGCGTGATGGGCCTGACGGGATACTCGGCCTGCGCATTCGTTGCGATTGTCGCACTACAAAGCAGTAGCGCGGGTATGATCCGCTTCATGTCTCCTCCGCCTTTTTAACAAGCAAACTGGGCTTTGGGAGAGTATTGCATCCACATTTCAGGCAGGTAAGCCTGCGCTTGCGCACAGGTGCGTTGCGCGCAGCACACCAATCGCCGCTCAAACTATGGAACTCGACGCTTACTTGTTTTTCGCCACGGTTGTGGAATCTGGCAGCTTTATGAATGCGTCGCTCAAGCTTGGCATTGACCGCTCCAATGTCAGCCGGCGTATCCGTAAGCTGGAGCGCGATGTGGAGGCGCAGCTCGTACGGCGGAGCACGCGCCGCATGAGTCTGACGGAAATAGGCGAGGCGTTTTACGCGCAATGCGCCGTCATCCGCGCCGAGGTAGAGCGCGCGGACGAACTACTGCATACCTTCGGCACTTCCATCCGCGGTCCATTGCGTGTGAGTTGTCCACCGGCGGTCGGCCGACTGTACTTGACCGCTATGTTTGCCGAGTTCTGCAATCTGTATCCCAAGGTATCGCTGTCGGTGAGCTTCAAAGGCGGTGCCGTGGACCTGATGGAAAATGATCTCGACTTGGCTTTGCGGGTCACCAATGACCCCGGCGAACATTGTGTGGCGCGTGCACTCGGGCCGATCGAATGGATGCTATGCGCGAATCCCGAGTATTTGGAGCGGCATGGTCGACCGGTCACGCCGGAAGATTTGGCGTCTCATACCTGCCTTGGCGTGCGCACACGTGTGGGGCTTGAATATGTGCGAGAAGGCAGTGACCTCGTGCACAGGGTTTCCATCCAACCGCATTTGGAGTGCTCGGACTATGGTTTCCTCGGCGAAATGGCTGCGGCAAAGCTTGGCATCGGCTTGCTGCCTTCGTATGTCGCAGTAGAACATCTGCAAAGCGGTAGGTTGGAAACCGTCCTAAACGAATACAGGCTAACCCGTTCGCCTGGCGGCACACTGTACGCGATCACGCTCCCTAACCGATACACGCCGCCGCAGTTGCGTGCATTTATTGACTTTCTGAAATGCAAATTCGAGCAGGGCTTGCCTTGGGGAAAGGACCTGATACGAACAGGGGCATAGCCCCCGCGAGTGCAAGGCGCAGCTGGAAGCCGCTATTGCATTCGAGTCTGGGCGAAAGGGGGCCGCTGAAAGCCTGAACAGTCAGCGCGGAGCGAAGCATGCTCGTCGTAGCGGCGAGTTTGTATCTGCGTTGGAGGCGCAGAAGAGGCGAGACGCTGTCCAAACGGGGGTCGAGGCCAAGAGCAAGCAGGAGGAGCGCCCCTGATCACTGGAGTAGGAAGACTAGCCAGCTGAAGGGGCCGGCCAGCTTCGACTCGACGTTGGTCGCGTTCGATCTTCGCGTTGCTTTGAGCTGCCGCCTTGTTGCGGATTTGCCGGTGCGCCAGATGTGCAGTTATTTCGGTTATGCCTCGCTCCAAGAGGCTCAGCGGTCGATTGCAGGCTTATTGCAGCGGGATGCCGGTGTCCTTGACCACGCGTGCCCAACGCTCGCGCTCACTCTTGATGAAGTTTCCGAAATGCGTGGGCGTATCGCCGCCGGGCACGCCGCCCAGATCAGCCAGGCGTGATTTGACCTCGGGCTCGGCGAGGATGATAGCCACGGTCCTCTGCAGCCGGTCGATCACGGCCGGAGGCGTGCCTGCCGGGGCCACCAGGCCAAACCACGCAGTCACCTGGAAGTCCTCCAAACCGGCCTCCTTCATGGTAGGCACGTCTGGCAGCTCAGGGACGCGGCTCGCGCTGGTCACGGCCAGAGCACGCAATTTGCCCGACTGGATATGAGGCAGGGAGCTGGGGAGATTATCCACCATCATGGTTACCTGGCCAGCGACTAAGTCGGCCACGGCCGGCGCCGCGCCCTTGTAGGGCACATGGATAATGTCAGTACCGGTGCGTTTGCGGAACAACTCGCCAGACAAATGGACCGACTGGCCAGTGCCGGACGAGGCGAAGGAAAGCTTGCCGGGCTGGGCCTTGGCCAGCGCTACCAGCTGGGCCACTGTACGCGCCGGCACGTTAGCATTGACCACAAGAATGTTGGGTACCGACACCACCATGCTGACCGGCGCAAAGTCCTCCGCGCGATAAGGTAGTTGCCGGTACAAGCTATAGGGAATTGCTGATCAATAGCAGCGGCGCTGGAGGTCGACGGATGTTTGGTGCCTGATTTTCACCATGCGGAAGAAGAGAGAGATCTGAGCCTCATTTCGCGCCGCATGCCCCTCATCTCGTGCCCTTTCGGGCTCGATTTGCTTGTTCAAGACGGATTGCTCCCCTGAAACGCCAGCAACGGCTTTTTGGCGATCACCAGATTTGCGAGACCGAACAGGCTGAACATCTGTGCGGTGTTCTTGGCCAAGCCCTTGTAGCGGGTCTTCTTGTGACCAAACAAGTTCTTCACCACGTGAAAGGGATGTTCCACCCGCGCCCGAATCTGGGCCTTCTTGCGCTCCACTGCCTTCGTCAGGTCCTTCCACCGACCTGCCGGCATCTTTTCAACCTTGCTGCGCTTTGCCGCTACGTGCCAGCTTATGTCAGCGCGGATCGTCCCTTGCCCTTGGGCTTGTTTGATCTCATCCCTGCGCTCCACACCTGTGTAACCCGCATCAAGATGCACTTGGCTTTCCTCGCCATGCAGCAGGTGATGGGTGTGAGCGATATCGCTTTCGTTAGCCGCCGTCGTGTGTAAGCTGTGCACCAGTCCCGAGTCGGCGTCGGCGCCGACGTGCGCCTTCATCCCAAAATGCCACTCGTTTCCCTTCTTCGTCTGGTGCATTTCCGGATCGCGCGACTTGTCCTTATTCTTGGTCGAACTCGGTGCCGCGATCAGCGTGGCATCGACCATCGTGCCCTCTCGCATCAGCAGCCCCCGCTCACTGAGCACGGCCTTGACCTCATCGAACATCGCGGCAGTCAACTCGTGCTTCTCGAGCAACCGGCGAAACTTGAGCAGCGTAGTCGCATCCGGCGCCGACTCTTGCGACAGATCCACACCCACGAATTGACGCAACGCCTGGCTGTCGTAGAGGGCGTCTTCCACGGCTTCGTCACTGAGACTGAACCACTGTTGCAGACAGTACATCCGCAACATCCTCTCCACGCCAATCGGCTGCCGCCCAACACGGCCGCTCGTCGGATACAGCGGCTCAATCAACGCGGTCCACCGTGCCCACGGCACGATCCGATCCATCTCACCGAGAAACTTCTCGCGCCGTGTCACGCGCTTCTTCTTCGCGAACTCAACATCGGCAAAGCTCGTTTGTTTCATCCTTGTCTTTGTTTTCAACGCCTTCACCTTCAACGCGCCATGCTTTCCGTCAGATGACCTGTGGGTGAATTGATCAGCATTTCCATAGTTGATCGCATTGGGTCCGATATTGCCCATCATCAGGGTATAGCCGTCGGGGGCAGATTGCTTGAGCGCCTGCGCGCCAATGATGCCGGCGCCTCCGGCACGGTTTTCTACCACTACTGGCTGGCCCAGGAGTTCGGCCATGCGTTTGCCAACCAGACGCGACGCGATATCCGTTGTACCTCCCGCTGCCGCAGGCACAATCAGGCGGATCGGCTTGTCGGGGTATGCCGCCAGCGCGGCGCCAGGGACGGCCAATGCCGCCACGCCAACGGCCCCCGTCATCCCGGTTGTCACCAATACCAGCCTGGCGATTGCCAGCCGCAGTCTTTCAAGGCCTTGCTTCATCGTCGTCTCCCTAGTTGATCACGCCAAGGCGTGCGCCCGCTATTTGCTGGATTGGTTCCAAAGGCGCGGCAAATACGGTAAGCCCACGGCGGTGACATTGGAATTCACCATTCACAAACGAGGCCTTCGACTTGACGAAACGCATGATCCCGGCAGCAACGAGCCTGCCGACCCCTTTTCCGTTCCGAGATGTGCGTGGGCGAAACGCTGGAGCATTGCCCCGTGATGCTCGGCTTCAGTGCCTTGGGGATGGCCAAATGCGGGGTGAATGTTGTGGCACGGCGAGACGAAACGCTGCTTCGAGAGGCTAGAGTTGCTGCGACGGGACACAGGTTGGGTTGGCGCTCGCAATCCACTAGGGCCGCGTGATCCATTATCTGCGCTGTTGCTCTCGCTATCTCGCGAACTATCAGCAGCGGGGGGCTCAGGGCTGTCCATTTCAAGCACGGGAGCAGAGTCGGTGGTCGACTATGTCATTGGCCAACGCATGAAAAGGAACGGGCGCATGCGATGGGCGATTACTGGAGCCAAAGGACTACTGCAGGTTTGATGTGCTGTTCTCAACGGCGAGGCAATATGCAATTTCAGGTGGTGGTATCCCTCGGCCGGAAGATCGTGCCATATGCGATTGTGGACTGTACGGTATAAACAGCGCTCCGCGTTTGGCCACTTTCAAGCTCGGGGTCTACGAAAACTGCGACTGATTGCTCCGCCTTGGCTATCTGCTGCGCGCTGGAGTATCGTGTTTGTCCGATGCACAGGAGGCGCGCGAGATGCGAGGCTGGCAAAGCACCTATTTGGGCGCGCGCGAGGTGCCGCGTGAACTCAGCTGTTTCGAATTGCAGACGTTCTTCAAGCGCTTCACCTCACGTGTACCGCCACGTCAACGTGACTGAACCAGTCAGGCTGGTCGGCGGCCCAAGCATCAATCGGCCTTCACACCTTCCACTTGGATGGCCAGCTTCACTTCCTGCTTGAAACCATACTGCTCACCGTAGTTCACGCCAAAGTCGGCGCGACTGAAGGTGCCGGTCGCATCGGCGCCGCAGGCTTCACGCTTGAGCATCGGGTGCTGAATGCATTTGAAGTCATGGATGGCCAGCTTGACGGGCTTGGACACGCCGTGGAGCGTGAGGATGCCGTCGACTTCGGTCGGCACGTCACCCTTGAACTTCGAGAACTTGCCCTTGTAGCTGGCTTCCGGGAACTTGGCGACATCGAGCATTTCGGCGCTCTTGACATGCTCGTTCAGCTTTGCATTGCCGAAGTCGATCGATGCCGGGTCGATTTTGACGTCGATCGAGCCCGCCCTCGCTGCGCGATCCAGGATCACAACGCCGCTGGTCTTGTCAAACTTGCCACGCCAGATTGAAAGACCGCCCATGTGATCCGCTTCAAAGCTCGGATACGTATGGGTCGGGTCGAGATTGTAGGTCACAGTGTTAGCTGATGCCACGCCAACAGCGGAAAAGGCCGCGATCGCGGCAAAGACGGTACGCAAGTTCATGGGGAGCAAACAAACCTCAGTAAACGAATAAGAGAAGGCAGGATGTCTTTTTCTGACATTCTGACGCCAACGCTCGTCGGGCGTCTGGTGTATTGATTATTGGGTGTGCAGCACCGTCGGCGGAAGCCTCTCGTTCACGAGTGTATTCAAAAAATTTGAATGCCCTCACGCGCCGGCAATGCGGAACTGTTGCTCACCGCCCCCCGTTATCAGCCCAAGCGTCCCCGCTGCTCTAACCCTCAAAACTCCACCATCGCAAAATCGTCTTTCCCCACATCGCACTCCGGGCAGCGCCAATCAGCAGGAATGTCTTCCCAGCGCGTGCCCGGCGCGATGCCGTCTTCAGGCCAGCCGTCGGCTTCGTCATAGACCCAGCCGCAGATGATGCAGACCCATTGCTTGAACTCGTTGCTGGAGGCCTCCACTGCAGCGGGGGTGGCAGTAACGGACTTGGTCACGGTGCCTTCCGGCTCTTCCAGACTAAACACCAGCGGCGACGACTGCGTCTGCTCCCTGTTTCCCATTCGTGCCTGCAGTTGCGTGAGCAGGGCTTGTGCTTCATCGGTGGTCAGGTCGATCCAATAAGGATCGCCGGCGCCGTCGTTCAAGCGTTTCGGGGAAAACTGGATTTCTACTGCGGTGCCTTTTTTATACATGCGACAGGGACGATGGAATCTGGTGTCTGCCGGCGGCTGCGGTGGGCCGCGCCGGCACAGTGGGCGAAGCGGAAGCACCGCGCGGCGGCTCAGCCGTGCATCTCAGTACGACGGAGGCGAGCAGGCCAAGCACGGCGACCAGACCCAAAGTCGAGGGGCGAGAGGTTGGTGTGGGGTTAGCCTGAGGCGGTGGGTTGCGTCGATCAGGCCAGCGCGAGCGGGCCGGCCAGCCATAGCGCGAAGTCGCTGACGACTTGCTGGTTCAGCGTGTGTCCGATCGGATAGCGGCGGTTCTGGTTTGGCACGCCCAGCGCAGTCAGCCACTCTTTGGCGCGCTCGGCCCAGGCCACTGGCAGCTTGTCGTCGAACTCGCCGTGGGCGATCAGCGCCGACAGCTTGGACAGTGCCTCGCGCGGCCCGAGATGCGGTTCGATCTCGGGCAGGATACGGCCGCTCAGCACTGCGAAGCCCGCTACCTCTTGCGGCGTGGTTAGCGACACGCTGGCGCTGAGGATGCCGCCCTGGCTGAAACCGGCGATCACCGTGGGCACGCGCTGCGCTGCAGTGTTGGCATCCTGCGCATGGAAGCTGCGCACCAGCGTGATCAGTTGCTGCCGGCTGCGCTCGGCCTGCGCCGCGTTGATGGCCGGCGCGCCGCCCTGGAAGCTGACTTCGAAGAAGCCATGCTGGCGCGGGCCGAAGGTCAGCGGGCCTTGCACCAGCGCTACCTGCACGCGCGGGTCGATGTAGCTCGCCACGGGAGCGAGGTCGGTCTCGTTGCTACCGACGCCGTGCAGCAGCAGTAGACGCCCATCTGGGACGCCATCCGTGTCGCGCAGGCGATAGCGCAGGCCGGAGGCAGCATCCTGCTGCAGCGGGCCGATGTCTTGTGGGGTGGTGTTCATCTCAAATCCTGTGTTCAAGGCTTGGGGACGGAGTTTTTGCTCAGGCCGCCGCGCTCGCGCCGATCGCATACGACTCCATCGACAGTACGCCATAGGTGATGCCGCCGTCGATCACCTGCAGCGGCTCGCCCGCGCTGGCCGCGCCCACGGCCATCAGCAGCGGCAGGAAGTGCTCGTCGCTTGGGTGTGCGCGCAGGGCATGCGGCGCGAGGCTGCGGTAGTTGATCAGCGGCTGCACGTTACCGTGCTGCGTGGCGGCCTGCACCGCGCCGCGCACCCAGCGGGTGAACTCGGCCACATAGGGCGCCTCGCCGCCGCCGTGGACGCGGAACTCGTTGAGGTTGTGCGTCATGCTGCCGGAGCCGACGATCAGCAGGCCCTCGTCGCGCAGCGGCGCGAGCGCGCGGCCCAGCGCCAGTGCGCCGGCAGGGTCCAGCGGATGCGGCAGTGGCACCTGGAACACCGGCACGTGCGCATCGGGTAGCAGGTGGTGCAGCGGCACCCAGGCGCC
Source organism: Cupriavidus sp. PB-02 (assembly GCF_058252315.1). NCBI lineage: Bacteria > Pseudomonadati > Pseudomonadota > Betaproteobacteria > Burkholderiales > Burkholderiaceae > Cupriavidus > Cupriavidus sp. PB-02. The sequence continues at coordinate 1,966,799 of NZ_CM177694.1, forward strand.
GTGGTCCAATCCGCGCTGCGGGTCCAGCCGCGTGGGGAAGCCGGATTCCGTCAGCAGTTCGGCCGTGCGCGCGGCCAGGGCCGGATGGCCGGCCACCGGGTATTGCAGCTCATACAGCGCGCGCGGGAAGCCGCCGAAATCGTGGATGGTATCGGGCTGCGCGTTGGTGCTCACGCGTACTTCATGCGGCGTCATCCAGTGCGGCGACACCACCAGCACTGCTTTCGCGGGCGGCAGCGTGCGACCCAATTCAGTGAGCTGCGGGCCGGCCATGCCGGGCTCGATGGCGAAGGTGGGCGCGCCGTGCGAGATGAACAGCACGGGTAGGGTGGTGCGAGTGGCGGTGGCGGTAGCGGACAAACGCAGTCTATTGGTTTCGCATTCGCTGATAAACTGCCTATCCTGTGATTAATCGTCCCGATAATCGAGACAATCAGCAAGAACGTGATGGATAGAGCCCTGGAAATGACTGTCTTCACCGCCGTGGTCGATGCGGGCAGCTTCGTCGGCGCAGTGGAGGGGCTGCGCATGTCCAAGGCGGCGGTGTCGCGCCATGTGGATGCGCTGGAGCAGCGCCTGGGCGTACGGTTGCTCCAGCGCACCACGCGCCGGCTGTCGTTGACCGAGGAGGGACGCATCTTCTACCAGCGCGCCAAGGAAGTGCTGGGGGCGCTGGACGATGCCGAGTCCGAGGTCAGCTCGCGCACACTAGAGCCCAGCGGACTGGTGCGCATCAACGTGCCGCTGACCTTCGGCATCCTGCACCTCGCGCCGCTGTGGGCCGCGTTCATGGAGGCACATCCGCAAGTGGACCTCGACATCACGTTGAACGACCGCGTGGTCGATCTCGTTGACGAAGGCTATGACCTCGCCGTGCGCATCGGCGACATGCCCAGTTCCGCCCTGATCAGCCGCAAGCTGGTCAGCACGCGCGTGCTGCTGTGCGCCACGCCGCGCTATCTGGAACGGCACGGCACGCCGCTGCATCCGCACGACCTCGCGCAGCACCGCGTGCTGGCCTACACCAACTGGTCCGATCGCGACGAATGGCATTTCGACGGCCCGCACGGGAAGGTCAGCGTGCGCACGCGTGCGCGCGTGCACACCAACAACGGCGACACCTGCCGCGCCATCGCGCTCGGTCACGGCGGCGTCATGCTGCAGCCCAGCTTCATGCTGCACGAGGACTTGCGTAGCGGCGCGCTGGTAGAGCTGATGCCCGATTTTCGCGCCGCCGAGATCGGCGTGTACGCCGTCTATCCCACGCGCAAGCAGCTGGCGCTGAAGGTACGGCGCCTGGTGGATTATCTGGTGGAGGCTTTTAAGGACGTGTCGTGGGAGCCGGCGGCCCCAACGCGCTGAGCAGCGCCACGGCCGCAGGTCGACACCACAACGGATACGAAGGATGCGGGGCCACACCGGCGCAGGCAAGCATGGGTTGCCGGCCAGTCCATCGTGATCACCGGCGTATCGCTGACCTGACCCGCCGCGATGCCAGCGGGCCAGCGCGCCACCAGCGGCACGCGGATGCCGCAGGCGGGGACGAGCTGGCCGCGTCTTCGGGCTGCACGCGGCATCCTGAATTTACGCTGGCGCTGGCGGGAAACGAAGGGCACGGCCTCGGCGCGCACCAATGGCCCTGCTCAATCTCTTGTCCGCCCCGCCAGTCAACGTTGGCCTGTTGCGCAGGTTGGGAATGAGGCGAAAGCCGCACTTGCGAACGCCTGGCGCCTCCTTTGTTTTGGATTGCGATCCCTCTGGGCTGGCCATCAAAAATGTCCATGCTTCCAGGCAGCGGTCTCCCTATCCGGTCAGTTCGACCGGGCTAAACCGGTCTTTTAGAAAAGCTTGATTGTCCGTTGCGCCACAAGTCCATTAGATTGGACCGAGCCGCCATTTCGGTGAATCAAACAGAAGAGAGACCATTCAGGAGACAACCGCCATGAATTGTGGACCCGTAGGTGACTTTGGCAGTGCAGGCGTTGCAGCGTCCAGGGAGGCGATCCATGGCAGCCACTGACGCGCGCGCGGGGGTGAATCCCGACCAGGTAATCCAGAAGTGCGCGCGGCGCATTGTGCCACTCGCCCTCTTCGGTTTCTTCCTTTGCTATCTCGATCGCTCCAACGTCGGCATGGCATCGCTGACCATGAATGCCGACCTGGGTATCACGCCAGCAATGTATGGGTGGGGTGTCGGCTTGTTTTTCTGGGGCTATTGCCTGTTTGAGGTGCCTAGCAACATTGCGCTGGCCCGGTTCGGCGCCCGGGTATGGATCGCGCGCATCATGGTGATGTGGGGTGCCGCCTCGCTGGCGATGGCCTGGGTCTGGAGTCCTGAAAGTTATTATGTGCTGCGCTTTCTGCTCGGCGTGGCCGAAGCGGGGTTTGTCCCTGGCGTGATCTATTATTTCCGGCTGTGGTTCCCGGAGCGGTACAACAACCGAATGATCGGTTTGTTCCTGTTGGCCAACCCCCTGTCGGCATTGATCGGCAACCCTCTCTCCGGGCTCCTGTTGCAAATGGACGGCATATTGGGAATGAAGGGATGGCAGTGGCTCTTCATTATTGAAAGCGTGCCGACCATTCTGTTCGGCATCGTGATCTTCTTGCTGTTGCCGAACTCCCCGCGTGCAGTCAACTGGCTGGCGCCGGCGGAAAAGGAATGGCTCGAGAACACGCTGGAGCGGGAGCGTATCGCCCGTCAGGGCATCAAGAGTGAATCCGTCGCCGGTGTCCTGCTGAGTGCGCGGATCTGGGTGCTTAGCTCGATCTATCTGGGGATCGTCATCGGCATCTACGGCGTTGGGTTCTTCCTGCCGCAGATCGTGAAGGAGTTCGGCCTGTCCACGGCATCGGTCGGATTCGTCAGTGCGATTCCGTCATTGTTCGGCGCCATTGCCATGGTGTTGTGGTCGCGGCATTCGGACAAGACCGGCGAACGGGCCGGACACACCGCCATTGGCTGCGCGCTGACGATGTTCGGACTGGCGCTGGCAGCCTATGCGCCGACACCGATGATCTCCATGATCGGGCTCACGCTCACCTCGATGGGGACGCTGGCTGGGATGGTGACCTTCTGGTCGATGCCTAACGCGCTGATCTCTGGCGGGCAGGCCGCGGCGGCCTTTGGACTGATTAATACGATCGGGTCCTTCGGCGGGGTGGTCGGCCCGAACATCATGGGTTACCTGCGCGGCAGCACCGGCGACTTCCGAAGCGGACTTCTCGGGCTTGCAGCGTGCCAGATCGTCGGCATCGCGGTGGCGTTGTACTTCCGCACGGCCGTCAACGCCGCGAGGGCGTCGCAAGGTCGAACCAGCACATTCGCGACGCCGCAGCATGGCCTCGGCAGCAGGGCCGGCGAATGAACGATTGCCATCCAAGCCAGCAAAGCTGGACCTACAAGAATGAGGATCAAATGAAACGCTATCAGTTGTTCATCGACGGCCGTTATGTCGATCCGGTGAAGGGAGAGTGGTTCGATACGGTCAACCCATATACCGGCGAGGCCTGGGCGCGCATCCCTCGAGGCACGAAGGAGGACGTCGATATCGCGGTTGCGGCCGCGTCGCGGGCTTTAAAGGAAGGAGCGTGGGCGACGATGACACCCACGGCGCGGGGCAAACTGATGCGCCGTCTCGGCGACCTGGTCCTGGAGAACGCGCAGCGCCTGGCGGAGACCGAAGTACGGGACAATGGCAAGCTGATGAGTGAGATGCTGGGCCAGCTTCGGTCCCAGCCTGAGTGGTGGTGGTACTTCAGCGGCCTGGCCGACAAGATTGAGGGCTCGGTCGTACCCCTTGACAAGTCCGATGCCTTTGCCTTTACCACGCACGAGCCGGTTGGCGTGGTGGCAGCCTTGACCGCCTGGAACTCGCCTTTGCTGTTTGTGGCGATGAAGTGCGCGCCTGCTTTGGCGGCCGGCTGCACAGTGGTCCTGAAGCCCTCCGAATTCGCTTCGGCGAGCACGCTGGAGTTCATGGAACTGACGCAGCAGGCAGGCTTCCCGGAAGGGGTGTTCAACGTCGTCACCGGCTTGGGTGCGGAAACCGGCGCCGCCTTGGCTGAGCACCCGGACGTCGCCAAGATCAGCTTTACCGGATCGGACGCCACGGGGGCCAAAGTCTATGCCGCGGCTGCAAAGTCGATGAAGCGGGTATCACTAGAACTGGGCGGTAAGTCACCCAACATTGTGTTCGAGGACTGTGATGTCGCTCAGGCCATCGCCGGTGCGGTGTCCGGAATTTTTGCGGCGACGGGTCAGACTTGTGTCGCCGGTTCCCGATTGCTGGTGCAGAACAGCATCAAGGACCGCTTCGTCGACCAGCTTGTCAGCATGGTTGCATCGGCACGCGTCGGCGACCCCAGCGCGCCGGAGACGAATATTGGTCCTGTCGCAACGCCGGACCAGTATCAGAAGGTGTTGCGGTACATCGACATCGCCAGGTCAGAAGGCGCCCGCTGCGTATTTGGCGGGGAACCTGTCTGGGATCTCCCTGGTGGCCAGTTCGTGCAGCCCACCATTTTTGTCGATGTGACGAATGACATGCGCATCGCGCAGGAGGAGGTCTTCGGCCCTGTGCTGTCCGTCATCGGGTTCGATGACGAAGCCGACGCAGTGCGGATCGCCAATGACGTGATTTACGGGCTTGCAGCCGGAGTGTGGACTAAAGATATTTCCAGGGCACTGCGTATGTCCAAGGCGCTGAAGGCTGGCACAGTCTGGATCAATACCTATCGGGGGATGAGTTTTAACTTGCCGTTCGGCGGGATGAAGCAATCCGGGCTAGGCCGTGAGAACGGTATCGAATCGGTTCGAGAGTTTCTGGAGACCAAGAGTGTCTGGGTCTCCACTGCTACAACTGCGCCGGTCAATCCGTTCATTCTGCGGCTTTGAGGTGGCGTCTGGCGCGCGCGGGGCGCTACCCCGGAAACCGGATTCCGGTCCGGCTTTTGCGGCATGCCGTCCTGCGTATTGCCAGCGGCTGAAGGGGGGACGGGGGCGGGGTCTATACTACATACTTGAGAGCCAGCGCCAAGGCTCCGTTACAGGCTGTGCCCAAACGCGATACGGGCACGGCAATCCCTTCTCACGCTTGCAGGTGCCTCAATGTCCAACGTTCCGCGCTTCGACCTGGTCGACCTCAGACTCTTCGTGGCGGTCGCAGAGGGCAACAGTCTCACCCGAGGCGCTGAGCGGGCGTTTCTGTCGGTGGCTGCGGCCAGCCTACGCATCAAGGGCCTGGAGGAAGGGTTGGGCGCGCAGCTTCTCTATCGAAACAAGCGCGGCGTATCGCCCACGCGGGCTGGTGAAGTGTTCGCGGAGCACGCGCGGCGCGTGCTTGCCGAGGTGGAGCAACTGCAGAGCAGCATCCAGCCATTCTCGCAGGGCGTGCGCGGCCATGTGCGCCTGTTCGCCAATGCCACGGCCATATGCGAGTTCTTGCCGGCGGTGCTGGCGCGTTTCTTCGAGACCCATTCCGCCATCACGGTCGATCTTCAGGAGCGCCTGAGCGCAGAGATCGTCCGAGCCGTGCTCGAAGGCATTGCCGATATCGGCGTCATCTCCGCACGCGTGGCCGCGGACGGGCTCGAGACGCTACCCTACAAGAAGGACCGCATGGTCCTGGCCGTTCCGGAAGGCCACCCATTGGCGGAGGTGCAGTTCATTCACTTCGCCGACACGCTTGATCATGAATTCATCAGCCTGGATTCACACAGCGCGACGTATTCCTATCTGCAGCAGGAGGTGCTGCAGCTTGGCCGCAGCATGCATCAGCGCATCCAAGTCGGCAGCTACGATGCGATGTGCCGCATGGTCGAGGCCGGCGTAGGCATTGGGGTGTTGCCCGAAATGGCGGCAAGCCGGCACGCCCGGTCCACGCGGATCAAGATCGTGCAGTTGCTCGACGACTGGGCCACCCGCGAGTTGCGCATCTGCGTGCGCAAGCAGAGCGAGTTGCCTGTATTCGCGCGGGAACTCATCGAATTTATCCTGCAGAACGACTGAACCAGTCGGGCCACACAAAGGTATTTTCGACGGGCCTAAAGCAGTCGTTTGTGAATCTCAAATTGCCGCCTTCGGCAGCGGCCACCAAACTATGACCTCGCGATAGAGGACGACAGCAATCGATACGGCTGTCTGACTCAACGTGCCCGGCCACGGCCTGGACGGGGGACTGGTGAGGTGATGCCGATGAAAACCCTGACTTATGTAAGTGAACAGTGCGCCCGGCGCTACCGATCTGCCGGCTGGTGGGAGGGGCGCACGCTTCTCGATGATTTCAATGCCGCAGTCGCGCGCCGCCCCTCGGCCACGGCTGTGGTCGGCCCGGACGGCCGGCGCATGAGCTTCGCCGAGCTCGATGAAGAGTCGCGGCGCGTGGCCGCAAGCTTCATGGCGATGGGGCTCGAACAGGGCGACGTGGTCTCGGTACAGCTACCGAACTGGATCGAATTCGTTACGGTGCATCTGGCTGCCACCCGCTTGGGCGCGGTGACGGCACCACTGCTTACCAGCTACCGCGAGCACGAGCTCTCCTACATCCTGCAGGTCTCGCGAACCTCGATCGCCGTCATTCCTGGCCACTACCGCGACTTTGATTTCCCTGCGATGTATGCCGGCCTCTGGCAACAGTTGCCGGAACTGAAGCAGGTGGTGGTCGTCAGCGGTGAAGCCCTGCCTTCGATGCGGACCTACGCCGAATCCCGCGCGTCGCCAGCGGCTGCTTTGCCAGCGAGGGAGGTGCGCGGTGACGCCGTGGCCGCCCTCATCTTTACCTCGGGAACTGAGGCCAGGCCCAAGGCCGTGATCCACAGCCACGACACAATGATGTACGGCACACGCACCATGCCGAAGCTGCTCGGGCTTACGCACGAGGACGTGGTATGGGCGCCAACCCCGCTGGGGCACGCAACCGGCTTCTTGTGGGGCATGCGGCTCGCCCTGACGCTGGGATGCAAGCTGGTGCTGCAGGATGCCTGGGATGCGGAGGATGCGCTGCGGTTGATCGAGGCCGAGCGCTGCACCTTCACGCTCGCGGCGACGCCTTTCGTGAAGATGCTCCTCGACAGTCCATCCGCCGGCCAGTGTGATAGCGCTTCATTACGCATGTTTGGCTGCGCAGGTGCACCGATTCCGCGCAGCCTCGGCCTGGAGGTCGAGGAAAAGCTTGGCTGCCGGCTGATTGGCATGTGGGGCATGTCGGAATGCTTCGTGGGCAGCGCGTCGCTGGCCACCGATCCGGAGGAAAAGCACTGGGGCACCGATGGGCGCGCCATGCCGGGCAGTGAACTGGCGATCTTCGACGAGACGCGCACACGCATGTTGCCGCCAGGGGAAATTGGCGAACTTGCAACGCGTGGGCCACACGTGGCGCTGGGCTACTTTGACGACCCACAGCGCACGGCGCAGGCCTTCTCGCCTGAAGGCTGGCTGTTTACCGGCGATCTGGCGACGCTGGACGCCGAGGGATATATGCGAATCGTCGGCCGCAAGAAGGACATCATCAATCGCGGCGGGCTGAAGATCAGTGCGCGGGAAGTCGAGGATTTCCTCCTGCAGCACCCATTGGTAAAGGAAGCCGTGGTGGTAGCCGTGCCGGATGCGCGCCTGGGTGAGAAAAGCTGCGCCTGTATCGTGCCTGACGGCCCGCGTGAGCCGACGCTGGCCGAACTGGTGCAGTTCCTGGAGGCACGTGGCATTGCCAGGTACAAGCTGCCCGAATCACTCGCCGTACTGGCGCGGCTGCCGATGACACCCAGTGGCAAGATTCAGAAATTCGCGCTGCGCGACGCCGTGATCAACGGCGGCTGCGCGGTGGAGACCATCTGAACGGACTGCACGCGTCCAGCTTCGCTCGTCCCACTACTAAATATTGGCGCGCTTGCCGCCCGTACTCGTGCTATAGGAGACAAAATTGAAACGAGATAACTACGATTATGTGATCGTCGGCGCCGGCTCTGCCGGTTGCACGCTCGCGTACCGGCTTTCGGAGAATCCCAATGTCCGCATCCTTGTGCTGGAGGCGGGCGGCTGGGATACACATCCGTTCCTGCATATCCCGCTTGCGTGGCCACATGTATTTTTTAACCGCATGAGCGACTGGATGTATTTTTCCGAGCCGGACGCCACGATCGCCAACCGGCGGCTCGATTGCGCGAGAGGCAAGGTCGTGGGGGGCTGCTCGACGGTGAATGGCATGACCTACATGCGCGGGCATCCGGGCGACTATGACAATTGGGCAAAGACACCAGGACTGGAGGCATGGGCCTATGACCGCGTGCTTCCCTATTTCCGCCGCACGGAGTCGTGGGAGGGCGGGGCGGACGCTTATCGCGGAGGTACCGGTCCGCTGACCACCCGCTATTCCCGCTTTGATGATCCGATATCAGAGAATTTTGTCGCCGCCGGCGTCGAGGCGGGCTACGCCTTTACGAAGGACTTCAATGGCGCCGAACCGGAAGGGTTCGCGGCATGGCAATCGACCATCCGTGACGGTCGCCGTTGCAGTGCGGCCGTCGCCTTTCTGAAGCCGGCGCTCAAGCGAGACAATGTCAAGCTCCAGACAAAAGCCCATACCACACGCATCGTGATGGAGGGCACAAAGGCGGTAGGGGTTGAGTATATTCAGGGAGGGCGATCACAGATCGCATATGCCGACAAGGAGGTCATCGTCGCTGCGGGTGCGATCAACTCGCCGCAGCTCCTGAACTTGTCCGGCATCGGTGATCCCTCCGAGCTCAAGGCGTTTGGCATCAAGACCGTTGTTGAACTACCCGGCGTGGGCAAGAACCTTCACGACCATATATCGGTCGGCGTCTCCTTTGCGCGCAAAGAGCGCAGCCCACTGCATCGCGCGATGCGCGCCGATCGCATCGTGCGCGAGTTGGGCAAGGCCTATTTTCGTGGCGAGGGCATCGCCACTGACCTTCCTTCCGGCGGCCTGGCTCACATCAAGAGTTCGCCCGACGAAACTCTGCCTGATATCGAACTCCTGACAGCCGCCGCGCCGAGCAACGCCGGGCCATACTTTCCGCCGTTCGTGCGCAGCTATACCGATGGCTTCATGATCCGGGCCGCCGTGCTTCGACCGGAAAGCCGCGGGCAGGTGCGCCTCGCCTCGGCAAGCCCGGATGTTGCGCCAATCATTGCGCAGAACTTCCTTGCCACGGATCGGGACCGCAAGGCCCTCAGAGCCGGCGTCAGGATGGCTCGCGATGTCGGACGCCAGAAATCGCTGGCGAAGATCGTCGACCGCGAAATCGCGCCGTCGGGCTATAGCGATGCCGAAATCGATGCGCATATCGGAGCGGCCGCGATCAGCGTTCACCATCCGGTGGGGACATGCAAGATGGGAAGCACGGACGACAGGATGGCCGTCGTCGATGCCGAACTGAGGGTGTTCGGTGTGCAGAATCTTCGCGTCGTGGACGCATCCATCATGCCCACGATTGTCGGCGGGGGCACAAATGCGCCCACCATCATGATCGCCGAGAAGGCTTCTGACCTGATCCTTGCTTCACACCGCTAAGACGCTGGCCCTGCCGGCCGTGGCGCCTTCCTGGATTCTGGCAAGAACGGCAAGCCAGGGCCAAGGAGGGCGCCGAGCCTGACGCCGGGGACACCCGGTGCTGTAGCACTCTCACCGCGCCACAAAAAATCCCCTTGCCTCGGAACGTAGGGCGGCTCGCCGCCCGTTAATACTGGCTTTGGTTCGCCATTCCAGCCACCAAATGCGATGCGGCCGTGGGAGATCCCCACGGCCGCATTGCCGAGACCACCAGGTTTAGTCCAGCGTCAAGACATATTTGCCGGATACCTGGCCGGAAGCGAGCTTAGCCAACGCCTGACCGGCGTGCGCCAGCGGCAAGGTGCCGGCGATCTTCGGCTTCAGCGCGCCTTGCTCATACAGCCGGAAGATTTCTTGTTGCACAGCCAGCACCTTCTCGGGTTGGCGCTCGCGGTAATCGCTCCATTGCAGCCCGCTGACAGCGATGTTCTTGACGAGAAGATAGTTGACCTTGACCTCGGGAATCCGTCCTGCCGCGAAGCCAATGACCACGGCCCGGCCGCACCATGCCATCGCGCGCAGCGCGGCATCGAACACGTCGCCGCCTAGGGTATCGAGCAGGACATCCACACCGTGTCCGGCCGTGGCGATGCGTACCTGGTCGCGCAGCGATTCGCGCAAGTCCGGGGCAGCGAGGTCGATCACCGCATCCGCGCCCAGTTGTCTTGCGGTGTCCACATGCTCGGCGCCGCTGACTCCGGCCAGCGCGATACCGCCCAGGCCCTTTACGATCTGGATCGCCGCCGAGCCGACGCCGCCGGCGGCACCGGTGACGAGGACTGTCTCGCCTTGGCGGAACCCACCGCGTTCCATCAGCGCGAAGTAAGCGGTCTGGTACACCAGGCCCATCGCGGCTGCGTCCTCGAACGACATGGCATCCGGGATGCGGAAGCACGATGCGGCATCGACGCTGACGAGCTCGGCGTAGCCACCGTACTCCAGCTGCGCTACCACGCGGTCGCCGGGCCGGAACCCGGTCACGTCAGCGCCGACCGCCAACACCACGCCGGCGGCATCCTTTCCCGGCGCGAACGGCCGTTGCGGAAGGATCTGATATTTTCCCTGCACGACCAGGACATCGGGATAGTTGACGGCGGCTGCACGCACGCCAATCAGTACATCGCTTTTGCCGAGCCGGGGATCGGGCAAATCGCCGACGGTGACGGATTCAGGAGCCGTAAATTCCTCTATGACAATAGCTTTCATAATCGATGGACCTCAGCGATCAAAACGTTGATTGTGCGCACCAAGCGCCGGCGCAGGCGCTACGCGCTCCGTGCCGCGGAAGGCGGCGTCCACGGGGACCGGCAGTGCCGGCATGGTCGCGCCGGCCACCGTGGTGACGGTGCGATCGAACAAACCTCGCTCCTGGAAGTGAGGGTCATGACGGGCCTCCTGCAGGCTCACCACCCGGCTCGTGCAGACGTCCTGCCCGGCAAAGCGGTCTTCCCAGTAGGCCACAGGATGTTTCGCAATGGCGGCGGCAACCGTGTCGACCGCTTGCGCCGGTGGCAACGCCGCCAGCGCGCCGGCATCGAGCCCAACCAGCGCCACGAAGTTGCCCCAGAACTTGTCTTCCAGCGGCGCCGCTGCCAGGAAGGCCCCATCGGCGGTGCGGTAGATCTGGTAGCGCGGCGTACCGCCCGTGACCAGTTCCGATGCCGTTCCGGGCCAGGATCCGAGCGCGCCGTTGCCAAGTCCCCAGTATTGGAAGGTAAAGAGGTTGTCCGCCATGGCCACGTCCAGGTGGACACCCTTGCCGGTCTGGTCGCGCTGACGCAGGGCGAGGAGGATGTTGATCATTGCCGGATAGGTGCCCCCGGCGATGTCCGCAATCAGGGCGGGCGGCAAGACCGGCGCACCATCGTTGCCCGCGGTCAGCGACAGCATGCCGGCCGCGGCCACGTAGTTGAGGTCATGCGCGGCTTCCGATGCGCGCGGGCCGCGCTGGCCGAAGCCGGTAATCGAGCAGTAGATCAGACGCGGGTTGATTTCGGCGAGCGCGGCATAGCCGAGTCCGAGACGAGCCATCACGCCGGGACGGAACTGTTCGATCAGCACATCGGCCTCACCAATCAGCGGCGTGAGTTGCGCCAAGGCTTCAGGCGACTTCAGGTCGATTGCGACGGACTGCTTGCCACGATTGAGCAGCACGAAGTTCGCGCTGTCGTCATCCACTTTCGGCGCATAGGAGCGCATCTCGTCGCCACGATCGGGACGTTCGAGCTTGATGACCTCGGCACCGGCTTCCGCAAGCAGCAACGAGCACAGTGGTCCGGGCAATAGCGTGCTGAAATCCAGCACCTTCACGCCGGCTAGCGGTTGTGTCATGGCTTGCCCCTGGATGCGTGCTCGGATCGGAGGGCGGCCACGCGCGCGCGCCGAGCCGGCGCGTAGGGTTCCTGTCCCAGCGCCTCGTAGAGCGCCTGCGTGACCCGGAAGTGGTGGGCGAGACCGGTGCGCTCCAGCAGCGAAATCGGTCCTTCGGGATAGCCAAGACCCAGGCACAGGGTCTTGTCCAGATCGTCCGCGTGCGCGAGCTTTTCATCCAGGCGCCGCAGGGCCGCGTTGAAGTAGGGACGGATGAGCCGGTCGACGATTCGGCCCGGGAAGTCATTGCAGACCGCAACGACCAGCCCGGCCGCCTGGAAGGCAGCCTTGGCTGCCGCCACGGCGGCGGGAAGGGTGCCCGGTTGCTTCACCAGTTCGATCAACGGACTTGGATCGGCGTCGCCGAGCCGGAAGCGGGCAAATCCGACCACGTTGGAGCCCTCAAGGCCACGGCTTTCGCCGGTGTAAATGCCGAGGCATTCCGTGCCCAGTTCGATGGCAACGAATGTACGGTACTCATGTCGGACACCGTCTGTGTAGGCCTTACCTGCATTGGCCCCAAGATAAATGACGCCTTCGGCGTCCTGCGATGCCGATTCGAGGAACGGGTGGGGCGAGGGAAAAGACCGGCTGCTGCCGGCTTGAACGATTTCATAGCGCATATCAGGCTCCAAACATCTTGGTGTCGCCATAGGTGTGGAATCCCACGCCTGTCTTCTTGCCGAGGCGGTTTGCGGCGATCATGCGACGCACCAGCGGCGGGCAGGCCGCGCGCGGCTCATGGGTCACGCCATGGAGGGCTTCGCACAGCAGCTTCTGCGTGTCCATCCCGACCAGGTCGAGCAACTCGAGCGGGCCCATCGGATAGCCGAGCGCGCTCTTGATGGCCAGGTCAATATCGGCTGGCTCGGCCACGCCTTGCTCGACCAATCTGATGGCATCGTTGTTGAACGGGATCAGGAAGTAGTTGAGGATGAAGCCCGGGGTGTCCTGCGTGGTGACCGGCTTCTGGCCCATCGCCTCCGCGAATGCCCACGCCTGCCGGAACGTGTCGTCCGATGTGGCTAGTCCCGGCGACATCTCGATCAGCTTCATCAATTGCGCCGGAAGGCAGAAGTGCATGCCGACAAAACGGTCCGGCCGTCCCGAGCCGCCGGCGATCTCGGTGATCGAGATCGTCGAGGTGTTCGACGCGAAGATCGTGCCCTCTGGGCAGACCTCATTGAGTTGGTGGAACAACTGGTGCTTGACCGAAAGATCCTCGAAGATGGCTTCGATGACGATGTTGCAGCTGGCGAGGCCGGCCAGCTCGGTGGTGCCTTGCCAGCGCTCCATCGCCGCGGCCGCGGCGCCTGCCGGCAGCTTTCCGCGTTCTTCGGATTTCCTCAGGAACGCCTCGGTCTGGCCGCGGGCGCGGTCCAGCGCTTGCTGCCGCGTGTCGAACACGATGGTCCGGAAGCCCGCGCGCGCCGCAACGATCGCAATACCCGCGCCCATGGTGCCGGCGCCCGCGACGCCGACGGTTTGAATGATTGTCACATCTATCTCCTATTTCTTGAGGAAGCTGCGCCCGATCAACTGACGATGGACCTGGTTGGTTCCCTCCCAAATCTGGGTGATCTTTGCGTCGCGCATCAGCCGTTCGACGCGGCAGTCATTGCAGTAGCCGTAGCCGCCAAACAACTGCACCGCATCGGTGGTGATGCGCATGGCGGCATCCGTGGCACGTTGCTTCAGCATCGAGGCTTCGATGCCGAAGTCCCGATCGCCGGCGTCTACCATCTCGCCTACCCGCCACAGCCACGATTCGCAAAGCGCGAGTTCCGTCGCCATGTCGGCGAGCATGAACTGGATGCCCTGGAACTCCAGGATCCGCTTGCCCGACTGGCGCCGCTCGTTGATGTAGTCCACGGCATCATCGAAGGCGGCCCGTGCGATCCCAAGCGCGTGTGCCGCGACGCTTGGGCGTGAACGGTTCAGCGATCCGAACAGGATCTGCAGGCCGTCACCGGGATTGCCGATCAGGTTGGCGCGCGGCACCCGGCAATTGTCGAACGCCAGGCTTGCTGTGCTTGATGCCCGCGTTCCCATCTTGTGCTCGGTGCCGAGGACACGTAGGCCTTCCGTGCCTTTTTCGAGGATCAGTACAGAGATTGCCGCTTTCGGGTCGCTGATGCCTGACCATTTCCCGAACACCAAGTACAGGTCCGCCACGTCGCCATTGGTAATGAAGGTCTTTCCACCGTTGATGACGATGTCATCGCCATCGGGTGTAAAGGTGGTGCGCATGCCGGTGGCGTCCGATCCGGCAGATGGCTCGGTGATGGCCAGCGACGCCAGTCCGCCGTCCGCGATGCGCGGCAGCAGGCGCTGCTTCTGCGCCTCGCTGCCGAATTCGATCAGTGGTTTGATCGCGTGGAAGTTTGTCGCCCAGATAATGCCGGTGGACGCACAGGCTTTCGAGATCTCGCGTACACAAGCCAGGTAACTGAGGAAGGAGAGTTGCGCTCCGCCGTAGCTTTCCGGGATAAACATCGTATTCAGGCCAACTTCGTTGATGGCCTTGACGTTCTCCCAGGGAAACGCGGCCGAGCGGTCATGCTCGGCCGCACGCGGCGCGATCTGGCTGTTGCAGAGTTCCTTGACGCTGTCGAGCAGCATCGTTTCCTCGGAAGACAGCGGCAGGCGCGCGTCCAACCGTTCCAGCATGTTCATGGTCATTCTCCGATCTCGCCCCGGCTACAGGGCCATGCCCTGGCCACCGTCGACGTAGAGCGTTTCGCCTGTCAGGAAGCGGCCAGGAAGTTGGAACAGCTTGGCGGCGAGATGGCCGATATCGCGGGATTGTCCGGGGCCGCCAACGGGGATCCGCTTCTTCAGGAACGCGTGCAGCGCGCCCTCGTTAAGTTCGTCACGATTGAGGTCTGTTTCGATATAGCCCGGCGCGACGTTGATCACCTGGATGCCATCACGCGCCCACTCCACGGCCAGGCAGCGCGAAATCGCGCCGACCGCGGCCTTTGACGCGCAATACGCCGCATTGCCACGCACGCCGAGCTTGTCGTAGAACGACCCGATGTTGACGATCAGTGCGGCTCCCGCTTCCCGCAGATAGGGATAGGCCACCTGGCTGGCGAGCAGCACCGACGAAGCGTTGGTTTGCATCACTCTTTCAAAGTCCGCAATGGGAAAGGTTGCCGACGGACCCTGCAGGTGAACGCCCGCGTTGTTGACAAGACCGATCACCGGCTTGCCGAACAGCCCGGGCACGGCCGCAACTGCAGCCTCGATCGACGCGCGCTCAGTGATGTCGCAACGCAGGGCGGCGAGCCGCTGCTGGCAGTCTGCATCCAGTCCGTTGGCATCAGGCAACTCGCCGGAACGCGAAAGACAGGCGACGTGCAGGCCGGAACGCGCCAGTTCGATGGAGATCGAGGCGCCGATACCGCGGCTGCCCCCAGTGACAATGACAGTGCCTTCTTTGAGCTCAGGCATCCTTGAACTCCGGTGAACGCTTCTCAATGAATGCGCGCATGCCTTCGACCGAATCGGCCGTCTGATAGGCAAGGGTGGAGAGGTCGGCTTCGATCTCGAGCCCCTGGTCAAGTGTGGTTTCCGCCCCACGTAAGACCGCTTCGCGGGCAAACTGGGACGCGCAACGGCTGTACCCGACGAAATCGGCCATGAATGCCTTGCCCAGTTCAGCAGGGTCGCCATCGGCTACCACGCGGTTTACAAGGCCCCAGCGTTCTGCTTCGATCGCATCGACCGTGCGGCCTGACATCACCATTTCCAGTGCCCGGGCTTCGCCAATGAGGCGCGGCAGGCGCTGCGTGCCGCCATAGCCCGGGATGAGACCGAGCTTGACTTCCGGCAGCCCCATTCGCGCATTGATGGTGGCGATGCGGAAGCTGCATGCCATGGCAAGCTCAAGCCCTCCACCAAAGGCGTATCCATGCAGGACCGCCACCGATGGGATGGGCAATCTGGCCAGCTTGTCAAAAGTCCGCTGACCGAACTGGGCACCGAGTCGCTGCTCCATTAGGCTGCGGTTCATCAATTCCTTGATGTCGGCTCCCGCGCAAAAAGCCTTTGGCCCGGCACCGGTCACGATCAGCACGCGCGCATCCGAGGCGCGTATCTGATCGAGGGTGTACGACAGGGCCTCGATCATAGTGAACTGCAAGGCGTTACGCGCGTCAGGCCGATTAAGGGTGAGGATGGCGTAGGGGCCGTCAAACTTGATTTCAATCGACATGGTCAGGCTCCTGCAGTGGCGCGCGTGCGGTAACGAACAGCCGCTGGCTTCAGCTCGCCTCGCATGGTCATCTCGACCAGATCGCGCTTGAGAATCTTGCCGCTGGGCGTCAGGGGGAACTGATCCAGGCTGAGGAAGAATTCCGGCATGTCGTATTTTGACAAGCCACATTCGGCCAGATGGGCCAGCATGTCATCCGGGTCCAGTTCCAGTCCGGCGCGAAGCACCACCGAAAGGCAGACCTTTTCGCCGAGGCGCTCGTCCTGCACCGCATACGCCGCGGCACGCTCCACGACCGGATGCCGCATGGCCAGTTCCTCGATCCGCGCCGGATGGATGTTGTGCCCCCCACGGATGATCAGGTCCTTCTTGCGGCCGACAATCACGATGCAACCGTTCTCGTCTATCATGCCAAGATCGCCACTCATGAACCAACCGTGACGGTTGAATGATGTCTCAGTGGCCACCTGGTTGCCGAAGTAGCCGAGCATCAGCAGCCCGCCGCGTCCGCCGATCTCGCCGACTTCGCCAATCTCGGCTTCGACGTCGGGGTTGTCCCGGTTCCACAGCCGTACCTCATAACCGCGACAGGCACGGCCGCATGTCGACACGATCGTATCGGCGCTATCGGACGGGATGGTGTAGTTGTGCGAGCCGTTCTCTGTCATGCCGTAGACGTTCTGCGGCGTGACGCCCAGGCTCAAGAATCTCTGCGCGACTTCCTGCGGAATGGCAGCGCCTGCCATGTAGAAGGTGCTAACCTCGCCCAGCGACGATACGTTGCCATCTCGCATGGCCTGCAGGATGTCCATGGCGTGGGTCGGAACGCCCATCACGTATGTGGCACCGGTTTCAAGAATCCGGTCCAGCGCCTGCTTCCCGGCGCGGAGATTGGTCATGACCAGCTCTGCGCCGGATACCAGTACCTGCTCAAGCGCGACGGTTCCGATGTGGTGGCTCATCGGGCTGAGGGTCAGCAACGTGGTGTCGGCGGTCTGTCGCCAGTCGTCGACTAGCGCCCGTCCGTTGGCCAGCAGCGTGTTGTCGCTGTGCATGACGCCTTTGGGCTGCCCCGTGGTACCGGACGTAAAGGCCAGGTACACGATCTTGTCGGGGTTCAGATCGGCGTGCGCGCCCGCTAGCGGTGCCTGACGGCCTGGAAATGACAGCGCACCTGCCGCAGTGGCATCGTCCTCCTTCTTTGCATTGGAGAGGGCGTAGATCGCGCGTAGCGTGGGGATGTCGTTCACGCGCGAGAAGACCGAACTCTGGCTTGCGTCCGCGCCGTAGCCCGCCATGGCAAACAAGGCGCGACATTGGATGCGGTTAAGCAGTGTGCAGATCTCGTCGACCGTGTAGTTCTGGTGCAGCGACGGGCAACAAACGTAGCCATTGCGGGAGCATGCGAGGAACACGATGCTGGCCTGCACGACATTGGGCAGCCAGATTCCCACGCGGTCACCGGATTTCAACCCCTGGCAGTGGAGGGCCTCGGCGACGCTGTCGGCCCAGTCGACAACCTCTCGCCAGGTGAGGCGGACATCGTCGTCGCGCAGCGCGTAGGCAGTGGGCCGCTCGCGCGCGTGGCGGCGGGCAAGCGTGTAGAGAGTTTCCTGCTGCCAGATCCCGGACAGGTAGTAGTCTCGCGCATGCTGCGGATTATGCAGTGTCAGGATGTTTTGCATGATGATCACCGGGGGCATCAATGGCCGAACTTCGATGGGTCCGGCTTGCGGCGCTCGGCAAAGGAAGCAGCGAGTTCGTCATGTTCGCTGGAATCCAGATAGCCACGCAGCAGCAGGTCATGCGCCATGCGGGATAGGCCGCTGACGCCGCCGTGGCGGGCGTTGAAGGCGCTTTTCAGCGAGGCCAGTGCGAAGGCACCGCGTTCGGCAACTTCGAGGGCATATTCCCGCGTGGCAGCCGCCAACTGGTCGTCGGGGACCACGCGGTTGATCAAGCCAATTCCCAGCGCCTCGCGCGCGGTGATCTTGGGATTGCAGTACCAGATGTCCTTTGCGCGCTTCTTTCCGACCAGGTCTTCCAGGTACCAGGTGCCATAGCCGGCATCGAAGCTGCCCACCATCGGGCCGACCTGGCGGAAGACCGCGGATTCCTTGGCGATGGTCAGGTCGCAAACCACCTGCAGCACGTTGCCCCCGCCCACGGCGAAGCCGTTCACCGAGGCAATCACCGGCTTTTGCAGCCGATCGATGCTTTCATACATCTCCAGCGTCGGCAGCACGCCGGCATAGAGCGTCGTGTCCTGCATGCCGCCCTTGCGACCGCCGGTGCAGAAGAACTTGTCGCCCGCACCTGTGATCACGATGACACGAGTCCGCGTCTCGCGCCGGATCTCATTGATGCAATCACGGATCTCATGGCACATGGTCTCGGTGAACATGTTGCCGTCCTGGGGGCGATTCAGCGTGATGGTGCCGACCGGACCGTCTTCCTTATATAGGATTTCGGAATAGGGCATTTTTGTCTCCTGGTTAGACGATTTCTGAGTCGATGAGGCCCGCGACGCAAGTCGCGGACATGGATAGTTCTTCCCTGAGAATGTGTTCGGTGTCTTGCCCCAGCGCCGGCGGCGGCGTACGGAAGACCGCGCTGGCGCCGTCGAAGCGAATCCCCAGGCCTACCTGGGGAACCAGGCCTGCCGAGCCCTGGGCGGCGAAGAACATGCCGTCCTCGCGCAGCGGGTTGTCGTTGGCCAGCTGATCGATGCTGTTGATCGGACCGGACGGAATCCGATGCTGTGCAAACAGCGACAACCAGTGCTGGCGCGGCTGCGTGGCCAGCAGTTCGGTGATGACCTGAACGATGGCGTGGCGCGCTGTGCGCCGTTCGGCATTGGTCGCGAATTGCGGTTGCTGGCCGTAGTCCGGGCGGCCCACCGCGGCCCAGAAGCGCTGCCAGATCGCATCGTTGCCAAGCCCGAGCGTAATCGGGTAGTCCGCGGTATCGAACACCTGATAGATGGCGATGACCGAATCGGTTCCCCCTGAGCGGTTGGGCGGCTCTCCCGAGCCGAGGTAAGGCACAATCCGCGGTGACATGAAGCGGGCCATGGTTGCCACCATGGAAATGTCGATCTGTTTGCCAGCGCCGGTGCGGGCGCGTTCGAACAGGGCGGCCAGCGTAGCCATGGCGATATCTTGCCCAGCGAGCAGATCGGCAGCGGGAGTCCCTACCTTCTGCGCAGGGCGATCCGCCTCGCCGGTCAGATGCATCACACCAGAGTAGCCTTCGGCAATCAGGTCATAGCACGGCAGTTCTGCTCGATCTCCCTGCAAGCCGAAGCCCGTCACCGACACATGGATCAGCCGTGGGTTGAGGCCGCTCAGTGTGGTGTAGTCGAGGCCGAGCTTGTCCTGTACGCGCTGAGAAGTGTTCATTACCACCACGTCGACGCTGCGCACCAGATCGTGCGCCACGCGCCGACCCTCCGGCCGCGTCAGGTCGATGGTCATGCTGCGCTTGTTTCGATTCATGCTCAGGAACCAAAGCGACTCGCCATCGAGGAACGGCGGACCCCAGCTGCGCGTGTCATCGCCGCCGTGGCGCTTCTCTACCTTGATCACATCCGCGCCCAGGTCGGCTAGCAGCAACGTGCCGTACGGGCCAGCCACCGAGGTTGTGAAATCCAGCACGCGGATGCCCTGCAGGCACGAGAGGCCGGCACTTGGGGCTTGGAATGGAAGTGTCTTGAGTGTGTCCATTTCGGATTGGAGCAATGCAAGGGGGCCTCCATACTGCAAGGCAAGGTATCAAGTGCCCAGCGGCTGGCGGGCGACGATCACCGGATCGTGCATGCCATGAATGGGCCGGAGCGGGTGTTCGAAGTGTGTCCGCTCCGGCGGATCGCGGCAATTTGACATTGGTTAAGCAGTGCTTTTAGCCGACCAAAAACAAGGCTCGGTTTGAGGCCTTGCTACCGGGAGCGCGTGCAGCCGTGTGTAGGGGATCTGGGCATCTGGCGTATGTGCGGCTTACGCTTTGCTTTGGATAGCTAAAAGCACCGCTTTGCTAATCTCAAATTGCCGCCTTCAGGGGACCAGCGCAAACTATCGTCAAGTCGCCACCCAGGTGGCTCTCGCGTTGCGCCAGGCAGTTCCGTTATCCGCCTGCCTGTACTCGAAAGAATTTGCACAAGGAAACGGGCTGCATGCGCGCCCGAACTAAGGAGACGACGGTGCGTAAGATTTTTCAGGTTTTCGCAGCAAGCCTGGCCTTGCTGGCGCTCAGCCCGGCACTACAGGCCCAGGGCTACCCCCAGAAGCCTATCCGGTGGATCGTTCCATGGCCGGCTGGCGGCGGCGCCGATATCGTGGCACGACTGATGAGCACCAAGTTGGGCGAGGTTCTGGGACAGCCCGTCATCGTCGACAACCGTGCCGGTGCTGCAGGCAATATCGGCGCCCAGGTTGCCGCACAGTCCGCGCCGGATGGATACACCATCGTCTTTGCGTACTCCGGCACGCACGCCGTGAATCCGCATCTCTATAAGAAGATGTCATTCAAGGAAAGCGACTTTGTGCCGGTCATCCTGCTCACGTCGGTACCGCAGGTGTTGGTGGTCAACTCCACCGTGTCAGCAAAAAATGTGAAGGAGTTGGTTGCCATTGCCAAAGCCCGGCCGGGCTCCATCAACTACGCGTCCAGCGGCAACGGGTCGATCAATCACCTGGCCGGTGAGATGTTCGCGCGCATGGCTGACATCCAGCTGCTCCATGTGCCATACAAAGGCGGCGGGCCGGCATCCACCGCGCTTCTGGCGGGTGAGGTGAACATGATTTTCGGTGAGCCGGGAACGGTGATACCGCTGATCAAGCAGGGGAGAGTGCACGCGCTTGCCGTATCAAGCCGAAAGCGAGCCACCAGTCTCCCTGACGTGCCGACCATTGCGGAGGCCGGCCTTCCTGGCTACGACGTCACCTCGTGGAACGGCGTGCTTGCGCCCGCAGGCACGCCCGCGGAAATCATCATCCGCCTGAACCAGGCCTTCAATCGCGTCTTGGCTATGCCTGAAGTTCGCCAGGCAATGCTGGAACGAGGCTACGAACCGGTGGGCGGAGAGCCCGGCCAGTTTGGCAAGCACATTCAGCAAGAGCTTGCGAAATGGGGCCCAATCGTCAAGCGCATCGGCCTGCAGATCGACTGAGGGTGCCAAAGCCATGATCTTCATGAGTCAGAGCGGGCTGACAGACCTCGGCCGCAAGGCCGAATGGGACCGCTGGTACGAGGAGCATCTGCGCATCATGGTCACGGTTCCCGGGATCCACTCGGCGCAGCGCTTCGAGACCAACCATCCTGATTGGCCGCCATCGTTGGCGATGTACACGGTTGCGTCGGCCGCTGTCTTTGAAGACCGCTATTACCAACAGGTCAGAGGCATGGGCGGCTGGCTTCCACTGATCGACAAGCGCTTCTATCGTCGAACGCTGTTTGACGGATTGCAGCAGGCCCCGTTGGTCAAGCAGGCCGCGGTGTTGGTAGTGACGGACCAGGAGCAACACCGGGGAGTCCTGCAAGGGCTTCGATTCCTGTGGCTGGACGCCGTTGGCCTGGACCAGGCGACGCCATGCCGCGGCATAGCCGTGGTTGCCTGTGACAGCGCCCAGTCCTTGGAGGGCGTCGTGACGTCGCTGTCTACCAGCCCTCGACACCACAGTACACAGCACAGGCGAAACGCCAATGCCAATGAGCGGGAGCTCCGGCAGATTCTCGTGTGGTTGCGATGCAGGCGAACGCCTGCAACGGACCGTAGCACTCCACCCGAAGGGAAGAGAAACATGTTGAAAACACCTGTCATGCTGACTATCTGGACCGACATCGCGCCACAGGATCGCGACGAATGTGACAGGTGGTATATCGAGAAGCACATTGCCGAGCGCATGGGTGTGCCGGGGTGGCTAAGGGCGCGGCGCTTCACTGCGGCCACGCCAGACACAAATCCCCAAACCTTGGCCCTTTACGAGATCGCCAGCGTTGAGGACCTGCTGTCTGATCATTACCTGTCGCTGCAGCGCAATGTGGATGCACAGGACCAACGGATGCGTGCGGCGTTCCGCAATGTCGCGCGGGCCTCGCTGCTGCTGACCCACAGCATCGGTCCTGGCGACGGCGGCGTGCTTGTATCCGCGCGCTTCTGCGCACCACAGGACGCACATGATCGCGCCTGTGCACGCAAGCTGCTCGTCGAAAGCGTGATGCCGCGCTTGGCCAGCATGACAGGTGTGACAGGCGTGCACTTGCTTACCGCATCACAGGAACTTCGGGCGCGCCAGGACCTGCATCGGAAGTCCGGCGCCGACGACGCGCCGGTCGACTGGGTCCTGTTGCTGGAGGCCACGGAGGAAGACCGGGCAGATGCGGCCTGTCATCAGTTGCTGGAGGACAAGAACGCTGCCGAGGTCGGCCTCGGTGATGCCGTCACAGGCACCTACCGTCTGATGTACGCGGCCACGAACACCGCATCGATCGGGCAAGGGATTTGAAAATGACAACGAAAATGGTCACTGACGTACTGGTCATCGGAGCAGGAGGGGCCGGTCTGGCCGCCGCCTACGAAGCCGCGAAGATCGGGCGTAATGTGGTGATACTGGAGAAGAACCCACAGCCCGGCGGCTCCACGTCCTGGTCTGTCGGCTCCGTCACGGCAACCAACACGCCGCATCAACGCAGCGCGGGCATCCAGGACAGTGCCGACGCGCACTTCGAGGACCTGGCGCTGCACGCTGGCGCACTGGCTCCGCGCGACAACCTGAAATTGCGGCGGATTCTGGTCGACCACAGCAGCGACATGCTGCAGTGGCTGATCAACTTGGGCGTGGTGTTTGTCGGGCCTCAGGAGGAACCTCCGCATCGTGTGGCACGTATGCACAACGTGGTGCCCAATTCCAAATCCTTTGCTTACCACCTGACCCGGCACTGCAAGGCCATGGGGGTGGATATCCTGGTGAACACCCGTACAAGTGGCTTCATTGTCGAGGACGGCCGTGTGATCGGTGTCCAGGCCGAAGGGCCTGACGGTCGCAAGCGTCGAATCGTCGCCCGGCATGGCGTTGTCCTGGCCTCTGGTGACTACAGCGGTGCGGAGGATCTCAAGCGCAGTCTGGCGTCAGAGGCGGTCGTTCCGGTCGAGCCGGTCAACCCGACGGCGACCGGCGACGGCCATCGCATGGCGCTGGCAATCGGCGCCCGCATCATCAACGGCGACATCGTCCGCGGGCCAATCATGCGATTTATCCCGCCTACCCGACGCAATCTCGTGCAGCGGCTGCCTCCGGCCAGCGCTATCGCCCGGCCCATCGCCTGGGCCATGAAGCATCTTCCCCAGAAGGTGCTACGGCCCTTCCTGATGAGTTTCCTGACCACCGCGCTGGGTCCTTCGCCGGATCTGCTGCGCCAGGGCGGCATTCTGATCAACCAGCAGGGACGTCGCTTCACCGATGAACTGGGAGCGCCCGCAGCCGATGTCGCGCGCCAGCCCAACAAGGTCGCATGGATCGTCATGGACGAGGCGATGGCCAGCAAGTTCAAGCAGTGGCCATTCTTTGTCTCGACCGCTCCGGGCGTGGCCTACGCGTATTTGAAGGACTACGAGCGCAACCGGCCGGACATATTCCACCGCGCCAGCACCCTGGAAGGCCTGGCCGACAGTATGGGGGTGCCTGCAACTGCGCTGCGTGATGCTGTCAAGAACTACAACGCCTCGCCGGAGAGAGGTGGCCGGCCAGCATTAAATACAGGGCCCTACTACGCGCTGGGTCCCATCAAGAGCTACGTGGTGTTCACCGACGGGGGCCTGCTCGTGAGCGAGCGGCTGGAAGTGCTGGACGGCAACGACGCACCTATCCCGGGGCTGTACGCCGCCGGATCGGCCGGGCAGGGCGGGCTACTGCTCGAAGGTCATGGACACCATCTCGGCTGGGCTTTCGTGTCGGGCCGAATTGCGGGGCGCAATGCAGCATCCTCGCCAGCAACCACTACTGTTTCATCCACTCCAGTGAGTATCTGAAATGAGCCGAATCGGTCTGTTCGTACCGTCGTCCAACACCACCGTCGAACCGGAGTTCTATCGCGCGCTGCCGCCGCATGTCACCCTGCATGTGGCGAGGCTGTACCTGACGCAGATCGCGACGGACTCCATTGAGAACGTCGTGCGTGATATTGAAACCCAGGCTCGCAACCTGAGCAGCGCGGATGTCGACGTTTTGGTGCTTGGCGCAACGGCTCCAAGTTTTCTCAAAGGATTGGGCTATGACCGCGAGGTCACCCGGCGCATCGAAGAGGCTTCGGGAAAGCCAGCCACCACGACCTCCACGGCGTTGGTGGACGCCTTGCACCATATGGGCATAGCCCGGGTCGCACTGGGTGCTGCCTATGACGATCGCGTAAACGGCATTGCCAAAGGCTTTTTGGAGGCAAGCGGCTTCGAAGTTGTCCATGCCAAAGGTCTCGGCCTTGTCGACAACCTGGTCGTCGGACGTCTGGAGGCCAGCAGCGCGCGAGACCTGGCACGCGAAATCGACAGGCCGGAGGCTCAGGCTATCGTTCTGGCCTGCACCAACTGGAAGACGATGGACGTACTCGCGGAATTGGAGCAGGAGCTGGGCAAGCCGGTCATCTCCACCACGCAGGTCAGCATTTGGGCCGCGTTGCGGATGATTGGCGAGAAGGAGGCCATCGAAGGGTACGGATCCCTGCTGCGCACAATGTAAATGCGATTTTTGGCCGGATAGCCGCGCCGCGTTGGCGTGGGCGGCCGTCCCCCGTCGCCTTCTGCGAGCCGGCCTCACCTGAATGCCTTCGACGTCCCCCTCGAATCGTTGCCGCAACGCCTTCCTCAAAAACACCAATGAACGCATCTTCCACCCCCGACTCCGGAATCCATGTCTTGGGCATCGTGGGCACCGGCGCCATGGGCCGCGGCATCGCGCAGATTGCCGCCCAGGCTGGCCTGACCGTCAACCTGTACGACGCCAACCCGCAAGCTGTGGCCGCCGCCCGCCAGCACCTGCAGGACACGCTGGCCAAGCTCGCCGACAAGGGCAAGATCAGCGCAGCCGATGCCGAGGCCACGCTGGCCCGCGTCAAGCCCTGCGGCGCGGTCGAAGACCTGGCTGGCTGCGACATGGTGCTGGAAGCCATCGTCGAGAAGCTGGAGGTCAAGCGCGACCTGATCGCAAGGCTCGAAGCCGTGCTGCGTGAAGACGCCATCATTGCCTCGAACACGTCTTCGCTGTCGATCACCGCGATCGCCGTGGGTGCCAAGCACCCAGGCCGGATCGCCGGCTACCACTTCTTCAACCCCGTGCCGCTGATGAAGGTGGTCGAGGTCATCGACGGCCTGTCGGGCAACCCGGCGGTGGGCGACGCGCTGATGGCGCTGTCGCGCCGCATGGGCCATACGCCGGTGCGCTGCAAGGACATGCCGGGCTTTATCGTCAATCATGCCGGCCGCGGCATGAATATCGAAGGCCTGAAGGTGGCGCAGGAAGGCGTGGCCGAGTTTGCCGACATCGACAACATCATGCGCGAGCAGGCCGGTTTCCGCATGGGGCCGTTCGAGCTGATGGACCTGACTGGGCTGGACGTGTCGCACCCGGTGATGGAATCGATCTACAACCAGTTCTACCAGGAACCGCGCTACCGTCCCTCGCCGATCACGGCGATCCGCTCGGTCGGCGGACTGGTCGGCCGCAAGGCTGGCGCCGGTTTCTATTCCTACGCCGATGGCCAGAAGCAGGTGCCCGCCGCTGCCGTGGTGCCTAGCGCCTGCCTGTCGAGCGTCTGGGTCAGCCACGAGAGCGAGCGCGGCCACGCGATGGTGACCAAGCTGCTGGGCGCGCTGGGCGTGACCCCGGAAGGCGGCAACAAGCCGTCGGCCGACGCGCTGATCATCGTCACGCCGCTGGGCCTGGACGCCACCACCAGCGCGCTGCAACAGGGCCTGGACCCGGCCCGCACCGTCGCCATCGACACGCTGCTGCCGTTCGAGGCCACCAAGCGCCGCACGCTGATGACCACGCCGGCCACCAGCGCCGCTGCGCGTGACGCCGCGCACGGCCTCTTTGCCAGCGACGGCGTGCCGGTCACGCTGATCCGCGACTCGGCCGGCTTTGTCGCGCAGCGCGTGCTCTGCTGCATCATCAATATCGCCAGCGATATCGCGCAGCAGCGCATCGCCACGCCGGCCGACATTGACCTCGCCGTCAACCTGGGCCTGGGCTACCCCAAGGGCCCGTTGGCGCTCGGCGACGCGGTCTGCCCGCAGCTGGTGCTGGAGACCCTGCGCAATATGGAAGCGCTGACCGGCGACATGCGCTACCGCCCGAGCCCGTGGCTGTGGCGCCGTGCTGGTCTCGGCATGTCGCTCTTGATGGACGAGGCTTGATACGCCGCCTTGGCACCGATGACCAAGTACGCAGTGCAGCCAGAGGCCGCTCTCCGTTCGATCATCCTCCAATCGCCAGCGTACGCGCGTGTCCATCTGCGCGGACTGCGCTTTCCGTTCCCCGTGGCTGCAGAGGTCATCGAAGGCGATTGTGAGCTAAACGTGCCGGGTCAGATGCGGGCAAACCAGGACAGTGTGTTGCACTCGATCCGGCCGCTCGAATCGCCACGCCTTGTGCTGGCGGAGCGGGCCCGCGTAGCGTTCCGCCAGCTACCCGGCCAGCCGGTGCAGTCTGATGCAAGAGAGCGTCCACACAAGCCGATCGCATGCATCGTGGCGCTCGCCGTGTTCCAGTCACCGCAAAAGCCGTGGCGGCTCGCAACGGCCTCGCGAGAGCTCCGCATCGATCACCCCGGGCGACTGTCCCGAACGTTGATGAGTGAAGGCGAAAGCTTCGTCGACCTGGTGGCGACGCAGCGCCTGATGCGCGCGCTGTTCGACCTGGCTGAAGGGGACTGCCAAGCCGCGAGGGCCGGATTCTATGGCTTCCCGGATCGCGCTCGGCTTGAAGATGCAATTTTTGATCGCTTCGGGGTGGACCCTTCATTGCTGCATCGCCTACTGAACATCCGCTAGCAAAGTCGAGCAACCTGCCATTGACGGCCAGTAGCGACGACTTGGCGGCCGACCGCCTTGCTACTGGTCCTCGTGCCGAGGGAGTCCGTCGGAGGAGCCGCGCAAACCAGCCCGCCTTCCGGAACAGCAGAACGCACAGAACAGAGATGACGCCTGTCACGAGAGTCGCAGAGCATGCAGCCGTCTCCCTCGGAATATGACAGCCGTCAGGGATAGATAATTTCACCATCATGAAATAACCTGGCCAGCAGACTCCGTGCTGACTTGACTGGGCCTCCATGCCACGACCGCTCCCTATCTGACTCCTTTTTCGCGGGCGACAATTCACACCATTCACCAGTTGGGCGACCGCATTCGAGCAACCCGCGCAGGGGAAGGGATGCCCATTGAGCAGGCAGCGAGGCATTGCGGGATCTCCATCGGCATGCTGTCCAAGCTGGAGAACGGCAAGGGCGTCAATCTCGAGCACGCCCTGCGTGTGATGGACGGACTAGGTTTGACGATGCTGGTCGTTCCCAAGGCGCATGCGCCTTTGCTCGAACAGGCAGCGGCCCAGATCGGCGAGGATGCGACCAGGGAACAGCATGCCTGGCGGGACGAGTAGTGCCGCGATCAGGATGGGCGTTATTCTCGGATACGGTCCTCGATCGGTGCGGAAATGCCATTGGCTTGGCGTGCGGATGTGCCTTCCGCTTTGCTGAGGGGTATCGTCCCGATTCGGCTTGGTGACGACGGCTTCGACGGTTTGGGTCGCGCCGTTGGCGTACGCCTCGCTTACAGTTGCTGCGCACGTTTTGCATCCTCCGGTCGGACGTGCCCGGTCTCCAGGCCGGCCAGATCCCTAAGACCACAATTGCCGGATCAATAATCAGCCCAGGCGATTGGGGGGCTGGGGTTGGTCCAGCCATTCTCGAACACCATCTCGTCCAGGGATTGCCGTCTGGCCCAGCCTTCCTGTTCCAGCATCGGCTTCTCATAGAAGGTTTCGACCTGGCCGAGGCACAGCACAGCCACTGGCCGGGCACCGGGCGGCAGCCGCAGCAGTCGGCCAAGCTGTTCAGGGTCGAACAAGGAAACCCAGCCCACGCCGATTCCTTCCGCGCGCGCAGCAAGCCAGAGGTTCTGGATGGCGCAGGCCACCGAAGCGAGGTCCATGTCCGGCATGGTGCGCCGACCGAAGATATGCCGCTCACGTCCATCCATCAGCGCTGCCACCAGGACTTCCCCGCAGTCCAGGACGCCCTCCACCTTGAGTCGCATGAACTCGTCCTGGCGTTCGCCCAGGGCGAACGCGGTGCGCTGGCGTTCGGCATCGACCAGAGCCTGGACCTGCGTTCTCAGGCTCCTGTCAGTGATGCGGATGAAGCGCCAGGGTTGCATGAAGCCGACGCTGGGGCCGAGATGCGCCGCGTGCAACAAGCGTTCTAGCAATGCAGGATCGAGCGGGTCCGGCCGAAAGTGGCGCATGTCGCGACGCTCCCGGATGACGCGATAGACGGCGGCAATTTCACTGTCGCTGTAGCAATAAGGGTTCATGGCTTGATTAACGCGGCGGTGGCGCTTGGGCTGGAGGGAAAGTAGCAATGGAGGTTTGCCGTGACGATCGATAGCTTTGCCCTGTGCGTTTTGCCGATGCTGGCTCATCCTAGGACTTGCTGGTCCAACCGATGCGGTGCCGCTCTTGGGTGGCCTGATGCCGCGCATCCTCTTCGCTGTGCAGGTAGCCGCTGGTGGTGGCGATCGAGGCATGGCCAAAATTGTCCCGCACAAAGCGCAGGTCGACCTGCTGGTCGGTCATGTGTGAGCCGGCGGTGTGGCGCAGCCAGTGGGCCGAGGCGCTGGCCAGGACATCGGCCTGCGCCTTCCATTCGGGCCCGCGCGACCGCAGGCGCCCGGCCGCCATGCCGAACACCTCCTTCAAAATCAGGTGCAGCGCCCCGCGCGACAGGGCCTTGTCGCGACCCGTCTCACGGCCGATGACGGGCAGCAGCAGCGGGCGCGTTTCCCCAGGCTGCGGGGTCGGCGCCAGGCCGTGGGCGCGGCGGTAGCGCGCCAGTTCGGCGATCAGCTCGTCGGAGGCCGGCACCAGCCGGGTCTTGTTGCCCTTGCCGGTGACCTCCAGCCACCAGCGCTCCACGCCCGAGCCGTCGCGCCGACAGAAGAACGCCCCCATGGGGGTGCCCGTCACCTCGGCGGCCCGCAGCCCGCCCAGGTAGAGCACCGTCAGCACCCAGCGGCAGCGCGCGGCATGCAGGCGCTCGCGCTCGGTGTCCACCGGCATCGCCTCGACCGTTTCCTTGACGGTCGCCCACAGCTCGTGACTCAGGTAGCGCGTGATCCGTGGCCGGCTGGGGGCACGCCGGCGCCGGGCCAGCGCGAGCGGGTTGCCGGCCAGGTAGCCGGCCTCGGTCAGCCAGGCGAAGAGCGCATTCAGGATCACCATCGCGTGGCGCACGCTGGCGGGCGACAGCGGCCCCGCAAACGGACGCCAGTCGGGGTGGTTGCGCGCGAGCTTCTTGCTGCCGGCCAGGACCCAGCGCGCGGCCGGCTGCGGGTCGGCCAGGAAGCGTTCATAAACGAGCAGGTCTTCGTGCGTCAGTGAAGACAGTGGCTTGCCGAGTTGCAGCACGGCCCACAGGATCAGTCGCTCGACCTCGCGGCGGTAGGCGGAGAGCGTCGCCGCGCTGTCGGCATAGCGCGCCAGCCAGGCGGTGACGGCGGCCAGGTCGTCGGTCGCGGCAATGCGGGTGGCCGTGGCCGGTGCGCGGTTGCTGCCGTCGCGCCCGGACAGCGCCGGCGGCAGCCGCAGCTGCTCCAGCGGCGTGGGCAGGGCGGCGAGGGGGCCGGGCGTCGGCGGGGAGGGCGGATGGGCGGGCGATTCCAAGGTGGGGTCAGCGTCCGGGGCAGGTGATGCCATCATTATAGACATAAGCGCAGTTATGTCTAAAGTATTCCTTTAAAAATTGGCTTTGCTACGTATTACGGTGTAATATTTATCATCACTTTTTTGCTTTTTTCTCCCCATGCCCGCTGCCGACCTGGATCTGACCGACGCCGCGCTACAAGCGGATCTCACCGAGCTGCGCAGCCGCTTCCCCGAGACCCGCGCGCTCTACCGCGAGGTCTGCGGCCTGCTGTTCTTCCGCTACGGCGTCACGCCCACCGCCAACAAGCTCTACAGCCTGGTGCGCAAGGGCAGCATGGGCACGCCCGCCGAGGTGCTGCAGGCGTTCTGGCAGGAGTTGCGCGGGCGCACGCGCGTCACCATCGACCATCCCGACTTGCCGGAGGCATTGAAGGACATTGCGGCCGGGGCGGTGCAGACCATCTGGCAGGCGGCCAACGAGGCCGCCACCGGCGAGCTGGCCACGCTGCGCGCCGAGGCCCGCCATGCGGCCAGCGTCGCCGAGGCCGAGCGCGATGCCGCGCACGCCGAGACCGCGCTTGCGCGCGAGGAAGCCGCGGCGCTCGTCGCGCAACTGGACGCCGCGCGCCAAACCATCGAGGAGGTTCAGGCGACGCTGGCCGCGGAGCGGCAGGCGCACGCGGCGACCCAGGCGCGGCTGGAAGCGGGGCGGGCGGAGCTGGACGCCGCCGGCCGGCAGCTGGCGGAACTGCGCACCCAATTCTCGACGGAGCTGGAACGGGCGCGCGAGGCGGTGACGCTCGCGCAGGAACGCGCCGAAGCCAGCGAGCGGCGCAGCTTGCGCGAACTGGACCACGAGCGCACCGCGCGTCAGAAGAGCGAGCGCACCGCCGAAGAGTTGCGTACGGAACTGGCGGCGGCACGCAGCGAGGCGCGCGATGCCGCGGTGGCGCAGGCGGAGGGTCGCGCGAAGCTGGAAGCGCAGGCCGCGGCCCTGGCTGATCGGCTCGCGGCCACCGAGCAGGCGCAGCGCAAGGCGGCGAGCGACCTGGAGGCCGTACAGGCGGAACTCGCGGCGGCACAGCGTCGGGCCGAGCGGGGCGAAGCGGAAGCGGCGCTCGCGCGCCAGCTGCTGGCCACCTTGCGCGTCGCGCCGCCCGAACGCGACGGCGGTGGCAGTGGTGGAAGGCGGCGCAAGGCCGGCAGTCCGCCGGCGACCGCGCCGGAAGACCACGGGAAAGAGCCGGGCAGCGAGCAGGGGGCGGCGGCGCTGCCTGACAATCAGGACGATGGCAACGCCAGCAGTGACGGCAGCGATGACAGCAAAGACTGAGCGGGCGGACGCGATCCGCCGGATCCAGGCGCAGATGGACGACTACGGGCAATCCCCCAACCTTGCATCACATAAACGCCGATGGGTAAGTTCGAACGACACGCAAGAGACAAGGTCTCACCGTCCATGGGATTAGGAAGCGTCTGCACGTGCAGTGACTTCAATGAAGGAGAACGAATTGGCCCCAGAGCAAGTGGTTGAACCCGTTGTCGCGAGCAATGCGACGGACGGACTTGGTCAGATGGAGCTTCCCATCGCTGAGGCGATGAGCGACGCGGCTCCCGTCATTGGTGAAGCCAGTGATGCGTGCGTCGGTAGTGGCAGCGTTGACACTCAGACCCGACGCTTGGACTTCTGGTCCACAAGCCGGGATAGCGGCCCGACGGCGACCGTGTCATATCGGCGCCGGCGGCCTTACACAGCCCCGGACGCTTCAACGGAAGACGTGGCACCGGAAGAATCGATGGAAGCCACCGCCTCGGAAGCGTTGACTGAATCTGATGCGCCGGAAGCGCCCATTGAAGCCATGCCCTCGGAAGCGACCACTGAAGCCGTGGCCGAAGCTCCAGTTGAAGTCCTGGCCACGGACGAACCGACGGAAGCTGCCGCCCAGGACGAACTGGCCGAAACGGCCGCCCCGGTAGCACCGCTTTACGCCTTAGCTCCGGAAGCTGCGCCTGAAGCGATGCAGGCCCCGAAGCGCGGTCGGAAGCCGAAAGCGCTCACCGAAACTGCCGCTGCGGAAGCTGCGCCGGAAGAGACGCGGGCCCCGAAGCGCGGTCGGAAGCCGAAAGCGCTCACCGAAACCGCCGCTCCGGAAGCTGCGCCGGAAGAGAGGCGGACCCCGAAGCGCGGTCGGAAGCCGAAAATCCTAGCTCAAGTTGCCGCTCCGGAAGTCACGACTCAAGAGACCCCAACCCGGAAGCGCGGGCCGAAGCAGATAGCACTGCCTGGAGTGGAGGCTGCCCCGGAAGCGCCGACTCAGAAGACGCAAACCCGGAAGCCGCGACAGGAGCAAAAAGCGCCTACCGCAACTCAAAGCCCGTCCCAATCCTCACTGCTCGCTCAACTGGCATCTGTCAATGCGCAACTTGAGCAGTTGCGAGCCACGGAAGTGCCAAAGGTCGTGGAGGAAATTCAGCAGTTGATGCAGGAGTACGACCTCAGCATTGAGGACATTGCGGACAAGCCCAGTGTTGCGCCCGCTGCCCGCGCTGTTCCGACCAAGACGAAGGCCGCGCTGCGCCCGAGGTACCGCAATCCCAAGACGGGCTAGACCTGGTCGGGGCGCGGTAGGGCTCCCGCGTGGATTGGCAAGAAGCCCGAGCGTTTCCTAATCGATCTCTTGTACTGAACGACAGGTTGGCGGGCGCGGCCGGTCCGCCCCCCTTCTGACTAGCAAACTCGGCAGGCCGGAAGTTCGGCGGCCACTGCGTAGGAAGACCAAGGGGAAGAGCTGTGCAACGAGCAGGGGGCGGCGGCGCTGCCTGGCAATCAGGACGAAGGCAACGACAGCAGTGACGGCAGCGATGACAGCAACGACTGAGCGGGCGGACGCGATCCGCTGGATCCAGGCGCAGATGGACGACTACGGGCTCACCTTGGAAGACCTCGACGCGGCGGGGTGCTTCGCGCCGCCGCCGCCGCTGCTTCCACCGCCCGCACCACCGGCGCCGGTGGTCTGCTACCGCAATGCGGAAGGGCTGACCTGGGACGGGCAGGGCGAGATGCCGTCGTGGCTCAAGCGGGCCGTCAATGCGGGGCAGAGCGTCGAGTTTTTCCGGGTTGGATAGAGCCGCCGATGCATTCGGCCCGCTGTCCAACGGCGATGTGACCAGGGCTAACCGACACAACCCACGACGACCCATTTATGAAAGTACGCGTTTTTACCCTGTTGTGGCTCGCCGCCATGGCGAGCGGCGGTATGCTGCCACCCACGCAGGCACACGCCGGCGTGTTCGACGATGAGCAGGCGCGCAAAACGGTCATCAACCTGCGCGACCAGTTCAACAGCTTCCAGGCGACGGCTACCCAGCGCATTGAGCAGAACAGCCGCACCACACTCGACCTGCAGAACCAGCTCGAAGGCCTACGCCAGGAAGTCGCGCGACTACGCGGCCAGAACGAAGTGCTGCAGAACACGGTGGCGACGCTGCAGAAGCAGCAGAAGGACTATTACGCCGACCTGGATGCGCGCCTGAAGAAGTTCGAGCCGCAGCACGCTTCGGTCGAAGACCACCAAGGCACGTCGCAGCCGGGCGAGAAGCCCGAATACGACGCCGCGCTCAAGCATTTCCAGACGGGCGATTTCAAGAGCGCCGGGAATTCGTTCTCGTCGTTTATCAAGAAATATCCGCAGAGCCCCTACCTGCCGCTGGCGCAGTACTGGCTCGGCAACTCGCTCTACGCGCAGCGCGACTACAAGGGGTCCACCTGGGTGCTGCAGAAAATGATCCATGCCAACCCGACGCATCCCAAGGTGCCGGACGCCATGATCGCGGTGGCCAATAATCAGCTCGACTCCGGCCAGAAGGATGCCGCGCGCAAAACGCTGGAACAGGTGGTGACCAAGTATCCAGGTACCGAAGGCGCGCGTGCGGCGAACAACCGGTTGAAGACGCTGAAGTAAGTGCGGGTCAGTTCGCGCTGGCCGTTGAGGCCGGCGCCCGGAACGTGGTGCCCTGGTAGTGGCGGTCGCCCTTGGTCTGCAGGAAATAGCACTTCTTATCACTATGGCGACAATTTCCGGAAAACCTGTACGCCGGGACTTCCGCCCCGGCGACCGGCTTAGATGCGCGTGATGGGCAATCCGCCGGTAACGGCCGCGATCACACTGTCGGATAGCACATTAACCGTCATTTGCACGCCCACGATGGGGTCATCGTGGTGCTGCGCGACCCCCTGCGCCTTCGCCCAGGCGAACGCGAACGCTTGGTCGACGGTCATCGCGGCCGGCGTTTGCAGAGGTTGGAGGGTCACGTCGATACCGCGCTCGACCGGCCGGAGGCACATCAGCACCTCAACGGCATGCGGGGGGCTTTCGTGCCGATGCAGGGGTCATCGTACTTTCCGTGAAAAAAATGGCGGTAGCGGACCGCAAACCCGCCTGTAGCAAGGCCTTCCGGCGCAATAAATCACGCGCCGCCGGAGTATTTGTAATCTCTTGATAGAAAAGCATTTTTCTGTGCATACCGCCAGAAAATGCACGGAAAGTACGATGACCCCGACAAGGTCCTCATTTGCCTCCGAAGATTGGCTAACGCGGCCCGGATCGCCGAGCGGCGGGCAGATGCCCCTCGGTTCAGCACGCGGCCGCAAATCAGCATCCAGACAACCGATAGGAAAGCAAACATGTTGAGCGAAGCAAATCGAATTGGACGGCGGTGTGTCATTCGCGGCCTGGCAGGGATAGGCGCGTGGCTGGCAGTGGGCCTTTGCGCAACGCAGTCTGCCCACGCCGAGGCGCCGGCTCGCTTTATCGTGCCCTTCCCGGCTGGTGGGGCCGCTGACGCCATGGCACGTGTGCTCGTGGAAAAGCTCAGAGACGAGCTAAAACAGACTGGTGATCGTGGAGAACCGCCCTGGTGCTAGCACGCGCGTGGCGGCGGAAGTGTTGAAGCAGGCGGCACCAGACGGGAATACGGTGCTGATGACCTTACACGACACGATGGTGATAGCGCCCCTTGTCTACAACAATCTTCGCTATGACCCCGACAAGGACTTCGCACCCATCACCGAAGTGGCTGCCCTCAACTATGGGCTGGCGGTTAGCGCAAGCTCGCCATATCGGAACTTGGCTGAATACGTCAAGGCGGCAAAAACCGACCGGAACGTGGCAACAGTCGGCGTGTCGGGACTTGGCTCGGCTCTGCACTTTGTTGCAATCGAGTTCACGCGACGCTCGGGGGCCGATATCTCCATCGTGCCGTTCCAGGGTGGCCCAGCGATGGTGACCAACTTGGTCGGCAATCAGATCGGTTCGGCGGTCGATGGGCTCGGCGTGTTTGTAGAGCAGCATCGAGCGAACAAGGTCCGTGTCCTGGCTGTGTCGGGCAAACAGCGAAGCAGCCAGCTTCCCGATGTTCCAACCTTCAGCGAACAGGGATACTCCTCGCTGGTTGTTGGCTCGGGCTATGCCCTCTATGCGCCAGCCGGTACCCCGCCAGCGAAGGTGTCACGCTGGAACGCAGCAATGCGCAAGGTCTTGGCCATGCCGGATGTCAAAAGTCGAATTCAGAACATTGGATACGAGCCCCTGCCCGGTTCGACACCGGCGGAGGTCACTCAGCAACAGAGGCGGTTGGTGGAATACTGGGCTCCCATCGTCCAATCCGTGGGCTTCAAAGGTGACTGAGACTGCGAGGAAACGTGGCAGGTGATGCGCCGTGTCGCGCCGTGGACAATGCGTCAAAGCTGGCCAATGACCGGGTCCCGCAGCGGCGGAACTGCCTGGAATGCTGGTTCCGGTGCTCCCGCATTCCACCTCTGTCCTTCAACTCCGGGGACATCACGGCGGCGGCGGGGCGGGGGACATGGTCACTGAGCTGTGTCGCCTCGTTTCTTGAACGCCGCCACCACTCTTTCGTTCAGGCCCAACCGGTAGAGTGTCGCGCCCACTTGGATCAACAAGGCCCGTTCTTTCCCCGCGATCGCTGGATCGGCCAACAGCACCGCCAAGCCGGCAATCGCGTCGTCGACCTCCAATTCCGTCGCGTCATCCAGCGCAAGCCGCTCGAAATCTCGTATCACGTCATCTGGGTCCATCGTGGCTCCATGTTGCTTCTTGCGCCAGTCTAGCCGACGACGCGGTCGTTCGTGACCGTGCGGATCGGATCTGCTGAATTCAGGCCCAGATGGCCGACTACGGGTAGACGCTGGAGGACCTGGAAGCGGCGTGGTGCTTCGAGCCGTCCCCGCCCCCGCCACCTCCTGCAGTGTGCTACCGCAACGCCGAGGGGCTAAGGTGGGGACGGACGGGGCGCGATCTGTCTGGCCGCTGCGGGCGGTCAATTTTTGTCGCGTGGCCCAGGCGTTCTGTCACCGTGACTTCTGCTATCACCTGCAAGTCCTGCTGTCGCGGGATTTACAGGCGTGCGGTGGCTGCTAAGCTGCCTTACCTCAAACCTTTAACGAACCATATAGGGAGCCACACTTGAAATCGAAGACGATTATCGCCCTCACGCTGCTCGCACTCTCCGCCGCCTCCACTGCCTCGTACGGCCGGGGCGCCGGCGGCAACTCCGCAGGCGGCCACCAAGGCTACAACGCGTACGGCTCGCCCTACAGCAACTCCATGGGCACCACCGCCACCACGGGCAACCATAGCGTTAGCGGCTACGTGCGCGACAACGGCACCTACGTGCAGCCGCACACGCAAACGAACCCGAACGCCACGCGCAACGACAACTACTCAACGCGCGGCAACGTGAACCCGTACACAGGCGTGCCCGGCACGAAGCCGCGCGACGGCCAGTACTAATCGCGCCAGCGTGAATTGGGAGGGCTCTGGGAAGAGGCCGGGTGTCATTCCGCTTTAGTGAAAGGATAGGCGCACCCGCGTCCCGGCAAGAAAGTCGTCTTCGCGCTTCAGAACAAGAAGACGCTAGCCCGTCGGCAAAGGGCAGCCCATTCGCTTGCGAAGCCGGCGCGCTTCCGGGGCGATGGGGCGCGTCAGCGAGACGGCTGAGTCAGGGGCGACGGGCATGTTGATTCCTGGGGTGAAGCGCCTCTCGTGCCCTGTCCGGACGACTGTGATAGACGCCCCTGGCGTCGGTGGCGACGTGGTGCTTAAAACCGGATCGCGCGCGATCGGTGAGTCCGGTCCTGATTTTGGCCCGCCCCGACCGCTCCAATTGAAGAGGAGCCGATAATGACGCTCGATAAATCGATGCGGTTCGCTGCACGCAGCTTGGGCCGGCAAGATCGCGTGCAGGTGATCCCCTACCACCGTGCTTTGGCAGCCTGTTTGAACATAACGCCAGATCAGAGAAATTTTGATGGTTGAGGGCTGGTCATGTTGAATGGGGAAGGGCGGCCGCCGATCGGGCGCCCGCCAGCACGCAATCAGAACCTGTGACGGATCCCCAAGCCGAAGCTATTGCCAGTGGCCAATCCGCTTACCTTGTCGTACATGTAGTTGATGTAGACATCGGTGCGCTTGGAGAGAAAATAGTCGTAGCCGATTGAAGCTGTATTCCTTCGTTGGGTTTCCGTCCCGGTAAAGCTACGGGCTGTGTGCGCCCACGCGATCAAGACTTTCCCCGCCCCGACCGGCGTCGAAGCGCTGAGCGAGTAGGTGTTATCCCGCAATGTGTTGTTGCTGTTCGCGTACTGATACTGTGCAAACAGCTTGGTCACGGCGAAGTCATACGAGATGCCAGCTTGAATTGCCTTCTGTGTCGTTGCGCCGTTGTTAAACAAAGGAGCGATGGCGACATACTGGGCCGCCAGTGTGGCGCTGAATTTCCCGCCGGCGTACGTAATGTTGGCTCCATAGTTGCCCTGTCCGGAATGTCCCGGCGACTCGCCGAGTGCGTATATGACATTGCCCGTGAGCCCGCCCCACGATGGGGTTGTGTACAACACAGAGTTGCTCCATGCGGTGTCGCCCTGGATCGAAGGCTTGCCAAGGCCCGACGCAATGAACGTATGCAACATCATCGGCGAGAAAGTGAAGGAGTCGCGGAATGCATTGAAACTCAATGTCGAAACGAAATATGGATTTGCGTTTCGACCCAGTGCGATCTTGCCGAAGCCGCCGTCTAACCCGACATAGGCACCACGAGCAAACAGCGGATCGCCGGTAAAGCGGCCTGAAGCCCCAGAGTCCACTCGGAGATAGCTCTCCAGGGCAAAGAATGCTCCCATACCGGCACCGAGATCCTCACGGCCCCGCAAGCCAAAATAGGACGTCGTCATGCCGCCGTTATTGAGCACTGAGGTATGTGCCGGTGCACCGCTGTTCTTAAGCGAGCCCAGGAAAACGTCAGTCAGTCCATACAATGTCACGGCACTTTGGGCATGAGCTCCGAAAATTTGGAACGCAAGCGCCCCTGCCGCCGCAGCGGCATATTGAGTCCTTCGCATTTTGTCTCCGATTATTTAGGGGGTCGTTGGCGCCGCAGCCGCGGCACGACTCGATCCACTTTGAGTCCGGTGAAATCCGGTGATGGCTTCCGCGACGGCTTCCCTGAGCAGCCGGCACGCGATCGACCGATGGGTCCGGTCATGCCACAGCAGATAGAAGCGCATCGGCGGGAAGGGCAGCGGCGCGGGCACGACCGTCAGCGGCAGCGCCGCCGCATGCGCTTCCGCGAAGCGCCGACTGGTGGTGAAGATCAGATCCGACTGTGTCAGCAGGTCCGGTACGTTATTGAAGTAAGGAAGGACTACCTTGACGTGACGACGCAGTCCCAGTTGGGCCAAATATGCGTCGATCACGCCAAGCTGATTGACGTTGAATGGCAACAAACCAAGATGGTCGCAGGCGAGGTAGTCAGCCTGGCTGAAATCTGACCGTCTGAGGACGGGGTGGCCCTGACGCATGAGGCACACAATCTCGTCTTCAAACAGCGGAAGAAGATGCAGATGCTCCGGAGGCGATCCCCAGTTCCCGACGACGAGATCGAGCGCACCACTCTCGAGCGCTTCCAGGTAATCGAAATCCATCGTCAGCGAATGCACCTCTACTGACGCGCTTGGCATGCTCCGCAGGATTCGAGCGATGACGGTCGGGATGAAGCGCGAACTTACATAATCCAATGACCCAAAATGAAACGTTCGGTTGATCTCTGCAGGTCCCGAAACCGCCGGGGGCACGCAAAGTCCGTCCAGCTCTTCCAGCGCGCCGCGCATGCGGTCGTAGAGCGAGACCATCCGTTCAGTCGGAACCATGCTGTTTCGCCCGCGGACGAACAGCGGATCCTCGAAGATGTTTCGTAGCCTGGACAGTCCGGCGCTCACCGTGGATTGTGGAAGATTTAGACGCCCGGCGGCGCGGGATACGCTCTTTTCTTCCATTACAGCTACCAGCAAACGGAGCAGGAAGCCGTCCAGTTGATCGCTTGAGTGCTTCATATCATTCAACGCCGGGTTCCATTCTTCAGATCACCAGGGCAGCCTGTTCCGCGCTTTTTCTGGGTTTTCGATTGAACAGTGCGTTTAGCACGATGGCTGTAAGACATCCCGTGGTAATACCGCTGTGCAGGAATATCCGCAGCGTCCCATCGACCTGCTCGTAGAAACCAGGGACTGCAACCGTGATCAGGCCGACCCCGAGGCTTGCGGCGATGATGATGGTGTTGTTGCCGTTGGCGAGATCGACCTTGGCGAGAATCCGCAAGCCCGTCGTTGCAATCATGCTGAACATCACCAGGCCAGCCCCGCCAAGTACCGCGAGCGGCATGGAGGCGAAGAGTGCAGCCAGCTTTGGAAAGAGTCCTAGACCAAGCAGCAGCACGCCCGTTGTGGCCACCACCCACCGACTACGCACGCCCGACATCGCGACAAGGCCCACGTTGGCGTTGTAGGCACAATAGGGAAAGGTGTTCAGCAAGCCGCCAATGACCGTCGACAGCCCATCCGCACGCAGTCCGCGCGCGATTGCCTTGTCATCGATCTCCTTGTCCACCATCTCGCCCACCGCAAAGAAGTCCGCAGTGACTTCGGTCAGGATCACCAGCATGGCGACGCACATCAGCACAATCGAAATTGGATCGAAGACTGGCATGCCAAAAGCGAGCGGCCGGATTACTGCAAGCCACGGCTCATTGCTGAGGCTGGAAAAATCTGCCTTACCGATTGCGATGGCAAGGGCTGTTCCCGTAAGGAGGCCGACCAGCACCGCAGCATTGCGAAGCAGTCCGCGGCCGAGCCCGAAGACCAGCAGCACGGTAACCAGCGATACGCCGGCCAGCATCAGGTTCACTGGGGAGCCGAAGTCTGGCGATTTGGGAGAGCCACCGGCGGACCAGCGCACTGCGACCGGCAGCAGCGACAAGCCGATCAGCAGGATCGTCGTACCCATGACGACCGGCGGAAAAAAGCGCCTGACCCTGCCAAAGAAGGGGGCAACAAGCATGCAGAAGATGCCTGCAGCAATGGTGGCGCCATACACCGCCGGCATGCCATGTTCTTTCCCGATCAGGATCATCGGCGTCACTGCGACAAAGCTGCACCCCTGGATCAACGGAAGCCGGATGCCGAACTTCCAAAAGCCGACCGATTGAATCAAGGTCGCGATCCCGCACGCGAACAAATCGGCATTGATCAACATCACAAGCTGATCGTGGGACAGGCCGATGGCGTTGCCCACGACAATCGGGATGGAAACCGCCGCGGCATACATGACTAACAGATGCTGTAAAGCCAGCACCAGATTCTTGCCGGGCGGTAGCCAGGCATCGACCGGATGTACGCGGTCGGTTTGGGGGGCGTTCATAGTCTCACTCCAGAAAAATGGATGGGAAGTCTCTTGCTTCCTCGTTCGGATGAAGTTGCATCTGTGTGCCTGCATATTGGTCATTCCGCCACTTCGAGGCAAGCTCGCGGCGCAACTGGTGCAGTGCACCATAAAAAGCAGCATAGATGCCCTTGTCTACCCTTAACACCAAGCGAGGTATGGCAATTTGTCCGAAGCGATGAAATGTGCAGACGCGGAAATGCTCCTCAGTATTGGCTTTATTGATTTCCTAAGTTGGCGTTTTCGGTAGCCAACCGGTCAGCCGCGCCGGATATCCGATTTCTCGCTACTCACTATCGTTCCGGGTGGGATGCCTCTCGCGACTTGGGCTCATAGACTCTCCTCATCGTTGATCTGACGATGAAGCGGGCAGCGGGGCGGTTACCGCCGGCGGCCCAGTATGGAGACAGACAAATGAGTGGTGACAAGTTATCTCTGGCCGTGGCAGCCATCCGCAGCATCACGACCGAAGTGAAAGAGTTCACGTTTCGCAATGCCAACGGCGTAAGCCTTCCCTCCTATTCTCCCGGCGCCCATCTGCGCTTCACGCTGGAGGCTGGCAGCACGCGTCACGATCGTTGCTATTCGCTTCTGGACGCTGGCAACAGTTCCAACCTCTATCGCATTGCCGTACATCGTTCCCGCCAAAGTCGTGGTGGTTCGGCGTTCCTGTGCGAACAGGTCGCTGTTGGCGATGTGCTTGAGTGCACGGCGCCCCGCAACGATTTCCCGCTGTCCAAGGATGCAGATCATCACGTGCTGATTGCCGGAGGCATCGGAATTACCCCGATCCTTGCCATGGCGAAGGCACTGCACGGCGCTGGCAGTTCCTACGAACTGCACTACGTCGCCCGCAGGGCGGAAGCGATGCCGTATTGCGATGATGTTGTTTCCCGGTTCGGGCCGCTTGCTCGACTCTATTTCGACCATGGAGAGCCGGCCCGGGGGATGCCAATTAGCGACATCATCGGCGTGCCCGAAAAAGGCCGGCATCTCTATGTCTGCGGTCCGCAGGCGATGATCGATGCAACGCTCGGATTTGCTTCAGAACGCGGGTGGGAGCGGGATGCAGTGCATTTTGAATTGTTCGCCAACGCCCCGCGTGAAGATGACGAACAGATTGAACTGCAACTGGCAAGAAGCCAGCGCACCGTCCGTGTCGCGCCGACGGAAAGCCTGCTGGACGCCTTGCTGCGCGATGGACTGGATCTGCTTTATGACTGCCGTCGTGGTGAATGCGGCGTCTGTGCTGTCAACGTAATTGACGGCATTCCTGACCACCGCGATTACGCGTTGAGCGATGCGCAGAAGGCGGCCAATGGAACGATCTGCCTGTGCGTCTCGCGCGCCAAGACTGCCACGCTGAAACTCGACCTCTAGTCGGCAACCAAAAAATGCAATAAAGGAGCCAACATGAAATGGATTAGAAATCGGTGGTACGCCGCTGCCCTGAGCAACGAGCTCGGCAGTACGATGATCTCGCGCCGATTGTTCGATGAAAACGTGGTGCTATTCCGCGATGCCGACGGCCACCCGGCCATGCTCAGCGATCGTTGCCCACACAAGGGCGCACCGCTTTCACGGGGAAAGCTATGCGCTGGCGTTATCAGCTGCCCATATCACGGCCTGCAGTTCGACGGCGACGGAAAGTGTGTCCACATCCCCAGCCAGAGCAATATCCCGCCAACCGCGCGGCTGAAGGCATACCCCTGCATCGAGCGCTACGGCATTGCCTGGTTCTGGCCTGGGGATCCGGACCTTGCAGACCCCGCCGTGCTATTGGACATCCCGAACTATGGCGCGCCAGGCTGGGATGCCTTTCATGGTCCTCACACCCTGTTCCCTGCCAGTATTGAAAATATTCTCGACAACCTTGTCGACCCTGCCCACACGACTTTCGTGCATCAAGGCACCATTGGCGGCGCAGATGCGAGCGAGGTGCCACTGACGGTCGAACAGCGCGATTCCCGGATTACTGTCGGTCGCTGGATCGAACAGTCAGAGCCGGTACCCGTCATGCAACGCTATGGAGGCTTCCAGGGCCGTGTGGACCGCTGGCAGTTCTACCACCTTTATGCGCCAAATATCTCGCTTGTCGACATGGGAGCCGTCGACGCCGGCGGCGCACGCGATGAAGACAGCCTGAACCGACAGTACCGCACGCTTTCTTATGCGGCGCTGACGCCAGAAGGCGACCACACCACGCACTATTTCTGGTTCGTCCTGCGCACCTTTGCCCTTGGCAACGAAGACGTAACAAAGGAGATGCGCCAGGCGTACATCATCACGTTCGACGAAGATCGCGCATTGCTTGGGGCGATTCAGGCGAATACTGGGGACATGCTCGGCAATCCCCTTCGACTTGCCATCGATAACGCATCGATCCGCTTGCGCCGACTCCTTGATCGGCTCCTGGAGCAAGACCAAAGCCCTGTTACCGATTCCCCTTCCAACAACATCGCGATTGTGGAGAATTCATGCGCGAACTCCTGATTGGCTGCAATGGCCGCAGCGCCCAGCACGCCCCTGGCAATGCACCATCGATTGACCAGCAGTTCCGCATGGTGAAGGCCGCCGGCGTGTTCGATTTCTTCGACCGGTTGCCTCAACCCGGACAGGAAGCAGAGTATCTACGTGCTTCGGATAAGCACGGCCTACCGATCCTTACCGGGCTTTGGACCTATACGGCCGGAAGAGATGAGGCATTGCTGCTGCAGAACCTGCGGCTCGCAAAAAGTGCAGGCAGTCACTGCCACAACATCATGCTGTACGATGCGCACGCTGACGGCCATTCGCTCAACGACGACGAAGTCGTTGCATTCTATTGCTTTGCATTTGAGGAAGCGGCCCGTCTGAATATCGAGATCACATTCGAAGTACACATCTACATGTGGTCCGAAGACTTCCGCAGGGTGCTTGCGGTCGCGCAGAAGGTTCGGGAGCGTGGCATGCAGTTCAATTTTCTGCTGGACCATAGCCACGTGCTGCTCAAGCTTGAATCCCCTGCGGAGCAGGATCGGTCCGGTGTCCGCCAGGATGTGGAGGCGGGCGAGCTCATCCTCGATCCGTTCGAGCCGG
This sequence comes from Cupriavidus sp. PB-02, assembly GCF_058252315.1. Classification (NCBI taxonomy): domain Bacteria; kingdom Pseudomonadati; phylum Pseudomonadota; class Betaproteobacteria; order Burkholderiales; family Burkholderiaceae; genus Cupriavidus; species Cupriavidus sp. PB-02. Next base: position 2,010,738 of record NZ_CM177694.1, read on the forward strand.
GCAATATTCTCGATGCCTGGATTGCGGAAAACATGACCCTATGGCATTCGGTCCGGCCTGTGGCGCCGAACGGGCCAGTGAACAAGTGGGCCAGTCACCCGGATGGACAGCCCGGTCGGGCGTGCCAGTACCCCTTTCTGAAGCCGCGTCCGGGCGAGTGGCATAGCGAATGGTTTGCTTACAAGCTTGAACCTTCGAAGGAGGTTGTACGCAAAGTGTTTGCGGCCCACTTCCGCAACGCTGACAGCCGCCTGCGCTATGTCACGACCGAGATCATCGATATGCCCGACTATGGCGAAGGCGCCAAGTATTCCTTGTTCGAGCATAGCGTAGCGCTGGCAGAGTGGTTGCGGGCCGAGATGGGCAACGCGAAGTCGGCATCCAAGTTGCTGTAGCAGCGGGCCACACCGCGGTGCCGCTTGCAATGATCGCGCATGCTGCATCGGTACTCCACAAGCGATCATGATCCGGGCGAAACTGCGCTCTGGACGCTAATCAGGAGATGAATTGGTATGAAGACGAAAGCTGCCGTCGCATGGAAAGCGGGCGAGGCATTGACGATCGAGACGGTCGAACTGGCCGGTCCACGCGAGGGCGAGGTGCTGGTGGAACTGAAGGCCACCGGCATCTGCCACACCGATTACTACACGCTGTCCGGGGCGGACCCGGAAGGCCTTTTCCCGGCCATTCTCGGGCATGAAGGCGCAGGCGTCGTCGCCGAGGTAGGGCGGGGCGTCACGGCGCTGAAGCCCGGCGATCACGTGATCCCGCTCTACACCCCGGAATGCCGGCAGTGCAAGTTCTGCCTGTCGCAGAAGACAAACCTGTGCCAGGCAATTCGTGCGACACAAGGCAAGGGTCTGATGCCTGATGGGACTTCGCGCTTCTCGCTCGACGGGCGGCCACTATTCCACTACATGGGAACGTCGACTTTCGCCAACCATATCGTGGTGCCGGAGATCGCGTTGGCCAAGATCCGTCCGGACGCCCCGTTCGACAAGGTCTGCTATATCGGCTGTGGCGTGACGACCGGTGTGGGCGCCGTGCTGTTCACGGCGAAAGTGGAAGCCGGAGCGAACGTGGTGGTGTTCGGCCTCGGTGGCATTGGCCTGAACGTGATACAGGCGGCGAAGATGGTCGGCGCCAACAAGATCATCGGCGTGGACCTCAATCCCGGGCGGGAAGCGATGGCACGCAAGTTCGGCATGACCGATTTCGTCAATCCGAAAGATGTTGGCAACGTGGTCGACCATATCATCCAGCTAACCGATGGCGGGGCGGATTACTCGTTCGAATGCATCGGCAATACGCAGGTCATGCGCCAGGCGCTCGAGTGCTGCCACAAAGGCTGGGGCAAATCGATCGTCATTGGCGTGGCCGAGGCAGGCGCCGAGATCTCTACCCGTCCGTTCCAACTGGTGACGGGGCGCGAGTGGAAGGGCTCGGCCTTCGGTGGCGCCCGCGGACGGACCGATGTACCCAAGATCGTCGACTGGTATATGGAGGGAAAGCTGAATATTGACGATCTGATCACCCACGCGCTGCCTCTAGAACGCATCAACGAGGGATTCGATCTCATGAAGCGCGGCGAGTCTATTCGCTCCGTCGTGTTGTACTGAACGTACTGGCTTGGCGGGCGGTGGTCTCCTGCGTCTCCCGTGGACCGCCCGTCTTTTTTATCGAGAAATGGAAACACTGACCAAACATCGCTGCCATGGCGGCAGCCAGGGTTACTACAGCCACCCCTCAGAGGTGATCGGCCTTCCCATGCGGCTGTCCGTCTACCTTCCTCCACAGGCCGAAACCAAGCGGGTGCCAGCTTTGATTTACCTGGCCGGGCTGACCTGCAATGAAGAAACCTTCATGATCAAGAGCGGAGCCCAGCGCCTGGCCGCAGAGTTGGGTCTTGCTTTGGTTGCCCCGGACACTAGTCCGCGCGGCGCGGGCGTCGAGGGAGAGGAATGCGATTGGGATCTGGGCACGGGGGCCAGCTTCTACCTGGATGCCACACAAGAACCTTGGTCGCGCCACTACCGAATGGCCAGCTACATCGTCGAAGAACTCCCCCGAGTGCTGGCAGCGCAGTTCCCGATTGATGTCGGCAGCGTTGGCCTGTTCGGGCATTCGATGGGAGGACATGGCGCGTTGACCCTGGGACTGAAGAATCCGAGAATCTTCCGATCCTTGTCCGCGTTCTCGCCCATCTGCGCGCCTGCGCTTGTGCCATGGGGGCAGAAGGCGTTCGCGGCTTACTTGGGTGAAGATGAGTCGGCATGGCGATTGCACGACGCTTGCGAACTTGTCCGAGCTCAACAGGTCCCGTATCCCGCCACGATCCTTGTGGATCAAGGACTTACGGACATCTTCCTTGAAGAACAGCTACGCCCAGAGCTATTGGAAGCCACGTGTGCTGCCACAGGTCAGCCACTGATAATGCGGCGGCACGCAGGATACGATCACGGCTACTACTTCGTCGCGACGTTCATTGCTGACCATCTGCATCATCATGCATGGGTGCTGGGACGTGGATGAAGCCGTCCGAGGGTCAGGCGATGCCCAGGAGGCAGTGTGATTGTGTGCCTGATATCCCAGAACTGGCTTAAGGGCTCCTCATTGCGCTACAGATGGTTTCTGTCTCGCTGCGAGAGGTTGTCGATTGATCCCCAGTTATACGCGATCTGGCAAAGCCAATGTACGGTGATATTCATGCGCCCAGGTACGCTTAAGGAGGCTCTGCACAATTGGCCGGCGGCAAGCACCTGCGCGATATGCTGCTGCGTCTGCACGGGATGGCGCATACAGTCATCAACGGCGCGGGGATGACTGTCGCAACCGACGAGGAAAGTCTGCCGGAATTGGCGTTCGACACGCTATCCGAAGTGCTGCGAATCGTCACGATGCTGCAAGGCTGGCTCCGTCAGATCGAGCCGTTGGAGCAGTTGACACCACGTAACTAATCGCATAAAGGCGGCGTTCTTTATTACTTTTGGTGCTAAGTGTCATTTCCGGCTTTATCCCGGCATGACCCCAACTTCGAAGCTGAACGCGTAGCGAAAGCCTTTTGCGTCTATTGCATTCGTCTCTCGTGCCGCGCTTCGCGCGACAACGCTCTCATGTCTGTGGCTTGCATGCAATCAACATGATGGCATCGCCAAAAAACTCAGGTTCATTCATACCGGATCAATAGTGGCAGTTCTAATCTGAGGCCCCTTCCGCCAGCGTACGGAGCCCGGCATTGATTATCGATGCGAGCCCGGACGTTACCCGTTACCTCTCCTTCTTCGCGGCCTCTGCAAGGTGATCGATCAGCGCCAGCACGGTCCGCGTTTCGCGCGCGCCCCGCCGCGTGATGATCTTGAAATCGAGATGCGTGGTGTAGCGCTCTGGCGCAAGGCGGCGCAACAGGCCGGGTGCCACCCACGCATCCGCATAGTGCGGCGGCAGAAAGCCAATGTAGTTCCCGGACAGGATCAGCATAGCGCGCCCTTCAACGTTATCCACCATCGCTGCAGCCTCCTGCATCCCGAGCAGGTCAAGCTCCTGCCGCCCGAGGTAGCCGCGCGTAGCTAGGTTGGCGCCGGCAACCTGCTCCGCCAGCCCCTTCTGACCAATATGGGAGAAAAGCGGATGCGGCGATGCGCAGTAAAGTCCTTGCTCCTCCCGATAGAGCACGCGGTAGTCCAGACCCGCTACCGGGTCTGGAAACGGCCCAACCGCCAAATGGAGGCTGCCATCCAGCACTCGCTGTTCGAGGCGGTTGGGCGAGTCGATCTCGATATGTAACTGCACCTTCGGCGCGGCCTGGCCGAAGCTGCGGATCGCGGCCAGTTGAGGAGCCCCACGGTCGGTAAGCGTGGCCTCTATCAGCCCAAGGCGAAGCACTCCGTGGAGTTCTTTGCGGATGGTCCCCGCTTCCATCTGGAAGGTATCCACTGCCGCGAGCAGTCGCTGGGCCGCAGCGTGCATTTGCAGGCCCTCCTCGGTCAGGCGAAACCCGCTGCGCCCGCGCTCGCACAAGCGCACGCCCAGTCGTGTCTCGAGTTGCGTCATATGCTCGCTGATGCTGGACGCGCCAATGCCCAGCAGCGATTGCGCCGCGGCAAAGCCACCGCATCCCACGATCGTTTCGAAGATTCTCAGTAGCTTGAGGTCCACATCGCGGAGTTTCACGTTCCCACCTTTAGTTCGGATTTTATCGAACTGAAGTTCTAAACATTCTGATTGTACCGGACCATGCCGTTGTCCAGAATGGACTCGTCCCCACCGCATCAACGAAGAAAGGATTGGTGAACGCGATGTCTGAAAATCAATATGAGAAGGGCCGGCTCGACCTCCCATTCGTCGGTATCTGCACGTTCGGCAAATCGCCGCTCTGCCTTGACTGGGACGCCATCGACGCCGACGTGGCCGTCATCGGTGCGCCGTTCGACTGTGGCACCCAATGGCGGGCCGGCGCGCGCTTTGGCCCGCGCTCGATCCGCGAGGCGTCCACGCTGTTCTCGTTCGGCCATAGTGGTGCCTATGACTTCGAGGACGACGTTGTGTACATGCCGGCCAGTGAGGTCAGGATGGTCGACATTGGCGACGCCGATATGGTGCATACCAATACCGAGAAAAGCCATGCCAACATTGAATACGGGGTGCGCAAGATCCTGAAGGCCGGCGCGCTGCCCGTGGTGCTAGGCGGGGACCATTCGATCAATATCCCCTGCATCGCGGCCTTCGAAGGTCAGGAGCCGTTCCACGTGGTCCATATCGACGCCCATCTGGACTTTGTCGACGAGCGGCATGGCGTGCGTCATGGTCACGGCAACCCCTTGCGCCGCGCTGCGGAGAAGAGCGTGGTCAGCGGCATGACCCAGATCGGTATCCGCAATGTGTCCTCTACCGCACGCGAGGGATATGCCCAGGCACGCGAGATGGGGTCGGACATCATCTCGGTGCGCCAGCTTCGCAAGCTCGGCATCCAGGGTGTGCTGGACCGCATCCCGAAGGGCGTACGCTATTACCTGACCATCGACATCGACGGGTTCGACGTCTCCATCGCGCCTGGCACGGGTACCCCGAGCCATGGCGGGCTGACTTACTACGAGGGTCTGGAATTGTTCGCTGGCCTGGCCGAGCAAGGCGAAGTGGTGGGGATGGACCTGGTAGAAGTCGCTCCCGACTATGACCATACGGGATCCACCGCCATCCTCGCCGCGCAGCTTTTGCTCAACACGATCGGCCGGGTGATGCACCAGCGCAAGCTCAAGCGCGCCGCTGCACGCTGAGCGCGAAACGGGCCGCGTCGTCATCAAGCATGCCGTCGTCTTTACATGGCCACGCAGCGCGCCATTCACCGGCGTCGCGCGAGTTGGCAAAAAGGGGAGCCGCAATGTTTCGTCAATTTCGTTTCTACGTGGGCCTGGCCGCCGCCGTGCTGGCGTGCCCGTTGCCGTCCTTCGTCATGGCTGCGGAGCAGCAAGTCGTCAAGGTCGGCCTGACCGGCCCACTGTCCGGCCCGCAAGCCGCCATCGGCAAGGACAATGAAAACGGCCTGCGCATGGCCATCGATCAACTGAATGCGCAAGGCCTTGTCGTCAACGGCAAAGCCGTGCGCTTTAGCCTGGTCTCCGAGGACGACGCTGCGGATCCGCGCACCGGCATGTCGGTTGCCCAGCGCCTGGTGGACGGGAACGTGAAGGTGGTGTTCGGGCCGTTTAACTCGGGCGTCGCCATCCCGATCTCCCGCCTGCTGGACCAGGCCGGGGTAGTGATGGCAACGGTTGCTTCGAACCCGGCAGTCACCCAGGCCGGGCACACTTATGTCTTCCGAATTTCGGCCAATGACAGCCAGCTTGGCAAGCGCATGGGCGAGTTTGCTTCGGTCAAACTGCGCGCCAAGCGTTTCGCGGTCATCGACGACCGGACCGCTTACGGCCAGGGTGTGGCGGACGAGTTCGTCAAGGCAGCCAGGGCGCAAGGCATCGAGATCGTCGCCCGCGAATACACCTCGGACAAGGCCGTAGACTTCGTCCCGATTCTGACCCGAATACGCGGCATGAAGGTGGACGGCATCTTCTATGGTGGCTACTACTCGCAGGCCGGACCCCTGCGCAGCCAGATGAAGCGGCTCGCCATGGCCGACGCCTATCTGCTCGGTGGCGATGCGATGTGCAATATCGAACTGGCCAGGCTGGGGGGCGATGCCGTGGACGAGCACGTGTACTGCCCGCAGGGCGGTCCCGTGCTCGAGAACACCGGCCCGGGGCGCCAGTTCAAGAGCGACTACAGGAAGCGCTACAACACGGATCCGCTCACTTACAGCGCGTCTATCTATGACGGCCTCAGGTTGGTAGCCCAGGCGATGAAAGCAGCCAACTCGGTCGAGCCGGCGCAGTACCGCGCAGCGCTGGCGGGTATCGATATGCAGGGCGTGGCCGGCCGATACCGCTTCGACCCCAACCGCGACCTGCGGGATTCGCCGATCACCATCTACACCTACCGCAACAGCGCCCTGGTGCCATTGCCGCAGGACAGGTAGCGCCAGTTGGCTAGCCTGCCTCGCCGGCAGGCGCGACATAGCCGTGGCATCGGGATTTCGTTTTCTTGTCGAAGGATCGGCGATCCGCTGTATCGCTGCGCCTTCTTACCCTGCATTAGGAGTTCAACACCCCGTATTACCCGCAGAGCAGATCCACAAGACACACCACAAGACTGGTCGCCGGTTGCATGCGGCAAAAGCCCATGCCTGGATAGACATAGCGCGATCAGGACAAAATAATTCGGAGACAGAGTATGAGCAACACGAAATCCTTGCGCGGCACGGAACTGCTGCCAAGCGGCAATCGCCCGGGACACCCAGCGAGCCAGGCCCGCAGCAGCGCCGTGGAAGCCGACACCAGGCAGGTACTGCGCCGCGCTACCGCAGCGGGCTTTATCGGCACCTTCATCGAGTGGTTCGACTACGCCGCCTACGGCTTTCTTGCGACCGTCATTGCGGTAGTGTTCTTTCCCAAGAGCGACCCGACCACCAGCCTGATGGCGACCTATGCCGTATTCGCGCTGTCCTTCGTCGTGCGTCCGATCGGAGGGGTGATCTGGGGGCATTTCGGCGACAAGTTCGGCCGGCGCAATACGTTGTCGCTGTCGATCATGATCATGTCCTGCTCGACCTTCCTGATCGCTTTCCTGCCGACTTATGGGCAGGTGGGCCTGTGGGCGCCGGTACTGCTGCTTGTCATTCGGCTGGTCCAGGGCTTCTCGGCTTCAGGCGAATACGCCGGCGCCTCGGCGTTTCTTGCCGAATATGCACCGAACCGCAAGCGCGGGCTCTACACCAGTGTCATTCCCGCCGCGGAAGCCGCCGGCCTGCTGTTCGCATCGCTGTTCGTCGCCGGGCTGCATACGGTGCTGACCTCCGGACAGTTGCTCGAATGGGGCTGGCGCGTGCCGTTCCTGTTGGCCGCCCCTTTTGGGCTGGTTGGCCGTTACATCCGGCTTCAACTTGAAGATACGCCGAAGTTCGTCGCGATGGAGCAAGCCAATCATGCACCGCAGGCGCCGCTGCGCGAGTTGCTCACCTCGCATCGCCGCACCATGCTGATCGGCTTCGGCGTGACCTGCCTGAACGCCGTCGGCTTTTACTTGCTGCTCAGCTATATGCCTGTGTACCTGTCAAAGGAACTCGGCATGAGTGACTCGGTTTCCTTCCTGGTGTCTACCGTATCGCTGGCTAGCTATGTGGTGATGATTTTCGTGATGGGCTTTCTTTCCGACCGGTTCGGGCGGAAGACGATGCTGGTTTCCGCCTGCATCCTGTTTGCGCTCTTCACGGTGCCGCTGTTCCATTCGCTGTCGAGCGCCAGCATCGTCGGCATCTTGCTGATTCAGGTGGCACTGGGTGCCTTCCTCACCATCAACGACGGCACGCTGCCGTGCTTCCTGTCGGAGAGTTTTCCGACCCGTGTGCGATATAGCGGCTTTGCACTGTGTTTTAACAGCGCGAACGCCTTGTTCGGCGGCACCGCCCCCCTGGTTGCGACCTGGCTGATCAGCGCCACGGGCAATAAGCTCGCGCCAGCCTGGTACCTGGTCGGGGCCGCGGTGGTGTCGCTGATTGCCATCCTGGCCAGCCGTACGCCCTCGGGCGGTGCGTTGCCGGACTGAGCAAGCAAGGGGCGCAGCTTGACGCATAAGCTGTGATCCCGGGCAGCCCGGCCGCTAAGCGGCTACAAGACGACGCAGGAGAGACCGGGGATGGTGCGTGCCATCCCCGGCGCCGACGGAGCAACCGCCCCGGAAACTCTCAGGCAAAAGGACTGTGGCGTCGATTCAAGAATCTGGAGAGTGGCGTTGCAAGCAATGCCCACCGAAGGGGACGGCACCGGTCACCGGCCGATGCCAAAACTCTCAGGTACCGGGACAGATGGGGTAGGAAGCCGAGGATTCGGCCATCGCTTTCCCTGACAGAGGACCCTGCCATGTCTCAAATTGTGATTATAGGCGCCGGCATTACCGGCGTCACCACTGCCTACACGCTGTCGAAACTCGGATACGAGGTGACAGTCGTCGACCGCCATCTTTATCCTGCCATGGAGACATCGCTCGCCAATGGCGGCCAGCTCTCCGCGTGCAACGCGGAAGTCTGGAACAGCGCGGGAACGATACTCAAAGGGCTGAAGTGGATGCTGAAGCGCAACGCGCCGCTGCTGGTGAACCCGAAGCCGTCGTGGCACAAATACTCATGGATGGGCGAGTTTGTGTCGAACATCGCCCATTATCGGGAGAACACCATCGAAACGACGAAGTTGGCCATTGCCGCCCGCCAGCATCTCTTTGCCATGGCCGAGCAGGAGAATATCCAGTTCGATCTGGAGCGGCGCGGCATCCTGCACTTCTATCATGACAAGGCCGCTTTCGAGGCTGCGGGCAGGACGAACGCGCTACTCGTGGCAGGGGGACTGGAACGCTTTACAGTGTCACCGCAGGAGATCAAGGAAATCGAACCAACGTTGCAGGGCGAATACTTCGGCGGATACTTCACGCCATCCGATTCGACCGGGGATATCCATAAGTTCACGCGCGGCTTGGCGCTCGCTTGCGAGCGGCGCGGCGTGCGCTTCCTGCAGGGCATGGACGTGCGAACCATCGACCTATCCGCCAGCGTCGTGCGTATCGGCCTGCAGGCGTTGGACAGCGCGACGTCGCCATCGGCAAACGCTAGCGCGGCGTACGAGATCGCCGGCGACGCACTGGTGGTTTGTGCGGGCGTGGGCAGCCGACATATAGCCGGCATGCTCGGCGACAGGATCAACGTCTATCCGGTCAAGGGGTACTCCATTACGGTGCACCTGGACGATGCAGACAGCGTGGCGAACGCGCCGTGGGTCAGCCTGCTCGACGAAAGCGCAAAGATCGTGACGAGCCGACTCGGCAACGACAGGTTCCGCGTGGCAGGTACCGCCGAATTCAATGGACAAAACCGTGACATCCGAGCCGATCGCATCGAGCCTCTCGTGTCATGGACGCGTCGCAACTTCCGAATCAATACCTCCCGCGTAGTCCCCTGGGCGGGGCTTCGCCCGATGATGCCGGACATGATGCCGCGCGTATCAAAAGGCAGGGCGCCAAGGGTGTTCTACAACACCGGCCATGGCCATCTTGGATGGACGTTGTCTGCTGCAACAGCGGCAACGATCGGCACGACTATCGCCGAGAGCTATCCCGTTGGGTAGGAGGCAGTCGGACAGCAAGACAAGTGACGCCCGCGTTCGTAGGCCCTCTGAATATGGTGCAGACCTGGCGAACGGGAGCGAGAACGTACTAAGTAGGGGGGGCAAGGCAGGTATCTCGTTCCGGGTAGGAGCGAGCTTCGCATGTCGGCGCCGGGGATTCATCTACTGCGCGTGCGTCGACTGGCGGCCCCTTGCTGGGGACCGGACAATGCTGCAACTCCCTATCGTCCTGTCGCCAGAGATGCCCGCCGCGGCCAATGTCCCCAAAGGCCGACAATGCGCCCGACATGATGCGTGCACGAAGGCGCGTTACTTGGGCGGAGCGGACGTTCGAATGTCCGCGTGAAGTAGTGGGCGAGCGTCGGTAAATGCCCTTCTCGGCCGTCAGCCCACAGGAAAGCCGCATCTCGCTGACCTTGCGCCAGTTCTAGAAGCCGTTGGCTGGTGCCGGGAGCAAGAGCTTCCTTTGAGAAGGCGGCACGGCGTTTCGATAGAAGCGGGGACTGCTGCTCCTCGCTGCGGCCGCACAATAGTGAGCCCGCAAGGGCGGCAGTGCGTCCCATAACGGTTTGCCACGCGCGGCCTTTCCTAGCGAACGTGCTCCCCGTCGCGGCTAATGGCGATGGACTAGACGGTGCTGGCTAGCTCGGCTGGCCACGGCTACGCACAGACGCCAGAACCTCCTTGAGGTGGTTTCTTTCTTCCTCCTCCTCACGTTCCTTTGCTCCGTCAGAGTTGTTCCATGCGCCAGGACTTTCAGAATCGAAGAACACTAGGCGGTCAACGCTACCTTCAAACAACTCGACAGCTCGCCTGATAGTGTCGGCATTCTTTTTGCGTACAGAGACGGCCAGCGCCCGTGGCTTTTGTAGCAGAACTTGATGATCGTGCTTCCCGTTTCTGCTGCCAATTCTTGTCGGTCACTAGTCCTTTAATGACAATCTTTTGTAACTGGGCTTGATAATCGTCGCTGGCGGTAAATCCGAGGGAGTGGGCTTCGGCGCGCATAAGCGATTGCGAAGCTGGAAACCCCAAACGGATGAGGACGATGGCATCGGAAGGAATTTGCTCATTAAGTTTGCTCAACATCAGCCGCGCGCAGTCAGTTGCAGCAGGGATCGTTCCTCGATGGCCACCATCGCAATGATGGTTTTCTGGTCAATCGTGTGGCGCCAGGTCAAGTAGCCGACAATGCCGTCGTCACTTCGTGCAACGTGGCGCCGGCTCGTCTGCCGGGAGCTGTCTACCGTTGCCCATTCCGCCAATTGTTGTGACGGGGGGACGTTCCATTTAGACAGCATGGCCCTGATGTCTGTGTCGTCAGCGGGCTGGGCTTCGTTAAATACTAAGACCCGATCAGGTTTGGTTCCAAATGCTGTGATTTCGACGGGGTGTGGCTCTTGAAGAGTGAACGCCGATGGGGATAGAACATCAATTCCATATTTGTCTCGAAGATCGGCTGCGGCGTCCAAGATGGTTGCATCACTCGTTACCAGGCCCTCCAGCCCATGGGAGATCGCGGTTGCCAGATGCTTTAGATCCGACCTGTCGTTAGGAGTCAGTGCGTTGCGTTGGCTTCTTTCGCGAAATACGAGTGCTTCAAGTTCCGTGATGAGCTGTTTGGAGCCATCATCAAGTACTTGGTATGCTGGCAAGATCGATGCAAAGTCTTGCATAGGGTCGGTCTTTCCGGGAGGGCAAGACCTTGCCAGTTCGTTGCGAATTTCGGAGCTGATCGCTAGGCTACATACTTGCATTCGCTCCGCGCGAAGCAGGTTGACGACATCGTTGCGTCGCTGTCTTCGAGGTCCCAGATCGAACAAGACGTTCATATCCAGGAGATAAGTAGGCTTGCCAGTTCCTGCAGCGAAATTGAGACCAAGTGGATTCATTGAACTGATCCCGCTCACACCGAAGAGTTGTGGTGAGGCTAGTTCATGGTTCCGTACCACGATCATGCGCCGCCGCTTACCGCGGCCTCCTCCGGGCTCAATGCGCTGAACATGGAAATTCTGTGCTTCCCAAAACAGATTCGATTCGGACAAATCTTCCGCCACACGCGCTTCAATCGAGACGTACTGGAGATCTGTCAGATGGCGTTTGAGTCTTTCAACAAGTCTTTCACCTAACCCCAATCCGCGGAAGTCTGGGGCGACAAAAACCTGGAGTATCTTTGCCCTTGGCTGTCGAAGGTCAAGGAGTATGTGTCCCGCGTACTGACGCTCGTCGCCGTTCTCGTTTGCCGCAACAAAGAGGTTTCCTTTGGTCGCGTACTCTAGATAGACTGAACTTGGGAAAAAACCGAGCGCATCTTTGGCTGAATCGGCCGCGCTTCTAACACTCTCAACGAATGGAACGACATCCTGTCGTTGAGTCAGTATCGATACACCCTTCTGCAAGTGGTCCATGACCCTTGTGGTGTTTGAGTTGTCGCCGCGTGGAGTGTACCGGCACTAGCGATCACAATTACCAAAGCAAGGAACAGTTCCTCGATCGAGCCGTTGGTGTGAGGAACCGGAGTTCGTCGGACTGCGTTTTCCCAAAAATCAATGACTTAACAGTTAATTCCGTCGCCGCTCAGCTGTCTTATAACCGGAATTAGCTGGACTGCCATGACGAGAAGCGCGAATTAGCTGGACTGGGCCGCAGACGCTTTTCGCCCACGCTCCCCCCTCGCCAGCAATGTGGTGGACATAAGTCAATCGTCCGCAGCCAGGCGCGTCCAACGGTCTGGCGCCTCAGGGTCGGCCGCTGTTAGCAACAGCGTCTCTCCGCATTGCCGGCAGCGATACGCGAAGGAGTTTTCGCCACTTGTGGTGCGCAGCGTTGCCGACTTTACCAACTTTGGATGCGGCGGAAAATAGCCGGGCCGGTCTAGTTGCGACAGGCAAAGGGCGCACAGAGACATTTTTTCAGCCAGCACGAATTTCTTGTTTGCTTTAGTTTGGAAAGCAGTCAGCCTCGGGTACACAACCGAGGTAGGCGGAGGCATCGCATAACTGTGGTTCTCTGGTGGCTGAGGCGAGGCTAAATTAGTGAACATCGTTAAGGAAATGCTGATCAATTCACCCACAGGTCATCTGACGGAAAGCATGGCGCGTTGAAGGTGAAGGCGTTGAAAACAAAGACAAGGATGAAACAAACGAGCTTTGCCGATGTTGAGTTCGCGAAGAAGAAGCGCGTGACACGGCGCGAGAAGTTTCTCGGTGAGATGGATCGGATCGTGCCGTGGGCACGGTGGACCGCGTTGATTGAGCCGCTGTATCCGACGAGCGGCCGTGTTGGGCGGCAGCCGATTGGCGTGGAGAGGATGTTGCGGATGTACTGTCTGCAACAGTGGTTCAGTCTCAGTGACGAAGCCGTGGAAGACGCCCTCTACGACAGCCAGGCGTTGCGTCAATTCGTGGGTGTGGATCTGTCGCAAGAGTCGGCGCCGGATGCGACTACGCTGCTCAAGTTTCGCCGGTTGCTCGAGAAGCACGAGTTGACTGCCGCGATGTTCGATGAGGTCAAGGCCGTGCTCAGTGAGCGGGGGCTGCTGATGCGAGAGGGCACGATGGTCGATGCCACGCTGATCGCGGCACCGAGTTCGACCAAGAATAAGGACAAGTCGCGCGATCCGGAAATGCACCAGACGAAGAAGGGAAACGAGTGGCATTTTGGGATGAAGGCGCACGTCGGCGCCGACGCCGACTCGGGACTGGTGCACAGCTTACACACGACGGCGGCTAACGAAAGCGATATCGCTCACACCCATCACCTGCTGCATGGCGAGGAAAGCCAAGTGCATCTTGATGCGGGTTACACAGGTGTGGAGCGCAGGGATGAGATCAAACAAGCCCAAGGGCAAGGGACGATCCGCGCTGACATAAGCTGGCACGTAGCGGCAAAGCGCAGCAAGGTTGAAAAGATGCCGGCAGGTCGGTGGAAGGACCTGACGAAGGCAGTGGAGCGCAAGAAGGCCCAGATTCGGGCGCGGGTGGAACATCCCTTTCACGTGGTGAAGAACTTGTTTGGTCACAAGAAGACCCGCTACAAGGGCTTGGCCAAGAACACCGCACAGATGTTCAGCCTGTTCGGTCTCGCAAATCTGGTGATCGCCAAAAAGCCGTTGCTGGCGTTTCAGGGGAGCAATCCGTCTTGAACAAGCAAATCGAGCCCGAAAGGGCACGAGATGAGGGGCATGCGGCGCGAAATGAGGCTCAGATCTCTCTCTTCTTCCGCATGGTGAAAATCAGGCACCAAACATCCGTCGACCTCCAGCGCCGCTGCTATTGATCAGCAATTCCTTAAACCTCCGCGGCGATTACTGTCGTTTCGACTTGCAAACCTTCCGTAGCTAGTACGGCATCAACGGTAGTGCTGGCCGGGGATGACGCGAGCGGTGCGCCCGCGGCCTGAGAGCTGTGAGACGGTGCGCGTGGGCGCTGTCGCGCTTTGCGGCGCGGTCCAGGAACTCCTCGGGGGAGCCGAGTTCGATGCCGGTTTGCATGCCCTCGCGCGGCTTCTTCTCTTGGGAAGGATGGACGCCCGCACGGACGATGCCCCAGACGTTGCAATCGCAGTCAATCCCGTATTCGTTCAGCTTTCCTTCCACGTTTTCGACGCCTTCATCGTAGAAGCGCCCGATGGGGCCATGGGAATGAGTCTCGACCCGCAGAAGTATCGCGCGGCAGCAGGCCGGCGGTGGCTGTTGCCAGCCGCCACGCTGCCTTGCGAACCTCTCCTAGAAAGTGTGCTTGATGCCGGTCATGATACCGAACTGGTTGGCGCTCGGTTTCGGATTGGAACCGACGGAACCGCCGCTGACTGACATGGCGAGCTGGCCGCCGTTGTCGATGTAGCCTGCAGTGGCGTATACCGAAGTGCGCTTGCTGAAGCTGTACATGCCGCGTATCGCGAACAGCAGAGACTTGTTGTCGCTGCCGCGATACTTCAGGTAGTACATTTGGCCGGCCAGGTTGATCGCCGGGGTGATTTCATGGGACACGCCTGCATAGTACAAGTCACTGATGCGGGTCGGGCTGCCCTCGTTGTCGCGGCGGATCCAACCGGCGCCCAGCTTGGTGCGTTCGAGGATCATGTAGCCGCCCACCGAGAGGCGGTCATCGGTCAGGTTGCTGTTGGTCAGGCCCCCGAACGCGCCGGGCCCGCCGCGCAGCGAGTCGTATGCCGTGTGCACGCCCCACCAGTTGGTGGCGTACTGCACCAGTGCCGACCACTCGCGGCAGGCCTTCTTGTCGGCGGGGCTTTCGCCAGCGCAGTTGGTGCCGGCCGGGCTCGGGCCCACATTGACCGAGTCGCGGCCGAAGCTGTACGTGCCGCCGACAGTCAGACCACCGAAGGTGCCCTTGTATGCCACGGAGTTGTCAGCCCGCGTGTTGGGCAGGTAGTTGTCGAGCGAGCCCGAGCCATACACGTTCGGGCCCAGGATGTCGCTGTCCAGCGTGGCCCAGAACAGCATGGTGTACTGGCGTCCGAACGAAACCTGGCCATACTGATTGCTCACGCCGACCATCGCCTGCCGCCCAAACAGGCGGCCGCCCTGGTTCGAAGTACCAGAGTCCGGCGAAAAGCCCGACTCCAGCCAGAAGATACTCTTCAGGCCGCCGCCCAGGTCTTCTGCTCCGCGCAGGCCCCAGCGCGAGGGGACGGTCGCGGTGTTGTTGGGCATGCGCACGAGGCCATCGCCATTGGCGCCGACATTGCTCACGTACTCGACGCCGGTATCCACCACGCCGTAGAGCGTGACTGACTGGGCCAAGGCCAGCAGGGGGGTGACCGCGAGCAGGCCCGCAGCCATTCGTGCAAGTTTCATCTACTATCTCCTCCTTCGTTCCGTATTCTTTTAATGGTTCTGGCTCGATTGGGCGCGACTGAGGCTTAGTCGGTTGCGAATTCGAACGTGCAGACTCTTCTGGCAGCCGGTCAATCGACGCGGATCGCGAACTGTCCGGCCAGCGCCTTGAAGCGGGCATCGTCCTGTACGATCTGGCGCCCGAGGACCGCGCCGGCTCCCCCAACGGGCACGACACCCAACAGCGCCAGGCGCTCTTTCACATCGTTCATCTTGAGGATGTCATTGACATGCCGATTCAGCGTGTTGGCGATTTCCGGCGGCAGGTTTTTGGGACCTAGCAGGCCGAGCCAGGCGGCGACTTCGACGTCCTTGTAGCCTTGCTCGATCAGCGTCGGAAGCTTGGCCACGACTTCCAGCGTTGAACGCTGACGAGACAGCGTGGCCAGACCTAGCAGCTTGCCGCTTGCGATGTGGCCCGCCGCCGCCCCCGGTGTCGCATAGCCGAAGGTCACATGCCCGCCCAACACGTCGTTCACCATCGGCGCGACTCCCTTGTATGGCGTGTGAACGATCGCGATGCCTGCCGCATGGTTGAACATTTCGCCGCCGAAATGCATCGGCGATCCGTTGCCGGGACTACCATAGGTCATTGCGCGCCCCGCCTTGGCCTGAGCCACCAGATCGGGCACGCTTCGGATGCCGGATTTAGTGGCCGTAATGAGCACCAACGGGATATCGCCGACCATCGCGATAGGCGTGAAGTCTTTGACAGGATCGTACGCTGCGCTTGCAGATACTTTGAGGACGTGTTGCAGCACAGGCAGGGCACTGGGAGAAAACAGCAATGTGTGGCCATCGGCCGCCGCCTTGGCTACGAACGCGTTGCCGATGGCGCCTCCCGCACCCGGACGGTTTTCCACCACGACCGGTTGACCCAGCCGCGCGGTCAACTTCTCGGCGAGGATGCGGGCGACTGCGTCCGTGTCGCCGCCTGCGGGGTAGGCGACGACAAGCGTGACAGGACGCGACGGATACGCTTGGGCAAAACAGCTGGATGCCAGGGCGAACAGCAAGGCGGCGCAGGCCGCCAAGCGAGAAATAATTGGGCTTTTCATGATGAATGGTGTGCAAGTCGACATTGGGTCCAACTGACGAGGTCTTAAAGGCTGCGAGGAGCGATTGCCTGCCGTTCAACTTGACGCAGGAAATCTGCGATTGCGTCGCGAACGAGGTCGGGCTGATCGAGCATTGCAAAGTGACACGAGTCCGCGATCAATCGGACTTCGCAACGCGTCGCGCCGGCCATCATTCTTTCGTAGAACGCCAGCATTTCCTGCTCGGGCAAGTCTTGCTTGTAGGAGTGCACCGCAGCCAGCACGAGCACGGGCATGCGCAGACCCGCCAGTCCGGGGCGCAGACCTTGCGGAAGCGTTTCGAGGACGTATGACTCGGTCGCCGCTGGACAGCTCGACGCGGCAAGCTCGGCGAGTTGTCCGCCTTTCGCAGGCTGAGTTGTGCGCGCGAGGATGAAATTGCGCATGGCCGATCCAAAGGCCACCGCATCTTCGTTGCGGCCCAGTAGCGTGGCAACTTTGTCGGCCATCCCCGCTCGCTGTTGCCGCGGTGCCTCCGCCGCGGTGGCGAAGACCGGAAAGCCATCGACCGCGACAATGCCGCCAAAGCTGTCCGGGTGAGCCATCGCGACGTGGAACGCAGTGAAAGCGCCCGAACTGTGGCCGACCAGGATCGGCCGCAAAAGATTTTCCTCTTGAACCAGGGACTTCAAGTCGTTGCTCACGCGCTCGATCAACGGACCGGCCGGTGCAGCCCTTCCGTCGAAGCCGGGCATGGTCACCGCATACACGCGGTGCGCCGGAGCGAAGCGCGGGGCGATCTCGTCCCAGGCCCAGGCGCCGGCGGCCATACCAGGAATGAAGATCAGCGCTGCGCCGTGCCCGGCGCGATACTCGATTTCGAGGCTACCGACCTGGAAGACGGCGTCCGGCCTGGGACGCAGGGCTTTCCAATCCTGCGCATAGAGCGGAGGCGGAGAGGGGGCGAATGGAGAGTCAAGGGTGTTCATTGTCTATGTGATGAAGTATGAGCTTGTCACGCTAGAATGGACTCGCCATACTGGGGAGCCGGCCGTGCCGGCAGGCGTGACCAATACTAGGAAGCGCCGCGCCGATAGGTGTGACCAATTGGTGACGAAGGCATGCCGGGGCCCCTGTGCGGCGGGCGCTTTGACGACAATGCTTGCACCCCGGGGCCGGCGGCCCGCATAGACTTTATTGGAGCGCGGGCGCGCATGAAGCAATTTGGAAACTACCAACTCGACCCTGACAACCGCTGCGTCTGGCTGCGTGGGAAACGGGTGGCGCTGACGCCCAAGGCGTTCTCGCTGCTCAGTCTGTTTGTGGAACGCAGCGGCCAAGTCATTGGCCACAACGAACTGCTCGATGGTGTGTGGCGGCATCAGGTCGTCCAGCCCGAGGTGCTGAAAAAGTACGTGATGGAGCTGCGGCGCGCCCTGTGCCACGACGGTCCGGGCGCGCCGCAGATCGATAACATCCCGCGTGTGGGCTATCTGTTCACCGCCCCCACCGCGCCACAGGATGCCGTGGATGCGGCCCATGCGGCGGCATCGCTGCTGATCGGCCGCGACGACTCTTTGGCCACGCTACGAGACGCCCTGGCGCGAGCGCGCGTGGGAACGCCGGGTATCGTCCTCGTCTGCGGCGAGGCGGGCGTCGGAAAAAGCGCGCTCCTGCGGGCATTCTTCGAGGAGTCGCGCCGGATGGAGGGCACACTTTGCGCCTGGAGTTGTTGTACTGAGCAAAACGAGAGCGACGCGCTGCTTCCGTTCCTGGACATGGTGCAGCAACTGTGGAGCGACGCTCATTCCGCGCCGCGGGCACCGGTGGCGGCTGCTGACCCGGGCTCCGGAATTCCGCTGAAGCTCACCCTGGCGAGCCGCCTCGGGTACCTCGCGGGGTACCAAACAATCGTCCTGTTTATCGACGACGTACATTGGGCCGACCCTTCTTCGGTGGAACTCCTGGCCCATCTCAGCGCACAGGCGCAACCCAGGAAGTTGCTCGTGGTGTGTGCCTATCGCGCTTCCGAACTCCAGCGTCTGCGGCATCCTTTCCACGAGCTGCAATTGCAGCTGCGCGCGCATGGCCATAGTCTGGATTGCCGGCTCGATGCGCTGGCACCCACCGCGATGCGCACTTATATCAACCTGCTCATGCCGCGCAACAGCTTCGCTCCGGCGTTCTACGACCTGGTCGCGGCCAAGACGGAGGGCAACCCTCTTTTCCTCAACGATCTCATCGCGTATCTGCGCGAGCATCGCCACCTTCGGGAAGTGGACGGCTATTGGTCCCACCCGGCAGACCTGGATGGCTTGCGCGACCTCGTGCCTGCATCGTCCACGAGTATGGTCGATCTCAAGGTGCGGCTGCTGGACGAAGACGATCGGCATCTGCTGCTCGCGGCCAGCCTGCAGGGTAGCCAGTTCGACACATTGGTCGTTGCACGGGCCATGCAGAAGGACGCGGTGATCGTCGAGGAACGCATGGTGTCGCTTGCAAACCTGCATGCCTTGATCGCGCCGGTCGCGGAGGTGGCTTTTCCCGCAGGCAGCGTCTCATTGCGCTTCATGTTTTCGCATGCACTGTACCGGGACGCGCTGCTCCGGCTGCATGGGCCCGCGCGCCGCGCCCTCGTTGCCCGCCATGTCGCCGAAGCAATGGAATGGGCCTACGCCGCGGGTGCCCACGACATGCACTCCCAGATCGCCGCACTGTACCTGCTGGCCCGCGACCATCAGCGCGCTGCCCAGAACTTTTTGTCAGCCGCGCGCGCGAACGCGGCGCTGTTCGCCAACCGGGAGGCGTTCGACCTCGCGCAGCGGGGACTGGAGGCGCTGCGCCATTCACCCGTGACGCAGGGCCTGGAGCCCCTTGAGACCGATCTGCAGCTCCTCGTTGGCGCAACGCAATCGACCCTGGTCGACTGGCCCAACGCCATGGCCGACGCAGCTTACCGGCGCGCAGAGGAGCTTTCACGTGCGTCGCGCGATCGCCGGGCCATGATCGGCTCCCTGTATGGCGCCTGGAACGGCTTGCGCATCCGCGGCGACCTCGTTGGGGCACAGCCGCTGGCGCGCCGACTGCTCGAAGCCGTCACCGAGGAATGCGGCTGGTCGGAGTTGCTCGCACGGCAAAGCAATGCCATGACCGATCTGTTCATGGGGCGGTACCACAGCGCGCTGCGGCATGGGCGCGCTGGCCTCCGTTCGTCGTCGCCGGACCTCGATCGCGAAATCGTAGAGCAGTTCCAACGCTCGGCAGTGGCGTCGCTTTACAGCACGAGCGCCTTGGCCGCTTGGTCGATGGGCTGGACGTGTTATGCGGCCTCGTGGAGCCAGCGGGGGTTGGACGTGTCGCTGGCGCTGCAGCACCCGGCCAGCATCGCAAGCTCCCTGGGATTCTGTGCGTTCCTGAGCGCGCTGCGCGACTTGCCTGCAGAGACCTTGGCGATCAAAGCCAGGTTCGACGACTTGCGCGACGATGAGGCGCTGAGCAATTGGCGCGCCATCTTCCGCTGCCTGGCTGGCTGGTCGCGATATCGCCTGGATGGCGAGTCGCAGGGCATCACGGAAATGACCGCTGGGCTTGACGACCTCGAACGCACGGGCGTCCGGCTTGGCCGAACGTACTTGCAATGCCTGCTGGCGCAGGCCCTCTTGAATGTCCGTTCCACACAGGAGGCCATGGCGCTTGCGCGGCAGGCACTGCAGGCTTCGCACCGCAGCGGTGACGTGCATGGCGCGCCCGAGCTCGCGCGCGTATTGGCGGAAGCCCATGCACAACGGGGCGAATGGCCTGATGCACAGTTGCGTTACCAAGAGGCGATCGATCTGACGAGCCATCAAGGCGCCCTGGTATTTCAGGCTCGAGCCTTGGAATCCGCTGCGCGGTTGCCGCATTCCCTGGACCATGCTGCCGCTTGGCAGACCCGTAGACCCTGCATCGAGCGCCGACTGCGTACCAAGCACCAAAAGGAGTCCACGCATGCGCAACAGCCCCTCGCCCGAACGGCGGGCTGAGCGACGGGCCGCGCCGGCGACCGCCCGCAGAGCGGTGGAGGTCAGCGGGCCGCGGCTTGGCTTCGGCGCCACCAGGCCGCGCCGGCGGATATGACCTGGTGTTTGAGGTCCGCGACGTCGCAGTTCGTCAGCACCCGGTCCCTCAGGACCCACTTGCCATCGATCATCACGCTGTGCACGTCCGCGCGGGAGCCTGAATACACGAGCGAACGTACGACATCGCGGCCCGGATAGTTCCACTCCAGTCCGCCGTTGTCCACAACGACAAGGTCCGCGCGCTTGCCAACTTCCAGGGAGCCGATCTCGTCCTCCCAAAGCATGGCACGCGCCGCTTCGATGGTCGCCATGTCCAGCGCCTTCGATGCACCGATGAGGTCCGGCCGACGGTGTGATTCGCGGTGGCCGGTCGCGCAGACGAACATCTGGCGGAACATGTCCAGCGTTCCGGAGCCAAAGTTGGTGTCGGATCCGATGGCGACGGTGACGCCCTCGTCCATCAGCTGTGGAATCCGCCCAAGTGTCATGATGCCCCACGCTCCCGTCAGCGCGGCAATCGGGCAATGCGCCACCTTGAGGCCGCTGTTCACCACGGTGGGAATCTCGTCGTCGTCCAGGAATCCCATGTGCACAGCGCAGACATTCGGTCCCAACAGTCCAAGATCCCGGTAGCGGTCCAGCGAGCGCTTTCCGAAGAGCGCCAGCGAGGCTTCGCGCTCGAAGGCCGCAGTGGCCGCATGGGTGTGCACGCCGACCTGCTTGACCCGGGCCAAGGCTGCGATTTCGCGGATCAGATCGTCCGAGGCCGTGATCGGCATGCGGATGCCGAACCAGGCGCGCAGCCGCCCTTCGTAGCGCCCGTGCCAGCGCTCGACCACCTGCGTAGCAGCGTCCAGCGCTTGCGACGTGGTTTCCAGCATCATGCTTGCCTTACCTTGAGGGTTCATATCGCGGGTAGACCGGTTCACGATGCCCCGGATGCCGATGTCCCCTGCTGCGCGTGCAATCGCATCGGGCATGTAGCCGCCGGCATCGTTGAAGCAGGTCACGCCACTGCGGATCATCTCTGCGAAGGTGGCCAGCGCGCCAACGTAGGCCTCCTCTTCGGAAATGTGCTGTTCAAACGGATAGAACACGCGGGTGAGAAGGTCCCCGATCTCCAGGTCGTCACCATGGCCGCCCACCAGGTAGTTGTAGGGATGATGGTGGGCGTCGATCAGGCCCGGCATCACAATCTTGCCTTGTGCATCGAACTGCTGTGCCTGGGGATGTTCCCGCGCCAGTTGCCCCGACTCGCCCATTGCGGCGATCTGTCCCCGCTCGACGAGAATGGCGCCATTCTCTAGAACGCGATGCTCGGCGTCTACCGTCACGATGTGTGCATTGATGATGAGAGGCATGAAAGGAAGTTGCGTGGTTAGTTCGCGATGAGCCTAAGTTCATGCGCCATGCGGTGTCGTGACCAAAGCGTGACGGTCCGGTGGCGCATGCCGCAGCCCCATGCTTATGCCGGTTTGATACTAGCCCCGAGCCGGCGCACTGCGAGGATCGCCGTCGGCAATGCGCTCGGCGAATGCGGCACCATGCGCGCCAAATTGGGGCTAACTCCACTCCCGCTCGAGGCCAATGAGTCACCTAGAATGCGCGCATAGCTTCGGATCCTTCGGCCAGCAACCTCCATGGGCTGGACGGGCGAAGATTTGCGCCAGTCTCTCATTCGGGGACAGCGCTACGGCGAAGCAATTTCCACGGGGCAACGGGCTGACGCTGAGCGCATTCGCCTTGGGGCATCGCACTCTGGCTCAAGAAATCCCTGTCGCGCATGTTACGGAAAAAACCTGCAATTATCATTGACAATGTAGGACTCATCGACCTGGCGTGGGTTGCGTCGGTAGGATTTATGCGCCGGAGAGATGCCGTGCTGACCTTCCGTAGGTCACGGCAAAAGTATCTCTGTGTCTCGCTTCGCAATTCGAACAACCTGCCGAGTGGGCGAGAACTATGTCCGTCATCCTGAGCAACTGCCCCCACATCAGCTGCACGGGAATCCAGCTAATTTCGGATTTCCAGTCCAGCGAAAGCGCGCGTAGTCCAGCTTGAGGCGAGTTAAACCAACGGCCCAGAAACACAATTGATAGACCAGCTTAGGGGGCTTTGACGTCCCACACCGGCTAGCGATTGCTGTAGCAGTGGCGCAAACAGGCGGCGAAATCCGGTACGTCTGTACTCCGGAGGCCAAGCGTCTGAAATGAGGTGACCGCTACCAAGGTCGAAATCGACATGACCGACGTAATCGCGCGAGGCAATGAACTGAGAACGGCCGGCTACTGCCATTGCGTTGCCGGCATTGCTGGGCAGTAACACTGCTCCCGGGCGACAGGGCACGATAACGGGGCCTTCTCGAGTGGCGTGCCGACACGGCAGGCCGAAGTTTAAGGGGTGGTCAGTGACTACCCGAGGTAACCTTCTGCCATCGCTGTCGCAATGGGCGCCAGGGAAGACTTCGTCGCGGCCATTCGGACCGTCAAGCGGACAAGGCGTGTGTGGCGTGGCCCAGTAGGGGCGGCTCGGTAGGGAACGTGATCGTTTTTGTGGACATGCTCATTCGCAGCGCAATGCGATCTCACGCAACGTGGGCTCCGCTTTGCTGGGGGCGAAACGGGGCCTGTGTCAAGCCTGCAACTGCGTAGCACCGTCGCACAATATCCTGGCGTAGTGTCGCTGCCAATTCACCTTCCGCTATCCGGTGTGATTTCCAGATGGGCTCGACAACACCCGACGCCTATCCCACAGCGCCACCGCCATGGCGCATCTCTTACGCGAGAGCAGGTCGCAGTGGAGATGGCTTTTGAATCACACGCACTCTTAAAGTGCCAAAGGGTCTACGCAAGGGCATGCGCGCCAGAGCGGTTGAATCGGTGGCTGCAGTCGTATATTATATCTATGTTTTGTAGATACAAAGCGAGGATGGAAATGGAATTCGCCAAAATCTTCCGCCATGGCGGCTCGCAGGCCGTACGGCTGCCCAAGGACTTCCGGTTTGACAGTGCGGAAGTTCGGATCCGTCGGCACGGGGCTGCGGTGATCCTGGAACCTGTCCCGCAAGACTGGGCATGGCTGACGCCGCTGATCGGACCGGTTGATGCCGATTTCGAGTCGGCAGCGGTCACCCAACCTGCTGGACAGGAGCGTCCTGGACTGGATGTGTTCGAATGAAATATCTGCTCGATGCCAACGCAGTGATTGCAATGCTCAAGGGAGAGCCAACCATGCTAGAACGACTGCGTGCGCATCTGCCGTCCGATTTCGGGCTGCCGTCAATCGTTGCCCATGAGCTATTCTATGGTGCCTACAAGAGTCAGCGGGCGGCTGCGAACCTGGCACGCATCGAAGCGTTGCAGTTCGAGGTAGTACCGTTTGATGCCGAGGACGCTCAGCATGCCGGAGAGATTCGCGCGCAGCTGGCGGCCGTGGGTACGCCGATTGGCCCTTATGACGTCTTGATTGCAGGGCAGGCGAGGGCGCGTAACCTGATTCTCGTGACGCATAATATCCGAGAATTCGCCCGCGTCGCGCAACTGACGGTCGAGGATTGGCATACCGGTCACTGACTGTACCTAAATCGCCGCTGCTCGCGTGACTTTTGCACCGGCTGTCGGCCTGGGCAAACTCGGTACGCTGCGCCACAATTCGAGAGCGGTCTATCAACGGTACATGGTTTGGTATGACGCCAATCCATCGGACCTGAACGACCTGCCGCCGGAAATGGCCGCGAAGAAGTATGTGAATTACATGAGTGGCGAGGCAGCGATCCTGCGGCGCGCCAAGGCCGATTGGGACAAGGGCGACCGATCCGCCTTTTTGCGATGCCGTAGTACACGCGATAGCCGGCGCCCACGTCGACACGCAACTCCCAAACGCCATCTCTGCAAAACTTGTGATCGCCAAAGTTGCCCTGCTCGGCTCAAGCAGCGAACGACGGCACGGATTCTGGCATACAGCGGTACCGCCTTCTGCGTCCCATCATCTTTCCCGCAGCCTTCGGGCCGTTCAGGCGCACTGAAAGGTAGTCGAACAGAATTTCAGGCGGCATAGCCTTGATCGTGTGCAGCCTGCCAACGTCGGTACCGCCGGCCTTTGGCCGGCCCCTGCGCAATTCATAATGTTCAGTTGCGCCTTGGCAGATGTCCTCGACTGAGGGCAGGCCCAGAGGCGCGTATTTGAACATTAACGCCCGATCTCCGAAAACGCTAGGAACTTCGTTGTAGGCAGGGGTACATGACCCAGGGCTGGTGTGGGGCCGGCCCGCCCCTCAGTCAACTGTCGGCGAGCGGTCGGCGGGAATGGGGACAAAGTCGAAATGGGCGGCTGCATACAGTGCATTGCACGCCCAGACTTCTTCGCCGTCCTTGTAGAAGGTGACCCACTTGCCGTCGCTGATGCAATGGGCGCCGGGAAACACCTCATCATGGCCGTTGCCACCGTCCAGCGGGAAGGGGGCGTGGGGCACGGCCCAGTATTGGCCGTTCGGTAAGGCTTCGATCGATTTCCGGGACATTCTTTTCAGCACCGCCATGCGGTTTCATGTAACGCACGACCTCGCCGCCGCGGCGAAACGGACTGTGTCAATCCTCCAAAGGCGTTACACCGTGGCGAGACGGCCTCGTGTAGGCTCAATGCCAATCCCCTCATGTTTGTACAGTAATTTCGCCATGGCGCAGTACCTCTCCATTGCCGTTCGAGCGTTCGGCGTCGGCGCCATCATTGTGATCATCGCCGTTGTCTCGCGGCAGGTCTATCTGCAGGCCGCCGCAGATGATGCCTTTGCCGGCGCTGACCAGAAACCCGCAGCTACGATGATGATGCGGTGTGAGGCGATGCACAGCCGCCTGCAAAATCGGCATATTGCCGAAGACGCGGCGAATGCTGACGAGGTGCTGCCGCGTGCGCGGTGTCTGGAGTCCTGAATTTCCGAATTCGTGGCGAGGGCCCATCGAGCAGACGGGCCGCTTCGCTAAACTCCGAGCTGGAAGCGATTGGCGAGTTCTTCGACGATCGATGCCTGTAGTCTGTCGCGGGAAACCTTGAGTGGATCGCGATCGGCGGTCGATGCCATCCAACGCCTGAAGTCGACAAACGCGGTTGGACTGATAGTTGTCATCCGAGCCATCCGTCCGGTCACGGAAACGATGGGCGCCGAGAATGGAGGCGACCCCAGCAGGACATTTGCGCGTCGCGCCTGGACTGTCCAGAGGTCGTCTTCATCGTCGGTCAATTGAAGCGGGTGGGGGTCAAGATCTGCGGCCGCACGGCGCAGGATGTCCACCTCAAAACCCTTTGCGTTCACTGCCGTAAAGAGTTGGTCATCCCGAATCTCGAATGTGCTATCTACCTTGCGTAGAACATCCAGCATCGAGAGGTCCAGATTCTTCATTCGGGAGGCAAACAGGAGGCGTTTCCGCGTATCCCAAAGGAGATCGACGTCGCGAGTTGCGAGCGCGCGTTCTTGCAAGCGAACTCCGGCCGCGGCTTCATATGCGAATAAGGCATGTGTCCCAATGACGATGAAGTGTTCGGCGATATTGAGCCGAGTCATCACGTGAAGGATGGCCACGAGGATGTCTGGCGCCCGGCCGACGCGCACCGCGCGATTCAGGCGCCGATGTCGGTCAAGCTCGTCAGTGAGTGTCTTAAGCCTGGTTTCGGCGGCTTCTTTACGCGTGATGAACCGCGAGTACAGGTCCTCGGTCTTTTCGGAGCGCGCCCCAAGACTTTTCTGTTTGTTGTCGACGCCGGTCCTAATGAGGTACTCGCGGCCCTTTGTGGTTCGCCAGAGCATGCCACCGCGGACTTCTGCGGCCTTGGCACGCGTAGATTCCCACGCTTCGAACACCGCTTTAGCGTCGATATACTGGCGCAGCGCGTCCTCGTCCAACTCGATCCACGGATCCATGTCGTTTCAGTATAAAATAGCCATATGCATATTTTATACTGAAACATCTTGGATGTGGTTCAGGCGGCGCCTGCATTAGTCCGCTCGCGCGCTTGCAACGCCCATGGCGGAAGGAGCACGCAGAGGTAGCGCCAAATCTGCGGGCATTCTAAGTAGGCTCAAGCGGACTCCTGGCACCCTCAACAAAGGCTTGCGAATCGCCAGTGCAGTCGTCCGGATCGGAGTTATCGTTCTTCGGCAGGTCGGCCAACCAGCTCCCCAAGGTCCTGAGCTGTCGCTACCAGTCTTCCTTCGACCGGTCTATTGTGCCGAGCCGTGGCTGATACCCAGCTCACCCTACCCGCCGGCACTCGCATTTTGTGCTATATACGACACATTACAGAATCTCGGTGGCGAAGCCGTTGCTGCACCAAGCGCCGCTCTGACGAGCGCCAGATAGCGTTTCCCTCCGGAACCACTTCGACTTCTTTAGACATTATTGCCGGATATGTCGCGCAACCGGACCGCCGGCCCCGCCCACCTCTGCTGCCAGCGACGCGCTTCACCGGCCAGGATGAGGCCGAGCAGCGTGGTGCCGCAGCCGGTAAGGGTGGCGCTGCCCGGTCGTCTCTTGCCGACCCTTCTGAGTCGTTCGCGCACGGCTCAGCGTGCGACCGCAACCTGGGCCAAAGCAGTCGCTCGCAGCGCCCCACTTGCCCCGCAGTTCAGGCAAGGGGTGCCTTCTTGCTGCGCCTGCGCTAGCGACTGGCGAGTAGGCATGCATCGGAGATATGTGTGACCTCGACGGGGTGATCGAATTGAGGGCCGCCAGGCATCCGGGTTTAGTGATGACGGCGCGAAGCCCGAGATCGTGATGCACCATCCCCTTGGCCGAGGGCACATGTGCGCACCACCTGCTCCACGAGCTCAACTACATCGGAGCGCAGCGCAACCGTCCCGCCTCCGGACTTTCGCCGCCAAACGCTGCAGCGGTATTCCACCAATCTGGAAGCATGCAGGCGATCAGGCGTAGTCCGCTTAGCGGATGAACCATGCAATGCTGCACTTGTTCGCTGCGGCTCTCGCCGTACAGGCACCACATGCAGAAGTGTTCGCAGTTGTTGGTGAACAGGCAATATCGGTCCTCGCCCAGGCGGGAGCGGGCGCGCCGGACAGCGTCGGTCGCGCTGTACCGCGCCATTGGCGAAGGCAGCACGATGATGCCCTGATCGTCGGCGAATGCTTCCAATGTCAGCGCTTCGACCGGTCCTCGTTGCTGCCGATGCCAGTAGCCCGCGTAGTGAACCACCATGCCGTCACCGACATAGATGCCGTGATGAGCGTAGCATTTGCGCGGAGAGATGAGATGCGCACCGAGCGGTGGCTCTGGATCTGGCGCTCGGAATGCGCAGGTTGCCACGTCGGCCGCTGGCTGGACCAGCTTTGCAATTTCACCCGTGGAAGTCATTTCAATCTCTCTGATTCTGGCTGGAGTCTGCGACGTCCGCTAACGGCATAGGGCATGCCAAGGACACTGATTGCGAACCTCGAGGCTCCCGAGTTGCACGGAAGAGATGGAATGCGACTGCTTCCTTCTCCAACCAGGCGGCAGCGAAATGCAGGGGCCAGGAAGCTGGCCTCTGTTCACAATGGCTGGTTAGGCCTTGCCCAAGTCTTCGACCAGCGGGGAGCGGCGGAAGCTGATTGCGAGGCGATTGAGTGCATTCATCAGGCTGATCGCCATCGTCAGGTCAGCGAGTTCCTTTTCGCTGAAGACTGCTGCGGCCGCGCGGAAGGCGTCATCAGGGACATAAGTTTTAGAGACGCGCGTCACAGATTCAGCCCATGCAAGCGCTGCCTTTTCGCGGTCACTGAAGAGAGCGCCTGCTTCCTGCCAGACTCGCACGAGCGCGAGCTTTCCGATCGACACGCCTTTCTTCACCAGGTCGCGCGTGTGCATGTCCAGGCAGTACTTGCAGCCATTGATCTGGCTTACGCGCAGATAGACCAGCTCCACGAGAACATCATCAAGTCCGGACTGCAGGATGTATCCGTAGACACTGCCGAACGCCTTTACGCCGCCCGGAGACACTTTTGTATAGTCCAGCCTCATTTCGAACTCCTTTCGCAAGTCGTCAGTTCCTTGTCGTCGCTATCCACGACAAACACGGCCAGCAGTTTGGCGGGCACCTGCTTACGCGAGCCAAGGCAGCGATTTGCTCGGCGCCCCCGAAGCCTTGCTTGCCTCATTCGCAGTGCCCGTGTCACTGGTGTAACCCGGCAGAGCAGACACTCCCCTCATGTCTTGACCTGCGAGCAGTTTGTCCTTCGTGCTGTTGATGTGGCTCAGTGGCGCCGATCTACCTTTCAGGTCGTGGCCGGCCGTCAGCGGACGACTTGTTACCCACGCCGATTCGGTCGCTGACGCCCACGCGGTAACGCCAGCGGACAGGATCGCAGTGGCGCAAAGTGCGCTAATCAATCGGATCTGATTCATGATGAACTTCCTTCGTTTATAACTACGATCCACACAGTCGTAGTAACGATAGTAGATCTTGCATCGAAGTGCAAGTCATGAGCGCAGGTCGGCGGGTGGCAGGCGACAGGAGAAACCTTGCGTGTGAAATCTACGACTCATAAAATCGCAGTTTTGCACGCGTATGAAAAGGTCGCGCGCCCGGTCTGCTACCGCAACGCCGAGGGGCTCAAGATCCGTCCTTATGCTCTGCAGCACATGATTGCGAATCCCGGCCGACTCTCGAGTGGAGCCGGAGGGGTGCGCGAGCAGGTGGCTATCGCGCTGCAGTGAACGGAGGCCGTCCTAGCCTCACTCAAGAAGGCACAACGCGAGACATCCACAGGCAGGCGGAGTGCGCGCGGTAGTCCGCACTGGTCGTGTCTCCTGCATGCGAGCGGCCTGAAAGTCCGTGACAGCAGCAGGCTACTTGAGCGTGAGCTCGTACATGCCAGTGACGTCGTCCATCACCTGAAGAATTCGCTCGCTGGTCGTGGCAATGTTTCTCAACTGCTCCGCTCGACTGACGCCAGTTTGACTGAGCGCCTCTTTAAAGAACAGCCACTGAGAACCGGCAAGCTGCAGTTCGCCTCGGATTGCTGCAGTGTTTTGTGGTGCCGAGGTCAGCAGTTCCTGCGCGGCGCCGAATTCGGTGGTAGCCGTGTCCAGCTCCTGTGTCATCTGGGGGGAGGTGATACCCCAGGCGCGTAACATGCTGATCTTGGCGATTCTCTGCGAGAGCATTCGCTGGCGGCCGGCAACGTTGATCAGCTTTGCCGTAGTGGTGCCGGAGAATCTCTCCAGCTGTACGGTACCCTGTTGTGCAAGCTTCAGTACCTCCTCGCTCATCCTGGCGATTGTCTTCCCGTTCTCGAGATTCGGTTCGCTGCTGGACAGCAACTGCTTATAGGAAATCCACGCCTGCTCGAGTCTCGCGTAGGTGTCCTTGATCTCCGACGTAGGCGCGTACGCCTGCAGATCCTTGAGTTGCTTGTCGAAGAGCGCGACTGACTGCTCCAGGATCCGCCTGGCTCGTTCGACTTCAACACCGAGGCCAGCCTGGCAATAGGCCTTGGCCATGCGCTGGGACAGCATGCGCTGGCGGCCCGCTTTGTTGATGGCCGAGTTAATGGTCAGTGTTTCGGCCGATGCGGTTCCGGCCAAGGCAAGCGCCAGGACGCTGCAGACGAGCAGGCAAGCGACACTGAGGTAACGTTTCAAGGCAGTCTCCGCATCAGTGTCCGACGGAATTCTTCTGCGCGCCGTTCGAGCCAACGACGTGGCGGATCAACTGATCCATTTCCTTGATGATGCCCGCCAGCACTTCCGTGATCACCGAGAACTCCTTGCCGTACTGCCCGGCCCGCGCCGCCGAGACGCGCCCATTCATTGCGACGATGTTCGCCTGCATCGAAATACTGCTGAGGCGCTCGACGAGGTCGGTCTGGCGCTTGCGAACCGTGACTTCGCAACGGTGCATTTCCTCCTGATAGGCCTGCGTAACGGTCTGCAGCAGTTCAAGCATTGGTGTGGCCTGCGTGACCAGCGCATCGAGCGCTGAGGCACGCAGGCTGGTGTCGGCTGTCGGTGCGTCTATTGCTGTCCTGACCTGGCCAATGAATTCGCGGATACGTGCATCGGCCCGTGCATTGCCAAAGTACAACTGCTGCAGGGGACCGGAGAATACGCCGGGCAACCGCTCATTGCCCTTCACGAGATCCGAATGCGCCGACTCGAACATCGCCAGGCACCTCCGGACGATATCGAGCGCCGCAGGATCGCCGCGCGAAGCGAGCAGCATATGAAGGACGATCCGTTGCGACAGCATGCGCTGCCTTCCGGACAAGTTGATCAACGTACCGGTGGTCTCGGCCGACACTTCGGCCTGGGGTAGCGGGGTAGAGGAAGCGTTCATGCCATGCCTTGCAGGGGAGTGTTGACGCAGACGCGCGCCGCGCTGACTGGAAAATCAAGCGCCCGATGCCAGAGCAGACCGGTTCCCGGCAGGCGGTCATTTCCCTTCGCGGCGCCGTTGCACCGTACGCCTTCTTCGGAACGTGTCATCGCGACGTGTCAATTTGTTTCAAGGCCGTTGGCCTGTGTGCCCCAAACGCAATATGTGTGCCATACCTCACGCAAGTCGCGGAGGGGCTGAGACGCAGGGAGCAAAGGGCCCAGCGCACTAGTCTGGTGCCTGATGGTGCATAACGATGCGTGCGCTGGGAGAAGTTCTGCAAGGGCGGCGAGGCGACTTCGCTAGAATAGGCACTTCGATCGTGTTTCCACACGAGTGTCTGGATTGCGGCGGGTCAGAGGATCGCAGCGATGCCCTGGCGATCGGCTGTTGTCCCGTGCCCTCATATGAAGTTGAAATGACAAAGACGAAAATCTCGATCATGGCATTCGTGCTTGCCGCCGTCAGTTCGTTGGCGCATGCGAGCCTGGCCACGGATGCTCGGGCGTTCAAGAATGGCGTCAAGACAGCAGGAAAGCAGACCGGGCATGCTGTGCGCGATGCCGCGCACGCGGTGGGCCGTGGTGCGAAGGGTGCCGGCCACACCGTGGCTGGCGCAACAAGGAACGGCTATCACGCGACGAAAAGGGCGGTGACAGGGCACGAATAGAGGTCGCGACCCGCTAACGAGCCTTGGGCCGGATACGCAACGGCATCACACCGCCGCGCTGTCAGCTCGGGCGCGCCATTTCCTGGGTCACCTCGGATTTTTTCCGCACGCCACGCAGCATCTCGCCTACGATGCCTGTTACGCCCGAACCCGCGAGAGCCTGAACGCGTGGTGCCCGACCGTGGGCGCGATGCCCTGCACCAGCTGGGCCAGCAACTCGCCGGCGGCGGGGCCAGTGCCAAATCCGTGGCCGCTGAACCCCATGCCAATGAAGAAGCCGGGAAGGGAGTCCACTGCCGAGATGACTGGCAGGGCGTCGGGGGTGACATCCATCATGCCGCCCCAGGCCTGGACCACCTGGGCGCCTCCGAAGACGGGGAACGCCCGCTGCAGTTGACGGAGCGCGGCGAATACGGAGTTGGTGTTGGGTCCGGGGTCGCCTGAAGCCACGGCCGAACGCGGTCAGGTGCGCGAGCTCTTGCAGGCTGCGGTCGAAATGTTGCCGGCAATCGACCGCTGCGTTTTCATGCTTCGGGCCGTCGAAGACATGAGCGTGGAGGAAACGGCTTATTGCCTTGGCGTAAGCGGTGACGTGGTCAAGACGCGCTTCCTCCGGGCCCGCACAATGCTGCGCGAATCCCTGGCTGAAGAGGTAAATCCCTATCTGCAAAGCACGTTCAGTGTTGCGGGCCCACGCTGCGACGCGGTGGTCAATCACGTGCTCGCCGCCCTTCGCGTGCGCGGGCTCTTCCGTCCGCATTGACGACCATTCGCCGCGAGAAGTTTCACGGGACCGGCACCGGGCGGAACAGTTTCGACCATCGGAAAAAGCGCGCAGTCGGCCGATGCCGCCGAAAGTGTAGAAGGTGCGGAAAAGCTGACGTGAGCAACTTCTAATTGCTTGCCGGTCCGCACCATCTAGCATTCTGAGAACGCCCGTGCTCGGTGCACCGGATCCTGATCCTGACGCGGACAATTGCGGATTCTTTTTCTCCTTTTCGGCGCACTGTTTCATCGATGTAACGAAGTAACACCGCCGCAGATCTGATCTTGAAAGCCGTACGTTGCGCTTTGTTTTTGGCGCCATATAGTGACTCTGCCTGGCGAGATCAGCGTCTTCTTGACGCCCTGATTGCCGGACCAGTCAACCCAGGGTACCGTGGGAGCGCGACATGAGACGTGTATTCAAATCGGCAGAGCATAACGAAACGTTCCTCGACGAGGGGGCCGTTCTCGCGCAACTCCTGACTGAAGAGGAAGTGCGTGCATTGCAGCGCTTTTATTGGAATGAGGCGCCATCCTCGGAACTTGGGTTTCATGCGACGATGTTCAGTGACGATGCGGAATATCGCGCGCGCGTCGACGCAAAGATAAAAGAATATCTCGCTCCGCGTCTCGCAATGTTTCTCGATGACTATCGCTGTGTTGTCGGAAATTTTGTCGTTAAGGAGCATAGCCGTTCGGGAACCGAGGTTTCCCTGCATCAGGACTGGACCTTTGTCGATGAGCGCTTGATGCGCTCGGTCAATGTCTGGTGTCCTCTCATCGACACCGACGCCTCGAACGGCGGGCAATCGATCTTCAAAGGCAGCCACCGCATCGTCGACGTTCTGCGTGGGCCCTATTTTCCGAACCCCTTCGTGACGCTTGCCGAGACGATCGTGGAAAAGTATCTGATGGACGTTCCACTGCGCGCGGGACAGGCGATTATCTACGATCACGCGCTGGTCCATGCTACGCCACCGAACCGGAGCCGGCAGACGCGCGTCGCGGCGAACATGGTGCTGGTTCCCAGCGAGGCGCAACTGCTTCACTGCTATCTCGAGCAAGGCGCCCCACGCGCCAGGCCAGAGCTGTTCGCCGTCGACGACGAGTTTTTCCTTCACAACAAGATCGGCGATCGGCCAGGCGGACGCTTCCTCGGTTATGTCGATAACGCCATTCCGGCCATCGCCCTCGAACAGTTGCCGCTCGTCCCGGCGTGACGCAGTCCAGCCGGCTGTCGCACCCGGCTCACGGGCAAATATCCCAACGTTGCGACAAAGGAGTCGTACGCAATGACTAACGAGCAAATGGAAAATTTCCTCGCCATCGGCGAGCAGTTGGGGCATAGCCGATCCCACCTCCTGGCGCGCGGTTCACAGACTTCAACGGTAACGGTGACAAATATCGAGCAGCTCCGCGCCCTGGTGCGTCCGCGCAACCCGCAACATTTGCAGGACCGCGAAGCCGATATCAGCCAGCGTTCTGCGGGGAGGCCAAGGACGCTTGCGGAACACATCGAATCGTACCTGTACGGCCAGGGCGAGCTTTCCACCTCGCATGTGAACGCGGCGAACGCCGGACTGCCGGTGAACGTGCGCCTTGTGTCCGATGGACT
Source organism: Cupriavidus sp. PB-02 (assembly GCF_058252315.1). Taxonomy (NCBI): domain Bacteria; kingdom Pseudomonadati; phylum Pseudomonadota; class Betaproteobacteria; order Burkholderiales; family Burkholderiaceae; genus Cupriavidus; species Cupriavidus sp. PB-02. Next base: position 2,044,821 of record NZ_CM177694.1, read on the forward strand.
CTTTACGATGCCGCACGGCGAAACCGTGATCGGACCCAGCGCCGATCCCACCGTCTGGAATTACGGAACGTTGAATTTCTACAGCGATTCCGTTCTGACGGTGAAGAACACGTACTTCACCCTTAACGTGCAGAACCTGGTGATGCAATACGTGGACCCCAAACAGTAGCCAGCACGGATTGAACGGGAGACTCATATGCCTACCTATGGAATCGGAATCATGGGCGCGGTTCAGAATCCGCCGCCCAAGCCCGCGAAACAACCCCAGGGAAATACGCCGCCGCAGGCAAAGGAAGGAAAGTGTGTCTGGGGTGATTCGCATTGCATGCAAGACGGGCAGAACGGCGGCGATGGTGCAATGGGCAACGCTGGAACGAACGGTACCAACGGCGTCCAGGGCCTTGGCGCGCTTACCGCGCAACTCAATATCACTACCCTGACAGGTTTCCTCGTCGTGGCGTCGCAAGGCGGTCCCGGGCAGGATGGCGGTCCGGGAGGGGATGGCGCCGATGGCGGAAATGGTGGTCAGGGCGGTAACGGACCCTCGTGCCAGGCCATCGGCTGTAGCGCGGGCAACGGTGGAAACGGGGCCAACGGCGCCGCCGGCGGGAATGGTGGCAACGGTGGCAATGGCGGCAACGCGCAGAAAGTCACAATCAACATCCCGTTGGCCGGGGGCGGCACGATTTCCACCAATCCGGTGGCCGGTATTGTCGGGCAAGGTGGTATCGGCGGCCTTGGAGGCAACGTCGGTGCGGGCGGCGAGCCAGGAACGCACGGGTACGGCGGGCACGACGGGAAGCGGGGTTCGCCGGGCACAACAGCGGGCGCGCGCGGAAATCCGGGCAATCCGGGCACCACGATGGGCAACATTGGCATCATTGCCATTGTGCCGCCTCGCAGCTGACTGCCGTCATGCCGGTGCTGGGTGCGATCCCGATGGCGCCTTACACGGACCGCATGTTTCGTGGGCTGTTCGGCGCCGTGGCATCACTTCTACCGGAGGGGGCAGTACATGCGCGCCAGGTCGCGGAGATCCTGCTCCATCATCCTCGGGTCGATGCCGAAGCGGCGCACCCGCGCTCCGATCTTAACGTCAACGGCTCGCCGCTTCAGTTGCTGTTGTCGGCCAGGCCGGCACGTTGGGAAGCCCGTCTTATCGCAGATCCGGCGTTCTATGAAGCGGATCCGCTGGTCCGTTGGCAAAAGAGCCTGGCGGCGCTGGAGGCAACGCTCCGCGCGACCGGCGCTGAAGGACTACGAGAACTGGTTCGACTGACGGTGGCGGCTGTCATACCGCAGGATGAGCCGGCGCTCCGCCAGTACCCGACCGGCATGATCCGCCTCGCTGCGGGACTCACTTCGCGCGGCGCCGCAGTCTATATGGGGGCGCCGCATCGGGTGGACCGCTGGGACGTGGCACGGAGATGGGCCGCTTGCGTGCTCGGCTCGGCGGATCCGGCACATGCGCTGATCGGTCGGCTTGAGCCGAATGCGGCAGTCTTCGGCATGGGTGTGGAAGGGGTGAGCCTGCCGCACGCGCGGGCGAAGCTGTACTGGCGCTTGCGGAAGTCCGTCCCGATCGACGCGTTCGACATGCCTTGGCTTGCCAGCCCGGCGATGACCCGCTTTCTCGCCGCGGTACTTGGCGACGGGAGCATACCCCTGAACGCGCTCACGTTCTCCGCTGCGTTTGACGTCGCGGATGGCACGCTGACGGATGTAAAGGCCGATGTGTGCGTCGCGAACGCAGGTCTCGGCCTGCGCGATGCGCTGCATTGTGTCAACGAGCAAGCCGCACTGCTCGGCCTGTCGCCTCGGCCGCTCGACCGATGCAGTGAAGTTCTCGAGCAACATCACGTCGATATCGGCTGTCTGGGGCTGGGTAGCGACAGTCGCGGCACGCACCGCCTCAATATTTACCTGCACCAGCGATACCCGGCCCCCAGGATTCCTCGAACTGACAGGTAGTGACGCCATGAGCATCGAAACATCAGCCAATCCCATCGGCGTCGAGGAAGAATCGACCGTCCCGGAGCTACGGACGTTCCAGACGCTCGATAGTTCGATCGGACGCATTTCCGAGAACGTCAATCTGTTTCGCGGCGACGTGACCCTTTCGCTGGCATTGCTTACGCTCGCGAATCGAGGCGGACTGGAGGTGGATGTCAGCCTGAACTACCAGAGCGACATTCTTTGGGAGGTCAGTACATGGAATCTCGAAAGTCCGACGTCCATCGTTGGCCTGGGCTGGCAGCTGCCCTACGAGATGATTCAGCTCGACATCCATAACTCGGTCTCGCCATTCGACGACGCGTACTACCTCAGCAGCACTGACGGATCGCAAAGCCAGCTCCGTCTGACGTCGCAGACGGTCGATGTGTGGACCTTCGAAGCGGAAGATTTCGACTTCTCGACCATTGTTTACTATCCGAAGAAGGAGATCTGGAAGATCACGGATGCGTCCGGCCTCACTCGCATCTATGGTGCTGACGTTTCCGCGGGCGATAGTCCGGCAGCGTTGCGCAATGCGATCAAGTGGGGCGGGGTGGACGGCAACTGGACAGACAGCAGCGTCCAGCTGGGGCAAAGCAATTTCCCGATCAGCTGGAATCTTGCCCGTGTGCGCAATCAATGGGGTGACGAGATCCAGTTCACCTACTCGCAGTTTCCCGACGATGCGATCCAGATCGGCGGCCCCGGCGGGAACTACTTCACTCGCGCCTCCTATCTGACCAGGATCACCGATCCCGCGGGACGCATCGTCACGTTCAACTACGCGGCCAAGACCTACAACGACACGATCCGCGAATACGAGGCGCCTCACGTCAGTCCCAACCCGGCGGGACCTTTCGCGTTCCAGGACCGCTATGAAACACGGTTCCTCGACAGCATCGACGTCAGCCAGAAGACCGCGGGTGTCGTGCGTGACCTGTTTGCGATTCGCCTTGCCTACCTTGTTGAGAATCTCGCCGATCCGGCGACACCGGGGGACAAGCGCTACCTGTACAAGCGGTATCTCGCTGGCATTACCACGGTGAATGCCGATGGCAAGATCCTGCCCGGTTTGCAGTTCACGTATTACGACGGCTCCCACGCGGCGGGGGACAATGCGGCGGTCCATCGTGGCGCGATCGAGAGCATCACTTTTCCAGATGGCGGCGTTGCGACCTACAAGTACACCTGGCAGCCGGTGAGCAGCACCTCGCTCGACTGCACCATGCAGAGTTCGGACCCGAACTGGATAGCGGGCGTCCCGCGCTTCTGGTTCGCGCCGGACTATCTGGTCATCACTTACTACGACGAAGTCAATTCAAACAAGCTGACCGTTGCCGTCTACGACTGGAACGGTCAGTGGCTGGTCTCCAAGCCCGTCGTCACGAATCTTCCCTACAGCCTCGACCTGGATTCGCTTCAGGTCGTTCTGCAGCAGGAGAATTTCACGGTGTCGTACCGCCTGACTGGCGCCGGCACGAACGGCGTACTTCAGACCTACGCCGTACGCCGCGCCTTCGGCCAGTACGGGCGATGGGAAGCCGTGCAGTTGACGATGCCGGATCTGCTCGCGCCCGATGCGTCGTATCAGGTGGTCACCGGCAATGGATTCGTTGTCGCCGCCGCCATGGGTGTCTCGGAGCTCTATCGGTACACCTGGAATCCGCGCTCGAAGCAGTGGGTGTCCAATCCGCTATATATCTCCACGGTACTCGCCGGCGAATGGACGCTCGGCGCGGCGAACAACTTCTTCACGGTCTGCCAGTATCAGCCCGGCGCACCGCTATCGTTGTCGTTCTACTACTACGACGTGGCGACGCTCGCATGGAACGACAATCTTCCTCCGCTCGACAGTCTTCCAACCTATGTCTGGCAGAAGGACCTGCCGAAGCTCTCGTGGAGCCTTTCCGATACCTTTGCGACTGCCACGTTCATCACGAGTGCGAACTCCGTTCAGGAGACCTTCAACTACGAAGTCCGCATCTATCCGTGGGACATCCGTTTTCAGGCTTTGCCGTCACCGAATCCGATCGTCGGCACGAATATTCCAGCGAGCACGCTGGAGCCGGTTGCGGTTTCGCTGGCCGACGGCAGCATGATTGGCAATGTGGGCAATCTGCGCCGGTTTGACGGCATCAGCTGGAATTCGGGCACGCTCGGGCAATTCGGTTCTGGCACGGACGTTGCGCAGTTTGCGTTTGGGGACGATCTGGCGGTCGGCATCAGCTCGGTCCGGGGCGTAATCGGCGTTTACAACTCCTACCAGGGCACGTTCACTCAAGTCTCGGTCGCCGCGGGATCAGGCGGGCCGGCTGCGCCGACCATCAACGCACCCTATGTGACGGTGCGCAACCTGATCTATCAGCAGATGCCAACCGGCGACCTCAGGCTGCTGAATGAGCAACTGCCGCTGGATGCCGTGTCGATCTCGAATCAGGCGCCGCTGTTTCTCGCCTATGGGCGGGCCGACGGCAGTTCGTTCGTGTGGACGATGAAGAACGGCGTGCTGGCTGCGAATCCTGTACAGGTGCAAGGCAGCATCTTCCCGAGCAACGATGGGGCGGGTACGGACCTGACCGGAGCCTTTGCCTTCGCCACGTTCACCGGCGTGTCATTCAACTCGCCCAGCAGCATTACGCTGCACCGGGTGTTGTTCCAGTCGTATCGCGGGCCGATGTACAGCTTCGTGGTGTCGTCGGTCGAAGTGACCGATGGCATGGGTGTCACATCGGGGTCCGTATTCGATTACAACACCCCGGGGGCAACCGGAACAGTCAGTCCCTATGGCCTGTCGACACAGTTTTCCTGCGTGAAGGCGGCGATGGGCACGACGCAGGCAGGCACCGCTCCGTTTGGCTATTCGATATACCGCTACTTCGACGGCATGAGTCCGCATCCGGATTCGGATGCCACCCTGTATTCGATGCTGAACGGCCTGCTGCGGGAAGTCGACGGCTACGACAGTCGGGGCAATCAGGTGGCGCGTACCTGCAGAAGCTGGGACGTCGTCCGGACCGCCGTCAACGCTGCGACAGGAGCGACCGTCAATCTCATCGGCGGTTACGTACGGATGCGTCAGTCGATGGAAACCATTTTCGACGTCAATCCGATGTCATTGCCGGCGCAGCCGCCGCTGGATGTACCCACGACGCTCATCTATAACGACGCAAACGGCCAGCCGCGCACGAAGCAGACCCAATACTACGACGGGACGCTGGGCCAGCTTGTCCAGGTTCAGGAGAGCTACACGTTTGCCTATGAGAAGTATCCGGCGCTGGCCGCGCCGGAAGTCAATCAGATTGCACCGTCGGTCCTCAAGACCGTCACCGTCGGCAACACGGTGACGCAGATCGAAGCGACGACGTGGAGTACTGCGAATCCGGGTTCGACCTGGGCGCCCTACCGGCGGTACCGCGCATTATCGGCCAGCGCGACCTTCACGCCGGACAACTGGAACAACACCACCGACCCCGATCCCCTCGCATGGCGCAGGATGTGGCAGATCACCGCCCGAGACAGGCGGGGAGTGATTGCAGAATACATCGCGGCAGACGGGCGCTCCAACTCGGTGATCACCGATACCTCGCAGGAGCTGGTGCTCGCGGTGGCGGGCAACGCGAGCGTCACGAAACAGCAGGTTCTCTCTCTGGGATTCGAGGTCTATGAGGACTTGACCGGGTGGACGCTGGCAGGTAGCGCATCCAATCTGCCAGGCGCGATCCAGGCCGACGATTCGTTCACAGGATCCCGCGCCCTGGTCATGGGCGGGTCGGGTGTCGCCAACTCTTCGCCGCTGGCACGGACCCTGACCGTCACGGAAGCCGTGGGCCGTCAATATGTCCTCACCTGCTGGTTCAAGACGCCAGCCGGATTTGGAGAGCTTCCGGGTGTCGCCAACTGGACCATTACCGGCACGGCAGCGGGAACCGTGACGGCAGATGTCCCCGACACGGAAGGCGCATGGCAAGCGTTCTGCGTGCTGTTCGATCTGGCGGCCAATGTTTCGCCACAGAGCATCGCGCTGACGCTGACCAATACCAAAGCGGCAGCAGTCAAAGTCGACGATCTGCGCTTCTCGCCATCCCGCGCCGGATTTACAGCGAATGTCTATAGCCCGTCGTGGCTCGTGACGACAGCGTCCATGGAGAGCTCCAGCCGGACGACCCGAACCGTGCGTGGCGACTTTGAGGAGCTGCTTGCCTATGTTGACGCCGAGGAATCGATCGGCACGATCACGGATTCCTATCTCTCGCGCAGGGGAAACCTCGGCAGGTTCTCGGCCGTGGATCCGAACGCCAGGCTGACGATTACGCCGCGTGAGTTTGCCTTCTATCAGAGCTTCAACATCGGAGATATTTTCGAAGGGGACTGGAGCAGCACCGCGCAAGCCAAATGGGCAACGGGAAGCGGGAAGCTGATCCACAGCGCCGGCGCACGCGACAGCATCTCCTATACCGGCTATCCGGAAGCGGCGGCAGGCATCAATGCCTTCGGCGCTTCGATACGGGGAACGCCGTCAGGCGCGGTGACGGCTGCCACCGGAATCGAAATTAGCGCAGGGTTCCAGATTGCGTGGAGTCCGCAAGCGGCTGGGTGGACGTTGACGGATAGCGCGTCGAACACCACGGTGACGGCGAGCGTTCGCACCTTGCTCGATGTGTCGTTTGCCACGTACGCCGCCAATCTGAACGCCAGCGTGCTGCCAACTGATTTCCCGTCGCTTTTCTCGGCTGCCGGATTGCCGCTTGCACCGCTGTCCACCGTCACGGCGGTCGCGGCCAATGCCCAATGGCGCGTCAGTGACTCCGCGAGCGCGCTGATCTATTACCTGGTGCGTTCGCCATCGGACAACACGAAGATTCAGGTCGTGGCGTTTCCGCGGCAGTGGACCGTGGTGGTGGTGGACAAGAATATTGCGTTCTTCGCCGATGGCGGTCGCGTGTTGAGTTATCGCGCCCCGACCGCGCCGGAGCGCAGCTTCACGCTGTTCGCGACAGACGCGATTGGCTTCGATAACGCGCTCTTTTTCGCGGGTCACGAGGTGCAGCTCAGCTACCTGGATGGTGATGCCCGGGTCCGGCAGGAACTGGTCGTCTCGGGCACGCAGACGGCGCCAAACCAGTGGACCGCGAAGGCCACGATCTACGATGCGCTGGGACGCGACGCCATCCATACCCAGGGCGCGACGCTGACGCCGACTGCAGCGACCTGGGGCGGCTACGAAGCGGACCTTGCCAGCTTCGACTGGCCGTCGATGAGGATCACCGGGCTGGTGAAGACGGACAACCCGCAGTCCGGCGACTATCCATACTGGCGCACGCGCTACGAAGACTCTCCGCTCGGACGCAAGGCGGAACTGGGCCTGCCCGGAAATGACTATGCGATCAATCCGGGCAACGTGCCCGCGCATACGGCGCGCTTCTATTACGGGCTAAACAACGGCACGCTGGGATACGCAGCGGGAAAATACACGCACGCCACGACGGTCGACCCGAATGGCACGACAGGCGTCGAGTTGACGGACGAACGACAGTCGACCGTCGCGAAGGCGGTGCTGACGAATCCGGGGGCCGCCAATCCGCAGTGGAACGCCACCAAGCAACAATTCGATGCATTCGCCAATCTCGTCACCGCCACCAGTCCGATGGGGTGGAGCGATACCTTCACCTACGACTATCTCGGCAATGCAATCACAGCCAACCGGGCCAATGAAGGCCAGACGCGGTCGATGTATGACTCGGCGGGGCGCCTGCGATTCCAGATGGATGCACGGGGAGCGGCAGCATCTTCTCCCTATATCAAGTACTGGAAATACGATGCGCTCTCGCGCGTCTTCGAGGAAGGATGCAGCATACAGACGTGGCCCGGTACGCTGCCACAGCACGTAAACGACCAGGGCTTTCCGGCGGCGACACCGTCCAACCAGTATGGGTACGACTTCGAAGTCAACGAGGGGAATTCACCTGCGTCGATGATCGCCGCTGGCAAACTGACGCAGATCGTCAGCGCCAATGAAGTGGCCGTGCCGGGGACGACAGATCCATTCTCGGCGACGGAATGCCTCTATTACGATATCTGGGCGGAGGTCATCCAGCATTCGATTTCGTTTGCCGGCAACGCGACCCCCTACATAACGAACTACTCGTTCAATTATCAAGGCGAAGTCATCGAGATTGCGTATCCGGGTCCAACCGCGATGGCGGTGCAGTATGAGCTGGATTCGATCGGGCGTGTCGCGTCGATCGGCGTCGATGGCAACCGGTGCGTCGCGTACACCTACGACCAGAACGGAAAGGCCGCCACGGAAACGATGTTTTCTTCCGCTGGTCAGCAAGTGGGGGCAACGCGAGCGCTGGAGTATGCGCCACCGGGATGGCTGTCAGACACCGCCGGCACGGCGTTCACGGAGACAACGGTTTATGCACCGGCGAACGAAGGGGCGCCCGGATACTTCGATGGCTCGCCGACCCAGATCATCACCGCACCGCGCGGTTCCCGCGGTCAAATCACGGCCAGCTACACCTACGATCCACAGGGACGTGTTCAATCGGCGCAGTTCAATGCAGGTACGGCAAACTCCTTCAACTACGACGCGAATGGCAATATCAAGCAGGTCGGGGCGGCCACCAACTCCTATCTGAGCGCGACGAAAGACCTGGTGCAGTCGACGCAGGCGCCTGGAAGCCAGCGGACGTACCGGTACGATCCCGCCGGCGAACTGAACGCCCGCATCTCCAGCGATACCCCGGCCGTCGGTCTTGCGCTCTCGTGGGATGGCTTCCGCGGCCTCCCGCTGCAAGCGGTGGTTGGCCCGGCTGGCACGCAATCGACCGTGAATGTCCGATATGGCCATCGCGGACGCCGTGTGCTGAAGACGGTCGCAGTGAACGGGAATGCGGCGAGCACGCTCTACTACCTGCGCGGTGCAGGCGACGATGCGCTGGTCGAAGTCAGTTCGTCGGGGGCAGTTAATCAGTATGTCGTGGGACCCGCCGGGCTGGTTCACTTCCGGCAGGACGGCACGGAGTTTTTTGTATCGAGGGACCGGCTCGGCTCGGTTCGAGCGGTGCTGGATCCGTCGGCTAATCTTGTCACCGGACGCGACTACCTGCCGTATGGATTGGACAATGGCGCCGCCCTCGGCACCAATCCGGACATCCTGCGCTATCGGTATCTGGCCCGCGAACTGGAGGAGACTGGACTCTATGACTTCCGCGCCCGACTGTATGACGCGCTGCAGGCGCGGTTCATGTCGCCCGATCCGCAGCGGCAGTACCTCAGCCCCTACCTCTATGCGGGCAACAATCCCTTGCTGCTGTCGGACCCGAACGGTAGCTTCGCGTTTATACCGCTGATACTGGCTTTCCTCGCGGAGGCTGCGGAAATCATCGAGGCGATGACGGTGATCGGTGCCGGCGTCGGGCTCGTGACCGGTGTCGTGCAGGGCGCGGAAGCCATCGCGCAGAACGATCTCAGTGGCGCGGAAGCAGCGGGGGTATTCTTTGGCTCCGTGGTGCTCAGTACCATCGGTGGCGGCCTGAGCGGTGGCGCGGGGGCGGTGACGGGTGCACTGGTTGAGGGCGTCACGCTGGCCTCGGCCGCGGCGATCGCCGCGGGCGTCGTGACACAGGCCGCGCTTGCCTCCGCCCAGTCGGCCGCGCAAGCGGCACTGGTGGGTGACGATCCTGGCGACGCAGCCTGGAAAAACGCTATCGCCGGCGGAACATCGTTCCTTGCCGGCAGCCTGGTGACCGCGGGTGTCAGCACCGCGCTTGAACGAGCCGCTTTCGCGGCAACCTGGAAGGGGACCACCAAGAGCGTGATCACCGGGGCGACGTCCGGGGCGGCGGGGGGCGTGGTCGGCAGCAGCGTGACATCGGCGCTCAACGATGCGGATGCCAACGTCGCACTCTCCGACGTGTTGCAGGGCATTGCCTTTGGCGTACTGGGAGGCGTCTTTCCGGAAGTGGTCGCCTACAAGCTTGAAAAGCGGAACTTCCTTATCCAGCAACGGACACAGGCCGCACAACGGCTGGAGTCCAACATCGACCTCTACCCATTATGATCAGCGCCTGCGAGGCTGCCATCGACAGTGGCGTCGCCTTCCTGCGCGGACGGCAGCGCGAGTGGGGCGAGTTTGCCTGCCACAAGTTCACCAATGCGCAATTGCGCGGGGAGGGTCGCCTCGATTCCTCGCCGTTCGCCACGACGCTGGTGCTGCACGCGTTGAGCTTCGTCAGGCACGCCTCGATTGATGAGATGCGATCGAAGGCGATCGGCTTCCTGCTCGATGAACGGGAAGAGCCGGGCGTCTGGCGCTACTGGTCCTCCCGTAACGGCGCACCCATCGACCCCGATCTCGATGACACCTGCTGCGCTTCCTTTGCACTGAGGCAGGCGGGCGTCGACGCGCAAGGGCTGACGTCCAATGTCCGCTGCATTCTTGACAACCGCCATGGCAGCGGCCTGTTCAAGACGTGGCTGCGCAACGCCGACGCCGACAACGATGTCGACGGCGCGGTGAATGCGAATGTCCTGCTGTATCTCGGCGAACGTCAGGAGACGATGGCGGCGCGCGATATCGTCATCGAAGCCATCCTTGCGGATCGCGAAGATGAGGCATCGTGGTACTACACCAGCCCCTTGGCCCTCTACTACATGGTGTCCAGGGCATGCTTCCACGGCGTGACGGGCTTCCGCACATGCCGTGATGCGGTGATTGAAAAGACAAGGGTCTACGCGCGCGGTGCCTCCCAACAGCCGATGTCCGTAGCGCTTGCACTCTGCATCCTGGCGAACTACGGCGTGCCGGACGGGGGTATCGCGGCAGGTATCGGATTGCTCCTCCAGCAGCAAGACAAAAAGGGCGCATGGGCGAGATCGGCATTCTACAGAGGGCCTGAACCACCGGTAGCGCATTCGGTCTGGTGGGGCTCGGAAGAACTCAGCACGGCGCTGTGCGTCGAGGCGCTTGCACGCTCGGCGGTGGCACGATGACACGCACGGTGATTGCGTTCTCGGGATGCACGCCAATTCGGCGGGAGCCGATGCGATCCCTGATGCAACGCGAAGCGCGCTTCGCCGAAACGCTCGCGCGGTGCGATTCGATTCTCGTGGAAGAAGCCGGTTGGAGCATGCGGAAACTGTGGGAGCGGGATGGCGAAGTGACTGACCTGCCGAGAAATTTTCCGCTGATGGTCGCTTTCCAGATCGGCCTGTTTGAATTGCTGGTGCATCACGGTATCCGGCCCGATGCGGTGATCGGCATGAGTTGCGGCGAGGTATCCGCTGCCTATGCCACGGGCGCGATCGGACTTCGCGACGCGCTGCGAATCGCCGTGCATGGCGGGAAGTCGATGGAGCCCGTGGCCACGCAATGCCGCATGGCCCTGGTCTGGCTGCCTGCCGCAGCGTGTCGCGCAATGACGGATCGAATCAGCATCGCGGCGATCATGGCGCCGGAACTCACGGTTATCTCCGGTTTGAAAGAGGACGTGATGTCTGTCAGTCATCGATTGGCGGAAAGACGTGTACCTGTCCATCCTCTTCCCCTGCCATGGGGCGTTCACACGCCGCTGCTACCGCAGCGGCATCCGCCGTTCGAGGCATCTGTAGGGAAACTCGCCCCCGGTCCCGCACGATGCCAGGCGTTTTCGACTTCGGGGGGAGATTGGACGTCATTTGATTTCGATGCCGCACGATGGTGGCGCATGTTTCGGGCGCCGGTGCTGTTCGCACCCGGAATTCGCGCGTTCGCCGAGCGAGGAATCACGACATTCATAGAAGCGGGGCCGTCTTCGACGCTCGATTCGCTGTTGCCGCGATTGGGGGCATCGGCGGTTTCATTCACGGATGCGTTGGCGGTGGGCTCATGATGACGGCGCAATCGCTTCGCACATTGCCCGCTCCTTACCGGGAGTACGCCAGGCTGCGGCGAGAGATGCCGGTCTTCCATGATGCTGAAGCCGACGTCTGGATCGTCAGCCGGTTTGATGATGTGCGGACCGTGCTGCGGGAACATCGGCATTTCAGCTCCTGTGTTCTCGGTCAGGACAGTTTTGAGATCCGGTCGCCAGCAGACGGCTCTATCCTGCCGAATGATGAGACGCTCCTGGCATCCGATCCCCCTCGGCATGATGCATTGCGAATGCACGTCGGACGGCTGTTTGCACCGAACCGGATTGCGGCGTGCGAGGCGGCTGCTTGTCGTGAACTGGATTGCGTTGTCGGGAAGCTTGTGCAGGGCGATCGATTCGAGATAGTGCAGGATGTCTGCAAACCGGTTGTCGCTGCCGTGATGGCCTCGGTCTTCGGCCTCGACACGCGCTGGCGTGCATGCGTCGCACAATGGCTGCAAGTCAGCGGCCAGTGCAATGCGCGTTCCCGGCCCGCATCGCTCAAGGCAAGGTTTGACGCCATGCTCGACGAGATATGGCGCGCCGCGGTGCATTGTCCCGATGCCGGCCTGGGTACTTTCATGGCGGCCTGTCACCGTGGCGAAGTCGATGCTCGGCACGTACTGGACCTGACGGTTACGCTGTTGAAAGGCGGGGCGGATACGACGACTTACCTGGTCGGAAATGTTCTGGCGCTGCTGGCGGAGCAACCCTGCCTGGTGTCCGACATACGCCGCGATGCGGCGTTGATTCCCGCGCTGATCGAGGCATCGCTGCGGCGTGATTCGCCGGTGCAGCTGACGGTCCGGGTGACGACTGCCGAGGTTGAGCTGGCCGGACACCGCATTCCCGCAAACTCGCGCGTGATGCTGTTGCTCGGTTCCGCCAATCGCGACGAGGCAGTGTTCGGAAGCGAGGACGAAATTCATCTTGACCGGAGGGCGAAGTCCCATCTCGCCTTCGGGGCGGGTCCGCATCGATGCCCGGGCGTGGCGCTGGCAAGGATGCAGGGCAGGGTGATTGTTCAGGCGCTGATGACACGGCTACCCGCTTTCAGGTTGGTGCCGGAGAATGCCCGGGAGGTTGAGCTCAGAGCCCTGCGTGGCTTCGATCGCATGGACGCGGAATTCCTGGCTTTGCCGCAGTAAGCCCTTACTGCGACACAACCCCTCTCACTATCGTCCCACGGCTGCCGGCGGTCTCGTCGACGTGCCGCCGGCCGGTTCATACTGCGGCTTTCCCACAGAGCCTGAATCTGTCCGCGATCCCGGGCCAGGCCACAAATTGATGCTGAAGCCGACCGGCGCTGGACGCGGCTTCCACAGCCGCTGCTCGGCTTCGTCGGCCCAGCGCGACAGGACACGTGCGTCCACGCGCTGCGGCGCAGGCGGAGCGCGATTTCCTGTGGCTGAAAGCGCAAGGTTCTCTGTGAGCGCAACGGGCAACCATGCTCCACTGACACCCGGTGCACAGAGCACCCGACCTTGACGAACATAGACGGTGACGGCCCCGGGTGCCGCCGTCTGATAGCCGCCAATCCGGCGCACGCCGTATTCCGTGCCCTCTACTGATGCCGACACCTCGTTGGTCACCACTTGGCCGCCACCCTCCTTGAGTATGCTCTTGATCCTGGCAAAGAGTTCGCCAACAAACAGCGTGATGGAACCCAGCTGCACTCGCGTTGCGCGATTGAGCATGACAGCGCTGCCATCGTCATAGTCGATGACCGCCTGGCCGCCAGCCGTGTCGATGCTGTCACCAGCGTAGACCTCCATGCCTGGCGTATTGGCGATCTTCCCTTGGCCCGGGCGTTCTACGGTGACTTCCGGATCGGCATAGAGCAGTATCCCGGTCCGCGGCAGTCCCAGGGCACAACCGGCAAGCAGGCTGACGGACAGCACGGTTGTGACGATAACAACAAGCGTGTTGGGACGCTGATCAGTTCCGGTCATGAGACCACCTCCGTTCCAGTGCCGCCAACGCCCACCAGGTCGCGACGAAGGCGGCGAGGTGATACAGGCTGTCCATCAGCAAGCGGAGCTTGCCATACAGCAACACCATGATGGCCAGGTAGGCGAGGCACGCCGCGGGCAGGACAAGCCAGTCAAGCCGCCGCGATTTGCCCACGCGCCACAGGCGATATGCAATGGCAGCGACGATCATCACGACCGACAACATCCATTGCACAAGGAATCCCACAGGCGTCACGATCGCGCCGGTCATGATGGCATTCACCGCATCGGCCTGGATCTCGAAGCCATAGCGCTCGGGCCCTTCCGGATCCAGGCGTGTTTGAAGCAGATCGAGCGAGTGCTCCGCGCCGACGACAATCACCTTGCCTCGCCACGTTCCGGCCGGGATCGGGGGATTTGCGAGCAAAGCCTCTGCGCGCACTCGCCTGCGCGGATCGCGCAGGCGTTCGCGATGTGACATGGGGAAATAGAAGCGCGCCATGACGGCATCAACCGGCTCGGCAGGGCACTCCTTGTCCGGGCGGTCGGATACCTCGCGCACTGAGAAGGGGACGGCTTTCTCGGCGTCGCCCACGCTCCACTGCAGCCACCTCTCCGAGGCAGGAATAGGTTCGATGCTCACTGCGCCATGGACGGCGTACAGTGCAAACGACCCGTAAACGCGCTTTCCCACCTGCATGGCGAGTGTGCCGAGGACGACCTTGTCGAGTTTCTGCCCGATACAGGTAAGCCCGAGCGCGGCGCCGGCATCGCCGAGTCCCGGAAGTGTGACCGGACTCCCGTCGGGGGCGAGCGCGTTGAAGCCAAACACCACCCGCGTGCCACGCTCACGCGCGGCACGCACGGCTCCGATCAGTGCGGCATCGGCAGGGCTTGCATCTTCCAACGTGATATCGAAGGCGATTGCTTTGACCTTCTGCTCCGTTGCCATGGCGATCAGGCGCGCGTACGCGGCGCGGCGTTCGGTGGCGAGGCGCCTCGTTTCGCCGGGGAGCGGCGCGATGCCAACGAGTAACAGGTCGTCCGAAAGCGCCGGCTCAAACAACACGTCGCCCACGAGCATGGTCCAGCTTGCGGTCCGCGTATCCAGGCCAAGCAGATCAAACAGGCTGACCCAGCCGAGACCGAGCACCGCCGCGCCGATTGCCACGGTCAGACCCACGCTTGCCTTGAGAAGGCGGAGCTTTTGCTTGACACGACTGAGGAAGTTGACCAGGCCGTCACCTTCCACCGCAACGGCAATTGCGGCAATGTCCCGATCGCGGGTGTCGCGCATCAGCGGCATCGTCTGCAAACGCGCGAACTGCGTGAGGTCGGCGGGCAATTCGCTGGCCGGGGGGAGTTGCACCCCGTCGATCAGGATGGGGATGACGCGCTTGTTCTGGCGGAGCGCCTCGGTCACTTCCCACCGGACGAAGTCGCTATTGGCATTCTCCGCCCGCTGCCTGAGTATGGTGAGCCATGCAGGGCCGACAACGGCCAGCACCACATCGTATTCCCTGAGTCTCTCCGACAGGATCCTCTGCCAGTCGGCGCCTGCGGGTATGTCCTGGACGTCGAGGAACACATGGTCCCGAGGAAACAAGTCAGCGAGGCGAATGCGCAGGAGCTCGCTCGTTGCGGAGCTATCCTCGCGCCGGTAGCTGATGAAAATATCAGGCATGGGGCGCGAGCCGGCTCACGCCGCAGCCCTTCGGCAGAGAGAGTGACGGCGTCACTCCCAGGAGCGCTGCGACGCCGTTCGTCCAGGACCACGCATTACGATCAGCAAGGCTTGTCATCGAAGCTGCCCTTGGTACCCCCGATCAGTTTCGGTTCCTGGAAGGTTTTCCACTCGGCAGGCAGCGAGCTCTTGTACGGGGGCAGGTGTCCACGAGCCTCGCGAGCGTGCAGGGCATCGCCTCGCGCAAGGAATTCCGCCTGAAAGAAGCGCATGAACGCCGCGTTTTCCTGCAAGGCGATCTCGAATATCGCCTGCCGCGACAGCAGGGAATCGCGTAGCTCGGGATGAGCGGCCGCCAGCCGCCGGAGTTCCATCAGCCTGGCGCGTATGCGCCGTGCCAGCCGGTCCTTGAGGGCCTGCACCTGGTTGAAGCAGTCGACCATGTGGTGCATCTCGTGGTTGAACGTATCGCCGCCGGGGGCTTCGCTGGGCGTGAACATCACGAATGCCACAGGGAAGGTAGTGACCGACAGCGCCACCGGCGATTGGAACCTCACGCCGCCCAACTGCTGGCTGGTGAACTGCGGCGTGGCGCGGAACGTGAACTCGTTGCGTGAGAACAGCCGCACACAGCCTTCAGTGCGCATCGTCGGGTCGACGCAGACCTGGTCGATGTTGACACCCGACACGGTGAAGTTGTAGCAGTACCGCTCCCGCTCCATGCTTACCTGCACATCGGGCCAGAACCCCGGGTCATAGTCGCCAGGATTGGTGCGCAACTGTTCCGCGCTGCGCTCCAGTTCCTGCTCTTCCCGTATCCGTGCCAGCAAGCCGATGCCATGTGACGGGGCAAAGGGGTTGGCGTCCCCCTGACTGGCGCGGCGGCGGCTGAAGGACGGCAGGGGGCGCAGCGCGGTCGGGATGCCCGCGCTGATGTCCGGCACGCCTGGTGCGGCCACCAGGTCGGGCCGCAGCCGAATGGTGAATTCCCGCCCCAGCTGCTCTCGTCCACCTTCGCCTACGCCTACGCGCTCATCGGCCGGCCCGGTCTCCTCGACCGTGGTGGCATGGCGGGCTGGCGTGTCCAGGATCAGGCGGCCGGAATTCCGATCGAAGCGCACCCGTACCATCAGCGGCCCGTCCAGGTGCAAGGCGATGCGCAAAGGCTCCAGTTCATCGGCTGCCTCACGCACGCGGCGGCGGATCTCTTCCAGGTCGGCCGCATTGGCGACGCTGCCGCGTGGGACCGGCGGCGACACACGCACCAGTCGCCAGGACGGGGGCATCTCGGCCGGTGTGGGGCCGGCGAGTTGCATCGGCGAGGCGTCGGTCAGCGGCGTGGTATCGATGTCGGACGCATAGCTGGCCTTGGCGCGGGTGCCGATCATGCCCAGGTCCATCGAGAATGTCACCTTGTGGCCCCGGATGAAATGCGTGGAGAAGCGATCCAGCGGCGCATCATCGCGGCGTGCGGCCACCCAGGTGTTGAAGGTGGTGCGCACCGTAGCCTGGGCCAGGTCGTTGCCCTGCTGGCGCAAATCCGTTCCCGGCGGCACCCGGCCACGCCGGCTGAAGTCGAGCAGCGTGAACGCCATCGAGGCGGCAGGAGAGTCCGACAGCCCGATCGTGGCCTGGCCGCTGCTGTCCAGCGTCGCCACCGTGGGCGGCATGAACCACGGTGGGGGTGCCAGGCCCCGCGGGGGACCGTCGCGTATCGGCGTGGGCACGGCAAGGTGGACAGCATCGCCGCTGACGTAGGTCACGACGGTCTCGTCTGCCACGATGGTTTGCAGGTAGCCAACCTGGTAGCGTGGGAACTGCGAGGCATCGCCGCTTGCCTGCACCGTTGCGTCAAGACGGAAGGCCCCCCGTGGCGAAGCGATCCGCACGACGTTCTGATCCGGGTCGACCTGCGCCTGGATCGGCGCGGCGCCACCTTCGGTGCGGCTGTCAGTGATGGCGAAGGTCAGCGGCACGGCGGGATGCGCCGGCTGGCGTTGCGGATCGATCGGGCCGGGCAAGGGCTGGTCAGGGCACCCGGTCGGGATATTGGCCAGCGGATCGCCCGTAGGCCGGCTCCACCAGGGCCGTGCCGGATCGACCATCTGGCTTGGGTCGAGCGGGTTGGGCGTACCAGGCGTCTCGCAGGGCGGAATGCCCGCCTGCTCGACGAAGAACAGCGCGGCCTGATGCAGGATTCCTGTGTTGCCCACCGGAACATTCAGGCTGTCATGGACGAAGTGATGGAAGCCGAGGTCGAGGATGCGTGCCATGGCGCATAGCACGGGGTCGCTCGATTCGGTGAACACGCCCGAGCCCAGCCAGATTTCGCGCAAGCCCTTGGGCACCGCCTGGCCCATGCGGTTCGGCTTGACGTCGTTGGGTGCCTCCCCTTGGAGCTTGATGGTCAGCCGGCTCACCATCTCGGCGGCATTGGGCATGCGGCCACAGGTCCAGCGCGACAGGTAGGCATCCGCGCCCAGCCGGTAATCACGCGCGGTGATCCGGGCCACGGCGCGGTCCACGATCGCGCGCGGCGTGGCCGGTGCGGGACCGCTTGGCGTGACCTGTCCGGCCGGCGCATAGGCCCCCACCAGCACAGTCTGGTTGTCGGCCGGATTGGGTCCGAAATCCGAGGTTTCACCCTGCGCCGCCAGTTCGATCTGCTGCGAAGGCACGCCCGCGTTCTGCAGTTCGCGCGCCGCCCGCTTCGCGCGATGACAGGACAGGTTGAGGTTGTAGCCGGCCTTGCCCACGGTGCTGGCATATCCATGCACCTTGAAGATGGAGTCGGCGCGCTGGCTGCGGGCGAAGCTGCGCAGGTTGTCGCTCTGCGCCTGGTCCTTGAAGACATCGGAGTCCAGGCAGAACTGGAAGTGCATACCGGCGATGCTTTCGGCGCTGGACGGGCAGGGCGGGTCCGGCTGCAGGTTGCCCAGGCCCGTCGGCACGGGCGGGCAGGCCGGTTCGCCGGTGCGCTCGCCGAACTCCGGTGGCGGCGTGGTCAGCGTGGTGGAGGGCTCGACCTGGCCGACATCGATATCGTCGTCGCTTTCACCCTCCATCTCGCCCTGCTGGCGTTGCACGATGTTCCTGCGCGCCACGCCGGCGCCCGCCGCGGACTGCTGCACCACATGGGTCAGTTCGTGGGCAAGCAGGTGCTGCCCCGCTGTGGTGCGCGGCGCGTACTGGCCACTGCCGAACACGATATCGCGGCCAACCGTGTAGGCCCTGGCGTTCACCTCGCGCGCCGAGCGATTGGCGGCGGCGTCGGCATGCACCCGTACCGTGGCAAAGTCCTGCCCGAAGCGCGGCTCGAAGAAGGCGCGCGCGCGGGCATCGAGCGCATGGCCGTGGGATCGCAGGACTTCGGCGACGCTTGCCGGCGCGTCCGCAGGCATGTTTAAGGCCCGACCGGCAGGCTTCCTTTGCACCTTCGCGTCGTCCTCGTCGATCTCCACGCCGCACCGTTCGCACTTGCGCTGCACGCTTGCGGCAGCTGGCCGGATGTTGCCCCGGGCAGGCTCCATGCGCATGACCCGATGCGCCATCTGGTCCGCCTCGCGCTCAAACACATCATCGGTGGGTCCGATCGTCAGGCCAGCAGCCTTTGCCTTGCAGCGCGGGCAGGAGCCGCCGCAGGCGCAGGCGGCCTTGCGCTGCAGCAGCGAGGCTGGCGCCTGGTGCGGCACCGGCACAGGTGCCGGCGCCGGCGCGGGTTTCCGCGTCGGTTGCCGGGACATTGCCGGCTTTGGTGCTGGATTTTGGCGGGCTGGCGCGAACATGAGCAGCACCTATGGCTTGTCGCTCCTTGTCTTCTTCCGCCGAGCTGCGGAAGGGGCAGGAGCGGTTTCAGGCCCGGTGCGCGCCACGGAGAAATCCGCCGGCACGATGCTTCTCGCCTGATCCAGCAGTTTCGCCGCCACGGCGCGGTCGCCGACAATCTCGGCCAGCCTGGCCGGGTCGGCTTCGAGGATGCCTTCGACGTCGACAATGCCACCTTTGTCGAGTCGCTTGCGCGTGGTGGCATCGATCTCGAGCTTGTCCAGTGGTGTCCTGGGTGCTGAGGAGGCGGGGGGCGTTGGCGCCGGTCCTGCTCCTGCTCCTGGTGCTGGTGCTGGTGTTGGCGCCGGCGCAGCGACCGGGGGCGGCATGGTGCACACGCCACCATCGCGCGCGCCCAGTACGATGATGCGGAAGTCGACCTGGCCAAGCACAGGATGCAACGGTACTGCCTCGACCTGCAGGGTCTTCTGCGCGGCATCCAGCACATGGATGCGTGCATTCAATTGCGCAGCAGTAGCGGCCCGGGTCGTCGGCTTCGCGTCCGTTTCCCCGGCGGCCGCCATGTTGACGGTAGTCCCGGTGCCATTCCGCTGCCCGCCCTGGTAGCGCAGCAGGAAATAGCCTTGCGCGTCGGTGCAGCCAAAGCCGATTTCGCGGATCCAGTTGCCCTTGTCGTCGTAGAGGGCAACAGTCAGGTCAGGCAAGCCCTTGCCCTGCCGGTCCCGCACGAAGCCGTGGAATACATAGCCGTCCTGGTCCACGGCCGGCACACCGGTGCCGGCGCGGGTCTGTTCGAAGCCGATGTCGCGCAGCAGTCCTGCGTTGCTCCTGATTCGGTCGGCCAGCGCGCCCACCCGCGGATTGTCGCTGCCGTACTTGAGTGCCAGCCGCCGCTGCTCGCGCGCGTAGCCGCTGGCGCGGGTGGTGCGCACGGTCTGCAGGCCGGCGAAGGCGGCAGCGCGCTGCGGGTCGAGGCTGGCGATCTGGCCTTCCAGCGATTTCTCCACCGTCTCGTCCGGGATGCCGCTGGCATCGCAGCTACGTGTGTTGTCAGCCATTGCTGATGACTCCAGTGGTCTTGCCGAAATTGGTCAGGATCCGCCCGTTGCCTTCGCACAGGCCGGTACCCAGCGGATCGACCAGCACGGTATTCGGACCACCCTGCAGGTAGGCGGGGAAGAAGGCGCGCGCCAGTATGCAGTGCGTGGTCTGGTTGAAGGTGGTGGCGTTGAGCATGCCCAGCGTCACCGCGGAGAATTTCGCGCGCAGCAGCGACTCCTTGAGCCGGTTGTTGCAGGCCCGCAGCGAAAAGCCGAACAGGAGCGCATGCACCAGCACCACGTCGTCGAGCAGGTTGCAGTCGCACTGGTTGTCGGCAAAGGCAACGTCGTCGAGGCTGAAAACGGCGATCGAAGACAGCGACAACGTGGCACCGGTCTCGACCAGGTCCAGCAGGCACTGGTTGTCCGCGAACAGCACATTGCCGCCGGCCAGGTAGGCGCCCAGCCGCTCGTCGTCCAGTCCCGGCCGCGCGGAGAAGCCGGTGGTGGCCAGTGCCCCCTTTGCAATCGAGGAGAAGGCGAGGAACTGCAGGTACAGCTCGGCCGACATGCCGAGGTTCAGGATCGCCACCGTGGCCGCTGCGAAGGTCGCCCCCGCGCCGCGCACTATCGCATGGCTGGTCAGCTGGTTGCCGTGCACCGACACGGGTCCCAGCGCCGTCACACTGAGCGCCTGGCCCAACGGCGCGCTGACGATATTGCCGTGCATGGTGAGCGCTGGTTCGCCGCTCTGGACCGGCAGCACCTGCGCGCCCACGCGCACCGGCATCACCGGCGCGACCGCATAGACGATATTGACGCCACCGCGCCGGCCGATCCTGGCGGCAGCGCTGCTGGCGACGCTGGTGGTCGTGTTGGTGGTTACATTGCCCGGAGCGGCTCTGGCGCCGTTGCCTGCAATGTGGTTGCGCGATATCTCCAGCCCCTGCGCATGCAGCACGAAAATGCCGCAGACCGGCTCCAGGTGGCTGGGGCCATTGTCGTCGATCACGTTGTCGCGAATGACAAGCCGCTCGACGTCGGCCAGCGCGATGCCGCCATAGCCCATGCTGTCGATCATCGCCTCCGGGATCTCGGACAGCGGACGCCGCAGGCAGCCGCGGATGTCGTTGCCGGCGATGGCCAGTCCCTCCACCGTGACGAACTCGTCGGCCTCGGCCAGGTTGAAGAAGCCGGCCACGCCGATGCCGTTCATGCCCATCTGGTGGATGCGGTTGTCAGCGATCTCGATCTCGCTCAGCGTACCGGCCGAGGCCACCCGCACCCGGCCTTCGCCGATGTCCACCGGGATGGCCACCAGCACGCTGCTGGCCGGCATCCTGGGATCGCAGGGGTCGACGGGGCGCGGGCGCGGCCAGCGTATCGGCGGCACCGGCTCGTTGCGGTCGTCGATAAAGATCAGGCTGCCGAGCGTGATGCCATTGCCCGCGCCGCCGCGGATCAGGTTGCCGGCAATGCGCACCCGGTCCGAGGTGCCGCCGATCTGCAGGCCGCCCCGGCTCAGCGATCCGGGCGCGAAAGCCATGGCCGCCATGGCCGCCGTGGCAGCCGTGGCAGCCGTGGCAGCCGTGACGGCCGTCGCCGCCGGCAACTCCGCTGTCAGCACCGGCTCATCGGTTCTGGGCTGGCCAGCCGCAACCTCGATCCGGTTGCGTTCGATCAGCATGTCATCGCCCAATGCGAACACGGCCGGGTCCAGGCAGGCACTGTCGCGCATGCGGATCCGGCACCCGCTCAGCATGAGCTGGCGCGCATTGAGCACGCGGATGGCGCTGGCGGCAGCGGCGCTGACGTCGAGTTCCTGCAGGATCACGCCGACCAGCGCATCTGGCACCGGCTGGTCGCGCCCGAAATTCGGATCACCGCCTTCCAGCACCAGTCCCGGCCCGCGTTCATGCGCCAGCACGGCAAGCGAATCGATGCGGATGTTCTGTCCGCCGCGCACGTGGAACACGGGCGGCGCGCTGTCCGCCTCGCCGCGCGGCGGGGCACCATGGACACGGCTGCGCGCGCCGCAGCCGGTCACGGTGACATTGCGGCGGCGAACGATCTCGATGCTCTCGGTGAAATCGCCGGGCAGCACGCAGACCTGGCCGCCTTCGGCCGGCAGCGCGTTGATTGCCTGCTGGATCGACTCAAAGTCGCCGAAGCTGCGCCGCCCGTCGCCGACGCGATAGGTGCAGCAGGTCTGCAGCCGGGTAAGGGGGCGAAAGCGCTGGCGGCAGTCCTCGATACTGCCCGAGATCGTGGTATTGCGGCGCCCGGTCCAGTTGATCTCGGCCAGCGCGGCGCGGTGGCGGACCACGCCGGTCGGGGGTGCATCATCGATCAACACCGCCGGATTGGGAATTTCGCCGGCACGTACGCTGAAGGTCCAGTAGTCGCCGGGCTGGAAGTTCCCGGCGGCTGGCGTGTCGAAGGCCAGCCGGATGCCATCGCGCAACTCGACCGGATTGGCGGCGTTGGTGAAATCGGCAATATCGCGTAGCCCGTTCCACAGCCGGAAGAAAACCGGTTCGGTGGTTGCGGGCAGGGCGCCATACACCGGGGGCACCGCCAGTTCGAGATCGTGGTCGGTATTGAGGGTCGCGGTGCTCGCGTAGACGACGCTCCATGCACCATCCAGCTCGTCATATTGCAGCGCTTCCAGGTACCAGTTGGCCAGGCCGGCGTTGACAATGGCGGCGCGGCCGGCGTCGATCACCACGCGCGGCGGGTTCAGCGTGGCGTCGAAGCGGCCGCGTCCGGCCAGTCCGCCGTTCCACTGGCTCCATTTGAAGCGCGCCGGGGCACCCGTCGCGCCTTGCGCGATCTCGATGCGATAGAGGTTGTGCTCGAAGCCAAGGTAGCCACCTCCGCCCACCACCGGGCAATCACCCGGAATCGCCGTGACGGGGGCCAGCGTCACGCTGAGCCGGCCCTTGCGGGCAGGGTCGTCGCGCAGTCGCCCGGCGATCGATGCGCAGTCCTCGCCTTCGGCCAGCCGCAGCAGGCGGAAGCGCACATTGACAAAGGCGCGCTCTGCCGTATCGGGGCCGCCCAACGCCGGCTCGATCAGCCGTTCCGGATACTGGAAGCCGTGCAATGCTTCCTCGGAAACCTCGACGATGACCGCGTCGCGAACGCCATCGTCGATCTGGTCGGGCGTTGGCAGCGGGTCGGCCAGCGGTGGTCCGTAGTAGCGGACCCGCCGCTCGAGAGGCGCATCAGGGGCGGCCGCCGCGCCGGGCAACCGTGTCAGGATGCCATCGACCCACGCGCGTCCCGGCCTGACGGTGACATGCACTTCGCCATCCTCGACGAAGGACGAGGTGACGGCGAAACTCTGAGGTTCTGCCGCAGGCACCGCGCACACGCCTTCGCCGATGATGTCGCGGCCGGCCTGGCCGTGCCATGACAGCGCAAGCAGCTGGCCCTCGGTCAGGTCGGCGTCATCCATCACGCGGCCTTGCTGGTGCAGCACGCCCTCGATATTGCGCAGCGGCCCCTGCGCGGGCGCGCTCACGCCGCGCTCATGCTCGTGAGGGTCGAAATAGAGAGCAGAGAAGTCGCCTTGCATGGCAGCCCCGTTCAGTTTGCAGTCATTTTTCTAGGTCACCGGCAGCAGCAGCGGCCGCACGCCGATGGGCATGAATTCCCGCAACCTCACCTGCAGATTGGTCCATTTGTGCGCCTCGAAGAGAAAGCCGAACGCACCCATCGCATCGTCGCCGGGCCCGAGGGTGCGGATGCGCGCATCGGATTCGCGCGCAATCTGCGCATAGCCGGGATCGTTGAACCTGCGCGACGTGAAGACCAGCCGCGCGTCGCGCCCATCCAGGCAGAAGTGGTTGGGCGGCAACCGGTCGCCGTCGCCGCTGAACCAGCTCCATTTGATGCAGCCATGCTGGTTGTCCAGCACGGCGAAACGCTGCGAGAAGATCCCGCCGAGCCCGCCGACCGCGCTGGTGCGCACCGCGCCGAAGCAGGTCAGTCCGTCAAACTGCAATGGCGCGCCCCAGTTGTTGGCGGCATCGGTGGCGGCGGCGATCGCGAAGACGGTGTCGGGCGCATCATCGTCACGCGGCGAGGCATCGACAATGCAGTGCTGCAGGTCGAGCCGGTAGCGGTCGTCGATGGCGAGGCTGCCGCAAATGCTGTCGGCGATCACGATGTCAGGCGTCGGCGCGAACGCGAGCACATCGTCGGGGTCGGCAAAGCCATAACCGTTGGCCAGCCGCATGGCGGCCCTGCGTGGCGCCTGGCTGCCATCGCGCAGCGCATGACCACCCGGTGCCAGGGTGCAGCCGACAATTTCGAGCCGCGCGAGCGCCGCGCGGCCGATCAACGGGCCATCGGCCGGGAACGGCGCCGCTTCGTCGGCGGCCAGGTACAGCCCTTCGAGCCGGACTGCAGGAGCGACCGTGGTCGCTGCAGCGGCGGCCACCGGCCGGAATCCCAGGGGCTGCGCCAGCAGCACGACCGGGCGCTGGCCGCCGGCAGCACGGATCGTCAGGGATCTCGCCAGCCGCAACGAGAGCCCGCCGTCGACGCTGGTGCCGCCAAGTGCCGCCAGGTCGATGCGATGCACATGGCTGTCGCTGATCTCGATCACCACGGGGCGCGTCACGGTGTCGAGCCCGTCAAGCGCGTCCTGCAGCGAGATGCCTCCGCTGACCGCGCCCACCGTCCGCAATTCGACACTGTCATCAGCCGGGAACACCCGGGACACGGGATGCGCGCCCACCGGCCCGACCGCGCCGTAGGTAAAGCTTGCGTAGATACCGGGAACCCCCTGGGGCGTGATCAGCAGGTCGGCCTGGGCCGTGCTACCCATGCCGATCATCACGCGCCCCAGGTCGGGATCGATCACGATCTCGCCATGACGCAACGGCCGACGCAGCCCGCTTTCCCAGGCGCACAGGTTGTCACCGCGGAAGAGCCATTGCCACGCAGTCTGCGGCGGCGGCGGAATCAGCAGAGGCGCAAGCGATTGCGGCAGGAACAGATGCAGGCCCGCATCGCCGAGATCGAAGCCGGTGGGGGGACTCGCAGCCTCGTTGAAAAAGTCCACCGCCACGTAGGCCTGTGGCCTGGCGCCGGGGGAGCCCGTCGTCAGGCGTGCGTCGGCCATCGGGCCGGGCACTGCGTCCGCCTCGGTCAGCGGGGCGATGATGCCGCCCGATGTGTTTTGCCGCAGGAACCCCGGGCGGCTGGTGTTGAACAGCCGCACCGGCAGGTCCAGCGGATGCAGGTCGAAGCGCAGCGCGAAGCGGGCCAGCCCGGCTGGCTGGGGCCCAAGGTCGCCGACGCCCTTGGCCAGGGGCTGCGCGGGCTGCAGCCGGTAGGCGGCCAGGCGCCACAGGAACACCGCCAGGTTTGGCAGGTTGACATGGCGGGTGTCGCTGAAGGCGGGCTTGACGTCGGCACTGTATGCGAAGGGATCGAAAGGCGTGCCCAGCAGCGCCAGCGTGGCCGGGTCACGCAGCGCAGCGGTGCCGCCGCGATCCGGCCGCTGGTGGTTCAGGTGCTGCGCCCAGCCGAGGTTCTCGCGCAGCTCGACGGCGCGACAGGCCCAGGCGGTAAGGTTGACCGCAAGCCGTTCCACGGCGCCCAGCGTGCCCTTGCGCCGGCGCAACGCGATGGTGTCGGCGACGTCCGCGCGCAGCGTCCGCGGCTCGCCCTTTAGGTGGCTGGTGCCCAGCAGGTCGGCCAGGTAAGGAATGACCCAGTCGTCACAGGTGTCGATGAACAGGTCCTCGTACAACTGGGCAATGTTCCCGTGCAAGGCCCCGAACGCGCCTTCGACCGCGCCCAGGTAGGCACGCAGCGGGTCCGGCGGCGACTGCTCGGTGTCGCGGCTGCGGTAGATTTCCGGCAGCCGGTCGAACAGCGGCACGCGCGGCATGGTGGACCGATCGCCTGGATCACTCATTCGCACTCTCCGCTGACGGGTTCGGCCGCGACGCCCAGCGTCAGGTGTGTGCCGGCCAGTTGCAGCAGTTCGGCTGGCGCACAACCGAGCCTGGCGGCCAGCGGGCGCGGAGCTGGGGGCAAGGGCTGCGTGACCGGAGCCGTCGCGGCGGCGGCGCCGGCCGGCGTCGGAAAGCGGCCGAACGCGGCCACCTTGCACCACAGTACGCCGTGCACATTCTGCACGCGGCCCTCGACACGGCTGGCATATTCGCCATCGCCCAGACGGCGCGCATGCAGGCCGAACAGCCCGGTACGCTCGTTTGCGGTATCGCCCGCCAGCCCCAGCGCGGCTCGCAGCGAGTCTTCCACCACTTCGCGCCGCAAGCGCGGATCGCAGGCATAGACCAGGTCAAGGAACACGTGGCGCAGCCTGGCCTGCTCGATCACCAGCGCGAAGCGATCCGGGCCGCGGCAGCGCTGGGCCTTGACGATGGCGGCGCGCACGGTGCTGAACTCCGCCTCGCGCCCGGCTGCCAGCAGGACGCGCAGGATCACGGCCGGCACCCCGGCATGCAGGTCCCATGAGGCCGTGGCGGTGACCACGCCCGGAATCGACAGTGTCTCCGTTTCATAGTCGCGCAGGCTGACCAGCCGGCCCAGGCTTTGCACCTTTCCCGGTGCCGCCTCCCGGGCCTTTTCCAGGTCCTCCGGGTCGGCGCCGCCTGAGACGATGCCGGCCAGCGCAAGCTTGTCGAAGCCTGGCGGCCGCTCGCTCGCGGTCGGGGTGGCGCCGGCCTTGAGGGCGCCGCGCGCACCGGTGCCGCTGCGATAGATGGCGCGCACATTCTTGACGCCCGAAGGCAGCCGCGCCCCGGTCTCGCCGTCCCCGAACTGCACGAAGCTGCGCTGCTGCGCGTCTTCGCGAACGATGTAGACCGTATCGGCGGGCCCACGCCCGAACAGGGAATCGACCCGCGTCCACAGCCGGTCATTGACCCAGACCTGCAGTTCGGGCAGTTGCGGCGGCGTGGCGCCCGCTTCCAGCAGATACGTCAGGGGCGCCTTCGGCAAGGGGAAAGTCTGGAAGCGTTGGCGGCTGTCGCCATTGCCAAGGAAGGCCTCGCGTTCGGTCTTGCCCTGCGAGGCGTCGGCGAGATTGCCGAACACCGTCACGGTGGGTTTGGTCTCGTCGAAGTCGGCCCGCGTGAATGGCGCTGGCGCGCGGTCAAAGCTCAGCGGCCACAGGCGCGGCGGGTCCGGGTCGAGCGCGGGGAAATCGTCCGGTGCGTCGAGGCAGACCAGGTCGAGGCCGCGGCCATCCGCATGGGACAGTGACAGGCGTCGCCCGGCCAGCGCCCGCGCTTGCGCCGCGGTGCCATAGAAGCGCAGCGCCCGGGTGCCGCTGCCGAACGCCGTGGCAAGCGGATCGGACACGGGGCGCAGGCCCAGCACCGGACTGGTGACTTCGTGGATGCGCCAGTCGCGCACGTCAGACAGCGGCCATGGCGACATCACCTGCCTGACCAGCGGTGCGTCCAGCGTCAGCACGGTGGTGGGTCCGTTGAGATTGCCGAAGCCCAGCGCCCCCGCGCGCAGCGTGCGCAGCATGCGCGCGACGCACAGCGCGAAGCGCGTGCCGGAGGCGGTCGCCGCCACGCGGGTCTGCACAATCAGGCGGGTGCCAGGCACCAGGTCGCTGACTTCCACGTCGAGCGGCACATCGGCTGGCGCCAGCGGGAAGGAGGCACTGCTGTTGGTGCAGTCGTGGCTGGCATCGACATGGCGGTCGAACGAAGTTGCCGAGATGCGCGTGCCCGTGACGGCCCCGCCGGGACCGGTGGTGGGCGTCGCGATCTGTGGCGGGGCGCTATGCCCGAAATGGCGGAACGAACGGCCGATGCGGTATGCCGTAACCGGGGCATCCCAGGCTTCGTCCAGCCCGCCGTCGAGATCGACCAGCACGCGGTCAAGCAGGCGCGTGACCTTGGAGATCTTGACCAGCTGCGCTGCCTTCTGTGCCGACAGCGTCGAGCCGGCGCTGGTCCAGCCAGGCTCGGGGGGCAACAGCAGCAGCCTGTCGCCCGGCTTGAGCTCGAACGCGCCCAGGCTGATGCTGTCGCCCGCACCCGCTACGCTGGCCAGTTCGAGGCGGCGCGTGCCGGCCGGCAGCGTGGCGGCATAGCGCCGCGGCCGGTACAGATGGAAGCGGCCCAGATGTGGCCAGGCGGTGAGTTCGGCATCCGTTTCAAAATCCGCCGGGGTGGGGTTACCGGCCAGGTCGGCCTTGACCGCGAAGCCGGCGCGGATCGTCACCGGCGCTTCGCCGCGTACCTCGAAGGCCAGTGTGGCGCGCCCGCCGATGCCTGGAGCCAGCCTGTAGCCGGTCAGGCGCACCAGCTCCGCCACGCTTTCGCGCCAGGCAGCCGTGCGCAGGAAGGCCTCGTTGGCGTAGTGCTCCTGGTAGAAGGTCAGGATATCGCCCAGGATGGCTGCGCCCTGCAGCAGCGCGATAGCCGGATCATCGGCATCGCGGTGTGTCCATCCCGCGAGCGCGGGGGCGGCGTCGATGGCCCGGATCATGGCCTCGGCGAAGTCATCGTAGCGGCCGATGCGATAGGCAATGCGCGGCAGCCCCGGGCGGTTCTGCACGCGGCGCGGGAAGATGAAGGGATCGGTGATCAGGGGATCGCAGGGCATCTCGCGCTCCGGTGGCCCGCCTATTGCCGCCCGCCCTGCACCTCGAAGCGGATCAGGCCGCGTTCGAGGTGGTCGGGGTCGTTGCTCAGCAGCACGACTTCATCGAAGCCCATTTCCAGCACCGCGGTGCCTGGTGCGCCCGGGGTGGGTGCGTTGAAGCGCTTCATGGCGATGCTGACCACATGGCGGATGCCGGCCACCCGCTGGATCCGGCCTTCGATGGCGCTGCGGTGCAGGGCCTGGCCAAAGGTCCACTGGTCCGGGTGGAAGAAGCCCGGGCGGCCGTCAGCGGTCCAGCCGTCCGAGAATTCCTGCTCCAGCACAAAGCGCAGGTCCTCGCGCCAGTAGCCGGGTTCGGCGCAGACGGTGACGCGCACGTCGAGCGGGACATAGCGGGGAGGGCGCAGTTCGAGGTCCTCGCCAATCAGCCGTACCGCTTCCAGGTGTGCCGCCACATCCGCGCGCAGCCGATCGTCAAGGGTTCCGCCGGAGGCCACCGTGCCGGCGGGGTCGATCACCACCCGCACGGTGCGCCAGCTGCCGGTCCACGCATAACGTGCCACCGCGCGCGAAACGCCCGGGACCTCCTCTGCGCGGCCTACATAGTCCGCCAACGTGACGGCACGCAGCTGGCGCGCGCGGTAAGCCTCGGGGGCATTGCGGCGGACCTTCTCCACCGGCTCCGGGTCACGTCCGTCGGTCACGTCGAAGGGGTTCCAGGCCGCGGTCACGGCGCCGCCGAGCGTGCCCGCCAGTTCCTGCACGAAGGTGAGCTGGCCGGCGCCGACATTGCCCGAGACACCTCCGCCGACCTGGTAGCCGGCTTCGACGACGGCGCCCGCCGGCAGCAGCCGCCCGTTGCGGCCATTGCCGAAACGCAGCGTGCTGCGGCGTCTTTCATCGGTCTCGACCATGAAGTGATCGCCCTGTTCGGGGGAGTCGTCGCTATGCACCAGGCTTTCGACTTCATCCCACGCATCGGTCGTGCCATCCGTGGTCGTGACCTCGACACGCAGGGTGGACCGTGCTGGAATTTCGCCCTCGGCCCGCCCTGGCACGCCGTAGGCGGCGGCCGGCAGGTAGGCCAGCGCCCCCTCGTCGGGCAAGGCGGCCAGGATCCAGTCGTGGTCATCGCCATGCCGGTTCATCCTGTGGTAGTGGCGATGCTTGAGCGTGGCCGAATCGCCGGGCAGGGTTGTGCCCGCGTCGTGGAAACGCACCGTGATCGGACGACCCTCGTAGACCGGCAGCAGGTTGCCGAAGAACAGCGAGATGTCGGGCACCGCGACCCCATCGCAGAAGGTGGTGAAGCTGTAGTCGAAGCGCAGTGCGTCCTCGTCGCGCCAGCGCAGCCGCACCAGCCAGGTCTGCATCACCGGGTCGAACAGCGTGTCGGCGGCATCGTTGCCGGCGCGCAGCCGCAGCCACTGACGCTTGCGCGGATTGCGGCCCGGCGGCGCTCCTGTCAGCGGATTGCGCATCTCCGCGATGGCGAGGTCGCGCCAGGCGCCGGTGCGGACCAGATCACGCAGCGCCTCGGCCTGCGCCTGCGTGGCCAGGCCGCCCACGGGCACCAGGTCGGCCTCGGTGCTGCCCGCGCGCAGCGCCGGCTGCGCGTCGCGCCAGGTGTGCAGGCGCAGGCGGTTCAGCAGCGGATCCAGGCGCTGGCGCGCCGCCTCCGGCAGGTAACTCTGGCGGCTGGCGAACGAGATGGTGCCGGCCACGACCGGGCTGGGGCCGGTGCTGACGATTAGTTCCTGGTCATCCAGCGTGAAGGGTGCCTGGCCTGCGGCAATGTCGAGCGCCAGCCAGGTACTGGCCTGGTTGCCTTCGTGCAGGTGGTAATCCATCAGGCGCGCATGGCGCGCCAGCGACACGCGCTTGCGCACCGTGGCAAGGTACGCCTCGGCCATCACGCGGTCCTGGTAGTCGGACAGTTCGTCGGCGGCAGCGGCGAAGAGGTCGATCAGCACCTGATCGAGGTCCGCTTCGCTGGTGCTGTTCCAGCCGGGCACGCGCTGCGCCATCGTCGTCAGCAGCGTGTGGCGGAACGAGTCATAGTCCTTGGCAAGGTAGTCGATCGCCGGGCCGGGCGACAGCGGACGGCCCTCCTGCGGCGGCGCGCAGTCATTGGTGAAGCAGCCGGGCCGGAACTTGAAGCCGAGGCTGCTGAAGAAAGGATCGATGCGGCTGGCGTCCCACACCAGTTCGAGCGTATAGGTGGAATAGTCGCCTACCGGCTCCACCCGCAGCCCCAGCCGCGTGTTGTCGATGCCCGTCACCGCCGTGACCCTGACCTGCCCCTCGGCGGGGCCGCCCCGCACGCGTGTGCCGCCGCGCACACGGAAGATCTGGCCGGCGCGCGCGGGCTCTGCAGCGATCTCGGCGAGAATGTCGGCGAGGTGCAGGTCATTGAAGAACCGCAGGTCGAGATCGGCCTGGGCCGGCTGCGGGCCTGCCGCCAGGGCGACCAGCGCCAGGCGCATGCCGTTCAGGCCGTGCGCCTGGAGCACATCGGCGCGGTCGTCGGCGTTGTCCTGGTGGATCACCGTGGTCATAGCCCGGTCCTCTGGAACCTGATCACGCGCGAATCCGGACTGCCGGCGGGCCGGTACTTGACCGTCACCTCCAGCCCGCCGGTCAGCGCATCGAGCAGCAGCTCGGGCTGCGTGCCGGGCACCGCTGCCTCGTCGCCGAAGCGCACGTCGATCAGTTCGACCACCACCCGGTGGCCAAGCCAGCGCGACAGCGCCTGCGTGATGCTCGACTTCACCACGCCGCGCAGCACATCGGAAGCGGGCTCGAACACCAGCGTGCGCACGCCTCCCCCGAACTCCGGCAGGAACAGCCGTTCTCCCGGCCCGGTCAGCAGCAGTTGCAGCACCTCGTCGCGAACGTGCTCGGCATCGCTGCCCGGCGCGGCGGTGCGGCCGTCGTCGCCGATGCGGAAAGGGAAGGCCAGATGGCGGCCATTGGAAAGTGCCATGATCAGACTCCGAACGCCCGTGCCTGCACCTGCACCACGATGGCCGGCCCTTGCGGCACCTGCGCCGCGTTCAGGCACAGGCCAACGCTGTTCTGCAGCAGCACGGGCACGTTGCGCACCTTGGTCTGCACGGCGGCGGTGACCCACCGGATCGTCAGGCAGGGCGTGTACACGCCGCCGGGCGCGAAGGTACAGCCGACGATGGGGTGCACGTCGGTCTGCAACAGCGCGGGGCAACCATCGATCAGCGCCTCGGTGTTGCTGGTGATCAGCACTGCCTGGCCTGCGTGCGGGCACATCACAGTGCTGGTGCTGGTCAGGATGGGAATCATGGCGGCACTCCGAACGCCATCGCGCCGTTGACCAGGCTGACCCCTGCCAGCCCGATCTTGATCTGCCCGTTGTTCAGCGAGATATTGGTTGCGCTGATGGTGATCTCGCATGCGCCGCAGCTCAGCACGATCTCGCTGCCGGTCAGCCTGATCTCAGGGCCACCGGTGCTGCCGTGGACCAGTTTCAGCTCGTCGCCCTCGTCATCGAGGATCACCTTGTGACCATGGGAGGACACAATCACGCGCACCTTCGCGCCCTGGGGGGCGGGGCGCTGGCCGCTGGCCCACCAGGCGCCGGACCAGATCGGACTGTCCAGGCGTCCAGCCTCGAACTCGATCCATACGCCCGAACCCACTTCGGGCAGCATCACCATGCCGTGACCGTCACCACCGAACGGCGACACCGGCAGCGCCCACCCGGTGTCCTGGCCGTGCAGCACGCTGTCCACCCGGGCCTTGATCCGGCACAGGTTCTCGGGGTCGTCGACGCTGGTGACGATGCCGCGGTACTTGCCGAAATAGCTGGTCCCCGTGCGCTCGACCAGGCCCTCGATAATGGATTCCGTGACATCGATCATCAGAAGATCTCCACACTGGCTGACACCGACAGCGTCAGGCCGCCGCCGAGCGCCTCGGCGACCTGAGCGCCCGATACCTCGGTGAGCGAATCGGACTTGGCTTCGAGCCGCTGGGTATGCACTGACGGCGTGATGCGGTGGACCACCTTGGTGATCAGGTAATCGCCGCTGTAGGGCGTTGCGCCGGCATCGACGCGCACCTTCAGATATGGCGCCAGCAGTGCGCCATAACAGCCGGGCACGGCCTCTCCGCTCAGGTGATAGACATAGCCATTGCGCCGGGCTTGCGCGATCGCCACCGCGGCAGGGTCGTCACGCGCGCTGTCCGGCCCCGGCAGCAGGCGGCGCGGGGCCAGGTCGACCGGTGTCGCCGGCAGCTGGCGCATCAGGCCCAGATCGGCGGCGCTGGTCTCGAACGTGGTGACGCCCTGGTCGTCCACCCGCAATACCCTGGCCTGCGTGATCTCGCCACCGTCGGGATCCTGGCTGATGCTGGCGTTGGCCAGCGTGCGGCGATCACCCAGCATCAGCAGTGGCGGCAGGTCGGCGGCGTCAGCCGGGTCCGGCAGGAAGCAGCCGATGCTGGCGCCGCGCTCACTGCCCGGCAGCACATAAGCATGGCGGTCATTGAGCCGGGCCAGCTCGCGCAGGAACTGCAGCACCGTACCCCGTCGCACGGTGGTTTCCGGCGTAGCGCTGGTGCCTTCAATCCGTGTGTCGCGGATCGCGTCGAAGCGGCGGAACAGTTCGTCGGCCAGGTCGCTGTGCCGGCGATGCTCGAAGGGCGGCTCGACTTCCTCGTCACGGTGGAGCAGGGCGCTGTCGTCGCGCACCACCATGGTCGCCGCGCTGCGGCCCGGCTGCCCGTCCAGGCTGGCGTCGAGGTTGACGAGGGGGCCATCGATCAATGGCGCGAAGCGGCCGTTGCCGATATCGAGCTCGATGCGCACGCGCGAGAATGGCGCGACCTTCTCGCCCGGCCAGTGCAGCCACCGGCCCCTTTCATCCAGGCACAGGGCCATGCGCAGATGGGCTTCCCAGAACGCGTCCATTTCCTGCGTGACCTCGATCTCTTCGATGCGCGCCAGCTCCTCCTCGCTCGCAGCGCGGTCACCGAACCAGATGCGCAGGCGCGGATCGCCCATGGCTGCCTCCCGCTCAGGTCGCCGGCACGTCGAGCTGGTCGCCGGGATTGGCTACCAGCGTGCGGCTGTCCAACGCGGTATTGGCATCGGCCACATGCCAGTGCTGCGTGGCATCGCCGGACTGCGACTGGGCGATCAGGTCGAGCCGGTCGCTGGCCTGCACCGTGCGGGGCTCGCCGGTGACAGGCGTCAGCCGCCGCAGCCGCAGCGCAACCACGGTTTCTCCGGTCGAGGTGGTGGTCGTGACGGTGGCGACCTTGGCGTAACGGGAATTGGCCAGGAACATGGTCTTGCCCTCAGTGGCGCTTGCCTTACAGCGGTATCAGATCGACGACCTGGTCGGCGGTATTGACGAGGTTGGCGATCGCCTGCGCCTCGCGCGCGATCGTGGTGTATTCCAGCGCGCCCTTTCCCAGCGCGTCATCCGAGCAGTCGTCGATCTCGATCACGCTGAGTTGCAGGTCGACTTCGGCGCGCAGGGGGTTCAACACGGCGTCGTACTCCAGTTCCGCGATCGTCATCGCGTCGATGGTGACTGGCACGACCCGCGTCAGGCCCCAGATGAACAGGATGCGCGGATACTTCTCGCGCGGGATCGGTTGCGCAGGCGCGTCGGCCGCCCCGCCCAGGCCCAGTGCATCGCCGATGGCGTCGAGCGCCTTGCCGAGCAGGCCGGCAACCTTGGCACCAGGCAGCACCATCTTCTCCAGTGCGCACAGTTGCGGGCCGATGCCGAACATCCTGGCCACCGCCTTGTCCTCGTCGAGCAGGTTGGCGGCGCTGAAGTGCGCCTTGAAGGAGATCTTCTCGAAGGTCCGCTCGCCGGCCTGGCTGGTCTCGCGCCGCGACACGCCGCTGGGGCGTGGGGGAATCTGCAGGCTGCGCGACAGCGATTCCGGATTGAACTGGAAGATCACAACGTTCGGTATCGGGCCGAGCAACTGGGTGCCATATTCGATCAGGGCGCCGCGCAGCATGGTCATTCTCCGTGGCCGGTGCTGGCGGCGATCCGTTGCGCCATGCGCGCCGCGAGCGTGGCGGCGTCGGGCGCGGCCTCCAGGCCGATGCGGCCGGCTTCGATACGGGTCGTCCCGGGGCGAGCGCCGACCGGCACCGGGTGCAGCGCCAGCGCCTGTGCCAGCGCCTGCTCCAACGCGTGGGGCAGCAGGCGGGCCGCCTCCCCGGCGGTAAGCGCGGAAACGCCGCGCAGGTCGAGTTCGAGGCGGTCGATATGCAGGCGCCGCGGCGGGCGCGCCTTCCTGTCCGTGGTCATCGCAGGCTCCTTTCCGCTGCCACCAGCGGCGCATAGGGTCCGTACTGATCGAGGCTGCTGGCGCGCTCCAGCTTGTCGTACTCGCGCTGCACGGCGCGGATCACGGCCGGCATGGTCAGGGTCCTGGGCGCGCCCTCGGCGGCGCTCTGCAGGCAGGCATGAAACACAATGGCGCGGATATGCCCGCCGGCAAGGGCGAAGCGGCGCATCAGGAAATCGAAGTCAAGCGCGCTCGCATCCACGCCGGGCGGAATCACGCTGCGCCAGATGCGCAACCGTTCCTCGGGCCCCGGCAGTGGAAATTCGACGGCGAAGCGCAGCCGCCGCAGGAAAGCCTCGTCGAGGTCCTTGCGGCGATTGGTGGCGAGAATGGCCAGGCCCTTGAAACGTTCCATGCGCTCCAGCAGGTAGCTGATCTCCAGGTTGGCAAAGCGGTCATGCGCATCCCTGACCTCGGTGCGCCGGCCGAACAGCGCGTCGGCTTCGTCGAAGAAGAGCATGACGTCCGAGGTGTCGGCGGCATCAAACAGCCTGCGCAGGTTCTTCTCGGTCTCGCCAATGTATTTGTTGACCACCTGGGACAGGTCGATCCGGTACAACGGAAGTTCCAGCGTCTTTGCCAGCGCCTCGGCGCACATCGTCTTGCCGGTGCCGGGCGGGCCTGAGAACAGCACGGCCAGCCCGCCGTCGTTCCAGGCTCTTGCCGTTCCCCACTCGTAGTGGACGCGGGTCAGGTTGCGCATCGCCACAACGATCTCGTCGATCTGGCGTGCCTGCGCCGGCGGCAGCATCAGCTCGCCGAGGTCGAAGCGAGGCACCACGGGCTGGGCCAGCGTGCCCATGTCGAGATCGGCGCGCGCTGCGGCAAACAGCGCTTCGCTGGTCGGCGCATGGCCCAGCGACGCCAACTCGGCGCCGACCCGGGCAATGCCACCGTGCTCGTAGCGGAAGCGCCGTGCCACTTCCGCCAGCGCAGGATGCCGGGCCATCGATGGCACCGCGGCGCGCCAGTACGCAAGCCGTTCGGCATAGGAGGAGGGCGGCAACGTGACGGTGGGCAGCACTTCAGCGCCGCGGTCCAGCATCGCAGCCAGTGTTGCCACCAGCCCCGTCCCCGCGGTCGTAGCGGCTTCAGCCTGATCCTGCAGGCCAATAAACACGGTCAGCGGCAGGCTGGAGAGCGGCGTGGAATCGGCCACCGCTTCATGGCCCGGCACGGCGTCGCCGGCCACGCCCAGCCATTTGCCTGGCAGATACAGGGCATGGCCGCGCAGCCATGCCACGGTCAGCAACTGTGGCAGATGCTCGCGCGCGCATCCGGGTGCCGGCCGCACGGTGGCGATATCCAACGTGGCGGTGCAGGCGGCCAGCCATTGCGCGAGCGGTGCCCCGGCGGCACCGGCCAGCGGCACGATGCGCAGGCGGTGCGACGAGGACGGTGTCCGCAATGTCGCCGACACGCGGGCGGCCAGCATCCCCGCCGCTGCAGGCGGCGCCAGCGCGTCGAAGCATTCGAGCGCATCGGGCAGGGCGCCGGCTGGAAACAGAAGCTCTCGCGCCACCAGCGGCGCGACGGTCATCGGCGCCTGCCAGAGCGCGTGCCCGGGCCCGGCCACCAGTGCCAGCAGGCCGTGGCGGGCCAGCACATGCCCGGGGCCAAGTTCGCGAACCACCGCGTCCGGCTCGTCCCACAGCCTCTGCGCCAGCGCCAGTGTCGGGTCGCCACGCTGCGCATCGCCATTGCAGGTCGCGATCACGTGCGAGCTGGCGCTGTCGAGGCAGGGCAGCAGCGCCAGGGCCAGCAGGAAGCACTCCACGGGCTGCAGCCGCAGGGTCTCGGTTACCCAGCCAAATGAGCCACGGGCACAGGCGGATGGAAGCGGTGGCGGCAGCGCAATGCGTTCGCTCAGGTAGCGCGCCGTGACGTCGTTGTCGAAGAACTCGCGCTTCTTGCGCGCATAACGTGCCAGGTCAAGGGCAACGAGCGTACGGTCGGCGAAGTCAGGCCGTGCCGCCGCCTCTTCGCCAACTGCCTGCTGCAGCCCCTGCTCGCCCCACAGCCAGCAGATTTCACGGCGCAGGCGCAGCGTCACCTGGCGCAGCCAATAGCGGGCGAGCGCATCGCCGCCTTGCGCGCCGGGAATGAAGGCGACGGGTTCGAGCCATTCCTCGACGGGAAGCCGGTCCATGGTCAGGGCACCGTCACCAGGGGGCTGGCTTTCGCCTGCTGGCTGTTTACGCACAGGATCACGCGGTAGTCGCCAGCGGATATGCCGGTGATCGCACCGGAGATGGTCAGGGTCTGCTGGTCGGGCGCACTGGCAAACGTGTCGAAGCTGCGTACCGTGACACCGTCGGCCGGACGGTAAAGCGAAACGACGATGTCGTCGGTCTGGTTGCCCAGCAGCAGGCCAGTCAGCGTCAGGTCTCCTCCGGCGATCGCGGCGTCTTCCAGTGTCGGCAGCAGGCGCACGGGCAGCAGGTTGCCGGAACGGGTGCGCGTGGCCGACAGCCGGCGCCGTGCGACCAGCGGCAGCTCGCCCGCCGATAGCGACGTGCCGGCGGCGATGGGTCCCTGCGGATTGCCACCCGGATCGCCCTCGGCGGTGACGCGCAGCCGGTCAGGCAACCGTTGCACCGGCGTGAGCACGATATTGCCCAGCACGATTTCCAGGTCGTCGCCGGTAAGCTCGTCGCCGAACAGCTCGATCGTCTCTCCGGCTTCGAAAGCGCCGGGCTCGATGCGCGCCAGGCGGGGCCCGAGCGTGGGCAGCACGGTGATGGCGATGCCGTCCTCGCCGATTACCGTCTGCGGCGCGGTCCGGTAGTCGATGCCCACCAGCAGCGAGTTGCGTGGCGGATGGCTCGGTACGATCATGACCGGCCGCATCTGGAAGGCAGCGGACAGGCGGTAGCGCTCGTCGGTGCCTTGCATGACCTTGGACAGCAGTTCCACGCCGGATTCATCGAATGTCAGCTTGAGCGGCTCCGGGTTGGCTTGAAGGGCGAGCCGCACGTCGGGCGCCACCAGCGGGTCGAGGCGCAGGTAGTTCAGCTCCTGCAAGGCCGCCATGCCCTGGCCAAGCATTTCGTGCGCGGCTGCGCTGTCGCTCTCCTCGCGGTCATCGAAGGCGGTCAGCAGGTACTTCAGCACCAGCCACAGCGGCGGCGGCTCGCCTTCGTGCAGGGACTGGTTGCGCAGCGTCGCATCGAAGGCGGCTTCATAGAGGAAGAGGTTCAGCTTGGCGGTGGTATTTGTCTCGGCGGCCAGCTCTGGCTTGCCGACGCTGACTTCGAAGCTGCGGCGGATCAGGTGGTCCCGCAGCAGGCGGGTCACCGCGCCGATCGCCCTGCCGGTGTCAGCCAGCGCCATGGCTCAAATCCTGCGCAGGGCGCGCCGCGACAGGCCGGAACGAAGGGCCGGCGCGGGGGGTTGCTGCGGCGCAGCCGGGCTGGCCGGCGCGACGGGCGGCGGGGCGTCCACACGCAGGTGAATCGCGCCGATCGAGACGGCCACCGTGTCGGGCGCGGCCGCCGCTACCGGCGGCTCGGCCCATTCCGGTTCGGGCCGCAACCACGCTGCATTGCTGTCACCTGGTACGGAAAGGGGCATTGCGGGCGCGGCTTCCGGCAGGTTGGCGCTGGCCTCTTCCATGTACGCGCTTGTCTGTGTGGCACCGCGTAGCGCTTGCGCCCCGGATGCCCGGGCGGGCGCGGACTCCTCCGGCTCCGCGCTGGAGATCCAGCGCAGCGCGGCCGCGATCATTGCCTGCGCCGTCGGAGGCGTGCCGGCGCGCGCAGCTTCAGGCGCAGCGGCCAATGCCGTGGGCGACGCCTCGCGTTCTGGGGCGGTGGGGACCAGGCCTGCCGCGGATGCTGGCACCGGCGGTGTTGGCAAGTCGACGCGCTGCCGTGGCATCTCACCGGGCATGCCCGCCGCAATTGACCTGGCCTCCGTCAGGGGCTGGCTGGCGGCCGCCGCGGCGGGCCGGGCCGTGGACTTCGGCTCGTCCACCAGTTGTACCGGCCCGTCGGCGCCCGGCGCGGCATCGGGGCCAGCATCGTCCGGGCCTGCCTCGGCGAGCGTCGCAGTGACGGGCCGTGCCGGTGATTCGCCCGACCCGACGTGAATCCCGCCGGCTTGCATCAGCGCGCCAAAGTAGTCGCTCATGGCGTATCCCCAATCCAGTCCAGGTAGCGCTTGCGGCGTGCTGGCGGTACCGCCAGCACCTCGCGCTCGCTCCAGCCAAAGTGCGTGGCCAGCAGGTGGATTTCGCGCAGCAGCGCAGTCTGACAGCGGCGCAGCCGCGCCAGCACGATCTGCTCCAGGTCGACACGCACCTCATTGCTCTCGCCGCACACCGGGCAGTGGCAGGCGACTGTGAACGCCACCAGCGGATCCAGCGCCGCCAGCGTCTCCGCGAGTTCCGCTTCATCGTCGATGGTTATCTCGCCTTCGACGATCAGGCTGTCGAGCATTGCCCTGACGGCGGCCTGGCGCGTGCCTGCGGGGCAGGCCTGCCGCCACGCCCGCAGGTCGGCGCCACGGGGGCGTCGCACGGAAACCGCTCGGTGGTGGGCGTCATCGCCCAGCGTCAGCCGCACGACATCTTCTGCCGGGACCTGGGCCATCAACATGGCCAGCGGCAGCTCGAATTCGAACCGTTCGGCGCATGCGCTGCTGCCGCAGGCGGCCTGCAGTTCGAGCCGGTCGGTCGCCTCCGTCGTCGCCAGCACGCGCAGCAGCGCGCCGATGCGCGCGCTCACCGGTTGTGCCCACCAGTAACGGGCATCGCGCGGGGCGGCGCACGACGCCAGCAAGGTCGTCACCAGCGCCTGGCGGTCGTCGGTGCCAAAATCTACATCCAGATCATCGGCGCCGCCGAACGCACGCCAGCCGGCGCGCCGCCTGTGCTGCGCGAGCCGCTGCGGCGTGGCCATGAGTTCAAGCTCCCGTGACCGGCTCGGCCGGTTCGGTCACATCCAGGTCGCGCTCCCAGCCTTCGTTTTCGAGCTTCAGGGTCTGGATCAGTACCGCGTTGGCATTGGCGTCGAGGTCGGCCACCGCCTGGAACTCCGAGACCCAGCAGCGGTATACCTTGTAGGCGAGGACCACCTGCCCGGTCTCGTTCATGATCTCGATCAGCACGTCTTTGCGGAAGTCCTTCAGGCTGACCTCGGCGCCGAGCCCGCCGCCGACATGCCAGATCTTGTTGGCCCAGTTCTCGAACTCCGGGTCGTGGGTGACACCGCGTTCCAGCGTCAGCGCCTCGTACTTGGTGCGTCCGGGCGACTTGCGCGAGGTGGACGGGTCCCCGCCTTCGCGGTGCTCGACCACTTCCGTGCTGCGCTTGAGCGCGCCGATCTTGCTGACGCCGGCGACATAGCGCCCGTCCCACTTGATGCGGAATTTGAAGTTCTTGTACGGATCGAAGCGGTGGGTATTGACGGAAAACTGTGCCATGATCCGACTCCCTTACGGTTCCAGCGCGCCGGCGATCTGCTGGATCGTGATGACGACGAACTCCGCGGGCTTCAGCGGGGCGAACCCGACTTCGATATTGACGATGCCGCGGTTGCGATCGTCCTGCGTCGTGGTTTCCTTGTCACACCTGACGTAATACGCCTCCTGCCGCGTCATTCCCTGGAACGCCCCCTGGCGGAACAGCCCGTTCATGAACACGCCTACATTGAGGCGGATCTGCGCCCACAGCGGCTCGTCATTGGGTTCGAACACGACCCACTTCGTGCCGCGGAACAGCGACTCCTCAATGAACAGCGCCAAGCGCACGATAGGGATGTACTTCCATTCGCTGGCGAGCTGGTCGGCGCCGTCCAGCGTACGAGCGCCCCAGCAGAGGTTGCCGTACACCGGGAAGGTCCGCAGGCAGTTCGCCGCCAGTGGATTGAGCACGCCGTTCTGCAGGTCGGTCAGCTGATAGGCCAGCGCCTGCACGTTCTGCAGGCGGGCATCGGTACCGGCGGGGGCTTTCCATACGCCGCGGCTGGCGTCCGTGCGCGCATAAAGCCCGGCGATGGTGCCCGACGCGGCGATGCTCCTGAGCCGGTTGTTGTTGGCGGGGTCGGGCGCGAACGTACGCGGGAAATAGACCGCCGCGTTCTTGTTGCGCAGGCCGTCGTTGTCGGCGAGCCAGGTCTGCATGGCTTCCAGGGTGGCGGTGGTCTCGGGGATGTCGATCAGCAGGAAGCCGCGCCGCGCGGCGATATAGGTGGTCGCTTCGCTGTACAGCGCGGACATCTCGTTCGGCGCCAGGTCAGCGGCGCGAGGAATGCAGAGGATGTTGACCAGGTCGACATCCTCCAGCGCGTACAGCCCGGTCTTGGTCAACGCCTCGCCAGTCAGCGCGGGCCCCTCGACCGGCGCAATGCCGTCCTGTCCTCCGGCGAGCTGGTGTTGCTGTATGTTGGGGTTTAGGCCGGCGGGGAAGCCGAGGTCGCCCGAGGCGGGCCCCACCACGTCGAGCGTGGCCCCCGCCAGGTAGGTGGGGCTGGTGCGTCCGCCCTGTACCAGGAAGCGGAATGGCGCGCTGGCGCTGCCGTTGCCGCGCAAGACCACGGTGGCGCCGGCCAGCACGGCGCGCTCCGAGTCCGCTGTCACCGCAGGCAACAGCGCGGTGGCGCGGATGGCGGCTTCGACGAAGGGGCGCACGGCCTGGTATGTGGTGGGCGTGGCGCCGCCGTAGTCCAGCGTGGCGGTGTGCGACACGCGAACCACGGCCGGGGAAACATCGCCATTGACGGTGACCGTGAAGGTATCCCCATCGTCGGGGATGTCGGGCGCGCCTGCCGCCAGCTCGTTGCCGAGCGTGCCGGTCGCGGCCGGTCGCGTCAGCGGGTCGGGCAGGTCCGCCATATCGGCCGATCCGTCCAGCACGCGCCGATCCAGCTGCACGATGCGCGAGCCCGCATTGACCACCGCCAGCGCGAAGTTCGGACTGGCGCTGTCCATCGTCAGGTTGCGAAAGGTTTCGCTGCGCAGCAGTCGGCGCACGCCGTTCTGGAGCACGACCTCGCTGACGTGCAGGTTGAAGGTGTTGGCCGGGTCGCTGGTCTCGTAGTCGATATCGAGCATCACCGCGTTGCCCCAACTGCCGGGATTGACCGCGACGGCACCGCGGATCTGCCGGCCGGCCAGCACGCGGAACATCGGATCGCCGCTGCCCGCGGGCCCGTCGGTGACCACTGCCCGTGCTTCCACGGCATTTTCGGTTGCCGTGGCGCTGCCGGTGGTACCGACTCGCACCACCCAGCATTCGCTGCCGCCGTTCTGGAAGAACTGCTTGATGCCATAGCTGGCGGGGCTGTCGATATGGATGCCGCCGAACTCGCGCTCGAAGTCGGCATACGACAGGCACTGCACCGCCTCGTCGAGGGGACCTCGCGGGAACCAGTCGATGAACGCGGCAATGGATGTCGCCACGCCGGTGATGGTCCGTACGCCGCTGGACTTTTCCTGGATGTACACACCGGGGTAGCTGACCGTTACCATAGCCTCTCTCCTGGAGCCCGTCTCGGCCCTGTCTAAGATAGTGGTAGCGCTCGCCCGGTGAATTGAATTTAATTTTCTTCTGATCAAGACGCGGGTGAAAACGTATCATCCGCGAAACTCGCTCGATCGGCTCGTCAATTGCCGCTTGCGGGGAACCGCATCCTGGTATTAGTTGGTCCTGTGACATGCCGAAAGCCCGCGTGAGGCGCTGTTGGGAATCGCCATCCCGGACTGAAAGCCGTTCGACTCTGGCCTCGACTCGCGAATTTCCCCCGAGGAGATGGGCGTGCGTGCAATCTTCATCAGCTATCGCCGGGATGATGCCGAGGGCCAGGCCGGGCGCCTGTTTGACGATCTCACCGAACATTTTGGTGACGACGCAGTGTTCATGGACGTCGCTGGCATCGAGCCCGGCCGCGACTTTCGCAGTGTGATTGACCAACACGTCGCCTCTTGCGG
The DNA here is from genome assembly GCF_058252315.1 of Cupriavidus sp. PB-02. Lineage (NCBI taxonomy): Bacteria > Pseudomonadati > Pseudomonadota > Betaproteobacteria > Burkholderiales > Burkholderiaceae > Cupriavidus > Cupriavidus sp. PB-02. Next base: position 2,088,070 of record NZ_CM177694.1, read on the forward strand.
TGTTCTGCTTTCGATTATTGGCAAGAGCTGGCTTACGACTTGCGACGAATCGGGCGCGCGGCGGCTCGATGATCCGGCAGATTTTGTCCGCCTTGAAACGGCATCGGCACTTCGGCGTGACATTCCGGTCATACCCGTTCTGGTGCATGGCGCGACGATGCCCCGTGCAGAGGACTTGCCCGAGGACATGAGAGAGTTGGCGTTTCGCAACGGCGTCGAGCTAACGCACGCACGTTGGGAATCTGACGTTCAGCTACTCGTGAAGGCTCTGCGTCCCTATGTGCAGTCGAAGCAGTTGCCGACAAGGCAGGATCGCGAGACCACGCCGCCGGCGCGGTCCGCGCTGGCGCCCGGTACCCGTATGGTCCTGGCAGGCGTCGGAGCAGGACTGGTGTTGGCGGCCGGCAGCTATTTGTGGCATCAGCGCTCTGTCAATGAGGCATTAGCGCCCGAACCGCAGCACGGGGAGCGCACCAGTCATCCTGTCCCGGCTCGTGCTCCTGCCAATGCTCCTGGTACCGCGCCGGTGACCGCCCCGGACTCAGTACGTCCGCCTTCGCCCCAGAGTCCCCGTGAGCCGCGTTTCGCAACCATCTGGCAAATCGCGCAGGGCCAGGCCTGGGAGGCCCGGCACGGGCTGACGTCAGAAGAGCTTCAGCACGAACTGGACACGCTTGCTGGCCAGGGATATCGGCTTGTGGATCTGAGCGGCTACGCTGTCGGAGGGCAGGAACGCTACGCCGCGATCTGGCAAAAGGGATCGGGTCCTCCCCGGGAAGCGCGGCATGGCTTGACTGCGAATCGATACCAGCAAGAGTTTGACCGCCTGGTCGCTCAAGGATATCGCCCTGTCCATGTCAGTGGCTACGCTGTCGGTGACCAGGTTCGCTTTTCAGCCATCTGGGAAAAGGACGCGGGCGTCGCGTGGGTTGCACGACATGACTTGACGCCAGGTCAGTTTCAGCGCCAGTTCGAGCGGTTCACCACAGATGGCTATCGGCTCGTCGATGTCAGTGGGTACGTGCGTGAGGGGCAGGATCGCTACGCCGCTATCTGGGAGAAGAGGCCTGGCCCCGACTGGGAAACGCATCACGGCATGTCGCCGGAACTCTACAAGCAGGAATATGACCGGCTGGCCCGGCAGGGATATCGTCCCGTACGGATCAGCGCGTGGGGTGCCGGGAATACGACACATTACGCCGCTATCTGGGAGAAAGGGGAAGGATCCAAATGGGCCGCTGAACATAGCGTGCCGTCAGGGCAGTATCAGGCGGCATTCACTTCAATGAAGCGGGCGGGCTATCAACTCATGAGCGTCACCGGCTATCAGCCAGGCATTGAGTAGCAGGTGCGGGCACATTCTCGCCAATGTGGCGAAAACAAATTAAATCCTGAGGTCAATAAAAGTGAAAGTGTTACATAAATGAAATTTTGTGTGAGCGGACGCATTTGCATCTTGATGGTTGCCTTTTTGCTAATAAAGTAAATAGATCCATCTTTTCGGGGCATCTGGCGAGACCCTTGATAGGTCAGACAAAGGGAAGCAGGGATGCCGATATTCGGATGGATCGACCCTGAGAGGTCATAGAGTCTCCTGCGAGGAGACCAGACAGCGAGTCTCTGTTCTTGTCCACCGTCTTGGGGGATCGGTGGGCAAGGCGCCACGAAGCAGGCCGCCATGGCCGGCTTGCGGCCGACCGGCGCACCCTGATGTCATTCCCCAGTACCGACGGACCTTCTGGACGGCTGCGTTGACGCCATCCTCAGCAAGGGAAGTCAGATGGACTGCCTACAAGGGGATCGCACATGTCTTCCTTCGACGAACTGCTCGCTGAAACGATTAGCACTCCGGGGCTGCTCGGGGCTTCTGACATGTCGCAGGATGAGGAACGCAAGCTCTTCGAGAGCGAGAATCCGCCCCCGGAGACCTCGATGCTGCTCGGTACGGCCATCGTCTCCACTCGCGCAATGGACATGATCGTCGCGTTCGAGGTGAGCAGCGAAGCCGCCTACACCCGGTTGTATCGCCATCCGGTATGGCCACACGGCAAGTCAGGCGTCACGATCGGCATCGGCTACGACATCGGCTACGTGACCGCGGACGTGCTGGCGACCGACTGGACCGGCGCGATCGGCGATCCTGCCGTCGGCACGCTGAAGCTCGCATGCGGAAAAACCGGCGAGGCTGCCCACCAGATCCTGCCGCAGATGAAGTCGGTAGACGTGCCGTTCACCGCCGCGGACGCGGTATTCAAGAAAACCGTCATGCCGCGCTTCATCGGCCGGACACTCGCGGCGCTGCCGCCTGCCGCGGAGAACCTGACGCCCGATTGCCTGGGCGCGCTGGTGTCGCTGACCTATAACCGGGGAGCTTCCTTCAACGCCGCCGGGGATCGCTACCAGGAGATGCGCGCCATCCGTGACGATATTCAGGCGGGACGCCTTGCCGACATCCCGGCGCAGATCCGTGCGATGAAGCGCCTGTGGGCGGGCAAGCCGGAGATGGCGGGCCTGCTGCGACGGCGCGACCTGGAAGCCCTGTTGTTCGAGCAGGGACTGGCCTGAACCACCGCCGCAGGCTGGTGCCTGCGCGCCAACGGGGACAGAGCGTGCGCCGGGGCGCTGGGCAACCCGGCCGGTGAGAGGGAGGCTGCCATGCCGATTCGCCAGATAGCCGGTACTGATATCGAGTATTTCCTGGTGCTGTTCGACGAGGAGGGACGCGAACGGCCGGAGCCTGACGGCTCGCTGCTCAGCGCCGCCATTTGCCAGCGGCTCTCCGACCCCGGCGTGCCGGTGACCGACGTATTCGTCTGCAGTCATGGCTGGCAGGGCGACGTGCCTGCCGCCATTGCCCAGTACGACAACTGGATCCGCGCCATGGCCGCCTCCGAGGCTGATCTGGCTGTGATGCAGGTCAACCACGCGGGCTTCAACCCCCTGGTGATCGGCATTCACTGGCCCAGCCTGCCGTGGGGCATGGAGACGGTACCCGCGGAAGGGGCGGCCGTGCTGTCTGCCGGACACGATGCTGACGTCAACGCCCTGGCCGCGCAACTCGGCGAGAACGCGCGCGAGACCATCGCGAAAATCTTCGCCTATGCGGAGACGGCCAGCAGCACCGCGCTGACGGCCGCCATCGAGGATGATTTCGCGGCACTCTTCCAGCTTTCCGGCCTGCGGACCGGCAGTGCAAACGGGCGTCCGGGTGCGGACCAGGACGGCTTCGATGCGCAGGCCATCGTCGCGCAGGCTGAAGGGAGCGACGCTGGCGATGCGGCGAGGAATGTGCAAGTACTGGGCTTCGGCAGCCGGGCAAAGGATGCCATTCTGGCCCCGCTGCGCCAACTCTCCTTCTGGAAGATGAAGGATCGCGCGCGCCGCTTCGGCGAAACCGGCGCACATGGGTTGCTGATCGCCATGCAGGAAGCGGCTCCCAAGGCGCGCTTCCACCTGATGGGTCACAGCTTCGGCTGCATCGTCGTGTCCGGAACGGTGGCTGGCGAGTCGGGTGGTGCCGCGCTGCGGCGCCCGGTGGAATCTCTTTTCCTTGTCCAGGGCGCGCTTTCGTTATGGTCCTATGCCGACGATGTTCCTTATGCGCCAGGTACCCCAGGCTACTTCCGGCGTATCGTTGCAAACGGCATGGTGCGTGGGCCGATCCTGACCACGCGTTCAAGGCACGACACGGCGGTCGCCAAGTTCTATCCGCTGGGCGCTGGCGCCAAAGGACAGTTCCTGCTTGGCGACGACTTGCCGAAGTACGGCGGCATTGGCGCATTTGGCATCCAGGGGAGTACCGGCATCGTCGACATGCCGATGGCGGCCAGCGACTTGCCCTACGACTTCAGTGAAGGCAGCGTCTTTAACCTTGAGGCAAGCAACGTCATCTGCAACGGCGGTGGCGCGGCCGGCGCGCACAACGATATCGCGCATCCCGCTGTCGCGCATGCTTTCTGGGCCGCGGCGATACAGGGATCAGCCCGGCCCTCAGTGCTGGCGCCTGAGTGGGGAACAGCTTTCGAGCCCTCCACACCCCCGACAGGATTCGGCGTCGGCACGGGGACGCCTGGAGGCACGGGTACCGGGACAGGCACGGGGACTTCGCGAGGTGTCACGCCGGCGCCGTCTGTCCCGCCCGCGGACGGTCGAGGCCTTCTGGGCATCGACGAGGAGCTTCCCGCACCGCCAGCACCGGACCAGCAGCAGGCACCCGCCCCGGCCGAAGAGTCGGGGCCACCGCGCTGGATCCACGCTGAGTTCGAGGGACTCGCACCGGAGGCGCCGGTGGTGCAGGGCCAGTGGTACACACTTGCCTTTGACCTGGATGTCGTCCGGCGTGAAGCTGCACTTGTGATCGCGGATGTACCACTGCCAGAAAGCGGCCTGTTCGCGCCGGAAGCCAGGGACGTCGTGTTGACGGTGCAGTTGGACACCGATGACTTCGAGACGTCAGGCCACACCAGCCAGATGCGCGTGCCCCGCGTGGGCAAGGGCTTCACCAAAGCCCGTTTCGACGTGTCGCCACGGAAGAGCGGGCCATGCAAGCTCAAGGCAACCATCCTTAAGGATGGCCAGTTCATCCAGCAGATGGACCTGACGATCCTTGTGGGCGTGCCGGGTGCGCCCACTGAGGTCAAAACGCGCGGACGCGCGCTGAGCGGAGTCGCCGTGCTGCAGCCGCGCGATCTGAGCCTGCAGATCTATCCGGGCAGCGCCGGCAGCTACGAGTGCGTGGTGTGCGGCCCTGTGGCCACCCGGGTGCGGCTGCCGATCAATGCCGGCTTGATTGACAGCTATATCAACAGCGCCCGTGCGGAACTGATGAAGGTAGTGATGCACCAGGACCCTGCTGGCCGCTACGTGTTCCAGCGCGACATCGACATCGCCCCCGACGCGCAGGAAAAAGCCCTGCAGATCATGGCCCGGGCTGGCGCGCTGCTGATGCTCAAGCTCTTCGAAGGTGCGGGCGCGGGAGACGACGCCAGGGCGGTTGGCAGGGCCTTGCGCCAGTTGAGCACCAATCCGGACGTCCGCCTCAGGATCCAGGTTGTCGCCGAGACGCTGCCGATTCCCTGGCCACTGCTCTACATGGGAGACGTGAGCGGCGCAGCGCCGCTGGACTGGAACAATTTCCTTGGCATGCGTCACATCATCGAGCAGATTCCGCTGCAGAACCCGATGGCCGTGATGGCACCGGAAATCCCCAGCACCCCGGACCTGAAGGTCAGCCTGAACTTCAATGCGGGCATCGATGCGGCGATGGGCGTGGACTTCGTCCAGTCCCAGCGTAGCTTTTGGAAGGACCGCGCGGGCATCGCCGTGACAGACCGCGCCACGCCGACCGATTTTATCGGCGCGCTCAACAACCGGGACACGCCGGACCAGATTCTCTACCTGTACTGCCACGCGGTATCGCGGGGTCTGACGGAGGCTGGAGGACCCGGCGCATCGAGCCTGGCGCTGACTGACGAACTGATCAGCCTTAACGACCTCGATCTCACCGCGCCTCGCGCCGTGCGGCTGGGCGGCCAGCCGCTGGTCTTCATCAACGCGTGCGAATCTGCCGAGATGTCGCCAACGTTCTACGACGGCTTCGCACCCTACTTCATGGACAAGGGCGCGCGCGGCGTCATCGGCACGGAATGCAAGACGCCAGCCCTGTTCGCCAGGGCGTGGGCAGATCGATTCTTCGAGCGCTTCCTGCACGGCGAACCGCTGGGCGAAGTCGTGCTCGGCCTGCGGCAGGAGTTCCTCAAGGCGCATGGCAACCCGCTGGGGCTGCTGTACGCGGTGCACTGCGATGCCGACACTGTCATCCGGCCGGCGCTGAACTGAGCCCTTCCATGAAGCCACAAGATGGCGGCACGCGGGCCGTCCCGGCCCAGCTCGCCAACTCAGGCGATACCGGGCCAAAGCCCGACGGCGGGTTGACACGGGGCGCGACGCTCGGACAGAAACGCGCCGCCGGCGCGGCGGCCACCAGCGTGTCCGCCTTGCGTGTCGACGTTGTCAACGGCAACCTGAAATTCTTCGATGCCCCCGTGCTGGTGGGCCACTATCGCGGTAGCGCGCTGATGGGTACCGAGGCCGTCATGGACTGGCTGATCGGCAATGCCATGTCGACCTCGATGCGGCTGGGGCGCTATCCGCAGGAACTGAAGACGCAGCAGGTCTTCGTCAATACCAGCGCGGACAGGATCAACCCCCTGCGCGACGTGCCGCGTCCCAAGGGCATTGTCGTAGCCGGTCTCGGCGACGAGGGGCATCTGCGCGCCAGCGGGCTGGCCGAGACGGTGCGGCTCGGCGTCATCGCCTGGGCACAGCATCTGACTGAAGCCGCGCGCCCTCCGGGCGAGTCGGTGCCCTGGCCGGCTTCATTCTCGCTCGCCGCGACGCTGGTTGGCAGCGGCGGCACCGGGATGTCGCCCGGCCAGGCTGCGCGCTCGGTGGCCGAAGGAGTGCGTGAGGCCAACCGCCTGCTGGCTTCCGCGGGCTGGCCTGTGGTGGAGTGCCTGAGCCTGGTCGAGCTGTACCTGGACCGGGCCGCGGAGGCGTGGCGGGCACTGCAGCTGCTGGTCCAGGCCTGTCCGGGGCGCTTTGTCATCAAGCCCTTTATCCGCAGTAGCCCAGGTGCGCTGCTGCGGCCGCTGGATTCCAGCTATCGGGGCGCGGACTTCGACCTGATCACGGCGACCACGCAGGTCGACGTCCGAGGCGCTTCCTCCATCATCTATACGCTTGATACCCGGCGTGCACGTACCGAGGTGCGTGCCGTGGCGGCGCAGGGCCGCCTCCTGCGCGAACTGGTAAGCGTGGCGTCGTCGAATACCTGCAACGACGACAGTGTCGGACGTACGCTGTTCAAGTTGCTGGTTCCGGTCGAAGTGCGGCCGTTTCTTGCCGGCGCCAGCGAAATGCAGATCGAGCTGGACCCCGGAACCGCCGGTATTCCGTGGGAGATGCTCGACAGCGGGCGCGATACCGACGCCGGCGAGAACGCCGACTACAAGCCGTGGGCGATCCGCGCCAAGCTGTTGCGCAAGCTGCGCACGCAAGAGTTCCGCCGGCAGGTGGAAGACGCCGGGCGGCGCGCGCCGATCCTCGTGATCGGTGATCCGTGCACGGACGACAAGCGCTATCCGCTGCTGCCCGGCGCGAGGCGAGAGGCGCGTGCGGTGTCGGCGCTCTTGTCAAGGCGGCTCGGCGCCGACCGTCAGGTAAAACTCCTTGCGGCGGCCAACGACATCGACCGCGGGCCAGACAGTCGACAGGTCGTGGCGACGCTACTCGACGGCGACTGGGGCATCGTTCACATTGCAGGCCACGGCCAGGCGGCCAGCGACGAGGCGGCGGCAGCGGACAACGGGGCAGGGCGGGCAGGTGGCGTCGTCCTTTCCAACGGGACTTTCCTCGGGCCAGAGGAACTCGCGAGGATGCAGCGCGTGCCTGAACTGGTGTTCATCAACTGCTGCCATCTTGCGAAGACGGATACGGCAAACCTGCTGGGTACCTGCCCGACGCCATCCTTTCATCGGCCGGATTTCGCCGCCAGCGTGGCCGAAGCCCTCATCAAGCTCGGCGTGCGCTGCGTGGTGGCCGCAGGTTGGGCCGTCGATGATGCGGCGGCCGAGATATTTGCCACCGCGTTCTATCGCGCCCTGCTGGACGGCCAGCGCTTCCTCGATGCGGTCGCGATTGCCAGGGAGGCGGCGTACAAGTTGCCCAGCAATACCTGGGCAGCCTATCAGTGCTACGGCGACCCGGACTGGTGCCTCCCGGGCTGGATGGACGTAGGCCCGGGCGGCGCCCGGGCGGCCAGCGAGGCGCCAGAGGAAGAGAAGCAGCGCTTCGCAGCAGCCTATGCCGGCATCGCGTCGCCGCAGGGACTGCTCCTTGCCCTCGAGATGATCCAGATGGAATTGCGCGTGAGCGGGGCCAATGTGGAGCAGTCCGCCAGGCGCCTGCGCTATCTGCACGATACGTTTGGCGACCCGGAGCGCAACTGGGCACGCATGGGCGCAGTGGCCGAAGCGTTTGCAACGGCCTGGCGGGAGGCCGGCTTGCTCGAGGAAGCCGCCGCCTGGTATCAGGCCGCCTTTAAGGCGGCGGACGGTAAGGCGACCCTGCAGTCCGCCGAGCAGCTGGCGAACGTGCAGGTGCGGCTGGCATGGCAGCGCCTGCGCGCCGTCGCTGCCACTGCCGGCGCAGACGTCGCCGCGCTGCAACCTGCCGTCGACGCTTCCAGGGAACTGCTGCTTGCAACCATGGGGCAGCTGGCACAGCTGCTCGCGCTGCACAGGTCGATGGAGCGGCTCGCGCTGTGCGGCTCGGCCAGCAAGCGGCTGGCGATGGTCGAGCGCCTGGCCGGCCGCCGCGATGCCGAAATGGCCGCCATTGGTGAAACCGTGCGGTGGTACCGGGAAGCCGAGGCGGCCGCCATGGCGCACGGCGCTCGCAACGCCTACTACCCGGCCATTAATCGCTGCGCGGCGGAGCTTGTCGCGCACTGGACAGCGGGAACGGAGGGTGATTACGCGGGCGACTGGGAAGGGTTGGCGACGGCATCGCCGGAGCGGAACCATGCCGAGCCGGACTTCTGGAGCCGGTCGGCCTTGAGCGAGTTGTGGGTTTACCAGTGCGCCGCGCGGCGCACCCTGTCAGATGACTTGTCGTCGATCCTCGCGGACCTGGGCAAGCTGCACAGGAGCCTGCCGGCCATCAACAACTGGCGTACCGTGCGCGACCAGGCCGACTTCGTCCTGCCGGTCTACCAGCGGCATGCCGACGCGGCAGAGCGGGCCGCAGCCGAATCGCTGTTGCAATGCCTGGAGCGCTGGGCGGACCCCGCCCCGGCGGGCCATTGATGAGCGCCGTGCCTCCCGCCTTGCCTGCCGTGGTGGCCCTGGCGGGCCGACGCATCGATGCCGCGGGTGCGCAGCCGGCGCGTTTTCCACCAGCAAACGTGGAGCGCGTCGCGGAGCGCATCGCCGCCGGCTTCCGGCTGGTGGGGGCGGCCGCGCTGGTGTGCTCGGCGGCCTGCGGCGCGGACCTCATTGCGCTCGACGTGGCGGCAAAGCAGGGGCTGCGCCGCCGCATCGTGCTGCCGTTCGAGGCAAGCCGCTTTGTCGAGACCTCGGTGCGCGACCGTCAGGGCGATTGGAGCGCGGCTTTCTGGCGGCATGTCGGTGCCGCGGAGCGGGAGGGCGATCTGGTCGTGCTGCAGCCTTCCGGCGAAGACGACCAGGATTACCGGATGGCCAACACCAGGATCCTGGTCGAGGCTCAGGCGCTCGCACGAGCGTTCGCCCCGGCAAAGCCATCGCTGCACGCGTTCGCTGTCTGGGATGGACAGCCACGCCCCGGCGCGGACGCGACCATGGCATTCGTGGAGCTGGCCACGCTGTCGCACTTCCACATCGTGACCATTCCTTCGCTATAGGAGCAGGGCGGCAACTTGCGCTTGCTAGAGATCGGGGAGCTGGCTGATGAACGACTTGCTATGCTGCGCGACGCGGTTGCCAAGCTCTGGCTCCAGCGCGTCGAGGATGCCGACATTGATCTCGGCCCTGGAGTCGTAATGCGTGAACTCCACATCATTGCTGCTCGCCTTGAAGAAGAGCACCTGCGTGACCGCCGAGCCTGCCTTCAGCGCGAAGGCCATCATGGATACGACGAAGCGTCCGTCGGCGGCCTCCTCCGCCAGCGCCACCTGGAAGCTGGACACGCTGGAAGCACTTGTCTCGCGGCTGAAGATGGTGATCCACGGCTTGCTCTTGTCCATGCTGGCCAAGCCGTCGAGGGTGGTCTGGACCAGCGCGAGCGCGCCGGGGGCACCCGGGCCGAGCAGCAGCGCCGCCACGGACATGACGGCCTTGTGCGTCTCGAACCTGTCGCTGCCCTCGACATAGCGGGTGGCCGTCGTGCTTTCGATCAGCCAGCCGATATTGGCCAGCACCCGCACGTACTCCTTGTACCAGGCTTCGACGTTGTCCGGATCGCCTGCGGTGCGCCTTGCAACCAGTTGCGCCAACAGCAGCGAGTTTGCCACCGCAGTGCGGCGCGCGGCCGGCACTCCCCTGGAAAAGGTCAGGACGCCAGAACCTATCACGACGGCCTGGTCCTTGTTTTCATCGAACTGCGGCGTGTCGCCGTCCAGCAGCATCGGATCGCGCGAGTGATCCACCGGGGGAAGTTCCGCGTCAAGCAAGAACGTCTTGGCGCTGTCGATCGTGACGTCTGGCATGGGGATCTCCGGCAAGTTGAGAGGTTCGTTCATTCTAGGTCGGCAGCAGGGATTCGCCACCATTGGCGACCTCGTGGCAAGAAGCCTGGTATTGGGAGCAGGAAATGACCTCAATATTCATTAGCCACAGCAGCGCCGACAACATGGCGGCGGCTGATATGAAAGCGTGGCTGGAAGCGCAGGGCCACGCTTCGCTGTTCCTGGATTTCGACCCGGAGGCCGGAATCAAGGGCGGCGCCGGATGGGAGCAGACGCTTTATCAGAACCTGCGCCAGTCGCAGGCGGTGATCGCGTTACTGACTCCGAACTGGCTGGCCTCCAAATGGTGTTTTGCCGAGCTGGTACAGGCACGGGAGCGCGGCAAAGCGATTTTCCCGGTCAAGGTGCAAGCCTGCGATGCAAGCGGCATCTTCAGCGATATCCAGCACATCGATCTGACGGCCCAGCCGGAGGAAGGCTATAAGCGACTCAGGATCGGCCTCCTGGAAAGGGGGCTCGATCCGTTGGATGTTTTCGACTGGGACCCCAGACGGCCACCTTATCCGGGGCTCCTGGCATTCGAGGAACAGGACGCGGCCATCTTCTTTGGGCGTGGCGAGGACATTCTCAAGACGCTCGAAACCCTGGATGCGCTACGCCGTCAGGGCAGCGAGGCAGCGCGATTCGTGCTCTTGCTCGGCGCATCGGGCAGCGGAAAGTCGTCGCTGGCAAGGGCGGGCGTCATCCCCCGGCTCAGGAAGAAGCCTGCCGAATGGCTTGCAACCCCGCCTTTCCGGCCCCAGGTCGAACCGCTCGACGAGTTGGCCGTAGCGCTGGCCGCGAGCTTCGATGCCCAGGGGACGCCGCGCGACTGGAGAACGATTCGAACCGAGCTGCACACGGCGGCGGCACAAATTCCCCCGGATGGCCAGGCACTGCTCGGCTTTGCCCGGGATCTGGCGATTGCCGCCAAACGTCAGGAAGCGACGGTATTGCTGACCATCGACCAGGCCGAAGAGCTGTTTGGCTACACGCCAGCGGAGGCAGCCACGCGTTTTCTCCGGCTCCTACGTGCCGGGCTGGAGATCGGCGACCGGCGGCTGATGGCAATCGCCACGCTGCGCTCGGACTTTCTCGGCGATTTCCAGAACCACCCGGCGCTGCAGGACAACGACTATCCACATCATTTCCGCTATCGGGCCGTTCCCATTGACCCAATGCCGCTGCGAAGCTTCCCGGAGATCATCCGGGGGCCAGCCCGGTTAGCCGGATTGCAACTTGCCGATGGCCTGGTAGAGGCCATGGTGAGTGATACCGGTACCCGCGATGCGCTGCCCCTGCTGGCCTTCACGCTGAGGAGACTCTACGAGCGCAGCGGCGGCAGCGGCCGCCTGGCGCTGGACGAATATGAACGTCTCGGCCGCTTGGAAGGGGCGGTCCGGGAAGAGGCAGAACGAATCATCGCAGAGACAAAGCCCGCCCCGGACGAACTTGACGCGCTACACGCCGCCTTTGTGCCAACGATGGTGCGGATCAATGCCGAGGGCGCCTATTCGCGCCGGCGTGCCCTGGTCGACGATCTGCCACGCCGCGTCCTGGCGCTGCTGCGGCGATTCATAGACGCGCGTCTCCTGGTCACCGACCGCGATTCCCAGGGCCGGGAGACCAGCGAAGTTGCGCACGAGGCGCTGTTGCGTACCTGGCCCCAGCTGAGCAACTGGCTGATGGAGGATCGGGACAAGCTGCGTACGCTGGAAAGCCTGCAACGTGCCGCGGAAGAGTGGGACCAGGGAGGGCGACGTGGCGATCTCCTGGTCCACCGCGAGGGCCGCCTGAGCGATGCCGAGGCGCTGCTGACGAACTCGCGTTTCACCATGCCGGAAGCGTCCGTGGAACGGGCTTACCTCAACGCCTGTAGCGCGGCGCAACGTGCCCGTGACGCGGCCGAGAAGGAGGAGCAGGAACGGCGGATCAGGGACGCCGAGCGGATCGCGGCGGAGCAAACGAAGGCGGCGGAGGCGCAGAGGCGAGCAGCAAGGATTTCCCGCATGTTTACCTTCGTTGCTTTGGGCTTGCTTTCAGTCGCGACTGTCGCCGCTGTGGTGGCGACATGGCAATACCGTGAGGCGACAGCCGCCAACAAGAGGGTAGGCGAAGTGCAACAGCTCGCCCGGCATACCAGCGATATCGGAACGAACCCGCAGCGTAGCCTGCTCCTGAGCGCGCAGGCCGCCTCCCTGAGCAAGGATAGCCCGGACGGAACATTGCTTGCCATCGATGGCCTCCGACACCAACTACGGGCGACCGGCGGCCGCCCGTTGGGAGGGCACGGAAAGTCGTCCCGCGTTGCCGCCTTTTCGCTCGACCGGCACTGGCTCGCCACCGGGAGCGACGACGGCGCCATTCGACTTTGGGATCTCAATACTGTCGATCCGACGAGCCGCTCATTCCTGCTCGACGGACATAAGGGCGCCGTTCACGGCCTGGCATTCAGCCCCGACGGCCGATGGCTGGTCAGCGGAGCTGCCGATGGCTCGGTTCGACTCTGGCGTTTGACGGCGGAAGGGGCAAAAGCTGGTCCGATATTTGGCGGTGGCCAGTATGGTGCCATTCACGCTGTGGCGATCAGCCCGAACGGTGAGTGGCTGGTGATCGGCACACAGAGCGGCAATATCTGCATCTGGAAGATGTCCGTCGAAGGGCCGCTGGAAACACCCTGCGACGCCTGGAAGGATGAAGTTCCCGTCATGAATGTTGTGTTCAGTCCCAAGGGACGCTGGCTCGCGACCAGCTGCACGGGTGGGTGCAAAGCGTTCGGGGCCCCGGTTCGCCTGTGGGACCTGTCGGCTGGCTTTCCCGATCAGGAACCCAGGCGCCTTTCCCATGCAACGGAACTACATGAGGACTCCCTCCTGGCCATTGCCTTCAACGGCGACGAGACACGCCTGGCGGTTGCCTATGGCTATGCCGTGGAGGTTTGGGATCTGACACAGGAGAACCCGCCGCAGGTTGTCGTGGGGCGGTATGGTGGCAGTGGCGGGTGGATCGGCACTGTGGGCCTAAGCCCTGACAACAGGTGGCTGGCGATCGGGAGCGGCAGTGGGGCGGCCGTCATGCTGTGGGACCTGACGGGAACGCGCAAGGAGCCGGTTGCCCTGAAGGGGCATAGTGCCGCAGTCAATTCCGTCGTATTCAGCGATGATGGGCGGTGGCTTGCGACGGGCGGACAGGACGCAACGGCGCGCCTGTGGGATCTGGCTGACTTGACGATACCCTCCACGATCCTGCGCGGCCAGGAACTGCCCGTGAAGCATGTCATGTTTAGCCCTGGCGCAGAGCCGCGCCACCTTGTCACCCTAGGGGAAGATGCAAGTGCACGGCTATGGAGTATCCCCGATGCCATTGCGGACCCGCTCGTGCTGCGGGGCAAGGTCAAACCTTCCATCGTCGGGATGGCTGTCAGTCCGGACGGCAACTGGATCGCAGCTTCGAGTCAGGAGGACAAGAAACTCGTGCTCTGGTCCACCAGGGATCCTCGTCAACCGGCCCGTGAACTGCCCTTGCCCGGTGCCTCGCACGCCATCGCATTCAGCCCGGATGGGCGCTGGCTGGCGGCCAAAAGCCAGGATCAGGGGGTGATCAGCCTCTGGCGCCTGACGGAGCTCTCCAGGAAGCCGCTGGTTCTCGTTGAGCAACAGTGGGGAGACGTGAGGACGCTGGTGTTCAGCCCAGACAGCCGGTGGCTGGTGAGCGGGACGTGGCAAGGTGGTATCGTGAATATCTGGGACGTCTCCACCGATAGTCCTTCCCTGGAGCCACGCCATCGTTGCAGCCAGGGCGAGCCGGTGCGGGAGCCAGCGTTCAGCGCGGACGGGCGCTATCTGGCAACGGCCGCCCACGGTACCAACGCGCGTATATGGGACCTGGCCTCTCCCAATCCCTGCGCGAGCCCGCGTCTGCTCCCGCATGGAGACGTTGTGTACCAGGTCGTGTTCAGCCCCGACTCGCGATGGGCTGCAACGGCAAGTATGGATACCAAGGGGCGGCTTTGGGATCTCAGCGCCGGTCCCGAACCCAAATTGGTATCGGTACTGACGTTTTCGGATCGCGTTCTGGAAGCAACCTTTAGCCCCGATGGCCATTGGGTAGCCTTTGGCTCTTGGGACAGGACGCTCAAGCTGCTCGACCTGACAAAATCCGGAACATCGAAGCCGATTGAACTCACCGGGCACGCAGGGAGAATCTTGTCGGCGTCATTTAGTCCGGACAGCAAGTGGTTGGCCGCGGGCGGCGAAGATCGAACGACCCGTCTCTGGGATCCAACGAATCCGAGTGCGGCGCCCGTCGTGCTGCGAGGGCATGAAGCGACTGTGGCCCATATTGGCTTCACGAAGGACAGTCGCTGGGTCATTACGGGTGCTTACGACGGGACAGTAAGACTGTGGCGGCTGACATTACCTGACCTCGTGGGTATCGCCTGCCAGACCGCAGGGCGAGACCTCACCCCCGAGGAGGCCGAGGCGTTCCTGGGAGAGCGTGCCAGGAGGTCCTGTACCGATCGCCAGGCAATGCAGCCGTTGAGTGCGAAGTAGCGGTCCGGAGCCTTGCCGTTCTCAGTCCAGCGTCACCCCGGTATCGGCGGTCAGCTTCATCACCACCGGCAGGTACGCCTTGTAGCCGCTTTCGGCTTCGGCAGGCAGATTGCCGATGGGCTCGGCGCCCATGTCCTCGATGCGCTGCGAGAACTCCGGGCTTTTCACCAGCGCGCTGACCTCGCGGCCCAGGCGGTCGATGATGGGCTGGGGCGTCCTGGCCGGGGCCATCAGGGTGATCGGTCCGGTAAGGCGGTAAGCCTCGTCGGGATAGCCGGCCTCGGCAAAGGTGGGCACGTTGGGCAGCGCCCTGGCGCGATGCGAGCCGGCAACCGCCAGGGGCCTTAGCCGGCCGCCGGCGAAGTGCTGCTGCAGGGCGGTGATCGAACCCACCGTGACATTAATCTGGCCGGCCAGCAGGTCGGTCACCATCGGGCCCTCGCCACGGTAGGGCACGTGGAGAATGTCCACCCCATACGTCTTGGCCATGTAGGTCTGGATGGTGTGCGGCTGGGTGCCGGGTCCCCAGGAACCCATGCGCAGCTTCCCGGGTTCCTTTTTCGCATAGGCGATCAAGTCACTCACGGTCCTGACCGGCACGGCGGTGTTGACCGCCAGCACGGTGCGCGCGGTGGCCACGTCGGAAATCGGGCGCAGGTCGGTGCGCGGGTCGTAGGGCAGTTTCTTGTACAGGGCCAGGTTGGCGGTGATCGGGCCAGGGATGGTCAGCAGCAGCGTGTAGCCGTCGGGCGGCGACTTGGCCGCCTGGTCGGTGCCGATGATGCCGCCCGCGCCGCCCTTGTTCTCCACCACCAGGGTCTGGCCCAGGCGCTTGCCCAGGCCGTCTGCCAGCGCGCGCGCCAGGGTGTCGGTCAGGCCACCGGCCGGGTAGGCCACGATCAGGCGCACCGGCTTGCTCGGGTAGCTGCCCTGGGCCCGTGCGCCAAGCGGCAGCACGCACAGGGCCGCCGCCGTGAACAGGACGGCACGCCGCCCGCCTGACATGCTGCGGATTTTCATGTTCTGTCTCCTGGAAAAAGGTGGAATCAGCCCGGGATGGTCCATGACCCCGTTCAGGTTTCCCGCTCCGGTTTCGAATCTCTGTTCGATGCCACAGAACATAGGGGTGGCCCGCAAGGCAGGTCAAGGCGATGGCCTATATTTCCAATATGTGGAAATTGATTCCGCTTTTTGACACAGGATGGACAGCTGTCCAGACTGGATAAACGGGAGACGCCATGAACATTCCAGTCGAACAATTCATCGCCGAGCGCCGCCGCGAGGACCCGTCCTTCGGCGGCCTGCTGGCCAAGGGCTTTGCCTTGCTGCGCTGCTTCATCGATGAGCCGCGTCCCCAGGGCAACGGCGAGCTGGCGCAGCGCCTGCAGCTGCCGCGCGCCACGGTGTCGCGCATCTGCCGCACGCTGTTCGAGCTGGGCTACCTGGACTGGGACCCCAAGCTCGACAAGTACTTCGTCAGCGCCCAGGTGCTCGCACTGGGCTATCCCTACCTGACCGGGCTGCAGGTGCGACACGTGGCCCGGCCGCTGATGCAGGCCCTGGCCGACCGGATCGAGGGCGCCGTGTCGATGGGGGTGGCGCACCGGCTTGACGTGACCTACCTGCAGTCCTGCACCCACAACGAGGGCACGCCGGCGCGGCCCGGAACCGGTGCCGTGCGCTCGGTGCTCAGCACGGCCATGGGCCGGGCCTACCTGTGCACTTTGTCGAAGGCCCAGTTTGAAAGCCTGATGGCGGCCGCCCGCGAGGAGCGGCCCGAGGAATATGCAGCGTTCTACGACACGCTCTGCCATAACGTGGCGCATTACCCCAAGCGCGGCTTCGCGCTCAACGAGGGCGACGCAGGTATCGGCGTGCACGGCGTGGGTGTCTATTCGCGCATCCACTACCTGAATCGCCCGCTGCTGTTCAATTGCGCGCTGTCCGGCTCCCAGGTGAAGCGCGGAATGATGGAAAAGAAGGTGGCGCCGCTGCTGATGGAGATGGTCCGCTCCATCGAGGCCGCCACTGGCCTGCGGCAATAGCGGGCGCAGGCCACCCCTGCAACGGACAGGACCCGGAGACTTCCACATGGTTGACCTGAATTCCCTGCTGTACCCGCGTTCGATCGCGGTGGTCGGTGCTTCCACCCAGCCGGACAAAGTGGGCGGCATGCCCATCCGGCTGCTGCGCGAACTCGGCTACGAGGGGCGCCTCTATCCGGTCAACCCGTCCGCTGGCGAAGTACAGGGCCTGCGCGCCTACGGTTCGCTGTCAGACATCGGCGAACCCGTGGATCTGGCTATCGTGGCGGTACCGGCCAGCGCCAGCCAGGACGTGATGGCGCAGCTGGCCGGCAACGGCACGCGGGCAGCGGTGGTCTTCACCTCGGGCTTCGCCGAGGCGGGGGAGGCGGGCGTGCGCATGCAGGACATGCTGGCCCGGAGCGCGCAGGAGGCCGGCGTGACGCTGCTTGGGCCCAACTGCCTGGGCGCGATGAACCTGCGCGAGCGCATGTTCGCCACGTTCTCGCCGATCCCGCTCAGCGGCGTGCCGCCGGTCGGCGAAGTGGGCCTGGTCAGCCAGAGCGGCGCCTTCGGGGCCTATGCATACGCCCTGGCGCGCGAAGCGGGCCTGGGCCTGAGCCACTGGGTCACCACCGGCAACGAGGCCGGGTTGCAGGTGGCCGACGTGATCGCATGGCTGGCCAATGACCCGAACACGCGCGTGATCCTCGCCTACATCGAAGGCTGCCGCGACGGCGCGCGCCTGCGCCAGGCGCTGGACGCCGCGCGTGCGGCCGGCAAGCCGGTCGTGATCACCAAGGTCGGGACCACGGCCGCCGGGGCGCGCTCGGCGCAGTCGCACACGGCCAGCCTGACCGGGGAAGATGCGGTGTACCAGGCGGTGTTCGACGCCTACGGCGTGCACCGGGCCCATACGCTGGAGGCGTTCTTTCGGCTGGGCTATGTGTTGTCCAGAGGGCGGCGGCCCGCGCTCTGGCATTGTCCGGACGGCCTCGATGCCAGTGCCGTCACACCGCTCGCGGTCGTCACTGTCTCCGGTGGCGTGGGCATCATGATGGCTGATCGCGCCGAAGAACTGGGTCTGCCGCTGCCGCCCATGCCGGAAGCGGAAGCCGAGGCATTACAAACGGCCATCCCGTTCGCCAGCACCGCCAACCCGATCGACGTGACGGGGCAGGTGGTGGCCCAGCCGCGCGTCTTCATGGACGCTATCGCGGGCGTGGCGCGAAGCGGCGCCTACGGCTGCGTTGCCGCATTCCTGGCCGGGGGCGCCAATGCCCCGCGGCTCTGGCCGGAGCTGCAGCAGACTGTGGCCACGCTGAGCGAAGATCCGAAGGCTGCGCCGCTACTGCTGGCAGGCATCGTCGATGACGATAAACGCGCATGGCTGGAGGCCCGCGGTTGCCTGGTGTTCCGGGAGCCAGCCCATGCGGTGGAAGCCACAGCCACGCTGGCGCGCGCAGCGGCCATGGAAGGCGCCAGCGGAGCCAAGACGCCACAGCTGCCGCCATCTTTCCTGAACGCAGACCTGTTGCGCGATCTCCCGCCTGGTGCCACGGCGCTTTCCGAACATGAGGCCATGCGGCTGCTCGCGGACGTCGAGGTGCCAGTGGCCCCGCACGGACTGGCCCAGGACGCGAATGAGGCGGTGCGAATCGCCGAACGCCTTGGCTATCCCGTGGCGGTCAAGCTGTGCTCGCGCGAGATCCTGCACAAGAGCGATGTGGGCGGCGTGGCCCTCAACCTGGCTGACGCGCAGGCGGTGCGAGACGCTTTTGCCCGGATGGAAGGGGCCGTGGCACGTGCGCGCGCGGAAAACGGCGCCCCGGTGCCTTTCGAAGGCGTTCTGGTGGCCCGCATGGTGCGCGGCTGGGGCGAGGTGATGGTGGGCGTGCGCCGCGACCCGGTGTTCGGGCTGGTGGCACTGGTGGGCATCGGCGGCACGGCCGTCGAGATCTTCCGCCAGACCGCCTGCGGGCTGGCGCCGCTGACGCGTGAACGGGCCCGCGCCATGCTGGCCGAAAGCCGGGTCGCCGCGCTATGCCAAGGGCATCGTGGAAATCCGGCGTTGGACCTGGACGCCGCCGCGCAGGTGCTGGCCAGCGTGTCGCAGCTGGCCGCGAACCTGGGACCGCGGCTGGACACGCTTGAAATCAATCCCTTCATCGTCACCACGCAGGGGCTGGTGGCCGCCGACGCGGTCGTCACGCTCCGCCCGGCCGGTATCAGCGCCCCGTAGTTACGCAGTGCTGCGCGGTGGACAGGATGCCTGCACAGACGGGCACCGCCACCGCGGCAAGACGCAGTACACCAATCAAGACAGGAGACAAGCATGCAATTGCAGACGCACTTGCCGGCGCGGCGCATGGCGCTGCGTGGACTGGGCGCGCTCGCCGTGACGGCGCTGTGCGCGGTCCCGCCGGCCGCGCACGCCGGTCCGTATCCCGACAAGCCGATTCGCCTGGTCGTACCGTTCCCGCCGGGCGGCGGCACCGACGTGGTCGGCAGGCTGCTGGCCGCCGGCCTGTCGAAGGAACTGGGGACGACCGTGGTGGTGGACAACGTGGCTGGTGCCACCGGCACCATTGGTTCAGCCCAGGTCGCGCGCGCCGCGCCGGACGGCTACACCCTGGTGCTGGGGATTTCCGCCACGCATGCGATTGCGCCGGCGATCTTCCCGAAGCTGCCTTATGTCCCGTTGCGCGACTTCGTGCCCGTCAGCCGCCTCTTCTATGGCGGCAATGTGCTTGTCGCCGGTCCTGCCTTCGCCGGCCGCGACCTGCCAGCGCTGATTGCTGCGGCGAAGCGTCCCGGCGCGGATCTGACCTACGGCTCCTGGGGCAACGGCTCGGGCGGGCACCTGGCCGGGGAGAGTCTCAACGTGTCCAGCGGCGTCCACCTGCGTCACATTCCGTACAAGGGCGTCAGCCCGATGCTGACCGACGTGATGGGCGGCACGCTGCCGGTGGCCATGTCCGACCTGGCCGGCACGCTGCCGCTGATCCGCGGCGGAAAGGTGAGGGCGCTGGCCGTCAGCGGCTCCGAGCGCTCACCCGCATTGCCCGACGTGCCGACGTTCAAGGAAGCCGGCGTGGCGTTCGGCGTGGACAGCTGGTTCGCCCTGTTCGCGCCCGCGCGGACGCCGCCTGACATCGTCGACAAGCTCGAGCGCGCCACGGTCGCCGCCATGCGCGACCCTGCCATCAAGGCGCAGGCCGATGCGCTCGGCATGCGCTATGCCCCCCAGCCGCGCGGCGCCTTCGCCGCGCAAATGCGCGCCGACGTGGCCGCCTGGGCCGCGCTGGTCAAGTCGAGCGGAGCGGCGCAGGAATGAACCGCTACGCCTGCCAGCTTTCCCTGATTTCGCTGCCTTCCCATTCCCGGAGCCCTGCATGAACCATCCCGCGCCAGAATTTTTCGCTGCCCCCGTCTACAGCTCCAGCCAGGAAGCGCTGGTAGCCGCCGCCGCGGTGCCGCTCGTGATCTACGGCTATCCGCTGCTCGAAACACTGCGCACCTGCCGCTTGCAGACCGCCGTCAGCGAAGCCACGGGCTATGGCCGGGCGCCGGTCAATACGCTGTCGGCGAGCGAGCGCCAATGGACGCATGAAGATCGCGACATCGTCACGCCCGCCAACGACCTGCTCTATTTCTGCGGCTGGGTGAACCTGGCGGACGGGCCGGTCACCCTGCGCGTGCCACCGCTGCCGCAGCGTGACCGGTACTACGTGGTGGAATTGCTCGACGCGCACACGAACAACTTCGAAAACCTGGGGCCGCGCAATGTGCCGGCCGAAGGCGGCACAGTGACACTGGTCGGTCCCGGCCAGACGGCCGCCGGCACCCACGTGGTGACCTGTCCGACCTCGCTGGTCTGGCTGCTGGGCCGAGTGCTGGTGCAGGGCCCGGATGACCTGGGCGCGGTCCATGCCTTCGAGCGTGGCTTTGCGCTCGACGCGCCGGGCAGGGCGCTGCCGCGCTGCGTCAGTGCCTGGCACGAGACCGGCAACGACGGCCTGGACTTCTTCCAGAACCTGTTCAACGCGCTGCGCGAATTCCCGCCCGCCGAACGGGAACTGGGCGCCTTCACGCTGCTGCGCAAGGCGGGTTTGAAACCGGAAGACGAGGTGGAGGTCGCATCCCTGCGCCCGGATATCCGCGCCGGCCTGGAAAATGCCTATCGCCAGGCCATGCAGCTGATCGAGGCGCATACGCGCAGCCAGGGCCGCAAAAGCTGGGGCTACAGCCTGAAGCTGGGCGTCTATGGCGACGACTGGCTGCAGCGCGCCTGCACCGCGATGAAGGGCCTCGGCGCGCTGCGTGCCGACGAGGCCATCTATGCGATGGCGGACTTCGATGCCGACGGCGAGCCGCTGAACGGCGCGCACGCGTACGAGCTGCGCTTCCCTCCCGGCATGCTGCCGCCCGCGCAGGCCTTCTGGTCGGTCTCCCTGTACGGCGAAGACCGCTTCTTCAGCGCCAACGAGATCGGCCGCTACGCGGTGGGCGATCGCACGCCTGGCCTGAGCATGGAGCCCGATGGTGGCCTGGTCATTCCCATTTCCCACCGGCGGCCGGCCCAGCCCGAGAACTGGCTGCCGGCACCCGCGGGCCCGTTCTACCTGATCCTGCGCCTGTACCACCCCGCGCCTACCTTCATCGAGGGGCAGTACCGCATCCCGGCCGTGCGCCGCGTTTCCTGAGGGCGAGCCCGATGACCCGATCCCAAGCCGATTCCCGCAGCCTCGCTCTGGCCCGCGATGCCGTGCTGTACACCCTGCCGCTTTACGAGATGGCGCGCATGCGCGCCGCCACCTGTCCGCGCCGCCGGCGCGAAGGAGCCTTTGCCGACGAGCGGCCCGATGGCACCCTGCGCTGGGTCAATCATTTCATCCACACGCGCCAGCTGCTCGGGCCGCAGCACCGGCAGGTGGTCACGCCCAACAACGACACGCTCTACAGCAATGCCTGGCTCGACCTGTCGCAGGGACCGCTGCTGCTTGAGGTGCCGGACAGCGCCGGCCGCTACTACGTGCTCGGCCTGCTCGATTTCTACACCAACCCCTTTGGGTA
Organism: Cupriavidus sp. PB-02; assembly: GCF_058252315.1. Classification (NCBI taxonomy): domain Bacteria; kingdom Pseudomonadati; phylum Pseudomonadota; class Betaproteobacteria; order Burkholderiales; family Burkholderiaceae; genus Cupriavidus; species Cupriavidus sp. PB-02. The sequence goes on from NZ_CM177694.1 coordinate 2,109,987, forward strand.
TATCGGCAGCCGTACCACCGGCACGCAAGCCGGACGCTACCTGTTGCATGGCCCGGACTGGCAGGGCGAGCTGCCGCCTGGCGCCACTGCCATTGCCTGCCCGACCCATGCGGTGTGGCTGCTGGGCCGGCTGCTGGTGGATGGCCCGGACGACCTGCCCGCGGTGCACGCGTTGCAGGACCGCATCCGGCTGACGCTGCCGGACGGGGGCGATGCCGTACGCGCCTGCGACGTGGGCATGCAGCCGGGCGAGGAGCTGGGGGCGTCGCTGGAGCACGTGCAGCGCTACGCTGAAGTGGTGAACCGCGCGTTGCGCGAGAATCCGCCGCCAGCCGCCGAGGCAGCGACCGTGCAGGACTTTGCCGCGCTCGGCCTTGGCGCAGCGTGCGCGGGCACGCCGCTGGACGCATCGCAGGTGGAGCATCTAGCCGGTGCATTGGAGCAGGTCCTCGCCGAGCTGGCCAGGCCGATGCCTTCCGAACTGGGTGGGGGCTGGACGCTGCCGGTCGAGATCGGGGCTTCGTTCGGGTCGCGCTATGCCGAGCGGGCGCAGGTGGCGCGCAACTATATCGGCGCGCTGGGCATGGAAGAGGCCATGTACATCGTCGCCGACTGTGACGCGCAGGGCCGTCCACTCGACGGTCGCCAGCCGCACGAGCTGGTGTTTCCGTCCGGCCAGCTGCCCGAAGCGGGCGCGTTCTGGTCCCTGACCATGTACGACAAGGGCGACTGCATGCTGGTGGATAACCCGATCGGCCGCTATTCGCTGGGCGACCGTTCGCCGAGCCTGCGCCATGAGCCGGACGGCAGCCTGCGCCTGTATCTGGGCGCCGCGCCGCCGCGCGATCCGGGGCGCCACGGCAACTGGCTGCCCGCGCCCGCCGGCCCCTTCTACGTGGCCTTGCGGCTCTACGTGCCAGGCGAGGCGCATCTGGGCAAAACCTTCTCCTATCCGAGCATCCACGCCGCGGAGGCATGATGACTGCAGCCAACACGATGTCACGCAGGGCCATGCTCGGACGTGTGCCGGGCCTTCTGTTGCTGGCCGCGGCACCTGCCCTTGTGCCGCTGGCCGCGCGGGCTCAGGGGTACCCGGGTCGGACCGTGCGGGTGATTTCCCCTTATGGCCCCGGCGGTTCCAACGACACCTCGGCCCGTCTGCTGGCAGAAGCGCTGAGCCGCAAGTACGGCCAGCCGTTCGTGGTCGAGAACAAGCCGGGCGCCGGCACCCGCGTCGCCAACGAAACGCTGGCGCGTGCCGCCCCCGACGGCTATACCCTGCTGTGGGCCGCGGCGCCGCTTGCCATCAACACGGCGGCGGGCCTGCCGCAGCAATACGACATCCACAAGGATTTCGTTGCGGTGGGCCCGCGCGTGATCGGCCCGGTCTTCCTGATCGTCAAGGCGGATTCCCCGGTACGCTCGGTGGCGGATTTCGTGCGGATGGCGCGGGCGAAGGCGGAGGGTGTCACCTTTGCCTCGCCGGGGGCGGGCTCGGGGCCACATCTCACGGCGGAACTGTTCGCCGTACAGGCGAAGTTCAAGGCCCTGAACGTGCATTACCGCGGCGACGCGACGGCCTACACCGAGTTGCTCGCCGGCCGCGTGGACGCCACGCTTACCGCCATCACGTCGGCGCTGCCCTTTATCAAGGCGGGCCAGTTGCGGGTGCTTGCGGTGGCGTCGGAGCAGCGCACGCCGGTCTATCCGGATGCGCCCACCTTCGCCGGGCAGGGCTATCCCGGTGTGACCGGCTACGGCTGGTTCGGCCTGATGGCACCGGCCGGCACGCCCGCCGCCATCGTGCGCCAGCTCAACCACGACGCCAGCGCCGTGCTGGCCGGCGCCGACGTCCGCAACAAGCTGGCGGCGCTGGGTCTGCAGCCCGAGCCGGGAGACAGCCCCGCCTTTGCGCAGTTCATCGATGCGGAAGTGCGCAAATGGGCCGCCGTGATCAGGACCAGTGGCCTGGTCCTGGAGTAGCGGGCATCTGGAGCAGCGCGCCTGCCAGCCGCAAGGTATCAGGCCAGGAGATCCTGGAGCACTGCATCTACCCGATGATCGACGAGGCTGGCAGCCTCCGAAAAGCAGGGCAAGGTGACGCACACGTCTAATATCGACGTTAACCTGGTCAATGGCTACGGCTGGCCGGTGTGGCGTTGAATGCCTGGGCGCACCGCGCCTCGACTGGCGCCCGGGACTCGCTGTCAAATTTTATTGAACATTTTGTCAATGTGAATGGGGATTGTATAGCGTATTTATCCAAGCAAGAATGCTGGGCTGACCGCGCTGGGGACCAACCTACGCCCGAGGCAGCTTCCGGTGCCGACATTCGCGAATCCGGCACGCCGCACCCAGGGTGCTGCGCTGCGGCAACCCTACCGCCATCGCGTGGCGCCAGCCCGACATAGGCTACGATTTTCCAGAGACGGCCCGTGCCTCGAAACAGCCCAAGGAGACAGATAATGCAGACGCCCGACCAATCCCAAGGCATCGACTTCCCGCTTGAGGGCGTGCGCGTACTCGACCTGTCGCGTGTATTTGCGGGACCGCTGTGTGGCCAGGTCCTGGCCGATTTCGGGGCTGAGGTGGTCAAGGTGGAACACCCCGGCCGCGGCGACGACACGCGCGACTGGGGCATGCGCATCGGCAAGACCGAGACGACCTACTACAACAGCATGAACCGCAACAAGCGGTCCATCACGCTGGATCTGCAGAGCAAGGAAGGCGTGCAGATTGTCTACGACCTGCTGCCGCAGTTCGACGTGGTCATCCACAATTTCAAGACCGGCGGGGCCGAGAAGCTGGGCCTTGGCTACGAACAGCTCAAGGCGATCAAGCCCGACCTGATCTACTGCGCGGTGTCCGGCTACAACAGCAGCGGCCCCGAGGCCAAGCGTCCCGGCTACGACCTGGTGATCCAGGGAGAGGCCGGACTCATGGCGCTCAACGGCGAAGCCGACACGCCGCCGCTGAAGTTCGGCGTGGCGGTGGTGGACCTGATGACCGGCATGTACGCCGCACAGGCCGTGCTGGCTGCCTTGTTCCGCCGCGAGCGCAAGGGCAAGGGCCAGCTGATCGAGATGGCGCTGTACGACTGCGGGCTGATGGTCACCGGCTATTACGGCCTGGACGCCATGCTGCTCGGGCGCGACCCCGCACGCTATGGCAATGCCCATCCGTCCATCGTGCCCTATGGCATGTTCGAGGGCGCCGATGGCCCGCTGATCATCGCCGTGGGCAACAACAGCCAGTTCGACAAGTTCTGCCGCCAGGTCATCGAGCGTCCGGACATCGTCGAGGACCCCCGCTATGCCACCAATGTGGAGCGCGCCAGGAACCGCGAGACGTTGACCCCGTTGATTACGGGCCTGATCCGCGGCTTTGCGCGCGACCTGCTGCTCGAGCGCATGACGGCCTGCGGCATTCCCTGCGGCAAGGTGGCGGGACTGCACGAGGCATTGACCAGCGAGCGGACCCGCGAGGGCGGCCTGCTGCGCGAGATGCCCCATCCCGTAGCAGGCAGCACGCATGTGTTCGCGCCGCCTTACCGCCTGGATGGCCAGCGCCTGCCGATCCGCAACGCGCCGCCGACGCTGGGCGAGGGCACGCGGGCGGTACTGCAGAACCTGCTGCAGATGAGCGATGACCAGCTGCAGGAACTGCAGGCCCGCGGCGTGCTGACGCTGCCCGAGGCACCGCAGCAGGCCTGAGCATTCGCGCCGCGCGGACACATATGGACGTCCGCGCAACCCCGCCCGGCAAGGGGGGCTTGGGTTCCCTTGCACTGATTCAACCTGGAACAACAAACGTGCGCACTCGAAATTTCACCCGTATGGTCCACTCCCGGCGTCGTGCCATTCTGGCCCTGGCCGCAGTGCCGCTGCTGGTCGGCAGCGCTTTCGCGCAATCCTGGCCCAGCAAGCCGATCAAGCTTGTCGTGCCGTTCCCGCCGGGTGGGCCTACGGATACGGCGTCGCGCATCGTCGGCCAGAAGCTGGCCGAGCGCCTCAAGCAGCCGGTGGTGGTGGAGAACCGCGCCGGTGCATCGGGTTCCATCGCTGCCGCCCAGGTGGCCAAGAGCGCGCCCGACGGCTACACGCTGATGATGCTGGCCACGCCCACGCTGCTGGCGCCGTACCTGTACAAGAAGGCGGGCTACGACACGACCAAGGACTTCACGCCCGTCGCCACCGTCTATGACCTGCCGATCGTGGTGGTGGTCAACCCGACGCTGCTGCCCAACGTGACGGACTTGCCCAAGCTGATCGCACAGGCCAAGGCCCAGCCGGGCAAGCTCAACTACACCAGCTCCGGCGCGGGCAGCTTCGGCCACCTGAGCATGGAACTGCTCAAGCAGATGGGCGGCTTCGAGATGCAGCATGTGCCTTACAAGGGCGGCGTGCCCGCGATCAGCGACACCATCGGTGGCCAGGTCCCCATCATGTACGCTGACCTCGTCGCCGCGCTGCCGCACATCCAGGCAGGCAAGCTGCGTGCCATCGCCGTCGGCTCGCCGCAGCGCGTCAGCATGCTGCCCGACGTCAAGACCATTGCCGAGCAAGGATTCAAGGGCTACGACGCCGTTTCCTGGGGCGGCCTGCTGGCGCCGCCGGGCACACCCAAAGAGGTGGTGGACCGCGTCGCCGGCGAAGTCGGCAAGATCCTGGCCGACAAGGATGTCCAGGACAAGTTGCTGAAGGCCGGTGCCATTGCCAACTTCCAGGCGCCGGCGCAGATGGGCCAGCGCATCCAGCAGGACTATGCCAAGTGGGGCAAGGTGATCCGCGAGAAAGGCATCGCAGTCGAGTAAGCGCCAGCAAGCCGGGCACGCTGCAACGGCGTGCTCGCTGCACACCATCCCGGGCGATCAGCGACGGCAAGCAGTTGTCACTGGCTACGGGCCGACATCCGTGGACTAGTGGGATGGCATTCAACAGGCACGGGTCAAAGCGGGCAGCGCCTCATCCCGGCAGAGCGAAGGGATTAAACCCGGTACGTTGATAGCCCTCCGCCGTCACGGCATCGTCCAGGGTCAGGGTGGCAAGGTCATCGGCCACGGCCTCGGCTTGCGGGTCGCGTTCCAGTGAGATGACCTTCAGATAACCGTGGCACACGCCGCAGCTTTCGGCGCGCACCGTGGCTTCGGCGGTGTCGAAGCTGAGATAGTCAAGGTCCGAGGCCGCGCCACAGTTGGTGCATTTCGCCCGCACCATGTGCCACTCGCTCTCGCACAGCGCGCAATGCAGATAGCGCATGCCCTGGCGATCCCCGATCAGGATCAGGCTTGCCACGGGGGCAGTGCCGCAGACCGGGCAAGACGCGTGCTCGGCCGGGCCGCTGCCGGGCACGGGCGCCGCCCGCGCGGCGCTGGCACATTGCAGCGAGAGCGCAGCCCAAAGGAAGGGCGCGATTGCCGCCGGAACCACGTCAAAACGGCCCTCGGCCAGCGCCTGGGCGGCGGCAAGGCGCTCATCCGCAGGGAGGTCGCGCAGCGCCGCAAGATGCGGGGCGACCGGGGCGGGAACATCGTGCGCAAGCCGCTCAATCAACCGATCAAGCAGGGAACCCCAATGCCCCTCCTGCGGGATGGCTCTGGCGTCTATCTGCCCGGACCCACTGGCCTCTGGCAGAAGGGACGCCTGCACCTCGGCCACGCGGGCGGCCAAACGCAGGTAATCGGCAAGATCGTGCCCTTCGGCCAGCGCGCGCAGGCGCGCGGCCCGGCGGCTGTAAAGCCCGGCAAGGTCTGGCTGGATCAGCGGTGCGAAATGCCGCGATGCCTCGTCCGATGGCAGCGCCCCCCGCGTCGTCGGATGCTGGCTCATGCCCCGTGCTCCTTGGCTTCCGCCGCTTTCGCCGCTTTCGCAGCTTGCGTTTTCAACTCGCCATACCAGCGGTCATGGTGCTGCCTGGCCCAAGCGCGCGAGACGTAGCCCGTAACCATGCCCGTGATCGAGCCACGGACCCAGATCGCCAGATAGATGTGACCCACGATCAGCAGGATCAACCCGATCCCCGCGACGGAATGGGCTAGGATCGCCAGACGGAGCATGGGAATGGGGAAATACTCGGCGAAATAGGCGCGCCACATGATCAACCCGGATATCAGCAGGGCCAGTATCGAAGCCATGATGAGCCAGAACAGCACCTTCTGGCCGGCGTTGTACTTGCCGATCTGCAGCGGTTCGCCGCCATGCTTGTTCAGGAGCACTTCCTTGGCGCGGCGGAACCAGATCGCGTCGGTGCGCGCGGGCAGGTTGTAGCCCACGAAGCGCACGAACATGTAGCAAAGCCCGGCGAAAACCGCGATGCCGAGGAAGGGGTGGAGCACCCGCGCCATCTGCGGCGTGCCAAGGAAGCCGCTCATCCAACTCACCGTCGGGAAGAACCACGAAATTCCCGAAACCGCCGCGAGGAAGAAGCAGAACACGATCGCCCAGTGACACAGCCGATCGGCGAATTTCGTGCGCAATATCATCTCGTTCCTGGTCGCCATTTCCGGTCTCTGCTTATGCCGCGCCGTCAGTCGGGGCGTCGTGATCGTCGTGATCGACGGTTTCGGTGGTGTTGGGGCCGACCGCCATGAAATGCGCCGCCATGCCCACGACCGCCGCCGCGCCGGCGAAAGCGGCGACGGGTTGCAAACCATCCTTCCAGCCCGAGACGAGCGTGCTGATCTCCGGGTCCTTCGGCAAGCCTGCGTAACGCTTCGGGTCGTCGGCATGTTGCAGCACATACATCACGTGGGTGCCGCCGACCCCCGCCGGGTCATACAGGCCGGCCCTGGCATAGCCGCGCTCGTTCAACTCGGCCACCCGCTCGGCGGCGAGGGATTGCATCTCAGCCTTCGAGCCGAAGGCGATGGCGCCGGTCGGGCAGGTCTTGACGCAGGCAGGCTCCTGCCCGACCGAGACGCGGTCCGAGCAGAGCGTGCACTTGTAGGCCTTGTTGTCCTTCTTGGAAATGCGCGGCACGTCGAAGGGGCAGCCCGCGACGCAATAGCCGCAGCCGATGCACAGGTCGGACTGGAAGTCGACGATGCCGTTCGCATATTGCACGATGGCGCCGGGCGCCGGGCAGGCTTTCAGGCAGCCAGGATCCTCGCAATGCATGCAGCCGTCCTTGCGGATCAGCCATTCCAGCTTGCCCGCCTGGTCCTCATGCTCGGTGAAGCGCATCAGGGTCCAGGTGTTGGGCGACAGATCGCGCGGATTGTCATAGACGCCGACATTCTCTTCCACGTCGCCGCGCAGGTCGTTCCATTCGTTGCAGGCGACCTGGCACGCCTTGCAGCCGATGCAGGTCGACACGTCGATCAGCTTGGCCACTTCCATCTGATGGTCGCGGATTCGAGGGGCGGGTGTCAGCTCGGACGAGGCCGAGCGACGGATGATGTTCTGCGAGTTCATGCTTGTGCTCCCGCCATTTTTTCAATGTTCACGAGGAATGCCTTGAATTCCGGGGTTTGCGAATTGGCGTCGCCGACGCCCGGCGCAAGCGTGTTGGCGAGATAGCCTTTGCGGGTCGCCCCCTCGAAGCCCCAATGGCAGGGGATTCCGATCTGCTCGACCGCCTGCCCGGCCACCTGAAGCGTGCGCATGCGCTTGGTCACCACGGCCTTGGCAGTGATATGGCCGCGCTTCGTCGTGATCTTCACCGTGTCGCCATGGGCGATGCCTTTGTCCGAGGCCAGCTTCTCGCCGATCTCGACGAATTGCTCGGGCTGAAGCATGGCGTTCAGATGCGAGTGCTTGGTCCAGTGGCGGAACAGTTCCGTCACCGAATAGGTCGTGGCGACATAGGGGAACTCGGTGCGGTTGCCCATCCGCTGCGCATCGTTCTGGAAGATGCGGGCGGTCGGGTTGTGGTTTACCTTTTCGTGCAGCGGGTTGTTTGCGATCGGGCTCTCGACCGGCTCGTAATGCTCGGGGAAGGGGCCGTCGTTCATGCCGCCGACCGAGAACAGGCGCCCCACGCCTTCGGGCAGCATGATGAAGGGTCCGACGGGTGTGCCGGGCGCCGCAGTGAGCGGAAAGTCGGGCACGTCCGCGCCCACCCATTTTTCGCCGTTCCAATGCAGGATCTGGCGCTTGGGGTCCCAGGGGTTCCCCATCTCGTCCATCGAGGCGCGGTTATAGAGGATGCGGCGGTTCGCAGGCCAGGACCAGGCCCAGCCCGGCGTGTTGCCGAGGCCGGTGTCGGTGTTGTCGCGCCTGGCCATCTGGTTGCCCGCCTCGGTCCAGGATCCGGTGAAGATCCAGCAGTAGCTTGAGGTCGTGCCGTCGTCGCGCAGCTGCGCGAACGAATCCAGAAGCTGGCCCTTGCGCAGGATCTTTTTCCCGGTCTCGTCGAACACGTCTGCCAACGCGTAGCCGTTGGCTTCCTTGGCCATTTCCTCGGGATGGGGGCTGCAGGGATCGTGATAGGTCTTCTCGTCCCAGGTCATGTGCAACACCTGTTCAGGGCAGGCGCCGCCATCCTTTTCGTAAAGCCGCCGCAGCTCCATCATGATGCCGCCGAGGATGGCCGGATCATGCCGCGCCTCGCCCGGCGGCTGCTGGCCCGCGTAGTGCCATTGCAGCCAACGGCCCGAATTCACGACGGTCCCGTCTTCCTCGGCAAAGCAGCTCGACGGCAGCCGGAAGACCTCGGTCATGATCTCTTCGGTCTTGACGTCGTTGAACTTGCCCTCGTTGCGCCAGAAGTTCGAGGTCTCGGTCACCAGCGGGTCGATGACCACGAGGAACTTGAGTTTCGACAGCGCGGCCGAGGACTTGTTCTTGTCAGGCATCGCCGCCAGCGGGTTGAACCCCTGGACGACATAGCCGTTGACCTTGCCCTCGTACATCAGGTCGAAATAAGCCAGCATGTCGTAGCTGCGATCCCATTTCGGCAGCAGGTCAAAGGCCCAGTTGTTTTCCGCCGTGGCATGTTCGCCGAACAGGTTCTTCTGCAGTGAGACGAAGAACTTGGGCAGGTTCTTCCAGTAGTTCACCTGATCGGGCACCACGGCTTTCGGCGTGGCATCGGCCAGGAATTGCTTCAGCGTCTGCTGCCTGTCGGTGGGCAGGTCCATGTAGCCCGGCAGCCGCACCGACAGAAGACCAAGGTCGGTATAGCCTTGGATGTTGGAATGTCCGCGCAGCGCATTCACGCCGCCCCCGGACATGCCGATATTGCCCAGCAGCAGCTGGATCATCGCCGCGCCGCGGATGATCTGCGCGCCACCGGTGTGGTGCGTCCAGCCGAGCGCGTAAAGCCAGGTCAGCGTCTTGTCCTTCGCCGAACACGAGCCGACGATCTCGGCGATCTGCAGGAAGTCGGCCTTCCTGACGCCGGTCGTCTCCTCGACCTTCTCGGGCGTGTAGCGTGAGACGTGCTTTTTCAGCAGGCTCAGCACGCAGCGCGGGTGGCGCATCGAGGGATCGCGTTTCGCGTTCCCCACCTGGTCGAGTTCATAGGTCCAGGAGGATTTGTCGTAGGCGTGTTTCTCGGGATTGAAACCCGAGAACAGCCCTTCGTCGAATCCGAAATCCTCGCGCACGATCAGGGACGCGTTGGTGTAAGCGCGCACATAGTCGTGCTGGATCTTGTCGTTCTGCAGAAGCCAGTTGACCATGCCCATCAGGAAGGCCGCGTCCGACCCCGCCCGGATCGGCGAGAAGATATCGGCAACCGCAGCTGTGCGGTTGAAGCGCGGATCGATGACGATGACCTTGGCCTTGTTCTTGATCTTGGCCTCGATCACCCATTTGAAGCCGACCGGATGGGCCTCGGCCGGGTTGCCGCCCATGACGACGACGACATTGGCGTTCTTGATGTCCACCCAGTGGTTCGTCATCGCGCCGCGGCCGAAGGACGGCCCCAGCGCCGAAACCGTTGGCCCGTGACACAGGCGAGCCTGGCAGTCCAGACCCAGCATGCCCAGGGAGCGGGCGAACTTGAAGTCGAGAACCCCGGTTTCGTTGGAGGCCGCCGACGAGGCGAGCATGCCCGAACTCAGCCAGCGGTTCACCAACTGGCCCTTCTCGTTGCGCGCGATGAAGTTCTTGTCGCGGTCGTCCTTCAGCAGGCGGGCGATGCGCTTCGTCGCATCGTCCCAACTGATGCGCACCCACTCCCTCGACCCCGGCGCGCGGTATTCCGGGTACAGCAACCGGTTTTTCGAATGGACGATGTCCAGCAGCCCCGCGCCCTTGGGACAGAGCGAACCACGGCTGACCGGGTGATCGGGATCACCCTCGATGTGGAAGATGCGGGGTTTCGCGTTCCTGGCGCCGTCACCCAGCGAATACATCAGGAGGCCGCACCCGACCGAGCAATAGGTGCAATTGTTTCGCGTCTCTTTCGCACGCAGCAGCTTGTAGGGGCGCACGCCGGCCGGAGCCTGTGCCCAAGCGGTACCCATGCCCAAGGCCGAGGCCGAGGCGGCAACAGACCCGACGCCAAGAATCTTGAGGAACTGCCGACGTCCGATATTGGTGGGCTTAGTCATCGTGGTCTCATCGTCATTTCTTCTTCCGCCCATCCCGGCTACCAGGGTTGGGGGTCTCCGCTATCTTTTGAATGTCTGATAAGGCTTGCTGACGCGTGTGCCGAAGCCTCTGCGTGGTGTTCCGCCCAAAGATATCCGCCTGCCCACTTAAGGTAAATTCAGCGATTCTTTGCCCACCTATAAGTGATCCCTTAAGTGACGGCTTTCTGACGAAGCGTCGACCACCGCGGCATAGGCGAGTCGGCAACTAGCCAACGCCATCCGCTTCCCGGTGTTGGTCCGGACCAGACAGAAGAGGTCAATCCGCCAATGCTGGTGCCCCAGCATGCTCCTGCGACGGATGGCATGCTCCCTGCTGAACAGGGCATGAGCACCGCACTCGCGGCGCTCGCCATGAACCTTCAGGAGACCATCATGAGCAAGCTGAAAGTCGCGGACCTGTGCCGCGAAGATCCATTGGAGCGGGGCGCCGCCCACGCGATCGTTGGGGGCATTGGCCAAATCAGGGTCGGCGAACCTACCGGGTGGCCGCGTTGGCAAGCGTGGTTGCCCCCGGATTTAGGGTGGCCCGGCAAGCTTCCGATCGATCTTGGCGGCTACAAACCACCCTTAAAGGAACTGGATCCGAGATATCAGTGATCCCGCTGGCGGCAGACTTGTCTCTGCATCAGCTCAACACTCGCCTTGCCTCCGTCGCAAAAAAAGCGGCCAGGCACTGCGCGCGGCGCGCCACGTTTCCAAGGGCATCCCTGAAACAGACGTATCTCGCCGCGCCTAAACCGGACTATCGTCCGGACCAGTCCCGATCACCCCCATCTCCGCTAAAATCGACCACAAGCGGTTCTCCAAGGTTTATAGCGTGGCACTTCAGCGGGGTTTCATCCTGACCCGACACTGGCGCGATACGCCGGCTGGCACCGAGGTCGAGGTCTGGCTGGCTACCGATGACGGGCCGCGCCGGCTGCGCCTGTCCTGCCAGCCGTCCATTGCATTTATTCCCGAAGCACAGCGTGAGCGTGCCGAGGCGCTGCTGCGCCACGAGCGCGATGTCGAGCTGCGCCCGCTCAAGCTTCAGGATTTCCAGCGCAGGCCCGTACTGGGCCTGTACTGCCAGCAGCATCGGCAACTGATCCAGCTCGGCCGCTCTCTGCGCGATGCCGGCGTGGATGTCTACGAAGCCGATATCCGTCCGCCCGAGCGCTACCTGATGGAGCGCTTCATCACCGCCCCGGTCTGGTTCGACGGTGAGCCGGATGCCAGCGGCGTGCTGCGCAATGCCCAGATGAAGCCCGCGGTGGACTACCGTCCCACGCTACGTCTGGTCTCGCTCGATATTGAAACCAACGCGTTCGGCGAACTCTATTCGATTGCGCTCGAGGGCTGCGGCCAGCGCCAGGTCTACATGTTGGGCCAGGCGCCGCAGACGCCCGTCGACGTCGATTTCTCGCTCGAATACTGCGCAACACGGCCCGGGTTGCTGGAAAAGTTGAACCAGTGGCTGGCCGATCACGACCCCGACGCGATCATTGGCTGGAACCTGATCCAGTTCGACCTGCGCGTATTGCACGAGCATGCACGCCAGTTCCAGATTCCGCTGCGCCTCGGCCGGGGCGGTGCCGAAATGGAATGGCGCGAGCACAACGCCCAGCAGCACTATTTCGCCAGCGCACCAGGCCGGTTGATCATCGACGGCATCGAGGCGCTGCGTTCCGCCACGTGGAGCTTCCCGTCGTTCAGCCTCGAATCGGTGGCCCAGACGCTGCTCGGCGAAGGCAAGGCGATCGACAACCCGTACGACCGCATGGACGCCATCGACCGCCTGTTCGAGCAGGACAAGCTGGCGTTGGCCCGCTATAACCTGCGCGATTGCGAACTGGTGACGCGGATTTTCGAGAAAACCGAGCTGTTGCCATTCCTGCTGGAGCGTGCCACGGTCACGGGCCTGCCGGCCGACCGCAGCGGCGGTTCGGTGGCTGCCTTCACGCATCTCTACATGCCGCTGATGCACCGCCAGGGTTATGTCGCGCCCAACCTCGGCGAAAAGGCACCGGAGGCCAGCCCTGGCGGCTTCGTCATGGATTCGCGGCCGGGGCTGTACGAATCGGTGCTCGTGCTGGACTACAAGAGCCTCTATCCGTCGATCATCCGTACCTTTCTGATCGACCCGATCGGCCTGGTCGAGGGCCTGGCGCATCCCGACGATGCCGATTCGGTGCCTGGCTTCCGCGGTGCCCGGTTTTCCAGGACGAAGCACTGCCTGCCGGCGATCGTCGCCAAGGTCTGGCAAGGACGTGAGGCCGCCAAGCGTGACCGGAACAAGCCGCTCGCTCAAGCGCTCAAGATCATCATGAACGCGTTCTACGGCGTGCTCGGGTCCAGCGGTTGCCGGTTTTTCGATCCGCGACTGGCGTCGTCGATCACAATGCGCGGGCACGAGATCATGCGGCAGACCCGGGCGCTGATCGAGGCCCGCGGCTACGAGGTGATCTATGGCGACACGGATTCCACGTTCGTCTGGCTGCGCCGCGCCCGGACGGAAGCCGATGCGGACCAGATCGGCCGCAGCCTCGTCGCGTACGTCACGGACTGGTGGCGCGACCACCTCTGGCAGGCTTATGGCCTGGGAAGCGCGCTCGAACTCCAGTTCGAAACCCACTTTCGGCGCTTCCTGATGCCGACGATCCGCGGCACGGACCTCGGCAGCAAGAAGCGCTATGCCGGTCAGGTCGAACGGCCTGATGGGAAGGTCGAGATGGTGTTCAAGGGTCTCGAGACGGTGCGCACAGACTGGTCGCCGCTTGCCCAGCGGTTCCAGCAGACCCTCTACGAGAAAATCTTCAACCGCGAGCCGTACGAAGATTATGTGAGGGACATCGTGCGTCGCACGCTGGCCGGCGAGCTCGACGAGCAACTGGTTTTCCGCAAGCGGCTGCGCCGCAAACTCGATGAATACCAGCGCAACGTGCCGCCGCACGTCCGCGCCGCCCGCATCGCCGATGCCTATAACGAGCGCCAGGGGCGCCCGCGCCAGTATCAGCACGGCGGCTGGATCAGCTATGTGATGACGGTGGCAGGGCCGGAGCCACTCGAAACCCGATCGGCGCCGATCGACTACAGCCATTACGTCACCAGGCAGCTCCAGCCGATTGCCGATGCGATCCTGCCGTTCCTGGACGACGATTTCGAGACGCTGTTATCTGGCCAGATGGCGCTGTTTCCGCAATAGCAGCGGTAGGGCCAGCTTGCTGGAGTGCCGTGATGTGCCTTATCAGGCATTTATCCTTATTTATTTGCAAAGGGTAATTTATCAAGATAGGATAAATGCTGATAATCGCACCCGGAAGTCACTATGTCCGAGCCGTCCGCCGCCTCCGAACGTTACACCTTTCGCCGCCCCGTGTTGGCGGCAAGCTTCTGCGCAGCCTTGGCCGGGGAGGGAATCCAGGATGCCCGCTCGGGCCTGTTCCTCGCGGCGCCGCGCCGGGTAGGGAAGTCCACGTTCCTGCGCGAGGACCTCACGCCGGCCGCCGGGCAGCGCGGCTGGGTCACCGTGTACGTCGATTTGTGGTCGAACAAGGCGCACGATCCGGGCGAGCTGATCGCCGACGCCATCAAGCACAAGATTGCCGATCACGACGGTGTCGTGAGCAAAGCCGCAAAGGCTGTCGGCCTCACCAAGATCACGGTCATGGGCACCCTCGGGTTGGACCTCACCGCTACGGGATTGCCAGCGGGCGTCTCGCTCACGCAGGCCCTTGAGGCGCTGCGCAAGGGCGCCCGGAAACCGGTTCTCCTGATCGTTGATGAAGCGCAGCATGCCCTGACCACAGAGAAGGGCGTGGAGGCGATGTTCGGCCTGAAGGCGGCGCGCGACGCGATGAACGTTTCGGGCAAGGCCCCGGACCTCATGCTGGTCTTCACCGGCTCAAGCCGGGACAAACTCGCGCACCTGGTCATGAATTCGCGCATGCCGTTCTACGGCTCCCAGGTGACGCCGTTCCCGCTGCTTGATCGAAACTTTACCGACGAGTTTACCAAGAGCGTGAACCGGGCGCTCGCCGCGGGCAATCAGCTTGAGCCGGAGGCCGTCTACGAAGCCTTCGTGATGGTCGGGCACCGCCCGGAGATGCTTCGCCACCTGATTGGCACGATCGCACTGGCGAACGAATCGCCAAACCTCAGTACCCGGCTCAAGGATGACGCGACGCTCGTCCAGGAGCGCTTGTGGCATGACGTCGAAAGCGACTTCACCTCGCTGTCGCCACTTCAGCAGGCGGTGGTGCGTGTCATGGCCGGCAAGGATGGCCAGTTCTCTCCCTTCGGAGAGAGCGCCATGTCCGCGTACAAGGCCCTTGTGCCGGAGCATGTGAGCGTCAGCGCCGGGACGGTGCAAAATGCGATTGACACCCTTCGTGAGCGCGAGATCGTATGGAAGGAGTCGCGAGGCTCGTACGAGATCGAAGACCAGGCGTGGCTGAGTTGGCTCCGCGCCAAAGGCCTGACGTCCTGAAGAACGCGGTAACGAGGCCGCGTCGACTGGAGCCTGCAGGCCAGCCTGCACGCAGCAAGCGCCCGTGGCGCAGCCAGCCTAGTCGCTGCGGGGCTGGTCCCGCAGGCTCGCTTTCGCTTCTGCCTCGGTCTCGTAGACATAGGGCGCGAGGCCGCACCGGGCGAGCGTGTCGCCGAGCTTGGCGCGCATGAAGGCGCTGGTGGTAAAGCGGGTCACGCCGATGTAGTAGCGTGCCACCATGTCCGAGATCATCTCGACATAGGCATCTTCCACGCTCCGGTCGAGCACGAAGCCCTCGTAGTTGACCACGGTGTAGACCCTGTGGCCCAACGGCTCGCAGATCCGGATGACCTCCTTGCGGATCGCCTCGACGTCTTCCTGGCGCTTCACTTCGAGCTGCTCGAAATTCAGGAACAGGATGTTCTTCTCTTCGTCGTAGTTGAAGCGCGCCTCCAGCGGCAGGCGCAGCACGTCGGCACGCAGTCCCATCGGCTCGGGGCGGAAGATCCGTTCGTCCATCAGCACCGGCGAGCGCACGATCGGGACGAAGTCCATCTTGGCGAGAATGTCGCGCTCCAGGTCGACGCCGGGCGCAATCTCGATGAGTTCCATGCCCTGCGCGCCCAGTTCGAACACGCAGCGCTCCGTGATATAGAGCACGGGCTTCTGCGACGCGGCCGCGTACGGCCCGGAGAAGGTGCGATGCTCCACTTCCTGGACGAATTTCCTGGCCGTGCCGTCGCGGTGGATATGGAGCTTGCCGTCGGTCACCGAGAACTCGCCGCCGCCCGCCATGAAGGTGCCGACGAACACGGCCTTCTTCGCATTCTGGCTGATGTTGATAAAGCCGCCGGCACCCGCCAGCCGTGGCCCGAACCGGGAGACATTCAGGTTGCCCATGCGATCGGCCTGCGCCAGGCCGAGGAAGGCGATGTCGAGCCCGCCGCCGTCGTAGAAATCGAACTGGTAGGGCTGGTCGATGATCGCGTCGGGGTTGGTCGCCGCGCCGAAGTTCAGCCCGCCGGCAGGGATGCCGCCGATCACGCCCGGCTCGGTCGAGAGCGTCACGAGGTCGAGGATCCGTTCCTCGTTGGCGACGCTGGCGATGCCCTCGGGCATGCCGATGCCGAGATTCACCACGCTGTTGGGCTGGAGTTCCATCGCGGCGCGCCGGGCGATCACCTTGCGTTCGCTCATCGCCATCGGCGCCACGCTGCTCGCCGGGACGCGGACCTCGCCCGAGAACGCCGGATTGTACGGCGTGGCAAAGGTCTGCAAGTGGTTCTCCGGTTGCGCCAGCACCACGCAGTCCACCAGCACGCCGGGAATCTTGACCTGGCGGGGATTGAGCGAGCCGCGTTCGGCGATGCGCTCCACCTGCACGATCACCATCCCGCCGCAGTTGTGCGCGGCCATGGCGATGGCAAGGGCTTCCAGCGTCAGCGCCTCGCGCTCCATGGTGATGTTGCCGTCCGGATCGGCCGTGGTGCCGCGCACGATGGCGACGTTGATGGGGAAGGCCTTGTAGAACAGATAGTCCTGGCCGCCGATTTGCATCAGCTCGACCAGGTCCTCGGTAGTGCGTTCGTTCAGCTTGCCGCCGCCAAAACGCGGATCGACGAAAGTGCCCAGTCCGACCCGCGACAGGTGGCCCGGCTTGCCGGCCGCGATATCGCGGAACAGGTGGGTGATCACGCCCTGCGGCAGGTTGTAGGCTTCGATCTGGTTGCCGACCGCGAGCTGCTGGAGCTTCGGTACCAGCCCCCAGTGCCCGCCGATCACGCGCTTCACCAGGCCGGGCAACGCGAAATGGTTCAGGCCCCGCTCCTTGCCGTCTCCCTGACCGGCGGCATAGACCAGGGTCAGGTTGCCGGGCTTCGACAGGCTGACGGGCGTGTCGTCGTCGTGCGACAGGCAGATCTCCTCGACGGCCATGGCAATCTCTTCCGCGAAGCCGATGCCGACGAAGCCGCCCGTCGCCACGGTATCGCCATCCCGGATCAGGCGCACGGCTTCGCGCGCCGAGACCAGCTTGCCGTTCTCGCGCGTGTGAATCGCTGGCAATGGACGGTGTGTACTGTCTTGCGTGTTCATTTGGATATTTGGATCAATAGATGCCGGTCGGTAGTAGAAGGATTGACGAAGCCGACCATCTTGTCCATGAACACGCTGATGAGCATTGGCGGCACCAGCCCCGGGTCGGTGACTATGACGCCAACGACGCTTCGCCCGAGCAGAGTAACCGCATGGTAGGCGATCTTTCCCGCAGAACCACACCTTTCCCGGCAGCGCAGGCGTACTGGCGGAAGCCGTAGCAGGTAACGCGCCCGTTATTCACCATGAGCCCGTTCCGGCCGCTCAGGACGTCATTCCGCCGGCCTCGAAAACCGCGGCAAGTGCCAGATCCTCGACGACAGGTGTCACGGTCAGCTTCATCCTGTCGTTCCACGCGTACGCGAATTCAGTGAGCGTCTTGCCGGAGGTCGGCGAGCACTCTGGCGGGGAGGCTGCGGGCGCCGGCCGCCTTCAAATTGACACCCCACTTAAGTTGGGTGTTTGCGCCGCGATAATTAGCGCCCGTCATCCCCCGGTTGCTATAGATTGTTAAGACATATAAAACGGCCAGTTTCGAAGAGCAACGACGGCCAATAAGTGCATTTTTCGCATCAGTCGAGGGCGGCCGCCGCTCAGCCGCATGGCCGCCATCGACATCCGGGGGAAACAATCTTGCGCCAGACGCTTGCGCGCATGCTGCGCCCGCTTGGACGCCTTGGGTCGCGCACCATCACGGCGGGCACCTTGCTGCTTGGCGTGCTGACGACGGCCGTCGTCTATGTGTTCTGCACCAATCTGCTGGAAGAGGATATCCGCCTGCGTTTTGAGAACGATACCGGCGACGTCATCCAGCAGATCGATACACGGATCCGGCTTTATACCGACGTACTGGTGACCATGCAGGCGCTGTTCGGCGCCAGCGACCATGTCTCGCGGGGTGAGTTTCGCGATTTCGTCAGCGGGCTGAACCTGCCGCAGCGCTATCCCGGTTTCCAGACGCTGAACTACGCGCCCTATGTGCCGGCGGCCGAGATCGACGCCTTTGTCGCCCGGCAGCGGAGCGATCCGATCCTGCGCGAGGCAGGCGTGACGTTCAGCGTCCGCCCCCCGGGACAGCGGCCCGGCCACTTCGTGCTGACCTATGTCGAGCCGCTCGACATCAACCTGGCGTCGATCGGTATCGACATGGGCGCCGAGCCACGCCGCCTGGCCGCGCTCGAACGGGCGCGCGATACCGGGCAGTCGGTCAGCAGCGGCCGCCTGATCTTCAGCGAGGCAAAGAACCCGCATGTGGGCATCGCCCTGCGCCTGCCGGTGTACCGCAAGGTGCCGGACCTGGACACCGTGGAAGCGCGCCGACGCGCCTATGTCGGATCGGTCGGTGCGGGGATCCGGGTGGACGATCTGCTGAAAGACCTGGTCAGCAACGAGAATCTGCGCCGGATCCGGTTCCGCGTGCATGACGCCGGAGACTTCGCACAGGCGCCGGCTCCCCCCTCGGCCGCCAACCTGCTCTATGACAGTGTGACCGGACTGGTCGCCCGGGGACGCAGCCGGGGCGCAGGCGGCAGCGCCGTCCACGCCAGTGCCGCGCATGGCGCGCCGGCACTGGCGGACGACCAGACGGGCGCGGGCCAGCATGACCTGGTCAAGAGCGCGGTGCGGGATTTCGGCGGGCGGCGCTGGGTGATCGAATTCGCCGCCGATGCCGGGGCAATCGGTGGTCCCCAGCGCTACCTGCCGACGCTGGTGGTGATTTCCGGCCTGATCATCAGCGTGCTGCTGGGCTGGCTGGCCTACGCGTTGTCGAGTTCGCGGGCGCGCGCCGTCGCCGTGGCCGACCAGATGACGCACAGCCTGCGCGAGAGCCAGGCGGCGCTCGCCGAGGCGCAGCAGATTGCCCACCTGGGCGACTGGCGCATCGATCTGGGCAAGGACATCGCGCACTTTTCCCGGGAAATGGCGCACCTGCTAGGCTGGCGCGGCGACAAACCGACTCCTGACGTGTTGTTCCAGGCGATCGACGCCGGCCATCGCGCCGTGCTGCGGGAAAGGATGCGGGCAGCCTTGCAGGATCGCCAGCCGTTCGAGTTCGAGTGCCCCTACCGGTCGCAGCGCGGACGCCGGGGCTGGCTGCACCTGATTGGCCACGCGCATGGGCTTGCGGACAGCGCCGTGCTGCGGGGAACCGCGCAGGACATCAGCCAGCGCAAGTCTGCCGAGCAGGCCAGGGCGCAGGAACACCAGATTGCCCTGCACCTGGCCACCGCCACCAGCGAAATCGAGGTGCTGGAGGAGATTGTCCACACGTTGCTCGGCGGCATGGACTGGGAGGCAGGTGCCTTCTGGCCGAATGACGACAGCCAGGGACTGAAGCTGCCGCCGGTCTACCTGGCACGCGTCAAGGCGCTGGAGCCCTGGCTCGCTGAGCGCCCCGCATGGCCGGCCGGTGCTGTGCTCTTGCAGGCGCCACAATGGTATGCAAACCGGAACGCGATGGCCCGGCACGCGCAAGCGGGATGGCTCGACGCGGGCGGCATCCGGACGGTGTTCGCGTTCCCGCTGAGCAGGGGCCACGTGACGCTCGGCGTGGTCGAACTCTATTCCCGTGGCAAGCGCAGCGCTGATACGCACGCGCTCGCGATGGCGAGCGGTATTGCCAATCAGACCGGGCACTTCCTGCTGAGGCGCCAGGCCGAGGAGGACCTGCGCTTCATCGCCAATCACGATGCCCTTACCGGCCTGCCCAACCGGCTGATGTTCAAGGCCGAGTTCGAGAAGGCGCTGAACCGTGCCCGCGCCAGCGCCCAGGCCTTGCATGTCATTTTTGTCGACCTGGATGAATTCAAGGTCGTGAACGACACGATCGGCCACAATGCCGGCGACACCGTGCTGCGCGAGATGGCCGACCGGTTGCGCGAGAGCCTGGACGGCGTGGAACTGATCACCCGCTTCGGTGGCGACGAATTCGTCGTGCTGCTGGACCCCAAGGGCGACTCGACGATCCTGGGCCGGATCATTGCGAAGATCCAGGCTGCGCTCGCGCCCGGCTTCGTCGTCAATGAATCGGAACTGCGGATGACGGCAAGCATCGGCATCAGTTCCTTCCCCGAGGACGGCAACGATTGGCAGACCCTGCTCAAGCATGCCGACCTGGCCATGTACGGTGCCAAGCAGCTCGGCAAGAACGGCTACCAGTTCTACTGCCGCGGCATGAGCGCATCCCTGCAGCGGCGCATCGACATGGAGTCTCACCTGCACCGCGCGCTCGAGCAGGACGAATTCATCCTCTACTACCAGCCGCGCATTGCGCTCGCGTCGGGAGCGTGCACGGCGGTCGAGGCACTGATCCGCTGGCGCCACCCGGAACTCGGCATGGTCATGCCCGGAGATTTCATTCCCTTCGCGGAGCAGAGCGGCGCCATTGTCGAGATAGGCGCGTGGGCCCTGCGCGAAGCGTGCCGCCAGAATGCCGCATGGCTCGCCCAGGGGCTGCCGCCGGTGCGTGTTTCAGTCAATCTTTCGGCTCGGCAGTTCGCCGACAAGTCGCTCAGGCTGACCATCATCGATGCCCTGCGGCAAGCCGGCCTGCCTGGCAACCTGCTGGAGCTTGAACTCACCGAGAGCATGGTCATGCGCGATGCCGAACAGGCTTCCAGCTGGCTCTCGCGCCTGAAGCGCACGGGCGTTCGACTGGCTATCGACGACTTCGGCACCGGCTACTCCTCGCTTGCCTACCTGAGCCGCTTTCCGATCGATACGGTCAAGATCGACAGCAGCTTCGTCCGCTACATACCGGAAAGCCGCAGCGACACGCAGATTACCAGCGCGGTGATCGGACTCGGCCACCGGCTCGGCCTGGAAGTCGTCGCCGAAGGCGTGGAGAAGGAGGCGCAACTCGAATTCCTGCGCAGCGAAGGCTGCGACGAAGTGCAGGGCTACTACTTCAGCCATCCGCTGCCGCCGGCGAAGATCACCGCCTTCCTGGCCAGCCGCATGGAGAACGGCCCAGCTTTCGAGCATGGGCCGCAACCAATGCGCGCCTGACTGCCGCCGGTCCGGCGCGTGCTTATGCAGTCCAATATCAAGCCGTCCAATAACAGGGAGCTAAATCATGCAGGACCGTTCTGTTGAAATCATGTGGCAGGCCATCGAAGCCCTCGACTTTTCAAGGATGAAGGCCAAGCTACTGCACCAGAAGCATGCGCATTGGTCGCCGGAATCGCTGGAGCAGGCGGAGAGCGGCTACCGGCAGTTCCTCAAGCTGGCTGCGAAGTATCCGGACACACCCGCCGTCCCCAGCGAGCAGGTGGATGCCTTCTGGCATGCCCACATCCTGGATACCAGGCGCTATGCCAGCGATTGCGAACGCATTTTCGGGTATGTCCTCCACCACGATCCCTACGTTGGCATCGACGGCCCGCAGGATGAGGCCCGCCTGCTGGAAATGGCCGCCGCGAGCGATGCGCTGAGCCTGCGCGAATTCGGCAGCCCGCTGACCTCTGCCGCATATTGCGCTCGGGCAGCAGCCGAGGATCCCGCGTACTGCGCGCGCATGGCCAAGGCCGAGGATCCCGCGTACTGCGCACGCATGGCCAAGGCCGAGGATCCCGCGTATTGCGCACGCATGGCCAGGGCCGAGGATGCCGCGTACTGCGCACGCATGGCCAAGGCACACTAGGCAAATTGCCGGATCTGGTCCCGGACGACGGGACCAATGGCGGTACGCCAGCGTGGGCCCAGGAACAGATCGTAATGACCACACTGGCGTGCCGTGATGTGCCGCTTGTGGCATGGGGCAATGCCTGGACACAAATCGTGCGCGGCGTGGGTCTGGCCACGGCCGGCAATGTCATCCAGTTCGCCTTCGATAGTGAGCAATGCAGTGGTGTGGATGTCCTGCGGGCGCACCGGTTGGCCTCGCACGCGCCAGTCGCCGAGGGCCAGCCGAAATTCCTGAAACACGATCCGGATGGTGTCCAGATAGAACTCGGCTGCCATATCAAGGACCGCGTTATAGGCATCGCACGCGCGCCGGCACGTATCGGCACCGGCGCTGTCACCCCAAACGAGCTCGAGATAGTAGTCCCACTGCGAAGCAACCAGACGGTCGGGCTGCGTCGCCACTAAACCGGCATATTGCAGGAAACTCGGATACACCTTTCGGCCGGCACCGGGGTAGCGATCTGGCACTGCGTAAATCAGGTTCTGTTGAAACCATTCGAGCGACCGGTGCGCCGCGAGCCTGTTGACCGCGGTGGGGCTACGGCGGGCATCGATCGGGCCGCCCACCAGGATCAGGCTCCGGGGCGTTGGCTCACCGCCGCTAGCCAACAGGGAAATGGCCGCCAGCGCGGGCACGGTGGATTGACAGATCGCAAGCACGTGCAGGCGCTCGGTGCCGATCAGGCGGATAAACGCTTGCAGCAGCGCCACATTCTCATCCAGGTCGAACTGCCCGTCCGCTAACGGCACACGGCGGGCATCGATCCAATCGGTCACGTACACCTCATGGTCCGGCAGCAACGTTGTAACGATTTCCCGTAGCATGACGGCGTGGTGACCAGCGAGCGGGGCGCAGAGCAGCACCGCCGGCCTCTCCTTGGCGACGGAGCAATCAGCTGCGGGCTCGGCCGCGAAGCGCAGCAGGCGGCAGAATGGGCTGTCGAGTACAAGCTGCTCGACCACTGGTGTGGTGCGGCCCTCCTGTTCGACCGCCGTAATGTTGAACTCGGTCTTCTCGCAGGCTTCGCCGAGCCGGTAGAGGAATTCGTAGCCTGCGGCAAAGTACGGCGCACCCGGAAGGCCGGCCAACGGACTGTCAGGGTTGCCGAAGGCGTGCGCGGCGCCTGCGGCCCAGATGGTCAGCGGATGCAAGAGCGCTCGCTGATATTCGAGGAACTGGTAGAGCATTGGAGCTCCAGGGAACGGGCCGGATAATCCAGCCATCGCCGACAGAGGTGGCGGAAGCCGATACTAGATCCACGCGAGGAATGCCCCAGACCCCATCACGGGCATCCTTGCCACGGCGCCACGGCCGCGTGTCACCGACGTTACAGTGATTATGCGGTCCTTTCCAGCCAGATTTTTACTATAGGGCAGGCACGAAGCGCGGCAAGTTCCGTGAACGGCGGCTTGAAACGTCGAACTGTGCCGACGCGCACGGAGGCCGGCGCCCGTGCGCCGTAGAAAGAGCACATTAGAGGCGTCGAAGGCCTGGGCGAGCAAGAGGGCTGGAGGCCAGGCAATGACCGACAAGCAAGGCAAAGGCGCGGAAATGCCGTGGCTGGCGCTGGCGTACATCGTCTTCGTTGTGGTGTTTGCGTTTGGCGGCATCAGCATTTGCAGCTTCGCCGCGCCGGGTGGATACTGAAGCATCTCCATGAGAATCTTCAGCCTCGCCACGAGGGCCGGGCTCGGCAACAGTGCCAGGCTGAAGCTGTTACCTCGCGACGGGCAGAGGCACGCAAATGACTGAAGCTTCCGGATTGAAAGCGGGCATGGTCATTTTGCTCGACGGCGAACTCCACAGTGTGGCCAGCGCGGAGCACCATGCTGGCGGCGGACAACAGGCCGGCGCGCTGTTCGCCAGGCTCAAGCACTTGAAGACAGGTCACATCAAAGCGCTACGCCTGCACCTGAGCGACAGGCTCGAGGATGTTGTGCTCGAGCACAAGGAGATGGAATACCTGTATACGGACGGCGTCGCGTTTTACTTCATGAATCCGGACACGTTCGACCAGATCAGTCTCCCCATTGAAGCCATCGGCGCCTACGAAAAGTACCTTCAGCCCAATATGCGGATTCCGGTGCAGCTTTACGAGGGCGAGCCGGTCAATATCGCATTTCCCACGCAGGTCGAGCTCGCGGTCGTTTCCACGCCGCCGGGGTTGCGCGAGCATGAATCGTCCACCTTCAAGAGCGCCACGCTTGACAACGGCATGGAGGTCCTTGTTCCCCAGTTCATCAAGGAGGGCGACACCGTGAGGATCGATACCACCACAGGAAAATACCTGGAGCGCGTCAGGCGGGAAGCCAGAAGGCCCTGAGTATCGTAACCTTCATGCCGCCGCGCCAGTACTACCCGTCGATCTTGTACCCGATATCCTTGATGAACTGCCCCCAGCGCACATAGTCGCTCTTGACCTGCGACGCAAAGGCGTCCGGTGTGATCGCCTTCGGCGGCAGCACGCCCACGCCGGCCAGGCGCTTGTGATAGGCGGGATCAACCAGCACTTTCTGCACCGCCGCCGACACGGCGTCGGTGGTCGCCTTGGGCATGCCCTTGGGGCCGAACAGCGCAAAATAGCCGCTGAGTTGTTCCATCTCGGCAAAGCCGAGTTCGCGGAACGTGGGGGCATTGGGGGCGAGGTCTGACCGCTCCGGAATCGTGGTGGCGAGCACTTTGGTCTTGCCCGACTGGTAGAGCGGCACGCCGGTGGTCAGGCCATCGATCATCAGCGGCACCACGCCGCCCACGAGGTCCTGCGTGGCCGGTGCGGACCCCTTGTACAGCACCGGTTCGAGGTTGGTGCCGGCCAGGCGGTTGAACAGCAGCGGCCCGAAGTGCGACGACGTGCCCGGCCCGTAGGAGGCCGAATGGATCGGCTTGCCCGGATTGGCCTTGGAATAGGCGATCAGTTCCTTCAGGGTGGAGTAGGGCGCATCCTTGTTGGCAGCCATCAGGACCGGCGCGCGGCCGATCTCGGCCAGTGCGGTGAGGTCGTTGATCGGGTCGTACGGCACGCGGTTGATATGCGCGCCGGACGTGGCCGACGAGCCCAGCGTGACCAGCAGCGTATGCCCGTCAGGCTTGGCGCGAATGACATCCTGGGTGGCCGGCACCGTGGCGCCGCCGGGCTTGTTCTCGACCACGACGGATTGCCCGCTGGCGCGGCCCAGGTAGTCGGCGAACAGCCGCGCCACCACATCGGTGCCGCCGCCGGGCGGATAGGCAACCACCAGGCGGATCGGGCGGCCGGGCCATTCTTGTGCCCATGCCTGCGGCGCGATGGCCGCTGCGGCCGATGCGCTGACTGCGGTGAGGAACTTGCGCCGGTCCATGCACTGTCTCCTTTGCGCGCGCAGCGCTGTGGGTGTGATTGCAACCAGTAGCATAGTAGGGGGTGTTTCCGGGGAATTCACCCCGGGTTTTCCAGACGACCGCGCAGGCGCGCAGGTCACAACGCCGCCGCCTCCCGCAACGCGCGCTCCACCGCCCGCATGGCAATCGCGCGCTTGGCCGCGTCCGCGCTTTTCGGCGGGATCGCCAGCATGGCGGCCACCAGCGCCTCAGGGAACTCAGGCTTGTCATGACGCTTGCCCTGGATGGCAGCCTCCACCGACGCCAGCCGCCACGGCCGGTGGGCCACGCCGCCCAGCGCGATGGCGGCGCGCTTGATGGTCTTGCCTTGCAGCGTCACCGCCGCCGCCACGGACACCAGCGCTGACTGGTAGGCGGCGCGGTCGCGCACCTTCAGGTAAACGCTGTGGCGCGCCAGCGCGCCGCGCGGCACGATGATCCGCACCAGCAATTCATTCGCCTTCATGTTGTGGTCGCGCTGGGGCGTGGTGCCGGGCGTGCGCAGGAAATCCTGCGCCGCCAGCACGCGCTCGCCGCCGGGGCCGCGCACCACGATCTGTGCGTCCAGCGCGGCCAGCGCGACCGCCAGGTCGGACGGATGGGTGGCGATGCAGCGGCTGCTGCGGCCGAACAGCGCGAAGGCACGCGTGGCGCCGGCCAGCAGCGCGGCGCAGCCGGAGCCGGGTGTGCGCTTGTTGCAGGGGACGTCGATGGTGCCGTTGCGGAAGTAGGCGCAGCGGGTGCGCTGCAGCAGGTTGCCGCCCACGGTGCCGGCGTTGCGGATCTGCGCAGAGCCGATCTGTTCGAGTGCCTGGGCGATGGCCGGGAATTCGCGCACGACATCGGCGTCGGCGGCTACGTCGCTGATGCGCGCCAGGGCGCCGATGACCAGTGCCGTGCCGGTCATCGACACCTGGCTCAGTTCGGCGATGCCGCTGAGGTCAACCAGCGTGCCGGGCGCGCAGATGCCTTCGCGCATCAGGTTGAGCAATTCGACGCCGCCGGCGATGCACATCGTGTCGGCGCTGCCGATGGCAGTGAGGGCGTCGGCGACGCTGGTGGCGCGCACGAAGGCGAATTCGCGCATGTCAGCCACCTCCGCCCGGATGGTCGCGGGCGTAGTCGAGCACCGCTTCGACAATGTTGGGATAGGCGCCGCAGCGGCACAGGTTGCCGCTCATCCAGGCGCGCACCTCGTCCGCCGATCCGGCATGGCCCTCGGCCACGCAGGCCAGCGCGGACATCACCTGGCCGGCGGTGCAGTAGCCGCACTGCAGGGCGTCGTGATCGAGAAAGGCGCGCTGCAGGGCGTGCAGCTTCCTGGCTGAGGGCGCCAGGTCCTCGATGGTGCGCACGGCGTGGCCGTGCGCCATCACGGCCAGCATCATGCAGCCGAGCACGCGCCGGCCGTCGACGTGGACCGTGCAGCTGCCGCACTCGCCCCGGTTGCAGCCGACCTTGGTGCCGGTCAGGCCGAGCGCGTCGCGCAGGGTATCGGCCAGCGTGGCGCGGGTGTCGACGGTCAGGTCGCGGGCGGTGCCGTTGACGGTCAGGTGGATGGCGGTAGTCGGCATGCTCGGCTTCGTCAGGGCAGCAGGGTGTCGAGCTGGATCGGCAGCCGGCGCACGCGCACGCCGGTGGCGTGGTACACAGCGTTGGCAATGGCGGCGGCAATGCCGACGATGCCCAGCTCGCCCACGCCTTTGCTGCCGAGCGGGTTGGCCTTGTCGTCAACCTCTTTCACCAGGATCACGTCGATGGCCGGCACGTCGGCACAGGTCGGCACCAGGTACGACAGCAGGCTGGCGTTGACGAAACCGCCCGCCACCGGATCGGAGACCGACTCTTCCAGCAGCGCCATGCCGATGCCGCCGACGATGCCGCCGGCGAGCTGGCTGCGCACCAGCAACGGGTTCACGACCTGCCCGACGCCAAAGGCGCTGACCACGCGGCTCACGCGCGGGACGGGCACGTCCGTATCGACCACCACCTCAACGAAATGCGCGCCGAAGGACAGCATCGGCCCCGGCGCCGTGGTTGGCGGGGCGGCGTTGGCACTGGCGTCGAGCGCAGCGCCGCCGGCGGCCACGATGGCGTCGAAGCCGACACCCTGTGCAGGCGATGCCGTGAGGAAGACGCGGCCGCCGCCGGTGGCCATCGCGTCGACCGGCTTGCCCGTGAGCCCGGTGCCCGGCTGCGCGGCGGCAGCGGCGAGCAGCTTGCCACGCAGGTCGCGGCTGGCCGCCAGCACCGCGGAGCCGACGCTGGCGAGCGTGCGCGAGCCGCCCGACACGGTGGTGCGGGGCAGGGCGGTGTCGCCGATCTCGACCTTGACGTGGTCCAGGTCGGTGCCCACGGCGTCCGTGGCGATCTGGGCCAGTGCGGTGCAAATGCCGCCGCCCATCTCGTGCGTGCCGCTCCTGACGGTCAGCATGCCGGTGGCGTCCATCGATACGCTGGCGGAAGCGGGCGAGCGGTTGACGGGATACGCCGCGCTGGCCATGCCCCAGCCGATGCGCTGGCCCTGCGCGTCGCGCATCGAACCGGGCACGGGCTGGCGCGCGGCCCAGCCGAATTTCTGGCTGGCCCGCTCGTAGCACTTGCGCAGGCTGTTCGAGGTCCATGCCACGCCCGAGACCGGGTCGGTGGTGGCGAAGTTCTTGAGCCGCAGCGCGACCGGGTCCATGCCGAGCGCCACGGCCAGCTCGTCCATCGCGCTTTCCAGCGCAAAGAAGCCGGTGGCTTCGCCGGGCGCGCGCATGGTGGTGGGCGTGGGCAGGTCGAGCCGCACCAGCGAGCGGCTGACCTGCCCCGACGGGCAGGCATAGATCATGCGCGTGCGCGAGGTGGCCGGCTCGAAGAAATTGTCGTTCATCGAGGTTGTGGTCTTGGCACTGTGCGTCAGCGCCTTGAGCGTGCCGTCGCTGCTGGCGCGCAGCGTCAGCTGCTGCTCGGTGTGCGGACGGTGGCCGACCATCGAGAACATCTGCGCGCGCGTGAGCGCCAGCACCACCGGCCTGCCGACCCGCTGCGCGGCCACGGCCGCCAGCAGCACGTGCGGCCAGGTCAGCCGCTTGGCGCCGAACGAGCCGCCGACGAACTTCGACACCACGCGCACCTTCGCCACGGGCAGGCCAAAGCAGGCGGCCACCATCGCCTGCTCGCCGCGCATCCATTGCGAGCCGTCGTGCAGCGTGAGCGTGCCGCCCTGCCATGCGGCAACGACGGCGGTGCGCTCCATCGGATTGTGGTGCTCGAAGGGCGTGACGTAGGTCTGGTCGACCAGCACATCCGCTGCAGCGGGCGCGACCGCGGCGGGCGTTGCCGCGGCCCAGCGGAAGTTATGCATCGGCGAGGCGGCGGGGCGCGCGACAAGCTGCGCGGCGGGGATGACCGTGGCCGGCTTGGGCGCGTAGCGCACGGTGAGACTGTCAGCGGCAAACTCCGCGGCCTCGCGGCTGGTGGCGACGACCACGGCGATGGCCTGGCCGAGATGGGCGACCTTGTCGTCCTGCAGCGGCAGGCGGCGCTGGCCGGCTGCGGCGGGGAAGGGGTCAGGAACCTGGAAGCGGCGGCAGTCGGCGGCGGTGATGACGTCGAGCACGCCAGGCACGGCGCGGGCCGCGCTGTCGTCGATGGACAAGACGCGCCCTTTCGCAATCGTGCTGGCGCGGATGACGGCATGCGCCGCATCGGCGGGGGCGGCATCGGCGGCATACTTCGCCAGCCCGGTCACCTTGGCGTGGCCGTCGATGCGCGGTACGGATTTCCCGACTGACGGCATGGTCGGCCCTCCTCCCACATCGCAAGAACTCTAGTACATGAATCCCGGCCCTTCAATGACATGTGGTTGATGTCTGACCTGCAGCGAACTAGGCTAGGTACGCAAAGAAGCGCGCGGCGCGCAAAGGGGGGACCATGAGCGAGGCACTGGATTTCCGCAAGTCGCTGGCGCGCCAGCTGCTGTCGTCCGGCATGACCGAAGCCGATTTCGACAACCATCCCACCGTGGCGACCACGCTTGCCGCGGCGCCCGGGCTGGCGGCGCACCCCACCATTGCGTTCCCGGCCACGCTGCGGCCGATACCGGTGCCGATCGATCCCATGCCCGCGCTGGACGCTGCGCTGCCGCGTGCCGACGTGGTGGTCATCACCTGGACCGTGGACGAGACCATGGCGTTGTGCGATGTCATGACGCCGGGGTTCTCGCGCGACCACTGGTATCGCTATGCCCGCAACTTCGACCAGTACCTGCCGAAGATCCGTGCCGGCGCCCCGGCGCGCGGCGTGATGCGGCTGGCCAGCTATTTCCCGGTGCGGATCGGTACGAAGAAGGTGCTGTGCATGAAGTCGGAGCTGCACCTGAACCAGGATGGCATCACCAGGCCGCCGGCGGGCAGCGCGCACAAGGCATCGCTGCCGGTGAGGGACCTGTTCCACCAGATCCTGGACGAGACGCGGGCCAAGCTGATCATCACCACCGGCACGGCGGGCGCGGTCTTTGCCGAGCACGACCTTGGCGACGTGGTGGTCACGCGCGGCGCCAAGTTCCGCTGCAAGCGGGAGTTTCGCGACAGCCCGTTCAACGACAAGACCTACAAGTCGGAATGGACCGTCAAGACCAAGCACTTCGCCAAGGCGTTGGCGCTGATGGGCGCGTTCAGGCATGAGCTGGCCGAGCCCGAGTTCCTGCCGCCTACCGTCAACTACGCGCCGCTGCACAACATCCCCAGGCCGATCCGCGAGAACAATCCCGATATCAAGCTGGACGGGCGCGACATGCCCGCGTTCCACCCGATCCTGACCACCGACTTCTTTGAGTTCGGCACCTCGCTCAACCACCTTGAAGAGATCGGCTCCGCCGTGGAAATGGGCGACGCGGTGCTGGGGCTGGTGGTGCAGGAACGCGCCGCCGCGGGCAAGTCCACGCCGCGCTGGCTGGTGGTGCGCAATTGTTCCGACCCGCAGATCAACGGCAGGCTGCGCAGCAAGCCTGCCAGGCAAAGCCTGCAGGCGATGTGGGCGGTCTACTACTACCAGGGTTTCGGCTACTGGACTAGCATGAACAGCGCACTGGCCTGCTGGGCGATCATCGCGGCGAACTGACCTGCCCCGTGCCGGCCTTAGCCGCCGACACGGATCACCAGTGCGTAGCTCTGCGGATCCAGCGCCACCGAGTGCGCCACCACGGCAACGGTTGCGGTGCCCGCCGGGATCTGGTTCCAGTCCACCTGCTCGACGTTGTTGACGCGATCGAACCCGGCCGCGCCGCGCGTCATGTTGCCGTGCCATTCACGCGTGCCGGCCTTGACGATCAGGTCCAGGTCGCTCTGCAGCCCTTCGCCGGGCGGGTCGGTCCACACCAGCGTAACCTTCAACCGGCGCGCATCGGTCGGGATCGCGACCAGGTACTCCTCGCGCTCGCCGGTATCGAGGCGGGCGTCTTCATCGAAGAACTGCAGCGTTTCGTTCTCGGCGTAGGGACCGACAACGGCCTGCAGGTCCACGCGGCCGAAGCCCTGGGCGTTGTTCGGCACCACGCCGGCCTCGGACGGTGTGTACTGGCCCGCCAGCTGGCGGGCGCCGTTGATCAGCAGCGCTTTGAGCAGGGCAGCGCTGGGCTTGCGCAGCTGGTGGTGCACGCGCAGGAACTGCCGCGTGACGGCGACGCAGCCGGCCACCAGCGGCGTGGCCATGCTGGTGCCGCCGTCGAACATGTAGAGTGGATCGCCCGACAGGCCCCAGCCTTCGGAGCGCGTCGCGCGCGAGCGCGCGGACAGGATGTAGGTGCCAGGTGCCACCAGGTCCGGCTTCAGGCGCAGGTCGAGCGTGGGGCCGCGGCTGCTGAAGGCCACCATCCCGTCGGGATTGCTGGCGAGCCGGTCTGAGCGGATCGGGCTGGCGCGGAAATCCGCCGGCCAGCCCCTGCCGTACGTCATCCTCATGGTCGGGCGCAGGCTCTCGCTGGCGCCGATGGTCAGGCAGTTCTTGGCGGTGCCCGGTGGCGGCAGCGAGGAGGGATCGACCTGCCCGTTGGCGTCGCGGTCCTTGCCGGCATTGCCGGCAGCAAAGCAGATCAGCATGTCGCGGTGGCGGTAGACGAATTCATCCACCTCCTGCGCCTGCTGGTCATAGGCGCCGAAGTTGCCCAGGCTGCACCACGAGTTGGAATGCACGCGCGCCTTGTGGGTCTTGTAGGGCGGCCCGAACAGGTCATTCAGGTTGTCGGGCAAACCGCCAAGGCCGGCGTTGCGATCCAGCACCGATTGCAGCACCAGCCTGGCGCCGGGCGCGGCGCCGCAGACGGCGCCATCGGTGACGGACACGCCGTCGCCCAGTACCGAGCCGGCGACATGCGTGCCGTGGCCGTCGGGGTCGTCCTTGCGGCCCGGACGGCCCAGGGCGTAGAGCGCCTTGACGCGGCCCTTGAATGCGGGATGCACGTCGGTGGTCGAGCCTTTGTCGAAGCCGGTATCGGCCACCGCGACGACTTCACCGTCGCCGCGCAGGGCGTTGCGCTCGGCCGCCGCCGGGGCGCGCAGGATGGTGCGGGCAACGTTGTTGGCCAGGCGGCGGGAGAAGACCTCCTCGATATGGCGCACGGCATCGAGCGCGGCCACGTCGGCGAGGCGGCGGCGTTTCAGGGTCAGGCGCAGCTTCTGCCCCGTGGCAATGACGTCCGCGGGCTCCACGTGCGCCGCTGCGGCGACGTCCTTGGCCGCCTGCGCCGGCCTGGCGTTCCGGTGCAGCACCACGTCCACGGTCACGCGGGAGCTGTCCAGCTCCGGCGGCTGCACCAGCGCGGCCGCCGCGACGGCCACGCCGCCGGGCTGGGGCGCCAGGCGCCGCAGCGACGGCGACAGCTTGACCACCTGCGGATACTGATCGGCCCAGTCCACGAACGGCAGCGCCCGCACCTTGGCCAGGCTCGTCTTGGGGTAGTAGCACACCAGCCCGCCGCCGGGCACGGCCTCCAGGATGCTGGCGCCCGCGCGAGCGAGCTGCTGCTTCTGCCTGGCATCGAGCGGAGCCGCCGGCACCACGATGATGTAGTTCGTGGCGCCGGCGTCCGCGTTGTCCAGTGAGACAGCGGCCAGCGCGGCGCGCGGCGCGGACGTGTCGATGGCGATGCCGTTGATCGTGATCGAAGCCATGGCGGAATCCTCCGGAGGCAGCGCCGTGCCGCCGCTTTTTATCGGTTCTCAGCCTGTTCTAGACGGAAAGCCGAGCCCCCGTGATGAAAATTTTCTCGGACCGGTTGAAATGACAGTGTGTTGTGGCGCAGGCGGCGCAAAGGCGGGCAGGGGGGAAGGACGCGATTGCCGCAGGCAGCGAACGTTGCCCGTACGAAACAAATGTAATCGATTGTTAATGCCGCGCGCCGCAGCCCTGCTTTGGCAAAAGAAGCGTCCTTCCGCTTTGATACGATCCCGCTCTTTCCGCCAAGCGTCCCGCCACCGTGAATCGCCGCTATGTATCGTTGTTTCGTGAGTATTGCGCGCGGTGGCTCATCCGCATCCAACCGCTGGCCGCTGCCAGCATCACGATAGCCAGACGCGTCTTCAATGGCGCGCTCCACCGCCTTCGCCACCCGACGCGACGCGGCATCATGCTGACGCTCGCCGCATTGCCGGCGCTGTTTCTGCTGTACGTGCTTGCGCTCGTGCCCTTTACGCCTGGCATCGGCGACATCCGCAAAGCCCGCATCGATCGGCCCGCGCTGATCGTGTCGGCCGACGGCAGGGTGCTCGACGAATTCAAACCGGTTAATCGCGAGTGGGTGTCGCTCGGGCAGATCTCGCCGTACATGGTGGATGCACTGGTCGCAACCGAAGATCGCCGCTTTTACGAGCATTACGGCATCGACTGGCTGCGTATCGCGTCGGCCGCGTTGCAAACGTTCTCCGGCGACCGACAGGGTGGTTCGACGATCACGCAGCAGCTCGCGCGCAACCTGTATCCCGACGAAATCGGCCGCGCGCCGACCCTCGCGCGCAAACTCAGGGAAGCGATCACGGCGCTCAAGATCGAAGCCGTGTACAGCAAGGATCAGATCCTTGAGACGTACCTGAACAATGTGCCGTTCCTGTACAACGCCTACGGCGTGGAAATGGCCGCACGCACCTACTTCGGCAAATCGGCCCATCAGCTCGACATTCTCGAAAGCGCGACACTCGTTGGCATGCTGAAGGCCAACAGCACCTACAACCCTGTGCTCAATCCCGAGCGCGCATTGCAGCGGCGAAACACAGTGCTCGGGCAGATGAACAAGTACGGGAAGCTCAAGCCCGATGCCTACACCTGGTTGAGGCGACAACCGCTCAACGTCGATTTCGCGTTGCAGAGCACACCACGAAGCGCGGCGCCGCATTTTTCCGCGCAACTGCGCAAGTGGCTGATCGCATGGGCCGAGCGCAACGGCTACAACATCTATGCCGACGGGCTTGTCGTGCGCACAACCATAGATTACCGTCTGCAGACAATGGCGGTGCAGGCGATGGACTGGCAGGCGAGCCAGTTGCAATGGATCGCGAACGGGGCATGGAACGAACGCACTGGCTGTTGGCCGGGCAACGACCTGTTCCAGACATTCATCCGGCAAACGCCTGACTATCGTGCAGCACGCGATGCTGGTCAATCGGATCGGGCGGCCCTCAGGAAGCTCGGCACGAACCCAGCTTTCGTCCGCGCACTCTGCCGGAGCAAGACTCAGGTCCAGGCGGGTTTTGTCGCGATCGATCCGCGCAACGGCGATATCAAGGCATGGGTCGGTAGTCGCGATTTCGGTGACGCACCGTTCGATCACGTGCAGCAGGCCCGGCGTCAGCCGGGCTCGACATTCAAGCCGTTCGTCTACGGGGCGGCGTTCGCGGACGGCGCGCGGCCGAGCGATACGATCGTAGACCGGAACGTCGCCATTCCACTGACCGGCCAGGCGATCTGGCGGCCTACCGACGCGGCGCCGCCCACCGACCGACCGATGACGCTGCGCGACGCGCTAGTGTATTCGCGCAACCGCGTCACCGCTCAGCTCATGCAAAAGGAACGCCCCGAGAAGGTCGCACGGCTCGCGCGCGCGATGGGCGTGCGCGACAGTACCCTCGAAGCGGTGCCGTCGCTCGCGCTCGGCACGAGCCCGGTCACGCTCAAGGAAATGGTATCAGCGTACAGCACGATCGCGAACCGCGGTGCCTATGTCGAACCGCGCATGGTCACTCGCATCGAGGATCACGACGGCAAGGTGCTCGCCGAATTTGCGAGCGCATCGCCGGAACAGGCACTGCCCGCCGACGCCGCGCAAACGCTCGTCGATGTGATGCGCGACGTCGTTATCCGGGGCACCGGTGCAGGCATCCGGACGCGCTTCGGGATTCGCGCCGACGTGGCCGGCAAGACGGGCACCACGCAGGACAACGCGGATGGCTGGTTCATCCTGATGCATCCGCAACTGGTCGCGGGCGCGTGGGTGGGTTTTGACGATGGACGTGTGACGCTCGGCAACTACTGGGGGCAGGGCGCGCATAGCGCCCTGCCGATGGTGGGCGCGTTCTACGATATGGCGCTGCGCGCGCGAGTGATCGATCCGGATGCGCGGTTCAGCCCTGAGACCCGGGCTCCTCGCAAGGTCCCTGCGCAACAGCATCGGCGCTTCCTGTTCTGGAGGTACTGATGTCGTCGCTGGCGGATACGACATTCGCTAAGCGCCGATCCATGTTTTAAAGGCATCGCCGGCCCAGGGCCATCATTGTCGTTTTCGGCTCCAATGGCGATGGCCGCCCGGCAGCGGCGGCGGCCGTCCGGAATCCGCCGCGCAACGCGGTCAAGAGCGCGATGGGACAGATGCCCAAATGACGGGCGCCATCGCGCGTCGCCTCGCTCAGTCGTCGTGACGATGCTTCTTGTGGCCCTTGTGCTTGCCGCGATTGCCGTTCTTGTGGTCATCGGCATAGTTGTTGCGCGACACATTGCCGCCCAGCGCCGAACCCGCTGCACCGCCGGCCGCGGCACCGACAATGCCGCCGGTTCGGCCGCCCAGGGCATTGCCGGCCGCCGCGCCGGCGCCACCGCCCAGCGCGCCACCCACGATGGCGCCGGTTCGTTCCTTCTTGTTGGCAGTCACCGCGCCGCCCGCACCGCCGCCCACCGCACCGCCGACCACGGCACCCGTGCTGCCGCCCAGTGCGCCACCGAGGGCCGCGCCCGCGGCACCGCCCAGACCGCCTCCCGCAGCGTTCTTCAGGTCATCGGCCAGCGCCGGTGTGGTCGCAGCGGTCAGCAGCAGGGTCAGGCACAGCGTACGAAGTGGTTGTCGAGTCATGTTCTTCCTCAAATAGGGGATGGTTGGCGATCAGCCGATGCGGGAGTTTACACCGAGCGGCAAGCGGGTCCGTCTGTCCGGGAGGCTTTGGCGGACGATCCCCTGGCCGATCGTCCCCCTGTAGAATCCGCTACCACGCAACCCTGGAACGTCCCGCATGGACTCTCACGCCCCGGATCGCGGCGCGCTGGTGCCGCTGGCCTATCACGCAACGGTGGTCGACTACCTGCGTCGCCACGAGCCCGAGGTTTGGCGCTGGGCCGGCGCCCGCGCGACCGGCGCCGATCACCGCGAGGCATTGCGCTCGATGCTGCTGCGCGACACCTACCGCATCGAGGCGGACGCGCATGCCGACGTGCACGCGGCGCTGGCCGAGGCGATGGCGCGGCTCGGCATCGACGCGCGCGCGACGCTCTACCAGTCCCCTGGCCAGGACATGAACGCCTCGCTGGTCTACGTGCCCGGCGAGGTCCACATCGTCCTGCAGGGGCCGCTGCTGGAACGGCTGTCGCCGCCGGAGCTGCTGGCGGTGCTCGGCCACGAGCTGGCCCACTACCTGCTGTGGTCGCGCGACGACGGCCAGTTCCTGGTGGCCGACCGCATCCTGAACGACGCGCTGGCCGCGCCCGGCGCCAGCGCCAGCCATCGCGAGACCTGGCGCCGCTACGCGCTGCACACCGAGCTGTTCGCCGACCGCGGCGGCGCCGTGGCCGCCGGCGCGGTGGCGCCGGCCGTGTCGACACTGGTCAAGGTGCAGACCGGCATGGGCAGCGTGGACGCGGCCGCCTACCTGCGCCAGGCGGCCGAGATCGAATCCCACGAAGCGGGCGCGAGCGCCGCCCACAGCCATCCCGAAACCTTCATCCGAGCCCGCGCGCTGGCGCTGTGGTGGGAGGGTGCGGCCGATCTCGATCCGTGGATCGAAACCCGCCTGCATGGCCCGCTGGCGCTGGAGAAGCTGGACTTGCCGGGGCAGGTCCGGCTGCAGGCGCTGACGCGCGGCTTCCTCGCCCACTTCCTCGCCGGCACGGCGCTGGCGAGCGAGTCGGTGCTCGCGCAGGTGCGGATGATGTTCCCCGACTGGCGCGACGACGAATCGGCGATCGGGCCCGAAGGGTTGGGGCAGGACGTGGCCGACGACAGCGTGCGCGGCTACCTCAACGCGCTGATGATGGACCTGGCGCTCGCCGACCCCGACCAGCAGGACGCGGCGTTGCTGCGCGCCGGCCAGGTGGCGCAGGCGCTCGGCAGCCTGGAAGCGCTGCAAGGCAACCTGCGCCGCGACGCCGGCTTCGGCAAGCGCGAGCTGGACCGCTACCATCGCCAACTGCAGCGCCAACCCCACCGCCAACTGGCCAGGGAGGGCCGGGCATGACTGACAGCACGACCCACGGCACGAACACGATCCCCGGTACGACCAACAGCGTCGAGCCGCGCACGCTGCGCGCGCTGATCGACGCACAGGCGGGTGCGGCGCTGCCCACCGACGACGTCCTGGTGCTGGTGCTGCCGCTGTTCGCGCAGGTCGCCGCGCTGCACGCGCAGGGCAGGGTGGCCCCGCTCGATCCCGACAGCATCCTGGTGGACGAGGATGGCGCACTGCGCCTGCGCCGGCCCGATGGCGAGGCGCCCGTTATGGACATCGGCGCGGTGCATCGCGTGCAGCCGCATCCGGCCTCGGGCCTGAACATTGTCGGCGCGCTGCAGCTTGGCCACGCCGACGACGGACAGCGCGACCAGACCGACCTGGCGCTGCAGCTTGACGCAACGGCGCCCGTCGAGCGCCCGGTCTACCTGCCCGGCCTGGCCAGCTGGGAACGGCTCGTTGGCCACCACGACGAGATCGGCGACGTCTTCCTGCTCGGCATGGTGCTCGCGAGCCTGGCCTGCGGTCTGGATTTCACTGACGAGGACGACCTGCGCAGCTTCGTGGCGCATCGCCGCAACCTGTTCCTGTTGCACGAGCGGTTGCATCCGATCGTCGCGGCGGTGATCGTCGAGATGACCGAGATCAACCGCCACGACCGCGCGACCGATGTCGCCGCGCAGGCGACCCGGCTGCGCACGTGGCGCGAGCAGCCGCTGGGCCTGGACGTGGAGCGTGTGCTGGCCGGCACGGCCGGCGCGACGCCGCGCCGCGCCGCCGTGCTCACGCACCTGCGCGACCGCCTGTTCGATCTCTCGCGGCGCAACCGCCTGCTGCACTTCCGTCCGACCGCGGCCAGCGTCAACGTCACCGTGGCCAGCGTGCCGCTGATGCTGCAGATCGAAAGCGTGCGGCCCGAGCACATCTGCACCTGGGGCGGACCGTTCGCCGCCGACCTGGTGGCGGGCAAGCCGGTGTCGCTGCAGCAATGGCTGCGCTTCGACGACCAGCCATACCTGCCGGCGTCACTGGACCGCCTGATCGCCGAGACCCGCCGCGACCGCGCCGAATACGGCTTCAGCAACCTGCGTCTGGTGGTGGCGTTCCTGCGCTGGCACAACCTGAAGGAGGCGCCGGACGAGCGCATCGTCACGCCGCTGCTATGGCTGCCGGTGGAGCTGGTCAAACGCAAGGGCGTGCGCGACCAGTACGTGATCCAGTGCGCGGGCGGCGAGGCCGAGTTCAACCCGGTGCTGCGCCACTACCTGAGCCAGCTGTACGACATCCGCCTGGACGAGACCGTGGATCTGGGCAAGACCTCGCTCGAGGAGATCCATGCCGACATCCTTGCGCAGATTCGCCGCTCCGAGCCCTCGGTGGAGCTGCGCCTGGTTGACAAGGCCGCGGTGCGGCTCGTGCGGCAGAAGGCGCTGCAGCGGATGCAGCAGTTCCAGCGCCGCAGGCCGGGAACGGCTGCCGCGCGCACCGGCGGCTGGCTGCCGCCGTACAGCTATGCGCGGGACGACTACCGGCCGCTGGGACGCGCGCTGTTCGAGCATTGGGTGCGGCCGAGCGAGCTGCCGCAGCGCTTCGAGGCGGGGGCCGCACCGGGAGCCACAGCGGGCGCCGGTCCGCGCCAGCCACACATGAGCGGCCCCGTCACCGCGCAAAGCGAAGAGCGCCAGGGCTACGTGCTCGAGGAGTCCGAGGGCCACCGTTATGCCTGGGACCTGGACCTGACGCAGGTGACGCTCGCCAACTTCAACTACCGCAAGATGTCGCTGGTGCGCGACTACGCGCAGTTGCTGGACGAGCCCGGCGCCAATCCGGCGTTCGACCACGTGTTCTCGATCGATCCGCGCGACGTGGAGACGGCAGCGCCCGCGCCGCTCGCACCGGCCGAGCAATGGAACGTGGTGGCGGCCGACGCGACGCAGAACGCCGCGGTCGGCCTCGCGCGCAGCCAGCGCAGCTTCATCATCCAGGGCCCGCCGGGCACGGGCAAGTCGCAGACCATCACGAACCTGATCGCCGACTACGCCGGACGCGGCAAGCGCGTGCTGTTCGTCTGCGAGAAGCGCGCCGCGCTCGACGTGGTGTTCCATCGGCTCAAGCAAAGCGGGCTGGACTCGCTGTGCTGCCTGATCCACGATTCGCAGACCGACAAGAAGGCCTTCATCGCCGACCTGCGCGCCTGCTACGAGCAGTGGATCGCGCAGCCGCACGACGGCGACGCGCTGGCGGCGCGCCGCACGCAGGTGGCCGAGGCGCTGGCCGCGCACCAGCAGCGTATCGACGCGTTCGAGTCGGCGATGGCCGCCGCGCCCGAGGCGCTCGGCGACAGCGTGCGTGCGCTGCTGCGCCGCGTCACCGCGCTGCCTGCCGTGCCGGACGCCGGGCCCGCCATGCGCGAGCGCCTGCCGGCGCTGGCCGCATGGGACCGTCAGCGCGATCTCGCGCACCGCGTGCACCGCGCGATGCGCGAGCGCTTCGGTCTCGACAGCCTGGCCGCGCATCCGTTCGCGCGCTTGTCCCCGCAGCTGCTGGCCGACGAGCGCGCGTATGGCCGCGCCGAGCAGCTTTGCCATGACACCGAGGCGCTGTTCGATGCGCTCGACCCGCTGCTGGACAGTACCGCGAGCCTGACCGGCCAGGACACCGCGCTGGAACAGGCACGCGCGATTGCCGCCGACAGCCAGTGGCTGCTCGACACGGGCCTCGCCGCACACCTGGACCTGCTCGATCCGGCCTCGCCGGCGCAAGGCGCGCTGCGCGAGGTCCGCGCGGACCTGGAGACGCGCGCGCAGGTACTCGCCGACGCGCTAGCCGCAACGTCGAACTGGCAAGACAAGCTGAGCCCCGGCGATACCGAATCGGCGCTGGCGCTCGCCCGGCAGCTGGAGCCGTCGTTCGCGCGCTGGCTGCAGCCCGCCTGGTGGCGGCTGCGCGGCGAACTGAAGCGCCGCTATGACTTCGGCAAGCACGCCGTCCATCCGGGCTACGGCAAGGTGCTTGAAACGCTGGCCGCCGAGCACGCCGCGAGCGCGGCGCTGGCGGCGGCCGATGCCGACAGCCGCCGGCGCTACGGCGTGAGCGAGATGCAGGCCTTCCTGCGCGCGCTCGGCGAACTCGAGCAGCGCCTGCAGTCGGGCGCAGGCCCGCGCGAACTGGTCGCGCATTTGCGCCAGGCCGTCGATCCGGTTGCGGCGGCACGCGCCGAGGCCGGTGCGCGCGAGGCGCTGGAGAAGCTCGCGCAGCGTGTGCGCGAGGGGCTGATGCTGGCCGCCGACGCGCGCCTCGGCGACATCGCCGAACTGCTGCGCGACCTGCGTGAGGCGCTGGATGACTTGCCAGACCTGTTGCCGCTCTTGCGCGCGGTGCATGCGGGCGACCCCGCCTGCGCCGCCACGCTGCAATGGCTCGATCACGCACCGGCGGAACTGGAGGCACTGGTGGCCGACGAGGCGCTACGGCGTCTCGCGCGCGAGAACCCGGTGCTGGCGCGCTTCGGCGGCGCGGCGCTGGCGCAGGCCGCGCGCGCCGTGGCGCAGGGGCAGCGCGAGCTGCTCGCGCTGAACGCCCAAGTGGTGCGCGCCATGCGGCACGAGCAGTTCGCCGAGCACGTGCGCGTGTCCTCGCTGTCGGCCACGATGCTGGACGCCGACGGCAAGGCGTTCAAGAAACAATACGCAACGGGCCGCCGCGAACTGGAGCATGAGTTCGGCAAGAGCATGCGCCACCGCTCGATCCGCGATCTCTCCGACGACGAGACCGGCATCGTCATCAACGATCTCAAGCCGATCTGGCTGATGAGTCCGCTGTCGGTGTCCGACACGCTGCCGCTGTCGCCGGACCTGTTCGACGTGGTGATCTTCGACGAGGCCAGCCAGATTCCGACCGAGGAGGCCGTGCCCGCGCTGAGCCGCGCAAGCCAGGTGGTGGTGGTCGGCGACGAGATGCAGCTGCCGCCGACGAGCTTCTTCACGGCCGGCGGCGCCGAGGGCGGCGACGAGATCGTCGTGGAAGAAGAGGGCGAACGCATCGCGATCAACCTCGATTCGGACAGCCTGCTGAACCAGGCCGCGCGCAACCTGCCCGCTACGCTGCTGGCGTGGCATTACCGCAGCCGTCATGAGTCGCTGATCAGCTTTTCCAACGCCGCCTTCTACGACGGGCGCCTCGTCACCATCCCCGACCGTTTGCTGGAACAGGCCGAGGACGAGGCCGAGCCATTGCGCTCGGACCAGGCGGATGCCGGCATCGCGGGCGCGGAGGCGCTGCTGGCGCGGCCGGTCAGCTTCCACCGGCTGGCCGACGGCATCTACGCGGACCGCCGCAATGCGCCGGAGGCGAGCTACATCGCCCGGACCGTGCGCGAGTTGCTGCGCCGCGAGACCGGGCTGAGCCTCGGCATCGTGGCATTTTCCGAGGCGCAGCAGGGCGCCATCGAGTCGGCGCTCGAGGTGCTGGCTGCCGAGGACGCGGACTTTGCGATGCGCCTCGAGCGCGAGTACGTGCGCGAGGATGACGATCAGTTCAACGGCCTGTTCGTCAAGAACCTGGAGAACGTCCAGGGCGACGAGCGCGACGTCATCATCCTGAGCATCTGCTACGCGCCCGGGCCGGACGGCAAGATGCTGATGAACTTCGGCCCGATCAACCAGCGCGGCGGCGAGAAGCGCCTGAACGTGATCTTCAGCCGCGCGCGTCATCGGATGGCGGTGGTATCGACGATCCAGGCCGAGGCGATCACCAACGTGCACAACGACGGCGCGGCCGCGCTGCGCGCCTTCCTGCAGTTCGCGCAGGCCAGCGCGCGCGGCCAGTTCGAGCGCGCCCAGTCGGTGCTCGGTGCGCTGACCCCGGGCGCGCGCGACGCCTTCACGCGCGAGGCCACGCCGGACAGCATCCGCGACGCACTGGCCGAGGCGCTGCGTGCGCGCGGCCACCAGGTGCACGCCAACGTCGGCCGCTCGCAGTTCCGCTGCGACCTGGCTATCGCCGATCCGTCGGGTCAAGGCTACGCGCTGGCAATCCTGCTCGATACGCCGTCCGAGGCGGTGACGGACACCGCCGAGCGCTATGTGTTCCGCCCCGGCATCCTGCGCAGCTTCGGCTGGCGGGTGCTGGACATCCCCGGCAAGGACTGGCTCGACGATCGGGACGCAGTGCTGGCCCGCATCGAGGCCATGCTGGCCGATGGCGAGGATCGCGCGTTGGACGTCGAGATCGAGATGTCGGCGCCGTTGACGATGCCGGCCGCGGTGCAGGGCGCGACGTCCACGGCTGAGGCGTCAACGGAAGCCCGGACGGATGCGGCGACGGCATCGGCTGCGCAAGCTGAGCTTGTGCGGATGCTGCGCTTCGAGCAGGGCACGTCGCGCAAATTCTGGCGCGCCAGCGTGCGCGGGGCGGAGCTCTCCGTCACCTACGGCCGCATCGGCAGTGCAGGACAGACCGGCGTGAAGGCGTTCGACAGCGCCGAGCGGGCCCGGCGTGAAATGGACAAGCTGGTGGCGGAGAAACTGCGCAAGGGCTACGTGGAGGCGTAGCACCTGGGCAGGCGGCCGTCACGCTGATCCTATCGAACGTAACGGTCCTTCCACGAAAAATGCCTGGTGCCTTCCGGCATGGCCGGGTGTCTTTGCTCATGCCGTTCGTCGCGGAGCCCCTTTGGTCAGACCAGGTAGCGCCGGAACCAGGCGATAGTCCGGTCCCACGCCAGCCTGGCGGCTGCCTCGTCGTAGCGTGGCGTGGAGTCATTGTGAAAGCCGTGGTGGGTGCCTCGGTAGATGTGTGCCTCGTAGGTCTTGCCGTTGGCTTTCAGCGCCGCCTCGTAGGCAGGCCACGTGGCATTGACGTTCGGATCGGTCTCGGCAAAGTGCAATAGCAACGGTGCCTTGATGCGTGGAACGTCCTCGGCCTTGGCCTGGCGGCCGTAGAACGGCACCGCCGCAGCCAGTTCCGGGTAGGCCATCGCCGCGGCATTGCAGACGCCACCGCCATAGCAGAAGCCGGTGATGCCGACTTTGCCTGTGGTGAGGTTGCCGGCCCGAAGGTATTCAATGGCTGCAAAAAAATCGTCCATGAGCTTCTGCGGGTTGACCTGCTGCTGCAGCACCCGGCCCCTGTCGTCATTGCCTGGATAGCCGCCGACCGAGCTCAGGCCGTCCGGCGCCAGCGCTACGAAACCGGCCTTGGCCACACGTCGCGCGACGTCCTCGACATAGGGATTGAGGCCCCGGTTCTCGTGTACCACGACCACACCGGGCACCGGCTTGGCCACCCTGGTGGGGCGCACCAGATAGCCGCGCACCTCTCCATGGCCGTTCGGGGAGGGATAGCGGATGTACTCGGCAAGGATGTCCGGATCAGTGAACGCGATTTGCTGGGCCAGCGCATAGTCGGGGCTCAGTGAAGCGAGGATAGCGGTGGCGGTCAGGCTTCCAACGGCGAATTTCGCCGCGCGGTCGAGAAAGTCGCGCCGGCTGAGCCGGCCATGCACGTAACCGTCGTAGAGCTCAAGCAGTTCGGGATGGAATTCCTTGGCGGTCAGACGACTCATGCGGTTCTCCTTTTACGAAGGCTTCACGGCCGTGCTGGCGGGCGCCGCTGGGAGCCGCTGGCAGCCCTCGTGGGTGTTTGAAAGTTTTTGAAATATGGGTAGCCGATAATCGGCCGAACCATTTCTTCGAGTCGCGATAGACTTCTCGACTACGTCTGCAACTGGCGCTGGCGCAAGGCGGGCATGGCGCTTGCTTTGGCTCGCTGTTCCGCTCTGGCGCTGGTCAACCGGTTTGCCGGTGACATTTTGACTCGGCCTTGATTCTTACGCAGGAAATCGTAATGCAACGATCACGCGGCTGCAGCGCCTGGGTTCCGGTCACGCTGGCCATCGCCATGTCAATGCTTGCCGGATGCAGCGGCAAGAAAGAGGCCGCAGCCCCGCCGCCACCGCAAGTGAGCGTGGTCACGCTCAAGACCGAGCCACTGACGCTGGATACTGAGCTGCCGGGGCGCACCACGGCGTTCCGCATTGCCGAAGTCAGGCCGCAGGTGGACGGCATCATCCTGCGCCGCCTGTTCAAGGAGGGCAGCGACGTCACGCAGGGCCAGCAGCTCTACCAGATCGACCCGTCCACCTACGAGGCCACCTACAAGAGCGCGAGGGCGACGCTGGAATCCGCCCGCCTGCTGGCAGAGCGGTACGGGCGTCTGGTCGGTGACGAGGCGGTCAGCAAGCAGCAGCACGACGAGGCCAGGGCCGCCTGGCTGCAGGCGCAGGCTGCGGTGGACCGCGCCCAGATCAACCTGCGCTATACCAAGGTGCTGTCACCGATTTCCGGGCGTATCGGGCGCTCGAATGTGACGGAAGGTGCGCTGGTCACCAACGGCCAGGCTACCGCGCTGTCGGTGGTGCAGCAGCTTGACCCGATCTACGTCGACGTGACGCAGCCCTCTGCCTCCCTGCTGCGGCTGCGGCGCGAGCTGGCCAATGGTGCGCTGCAAAGTGCCGGCGCCAACGCTGCCCAGGTCAGCCTGGTGCTCGAAGACGGTACCCGCTATCCCGAAACCGGCCGCCTGGAGTTCTCCGAAGTGGCCGTGGACCAGGGCACCGGCTCGGTGACGCTGCGCGCAGTGTTTCCCAACCCGCGCCATGAGCTGCTGCCGGGCATGTTCGTCCATGCCCGCCTGCGTGAAGGCGTGAAGACCAATGCCTTGCTCGTGCCCCAGCAGGGTGTGACGCGCGACCTCAAGGGCCAGGCCACGGCGCTGGTGGTCAATGCCAGGGACGAGGTGGAACTGCGCCAGATCCGCACCGACCGCGCCGTTGGCGACAAGTGGCTGGTTTCCGACGGCCTCGGGGCGGGCGACCGCGTCATCGTGGAAGGCCTGCAGTTCGTGCGGCCCGGGGCGAAAGTGCGCGTAGCCCAGGCCGGGACCGCCGCAGGCGCCCCGGTGGCCGCCGCGTCTGCCCCGTCCGCGGCCAAGCCCTGAGCGCACTGCCAGGGCGAGGGAGTATCCATGTCCAATTTCTTTATCGATCGGCCCATCTTCGCGTGGGTGATCGCCCTGGTCATCATGCTGGCC
Organism: Cupriavidus sp. PB-02; assembly: GCF_058252315.1. NCBI lineage: Bacteria > Pseudomonadati > Pseudomonadota > Betaproteobacteria > Burkholderiales > Burkholderiaceae > Cupriavidus > Cupriavidus sp. PB-02. The sequence goes on from NZ_CM177694.1 coordinate 2,154,908, forward strand.
GGCGTGCTGTCGATCCGCGCGCTGCCCATCAGCCAGTATCCGGCCATCGCGCCGCCCACCATCGCCATCTCGGTCAACTACCCCGGTGCCTCCGCCGAGACGGTGCAGGACACCGTGGTGCAGGTGATCGAGCAGCAGCTCAACGGCCTGGACCGCCTGCGCTACATCTCCTCGGAAAGCAACGCCGACGGCAACATGACGATCACGGTGACCTTCGAGCAAGGCACCAATCCGGATATTGCCCAGGTGCAGGTGCAGAACAAGCTGGCCCTTGCGCAGCCCCTGTTGCCGCAGGAAGTGCAGCAGCAAGGCATCCGCGTGACCAAGTCGGTGCGCAACTTCCTGGTCATCGTGGGCCTGATTTCCACTGACCCCAAGGTCACGCGGGAAGACCTGTCGAACTACATCGTTTCGAGTATCCAGGACCCGCTTTCGCGCACCTACGGGGTGGGCGACTTCCAGGTGTTCGGCGCGCAGTACGCCATGCGGGTGTGGATCGACCCGGCCCGGCTCAACAGCTACCAGCTCACGCCGCTGGACGTGAGCAGCGCCATCAGGGCGCAGAACGTCCAGGTGGCCTCCGGCCAGCTTGGCGGCCTGCCGGCGGTGCGGGGCCAGCAACTCAATGCCAGCGTGATCGGCAAGACCCGGCTGCAGACCAGCGAGCAGTTCGGCAACATCCTGCTCAAGGTCAACCCCGACGGCTCGCAGGTGCGCCTGAAGGACGTGGCGGAGGTGGGCCTGGGCGGGCAGGACTACAACATCAACGCGCAATACAACGGCCAGGCGGCCTCGGGCATTGCCGTGCGGCTGGCCGCCGGGGCCAACGCGCTGGAAACCGTGCGCGCCATCCGCAAGACGCTGGACGGGCTGGAGCCTTTCTTCCCGCCCGGGATGAAGGTGGTCTACCCGTATGACACCTCGCCGGTGATCTCGGGCTCCATCCACGAAGTGGTCAAGACGCTGATGGAAGCCATCGTGCTGGTGTTCCTGGTGATGTACCTGTTCCTGCAGAACGTCCGCGCCACGCTGATCCCCACCATCGCCGTGCCGGTGGTGCTGCTCGGCACCTTCGGCGTGCTGGCCGCGTTCGGGTACACCATCAACACGCTGACCATGTTCGGCATGGTGCTGGCCATCGGGCTGCTGGTGGATGACGCCATTGTCGTGGTGGAGAACGTCGAACGCGTGATGGCCGAGGAGGGCCTGCCGCCTAAGGAAGCCGCGCGGCGCTCCATGGGTCAGATCCAGGGCGCGCTGGTGGGCATTGCGCTGGTGCTGTCGGCGGTGTTCCTGCCGATGGCGTTCTTCGGCGGCTCAACCGGCGTGATCTACCGGCAGTTCTCCATCACCATTGTCTCGTCCATGGTGCTGTCGGTGCTGGTCGCGCTGATACTGACGCCGGCCCTGTGCGCCACCATGCTCCAGCCCATCGAAAAGGGCGATCATGGCGAGAACAAGGGCGGTTTCTTCGGCTGGTTCAACCGCAAGTTCATCGCGACCACCCAGGGCTACGAGCGCAGCGTGTCAGGCATCCTGAAGCGCCGCCTGCCCTTCCTGCTGATCTACGTGGCCATCGTGGTGGCGATGGGCTTCCTGTTCACCCGCATCCCCACGTCGTTCCTGCCGGAAGAAGACCAGGGGGTGCTGTACGCCCAGGTGCAGACGCCGGCCGGCGCCACGGCCGAGCGCACGCAGAAGGTGCTCGACCAGATGCGCGATTACCTGCTGAAGGAAGAGGGCGGCGTGGTGGAGTCGCTGTTTACTGTCAACGGCTTCAACTTTGCCGGCCGCGGCCAGAACTCGGGCCTGGCCTTCATCCTGCTTAAGCCATGGGCGCAGCGCAGCGGGGAGAGCACCAGCGTGTTCGACCTGGCCGCGCGCGCGCAGCGCAAGTTCATGAGCTTCCGCGATTCGATGTCGTTCGCGTTCGCTCCGCCCGCGGTGCAGGAACTGGGCAATGCCACCGGCTTTGACCTCTACCTGCAGGACCAGGCCGGCATTGGCCACGTGGCGCTGATGGACGCGCGCGACAAGTTCCTGGCGCTGGCCTCGCAAAGCCCGGTGCTGCAGCGCGTGCGCCCCAATGGCCTGAATGACCAGCCGCAGTACCAGCTGGTGATCGACGATGAAAAGGCGCGCGCGCTTGGCGTCTCGCTGGGTGACATCAACAGCACGGTGTCGATCGCCTGGGGTTCCAGCTATGTCAACGACTTCATCGACCGCGGCCGGGTCAAGCGCGTCTACGTGCAGGGCCGCCCGGACTCGCGGATGAACCCGGACGATATCGACAAGTGGTTCGTGCGCAACGACAAGGGCGAGATGGTGCCGTTCTCGGCCTTTGCCGACGGCAAGTGGGCCTATGGCTCGCCCAAGCTGCAGCGCTACAACGGCGTGCCGGCGGTGCAAATGCTGGGGGAGCCCGCGCCCGGGCGCAGTTCCGGCGAGGCCATGAAGGCGATCGAGGAGATCATGAAGCAGATGCCGCCGGGCGTGGGCTATGCCTGGACCGGCCTGTCCTATGAGGAGCGGCTGTCGGGCGCGCAGGCGCCGGCGCTCTATGCGCTCTCGCTGCTGGTGGTGTTCCTGTGCCTGGCCGCGCTGTACGAAAGTTGGTCGATTCCGTTCTCCGTGATGCTGGTGGTGCCACTCGGCGTGATCGGCGCACTGCTTGCCACGCTGGGGCGTGGCTTGTCCAATGACGTGTTCTTCCAGGTGGGCCTGCTGACCACCATCGGCCTGTCCGCGAAGAACGCCATCCTGATCGTGGAATTCGCCAAGAGCGAGTACGAACAGGGCAAGGACCTGGTCGAGGCCGCCGTGGAGGCGTGCCGCTTGCGCCTGCGCCCCATCGTGATGACCTCGCTGGCCTTCATGCTCGGCGTGTTTCCGCTGGCCGTGTCCACTGGCGCCGGTGCGGGCAGCCAGCATGCCATCGGTACCGGCGTGATCGGCGGCATGATCACTGCCACGGTGCTGGCGATCTTCTGGGTGCCGCTGTTCTTTGTCGTCGTCACCTCGCTGTTCGGGCGCAAGCGCAGGCCGAAGCCCCATGACGCCTCCCTGGAAAAAGGCGCGCTCGAATGAAGAAGACCTTGCTCTGCGCTGCCGCCATGGCCATGCTGGCCGGCTGCAGCCTGATTCCCAAGTACGAGCGGCCGGCCTCGCCGGTGGAGGCAGCCTACCCGCAGGGCCCGGCCTACCTGCCAGCCGATGCCGACGCCGAAGCCGGCCAGGTGCCCGCGGTCGAGCTGGGCTGGCGCGAATTCTTTGCCGATCCGCGGCTGCGCCGTCTCATCGAACTGGCGCTGGAGAACAACCGTGACCTGCGCGTGGCCGCCCTCAACGTGGAGGCGTTCGGTGCACAGTACCGCATCCAGCGCGCCGACCTGTTTCCTGCCGTCGGCGCCGCCGCACTGGGCACGCGCCAGCGCATTCCCGCCGACCTGTCCACCACCGGACAGCGGATGATCGGCAGCCAGTACGGCGTGTCGGTGGGCACCACGGCGTGGGAAATCGACCTGTTCGGCCGCCTGCGCAGCCTTAGCGAATCCGCGCTCGAGCAGTATTTCGCCAGCGACGAGGCACGCCGCAGCGCCCAGATCTCGCTGGTGGCGAGCGTTGCCAGCGCCTACCTGACCCAGCGCGCCGATGAAGCCCTGCTGCAGGTCACCCGTGAAACGCTGGCCAATTACGAGCGCAGTTATGGCCTGACCCGGCGCAGCTACGAGGAAGGGATCGCTTCCCGGCTGGACCTGCGCCAGGCGCAGACCGCCGTGGAAACCGCACGCGCGAGTCTCGCACGTTATACCCGGCTGGTAGCCCAGGACCAGAATGCCCTGGTGCTGCTGCTCGGCACGTCCCTGCCCGCGGACCTGCCGGAAGGCCTGCCGCTGGAGCAGAAGCTGTTTGCCGATGTCCCGGCCGGGCTGCCCTCAGACCTGCTGCAGAACCGCCCGGACGTGCTCGCTGCCGAGCACCGGCTGCGCTCCGCCAACGCCGATATCGGCGCCGCGCGTGCGGCGTTCTTCCCCAGTATCAGCCTGACCGCATCGGCAGGCACCGCCAGCAGGCAGCTTTCGGGCCTGTTCGGGGCCGGCTCCGGCACGTGGCTGTTCCAGCCGCAGATCAACCTGCCGCTGTTTACCGCCGGCAGCCTGCGGGCGAGCCTGGACTTTGCCGCCATCCAGAAGGATGTCAACGTCGCCCAGTACGAGCGTACGGTGCAGACCGCCTTCCGCGAGGTGGCCGACGGGCTGGCGGCACGCGGCACGTACACCAGCCAGCTCCAGGCCCAGGTCCGCTTCGTGGAAGCCGCCCAGGACGCCTATGGTCTGGCCGACCGGCGCTATCGCACGGGTGTCGACAGCTACCTTGCCGTGCTGGACGCGCAGCGCTCGCTGTACAACGCACAGCAACTGCTGATCGAAGCCCGGCTCGAACAGCTGACCAGTGAAGTCAACCTGTACAAGGCCCTGGGCGGCGGCTGGCACGACCAGACCGGCAAGGCCGGCGATGCGCCCGCGGCAGGCGCCGGACCAGCCTGACGCGCAAGCCGGGCGGGCAGCGTGCGCCGTCGCGCGCACCGCTGCCCGTCCAGGGCTCCGTGCCGGCGACATCTTTCGGCCTTTCGAATGAGGGGAGGGCGAACCAATCTGCGCGCGATTCGAATCGCGCCATCTCGATCGAGGCAGGAGAATGTATCGGGGTTTCGGGCAGTAGCTTGACCCCGACCGCGCGGGCCTTAAGCCGGCCGACACATCAGCACAAGCGCCAGTTGCAATGCGGTACGGGCCACGGTGTCGACATCGGGCGCATAACCGTTACGAATCCAGTACAGCGCGACATGGACGATCCCGCCGGCCACGCCGGCGCTCAGCATCGGATCGAACTCCCGGCCCTCCCGTCCACCAGCCAATAACGTCCGCGCCAGCAGTGCACCAAACTCGCTAAGCGAAATGGCCAGCGCTTCATCTACAAGCTTGCTGACGCCGCGGATTTCGACCAGGAAGACCCTCGCCGCGCGAGGCTCGCATTGCAGCGCACCAAAGTAAGCCCGTAGCATCGCCAAAGCGCGCTGTTCCCCACTTTCGCCGTTTTCCTCGCCTGCCCGCGCCAGAGTGTGCAGCAATTTGCGCGTCACGGTTTCGTACGACGCCAGCAAAAGCGCCTCGCTATTGGCAAACGACTCATAGAAATAGCGCTCAGTCAGTCCGGCGGCTTCGCACACGGCCTTGACCGTGGCGTTCTGGTAGCCACGCTCTCCGTAGACCTGGACAGCCGCGGCAATCAGCTGGCTGCGGCGCTGGGCGCGTCGTTCTTCGGCTTCGGCGCCGCGATAGCGGCGAGCGGGGGAAAGCTCGGTCGTCATGGGGGCCATTATGACATTCCCTATTGCCAGATGAATTTTGACAACCTATCTTGTCAGAAACGCCGCTCATCCGCACTCGTCCGGATTTCTCATCATGACCGCCCCCCATTCTGATGACGCAGTCCTTGATGTTCTGATCGTAGGCGCCGGCCTGTCCGGGATCGGTGCCGCGCGGCACCTGCAGGAACGCTGCGCCGGCAAGCGCTACGCCATCCTCGAAGCCCGCCAGGCGCTGGGCGGCACCTGGGACCTGTTCCGCTACCCGGGCATCCGTTCGGATTCGGACATGTACACGCTCGGCTACCGTTTCAAGCCGTGGCAGGGGGCCAAGGCCATCGCCGACGGACCCTCGATCCTTGCCTACATCCGCCAGACGGCCGAAGAAGCCGGCATCACGCCACACATACGCTTCGGCCACAAGGTGCTCACCGTCGCCTGGGATAGCAGCAGCGCCTGCTGGACCGTGGAAGCGGAGCGCACCCAGGACGGCAGCCGCGTGCGCCTGCGGGCCCGCTTCCTGTACGTTTGCGCCGGCTATTACCGCTATGCCGAAGGCCACCGCCCCACGTTTCCCGGCGAAGAAACCTTCAGGGGCCGCATGGTACATCCGCAGTTCTGGGACGAATCGCTCGACTACGCCGGCAAGCGCGTGGTGGTGATCGGCAGCGGCGCCACGGCGGTGACGCTGGTGCCCGCCATGGCGAAAAGCGCGGCCCACGTGACCATGCTGCAGCGCTCGCCCACCTATATCGTCACGCGCCCCGGCGAAGACGCCATCGCCAACAGATTGCGACGCGTCTTGCCTGAAAAGCTGGCCTACACGGTGACGCGTTGGAAGAACGTGCTGCTTGGCATGAGTTTCTTCCAGTTGGCGCGCCGCCGCCCCGAGCGGGTCAAGCAGCGGCTGATCGCGATGGCCGCCGCGCAGCTTGCACCTGGCTTCGATGTGGATACCCATTTCACGCCCCGCTATATGCCCTGGGATCAGCGCCTGTGCCTGGTGCCGGACGGCGACCTGTTCCGCGAAATCCGCGACGGGCGCGCGGCGATCGTCACCGACACGATCGAACGCTTCAACGCCGAGGGTATCGTTCTGCGCAGCGGCAAGATGCTGCCCGCGGACATCGTGGTGGTCGCCACCGGGCTGAAGCTGAACATGCTCGGCGACATCGCGGTCAGCGTGGACGGCCAACCACGCCGGCCGGCCGAATCGATGGCCTACAAGGGCATGATGCTCAGCGAGGTGCCCAATCTGGTGCTGGCCTTCGGCTACACCAATGCGTCATGGACGCTCAAGGCGGACCTCACCGCCGAGTACGTCTGCCGGCTGCTGCGCTACATGGACCGTCACAAGCACCGCATCGCCATGCCGCGCCGGGCTGCCGACGTGCAGCCCGTGCCGTTCCTGGACTTCACCTCGGGCTACGTGCAACGCGCGGCCAGCGTGCTGCCGAAGCAGGGCAACCGCAAGCCGTGGCGCGTGCATCAGAACTATCTGAAAGACATGCTCACGATCCGGTACGGGCGCATCGTCGATGGCGTGCTGCAGTTCGACACACCGCTGCCGGGCACGCAGGCGCCGACGCTAAAGCAGGACGACACCCGGCGCAGCCAGCGGGATAACAGCACGCAGCCGGCGGGGGTAAGCAGCGAGGTGCAGCCATGACCATCGGACTCGCCGTCGTCGCAGGGTTGCTCGCCGTATTGCTTGTCACCGGCATCCTGCTCTTCCTCCACACCTGGCGCACTCGCATCCGCCTCACCCCGCAAATTTGTTACCGGAGCCCACCCCATGGCGACTTCAATCGGTTCTAGTCCGTACAAGCAGGATGTGCTGACAGCGTTCAAGGCTATTCGCAGGCTACTGGCAGACAGCAATGACACGGAGCAGGTGTTCCGCATCATGCGAGCGCTCAATGGCCCGTCCATGCCGCGGAATTTCAGCCGGCTGCTGAGCAAGCCAGACGGCCGGCGCATGGTGTATCAGCGCATTGAACTGGCGGAGCGTCTCGCCGATCCGGACTATGTGTCCCGGTTCGCGCCGGGAACGGTGGGTGCGGCCTATCGCGAGTTCATCGAAAGGACCGGCTACAGCGCGGACGGGCTGGCCAGGATATCGAACCTGGATCAGGAGCCGGTCGTCGAAGACGCCTATCTGTGGTTCGGCCGGCGTACGCGCGACATCCACGATATCTGGCATGTACTCACGGGGTACCGGGCTGACGAGAGCCTGGGCGAAGCCGCGCTGGTGGCATTCAGCTATGCGCAAACCGGCGGTAGGGGATGGGCCTTTATCGCAGTCGCGGCCTCCATGAAAAGCCTGCGCGTATCCCGCAGCCTGGGCTTCGCGAGGGCGGTGCTGGAGGGCTACCGAATAGGCCGACGCGCGGCTTGGCTGCTTGGTGAGGATTATGAAAAGTTGCTACATGAGCCGATCGAAGCGGCCCGCCTGCGACTGGGCATTGCGCAGCCGGTGCGTTACCTTGCCTGCAACCCGGTGCAGGACTGGACGTCGTGACGCTCTTGGCATTCCCCCGGCACCCGGCCCGACGATCGGAGCGTAGCAATGTGCCACCTACCCGTCTCTCCGCGAGGGGCTGGAGCGGTTATCGCACATTGCATTGTTGGGACAGCTGTTTTTCAGGGTCGGCCTGAGGGCGCTGCATATGTGCGTCCGGCATAATCAAGCGCCCCGTTCATACCGATACGGAATTTCCGTCACGCGCGGGCGCACACTGAAACCAAGGGCAGGAGACGTAGTTTGAGCATCAACATTCGCGCATCGCGCACCGTACGACTGATGGCTGTCGCCATCGCTGGCCTGGCCGTCGGCCACTCCGCCGCCATGGCCGCCGATGCCTGGCCGACCAAACCGATCAAGGTCATCGTTCCCTATACGCCCGGCGGCTCGACCGACACAGTTTCGCGCGTCGTGTTCGAGAAGGTCGCGCAAAGCATCGGGCAGCCCATCATCATCGAGAACAAGCCCGGTGCGAACAGCACGCTGGGTGTGGGCGTCGCGGCGCGCTCCGCGCCGGATGGCTATACCTTCGTGTCGGTGCTGGCGGCCTACAGCGCGAACATGTCGCTGTACTCGAAGCTCAGCTACAAGCCGTCGGACCTGGTACCGGTGGCCGAGATGGCGGAACTGCCGTTGTTCCTGTTCGCCAGCAAGAAGTTGCCGGTCAAGACGGTTGGTGAACTGGTCGCATACGGCAAGAAGCACCCCGACACACTGACCTTCGGCTCGAGCGGTGTTGGCAGCTCCGCGCACCTGACTGGTGAGCGCCTGGCGATGGAGTCCAAGGTCAAGATGACCCACATTCCGTACAACGGCAGCGCGCCGATTCTGCCGGCGCTGGTGTCGGGCGAGGTCTCCGTGGCGTTCGATCCGTTGCTGGTGCCGATGCCGCACGTGAAGTCTGGCAAGATCAACGTGCTCGCCGTGGCGTCGGCCAAGCGCTGGCCAGGTGAACCGAACATCCCGACCATGGAAGAGTCGGGTTTCCCGGGCTTTGTCATGAGCTCGTGGACGGGCCTGCTGGCACCCGCCGGCACGCCGGCTCCGGTCGTCGATCGCATGGCCAAGGAAATCGCCGCGGCAACCCGCAGCCCGGACGTTGCCAAGAAGCTGACTGAGCTGGGCTTCGTGCCGGTGGGAGGCACCTCAGAGGAGTTCCGCAAGCTGATCGACCGTGACATCACCCGCTATGGGCAGATCGTGAAGGCGGGCAAGATCACCCTCGACTGAGTATGGCAAAGGCGCCCCGGCGCGCCGAAACTCGCCTTTCTGGTTTCTGGAACCGAGCCCCGGGAGTGGGCTCCCCATTGGGGGAGCGCAGCGATCAGCCTCCGGTGGGCTCGGCCTGAGCGATTGCGCGATACTTGTTGACCGCTCCGCGCAGGTAGTCGCCGAAGGCCTGCGGCGACTCGCTCGGCTTGACCTCGATGCCCTGCGCCGCCAGCTGATCGCGTACCGCGGGTCGCGCCAGCGCCTTGGCGATGGCTGCGTGCAGGCGGGACACGATCGGGGCAGGCGTGCCGGCGGGCGCCAGGATCGCGTTGAAGGTGGCATCCTCATACCCCGGCAGCCCGGCCTCTGCCACCGTCGGGACATCGGGGAGCAGGGCCGAGCGCGTGGGCGTCGTGACCGCCAGCGCGCGCAGCTTTTTCGCCTGCACGTACCGCCCCGACGTGCTGACCTGGTCGAACATCGTCATCACCTGACCGCCCACCACGTCCATCAGCGCCTGGCCATTGCCCTTGTACGAAACACTCAGCATCTTGATGCCCGCCTGCCGACTGAAAAGCTCTGCCGCGATGTAGCCGGTGGAGCCGATGCCGGACGATGCGAACGAGACCTGGCCGGGGTGGGCCCTGGCCCGGTCGATCAGTTCCTTGACGGTGCGCTGGGGCACGGAAGGATGCGCGACCAGCACCATGGGGATCTGGCAGATCTGCGTCACCGGCGCGAAGTCCTTGATCGGATCGTAGCGGGCATCCGGCACGAAGGCCGGGGCCGATGCGAAGGTATTGGCGACCGCCAGCAGGGTGTAGCCGTCGGGCTGGGCGTGCGCGACCTCGCGCGTGCCGATCAGGCCGCTGGCGCTGGGCTTGTTTTCTACAATGACCGGCTGCCCCAGGTCTTCGGACAGGCCCTTGGCAATCAGCCGGGAAACCAGGTCGACGGTACCGCCCGGTGCCAGGGGCACCACGATGCGTATCGGTTTGGCCGGATAGGTCTCGCTCGCCTGGGCCGGACTGGCCGCAAAGGCGACGCCGATGGCCAGGGCCGCCAGCACGCGGGGGATGTTGTTCATGATCTTTGTCTCCTGTTTATCGTGTTGCGCGATAGCGGTACTTCACGCATATCCGGGAGGTCTGATGCCTCCGCGGTCAAACTTCAGAATCCATATAGCCGCGCCGGGTTGTCCACCAGGAGCTTGTGGGCGCGCTCCGTGGTCCCGGCCCATTCGAGGCAGCGCAGCAGCGCCCGTGCGTTGTCCTCGTCTCGAAACGGCGTGATGCCAGCGACGGACAGTGGTCGGCCCGCGGCCGACCCGGGGTGCGGCCAGTCGGTGCCCCACAGCACGCGATCGGGATTGGCGTCGATCAGGGCACGCGCGAGCGCGGCCACGTCAGCGTAGTCGGGCGCCCGAGAGATGCGGTAGGCGGCCGACAGCTTCACGTATACGCGCCCGGACGCGAGGGCCGCGAGCAAGGTGTCGAAGCCGGCTTGCGACGGCCCCAGCTCTGCTTGCGCGCGGCCGAAATGATCGACGACCAGCGGCGCGGGCAAGTCGGACAATACGTCGGATAGCGCCGACAAGGTGGCGAGGTTGGTGTAGGTCTGCACATGCCACCCCAGCGGCGCCACGCGCTTCGCGGCGCTCAGCAACCTGCGCCGCGCCACCTCGGCATCATGCTCGCCGGCAGTCTCCAGGTTAACGCGCACACCGCGCACACCCGCGCGGTGCATGGCGGTCAGGGCATCTCCGGACGTGGTCTCGTCGATGACCGCCACGCCGCGGCCCGCGCCGCCGAGCTGCGCCAGCGCATCCAGCAGGCAAGTATTGTCCGCACCGTACGGACTGGGCTGGACGATGACGGTACGGTCGATGCCCAGGCTGCGGTGCAGCGCGAGCAGGGCGTCGAGCGGCGCATCCGCGGGCGTATACGTGCGCGCGGCATCGAAGCGGTAGGCTGACGCGGGGCCGAACACGTGTACGTGGCAATCGCATATGCCCGCGGTGGGTCTGGCGACGACATCAGTCATGCGAGAGTCTCCGGAATTGGTAAGGGGAGGGCGGCAAAAGCGTCAGCTGGCATAGGAGGGATAGCCACCCGGCTCGGCGTCCAGCAAGCGCAGCATGGCGTGCCACTCGAGTTCGCCATAAGGCCGGCGCGTGCCGGGCTGGTACAGGTGTGCCGCGCCGTCCAGGATCTCGTCGGCGGGCACCAGCACCTGGTCCAGGCCGGCCGCCATCGCGTCTACCTGGGCCCGGCACGCCATCTCCAGCTGATACATCAGGTTGAATGCCTGCGGCACAGAGCTTCCGCACACGAGCAGGCCATGGTTGCGCAGGATCATGGCATTGTGCGGACCCAGATCGGCCACCAGCCGCGCCTGCTCGGCCAGGTCCACCGCGGGCCCTTCGAACTCGTGATAGCCGAGATGGCCGTGGAACCGCGAGGCGGTCTGCGTAACGGGCAGCAGGCCGCAGCGCATGGCCGACACCGCCATCCCGGCGCGCGTATGCGTATGGATGACGCAATGCACGTCGGGACGCGCGCGGTGGATGCAGCCGTGGATCACGTAACCGGACTTGTTGATGCTGTAGTCGGTGTCCGGCTTGCGGCACACGGTGCCGTCGAAGTCGATCTCGACCAGGTTGGACGCCGTGATCTCCTTGTACAGCAGCCCGTACAGATTGATCAGCAGCCTGCCTTCCCGGCCGGGAATCCGTGCCGTGATGTGGTTGTAGATCATGTCGGTCATGCTGTAGCGGTCCATCAGCCGATAGCACGCCGCCAGTGCTTTCCGCGCCTGCCATTCCCCTTCGTCCACCTCGTCCTGCAACGAGGGAAAATTGGTCCCATATCGCATATTCATCCGTACGCCCCTATGCTGGCATAATAAAAACTAATAATTGCAACCTTGGCTGCGCTTCCCCCGGAACGTGCGTCAGCCCCACGTTTGTAACGATAATATGGAGTCTCCGCTTTGAAGGCCATCGAGAAAATTTCACCATCGCATCGATAAAGCTAATGGCTCTGCCTTTTCCGGCCATCGCCGGACATCCCTGCACAAACCTGCCATGAACCCGCAACTTCCTCCCCTCAATCCGCTGCGCGTGTTCGAAAGCGCGGCGCGGCACCTCAGCTTTACCAGCGCCGCGCAGGAACTGCACATCACGCAGGGCGCGGTCAGCCACCAGATCAAGGCACTGGAAAGCTGGCTCGGTTTTGATCTGTTCGAGCGGGGCTCGCGGCGCCTGCGCCTGACCCGCGGCGGCGAGCTTTATGCCGCGGCGCTCGGCGGCGCGTTTGCGGAGATCGTGCGGGCCACCCAGGAGCTGGTCTCCACGGGCTCAAAGCAGGTGCTGACCGTGCGCGGCCACACCACGCTGTTCGTGCGCTGGCTCATTCCGCTGCTGCCTGCCTTTCAGTCCGACCATCCTGACATCAACGTGAAGCTGACCTCCAGCGTCGAAGGCGTGGACTTCAAGCGCGACAATGTCGATGTGGGCATCGTCTACGGCGACGGGCCCTGGGAAGGGCTGCGCAACGATCTGCTGTTCAGCGACGAACTCACGCCCATCATGGCGCCCGAACTCGCCGCCCGGCTACCCAGTCCGTGCACCACCGAGGCGCTGCTGGAACTGCCGCTGCTGCACTCCAACCGGCGGCCGCAACACTGGCCCGACTGGATTCGCGCGGCCGGCGCGGAACGGGGTCCGGCGGTGGGCGACATGTACTACGAAGATCTCAGCGTCATCTATCAATGCGCCACCGAAGGCCTGGGGGTGGCGCTGGGCCAACTCCGCTACCTGGAGAAGGACCTGGCGCAGGGCAGGCTGGTGGCGCCACATCCACTGGTGTTGCGGCGATCGCGCGGCTACCACCTGGTCTGCCCCGCGGCGCGTGCCGACGACGGCAAGATCGCCTGCTTCCGAAACTGGCTGCTGGCGCGGGCTAAGGCGCCCGTATGTTTTGCTCCTTGATGATCTTGCCCCATTTGCGGCTTTCGGCCCGGATCAGTTCACCGAACTGCTCCGGCGTGGTGGCGGCTGGAACCGCGCCCATGCCAGCCAATTGCTTGCGCACGGCCGGTTGGTCGAGCACCTGGTGCACATCGGCGCTCAGTTTCCGGATGCGCTCGGGTGGCGTGCCGGCCGGTGCAACCAGGCCGAACCAGTTGGCGAAGTCGTATCCTGGCACGCCGGCCTCGGACAGCGTGGGGACGTCGGGCAGCAAGGGGGAGCGACTGCCGGCCAGCACCGCCAGCGCACGCAGCTTGCCAGCCTTTACGTACGGCAGAGCCTGGACCAGGCTGTCGAAGGTGAGCGACACCTGGTTGCCGAGCAGGTCGTTAAAGCTGGGGCCGCTGCCCTTGTAAGGAATGTGCGCCAGCTTCACGCCGGCCATGTCGTTGAAGAGTTCGCCGGCCAGATGCGGCGCGCCCCCCACGCCTGAGGAGGAAAAGGTGATCTGGTCAGGCTTGTTCCTGGCCAGCGCGATCAGCTCCTTCACGTTCTTCGCGGGCAAGCCGGGATTTGCCACCAGTACGAAATTCACCTGCACCACATTCGAGACCGGCGCGAGATCCTTGAGCGGATCCACGCTCATCGGATACAAGTGCGGATTGATCGATAGATTGCCGAGCGTCGCCAGGAAGATCGTGTAGCCATCAGGCGCAGCCCGGGCCGCGATCTCGGTACCGATCACGCCGCCGGCGCCGCCGCGGTTGTCGACGATGACCTGCTGGCCCCAAAGACTGGTCAGCCGCTCCGCGATCACGCGCGCCACGATATCCGTGCCGCCCCCGGCAGGAAAGGCCACGATCATGCGCACTGGCTTGTCGGGAAAAGACTCCGCGCTCACGCCGAGGGCACAAGCCGCGACGGCCAGGGCCAGCACCGCCCGGCCCAGCCCGGGCAGGCGGCGCCGGCGTAGCGGCATCATGGCTGCCCTCCATTCCGGGTCGCCAGGAAAGCCTTCGCTGTATCCTCGTCCAGCAAGGGATAGACGTCGAAATGGGCCGGAATAATGTCCGCCCATTCGTTCATCAAGCGGTGCAGCGTCGCGTTCGAGTCGACGTCGAACAGCGCGACGGCGCCGCGCCCGACCCGCGCATGCACCGAGCGGGCCAGTCCGGCATCGAGCAAGGGACGCATCCAGTCCCAGTAGTGGCTGCGCGAGTCGACCAGCGTGGAGGGGCGCTCCGGACGGGGAGTACTGATGACGAGAAATAGCATGGGGGGTGTCTCCTGCCTATGATTACGAAAGTATGGAGGCGAGACACCCGCGGTACAGGCGATCTATTGGGAATTCTCATAGCCGCCTGGCCAGACCAGCGCATGGAACCGCTGCGGCGTTCGCCCTTTGGTTTTCAGCATGGTAGGGCGCGCGCGGGCTTTTTTACAGCGACGATATCTCACAATCTCATTAGAAAAAATAATTCGAAACCTGGGCCAGCATGAGCGGCCAACAGTCCCTGTCAATCCATCCCTTGCACGTCAAAAACATGAAAGCCCCAGGGTGGCATGTCCAGGAAAAGACCGCGGGCGCGCAGGTCATCGCCCGGTCGATCATAGACAGCCGGGCTGAGCCGGTCCTGAAGTCGTACGGTCCGCTCCCCCAGTTCCGTGAAGGGAGTTCGCATGAAGCATTGGCTCTGCTGCGGCGAGTAGTTCACGGCCACGAACATCCACTCGTGAGGAGCCCCTACCCAACGGAACGCAATGAAGTTGTCCGACGTCTTGTTGTCGCCCCAGGCGGGGACGCATTCCAGCAAGGACCAGTTGCCATCGCGAAGCAGCGGTTGGCGCATCACGGCAAGCAGTCGGGCATAGAACTGCGCGAGCGCTCCGTCCACCGCTTCGTCCGGGGCGCGGACCAGATGCGGCGAGATACGTGTGCGCCGGCCTGCGAACTGCCCCTGGTGGAAGAAGCGCAAGCCCGGCGAGAGGAAGGTCAGCACCGCGGCAGCCGCATGGATTTCGGGTGCAAAGGTCGATGCGGCGCGCGGCTCGTCATGATTCTCCAGAAAGCGCGCCAGCTTGTCCTGATAGTCCAGGTCCGCGCCCAGGTGCTCGCGCACGGGGCGGGCGCGCTGTTCGCGCAAGCGGTCGTACAAGCGCTTGTCATAGGTGTAGTCGAAGCCCTGCTGCTGCAGCGTCCATTCCATATCCCAGTAAACCTCGGCCATGAACAGGAAGCCGGGATGCTGGCGTCGCACCGACGCCGTCGCCTTCAGCCAGAACAGGTCGGGCCGGATGCCCCAGGTGCGCTCGAACACCTCGGGCAATACCAGCATGGCCATGTCGCAGCGCACGCCGTCGCACTGGCCGGCGATGCGCTCCAGTTCGGCAATCATCGCTTGCTGCAATTGCGGATTGCCGTAGTTGAGCTGCAGCGTGTCGGGCCAGCCGTCGAAGTAGGGGTCCCTGCCGTAGGCAAGCAGCAGCGGTCCGTTCTTCGTCGCCACGCGGCAATAGTTGCGGGGCGAACGCGCCAGATCCTCCTCGCTGCCATGGACGAAAAAGTCCGGATGCTCGTCGGCCCACGCGTGATCCGGGGCCATGTGGTTCGGCACGAAATCGAGCATCAGGCGCAGCCCGCGCTGGCGCGCGCGCGTGCGCAGGCGCGCCAGCGCTTCATCGCCACCGAGGTCCCGGTGCACGGTGTAACTGGTAATCGCGAAGCCGGAGCCAGCGATATCCTCCTCGCGCAGGTCGGGCAGTGTTTGCTCGAACTCGTGCCGCCACGCGGCGTTGCTGCGCGAGATGCGCTGCGCGGCAGGTCCCGTCTGCCAAACGCTCAGCAACCAGAGCCAGTCGAAGCCCATCTCCACCAGATGGTCCAGTTCGGTATCGGCGATGTCATCCAGCGTGGCCACATGGCCGAGCGATAGCGACAGCTCGGTCAACCGGACCCGCGTGTTGAGTTGGTACAGCGCCGGATAGCGAGGTGTCAGCACAGCCGTCAATCCCTAGCTGGCCTTCTCGGGATTGACAGGATTGCCGGGGGTCGCAGACTCCGGGCCCGTGTGCGAGGCGCTCAGCGCGCGTAAGGCCGCTACCTCCGCACCCGGCCTGAGCAGTATGTCCTTGGACAGCACGGAATTCGCCTGGATAATACGCGCGACGCAGCCGGTCCAGCCGGTCTGGTGGCTCGCGCCGATCCCGGCACCGGTGTCGCCGTGGAAATATTCATAAAACAGCACCAGGTCGCGCCAGTGTGGGTCGTCGCGGAACTTGCCCGCCGCGCCATACACCGGTCGGCGACCATCGCCGTCGCGCAGGAAGATCCGGATCAAGCGTTCGCCTAATTCCTTGGCCACTTCGAGCAACGTCATCATCTGCCCCGAGCCGGTTGGACACTCAACCTTGAGGTCCTCGCCGAAATAGGCGTACAGGCGTATCAGCGCGGTGTACAGCAGGAAGTTGATCGGCATCCATACCGGCCCGCGCCAGTTGGAATTGCCGCCGAACATGCCGGTATCGGAATCGCCCGGCACATAGGCCACGCGATGCTCCTGGCCCGCGTGGTGAAAGACATAGGGGTGTTCGAGGTGGAAGCGCGACAGCGCGCGAATGCCATGCGGGCCGAAGAACTCGTCCTCGTCCAGCATGCGCGCCAGGATGCGGCGCAGCTTCTGCTCGCCAACGATCGCCAGCATGCGGCGATTGGCTACGCCGGGCTTTGGAGGCAAATGCATGTTGGCGGCAAGCTCGGGGTGGCGACTCAGAAACAGTCCCGCACGCTCACGGAACTTCGGCAGCTTCACGAGGATGTCCTCTTCGAACACGGCCACGGCGGCCAGTGGCAGCAGCCCGACGATGGAGCGCACCTTGAGTCGCGTGGCGCTGCCGTCCGGGAAACGCAATACATCGTAGAAAAAGCCATCCTCCTCATCCCACATTTCGTCGTTCCGCTCACCGACGCGGTCCAGCGCGCCGGCAATGAACACCGTGTGCTGGAAGAATTTCTCGACGAACTCCTCGTAGAGCGGCTCCTGCAACGCGAGCTCGACCGCGATGCGCAGCATTTGCTCGCTGAAGAACACCATCCACGCCGTCCCGTCGGCCTGATCCAGGTACCCGCCAGTGGGCAGTGGCGATGAACGGTCGAACACCCCGATATTGTCGAGCCCGAGAAAGCCGCCCTCGAAGACATTGGCGCCGGCGCGGTCCTTGCGATTGACCCACCAGGTGAAATTGACCAGCAGTTTGGAGAAGGCGTACTTGAGGAACTCGACATCGCCGCTGCCACCGCGGCGCTCCTTGTCGAACAAGTAGAGCTGCATCGTCGCCCAGGCGTGCACGGGCGGGTTGACATCGCCGAAGTTCCACTCGTAAGCAGGGAGCTGGCCGTTCGGATGCAGGTAGTCGTTGCGCAGCATCAGGTCGAGCTGTTGCTTGGCGAAGTCGGGATCGACCATGCCCAGCGGAATCATGTGGAATGCCAGGTCCCACGCGGCGTACCAGGGATACTCCCATTTGTCCGGCATCGAGATGATGTCGTCGTTGAACATGTGCGACCATTCGCTGTTGCGCACCCGCCTGCGTTCCGGTTGCGGCAAGTGGGCACCCGCGCCGTGCTCGTCGAGCCAGATGTCGAGGTCATAGTAGAAGTACTGCTTGGTCCAGAGCATGCCGGCCAGCGCCTGGCGCATGACGCTCACACGGTCCGGGTCGTCGCGAATCGCGAGCGGTGTGATCGACGCGTAGAAGGCATCGGCCTCCTCCAGCCTGGCGGCGAACACCGCGTCGAAGCCATGGAAGGGCGCGGACGCCGCCCCCGGCGCCTGGGTCGTCAACCGCAACCGCACGACTTGTGACTCACCACCGCCGATGTTGAGCTGATAGTGGGGCGCTGCCTTGGTTCCCTGCTGCGCGGGATTCACCGCCGCGGCATCGCCGTGCACGATGAAGTTGTGGATGCCGTCCTTCACGTAGGGCGACGCGTTGCCCGTGCCGAACAGCCGGGTGTTGTTGGTCTCATTCTCGGTGAAGAGCAGCGGCACGTCGGCGTCGCAGTAGAGGTAATACTCGCCCAGCGATTCCTGAAACAACGGGTCGCTGTGACGCGCGCGGACCGCCGCCTGCCCGGAGGCATCGACGCGCTCGAGGATCGGCTTCGAACCGCCCCACGGCTGCGACCACGTGTTGCGGAACCACAGGGTCGGCAACAGGTGCATCGGCGCCGCGTCCGGACCGCGGTTGAAGACGCTGATTCGCACCAGCACGTCCTCAGGCGCCGCCTTCGCGTATTCGACAAAGACATCAAAATACCGGTTGTCGTCAAACACGCCGGTGTCCAGCAACTCGTACTCGGCCTCATGCTTGCCGCGGCTGCGGTTGGTCTGGACGAGGTCACTGTAGGGATAGGCGGCCTGCGGATACTTGTACAGATACTTCATGTACGAGTGCGTCGGCGTGGAATCGAGATAGAAGTAGTACTCTTTCACGTCCTCGCCATGATTGCCCTCGCCGTTGGCCAGGCCGAAGGCGCGCTCCTTCAGGATCGGATCGCGCCCATTCCACAGGGCCAGCGCGAAGCACAATACCTGGTGGTCGTCGCTGATACCGCCGAGGCCGTCCTCGCCCCAGCGGTAGGCGCGCGAGCGGGCCTGGTCATGGGTGAAGTAGTTCCAGGCGTCGCCGTTGTCGCTGTAGTCCTCGCGCACCGTCCCCCATTGCCGCTCGCTGAGGTAGGGCCCCCATTTTTTCCAGGCCGCGCGGCCCGCCTGCGCTTCGTCGAGGCGGTTCTTCTCTGCTTCATTGCTCATGGCGCGATCTCCTTCTGGCCGGCGATGCCGGGCGCCTGGATCGGAATGGGGGCGGGCGTGAAAAAAGCTTAGGCGCCGGGATCGCGGTATCGGGTGCCGTCCGGCAAAAAAATAGCCCGCACAAGGGGCGGGCTACGGGAAATGCCGAGAGGGGTCAAGTCACGACCTTCCAATTTCTGTTCGGATGTGATGCGCCGGACACGCCTATATGGGGCGTCCGCGGACCTGATTCGGTTGCGGCAGTTTCCAACTGAGGCCAATGGCTCGCTATCGGCACGTTTGTAATGCTGGCGCTAAGCATCAGGCCGGCGTCCCAAATATTAATTTTCCAAGCCAATCCGGTCGAGTACAGCAATATGCCCATGGCTGTAGCGGATCAGGCCCGCGGCCTGGAGCTTCAAGGCGGCCTCGGTCACGCCGGAGCGCCGCACCCCGAGCATGTTGGCAATGAGTTCCTGCGTCATCGTCAACTCGCTGGAGGGCAGCCGGTCGATGCTCAGCAGCAGCCATCGGCACAGTTGCTGGTCGATGGAGTGATGGCGATTGCATACCGCGGTTTGCACCATCTGCGTAATGAGCGCCTGCGTGTAGCGGAGCAACAGGCGCTGCAGAGATCCGCCCCATACGAACTCCTGCTAGTACGCGAGTGCTATGCGGTCGTGAAGCGAGAATTCGATCGCTTGCTGCCTGACCTGTCGGCGCCTTGAGGTGCAAAGGTTGGGGCACCTGGCACGCCGTTCTGCCTGCCAGCCGCCGCCACTACGAAATGGTGTATGTATTGCGCGCGCCCGGCGTGTATATATCTTGTGCCAGCAGCAATATCTGGTCGCGATGGAGGTCGAATGTGGCCAGAAGGGAAGCCTCTTCGGAAGCCCTCTCCTGGCTAAGCGAAAGAAGGATATTGTCAGAGACCTGGAATGCGACTTCGCGGGCGTTGTCGTAGCCCCAGAAACATACACAGTGCCGCGCCGCATCGTAGCTGCGGCTGGGATTGGGGAAATTCAGTGCCATGGTGGACTCCTACGATCCAGTGTTGGCACGTCGGGCGCTCCTTGACTACGGCTCTTGACTACAGGTACTCGCACGGTGGTGCCAACCCCAGTATGCGCCTTTTCTTGAATCAAAGCGGGTTTCGACCACACCATGCGCCGGACAGCCATTTAGCGCGTTGTGCGGAAGTTGCGCCTGGTGAGATGCGGCTGAATGCGCCTTGTCGTGATGCTGTTGCCTGGTCGTAGTCGAGATGCCCGCAGTTGATGGAGACCGCCTTGTCCGCCACAGCCGGGTACGGCACCGTACCGACAGAAACCAGGCGCATGCCCATCCTTATTGCAGATGTCGATGCCCCAAAGAGTTGAGACGATGGGAACGGACCCATTTGCGTCGACCGATAACGAGTGCTGATGATCCTTGGAAATGAGGCAATTTTCAGTTGCGGTGGGATTGTCCTCGGCGGGTCGGACACGTGGCCTGGTTGTACCACTCCAGCGAGTCCCGTAGACCAGCAGGCTAAGCGCTCCCATGTAGCTATTGCGATAACTCGACGTATGCACTGCCATATAGTCGTCTTCAAATCGCTGACACCTGGCTCCAGCGGTTATACTCCGCACTCCACAACTAAAGGATAATCAACATGGTCGCAGCAACCAAAGCAACTTCTCAGAAAAGCGCAGTCACCAAGAAAAAGCCTGCCGCAAAGCAGATGGCTGTGCCGACGAAGAAGGCCAGCGTGCTCGCACGTGAAGCCCAGGCAGCGAAGAAGAGCTTGCTAAAACTGCGCGCCGACACGAAGAAGGCGATCGAAGCGGCAAAGCGTGAGGTCGCCCAGGCAGTGGAAGCCGCAAAGGCCGCGCTACGTTTTGAGAAGCAAGCCGCAAAGGACAAGATTGCGGCGAAGAAGGCCAAGGCTGCCGGCGCAAGGAAGGCAACGGGCAACAAAGCCGCCGCCACGAAGGCGGCCCCGAAGAAAGCCGCTTCCACTAAGGCCGCCGCGAAAACTGCCCTGAAGAAGACGGCGGTGAAATCGGCAACGACGAAACGGGCTCCGGCGAAGAAAGTGGTTCTGAAGGGAACTGTAGCGACGCCTGAAGTTTCGTCCTGATCTTGGCCTCGGCCGGTACGCCAACCGGTCGATTGACGGAAGCGGGGCGCACAGGTTGCGCCCCCAGGCCAATGCGAGACCAAGCCATACGTCAACAAAACAGTAATCCGATTTGAATCTCCGCCACCGTCCGAGCGCTAGAAAAACGAATACCTTGCCGACCTACTTTGGAATGCGTATAGGTCTATCGTGACCTAAAGATTGGAGGCGAAGATATGGCAACCTATAAAGAACTCATTGCTCAAAAGCAAGCTCTGGAAGCACAGATCGAAGCGGCGCGCGCAACCGAGGTAGCAAGCGTGATCGACCAGATTCGCGGCCTGATGGCCCAGTATGGTCTCTCGCCGGAAGACGTGGCGCCGCGGCGCCGTCGGGGCCATCCTGCAGGTGCCGCTTCCACGAACAAGGATCCGCTGCCACCGAAGTATATGGATCCCAAGACCGGGAAGACCTGGTCGGGCCGAGGCCGGGCGCCTTCGTGGCTTGGCAAACGACCCGAGCGTTTCCTCATTCCGCAGGAATGACCCTTAGCAAGCACGCCATGACACGCTGCGAACCGATCGACCGTCGCAAAGGGGACGCAAACTAAAGGGTACTTTTCTTGCGCCGCCGTGAGCGTGCGCGGCGTCGGCACGTCGACCGAAACGGCTCAATGGCGGCGCCCGCGACGCGAGCGGTCAACGTCGCCGTGTATGCCGCCAATAAAAAAGCACCTTCTACAGGTGCTCAGCGCTTCCAGCCACGGGCGAGTCCGAACCGGGTCAGCAACTTATGATCCGGTTCGGGCCTGCAGGCATATTCGGCCTGCACGATCACGCTTCATCCAGGGAACCATGATCGTTTCACTGACCTACCTTCGCTTTGCTAAAGCGTGTCTCAGTCAGCACTTGAATTATAGGGCAGCCGACGATTAGGTCAACCAGAATCCGGCTGTGCCGCCGCGCGGGCAGCTGCACGCCTGTGCTGTACATGCGGCGGTGAGATGCAGCATCAAGCCGGTGAATTTCATTGCCTCGAGCCTGATCCATCGATCTCCGTTACAGGGCCGCGATGAACTCGTCCCAAGGCGTCGCTTGCAGCGTCTCGGTCGCGGCGTGTCCATAGGCTCGGATGATCAACGCTGCCCGCTCGAGTTGCTTCAGATCGTCCGACTCAACAATGTCCACGACGTCAAAGCGCCCGAGTGTCAGATAGCTGTCCTTCCAGGTGACGGCAGGGCATTCCGTCTTGATTTTCTCGGCCACCGTGGCGGCGAGTTTCTTCAGGTCCTTGGGATCCGTGAACGCGTCAGGAGCGAGACGGCTGAGGATGACGTATGTAGTCATGGCATACCTCCGTGCAAGAAATTGCTCCGCAATCCGGCACGGCAGTCATATGGGAGCAACCGGCCGCGCGTTTAGCAGAAGCGTTGCGGCGCGTCTGCCATCGCCATTCGCCTGCTTCCATCGGCCGCAAGCGACGTTGCATTGCCTCAAGCACGAGCACGCGAAAGACGATCTTTCAGTTTAGGTCATCGTCGCTCGCCTCCTGCGATGTGTCCCCGCACCCCGCACCCCGCGGGCCGGGTCGGTCAGCGATGCGCCTACGCATGCAGTTCCACCACGTCTGCATCGGCTACCGGGTGATCGGCGCCCACCTGCTGGCCGCTGAACTTGCCACTCCCCCAAATGCGGGCGAACTTGAACGTACGCGCGAGATCCGGATGCACCCGCAGGGCGACATCCAGCACGGTGTCGCCGCGACGCATCGTAAAGGGCCGATTCTGGTCGACGGGTTTCCCGGGTGCCTTGGTGTAGACACGCACGATGCCCAGCGCCTTGAAAAGGAACGGCCCGATCTCGGCCAGCCCTCGTCCGCGGGTTGCCGAGGTTACGAGCGCCGGAAAGCGTACACCGAGCAGGTCTTCGAGCACGGCCGCGTCTTCCGAGTTGGCGAGATCGGTCTTGTTGGCCAGCAGCAGCGTAGGGAGGTGAACACTGAACGGGTCAGCCGCCGCCAGTTCCGGCGTCGCCCCGGGGCTGTCGGCCTCACCCGGCCAGCGCTCCGACAGGATGATCTTTGCCTCGGCGAGCCGCCGCAGAATCTGCGCCAATTGTTCTGTACAGTCTGGCGCGCTCAGATCGACCACGAGCAGCACGCCGTCTGTCACCCGCAGTATGTCGGTGAGCCCGGGTTGCATGAATTCGGCTGATACAGGTGGCAGATCCACCAGCTGAAAAGCAATGTCCTCGAACGGCAACATGGCGGGAATCGGCAACTGGGTCGGGTGAGGGTAGGGCCCGACCTCGCTGCTCGATCCTGTCAGCCTCGCGTGCAGGCTGGATTTTCCCGCGCCGGGCGGGCCGATCAAACAGAGCTGGGCCGCGCCTTCGGGATGCACCGCATGTGAGGGCCCTCTGTGAGCCGCCTTCCCGTGGCCCGCGGATTCCTGGGTGAGTTCCCTGATCCGCGACTTGATATCGGCTTGCAGACGCTCCGTTCCCTTGTGTTTCGGGATGACACGAAGCATCTCCTTCAGGCATTCGAGCTGCTCGCGCGGCTGGCGTGCCAGCCGATAGGCTTGTTCGGCCTGCTTGTACTCGGGAGTGAGGTTTGCTGGCATGGGGCCGTCTTCGGCCTACATTCCGATGTGTACAGGAATCCGCCGCCGCCCGAACTGACGCTCGAAAGGCCCGAAGCAACCTGCAACCGGCGCAAAACAGTCGGGGCAGGTTCCGGTGGGCGTGAGGCGATAGCTTTCGATGGCATGCCAGTCGCGCACGATTAGCGGTGCGTGGCAGGCGGGGCAGTAGGTGGTTGCGCCTGCAATGTCGTGGACGTTGCCGGTGTACACGTAATGCAGTCCCTCCTTGATCGCGAGCTTGCGGGCACGCGCAAGTGTAGAGAACGGCGTCGGCGGCACGTCGCGCATCTTGTAGTCGGGATGAAATCCCGTAAAGTGCAGCGGGATGTCGGTGCCCAGTTCCCTCGCGATCCACTGGGCCTCTGCGCGGATCTCCTCATCGCTGTCGTTCTTGCCCGGAATCAGCAGCGTTGTGATCTCGAGCCAGACTTTCGTTTCGTGCTTCAGATACAGGAGCGTATCCAGCACCGGCTGCAAATGCGCGCCGGTGAATGCAACATAGAATGCGTCGGTAAAGCCTTTCAGATCGACGTTGGCCGCGTCCATCCTGCTATAGAAATCGCGTCGTGCCTGCGTGCCCATATACCCGGCGGTCACCGCCACCGCCAGGATGCCCAGTTCGTGGCAGGCATCGGCTACGTCCATGGCGTACTCGGCGAAAATCACCGGGTCGTTGTAGGTAAAAGCCACGCTCTTGCAGTCATGGGCCGCCGCCGATTCGGCAATGGCTTCGGGCATGGCCGCTGCGGCCAGGGTCTCCATCTCACGTGATTTGCTGATGTCCCAGTTCTGGCAGAACTTGCAGGCCAGGTTGCAGCCTGCCGTGCCGAACGACAGGACGGCGCTGCCCGGGTAGAAGTGGTTGAGCGGTTTCTTCTCGATCGGGTCGATGCAGAAGCCCGATGAGCGGCCATAGGCGGTCAGCAGCATCCGGTCGCCAAGCCGCTGGCGCACGAAGCAGGCGCCGCGCTGCTCGTCATGCAGGCGGCAGTGGCGCGGACACAGGTCGCACTGCATGCGTCCGTCGTCCAGGAAATGCCAGTAGCGACCGGGATAAGTTCCCGGAGAGGGCTTTTCGATTGCCGTCATGGCATATCCCTCCTGAAGCGCGTTTTCGGACAGGTAACGCGCAGCAGCCTGGGCATTGAGCCAACGCCAGAGTCTTGGCGTCTGGAAGCGGAAAAAGCGATCCAACCGCAAAAGGGCAATTTTATTCTAGTCTGCAAGCGGGTCCGGCAGTGGCGAGCCGCAGCCGGTCTCCAGCCCCACCTTTCGCTCTGCGCGCAAGGCAGCCCGCCGGCCCCGCACGGTGTTGACCCCGCACAGCAGGCCCAGCCCGACGACGAAGTAGCTGCCGGTGACCAACAGCGCCTGCCGGTGATCGCCGCCCGTCAGCCAGCTTGCCATGCCATAGGTCAGCGGCCCGGCGATCGAGGCCAGCTTGACCGCCAGGCCCCAGAGCCCGAAGAACTCGGCCGCGCGCGAGGGCGGAGCCAGCAGCCCCACCATGGCCCGTCCGGCGGACTGGGCGGCGCCCAGGCACAGGCCGGCCACATTGGCGGCCAGCCAGAACAGCGGCGCTTCGCGCGCGGCGTGCGCCAGCAGGATGGTCAGGATCCAGCCCAGCAGCGTCAGGGCAATGGCGCGCACGTGGCCGATGCGGTCCTGCACAGGGCCGAACAGGAAGGCGCCGGCCGCCGCCGTCAGGTTGACCACCAGCACCAGGGTCAGGGTCTGCTGCATAGTGAAGCCCATGGCCTGGTTGGCGTAGATGGCGGTCAGCGTGATCACCGCCTGGATTCCGGCCTGGTAGAAGAGGGTGCACAGCAGGAAGCGGCGCAGGTCCCGGAACTGGCGCAGGTGGCCGAGGCGTTGCCATACCCTGGCCCAGGCCATGCCAATGGCCTGCTCGCCAGCCGGCGCGGCCGCGGCGACCTGCGCTGCGCCGCGGTCGCGCAGCAGCAGGAACGTCGGCAGGCTCGCCAGGGCAAAGATGGCCGCCGTGATCAGCATGGTGACGGGCACGAACTGGCTGGCGACGTCGCCGCGTGCGGTGGCCCAGTTGACATAGAGCAGGCATATGCCCAGCGTGGCCAGGCCACCGATATAGCCAAGGCTCCAGCCCCAGCCCGATACCCTGCCCAGGGCGCGGGTGGTGGAGAGCGACGGCAGGAAGGCGGCGATCAGGTTTTCGCCGCTGCCGAAGAAGAAGTTGGACAGGACCACGCACAGGATGGCCAGGCCAAGGGTGCCGGGCTGCGCAAAATAGAGCAGGGCGGTGAACACCACGCAACCCGTCGTCGTCACGGCAAGCAGTGGCTTCTTGGCTGCGCGCAGGTCGGCGTAGGCGCCGACTAGCGGCGCGCTGAGCACCACCAGCGCATAGGAGAGGGAAAGTGCCGCGGTCCAGGCCAGCGTGGCCCAGGGAGCATTGCCGGCCACCACGGCGACGAAGTAGGCATTGAACAGCGCGGTGATGACCACCGTGGTGTAGCCCGAATTGGCAAAGTCATACATGGCCCATGCCCACACTTCGCGCGGCCGTACGTCGGCGCCCAGGGCAGAGGGCACGCGGGGCTCGAGAGCGTGGCCACGCGGTTGGGGCACGGTCATGTTCCATCCTCAACGGTGTGACGCCGCTTCAGCCGAAGCAGGACGCCGTAGACGGCCAGCGCCGCGAACACGTGCTTGAGCGTGTGCCCGCTGACCAGCCCCGTCAGCGCCGCGATCTGGTGGTCCAGCACATCGCAGACCAGGGCCAGCACATAGCAGCCGGTGATTGCCAGCACATCCCGGTCGCCAGTGTATCGCGGCGCATAGAGGCAGAGCAGCAGCGGCACCACCAGCATGGCCCATGCCTGAACCAGGAGATAAGGGCGCAGGTCTCCGATGCCGCGGGCTTCGCTCCAAGCCCAGTAGCCGACGCTGGCCGGCCCGGCGATCAGCAGCAGCGGCAGCAGCCGCAAGCCGGCCTTCAGGCTGGCCCGCTCGCACAGGTTGGCGGCCAGCCAGGACATCAGCGCAAGCGCCAGCGGGGCCCTGTCCCACACCAGTCGCTGGTTGTCTGGTGCGAGGTGGTAGTAGCCGGAGCCCAGGCCAACGAGGAAGACGGCGAAGAAAAGCAGCCGGTAAGGCCAGGCCTCGGCTGGCGCGATGAAGGCGCGGCTGGCAGCCGTGGTGCCCAGATAGCGCAGGCCGGCCGCGCCCGCGAGCAGGAACAGCAGATTGGAGCCGATGTCGAGGCAGTGAGGCGTGCCGAAGCAGACGTAAGGGTCGGCATAACGATGGTATTGCGGCGGCTGCGCGATGCGCGGCAGCAGCCAGGTCGCGGTGGCCATGGCCGCTACCAGCAGCCAGACTGCGGCGGCCCTGGCGGCAGGGCTGGCTTGTCGGCAGGCGCGCATGATGGCTTTCTTTTGCTTGTGGGAGACTCGTTTCAACGATTTAACATAATATACATTATGCGTCTTTTGTTTGTTGGACCCAATTAGTAATGTCACCTCTGAGCCAAATACAAATGTCACCCACCGACTCTAGCGGCCTATCCTAACCGGCTTTCCTTGGCAAACGGGAGCCGGTCATGCATGGGCAAGGAACGATCACCATGAGCATGCGCGAACTGGACCGGCTCCAGGTCATTCAAGCGGTGTCCGATGGACAGTTGGCACGCTGGCGGGCGGCTGAACGCCTGGGCATCAGCGCACGCCATGTCCGGCGGCTCGTGCTGCGTTTGCAGGAAGACGGGCCCAGTGGCCTGAGCTCCCGCAAGCGCGGCCGTGACAGCAACCGCCAGCTGCCGCCGGGTTTGGAATCCCGCGTCCGCGGCCTGATCCGCGACAGCTACGCCGACTTCGGCCCGACCCTGGCCGCCGAGAAGCTGCGCGAGCGCCATGGCATCGACCTGGCCACGGAAACGGTACGCCGGATCATGGTCGATGCCGGCTTCTGGGTGCCACGGAAGCTGCGCCCGCCCAAGGTGCACCAGCCGCGCAATCGCCGCGCCTGCCTGGGCGAGCTGGTGCAGATCGATGGCAGCGACCATGCCTGGTTCGAGGACCGGGCGCCGGCCTGCACGTTGCTGGTCTATGTCGATGACGCGACCGGCCAACTGATGCAGTTGCTGTTCGTGCCATCGGAATCCACACCAGCGTACTTCACCGCCACGCGCGCCTATGTCGAGCGCCACGGCAAGCCGCTGGCGTTCTATTCCGACAAGGCCGGCATCTTCCGTGTCAACGCCAGGGATGCCGCCGAAGGCCGCGGCTACACCCAGTTCGGGCGCGCGCTGTTCGAACTGAACATCGACATCCTGTGCGCCAATTCGAGCCCGGCCAAGGGCTATGCTTCACAATGCACCTCATGGGTCGAGTGGGATGATGTTTACGCGGCGACTGCGTGTTTACCGCGGGTTTTGCATTGATGGCGATACTTCACTGGCGCATCCGCGCCAGGTTGTTCGAAGAGACACTGCCCCTTGTCATCGTAGCGGTGCGCCACGAGCAGGCCGGCACGGCGCCATATCTTGACGGTAGTCGGTGTGACATCGAGGCACTTTGCAATCTCGTCCAGCGTGAGCAAACCACGCGCGCGCAGCCTGTCGTAGCGACTTCGCAGATCGTAGGAGAGCCGAATCCGGGTGACCATTGCGTGGTGAAACGGTTTGCCCTGACCTGACGTGAGTCCCTGGCGATTGAGCAGCTCTGCCGCTTCACCGTCGGTGTGGTCTTCCAGAAGCCGGTCGATCTCAGCGACGACGGCTGGCGGGGTCTGCCGCAACATCCACGCGGGCTTGGATAGTGGCACGTGCAAGGTGTGCGTTGCACCGCCGTTAAAGCGTATCTGAGCGCTGACGTCCGTGCCTTTTAGCAGGGTCACGTCGGTGATGAGTAGGCGTGCCATGCGCTTGCGCTCACGATCTGGCGTGTGGGGATCGTTCCACAGGCGAGGAAAGTCCTTCGCAAGTGCCATGATGCTTGTGCGCTGTGCGTCGTCAACTCCGGCGCGATCAGCTTCGCGCTGCTTCTCGTAGCGTTCCTGGGCCTCACTGAGAGCGCGGAGCGCATGGTTCCATTCCGCTTCCAGCGAGTCCGCAACCAATCGATGTTCCGGATCGACTTGCATGTAACGACGGCGCGCCAGATCGGTCTCGTAGCGCGCTCGCTCGACCTCTTGACGGCGTAGTCTGTCGCTCTCCTCGGTACGGCTCTCAAGCTCGTTCTGCACGGCCAGAGCGACCTCAAGCGTTACCGGCGTGACCAACTCCACGAGCAACCGGCCAATTGCATCGTCAAGCTCACCACCATGGACACTCTGGCACACAGGGTGCGCGTGCTGAATGCCCCGGCGCTGGCACATGTAATCCGGCACCCTGCGCGTGCCTTGGATGTGATAGCGCACGGTCATTCGCTCGCCGCATTTGGCACAGATCGCCAAGCCTTGCAGCAGCGCCGGCCCCTCGCGAGGTGCCCCTCTCTCACGGTCGAGGCCAAGTGCGTGGGCATTGTCGCGTAGGATTTGAACGTTCTGTTCGAACTCCTCCCAGCTCACGTAAGCCTCGTGCGCATCGCGAATCAGCGCCGTCCACTCCTCGGGCGGCAGTCGCAGGCAGACGTTCTGACCATCGGGATGCTTGCGTTGCCGCGTGCGCCCAAAGCAGAATGCACCAGCATAGCGCGGATGATGGAGGGCCCACAGCACGCGTGAGTGTTCGAGCTCGGTCCACAGCACATCGCCTTTGCGCTCTCCGCGGTGAATCCGGCGCGGGAACTGAAGACCCTGGTCACGAAAGGCCTTGACGGTCGCAGTGGCTGAGCCCGTGCGACGAAACGTGCGGAAGAGCTGACGAACACTCTCCTGGATACGTGCATCCGGGTCCAGGCGCACACGCCCCTCGGTGTCGTAGACAAAGCCGATCGGCAGCCGCATCTCGAGTTCTCCGCGGCGCGCCTTGTTGAGGATGCCACCGCGTAGCCGTGCCCGCATGACGTGCAACTCTGCCTCGCTCATCGTGCCTTTCAGGCCGAGCAGCAACCGATCATTGAAATGCGCAGGGTCGTAAATTCCATCTTCGTCAAGAATTAGGGAGTCGGCGAGTGCACAGATCTCCAATAGCCGATGCCAGTCGGTTGAGTTGCGCGCCAGCCGCGACACCTCCAGACCCATCACGATCCCGGCCCGTCCCAGGCTCACCTCGGTGACGAGGCGCTGGAAGCCCTCGCGCTCGACCGCCGATGCACCGGATAAGCCGAGGTCCGAGTCGATGACCACAACTTGATCGTTGCGCCATCCGAGCGCGATGGCGCGCTGTCGCAGATCATACTGGCGCTTGGTACTCTCAGTATTCTCGAACATCTGCCGCAACGAGGACTGCCTCACGTACAGATAGGCGTTCCTCTTGAGGTGTCTTGCCTGTACTTTCGAGTGGGTCTCTGCAGTCATCTCATCCCCTCTAGCGCTGTCGCGATCGCCATGGTTGCCACGATGTCAACCAGATTCTGTTCGATACCTACAGGCAGACTCAGCCCGCTCGTCGCGACTACAGGCACCGGACGAGGCGAGCA
Organism: Cupriavidus sp. PB-02; assembly: GCF_058252315.1. NCBI lineage: Bacteria > Pseudomonadati > Pseudomonadota > Betaproteobacteria > Burkholderiales > Burkholderiaceae > Cupriavidus > Cupriavidus sp. PB-02. Next base: position 2,185,079 of record NZ_CM177694.1, read on the forward strand.
GTCTTCGGCCGCACACTTCATCCAGGCGGCCATCCCCTTGAACATGACGAGTGCGCGACCGCGCATCATCGTGTGGCCGCGTCCGCCCAACTCGACGACGTCTTTTCGCAACGCCTCGTAGTATCTGGTCAGCGCATGAACATCGAGCGCTGCAGTGGGGACTTTTATGGCCGTTTTTTTTTCGATCGCGCCAGGGCGCGTTCTACGGTGCGTCGATGCACTGTCAAACCGAAGCGTTCTGCAATCCGCTCGACAAGAACTTGAGCATCGAGACCGTCCTCCGCGGCACGTGCTTCTTCGATGAAGCGCATCACGTCGTCGGTGATCTTGTGTGGTCCGTGAGGACCTCGCTTGTCTGGCAGCAGCCCGACCAGGCCCTCTCGATCGAAGTCGGCCTGCGCCTTGTAGAACGTCGGTCGGCTGACCCCAAAGTGCGCGGCGGCATCGGCGATGGCCTGACCATCGACACGTACGCGACGCAGCATTTCGTAGCGGGCCTGTACCAGATCGCGCGGGTCGAAGAAATCGCCGGCGATAAAAGCGGGATCATCGATGCCCTGCGAGTGAGGATTCACCGTGCCGCTCTCTTCGAGCGCTGCAAGCTTGGGGTCGGATTTTCGGATGCGGGTCATATGTAATCTAAATTATGCCCACGTATTGCCGATGTCAAGGATTTTATACGGACAAAGAATAGCAGTGCCCCCGTAACCTCCCTGCTCTATGCCCGCCCTTGAATCATGCGCCCATGGAGAGGTATAGGCACGGATACTAAAACGGCATAAATATCTTTACATCAACGGCATCATTCCCTTGACATCTTGCGCTTGCGCGCTCGCGGCCCTCCAGATCTCTTAGCCTCCCGCTGTCGGGCAATCAGCGCAACAAGTTGCAACAGGTCCTCGACCCGGAAATGCGATCGTCCGGCCGACGTTACCTCGAATGCGTTTGGCGCCGCTGCGCTCGTCCAGGTCGCCGGCATGCGCCTGAGGTTGCCCATTTCGTCGTAGAAATAGACGCGGTCCTCTCCCCACGCATTGCGCCATTCCAGCAGCGCGAATTCTCGCCCGTAAAGCGGATGGAAGGGATGGGTAACCCGGAAGGATTGCATCCCACCGGTCAGATCACGTGTAGTTGACTGCTTTTGAGAAGGGCCGGGTCGAGCGGATGAACGGTACGTTGCAGGACCGCCTGGTCAAGGAGCTGCGGCTGCGCGGGATCAGCGCGATGGCCGCGGCCAACGCCTTCGTTCCGCATTTCATCGCCGACTTCAACGCCCGCTTTGCCAAGGTGCCGAAGCGCGATTTCGATGCGCACCGGCCGCTGCGTGGCGACGAGGACCTGGCGCGCATCTTCAGCTGGCGCGAGTGGCGCAAGGTGTCGGCCAGCCTCACGCTGCAATACGACAAGGTGATGTATCTGCTTGAGGACCGGCCCGAGCACCGGCGCCTGATCCACCGCTACCTCGAGGTCGCCGAGTATCCGGACGGGCGCATCGAGCTGTGGGCCGATGGCACTGCCCTGCCCTACACCACCTATGACCGGCTCGCTGAGATCGACCAGGGCGCGATCGTCGAGCACAAGCGGCTGGGACACATGCTTGACCTCGCGGCGCAGGTGCAGGCGCTGCGCGACAGCCGCCAGCAAGCCGGGCCCTCGCGCACGCTGGCCGGCGCGCCACCGCGCCCGCACCAGCCGGCGCCGAACACCAAGCGACAGCGGCTGATCAACCGGCTCGATCTGGAACGCGCGATCGCTGCGGCCCCGCTCCATCAGAAGGCGGACCTTTTACCGTTGCCGAGAGCGATGCCACCGCCCCACCCTGAGCCAGCCTCGGTCGCGTCAGGCCAGCACCACCGCCCCACCGCAACCCAGCAAAAGGCGCCAACCCCGCACAAAAAGCACGCTCGCTCCGACATTTGAATTTAGCTGGCGTTACGACCTTTCAAAACCGGCTGGACATTGTTTCTGTAGCGGCTAAGCGGTAATGTCCGGTTCTGGCTAAGTTCAAATGTCCGAGTTTGGCAGGCGTAAGCTTGACGGCTTCCAGCGCGCGGGAGCCCGTCATGCCAGCAGGAGCCATTACCATGACGATACGGCAGATCGACCGGCTCAAGGTCGTTCAAGCGCTGGCCGACGGCTATCTCAAGACCGGGATTGCCGCCTCCAGGCTGGGACTGAGCGCCCGCCAGACCCTGCGCCTGCTGCGGCGCTACCAACAGCACGGCGCTGCCGGCTTGCTGAATCGCCACCAGGGTCAGCCGGCCAACAACCGGACCCCACCGGGCCTTGCGGCGCGAGCGCTCGGGCTGATCCGCGACAGCTATGCCGACTTCGGCCCGACCCTGGCCGCCGAGAAGCTGGCTCATGCCATCAGCTTCTCCTTCGTGATGGGAAGATCCCGTATCCGCTTGCCAGTGGCGTGGTAGACGGCGTTTGCGACGGCCGCGGCAAAGCCGGTAATGCCAATTTCGCCTATGCCACGCGCGCCGAATTCATTGAATTCGAGGTCAGGATGGTTGAGCAGGATCACGTCGATCTCCGGCTGGTCCGCATGCACCGGGACCGCATACTCGGCGTAGTTGTTGTTCCCCGGCATGCCGTCGCGTTCGTCATACTCGGTGGCTTCGAACAAGGCCATCCCGACGCCCATCACGATCGCGCCTTCTACCTGGTTACGGGCAGTGACCGGGTTGATGACCCGCCCCACATCGATCGCACTCACGACCCTGGCCACGCGCAACCGCGAAATGCCGGGGTCCCAGCGCACTTCCACGAAGTGTGCGCCGAAGGACATGAACGACAGCTTGTCGACCGGCGCGCCGCCGGTACGGGCGAAGCCCTCAGCGCTGGCAAATCGCTGGGCATTGAGGACCGAGGCGTAGTCGACAGCGCGCTTGCCGTCGGTCAGGCGGCCATTCTGCATCTTCAGCGTTTCAGGCTTGGCCCCGGCGAAGGCCGCGCCCTCCTGCGTCGCGAAGGTGCGCAGCTGGCCGATCGCGTTGCGCGTGGCTTCGGCCACGGCGGGCAGCACGCTGGCCGTGGCCCATGACCCGCCGGCTACCGGCGCCGCGGGAAAGGCCGAATCGCCCAGCTTGACGTCGATCTTTTCGAATGGCAGCCCGGTCAGCTCGCTGACCGTTTGCGCGACGATCGTGTACATACCGGTGCCGATATCCTGGATCGCGCTGGTCACGGATGCGGTGCCATCGCTGCGCAAGTGGACGCGGGCCTCGGCTGGCGTGCGCCAGGCGTCCCAGTTGCACACCGCCACGCCGTAGCCGACGATCTCGGTGCCAGCCTTCATCGAACCCGGACGCGGATCGCGCCGGTCCCAGCCGAACTTGCGGCTGCCCTGCTCGATGGCCTCGCGCAGATGGTTGCTCGACCACGGAAGGTTGAGGCTTTCGTCGCGTGTGGACAGGTTGGCAAGCCGGAACTGCAGGGGGTCCATGCGGCAGGCCAGCGCCAGTTCGTCGATGGCGGATTCGAGCGCGAACAGGCCCGGCGCGGCGCCCGGGGCACGCATCGACGTCGGCGCGCCCCGGTGCACATCGGTCGTGTGGTGGCTCACCATGACGTTCGGGCACGAATACACACTCTGCGTCATCCCGCCACAGTTCTCGACGTACTGCTCAATGAACGAGGTGGTGTTGACCGATTCATGCCGGATCGACGTGATCTTGCCATCGGCCCCGGCCGACAGGCGCACGCGCTGGCGCGTTTCGGGCCGATGGCCGGTGGTCGTGAACATGTAGGCGCGCGGCACCTCAAGCTTTACTGGCCGGCCGGTCATTCGCGCCGCCGCGCTGGCCGCGACGGAGTGCGGCCACAGGAACAGCTTGGAGCCGAATCCGGAGCCGATGAATGGCGCGTCGACAGTGACGCGTTCGGGCGTGAGGCCGAAGATCTGCGCGATGGTATTGCGATGGACGGTGGCGCCCTGCGTGGCTTCGTAAAGGTGCAGGTCGCCGCCCTCCCACCACGCCAGCGTGGCATGCATTTCCATCGGGTTGTGGGTTTCGACCGGGGTGCGGTAGATGGCGTCGACCTTCACGGCCGACTGGTCGAAGGCTGGCGCCGGTGTGCCGCGTGAGTGCCCTCGCCCACCATCGCGCAGGCCGTTCGCCTTGATGCCATGTTCGAGGTCCGTGACAGGCTTCGTGCGGGCGTACGACACCTTGACGCGGTAGGCGGCCTCGCGGGCGTGCTCGAACGTGTCGGCCAGGACCAGCGCCACCATCTGGCCGCCGTAGTGGACCGTGTTGTCCTCGAATGGCAGCCGGTGCTCGTCGGTGATCGACGCGGTCAGGATCGTCGCGCCCGAGATCGGGCTTTTCGGGATCCGGTAGAGGCGCGGGAAGTTGCCGTTGTGCAGGATGTCGACCATGCCGGGGACGCGGCGCGCCTCGGCGATGTCGATGCCGGTGATGCGGCCGCTCGCCACGGTGCTGTATACCCCGTACGCGTGCAGCATTCCGGGCAGCGAGCGATCGGCCGTATAGAGGGCGGTGCCGGTCACCTTGAGCCGGCCATCGATGCGGCGCGGCGACGCGCCGATAGCAGTGTTGTTCACGCGAGAACTCCCTTCAGGCCGTGACAAGTGACAGGTTTCGCATGACGGCCTGCTGGCCGAGCATGAGCTTGAAGCCGTTCTGTCCGTATGACTGCGCGCCAGCCATCGCCGTGGCGGCTGCCTCGCGGATCAATGCCTCCGAAACCGGTTTGCCGCGCATCACGGCTTCCGCGTTGGCCGCGCGCCACGGCTTGGTCGTGACGCCACCGAGCGCGATACGGATATCCCGCACGGTTTTCCCGTCAAGCGCGATCACGACGGCACTCGAGGCCAGCGCGAACTGGTACGAACCGCGGTCGCGCAGCTTCACGTAAGCCGAGCGGCTGCCGGGCATCGGCGCATCGAGCGTGATATGGGTGATCATCTCGTCGGCTTCCAGTGCGTGTTCCTTCCACGGCGTGTCGCCGGGCAGCAGGTGGAAATCCGCAAACGGAATGTCGCGCTTGCCTTTGGGCCCCTGCACGTGGATCGTCGCGCCAATGGCCACCATGGCCACGCACATGTCGGACGGGTGCGCGGCGATGCAGTGCGGACTGCCGCCGAGCACCGCGTGCACATTGCGATTGAGGCCTTCGATGGCGGCGCAGCCCGAGCCCGGGCTGCGCTTGTTGCACGGCGAGACCCCGTCACGAAAGTAGCCGCACCGCACCCGCTGCATCACGTTGCCGGCGGTCGTGGCCTTGTTGCGCAGCTGTGTGCTCGCACCGGACAGCAGTGCCTGGGACAGCGAGGGGTAATGCTTGCGGATATGGTCGTGCCGGGCCAGGTCGGTGTTGCTGACCATGGCACCGATCCGCACCCGGCCGTCGCCGAGCGGTTCGATCTGGTCGAGCTTGAGCTTGTGGATGTCCACCACGCGGGCGGGCTGCATGATGTCGAGCTTCATCAGGTCCAGCAGCGTCGTGCCGCCGGCCAGGTAGACCGTGTCGCTGCCCCGCGCGTGCAACGTGATCGCCTGCTCGACATCGGCGGCGCGCGCAAATTCGAAGTTCCGCATCAGACGTTCCTCCGGATCTTGCCGCGCGCGTCCTGGATGGCCACCACGATGTTCTTGTAAGCGCCGCAGCGGCAGATGTTGCCGCTCATCGCTTCCCGCACCGCGGCGTCGTCGGCCGCAATCCGCTTGTCCTGCAGGATGCCGACCGCGCTCATCATCTGCCCTGCCGTGCAGTACCCGCACTGGTAGGCGTCGTGATCCCAGAACGCCTGCTGCACGGGGTGCAGCTTGCCATCGCGCGACAGCCCTTCGATGGTCGTGATCTCGTCGCCATCATGCATGACCGTCACCGACAGGCATGAATTGACCGTGACACCGTTCACGATCAGCGTGCACGCGCCGCACTGGCCGTGGTCACATCCCTTCTTCGTCCCGGTCAGATGGAGCTGGTCGCGCAGCGTGTCGAGCAGGATCGCATTGGCCGCCACCGTCAGGCGGTGCGTGGTGCCGTTGACCTTGAGCGTGACGGGATATCCCGCGCTGGCACCGGCTTGCGCGGGCACTTGCGGCGCAGACTGGCCGGATGCCGCAGGGACCCAGGCCGCGCCCGCGATGCCCACGCCGGAGGTGCAAGCGGATTGCAGGAATTGCCGGCGCGAGAGCGTGTCTGCATCGCCATCAAGCGCGATGCTAGGGCCTGCCGAGGGCGCTGTGGTGTGGTCTTCCATGTTCTTTCTCCGTGTCGGAGCGTGGGGAACGCTGGGGTGGCGGCACCGCAAAAAAGGGGCTTGCCTCGCCCATCGGCACGCCTACATTGCAGGTTTGTCATCTTCGCGTGCGCGCAGCGCGGCCAGCGACAAACTTGAACGGTAACGGCAAGGCTGTGAAACATGTGCGGCGCGCTCTAACTTTATTCACAACTTTGGCTTTTTCAAGGACCCGCTGACAGGCGTCGGACAAGCGCAAATGTCTTGCTTTGTCTTATTGCCTCCTCGAAGAAACCAGGCACCAGAATGAAGCACTGCAAAATGCCTTCAAGTCTTGCTCGCCTTTCGTCCGTGGGGTGATCGGGAATCGCTCAATCGCCAGACAGCGTTCGCGCCATGGCTGGTCCTGCCATGTATGGTTGTAGCTGGATCGCTCGCTGACAAACGATTTTTCTGCCCGCGTCGCTTGCGTTTTTCTCAAGCGTTGGAAGGGGAGGAGCGCCCTTCCCCGCTCCTCCCGGATGTCATCGTTACACCCTGCGGCTTGCGCAACACGGCATGCTCAATTTGCAGGATTCGGTGTCACCCGTCGCCAGAATGCATCGAACGCAATGCTGTCGAAGAACGCGTACGCACGGACGATGCGACCGTCCTGCATCTGCAGGATCCAGGCGTAGGAATTGGCATAGCGCTGGCCATCCCGAGCGGTGCCACTGGCGTCGAAATGTGCGATCACCGTGTCCCCTTCTGCGTACAGCCGATGCACCGTGGGCACCAGTCGCGTCTGCATGCGCGCGTTGAAAGGACGGATTACCTCTACCAGGAAGGCATCCCGGCCTGGATAAGTCCGGGATGCCAGTGAATTGCCGGTGATGGTCCAGCGGACGTTGTCGGCGAGAAGATCATAGGGGCTGCCGGTGCCGTCACGCCAGGCATCGAAACTACGCGCGACCAGCGCGCGGTTGCGGTCTTCCTCCGGTGTCGCGGCGCTGGCCATCAGGTGCCACGTGCCGCTGGCGAGCAGCGCGGCGAACAGGAAAAAACGGGCGATGCGCCTGGACATGATTCAACTCCTCAGGGAATTGCCAAAGCGGAGCCTCCGAGCCTGCCGGCAGTCGTAGCGGCATAGGAGACCCCGCTCACGGCGGCCGGGATCGGGGATAGGTGCGCGGGTCAGGCGCCTTCCGTGAACACGTCGCGGCGGCCGTTGTGCGCGCCATCGCTGAAGACATCGCGGCCGCCGATGCGGGCACCATCCACGAACGGATTGCGGTTGCCGGTGCGCGCGCCGTCGACATACGGGTTGCGGGGGCCGTTGCGGGCGCCGTCGGTAAAGGCATCGACCGAGCGGGCCGGCGAGGACGACACGCCGGCAGTGCCCATGCCGGCAACGAGCGAACCGGCATGGGCACTGCCGGCGGCCAGGGTGGCGCCAACGGCCAGGGTCACGGAAGCAACGGCAATCACGCGGGAGAAATGGGCAATCATGGTCAACTCCTGAGGGTACGGAAAATGGATGCTTGGGGCGGCTTGCGTTCAGTCAGTTGGAGCGCGTCGCCGTTGGAATCCACTCTAGAAGTCCGCCGCGGATAGCACTAGGGCGAGGAATGGGGATTGACTCGAAACCAATGGTTGATAACCCAGCGGTGCAGTGGAGGAAGGGAGGAAGCCAACGCCAACAGCTCAGGGCCTTCGGTCCGCCCTATCGGGCGACGTACGGAAATCCATACTGTTCGCTCAGCCGGTCTAGCCGTGTGCGTATGCGGTCCAGCTCGCCGGCCAGCTGCCGCGCCATGATCGGAAGCGGCCCCGGCTCCGGGTTCGCCGCGCCCGCCGGCGGAGCCGGAGGCAAGGCCGGCGTTGGCAATGGCGCCTGGCCGGCTTCGAGCGCGTCGGCCATTGCCAGCAATGCGGCATCGATGCCCGGGTCGTCGCCCTCGCGAAGGCCAGCCTCCTGTTCGATCGTGGCCATGAGTTCCAGCGCGCTGATACACACGCGAGCGCCATGCTGGATTTCTTCCAGGTCGGCGGCCGGCACACCGGTCTCCTTGGCCACTGAGGGAATCAGCCCGCGCAGCGGGATCAGCTTTGCGCCCAGGTCCAGCATTGTCGTCCGCAGCTCCGCGGCGTCGGCGAAGCCGTACTGCATCCTTGTGTGGGCCGACATACTGGCCCGCAACAGCCCGGCAAGCCGGATGCGCCATGAATACGAGGCATAGGCCGGCAACGCAAACGAAAATACCAGCGCAATCGCGGTACCGATGAACACGTCAACGGTGCGCCAGAACGCATCATGGATGTTCTGTTCGCCATGGCCCGCGGTAATCACCGCCGTGATCGCTGCAAGCAGCGCGATATAGCCACCCTTGCCGATGGCGTGGTAGGCGCAATAGCCGCAGACCAAGGCCAACAGCGCATACGTCAGCAACGGCGCGCCAAAGTATGACTGCTGCACGATCAGCGCGAAACCAACCAGTGCCCCGATCAACGTACCGAGCCCACGTTCGGCGGCGCGGCGCCGGATGTTGCCGTGGTGCTGGAGCCCACCGATGACTACCAGCACGGTGATGGTGGCCCACTCCCCATGCGGGATTTCGATGCCGGTGGTCAGGGCAATCGACACCAGCAACGCGAGCGCGACGCGCGTGGCGTGGAACAGTCTGGCCTGCCGGAAACGCCGGTTCGAGTCGAACAGCACATCGGTGGTCTTGCGCAGGATATCGAGCATGGTTGCGTTGCGTCGGGGGCATGGCGTGCGTTCCCGCGCGACAGCCGGCAAGCCGCTGGCGCATGCTTGACTGTTCTGATAACGGGTGCAGCCAGGAGTATTCAAGACTGCACCCGTCGCGGGCGCAAGCGGACGACAAAACCCCTAGATGTCGGGGGCAACCAGAAGCCCACTTTTCACGGTGTGGATCATCGCAAGGCGGTCTTCGACTGCCTTGCGCAGGACTTCGCGGCCCCTGAACGGATCCGTCAGGAAACCGGCGTACTGGCTTGCCCGAATCTGCACCTTGAGACTCATCGTCGTCGATCCGCTCTCCGGCCATGTCACCAGGAACGCCGGATGGCTGTCTGCGCACTCAACGAAAGCAGTGTCAGGGGACGGAAAACAGGAGTCAGCCCCCTGGGCAAGGAACTGGAGATCCTTGTCCTTGAACTCGTAGGTTGCCATTTCTTTCTCCCATCGCTCGGAAGATCGTGGCGTGAAAGTCATTATTGCGGGCAGCCGCCGCATCTGCTCATTCCAATGGTAGTGCAGGCGGTACTCGCCTGGAGCAACACTGAAGCGATCAATCAGATCGTGAGCGGCACGGGGCGCAGCTTTGATGAAGGGCGGCCCAGGGATCGGGCGTCCCGCTGGTGACCTGCCGACCGGACTGTAACTTGAATTGTCCCGGGCGGTTTTTTTTGCCACAGTCACCTTAACCGATCGTTGTCTCTGTTCGGCAAGCCGTCCGGGAACGCAAAAGTGGACGGATCGGACCAGCGCCGTACCTGATCCGAATGGAAACAAGGAGTTGCATGCGCGCTCGCTCACGCCCCTCCAACGCCCGCTACCGCTGGCTGTGGCAGCTCTCGGCCGCAGGTTGGGGGCACTGCGGCCTGGCCTATGTCAGCGGCACACTGCTTGCACCGCGCTGGTGGCCTGCAAGGGAGGCCATGCCCCTGCGGGACCGATACTCTTCGCGGCGCACGGCGCTGGTGCTGTACACCTTTGCCTATCGTGGCGGTGGGGCGCCCGCCGGCACCATGCCACCGCGCGATGGCTTTTCCTGGCGGTACCAGTATTGGGCGAATGGGGCTGGAGTGGCCTGATGCTGGAAACCAGCGACGCACTTGCCGGGCGTCTTGTTCTGCGCCGCCACAGTTGTCCCACCGGCCCAGGCTGGAGATCACGATGACCAACCGGCTCGCCACAGAAACCTCCCCTTACCTCCGGCAACACGCGGAGAATCCGGTCGACTGGCATCCCTGGTGCGAAGAGGCGTTTCGCCGCGCGCGCGACGACGACAAGCCGGTTCTGCTTTCGGTCGGCTACGCCACATGCCATTGGTGCCATGTCATGGCGCACGAATCCTTCGAGAATCCCCGGATCGCCGGCCTGATGAACGAGCGCTTTGTCAGCATCAAGGTTGACCGGCAGGAACGTCCCGACCTCGACGACATTTACCAGAAGGTCCCCCAGATGATGGGACAAGGCGGCGGCTGGCCACTCACGGTGTTCCTGACGCCGCAAGGAGAGCCTTTCTACGGCGGCACCTACTTTCCTCCGGATGACCGCTACGGCCGCCCTGGTTTCGAGCGTGTGCTGCTGAGCCTGAGCGAAGCCTGGAGGCATCGCCGGCAGGAACTGCGCGACACCATCGAGCAGTTTCGCAAGGGGTTCCGGCAGCTCGAAGACGCGGCCCTGAGCCGTGAAGCCGCGGATGTCGAGGACCTGCCCGCGCAGACCGCCCTCGCCCTCGCGCGCAATACGGATCCGACGCATGGCGGGTTGGGCGGAGCGCCCAAGTTTCCCAACGCAAGCGCCTACGACCTCGTGCTGCGCATCTATCAACGGACTGGTGAACCCGCACTGCTTGGAGCACTGGAGCGCACGCTCGACGGCATGGCGGCCGGCGGCATCCATGATCAGATTGGCGGTGGGTTCGCCCGCTACAGTGTCGACGAACGCTGGGCCGTGCCCCACTTCGAAAAGATGCTTTACGACAACGGCCAGCTAGTCACGCTCTACGCCAACGCCTATCGCCTGACCGGAAAGCAAGCCTGGCGCCGTGTATTCGAGGGAGCTATCGCGTACATCCTGCGGGACATGACGCACCCCGACGGCAGCTTCTATGCTGGCGAAGATGCCGACAGTGAAGGCGAGGAAGGCCGCTTTTATGTCTGGACAGCGGCCGAGGTGAAGGCAGTCCTGGGCGAATCCGAGGGGGCCCTGGCGTGTCGTGCCTACGGCGTGACCGACGGCGGGAACTTTGAATCCGGCAGATCGGTGCTCCACCGTGCGGTCACGCTGACCCCGCTGGAGGAGGCGCGGCTCGAAGGCTGGCGCGAGCGGCTGCTGGCAGCACGCGCCCGGCGCGTGCGCCCCAGCCGCGACGACAACATTCTCACCGGCTGGAACGGTCTCATGATCCAGGGGCTCTGCGCGGCTTACCAGGCGACGGGCAACCCCGCGCACCTCGCCGCCGCGAGGCGGGCCGCCAGCTTCATCCAGGACAAGCTCACCATGCCAGACGGCGGCGTGTACCGGTGCTGGAAGGACGGCACAGTCAAGGTGCCAGGGTTCCTGGAAGACTATGCCTTCCTGGCCAACGCCCTGATCGACCTCTACGAATCCTGCTTCGACAGGCGATACCTGGATCGCGCAGCCGAACTCGTGGCGCTGATCATCGATAAATTCTGGGACGACGGGCTGTATTTCACGCCCCACGATGGCGAGCAACTGGTGCACAGGCCTCGCGCGCCATATGACGGCGCATCGCCGTCAGGCATTTCAGCCAGCGTGTTCGCCTTCCTGCGCCTGCACGAACTCACCGGCCAGGATCGCTATCGTGACCTCGCCGAGCACGAATTGCAGCGCTACCGGCCTGCCGCCACCGCGGCCCCGGCCGGCTTCGTGCACCTCCTGGCCGCCTGGGACTTCGTGCAGCGCGGCGCGTTCGGGATCATTCTTGCCGGCGATAAGGCGGCTGCCGCCCCATTGGTGGAAAGCGTTCACCGCACCTACCTTCCGGCACGCGTCCTGGCATTCGCCGAAGACGTTCCCGTCGGCCAGGGGCGGCTCCCGGTCGACGGCCGGCCGGCAGCCTACGTGTGCCGACATCGCACCTGTACCGCACCGGTAACCAGTGGCCAGGCGCTCCTTGAACGCTGCGTGGGGTGACTGTGCGCCCTTAGTGAATCTGCATGCCGCGCATGGCATGAATCCGCTCATGATGCTGCTTCAACGCATCATACTGGCGCTGAAGCGCTGCGCTGGCCTCTGGTGGCAGCGGCTTCATCATGACGGACTGATACTCACGCCTGGCAGCATCTTCCTCGTGCTCGCACATCCCCAGCACGGCGTCGTCATTGTTTGGCTGCAGCATGTGGCGGAACGCCATCCAACCGCGGAACAGCGTGCCATTCATGCTACCCCGGTCAGCCGGCTGGCCGCCCATTGCACTGACCAGGGACTGCAGTTCCCTCACCGACGCCCGGTAGGAATCCGCGGTACTGGTCAGAATGTCGCGGAGCTGCGCATCGCGCACTTCACTGGCACCGCTCATGCAGGCCAGTTCGCTGTCCTTGCCAGCCTCGATCAGCTGGTTCAGCGCCAGGACAGTTTGCTGCTGGTTGTCGCCCATGGAATTCTCCCAACATGTACAGGCGTCGGAGACGCCGTCAACATGAATCGGCCGGTTCGCGCCGGGCCCCAGCTGCCTGCTCGTTCACAGCGTTCACAGGCAAGGCGTGACTCCATGATAGGAGATGCCCGAACCCTGGCGGGAAGGTGTCCGGCTCGCTACAGGCGTTAGCTGCGGGAGCAGGAATTTCGATCAGGAAGGGCCTGATGCGCCTTATTCGATGCGCGATGCCGCTTCCAACCGCTCCAGTGCCGCAGCAATGGCACCCAGTGACTCATTCAGACCGGCCGCCTGTGCCTCGTCCCTGAGCAGCCGCAACCGGGCGCAAAGCGCGGGCGTGCTCCCGCCCCCCTCTTCCCGTCCGGCGTAGATCAGGGCGCGGCCCCTGCGGATCAGGAAGTCTCCCCAGGGAAACGGCTCATGCTGCATGTAGTCCTGTAGCGCCGCCAGGTAGCGTTCGGCTTCCTGCCACCGGCGCGCGGCCAGTGAAACTTCGATTGCAGCTTCGAGCAGGTCGACGTGGCAATGGCTCACGCAGCCCTGGGCCAGAATGGCCTCGCCCTGGCGCAGGGCATCGAGCTGCTTGTCCGGATCGCGCGTGGTGCGCGCAAGGAATGCCAGCACGGTTGGCCCTGAATACCGCACGCCGCTGGCGTGGCTCAGCTGCAGCGCCTCGTCGAGCAGGGACTCTGCCTCCTGCACCTGGCCGAGCGCGCCGATGGCCAGGCCAAGCCGCGCCAGCACTTCAGCCTCGAAGCGCCGGGCCCCCAACCGGCGCGTCAGCGCCAGTGCCAGCCGCGCGTGCGCTTCGGCACGCAGCCAGTCGCCGGCGAGCTGCGCGGTCGATGTCATCACGTCGTAGGCCAGCATTTCGCTGCGCGCATCGTTGATGCGCCGCGCCAGGCGCAGCCCTTCGTCGCAACTGGCCTGCGCGGCCGCAAGCTGGTTGCGGAACAGTTCCACCGCGCCCACCATCGACAGGTTGGCACATTCGATGCGGATGAAGCCGTGCACCCGCGCCAGCTCGACGCAGCGGACAAAATGCGCATGCGCGGTCAGCATGCGGCCCTGCTGGTAGTACGCGTCACCGAGGCCACCGAGAGCTCGCGCCTCGCCCAGCACCGAACCGGCCGCCCTAGCATGGCCGAGGGCGCGCTGGTGGGCGGCGAGACACGCGTCCATGTCGCCCATCGGGAAATAGAGATTGCCGCGCAGCGATTCGATCTCGGCCAGCCGCTCGGGCTGGCCAAGGGCAGCGGCAGCCTGCTCCGCCTCGCGCAGCGCCGCCAGGGCTTCGTCATAGCGGTCGAGCAGGCGCAAGGCGGCCGCCGTGCCGAGCCACACCCGTGCCCGCTGTGCCGCATCGGTCGCCAGCAATTGCGCTTGCCGAAAGGCCTGCAGGGATTCCGTCGGCAGGCCCAGGTCAAGTGCCAGCTCGCCGTGCAGGCAGGCAAGCGTGTGCCTGCAGGTGTCGTCGCTATCCAGGCGCTGCGCACGCTCGACCAGGCGCAGCGCGCGCTCGCCGCGGAAGTGTGCTGCCTCATGGCGCGCCGCGGATGCATAGGCCTCAGGCGCACGTGGATCGCCTGCGGCATCCAGGTGCTCGGCCACCAGCGCCGGGTCCCGCCCTTCGTACCAGGCGGCCGCGCGCCGGTGCAGATTCTGTCGCCGCGACTTGAGCAGCGAGGCGTACACCGCCTCATGGATCAGCGCGTGCATGAACAAGTAGTCTTCGCCTTCCGGCCGGGCCATGGCCTCCTGCACCAGGCGCTCGCAAGCGTACGCGGGATCCTCGATCAAATGCCGCAGCGCGGCCGGGCCAAAGCGCTGGCCCAGTACGGCAGCGGCCTGCAGCGCCTGCCGGTCGGCGGCACCGAACCGGTCCAGCCGCGCCAGCACGATGCTCTGCAGCGTCCCGGGCAACTCGTCCGCGCCCGCCTCCGCGCCGCGCAGCAACTGGTCGAGAAACAGTGGATTCCCCTCGGCCCGGCGAATACAGGAAGCGGCCACGGCAGGATCGACCTGCCGATGGCAGGCTGCCAGTTCGTGCGCCTCGGTATCGTCGAGCGGCCCGAGGTCGATGGTGGTCAGCGACGCGCCCTGGCTGGTCGCCCGCCAGGCCGCATCGAGCGGGTCGTGCTCCGGGCGTACGGTCAGCACCAGGATCAGCGCGTGGCTGCGGGTTGCCGCCGCCAGCTGCGCCAGGCAATCGAGCACCGTGCGCTCGGCCCAGTGGACGTCCTCAACCACGATCAGCTGCGCCCGCGCGGCACTGCGGCGGGTGGCCAGTGTCGCCATCAATCGCTGTGCGCCGCGTTGCCGGCTGGCGGCGTCCATCGCGGCCAGTGCGGCGGCCTGCTCCGCGGACTGGGGCAGCTCTAACATGTCGCGAGCGAACACAAGGTCGTCTTCGCCGAGTTGCAGGGCTGCGAGCGCTTGCTCGATTGCCGCGCCTGTCGCTTCTTCGGCGCCGCAGCCATCCGCCTCCGCACGAGGCGCGGCGCCAAGCAGACTGCGCGCGAGCATGCGCAAGGGATCGCCGCCGCTGCCGGCGCCGAAGTCGAGCACAAGCGCCCGGTGTGCCTCCAGGCCATGCTCGCGCGCCAGCGCGACGAAGCGGTCGGCGAGCCGGCTCTTGCCGATGCCCGCCTCGCCGCGGATCAGCACGACCCGGCCATGGCCGGACCGCAGGCAGCTGTCGGCAACGCCGGCGAGCTGGGCCAGCTCCGCTTGCCGCCCGACAAAGGCGTGCTGCGCCGGTGCCTGTTCCACGCCGAGGAAGCGCCGCACGCGCCAGAGCGGAATCGGCTCGGCCACGCCGGGGAGCACGGCCTGTGCCACGCAGTCGGCTTCGAGGCGTCCGGGCAGCGCCTGGTAGACCCGGTTAGACACCATGGTTGCGCCAGGCTCGACGCGCTCCATCGCCTGCAAGGCCACGCCAACCGGCCCGCCGGTCAGCGTCATGCCGCTGTCGCCGCGGGCCGCCAGCACTTGGCCGCTGGCCAGGCCTACGCGCGCCAGCAGCCTGGCGTTGGCGGATTGCGCCAGCCGCGCCAGACCGGCATGCAGCGCCCCGGCGGTGTGCAGGGCGCGCTCGGCGTCATTCCCATGCGCCACCGGAACGCCAAACACGATGGTCAGCCGGGTGCCGATTTCATCGGTGATATGGCCGCCGCAGGCGCTGGCCAATGCCCTGGCCTGCTGGCGCCAACGGGCAAGGGCCTCGTGCAATGGCTCGGGTTCCAGGCCAGCGCTGCTATCGTCCAGGCTGGCTACCAGGACCACTGCGTGGCGCAGCTGCGGCTCGGAAGCCATTGCGGCCGAGGCAGGTGGCACCACGGCACCGTCGTCAGCGGCCGGCATGCCAGCCACCGGCTCGCGGCGGGCCCGCAGCATTGCCTGGTACAGCGCCTCGGTCTCGGGCTCAGGCGATACCCCGAGTTCGCGTTGCAACGCCGCCCGACACAAGCGGTACTGCTTGAGCGCCAGCGCCTGCCGGCCCTGGCGTTCATACAGCCGGATCAGCGTCCGGTGCACGCTTTCCTGCAACGGATCGAGGGCAAGAAGCCGGGTGGCAGTGGCGATGGCCCGCTCCGTCTCGCCAGCCTGCTCGTGGTGCGCCAGCGACCTGGCCATGGCCGCCAACGCCACGCCGCGCAGACGCTCGCGTTCGATCGCCAGCCAGTGGTCGAACGCCGGCGCGGCGGCATGAAAGCCCTCCAGCAAGTCACCCCGGTACAGCGCCGCGGCGCGCTCCAGCGACGCGGGCGTGGCTTCACGGGCACACTGCTCGAACTCGCACACGTCGACCTCGATTTCGCCGAGCGTCACGCAGTCGGCTTCCGCCAGCACCACGTGCTGGCCAGCTTCTTCCAGTGCGCGCCGCGCCGCGCTGAGTGCCTGGCGCAGGCTGCTGCGCGCCTGTTCGGTATTGCTTTCGGCCCAGCACAGTGCGGCCAGCTTGTCGCGCGGCTGGGCACGCCCTTGCGCCAGCGCGAGATAGGCCAGCACGGCGCGCGCCTTGCGGGCAGAAAGCGAAATCGGCGTTCCGTCTGCAGAACTCAGCTGGAAGCCGCCGAACAGGTCAAGACGGGCGCGGGCCATGATAGGGAAACCTGAAAGCCCATCATTTATAGGCGACGGCACGGGCCCGTGCGCGCCTCGGCAGCACAAAGATACGAAGCCGGTACTTCCTGGCCTGCCGCAATTTTCACGCTTCTTTCACGCTGGATTGCCGCGCCCGTTCACGCCGGCTACCTAGCATGACGACAACCCCGGCCCGCGTGGCATCTGTCAAAGCAGGCGAACAGGGGGCCGCCATCGAGGCAAGCGCTGCCTCAGTCACACTGGAAGGATTGCGTCATGACACATACTGACTCGCGGGGTGTTTCGGTCTCGAGCACCAACACCAACTCGCTGGAGCGCTTCGAAGCCGCCCTGGAATTGCTGCATGGGTACTATGGCGACCCGCTTACGGTGATCGACCATGCCCTGGCCGAAGATCCGGGCTTCGTGATGGGCCATGCCATGCGCGCGGGGATGATGATCACAGCTGGCGACGGCACCGTGGAGCCGATGCTCAGGCAGAGCGTCGAGGCAGGCGAAGCGCTGTGCGCCAGCGCCAACGAGCGCGAGCGCCGGCATATCGCGGCGGCACGCGTCTGGCTGGATGGCCACTTCGCACGCTCGATCCAGCTATACGGTGACATCGTGGTCGACTATCCGCGCGACAGCCTGGCGCTGCAGATCGCCCATATCGGGGACTTCCTGCTCGGGCAGTCCACCCTGCTGCGCGACCGCATCGCCCAGGTGCTGCCCCACTGGAATACGCGCGTACCCGGCTTCGGCTATGTCCTTGGCATGCATGCGTTCGGCCTGGAGGAAACGCACTTGTACGAGCAAGCGGAGGAACGCGGACGCTTTGCACTGGAACTGAACCCGCGCGATCCCTGGGCGATTCATGCAGTCGCCCATGTGATGGAAATGCAGGGCCGCCAGGACGAAGGCATCGACTGGCTGAGCGGGCGCGCTGCCGACTGGTCCCAGGACAATATGATGGCCGTGCACAACTGGTGGCACCTGGCGCTGTTCCATCTCGAACTCGGCCATACCAGGCAGGTGCTGGACATCTACGACGCGCACATCCGCGAGAACCACTCGTCGGTGGCGCTGGAGCTGATCGATGCCTGCGCCATGCTGTGGCGCCTGCACCTGCGCGGCATCGACGTGGGCGAGCGCTGGAATGAACTGGCCGGCACCTGGCAGGCGCGCGGCGCCGAAGGCTACTACGCCTTCAACGACACCCATGCTGCCATGTCCTATCTCTGCGCGGGGCGCGACAGCGCCCTGTCCGGCCTGCTTGCCAGCATGCGCGCAGCGGCAGGAGGCAGCGACACAAACGCCATGATGACCCGCGAGGTCGGCCTGCCGGTGACCGAGGCCCTGGTCTCCTTCTCGCGGCGAGACTACGACCACGCCATCGGGTTGCTGCTGCCGGTGCGCCAGATCGCGCATCGGTTCGGCGGCAGCCACGCCCAGCGCGATCTCATCAACCTGACGCTGATCGAGGCGGCGTTGCGAGGCCAACGCGCCAACCTGGCCTGCGCGCTGGCGGCCGAGCGCATGGAGCTCAAGCCGATTAACCCCAGCCTCAGCAAGCTGGCGCAGCGCGCCTCAGCGCTCCAGCGCGAAGCGACGGACGGCCCGGGGGATGCGGCCGCGGTGAAGGTGGCGTGAGCGGCAAGTAGCGGGGTACCCATGGCAGATACAGGGCGTTGTACGGTGTGGCGCCCTGAATCACCTAAGCTTTGAGGCATGACTCTCAAAGCGGCTCCCATGCACTGCACCCTCCTCCCTCGGCCTGGCCGCGCCTTGCGCTGCGTGTTGGCCGAGTGCACCGTCATCGCCCTGCTGGCCGCGGCCATGGCGGGATGCGAGGCGCCCCCGCGGGATACCTCGGCAACGCCTGCGCCGCCCCGCGTGCCCATCGCGCCCGGTGACGACGTGTACCCTGCCCCGACCTCCGTGCGCGACACTCGCGCCCGTCCGGCGCCCGCTCCCTAGCTGGGCGCATTTTTGGCTGCGCCGGCGCGGGCGACCTGGATCGCCTGCATCAACGCAGCGATCCAACAGAGAGCATCATGTAGTAGATGAACGCGGAAGCCGTCGGCTACGATGCATGCGCGACATGGCCGCGAGGTGCGATCCGTTGCTGTGCCCATTCGGCGGCTAGCAGGGAGGCGGCGATGAGTGCGGCCCCGACGAGGCCAAGCGCATGTCGGTCCAGCCAGGTGAGCGCTGCGGCTCCGATGACGCCGGACATCGAGACTCCGATGTAGACCGCAGCAGAGTTCAGCCCCAGCAACAGGGGTGACGCAGCCGGCGACAGGCTGATCAGCCGATGCTGTTGCGGTACCAGTAGCCCCCAGCCGCACAGGCCCCAGACGATGATCGCCGGGATCGCTGTTGCAAGCGATGCGGATGTCCACGGCATCAGGGCGAAGTCAATCGCTGCGATCGCAATTGCGGTATTAATGATGCGCCGGCTGCCGAATCGGTCTGTCAGCCGGCCCGCCGCGAGATTGCCGACAGTGGCGGCAACACCCCACAGCAGCAGCATCCCGGCCAGGACTTGCGAGTCGCCGCCGGTTGCGCGCTCAAAGCTCACTCCGACATACGTGTAGACCACGAAAAGCCCCGAGTACGCGAGCCAGGTGGTCAGCAGTGTCAACAGGATGCGGGCGTCAGCGAGCGGCGCCAGGCGGCGCGCCAGGCTGAGGGCCGGGGGCGAAGCAATGTCTGGAAGCAGCCGCCAGACGCCAACGCCGGCGACCGCGCCTACGCCAGCGACGAACCACATCGTGGCTCGCCAGTCGAGCCAACCGCCGAGGTAGGTGCCAAAGGGTGCACCCAGCGCCGTAGCGCTGGACAGGCCGGCAATGATGATCGCCAGCGCACGACCGCGCTGCTCGGAAGGCACCAGCGACGCCCCGGCGGCGGTCGCCGTGGGACTGTACATCGCGGCACCCAGGCCAGCCAACAGACGGCTCGCGAGCACGAGCCCAATGCTCTGCGCGAGTGCTGTTATCACGTTGCCAAGGACAAACACGGCCAGGCCCGCAAGAAGTAGTCGTTTGCGCGGCCAATGCGCCGCTGCCGCAGCAAGGACGGGTGACAGCAACGCATAACTTAGCGCATAGAGCGTCACCATCTGTCCGGCAAGTGCCACCGATACGTCGAGCGAACCAGCCACCTGCGGCAGGATGCCGGCGACGACGAAGCTGTCCGTGCCTATGGCGAACATGCCGCCGGCCAATACGATGAGACGTCGATCCACGGTGAATTTCCTTCTTGGCCCATGCGGGCAAAAGTTGCGTGACGAAACTATTCGGCGCAAGATAGCATGGCAAGTTGCGTGACGCAACTTATGTGAATAGAATGCGGCCATGTACCGTAAATCCTTTGACGGAATGAACTGTTCCATCGCCCGCGCACTCGAGCAGGTAGGCGAGTGGTGGAGCCTGCTGATCGTTCGCGAATGCACCCTGGGCACCACGCGCTTTGACGACTTTCAGCGTCGGTTGGGCATTGCGAGGAACGTGCTGACGGCTCGTTTGAACACACTGATCGAGCACGGCGTGCTGGAAAAGGTGCCCCTGGAGGACGCCGAACGGCGCCAGGAGTACCGGCTGACCCCGAAGGGCGAGGCGCTGTACCCTGTGCTGGTGGCGCTACTGCAGTGGGGCGATCAGTGGTGCGAGCACGACGCGCCCATTCGCCTGGTTGAGCATCAGTCCGGAAAACCCATCGATCCCGTTGGCCCTCGTGGGGATCGAGGCAAGCTGCTCACCTTCCGCGACATTCGACTGGAACCTGGACCTGGCGCGACAGCGGCTACGGTGCAATCAGTTGGCACTCGGAATCGCGCGATCCTGGGCGAGGAGTAACCTCTCCCGCTGACGGCCGGCTCCTTGACGGAGCCGCCACAGGCATCGGTGCGGACATTGCTGCCGTGGCCGTGAACATCTTGCCGCAGGCCTATGCCGCGTCTCCCGGATGAGAACGCACAGGCCTCAATGCTGGTGGGGTTTTGACGTCTTCAGGTCTGGGACGGTGACGGAAACTGTCTCGCTGGCAAGAATCTTGTGATTGGGATCGGCAAGCTCGAGCCGAAGCTTGTGCGCGCCAGGCGTCAATCCAACCAGGATGATCGGATCTTCGCTGGTGTGTGCCCAGGTTCCGTGCCAGTCGTCAACCGTCACATGGAGGTGCCCGATACGCGGCGACACTTCGACAGCGGTCTTGCCGAATACCGGCATGACGCGGAAGTTCTCTGTCCGGAACTGAATGATAACGACGCCTCGAGCCAGCGGCGCAGCCAGCGGCGGATATGCAATGAGTTTCGGCGCCGGTTCCGATTCGAGCGGCAGGATCGCCGGGGGACGGCCGGTATCCGGGGCGTTCTGCGCGAAGGCAGCAACGCAGAAAGCAGCGCCGGCAGCGGCGACCGACAAGTGCCTGAAGAGGGATCGCATGGTTTTTTCCTTTCGCGGCGAGGCTGGCCAAGGGGCGCAAGGCCGCTGACACTTCGCTTGTAGGTACAGAGTAGTAGCTAGAGACCAAACGCGGACTTTGGCTATGCCGCTTGCCGATCAGGGCAGTCGCGTCCGTATCCACCGATATCGAATTCATAACGATGCTCGCAGCTGACTAGTCCATGACCACAGCGAAGCCCAGCCCCATCTCGCGATTGGACCCGACGGCGGCCACCCCACGCTACCGACAGATCTACGATCGGTTTCGCGACGCCATTGCCAACGGCGTATTGAAGCCGGGCGACCGAATTCCTTCTGCAAGAGCCCTGACCAAGGAGTTGGGATTGGCCAGGGGGACTATCGACGCGGCCTATTCCTTGCTGGCTGCCGAGGGATACATTCAAGCCCGCGGCCAGGCAGGCACCATCGTGGCGCCCGATCTCAAGCCGCGCGTGCCGATTGCAGGCCCGCGCCGCCCGCCCGACAGCCGGGCCGGTTCAACGAGCTTTCGTCCAGATTCGATCTTGCCGTTCCAGATGGGATTGCCTGCGCTGGACGCATTTCCCCGCAAGGTCTGGGCCCGCCTGGGCGCGCGCTGCGCGCGCGCGATGCAACCATCGGATATGGTTCATCCCCCCGTGTACGGCGTGCCGCAACTGCGTTCCCAAATCGCAGCCTATCTGCAGGTTTCGCGTGGCATCAGTTGCTCGCCGGCTCAGATTTTCGTGACCTCGGGATATCGTCACACCATGGAGTTGATTGCGCATGCGCTCTTGAAGGCTGGAGATCGCGTCTGGCTGGAGAACCCCGGATACCCACCCACGCGGGAGCTACTGGGACATATGCATATCAAAGCGGTCCCGGTGCCAGTGGACCAGGATGGCATGGTCGTCGCGGATGGAATCAAGTTGGCACCACGAGCACATGCCGCGGTAGTCACGCCGGCCCACCAGAGCCCGCTGTGCGTATCATTGTCTCTTCCCCGGCGCTGGGCACTGCTGGACTGGGCCGAGCGAAGCAAGGCATGGATTATCGAGGACGACTACGATGGCGAATACCGCTATGTCAGCCGCCCGCTTCCTGCGTTGAAGAGCCTGGATCGCGAGGGCCGGGTACTCTACGCGGGCACATTCAGCAAAGTGCTTTTTCCTGGCATCCGGCTTGCCTATCTGGTCGTGCCGGAAGCGCTGGTCGAACGGTTCGAACAGATCAGCCAGGCCTTGACAGGCGGAAGTCCCGCGCTTACCCAGGCGATCGTCACAGCCTTTATCGCGGAAGGCCATTTCGCTCGACATATCCAAAAGATGCGGAAGCTTTATGCCGAGCGTCGGGACGCCACCGCCGCAGGCCTGGGGAGCGTTCTTGGCGAACATATGCGAATCGATTCACAGCCCGGTGGCATGCACCTGATCTTGCGGCTGCAAGGCAAGCTGTCAGACCGCCGGCTCGTTGCGCGCATGCGGGAAGCGGGACTGTATGCGGAAGCATTGACGGATTGGACGATAGGTCGTGACGACGCATCGGCCTTGCTTCTCAACTTCACCAACATCGATTCCCGGAAGACCGCGGAAGGCCTGGCAAAGCGTATCCTGGCCCTGATATGACCGGTCCGCCGAGTATTCATGGCCTAGTGAGGAGCATGGATCTTGGACCTTCCCGGATAGGCCAAGGTACACCAAGATGAAGTCCTTCATCAACCACTTCAAGGACACATCATGGCCCATCGCATCGACTACACCAAGGC
The DNA here is from genome assembly GCF_058252315.1 of Cupriavidus sp. PB-02. Taxonomy (NCBI): domain Bacteria; kingdom Pseudomonadati; phylum Pseudomonadota; class Betaproteobacteria; order Burkholderiales; family Burkholderiaceae; genus Cupriavidus; species Cupriavidus sp. PB-02. The sequence continues at coordinate 2,207,927 of NZ_CM177694.1, forward strand.
ATCTCCCGAGGGGTACAAGGCTTTCGGCGGCGTGTATGTCACGCTTCAGAAGAACGACCTGCAAAAGGAACTGGTCGATCTCGTGTATCTGCGGGTCTCGCAGATCAACGGCTGCGCATTCTGCATCGATATGCACTCGCGCGACCTGCTCAAATCCGGCCTTGCGGTGGAAAAGCTCGTTCTTGTGCCCGTATGGCGCGACGCCGGCGAAGTCTTCAGTGCTCGCGAACGGGTCGCGCTGCGTTGGGCGGAATCCGTGACTCGCGTGGCCGACACGGGCATTCCCGATGCAGACTACCAGGCCGCGGCAGCCGAGTTCAGCGACAAGGAACTCGCCGACCTGACCTATGCCATTGGCCTGATGAACGCATTCAATCGCTTCGGCGTTGCGTTCCGATCGAGGCCGGCCGCCATCAAGGCCTGATAAGCCAGGAAGCGGGCGCCTCTCATAGCGCTCGCTTTTTCGAACTCATGGTTGAATGGATCTGTCACTCATGGCATGGACATTACTCAGCTTGGCCGGCGTTCTCGAAATCGCATTCGCGTTCTTTATGAAGTCGTCGTTCGGCTTTACACGACTGATACCTGCTGTGCTCACTGTCGCTACTGGCCTGGCCAGCGTCATTCTGCTTTCCATCTCGCTTCGCACCCTGCCAGTAGGGACCGGCTACGCGGTCTGGACCGGCATTGGGGCAGCTGGTACGGCGATTGTGGGAATAGCCTTCCTGGGGGACTCTGGCTCGCTGATGAGGATCCTCTGCATTGTCTTCATCCTGGCTGGCGTTATTGGGCTCAAGCTGGTCTCAGCAAACTGAGACCATTCTTCGGCGCTGCTGCAGCGCGCCGGAGGAAATTCATCGGTCCAAGGCCCTCAATGGCCCGCATCTGCGCCTCATCCCGGACAAACAACGAGCCGGCGAACGCCAGGCCATTGACCGAGATGCCTTCAACGCATTCCGTGGATCTCGGCACCAGCAGCAGCCCTGTGGACATGACCAGCAGGTTGTAAGGTGCCGACTGGCGCAGTCCGCCATCGACATCGACCGCCTTCACGCCAACCGCATCGAGCAGTGCGCGGTAGCGCTCGCACGCCGTGCATGCCATCTCGTGCACGGGCGCCGCAAACAGATCCAGCGGCGCGAACGCATGCGCAAATCCCAGGCCGGGGACGGCGCCGAGGATGCCGGCGCTCCGCGCCGACTCCAGCAAGGGGCCAATCGGCAGCGCCGGGCCACCCTCGGCGAACGGCAGCGGCACGATCTGCAAGTGCTTGTGGACCTGGCTCGCTCCCGCGGCTGCCCCACTGTTGTAGAAGCCCAGGCTTCCGAACTCCGCCATGCAAACCAGCAGCGCGGCAAAGTCCGCCACGGTCAGCAATGATTCCTGCAGTTCGAAGCGGCGGGTGACGATGAGCAGGTGATGCTCGATGACATTGAACTTGTTGAGCAAGGCCACATGGGTATCGGAGATATCCGCGACAAACAGTTCGGGGTCATAGGGCAGGAATGGATTGCCCCCGGCACTGCCCGCCCTGCGTGCCTTGTCCTTGTGAGCCAGGCTCGACACCTGGCGGACGAGAAACCGCACGCCGCCGTCCTCGATCGCCGTCTGGACGGTTTCGATCGGGCACAACGCCCCGCTCTGCAGGGCGTGTGCCGTCTGTCGCACGATGGCCGGCCACAGCGTGCCGGGCTGAAGGTGTGGATGGTGCATGGTCCGCTAGGGCTCCCACTCCAGCATAGGCTTGCAACAGACAACAAACTCACACGCCTGGAATCAGGCACTCCCCTGCCCGGCCCGGCGCACTGCCCAGGCACCTCCGGCCAGTGCGGCGACGGCCAGCACCAGTGCAAACAGCATCGCGCCCGATGCCAGCCCCACGGCGTCGATCAGGTACCCCGTCGCCACGGGCAGCAGACCCGCCGGGATATAGCCGCCGATGTTGAGCACTGCATTGGACTGCGCGCGATGGCTGTCAGGCATCTGCAGGCCGATCAGGGTCAGGCCTCCCAGTTGGCCGAGCCCCTGGCCGGCCCCGGCGAGCAACGCTGCGGCGATCAGCGCTGGCACCAGCGAGGCGTGGATGGCCAGCGCCAGGCTAGCCATCGCCAGCACTGTGGCCGACGCGCTGCCGGCAAAGATTCGCGCCACCGGCCATTGCCGTACGGCAAGCTGCACGCCGACAGCAGTGAAAAACATCGCGCAGGCCATGCCGCCTGCCAGCAAGGGACTGCGCACTTCGAGCAGCCGTGCCAGGAGCGACGGCCCGAGTGCCAGCACGAACGAGGTTGCGGTGATGCCCGGGCCGAAGGTGGCGATGCCGTACCAGACCTGGCGCCGGTTGCCGACGGGCACGTGCGGGAGTTGCAGACTAAGGGAGCGAGCCGCCCGTGTGCTCCGTCCGGGCAGGCGCAGGGCTGCGATCAGCGCACTGACCAGCACCAGCGCCTCGACTGCAAAGATGGGCAGCACCGGTTGCGCCAGCGCCTGGGCCAATCCACCCGCCAACAGCGGCCCCAGGCCGGCACCGAGCACCATCGCGATGGAGGCCAGCAGCGCCGCCCGGCGCTTGTGCTCGGCGCCGCCGGCATCGACCACCGCCGCCATGCCGGCTGAAACGATCACGCCCACGGCCACGCCGGCCAGCAGCCGGCCCACGGCGAGCATGCCGATCGAGGTGGCGCTGGCGAACAGTCCGCAGGCAACCAGCGCGGCGACCAGGCCGGGAATCATTACCGGCTTGCGCCCGTAATGGTCTGATAACTGCCCCGCTACCAGCAGCGTCCCCAGTAATCCGGCGATGTAGAGCGCAAAGATGACGGTCAGCATGCCAGAGGAAAAGCCCAGCTGCTCCTGCCAATGCACGTAGAGCGGTGTGGTCGAGTTCGACAGCATGAACACGGCAGTGACCAGCCAGGCGGCCGTCCACATGCGTGCCGGTGGGGAGGCAATGGCGGGGTTGGCGACGCTGGCAGTAGAGGTAACGGACATGACGACACTCCTGTACGAGATTTGTCGAACTATAGAGCAGTTCGAGAAATCTCGTACAGGTGCTATAGTGAGTGCACCATGAGAACCACCGCCACCGGCACGCCAGCCAATCTCCCGCCACCGCTCGAGGAACCCGCCGTTGAAGACCTGCGGCTGGAAGTTATCCTGGGCGCACTGGCCGATCCTCTGCGCCTCACCATCGTGTACAAACTGATGCGGGAGTCGGATGCCTACGACCACCCCTGCGGATGGTTCGGTTTCGACCGGCCAAAATCGTCTCTGACCCACCATTTCAAAGCCTTGCGCGAAGCCGGGGTGATCCGCCAGCGGCAATATGGCCTGGAACGGCGCAGCCGGCTGCGCCGCGAGGATCTGGAAGCGCGTTTCCCTGGCTTGCTGGACTTGGTGGAAAACTGGCAGCCGCCGGAACGAAGCGCCAAGCGCGCGTAGCGACAACAAGGAATCCGGCGCGCCGAAATCCATGTACCCTGCGAGGGTGGCGTGTGAGCCCCAGCGCGCCGGCCGGTTGGCCTTTCCCGGCCGGGTCACACGCCGGTCCTTGCACACATCCACCCGGAGACTGCGGCATGGCCATCCAGCTCAACCACACCATCGTCTTTTCTCATGACAAGAAGGTGTCCGCCGACTTCCTCTGCGAGATCCTCGGACGCCCCGCGGCCGTGCCGTTCGGGCCGTTTCTTGCCGTACGGCTGGACAACGACGTCACCCTGGATTTCATGGACGCGGAAGGCGATGTTGCCCTGCAGCACTACGCCTTCCTGATCAGCGACGCCGAATTCGAGCAAAGCTTCGCCCGAATCCGCGCACGCAAGCTGATGTATTGGGCGGACCCGTATCGCCGCCGCCCCGGCGAGGTCAGCACGGACGATGGCGGCCGCAGAATCTATTTCGAGGACCCGAGCAAGCATTTTTTCGAGATCTTCACGAAGGGATAAGACGCATGCGCATCGAGGGCAAGAGGCGGCGCGACGACCGCCACGGGCTTCGACATTCCGCCCCCGAGGCGATATGAGGTTCCGCAAGCGCTGCGGTGCCTTGGCGGTCGCGGCCGCGGCGTTCACGACGACGGGGGCGGCGCAGGATTTCGATGACATCGAGCGGCCGTTATGGGAAGCCGGCCTTGGCGTCGGGGGCATCACGTTGCCGCACTATCGCGGATCGGACGAACGCGCCAACCTCCTGTTCCCGGTGCCCTACTTTATCTACCGGGGCGAACATTTCCGCGCGGACCGCAATGGCGTACGCGGCAAGCTGTTCGATAGCGACCGGGTCTAACTCAACGTGAGCCTCGGCATCTCGCTACCCGTGAAGAGCCGGAACGACCAGGTCCGCAGCGGCATGCCCGACCTGAAGACCGCGGTGGAAATCGGCCCTTCGCTGGCAATCACGCTGTGGCATTCCGCTGCCGACCGCGCCCGCCTCGATCTGCGGCTGCCGGTACGGCTGGCCGTGACTGTGGAATCGTCGCCAAAGGCGATCGGCTGGATCTTCTCGCCGAACCTGAACCTGGACGTCGCCAACGTGGGCGGCTTCGCCGGCTGGAATCTGGGGCTCACGGCGGGGCCGATCTTTTCGACCGCGCATTACAACCGGTACTTCTACTCCGTCGAAGAGCAATTCGCGACCGCGGCACGCCCGGCCTACGAGGCGCATGGCGGATACTCGGGCAGCATGGCGCTGGCTTCGCTGTCCAAGCGCTTCCGCCATATCTGGTTTGGCGCCTTCGTCCGCTACGACCGGCTGGACGGTGCGACATTCGAGAGCAGCCCGCTGGTCCGGCGCAACGACGCGCTCGCTGCGGGACTGGCGCTGAGCTGGGTCTTTGGCGAATCGGCGACGCGCGTGCCGAGCCGGGAATAGCGTAGCTCCAAGAGTGTTGGTTTTTGCTGGTGGCGCATACGCCGCGAGTTTGTATTCGCCCAACATTTGCTCCGTCCATCGAACGAATTTTGGCTCATGACGGGTCTGCAACGGCACCTTTGCCGTCAGCATCCAGTGGCACAGCTTCTGCGTATAGGAGAAAGGACGCCCGCTGCGTTCTTCCTTCCTCACCGCAAATCGGAGTACCACCATGACTCGCCAGTTCGCTAACACGGTTTTCGCCATCGCCACCATTGCAGCCGCATGCGTCGCCAGCATTGCCCAAGCTGCCACACCACGCGACAACACCATCCGTATGGACATGCGCGACGTGTACAGCGACGGCGCACGGGCCAGCCGCTTCGATGCTTTCAGCGAAGGTGGCCACGCCATTGCACCCGCCGGCGACGAGCGCTCCCTGTCGGGCCTGGACCGCAGCGGTGTATCGGCCGATCCCGCGCGCAAGTTCGACGTCTACACTGACGGGGCTCTCGCCGGCATGGACCGCAGCGGCGTATCGGCCGATCCCGCGCGCAAGTTCGACGTCTACACTGACGGGGCTCTCGCCGGCATGGACCGCAGCGGCGTATCGGCCGATCCCGCGCGCAAGTTCGACGTCTACACCGACGGTGCCGTGGCCGGCATGGACCGCAGCGGCGTATCGGCCGATCCCGCACGCAGGTTCGACGTCTACACCGACGGCGCCTTGGCCTGAACCCGCGCTTGCCAAGCCCCGGCTTTACGGCTGTGTTGAGGCCGGGGGGATGCACGCGACGGCCGAACCGGCCCGGCTATTTCGCGACCCCTGAATGGGAAGGCTGCGATGCATCCGGCATCTCCGCGCTGATCCGATGCACGGCAATCCCCTCTATCGGATCCAGTGGCTCGCGCCAGGGGGCACGCTCCAGTGCATATTGCGTGTCCTTGTACCCGGCCCTCCAGCGGCGCTCGATCCCACACGTGGAGAAGTCGATATCGCGGTGCATGTCGTAGCCGTCGAGTTGCGGCGCATCGAGCTCGACCACGTGCATGGTCGTCCCACACCCCCAACCTAGCAGTTCCTGCACGGCGGCCTGCCCGCGTTCGCCTTCCGGAATATGCTTGCCCAGTTCGCGGATCACATGCCGCAGGCGGTGGATCTGCCGCTGCCGCTCCAGATGGGATTCCGCCCGGCTGGAATACTGGATGTCCCGCAGCCGGCTCATTACCTCCCAGATGGAATTGGGCTCCGGACCGCTGGTGGGCCAAAGCTGCACCGCGAAGATCAGCGAGCTGAGGCGCGGGCGGTCATCGAGAATCGCTTCGAGCGGAGTGTTCGAATAGATGCCGCCGTCCCAGTATGGCTCGCCTTCGACCTGTACCGGGGGGAAGCCAGGTGGGAACGCTGCGGAAGCCATCACGTGATCGACGTTCAGCGGCGCGTCACGGTTGGTGAAGTAACGCATGCGGCCGCTGCGGACACTGACCGTGCCGACCGTCAGCCGTGCGTGCCTGGTGTTCAGGTAGTCGAAGTCGACCAGTTTCGCCAGGGTCGCGCGCAGCGGCGAAGTCGAGTAGAACGCCGCCTTGGCGAGGCCGACAGTGGCCTGTACGCCCCCCCACCAGACATCGGGGCTTGGGGTGAAGAACGAGGGAATGCCCCGGGTTGTGACCGCCAGCACCCGCATCCAGTCCTCGAATGGGCGAAAGCTGCCGCTCCCGGCGGCGCCGCGATAGGCAACGCCATCCCAGAACTGCTTGAGCCGGGAGAGCCGCCGCTCTGGTGGATTGCCCGCGATGATGGCCCCGTTGATCGCCCCGATCGAGGTGCCGATCACCCACGCCGGCTCGAGCCCCGCCTCATGCAAGGCCTGGTAGACGCCCACCTGGTAGGCACCAAGCGCACCGCCACCTTGCAGAACCAGCACGACCTGGCCCGGTAGCTCTGTGCGCGGCGCTTCAGCTTGCGCGGGCGCGGAGCGTGGTGCTTTTTTCTTCTCGCCCATTGTTCCCCCTTCTTGTCGTGGCACAGGGACGCTGACTGTTCGCTAGTATCGCCCCACGTATCAGGGTCGGCAATTGCCGCTTCGGCCGACCGCAGCGCGTTTGGGCCGGCGCCTGAGTGGCCTTTCGGATACCGGAGCCCCTGCCCGCGCGCCAGCACATGCCGATGGCGGGGGCAAGCCTTGCGGGTAGATGCAGAATCCGACAGCGCGGCGGTGCACTGCGCTGCCTATGCTAGACAGAAGCGGCATCGACCCGGCCGGGTAGCCGCGCGGTCCAATCCCGTTTCAAGGAGATGACGATGAGCAAGCGCTTGAGTGAGGAAGGCATCGATCTGCTGTTTCGCGAGGCACGCACACACAGCGCGTGGCTGAACCAGCCCGTGAGCGACGAGACCCTGCGGCAGCTCTATGACTTGATGAAATGGGGGCCGACCAGCGCCAACTGCTCTCCCGCGCGCATTCTGTTCCTGCGTACCCCCGAGGCCAAACAGCGCCTGTTGCCCGCGCTGGCGCCAGGCAATGCGGAGAAGACCATGGCCGCACCGGTCACCGCCATCATTGCCTATGACATCAAGTTCTACGAACTCCTGCCCAAGCTGTTTCCGCATGCGGACGCACGCTCCTGGTTCGCCGATACCCCGGAGCTCGCGCTGGCTACCGCGAGGCGAAACAGTTCCCTGCAGGGCGCGTACTTCATCATTGCCGCCCGCTCGGTGGGGCTCGACTGCGGGCCGATGTCCGGCTTCGACAATGCCAAGGTCGATCACGAATTCTTTCCCGCGGACCCGAAGGACAATGCCTTTCAGCTCGAACATTTCCCGGACAGCCACGTGAAATCGAACTTCCTGTGCAATCTGGGCTATGGCGACCCTGCCAAGCTGTTTCCGCGCGGCCCCCGCCTGGAATTCGACGAGGCGTGCAAGCTGCTCTGAAGGAGGTAGTACTCAGGCCTGTAGCCGCAACTCCTGCAGCAGCGTCGGCACCAGCTCGGACACCGTGGGATGGATGTGCATCGCGCGGCTGATGGTGGTATAGGGTGCCTTGGCATACATGATGTCGAGCAGTGAGTGAATCACCTCGTCGCCGGTCACGCCAAGGATCGCGGCACCCAGGATCATCCGGGTATCCGCGTCGACCACCATCTTCATGAAGCCCTGGCTCTCGCCCTTCTCCACTGCGCGCCCGACGCGGCTCATGGGGCGAGTGCCGACCAGCAGCTTGCGTCCGGATTGCCGGGCTTCTGCTTCGGTCATGCCGATGCGGCCGAGCGGAGGGTCGATGAACATGGCATAGGCTGCGATGCGGTCCGTCACCTTGCGGGGGTCATTGTCGAGGAGATTGGCAGCGACGATCTCATAGTCGTTGTACGACGTATGCGTGAACGCACCGCGGCCGTTGCAATCGCCAAGCGCCCAGATGCCGGGGACGTTGGTGCGCAACTGTTCGTCCACCTTGATATAGCCGCGTTCGTCGGTCTCGATCCCGGCCTTGTCGAGGCCCAGGTCCTCCGTGTTGGGCACGCGCCCAACCGCCAGCAGCAGGTGCGAGCCGTGGACGTCGCGCGCCCCGCTCGCACAATCCAGCCCGACGGCAATGTGATCGCCTTCCCTGCGTGCGCTCAGGCAGTTGGCATCGAGCCGGATTTCGACCCCCTCGCCTTCCAGGATCTCCCGCACTGCTTGCGACACATCCTCGTCTTCGCGCTGGACCAGGCGCGGGCCTTTTTCGACGACGGTCACCCTGGCCCCAAAACGCCGGTACATCTGGCCAAACTCGAGGCCAATGTAGCTGCCGCCAATGACGATCAGGTGGTCCGGCAGGAAATCCACCTCCATCATGCTCGAGTTGGTGAAGTACCGTACCTGATCCAGCCCGGGCATGGGCGGGACCAGGGCCCGGCCGCCGACGTTCACGAAAATCTGGTCGGCCTCCAGCAGCTCGCCGTTGACCCGAACACTGTGCGCGCTCTCGAAGCGGGCGTGACCGTGGTAGACCGTGCCGTTCCCCAGGCCGCGCATCCACTGTTCCACACCGCTGCTGGAATGGCCGGAGATTTCGTCCTTGCGTGCCTTTACTTGCTTCATGTCGACGGCGACCGGCCCGCCGATCACCACGCCGTACTCGGCGGCCCGTCGCGCCAGCTGGGCTGCATACGCGCTCGCGATCAGGGTTTTGGTGGGAATGCAGCCAGTGTTCACGCAAGTGCCGCCAAAACGCGCGCGCTCGATGACAGCCACTTTCATGCCCGCGCCAGCCAGCCGCGCGGCCAGTGCGGGGCCGGCTTGTCCGGTGCCGATGATGATCGCGTCGAATCCTTGAGCCATCACGATTCTCCTTGCCCTTGTACCGTGGTCGCTGCAGCAAAGCCACAAACAACTTTAGGTGAAATGAGCAATGAGGGGGCGTCAAGGGTTCATGCACCCCCCTCGGAGATTCCAACCGATCACACATCCAGGCCGGAAGTGCCCGCGCGGCGCTCACGCATACAGCGGATTCGGCTTGGCCGGGTCGATCCCATACTTGCGGATCGCCTCGGTCACGCGGGCCGCGGGAATCACTCCCTCGTCGGCAAGTGCCTTCAGCGCGGCAATCGTGACCCAGTAGCGGTCCACCTCGAAGAAGTGGCGCAGGGCCTCACGGGTATCGGAGCGGCCGAAACCGTCGGTACCCAGCACGACATAGCGCTGCGGCACATAGGCACGGATCTGCTCCGCCAGCGCACGCACGTAGTCGGTTGCCACAATCACCGGGCCTTTCGCATCCTGAAGCAGGCGTGTCACGTGCGGCACGCGGCGCGGCGCTTCGGGGTGCAGCAGGTGTTCGCGCTCGGCGGCCTGGCCGTCGCGAGCCAGTTCGGTCAGGCCCGGAACACCCCACAGGTCGGCGGCCACGCCCCAGTCCTTGTGCAGCAGGTCGGCGGCGGCAATCACCTCGTTGAAGATCGTGCCGGCGCCCATCAGTTGCACGCGCGGAGCGGCATCGTCGGCATCGGCCTTGCGGAACGCGTACATGCCCTTGAGGATGTCCGTCGCGACCGTGTCCCCGGCCGGCATGGCCGGCTGGGCATAGTTCTCGTTCATGACCGTGAGGTAGTAGTAAACGTCTTCCTGCTCGGCCACCATTCGACGCAAGCCGTCCTGCACGATCACGGCCAGCTCGTACGCGAAGGCGGAATCGTAGCTGATGCAATTCGGCACGGACGACGCCCACAACAGGGAATGACCGTCCTCGTGCTGCAGGCCCTCGCCGTTGATCGTCGTGCGTCCCGCGATGCCGCCCAACAGGAAGCCACGGGCGCGCATGTCGCCGGCAGCCCAGGCGAGGTCACCCACGCGCTGGAAGCCAAACATCGAATAGAAGATGTAGAACGGCACCATGGTCTCGCCATGCGTCGAGTACGACGTGGCTGCGGCGATCCAGTCAGCCATGCCGCCAGCTTCGTTGATGCCTTCCTGCAGGATCTGGCCGGTTGCCGACTCTTTGTAAAACGTCAGCGTATCGGCGTCCTGCGGCACGTAGTTCTGGCCGTCCTGGTTCCAGATGCCGATCTGGCGGAACAGGCCCTCCATGCCGAACGTGCGTGATTCGTCCGGCACGATCGGGACAATACGCCTGCCAAGCACCTTGTCCTTGAGCAACGTGCCCAGGATGCGCACGAAGGCCATCGTGGTCGACATGCCCCGCCCTTCCGGCGTGCCCTGCAGCAGAGTGTCGAACGCTGACAGCGCCGGCACGGGCAGCGACTCGGCCTTCTGGCGCCGCGCCGGCAGATATCCACCGAGCGCCTCACGCCGTGCCCGCATGTAGGCCAGTTCCTTCGATCCCTCCGGGAAGCTGACATAAGGGACATCCTCGATCTGGTCATCGGCGATGGGCAGCGCGTACTTGTCCCGGAGGGCCCGCAGCGCATCCACCTGCACCTTCTTCTGCTGGTGGTTCACGTTGGCAGCCTGGCCCTGCTCCCCCATCCCGTAGCCCTTGATCGTCTTGGCGAGGATCACGGTCGGGCTGTCGCCGCCTCGCGCGGCTTCCGCGAACGCTGCATAGACTTTCTCGGGATCGTGACCGCCCCGGTTCAGGTTCCAGAGCTCATCATCGGTGTAGTCGGCCACCAGCGCCTTCAACTCAGGCGTATTGAAGAAGTGCTCGCGCAGGTAGGCGCCCGACTTCGAGCGGTAGGTCTGGTATTCGCCGTCGACCACTTCCATCATGCGTCGGGTCAGCGCGCCAGTCTTGTCGCGCGCGAGCAAGGCATCCCAGCGGTCGCCCCACAACACCTTGATCACCCGCCAGCCGGCGCCCAGGAAGATCGACTCCAGTTCCTGCACGATCTTGCCGTTGCCGCGCACCGGGCCATCCAGCCGCTGCAGGTTGGCATTGATCACGAAGACGAGATTGCCCAGTCGCTCGCGTCCGGCCATGCCGATGGCGCCCAGCGATTCCGGCTCATCCATCTCGCCGTCGCCCAGGAACACCCAGACCTTGCGGTCGTCGGTCTTTGCGATGCCGCGGGCCTGCAGGTACTTCATGAAGCGGGCCTGGTAGATCGCCATCAGCGGCCCCAATCCCATCGAGACGGTGGGGAACTGCCAGAAGTCGGGCATCAGCCAGGGATGGGGGTAGGAGGACAGCCCCTCGCCGCCCACTTCACGGCGGAATTTGTCGAGGTGCTTTTCGGTCAGCCGGCCCAGCAGGAAGGCACGGGCGTAGATTCCCGGCGAAACGTGGCCCTGCACGAAGACGAGGTCGCCGCCATGATCGGCGGTGGGCGCGCGCCAGAAGTGGTTGAAGCCCACATCGTAGAGCGTGGCGGCCGATGCGAACGAGGCAATATGCCCGCCGACGTTCGAGGTCTTGCCAGCCCGCACCACCATCGCCATCGCGTTCCAGCGCGTGTAGGCCCGGATGCGGTGCTCGGTTTCGGCATCGCCCGGCATACGCGGTTGCCGGTCGACGGCAATGGTGTTGACGTAGGGCGTACCCGCGGCATGCGGCTGCGATTGCCCGCGCAGACGCGCATGGGCAATCTGCCGCTCGATAAGGTAGTGGGCGCGCTGCGGGCCGACGTTGTCGATGACCCCTTCGATCGCCTCCAGCCATTCCGCGGTTTCTCGCGGATCGTCGTCGCGGGCGTCGGCGGTCGACTCAATCTCGGAATTTTGCGTTGCGTACATGGGAGTCTCTCTCGGGTGGTTGTATGGCCTGGAACTGAGTATAGACTATAACTACGACTTTTCAAGTCGTAGTTAAGCCGTGCATCTCGGCTACGAAACCAGTTCAACGGCAAGCTCACGACGGAAGCAAAAGCAAAGAGGGCGATCCAGTGGATCGCCCTCTTTCACTATTGCTCGCGCGGTCAGGCCACGACGATGCGACGGGGGTCGGCCAAAGCCAGTGCTTCGGCACGGTCAGCACTTGGCGGATAGATCCACTCGGTGTTGATCTGCGTCTTCAGTGCCTTGGCTTCCGCGCCCACCAGCTTCACCTGGCGATCCCAGCCCTCGGTATAGACCGCGCCCCACGGACCCAGGTCCAGACACGTCACGTACTTCGGCTGGCTGTAGGGAAGCTGCGCTTCACCCAGGAGGTCCGCTGCCACGTTGTGACCTGCGGACCGGCCCAGATTCATGGCGTGCTGGCAAGACATCATCGTGACGTTGCCTTCGTCATCGGTGGCGGCACGGGCGACATCACCGGTGGCGTAGACCGTATCCAGGCCCTTGACCTTCAGGTTGCGATCGACATGAAGGCGGCCGAAGTTGTCGCGCTCCGCCGGGATCTGGGCCGTGAGCGTGCTGGCGCGAGCGCCCGCGGTCCAGATGACGGTGGCGGACTCGATGCGCTCGCCGTTCTCGAGCGTGACGCCATTCGCATCCACAGCCGCGACACCGGAGCCCAGCTTCCACGTCACACCGAGTTCGCTCAGTGCCTGCGTGATTACCGGACGCGGGCCGGCACCCAGATCGGGACCGACTTCATTGTTGCGCTCGACCATGATCACGTTCACGGCCGCGCCATTGCCAAACACCTCGCGCAGACGGGCAGGCAGTTCCGCAGCAGTCTCGATACCCGTAAAACCGGCACCGGCGACCACCACCGTGTTGCGCGCTGCGCTTTCGGGGCGGCTGGCCAGGCTCTCGATATGGGCCTCAAGCTGCGCGGCATCCGCCACCTGGTCGACATTGAACGCGTGCTGGTCAAGACCCGGGATCTGCGGCCGGAACAGGCGGCTGCCGGTAGCGAGGACCAGGCGGTCATAGCCAAGCTTGCGGCGCGACGTATCCACGCCCACGCCCGCCAGTTCGACTTCCTGGCTTGCCACATCGATGCGTTCCACGACACCCTGGATGAACTTGATGCCAACAGCCTTGAAGATCTCCTGCAGCGGAGCTTTCATGCCCGCCGGGTTTTGCTCGTAGAGCCGCGGACGAACATGCAGTTCGGGCTCCGGCGCTACCAGCGCGATCTCCACGTCAGTGCGCCCCACTTCATCCAGCAGGCGGGCCGAAGCCAGTGCGCTCCAGAAGCCGGCAAAGCCGGCGCCGATAACAAGAATGCGTTTGGACATGTTTCATGCTCCTGAATAATCTTCGGTTTCATCTGACCAGACAGGGTCCACGCCTGGCGTAGCGGCCTGATCAGCTCGACGCCAGCCTACGACTGCGCGCCTTAACTACGATTGTATGAGTCGTAGTTAAGATAACGCAAGAATTTTTTCAATGACTCGTTCAAAACCGAAGGGGTCTCGCGCAACGGCTTGCGCTCGCGCGAGCGATCGACTATGTTTACTACGACTGTACAAGTCGTAGTTATAGAGCGAAAAAGGAGCACATCATGAAACAGATCGGATGGGTTGGCACCCTTAGCGCGGTTGCCCTGGTGGCCACAGGCGTTGCTGCCTGGGCGGCGGGGTCCGGGTCGGAGTGGGCAGTGCACGGCACGCCCCACTCGTTAGTGGCAGGCCAGGACTTGACAGGGGTCTCCGCCCCGCCCGGCCGCACCAATGGCACGGCCGACGAAGGCGAGGCGAGCAAAGCGTCGGGGCCGCCGTATAAGTCGCTGCCTCAGCAGGCCCGGGGTGGCGCATCCCAGACTGGAATCGCCACAAGCTGAGCGGCGTCCCGCTAGATCGCCGACTTTTTCACCGCACCCGTAGCAAAGAATGCCTGCAGGTTCTCGAACACCAGTTCGGCCATCGCCTGGCGTGTCTCATGCGTGGCGCTGGCGACATGCGGGAGCAGCACGACGTTGTCCAGTTCGAACAGCGCCTCGGGCACGTGCGGCTCATCCTCGAACACATCCAGTCCGGCCCCGGCGATGCGCTGGTGAACCAGCGCATCGACGAGTGCGGCCTCGTCCACCACGGTGCCGCGCGCGATATTGATCAGGAAGCCTTGCGGACCCAGTGCGTCGAGGACGGCGGCGGAAACCAGGTGGCGCGTCGACGGGCCGCCGGCGGTGGCGATGACGAGGTAGTCGGCCCAGCGCGCCAGGTTCTCCAGCGACGGCTCGTAGGAGTAAGGCGCATCGTCGGAGCGGTTGCGGCTGTGATAGCGGACCTCCATGTCGAAGCCGGCTGAGCGGTGCGCGATCACGCGCCCGATGCGGCCCATGCCGATGATGCCGAGCCGCTTGCCGCTCACGCGCGTGGCCAGCGGAAACTGCCCCTTGGGCCATTCGCCCCGGCGCACGAAGCGGTCCGCGGCACTGATCTTGCGCGATACGTCCATCAGCAGCGCAAAGGCGGTATCGGCGACGCAGTCGTTCAGGACATCCGGCGTATAGCCCACGGCGATGCCGCGGCCGCGTGCGGTGTCGAGGTCGAGCTTGTCCAGGCCCACGCCGAAGCTGGAGATCACGCGCAGCGACGGCAAGGCGGCCAGCAGCACGGCGTCGGCACCTATCGCGGCGCGCGTGGTCAGGGCCACGAACTCGCTGCCCTGGCGGGCGAGGAAGCCGGCGGGGTCGGTCTCGGTCCAGAACGGATGGACGTCGTAGTGTTCGGCGAGACGCGCTTCGATGGCTTCCGGCAGGCGGCCGTGCTGCAGCAGGCGGGGTTTCATGCGATGAGTCCTTTGAAGAGAGAGTCGTGCGCGTCAGTCGGCGCGCAGCTTATTGTCGACAATGATTTTTGCGTAGCGCTTGCGGTCGGTGGCGATCAGCTCGCCGAACTGCTGTGGGGTGCTGCCCACGGGGATCGCGCCCTGCTCTACCAGTTGCTGGCGGACTTCAGGCACCGCCACCACCTGTTTCACGCCCGCGGCGATCTTCTCGACGATATCCTTTGGCGTGCCAGCCGGCGCGAGCAGGCCTACCCACGAGCCGGATTCCGCGCCGGAGATCCCGGCCTCCTGCAGCGTCGGCACATTGGGCAACGCCGGCGAGCGCACCTTTCCCGTCACCGCAAGCGCACGCAGCTTGCCCGCCTTGATGTGCCCCGCGGTCTCCAGCACCGAGGCGAACAGCATGTCGACGTTGCCGGCCATCAGGTCGGTCATGGCGGCGCCGCCGCCCTTGTAGGGCACGTGCAGCATGTCGGTGCCGGTGGCGGCCTTGAAGATCTCGCCCGACAAGTGCGGCGAGCCGCCGGTGCCTGAGCTGGCGAACGACAACTTGCCCGGCTGCGCCTTGGCCAGCGCCACCAGGTCCTTCGCGGTCTTGGCGGCCAGCTTGGGCGTGACCACCAGCACGAATGGCAGCTCGGCCATCTCAGTCACCGGCACCAGGCCATTGGGGTCATAGGAGAGCTTGGTGTACAGCGTGGGGTTGATCGACTGCGTGCCGACATTGCCCGCCACCAGTGTGTAGCCATCCGGCCTGGCGCGCGCCGCCAGCTCCAGGCCGACATTGCCGGCCGCGCCCGGGCGATTGTCGACCAGCACCGGCTGCCCCCATAGCTGCGACAGGCGCTGCGTGACCAGCCGCGTGGCGATATCTGTGCCGCCGCCCGGCGTGAACGGCAGGATGATCGTGACCGGCCGTGCCGGCCAGGCGGTGGCCTGTGCGTGCGCGGTGGGCGCCAGCAGTGGTGCGGCGGCGAGGCAAAGGGCCAGCAGCACGCGGCGCCGGCCGCCGTTGGCTCGATGTTGATGTGGCATGGCTGTGTCTCCCTGTCGCGTCATTCCGGCTGGATGCCGGCGTCCTTGGCCACCTTGGCCCACTTGACCATCTCGGTCTGGATAAAGCCGGCGAACTGCGCGGGGCTGCCACCCGCGGGCTCGATGCCGGCCGCCAGCAGGCGTTCGCGCACGTCCGGCGCGGCCAGGGCCTGGCTGATGGCGGCATTGAGCTTGTCGATCACGGCCTTGGGCGTGCCGGCCGGTGCGAGGACGCCGCCCCAGGTGCTGGTGTCATAGCCCGGCAGGCCGGCTTCCGCCATGGTCGGCACCTGCGGTGCGATCGCCGCGTGCTTGGTCGTGGTGACGGCGAGCGCCTTGACCTTGCCGGCTTTCACCTGCGGGCTGATCGCGGCTACGGTGTCAAACATCAGCGAGACGCGCCCGCTGGTCAGGTCCGGATGCGCCAGCGTGCTGCCCTTGTAGGGCACGTGGACCATGTCGATGCCGGCCATGCTCTTGAACAGTTCGCCGGAGAAATGCGGCGCCCCGCCCGATCCGCTCGACGCGAACGACAGCTCGCCGGGATGGGCCTTGCCATAGGCGATCAGTTCCTTGACCGACTTCACGGGGACCGACGGCGAGACCACCAGCATCAGCGGCACGACGTGCGTCAGCGCGACCGGCTCGAAGCTCTTGACCGTATCGAACGGCAGCTTGCGCACCATGCT
The DNA here is from genome assembly GCF_058252315.1 of Cupriavidus sp. PB-02. NCBI lineage: Bacteria > Pseudomonadati > Pseudomonadota > Betaproteobacteria > Burkholderiales > Burkholderiaceae > Cupriavidus > Cupriavidus sp. PB-02. The sequence goes on from NZ_CM177694.1 coordinate 2,224,571, forward strand.
CGGATTGATGGCGTGGCTGCTGGCCACGAGCGCCAGCGTGTAGCCGTCCGGGGGAGCCTTCGCCACCAGGTCGGTGCCGACGATGCCGGTCGCGCCGCTGCGGTTGTCGACGACTACCGACTGGCCCCAGGCCGCGGTCAGCTTCTGGCCGACCAGCCGCGCCACCAGGTCGATGGCACCGCCCGGCGAGGCGGGCACGACGATGGTGATCGGTTTGCTGGGATAGCTCTGGGCGCGGGCGCCAGTGGGCGTTAGCGCGAGGAACAGCGCTGTCGCTGCGAGGCCGGCGGCAAGGCGGGAGTATTTTGGTGCGATGGAACGAACGGTGGTATTCATGGTGTCTCCTGCCTGAGAATTTATTTGGCGAACGTCGGATGGCCGCTGGCGTTTTGCCCCTCTCCCGGAAGCGGGAGAGGGAGCACCCAATCGCTGATTCAAGACCTTGCGGCTACGGGACAGCTTGGTCAGCAATCCGGGGGCGGTCTCATGCCCCCTTCCATGCCCGCTTAGTCGACCCGCGCCCCGGACTTCTTCACCAGCGCTGCCCAGCGCGGATCTCCTTATCCATCAGCGCCGACAACTCGGCGGGCGTGCTGCCGACAACTTCCATGCCAAGTTGCTGCGTCAGCCGTTGCTGCACCGCGGGCTGCTTCAGCGCACGCACGACTTCGGCGTTGAGCCGCTGCACCACCTCCTTGGGCGTACCGCGCGGCGCGTACAACGCCTGCCAGGAAACCATCTCGAAGCCGCTGACGCCCGCTTCGGCCATGGTCGGCACCTTGGGCAGCAGCGCGGAGCGCTTGGGCGAAGTCACCGCGAGCGGACGCAGCTTGCCGGCCTTGATCATCGCCTCGCCCGCGGTCAGCTGGTCGAACAGGAAAGGCACGAGCCCGGCAGCCACGTCCTGCACGGCTTGCGGGCTACCCTTGTATGGCACGTGCGTCATCGGGACTTGGATCAAGTCCGCAAACAGTTCGCCGGCCAGGTGAGTCGACGTGCCCGCACCGGATGAGGCGAAACTGAGGCCGTTCTTCTTCTTCGCGTAGGCGATCAGTTCCTGCACGTTGTTGACCGGCAGCTCCGCATTCACCATCAGCACGTTCGGCACATAGCCGACCAGGCTGACCGGCTCGAAATCCTTGACCGGGTCGTATGACAGGTTCTTGTACAGGCTGGCGTTGATGGCGTGGGTGCTGATGGTGCCGCCGAAGAGCGTATAGCCATCGGGCTTGGCGCGCGCCACATAGCCCGCGCCCACGGCGCCGGCCGCGCCGGGCCGGTTCTCCACCACCACCGGCTGCCCAAGGGCGCGCGAGACTTCCTGGCCGATGGTGCGCGCGACGATGTCGGTCGAGCCCCCGGCCGCGAACGGCACCACCCAGGTGATCGGGCGCGACGGCCATTTGTCCTCGGCATGTGCCGGTGCGCACACGGCGCCGATGCTGAGTGCCAGGCACGCGGCCACGGTGCGGGCGCCGCGCGTCGCGAGCGCAATACGTTGCTTCATTCCTTGTCTCCTGCCATGGCCGGTCATCGCCGGCCAGTCTGTGTAGTCGTTGGCGTGGGCCGGCGTCAGTACCGGCTTAGCGGCCCGTGGCCTTGCGCCAGGCCGCGAAATCTTCGCGGGCCTGTTCGGTGGTGGGCGGATACAGCCCGATGATGGAGCGGCCCTTGTTCACTTCCTCGGTGACGAAATCCTCGAACGCGGTCATCTCCACCGCCTCGGCGGCGATCTCTTCGGCGAGGTGAGCCGGGATGATGATCACGCCCTCGCCGTCGCCAACCACCACGTCTCTGGGGAACACGGCCACGTCACCGCAGCCGATCGGCACATTGAATTCCAGCGCCTGGTGCAGCGTGAGGTTGGTCGGCGCCGACGGGCGGTTGTGATAGGCGGGCATGGCCAACCGGGCGATCTCGGGCGAATCGCGGAAGCCGCCGTCGGTGACGATGCCCGCGCCACCACGCTGCATCAGGCGCGTGACCAGGATCGAGCCTGCCGAGGCCGCGCGTGCGTCCTTGCGGCTGTCGATCACCAGCACCGCGCCCGGCGGGCATTGCTCGATGGCCTGCCGCTGCGGATGCGCGGGATCCTGGAACACGGTAATGGGGTTGAGGTCCTCGCGCGCCGGGATGTAGCGCAACGTGAAGGCCTCGCCCACCATGTTGCCGCCCTCGGGATTGAGCGGGCGCACGTCCTGGATGAACTGGTTGCGCAGGCCGCGCTTGAACAACGCGGTGCACAGCGTGGCGGTGCTGACGGTCTTGAGCTGCTCACGTACGGAGGGGCTGAGTTGGGTCATGGTGGTCCTTGCCGGGCGGCCGCGCGGGCCGGGTCAGTAGATGCTCGGCTCGCCGGTGGGCGCGCCGAAGTCGGTTTGCAGGAAGTCGAAATCGCAGCCTTCGTTGGCCTGGCGGATATGCTGGGAGAACATCCAGCCATAGCCGCGCTCGAAACGCGGCGGCGGCGGCGTCCATTGCGCACGGCGGCGCGCCAGCTCTTCGTCGGACACTTCCAGGAGGATGCTGCGCTGCTCGATGTCGACCGAGATCAGGTCGCCGGTTTGCACCAGGGCGAACGGCCCGCCGACATACGATTCCGGCGAGACGTGCAGGATGCAGGCGCCGTAGCTGGTGCCGCTCATGCGCGCATCGGACATGCGCAGCATGTCGCGCACGCCCTGCTTCACCAACTTCTTCGGGATCGGCAGCATGCCCCACTCCGGCATGCCGGGGCCGCCTTGCGGGCCGGCGTTGCGCAGGATCAGCACATGGTCAGCGGTGACGTCGAGGTCGTCGCGCTCCACCGCTTCCTTCATCGACGGATAGTCATCGAACACCAGCGCCGGCCCGGTGTGCTTGAAAAACCGTTTCTCGCAGGCGCTGGGCTTGATCACGCAGCCGTCCGGCGCGATGTTGCCCTTGAGCACGGCCAGCGCGCCTTCCTGGTAGAGCGCGTTCTCCGGCGTGCGGATGACGTCGTCGTTGTAGACCTCGGCCCCGGCGATGGACTCGCCCAGCGTGCGGCCGGTGATGGTCAGCGCGTCGAGGTGCAGGCGGTCGCTGATGCGGTTCATCAGCGCCGGCAGGCCGCCCGCGTAGAAGAAGTCTTCCATCAGGTATTTGTCGCCGCTGGGCCGGATGTTGGCGATCACCGGCACGCGCCGGCTGGCGGCATCGAAGTCCTCCAGGCCGATGTCATGGCCGGCGCGCCGCGCCATGGCAATGACATGGATGATCGCGTTGGTGGAACAGCCCATCGCCATGGCCACGGCGATGGCGTTCTCGTACGACTGCCGCGACTGGATGCGCTGCGGCGTCAGGTCCTCCCACACCATGTCGACGATGCGGCGGCCGGCCTCGGAACACATGCGGATGTGATTGGCATCGGCGGCCGGGATCGAGGACGCGCCGGGCAGTGTCATGCCGATCGATTCGGCGATGGCCGTCATGGTGCTGGCCGTGCCCATCGTCATGCAGGTGCCGTGGCTGCGCGCGATGCCGCCTTCGATGCCGATCCACGCCGCCTCGCTGATATTGCCGGCGCGGCGCTCGTCCCAGTACTTCCAGGCGTCCGAGCCGGAGCCCAGCACCTTGCCCTTGTAGTTGCCGCGCAGCATCGGGCCGGCCGGCACGAAGATGGCCGGCACGCCCGCGCTGGTGGCGCCCATTAGCAGGCCCGGCGTGGTCTTGTCGCAGCCGCCCATCAGCACCGCACCGTCGATGGGATGGGAGCGGATCAGCTCTTCGGTCTCCATCGCCAGGAAGTTGCGATAGAGCATGGTGGTCGGCTTGACCGAGCTTTCCGACAGCGAGATGGCCGGCAGTTCGATGGGGAAGCCACCCGCCTGCAGGACGCCGCGCTTGACGTCGTCGACGCGCTGCTTGAAGTGGGCGTGGCAGGGATTGATATCCGACCACGTATTGATGATGGCGATGAGCGGCTTGCCCATCCACTCGCCCGGCGAGTAGCCCATCTGCATGATGCGGGACCGATGGCCCGATGAGCGGAGGTCATCGGGGGCGAACCAGCGCGCGCTGCGCAGCGCGTCCGGTGTCTTCTTGCGAGCCGTCATGTGTCTCTTCCACCTTTGTCATATGGCCTGCCGCACACGGCCGGGCCTTGATGAAAAACATTAAAGCACTAATATATTAGTACGTCAATGTGAGTGGATTCCCTTAGAATCCCACCATTCGGGACGTCCCGGGACCGTCAGTGTGACGGTTCAGGCGCCCATCTCAGTTTCCTGCCATGCGCGCCGCACTCCCTTCATCGCCCGCCCAGTTCCAGTTCGACCGCACACGCCATGCTGCCCCGCAGGTGTTCGAGCACCTGCGCGACCAGATCCTCTCGATGGCCCTGCCACCCGGCACCATCCTGTCGCGCCCGGAACTGGCCGAGCAATACGGGACCAGCCAGACCCCGGTCCGCGACGCGCTGATCCGCCTCGGCGAAGAAGGCCTGGTCGACATCTTTCCGCAGCACGCCACGGTGGTCAGCCCGATCAACGTCGCCCTGGCCACGCAGGCGCATTTCCTGCGCCGCTCGGTCGAGCTCGAAATCGTGCGCACGCTGGCGCTGCAGGCCGATCCGGTGCTGGTCGAACGCCTGCGCGCCACGGTCGCGCGGCAGCGCATGATGCTGGAGCTGCAGGACCTCGACGAATTCAGCGTCACCGACCAGGCCTTCCATCGCGAACTCTATGACGCGGCGAAGGTGCCGGACCTGTGGGGCCTGGTGCGCCGCCAAAGCGGCCACCTGGACCGGCTGCGCCGCCTGCACCTGCCCATTCCCGGCAAGGCGCTGGCCGTGCTGCGCGACCACGACGCCATCGTCGACGCGATCGCATCCGCCGATCCGGCGCGCGCCGAGGCCGCGCTGCGCGCGCACCTGTCCGGCACGCTGGCCAACATCGACGACATCCGCGCGCGGTTTTCTGACTATTTCCGCTAAGGCAGCCTCGACGCCGGGCCGCGTCACTGATCCACCCACATCGCCGGCGTGATCTGGCGCGGATCGGTCACCAGTTCGATCAGCGCCGGCGTGCCGGCGGCGTTGGCACGCTCGAAGGCCCCGGCAAACGCATCGGCATGCTCGACACGCTCGGCCCAGGCGCCGCAGGCCCGCGCCATGGCCACGAAATCGGGATTGCGGATGCCGGTGCCGCTGACGCGCCCCGGATAGCGCTTCTCCTGGTGCATGCGGATGGTGCCGTACATGCCGTTGTTGACCAGCACGACGATGACGTTGGCCCCCGCCTCCGCCGCGGTCGCCAGTTCCTGCGGATACATCAGGAAGCAGCCGTCGCCGGCAAAGCAGACCACGGTCTGCTCCGGATTTCTCAGCTTGGCCGCGATGGCTGCCGGCAGGCCGTAGCCCATGGCGCCGCAGGTAGAGGCCAGCTCGGTGCGCGGCTGCCGGTAGGCGAAGAAGCGGTGCAGCCAGACGGTGTAGTTGCCAGCGCCGTTGCTCAGGATGGCGTCGTCGGGCAGCGTCTGGTCGAGGTGCTGCATCACCTTGTTCAGGTTGACACCGCGCAGTTGCGCGTTCGGCGCCACCGGCGTCGCAAAGGCGACGTGGTCGGCGCGCGCGGCGCGGGTCCATTGCGCCCAGCGCGGCGATTCCGGCGCGCCCAGCGCGGCGAGCATGCGCGTGCCGGGCACGATGCCGGCCTGGATCGCCAGCTCGGCCTGGTACACGCGGCCCAGCTCGGCGCTGTCGGCATGGACATGCACCAGGCGCTGGCGCGGGCGCGGCGGCTCCAGCAACTGGTAGCCGTCGGTCGCGATGTCGCCCAGGCGGGTGCCGAACGCGAGGATCAGGTCGGCATCGCGCACGCGCTGGGCCAGGCGCGGGTTGACGCCCAGGCTCAGGTGGCCGGCATAGTGTTCATCGCGGTTGTCGAAGACGTCCTGACGGCGGAAGGCGCAGGCCACCGGCAAGTTCCATGCCTTGATGAAGGCGGCAAAGTCCTCGGCCGCTTGAGCGGTCCAGCCCGCGCCGCCGGCGATCACCAGCGGGCGTTCGGCGCCGGCCAGCGCGGCGCGCAGCGACTGGGCATCTTCCTGCGACGGCGAGGCCGTGACCGGCTGGTACGGTGCCGCATCGGCGCATTCGCACAGGCCGTCGAGCACGTCCTCGGGCAGCGCCAGCACCACCGGGCCAGGCCGGCCCGAGGTCGCGCACTGGAAGGCCCTGGCGACCAGTTCCGGGATGCGCGCGGGATCGTCGATCTGCGCCACCCACTTGGCCATGCCGCCGAACATCGCTACGTAATCCACTTCCTGGAACGCCTCGCGCCCCACGTGCTGGCGCGCGATCTGGCCGACGAACAGGATCATCGGCGTCGAATCCTGCGCGGCAATATGCACCCCGATGCTGGCGTGGGTGGCGCCCGGGCCTCGGGTCACGAAGCAGATGCCGGGGCGGCCGGTCAGCTTGCCGTCGGCCTCGGCCATGTTTGCCGCCGCACCCTCATGCTTGCAGACCACCAGGTCGATGGCGGGCTGGTCGTGCAGTGCATCCAGCACGTCGAGGAAGCTCTCGCCCGGCACGCAGTAGATGCGATCGGCGCCATGCAGGCACAACGCGTCCACCAGCACGCGGCCGCCGGTGCGCTGGATTGGCGTCTGGGGTACGGATGAATGGGCGGGGGAAAAGGCGGATTGAGGCGTCATGGCGGGTCAGCAGATTCGGGTGGGGATGCACAGGGCAGATTGTTGCCTTGCCCCCGCCGCCACTGCCCGCGTCTTCCTGCATGCCTGCTATGCAGAAAACGCAAGGCTCGACCCGCTGCCAGCTAGTAGATTGCTGGCAGGCCGCAAGGCGGCCCCCACAAGAAAATCAGGAGACAACCCCATGCCAGACCTCACCTGCCGGCAGGACGCCTGCCTTACGCGACGGATTGCCCCGCGCCTGGCCCCGCATCTGGCCTTAGCATCGCTCGCCGCGCTGGCCATCGCGGCCCTGCCCGCCAAGCCGGCGCGGGCGCAGGACGGCTGGCCGGCCAAGCCCATCACCTATATCGTGCCGTTCGCGGCCGGCGGCTCCACCGACGTGCTCGGCCGCCTGATCGGCCAGCGGCTGTCGCAAGCGCTCGGCCAGCCCGTGGTGATCGAGAACCGTGCCGGCGCCGGCGGCAATATCGGCACCGACTATGTCGCCAAGGCGGCGCCGGATGGATACACGCTGGTCGGCGGGACCATCAGTTCCCATGCGATCAACGTCAGCCTGTACCCGAAGATGCCGTATGACCCGGTGAAGAACTTCCAGCCGGTGGCGCTGATCGGCACCCTGCCCAACGTGCTGGTGGTCAATGCCAGCAGCCCGTGGAAATCGGTGCAGGACGTGATCGCCGCGGCCAAGGCGCGCCCGGCCGGGGTCAGCTTTGGCTCCTCCGGCAACGGCACCTCGCAGCACCTGTCCGGCGAGCTGTTTGCCTCGATGGCCGGCCTGAAGCTGCTGCATGTGCCGTTCAAGGGCAGCAGCCCCGCCGTCCAGGCCCTGCTCGGCAACCAGGTCGACATGGTGTTCGAGAACAGCATCGCGGCCATGCCGCTGATCCAGGCCGGCAAGCTGCGCGCGCTGGCCAGCACCGGGCCGCGCCGTGCCCCGGAGCTGCCCGATGTGCCGACCGTGGCCGAGAGCGGCCTGAAGGGCTATGAGATAGTGTCGTGGCAGGCGATCTTCGCGCCGGCCGGCACGCCGATGCCGATCGTCAACCGGCTCTCCGCCGAGATCGGCAAGATCATCCACGAGCCCGAGGTGCGCAACCGCCTGGTGAACATGGGCATCGAGCCGTCCGGCGCGGGCCCCGCCGAGCTGTCCGCGTTCCAGAAGGCCGAGGTGGCCAAATGGGGCAAGCTGGTCAAGAGCGCCGGCATCCGCGTGGAGTAGGCACCCGATCCCTTCATGCCAGACCATCACTGAACACATGAGCGAACACCATATCCCTACCGCAGCGCTGCACCGCTGGGTCAACGATCTCTGGCTCGCGGCCGGTTCGGACGCCCGGGAAGCGCGCCTCACGGCCGACCATCTGGTCGGCGCCAACCTGAGTGGCCACGATTCCCACGGCGTGGGCATGATCCCCAAGTACGTGCTGTCGTGGCAGGCCGACGAGCTGCAGCTGAACCGCAACGTCAGCGTGCTGCACGATGCCGGCAGCATGCTCAGCCTCGACGCTAACCGCGGCATGGGCCAGGCTGTCACCGAGGAAGCCATGGCGCTGGCCATCGAGCGCGCCAGGGCGCACGGGGTTTGCGTGATGGGGTTGCGGCAGTCGCACCATCTCGGGCGGGTCGGGCATTGGGCCGAACAGGCGTGCGCGGCCGGCATGATCTCGATCCACTTCGTCAACGTGCTGTCCAAGCCCATCGTCGCCCCGCACGGTGGTAGTGAGGCGCGCTTCGGCACCAACCCCTTCACGGTCGGCGTGCCGGTGGCCGGCGCGCCGCCGCTGGTGCTCGACTTCGCCACCAGTGCGATCGCGCTGGGCAAGGTGCGGGTGGCCAACAACAAGGGCGTCGACGTGCCGGCCGGCTGCCTGCTCGATGCGGATGGCGTGCCGACCACGAGGCCCGGGGTGATGTTTCCCGGCGAGGGCGAGGCGCAGGGCGCGCTGCAGGCGTTCGGCGGCGAGTCCGGCGGCCATAAGGGCTACGCGCTGGCGGTCATGTGCGAACTGCTCGGCGCCGCCGTCACGGGCGGCCACACCATCCGCCCCGAGACGCTGACCCATCGCCACGCGGTGTGGAACAACATGCTGGCGATCGTGTTCGACCCTGGGCGGCTGGGCACCAGCACCAGCTTCGGCGATGAGGTCCAGGCCTTCGCCGACTGGGTGCGGTCATCGCGTCGGCTGGCAGGCCATGACGGCATCGCCCTGCCCGGTGAGCCCGAACGGCAGCGCCGGCGCGAACGTGCCGAGACCATCCCGGTGGACAGCGGCACGCTCGCCCAGCTCGATGACGCCGCGGCACGCGTGCAATCCGCACGCGGCACCTCGCCCGGGCCGCTGTCGCGCCTGGCTGCCTAGTTCACCCGACTATCAATCCTCTCCTTGCCTGTCCCGACAAAAGGAAAAGACTCCATGCCCACGGCCTCCCAACCTCGCCCGCCGTACTCGCCGCTGCCCAATGCCTTCCGCGCCGCCGTGCTGTCACAGCAGCGCCAGATCGGCTTCTGGTGCTCGCTGGCCAGCCCGGTCACCGCCGAGATCATCGGCCTGGCCGGCTTCGACTGGCTGCTGCTCGATACCGAGCATGCCCCCAACGATCCGCTGACGCTGCTACCGCAGCTGATGGCGCTGAAGGACAGCGCCAGCGCTCCCGTGGTCAGGCCGCCCTGGAACGACCCCATACTGCTCAAGCGCCTGCTCGACCTGGGCTTCTATAACTTCCTGATTCCGTTCGTGGAGAGCGCCGAACAGGCGCGCCAGGCGGTGTCCGCAACGCGCTATCCGCCGCTGGGCACGCGCGGCGTCTCGATGACGCAGCGAAGCAACCGCTATGGCACCGTGCCCGGCTACTTCGACCAGATCAATGACAACCTCTGCGTGCTGGTCCAGATCGAGAGCCGCAAGGGCGTTGATGCCGCCGAGGAGATCTGCGCGGTCGAAGGCGTCGATGGCATCTTCATCGGGCCGAACGACCTGGCCGCGGCATGCGGCCACCTGGGTAATCCCAACCACCCCGAGGTGCAGGCCGAGATCGCACGCATCTTCGCGGCCGCGCGGCGGGCTGGCAAGGCGGTCGGCACGCTGACGCCCGTGGAAGCCGACGCACGGCGCTACCTGGACATGGGGGCCAGCTTCGTCGCCGTGGGGCTGGACCACGTGCTGCTGCGCCAGGCCACGCAGGCGCTGCGCGAGCGCTTCACTGACTGACGAGCGGAAAGCGCGCTCAGACCAGCCGCGCGCCCGGCCACGCCCCCGACATCACGGTATTGCGGACCGACTGGCGCACGGTCTGCATGATGTCCCACAGCTCCGGCAGCGGCGGCCGGTTGCGGGCGGTGGCCAGCGCCACCTGCCGCGTCACCACCGGCTCGACCAGCCTGGCGCAGCGCAGCCGCCCCTGGGCCACGCGGTCCGCCACCGCGGCAAAGGGCAGCAGCGTGGCGCCGCAGCCGTCTTCCACCAGCCGCATCGAGACGGTATTCGACGCATCGCACTCCATCGCCAGCTGCAACGACTTGCCCGCGCGCGCAACTAGGTTCTCGGCCAGCACGCGCAGGCCGTGGCCGGTGCTCGGCAGGATCAGCGGCACCTCGTCCAGGCTGGCGCAGCGGAAGCTCGGCCCGATATGGCCCCATGACGTCGGCGTGACCAGCGTCAGGTCTTCCTCCAGCAGCACGTCGACCTTGAGCGCGCCGTGCTGGTCCGGCAGGTAGATCAGCGCGACGTCGATTTCGCCGGCGGCCAGCCATCCCAGCAGCGGGCTGGCGAGCCCTTCGACAAAGCGCACGCGGGTCGCGGGAAAGCGCTGCTTGACGGCGGTGCCGATGCTGGCGAACGCGGTATTGGCGATGGTCGGCTGCGCCGCGATGATCAGCTGCGCCGGGCCTTGCGCGGTCGACGCCCGGATCGCCTCGCGCGCCTCGGCGAGGGTGGCCGAGACTTGCCGCGCATAGCCGAGCAGGGTCTGGCCCGACTCGGTCAGGATCATGCCGCGGCCGGTGCGATGGAACAGCCGGGTATCGAGATTGGCCTCCAGCCGGGCGATCTGCCGGCTGACGGTGGACTGGTCGGCGCCCTGCTCGAGCGCGGCGCGGGAGATGCTGCCCGTGCTGGCTACGCACACAAAGCAGGCCAGGTCTTCAGAATTCAATGGAGCAGGAGCATTCGCGCTCATGGGTTGCGCATTCCGGGCAGCGTGTTGGTGAGGGACCGGATTGTGTCAGGCGTCCGCACGCGCGGACGCACGCCCTCGTACCGGCTGTCGTGCCAGGCCGATTTTAACCGTGCGGCGCGGGTGAGTGCGCTGAGGCAGCAACCGTGCGCCGGCTTGAACACGACTTGGTTTGGCACTAACTTGGATTCACATCCGGGGGGATCCGCGTTGCCGAAGCAGGAGCAGACATGGTCACCGCACTTTCCGTCGTCAAGGCCGCCTACGACGCCTTCGGGCGCGGCGATGTCGCGGCTATTCTCGATCTTGTTGCCGACAAGGTCGACTGGAAGTTGTTGGGGCCGCCCGCCATTCCCTACGCCGGGCAGCGCAATAACAAGGATGAGGTGGCGCGTTTCTTCGCCGAGGTTCAGCAAGCGGACGACACGCAACTCTTCGAGCCGCGCGAGTTTATCGAGGCTGGCGAACACGTGACCGTCCTGGGCTTCGAACGGGCCATGGCACGCCAGGAAGGGAAGCTGGTGGAAACCGAGTGGATCCACGTCTTCACGGTGCGCGAGGGCAAGATTACCCGCTGGCGTGGCTGCTACGATACCGCTGCGCGCTTTCTGTGAGTTCGATCACCCGCTGCCCAGACCTGCCCACCTCGCCCGAATCAGCGGATCTCCTCCGCTCGCAGCCCTCGCGCCGGAGCGGACGATGCATCGTTGCGGACAGTGCTATTCGACGTCCTCAGCGTAAACCCCAATGACATAGCCGGCACTTTGACAGTTTGCTGACAGCCTTCCCCGCCTAGAATCGGGCCCCTGGTTAGCCGGCCCGGCGACGCATGTCGGAATCCGAAGCCGGCGGCCTCCCCAAGCACGAGAAACAGGGCCTTGCTGCCCCGGCCCATTGGCTGGCCAGCGAAACGCTCACTTCACGACAGGAAAGCAAATGGAAAACGGTGCACGCGAACAGATCCCCGCCACGCTGATCCCCGGCGACGGTATCGGTCCCGAAGTGGTGGACGCCACCGTCAGGGTGCTGGATGCACTTGGCGCCCCGTTTGCCTGGGATGTCCGGCAGGCGGGCATGGCAGGCGTCGAATACAGCGGCGATCCCATGCCGGAAGACACGCTGGACAGCATCCGCCGCACCGGCCTCGCCCTCAAGGGGCCCCTGACAACGCCGGTGGGCGGCGGCTTCCGCTCGGTCAATGTGCGCCTGCGCGAGGCGTTCAACCTCTATGCCAATGTGCGCCCCGCCCGCACGCTGGTGCCGGGCCGCTTCGAGAATATCGACCTGGTGCTGGTGCGCGAGAACGTCGGCGGCTTCTATGTCGCGCATGACTACTACATCCCGGTTGGCGACGACCCGCATGCGGTGGCAGTGTCCACGGGCACCAATACGCGCGACGCCTGCCGGCGCATTGCGCGCTTCGCCTTCGAGTACGCCGTCAGGAACGGCCGCAAGAAGATTACGGTGGTGCACAAGGCCAATATCCTGAAGGCGCTCACTGGCATCTTCCTGGAAGCGGCGCGTGAAGTCGCCGGGGACTACGCCGGCCGCGTGGACATGGACGACATCATTGTCGACGCCTGCGCCATGCAGCTGGTGCTCAACCCGTGGCGCTTCGACATGCTGCTCTGTACCAACCTGTTCGGCGACATCCTGTCGGACCAGATCGCCGGCCTGGTGGGCGGGCTTGGCATGGCACCGGGCGCCAACATCGGCGACGACGCTGCGATCTTCGAGGCGGTGCACGGCTCGGCGCCCGACATCGCCGGCAAGGGCATTGCGAACCCGATCTCGCTGATGCTGGCCGCCGGCCTGATGCTCGACCACGTGGGCCGCCAGGACCTGGCCGCGCGGCTGCGCTCGGCCATCGAGCTGACGCTCAGCCAGGACCAGGTCAAGACCGGCGACCTCCACGGCACGGCCTCCACGCTGCAGTTTGCCGACGCGGTAGCGAAACGCATCGTTTCCGGCAGCTGACCCCCGCCGGGCAGCAGGCGACGCCCGCTGCCCGGCGCCGCAGTCTTGTCGGCGCGGCCCGCACGGGCAAGCGCGCAAGACTGCCACACCTCCGCGGTCTTTCTGTACCGCTGGCACGCCCTGCCGTGCCGGCGGGACCGACCACGCCCCTGACCCCGTGCGCCAGACCGACGCACGCACCCGCCCGCAAGCGCCCCCACGTGGACTGAGCGGCAAGAGAGATACAGAAGAAGATGTTGACCCTGCTCGCCTACTCGATGGTGATCGTGTTCATGGCACTGATCATGACCAAGCGACTTTCCGCCATGGTGGCGCTGATACTCGTTCCCATTGCGTTCGGCGCGATCGGCGGCTTCGGGCCGGAACTGGGGCCGATGATGCTGGACGGCGTCAAGAAGCTGGCGCCGACCGGCGTGATGCTGATGTTCGCCATCCTGTATTTCGGCCTGATGATCGATGCCGGCCTGTTCGATCCGGTGGTGCGCGTGATCCTGAAGGTGGTGGGCGGCGATCCGGTCAAGATCATCGTCGGCACCTTCGTGCTGGCCGTGCTCGTGTCGCTCGACGGCGACGGCTCGACGACCTACATGATCACCTGCGCCGCCATGCTCCCGCTCTACAAGCGGCTGGGCATCAGCCGGCTGGTACTCGCCTGCGTGATCATGATGGCGGGCGGGCTGATGAACATCCTGCCCTGGGGCGGCCCGACCGCACGTGCGGCCAGCGCACTGGGCGTCGACGTGGGCTCGATCTTCGTGCCGATGATCCTGCCGATGGTCGTCACCGGCATGTGGGGCCTGTTCGTGGCATTCCTGCTGGGCCGCCGCGAACGCAACCGGCTCGGCACCGTCGCGCTGATGAGCGCCGGGTCTGGCCATGCCGGTCATTCGGACCATGCCGCGCCGGAGATCGCTGTCGGCGATCCCCAGATCGCCCGGCCCAGGCTGCTGTGGTTCAACTTCCTGCTGACCATCGGCCTGATGGCGCTGCTGATCCTCGGCACATTCCCGCTGCCTGCGCTGTTCATCGTGGCTTGCGCGATCGCGCTGATGGTCAACTACCCGAGCCTGCACGAGCAGAAGGAGCGGATCGGCGCGCATGCGGCCAACGTCGTGCCGGTCGTATCGCTGATCTTTGCCGCCGGCATCTTCGTCGGCATCCTGTCGGGCACCAAGATGGTCGACGCGATCGCAAACAGCGTCATCAGCGCCGTGCCCGACTGGATGGGTCCCTACATGGCCCTCGTGACCGGTGTGCTGAGCATTCCGTTCACGTTCTTTATCTCGAACGACGCGTTCTACTTCGGCATCCTGCCGATCCTTGCCAAGGCCGCCGCCGTCTATGGCATCGGGGCCGCCGAGATCGGACGTGCCTCGCTGATCGGCCAGCAGGTTCACCTGCTGAGCCCGTTGGTCGCGTCGACCTATTTGCTGGTCGGCCTCGCCGAAGTCGAGTTTGGCGACCACCAACGCTATACCCTGCTCTGGGCCCTGTCGGCGGCGTTTGTGATGATGCTGGCCACCGTTGCCTTCGGCGTGATCCCCGTCATCGGGCATGCGGCCTGAGCGACACCTCGCATGCACAACACCATCCGAACCTGCATTCGACCTGGACAACTGGGGGAGCTACGATGGTGGTCTGGGCAGCTATAGTCTGTCGGTGACCAGTGGCGTGCTGACTTCCACCCAACCGGGCGGCGCGATCTCTTGATCGCAACAGGGTTCGGCACGTCAAGCTGATCCAATCGTCCCCGACGCCGGCGAGCATGGCAGGCCCCCATGTGGGCCAAAGGAGAGTGCGATGTCAGACGACCTTGTCATTCGGAAAATGACGCGTGCCGAGTTGGACCAACTGGTCGGCTGGGCGGCAAGCGAAGGGTGGAATCCCGGTCTGCACGACGCGGAACTGTTCTGGGCCACGGACCCCGATGCTTTTATCGCGGCGGACCTTGATGGAGAACTGATTGGCGGCGGGGCCATCACGTCTTACGACGGGGAATTCGGCTTCATGGGTTTCTTTATCGTCCGCCCGGAGTTTCGCGGTCGGGGGCTAGGCAACGAGCTGTGGCATGCCCGCCGGGACCGACTCATTGCCCGCCTGCGGCCCGGCGCAAGCATCGGACTGGATGGCGTATTCGCGATGCAGGATTACTATGCCAAGGGAGGCTTCGTCTTCTCACATCGCAATCTGCGCTTTCGTGCCGAGATCCCGGATACCCTGGCCCGGCCACCCGAGCCGCCGTCAGAGCATGAAGGCATCGTCCCGCTGGGTGAGGTGGCGTTCGAGCAGTTGCTTGAATACGATCGGACCTGCTTTCCCGCTGCACGCGCTGCTTTCCTGCGAGGCTGGATCCGGCAGGCCGATGCGCTTGCGCTGGGGTTCATGCGCCATGGCAAGCTGAGCGGATATGGTGTGGTGCGTCGCTGTGGAGACGGCTGCAAGGTAGGACCGTTGTTTGCCGATGATGCCGAGGCAGCGGAAGTACTCTACGCGCGCCTGGCAGCTTTCGCGGCGGGTGGTCCCCTGTTTCTCGATGTACCGGAGAATCACCCGGCCGCCATGGCGCTTGCGCATCGGCACGGCATGACGGAAGTCTTCGGCTGCGCGCGCATGTATCTTGGGCCGGAGCCGGGCCTCGTGCTCGCGCGGATCTTCGGCATCACGACCTTCGAGCTCGGATGATGCCAGGACGCGACCTGACCGGCTATGGAAGCTCCCCGCCCCATCCGCACTGGCCTGATGCCGCGCGTGTGGCGCTACAGTTTGCGCTGAACATCGAGGAAGGGGCGGAATCCTGCATTCTCAACGGCGATGCCCGCTCCGAATCGTACCTGCACGAACTGCCCGGCCGGCCGTCGCGCGAGGCAGAGCGCGACTGGAGTGTCGAGAGCATGTATGAGTACGGTGCGCGCGCGGGCGTCTGGCGCCTGCTGGACCTGTTCGGCGAGCGTGGCCTGCCACTGACCGCTTTTGCTGTGGGTCGCGCGCTCGAGCTCAATCCGCAGATCGGGCAAGCGCTCAGCGCCGCGGGACACGAAGTGGCTGGGCATGGCTACCGCTGGTTTGACTATCGGGACGTGCCGGAAGACGAGGAGCGTCACCATATCCGCCTGACGATCGAGGCAATCGAGCGGATCTGCGGCAGGCGCCCGGTGGGGTGGTACACGGGCCGCGTCAGCCACAATACGCGGCGCCTGATCCATGAAGAAGGCGGTTTCCTATACAGCTCTGATGCCTACAATGATGACCTGCCCTACTGGCTGTGCGGATCGCCGCCGCAGCTCGTGATTCCGTATACGCTCGTCAACAACGACGCACGCTATCTGCTGCCTGATGGCTTTGCATCAGGGGAGGATTTCTACCGTACGCTTCGGGACGCGTTCGACCAGCTCTGGCACGAGGGTGCGCAAAGACCAAAGATGATGAGCGTCGGACTGCATGCCCGCATCAGCGGCCATCCCGCGCGTGCCACGGCGCTTGCGCGTTTTCTTGACTACGTGCGGGGTCATGATGCCGTGTGGATCTGCCGGCGGGAAGACATCGCCAGGCACTGGATTGCGGAGCACCCTGCCTAGAGTCCAGGGGGAAAGCGCGTTGGCCGATCGCCGCGGCACGTCGGCCGCTGCGCCGGGGCGCACCAGTCCTTACACAGTGTCACGTCGGAAGGTGCCCTGGAAATGGCCCAGGGAGCAATGTGGAAGGACCCTAACCTGCCCTACTATCATCGAGCGCGCCACGCGCGGCCGTTTGAAGGTGCTGTCGATTTCAACTATCCTGATCTGTTCCTGGTGCCAGCGTTCACCGCCGTCGCGGCTGCCCCGGCTTCGAGGCTGTGTGGCTCCAACCATTCCTTCAAGGAGGAAGACGATGCGTGTCATGGTGATGGTGAAGGCTACGAGCGATTCAGAAGCTGGCAAGATGCCAGGCACGGAGTTGCTCGCGGCCATGGGCAACTTCAATGAAGAGCTCGTCAAGGCCGGCGTGATGCTCGCTGGCGAGGGCTTGCACCCGAGCGTGAAGGGAAAACGCGTACGCTTCTCGGGCGAACAGCGGACCGTGATCGACGGGCCGTTCCCGCAGACCAACGAACTCGTCGCGGGGTTCTGGCTATGGCAAGTCAAGTCAATGGACGAGGCTGTCGAATGGGTCAGGCGCTGCCCCAACCCCATGGAAGGCGAATCCGAAATCGAAATCCGCCCGCTGTTCGAAACCGAGGACTTCGGCGCTGAACTCACGCCCGAACTGCGTGCGCAGGAAGAGCGACTGCGCGCTGAGGTCGAAGGCGCGAACAAACCGCGCTGACGCGAGCTCCCTGCCGCAACAGCAGTGGATTCCCCTATCGCACGAAAGTACGCGAAGAGCGGTACCCGCTTCGGCAGCGGGTGCCCTCGATATGCGCTTGCCGGACCCATCGCCGCGTCGCCGGCCGTCATCAAATTCACATAAAACGGGCGGATAGTCGTCTCGATCACCGGGCAATGCCGACGGTCAACATGCGAGAGAGACTATGGTGGGCGATATCCATTCCGAAGTCGTACAACTGGGCGCGTACAAGGTCGAGAAAGGCAGGAGTTCCGTCTCCGGCCTGTCGTCCGGCGCCTTCATGACGGTGCAGCTGCATCTGGCGCATTCGTCGAGCTTTGCCGGGGCCGGCGTGATCGCCGGCGGCCCCTACCGCTGCGCCGAGTCGTTCCGCGCCGCCGCACCGGTGCCGGAGGACGCCTACGAACTGAACGCCCTGCATCTGTGCATGAATCCGCTGGTGCCGCAGACCACCCCGGATGCGCAGCACCTGGCGCGGCTGGCGCGCCAGACCGCCGAGGCCGGCGAGATCGATGCCATTTCCCATCTTGGCGGGCACCGCGTCTATATCTTCACCGGCAGCAAGGACAGCGTGGTGTATTCCTCCGTGGTCGCGCGCACCCGGGAATTCTACGAATTGCTCGGCGTCGGATCCGGCGACATCGCCTACGACGACAGCGTGCCGGCGGGCCATTCCATCATCACCGACAACGCCGAGGATTCTCCGCTCGGCACCAATCAGCCGCCCTATATCAATAACGGCGGGTTCATCCAGTCCCACAGCATCCTGCGCCATATCTACGGCGACCTGAACCCGCCCTCGGAGCGCCTGGGCGGGCGTCTGCTGCGCTTCGACCAGACCGAATTCTTCGGCAACGAGCCGCGGGCCAGCATGAGCCGCTTCGGCTATGCCTACGTGCCCAAGGCGGTGGAAGAAGGCGCCCAGGCGCGCGTCCATATCGCCTTGCACGGCTGCAAGCAGGGCTACAACTATATCGACTTCACCTTCGGCCAGTCCGACTTCGCCAGCCAGCCGCCTTATGGCAACCGGTATATCACCACGACCGGCTACAACGAGATCGCGGACAGCAACAACATCATCGTGCTCTATCCGCAGGCCGAGGGCACCGACAACAGCACGACGCAGAACCCGGACGGCTGCTGGGACTGGTGGGGCTATTCCAACCCGCATCCCACGCGGCCCGACTACTATTCGCGCAATGCCATCCAGATCAAGGCCATCCACGGCATGCTGAGCCGTCTCGGCGGCTGATCCCTTTCACGGAGGATGACCATGAACGACACCACGCAGATGCTCCCGGCCACGCTACAGCTGGACGTTTCGACGCTGGAGGGTGCGAAAACCGTACAGCACGCCATGGCGGCAGCCCATCCGGCTGCCTTGCAGCAGGCGCTGACACTGCATGCCCTGCTGGGCGGATGGGCCACGCGCGCCGTCGGCAACGGCGTTGCTGCCGCTAGCCTAGGCCCGTTCGCCGTCAGCCCGCAGACCTGGACCGAACTGTTCCAGCTGCAGGCGGCGGTGGTCAGGCGCCTGCACGAGCAGCAACAGCAGAACCTGCTGGGCTGGGCCGGCTGGCTGCAGGAGCGTGCCCGGCTCAGGCGGGCCAACACGATGTCCAAGCTGATGGAGCAGGAATTCGACCTGCTGGCCCGCTTCGTTCTGCTGCTGAGCGACCAGGCAGTGGATTTCGTGACGCTGCAGGAGAACGTCGAGGTCAACACCGGCTACTGGCTCGGCCAGAAGGCCGCCGCGGCCGCGGCGTAGGGCGGGGGCAAATGAGATCTGCACGATCTTTACTTCAGTACAAGGGATAGACGGAAAAGCAACAGCCGGCCGCACGAAGCCTGCCCGACGCACTATAACTAACTGGGGTTCGATCGCATGCCCCTGTCCGTCGCGCAAGCGCTATTCGTCCGAACAGGAGCACTGGCATGGCCAAGCAGCTCGCTATCCTGATCGATGCCTCCGGCTCGATGTTTCACTCCGCCGGCAACGGCTCGTCCAAGGACAAGATTGTCGAAGCCTCGGAATCGGTGCAGTACATCATCGATGAGATCAACAACAAGACATCAACCTCCGGCGAGACCTGGGCGGTTTCGTTCTGGTACTTCGCCACGCAGACCAACGGGCTGATCGGGCAAGGGAATTTCCCGGTGGGAGACACCACGATCTGGAAGGACCTGGTCAGCGCCATCGAAAACCAGCCATCGGTCCAGGGCGCAGTCGGCAGCATGACGGATATCTTCCATGCCGTGCGGACCGTCGCCGACTTCATGGTCGCCAATCCGCCGCCGCTGTTTCCCGCCGTGTACAAGAAGAAGATCGTGTTGTTCACCGACGGCAACCAGACGATCGAGCATGACGACCGGCTGACCAAGGGCGGCTATGAATTCGAACAGGGCATCGACTTTGCCGTGCTGCTGGCCGGCAACGGCATCGCCCTCAATGCGCAGGGTATCGGTTCGGATCTGCTCAACGCGACGCTGACCGACCTGGTCGCGGAGGCGGAGCCTTTCGGCAGTACCACCAAGACGATCAGCACCACGCCGGCGTATGCGGCAGACACTTCGGCGGCGCTGATGACCAACTCGATGAAGGTCGTCAACAACAACGGCATCCTGCCGTTGCGTCCGCTGACGCGGCCGGCATCGAAACTGCTGTGGGAACAGTTCAGCCTGCCGACACTGGCGCCCGAAGGCAGCGACGAACGGGCGCGCCGGCGCGTCAACGAGGAGCATTTCGAAGTCGATGTCGATGACATCTCGCAGGAGCTGCTGCTGGGCCTGACCTGGCATCATCCCGGACGGCCCTCGATCGAAACCACCTCACCCTCCGGCACATTGTTCCGCCATGGCCTGAACGGCGCCTTTGAAATCGGCGTGGGATGGATGACCGCGCTGCACGTCCCTACCCCCGAGCCCGGCACGTGGCGCGTGCGCGTTGCCGGAGATCCGCAGTTCCGGCCGTTGCGCATGAACCTGATGGCCCGCTCGGTCAGCCCGGAGTTCGATATCCTGCTGCGGGTCGATCCCTTCCAGCTCAATCCGCAGGACACCAGCGTGGTGACCGCGACACCGATGTTCAACGGCAAGACCGCGGCCGGCAAGTTCGAAGCCGTGCTGAGCGACTTCACGGGCCGCTCGTGGCCGATGGAGCCGCAACAGGATGGCACCCTTGCCGCCAAGGCGGACTTCCCGGTGCCCGGCGTGGCGCCGCTGCGCGTCGAGCTGAAGGGAATGCTCGAGGGCAAGCGCAAGGTTTCACGCCTGGAGTTCACTTCGGTCCAGGTGGGGCGCCCGCGCGACCCGCGCCTCACCGTCGAGCCCGACCGCTACCGGCCGGGCCGGCGCTACAAGATCATGGTCACGATCAGCGATGCGGCCTTCACCGCAGCGACCCAGATCGCCTTCGGCGCGGGCATCGAGGTCCGTCGCTTCACGGTGCTGAGCCCGATCGAAGCGGTCGCCGAGATCACCGTCGCCAGCGATGCCTTCCCCGGCGCGCGCGAGGTGCTGACCTACCAGCCCGACGCCGAGACCCTGGGCGGGATCGTGGTCGAGAAGCTGCCGGGGACTGGGCTGCCCTTGCTGACGGGCTTCGTCAAGGCCTTGCGCTTCGACGCCCGCGGGCGGCTGGTCGCCGCCGTGCTGGACGAGGATCGCGAGGTTCCGGTGCAGCGCCACGACGAACGCCTGCGGCGTCTGCTCGAGAAGGCGCGCGACCAAAACCTGGCGGTCTCGATCGCACTCGATGACCATGGCGGCCTTGGCAAAGTCACGGTAGGCGAATGAGCGCCCTGCTCGATCCGGTGCCTCCGGCGGACGGCGCGGAAGTCCTCGCGCGCTTCGATGCCATCCTCGCCTGGGCGCGGCAGCACCGCAGCCGGCTCGGCTATTTCGCCGCCCTCTACCGCGGCGTCACGCTGCGCGCCCGCAGCGCGCTGGCGGCCGGGGCCTTCGAGCAACCGCAGGCGGCCGAGCGGCTGGTGGTGCTGTTCGCCAACCGCTACTTCGAAGCGCTGGCGGGACACCTGGGCGGCGCGCCGGTCAGCCGCTCATGGCAGATTGCCTTCGACGCCGCCGGGCGCTGGCGGCCGACCGTATCGCAACACCTGTTGCTCGGCATCAATGCGCATATCAACCTGGATCTGGGCATTGCGGCGGCCCGCACGCTGGACGAGTACCCGCTGCCGCGGGCGGATTTCGACGGGGTCAATGACCTGCTGCTGCAGATGGTCGACGAGGTCCAGGACCGGCTCGCCGGCGTCTGGCCGCTGCTGCGACTGGTCGACAGGCTGGCCGGCAGCCTGGACGAACGACTGATCGGCGCGGCGCTGGTGCAGACGCGGTCCGCGGCCTGGGACTTTGCCCAGGCATTGCGCGCAAGCGGCAGCAGCGAAAGCGCGCTGATCGAACGGCAGGACCGCCAAGTGGCGGAGATCGGGCGCCACATCGCCGCGCCCGGACCGCAGCTAGGGCTGGCGCTGGCTGCCGTGCGGATGGGCGAATTGCGCGGCATTGTCACCATCATCGATTTGCTGGATACCGAGATTGCGCGCGCCCGCGCCGCCGTCGAAGCCAGGGTCGCCGGGCAGCCGACTACCTAGCCAGTAGCGATCAGCCGAGACCCAGCAGGATCATCGCGAGACGATATCCTTCCGCATTGGCCCCAGCATGTCGAGCAACTCCTTTTGCTCCTGTGCTGGCACCTTGAACTTGTTGAGCGACTTCACCAGGTCTTCCACCAGCGCATCAAACTCGCCATTGGTGATGCCCATGCCGGCATGGGCGGTCCGCATGTCACGCCCCTTGTAAGTGCATGGCCCCCCTGCGCCAGCGCAAATCTGCTCAACCAGCCTCGTCTTGAGACGCGGAATATTGGCATTGGCGAACTTCGGACTGATACGCGTGTCGGCGGCAACATTCCCAACGAAGTCGTCGACTACGGCCGTAATCGCTGGGCTACCGCCAAGCCGTTCGTATAACGAAGACATGGCCGGCTTCGACACATCCGATGGCGCGGCCCGCTTCGACGTGTCCGGCATCGCGCAACCGCCGAGTCCCATCAAGCCCACCACCAGGACACCGGACAGAAAAGGTGAAATGCGCATGGTCGACTCCTCTCGTGCGATTCGGGTAGCGGACGAATTGCCGTTACGGTCTGGAACCGCGGATCCCCCGCGCGGTGAATCCAACTTAGTGCCAAACCAGGGCGCGATCAAGCCAGCGCAGGGCATGCCTCCGTGGAAGTTCTAACCCAATGGGGTTACCGCGGTGCCGCAAGGATCAATGGCTGGCTGATCTGCTGCGAGCATCCCCGGCCCGCTTGCCAGTACCGTGTACCCTGAAGTGACTCCAACGAAGTGCCGAAAACAACGCTTGCGAAAGCACATTCTTGGCTTCACATCGCGCCCGATGGCCACACAAAACCACTCTTTAATCACCTGTAATTCCTCATTGCGGCTCGACGAAAGCGCGCATCGGCAGCAATGGCTGTAAAATACGCGCCCCGATTCAAATGGCTGCGGTGCCCGATTTCGGCCCCGCGCCACACCGATACCCCTCACGGACCTTGACAGCAGGTCGGATAGCGCACGCAATCGTGCGCACTGCTGTCGAAACGCGATTCAAGAAGGAAATAGCTGTAAATGACAAGCGGCGCACAACGAACGGCAGCCAAATCAGGCGATGCAGGAGCAGTCAAGGTCCCTGGCGACACTAGCGCAGGGGCCTCGGCGCAGCCTGATCCCTCGACCGAGGCCACCGAGCGCAGTCAGCAATTGCGCGCCCTGATCCAGCTGGGCAGGCAGCGCGGGTATCTGACTCACGCGGATATCAGCGACCATCTGCCGGAGAACTTCACGGACACGGCTGCGATGGAGAGCATCATCAGCACGTTCGCCGAGATGGGCGTGAAGATCTATGAGCAGACGCCGGATGCCGAGACGCTGCTCCTGAGCGATGGCGCGGTGGTGGCCTCCGACGAACAAGCCGATGAAGAGGCCGAGGTAGCGCTTTCTACCGTGGACTCCGAGTTCGGCCGGACTACCGACCCTGTCCGTATGTACATGCGCGAAATGAGCTCGGCAACGCTGCTCACGCGCAAGCAGGAAGTCGAGCTCGCCAAGCGGATCGAAGACGGCCTGAACAATATGGTCCATGCCATCTCGGCCTGCCCGTCCACCATCGAGACGATTCTCGAGCTGTCGGGCCGGGTCGCCAGCAATGAAATCGGCATCGACGAGCTGGTCGATGGCTTGAGCGACGAGAGTATTCCCGAACCAGCCGCGGCGGCGGGAGCTGACGATACGGACGACAGCGGCGATAGCTCCGACGAGGACGATGATGGCGCTGAAGACAGCACCGACGAAGCGTCGACCCAGCAGAGCGCCGAAGCCGACCTCGCCCAGCTTCGCGACGAATGCTTGAAGCGGTTTGCGCGCGTTACCGAGCAATTTGAGCTGATGCGCAAGGAAGCCGCAAATGGCACGAGTTCGGCAGCGTTCGTGTCGGCAAGGGATGCGGTGCGCGATGAATTGCGCACGATTCGCTTCACCGCGAAGACCATCGAGCGCCTGTGCGCCAGCGTCCAGGCGATGGTCGACGAGGTTCGCACGGTCGAGCGCCAGGTGGTTCAGCTGCTGGTCGAGCGGTGCGGAATGGAGCGTGAGGAGGTCGTTGCCCGCTTCCCGGGCAATGAAACCAACCTCGACTGGGGGAAGGATCTTGCCGCGCAATCCCGTCCGTACAGTGCGGCGGTCGCGCGGGCTCTGCCAGACCTCGAGGCGCATCAGCAAAAGCTGATCGACATTCAGGCCCGGGCTGCACTGCCGCTGCCCGAACTGAAGACGGTCAACCGCAAGATGCTGGCTGCCGAACGGCAGATGCGGCAAGCCAAGCATGAGATGACGCAGGCCAACCTGCGGCTGGTGATCTCGATTGCCAAGAAGTACACCAACCGCGGGATGCAGTTCCTGGATCTTATCCAGGAAGGCAACATCGGCCTGATGAAGGCGGTGGACAAGTTCGAATATCGCCGCGGCTGGAAATTCTCCACCTATGCGACGTGGTGGGTCCGCCAGGCTGTCACGCGGGCGATCGCCGATCAGGCCCGGACCATCCGCGTCCCGGTGCATATGATCGAGCAGATCAACAAGCTCAATCGCCTGTCGCGCGAGATCATGCAGCAGACCGGCAAGGAAGCCGATCCTGCCGTGCTTGCCGAGCGCATGGAAATCCCGGAAGAGAAGGTCCGCGCGATCATGAAGATTGCGAAAGAGCCGGTTTCGATGGAAACGCCGGTTGGCGAGGACGGCGATACCAGCCTGGGCGACATGATTGCCGACTCGGACACGGCCACCCCCGCCGACGCCGCATTGCAGGCGGGTCTGCGTGCCGTCGTGCGCGAGATGCTCGATGAGCTCACGCCCCGTGAAGCCAAGGTGCTGCGGATGCGCTTTGGCATCGATATGTCTACCGACTACACGCTGGAAGAAGTCGGCAAGCAGTTCGATGTCACACGGGAGCGGATTCGACAGATCGAAAGCAAGGCGATGAAAAAGCTGCGGCATCCCAGCCGCGCGGATCAGTTGATCACCTACCTGCGGGACGCTTGATTCTTGCTGGTCGCGCCCCCCGGGCGCGACCGCCCTCGGCATGCGCTCGTGCCAGCCAGTCGCAAGTTGTCGGGCTGACACATTTGTTAGTGCAAAATCCGAAGCTGACAGGCCCGACCGGCCAGGAACAAAGCGGCCGACGCCCGGTTTGCGCCCCGGATTCCGCATCGCATGGCCCTGCGGGCCCCATCTGTTATCCGGCATAGCAAGGGGACAGCTCGTCCTGCAACAATGCACACAGGAGCTCTTCCATGACTGACTCGAACCTATCTTTTTTCGGCAGGGTCTCGCTTGCCGTGGGCACCTTCTTCACCATCCTGGGCAACCGCGAAATCGCAGCCGGCGTAAAGCGCCTCCGTGACGGCGAGGGATTTGCCCCGGCGGCACCGGTATCGGCACCCGCACCGGCCCCAGCCCCCGTAGCGGAAGCTGTCGCACCCGCGCTGAAAGAAGCGAGCCCGGTGGCGGCCCTGCAGCTGCTGGGACTGCTCCAGCGCGACGCACGTTTCGTCGACTTCGTCGAGGAAGACATCGCGGGCTATTCCGACACGGAGATCGGTGCCGCCGCCCGCCTGGTGCACGATGGCTGCCGCGCAGTGCTGCGCGAGCATTTCACCATCCGGCCGGTGCGCGAGGAAAGCGAGGGCAGCCGGGTGACGCTGGCCGACGGCTTCGACCCGAGCGCCATCCGCCTGACCGGCAACGTGGTAGGCAGCGCGCCGTTCCATGGCAGCATCAGCCACCGCGGCTGGAAGGTCGAGGAAGTCCGCCTGCCCCGTCTGGCCGAACGCCATGACGCCACCGTGATTGCCCCCGCCGAGGTAGAGCTATGAGCGAAGCACGTTATTCCATCGGCATTGACCTGGGTACCACCCACAGCGCCGTTTCCTATGTGGACCTGACCGCCAGCGATGGCGAGAAGACCAGCCAGCGCGTCCTGCCCATCGCGCAGTTGACCGCGCCGGGGGCCATCGAAGATCTCGACCTGCTGCCCTCCTTCCTGTACCTGCCGCACGCCAGCGAACTCGCCCCGGGCGACCTTGGGCTGCCGTGGAACGCCGAGCGCGACTTCGCGGTGGGCGAGCTGGCGCGCAGCCGCGGCGCGGCCACGCCGATCCGCCTGGTGTCGAGCGCGAAGAGCTGGCTTTGCCATCCCGGCGTCGACCGCCGCTCGCCGATCCTGCCCAACGACGCGCCGCCTGAAGTCCCGCGCGTTTCGCCGCTCGAGGCTTCCGTGCGCTATCTCACGCATCTGCGTGAAGCCTGGGACCAGGCCCACCCCGAAGCGCCGTTTGGCGAGCAGGACGTCACCGTGACGATTCCCGCCTCCTTCGACCCGGCTGCACGGGAACTGACGGCCGAGGCGGCCGCCGCGGCCGGGTATGCCCGCATGACCCTGCTCGAGGAACCCCAGGCCGCGCTATACAGCTGGATCCAGAAAAGCGATGGCCACTGGCGCAAGCAGGTAAAGGTCGGCGACATCATTCTGGTCGTGGATGTCGGGGGCGGCACCACCGACCTTTCGCTGATCGCCGTCATCGAACGCGAAGGCAATCTTGAACTGCACCGTGTCGCCGTGGGCGACCATATCCTGCTCGGCGGCGACAACATGGACCTGGCGCTTGCCCACGTGGTGGCGCGCAAGCTGGCGGCCCAGGGCACGCAGGCGGATCCGTGGCAACTGCGCGCGCTGACCTATGCCTGCCGCGCGGCCAAGGAAACGCTGCTCACCGACCCGGAGACCGATACCGTGCCCCTGGTTGTGCCGAGCCGGGGCTCCAAGCTCATCGGCGGCTCGATCCGCACGGACCTGACCCGCACCGAACTGACCCAGACCATCCTGGAAGGGTTTTTCCCGCAAGTGGAGGCCTCGGCCCGTCCGGTGAGCCGGGCACGCGCCGGCCTGACGCAGCTCGGCCTGCCCTATGCGCAGGACGCGGCCATCACGCGGCATCTGGCCGCGTTCCTGGGCCGCCAGGTGGCGGCGCTGGCCGAACTTGAAGGCTTTCAAGGCACGCAGCCGGAAGCCGCGACCTTCCTCCACCCGACCGCAGTCCTCTTCAATGGCGGCGTGTTCAAGTCGGGCCTGCTGGTGGACCGCATCCTGCAGGCACTCAATGGCTGGCTCGCCGCGGAAGGCGCCGCACCGGCACGCCTGCTTGACGGCGCCGAGCTGGACCTGGCGGTGGCACGCGGCGCCGCCTATTACGGCTACGTTCGGCGCGGCCAGGGGGTGCGGATTCGTGGCGGCACAGCGCGGTCCTACTATATTGCCGTGGAGTCGTCGATGCCTGCCGTGCCTGGCTTCGAGCCACCGATACAAGCCTTGTGTGTGGCGCCGTTCGGCATGGAGGAAGGGACCGAGGCCGCGCTGC
The DNA here is from genome assembly GCF_058252315.1 of Cupriavidus sp. PB-02. Classification (NCBI taxonomy): domain Bacteria; kingdom Pseudomonadati; phylum Pseudomonadota; class Betaproteobacteria; order Burkholderiales; family Burkholderiaceae; genus Cupriavidus; species Cupriavidus sp. PB-02. The sequence goes on from NZ_CM177694.1 coordinate 2,251,716, forward strand.
CGCCACAGGAATTCGGCCTGGTAGTGGGCGAGCCCGTGCACTTCCGCTTCTTCGGCTCGTCGGTGCGCCGCCAGGACCAGGTCGGCACCCTGCTCGATTTCTGGGGGCCGGAGGAATTGCAGGAGCTCGAGGAAATCCAGGCGACCCTGCCAGCCGAAGGGCGAACGGCAGGCGAAGTGGTACCGGTCAGGCTGCATGCGCGCGTGACCGAGGCCGGCACGCTGGAACTCGAGGCCGTGCCCCGCGGCAACGGCGAGCGCTGGAAGGTCGAGTTCGATGTGCGCGGCAACGCCGATGCCTGAACCAGCGACCCGGCCGACGATGAAGCAATATGTCGTCGGCATCGACCTCGGCACCAGCAATACGGTGGTCGCCTATGCAAAGGCCGGGTCCGACGATATCCGCGTCTTCGATATCGATCAGCTGGTCAGCCCGGGTGAGGTCGCAGCCCGTCCCCTGCTGCCCTCGGTGCGTTACCACGCGGCGCCGGGCGAGCTCAGCGGCGATGACCTGCAGTTGCCCTGGCAATCCGCCGCCAGCGCCGCCGCGCGCCGGACCGTGTTCGGCCGCCTTGCGGCCACGCTCGGCGCGCAGGTGCCCGGCAGGCTCGTGGCCAGCGCAAAAAGCTGGCTGTCGCACGCTTCGGTCGACCGGACCGCGGCCATCCTGCCCTGGGGCGGACACGACGAGGTCGACAAGATCTCGCCAGTCGTCGCCAGCGCCAGCTACCTGGGCTACGTGTGTGCGGCATGGAACCACCGGTTTCCCGATGCGCCGCTCGAAGCGCAAGACGTGGTGCTCACCGTGCCCGCCTCCTTTGACGAAGGCGCGCGCGCGCTGACGCTGGAGGCGGCGCGCCTGGCCGGGCTGCCCGCCCTGCGCCTGCTCGAAGAGCCGCAAGCCGCGCTCTACGACTGGCTGTTCCATCATCGCCGGACGCTGGACGCGGACCTGGCGCAAACACGCCTGGTGCTGATCTGCGACGTGGGCGGCGGCACCACTGACCTCACCCTGATCCGGGTGGAAATGCAGGACGGGCAGCCGCAGCTGACCCGCATCGGCGTGGGCAACCACCTGATGCTCGGCGGCGACAACATGGATCTGGCACTGGCGCATCTTGTCGAAGCGCGTCTCGGGCCAGGGGGCGCCGCACAGGCGCGGCTGTCGGCGGCCAGCCTGTCCCAACTCGTCGCGCGCTGCCGCGCCGCCAAGGAACAACTGCTCAGCGCGCAGGCACCGGACTCGGTCACGGTGACGCTGCTGGGCGCGGGCTCCAGGCTGATCGGCGGCGCACGCTCGGTGGAAGTGACGCGGCAGGAGGTTGAACAGCTCGTCGTCGACGGCTTCTTCCCCAAGGTGCCGTCCGGCGAGAGGCCGGGGCGCGCACGGGGCGCCATTGTCGAGTTTGGCCTGCCGTATGCGGCCGACCCGGGCGTTACCCGGCACGTTGCGGCCTTCCTGGGCCAGCACGCCGCGCAGTCGCGAGCGGCGCTGGATGCACAGCAGGCGCAGGCCGGTTCCCTGCCGATGCCCGACACGCTGCTCCTCAACGGCGGCGTGTTCCGGGCCGAAGCCCTGGCGGATCGCATCGCTGACACGCTAGGCACGTGGCGCGGAGCGCCGCTGCATGTCCTGCACAACGACGATCCCGACGTCGCCGTTGCGCGCGGCGCGGTGGCGTATGCGCGGGCGCGTACCGGCCAGGCCCCGCGCATCGGCGGCGGCTCGCCGCGCAGCTACTTTCTGGTTCTCGACGATGGCGCATCGGCGCAGCAAGGAATCTGCCTGCTGCCACGGGGCACTGAAGAAGGCCACGAGATCCACCTCAGCGATCGTACCTTCGCCTTGCGGCTCGGGCATCCGGTGCAATTCCACCTGGTTTCCTCCGTCGCCGACACGGCCTATCAACCGGGTCAACTGACCGATCTGTCGACGGGCGATTTCATTCGCCTGCCGCCGATCGCGACCGTGGTGCAGCCGCGCGGCGCCAGCGGCCCCCGGGAAACGCCGGTGCAGATCACCACCTCGCTGACCGAGGTCGGTACGCTCGAGGTCCACTGCATCAACATTGCGGATGCCTCGCAACGATGGCGCCTCGAATTCCAGCTGCGCGGCAACGACGCCCAGGCGGCGGCGCCCGCGACGGATACGGCACACCCTTCCCTGCGACAAGCTCTCGAGGCGATCGACCGCACCTTTGGCGCCCGCTCGCAGGACGTCGGTCCCAAGGAGGTCAAGCGGCTGCGTGCGCAACTTGAGCAGCTGCTGGGCGCGCGCGAGCAGTGGGACAGCGCCCTGCTGCGCGAGCTGTTCGGCGCATTCTGGGAGCGCTCGAAGCGGCGGCGCCGCACTGCCGACCATGAACGCCTGTGGCTGAACCTGGCCGGCTATTGCGTGCGCCCGGGATTCGGCTACCCGCTCGACGAATGGCGCGTCGAGCAACTCTGGTCGCTGTACGACCAGGGCATCCAGTATGTCAACGAAAGCCAGAACTGGTCGGAGTGGTGGACGCTGTGGCGGCGCGCGGCAGGCGGCCTGGACGAGAGCGCGCAACTGCGCCTGCTGGAAGAGATGGCCTTCTACCTGCAGCCACCCGGCAGCACCCGCTACAAGAAGCCCGCCGGGCCCGCCAGGTCTGGATATGCCGATATGGTGCGCCTTGCCGGCTCCCTGGAGCGCATCACCACCGAATCCAAGATCGAGCTCGCCGAATGGCTGCTGGCACGTCTGCGCAAGCCTTCGGAGAACAGTCAGGGCTGGTGGGCCGTGGGCCGCATCGGGGCGCGCCGGCCATTCTATGGCAGCGCGCACAGCGTTGTGCCAGCCGATATCGCCGCGCAATGGGTGGAGACGATTCTTGCGCTCGACTGGAAAAAGGTCGAGCCGGCCGCGTTCGCCGCCGTGCAGATCGCGCGCATGACCGGCGATCGCAGCAGGGACCTGCCTGACGAGATTCGGTCGGCTGTCGTGCGACGGCTCGAAGCCGCCAACGCGCCGCAGAGCTGGATCGCCATGGTGCGCGAGGCCGTGGAACTCGATGCAGCCGACGAAGGCCGGGTATTTGGGGAGGCGCTGCCCGCCGGCCTCAAACTGATCGCGGTGTAAAACCAGAACGGATTACTGACAGCGGCGTTCTGAGTCTTGGCGACTCAGGCCCGTCTGGATTGAACCGCCAAAGACAAAACCCCTCGCAGCATCAGCTGTCGAGGGGTTTTGCGGTATAAGAGCCTGGCGATGACCTACTTTCACACGGGTAATCCGCACTATCATCGGCGCGGAGTCGTTTCACGGACCTGTTCGGGATGGGAAGGGGTGGTTCCAACTCGCTATGGTCACCAGGCATAAGGGGTTGCAACGCTGGGGTTGAGGCCAACGCTGCGAATAGGGATGTAGTTGGGGTTGTGCGTCTTGTGTCAACTGTTTCGGCACAGTCGCGATCACACACACCAGGTAAAACACACTGGTTATAGGATCAAGCCTTACGGGCAATTAGTACTGGTTAGCTTAACGCATTACTGCGCTTCCACACCCAGCCTATCAACGTCCTGGTCTCGAACGACCCTTCAAGGAGGTCAAGCCTCCAGGGAATCCTCATCTTCAGGCGAGTTTCCCGCTTAGATGCTTTCAGCGGTTATCTCTTCCGTACATAGCTACCCTGCGATGCCTCTGGCGAGACAACAGGTACACCAGCGGTACGTCCACTCCGGTCCTCTCGTACTAGGAGCAGCCCCCGTCAAGATTCCAACGCCCACGGCAGATAGGGACCAAACTGTCTCACGACGTTTTAAACCCAGCTCACGTACCTCTTTAAATGGCGAACAGCCATACCCTTGGGACCGGCTACAGCCCCAGGATGAGATGAGCCGACATCGAGGTGCCAAACACCGCCGTCGATATGAACTCTTGGGCGGTATCAGCCTGTTATCCCCAGAGTACCTTTTATCCGTTGAGCGATGGCCCTTCCATTCAGAACCACCGGATCACTATGTCCTGCTTTCGCACCTGCTCGACTTGTCGGTCTCGCAGTTAAGCACGCTTTTGCCATTGCACTTTAGGTACGATGTCCGACCGTACCAAGCGTACCTTCGAACTCCTCCGTTACACTTTGGGAGGAGACCGCCCCAGTCAAACTGCCTACCATGCACTGTCCCCGACCCGGATTCACGGGCCAAGGTTAGAACCTCAAACAAACCAGGGTGGTATTTCAAGGACGGCTCCACGTGAACTAGCGTCCACGCTTCAAAGCCTCCCACCTATCCTACACAGATCGGTTCAAAGTCCAATGCAAAGCTACAGTAAAGGTTCATGGGGTCTTTCCGTCTAGCCGCGGGGAGATTGCATCATCACAAACACTTCAACTTCGCTGAGTCTCGGGAGGAGACAGTGTGGCCATCGTTACGCCATTCGTGCAGGTCGGAACTTACCCGACAAGGAATTTCGCTACCTTAGGACCGTTATAGTTACGGCCGCCGTTTACCGGGACTTCAATCAAGAGCTTGCACCCCATCATTTAATCTTCCGGCACCGGGCAGGCGTCACACCCTATACGTCCACTTTCGTGTTTGCAGAGTGCTGTGTTTTTATTAAACAGTCGCAGCCACCATTTTATTGCAACCCCGTCACCCTTCTGGCGCAGGCCAGTCAAGCTACCAGGGCGTACCTTATCCCGAAGTTACGGTACCAATTTGCCGAGTTCCTTCTCCCGAGTTCTCTCAAGCGCCTTAGAATACTCATCTCGCCCACCTGTGTCGGTTTGCGGTACGGTCTCGTATGACTGAAGCTTAGAGGCTTTTCTTGGAACCACTTCCAATTGCTTCGCAGCACTAGGCCGCTCGCCCCGCATCCTTGAATTCCGCGCCCGGATTTGCCTGAGCGCCTTCTCCAATGCAGGGACCGGGACTTCCAACACCCGGACAACCTTCCGCGATCCGTCCCCCCATCGCATCATACGACGGTGCAGGAATATTAACCTGCTTCCCATCAGCTACGCATCTCTGCCTCGCCTTAGGGGCCGACTCACCCTACGCCGATGAACGTTGCGTAGGAAACCTTGGGCTTACGGCGAGGGGGCCTTTCACCCCCTTTATCGCTACTCATGTCAGCATTCGCACTTCTGATACCTCCAGCATCCTTTACAAGACACCTTCACAGGCTTACAGAACGCTCTCCTACCACGCACTTGCGTGCGTCCGCAGCTTCGGTGACTGGCTTAGCCCCGTTACATCTTCCGCGCAGGACGACTCGATCAGTGAGCTATTACGCTTTCTTTAAAGGGTGGCTGCTTCTAAGCCAACCTCCTGACTGTTTTAGCCTTCCCACTTCGTTTCCCACTTAGCCAATCTTGGGGACCTTAGCTGGCGGTCTGGGTTGTTTCCCTCTTGACACCGGACGTTAGCACCCGATGTCTGTCTCCCGTGATTGCACTCTTCGGTATTCGGAGTTTGCTATGGCGGGGTAATCAGCAATAGACCCCCCAACCATGACAGTGCTCTACCCCCGAAGGTGACACACGAGGCACTACCTAAATAGTTTTCGGAGAGAACCAGCTATTTCCAGATTTGTTTAGCCTTTCACCCCTATCCACAGCTCATCCCCTAACTTTTCAACGTTAGTGGGTTCGGTCCTCCAGTACGTGTTACCGCACCTTCAACCTGGCCATGGATAGATCATCTGGTTTCGGGTCTACACCCAGCGACTCAACGCCCTGTTCGGACTCGCTTTCGCTACGCCTTCCCTAATCGGTTAAGCTTGCCACTGAATGTAAGTCGCTGACCCATTATACAAAAGGTACGCCGTCACCCCCGAAAGGGCTCCGACTGTTTGTATGCATGCGGTTTCAGGATCTATTTCACTCCCCTCCCGGGGTTCTTTTCGCCTTTCCCTCACGGTACTGGTTCACTATCGGTCGATCACGAGTATTTAGCCTTGGAGGATGGTCCCCCCATCTTCAGACAGGATTTCACGTGTCCCGCCCTACTTGTCGTACACCTAGTTCCACAACGCTGTTTTCGCATACAGGGCTATCACCTGCTAGGGCCGGGCTTTCCATCCCGTTCTGCTAACAATGCTGCTAAAGAGTACAAGGCTGTTCCCATTTCGTTCGCCACTACTTTGGGAATCTCGGTTGATTTCTGTTCCTGCAGCTACTTAGATGTTTCAGTTCGCCGCGTTCGCTTCCCACACCTATGAATTCAGTGTGGGATGACCCATACGGGCCGGGTTTCCCCATTCGGACATCTCCGGATCAAAGCTTGTTTGCCAGCTCCCCGAAGCTTTTCGCAGGCTACCGCGTCCTTCATCGCCTGTGATCGCCAAGGCATCCACCACATGCACTTGTTCGCTTGACCCTATAACGAGTGTGTCTCGATCGCTCGAAGACCTCGCTACAGGATGAGTTCTCGCATTTGTGCCGTATTCCAAGTCATCTTTCGATCACTTAAATACATTTTGGTTGATACAATCACAACCCGGTATCGCGTTGGTACTGCAGCGTCTCATCAACGCTCGCGCGACACCTTTACTACATCCCATATTGTTAAAGAACAGCCGATCGTTAGATCGCTTGGCAATGCCAAATGGAAGCACTCGTTCGCCGAGTGCTTCCATTTGGCCAACCAGCCTGGCCTTAACCACAAACTACCGATAAGTGTGAACGCTCAACTTCGGATGCACGCTCTGAAAGGAGGTGATCCAGCCGCACCTTCCGATACGGCTACCTTGTTACGACTTCACCCCAGTCATGAACCCTGCCGTGGTAATCGCCCTCCTTGCGGTTAGGCTAACTACTTCTGGCAAAACCCACTCCCATGGTGTGACGGGCGGTGTGTACAAGACCCGGGAACGTATTCACCGCGGCATGCTGATCCGCGATTACTAGCGATTCCAGCTTCACGTAGTCGAGTTGCAGACTACGATCCGGACTACGATGCGTTTTCTGGGATTGGCTCCCCCTCGCGGGTTGGCAACCCTCTGTACGCACCATTGTATGACGTGTGAAGCCCTACCCATAAGGGCCATGAGGACTTGACGTCATCCCCACCTTCCTCCGGTTTGTCACCGGCAGTCTCTCTAGAGTGCTCTTGCGTAGCAACTAAAGACAAGGGTTGCGCTCGTTGCGGGACTTAACCCAACATCTCACGACACGAGCTGACGACAGCCATGCAGCACCTGTGTCCACTTTCCCTTTCGGGCACCTAATGCATCTCTGCTTCGTTAGTGGCATGTCAAGGGTAGGTAAGGTTTTTCGCGTTGCATCGAATTAATCCACATCATCCACCGCTTGTGCGGGTCCCCGTCAATTCCTTTGAGTTTTAATCTTGCGACCGTACTCCCCAGGCGGTCAACTTCACGCGTTAGCTACGTTACTGAAGAAATGAATCCCCAACAACTAGTTGACATCGTTTAGGGCGTGGACTACCAGGGTATCTAATCCTGTTTGCTCCCCACGCTTTCGTGCATGAGCGTCAGTGACGTCCCAGGGGGCTGCCTTCGCCATCGGTATTCCTCCACATCTCTACGCATTTCACTGCTACACGTGGAATTCTACCCCCCTCTGACATACTCTAGCCTTGCAGTCACAAGCGCCATTCCCAAGTTAAGCTCGGGGATTTCACGCCTGTCTTACAAAACCGCCTGCGCACGCTTTACGCCCAGTAATTCCGATTAACGCTCGCACCCTACGTATTACCGCGGCTGCTGGCACGTAGTTAGCCGGTGCTTATTCTTCCGGTACCGTCATCGACCCGGGGTATTATCCCAGGCCATTTCTTTCCGGACAAAAGTGCTTTACAACCCGAAGGCCTTCTTCACACACGCGGCATTGCTGGATCAGGGTTGCCCCCATTGTCCAAAATTCCCCACTGCTGCCTCCCGTAGGAGTCTGGGCCGTGTCTCAGTCCCAGTGTGGCTGATCGTCCTCTCAGACCAGCTACTGATCGTCGCCTTGGTAGGCTCTTACCCCACCAACTAGCTAATCAGACATCGGCCGCTCCTGTAGCGCGAGGCCTTGCGGTCCCCCGCTTTCACCCTCAGGTCGTATGCGGTATTAGCTAATCTTTCGACTAGTTATCCCCCACTACAGGGCACGTTCCGATGTATTACTCACCCGTTCGCCACTCGCCACCAGGCCGAAGCCCGTGCTGCCGTTCGACTTGCATGTGTAAGGCATGCCGCCAGCGTTCAATCTGAGCCAGGATCAAACTCTTCAGTTCAATCTCTGTGTGGACCCTCGCGGGCCCTCGCTCTTTCGAGCGGTCGCTCACTCTCAGAAAACTGACTGACCAGATCCGAAGATCCAGTCACGTTTTGCTGTGCGAGCACTTTATAACTTGCAAGCTAAAAGACCGAAGTCTTCCGCATCCGTTATCAAGCGCCCACACTTATCGGTGTTTGTTTGTTAAAGAGCCTGTCGCGATTCGCTTTGCTTGTCGCGTCGCTGCTTTGTCAGCAGCGAAGAAGAGAGATCTTAAAGAGTTTTCTGCGATAAAGCAACTGTTTTCGAGAAACTTCTTTTTCTTCGGTAAGGGCTGCTTACCCAAGTAAATCCCTGCAACCATTTTCCCCCACCTGACTTGCAGCTCTGCTTGTGCGGCGGGAGGGGGCGAATACTAATGCCTTGATGCCGGACTTGCAAGTTTTTTTCTGAACGGGCTTGCAAGAGCCTCTTTTGTCACTTAGGTGCGCAAGGCCTTGCCGCGGGAATCGAATGGGCGGAGTCGGCGTGTTACGTGGGGTGCTTTCGTGACCTACGATGACGGTAAGCACTTGGCCTGCCCCACCCGTGACGCAGTCAGCACCCCTTCTCCTTATCCCGATCGCCAGCCTGGCCCTTGCCTGGCTCTGCTCGACCGCTGCCGCCGCCGACGCCCTGGCCCCACAGCGCGCCGAGATGGTCAAGGAGATCGCCGTGGTCGCTGCAGCCGCCGGGGCCCAGAGCGGCAGGCATGCGCTCGACCCGCGCGTGATGGCGGTGATGGGGCAAGTGCCTCGCCACGAGTTTGTGCCGGACCAGCAGAAGTTGTACGCCTATGAGAACCGGCCGCTGCCCATCGGCCATGGCCAGACGATTTCGCAGCCCTATATCGTTGCCCTGATGACAGACCTGATGATGGTCAAGCCTGGCGACGCCGTGCTCGAGATCGGCACCGGCTCGGGCTATCAGGCGGCGGTGCTGGCGGGGCTGGCGCGCGCGGTGTACACGATCGAGATCATCGAACCGCTGGGGCGGCAGGCCTGCGACCGCCTGAAGCGGCTGGCCTACCGGCAGGTAGCGTGCAAGGTGGGCGACGGCTACTACGGCTGGGACGAGCACGCGCCCTATGACGCCATCATCGTCACCGCGGCGGCCAGCCATGTGCCGCCACCGCTGATCCGGCAACTGAAGCCGGGCGGCCGGATGGTGATCCCGGTGGGCGCGCAGTTCCTGACGCAGTATTTGCTGCTGGTCGAGAAGTCCGGGGACGGCAGCGTTTCCACCAGGCAGATCCTGCCGGTCAGGTTCGTGCCGCTGGTTGGCAAGCATTAAGGCATCGCGGCACATCGGCCGTGCCAGCCTGCGCCATGCCACGACCGCCACTACTCGCCCTGGCCTTGCTCTCTGCCGCCGCGCTTGGCTATGAAATCCTGCTGATGCGGCTGCTCTCCATCATCCAGTGGCATCACTTCGCTTACATGATGATCAGCGTGGCGCTGCTGGGCTACGGGGCGGCGGGTGCGCTGGTGGCACTGGCGCAGCGAACGCTGATCCGCCATTTCATGCCGGCTTTCGCTGGCGGCGCCCTGCTGTTCGGCGTTGGCGCGATGGCCTGCTTCGCGCTCGCCCAGCACGTAGCGTTCAATCCTTTGGAAATCCTGTGGGAGTCGTCACAGCCGCTGCGCTTGCTGCTGCTCTACCTGCTGCTGTTCGTGCCGTTCTTTTGCGCCGCCACGAGTGTCTGCCTGTGTTTTTCCCGCTTCAACGAGCAGGTTCACCGCATCTACAGCTTCGACATCCTTGGCGCCGGGCTGGGCTGCCTGGGCATCATCGTGGCGCTGTTCGTGCTGAGCCCGGTCGATGCACTGCGGCTGGTCAGCACGGCGGGCATGGCGGCGGCCGCACTGGCAAGCGTTGAATGCCGCTGGCATCGGCCCTGGCTGCCGGCGCTGCTGCTGTCGGTGGCAATCGTGCCGGCCGGCGTGCCAGGCGACTGGATTGCGCTGCGGCCGTCCGAGTACAAGGAGCTGAGCCAGACCCTGCGCATCGGCAACGCGCGCGTGGTGGCGGAACGGTCGAGTCCCCTCGGCTTGGTCACGGTGGTGGAGAGCCCCTCGATCCCGTTGCGGCACGCGCCCGGGCTGAGCCTCAATGCAAGCCTGGAGCCTCCGCCGCAACTGGCCGTGTTTACCGATGGCGACGGGCTCAGCGCGCTCAGCCGCTATGACGGCCGGCGTGAACCGCTTGCCTACCTGGGCGACCTCACCTCTGCCCTGCCCTATCACCTCCTGCGAGGCCCCAAGGTGCTGGTCCTGGGCAGCGGTGCGGGGGCGGACGTCTTGCAGGCAATCTATCACCGGGCCAGCGCGGTCGATGCCGTGGAGCTGAATCCGCAGGTGATCGAACTGGTGCAGGGCCGCTTCGCTGCGTTCTCCGGCAAGCCGTACAGTGCGCCCGGCGTGCGTGTCTTTGCCGGCGAGGCGCGCGGATTCCTGGCGGCCAGCACGGAACGCTACGACCTCATCCAGGTGGCCCTGCTGGATTCCTTCAGCACTTCGTCGGCGGGACTGTATGCGCTCTCCGAGAGCTATCTCTACACCGTGGAAGCCTTCCAGGGCTACCTGCGCCATCTTCGGCCCGGCGGCCTGCTGGCGATCACGCGCTGGGTCACGCTGCCACCCCGTGACATGCCCAAACTGCTCGCTACCGCCGTGGCGGCCATGGAAGGCGCGGGCGTGCCGGAGCCGTCGCGGCGGCTGGCGCTGGTCCGTGGCTGGAAGACGGCCACGCTGGTCGTCAAGAACGGGGAGTTCGATGCGGCGGACCTTGCCGCCCTGCGCGACTTCTGCCGCACGCGCTCGTTCGACGTCGAATACTATCCCGGCATCCAGCCCGATCAGGCGAATCGCTACAACGTGCTGGACAAGCCCTACTTCTACGACGCCACACAGGCCTTGCTCGGCCCCAATCGCGACCAGTTCCTGTCCCGCTATAAATTCGACGTGCGGCCAGCTACCGATGACAGGCCGTACTTCTTCCATTTCTTCAAATGGCGCACGCTGCCTGAACTGCTGTCGCTGAAGGCGCAGGGCGGCCTGCCCTTGCTGGAATGGGGCTATCCGGTGCTGGTGGCAACGCTGCTGCAAGCCACCGCCGCGGCATTGCTGCTGATCGTGGTCCCGCTCCGGATCCTGCGGCGCCGCCCTGGCCCGCAGCCCGCCAGGGGGCCTGGCGGCAATGGCGCAGCGGTGCACCAGCCGCCCGAATGGCGATTCGGCTTCTACTTCCTGGCGGTCGGCCTTGGCTTCATGTTCGTGGAGATCGCCTTCATCCAGAAATTCATCCTGTTCCTGAGCCACCCGCTCTATGCGGTCGCGGTTGTGCTGTGCGCCTTTCTCTGCTTTGCGGGATTGGGGAGCCGGTATTCCCAGCGCATGCCTGCCCGCGGCGGCGATCACCGCGGCAGGCGGCAGGCGGCGCTGGCCGTCAGCGGCATCTGCGTGGCCTCGCTGGTCTACCTTGTGGCGCTGCCGACGGTCTTCCGGCTCCTGATCGCGTTACCGGATCCGGCCAGGATTGCCATCTCGGTGCTGCTGATCGCCCCGCTGGCGTTCCTGATGGGAATGCCGTTCCCGCTCGGTCTGGCGCGTGTGGCAGCCCACGACGAAACGCTGGTGCCCTGGGCATGGGGCATCAACGCCTGCGCCTCGGTGGTGGCGGCGGTGCTTGCCACGCTGGTCGCGATCCATGTCGGATTCACCGCGGTGGTACTGGTGGCCCTGCTCCTGTACGCTGCCGCCGCGCTTGCCTGCCCATGAATCGCGGGCCGAGGTGAGGCGCCATCCCAATGACGCTACAGGCGAATGATCACGGATTTCAGCTGCGTGTAGTGCGCGAGCGCCTCCACGCCCTGCTCGCGCCCGTAGCCGCTTTGCTTGAAGCCGCCGCATGGCGTTTGCACAAAACCGCCGCTGTACTCGTTCACGACAATGCGACCGGCCTCCAGCGCGCCGGCGACGCGATGGACACGACCGATATCGCGGCTCCAGATGCCGGCCGCCAGCCCATAGTCGGAGTCGTTGGCGATGCGGATGGCGTCCGCCTCGTCCTCGAACTTGATGACACAAAGCACCGGCCCGAAGATCTCCTCGCGCGCGATCTCCATGTCATGGCTCACGCCCAGGTAGACGGTCGGTTCGATGAACCAGCCCTTCCCCATCTCCGGGCCCTGTGCCACACGCCCCCCAATGGCCGGTACGAGCCCGACACGGCGGGCCGAGTCGAAGCTTTCCTGGACCTTCTCAAACTGGGCCCGGGTCGTCATCGGGCCATAGTTGATGACTTCGCCGCGTCATGGCCGAGCAGTTCCCCTCGGAGGTGCGCGCGACCGGCGTGGCGCTGCCTATGCTATCTCGGTGACATTGTTCGGTGGCACGTTGCCGTACATCATGACCTCGATGTCGAAGGCGGGATTGTCGGAGTACAGCTGGGTCTATGTCGCCGCGGTCTGCGCGGTGGGGTTCCTGGTGTATGCCTTCATGCCGGAAACGAAGGGGAAAGCCCTGGACTAGACCAGACAATGCCGCGGCGCCGGACCGGGCCGCGGCTAGCGTGCCCCGTCGCGGACCCCGGGAAGCGCATCGCAAGTCTATGGTCGGGCCCTCGCTACTACGGCTAATCCCTGGTCAGGTTTTCCAGCCACAGGCTCATTAGCCCGGCACGGCCCCTGACGCCGAACTTCCGGAAGATGCCGGTCACATAAGAATGGGTCGTGGAAACGGCCAGGCCGAGCCGCTGGGCAATCTGCTTTTCCGAGGCGTCGGTCAACAGCAGCCGCAAGACTTTCTGCTCGTGGGGCGCCAACGGAACGGAAGACAGCGCCAGCCCGAGGTCAAGCACGCTTTTTTTCCTCAGCGCCGTGATATCGCGCGCCACCCCGACGCGCAGCCGCTCCGACTGGAGCCATCCGGCCGACCACATGATATGGACGGCGCTGCCGTCCTTGTGGCGATAGCGGTTTTCAAAACCGACCCGCTTCTTCCCGGACATGACCTGCTTGGCCTCGATGATGGTCCTGTCCCGGTCCGCCGCCATGACCAGATCGATGATGAATTCGCCCGTCATATCCCTCGGCACATAGCCAAATATGCCTTCGCAGGCGGCGCTGACATACTGGATGCGGCCGCTCGTATCGACCAGGAACACGGCGTCCAGCAAATGGTCCGCGACTTCAGTGATGTCTTTTCCGATCTCGATACTCATGGCAGGCCGAGAAAATCCCGATGCTGGTGAATTGAATGGACACGTCGACCGGATGCAACCGAACGCGACCGGGGCAAAGTGAAGACTAGACCACTCTCCAGCGCATGTACAGCAATGGCATCGGTAGCACTGTTTCCGGCTTGCAACGCCGCAAAACCATCCCCAGTCGCCGCCAATGCCCGCGCGCCTTCAAGAGCACCCTGCTGATTAGCAGGGTATTACCTTTTGCGCCATTTCGATAGGATCTTGGCCATCATTTGCCCGCTGCTTCGATCACACAACAAAGGCCCCGCCCGGGGCTTCCAAATCCGTAGCCAACGCGAGTTGGGGCAAATGATCGAAATGCCTCCACATTGCCTGCCTCTTGCAAGGGAGGGGTCGTCGAGGTCAGGAAGGGGAGCGGCCCGGCCCGCTGACAGAGGTGGCAGTGCGGCCTCTGTCAGCGGGGACCGCGCAACGCCGCCGCGAGACCCAGTGGCCAGCACCTTCGACGCACGCCTGGTCCTCCCACTTTTTCCGTAACGGCTCTTCGCCGCTGCTCAAGACGCGCAAATCAGTGCGAGAATTTCCGGAGGCCGCAATACCCGGCAAGCCAGCCCCCTCAGATCCAACACACTGCCAATGCCAGCCTTGCAGCTGAAGGAAGCATGAGCGCCGCTGAGAATGCTTCGCGAACCGCCGACTGTCCCGCTATCCTGTTCGGCGCCTTTGACCGCCATAACTTTGGCGACCTGCTGCTGCCTCATGTCATCGCACGCCTGATCGCCCGGCCCGACCTCCGTTACGGCGGCCTGGCCGAACGCAATCTGACAGCCCTGGGGGGCCATCGCGTGCATGCAATGGAGCGACTGGCGGCCAGCCTCGGCAACGCCGCCGTCGATATCATTCATGTCGGAGGCGAAACCCTGACCTGCAATGCGTGGGAAGCGGCCGTGATGCTGCTGCCACCCGAGCGGGCTCGCGACGTCGTGGCGCAGCTCGATGCACGGCCGCTGGAGCGGGCCGCCTGGGCGCGCGAGGTGCTGGGGATGCCGGACCTCGCCCCCTATCTGCTGCCGGCCGGCATCTTTGCCAAGGCGGGGCGAGTGATTTACCACGGCGTAGGCGGCATCGCGCTTGAACAGGTTGAGCCAGCCATGCGCGACGAGGTGGTGGCCAAGCTCAAATCGGGCACTTGCGTTGGCGTCAGGGAGCAGCAGACCCGGGCCATGCTGGCGGCCAATGGCATTGACTGCCGCCTGGAACCCGACCCGGCCGTGATGGTGGCCGAGCTGTTCGGCGATCGCATCCGGCAACGCGCCCGCCATGGCGAGCTCGCGGGGGTGGTCTCGCGCTTTCCGCGTGGATATCTCGCGGTGCAGTTCAGTGCCGACTTTGGCGATGATGAAACGCTTGCGCAGCTTGCCTCCCAGCTTGAACGTGTGTCCCGGGCCAGAGACCTCGGCGTGGTGCTGTTCCGCGCCGGCGCGGCGCCCTGGCACGATGCCCTGGGCTGCTACCGGCGCCTCGCGGCACGACTGCGAGACACTCCCATCGCAGTGTTTGGCTCGCTCAACCTGTGGGATATCTGCGCGCTGATCGCGCACAGCCGCGGTTTCGCCGGCAGCAGCCTGCATGGCAGCATCGTTGCGGGCGCGTTCGCCCTGCCCCGGTTGGGCGTGCTGCGGCCCGGGCAGGCGCTTGCGCAGAGCAAGCAGGCTGCCTTTGCCGCGACCTGGGGCTCGGCCGGAGCGCCGGCGGCGGTGCCCGTGCAGGAGCTTGCCGCCGGCATGGACATCGCCTTGGCAACCGGGACTGCGCAGCGCGAAGACCTGGCCCGGGGATTGGCCAAGGCCTTTCGGGACAGCTTCAGCGCGGTCCGCGACAGCTAAGCCACCAGGAAACGCTCGCATAAAAGGGCCCAATATGCCGCGCCCACAGGAATGTTTCCGTCATTGAAGTCGTAAGCAGGATTGTGCACGCTGCAGCCTCCTGCCTTGCCTGCTTCGCCATTGCCAATCCACAGATAGCAGCCAGGCACCGACTCCAGCATGAACGCAAAATCCTCACTGGCGGCAATGGGCGACGCTTGGCCATTGACATGTTCTGGACCCAGCAGTTCTAGCGCGACCTGATGCGCAAATTCCGTCTCAGCCCTTGTGTTCACAAGTACCGGGTAGCCACGCTGATAATCGACCTGCGCTTTCACGCCATAGCTTTGCGCCTGTGCGGATACCAGGTCTTTGATGCGCTGTTCGAGCAGTTCACGCACGCTGCGGTCCAATGCGCGCACACTCAGCCTCAGCACGGCGTGCGCGGGAATGATATTGGCGACGGTACCGGCCTGGAACGCCCCTACGGTAATGACAGCCGTTTTCAACGGATCGACATTGCGCGCCACAATCGTCTGCAAGCCCATCACGATCGCTGCGCCTGCCACGACAGGATCGACGGCGTCGTGGGGAATCGCCCCATGTCCGCCGACGCCTTCCAGCGTGATGGTCACGTTGTCAGCGGAAGCCTGGGCGGGTCCGTCGCGCAGCAGCAATCGGCCCGCGCGCGTGCCGGGTACGTTGTGCATGGCAAAGACGGCATCGCAAGGATACTTTTCGAACAGCCCGTCCTCCATCATCTTCTTTGCGCCGCCCAGCCCTTCCTCGGCCGGCTGGAAGATGAGGTTCAAGGTGCCGCTGAAACTACCGTGCCGGGCCAGGTACCTTGCCGCGCAAAGGAGCATGGCCGTATGGCCATCATGCCCGCAGGCGTGCATCACACCCGGATGGCAGCTGGCATAGGGCAGCCCCGTGACCTCGCTCATCGGCAGGGCATCCATGTCGGCCCGGATGCCGAGGCGCCGCTTGCCTGTGCCGCGCCGCAGGCGGCCGACGACACCCGTCGTGCCCAGGCCACGCTCGACCTCATAGCCCCATTCGCCAAGCAGGCTAGCCACGATTTCGCTGGTGCGATGCTCTTCGAAGCCGAGTTCAGGATGCCGGTGCAGGTCGTGCCGGACTGCGACGAATTCGTCTGCGCTGTGCTTCAGCGCGGCCAGGATGGGATGCATGCGCGTCCTTACTGCGGTTGCAGGCCAATGGCACGGGCAATGCCGCGGTACTGTTCGATGCTTTGGTGGTACGCCTTCTGGCTCTCCGCCAGCGACACTGGCCTGGATGCCGGCAGGTTCGCCGCGTCAAGGCTGGCGCGCACGGCGGGATCCGCCAGCGTCTGCGCAATGGCTTTGTGCAGCGCTTGCACGACCGGCTCTGCGGTGTCCTTTTTCACGAATACGCCGGCCCAGGTCGCGTAATTGAAGCCCCGCAGTGCCTTGCTCTCATTCACGCTGGGCACCGATTTCACGGCATCCAGGCGCGTCGGAGATAGCACGGCCAGCATCCTGACCTGACCGCTACGCATGCGTTCAATGTCGGGCTTGCCAAACGGCGAGATAAAAATGTCGATGATCCCGCCCACGAGGTCCTGGATGACCGGCGCACCGCCCTTGTAGGGGACGTGTGTCATCGGTACGCCGATGGTCTGGGACATATGTGCCCCGAGCAGGTGATACAGCGAGCCGACACCCACGCTCGCATACGTCAGCGGCTTGCCAGCCTTGGCTGCCTGCGCGGCATAGGCGGCCAGTTCGTCGACATCCTTTACCGGCAGATCCCTGCGCACCAGGATCGCAAGATCGACAGCGCCGACCATATGCACCAGCCGGAAATCCTCGCTCCTGAATTTGATTGCCGCATTGGCCAGCGGGGTAGTAATGAGCTCGCCAGGCCCTGCCTGCAATAGCAAATGGCCGTCGGCCGGTGCGTGCAGGACCTTCTGGGCGGCAATTGCTCCACCAGCTCCCCCAAGGTTCTCGACAATGACCGGCTGCCCGAACTGCCGGGAGAGCGGCGCGTTCAGGTTCCGCGCAACCACGTCGGAGAGGCCGCCCGCCGGGAAAGGCACCATCAGCGTTACCGGCCTGTCAGGAAAGCCGTGGGCCGGCGCCAGGCCGGTAAAAAGCAGTCCTGCAACCATGCCGCCCAGCCAGCGGCGGCCAACATTCTTGAATCGGGTCATGGCTGTCTCCTCAGTGCGTGTTTTTGTGGAATCGGATCGTAAAACGCCATCGACGATGTGTCCAATGCATTACTAGTCTAAACTTTATTCAAAAATCTCATACCAAAGTGCGTAATGCATCTCAAACATCTTAAGCATCTGCTGATGGTGGCGGATATGGCGTCCTTCAGCCAGGCGGCGCAACGCCTGCACCTGACCCAGTCCGCGCTGAGCCGGAGCATCCAGACGCTGGAGGACGAACTGGGAGGCCGTCTGATCGACCGGCACGGCAAGCGCAATGTGCTGACGCCATTGGGGGAGCTGATTGCAAACCGGGCCCGGCGTATCGTGTTCGAGGAAGCCGAGCTGCACCGCAGCGTCGAACTATTCCACCATCACAACCTGGGAGCCATCCGCGTCGGCCTGGGCGCGGGGCCGGGCGCCGTGCTGGCGACGCCGTTTCTCCGATACATGGCCAGGCACCATCCCGGCATACAGGTCAGCGTGTCGCTTGGCACTTCCGATGCGCTGATGATCCAGCTGCGTCAGCGTTCGCTTGATGCCGTCATCGTGGAAGTGAGCAGCGTGGCGCCAGCCACGGACCTTCGCCACGAACTGCTTAACGCGTTGCAAGGTCGTTTTATCTGCCGCACAGGACATCCGCTTCTGCAACAGGCCGCCGGCGGCAACGCCATAACGTTCGACGATGTCATGCGATATCCGCTGGCTTCCGCCCCACTCAGCACGGAAGTCGCACGCAGCCTGGTGAAGCGCTTCGGGCCGCGAGCCGATCCGGAGCATTGCCTGAGCCTCAGGTGCGAGAATGTCCGGAGCCTGGTCGAAGCTGTGCTGGATTCCGACGCGATCCTGTTCAGCATCGTCGCGGCGGTGCGTGCGGAATTTGCCGAAGGGAAACTATGCGAGCTGGTCACCACGCCGGCGGTCGACGACGGGCCACGCTATGCCTTTTTCACGCTTGCAGGGCGCACTGAGGCGCCAAGCATGGAGTTGTTCCGCAGATTCGTGGATGAGCATTTGCGGGACTAGTGCCACCTTTCGCCGGCTCCGGAATAGAGGTTGGAAACTGGTGGCACAAGTCCCTCGAAAGGAAGGGCTATCGCCCTTCCTCTCACCGCCCGGTCTTCTCCTGCGACACATCCATGATCATCCGCGTCAACAGGTACAGCCTCGGCGTGACCGAGTTCAGGTCGACATACTCGGCATCGTTGGAGTGGGCGCCGAACCCGCGCAGCCCGAAGCGTTCGATCACCGGCGCTTTGGTGGCCGCAGCGGCAAAGGCCGCGTCAGTGCCACCGCCCTCCGCGGTGTCATGGACCTGGAGCGTTTCGCCGATCTCGGCATAGACGCCCTGCGCATGCGCGGCGAGCTTGCGTGCCGCGTCGGTTACCTCGAGCGGCGGACGGCGGCGCTCGAATTTCACTTCCACCTTGGTGTCGGGAATCAGCTGCTTGCGGATGCGTTCCTGCAGCGTTTTCTCAAGGCTATCGTAGTCAGCGGTGCGCAGCACGCGTACGTCTGCCTGCGCGCTAGCGGTGGCCGGGATCACGTTGCGATTGGTGCCGGACGAGGAGACGGTCCAGTTGACCTTGAGGCCGGTGGCCGGATTGGACAGGTCGCGCATCTGCAGGACCTGGTGCGACAGTTCATAGAGCGCATTGCGGCCCTGCTCCGGCGCACTGCCCGCGTGCGACGCCTTGCCCTGCACCGTGAGATAGATCGAGCCGATGCCGCTGGTCGCCAGCGACAGGCGGTCGCCGTTGACGCGGCTGGCCTCGCACGAGAACACGGCATCCTGCTGCGCGCCCAGCCGGCTCAGCACGGCGCGCGCACCGGGCGAGCTGATTTCCTCGTCGCCGTTGATCAGCACCGTCAGCGTGCCGTAGTCCTTGAACTTCATCTTCTGCAGGATGGCGATGGTGTGCAGGATCACGGCCACGCCGTTCTTGTCGTCGGCGATGCCCAGCCCGTAGGCGCGGTCACCCTCGATGCGGAAGGGCTGCTGGGCCAGCATGCCACGCAGGTACACGGTGTCCATATGGGCGATCAGCATGACGTTGCGCTTGCCGCTGCCCTTGAACTGCGCCATCACCATCTTGCCCACCTGCTTGGGCGTGTCTTCCATCCGGTAGATTTCGGCGGGCTCGACCAGCTTGGCTTCGGTGGCGCCCAGTGCCGCCAGCCGGTCGCGGATCAGCGTGGCGATGCGGTCCAGCCCTTCGATGTCCTTGCTGCCGGACTCGATCGACACCAGGTCTTTCAGGGTCGCGATGAGTGCAGGCTTCTCCTGTTGCGCGAGCTGGTGAACCGGTTCGACCGGGGCGGCAGCCGCGGTACCGGCAAGCGTGGCGCAGGCGATGAACAGACTGGTGGCGCTAAGGGAGATACGGCGAGGCATGGACAAGGTCTCCGGGGGTTGCGGGTTGTGGAGGGGGAATGCCGGGGCTTTGAACAATGCCCCCAACGCGGCTGATGCTGCACTCCGCGAGCATAGCGCGTCGGCGGGTGACGCGCTATGGCAGGCGCCGCAGCCAAGGGGACGCCTGTTGCTCCCCCGCGTCGAACAGCCTTACCTCACAACGGCCCCGGAAGCGCCTTCAGACCGACCCACAGCACACCGATGACGACATTGACCGGCACGCTGAGCGCGCAGGGCACGTAGAACAGCGCAGACAGCCCTGGCGCGCATAGCATCAGTTCGACCGCGCCACCCAGTGCGTAGAAGAACAGGCCGCACCAGAGCCACCGTCGCATATAAGTCAGCAGCCAGTGCGCGTGCGCCTGGTTGAAACGCCAGGCAACCGAGCGCTCGAGCAGGTTGCCGCGGCTGGCGTCCCGGAACAGCCAGCCGAAAAAGAAGTAGCGATACAGCATGGTGCGAAAGGCAAGCTCTTGCATGATGACTCCTTCAGCCGCGCCAGCCTGCAGTACTCCAGGCCTATGTCAAAAGCGTTGCCGGAACTTGCTGTGCCAGAAGCGTCACCGTGGGGCGCTGCAGGCAAGATACCGGCTCAACAAGCTCCAGCGTATCAAGGAATCGCCCTGTCCGAAGCCCCTCCGCGCCATCTGCGCCCTCTGCGCTCGTCATCCTGTCCGCTTGCATGCAGCAACCGATGCCAGGCGACGGCCTGATCCCGTCTCAGCCCCCGAAGCGGATCGGGTCGTACGGCAAAGCATCGATATAGGGCACCTCCTCGTCTATCAGTTCGGCGAGCAGTCGCGCCGTGGCCGGGCCCAGCGTGAAGCCCTGGTGCGCATGCCCGAAGTTGAACCACAAACCGGGATGGCGCGGCGCCCTGCCCACGATGGGGCGCATGTCCGCGACGCAAGGTCTGGCCCCCAGCCACGGCGTAGCTTCGACCGGTTCGCCAAGCCGCACCAGTTCGCTGGCGTAGCGTTCGGCCCGCAGCAACTGGACGGGCGTCGCCGGCGCTTCGTGGTGCGCGAATTCGGCACCCGTGGTCAGGCGCAGGCCGCGCTTCATGGGCGCCAGCATCAGGCCGTTCTCGGCATCGAGCAGCGGCAGTTTCGGCATCGGATCGGCTGCGTAGTGGCGGTGGTATCCGCGCTTCACGAACAGCGGAAAACGGTAGCCGAGCGGCCGGGTCAAAGCCGGAGCCCAAGGCCCGAGCGCGATCACCGCATGGGCCGCCGTGAGCGGCCCGTCGTCGGTGGCCACGGTCCAGCCGGTGCCCGTTTGCTTCAGCGTGGTGGCATCGCCCCGGCGGATGGTGCCGCCCTCGTTTTCGAAGTACGTGGCGTAGCGGTTCACCAACTCGCCGGGGTCGGCGATGGTCCAGGGGTCGCGCCAGTGGATCGCGCCGGCCATGGACCCGTGCAGCGCCGGCTCGGTGGCGGCAAGCCCTGCGCTGTCGAGAATCCGGCAATCGAGTCCGTGCAGCCGCGCCACCTCGGTGGCATTGCGCGCCGCCTGCTCGAACGGCAAGTTGCGACGATAACCCTGCAGCCATCCCGACCGGCTCACGAGGTCCTGGGCGCCGGCCAGCGTGAGCAGGCGTTCATGCTCGGTGAGGCAGTGGCGGATCAGTGCGCTATAGGCCGTCACCGTCCCGGCATACCGCGCGGGCGCCGATTCGCGCCAGTAGCGCGCCAGCGTCGGCAGCAGGCTCGCCAGCGCCAGCGGGTGGTAGTGGACATCGTTGCCCTGGCGGGTAATCACGCGCAGCACGGCCATCCACTCGCGCGGAAAGGCATAGGGCTGCACCGCTTCGCGCTGGATGATGCCGGCGTTGCCATACGAGGTTTCCCTGCCGGGTGCCTGCCGGTCGACCAGCACGACCGCGTGGCCGCGCTGGCGCAGCGCCAGCGCCGTGCAGACGCCGACCATGCCGGCGCCGAGTACCAGGATCTCCTTGGTCATGCCTGTATTCTGCCTTTTAAGAGAGGGTCGAAGCGACGACCGGGATTTCAAGTCAAGCCGGCATGCGGGTTTGCGGGAGCGGCACGTGTGCGGTCGGGTCATGGCAAGCAACAGGTCGGGGAAGGCAACGGCATCCCATGCCTGATTCTGCATTGCCGGATGGGCCGGACGGAACATGCGGTGCGAGCAATTAATTGAACGCATGATTGCCGATCTGGCAATCATGCCTCGCCAATCTGCGTAATGGCCGCGGCCAGGTGCTGGACGAAAGCCCGCCCCGCGGGTGGCAGGTTGCGCCGGGCCAGGGTCTGGATCTCGACATAGCGCTCGTTCATCTCCCGGTCGCGCAAGGGCACGGCGGCGATGGTGCCCGCCTTCAGCTGGCTCCGTACCGAAAGCTCCCCGTAGAAGGTAATCACGCCGCCCCCTGCTGCCGCGAATCCGAGCAAGGAATTCAGCTGGTTGCTGGAAAACACGGTCTGGTAGCTCAATCCCTGGCGGCTGCAACCTGTGTCGAGCAACTGCCGCAGCGAACTGTCCTTGGGCGGCAACGCCAGCGGATGGGCGACGACCTGGGACAAGGAAAGCTGGCGCTGGCCCGCCAGCGGATGATCCGGGGACATGACCGCCAGCACGGGCGCCGGATGGCGCAGCTCCACCTCGATATCCAGTTCCGGAAGCCCGCTCAGCGTGATGCCGACGTCAGCTTCACCGTCGCGGATGCGCTTGGCAATGTCGCCCTGCGGGCAGACGTCCAGGTCGAAGCGGATGCCGCCGTACTTCTCGCGGAAGCTCGCCGCCAGCGTCGGAATGAAATCGTGCGCCAGGCCCTCCACGCTCGCCAGTCGGACCTGCCCCACGCGCAGGCCGCGCAGCGCCTGGATATCCCCCGTGACGCGCTCGATGTCCTGCTGCGCCCGCTTGGCATGGGCAGCCAGCAACTCTCCCGCCGCATTGGGGACGAGGCCCCGCGCCCGCCTGTCGAACAACAAGGTGTCGAGCTCGCTTTCCAGCTTGGCGATCTGCCG
This sequence comes from Cupriavidus sp. PB-02, assembly GCF_058252315.1. Classification (NCBI taxonomy): domain Bacteria; kingdom Pseudomonadati; phylum Pseudomonadota; class Betaproteobacteria; order Burkholderiales; family Burkholderiaceae; genus Cupriavidus; species Cupriavidus sp. PB-02. Next base: position 2,274,625 of record NZ_CM177694.1, read on the forward strand.
GCTGACCGCCGACGGCGCCACATTGAGCTTCTGGGCGGCGTCCTTGACCGAGCCGGTGCGCACGACCTCGAGGAAGTAGCGGACAGCGGTTTCCTGCAGGATGCGGTAGGACATGGTGGCTTGGGCAGGGACAAGGGGCGACAAGGTCGATTCTATTGATTGCCGATTCGGCAATCAAGACTTCGAAACATTGCTACGATCTCACTCCGGATCGGTCGTACGATGGTGTCACGCGCCCTGCTATGCAACGCGTCGTCCTGCCACCTGCCGGAGCACCAATATGCGATCCCCCACCCACCGCGTCTTGTTCGTCCTGACGGCCTGCGGCCTCGCCGCCGGAACTGCTCTGGCGCCGGCCGTTACCGCCGCGCAAGGCAGCTATCCATCCAAGCCGATCCAGCTGATCCTGCCGTTTCCGCCAGGCGGCGCCACCGATGTGGTCGGCCGCGTGATCGCCAGGAAAATGGGCGAACGCCTTGGCCAGACCGTGGTGGTTGAGAACCGTCCCGGCGCCGGCACCGTCGTCGCGGCCAGCTATGTGGCCAAGTCGGCACCGGACGGCTACACCCTGATGGCGACGTCGGGCACCACGTTCACGGTCAATCCCGCGGTCTACGCGCGGCTGCCCTATGACCCGCAGAAGAACTTCGATCCGATCGGCCAGATCGGCTCGACCGGCCTGATCCTGCTGGCGAACCGCGATGTGCCCGTGAACAACCTCAAGGAGTTTGTCACCGCGGCCAAGGCCGAGCCTGGCAAATACTCGTACGGCTCGTTCGGCGCCGGCACCACGGCCCATTTCGCCGCGGAGCAGTTGCTGAACCTCACCGGCACCAAGCTGCTGCATGTGCCCTATAAGGGTAGCGCCCCCGCCATGACCGACCTGATCGGCGGCCAGATCCCGTTCAGCGTGGACACCGTGGCCGCGGCCCTCCCGCAGCTCAAGGCCGGCAAGATCAAGGCCATCGCGGTCACCACAGCGAAGCGCTCGTCGCTGTTGCCCAATGTGCCGACCGTCGCCGAAAGCGGCTATCCCGGCATGGACGCCAGCACCTGGATCGCGCTGGTCGCGCCGCATGGCGTGCCGCCGGAAGTCAAGGCGAAGCTGGAAAAGGCGCTGGCCGAATCCGTCGCCGATCCGGCCACGCGCAAGCAGCTGACCGACAACGGCATCGAGCCCTCCTACGCGCCCGGCAAGCAAGTCAGCACCATGATCGAAAAGGAAATCCCGCAGATGCGGGCCATTGCGCAACGCGCAAATATCAAGCTCGACTGACCTTCAGACGCGGGCCATTGGCGCCGGGACGGCGCGGCTCCGGAGACACCAATTTCATGAACGCCCAAGACAACCTGACCTCGGCTTCCGCGGTCGAACTCCGCCGCCTGATCGGCACCGGGGAGATCTCGCCGGTTGAACTGCTCGACGCCTGCATCGCCCGCATCGAGACCTACAACCCGCTCATCAACGCGATCACCGCCACCTGCTTCGAGCGCGCACGCGAAGAAGCGCGGCGCGCCGAGCAGGCGGTGCTGCGCCGCGAACCGCTGGGCCTGCTGCATGGCCTGCCGCTGGGGGTCAAGGACCTGGAGGCCACCGAGGGCCTGCTGACCACCTATGGCTCGCCGCTGTACCGCGGCCATGTACCCACCCAGGACAACGTGCTGGTGTCGCGGCTGCGGGCGGCCGGCGCCATCGTGGTCGGCAAGACCAATATCCCGGAAATGGGCGCCGGCGCGAACTCCCGCAATGCCGTCTGGGGCGCGACCGGCAACCCCTTCAACCCGAACCTCAACGCCGGCGGGTCCTCCGGCGGCTCGGCCGCCGCACTGGCCGCGGATTTCCTGCCGGTTTGCACGGGTTCTGATACCGGTGGCTCGCTGCGCATTCCCGCGGCCAAATGTGGCGTGGTCGGCTTCCGGCCCTCGCCGGGCGTGGTCCCGAACTCGCGCAAGCTGTTGGGATGGACGCCGATCTCGGTGGTCGGCCCGATGGGCCGCACGGTCGCCGATGCCTGCCTGCAGCTCGCGGCTTCGGCGGGTGTATCGGTCACCGATCCCTTGAGCTATGCGGTGGATGCCGCCGCCTTCGCCTCCCCGGCGCCCTTGGACCTGTCATCGTTGCGGGTCGGCTGGACCGAGGACTTCGGCTGCTGCGCCGTGGACGAAGGCATCCGCCGGGTGTTCCGCGGCAAGATCGCCGCGATGCAGCATCTGTTCAAGCGTTGCGACGAGGTGAGCTTCGATCTTGGCGATGTGCATCGCTGCTTCGACGTGCTGCGCGCGGAGAGCTTTGTCGCCGGCATGCACGAGGCCTACCAGCGCGACCCCGCCAGCCTGGGGCCGAACACGCGCGCCAATTACGAGATGGGCGCGAAGATGTCGCTGGTGGACAGCGCATGGGCGCAGGCGGAGCAGAACCGCATCCTGCAGCGCTTCCAGCAGGCCTACCAGGATTACGACCTGATCCTGTCGCCGACCACGCCGGTCTCGCCGTTCCCGTGGACGCGCCTGTTCGCGGAGACCATCAACGGGGAAAAGCAGGAGAACTACTACCGCTGGCTGGCATTGACCTATGTCGTGACTTTGACCACGCACCCGGCCATCTCGCTCCCGTGCGGCACCGATGAGCTCGGCATGCCGTTCGGCCTGCAGGTGACCGGCCGCTTCCGCGCCGACGCGCAAACGCTGGGCGCGGCGCAAGCGATGGAAACGGCCTTTGCCGGCTCGGCGGCGTTGCGCCGTCCGGTGCCTGACCTGGCCTCGCTCAAGCCGGCCACGCCGGCGCTACGTTCCATTGTCACGGCGCCGCCGGTCTTCAACGCAGGGGCGCATCGGGAGGGCGTTTCCGCGGTATAGCCTGGCTCGGGGGCCGCAACGCAGTCCTACCATCGTGGTTCGCGATGGCAGGCTCTCGAACCACTGTTTTTCAGCCGGCTTGCCGCCGGTCATCATTTGGCCGTCCCCCAGTACCGCCCGCGTTCGCGCGGCAAAGCACAAAGGAATGCCAAATGGAGACTGTCGAACAGAGGCCCGGTCGTTACCGGTTCACGGGCCACGAGCGTGTGCTGCACAACGTATCGGCCCCAGCCGCCCTGCCCGGCGTCCTGTCGCTGCTTGGCTACAGCCGCGTGTTCATCGTGTGCTCCCGGTCGATACACACGAAGACCACCTTCATTGACCAGCTGAAGGCCCGCCTGGGCGGCCAGATCGTCGGCCTGACCGACGACGTCGGCGAGCATTCGCCATTGTCCAATGTGCTGAAGGCGGCCCGCGCCGCCCGCGATGCGCGCGCGGATGTCCTGCTCTCTGTGGGCGGTGGCTCCGTCATGGACATGTGCAAGGCGATGCAGCTTTGCATCTCAGAGGGCGCCTACGACCGGGAAAGCATGCTGGCGCTGCAATTCGTGTTGTCCGAGGACGGCACGGAAATGCTGACCACATCGCACGCACCGGCGGCGATTCGCCAGATCGCGATTCCGACGACGCTGGCCACCTCGGAATGGACACCGGTCAGTACGCCTGTCGATGACGAAACCCGGCTCAAGGCACGCTTCGTGGTGCCGGATGGCTCGCCACAGGCGATCCTCTACGACCCTGTCCTGCTCCAGCAGACCCCAACGCGCCTGCTCATGTCGACCGGCATCCGCGGGCTCGATCACGCTATCAATACGGCCTGCTCTTCCGCCACCCATCCGTTTGCCAGCCTGCTTGCGGAGAAGGCGATCCAGCTCTATATGCAGAACCTGCCGAAACTGCGCGACACGACGCAGCGGGATCCCTTCACGCAGTGCCAGCTCGCCACCTGGTACACGGGCATGGGCCAGATGTCCGTGCCCCACGGATTCAGCCATTGGATGGTCCATATCATCGGGCCTTATGGCGGCATCGCGCACAGCGATGCGGCATGCGTGCTGATGCTGGCACAGGCGAAATGGCTCGAAGGCACGGCCACGTCGCAGCATGACCGCCTGCGCGCTGCCCTCGGACAACCCGGGCGGCCGTTCCATGACATCCTGCGCGATTTGCTCGTGGAACTGGGCATGCCGACCACGCTCGGTGACCTTGGACTCGCCAGGGCCAAGGTCGAGAGCATGATCGGCCCGGCGCTGGAGCATCCGATGGTGACGCGCAACAACCTTCGGCCGATCACGACCGAGGCTGACCTGAGGGCTGTCCTTGAGCTGGCCTGGCAATGACAATTGTCGCGCAGCACGGATTGTGCCGTCGCATCGGACGATGGCACAATCCGCTTGCCCCCATGCCTGGGGCCGGGATGCCGGCTCCGGTCCTGATTTCTTCCTGCCATGAGGATCGATCCGGTTTCGCTCAGGCTGTTCCTTGCGGTGTCCGAGCTCGGCACGATCGCGGCCGCCGCTGAGCGCGAGCACATCGCCGCCTCCGCCGTCAGCAAGCGCATCAGCGATCTCGAGGCGCTGCTGCGCACGCAATTGCTGGAGCGCAGCAACAAGGGCATCTTCCCCACGCCGGCGGGCATCGCGCTGCAGAACCTGTCGCGCGGCATCGTCAACGACCTCGACAATGTCGCGACGAAGATGCAAGAGTACGCCAGCGGCACGCGCGGCCTGGTCCGCATCTATGCCAACGTTTCCTCCATCGCCCAGTTTCTGCCAGCCGACCTGCAGGGCTTTATCGAGAAGTATCCCGACGTACAGCTGCAACTCGAGGAGCGGATCAGCACCGCGATCCTGCGCGGCGTGGCAGAGAACGCCGCCGACATCGGCTGCTATGCCGAGGTGGGCGGGCACCAGCATGACGTCATCACCCTGCCGTACCGGGAGGACCAGCTCGTCGTGGTCGTGCCAAAGGGAAGCCCGCTCGGTCGGCGCAAGAAGCTGAACACAGCGGAACTGCTGGGGCACCACCTGATCGGCTTGCAGACCGGCAGCTATATCAATCTGCAGCTGCAGCGCATCGCCGGCGAGCTCGGGGTGCCGGTGAAGTTCCGCATGCAGGTCAACAGCTATGACGCGGTATGCCTGATGGTGGAGTCCAATATGGGCATCGGCATTCTGCCCGTCAGCCTTGCCAGGCGCTATGCCAGGACACTGGGCATTCGCGCCATCGGCCTCGATGCACCATGGGCACAGCGCAGGCTCAACCTGTGCATTCGCTCCTACGATGGTCTTCCCGTGGCGGCCCGGTTGCTGGTGGACCACCTGTGCCCGGCGGCGCGGTCGATCGCCGCCGCCACGCGATCCACCGCCTAGTCGACTGTCGCCCTGGCGGTCAGGCGCCCGGGTACCGCCAACGCCGCAAACAGGCGCACCCCGCCTTGCCGCCGCCGCACTGCCGGAATCCTTGCCACCCCAGCCGATTGTGCATCTAATAGGTGAGAGTAACGCCGACGTGACCAATGCTCGCCAGGAGCCGAAATGCGCTGCACAAGTTGCGGTTTCGCGAACCTCGCAGGCGCCAACTTCTGTGAGGAATGCGGGGCCCGGCTTGTCCGCGTCTGCCCGCAGTGCGGCGAGGAGGCCACTCACGCCGCCAAGTTCTGCCGTGCGTGCGGCTTTGCACTGGCCGACGCGCCTGCCGCTGCTCCATCCTCGAAACCGCCCGCCCCCCCAGTCCCGGCACCCGTTCACTACACGCCACCCCACCTCGCCGAACGCATCCTGGCCGAGAAGGCGGCCATGGAAGCCCGCGGCGAAGCCGCCGGCGAACGCAAGACCATCACCGCGCTGTTCGCCGACATGGCCGGCTCGACCGCACTCACCCAGGACCTGGACCCCGAGGACACGCGCCGCCTGATCGACCCCGTTGTCACGCTGATGATGGAGGCCGTCCACCACTATGAAGGCTACGTGGCCAAGTTCCTGGGCGACGGCATCCTGGCGCTGTTCGGCGCCCCCATCGCCCACGAAGACCATGCCTTGCGCGCGCTGTACGCGGCGCTGCGGATGCAGGATGCGATGCATCGGCACAGCGACCGGGTGCGGCTCGAGCAAGGCATCCCGCTGCAGATCCGGATCGGCATCCATACCGGCGAGGTGGTGGTGCGCTCGATCCGCAAGGATGACCTGCATACCGATTACGATCCGGTCGGGCACACCATCCATATCGCCTCGCGCATGGAAGGGATCGCCACGCCCGCGTCGATCCTGGTGAGCGAATCGACCCACAAGCTGACCGAAGGCTACTTCGAGTTCACGGCGCTGGGCACCACGCATGTCAAGGGCGTGCGGGAGCCGCTGGCGGTGTATGAGGTGGTCGGCCTCGGGGCCTTGCGCACGCGCCTCCAGGTGGCGGCGCATCGTGGCCTGGCCCGTTTCGTCGGGCGCCTCGCGGAACTGGAGCATCTGCACGATGCGCTCGAGCAAGCCAAGGCGGGCAACGGACGCATCGTCGCGGTGGTCGGCGAGGCCGGCGTGGGCAAGTCCCGCCTGTTCCACGAGTTCAAGGTCAGGTCACAGCAAGGCTGCCTGGCGCTGGAGACCTTCTCGGTGTCGCACGGCAAGGCCTTTGCCTACCTGCCGCTGATCGAGCTGCTGAAGAACTATTTCCAGATCACGGCCCAGGACGGCGACCGCAGCTGCCGCGAGAAGGTGACCGGCAGGCTGCTGACGCTCGATCGTTCGCTGGAAGACCACCTGCCCTACCTGCTCTACCTGATGGGGACGGTAGAGTCCGGCTCGCCATTGCCGACCATGGACCCGGCCATCCGGCGCCAGCGGACCTTCGATGCCATCGCCCGCCTGCTGGTCCGGGAGAGCCTCAACCAGCCGCTGCAGGTGATCTTTGAAGACCTGCAATGGCTGGACGGTGAGACCGAAGCCTTCCTCAACATGCTGATCGAGCATGTGCCGGGCGCGCGCATCGTGCTGCTGGTCAATTACCGGCCGGAGTATGTCCATCACTGGGACGGTGGCGAGCACTACTCGCAATTGCAGTTGCAACCGCTGGGACCGGCCGAGGCACAGGGACTGCTGACCGCGCTGCTCGGCGACGACCACAGCCTGGTGCCGCTGAAGCGGCTGATCCTCGACAAGACCGAAGGCAACCCGTTCTTCATGGAAGAAGTGGTGCAGACCCTGGTCGAGGAAGGGGCGCTGCTCGGCCCGCCCGGTTGCTACCGCATCGAGGAGGCACCCGCCCTGCTCCATATCCCGACCACCGTGCAGGGTGTGCTGGCCGCGCGTATCGACCGGCTGCCGCTGGCCCAGAAGGAACTGCTGCAGACGCTGGCCGTGATCGGCAAGGAATTCCCGCTGAGCCTGATCCTGCGCGTCAGCAGCCTGGAGGAAGCCAGGCTGCGCCCGCTGCTGGCCGACCTGCAGGCGGCGGATTTCATCTACGAGCGCCCGGCGTTCCCGGAGGTCGAGTACGCGTTCAAGCATGCCCTGACCCAGGAGGTCGCCGGCAACTCGCTGCTCAGCGAGCAGCGCAGCGCGCTGCATGAAAGCACCGCGCAGGCCATCGAGACCATCTTCCACGGCCGCCTCAAGGACTACTGCAGCGAGCTGGCGCACCACTACAGCCACAGCGGCAATATCCCCAAGGCGGTCGAATACCTGCACTGCGCCGGCCAGCAGGCGCTGCAGCGCTCGGCGCAGGCTGAGGCAATCCTGCACCTGAGCACGGCGGTCGAACTGCTCAAGCGGCAGCCCGACAATGCCGAACGCGCGCGCCTGGAGCTGACGCTGCTGCTCGCGCTCGGGCCGGCGCTGATGGCCTCGCGCGGCCAGGCCTCGGCGGAAGTGGAAGCCAATTACCGGCGCGCGCTGGCATTGTGCGAGCAAGGCAAGCAGACGCCGTATATGTTCTCGGCGCAGTTGGGCCTGTGGGCGTTCTACCAGCTGCGCGCGCAGTACCAGGTCTCGCTGCCCCTGGGCAAGCGGTTGCTCGGCCTGGCGCTGAAGTCGCAGAAGCCCAAGCAGCTTGCCGAGGGCCATCGCGTGCTGGGCGCCACGCTGTTCCGCCTCGGCAAGCTCGATGCCGCGCGCATGCATATGGAGCAGGTGCTCGCCGTGCAGCACCCTGACGAGCAAGGGTACGACTTCCTGATGGGCTACGGCCGCGACCCGGCCGTCCACGCGACCAGCACGCTGAGCTGGATCCTGTGGTACCTCGGCCATCCGGACCAGTCCCACGAGACCAGCCAGCGGGCGCTGGTCATGGCCCGCGCGCGCCCGGATGTCTACAACCTTGCGCTCTGCCTGGTGTTTGCCGCTGAGTTGCACCAGTGCCGGCGCGAGCCGCAACTGACCCGCGAGTACGCCGAGGCGGCCATCGCGATTTCCGGGGAGCAGGGATTCCCGATCTACCTGGCGTGGGGCCACGTGCTGCAGGGCTGGGCGCTGGCCCGGTTGGGAAGCCACCAGGAGGGCATCGCACTGATTCACCAGGGCCTTGCCGCCTACGAGGCCACCGGTGCGGCACTGGGCGTGCCGAACCTGCTGGCGCTGCTTGCCGATGCCTGTGGCAATGCGTGCCAGACCGCGGCCGCGCTGGACGCGCTTGCCCGGGCACAAGCGCTGGTGCAAGAGACTGGCGAGCGGCTCGATGAAGCCACCCTGCACCGACTCAGGGGAGACATGCTGCTGCAGCAGCAGGCCAAACGCCCCGGCCAGGCCGCCTCTTGCGATGAGGCCGAAGCCTGCTTCCACCGGGCCATCGCGGTCGCCCGCGAACAGGGTGCCAGGCCGCTGGAGCTGCAGGCTACGCTGAGCCTGGCCCGCCTGTGGCAGCAACAAGGCAAGGCCGACGCGGCGCGCCAGGTGCTGGCACAGATCTACGCCAGCTTCAGTGAGGGCACCGATACCGCGGACTGGCAACAGGCGCAGGCGCTGCTCGCAGCGCTTGCCGGCAAGGACGCCAATGCCCCAGGGCCTGCGCGCGCATGACACCCATCCAAGCCCGCCACCTGGAAGACCGCTTTCTCGCCCTGTGGACGCGTTCGGGAGGCGCGCGCGCGCGCGCAGCCTTTGCCGACCTGGCCCGCTACTACGCCGAGCCGACCCGCCACTACCACACCCTCGACCACGTGCGCCGCTGCCTGCGCGACTTCGACTGGGCGCACAGCGCGATCCCCGCTGCCGACGTCGACGCCGTCGAGCTGGCGCTGTGGTGCCACGATGTCATCTATGTGCCCGGCGCGACCGACAACGAGCAACGCAGCGCCGAGTGGATCCGTCACTGGTCGGCGAGCGGCATTGCGGCCGCGGAGCGTATCGCCGGCCTGATCCTGGAAACCACGCACGCCGATATCCCGGCGAGCGTGGCCGGCCGCTTCACCGCTGATATCGACCTGGCGGCACTGGGAAGCAGTCGCGCCCGCTTCCGCCAGAACGGCATCTGCCTGCGGGCCGAGCGCACCGACCTGGATGACGCGGCTTACGACGCCGCCGAGCGGACCTTCCTGCGCGCGTTGCTGGACAGCCCCCGCATCTACCATACCGACCTGTTCCACGCGCGCTACGAAGACCCGGCGCGCGACAACCTGGCGTGGCGGCTGGCGCAGCCGGGTCCGCCGCAGGCAGCGGCCCCGTTTACAGGAATTCCCCGCTGATATCGATGCTGGAGCGCTGGCCGACGCTGTCGTAGTGCTGCTCCAGCCACCTGCCTGCCTCCGCCCTCCCCTGGTCGCGCAGGTAGCAAAGGAAGTTCCAGTCGGCGTTGTACTTGGTCGAGACGCCCAGCGCCGCCATGGTCTCGTCGGACCGGATCGAGTGGATCCACATCTCCTTCATCTCTTTGCCATCGAGCTTGCCCTGCCGGATCAGCGAGGTCACGAAGGCAATGGCGCGCATCTCCCGCATCAGCGATGAGTTGAAGCTGACCTCGTTGACACGGTTGAGGATTTCCGCGGCCGTGCGCGGCACGCCGCGACGCACGATCGGGTTGATATGGACGATCACGACATCGCGGGTCTGGCAGTGGTAGATCAGCGGATAGATCGCCGGGTTGCCGACGTAGCCGCCGTCCCAGTAGTGCTGGCCATCGATGCTGACCGCCTGGAACAGCGTCGGCACGCAGGCCGACGCCAGTACTGCGTCGATGCTCAGCTCTTCCGGCGGAAAGATGCGTATCCGCCCCGTCTCGATATTGGTGGCGCACAGGTACAGCTGGATCGGGCAATGCTCGCGCAGGGCCGCGAAGTCGACGTGGCTGCCCAGCACATCGCGCAGCGGATTCAGGTTGTTGGGATTGAACTGATATGGCGACAGGATGCGCAGCGCGATGTCGGCCATTGCATACAACGGGGAATGATTCAGGCCCAGGGTATGGCTGCCCCTCATCCATGGCATCCAGCGCAACGGGCTGTACCGCAGCGCGGAGCGCGCGATGGCGAGCCAGAAGTCATGCAGGGCCTCGCGCGCGCCGTCGCTGCCGCCCTGCAACAGCCCGTACGCGAGCACGGTACCGTTCATGGCACCGGCGCTGGTCGCGCTCACGCCCTCGATTGCCAGCCGGCCATCCTCCAGCAGCCGGTCGAGCACGCCCCAGGTAAAGGCGCCATGCATGCCGCCGCCCTGCAGGGCAAGCGCCACGGCTTTCTGTTCTGCGGGCTCCCGCTCCATACGATTTCCCTTCTCTTGCCATTGCCAGGCCCAGGTATCTTATGGATCGCTGGCAGGTACGCATTGGCCTGCGGCGGCACCGCGTGCGCTGTTCCGCCTTGATCAAGTGTAGGGAAAGAACCCGCTCGTGGTCAGCACGGCAATGGCCGCATAGACAGCTGCCGCACGTCCCTGGCAACGCTTCAGCTGGTGGAGGCGGCCACAACGACCACATGCGCCTGCATCGGACCGGCCACGATCCCGGTGCCGTAGGCCTGGATCAGCGCCTGTTCGCAGTGATCGGTGGCGCGCGATACAGCGTCCGGCCCGCGCGCTTCCAGGTCAGCGCGTAGCGGCGTGCCCTGGCAGAACGCCACCGCGGTGATGCGGGCCGAAGCGGCCTGGCTGGTGGCGGTGACCGTCTCGAACACCGGCGGCGCCTTAAAGCCGCCCTGGCGCAGGTCCTGCTCGATGGTGGCCTGGCTGTGGTAGCCGTGGGGCACGCGCACCATGAATTCGGGCGGCGACTCGGGAAACAGCGCGGCGAGTGCCGCCGTGATATCGCGGGCGAAGGCGTTGCACTCGATCCGGTCCCAGACATTGAAGACCAGCGTCCCGCCCGGCACCAGCACGCGGCGGGCCTCGGCAAAGGCCCTGGCCTTGTCCGGGAAGAACATCACGCCGAACTGGCAGGCCACCAGGTCGAAGCTGGCATCGTCGAACGGCAGCGCCATGGCGTCGGCTTCGCGCCAGATCACAGGGTGGCCGGTGCCAACCGCTTGCGCGCGGGCCAGCATCGGCGGGTTCACGTCGGTGGCGACGATCAAGGCATCCGCCGGCAGCCGCCGCGCCAGTTCCCGCGTCACCACGCCGGTGCCCGCGGCCAGTTCCAGCACGCGGCGCGGTTCCAGCGCGGCAATGCGCGCCGCCAGGTCGGCAGCATATGGCGCAAAGATCATGGGCACCATCAAGGTCTCATAGATGTCCGGGATCGGCCCCGCGAAGACCTTGTCGGATTGCTGCATGCCCATGGGATCCCCTTGCCACGGCGTGAAATGCCGGTGTCGCGTGATTGGGTGTAGGACAGATTGCGATGAATGTAAACGGAAGGCCCGGCCGGCATTGGTTATGGCCGGGGGGCGGTTCCCTGCAGCTGTTCGCTCGCCAGAGTCAGTATGCGCAGCGTCTCGTCGAACACCGGCAGCGATTCATCGCGCCCCGGCGCGTCCGCCGGCAAGGCGTCGCGGTCGGCGGTGACGCCGCGGATCATCTGGTCGATAAAGCCGGGGCGCGTTGCCTCGGTGCGCTGCAGCAGCATATGCAGCAGGTAGACGCAGGCGCCAAGGCGCGGATCTTGCGAGGATGGCATGGGTTCGTCTCCTGTGGATGGCTTCCAGGTAGCCGGGATGCAGTATGGCGCCGGCGCTTGCAGAAAGTACAGGACCAAGGCAGTGCGATGATCCGTATCGGCATCTCCGGCCGCTGACCGGCTGACCAAGAATCATCCTGCTACTCCTTGATCCGCGGCAGCCAGCCGCTGCCCCGCGTACGCGGATCCACCGGCAACTGGCGCTGCAGCGCGGCCTTGGCCAGCAAATGCGCGCTGATCGGCGCGGTCAGGAACAGGAACGCAATCACCAGCAGCTCATGCAGGCTGGCATCGCCGCGAAAGCTGAAATACGCCACCGAGGCCAGCACCACGCCGCCCACACCGAGCGTGGTCGACTTGGTCGGCCCGTGCAGCCGCATAAAGAAGTCCGGCAGCCGGAACAGCCCGATGGCCCCGACCAGCATGAACCCGCTGCCAACCAGCAGCAGCGCGCAAACAATGAATTCCGCAACGGGGTGCAGCATCTCCCGGCCCTCCTAGTATTCGATGATGTCGCCGCGCTGCAGGTACTTGGACAGCGCCACGGTGCCGACAAAGCCCATCACCGCGATCAGCAGCGCCGCCTCGAAGAACATCGCCGACTCCAGGCGGATGCCGAGCAGCACGATCAGCGCGATCGCGTTGATATTGAGCGTATCCAGCGCCACGATGCGGTCCGGCAGGCTGGGCCCGCGCAGCAGGCGCGCCAGCGTCAGCAGGAAGGCCAGGCCCAGGAGCACCAGGCACACCGGGATCACGATGGCAAGCATTGGAAGATCTCCTTCAACGGGGTTTCATAGCGCGACTTGATGCGTTCGACCAGTGCGGCCTCTTCTTCCAGGTCGAGCACGTGGACCAGCAGCGCGCGGCGATCGTCACTCAGTTCCGCGCAAAGCGTGCCGGGGCTCAGCGAGACGATGCTGATCAGCGCGGTGGTGGCAAGCTCATGCTCGTCGTCCAGCGGCACCACGATGAAGGCCGGCCGCAGGCGCGCGGTGCGGCCCAGCACCAGGATCGCCACTTCCACGTTGGCCATCACGATATCGATCAGCACATGGATGCTGAGCCGCAGGATCAGGTCGGGACGCGACAGGCGGAACGCACCCAGCACCAGCCAGCGGTCGGCCAGCCGGCCGATGGCCCAGCCCAGCAACGCGCCCAGCAGCCAGTGCCCGGGGGCGATGCTGTTGGACAGCATCAGCCAGATGACCAGCAGGATCAGGCTCAGCCAGGGATGGGGCAGCAGGCGGCGCAGCATGGCCTACCTCCCCTGCCCGGGCAGCACCGCCCGCAGGTAGGCGCTACGGTCCAGCAGCTGCGCGGCGGCATCCGCCACGTACTCGCTGGCCGGCCGCGCCCCTACCGTCAGCACCACGTTGCCCGCCAGCAGCAGCGCGCAGCAGGCGAGCTTGCGCGGATCCGGCCGCACCCGGCCACGCGTCGCGGCGGGATGGTCTTCATCGAGATACTCGTCGCCTTCCGGCACGCCTCTGGCCTCATGCGGCAACCGCCACAGCAGCCGCGTGCCGGTGCGCGACACGGCGATCAGCAGCAGCAGGCTCGATACCAGCACCGCGGGCCACAGCGCCGGCATCCACGGCGTCGGTGTGGCACGCAGGATCATGGCCTTGCCGAGAAAGCCCGACAGCGGCGGCAGCCCCACCGCCGCCACCACGCCGACCATGTACAGCAGCCCAGCCAGCCGCGAGGCGCTGACGAGCGCGCCGTCCTCGCGCGGCTGCTCCGGCTCCAGCGCATCGGCCAGCAGGAACAAGCCGGCGGTGCACAGCGTGGTGCTGAGCAGGTAGTACATCGCCCCCGCCCAGCCGGCCTGGGTCTGCATCGCCACGCAGGCCGACAGCAGGCCGACCGACGCCACCACCAGGTAGCTGGTCATCGCGCGCAGCGACCTGGCGGCCAACGCCCCGATCGCGCCGATGGCCAGCGTCACTAGCGCCAGCGGGAAGACCCAGTCATGCAGGAACGGCCCCAGCAGCCCCTGTGGCCCGCCAAAGATCAGCGCGTCGCAGCGCAGCATGGCGTAGATGCCGACCTTGGTCATGATGGCGAACAGCGCCGCCACCGGACCGGTGGCGCTGGCATACGCGCGCGGCAGCCAGAAATACAGCGGGAACAGCGCGGCCTTGAGCGCGAACACCAGCATCAGCATCGCGCCTGCCGCCACCGCCAGCGGCAGGTCCTGCGGCGGCAGGCCCGCCAGGCGCAGGCCAAGGTGCGCCATGTTGAGCGTGCCGGACAACCCGTACAACACGCCGATGGCCACCAGGAAGAACGAGGACGCCACCAGGTTCAGGATCACGTAATGCAAGCCGGCACCGATGCGCGCGCGTCCCGCGCCGTGCACCAGCAGCGCGTAGGACGCGATCAGCAGGATTTCAAAGAAAACGAACAGGTTGAACAGGTCGCCGGCGAGGAAGGCGCCGTTCAGCCCCATCAGCTGGAACTGGAACAGCGCATGAAAATGCCGGCCCCGGCGCGCCGTGCCGTCCCCTGCGGCCGCGAGCGCGACGACGGCCAGCACCGCGGTCAGCAACAGCATCATCGCGCCGGTGCGGTCGAGCTGCAGCACGATGCCGAACGGCGCGGGCCAGTTGCCGGCCTCATAGACCGCGATCTCACCGGTGGCCGCCTGGCGCACCAGCGTGACCGCCAGCGGCACCAGCAGCAGCGTCGCCAGCCCGCACACGATCCGCTGCGCGCGCGGGTGCTGGGCCGGCATCGCGGTCAGCAACGCGCCGGCCAGCATGGGCACCACGATGGGCAGCAGCACGGCGTGGTTCATGGCCGCGGCTCCTGCTTGTCGCCCACCTCGTCCTGTGATTCCGGCCGGCTGGCAGCGTCGACGTGATCGCTGCCGGTCAGTCCCAGCGAGCGCAGCGCCAGCACCACGGCAAACGCCGTCATGCCGAAGGCGATCACGATGGCGGTCAGCACCAGCGCCTGCGGCAGCGGATCGGCATAGCTGGCGCCAGGCACGATCACCGGCGGCCGCCCGATCGACAAGCGCCCCATGCCGAGCAGAAACAGGCTGACCGCATACGACAGTAGCGTCAGCCCCAGCACCACGGGGAATACGCGCTCGCGCAGCAGCAGGTAGATGCCGCAGGCGGTCAGGATGCCGATCGTGATGGCGTAGAGGGCGGCCATCAGGCGTCCTCCTCGGCCCGCGCCGGCGGCAGGTTGCGCACGCCCAGGTGCGAGACGATTACCAGCGTGGTGCCGGTCACGGTGCAGAAGACGCCGAGGTCGAAAATCATCGCGGTCGCCAGCTCCACCTCGCCGATGCCTGGTATGTGGAAATGCCCGAACGCCGTGGTCAGGAACGGATAGCCGAAGGCCAGGCTGCCCAGCCCGGTCAGCCCCGCCAGCAGGATGCCGCCGCCGGCGATGGCGCGATAGTCCGGTGCGATGCGCGCCTCGGTCCAGCGCACCCCGTTGGCCACGTATTGCAGCAACAGCGCCACCGACGTGATCAGCGCGGCGACAAAGCCGCCGCCCGGCAGGTTGTGGCCGCGCAGCAGGATAAAGACCGCCACCAGCAAAGTCAGCGGCAGCATCAGCCGCGCCAGCATCGCCAGCAGCAGCGGATGCGCCTGGCTGGTCCATGGCAGGCCGTCGGGCGCGGCCGACGGCGTGGGCAGCCGCATGCCCCTGAGCAGCGCCTGCACCGCCAGCCCGGCGATCAGCAGCACGCAGATCTCGCCCATGGTGTCAAAGCCGCGGAAATCGACCAGCAGCACGTTGACCACGTTGTGCCCGCCGCCGCCGGGCACGGCTTGCTCGATATAGAAGGCGGAAACCGGGTCGTACGGCCGCGTCATCACGGCATAGGCGGCCACCGCCAGCAAGGTGCCGCCACCCAGCGCCAGCACCACGTCGCGCACGCGGCGGGGATGGTCCTGGCGCTCCGGCGTTTCGCGCGGCAGGTAGAAAAGTGCCAGCACCAGCAGCAGGACGGTCACCACCTCCACGGAGATCTGCGTCAGCGCCAGGTCCGGCGCCGAGAAACGCAGGAACACCAGCGACACCATCAGCCCACACCCGCTCACCAGCACCAGCGCCAGCATGCGCTGCCCGTGCGCGGCCACTACCGCCACGGCCAGCAAGGCAAGCAGCGCCAGCGCGGCGGCGCCCATCGGGTCCAGCGCGCCGGCGGGGACGCTGCCGGCCAGGGCCTCCAGGTCGGCCAGGAAATACGCCGGCACGGCCAGCAGCGCCAGCAGCATCCAGCCGATATAAGCCTGCAGCGAGCCGCTTTCCAGCCAGCGCGTGACGGCCCTGGCAAAGCGTTCCAGCCTGCGCATGCCGCTTTCAAAGGTGCGGCGCGCGTTCAGGTGCTCGATGCCCTGCTGCCAGCGGCGCAGCGCATCGCGGCGCAGGAAGAACAGCGCCGCGCCGCCCGCCATCGACATCAGGCTCATCGCCAGCGGCAGGTTGACGCCGTGCCACAGGTTCAGGCTGTACGGCGGCAACGGCGCGCGCAGCGTGGCCAGCGAGGCCGCCGCAAGCAGGTTGCCCACGGTATGGGCCGGCACCAGCCCCACCACCAGGCAGATCACCACCAGCAGTTCCACCGGCACTTTCATGAAGCGCGGCGGTTCGTGCGGCGGGTAGTTGGGCACGTCGGGGCGCAGGCCGCCGAAGAACACGCCGTAGATAAAGCGCAGCGAATACGCCATCGTCAGCGCGCCGGCCAGCGTGGCGGCAGCGGGGATGACCCAGTTGAATTCGCCCAGCAGGCCCTGCGCCAGCGTTTCGCCGAAGAACATTTCCTTGCTCAGGAAGCCATTGAACAGCGGCACGCCCGCCATCGACAGCGATGCCACGATGGCCAGCACCGCGGTATGCGGCATGTAGCGCGCCAGCCCGTGCAGCCGGTCTAGGTCGCGCGTGCCGGTTTCATGGTCGATGATGCCCGCGGCCATGAACAGCGACGCCTTGAACACCGCGTGGTTGATGATGTGGAAGATCGCCGCCACCGTGCTGAGCTGGGTATCGAGCCCGAACAGCAGCGTGATCAGCCCCAGGTGGCTGATGGTGGAATATGCCAGCAACCCCTTCAGGTCGCGCTGCAGCAACGCCATGCCGGCGCCGAAGATCAGCGTGGCGAGGCCGGTCATGCTGA
Source organism: Cupriavidus sp. PB-02 (assembly GCF_058252315.1). Taxonomy (NCBI): domain Bacteria; kingdom Pseudomonadati; phylum Pseudomonadota; class Betaproteobacteria; order Burkholderiales; family Burkholderiaceae; genus Cupriavidus; species Cupriavidus sp. PB-02. Next base: position 2,291,660 of record NZ_CM177694.1, read on the forward strand.
CCAGGTAGAACCAACCGTTGGTGCCGTCCAGCACCGGGTACAGCCGCGCCAGCAGGAACACCCCGGCCTTGACCATGGTGGCCGAGTGCAGGTAGGCCGAGACCGGGGTGGGCGCGGCCATCGCCTGCGGCAGCCAGAAGCTGAACGGGAACTGCGCGGACTTGGTGAACACCGCCAGCAGGATCAGCACCAGCATCGGCGTGTAGAGGGGATGGCGCTGCACCTTGCCCGCCTGCGCCAGCACCTCGGACAGCTCGAAGCTGCCGCAGATATGGCCCAGCAGCAGCACCCCGGCCAGCAGCGCAAGCCCGCCGCCGCCAGTGACGGCCAGCGACATGCGCGCGCCCTGGCGGGCATCGGCGCGCCATGACCAGAAGCCGATCAGCAGGAACGACATGATGCTGGTCAGCTCCCAGAACACCACCAGCAACAGCAGGTTGGCGGCCAGCACCACGCCCAGCATCGCTGCCATGAACACCAGCAGCAGGCAGAAGAAGCGCACCGCGGATTCATTGCGCGCCAGGTAGTAGCGCGCGTAGAGGATCACCAGCAGCCCGACGCCGATGACCAGCAGCGCGAACAGGTAGGCCAGGCCGTCCAGGCGCAGCGACAGGTCCAGCCCCAGCGCGGGCAGCCATTCCATGCGCCAGCCCAGCGCATGGCCGGGATTGTCGAAGACCGCGCCGCGCAGGCGCAGCAACAGCACCAGCGCGGCCAGCGGAAATCCCACGATCACCGGCGCTATCAGCCGCGGCGCGCGCACGCCGATCGCCCACGTCAGCGCCGCGGCAACGACAGGCAGCGCGATCAGCAGCACCAGCACCATCGCCGCGGCCTCAAGGGCGACCGGGGGTGGGCCCGGCCGGCGCACGCATGGCGGCGCCCCGGCGGGCCGGCGTTTCTTTCCAGGCAACAACAGCGACGGCAACGGCGGTCATCGGCAAAGTCCTGTGGGGGCGAGCGTACCCCCTACTGTCCGGATTCTGGGGGCATCGCGCAAGTCGTGTGTGAAATTTTGCCTGCAGCGCGAAAAAAATCATCGCCCTGCAAAAGAAACTGAAGACGCGCCGCTCCCCATGCTGCGCAGCAGTGTCGACGCGTACTACGCTTCGGGGACGATGGTTCCCGGGAAGAAGATGAAGCGGCCGTGGTTCCCTGCAATCGCAGCTTCCAGGCGCTGTCGCACCAGACCGCGGACCACCGCGAAGCGGAGCAGGCGTTCCTCGAGAAGCGCGCCCCGGTGTTCACCGGCCACTGAGGGCCGTCAGGCGAACTTCAGGCGGACTGGGCCTCCGCCGACTTGAGCTGGTTGACCAGCGCCACGTAGTCGCGCATGGCCTGCTCGCGCGCAAGCCCGCGGCGCGCGGCCCAGGCGTCGTACTTGGCGCGGCCGACCACGTCCATCATGCCAGGCCGCTCGCCGCTGACGTCGCCGACGCTGCCCTGCTTGTAGAGCGCGTACAGCGCCAGCAGCGTGTCGTTGTCGGGGGCCTGGCGCAGCGTCTTCGACAGCGCCACGGCGGCCTCGAAGGCCTTTTCGGCAGGGCTCGGGCCCTGCACCGCCGGCGCGCCGCCGAAATGCGCGTCTTCGAGCGCGATCTCGTCCGGGAACCAGCGCCCTTCCAGCAGCTTGCCGTCGCGCAGCGCAAATGCCAGCACGCCCTGCGAGGCCAGCGCGCCGCTGCGCAGCGTTGCCGGCACCACCGCCATGCCGGTATTGAGCACCGGCGCGCCGAAGGCCGTGAACGCGAGCCCGCCATCGGCCCATGCCCGCAGCCGCGCCAGGCCGCGCTCGCCACGATAAACGCCGGTGGTGCGGTTGGCGCCCGGCTGGAACCACGCGAAATCGCCCTTGCCGCGCGCATACAGCGACGTGAAATCGCCCTGCTCCAGGTCGGAGCGCGCGGCGCCGAGCAGTTCGCCCATCTGTGCCGGGCTCATGCGCGCATCGTCGCTGGCCATGCCCAGCGACGTGCCGACGCTGGCCTCGAAGAACTCCAGCACGTGCCTCGCCACCAGCTCGCGGTCGTTGTCGACGCACACCATGTGGTAGCTGTCTTCCAGCACCAGCATGCGCGCCTGCCCGGCTCGCTTGCCCTGCCCGATCTGCTCGACCAGGTAGTTGGCCGAGCGCAGGCTGGTCAGCTCGTCCAGCCGCGCATGCACCACCAGCGTCGGGCAGGTGATGCGCTGCAGGCCCTTGCGCACGAAGCCGCGCAGCCGGTCCACCTCGCGGATGCAGGCGAGCGGCACCCACTGGTAGTGGAAGTTCTCGCCGCGCGCGAACTTGGCCTTGACGATCTCGCGCAACTGCTCGTTCTTGATGCCGTAGGGTTCTTCCTCTTCCACCTTCATCCGGTTCGGCACGCCCGGCACCTGGTAGAGCAGCGCGCGCAGGCCGCGATACCACGGCGTGGCCCAGCCGTCGATATAGACCGGCGGCGCCAGCGCCACCAGCCGGCCCTTGCTGTGCTGCTCGCGCTTGACGGTTTCCACCGCCAGCAGCGCGCCCATGCACATGCCCATCACATGCAGGGTCTCATGCTGGTCGACGATCTCGCGGTATTTGGTGCGCACCGCTTCAAGCCAGTCTTCGGCGCGCACGCCGCACAGGTCTTCCGGCCGCGAGCCATGGCCGGGCAGCGTCAGCGAATGCGTGACGAAGCCGGCGCGCTTCAGGCGCTTGTGCATCGAGCCCAGGTCATACTGCGTGCCGCCCAGGCCGTGGATCAGGAACACGCCCGGCTCAGCCATGCGCGGGCTCCGGCGTGGCCCGCCGCAGCAGTGCGGCCACCTGCTCGACCTTGCCGTCGGCGCCGCGGATGCCGGCCAGGCGTTCGTGCACGCGCAGCCGGCCGCTGTCGGGCAGCGTCACCGCGTATTCCTGCACGCTGTCGGGCGCGTCACCGCGCGCCACCGCCGACCAGGTGGCCTGCACCAGCCCGCGCTCGGCGGCATCGACGCGGTCCAGCCATTCATCGACGCTGTTGACGTGGCGGATGGTGGCGCCGAGCAACTCGGCCGCGCCTTCACTCCAGGTGGCGCGCCCGGTCACGGCATCATACTCGACGCTGGCCACGCCCACGGCCTGCAGCGTGCGTGCATAGCGCAGGCGCCAGGCGCGGGCTTCCTCCAGCGCCGCGCGGCGTCCTTCGGACAGCGCCCGTCCCAGCAGCATCACCAGCGCCCAGACGATGACGAAGCCCTGCACCTCGACCACGGCCTCGCCGGGAAAGCCTTCGATAATATTGAACGGGCCCGCGCCGCGCGCGGTGCGGTAGATGATAAGCAGGCAGCCCAGCAGCGTGGCGATGGCACCGCCGCGCGGGCCCCACAGCAGCGCGGTGGCCAGCAGGAACGGCATCGGCACGTAGGCCAGCGTGGGCGCGAGCCCGCCGAAGCGCTGCGTGGCATGGTCCGAGAACACCGCCAGCACCGCCACGATAAAGATGATGAAGGCCAGCCCGCCGGCCAGGAACTGCTGCATCGGCATGCCGCCAGAGCGGCGCACGCGAAAACCGCGGAAGGCCACGGCCACGGGCGCGACCAGCAGCAGCCCCGCCGCCGTGGAGAAGAACCAGGCGCGCCACTCGACCGGCAGGTCCAGCCCCGGCCGCTGCCAGCGCCACAACTCCACCGCCAGCGTCGCGCCCAGCGCCGACCCCACCAGCGCGCCGGCGATCAGCAGGGTGGCCCCGAGCGGGCTCTGCGGGTCGCGCCGGCCATAGGTGGCGATCCATGCCGCCGTGCCCAGGCTGACCACTTCGATCAGGCCGAAGGCCACGGCGCCGGGCAGTTTCAGCGCATGCGCAGCCATGCCCCAACCCGCCAGCGTGATGCCCGCCCCCACCAGCACCGCCGGCCACGACCAGCGCGCGCAAACCAGCAACGCGGCAAGCGTGACGCCGCTGCCCAGCCACACCGGCACGGCCTCGGTCGCGGCCTGCGCCAGCATCTGTGACACGATCCCGGCGGCCAGCACCAGCACGCCGACCGTCACTGCCAAGCGGATCTGCTGCATGGATTCCCCTCCCATGGCACGTGTGACTCAGGATAGTTGCCGCGCCATGGAGGGACAAGGTAAGTCACCCGGCGCCATCCGGCGCCAGGGGAGATCCGAGGGCGCCCTAGCCTGCCACGCCCAGCGCGCCCTCGACATTGCGCACCAGGCTGACCAGGCGCGGACCGACGTCGTCTTCCATCTGCTTGCTCTGCTGGCTGAACACCGGCACCGAAGCGGCAAAGATCCACGCCTCGCCGTCTCGGCGCGTGCGCATCGGCACCGCAATGGATTCCACCTCGCGGTGCAGGTCGCGGTGACCGCGGCAGAAGCCGAGCTGGTCCAGGTCGAGCGCAGCGTCGGCCAGCCGCTCGCGCAGCCAGTCGCCGCGCTGCGGCTCGGTGGCCGCCAGTTGCTCGACATAGGCCTCGCGCTCGGCCTCGCTCATCATCAGCAGGTAGCTGCGACCGGACGCGGTGCGCGAGACCGACACCCGCGTGCCCGCCTCCGGCCGGAACACATGGCTGCCCACGCCCTGGGCGATTTCCACATAGGTCAGCGTGTTGCCATAGCCGACGATCAGCTCGACCTGCCCGGCGATATGGTCGGCCAGTTCCTGCATCTGCGGGCGCGCCAGCTGGCGCACGGTCATCCGCGCCAGCGCCGGCGCGGCCAGGTTGACCAGGCCCACCCCCGCCACGTAGCGCGACAGTCGCTCGGAATAGCGCAGCAGGCCCAGCTCGCACAGCGTGTCCAGCAGTCGGAACAGCGTTGGCTTGGCCAGGCCGGTGCGCTCCATCAGCTCGCGGCTGCTGAGCTCCTGCACCGTCGGCGAGAAGCAGTTGAGGATGGAGATGCCGCGCGCCAGTGCGCTGACGAGGCGTGCCTCGCCGTCGGAATCGGCGGGCGTCGGGGTCACGGAAGCTTGTGGTGCATTAGCCATATTAGAGCCTTCGGCCTGAATTTTTTGATACCAGCGTCTCAAAACCCGGATGTTGCCCTTCGTTTTTTCCGAAGTCAAATGCTGTTTTTTGAGTTTACATGGCAGCTTTCCGAAGCCAGAATTCCGATTCATCGTATTGGACGATCACTTTTCGGTACGGACGTCTCAATATCCCAGCAACGACTCGCAACGCTCAGCTTTTTCAGGAGACACCTCATGCAACAAGCCGTCATCGTCGACGCCATCCGCAGCCCGATGGGCCGTTCCAAGCCGGGATCGGCCTTTACCGAACTGCATGCCACCGAGCTTCTGGCGCAGGTGCTCAAGGGTCTGGTCGAGCGCAACAACCTGGATCCGGGTCTGGTCGATGACGTGATCACCGGTTGCGTCACCCAGGCCGGCGAACAGTCGGCTGGCCCGGGCCGGGTGGCCTGGCTGGCAGCCGGCTTCCCCGACCACGTGCCCGCCACCACCATCGACCGCAAGTGCGGCTCCAGCCAGCAGGCGGTGCACTTCGCCGCGCAGGGCATCATGGCGGGCGCCTATGACATCGTCATTGCCTGCGGCATCGAGTCTATGAGCCGCGTGCCGATGGGCTCGGCACGCATCGGCCAGAATCCCTACGGGCCGTCGATGGAGGCACGCTACGCGCCCGGCCTCGTGTCGCAGGGCGTGGCGGCCGAACTGGTGGCGGCCAAATATGAGCTGTCGCGCCAGCAGATGGACAGCTATTCGGCGCGCTCGCACGAGCTGGCCGCGGCCGCGCGAGAAAGCGGCGCCTTCCGCCGTGAAATCCTGCCGATCAGCACGCCGAACGGGATCATCGACCAGGACGAGACCATCCGTCCGGGCACCTCGGTGGAGAAGCTCGGCACGCTGCAGGCCTCGTTCCGCAGCGAGGAACTGGGCGCGCGCTTCCCGCAGATCGGCTGGAACGTGACCGCGGGCAATGCCTCGCAGATCAGTGACGGCGCCGCGGCGATGCTGCTGATGAGCGAATCGGCCGCGCAGCGCCTGGGCCTGAAGCCGCGCGCGCGCTTTGTCGCGTTCGACGTCTGCGGCGACGATCCGGTGATGATGCTCACGGCACCGATCCCCGCCAGCCAGCGCGCGATCAAGAAGAGCGGCCTCAAGCTCGACCAGATCGACCACTACGAGATCAACGAAGCCTTTGCCTGCGTGCCGCTGGCCTGGCAGCGCGCGCTCGGCGCCGATCCGGCGCGCCTGAACCCGCGCGGCGGCGCGATCGCGCTGGGGCATCCGCTGGGCGCCTCGGGCGTGCGGCTGATGACCACCATGCTGCATGCGCTGGAAGACAGCGGCCAGCGCTACGGCCTGCAGTCGATGTGCGAAGCCGGCGGCATGGCCAACGCCACCATCATCGAGCGCCTGTAAGCGCCCCCTCGTCTTGCAGATTCCCGCGCGATTGACGCCGCGGGAATCGCCCATTTCTCAGCAAAGCATCCGTTCAAGGAGACACACCATGAAACTCGAAAACATGTCCGCCGTCGTGACCGGCGGCGCTTCCGGCCTGGGCCTGGCCTGCGCGCGACGCCTGGTGGAACGCGGCGTCGGCGTGGTCATCGCCGACCTGAACGAAGAGCGTGGCAACGCGGTGGTGGACGAGTTCGGCGGCAAGGTCCGCTTCGTCAAGGCCGACGTCTGTGACACCGACCAGATGAACGCGGTCTACGACGCCGCCGAAGCCATCGCCCCGCTGCGCGCGCTGATCCACTGCGCCGGCCTGGGCGCGCCGGTGCGCGTGGTCGAGAAGGACGGCCAGCCGGGATCGCTGGAGAAGTACGAAGCGGTGGTGCGAATCAACCTGATCGGCACCTTCAACGCGCTGCGCCTGGGTGCCGCGCGCATGGCAAAGAACGAACTGGTCGACGGCGAACGCGGCGCGTGCGTGCTGACCGCTTCGGTGGCCGCCTATGAAGGGCAGATCGGCCAGATCCCTTACAGCTCGGCCAAGGCCGGCATCGTCGGCATGACGCTGGTAGCCGCGCGCGACCTGGCGCAGCGCGCGATCCGCGTGTGCACGATCGCTCCGGGGCTGTTCGACACGCCCCTTCTGGCGAAGCTGCCGGAGAACGTGCGCGCCTCGCTCGGCGCCATGGTGCCGCATCCGCCGCGGCTGGGCGCGCCGGATGAGTACGCCTCCACCGCGCTGCACATCCTGGAGAACCCGATGCTCAACGGCGAGACCATCCGCCTGGACGGCGCCATCCGCATGGCGCCGCGCTGATCCGGCACGCGCATCGATTTCGCATCCGCATACAAGGAACGAAAAATGAGCGACACGCTGCAACTTGAAACCCGTGGCAATACGCTGCTGATCACGATGAACCGGCCCCAGGCGCGCAATGCCATGGACTTCGAGACCGCGACCGCGCTGGCGGCCGCGATCGACCAGCTGGAAAGCCGTGACGACCTGAGCGTGGCCATCCTGACCGGCGCGGGCGGCACCTTCTGCTCCGGCATGGACCTGAAGGGCTTTCTCGAAGGCAAGCGCCCCAGCCTGCCCGGCCGCGGCTTTGGCGGCCTGACCGAGAAACCGCCGCGCAAGGTGCTGATCGCCGCAGTGGAAGGCTATGCACTGGCCGGCGGCTTCGAGCTGGCACTGGCGTGCGACCTGATCGTGTCGTCGAAGGCGGCCAGGTTCGGCCTGCCTGAAGTCAAGCGCGGGCTGGTGGCCGGCGCCGGCGGGCTGATGCGCCTGCCGCGCCGCGTGCCGTACCACATCGCCATGGAATACGCGCTGACCGGCAATATGCTGGGCGCCGAGCAGGCCCACGCCTACGGCCTGGTCAACCGCCTGACCGAACCGGGCCTGGCACTGGCAGGCGCGCTGGCGCTGGCCGACGAGATCGGCGCCAACGGCCCGCTGGCGGTCGCGGTCAGCAAGCAGATCGTGGCCGAGTCCGCCGACTGGAGCGCGGAGGAAATGTTCGAGCGCCAGCGCCCGCTGCTGGCGCCGGTATTCACCTCGGCCGATGCCCGCGAAGGTGCGGCCGCGTTCGCCGAGAAGCGCAAGCCGGTGTGGACGGGCAAGTAATGCGCCCGCACGACATCGCTTGACCGAAGGCACGGATGTAGCGCCCTCCGCCTCCGGACGGCCGGCCGCAAGCCGGCCGTTTGCATTGGGTCCGGCCGACGGCCAGGCCCGCGGGGGCCTGTCGTGGCGCTGCACGCCCCCACGGCTTCAGCAAAGCGGAAGGCGGCCCGGCGCAAAGCCAAATTGACACGGCGCGGCCCGCGGCATACCCTCGCCCTACTCTTCGGTATATTCAGCACTCGCTTAATACGGCGCGAGTGGCCGGGGGTTCACAAGAAGAACAACAACGATAACAACGACAACACCGAGACGAAGCATCTTGTCCTCCTCCATTCCAACCTCCCGCCTCGACAGCCTGCGCCCGGCCCTGCCCATCCTGCTCGGCGCCTCCGTGATGCTCAGCCTGGCCATGGGCCTGCGCCAGAGCCTGGGCATCTTCATGCCGCCGCTGACGCGCGACATCGGCATCTCGGTCTCGGATTTCACCGTGGCCATTGCCGTGCAGAACCTGGCCTGGGGACTGCTGCAGCCGCTGGCCGGGGCGTGGGCCACGCGCATCGGCTTCCGGCCGCTGATGCTGGCGGGATCGGTGCTGTATGTGATCGGGCTGGTGCTGCTGGCGACCGCGCACGGCATGGTCGGCGTGACGCTGGGTGCGGGCGTGGCGATCGGCGCGTCGATGGCCTGCACCGGCAGCGCGCTGGCGATGGCGGTGGCGGCACGGCCGGTGCCGGCGGCACTGCGCAGCACGGTGCTGGGGCTGGTGTCCGGGGCCGGATCGCTGGGGGCGCTGCTGGCCGCGCCGATCGGGCAGATGGTGACGCAGTCGTATGGATGGCGCGCCGGGCTGGCGGCTTTCGTGCTGCTGGCGCTGGTGATGCTGCCGGCCGCATGGTTTGCCGGGCGCGTTGACCGGCTGACGCTGAACCTACCGACCGGCGTCGGCCAGGACAACGCGCGCCAGGCGCTGGGCACCGCGCTGCGGCATGCGCCGTTTGTGGTGATGGCCCTGGCGTATTTTGTCTGCGGCATGCAGCTAGTGTTCCTGACCACGCATCTGCCGTCGTATCTCGATATCTGCGGCATGGACCCGATGCTCAGCGCCAAGGCGCTGGGCGTGATCGGCGGCTTCAACGTGCTGGGCAGCATCTTCTTCGGCTGGGCCGGCGGGCGCTTCAACAAGCTGATGCTGCTGGGCGGCATCTATACCATCCGCTCGCTGGCGCTGACGTGGTACTTCTCGTCGGCGCCCACGCCGGAAAGCACGCTGGTGTTCGCCGCCGTGATGGGCTTCCTGTGGCTGGGCGTGGCGCCGCTGGTATCGGGCTGGATCGCCGAGACCTTCGGCCTGCGCTGGCAGGCCATGCTGGGCGGCGTGGCGTTCTTCAGCCATCAGATCGGCAGCTTTATCGGCGCCTTTGGCGGCGGGCTCGTCTATGACGCGCTCGGCTCGTACACGGTCGCATGGCAGGCCGGCGTGGCGCTGGGGCTGGCGGCGGGGCTGGCGCAGATCGCCTTTGCCGTGGCCACGCAACGGCGCCCGCCGCTGATGGCCACGTCCTGAACGCGCGGCGCCATGTCAGAATCGGGGTTCCCGCACTGGAGCCCCTTTTTCATTCCGCCACCATCACGACTTGGAACTGCTTCGCATCGCCCTGCTTTTTGCCGTGACGGCCGTTGCCGAGATCGTCGGCTGCTACCTGCCGTGGCTGGTCCTGCGGCAAGGCAAGAGCCTGTGGCTGCTGGTGCCGGCGGCGCTGTCGCTCGGGCTGTTTGCATGGCTATTGACACTGCATCCGGCCGCGGCGGGCCGCACCTATGCCGCCTATGGCGGCATGTATATCGCGGTGGCGCTGCTGTGGCTGCGTTTTGTCGACGGCGTGGTGCTGACGCGCTGGGACGTGGCCGGTGCCGCCATCGCGCTAGCCGGCATGGCGGTGATCGCGCTACAGCCGGCAGGCCGCTGAGCACGGCCAGCGATCAGTGCCAGGCGCTGCCGACCCGGATGTATAACGTGTTCCGGCCCTTGCTGTGGGCCACGCCGAGATAAGCGTCTTGCACAAAAACACCCCGGCCGCGGCCTGAAAGTGGCCTCGCACCCGAATGAGGGATGCCTGCCTGCCGGACGCCGCCTAGCATGGATAACGAGTGGTCCTTGGATCCTCAGGCCTTTTCCCGCCCGCGCTCGCGCGGGCGCTTTCTTGGTTGCCGGTTCGCTGTGGCGAAGGGCGCCGCGGCATTGCCGGCGGGCGGTAAGAAACTCCCTGCTTTGTAAATCTGGCGGCACGTGCCGGTCAGTGCTCCCCCTTGCGCCAGTGCCACAGCGCCAGCCCCGCCAGCGCACCCGCCACAAGCGCGCCGGCGATACACCACTGCCGCGTGTGTCGCGGCGATCCCCATTCTCCGCCGATGGACATGTGCCCCAGCGAGGCATGGAACAGGTTGCCGTCCGACACCGGCGTATCGTGCGCGCCGCTGAAATGCCGGTGCGCGACCTGGCCGGAAACGCGCTGCACCAGGCCCGGCGCCACCAGGTTGGCCGCTCGGGCCAGCCTGGCTACCATCCCGACTGTAGTGGAATGCGAGCCGGGGGCCGCCACGGCGCGCAGCACCGCCCGCGCCACCGAGTTGGCATCGACCAGGGGCCGCGGCGGACGCAGCGCCTTGCCGGTGTAGTTGGCGCTGTGGCGCATGCCCGGCGTGTCGGCGGTGGACGGGAAGATGTCGCAGATGCGGATCCGCGGCCATCCCACCAGTTCGGCGCGCAAGGCCTCGGAGAAGCCGCGCAGTCCGAACTTGCTTGCGGTATACGACACGCCGTAGGGCGATGGCGCCCAGGCGCCCAACGACACGATATTCACCAGCACGCCCTCGCCGGCCGCCTTGAAGAACGGCAGCACCGCATGCGCGCCATGCAGGTAGCCCAGCAGGTTGATGCGCACAACCTGTTCGTGCGCAGACACGGGCGTTTCCTCGAACAGACCGAATGCGCCGACGCCGGCATTGTTGACCCAGACATCGATGCCGCCATCGCCGAACTCCGCCGCACGCTCGGCCAAGCGGTGCATGGCCGCCGGCTGCGTGACATCACCGGGAACCGCCAGCGCTTTCGCGCCCAGTTCGCGGCAGGCCGCGGCGGCGCGCGCCAGCGGCGCTTCACCGCGGGCGCACAGGACCACGCGTGCATGGCATTTGGCAAAGGCGAGTGCAGTGGCCAGGCCGATGCCGCTGGAAGCGCCGGTGATGACAACGGTAAGCGGTCGGGTCGGGGGCATGGCGGGCCTCTCACGGAAGTGGAACAGAGGTGGGATGCAGGCTGAAGGTATCGCCGGCTGCGCAGCATGTTCCGTTCCAGCGCCGCGGCGCTGGAACACAACTTGCCTGTTGCCATGCAATACCGCGCGAGCCCCGGCACCCCTGGCGCCAGAGGCGCGCGCTTCGACCATGCAACCAAGCTTAGACCCAAGGAGGCCCCGTCATGCCCTCGACCGAACAGGAAATCCTGGTCTGCGGCCCGGACGACGGCCGCTGGCACCTGGAGATACGCATTGGCAGAGGCGCGCCGCAGCGGCTCGCCGGCGACTTCGATTCGCCCGAGATGGCCATCGCCGGTGCGCACCAGGTCTATCCGTCGCTCCCCGTGCGCATTGCCGATACCTCCGGCGCGCCGGCGCCATCGGCGCGCCAGCACCAGGGCTCACTGACCGACTACCACTACGGCGGCCACAGCGTGACGCAGGACGAAAAAGTGGCCGGACGCGCCCATCCCTCCAGCGAGACGTCGCAGCCGCCGCCGGGCCCCCATCCGTACCAGCCGACGGACCTGGGCAACCTGCCGCCCGGCACGCCTCGCCACGGCATGTACGGGGTCGCCTCCACCCCTGAAGAGGCCCAAGCCGCAGACGAGAAAGACGCCGCGGCGCGGCGCGCCACGCCCGCCGCCCCCGACCCCAACGGCAAGCGCTGATCCGGGCGCCCTCCCCGGCGGCGCCACGGGCGGCGGGCAACACGTACAATCTCGGTTTTCCCTACCGCCCCACCGCCCGCCGCCATGACCACCCTCGGAACCCCGCTCTCCCCCTCCGCCACCAAAGTGATGCTGCTCGGCTCCGGCGAACTGGGCAAGGAAGTGCTGATCGCACTGCAGCGCCTGGGCGTGGAAACCATCGCCGTCGACCGCTATGACAACGCGCCCGGCCAGCAGGTGGCGCACCACGCGCGCACCATCGCCATGAGCGACCCCGACCAGCTCAAGGCGCTGATCGAGGCCGAGAAGCCCCACCTGGTCGTGCCCGAGATCGAGGCCATCGCCACACCCATGCTGGAGACGCTGGAAGCCGCCGGTACCGTGCGGGTGATCCCCACCGCCCGCGCCGCGCGCCTGACCATGGACCGCGAAGGCATCCGCCGCCTGGCCGCGGAATCGCTCGGCCTGCCGACCAGCCCGTACAAGTTCTGCGACTCGCTGGACGAACTGCAGGCCGCCATCGACGGCGGCATCGGCTACCCGTGCGTGGTCAAGCCGGTGATGAGCAGCTCCGGCAAAGGCCAGAGCAAGATCGACTCCCCCGACTGCGTCAAGGCCGCGTGGGACTACGCCATGGCCGGCGGCCGCGTCAGCCACGGCCGCGTGATCGTGGAAGGCTTTATCGATTTCGATTACGAGATCACGCTGCTGACCGTGCGCGCGATGGGCGCCAGCGGCCAGGTGGAAACGCAGTTCTGCGCACCGATCGGCCACGTGCAGGTCAGCGGGGACTATGTCGAAAGCTGGCAGCCGCAGCCGATGCATCCCGCCGCGCTGGAAACGGCGCAGCGCATCGCGCAGGCCGTCACGTCAGACCTCGGCGGCATGGGCCTGTTCGGCGTGGAGCTGTTCGTCAAGGGCGAGCAGGTCTGGTTCAGCGAAGTCAGCCCGCGCCCCCACGACACCGGCATGGTGACCATGGCCACGCAATGGCAGAACGAGTTCGAGCTGCACGCGCGCGCCATACTGGGCCTGCCGGTCGACACCACGCTGCGCAGCCCCGGCGCCAGCGCCGTGATCTACGGCGGCGTGGATGCCCAGGGCGTGGTCTTCGATGGCGTGGACCAGGCGCTGAGCGTGCCGCAGACCGAGGTGCGCCTGTTCGGCAAGCCGGAGAGCTTCATCAAGCGGCGCATGGGCGTGGCGCTGGCGTATGCGGACGATGTCGACACCGCCCGCACCCGTGCCAAGGAAGCCGCCAGCCGCGTGCGTCCGCGCGCGGTCGGCTGAAAATCAGGCGGGATGGTTGCCAGCGGCGGCATGACCCGGCGCATGCTGCACCGCGGCCTGCGCTGCCACCAATTGCGCCGCGGCCAGCACCGGCGCCACGCGTGCGCCGCTCAGGTCCGCCCCTGACGGCGCCTGGTACAGCCGCAGCCCCAGCTCGGGCAGGATTGCGAGCAGGTGGTCGAACACATCGCCCTGGATGCGTTCATAGTCCATCCACGCAGTGAGCGCGGTAAAGCAGTAGATCTCCACCGGGATACCCTGCGAGTCGGGCTCCATCATGCGCACGTTCAGCAGCAGGTCGTGGTGGATCTCAGGATGCGCCTTCAGGTAGGCAATGCCGTAGGCGCGGAAGGTGCCGATATTGGTCAGCCGGCGCCGGTTGACGGGGTCGCTGCCCGCGGCGATCAGCAGGCGGTTGGCCTCGTCGACCTCGGCCTGCTTTTCCTCCAGGTAGTCGTGCAGCAGCCGGAAGCGCATCAGCGCGTGCACCTCCTGGTCCTCCAGGAAACGCACGCTGCCGGCATCCAGCCGCAGCGTACGCTTGATGCGCCGGGCGCCGGACTCGAACATCTGGCGGTAGTTGCGGTAGCTCTCGGAGAACAGCTTGTAGGTCGGCACGGTGGTCACGGTGTTGTCCCAGTTCTGCACCTTGACCGTATGCAGCGCGATGTCCTTGACGTAGCCGTCGGCATTGCACTGCGGCATCTCGATCCAGTCGCCGATGCGCAGCATGTCGTTCGACGTCAGCTGCGTACTCGCCACCAGCGACAGCAGCGTGTCCTTGAACACCAGCAGCAGCACGGCGGACAACGCACCCAGGCCTGACAGCATCCATAGCGGCGAGCGGTTGATCAGGATCGACAGCACCAGCACCGCGCATACCAGCCCCAGGCCCAGCCGGCCCACCTGGATATAGCCCTTGATCGAGCGCGTCTGCGCCTCCCGCGTGTTGGCGTAGACATCCTGCCACGCCCCCAGCATCCCGCTCAGCATCAGGAAGAAGCTGATCCACAGGCCGGCGTGCGCCAGGCGCTCGATCGCCACCGCATAGCGGCCCATGTACGGCACTTCGCCGATGCCGATGGTGATGACCGCGAACCCCACAGCGTAGCCAAAGCGCCGGTTGGCGCGATGGCGCGTCAGCGCCTTGCTCCAGGGCGCCTTGCCCCATACCGCCAGCATGTGATGCCCCACGCGCGAGATCACATGGCCGAATAGCCATTGCGCCAGCACTGCAATCAGCACCAGTACCAGCAGGGATAGCGCAAGCTGGGCCCACGGATGGGCCGGAATACGTTGCTGGAACAGCTCCAGCGGGGCATCGAAATTCATAAAGGGGGCGACGGAGGCTGGTCAACCGGCCGGATAGCAAAGTGTAAGTGTACAAAACGTGTCCGACACACCGTGAATCCGGGTAGTGCCTGGCCATTTTCCTACGTCGCCCCGTCCCGTTGGCTCACGCCGGCAGCAACTTCAGACCACCGATCCCGATGAAGATCAGCGCGATCAGCAGAAGCCGCATCGGCGCAGCGCTCTCGCCCAGGAACAGGATGCCCACCAGCGTCACCCCGATCGCCCCGATCCCCGTCCACACCGCGTAGGCCGTCCCCACCGGCAAGTGCCGCAGCGCCGCGCTGAGCAGGAAAATGCTGGCCAGCGCCGCCCCGATCCCCAACGCCGTCGGACCGGGCCGCGTCCCCCCGTCGGTATGTTTAAGGGCCAGCGCCATCACGATCTCGATCAGGCCCGCCAGGCCCAGCAGCATCCACGCCATCGTCATTTCCTTTCGTCCGGTTCGCCGCCCGCCGCGCCTATTGCCGGGGCTGCCCTGGGCACTGTAGGCTGTGCGAATCGGCACAGAAACTGGCGGTTTTTGCAAAGGAGTTATGCAAACATGCAGGAAGCAGACTGGGACGACCTCAAGTATTTCCTCGCCGTTGGCCAGTCCGGTTCCCTCGCCGGGGCGGCGCGGGCGCTGCATGTCAATCATTCCACCGTGCTGCGCCGCCTGGCGCGGCTGGAAGAGGTCCTCGGAACCCTGCTGTTCGAGCGCCATCCCACCGGCTATGCGATGACTGCAGCCGGCGAAGCGCTGGCACATCGGCTTGCGGGAGTCGGCGAACAGATCGATGCTGCGCAAAGGCAGTTGTCGGGGCTTGATAGCCAGTTGAGCGGACCGTTGCGGGTGACGACCACTGACACGCTGCTGAGTGGGTTACTGATGCCGCTGTTTGCCGAGTTTCGGGCCATGCATCCGCGGATCCAGTTGCAGATCGTGGTCAATAACAGTTTCTTGAGCCTGAGCCGGCGGGAAGCAGACGTGGCGATACGGCCGGCGAATGCGGTGCCGGAGTTTCTGGTTGGCAGGCAGGTTGGTTTGCTCCAGACCGCGCCATACGCTTCACGTGAATACCTGAAGCAAACGCAGCAGAAGCCGGCGCGACGGGGAACGGTAGCGTCGGACTGGGGACGCTACGACTGGGTAGTGCCAGACGATGCACTGGCACACCTGGCGCAGGCACGCTGGACCATGGAACACGTGCCGGAATCGCGCCGCCTGGTCAGCGCCGACAGCCTCATGGCAATGGCCCAGGCGGTACGGCACGGTATGGGAGCCGGCATGCTGCTATGCCTGCTGGCCGAGGGCGATACGCAACTGGTCCGGCTGGCTCCGCCGGAGCCGGCACTCGACACGACCCTGTGGATCCTGACCCACCCGGACCTGCGCCACAGCGCCCGGGTGCGGGCCTTCAACGATTTCCTCTACGAAAGACTGCGCGCCTCGCCGTGGCTGCAGCGATGAGAACCTAAAACGCTACGACAGCGTGGTGTACATCGCCATCAACTGCTCATCCGAATACCCCCACTCCGCCGCATTCTCAAACGCCACCACTGTCTCATCGCTGTGGCGCAGGTCGATCAGTTCGGTAGGCACCGGCCTGGACTGCGACACCGAATAAAACGCCATCACCCGCGGCCGCAACGGGTCCGCCTCGTTCTGCGCGCACACCACGGCCAGCCGGTTGGAGCGCAGCCGCAGCACGGTGCCAAGCGGATAGATGCCAACAGTGCGGCTAAAGGCCTTGAATACGCGCCGGTCGAACAGCGTGTCGACGCGCACGGCCATGTATTCCATCGCGCGCGCCGGCGACCATTCCTTGTGGCCCGGGCGCGCGGAGGTCAGCGAATCGTAGGCGTCGCAGATCGCCGCGATCTTGGCGTGCACGCTGAGCTCGTGCCCGACCAGTCCGAAGGGATAGCCACGGCCATCCACGCGCTCGTGGTGGTGGACGCAGACATCGAGCGGGATGTTGGAATACAGGCGCGCCTCGTTCAGGATGCGGTAGCCGGCTGACGGGTGGCGGCGGTAGGCCTCCTCCTCCTCGGCCGTGCGAGCGGTGGCCTTGAGCAGCACGGCTTCGGGCAGCGTCAGCTTGCCGATGTCGTGCACCAGCCCGGCCAGGCCGAGTTCGCGCACTTCTTCGTCGGGCAGGCCGAGCGTGCGGCCGACGGCGATCATCAGTGCACAGACGGCAAAGGCGTGCAGGTAGTTGTAGTCGTCGCGGGCCTTGAGACGCGCCAGCGCCAGCAGTGCCTGCCCGTGACGGGACAGTGAGCGCGAGGCGGAATCGACCAGCAGCAGCGCGCCGTCGACCTCCAGCGCCCGGCCCATGCGCACGGCGGCGAACATCGAACCGACCACGCTCTTGCCGGATTGCAGCAGCTCGCGCGCGCGGCCGATTTCCCCTTCCAGCGACGCGGCGGGCTGTGGCGGGGTTGCGGGCAAGGGCTCAGGAATGGTGCCCCCGACCGGCGCGACCGGCGCGTCGGCCGCCTCGGGCGGCGGCAGGCTGCGGCCCTTCAGGATATCGATCCAGACTTCCTGGACGCCGGCGGACCGGATCTGCCGGATCTGGTCTTCATGGCTGACCAGGAATTTTGCCCGCCAGAACGGATGGTTGATCCATGGGCCGCCGAGCCTGGCGACAAACATTCCCACC
The DNA here is from genome assembly GCF_058252315.1 of Cupriavidus sp. PB-02. Classification (NCBI taxonomy): domain Bacteria; kingdom Pseudomonadati; phylum Pseudomonadota; class Betaproteobacteria; order Burkholderiales; family Burkholderiaceae; genus Cupriavidus; species Cupriavidus sp. PB-02. The sequence goes on from NZ_CM177694.1 coordinate 2,308,919, forward strand.
TGCAATTGTTCCGACCGGATGCGCCTGAGCATGCTAGACCCCCTCGAAAATTGGTTTTCTTCTTGTCGGAACGGATTAACGGCAGCCCTGGGCGCGCCTTGAGCCCCTCTTTTGGGGGGGGAGAACTGTGCCGCGGGGCCTTGTCAAGCGGCGCGCGAATGTCCGGACGGTGTTCTCGGGCATTGCAGGCGCCAGCAATGCCCGCGCTACAATGGCTGGCCCAGTGCTCACCAGACGCCCCAGCCAGTCGCCCCCGTTCACCCATGTCCGGAACGTACACGCTAGTCGGCATCGCCCGCGCCAAGTCCCATCGCCGTGAGGCGCTGGTGTCCCAGCTCACCTCGCTGCGCTCGCGCGGGCTGACCGAGCCCGGCTGCCTGGACTACCACGTCGGGCAGGACGCCGAAGACGCGCAGGTCTTCGTGATCTACATGGTCTGGGATTCCAAGCGCGCGCTCGAATCGCACCTGAACCGGCCGTATATGCGCGATTTCCACGCCTCGCGCCGGGATTTCGTCGAGGGCGACTTCAGTTTTCGCTGGCTCAACGCCGCCTGACGGCGCTCCGCCCTTTCCCCAGGCGCCATGCGCGCCACCCCGGCCGGCCCGGCTGGCCCGGATTTCGCTCCTCCGGCCGCTTGTCATTCGCGCCGCCCCGGTCTATCACACAGATTGACGCCCGGAAGGGCCCCGGCGGGAGTGCATCATGGAAGTCAGGGATGGATTTGCCGGCACCATCGGCCACACGCCGTTGATCCGACTGGCCGGGGTGAGCGAGGAAACCGGCTGCGACATCTACGGCAAGGCGGAATTCCTGAATCCCGGCGGCTCGGTCAAGGATCGCGCGGCGCTGTATATCATCCGCGACGCCGAGCGGCGCGGACTACTGAAGCCGGGCGGCACGGTGATCGAAGGCACCGCCGGCAATACCGGCATCGGCCTGGCCCACCTGTGCGCGGCGCGCGGCTACCGTTGCATCGTGGTGATCCCCGACACCCAGTCGCCCGAGAAAATGGAGCGGCTGCGCATGCTGGGCGCCGAGGTCCGCCCGGTCCCGGCCAAGCCCTATGCCGACCCCGGCAACTACCAGAAGATCGCCGGCCGGCTGGCCGAGGAGACCGACAACGCAATCTGGGCCAACCAGTTCGACAACCTGGCCAACCGCCAGGCCCACTACGAAACCACCGGCCCCGAGATCTGGCACGCCACCACCGGGCGCATCGACGCCTTTACCTGCTCCACCGGCACCGGCGGCTCGCTCGCCGGCATTGCCCGTTACCTGAAGGAACACAAGCCCGGCGTGCGCATCGTGCTGGCCGACCCGCAAGGCAGCGCCCTCTATCACTTCGTCAAGCACCGCGAACTCAAGGCCGAGGGCAGTTCGATCACCGAGGGCATCGGCACCAGCCGCGTCACCGCCAACCTGCAGGACACGCCCATCGACGATGCGGTGCGGATCGACGACCAGACCTGCGTTGACATGGTCTATCGGATGCTGCGCGAGGAAGGCTTGTTCCTGGGCGGGTCGTCAGGGATCAACGTGGGCGCCGCAGTGGCGCTGGCGCGCGAGATGGGGCCCGGGCATACCATCGTCACGCTGTTGTGCGACCGGGGCGACTTGTATATCGGCCGCTTGTTCAACGAAGCCTGGCTGGCCAGCAAGGGGTTGCAGCCGATCCCGTTCCGGCGCGTCGGTCCTGTGGTGTAGCCGCGCTAGGCGGCCTTGAGCCGCCGCCACAGCGTGGTCGGGCTGATGCCGAGGATATGGCAGGCGGCGGTGCGGTCGCCGCCGCACTCGGCCAGCACGCGACGGATATGATCGACCTCGCTGGATTGCTTGACGCCGGCCAGCGAGCGGCCCGGGGTGCGGGCGGGACCGGTTCGGGCGGCAGGCCCGGCTGGCGCATCCGGCAGCTCCTGCCCGCCGTCCCCGCCGAACAGCTCCGGCGCCGCAGCCTGCAACTCACGCAGCAGCGCATCGGCTTCCAGCTTGCGCCCGGCCACCAGCACGGCAATCCGTTCGGTCACGTTCTCCAGCTCGCGGATATTGCCGGGCCAGCCGTAGCGCGCCAGCCGGGCGCGGGCCGCGGCGGGCAGGCGCTGGGGACGCTCCATCCCCAAGCGGTCCTGTGCGCGCCGATACAGCAGTTCGGCCAGCTCGGGCAGGTCTTCGGTGCGCTCGCGCAGCGGCGGCATTTCGATGCGCAGGATATTGAGGCGGTAGTACAGGTCCTGGCGGAAGGTGCCGTCGCGCACCAGCGCCACCAGGTCGCGGTGGGTGGCGGCGATCACGCGTACGTTGACCGGCACCGCATCCAGGCCGCCGATCGGGAGTACCTGCTTTTCCTGCAGCACGCGCAACAGGCGCGTCTGCAGCGCGGAGGGCATGTCGCCAACTTCATCGAGGAACAGCGTGCCGTTGTGGGCCGATTCGAACAGGCCGGCCTTGCCGCCACGGCGCGCGCCGGTGAAGGCGCCCTCTTCGTAGCCGAACAGTTCGCTTTCCAGCAGCGCTTCCGGGAAGGCCGCGCAATTGACCGCGACGAACGGGAAGGCGCGGCGCGGGCTGGCATCGTGCATGCCCTGCGCCAGCACTTCCTTGCCGGTGCCGCTCTCGCCGCCGATCAGCACGGTCGAGTCCACCGCGGCATAGCGCCGCGCCAGCTCGCGCAACTCGGTCATGGCATCGGAGGTGCCGGCCAGGTCGTCCAGGCTGTAGCGCACGCCCGCCGGCCGCGCGCGGCTGCGCGAGCGCAGGTTGCGGTCCACGCGCTGGATCGCGCTGGCGTCCTGGATGGTCAGCACCGCGCCGGTGGTGCCGGCCTCGCTCACGATAGGGATGCGGTTGACCACCACCATCTTGTCGCCGAGCTTGTGGATCGCTTCCAGCTCCTTGTCGCCGCTCTGCATCACGCCTTCTAGCGCCAGGCTGGGGGCCAGCGTCTGCAGCTTGCGGCCCACCGCAGCAGCGGCCGAGGTGCCGAGGAAGCGCTCCATCGCCGGGTTGAACGACTGGATCCGTCCTTCCGCGTCGACCGCCGCCACGCCCTCGTTCAGGTGCACCAGGATGGTGTTGACGTAGTCGCGCCGGGTGGCCTCGATGCGACGCAGGCGCGCGGCCTCGATCGCGTCCTCCAGCGCCATGCGCACCGAGTTGCCCGAGTACAGGAACACGCCGGTGAGGCCGTACCGATCCGCCAGGTCGGTCACCAGGCCGGGGCCGACCACGACCTGGATGCCCTCCTGCTTCAGCGCCTTGACGCGCGCCACCGCGTCATCCTCGGTCAGGTAGGTGTAGGCCGGGATCGACAGGGAGAAGGCGCGCACGAACTCGTCGACCTCCGCATACGTCGAGGCATGCGTCACCAGCGCGACCCGCGGGGAGATGCGCCGCGCGGTGGCCAGCGCACTCATTACGTCGAAGCCGGTCACCTTGACCAGCACCACCGGCACGTCCACGTGCTGGCGCAGGTAGGCGCCGTTGGAGCCACCGGCCACCACCACGTCGAGGCGCCCTTCGCGGGCTTCGCGCGCTACCGCGCTGGCGGCAGCTTCGTAGCCCTTGCCGAGGATGCGGAATTCCGCGCGGGCGGCATAGGACGGGATCAGGTCGGCGAAGGCGCGCGCCAGGCGGCTGATGCCGATGGCCCAGATGCGCGGGCGGGCGGATGTGGAGGCGGGAGGGCTCATGGTGCGATGCGGCGTGTGAAGCGTGGTGAAACGCGTGGCGAACAGGCGTACAGTGCTGGCACATTGTCCGCCACCCCGGGCCGGATTTCAACTTTGAAATCCACATTTGCGGCCGTGAAATGCAAATGTGGCTAAATCATGGCATGCGACAATGCGGCAAGTTTGGCACCATGCCCGCCAGCCCAGTACTGGCAAGGGCTGGAGAGATTTCATGGCAGCCGGCGCAAAGGCTGGCACACCCCTTGCGATATTGGCTCGTCCTGTTCACCCAACGCATACGCCAATGACCTACTCCGCTTCCGACCTCGCGCGCTCCGCTGGCGCCCGTTTCCGCCAGGCGCTTGCCGACGAGCATCCGCTGCAGGTGGTCGGCACCATCAACGCCAACCACGCCCTGCTGGCCAAGCGTGCCGGCTACCGTGCCATCTACCTGTCGGGTGGCGGCGTCGCCGCCGGCTCGCTGGGGCTGCCCGACCTGGGCATCTCCAACCTGGACGACGTGCTGACCGACATCCGCCGCATCACCGACGTGTGCGACACGCCGCTGCTGGTGGACGTTGATACCGGCTTCGGCGCCTCGGCTTTCAACGTGGCCCGCACCACCAAGTCGCTGATCAAGTTCGGCGCCGCGGCCATGCATATCGAGGACCAGGTCGGCGCCAAGCGCTGCGGCCACCGCCCGAACAAGGAAATCGTCACGCAGGGTGAAATGGTCGACCGCATCAAGGCCGCCGTCGACGCCCGCACCGACGAGAACTTTGTCATCATGGCCCGCACCGACGCGCTCGCCGTGGAAGGCCTGGACAAGGCCATCGAGCGCGCCGTGGCGTGCGTGGAAGCCGGCGCCGACGCCATCTTCCCGGAAGCCATGACCGACCTCGGCATGTACCGCAAGTTTGTCGACGCGGTGAAGGTGCCGGTGCTGGCCAATATCACTGAATTCGGCGCCACGCCACTGTTCACCACAGATGAACTCGGCGGCGCCGGGGTGTCGATGGTGCTGTACCCGCTGTCGGCCTTCCGCGCCATGAACAAGGCGGCAGAAAATGTGTACGCGGCCATCCGCCGCGACGGCACGCAGAAGAACGTGGTCGATACCATGCAGACCCGCTCGGAGCTCTACGAGAGCATCGGCTACCACGACTTCGAGCAAAAGCTCGACGCCCTGTTCGCGCAAGGCAAGGGCAAGTAAGACAAGACAGACACAGGCACGGCCGGGCATGCTCCGGCCGTTTGGCCGGAACCGGCCAACAACATACAGGCATCACACAAGGAGACCCAGATGTCCGAAGCGCAACCGCTCGCCGCTCCCAAGCCCAAGAAATCCGTCGCCCTGTCGGGCGTGACCGCCGGCAATACCGCGCTGTGCACGGTCGGCCGTACCGGCAACGACCTGCACTACCGCGGCTACGACATCCTCGATATCGCCGACACCTGCGAGTTCGAGGAAATCGCCCACCTGCTGGTGCACGGCAAGCTGCCGACCAAGGCTGAACTGGCCGCCTACAAGGCCAAGCTCAAGTCCCTGCGCGGCCTGCCCGCCAACGTCAAGGCCGCGCTGGAATGGGTCCCCGCCAGCGCCCACCCGATGGACGTGATGCGCACCGGCGTGTCGGTGCTCGGCACCGTGCTGCCGGAGAAGGAAGACCACAACACCCCGGGCGCGCGCGATATCGCCGACCGCCTGATGGCCAGCTTCGGCTCGATGCTGCTGTACTGGTACCACTACAGCCACAACGGCCGCCGCATCGAGGTGGAAACCGACGATGACTCCATCGGCGCACACTTCCTGCACCTGCTGCACGGCGAGAAGCCGTCGGAGCTGTGGGAGCGCGCCATGCACACGTCGATGATCCTGTACGCGGAGCACGAGTTCAACGCCTCGACCTTCGCCGCGCGCGTGGTCGCCGGCACGGGCTCGGACATGTACTCGGCCATCTGCGGTGCGATCGGCGCGCTGCGCGGGCCCAAGCATGGCGGCGCCAACGAAGTGGCTTTCGAGATCCAGAAGCGCTACGACAACCCGGATGAAGCGCAGGCCGACATCACCCGCCGCGTCGAGAACAAGGAAGTCGTGATCGGCTTCGGCCACCCGGTGTACACCATCAGCGACCCGCGCAACCAGGTGATCAAGGAAGTGGCCCGGAAGCTGTCGAAGGATGCCGGCTCGATGAAGATGTTCGATATTGCCGAGCGCCTGGAAACGGTGATGGGGGACATCAAGAAGATGTTCCCGAACCTGGACTGGTTCAGCGCGGTGAGCTACCACATGATGGGCGTGCCGACGGCGATGTTCACGCCGCTGTTCGTGATTGCGCGTACCTCGGGCTGGGCCGCGCACATCATCGAGCAGCGCATCGACAACAAGATCATTCGTCCGAGCGCCAACTACACCGGTCCGGAGGACCTGAAGTTCGTGCCGATCAAGGATCGCAAGTAAGACCGGCTGCCGGTTTGCTCCGCGTCGGGTTGCATTGATCCGAGCCTGCGGGCAAGGGGGTAGTTGGTCGCTGACACCGGGCCACTACCCCTTTTTCATACCAATATTGATTCCCTACACCATGAATTCTGCAAACCGCAAACCGCTACCGGGCACCAAGCTGGATTACTTCGACGCGCGCGCCGCGGTCGAGGCCATCCAGCCGGGTGCCTACGACAAGCTGCCGTACACGTCGCGCGTGCTGGCAGAAAACCTGGTGCGCCGCTGCGACCCGGCCACGCTGACCGATTCGCTGAAGCAACTGATCGAGCGCAAGCGCGAGCTGGACTTCCCGTGGTTCCCCGCGCGCGTGGTCTGCCACGACATCCTGGGCCAGACCGCGCTGGTCGACCTGGCCGGCCTGCGCGACGCCATTGCCGACCAGGGCGGCGACCCCGCCAAGGTCAATCCCGTGGTGCCGGTGCAGCTGATCGTCGACCACTCGCTGGCGGTGGAATGCGGCGGCTTCGATCCCGATGCCTTCGCCAAGAACCGAGCCATCGAAGACCGGCGCAACGAAGACCGTTTCCATTTCATCGACTGGACCAAGAAGGCGTTCAAGAACGTCGATGTGATCCCGCCGGGCAATGGCATCATGCACCAGATCAACCTGGAGAAGATGTCGCCGGTGATCCACGCCGAAGTGAATGGTAACGGCCGCGGCGTGGCCTACCCCGATACCTGCGTCGGCACCGACAGCCACACCCCGCACGTGGATGCGCTGGGCGTCATCGCCATCGGCGTGGGCGGCCTGGAAGCCGAAAACGTGATGCTCGGCCGCGCCTCGTGGATGCGCCTGCCGGATATCGTCGGCGTGGAGCTGACCGGCAAGCGCCAGCCCGGCATCACCGCCACCGACATCGTGCTGGCCCTGACCGAATTCCTGCGCAAGGAAAAAGTGGTCGGCGCCTACCTGGAGTTCCGCGGCGAAGGCGCCTCGAGCCTGACGCTCGGCGACCGCGCCACCATCTCCAACATGGCCCCCGAATACGGCGCCACCGCGGCGATGTTCTTTATCGACGAGCAGACCATCGAATACCTGCGCCTGACCGGCCGAACCGACGAGCAGCTCAAGCTGGTCGAGACGTATGCCAAGACTGCAGGGCTGTGGGCGGATTCGCTGAAGAACGCCGAGTACGAGCGCGTGCTGAAGTTCGACCTGTCGAGCGTGGTGCGCAACATGGCCGGCCCGTCCAACCCGCACAAGCGCCTGCCGACCTCCGCCCTGGCCGAGCGCGGCATCGCCGTGGACCTGGACAAGGCCCGCGCGCAGGAAGCCGAAGGTCTGATGCCGGACGGCGCGGTGATCATCGCCGCCATCACCAGCTGCACCAACACCAGCAACCCGCGCAACGTGATCGCCGCCGCCCTACTGGCGCGCAACGCCAATGCGCGTGGCCTGGCGCGCAAGCCGTGGGTCAAGTCGTCGCTGGCGCCCGGCTCCAAGGCCGTCGAGCTGTACCTGGAAGAAGCCAGGCTGCTGCCGGACCTGGAAAAGCTCGGCTTCGGCATCGTGGCCTTTGCCTGCACCACGTGCAACGGCATGTCCGGCGCGCTGGATCCCAAGATCCAGCAAGAGATCATCGACCGCGACCTGTACGCCACGGCTGTGCTGTCCGGCAACCGCAACTTCGACGGCCGCATCCACCCGTACGCCAAGCAGGCCTTCCTGGCCTCGCCGCCGCTGGTGGTCGCCTACGCCATCGCCGGCACCATCCGCTTCGACATCGAGAAGGACGTGCTGGGCACGGACCAGGACGGCAAGCCGGTGTACCTGAAGGACATCTGGCCGACTGACGAAGAGATCGACGCGATCGTCAAGCAAAGCGTGAAGCCCGAGCAGTTCCGCAAGGTCTACGAACCGATGTTCGCGCTGACCGCGGAAACCGGCGAGAGCGCCGCGCCGCTGTACGACTGGCGCCCGCAGAGCACCTACATCCGCCGCCCGCCCTACTGGGAAGGCGCGCTGGCCGGCGAGCGCACGCTCCAGGGCCTGCGTCCGCTGGCGGTGCTGGGCGACAACATCACCACCGACCACCTGTCGCCGTCCAACGCGATCCTGCTCGACAGCGCTGCCGGCGAATACCTGGCCAAGATGGGCCTGCCGGAAGAGGACTTCAACTCGTACGCGACTCACCGCGGCGACCACCTGACCGCGCAGCGCGCCACCTTCGCCAACCCGACGCTGATCAATGAAATGGCCGTGATCGACGGCCAGGTCAAGAAGGGTTCGCTGGCGCGCATCGAGCCGGAAGGCAAGGTCGTGCGCATGTGGGAAGCGATCGAGACCTACATGGACCGCAAGCAGCCGCTGATCATCATCGCCGGCGCGGACTATGGCCAGGGCTCGTCGCGCGACTGGGCCGCCAAGGGCGTGCGCCTGGCCGGCGTGGAAGTCATCGTCGCCGAGGGCTTCGAGCGCATCCACCGCACCAACCTGATCGGCATGGGTGTTCTGCCGCTGGAGTTCAAGGCGGGCGTGAACCGGCTGACGCTGGGGCTGGATGGCACGGAGACCTATGACGTGATCGGCGAACGCCAGCCGCGTGCGACGCTGACGCTGGTGGTCCATCGCAAGAACGGCGAGCGTGTGGAAGTGCCGGTGACGTGCCGCCTGGACAGCGATGAGGAAGTGTCGATTTACGAGGCCGGTGGCGTGCTGCAGAGGTTTGCGCAAGACTTCCTGGAGTCGACGAAGGCTGCCGCGTAAGCAGAAGCCGATGGTTTTCTCCCCTCTCCCGCTTGCGGGAGAGGGGAGAAAACAAGCGCCGCGCTTTGCTTCTCCCAGGATTGATTCCTAAGCTGTGACAAGGCCCCCTGGCCTAACCCGGACAAAGATTCCCATGGCCCACGTACCCCAGATCAAAATCCCCGCCACCTACATCCGTGGCGGCACCAGCAAAGGCGTGTTCTTCCGTCTGCAGGACCTGCCCGAGACCGCGCAGGTCCCCGGCCCGGCCCGCGACGCGCTGCTGATGCGCGTGATCGGCAGCCCCGACCCCTACGGCAAGCAGATCGACGGCATGGGCGGTGCCACCTCCAGCACCAGCAAGACCGTGATCGTGTCGAAGAGCACGCGCCCCGACCACGATGTCGACTACCTGTTCGGCCAGGTTTCGATCGACCAGTCCTTTGTCGACTGGAGCGGCAACTGCGGCAACCTGTCTGCCGCGGTCGGCCCGTTCGCCATCAGCGCGGGCCTGGTCGATCCCGGCCGCGTGCCGCAGAACGGCGTCGCGATCGTACGCATCTGGCAGGCCAATATCGGCAAGACCATCGTCGGCCATGTGCCCATCACCAATGGCGAAGTCCAGGAAACTGGTGATTTCGAGCTGGACGGCGTGACCTTCCCGGCCGCCGAAGTGCAGCTCGAATTCATGGACCCGGCCGCCGAGGAAGAAGGTGCCGGCGGCGCGATGCTCCCGACCGGCAACGTGGTCGACGACCTGGAAGTGCCGGGCGTGGGCACACTCAAGGCAACGATGATCAACGCCGGCATCCCGACCATTTTCGTCAACGCGGAGAGCATCGGCTACACCGGCACCGAGCTGCAGGACGCCATCAACAGCGACACCAAGGCGCTGGCGATGTTCGAGACGATCCGTGCCTACGGTGCGCTGCGCATGGGCCTGATCAAGGACGTGGACGAGGCCGCCAAGCGCCAGCACACGCCCAAGGTCGCCTTTGTGGCCAAGCCGGTGGACTACGTCGCTTCCAGCGGCAAGAAGGTCGCTGCGGCTGATGTCGACCTGCTGGTGCGCGCGCTGTCGATGGGCAAGCTGCACCACGCCATGATGGGCACGGCAGCGGTGGCGATCGGCACCGCTGCGGCGATCCCCGGCACGCTGGTCAACCTGGCCGCCGGCGGTGGCGAGCGCAGCGCGGTGCGTTTCGGGCATCCGTCCGGTACGCTGCGCGTGGGCGCCGAGGCGCAGCAGGTGGATGGCGAATGGGTGGTGAAGAAGGCCATCATGAGCCGCAGCGCGCGCGTACTGATGGAAGGCTGGGTGCGTGTGCCCGGCGACGCGTTCTGATCTAAGCCACCTCGCGAGGCTGCTCATGTCTGCTACTGACACGCCGTCCGCCAAACGCCCCGATCCGGACCAGGTACTGGTCGACATCGTCGACTATGTCACGCGCTACGAGATCAAGAGCGGCCTCGCCTACGATACCGCCCGCAACTGTTTGATCGACACGCTCGGTTGCGGGCTCGAAGCCCTGTCCTATCCGGCCTGCACCAAGCTGCTCGGCCCCATCGTCCCCGGCACGATCGTGCCCAACGGTGCGCGCGTGCCCGGCACCCAGTTCCAGCTCGATCCGGTCCAGGCCGCGTTCAACATCGGCACGATAATCCGCTGGCTGGATTTCAACGACACCTGGCTGGCGGCCGAATGGGGCCATCCATCGGACAATCTCGGCGGCATCCTCGCCACCGCCGACTGGATCTCGCGCAACAACATCGCCGCCGGCCGCAAGCCGCTGACGATGAAGGCGGTGCTGACGGCCATGATCAAGGCGCATGAGATCCAGGGCTGCATCGCGCTGGAGAACTCGTTCAACAAGGTCGGGCTCGACCATGTGGTGCTGGTCAAGGTGGCCTCGACTGCCGTGGTCGCGCAGATGCTGGGGCTGACGCGCGACGAGATCATCAACGCCTTATCGCTGGCATGGGTGGACGGGCAAAGCTTGCGAACCTATCGCCATGCGCCCAACACCGGCAGCCGCAAGAGCTGGGCCGCCGGCGACGCCACCAGCCGCGCGGTGCGTCTGGCGCTGATCGCGCGCACCGGCGAGATGGGCTATCCGTCGGTGCTGACGGCGAAGACCTGGGGCTTCTATGACGTGCTGTTCAAGGGGCAGCCGTTCAAGTTCCAGCGGCCTTACGGCTCGTACGTGATGGAGAACATCCTGTTCAAGATCTCGTTCCCGGCCGAGTTCCATGCGCAGACCGCGGTGGAAGCCGCCATGCGCCTGCATGGCTCGCTGGCGCTGGCGGGGCGCAGTGCCGCCGATATCGCCGCGATCACCATCCGCACCCATGAGGCGTGCCTGCGCATCATCGACAAGAAAGGGCCCCTCAATAATCCCGCCGACCGCGACCACTGCATCCAGTACATGGTGGCGGTGCCACTGCTGTTCGGCCGGCTGACTGCCGCCGATTACGAGGACAACGTCGCCGCCGACCCGCGCATCGACGTGTTGCGCGACAAGATCACGTGCGTCGAGGACCCGGCGCTGACGCGCGACTACCACGATCCCGACAAGCGCTCGATCGCCAATGCGCTGACCGTGACGCTGAACGACGGCACCGTGCTTGACGAGGTGCTGGTCGAATACCCGCTCGGCCACAAGCGCCGTCGCGCGGAAGGTATCCCGCTGCTGGTGGGGAAATTCCGCAGCAACCTGGCGCGGCGTTTTCCGCCGAAGCAGCAAGAGGCCATCCTGGCCGTATCGCTCGACCAGGCCAGGCTGGAAGGGGTGACGGTCAATGAGTACCTCGATATGTATGCAATTTGAGTTATCACTCAGGCACCTTCATGCCGAATTGGCATAACCATTCCGCCGAGCCTCCCGCGCCAAATTCTCCTAACGTATAGTCTCAGCCGCTGCCCGTCCGAGGCCTGGAACACAGGCCCGTCGCGAGTTGCCATCGACTGTACACGGACGACACCGTTCCACCCAAAAGGTATGTCGTGTCGCTCCTATACGTGCCTACACGTTCGTATATATACCGAGGAGAATCATGAGACATTTCGCCCGCGCCACCACGCTGGCCGCTGCCCTGCTGTCGGCCAGCCTGTTCACCGGCACCGCCCACGCGCAGCTCGCCCCCGCCGCACAGCCCGCCCCAGCCCCCGCTACGGCACCGGCTGAAGCCCGCAAGGCCAATATCGTCATCATCGGCACCGGCGGCACCATCGCCGGCGCCGGTGCCGCAGCCACCAACACCGCGGCCTACCAGTCGGCCGTGGTGCCGGTCGACAAGATCATCGCCTCGGTGCCGGAGATCTCGAAGGTCGCCAACGTCAAGGGCGAGCAGATCTTCCAGATCGGCTCGGAGAGCTTCAACAACGAACGCCTGCTCAAGCTGGGCAAGCGCGTGTCGGAACTGCTCAAGCAGCCCGACGTGGACGCCATCGTCATCACGCACGGCACCGACACCATCGAGGAAACCGCGTACTTCCTGAACCTGACGCTTAAGAGCGACAAGCCGGTAGTAGTGGTGGGCTCGATGCGCCCGGGCACCGCGCTGGGCGCCGACGGTGCGCTCAACCTGTATGACGCCGTGCTGGTCGCTTCCAACCCGACCTCCAAGGGCAAGGGCACGCTGGTGGTGCTGAATGACGAAATCCACACCGGCCGCGACGTCACCAAGAGCAACACCTTCAAGACCGAGACTTTCCGCTCGCCGTTCGGCCCGCTGGGCTATGTGGTGGAAGGCCGCTCGCAGTACTACCGCCTGCCTGCGCGTCCGCACACCGTGCAGACCGAGTGGGACATCGACAAGATCGACAAGCTGCCGGAAGTGGCCGTGGTCTATGCCTACGGCAACGTCAACCCGGCCAGCATCGACGCCGCCGTGAAGAGCGGCGCCAAGGCCATCATCTACGCCGCCACCGGCAACGGCAGCGTCGGCGAGTACATGGTCGAGCCGCTCAAGGCCGCACGTGCCAAGGGCGTGCAGATCGTGCGCGCGTCGCGTGCCGGCAGCGGCGTGGTGATCCGCAACGCCGAGCAGCCGGACGACAAGTACGACTGGATCGTCACCGACGACCAGCTGCCGCAGAAGGCCCGTATCCTGATGGCGCTGGCGCTGACCAAGACCAACGACAGCAAGGCGCTACAGCAGGTCTTCTGGAAGTACTGATGATGTCGTGGAGCGGGCGGTCTCGCCGCTAAACGCTCCTGCCCTCTCCCCCGGCCCCTCTCCCGCTTGCGGGAGAGGGAAGCAAACCGGCGGCTGTATCGGCCAGCGGCAGTTCCCTGGCCTGCCCTGCTTCTGTCCCCTCCTCCTCCCGCTCCAGCCATTGCCGCGGCGATTCGCCCAGCCGTGCGCTGAACGCCCGCGACAGCGCCGACGCATTGGCATAGCCCAGCTCCAGCGCCACCGACTTGACCGGCCGCCCGAGCCGCAATTGGGCCTGCGCCAGTGACAGCCGCCAGTCGGTCAGGTAATCGGCCGGCGGCTGGCCCACGATGCGCCGGAACGCGGCGGCAAACGCGCTGCGCGACATGCCCGCGCGCTCGGCCATGCGGGGCAGGTCCCACGCCGCGCCCGGATCCTCATGCAGCGCCACCAGCGCGCGCGCCAGGCGCGGGTCCGACAGCCCGGCGATCAGGCCGGCCTGGATGCCGGCTTCTTCGTGATAGTCGATCAGCCAGCGCAGCAGCTGGATCAGCACGACTTCGAACAGCCGGTCGGCCAGCAGGCGGTGGCCGCAGCGCACCTGGCCGGCTTCTGCGAACAGTAGCGACAGCGCCTGCTCCAGGCCCGCCACGCGTGCCAGCGGCAAGGCGATCAGGGGCGGCAGCGCGCGCACCACGGGGTTGCGCGCGCCACCGTCGAAATCGAGCGCAGCGCAAATGAAATCCGATCCTTCCTCTGGCGGGTTGTGGAACATGTGGTGGATCGGGCGCGGATAGAACAGCAGCGTCGGCTCACCGAATCGCAGTGTCGCGGGGAGTCCGGAACCAGGCGTGTGCCGCAGTTCCAGCTCGCCGCGCCGAAGGACGTGCAGGAAACCGCGGCCCGGCTGTGCCGCGAACTGCGTCAGGCCGCACAGCGGGCCCTGGTGGAACAGGTGGGCGCGGGCGCGGAAGCGCTCCAGCAAGGCGGAAAGGCGGTCTACCGGCTGAGGCATGGCGATTGGGTCACTTTAACTAGCTGGACGAATCGATATGTTTTCAGGATGAAACGTATCTCATAGTACGCCATGGACGACCATACTGAATTCCAAGGCGATCGCAACGCCTTTTCCCTTCCACCAAGACCAAGGAGTCCACCATGTCCCGCGTTCCTCTCGTCAATCCCGCCAATGCCTCGGGCGACAGCAAGGCCCTGCTGAGCGAGATCCACGGCGCGTTTGGCGCCACCCCCAATATGTTCCGTGCCGTGGCCAATTCCCCCGCCGCGCTGCGCAGCATGTGGGGCGCCTTCGGCGCGCTCGGCGGCGGCGTACTGGGCGCGGCCCTGGGCGAAAAGATCGCCGTGGCCGTGGCCGACCGCAACCATTGCGAATACTGCCTGGCGGCCCACACCGCGCTCGGCCAGAAGGCCGGCGCGACCGCCCAGGAAATGTCGGAGGCGCAGGCCGGCCGAGCGCAGGATCCGCAGACGGCCGCGGCACTGTCGTTCGCGCTCAAGCTGGTCAACGACCGCGGCCAGGTCAGCGATGCCGATGTGGCGCAACTGCGCGAGGCCGGCTTCAACGACGAGCAGATCGTCGAGATTCTGGCGCACGTGGCGCTGAACCTGTTCACCAACTACGTGAACGTGGCCTTCGCCGTGCCAGTCGATTTCCCGAGAATCAAGCTGCGCACAGCTGCCTGACGGTTTGGATCAAGCCTCACGCCCGGCAGCCTGCAGGCCGGGGCCCGCGAGCGTCCGTCATCAGCCTGGCCTAAAGTTACGGCGGTTAATTGCGTTTTCATATTAGGAAACGGGCGCGCCGCCGCGCCCGCCACCACAATCAGAACATCGCGCTGCTCATCAACGCCTTGGCGACCAGGACGCCCTCATCGGGCGCTTCTGCGTACACCGATACATCGGTCACCACCTGGCGTCGGCCTCGCCGCACCACGGTCGCCACGGCGCGCAACGCCGCTCCTTGCGCCGGCGCCAGGTACTGGATCGACAGCGAACTGGTGGCCATGCCCTTCATTTCATCGCCATTGGCGCCCGATGCCGCCGCAGCCGCCCCGGCGATGTCGATCAGCGTGGCGATCACCCCGCCGTGAACGATGCTGCCGTAGGTCACGTTGGTCGGCAGGAACGGCATCTCCAGCTCGACATGCTCCGGCGCCAGGCTGGCCAGCCGTACGCCCAGCGCGCGGGCGACTGGCGAGCTCATCAGCACGGTGTCGACCATGGTGCGCATGCGCGGATCGACGCTCGCGTCGCGCTCTTGCTGGCGGGAAAGGCTGGCGATGGTTTGCGGCATGGATGTCTCCTGGTTGGAATGGGCAGGCAATGACCGCAGCATATCGAGCGACGAAGATCGGCTCAATTACGTCGCACGTAGTCGAGCGGCGATCGCATCGGCCTAAGCGCGGCGAGCGCCACATCGTCGAGGGTGGACGCAGCGCACCAATATCCCCGATGACACCAAGCGGCGAGACCGGGAACATGGATTCCCCTACACGGGGACAGCCCCCTATTCACACGCCATGGCACGGATGCTATCGTGCTCCGGCCTGCCGATGAGACCACACCAAGCATGCCGGCAAGGCGTCCACAGGAATGCGAGTGAAACGTTGCCACTCTGCGGTAACCCCCCAATATGTCGAGACAGATTCCTCCACTTAACCCGCTGAGGGCCTTCGAAGTGGCGGCCCGGCATCTGAGCTTTACGCGGGCTGCCGAGGAATTGTTCGTCACGCCATCGGCAGTCAGCCACCAGATCAAGGCGCTGGAAGAAAGCCTGGGCGTACAGCTATTCATCCGCGAGGCCAAGGCGCTGGTGCTGACGCCGGCCGGCACGGCCTACCTGCCCAGCGTCCAGCTGGCGTTCAAGCAGCTCGCCGATGCCACGCACCGTCTGCACAGCAAGGATCGCCCGGCGCTGAAGGTCAATATGCCGCCCACGTTCGCGGTCAAATGGCTGATCCCGCGCATGGACCGCTTCATGAAGGCGCACCCGGATATCGACCTGAAGGTGTCGACGTCGAACCACCGCATCGATTTCGAGCGCGATGATTTCGATATGGCGATCCGCTACGGCCGCGGCGACTATCCCGGGCTGCATAGCGAGCTGTGCCTGGCGGTGGAAGTGATCCCGGTCTGCAGCCCGGCGCTGCTGCAGGGCCCACAGCCGCTCGAAACGCCGTCGGACCTGAAGCACCATACGCTGCTGCACGACGACAGCACTTACACGGACGTCAGCAACCCGGACTGGGCGATGTGGCTGGAGCACGCCGGCGTCACCGATGTCGATGCCAGCCGCGGCCCGTCGTTCTGGCCGAGCCATCTGGTCATCAACGCCGCGCTCAGCGGCCTGGGGGTGGCGCTGGTCAAGAAGAACTGGATCGAGCAGGACCTGGCCGAAGGCCGGCTAGTGCGCCTGTTCGAATCGATCCGGCTGCCGGTGGAGTTCTCTTACTTCGTGGTGTTCCCGAAGGAGCGGCTGGAAGACCGCCGCATCCGCAGCTTCACCGACTGGATCCGCGCGGAAGTGGCGGCGGACCAGCAGCAGCCGACCCCCGCCTGAAGACAGCGCGGGCGCAGCCCGCGTGTCACACCTCCCTGCCCCACTCGGCAGGCATGCCGCGCAACGTTATGCGGCGCCCTGCATCGATGCCGTCTTCTTCTGCACGCGTGCGCGCAGCCGCTCGATATCGACCACGAAGCGGCGATGCGTGCCGCTGCATACCGTCTCCGCCGCATCTTCGGCAGTCACGCTGAACGTGACACTGCGCCCGTCGATGGCAGTCACCTCCGCGCTGATGCGCACTTCCCCGCCAAGCGGCGTGGCCCCGCTGTGCTGCACCGAGACCTCCGCGCCGACCGAGCTTTCGCCATCTTCGAGATAGCCTTGCAGGAAGTCCAGGCAGGTCTGCTCGATATCGCGCACCAGTTCCGGCGTGGCGTAGATGCGCAGGCTTTCGCCGAGAAAATCGATGGTGCGCTGGCGGTCGACCGTCAGCGTGCGCGAGCAGGTCGCGCCGGGTTGCAATCCGTTCTTCATCAGGGATTCCTTTGATGGTTGCGGACGAAGCCATCCAACCCGGCGCGATGTGCGCGGGCCGGTGGCATATCCATGTGTTGTGTGACTACAGGCGATAGATGCGCTGGGCGTTGTCGTGCCACAGCGCGCGCTGCTGTTCCGGCGAACAGTTAGCGATGGCGGCGCGGAAGCCGGCCACGATGGTGTCGTAGCTGGCCACCAGGCTGTCCACCGGATAGTTGCTGGCGAACATGCAGCGCTCGGCGCCAAAGATGGCGATGGCGTCGCGGATCACGGGTACGTTGTCGGCCTGCGTCCACGGCTTGCCCGGCAAACCCAGGCCCGAGATCTTCAAGGCGACATTGGGTTGTTCGGCCAGCTCGGCCATCGCGGCGCGCCAGCCGGCCAGCCCCGCCTCGCTGCGATCAGCCGGCAGCCCAGTATGGTTCAAGATCAGCTGCGTGTCCGGAAAATCCCGCGCCAGCGCCGCCGCCTGGCCCAGGTTCCACCACGGCGCCTGCAGGTCGAAGGACATGCCATGGCCCGCCAGTAAGGCGTAGCCGCGCCGCCAGCGCTCGTCGTCCATCGAGCCCGGCAGCCCGCGCCGCGCGTCCTCGCGCCGCGCCGCGGTCACTGGCTTGTTGCGGATGCCGCGCATCCTGGCGTAGGCGGCATGGCCGGCCAACACTTCCCCGACATCGCCGCGGTCAAGCTGGGCGTGGCCGACGATCACCGTTGGCCTCCCCGTCCGCGCGGCGAGCTGCGTCAGCCATGCAGTCTCATCGACAGGATTGGCGCGCGCCCACTCTGCCTCGACGTGCACCGTCTTGACGGGCGCGCAACCGGCCGTGTCGCGGGCGAGATCCTCCGGCAGGTAATTCCGGCGCAGCGCCGAGTAGTCGCCATAGCGGAAGTTCGGCACCGTTTCGTCCTGCAGCCACGGATACGGATTGCGGCCGAGGTCCCAGAAATGCTGGTGCGCATCGATAAAGGGCTCGACGGGCGCCGCTTGTTCGTCGCGCATGGGCCTACTCCTTGACGGAGATGCGGGTAGCGAGCTGCTTGAACTGCGCCGACTCCTTCACCATGGCGGCCTGCAGTGTCACATCGTCGGCATAGGTATCGGTGCTGAAATGCAGCTTCTCCAGCGTCTGGCGCATCACCGGCTCCTGCACGGACTTTGCAATGGCGGTCTTCAGTACCGCGATCACCTCGGGCGGCGTGCCCTTGGGCGCCGAGATGCCGCGCCAGATCCCCATCGACAGGTCGATATTGCGCTCCTTCAGCGTCGGCACGTTCTCGAAGCCGCTGACGCGCTTGTCGGCCATCACGGCCAGCACCTTGAGCTTGCCCGCGGCCACGTGCGTGAAGACCTCTGCCGTGCTGACCGTGACTGCATCGATATGTCCGCCCAACAGCGCAAGCGTGGCGGGAGCGCCGCCGGCATAGGGGATATGGTTGAACTTCGCGCCGGTCTTGTCCGCCAGCGCGGCGGCAGCCATATGCCACGCCGAACCCTGCCCTGCATTCCCCACGCGGATGTTGGCATCCGGCTTGCGCGCATCAGCAACGAACTGCTCGATCGTGGTCCACGGCGCGTCGGCGCGCACCGCTACAGCAGCGGGATCGGCGTTCAGGCGTGCGATGGGGATCAGGTCCTGGTAGGTGAACTTGGCCAGCCCAAGGTAATTGAGGAAGGTCAACTCGCTGGACGACAGCACCAGCTTGTAGCCGTCTGGCTTGGCGTGGACCACTTCGCCCAACCCCACTGCACCAGTGGCGCCCGGCTTGTTGATCACCACGATCGGCTGCGGCAGGTGCTTGGCCGCCGCCGCGGACAGCGCGCGCGCCACCACGTCGGCGCCGCCGCCGGCCTGCCACGGCACGATCAGTTCGATGCGCCGGCTGGGGTAGGTTTCCGCACTCGCTGTGGCCGTACCGCCCAGCAGCCCTAGCACCACGGCCGCCGGCATCGCCCAGCGCCGCAATAGCGAACGTGACATCTGCATGGTTGTCTCCTGTCTCTTATCGGTATAGATGATCCCGCGGTGCGCTCAGGCGGCGCCGCGTTCCAGTTCTTGCGAGCGCACCGGGGCGCCGAACGCACCCTGCGCACGCAGCCGCACGACGGTGGCCGGATCGAAGCCGAACTCGCCCAGCACCTCGTCGGTATGCTGCCCCAGCAACGGCGCCGGATAGCGCACCTGCTGCGGCGTGCCGCTCAGCTTGACGGGGAACCCCAGCGCCTTGACCCGTCCTTCCACCGGGTGGTCGATCTCCAGCACCATGTCGCGCGCGACCGCTTGTTCGCTGGACAGCGCTTCGTCGTAGGTGAAGATCGGTGCCGCCGGCACGCCGGCCGCGAGCAACGCGTCGACCCATTCCGCCGCCGGCTTGCGCGCGAATTCTGCCTCAATTTCAGGGATCAGCGCGGCGCGGTTGCGGATGCGCGCCGCATTGTCGGTAAAGCGCGGATCGGCGAGCAGGTCCGGCCGCTCGATCACATCGCACAGCGCGGCCCACAGCTTGGGATTGGCCGCGCCGATGACAAAGTGCCGGTCCGCCGCTTGCACCGCCTGGTACGGCGCGCTCATCCGGTTGGCGCTGCCGATCGGCACCGGCACTTCGCCCGTGCCCCAGTACTCCGCCGACTCCCACACCGACAGGCCGAGCGCCGTCTCGAACAGCGAGGCATCCACATACTGCCCCTGGCCGGTGTGCTCGCGCCCCATCAGCGCGCTGAGGACGCCATAGGCGGTGAACAGCCCCGCGCCCAGGTCGGCGATCGGCACGCTGGCCTTGACCGGCGGCGCGTCCGGATGGCCCATCACGCTCATCACGCCCGACATGGCCTGGGCGATCAGGTCCAGCCCCGGGCGCCGCGACCACGGCCCGGTCTGGCCGAAGCCGGAGATGCTGGCATAGACCAGGCGGGGATTGATCTCGCGCAGCACCGCGTAGTCGATCTTCAGGCGCGCGGCCACGCCAGGCCGGTTGTTCTCCACCAGCACGTCGGCGCCGCGCACCAGTTCATAGAACGCTTCCAGCCCGGCGGGGTTCTTCAGGTCGATCTCGACGCTGCGCTTATTGCGGTTCAGCGCCAGGAAGCCGCCACTGTCATCGCCCTTGAGCCGGAAGCCCATCGACTTGCGGGTCTGGTCGCCGGCACCGGGGGTCTCGACCTTGATGACGTCGGCGCCCATGTCGCCCAGCAGCATGCAGCAGAACGGACCCGCCATGATCTGGCTGACGTCCAGGACCTTGATTTTCGATAACGGCAAATTCATGGATACCACCTGAAGTTCGGGCGGCCGCACAGGGTGGCGCCGCCGCGGTATTAGAAAAAACGGGAGTCGGGTGCTTTCAGCGGCCCACGAACTGCGGCCTGGTCTTGTCGATAAAGGCGCGGTGGCCGATGCGGAAGTCCTCGGTGTCGAAGCACGCATAGGACTCGGCATGCTCTTCCGGACGCAGCGGCGTGGGGTCCAGCAGCCGGCGCACGAACTGCTTGTGCCAGCGCGCTACCAGCGGCGCCCCCGCTGCAATGCGGCGTGCCGCCGCGTAGGCTTCGTCGGGCACCGCCTCATCCGCCACCACGCGGTTGACGAGGCGCTTTTCCAGTGCCTCCGCGGCATCGAACACCCGTCCCTCCAGCACGATCTCCAGCGCCGTCGCCGGCCCCGCCAGCGCCACCAGCCCGCCCAGCTCGCCATACGACATCACCAGCCCGAGCCGGTTGACCGGCACGCCAAAGCGGCTCGACTTGCCGCAGATGCGCAGGTCGCACATCGATGCGATTTCCAGGCCGCCGCCAACGCACGCCCCCTGGATCAGCGCAACGGTCGGGTGCCGGCATTCGGCGATGGCGCGCATGGTGGCATTGGTGATCTCGCCGTACTGCTGCGCCTGCGCGGCGTTGGCGCGCATGGTGTCGAACTCGGCGATATCGGCGCCCGCGGCAAAGGCCTTGTCGCCGGCGCCGCGCAGCACCACGCAGCGCAGCGTGTCGTCGGCGGACAGGCTCTGGATGGCCCCGGTCAGCCCCTGCCACATGGACAGGTCCATGGCGTTGAGCTTGTCCGGGTTGTTCAGCGTGATGGTGGCGACCTGGGCGTCGCGCTCGATCAGGATCGGTTGTCTCATGGTTGTCGTTGGTTTGGTGGAGGCCCGGCAACTCCGGGCTGGGTCCGGAATCCGGCTGGTCAGCGCAAGTCTAGGGCCGGCGCCGCGCGCGTCAAAACGAGAAAATCTCAGCGGCGCTTCAAGAAAAACTAGGCGCACGGTGCTGTGAGATTTTCTTGGGCTGCCTTCAAGTAAATCCACGTTGTGACTGACGGGGCTTGTTCCTAGACTTCGTCACCAATGCAGCCGGCAGGACCGCCAGTCAGCACCTCGGGCAGTCGGGCAGGCAGCGCACCCCACATGCATGGAGACAAGATGGCCCTCATCAATTACATCACCCAGATCCAGATCGACTTCGGCGCCATCGGGCTGCTGGCGCAGGAATGCGAACGCATCGGCATCACGCGCCCGCTGGTGGTCACCGACGCCGGCGTCAAGGCGGCGGGCATCGTCCAGCGCGTGCTGGAGCAGCTGCGCCCTGGCTGCGAAGCCGTGATCTACGACGGCACGCCGTCCAACCCGACCGAAGCCGCCATGCGCGACGCCGTGCGTCTTTATGGCGAGTACCGCTGCGACGGCATCATTGCGGTGGGCGGCGGCTCGCCCATCGACCTGGCCAAGGGCGTGGCGGTGTGCGCCACGCACGAGGGCCCGCTGCGCCAGTTCGCCGCGATCGAAGGCGGCGTGGCGCGCATCACGGCCGCCACCGCGCCGGTGATCGCCATCCCTACCACCGCTGGCACCGGCAGCGAGGTCGGCCGCGGCGCGGTGCTGATCCTCGACGACGGCCGCAAGGTCGGCGTGCTCTCGCCTTACCTGGTGCCGCGCGTGGCGATCTGCGATCCCGAGCTGACCATCGGCCTGCCGCCGATGCTGACCGCGGCCACCGGCATGGATGCCATCGCGCATTGCCTGGAAACCTTCATGGCGCCGGCCTTCAACCCGCCCGCCGACGGCATCGCGCTGGATGGCCTGCGCCGCGCCTGGCTGCATATCGAGCGCGCCCGCCGCGATCCGCAGGACCGTGACGCACGGCTGGCAATGATGAGCGCATCGATGCAGGGCGCGCTGGCGTTCCAGAAGGGCCTGGGCTGCGTGCACAGCCTGAGCCACGCGCTCGGCGGACTGATGCCGACGCTGCACCACGGCACGCTGAACGCGGTGCTGCTGCCGGAGGTGATCCGCTTCAACGCGCACGCGCCGTCGATGCAGGCAGACGACAAGCTGGCCCGCATCGCGCAGGCGATGGGGCTGCCCGATGCCGACGCCATCGGACCGGCGATCAGCGACATGAGCCGCCGCCTGGGCCTGCCGTCGGGGCTGCGCGAGATGGGCGTGGATCCGGCGCTGTTCCCGCGCGCGATTGACTATGCGCTGGCGGACCACTGCCACAAGACCAACCCGCGCGAGGCCAGCGCCGAAGACTACCTGGCGATGCTGCAGGATTCGCTGTAAGCCAAGCCCGCCTCACGACAACAACAAAACAAAGGAGACCAAGCATGCAACGTCGCACCTTCCTGTGCGCCAGCGCGGCCGCACTGGCTGCCCCGCTGGCGCGGGCAGCCTCGCCGCTGCCGGCCGGACCGATTCGGATCATCGTGGGCTTTCCGCCAGGTGGCGGCACCGATGTGATGGCCCGCGTGATCGCGCAGCATCTGTCGACGCTGTGGCAGGTGTCGGTGATCGTCGAGAACCGCCCCGGCGCCGCCGGCGTGGTCGCGGCGGAATACACCGCGCGGCAGGCGCCCGACGGCACCGCGCTGCTGATGACCAATATCAGCAACCACGCCATCGCGCCCAGCCTGTATCCCAAGCTCGGCTATTCGGTCGAGAAGGACTTCACGCCGATCATGCTGGTCGGGGTCACGCCCAACCTGTTGATCTGCAACACCGGCGGGCGGGCGCGTTCGGTTGCCGACGTGGTCGCGCTGTGCCGCAGCCAGCCCGGCAAGATCACCTTCGGCTCGTCCGGCGCGGGCGCGGCACAGCATCTGGCGCTGGAGATGTTCAAGCTGCGTGCCGGCGTGGATGCGCTGCACGTGCCCTATCGCGGCTCGGCGCCGATGCTGACGGACTTGATCGGCGGCCAGATCGATTTCAGCTTCGAGACCATGACCTCGGCCACGCCGCAGATCCAGGGCGGCAAGGTGGTGGCGATCGCGCAGACGCGCCCGCGCCGCGCGGCCAGCTATCCCAAGGTGCCGACGCTGGCCGAGTCCGGCTTCCCCGGTTTCGATGCCGGCACGTGGTACGGGTTGGTCGGCCCCGCCGGCCTGCCGGCGCCAATGGTCGAGCGCATGAATGCGGACATGAACAAGGTGCTGGCGATGCCGGATGTCGCCAGCAAGCTGGCCGGCTTCGGCGCCGAGGACGGCGGCGGCACGGCGGCGCGCTTTGCGCAGTTCATCGCCACGGAGCGCGTCAAGTGGGCGCGCGTGGTCAAGGACGCCAACGTCAAGGTGTGACATGAATCGACGCATCACGATTGAGGAAACCCTGCCCCGCGACGCGGAGCGCACCCTGCTGGTCGGGCGTGCCTGGCTGCCTGGCCCGAACGGCGGCCCCGCCACGGTTGTCGTGCGCGGCGCGGAGCTGTTCGACATCAGCACCACCGCGCCCACCATCGCCGGACTGCTCACGCTGCCAGACTGCGCCGAACGCGTGCGCAATGCCACCGGGCCTTCGCTGGGGCCGCTGCAGGACTGGCTCGACGCGACTTGTGCGCATGGCCCGGACCCTGCGCACCGCCACCTGCTGGCGCCGAACGACCTGCAGGTGGTCAAGGCCGCCGGCGTGACCTTCGCCGCCAGCCTGGTCGAGCGCGTGATCGAGGAGCGGGCACGCGGCGATGCGGCCAGCGCCGCGGCCGTGCGCGAGAGCGTCAGCGCCACCGTCGGCCCGGGCTTTGCGTCGGTGCGCCCGGGTTCGCCCGAAGCCATGCGCATCAAGGAAGTGCTGGTCGCGCAGGGGCTGTGGTCGCAATACCTGGAAGTCGGCATCGGCCCGGACGCCGAGATCTTTACCAAGGCGGCGCCGCTGTCGTCGGTGGGGACCGGCGTCGACGTCGGCCTGCACCCGCAATCAACCTGGAACAACCCCGAGCCGGAGGTCGTGCTGGCGGTATCCCCGCGCGGTGAGATCGTCGGCGCGGCGCTCGGCAACGATGTCAACCTGCGCGACTTCGAGGGCCGCAGCGCGCTGCTGCTGGGCAAGGCCAAGGACAACAACGCGTCGTGCGGCATCGGCCCGTGGATCCGGCTGTGCGATGCACATTTCGGCATCGACGAGATCGCCCGCACCGAGATCGCCCTGACCATCGAAGGCGAGGATGGCTTCGTGCTGCACGGCGCCAGCGCCATGACCCAGATCAGCCGCTCGCCGCAGGAGCTGGTGGCGCACGCGATGGGCGCGCACCACCAGTACCCCGACGGCATGATGCTGTTCTGCGGCACGCTGTTCGCGCCGGTGCAGGATCGCGACGCGCCGGGCGCCGGCTTCACCCACCATCCGGGCGACCGCGTCAGCATTTCCGCGGCACACCTCGGCGGGCTGGTCAACTGGGTCGGCAACAGCAACGAACTGCCGCCGTGGACCTTCGGCATCGGCGCATTGATGGCCAACCTGGCCCGGCGTGGCCTGCTGCATCCCCCTCCCTGATCCTTACTTGCCCCGCACGGGGCAGCACAGAGCCCGGCACACCCGACCGGGCCGCATGACAACCCAGGAGACACCATGAAACACGTTATCCCGCATATCGTGCTGGCAGCGCTATTGTCCGTCGCCGGCGTGGCCGCCGCGCAGGCACCCGTCAAGCTGCGCTTTGCCCATACCGTTCCGGAATCCGATTCGCAGCACCAGGCCGCGCTCGCCTTCAGCAAGAAGGTCAAGGAGCGCACCCAGGGCGGGGTCGAGATCCAGGTTTTCGCCAACAGCCAGCTCGGCAACGACACCACGCTGGTCACAGGCGTGCGCAGCGGCACCATCGACATCGGTGCTACCGGCAATCCCTTTGTCACCGGGCTGGCGCCGCGCCTGAACGTGCTGGACCTGCCCTACCAGTTCGAGGATGGTCCGTCGGCCTACAAGGTACTGGACGGCCCGGTCGGCCGCTCGCTGCTGGATGAGCTGGGCGCGCACCGCATCAAGGGCCTGGCCTTCTGGGAGATCGGCTTCCGCAGCCTCGGCAACAACAAGCGGCCGATCAACAAGGCCGAGGACATCCGCGGCCTGAAGATCCGCACCACGCCCAACCCGTCGCATATCAAGGCCTTCCAGCTGCTGGGCGCGAGCCCGCAGCCGATGCCGTTCGCCGAGGTTTTCGGCGCACTGGAATCCGGCGCGGTCGACGGCCAGGAGAACCCGCCCACGCTGATGGTGTCATCCAAGATGTACGAGGTGCAGAAGTACGTCTCGATGACGCGCCACGCCTATACCGCGCTGGTGGTGCTGATGAACAAGGCGAAATTCGATTCACTCAAGCCTGAGTACCAGAAGGTGCTGCTGGAAGAAGCCGCGGCCGCTGCCACCTACCAGCGCAAGCTCAATGCCGACAACGAAGCCGCCGCGATCGCTACGTTGCGCGCCAAGGGCGTGCAGGTCAACGAGCATCCCGACAACGCCGGCATCCGCAAGGTGGTGCGCGAGGAAACGCGCCAGCTGTTCGTGCAGAAGAACGGCGACGCCGTGCTGCGCGCCATGGACGCCCAGCGGTAGGAGAACCACGCCATGCCCGCCATGCCCACCGCCATCATCGATGCCCACCACCACCTGTGGCGGCTCGGCCCGGCGCGCCATCCCTGGCTGCAGGAAGGGTACGACCCTGCCGCCTTCTTTCTCGGCGACTACGCCACGCTGCGGCAGGACTTCGATCCGCGAGACTACCTGCGGCAGTGGGATGGGCTGCACCTGGCCGCCAGCGTGCATGTCGAAGCCGAACGGCACGCCGACGAGTCGGTGGCCGAGACCGCGTGGCTGCATCAGGTCCACGCTCGCCACGGCTTTCCCAATGCGGTGGTGGCGCATGCCGATTTCAACAGCGACACGCTGGCGGCGCAGCTGCGCGCGCACCAGGCCTTTCCTCTGGTGCGGGGCGTAAGGTGCAAGCCGCGCACCAGCCGCACCCCCGATGGCAGCGTGCGCGGGCAGCCCGGCACGCTGCAGGACCCGCGCTGGCTGGCCGGTCTGCAGCGGCTGGCCGAGCATGGCCTGGCGTGGGACCTGCGCGTGCCGTGGTGGCACCTTGAGGAAGCCGCGGAGGCGATCGCGGCCGTGCCGGGGCTCGCCGTGGTGGTCGAGCACACCGGCCTGCCATGGGACCGCTCGGAAGCGGGCCTGGCCGCCTGGCGTCGCGGACTTGCGGCGCTGGTCAGCCTGCCCAGCGTGCACCTGAAGCTGTCCGAGTTCGGCCTGCCCGGCACCGGGTGGGACCGCGCCGGCAATGTCGGCGTGATCCGCCAGGCGCTGGAGATCTTCGGCTGGCAGCGCTGCATGTTCGCCAGCAACCTGCCGGTCTCCGGCCTGCGCGCGTCGCTGCACGAAATCGTCAATACCGTGGCCGCCGGGCTGGAAGGCCTGCCCGACGCCGCCGCGCAAGCGGTGTGGCACGACAACGCCATGCGCTTTTACCGGATCGAGGCGCCCGCAGCCAGCCTGCGCTGACGCCCCCGTCCAACCAGGAGTTCCCAATCATGAACCGCATTACGCTCCGCCTGGCCCAGGGCGCCATGGTTGCCATGATGGCCACCATGATCGTGCTGGTCTTCGGCAACGTGGTCCTGCGCTACGTCTTCAATTCCGGCATTGCCTTCTCCGAAGAAGCCTCGCGCTTTGTCTTCATGTGGCTGACGCTGACCGGCGCGCTGCTGGTGATGCACGACAAGGCCCACCTCGGCATGTCCACCGTGGTCTCGCGCCTGGGCGAAAACGGCCAGCGCGCCTGCCGCCTGCTAGCCGATGCCGGCGCGCTGGGCTGCTGCCTGCTGCTGGCGCACGGCGCCTGGCAACTGGTAACGATCGGCATGGACGACCGTGCCCCCGTCACCGGCGTGCCGCTGGGCGTGGTCTATGCCTGCCTGCTGGTATGCAGCGTCGGCATGGCGGCGATGCTGCTGCACGGGTTGTGGCGGCTGGTCAGCGGCCGCATGCCGCAGCACGAACTGGTGCCGCAGTCCGGCGCCACCGGCGAATAAGCGCAAGGAATCCATCATGACCATCTTTGTCTTTGTCGGCTCGCTGCTGGGCGCGATGTCGCTCGGCATGCCCATCGCCTTTGCGCTGCTCGCTTCCGGTGTCGCGCTGATGCTGCACCTGGGCAATTTCGATACGCAGATCCTCGCGCAGAACATGCTGGAGGGCGTCAACAACTATCCGCTGATGGCGGTGCCGTTCTTCATGCTCGCCGGCGAGCTGATGAACGCCGGCGGGCTGTCGCAACGCATCGTGCGCGTGGCCGACGCGGCGGTCGGGCATGTGCGCGGCGGGCTGGGCTACGTGGCGATCATCGCGGCCACGGTGGTGGCCAGCATCTCCGGCTCGGCCGTTGCCGATACCGCCGCCGTCGCCGCGCTGCTGATCCCGATGATGCGCAACGCAGGCTACAACGTGCCGCGCGCCGCGGGGCTGATCGCCGCGGGCGGCATTATCGCGCCGGTGATCCCGCCGTCGATCGCCATCGTCGTGTTCGGCGTGGTGGCGCAGGTGTCGATCACCAAGCTGTTCCTGGCCGGCATCGCGCCCGGCGCCATGATGGCGCTGACGCTCGCCGTGACCTGGCACTTCTGCGCGCGCAAGGAGAAGCTGGCGTCGGTGGAGCCGTTCAGTGCGCGCCGCCTCGCCAAGGCCGCGCTCGATGGCGTGTGGGCGCTGGTGCTGCCGGTGGTGATCATCGGCGGCATGAAGATCGGCGCCTTCACGCCGACCGAGGCCGCCGTGGTGGCGGTGGTCTACGCCATCGTCGTCGGCCGCTTCGTCTACGGCGAGCTGAAGCTGCGTGCCCTGCCCGGGCTGATCGTCACCGCGGCCAAGACCTCCAGCACGGTGCTGTTCCTGGTGGCGTGCGCGCTGGTCTCGGCATGGCTGATCACCATCGCCAATATCCCGGCGCAGGTGACCGACCTGCTCGAGCCCTTCATCGACAACAAGATCCTGCTGATGTTCGTCATCATGATCCTGGTGATCGTGGTGGGCACCGCGCTCGACCTGATGCCGACGGTGCTGATCATGACGCCGATCCTGATGCCCGTGATCACCAAGGCCGGCATCGATCCGGTGTACTTCGGCGTGATGTTCGTGCTCAACAACGCCATCGGCCTGCTGACGCCGCCAGTCGGCACGGTCCTCAACGTGGTGGCCGGCACTTCGCGCTGCAGCCTGGACAGCGTGATCGGCGGGGTCTGGCCCTTCCTGCTGAGCCTGACAGCGCTGATGTTCCTGTTCGTGCTGTTCCCGCAGTTGATCCTCGTGCCGGCCGCGTGGCTGCACTGAGCCGCCACGCCGTTCCTTATCCACACAACACACCATGTCGTCCATCAACGAGATCGAGGACCTGCGCCGGCTCGCCCGGCAGCGCGTGCCGCGCATGTTCTATGAGTACGCCGACTCCGGTTCGTGGACCGAATCCACCTACCGCGCCAACCAGCATGCGTTCGGCCGCATCCTGCTGCGCCAGCGCGTGGCCGTGGATATCGGCGAGCGCCGCATTGCCACGCAGATGCTGGGCCAGGAGGTGGCCATGCCGGTGGCGATCGCCCCCACCGGGCTGGCCGGCATGCAGCATGCCGACGGCGAGATCCTGGCCGCCCGCGCCGCGCGCGATTTCGGGGTGCCGTTCACGCTGTCGACCGTCAGCATCTGCTCGATCGAAGACGTGGCCGAGGCCACCGGCGGGCATCCGTTCTGGTTCCAGCTCTACGTGATGCGCGACCGCGCCTTCGTCGAGCGGCTGATGGACCGCGCCCGCGCCGCCGGCTGCCCGGCGCTGGTGCTGACGCTGGACCTGCCGGTCAGCGCGCAGCGCCACAAGGACCTGCGCAACGGCCTGTCGGCGCCGCCGCGGCTGACGCCGTGGAACCTGCTCAACATGATGGGCAAGCCGCGCTGGTGCCTGGGCATGCTGGGCACGCGCCGGCGCACCTTCGGCAACATCATCGGGCATGTGCAGGGCGTCGACGACATGAGCTCGCTGGCCGACTGGTCCAGCCGCCAGTATGACCCGACGCTGAACTGGGACGACGTGGCATGGATCCGCCGCCGCTGGCCCGGCAAGCTGGTGCTCAAGGGCATCCAGGACGTCGCGGATGCGCGCCTGGCGTGCCAGTCGGGAGCGGATGCGCTGATCGTGTCGAACCACGGCGGGCGCCAGCTCGACGGCGCGCCGGCATCGATCCGCGCGCTGCCCGCCATCGCCGAGGCCGTGGGCGACCGCATCGAAGTCCATATGGACGGCGGCATCCGCTCCGGGCAGGACGTGCTCAAGGCGGTCGCGCTCGGCGCCAGGGGCGTCTATATCGGCCGCTCGATGCTGTATGGCCTGGGCGCCATGGGCCAGGCTGGCGTGACGCGCGCGCTGGAGATCATCCGCAAGGAACTGGATCTGACCATGGCCTTCTGCGGCCACACCGACATCCGCGCGGTCGGCAAGGACATCCTGCTGTCGCCACATCCGCCCGCTTCGTAATCCTCGTAGTCCGCTTGTCGTAGCCACAAACCCAACCACAAACAAACCCGTCAGGAGACAACCAATGATCTTTCGCACAACCCTGCGCGCCCGCCAGGCGCTCGCCATGCTCGCAGCCGGCACCGCCTTCGGCGCCGCCGCCCTGATGCCCGCGCCCGCCGCGGCGCAGCAGGCCCCGTCCGCCGAATGCAAGGCGGCACTGGACGCCCGCGCCCAGAACACCAACTATCCGCGCGACAGCGTGCCGCGCTACATCAAGACGCCCACCGGCTACCTGCTGGTGCTGCGCATGGGCGACAACGTCTTCGAGCAGATCGAAGCCTTCGCCATCTGCGAGAAGGTGCCAAGCGCCAGCCTGTCCGCCATCGGCTTCGCCAATGTCACATTCGGCTTCTGGGATGCGGGGAAGAAGCAGTTCAACCCGCGCACCTTCCGCAATGTCGAGATGGCCAGCATCGTCGGCAGCCTGGCATGGAAGGAAGGCAAACCCTCGATCCATGCGCATGGCGTTGCGGGAGACAGCAGCTTCGATACCTACGGCGGCCATATCCTGTCGATGGAAGTCGGCACGGGATCGCTGGAAGTGACGGTGACGACATATCCGCAGCAACTGGAACGCGGCATCGACCCGAAGATCGGCGCCAACGTGCTGGGATTGCGCGATAGCCACTAAGAGGAGACGGGATTGAGGGGTGGGCCGATGGCGGTCGGCCCCACCCCGTATAATGAGCCCCCGTTTCACCCCGACCTCATCCGCCACCATGCCGCAGTTCCCCGAATCCGCCCCGTTCCGCCCTGAACCGGACACCGGCTCCACGGATTCCACGCTGTCCGAGGGCCCGGACAGCCCCTGCATCGGCATCTGCTCGACGCTGTTCGATGAAATCTGCCAGGGCTGCGGCCGCACCGCGGCCGAGGTCAGCAACTGGGTGTTCTTCAGCGATGAAGAGAAGCAGGTGGTGTGGGAGCGCATCACCCGCGAAGGCACTGCCAAGCGGTTCCGGCAGGGCTGATACGCCTGGCGGCGGTCAGCCGCCCGCGAGCCGCTTTTCCATGTCTTCGACTTCGCGCCGTTCCAGGCGCTGCCGGGCCAGCTTGCGCCAGCTTTCCGCCAGCACGGTGAGGTCCGCCATCTGCGCAAGCGCTGTGTAGTCCAGCCGGTCGACATACAGCACCTGCAGCAGCCGCAGCAGTGGCCATTGCGGATGCGGGCGCGCCACCAGTGCAAGCGTATCGCCCGCCGCGACTTCACCCTCTTCGAGCACGCGGTAGTACCAGCCCGTGCGCAGGCTCTGCTGCACCGCGCGCGACATGCCCGGGGAGCCGAAGCGATGGTTGAGCTTGAAGCAAGGCTGGCGTGCCTGCGAGACCTCGACCAGTGCGGTGCCCAGGCGGAAGCGATCACCGATGCAAACCTCGGCCTCGGTCAGCCCTTGCGTGCTGAGATTCTCGCCGAAGGCGCCGGCCGCGTCGAGTACGCCGATCCCCGTTGCGCCCTGTGCGCCCAGTTGCTCGCGCCACGCCGGGTAATGGTCGAAGGCATAGTGGTGGATCGCCTTCTCGGGCCCGCCGTGATGGCGCGGATCGCCCTGCTCGTCGCCGGCCAGCCCCAGCGTGCCCACGCGCACGGGGGCGGCTGTGGCGTGCTTGTCGATGCCGCTGGGCACAGCCTTGGGTCCTAACGGGCGTACCTGCCCGACCAGCACCGCGTCGATGACGGCTTGCACAGGTGCGGCGGGCAGGCTCATAGCCCGGCGTCCTGCAGCCAGCGCGCGAACATGCGCTCGCCTGCCGCGGCCACGGTGGCGCCGACTTGCGCAGTGCGCGCGCGGATGATACGGGGGTCGATCCCGGCCTTGCCCAGCTCGACAGTATGGCCGATCAGCCAGGCCTCGATATCGCGCGGGATTACCTCCGGATGGAATTGCAGCGCCAGCACCTGGTTGCCAATCGCATAGGCCTGGTGCTGCACCGCGGCCGTGGAGGCCAGCAGTTGCGCGCCGGGCGGCAGGTCGAATGTATCGCCATGCCAGTGCAGCACTTGCCAGTTGGCGGCGGCCAGTTCGGCCAGCGCCGAGTCCTCGCCGGCTGGCGTGGGCATTATCGGCGCCCAGCCGATCTCGCGCGTGCCCGGGTAGACCCGCGAGCCGGCGGCACGCGCGATCAGCTGCGCGCCCAGGCAAACCCCGATCATCTTGCCGCCGGCAGCCAGGCGCTGGCGGATCAGGTCGATCTCGGCCTCCAGCCACGGATAGGCATCGGTCTCGTAGACGCCAATCGGGCCGCCGAGGATCAGCAGCAGGTCGGCCGGATCGTCTGCGATCGGCTGCAGGTCGTCGACGCCGGCCTGGAACACCCGCAGCGTATGGCCGCGCGCGCGCAACGCCTTGCCGATGACGCCGGCATGCTCGAAAGCAAGGTGCTGGATCACATGGGTGGTACGCGTGGCCATCAGGGGCTCCTGCCAGTCGAGAGGGGCCCTCATGGTAGCGTCAATAGCCACGCCCCATGATGACCATGGCAGGATATCGCCTATTTCCGAGGGATCCCGGCATCGCATGCCCCACGGTGCGTCATTTCGCCGCGGCCGGCTCCAGTACCAGCGTGTCCGCCTTGCCCTCCCCTTGCGTTGCCGCCACGGGCGGGATGGTCACGTACTCCACCGCCGCCCACTTGCCGGTCCAGTCCCGGTAACGCGGCAGCAGCGCATTGCCCGACTGCCCGGTGGAATCCATGAAGCGCGATCCCTGCAAGTCAGCCAGGTCATAGAGCGCACGTACGCTGGCGGCATGGGTATTCTCGAACGGCGCCTTGTCGTCGCGCAGGTTGTGGCGGCCGACATTGACCGTATACGTGTCACCGCCGGTCCGCACGCGCAGGTTGAACAGCGGCGACAGGTACGCGACCTTGCCGAACGCCTTGTGCTCGGAGCGGGCCGTATGCGCTTCGCCCCAGTGCCAGCGACTGGGATCGTCGCCATAGCGGCGCGACAGGTCCGCCATGGCCTGGGCCCAGGCATCGGCAATGGCGTCGTGGCAGCTTTCCGTCGGGCGCGTATGCGGGCGGTCGCACCAGAACGCGCCCAGCTTGCCCGGATCGCGCAGGATGTTCAGCATCGGCTGCTGCACGTTGCGCTGGTCCCACAGGCGGACAAAGATCGGCTCGCCTACCTTTTCCTCGAACAGCCGCCGCGACAGCTCGCGCAGCCACGCCGTGACCACCAGTGGCTCGGCGCGATCGGCGTCCATGGTGCCGTCCCACTTGCGCAGCGCGTCCAGCAGCGCGCGCTCGCGCCCCGGCCGAGCGGTGTCGTGGCTGACCGGCGCGGCCAGCAGCAGCGGCAAGGCATCGCGCACGGCCAGCGAGACCACGTCTTTCTGGATCGTAGCGAAACTGTCCAGCGTGTGTTTGGGCGTCGCCGACAGCAGCGCGTGGATCCGGTCATAGCGGTACGGCACCGTCCATTCGCTGGTGATGAAGTACGGATAGTCCGGCGGCACGATGCGCTGGTTAGCCGTCACGATCACGCCTTCCGGCGGGTTGTAGCGCTGCGGCAGCGATTCGAACGGGATAAAGCCAGCCCAGTCGTAGCGCGCATCCCAGCCCGGCGCGGGAGCCAGGCCCTTGAGGTCGTTGTCGGCGCGGCGCAGCGGCACCCGGCCCGGTGCAAAGAAGCCGATATTGCCGTCGACATCGGCATAGACGATGTTCTGCTGTGGCGAGTGGAAGTCGCGCAACGCGGCGGTAAAGCTGGCCCAGTCGCGCGCCTCGTTCATCTTGAGGCCGGCCAGGAAGGTGCGGTCGTCCGGGCGCAGCGCCGTCCACTGGAACGCCACCACGTAGTGCGCGCCGAGCGGGCCGGCCGCCGCGGCCAGCGGCTCGGCCACATCGGAGACCACCGGCCCGTGGCGGGTGCCGCGGACCTTCAGCGTCACGTCCGGGGCGCCCTTGACGCGGATGGTCTCGGTACGGGTCTCGAACGCGGCCCAGCCGTCCGGGGTCTGGTACTGGGATTCGTTGCCGGGCCGCAGCCGCTCGATAAACAGGTCTTGCACGTCCGGCGCGGTATTGGTCAGTCCCCACGCGATGCGGTCGTTATGCCCGAGCACCACCACCGGGATGCCGGGCAGCGTGGCGCCGGCCACGTCCAGCCCCGGCGCCGTCATGCGCGCGAAGTACCACAGCGCCGGCGCCTGCAAACCCAGGTGCGGGTCGTTGGCCAGCATCGGCTTGCCCGACTGCGTATGGGTGCCGGACACGACCCAGTTGTTCGAGCCCATGCCTTCGACATAACCCGGCGGGGCCTTGTCGCCGACGCTGGCCATGGCATTCGCCAGCGGCGCCAGTTGCTGGTACAGGTGGCCGTAGTCCATGGTGCGCACCGGCTGCTCGCCCGGATACGGCGCCAGCAGTTCGCTGATGCGGGCCACCGGCAGCACCTGCGCCAGGCGCATGCGCAGCGTCTCCTGGACCCAGTTGCCGCCCAGGTCCCAGGCCATCATGGTTTGCCAGCCCAGCGTATCGACCGGCTCCCAATGCTCGGGCTGCGCGCGCAGCAGCAGGAACTCGGGCGGCAGCGGGCCCTTGCGGTGATCGATCCAGGCGTTCACGCCGTCGGCATAGGCCTGCAGCGCGGCGCGCGTCTCGGGCGGGGTCTGGGCGAGGATGGCCTCGGCGTTGCGCCGCACGCCCAGCGTGCGCAGGAACCTGTCGTTATCGAGCGCGGACGGGCCCAGGATCTCGGCCAGCCGGCCGGCCACCACGCGCTTGTTCATCTGCATCTGCCACAGCCGGTCCTGCGCGTGCACATAGCCCAGCGCAAACCAGGCGTCTGCCTTGCTGGCGGCGCGGATATGCGGCACGCCGTGGCTGTCGCGCACGATCGTCACCTTGTCGCGCAAACCCGGCAGGGCCTCGGTTCCTGACGCAGGCGGCTGCGCCGCATGGCGATACCAGACCAGCGCCCCCCCGGCACCGGCCACCGCCACCACCAGCAGCACTGCCAACAGCCTGGCCAGCCGACCGAACCAACGCATCGTTGCTCCCCTTTTATCCTTGTTGTTGTGTTGTCAGCGTTGCTGCAGCAGCGCGATTATCCGCGCGAAAAAATGCCCGGACCAGCCGGGCATTTCCCAAGCTTCACAGAAACCCATAAGCCGTCAGGCCGCCGGCTTCTTCAACTGCAGCGACTTGTACTCGAGGAACTCTTCGAGCCCGTACTTGCCCGCCTCGCGCCCGTTGCCCGACTGCTTGTAGCCGCCGAACGGCGCCTGCATGTTGAACGGGCCGCCGTTGATATCGACCTGGCCGGTGCGGATGCGGCGCGCCACGCGGATGGCGCGCGCCTCGTCGCCAGACCACACGCCACCGCCCAGCCCGTAGATGCTGTCATTGGCAATGCGCACCGCATCTTCCTCGCTGTCATAGCAGATGATCGACAGCACCGGCCCGAAGATCTCTTCCTGCGCCACCGTCGCACGCGGCTCCACGTTGCCGAGCACGGTCGGCTTGACGAAGAAACCCTTGTCCAGCCCCTCCGGGGTCTCCGGGCCGCCTGCCACCAGTTCCGCACCCTCTTCCAGGCCGCGGCGGATATAGCTGGTCACGCGGTCCTTCTGCACCGCGGAGATCAGCGGGCCCAGCTTGCTGGTTTCCTGCAGCGGGTCGCCCACGGTAAAGCCTGCGACCACCTTCTGCGCGATCGCCTTCACTTCTTCATAGCGGGCGCGCGGCACCAGCATGCGGGTATGTGCCGAGCAGGTCTGGCCGGAGTTCAGGAAGCAGGCATTGATGGTGCCCTTGACCGCCGACGGCAGGTCGGCATCGTCCAGGATCACCGAGGCCGACTTGCCGCCCAGTTCCAGCGCCACGCGCTTGACCGTCTGCGCGGCCAGCTCGGACACGCGCTTGCCGGCGCGGGTGGAACCGGTGAACGACACCATATCGACTTCCGGATGGCTGGCCAGCACCTCTCCCACCACCGGCCCGTAGCCGGCCACCAGGTTGAACACGCCCGGCGGCAGGCCGGCAGCTTCGATCACCTCGGCCAGCACGAAGGCATTGAGCGGCGCCACTTCAGAGGGCTTGAGCACCACGGTGCAGCCCGCGGCCAGCGCCGGGGCCACTTTCAGCGTGATCTGGTTGAGCGGGAAATTCCACGGCGTAATGGCCGCCACCACACCCACCGGCTCGCGCACCACCAGCGAGTTGCCGACTTCCTCCTCGAAGCGGAAACCGTCCAGCAGCTTGGCGGCCTGGCCCCAGTTATAGACCGGGCCGCCCACCTGGATCGCGCGCGCCAGCTTGATCGGCATGCCGACTTCGCCGGCAATGATTTGGGCAAGCTCTTCGCTGCGGTCCTTCAGCCCTTCGGCGATCTTGGCGATATAGCCGGCGCGCACCGCCGGCGGCGTGGCCGACCAGCTGTCAAAGGCGGCACGGGCGGCTTGGATGGCGTCCTCGGCGTCGCGCGGCGAGCCTTCCGGGATGGTGCCCATCACCGCCTCGGTGGCGGAGTGGATGACGTCGATCTTGCCGTTGCCGTGGGGCGTGACCCACTTGCCGTTAATAAAGAATTTGTCTCGTTGTTGCATGGCCACAGTTCTCGGTTTGTTGAATTGGCGATTGCAATTTTTTGTTACTTTTATGGTGCACGCACATTGTAGAGCGGAATCGGGGCTATGTTTTTTGCCCCCGCCGGAACCGGCGCAAACCCGCTCTGCATAAGGTGGCGATAATCGGCCGCACCCTCTGACGGGATGCTCGCACGGACGGCCGGCAAAACAGGGGAGCGAGACATGGTCGATCCGATCTACCGCAAGACGGAGGCGGGGCAGGACGAGATCAAAACGCGCGCGCGCAAGCTGGACCACAAGCTGCGCGCACTGCTGCTGATGGTCAACGGGGAACGGCGCGGGCAGGCGTTGCTGGCGCAGGTGGCGGGCATGGGCGTCGGGCCCGATGCGATGGACGAACTGCTGCTACAGGGCCTGGTCGAGGCAGTGCCGGAGCCGGCACACGTTGCGCCGGCGGCGATGCATGCGCCGGTCCGCACTGCAGCGTCCACGGCCGACACCAACCTCTTCTCCGTGTATGCCATGCGGCACGCGCCGGCGGACGAAGCTACCGGAAGTGCCGATGCGCAGCAATCCGCCCCAGCACACTCGGCCTCGGAAATCGAGGCCTTCCAGCGTATCTATCACTTCTATACCGATGTCATCGGCCAGCATCTCGGCCTGCGCGGCTACATGCTGCAAGTGAAGGTCGAGAAGGCGACGGACCTGCCCGCGCTGCTGGCACTGCGCGAGCCGCTGCACGCTGCGCTGCTCAAGGCCAAGGGCGAGATCACCGCGCACGCGATCACCGGCCAGCTCGACCTGATCGCAGAAGTCATTGCCGCCGGCTGAGCGGCCCTCGCAAGCGCACCCAAAGCAAAAAGCCGCCCGGAGGCGAAGGGTCGAATGTGTGGCTATGGACAAGACCCTCCATGCCGAGCGGATCTCAGCCAGTGGGAGCAAGGTGACCTACACCGAATCCATTGATGACTTGCCGAATGGCACATGCATCGAGCTCGCCAATGAGTGGTTCCTGGTGTGGGGTGATCAGCTGCTGCGCTGGTCCTTTGACAGGTACCAGGATGCGCAAGCCAGACCGAAGGGACTGCAAGTGACCGTTCTCACGCCACGCTCGACAGTAGCGGTGCTGCGAGCCGGATATGTGCCTGAGTTGCATCCGACGGCAGAGCTTGGGCTGTGACAAACAAGAGGAAGCAGCATGCAAACCGTTGCGGTTCTGGATTTTGAGACGACCGGACTGTCGCCGAGTCAAGGTGACCGAGCCACGGAAATTGCTGTCATTCTCTTGCGTGACGGGCAAATCGTCGACCGCTATCAAAGCTTGATGAACGCTGGAAGACGCATCCCCTCTCACGTCGTGAACTTGACCGGGATCACTAACGAGATGATTGCATCGGCACCCGCCGCATCTAGGGTGATGCGTGAGGCGGCCCAGTTCGTTGGTGGTCATCCAGTGGTGGCTCACAACGCCGGCTTCGACCGAAGGTTTTGGGAAGCTGAGCTTGCGATCCTGGGCATTACAGCCAATCAGTCTTTTGCATGTACGATGCTCGCCTCAAGGCGTATCTACCCGCACGCCCACAATCACAGGTTGTCGACACTGGTGGATATGCTGCGATTGCCCAAGTCCGGGCGAGCACACCGGGCCATGGCCGACGCTGAGATGACCAGTCACCTGTGGCACCGGCTGCAATATGATATCGCTCAGACTTACGGTCTGAGTCGGGTCGATTACAACCTCATCGCCCGAGTACAGACCACAAGCAGCGCTAGAGTTCCGGCGCTCCTGCGCTCGCTAGCTTTAACCCGTGTGCCCGCTGCAAAGCCTTCTTAGCAGCAGCGAGTGGTTCGGCGCCCATATCTACGTTCCGAACCAGTTCGATCACGATTGACTTGCCTTCACGAAGGGCGATGCCGAGGTCCTTGTGAATCTGACGGAACCCCTTTCCGTTCCGAGCAGGACGACCGACCCGCATCCGCCTCAGGTTGTCGTCATAGTTACCAAATGGGCCAATGGCACCGTCCCGGCTCATCCCGAACGTAGATGATCTGCATCTCTGAGTTGACACCGTCTGCCACTCCGATCTGAAACAGCAGCGGAAGCGATGGATCCACGGACCCGGCACGCAGTTCGAAGCCGAGACTGCTGTATTTTCTCTCTGTCATGAGGCAGTAATGTCCTTGCCTAGAAGTAATAAGTGATGGCATTACCGGCCTCGGAGACGAGCTTGCGGCGGAACATATCGTTAATCAGCAACGTCAACTCGGCCTTCGGCAGCTTGTTGCCGAACAGGGTACTGACATGCTTTGTTAGCGTGTCCCTCTTTCGGGGCCGCTTGCTCTTCTGCAGCTTAGAGAGATTCGCCTTCACACGATCAAGCTCGGCGCTGGAGGGAGGCGACGCTTTTGGTACTGGTCGCTGGGACTGCCCGGTTGGAGTGGCAGGAGTCCCGTGGATCTCCCCGACAGCAGCAACCCGTTTGCAGGGCACGCCGAGTGAGCCGATGTGCTTGACCAGCGGGTCATAGCCCGTGTCCTTGGCCAGGATTACGAACTCGCTGGCTTCCCGACGCTCAAGGACCCGGCCAATATGGAATGCAATGTGGAAGTCCAGAGCGTTCTTACCCGAGCCCGAGACCCGATGCCACTGGACCCGTGACCCCAGATCCTGCAACCGGGTCGTCAGATCAAGCGAAGCGCTCTTCTGATTTGCGCCGCAGAAGATGGCGATCCGGTAGTCCGGCGGGATGAGTTGAACGTCGATTGTCTGGACATTCTCGAAATCCACCAGCAACAGCGGCTGCGTCATGTGACCCCTGCTTGTTCTTTTCCTTGTTCGGACGATTCTAGCCGATGCCGCTATGAAGGTGCCGAGGATTACCAGAGCGCCCCAGTGGAAGGCGGTGGACCGGGGCATGGTCAATGGTGCGAGGCAGGTGTTCTGGCCCAAAGTTCCCGACAGACCTGTGCTGGCGACTGTCCCAAGCGTCCTCCACTTGGGTACAATCAGGGCACATCAGGAATGGGACAACTCCCGTTCGCCCTTCGCTGCGAAATGCACCAAGGAACAAAAAAGGCCACCCGAAGGCAGCCCTAATTGTTTTCTGAGCAATCGGCGGAATCGGGCGTTCAGCCGTCGATACCCTGCGACTGCAGGTACTCGTCATACGTACCCAGGTAGTCGGTCAACGTACCGTCGGTACGGATTTCGATCACGCGCGTAGCCAGCCCGGTGACGAACTCACGGTCGTGCGAGACGAAGATCAGCGTGCCCGGGAACTTGTCCAGCGCGATCTGCAGCGATTCGATCGACTCCATGTCCATGTGGTTGGTCGGCTCGTCCATGGCCAGCACGTTGTGGCGGCCCAGCATCAGCTTGCCCCAGATCATGCGGCCCTTCTCGCCACCGGACAGCACCTTGACCGACTTCTTGATGTCGTCGGCCGAGAACAGCAGCCGGCCCAGCGTGCCGCGCAGCGAGGTCTCGTCGTCGCCGGCCTGCGTCCACTGGCTCATCCAGTCCATCAGGACGCTGTTGTCGGTGAATTCCTCATAGGTGTCCTGCGGCATGTAACCGACGTTGGCGTTCTCGGCCCACTTGACCGTGCCGCGGTCGACTTCCACGCCGCGCTGCACCCCGGTCTGCACCGCGCCGTTGAGCAGGCTGCGCAGCAGCGTGGTCTTGCCCGCGCCGTTCTCGCCAATGATCGCCACGCGCTCGCCGGCCTGGATCGCCAGCGACAGGCCGTTGATGATCTTGCGGTCGTAGGTCTTGGTGATGTTTTCCACCTCGACCGCGAGGTTGTGCAGCTTCTTCTCGAACTCGAAGCGGATAAACGGGTTCTGGCGCGACGACGGCTTGATGTCCTCGACCTTGATCTTCTCGATCTGCTTCGCGCGCGAGGTGGCCTGGCGCGCCTTGGACTTGTTGGCCGAGAAGCGGCGCACGAAGTCCTGCAGCTCGCTGATGCGCTCCTTGGCGCGCGCGTTGGCGGCCACCTGGCGCTCGCGGGCCTGCATCGACGCTTCCATGTAGTCGTCGTAGTTGCCCGGGTAGACCTTGAGCGTGCCGTAATCCATGTCGGCCATGTGGGTGCAGACCGAGTTCAGGAAGTGGCGATCGTGGGAAATGATGATCATGGTGGAATTGCGCTCGTTGAGCACCGTTTCCAGCCAGCGGATCGTGTTGATGTCCAGGTTGTTGGTCGGTTCGTCCAGCAGCAGCACGTCCGGGTTCGAGAACAGTGCCTGCGCCAGCAGCACGCGCAGCTTCCAGCCCGGGGCGACGTCGCTCATCGTGCCCTGGTGCTGGCTGGTGGGGATGCCCACGCCCAGCAGCAGCTCGCCGGCGCGCGACTCGGCGGTGTAGCCGTCGTACTCGGCGTACTTGGCCTCCAGGTCGGCGGCCTTCATGTAGTCTTCGTCGGTCGCTTCCGGGTTGGCGTAGATGGCGTCGCGCTCCTGCGCCGCGGCCCACATCTCGGTGTGGCCCATCATCACCACGTCCAGCACGCGCATGTCTTCATAGGCAAACTGGTCCTGGCGCAGCTTGCCCAGGCGGATTCCCGGCTCCAGCATGACGTTGCCCGACGACGGCTCGAGGTCGCTGCCGAGGATCTTCATGAAGGTGGACTTGCCGCAGCCGTTCGCGCCGATCAGGCCGTAGCGGTTGCCCTCGCCGAACTTGACCGAGATATTCTCGAACAACGGCTTGGGGCCGAACTGCATGGTGATGTTTGCGGTAGAAAGCACGTCTGGAACCTTGTCTGGAGAATGTGGCGCCGCGGCACTGGCCACGTCGCGCAGGTTTTTTGCACCGGGGGTGCACCCCATGCCGTTCAGGGGCCGGCCTTGCCACGGAGGCATCGCGCCGGCCGGAGCATTCCGCGGCCATGGCTGGCGATGCGGCACCGGCCGCGCCCGGTTCTTGAGAGAACCCGGCAGGAAGTCAGGAAATAACCGGGCATTCTACCATCCTGATGCAATCCTTGCACCCCGATGGCAGCCTGGAGGGCTGGCCTGCGCGCGCCGGCGCTCAGGCCAGCGACGGCAGCACCGGATAGCCGGAAAACGCCATCGAGAACCCGTCTGCACGTGCGGCCACCCGCACCTGGGCACCAACCGGCAGCGTCAGCTTGCGCGCGCAGTGCCCGAAAGGCAGCCCGGTTAGCACCGGCACCGGCAGCTGCTCGCGCAGGTACGCCACCACGGCGTCCATGTCATAGCCGTTGTCGTAGTCAGTAACGCGGTAGTTGGAAAAATCGCCCAGCACGATGGCGCGCTGCGTGCCCAGCACGCCAGCCTGCTGCAG
Source organism: Cupriavidus sp. PB-02 (assembly GCF_058252315.1). Lineage (NCBI taxonomy): Bacteria > Pseudomonadati > Pseudomonadota > Betaproteobacteria > Burkholderiales > Burkholderiaceae > Cupriavidus > Cupriavidus sp. PB-02. The sequence continues at coordinate 2,350,652 of NZ_CM177694.1, forward strand.
CTGGACCAGCATGCGTTCAACCCGGTAAGGCGGCTCGTTGATGTCTTCCAGGAACAGCACCCCACCCTCGACCCGCGGCATGAACGGCGTGCCCAGCAGACTGCACAGCATGGCCAGGTTGCCGCCCCACAGCGTGCCGGCCACCTCGCCGCTGAAGGCCTGGCCGCCGGACTGGGGCGCCGCTACGTCGACCTGGTAGGCCGGATCGCGCAGGATGCCCTCGAAATGCTCCCACATATACGGATCGACACTGTCCGCGCCAAAGTCCGCCAGCAGCATGGGGCCGGAAAAGGTGACGCCGCCGGTCGCTGCCAGGTAAGCCAACTGGAATGCAGTGAAGTCGCTGTGGCCGACGATGGGCGTGGCGCTGGCGCGCGCCTGTTCGGCGATGCGTGCAAAGTCCACTTGCGCCAGCAGCCGCGCGATGCCGTAGCCGCCGCGCACCGCCAGCGTCAGCTCATGCGGCACGCCGGTGCCGATGGCGTGCAGGTCGGCCAGCCGCTCCGCGTCGGTGCCGCCGAAGCGCAGGTAGCGCCGGGCCAGCACATCCGGGTTGGTGGTGTGGTAGCCATGCTGCTTGAGCCAGGCAACGCCGCGCGCGGCGATGGCAACGTCGTGCGGATACCCGGACGAGGCGATCAGTCGGACTTCGGTATGCGGCGGCCTGTTGTTCGGCGTACTCATGCGTCGGTGGCGTTGTTCTGGTCGGGATGGGTTGGGCAGGCGCAGCCCGCTTCAGTTCCGGCATTGCGTGCCGCCTTCTGGGCGCGGCGCCGGGCGCCGAAGAAATCCTTCAGCATCTGCCCGCAGGGTTCGGCCAGCACGCCGCCGGTGATGGTGGTCTGGTGGTTGAGCTGCGCCTGCTCGAACAGGTTGACCACGCTGCCGGCGGCGCCGGTCTTGGGATCGGTGGCACCAAAGACTACGTGGCGCAGCCGCGCGTGCAGGATCGCGCCGCTGCACATCGCGCACGGTTCCAGCGTCACGTACAGCTCGCATTCGGGCATGCGGTAGTTGCCGATCACCTGCGCGGCGGCGCGCAGCGCCTGCATCTCGGCATGCGCGGACGGGTCGACCGAGCGGATCGGCAGGTTGTGGCCGCGCGCGATGATGGTGTCGTTCCAGACCACCACCGCGCCCACCGGTACTTCACCGGCGGCTTCGGCCAGGCGGGCTTCTTCCAGGGCGGCGCGCATGTAGTGCGCGTCGCGCGCGGCCGCCTCGGCGGGATCGTCGGGCAACGCGGGCAGCGCGCGCATGGGCAGCGGCGGCGTCTCTGGCATCGTCCCCGCTCAGTCCTGTGCCGGCAGCACCGCCGGCGCGCTCACCTCGGCCCAGCAGTTGGGGGTCTCGAACAGCACCAGCCTGGTGAGCTGCAGGTGGTGGCCGAAGCAGTCCTTGAACACCGGCGCCAGGATGTCGAAGGCGACCTGGGCCAGGTTCTCGACCGTCGGGATCGCGTCCAGCACCACGGTCTTGTGCCCTTCCATCGATTGCAGGAAGTTCAGCAGCGCGGTGTCGCCGCGATAGATCAGGAAGGCGTGGTCCCACTTGTTGACCAGGTGCTCGTTGGCGAGCGCCTTGATGTCGCCGAAGTCCAGGATCATGCCGTCATCCGACGCGCCCTCGCGATGCAGGACTTCGCCCGACAGCGTCAGGTCCAGCCGATAGCGGTGGCCGTGGATGTTGCGGCACTGGCCGCAGTGGTTCGGGATGCGGTGGCCGGAATCGAATTCCAGCCGGCGAGTGATGGAAACTTGTTTGCTCATGGATAGCGGCGCCGTACTGGCCGCCTGCGTTGGTGCGGACGCCGCGCGTGCGTCCGAAGCCTGTATTGTGTACGTTTTGCCGCCCTGGGGCGACCCTGCCAGTGGATATGCCCCGCGCTATGCGGGGCTCAGCGGATGCCCAGCAGCTTGTGCGTCTGCAGCGACAGCCGCCAGCGCGGATGGCGCTGGCAGAAGTCCACCGCGGCGGCGGTATTTTCCCTCTGCAGCGGGCCGTCCATGGGCTGTACCAGGAAATGGCGGAAATCAAGCTGCTCGTATGCGGCAAAGTCCTGGCCGGCCTGCGGGATCACGACCTTGAGCTCGTCGCCACGCCTGACCACCAGCTCCGAGCCCATCTTCGGGCTCACGCAGACCCAGTCGATGCCGGGCGGCACGACCATGGTGCCGTTGGTCTCGATGGCGATCTCGAAGCCCTGCGCGTGCAGCGCGTCGATCAGCGGCGCATCGAGCTGCAGCAGCGGCTCGCCGCCCGTGCACACCACCAGCGGCTTGCCACCCATGCCCTGCGGCCATTCCGAGGCGACCACCGCGGCCAGTTCCTCCGCACTGCGGTACTTGCCGCCGCGCGTGCCATCGGTGCCGACGAAATCCGTATCGCAGAACTGGCACACCGCGCTGGCGCGATCTTCTTCGCGGCCGCTCCACAGGTTGCAGCCGGCAAAGCGGCAGAACACCGCGGCGCGGCCGGCGTTGGCGCCTTCGCCCTGCAGCGTATAGAAGATTTCCTTGACGGCGTAAGTCATGCGTGGGGGTCTCTCTCGGACCGTTCTGGACCGTAAACGAGCAATCGGCAGCCTTCGGGCTGGCCGGGGGGTCAGTAAGTGTTAGGCAAGGCCGGGTGCCAGAAATCAAGAATCTGAGCTTGGGCTCCTGGAGCGGACCGCCTGGGCGGTGCCGCATCGCTGGCAGCGCGGGGCGGTGTGCACCGGGTTTCCCGTGCAGGCTCCGGGCACTGCCGGAGGAACCGCCTGTGGCCTGTCGCAGGCTGCGTCCGGCCGGTCCGGACGTAACGTAAGTATACCAGAGGGGTCAGGGTTTTCGCTTAGCCGGCACCGGCGCGCGGCCCGCCTCCCCAGCCAGGTTGGCGGCCAGGAAATCCAGGAAGCAGCCGATCCGCGCCGACAGCTGCGTGTTGAGGTAATACACCGCGTGGATCGATTGCCGCACCTCCACGGTCTGCTCCACCAGCACCTGCACCAGGTCGCCGGCGCGCCGGTCGGCCTCGGTCATGAAATCCGCCAGGCACACCAGCCCCTGGCCGGCCAGCGCGAGGTGGCGCAGGGTCTCGCCGCTGGAGGCGGCCAGATGCGGCCGGATCGGCAATTCCGAGCCTTCTTCGGTCCGCAAGGGCCAGCGGTTGAGCCCTTCCGGCTGTGTGAAGCCCAGCAGCGAGTGCCCCGCCAGGTCGGCCACGCTGCGCGGCCGGCCGCGCGCCTTCAGGTAGGCCGGGCTGGCCAGCACCCGCAGGCGCGAGGTGCCGAGTGCACGCGCGTGCAGCGTGGAATCGCGCAGCGCGCCGATGCGGATGGCAACGTCGGTGCGGTGCTCGATCAGGTCGATGATCTGGTCGTTGGTGTTCAGTTCCAGCTCGATGTCGGGATAAAGCCGCCGGAATTCGCCAACCAGCGGCACCACCGCGTGCAGCATAAAGGGCGAAGCCGCGTTGACGCGCAGCTTGCCCGCCGGGCGCTGGCGGCGCAGCGCCATCTGCTCCTCGGCCAGGTCGGCGGCGGCCAGGATGCCGCGCGCGTGCGCCAGCATCGCGGCGCCCTCTTCCGTCAGTTCCAGCCGGCGCGTGGTCCGGCGCAACAGCGTGGTTTCCAGCTTGTCTTCGAGCCGGCTCAGCGCCCGGCTGATGCCGGACACGGTCTGGCCGAGCTGCTCGGCGGCGGCCGTGATCGAACCGGTATCGACCACGGCAACGAAGGCGGCGAGTTCTTCGAGCGTCAGCTTCATTCTTGAATTCTAGTCAAATATCTTCTGCAGATCACCCGGTTTTTCTGCAAAAGCATCCGAGGCACACTCCGCTCATTCCCTCATTCCCCAAAGCGGAGGCGCCCCATGCCCATTGCCTTGTTCGCGCTGACCATCAGCGCCTTTGCCATCGGCACGACCGAGTTCGTGATCGTTGGCCTGATTCCCACCATTGCCGCCGACCTGAATGTCTCGCTGCCCTCGGCGGGGCTGCTGGTCAGCCTGTACGCGCTCGGCGTGGCCATCGGCGCACCCGTGCTGACTGCCCTGACCGGCCGCCTGCCGCGCAAGCTGCTGTTGCTGTCGCTGATGGCGCTGTTCACGCTCGGCAACCTGCTGGCGTGGAAGGCGCCCGGCTATGAATCGCTGGTGCTGGCGCGCGTGCTGACCGGCCTGGCGCATGGCGTGTTCTTCTCGATCGGCTCGACCATCGCCACCGGCCTGGTGCCGCGCGAGAAGGCGGCGAGCGCCATCGCCATCATGTTCACCGGCCTGACCGTGGCGCTGGTGACCGGCGTGCCGTTGGGCACGTTTATCGGCCAGCACTTCGGCTGGCGCGAGACCTTCCTGGCCGTGTCGGCGCTGGGCATGGTCGCCTTTGTCGGCAGCCTGCTGTTCGTGCCGCGCTCGATTGCCCATACGCCGCCGGCCTCGCTGCTGCAGCAGGCCCGCGTGCTGGCCGAGCCGCGCCTGCTGCTGGTCTACGCTAAGACCGCGATCGGCTACGGCGGCTCGTTTATCCCGTTCACTTTCCTCGCCCCGATCCTGCAGGACGTGTCCGGCTTTGACGCCGGCGCGGTCGGCCTGGTGATGCTGGTATATGGTGTTTCGGTCGCCGCGGGCAATATCTGGGGTGGCCGCCTGGCCGACCGCCACGGCCCGATCCCGGCGCTGAAGCTGGTATTCCTGCTGCTGGCCGTGGTGCTGTTCGTACTGACCTTCACCGCGCCGCACCGCTGGCTGGTAGTGGCAACCGTGCTGGCCTGGGGCGCCGTGGCATTCGGCAACGTGCCGGGCCTGCAGGTCTACGTGGTCAAGCAGGCCGAGCGCTTTACGCCTGACGCCGTGGACGTGGCCTCGGGGCTGAATATCGCGGCCTTCAACCTGGGCATTGCCGGCGCTGCCTGGGCCGGCGGGTTGATCGTGACCCACCTGGGCCTGATGCAGACGCCGTGGATCGGCGCGCTGGTGGTCCTGGTGGCGCTGGCCCTCACCGAACTGAGCGGCCGCCTGGACCGCGCCGCGGGCTTCGATGCCCGCAGTGGCGGCATGCCGGCCGGCGCCATGACGCACTGAGCCTCACCCTGTACTGAAACTTCCCGAACACACCCTGCAAGCTAAGGAGAACACCATGCAGATTCCCGCCATCGGCCTCGGCACTTTCCGACTCAAGGGCCAGCAGGTCATCGATTCCGTGCGCACCGGCCTGGAACTGGGCTACCACCATATCGACACCGCCCAGATCTATGACAACGAGGCCGACGTCGGCCAGGCCATCGCCGCCAGCGGCGTGCCGCGCAAGGAGCTCTTTGTCACCACCAAGATCTGGACCGAAGCGCTCGCCCGCGACAAGCTGCGCGCCAGCCTGGAGACCAGCCTGGAAAAGCTGCGCCTGGACCAGGTCGACCTGACGCTGATCCACTGGCCCTCGCCCGGCGATGCGATCCCGGTGCAGGAATACATGGAGGCGCTGGTCGAAGCGCGTGCCGCGGGCCTGACGCGCGCGATCGGCGTGTCGAACTTCACCATCGCGCATCTGCAACAGGCCATCGACGCGGTCGGCGCCGACCAGATCGCCACGCAGCAGGTCGAGATGCACCCGTTCCTGCAGAACCGCAAGCTGGCCGACTTCACGCGTTCGCAGGGCATCCACATCACCGCCTACATGCCGCTGGCCTATGGCAAGGTGATGCAGGACCCGGTGCTGCAGCGAATTGCGCAGGCCCACGATGCGTCGCCCGCGCAGGTGGCGCTGGCCTGGCTGCTGCAGCAGGGCTATGCGGTGATCCCGTCGTCGACGAAGCGCGCCAACCTGGAAGGCAACCTGGCGGCGGCGTCGCTGCGCCTGTCTGAAGAAGAGATGGCAGCCATTGCCGGGCTGGACCGCGGCGAGCGGTTGGCCAACCCGGACTTTGCGCCGGAGTGGGACTGAACGCAGGGGACTGAACGCCGTCCCACGATGCAACGAGCCGGGCCTTGCGCCCGGCTTTTTCTTACTTGAGCCCCAGGAAGTCGCGCTTGCCGATCTGCACACCCTTGTGGCGCAGGATGTCGTAGGCGGTGGTCACGTGGAAATAGAAGTTGGGCAACGCAAAGCCCAGCAGGTAGGACTTGCCGTCGAACGTTATCGGCCCCTGGCGCAGCTTCAGCTCGATCGCGCGCTGCTCGCTGCCTTCCAACTGCTCAGGCGTGATCTGCTCCAGGAATACGATGGTGCGGGCAATGCGGTCCTGCAGTTCGGTAAAGGTGGTTTCCGTATCGGCGAACGACGGCACCTCGATGCCCGCCAGGCGCGCGGCGCAGCCCTTGGCGGCGTCGCTGGCGCGCTGCACCTGTGCCGGCAGCGCATCCATGTCGGCGATCAGCCGGGTCTGGATCAGGTCGGCCGGGTCCATGCCCTGCGCCTGGGCGTGGGCGGCGCCCTTGTCCAGGATCGCGGCGAGGTTGCCGAGCGCGCGGATAAACACGGGGATCGAAACGTCGTACATCGAGAGTGCCATGGGGGTCTCCTGTGCAGGTCTTGGCTGGGTTTTTCGTTGTTGTCGCGGCCGTCGGGCCGTACCGCTGCCGCGAGCATAGACCGGATCGGAAATTGCTGCCGGATTACCCCTGGGCGCATGCGTCATGTGGCGCTGCATCTCGCAGCACCTCCCCGACCGATGTGAGGAAACGACGCCCTGCCAGCGGCAACGGGACCAGGCTGGAATGGGTCGCCCAGATCTCCAGCCCCACTTCCGGCGACACCGTGCGTACTGCCAGGGCCGGGCGCATCGCGGGCGTCACGCTCCACGCATCCACCAGCGCCGGACCCAACCCTTGCTGCACGAACGCGCAGGCGGTGACCGAGGAATGTACTTCAATGGCGGGCGCGCAATGCACGGCCCGCTCTCCGAAAAATCTGGCCACGGCCCGTCCCAGCGGCGTGCCTTGCGGATACCCGATCCATGCCGTGCCGGCGAAATCTTCCGGCGTCAGCACCGCGCGCCCGGCAAGCGGATGGTCCTGCGGCAGGATGCACACGAGAGGCTGGCGGCCCAGCCGCGTCGACGCCACCGAGGCATGTCCGGCCGGCACCATCGACACGCCGACATCGGCCCTGCCGCTCAGGAAACAGCCGACCAGTTCATCGAAGGTGACACTGCGGTAGTCGATGCGCGTGGGCACGCCACCGGCGCGCAGATGCGCCAGCGCGCGCGGGACAAGCTGTTGCGCGAACGCCGCGCTGGCCACCACGCGCAAGGTGCCGGCGCCCTCGCGGCGCAGCGCGGTGGCAAGGGCATTGACCCGGCGCACGCCGCCATAGACCTGTTCGACTTCAGCGTGAAGGCGACGCGCCTCAGGCGTCGGCAGCAACTTGCCGCGCGCCCGCTCGAACAACGGATAGCCGAGCCGGCTTTCGGTCAGCGCCAGCACGCGGCTGACCGCGGGCTGCGACACATGCAGCATCCTCCCCGCACCACTGACCGAGCCGGCCTGCATGATGGCCTGGAACACCTCGATCTGGCGCAGGTTCAGCGGCCTGCCGCAGCGCGCAGCGTCGCTTTCTGCCTCTGGTTCGCCTTCGCGCGCGCGTGCGTCGGATCGCCCCTGCTCTCTCATGCCAAGCCTCCGAAGAATCTCCACATCGATAACGCTCGATTATGGCCTCAGCACAGGATTCGATGACGGGATTGCGAGGGCCCGATGCTAGTCTGGCTCGCATCTCACGCACTTGAGGAGTCAGCATGCTTCGCACGTTAGCCATCGGGTTTGCCACATCCGTCATCGCCATCGCCACGCCCTGTGCAGCCGCACCGTCGCAGCCCTGGACCGACAAGCCGGTGACCTTCGTCGTGCCGTCCGCGGCCGGCGGCTCGCCCGACGTGTTGTCGCGCCTGGTGGTCAACCAGGCCTCGCGCGAGAGCGGCGTCACCATGGTGATCGACAACCGGCCCGGGGCCGCCGGCAACCTCGGCATCGCGGCGATCCGCCGCGGCGCGCCGGACGGCACCACCATCGGCTTCGGCAATATCAACACGCTGGCGGTCAACCGCTCGCTGTTCCGCAAGTTGCCCTACGACGTCGACCGCGACCTGGTGCCGGTGATCCACCTGTTCAGCCTGTACAACGTGCTGATCGTGCCGGTCAACTCGCCGCTGCACAGCGTGCAGGATCTGGTCGCCCGCGCGCATGCGCAGCCGGGGCGGCTGTCGTATGGCGCCTCGGGCGTCGGCACGACCGGCCATATGGGCGGCGAGCTGTTCAAGTCGATGGTCAAGGCCGATATCGCCTTCATTCCTTACAACGGCGGCCCCGCCGCGTTGCAGGACCTGATGGGCGGGCGGCTCGACTTCATGTTCAGCAATACCTCCGAAGCGATGCCGCTGATCCGCGGCGGCAAGGTGCGCGCGCTCGCGGTCAGCAGCCTGAAGCGCCTGGCGTTGTTGCCAGAGGTACCGACCTTAGACGAATCCGGGCTCAAGGGCTATGAGACGGTGGCATGGGGTGGCGTGGTGGCGCCACGCGGCACGCCGGCGGCGGTGGTCGACAAGATCAACGCAGCACTGCAAGGCGCGCTGCAGGCGCCGGACGTGCGCAAGGGCCTGGCGGCGCTCGGCGCCGAGCCGGCCGGCGGCACGCCCGCGCAGTTCCGGCACCTGATCGATGCCGAAACCGCGAAATGGCGCGAGCTGATCGCCACGGCCCATATCGACAAGCTGGACTGAGCGGCATGCGCATGCAACCCGCCAGGTCCGCTCCCATCGATGCCGAGCTGGTGCTGACCGATGCGCTGCTGGTGGACGGCACCGGTGTACCGCCGGTGCGCGGCCACCTGGCCATCGGCGGCGGGCGCATCGCCGCGCTCGGCGATTTTCCCGTCGCGCCCGGCACGCCGACCCGCTGCGCTGCCGGCCGCGTGCTGGCGCCGGGGTTTATCGACTCGCACACCCACGACGACGGCTACCTGCTGGTACATCCGGAGATGAAGCCGCGCGTCTCGCAGGGTGTCACCACCTTGGTCACCGGCAACTGCGGCATCAGCGTGGCGCCGCTGGTGGGCACCGCGCTCCCGCAGCCGCTCGACCTGCTGGGCTCGCAGATGCTGTTCCCCTTCACGTCGTTCGGAGCGTGGCTGCAGGCGTTGCGCGATGCGCCCGCCGCGGTCAACGTGGTGCCCCTGGTCGGCGATACCACGCTGCGCGTGGCGGTGATGCCTGACGTCAGCCGCCCCGCCAACGACGGCGAGCGCGCGCGCATGCGCGCGATGGTCGGCGAGGCGATGGACGCGGGCGCGTTCGGCCTGTCCACCGGTACGTTCTATCCGCCCGCAGCCGCCGCGCCCACGCAAGAGATCATCGACATCGGCCAGCCGCTGCTGGGCTGCGGCGCCATCTACGCCACCCATCTGCGCGATGAAGCCGACCACATCGTGCCGGCCATGCACGAGGCGCTGGCGATCGGGCGCGCACTGGATGCGCGCGTGGTGTTCTCGCACCACAAGGTCGCGGGCCAGCGCAACCACGGCCGCACGCGCGAAACGCTGGCGCTGATCGACCACGCCGCGGCCATGCAGCCGGTGTGCCTCGACTGCCATCCGTATCCCGCCACCTCGACCATGCTGCGCCTGGATCGCGTACGGCTGGCCAGCCGCACGCTGGTCACGTGGTCGGAGGGATACCCGGATGCCACCGGGCGCGATTTTGCCGAGGTCATGGCCGAACTTGGCCTGGATGACGACGCCACCATCGCCCGGCTGTCACCCGCGGGGGCGATCTACTTCCTGATGGACGAGGGCGATATCCGCCGCATCTACACACACCGCTGGCGATGGTCGGCTCCGACGGCCTGCCCTTCGACCGCCATCCGCATCCGCGCCAGTGGGGCACCTTCCCGCGCGTGCTGCGCGCGCTGGTGCGCGAGGAGAAGCTGCTGACGCTGCCCGCGGCGATCCACAAGATGACCGGGTTGCCCGCGCAACAGTACCGCCTGCGCGAACACGGGCTGCTGCGCGAAGGCTTCCATGCCGACCTGGTCTTATTCGATCCGGACACCATCAGCGACCTCGCCACCTTTTCGCATCCGGTGCAGGCGAGCTGCGGCATCGAAGGCGTCTGGGTTAACGGTGAGCAGGCGTGGGATGGCACGCGGACCGGCAAGGCGCGGCCGGGCCGCGTGCTGCTTGCGGAGGCCTAGCGGCGACGAGTGTTGCGGCGGGCGCGCCGGAAGCCGGTGACCTGATTTAAGATATCCGGCCATCGCCCCGGACATCAGGCGGCCTCCCGGCCGCGCCCCACATGAACGCGCCGTTCCCCCTTCGCACGGAATGCCCGCCCGGCGCCTGCATCTGCGGGCGCGAAGCGCTGCTGAGTGATCCGAACGCCGACCTGCGCGTGCTGCGGCTCACGCGGCCCGAGGAAAAGCGGCTGGTCGAGCGGCTGGAGAGCCTGACCAGCCTGGCCGAGCTGCGCCGGATGGAGGGCCTGATGCAGGCGCAACTGGGCATCGTACTGACCATCACCCCCAGCGCACGCGGTGTGCGGACGGTGCGCGGCATCAATATCCAGGTGCAGGAACAGCCCGGGCTGTGCCGCAAGATCCGCCAATCGATCCCCGCCGCGATCCGCCGCAGCATGGAACAGCATCCCGAGATCGCCTATGCGCTCGTGGATGCGCATGACCTGCTGGGCGGGATCTGAGAGCCCCTCAGATCACCTGGAGTGTTCTTCTTACGACAATTTTGACCCGCCCAGGCGGGCAGCAGGCGGCCTAGCCGTCAATGCTACGGATGCGGCATCGCTTGCGTCCGCATTCAGTCGACCTTGACTTGCTTGTTTCGCAACGGCATGCGCCAGAGCTCGTAGCGCTCCTCCCCCGCCTTGACCGCGCCGGCAAAGTGCTGGTTCAGGTTGCTGACCGTAAACACCAGGAAGCCGTCGGGATGGATCGCTGGCGTATCCGGCCAGAGCACGCCCTCGTCGGCGGCGGCCAGCGACATCTGCCGGCTGCGCGGGTCGTACTTGGCGATGCCATTGCGCGTGACATCCGTGATGTAGAGGTTGCCCCTTGCGTCAGTAACGATCCCGTCGGTATTTCCGCCCACGTCGCCGATGTCGCGCACAGCCGCCGCGACCGTCGCGTGGCTTGCGCCGGCATCGCGCAGCACCCGCGTGGGAATGGTGTAGGCGTGAGTGCCCGTGGTCACGGCCCAGTACAGCGTGCCGGCGTCCGGCGACAGCGCGATGCCATTGATGCCCAGTTGCAGTGGCTTGCCCGGCCAGACCTCGACGCCATGCGAGACTACCTTGGCACCGGGCTCGGGCAGCAGGCTGGAGTGCCGGTCCAGCACGCGCCGCGCCTTGCCGGAGGCAAGATCCACCACGATCAGGCCGGCCTTGTTGTCCGGCGCGCTGCGCAGGCCGCTGTCGGAGATGTAGGCAATCTTGCGGCGCTCGTCGACGACGATATCGTTGAGGAAGCTGCCGTTGCGATCGGCCACGCCATCCAGTGCGATGCGCCGGACCGTGCGGCCGGTGCGCAGGTCGTACACCATCACCTTCTGCCCGCCTGCCGGCGCTCCGGCCTCGCCCGCGACAAAGCCCATGTCCAGCGCCCACAGCCAGCCGTTGCGGCGGTCGATGTGGAAGCCGAGCACGTTGCGCAGATGGCTGTCCGGCGCACCGGCAACGGCGTTGCCTTCCACCGAGGGGAAGGCAGACAGCCGGGCTGGCCCGCTCTGTGGGCCCGTATCGAGGAGGCTCAGCGTAGCCGGCGCGCCGGCCGAGACCAGCCGCGGCGTGCTGACGAAGGCCCGGCCCTGTGCGTCGAAATGGATGCCGGCAATCGGCGCGCTGGCCGAGCCGGCAAATGGCGGTGGGGTTGCGCCCGGCCGGGACGCCTCCCAGCTGACGCCCGCATAGCTGCGCCAGCGTTCGAGCGGTGCCTGTCCGGCGGCACCGGCAAAGTCAGGGAAGACGGAGAACGAGGCCAGCATCAGGGCTGCCAGCCTGGAAATACGAAGGAACATGGCGGTTTCAGAAAAGGATATCTGGATAGAGCGTCGCAGGCGGGTCAGGCCGCGCGGCCGCGGCCTGCGCTGCATCAGAGGATCGAGCGGAAGCTGCCGCCTTCGACGCGCACCGCGGCGCCGTTGGAAGCGGCCCCGAGCGGGCTCGCCAGCAGCGCCACCATGGCGGCGATCTCGTCGGCCTCGATCATGCGTGCGATCAGCGAGCTGGGACGATAGGTTGCGAAGAAGTTCGCTTCGATTTCGGCAGCGCTCATGCCCGCGCGCGGCGCGGTCTGGCGCAGGTATTCGACGATGCCGTCGGAGCGGGTCGCGGCCGGCAGCACGCTGTTGACGGTGACGCCGGTCCCCTTGGTCAGCTCAGCCATGCCGCGCGACACCGCAAGTTGCGCCGACTTGGTGACGCCGTAGTGCACCATGTCCGGCGGCGTGAAGGCGCCGACCTCGCTGGAAATGAAGATCACCCGGCCCCAGTTCTTCTCCAGCATGCGCGGGAAGTAATGGCGCGACAGGCGCACCCCGGACATCACGTTGACGTCGAACATGCGCAACCAGTCTTCGTCGGTGATCTCGGCGAAGGGTTTGGCTTCGTAGTAGCCCAGGTTGTTGACCAGGATGTCGGTGTGCGGCTGCGCGCCCGCCAGCGCGGCCACACCGCTTGCGTCGCCAAGGTCCGCGACGATTGCGGTCACGCTGGCCTCGGACGCGGCGGCGGCAATGTCCGCCACCGCGGCATCAAGCTTGTCGCGATGGCGGCCGGTGATGGTGACCGCGACGCCTTCACGCGCGAGCGTGCGGGCGATGGCCAGGCCGATACCGGCCGTGGCGCCGGTGACGATGGCGGTCTTGCCTTGAAGTTGCAGGTCCATTGAGTTCCTCGGGATGTGGCCGCCTTGCGCCTGCGCAACGGCGCGCGCACGGCTGGCATGAATGGAAGGGATTCAGGGCTCGGATGGCAGCGTTGGTGCCGTTGCCCTGCCCACGTTCCGTACTTTATTACCCGCATCACTGGCGATAAACTGGCGCACCAGGAATTCATTTGTTCTTCGGAGGACAAAATGGCACGCCGCTTCGATCACCTCGGTGACGTGGAAGCCTTTCTCGCGGTGATCGAGCATGGCTCGTTCACGGCCGGGGCCGTGGCGCTGTCGACCACGCCCTCGGTGCTCAGCCGCGCCATTGCCCGGCTGGAGGCGCGACTCGGCAGCCAGCTGCTGCGCCGGACCACGCGCCGCATCGGCCTGACCGATCCGGGGCGGCTGTACCTTGAGCAGGCGCGCGCAGCCTTTACGCTGCTCGACGAGGCCGAGCGCGACATCCAGGGACAGGAAGGCGAGCTGTCGGGACGGGTGCGCATGAGCGTTCCCACCACCTATGGCCACTACCGGCTGCCGCCACTGCTGGCGCGCTTTGCCCGGCTGTACCCGCGCGTGCAGGTCGAGCTGAACATCACCAACCGCAATGTCGACCTGGTCGCCGAGGGCTTTGACCTCGCCATCCGCCTCGGCCACCTGCCCGACAGCGGCCTGGTGGCGCGCAGGCTGGAAGACGCGGCGCTGTGCCTGGTCGCGGCACCCGACTACCTGCAGCGCGAAGGCACGCCGCAGACGCTGGACGACCTGCGCCACCATGTCTGCCTGCCCTTCGTGCTGCCGCGCACCGGCCGCATCGCGCCGTGGGTGTTCCGCGACGGCGACCACGACATCGACTGGCTGACAACATCCGCCATCGCGGTGTCCGACGATGTGCTCGGCGTGGTGTCGCTGGCCGAGCAAGGCGTGGGCATCTGCCAGAGCTATGACTTCATCGTGCGCGACCGGATCGAACGCAGGCGCCTGGTCGAGCTGCTTCCGCAGCTGCGCGGCCGCTCGCGCCCCTTCTCGGTCATCTACGCGCCGCACCGGCGCCAGTCGGCGGCGGCGCGGGCGATGATCGAGCTGCTCACGGCAGGGTAAGTGCGCCCGGATCAGGCGATGCCGAAGCCGCCGTCGACCGGCAGGATCACGCCGGTCACATAGGCCGCATCCTCGGCGCACAGGAAGCGCACCACGCGCGCCACGTCGCGCGGCGTGCCCCAGCGCTGCATCGGGATGCGCGCCATGATCGCCACGCTGCGCTCGGGGTTGTCGAGCGCGCCCGAGGACAGCCGCGTGCGGATCCAGCCGGGCGCGACCGCGTTGACGCGGATCCCCTGCGGCGCCAGCGCAGCCGCATAGGCCCGCGTCAGCCCCAGCACGCCGGCCTTGCTGGCGGTATAGGCCGGATTGTTGGGCGAGCCGAAGTAGCTCCACATCGACGCGACGTTGACGACCGCGCCACGCGCCTCGGCAAGGCGCTCCTGCACCACGCTGATCATCGACTGCGAACCGTTCAGGTTTACGTCGACCACCTTGCGAAAGCCCTCCGGCGAGAACTCCCTGCGTTCATGCAGGATGATGCCCGCCGCATTGACGAGCACCGACACCGACTCCAGATCCGCGAGGGCTTCGCGCATGGCGTCGGTCGCCATGACATCGCCGCGCCGGAATTCCAGCGCGGGCGGCAGGTCCTCGTCGGCATCGATGCCCAGGCACACGACGCGCATGCCGTCTTCTGCAAACACCTCGGCTATCGCCCGACCGATACCGGTGCCGCCGCCCGTTACCACTGCAATCCGTTGACTCATACTGCCTCACTCCTTGTTGAAGAAACGGGGGGCGCTACACGCCCAGGTAGGTTGCGCGCAGGTGCGGGTTGGCAAGCAGCTCCTTGCCCGGTCCGGACAGCGCGATGGTGCCGCTCTCGATGACGTAGCCGTAGTCGGCCATGTCCAGCACCTGGTTGACGTTCTGCTCGATCACCAGGATGGCCATGTCGCGCTCGCGCAACTGGCGGATGCTGTCGAAGAGCCGGTCGACCATGATCGGCGCCAGCCCCAGCGACGGCTCGTCCAGCGCCAGCACGCGCGGCAGCGCCATCAGTGCGCGGCCGACCGCCAGCATCTGCTGCTGGCCGCCCGACAGCGTCGAGGCCGCCAAGTGCTGGCGCTCCTCCAGGATCGGGAACAGCGCGAACACTTCGCGCAGCGTCTGCGCGCGCCGCTGGCGCGCGCGCCGGTTGCTGGCGCCGATCAGCAGGTTCTCCAGGATCGACATGCCGAGGAAGAGCTGCTTGCCCTCCGGCGACTGCACAAAGCCCTCCAGCACCACGCGGTGCGGCGCCTGGGCATCGAGCTCGCGCCCGTCCATGCGCACCGCGCCGCGCTTGCGCCGCACCAGCCCCGACACGGTGCGCAGGAAGGTGGTCTTGCCGGCGCCGTTGGCGCCGATCAGCGCGGTGATGGAGCCGGGCGCCAGCGACAGGTTGATGCCGCGCAGCACCTGTTGCTCGCCATAGCCGGACCACAGGTCCTCCACTTCAAATATTGCTGCTGGCATAGCCATCTCCGAAATAGGCGTTGAGGACCTGGGGCATGCGGACCACGTCGGCAGGCACGCCGTCCGCGATCAGCCGCCCTTGCTCCATCACGATCACGCGGTCCGACAGGCCCATGATCACCTTCATCACGTGCTCGACGATCAGCACCGTCACGCCGGTGTCGCGGATCTTGCGCACCAGTTCGACCATCTCGCCCGCCTCGCTGGGCGTGGCGCCGGCCACCACTTCGTCCATCAGCAGCAGGCGCGGGCGCGTGGCCAGCGCCCGGCCCAGTTCGAGCTTGCGTTTGTCGAAGGCGGTCAGGTCGCTGGCGTCGGTATCGGCGCGCGCGGCCAGCCCCAGGAACTCCAGGCAGGCATAGGCCTCGTCGCGCACGCGCGCCCGCGCGCGGCTGCGCGAGAAGCCGCCGACCATGATGTTCTCCAGCGCACTGAGCCCGCCGAAGGGCTTGGACAGCTGGAAGGTGCGCGCGATGCCGCTGGCGCAGATCTGGTTCGGACGCCGCCCGCGGATCTGCTGGCCGCCGAACAGGATGTCGCCTTCGTCGGCCTGGATCGCGCCGGCGATCAGGTTGAAGGCTGTGGTCTTGCCGGCGCCGTTGGGACCGAGCAGCCCCAGGATTTCGCCCTTGCCCACTGAGAAAGACAGCTTGCTGACGGCCTGCAGGCCGCCGAAGCGCTTCGAGATCGATTTCACTTCGAGAATGCGTTCCATGGATCCTCCTTCAGGCGTCCTTGGCGACGACGGCCTTGGCCGGGGCATGCGGTGCGCGCCGGTAGCGCAGCAGCCGTTCGAGCGGGCCGATGATGCCCTTGGGGAAATACAGCACCGCCGCCATCAGGATCAGGCCGTAGATCACCAGGTGCAGGCCGAGGAATTTGCCGGCGAACCAGGCGCGGGCGAGTTCGGCGATGGGGTGCAGCACGAAGGCGCCCAGCACCGGGCCGATGATGGTGCCCTGGCCGCCGACGATGGCCATGATGGCGGCGTCGATCGACAGGTCCAGCCCCATGTTCCGCTCCGGGTTGATATAGCGGAAGAACTGGGCATAGAAAGCGCCGCCCAGCCCGGTCATGAACGCGCTGATGGCCAGCGCGATGATCGGGTAGCGCGTGGTGCTGACGCCTACCGCCTGCGCGGCGGCCTCGTCGCCGCGGATCGCCTTCAGGTAGTAGCCCAGGCGCGAGCGCTCCAGCGCCAACGTGGCCAGCAGCATCGCCACCAGCATGGCAAAGATGATGTAGTAGTACGGCACCTTGCCGTCGAACTGGAACGCCAGCCAGCCTGCCTGCGATGGCGGAATGACAAGGCCCTGCGCGCCCTTGAGCGGAATGCCGAGGAACTCGTCGGTGTTCTCGATCCAGATGCGCACGATCTCGGCAAAGGCGATGGTGGTCAGCGTGAAGTACGGCCCCTTGAGTTTGAAGGTGGGATAGCCGATGCACACCGACAGCAGCGCCGCGGCCACCCCGCCGGCAAACATGCCGAGCCACGGCGACACGCCCAGCTGGGTGAACAGCAGCACGGTGACATAGCCGGCGCCGCCAGCGAACACAGAGTGCCCCAGCGACAGCTGCCCCACATAGCCGCAGACAAAATTCCACGCCGACGCCATGTAGGCGAAGTAGAGGATCATGATCAGCGAATGGAGCGCGTAGCTGTCCTGCACGAACAGCGGCAACACCCCGGCAATGGCCATCAGCGGTATCCCGATCACGGCATTGATATTGGTCCTGGACACGGTCATGGATATGGCCCTCCCCTACTTACGGCCGAGCAGCCCGTTGGGGCGGAACAGCAACACGATGATGAACAGGCAGAACGAGAATACCGACGCGGAAGTCGCCGTGACGAACTGCGAGGCGACCGACTCGAACACGCCCAGCACCAGGCCGCCGAGCAACGAGCCCGGGATCGAGCCGATGCCGCCCAGCACCACCACCAGGAAGGACTTGATGCCGAAGCCCAGGCCGGTGGTCGGCGATACCGACAGGACCGGCACCAGCAGCGCGCCGAAGAGCCCGAGGATACCGGCGCCGATGCCGAAGGTGACGTTGTAGACCTGGCCTACGTTGATGCCCGACAGCGCCGCGGCGTCGCGATTCTGCGCGGTGGCACGGATCTGGCGGCCGGTGTCGGTGTAGCGCAGCCAGTACGACAGGCCGGCGGCGACCGCCACCGCCGCCACGCAAGCGATCAGCCGCGGCACGTTGACCGGAAGCGACGCCACGTCGATCGAGCCGCTGAGCGCATCGGTGGTGACTGTGCGCACGTCGGGGCCGAAGGCCATCAGGATGCCGTTGTCGATCACCAGGAACACGCCGGTGGTCAGGAGCAAGGCGCCAAGCGGCTCGACCACCATGGTGGCCTCGCGCCGGAACAGCGGCGCGATCACCACCGCATGGGTGAAGTAGCCGAGCAGGAACAGCAGCGGCACGGTGAACAGCACGGTCAGGTAAGGATGCAGGCCGAATACCGACCAGATCAGGTAGCTCAGGTACATGGCGAGCATCAGGAAGGAGCCATGCGCGAAGTTGATCACCCTCAGCACGCCGAAGATGAGGCTGAGGCCAAGCGCGATGCCACCGTAGATGCCGCCCAGCAGCACGCCGTTGACCACGGCGTAGGCCAGAATGGTTGGGTCCATGTCACTATCTCGATAATCACGGGCAGCGCCCGCGTTGCGATACACCCGGCCCGGCACGGCGTGCCGGGCCGTCCTGCCGGACGCTCAGCGCGCGCCGGGTGCCGGCAGCGGCCACACCGGCGTCACCCCTGCCAGCCGGTTCGATGCCGGCCAGATGGTGCGGCGCTCGCCGTTCTGGTTCTGCGAGATCACGCCGTGGGCAAAGGTGTTCTGGCCCTGCGCGTCGAACTTGATGCGCTGGTAGCCGGTGATCAGCGCGGGGCCGCTGCTGATGTCGGTCCTGGCCAGGGCGTCGCGCACTTTCTCGCGCTCGACCGAGGCGGCGCGCTCCAGCGCATCCTTGACCACGTAGACGTTGGACACGCCCTGTGCGCCATAGGAATTGATGCCATAGCCGAGGACCGTCTTGAACTTCGCATCGGCGGCGACCATGGCCGGATCCTTGGCGGCGCGCATGATGTCGACCTGGAAGTCGTCCTGCACGAACATGTTCTCGACCGCCTTGGGCGATACCGCCTTGTAGAAGTTTGGATCCTCCGAGCCGCCGCCGACCGAGTGGATGCCATAGGGCACGTACACGCGGCTTTCGGCAAGCTGGCGCGTGAAGAGGATGTGGTCCGGCGTGTAGGCTACGACGATCAGCGCATCGGGCTTGGCGCTGCGAATCTTGAGCAGTTGCGCCGACAGGTCGGTCTGGTTGGGCGGATACGACTCATCGAGCGAGATGGCGTAGCCGCGCTCCTTCGCCAGCTTCTTGACGTTGGCGGCGTGCGAGCGGCCCCAGTCGGTGCCCTCGTAGAACAGGCCGATACTCTTCGGGCCCTTGCCGGTCTCCTTTTTCAGCAGGTCGAGCGCGTCGATCTGCTCGCGCGCGTCGTAGATGGCCTTGTTGTTGGGCCGGAACACATACTTGAAGCCACGCTCGGTGATCTCGTCCTTGACCGCACCGGTGACCAGCCAGGGCACCTTGTAGCGCTCGGCGACCTCGGTGGCCGGGAAAGTCACCGCGCTGTTGTACGCGCCGACGATCAGCGTGACGCTCTCGCGCTGGATCAGGCGCTCGGTTTCCGCCACGCCGACATCGGGCTTGGACTGGCTGTCGGCGAACACCAGTTTCAGGCGCGCGCCGCCCAGCGCCTTGATGCCGCCCGCCGCGTTGATCTGCTCAGCGGCGATTTCCGCGCCGAGCTTGGTCTGGTTGCCGATGGTGGCGGCGCCGCCCGACAGCGGCAGCACGAAGCCGATCGGGATTTCCTTGACTTGCGCGACGGCGTTGCCGCCCGCCAGCGCCAGCAGCAAGGCCGCGGCGCCGATAAAGCGGCGGCGGGACGAAAGTTGGTGGGTATGCATGAGTGTCTCCTGGTCCGGTCCGGGCACGACGGCCCGGTGCAACTCTGTGTTGCTTCTGTCATCCGGCGCGGGCACGCAGCCCGCGCCTAGCAGGTCAGGCGGCCATCACCTGCTGCGCCAGTTCGCCGATGCCAGAGGCATCGAGCTTGTAGTGCGCGTACAGGTGGGTCGGTGGCGCGATCAGGCTGTATTCGTCGAGGATGCCGTGGCGCACCAGCCGCGTGCCCGCGCCGGCATCGGCCAGCACCTCGGCCACCGCGCCGCCCAGGCCGCCCAGCACGTTGTGCTCTTCCACCGTCATGATCGTTTTGGAGCGCGCTGCCGCGCGCAGCACCGCCTCGCGGTCGAGCGGCTTGACGGTGGCCATGTCGATCATGCCGACCGAGCGGCCCGCTGCATTCAGGCGCTTTGCCGCTTCCAGCGCCGGATGCACGGTCGAACCGGTCGCGATCAGCGTCAGCTCTTCGCCCTGCAGGTGCTCGATCGCCTTGCCGAATTCGAAGGTGATGCCTTCGTCGTAGACGGCGGGCTCGCGGCCGCGGCCGATGCGGAAATAGATCGGCCGGGCATGGTCCTTCGATGCATGGATCGCCGCGCGCAACTGCGGGCCGTCGGCCGGTGCGACCACGGTCAGGTCCGCGATCGAGCGCATGATGGCCAGGTCCTCGGTGGCATGGTGCGACGTGCCGTAGAAGCCCAGCGAGATGCCGGCGTGATGGCCGATCAAGCGCACCGGCAGCGCGCAATAGGCCACGTCCATGCGGATCTGCTCGCAGCACAGCAGCGCGAGGAACGAGGCAAAGGTGGCGACGAAGGGCGTGTAGCCAGCGGTCGCCATGCCAGCCGCGGCCGTCACCATGTTCTGCTCGGAAATGCCGAACTGGATATAGCGGTCCGGATACCGTTGGGCAAAGCGACTCAGTCCGTTCGAATACTGCAGGTCGGCGGAGCCGGCGAGCACCGGCGCGCCCGCTTCGACCAGATCGATCAGGCCGTCGGACAGGTAGCTGAGGCCGGGTGTGATCGCGTTCAGGCCGCGGTATTGCCAGGAGTCCTTGGAGAGTGGCTGGTTCATTGCGGTCAGTCCTTTGCGAGAATTTCTTCGATGGCGCGCTGCGCGTCGTCCGGGGCCAGGTAGCCCAGGTGCCAGCCCGGCTCGGTCTCCATGTAGGAAACGCCCTTGCCCTTGACGGTCTTGGCGATCACGCACACGGGCTGCGTGCGTGCGGTGTCGGCACGCAGCCGGCGCAGCAGCGCGGTCAGCGCCGCCACATCGTGGCCGTCGACGGTATGCACTTCCCAGCCGAACGCCTTCCACTTGGCGTCGAGCGGCTCGATGCCCATCACCTCGTCGACCGCGCCGTCGAGCTGGTAGCCGTTGCGGTCGACGATGGCGATCAGCCGGCCGGTGCGATGGTGCGCGGCCGACATCGCCGCCTCCCACACCTGCCCCTCCTGCATCTCGCCGTCGCCCAGCATCACGAAGGTGGTGAAGTCCTGGCCCGCATGCCGGCCCGCGAGCGCCATGCCCAGCCCGGCGGACAGCGCATGCCCGATCGAGCCCGAGCTGAAATCGATGCCGGGCACCTTGCGCATGTCGGGGTGGTCCCCCAGCGGGCTGCCCAGCCGGGTGTAGTCATCCAGCCATTCCCTGGGAAAGAAGCCGAGGTCGGCCAGGATCGGGAACAGCCCCACCGCGGCGTGGCCCTTGCCCATCAGGAAGCGGTCGCGCCCGGGCCAGGCCGGCTCGCCGCGCCGCAGCTTCATCACGTCGTAGTAGATCGCGGCGAAGGTCTCGGCCGCGGAGAACACCGAGGTGTAGTGGCCGGTCTTGGCGATCTCGATCAGGCGGATCGTCTCCAGGCGCACGAAGGTGGCGCGCTCCCTGAGCATCGCCACCTGTTCGACGCTGGGCGCGAACGGGTCGGCGGCGGTACTGACGAGCGCAGGTGCTACAGGCTGGTTCATCTCACATCTCCATTTTTTTGATGCATCATATATCCTCGTAATGTGCAAAAGCATGAGCGGCTGGCAGCCATGGCGGCCGTCAGATGCCGCCCAAGCAGAGGTACTTCAGTTCCAGGTAGTCTTCGATGCCGTGGCGCGCACCCTCGCGCCCGAGCCCGGATTCCTTGCTGCCGCCGAAGGGCGCCATGGCGGTCGAGATCAGGCCGCGCGTGCGCAGCAATTCAGCATCGCGCAGTTTCATGATGCCTCCGCTGGTTGCAGCATTTGCAGCGCGCGCGCATTCACCGCGCGCATCGCCGCGACCAGGTCGTCGGCGTCCAGCTCGCGCATGAAGTTGCGGATATGGGGCGCAGCCAGCGAGAGCTCGGCGGCATGGCGCAGCTCGTCCTGGGTCGCATCGGGCAGTCCCAGGTCGGCGAGGCACAAGGGCAAGCCAATGCGGCGGTACAGCGCTTCGACCTCGATGCGCACCGAGTCGTCGCGCCGTTCCAGTTCCAGCTGCACCAGCAGGCCAAAGGCCACCTGCAGCCCGTGCGGCGCGTGACTGGCTTCGCGCAGCGCCGACAGCCCGCGCGTCAGCGCATGCGCGATCGACAAGCCGCCGCTCTCGAAGCCGAGGCCCGACATCAGGATGGTGGCCTCCACCACGCGCTCGAACGCGGGCGTGGGCGCGCCGGTACCGGCGGCGGCCAGCGCATCTTCCGCGTCCGCCATCAGCACCGCGTGACAGGCACGCGCCAGCGCTGCGGCCGACAGCAACGGGCGCGTGCCGAACATATTGCGCCCCGCCGGCGCACACGCGCATTGCTCGGCCTCGAACGATTTCGAGATGGCGTCGCCGATGCCCGCCAGCAACATCGATGCGGGCGCCTGGGCGATCAGCGCGGTGTCAGCAATCACGCTGCTGGGGCTATATGGCAGGTGCCGCACGGCCAGCAGGCGGTGCGCCTCGTCATACAGCACATAGTTCTTGCTGGTCGGCGCGTCGTTGGACGCGACCGTGGGCACGGTGATCACCGGCACGCCGAAGTGGTCGGCCAGTGCCTTGCCCGCATCGATGCTGCGCCCGCCGCCAGCGGCTATCACCAGGTCGGGCCGTGCCGGGCCGGCCTCGTCGGCCAGGCGCGCCACCAGGCCGGGCGTCAACGCTTCGTCGAAGCTGGCGCGGCGCGTCGCCACGCCAGCCTGTTCGCACTGGCGCGCCAGCCGCTCGCCGACCATGTCCATCACCATGCGGTCGGCCACCAGCAAGGCATCGCTGCCCACGCGCGCGGCATGCTCTCCCAGCACCTCGATGGCTCCCGCGCCCTGGACGTAGCGCCCGGGCGATCCAAATACTGCTTGCACGTTGTCTCCTCTCGCTGTCACGCGGCGCTCGCCGCTTTGCCGTACATGATATAGGATATATCCTACATCATCGCCGTAAGCAGACAAGCAACTTTTTTTTGCGTACTAACCCCGATGCCAGTCCAGGAGACACTCATGCAGCCAGCCGATCTTCAGCCCCGCGCCGCCATCAACGGCCATACCCGCGTCATCGTGATCCTCGCCTACCCCACCCACCACGTGCGCACGCCGTCATTCTTCAATGCCTATATGGCCGAGTCCGGCACCAACGCGGTCCTGGTGCCCTGGCAGATCGCGCCCGCGCAGTTGGCCGAGGCAGTACGCGGCCTGCGCGAGGTCGAGAACCTGGCGGGCCTGATCATCACCGTGCCGCATAAGCAGGCGATGGCAGGCCTTTGCGATGAACTGGAAGGGATTGCCGCAGACCTGGAGGTCTGCAACGTGGTGCGGCGCACGGCCGATGGCCGCTTCATTGGCGCGATGTACGACGGCATTGGCTTTGTCGAAGGGATGCGCCGCAACCAGATCGACCCGGCAGGCAAGCGCACCCTGCTGCTCGGCGCCGGCGGAGCTGCCACGGCAGTGGCCGCCGCGCTGCTCGATGCCGGCGTGGCGCAGCTGACCGTGGTGAACCGTACGCGCGAAAAGGCGGAGGACCTGGCGGCGCTGCTTAAGGCGCGCCGACCGGGTGCCGCAGTGCAGGCCGCCGCCAGTCCGGATGGCGACTGGGAACTGGTCGTCAACGGCACCTCGCTGGGCCTGAAGGCGGACGACCCGCTACCGCTCGACCCCGCCCTGCTGCGCCCCGGCACCATCGTCGCCGAGGTCATCATGCAGCCGGCCGAGACCGCCCTGCTGGTGGCGGCACGGGCGCGCGGCTGCCGCGTGCATCGCGGCGAGCACATGGTTACCGCGCAGATCCGGCTACTGGCCGACTACCTGCTTGGCGAGGGGCGCGAACAATAGCGCGCCACACCGGAACGGGTGCAATCCGAGAGGGCACATCATATATGATGTGTCCATATATCGACGGTTGAGGCAGGACCCATGAAAGAGCTCGCGCGGGTGGAGAAAAGCAATCTCTCTTCCCGAGTCTATGAACAGATCCGCTCCGCACTGATGAGCGGCAAGTACGTGCCCGGCGAACGTCTGCGCGTGGCCGATCTCGCGCAATCGCTGGGCACCAGTTCGACGCCGGTGCGCGAGGCGATCTTCCGGCTGGTCAGCGAACAGGCGCTGACCATGACTGCCGCCACCTCGATCACCGTACCCGAACTGGATCCCGACACCGTCGCGGAAATCCAGTTGATGCGCACGCTGCTGGAAGGTGCCGCTGCCGAGGCCGCCGCGCTGCGCATCACGCCGCAGGAAATCGCGCGGCTGCGCAAGACGCACGAAGCCTTTATCAAGGCCGTCGCGGTCAGCCCGCGCGAGGCCGCGGCGCAGAACCGCAAGTTTCATTTCGAGCTGATGGCGGCATCGCGGCTGACCAACCTGTATGCGGTGGTCGAAAGCATGTGGGTGCGCATGGGTCCGCTGCTGCACATCTTCCATACCGAACTGCGCGCCAGCCGCGAAAGCCTGGACTCGCATCCGCACTACCGGGTGCTCGACGGACTGGAGCGCCATGACCCGGCCACCGCCTCGCAGGCGATCCGCGATGACATTCAGTGGGGCAAGACGGTGTTGCTGGAATGGATGGCGATGCGTGAAGAGCGCGAGTCCGCCTGAACCGACCCGGCTGGTCGGCGCCGGATCCGGCGCCAGGAAGCGTAGTGCTTGTCTTGCTGCCGGGCACCTGGCACCGGCTGGCATGTGCCAGCGACCTTTCAGTCGCTGGCACAGGAGGCTACAGGACCCTGCCGGGCCCTGCCTGAGCCGGATTTACTCCCACTCAATCGTCGCCGGCGGCTTCCCCGACACGTCATACACAACCCGATTCAGCCCACGCACTTCATTGATGATCCGGTTCGAACAACGCCCCAGCAGCGCATACGGCAGGTGCGCCCAGTGCGCCGTCATGAAGTCGGTGGTCTGCACCGCGCGCAGCGCGACGACGTAGTCGTAGGTACGGCCATCGCCCATCACGCCGACTGACTTCACCGGCAGGAACACCGCAAACGCCTGGCTGGTCAGGTCATACCAGCTCTTGCCGACCTGGGCCGGCTCGCACAGGCCCGCGGCGGCGTCCTGTTCGGTGGCGATGGTCTTGCGCAGCTCTTCGATGAAGATAGCATCGGCGCGGCGCAGCAGCTCGGCGTATTCACGCTTGACCTCGCCCAGGATACGCACGCCCAGGCCCGGGCCCGGGAACGGGTGGCGGTAGACCATTTCCGGCGGCAAGCCCAGCTCCACGCCGAGCTCGCGCACTTCGTCCTTGAACAGGTCGCGCAGCGGCTCGAGCAGCTTCAGGCCCAGCGTTTCCGGCAGGCCGCCCACGTTGTGGTGGCTCTTGATGGTGGTGGCCTTCTTGGTCTTGGTGCCGCCCGATTCCACCACGTCCGGATAGATCGTGCCCTGCGCCAGCCACTTGGCGTTGGTCAACTTCTTGGCCTCGGCCTGGAACACTTCGACGAACTCGCGGCCGATGATCTTGCGCTTCTGCTCGGGATCGGTCACGCCGGCGAGGTGGCCGAGGAATTGTTCGGAGGCGTCGATATGCACGACCTTGGCGTGCAGGCGGCCGGCGAACATCTCCATCACCATCTTGCCTTCGTCCTGGCGCAGCAGGCCGTGGTCGACGAAGACGCAGGTGAGCTGGTCGCCGATGGCGCGGTGGATCAGCGCAGCGGCCACGGACGAATCGACGCCGCCCGACAGGCCCAGGATCACTTCCTCGTCGCCCACTTGCTCGCGGATCTTGGCGACGGCTTCCTCGATGTGGTCGCGCATGACCCAGTCAGGCTGGCAGCCGGCGATGCCGAGCACGAAGCGCTCCAGCATCTGGCGGCCCTTGACGGTGTGCGTGACCTCGGGGTGGAACTGCACGGCGTAGTAGTGACGCGCCTCGTCGGCCATGCCGGCGATCGGGCAGCTCGGCGTCGAGGCCATCAGCTTGAAACCCGGCGGCAGGCCGGTGACCTTGTCGCCGTGGCTCATCCAGACCTTGAGCATGCCGTGGCCTTCCGGCGTGCGGAAATCCTCGACGTCCTTGAGCAGCGCGGTATGGCCGTGGGCGCGCATCTCGGCGTAGCCGAATTCGCGCTGGTCGCTCCACTCGACCTTGCCGCCCAGTTGAACGGCCATGGTCTGCATGCCGTAGCAGATACCCAGCACCGGCACGCCCAGGTCCCACACCGCCTGCGGCGCGCGCAGCTGGTGGTCTTCATAGGTGCTGGCGTGGCTGCCCGACAAGATGATGGCCTTGGGGGCGTACTCGCGCACGAAGTCGTCGGAGACGTCGTTGGGGTGGATTTCGCAGTAGACGTGCGCCTCGCGGACGCGGCGGGCGATCAGCTGCGTGACCTGCGAGCCGAAATCAAGAATGAGGATTTTGTCGTGCATGATGGGCCGATGGCGTGTCTTCCGTTGCGGGCTCGGTCACGACTTCCGTGCCGGGGCCATAGCCCGGCGGCGGTGTGATGACCGGCTCGCGCCGGTATTCTGGGGTATTCGTGTGGCGCGCCGCGGGGGCGACGCCGGGTTCCTTCCTGGTTTCCTGTTCCTGCAGTGCGCGTTCCATCTTCAGTTGCCGTTCGCGCTCGCGCACGCGCCTTGCCGCGGGAATCTGCACCACGGCAAAAAACGCCAGCACCACGGCGATGGTAGGCAGCCAGATCTTGCCGGCGCCTTCCAGCGGCAGCTCCAGGAACACCATCCAGCCGATGATCAGCAATGCGCTGGCCAGGTTCACATAGCCGGCCGTGCGCGCCACCGGCACCGTCAGCTGGCCGTTGAACGCGGCCTGCCACAGCAGCACGGACAGCCCAACCAGGGCCACGCCCAGCAACTGCCCGAACAGGGCCGGCTGCGGCTGCGGCAACTGCAGTGCCGCATACAGCGTGGTGAACGGGGACATCAACAGCAGGATGCCCAGCAGCAAATCCACCAGGGCATCGAAAAACAGCACGGCTCGCAGCAATACCTTCATTGGCGCTCCTCGTCTTGGGCCCGGCCGAGGGTGCGGCTGGCGTCAAGACAACGCCGGCATGGCGTGGCCAGGGCCGGATGGGATTCCGGTCTGGCGAAGGCCGCGCCAGCAGTGGCGCGCCCTCGCCCCGACGATCGTGCCGTTGCGCGCCGCCGCGAGGCGACGGGCGCAACCGCTGCGCGTCAGTCGATATGGTAGTTCGGCGCTTCCTTGGTGATCTGCACGTCGTGCACGTGCGATTCACGCATGCCGGCTGCCGTGATCTGGACGAACTGTGCGTTCTCATGCCAGTCGGCGATCGACTTGCTGCCGCAGTAGCCCATCGAGGAACGTACGCCACCGGTGAGCTGGTGGATGATCGCCATCACCGAGCCCTTGTAGGGGACGCGGCCTTCGATGCCTTCCGGCACCAGCTTGTCGACGTTGGCGGTGTTGTCTTCCTGGAAGTAGCGGTCAGCCGCGCCGTCCTTCATCGCGCCCACCGAACCCATGCCGCGGTAGCTCTTGAACGAGCGGCCCTGGTACAGGAACACCTCGCCCGGCGCCTCTTCGGTGCCGGAGAACATGCCGCCCATCATCACGGTGTGGGCGCCGGCCGCCAGGGCCTTGGCCACGTCGCCGGAGTAGCGCACGCCACCGTCAGCGATCAGCGGCACGCCGGTGCCCTTGAGCGCCTCGGCCACGTTGGAGACAGCCGTGATCTGCGGCACGCCCACGCCTGCCACGATACGGGTGGTGCAGATCGAGCCCGGGCCGATGCCGACCTTGACGCCGTCGGCGCCATGCTCGACCAGCGCGCGCGCGGCGTCGCCGGTGGCGATATTGCCGCCGATCACCTGCACCTGCGGGAAGTTCTGCTTGACCCAGCGCACGCGGTCCAGCACGCCCTGGCTGTGGCCGTGTGCCGTGTCAACCACAATCACATCGACGCCAGCCTTGACCAGCAGCTCGACGCGTTCGTCATTGTCCGGGCCCACGCCAACTGCGGCGCCTACACGCAGCTGGCCGTGGTCGTCCTTGCTGGCGAGCGGGTTGTCGACCGCCTTCTGGATGTCCTTCACCGTGATCAGGCCGCGCAGCTCGAAGGCCTGGTTGACCACCAGCACGCGCTCGAGGCGGTGGCGGTTCATCAGGCGCTTGGCTTCTTCCAGCGGCGCGCCTTCGGCCACGGTCACCAGCTTTTCGCGCGGGGTCATCTTGGCGCGCACCGGGGCGTCGAGTTCCTCCTCGAAGCGCAGGTCGCGGTTGGTGATGATGCCGACCACGGTCTTGCCTTCCAGCACCGGGAAGCCCGAAATGCCGTGCTGCTGAGACAGGGCGATCACATCGCGGATCTTGACGTCCGGCGAGATGGTGATCGGATCACGCAGCACACCCGACTCGTAGCGCTTCACGCGCGACACTTCGCGGGCCTGGTCGGCCGGCTTCAGGTTCTTGTGGACGATACCGATACCACCGGCCTGCGCCATGGAGATCGCCAGGCGAGCCTCCGTCACCGTGTCCATGGCAGCGGACACCAGCGGAATGTTCAGTTCGATCGAACGGGACAGGCGGGTACGAAGGGAAACATCCCGGGGGAGGACGGCCGAATAGGCCGGGACGAGCAGCACGTCATCGAATGTGAGTGCTTTCTGGACAAGACGCATAGCAAATCCTCTAGGCGCAAAAGCGAATTATACAGGAATGCGCGCTTTGCTGATGCACCGCAATGGGGTTCAGAACCCGTACGGGTTCTAGATGCCGTCTGCTATGCTCCTCGTCTTTTTACTCGGGCGAAGCGAAGTATGGGAATCGGCGTATTGTGCGGGCTGCTGGCAGGCGCTTTCTGGGGCATGGTGTTTATCGCCCCGAAACTGCTGCCCGTGTTTTCGCCGTGGGAACTCGCCATCGGCCGCTACCTGGCCTACGGGCTGGTCGCCTTCGTGGCCGCACTGCCGCTGATGAAGCGCATCGCCCGCAAGCTGACCGGCGCCGACTGCGTGGCGCTGCTGCGCCAGGCCTTTACCGGCAACCTGCTCTACTACGTGCTGCTGGCCTTCGGCGTGCAGCTGGCCGGGGTCGGCCCGACCTCACTGATCATCGGCATCCTGCCGATCTCCGTCACCATCATGGGCCGGCGCGACCAAGGCGCGGTGCCGTTGCCCCGGCTGGTATGGCCGCTGTTGGTGGTGGCCGCCGGCATCGCCTGCATCAATATTGACCTGTTTGGCGGGGGCCAGAGCGCCCATGCGGCCGCCGCCGGCGCGGCGGTGCGCCCGGTCTGGCAGAAGCTGGCCGGGGTCTGCTGCGCGGCCGGCGCGCTGGTCTGCTGGACGCTCTACGCCGTGGACAATGCGCGCTACCTGCAGCGCAACCCGCACTACAGCGGCAACGAATGGTCGGCGCTGTACGGGCTGTCGACCGGCGCGGTGTCGGCGGTTCTGGCCGTGATCGGCTGGCTGTTCGCGGGCGACACCCTGAGCGCGGGCGACGGCGGCCGCGACTGGCAGTGGTTCTGGATGGTCAACGCGGCGGTGGCGCTGGGCGCGTCGCTGATCGGCAACAACCTGTGGAATATCTCCAGCCGGCGCCTGCCCTTGACGCTGTCGGGCCAGATGATTGTGTTCGAGACGCTGTTCGCGCTGGCGTATGGCTTTGTCTTCGACCACCGCTGGCCGCGGCCGCTGGAAATCGCCGCCATTGTGTTGCTGATGATCGGCGTGGCCTGGTCAGTGCGCTTGCACGCCAGCGACAAGTCTGCGTAGACTAGCGAACGATGGCGCGGGGGTCACACGCGCCACGAAAAACAGCATCCAGAACAGCAGTACCCAGGGTCAAACCGGCGCTACGTCGATGACGGGCGCCAAGCCAGCGCCGCGGCTGTCCTGCCGCGGCATTGCCTCGCGCGCAGCCGGCGGCCCCGCAGTCCTTCAGCCGCACCAGTTACTTCCGAGCCACTTTCAGACGTCTCGCCATGAAACGATCGTCCGTGCTGTGCCTGCTTGCCGCCGCCATCACCGCCGCTCCCGTCCCCGCCCTCGCCTACTGGCAGTGGCGCGATGCCAACGGCCGCATGGTCTACAGCGATGTGCCGCCGTCGGCGGCCGCCGCCAGGATCCTGCGCGCCCCGGGCCGCGTTGCCGGCGAGTACCTGCCGGTGGAAGCCGCCGCTGCGGACAGCGCCAAGGCCCCTCAGGCGTCTCCGGCCCCTGCCAGGGCCTCGGCAAAACCGGTGGCGCCTCCCGCCCCTACGGCTGAAGAAGCCTTCCAGAAACGCCGCGAGGCGCGCCTGAAAGCCACCGCCGACGAAGCCCGCAAGGAAAGCGAGAGCGCCGAACGCGAGGCCCGTTGCGCCCAGCTGCGCAACTACGCCAGCGGCCTGCAGAATGGCATGCGCGCCGCCGTGGCTGGCCCGGACGGATCGCTGCAACACCTGAACAGCGAGCAGCGCCAGGCCGAGATGCTCAAGACCAGCACCAGCCTCGAGAAGAACTGCAACTGAGCGTGGAAAGCAAGGCGGGGCGCTTGAGCGCCCCGTCTTCCGCAGTCACCTGCTGATCCGCAGCTCAGCCATTCCCGCGCAGCCATTTCTGGCCTTCGCGCGCCCCGCCCTCGCGCTGCTTCTGCACGCGCTTGCGCCGAGCCTGTTTGGGGTCGGCCGTCAGCGGCCGGTAAACCTCGACGCGATCGCCCTCGCGCACCAAGGTTTCGGGCGTCTTGAGCTTACCGAAGATGCCAACACGCATGGTCGAAGGGTCCACCTCAGGGCAGGCCTGCTGCAGCCCGGAGCCAACGATGGCCGCCGCGATGGTGCTCCCGGCGGGCACATCGATCTCCTTCAGGAACACGCTGTCGGGCCGCGCATAGCAGACGGCGATATGCACGGTCGCCGCGCCGGTATCAGCTGGTGCCATAGACGACCTCGGCACGTTTGACGAAGGCATCGACAAAGGTGTTGGCGATCATGCTGAACACCGGACCGATCAGTTTTTCCAGCAGCAGGCTCGAAAACTCGTAGTGCAGGTGGAACTCGATCTTGCAGGCATCCTCGCGCAGCGGCGTGAAGCGCCACGCGCCGTTGAAGGTCTTGAACGGCCCGTCCGCGAAGGTCATATCGATGCGCGTCGGGCGCTCCTGCGTATTGCGGGTATGGAAGTACTGCTGGATCCCTTTGAAGTGGATATGGATCTTGGCGTCAAGCATGGTCTCGGTCTGCTCGAACACCTCCACGCCACCGCACCATGGCAGGAACTTGGGATAGTCCTCCACGCGCGTGACCAGGTCGTACATCTGCGCGGCGGAGTAGCCGAGCAGCACGGATTTATGGACGTCTGCCATGTAGTGGGAAATCTGGCTTCCGGCCATGCCGTGCGCAACGCGCGGCAGCATGAGCCGGTACCGGGGCTGGTTTGCTAAAATGCTGATTTTAGCCGACGCTGGCGTATGGCGGCACCTCGCCATGCGGCACTGCAGCGATCCGACCGGATTCCACTCATTGTTCGCCCACCCGCACGCATGACCATCGCAGACAACAAAAAGGCCTTTTTCGACTACTTCATCGAAGAGCGATATGAGGCCGGGATCGTGCTGGAAGGCTGGGAAGTCAAGGCGATCCGCGCCAACCGCGTGCAGATCAAGGAAGGCTACGTGGTGGTGCGCGACGCCGAGATGTTCCTGATCGGCGCCCATATCAGCCCGCTGCAGAGCGCCTCCACCCACGTCAATCCCGACCCGGTACGCACCCGCAAGCTGCTGCTCAAGGCCGACGAGATCAAGAAGCTGATCGGCAAGGTCGAGCAGCGCGGCTACACGCTGGTACCGCTGAACCTGCACTACACGCGCGGCCGCGTAAAGTGCGAGATCGGCCTGGCCAAGGGCAAGAAGCAGTTCGACAAGCGCGAGACCGAGAAGCAGCGCGACTGGCAGCGCGAGAAGGCCCGCATTCTGAAGGGCGGCACCAAGGAGTAAGTCCCGGCGCCGCGCTTGCTGCGGCGCGTCTCAGGCGCCCTGAGGCGCCCTCAGGCCGCCTTCTGCCCCTTCACGATCTGCAGCGCCGAAGCGATCATGCTGCTCATCTCGCCCATATTGCCCGGCACGATCAGCGTATTGCCCTGCTTGGCCAGGTTGCCGAAGGCCGCGACATATTCCTCGGCCACCTTCAGGTTGACCGCGTCCATGCCGCCCTCGGTGCGGATCGCATTGCCGATCTTCTGAATCGCCTGGGCGTTAGCCTCAGCTACCGCCAGGATCGCCGAAGCTTCCCCCTGCGCCCTGTTGATGGCCGCCTGCCGTTCCCCTTCGGACTTCTGGATCGCCGCTTCACGCGCGCCCGTGGCGAGGTTGATCTGCTCCTGGCGCTTGCCTTCCGAGGCGGCGATCAGCGCGCGCTTCTCCCGCTCGGCGGTGATCTGCGCCTGCATCGCGTGCAGGATTTCCTTGGGCGGGGTGAGGTCCTTGATCTCGTAGCGCAGCACCTTGACGCCCCAGTTGGCGGCGGCCTCGTCCAGCGCGTTGACCACGCTGTGGTTGATGAACGCGCGTTCCTCGAAGGTCTTGTCAAGCTCCAGCTTGCCGATCACCGAGCGCAGCGTGGTCTGCGACAGCTGCGTGATCGCCACCACGAAATTGCTCGAGCCGTAGGACGCCTTCATCGGGTCGGTGACCTGGAAGTACAGTACGCCATCGACTTGCAACTGCGTGTTGTCCTTGGTGATGCAGACCTGGCTGGGCACGTCCAGCGGGATTTCCTTGAGCACGTGCTTGTAGGCGACGCGGTCGACAAACGGCACCACGATCGACAGCCCCGGCGTCAGCGTCGCATGGTAGCGCCCCAGGCGCTCCAGCACCCAGGCGTGCTGCTGCGGCACGATCTTGATGCCCTTGGCAATCAGCACGATCACGGCGA
This sequence comes from Cupriavidus sp. PB-02, assembly GCF_058252315.1. Taxonomy (NCBI): domain Bacteria; kingdom Pseudomonadati; phylum Pseudomonadota; class Betaproteobacteria; order Burkholderiales; family Burkholderiaceae; genus Cupriavidus; species Cupriavidus sp. PB-02. Next base: position 2,383,343 of record NZ_CM177694.1, read on the forward strand.
CGAGGACGATCAGCGGCAACAGGCCAAGCTGAAAAGCGAGCATGTAACAACCCTCCAGACAGGAAACATCGGTACGGAGCCGCCGGATGGCAGCAGGTGGATGGATCGCCACGCAGCAGCACCGCGCGGCGCAATGGAATACGGCTTCAGCGCGGAGACACGACCAGCGTGCTGCCGCGCACCGCGACGATGCGGTAGCGGCCCGGTGCGGCGGTGCAATCGGGCGCCAGCTCCACGGTCCAGTCGGCGCCGCGGTATGGCACGCGGGCGCGCCCGTTGGCATCCCAGGCGGGCACGTCGAGCTCCTGGCCGATATCGAGATTCACGTTGGGATCGACGGCGGCATTGCCGCGCCGCAGCTTGCCAAAGCGGGTGCGGCGCAGCCCGACGATCAGCACCGCCGCGACCAGGGCCGCGACCAGCGTCTGCGCGGCTGGCGACAGGCCGAGCAAGGCCCCGACGCCGCCGGCGGCGAGGCCCACCGCCACCATCAGCAGGTAGAACGTGCCGGTATTCATCTCGACGATCACCAGCACGACCGCTGCCACGAACCAGATGTAGTAAGCCATCCCAGCTCCCGTTGATCCCGAAAAGTAAAAACCCCGCAGCGCTTTCAGCGTCTGCGGGGCAGTAACAACACCTGACGCAGGGCCGGTGCCGGCCGGCTGCCCGAAGGCGCCGGCATATTGTCATTGAGCGCTATTGTGACGTCAAATGCCTCAGGAAGCCAGCTGGCGCCAGGTCTCGACCACCGAGTCCGGGTTCAGCGAGATCGACTTGATACCTTCCTTGGCCAGCCACGCGGCAAAATCCGGATGATCCGAAGGGCCCTGGCCGCAGATGCCGACGTACTTGTCCAGGCGGATGCACGCCTCGATGGCGCGCGACAGCATGAACCGCACTGCCGGGTCGCGTTCGTCGAAGTCCTTGGCCAGCAGTTCCATGCCCGAATCGCGATCCAGGCCCAGCGTCAGCTGGGTCAGGTCGTTCGAGCCGATCGAGAAGCCGTCGAAGTACTGCAGGAACTCTTCGGCGAGGATCGCGTTGGACGGCACTTCGCACATCATGATGATGCGCAGGCCGTTCTCGCCGCGCTTCAGGCCGTGCTTGGCCAGCAGCTCGATGACCTTCTCGGCCTGGCCCAGCGTACGCACGAACGGCACCATGATCTCGACGTTGGTCAGGCCCATTTCATCGCGCACGCGCTTCATGGCCTTGCATTCCATTTCGAACGCTTCGGCAAAGTCGTCGGCGATATAACGCGACGCGCCGCGGAAGCCCAGCATCGGGTTTTCCTCGTCCGGCTCGTAGCGCGAACCGCCGATCAGTTTCTTGTACTCGTTGGACTTGAAGTCCGACAGGCGCACGATCACGGATTTCGGATAGAACGCCGCGCCGATCGTCGCAATGCCCTCGGCCAGCTTGTCGACGTAGAACGCGCGCGGGCTGGCATGGCCACGAGCCACGCTTTCCACGGCCTTCTTCAGGTCGGCATCGACCTGCGGATAGTCGAGGATGGCCTTCGGGTGGACACCGATGTTGTTGTTGATGATGAATTCCAGGCGGGCCAGGCCGACGCCGCAGTTCGGGATCTGCGCGAAGTCGAACGCCAGCTGCGGATTGCCCACGTTCATCATCAGCTTGACGTCGATTTCCGGCATGTCGCCACGCTGGACTTCGGTCACTTCGGTTTCCAGCAGGCCGTCGTAGATGCGGCCTTCGTCGCCCTCGGCGCACGACACCGTCACCAGCGTGCCGTCCTTCAGCACGTCGGTGGCATCGCCGCAACCGACCACGGCCGGCACACCCAGTTCACGCGCGATGATGGCCGCGTGGCAGGTACGGCCGCCACGGTTGGTGACGATGGCCGAGGCACGCTTCATCACCGGTTCCCAATTGGGGTCGGTCATGTCGGCCACCAGCACGTCGCCGGGCTGCACGCGTTCCATCTCGGACGGGTCGTTGATGACGCGGACCGGGCCGGTGCCGATCTTCTGGCCGATGGCGCGGCCGCTGGTCAGCACGGGCGCGGTGCCCTTGAGCTTGAAGCGCAGTTCGGCCTTGCCGGCGGACTGGCTCTTCACCGTTTCCGGGCGGGCCTGCAGGATGTAGATCTTGCCGTCCTTGCCGTCCTTGCCCCACTCGATGTCCATCGGGCGGCCATAGTGCTTCTCGATGATCATCGCGTACCTGGACAGCTCGGTCACGTCCTCGTCGGTGATCGAGTAGCGGTTGCGCAGTTCGCCCGGCACGTCAACGGTCTTCACGCGACCGGGTTCGCCCGGCTTGGTGAATTCCATCTTGATCAGCTTGGAGCCGATCGAGCGGCGGATGATCGGGTACTTGCCAGCCTGCAGCGTCGGCTTGAAGACGTAGAACTCGTCCGGGTTGACCGCGCCCTGCACCACCGTTTCGCCCAGGCCATAGCTGGAGGTAATGAAGACCACGTCGGGGAAGCCGGATTCGGTGTCGATGGTGAACATCACGCCCGAGGCGGCCAGGTCCGAACGGACCATGCGCTGGATACCGGCGGATAGTGCCACCACGTCATGGGCAAAGCCCTTGTGCACGCGGTAGGAAATGGCGCGGTCGTTGTACAGCGAGGCGAACACGTGCTTGATCTTGTCGAGCACGTCGTCGATGCCGCTGACGTTCAGGTAGGACTCCTGCTGGCCGGCGAATGAGGCGTCGGGCAGGTCTTCGGCGGTGGCCGACGAACGCACGGCGAACGACGCTTCGGCGCCTTCGCGCTCGGACACGCGGGCATAGTACTCGCGGATCTCCTGTTCCAGGCGAGGCTGGAACGGCGCGGCAGCGACCCAGCCGCGGATCTCGGCACCGGCCTCGGCGAGCGCCTTGACGTCGTCGACGTCCAGCGCCTTGAGGCGCTGCGAGATGCGCTCGGTCAGGTTGTTGTGGGCGATGAAGTCGCGGAAGGCGAGCGCGGTGGTGGCAAAGCCGCCGGGAACCCGGACGCCGGCTTCCGCCAGCTGGGAGATCATCTCGCCCAGCGACGAATTCTTGCCGCCGACGATTTCCACGTCAGCCATGCGCAACTGCTCGAACGGCAGCACATAGGCGCCGTTATCTGCCTGGTTAGTCATGAGAGCCTCAAAACAAAGTAGAAAACCTGACGCGTAAGCCCGGTATGTTCTTGATGTTCTGTTCCCGGACCGATCGCTTGGCTAAGCAACCCCCTGGCAGCTGGGATTCTGCGCTGTGGGTCTCGTGCGCTGCGGCTCTCGACAGCGCTCATCTCGCAGCGCACATTGTCGACAATTCCGGCCCCGATCGTTGCAGCTGCGGGCGCCATGCGGAATTGCTTAGCGAAAAGATCGCCGCTATTCTACCGTGCTGCGCCGCACTTTTTTGCGGAAGATTGAATCTATTTATTGCGCAACCCATGTCCCAGCCAGAAGCGCCCGGTGCAGCGGTTTCCGGGTCCCAGCCTGGAACGCAGCCTGAATCCCCCTCCGCCACCGTGGCGGCGACTGCACCCGCAAGCGCGCCAGCCGGCGCTGCCCAGGGCGCTGATCGCCCGGCGGTGCGTACCGTGTTCATCGTCTCGGATGGCACCGGCATCACCGCGGAAACTTTCAGCCATTCGATCCTTGCCCAGTTCGAAATGCGCTTCCGCAAGGTGCGCATGCCTTTCGTCGACACCCCGGAAAAGGCACATATCGCCGTCGGCAAGATCAACGAGGCCTTCCACAACGAAGGCGTGCCGCCCATCGTCTTCACCACGCTGGTCAACCAGGAAGCGAACAAGGCACTGCGCCGCGCCAAGGCGATGATTCTGGACATGTTCCAGACCTTCATCGAGCCGCTGGAAAAGGAACTGGGCCTGAAGTCCACCCACGCCATCGGGCGCTTCCACCAGAATGCAGATACCGAGGCGTACAAGAACCGGATCGAGGCCATCAACTTCTCGCTGGCGCATGATGACGGTCAGTCACACAAGAACCTGGAAGAAGCGGATGTGATCCTGGTGGGCGTGTCGCGCAGCGGCAAGACACCGACCAGCCTCTACCTGGCGATGCAATACGGGCTGAAGGCAGCAAATTACCCGCTGATCCCGGACGATTTCGAGCGCGGCCGACTGCCCTCGGCGCTGTATGCGTTCAAGCCCAAGATCTTTGGGCTGTCCATCGACCCGCAGCGCCTGACAGAAATCCGCAACGAGCGCCGCCCTGGCAGCAAGTATGCGGCGCTGGAGAACTGCCGCTACGAGGTCAACGAGGCCGAGGCGATGATGCGGCGCGAAGGCATCAAATGGCTGTCGTCGACGCACAAGTCGATCGAGGAGATCGCGACCACGATCCTGCAGGAGATCAAGGTCGATCGCGACAACTATTAAAAAAGCGGCCGTCCGGGCCGCTTTTTTATTGTGTGCCTGGCCCGCTCAGCGCCGCTGCCGCACCGCCTCGAACAGGCAGATCGCCGTCGCAGCCGCCACGTTAAGCGATTCCAGCCCGCCGGGTTGCGGGATACCAACCTTGCGCGTGACGTGCTGCATCCACGCCTCGCTGACCCCCGCACCTTCATTGCCGACCACCCACGCCACCGGCCCGCGCAGGTCGGTATCGAACACCGCCGCATCGGCGTGCGACGAGGTAGCCATCACCGGCACCGCCAGCCGCGGCGCGAGCGCATCCACGGTGCAGTGCTCGACGATATTCAGGTGGAAGTTCGCGCCCATGCCGGCGCGTAGCGTCTTGACCGACCACGCAAAGGCACACCCGGTGGCCAGGAACGCGTGGCGGATGCCCGCCGCGGCGGCGCTGCGCAGGATCGAGCCGACATTGCCAGCATCCTGCACGCCGTCCAGGATCACGCAGTCCTCCTCGATCCGCGCCGGCAGGTGACCGGACGGCGTCTCGATCACCAGCATCAGGTCGATGCCGTTGACCACGCCGCTGATCTGCGTGAATAGCGCATCGGCCAGCACCACCACGCGCTCGGCCTGGACCAGCGCCAGCAGCGGCGCCACCTCGGCATGGTCGTAATGGCGCTCCGACACCACGCAGGTGACCGGCTGGCCGCGCGCGGCCACATAGGCCTGCGCCAGGTGCACGCCGTCGAGCAGCGACTGCCCGGCCTTGCGGCGCTGGTGCGTGGAAGTGGCCAGGGCCTTCAAATGCTTGAACAGCGCGTTGTCGCGCGAGGTGACGTGCTTCACGATGCAGAGATCAGGTAGGTGCGCTTCACTGCGCGACCGTGACCGAAACCGAGGCGGTGACCTGGGTAACTTCGGCCATCGCGGTCATGCCGGTGAACATGGGCCGCTGCTCCAGCGCCTCGCGCACGGGCGCAAACGAACGGCGGTGGTGCGGCGTGGCGCCGAACTCGGCCAGCGCGGCAAGGTGCTGCGGCGTGCCATAGCCGACGTGCGAATCGAAGCCGTACTGCGGATAGCGCTCGTGCAGCACCCTCAGCTCGCGGTCGCGCGCCACCTTGGCCAGGATCGACGCGGCCGAGATCGCCCTGACCAGAGCATCGCCCTTGACGATGGCTTCCACCGGGAACGGCACCTGCGGGCAGCGGTTGCCGTCGACCTGCACCAGGTCCGGCACGACGCCGCTGGCGGCCAGCCCCTGCACGGCACGCTGCATCGCCAGCATGCTGGCGTGCAGGATGTTGAGCGTGTCGATCTCCTCAACCGTCGCGAAGGCGATATGCCAGCCCAGCGCGCGTTCGCAGATCTTGTCGTAGAGTTGCTCGCGCTTGGCGGCGGTCAGGATCTTGGAGTCGGCCAGCCCGCGGATCGGACGCTTCGGGTCCAGCACCACGGCGGCGGCATAGACCGGCCCGGCCAGCGGTCCCCTGCCCGCTTCATCGACACCGCACAGGCGCTGCACGGCGGCAGCGGCCGGGGCAAGATCCAGCCCCATCTGCGGCGATTCAGCATTGCGTCGCGCCATCAGACGGTCCCCCGGCTGTGCATCAGGTCCACCACCACATCGGCGGCCCGTTGCGCGGTATTGCACTTGAGCGTCTCGTGCATGCGGGTGAAATGCTCGTAGAGAAAGGCGGTGTTGCCCTCGTCGTTGAGCTGCAGCAGCGTTTCGCGGGCCAGCGCCTCGGGCGTGGCATCGTCCTGCAGCAGTTCCGGCACGACGAAGCGCCCTGAAAGGATATTAGGCAATCCCACGTACGGCAGGTAACCCTGGCGCTTCATGATCTGCGCGGTCAGCCAGGGCACCTTGTAGGAGATCACCATCGGTTTCTTGTACAGCGCCGCTTCGAGCGTGGCGGTGCCGCTGGCCAGCAGCACCACGTCGGCGGCTTCCATGGCCTGGTGCGACTTGCCATCGACGATGGTCAGGCGGAGTTCGGGATACTGCGCGTGCAGTTCCTCGACGATGGCGCGCAGCGGCGCGCTGGCCGCCGGCAGCACGAACGCCAGATTCGGGTCCATGCGTTGCATGCGAGCCATCGCGGCAAAGAAGGTGGCGCCGAGGTTGCGCACCTCGGACTGGCGGCTGCCCGGCAGCACGGCGACCACGCGGTGCCCGGCAGGCAGGCCGAGTTCGGCGCGCGCCCCGGCGACGTCGGGCACCATCGGGATCACGTCAGCCAGCGGATGGCCCACGTAGGTGGCGGGGATGCCGGCCTTGGCGTAGATCTCGGGCTCGAACGGGAACAGGCACAGGATGTGATCCACCGCGCGCGCGATGGTGCGGATGCGCCCGCCGCGCCAGGCCCAGATCGACGGGCTGACAAAATGCACCACCGGGATGCCGGCGCGCCGCAGCGGCACTTCCAGCCCGAAATTGAAATCCGGGGCATCGACCCCGATAAAGCACAGCGGCGGATTGGCCAGCAGCCAGTCGCGCACGGCGCGGCGTGTGGCCAGGATCTCGCGCAGCGAGCCCAGCACCTCGACGTAGCCGTTGACCGACAGCGTTTCCATCGGCCAGCGCGAGGTAAAACCCTGCGCCATCATGCGCTTGCCGCCGATGCCGGAATACTCGACCGTGTCGCCAAGGCGGGCCTTGAGCCCGCCCATCATCAGCGATGCCAGCAGGTCGCCCGAGGCCTCTCCGGCCACCATGGCGATGGTGCCGCGTTTGCCTGCTACGCTCCCATTGCCCGTGGGCACGTCGCCCCGAATCGCGGCGTCGACCATGTCCGGTCCGGCCTCAGCGCACGATGCCGCGCTGGGTGGCGGCAAGGAATTCGACAAACGCACGCAGCGGTTCCGCGGTACCGGCATCGACCTGGCCCAGCAAGGCGGTGATCTCGTTACGTGCCTCGTCGAAGCTGAGGTCGGACTTGTAAAGCAGCTTGTAGGCCTGGCGCAGCGCACCGATCTGGCCCGCATCGAAGCCGCGGCGGCGCAGCCCCTCGACGTTGACGCCGTGCGGCGTGGCCTTGTTGCCACTCTTGTCGCTGGCGGCGATCACGAACGGCGGCACGTCCTGCACCAGCGCAGAAGCGCCACCCAGCATCGCATGGGCGCCGATGCGCACGAACTGGTGCACGCCGCTCATGCCGCCCAGGATCGCCCAGTCGCCCACTTCAACGTGGCCGGCGATCTGCGCGTTGCTGGAAAACACGGTGTTGTTGCCGACGATGCAGTCATGCGCGATATGCACGTAGGCCATGATCCAGTTGTCGTTGCCGATGCTGGTCAGGCCGCGGTCCTGCACCGTGCCGGTGTGGATCGTGGTGAATTCGCGGATGGTGTTGCGGTCGCCGATCTCGAGCCGCGTCGGCTCGTTGCGGTACTTCATGTCCTGCGGCACGCCGCCGACCGAAGCATAGGGACCGATCTGGTTGCCCTCGCCGATCGTGGTGTAGCCCTCGACCGTCGTATGCGAGCCGATCCGGGTGCCGCTGCCGATCCGCACATTGGCGCCGACGATAGAGAACGGCCCGACGGTCACGTCGGAAGCCAGTTCTGCCTTCGGGTCGACCAGTGCGGTGGGATGGATTTGCGTCATACGTCTGTCCTGTGGTGTGTCTGGTGAAGGATGGGCCCATGCCGGGGGGCAAAGGTTCCCGTCCTGGCCGCCCGCGCCCGTCAGAGCGGGCGCGGCGCGCGGCCTGCGGCGATGCCGCGGGCCGCTGGCGGCCTCACTCGGCCTGCTTCACGGTGCACATCAGCTCCGCCTCGCAGGCCACCTTGGCGTCCACCGTGGCGAACGCCTTGAATTTCCAGATGCCGCGGATATAGCGCTCGACCGTCACGTTCATGTGCAACTGGTCGCCCGGGTATACCACCTGCTTGAAGCGGGCGCCGTCGATGCCGACGAAGTAGTACAGCGAGCCTTCCTTGCGCTCCATCTCCGCACCGAAAGTCAGCAGGCCAGCGGACTGTGCCAGCGCCTCGAGGATCATCACCCCCGGCATCACCGGTTGCTCGGGGAAATGGCCCATGAAATAAGGCTCGTTGATGGTGACGTTCTTCAGCGTCTTGATGCGCTTGCCCGGCTCGAACTCCAGCACGCGGTCCACCATCAGGAACGGATAGCGATGCGGCAGCAGCTTAAGGATCTGGCGAATGTCGATGTCGGCTGCGGTCATGATGATTTCTCTTAGTCTTGTGAGGTTGGGGAACCGGCGGACTGGCCGCGCAGGCGACGTTCCAGCGCCACCACCCGTTCGCGCAGCTTGCTCAGGCCGCGCACGATGGCTGCGTTGCGTTCCCACTCGCCGTGCGGCAGGAACGGGAAGACGCTGGTGAAATGGCCCCCGGGCTTGGTAATGGATTTGGTGATCGAGGTGCCGCCGGACACTGTGGTGCGGTCGGCAATGCTCAGGTGGCCGGCAAAATTGGCCGCGCCCCCGATCACGCAGAAACGGCCGATGCGCGTGCTGCCCGATACCGCGGCGCACCCGGCAATGACCGTATGGGCCCCGACGCGCACGTTGTGTGCGATCTGGACCTGGTTGTCGATCTTGCAGCCTTCTTCGATCACGGTGTCGGCCATGGCGCCGCGGTCGATCGCGGTATTGGCGCCGACCTCCACGTCATCGCCCAGCACGGCGCGTCCCGTCTGCGGGATCTTCACGTATTCGACGCCGGTCGCGCTGATATCCGGCGCAAAGCCGAAGCCGTCCGCGCCAATCACCACGCCGCTGTGCAGGATCGCACGGGCACCGACCACGCATTGGTGGTAGACCGAAACATTGGCGTAGAGCAGCGAATCATCGCCGATCTCGGCATGCGCGCCGACATAGCTGTTGGCCAGGATGCGCACGCGCTCGCCCAGGCGTGCGCCGCGCTCGATCACCACGTTGGGGCCGATGTAGCAAGACGCCGGCACCACCGCATCCGGCGACACCGTCGCGCGCGGGTCGATGCCGACGCGCGTATCGGTATTGGCGGCGCGGTCGAAGCACTGCGCCACGCGGGCAAAGCAGACATAGGGATTGCGCGCCACCAGCCAGTTGCGGCCGTCGGCCCGGCCCTCGGCGCGGATGCGCTCGAGGTCGGACGCCGACACGATCACGGCGCCAGCCTTGGAGTCGAGCGCCTGCTGCAGGTAGAGCGGATTGGACAGGAACGAGAGCTCGGCCGGTCCGGCCTGATCCAGCGGAGCGAGGCCAACGATCGCCAGGTCGGGATCACCCACAACCTGCGCGCCGTTCTCGGTGGCGAGCTGACCCAGTGTGGGTGTCTGCATGGCGGTACTTCCTGAAAAAAACGAAAAGACGAAAGAACGTGAAAACCGGGGCGGCTTACCTGGCGCCGGCGTTCAGCGCCTTCATCACGTCGTCGGTGATGTCGATACGCGGGTTCACATAGACCGCTTCCTGCACGATCAGGTCGTACTTGCGCTGTTCGGCCAGCTGGCGGATCACGCGGTTGGCGCGCTCCAGCACCTGCGCCAGTTCTTCATTGCGGCGCTGGTTCAGGTCTTCGCGGAACTCGCGCTGCTTGCGCTGGAACTCGCGGTCGAGGTCGGCCACTTCACGCTGGCGGCGCTGGCGGTCGGCGTCGGCCAGCACGGTCGTGTCCTTGTCAAGCTTGTCGGCCATGCCCTTGATCTTCTGGGCCATGTCCTGCAGTTCGCGGTCGCGCTTGGAGAACTCCTGCTCCAGCTTGACCTGGGCCAGCTTGGCCGGCTGCGAGTCGCGCAGGATGCGTTCGGAATTGACGGCGGCAATGCGCGCCTCCTGGGCCATGGCCGGCGCCGCGGCGCAGATAGCCGCCGTGGCGAGCGCGGCGGCGCCCAGGGATTTGACCAGTTTGGATTTTGTATTCATGAAACAGATCCTTTATCAGAATCAGAATGCCGTGCCGATCTGGAACTGGAAGCGCTGGACCTTGTCGGTATCGTCGCGCTTGAGCGGGAAGCCCATGCTGATCTTCAGCGGGCCGATCGGCGACAGCCACGACATGCCGAAGCCGGTCGAGTACTTGAGGTCGCTGAAGCGCAGCGGCGCACCTTCCTGGTAGACGTTACCGAAGTCAAAGAACGTGAACAGGCGCAGCGTGCGGTCCACGCCCGAGCCAGGCAGCGGGAAGATGAATTCGATGTTGCCGATCATCTTGGAGGCACCGCCCACCGGGTTGCCGTTCTGGTCCTTCGGGCCCAGCGTGCTGGTCTGGTAGCCACGCACCGAGCCGATACCGCCGGCGTAGAAGTACTTGAACACCGGGAACGGCGTGTTGCCGTAGCCGTGGCCGTAGGCGACTTCACCGTTCAGTGCCAGCGTAAAGGCCTTCGAGATCGGATAGAAGTACTGCTGCTGCACGCTGGCACGGTAGTACTGCGTGTCACCGCCCGGCAGGCCGACTTCCAGGTTGGCCTGGGTGTATGGGCCCTTGGTCGGGACCAGTGCGCTGTCGCGGCGGTCACGTGCCCAGCCGATGGTGAACGGGAAATTGTTGATCCCGTCGCCCGAGCTCTTGCCGATCTTGCTGAGCCAGTCGGTGTACTGCGCCGGCGTGTTGACCGAGGTATAAACCTGGGTCCGTTCGTAGCCGATGCCGAAGAACACCGTATCGACTTCCGAGAACGGCACGCCGAACTTGAAGCCGCCGCCGGCGGACACGATCTTGTAGTCCTGGTCGCCGGTGTAGTACAGCGGGCGCGAGGTACGGTAGTAGATATCGGTCGAGCGGCTGATGCCGTCCACCGTGAAGTACGGGTCGTACTGCGTCAGCGCGATGGTACGGAACGACTTGGCGGTGTTCACGTCCAGGCCCAGGCTGGTACCGGAGCCGAACACGTTGTCCTGGCGCAGGCCGGCCTGCAGCACCAGCTTGTCGGTGGACGAGAAGCCCACGCCCAGGCTGATCTGGCCGGTCGGTTTTTCCGTCACGTTGACGTTCACATCGACCTGGTCGGGCGCGCCCGGCACGTCCTCGGTGGTGATGTTGGTGTCGGTGAAGTACCCGGTCCGGTTGATACGTGCCTGCGACTGCTGCAGCTTCTCGCTGTCGAACCACGAGCTTTCCATCTGGCGCATCTCGCGGCGCACCACTTCGTCGCGGGTCTTGCTGTTGCCCACCACGTTGACGCGGCGCACGTAGACGCGGCGGCCCGGGTCGACCATCAGCGTCAGCGCGACTTCACGCTTCTGCTGGTCGATGTTCGGCTGCGGATTGATGGTGGTGAAGGCGTAGCCGTAGGTGCCGAGCAGGTCGGTGATGGCCTTGGTGCTGGCGGTCAGCTTTTCGGACGAGAAGATGTCGCCCTTCTTCAGCTGCAGCAGCTTTTCCATTTCCTCCTGCTTGCCGAGCAGCTCGCCGGCCAGGCGGATGTCGGACACCTTGTACTGCTCGCCTTCCTTGATGTTCAGCGTCAGGTAGATGTCCTTCTTGTCCGGCGTGATCGACACCTGGGTCGATTCGATCGCGAACTCCAGGTAGCCGCGGTTCAGGTAGAACGAGCGCAGCGCTTCCAGGTCGGCGGTCAGCTTCTGCTTCGAGTACAGGTCGTTCTTGGTGTACCACGACAGCCAGTTCGGCGTGGACAGCTGCATCTCGTCGCGCAGCGTGCCTTCCTTGAAGGCCTTGTTGCCGACGATATTGATCTGGCGGATCTTGGCGACCGGCCCCTCTTCGACGTTGAACACCACCGAGACGCGGTTGCGGTCCACCGGCGTGATCGTGGTCTGCACGTCGGCGGCATAGTAGCCGCGCGCGACGTACTGGCGCTTGAGCTCTTGCTCGGCCTTGTCGATCAGTGCCTTGTCGTAGTAACGGGCTTCAGCCACGCCGACCGCGCGCAACGAACGGCGCAGCGTGTCCTTGTCGAATTCCTTGATGCCGACGAACTCGAGCTGCGAGATGGCCGGGCGCTCCTCGACCTGCACCACCAGCACGCCGTCTTCGGCGCGGATCTGCACGTCCTTGAAGAAGCCGGTATTGTAGAGGGCACGGATGGCATCGGCGCCCTTGTCGTCGGTGAAGGTTTCACCGACGCGCACAGGAAGGTAGCCAAACACGGTACCCGGCTCGACGCGTTGCAGGCCCTCAACGCGGATGTCCCTGACGACGAACGGATCGGCAGCCCAGCCCGCCGGGCTCCAGGCTGCAATAACGGCACTCGCCAGCAAGCCCAGCGAAATGCGCTTATGTCTGATCAATGTTGATCCCCTCTTTGATTCCATCCAGGATTGCGCTCCGATGCCTCGTTGGACTGCGCGTGACAATGGCGTCCCCGGCGACGGTGTCCGACGACACGACCGCCCCTCTTGCCGACACACGTTTCTAGCCGTTCGCCAGAAACATTCGGCTGACGTCATTGAACAAAGCGAGCGAAGTCAGGAGCAAGATGCAGGCGATGCCAACCTTCTGCAGCATTGCCTGCCAGTGGTCTGGGACGGGCCGGCCAGTCAAAAATTCCACGCAATAATACAGCAAATGCCCCCCGTCCAGAACCGGAATAGGTAACAAATTCAGTACCCCGAGGCTGACGCTGACCAGCGCCAGGAAGCTGATAAACGCCTGCAGGCCGAGGTTTGCGGCACGTCCCGCGTAATCCGCCACGGTCAGCGGACCGCTCAGGTTCTGCAGCGATGCCTGCCCCACCAGCATCTTGCCGAGCAGCTTCAGCGACAGCGCGCTGGTGTCCCAGACCTGGCCCACCGCGCGCGCCAGCGCCTGGTCCGGCCGGTAGCGCACGGTTTCCATTTCCACCGCCTGGCTGAGCGCCGCGCCGAGCTTGCCCGAGGGCGCGGGCGCATTCTTGCTTGGATCCGCGCTTGCCGTCTTCTCGCCATCGCGCGCCGGGGCGCTGTCCAGCGTCACCGGCACGTCCAGGCGCTTGCCGTCGCGCTCGATGCCCAGCGTCACGGTCTGGCCAGGCTGGCTGCGCACCGCCTTGATCAGCGCGCTGGCCTGCGTCAGCGGAGTGCCCTGCCAGGCCACCACGCGGTCGCCCTTCTTCAGGCCGGCGCGCTCGGCGGCGGAACCGGGCAGCACCTCGGTGATCGTCACCGGCCCGCCCTTCAGGTTCAGGCCGAGCGTGGCAAGCGGGTCCTGCTCGGGATTGCCGCCGGTATTGGGCAGGCGCGCCAGCGTGACGTCGCGCTCGGCGCCGTCGGGGCTGCGCACGCGCAGCACGGCGCGCGCATCGCCGAAGCCCTCGGCAAACACGGCCATGCGCAGGTCATTCCAGGAACGCACTGGTTCGGTATGGCCGTTGGCGGTCAGCGACAGCACCCGGTCGCCCTCACGCACGCCGGCCTGCGCCGCCGTGGTGCCGGCCGCGGGCGCGGCCACGATGGGCGCGGGCTCGCGCATGCCGCCGGCGAACAGCGCAAAGTACAGCACGATCGCCAGCAGGAAATTGGCCAGCGGCCCGGCCGCCACGATGATGAAGCGCTTGCCCACCGGCTGGCGGTTGAAGGCGCGCGGCAGGTCGATCGGATCGATGGGTGAGTCGCGCCCGGGATCGAACTCACGCTCGTCCAGCATCCTGACGTAGCCGCCCAGCGGGATCGCCGCCACCGTCCATTCGGTGCGGTCGCGGCTCTTCGAGATCCAGCGCAGCAGCGGCCGCCCGAAGCCGATGGAAAAGCGCAGCACCTTCACGCCGCAGGCACGGGCGGCGAGGTAGTGCCCCATTTCGTGCACATAGATCAGCACGCACAGGGCGACGATGAAAGCGAGTACGGTTTGCATGGCGTCGGGACGTCAGTAACGAGGGCTGGGCGGGCGCGCCGGGTCCGAGGGGGACCCGTGCCGCCGCACCCGCTATTGTCGCAGATGCGGCAGGCCAGCCCGCCGGATCAGCGGTTGGCAGCCGGCGGCGCCACGGTCGAGCGCGCCGCCTCGCGGGCGAGCCGGTCGGCGTCGAGCACTGCTTCGAGCGTATCTGCAGGGCCTTGAGGTGCAGCCTCAAGCACCTGCCTAACGATGCCCGCAATGTCCGTGAAGCGCACTTTGCCGCCAAGGAATGCCTCGACCGCCACTTCATTGGCAGCATTGAGCACCGCCGGCGCCACCCCGCCGGCACGCAGTGCGTCGAAGGCCAGGCCGAGGCACGGGAAGCGCTGCAGGTCCGGCTTTTCGAAATTCAGCCCTCCCGCCCGGGTCAGATCCAGCGGCGTCACGCCCGCGTCGATTCGCTCGGGATAGGCCAGGCCGTAGGCAATCGGCGTGCGCATGTCCGGGTTGCCGAGCTGCGCCAGCACCGAGCCGTCGTGATAGGCCACCATCGAATGCACGATGCTCTGCGGGTGGATCAGTACCTCGATGCGCTCGGCGGGCGCGCCGAACAGCCAGTGCGCCTCGATTACTTCGAGGCCCTTGTTCATCATGGTGGCGGAGTCGACCGAGATCTTGCGGCCCATGACCCAGTTGGGGTGGGCGCAGGCCTGGTCGGGCGAGATATCGTGCAGCGTGGCCGGGTCGCGCGTGCGGAACGGCCCGCCCGACGCGGTCAGCAGCACCCTGGCCACGCCGCGGCCGTAGCGCGGGTCGTCGGCCGGCAGGCACTGGAAGATGGCGTTGTGCTCGCTGTCGATCGGCAGCAGCGTGGCGCCGTGCTCGCGCACAGCATCCATGAAGATGCGGCCCGACATCACCAGCGCTTCCTTGTTGGCCAGCAGCACGCGCTTGGCAGCGCGCGCGGCGGCAAGCGTCGGGCGCAGGCCGGCGGCGCCGACGATCGCGGCCATCACGGCATCGGTCTGCGCGTCGGCGGCCACCGATTCCAGCTCGGCCTCGCCGTAGCTGACTTCGGTGCCGACACCGGCCTCGCGCAGCAGCACCTGCAGTTCGGCGGCCGCCTCGGCGGTCCCGACCACGGCGCGGGCCGGGCGGAATGCGATGCACTGGTCGGCCAGCTTGCGCACCTGACGGTGGGCGGTCAGCGCATGCACCGTGTAGCGGTCGGGGTGGCGCCTGATCACGTCCAGCGTGCTTTCGCCGATGGAACCGGTGGCGCCCAGGATGGTAATGCGCTGCATATCAGACCGCTTCAGAGAAGGCTTCAAAGAAAAATCAGCATCAGTGCCGCCAGCGGGAACACCGGCAGCAAGGCATCGATCCGGTCCAGCACGCCGCCGTGGCCGGGCAGCAGCCGGCTGCTGTCCTTCTTGCCGACCTGGCGCTTGAGCAGCGACTCAAACAGGTCGCCGACCACGCTCGCCGCGACCAGCAGCGTGGTCAGCACGGCCACATAGACAAGGCCGCCGCGGTCGCCCATCGCCGAGAACCACGTCGGCGCAAAGGCATGCGTGGCGGCCAGCGCCAGCCCGATCAGCAGTGCCAGCAGCCACCCGCCGATGGCGCCCTCCCAGGACTTGCCCGGGCTGATGCCGGGCGCGAGCTTGCGCCGGCCGATGGCCTTGCCGGTGAAATACGCACCGATATCCGCCGCCCACACCAGCACGGCCGCGGTCAGCAGCACGCCGATGCCGGCGCCGCGCAGGATCATGGTGGCATGGGCGAACGCGGGCAGCATCACCAGCCCGAGCACGGCGCCCAGCGCGGTGAAGGCCGGGGTCGCGGTGCGCACGCCGCGCGCCAGCAGAACCACGGCCACGCCCCAGCAGATCACGGCGGCTTCCAGCAGCCAGGTGGTGGCGTGGCGCAGCGGCAGGTCATGCCAGGTGATGGCCGCGATCAGGCAGGCCAGCGCATAGACATAGGGCCACGGCCCGCGCAGCCCGATCAGGCGGCCGAATTCCCAGCCGGCCAGCAGCACGATCAAGCCCACCAGCCCCGCAAGCCCCGCAGGCGGCGCCAGGAACAGGATCGGCAGGATCAGCAGCAACAGGCACAGGGCGGTGATGACGCGGGTGAGGAGCATGCGCTGCGGTCCCGGTGAAAGGTTGGAGTGGGCTCAGGCCGTGCCCGACAATCCCGGGGCGACCAGCTGCGCGCTGGTGCGGCCAAAACGGCGTTCGCGCTGGCGGTACGAGGCAAAGGCCTTGTCCAGTTCCGCGGCGTCGAAATCCGGCCAGTACACGTCGGTGAAATACAGTTCGGAATACGCGAGCTGCCACAACAGGAAGTTGCTGATGCGCTGTTCGCCGCCGGTGCGGATAAACAGGTCCGGCTCCGGCGCATAGGCCATGGCCAGGTGCGGCGCCAGCATGGATTCCTCGATCGCTTCCGGATCGAGCATGGGCGAGCGCGCCAGCATCTTGCGCATGGCCTGCAGCAGGTCCCAGCGCCCGCCATAGTTGGCGGCGATGGTCACGGTCAGGCCGGTATTGCCGGCGGTGCGCGCCTCGGCGTCCTTGATCAGCTGCTGGATGCGGGGGCTGAAGCGGCCCAGGTCGCCCACCACCCGCAGCCGGATGTTGTTGGCGTGCATCTTGACCACTTCGCGCCGCAGCGCCGTCATGAACAACCGCATCAGGAACGAGACTTCGTCCGCGGGGCGGCGCCAGTTCTCGGAGCTGAACGCGAACAGCGTCAGGTACTGCACGCCCCGGGCGGCGCTGGCTTCCACCACCGCGCGCACCGCGTCCAGCCCCCGGGTGTGCCCGGCAACGCGCGGCAGGTGCCGCTGGGTCGCCCAGCGACCGTTGCCGTCCATGATGATGGCAACGTGGCGGGGCACATAGGAGGTATCGGGTACGTCGAGCGTTGAACTGATGTGCTGCATGATGGCAGACGGTCTCTGACTGCCCCGGCAGGTGCCGGGACGGGCGTCAGACCGTCATGATCTCCTTCTCTTTCTCGGCGACCATCTTGTCGATCTCGGCCACGTACTTGTCGGTCAGCTTCTGCACTTCTTCCTGGCCGCGACGCTCGTCGTCCTCGGAAATGGTCTTGTCCTTGACCAGCTTCTTGAACTGCTCGTTGGCATCGCGGCGCAGGTTGCGCACGGCCACCTTGGCGCCTTCGGCCTCGCTCTTGACGACCTTGGTCAGCTCCTTGCGGCGCTCTTCGGTCAGTGCGGGCATCGGCACGCGGATCACTTCGCCCATGGTAGCCGGGTTCAGGCCCAGGTCGCAGTCACGGATGGCCTTCTCGACCGCGCCCACCATCTTCTTTTCCCAGGGCTGCACCGTGATAGTGCGAGCATCGGCCAGGCCGACGCTCGCGACCTGGCTGATCGGCACCATTGAGCCGTAGTAATCAACCTGAACGTGGTCGAGCAGGCCGGTGTGGGCACGGCCGGTGCGGATCTTGGCCAGATCGGCCTTGAAGGCCTCGATCGACCGCTGCATTTTCTGCTCGGCGCTCTTCTTTGTGTCGGCGACGCTCATTTTTACCTCCGGAAATCAAACAACCATGATCCCGCGGCCGGGACCGGAAAATGATTCATTCTACTCTTTGCCCGGCCGCGTACCACCATTGTGACGCGACCCGGCAGGGCTCAGACGTGCACCAGCGTACCTTCGTCCTCGCCCAGGATGATGCGCTTGAGCGCGCCCGGCTTGACGATCGAGAACACCCGGATCGGCAGCTTCTGGTCGCGGCACAGCGCGAAGGCGGTGGCGTCCATCACTTGCAGGTTGCGCGAGATGGCCTCGTCGAAGCTGATGGTGGTGTAGCGCGTGGCGCTCGGGTCCTTCTTGGGGTCGGCGGTGTAGACGCCGTCCACCTTGGTCGCCTTGAGCACGACCTCGGCACCGATTTCCGAGCCGCGCAGCGCGGCGGCGGTGTCGGTGGTGAAGAACGGGTTGCCGGTGCCGGCGGCGAAGATCACTACCTTGCCCTCTTCGAGCTGGCGGATCGCGCGCGGGCGGATATAGGGCTCGACCACCTGGTCCATGCGCAGCGCGGACTGCACGCGGCCTTCGATATTGGCGTGGCGCATCGCGTCCTGCAGCGCCAGCGCGTTCATCATGGTGGCCAGCATGCCCATGTAGTCGGCCGTGGCGCGGTCCATGCCGGCCGCACCGCCCGCGACACCGCGGAAGATGTTGCCGCCGCCGATCACCACCGCGACCTGCACGCCGAGCTTAACGATCTCGGCAATGTCGTTCACCATCGCTTCGATGGTGGAGCGGTTGATGCCGAAGGCATCGTCGCCCATCAGGGCTTCACCGGACAGTTTCAGAAGGACGCGCTTGTAGGCTGGCATGTTCACCTCGGACAGGAGCAAGTCGCTCGGTTGAGACGTTCTTGAGACGTATGTATTTGGCACCGGCGGCGCGGATCGGCGCGCCGCCAGCGGAAGAAAGCCGGTTTTCGAGGTGGCCCGTCCCGATGCAAACCAGGAAGGCAACCGCGAAAACTGACTGCTGCACTGCAACGCAGCCCGCGGGCGACGCTGCACTGCACACTACTTATGCAGAGGGGCACCTTGCGGCGCCCCTGCGGCATTATAGGCGCATGGACCACCCGCACCGGGCAGTCCACGGCGCCCCGGACATCAGCCCTTCTGGGCAGCAGCCACCTGGGCGGCCACTTCGGCAGCGAAGTCGTCCTGCTTCTTCTCGATGCCTTCGCCCACGACGTAGAGGGTAAAGCCCTTCACGGTCGTGTTGGCAGCCTTGAGCATCTGCTCGACGGTCTGCTTGTCGTTCTTCACGAACGGCTGGTTGAACAGCGACACTTCCTTCAGGTACTTCTGCACCGAACCCTCAACCATCTTGGCGACGATTTCGGCCGGCTTGCCCGATTCAGCAGCCTTCTGCTCGGCGATGCTGCGCTCCTTGGCGATCAGGTCGGCGGGGACCTGGTCAGCCGACAGCGATACCGGCTTCATGGCGGCCACGTGCATGGCCACGTCCTTGGCGGCGGCTTCGTCGCCGTCGAACTCGACCATCACGCCGATACGGGTGCCGTGCAGGTACGAAACCAGCTTGCCGCCGTTGGCGTAACGGACAAAGCGGCGGATCGTCAGGTTCTCGCCGATCTTGCCGATCAGGGCCGTGCGGGTGGCTTCAACGCTCACGCCGTCGAGTTCCAGCGCCGACAGGGCAGCCACGTCGGCCGGGTTCTGCTTGGCGATCAGTTCGGCAACCTTGGCCGAGAACGCCAGGAAGTCGTCGTTCTTGGAGACGAAATCGGTCTCGCAGTTCAGTTCGACCAGCACGCCGGTGGTGCCGTCGATGAACGAAGCGACCACGCCTTCGGCGGTCACGCGCGAGGCGGCCTTGCTGGCCTTGTTTCCCAGCTTGACGCGCAGCAGCTCTTCAGCCTTGTTCAGGTCGCCGTCGGCCTCGGTCAGGGCCTTCTTGCACTCCATCATCGGCGCGTCGGTCTTCGCGCGCAGTTCTGCAACCATGCTTGCGGTAATTGCCGCCATTTGTCACTCCTTGAATGGTTCGCGCCGGCTGCCGGCAGTCGCCCGCGGCACCCGGTCGGTGGGTCTACAGCACACCCGCGGCAGATACTGCCTGCGGCGGATGACAACAATTCAAATTTAAAAAAAGGGGGCGCCGGATGTGCCCCCTTCTTCTTGCCCTGCTGCCGGAGTACCCCGGCTTTTCGACCCGCGCGCGGCCCGTCGTTACGGGCGGCAAGCTTTGCTTGTCTGTCTGATGACGATGCGCGCTAGCGGTTCCTTTCCGGCAACGGGGCGGCGGGCAATCAGCCTTCCTGCACTTCGACGAATTCGTCGTCGCCGCGGGCGGCCTCGACCACTTCCTGCACCGCGTTGGCACGGCCTTCCAGGATCGCGTCAGCCACGCCGCGCACGTACAGGGCCACGGCCTTGCTCGAGTCGTCGTTGCCCGGGATCACGTAGTCGATGCCTTCCGGCGAGTGGTTGGTATCAACCACGCCAATCACGGGCACGCCCAGCTTGTTGGCTTCGGTCACGGCAATCTTGTGGTAGCCGACGTCGACCACGAAGATCGCGTCAGGCACGCCGCCCATGTCCTTGATGCCGCCGATCGACTTTTCCAGCTTGAGCATCTCGCGCTCGAACATCAGCGCTTCCTTCTTGCTCATGGTGTCCAGCGCGCCGGCTTCCTTGGCGGCTTCCATGTCCTTCAGGCGCTTGATCGAGATCTTGACCGTCTTGAAGTTGGTCAGCATGCCGCCGAGCCAGCGGGCATCGACGTAAGGCATGCCGGCGCGGCCAGCTTCTTCAGCCAGGATTTCGCGCGACTGGCGCTTGGTGCCCACGAAAAGAATGGTGCCGCGATTGGCTGCCAGCTGACGCACGTACTTCATTGCGTCCTGGAACATCGGCAGCGTCTTTTCGAGGTTGATGATGTGGATCTTGTTGCGATGGCCGAAGATGAAGGGGGCCATCTTCGGGTTCCAGAAGCGGGTCTGGTGGCCGAAGTGGCAACCGGCTTCCAGCATTTCGCGCATGGTAACGGACATGTGATTCTCCAAAGGGTTAGGTCTGAAGCCCGCCCCGACATTCCTGAAAAGGAACACCCCGGATAGGCGGGCCAGCGATTTCAAAACTGCGCAGCACGATGCTGCAAAATACTGACCTGGCGGTTGCAATGCCGCACCGCAACCAGATCAGCCCGCTATTGTAGCAACAAAAACGCACCCTGCTCAAGCCGCCCAAAACTCTGCCGCCTCGTGGCGATGCGCAAAACCTGCGGGAAAGCAGCCCGTTCACAAGCTGCGATCTGGCCCCGATGGTGCGATAATCCCACATTGATCTTTCGATTCCGGCGCGGCCAGTGGCCTCGCCTTCACTTTTTTGGCGACGCAGCATGAGCATTCACCTGAACTCCGCCGAAGACATCGCCCAGATGCGCGTGGCTTGCCGCCTTGCCTCCGAAGTCCTCGATTACATCACGCCCTTCGTCCAGCCGGGCGTCACCACCGGCGAGCTGGACCGCCTGTGCCACGCCTATATGCGTGACGTGCAAGGCACCGTGCCGGCACCGCTGAACTACGCGCCCCCGGGCTACCCGCCCTTCCCCGGCGCGATCTGCACCTCGGTCAACGATGTGATCTGCCACGGCATTCCGGGCGAGCGCGTGCTCAAGGCCGGCGACGCCATCAACCTGGATATCACCGTCATCACCAAGGAAGGCTACTACGGCGACACCAGCCGCATGTTCATCGTCGGCGAGGGTTCGATCCTGGCCAAGCGCCTGGCGCAGGTGACCTACGAGTGCATGTGGAAGGGCATCGCCCAGGTGCGCAATGGCGCACGCCTCGGCGATATCGGCCATGCCATCCAGGTGCACGCCGAAGCCGCCGGCTACAGCGTGGTGCGCGAGTACTGCGGCCACGGCATCGGCAAGAACTTCCATGAAGACCCGCAGATCCTGCACTACGGCCGCCCGGGCACCGGCACCGAGATCAAGGCCGGTATGATCTTCACGGTCGAGCCGATGATCAACGCCGGCAAGCGCGATATCCGCACCATGCCCGACCAGTGGACGGTGAAGACCCGCGACCGCAGCCTGTCGGCGCAGTGGGAGCACACCGTACTGGTGACGGAGACCGGCTACGAGGTGCTGACAGTCTCGGCCGGCACCCCGGCGCCGCCAGCCTTCATCACCGAATCCGTCGCGGCCTGAGGTCGCATCCGAGCCAGGGCGCCTGACGGCGCCCTTCTTTTTCCAGCCGTGCCCACGACCCATCCCGCCATCCCCATGGACACCACGCCGGAACTGCTGCTGGCCACGCGCGTGCGCGACCAGCTCAAAGCCGACAAGCAGGCACTGTTTGCCGACTTCAACCTCACCGCCAACGTCGGCGCGCTGATCACGCGGCTGCGCCGCGCCGTCGACGCCGCGCTGGTGGAGGCGTGGCGCGGGCTGGAGATGCCCGCCGGCGCAGCGCTGGTGGCGGTGGGCGGCTACGGCCGCGGCGAGCTGTTCCCGTACTCGGACGTCGACGTGCTGCTGTTGCTGCCGGGCGAGCCCGACCAGGACACCGCCTGCCGGCTGGAGCGTTTCATCGGCCTGTGCTGGGACCTCGGGCTGGAAATCGGCTCTTCGGTGCGCACGGTGGACGACTGCATCCGCGAATCGCGCCAGGACGTCACCATCCAGACCTCGCTGCTGGAAGCGCGGCTGGTGACCGGCAATCGCAAGCTGTTTGAGTCGCTGCGCACGCGCTACCAGGCCGACCTGGATCCCGCCGCGTTCTTCCAGGCCAAGCTGCTGGAAATGCGCCAGCGCCACGCCAAGTACCAGGACACGCCCTACTCGCTCGAGCCCAACTGCAAGGAAAGCCCCGGCGGCCTGCGCGACCTGCAGGTGATCCTGTGGATGACCAAGGCCGCGGGCCTGGGCGACAGCTGGAAGGAGCTGTTCGAGAGGGACCTGCTAACGCGCCGTGAAGCGCAGGAACTCGCGCGCAACGAGCGGCTGCTCAAGACCATCCGCGCGCGCCTGCACCTGGTGGCGGGCCGGCGCCAGGACGTGCTGGTGTTCGACCTGCAGACTGCGCTGGCGGAATCCTTCGGCTACCGCCAGAACGCCAACAAGCGCGCCAGCGAACAGCTGATGCGCCGCTTTTACTGGGCGGCCAAGGCGGTCACGCAGCTCAACAGCGTACTGCTGCTCAATATCGAAGCGATGCTGTTCCCGAGCGAGTCGCAGGTCACGCGCGTGCTCAACGAACGCTTTGTCGAGCGCCAGGGCATGCTGGAGATCACCAGCGACGACGTCTACGAGCGCGACCCGCACGCGATCCTGGAAACCTTCCTGCTGTATGAGCGCACGCCCGGCGTGAAAGGCCTGTCACCGCGCACGCTGCGTGGGCTGTACAACGCGCGCACCGTAATGACCGCGAGCTGGCGCAGGGATCCGGAGAACCGGCGCCTGTTCCTGGCCATCGTGCAGGAGCCGCAAGGCATCACCCATGCGCTGCGGCTGATGAACCAGACCAGCGTGCTGGGCCGCTACCTGATCAACTTCCGGCGCATCGTCGGCCAGATGCAGCACGACCTGTTCCACGTCTACACCGTGGACCAGCACATCCTGATGGTGGTGCGCAACATGCGCCGCTTCGCCATCGTCGAGCACACGCACGAGTTCCCGTTCTGCAGCCAGCTGATGGCGAGCTTCGACAAGCCGTGGGTGCTGTCGGTGGCGGCGCTGTTCCACGACATCGCAAAGGGCCGCGGCGGCGACCACTCCAAACTCGGCACGCTCGATGCGCGCCGCTTCTGCAAGCAGCACGGCATCGCCCGCGAAGACGCCGACCTGATCAGCTGGCTGGTCGAGCATCACCTGACCATGAGCCACGTGGCACAGAAGCAGGACCTGACCGATCCGGAAGTGGTGCACGCCTTTGCGCGCGTGGTCGGCAGCGAACGCTACCTGACCGCGCTCTACCTGCTGACCGTGGCCGACATCCGAGGCACCAGCCCCAAGGTGTGGAACGCCTGGAAGGGCAAGCTGCTGGAAGACCTGTACCGCATCACGCTGCGCGTGCTGGGCGGCGCCAGGGTCGATTCGCATTCGCTGTGGTCGCAGCGCAAGGAAGAAACCATCTCGGAGCTGCGCCTGAAGGCGTTCGACCCGGAGCTCGGCAAGAAGCTGTGGGCGCAACTCGACGTGGCCTTCTTCCTGCGCCATGATTCGCGCGATATCGCCTGGCTGACGCGCCATCTGTACGACAAGGTCGACAGCCCCACGCCGGTGGTCAAGGCGCGCATCTCCCCGGCCGGCGAAGGCCTGCAGGTGGCGGTCTACGTCAAGGACCAGCCCGACCTGTTCGCGCGCATCTGCGGCTATTTCGAGCGCAAGGCGTTCTCGATCCAGGACGCCAAGATCCACACCACGCGCCACGAGTACGCGCTCGATACCTTCCAGGTCACCGATCCCGGCATGGCCGGCGATGGGGGCAACTACCGCGACATCATCGCGCTGGTCGAGCACGAACTGTGCGAACGACTGCGCCAGCCGGGCCCGCTGCCCGACCCCACGCAGGGACGGCTGTCGCGCCAGTCGCGCAGCTTCCCGATCAAGCCGCGCGTGGACCTGCGCCCGGACGAGCGCGGCCAGTATTACCTGCTGTCGCTGTCCGCCAACGACCGCACCGGCCTGCTGTACGCCATCGCCCGCGTACTGGCACGGCATCGCGTGTCCGTGCATACGGCACGCATCAACACCCTGGGCGAACGCGTCGAAGACGTGTTCCTGGTCGACGGCAGCCGTCTTGCTGCCGACAACCGATTGCAGATTCAGCTTGAACAGGACTTGCTCGCCGCCCTCGCCATCTGAGGCGGGCGGGCAGCATCAACGATATGACCGACAGCAATTCGCCGAAGCGCAAGACGCTAGGCATCAAGGCCGCAGGCGACACCGGCACGGCCGCGCGCAAGAGCGGCACGCGCCCCGTGCGCGTGTCCGACCTGAACCGCAAGCGCGTACAGTCCGTGGCCGAGGGCATCAAGCGCGCCCAGCAGCGCACCGGCGGCAAGTCCAGCGGGCGCCCGGCACAGGGCGAATCGCAGGCCGGTGCCGGCGAGCCGCGCAAGCCGCGCGCGCCGCGCCTTGCTGACGGCGAACGGCAGGCGCGGCCGCGCCGCGCTGGCGATGACGAGAACCGTGCGCGCCGCTATGGCGACGATCGCGGCGAACCCCGCCCGCGCCGCTTCGAAGGTGGTGAATCGCGTCCGCCGCGCCGCTTTGGCGACGACGAGAATCGCCCACGCCGCTACGGCGACGATCGGGGCGAAGCGCGCCCGCGCCGCTTTGAAAGTGGTGAGTCGCGTCCGCCGCGCCGCGTTGAAGGCGGTGAGTCGCGTCCGCCGCGCCGCTTTGAAGGCGGTGAGTCGCGCCCGCCGCGCCGTTTCGGCGACGACGAAAACCGTCCGCGCCGCTACGGCGACGATCGTGGCGAAGCACGACCGCGCCGCTTCGAGGGCGGGGATTCGCGTCCGCCGCGCCGCTTTGGCGACGACGAGAACCGTCCGCGCCGTGCTGGCGACGATCGTGGCGAAGCGCGCCCGCGCCGCTTCGAGGGCGGGGAATCGCGCCCGCCGCGCCGTTTCGGCGACGACGAGAACCGTCCGCGCCGCGCTGGCGACGACCGGGGAGAGGCACGACCGCCGCGCCGCTTCGAAAGTGGCGATGCGCGTCCTCCACGCCGTTTTGAAGGTGGCGACGCGCGTCCTCCGCGCCGCTTTGAAGGTGCCGATTCGCGTCCGCGTCGCTTCGGTGATGACGACAACCGCCCGCGCCGCACTGGCGACGACCGGGGCGAGGCCCGCCCGCCGCGCCGCTTTGAAGGCGGCGATGCGCGCCCGCGCCGCTACGGCGACGACGACAACCGCGCCCGCCGCCCTGCCCCCACCGGCGAGCGCCGCAGCGAAGGCACGGCCCCCGCGCGGCGCTTCAGCGATGCCGCCGACCGCATCCGCACCGCCGGCACGCCTCGCCCGCAGGCCCCGGCACCGCGCGCGGAAAAGCCCGCGACCATCCGCGACGAATCCGTCCACGACGATGGCCTGGTACGCCTGTCCAAGCGCATGTCGGAACTGGGCCTGTGCTCGCGCCGCGAAGCCGACGAATGGATCCCGCGTGGCTGGGTGCTGGTCGACGGCAAGCCGGTGACCGAACTGGGCAGCCGCATCCGTCCAGACGCCGAGATCGAGATCATGCAGGAAGCCCGCTCCGAACAGGGCGAGCGCGTCACGGTACTGCTGAACAAGCCGGTGGGCTATGTCTCCGGCCAGGCCGAGGATGGCTACGAGCCAGCTGCGGTGTTGTTCACCGCCGAGAACCAGTGGGAAGGCGATCCTACGCGCAAACGCTTTGCCCCGTGGCAGCGCAAAAGCCTGGCGCCGGCGGGCCGTCTCGATATCGACTCGACCGGGCTGCTGGTGCTGACGCAGGACGGCCGCGTGGCGCGCGCGCTGATCGGCGAGGATTCGACCGTCGAGAAGGAATACTTGGTGCGGGTGGTGTGGCATTCGCCGCAGGGTGTGGTCGAACGCAATATCAGTGCGGAATTCCCTGCAGACGATCTCGAACTGCTGCGCCACGGGCTGTCGCTGGATGGCGTGCCGCTGAAGCCCGCCAAGGTGAGCTGGCAGAACGAGGAGCAGTTGCGCTTCGTGCTGCGCGAGGGACGCAAGCGCCAGATCCGGCGGATGTGCGAGCAGGTCGGGCTGGAGGTGGTTGGCCTGAAGCGCGTACGGATGGGGCGCGTGGTGCTGGGGGATCTGCCGCCGGGCAAGTGGAGGTTCCTGGGTCAGTTTGAGAAGTTTTGAGGGCTGAAGAAGTCCTCATGCAAAAGGGCGGCCATTGCGGCCGCCCTTTTTTTCGCCCTGCCGGTGTGCTCCCACTCCCGCTTGCGGGAGTGGGAGCACACAAGCGGTTGTATGAGGGCCGTCGGCCCGTCAGTCGTCGCTATTCGGCGGCAGCTCGGGGAACAATATCTCGGTAAACCCAAACCGCGTGAAATCCTTGATCCGCATCGGATAAAGAATCCCCTGCAGGTGATCGCATTCATGCTGCACCACCCGCGCATGGAAGCCGTCAGCCACGCGCTCGAGGCGGTTCCCCATCAGGTCATAGCCACTGTACTTCAGCCGCAAGTGCCGCGGCACCACACCCCGCAGCCCCGGCACCGACAGGCACCCTTCCCACCCGTCTTCCATTTCCTCCGACTGCATTTCCAGCAGCGGATTGATCAGCACCGTCTTGGGCACCGTCGGCGCATCCGGATAGCGCGGATTGCGATCGAAGCCGAAGATCACCACCTGCAGCCCTACACCGATCTGCGGTGCCGCCAGGCCCGCGCCATTCGCGTGGTCCATGGTGTCGAACATATCGTCGATCAGCGTACGCAACTCAGGCGTATTGAAGCGCTCCACCGGCCGCGCCACCTGCAGCAGGCGCGGATCGCCCATCTTGAGAATCTCGCGGATCATGGCAGTTTTCCCCGGTTAATTCTGTTTCGGCGCGGCGCCGACTTCCGCCAGCAAGGCCAGCATGCCGGCCTCGTCCAGCACCGGCACGCCCAGCGCCTCGGCCTTGTCCAGCTTGCTGCCGGCCTCGGCGCCGGCCACCACGTAGTCGGTCTTCTTGGAAACCGAACCCGCGACCTTGGCGCCCGCGGCCTCCAGCATTTCCTTGGCGTCCTCGCGCGACATATTGGGCAGTGTGCCGGTCAGCACGAAGGTCTTGCCTGACAGCGGCGCGGGGGCTTTGGCCACCGGCTCGCTTTCCGGCCAGTGTACGCCTGCGGCGCGCAGCTGTTCGATGACCTCGACGTTGTGCGGTTCGGCAAGGAAGTGCGCGATCGACTGCGCCACCACCGGGCCCACGTCGTTCACTTCCAGCAGCGCCGCCTCGTCGGCCGCCATCAGCGCGTCGAGCTTGCCGAAATGCTTGGCGAGATCCTTGGCCGTGGCCTCGCCCACATGGCGGATGCCAAGCGCGAAGATAAAGCGGTTCATGGTGGTCGCGCGCGACTTGTCGATCGCCGTCACCAGGTTGGCCGCGGACTTGTCGGCCATGCGTTCCAACGCCGCCAGCTTGGCCACGCCCAGCTTGTACAGGTCTGCCGGCGTGCGCACGATGCCCTGGTCGACCAGTTGCTCGACCAGCCTGTCGCCCAGGCCTTCGATATCCATCGCGCGCCGCTGCGCGAAATGCAGCAGCGACTGCTTGCGCTGCGCCGCACAGATCAGCCCGCCGGTGCAGCGGGCAATGGCCTCGTCTTCTAGCCGCTCGATATGCGAGCCGCATACCGGGCACGCGCTCGGCATCACGAAGGCGCGCGCGTCGTCGGGCCGACGCTCGGTCACCACGGCGACCACTTCCGGGATCACGTCGCCGGCGCGGCGCACGATCACGGTGTCGCCGATATGCACGTCCTTGCGGCGGATCTCGTCCTCGTTGTGCAGCGTGGCGTTGGTCACGGTCACGCCGCCGACAAAGACCGGCTGGAGCCGCGCCACCGGCGTGATCGCGCCGGTGCGCCCGACCTGCACCTCGATGTCCTCGACGATGGTGGTCATCTCCTGCGCCGGGAACTTGTGCGCCAGCGCAAAGCGCGGTGCGCGCGAGACAAAGCCCAGGCGTTCCTGCTCGGCCAGCGCATTGACCTTGTAGACCACGCCGTCGATGTCGTATGGCAGGTCGTCGCGGCGCTTGCCGATATCGCGATAGAACTCCAGCAGCCCTTGCGGGCCCTTCACCACCGCGCGCTCCTTGCACACCGGCAGGCCCAGCGCGGCAAAGCCGTCGAGCATGGCGCCATGCGTAAGGGGACGGTCGACGCCTTGCAGCTCGCCCAGCCCGTAGGCGAAGAATGACAGCGGCCGCTTGGCGCTGATGCGCGGATCGAGCTGGCGCAGGCTGCCGGCGGCGGCATTGCGCGGGTTGACGAAGGTCTTCTCGCCCGCTTCGGCCTGGCGCTCGTTGAGCTTGTCGAAGTCGCGGCGGTACATGAAGACCTCGCCGCGCACTTCCAGCACCGCAGGCGCCTGGCCGCGCAGCTTCAGCGGGATCGCCTTGATGGTACGCACGTTGACGGTGACGTCCTCGCCGGTCTCGCCGTCGCCGCGCGTGGCGGCCTGCACCAGCCGGCCGTCCTCGTAGCGCAGCGACATCGCCAGGCCGTCGAACTTCAGTTCGCAGTGGTACTCGACCGCGTCGGCGGCGCTGAACAGGTCCTGCTCGCCGGCCGCGGGCGCGCTGCGGCCCAGGCCTTGCGCGCAGCGGCGGTCGAAGTTCAGCACATCCTCGTCGTCGAAGCCGTTGTTCAGCGACAGCATCGGCACGCGGTGGCGTACCGCATTGAAGGCCGCCAGCGGCTCTCCGCCAACGCGCTGCGTCGGCGAATCGGGCGTCTGCAGCTCGGGATGTTCGAGCTCCAGCGCCTGCAGCTCGCTGAACAGCGCATCGTATTCCGCATCGGGAATGGTCGGCGCGTCCAGCACGTAGTACTGGTGGCTGTGGCGATCGATCTCATCGCGCAGCCAGGCCACGCGTTTGGCGGCGGCCTGGAGCGACAAGCCGCCGCCGGGCGCGGAGGCTTCCGCCTGCGCGCCGCGTTGTTTTGCGGTCATGGCAGGCTCCGGCTAGACGCTGAAAAGGCGCAGCGCCGCCGGGGATCCGGCCGGTATGCCACGCGCTTCCAGCTTGCCGTACAGCGTTTCAAGCTGGCTGAAGATGGCGACGAACGACGCCTCAGTCAGGGGCCGCATATTGTCGTCGACCAGCTGGGCGCCCATGCGCTGGGCCAGCGTGTGGCCGTACTCGCATACTGTCTTGAACGGCTTGGCGCCCTGGTCGGCCAGCGGCACGTCGAGCAGCAGCGTGATCTGGCGGCCGGCCTTGACGGTCAGGTCGTCGCGCAGGAAATTGGTATCGCCGAACTGCAGCGTGAACAGCGGACGCTGCACGCCCTCGGCATTGGCCTGGTAGCGGATAAAGCGGGTGCCGTCGCGCGACAGCACCAG
This sequence comes from Cupriavidus sp. PB-02, assembly GCF_058252315.1. Lineage (NCBI taxonomy): Bacteria > Pseudomonadati > Pseudomonadota > Betaproteobacteria > Burkholderiales > Burkholderiaceae > Cupriavidus > Cupriavidus sp. PB-02. Next base: position 2,413,012 of record NZ_CM177694.1, read on the forward strand.
CCCGTCCTGGGTGGCCACGTTCTGCACATAGGCGGCCGACCACGGCGCGCCGTCGGAGATCACGTTGACGCCGAGCTGCACGTCGCAGCCGGCGCCAAAGGCGTCGAGCTCGCGCGCGTTGGCCACGGTCTCGGTCATGTCGGGCAGGTCGGCGGAGGCGTCGAGCGACTCGGCCAGCGATTCGACGGCGGTGATGAACTCCGAGAACTCCAGCGCGTTGAGCGGGCCGCCGCGGTTGGCCAGCTGCACGCCGACCTGCAGGTCTTCGTACTGGTGGCCGGCGGTTACCGGCTCCCACGCATTGGCTTCGGCGCGCAGCCCCTCGATATGAACCTGCTTGGTGCCGGCGCGACGCAGCCGGCCGGTCAGCGGCAGGATGCGGTCGCCGGAAGCCTTGCGCTCCAGGTGCAGCGGCACGATGCAGTCGATCAGCGGATCGACCAGGGCCGGCGTGGGCTGGCCGTCGGGCACGGCGGACAACGGTGCGGGAGCGGGAGCCGGTGCAGGCACCGGGGCCGGTGCCACTTCCTGCCTCACTTCCTGCTTCACTTCGGGTTCCGCTTCGTCCGCGGCCGCATCGCGCTGCGGCATGCCGGCGGCGACTGCCACTTCCTCGGCAACAGCTTCGTCGGCATCGGCCGTACCGGCAGCCGCCGCGGCCGCGACGGCGGCCGTGGCCGCGTTGTTGGCATCGCTTGCCCGCGCGGACGAGGTCAGCGTCGGCTCGCGCCGCTCGGCCTGTTCAGCGCTGGCTTCATGCAGGCGCGCCGCGGTCTCGGGCGTGGTGCCCTGGCCGACCACCGGCTCGCGCATTGGCGGCAGGTCGTCTTCCGGGCCGAGTTCGCGCGGACGGCGTGCCTTGCGGATCTGCCACTGGTTGTAGCCGAACAGCAGCGCCAGGAAAACCAGTCCCGCGACGATCAGCGCGGTCTGCAAGTCCATGTTCAGGTTCATGCTGCCTCCGCCATCGAAACCGCCGCGTCCATATCCACGGCCACGATACGCGATACGCCCTGCTCCTGCATGGTCACGCCAATGAGTTGATGAGCCATTTCCATGGCGATCTTGTTATGTGAGATGAAAACGAATTGAGTCTTGTTCGACATGCGCGCCACCATATTGGCGTAGCGCTCGGTGTTGGCGTCGTCCAGCGGCGCGTCCACTTCGTCCAGCAGGCAGAACGGCGCCGGGTTGAGCTGGAACATGGCAAACACCAGCGCGATCGCGGTCAGCGCCTTCTCGCCGCCCGACAGCAGGTGGATGGTCGAGTTCTTCTTGCCCGGGGGCTGCGCCATCACCTGCACGCCGGCGTCGAGGATTTCTTCGCCGGTCATGATCAGGCGCGCCTGGCCGCCACCGAACAGCGACGGGAACAGCTCGCCGAAATGATGGTTGACCTGGTCGAAGGTGCCTTGCAGCAGCGCACGCGTTTCCTGGTCGATCTTGGCGATCGCGTCTTCCAGCGTGCTGATGGCGTCGTTCAGGTCGGCCGACTGCGCATCGAGGAAGGTCTTGCGCTCGCGCGCCGCCGCCAGCTCGTCGAGCGCGGCCATGTTGACCGGGCCGAGCGCGTTGATGGCGTTGTTGATGCGCGTGACCTCGCCCTGCAGGTACGACGGCTTCAGGTCGCCGGTCAGCTTGTCGGCCAGCGCGGCTTCGTCCACCTGGGCCGTAGTCAGTTGCTCGCTGAACTGCTCCTGGTTCAGGCGCGCGGCCTGTTCCTTGAGCTGCATTTCAGTGATGCGGTCGCGCAGCGGCTGCAGGCTGCGCTCGGCGGCCAGCCGTTGCTCGTCGTGCTGGCGCAGCTGTGCCGACAGCGCGTCCAGTTCGGTGCGCGCGATGGTGAGCTTTTCTTCCTTCTCGGCGCGCCGCTCCAGCGCTTCCTGCAGCCCGGTGTGCGCGGTCTGCTCGTTGATGGTCTCCAGCTCGGCGCGGGCGTTTTCCAGCGACTCGGCGATGCGTTCGGCCTGGTCTGCCGCGACCTGGATATTGCGGCGCAACTCGTCGATGCGGCTGGCCAGGTTGCGCTCGGCAAAGAGCGCTTCCTGCGCGGCACGCTCGAGGTCGCGCAGCTGGTGGCGCGCGCCGGACAGCTTGCTGTCCAGCGCCTCGAAGGCCATCTGCTGGTCTTCATGCGTGGCCTGCATCTCGGCCAGCGCGGCGTCATGCTGCTCGAAGCTGGCTTCGGATTCGGCGCGGATGGCGCGCTGTTCTTCGATCTGCGCGTGGATTTCGTCCAGCTCCTCGCGGATCTGGCCGCTGCGGGCGGAGTAGCGCTCCATCGCCTGCGACAGCTTGAGCACGTCCATCTGCAGCGCATGCACGCGGCGCGTAGCCTGCTCGGCGCGCGTGCGCGCCTCGCTCAGCGACTGGCTGGCCTGGGTGTAGGCGGCCTCGGCGCGCACGGCCTGGGTCTTGGCCTCGTCCGACAGCAGCACCTGCGCGCGCGCCTGCTTCTGCAGGTTCTCGATCTCCTGCTCGCGCGCCAGCATGCCGGACTGCTCGGAGTCGGCGGCGTAGATCTGGATGGCATTGCGGCCGACCAGGTGGCCTTCGGCCACGACGAACGACGCGCCGTCGGGCAGCGTGTTGCGCGCGGCCAGTGCCTGCGCCATGTCGCTGGCGACGTAGATATCGGCCAGCCAGTCCTGCATCACCGCGCGAATGCCCGGCTCGGTGATTTGCACCAGCGACATCAGCGGGCGCAGGCCCGCCGGCGTTTCCAGCGGACGGGCCGCGGGCGGCGGCGAGTAGAACGCCAGCTTGGCGGGCGGCGCGTCGGACAGGAAGGCCTTGACCCAGTCCAGGTTCGACACTTCCAGCGCGTTCAGCTTCTCGCGCAGCACCGATTCGAGCGCGTTCTCCCAGCCCGGCTCGATATGGACCTTCTTCCACAGGCGCGGCAGCTCGGCCAGGCCATGCTTGGCCAGCCACGGCTGCACCTTGCCGTCGGTCTGCACGTTTTCCTGCAGCTGGCGCAGCGCCTGCAGGCGCGCCTCCAGCGAGGCGATCGCGGCGGCTTCGCTGTGCACGCGCGCCTGCGCGGCACGGCGCTCTTCATCGAGGCGCGGCACGCTCTCTTCAGCATCGGCCAGCACGGCCTGCGCTTCCTCGACCAGCGCTTCCTGCTCGGCCAGTTCGGCGCGGGCCTGCTCCAGGCGGGTTTCGTCCGGGCGGTCCAGGCCTTTCTCTTCGGCTGACAGGCGATCGCGGCGCTGCTCGAGCTGCTGCAGCATCTGGTCGGCGCTGCGCTGCTGCGCGGCCTCCAGCTTCAGCGCCTGCTCGGCCTGCATGATGCCGGCGCGCTGCTCGTTGAGCAGCTGCTGCGCGTCGCGCCACTGCGCTTCCAGCGTCGGCAGCTCGTCGTTCTTGTGCGCCACGGCCTCCTGCGCCTCGACCGTGCGGCCTTCGGCCACGGCCAGGTTTTCCTCGGCCTGCGCCAGCTCGTCGGTGGCCTGCTCGGCCTTGCCCTGCCATTGCTCGCGCTGCGCGGTCAGCGCGGCGATCTGGGCCTGCACGCGGTTGCGCGATTCCACCACGTAGCGGATCTCGGCTTCGAGCTTGCTGACCTCGGCATTGGCTTCGTACAGCGCACCCTGCGCCGCGTGCATGCCGTCGGAGGCGGCGTAATGCGCGGCGCGCATGGTTTCGAGCTCGGCCTCGACGTGGCGCAGTTGCGCGGTCTGCGCTTCCAGGTCGATCTGGGCCTGCTCGATGGCGCGCTGGTGGCGTTCCTGCTCGGCCTGCGCCTCGCGCTTGCGCAGCAGCCACAGCAGGTGCTGCTTCTCTTCGCCGTCGGCCTGCAGCGTCTTGAAGCGCTGCGCGACTTCGGCCTGGCCTTCCAGCTTTTCAAGGTTGGAGCCGAGTTCGCGCAGGATGTCCTCCACGCGGGTCAGGTTCTCGCGCGTGTCGGACAGGCGGTTCTCGGTTTCGCGGCGGCGTTCCTTGTACTTGGACACGCCCGCGGCTTCTTCCAGGAAGATCCGCATGTCATCGGGCTTGGCCTCAATGATGCGCGAGATCATGCCCTGCCCGATGATGGCGTAGGCGCGCGGGCCCAGGCCCGTGCCCAGGAAGATGTCCTGGATGTCGCGCCGACGCACCGGCTGGTTGTTGATGTAGTAGGACGAGGTGCCGTCGCGGGTCAGCACGCGCTTGACCGCCACTTCGGCGTACTGGCTCCACTGGCCGGCGGCACGGCCCTCGGCGTTGTCGAAGACCAGTTCCACGCTGGCCCGGCCGGCCTGCTTGCGCGCGGTCGAGCCGTTGAAGATGACGTCCTGCATGGACTCGCCGCGCAATTCCGAGGCGCGTGACTCGCCCAGCACCCAGCGCACTGCGTCGATGATGTTGGATTTGCCGCAGCCGTTGGGACCGACGATGCCGACCAGTTGGCCCGGCACCTGGAAATTGGTGGGATCGACAAATGACTTGAAGCCCGCCAGCTTGATCGAGGATAGTCGCACGGTTTCTCGTGTGGTATCGGCCGCACTCGGTAACGGTATTGGGATCGCAACCGGTATCGGCCTGGTATCGGGGCTCTATAGCACTGTTCAGAAAGCCGGGCTGCGCGGGAGCCGGCGCGGCGTGACGCCGGCACCTCAAAATACCCCTCGGGCCCGAGAATTGGGGCTAATCATACCATCGCAAATGCCTTCGCCGGCCCGTTTGGCGGTCGCCCCGGCGTCATATCCCCCGGCGGATTTCCTTTGCTTTTCCGCCTCTTACAAGCGTTTCCGCAAGCACTTTGGCAGCCGCTCGCGGTCAGGTCAGCCGCGGCGCGGGCGCGCCTGCAGGGAAACTTATCAGGGTTTCTACCAGTCCCTGAACTGTTCGCGTGATTCCGGATACGCCCCGAGGACCGCGCACCCATGAACGTGCCCCCGAAAGCCCGGCCCACCCGGGAAACCCTAGGAGGAAGCAAGCATGAGTGAACCGTCGACGGCCACCCGGCCGTGGTCTGTCAGTGACATCAACTACCAGTTAATCGAAGTGGAACGGGTGCGCGGCGACCGCGACCTGTTCTATCTGCTCGTGTCGGCCTCGTTTATCGAAAGCGGCTCGGACACCTATGCCAGCAATCTCGCCACTTACTACGCCCGCGTGCCCGACGCCGCCGGCTGGCTTTCCGAGCACTGGGAAGCCGAGGAACTTCAGCACGGGCTGGCCCTGCGCCGCTATGTCGAGCACGTCTGGCCTGAATTCGACTGGGAGCGCGGCTACGAGCGCTTCTTCGCCGAGTACAGCAAGACCTGCTCGATCGACCAGTTCGAGCCGACCGAAGCGCTGGAGATGGCGGCCCGCTGCGTGGTGGAAACCGGTACCGCCGCTTACTACCGCGCGCTGGAGCAGGCCAGCGACGAGCCGGTGCTGCGCGACCTGACGCGGCGCATCGCCAACGACGAAGTGCGGCACTACAAGCACTTCTACCAGTTCTTCAACCGCTTCGTGGAAGCCGAGCGACTGGGCAAGCTGCGTGTATTCGGCGCGCTGGCGCGCCGGCTGCTGCAGATCAAGAACGAGGATGCCGCCATCGCACTGCGCAATGTGCTGCGCATGGAGCGCGGCGTCGAAGAAATCCCCGACCAGGAAGTGAAGGCGCTGAACACCCGCGTCAGCGCAGTGATCCGCAAGAACCTGCCGATCGAGATGACCGTGAAGATGCTGCTGCGCCCGCTACACCTGCACCGCGGCGTGGAGCGCGCGGTGCGCACGCCGCTGGTGGCGGTGGTATCGCGGGTAATGCTGCACTGACCGGATCTCCGGCTGTCAGCCGCCGCGCGCCTGCCGGGCCTCGTAGGCTTTCAGGTGGCTGTATGCGACTTGCAGCAGCGACAGCGGACTGCCCTGCTGCGGCGCCCCGCGCGCGATCAGGTCGCCGAGGATGTGGTCGGCTTCCGTCCGGGAGCGATTTTCGACGTCACGCAGCATCGAGGCGGTCAGCGGTGACGGCGTCAGCAGCATCTGGCCGGCGCGCGCGTCGAAATCCGGCGACATCGCGAAGCCGTTGCACTGCGCCACGGCGCGGCAGTCGGCCAGAAGTCCTTCAATGACGCGCCTGCCGTCCGGTGTGCCAAGGATGTCGCCGATGGCCGCACGCATCAGGCAAGTGCTGCCTGCCAGCGTGGCCAGGAAGACCCACTTCTCCCACATGCGCTGCATGATCTGGATGCTGGTCGAGGCATCGAAGCCGGCACCGCCAAGCGCCTCTGCAATCGCCTGCATGCGCGGCGACAAGCCGCCCTCCAGCTCACCAAAGGCCAGGCCGTGCGTGTCGTTGAGATGGACGATTTCACCTTCGGGATTCAGCGTGGCGGCGATCATGCAAAGACCGCCCAGCACCTTGTCGTTGCCGAACCGCTGCTTCAGCACATCGATGTGGCGCATGCCGTTCAGCAGCGGGACGATCGCTGTCGAATGGCCGACGGCAGGCGCCAACGATGCAATGGCCTCATCCAGGCTGTAGGCCTTGCAGCTCAGCAGGACCAGGTCGAAGGGTTGCGCAATCGCATTGGTGAGGACGGTCCTGACTTCGTTCAGGACGAGATCGCCGTGGGGACTCCTGATGACCAGCCCCTTGCTCTGCAGCGCCTGCGCACGGTGCGGCCTGACCAGGAACGTCACGTCGCGCCCGGCCGCGGCAAGCCGCCCGCCGAAATAACCGCCTACCGCCCCTGCGCCGACTATCAGAATTCGCATGGTTTCTCCCTCTGTTTGCGTGACGCCGCCAGTGCATCCTGCGCACGTTATGGACGGACTCTAGCAAGAATCCTTGCCAGACATTGAACCCCGCCGCCGCCATTTCGCCCGATGCACAACGCATGCACGGTAGTACACATCGTCAACCGGATGCGACTGGCTGCGTCCGCGACATCACGTGCTCCCGCACAAAATGTCCGTTGCGCTTTGCATTGAGCAGCCTGCGTACTATGCTTCAGCGACAACCAATAGTGTCCTGCTGCGCCTTGAATGTCCGGGGGGACTACAAAAAGAGAGAGCGCACCGCACAGCGCTCGGAGGCGGGAAACATCATGTGTTTCTTTCTTCGCAAAGCTTGCTGCACGCAACTGGCAGTGCTCAGCCTGCTCAGCGTTTCCGCCTTTGCCTATGAAGTCGCGCCGGTCAGCGGCGGCGGCAAGATCGAAGGCAAGGTCACCTTCCAGGGCACCGTCCCAATCCGCAAGATCATCCCCACCAAGGACCGCGAAGTCTGCGGCGGCCCGCGCGATGAACCACAGATCCGCGTGGGCGCCGGCAAGGGCGTCCAGGATGCCGTCGTGTACCTGAAGGAAGTGCCCAAAGGCAAGGCCTGGGGTGCGGCCGACAAGGTGCCGGTGCTCGACCAGGAACACTGCATTTTCAAGCCTGCCGTGCAGGTGATCCGGCCCGGCAAGCTTGAAGTGACCAGTTCTGATCCAGTGCTGCACAACACCCACGGCTTCTACGGACAGCGTACGGCATTCAACCTTGCGCTGCCGGACAAAGGGGTCAAGATCACGCGCGAACTGCCGCGGCCCGGACTGGTCCGGGTCGAGTGCGACGCGCACGGCTGGATGCTGGCCCACATCTATGTCGCCGACAGCCCGTACTACGCGCTGACCGGCGAAGACGGCAGCTTCCGCATCGACGACGTTCCACCCGGAAATTACACCGTGGTCGCCACGCAGCACTACACCGGCAACACCGAGACGCCAGTCACGGTAACCGGCGACCAGACCGCGAAACTCTTGATCGAACTCAAGAAGAAATAGAACGTTCAGTTTTGCCGCTGCATTTTCATCACCCCCCGGGGGCGGAGGACCGCCAGATGAACTCATTTGAACGCGAACGACGCGAGTTGCACCGGACCCTGACCGGTCCGGGCGATCGCCCGGAAGGCGCAGCAGTATGGACGCGCCGCACTTTCCTGCACCAGGCGCTGCTCAAAGGCGTGGCAGGTGCCGCCGCATGCGGGTTCTTCCCGCTGCTGAACACGCTTGACGTGGCCTACGGGCAGACCGGCCAGAGCTTCCGCTTCGCCTGGGTCTCCGACACGCACCTCTACCCCAGGGAGCTCAACTCCCGCTTCGTGGAAAAGACGGTGCGCGCCTTCAAGGAAGTGCAGGCGATGAACCCGCCGGCCGACTTCATGATCTTCGGCGGCGACCTGGCGCAGCTGGGCGACCCCGTCGAACTGCAGCTCGGCGCCGAACTGCTGAAGGAAGTGAAGATCCGCAAGGTCTTCATCCCGGGCGAGCACGACTGGTACCTCGACATGGGCTCGACCTGGAACAAGACCTTCGGCAACACGCCCTGGACCTTCGACCACAAAGGCGTGCGCGTGATCGGCCTGAACACGGTCACCGGCGCGCCGGACTTCTGGACCGCACGCAAGATGACGCCGAAAGAGCGCATGGGCCATATGGCCACGCTCGACGGCACGCTGGGCGGCGCATGGTCGGTGATCGGCGAAAAGCAGTTGCGCTGGCTCAATTCCACGCTGTCCAGCTGGCCGAAGAGCAGCCCCGTCATCCTGTTCACGCATACGCCCCTTTACGAGTACTACCCGCCGTGGAACTTCTGGATCCGCGACTGGCGCGAGGCGCACGAAATCCTCAAGCCCTACGCCAACGTCACCAATGTCCACGGCCATACGCACCAGGTGCTCTACAACGAGATCGGCAAGGTACGCTCGATCGGCATGCTGGCCACGTCGTGGCCATGGCCCTACGCGCCGGAAGGCGTGCCACTGCTGACCAAGCCGATGATTCGTGCCGATCCGGGCGATCACTTCGACGGCGTGGGCTGGAGCATCCTGACCATGACCCCGCAGGGACGGGTGGAGAACGAGTACAAGATGTGGCGCAAGACGGTCTTCGCCGATCAGCCGGCGGATTCCGGCACTGATGACAACCGCAACCAGGTCCTCAGCCCGCGCATCGCCGACCGGATCTAGACCGGCCAGCACCCCAGATCCGGCGCAGCAATGCGTGAGGAGACATGATGAAAAAAGACAAATGGCATGCCCGGGCCCTGACAGCGGGCGTGGCCGCGTTGCTGCTGCTCGGCTACGACAGCGACCGGCCGATGGCACACAAGGAACCCCACACGGCGGAACAGTTGAAAGCGTTTGAAGACGTTTTCATGGAACAGGTGAAGGTTGGCGACCTGCTGTTCCACGGCGACCCCGGTGCGCAGAAGCAGCTGAACGTCAAACTCTCGAACACCGGAGTGGCCTGCGCCATGTGCCACCCGTATGCGTCCGACAACCACCCGCATGAGTTTCCCAAGTTCCAGGAGCAGATGAACGAGTTCGCCACGCTGCGCGACATGATCAACTGGTGCATCGAGAAGCCCAACGAGGGGGAGAAGATCGATCCCAACGGGCCGGCCATGAAAGCGCTCGAGGCCTACATCTACTACTCGAACCGCAACAGCAAGCTCGACCCTGGCAGGCACTGAGCCGCTGGCCGGCTGACGGGAACAAAGGGAGCACAAGAATATGGCCGCCGCCCGCGCGACATCGGACCCATCCGAAGCATTTCCCGACCTGGATTCGCTGATCGACCGCGGGCTTATTCTCAAGTGGCTCTACTGGGGATTGTTCTGGCTGATGTTCACGCCCAGCATCGGCGTGACCATCTCCAGCCTGTTCAACTTCCCCGACTACCTGGGGACCTCGCAATACCTGACCTTCGGCCGCTTGCGGCCGATGCATGTCAACGGCGTGATCTTCGGCGCCTTCTCCACGCTGTTCATCGGCCTGTGCTACTACCTGCTGCCACGCCTGTGCGGCGTGCCGGTCTGGAAAGGCCGGTGGGGACACTGGCTGGTATGGGTGTGGAACCTGGGCCTGGTTGCAGGCATGGCGTCGCTGATGCTCGGCTACAACCAGGGCCTGGAAGCCGGCGAATTCCCGCTGCCGATCGACGCCATCATCTTCTTCGTGGTGACGGTCACCACCGTGCAGTTCCTGATGACCATCGCGCACCGGCGCGAGCCGCAGCTCTATGTGGCGGTGTGGTACCTGATCGGCGCCTTTGTCTGGACCGTGATGAACCTGGTGCTGGGCAGCTTTATCCTGCCCTACACCATCACCGGCATCAACAGCGCCGCCTTCCACGGCCTGTTCATCCACTACATCGTGGGGCTGTGGATCACGCCTGCCGGCTACGTGCTGATCTACTACTTCCTGCCGGCGAGCGTGCAGAACCCGGTCTACAGCCACAAGCTGTCGCTGGTGGGGTTCTGGTCGCTGGCGCTCTTCTATCCCTTCGTCGGCATCCACCACTATCTGTACAGCCCCATCGCCGACTGGGCCGAGACGCTGGCGATCATCACCTCGATGCTGCTGATCGTGCCGGTCTGGACGGTATTGCAGAATTTCTTCGGCACCATGATGGGCCGCTGGCACACCTTCACCCAGAACCTGACCGCTAAATTCCTGATCATGGGTTCGCTGATGTACCTGGCGGGGTGCTTCCAGGGCTCGACCGAGGCCCTGCGCGCGATCCAGCAGCCAACGCATTTCAGCGATTTCGTCATCTCGCACTCGCACCTGACGGTGTTCGGCACCTTCGTGGTGTGGGCCATCGGCGGCACGGTCTATGTGATACCCAGGCTGGTGGCGCGGCCGCTGTGGTCGCCGCGGCTCGGCAACTGGTCGTTCTGGCTGATCACCTTTGGCATCACCCTGATGGGACTGGACCTGACCATGGCCGGCCTGCAGCAGGGCTACATGCTGATGGCGGGCGTGGAATGGGTGGACTCGCTGGTGGCGATCCGGCCCTACTGGCTGGTGCGCACGACAGCCGGCATCTCGATGGACATCGGCATGTCGCTGCTGGTCTACAACCTGATGCGCACCGTGATGTCGGCCGAGCCCGCCACGGCACCGAGCGCCACGGGCGTCGTACGCGGAGCGTCCACATGACCCCGCGCCGCCCCGATGGCCGCTATGGCCTGCGTTTCTATGCGCTGATCGCCGGGTTCGGCTGCATCTCGCTGGCCGCCTTCGTGCAGGGCGTGCTGCCGATGCTGGAGCCGCAGTCGCGCACCGACAAGGTCACCCAGGTGGTGCGCACCGACCTGGGCGAACTCAAGTGGATGGAAGCGCGCGCCACCGACTACACGCCGCTGCAGCTGCGGGGCCGCGAAGTCTATACGCGCGAAGGCTGCTGGTACTGCCACTCGCAGTTCGTGCGCCCGGTCACCGGCGAGACCCGGCGCTGGGGCCCGGTCGCCCAGGCCGGCGAATACGCGTTCGACCTGCCGCACCTGTTCTCGACGCGGCGCATCGGCCCGGATCTCTCGCGCGTCGGCCTGAAGTTCAGCGATGCCTGGCACCTGGCACATTTCTGGGATCCGCGCATGTTGTCGCCCGACTCGATCATGCCGCGCTTCTCCGCGCTGTTTTCCGAGCCGCGCACCGCAAGGCTGGTGACCGACCAGCAAGGCCGCCGCACCATCGAGAACACGCCCGAGACCCGGCAGCTGTTCGATTTCGGCAGCAGCCAGACCATCACGCTGACGCCCAACCAGGCTGGCCTGCTCTACGTCCCGGAGCGCGGGAAGTACCCCGTGATCCTGACCCCCAACAAGGAATTCGCAGGCGAGACGGTGATCCTGATCGCCGACACGGAAGACCTGCGCGCGCTGGTGGCCTACCTGCAGAAGCTCGGCACCAACCGCGGCAAGTGGCGCGACCGCTTCGAACCGCAGCAGATGGAGGCCTCGCAGACGAGCATCCCGCGTTCGGAAGAATGGATCGCGCACGGCAAGAACGTGTATGAACGTCGCTGCCTTGGCTGCCATGGGGTCAAGGGCGACGGCAACGGGCCGGCCGCCGCGTTCATGCAGACGGACCGCCCACGCAACTTCACACTGGGCGTATTCAAGTTCCGGCTCACGCCGTCGGGCTCCATGCCGGACGACGGCGACCTGCTGCGCACCATCACCCGCGGCGTGCGCGGCACGGCGATGCCGAGCTGGCACGAACTGCCGGAAAAAGACCGGCTGGCCGTGATCCAGTACATCAAGTACGTGCTGGCGGCCGACCGCAGCAATCCCGACAAGCCCTATTTCTACTTCGTTGAAGAACCGCCGCTCGCGCCGATCTTTATCGGCGTGCCGCCCAAGCCCTCGGCCGAGCTCATCCAGCGCGGCAAGCGGGCCTGGGACAGCGCCAAATGCTGGGAATGCCACGGGCGCACCGGCAAGGGCGACGGCGAAAAAGCGGCCGGACTCGAGGACGATTTCGGCTTCCCGATCCCGCCGGCCAACCTGACCACCGGGCAGTTCAAGTCCGGGGCATCGGTGAAGGACATCTTCCGCACCGTGAGCACGGGGCTGTCCGGCACGCCGATGCCGTCGTTCAGCGACACGGTATCCGAGGACGACCGCTGGGCGCTGGCCTACTTCGTCCTGTCCCTGTCTGCCTACACCGATCCGCTGACCGGCCAGCCGCTGCCGATTCCGCCCGAGCAGAAAGCCGCGCTGAACGACCCCGACCTGCGCGCCGACGAATCGCGCCAGGCCTATCGTCCCCCGGGGGCCGACCAGCCGGGCCAGCCCGGCCAGCCAAGCACCTATGCCGGCGAGGCGTGGGCCAGGCGGCACGGTTTCGCATTTGCTGACGAGCGCTAGCCGGAGAGGGATCGATCATGGCTGAACTCACCTTTCTGCAATTCGTGGTGGCCTTCTTCATGAGCCTGGGCGCGGTCTGCGTGTTTATCTGGGCCGTGCTGTCGGGCCTGTTCGAAGACGTCGAGGCCATCAAGTACAAGGCCTACCGGGCCGAAGTCAACGATGAAGACGCGGAGGCATCCGGCCATGACTGACGAACGCGACAGCGCCCCCGCCGGGCAGGAGCCTCCCCACCACCAGCAGACCGAAGACTACGGCGGCGGCCATATCAAGGCGCGCCATGGCCGCATCAACGCCTGGCTGCTGGTGGTCTACCTGGTGCTGTTCGTGTGGGCGCTGTATTACGGCTACGCCTACTGGGGCGGGCTCGGGCCGGGCCTGGACCTGACGCGCTAACCCAAGAGTCCGCTACACCGACCGGAGCTCACCATGGTACCGAGACTGCTGCTGGCGCTGGCCCTGCTGAACCTGGCCTTCCTGTTCGGCGAACTTGCGCTGAACGTGCTCGGCTTGCAACTGTTATAAGCGGAGCCCGTCATGACCCTTGCCGAATCGATCGCCTTCTGGATCTTCGTCATCATGACGGTTGGCTTCTTTGCCTGGGTGGCCTATCTGGCAGCGCGCAAATAGCGGAGGCGCGATGAGCGATCTGTGGCTGGTGTTCCTGGCAGGCACCGCCGGCAGCATGCACTGCGTCGGCATGTGCGGTGGCTTTGCCTGTGGCCTGGGCCCCGCGCCCGGCGGACGCCTTGCCTCCTTGCTGCGGCACCTGAGCTACAACCTCGGCCGGATCGGCAGCTATGCCTTCCTCGGCACGCTGGCTGGCTATCTCGGCATGCTGCTGGTCGGCCATGCGGGTGAAGGCAGCGCGGCCAGCATGGTGCAGCGCGGACTGGCCATCCTGTCCGGGCTGCTGATGCTGCTGATCGGGCTGAACCTGGCCGGGCTCCTCGGCCGTGGCGGCCATGCGCTGGGCGGCGCGGGCGCGCAGTGGCTGGCGCAATCGCTGCGCACCTTGCTGCGCCAGCCCGGACCTGGCGCGCCGCTGGCATTTGGCGTGCTGAACGGCTTCCTCCCCTGCCCCCTGGTCTATGCCTTCGCCGCGCAGGCGGCCGCCAGCGGCACCGCGCTGGGCGGCCTGCAGATCATGGTCGCGTTCGGGCTCGGCACCTTGCCGACCATGCTGGCGATGGGCGGCCTCGGGCTCTGGTGGCGGGCGCGCCATCGGCCTGCCGGCATCCCGGTGCAGCCCGTCGTGGCCAGCTTCCTGCATGCGCCAGCGGCACGCCTGGGCTGGCGCATGCAGGGCGTGCGCGCCGCCGGCGCGTTCATCGTCCTGCTCGGACTGATCACGCTCGCGCGCGGCGTGGTGCCGATGAGCGCCCACCTGCATTAGCCAGGCCTCCTATGTCCACCGAAACCACGCACGCCTGCAGTCACTGCCAGTTGCCGGTCGGACGGCTGGGCCAGCAGCGCGAACTCGACGGCGCAACGCACTGGTTCTGCTGCTATGGCTGCTGCCTGGCCTATCAGGTGCACCATGGCGAGCACGAGGAACCGCAGGCTGCCGCCGCGCTGATCCGGCTCGGCGTCGGCGGGTTTCTCGCGATGAACGTCATGTTGTTCAGCTGGCTGCTCTACGCCGATGCGTTTACCGGCGACGAAGCGTGGCTGCGTGGCCCGGTTCACTGGTTGCTGTGGGCGCTGGCGACGCCGCTGGTGCTGCTGCTCGGGCGGCCATTTGCCGAGGGTGCGTGGCAGGCCGCGCGGCAGGGACGACTGTCCACCGACACCCTGGTCTGCATCGGCGTGCTCGCCGCCTACTGCTATTCGGGCTGGCAGGTGCTGCGCGGCTCGGACCTGGTCTATTTCGACACCGCCGCAATGGTGCTGCTGTTGTTTACGCTGGGCCGCCTGCTGGAAGCCCGGGTACGCGTGCGCACCGCACGCCGCCTCGCGCCGATGCTGGCGGCCGAGCGCGCAGAGGCGCGCGTGGTCGATGGCGGCACTGAAAACTGGCGCGCCGTCGTCGACATCCGGCCGGGCGAACTGGTGCGGATACTTCCCGGCGAACGCGTGCCAGTCGACGGCATCGTCGTGGATGGCCGCTCGGAGTGCGACGAAGCCGTCCTGACCGGGCAGAGCGAGCCGCAGTTCAAGCCGCCGGGCGCGCTGGTGCACGCCGGCAGCATCAACGGCAGCCGCCCGCTGCTGGTCCGTGCCACGGTGGCCGGCTCGCAGACCCGGTGGCAGCAGATCGGCCGGCAGGTGCGTGAAGCGCTGGCGCGCAAATCGCTGGCGGGCGACTCCGTCGACCGCATCATTGCCGTGTTCATCCCCGGCGTGCTGGCGCTGGCCGCGGCCAGCGCATGGTTCTGGGGCAGCCGGGCAGTCGCTCCGGCGCAGGCGGCGGATGCCGCGATGCTGGCCGGACTGGCCGTGCTGGTGGTGGCGTGCCCGTGCTCGCTGGGCCTGGCAGCACCGCTCACGCATGCATTGGCGATCGGACTGGCGGCACAACGCGGCATTCTCGTGCGCGGCGGCGACGTGCTGGAAAGGCTGGCACGGCTCAAGGGCATTGCCTTCGACAAGACCGGCACGCTGACGGCGGACACGCCACACCCCGTCGGCATGCAGACCGAAGGCGCCAGCCACGCTGAAGTCTTGCGCGTGGCGGCTGCACTGGCGCAGGCTTCGGACCATCCGGTAGCTCGCTCGATTGCCGCCATGGCGCGCGCTGCTGCAGCGTCCCCCTCAGCCTCCAACGAAGTCGAGGCCAATGCCGGCGAGGGCCTGTCCGGTCGATTCGACGGCATGGATTGCTCGCTGGGATCGCCCGCCTTTCTCGGCACGCTCGGGTGGCACGTGCCACCCGCCCTGCTCGCTACGGCGCCACTGGGATGCACGCTGGTACTGGTCGGCTGGGAGGGCCAGGCGCACGGACTGATCGCGCTGCGCACGCTGCCGATGCCGCATGTTGGCGACGTGATCGCCGAGATGCAGCGCCAGGGCCTGCGCACGCTGCTGCTGAGCGGCGACAATCCGCACGCGGTGGCGGCAATGGCCGGCGCGTTGAATATTGCTGCGTGGCAGGCCAGGCTGCTGCCGCAGGACAAGGTGCGTGCCCTGCGCGACTGGGCCGCCGGCACAGGGCCGGTCGCCATGGTCGGCGATGGCCTCAACGACGGCCCGGTGCTGGCGGCTGCCTCGGTCGGCATCGCGGTGGGCAATGCCTCCGACCTGGCGCGCGAAAGCGCGGACGTCGTGCTGCCGCACTCGGGCCTGGCCAGCCTCCCGTGGCTGTTGCAGCAAGCCCGCCAGGTGCGCCGTACGGTCCGGAGCAATCTGGCCTGGGCCTTCGGCTACAACGCGATCGCGCTGGCGCTGGCCGCCAGCGGGCTGCTGCAACCAGTGCTTGCTGCGGTGCTGATGGCTGGTTCCAGTGTGCTCGTGGCGATGCGCTCGTGGCGCGCCAGCGCAACTGCCGATGCGAATGCAGAAACCGCCGAGAGCGCAGGCGCCACGGCACCGGGCCATCCTGCTGCACTGCGATCAGGCCAGGGAGTTTCACCATGAGCCGATGGTTGGCCAGGCTGGCCGCCTGCCTCTTCGCCGTCTCGCTGCCGGGCCTTGCGCCGGCCACGCACAACGAGACCCAGCACACCGACCTGTCGTCGCGCGGCTGGCCGGTGAGCGATTTCAGCCTCACCGATCAGAATGGCCGCGCCTTCACCCAGGCGCAGCTGCAAGGCCGCTGGACCCTCGTGCTGTTGGGCGACACCCATTGCGGAGCGCCATGCGGCGCGGCGCTGACGGCCCTGACGGGGCTGTACCAGCGCATCAGCACCACGCAGAAGCTTGCCACCACGCAGGTGCTGTTCGTCTCGCTGGACCCGCAGCGCGATACCCCGGACGCACTACGGCGCTACCTTGCGCCGTACGACGCCCGCTTCATGGGTGCCACCGGCAGCCCGGAGACGCTGGCGCGAATGATCGATGATCTCGGCGCCAGACCGGGCGTGCCACCCGCCCCCAACGCGGCCTATCCCGGCTCGCTGATCCTGGTCGGGCCGGATGCCACGGTGCGCGGGCAGTTCCTGCCGCCGTTCGACGTGCCGTTGCTGACCGCCGCCTATCTGAAAGCACGCGTGCGCAAGTGACTCGAACGCCGTGCGCGGGAAGCCCTAGGCCGAAGTTTGAGGGCCCGAAACGCAGCTAAGCAAGAGATGGCGCGCCTTTGCGCTATTTTTTGTGCCGTAATTGTTCCCATGTAAAGCATCAATTTTTGACGATATTTATCTTGATTTTCAGGGTTCATTGACTATGCTTTAGCCCATGTATATCGAGACGGTCCCCAATCGAAATTCCCCACCCGCGATCCTCCTGCGTGAGGGCTATCGTGAGGGCGGCAAGGTCGTCAAACGCACCCTCGCCAATCTGTCGCACTGGGATCCGCAACTCATCGAACACTTCCGCATCTTGCTCAAGGGCGGCATCGCCGTTGAGTCACCCCAGGCGCTGATGAGCATCGAGCGGTCGCTGCCGCATGGCCATGTGGCAGCCGTGCTGGGCATCGCCCGGCGCTGCGGCCTGGCCAAGCTGCTTGACTCGGCGCCCGCTCCGGTGCGCTCACTGGTGCTGGCCTTGGTGGTGGCGCGCGTGTTGGCGCCGGGCTCCAAGCTCGCCACCTGGCGCATGTTGCAGCCGCAGTGTGCAACCCATTCGCTGTCGCAGGTGCTGGGACTTGGCGCGTTCGAGGTCGAGCGGCTCTACGCCGCGCTGGACTGGCTCGGCGAAGCGCAGCCGCGCATCGAACGCAGCCTCGCCCGCCAGCATCTGAGCGACGGCGTGCTGGTGCTCTATGACCTCACCTCGACGTGGGTCACCGGCCGGCACTGCGCGCTTGCCCGCTACGGCTACTCGCGCGACGGCAAACGCGATGACCCGCAGATCGTGTTTGGCTTGCTGTGCGCCGCCGATGGCTGTCCGGTGGCGGTCGAGGTGTTTGCCGGCAACACCGCCGATCCGGCCACGCTGGCGGCGCAGATCAGCAAGCTCAAGGAGCGCTTTGGCCTGTCTCAGGTGGTGTGGGTGGGCGATCGCGGCATGATTACCTCTGCGCGAATCGAGCAGGTGCTGCGCCCGGCCGGCATGGGCTGGATCACCGCGCTGCGCTCGCCGCAGATCGCCGAGTTGATCGAGGAGCGCGGCCCTTGGCAGCCCTCGCTGTTTGACGAGCGCGGCCTGATCGCATTGGACAGCGCGCGCTATCCGGGTGAGCGGCTGCTGGTCTGCCGCAACCCCGCGTTGGCCGAGGAGCGCGCCAGAAAGCGCGCCGAGCTGCTGGCGGCCACCGAAGTGGAACTGGCCGCGATCGCGCAGGCCACCGAGCGCACCCGCAATCGCCTGCGCGGCCAAGACAAGATTGGCTTGCGCGTGGGTCGCGTGATCGAGCGCTATCGGATGGCCAAGCACTTTGAGCTGGACATCACCGAGACGAGCTTTACGTTCACCCGCAAGCAAGAGCAGATCGATGCCGAGACCGCTCTCGATGGACTCTACGTACTGCGGACCAATGTGCCGAGTGAACGGCTATCCGACACCCAGACGGTCCTGGCCTACAAGAGCCTGGCGCAGGTCGAGCGCGCCTTCCGCTCGATGAAGACGGTCGATCTGCAGGTACGTCCGATCTATCACTTCAGCGAGTCGCGCGTGCGCGCGCACGTGTTTCTATGCACGCTGGCCTACTACGTCGAGTGGCATCTGCGCCAAGCGCTCAAGCCGCTGCTCCATGACGATGAGGACCTGGCAACGCTGCGTGATCAACGTGCCAATCCGGTCATGCCGACGCCGCGCTCGGAGGGGGCCGACGCCAAAGCCGCGCGCCACCGGACCGACGACGACCTGCCCGTGCATAGCCTGCAGACGCTGCTGCAGGACCTCGCCACGTTGACCTATAACATCACCTCGACCTCGGTCAACCCACAGACCAAGATCGTCATCACGACCCGTCCCACGCCGTTGCAGCGCAAAGCCTTTGCGCTGCTCGGCATCGACCCCGGCTGTTCCCAGTAGCCAACCCCTGCCGCTTGAAAATCTCTTGGCGCTTCAACAGGTTAGCTTGGTCTCCGAGCCAAACTTCGGCCTAGGCGGCCAGTTCGGCTTCAGGCACTGCCGAAGCTTGCGCCGGCCGGCTCCGGTGCACCAGCCCCGACAAGGCCCCCGCCGCCACGATGCACAGCCCGCCGGCCGCTTCCTTCCAGCTCAGCACCTCGGTCGCCAGCCACCACGCCGATACCGCCGCGATCACGATCTCGAACAGCATCAGCAGCGACACGCGGTTGGCCGGCAGCCGCTGCAGCCCGTACTGCACCACCGAGTTGCTGACCACCAGCACCGCCGCGAGGCCCAGCACCAGCATGACGGTGCTGACCTGCGCGCCCGCGGCGATCGTGACCGACGGGCCGTCCAGCAGCAGCGCGGCGGGCACACCCACCACCGTGCAGCCGAGGTAGACCACCACCGTGCGCACGCGGGCATCCATGTCAGGAAAGCGCTGGCCCGCGCGGCGCGACAGCACGTTGTTGACAGCAAAGCCCATGCCGCCGACCAGCCCGGACCACTCCGCAGCGGTACCCGGCAGCGGCACGCCGACCTCCGGCGCGTCCACAGCATCAGCCCCGCGCCAAACAAGGCCAGCGCCACCAGCGCCAGCCCCGCCGCCGACAGCCGCTCGCCCAGGAACAGCCGGGCGAACAGCGCGGTCCAGACCGGCGTCAGGTAGAACAGCAGCAGCACCCGCATCACATGGCCATTGACGCTGCCCCAGACGAAGCCGGCATTGGTCACGCCCGCGGCCAGTCCGATCGCGACGAACAGCCAGTGCGGGCGCAGGCCGGCCAGTTGCCGGCGGAACGCCAGCAGCGACACGATCGCCGCCACCGAACTCACCAGCGCCGCGGCGTGCATGCCACCCAGGCCCCAGCCCGCCAGCACGCGGTACGGGAACCAGGCGATGCCCCAGACCGAGGCGCCCAGCAGGATAGAAAGAGAAGCCTTGACCGCATGGCGGTCGGACGACGCATGCTGCGCCGCAACAGTATTTGTGCTCATGAGGGAATCTGTGGAGGCTAGCCGGGACGCCTGCCGTTCCTGCACAGGCTCGCCCCGGACGGCAACGGCGGCATCACCATGGCGTGATGCCCGCCATCCGTGCCCCCGCCGGCCGCGCGGGCCGGTCCGGCGCACGGAATCCCGC
The DNA here is from genome assembly GCF_058252315.1 of Cupriavidus sp. PB-02. Taxonomy (NCBI): domain Bacteria; kingdom Pseudomonadati; phylum Pseudomonadota; class Betaproteobacteria; order Burkholderiales; family Burkholderiaceae; genus Cupriavidus; species Cupriavidus sp. PB-02. The sequence continues at coordinate 2,432,894 of NZ_CM177694.1, forward strand.
GCCGTTCCTCTATAATGCGTCGTTTTAACCGGCCCCGACCTTACAACGTGAATCCGCGCCTCGACCTGCTCCAGCCCTACCCGTTCGAGAAACTGCGGGTGCTCTTCGCGCAGGTGAAGCCTGCCGACAAGCCGGCCATCAGCTTTGGCATCGGCGAACCCAAGCATCCGACGCCCGAATTCATCAAGCAAGCGCTGGCCGAGTCACTGGCGGGGCTGGCGAATTATCCCACAACGGCCGGTTCCGACGCACTGCGACAGTGCATCGCCAGCTGGCTGGAACGCCGCTACGGCCTGCCCAAGGTCAGCCCCGCGACCGAAGTGCTCCCGGTGACCGGCTCGCGCGAAGCGCTGTTTGCATTTGCGCAGACCGTGGTCGACGGCACCAGGCCCGGCGCGCTGGTGATGTGCCCGAACCCGTTCTACCAGATCTACGAAGGCGGCGCGCTGCTGGCTGGCGCCACGCCCGTGTTCGCCAACAGCGACCCCGCGCGCAACTTTGCCCCGGCCTTCGACCGCATCGGCGACGAAGTCTGGCAAGAAGTGCAGCTGCTGTTCGTGTGCACCCCGGGCAACCCGACCGGCGCGGTGCTGTCGCTGGAAGACTGGAAGCAGCTGTTTGCGCTGTCCGACCGCTACGGCTTCGTGATCGCCTCGGACGAGTGCTACTCCGAGATCTATTTCGACGAAGGCCGCGCGCCGCTGGGTGCCCTGGAAGCCGCCCACAAGCTGGGCCGCGGCTTCGAACGGCTGGTGATGTTCTCCAGCCTGTCCAAGCGTTCCAACGTGCCGGGCCTGCGCTCGGGCTTTGTCGCCGGCGACGCCGCGCTGCTGAAGAAATTCCTGCTATACCGTACCTACCATGGCGGTGCGATGAACCCGGCGGTGCAGAGCGCCAGCATCGCCGCGTGGAACGATGAAAGCCATGTGCGCGAGAATCGCGCCGCCTACGTACGCAAGTTCAGCGAAGTGACGCCGATGCTGGCCGAAGTGCTGGACGTGGCGCTGCCCGACGCCGGCTTCTACCTGTGGGCCGATGTCTCGCGCACGGGCCTGAGCGATACCGAGTTCGCCGCGCGGCTGCTGGCCGAGCAGAACGTGACCGTGCTGCCCGGCAGCTACCTGGCGCGCGAGGCCGACGGCATCAACCCCGGCGCCAACCGCGTGCGCATGGCGCTGGTGGCCACGCCCGGGGAATGCCTGGAAGGCGCGCGCCGGATCGTGGAATTCTGCAAATCGCTGGGCTGACCCGCACTTTCCCGGGAGGGTATTTCGCCTTCTCCCGCCATCCAATCAACCACTGAAAATACGAACATGACGCAAGCACTGCAAGCCCTGATCGACCAGGCCTGGGAAGACCGCACCAGCCTGTCGCCCAAGTCCGCCCCCAACGATATCCGCGAGGCTGTCGCCAACGTAATCAGCCAGCTGGATGCCGGCACGCTGCGCGTGGCCGAGAAGCAAGGCAAGGACTGGATCGTCAACCAGTGGGTCAAGAAGGCCGTGCTGCTGTCGTTCCGCCTGGAAGACAACGCACCGATGAGCGCCGGCGGCTTTGCCCAGTTCTACGACAAGGTGCCGACCAAGTTCGCCAACTGGAGCGCCGACGACTTCGCCAAGGCTGGCTTCCGCGTGGTGCCGCCCGCCGTGGCCCGCCGCGGTTCGTTCATCGCCAAGAACGCCGTGCTGATGCCGTCGTACGTCAACATCGGCGCCTACGTCGATGAAGGCACCATGGTCGACACCTGGGCCACCGTCGGTTCGTGCGCGCAGATCGGCAAGAACGTCCACCTGTCGGGTGGCGTGGGCATCGGCGGCGTGCTGGAGCCGCTGCAGGCCAACCCGGTCATCATCGAAGACAACTGCTTTATCGGTGCGCGCTCGGAAGTGGTCGAAGGCGTGATCGTGGAAGAGAACTCGGTGATCTCGATGGGCGTGTACCTGGGCCAGTCGACCAAGATCTACGACCGCGAAACCGGCGAGATCCACTATGGCCGCGTGCCGGCCGGTTCGGTGGTGGTGGCGGGCAACCTGCCGTCCAAGGATGGCAAGTACAGCCTGTACTGCGCCGTGATCGTGAAGAAGGTCGACGCGCAGACCCGCGCCAAGACCAGCCTGAACGACCTGCTGCGCGGCGACTGATCGCACGCAAGGCGCAAGCCCTGCGGGCTGCGCCACCCGTCCCGGGGCCGTGCCCCGGGACTGCATTTCCCGTCGTCACCCCGCCTGGCCAGGCTGAACATGCCTTCCCTCCGCAAGCGACTCATGGCCCTGGATCCCACCACCGTCAGTACCGTGCTCTCCCTGTTGCCCACCATTCTCGAGCAGGCTAACAAGACCATCGAGAAGCTCAAGAAAAGCAAGCGCAAGGACGGCACGCCCGAAGGCGCGGTGGCCGACACGCGCGATCCCGCCGCCCGCATTGCCGAGCTGGAAGCGGCCGCCGTGCAGCAGGCCGAAGCCGTCAAGCTGCTGGCCGAGCAGCACGCCATCACCATCGAGGCACTGCGCAAGGAAGCCGCGCGGCTGGACCGCCGCCTGCGCCTGATGACCGCGGTGGCCATGGGCGGCGTGGCGCTTGGGTTGGGCGGCCTGGTGATTGCACTGAACCTGCTGTTCCGCTGATCCTGCCGCGAGGCAACACACCTGCATTCCATCAAGACTAGCCATGACCGTCCTGCTCTACGGCATTCCCAACTGCGATACCGTCAAGAAAGCCCGCACCTGGCTGGATGCCAACGGCGTGGCCTACAGCTTCCACGACTTCAAGAAGCAAGGGGTGGATGAAGCCATGCTGCGCGGCTGGCTCAAGCACGTGCCGCTGGCCACGCTGCTCAACCGCAAGGGCACCACCTGGCGCGCGCTGTCGGACGCCGACAAGGCCCGCGCCGAGCAGGAAGCCGGCGCGATCGCGCTGATGCAGCAAAGCCCGTCGCTGATCAAGCGCCCGGTGCTGGCCCACGATGGCAAGGTGATGGTCGGCTTCTCCGACGACCAGTACGCCAGCCAGTTCTGATTTCCCGATTTCCGCTGTCCCATGACTGCCACCCTTGCCCTGACCGAAGACCTGATCCGCCGCCGCTCCGTCACACCCGCCGACGAAGGCTGCCAGGCCATCCTGGAAACCCGCCTGAAGGCGCTCGGCTTCGACTGCGAAGCCCTCGTCAGCGGCCCTGACGATTTCCGCGTGACCAACCTGTGGGCGGTGAAGCGCGGCACGCAGGGCAAGGACGGCAAGCTGCTGGTGTTCGCCGGCCATACCGACGTGGTGCCGACCGGCCCGCTGGAGCAATGGCACTCGGATCCGTTCGAGCCGACCCACCGTGACGGCAAGCTGTATGGCCGGGGCGCCGCCGACATGAAGACCTCGATCGCCGGCTTCGTGGTGGCGGTGGAGGAATTCGTCAAGGCGCATCCCGCGCATGCCGGTTCGATCGGCTTCCTGATCACCAGCGACGAGGAAGGCCCGGCGCACGACGGCACCATCAAGGTGGTGGAAGCGCTGACCGCACGCGGCGAGCGCCTGGACTACTGCGTGATCGGCGAGCCGACCTCGGTCAACGCGCTCGGCGACATGGTCAAGAACGGCCGTCGCGGCTCGCTGTCGGGCAAGCTCACGGTCAAGGGCATTCAGTGCCATATCGCGTACCCGCACCTGGGCCGCAACCCGATCCATGAAGCCGCCCCGGCGCTGGCAGAGCTGGCCGCCGAGCTATGGGACCAGGGCAACGAATACTTTCCGCCCACCAGCTGGCAGATGTCGAACATCCACGGCGGCACTGGCGCCACCAACGTGATCCCGGGCCACGTCACCATCGACTTCAATTTCCGCTTCTCGACCGCCAGCACGCCGGAAGGCCTGAAGGCGCGCGTGCATGCGATCCTGGACCGCCACAGCCTCGAATACACGCTGGACTGGACCCTGGGCGGCGAGCCCTTCCTGACCCCGCGTGGCGAGTTGTCCGAGGCGCTGGCGTCCGCCATCCAGGCCGAGACCGGCTTCCAGACCGAGCTGTCGACCACCGGCGGCACCTCCGACGGCCGCTTTATCGCCAGGATCTGCCCGCAGGTGATCGAGTTCGGCCCGCCCAACGCCAGCATCCACAAGATCGACGAGCACGTCGAAGTGCGCTTTATCGAGCCACTGAAGAACGTCTACCGCGGCGTGCTGGAACGCCTGGTCGCCTGATTTTTTCGCCGAAAGACACCCTACATGGCAACGCCCTCCCCCCTGCGCACCGTGCGCGACCTGCTGCGTCTCGCAGTCTCGCGCTTTACCGCCGCGCGCCTGTCCTTCGGCCACGGCAGCGCCAATGCCTATGACGAAGCCGCCTACCTGGTGCTGCATACGCTGAACCTGCCGCTCGACACGCTCGATCCGTTCCTGGACGCGCGCCTGCTGCCGGAAGAAGTTGATGCCGTGCTGAAGGTCATTGACCGCCGCGTCAGCGAGCGCGTGCCGGCCGCCTACATCACGCACGAAGCCTTTATGCACGGCCTGCGCTTCTACGTGGACTCGCGCGTGATCGTGCCGCGCAGCTTTATCGGCGAACTGCTGCAGGACGGGCTGGAGCCGTGGGTGGGCGAGACCGAGCAGATCGGCCCCGTGCTGGAGCTGTGCACCGGCTCGGGCTGCCTGCCGATCGTCGCCGTGCATGTGTGGCCCAACGCCAGCATCGACGCCGTCGACATCTCGCCCGATGCACTCGCGGTGGCGCGGCGCAACGTGGCCGACTACAAGATGGACGACCGCATCCGGCTGTACCAGGGCGACCTGTACGCGCCGCTGCCGCATGGCGCGACCTACGATGTGATCCTGACCAACCCGCCGTATGTCAACGAAGCGTCGATGCAGGCGCTGCCGCCCGAGTACCTGGCCGAGCCGCGCATCGCGCTGGCTGGGGGTGACGATGGGATGGATGTGGTGCGGCGGATCATCGCCGGAGCCAAGGCGCACCTGAATCCGGGTGGTGTGCTGGTGGTGGAGATTGGGAATGAGCATGCCAATGTGGAAGCCGCCTTCCCTGAACTGGAGATCATCTGGCTGCCGGTCAGCGCGGGCGATGAGCAGGTGTTCTTGCTGACGTACGACGCATTGCCGGGGTAATCGGCATAGCGAACCGACTGTGTGCTCCCCTCTCCCGCGAGCGGGAGAGGGGAGCACACATCAGGATCTCAAGCGTCAGTGGACCTGTTCATCCCACGCGCAATGTGGGCGAACACCGGCCACCCCACGGCCATTAATCTCACGCAAGCTCTACACTCGCTGCAGATACCGTCGTCGGCCCGTGACTGCCCCGCCGGGCGTTCTCCTCCGACAACAACAGCGTCTTCGCCTCCGCACCCAGTGCCGTGGCAAACCCTGAAGCCGTGACCGCCAGCAACACCCCTCTCCCCGGTTCACCCGACGCCCTGCCCGCCCGGGCCGCGGCCACGCATGCCGTGCGCGGCATCGCCATGCTGACCTTCGCCTTCGCGCTCAGCCAGTTCTTCCGCTCCTGCCTGGCGGTCATGGCGCCCGAACTGCAGCATGACTTCGGCCTGTCGCCGGCGGGGTTCGGCGCGCTGTCGTCTTCGTTCTTCCTGGCCTTCGCCGTGGCGCAGATCCCGGTGGGCATCGCCTTCGACCGCTACGGCGTGGGCCGGCCCACCGCGCTGCTGCTGGCCGTGGGCGCGCTGTCGTCGATCGTATTCGTGCTGGCGCCCAACGGTACCGCCGCCACGCTGGCCCAGGTCGGCCTGGGGCTGGCCTGCGCGCCGGTGTTCATGGGGCTGCTACACTTCGCCTCCGAGCAGTTGTCCGAGCGCGATTACACCCGCGTGGTCAGCCGCTCCAACGCCATGGGCATGATCGGCGCGTTGTGCGCCACCGCACCGCTGGGCTGGGCGATCTCGCTGATCGGCTGGCGCCCGTCGATGGCGGTGTCGGCGCTTGGGATGGTGGCGGCCTGCTATGGCGTCTGGCGCTTCGTGCGCGACCAGGGCCATGCGGAGGCGCGCAGCGCATCGTGGCCGGCGATGCTGTCAGAGAGCGTGCAGCTCTTGCGGCTGGCGCCGCTGTGGACGCTGATCCCCCTGTGCGTGGCGATGGCCGCCGGCACCGCCTTCCGCAACGCCTGGAGCGGGCCCTATCTCGCCGACGTCTTCGGCCTGGGCTCGGCGCCGCGCGGCGTGGCGCTGACGTTGCTGAGCCTGGCCGGCTTCATGACCGCCTTCCTGTTGCCGGTGCTGGTCCGCCGCAGCACGCTCAAGTCCACCATCGTTGGCTGGTCGTGCTTTGCCATGTCGGGCGCGATCCTGCTGGCGCTGTGGCCCGCCACCGGCATCGGTTACGGCGTGGCGATGATGGCGCTGCTGTCGACCATCGGCATGCTGCATCCGCTGGTGATGGCGCAGGGCCGCGGCCTGATCCCGCCGTCGCGCCGCGGGCGCGGGCTGGGGCTGCTCAATACCTTCGTGTTCCTCGGGTCGGCGCTGACATCGTGGGCGTTCGGGCTGATCGCCAATGCGGGCCATGTGCGCGAGTGGCCGGTGGCGTCCACCTATTCGGCGATCTTCGTGTCGGCCGCTCTGCTGATCGCCGCGGCGCTGGTGCCATACCTTTTCAGTCCGCCGCATCCGACCAATTAGACCTGCGGATCAACCGGGCGACAGCACCCGCACCATGTCGGCAATGATGGTGAAGCGGATCACGCGCAGGCACGCCAGTTCGCCGGCAAACCCGCTGGTCAGCGTCGGGCGCTCGTGCGCCATGGCGGCATTCCGCTGCTCCGCCTGCTCGTAGAGTGCTTGCGCCGCTGGCCCGATGCCGCGCAGCATCGCATCCAGCCGCCGCTCGGCGGTCACCGTCGTCAGCCCCAGCGCGCGCCCCGCCTCCAGCACCAGCGCGCGCGAAAAATCGCCATAGAACTCGACACCCAGGACCGGCCACGCAAACCGGTGCACCTCGGGCCAGCCGGTCTTGCCATAGGTGCGGGTGGCGTAGGCCGCCTCGCTCAGCAGGTCGTAGAACGGCGCCAGCGCAATGCCCGCAGCGGACACCAGGAAGCTCAGGTTCTTAAGGTGCGCGTCCGAGTTGCCCACCAGGATATTGAACACCAGCCAGTCGAACAACCGCGCCCGCGCCACCGCCGGCGCGCGGCACAGCGCGGCCAGTTCCGTCAGCCGCTCGACGCTGCCCTGGTCGTACTTGAAGGTGCGCGGCAGGTTCAGCAGCTGGCACGCGTCGATCGCATGCAGCCGCTCCCACTGCCCCGTGGGCGCCAGGCGCCGGTCGAAGCGGTCGATCAGGTAGACCGGCGCCGGCACATAGCGCCGGTGCACCGGCGGCACGTCCAGCTTCAGCCGGGCCGCCAGCGACATCACGAACCATTCGTTGGCGACCGAATGCGGATAGAACTCCTGCATCTGGTGCGTCGGCTTCAGGATATGCGTCGACGGGGTATCCGCGCCGGGCTCGAACAACGCGCCGTCGCGCAGCACCACCGCCAGCTTGTGCTGGGCGCCCGCCAGCGACATGCGCTTGACCGCGCCATGCGTCAGCGGAACGCTGGGCAGGCTGTGGATGCGCGCATCGAGCGCCGCGTCGGTCAGGGGCCGCAGGTTCGGCACGGCGGCGGGCGTGCGCCCCGGCGGCAGCAGCGTCAGCGAGCCCGCCGACTCCGCGCCATAGTGCGCCAGCAGCGCAAAGGCGTCGGCCTCGTTGCGGATGCTGGCGTCGCGCGCCAGCAGTGCGCGCTGGCCATCCTCGGGCAGCAGGTTGTCGAAGTACCACTGCACCGGGCGCAGCGTGCTGCCATCGGCCAGCGGTGTGGCCTGCAGCGGCAAGGTGGGGCTCAGCGCGAAGGCGTGCGGGCTGCCGAGCCAGGCCGGGTCATAGCGGAACGACCAGACATCGTTGGCATCGCGCAGCTCACCGACCGGCGTGCCGTTGATGCTGGCGACCAGTACGCGCTCAGCCATGCTGGCCGGTCCCGCGTGCTGCCGCGCGGCGCTTGTTGCTGCGCGCCTGGCGCTGCCTGAGCTTGTCCCGCTCGGCGTCGACCAGCGGCGCCGCTGCGTCCGGCACATCGACCGTCACGCGCAGGCCCAGCCCTTCCAGTACCTGAAACAGCTTGCCCCACTGGATGCCCTCCGCGCCGTTCTCGACGCGGACCATGAAGTTTTCGCTGACGCCGATGGCGCCGGCGGCATCGTCCTGCCGCAGGCCCTGGGCCTTGCGGGCGGCGCGCACGAAGGCGCCGATATCGCTGGGGTCGTTGAGTGACAGTTGCACAAAAAATCTCCCTGATCGCAAAGACTTTAGTGCGTCCAATCCAGAAAATCAAGAAATCTCCTCGATCGCAAAGATTTTACCTTGCAACCGCAGCCCCAACGCTAAAATCTCCTCGTTTGCAAGGATTTTTGAGAAGGCCAGCTCTTCGGCAGAGCCGACGGGCACAACAATTCGGCCCGGCGCCGGTGTACCGCTTCACCTGCAAAAAGCCAGACTTATCGATTTAAGAATTCCGCCAGCGCGCTTACGCCTTTACCGTCTGTGTGACACCAGCGTCCCAGCCTATATCCGACAACAGGGGACCACGGCCGCACCGCGCGGCCGCATAACGAGGAGACAAGTTCATGGCATCCACCCTGCGCCCCGCCTGGGGCCGTCGCGCATGGCTGGCCGGCTTGCTGGCCACGGCCGCAGTCGCCGCCGTACCGTTTGGCGCGAAGGCCGAGACGTGGCCGTCACGCCCGATCCAGCTGCTGATCCCGTACCCCCCGGGCGGCAGTGCCGACCTGCTGGCGCGCCCGGTCGCGGCAAAGCTGCAGGAGCGGCTCGGCCAGCCGGTGGTGCTCGATTACCGTCCCGGTGCCGGCGGCACCATTGCCAGCCAGGCACTGGCACGAGCCAAGCCAGACGGCTACACGCTGATCATGGTGCTGGCCGCGCATGCCATCAATGCCAGCCTGTACCCCAAGCTGCCCTATGACACGCGCAAGGATTTCGCCCCGGTATCGCTGGTAGCCAACCTGCCGATGATCCTGGCGGGCAGCCCGTCGCTGCAGGCCACCAATGTGGCGGAGCTGATCGCGCAGGCCAAGGCCGCGCCCGGCAAGCTGACCTTCGCCTCGGCCGGCAACGGCAATACCGGCCACCTGGCGGGCGAGCTGTTCGATTCCGTGGCGGGCATCAAGATGACCCATGTCCCTTACAAGGGCAGCGCGCAGGTGGTGACGGCGATGCTGTCGGGCGAGGTCCAGCTGACTTTCGACAGCATCTCGACCACGCTGCCGCATGTGAAGAGCGGCAAGCTGCGCGCGCTGGCGGTCACCGGCAGCCAGCGCGCCGCGGTCGCGCCCGACGTGCCGACGCTGGCCGAAGCCGGCGTGCCGGGCATCAACATCACCGGCTGGTATGCCGTGCTGGCGCCGGCCGGCACGCCACAGCCCGTGATCGACCGCCTCAGCACCGAGATCGCCACGGTGCTGCGCCAGCCCGACCTGAAGGCCACGCTGGCGACCAACGGCTACGAGCCGGTGGGCTCCACGCCGGCAGCACTGCGCAGCCATATCGATGCCGAGATCAGCCGCTGGAGCAAGGTGGTCAAGGAGTCCGGCGCGCAGATCCAGTAAGTCCCCCGATTCGTCATTGCTCATCGGGCGCCGCCTGGCTGGCGCCCGCATTCTCTTGCTGAATATGACCCAACCTACCCCGCTCCAACGCCCCTTCACCACCATGTCCGCGCTTGTGCGCGAGCACGCCACGCAACGCCCCGCGCAGCGCGCGCTGATGCACGGCGAGCGCGTCATGGACTACGCTGGCCTAGACGCCGCGATGGACCGCATCGCCGCAGCGTTGGCACGCGACGGCGTGCGTCCCGGCGAGGCCATCGCGATCTGCGCGTCATCCTCGATCGAATATGCGGCGGTCTACCTGGGCGCGGTACGCGCTGGCGTGGTGGTGGCGCCGCTGGCCCCGTCGTCCACGGCGGAAAGCCTGGCCGGAATGGTCGCCGATTCAGGCGCGTGCATCCTGTTCACCGATGCCGCAGTGGCAGAAGCCCTGCAGCCCGTGCGCGACAAGCTGGCCGGCACGCCCGTGGTCACGCTCGACGGCAGCGATGCCGGGCAACCCTACGAGTCTTGGCTCGCCCCCGCCGGCACGCCAGTGACGGAGCCCGAGATCCGCCCGGAGATGCCGCTGAACATCATCTACTCGTCCGGCACTACCGGCCTGCCCAAGGGCATCGTGCAGTCGCACGGCATGCGCTGGGCGCACGTGTCGCGCGGCGCGGCCACCGGCTATGGCACGCACGCCGTGACGCTGCTGTCCACGCCGCTCTATTCGAACACCACGCTGGCCAGCTTCTTCCCAACCATCGGCCTGGGCGGCACGGCGATCCTGATGGCCAAGTTCGATGCCGGCCAGTACCTGGCACTGGCGCAACAGCATCGCGTCACGCATACCATGCTGGTGCCGGTGCAGTACCAGCGCCTGCTGGCGCATCCGGAGTTCGATCGCCACGACCTGTCGTCCTTCCAGCAGAAATTCTGTACCAGCGCGCCGTGCAGCCCGGCGCTGAAGGCCGATGTGCTGCGGCGCTGGCCGGGCGGGCTGACCGAGCTGTACGGCATGACCGAAGGCGGCGGCAGCTGCCTGCTGCATGCTCACCAGTTCCCGGACAAGCTGCACACTGTCGGCCGCCCCGCGCCTGGCGCCGACATCCGCATCATCGACGACGAGGGCAGCGAACTGCCGCCCGGCAGCGTCGGCGAAGTGGTCGGCCGCTCGGCAGCGATGATGAACGGCTACCACAACCAGCCCGAGAAGACCGCCGAGACCGAATGGCATGACGCGCAGGGCCAGCGCTTTATCCGCACCGGCGATATCGGCCGCTTCGACGACGACGGCTTCCTGGTGCTGCTCGATCGGAAGAAGGACATGATCATCACGGGCGGCTTCAACGTCTACCCGAGCGATCTCGAGGCCGTGGTGCGCGAGCATCCGGCGGTCGCGGAGGTATCGGTGGTGGGCGTGCCGTCGGAGCGCTGGGGCGAGACGCCGGTGGCCTTCGTCGCGTTGCGTGCGGGCGGCGGCGCCACCGCGCAAGACGTGCTGGCATGGGCCAACGAGCGCCTGGGCAAGACCCAGCGGCTGTCCGAACTGCACGAGGTCGACAGCCTGCCGCGCAGTGCGATCGGCAAGGTGCTCAAGCGCGAACTGCGTGACCGGCTGGTGCAGGCCTGAGCGCGCAGGAGTGACCGGACGAGACGCGCTTGGCAAAGCACAATCGAAGAAAGTTCGCGAGGGTGCTTGCGAAATTGCAAAGGCGTCTCTATAATTCGCGCCTTCGCTAGGCTCGTAGCTCAGCTGGTTAGAGCACCACCTTGACATGGTGGGGGTCGTTGGTTCGAGTCCAATCGAGCCTACCAACGCATAAAGGAAACGGACGGTACGCATCGCGCACCGTCCGTTTTTCTTTTGGCGCTCGCCTGTCAGGCGCCGATGCCGAACTCTGCCAGCACCGCTTCCGTGTGCTGCCCCAGCGCGGGCGCCTCGCCTGTCGGCGCCACAGCGCCAGCCATGCCCGGCAGGTTGGCCCACGGCACCGCGCCGATCCCCGCCAGCGGCAGCCGGCCGAATACCCCCGCCTTTGCGCATTGCGCGCTCTCCAGCAGGTCACGCGCATGGCCCACGCGCCCGAACAGCACGTCATGCTCGGTCAGCAGCGCCTCCCAATGCGCCAGCGGCTGCGCGGCCAGGGCCTGTGCGACGCGCTTGTTCAACTCCGCCGCGCGCGGCAAGCGGCCTGCACTGGTGCGCAGCTCCGCATCGTCGAGCCAGTCGCCGAAGCCCAGCAGCTTCGCCAGGCGCGCGAACATCGCATCATTGAGCATGCTCACATAGAGCCGGCCATCGGCCGCCTCGAACAGCCCGGTAGGCGCATTGGCAGCGGCCAGTTCCGCGTCGGGGAACATCGCATCGTCCACCATCAGGTAAGACTGCAGCGCCGCGCTGGTTTCCAGCAGCGACAGCCGCACATGCCGGCCCTTGCCGCTGCGTGCGGCCTTGAACAGCGCCGCCGCCGCATGCTGGGCCGCATAGAGACCGGTGCTCAGGTCGACCAGGTAGAAAGCGATGCGGCGCGGCTGGCCCGCGGCGTCGCGGTTCAGGTGCATCAGGCCACTGAAGGCCTGCATGGTGGTGTCGACCGCCGGCATCGATGCCATCGGACCGGCGTGGCCGTAGCCGGAGATCGAGACATAGACCAGCGCCGGGTTGCGCGCGGCCAGCGCTTCATAGCCCACGCCCATGCGCTCGGCCACGCCGGGCCGGAAGTTCTGGATCACCACGTCGGCCCGCTCCGCCAGCCTGGCGATGGCGGCGCGGCCGCTTTCGGTGCGCGCATCCAGCAGCACGCTTTCCTTGCCCGCATTGCAGGCCACCGCAATCGCGGTCTGCCCGGCGCGGATGCGCCCCATCTGCCGCGACCAGTCACCGCCCGGCGGCTCCACCTTGATCACGCGCGCGCCCTGCTGGCGCAGGATCAGCCCGCAATACGGGCCGGCTATGCCCTGGCTCAGGTCGAGCACGGTCAGGCCGTCCAGCATGGCGTCGTCGTTGTTGCCGGGTATCGCTTGTGCGTGCTGCATGTCGTCCTCCGCGTTTCAGATATCCAGCATGACCTTGCCGATGGCACGGCGCGACATCGTGGTGTCCACCGCCTCGAGCCAATCGCGCAGCGGGAAGTGCTGCAGCACCGGTGGTGCCAGTTCGCCGCTGGCCACCGTCTGCATGATCTGCGCGACCACCTGCTGCACCTGCGGCGCAAAGCGCTTGCGCTCGTCGGTCAGGCCCCAGCCGATGTAGTAGCCGTAGTTGAAGCCGATCAGCCACAGGTTCTTGACCAGCAGCAGGTTGGTCGGCACCTCCGGGATGCGCCCGCTGGCAAACCCGATCGACAGCAAACGCGCGCCCGGTGCCGTGCAGCGCAGCGAGGCATCGAACAGGTCGCCGCCCACCGGATCGAACACCACGTCCGCCCCGCCCGCCGGGCACAGCGCCTTGACCGATGCCACCAGCGTGGCCGCGTCGGACGGCAGCGCATGTGCCGCACCGTTGCGCAGCGCCGCCTCGCGCTTGGCCTCGGTGCTCGCGGTGGCGATCACGCGCGCGCCCATCAGGCGGCCCACCTGCACCGCCGCCGTGCCCAGCGCACCGCTGGCGCCGTGTACCAGCATGGTCTCGCCCGGCTGCAGCGCTGCGCGCCACGCCAGCGCGGCCCACACCGTGCCGTAGGTGACGGGCAGCGCAGCGGCGTGCGCCAGCTCCAGCCCATCAGGCACGGGATAGACCGTGTCGGCCGTGGTCACCACTTCCTCGGCAAAGCCGCCCCAGTCCAGCGCCGCGGCCACGCGCATGCCCGGACGCAGGCGCGTGACGTCGGGCGCCACTTCGATGATCTCGCCCGCCGCCTCGGTGCCGGGGGTGAACGGCAGCGGCGGCTTGCGCTGGTACTTGCCGGAGACGAACAGGCTCAGCGCAAAGCCCACGCCTGCATGCCGCACGCGGATGCGCACCTGCCCGGGAGCGAGCGGGCGGCGCGGGATGCGCTGCAGATCCAGTTCGCTCCAGTGGCACCAGCGGGAGCAGACCAGCCCCAGGTAATCGTCCTCTTGCATCGGTAATCCTGTCATTCCAGCGTGATGCCGACATCGCGGATGATGCGGCTCCATTTGTCGCGGTCGCTCTTCATTACCGCCGCGAAGCCCTCCGGCGTGCCGCCTACGGGCACCAGGTTGAGGTCCTGCATTTTCTTCGCGACTTCCGGCAGGCGCACGATGCGCGCGACCTCGCGCGACAGCGCCTCCACCCGCGCCCTCGGTACGCCGGCCGGGAACAGCAGCCCCATCCACGCATCCGGTTCGAAGCCCTGGTAGCCCGCCTCGCGGAAGGTCGGCACCTTGGGCAGCAGCGCCGAGCGCTCGGTGCCGGCGATCGCCACCGGCACCAGCTTGCCGCCCTGCAGCAGCGGCATCGCCGTACCGACCGCAATGAAGCCGATCTTCACGTGCCCGGCCGCCAGGTCGGTGGCCAGCGGCGCGCCGCCCTTGTAGGCGACGTGCTCCATCTGCAGGCCCGCCTCGCGCTTGAGCAGCTCGCCCAGGATATGGCCGGTGGTGCCGGCACCGTAGGAGCCATACGGATACTTGCCGGGGTTGGCCTTGAGCAGCGCCACCAGCTCCGGCAGCGTGCGCGCCGGGAAGTCCGGCGATACCGCCAGGATGGTCGACGAGATCGCCACCTCGCTGACCGGCGTGAAGTCGGCGATCGGATCGTAGCCGATGCGCGGGTACAGCGACGGGTTCTGCACGTGCGCGGTGAAGGTCAGCAGCGCGGTATAGCCGTCGCGCGCGGCGCGGGCCACGTACTTGGTGCCGGTAGTGGTCCCTGCGCCCGGCTTGTTGTCGACGATGACCGGCTGGCCCCAGCTCTTGGTCAGCTCCTGCCCGATCAGCCGCGCCACCGCATCGTTCACATTGCCGGCCACCGAGGGCACGACGATGGTCAGCGGGCGCGATGGATAGGGTTCGCTGTCATTGCCGGTGGACGTATCGGTGGCGGCGAAGCTGATGGTCGCGGTGGCGGCCAGCACTACGCTGAGCATGGCGGCGCGCAGCCGCTGCAGGCAAGGGGTCAACATTGGTTCGTCTCCGATTTGGCTCCCTTCTTTGATGACTGCCTGTGGTCGGCAGTACGCGAGGGATGCCAGCGCAGTCTAGGCCACCCACACGCCGCCGGCGATTCCCGCGCGGCGCGAGCCAAGTCCTCGCGGGCATGGCGCAGCGCCGCATCGGCGCCTGGCCTGAACGCCATGGCGCTGGCGCTACAATGGCCCGCTCCACTTCCGCGCCCGGTACGCCCATGCGATTCGAGGATCTTGCAGCCTTCCTGGTAGTCAGCGAGCACGGCAACCTGCACCGCGCCGCCGATACCCTCGGCATGACGCAGTCCGGCCTGTCCAAGACGCTGGCGCGGCTGGAGGGCGAGGCCGGCATGCCGCTGTTCGAGCGCACCCCGCGCGGGCTGGTGCTGACCAGCGTGGGCAAGACCCTGCTCGCGCATGCCCGCAAGATCTCGCTGGCGGCCACCGACCTGCGCAACGAGCTGGCCGAACAACGCCTGGCGCGCGCTGGCACGGTGCGGCTGGGGGCGATTCCCTACCTGGTGCCTTCGCTGCTGTCGCCGCTGCTGGCGCAGTTCTTCGTCAGCCGCCCGCTGGCGGTGTTCTCGATCGAGACTCACCTGAGTGCGCGTCTGATGGCGGTGCTGCAGAACGGCGATGCGGACCTGATCCTGGCCGCCCGCCCGGCGAGCGTGCCGGAGGACATCGACTGGCTGCCGCTGGGGCCACTGACCATGCAGATCGTCTGCCGCAGCGGCCATCCGCGCCAGGACCGCTTTCGCACGCTGGCCGACCTGACGGAGGAGCGCTGGGCGGTGCCGGCCAGTTCGCTCTACCTGCGGCAGTGGCTGGAAGAACGGTTCACTTCGGTCGGCCTGCCGCCGCCGCGCGTGGCGGTGGAAAGCACGGCCTCGCCGGTGGCCTTCGGCGAACTGCTGCGGCACTCGGACCTGCTCGGCATCATGCCGCCGCGCATCCTGAAGCAGGCCGAAGGCCAGGGCCTGCGGGCCATCAGCGGCCCGGGGATGTCGTGGCAGCACGAGCTGGCGGTGCTGTGGCGCGCCGGTGGCTACCTGTCGCCGATCTGCCAGGATTTCCGCGATGCGGTGGTGAAGTGGTGCGAAGAGACGGAGATCTGAGCGCGGCAAGGGCTCAGGGCACCCACCAGTAGCGGGTGATATGAAAGAACACCGGTGCGGCGAACACGACCGAGTCGAGCCGGTCGAGCATGCCGCCGTGGCCCTGGATCATGTGACCCCAGTCCTTGATGCCGCGGTCGCGCTTGATCGCCGACATCACCAGCCCGCCCAGGAAACCCATCAGCGCGATGACCAGCGCGATCGCCCCGGCCTGCCACGGCGAGAACGGCGTGATCCACCACAGCGCCGCACCCAGCGCGGTGGCGCTGGCCACGCCGCCGACAAACCCTTCGACTGTCTTGGACGGTGACAGCAGCGGCGCGATCTTGCGCTTGCCGCACAGCTTGCCCCACACGTACTGCAGCACGTCGCTGCCCTGCACCACGATCACCAGGAAGGCGATCAGCAGCAGATTGCGGCCCTCGAAGCCGGGGATCGGCAGCGTCAGCAGCGCCGGCACGTGCGAGATGCAGAACACGCAGATCATCACCGCCCACTGCACCCCGGCGCAGCGTTCCAGGAAGCGCGTGGTCTCGGACGACAGCGCCGCCAGGATCGGCAGGATCAGGAAGGCGTAGACCGGGATCAGGATCGAGAACATGCCGTACCAGCCGATATAGACCAGCACGTACTGCAGCGGCAGGAACACGAAGAACGCAGCGACAATGGCGCGATGGTCGCCGCGCCGCGTGGTGATGATGGTGACGAACTCGCGCAGTGCGAAGAACGACAGCAGGTAGAACAGCACGATCACCGCGGTGCGCCCGAGCGCGAAGGCCACGCCCATGACGCCGATCATCCACCACCAGGCGCCGACGCGCTGCGCCAGGTTGTCGATCACCGCGTGCTGGCCGCCGCCGGCCACGCGCCAGCGCAGCAGCGCGGTCACGGTCGAGGCCAGCATCAGCACGCCGAACAGGCCGCCGAACAGCAGCCAGGTTTCGTGGCTCCAATGGAGAGTCGGCATGGTCATCATTCCAGTTCCGGGGCGAGCGACAGCAGGCCATCGCGGCAGCGGGCAAGGAAGTCTTCCTTGGCCTCGCCGTCGGCCACCAGCACGGGCTGGCCGAAGGTCACGGTGCACAGTAGCGGCACCGGCACGACCTCGCCTTTGGGCATCACGCGGTTGAGATTGTCGATCCAGACCGGCACGAACTCCACCGCCGGGCAGGCGCGCGCCAGGTGGTAGATGCCGCTCTTGAACGGCAGCAGGCGCGCATCGGTGGTATTGCGCGTGCCTTCGGGAAACAGGATCAGCGAATCGCCACCTTCCAGCGCGCCCCGCATCAGCGCCACCGGGTCACTGCCAGGATCGCTATGGGTGCGGTCGATCAGCAGCGCGCGGAACACGTCGCGGCCGATAAAGCGCCGCAGCGGCGAGCAGTCCCAGTAGTCGGCGCCGGCCACCGGGCGTGTGCCCGTGCGCAGGTCAGGCGGCAGGCAGCCCCAGATCAGCACGAAGTCGCCGTGGCTGCTGTGGTTGGCAAAGTAGACGCGCTGCACCGCGGCCGGGATGCAGCCTTGCCAGTTGGCGCGCATGCCGGTCAGCAGTCGCGCAAAGACGATGATGGCGCGCGCGGTGGCGCGGGCAAGCCACATGGTGTTACCTCAGCATCAATATGAGCAAGGTGAGCGCGAGCTGGGCTGCGGCCAGCACGGCGCTGGCGCGCACCAGCCGCATGGCGCCGCGGGCGCGTTCGGGCAGCGGGCGGCCGGCGCGCTGCGTGGTGAGCCAGCCCAGCTCGATCAACGCGGTATCGAGCGCGGCCAGGTCGGGCGACCCGTAACGGCTGGCGGCCGCCACCAGCGCGTCGAAAAGGCGCCGGTCGATCGCCACGCGCAGCAGCAGCCATAATTGCGCCAGCGCCAGCAGCAACGGCGCGGCGGCCAGCGCGCGCGGCGCCTGTGCGGTCACCGCCAGCCAGGCCGTGGCCATGGCAAAAGCAAGCCCCGCCAGGCCGATCCACATCGCGCCTGACAATGCGCCGGCCACGGCATGGGCGATCCACGCGTCGGTATTGTCGCGGCGGATACTGTCGATGGGATCAGCGCGCATCGCCGGCCTCCGGCACAGGGGGATGGTCGAGCCAGCGCTGCAGCGCCTCGGCATGCTCGCGCCCGAGCACCACCGCCGGGCGGTGCGCGCGCAGCGCGGCCAATGCCGCGTCGGCATCGCGCAGCCCCTGCCGGCGCGCCAGCCATGCGGCCGCCACCAGCGCGCTGCGCGAGTAGCCGAGCGCGCAGCTCACCAGCACGCGACGGCCCTGTGCCTGCCAGGCTTCGAGCTGGGCCACGGCCTGCTCCAATTGCCCTGGCGTAGGCACGGTCAGGTCCAGCACCGGCACGCAGCGATAGGCCAGCGCGGCGTTGGTGGCTGCGCGCGGCAGTTCGGCGCTCAGGTCGAGCACGGCATCGGCGCCAAGCGTGCGCAGCTCGGCATCGGTCGGGAAGCGGCCGACCCAGACGCCATCGGCGATCGGGCTGGCCTGCGGCGCGCGCCGCGTCCACCAGCGGGAATTGAGGAAGGCGCCGAGCAGGTAAGGCGCAAGCACCCAGCACGCGGCGGGCGCCATCGCGCCATCGCCGGCCTTCTGGAACCAGCCCGGCGCTGCCAGCGCGTAGGCCCGCGCGACGCAGGCCAGCGCCAACACGCCCCACAGCAGCAGGAACGCCAGCGTCACGGATGTGCCCAGTGCCACCAGCGCGCACAGCAACGCCACCACCGCCCCGAGCGCGTAGCGGCGCGCCATCCGGCGCGTGCGCGCATCAGGCCCGCCCGCTGCGACCGCCGGCAGCTGCAGCGGGAACAGGTAGACGCACAGCCAGCCGACCAGCGCCCCGGTAGGCACGTCGATCAGGTGGTGCTGCCAGGTCGTCAGCACCGAAATGCCGATCAGCGCGAACCAGCCGTGCAGCAGCCAGCGCCAGCCGCCGCGCAGGACTGTCGCGAAGGCGACCCACAGGATCACCAGCAGGCTGATATGCAGCGACGGCGCCTGGTTGAACGGCAGGTCGAAGCCGCCCAGCAGCGTGAAGAGTTCGCCGGGCAGCCCGTCTGCGGGCGGCCGGGCAAAGGCAAAGCGCAGCGGGAAGGCGATAAAGCACGCCACCGAGACCAACTGCGCCATCAGCAGCCGCTTGACATGCGTCACCAGCGCCGCCCGCGTACGCCACAGGAAGAAGGAGATGCCGTACAGCAGGTCGATCGACCAGTACGGCACGATGGTCCACGGCAGGAACGGGATGTCCCCCTCCCATTCGAAGTAGACCGAAGGCACGTGCGCGCGCTGGCTCGCCAGCCAGTTGGCAAAGCCGTAGCTGGAGAAGAACAGCGCGCCGGCACCGGCCAGCAGCAGGCAGGCCAGCGCCCAGGGACGCTCGCCCGCGGACGAATCCGTCGCGGCGTCGGCGGGCAGCGTGCTCATGCGCCGCGCCTGCGCGCCAGGCTGACGGTGAAGATGCCCCACGGGTCGATGCGCTGGGTCACCTTGTCGAAGCCTGCCGCGCGCACCAGTTCGTCCATCTCGGCCTGCGAACGGCGGCGCATCACCCAGGCGGCGCCGGCTCGGTGGCTGGTCAGCGCGCGCGCGATGAACTCCAGCTGTGGGTGCCAGGGCTGGCCGGTGTAGACCAGGTAGCCGCCTGGCGGCACCGCACGCGCCAGGCCGTCGAGCGATCGGCGCACCGGCGCGTTCTCGGGGAACAGCTCGTACAGGCCGGAGACCACGGCCAGTGTCGGGGGCGGCGTCAGCTCGGCCAGGCTGTCGCCGTCGAAGGCGTCGCCCTGCTCGAAGCGGGCAATGCCGCCCAGGCCCTTGGCGGCAATCAACGCCCTGCCCCGCTCGACGTTCAGCGCGCTGTAGTCGCGCAACAGGATCGACTCGACTGCGGCTGCGCCGCCATCAAGCCCTGCCAGCGCCTCAAGTACGTAGCGCCCATGCCCGGCGGCGATATCGACCATCCGCACCGGCATGCCGGCCGCCTGCAAGCGCCGCACGGCGTCGGCGATCAGCGCCTCGGCGTGGACCTTGCGCTGGCGGATGCCGCGCCAGCCGATCGCATCCAGATATTGCCGATCCGCCAGCCGGCCCGGCTTGCCGCGGCCCGATGGCGTGTTGCGGTAAACATAATCGAGCGTCGAGCCCGAGTCGAAGCCGGTTTCATGGCCCAGCCGCACGCCGTCTGACAGCAGCCCGCCGAGCTTCAGGTTGGCCCGCGCCGCGCGCCAGTACCACGCGGCCAGCCCGGACGGCGCCGAGGCCAGCCGGTCCGACTCCTCGCGGAACGGGCCGATCTGGTCTGCATCGAGCATCGAGCGCGGTGCCGACGGCGTCTCGAACTCGCGCACGATAAAGCGCCGTGCGGCATCGACCGCCAGCTTGCGGTCACGCTCGCCCAGCGTGTCGTGGTAGAAGCCGTCGAGCACGATCCGTTCCTTGGTGCGCGAACCCAGCCGCTCGTAGAAACGGTCCTGCGGCCCGCGGTGCACGACCCAGTCGGCGCCCGAGATCAGCAGTTGCGTCGGCACCGTGATCGCTGCGGCATCGGCCACGATGCGTTCCGCGGTCTCATACAGGTCCAGTAGGATATTGACGGCGATCGGGCGCGTGATCAGCGGATCGCTGTCGTAGCTGGCGATGCGCTCCGGATCGTGCGTCAGGAATCTGGCCTTGACGTAGCTGTTGACGAAGAACTTGCCGCGCACGCGCTGCATCAGCTTCAGCCCGGGCCGTGCAAACGGCACGTAGAGCTTGACCTTGAACGCCGGCGAGGCCAGCACCAGCGCGCGGATCGGCGGCGCGTAGTCGTGCACCCAGGTGGACGCCAACACGGCGCCCACGCTCTGCGCGACCACGGCCATCCGTTCCAGCGGGATGCCATGGACCTCGGCGATATGCCCGGTGAAGGTCTGGATATCGCGCACCGAATCCGCCAGGCTGGGGCTGTAGCCGCGCTCGCCGGGCGAGCGCCCGTGGCCGCGCGCATCCCACGCGAAGATGTCGTAGCCCGGCAGGTTCAGCTCGTCGGCCAGGTGGGCGACGCGGCCGGAATGCTCGTGGCCGCGGTGGAACAGCACCACGGCGCCGCGCGCCGGGCCCTCCACCGCCGGCCAGTGCCGGTAGAACAGTGCCTGGCCATCGTGGGTCTGGAATTGCCGCTCCAGCGGCTGGCGGCTCGACAGTCGGTCCATGCGCTTACTCCGCGGTGCGGGCGCCGGCCTCGGCAACGCCGCGACGCACCCGGTTGGCAATGGTGAACAACGACAGCAGCGACAGCGCCAGCCACAGCCACGAGGCCACCGCGCCGAAGCCCAGCCCCAGGCCGGCCCACAGCGCGATCGCGCCGACCGCGAAGGCGCGGTCGCTCTTGCCCAGCGGGCCGTCGTAGCGGCGGCTGGCACCGGCCAGCGGGCCGATCAGGCCGGCGGCCTCGACCATCACCGCCAGCAGCGCGAAGGTGCCGACCTGCGCCAGCCCGAACGCCGGCAGCGCGGCCAGCGGCAGGATCAGCGCCAGGTCCGAGACGATATCGCCCAGTTCATTCAGGTAGGCGCCGAGCGCGCTCTGCTGGCCGTGCTCGCGCGCCAGCATGCCGTCGATGGCGTTGAGCGCCATGCGCAGGAACAGCCAGAGGGGAAACAGCAGGAACAGCGTGGGCGTCTCGGCCACCAGCATGCCCACCGCGGCCAGCACGCCGACGGCGAGCGAGCCTGCCGCCGCGGCCACGGTCACCTGGTTGGCGGTGGCACCGCGCTGGGCCAGGTCCTGCACCATCGGGCGCAGCAACGCCTGGAATCTGGGCTTGAGTTCGTAGAGCGTCATCGCGCCGGCCTCCCTGCCGGGGTGATGCCGGAAGCAGCGCCGCGCGCCAGGGGCAGCGGCGCATGGCACTGCGCCGTGGCCTGCCGGGACCCCTTCCGTGCTTATTCTTGGTTCTGCAATCGCTTGTCCTGCAATCGCCTGGCGACGGCTGTGTGCCTGGCTCAGCACTCCACCGTCAAAGGCGAAACATTATCAGAAGTGACATTAATGGTGAATCGAACATTTCCTGCCGCCGGGCGCTGGCGCACGCAACGCCCGGCGGGAGGCGGCCCTGGCTAGTATCAGGCCGCGGCGATCGCGCTGCGCACCGCGTCCGAGGTCTGCGCCACCACGCCGTCGCGCCAGTCGTCGGCATCGCCGTAGAACGCCTGCCACATCGCCTGGCGCACCAGCGCGCGCTGGTTCTCGTCAGCCTCCGGGTGGCGGTACAGCCAGTGGTCGCCCCGCAGCGCGTCGAGCACTTCGCCCACCGGCAGCGTGCCGAATTCCAGCGCGATGCCGGCATAGTCCACGCCCGGCAGCGTCTGCGGCACCGCCTGCCAGGCCAGCCCGGTCAGCGCCGCCGAGGTCGACGAACCATCGTAGATGGAGGTCACCCGCTCGCCCCAGATCGCGCGCGTGTGCGCGATCGACTCAGGCGTATCCGGGCCCATCTGGATGGGTTCGCCATAGCCCCGCGGACCCAGCCCGGTGTGCACGTCGATCCAGCGCAGCGCCTGGCGCCCGGCGCCGAAGCGCGACAGGATGCGGCACAGCGTGTAGTTGCTCCAGGTCGCCTTGGTGCCGCCGAAGAACATCCCGTCAGGGTCCTGGTACTGGCCGCCGCTGAGCGCGGCCTGGTACCAGGCCATGCCGCGCTCGGCCACGGCCTTCATCAGCTGCGCCTGTTCGGCGTCGGACGGCGGCCACTGCGGCGGCAGCAGCAACGGCGCGATCTCGGCATAGGGCGCGTTGTACGGCAGCGGCTGGGTGAAGTCCATGAAGTTGCGGTTCAGGTCGACGTTGTCTTCGTTGACCCGGCGCAGGTGGGAAAAGCCGTAGGGATTGACGGCATGCACCAGCAGCAGGCAGGTGTCACCGGTGGCGCAAGCGGCAAGCAGATCGGTATCGTGCAGCATCGTCACCTGCGCACCAGAGCCGGCAAAGCCCTCGGCGCCGTGGATGCCGGAGGTCACCATCAGGCAATGGGGAGCCTCGGGCGAGCCCGCCAGCGCCACGTCGATTGCCAGGTCCTCGCCGGCGCTGCCGCGGCGGGTGGGATGCGGGAATTGCGCCAGCCCGGCCCCGGCCGTGCGCGCGGCGTCGAGGAACTTCTGGCGGGCTTCGGCGTAGCTGCGCGAAAAATGGCTCATGTCGTGACCGGCGGAAGGCGATGCAGGCATTAGACGCCATTCGGCCGGGATTGCCAACTGCGGCCAACCGCGGCTAGAACAGCGGGTCGGAGCGGTCGCCGGGGCGGCTATCGGATCGGTTTTGGGACGGGGCCGCCGGCTCTGCGTCAGACCCTGGCCCCCAGATGCCCGGGGAGGTAAATGCCTGCGGATGCATCTCAATCCCGCCGGCGGCAAGCTGGCTGGCGGACAGTACCAGGTGGCGTGCCAGCCAGTCGTGCAGGCCGCGCAGGAAGCGGATGTTGCCAACGCTGTTGGAGGCGGCGATCAGCCGCTCCAGCTTCACGTGTGCGGTATAGACATCGAGCAGGTTGGTGGCGCGCAGCCGCGGCGGCGTGGTCCGGCTGCGCTCGATCGCCAGGATGCGGCGCACCTGCGGCGCGGCCAGGTCGCCGGTGCGCAGGTACTGTTCATAGACGGGGTCGAGCGCAGGGAAGCGCACGGTCGGCTGCACACGCGGCACCGAGGCCACCTTTTCCATGCGCAACACCAGGTAGCGGATCGCGGCGGCGCGCTCGGCAATTGCCGTTTCCGCCGCGCTGGGGCGGCGGCGCACGCCGGCAGGCACCGGGTCGGGCAAGTCGCTGCGCGGCACCACGTCGCGTTCGGTGTAGTCCGGCACCTGCAGCAGCAGGCCGGGATGGGGCACCGCAGCGCGGGCACAGTCTTCGCCGAACGGGTGCTCGTGCCCGGCGGCGTCCCGCAGGATATAGGCCTGCCCGGCCGCAAAGCCGTGGTGACGGCGGCTGTTGCCGCGCGCATGGCAGCGCGTGGCGGGGTCGACGAAGTCCTTGCGTACGGGGATCCAGCCCCCGTCGGTTGCCTGGGTCATGCGTGGGGTAAGGCCTTGGGTATTGCTCGAACCCGCCATTGTCGCCGATCCGCGGACTACCGCCGGCAAACTGCCCTGCCCGGCCTTACTTCAGCATGAACGACATCGCCGACAGACAGTTCAACATGCGGATTGCCGCCTGCACCGTATCGGCCTGGAAACACAGCGTGACGCCGTCGCGGCGCTCGAGCGCGGGCCACTGGCAGAACAGGTCCGCATGGGCTGGCGTGAGCGTCTGCAGCCGGCAGGTCACGGGCGTGCTCATGCGCAGGCACTCCGCTTGCGCACGATCACGCACCGCCTCGGCCGCGGCAGCCGCGATCGCTTCACGCGCCGCCGCCGGCGACAGCGTGGTGCCGCTGCCGAAGCCAGCTGCGGACTTGGTCTCGACATAGCGCACCCACGGCATCAGCGCATGGGTCTCCTGCACGAAGACATCGTCGCCGCTGGCCATCAGCACCGGCACCCCAAACTCGCCGGCGAGCGCGCCATACAGGCCGGCCTCGCCCACTTCCTTGCCGTTGAGCCAGACCCGCGCAAACGCGCTGCTGTTGATGGTATGTGCCAGCACGCCGCGGCTCTGCGCGCGGCCGTGGTAGCCGATCATCAGCACGCCGTCGGCGGCACCCTCTACGCCGCCCTCTACGCCCGTCATCATGCCGAGATAGCGCGGCTTGCCCAGCACCAGCCGCGCGCGCGGATCGATCTGGTCCGGCAGCAGGTTGCGGAAACCGCCGTGCGAGTCGTTGACCAGCACTTCGGTGGCCCCGCCGGCAAAGGCGCCGGCGACGGCGGCATTGGCCTCGCCGGTCATCCAGGCGCGGGCGCGTTCATATTCGCCGTTGCCGGGGCGGGTCTGTTCAGCGTGGAAGACGCCGGCCACGCCTTCGATATCGGTGGAAATCAGGATCTTCATCAGGCGGTCTTGCCCAGTTCAGGCATTACATCCAGCAGCGCGCGACGGCAATGGCCGTCGCGGCCTCGTACCGTCGCGGCGTGACAAAGCGCATGCAGGATGGCTTGCTCGACGCTGTCGGCCGCGGCGCGGAACAGTGGGTCGAGCCTGGTTTCGTGCAGCATGGAGACGGCCGGCATGGGCCGGTCGGCCTGGTGCGGCACGGTATAGGCGGTGGAGAATGCGAGCGCGATATCGCCCGAGCCGTGCCCGAACACCGAGCCGGTGCGGGCCAGCCCTGCCCCGGCGCGCAGCGACAGCCGGCGCAACTGGCGCGCGTCCAGCGGCGCGTCGGTGGCCAGGATCATGATGATCGAGCCCTTTTCCGGCTGCGCCGTGGTGTCGGCTTGCGCCAGCCGCTTCACGAGTTCCGGCCCGCGCAGCTGTCCGCCCACGGTCAGTGACTCCGGCGTGCCGAAATTGGCCAGCACCAGCGCGCCCACGCAATAGCCGTCCGCCATCCGCGACGCCGTGCCGATGCCGCCCTTGACGCCGAACGACGACATGCCGCGGCCGGCCCCGACCGCGCCCTGCGCGACGTCCTGGCCGGTGCCGGCGAGCGCGGCATCGTAGTGGCTGCCCTCCACTGCCATGCACTGGATATCGTTCAGGTAGCCGTCATTGCATTCGAACACCAGCGGATTGACAGTCGGCAGTGCGCGGCCAATTTCCGGGTTGGCGGCCACCGCCGCACGGATCTGCGCCTGCGCCACGGCGCCGACCGAGAAGGTGTTGGTGAGCGCAACCGGGGTTTCCAGCACGCCCAGCTCGTCCACCTGCACCAGCCCCACGCTCTTGCCAAAGCCGTTGAGCACGGTCGCCGCCGCCGGCACCTTGTCGCGATAGGGATCGCCGGCGTGCGGCCTGATCACGGTGACGCCGGTCTGCACGGCGTCCTGCGCCAGCGTGCAGTGGCCGACCGTCACGCCGGCCACATCGGCAATGCTGTCCAATGGACCTGCAGGCAGGCCGCCGATGCGCGGCATCGATAGGCTCATCGCTTTAGCGCCGGTCGATCTTGGGATCGAGCGCGTCGCGCAACCCATCGCCAAGCAGGTTGAACGCCAGCACGGTCAGGAAGATCGCCAGGCTCGGGAAGATCGCCACGTGCGGCGCGGTCACCATGTCGGCGCGCGCTTCGTTGAGCATCGCCCCCCATTCCGGCGTGGGCGGCTGCGCACCCAGGCCAAGGAACGACAGGCTGGCCGCGGTGATGATCGAGGTGCCGATACGCATCGAGAAATACACTACGATCGACGACACCGTGCCCGGCAAAATATGCCGCATCAGGATGGTCCAGTCCGACGCGCCGATGCTGCGCGCAGCCTCCACATAGGTCAGCCGCTTGAGCATCAGCGTATTGCCGCGCACCAGCCGCGCGAACGCCGGGATGCTGAAGATGGCCACGGCGAAAATCACGTTGGTCATGCCGTTGCCAAGGATCGCCACGATGCCGATCGCCAGCAGGATGCCCGGGAAGGCAAAGAGCACGTCTGAAATGCGCATCACGATGCGGTCCCACCAGCCCTCGTAGTAGCCCGCCAGCAGGCCCAGCACGGTGCCGATCAGCGCGCCGATGATCACCGACAGGAAGCCCGCCGCCAGCGAGATGCGCGCCCCGGCCAGGATGCGGCTGAAGATATCGCGCCCGAGCGAATCGACCCCCATCCAGTGCGCGGCCGACGGGCCGGCATTAAGCGCGTCGTAGTCGAAGAAGTTCTCCGGGTCGTACGGCACGATATGCGGCGCCACGATGGCAATCACCACCAGCACCAGCACGAACGCGCCGGCGCCCAGCGCCAGGTGTTGCTTGCGGAATTTGCGCCAGAACTCGGTCCAGGGCGTGCGCACGGCCTCCGGCACGGGGGCGGTGGCGGGTGCCGCTTCAGTTGCGGCGGGCGTGGAAAGCTCAGTCATGCCGGCCTCACTTGTAGCGGATGGTTGGGTTGATCACGGTGTAGAGCATGTCCACCACCAGGTTGATCAGGATGAATTCGAGCGAGAACAGCAGCACCTCGGCCTGGATCACCGGGTAGTCGCGCATCTCGACGGCATCGACCAGCAGGCGCCCCAGGCCCGGCCAGTTGAACACCTTTTCCACCACGATCGAGCCGCCCAGCAGGAAGCCGAACTGCAGGCCCATCATCGTCACCACCGGGATCATGGCGTTGCGCAGGCCGTGCTTGGCCACCACCAGCGTCTCGTGCACGCCCTTGGCGCGGGCGGTGCGGATGAAATCCTCTTGCAGCACCTCGACGAACGAGGCCCGCGTAAAACGCGCCATCACCGCGGCCACCGCCGCACCCAGCGTGATGGACGGCAACACGTAGTGCTTCCAGCTGTCGGCGCCGATCGACGGCAGCCAGCCCAGCTGCACCGAGAACACTTCCATCAGCAGCATGCCCAGCGCAAAGGCCGGGAACGAGATGCCCGACACCGCCAGCGTCATGCCGAGCCGGTCCGGCCAGCGGTTGCGCCACACGGCCGAGCCGATGCCGATCGCCATGCCGAACACCACCGCCCAGGCCATCGACGCCACCGTCAGCAGCAGCGTGGGCATGAAGCGGTCACCGATTTCCTCGCTCACCGGGCGCTTGGTGCGCAGCGAATGGCCGAACTCGCCGCGGACCGCATTGGAGAAGAAGTTGACGAACTGCTCGTGCATGGGCCGGTCCAGCCCAAGATCCTTGCGCACTAGTTCGACCGTGGCCGAGTCGGCCTCCGGGCCCGCCGCCAGCCGCGCGGGATCGCCCGGCAGCAGGTGGACGAACAGGAACACCAGCACTGCCACGATCAGCAGCGTGGGGATCACGCCCAGCACACGTTTGAGGAAATAATTCAGCATGACACACCAAGAGGAAAGGCCGCGGGCCGCCCGCCTGCGAACCCCGCGTCGCGGGCAGGCGGCCGTCTGTCGGCTTACTGCTTTACTGCTTACTGCTCTGGGATGGGATAGCGTGAATCGGGCGCCTGGGTACTGCCGGCGCCCGACCATCTACCCATTACTGCTTGATATCGATCTCGTCGAAATTGAACGAGCCGTCCGGCATTACGTAGGCACCGGTCAGCCGTTTGCTGCGTGCGAACAGCACCTTCTCGGTCACCAGGAAGGCCCACGGCGCATCCTTCCAGATGCGTTCCTGGGCGTCCTTGTACAGGCGCGCCTTTTCGCCACGATCGGTGGTGCGCAGCGCGCCGGCGATATCGGCATCGACCTGGTCGTTCTTGTAGTACGCGGTGTTCAGCAGCTTGGGCGGCATCGACTCGGAAGCCAGCAGCGGACGCAGCGCCCAGTCCGATTCACCGGTCGACGACGACCAGCCCACGTAGTAGATGCGCACGCCGGCGTCTTCCGGCTTCTGCACGCTCTCCACCTTCTCCACGCGCTGGCCGGCTTCGAGCGCCTGCACCGAGGCCTTGATGCCGACCTGCTGCAGCTGCTGCTGCACGAACTGGATCACCTTCTGCGCGGTGGTGTGGTTGTAGGCCGACCACAGCGTGGTCTCGAAGCCGTTCGGGTAGCCGGCCTCCTTCAGCAGCGCGCGCGCCTTGGCCGGGTCATACGGCCACGGGCCCAGCTTCTCCGCAAAGTCCACGCCCGGCGGCACCACGCCCTCGGACGGCACGGCGTAGCCGGCAAAGGCGACCTTGGCCAGCGCGTCCTTGTTGATCGCGTAGTTGATGGCCTGGCGCACCTTGGGGTCGTTGAACGGCTTCACCATCGTATTCAGGCTCAGGTAGCGCTGGATGATCGACGGCGCCGAGATCAGGTCCACCTTGGTGCTGTTCTTCAGCACCGCGGCCTGCTCGAACGGGATGCTGAAGGCAAAGTCCGCCTCGCCGGTCTGCATCACGGCGGCGCGCGTGTTGTTGTCGACCACCGGCTTCCAGGTGATGGTGTCGATCTTCGGGTAACCGGTCTTCCAGAAGCCGGCAAACTTCCTGCCCTTGAGGTGGTCAGGCTGCTTCCACTCGACGAACTCGAACGGGCCGGTGCCGACCGGGTGGAAGGCAATGTCCTTGCCGTACTTCTGCAGCGCCGCCGGCGAGATCATCACGGCCGACGGATGGGCCAGCACGTTGACGAAGGGCGAGAACGGCTCCTTCAGCGTGACCTTCACCGTGCTGCCGTCCACCACGTCGGTCTTCGCCACGCGGTTGAACAGCGTATATCGCTTGAGCTTGTTGGCAGGGTTGGTCACGCGGTCCAGGTTGGCCTTGACGGCGGCGGCGTCGAACGTGGTGCCATCGTGGAACTTGACGCCCTTCTTCAGCTTGATGGTGTAGGTCAGGCCATCCTTGCTGACGTCATAGCTCTCGGCCAGCACGTTGACCAGCTTCATGTCCTTGTCCAGGCCGAACAGCCCCTGGTAGAAGCTCTTGGACACGGCCTGCG
This sequence comes from Cupriavidus sp. PB-02, assembly GCF_058252315.1. Taxonomy (NCBI): domain Bacteria; kingdom Pseudomonadati; phylum Pseudomonadota; class Betaproteobacteria; order Burkholderiales; family Burkholderiaceae; genus Cupriavidus; species Cupriavidus sp. PB-02. The sequence goes on from NZ_CM177694.1 coordinate 2,462,100, forward strand.
ATAGCGTGTCGTTCGAGTCGTACGGGTCGAGCGAGGTAAACGTGGAAGCGACGGCCATCACCGCGTCCTTGGCGGCAAAGGCGGACAGCGGCGCCAGCGCGCCCATCGCGCCGGCCGCAAGCAGCCCGGCCACCAGCCTGGGCGAAACCATCCGTGCAGACATCTCGATTCTCCTTGGATTTACTTCCGTTTCAGTAGGCGCCGCCAACGGCGTGCCGGGCAACAAAATGACCAATCCCGCTACCGCCAGGCACCGGCACCAGCGGCTGCACCACCGGTTCGTCGCCGACCACGCGGATCGGGCTGGGGATCTCGTCGTTCAGCGGCTCGCGCCGCAGGTGGCGCCGCGCCGGGTCGGCGATCGGCACCGCCGACATCAGCTTTTTTGTGTAGGGGTGCTGCGGGTTCTCGAAAATGGCGCGGCGCGGGCCGATCTCGACGATCTGGCCCAGGTACATCACCGCCACGCGGTGGCTCACGCGCTCCACCACCGCCATGTCGTGCGAGATAAACAGGAAGGCGATGCCAAGCTCGCGCTGCAGGTCCAGCATCAGGTTGACGATCTGCGCCTGGATCGACACGTCCAGCGCGGAGACCGATTCATCGGCCACCACCACCTTGGGGTTCAGCGCCAGCGCGCGCGCAATGCAGATGCGCTGGCGCTGGCCGCCGGAGAACTCGTGCGGATAGCGCGCCGCGTGCGAGGGGTCCAGCCCCACCTTGTCGAGCAGCCAGGCCACGCGCTGCTCGGCCTCCTTGCCGCTGGCGACCTTGTGCACCAGCAGCGGCTCCATGATCGAATAGCCCACCGGTACGCGCGGATCGAGCGAGGCGAACGGGTCCTGGAAGATGAACTGGATATTGCGGCGCAGGGTCTGCAGCGCTGGCCCCTCCATCTTGCTGATGTTTTGCCCGGCGAACTCGATCGTGCCGCTCTGGCTTTCCACCAGGCGCAGCAGCGAGCGGCCCGTGGTGGACTTGCCGCAGCCGGACTCTCCCACCAGCGCCAGCGTCTCGCCGGGATAGAGGTCGAAGCTGACCTTCTCGACCGCGTGCACGCGCCGCGTGACGCGGCCGAACAGGCCGCCGGGCACGTCGAAGCGTGTCACCAGGTCCTGCACGCGCAGGATCGGCGCGACGCCAGGCGTCACGGTGTCTTGTGGCGCGACCGGCTCGGCGTTGGCGCTGTCCAGGCGCAGCAGCGGGAACTTGGCCGGCAGGTCGGTGCCGCTCATCGCGCCCAGCCGCGGCACCGCCGACAGCAGCGCACGGGTGTACGGATGCGCCGGCGCGCGGAACACGTCCTCCGAACTGCCCTCTTCCACCTTTTCGCCGCGATACATCACCAGCACGCGGTCGGCCACCTCGGCCACCACGCCCATGTCGTGGGTGATAAAGACCACGCCCATATGCATCTCGGCCTGCAGCCCGCGGATCAGCTGCAGGATTTCGGCCTGGATGGTCACGTCCAGTGCCGTGGTCGGCTCGTCGGCGATCAGGAGCGCCGGCTTGCACGACAGCGCCATCGCGATCATCACGCGCTGGCGCATGCCGCCCGAGAGCTGGTGCGGATAGCGCTCCAGCACGCGGCGCGCCTCGGGGATGCGCACCAGCTCCAGCATGCGCAGCGCCTCGGCGCGCGCAGCGGCGCGGCTCTTGCCCTGGTGCAGCCGGATCGATTCGGCGATCTGCTCGCCCACCGCGAAGACCGGGTTGAGCGAGGTCATCGGCTCCTGGAAAATCATCGCCACGTCGGCGCCGCGCACGCTGCGCAGCGTGGCGTTGTCCGCGCGCACCAGGTCGAGCACCTCGCCGCCGCGCCGGCGCAGCGCCATGCTGCCGGAGACGATCTTGCCGCCGCCATGTTCGACCAGGCGCATCAGCGCCAGCGACGTGACCGACTTGCCCGAGCCCGACTCGCCCACCACCGCCAGCGTCTCGCCGCGGTCGACATGGAAAGACAGGTTGCGCACCGCCTCGACGGTGCGCTCGGACGTGGCAAAGCGCACGGTCAGCCCGTTCACCGAGACGACGCGCTCGGGCGGCAGTGCGATGCCGGATGCGGAAGCGTGCGATTGCGCAGGGGTAGTGGTGGCCACTGGAACTCCTTGTATTGCTGCTTGATGCTCGGACTTGCTGGTGCGGTGCAGGTCAGCCGTAGATCGACACGTTCGCCGCCTCGCCCACCCGGGCGAAACCGCGATACATGCCTTCGGTGTTGAACGGAAGCGTGACGTTGCCGGCGCGGTCCACCGCGATCAGGCCGCCGCGGCCGTTGATGGCGCGCAGTTTTTCCATCACCACGCGCCGGGCCGATTCCTCGAGCGACAGGCCGGCGTAGCGCATCTGCGCGGACACGTCGTAAGCGGCCACGGTGCGGATGAACATTTCGCCGGTGCCGGTCGCGGACACGGCCGCCACGTCATCGGCATAGCAGCCCGCGCCGATCACCGGCGTATCGCCAACGCGGCCCACGCGCTTGTTGGTCACGCCGCCGGTGGAAGTGGCCGCGGCCAGGTTGCCCTGGCTGTCGCAGGCGACCGCGCCGACGGTGCCGAACTTGCTGTCGGGATCGATCGGATCGGCCGGCCGGGCCTTGCCCTGCGCGGCCAGCGCGGCGGCGTCGTGGTCCAGCAGCGCCATGCCTGCGGTGCCGCGCGCGCGCTGCCACTGATCGTGGCGAGCCTGCGTGAAGTAGTAGTCCGGCGCCACCAGTTCCAGGCCCTGCGCTTCGGCAAACGCCTCGGCGCCGGCGCCGGCAAAGAGCACATGCTCGCTGCGATCCAGCACCGCGCGCGCGGCCAGCACCGGATTGCGCAGGCGCGTGACGCAGGCCACCGCGCCGGCATCGAGCGTGGCGCCGTCCATCACCGCGGCGTCCAGTTCAAAGGTGCCGGCATGGGTCAGCACGGCGCCCTTGCCCGCATTGAACAGCGGGCATTCTTCCAGCAGGCGCACGGCCTCGGTGACGGCGTCGAGCGCGCTGCCGCCATCGGCCAGGATGCGCTGCCCGGCTCGCAGCACGTGTTGCAGCGCCTCGGTGTATTCGCGTTCGCGTGCGGGGTCCATCGCGGCGCGGGTAATGGTGCCGGCGCCGCCGTGGATGGCAATGACTGCTTGATGCATGAGAGGGAGCTCAGGACTTCTGGGTGTGAGGGGAACGGCGGCGCGTAGCGCCGGCCTTGGCTTCGATGGGCTGTGCAGCGTCGTCGTGGTCGCGCTCGCTGCGATTGGCGCGGTCCGCACGCTGCGCGCGTTCGACGCCCGCGGCGCCATACAGCCACGGCAGCAGGAATTCGGTCATTTCGGCGGCGGCCTTGACCGGCCGCTCGGCCCGATGCGCCACCGCGCCGCACAGCGCTTCGATCAGCGCCAGCACGGTGGCATCGGAATTGGCGGAGAGCCGGTTGGCCGCCTGCGCGTACAGCGCGATATCGGCAATCGGCGCCAGCGGCGAGGTCGGCCCGTCGGTCAGCGCCAGCAACTGGCCGCCGTGCGCCTTGGCACGCTGGGCAAGCTCGACGGTGTCGGCGACATAGCGCGGGAAGGCGATCACGATCAGCAGGTCGCTCGGCTGCAGCTTGAACAACTGGCGCGCCGCATGCGAGGCGCCACCGGCGCCTGCCACGGAGGTCACCGTGCGGCAGTGCATTTCCAGCCCGTGCTGCAGCAGGCCGGCGAGGAAACCACTCGCGCCGAAACCCGCTACGTATACGCGCTGCGCCCCCAGGATCGCCGAGACCGCGCGCTCGCAGGCTGCAGCATCGATGCCGCGCCGCGTAGCTTCGGCATTGGCGGCGGCGTCTTCCAGCGAGGCGGCAAACACCTCGGCCGCGGTCGCGGGCCGCTCCAGTTCGCTGCGCAGCCGCTCCACCGGGGCCAGCGTGGCTTCATAGCCACGCACCAGTTCGGCCCGGAACTGCGGATAGCCGTCAAAGCCCAGCGCCCGCGCAAAGCGGTTGGCCGTAGCGACCGATACCTCCACTGCCGTCGCGAACTCGTCGATGCGCATCGTCGCCGCGCGGAACAGGTTCGCCAGCACGTATTCCGCCATGCGGCGGTGTGCCGGCGTCAGCGTCGGCAGGCTGCGCGCAATGCGGTCGGAGATGGAATGGCCGTTGGACATGCGGAAGGGTCAGGAAAAATTCGAAAAACGGTGATTTGTATCGTGTAAATGAATTTACACTCAACCCATACCCAAAGAAAATAGAGTTTTACCAGACCGAGGGTAATCCCTAGGCGCGCGGGCGCACCCGGCACCGCGCAGGTGCATGATCGGCACCGCGTCGGAACCGTTTTCACATCTGCGGGCATGGGCCCGCACCGGAAACGCTACAATGCCGGCCAGCGCAGCAAACCCGCCGCTGACCGCTTTTCTCTGCGTTTTTCCGTTCTTCTTTCAGACGCTTCCCCACTCGTGATCCGAATCGACCAGCTTGTCCTCCAGCGCGGCACCAAGGTGCTGTTCGACCACACCAGCGTGACGCTCAACCCGGGCGAGCGCGTTGGCCTTGTCGGCGCCAACGGCAGCGGCAAGTCGACGCTGTTCGCGCTGCTGCGTGGCGAACTGCATCCGGACGGGGGCGATGTCAGCGTGCCCACGCAGTGGCGCGTCGCACACGTGGCGCAGGAAACGCCGGCGGTGGACCGCAGCGCGGTGGACTACGTGATCGACGGCGACACGCGCCTGCGCGAGATCGAAGCCGCCATCGCCGCCGCACAGGGCACCGGCGACGGCAGCGCCGAGGGCGAGGCCCACGCCGAGTTTGCCGACGCCGACGGCTACACCGCCCCGGCGCGCGCCGAGGCGCTGCTGCTGGGCCTGGGGTTCACGCTGGCGCAGGTGACGCAGCCGGTGGCGTCGTTCTCCGGCGGCTGGCGCATGCGCCTGAACCTGGCGCAGGCGCTGATGTGCCCGTCCGATCTGCTGCTGCTCGACGAACCCACCAACCACCTGGACCTGGACGCCATCGTCTGGCTGGAAGACTGGCTGGCGCGCTATCCGGGCACGCTGGTGATGATTTCGCACGACCGCGAATTCCTCGACGCGATCTGCAACGTCACTGTGCATATCGAGAACCAGCAGTTGCGCCGCTACGGCGGCAACTACACGCTGTTCGAGACGCTGCGCCTGCAGCAGATGGCACAGCAACAGTCCGCCTACGTGCGCCAGCAGAAGGAAATCGCGCACCTGGAATCGTTTATCACGCGCTTCAAGGCCAAGGCGACCAAGGCGCGGCAGGCGCAGAGCCGGGTCAAGGCGCTGGAGAAGATGGAACGGCTGGCGCCGGTGCACGTCGCATCCGGCTTCGCCTTCGAGTTCCGCGAGCCCGACGCCGCGCCCAACCCGATGATGGTGCTCGACGGCGTCGACTGCGGCTATGCCGAGGCCGATCCGCCCGTCACCATCCTGCACAACCTGGCGCTGTCGATCCAGAACGGCCAGCGCATCGGCCTGCTGGGCGCCAACGGCCAGGGCAAGTCGACACTGGTCAAAACTCTGGCCGGCACGCAGGACCCACTCACCGGCAAGCTGCGCCTGGGCAAGGGCCTGCAGATCGGCTACTTCGCCCAGCACCAGCTGGAAACGCTGCGCGACCACGACTCGCCGCTGCAGCACCTGGCACGCCTGGCGCCTGACACCCGCGAGCAGGAACTGCGCGACTTCCTCGGCAGCTTCAACTTCCGCGGGGATATGGCGACCTCGCCGATCGAACCCTTCTCCGGCGGCGAGAAGGCGCGGCTGGCGCTGTCGCTGATCGTCTGGCAGAAGCCCAACCTGCTGCTGCTGGACGAACCGACCAACCACCTCGACCTGGACACCCGCGAAGCGCTGACGATGGCGCTGGCGCAGTTCGAAGGCACGCTGATTCTCGTCTCGCACGACCGGCATCTGCTGCGCGCTACCGCGGATCAGTTCATGCTGGTGGCCGATGGCACGATCAAGCCGTTTGATGGCGACCTGGACGACTATCGCGACTGGCTGCTGCAACAGGCCGCCGCCAAGCGCAATGCTGCGGTGGCCGCGCATCAGGCGGAGAACGGTGGCGATGCCGCTGCTACGGTCAACCGCAAGGATCAGCGCCGCGCTGAAGCGGATGAGCGCCAGCGGCTGTCGGCGCTGCGCAAGCCGTTGACCAAGGAGTTGGAGAAAGTCGAGAAACGCATGGCGGTGCTCCAGACGGCCAAGACGGAAATCGACCAGTTCATGGCCGATGAGACAAGCTATGCCGAAGCCAACAAGGCGAAGCTGATGGAGATGCTGAAGCGCCAGGGCGAGGTCAACGGCGAGTTGGAGACGCTGGAAGAGAAATGGCTGGAACTGCAGGAGCAGATTGAGCAGATTGCGTGAGGGGTCTGACGGGTCCGAGTCCCCTCCTTCGCATCCATCAATCGAAAGCTTTCAAACCGGCGCCTGTTTGCGAACAGTCAGCGTCAAGCCGCGCAGCAGAAAAAAACCGGCGCCTGTGGCGCCGGTTCTCTATTCCGCTGTCCGCGAAGTTCAACGGAAATTCTTCTCCCGCCGGATCAACCCCACCGCCAGCGTCAGCGTCAGGATAAACAGCCAGATCAGCGACCACGCCGGCACCGACAGCCCCAGCACCGGCGGCAGCGGCGCAGCGCAGAGGCCATCGGCATAAAACACCTGCGGCAGCACCTTGGCCGTCGGCAGCGCATTGACCCAGTTCTCCAGCGGATCGATGCCGCAGCTGGCCTTGGGGTTAAGTAGCAGTGCCACGTGGTAAACCGCCACCGCAATGCCGGCGATGCCCGACAACATGCCGAGCCCCTGCCACAGCGAGCGCGTGTTCTGCGCCACCACGGCCAGCAACGAGAAGATGCCGATGCCGATAAAGGCGAAGCGCTGCATCACGCAGAGCGGACAAGGCTGGTAGCCCTTTTCAAACTGGAGGTAGAGCGCAACGCCGACCAGGCCGAAGGAAACGAGGGCGATCAGCAGGAAATAGGCGCGTGAGTTGGCTTGCATAGATGGTGATCAGGTAATCCGGTAAACGGTGCCGTCAGTTCAGGGCGCGGCATTGCTGCGCATTATTACCGATTTTGCAGCGCCAGCCTTGGGCGTCACACTGGGGCCGCATCCCCTGCCCTGCGGCGGATTGACGCAGCGGTGCTAGGCTTCGGCCTCCTGCCACGCCGTGCGCGGCAGACGATACAGGCAATGCGGCCGCAACGGGTGGCTTGGTGGCAGTGCGGGATGCTCGAACACGAGTGCATCCTCGTGCATGCCGAGCCGCTCCATTACGGCACGCGAGCGGCGGTTGTCCAGCGCAGTGAAGGACACGATCTCATCCAGCCCCAGCCGGCCAAAGCCCCAGCCCAGCGCGCCGCACGCGGCCTCGGTGGCGTAACCGCTGCCCCACGCATGGCGTGCGAGGCGCCAGCCGATCTCCACGCACGGCGAAAACGGCAGTGCCGCCGCCGGCTCGTGCAGGCCGACAAACCCCAGGAAGCCACCGTCCATTTTGCGCTCAACCACCCAGAATCCCCAGCCCCGCGTCGCGATCAGGTCGCGGCAGCGGTCCGCCATCGCATCGCTTTCGGCGCGCGTCAGCGTGGCAGGGAAATAGCGCATCACCTCCGCGTCGGCATTGAGCGCGGCGAACGGCGCGTAGTCAGCATCGCGCCACTGGCGCAGCCGCAGGCGTTCGGTCTCGAAGGCAATACCGTCGCCGTCCATGCTCAATCCAGGTGCCGCACGCGGTCGATCGCCTGCTCGATGCGCTCCACCGCGATCACTTCGAGCCCGTCGATCTTCTGCTTGGGCGCGTTGGCCTTGGGGATCACGGCCAGCGTGAAACCCAGCTTGGCGGCCTCCTTCAGCCGGTCCTGCCCCCTCGGGCTCGGCCGGATTTCGCCCGCCAGCCCGACTTCGCCGAACACCACCAGCCCGCGCGGCAGCGGCTTGTTGCGCATCGACGAGTGGATCGACAGCAGCACCGCCAGGTCGGCGGCGGGCTCGGTGATCTTGACCCCGCCGACCGCGTTCAGGAACACGTCCTGGTCGAAGCAGGCGACACCCGCATGCCGGTGCAGCACCGCCAGCAGCAGCGCCAGACGGTTCTGCTCCAGCCCCACGGCCAGCCGGCGCGGGTTGGGCACATGCGCCGTATCGACCAGCGCCTGGACTTCCACCAGCAGCGGCCGCGTGCCCTCCTGCGTCACCAGCACGCACGAGCCCGGCACGGTCTCTTCATGTTGCGACAGGAACAGCGCCGACGGGTTGCTGATGCCGCGCAGCCCGCGCTCGGTCATCGCGAACACGCCCAGCTCGTTGACCGCGCCGAAGCGGTTCTTGAAAGCGCGGATCAGCCGGTGCGAGGAGTGGGTATCGCCCTCGAAGTACAGCACCGTGTCGACGATATGCTCCAGCACGCGCGGCCCGGCCAGGCTGCCTTCCTTGGTCACGTGGCCGACCAGGATGATGGTGATGCCGGTGCTCTTGGCGATGCGCGTCAGCTGCGCCGCGCATTCGCGCACCTGCGCGACCGAGCCCGGCGCGGAGGTCAGCGCCTCGGAATACAGGGTCTGGATCGAGTCGATCACCGCGACTTCGGGCTTCTCTACCTCCAGCGTGGCCTGGATCTTCTCGAGCTGGATTTCCGCCAGCAGCCCAAGCGACGGGCTTTCCACCCCCAGGCGCTGCGCGCGCAGCGCGATCTGCGCGCCGGATTCTTCGCCGCTGACATAGAGCACGCGGCGCTGCCCGGCCAGGTTGGCCAGTGCCTGCAGCAGCAGCGTGGACTTGCCGATGCCGGGGTCGCCGCCGATCAGCACCACCCCGCCCGACACCAGGCCGCCGCCCAGCACGCGGTCGAATTCATCGATGCCGCTGGAAAAGCGCGGCACGTCGGCCGCCTCGATCTCGGACAGCTTGCGCACCGTGGCCGACGCGGCCAGCGGCTGGAAGCGCTTGGTCGAGGCGGTCTCGGCCACCGTCTCCACCAGCGTGTTCCACTGCTGGCAATGCGGGCACTGGCCGGCCCAGCGCGGCGTGGTGCCGCCGCATTCGGTACAGGTATAGACAGTCTTGGTCTTGGCCAACGGATGTCCTTGCAGGAAAAAAGCGGGCCGGGCCCACAAGTGGCCCGGCCGGCAGATGGTAAGGCGGCGGGCCTGCGCCCGCGCTCGCGGCTTGTGCGGGACTGCGCGCTCAGGCCACCACGGGCGCTGCGCTGTCCGACGCCGTGATGGTCGCCACCGTGGTCGGCACGCGCGGCGCCAGTGCGCACATCAGCTCATAGCCGACCGTGCCGCTGGCCTGCGCCACTTCGTCGATCGGCAGGCCCTGCCCCCACAGCGTGACCGCGCTGCCCACCTTGGCCTTCGGGCACGGCGTCAGGTCCACGCACAGCATGTCCATCGACACGCGCCCCACCAGTTCGGTGCGCACGCCGTCGACCAGCACCGGCGCGCGCTGCTCGCCCCAGCCGGAGGCATGGCGCGGGTAGCCGTCGGCATAGCCGCAGGCGACCACGCCGATGCGCATCGGCCGCTCGGCAGTAAACAAGGAGCCATAGCCGACGCTGTCGCCCGGCTGCAGGTCCTGCACCGAGATCAGCTCGCTGTGCAGCGACATGGCCGGCTGCAGCCCGGTGCCGGCGATATCGGCGTCGCGCCCGGTCGGCGAAGCGCCGTACAGGATAATGCCGGGGCGCACCCAGGCCCGGTGCGCCTGCGGATGCCACAGCACCGCGGCCGAGTTCGACAGGCTGGCCTCGCCCGGCAGGTTGGCGGTGGCCGCGTCGAAGGCCTCGATCTGGTGGGCGACGCCTCGGGGACTATCCGCATCGGAAAAATGCGTCATATGGACGATACTGCCCACACAGGGCATCGAGCGGGCGCGTTCCCAGGCGGCACGGTACTGGGCCGGCTGGAAGCCCAGCCGGTTCATGCCGGTATTGAGCTTGAGCTGGATCGCCAGCGGCCCCCGGGGACGTGCGCTTTCCAGCATGCGCAGCTGCTCGTCGCAATGGATGGCGGTGGTCAGGCGGTATTGTTCGATCACGTCCACGTCCTGCGGCTGGAAGAATCCCTCCAGCAGCAGGATCGGGCCCTGCCAGCCGAGGTCGCGCAGCAGCACGGCTTCGTTCAGGTCGAGCAGGCCGAAGCCGTCGGCGCCGCGCAGCGCGGCAAACACACGGCGGATACCGTGGCCGTAGGCATTGGCCTTGACCACCGCCCAGATGCGCGAAGCGGGCGCGCTGCGGCGCACAATGTCGAGGTTGTTGGCCAGGGCGGGTTGGTGGATGACAGCGTGGATGGGTCTTGGCATGGAGTCACATCTCGGAAATAGGACGAGCGGGCGGGCGATCCAGTGGGCAACGCCGATGCGGGCAGCGCGGGCTGGCGGCACGGCGGCGGCTGGAAGGACGGCTCTGTCTCAGTGTCGATGGCGCAAACATCACCTGTCGGTGTGTGCAGCACGTTGGGGCAACCGGCGCGGGTCATCTCGCGCTAATGTGTTCCGGTCGCCATCTTGCCCGACCAGTGCACCAGATCAGGGAAGACCCGGTCGGCTCGGGGTGATCGCAGCCGTTATTTGAACACATTCAGAAGCCGTTGCCGGGGGTCCTTGGGGAATCGGCGCGGCAATTTGCTGTCAAAAAGGCGCCTTGCCGGGGTTCGGGAATGTCATGGTTTCGTGATATAAAGCCGGACGCTCCGGCCATGTTCTAAAAGCGAAGCATTTATGTCAATGACTGCCAGGCAAGCCGCACGTCGCCGCAGCAAAGTGCAACCGACACAATTCGACACGGCCGCGGTACAAGGTTCCCTGCAAACCATGGCCTCCCCGGCCGGCGCCAGCCTGGCCGAGCCGCACGGAGTGCGCGATGGAGAGAAAGTCGAGAGCATGAAGAAGGGTTTTTACACCATCATGGCCGCGCAGTTTTTTTCGTCGCTGGCCGACAACGCCTTACTGATCGCCGCCATCGCCCTTCTCACCGAATTGCATTCCCCGCAGTGGATGACTCCGCTGCTCAAGCTGTTCTTCGTTCTCTCCTACGTCATCCTCGCCGCGTTCGTGGGCGCCTTTGCAGACTCCATGCCCAAGGGGCGGGTGATGCTCATCACCAACGCCATCAAGGTGGTCGGGTGCGCGATCATGATGTTCGGGCTGCACCCCCTGCTGGCGTATGGCGTGGTGGGATTCGGCGCGGCGGCGTACTCGCCGGCCAAGTACGGCATCCTGACCGAGCTGCTGCCCCCCGAGAAGCTGGTGATGGCCAACGGCTGGATCGAGGGGCTGACGGTGGGCTCGATCATCCTGGGCACCGTGGTGGGCGGCGCGCTGATCTCGGTGCATATCTCCGACATCCTGCTGCGGCTGGACCTGCCCCTCATCAACACCGGCATCGACACGCCCGCCGAGGCCGCGATGGTGGTGATCATGCTGTTCTACGTGGTCGCCTCGGTCTTCAACCTGTTTATCCCCGACACCGGGGCGCGCTACCCTCAGCAGGAAAAGAACCCGATCAAGCTGATCGCCGAGTTCGGCGACTGCTTCCTGGCGCTGTGGCGCGACAAGCTCGGGCAGATCTCGCTGGCCGTGACCACGCTGTTCTGGGGCGTGGGCGCCACACTGCAGTTCATCGTACTGAAATGGGCGGAAAAGTCGCTCGGCCTGAACCTGTCGCAGGGCGCGCTGCTGCAGGCGGTGGTGGCAGTGGGCGTGGCCGTCGGCGCTATCCTTGCCGCCGCGCGCATCCCGCTGCGCAAGTCGCTCTCCGTGCTGCCCTTCGGTGTGGCGATGGGCGCGACCGTGATGATCATGGCCTTCTATACCAAGGACGCCATGCCCGAGGTCACGCTGCACATCCTGGGCATGCACATGCCGCTGTACATGTTCATCGCCTATGTGTTCCTGATGCTGGTGGGCGCGATGTCAGGCTACTTCGTGGTGCCGATGAACGCGCTGCTGCAGCATCGTGGGCACGTGCTGCTGTCGGCCGGCCACTCGATCGCAGTGCAGAACTTCAATGAGAACGTGTCGGTGCTGCTGATGCTGTGCCTGTACGCGCTGCTGATCAAGCTGAACGTGCCGATCGGCGTGGTGATCATCGCGCTGGGGCTGTTTATCTGCGTGACCATGCTGCTGGTGCTCAAGCTGCACAAATACAACATGCGTACGTTCAACTCGCTGGCGATGATCGGCGAGGACAAGCACCACTAAGCCTTCACCCTCGCTCGCCCCGCCTGCCGGCTGCACAGCCGGCGCGGGGATCAGGCCGCGTCGTCCGGCGCGGCCCGCGGCCCCGGCCGCAGCTCCTCCGCCGCCCGCGCCAGCGCCCTTTCCTCCCACCCCGGCGGCACCACGAAACCCCGCGAGCATTCGCGCCACCACCCCGGCGCCTGCGGTCCCGCCGGCTCCAGTTCGCATAGCATCACCGGCGCTTCGCGGCGCCAGCCGTGGTCATGGCGCGGATCGGCAAAGCGCTGCGCCAGAAAGGCGTGCAGCCCCTCGACCTCTTCCGTACCGGCATCCGTCACGAACGCCCCCGACAGCCAGCCCGAACGCGGCAACCGGCACCAGCGCGAGCCCGGCCGCGAAGCGGCACGCGCCATCCACCCGTCCAGCGACGACCACCAGCCGTGCAGGTGGTCGGGCGCGATGCCCAGCACGTCCAGCCCTGCCGGCACCTGCCCGTCGCGATAGAACAGCCAGCCCAGCAGGTAGACCTCGCTACGGTCGATCGCATGGCCCAGCAGCGCCTGCGCCTCGGGCGTGCGCCCGAGCGGCAGCTGGCGGTGCACCACGTGGCCGAGCTTGTCGCCGAGCCGGTCGACCAGGTTCGGGCCGACAAAGTCCTGCAACCGCGGCAGCGGCTCCGTGCCGGCCATCAGGTAGAACTTGGCCGCCATCTCCCAGTGGACCACCTCGCCGGAAGCCAGGTCGCGCCAGACGAAATCCAGCTCGCCCAGCGTGCGGATGCCCTGCCTTCCCGCGTGCCGCACCGGCACGTTGGCGGCCAGCAGCGACAGCCCTTGCATATGCCGCAGCGCGAAATGCAGCAGTCTTTCTGCATGGCGGCCCAGACGCAGGCTGCGGCTCGCAGGGTCATGGCTGGAATCGTCGGCGGAGAGCGGATGGCCGTCGGCCAGCTCGTCGATGGTGGCGGGCAACGCGGCGGGGTCGGCCGTCTCCAGCCAGCGCTGCCAGGCAGCCAGCGTGCCGCCGGGCCAGCGCGCCGGGGCCGCGCCCGGTACCGCCGCCAGCAGCGGCGGCGACAGCGTGGTCCAGGCCAGGTCGCGCGTACGCGCCGACGCGGCGCGTCGCCACAGCGGCGGACCCGACGGCAAATTGCCGTCGCCGCCGCGGTTCAGCGCGAGGTCAGGCCCCAGCTCCCGCACGGTCATGCACCTCGCGCGCCAGGCACAGGTCTTCCCAGGCGCGCGCCTTGTCGGTCAGGGTCCGCAGCAGGTAGGCCGGGTGGTAGGTCACCACCACCGGGATGCCTTCGTAGGTATGCACGGTGCCGCGCAGCTTGCCGATCGGCGTGGTCGAGCGCAGCAGCGACTGCGCCGCAAAGCGGCCCAGCACCACGATCACCTTGGGCTTCACCAGTGCGATCTGGCGGCGCAGGAAGGGCTCGCACTGCGCCACCTCGTCCGGCTCCGGGTTGCGGTTGCCCGGCGGGCGGCACTTGAGCACGTTGGCGATAAAGACATTGCGCCCGCGCGCCAATCCGAGCGCGCCGAGCATATTGTCAAGCAGCTTGCCGGCCTGGCCGACAAAGGGCTCGCCCTGCTGGTCCTCGTTCTCGCCGGGGGCTTCGCCGATCAGCATCCATTCGGCCTGGCGGTCGCCGACGCCGAACACGGTGTTGGTGCGCGTCTGGCACAGGCCGCAGGCGGTGCAGCCGGCGACCGCCGCTTCCAGCACGGGCCAGTCCATGGTGGCGATGTCCGCCTCGCGATCGACCTGCGCCGAGCCGGGCTCCGGCCCCGCCGGCACCAGCGAGGGCATCGCGGGCGCCCTGTCGATGGTGAGGGGCGCCTCGGCTGGCGGCGTCGGCGCGGCGGCCTGGGCCGGCGCGCCGACAGGCGCTTCGGCTACGGGCGGGGCTTCGGCAATCGAAACGGCCGGAGCGGCCAGAGCGGCCAGAGCGGCGCTGAGCGGCGCATCAACCGTGGCGACCTCGCCTGCCTCGGGCAGCGCCAGGGCCTGCGGCTCGCCGCCGGCGCGCTGGCGCAGCACCCACTCCGCGGGGATGCCCAGCACCTCCAGGAATTGCGCGCGGCGGCTCATGCGCGGCCCTCCGTGCCGTCATTGGCGGCGGCATCCTCCGGCCAGCTGCGGCGCAACACCAGCGCGTCTTCACGGGTGCGGCCCTCGGCCGGGTAATACCCCTTGCGGCGCCCGATCTCGAGAAACCCGGCGGCCTGGTACAACGCGATCGCGCCGGTATTGGACGGGCGCACTTCCAGCAGCATGGTGCGGATGCGGTGCGCGTGCGAGGTAGCCAGCACGATCGCCAGCATCAGCCGCCCCAGCCCCTGGCGCTGGCGCCGCGGCTCGACGGTGATGTTGAGCAGGTGCATCTCGTCGACCACCGGCATCAGCACGGCGTAGGCCACCAGCGTGCCGGCCGGGTCGCGCAGCGTCAGGCCGAGATGCCCGGCCTTGACCGAGTTCTCGAAATTGCCGCGCGTCCACGGATGGCTGTAGGCGCGTGCCTCGATGCCGGCCACGGCCTCCAGGTCCAGCGCGCTCATGCGGCCCAGCGCCCAGCCGTCCGGCAGCGGCGGCATGGCCGGTACTGCCGGCCACTCGTTGCGCTCTTCCAGCGGATAGGCGGCGCTCACGATGCGCTCCCGGCCTGGGCCGCGGCGCGTGCGGCGGCCACGGCTTCGCGTTCGGCGATGGTCTGGGCGACCTTGTCGCGCAGGTAGATCGGCATGGCTTGGTCGGCGTCGATGGCTTCACCGCGGGCCAGTGCGCGCAAGCCGATGGAGACCATCGGCTGCGCATGCGGCATCGCCTCCGGCAGCACGCGCGACGCGCGCGCCAGGCCCGCCAGCCGCTCGCCGAATACCGTCGAGGCATTGCCCGCGATCCAGAAATCGCCCTCGGGCAACGTTACCGTTTCCGGTGCGCCGACCCGCATCGGCGTGATTTCCGCCCATTCCCGCGCGGCGGCATCCCAGCGGAAGGCGCCGGAATAGGCCTCGTCCATGCGCGCATCCAGCGCCACCAGCACCGCGGTATTATCCGGCAGCGAAGCCTCGCGCGCGCGTTCGGCGCAGGCCATCAGGGTATTGACGGGAACCACCGGCAGGCCGGCCCCGAAGGCCAGGCCCTGCGCCACGCCGCAGGCCGTGCGCAGGCCGGTGAACGAGCCCGGGCCGGCGCCGAAGGCGATCGCGGCGCAATCGGCGAGCACGATGCCGGCCTCGGCCAGCACCTCGCCAGCGGCCGGCAGCACGCGTGCGGACGAGCGTGCGCCGGTGTGCTCATGGCGCACCAGGCACTCGATTCCGGCACCCGCGACGGCACGTCCGAGCGCGACCGAGCACCACTCCGTAGAAGTTTCAACAGCAAGAATCCAGGACATGGCGCGATTGTATCCGCTGGCGCCCGGAACCGAGGGCTTCTTCGGTTTTATACGCACGGTAGGGCACGCTGGCGCGGCTATCATCGGGCTGCACTTTTGCAATCCAGCCAGAACAAACGGAGGAAACCATGAGCGACCTGCAGGCACGCTTCGACCAGGCCCAGATCGACGTCAAGCAACTGAGCGAGCGCCCCAGTAACATGACCCTGCTGCGCCTGTACGCGCTGTTCAAGCAAGGTAGCGAAGGCGACGCCCACGGCGACAAGCCGGGCATGACCGACTTTGTCGGCCGCTACAAGTTCGAAGCCTGGGAAGCGCTGCGCGGCACCGCGCGCGAACCGGCGATGGAACAGTACATCGCGCTGGTGGAAGAGCTGCGCAGCGGCGCCGCCAACTGATCCGCACCCTGCCGCGGGGCGCCGGCATGGCGCTCCCGGCCACGCGATGGCACGGCGCTACCGTCCACTCCCCCGGCGGCTTCAGCCCGCCGGCACCGGCCTCGGCCGGATCCGCCACGCCGCGAACATCGCGCTGGCGATCACGACCCCAACCGCCAGGAAAGTTTCATCGAAGGCCCGGATGCGCGCCGCCTGCAACGCCGCATCGCCGGCCTGGCCCACCACCGCGCCGTGCTCCGCCAGCCGCCACTGCAGGCCCACGCCAGCCAGGCTCACGCCGATGGCCCCGCCCAGTTGCCGCAGGAAGTTGATGCAGCTCGAGCCCTGCGCGATCAGCGAGAAATCCACGCCGCGCATGGCCCCCAGCGTCAGCGACGGCAGGATGCAGCCCAGCCCGATCCGCCCCAGCACCGCCAGCGCCACCAGCACCAGGTATGGCGTGGTGCGCGAACCCAGCGCCATCAGCACGAACGACAAGGCCAGCAGCGCCAGCCCGAACGACACCTGCACGTGCGGCGCGATCCGATTCGTGAAGCGCCCCGCCAGCCCGATCGTCAGGGCCAGCGCCACGCCCGCCGGCAGCAGCACCAGGCCCGCGCGCGACGGCGTGTATTCCAGCGCCATCTGCATGTAGACCGGCAGCAGGTAGGTCGAGCCGAACAAGCCCGCGCCATAGATAAAGGCCACAACCGCCCCGGCCGCGAACTGCCGGTAGCTGTACAGCCGCAGGTTCATCAGTGGATAGGCGGCACGCAGCTGCCACAGCACGAAGGCCGCCAGCATCAGCACGCCGAAGCCCGCCAGCGCCAGGCCCGCGGGCACGCTCTCGCGCATCTGCACCACGCCGTTGAGCAGGCTGACCGTGGCGATGCCGGCCAACCCCAGTCCGCGCCAGTCCAGCGGCTCGCGCTCGCCGATCATGATCGAATCCACCGCCATGAAGCGGCGCGCCATGACCACGCCGATCAGCGTCAGCGGCACCACCACGAAGAAGATCGAACGCCAGCCGAACGCCTCCACCAGGAAGCCGCCCAGGCTCGGCCCCAACGCCGGCGCCAGCACCACGCCGAAGCCGAACGCGCTGATCGCCTTGCCTTGCTCGCGTTCCTCGAACGAGCGCAGGATCAGGATATTGGGCAACGGCTGCATGATGCCCGCCGCCACGCCTTCGGCCGCGCGCATCGCGATCATCACGCCATACGTTGGTGAGAACCCGCCAAAGAAGCCGCCCACGCCCAGCAACACCGACGCGCCGAGGAAGGTGCGGCGCAGCCCGTAGCGATTGAGCAGCCACGGCGTCAGCAGCATCGACAGCGTCATCGCGATCATGAAGCTGGCCGCGACCCATTGGGCGCGCTCCTGGCCCAGCGCGAAATGCTGGCTCAGGTCCGGGATGGCAACGTTGACGATGGTGGACGAGACGATCGACGAGATCGTGCCCAGCATCAGCGTCACCAGCACCAGCCAGCGCAGCCGATCCCCGTAGCGGGCACGCAGCGCCTGCCGCGTCGGTCCGCCCGGCGGCTGGCCGGAGCCCTCCGGCGTGACGGGGCCGCGGTTCACCCCAGCCGCCCGGTGTCGGCGATCTCGCGGATCTTGCGGACGGTGTCGATGTCGGCCTCGTGGTAGGCGGATTTGACGATCTCGGCATAGCGAGCGTCGCCGCTGGCATCGACCGCCGGCATGGTGGTGTCGTAGACAAAGCGAAGCAGCAGCGCGCCGGGGCCCGGGGTCTCGATCGCCATGGTCAGGGTGCCGCCGGCATGCTCGGCTGTGGCGGCGGTTTCATAGCGCACCTGCCGGCGCGGCTCGAATACCACGCGGTCATGGATCGAGGCCGCGCCGAAATGCAGCACGCGGTCGATCCAGTTGTCGCCACGGCCAACCACCTCGGCGCTGTCCAGGCCCAGCACGAACAGTTCGGGCGACTCGGCGCGCAGCACCAGCCCTTGCCACAGCTGGTCAGGCGTCAGCGGATCCAGTTGTGGGTTGCCTGGATCGTTGATCTCAACCAAGTGCTCGAAACGCAACTTCTTTCTCCCTGTCAGCAGTAAGTCGATATTATGAAGTCTCCGCGTGTTCGGAAGACCTTTTTGTCTGCGCGGTGCAACATTTCTGTCACAGCCCGCGGCGGTACTCTGAACGTCGCTCCCATTGCTGCTTATCGACCGCAATCCCGCCGACTGGAACCCCCTCATGCCCGCCGCGCCCTTGGCCGAAGCCGATCCCATCCAGGTCCTTGTCTACGCCGACTCGCTTTCATGGGGCATCGTGCCGGGCACCCGCCAGCGCCTGCCCTTCCCGGTGCGCTGGCCCGGCCGGCTGGAACTCGGCCTGAACGCCGACGGCGGCGCGCCCGTGCGCATCATCGAAGACTGCCTGAACGGCCGCCGCACGGTCTGGGACGATCCTTTCAAACCCGGGCGCAACGGCCTGCAAGGGCTCGCGCTGCGCATCGAGATCCACTCGCCGCTGGCGCTGGTGGTCCTGATGCTCGGTAACAACGATTTCCAGTCGATGCACCCGCACAACGCCTGGCACGCCGCCCAGGGCATCGGCGCGCTGGTGCATGCGATCCGCACCGCACCGATCGAACCCGGCATGCCGGTGCCGCCGGTGCTGGTGGTCACGCCGCCGCCGATCCGCACGCCGCGCGGCCCGCTGGCGCCCAAGTTCGCGGGCGGCGAGCACAAGTGGGCAGGCTTGCCGCAAGCCGTTGCAGAGGTTTGCGCGCAACTGGACTGCCCGCTGTTCGATGCGGGCACTTTGATTCAGAGCAGCGAGGTCGATGGTGTACACCTGGACGCCGACGCTCACCTGGCGCTGGGCGATGCGCTGTGCCCGGTCGTGCGCCGGTTGCTGGAGCGCTGACGCCGCCCTCCAGACACCCCGCCTGCCGGCCGGCTGAAACATCACTCCTGACAGGAATTGTCAGGAGGCCGGGCGCACAATGCGGCCGCCCTCACACAGAACGCCGTCAGGAGGCTGTCATGGAGTTGCTGATCAATATCGACGTCGACGACCTGTCGCGCGGCATCGGCTTTTACGAACAAGCGCTCGGCCTGAAGCTGAACCGCAAGCTGTTCGACGGTACCGTCGCCGAAATGGTCGGCGGCACTACGCCGATCTACCTGCTCGCCAAACCCGCGGGCACCCGCCCCACCACCCGCTCAGATACCCGGCGCGACTATCGCCGCCACTGGACGCCGGTCCACCTGGACTTTGTCGTGTCCAACCTCGAACAGGCTATCGAACGCGCGCTGGGAGCCGGCGCGGAGATCGAGGACTGGCCGCAGGATTACGAATGGGGGCGGCAGGCGACGCTGTCGGATCCGTTCGGGCACGGGCTTTGTTTTATTGAGTGGGCAGGGGAAGGATATGGCGCGGTGGCCGGCTGACGCGGCGCACCGGCTTTCGGACATATCGCCTGTCCAAGACCAGGCTCGGGTGTCACATTTCCATGCAGCATCGCGCTTGACCTAGACCAGGTACGGACCGTGGACAAGTCACGGCTGCTCAAGCGAGCCGGCGGCCTTAACGAAAAGACGATGCTGGAGGCCCTGCGCACCCTGCGCGAGGTGTTTGCGGACTGAGGCAAGGCGCAAAAGCATTTAATGCCAGGCTATCGGCGTCATTGGATTTTCATAAGCATATGAAAAAGAAATAGACGCCAGATTCCTTCCCGCTACGCAGTTTTGACGCAATTGCGTTAATCTGTGGCCTAGCCCGGGCAGGCGATCCCTGACCCGGCGCGCGAATGTCTCACTAGCCACATAGCCAAAAAATTTCCAGCACTCTTATGCGCAGCACGTCTCTCTTCAAGCGCCTGGCAGTTGCCGCGTCCGCCATCGGTTTTATCGCCGCTGGCAGCGCCTCGGCCCAGGAACAGACCATCCGCGTCGGCACCGTCAGCGGCCCGGATGCCGAAGTCTGGCAAGTCGTCCAGAAAGTGGCCAAGCGCAACGGCCTGAACGTCAAGGTCGTGGAGTTCAACGACTACGTGCAGCCCAACGCCGCGCTCGACGCCGGTGACCTGGACGCCAACAGCTTCCAGCACCAGCCCTACCTCGATAGCCAGGTCAAGCAGCGCGGCTACAAGATGACCAGCGTGGGCTACACCTATATCTCGCCGCTGGGCATCTATTCGAAGAACCTGAAGTCGGCAAAGGACCTGCCGCAAGGCGCCAAGGTCGCGGTGCCCAACGACCCGTCCAACGAGAACCGCGCCCTGCTGCTGCTCCAGTCGCAAGGCGTGATCAAGCTCAAGGCCGGCACCGGCACCAACGGTGCCAACGCCACCCCGCTGGACGTGGCCGAGAACCCAAGGAAGCTGAAGATCGTGGAACTGGACGCCGCCCAGCTTGCGCGCGCCCTGCCCGACGTCAGCGCCGCCGTCATCAACACCAACTACGCGCTCGCCGCCGGCCTGCAGCCGACCAAGGACGCCATCGGCCTGGAAGACCTGCGCAGCCCGTACGCCAACATCATCGTCGTGCGCACGCAGGACAAGGACAAGCCGTGGGTCAAGAAGCTGGTCGCCGCGTACCAGTCGGAAGACGTGCGCCAGTTCATGAAGGCCCAGTTCAAGGGCGCTATGGTGCCGTCGTTCTGATCGACGCCGGTACTGCCGGATTGCAGAGGATCGTGTTCCGGCAAGAATTCCTGCGTAAGCCCGCCAGAAGCGCTTGCAAATTCCGCCGCCTTCTGTAGAATGCGGCGCTCACCTTGCCCAGGTGGCGGAATTGGTAGACGCACTAGGTTCAGGTCCTAGCGGTGGCAACACTGTGGAGGTTCGAGTCCTCTCCTGGGCACCACGGTTTCATCGAGAAGCCCGCACGGAAGTGCGGGCTTTTTGTTTTTGCGGCAGCCCAGACAGGCTTACTGCTTCGAAGCCTGTCCGAGCGCAGGAGGCGCCGGTGGCGGCAGAGGCGTGGCGACCGGCTCCAACCCCGTTATTCGTACGATCGAGGCCGCCGCGGGGGACGCAAGGAACCGGACAAAGCGCGCAGCTGCCGCGGACTGCTTGCCCGCGACCATGCCGGCAGAGAAGAAGACCGATTGCTGCAACTCGGCCGGCAATGGCCCGACAAAATCCAGCTCCTTGAATGGCAGCAACTCGCTGACCTGCTGGAAGCCGATTTCCGCATCGCCGCGCGCCACTACGGCGCCGACACGCTCGCTGTAGATCTTGTGCGCCTTGTCCTTGATCTGGTCCGCGACGCCGAGCCGGCTGAACAATTCATTGGAAAGGTAGGTCCCGCTGGCACTGGCGGAATACGCAATCGATTTTGCGTTGAGCAAGGTCTGCCTCAGGCCTTCCACTGTGCTGATATCGGGCCTGGGCGTGCCTTTGCGGACCGACATGCCGATCAGCGACCGGGCCAGGTCCACCCTGCTCCCGGCCGCCACCTTCCCTTCGGATACCAGCTTCTCAAGGCCAGAGTCCGCAAGGATCACCACATCGAAAGTCTCGCCGCGAGCCAGCCGACTGGGAATGGAATCCGGCGCGTTACCCATCGACGCGCCATAGGCGGTGATGATCCGGTCCTGCGTCGCGGCTTCGTACAGCGGCACCAGTTGCTGGTACGCCGCCGTGAAGCCGCCCGAGGTAATGACGCGGATATCGTCTGCCCAGACCGGCCCCGCCAGCCATAGCAGGAAAACAAGCGAGGCCTTGCTGGCGGCCATGGCGGTCAGCTTCATAACGTCTCCATGTTGATTTATGCGGCCCGCCGACACATCCCAGACGCGGGAGCGGCGAGCATTGCAAGGGTATTCGGGCGCGACTATTCTGTGAATTGCAATGTTCTGATGATTTCATGCATGTCGCGCATTAATTTCGCCCTTGAGGATTTGCAGGCCTTTGTCGCCACTGCGGAAATGGGCAGTTTCCGGATCGCTGCCGAGACGCTGCATATCTCGCAGCCAGCGCTCAGCCGGAGAATCGACAAGCTGGAAAAGACGCTCGGCTCGCGCTTGCTGGAGCGGACCACCCGGCGCGTGGAACCGACCCACATCGGCAGGCAGTTCCTGGAGGAGGCCCGGGCTGCGCTGGACATTCTCGATGGCGCCGTGTTCCGGCTTGGTGACGAGGCCGCGCTCCGGCGCGGGCTGGTAACGGTGGCGGCGATACCGTCGGCTGCGGTGCACCTGCTGCCCGATGCCATCAGCGTATTCGCAGGTCGTCATCCGGGTGTACGCGTCCGCGTGATTGATGAAAGTGCAAACGCCGCACTGGCCAGCGTCCTGTCCGGAGAATCGGATTTTGGCCTCAACTTCATGGGCGCCCAGGAACCCAATATCGAATTCCTCACGGTCCGTACCGAGCCTTATTTGCTGGCGTTGCGACGTGACCACGCCTGGGCCGGACGCAAGTCTGTCGCATGGGAGGAGTTGGCCGGGCAGCGGATGGCCGGCGTCTCGAAGCAAAGCGGCAATCGCGCCCTGATTGAAAATGCCATCGCGCATCTTGAACGGCGTCCGACCATTTTTTACGAGGCCAACCACGTGGTCGGCGTATTGGCACTGGTTGAAGCCGGCCTCGGCATGGCAGTGCTGCCGGGCCTGGCGTTGCCGCCGGATCATCCGAGATTGTGCGCCATCCCGCTGGTTGAACCGACCGTGGACCGGGTGCTGGCGTTGATACGCCGTCGCGACCGGGCGCTGCAGCCTGCGGCTAAGGCGCTGTTTGAAATCCTTGCCACTGAAATGCCCGAGGCGTGACTGGTGGAAGCACCGCGCACTTGCAAAATCTGTCGCGCCCTGTAGAATGCGGCGCTCACCTTGCCCAGGTGGCGGAATTGGTAGACGCACTAGGTTCAGGTCCTAGCGGTGGCAACACTGTGGAGGTTCGAGTCCTCTCCTGGGCACCAAGGTTTTTGAAGCGAGAAGCCCGCACGGAAGTGCGGGCTTTTTGTTTTGCACCATCGGACTCTTAATCCGCAGGGCAAAGCTCGGACGTTGCCTGGTCCAACTGCGATTTGACCATCAACAGCAGGCAATGGACGTCATGGGTCGGCTCCGACCGTTCGCTCTCTTTTTCCAACAACGACAAAATAGCGCTCAACCCGGCGCTGACTCGCTCCAGGGATTCCACCGTTCCGGCCGGGACGATATTCAGGACGTCTGTGGTGTCATAGCTGCGCGTTTGCATAGCGTTTTTGCTCCGACTAGAGAAAACCCGCTAGCCCAATCGAAATCGAAGGGTGGCGGGCCTGACGACGGGGGTGACAATACCGGTGCAATAGCGGAGGAAACCGGCCAGCCATGCGGCTGCCCCGCCCGGCCCGCCGTGGAAACAGCTTGCTCGTGCGATTTTTTTTGCCTGATCCGCTACTGCGCTTGCGAGTTGTCACACCCGCTCACCGAGCCCCTCGGTGAGGCATGCAGTCTCTCGCTCCGGCAACGCAGCGTCGATAAGACCCTTCGCATTCGCCTCCCTCCGCCCTCATCGCCTACAGTAGTTCTATCCATGGGCGCGGCCGCGCCGCCTGTCGGGAGAACTGCCGTGGGCAAACTGCAAGAGCGTCGCCGATTCCTGCAAGCCGCGCTGGGCGGCCTGCTCTTCCCTGCCCTGCCCGCCTGCGGCGGCGATGACGCTGCGCCCACCCAGCCGCCCGATGCCATACCCGAATCCCAGATCACCGGGGCCATCGCCGAGCTCGACACGCTGGCCGCCAAACTGATGGCAAGCTCCAGCTTGCCCGGCATGGCCGTGGCCGTGGTACGCGGCGATCAAACCGTTTATGCCAAAGGCTTCGGCCGCCGGCTGGTCACCGATTCCGCGCCCGTCGACGCCGACACAGTGTTCCAGCTCGCCTCCGTCTCCAAGCCCATTGGCGCGACCGTGGTGGCGCGCCAGGTCGGCGGCGGCGGCATCAGCTGGGACACGCCGGTGCAGCAGCACCTGCCCTGGTTCGCCTTGTCCGAAGCGGAGGTCACCGAGGCCGTCACCATCGGCGACATGTACGCCCACCGCTCCGGCCTGCCCGACCACGCCGGGGACCGGCTCGAAGACATGGGCTACGACCGCCGCCAGGTGCTGACACGCCTGCGCTATCTGCCGCTCCATCCATTCCGCGCGGTCTACGACTACACCAACTTCGGCATGACGGCCGCGGCCGAGGCGGTGGCCACCGCCGCGGGCATCGACTGGGCGACACTGTCGGAACAGGCCATCTACCGGCCACTGGGCATGACCCGCACCAGTTCGCGCTACGCCGACTTCGCCGCGCGCGACAACCATGCCCTCGGCCACGTGCAGATCAACGGCAGCTGGGTGCAAGGCATGGGCTCCATGCCGGATGCGCAGTCGCCCGCGGGCGGTGTCAGCTCCTCCGTCAACGACATGGCCAAATGGCTGGCCATGCTGCTGGGCAACGGCGAATTCGCCGGCCGGCGCATCGTCGACGCCGCCGCGCTGGCGCCCGCCCTGACCCCGCAGATGCAAAGCAACCCGCCCGCCAACGGCCGCCCCGCCGGCCACTACGGCTATGGCTTCAATATCGGCACGACCGAACTCGGGCTGACTTCGCTCAACCACTCTGGCGCGTTCGTGGTGGGCGCGGCCACCAACTTCACCGCGGTGCCCTCGCTGGACCTGGCCATCGTGACACTGACCAACGGCTACCCCATCGGCATCCCCGAAACGCTCAACGCGCAGTTTTTCGACCTCGTGCAATACGGCGCCATCCGCCGCGACTGGGGCAAGATCTTCGCCGACGCCTTCGCGCCGCTGCTCGCACCGGAAGGCCGCCTGGTCGGCCAGCCAATCCCCGCCAACCCGCTGCCGCCGCGCGCCCTGTCGGCGTACACCGGCACCTACCAGAACGACTACTACGGCCCGCTGCAGGTGACCGACCAGGGTGGCACGCTGGTGATGACGCTCGGCGCGAAGCCGCTGACCCTGCCCCTGACCCATTGGGACGGAGATGTCTTTACTTTCACGCTCCACAATGAGAACGCGACCCTGGGCACGATCTCGCGGGCGGCATTCTCCAGCGAACGGGTGTGGCTGGAGTATTACGATCACGAAGGGCTTGGGGTGTTTGTGCGATGAGGCGAAGCGATTGATTTCACCCTGGCGCCCGCGGGTAGTGCCGAGTTGACACTGCTGGGACCCCTGCCGATACTGCACCTCGCCCCCTGCCCCCGTTGGGCTGGCACGGTTTGAGAGGTGACTCAGCTACCGGAAGGAAGACCATGATCAGACTCCGCTCAGTAGTACTCACCGCCGCCGTTGCCACGCTCGCCGCCTGCGGCACGCCGCCCCCGACGCCAACCGCGGTCACCCAGGCGCCCGGGCCCGCCACGCGTTCCGCCGCTGGCAAGACTGAAGTCCTGTGGCTCGGCCAGGCCGCCATCCGGATCACCACGCCCGGCGGCAAGGTCATCGCCATCGATCCGTGGCTGACCACCAATCCCAAGACGCCCGCCGGCTTCAAGCAACTGCAGGCACTGGGCAAGGTCGACCTCATCCTCGTTACACACGCCCACAACGACCACCTCGGCGACGCGCCCGCGCTGGCCCAGCTGAACAACGCTCCGATCTACAACGGCGGCGGCATGGGCCAGGCGCTCATCAGCCTGGGCATGGTGCCCGCGGCGCTGGTCCAGCGCTTCGGCAAGACCGGCACGGTGATGCCCTTCGGTCCGACCGGTCCCAAGATCACCGCGGTGCATGCCGAGCATTCCTCCGAACTGGTGCTGAAGAACCCCACCACCGGCAAGGACGAAACCCACTACGGCGGTGAGCCCGTGGGCTACATCATCGAGATGGAAAACGGATTCAGGATCTGGCACATGGGCGATACGGGGCTGTTCGGCGACATGCGATTGATCGGCGACCTCTACAAGCCTGACTTGGTGCTCATCCCCATCGGCGGGCACTTTACGATGGGGCCGCAGGATGCCGCGATCGCAGTGCGGGACATGATCCGGCCGAGGTTTGCGATTCCGATCCACTATCAGACGTCGCCGCAGTTGCAGGGGACACCGGCGGAGTTTACGGCGGCGCTGCGTAGCGGCGCGGCGACGCGAGTAATCGTGCCGCAGCCGGGGGAGAAGGTGGATTTCTGATTCAGGTGTGACGGCGCTGGCAAGCGCTGACGCAACTGCCCTCGGTCAGAAGTGATAGCTGAGGACGTTGTTGGCCTTCGCGACCAGCGGGCCAGTAGTGCTGCCGCTGATTGCGAATCATTTTCGCGTGCACTATGCTGAATCCTCCCACCGTAGCGGAGACTTTTCATGCTTAGAATTGGCGCGCTGATGGCAATGATCCTGGTGTCCGGTTCCGCGCTGGCCAGCGCGAAATGTCCCGCGCATCCCAAAAGCGAATGGATGAAGGAAAGCGACGCCCGCGCAAAGATTGAAGCGCAGGGCTACAACATCAAGAAGTTTAAGGTAGATGGAAATTGCTACGAGATCTACGGCACGACCAAGGATGGAAAGAAGGCGGAGATCTACTTCGATACCAAGACACTGGATGTGGTAAAGGCGGAAATAGAGAAGTAACGTCGCACCTTCCTGTAGCCCCGCCGTGAAGCCGCCGCGCCCGACCATCCTGGTCTGGGATCCCGTCGTCCGTATCACGCACTGGAGCGTGGCGGTACTGGTGCTGTGGGACCTGTACGAGGATTCCGGCGGGCCGCTGCACCGCAATCTTGGCTACGCGGCCGCGTGCCTGGTGCTTATTCGCGTGGCCTGGGGCATGGTGGGCAACGGCGCAGGGAATTTCCGCGAATGGGTTCCCGGCCGCGCAGGCGTTGTCGCGTACGTCAAAGCCGCTGTTGCCGGGCATCCGCCCCGCTACCTTGGCCACAATCCACTGGGCGCGATGATGATGCTGGCGCTGTGGATCCTCATCCTCTCACTGGCGGCCACAGGCTGGATATCGCGGCTGGAAAGGTTCTGGGGTGAAGACTTGCCCAAGGACGTCCATGCCATCCTTGCATACGTGCTGCTGGCGCTGGTATGCGTCCACATTGGCGCCGCGATTCTCATGAGCCGGCTGCACAAGGAAAACCTGATCCTGGCCATGGTGACCGGCAGGAAGCCTGCGGGGGATCAAGGCAACCTATCCCCACAGGACGAATCCGCACGCCCATCGGGCTCAGCCGCGATCCCGAACTCCCCTGCTGTGTCGCCGGACCGCCACCCGTAGTCTTTCCACGAACTGCTGCATGGTATCCGACGGATGGCACGCAGGATAAGCGGCTGCTCTGCCACTTTTCCATCCCAACACGAAAGATATGTTGCAGTGCAACATATATGCACTTATCCTTGAGCATACGTTGGATCCGCGAGAAACAAAGCCTGCCCAGACGCCCTCATGAATACGAGTGCGCCCCCGTGCTTGTTGCGGCCTGACCTGTTCAGTTGTCGGCAAGCTGGGCCTCTACCCGACAACTCTTCGAACGCAGAGCCCCACGATCCTTACCCTCTTCCACTGTCCGTATCAAACGGACACCCAAGGAAAACACCTTGCCTTCCTCCGCTATCTCCCAGCCCGTCATTGACGTTTCCACAAATTGGTCGCGCCTCTTTAGTGAAATGTGCGAATTGCTCCAGGCGACGATCCATGTCGTCACCGTTCGCACGACGCGCATGGCGATAGCGGGTCCGTCGCCTGATGAGCAGGACCGGCACGAATTCAGCCTCATGAGTGTTGAAAAGGGGGAAGCCGCATCCGAATCGCTCCTTGCGATGCAATCGGGATTGATAAATCTGACCCTGGGGCTCGCAAAGGACACCAGCGATCATCTCTGGGCTACATCGGCTGCAGCCACGACGCTGGCGTCGAGTGGTTCGGCCGCGCAATGGTTCGAACGCCAGACCGAACTCTTGAGGTTGGCAACTGACTTCCCCGCCAGTCCCCTGCAATTGGTCAGTTCGGCGACATCCCTGATGCAGGAGATCCTCGCGCCGATTCACGGCCGTGCCACGGCAAATGCGCGACGCTTGGGCGCGGCATGAACGCCATCGCTGGCGGTGCTCGTCGCACCTGCTGAAGTTCAGCTTTTTCGGGCCGTAGCCAGATGCCTGGGCCGGCAAGCCACCGTACCTGCGACCGCATCGCGGCCACTATCCCGGCCGAGACGTTGCAAAAGCGCACCAGCCGGTGAGCGGCAGTGCTTTCCAGCCCTTGCATGCGCGGCAGCTTTTGCTATCCTTCGCCGGTGCGCTGCAACTGACTCCAGCCTGCAGGCGCGCATTTCCAACCAGACACGACTATGGCCACGAAAGCAAAACCTGTAGCAAAGACTGCCACGAAGACCGCTGCGAAGAAGGCTGCTCCGGCGAAGAACGCCGCTCCGGCCAAGAAGGCTGCCGCGCCTGCCCCGGTCGCCAAGCCGCTGAAGGACACGTTCACCAAGTCGAGCCTGCTGGCACACCTTGTCGCCCAGACCGAACTGGACAAGAAGACCGTGCAGACTGTGCTTACCCAGCTTGAAAACACCATGGTGAGCGCGATTCACAAGAAGGGCGCGGGTGAATTCACGCTGCCGGGTCTGTTCAAGGTGTCGGCCATTCAAGTGCCGGCCACGAAGAAGCGCTTTGGGAAGAACCCCTTCACCGGCGAAGATCAATGGTTTGCCGCAAAGCCGGCCAGTGTGAAGGTGAAGGTGCGTCCGATGAAGAAACTGAAGGACGCCGCCCTGTAATCGCGTCCGGCCACCGGCTGTCCCGAAAGAAAAGCCCCGGAATCTCGCGATTCCGGGGCTTTTTTATGGCTGCGACTACAGGTCGCAGCCGCCTCACGGCTCCTGCATCGTCACCCCATATCGCGCAAAGATCCGCTCCAGCTCGCCCTTCTTGCGCAGCGCGTCCAGCGCATTCTCCAGCGATTCCGCCAGGTCCTTCTGGCCGGCCTTGATGGCCATGCCCACGGCCCAGCCGCGCGGCGGCAGCAGCGGCGAGCTGATATCCGCCGTGGCAAAACGGGCGGCGGACTGATCGGCGCCCTTGAGTGCGCTTTCGTATTGCGCGCGCGTCACCATCGCCGCGGCGATATCACCGGCGAACAGCGCGCGCAGCGCGTCCTCGGCTTCGGGGTAGATCCTGACCTTGTTGCGCAAGGCGCCGCCCGCGCCGGCCAGCAGCGCATTGGCGCCGGCTGAGCCGGCGGCTGCGCCGGTCGGCTGCCCGGCCAGGTCTGCCAGGTTGCGGACGGCCGGCAGGCGCTGGCGGTCCAGCACCAGCACGAAGGTCTCGCGGTAATAGGGCGCGAAGATCAGCGCCTTGTCGTTCTCGCGCATGAAGGCCCGGTCGACCGGTACGTGCAGCATCACGTCCGCCGGCCCATAGCCAAGGTAATGGCCGCGCCAGACCATGGCGCGCAGGTCGTCCGACATGTTTTCATCGGCGTCGAACGGCAACAGCGACACGGACAAACCCAGCTCCTTGCCCAATGCCCTGGCCAGCGCCACGTCGATGCCCGCGTACTGGCTGCCCGCCGCCGCGGAGAATGGCGGCAAGCCTTTGTAGACCGCAACTTTCAGGGTGCCGCTCTGGCGGATCCGGTCCAGGTCTGCCATGGCAGGCTGCATGCCGAGCAGTGCGATCGCAGCCAGCAACGCGCCGCACAGCCAGCGCACGGCATTGGCCGCAGACGCCGGCGGTTGGATCACGGAACGCCTCGGGCCACAGGCAGGGCTGGCAGGCATGGGGGTCTCCTCGGGTTTTCATTGGGCCCCGCCGCTGCGGGGCCGGAAGCAGGACGATGGCAAAGGATGCTGACGTGCCCTCCCCTCACTCCCGCCGCGATTCCAGGTAGGTCTTGATCGCCCACACCGCTTCCTGGCTCAGCACGCCGTCAAATGGCGGCATATACACGCGCCCGTCGCGCGTGCGGCCCTTGCGCACGGTGGTGGTGTAGAACTGCGAGATCTCGCTCATGCACGCCTGCTTCTTCTTGGCATCGGCCAGCGAGGTGCAGTCGCTGTCGAGCTTGCGCAGGTCCGGCGCGATCCCGCCCGACACCGCTTCCAGGCCGTGGCAGCGCGCGCAGTTCTGGTTGTAGGCCGAGCTGCCGATGCGCATGGCTTCATCGTGCGCCGCGCCGGTCCGGTAGGGATTGTCCGGACGCCATTCGTCGCCAAGCGGCGGCAGCGCCTTGGTATCGACGGCTTGTGGCGTGACGTCGCCGTGGGCCAGCACGGTCCCGGCCGGGACGAGCGTCAGGGTTGCGCAAAGCGAGAGCAAGGCAAGCAGGCGGCGCTGCGGTTTCATGGATGTCTCCTACGGTGAATGGGTTTTGCTCTGTTGTTTGCCTCCCTTTCCGCAAGAGCCATACCAGCGGGACGGCAACGACACGCGCCTGGTTTTCACGGGCCTGGCGGGGCCTGCGCCGGCATGTGCAACGCAGCATCGGCTGCCCGTGTCCCGGAATGCCACACTCTGGCAAGCGTTTTGCTTCATGACGCAACACTGTCGACCAAGCCCCCGGTAAAGGCGGCGAAGGCGCCGACAGCGACCCGCGCAAAGATCGCGGGCGATTTTCCACAGGAGACACAGAGATGACCTTGCAAGCGGAACCTGTCCGCCCACAGACAGCTGGCGCGGCCCAGCCTGAACGCGCCGACCTGATTGCCCAGGCCCACCAGCGCTCCGCCTCCTACGGCCTGCGTCCCTACGAATCGCCGGACTTCTGTCCGGTACTGCAAAGCGAGCTCAAAACGCGGATCGAGCGCAGCCAGTCCCTGTTCACCTACGCGCTGCCGGTGATGGAAACGCTCTACGACCAGATCGTGAACACGCAGAGCATGGTCATCCTGACGGACGCCGACGGGCTGATCCTGCACTCAATGGGCGACGACGACTTCCTCGCCCGGGCCGACAAGGTGGCGCTGCGCCCGGGCGCGGACTGGTCGGAAGAACGCCGCGGCACCAACGCCATCGGCACGGCCCTGGCCGAGGACCGCGCCACCCTGGTACACGGCGCCGACCACTTCCTGGAGGCCAACCAGTTCCTGACGTGCTCGTGCATGACCATCCTCGATCCCTATGGCAAGACCGTCGGGGCCCTAGATGTAACCGGCGACCAGCGCGGTTTCCACAAGCACACCATGGCGCTGGTACGGATGTCGGCACAGATGATCGAGAACCAGCTCTTCGGCAACGCCTTCCGCGACATGGTCTGCATCCGCTTCCATTCGCGCGCGGAGTTCCTGGGCACGCTGGTGGAGGGCATCGTCTCGTTCACGCCCGGCGGCCGCTTCCTGTCGGCCAACCGCAGCGGGCAGTTCCAGCTTGGCCTGTCCAACGGCGCGCTGCAGGCGCACACGTTTTCCTCGCTGTTCGGCCTGTCGATGTCGCAGCTGTTCGATGCCGTGCGCGCCGGGCAGGCCGGCATGGTGCAGCTGCAGTTGCCGAGCGGCGTCAAGGTCAGCGCGCGGGTCGAGTCGAAAGCCTCGCCAGCCGGGGTGTCCACCGGCGGCGCGTATGCCGTCCACGCAGGCGCCGGGGACACGGCCATCGTGCCACGCAGCCTGTGCGCCGAGCCGGCACGGCCGGCGGGGCTGGACGACCTGGACACCGGCGATGCCCAGATCCGGGCGGTCATCACCAAGCTGCGCAAGGTGATCGGCAAGGACATTCCGGTGATGGTGCTGGGCGAAACCGGCACCGGCAAGGAACTGATGGCGCGCGCCATCCATGCCGACAGCCCGCGCCACGCCGGGCCGTTTATCGCCGTGAACTGCGCTTCGATCCCCGAGAACCTGATCGAGTCGGAGCTGTTCGGCTACGAGGAAGGTGCCTTCACCGGCGCCCGCAAGAAGGGCGGCATCGGCAAGATGCTGCTGGCCAACGGCGGCACGCTGTTCCTGGACGAGATCGGCGACATGCCGCTGCACCTGCAGGGCCGGCTGCTGCGCGCGCTACAGGAACGCGCGGTATCGCCGCTGGGCAGCAGCAAGGTGATCCATATCGACGTGTCGCTGGTCTGCGCCACCAATCGCAACCTGCGCGAGCTGGTGGCCAACGGCCAGTTCCGGGAAGACCTGTACTACCGCCTCAACGGGCTGGTGGTGCGGCTGCCGGCGTTGCGCGAGCGCAGCGATCTCGACGTGGTGGCAAACAAGCTGCTGCGCCTGGGCCAGGCGGAAAGCCACGCCACAAGCGAACCGCCCCGCATCGCCGCCGAGGTCATGGAGCTGTTCCGCCGCTACCACTGGCCGGGCAATATCCGCCAGCTCTGCAACCTGTTGCGTACGGCGCGGCTGATGGCCGAAGGCGAGGCCGAAATCACCCAGGACCATTTGCCCGACGATTTCCTGGACGACCTGCGCGAGCGGCAAGGGACGGCTGCCGTGCCTGTGAGCCAGCTACTGCCAGGCGCGCAACCAGGCGCCCTGCCGGCGCGGCTGGCCGATGTCGAGGCAATGGCCATCGTCGCCACGGTGAAGGCGCACAACGGCAATATCTCGGCGGCGGCCAAGGCGCTGGGCATCTCGCGCAACACGGTCTACCGGAAGATGGAAGAGGCGCGCGGGCTGCCGCACCAGGCGGGCTGATCTTCGCAGCCATCCGCAGCCCCGGCGAGCATCGCATCGGGAAAGCCACGCCGGGCCAGCGCTGTCACCGCTGCCAGCCGGCTGCGCGGATGGCAGCCGCCAGGGCATCGCCCATGACGCCACTGGCAAGGTGCCCGCCGGCCACCCATTCCAGTCGGGCGCCCGGCATGGCCGCCTGCAGGCGCAGTGCATTGGCGGGACGGCACACCGCATCGGCACGGCCATGCAGCACCGTTACTGGCAGGCCTCGCGCGGCGATCCTGCGCGCCGCCTTCAGCAAGGCGGGCTTGCCCAGCCCGGCCCGGTTGCGCAGGTAATGCGCCTGAATGCGGTACTTGTTCACCGTCGCGTCCCGCTCGCGCCGGGACTGGCGGCGGCAACGCAGCCGGGGCGACAGGCCTAGCAGCGCCTGTTCGCTGACTCGCCATGCCGCGGCAGTGTCCCGTTTTTGAACAGTCGTACCACTTTGCAACAGCCGTGACACAGTGAGCAGCCGGGCGCGCGGATCGGGCAGGCGTTCGCCCTGCGGCTTGACGCATTGCAGCATCCGGCGCCCTCCATGGCGCGGCGCGAACAACGCGAACACGTCGTCACGCCCGGTCAGGAAGGTGCCACGCAGCACCAGCGCCGCCACGGCGTCCGGGCATCGCGCCGCATACGCCAGTGCGAGCGCCGCGCCCCACGATCCGCCCACCACCCCCCATCGTTCGATTCCCAGGGTCCGGCGCAACTGTTCGAGGTCGGCCAGCAGCGCGCCCACGCTATTGCGGCGCAGGCCACCTGCCGGCGTGGATCGCCCCGCGCCGCGCTGGTCCGGCATCACCACGCGATGCCGTTCATGGTCGAACCATCCCGCCATCGCGTCAGTGCAGCCGCTACCAGGCCCGCCATGCAGGACGAGCCATGGCTCGCCATCCGCGGGGCCGACCAGTCGTACATGGATGCGCTGCGCGTCCGGCGTACGCAGGCAAAAACGGGCCGATGTCATGGGTGCGTCGGGCATGGATGTTGCCTTGTCAGCGAGGCGGCAGCCGCGCTGCCGTACCAGGACGATATTCACTAACCATGCCACCCAAGGAGACAGACATGACATGGACCACGCCCGCCTACACCGAGCTGCGGCTTGGCTTTGAAATCACGATGTACATCGCCAACCGTTGAGCGTGCGTGCGGTCGGGCAGGCGCAATGCCCGTCTTGCTGGCTGTTCAGCTAACGCATCGGCTTCTGCCGTCATTCCCGCGCAGGCGGGAACGACGGCGGTAAATGCCATGACTCACCACAAAGCGCACGCGCCATGACAACCATCCGGGTACTGGGGTCGGCCGCCGGCGGCGGCTTTCCGCAATGGAACTGCAATTGCCACAACTGCGATGGCGTGCGCCGGGGCTCGGTACGCGCCACGCCGCGCACGCAATCATCGATCGTGCTGCACGGTGAAGGACCGGACGCGATCCTCGTCAACGTCTCGCCCGATATCCTGCAGCAGCTACGCCAGTCGCCTGCGCTGCAACCGGCGCGCGCGCCGCGCGATACCGCCATCGCGGCGGTGGTGCTGATGGATGCGCAGATCGACCACGTGACCGGCCTGCTGATGCTGCGCGAGCACCGCCAGGCGCTGCCGGTCTACGCGACGGCATCCGTGCTCGATGATCTTGGCGCGGCCTTCCCGCTGACGCGCATCCTGTCGCACTACTGCGGGCTGCACACGCACGCCCTGCCCTGCGACGGCACGCCGCTTTCGATACCACCGCTGGACGGCGTGACGCTTGCCGCCGTACCGCTGCAAAGCAAGGCCCCGCCCTACTCGCCCAATCGCCACGCGCCCCGCCCCGGCGACAATATCGGCCTGCGCATCGAAGACCGCCGCAGCGGCCGCCGTGCCTTCTATGCGCCCGGCCTCGGCATGGTCGACGACCACGTCCTCACCGAGCTGCGCAGCGCGGACATCGTGCTGGTCGACGGCACCTTCTGGCGCGACGATGAAATGCAGGCCCTCGGCTTCTCCGGCAAGACCGCCGCCGACATGGGCCACCTGCCGCTGTCCGGCCCCGGCGGCATGATCGAAATCCTCGACCGGCTGCCCGCCAGCCGCAAGATCCTTATCCACATCAACAACACGAATCCGGTGCTGGTCGAAGACTCGCCGGAGCGCGCCGTGCTGACGCGGCACGGCATCGAACTCGCCTACGACGGCATGGAGATCACGCTATGACAGAACCGATCGCATGGAGCCCGGCAGAGTTCGAAGCCCGTCTGCGCGCCAAAGAAAGCGGCTACCACATCCATCATCCCTTCAACCAACGCATGGCCGCGGGGCAGTGCTCGCCCGCGCAGATCCGCGCGTGGGTGGCCAACCGCTTCTACTACCAGGCCTGCATCCCGCTGAAGGATGCCGCGATCCTGTCGAACTGCCCGGATCGCGATACCCGCCGGGAGTGGGTGGTGCGCATCCTCGACCACGATGGCACCGGCGAGCAGCCCGGCGGGATCGAGGCCTGGTTGCGCCTTGGCCAGGCGGTGGGGCTGGAACGCGAGGCACTGGTCCAACACCGGCACGTGCTGCCCGGCGTGCGCTTCGCCGTCGACGCCTATGTCAATTTCGCCCGGCGCGCGCCGTGGCAGGAAGCCGTGTGCTCGTCGCTGACGGAGATGTTCGCGCCCGCGATCCACAAGGAGCGCCTGGCCGGCTGGCCGACGCATTACCCGTGGATCGATGCAGCGGGCCTCGACTACTTCCGCTCGCGCATTCCGCTGGCCCAGCGCGACGTGGACCACGGCCTGCACGTGACGCTGGGCTACTTCCGCACCGCGGCGCAACAGCAACGCGCCCTCGATATCCTGCAATTCAAGCTCGACGTGCTCTGGTCGATGCTCGACGCCATCCAGCAAGCCAACCCATGACAGCCAGCGCTCCCGACCTTGCCAGACCGGTGCTGCAACGGACCTTCCGATTGCAATGGGAGGAGTCCCAGCAAAGCTGGGTGCTGCTGTACCCGGAAGGCATGGTCACCCTCAACGACAGCGCCGCGGCGATCCTGCAGCGCTGCGACGGCGGCCACACGCTGGACATGCTGATCGACGACCTGCAGGCCGCCTTCGGCGTGCAGGGCATCGCCCCGGAGGTACATGCCTTTGTCAAACATGCAATCGAACGCGGCTGGCTGGTCTGAGGTGTCGCCCGGCCCGCCACTGTGGCTGCTGGCGGAACTGACCTACCGCTGCCCGCTGCACTGCGCCTTCTGCTCCAACCCGGTGGACTACGCCCGCAACACGGCCGAGCTCGATACCGTGCAGTGGTGCGACGTATTCACCCAGGCCCGTGCGCTGGGCGCCGTACAGCTCGGCCTGTCCGGCGGCGAGCCGCTGCTGCGCAAGGACCTGGAGGCGCTGGTGCGGCACGCGCACGGCCTCGGCTTCTACACCAACCTGATCACCTCGGGCGTGGGGCTGACCGACGCCCGCCTGGCCGGCCTGCGTGAAGCTGGCCTGGACCATATCCAGCTCTCGTTCCAGGACTCCACCCGCGAGCTCAACGACTTCCTCTCCAGCACCCGCACCTTCGACCTGAAGCAGCGCGTGGCCCGCCTGATCAAGGCGCACGGCTACCCGATGGTGATGAACTGCGTGCTGCACCGGCACAACCTGGCGCATGTCGGCACCATCATCGAGATGGCGCTGCAGATGGGCGCCGAATACCTGGAACTGGCCAATACGCAGTACTACGGCTGGGCATGGGAGAACCGGCTCGCGCTGATGCCCACGCAGGAGCAGCTGCGCGACGCCGAGGCGGTGGTCAACCAGTACCGCGCGCGCATCGGCAGGCAATGCCAGATCCTGTTCGTGGTGCCTGACTATTTCGAGCCGCGGCCCAAGAAATGCATGAACGGCTGGGGCACGACCTTCCTTGGCGTCGCGCCGGATGGCACCGCGCTGCCGTGCCATGCGGCGCGCATGCTGCCGGGGCTGGTGCTGCCGAACGTCACCACGCAGAGCCTGCGCGCGATCTGGACCGAAAGCGATGCGTTCCGCCGCTTCCGCGGCACGCACTGGATGCAGGAGCCTTGCCGCTCGTGCGACCACCGCGAGGAAGACTACGGCGGCTGCCGCTGCCAGGCCTTCCTGCTCACCGGCGACCCTGCCGCGACCGATCCTGTCTGCGATCGCTCGGGCGAGCATGGGAAGGTCAGCGAGATCGTGCTGCAGGGCCGGCTGGCCGCTGTCCAGGCGCGTGATCAGGCGTACCCGATGGTGTTCCGCAGCGACGGCAACTCACTGCGGCTGAGCAGCGGCAAGACGTAAAAAAGGTTCTTTGCTCCAAGTGGAGTCAAATGCTGGCGTCGGGAACCGCGGAAGAGCGATCAGGCGTCGGCCCAGCGCCGCAGCAGATTGTGGTAGACGCCAGTCAGCCCTACCACATCGGGATTGTTCTGCCCAACGGTCTGCGCCACGCGCTGAATCCGCGTATCCAGCTCAAACAGCAGCGCGCGCTGGCCATCGTCGCGCACCATGCTCTGGATCCAGAAAAAGGACGACACCCGCGCTCCGCGCGTGACCGGCGTGACGTGGTGCAGGCTGGTGGCCGGATACAACACCATGTGGCCGGCAGGCAGCTTGACCCGCTGCTGGCCGTAGGTGTCTTCGATCACCAGCTCGCCGCCGTCATAGTCCTCCGGCTCGGTCAGGAACAGCGTTGCCGACAGGTCGCTGCGCACGCGGAAAGCGGTGCCGCGCAGGTAGCGGATGGCGTTGTCGACATGGTTGTCGAACGCCTGCCCGCCCTCGTAGCGGTTGAACAGCGGCGGGAACACCTTGAGCGGCAGCGCCGCCGAGAAGAACAGCGCATTGGCCCCGAGCGCGTCCTGGATCAGGTCGCCCACCTGACGCGCGACCGGCGACCCTTCGGGCAGCTGCAAATTGCGCTTGGCCAGGGCCGACTGGTGCCCGGAGGTCGCATTGCCATCGGTCCATTCGGACGCATCCAGCAGTTGCCGGCATTGCGCCACCTGCGTTTTGGACAGGACGTCAGGAATCTGCAGCATCATCGCTTGGGCCTTCCTTGGAATCGAAGTGAGAGCGGGCGGGCCGGGGCGACATCGCAAGCACAGAAGAGCGAGTTCACCGGCCAAGCCGCCGATTGTAGGAGATATGCCATGCCGGGCGCAAATAGGAATCATTCGCGACTTTAGCCTGGAGGCGGTGCAAAAGCCGCAAATCGGCGCTCCGGACAAGAAATGATCAAGGGGCTCTGGCAATCCTGCGCGGGATGATCCACGCCGCGCTCACAGAGATGCCGTTTCCATCACCTTTCTGTTGTTACTCTGTCTATTTTATGTAATAGGAATGATTCGTATTTGTCTTTTTGTTTCCATCCTTCTACAATCGGCCGCCGTTATGGACGACTAGCATCAACGGCTTTACCGCTGGCTGAACTTGTCTTCATGACCCATGTATGGATCGAGTCAGAACTAGAAAGACGGGGAGTTAGCAGCGTGAAACAAGAACAGGACAAATTGCGGCTGAAGCCGCTCGCCGCGGCATTGGCCGGCGCCATCGCAGCCTTCGCCGTGCAGGGCGCGGCCGCGCAGGAGAGCCAGCCTGCGGCCGGGGCCGCGCCCGCAGCCAGGCCGGTGACACTGCAGAGCGTGACGGTGACGGGCAAGCAGGATGATGGTTACAGGGTGGACGAGGCCCAGTCGCCCAAGTTCACCGCGCCGCTGCTGGACACGCCAAAGTCCGTCACGGTGGTGCCGGCCCAGGTGCTGCAGCAAACCGGCTCGAACTCGCTGCAGGACGCGCTGCGCACTACGCCGGGCATCACGTTCGGCGCCGGCGAAGGCGGCAACCCGATCGGCGACCGTCCGTTCATCCGCGGTTTCGATTCGATGTCGAGCATCTATGTCGACGGCGTGCGCGACACCGCCTCGCAGGTCCGCGACACCTTCAACATCGAGAGCATCGAAGTCATCAAGGGCCCGAGCTCGGCGTTTGGCGGCAAGGGTTCGGCCGGCGGCATGATCAACATCGTGTCGAAGCTGCCGACCGCCGAGAATTTCGTGCAAGGCTCGGTCGGCGTGGGCACGGACTCGTATTTCCGCGCCACGGCTGACGGCAACTACGTGCTCAACGACAACACCGCCGTGCGCCTGAACGCGCTGGGGTACAGCGCCGACGTGCCGGGCCGCAATGAAGTCGATCAGAACTCCTGGGGCTTCGCGCCGTCGGTGACCTTCGGCCTGAATTCGCCCACGCAGGTCACACTGTCGTACTACCACCTGCAGGGCAATGGGATGCCGGACTACAGCATTCCGTATTCCCGCCCCGCCAGCCAGTCGACCAAAGCCAATCCATCGCAGCCGGTCAACGTCAACCGCGACAACTTCTACGGCCTGACCGCCCGCGATTTCCAGAAGACGCAGTCCGACATTGCGACGGCCTCGGTCAAGCATGACTTCCGCAACGGCCTGGTGTTCCGCAACACCACGCGCTGGGGCCGCGCGAGCAACGACTACATTGTCACCAACCCTGACGACAGCCGGGGCAACGTGCCGCGCGGCTTCGTCTGGCGCAACACCAAGAACCGCGACTCTGCCACCGAGACGCTCACCAACCAGACCGACCTAAGCGCCGAGTTCAACACCGGCAGCCTCAAGCACAACCTGCTGTTCGGCTTCGAGTTCAGCCGCGACGATACCAACAACACGCCGTACAACGTGGTCTCGGCCAACCCCGCGGCCGCGGCAGGCACCTGCAACGCGTCGCTGGTGGCCAGCTTCGACTGCACGCCGCTCGCCAACCCGAACCCGAACGATCCGTGGCGCGGCAACATCACCAAGATGCCGTTCACGACCAACACGACCACCAATACGCGCTCCGTCTATCTGTTCGATACGGTGGAGATCACCAAGCAGTGGATGGTCAACGGTGGCGTCCGCTACGACAGCTATGACACGCGCGCATTCACCAACGCCTACACCAACCCGAACACCGGGGCGGCGGTGGCGCAGGTGGACATCCACAACAAGTCACACTTCTTTAACTACCAGGCTGGCGTGGTCTACAAGCCGGTCGAGTACGGCAGCATCTACGTGTCGTACGGCACCTCGTCGACACCGCCGGGTTCCACCAACGGCGACGGTGCCGACAACATCACCGCCGCGCAGCGCAACCTGGAACCGGAAACCGCGCGTTCGGTGGAAATCGGCACCAAGTGGGACCTGCTCGCCCGACGCCTGTCGCTGACCGGCGCCATCTTCCAGATCGAGAAGAACAACGCGCGCGTGGCAGTCGACGCCAACACCACGGTCAACGCCGGCAAACAGCGCGTGAAGGGCTTCGAACTGGGCTTCGCTGGCAACCTGACCGATAAATGGGGCGTGTTCGGCGGCTATACCTACCTGAACAGCGAACTGATCGACAACGGCCCGCAGGCAGCCAACGCGGCCAACAACGGCAACCAGTTCCCCAACACGCCGAAGAACAGCTTCAGCCTGTGGACCACCTACCAGGTGCTGCCGGCGCTGACAGTCGGCGGCGGTGCGTACTATGTTGACAAGGTCTACGCCAACCCGGCCAACTCGCTGTACGTGCCCTCCTACTGGCGCGTCGACCTGATGGCCGCTTATCGCGTCAACAAGAACCTGTCGCTGCAGCTCAATATCCAGAACCTGTTCGACAAGACGTACTACACCAAGGCCCACAACCACTACGGTGCGCTGGGGGCCGGGCGCTTTGGCATGCTGACGGCGAACTTCAGGTTCTGACCGATGTTCTGACGCCGGCAGGCAGGCTGAGATAGCCTTTGCGAGCAACCGCGGGTTCCGGTTTGATGCCGGACCCGCGGTTTTTTGTTTTTGAAGATCGGGCGGCTTTCCCCGGAAATCGGCGATGAACCAAAAAAAGGCCTGGCGCCTGCCAGGCCGGAGTATCGCCCACACCCTGCTTCCTTAACCCACCTTCAACACCCACTCCGCCAGCTTCTTCGCATCGTCCTCGCCAAGACTGCCGTGCGGCGGCATCGGAATCCGGCCCCACACGCCCTTGCCGCCTTCGCGGATCTTCCTGGCCAGCCGTTCGGCCGCCTGCCCATCGCCCTTGTACTTTGCCGCCACCTCGGCAAATCCCGGTCCCACCAGCTTCGACTGCATGCCATGGCAGGAAAAGCAGCCGTTCTTGTCAGCCAGCGCTTGCATATCGGCCGCCGTGGCGCCCGGTGCAGCAAAGGGCAGCAGCACCGCAGCCGCGGCTGCCTGCGCCATCCATTGTTTCTTCATACCTGTGTCCCGCTGTTTCGTGTTGCAACCGCGCCCGCGGCACGCCTGCGTCCACCACCGGCATGCCGCGGACAGCTTCCGTGAGCGCGTTCAGCTCTTATGCAGCTTGAACACCCACACCGATCCGCCCTGCTCCAGGAAATTCACCCGCTTGGCGACCTCGCCACCCCATAGCGGCACGGCGCCGCCCCAGCCGGACACCACGGCCACGTACTGCTCGCCGTTGTCCTCCCACGTGACCGGCGGCGCCACCACGCCGCTGCCGGTCTGGAACTGCCAGAGCTCCTTGCCGGTCTTCGCGTCGGCCGCCTTCAGGTAGCCCTCCGGCGTGCCCCAGAACACCAGCCCGCCGGCCGTGGTCATCGCGCCACCCCACAGCGGCGCGCTGTTCTTGACCTCCCATACGATCTTGCCGGTCTTGGGATTGATGGCGCGCAGCGAGCCGATGTAATCCTCGTTCAGCGGATGGATGGTGAAGCCGGCGCCAAGGAAGGCAGCGCCCTTCTTGTAGCTGACCGGCTCGTTCCAGATGTCCATGCCCCATTCGTTGGCGGGCACGTAGAACAGGCCGGTCTGCGGGCTGTAGGCCATCGGCTGCTGGTTCTTGCCACCAAGGAAGCCCGGCGCCGCGAACACGGTTTTGCCCTTCTTGGGGTCGCCGCCGTTGGCCGGGTCGCCAGGGCGGCCTTCGTTGATGAAATTGGGGCGGCCGGTCTTCAGGTCGATGCCGGTGGCCCAGGTGATCTTCCTGACGAAGGGGAAGGCGTTGACCAGCTTTCCGTTGGCCGCGTCGTTGACGTAGAAGAAGCCATTGCGGTCGGCTTTGCCGCCCATGCGCTTGCCGTCGAGGTCGAAGGTCACGAACTCATTGACCCCGTCA
Source organism: Cupriavidus sp. PB-02 (assembly GCF_058252315.1). Lineage (NCBI taxonomy): Bacteria > Pseudomonadati > Pseudomonadota > Betaproteobacteria > Burkholderiales > Burkholderiaceae > Cupriavidus > Cupriavidus sp. PB-02. The sequence goes on from NZ_CM177694.1 coordinate 2,503,738, forward strand.
AAATCCCAGCCGTCGTTCGGCGTGTTCTGGTAGTGCCAGACGATCTTGCCGGTGGCCGGATCGATCGCCACCGTCGACGCGGAGTAAAGATTGTCGCCCTTGCGGATATGGCTGTTCCACGGCCCCGGGTTGCCGGTGCCAAAGTAGACCAACCCGGTCGCCGGATCATAGGTGCCGCCGAGCCAGGTGGCCGCGCCGCCGGTCTTCCAGGTCTCGCCCGGCCAGCTCGCGCCCTGGGCTCCCGTTACGCCATTCTCGGACTTGTTGCCGTCCTTGTCGTACTTGTAGCCCATATGGCCTTCGACCACCGGCCGCGACCAGACCAGTTGCCCGGTCTTTGCGTCGCGCGCATCGACCCGGCCCACCACGCCGAACTCGCCGCCGGAGATGCCGGTCAGCACCATGCCCTTGGCGATCAGCGGCGCCGCCGTATAGGAATAACCGGCGGCATAGTCCTCCAGCTTCTCCTTCCACACCACCTTGCCGGTGTTCTGGTCGAGCGCCACGAGCTGCGCGTCGAGCGTGCCGAAGATCACCAGGTTGTCGTAGAGCGCCGCGCCGCGGTTGACCACGTCACAGCACGGCATGATGCCTTCGGGCAGCCGGTGTTCATACTTCCACAGCTTGCGGCCGGTCTTCAGGTCCAGCGCGTAGATGCGCGAATACGAGGCCGTCACGAACATCTTGCCGTCATGGATCACCGGCTGCGATTCCTGCCCGCGTTGCTTCTCGCCGCCGAACGAGAACGACCAGGCCGGCACCAGGTGGCTGACGTTCTTCGTATTGATGCGCGACAGCGTGGAATAGCGCTGGCCTTGCGGGCCCATGCCCCACGACAGCACGTCGCCAGGGGTCTTTGCGTCGTTTTCGATCATGGCATCGGTCACCGCCGCCTGCGCGGCCAGACCTGCCATGGCAGCCGCAACTGCCACCACTGCTCGTAACGTCCTCATTGCCTTCTCCTCTCTTGTTTTGGTTTCCCTGGTGCGCCAACACCAGGCATGCATTTGGCAATTCCCGTGCCAATCGCAAACCCGCGCAAACCGGCCCCTTGGGGCCTGGTTGCGTTGTTGTCGCCGTGCCAGCGCGCAACACTGCGTTGCAGTTGCTCCAGGATTGAACAGTCCCAGAAGTCAGCACCGCGCAACGCCATCGGCCGCTCATGCCTGCTGACGGCGGCGCGCCATACCGCGCTGCGGGTCGTAACCCTGCAGCGCCAGCGCAAAGAACACCACGGCGCAGCCCGCCACCACCGCCAAGCTCACCGGTGCCGTCTGCCCGTACAGGGCAAAGCGGATCGCCTCGACCGCGTGCGTGAAAGGGTTGAAGCGGGCGAGCTGGTACACTACCTCCGCGCCCGACTCCTGCAGCTTCCACAGCGGATACAGCGCCGAGCTGACAAAGAACATCGGGAAGATCACGAAATTCATGGTGCCGGCAAAGTTCTCGAGCTGGCGCACATGGACTGACAGCAGCAGCCCCAGCGCACCCAGCATCAATGCGGCCAGCGCCATGGCGCCCGTCGCCGCCAGCAGGTTCAGCGGCTCGAAGCGGATGCCAAAGGCCATCGCCACCAGCAGGAACGCGGCCATCTGCAACAGCGACAGCACCATGCCCGCCGCCAGCTTGCAGCCCAGCAGCCAGCCGCGCGGCAACGGCGCGGTCAGCAGCAGCCGCATCACGCCCATCTCGCGGTCGTACACCATGGCGAGCGACGACTGCATGCCGTTGAACAGCGCGATCATGCCGAGCAGGCCGGGCGCCACGTAAACCTTGTATTCGATATAGATGTCGTAGGGCGGCGCAATGGCGACGCCCAGCGCGTTCTGGAAGCCGGCGGCGAACACCAGCAGCCACAGCAGCGGGCGCACCAGCGACGACAGCAGGCGCCCGGGCTGGCGCAGGTACTTGCCCAATTCGCGCCCGCAGATGGCGCGCAGCGCGCGCCAGCGATGGATCAGGATCGAGGCCATGGCGAGGTGCCTTAGGTGGATGCCTTAGGTGGACGGGGTGCGGCACGCCGTGTCGGCTTCATCGGCGCCCAGGGTGTCGAGATTGCTCTTTGGATGCAGCACGCCTTCCACCGGTGCCACGCTGACCACGCCGTCCGTGTGGGCGAGCAAGACCGGCTGGCGCAACTGGCGGTCCCAGCGCCGGAACGACAGTGGCGGGCCCTTGAAACCATCCACCACCACATTGCCCGCGGCCAGCGCTTGCGCCTGCGCGGCAAAGCCAGCGTTGGGCTGCCGCGCCACGCTCTCTGCAATCGCCTTGACCGCAACCCATGCAGCCCAGTCGTAGCCCGTCATCGGACGGCCCGCTGCCCGCGTGAAGCGCCGGTTGAGCTGCGGCCCGCCGTTTCGCTCCCAGGCCCAGTGCCACGCCTGCGCGCCGAGGCCGCTGGCGCCGACTACCGGGCGCGGCAGTTGCGTGGCGTAGGGCACGCTGCGGGCGAACTCGCCGTCGGCGTCGGCCACCACCACCACGTCGTAGTCCACGCCGGTGGTCAGCAGGTTGAGGTTGGCCTGGTCGCGCTCGCGCGGATCGTTGGAGAGCCGGAACGTGCGCTGTCCCGACCAGGCGATGCCGAAGCGCCGCGCCGACTTCGCCAGCGCGTCGCGCTGCGCCGCGTCGGCCGCGGACGGGCCGGTGAGCAGCAAGGCGCGGCGCCATTTGCGCAGGGCCAGGTATTGCATCAGGGCATCGGCGTGCATGCGCAGGCTGGGCAGCGTGTGCAGCAGCACCGGCGAACAGCCGGCGCCGCGCAGTTCGTCGTCATCGGCCGAGACGTTGAACAGCAAGGCCTCGCCCGGCCTGACCGAGCCCGCGGCCGCCCGCACCGCTGCGGACGGCAGGTCGAGCAGGATAAAGCGCGTGCCCTGGCGCACCAGGGCGGCGACCGTCGGCCCGATCTCGGCTTCGCTGCGCGCTTCATGCGGGTCGAGCCGGAGCGACTGGCCGGCAGCCTCCAGCGCGAAGCGCGCCTCGGCGGCCGCCACTTGCGCGCCGTCGAGCGCACGGCCTTGCGGCTGGCCGGGCAAGCGCTGCGCGAGGCGCCGCGCGTCATGGCGGGGGTCGCCGGCCAGCGAGACCACTGCCACGCGCACCTCGGCCGCCTGTGCCAGGGCCGACAGCAAGGCCAGCGTGGCGGTGGCAAGCATGGCCCGCCCTCCCCTGCATGCGCGGCGCGACGGGTCAGTCATCGATCGCCACCGAATGCGGCACCCGGCCCGCCTTGAGCGTGGCCACCGCCTTGCCGCTGGCGGTATCCACCACGCTGACATCGTCGGACAGGCCGTTGGCGACGTAGAGGCGGGCGTTGTCGCGGCTAAGCGCCAGCCCCCATGCGCGCCGGCCGACCAGCACGTAGTCCAGCACCCGGCGCGATGCCACCTCGACCACCGCGACATGATTGGCGCGTCCCAGCCCGATATACGCGCGCGTACCGTCGCGGCTGGCCGCCATGCCCACCGGGGTCACGTCCTCCGCGCGGAAGCCTCGCGGCGCGAACGCGATGGTCTGGGCAACCTCCAGCGTATCGGTACGGATCACGCTGACGCTGGCAGACAGCTCGTTGGACACCCACAGCTCCTTGCCGTCGCGCACCAGCAGCAGCCGGCGCGGCCGGTTGCCGACCTGGATGTTCCGGATCACCTTGCGCGCTGCCACGTCGATCACATGGACCAGGTTGGCGACCTCCGAGGTCACGTACACGTGCCGGCCGTCAGCACTGACCTTGACGCCTTCCGGCTCCTCGCCCACCTTGACCGCGAACACGCGCTTGCCCGAGGCGGTATCGTAGGCCGACAACAGCGCGTCTTCCTCGTTCGAGACATAGAGCGTGCGGCCATCCTGGCTCAGGTCGAACAGCTCCGGATCATCTCCCACCGGCAGCGAGGCAAGCGTCTTGCGGCTGGCCACGTCGACCACGTCCACGCGGTTGTCGTCGCTGCACGCCACGTACAGGCGCGCACGGTCCGGTGAAAGCTGCAGGTGGCGCGGCCGCTTGCACTGGCGCCACACCGCCAGCAGTTGCCGGGTGCGCGCATGGTAGGCGGCGACCGCATCGTCCTTCTCGCTTGACACAAAAACCTGTTCGCTGGCGACGCGCGCCGCGCCGCCTTGCGCGGCTTCGGCCAGGCCGGCGGCGACCAGCAAGGTCGTCGCCAGCAGCAGCGTGGCAGCAAACCAGCGCAGCGATGGCATCTCGTTCATGCGGGAACCCTCCTTCTCGCCGGGTTGTCCGAAGGCGGCGTCATTGCGAGGAAAGCGCTTTCGAGGCTGTCGCGCTGCGCGGCGCCGCGCAGCGCCGCAGGCGTGCCGTCGAAACGCACGCCGCCGCGATCCAGCACGATCACGCGGTCCGCGTGCTCCACTTCCTGCACCAGGTGGGTGGCCCACAGCACGCCGGCGTGCGCCTGCGCCGTGAGCCGCCTGGCATCGGCAACTAGCTGCGCGCGCGAGGCCGGATCGAGTCCTGCCGTGGGCTCGTCCAGCAGCAGTACCGCGGGTTCATGCAGCAGCGCGCGTGCCAGCTCCACCTTGCGCCGGTTGCCGCCCGACAGTTCGCGCACCGGCGCACGCGCACGCCCGGCCAGGCCAAAGGCATCCAGCAGCCGTTCAATGCGCTGCTTCGCGACGGCGCGCGGCAGCCCGTGCAGATCGGCATGGAAGCGCAGGTTGGCCAGCACCGGCAGGTCCAGGTCGATGGCCGGCTGCTGGAACACGATGCCGAGCTGCGCCAGCGCGCTCACCGGATCGCGGCGCATATCGCTGCCCATCACCGTCACGCGGCCGGCATCGGCAACGAACAGGCCGCCGAGGATCTGGAACAGCGTGGTCTTGCCCGCCCCGTTGGGCCCGAGCAGCGCCACGAATTCGCCGCGCCGCACGCCAAGCGAAACCCCGTCCAGCGCGGCGCGGCCGCCGAACGATTTGCGCACGCCGTCGCAACACAGCGCCAGCGGGGCTTGCGTGGCTGTCATAGCTGCCCCTTCGGAAGCGCCGTGCCCACGCGCTCGGCAAAGAGCCGCTCGGTGTCCCAGGCCTGACGCAGGTAGGCGTCGTACTGCGCGGTATTCAGGTAGGTAAGTTCCTGGTCGTACCTGGCCAACTCGGCCAGGTGGCGCGGGTGCCGCATGGCGGTGCGGAAGGCATCGTGCAGGCGGCTGACGATCGCCGGGTCCGTGCCGCGCGGCGCGCCGATGCCGTACGGCGAGTGATGGACCGCGTCGGCAAAGCCCAGTTCGCTGACCGTGGGCACGTCAGGCCAGCGCGCCGGGCGCTGCGCGCTGAACACCGCCAGCAACCGCAGCTTGCCGTTCTCCACGAAGGGCGCGAAGCCGGTGGAATTGACGCCCGCCATCAGCGTGCCGTTGGCGACCGCCAGCATCTGGTCGGCGGTGCCGTGGTACGGCACATGGATATAGCGCACGCCGCTGCGGCCGAGCACGTCTTCCATGGCGAGATGCGCGGTGGTGCCGATGCCGGTCGAGCCCACGGTCAGCGCGCCCGGATGCGCGCGGCCCCAGGCGACCAGCTCACGCAGCGAGCGGAACGGGCTGTCGGCCGGCACCACGATGCCGAAGGTATAGCCCGAGATCATCAATACGGGCTGGATGTCCCGCAGCGGCTGCCAGGCGGTCTTCTGCTGGTGCGGGAAACGATAGACCGTCAGCGGCAACTGGCCAATGGTGTAGCCGTCCGGCCGCGCTGCGGCCAGCACGCCGCCCACCAGTGTCCCGCCGACACCGGACCGGTTCTCCACCACGATGGGCTGGCCCAGTTCGCGCCCGGCCAGTTCCGCCAGGATGCGCATGGAGATATCGGTGGCGCCGCCCGCCGGCCACGGCACCACCAGCGTGATCGGCCGCGAGGGGTAAGCCTGTGCGCCTTCGGCCTGCGCTTCGCCCGCATGGGCGAAGCCGAGGCACAGCAACAGCAGGCAGGCGAGGCGTCGGAACATGATCGGGCGAGGTTGAGTGTGGATGCGGGAGAACAACGCAAAGCCGATACCATGTGCGGCGCAGCATGAGCGTGGTGTCCGTGCCGGTTGTTGTCCACGCAGGGCCGGAGGCGCTGCCAGCGGCCATCGCAGGTCCGTGCGTTGTGCGCTGCGCCGTGCATGACTGTCTCGTGGTGGAACACATCGCTGTCCTGCTTTGTGACAGCGATCACCCGAAGCCATGCTCGACCGCATAGCGGTGCATCTCGACGCGGTTGGCCAGCCCCATCTTCTTGCGGATCAGCGTCTGGTAGTTGGCGACGGTCTTCGTGCTCAGGCAGAAGCGGGCCGCCACGTCCTCGATCGCGATGCCGCGCGCGAACTGGCGGAACAGGTCGAACTCCCTTGGCGACAGCGTAAGGTGAGGCGGCGGCGCGCCGGTATCCACCAGCCCTGCCACGTCCGCGGACATCACCTGCTGCCCGGCCGCCACCTTGCGCACGGCATCGACCAGCGCCTCCGGCGCGCTGCTCTTGGTCAGGTAGCCGGCGGCGCCGGCGCGCATGGCCTGCATCACGATCGCCGCGCTGTCATGCATGCTGAACACCAGTGTCCGCAGCGCGGGAACACGCGCGCCCAGCCGATGCAGCATCTCCAGGCCGCCCCGGCCCGGCATCGACAGGTCCAGCACCAGCACATCGGCCGGATGCTGCGTGAGCCAGGCATAGGCGGCATCGCCATCGCCGAACTCGGCCACCACGCGCATGCCGTCCTCCAGTTCGAGCAGGCGCCGGTATCCCGTGCGCACGACCGCGTGGTCGTCCGCGATGACAACATCGATCATGTTCATGCTGGATGTCTCCCAAACGTAAGCGGCGCGGCTGCCGGCGCCGGCAGTGGAAAACTTGCGCTGAGGCGGCAGCCTACTGCTTCGCCCATCACTTCGGCCGGTCCGATGCACAGCGTGGCGCAATGCGCCCAGGCGCGCTCCTGCATGCCGCGCAGGCCATGGCTGCGCTGCTGTGCCGCGGTGATATCGCCGATGCCCCGGCCATCGTCTTCCACGCACCAGTGCACCGCGCCCCGGACCGTCGCGGCAATGCGGATCGCCACGCGGCGCGCGCCGGCATGGCGCATCACATTGGTCAGCGCCTCCTGCGTGATCCGGTAGAGCGTCAGCGTCAGGTCGGGCCCGAGCGCAGCGTCGCCAATGTCGACATCGCAATCGAGCCGCACCGACTGCCCCGGCTGTTCGCGCCAGCTCCGCACCAGGTCCTGCAGCAGCCGCTCCAGCGATGCCAGCCGCCCGTCGGGCCGCGCGCCATGCGGGCGCAGCCGGTGCAGCAGGTGGCGGACTTCGTCCTGGATCCTGGCGCAATGCCCGGCCAGGTCGTTCGCCACGATCTGCAGCATCGGCGCATGGGCGCTCTTGCGCACCAGATAGGTCGCGTCGGCGCGCATCGCGGTCAGCACCTGGCCGAACTCGTCGTGCAGCTCTCGCGCCAGCCGCGCGCGTTCGCATTCCTGCGCGTCGAGCAGCTTGCGGCTCAGCGCGCGGCGTTCGGCCTGGTGCTCGGCCAGCGCGCCGGCCAGGTGGTTCAGCGCGCCGCGGATCAGGTCCAGCTCGCGGATGCGCATGGCAGGCAGGCGCACGCTGTAGTCCTTCTGCTCGTAGTGACCGATGGCGTCGAGGATCTGCTGCAGCGGCGTGAAGGCGCGCCGCACCGTCCACAGCAGGCAGCCCAGCAGCAGCACGCCATAGAGCGCCAGCATGGCCAGGTTGCCGGCCACGTCGGCGCGCGCTTCGCGCAGCTCGCTGGCCGGGTCCCAGCGCAGCGCGGCACGGTAGACGGTGCCGTCGCGGGCACCGATTTCCCATGCGCTTTCCGCGGCCGCCATGTCGGCCTGCAAGAAGGTCAGCAAGCGGTCCTGGTCCTCCGCATCCTTGCGCCTGGCCGGTTGCGACGCGTCCACCAGTACGCGGCCAGCGCCGTCCTCCAGGTGCAGCCGCAGGTGCCGCATCTGCCCGGACGCGTTGATGGCGCGCAGCGCCGCCAGGTGCGCCGCGCGCTCCGCCGGCGTGGCGGACTGCAGCGCCGACAGTCGCGGAATGAGCTGCGCCAGCGCGGCCGCGCCGCTGCGTTCTTCGCTGACGGCCTGCCGCGCCAGCCACAGCGCCGCCAGCAGCGCGCAGCACAGGCACGCGGCAGACAGCCCGATGGCTCGGCTGGCCAGGTAGCGCGACATCGTCATGGCAGTGCTCCTCCGGAGGATGGCGGGCGTCGGTACGGGTCGCGGTTTCAGGCCGATTGCAGATCGGGAGTTTTTCCCGATGCCTGAGGTGCGAAAAGTGCTCCCGGTACCGTCAGCTTGTTCCAATTCAGGCGCTACCCAATGCAGGTAATGCGCCGGTATCCAGGAGGAGATGCAAGATGCCAGCCAACCCGTCCCGGGCACAGCAACGACAGCTGCCCAACCACGCCACGGCCCGCTGCGGCAGACCCGGCTGCGGCACTGCCACCGCGATCACGATTGCCGTGGCCCTGCTGGCCCAGCAGCCCGCTGTTGCACAATGGGACACCCCGGTACACCCTGTACCAAACCAGGACAGCGCGGTGCTGCCAGAGGTGCTGGTGGTGGCGGCCGCGCCGCTTCCCGGCATCGGCGTGGACAGCGACCTGGTGCCCTACACCGTGCAGACCGTGCGCGGCGATGCGCTGGACGGGTCGCGCGCCGGCAACCTGACCGACTACCTGGCGCGCAACCTGGCCGGCGTCAATGTCAACGACATCCAGGGCAGCCCGTTCCAGACCGACCTCACCTATCGCGGCTTCCGCGCCTCTTCGATCCCGGGCGTGCCGCAAGGCCTGTCGGTCTACCTCGACGGCATCCGCGTCAACGAGCCCTTCGGCGACGTGGTGAGCTGGGACATGGTCCCGGAAGCCGCGCTCGCGAGCGTATCGATGATCTCCAGCGCAAACCCGGCCTACGGCCTCAACACCCTGGGCGGCTCCCTGGCCATGACCACGCGCTCAGGCCTGGACTCGCCCGGCTTCACGGCCGACCTGTCCTACGGCAGCGGCAGCCGCAAGCGTGCCGACCTGTCCGGCGGCGTGCGCAGTGCCGGCGGCTGGCATGCCTTTGCCGCCGGCACGCTGTTCCAGGAGCACGGCTGGCGCGACCATTCGGATGGGCGGCTCGGCAACGTCTTCGCCAAGGCAGGCTATGCCGGCGACACCGATAGCTGGGACGTCTCCGTGCTGCACGGACGCAGTACGCTGACCGGCAACGGCCTGGTCCCTGCCTTCCGTACCAGCGGCGATGTCACCCTGCCCGACATCTACCAGGCCAATCGCCGTGCCGTATATACCTATCCGGACAAGACCAGCAACCAGGTGACCCAGGTCGCCTTCAACGGCCGCCACTGGTTCGACGACAAGACCAGCGCCGCGGCCCTCGCCTATGTGCGCACCAGCCGCCGCGACACCGTCAACGGCGACGTGAACCCCGACTACGAGGCCTATGCCGAAAACTGCGAGGACGGCTTCAACGCCGACGGCAGCCCCCGCGGCGAAGACTGTGGCGTGACCCGCGCCGAAGGCGCCGCGCTGCATCCCGCCGTGCTCAACTCCACCCATATGCGGCAGCGGACCGTCGGCGTGGCCCTCAGCCTGGCAAAGGAAACCGAGCACCACGTGATGAACGCCGGCGCAAGCCTCGACCGCAGCAACCTGACCTATTCACAGTACGCGCAGCCCGCCACCTTCACCGCCGACCGTGGCGCCGTGGCCGATCCGGACGAACCGAATGCCTTGTTCTCCGGGGTCAGCGGCACCTCACGCACCTTCGGCCTGTATTTGTCCGACACGTGGTCGCTGACGCCCAGCACCTTCCTGACCGCCTCGGCAAGATGGAATCTCGCCACGGTCAGCAATACGCTGCGCAACAGCGACGGCAGCGAACAGCCGCGCGAGCAATTTACCTACCGCCGGCTCAATCCTGCGCTGGGACTTGCGCAGAAGCTCGGCGGCGGCGTCACCGTGTTCGGCGGCTATGCCCAGAACAACCGCGTGCCGACGGTGCTCGAACTGGGCTGTGCCGACCCGACCAGGCCGTGCCGCCTGCCGGCAGGATTGCAGGCCGACCCTTACCTGAAGCAGGTCGTCTCCCACGCCTACGAAGCCGGCGTGCGCTGGCGCCCCGGCAAGGACACCGAAGTCACTGCCACGCTGTACCGCATCGATAATCACGACGACATCCTGTTCCTGCGCGCGCCCAACACCCAGCTGGGGTATTTCGCCAACTTCGACCGCACCCGCAACCAGGGCGCCGATTTCACGGCGCGCCAGCGGCTGGGCGATGTCACGCTGCGGCTTGGCTACAGCTACCTGCAGGCCACCTACCAGGCCGCAGGGCAACTCGCGGCAGGCGAACGCACCATCGACATCCGCCCGGGCATGCGCATGGCCGGCTTGCCGCGCCACACGCTCAAGCTCGGCGTCGACTGGCAGGCAATGGCTGGCCTGACGCTCGGGGCCGACATGGTGGCGGTGTCCAGCACTGTCGCCAGCGGCAACGAAGACGCCCTGCGCAGCGATCCCCAGCCGGGCGCGGCGCCGAAGACCGCCGACTGGCGCGTGCCTGGCTACGCGACCGTCAACCTGCGTGCGGCGTACAAGGTGAACAAGCGGTTCGAGATCTATGCGCGCGTGGCGAACCTGTTCGATCGCCGGTATGAGACCTATGGCCAGATCGCCAACAACGTATTTCCGGATGGCAACCTGGTGCAGCCGCATGTCGCGCCGGGGGATGGCGCCAGCGCATTGTTCGTGGCACCGGGGGCGCCGCGGAGTTTTTGGGTGGGGGTGGTGTATCGGATGTAGGCGATGTGGGGCGCCGTCCCGCGAATTCCTGGCCTGATAGTAAGAGCCGGCTAACAAAATCACTTAACGAATCTTTAAAAATGACGACGCAGTCCCGAGTGTGCAATGCCACATGGATGTCTGACTATCCCCAAGGCCACCGCACCGCTCAAGCCCAAGAGAGTAGCCGTCCTCCTCTGATCAGAGGATTTGCTTGTTGAAAAAAAAGCCCCCGGGGTCCGGGGGGGTGCCCCGAGAGCTTGGAAAAGCGGAGCGAACACCTGCTCCGCATATTCAATGCTGAACGATGGTCATTGAATCGGCATCCGTCAGAGTGTCTACATCCTTTCACATTTAAGTGTGTTTCAAAGGCGAACAGGACAATTCACTGCCATGCAGCGTTCGGAAAACAGCGCTCGGTCAGATAGTGAGGCATCGCACATACGTCATTCAGACGCAGATGGAGGGATGCAAATTTCCATGCCAGAGCGCATGTTCACCTTGAGGATGCGCTCATTCAGCAGCAATTGGTGGACCTGGAATGGCTGGATTCAGTCTGACGCCCCAGTTGGTCGAAGTTGCTGAATCCTTCCCGGATCAGCCGGCCGAAGTTGACGCCAGTGATCGAGGTCAGCGCCTTGATGCGGTGATCAGTCATCGCGGCGTGGATCGTATAGGCACCGCCGCCGCAGACGCCGATGGCGCCGATGCGGTTTTCATCGACATAGGGCAGCGTGACCAGATAGTCGATCGCAAATCGGATGTCGGACTCGCGGATGGGCTATCAAGCGCTATCCATTTGCCAGGAACGCGACACGACCGTCCTTCCGCACATACAAACCTGAAAACGACAGCACAGCGTTCAGTTCATCCCGGCACCAACGAAGCCCGTCGGCTTCACGAGCGGCCTGGTCAATCAGCAAAATTAGATGATTGCCCACCCGATATCGATTCTGTGCACTCGCCAGTGCCTTGAATAAGCGCTTCCACTTGGTCATGGTCTGGCATGGGTCCGGGAGTCCGATTTCCCGAAGCAGCCTCCCTATTTGCGGTCCGGTAAGGCCCCGTTCTGTGTCTCCAAGAACCCGGCATGCCGTTTCGAGATGCTGCGTAGTGAAGGGTACGAAATGCGTCATGAAAATATCTCCTTGCAGCGTTACCCGCCGCCCAAGGGTCCCGTCGTCAGAATGTCCCGATCGTCGGTGCCGCAGCAGTCTGATCTAGTCATCCCCACCCAGAATCACATCAATTGCGGCCCTTCCGGCCAACTCGCCGACGAGATAGGCCCAGCGCCGGCTGAACGGCCCCCCGAAGACTTTGACACGCTTTCCCAGCGCGGCCACCCCCGGCGGCTTCGTGGGCCCCTCTATCTGGAACCAGGTTTCGAACATGTCCTTAGAGCAAGCATTAAGGACAACCTGAATGTCGTATCCACGGTAGTGGGTAAGCCGCATTTCATCGATATCCATGTGCCGGGGCCCATAAGGTCGTCCCAAATGTGTCAAATTGTGAAGGTAGACGAGACGCTTCAGCGATGATTACCTGACGAGGCAATTCCCGTGCCGCGGGGCGGCGCGATTATCAAGCAAGGCCACTTTCTCAACCCACCGGTTCACCCGAGGCCGCTGCCAGATACCTTCTCGCTGACTGGGAGCACTGGGCTGTCGCTCCCCGCCAGCTGAAAATTGCGCTGCAGTCCCGGTAACTTAGACGGTGTCTTGTAGAAAGCGGCGTACCGGGGGTGGCTGAACCGAGTGCGGCGAGAGATGCCTGAAGGACTGGCCCTCCGCCGCCCTCGCCGGGCGAAATTAGTACTCTCGGCCATGGTGGCGCCTCACAGGACGATGACCACTACCCAGCGGCGCCGGTATGACGTGGCCGGCGTCGCCCTGGCACGGCGCTTGCGCACCGGGATATGTGGCATTCAGCCGCGCCAGCAAGGCGGTCAGCCAATCGCACCCGGAAAACCCTATGAAGAACCCCTGGAACAAGAAGAATCCGTTCATGAGCATGTGGCTCAGCAATGCCCACCGCATCGCCGGCGCGACACGCGGCCGGATGACGGCGGAGGGCAAGCGTCAGGCTTCAAACGCAATGACGGAAGGGGCGAAACAGGTGATGACGTATTGGTCCGATGCGCTGACAATCAAGAAGCCGGCCCCAAAGCGCAAACGCCGTTGAGCCTCGGCATATCGTTGAAGGAGATGGAGGCGGCTTGGGCCGCCTCTATTTCGGGCTATATTTCCGACTTGACGCTTTGAACATTAAACCGGGGCGGCTGCTTCTCGATGAAGGCGCGGACTCCTTCCAGTGCATCGTCGCTCCTCGTGCAATCCACAAGCAACGCCTGCTCCAGCGCGAGATGCTCCTGCAGATTGCGGTCCGGCAATCGGCGGCACAGCATCTTGATACTGGCCAGCGACCCGCTCGGGGATGCTGCCAGGCGCTGCGCCAGCTTCTCCGCGGCGTCGGCAAGCTCGGCGCCATCCGCGTACAACGCGTCAACCACGCCGTGCTCAAGGCAGCTCCGCGCATCGATGACATCGCTAAGCATCAACCACTGCTGGGCCCGCACTGTGCCAACGCGCCGGGCAAGGAAGTACGAGGCGCCTACGTCAGGCGACAGCCCGATCGCGGCGTAGCCGGTGCGGAGTTTTGTCGAAGCGGTGCCCAGTACGAAATCCGCACACAACGCCAGTCCGATGCCCGCACCGGCTACCGGGCCACCGACTGCCGCCACCACCGGGACAGGCGCAGTCGCCAGCCGGTGAATCGCGGGATGCGCGGCAGCCAGGATCTCTTCCACGTGCACATCCAACGCCGAGCCTGCAGACACAAAGCCATCGATATCGCCACCAGCACAGAAAACGCGTCCCTCGGCCGTGAGTAACACGACGCGTGCCTTGCGGTCCAGGACGTCATCGATGGCGTGCACCAATGTCTTGGTCGAAGCAGCCGTAATCGCATTCGCTCGCTCGGGCCGCACCAGCACGATACGGCCGATGCCATCGGTGACGCCCCAGGCAATGCCATCGGCCCGTTGCATTTGCTGTTCCATGTTCAAGCCTTCTCCTCCGTTGATTTCGCGCTCTTGTTTCCCGCAAGCGTCGATAGCCTGGCCAGCGGCGGTACACCTGCCGGATCGATTAGCATGCCAAAGCGCAGCATGTTGTGGCTGTGCGCGACCTGATGCAAGGCGAACGAGGTTTGCATCGCATTGACGCGCCCCTGGGCATCCTGTGCAGCATTGATCGATTCCTTCGCCAACTTCAATGCAAACAGCGGCTTCTGCGCTATCTTCGCGGCCAGGGCCAGCGTAAAGTCGGCAAGCTTGCCAGGTTCGACGACATGGTTGACCATCCCCATCCGCCATGCGTCCTTTGCGCTGAGCCAAGCAGAGGTGAACAGGAATTCCTTGGCCTGGCGCACGCCCAGCTCCCAGGGATGGGCAATGAACTCCGCGTCGTTGATGCCCATGGTGACGGTCTGGTCCATGAACATCGCGTCTTCCGCAGCCACGATCAGGTCGCACGGCCAGACAAGCATCAGGCCGCAGGCAATGCATTTTCCCTGTACCTGCGCGATGGTGGGCTTGGGAATATTGCGCCAACGCTCCGAAATTCCGACGCGCCTCGCCGCACTCGGCGCTGGAGCCCGAGTGCTGTCCGGAACAGCCTTCCTGCATGTCCGACCGCTTCCGCTGTGCGACCTGCAAAACACCCTGGGTACGACGCGTGCCGATGTGGGAGCCCTTTGCTGTATGGTCAGTCATACAGGACTGACAGAGCCGGCGCCGGCACCAGCATCCCGAGGAACCTCCGGACATGTGGCGGTGCATGCAAGCACGCCTCGCGGGAGTCGGATCCACGCGATGGCTTTGACCTCCGGCCGAGTGCCGGAGTTTTTTTGCTCGTCGCCGATCTGCGGGGAAGTATGAGCGTCCATCTCGGTCAGTCGGCCTGGCAGAAGCCAATGGCAGCGTCGGCCGATGAGCCGCCATCCAGCCTCCGCTCGCAGAACGGCCGGTGTGGGGTGGCTTGGGGTCTTCCAGTTCGAGGTGGGCGATCGCCGTTTCACGGGCCAACGCGGTCATGCGTTAGCGCGGCGTGCGTTCTACGCCTTTGACGGACCGGGTTGCAACGCTCACGACCAGCGCGAAGCGCTCCCGCTAGTGCGTATCTCCTTTCATGCTCTCGGCTTCCATCGCGGCATGCAATTCCTCATACGCCTCGATTGGCTCCATGTCCTGGTCGACGAACGCGGCTGCACGCTCTGCGGCGGCCAACGCGTCGCGCGGGATGTCGCTCTGGCTGTCGTCCTCGGTACTCGGCGGCAGCAGCATGTCCTCAAGCATCCCGCGCAGCTCGGGGGTATTCCATGGCTTGCCCAGCCTAGCCTTCCTGTTCAGGTAGTGACGAATTTCCGAGTCTTGCTCGGCGGTGAGCGGAAGCCCGCGAAAAGTGGGGTCCGTGATGTGATGGATCATGATGCGCCTCCCGAAGCGGTCTGCGCTTTCAATGTAGAGATATCAATTTCCTGCGGTGAACGTTGCAAGTTGCGTGTGATCACTGTGCCGCGTGTCCGCGGCCAACCGATTTACGTCTTCTTCTTGGCGACGCCTCCTTCGTTCCCGACCCTCGGATGAACTGTGCTGAACGGGGTTGCCGGCACTGACGGCTTCTTGGGCTGCTTGGGCTTCTTCGCTTCGCGAGTGCTGCGTAGTTGACTCTTGGCCATGGGTTGCTCCTGGTGCGTTGCTTGCCAAGGTGGCAGTTCCAGCATACGCCCATAGAAGCTCTAACCAAATAACTTTTAATAACGTCCGCACGAAAGCGCCGCTCGGCGCCCGCGTGGTCCCCGGCGCTCATGCGCTCGCGGATCGGTCCCAGCAGATCGGCCTGATGCGTTTCCGATCACTGCCCGACCACGGCCCGGATTTCACAAAGCGCCCGCTGCAGCGTTCCCAGTCCAATGGAGCCCAGCGCCACCCGCAATGCATGAGGGACATGAGGCGTTGTGGCAAATGGCTCGGCGGTCGTCACCAATACCCCCTTGCGCTCAAGTTCGGCCACGACACGGTCGGCGCGCAAGCCTTCGCCGAGTTCCAGCCAAAGGTAATAGGAGCAAGGGTGGGCAATGACCGTGCAGCCTTGCAAGACCTGGCGGGCAAGCTCCTGGCGCTGCCTGGCGTCTTTGCGCTTGCGGTCTTCCAGGGCATCCACCGTACCCGCTTCGATCCAGCGGCAGGCCAGGGCGACGGTCAGCGAAGGGGTATTCCAGGTGGATACGCGAATGGCTTGTTCGAGGGCGGGAATGTGGGCGTGGGGCGCCGCGACGAATCCAAACCGCAATCCGGATGCCACGCTCTTTGAAAGGCCCGACACATAGATGGTCCGATGTGGGGCATGGGTAAACACGGGTTTCGGCGATGGCTCGGCCAGGAAGGCATAGGCGCCATCCTCGACGATCAGAAAATCGTGCGCATCGGCAAGCGACGCCAGGCGGGCGCGATCCTGCTCCGGCATGACCGTTCCCAGCGGATTGTGCAGCGTGGGCATCGTATAGATGGCCCGCACGGGCCGCCGCCTGCAGAGCGCGGCCAGGGCATCGAGGTCAGTGCGGCAGGCGGACTGGGGTAGCGGCTCGAGATCCAGCCGGTACGCGTGCGCCAGCGCCTTCATGCCGGGATAGGTGAGGGCATCGACGGCCAGTACGTCGCCAGGCTTGAACAGGGCCATGACGGTCACGGCCAACCCTTGCTGGGCGCCGTTGACGATCAGTACCTGGTCGCCGCCCACGCGGATATCGCGGTTCCGCAAATGCCTGGCCACGGTCTGCCGCTCGTGCGGCCGGCCGCCCTGGGGCGCCGAATGCAGCAGGGCATCGAGATCGCCCGAGACGGCCAGGCTGCGCAGGCCCTCCCGCAATGTTTCCACCTGGTCCGGCAGCGAGGGGTAATTGAAGGTCAGGTCCACCGCACCGGCCTTGAGCGGATGCTGCTGCAGCCCCAGCCCGCGCGGCAGCGAGGTATCGCGTACGAAGGTGCCGCGGCCGGGTTCGCAGACCACCAGCCCGACCGCCTCGAGTTCGCCGTATACCCGCAAGGCCGTGGCCAGCGCGACGCGATGCTCCCGCATCAGCGCGCGAACTGTGGGCAACTGCGTGCCCGGTAATAGTTCGCCCACGCGGATGCGCGCCGCTATCCGATCCATGATCGACTTGTATCGCGCTCTGGTCATGGTTGTATCTAGAACAATTTTTTGGTTGTATCAGGTGATGGTCTTACTCTACCAGCATTCAACCAACAGGCAGCAGGCATGACGGATCTGGCAACCCTTTCTGTATTCGCCGTGGCGGTGATGCTCCTGCTGATGTCGCCGGGGCCCAATATGATGTTCGTGATCACGCATGGCGTGACCTACGGCTGGAGCGGCGGCGTGGCTTCGGCGCTCGGCATTGGCGCGGCGGATCTGGTACTGACGATACTCACCGCGACCGGCATCGCGGCCGTGGTCGGCAACATGCCGGCGGCCTTCGACGTCATTCGCTATTGCGGGGCCGCGTACCTTTTGTGGATGGCCTACAAGTGCCTGCAGGCACCGGCGGCACCAGGCGGGGCCATCGCGTCGCAGGCGACGCTGACAGCCGTGTTCGCGCGTGCCATGCTGAACAGCCTGCTCAACCCCAAGGCCTTGCTGTTCTTCGTGGTGTTCCTCCCGCAATTCGTCGTGCCAGGCCATGGGCCAGTCGCCCGGCAATTGCTGATCCTCGGGAGCGTGCTGACCGCGATCGCCTTCGTGTTCCACGCCGCCCTCGGCGTGGGCAGCGGCGCAGTCCGCCGCTTCCTGGATGGCAATCCGAAGTTCGCTCGCCTGCAATCGTTGGGGCTCGCCACCGTATTGGTGCTGCTGGCCCTCCGGCTGATCGTGATGGCGCGTCCGGCCTAAGTGGCAGGGCGCGGCAACAAGCAAGGATGACCCCAATGTTCAGCCACATCGCGGTCGGGTGCGCCGATCTGGAGCGTGCCGCCGCGTTCTATGACGCGGTGCTTATCCCCCTCGGCCTGGTACGGCGGGTGGTAGCAGCGGACAGCGGGCCTGCCGCGGCATGCTGGGTGCGCCCAGGACACGCGCTGCCAAGGTTCTACGTCTACCTCCCCTTCGACGGCAATGCCGCCAGTGCCGGGAACGGCAGCATGGTCGCCTTCGCCGCGCCGTCGCTCGCGGCCGTCGACACCGCCTACACGGCAGGGCTGGCCATGCGCGGAAGCTGCGAGGGAGAACCCGGGCCGCGTCCGCACTACGGCCATGGGTACTACGGCGCCTACCTGCGCGACCCGGATGGCAACAAGGTGCACATCGCCTACCGTGGCGATATCGCCGATCCCTGAGAGCTGCTCTGATATCGGAACCGACCGGCACCGACGGCCGCCGCAGTCCGTGGCTCGACGGCGAGCCGGAAGCGGCATCGCCACGCGCAAGGTCCATCCGATGAACGACTAGTGCGGATAGCCGATCTTCTTCTATGCGCCCCCTTGCTGCCTCGCGGCGACGTAAAGCCTCGCAAGCTGGAATGCAGCATCCTCAAGCAACGCCGCCGCATTCTCCATCGCAAAACCGATCGATACCGGCCCCTGCTGGATCGAGATACACCCATCGAAGGCTTCGGCCAAGCCGGCATCGGGCTCGACGGCGCCGGAGAGCAGCGTTACCGGCACGCCAGCCTCGCGCGCCATCCGCGCGATCATCGCCGGCCCCTTCCCCATCATCGTCTGCGCATCGGACCGTCCCTCGCCGGTCATGACCCAGTCGAACGCGCCGAGCCCCGCGTCGAGACCGGCAGCGCCAAGTACGAAAGCCGCCCCGGACACCATCTCTGCGCCAAGCAAGCGCAGCGCAAAGCCTATGCCGCCGGCGGCGCCGCTGCCTTCCGCATCGGCAACATCCTCCCCGACGGCGGCCGCGCATCGCTTCGCAAACCGTTCCAGCCTTGCATCTGCCGTAGCCAGGTCCTGTACGCCCTTCTGCGTGCCAAAGACAAAGGTCGCGCCGTTTGGGCCGCAGAGCGGATTGTTGACGTCTGACAGGCCGAGCAGCCGGACGCGGCCGAGCTGCGCAGGCCGCTGACAGGTTGCGGTGCGGATCGCGTCCAGCGTATCGAGGCTTGGCCACAAGGTCTTGCCATCCGCATCGGTGAAGCGGAAGCCTGTTTCCGCCAGCAGGCCGGCGCCCGCGTCATTGGTGGAAGATCCGCCCAGCCCGATCGCGATGGTATCGACACCCTGACCCGCGATCGCCCGGATGACATGGCCGATCCCCCTGGTCGTGCGTTGCCCCGGCTCCACCAGGGCGTGCGGAAGGCCGACCACTTCGGCCACCTCGAATATCGCGAGTTCGCCAAACTCCGGCGTGTGGCCGCGGAAGTAGCGGACCGGCTTTTGCGCGCCGTTGGCGTCGGTGGCGATCACCTCTTCCCAGACGCCCGGGAGCGTGGCCGCCAGGACCTCGGCGGTGCCCTCGCCGCCATCGGCAATCGGTGCCAGGGTAACGTCGGCACGAGGTACAGCGCGGCGGATGCCGGCGCGGATGCGGTCAGCCACCTCGGTGGCGGAAAGGCTGCCCTTGAACGAGTCAGGGGCAACCAGGACTTTCAGCACTGCTGCTTCCATCATTGTGAGATCGATCCGTCGTTGGCGAGCGCCTGCTCGTTGTGAACCGTCACGGCATCGGGGCTGCGCGGTGCCGTCACCTTTGCCACGTGAAGCAAATTGGTCGAGCCGTGCATGCCAAACGGCATCCCTGCCACGATCACGATTTCCTCGCCTTCGGCAGCAAAGCCTTCAGTCACCGCTGCGTTGCTGGCGACAGCGACCATCTCGTCGACATCCCGGACGTCAGGACTTACCGCCGCGTGAATGCCCCATGCCAGGCTGATGCGCCGCGCAACCTCCATCGACGGCGTCACGCCAACGATTGGCGTCTGTGGACGCACGCGCGCGGCGCGCAGCGTGGTTGCGCCAGACGATGTGTAGGCGATGGTGGTCTTGGCGCCCACGGTGCGGGTGATGTCGCGCAGCGCGCCGCATACCGCGTCCTGCCGGTTGGCAAGCGGGGCCACCTGCTGGGCATCCATGATGTTCCGATAGAGTGGATCGCTTTCGACCTCGCGGATGATCCGATCCATCATCGTGACCGCGGCGACCGGATAGCGCCCGGTGGCGGACTCGGCAGACAGCATGACAGCGTCAACGCCGTCATAAATCGCGCTGGCCACATCCGATGCTTCTGCCCGCGTGGGTACCGGCGCGGAGATCATGGATTCGAGCATCTGCGTGGCAACGATCACGGGACGGCCCAACTGCCGGCACAGGCGAGAGATCCGCTTCTGCACCGCTGGCACGCGTTCGGGCGGCAATTCAACGCCGAGGTCGCCCCGGGCCACCATGACGGCGTCAGACAGCGTGGCGATCGCTTCCAGATGTTCGATTGCGGAAGGCTTCTCGAGCTTGGCGATGACCGCCGCCCTGCCGCCGATCCGCTGCTTCGCGGCTGCCACATCGCCCGGCGTCTGCACGAAGCTCAGCGCTACCCAGTCCACGCCGAGCGCCAGGGCGAATTCCAGATCGGCAAGATCCTTGTCGGTCAGTGCGGGAATGGGGATCACGGCATCCGGCACATTGATACCCTTGCGCGATGACAGCGCGCCGCCGGTGACAACGGTTGTCACCAGTCTTGCCGGCTCGACTGCGTCGATACGCAGATGCAGCTTACCGTCGTCGAGCAGCAGGGTTCTTCCTGGCTCGGCACAGTCGAACAACTCCCGATGCGGCAGGAAGACCCGCGATGCATCGCCCGCTTCCTGAGACTGGTCCAGGATAAAGCGCTGTCCTTCCTCAAGCATGCCGGGTTGGCCCATCATGCCGACGCGAAGCTTGGGGCCCTGCAGGTCGGCCAGCACGGCGATCGGCCTTCCCACCTCCTTTTCCACTTGCCGTACCACGTCATAGGTATGACGATGGTCGTCGTGCGTGCCATGGCTGAAATTGAAACGGAAGACATCCGCGCCAGCGAGGAACAGCGCGCGGATGGCGTCCGCGGAGGAACTGACGGGTCCCAGCGTGGCTACGATCTTGGCCTTGCGAAATCGTCTCATCAGAGAGCTCAGCTTGTTGGTTGACGAACCGTGTTCCTACCCGACGACAACATTCCTGGGCGTTCCCTCCGCGAAGGCACGGATGTTGTCGATCAGCTGGTCGGCCAGGCCTTGCACTGCCTCGTCGCTCGCCCATGCCACGTGCGGCGTCAGGATGAAGTTGGGCGCATCCTTCAGTTGTTGGAATGGGTGGTCCGCGCCGGGCGGCTCTTCCGTCGCGACGTCAAACCCGGCCCCGGACACCTTCCCGGATTGCAGCGCTTCCACCAGCGCCGCTTCGTTGACCAGCCCACCGCGCGCGGTGTTGATCAGCAACGGACGCCGTTCCATCTGCGCGAACTCGGCCGTGTCGATCAGGTTGCGTGTCTGCGCCACCAGCGGGCAATGCAAGGTGATGATGTCGCTACGGCGCAGAACTTCCTCGAAAGGCGTATAGAGCGGACCCATATCCTGGCGTCCCTTGTAGGCGGCAAACAGCGGTTTCATGCCCAGCGCACTCGCCATCCGGGCCACCGATTGTCCGAGCACGCCGTCGCCGATAATGCCAAGCACCGATCCGTGCAAGTCCTTGATCGGGTAGTCAAAGAAGCAGAAGGCCCCGGATTCCTGCCAGCGGCCACGCCTGACGGCATCGTGGTAGGCCGCGAGGCTGCGCCGCAGCGCGAAGATCAGGGCGAAGGTATGCTCCGGCACCGTATGGACGGCATAGTTGCGGATGTTGGATACGACGATGCCGCAGGCGGAACAGGCTTTCAGGTCGACGATATCCGTGCCGGTCGCCGCGATGGCGACAAGCTTCAGGTTCGGCGCCTGCTCGAGCTGCCGGGCATCCAGCTTCACCTTGTTTGTGATGACCACGTCCGCGCCGGCGATGCGTGCGGCGACGTCCTCGTCAGCCGTTTCTCCGTGGAGTTCGAGCTCATGCGGGAACGGCAGCGCTCGCAGCGTGGTCTGCGGTGAGATGGTGGAACGGTCCAGGAATACGATCTTCATTGGAGTCACTTCGAGGTTTGGTGGTCTGCACGCAGCGTGCCGATGTGCGACACGAGTCATCCCACTGGCTTTGTATCGACGAGCGGCGGTCGATGGGCGGCGTTGAACCGCCCCCTTGCCGCGGTAAAGACATGATGAGGGGAAGGCGGGCCGAGGTGGAACCGCGGCTTTCTCCACCTTCCTTTCTCAAATGGAAAGGGACAGTGGCCACACCAGGCGCCGCGTCGGCCGCCCGGAGGCGGCGTGTTCAGTCGACGGTGGCGCCAGATGCCTTGACGATCCTGGCCCACTTGTCCATGTCGGACCTGAGCATGGCCGACAGTTGCTGAGGCGTGGCGCGCGGCAGCTCGGCGCCCTGCGCCTTGAGCTTGTCCTGGACGGCCTTGTCGTCAAGCACCTTGTCCACTGCCGCCGTCAGCTTGCTGGTGACATCCTTTGGCGTGCCGCGCACGGCGAACAGGCCGACCCAGAGATCTCCGCTGTAGTTGGGCACGGTTTCACTGATCGCCGGGATCTCCGGCGCAGCACTTGAACGCCTGGCCGAACTGATCCCGAGCGCCTTCAGCTTGCCGGCCCTGATGTGCGGCAGCACCGACGGCAGGCTGGCGAAGGCAAGCGGAACCTGGTTGCCCAGCAGGTCATTGAGTGCAGGCCCGATGCCCTTGTACGGCACATGTTCCAGCGAGATGCCGGCCATGCTGTTCAGCATCTCGCCAAGCAGGTGATTCAGCGAGCCGTTGCCGGCCGAGGCGTAGCGGAACTCATTCGGCTTGCGCTTGGCCAGCTCGATCAGTTCCTTCATCGACGATGCCGGGAACGACGGGTTGGCAACCAGCACATTGGGCACGCTGGCGACCAACGCGATGGGCTCGAAGTCCTTGACGGGGTCGAACGGTATCTTCTTGTACACCGCCGGATTGATCGCCTGGGTACTGCTGATCGTCAGCAGTACGGTGTAGCCGTCGGGGTTGCTCCTGGCGGCGTGCTGGCTGCCGATATTGCCGCCAGCCCCGGGACGGTTGTCGACGATAAACTGCTGGCCGGTCGACTGCGACAACGCCGCGGCCAGGATGCGCCCGACGATGTCGTTGGTCCCGCCCGGCGCCTGTGGCACCACGATCGTGACCGGCTTGGAAGGATAGGCATCGCTGGTGGGCGCTGCCTGTGCGAGGGAAGTGCCAAATACCAGGCACGCGAGTGCGGTCCGGATTCGTCGGTTCATACTGAGTCTCCTGGATTGATTCCGGCCATCTGTGGCGGCCGGTTGATTGGGTGATGACTGGCTACGCGCCGGCTCGGCCACGCATGCCGACGACCTTCATCGCCATCCTGATATTGGCGTAGTCGACCAGCTTGCCGTCGAGCTGCACCGCTCCGCGGCCCTCCCGCTCGGCATCGGCCAGCGCGGCCACCACGCGCTGCGCGGCCTGGAATTCATCATCGGTGGGGGTAAAGGCGCGGTTCGTGCTGTCCAGCTGCATCGGGTGAATGACCTGCTTGCCGTCATAGCCGAGCGCCGCGGCTTTCAGCGCGCTGGATTCGGTCAGCCTAGCGTCACGGAAGGCACCGCAAGGTCCGTCGATCGCACGCAGGCCAAACGCGCGCGCGGCCACCAGGATGCGCATCATCGGATAGGCCCACATATCAAGGGGGGTGTCGGCATAGCCCTCCGTGGCGCGCGCGGTCATGGCATAGCCCGGGTCGGACAGGCCGATTTCCACGCCCTTGGCCCCAATCGATGCGCCAAAATCGCCGACACCAAAATGCAGGGATTCGAGATTGCCGCCAGCCGCGGCGATCTGCTCGCAGAAGACCAGGCCTTTTGCGGTTTCGATCATTGCCTCGATGCCTATCCTGGTGCCGTCGAGCTGGCCCTGCACCTGGGCGATCTCCTGCGCCGACTCGACCTTCGGCAGCAACACGGCATTCAGGCGGCCGCAGCGTTCCACCAGCGCCTGGATCTCCTTGCGCTGCCGCTCCCCTGCCCCGTTCACGCGCACGACCACCACCTTGTCGCCCCAATCGAGCCCGTTGAGGGCCTCGATAGCGGCCGTCAGCGCGGCGGCTTTCATCGACTCCGGCACCGCGTCTTCCAGATCGAGGAAGACGGCATCGGCCTCGGATCGCGCTGCGGATGCCACCAGCCGATCCTGGTGGGCCGGCACGGCCAGGTAAGTCCGGGTGACTTTCATTGTGCGCACCCATATGCGCGGGCATCCGTCTCGCCTGGTTCCGCCGCGTCCAGGCCAAATTCTGCAAGTACCGCAGCGGTATGCTCGCCGATCGCCGGGACTGGTCCCATTACCGGTTCGATACCATCGATGATGAGGGGCGGCTTGAAGACATGGAGCGGCCCGACCGGGCTGGCAACCTCCTGGACCCGCCCGCGCTCGTGCAATTGCGGATGCTGCAGGAACTCGGCCACGTCATTCAGCCTGGCGTTCGCGATCGACGCCGCTTCCAGCTTCTCTGCGACCTCGGCGCTCGACCACCTGGCAAACCGTTCGGTGATGATCGCCTCGAGCGCCTCATGGTTGGCAAGGCGCTGGGGGTTGGCGCTGAAACGTGGGTCCGAAGCCAGCGCTTCATCCTCAAGCACGCGCGCGCAGAATGCCTGCCATTCGCGCTCGTTCTGGATGCCAAAGAAGACCGCCTTGCCGTCGCCTGCCTTGAATGGCCCGTACGGCGCGATGGTGGCGTGGCGGGCGCCCGCACGCGCAAGCGGGCTGCCGCTGTCGCGCGTGTAGTAGGCGGGATAGCTCATCCATTCCGCCATGCTGTCGAACAGCGAGACTTCGAACGCCGTGCCGCTGCCGGTGCGCTCGCGCCGGTACAACGCCATCAGGACCCCGTTCAACGCATACATGCCGGTCGCGATATCCACGATGGAGAGCCCGCATTTGGCCTGCGCCTCGGGCGTGCCGTTGATCGACAGGAAGCCGGTCTCGCACTGGACCAGCAGGTCATAGGCCTTCTTGTTGCGGAACGGCCCGGTTGAGCCGTAGCCGGAGATGTCGCAGGCAATCAGGGCCGGGTGACGCTCCACCAGCGTCCTGGCGTCCAGGCCGAGCTTGCGGGCCGCTCCGGGCGCCAGGTTCTGCAGGAAGACATCGGCCTTGCCGAGCATTGCATCCAGCGCGCGCCGGCCTTCCTCGGTCTTGATGTCGAGCGCCACGCTTTCCTTGGTCCGGTTGGCCCATACGAACTGGCTCGACATGCCTTGCATGACCTTGTCGTATCCGCGTGCAAAATCGCCGGCACCGGGGCGTTCGACCTTGATGACACGCGCGCCCCAATCGGCGAGGTGGCGCGTGGCCAGAGGGGCCGCTATGGCCTGCTCCAGCGCTACTACGGTGATACCGGTCAGAGGGAGATTCATGGGACGCCAGCCGTTTCGTTGCTCGAGTGGCTAGTGTCCGCAACTGTGGGGCGGCCGTAAATTATTGGATTTCGATGGCGGCCGTTCCTGATTCTGATGGCCGGCTCAGGCGGAAGCAGCGATGGACGGCGACAGGCTCTCGACGAAGAGCTGCGCGGCGCGCGGCAGCTCGGCAAAGTCCCGATATCCGACCAGCATGGCCAGCGAGGCCCAGTCGTCCAGAAGGGGTACGACATGGAGCCCACCGCTATTGGGCTGCGCAGCAACCGTCACGTCGGACATGATTCCAAGCCCCACGCCTGCAGACACCATGGTCCGCATAGCGTCGAAACTCGTGACCTGCAAGCGTGTCCGGATCGACCTCTGCAGCGCGGCCGCGCCCTGCTCCGTCAGCCGGTAGAGCATGCTGCCCTCATGGAAGGCGACGTGATCGTAGTTCAGGGTATCGCCGAAGAAGACTCCGGATTTGCCTGCCAGCGGGTGGCCGGCTGGCATTACCACCACCAGGCGAGCGGAACGGTAAGGCACCGTTGCCAGCCCCGCATGCGGGGTGTCGGCCCAGAACAGGCCGACGTCAGCCAGGCCGTCCTTCAGCGACCGCACGATGTACGGGCTGCTCCATTCTTCCAGGCGAACCTCCACCTCCGGATAGCGCCGCAGGAACGCCGGCAGATCGCTGCCGAGGAAGCCGACAATCGATGTACTGTTGGCGAAGACGCGCACGTCGCCCTTGGTGCCCTCGCTGTAACGGCTCATGTCAGCGCGCAACCGCCCCAACAGATCGACGATGCCTTTGGCGTATGCCACCAGTTCAAGCCCGGCCGCCGTCGGGCGCACCCCACCGCTGTGCCGGTCAAGAAGGCGTGCGGACAGCACGTCCTCCAGGTCGCTGATGCGCTTGCTGACCGCAGAGGCGGCCATGAAATGCCGCTCCGCCGCCCGCGCCAGGCTCCTTTCTTCCACGACCGTCAGGAAAATGGTCAGGGTGGTGGGGTCGATACGCACTGTGAATGCCCGCTGGTGGATGTGTTGGTAAGCAGCCAGCGCAGAGGATAAACCATGGAGGGCCGTATCGTGGGCTGGCCGCCGGAGCCTGGGCTCTGGCCTACCCGGTTCGTAGCATCTGCACTTTCAACCAGCGCTGACCCGGGCGGCAGCCCAGCCGATGCGCCATGGCATCGTCGCAGACGACCGCGCTGATCGTCCGGACATGCCGTTCGGTTATGGCCGCGTATTGCACCAGGTCGTTGACCGTCATCACGGACCCTGCGTAGTTCGTGGTCGGCTGCGCGCTTTCAGCAGGATTGGCGGCGGGTATGTGGAGCCGACGGATGCGCCAGGTTCTGGATTGGAAGAGAATGAGGGTCTCGCCGGAACGTTCGCCGGCCTTGCCCTCCAGGGAGAGGGGGTGAACAGCGCCACAAGGCACGAGGTACTGCCATCAGACAGTGTTCGCCCTTTGCAAATACTCCGGTCGCGCAAGCCTCGGGAACTGAGGCTTACGCCTCAGTTACGTCTTCTCCGGCATGGCCGACGAGTGATGACTTGTAATTAGCCATTGCGCACCATCCCAGCGATAGGTGTACGTATAGCGTGCCTTAACAACGGTTCCCGTTCGTGCGAAGGTGAATGTGTAGAGCCCGGAATCCACAGCAGAATTGCATCCCAGTTCAATGCTGCGGGAGTCGATCTTTCCGGACGGACCATCCTTCAGGAAGTGCTGGAAATAGTCTTCTTTCTCTGCGACCGTCAGCCGAGGCTTGTTGGATACTGTCGGAAGAAGAATTGACCGCTGTGCATAGTTGGCCACCACCTTGCGTGGATCGCCTGTCTGCAGTGACTGATTCCATCGATCAAACAACGCCGCAATCTCCTGCTCTGACGTGGCTTTACAAGGTTCTGTGCGCGACGCCTGCGTAGTGCCTGGCGTGCCCTGGTTCGTGGCGCATCCCGCGAGCGCTAGCGCCAGGACAGCGATGCGAAATGGCTTCATGGCGGAACTCCTCAGGTCAGGGGTTGAGAGCCAAGGTACACGGCTGAAGTATGGTACATCCCGCAAGCGTTAGCCATCTCCGACAACGCCTTGCAGCGCGGCCTTGTCACGAAATGCGATAGCGCCGGACGACCTCCGGATCCGGGTCGATGCCAAGACCCGGACCATCTGGGACTGCGATCACGCCGGCTTTCGGCACGATGGTATCGCCCAGCACCTGCGCTTCCATATCGAAGTAGCGCCACTCAATCATGGCCTCGGCGTCCCCTAGCGCTGCCGTGGCATGAATGCTGGCCAGCAGGCCCGGGCCATCGTAGAAGGTGTGGACCATCACCTGGGTGTTGTGCGCCTCGGCCAGTGCAAAGACCTTGCGCAGCGCGCTGATGCCGCCCATCTTCGCCGGGCTGGGTTGCAGGATATCGACGGCACCCGCGCTGAGCATCTGCTGGAACTCCAACAGCGTGGTGGCATTCTCTCCGGCGGCGATCGGGATAGCACAATGCTGGCGCAGCGCAGCAAGCCCGCTGAAGTTTTCCGGCGGCCAAAGGGGTTCTTCCAGCCATCGTAGCGACAACGGCGCCAGCGCTCGCGCCATCCCGATCGCCTCATGGAGTGTCCACGGGCAGTTCGTATCCAGCGTGATCTCAACGTCCGGGCCTGCGGCATCGCGGGCGGCCCGGATCACCGTGAGGTCGACTTCGTGCAGCTTCAGGCTCCGGTAGCCGTCTTCAATGGCGCGCCTGACGTTGGTCGCAATCGATTCCGGGTTCGCATACCGGATCAGGCTGGCATATGCAGGCAGGCGATCCCGACGTGCACCGCCGAGCAGCCGGTGGATGGGCAGTCCGGCCACTTTGCCGCAGATATCCCACAGCGCGATATCGAGCGCCGACAGGCCGTAGAAGATTGCGCCGCTGCGCCCGAAGACATGGAACCTGCGCTGGAGGTCGAGGCCGAGCGCGTCGATCTGCGCCGCGTCCCTGCCGATGCAGGCCGGCGCCAGCATCTGTTCAATCGCCACCTTGACCGCAGGAATGCCAACGAATCCGAAGGTCTCTCCCCAGCCAACCAGGCCATCGTCCGTGGTCACCTTGACGAGCAGCGAATCGGCGGCCTGCATCCCGGCACCGCCCCACACGCCGGCAGCGGAAACACCGCCCACCGCAAACGGAATGCGCAGGACGATGGCTTCGATGTTCCCGATCTTCATGGCGCAGGCACTGAACCGAGGTCTGCTACGCAGCGGTGCACGATCGAAGGCGGTTCAAGACTTCGGTTGTGGCGTGCTGATGAACCCCTGTCGCTTGTGCGAGCCATCACAGAAAGGCTTGTTTTCAGAATGGCCACACCGGCATAACCAGACCTGATCACCTTCGAAAGCAAAGGTGGCGCCTGCCGGGGTCACGATCCTGACGGGACCCTTTATGCGGTAGGGGCCATTGTCCTGTACCGTAACCGTGACGACGGTGTCTTCATCCATGATGCCCCCCATTCCCGAGCGGCGGCGACGCTGGCGCCTTTGGCAGGTAGCCAGCGCAACCTTGTGTGAGCCGGTCTTTCTTAATCTACTCCAGTTTGTGGCGGACCGGCGTCGAAGTTGTGCCTTGCGCGGCAGTCCCTTGCAAAGCACTTTTGGGCCAGGGACGGCCAGCTTCACGCACTCCGCCACGGCTGCCCAGCCCGGGTGTCACTTCCGGGCCACAATCGCATCGGGTGGCCTCCGATGAAATCTCGTCACGGTCCGCAGGTATCGCGCGGCTTCTCTATCCTTGATGAGAAGAGCCGGCCAGTACAGTCAGCCGAACACCAGCCATCCGGGCGACGTCTGGCTGCCCGGACGAGCACGCACCTTACCTGAGCCTCGGTGACTGTCGCACCGCGAGTGATCATGCGTCCCTTGCTGGAAGCCCGCCTCGTCAACGATGCCTTCGGCGACCCGGGACTGTTCGTAGACTTCCTGGACGAACGGCGCGCGCTGCTATTCGACCTGGGCGACATCACCACGCTGATGCCGCGCGAGCTGATGCGCCTGTCGCATGTGTTTATCACGCATGCGCACATGGATCATTTCTCTGGCTTCGACCATCTGCTGCGGGTGCTGCTCGGACGCAAGCCGCACATCGTGCTGTACGGCGGGCCAGGATTCGTGGCGCAGGTCGAGCACAAGCTGCTTGCCTATACGTGGAACGTGGTGCATCGCTACGCGATCGGGCTGGTCGTCGAAGCGATCGAACTCGGACTGGACGGGCAGATGCGGCGCGCATGCTTTTCCAGCCGTCACGGCTTCGCCAGGGAGGCCGAGGCACCCATCGAAAGGACCGGCGATATCGTTCACGACGAGACTACGTTTCGGGTGCGTGCCTGCTTTGTCGATCATGGGATTCCATGCCTGGCCTACCTTGTCGAGGAAAAGGTCCGGCTCGGCATCAACAAGGAGCGCCTGGCTGAATCTGGCTTGACCACCGGCGCCTGGCTGCGCGAACTGAAGCATGCCGTCCTGACCGGCGCCGCCGGCGATGCGCCGATTCTTGTGCAGTGGCGGGACAGGAGCGGCGACCATGCGGTGACGCGAACGGTCGGCGAGCTAAGCCGGCTGATCCTGGATGTCGAGCCCGGCCGGCGCATCGGCTACGTTACCGACCTGCGCTATACGAGCGAGAACGTGAAAGCACTGTCGCACCTGATGCAAGGCGTCGACCAGCTCTTTATCGAGAGCGTGTTTCTGGATGTCGACAGCGCGCACGGCCTGCGCAAGAACCACCTGACCGCTACCCAGGCCGGCCTGATCGCGCGCAGCGCAGGGGCCCGCGCGGTCACGCCATTCCATTTCTCGCCACGCTACCAGGGCCGTGCCACCGCACTGGCCGCCGAGGTACGGGATGCCTGGGGTGGGAGCAATCAGACGCCTTGCTGACCAAGCTGTGCAGACCCAGGACGGCATGGTCGGCAGGCGGCATGATCGCGCTGCGGTGTGCCACACCACAGCACGACAACGAGGCTGGCTGCTATTTGGACTTCGCGCCGTCCGTGTATGGATCCGCCTTGCCGGCCTTGGCGCCGTCGGTGTACGGATCGGCCTTGCCAGCCTTGGCGCCGTCCGTATACGGGTCGGCCTTGCCTTGTGTGGGATTGAGGGTTGATTGCGTGGATTGCTTTGCGCCGTCGGTGTAGGGGTCGAACTTTCCGGATTTTGCACCATCGGTATAGGGATCGGCTTTACCCGCCTTGGCCCCATCGGTGTACGGGTCGGCCTTCTTCTGCTGACCATAGCTCAAGCCTGAAGCCGTTGCAGCGGCAATAAGAAGCGTCATCGTGAGTGCTCTGCGCATGAGTTGCTCCAGTAGTGAACAAGTGTGTTGCGATTCCCCGGTCATTTGACAAGCCCTTGCTGCGCCGACACAAAGCTTCGGGCAGGCACCTCAAAACGCCCGCGGCGTACGCAGGTGATGCTTGCGGAATTCCTGCACCACCCACACGTATGCTACGCGCTTTACCCGCTGTCGAAGCGCCGCCTTTTTTGTAAACAAGCCGCTCTCCGGCAGAGAGTGCGCCATGGATTACTCGCTGTGCGCAAAGCCGCCCCATCCTGATCAGGCCGAGCGTTCGCGTAGCGCTTTCTCATTGATCTCGCCGACACTGGTTCGCGGAATCTCGGAAACAAAGACCATGCGGTCCAATTCCGGGACGGCATATTTGCTGATTCGCTTCGATTCGGCATGCTCCAGCAGTCGTTCGCAGATTGCGCCTGGCTCCAGCCGGATACCAGGCTTGCAGACGATGAACGCCATCGGGCGCTCGCCCCAGCCGAGTCTGCCGGCCTCTATCCCGGCCACTTTCGATTTTGACCTGACTCTGGCGACAGGTCGGTCTGGTCAGCGAAGACGCAGCGCTTCATCGAGTTCCAAAGGGAGCGTTCAGGGCCAGCCGGGCGTGCCGAAGAAGCGCGCACATCGCACCGCAGCATTTCTACGTAAGCATATGTAATTTATATGCCTCTTAAAGCACTTATATTGTCCGGCTTTCAATACTTTTTGGGTATATACCTAGGGATCGAATTAGAAGAAACACTCTAGGATTCGCACTCGGATGGTGCGCCGTAGGATTGGCGGCACTGCCAATCCGGAAACCGTACCTTGCCGGGTAACATTTGCAGCACTTTTGCGAGAATCCGGTCGATCAATCCACAGGAGATTACGCATGTCCCCTTTTATGCCCGATCAGTTTGCTGCAGTGCAAAAGGCCAATCTGGGCCATCTGTTCACGCTGACGAACATGGCTTTTGAAGGCTTCCAGAAGTTGACCGAGCTGAACCTGCAGGCAGTCAGGACGACGCTAGCCGAAGGCCAGGGCAATGTCGAAGCGGTGCTGGCCGGGAAGGACCTGCGTGAAGTGTTCGCCGTGCAGGGCAATCTGGCCCAGCCGGCGGCGGAGAAGGCTGTTGCGTATGCACGCGATGTATACGAAATCGCATCGAACACACAGGTGGAACTGACCAAGGCAGTCGAGGCCCAGTACGAGCAGCACAGCCGTAACGTGCAAGCCTTCGTTGACACCTTCGTGAAGAACGCGCCGGCCGGGTCTGAAGCGATCACCGCGCTGCTGCAATCGAGCGTAGCAGCCGCCAGCAGCACCTATCAATCGATCCAGAACGCGGCAAAGCAGACGGCTGAAGTTGCCAAGGCCAACTTTGCCACGACGGCCGCAGCCGCCTCTGGCGCGGCCCAGCAGGCAGCGCCCCGCGCTTCCAAGCAGTAACGGCGTTCCGCTGGCAAGGCAGGCCAGGCCAGCGCGCAAAACGGAGATCGCAGGCTTGCAGGCCAGGGACATCAACGCTCCTGGCTTGCGGCACCGCGACGCCAACCTTCCCGCATAAGCATACAAAGCGGGGCCGGAATTCATCCGGCCCCGCTCGCCCTCGCCTTTTGCGCTCCAGGGCAACGGGAACTTGCTCGGGACAACCGGGGCAAAAGCCCTTCCCGGCAAGGCAGGGGTCTTTCAACTTTACGAGAACGAAGCAAGCAGAATGACGAAGAAAATCGCACTAGTAACAGGTGGTATGGGTGGGCTGGGAGAAGCCATCAGCATCAAGTTGCACGACGCCGGCTATGCCGTGGTGGTAACGCACTCGCCGGGCAATGCCACCGCTCAGGACTGGCTTGCCGCGATGGACGCCACCGGCCGCCAGATGCGCGCCTACGAAGTTGACGTATCCGACTACGATGCCTGCCAGGCTTGCGCTGCGCAGATCCTGGCTGACGTAGGCCGCGTGGATATCCTGGTGAACAACGCCGGCATTACCCGCGACATGGCCTTCAAGAAGATGGACAAGCCGAACTGGGATGCCGTGATGCGGACCAATCTCGACTCGGTATTCAATCTCACCAAGCCGCTTTGCGAAGGCATGGTCGAACGCGGCTGGGGCCGCATCATCAACATCTCGTCGGTCAACGGATCCAAGGGCGCCTTCGGCCAGACCAACTATGCTGCCGCCAAGGCCGGGATGCACGGCTTCACCAAGTCGCTGGCGCTGGAAGTGGCAAGAAAGGGCGTGACGGTCAACACCGTCTCTCCGGGCTACCTTGCCACCAAGATGGTCAACGCCGTGCCCAAGGAAATCATGGAGACCAAGATCCTGCCGCAGATTCCGGTCGGCCGCGTCGGAAAACCGGAAGAAGTCGCAGCGCTGGTTGCCTACCTGTGCTCGGAGGAAGCGGCCTATGTGACCGGGTCCAATATCGCCATCAACGGCGGGCAGCACATGCAGTAAGGGCTGGTCGAGTGCTGGGCCGCTTGCGTTCGGCTACCCCCCGTACCCGAGCGCGCCCTCACCGCCTCTCCAGGCTACCCAAAAGCGGCCAATCGGTCCGGCGGAGTCGCGTTCGATGCGACGTTCTAATGTTCGCGCGCGAAGCGACCCGGCGCCTGGCCCACGTGCCGGCGGAACGCGGTGCTGAAGGTGCTCGCCGAGCCGTAGCCGACGCGTTCGGCGACCTCGGCGATCCCGAAGTCATGGCGACGGAGCAGATCCTTCGCGATGGCCATGCGCCAGGCGAGCAGGTATTCCATCGGCGGCATTCCCACCGCACGCGTGAAGCGATCGAAAAAAGCCGAGCGCGAAAGCGCGGCCTTCTTCGCGAGCTGGGCCACCGTCCACGGGCGCGCGGGATCGGCATGCATATGCCGCATCGCTGACCCGAGTCGCACATCGGCCAGTCCGCGCAGCAACCCCGGAGGCGCTTCCTCACCCGACGTCGAGCGTAGCGCTTCGATGAGCAGCACCTCCACGAGGCGCGTGAGCACGAGCTCGCGGCCCGACCTCCGTTCACCCGACTCCTCGCCGACGAGGCGCACCAGTACGGAAAGCCGCTCGGCGCCGCGCACGTGCACGAGCGCCGGCAACAGCGACACCAGCAAGGCCGCATTGGACGAGTCGAAGACAAAGTAGCCACCGAGCAAACGCACGTCGGGACGTCCGCCGCGCGTACCGTGGCGAACCTCACCCGTCGGCGCGGGCGTCACCTTCGGGTCGATGCGCTCGGGCGTCACCGGCTCAAAGCCCGACAGGATGAAGCCCGGCGTTGCCGGCAGGAGCACGAAGTCGCCCGCCTCGAGCGTGAGGGCATCCTGGCCGTCGACGGCGAGGCGACAGCTACCCTCGAGCACGGCACAGAAGCTTGGCTGGCCGAAGTCAGCGTAGCGAACCCCCCAGCGACCTGCGCCGCTGATGAGCTTCGAGAACACGGCACGCGGCTGAAGCAGTGAGATGACTTGCGAGAGGGGGTCGCGCATGGTGGACGATTGCAAATCAAATCTGGACTTCTCATTGTAGAAAGTCCGTCGCGTCCCCGCTATCGTTTCTGCCATCGAAACCACCATCGAAAGCCCCATGAAAACTGTACTGATTACTGGCTGCTCTTCTGGCTATGGCCTTGAAACCGCGCGCCACTTCCACTCGCAGGGCTGGAACGTCATCGCCACCATGCGTACGCCGAACGAAGACCTCCTGCCCCGATCCGACCGGATCCGCGTGCTGGCGCTCGACGTGACGAAGCCCGACAGTATCGCCGCCGCGCTTGAAGCGAGCGGGCCCATCGACGTCCTCATCAACAATGCAGGCATCGGCCTCTTTGGCGCCTTCGAAGCCACCCCGATGGCCACGACGCGCGAGGTGTTCGAAACCAACACCTTCGGTGTGATGGCGATGACGCAGGCGGTCCTGCCCCAGTTCCGTGCGCGCAGGTCTGGCGTGATAGTGAACGTGACTTCTAGCGTGACGCTGGCGCCGATGCCGATGGTGGCCGTCTACACCGCGAGCAAGATGGCCATCGAAGGGTTCACCGCGTCACTGGCGTTCGAGCTCGAAGCGTTCAACGTGAGCGTGAAGCTGGTCGAGCCTGGCTACGGGCCGACCACGCGCTTTACCAGCAATGGGATACCGCGCATGGAGGGCCTCGTCCCCGAGGCGTACGCACCTTTCGCGCAGCGCATCTTTACTTCATTCGCGCATCCGGCAGCGGTGACAAGCGAGGCCGATGTGGCCGAGGTGGTGTGGCGCGCCGCGAACGATACGTCCGGGCTGCTTCGATTTCCGGCAGGTGCGGATGCGGTGGCGCTGGCTCATTCAGGCTGAACTCCACGCAATTGGCCTGCTCGAACAACGCGTCTTCGTCGCAGGAACCGAATGGCTACTTGATTGAGAAGCGGACCACCAGCAGCCACAAGCACGTGGGCCTGCATCGGCATCAACATCTCTTCGCTCATTCGGTGCCTGCCTTTTCTCAAGCTTGCAGCGCCCCCATCAGCACCTGTACCAACTGGCCACCTTCTGGCGTGGCCCAGCTACCGGCAAGTTCCGCGATCAATTGATTGGTGCTGGTCAGGGTTACACCGCCGCGCTCCATCCGGCGCAGGGCGATGTCGTCGGCCATCTTGCTCGGCGAGCCGCCTGCATCAGCGACCACCTGTACCTCGAAACCATCGCGCACCAGGCTCAGCGCCGGATAGACCGTGCACACGTCGTTGGTGACGCCGGCAATGATCAGCTTCTTGCGCCCGGTCGCCTTGACGGCCGCGGCAAAATTCTCGTCGTCCATGGCATTGACGATGCCAAGCCGCTGGATGCGGGCAGCGAATTCGGACGGCAGGATCGATTCCAACTCTTCCAGCAGCGGCCCCTGCGCATGCTCCTCCATGCTGGAGGTCAGCACAACCGGCAGCTTCAGGATGCGAGCCGCCTGCGCCAGCATCAGCGCATTGCGTTTCATCTCCTCGAAGGAGATGGAATGTACCCAGCTCATGGTGCCGACCTGGTGGTCGATCAACAGAAGCGCGGCGTTATCTCCGGTGAATCGTTCGTAAGCCATGATGAGACTCCTTTGTGGTCATGTGGCAGTGGAGTGCAGCGGCGGGCCGGCAAAAAGCATGACCTTGGCGCTGCCGTGAGGGGCTTGAAGCGTGATCGCGCGAGGCGTGTCCCGTGCGGGAAAAACAGGGAGCTTGAGATCGTTGTGCTCGAAGCTTTGGCCGTCCACCATCGCCGTGCCGAAAATCGGCATGACGAAGGCGCAATGGCCCGCCGCGACGGGCACCGCCAGTTCGGCACCCTCCTCCAGCGAAATGTCGAGCATCGTCACTTCGGTTGGCGGGTTCAGTGGGGAACGTGCATCTCCGAAGCTCCCCACGGGCACGCGCACCCTGGCGCCTGGCAACTGCACCACCGGCACATCCTGCGGTTCCACGGTCAATGCGAAAGGCGCGATGCTCTGTCGCTCCGGGGCGAGGTTGACGAAGATCTGCAGCGAATGGACGGTCTTGCCGGTCTCGGCCGGAACTTCCTCATGGACGATGCCGCTCCCGGCCGTCGCCCAGTGCAGGCCACCGGGCCGGATCAGGTTGCGGGTACCGAGCGAGTCACGGTTGTCGATGCCGGTTTCCGAATCGAGGAACAGGTAGGACACCGCGGAGAAGCCGGCATGGGGATGCGGCGGAAAGGTCGGCGCGCTCATCCAGGCATGATCGACCCCGATGAAGGGGTCGATCAGCGCGACCACGCCACGCAGGCCATAGGCCCGGAAGTGGCTGCCGTGGTTGGCGCGCTGGAGCGGGGCAATGACGGACATGTTGGTGGCCTCAGGCAGCCTGCGCTTCGCTCAAGGTCGGGTAATCGGTGTAGCCCTGCGCCGTACCGCCGAAGAAACCATTGCGGTCCGCCTCGTTCATCGGCGCGCTGTCCTTCAACCGGGCGACGAAATCCGGGTTGGCAAGAATCAACTGACCGTAGGCTTCCAGATCGGCCAGCCCCGATGCCAGGTCGGCCCCGATCTGCTCACGCGGGCGGCCCGGCCGGTTCAGGATCAGCGTGCCCTGCCAGAGCTTGCGGATGTCGGCCAGCAGCGGTTCGTTGCCCTGGTGCATGATGTGCAAATAGGCCAGCCCCAGCTTGTCGAGTTCGGCGACCAGGTAGCGGTAGAGATCCGGCCCTTCAGCGCCTTCGTCGATGCCCCACATCGTCGTGCCGGGCGACAGGCGGATGGCGGTGCGATCCGCACCGATTTCCTCGGCAATCGCGGTGGCCACTTCGATGGCAAAGCGGGCGCGGTTCTCGATCGACCCGCCGTATGCATCGGTGCGCGTGTTCGCGCTCGGGGCGAAGAACTGCTGGATCAGGTAGGCGTTCGCACCGTGGATTTCGACGCCATCGGCACCGGCCTCGATCGCGCGGCGCGCCGCGTAGCGGAAATCCTGGACGGTCTGGCGCACTTCCTCGGTAGAGAGCGCACGCGGCACGGGAATATCCTGCATGCCCTTGGCCGTAAACATTTGCGTGCCCGGCGCGATGGCCGAAGGCGCGACGCCCGGGCGATGATGCGGCGTGTTGTCCGGGTGTGACATGCGCCCGGCGTGCATGAGCTGGATGAAGAGGTGGCCACCCTTGTCATGCACGGCATCGGTGGTCGTCTTCCAGCCGGCGACGTGCGCGTCGGTGTAAATGCCCGGCGTGGTCAGGTAGCCCTGTCCGTCGTCCGACGGCTGGGTGCCTTCGGTGACGATCAGGCCGACGCCGGCGCGCTGGGCGTAATACTCGGCGGCCAGCTCTCCCGGCGTGCCGTCGTACTGGGCGCGGCTGCGGGTCATCGGTGCCATGACCAGGCGGTTTTGCAGGGTGTCGCGGCCGACGCGGACGGGATCGAACAGTTTGCTCATGATGGAATGGCTTCCTCTGATTTGGATGGAAGCATCATCGCCTGCTTCTCGCGTGGGATAAATATGGTAACTTGGATAACATTGATCCACTGATGGAGCAGTGAGCGTGGAACTGCTGAACGACATGGCCTTGTTCGTGGAGGTCGTCAAAGCCAAGGGCTTTCGCAGCGCATCGGAGGCGATGGGAGTGCCGAATTCCACCCTGTCGCGGCGAATCAGCGCATTGGAGAAGGCGATCGGGCTGCGCCTGCTGCATCGCACGACGCGCAAGATCGAATTGACCGAGGCCGGCCAGATTTACTTCGAGCGATGCAAGCGCATCGTCGATGAAGCCCGGCTGGCACATGAGCAACTCGGCGAAATGGTCGCCCAGCCCAGCGGCGTGCTGCACGCGTCACTGCCGGTGGATTTCGCCAATGTCTTCCTCGCCCCCCTGATCGCGGAATTCGCGAACCGATATCCCGGCATCAGCTTCGAATTCGACCTCACGCCGCGGCGCGTCGATCTGGTGGCCGAGCCGTTCGATGTCGCGATCCGCATGGGGGAGCCGCCAAGTTCGAACCTGATCGCGCGCCGGCTCGCCCGCCTGCCCCGCTATCTATACGCTTCGCCGCAATATATCGAACGCTTCGGCGAGCCAGGCCAGCCGGCCGACCTCGTGCGGCATGAGTGCCTGCGGCTCCGCACGACGGAGGCCAGCACATGGACACTGCACGACGCGACGAAAACGGTTGACGTCACAGTCGGCGGCCGGTTCTTGCTCAACAGCGTCGGCATGATCCGGCGCCTGGCGACGCTCGACCTCGGCATCGCCGTATTGGCGGAAGAAATCATCGGGGACGACGTGGCCAATGGGCTGCTGCGTCGAGTGCTGCCACAGTGGCAGGCCACGCCCATCCCCGTCTATGCCATCACCGAGACGCGCCTGCTGCCGGCGAAGACGCAGCGCTTTATCGAGTTCCTGCGAGAGCGCCTGGTGCAGTGATACCGCTCTCCCCGGAGGCGCTCGCAGCGAACTACTATTGATGCAATCAATTCGCCCACCCCGATGCAACGATGAACAAGCTCTACTCACTGGACCTGAATCTCCTGCTGGTGTTTGATGCGATGCTCCGCGTCGGCAGCGTGTCCAGGACCGCAGAGGAGATCGGACTGACCCAGCCTTCCACGAGCAACGCGCTCGCGCGCCTGCGGAACTTCTTTGGCGACCCGCTGTTCGTGCGTTCTGACGGCGCCATGAGGCCGACGCCGCTGGCCTTGCAAATGGCGGAACCGGTCCAGGAGGCGCTGGGACAACTCCGCCGTGCGATCGAGGACAAGCGGCACTTTGACCCGATGACCTCCTGTCGGCGTTTTTCCATCTGCATGAACGAGATGGGACAACGCGTCTTCCTGCCGAAGATCGTCACCCACTTCGCCGAGATCGCGCCCGGGGTAGACCTCGAGGCGATCGAAATGACATCGCAGCAGGCCCAGGCGGCGATGCCCAATGGCGACGTGGACCTTGTGATCGGCTATTTTTCAGATTTCGGGCCGAGCTTTTTCCGCCAGCGCGTGACGACAGGTCATTACGTCGCCGTTGCGCGCAAGGGGCATCCCCATATAGACGGGACCCTGACCCTGCCCGCCTACCTGAACGCCTCGCACATTTCCTACGTGCCTGCACTCGGCAATCATGCTGCGCTGGAGGCGCTCCTCGCGGAAGAATTCATGAAACACGGCGTGCGGCGCCGTGTCGCGTTGCGCGTAGCGAATTCGCTCGGCATTCCGAGGATCATCTCCAGCACCGACCTGATCATGACCATACCGTCTGTGCTGGCGCAGGCGTTCTGCGAAACGGCCCCCGTACAGGTGTTCGACCTGCCGTTCGATATTCCGGATATCGAGATATTCCAATACTGGCACGCACGCTATCACCACGATCCCGCCAATCAGTGGCTGCGCGCCCAGTTCAAGAGCTTGTTTCCCGCCTGACACTCCGAACGCTATTGGCAGGATCAATCCTCTGCAGATGCTTGCAGGGCACATTTCATCGTCAGACCGTCCTGATCCCGGCGACTTCTCCCGCGCGCCTTCCGACTTCCTCCCCCGGTATTCACTGCGCCAATAACTTACATTGACGCTACTGCATAGACGCCCCGAGGGTCGCGCTCTAACCTCCCTTCACATTCCGGAAGAAGGAGGAGACGCAATGAAGATATCTGAGCTGCGGCCGTCAGCGCGTGTTACGGCAGCGCCCAAATCCGCGATCGCAGTGGCCTTGGAGCTTTTGCCATGACCAGGCACACGATCACCCTGCTGCCCAGTGGCAACCAGTTCGAGTGCGATGACGGCGAGACCATCCTGAAGGCCGGCCTGGCCGCCGGCCTGCTCATGCCTTTCAGCTGCCGCTCTGGTGTCTGCAACACCTGCCGCGGCACCGTCAGGCAAGGCACGGTGGATTTCGGCAATGTCCACCCGACCTACCTCAGTGAAGACGACAAGCGTGCCGGCAAGGCGCTGCTGTGCTCGGCCAAAGCCATCGGCGACTCCAGCATCGAAGTCGGCGAGCTGGACCCCGCGGAGGCTTTCCCGGTGCGCCGTTTGCCGTGCCGCGTACTGCATCTCGAACGGGTAGCGCCAGACGTCATGCTGATCACCATCGGCCTGCCGCCCAACGAGCCAACCGCCTTCAAGGCCGGCCAGTACGTTGACTTCGTGCTCAAGGACGGCACGCGCCGCAGCTACTCGATCGCGACCGCCCCCGCCAGCGAAGGGGTAAGGCAGTTCGACCTGCACGTCCGCCTCGTTCCCGGTGGTCGCTTCACGGAACACGTGTTCAGCACGATGAGGCTGCGCGAAACCATGATGCTGGAAATGCCGCTCGGGTCTTTCTATTGGCGCGCACGCAGCGACAAACCGATGATCATGCTTGCTTCGGGCACCGGCTTCGCACCGATCAAGTCCATCATCGACCACAGCATCGCTTGCGGAAACAAGCGTCCCATCACCCTCTACTGGGGCGGTCGCACACGTGCATGCATCTACATGGCGGCGCTTGCCGAGAAATGGGTCGCCGAGCACGACCACATCAAGTTCATTCCTGTCGTGAGTGACGCCACCCCGGAATGCAACTGGACTGGTCGCAGCGGATTCGTGCACGAGGCGGTCATGGAAGACTTCCCCGACATGTCCGCCTGCCAGGTGTATGCCTGCGGCGCGCCGGTCGTGGTCGATTCCGCCCGCCGCGATTTTACGGCGCGGTGCGGCCTTCCGGAAGGCGAGTTCTACGCCGATTCTTTCATCAACGAAGCAGACCGGCAGAAAGCCGCAGCTTGAGCCGACCGGCAATACTGAGGAGACAACACCATGGAAATCAATATCGAGGACGCCATTCCCGCGGACTTCACTGCGCCCGTCCCAGAGCGCAATTCTCACGTGAAACCCTTCTGCCTGGGACATGGCACCCTGGAATGCTACAGCCTGAAGGAGTCACGCAAGTTCTACGAGGAGTTCCTCGGCCTGGAGTGCCGCCGTCACGCCAAACCGTCGATGTCGGTTCGACTGGGTATGCGCTTCCACATTGTGTGCGTGGAAGTCGGCGACGCGGTCCACCCCTGCAACGTGCTTAACCACTGGGGGCTGGACGTCACGTCGCGCGAGAGCGTGGACGCTGCCTACCAGGCGGCGCTCAAGCACAAAGACCAATACAAGATCCGGCAGGTGCTGGAACCGCACGAACAGCACAGCGTGTACTCGTTCTACCTGGAAGACCTGGACCACAACTGGTGGGAGATCCAGTACTACCCGAACGGGTTCCAGCATGACGACTTCTTCGATTTCGGTGACCGATTCTCCGACGACGAAAAAGCCGACCTCAACGCGCTCCCTGAACTCAATATCTTCGGAAAGGCAGACTAAATGATCCAGCTCGTTACCTTCAAGGTGCCCGAGGGCGTGCGCACCGGCATGCTGACCAACGGCAAGATTTACCAGTCCCGCGCTTACCACGACATGCTCGAAGTGCTCGCGGACTGGTCCAACGCCTCCGCAAAGCTCGCGACGCTTGGCTCCAAACTGGCCGAGCGAGAAGACGTGAAGAATGCCGAACTGGTTGCGCCGCTTCTGGCGCCGCGGAACATCTATTTCGCGGGTGCGAACTACAAGGACCACGTAGAGGAAATGAGGGAGCGCCTCAAGCTCAATATCAACCCCGATCCGAAGGGCAGCGGCGAGAAACCCTGGCACTCACTCAAGGCGACCGGCTCGAGCGTGGTGGGTCCCGGCACCAGGGTGGCGCTGCCCGGCGGGTCGAAGATGCTCGACTGGGAGGTGGAACTGGCGGTCATCATCGGCAAGCCCGCAAAGGATGTGTCGCGGGACGAAGCGCTTGGCCATGTCGCTGGCTATACCGTTGCCAACGACCTGTCCGCTCGCGACCACATCTTCCGCCCCGAAGCGGCAGAGACCTCGCCCTTCCGCTATGACTGGATCGGCCAGAAGTCATTCGACGGTTCCTGCCCGATGGGCCCGGCAATCACGCCCGCGCAATTCATCGGCGACCCGATGAACCTGGGCATGAAGCTGTGGGTCAACGGCAGGCTCAAGCAGGATTCCAACACCAACCAGATGCTGTTCGACATCGCCGACCAGATCTCCCATCTGTCCTCGCGCGTCACGCTCCTCCCGGGCGACGTTGTCCTGACGGGTACGCCGGCCGGAGTTGGCATGCCGAACAGCGACTTCCTGAAGCCGGGCGATATCGTCAAGCAGTGGATCGAAAACATCGGCGAGTTCGAGTTCACGATCGCATAAGCGGCATCGAGATTGGCGGACCGCGCCGGCGCACCCTGGCGCCGGCGCTCGCATTATTGGAGAGGACTTAAAGATGTATCAGAAGATCAGTCTCGGTATGGCGGAACTGAAGCAGGTGGCCGACGCTGCCCTCGCCTATGCCAGCGCGAAGCAATGGGTCGTGACGATTGCCATCGTCGACGATGGAGGCCATCTGCAATGGCTGCAGCGGGCTGACGGTGCCCCGCCGGCGACCGCTTACATCGCAGCCGCCAAGGCCCGCACGGCGGCGATGGGCCAGCGTGAAAGCAAGTTCTATGAAGACATGGTAAATGCCGGCCGGCAGGCGTTCTTGTCGGCGCCCGGCCTGGATTGCCTGCTGGAAGGCGGCGTGCCGATCATGGTCAGCGGCAGCTGCGCGGGGGCGATCGGTGTGAGCGGCGTCCGCTCCAACGAAGACGCTGAAATCGCGCACGCCGGCATCGCTGCGCTCGCATAGCCCGTCTGCACGGGCGGCCAGGTTGGCCCGCACGGCAAGCGTCGACGCCAGATAACGACGCAGTTTGCGCACACGTGTTTCTGCAATGAAAAAGGCCGGAAATGTTTTTGGCAACATTTCCGGCCTTTCCTCGTTCACGCGGCTCCTACAGGCGAACGATCAAACGCCAAGATATCGCTCCCAGATCTCCGATTGCTCACTCAGCTGTGCGCTGCTTCCTGTCCATCCGATCCGTCCGTTTTCGATGAAGTAGTGACGATCCGCGAGGCCGATCAGGTTCTGGACATACTTATCGATCACCAGGATCGACTGGCCTTCCTTCTTCACCTCGTGCAGGCAGTGCCAGATCTCCTGGCGGATCAGCGGCGCCAGCCCCTCGGTCGCCTCGTCGATCAGCAGCAGCCTGGCGTTGGTCAGCAGCGCCCGCGAAATGGCCAGCATCTGCTGCTCGCCGCCAGATAGCTGGAAGCCCATGTTGTCCTTACGCCTTTCCAGTACCGGAAACAGCTTGTATATCCGCTGCAGGGTCCACTGGCCCCGGCGGGCGAACGCAACGAGGTTCTCGTATACCGTCAGGTTGGAAAAAATCCGGCGGCCTTCCGGCACCAGGCCGATCCCACTTCGACTGATGCGTTCCGGCGCCATCCCGGCCACCTCGCATCCGTTGAAGCGCACCCTGCCGCGCCTCGGCCGTAGCAGGCCGGAGATGGCCTTGACAGTCGTGCTCTTGCCCATGCCGTTGCGGCCGAGCAGCGTCACCACTTCGCCTTCATCGATGAAGAGGTCGACACCGAACAGCACCTGGCTCGCGCCGTAGCCGGCCTCAACCGACGTCAGTTCCAGCAGGCTCATATCACTCTCCCAGATAGGCGCGCTTTACTTCCGCGCTGTTCTTGACTTCGTCGGGAGAACCGTTGAAGATCCGCTTTCCCGACACAAACACCGAGATCCGGTCGGACAGCCTGAAGACTGCGTCCATGTCGTGCTCGATCAGCAGGATGGACAGGTCCTTGCCCTTCAGGCTCCTGATGAAGTCGACAAACCAGGGCACCTGGTTCGGGGACAGCCCGGCCATCGGCTCATCAAGCAGCAGCAGGCGCGGCCTGAGCGCCAGTGCGAGCCCAATTTCCAGCTGGCGCTGCTGGCCATACGACAAGTGGCAGGCCAGGGTGTGAAGTTCGTCCGCCAACTGGATGCGGTGCGCAACCGAAACCACTTCCTCGCGCAGCTGTTCGACCAATGCCTTGCCAAAGAAGCGGAAGCTTGCCTTCAGCCGCGACTGAATGCTGATGGCGAGATTCTCGAATACCGAGAGGTTGCGGAAAATGCTGGTGATCTGGTAAGAGCGCACCAGGCCCATGTCGGCACGCTCGGCCATGCTCAGGCGGGTTATGTCGGTTCCGTAGAATGAAATGGATCCCTTATCCGAAAGCAGACCGCCGGCGAGCTGCGATATGAACGTGGTCTTGCCTGCTCCGTTTGGCCCGATCAGCGCGTGGATCTGGTTGTCCGTAATGTCGAAGTCGACATGATCGGTGGCCATCAGTCCGCCAAAACGCTTGACGAGGCCCCTTACCGCTAACACTTGCTCAGCCATTACCCACCTCGCTCGACGAA
Organism: Cupriavidus sp. PB-02; assembly: GCF_058252315.1. Classification (NCBI taxonomy): domain Bacteria; kingdom Pseudomonadati; phylum Pseudomonadota; class Betaproteobacteria; order Burkholderiales; family Burkholderiaceae; genus Cupriavidus; species Cupriavidus sp. PB-02. The sequence continues at coordinate 2,548,153 of NZ_CM177694.1, forward strand.
CGGCGCTGCGCCGCATGCGGGACGCGGACGCGCCACCGCAGGCCGGTCAATCCTTCCGGCACACGCATGACAACCAGGATGACAAAGACGCCCATGGCGATCTGCCAGTACCTGGTCAGGTGTGGCAGCACTTCTTCCAGCGCACAAAAGACGATGGCACCTACGGCGCCACCCCAGAAGTTCACGCTGCCTCCGAGGATCACCATGATGAGCAGGTTGCCGGACTGCAGCCAGCTGAACAGGCTCGGGCTGGCATAACTGTTCTGGTTGGCCAGCAGTGCGCCGGACAGCCCGGCTGCGGCGCCGGCGATCGCGAACACCATCAGCTTGTACCAGTAGGTGCGGTAGCCGAGCGCCTGCATCCGGGTTTCGTTCTCCTTGATGCCTTTCATCACGCGCCCCAGCGGCGACCGGATCAGGAAGCGGAAGAGCAGGTTCACCAGGACCACGGTAGCGAGGACCACGTAGTAGAACGTGACGTTGTCACCAGTATCGAGACCGAAGCCAAGCCTGGAGCGGTGCGCCATGTTGATGCCCTCGTCGCCACCGTACATCTTCAGTGATTCGAACAAATAGAACGTCATCTGGGCGAACGCAAGCGTGATCATGATGAAGTAAGCGCCCTTCGTGCGCAGCGAGATCATGCCGATCACCACCGCCAGCAACGCCGACACCATGACGGCAATCGGCCAGGCGATCCATGCGGAATCCGTACCAGGCAGCAATCCGACTGGTGCCGTCAGTTCCTTTGACAAGATGGCGACCACGAAGGCGCCGGTGCCAAAGAAGGCGGCGTGTCCAAAGGAAACGAGGGCCAGCTCGCCGACCAGCAGTCGCAGGCTGGTTGCGGCCAAGGCCAGGATCAGCACGCGCGTGGCGAAGCCGACGTAGAAGCTGCCGCCGAACGCCTGTGCCATCGCAGGGAAAGCGATCAGAAGGACGGCAAGCAGTGCCCAGGCAATGAGAGATTGGGATTTCATGACAGCCTCAGCGGGAGAATAGACCTTGCGGCCGCCAGTACAAGACCAGCGCCATCAGTAGATAGATCGAAACGGCGGACAGCGTGGATGCCAGCGAATCGGCCAGCCCCTGATCCGGCAAGCCGCGCAGCGCCATCGGAATCAACGCCCGGCCCAGCGCGTCGACAACGCCGACGAGCACGGCGCCGGCAAGCGCGCCCTGGACGGAACCGATGCCACCGATCACCACCACCACGAAGGCCAGGATCAGGATGCTCTCGCCCATGCCGACGTTGATCGACAGCAGAGGACCGAGCAGGCCTCCGGCGATGGCGCACAGCGCCGCGCCGAGACCGAAGACGAGCGAGAACACAAGGTTGATGTTCGCCCCCATGGCGCAGGCCATCTCACGGTCGGACGCACCCGCCCGGATCCACATGCCCACCCGCGTCTTCTTGATGAGCAGCGCCAGCAGTGCGGCGATCAGCAGGCCGACGACGATAATGAACAGCCGGAAGACCGGATATTCGAAGCTGCCGACGAGCGGCACAGACTCACTCAGCGAGGCCGGCATGCTGGTCATGATCGGCTGCGCCCCCCAGATCTCCTGCACCGCCTGGTTGGCGATCAGGATGATGCCGAAGGTGACAAGCACCTGGGTAAGATGGTCCTTGTCATAAAGCCGGCGCAACAGGCTCATTTCGAGCAGGATGCCAATCGCCGCGGTCAGCGCCACGCCGCCGATCAGCCCGAACAGGAAGCTGTCCGTCTTCAGGGTCAGCGTGGCGACCAGATAGGCGCCGATCATGTACAGCGACCCATGCGCCAGATTGATCATGTTCATGATGCCGAACACGAGTGTCAGGCCCGCCGACAGCAGAAACAGCATGAGCCCGAACTGCACGCCGTTGAGGAGCTGTTCGAACAGAAAAACCAGCATGATGTACTCCTTCCAACGGTTGTCCTATTTCGCCGCGAGCTTGCATTCGCCCATGTAGGGATCGCTCTGGTCGGCATATACCGGCGTGCTACTGACAGTCTTGTTGGTCAGCTTGCCCTTCTCGTTTTTCACCACCTGGCGCAAGTAGATGTGCTGGGTCGCGTTCTGGTTTGAGGAGAACTTGAAGTAGCTGCGTACCGATTCGTACTTTGCCGACATGATCGCGTCGTGCAGTACCTTGTCATCCTTGAACTTGCCCTTGCTGTCGCGAATCGCGGCATCCAGAAGCAGCCCAACCTCGTAGCCCTGCGAGGCGTAGCTCGATGCCGGACGCTTGAATTCCTTCTCAAAATCCTCGACGAATCTCCTGTTGACCGCGTTGGGAAAGTCCGGGCTCCACTGGCTGGTGTTGTAGATGCCGACAGCTGCATCACCCAGCGCAGGCAGGATGTCGGCGTCGACGGCGAAGCCGGCCGTGACCAGGTCGATCGTCTTGTTCAGGCCGGCCTGGTTGAACTGCTTGACAAAATTGATCGCCATCGGCCCCCACAGTGCGAAGAAGACCGCGTCAGGCTTGGCGGCGCGGATCTGGCCGATTTCTACCGAGAAATCCAGCTGGCCCACTTTGTTGCGGGCGCGGCCTGCGATCTCGCCCTTGTATTCTTTCTCGAAGCCCTCGGCATGCTCGCGACCTGCCTGGTAGTTCGGCGCAATCACGAATATCCGCTTGTACCCCTTCTGGGTGGCGAAGCGGCCAGCGGCCTCGGACAGCGCGCTGGTATGCCAGGTGGGATTGAAGTAATAGTAGTTGCACGAGGCCCCGGCGAGTTCCTTGGGGCCTGCGTTGGAATTGACGAAGAAGATCTTGTCCTTGAATGCCGTTGGCGCCACGGCCAGCATCACGTTGGTGAATGCCATGCCGGTGATGATGTCGACATTCTCGCTTTTGGCCATGCGCTCGTAGACCTGCTTGCCGGTATCCGGGTTGGCCTGGTCGTCGCCGTAAGCCACGACTGTGTCGACACCGCCCAGCTTGCCCCCCTTGTGCTTGAGCGCGAGATTGAATCCGTCTTTCATGTCGGTCGACAGCGTCGACAGTGGTCCGGTGAGGGAGCCGATGAAACCGATCTTGATTGGGTCAGCGGCCTGTGCACTCGGCGTGCAGGACAGGGCGATGGCAGCGAAGGCGATCCATCTCTTTGCTTGAAGCATGTGTGTCTCCTCTTTGTGTATTTGTGGTCCGTCTATTCCCGGCGGCCACTGTGTGCAAAGCGCATTGCGTACGGCAATACGGAATGCATGCGGAATGATTCTGTGGGGACCAGATGTAGCCTGAAGGCTGGCTGGATCCTCAAGGGGCGCCGCTCCCCGGCGCCAGGCAAAATGACTTGCCTAAAAGATGTGCTTCACGCCGACCATTGCGCCGAACTGGTTCCCACCTGGCGCCGGGTTGGTGCCGGCCTGACCACTGTTGACGGACAAGGCGAGGTTGCCGAGATTGTCGATAAAGCCTGCGGTCGCATACGCGGATGTCCGTTTTGAGAACGCATAGGTGCCGCGGCCTGCGAACATCCATGCCTTGTTCGGACTGTTGTGAAAGCGAAGGTGGAAGGCCTCAGCATCGACGCTGATCCTCGGCGTGATCGGGTAGGACGTCCCAAGGTAGTAGAGATCGCTGCGCGGCGTCGCGCTTGCCCGGTTGTCGCGGCGCAGCCATCCGCCCCCGATCTTCGCCTCTCCCACCATGAAGTACCCGTTGAGCGAAAGCCGGTCGTCGGTCAGGGCGCTGCTTGTCAGGCCACCAAAGGCACCAGGTCCGCCTCGCAACGAATCGTAGGCCGCCGCTACGCTCCAGCGCGCCGCATCGTATTTCAGGAGCACCGACCACTCGCGACACGCGCGCTGGTCTGCCGGGTTCTCCCCCGCGCAATTGGTGCCGCCCGGACTCGGGCCGGCATTGACCGTGTCGCGACCGAAGCTGTAGGTGGCGCCGACCGTCAGGCCACCAAAGGTGCCCTTGTAGGACACGGCATTGTCCGCGCGCGTATTGGGTATGTAGCTGTCGAGCGATCCGGAACCAAAGAGATTCGGCCCAAGCATGTCGGGCTCGGCCATGGCCCAGAACAGCATCGTGTACTGGCGCCCGATGGCCACCTGCCCCCAGCGCCCGGACAGGCCTACCAGCGCCTGGCGGCCGAACAGCCGCCCTCCCTGGCTCGACGCGCCGCTGTCTGGCAGGAAACCCGACTCCAACCAGAAGATCGCCTTGTTACCGCCACCGATGTCTTCGCTCCCGCGCAAGCCCCAACGGGACGGAACGGTACTGGTCAGGCCAGGCATGAAGGTTTGTGTGTCGCGTGCCTGACCGACTCCATTGACGAAGGCGATGCCGGTGTCAATGACTCCATATAACGTCACGTTTTGCGCGGCGGCCAATCCGGGAACTGCCATCAGAAGCGCAGCGGCCATCTTACGAATCTTCATGTCTCCTCCATTACTCTCATATAGTTATTGGCAGACGTTGCGGGAGCGCCACCAAGCCCCCGTCAAGGTGGGCAAATGCCCCGCCATACGTGCCTGCAATGCCTGTCAACGGGCGCGAGAATACGGAGCCCCGCGGCGAGCGCGGCGCCTTCTTTTTCTTGTTTCCATGCGATTTAAGCCCGGCCCGTTCGGCGGTCGTTCCAGCCTTCAGCCGCTGCGTGACCCGGCTCGCCTGAAGTTCGCCGCGTCAGCAATCCACGGCGAAGGATGTCCCTAAACCTCAGCGGGTTCCCCGCCTCGCTGCGCAACCAGGTCGAGCGCCACATCGACGATCATGTCCTCCTGGCCACCCACCATGCGACGCTTCCCCAGTTCCACCAGGATGTCGACGGTTTTCAGCTTGTAGCGTGCCGCTGCGGCTTCGGCGTGGCGCAGGAAGCTCGAGTAGACGCCGGCGTAGCCCAGCGCCAGGGTTTCCCGATCCACGCGTACGGGCCTATCCTGCAACGGGCGTACGATGTCGTCTGCAGCATCCATCAGGGTGTAAAGGTCGCAACCATGCTTCCAGCCCAGCCGGCTGGCGGCTGCGATGAACACCTCCAGCGGCGCGTTCCCTGCGCCCGCGCCCATGCCGGCCAGGCTCGCGTCCACGCGGTCGCAGCCCTCTTCCACCGCGACGATGGAGTTGGCCACACCCAGGCTCAGGTTGTGGTGGGCGTGAATGCCGGTCTGGGTCTCTGACTTGAGCACGTCCTTGAAGGCGCGGAAACGATCGCGCACATCGTTCATGTTCAGCGCCCCACCGGAATCGACCACGTAGATGCACTGTGCGCCATAGCTTTCCATCAGCTTCGCCTGCTGCGCCAGCGCGGCGGGATCGGTCATATGACTCATCATCAGGAAGCCGACGGCATCCATGCCGAGTTCACGCGCGAATTCAATGTGCTGGCGCGAGACGTCCGCCTCGGTGCAGTGCGTGGCTACGCGCACGACCCTCGCGCCGGCATCGTAGGCAGCGCGCAGGTCGTGCACCGTGCCCACTCCGGGCAGCAGCAGCGTCGCCACCTTGGCGCGACGCACGGTATCGGCTACCGCGGCGATCCACTCGACATCGGTATGCGCGCCGAAGCCATAGTTGAAGCTCGAACCCGAGAGGCCGTCACCGTGCGCGACCTCGATCGAGTCCACGCCCGCTGCGTCCAGCGCGGCGGCAATGCGGCGCACGTGGTCCAGGCTGTACTGGTGGCGGATGGCATGGCTGCCGTCGCGCAGGGTGACATCCGAGATATAAAGCTTCTTGTTCAGATCCATGTCTGTCTCCTTCTGCACGGTCAGGCGGCTGCCAGGCTGGTCTCGGCCAGGCGTTCGGCGCAAGCCAGCGCGGCGCTGGTCATGATGTCAAGATTGCCGGCATAGGCCGGCAGGTAGTGAGCGGCGCCCTCCACTTCCAGGAACACGGTGGTCTTCAATCCGCTGGCAGGCCCGATGCCCGGCACGTTCAGCGGCGCGGAAGCGGGAATGCGCTCAAACTGCACGCGCTGCTTGAGTCGGTAGCCTGGCACATAGGCCTGCACGGCCTGCACCATCTGCGCAATGCTCGCCTCGATCTCCGCCTCGTCGGCAAGATCGGACAGCGTGAACACCGTATCGCGCATGATCAGCGGCGGCTCGGCGGGGTTCAGCACGATGATGGCCTTGCCGCGCGCGGCGCCGCCTACCGAGCAGATCGCCTGGCTGGTGGTCTCGGTGAACTCGTCAATATTGGCGCGCGTGCCCGGCCCGGCCGACTTGCTGGAGATCGACGCCACGATCTCTGCATAGTGCACCTTCGCCACGCGCGATACCGCGGCCACCATCGGAATGGTGGCCTGGCCGCCGCAGGTGACCATATTGATATTGCTGGCCTCCAGGTGCTGGTCCAGGTTGACCACCGGCACCACATAGGGGCCGATCGCCGCTGGCGTCAGGTCGATCACCCGCACGCCGTGTTGCTGCAGCAACTGGTTATGGTGCGCGTGCGCACCTGCCGAAGTGGCGTCGAAGGCGATGCGGATATCGCCAAAGCCCTCCATCGCCAGCAGGCCTTCGATGCCCCCGGCGGTAGTCGGCACGCCCAGGCGCGCGGCGCGCGCCAGGCCGTCGGAGGCGGGATCGATGCCGACCATCGCGCCCATCTCCAGATGACGGCCGTGCCGCATCACCTTGATCATCAGGTCGGTGCCGATATTGCCCGAGCCGATGATGGCAACCTTGTGCTTGCCTGCTTTCATGTCCATCTTGATTCTCCCTTGCCGCCGCTGTCCGTTAGCGGCCTGATTAGCGGCCCAATTCCTTGGCGGATTTCCCGCCGATGCCGAAATGCGCCTTGGGCATTTCGGTGATCAGCACACGCACGGATTCGCGCGGGACGCCGATCGACGCCACCGCCGCGTCAGTGAGCGCGCTGATCAGGCCCGCCTTCTGTTCCTCGGTCCTTCCTTCCATCAGGAAAACTTGCATGATGGGCATTGCCTTACTCCTGTCATTTGCCATTGGAAGCACACAGTCTTGCTCCCGCCGGCTGTGCTGCGATCAGACAAAGCGCATCGATACCGTCCCCAGGTGCTGGTAGCGCACGGTGACGTTGTCGCCCGCCTGCACCGCCACCGCCTCGGTCACGCCGCCGGTCATGATGAAGGTGCCGGCCGGCAGTTCGCGCCCCCGCGCACCCAGCATGTTGGCCAGCATGGCCACGCTGCTGGCCGGGTGGCCGAGCACGGCGGCGCCGGCGGCGGTGGCGACCACGTCGCCGTTCTTTTCCATCACCACGCCGAGGTTCTTCAGATCGATGCCATCGGCGCTTCGATGTGTGCCGCCCACCACGAAGCGGGCCGATGAGGTGTTGTCCGCGATCACGCTCTTCAGGTCGAAACGGAAGTTCTCGTAGCGCGAGTCGATCACCTCCACCGCCGGCAGCACGAAGTCGGTCGCGGCCAGCACGTCGCCGATATGGCAGCCGGGCCCCTTGAGCGGACGCTTAAGGACGAAGGCGATCTCCGCCTCCACCTTGGGATGGATCAGCGATGCGGTATCGATGGCGCCGCCATCCATGCAGGCGCCGTAGTCGGTCACGAAGCCATAGACCGGCTCGGTTACGCCCATCTGGCGCATCTTGGCGAACGAGGTCAGCCCCATCTTGAGGCCGGCAATGCGCGTGCCGCGTGCCTCCTTGCGTGCCCGGATCGCGTCCTGGATCGCATAGGCGTCGTCCCAGTCCATGTCGGGATGGTCGTCGGTGATCTTGCGCACCGGTTCGCGGTTGAGTTCGGCGGTCTCCAGGTGCTCAGCGAGCTGCTGGATGATGTCTTGGGTGAGATTCATGGCGATGTCGTGGGCTGCTATGTGGAATCCGTTCAGATGAAGCGCACGCCGGCCGAGCCGATGCCGCCCAGGCTGATGCGAAGCTGGTCGCCGGCCTTGACCGGCACCATCGCGGCCAGCGAGCCGGACAGGATCACCTCGCCCTTCTTCAGCCCCATGCCGAGGCGGCCCAGCGTATTGGCCAGCCACGCCACGGCGTTGGCCGGATGGCCGAGGGCGGCGGCACCGGCGCCGGTGGCAACGATCTCGCCGTTCTTCTCCAGCGTCATCCCGACCGTGCCGAGATCCAGCCCGCGCGGGTCCACGGCGGCGTCGCCCAGCACAAACACGCCGGACGATGCGTTATCCGCCACCGTGTCCTGGATGCGAATCTTCCAGTCGCGGATGCGCGAGTCGACGATCTCGAAGCACGGCAGCACGTAGGCGGTGGCGCGCAGCACATCGGCATTGGTCACGCCCGGGCCTTCCAGGTCTTCCTTGAGCACGAAGGCAATCTCGCCCTCGGCCTTGGGCGCGATCAGCGTGTCGGCGGCAATGGCGGCGCCATCGCCGTAGACCATGCCGGACAGCAGGTGCCCGAAGTCCGGCTGGCGCACATCGAGCATGTCCATCACCACCCGGCTGGTCACGCCGATCTTCTTGCCGATGACACGCTCGCCGGCATCCAGCCGATGCTGCACCATGGCGAGCTGGATGCCGTAGGCGTCGTCGAGGGACAGATCTGGATAGCCTTCGGTCAGCGGTGCGATGGCCTGGCGCGCGGACAGCGCGTGGTGAAGGCCAGCAGCGATGTCGAGGATTTGTTCTGGTTTCATGGCCTGGCTCACAGTTTCACGCACACATTGCGCAGCTCGGTATAGAACTCCAGCGAATGCACCCCGCCCTCGCGGCCGATGCCGGATTGCTTGGCGCCGCCGAAGGCGGTGCGCAGGTCGCGCAGGAACCACGCGTTGATCCAGCAGATGCCCACCTCCAGGGCGCTGCCCATGCGGTGTGCCGTGCCGAGATCGGACGTCCACACCGTCGCAGCCAGGCCGTAGGGCGTGTCGTTGGCGAGCCGGACGGCTTCTTGCTCGGTATCGAACGGCGCGATATGGCAGCAAGGGCCAAAGATCTCTTCGTGGATCACGGCCGCATCCTCGGGCAGGCCTGTCCAGATGGTGGGCTGCACCCAGGCGCCTTCGGCCAGCGCTTCGGGCATCTCGGGCACGCCGCCGCCGGTGACTACGGTGGCGCCTGCGTCAGCCGCCTTCCTGTAGTAGGACAGCACCTTGGCCTGATGCTCCAGCGAAACCAGTGGGCCCATGTTCACACCGTCGGCGTCCGGGGAGCCCAGCCGCAAGCCTTCGGCCTTTGCCTTGAGCGCCGCGACGAAGCGCTCGAAAATCGGCCGCTGCACGTAGACGCGCTCGGTGCCCAGGCACACCTGACCGCTGTTCTCGAAGGCCGAGCGCGCAATGCCGGCGACGGCCTTGTCGAAATCCGCGTCGGCGAACACGATGCCGGCGTTCTTGCCGCCCAGCTCCAACGAAACCGGACGCACGCCATGGGCAGCTGCCTTCATGATGGCCTCGCCGGTACGGGTTTCGCCGGTGAAGGTGATGCCGTTCACATCCGGGTGCGAGGTCAGGAAGGCACCGGCAGAATCCGGGCCAAAGCCGTGGACGACGTTGTACACGCCAGGAGGCACGCCAGCCTCGTTCATGACTTCGCCGAGCAAGGTGGCTGTAGCCGGGGTTTCCTCGGACGGCTTGACCACTACCGTATTGCCGCAGGCCAGCGCCGGGCCAACCTTCCAGGTCATCAGCAGCAGCGGCAGGTTCCACGGGCACACCACGCCGATCACGCCGCGCGGCGAGCGCACCGCGTAGTTGATGGCCTCGCCGCCATCGGGCGTGGCCATGGCGAAACTCTCAGCCGGTACGTTCCTGATCAGGTCGGCGAACACCTTGAAGTTGGCCGCGCCGCGTGGAATGTCGACATGGCTGGCGAGCGACAGCGGCTTGCCGGTGTCGGCAATCTCGGCCTGCAGGAATTCGTCGAAGCGGCGGTTGATGCCGTCGGCCACGGCGTGCAGCAGTTCGACGCGCCGGGCCACCGTCATGCGCCCCCACTCGCCCTGCAACGCGCGGCGCGCGGCCGCCACGGCGGCGTCGACCTCTGCCTGGCCGGCCTCGTGGACATGCCCGATCAGGCTGTTGTCGACCGGATTACGGTTCTCAAAGGTCCGTTCGGTGCCGACCCATTCGCCGTTAATGAAGTTGCGAAATTGTTTCATGCAATTGCCTCGGTGACTGATTTTGAAAGGGATTGGGATCCGCACCGTCCAGGGCGCGTCGGAGCCGAGCAGCACGGCCTCTCGCCTGGAGCGCTAGGCTGGTCCGATTGCCGTGCCCTCCGAATCGCCGGCGGTCAGGTATTCCCACATCCGTTCGAAGATCCGGCCAACGCGAGTCGCGCGCAATTCGGCGTCCGCCTGCGGGATGACCGCGGCATGGTCGCTCAGTCCCGCACCGCGCAACGCGAGATCCATGCGTGCCGCATCTTCCAGGTACCACGTCAGCACCACCGCATCCTCCAGCGAGGCGCCGGCAACCACGGCGCCGTTGCCCCGCATCACCACCGCGCTGGCCGTACCCAGGGTTTCGACCACCGCTGCCGCCTGCCCAGGCGTGCGGACCAGTTGCGGGTTGTCCCACAGCGGCACCCCGGCGGAGAAATACGTGCCAATGCCGTGCAGGCAGCGCGGTGTCAGGCGTGCTGCCGACAACGCCATCACGGCCGGTGGCATGCTGCGCACGACGCCGCCAATGTGCGGATGCTGCCGGTAGATCTCCTGGTGAATGCGGACTTCGCCCAGCACGCCTTCAGGAAGCGTCCCGTTGACGCTCACCACCGTGCCGGTGTCGCTTGCCCCGATCAGCCCCATCGGCTTGGCCGCACACACCAGAAACTCGCCCGGGCTGAGGCGCACACTGCAATGTCCATAGGCATGGGCGAGATGAGCCCGACCGATCGCCCGTGCTGCTACACGCACGAGGCGTTGTTGCGCGTCAATGAGCGTGGAGGTCGTGCTCATGAACGAAACTCGGCAATGTCCGGCTTGGCACCCCACATGCAGAAGGATGACGAAGTCCCGGTGGGAAAATGCCGAGGGCGGTAGGTCTTCTCGTCTTCCACCGAGATGGTCCTGACGCCTGTCGAGTACTCGTAGATCATGTCGTCCGGACCTTCGAAATAGAGGAACACGGCGCCCGAGGTGGGATGCCGTCCCGGGCCGAACAGGATGCGTACGCCCCGTTCGCGCAGCAGGTAGTAAGACCGCATCAGGTCGTCGACACTCTCCACCTGGTGGTTGATATGCTGGACGCCGGCGTAACTCGAAGGGAACAGCGCGATCTTGTGGTGGATCTCGTCGATTCGCAGCAATGGCGCCTCGCCGATCCAGTCACTTACCTTTGCATTGCAAAGCCCCGTCCAGAACGTTTCGTCGCGCGCCGGATTGGTCGAGCGCAAGCCGATGTGGCTGAAGCCGGTGATGCCGGCATCGCGCGACGGAAAATAACGACGACCGCTGTGGTCGGGCGCGACCACGAGATCGATGCTGTTGCCGGACGGATCACGAAAGTTGATGAAGGCACCAACGCGTCGTAACTCGCACTGCTCTTTCGAGCCCGTGACGACACGCACGTCGTTGCGATCGAGCAAGTCGGCGGACGCGGCAAGCTCGGCGGGAGACGCTACCTCGAAGGCGGAAGTATGGTCTTTGGGGTCGCCCTCGAAATAGCACAGCGTGTGGTCGCGACTGTCCGAGCGGAAGTAGAGGGCGCCTCTCTCGCGATGCGCGACCTCCAGGCCCAGCACCTGCGTAGCGTACTGCTCGCAACCTTGCAGGTCGCGCGTCCCAAGGCGCACATAGCGGATATCGGAAAGGTGAATCATCTGGTCTCCTGTTGATCGCCGCCGGCAGATCACGAGGCAGGAGTCCTCAGGCATGTGCTTCCCGGTCACAGCGGGAACCTGCCTGCCTACGTTCGTCTCCTGCCCCGCAGGCATCGATGCTGAGCATCCCGCCGGCTGGTTTTCGGAAAATGTAGCGGCGCCGAACGCATAAACAAAGCAAATTGTTATAATTCAGATTATTTGATTTTCAAATATCCATGCGACTCGATCTGAATTTGCTGCGGGTTTTGCTGGCGATCTACGACACCGGCAGCGTGACGGCAGCGGCCAAGCGTCTGAACATGAGCCAGCCGGCGGCCAGCGCCGCTCTCGCCCGGTTGCGCGAGTCATTGGGAGATGCCCTGTTTATCCGCCAGGTCGATGGCATGTCGCCTACGCCCCGCGCGCAAAGCCTGGCGGGCAAGGCAAGGGAAGTCCTGGACGCCATCGATCACGATATCCTGCGGGCGCCGGAATTTGATCCGGGGGTGTGCGGCGATGAATTCGTCTTTTGCCTGAGCGCGATCGGAGAGATCGTGTTTCTGCCGAAGCTGGTGCAACACATCCGTGCTACGGCCCCGTCGGCGCGCATTCGTGGCGTCAGCCTCGCCCCTGCCCAGTTGGAAGAAGCCTTGCGGGTTGGCGAGGTCGATCTGGCGCTCGGCTATTTCCCGGATTTACGCAAGGCCGAATTCTTCCAGCGGCGCCTGTTCTCGCATGACCTTGTCTGTATGGTGCGCACCGGGCACAGGATCAAGGGACCGCGCATGACCCTGACGCAGTTCCAGGCGGCAGAGCATGCCTTCGTCAAGGATGGAAGTCGTAGCCAGGAGATGTTTGAAGAGGTTCTCGCCAAGCAGGGCATCCAGCGCAATATCGTGTTGCATACCGCGCACTATATGAGCATCCCCACCATCATCGCCGAATCCGACCTGGTGGTGGTGCTGCCGCGTACGGTCGCCAACGTGTTTGCCGACTCAAAAAGGGTGCGCATCGTAGCGCCTCCGGTTGAAATTCCGCATTACGATCTGAAGGTGTACTGGCATCGGCGCTTTGCCAAGGATCCCAAATCGAAATGGCTGCGCTCCGTGGTCACGGAGGTTTTCGCCACCGACGCCGACTGAGCAATTGGGTCGTAAATCGCTATCTGTTAACCGGCGACCAACCCGATTTTTCCAGTGCTCTCGATAACGCATATACCTGCGCACTGCAAAGCAGCCCGGGCATGGCGGCTACTCGAACCGTACGGATCCCGCACCGCTTCGGTCTACCGATCGCCTGGCAGGATTGCCGGAAATATGAACATTGCCAGCGCCACTCAACTCCACTTGCGCGGATTCAGAAGCATATGCCGAGACTAGCCCGGCTCCCGATACCTCAGCGGAAATCGACTTCGCGCGGAGGTTGGCCAGTTCCACACTGCCTGAGCCCGACACCGTAGCCTTGACTTCGCTGGCAGTGCCGTCGGCTACGATCGTGCCCGAACCGGACACCTGGAGCATGACGGCATTGACGTGCAGGCCGTTGGCCACAAGCTTGCCCGACCCAGAGATGACCGCGCGCGACAACTCCGGTCCTTCGACCAGCAGCCTGATTGGCTTTTCCGAAGAAAACGAGCCATCGGGGGCGATCACCAGAGTGCCGCCCTCAACGGTCGTTTTGATCTTCGACATGATGTCGGACTGGGCCAAGACGGTAATGCTTGGGTCGGGAGCGAACCGGTACGTCGCATCTGCACTCAGCATCATGTCAATGCCCTGAAACGCAGGTAGCGAACGGCGCTGGCTGACGACTGGACCCTTCGCTTTCACCATATTGGCGCCGCCGTAGACCTTGCCGTTGATGATAGCGACCGAGTCGCCCGTCACTACAACGTTCGAGCCATTGACGATCACGGTGCCGTCGCCATGCGCAATACCGGAGACCGCCGCAAGCATCGAAACACACAACTTGACGAGTTGCTTCACGGTGGTCCTTTTGTTAGTCCGCACTGAGCTGCGCGGGACTTGCACGCCGATAGCGCTCAAGCGCTTTACAGACGATAACCGGTAGCACGGTCGCTATTGCCACTTCGACCCAAGTGTTCCCAGTCCTGCCTTCCTGAGGTCCTCAGGGGCCATCACCACGCGAAACTCGCAATCAGCGTTGAACATCAGAAACCAGGGTTCTGCGAATGCGGGGATCTGCGATGGTTCGTCGAGATTGACGACGAGAATCGCTCCGCGCGCTCCGTTCTGCTCGGTAAAGTAGACGGCCTCCGGTTTCGTCTCTGCCAGAATCCTCTCTATAACGTCACCGATCGTGCCATCGCGCACAAAAGCATTGAATGGCTCGTGAGGTATTCGGATGTTGAGAAGCATGCGCATGTTAACCCTCCTTGATGGAACGATCTCTTCCGGCAGACTCGGGCGCGCCAGTGCCTTCCCATGACGAGCGCGTTTACTTCAAACCAAGCGTGAACGGCAGCAACAGTGCATTCACAAAAAGCAGGACATAGGCGATAACCATGACCGCCCGGACGGTGGAACGTGGCCGGTCCTGTGCGCGAGCGTTATGGCGAGTCCACAGGAAACCCACGCCCATGCCCAGGACGGCAAGCCCGGAAAACAGGCTCTCCACGGCAAGCGCGGCCGGACGGGATTTGCCAGGGCTGCTGTGCATGCCGTCTGCAATGGGGCGCGCCGCCGCTTGCCGGGCAGCCGGTGTTTCAACGGGGGTTGCAGTCAGCAGAGTGAACTCGGTGAGTTCCGGTCCGACCTGCATGGCAAGCGACGCAGTCGACGTCGGCTGTTCTTGCGCGCTCTGTGTCGGCGTAGTTGCCGGTGCCGGCTCATGCGTGGCCGGGCTTGAAATGGGGGCTTCGGTCGACCGAGTGAACTCGGTGGGTTCCGGGCTGTGCATGGCAAGCGACTCGGTCGACGCCGGCTGTTCTTGCGCGCTCTGCGTCGGCGCAGTCGACGGTGCCGGCTCATGCGTGGCCGGGCCTGACATAGCCGTGGCAGCCTGGGGTGGGGAGGCGGGCCGGGCCGGCGCGTTTCGCATCGAGTCCCGCTCCCGCCAGAACCTGGCGAACATGCCTTCCAGGCAGCGTACCGAGTCGCAGGCATCGCGCCGGGCACGCCAGGCCGTGATGTCCGAGTTTTGAATCCTACCCTTGCGCAGCATTCTCTGCTGCTCGGCGTAGATGCGCTCGTAGCGCTCTGACAGCCTGGTCGAATCGCAGATCAGGTGATGGCGCGCGCGCGGGCGGGGGTCGTCGGTCGCCAGCGTGCATCGCATCCCGACGCCGCGCGGGTCTTCGCAGCGGACCGAGGATCCGCCCGCAGGTGATTTACAGTCGATGTCGGAGGCCCGCGCACCGCTGACGCCGGACAGGCCCACTGCGAAGCCCACGGCAACAATCGTGGCCAGACGCCTTATGACCCTCTTCATCATGATTCCTCATCGAAGCGGCCCAAGGCTTTCAAGCTAGTCGATGTCGCGGCTTACCCCAAGTACCTGTTGTGGAGCGCGTGCGGTACGACACTTACCGCTGCATCGTCGGGCCAGAATGCGCCCTCTCCTTCTCCTGCCGGCGCGAGCTGGCAGATGTGCTGGGCAAGTCGATGTGATGTCCGACACGCTGCTCAAGGGACGATCACTTTCAGTGCAGCGGGTCCCTTGCCAGCCGTGCGCTGATCCAGCGCTTCATGCGGGCGCTGTTCGTTGCGGAAGCGCCGGAACGCATCCATGCGTCGTTGCTGCGCCGTCATCGTCTCCACTGGCCTTCGCGGATTAAAGCCTCGGCAATGCCGGGGATCATCTGCGCCACCTGCCTGGCGGCCGCCGTGAATGGGCGCTGACTGCTCGTGGCCAGCACGACGGTCTGCCGCAAGGCGCGGTCGGCCAGTGGCACGGCGTCGAACTCACCGGCCTCCAGTTCTGGTGCTACCGCGTGGTAAGGCAGCACGGAGAAAGCGGCATGGTCGAACATGATGCGCTTGATGACCACCGACGAGCTGGCCTCCATGCAGACGTTGAGCGCGATGCGGTGCGCGATGGCCATTTCGTCGAGGAGGTTGCGGATAGCGTTGGGGGGCACCGGCAGCACCAGCGGCAGGCCGCCGAGCTGGCGCAGCGGGATCGACGTCGGCCTGGCTCCCACTGCGCGCCAGTGGGCCTGCAATGCCTCGCGCCGGCCCACCAGCATCAGCGCCGTGTCCAGCAGGCGCCGGTAGCTGTTCCTGCCTTCGGCACGATAGCGGTTCAGCACGGCAAGATCGATGCCGCCCTGCGTCAGCTGTGTCTCGATCTCCCCGCTGTAGCCCTCCACGATGCGCAGCCGGACGGCCGGCAGGCGCTCCTGCACTGCTGCGTAGAGCCGGCTCGATAGCAGCGGCGCCACTGCCGGCACCAATCCGAGCGTGACCATTCCGCTTACCTTGCCCGCCTGGCCGCGTGCCGACTCGACCAGCTGCCGGGCGCCGGACAGCAGCGGCTCGGCGTCGGCCAGCACCTGCGCTGCCAGCGTGGTCGGCCGCACGCCGCGCCCCGTGCGATAGAACAGCGGCCCGCCAAACATCTTCTCCAGCTCGGCGACCTGCCGGCTGATGGCGGACTGCGCCAGCCCGAGCTGCGCCGCGGCCCCCGATACGCTGCCCGTGCGCGCCACGGCCACGAACGTGGCCAGCGCCTTGAACGTGAGGTCCTGCCCTGTTTCAGCCTGCATCGATCCGCTCCAGCTATCTTGTATCGAGAAATCTGCTTTCTCCTGTCGGCATTGATCGGAGAGTAGCGCCTCTTTATCGTTAGAGGCAAGCACACCGACCCACCTCGAGGAGACGACGACCCATGCCCCTATCTGCTGAACGCCATCCGCTGGCGCCGCTCGACGCGGCGGAGACCGGCACCCTGGCCCGAGTCCAGGCGCTGGTCCAGGAGACCATCGGCCCCAGGGCCAATGCGGTCAACCGCAATGACGAATTCGCGTGGGACACCTTCCGCGCGCTGGCCGGGAGCGGCGTCATCGCCACGGCGTTCCCCCGGGAGCTTGGCGGCACGGCTGCATCGATGCTGCTGCGTGTCAGGATCATCGAGGAGATCGCCCGTGTGTGCAGCACCGCGGCTTCGCTCGTCACGGGCACGGATCTGTCGTCGCGCCCGATTGTCGCGGGGGGATCGCCCGAACTGTGCGCGCAGACGGTCCCGCTGCTGGCCAGCGGCGAGAAGCAATCCGCCTTCGCGCTGACCGAACCCGGCGCGGGCTCGGACCTCGCGCGGCTGCGCACCGTCGCCAGCCGGCACCCTGGCGGCTATCGGCTGTCCGGCGAGAAGAAGTTCATTACCCGCGCCACGGTGGCCGACATGTTTGTCGTGGTGGCGTCACTCGCCGACGGACCTGGCGGCAGCAAGGGGCTGACGGCATTCCTCGTGCCGCGCGATGCCGAAGGGCTCAGCGTGTCGCCGGCCATCCCCAAGCTCGGCTGGCACGGCGTGCCGATCGCGGAAGTACGCCTGGACGATGTCTTCGTACCGCTGGCGGATCGCCTTGGCGAGGAGGGACAGGGCATGGCGCTGGCGCAGGACACGCTGGTGCGCGCCCGGATCGGCCATGCGGCCATTGCGCTGGGGCGGATGTCCGGGGCGCTGCAGATCGCGGCGCAGTACGCCGGGCACCGGCAGGTGTCCGGCAAGGCAGTCGGCGAGCACCAGGGCATCCAGTGGATGCTGGCCGACATGGCCGCGCGCATCGAGGCCGCACGCTGCCTGGTCTACAGCGCGGCGCAGCGCTACGACCGCAAGGACGCCGAGACTTCGATTCACGCATCGATCGCCAAGATGCACAGCACCGACCTGTGCATGCGCGTCGTGGTGGACTGCGCGCAGCTGCTCGGCGGCAACGGCTACCTGAATGCCTATCCGATCGAACGCTTCCTGCGCGATGCCAAGATGAACCAGATCGGCGAGGGAACCAGCGAGGTCCACAAGAACCTGATCGGCCGGCACGTGATGAAGACGGCGTCGGCGATGCCGCAGCACCCCTGCCTCGACCTTGAGCCGGACCTGTTCGGAGCGCACTGATGACCCAGACCCGCAACAATGCCCTGGCCAACGCGCTGTGCCGCCGCCTGGGCATCCGCTACCCGATCTTCGGGCTGGCACACAGCATCGAAGCTGCCGCGGCTATCTCCAATGCGGGCGGACTCGGCGTCTATGCCGCCGCGCGCGACGGCCCCGACGAACTCGCCCGGAAGCTGCGCGACCTGCGCGCGCTGTGCCCCGACGTCCCCGTCGGCGTGGACCTGCTGCTGCCGACCGCATTGCCGGGCGTCTCCACCCCCGATGACGTGGCGGCAGCCATTCCGGAGGGGCATCGCCGCTTTATCGATGGCCTGTTCGAGCGCTTCGCCGTGCCACCCGCCACGCAGGGCAACTTCTTCTCGCAATACGTGCGCTCGCAGGCGTTGTTCGAGGAGCAGGTCGTCGCCGTGGCGCAGAGCCAGATCGATGTCTTCGCGGCCGGGGTCGGCACGCCAGCCGGCACCATCGCGCAAGTGCGGCGCGCGGGCAAGACCACCATGGCGCTGGTCGGCGCCGTCAAGCATGCGCGCAAGGCCATCGAGGCCGGCGTCGACGTGCTGGTCGCGCAGGGCTATGACGCGGGCGGGCATACCGGGACGACCGGCACCTTCACGCTGGTACCGCAGATCATCGCGGCAGCCGGGGGGCGGCCGGTGCTTGCCGCCGGCGGCATCGGCGAAGGCAGCCAGATCGCCGCCGCACTGGCGATGGGCGCACAGGGCGCGTGGCTCGGCACGGTGTGGCTGGGCAGCACGGAGCACCGGCTGCCGGCCGCGCTGACCGAGCGGCTGCTGGCTGCCGGCAGCGAAGACACGGTCATCACGCGCGCGCACAGCGGCAAGCCGTGCCGCGTGGTGCGCAGCGCGTTCTCCGATGCGTGGGAAGCACCCGAGGCCCCCGAGCCGCTCGACATGCCCTACCAGCAGGCGCTGACCGGGCGGTTGCTGGCGGCCGTGGAAGAGCACGAGATCGCGCCGCTGATGTACGAGGCGGCGGGCCAGAGCGTCGCCTGGGTGCGGGAAGTCGAACCGGTGGCACGGATCATGGACCGGCTGGTACGGCAGACGCGCCAGTCCCTGGATGGCCTGCGCAGCTACCTGCCGGGCTGACCGGCAATACCCGACGGAAACAACGGGTTACCAGAACGAGGAGACAGCATGGATCGCCGAGCATTCGCAAGGACTGCGTTGCAAACCGCCCTGGCGCTGGCCGCGCCCGGCTGGCTGCCGGGGCTCGCCCGGGCCGCAACGGGCCCGGGCAATTTCCCCGACCGGCCGCTGCGCGCGGTGGTGCCTTACCCGGCGGGGGGCGTCGTCGACGTCACGCTGCGCGCGGCGCTCGACCGGATGTCGCTTGACTTGCCGCAGCGCGTGGTCGTGGAGAACCGGCCGGGTGCCGACGGCCGTATCGGCATCGAGTTCGCCAGCCGCGCACCGGCTGACGGGTACACGCTGCTCGGCGTGACCCCGGTGCTGGCGGTGGCCCAGACGCTCTATCCCGATTCCGGCATTCGTATCCAGAACTTCCGGGCCATCGGCGCAGTGGCGGCAGTGCCGTCGGTATTCGTGGTCCACAACGACGTGCCCGTGAAGACGCTGAAGGAATTCGCGGCATGGGGCAAGGCGCGGCCGGGTGCGGTGAACGTTCCGGTTCCGGGCGCTGGCAGCTCGCTGCATCTGGCGCAGGAGCTGTTCTTCGAATCCACCGGCGTGCGGGTGACCAACGTCGGCTACAAGGGCCAGCCGCCTTCGGTCTTGGATCTGGGGCGCGGGCAATTGCAGTTCGCGCTGGTGTCGCAAAACCTGGTGCTGCCGCTGATCCAGTCGAAGCGCGTGCGGCCGCTGGCGGTCAATGCCGCCAGGCGGACGCGTTCGCTGCCGGACATTCCGACCATCGCGGAAGCGGGCTACCCGGACGCCCTGGTGCAGTCGTGGTATGGCCTGGCGGTCCACGCGCGCACCGCGCCGGCCATCGTCGACTACCTCGGCGCTGCGCTGCAGGCGGCCATGGCCACCGCAGACGTGCGCAACAAGCTTGCGGCACTCGACGCGGAAATCCTCGCGCTCGACCCGAAGCAGTTCGACAGCCTTCTGCAGGCCGAAGCCACGCGCTGGGCAGCCCTGATCAAGGCACGGGAAATCAAGGTGGACGCATGAAGCCAGCTACGCATCCGGAAGCACGCATGACCGAAAACGCCGAGGGAGGCGCCAGGGGTAGCGCCAACGGCCCGCTCGCCGGCCTGCGCATCCTCGACATGGCCACGGTGCTGGCGGCGCCGCTGGCCAGCACGCTGTGCGCGGATATGGGCGCGGACGTCGTCAAACTCGAACTGCCCGACGGCAGCGACCCGCTGCGCGGCCTCGCTCCCGTCAAGGACGGCCTGCCGCTTTATTGGAAGGTGGCCAACCGCGGCAAGCGCGGCATCTCGCTCGACGTCCGGCAACCCCAGGGCCGCGAACTGTTTCTCAAGCTGCTGCCCGAATTCGACGTGCTGGTGGAGAACTTCCGCACGGGTACGCTGGACCGATGGGGCCTCGACGCCGACACCCTGCGCGCCGCGAACCCGCGCCTGATCATCCTGCGCCTCACGGGCTTCGGCCAGACCGGACCGTATGCGTCGCGCGCCGGCTTCGCGCGCGTGTTTGAAGCCATGAGCGGCTTCACCAACCTGGCCGGCGAGCCGGACGGCCCCCCGCTGCACATGAACTATCCGGCCGGAGACGTGATGGCCGGATTGTTCGGCGCCTTCGCCATCGCCACGGCGGCGGCCGAGCGTCGCCTGGATTCCGCCGCACCTGGCCGCGACATCGACTTGTCCGCGACCGAAGCGCTGTTCCGCCTGCTGGAGCCGCTCGCGGTGGAATACGAACAGCTCGGGCAGATCCGGCAGCGTGCGGGCAACCGGGCCACCTACACCGCGCCGTCGAACATGTATGCCACCGCGGACGGCCACTGGGTGTCGATGGTGGCTTCCTCCAACCCGATCTTCCGGCGTCTTTGCCTGGCGATCGGCAAGCCCGAACTGGCCGATGACCCGCGCTATGCCACCAACCCCGCGCGCGTCCGGCACCTCGAATCGCTGGATGCCGCGATCGGAAGCTGGTTCGCGGCCCACGACTACGACACGGTCGCTGCAGCACTGGAGGCGCAACAGATACCGTTCAGCAAGATCTTCACCATCCAGGACATCGTCAACGACCCGCACTTCCGTGCGCGCGAGGCGATCGTCCGCCTGCCCGACCCCGACCTGGGCTCCGTCCCGGCGCCGTGCCACGTGCCGCGCTTTTCCGGCTACGCGCCCGGCGCGCCACGAACCGGGCCGTCAGTCGGCGAGCATAACGAGGAGATCTATGCCAGGGTCGGCCTGACCCGACAAGACATGGCAACGCTGCGCGCGGATGGCGTTATCTGACATCGTTGCCGCTACAGCTAAAAAATCCCAGTCCCCTCCAATGTGGGGTTCAGCGCACACAACCGTCGTCCGTTAAAGCCCGGCAAGCCGAGCGTTCGAGGCAGGGCTCAAGTTGAGCCTGCCCCGGCCGGCCTCGCGATTTAGCAAAGAGTTTCGAATCGCGCGGGCCGTGACCATTTCCCTGCTGAGTCCCAACGAAAACACGATATCAGCCAATAGGAAACGAACGCCTGGAGAGATACCAATAGATTGCTAAGGGAATGGAATGACGAGTTGTACGAATTGCGGTGTCAGTACGCCAGCCGGCGCCCGCTTCTGCAAATCATGTGGAACACCAGTAAAAGTCCAGGCGGCGCCGGTAGCCGCATTGGGCTGCAGTGGCTGTGGCGCTGAACTGATCGCCGGGGCAAAGTTCTGCAGGAAGTGCGGAACGCGGCCGACGGATGCAAAAGCAGCGCAAGCGGAGGGTGCTTCGCTGCCTGCGGCTACGCCAGCGCCAGAGCGCCTGGCAACTGCCGAGGTAGTACTCGAGCCTGCGCAAGTGGAAGCGATCCCGATTCGCGACATAACACCAGAGGTCGCCCCGCCGGTAGCACTGCCGGCCGAAACTACCGTGGCCCGGGAAGCCGAGCCTGAGCACGTGCCTCGGCGCATCGCTCCCGAGCCCGCCCCGCGACAACCGTCGAATGCATTGATCGCCGCCGGCATCGCCGCCGCAGTCGCTGTTGGCGGAGGAGCCCTGTTCTGGTGGTATGGCGGCAAGCAGCCCAGCACGCCAGTCGATCAGGCGACGCAGGTGCAGGCTTCCCAGCCGACGTTGCCCACTGAAGCCACGGTGGCCACTCAACCGAGCGAACCTGCTCAGCCCATCCAGCCCCCCGAACCCCCGGCGCAGCCGGAGCCAGGCGTACCCGTGGCGTCTGCCCTACCGCCCGCACCAGCACCCGCGACGCAACCACCCCCGATCGCTGCCGCAGTGCCGGCCCTCCCCGCGCCCACAGCCCCGGTCAAACCCGCCAAGCCCGTAGTCCAGCCCGATCCCATGGAAGCAAAGATCGATGAGCTGTTGCGCAAAGCGAAAGTCCACGTCTCCAAAGGGCAGTTTGACAAAGCCATCGCTACGGCCGAAAGCGTCCTGGCAGTCGACGCCGGCAACCGCGCCGCAAGGTCTGTGATCAGCAACGCCAAAGCCAGGCAAATGGAAGCGCTCCGATCCAACACCTCTCTCGAATAACTACCAGCAATACCATGAAACTCCAGAAGACGATTCTTGTGGCGGCCCTTGGCACGCTACTGGCCAGCGGCTGTGCAACCCAGGGTGGCGAAGGCACCGTCGCCAGTGACACGGTCCTGCGCTGCGCGGCGCTCGGCACGGGTGGTGCCATTGTGGGCGCATTGATCGGCGGCACCAAGGGCGCCATTGGCGGTGCAGCTGCCGGCCTGGCTGCATGCTCGGTGATTGAGGTTGCCACGCGGCAGACCAAGACTGCGGCGGAGGTGGATCGCGAGTACAAGGTGAACAATCGCAATCGCCTGCCCCGCACTGCCGAGGTGAATGCGTACAACACCATTGTTACCCCCAGTGGTGCGGTGAAGGCTGGCGAAGCGATCAAGCTGCAATCGACGATCCGCGCCGTGTCTGGCACAAATGAACCGGTTCAGGAGGTGAAGGAGATCCTGACCGTTTACGCGCCGTCCGGGGAGGAGTTCAAGCGTGGCGAGAAGATCGTCAACGCGGCGTCGGGCAGCGGTGAGTATGACAACAGCTTCACGTTGAGGCTGCCGTCCGGCGCGCCGCAGGGCACCTATCGCCTGAAGAGCCAGGTGGTGCTGAATGGCAAGCCTGGCATTAGCCGGGAAAACCACCTGCAGCTGGCGCGGGTGGGAGACACGTTCACCGTTGCCATGCTGGACCACTGAGTCGATCACCGAAGCAACCGCAGAGCCAATAACAATACGGATAAACCAAGTTCATGACAACAAGCGAAAAAGCTGCAGCGGCGCCCTACGCCCTGCTTCGAGCGGCTGAGGCGATTACAAACTGGCGCGCATTGGCGATGTGCGGCATGGCGGGCGTGGCGACGCTGATTGCGGGCATGCTCACCAAGTACACGATTGCCCACAGCGTCTTCCTGGGGCTGGTGTTGGGATTGGTCACGCTGGGGGTGATGCTGGTGGGGTATTCCGCCGTGGGCATCACGCTGATGCGGCAGGCGCAGGGTCATACTATCGGCTTTGTCGATGCGGTGCTGCAGGCTGTGTTCACCGCGCACAGGTTCCTTGGCGTTGGCATCTTGCTGCTGCTGGGCTACCTGGCCGTGCTGCTCGCTGGACTGTTGATCTTCCTGCTGTGCAAGATCCCCGGGCTGGGGCCACTGCTGTACGCGTTCGCGTTTCCGGTGGTAGCGGTGGTCGTTGGCGTGACCTCCGCGGGACTGTGGTACGTGGGCTACCCGCTGGCCGCGCCGGCTATCTGGGAGGGCAACACGGCGGTGCAGACGGTGGCGCGCCTGATGCAGATCAGCCGCCACCGGCTGCTGCAGGTGATCGTGAACATGTTCCTGCTGCTGGTGCTGGTGGCTGTGCTGTCGATCGTGGTCTTTGGCATTCTGGCCTATGGGGCCATGATGGCGACGTCGCTGTCGAGCGCGGTTGGCGCCAGCCCGATGAGCACGCTGATGTCGATGTTCTCTGGCTTCCTGGGTCCGTTTGGTCGCAGCTACGGCGGCGGCTTTGGCCGTGGTGACATGGCAGCCTTGCAGGAAGGCATGGCCTACGCTTCGTCGTTTGGCTTTGGCGCGGGCTTGCTGTTGACGATTGCCTTGGTGATCCCGTTCCTCACCTTTATCAATGGTACTTGCCTGATCTATCTGCAGACCGTCAACGGTATGGACTTCTCGGACTCGGAAGCGATGCTGAAGGAGCGCATGGCACAAGCCAAGCGGCAGGCGGAACAAGCGCGTGATCGCGCCGTGGAGGGCATGCGTGAGACGAAGGCGTCGCCACAAGCCAGGCCCGCGGTGCAGGCTGCGCAAGTGGCTGCGCCTGCAACGGTGGCGTTGGCCTGCGGTAGCTGCCATGCACCCATGGCGGCCGATGACCTGTTCTGTGGCGACTGTGGGGCAAAACGGCCGGCCTGACGGCAAGGCTGCCTGTCAACTGGCAGGCGAGATGGCGAATGCAATGTCCGCCATCTCCCCACCGGAGCAACGCAACTTAGTGACAGAGAGTCCCCGAATCGATGGGCTCTTGACATCCTCCCTTGCGGCCGGCAACTTGCGCAGGCCCCGAACTTCCGTGCCGCTCACGCCATCCCAATGCGCCTGGCGCCTTCCCGGAATAGCGCTTCGCCTTCTGGATCGAAAGGGAAGGTCATCAGAAATTCGGCAAGGCTGTAGCCTGGGGCGATCTTGCGGATCGCAGCGGCCTGGGAACGCGCCTGGTCCAGCGAGTCAGCGAGCGCGAGCGTGCAGGCAGCAATCGCGTGGATGTGCGGAAAGACGTTGGGCCGCGCGGCTGCCTTGACGGCCCAGCCGGCCGCTTCCTCGAACCGCCCGAGACGGACCAGCGCCATCGCTCGGGTGGCGAGCATGCCAAAAAGCATGGGATCGAAAGGACTCAACTGGCGTGAGAGGTCCGAGGAAGCGATGGCAGCCTGCGGGTCGCCGGAAATCGAGCGGACGAATGACAGGTTGTAGTGACCCAACGCGAAGTTCGGGCTGAGATCGATGGACTGCTCAAGTTCGGCGACGGACTCTTCGGGGCGGCCCCGCAGCCAGAGCGCACGACCCATCGCCCAGTGCACCGCAGGGTCGCGGTCGTCGACCATGAGGCCCTGCGCCGCGGCGCCGTAGGCCTTGTCGATTTCCGGCCCGCGCTTCTCCCAATTCTGGAACGCGTCCTGGAAATGCGTGAAGGAGAGTCCGGCGTAGGCGCGCGAGAAGGTTGGGTCGAGCCGCAGCGCAGTCTGGAAGAAATGGCGGGCCCTCTCGTTGTCTTCCCTGCGATACCGGTACATATGCCACAGGCCGCAGTGGTAGGCCTCCCACGCATCGAGGGAACTCGGCGGCTTGAGAATGGCGCGGTTGCGCTCGAGGATCTCGATCTCGCTGGCGATGGAAGCGACGATCCGGTTGCCGACCTCCTCCAGCACGAGGAAAGCATCGTCCAGCTTATGGTGGAAGGTGTCCGCCCAGACGATCCGGGCGCTGCGCGTCTCGGCGAGTTCGACGGTCACCGTGAGGCGCCCGTTGCGCGTGCTCACCGATCCGCCCACGACGTAGTCGACATCCAGGGTCCGGCCTGCTTCTTCCGCGCCGACGTGCCGCTCATGCAGTGCGAACACCGTCCCTTGTGCGATGACAAACAGGCTGCGCAGTTTGGCGAGCCGCGTGATGACATCGTGCGCCAGCGCATCGGCCACGCCGCCGCGGGCCAGGGCCTCGGTGGAAGCATCGACAAACGGCATGACTGCGATGGAGCCGTGCCGGGGAATCGCTGCGGCGACCTTGGAGACCTGGGCGACCTCGGTGACCTCTGCGCGACCTTCGAACTCGACCACCGTCGCTGTCACGGCCGACCGCCAGGCGTTGCGGATCGGCCTGCTATCGAGGCCTTCGGCCTCGAACAGCCTGGCGGTCGTCGCCACATGCTCCTCCCCTTCGCGAATGCGGCCTTGCCGGGCGAGCGCGGCGAGAATGGTCGCGTGGACTTGCTGGTCGAATGGCGCGAGCTCGCGCCACTTGTCCAGATACTCAAACGTCTCTTCGCCGGCAGCGCGCTTCGCCAGATTCTCCAGCAGTGCGGTATGGCAAGCACGAAAGCGCCGGCGTTGCGCGGTGAGCCACGCGCTGAACTCCGGACAGCGGGCAAGTTCCAGACCGTCCAGGAAATCCCCTTCGAACAGCATCGCAATGCTTCTCTGCCGCTCCGGGCTCAGTGCCGTGACGCCTGCCTCGAGCGCATGAGCGATCTCGAGCGCATCGACGAAACCATCGGCGAGGTCGAGCCAGATCGTGTCTCCGCTGGTCTTAAGGCGCTGCCGTTCGCCCGAGTCAACGAGCCTCCTGATCCGGCTGAGGCACCAGCGCAACTCGCCGCGTGGATCGTTGGGCACCTCCCACAGCAATTCGCACAGATGGCTGCGCAAGACCGGGCGTGGCGCAAGCGCCAGATAGGCGAGGAGCGCGCGCACCTTCCTGGACGCCGGCAGCGAGAGGGCAACGCCATGCTGCCGGACGCGAAGCGGCCCAAGCATCTGAATCTGCACCGGAGGGAGGCCGTTTTCAGGCGGCCGATCTGATTCCACGGCAATTCCCACGCTGCCTACCACGCACGCGGCAAAAGATCGGGACCGGGACGACCTGGAACGGACGGAAAAGGAGAAGCAGTCATGGACACCATCGTGCACGTGCGCAGCCGCAGTCATCTGACCATCGCGCTCGCCGCGGGAGCGGTCTTCGCGCTTGGGCTCGGCCTGCGCCAGGCGCAGCCGCTCTTCATCAGCTTACTCAATTCCCATACCGGCGTCGGGTACGCCACGGTCAGCCTTGCCTTTGGCGTCTCACAGCTCATGTGGGGCGTGGCGCAGCCGGTGGCCGGCGCTGTCGCGGACCGCTGGGGACCGCGTCGGGTGATGATCGCAGGCGCGATCCTTTTTTCCGCCGCGATCGCAGCGACGCCGGTCTCGGACAATGCCTTCATGCTCATGCTGCTGATCGGCGTGGCGGGCGCCGCCGGCGCTGGCGCGATCGGCCCGGCAATGCTCATGTCGGCAGCGAATCGCCTGATCCCCGAGGCGAAGCGCGCGGTTGCGAGCGGCATCGTCAATGCGGGCGGCTCGGTCGGCCAGTTCACCATCCTGCCCCTCACCCAGTTGCTGATCGGGACCGCGGGCTGGCAGCAGGCAATGGTGCTCCTCGGCGTGGTGGGACTGGCCGCGGTCCCGGCAATCATGATCGTCACGCGCGCTGCGCCAGCGCCCTCTGTTCCGGGTGTGGCCGGCGGATGCACGATCGGCGTGGCATTGCGCCGGGCGCTGAACGATCCGGGCTTCCTCTTGCTCAACGCCGGCTTCTTCGCCTGCGGATTCCACGTCGCTTTTATCTCGACGCATCTGCCTGGCGTGGTGGCGCTTTGTGGAATGCCCGCCACAGTCAGCGCGTGGTCGCTGGCCATCATCGGGCTGTTCAACATCCTGGGGAGCCTGTCGATCGGCAAGGCCATCCAGACGGTCTCCATGAAACACGCGCTGGCTGCCCTCTACCTGGCGCGGGCGGTGCTGATCCTCGCGTTCTTCCTGGCCCCGAAGACACCGGTGGCCTTCGCCCTGTTCGCCGCCGGACTCGGCTTCACGTATCTCTCGACCGTCCCGCCGACCATCGGCCTGGTCGCAAACCTGCTGGGCGCCCGCTATCTCGCCACGCTCTTCGGCATCGTCATGCTCTCGCACCAGATCGGTGGATTCCTCGGCGCCTGGCTCGGCGGAAAGGCCTTCGAAGCAACCCGAAGCTATGACTGGATGTGGCTGGCAGACATCGCACTTTGTTTGTTTGCCGCCGCCCTTCACTTGCCGATCCGGGAGGTACGCCCCGTACCTGTCGTTGCCAGCCCAATACGCCAACCCACCTGAGGAGACAGCCATGCGTCCATTTCTCTCGACATCCTCGCTCCTGCCGCAGCAGACTCTGGATACTGCTGCCCGAGCGGAGAAAACCGTGAATACCGCGCTGCCAACAGGCATGCCCCAGCATGAGCCCTTCTTTCGCGAGGCGGGGGCCGGACCCGGGGTTGTATGCATCCATTCGAATGCGAGCAACTCCGGGCAATGGCGTGCGCTGATGGAACACCTCGCACCGAAGTTCCACGTCCTTGCGCCGGATTCGTATGATTCCGGCAAGGGTCCACACTGGCCCTCGGAGCGGGTCATTTGCCTGCGAGACGAGGCGGCGCTCATCGAGCCGGTGGTCAGGAGGGCTGGCTCATCGCTGGCATTCGTGGGCCACTCATACGGAGCCGCCGTCGCACTCATCGCGGCCCTGGCGAATCCTGAGCGCGTGCGCGCGCTGGCCCTCTACGAGCCAACGCTGTTTGCCCTGCTCGATGCGGAGATGCCCGCGCCGAACGAGGCGGATGGCATCCGCAATACCGTCGCTGGCGCGGGCGCCGCCCTCGATGCAGGGAACCAGGACGCCGCCGCCGAGCGCTTTATCGACTATTGGATGGGAACCGGGGCCTGGAAGCAGACCCCCGAACAACGCAGGCTGCCAATTGCCGCATCGGTGAAGAATGTCCGCAGATGGGCCCATGCGCTGTTCACAGAGCCCACTCGCTTGCAGGCATTCCGTTCATTTGACGTCCCGGTGCTCTACCTGGTGGGCAAGCGCTCGACCCCGTCAGCGCATGGGGTGGCACGGCTGCTTACCGCAGCACTGCCCCGTGTTGAACTGGTGGAATTTGAGAATCTTGGCCACATGGGCCCCGTTACCCATCCTGGCACGGTCAATCAGGTGATCGGGGAATTTCTCGAACGCCACCCATAGCAAGGCGGGAATGCACCCTCCGTTGGGCAGTCCTCACAAAGAAGCTGCCCTTTCAGCCAACGCGCATCCGTTGGATATCCCGCAAGGGAGGAGCACCGAAAAGCCGGGCATATTCCCGGCTGAACTGTGATGCGCTTTCATACCCGACGCGCAGGCTTGCCGTTCCTGCGTCGAGGTTCTGGCTCAGCATCAACTGGCGTGCTTCCTGGAGGCGCAGCTGTTTCTGGTATTGCAGCGGGCTGGTCCCGGTAATCGCGCGAAAGTGCTGGCGGAATGTGGACGGGCTCATGTGTGCATTGGCTGCGAGTTCTTCCACCTGGAACGACTGTGCAAAATTCAGCTTGAGCCACGCCACTGCCCTGGCAATCTGCTCACTTGGCGAGCCAGTGGCCGCGAACTTTCGAAGTAGCGGTCCATAGGCCCCGGCCAGCAGGCGAATGGCGATTTCCTGCTGAATCAATGCAGCGACGTGAGGCATGAGTTCTGGCTCGTCGAGCAGTCGTACGAGCCGGATCAATGCGTCCAGGACAGGCGGCTCAAGCTCACTAACGGAAATTGCGAGATTAGGACTCTCCTTCCGGGGCGCCATCCCTTCCATTTCCGCGGCCAGTTCCATGACGATGCGCGGCTCAAGCGCCAGCATCAGGCCAAGGAACGGCTTGGCCGGCGTAGCGACCGTGACGTTCGACACGACAGGCACGTCGATTGTCGTCAGCAAGGATTGTCCGGCAGCGTAGTTGAACACCTCGTTGCCAAGCATGACCTGCTTGCCACCCTGGGCGACCACCCCTAACCCGAACCCGTAGATGCATGGCATCGGCGCTGCGCTGGCGCTCCTGCGGTGGACTGTCAGGCCCCGAATCCCGGTGAAATAGTCGCCGTCATTTTGGGCAATTCGGCCGATTGCCTCGGCGAGGGTGTCAATGGCCGCAGCCATGCCAGGATGTCCAGTCTTGTCACGCGCATTCATGCTGCTGCTCCGCCCTCCTTTGCTGCAGGAAGTCTAGCACCGGCCCGAAGCCAGGCGGGCGTGACGGGCATGAAATCGTCGGATTGGGCAAAAAGTGGGGCGGAATTGGCAAACAGTTTTCAGACACCCTGCCTCAAACTGGGCCCCGTCGCTACTCTCCACGGGCTTGCCGGATGTCGTCCCTCTTCTCCCCCTACGCATTGAAGGGAGTCACCCTTCGAAATCGCATCGTCGTCTCTCCCATGTGCCAGTACATGGCCGAGGTCGGGCATCTGAGCGACTGGCATCAGAGCCACTACGCTTCGCTGGCGCGCGGCGGCGCCGGACTCGTGATCGTTGAAGCGACCGCCGTGTCACCGGAGGGACGGATTACGCCCGGTGACGTGGGTCTCTGGAGTGATTCGCACATTGCAGGCCTTGCCGAGGTGGCGAAGGCCATCATGGACGCCGGCGCCGTAGCCGGCATCCAGATCGGTCACGCCGGCCGCAAGGCCGGCTGCACGCCCCCTTGGGAAGGCGGTGCCCCACTGGACAGGAACGATCCGCGTGCCTGGCAGCCGGTGGCGCCGAGCGCGCTGCCGTTCATGCCCGCGAACCTGCATATGCCGCGCGAGATGAGCCTGGAGGACATCCGGCGCACGCAACAGCATTTCATGGATGCCGCCGCTCGTGCCCTGCAGGCGGGATTCCAGTGGCTCGAGCTTCATTTTGCCCATGGCTTCCTCGCGCAGAATTTCCTGTCCGCTCTCACCAATGCGCGGGACGACCAGTACGGCGGCTCCCTCGAAAATCGCGCTCGCTTCCTGATCGAGACGGTGGCCGCCGTAAGAGAGGTATGGCCGAAAAGCCTGCCGCTGACGGCACGCCTGGGTGTCGTGGAATTCAACGGTCGGAAAGACGAGACACTCGCGGAGTCCGTTCAGGTCCTGAAATGGCTGAAGGATGCCGGCCTGGATCTCGTCGACGTCGGACTCGCGCTGTCCACTGCGGACGAACAAGTGCCATGGGGACCCAACTTCCTGGTTCCCTACGCGCGACAGATTCGCGCGCAAACCGGACTGCCGGTTGCAACCAGCTGGCAGATCACGAGTGCGTCAGAGGCGGACGCCCTGATTCGCGAGGGGCAGCTCGACCTCGCGCTGTTCGGCCGTACCTTGCTGGCGAATCCGCACTGGCCGTTCCAGGCGGCGCGGGACCTCAAGGTCGAGCAGGCGGCGTCAGTGCTGCCAACGCCGTACGCCTTCTGGTTGCAGAGCTGGGCGGGCTGAGGCCAGGCGATTCACGGCACTCGTACCCTGACCACCACCTACGGAGAACCCATCCCCGATGAGCACGCTCAACGTTAACGGCCGTAAGCACACGATCGATGTCGATCCCGGCACGCCCATCCTCTGGGCGCTGCGCGACTCGCTTGGCATGACCGGCACCAAGTTCGGCTGCGGTGCCGCACTGTGCGGCGCCTGTACCGTGCATCTGGACGGCCAGGCCATCCGCTCGTGCATCACGCCGGTCTCTGCCGCCGAAGGGAAGACCATCGTCACCATCGAAGCTGCCACCGGTGGCAGCGACCGGGTCGGCAGCGCAGTCCATGCGGCCTGGGTCAAGCACGACGTGGCGCAATGCGGTTACTGCCAGAGCGGCCAGATCATGAGCGCCACGGCCTTCCTCAAATCCCTGCCTCGCGGCAAGCAACCCAGCGCTGCCGAGATCGACGCCGCCATGGCGGGCAATATCTGCCGCTGTGGCACCTACCCCCGCATTCGCGCCGCGGTGGCCGATGCCGCCAAAACCCTCGCCTGAAGGATCCACCATGTTGCCCAGTTTCGATCACGGCGAAATGCCGCGCAACCTGCAGCGGCTGCTGGCGCGGAGCCAGCGCGATGAACCCGCCATGCTGCCGCGCCGCAGCTTCCTGAAGCTGGCCGGCTCCGCCGGCCTGGCGCTCGGTGCATTTCCGCATCTGGCCATCACGCAGGCCGCCAGTGCCGGCGGTGCCGCGAGCGCCCTGAAGCCGACGCAGCAGCCATTGGCCTTTGTACAGATCGCTCCCGGCGGCGAGGTCACCGTGACCGTCAACCGGCTGGAGTTCGGCCAGGGCGTGCAGACTGCCTTGCCGATGATCCTGGCCGAGGAGCTCGACGCGGACTGGAGCCTGGTGCGCAGCCGGCACGGCTCGAACGACGCTGCCTACGTCGACCCGCTGTTCGGCATTCATCTCACCGGCGGTTCGCATTCGGTCAAGAACAGCTTCACGCAGTACCGTGAGCTTGGCGCCCGGGCCCGCGCGATGCTGCTGTCGGCGGCGGCGACGCGATGGAAAGTGGACGTGACCACGCTGCGCTCCCGCGCAGGGGTGGTGTTGGGTCCGGGTGGCAGCACGCTGACCTACGGCGAACTGGCCGAGGCCGCCATGGCCCTGCCGGTGCCGGAGAAGGTCACGCTGAAGGACCCGAAGGACTTTCGCATCATCGGCACGCCCACCACGCGCATCGATGCGCGTGCCAAGAGCAGCGGGCGCCAGGACTTCGGCATCGACACACGCCTGCCCGGCCAGCTCACTGCCGTGGTGGCACATCCACCTGTGTTTGGCGCGCGACTGACTACGGTGGACGACAGCGCCGCACGCGCCATCAAGGGTGTCAAGGCAGTGCTGCGCGTGCCGGTCGACCGCGGTGGCGAAGGCGTGGCCGTGGTCGCCGACGGTTTCTGGGCGGCCAGGCAAGGACGCGACGCGCTGAAGCTGCAATGGAACACGGCCGCAGTCGAAAAGGCTGACAGCGAACGGTTGCTGGCCCAGTACCGCGAACTGGCGGCGCGGCCCGGCCGGCGTCAGTTCGACGCGGACATGGCGCCGCTGGCCACCGCGCCGCGCAAGCTGGAAGCGGAATTCGTGTTTCCCTATCTGGCGCATGCGCCAATGGAGCCACTGAACTGCACCGTGCAGTTGTCCGACGGGCGCGCCGACCTGTGGGTAGGGAGCCAGTGCCCCGGCCTGGACGGTGCCGCTGCCGCGCGCGCACTTGGACTCAAGCCCGAGCAGGTGAAGATCCATGTGCAGATGGCGGGCGGCGGCTTTGGCCGGCGCTTCGCGAGCACGAGCGACTACGTGGTCGAGGCCTGCGCGATCGCCAGGGCCGCGCGCGCCGCCGGCATGAAGGCACCGATACGCACGCTGTGGAGCCGCGAGGACGACATCAAGGGTGGGTATTACCGCCCCATGCACCTGCATCGCGCGCGCATCGGCTTCGACGAGCAAGGCAAGGTGCTGGCCTGGGATCATGTCATCGTTGGCCAGTCGATTACCTCGGGCACGGTGTTCGGGGAGTTCCAGGTGAAGAACGGCATCGACGCCACGGCCACGGAGGGCATGCGCGATCCCTACCCGCTACCGATGCGCCTGACCGTGCATCACCCCACGCCCAACGTGCCGGTGCTGTGGTGGCGCAGTGTCGGGTCCACCCACACTGCCTACGTCATGGAGACACTGCTCGACGAGATTGCGCGCGTCACCAGGCAAGACCCGGTGGCTTATCGCATGCGCCTGTTCGGCGACAAGCATCCGCGCCATCGCGCTGCGTTGCAACTGGCGGTGGACAAGAGCGGGTACGGCAAGAAGAAGCTGCCCGCCGGCCGCGCCTGGGGGGTTGCGGTACATGAGTCGTTCGATTCCGTGGTGGCGTATGTCGTGGAGGCCTCGGTGAAGGAAGGCCGCCCGCAACTGCATCGCGTCACCGCCGGCGTGCATTGCAACCTGGTAGTGAATCCCCGCACCGTGGAAGCACAGGTGCAGGGCGCGGCAGTCATGGGGCTGTCCATGTGCCTGGCGGGCTCGGCCATTACGCTGAAGGACGGTGTCATCGAGCAAAGCAACTTTGGCGACTTCACGGTGGCGCGCATGACCGACACCCCCGCGTTCGACGTCCACATCGTGCCCAGCGCCGATCCACCCACGGGCATGGGCGAGCCCGGCCTGCCGCCGTTGGCGCCGGCGTTTGCCAACGCCATTGCGCGTCTCACCGGCAAGCCGCTGCGCCAGCTTCCCTTCAAACTGACCTGATTGTGAATGCCCGCCGACGGCAGGCAGGCATTGCCTGCTGCTGTCGGCGCGTGGCCGTCAGACCTGGGGCATCGATGCGGGATCTTGCTGCCTCGGGTCGATGCCTCGTCCAAACGCATGCAAGGCTGCGACATCCAGTACATGGATCGTGCCGTATTGCATTCGAACCAGGCCAGTTGCCTCAAGTTCATGCAGGGCGCGATTCACGACCTGACGGGACAGGCCACACAGGCGTGCGATCTCCTCCTGTGAAATCCGCAGGACGTCAGACGTAGCCGTGCATAGTGCCGGGTTGAACAGTTCCGCGACGCAAATGGCTACCTGGGCCGTGGTTGTCTGCATGCGGTAACTCTCCACGACCGCTACAAACTGGCCGAGTCGCGCGTTCAACTGGCGCACCAGAAACTGGTTGAAGCTCAGGCTAGTTTCGAACAGCCAGTCAAAGGTCTCTGCTGGCACCAACGCGATCCAGCTGTCGCGCAGCGTGACCACTTCGTAGGGGCGAAGCTCGTGCTTGAGCAGTGCCCCTTCTCCCAGCCATCCGCCAGTAGAAACGCCGATAAACGTGGTTCCCCGCCCATCCGGCGATACGGTATTGACCTTCACCATGCCGTCCAGCACGCCGACCCAATGCAGGGCCGCTGCGCCTTGCTGGCAGACCAGCGACCCCGCGGCGTAGCTCGACACGCGGGTGTCTCGTTCAACGCGCCCCCGCTGCTCTGCAGAGAGGTGTTGCGCCCACGGCGCTTCCAGCAGGCGATCGCGCATGACGGCGTATGAATCCGGCAAGAGTCCCTCGCAAGAACTAGATTAGTGGACCGGCGCTTCCAAGGCGCCCCCGCGCGTCAAGCGTTGCCCGCCCTTCTCAAGGCCGCCCCGACTTCTCCATAGAATGCCCGCAACTTCTCCACCTTGACATCCACAGGCAGCAAGGCGGGCCACAACAGCGCCACCATATCCCTGGCCGTCTTCTCGATATCCACCTGCCGCTGCCGGGCGATTGCGTCCCACAGGATGTGCTCCATCGGCCCGAGGATTGCCGAGCGCAACAGGCTCAACGGCAAGTCATCCCGGATCTCGCCGTTGTCCCGCGCCCGCGCCAGCAAGTCCATCAACGGCGCCGTATAGCGGCGCTGCAGCGGTACAAACACCTCTCCGAGCCCCGGCCCTTTGGCACGCCCCTCCGACAACACCAGCGCACACAAGCCCGTTCCCTGGATCAGGAACAGCCTCAAGTGCGTCCTGACATAGAACTCCAGCTGCACCTTTGTGCTCTGCCCGTGCGGCATGCCTTGTTCCACGGTGCCGATGATCTCGTCATACCAGTCCTCGATCACGCGTGCGCATAGCTCGCGCTTGCCATGGAAGTAGGTGAACACCGTGCCCTCGGAGATGCCCAGGCGCTGGGCGATCTCGGTGGTCGTGGTTCGCTCATAGCCGAGCTCGGCGAATACCTCGCGGCTGACGCGCAGGATGTCCCGGATGCGTTGCTCCGCCTTGGCGCCTGCCGGCACACGGCGGGGCGATGTGACGTCTTCCATCTTGATTGAGTCCTTGCTTGCCCGAAGGCGAGATTATAGGGCCGGCTCAACCCTTACTTGAGCTTTACTCAATTTTAGGTTGCCATTTCGATCTGCACCATGTATTTTTCAATCATCGCACCAACGGGCGTCAGGCGGACCTCGAAAGAATACCTCGAAATCCTAGCAACCAGCCAACAATATCCGGGAAAACCCGGAGACGCCGCCCCAGAATCCATCGATACGATGTTTGTTGAGTAATACTCACAAATGTCAACGAGACGAACCACAACCGGGCTTTGGAGACAAGTATGACGATGCAGGCCGAGTCCTCTTCCACCACCCTGCCGATTGGCGGGCTTTCGCATGTGAAGGGGGACACCACCATTCCGCTGTCGGAGCAAACCGTGCCGGAGTTGCTGGCGCAAACGGTGGCGCGCCACCCCGAGCGGGAAGCCGTTGCCTTTCGCGAGCAAGGGGTGCGCTGGAACTGGCGCGAATTCTCCGACGCCGTGGACGCACTGGCGGCAGGCCTGCACACGTTGGGGCTGGCGAGAGGCGACCGGGTCGGCATCTGGTCCCCCAACCGGGTCGAGTGGCTGGTCACCCAATTCGCCACCGCGCGGCTGGGGCTGGTGCTGGTGAACATCAATCCCGCCTACCGCCTGTCCGAGCTGGAATACGCGCTGAACAAGGTGGGCGTCAAGGCGATCGTCGCGGCGGAAGCCTTCAAGACCTCACGGTACCTGGAGATGCTCCAGGTACTCGCCCCGGAACTGGCCACCTGCGCGCCGGGCGAACTGCAGGCGGCGCGGCTGCCGGCCCTGCGCTGCGTCATCCGGATGGGCGACGACCATACGCCCGGGATGCTCCGCTATGCCGATGTGATTGCGCGCGGCACAGGCGTGGCGCGGTCGACGCTGGATGCCATCACGGCACAGCTGGATCGCCATGACCCGATCAACGTGCAGTTCACCAGCGGCACCACTGGCGCGCCCAAGGGTGCCACGCTGACCCATCGCAATATCGTCAACAACGCGCGCTTCATTGCCATGGCGATGCGTTTCTCCGAGCAGGACAAGCTCTGCATTCCGGTGCCCTTCTATCACTGCTTCGGCATGGTCCTGGCGGTGCTGGCCTGCGTGTCCTCCGGCGCGGCAATGGTGTTCCCCGGCCAGGCCTTCGAGCCGGAAGCCACCATGCAGGCAGTCAGCGAAGAGCGCTGCACGGCGCTGCATGGCGTGCCGACCATGTTCATCGCCCAGCTCGATCACCCGAATTTCTCGCGGTACGACTTCTCTTCCCTGCGCACCGGCATCATGGCAGGGTCACCCTGCCCGATTGAGACCATGAAGCGCGTCGTGTCGCAGATGCACATGTCCGAGGTGACCATCGCCTATGGCATGACGGAGACGAGTCCGGTTTCCTTCCAGAGCAGCACCACCGATCCGCTGGACAAGCGCACCACCACGGTCGGCCGCATCCAGCCGCACCTCGAGGTCAGGATCGTGGATGCGGCAGGTGCCACGGTCCCGGTAGGCGAAACCGGCGAGCTGTGTACCCGCGGCTATTCGGTGATGCTGGGCTACTGGGATGACGAGGCGCGTACCGCCGAAGCCATCCGCGACGGCTGGATGCACACCGGCGACCTCGCCACCATCGACGCCGAAGGCTACTGCAACATCGTCGGCCGCGTGAAGGACATGCTGATTCGCGGCGGCGAGAACATCTACCCGCGCGAGATCGAGGAGTTCCTGTTCCGTCATCCGAAGGTCCAGGCGGTCCAGGTGTTCGGCGTTCCCGACCAGAAGTACGGCGAGGAGGTCTGCGCGTGGATCGTGCTCAAACCCGGCGCGAGCGCCACGGAGGATGAAATTCGCGATTTCTGCCGCGACCAGATCGCGCATTACAAGATCCCGCGCTACATCCGCTTTGTCGACGAGATGCCCATGACCATCACTGGCAAGGTACAGAAATTCGTGATGCGCGAGCACATGACGCAGGAACTGAAGCTCAGCGAATCCAGGACGGCCTGACGCGCTGGCGCCAGTGCACGGCGCCAGCCATTCCCCCCGATCCCACAGACAACACCAGAGACGACACCGCTATGAACACCCTCCCCGGCCTCAAGTTCGACCTCGGCGAAGACATCGAAATGCTGCGCGATTCCGTGCGCGCCTGGGCCCAGGCCGAACTGGCCCCGCGCGCCGCCGAGATCGACCGCACCGACCAGTTCCCGATGGACGCCTGGAAGAAGATGGGCGACCTGGGCGTGCTCGGCATCACCGTGGCCGAGGAATACGGCGGCGCCAACATGGGCTACCTGGCGCACATGATCGCCATGGAAGAAATCAGCCGCGCCTCGGCCTCGGTCGGCCTGTCCTACGGCGCGCACTCCAACCTGTGCGTGAACCAGATCCACCGCAACGGCACGCCGGCGCAGAAGGCCAGGTACCTGCCCAGGCTGGTGTCGGGCGAGTGGATCGGCGCGCTGGCGATGAGCGAGCCCAACGCCGGCTCCGACGTGGTCAGCATGAAGCTGCGCGCGGAGCTCAAGGGCGACCGCTACGTGCTCAACGGCACCAAGATGTGGATCACCAACGGCCCGGACTGCGATGTGCTGGTGGTTTACGCCAAGACCGAGCCCGACCTGGGCGCGCGCGGCATGACCGCGTTTATCGTCGAGAAGGGCATGAAGGGCTTCTCGGTGGCGCAGAAGCTGGACAAGCTGGGCATGCGCGGCTCGCACACCGGCGAGTTGGTGTTCCAGGACGTGGAAGTGCCGGTCGAGAACATCCTGGGCGCCGAAAATGCCGGCGCCAAAGTGCTGATGAGTGGGCTGGACTACGAGCGCGCGGTGTTGTCGGGCGGCCCGGTCGGCATCATGCAGGCCTGCATGGACGTGGTCACGCCGTATATCCACGACCGCAAGCAGTTCGGCCAGAGCATCGGCGAGTTCCAGCTGATCCAGGGCAAGGTGGCGGACATGTACACCACGCTGCAGGCCGCGCGCAGCTACCTGTACACGGTCGGCAAGAACCTGGACGGGCTCGGCAGCGACCACGTGCGCCAGGTGCGCAAGGACTGCGCCGCGGTGATCCTGTACACGGCCGAGAAGGCCACCTGGATGGCGGGCGAGACCGTACAGATCCTGGGCGGCAACGGCTATATCAATGAATACCCCGCCGGCCGGCTGTGGCGCGATGCCAAGCTGTACGAGATCGGCGCCGGCACCTCGGAGATCCGCCGCATGCTGATCGGCCGCGAACTGTTCGCCGAGACCATGTAAGCGCGCCATAGCCGTACGCCTGCCTTCGCCATCTGCCGACCGACAGCACCATCTCGCGGCACACCAAGTAGCACGATATGCCAATCATCGAAACCAAACTGAACGCCCGCTCCGAATCCTTCAAGGGCAACGCCGAGGCCATGCAGGCCCTGGTAGCCGACCTGGAGGCCAGGATCGCCAAGCTCGCCGAGGGCGGCGGCAAAGACGCGCGCGACAAGCACCTGTCGCGCGGCAAGCTGCTGCCGCGCGACCGCGTGCAGCAACTGCTCGATCCGGGCACGCCGTTCCTGGAGCTGTCGCAGCTCGCGGCCTATGACATGTACGACGATGCCGCGCCCGGCGCGGGCATCATCACCGGCATCGGCCGCGTGGCCGGGCAGGAATGCGTGATCGTCTGCAACGACGCCACCGTCAAGGGCGGCACTTACTACCCGATGACGGTCAAGAAGCACGTGCGCGCGCAGGAGATCGCCGAGCAAAACAACCTGCCCTGCATCTACCTGGTCGATTCCGGCGGCGCCAACCTGCCCAACCAGGACGACGTGTTTCCCGACCGCGACCACTTCGGCCGCATCTTCTACAACCAGGCCAACCTGTCCAGGCAGGGTATTCCGCAGATCGCGGTGGTGATGGGTTCGTGCACCGCCGGCGGCGCCTACGTGCCGGCGATGAGCGACGAGTCCATCATCGTCAAGAACCAGGGCACCATCTTCCTGGGCGGCCCGCCGCTGGTGAAGGCCGCCACCGGCGAGGAAGTCAGCGCCGAGGACCTGGGCGGCGCCGACGTGCATACGCGCCTGTCGGGCGTGGCCGACTACTTCGCGCAGAACGACCACCATGCGCTGTCGCTGGCGCGCAATATCGTGCAGCACCTGAACCGCCGCAAGCCGGACCAGATCCGCCTGCACGAGCCGGTGGAGCCGCTGTACCCGGTGCAAGAGCTGTACGGCGTGATCCCCACCGACACGCGCAAGCCCTATGACGTGCGCGAGGTGATCGCGCGCCTGGTCGACGGCTCCGAGTTCGACGAGTTCAAGGCACGCTACGGCACCACGCTGGTGTGCGGCTTCGCGCGCATCTGGGGCTACCCGGTCGGCATCATCGCCAACAACGGCATCCTGTTCTCGGAGTCGGCGCTCAAGGGCGCGCACTTTATCGAGCTGTGCTGCCAGCGCAAGATCCCGCTGGTGTTCCTGCAGAACATCACCGGTTTCATGGTGGGCCGCAAGTACGAGAACGAAGGCATCGCCCGCAATGGCGCCAAGATGGTGACCGCGGTTGCCACCGCGCAGGTACCCAAGTTCACCGTGATCATCGGCGGCTCGTTCGGTGCCGGCAACTACGGCATGTGCGGGCGCGCCTATTCGCCGCGCTTCCTGTGGATGTGGCCGAACGCGCGCATCTCGGTGATGGGCGGCGAGCAGGCCGCGAGCGTGCTGGCGACGGTGCGCCGCGACGGCATCGAGGCCAAGGGCGGCAAGTGGAGCGCGGAGGAGGAAGACGCCTTCAAGCAGCCGATCCGCGACCAGTACGAGCACCAGGGCCACCCCTATTACGCCAGCGCGCGCCTGTGGGACGACGGCGTGATCGATCCCGCGCAGACCCGCACCGTGCTGGGCCTGGGCCTGTCCGCGAGCCTGAACGCGCCGATCGAGGACATGAAGTTCGGCGTGTTCCGCATGTAACCACGACAAGGAAGATCGATGTTCAACAAGATCCTGATCGCCAACCGCGGTGAAATCGCCTGCCGCGTGGCCGCCACCTGCCGCCGGCTCGGCATCCGCACCGTCGCGGTGTACTCGGACGCCGACGCCGACGCGCGCCACGTCGCCTTCTGCGACGAGGCCGTGCATATCGGCGGCGCGGCCGCGCGCGACAGCTACCTGCGCGCCGACCACATCATCGAGATGGCGAAGGAGACCGGCGCCCAGGCCATCCACCCGGGCTACGGCTTCCTGTCCGAGAACGAGGCCTTTGCCGAGGCCTGCGCCGCGGCCGGGCTGGTCTTTATCGGACCGCCCGCGTCCGCCATCAACGCGATGGGCAGCAAGAGCGCGGCCAAGCAGCTGATGGAGAAGGCTTCGGTGCCGCTGGTGCCGGGCTACCATGGCGAGGACCAGGATCCGGCCCTGCTGCGCCGCGAGTCCGATCGCATCGGCTACCCGGTGCTGCTCAAGGCCAGCGCGGGCGGCGGCGGCAAGGGCATGCGCGTGGTCGAGTCTGGCGATGGCTTCGAGGCCGCGCTGGCCTCGGTCAAGCGCGAGGCGTCGGCCAGCTTCGGCGACGACAAGGTGCTGGTGGAGAAATACCTGACCCGCCCGCGCCACATCGAGATCCAGGTGTTCGCCGATACCCACGGCAACTGCGTCTACCTGTTCGAGCGCGACTGCTCGGTGCAGCGCCGCCACCAGAAGGTGCTGGAAGAAGCGCCGGCACCGGGCATGACCGAAGCACGCCGCCGCGCCATGGGCGAGGCCGCGGTCGCCGCGGCCAAAGCCGTAGGCTATGTCGGCGCCGGCACGGTGGAGTTCATCGCCAACCAGGACGGCTCCTTCTACTTCATGGAGATGAACACGCGCCTGCAGGTCGAGCATCCGGTCACCGAGATGATCACCGGGCAGGACCTGGTCGAGTGGCAGCTGCGCGTCGCCGCCGGCGAGCCGCTGCCGCTGACGCAGGAGCAATTGCGCATCGACGGCCACGCGCTGGAAGCGCGTATCTACGCCGAGAATCCCGACAAGCAGTTCCTGCCCTCCACCGGCACGCTGCGCTTCCTGCGCACGCCGCCGGCGGTGCAGTTCATGCGCGGCGGTGATACGCACGGCCCGGCCGGCATCCGCATCGATGCCGGCGTGCGCGAGGGCGACACCATCAGCCCGTTCTACGACCCGATGATCGCCAAGCTGATCGTCTGGGGCAAGGATCGCGACGAAGCGCTGGCACGCATGCGCCAGGCGCTGGCGTCGTATCACGTGGTGGGCCTGTCGACCAACGTCGCCTTCCTGCAGAGGCTGGTGTCGTCCGAGGCGTTCCGCACCGCCGATCTCGACACCGGCCTGATCGAGCGCAACGAGAAGGTCCTGTTCCCGGCGCCGGCGCCGGTCGGCATGGAGATCATCGCGCTGGCCGTGGCCGCGCTGATGGATCGCGAGAACAAGGAACGACGCATCGACGCCGCCGACCAGCATTCGCCGTGGACCCACGGCGGCGCGTGGCGGCTGAACGGTGGCGCGACGCGCCAGTTGCGCTTTGCCTATGGCGAGCAGGTGCTCGACGTCACGCTGAACACCAATGAGCGCGGCAGCACGCTGTACTACGCAGGCATGGCCGGGCAGTTCTCCGCGCAATGCCAGGCAGACGATATCCGCGTCGACCTTGGCACGCGCCGCGCGCATGGGCAAGTGCATCTCGACGGCGAGACGTTCCACGTCTTCAGTGCCGGTCGTCACGTCACGCTGACCTGGCTCGATCCCCTGGCCCATGCGGGCGAATCGGAAAGCGAAGGCGGCAAGCTGACCGCGCCGATGCCGGGCAAGGTCATCGCGGTGATGGTCGAGGCCGGCAGCACCGTCACGCGCGGCGCCCCGCTGCTGGTAATGGAGGCGATGAAGATGGAGCACACCATCAGCGCGCCGGCCGACGGCGTGGTCAGCGAAGTGCTGTACGGCATCGGCGAGCAGGTGACAGAAGGGGCGCAACTGCTGGCGTTTGAGGCTTGATATGGGCAGGTTGCCGACAAGGCTCTGGCCTGTAGGCGCGGTAGCGCAACGTTGGTGCGGCAATGTGTTGAACGCGAGTCACCACCCTTGGTGAACGCTCCCCTCTCCCGCTTGCGGGAGAGGGGAGCAAACCGGCAGCACGCAGGCTTTGGCAGCAAAACGAGGTGGCATCGCAAGCGATGCCACCTCGTTTTTTTTGCAGGAAGCACGGAGCCCGCAAACCGGGGAACTAGTCCTCGTTTCAGGCAATACGCACGTGGGTTCCGGCTAGCCCGAACTTTGACTTCCCAAATAGCCGGAACCCGCATCGACGCTGGGTTTCGGCTATTTTTGAGACTATTATGTAGCCATGTAACTTAGTATTTATTTGTGCTTGAATAAGTGTTCATGTATATCGAACACGTCCCGAACCGCAACTCGCCCCCCGCCATCCTGCTGCGCGAGTCCTATCGCGACGGCAACACGGTCAAGAAGCGCACCCTCGCCAATCTCTCGTCGCTGCCCGCCGAGGTCATCGAAGGCTTGAAGGTGCTGCTACGCGGTGGCGTCGCGGTGTCGTCCGCCGATGAGGCCTTCGTGATCGAGCGCAGCCTGCCACACGGACACGTGGCCGCCGTGCTTGGCGCGGCGCGCGCCTGCGGCGCCGAGCAGTGGTTTGCCTCGGCACCGGCCGCGCTGCGCTCGGTGGTGATGGCACTGCTGGTGACGCGGGTGGTGTCACCCGCTTCCAAGCTCGCCACGCATCGCATGTTGCGCGACGAGACCGCGACCCACTCGGTGTCGCGGCTGCTGAAGTTGGGCGACGTCGAACTCGAACAGGTCTATGCCGCGCTCGACTGGCTGGGAGAAGCTCAGGAAGGCATCGAGAAGCGCCTTGCCAGGCAGCATCTGAGCGGCAGTACGCTGGTGCTCTATGACCTCACTTCCACGTGGGTGACGGGACGCTGCTGCGAGCTTGCCGCCCACGGCTACAGTCGCGATGGCAAGCGCGACGACCCGCAGATCGTGTTCGGTCTGGTTTGCACTCGTGAGGGCTGTCCGGTGGCGGTCGAAGTCTTCGCCGGCAACACCGCCGATCCGGCTACCGTGGCCTCGCAGGTGGACAAGCTCAAGAACCGCTATGGCATCGAGAAGCTCGCGTGGGTGGGCGACCGGGGCATGCTCACGCAGGCGCGCATCGACACGGTATTGCGCCCGGCTGGCCTGGACTGGGTGAGCAGCCTGCGCGCGCCGCAGATGGCCGCACTTGCCCGGGAGAAGGGCCCCCTTCCAGCCCTCGCTATTCGATGAGCGCAACCTGCTAGAGGTGACCAGCGAGGCGTTCCCCGGCGAGCGGCTCATCGTGTGTCGCAATCCGCTACTGGCCGAGGAGCGCAGCCGCAAACGCGAGGCGCTGCTGCAGGCCACCGAAGCCGAGTTGATGAAGATCACCGACGCGACCACGCGTGCCCGCAATCGCCTCAAGGGCACCGAGGAGATTGCCCTGCGCGTAGGCCGCGTCATCGATCACTTCAGGATGGGCAAGCACTTCGAGTTGAACATCACCGACTCGAGCTTCACGTGGGAACGCAAGGCCGAACAGATTCAGCAGGAGGCCGCACTCGATGGCCTTTACGTGGTGCGTACGAGCCTGCCGGCAACGGACTTGCCGGCTGAGGCGGCCGTGACGGCCTACAAGGGTCTGGCGGTGGTGGAGCGGGCCTTCCGTTCGCTCAAGA
Source organism: Cupriavidus sp. PB-02 (assembly GCF_058252315.1). Taxonomy (NCBI): domain Bacteria; kingdom Pseudomonadati; phylum Pseudomonadota; class Betaproteobacteria; order Burkholderiales; family Burkholderiaceae; genus Cupriavidus; species Cupriavidus sp. PB-02. Next base: position 2,592,124 of record NZ_CM177694.1, read on the forward strand.
CGGTCGATCTGCAGGTGCGTCCCATATTCCATTGGAACGCAGCGCGCGTGCGCGCTCACGTCTTTCTGTGCATGCTTGCCTACTACATCGAGTGGCACATGCGCGAGAAGTTAAAGCCGATGCTGTTCGACGATGAATACGTCGAGCTCGCGCGTACGGCCCGGCCCTCGCCAGTGGCCAAGGCACGACGCTCGGACCAGGCGAAAGCCAAGGACGCCACCAGGCTTGGCGAGGACGGCTTGCCGGTGCACAGCTTCCGCACGTTGCTCGATGATCTGGCCACGCTCGCGTACAACGTCTGTCACACACCCCTCAACCCGCAAGCAAAGATCGTCATGATCACGCGGCCGACCCCAGTTCAAGAAAAGGCCTTCCGCCTGCTCAACGTCAGCCCCGTCGCCTGTACCCAGTAATCGACTCGCTCGCGCGCACATAACCGTGAGAAACCAAAGCATTATGCGCGCCGCCAGCTCAAAGTTCGGGCTAGCGCCTCTCTGGCTCTCCCGGTGACAATGATCCCAGGTCGGCCGCCCCGGCGCCGCGGAGGCAGCTCCTGGCAGAAGGAACTGACAGAGCCTCCTGCAGGCGGTCCAAGCTCAAATTGGCGAATTCAGGTGAAGAAATAAAAAAAGGCCCCCTGCATCAGGGAGCCCCGAGGCGCGTTGCCGCACCCTCTGCATGCGACCTCAGTGGCGCAGTGTCGCCGGACGCGTGCCGGTTGCAACCGGCTCAGGAAGCTCGGCGCTGACGTCCTCGTCATGCGCCGAGGCCGAGCGGCGATGGTCCACCATTGCGATGGCGGCCAATGCAATCACCGCCGGCACGGCGATCGCGAAGAAGTTCTGCTGCAATGGCAGGTTCATCCCGACCAGGGTGCCGATCACGATCGGCGCCAGGATCGCGCCGCTGCGGCCGACGCCTGAAGCCCAGCCGATGCCGGTCGAGCGCACAGCCATGGGGTAGAACTGGCCAACGTATGCGTAGGCGAGGATCTGCGTGCCGATCGTCGTGGCGCCGGCCATGCCGACAAGGAAGTACAACATTGCGGTCGGAACCTTGTAGCCGAGCATGGAGATCGACACGGCCGCCAGCGCGAAGAACACCACCAGCACGTGCTTGATGTGAAAGCGGTCAGCCAGCCAGCCTCCGCCCACCGCACCAGCGATCGCGCCGAAATTCAACACCAGCACGAAAGTCAGCGCGGAGCCAAGGCTGTAGCCTGCATTGGCCATCAATTTTGTCAGCCAGGAACTGAGCGCGTACACCATGAACAAACACATGAAGAATGCGATCCAGAACATGACCGTGCTGAAACCGCGTCCCTCATGGAACAGGTGGCGAATCGGCGCATCGTCGGCCTTGTGCTCGGACGGCAGTGCGAAGCGGTCATTCGCATGCGGCTGGTAGCTCGGCTCCAGCTTCGCGACGGTTTGCTTCAGTTCGTCAATGCGGCCCGACTTGATCAGGAACGGCATCGATTCGGGCAGCGACTTCATGATCAGCGGGATCAGGATTGCCGGGAGTCCCGCCGCGACGAACACGGATTGCCAGCCGTAGGTCTCGATCAGGCCTTTGCCGAGGACTGCGGCCAACATGCCGCCCACCGCATACCCGCTGAACATCAATGTGACCATGGTGCTGCGGATCCGCTTCGGCGAGTACTCGGTCATCTGCGCCACCACGTTGGGCATCACACCGCCGATGCCGAGGCCGGCAAGGAACCTGGTCACGCTGAACGTTACCGGGTCGCTGGTGAAGCCGGCCGCCGCGGTGAAGACGCTGAACAGCCCGACGCAGATGGCAATGGCCCGGCGACGGCCGATCCTGTCCGCGATCGTTCCCAGGAAAATGGCGCCGACCATCATCCCGAACAGCGCTGAGCTGACCATGAATCCCGCACTGGTCGAGTTGACGCCCATGTCCTTCATGATCGACGGCAGCGCGATCCCGGCGACTGCCAGGTCGTAGCCATCGAAGACGATGATGAGCGCGCACCAGAATAGTACGAGCCTGTGAAAACCATTGAAGCGGGCCTCGTCGGCCAGCTTGTGAACGTCGACTTGACGCATTGCTTGTCTCCCCGGTGCTGCCTGCACCCATGTTGGCGGCCCGCATAACTCTGCAGGCCATTCCCCCGCGAACGTCGAGATTCAGGGGGGTTGTCTAATGACCGTAGCAGCATAGGCAATCCGTACGCATCGATCTGTCGTTGCAATGACAATCCGCACCGGGGATTTCCCTAGCGCGTTCGCGCCCTGCCCCCATCAAGTAGAGGATGCGTCGCGCGCCGCCACTTACGTGCCTGGCGCGGTGTCCGGCGCGGGGACAATCGAGATGCCCTGCGCCAGCGCTGCCGCCTCCTGGGCTTTCAGGGCACGGATGAAGCCGGGTCGCAGCTGCAAACGCTGCCAGTAATCCGCTATCGCCGGCGTGAAGCGCGGCTGAAGTCCCAAGTGCTGTGCGAGCAGCAAGGCGTAACTCACGGAAACATCGGCCGCGGTGAAACGACCCGAGCACAGGTATGCGTGCTTCTCGATGACCGGCTCCAATGTGCGCAATCGCGCCAGGAACCATTTCGCGTAATCCGCTGCGACGGTCGGCTGGCGCCGCTCTTCTGGCTCGAATCTCGAATAGCGAAGGACCAGCGTCTGCGGAAACGTAAGAGTAGCCTCACCGAAATGAAGGTAATTCAGGTAGGCGCCGAAATCGTCCTCCCCTGCCTCGACCTGCAGCGAGGTGGGCGCACCGGTTGCGCAGAGGTACTGGCAGATCGCAGCCGATTCTGACATCCGGGTCGTCCCGTCGATCAGGAATGGAACCGTACCCAGCGGATTGATCTCCAGGTAATCCCGCGACAGGACGCGCGGCGGGAAAGGAAGCATCACCAGCTCATATTGCCGGCCCAGCTCCTCCAGCATCCAGAGGGGACGGAAGGAGCGCGCACTCATGCAGTGATAGAGAATGGTCATGACTGGCAGGTCAACGATGTGACGTGACCGCGCTTCGCCATCAGTGCCCGTGCCGCTTTGGAAGCTGGCAGGCGGCCCAGATGATCCGAGATAAAGGCGCTTGCCGATAGCAGCTTGTCCATATCGACACCGGTCTCGATCCCCACGGAGCCGAGCAAGTAGACAACGTCCTCGGTGGCAACGTTGCCCGAAGCACCCGCGGCGTAGGGGCATCCCCCGAGCCCGGCAACAGAGCTGTCAAATACCGCCATCCCCAGCTCGAGTGCGGCGCAGATATTTGCAATGGCCATGCCAAAGGTGTCATGAAAATGACCGGCAAGCATTGCCATCGGCAAGCCTTGGCCGACGGCATCGAGCATTCGCCGCACCGACGTGGGCGTACCCGTTCCGATGGTGTCGCCCAGCGACACTTCATAGCAACCCATGTCAGCGAGCCCCCTGGCCACCTGCGCAACCTGGGCCGGTGCCACCGCGCCTTCATAAGGGCATCCGACCACGCAGGATACGTAGCCGCGCACCTTGATATCGTGGGCAAGCGCGGCAGACACGAGCGGCTCGAAGCGCCTCAAGCTTTCACTGATGGAGCAATTGATATTCCTCTGCGAAAATGCCTCTGAGGCAGCCCCAAATACTGCCACTTCGTCGGCGCCCGCCTCGATGGCAGCCTCCAGGCCCTTGAGATTCGGTGTCAGTACAGGATAGGAGGTGCCAGGTCTGCGCCGAATGCCCTTGAGGACCACTGCGTTGTCTGCCATCTGCGGCACCCACTTTGGCGAGACGAAGGCCGTGGCCTCCACCGCCGGCAGTCCCGCATCCGCCAGGCGTTCGATAAGCTCGATTTTTACTGCGGCGGGAACTATCTGCTTTTCACTCTGGAGGCCGTCCCGCGGTCCGACTTCGACAATCCTTACCTGTTTTGGCCATGACTTGCTGATTCCATCATCCATCTCGACTCTCCTCCGACTTCAAGATTCCCACGACGCGAGCATAGGGCAACAGCGGATGCAAAGCGTGCCAACTCCCTTGCAGATCGTGCCAGTTGGACCAAAACTCACCAGACATGAAATCGGTAGCAGAAACACCCATCGCGTTTGTTCGTTCGATCGTCCTGGCGTACGAGCGCTACGGCGTGGACCCGCGGCGAGCGCTGCGCGCAGCGCACATTTCACCGTCGATACTGCGCAGCGAGGATGCGCGCGTGACTGCCGATCAGTTCGAGGCGCTGTCGGCGACTGCCATGCAGGAGCTTGATGACGAGGGGCTTGGCTGGTTCTCGCGGCGCCTCCCCTGGGGAACCAATGGCATGCTTTGCCGTGCCTCGTTGCCGTCGCAGAATTTGCGGGTAGCGCTGCTGCGCTGGTGCCGGCACTATGGCTTGCTGGTGGATGACATCAAGCTGGAACTGAGCGTTGAGGCTCGGCTGGCGCACCTCATCATCCGCGAGAACCGTGACCTGCTCCGCCAACGTGAGTTTTGCCTGGTAAGTACCCTGCGGAACATCCACGGCTTCGCGTGTTGGCTGGTCGATTCCCGCATCCCGCTGTCGCGCGCCACCTTCCCGTTCAAGAAGCCGCGGCACGCCAGGGCCTATAACTTGATGTTTCGCGGGTCAATCGATTTCGAGGCGCCCCACGCCAGCCTGGTTTTCGACGCGGAGTATCTGCAATTGCCCGTACGACGGGACGATCACGATCTACGGCAGATGCTGCTTCGTCCTCTGCCGCTCATCGTGCTCCAGTACAGGCGCGACCGGCTCCTTTCGCAGCGAATTCGCAAGCTGTTCCGTACGCGTGGCTTCGAGGTTTCGACATCCGCCGCTGTGGCGGCGATGCTGAACGTTTCAACGAGAACCCTTTACCGGCACCTGGCAGAAGAAGGCGTCTCGCTTCAGGGCCTGAAGGATGAGGTCAGACGTGATCTGGCGATCCAGCAACTTACACGCACCGCCAGGCCGTTGAAGCAGATAGCGATCGCTGCGGGGTTCGGCAGCGAAGCCAGTTTCATCCGGGCATTCCGGCAGTGGACGGGGAAAAGTCCAGGGGAGCTCAGGCGAACAACATCCGTGGATAGGTGAGGCGCGCCGCCAGCAAGAAAGATTCCCAAAAAGATCGCCATGCATCACTTGTTTCCAGCCGTGGTGCGGTGAACTGCCTGGGGAGAACGCGGATTTCACCGCATCGGAGCCGTCTCGGGCAGACTGCAACGGGTTGCTATAGGCACTTTGCATTCGGAATTTGACAGGCTAATGTTGGACTATGCCGCGGGCAGACGAGGGAGGCAGTCATGGGCATGGTCTCGATAGAACCCGGCAGCTATCAATTTGCGCTGCCGCAAAACCCCGGTGAAGTCATCGATCTGATCAGGAAGCACGCGATCCAGGTCGTTGACCTCAGGTTCACCGACTTGCCCGGAGTGTGGCAGCACTTCTCGATCACGCTGCCGGAAATCAACGACGATCTGTTCTCGACCGGCATCGGGTTCGACGGGTCGTCCATTCGTGGATTCCAGGAGATTCACGAGTCCGACATGCTGGTCAGGCCTGACCCGGCCACGGCATTCATCGACTCGTTCTGCACGGCACCAACGCTGGTGTTGATCTGCGACGTGCTGGATCCTGTCCTGCACCAGCCGTACTCGCGCGATCCGCGCTACATCGCACGGAAAGCGGAGCTGTACCTGCAGCAAACCGGTCTTGCCACCGATTGCTACTTCGGCCCCGAACTGGAATTCTTCATTTTCGACTCCATTCGCTTCGGGCAGGACCAGCACTCAGGCTACTACTATGTCGAATCCGCCGAAGGCGACTGGGCCTCGGGCCGTGACGAAGGTGCCTATGGCGGAGGCAATCTTGGCTACAAGCAGCGCTATAAGGGAGGATACTTTCCCGTGCCGCCAAGCGATACGCTTCAGGACATCCGCTCCGAAATCGTACTCGCGCTGATGCAGGCCGGCATCCAGGTCGAGGTGCATCACCATGAGGTCGCTACGGCGGGCCAGAATGAAATCGACATGCGCTTCGCACGCCTGGCGCGCATGGCAGACAACGTGATGATGTACAAGTACATCTGCAAGAACGTTGCGCGCCGACACGGCAAGGTCGCGACATTCATGCCCAAGCCCCTGTTTGCCGACAACGCGAGCGGCATGCATTGCCACCAGAGCCTCTGGCGCGGCGGCGAGAACCTCTTCTATGACGCGAACGGTTGGGCGCAGACGTCCCAGATGTGCCGCTGGTACATCGGCGGCCTGCTCAGGCATGCGCCCGCCCTGATGGCGTTCTGTGCACCGAGTACAAATTCCTACAAGCGACTGGTGCCTGGCTACGAGGCACCTGTCAACCTGGCCATGTCGCAGCGCAACCGATCCGCCGCAGCCAGGATTCCAATGGTTTCGGATTCACCAAGCGCCAGACGCGTTGAATTTCGCTGCCCTGACCCGTCCGCCAATGCCTACCTCGCCTTCTCGGCAATGCTGCTCGCCGGCCTTGACGGCATTGAAAACCAGACGGACCCCGGCGACCCGCTCGACAAGAACATCTATGACCTGCCACCAGAGGAAGCCGCCGGCATCCGGCAGGTTCCAGGGTCCCTCGAAGAGTCGCTTGCCGCGCTGGAAGCCGACTCAGCGTTCCTGCGAAAGGGAGATGTCTTTACTGAAGACCTGATCAGGACCTGGATTGACTACAAGCGCACGCACGAGATCGATACCTTGAAGTTGCGGCCACATCCGTGGGAGTTCCAACTCTACTTTGACATCTGATCACCGTGCGCCCCATGCCAACTCAGGCACGGGTGTCGAGAATGGCGATGGCACTGCTTGCACTGCCACAGCAATTCACTGACAAGACGCCCGATAAGCTGGACGGCTTCTGGCGCGAATGCGCCCCAAAGCCTTGAGAAAATGGTACCCCTGGATTGTCACCTGAGGACGGCTGTGGTCTGGTCCGAGGCGTTCAAGCGTAATCAACTGATGCGTGAGCAGCATCTCCACATCCGTTCGGTCCAACTCACGCGCATCAGCGCTGTCGTTTACGAGTACGAGAGTAGCGAACTCATGATGACTCAGCACAGGCGTCTCCTCAGCAAATGGGGGTAGTTTTGCAGCGGGACTTCTTAATACGGGGAGTTGGCGGCAGAGACCTTGTCCTGGTGAGGCAAGATCTGGCCTGCGGGCACTTGCTCTTCGCGCCCGGAAAGTCCATGTTAGTTGATCACTCGGCTCTGATCAATACGAGACGCGCTGTTGCAGGTCGCGGCACGCATTACGGCATGCTTCAACGGTCGCCACTTTTCACTCCCGCATCGCGGCCGGGCCGACGGTTATGTCCGACCGTTCGGTCGGGATACGGGAGCGGACCGAGTCCACGCAGGATTGACACGCTAATCCCTGCTCCGTTATTCCGGCTGAATGCCGGCCTCCCGCACCACCTTGGCCCACCGGGCGATCTCGCTGCGCATGAACGCAGCGAGCTGTTCGCGTGAGGAACCCTTCAGCTCGACGCCCTGGCTACTGAGCCGGTCGCGTGTCGGTCCATACGCCAGCGCCTGGTTGACCTCCATGTTCAGTCGCGCCGCGATGTCCGGCGGCGTCCCGGCCGGCACCACGATGGCCCACCACTGGCTCAGCTGCATGCCGGGCAGCCTGGCTTCCATGGCCGTTGGCACCGCTGGAAGCGCCGTCAGCCTCGACGTGCTCGTGACCATCAACGCGGCAACCTTGCCAGCGCCCAGCAAGCTGCTGCCACTGGCCAGCGTGGCGAAGTGCGCGCCGACCAGTTGCGCCGCAACATCGCTCAACGCGGGCGCCGAACCCCGATAGGGGACCGGATCCACCTTCACACTGGCCTGCGCCTCCAGCATCTTTGCGGAAAGGTGGCTGATGGAACCGTTGCCGCTAGTCGCTATGAGCAGAGGCGCATCACCGCCCTTGCGTGCGTCGGCGAGAAAACGCTGGATGTCGCCGGTCTTGTAGCGAGCACTGTCGGCGAATAGGATCAGCGGCGACTCACCGATGAGCGAAACCGGCGCGAAGTCTCGCACCAGGTCGTACGGCATCTGCGTAAAAACGGCGGGAGCGATCGCGTGCGGCAGTTCCACGACCGCAAGGGTATAGCCGTCCGGGGGAGCTTTGGCGGCAATCTCCAGGCCGATCCGCCCAGAGGCGCCGGAGCGGTTCTCGACCACCACGGTCTGTCCCATGGTCTGGCTCATGCGCTGCGCGATGGCACGTGCGAGGGCGTCGGTGCTGCCGCCTGGCGCCCATGGCACGATCAGCCGCAGCGGCTTGTCCGGATACGCCGCCAGCGCAGCACTACTGCAAGCCGCGGCGAGAAAGAGCAGCGAAGCGATGATGCTGCGAATCGTCATGCCAACACTCCTTGGGAAGTTCATAGGGAATCGAATGGGAACGGGTCGCGGTCGCCCTTGGCCGTCAGCAGCAACAGCACTTGCTGGGACGGCGCAATACGCCCTGCGCAGCGCAACTGCCTGGCGGCGCTGTAGCATGCGCCGGCGCACAGCTCGACCCAAAAGCCGGCCTTCGCCAGGCGGGACATACCCTCCGCTGCGGCGCGATCGTCGACCACCACCGCGCCCCCGCCGGAAAGGCGGGCCGCCATTGCTTGTTGCAGCGTGACGGTGGTGCCCGCCGTGGAAAACTGCGCGGTCCGACCCTCGAATTCGGACTGGAGCGCCACGCCGTCCAGCACCCGCGACAAACGCGCAAACGGCTCGACCGCCCACAGTTGCGGCATGCGCGCGAGCATGCCGCCATGCACCAGGTCGCGCAGCGCGCTGTAGACGCCCCAGAGCAGGTCGCCCCGCGCCGTCGGCACCAGCACATGGTCCGGCCGGACGCCTTGGGCCACCCACTCAAGCGCCACGGCACGGTATCCCTCGACACCGAATACCGGACTGCCGACAGGCGGCACACAGTAGTTGGTCACGGCAAAAGCGCCGTCGCGCTCCACGCGCCGCCGTACGTGTTCCCAGCGCGCGTGCCCGCTGTCGAAGGCCACGCGCATCGCGCCGTACTCGTGAAGGGCGCGCGCGAACGGCGCAGGCAGGTCGCGATAGGTGGCGATCTCGCAGGGAAGGCCCGCGGCGGCGCAGTACGCCGCCGCCGAAACCGCCGCGTTGCCGCTGGACGCCAGCACGACAAGCCCGGCGCCAACGTGCAGGGCACGGCTGACGGCTTGCGCCGACATCCTGTCCTTGTGTGAACCGGTCGGGTTCATGCCCTCGTGCTTGATCCACAACTGCTCGACATCGAGGGTTCGCGCGAGCACGGGCACATCGAGGCAAGGTGTATTGCCCTCGCCCAGCGAAATGCCATCCGAATAGGGCAGCCATGCCCCCCACATATAACCCTGGCTTTTCGGCTGAAGCGGCAATGGCGCGCCAGCGTAGACCGCCTCGACGCTGCTCGGACGTCCCGCCCCGGCACAGCGCGGACAGCCCCTCGGCATGTCGGCTATGGGATACTGGGTGTGACATGCAATACAGCGCAAGGCGGCGAGGCGCTCATTGCGGCGCACGCGGCCCGTGGCGCGTATTTCGGATGGTGGTTGAAAGGATGTTTGCATGCGGTGGATGTTAGCGCCACTGCTCGCCCTGCACCGTCATGCGTCAGGTGCAATAATTAAGTAAAACTTATACCGTCAGATTTGCCCATGAGCATCAGCGCACGTCAGATCGAAATATTCCGCATGGTGATGCTGCTCGGTTCGGCGAAGCGCGCCGCCACCGCGCTGCACATCAGTCAGCCGGCGGTCACGCAATTGCTGCTCCAGCTGGAGGGCGGGTCAGGACTGAAGCTGTTCGACCGGCTCAAGGGCCGACTGGTCCCGACACCTGAAGCGCACGCCTTGATGACGGAGGTCGAGCGCGTCTATGTCGGCCTTGACATGGTGCAGCGCAAGATCGACATGCTTCGCTCGCACGAGGATTCAGTGCTGCGCGTAGGCACCCTGCACGCGATGTCAGCCAGCATCATGCCCGCGGTGGTGTCGGAGTTCCTGCATCTCTATCCGCGCATCCGCTGCCAGCTGGTGGTGGACAGTTCGCTCGCGCTGCGCGCCAGCTTGCTGCAGGGCGAACTGGACCTCGCGTTTATGGGCGACGAGGCTGACACTAGTGGGCTGGTGGCCTCGGCGTTCTATGAGGCGCCCGCGGTGTGCGCCGTGCCGGCCACGCATCCCTTCGCCCACCTCGCCCGCATCGAGCCGCGCGATCTGCAGGATGCGCCACTGATAGCGTTGTCGGCATCCGATCCCGCGCAGCGGCGGCTTGAGCAGTTATTCGCCGCGGCCGGAAAATCAGCCCGTTTTGTCGCCGAGACGCCGTACAGTGCGACGCAATGCGCGCTGGTGCTGGCGGGCGCTGGCCTGGCGATCACCAACCCGCTGGTTGCGCGCGAGTATGCGGCGCTGGGGCTGCGCGCAGTACCGTTTGCCCCAGCCTTTCATTTTCGTGCCCTGCTCGCCTTCCACCCGGGACAGGGACAATCGCGAGCCGCGCAGGAATTCGTCGCCCTGTGCCGCCGCCCGGTTGCGGACGTGCTGGCCACCTAGCGCATACCCGTAAGATCAGCCCGGCTGCACCCCTACCGCAGATTCTGCGTTCCGGACAAAGCAGTTCGCAATTCGATGTGGACTGGCGCGGCAAGATCAGCGTGATGCATGGCAACGTTGCACTTATGCTCGATAGCATGTCCACGACCGTTGCATCCTCTGAGCCGCCCCTCGCCGGCCCCACTGCGGACGAGCACGCCCATCCCCGCCTGGGCGCCGCGCTCGCCTACATTCACCAGCACCTGGGCGAACCGCTGCCGCTGCCGCTGCTGGCCGACCTCGTCCAGCTGAGCGTCGGGCGCTTCGTGACCGTGTTCCGGCTGACGGTGGGCATGACGCCGCATCGCTACATCAGCCTGAAGCGAATCCGGCGCGCGCAATGGTTGCTCAGGCAGGGCCACTCTCCGGCGCTGACGGCGCACGAGTGCGGGTTCTATGACCAGAGCCACTTCACTCGCTGCCTGAAGAGCGTTTGCGGCATGACTCCACGGCAGTTCCAGACGGCCAGCGCACCGCTCCCCGGGAATGCCGGCCGCAGCCTGCCAATGCCCAGGGCTCAGGTTGCTGATGGAAACAGCCGTTCGATGGGATAGTGCGTCTTAATGAAAGGCGACTTGATCACGATGAAGCTGAAGTACTTCTCGATGCCGATATTGCGCTCCAGCAGGCTTTCCATTAGTTCCTGGTAGTGGTTGACCCCACGGGTGATGAACTTGAGCAGGTAGTCATAGCCGCCGCTGACAAGGTGGCATTCGACGATCTCGTCCACCGCGCACACCGCCTTCTCGAAGCGCGCAAAGTCCTCGCGATGGTGGTCCTCCAGCGTGATCTCGGTGAACACCGTAAGAATATCGCCCAGCTTGTCCATCCGGATCTGGGCGCTGTATCCGCCGATATAGCCGGCCTGCTCCAGCCGCTTGACGCGAATCAGGCATGGGCTGGCGGAAAGACCCACCGCATCGGCGAGGTCGACGTTGGTCATGCGGCCGTTCTTTTGCAGCTGGGCAAGGATGCGGAGGTCGAGTCGGTCAAGTTTGATGGGGGCGGACATGGGCTTTCAAGACTGGAATGACTGAATCACATTGTCCCCGCATGGTTCGGCGAGGGCAATCGGGGCACGCCCGGAAAGTGAGGCACCGCATCGCCTTTCAGTACCCTTTCGCACGGTCCACCAGCCCGATCAGCGGCTCGCCGCGCTGCAGGCGGCGCAGATTGTCGAGCACGACCCGCGCCGCCGTGCCCGGCTGCGTCATGCTGGCGATATGGGGCGTGAGCCAGACCCTGGGGTGGCGCCACAACGGGTGGCCGGCAGGCAGCGGCTCTGGGTGCGTGACGTCGAGAATGGCATCGCCGATCTGCCCCGAATCCAGCGCGGCCAGCAGGTCGGCATCGTCGAGATGCTGCCCGCGCCCGACATGCACCAGCCCCGCCCCATTTGGCAGGGCGTCAAACACGCGAGCGCTCAATACTCCACGTGTTTCATCTGTCAGCGGCAGCAGGCAAACCAGGACATCGGTGCGGGCCAGGAACGCGTCCAGGGTCTGCGGGCCGGCATAGCACTGCACCCCTTCCAGGCTGCGCGGCGACCTTGCCCAGCCGGCACAATCGAACCCGAACAGCCGCAGCCGCTCCAGCACGGCCTGCCCCAGCGAGCCCAGACCAAGCACGCCGACGCGGCACTCGTGTGCCGCGCGCACCTGCAGGGGCCTCCACGCTTCCTGCGCCTGCTGCCGCCGGTAAGCCGGCATGTCGCGATGCAGCGCAAGGACCGAGAACACGACGTACTCCACCATCCCGTCGACGATGCCGGGCTCGATCATCCGCACCAGCGGTACGTGCGCAGGGAGCGCGTCCAGGTCGAACTGGTCGATGCCGGCCCCCGTTGAAAACAGTACCTGCAGGTTCGGGAACCGCTCTGCAATGCGGTCCGGCGCCTCCCAGGCCGCCAGGTAGCGGACCTTCCCGGGATCGCCGATATCGGGCCAGATGCGGAAATCGATGCCAGGCGCCTCGCGCGCAAAGACCTTGGCCCAGTCCCGGCCACGCACGGGATCCGCCTTGTACAGAAATGTCGTGTCTTGATGCATTGTTTCTATCCGAGGGCCTTGTCGGCCAGCGCAAAGGGTAGGAATGGTGCCGTTGGCGAAGCCGGGGTGCCGCGGGCCAGCACGGTCGCGTCGGCGACGTGCGCCAGGCCCAGGGAGCCGAGCCAGTCCTCGAGTTCACCATCGGCGTGAACGTCCAGGCGGAGTACGCGGCCTGTCACCAGGCCGGCCAGGTGCGCGATCATGGCTTTGGCCGCCATCGCGCAGGGTGCAACCACGGGGCCAACCATCGCGCCGCGGCCAAAGCGCCGCAGGATCGCGAAGCCGCGGGGCCCGTCGGAGTGATCGAGCACCACCGTGCCAATCGACTGGCGCAGCCAGGCCTGGATCAGGGACGGGCGTGCAACACCGCGGGCCCCCTGCTCCATGCCGACCAGCAGTTGCAGGTCATTGCGCCCGCCAGGCCGCAGGCGGCAGCCATCAGGTAGTGCCATCAACGGCGCCGGCAACGCCTTGCCCTGGTACTGACGCACCTCGCCGATGCGCTCGAACCCCATGCCCGCATAGAAGCGATGCAGCTTCCCGGGGGCGTGAAGCAGCACGGTGCGGGCGTCCAGGCCGGCACACAGCGCCTCCAGCAACGCGCTGCCGATTCCCCGCTCGCGGAAGGCCGGGGCGACGACGAGCAGCCCGACCGACGCGCCGCGCTCGTCCCACAGCCAGCGCATGCCGACACCGACCACCGCGCCGCCGACTTCGGCAACGCGGCCCTCGCCCATCTGGAACAGCGTCTTCCAGTCGCTGAGACGATGCGGCCAGCGTACATCTTCGGAAAGCGAAAGCGCGACGGGCAGATCGGACTGTGCCATCACGCGGATGGCAGGCGGTCCATCGCTTGCATGGAGTGGGAGCTGCGCGGAGTTCATTGCAGTAAAGGCCAGCGCCGGACGAAAAGAGAGAGCCCTGATGATGCGATGAACAGGCAAGACGCGGATAGGAAAAATTTGCTGCGTCGGACGATGCACCGACGCTGTGCCATGCCTAGGGTAATCCCGAAGATTGTTGCGGTGCACATGCACGCACGCAGTGCGCATGGCAGGCAATGCCAAACCGCCCACGCGAAACCGCAGGTTTTACTGCCACGGCTTGCAATACCCCACAAAGCCATCGGTCGCACATGCTTCAATGGCAGGGAAATGACACGCTGCGCGCCGTGCTGCCGCAGCAGCAGCCTGCCCCCGCGCCGCATGGTCCTGAGCTTGCACTTTCGCGATCCCCAGAACTCCGGCCCCCACCAGGAGCTATTGCCATGTCAGACAAGAAGCCATTCGACGGCCTCAGCGGCCCTGCCGAATTTACCCCGATCATCAGCGCCTTGCAGACGCCGCGCCGCGGCTGCCGCATCGGTGCCGGCATACCGCGCCTTATTGCCACCATCGACGGCTGCAACAAGGGGAAAGGAGAGACACCATGAACCGGTTCATCTTGCGTCTGCTGGCGCGGCGCGTCGGCATGGCGCTGATCTCATTGCTGGCCGTCTCGGCCATCGTCTTCGCGATCACCGCGGTATTGCCCGGCGATGCCGCGGAGGAGCAACTCGGACAGGACGCCACACCGGAAGCCCTGGCTGCGTTGCGTACCCAGATGGGGCTCGATGTCCCCGCGCCGGTGCGCTACGCGCACTGGCTGGGCGGCATGGCGACCGGCAACGCCGGCGAGTCGCTGGTCACGCGCATGCCGGTGTCGGAAGCCATCGGCAGCCGCCTGCCCCAATCGCTGCTGCTGGCCGGCCTGACCGCGCTGATCTCGGTGCCGGTGGCGCTCGGCCTCGGCATTCTGGCGGCGGTCTACCGCGGCACCTGGTTTGACCGCAGCGTCAGCCTGGGCGCGGTGGCAGTGGTCTCGGTGCCGGAGTTCCTGGTCGCGACGCTGGCGGTGTTGCTGTTCGCGGTCCACCTGCGCTGGCTGCCGGCGCTCGCCTATGTCGGCGCTGAAGATTCGTGGGACAAGATCCTGCGTTCGCTGGCCATGCCGGTGCTGAGCCTGTGCTGCGTGATCATCGCGCAGATGCTGCGCATGACCCGCGCGGCGGTGATCGACCAGCTCAAGGCGCCTTACATCGAGATGGTGCGGCTCAAGGGCGCCTCCTCCACCCGCATGGTGCTGTTCCACGCCCTGCCCAACGCCATCGGCCCGATTGCCAATGCCGTGGCGCTGAGCCTGTCTTACCTGCTTGGCGGCGTCATCATCATCGAGACCATCTTCAACTACCCGGGGATCGCCAAGCTGATGGTGGACAGCGTCGCCCAGCGCGACATGCCCGTAGTCCAGGTGTGCGCCATGATCTTCTGTTGCGCGTACCTGATCCTCGTCACGCTTGCCGATGTGTGCGGCATCGTCGCCAATCCGCGTCTGCGCCACCGCTGAAGCCTTGAACGCCATGCAGGAGCTGCAACTCATGTCCACTACCTCCAACACGCACGCCACCGCCGCCGTGAGTGCCCCCCAAAAAGGCGGTCGCCGCCCGCGCCTGCCCAGGCTGGGAATCGGCTGGATCGGCTGCCTGATCCTTATCGGCTGGCTGTTCGCCGCCATCCTCGGCCCGATCCTGATCAACGCTGACGCCACGCCCACGGGCGAGATCCAGGTCTTCGGCCCGATCAGTGCCCACCACTGGCTCGGCACCGACTACCTGGGACGCGACATGCTGACGCGCGTGATCCTGGGCGCGCGCTACACCGTCTGCGTGGCCCTGGTCTCGACCCTGTGCGCCAGCGGCATCGGCATCACGCTGGCATTGCTGGCCACCGTCAGCGGCCGCTGGATCGATGCCGGCCTGAGCCGCGGCCTCGATACGCTCACGGCGATCCCGAGCAAGATGTTCGCGCTGATCATGGTCGCGGCCTTCGGTTCGTCAGTCTGGATGCTCGCCCTCACGGCGGCGATCATCTACATCCCGGGCGCCTATCGCATCGCGCGCTCGCTGGCGGTCAACATCAATGCGATGGACTACGTGACCGTCGCGCGCACCCGCGGCGAAGGCACTGCCTACATCATGCGGCAGGAAATCCTGCCGAACATCCTCGGCCCCATGCTGGCTGACCTGGGGCTGCGCTTCGTCTACGTCGTGCTGCTGCTCGCGAGCCTCAGCTTCCTGGGCCTGGGCATCCAGCCGCCCGATGCCGACTGGGGTTCGCTGGTGCGCGAGAACATCGGGGCACTGTCCGAAGGCAGCATGGCCGTGGTGGCGCCGGCGCTGGCCATCGCCAGCCTGACCCTCGCCGTCAACCTTGTTATCGACAACCTGCCGGGTCGCTCGGCACGTAACGGAGTCAAATAAATGGGCACGTCCGTAAAGGTCAGCAATCTGCGCATCACCGCAGGCCAGGCGACGTTGGTAGATGGTGTGGACTTCGAGATCGAGCCCGGCAAGGTGCTGGCACTGATCGGTGAGTCCGGCTCGGGCAAGACCACGACCGCGCTGGCGCTGATGGGCTTCGCGCGCCACGGCTGCGAGATCTCCGGCAGCATCCGGGTCGGCACCACCGACGTGCTGCACCTGTCGCCGGGCGAACAGCGCCGGCTGCGCGGGCGCGAGATCACCTATATCGCGCAGAGCGCGGCGGCCTCGTTCAACCCGTCGCGCACCATCATGGACCAAGTGGTCGAACCGGCGCTGATCCACCGGCTCATGGATCGCAAGGCTGCCGAGAAGAAGGCGGTCGCGCTGTTCCGCGAACTGGCGCTGCCCGACCCTGATTCCATCGGCGAGCGCTACCCCCACCAGGTTTCCGGTGGCCAGCTACAGCGCCTGATGGCCGCAATGGCCCTGATCACCGATCCCGACCTGGTGATCCTGGACGAGCCGACCACGGCACTGGACGTCACCACGCAGGTCGAAGTGCTGCGCGTGTTCCGACGCGCGGTGCAGGAACGCCGCACCACCGCGGTCTATGTCAGCCACGACCTGGCCGTGGTGGCCCAGGTGGCGGACCACATCCTGGTGCTGCGCGAAGGCAAGATGCGCGAGCTGGGCGAGACCGACCAGATCCTGTACCAGCCCGCCGACGACTACACGCGCTGCCTGCTGGCCGCGGCGCGGCCGACCGAGCGTCCCGGCGCGCCGGTGGACCCGGACAAGAGCCCCCTGCTGCTCGAGGTCCGCGATCTTTCCGCCGGCTACGGTGCCGTCGATGCGCACGGGCAGCCGGCCTCGAAGATCCTGGAGGGCGTGGGCCTGAAGCTGTACCGGGGCCAGGCGATCGGCGTCATCGGCGAGTCGGGTTCGGGCAAGACCACGCTGGCGCGCGCGATTGCCGGCCTGGTGGCGCCGTGCTGTGGCAGCATCGCGTTCAACGGCCGTCCGCTGAAGCCGACAGTGGCCGAACGCAGCCGCGATGAGCTGCGGCGCATCCAGATCGTGTTCCAGATGGCCGACACCGCGCTCAATCCCGCGCGCACCATCGAGGAGATCCTGGCGCGGCCGCTGCAGTTCTTCCACGGCTTGCGCGGCGAAGCCCAGCGGGCGCGGATTCGCCAGTTGCTCGATCTGGTGCGGCTGCCGATCGGCGTGGCCCAGCGCACGCCCGGTGGCCTGTCCGGAGGGCAGAAGCAGCGCGTGAACCTGGCCCGGGCACTCGCGGCCGATCCTGAGCTGATCCTGTGCGACGAGATCACCTCGGCGCTGGACACCGTGGTCGGCGCGGCCATCCTCGACCTGATGGCCGAGCTGCGCAAGGAGCTGGGTGTCTCGTATCTCTTCATCAGCCACGACCTGCACACCGTGCGCTCGATCTGCGACGAGATCGTGGTGATGCAGCATGGCCGCAAGCTGACCCAGGTCGCGCACCAGGACTACGACCGCGGTCCGCACCACCCCTACTACGCGCTGCTGGCGCGCTCGGTGCCCGAGTTGCGCCGCGGCTGGATCGATGAAGTCGATCTCCATAGCGAAGGCGCAGTGGCCACCGCTGCCACCGCCTGACCCCATTCTTAAGGAGAGTTTGTTCATGCCTTTGTCCCTACAGAACCAGACCTTGCTTCCCGGCCGCAACTATATCGGCGGCGAATGGTGCGGCGCGGCCGACGATCGCACACTGTCCGTGGCGGACCCCGCGACGGATGAAGTCTTTGCGGCGGTACCGGATAGCAGTGCGGCGGACGCACGCCGCGCCGTCGATGTCGCGCACGCAGCGTTCCCAAGCTGGCGCAAAACGCCGGCCAAGCAGCGCGCGCAGATCATCAAGCGCTGGAACGACCTGATCGTCAGCCATGTGGAAGACCTTGGCCGCCTGATCTCGCGCGAGCAGGGCAAGCCATTGGCGGAAGGCAAAGGCGAGGTGCTGTACGCCGCGAGCTATGTCGAATGGTTTGCCGAAGAAGCCACCCGCGCCGATGGCGACGTGATCGCCGCGCCGGTCCCCGGTCGGCGCATGCTGGCACTGCGCGAGCCGGTTGGCGTCATCGCGGCGATCACGCCGTGGAACTTCCCGGCTGCGATGATCGCGCGCAAGATCGCGCCGGCGCTGGCGGCCGGTTGCACGGTAGTGTGCAAACCTGCCGAGGATACGCCGCTCACCTCGCTGGCGCTGGTCAGGCTCGCGGAACAGGCGGGCGTGCCGCCGGGCGTGCTGAATATCGTCACCGCCTCGCGCGAGCGCGCGGCCGAAGTCGTCGACGTATGGCTGGACGATGCCCGGGTGCGCAAAATCACCTTTACCGGCTCGACCCCGGTAGGCAAGCACCTGGCGCGCCGCTCCGCCGATACACTGAAGAAGCTGTCGCTGGAACTGGGCGGCAATGCCCCGTTTATCGTGTTCGACGATGCCGACCTCGACGCCGCCGTCGACGGCCTGATGGTTTCCAAGTTCCGCAACGGCGGGCAGACCTGCGTGTGCCCGAACCGCATCTATGTCCAGGACAAGGTGCATGACGCCTTCGTCGACAAGCTTGCCGCCCGCGTTGGCGCGCTGGTAGTCGCCCCTGCCACCAATCCCGCCGCGCAGATCGGTCCGATGATCAACGCGCGGGCGGTCGACAAGATCGAGCGTCATGTGAAGAACGCGGTCAGCCGCGGTGCGCGCGTGGTCGTTGGCGGCGAGCGCATCCGCAACGAGCAGTGCCCGGGGCCGAACTACTATGCGCCCACCGTGCTGGCCGACGTGGATGCGTCCATGGACTGCTCCTGCGAGGAGACCTTCGGGCCGGTTGCGCCGGTCACGCGCTTCGGTACCGAGGCGGACGTGGTCGCGGCAGCAAATGCGACCCCGTTTGGGCTGGCGGCGTATTTCTACTCGAATGACGTGCGGCGGATCTGGCGCCTTGCCGATGCGCTCGAGTCGGGCATTGTCGGTATCAACGAGGGAGCGCTGGCCGCGGAAGCGGCGCCTTTTGGCGGCGTGAAGGACTCGGGCTACGGGCGCGAAGGGTCTCGCTATGGGCTCGAAGAGTACATGCATATCAAGTACGTCTGCCAGGGGCTGCTGGACTGAGCTGTCGCGAAGCCACCGGGTCTTGAACTACCTTTTGGGTGCTCCCTCTCCCGCTTGCGGGAGAGGGTTGGGGAGAGGGCCGGCATGTCGACGAAGTCAAGCGCTGTGGTATGCCACCGCCTGCCCTCTCCCCCGCCCCTCTCCCGCAAGCGGGAGAGGGGCGCAAACCGGCAGCCCATAAAAGTCTCTCAGCAATCCCGCGGCCGGCGCAAGCCGGCCGCTTTGCATTTAGAGCCCCCCAGCAAGCTCCTCATCCATCCCATCGAAGGAACTGCTGTTCCTCCCGCCACAACAGAATTCACTGCTGATCCAGGCCCAGAATTCGGTAAGAGCGCGACGACCCTCGTCCCTATACTGGTCCCGGTGATTGCCAGAAAGCGTTGGCGATAGAACCCCAGCAGGCTTCGACCGTACCGCCCACGAATTCCATGAAAGCGATGCCCCAACGCCAGCCCAGTGCCCCCGCCGACCTCAATGCGCTGCTGCGATTGCGCACGCGCCTGGAAGCCGAAACCACGGCGGAAGTGCGCTTCGACGCAGTCACGCGCGCCATCTACGCATCGGAAGCCTCGAATTATCGACAGGTCCCCCTTGGCGTCGTCATTCCGAAGTCTGTCAAAGACCTGGAGACCACCGTGCGCCTGTGCGGCGAGCTCGGCGTGGCCATGGTGCCGCGCGGCGCGGGTACCTCGATGAGCGGCCAGTCGGTCAACGTTGCTGTCTGCATCGACCATTCCAAGTACTTGCACGCGGTTGAGCTGGTCGATCCGGCCCAACGCATCGGCCGCGTGCAACCCGGCGTCATCTGCGACCACCTGAAGCAGGCCGCCGCTGCGCACGGCCTCACCTTTGGCCCGGATCCGGCCACCCACAGCCGCTGCACGCTGGGCGGCATGATCGGCAACAACTCATGCGGCGCCCATTCGGTGATGGCTGGCAAGACCGTCGAGAACATCGAGCGACTGGAGATCGTGACCGCCACCGGCGCGCGCTTCTGGGTCGGCGCCACCGACGAGGCCGCGTATGCCGAACATCTGGCGGCAGGCGGGGAACAGGCGCGCATCGTCAAGTCCCTGCGCGAACTGGCCGAGCGCTATGCGGACGATATCCGCGCCGGCTTCCCGCGGCTCAAGCGCCGTGTCTCGGGCTACAACCTCGACCAGTTGCTGCCGGAAAACGGCTTCCACATCGCCCGCGCCCTGGTGGGGTCCGAGGGGACCTGCGCTACCGTGCTGCGTGCCGACACGTCGCTGGTGGAGGGACTGCCCGAGCGCGTACTGCTGGTGCTCGGCTTCGATACCATCTTCGATGCCGCCGACTGCGTGCCCGAGCTGCTGCCGCTCGGACCGATCGCAATGGAAGGCCTGGACACCGGCATCATCGGCGGACTGAAGCAACTCGGACTGAAGCTCGACGACATCGCCGAGCTGCCGGCCGGCAATGCCTGGCTGATGGTGGAGTTCGGTGCTGCCCTGCGCGACCAGGCCCGCGAACTGGCGGCCCGCGCCGCCAGCGCGGCACGCTCGTTCCCTACGCAGCCGAATGTAAGGCTGGTCGACGATCCCTCGCTGATGGGACGCCTCTGGGCCATCCGCGAGACCGGGGCTTCGGCAACGTCATTGTCGACCGTTCCCGGACAACCCGATCCCACCGTGGGCTGGGAAGATGCCGCGGTCGAGCCGGCCCGGCTTGGCGCCTACCTGAGGGAATTCTCCGCCCTGGTCGAACACTATGGCTACAAGACCAATATGTACGGCCACTTTGGCGATGGCTGCATTCATTCGCGCATCACCTTCGACCTGCGTTCCCCCACAGGCGTTGGCGACTGGCGTCGGTTCCTGGCGGAAGCCGCCGCGCTGGTCGTCAAGTACCAGGGCTCATTGTCCGGCGAGCATGGCGACGGCCAGGCAAAGGGAGAGTTCCTGCCCCTGATGTTCACGCCCCGGCTGATGCAGGCATTCCGCGAGTTCAAGGCCATCTGGGACCCGAACGGCCTGATGAACCCCGGCAAGCTGATCGATGCAATGCCGGTGGACGCCAACCTGCGCATGGGTCCGTCATACCGGCAGGATCAGGCAACCAGCGTCTTCACCTACCCGATGGGCGATGGCCCGGGCACCGGCTTTGGCCGCGAAACCGAGCGCTGCATCGGCATGGGCAAGTGCCGGTCGCTCGATGGCGGCACCATGTGCCCCAGCTTCAAGGCCACCCGTGAAGAGCGCTACGCCACGCGCGGCCGCGCACGCCTGTTCTTCGAGATGCTCAACGGCGAGGTCATCAGCGAGACCCGTGACGGCGAGGCGGTCAAGGACTCGATGGACCTGTGCCTGTCGTGCAAGGGCTGCAAGCACGACTGTCCGACGCATGTCGATATCCCCAAGTACCGCAGCGAGTTCCTGTATCGCTACTACAAGCGGCGCCTGCGCGCGCCAATGGATGCCGCAATCGGGCGCCTGGGGCAATGGCTGCCCACGGCCACGCGCGCGGCTGGTCTGCTCAATGCCCTGATGCGCAATCCGCTGACCCGGCGCGTTGGCCACGCTTTCGGCCTGGCGCGCTCGGCCGTGTTCCCCGAGATCGCCGCCACCGCATTCCGCCGCACCGGCACAGCGACACGCCTGCGGCAGGCCGGCACGCGGCCGTACGGCCAGCGCGACGTCGTCATATGGACCGATACCTTCAATAACGGCTTCACCCCGCATGTGCTCGAGGCCGCCGTCGCGGTGGTCGAGCGGCAAGGATGGAACGCGCGGCTGAGCACGCGCCACGTCTGCTGCGGCCGACCGTTCTATGACGTCGGCATGCTGGACCAGGCGCGCCGCAACCTGCTCGAGATCCTGGACGTACTGTCCGCGCCGATTGCCGCCGGCGTTCCGGTGCTGGTGCTGGAACCAAGCTGCCTGTCGGTGTTCCGGGATGAAATGCCGGCCCTGCTGCCTGACGACCCGCGCGCCAAAGCGCTGGCAGCACTGACGGTCACGATGGCCGAGTTCGCCACCCGCGCCGGCATGGCGCTGGACAACGATGCCGAGGTCCACCTGCACGCCCACTGCCATCACCGCGCCTGCGGCGGCACGGCGGCGGAGCGCCAGCTTGGCGCAAGCGTCCTCGACACCGGTTGTTGCGGGATGGCCGGCGCCTTTGGCTATCACCGCAAGACAGCCGAGCTGTCGCGGCGGATTGGCGAGAGCACGCTGCAGCCAAAGCTTGCCGCACTCCCGGCCGATGCGCTGGTTGCCGCGGACGGCTTCAGCTGCCGCACCCAGATCCGCAAGCTGACCGGACGCGAACCGCGCCACCTCGCAGAGATCCTTGCCGACTCCAACCCTTCGCAACCACACCGCGACACCGACTTCGCGGAACCTGAAAGAGGCGTAACGCAATGACCCAGTCCAACCAGGCCCATATCGCGGCCCGCACCCAACATGTTCCGCATGGCGTCGTCACCGCCCATCCGATCTTTGCCGACAAGGCCGAAGGCTCGTTCCTGTGGGATGTGGAAGGACGTCGCTATATCGATTTCGTCGGCGGCATCGGCGTGCAGAATATCGGCCATAACCACCCCAAGGTCGTCGAGGCGGTGCGCAGGCAACTGGGTCGGGTGACGCACGCAGCGTTCCAGGTGGTCGGCTATGACGTCTATGTCGAGCTGGCCGCGCGGCTGAACAAGCTGGTCGGCGGCGCCGAACACTACAAGACGCTGTTCGCGACAACCGGCGCGGAAGCGGTGGAGAACGCGGTCAAGATCGCGCGCGCCTACCGCAATGTGCCGGGGATCATCGCGTTCCGCGGCGGCTTCCACGGGCGCACGCTGCTCGGCTCGACGCTGACCGGCATGAGCACGCCGTACAAGCAGAACTTCGGACCGCTGGCCGGCGACGTCTATCACACGCCCTATCCCGATGAATTCCGCGGTTTCTCCGGCGCGGATGCGATCCGCGCACTGGAAGACCTCTTTGCCACGCAGATCGCCCCGGATCGCATCGCGGCCATCATCCTGGAACCGGTGCAAGGCGACGGCGGCTTCCTGCCGGCCGGCAACGAGTTCCTGCAGGCCCTGCGCGCGCTGACCCGCAAGCATGGCATCGTGCTGATCCTGGATGAGATCCAGGCCGGATTCGGCCGGACCGGCAAGATGTTCGGCTTCCAGCATGCGGGCATCCAGCCGGACCTGGTCACGGTCGCGAAGAGCCTGGCCGGCGGCATGCCGCTGTCCGGCGTGGTCGGGCGTGCCGAGATCATGGACGCGCCGGCACCCGGCGGGCTGGGCGGCACGTATGCGGGCAATCCGCTCGCCTGCGCCGCAGCGCTGGCGGTGCTCGACCTGTTCGAGGAAGAACAGTTGCTCGCCAGTGCGCTCGCACTGGCTGAAACGCTGCGCGCGGGGCTCGACCAGCTCGCGCGCGAGTTTCCCGCCATCGGGACCGTGCGCGGCGTTGGCGCGATGCTGGCGCTGGAGTTCGTCAAGGACAGCGATCCGTTCCAGCCCGACGCGACATTCGCTCAAGCAGTGATCGACCGCTGCCGCGAGCGCGGCCTGCTGGTGATCAAGTGCGGCGTGCATCGGAACAACGTGCGCCTGCTGGCGCCGCTCAACACCTCCTCGGAAACGGCGCAGGAAGCCCTGGAGATCTTGCGCGCCGCGATTGCGCAAACCAGCAACGAGGCCCGGTAATACGCCGCCCTCGCCGGGTCCGGCGGACAACAGCGGGCCCGGGCGAAGTATGATTGGGACGCCTCCGCCTGGAGGCCGCCCCTGTCCCGCATACCAGCCGAGGCTGCAGGGAGCGTGACCGCGGCGACGCCATCGGGAGCCGCCGTATCGAGTCCTCGCATGGGAGCTAACACGTGAAATTCCTGATTGCGCCAGTCTTGGCGCTGCTGTCGTCCGTGGCTGCGGCACAAACGGTGTCCGCCGTACCAACGAACCCGCCCACCTCACCGTCTGCCCTGAACCGGGTCGCCCAGAGCGGCACCCTGCGCGTATGTACGCCGGGTGACTACAAGCCTTTCAGCTTCCAGCGCCCGGACGGGAGTTTCGAAGGACTGGATGTGGACCTGATGGGCTCGCTCGCGACGGCGCTCGGCGCCAGGCCGCAATTCGTCAAGACTACCTGGGCGAACCTGATGCCCGACTTTGTCGCGGGCAAATGCGATATTGCGGCCGGCGGCATCTCGGTCACGCTGGAGCGCCAGAAGCTCGCCTTCTTCAGCGCGCCCTATATGGTCAACGGCAAGACGCCGATCGCGCGCTGCGAGAATGCGGCGAAGTACCAGAGCGTCGAGGCCATCAACCGGCCGGAGGTGCGCGTCATCGCCAATCCCGGCGGCAGCAACGAGCGCTTTGCCAAGACGCGGCTGCAACGTGCCCAGCTCACCGTCCACCGCGACAACCTCACCATCTTCGACGAACTGATCGCCGGCCGGGCCGATGTCTTTGTCACCGAGGCGGCGGAGGCCGTGGCGCAAAGCCGGATTCATCCGGAGCTTTGCGCCATCAACCCGGAGCAGCCGCTGCAATACGCGGAGATGGCCTTCCTGCTGCCCAACGGGGACACGGTATTCAAGGGCTTTGTCGACCAATGGCTGCACCTGGCCAGGGCAGGCGGTGACTACCAGGTGCATGCGGCCAAGTGGCTCGGCAAATAAGCCTGGCCCAACCGCGCAGGGGCGCAGGCGGAAACCTTGCGCAACAAGGCCCGCCCGCCCCGTCAGGCATCAAGCCAGACATGCTCCGCAAACGAATAGCCCATCAGCCCACCCAGCGGGATCGGTGACAAGCCCTTTAGCTTCGATGAATGTCCGTCGATGCTGGCCAGGAACAGCGGGATGCCGATGCCGGCGTCCTCGTGGATCATGGTCTGCATGTCGGCATACATCTGGCTGCGTTTGGCGGTGTCGGTTTCGGCCCGCGCCGCCAGCAGCAGCTGGTCGAACTTGGGGTTCTTCCAGCGCGATTCGTTCCACGGCGCATCGGACTTGAAGAACTGCGTGAGGATGGTGTCGGCGCTGGGGCGCGGGTTGACATTGCCGAAGCCCACGGGGCTGTTGAGCCAGTGGTTCGACCAGTAGCCGTCGGCAGGCATGCGCTTGATGTCGAGGTCCAGGCCCACGCGCTGCGCAGTCTGCTGCAGCACCGTCGCCATCTCGACCGAATACAGGGCGGCGGGCGAGGTCACCATCGGCACCTTGCCCGTCACGCCGGACTTGCGCAAATGGTACTTAGCCTTGTCAAGGTCGAAGGCGCGCTGCGGCAGGCCCTTGAAAAAGAAGCGGTTGGTGGGGTCGATCGGCTGATCGTTGCCGAGCACCGCGTAGTCGAGCGCGATGGCCTTCTTCATCTGCGCGCGGTCCTGCAGGTACTTCATCCCCATCACAAAGTCGGGGTTCATGCCTGGACCCGCGTCCTTGCGCATGATCAGGTCCGTGTACTGCCCCGATTGCGTGACGAGGGTGCCGAAGCCCGGCGTACCCTTGACGCGGGCCACGGAGCGCGGGTTGACAGAGCCCACCAGGTCCATGCCGCCGGAGAGCAGCGCGTTGATGCGCGCGCTCTCATCGCCGATACCGACGAACTCGATCTCGTCGAGGTAGGGCCTTCCCTGCCTCCAGTACGCATCGTTGCGCACTACCACCGTGCGCACGCCCGGCCTGAACTCCTTGATCTTGTAAGGCCCGGTACCGATGCCCGCGTTGAAGTCGGTGGTGCCGTCCTTGACGATGAGGAAGTGGAAGGTGCCCAGGATCACTGGCAGGTCGGCATTGGGGCTGGTGAGCACCACCGTGACCTCGTTCGGGCCGGTGGCTTTCACGCTCTCGATCTGCTCGGCCAGCACCTTGGCCTTGGAAGCGGTGGCGGGGTCCTTGTGGCGCATGATCGAGTACACCACGTCGGCCGGGGACAATGCCTTGCCGTCGTGGAAGGCCACGCCCTTGCGCAGCGTGAAGACCCAGGTCTTGGCATCGGTCGTGTTGAACGACTCGGCCAGCGCCGGCCGCGGCGTCAGGCTGCCATCGAGCGAGGTCAGGCCGTTGTAGACCATGTTGCAGCGCACGTAGTCGTTCTGGTTCGACTGTTTGGACGGGTCCAGCGTATCTGAGGCGGCCGCCGTGGCGGCTGCCACGCGGATGCGGCCGCCCCGCTTCGGCGTCTGCGCATGGGCCTTGACGGCCACGCCGGCCAGGCTGCCGGCCAGCGTGGCCTGCATGCCTCCCGCCAGCAGCATCGCGAGGACGTCACGCCGCGTCGCGCCGCGCTTGAGCAAATCCATCACACGAAGGCTTTCGCCGGGGCCGACAAGGTTCTCGAACTCTTTACGGCTTTCGCTCATCGTAGTGCTCCTGGTTGGTCTGGAAAGGCCGGCAGGCGCGGACTTGTCATGACGCACCGCTAATGACTGCAGGTCATTCATGCTAGTCAAGAAGGCTCAGCATTTGTCCCTGTTACAGCCTGCGCTACCGCATTGAATTGCAAAACCGGCACCTCCGGCAGACGAATCTTGCAAGTTACGGATAAACCCCAACTCGTTCTGGCTCGACCGCCCGATGTCGTTCAAGATAAATGTCGGTGCCAACCTTTCTTCCCGAGGACAACGCCCATGTTTGCCCCGCTACCACATGCCCAGGACACCATTGCCGACGACGGCGTGGTGCTGCGCCCGATGACTGCCGACGACCTGACGCGGGCCCACGCCCTGTCGCAGGAACAGCGCTGGCCCCATCGCCTGACCGACTGGGAGCAGATGTTCGCGCACGCCGAGGGCATCGTAGCCGAACTCGATGGCCAACTCGTCGCCACTGCCCTGCGCTGGCGCTGGGGCAAGCACCACGCCACCATCGGCATGGTGATCGTCACGCCGGCGTGCCAGGGCCGGCGCATCGGCTACCGGCTGATGCGCGCGCTGCTTGAAGGCCTGGACGACTGCACCGTGCTGCTGCACGCCACGGCCGATGGCCGCGGCCTGTACGAGCGCCTGGGCTTTGCGTGCACCGGCGCGGTCTGCCAGCACCAGGGCACGGCCCAGCCTGCCCCTTTGATCGCCCTGCCTGACGGCTGGCGTCTGCGCCCCGCGGGTCACAACGAGGCCGCCGCACTGCACCGGCTCGACGCGCAGGCGCGCGGTATGCCGCGCGAGGCGTTGGTCGACGACCTGCAGGCCAGCGCCGAGGCCTGCGTGGTGCTGGACTTCGAGGGCGAGCCGCGCGGCTTCGCCATGCTGCGCCGCTTCGGGCGCGGCCATGCCATCGGCCCCGTGGTAGCGCCCGGGGACAATGGCGCCAGGGCGCTGGTCGCGTACCTGGCCGGCCTGAATGCGGGCAACTTCACGCGCATCGACATCGACTGCGCCAGCGGGCTGGGCGAATGGCTGGAGAGCATTGGCCTGCCGCGTGTGGACGCGCCCGCGACCATGGTGCGCGGTGCGGCGCCGGCCACGTCACCGGGGGCGGCGGCGCTGTTCGCGCTCGTGACCCAGGCCATGGGCTGAAGACGCGCCAGGCTGCGGAAAGCGCACTGCCAAACAATCTGCTGCCACGGCCCGCATAACAGCAGCGTGCTTCGTTCAGTCCCCTCAATGCAGCATCCCGCCATGTTCAGCCTGCCGTAATCTTGAGGCATAGGCCAGCCTGTTGTGCTGCGCACACGAATGGACGCGAACGGACCCTGCCATGACCCAACTCACCGACCTGCCCCAGCTCGCCGCGCTTGAAGCCGCCGATCGCGCACACCTTATCCACCCTGTGTCGCCGTGGCGCGTGCACGAGCAGCGCGGCCCCACGGTGCTGTCGTCGGGCCGCGGCGCGTGGCTGACCGACGCCAACGGCCACGAAGTGCTCGATGCCTTCGCCGGGCTGTGGTGCGTCAACGTGGGCTACGGCCAGGAAAGCGTGGTGCAGGCCGCCGCCGAGCAAATGCGCCGCCTGCCCTACGCTACCGGCTACTTCCATTTCAGCAGCGAGCCGGCGATCCGCCTCGCCGACAAGCTGGTGCAGATCACGCCCCGCTCGCTGAACCACGTATATCTCACTCTCGGCGGCTCCGAGGCGGTCGATACGGCGGTGCGTTTCATCACGCAGTACTTCAACGCCACCGCGCGCCCGTCGAAGAAGCACTTCATCTCGCTGGAGCGCGGCTACCACGGCTCCTCGTCGACGGGCGCCGGCCTCACCGCCCTGCCTGCGTTCCACCGCGGCTTTGACCTGCCGCTGCCGACGCAGCACTACATCCCCTCGCCCAATCCCTACCGCGCCGCCGATCCCACCGATGCGCAAGGCATCATCGCCGCCTCGGTGGCGGCACTGCGCGCGAAAGTCGCCGAGCTGGGCGCGGACAATGTGGCCGCGTTCTTCTGCGAACCGATCCAGGGCTCCGGCGGCGTGATCGTGCCGCCCAAGGGCTGGCTCAGGGCCATGCGCGACGCGGCGCGCGAGCTGGACATCCTGTTCGTCGTCGACGAGGTCATCACGGGCTTCGGCCGCACCGGCCCCATGTTTGCCTGTGATGCCGAAGACGTCGCGCCGGACATCATGACGCTGGCCAAGGGCCTCACCGCCGGCTACGTCCCGATGGGCGCGACGCTGATCTCCGACCAGGTCTATGCCGGCATTGCCGATGGCGCACCCGGCGCAGCGCCCATCGGCCACGGCGCCACGTATTCGGCCCACCCGGTCAGTGCGGCAGTGGCGCTGGAAGTCCTGCGGCTGTATGAGGAAGGGGGCATCCTGGCCAATGGGCAGCGTGGCGCGGCAACCTTCGCAGCCGGACTGGATGCGCTGCGCAGTCATCCGCTGGTGGGCGACTCGCGCCATCGCGGGCTGCTGGGCGCGCTGGAACTGGTCAGCGACAAGGCCAGCAAGCGCGGCTTCGACGCATCGCTGGGCCTGTCCGATCGCATTGCCGCGACCGCCTACCGCAACGGCATCGTGTTCCGCGCCTTTGGCGACAATATCCTCGGCTTTGCCCCGGCGCTGACGTACACGGAACACGAATTCGAGCTGATGTTCGCGCGCGTGAAGCAGACGCTCGACGACGTGCTCGCCTTCCCCGAGGTGCGTGCCGCGCTTGCGAGCTGAGATAGCAGCAGTCAGACCATTGTTCCAAACCAACGCCGAGCCGCCGCCCATGCCCGACAACGCTCCCCCACTGCCTGCGCGATTCATGCGGCTGGCAGAATCCGACCGTCCCGCCATCACCCTGCGCATCGATGGCCAAACTGCCACTGCACTGGCGGGTGACACCCTTCTGGTCGCCCTGCTGCTGCATGGCCGGCGCGTGCGCGACAGCGAATTCGGCGACGGCCCGCGCGCGGGCTTCTGCCTGATGGGCGCCTGCCAGGACTGCTGGGTATGGACGCCCGCCGGCGAGCGCCTGCGCGCCTGTTCCACGCCTGCCGAGGCCGGCATGGAAGTGCTGACCCGACCGCCCGCGCACCACTGGCCCGCGACGCCAGACCTGCAGGAATCGCTCGCGCGCCACGCGCCGGGAGCCGCCGCATGAACGCGCCATCAGTATCGCCCCGCATCGTCGTGGTCGGCACCGGCCCCGCCGGCGTACGCGCGGCCCAGGCACTGGTGCAGGCCGGGCTGCGCCCTACCGTGATCGACGAAGGCCGGCGCGACGGCGGCCAGATCTACCGCCGCCAGCCCGAAGGCTTCAAACGCTCCTACGCCAAGCTCTATGGCAGCGAGGCCGACAAGGCCCAGGCGCTGCACCGCGACTTCGACGCACTGCGCGCGCAGATCGACTACCGCCCTAACACGCTGGCGTGGAACCTGACCGAGGGCGAGCTGCACGTCGTGCGCGAGGACGAGCCGCAGACGCTGCCCTTCGACGCACTGCTGGTGTGCTCCGGTGCCACCGACCGGCTCATGCCGGTGCCTGGCTGGCACCGCGCCGGCTGCTACAGCCTGGGCGCCTCGCAGATCGCGCTGAAGGCACAGGCCTGCGCCATCGGTACGCAAGTCGTCTTCCTCGGCAGCGGGCCGCTGCTCTACCTGGTGGCCTCGCAGTACGTGCAGGCCGGCGCGCGCGTGGCGGCGGTACTCGACACCGCCCCCGCTAATAAATCCTGGGGCGCCATTGCCGGCCTGCTGGCGCGCCCCCGGCTGGCGCTGCGCGGGCTCGGACTGATCCGCGGCCTCAAGCATGCCGGCATACCGGTGCTGCAGGGCGTGACCCCGCTGGCGATCGACGGCGATGACCGCCTTGGCGTGCAGGCCGTGACCGTGCGCGATGCGCGCGGGCGCGAGCAGCGCTTCGAATGCGACGCCGTGGGCCTGGGCTGGCACCTGCGCGCCGAGACGCAACTGGCCGACCTCGCGCGCTGCGAGTTCGCCTTCGAACCCGTGAGCCGCCAGTGGCTGCCGCGCATCGACACGGACGGCCGCAGCAGCACGCGCGGCGTGTACCTGGCCGGCGACGGCGCGCGCATCCTCGGTGCCGATGGGGCCGAGGCCGCGGGCCGGCTCGCGGCCCTGGCGGCGCTGGCCGACCTCGGGCATGAGCGGGGCCGCGCACAATATGCCGCGGAATCGGCTGCGCTGCGCCGCACCCTCGACCAGATGGACCGCTTCCGCCAGGGGCTGGCGCGCGCCTTCCCGTGGCCGCACGCGCAGGCCGCCGCCCTGCCCGATGCCGCGGTGGTATGCCGCTGCGAAGCCGTGACGGTGGGCGAGCTGCGCCGCTGCGTGACCGAACTGGACAGCCAGGAGGTCAACCGGGCCAAGGCCTTCAGCCGCGTTGGCATGGGCCGCTGCCAGGGCCGCTTCTGCGGCCATGCCGCGGCCGAGATCGTGGCGCAGGCCTGCGCCATCCCGGTCGAACAAGTCGGTCGCCTGCGCTCGCAGGCACCGGTCAAGCCACTGATGATGAATACACGTGAGGTGCAGCCATGAGTGGCACCAAAACTAGCACGACAGCGAGCACGGCAACCAGGACGCACGACGCCGATGTGCTGGTGCTCGGTGGCGGCCTGATGGGCACCACCACCGCCTTCTTCCTGCGCCAGCAGGGCCTCTCGGTGGTGCTGCTGGAACGCGAGCTGGTCGGGCGCCAGGCCAGCGGCACCAACTTCGGCAATGTGCGCCGCCAGGGACGCGCGCTGCACCAGATGCCGCTGGCCAATCGCGCGCGTGCCGTCTGGGGGCGCGTGAAGGAACTGCTGGGTGAAGACCTCGAGTTCGTCCCATACGGCCACCTGCGCGTGTGCTACACCGAACAGCAGGCCGCGGTGCTCGAGCAGCACGCGCGCGACGTGAAGCCGCTCGGACTGGAGCTGGAGCTCTTCAGCGCCGAGCAGTTGCGCCGGCGCTGGGGCATCTTTGCGCCCGGCGTGGTGGCGGGTTCGTATTCACCGCAGGACGGCCATGCCAACCCGCGCCTGGCCGGCCCGGCCTTCGCACGCGCCGCGCGTCGCGCCGGCGCACAGATCGTCGAGCACGCCGAGGTGATGCAGGTCGAGCACGACGCCAATGGCTTTGTTGCCTACACCGCCGATGGCCGGCGCTTTCGTGCTCCGCAGATGCTGGTGGCCTGCGGCGCCTGGTCCAACCACCTGGCCGAGCAGTTCGGCGAGGCCGTGCCGATGGACGCGCGCGGCCCGCAGATGGGCGTGACCGAGCCGCTGCCCTATGCCATCGGCCCTTCCATCGGCGTTTCGACGCCGATCGAGCATGAGAGCCTGTACTTCCGCCAGATCGCACGCGGCAACATCGTCTTCGGCGGCGGCCTCAAGGGGCCGGCCTACATCGACCGCATTCGCGCCTACGTGAAGCCCGACAACGTGCTGCGCCAGCTGCGCGAACTGCGCCACTTCGTGCCGGCCTTCGAGCATGTGCAGCTGATTCGCGTGTGGAGCGGCATCGAAGGCTATACCGCCGACTGGCAGCCCGTGATGGGCCCCAGCGCCACGGTGCCCGGCCTGTACTACGCCTTCGGCTTCAATGGTGAAGGCTTTGCGATCAGCCCCGGCGTCGGCGAAACCATGGCGGAGCTGATCGCCACGGGGAGTACCTCGATTCCCCTGGAGCCTTATGCCATCTGGCGCTTTGCGCGTGCGCAGGTGCTGCTGGAAACGAACTGATCCGCGTGGCTTTGATCCGATGACGCGGGTGTGCGATGCGCGAGCGTGCGGTGCACGCTTGTTTGCTCCCCTCTCCCGCTTGCGCTTGCCTTTACCCACATCTCGATAGGAAAGGTTGTAAACCGGATTGGACGGTGTTAACTTCGGGTGAAGTTGACAATCAGTGGTGGCAATTTTGCCTGATACGGAAGATCTGGAAGATTGGGCCAGCGACGAATTCGGTGGCGCTCAGTTGGGCGATGCACGTCGCACGCAGCGCCTTGTGGCATTGGCGCGCGGACTGGCGCAAAAGGCCCATGTTTCGTTCCCGCAGGCCTTGAGTGGTGCCCAACTCAAGGCGGCATATCGCTTCTTTGATAATGAGGCGGTTGACCCGGACGGAATACTGGCGAGCCACGTCGCTCAAACCGTGGGTCGCATGCAGCAGGTGCCTGTCGTCCTGACGGTGCAGGACACCACGGAATTCAATCTGGCAAATTTGCCCGCGACTGAGGGACTTGGTCACGGCACGGGCGGCAATTTGCACGGATTCATGTTGCACAGCGTGCTGGCGGTGACGCCTGAGGGCCTGCCACTGGGCGTGTTGAGCATGAAGACGTGGGTGCGTGCGCCGCAAGCATCGGGCAAGGCCAGGCAGCGCCGGGCGCTGTCCATTCGCGAGAAGGAAAGCGTGAAGTGGCTGGAGGGGCTGGAATGCCTTGAGCCGCTCAAGATGCAGTGTCCGGACACGCACCTTGTTGCCGTCAGCGATCGCGAGGGCGATGTGTATGACGTGTTTCTGGCGCCGCGCCCAGCGGGGGTGGACTGGTTGGTGCGGGCCGCCTGGAATCGGGGCGTGGACCACCCAGAGAAGTATCTGTGGGAGACGGTTGCCGCGGCTCCTGTACTTGGGGAGACCGTACTGCACGTGCCCAGGTCCGGCGCCAGGCAGGCACGTAGTGCCCGACTGGCTTTGCGCTGTGTGCCGGTCCAACTGCGAGCGCCGCGCAGCCGCGGTGCAGAGGGGCTACCGAGTCTCGAAGTGTTTGCCATTCACGCGCTGGAAATCGAGCCGCCCGAAGGCGTTGAGCCGCTCGAATGGATGTTGCTCAGTTCGATGCCCACCCAAACGCTGGAAGATGTGCTCGAACGGCTGAGCTGGTACGCCCGTCGCTGGACCATTGAATCCTGGCATCGTGTCCTGAAAAGTGGCTGCCAGATCGAGGCCCGGCAGTTCGGGACGCTGGAGCGGTTCCTGCGGGCCACGGCGCTGTTCGCCGTGATCGGCTGGCGCATTATGTACGCGACCATGCTGGGCCGGCTCGAAGCCGATATCCCTTGCTCGGTGCTACTGCAATCGCTCGAATGGCAGGCCTTGTACTGCCGCACGCACGGCACAACCAAGCCACCGGAGCAGGCACCCAAACTCAGCGAAGCGGTCCTTTGGATCGCCAAGCTCGGTGGCTACCTGGGTCGCAAAAACGACGATCCCCCCGGTGCTACTGTCCTCTGGCGCGGCTTCCTCGCCCTGCACGAAATCACCGAAATGTATCGGATCTTCCAGAAAAACGAGTAAGCCGCCGGAAGTTGTGGGTAAAGGCAAGCTTGCGGGAGAGGGGCCGGGGGAGAGGGCAGGCGCTGGCAACACCGGCGCGCGTTACTTCGTTGACGCTCCAGCCCTCACCCCACCCCTCTCCCGCACGCGGGAGAGGGGTGCGTATGCGTGAGCTCGCGACTTTGTCAGATGCGCGAGCGTGCAACGAGCGGCTTTCGTCCCGCTCGCGTTCCGATCACTGCAGGATCACATAGACCTTGCGCAAGGGTTCCAGAATTTCCCAGATGCCGGTCGTGTTCGCCGGGAAGAACAGCGTGTCGCCGGCCTTGATCCGGATCGGCGTGCCACCCGCCGGCGTGAACAGGCACTCACCGGCAAGGATGTGCATGACTTCGGCTTCCTCGACTTGCCGTTCGTAGGAGCCGACCGTGCATTCCCACAGTCCGGTCCGGTTCTGTCCGGCCCCCTCGAGGTCAACCTTGAAGCTGCTGGTGCGGCATGGTGGTTGGCTTAACGGCCTGCCGACAGGACCGTCGTCGGTCAGGTCGCTGCAAGTCACGGATTGCGGAATGATAGTGATGGGCATGTAGATCAGGGAGCGAGAGAAGGGAAAAGATAGGGAACGAACAAGGCGGTGCGACGCAGCGACACCGCCCCCCCGGATGGGACTGCCTTACTGGTTGTCCTCTACAGCGTCCGCCAGTTGTGCCAGCGAATGGAAGTGGTAGTCCGGCTTGGTCAGCTCCGGCACTTCCATGGTGCCGCCGAATCCCTTCTGCGCATGACGGCGCTCGATCCAGCAGGTCTTCAGCCCAAGCTTCTTCGCAATGCCGATGTCGTGGTATTGGCTCTGCGCCACATGAAGATTGTCTGCCTGCTTGTAACCCCATTTGCCGTCATAGCGGCCACGCGCATAGGCGAAGTACTGCGGATCGGGCTTTTCCGTCAGGGCATCGTCACAGGTGACGGTGTCGTCAAACGGGAAGTCCAGCGTCTTC
Organism: Cupriavidus sp. PB-02; assembly: GCF_058252315.1. Lineage (NCBI taxonomy): Bacteria > Pseudomonadati > Pseudomonadota > Betaproteobacteria > Burkholderiales > Burkholderiaceae > Cupriavidus > Cupriavidus sp. PB-02. Next base: position 2,626,810 of record NZ_CM177694.1, read on the forward strand.
TCGAAGTGAGTCAGTGCCCAGCGCTGGGCGTTGGTCATCGCCACCAGCTTGAAATGCTTGCGCAAACGCTTCAGCGCCTCGACCGAATCCGGGAACGCCTTCCAGTTGACCACGGAGTCCCGCAGGCCACAGGCGAGTTCGTCGGAGTCGGGGAGGCCAAGGCTCTGCGCCATCAGGTGCCAGCAACGTTCCAGGTCATCGGGATACCACATCGTCTTGTCAGCGGCGCGGGTACGGCGATAGGCGGCCAGGAAATCCTCATCGCTGATGGCGCTGCCGGGCACGGCGCGACGGAAGTAGTCGAGCATCCCGCCCTCGAAGTCAATCAGCGTGCCAACCACGTCGAACGTAAGTACCTTGAAGTCTTTGAGTGCCATGAAATACCTCTGCTAGTAAAGAAGAGAAAAAAAACTGCCTACTGGTCGCGTATGGAGGCGACCGCGGTGCCAGACATCGAAACAAAGCTTGCTTGCGCCACTTCCGTTACAGTGGGCTCACGACACCAGGTCCTTGAGCTTGAAGTACAGGCCGACGGCGGGAAGGAACCACGGCGGTCCCAGATGGCCCGGGATGGCCGGCCAGTCGCGCGTGCGCCAGGGGTTGGCCAGGATATCCCCCGCCATCACGCGGGCCATGCGCTGCCCCATCAGCACGGCCATCTGCGTGCCATGCCCGCTGAATCCCATCGCGTAGTAAAGGCCGTCGCGCTCGCCGGCGTGCGGCAGGCGGTCTTGCGTCATGTCGACCAGCCCGCCCCAGCAGTGCGTGATCGCCACGTCGGCAAGCTGCGGAAAGGCTTCCAGCATGGTTGCGCGCAGGATTTCGCCGCTGCGGCTATCGGACTGCGGTAGCGAGGCGGTAAAGCGCGCCCGGCCGCCGAACAGCAGACGGTCGTCGGGCGTGAGGCGGAAATAGTTGTGCAGGTTCGCGGTCGTGACATAGGTACGCCGCTCCGACAGCAGCGCCTGCGCGCGAGCGCGGCCCAGCGGCTCCGTGGCCATGACAAAGCTGCCGATGGGAACGATGCGCCGGCGGATCCATCCGAAGCTGCGGTAACCGCCGTGCTGCGTCGTGCCGGTGGCCAACAGCACCTGATTGGCCTGCACCGTACCGCGGGTCGTGTACAGGCGGTGTCCCTGCGCCTGCCCGATACGCTCGATCTTCTCCACGGCCGTGCGCAGATGAATTTGCGCGCCCTGGCGTGCAGCTGCCTGCGCCAGCCCGTGGGCAAAGCGGCCCATGTGCATCTGGCCGCTCTTGCGGTACAGCAGCCCGCCGGCGTAGCGGTCGCTGGCAACTTCCTGCCTGACGCGGCTTGCGCTCAGCAGCTCGACATCCGGGTCCACACCCGAACTCACCAGTTGTTCGCAGCTGCGCGCCAGCATGTCATAGTGCTCGGGCCGCGAGGCGAGCTTGAGCTTGCCATGGCGAACGAAATCGCAGTCGATGCCCTCGTCCCGAATCAGCGCCTCCACGGCATCCACGCCGGCGTCGTACGCGTGGTACCACTCGCGCGCCTGGTCGGCGCCGACGCGCGCGGCAAGCGTGGCGTAGTCGACGGCCAGGCCGTTGTTGACATGGCCGCCGTTGCGGCCGGACGCTTCCGCTGCAATGGACGCCTGCGCTTCCAGGACCACGACATTCGCCCCTTGCCTGGCCAACGCCAGCGCCGCGGACAAGCCGCAGAATCCGGCGCCGACGATTGCCACGTCGACTTTGGTGGGCAGTTCAGTCGCCGAGGTCGGGAATGGCGCGATGCCATCGTGCCAATAGCTGTCAGCAGAGGAATGCGCGCTCGACCGAGTGCGGTCTGACAGGATGCCGTTGCGGGTGATGAGAACGTTTCCCCATTTGCCGGCGCCGGGTGATGCTTGCGCCGGTTCTTGCCGGACCGTGCTGGTGCTCAATGTAATAGGCGTGTTGACGACGGCCTCGCCTCTCTTCTCGCCGGAAAAACCCACCGCCGATAACCCCATGTGACGCACAGACACGGCATTGCTCCGATAATCCGTTGTACGATGCACAAAGTGTAGGGAGCCCCCGCCAGCACGACAACTTCCTAATTGTTGGGGCGAACATAATCTGAGGTTATGGCTGATTTCCGGCGAAAACTTCCCAGCGCCAACGCATTGTTTGTCTTCGAGGCCGCCGGGCGATGCGGCAGCCTGACCAAGGCCGCCGCCGAGCTTTATGTCAGCCAGCCTGCCGTCAGCCGGATGCTGGCGCGCATGGAAGACCGCATGGGCGTGCAGTTGTTCGATCGGGTACGCGGCGGTGTCGAACTGACCGAGAATGGCCGCCTGCTACATCGCGCCATCACCGAAGGCTTCAACGTCATCCAGGCGTCGATCAGCGAGATTGAAGCGCGCGCAACGGGAATGGAGACCATCACACTCTCCGTTTCAACGGCCTTTACGACGCACTGGATCATGCCGCGCATGGAGAAGCTGCGGCGGGACTTCCCTGGCGTCGACCTGCGGTTCCAGCTGATCTCCGGCAAGGTGGGCGGGCCGATGCATGACGTCGACCTGGGGCTGCGCTTTTTCTCGCCCGGTGAAGCACCGTCGAACAGCGTACTGCTGATGCCGGAAATCATCCTGCCGCTATGCAGCCCGGCCTATCGGGACGATACCGGCCGCGACAGCGACGTGCTCATCAACCTGACCGACAGCAACCGGGACTGGCCGACGCTGTTCCCCGAGCTCGGCCAACGTAGCCGGGACTTGTACAACCTGAATTTTTCCGACTATTCGATCGTGGTACAGACAGCGATGCTCGGCCAGGGCATTGCGCCGGGCTGGCTGAACGTAGTTACCCACTGGATGAGACAGGGGGCACTGGTACCGGCCATCAACCAGGTCCACGTCGCGAACCGACAATGCTATCTGGTGCAGCAAGCGACCCCGTCACCTCGCCCTACCGTAACCAGGCTGCGCGACTGGATCCTCGAGGAGACCTACCAGGATCTGGTGGAGATCGACCGCATGTATCCGGGCCTGGGCCTGTTGAAGCTGGTCGGACGCTAATGATGCCCCTTGTGGCGCAGTCCATTGCGCAGCGCATCAGAGGCACCATCAAATAAAAAGCCCACAGGCATGACCGCCTGTGGGCAAGGCTTCACAGTGAAGCGGAGACCACCAGTGAACGTCAACGGCTCGCAATACTAATTAGGCCGGCCGGAAAATTCCATAAACCTTGGTCACCTGCTCACGGCTATCCCAGCTGCACTCCGCATTCTGTTCGACCAGGAAGATATCGCCGCGCGAAAATGTCCCGCTACGGCCGGTTTCATCTTCAAACGTCACGCTGCCTTCCAACAGATACATAAGTTCGTAGTGGGGATAGAACATCGCCCGACGATGGTAGGGAGTGGAATCCCAGGTGCCACAGACGAACTGCCCGTCCTGAGAGCGATAGTCTGTGTAGTTGCGACAAGCTGGAGTCGGCGTGAGCAGCAACTCGGCCGAAGGCGCGCCGGACGGTTCCAGTGCCGGCTCTTCCGCGATCGGCAGCAGCGCGCATACCCCAGGGCGGCTGTAGTTGTAGCGCATGAAGATGATCGACACCGAACAGTCAGCAGACCAGGCGAACTCTGCGTCATGTAACAGCACAGCGCTGTTGCCCGGACCCAGCACGGCCGTGCGATCCGGATGGGTCAGCGTCAGCTTGCCCTCGCAGACGATGATGAATTCATCTGCCGGCTGTGCCTTTACCGACCCGCGCCCGCTGTCCAGTGTGATAACGCCCACCGTTACCGGTCCCGGCGGCAAGTCCAGCATGCGACGGCGGAAAAGGAAGTCGTTCTCCTCGGAAGCGTCGGTGAAGGGTACACCGAGGGAACGGTCTTGCGCAAACGCGCGCAAATTGACAAACGTGGCCGGCGTGGCGCGCACGGTGGCACCCTGCTGCAAACTCGACATGACTTGTTCTCGCGATTCGATGAGGATTACGCTGCGTGAGACATGAGCCGCGCAAGCCTTCAATAGGAAAAAGTTCGATCGGTGTAGGTGTTGCCCGACATGGTTCAGCTTCGCCATGACGTCGCCTACGCCCCGGACAGAATTACAGCACTATCGAGCCTCTGAAGTATCGTGTTTGGACAGCGTTCAGGCATAGAAACAGTGGCATTTAACGTGCCGATCAGCAGAATTTGCTGCATCCGGAAAAAGTCGCTGATGATGGGCGTCGGTCAATCCCCTGCTGTGGGAAAGCGGGCTGCATCTCGCAAGCCCATTGCAGGTGCGCTGGCGTAGCAATTTGTGCGGTCTGGCGCGGGCCCAACGGCATAAGCTCTGCGTGACGAAGCGGCAGTCAGACGATCATGTGGAATCGCATTTCCGCCGTATAGAGGCGGGAACACTGTGGCAAGATTGCTTCAGTTCATAGCCCTGCCAGACGTGTTGCTGATTCGGCTTACTCAAAAGGAGGACACCATGCCAAGCCACGCTATCCTTGCTCCAGTTACCTACCGCGCGATGAGCGAAGAGGACGTGCCCGCGGCACATGAGCTGTCGCAAGCCTTGCGCTGGCCGCATCGTGCCGAAGACTGGCAATTTGTCCTTCGCCATGGAACCGGCTTTGTCGCCAAGGAAGCTGGCGTGGTGATCGGCACCGGGCTCTGCTGGAAGCAGGGACAGCAGGCATCGCTTGGAATGATCATTGTGTCGCCGGCGCATCAAGGCAAGGGCATCGGCAGTGAGTTGATGCGCCTGGTGCTGGAAGCGCTCGGCGACCGCTGCACGCTGCTCAATGCAACCCCCGCCGGACAGCCGCTGTATGAGCGCCTCGGCTTCGTCGCGACCGGCACCATCAACCAGCATCAGGGCACGATGAATGGCGTCGACCCGGTTGCACTTGACGGAAGGGAAACTCTGCGTCCATTCGAACCAGGCGATATCGAGACGATCATCGAACTGGGGAATCGCGCTACCGGCATGTCGCGGGGCGAAGTGCTGAAGGCATTGCTCTCCATGGCCGAGACCGTGGTGCTGGAGCGCAATGGCGAAGCGGTCGGATTCTCGGTCATGCGCCCCTTCGGGCGGGGCTATGCGATCGGGCCGGTGGTGGCCTCCGACAGTGAACGCGCGAAAGCCTTGATTGCCTGCTGGTCTGCCGCCTACACCGGGTCTTTCGTGCGCGTGGATGTCACGGGAACGAGCGGCCTGCAGGACTGGCTCACGCAGGCGGGACTGGTTCAGGTGGATACCGTCGTGGCGATGGCACGTAATGGCGTACCGCCGGCGGATAGCACGCTCAAGCAGTTCGCAATCATCAACCAGGCGCTCTGCTGAGCCACGTCGAAACAGCCGCCATCTTATGAATCGGGAAAAGGCAGGCGAATACCCAATGTCGAGTAGTCATCCCACCGATGAAGCATTCTGGGAACGCATTCGCGACGCGTATCCCAGGCAACAGCCGTTGCTGAACCTCAACAATGCCGCGGTCAGTCCCCCGCCGCTTGTGGTCGAACAGGCCATGATTGATGCCTATCGCCTCATCAGCCATAACCCGGATGTCAACATGTGGAGCAAGCTCGACGCCGCTCTCCCTGCCATCAAGCAGCAGCTCGCGCAACTGGCGGACTGCAGCCCGGAAGAAGTCGCGTTGAACCGCAATACTTCGGAGGGTCTGAGCACTGCCATTTTCGGCATACCGCTCACTGCCGGCGACCAGGTCCTGATTTCCGCGTGGGACTATCCGAGCGCGTGCGCGGCATGGCAGCAGCGCCAGCAAAGGGAGGGCATCGAGGTTGCGTGTGTCGACTTCGACCTGACGGCCAGCGACCAGGATATCTTCAAGGCGTACGAAGCGGGCATCACGCCGAAGACGCGAGTGATGCAGATCACCCACATGTATCACTGGAACGGCCGCGTCTTGCCGGTGAAGCGGCTCTGCGAGCTGGCCCGATCCAAAGGCATCATCACCATCATCGACGGCGCCCAGACTTTCGCCCAGATGCCGGTCAGCTTCCGCGATCTCGACTGCGACTACTTTGTTACAAGCCTGCATAAATGGCTTGGCGCACCGGTCGGCAACGGCATGTTGATCGTCAGGGAAAGCCGGATCGACAGCACCTGGCCGTTGCTGGCACCGTTCGATCCGCCGCCGCTGCGCATCAACAAGTTCGACCACTGGAATCTGGGCACCTATAACTCCGCGGTACAGGCGGGCATTGCGCCCGCGATCCACTTCCACCGGGAAATCGGCACCGAGAACATTCACGCGCGGCTGCGCGAGCTGACCCGCTATTGGGTGAACCAGGTTCGCGACCTCCCCGGATTCCGGCTATACACGCCGATCGATACGGACGAACTTGGCGCGGTAAGTTTGTTCTCCATGGATCGTCTGGATGCCAGGAAGATCGAGCAGGAACTCCGGCAGACCCACCGCGTGCACGTCAAGTTCCGCCAGGCCAGGCATGTCGCCGGACTTCGCGTATCTCCACATGTTTATATGCTGAAAAGCGATCTCGATCTCTTCGTGGATGCACTCAGGCGGGTCATCAGGCATGCCTGAGCATGCCGCGCTCCGCCGTCGACTTGGATGCTGCGGGCACGGTTCCCTGCGTTGACCAGTGCGCTGTCGGTCTTGCCGACAGCATGCACCGACGATGCAGGCGCTTACTCATCGCCTGCATGGAACTCTGATACGAATGCCGGCGCCTCTTCCATGCGATAGCGTCCGTTCTGGCACACGTAGTACATGGCCTGCTGGCCGCTGCGTGCGAACGTCACACAGCAGGAATGCTCGAAGCGTCCGAAACGGGTGATGCCGATCCCCGGCGAACCCGGCCACTCCCATACGCGCTGTTCTTCAACGCAGTCCAGCACGCGATGCTGCGTCCTGGGATGCATCGACGAATTGAGCATCATGTCGATGTACCCGAATACACCCAGCGATGGATAGCGCTGCCGCATTGCCGTCCATCGTTGCTTAGGCGACATTGCGGCCCTCCATGTCCGGCTTGATGTTCGCGGCCTTCAGCATTGCAATTGCCTGCAGATGATGGCTCCAGTGCCCGTCCTTGATCGTTTCGAGCATACGCATGGACTTGAAAACGTTCGTCATCAGTTCCTGAGTCTCTTCATATAGTCGCTTGTTGACAAACGTGCAGCGACCGGCAGCCCCGCCCGCTGTGCGGAGCGCCGGTCGGATTGCACGATTACTGCGCTTGCCTGAGTTGCTCCAGGATGCCAGCATCCTCAAGGGTCGACAGGTCTTGCGTAATCGGTTCGCCCTTTGCGATGGCGCGCAGCAGCCGGCGCATCACCTTGCCCGAGCGGGTCTTGGGCAGGTTGTCGGCAAAGCGGATTTCCTTTGGCTTGGCGATGGGGCTGATCTCCCTGGCGACCCAGTCGCGCAACTCCCTGGCGATCCGCTGCGCTTCATCGCCCTGAGGCCGAGTGCCCTTCAGCACGACATAGGCGCAGATGGCTTCGCCGGTGGTATCGTCCGGCTTGCCCACCACGGCGGCCTCCGCGACGTGCGGGTTGGCGACCAGCACCGATTCGATCTCCATGGTGCCCATACGGTGACCGGAGACGTTGAGCACGTCGTCGATGCGACCTGTAATGCTGAAGTAGCCGGTCTTTTCATTGCGCACCGCGCCGTCACCTGCCAGATAAAGCTTGCCGCCCAGCTCCTGCGGGAAATAGCTTGACTTGAACCGTTCCGGATCGCCCCAGACCGTACGAATCATGGACGGCCACGGGCGCTTGAAGACCAGGATGCCGCCTCGCCCATGCGGCAGTTCGTTGCCGGCTTCATCTACCACCGCGGCCATGATTCCCGGCAACGGCAGCGTGCACGAGCCCGGCAGCAACGGCGTCACGCCAGGCAACGGGCTGATCATGTGCCCGCCGGTTTCGGTTTGCCAGAAGGTGTCGACGATCGGGCATTTCTCGTTGCCAACATTCTTGTGGTACCACATCCACACTTCCGGATTAATCGGCTCGCCCACCGAGCCGAGCAGCCGCAGGCTGGACAGATCGTAGTGCTTCGGATGCAGGTCCGGGTCCTTGTCGCAAGCCTTGATCAGCGCGCGGATCGCCGTCGGGGCGGTATAGAAGATCGTGGTTCGATGCTTGCGGACCATGTCCCAGAAGCGATCGGCATTGGGGTAGGTCGGCACACCTTCGAACACGACCTGGGTCGCGCCCACCGCAAGCGGGCCGTAGGCGATATAGGTGTGGCCGGTGATCCAGCCGATGTCGGCCGTGCACCAGAATACGTCAGAGGGCTTAATGTCGAAGGTCCACTTCATCGTCAGCATCGCCCACAGCAGATAGCCACCGCATGCATGCTGCACCCCTTTGGGCTTGCCGGTAGAACCTGACGTGTAGAGGACGAACAGCGGATGCTCGGCTCCGACCCATTCCGGCTCGCAGGTGGTGAGCTGATCGACGATCAGCGAATCCAGCCAAAGGTCACGTCCGGGGACGAGATCGATGCTGGCGCCGGTGCGCTTGTAAACGATAACGTTGTTGACAGTGTCGCAACCGCCCAGGTCCAGGGCTTCGTCGACGATGGATTTCAGCGGCAGATGCTTGCCGCCACGCACCTGCTCGTCGGCCGTGATCACTGCCACCGCGCCAGCATCCGCAATCCGTTCGCGCAGGGACCTGGCCGAGAAGCCGGCGAAGACCACGGAATGCACCGCACCGATGCGCGCGCAAGCCTGCATGGCGGCGATACCTTCGATGGACATCGGCATGTAGATGACTACGCGATCACCCTGCCCGATGCCAAGCGCCCGCAAGCCGTTGGCAAACTGACAGACCCTTGCGTGAAGCTGCGCATACGTGATCCGCGTGACATGGCCGTCGTCGGCCTCAAAGATGATGGCTGTCTTCCCGGCATTGCCGTTCGCCAGATTCCGGTCCAGGCAGTTGTACGAAACGTTAAGCTCACCGTCCTCGAACCAACGGTAGAACGGGGCTCGCTCCTCATTCAGCGTCCTGGTGAACGGCTTATGCCAGCTGATGAGGTCATGCGCCTGCCGGGCCCAGAAGCCTTCGTAATCTCCTTCGGCTGCGGCGCATATCGCCCGGTAGCCATCCATGCCGGAAATGTTCGCGTTGTTGACAAACAGCGCGGACGGATTGAACAGCTCGGGTTCCCGTTTCAGGGGGGCGATGTCGGACATGGCTACTTCTCTGAGCGTTTTAGAAAATTTCCAACCGATGATCCAGCGTGCTGGTATCACCAGTAGCGATGTCTAAATGGCATCATGGCGACGAGGGGATCGGCGCAGCGCATGACAGTGATGGCTGTCGGCTACGGCGGTACGTACTTTGTATGTCCTCGGCATGAAGAGCGAGAGCAGGCTCGCGATCCGGATGAAGTATCGCATCGCAGCTCTGGCAGAAGCTGCCGAATACGCTTTGAACTTGCAATTTCCGGTGTTTTCTCGCCCGCTGTTGGAGGCCTGAACGCTGCGCCCCTGTGGCTGACAGGATGCGGAGGCCGGCGGCCAACGCGAAGCCGTCCCGGGACGGACGGCGCTCCAAACCTGGCAACCCTGAAGCAGAGCGGACTTGTATCAAAAACCCGGAGATGCCCCGGGTCTGCACTAACGGACTTAAGCTCAGAACTTGTGGCGGATGCCAACGACAGCGCCAAACTGGTTTGCACCCGGCTGCACGGCTTCGCTGCTCGCACCCAGCTGGTCATTGAACCCGTTCACCCCCAGGTTCGACTTGCCGCGGTTCAGTGCGTACGAAACCGTGGTGTAAAGATCCGTGCGTTTCGACAGTGCATAGTCAACCAGCGCAACGAACTGCCACGGGTTGCCGGCGTTCGACTGACGCAGGTTCTGGTAGTACGCAGAGCCGCTGACCGACAGCGCCGGCGATACCTGGTAGCCAACGCCGACCCAACCGAGGTTCGACACTGTGTTGGTCAGCGCAACGCCAGGCAGGGTGGCACCGTTGAACGCGTGGGCATATCGGTAACCGCCGTAGAGCTTGGCAGGACCGAATGTGTATGTCCCGGCGACTGCGGCCCGTCTGATCAGACTATTGGTCGACAGAGCCGTGGCCGCCGACCGGTTCGACTGGTCGTAAATGGCACCAACGGCGAATCCGCCTGCGGCATAGTTCACGGCGAACGAGTACTCACGCCCGTTGGTGAAATTGCCGGCGCGCTCCTGGTTGTTATTGTTGAAGCTATACAGGGCAGTCACGCTCAGGCCGCCGAACGTCCCCATATACTTGGCGGAGTTGTCGGCACGAGCCCCGCCCATGAAGGGGTCCTGTGCACCGATAGAATAGCGGCTCGCGATCGACATCGGGTCGTAGGTTACGCCAAAGTCATAGAATGGGGTCGTGTGCCGGCCCAGGGTCAGCTGGCCCCACTGGTTCTGCAGACCGACGTAGGCGCCGCGGCCAAAGAGTCGACCACCCTGCCCCGAGGCGCCGGTATCGAGGTTGAAGCCGCTTTCCAGCAGGAAAATGCCCTTCATGCCGCCGCCCAGGTCTTCTACGCCGCGCAATCCCCAGCGCGACCCGGACTGGTTGCCCGATTGCAGGGCCCACAGATTGTTGCCTTGAGCACCGGCGGGTACGGTACCCGTCGAAGCAACAGCCTTGTTCAGGTATTCAATACCCACATCAGCAACACCGTACAGCGTGACGTTCGATTGCGCATACGCGCTGGGGACCACCAGCAAGGCAGCCGCAATGGCTGACAGTTTGAATTTCATGAAATGATTTCCTCGAATAATGGTAAGTAGCCCATTCGCATCGGTTCGAATTCGGGCGAAGCAGATTCTGCATTAAATCCTCAAGACTTAACAATCTGCATTCAAGCCAGAATGTTGGTATTACATCTAAAGCTATTTTTAGGCCGGTGCTTATTTTCTTTTCAGAATTATCAGCCTAGAATGTGCGGGAGCTCTGCTGTCGCGTGTATGTCATCAGCATATATCGACACTTTCCATGGCTTTGCGGTAGAGCCCGTCCGGGGCTGCCCTTGGGCAGCCCTTCTTTTTATCAGCAACGGTTACACACTGCAGCGCTTGTAGTCAGGACGGGATCACCGCATGCCTGTGCTTCACCAGATACAACGCCAGTTCTATTTCATTTCGCAGCCCGAGCTTGCTCATGGCCGAGCACTTCTGGACGCTGATCGTCTTGACGCTGCGCTGGAATTTCCGTGCAATCTCCTGCAGCGGATAGCCTTGCACCAGAAGGCGAAGAACCTCGCGTTCGCGTGGGCTAAGACGATCGTCGCGCTGGTCTGCGCAATGGCGGGTCGGAGCAATCAACAACCCCTCAGTGGCCGGGTCTATGTACTTGGCACCTGAGAGGACGGTTTGGCATGCATCGGCCACGAACTGCAGACCCATCGATTTTGCAACAAACGCGTCGGCACCTTTCGCCAGCAATTGACGAACCAGACCGTGTGGACGCTCCCCCGAGAAGACCACGATCTTCACCTTCGGGTACATCCGGTGTAGCCGTTCGATCAAGCGCAACCCGTCGACCTCTCCACCATAGTCATAGCCGGTGATCACGATATCCGGCAGTAGCAGTGCATGCTTCCTGAGCTCCGAGAGAAGCCCATTGACGCTATCCGCGATGGCTATGACGTCAATGCCTTGACGGGCCATGTACGGCGCCAGTCCGGCGAGCACCACGGGATGATCGTCGGCAATCACAGCGGTAGTTTTGGTGCTCATTGCCCGGAAGCAGAATAGAGCCGCACAATCTTTCAGTATCCGTTTGCACGGTCGGCAAGACCGCTGAGCGGCTCACCGCGCTCGCCGCGGCGCAGATTGTCCAGGTCGGCCAGGACTGCCGTATCGTCTACCTCGTGCGGGGTCGTGGCGTATGTCATCGCAGTCGTAGCAGCGCCGGGCGAAAAAGGGGAAATCATGATGCGATGAACACGCCAGCATCTGATAGGAAAAAATTACTGCATCCGGGCACGCACCAAGATGACGCACTCCTAGGGTAAATCCCGACGAATATTGCGGTGCACATGTACGCGCGCTGTGCGCACGGCATGCAATGCCAAACGGGACACATGAAACCGCAGCTATTACTGTCATGGCCCGGAATACCCCACCAAGCGCGTGGGCGCACATGCTTCAATGTCGCATCCCACAAAGACCCTGGCCCCCGGTCCAGGAGTCGTTGCCATGTCAGAGAAGAAGCCGTTCGAGAGCTTTATCGGCCAAGACGAATCAACCCGGATCATGAGCGCCCTGCACCACCGGATTTCGGGATCTTGCAGCGCGAGGCGTTCCACACTGCAGCGGAAGCCGATCCAGGGCATTTGCCTGATCCCGCCGGGCGTCTGATGGGTGATTCGTCAGTCGATCACGTGCGACTCGCGGCCTGATTTATCCACTAAGAAAGGAGACACCGTGAACCCCTTCATCTTGCGTCTGCTGGCGCGGCGCATCGGTCTGGCGCTGATCTCGCTGCTGGCCGTCTCGGCCATCGTCTTCGCCATCACCGCGGTATTGCCCGGCGATGCCGCGCAGGAACAACTCGGCCAGGACGCCACACCCGAAGCCCTGGCCGCGCTGCGTTCCCAGATGGGCCTCGATGTCCCCGCGCCGGTGCGCTACGCGCAATGGCTGGGCGGTATGGTGACCGGCAATGCCGGCGAGTCGCTGGTCACCCGCATGCCGGTCTCGGAGGCCATCGGCAGCCGCCTACCCCAATCGCTGCTGCTGGCCGGCCTGACCGCGCTGATCTCGGTGCCGGTGGCGCTCGGCCTCGGCATCCTGGCGGCGGTCTACCGCGGGACCTGGTTTGACCGCAGCGTCAGCCTGGGCGCGGTGGCAGTGGTTTCCGTGCCGGAGTTCCTGGTCGCCACGCTGGCCGTATTGCTGTTCGCGGTCCACCTGCGCTGGCTGCCGGCGCTCGCCTATATCGGCACCGACGATTCCTGGGACAAGATCGTGCGTTCGCTGGCCATGCCGGTGCTGAGCCTGTGCTGCGTGATCGTCGCGCAGATGCTGCGCATGACCCGCGCGGCGGTGATCGACCAGCTCAACGCGCCCTACATCGAGATGGTGCGGCTCAAGGGCGCATCCTCGACCCGCATGGTGCTGTTCCACGCGCTGCCCAACGCCATCGGCCCGATTGCCAATGCCGTGGCGCTGAGCCTGTCTTACCTGCTTGGCGGCGTCATCATCATCGAGACCATCTTCAACTACCCGGGGATCGCCAAGCTGATGGTGGACAGCGTCGCCCAGCGCGACATGCCCGTGGTCCAGGTGTGCGCCATGATTTTCTGTTGTGCGTACCTGATCCTCGTCACGCTTGCCGATGTGTGCGGCATCGTCGCCAATCCGCGTCTGCGCCACCGCTGAAGCCTTGAACGCCATGCAGGAGCTGCAACTCATGTCCCCTACCTCCAACACGCACGCCACCCCCGCCGTGAGTGCCCCCGACCAAGGCGGTCGCCGCCCGCGCCTGCCCAAACTGGGCATCACCGGCTGGATCGGCAGCCTGATCCTCATCGGCTGGCTGGTCGCCGCCATTGTTGGCCCGATCCTGATCAGCCATGACGGCACGCCCACGGGCGAGATCCAGGTCTTCGGCCCGATCAGCGCCGCGCACTGGCTCGGCACCGACTACCTGGGACGCGACATGCTGACGCGCGTGATCCTGGGCGCGCGCTACACCGTCTGCGTGGCCCTGGTCTCGACCCTGTGCGCCAGCGGCATCGGCATCACGCTGGCATTGCTGGCCACCGTCAGCGGCCGCTGGATCGATGCCGGCCTGAGCCGCGGCCTCGATACGCTCACGGCGATCCCGAGCAAGATGTTCGCGCTGATCATGGTCGCGGCCTTCGGTTCGTCAGTCTGGATGCTCGCCCTCACGGCGGCGATCATCTACATCCCGGGCGCCTATCGCATCGCGCGCTCGCTGGCGGTCAACATCAATGCGATGGACTACGTGACCGTCGCGCGCACCCGCGGCGAAGGCACTGCCTACATCATGCGGCAGGAAATCCTGCCGAACATCCTCGGCCCCATGCTGGCTGACCTGGGGCTGCGCTTCGTCTACGTCGTGCTGCTGCTCGCGAGCCTCAGCTTCCTGGGCCTGGGCATCCAGCCGCCCGATGCCGACTGGGGTTCGCTGGTGCGCGAGAACATCGGGGCACTGTCCGAAGGCAGCATGGCCGTGGTGGCGCCGGCGCTGGCCATCGCCAGCCTGACCCTCGCCGTCAACCTTGTTATCGACAACCTGCCGGGTCGCTCGGCACGTAACGGAGTCAAATAAATGGGCACGTCCGTAAAGGTCAGCAATCTGCGCATCACCGCAGGCCAGGCGACGTTGGTAGATGGTGTGGACTTCGAGATCGAGCCCGGCAAGGTGCTGGCACTGATCGGTGAGTCCGGCTCGGGCAAGACCACGACCGCGCTGGCGCTGATGGGCTTCGCGCGCCACGGCTGCGAGATCTCCGGCAGCATCCGGGTCGGCACCACCGACGTGCTGCACCTGTCGCCGGGCGAACAGCGCCGGCTGCGCGGGCGCGAGATCACCTATATCGCGCAGAGCGCGGCGGCCTCGTTCAACCCGTCGCGCACCATCATGGACCAAGTGGTCGAACCGGCGCTGATCCACCGGCTCATGGATCGCAAGGCTGCCGAGAAGAAGGCGGTCGCGCTGTTCCGCGAACTGGCGCTGCCCGACCCTGATTCCATCGGCGAGCGCTACCCCCACCAGGTTTCCGGTGGCCAGCTACAGCGCCTGATGGCCGCAATGGCCCTGATCACCGATCCCGACCTGGTGATCCTGGACGAGCCGACCACGGCACTGGACGTCACCACGCAGGTCGAAGTGCTGCGCGTGTTCCGACGCGCGGTGCAGGAACGCCGCACCACCGCGGTCTATGTCAGCCACGACCTGGCCGTGGTGGCCCAGGTGGCGGACCACATCCTGGTGCTGCGCGAAGGCAAGATGCGCGAGCTGGGCGAGACCGACCAGATCCTGTACCAGCCCGCCGACGACTACACGCGCTGCCTGCTGGCCGCGGCGCGGCCGACCGAGCGTCCCGGCGCGCCGGTGGACCCGGACAAGAGCCCCCTGCTGCTCGAGGTCCGCGATCTTTCCGCCGGCTACGGTGCCGTCGATGCGCACGGGCAGCCGGCCTCGAAGATCCTGGAGGGCGTGGGCCTGAAGCTGTACCGGGGCCAGGCGATCGGCGTCATCGGCGAGTCGGGTTCGGGCAAGACCACGCTGGCGCGCGCGATTGCCGGCCTGGTGGCGCCGTGCTGTGGCAGCATCGCGTTCAACGGCCGTCCGCTGAAGCCGACAGTGGCCGAACGCAGCCGCGATGAGCTGCGGCGCATCCAGATCGTGTTCCAGATGGCCGACACCGCGCTCAATCCCGCGCGCACCATCGAGGAGATCCTGGCGCGGCCGCTGCAGTTCTTCCACGGCTTGCGCGGCGAAGCCCAGCGGGCGCGGATTCGCCAGTTGCTCGATCTGGTGCGGCTGCCGATCGGCGTGGCCCAGCGCACGCCCGGTGGCCTGTCCGGAGGGCAGAAGCAGCGCGTGAACCTGGCCCGGGCACTCGCGGCCGATCCTGAGCTGATCCTGTGCGACGAGATCACCTCGGCGCTGGACACCGTGGTCGGCGCGGCCATCCTCGACCTGATGGCCGAGCTGCGCAAGGAGCTGGGTGTCTCGTATCTCTTCATCAGCCACGACCTGCACACCGTGCGCTCGATCTGCGACGAGATCGTGGTGATGCAGCATGGCCGCAAGCTGACCCAGGTCGCGCACCAGGACTACGACCGCGGTCCGCACCACCCCTACTACGCGCTGCTGGCGCGCTCGGTGCCCGAGTTGCGCCGCGGCTGGATCGATGAAGTCGATCTCCATGGCGAAAGTGGGATCGCGGTTGGGGTCGCCGGCCCCGAATTCCACTACAAACAGCCGCGCATTGCATGCCCGCGCATCTGAACAAAGCCACGAGCCGACGCATACACTCCCCTCTCCCGCAAGCGGGAGAGGGGAGCAAACCATCATCCAGGGCTTGTCAGTAATCCGGGCCGGCTTGCGCCGGCCGCTTGTGAGGACTTCTTTTAAAGTCACTGGGTTCCCGCGCACGTGCCCCGGAGGGGTATGTGCGGGAACGACGGTCGTTAGCTAAACGACGTTAGCGCCGTCGCGCCGGATCTGCGAGAGCACGGTGGAGCCAAGGCCTACCGCACTCCCTGCCCCTTCAAGCTCAGGCATCCAGCCAGACGTTCTCAGCAAACGAATAGCCCATCAGCCCACCCAGCGGGATCGGCGACAAGCCTTTGAGCTTCGACGAATGTGCGTCGATGCTGGCCAGGAACAGCGGGATGCCGATGCCCGCTTCCGCATGGATCATGGTCTGCATGTCGGCATACAACTGCTTGCGTTTGGCGGTATCGGTTTCGCCCCGCGCGGCCACCAGCAGTTGGTCGAACTTGGGGTTCTTCCAGCGCGATTCGTTCCAGGGCGCATCGGACTTGTAGAACTGCGTGAGGATGGTGTCGGCGCTGGGGCGCGGGTTGACATTGCCGAAGCCCACGGGGCTGTTGAGCCAGTGGTTCGACCAGTAGCCGTCGGCAGGCATGCGCTTGATGTCGAGGTCCAGGCCGACGCGCTGCGCTGTCTGCTGCAACACCGTCGCAATCTCCACCGAATACAACGCGGCCGGCGAGGTCACCACCGGCACCTTGCCCGTCACGCCGGCTTTGCGGAAATGAAACTTCGCCTTCTCCGGATCGAAGGGTCGCTGCGGCAAATCCTTGAAGAAGAACCGGTTGGTGGGGTCGATTGGCTGGTCGTTGCCGACCATCGCATAGTCGAGCGCGATAGCTTTTTTCATCTGTTCGCGGTCTTGCAGGTACTTCATGCCCATCAAGAAGTCCGGGTTCATGCCTGGACCCGCGTCCTTGCGCATGATCAGGTCTGTGTACTGCCCCGATTGCGTGACGAGGATGCCAAAGCCCGGTGTACCTTTGACGCGGGCCACGGCGCGGGGGTTGACCATGGCCACCAGGTCCATGCCGCCCGACAGCAGCGCGTTGACACGCGCACTGTCATCGGCGATGCCGACGAACTCGATTTCGTCGAGATAGGGCTTGCCGGGCTTCCAGTAGGCGCCGTTGCGCACCACGAGCGTGCGCACGCCGGGCCTGAATTCCTTGATCTTGTAGGGTCCGGTACCGATGCCGGCACTGAAGTCGGTGGTGCCGTCCTTGACGATGTGGAAATGGAAGGTCCCAAGGATCACCGGCAGGTCGGCATTGGGGCTGGTGAGCACCACCGTGACCTCGTTCGGGCCGGTGGCTTTCACGCTCTCGATCTGCTCGGCCAGCACCTTGGCCTTGGAAACGGTGGCGGGATCCTTGTGGCGCATGATCGAATACACCACGTCAGCCGGGGACAACGCCTTGCCGTCGTGGAAGGTCACGCCCTTGCGCAGCGTGAAGATCCAGGTCTTGGCATCGGTGGTGTTGAACGACTCGGCCAGGGCAGCCCGCGGCGTCAGGCTTCTGTCGAGCGAGGTCAGCCCGTTGTAGACCATGTTGCAGCGCACGTAGTCGCTCTGGTTCGACTGCTTGGCCGGATCGAGCGTATCTGAGGCGGCTGCGGTGGCGACGGCCACGCGGATACGGCCGCCGCGCTTCGGCGTCTCTGCATGGGCCGTGGCGGCTACGCCGGCAAGGCTGCCAGCCAGCGTGGCCTGCATGCCGCCTGCCAGCAGCATCGCCAGCACGTCACGCCGCGTGGCGCCGCGCTTGAGCAGATCCATCACACGAAGGCTTTCGCCGGGGCCGACAATGTTCTCGAACTCGTTACCGCTATCGTTCATGGTTGGTTGTGCTCCTGATTATTCTAAGAGGGGAACAGGGGGACCGCGGCGAAAACCCAACAGCTGCGCAAGGCTTAGGCAAGCCGGTCCTTGAGCTGGTAGTACAAGCCCACGGCCGGCAGGAACCAGGGCGGGCCGAAATGCCCGGGAATGGCAGGCCAGTCGCGCTCGCGCCATGGATTGGCAGCCGCGTCGCCGGCCATCACCGCAGCCATGCGCTCGCCCATGTGCACCGACATCTGCGTGCCGTGGCCGCTGTAGCCCATGGAGTAGAAGAGGCCGTCGCGCTCGCCGGCATGCGGCAGGCGGTCCTGCGTCATGTCGACCAGTCCGCCCCAGCAATAGTCGAGCCTGACGTGGCCGAGTTGCGGGAAAATCTCGGCCAGGCCGGCGCGCAGGATCTCCCCGCTGGCGGCATCCTGCTGGGGGCTGGAAATGGCAAAGCGCGCCCTCCCGCCGAACACCAGCCGGTGGTCCGGCGTGAGGCGGAAGTAATGGTGAATGTTGGCCACCGTGACATAGGTGCGGCGTTTGGCCAGCAGTGCATTAGCACGCTTGGCGCCCAGCGGCTCCGTGGTCACGATGAAGCTGCCGATCGGCACGATGCGCCGGCGCAGCCACCCGAAGCTGCCGTAGCCACCGTGGCGCGAAGCCCCGGTGGCGAGCAGCACCTGCCGGGCCAGCACCGTGCCGCGCGCGGTGTGCAGGCGGTGCACCTGCCCCTGCACGCGTTCAATGCGGCTTACGCAGGTGCCAGTGTGGATCTGTGCGCCGTGGCGCTCTGCGGCCACGGCCAGGCCTTGCGCGAAACGGCCCATATGCATCTGGCCGCTGCGCTTGTACAGCAGGCCGCCATGGAAGCGCTCGCTCTGTACCTCGGCACGTACGCGCGCCGCGCTGAGAATTTCCACATCGGTATCCACGCCGTCGGCGATCAGGCGCTCGGCGCTGCGCCGCAGCGCGTCCATTTGGTGAGCCTTGGTGGCGAGCTTGAGCTTGCCGTTGCGCTGGAAGTCGCAGGCGATGCCCTCGTCGCGCACGATGCGCTCCACTGTATCGACTGCGTCGTCATAGGCGTGGTACCAGCCGCGGGCGCGTTCCACGCCCACCCGGGCGGCCAGTTCCGCGTAATCCACCGCGAGCCCGTTGTTCACATGGCCGCCATTGCGCCCCGAGGCCTCGGGCGCCACGGTGGCGCCGGCCTCCAGCACCACCACGCTGACGCCACGCCGCGCCAGCGCCAGCGCCGCCGAGAGCCCCGTGAAGCCGCCGCCGATGATGGCCACGTCGACCTGCGGCGGCAGATTGTGCGCGTCCAGTGCCAGTGTTGGCACTGAATCGTTCCAGTAGGAATCAAGCTTCATGGTGGGGACGGAGCTGTGGAAGCTAAATTCAAAGGCCGACGACGCCGGGCAGGCCACCGATGTCCTGGATCTCGGTGTAGCGGTACGCCGCGTTGCCCGGGCCGTGGCCGCGGTTCACGAATACCTTGTTGACGATGCCGATGTCGTCGGCCGACATCAGGTCGTAGCGCAGGCTCGACGACACGTGCAGCACATCTTCGGGATTGCAGCCCAGGGAGTCCAGCATGTACTCGAAGGCCTTCAGGCGCGGCTTGTAGGCCTGGGCCTGCTGCGCGGTGTAGACGCGGTGGAACGGCGCGCCGAGCATGGCCACATTCTTCTGGATCTGGGAGTCCGAGGCGTTCGACAGGATCACCAGCGGAATCTCCTTGGCCACCTTGGCCAAGCCGGCGGGCACATCCTCATGCGGGCCCCACGTCGGCACGGCGTCATAGTACTGCTGGCCATCGGTGTCGAAGTACTGGATCTTCCACTTCTTGCACAGGCGGCGCACGGCGTTCTTCAGCACCACTTCGTAGGGCTGCCAGTCGCCCAGCACCTCGTCGAAACGGTAGGCGCTGAAATCGGCGATGAACTGCTCCATCTGCTCGGCAGGGATGCGATCGGCGAACAGTTCGCGCGTCATTTCGCTCATGCGGAAACGCGTAAGCGTGCCGTAGCAGTCGAAGGTCACATACTTGGGACGGAAGGTCATGGTCTCTGATCCTCAGGGTTTACCGGTCGTCGACCGGGGTGGAGCCGCGCCTTGTCCGGCGCAGGCGACAGAATTATTGCGAAGGAATTAAAGCACGCGGCCGAACAGTGTTTGTACGGAAATGAGAGCGTGGCACGCGGCGAAACTGCGGTTTGTCATGGGTCCCGCGGCATGTCATGCGGTCGGCACCGCGGGCGAGCGCAGGCGAGTGATGACGCACCGCTAACGCGCCGCAGCAAAATCGATCAGCACGCTTTTGAAGCGCAAATTCGCCTCTACGGCCTGGCGCCCCAGATCCTTGCCGATGCCCGACTGGTGGTAGCCCCCGGTGGGAATCACGAAATCCGAACTGCGCCCGTAGCGGTTGATCCACACCGTGCCGGCGGCGATGCCGCGCATGGCGCGCAGCGCTCTTCCGATATCGGCCGTGTGTACGCCGGCGGCCAGGCCGTAACGCTCGTGCGAGGCGAGCGCCAGGCCCTCTTCTTCGTCGTCGAAGGTTTGCACCGTGAGCACCGGACCGAAGATTTCCTCCTGCACGGCAGGATTGTCCGCGCGCACGCCCTCGATCAGCGTGGGCTGGAAGTATGCGCCGCCCGGCCCGCCGTCGAACAGCCCGCCGCCGCTGCGCACCTGCGCGCCCGGGCCGCACGCGCGCTCGACGATGTCGAGGATGCGCGCCGCTTGCGCTGCGGAGATGATGGGCGGCAGCGTCGCCGCGTCATCCCAGGTCGCACCGGGCCGCAGCGCGGCAAAGCGCGCCGCGATGCGCTCGATCAGCGCCTCGGCGATGCCGCGCTGCACAATCAGGCGCGAGCCCGCGACGCATACCTGGCCGGCATTGCCGGTGATGGCGCCGGCAATAATGCCAGCCAGCCGATCGAGGTCCGGCGCATCATCGAATACCAATTGCGGGCTCTTGCCGCCCAGCTCCAGCGTGACTGGCTTGGGGCCGTGTAACGCGCAACTGGCCATGATCGCGGCGCCCGTTTGCGTCGATCCCGTAAAGGTCATTTTCGAGATCAGCGGGTGGCGCGTGAGCGCATCGCCCGTGGTCCGCCCGTCGCCCTGCACCACGTTGAACAAGCCCGGCGGCACGCCCGCCTCGATCGCCAGTTGGGCCAGGCGCACGGCGGAGAACGGCGTCAGCTCGGAAGGCTTGAGCACCACCGCGTTGCCGGCGGCAAGCGCCGCACCCACCTTCCACGACACCATCACCAGAGGGAAATTCCACGGGGTGATCGCACCCACCACGCCGTACGGCTCGGCCACCACCATGCCCAGGTGATCGTGCTGCGTGGCCGCCACGTCGCCACCGAGCTTGTCGGCATATTCGGCGAAGAATCGCAGGCCTTCGGCGGTGAAAGGCACATCCCAGGCCGAGGCAGCCCGCACCGGCCGCGTGGAGCACACGGCTTCGAGCGGCGCGAGACCCTGCACATCCGCTTCGATCAGGTCGGCCCAGCGGCGCAGCACGCGCGCCCGCTCACGCGGGGCACGGCGCGCCCAGTCGCTGGTGCGCCAGGCCTTCCACGCGTCCTGCACCGCTGCATCCACGGCGGCGGCGTCAGCCAGCGGCAGCTCGGCATGCACCTCGTTATCGGAGGGGCGCCGCACGGGGATGCGGCCGGCATCAGGCACGAGCCGTCCGCCGATGAAATGGCCCGAGGGAACGGAGACAGTCTGGGGGTCGAATAGTTGCACGGAAAGCGGGGCGCCGGGGGTCGGCACCGATAGTGGATTCATGCCTCCATGCTAGACAAGAAGCCTCAGCATTTGTCTCCGTTACGGACCGCGCTACCGCATCGAATTGCGAAACTGCCACCCCACGCGGACGATTCTTGCATCCTCCGGATAAACCCGAGGGCGTCCTGGCTCCGCGCGAACGATATGGTCCAGGATAAGTCCGATCGATCACCACAACGACATCGCCATGCCTGCGGCAGCGGGCCGGCCCAATGGCTGGACAGCTTTGACCTGCCGCGCCAGGCTGCCGGAAGCCTTCTGCCAAACATTCTGCTGCCACGGCCCGCATAACAGCAGCGTGCTTCATTCAGTCCCCTGAATGCAGCACCACGCCATGTGCCACCCGTCCTAAGCTTGAGGCAAAGACCTGCCTGTTGTGAAGTCCGCAAAGCGCGTTCTGTCAGTCCGGTCAGACCCTTGTTCCAAACCAACGCCGAGCCGCCGCCCATGCCCGACAACGCTCCCCCACTGCCTGCGCGATTCATGCGGCTGGCAGAATCCGACCGTCCCGCCATCACCCTGCGCATCGATGGCCACAGTGCCACCGCACTGGCGGGCGACACCCTTCTGGTTGCACTGCTGCTGCATGGCCGGCGCGTGCGCGACAGCGAATTCGGCGACGGCCCGCGCGCGGGCTTCTGCCTGATGGGCGCCTGCCAGGACTGCTGGGTATGGACGCCCGCGGGCGAGCGCCTGCGTGCCTGTTCCACGCCTGCCGAGGCCGGCATGGAGGTGCTGACCCGACCGCCCGCGCACCACTGGCCCGCGACGCCAGACCTGCAGGAATCGCTCGCGCGCCACGCGCCGGGAGCCACCGCATGAGCGCGCCGTCAGCATTGCCCCGCATCGTCGTGGTCGGCACCGGCCCCGCCGGCGTACGCGCGGCCCAGGCACTGGTACAGGCCGGACTGCGCCCTACCGTGATCGACGAAGGCCGGCGCGACGGCGGCCAGATCTACCGCCGCCAGCCCGAAGGCTTCAAACGCTCCTACGCCAAGCTCTATGGCAGCGAGGCCGACAAGGCCCAGGCGCTGCACCGCGACTTCGACGCACTGCGCGCGCAGATCGACTACCGCCCTAACACGCTGGCGTGGAACCTGACCGAGGGCGAGCTGCACGTCGTGCGCGAGGACGAGCCGCAGACGCTGCCCTTCGACGCACTGCTGGTGTGCTCCGGTGCCACCGACCGGCTCATGCCGGTGCCTGGCTGGCACCGCGCCGGCTGCTACAGCCTGGGCGCCTCGCAGATCGCGCTGAAGGCACAGGCCTGCGCCATCGGTACGCAAGTCGTCTTCCTCGGCAGCGGGCCGCTGCTCTACCTGGTGGCCTCGCAGTACGTGCAGGCCGGCGCGCGCGTGGCGGCGGTACTCGACACCGCCCCCGCTAATAAATCCTGGGGCGCCATTGCCGGCCTGCTGGCGCGCCCCCGGCTGGCGCTGCGCGGGCTCGGACTGATCCGCGGCCTCAAGCATGCCGGCATACCGGTGCTGCAGGGCGTGACCCCGCTGGCGATCGACGGCGATGACCGCCTTGGCGTGCAGGCCGTGACCGTGCGCGATGCGCGCGGGCGCGAGCAGCGCTTCGAATGTGACGCCGTGGGCCTGGGCTGGCACCTGCGCGCCGAGACGCAACTGGCCGACCTCGCGCGCTGCGAGTTCGCCTTCGAACCCGTGAGCCGCCAGTGGCTGCCGCGCATCGACACGGACGGCCGCAGCAGCACGCGCGGCGTGTACCTGGCCGGCGACGGCGCCCGCATCCTCGGTGCCGATGGGGCCGAGGCCGCGGGTCGGCTCGCGGCGCTGGCGGCTCTGGCCGACCTCGGGCATGAGCGGGGCCGCGCACAATATGCCGCGGAATCGGCTGCGCTGCGCCGCACCCTCGACCAGATGGACCGCTTCCGCCAGGGGCTGGCGCGCGCCTTCCCGTGGCCGCACGCGCAGGCCGCCGCCCTGCCCGATGCCGCGGTGGTATGCCGCTGCGAAGCCGTGACGGTGGGCGAGCTGCGCCGCTGCGTGACCGAACTGGACAGCCAGGAGGTCAACCGGGCCAAGGCCTTCAGCCGCGTTGGCATGGGCCGCTGCCAGGGCCGCTTCTGCGGCCATGCCGCGGCCGAGATCGTGGCGCAGGCCTGCGCCATCCCGGTCGAACAAGTCGGTCGCCTGCGCTCGCAGGCACCGGTCAAGCCACTGATGATGAATACACGTGAGGTGCAGCCATGAGTGGCACCAAAACTAGCACGACAGCGAGCACGGCAACCAGGACGCACGACGCCGATGTGCTGGTGCTCGGTGGCGGCCTGATGGGCACCACCACCGCCTTCTTCCTGCGCCAGCAGGGCCTCTCGGTGGTGCTGCTGGAACGCGAGCTGGTCGGGCGCCAGGCCAGCGGCACCAACTTCGGCAATGTGCGCCGCCAGGGACGCGCGCTGCACCAGATGCCGCTGGCCAATCGCGCGCGTGCCGTCTGGGGGCGCGTGAAGGAACTGCTGGGTGAAGACCTCGAGTTCGTCCCATACGGCCACCTGCGCGTGTGCTACACCGAACAGCAGGCCGCGGTGCTCGAGCAGCACGCGCGCGACGTGAAGCCGCTCGGACTGGAGCTGGAGCTCTTCAGCGCCGAGCAGTTGCGCCGGCGCTGGGGCATCTTTGCGCCCGGCGTGGTGGCGGGTTCGTATTCACCGCAGGACGGCCATGCCAACCCGCGCCTGGCCGGCCCGGCCTTCGCACGCGCCGCGCGTCGCGCCGGCGCACAGATCGTCGAGCACGCCGAGGTGATGCAGGTCGAGCACGACGCCAATGGCTTTGTTGCCTACACCGCCGATGGCCGGCGCTTTCGTGCTCCGCAGATGCTGGTGGCCTGCGGCGCCTGGTCCAACCACCTGGCCGAGCAGTTCGGCGAGGCCGTGCCGATGGACGCGCGCGGCCCGCAGATGGGCGTGACCGAGCCGCTGCCCTATGCCATCGGCCCTTCCATCGGCGTTTCGACGCCGATCGAGCATGAGAGCCTGTACTTCCGCCAGATCGCACGCGGCAACATCGTCTTCGGCGGCGGCCTCAAGGGGCCGGCCTACATCGACCGCATTCGCGCCTACGTGAAGCCCGACAACGTGCTGCGCCAGCTGCGCGAACTGCGCCACTTCGTGCCGGCCTTCGAGCATGTGCAGCTGATTCGGGTGTGGAGCGGCATCGAAGGCTATACCGCCGACTGGCAGCCCGTGATCGGCCCCAGCGCCACGGTGCCCGGCCTGTACTACGCCTTCGGCTTCAATGGCGAGGGCTTTGCGATCAGCCCCGGCGTGGGCGAAACCATGGCCGAGCTGATCGCCACGGGCCGTACCTCGATTCCGCTGGAGCCCTATGCCATCGGGCGCTTTGCCCGCGCGCAGGTGCTGCAGGAAACAAACTGATGCTTCCCTCGCCCGCTTGCGGGAGAGGGACCGGGGGTTGAGGGCAGGCGTTGGCAACAACACCGAAGCGCGTTACTTCGTTGACGCTCCAGCCCTCACCCCTCTCCCACTTCGCGAGAGGGGGAAAAAAACACTCGCAGCTATCAGGCCCTTGCTACCGCACGAGGCGCCACCATGTTCTCCGGGCGCAAGATTTCGGCCAGAAGCTCACTACTGATGAGCCGCTCGGATTGCACTAGCTCCACGACGGTGCGACCAGTCTCCTGTGCTAGCCTTGCGATCCGCGTAGCATTCTCATATCCGATGTACGGATTGAGCGCTGTCACAATACCAATCGACCGCTGAACCAGCGCGGAACACCGATCCGGGTTCGCGGTAATGCCCGCGATGCACTCGCGGTCCAGCATACGCACCGCCCGATCGAGTAGCCGGATGGAGTCAAAAAGCTTATATGCAATGAGGGGTTCCATGGCATTAAGTTGCAACTGACCGGCCTCGGCGGCCAGGGTCAGCGCCGCATCGTTGCCTGCGATTTCATAGGCCACCTGGTTCACCGCTTCTGGAATAACCGGATTGACTTTTCCGGGCATGATCGAGCTACCAGGCTGGCGCGGAGGAAGGTTGAGTTCCCCAAGGCCAGCCCGGGGACCGCTCGACAGCAAGCGCAAGTCATTGCTGATTTTCGAGAGCCGCAGGGCGGTCTTCTTGATCAGGCCTGAAAGCAGTACGAAGTCGCCCATGTCCGATGTTGCCGCAATGAGGTTGGCTGCGGAACGAATCGGGAAGCCGGAGAGCGCCGCCAGTTCCTCGATGGCGATCGCCTGATAGCGCGGGTCTGCGTTGATGCCAGTGCCGATCGCCGTACCACCGAGATTAACGGCGCACAGCGCAGCGGGGATGAGCGTGTGAAGCTGCTCGAGGTCCGCGGATACGGTGTCAGCCATGGCCCGGAACTCCTGTCCAAGCGTCATGGGAACCGCATCCTGGAGCTGGGTGCGGCCCATCTTCAGGATGGTGTCGAACTGCTCCGCCTTGCTCGCCAGGGTCGTGGCGAGGTGGCTGAGGCTCTCCAATAGCGGGAGATGGGCAAGCAGCAGCCCCACGCGGATGGCGCTCGGATACGCATCATTCGTCGATTGCGACATATTGATGTCGTTGTTGGGATGGAGGTGCCTGTAATCGCCTTTTTCTTGTCCCAGGTGTTCCAGTGCACGGTTGGCGAGCACTTCATTGACATTCATGTTCGAGGAGGTGCCAGCGCCGCCCTGAATCATGTCAACGACAAACTCGTCATGTAAGGCACCGTCGATGACTTCCGCGCACGCCTTTGCAATGGCCGCATGCTTGGCCGCATCCAGCAGGCCGATCCGGTAATTGGCATTGGCGGCCGCATGCTTGACAAGGGCCAGTGCCTTGACAAATTCTGCGTACTCGCCAATGCGGCGGCCGGAGAGATGAAAATTCTCCTTTGCTCGCAGCGTTTGAACGCCGTAGTACAAAGTGTTATCGAGATTTCTGACGCCCAGGAAGTCCTTTTCCTGGCGAGTGGATTGAAGTGCGGTCATAGTATGGCTGGAGTGCTGATCTGTTGAATTACGGCGCGGCCACCAGCGCCCGCCGGGCGACTTCGCAGAACCAGCGCACGCCCAACGGCAGCGCATCGTCGTTGAAGTCGTAGCAAGGGTGGTGCAGTGGACGCTCGCCGTCGGGCCCCGGTTCGGCACGGCCCTGGCCCAGCCAGAGATAAGCGCCGGGCTTGCGCTGCAGCATGAAGGCGAAGTCCTCCGAGGTGAAGGCGGCACGCGGAGCGATCTGTGCCTGCAAACCGATGGCGCGTGCCGCGTCCAGGGCCAGCGCCGCCTCGGGCGGCGTATTCACGGTGGCCGGATAGTAGCGGACGTAGTTGACTTCAACCTGCGTGCCGCTCCCCCGCGCCACGCCCTCGGCCATGGCACGCAGCGCGCTCTCGATGCGGTCCTGCGACGCGGCATCGAAGCTGCGCACCGTGCCGGTAATCTGCACTTCGGCCGGCAGCACGTTGTGGCTGTGCCCGCCCTCGATACGCGTGACCGACAGCACGGCCGATTCAGCGGGGTCGATGCAGCGCGCCACGATGGTGTGCAATTGCGACACCAGTTGGCTGGCGGCAAGAATGGCGTCGGGGGTGTGGTGCGGTTGCGCGGCATGTCCGCCGCGCCCGCGCAGCACGATGTCGAACCGGTCGGCAGCCGCCATGATGGCGCCTGGGCGCGTCTGCGCGTGGCCCAGCGGCAGGTCGGGCCAGTTATGCAGCGCATAGACGCTGTCGCAGCGAAAGCGCTCGAACAGGCCGTCTTCGATCATCCGGCCCGCGCCACCCTGCCCTTCCTCGGCCGGCTGGAAGATGAAGTGCACCGTACCGTCGACGCCGGTGCGCGCGAGCTGGCGCGCGGCGCCGACGAGCATGCTGGTGTGGCCGTCGTGCCCGCAGCCGTGGTGCTTGCCGGGCGCGCGGCTGGCATGGGCCGCACGGCCAAGTTCCATCATAGGTAGCGCGTCCATATCTGCGCGCAGGCCCACGGTCCGCTTGCCCTGGCCGCCGCGCAGCGTGCCCACCACACCGGTGCCGCCAATGCCCTCTTGCACCGTAAGACCAAGCAGGCGCAACGACTGCGCCACGATGCCTGCCGTGCGATGTTCCTCGTAGGCCAGTTCAGGATTGGCATGGAGGTCGCGGCGCAGCGCGACCAGGTCCGGCAGCAGATCGGCCACCGGTTCGGCGATCATGCTCCAGGTCACAGGCCGGCCTCCGCAGCATCAGCGAGTTGCGCCAGCGTGTGAAAGTGATAGTCCGTAGTAGGGACTTTGAAATCCCGAAGGGCCATGAGAACGCTCCTGAAAGGTTGGATGCCAAGAAGACACAGCACAGCGGCGCAGTCATGCTGCGTAACCCAAGCTTAAGAGCAGTCGCACCGACGATGGTACCGATCGCAGCGCACCGCACCGCAGTGAATTGCGTTTTGCCGCACCGTACGAGCAGATTGTTGGGCGCCTCAAATGGATCGCTTGTTGGCGTCGAAGCGTCGCGCCTGTTCATGGGTATGGATATCGCCTATTCGAACCTGGCGACGAATCCGTACGCGATTGATATCTACGAGCCGGTGTACGGGCAAGCGAAACCGCCGGTATCGCCAAACATACCGACGCGTGAAAACCAGCGTAATGTCGGCGCCTATCTTCAGGATGAGGTTTCGCTTGGAGAGCGATGGAAGCTGCTGGCAGGCGTCCGGTTCGACAACTACCACCAGTCGGTCGATAACCTCCTCACCGGGAGGTCGACCAACCAAAGCCAGACAGCCGTTTCGCCAAGAATCGGGCTGACGTGGTTGCCGACCGCCCAGCTCTCGGCGTACCTGTCCCTTGGCAAGTCTTTCCGCCCCAACAGCAGCGTGGACGAAGCTGGCAATGCGTTCGATCCTCAGCATGCACGCGCCGTCGAGGCGGGCCTGAAGTGGCAGTCCAGCGACGCGCGACTGGGAGCGACACTTGCGGCATTCGATATCCGCAAGAACAACGTCCTGACGCGCAGCCCCACCAACCCCAACTTCAACGTCGCCGCCGGCGAAGCCACGAGCCGCGGGCTGGAGGTGGACGCATTCGCGCAGCTCGATCAGCATTGGCGCATCAGCACCAGCTTCGCCCTGGCCAACGCCAAAGTCACCGAGGACAACTTCATTGCGCCCGGCACCCGCCTGACCAACATCCTCAAAGGTCAGCGCCAGTCTGCTGGCGATTCGGGAAGATGCCATGCCTTGGTCCGGCGGACGCTATGGCGTCGGCACGGGTATCGTCTATGTGGGATCGCGCTCGGGCAACGCCACTGATACGTACTCGCTACCCGCCTACGCCACCGTGAAGCTGATTACTTACTGGCAGATCGATCGCCGCACGCGCGTCTTCATGGACGTCCATAACGCGTTCAACAAGAACTACTATCCTGCGTCGTGGGGCAACCTTGCGGTCATTCCGGGACTCGGCCGGCAATTTGTCGCCGGACTGCGATATCAGTTCTGATTTCGGACCGATGCCATCGGCAAAGGATGGCCCGGTGCCAGCATGCAAGCATGCCAATGCACCGGAACGCTCGGACTGGCGCCTTCAGCCAATCTGGAATCCGGAGCGCAGGTTCCCGTCGCTGTTTGAGCCGGTGCATGGCTCTGCGCCCGACATCTATGGGAAGAATCTGGCGAACCCCATCGGGATGATCTGGTCAGGCGCCATGATGCTCGATTTCCTCGACACGGATGGCGATGCAGGGCGGAAGGCGCACGATGCCATTCTTGCCGCCATTCAGCATGTGCTGGTTCACGGCCCGCGCAGCGCCGACCTCGGCGGCAACGCGTCGACAACGGAACTGGGCATGGCCATCGCTGCCGAAGTGGAAAACGCCGGGCTGTGAAGCCAAGGGTAACCGTTGCGTTTCAGTGGCCCCGGCGGCCACGCTTCCGAGTCCTTCGGCATCAGGACAAAATCTCTTGCAGCTCTTTTGCCTGACGCCAATCCACGGAATCAAGCCCCTCCCTGAAGAGGCCTTGTATCTCGGCAAGCATCTGCCGCGCTGCACGGTTCCTGCCCTGGCTGTGCCAAAGCCGGGCCAGGCTCAGCGCGCACCGGAACTCGATCGACCTGGCCCCTTCGTCCCGGGCGAGGGCAATCGCTTTCCGAAAACACGCTTCCGCTTCCTTGTCCTCCGCCGTCATCAGCAGCAGCTCTCCTTTAAGCCGAATCAGTGTCGGTTCATCGAACCGCTCGCCGGTGCAGCTTACCAGTGTCAGCGCCTCGCTCAGCACGCGAAGTGCCGCCTCGCCTTGTCCGGCCCTTCCATAAGCATCGGCTAGTGCAGTGTTCCATTCTGTTTGGAACTTAAGCGGCGGTTGGCGCGAATGACTTTCTGCAAGATGTCGCGAGCGCTCTTGGTCCAGATGAACGGCTTGGGGTTGGTGTTGTGGTGAGCGATGTATTCGTTGATGGCGTCGACCAGTTCCGGCACGCTGGTGAATACGCCGCGGCGAAGTCGCTCGGTCGTGATGTCGCGAAAGAACCGCTCGACCATGTTCAGCCATGACGCCGAGGTGGGCGTGAAGTGCATGTTGAATCGCGGATGCTTGGCCAGCCAGTCTTGCACCGCAGGATGCTTGTGCGTGGCGTAGTTGTCGGCGATCAGATGCAGCGTTTTGTCCTTGGGCGTCTCGCGGTCAATCTTGCGCAGGAACTTCAACCACTCGGTATGGCGGTGGCGCTGCTGGCACTGGGCAATGACCTGGCCATCGAGCACGTTGAGCGCGGCAAACAGCGTGGTCGTGCCATTGCGCTTGTAATCGTGGGTCATGGTGGCCGCGCGCCCCTTCTTCAGCGGCAGCCCGGGCTGTGTGCGATCCAACGCCTGCACCTGGCTCTTCTCGTCGCAGCACAGCACCAGCGCGTGCTCGGGTGGCGACATGTACAGGCCCACGATGTCCTCAAGCTTGTCGACGAACTTCGGATCGCGCGAGACCTTGAAGCCGCGCACGAGGTGCGGCTTCAACCCATGGGCGTGCCAATGGCGCATGACCGTGCTGGCGCTCACGCCCAACTCGGCGGCCATCTTGCGCGTGCTCCAGTGTGTGGCCGCCACGGGCTTGGCTTGAGTGGTCAGCTCCACCAACCGCGCCGTGTCCACCTTCACCGGCGGCGCACCGCGCGGCAAGTCGCGTTCGATACCGGCCAGCCCCGATTGCGCATATCGCTCACGCCAACGCGAGACCTGCACGCGTCCGACTCCCAACTGCTCGGCGATGTCCTTGTTCTGCATTCCGTTGGCGGCCAGCAGCACGATACGCGCGCGCTGCGCCAGCCTCACGCTCGTGAGTTTCGACCGAACCAGCCTCGTCAACTTGGTTCGCTCCTCGTCGGTCAACATGATCTCGGGGGCAACTCGCACTCGCTCTCTCCACGCTGTGTCGCAGTAGCGCATTGGAGACGCCGAATTCATATAAGTTCCATCAAGAACAGAACGCTACACTAGCAGTCCCAGAAGCGAGGGCCGCCCGAGTACCGCTCCGGTGGCTTCGAGAGCGCGGAAGCCTTGCCGCATTTGGGCGATACCGTCCTCATGGGAACCGTGTTCGGCGAGCGCCCAGCCGCGGAGGATCGTTCCCCACGCCAGATAGAGCTGGAACCCATGGTCATTCGACAGTGCGATCGCTGCGTCTGCACACTCCAGTGCCCGTTGCACGTCGCACCGGCGCTGATGCAATTCGGCCGCGAAAATCAGGCTCAGCGCCAGGCCGAACGGATCGGAGGCCTTCCTGGCCAGGTCCATTGCCTCCTCACTTCGGGTGCAGGCCTGGTCCGCCAGGCCCAGATACCAAAGAATCCAGCTCAAGGTGCTGCGCATATGAACGGCCGGGTTTCGCGCATAACGCAGCAGATGTCCGTATGACTGCCGATCGGGGCGGTGCAGTGTCAGCGCCTCTTCCATGTGGGTGCGGGCCATGCTTATCTTCCCCTGGCGGAACAGCGTGACTCCCAGAACGCGGTGCGCCTCCGCGAGCTGTTCCGGTTCCTGCGTGTCCTGCGCGAGACCGTGCAGCCGCTCTGCCAGAGCCTGTGCCGTTTGGAGCTGTCCCCGCAACAGGTAAAAAGACCACATCCCCAACTGCGCGGAGAACACCTGTGGTGTTTCCCCGCCCTGTTCGCACAAGGCTAATGCACGTGTGTAGATCGTCTGCACCTCCGGCGCTCCGTGACCTCGAGCAGTGATGCAGGCAATGCCAAGGCTCAGCAGCAGGCTGAGTTCCTGGCGTGCGCGTTCGGGAGTGTCAGGCAACGACTTGAGGAACTCGAGAGCTGCGCTGAGATGACGGATCGCTTCGAGATGAGCCGACTGCTGCAAGGCCTGCTGGCCCGCCAGGTGCAGATATTCGATTGCCTTCCGGGTATTTCCGCTCTTGCTGTAATGGTGAGCCAACTCGCTACAGTAGTCCCTCAGCCGGCCTGGAAACAGTATCTCAATGGCCCGGGCCGTGCGTTCATGCAGCACACTGCGCCGGTCAGTCAGCAGCGAATTCGCGGCTACCTCCTGGGTAAGCGCGTGCTTGAACGCGTACTCCACTTCGGGGAATGCGGGACGCTCATAGATGAAATCGCCGGCCTGCAGGTCGCCCAGAAGCGAGCGCAGTTCATCATCCGGCAGTGCGGTGACATGTTGGATCAGACTTAAGGGAAACTCTTTGCCGATGATCGCGAGCGTCTGCAGCAACTCCTTCTGCGCGACAGCAAGCCGGTCCATGCGCGCTGCGAGCACCCCCTGCACAGTGGTCGGAATATGAAGTGAAACCAGGCCCTTCTCGACATGGAAGCTGCCCGGCTGGCCAAGCAAGACGTTTTCTTCGGCCAGCGTCGTGACGACTTCTTCCATAAAAAATGGGTTGCCCTCCGTCTTCGCCAGGATTTGCAGTTTCAGCGGCTCGAGCGAGAGATGCTCACCCAGCAGTGCCGTGAGGAGGCCCCGTGCCTCCCCTTGCCCCAGTGGTTCCAGATGCAATCGGGTGTAATAGGGCTTCCGGCCCCAGTCATGGGCGTATTCGGGACGGTAGTTGACAAGCAGAAGCATTCTCGCGCCCGACACATGTTCGATGAGGAGTTTGAGAAAGGTCTCCGTCTCACTGTCCAGCCATTGCAAGTCGTCGAACAGCACCATCAGCGGCTGATTCTGGCTCTCGCGCACCAGCAGCCTGGCAATGGCTTCGAACGTGCGCTGGCGCCGAAGGAAGGCGTCCATCGCGGGCAATGCCGAGCCCGGTTCGCTGATACCCAGCAGATAGAGCAGATAAGGAAGTTGGTCCTCCAGCGTACGATCCAGAGTGAGCAGCCTGCCGGTGACCTTCTCGCGATTCAGCCGTTCGTCATCCTGCGCGGTGATCTGAAAGTAGTTTCTCAACAGATCGATCAACGGCAGATAGGGAAACGCCTTGCCATGCGAAACCGAGAAGGTTTCGAGCACCTTGTATCCCTGCTGCGAGCGTGCCTTGAACTCGTGAAACAAGCGCGACTTGCCAACGCCCGCCTCGCCGACCACGCCGATGATCCGCCCATGCCCAGCCTTGGCCGACTCCAGCGCCTCGTGCAGGCACCCCAGTTCGGGCTGCCGGCCGACAAACCGCGCCAGCCCGCGATGCGCCGCCACTTGCAGGCGTGTGCGCAACACGCCGGGGCCAAGCACCTCATACACCGAAAGCGGATCCCGGAGGCCCTTTACGCGCGTAATCCCCAGGGCTCTGAATTCGAAGTACCCCTCGGTGAGCTTGTGGGTCGATTCGCTGACGAGGATCGACGACGGTGTCGCGACGCCTTCCATCCGGGAGGCGATATGGATTGTGTGCCCCACCGGATCGTAGTCCGTGCGCAGGTCATCCTTGCGAATCGAGCGCACCACGACTTCGCCGGTATGCACGCCAACCCGGACCTGCAGCGGGATACCCATCTCCAGGCGGACCCGGTCACCATGGCGGCGCATCGCTTCCTGCATGCGCAGCGCTGCGTACAACGCCCTCAGAGCGTGATCCTCGTGCGCAATCGGCGCACCGAACAGCGCCAGGATGCCATCACCCAGGCATTTGGCGACGTAGCCCTCATAGTGGTGAACGGCCTCCATCATCAGCGCCACCACGGGGTCGATCAGCCCGCGCGCCTCTTCCGGGTCGAGGTCCTGGATCAGGGCCGTCGAGCCGGCCATGTCCGCAAACAGCGCGGTTATGGTCTTGCGTTCGCCGGCAGCCTGTCCCCTGGCTTCCATCGCCGCATGCTCGGCAAGAATGCGCTCGGCGAGACGGGAGGGCGTGTAGTGAACCGGTGCAGGAACGACGGGCGTTGCGGCTGCGGCCGGCCTCGTAAGCAGTACGCCGCACGCGCCACAGAATTTTGCGGTCGGACCTGACTCGTAGCCGCATTGCGCGCAGATCTGCACAAGGCGTTCCCCACACTCCTCGCAGAATTTTCCTCCCGCAGGGTTGTCGAACCCGCACTTGCTGCAGCGCATATCACCCTCTGACAGTTACTGCCTGTCAATAGCCCATTAGAGGCGCAAGGATCGCGACGCGCAAGAGATAGGCGGCGCGCTTGCCACCTTGCCACGGGGGCAGGGTCTGGTGAGAGGGCCTGGAGCCGGGAGTGAACAGAGTCATCATGTATCATCCCGCTTCCGCTGACTATTCGGTCCTACGGGCCAGAACGAAGGAAGTCAGGTTCGCGTCACTCGTGGCGTCGGACTGAGAGGCTGTTCCGTTCCGTGGTGGTAGGCGATGTAATCAACAGTTCTCCTACATCACTACCCCAGGTGGTCTTGGCTGCCCCGGGGCTCTTCGGCAGCTCGTAACAGCTAGCAAGAACAGACCCCATCGGAACGCTGTGCCGACATTGCCGAGCGCGGCCTGATGCTGACCGGCGATGGCGCGCAGCCGCGTGACCTGGATCGCCTCCTGGCCGGGGAAACCAGCCTACCCAATGCTGGTGGCCGAAGATCCGTTGACCTGCGCAGTGCGGGGCGCCGCCATGGCGCCCAAACGCATTGACAAGCTCGGCAGCTTCTTTCTCGTACGAGTAATGACTACGCCGCAATGCGCCGAGCACGTACTGCTTGATCGCGAAGTGCTGTCGAATCGGTCCGACGCACGGACATGAATAGCCTTCGATCTGAAATTCGGATTTAAATCAATAGAAATCAATATGGATGTGAAATTTATTTACCCTTTGCATGGCCGTCCCTCCAGGGGATTGGTGCTCTTGACCGCTCTTTCGATGGCGCTGGCCGGTTGCGGCGGCGGCGACTCTTCAGAATCCACCGCGGCGCCTGCCGGTTCAACCGCAACGCATCAGCTTGCCAACGCAAATCAATCCGGATTCGATGTCCTCGCGAATTTGGACGCATTGAAGATTACCACCGGACCCTTTGCCGGGGCCTATCAGGTTGGCGCCGGAAGCCATTGGCTGAATTGGTACTTCGCAAATATTGGCTTGTTCGCATTCATCAAGGACCGCCCGAACGAGGTGCGGACTTACATGGATTTGTACATCAAGAACGTCAATCCCGCGAACCACACCATCAACGACATTAAATTTGCCGGTGATTTTAATTCGCCAATCCAGTGCCCCGCCGACTCTAACGATTCGTATGCGTCGACCTTCCTGTCGCTGGCGGCAGAGTATATGCGAGTGACGGGCGACGTCGCATGGTTTCGGAATAACCTGCCGCAGCTGAAAGCCATCGCCTACGCCAATCTGGCCGTTCCACAAAAGCCGGATGGCCTGATTTCGGTTTTCCGGCAAGACTACACGCCACCGACCCATCCGACTTATTGTGCGAGCTTTACGTCATCCAGCATTGCTTACACAGAGGACAATACGGAAAATTACCGGGGACTGGTGGACTTTGCCAATGCGCTCAATGCACTCGGCGATGCGGACTCGGGCTATTACAACCAGATTGCCGCATCGGTAGCCGTCGGCATTCAGGGGCGATCCAATGGCGCGGCCCTTACTGTCGCGGATTCCGAGAACACGATCAATCCGAATTTCTATCCCGGCACGGTCACGCAAGTTTTCCCGCAGCTTTATGAAGTCCCGCTATCGCCGGATACCCAGCGCCACTATGACAATGGCTATGCCTATTTGAACGCGCATGCGCCGGCCTGGTCCACGCAGATCGACCCAGGCGCAGGCTACCCATGGATGCTTTTGGGCTACGTGGCGGCGAAACGAGGCGATACGGCGCGCGCGCAGCAGCAGATGGCATTGCTGCGAGCCAATAGTGGCAAGGCGATCATCAACGAACTCGGCTTTTACAAACGCATTCTTAATGCAGGCGTTAGCGAAACGAGCTAGCGAACCGAGTTCGGCGCGCTGGAATGCACACGCCTACCCGCCGCAGACGCCGGACGCGGCATCGACCCTCGCTGTCGTCCGGCTTTCCACTACGCGTATTTATCGCCGACCGTACTACGGATCGGATGCGTATCGTAGACGATGACCATCCGCTCGATCAGTCCGTTCACGTCGAACTCGAACACGTCGACACATTCGAAGCGCACAGTCGATCCGTCTTTCAACATCCAGTCGTAGATAAAGTAACCGGTCGCACGTCGAGCTCCGGTCGTGCTCACACAGACGTCGATAGGCGTAATCGTGCTGCGGCCCGATGCTTCACTGACTTTGGCAAAGAATGGCGCAGGCGCCATCCAGCCGAGAAACGGCGAGTAGATCTGCGCATCCGGTGTAAACAACGCACAGATGGCAGCGACATCGCCGCGCTCCAACAACCCGAGGTAGGTGCGAACTTGCTGCGTGTATAGCGCTTCCGGTGGTGTGACCACAATAGTCCTCCGATCATTCGTTGAAAACGCAGACCGTCGGCAGCGTGGGCGAAAAGCTGCTGGTGTTCGCTGGCGACACGTCGCAAGAACGCCCTGGCACCTGCTGCACGATGGCGGCTTCACATATTAAGTGTTTCCATGAGGTCAGCCCAGCGCGCAATACCCTCGCATTCGCGCCTCCTGCGCCATCGCCGCAATTGGCAGATAGTGGGCCACGGTGCTTGGCACGATGTCTTCCAGGCGCAGCCGGGAGCGCAGGCCCGCGTCATCGCGCAATACCTCCCGCATTGCCACCCTCAGCTGCGTCACCAGCGAAGCACCAACCCGGCGTGAGGCGATAAACGGCAGCCCGGCGACCGCCTGCGTCGATCCGATCTGCCGGAGCCCAGCCACCAGCGCCGGGAAGTGTTCGGCGGCAAACGCCAGCGTCACGCAATCGATGGCTGCCACATCCGCCTCGCCATTGGCGACGGCGGCCAGCGACCCGAGATGCGAACCCGTGTGCAGGATTGCCCCGAAAAACCGGCCCGCCTGCGCGAGCGGCGCTACGGCATGGCGCAGCGCATTCATGCCGCTATGCGAGTCGGAGCTGTTGCAGGCAGCGCGTGCTCCTCTGCATGCGGCCAGCGTAGCGGGACCATCATTCGCGCGAACGACGATCGCGCTGCTATATGTCCCCCGGTCGCAACCCGGCACCGCAAACCGGGGCGTGCCGATCAGCCGCACATGCGGTGCGAGCCCGTGCACCAGCGGATAGCCACACGTATGCGACAGCAGTACATCCTCGCGCCGCCAGAACGCGTGCAGCGCGTCTGGCTCCTCCCCCGGGTCCACCGCCGTCAGGATCAACTGTGCATTGGTACGCTGCAGCGTCTCGGCGACGCGATCGATCAGCGTGAGCCAGTCCGCTCGCAACGACGGCGAGACGTTATACATCGGTAGCGCCGCTACCCAGCGCTCAGGCTTCGCCATAAGGATGCCGACCCGAGGGCCCATGGAACAACGGATGCGCAACCGGCGCCGCCGCACGCAATCCATACCGGACCAGCCATTCGCCATAGCCCCGGACGATAAAGCCGTCATTGCGCGCGAGGTAGTCATCGGCGCGGCGGCGATAGACCCAGGCCAGCGCGAACCACGGCACCGACGGAAGATCGTGGTGAACCAGGTGGTAATTGTTGTTGAGGAACAGCAGGCGCCACGCCAGCCCAGCGTCATTGATCACGCTGCGTGCCGCATGCGAGTCGGTGGCGCGATGCTCGTGGAAGGAACGGATCGCCGACAGCGACAGCGCCGGATAGGCTACGCCCGCAAGCATCAGCCACGCCGGCATGCCGCAGGACGTTTGCAGCCATGCAAGCAGCCAGGCCAGCGCCAGCAGGTGGGCCAGCCACATCGGCAGGTCGCGCCAGTCCCCGGCCCGCAGCCTGGTCCAGGCATCGGCAGCAATGGCGAAGATCGAGAAAGCCGGTTGCAGCAGCACCCGCCCCGCCAACGTATTGCGGGCCGCATATAGCCTGCGCATCGCGGGTCCCGTGGCATGCCAGTCCACCGCGTACAGGAAATAGCTTTCGGGATCGCTGGCCGGATGCGTCAGCTCGGCGTCGTGGTGCTGCAGGTGCGAGCGACGGTACAGGCCATATGGCAGCCAGACCCCGAGCGGCGCAGCGCCAAGCAGCGCATTGAGCCACGGCAGGCGCGTCGGATGGCCATGCAGCAGTTCGTGTTGCAATGACAGGTACCATGTGGTGCACAGTGTCAGCAGCACGCATGCCAGCGGCAATCCAAGGCGGCTCGCATTCGCGGCCACGCCAAACCAGGCGGCATACACCGCAGCGATAAGCAGCCACGTCGGCAGTTCGCTGCGCCACAACCAGTGACGGGCAGCGTGCGCGAGCTCCGCGCGCTGTCGTTCGTCGAGATAGTTGGCCATCGGTCCGGGATTGCGCTGTGAAACGAAGGCACAGCATACGGGCGCCGTGCGCGCAGCCGGAACGAAGGATTGCCGATAACGATATGACCCGCCGGGCGGGCAGCGCACATCGCGTGCGCGAACGCATCAGGTCAGATGGAATCTTTCTTTGGCGTGATGAGAGGGGGGCTTCCCTCCCCTCGCCACAACTCAGACCACCAGATCCGGCCCCGGCGTTGGCCTGCGCTCCAGCAACGCCGCCAGTTTGCGCAATGCCTGTGACAGCTGCGCACGGTCTTCGACGCCGCCGAGCGAGATACGGATCGCGTTCGGCGGACCAGGCCCGTCCCAGAATGCGTCAGAAGGCGTGACCCGCAAATCCTCCGCCAGCGCTGCCTTGGTGAGCTGATGCGTTGACCAGTGGTCCGGCAGGCGGTGCCATGCGTGGATCGCGCTCGGGGGCAGTTGCCCGATCCCGCTCAGCCATCGCCTGGCCAGTTCACATCGCGCGAAGGCCTCGGTGCGGATGCCGTCGAGCAATTGCATCGCCGAGCCGTCGTGCATCCATTGCGTCGCCAGGGCCGCCGTCATGGGTGCGGCCATCAGGGCAAAAGCGCGCAGTGCCGCGAGCAGGTCGTCGCCACCGCGGCCTTCCGGCAGCAGGACATAGGCGGTCCGCAATCCGGGGCTGAGCGTCTTGGACAGTGTCGATACGTAGTAGGTCCGTGCGGGCGCAAACTGCGCCAGCGGCGCAGGCGCGGCGGGCGTCAGCAGCCAGTAGGGATCGTCCTCCAGCAGGGTGATGTCGCATCGCGCGGCAGCGCGGGCGATTTCCTCCCTGCGCGAGGCCGGCATGGTATGCGTGGTCGGGTTCTGCGTCGTGGGGTTCAGGTAGGCCAGCGTCGCACCGTCGGCGCTGGCCGCTTCGAGCGCGCCAGGCAGCATCCCGTCTGCATCGCATTTCGCCGTGATGACGCGCCGCCCGAGCCGGGCCGCAGCCGCGCGAATGCCTGGATAAGCCAGTGGCTCGGTCACGATCGCATCACCAGGCCGGGTCCGGGTCAGGATCAGGGCGGCCAGGGCGGCCTGCGCACCGGGGCAGACTACCAGCCGCGACGTATCGGTGTGCCCGAAGATCTGACCGAGCCAGAGCGCACCCGCCGCCCGGTCGGAAGCGCTGCCGCCGCCAAGCTGGTAGGTCATCAGCAGATGCGGGTCACTGCGCAACAAGACCTGCGACAGGCCGCGCCGCAACAGGTCCTGGAAGTCCAGCCCGGCTGGTGGCGGCGGCACGTTCATGCTCATGTCCACCACCCTGGCCAGTTCGGCGCGCGGGGCGGCAATGAAGGTGCCAAGCGCCCCCCTGGCATCGATCAGGTGCCGCCGCTTGGCCTCGGTATAGGCGCGCGTCACGGTGGTGAGATCGACACCTAGCGCCTTGGCGAGACTGCGTTGCGGCGGCACGCGGTCTCCGGCGACGAGCCGCCCCTCCCCGATGGCCCGCTCGATGAACTCGACGATCTGCACGTACCGGGCACCGGCCCCACGCGTGATCCTTAAATCCCATTTTGTGTCGGAATCCGCCTCTTGCATGGCTTCCATGGAGAAAAATGTCCTCGATGTATGGGTTTTGTCTTCCGCTAGCATGCCAGACATCATCACGGTAATCCATACAACCTTCCCTTCACGCCGGCGTGACCGTCGCGCAGCGGGTACGGGCTGATGCCGACACGGCAGGCGCTTGCGCCGGACGACAAGGTTCGACGGATACCGCAGTGATGCGTAACCAAGGTGTCCGAAATGCTCAAACCTCCCGCCGGGCCGGCAGACAAGAACCGACATGGCCCGTTCCCCCTTACGTCCCCGCAATCGCCCCCTCGCTTCGCCACGCTTGCCCTGGCCGCTGCCGGCAGCGCGCTGCTGGCTGGCTGCGACCTGGAATTGCTCTCGCCCAAAGGCAGCGTCGGCGAACAGGAGAAGTCGCTGATCCTGATCGCCCTGTTCGTGATGCTGATGGTCGTGATCCCGGTGATCGTCCTGACGCTGTGGTTCGCCTGGCGCTACCGCGAGACCAACACGCGCGCCACCTACGCCCCGAAATGGGCGCACTCCACCAGGATCGAGATCGTGGTCTGGGGCATCCCCTGCGTGATCGTGGCCTGCCTGGCCGTGCTGATCTGGGACTCGACGCACAAGCTCGATCCTTTCCGGCCGCTGCAGTCGGAGGTCAAGCCGATCCAGGTCGATGTGATCGCGCTTAACTGGAAGTGGCTGTTCATTTATCCCGAGTACGGCGTCGCCTCGCTGAACCAGCTTGCGATCCCGGTCGGCACGCCGGTCAATTTCCGGCTGACCTCGGAATCGATGATGAACTCGTTCTTCATTCCGCAACTGGGCAGCATGGTCTACGCCATGGCGGGGATGCAGACACGCCTGCACCTGATTGCCGACACGCCAGGCGTCTATCTCGGGCAGTCTGCCGCCTACAGCGGCCCAGGCTTCTCGGACATGCATTTCAAGACCCTGGCCACCTCGCGCGAGGAATTCGACGCCTGGATCCGCGCCGCCAGGGCTTCGTCCCAGGCGCTCGACCTCAAGACCTACCGCTCGCTGGAACTGCCCAGCAGCAAGGACCCGGTCACGCTGTACGCCTCCGTCGCGCCGAAGCTGTTCGACCAGGTCGCCGACAAATACATGATGGCAAACGGCCAGGTCTGCCGCGCGGACGCCCCCGAATCTCTGCAGGCCTTCCAGCGCGTCCCGTCGGCGCCCGTGGGCCGCATGGAGCAATAACATGCTTGGAAAACTCAACCTCGACGCCATCCCGCTGCATGAGCCAATCATCATGGGGACCCTGGCCGTCGTGATCGTGCTGGGCGCCGCACTGATGGGCGCCATCACGTACTACGGCAAGTGGAAGACCCTGTGGAGCGACTGGATCTGCTCCGTCGACCACAAGAAGGTCGGCGTGATGTACATCATCCTGGCGCTGGTGATGCTACTGCGCGGCTTTGCCGACGCCATCATGATGCGCGCCCAGCAGGCGATCGCCTATGGCGATGCCGCGGGCTACCTGCCGCCGCACCACTACGACCAGATCTTCACGGCGCACGGCGTGATCATGATCTTCTTTGTCGCGACGCCGCTGGTGCTCGGGCTGATGAACGTGATCGTGCCGCTGCAGATCGGCGCGCGCGACGTCGCCTTCCCGTTCGTCAATTCCCTGAGCTTCTGGATGTCGGCAATGGGCGCGGTGCTGGTGATGATGTCGATGTTCGTCGGCGACTTCGCGGCCACCGGGTGGGTCGCCTACCCGCCGTTGTCCGAGCTCGGCTACAGCCCCACGCCAGGCGTTGACTACTACATCTGGTCACTGCAGATATCCGGGCTTGGCACCACGCTGACGGGCATCAACTTCATCGTCACGATCCTGCGCATGCGCGCACCGGGCCTGAACCTGATGAAGATGCCGGTCTTCACCTGGACCGCCCTGATCACCAACATCCTGATCGTGGCGATCTTCCCGGTACTGACCGCCACGCTCGCCCTGCTCACCGCCGACCGCTACCTCGGCATGCATTTCTTCACCAACGAGCTCGGCGGCAACGCCATGATGTACGTGAACCTGATCTGGATCTGGGGCCACCCGGAGGTCTACGTGCTGATCCTGCCGGCGTTCGGCGCCTTCTCCGAGATCATCGCCACGTTCTCGCGCAAGCCCCTGTTCGGCTACAAGTCGATGGTGTACGCGACCTCCTCGATCGGCGTGCTGTCGTTCTTCGTCTGGCTGCACCACTTCTTCACCATGGGGTCGGGGGCGAACGTCAATGCCTTCTTCGGCATCATGACCTCGATCATCTCGATCCCCACCGGCGTGAAGCTCTTCAACTGGCTGTTCACCATGTACCGGGGACGGATCCGCTTCCATACCTCGACCATGTGGACCATCGGCTTTATGGTGACGTTCGCGGTCGGTGGCATGACCGGCGTGCTGCTCGCCATTCCGGGCGCCGACTTTGTCCTGCACAACAGCCTGTTCCTGGTCGCGCACTTCCATAACGTGATCATCGGCGGCGTGCTCTTCGGCTGCCTGGCCGCGATCAGCTTCTGGTTCCCGAAGGTGTTCGGTTTCAAGCTCAATGAGTTCTGGGGCAAGGTGTCGTTCTGGTGCTGGCTGACCGGCTTCTTCCTGGCCTTCATGCCGCTCTACGTGCTCGGCTTCAAGGGCATGACCCGCCGGATGAACCACTATGCCAACGTCGACTGGCATCCCTACCTGGTGGTGGCGCTGGTGGGCGCCTTCGTCATCGGCGCAGGCATCCTGGCGATGATGGTGCAGTTCGCGGTCAGTATCCGCGACCGCAAGCAGAACCAGGACCTGACCGGCGACCCGTGGGATGGCCGCAGCCTGGAATGGTCGACGGCATCGCCCGCGCCGTTCTACAACTTCGCCCATGTGCCGCAGATCACGTCGCTGGAACAGCACTGGGATGACAAGGAAGCCGGGCGCGCGTGGCGCCAGCCCGCCCGCTACGAAGACATCCACATGCCTCGCAACACCTCGGCAGGCTTCATCGTGTCGGCGTTCGGGCTGCTGTGCTGCTTCGCGCTGGTCTGGCACATGTGGCTGGTTGCCGTTGTCGGCCTGGTCGGCGCCATCGCGACCTTCGTCGTGCGCAGCTATGACCGCGACGTGGACTATTACGTGCCGGCCGCCGAAGTCGAGCGCATCGAGCGCGCGCGCTATGCACAACTGCAGGAAGCTGCCTGACCATGAACCCGACTCTCTCCCCTACCCTGCACCATCCCGGGCACGAGGCGGCCCACGACGCGGCGCACCACCATCACGAAGCCGGCTCGCACACCCCGCTGGGGTTCTGGCTCTACCTGATGAGCGACTGCCTGATCTTCGCGGTGTTGTTCGCCACCTTCGGCGTGCTGTCCGGAAACACCGCCGGCGGCCCCGGCGGGCGGCAACTGTTCGAGCTGCCGTTCGTGTTCGCCGAAACCATGGTGCTGCTGCTGAGCAGCTATACCTTCGGCCTGGCCATGCTCAGGCAGGGCGCCGACGACGCGCCGCGGATGATCCGCTGGCTGGCGGTGACGTTCGCGCTCGGCGCACTGTTCATCGCCATGGAGGTCTATGAGTTCGCGCACCTGCTGCACCAGGGCGCGGGTCCCGGTGTCAGCGCCTACCTGTCGGCCTTCTTCACGC
Organism: Cupriavidus sp. PB-02; assembly: GCF_058252315.1. Taxonomy (NCBI): domain Bacteria; kingdom Pseudomonadati; phylum Pseudomonadota; class Betaproteobacteria; order Burkholderiales; family Burkholderiaceae; genus Cupriavidus; species Cupriavidus sp. PB-02. The sequence continues at coordinate 2,670,354 of NZ_CM177694.1, forward strand.
TGGTCGGCACGCACGGGCTGCATGTCACGTCTGGCCTGCTGTGGCTTGCGGTGATGATCCACCAGGTCAGGCATTTCGGGCTGGACGATATCGTGCGCCGCCGCCTGGCCTGCCTGAGCCTGTTCTGGCACTTCCTGGACCTGGTCTGGATCTGCGTCTTCACCTTTGTCTACCTGCGGGAGTTCGCATGAAGCCGTCCCATCTGCATTCCGTCCATGCGGACGAGCCAGCCGTGCATGGCAGCGTGCGCGGCTACACCGTCGGCCTGCTGCTGTCGGTCGCGCTCACCATTGCGTCCTTTGCGGCGGTGATGACCGGATCGCTGCAGACGCATGCCGCGATCGCGCTGGTGGTCGGCCTTTGCGTCGCGCAACTGCTGGTGCAGCTCGTCTACTTCCTGCACCTCGGCACCGGTCCTGGCCAGCGTGGCAACACCGCCATCTTTGCCTGTACCGGTTTCCTGATCGTCATCGTCGTGGCCGGCTCGCTGTGGGTGATGCACAACGCCGATATCAACATGATGCCGACCGACATGTCCATCGAACGGGCCCGTGCCAAAGACTAGCGCGCTTGCGCAAGGAGCTTTCCACCATGTATGTCTATGACGCCATTGACCAGCAACTGGTCGACGAACGGGTCGTACAGTTCGCCGACCAGACCCGCCGCTTCCTGCGCGGCGAACTGACCGAGGACGAGTTCCGCGTGCTGCGGCTGCAGAACGGCCTCTATATCCAGCGCCATGCGCCCATGCTGCGCGTGGCGATTCCATACGGCATGCTGGCGTCGCGGCAGTTGCGCAAGCTCGCGGAGATCGCTCGGCGCTGGGATCGCGGCTATGGGCATTTCAGCACGCGCCAGAACCTGCAGTTCAACTGGCCGAAACTCGAGGATGCTCCCGCCATTCTCGCGGAGCTGGCCACGGTGCAGATGCACGCGATCCAGACCAGCGGCAACTGCATCCGCAATACCACCACCGATCACTTTGCCGGCATCGCGCCCGATGAACTGGTGAACCCGCTGGTGTGGTGCGAGATCGTGCGGCAATGGTCGATGCTGCATCCCGAGTTCGCCTTCCTGCCGCGCAAGTTCAAGATCGCCATCAGCGGCGCGCAGACCGACCGGGCGGCGGTCGGCGTCCATGACATCGGACTGCAGGCCGTGGCGCAGGACGGGCAGACCGGCTTCAAGGTCTGGGTCGGTGGCGGCATGGGCCGCACGCCGATGGTCGGCAAGCTGATCAACCCCTTCGTGCCGTGGCAGGACCTGCTGACCTACCTGCAGGCCACGCTGCGCGTCTACAACCTGCACGGCCGCCGCGACAACAAGTACAAGGCGCGCATCAAGATCCTGGTGAAGGACCTGACTCCGGAGGTTTTCCGGGCGCAGGTCGACGAGCAGTGGCAACGCATCCGCGGGGGCCCGGACACCGTGTCCGAAGCCTTCGTCGCGTCCATCGCCGCGCGCTTCACGTTGCCGCCGTATGACCCCGCTGCCGCGGACGAGCCGGACGAGTCAGCCGAACTGGCAAAGACTGACCGCGCCTTCCGCCTCTGGCTGAAGAGCAACGTGCATCGGCACCGGGTACCTGGCTACGCGGCCGTCACGGCATCACTGAAAGCCACGGGGCAGGCGCCCGGTGACATCACCGCCGACCAGATGGAAATCATGGCCGATCTCGCCGAGCGTCACGGCTCTGGCGAGCTGCGCGTGTCGCACGAGCAGAACCTGATCCTTGCCGACGTCCGCCGCAGCCGCCTGCACGCCTTGTGGCGGGAGCTGGATGCCGCCGGGCTGGCCACGCCGAACGTGGGCCTGATCACCAACATCATCGCCTGCCCCGGCGGCGACTTCTGCTCGCTGGCCAATGCCGTCTCGATTCCGCTGGCCCAGGCCATCCAGGAGCGCTTCGAAGATCTCGATCACGTGCACGACATCGGCGAGCTGGACCTGAACATCTCGGGCTGCATCAACTCCTGCGGACACCATCATGTCGGCCATATCGGCATCCTCGGCGTCGACAAGGCCGGCGAAGCCTGGTACCAGATCACCATCGGCGGGCGCCAGAACGGCGCCGACGACCCGGGCCGCACGGATGGCGTGGCGGCCGGCGGCGCGGCCATCGGGCGCATCATCGGGCCCTCCTTCGCCCAGGAGCAGGTTCCTGATGTGGTCGAGCGGCTGATCGAGACCTACCTGGCGCACCGCGACAGCGAAGCCGAGCGCTTTGTCGACGTGGTGGGCCGCATCGGTCTCGAGCCCTTCCAGCGGGCCGTATACCCGGACGCCGGCAACGGCACGCGGCGCCCGCGCCAGGAGGCGGCGAATGTCTGAGCATGACCAACCCATCGGCAAGGTCCGGCCCAACGTGATCCGGGACGGACGCCTGACCACGGATGACTGGCGCGCGCACCTTGGCGATGCCTGCCCCCCTGACGAGCCCGGCTACCTTGTGACGCTGGAGAACTGGATCGCTTGCCGCCACCTGTACCGGGTGCGCCGGCATCCGGTCGCGGTATACCTGTCGCCGGATGCCGAGCCCGAGCACTTGCTGGAACCCGGCGCCACCATCATCGACCCGACCGGCATCGCGATGATCGCGATCGACTTCCCGGTCTACACGGACGGCCGTGGCTATTCGATTGCGCAGCTGCTGCGACGCCAGCTCGGCTGGACCGGCGAGCTGCGCGCCGTGGGCGACGTGATGATCGATACCGTGCACTACCTCGCGCGCTGCGGCTTCAACAGCTTCGCGGTCAAACCGGGGCACGATCCGGAAGCGGCGTTGCGCGCCCTGACGACGTTCTCTGCGTCGTACCAGCGCGCGTACGACGCGGTGCGTCCATAGTTCACGATACGGACGCGTCCGGGCCGGATGTCCATGCGGCCCGTCGCCCGTCGTCGCGAAGCGCCCTCAACTCACCACAAGCCGCGGATCCAGCTGCGCCACAGCAAATTCGCGCGTATGGGTAACAAAGGACTTCAGCAGGATCGAAGGGACCCGCTGCGCCGAGAACAGGACTGAAAAGTCCGTCGTCAGCAGCGGTTCAAACATGCGGAAGCAGACGCCCTTGCCCTGATAGTCCAGCGCCGTAATCGGATCGATCAGCGCCACCCCTAGCCCCGCCTCCACAAACGCGCAGATGCTCCACGACACCTGCGTCTCCACCTGCAGCTTGCGCTCGATCCCGTAGGACGCAAACAGCGCGTCGATCTGCAGGCGCGAATCCAGCACCCGCGGGTGCGACACAAAGCTCTCGCCCGCCAGGTCGTGCGGCGTGATCACCTCCTGGCTGGATAACCGATGCCCCACCGGCAATGCGCAGACCATCCGCGTGGTGATCAGCCGCTCCCCGTGGGTACTGGGGTGGTTCATCGACAGGATGGCGAAGCCCACGTCGCAACGCTGCTCCGACACCATGTTCACCACCGTGCGCGACGAATGCGCGAGCAAGGTGATCTGCGTCTGCGTGTGTTGCTGCATGAATGCCGCGATGGCCCGCGGCAGGAACGACAGGGCCAGCGCCGGCGCTGCCGCGATCTGCAATGACCCGCGCCGCATGTCGCGGATCTCCAGCGCGGTCTGGGCGATGCGGTCGATGCCGACCAGCGAGCGCTGCACTTCCTCGAATAGCGCCTGCGCCTCGGCCGTCGGGTGGAGCCGGCCGCGCATCCGCTCGAACAGGGTAAACCCCACACCCTCTTCCAGATCGGCGATCAGCCGTGTCGTGGCCGGCTGCGAGATATGCAGCATCTCGGCGGCGCGCGTGACCGTCTGGCAAAGCATCACGGCCCGGAAGGCTTCGAGCTGGCGGATCTTCATGCGGCAATTCTATAGCACGATGTTATGGACGTCGAAAAAAAAAGAATTTTCCACTGCCAATGCATCGCCCTACTCTATGCCGAGGCCGCATTTCTTCAGTCATTTTTCGTTGCGGTGCAACCATAACCCGTATGCATGGATTTTGTGATCGTTTGCATTTAGATGGTGCACAGGAGGAGGAGGAAAAACATGAAGCAACAAATTCTGGCAGCAGCCCTTGTCACGTTGTGCGGCACGTCCGCCGCACTGGCCCAGCAGCCCACGCTGTATGTCGGCTCTTACGGCGGCTCGACCGAGAAGGTGTTCAAGGAGAAAATCCTTCCGCCCTTCGAGGCGAAGCACAAGGTCAAGGTGGTATATGTGCCCGGCAATTCCACCGACACGCTGGCGAAGCTGCAGGCGCAGAAGGCCAGGCAGGAACTCGACGTGGTGCTGCTTGACGATGGCCCGATGTACCAGGCCATGCAGTTCGGCTTCTGCGACACCATCAAGGACGCGGCGGTCTACAAGGACCTGTACCCGCTGGCGAAGATGGGCGACAAGGCCACGGGCATCGGCGTGGTGGCAACCGGCCTCGCCTACAACGCCGAAGCCTTCAGGAAGGCCGGGCTGCCGAAGCCGGATTCCTGGGAAGTGCTGACCGACAAGAAGTACCGCCAGAAGATCGCGATCCCGCCCATCAGCAATACCTACGGCCTGCAGACGCTGATGCTGTTCGCCAAGATGCGCAAGGGCAGCGACCAGAACATCGATCCCGGCTTCACGGCGCTGACCAGGGAGGTCGGACCCAATGTGCTGGCATGGGAGCCGTCGCCGGGCAAGATGACGGAGCTGTTCCAGAACGGCGATATCACCCTGGCGGTCTGGGGTAGCGGCCGCGTGCAGAGCCTGAAGGACACGGGGTTCCCGGTCGAGTTCGTCTATCCGAAAGAAGGCGCCCCGGCACTGCTGACCGCCGCCTGCCCGGTGGTACAGAGCGACGTGCCCGAGCAATCGCAGGCACTGCTGCAGTACCTGCTGTCGCCCGAGGTGCAGGCCATCCTGGCCGACAGCCAGGGCTGGGGCCCGATCAACGGCAAGGTCAGGCTCGAACCGAAGGTGGCGGCGAAGGTCCCGTATGGCAAGGAGCAGATCGACAAGCTGCTCCCCACCAACTGGACCCTCGTCAACGAGAAGCGCGCCGAGTGGACCAATCGCTGGAACCGCACGGTGGAACGCTAGTACGGCATCCCATCAAGACCGCCCCCCCACACGACAGCCTCCGGATGACCATGAGCTTCCTCACACTGACCGGCCTCGCCAAGGCCTACGGCAGCGCCTTTGCCGTCGAGAACCTCAGTCTCGAAGTCCAGCGCGGAGAATTCCTTTCGCTGCTCGGGCCTTCGGGCTGCGGCAAGACCACCACGCTGCAGATGATCGCGGGATTCATCGAACCGACGCGCGGCCGCGTCGTGCTGGACGGGCGCGACATCACCGCGCTGCGCCCGGAGAAGCGCGGCATGGGCGTGGTGTTCCAGAGCTATGCGCTGTTTCCCCATATGACGGTGGCAGCGAACATCGGCTTCGGGCTGGAAATGCGCGGCGTGGCAGCGGCCGAGCGCTCGCGTCGCATCGACGAGGCGCTGGAGCTCGTGCGCCTTGGTGGTCTGGGCAAGCGTTATCCGAAGGAACTGTCCGGCGGCCAGCGCCAGCGCGTGGCGATCGCCCGCGCGCTGGCCATCCGGCCGGAAGTGCTGCTGCTCGATGAACCGATGTCCAACCTCGATGCCAAGCTGCGAGAGGACATGCATATCGAGCTGCGCGCAATCCAGCGGCATCTCGGCATCACCACGATCCTGGTAACGCACGACCAGGTCGAGGCCATGACCATGAGCGACCGCATTGCAGTGATGCATGGCGGCCGCATCGTGCAACTGGCCACGCCCTTCGAAGCGTACGAGCGACCGCAATCGGCGTTTGCTTCCGGCTTCCTCGGCAAGACCAACAGCATCCGGGGCGTGGTCGAGAACACCAATCCACGTTGTTGCGAGATACGCCTGGGCGAGACCCTGGCGCACGTACCGCACGAGGGCCGCGAGGTCGGGCGCGACGTCCATGTCTACGTCCGTCCAGAGAAGATCCGCCTGGGCCAGGCCGGCGACGGCGGCATTCCCGCCACGGTACAGACGCGCCTGTTCCTCGGCAATCACTGGATGCTGGAAGTGGACAGCGCGCTGGGCCCCCTGCGCGTGAGCCAGCCCAACCTCGGCGTGGCGCCGCCGGCGGAAGGCGCGGCGGTAAGCGTGCTGTGGTCCGATCACGACCTGCGCGTGCTGGCAACGGAGTCGCACCATGGCTGATACCGCCACGCCGAACCTGCCCGGCGGCAATATCGCCGCCCCTTCCTCCACATCGACCAACAACCGCAGGCCGCTCGCCAATGCCGCGCCGTGGCTGCTGTCGGCCCCGGCCCTGCTGCTGTTCTGTGGCTTGCTGCTGATCCCGCTGGCGCTGACGGCGTTGCTGTCCTTGCACGCCTTCGACGGCACGCGCGGCGTGCTGCCGGAGATGACGGCGGCCAACTACCTGGAGATCCTGGGCGACAGCTATTACCACGAGATCTTCCTGCGCACGGCGGGCATGGCGCTGGCGGTCACGTTGCTGTCGATCCTGTTCGGCGTGCCGGAGACGATCATCCTGTCGCGCATGGGCAGCCCCTGGCGCGGCCTGTTCCTGATCGTGATTCTCGGGCCGCTGCTGATCTCGGTGGTGGTGCGCACGCTGGGCTGGGCCATCCTGATGGGCAACAACGGGCTGATCAACGAGGCGCTGCAATGGCTGGGCATCGTGGACGGACCCGTGAAGCTGGTCTTCACGCAGACCGGCGTGATCGTCGCGCTGACGCACGTGATGATGCCCTTCATGGTGATCTCGGTCTGGGCCTCGCTGCAGAAGCTCGATCCCCAGGTCGAGCAGGCCGGCCAGGCCTTTGGCGCCTCGCCCTTCACCGTGTTCCGCCGCGTGGTGCTGCCGCAGATCATGCCGGGCATCCTGTCGGGCAGCATCATCGTCTTCGCGCTCTCGGCATCGGCCTTCGCCACGCCGGCGATCCTGGGCGGGCGCCGCCTCAAGGTGGTGGCCACGGCCGCCTACGACGAGTTCCTGAATACGTTGAACTGGCCGCTGGGCGCCTCGATCGCCGTGCTGCTGCTGATGGCCAACGTGGTCGTGATCGTCGGCTGCAACCGGCTGGTGGAGCGTCGCTTCCGCCAGGTATTCGAAGGGTAAGGAGTCGCAAGCATGCGCAAGAATGGACTGGTCTCGCTGCTGTACCACAGCCTCTTCATCGCTTTCATGGTCGCGCCGCTGCTGGTGGTGGTCGCGGTGTCCTTCACCGGCAAGGGCTATATCTCGATGCCGACCGACGGCCTATCGCTGCGCTGGTTCCGCGCCATCGGGGATGCGCGCGAGATCGTCGATGCGTTCCGGCTGTCGCTGATGCTCGGCCTGGTCAGCGCCACCATCGCCGTGGCGCTGGCCGTGCCGGCGGCGCTGGCACTGGTGCGCCACCGCTTTCCCGGCCGGGGTGCGCTGATGGGGTTCTTCCTGTCGCCGCTGATGATTCCGCACGTCGTGCTCGGGGTGGCGTTCCTGCGGTTCTTCACCACGCTGGGCGTGACCGGATCGTTCTTCTGGCTTGCGCTGACGCATGTGGTGGTGGTGATGCCCTACGCCTTGCGGCTGGTCCTGGCGGCTGCCACCGGGCTGGATCGCGATGCCGAACGGGCCGCGCTGTCGCTGGGCGCGACCCGCTTCACCGCGTTCCGCCGCGTGGTGCTGCCGCTGATCCTGCCCGGCGTTGCCGGTGGCTGGATGCTCGCCTTTATCCAGAGCTTCGACGAACTGACCATGACGGTGTTCGTGGCCACGCCCGGCACCACTACGTTGCCCGTGGCGATGTACAACCAGATCGCCCAGACCATCGACCCGCTGGTGGTCTCGGTTTCCACCGTGCTGATCGTGGGCACGCTGGTGCTGATGGTGCTGCTTGACCGCATCGTGGGCCTTGACCGCGTGCTGATCGGCCGCCATTGAGCGCCGTTCCCGAAACTTCCATTGACATGACGACAAGCGATCTGATCGTGATCGGCGGCGGCCTGGTAGGCACCGCCATCGCCTATGGCGCGGCACGCCAGGGCGCGCGCGTAACCATGCTCGACGAGGGCGACGATGCCTTCCGTGCCTCGCGCGGGAACTTCGGCCTGGTCTGGGTGCAGGGCAAAGGCTTCGGCATGGCGCCCTATGCACGCTGGACCATGGGCTCGGCCCGGCTCTGGCCGCAACTGCGCGATGCCTTGCGCGATGAAACCGATATCGATGTGCAGCTCAGGCAGCCAGGCGGATTTCATCTGTGTTTCTCCGGGCAGGAGATGGCGGCACGCCAGCAGCGCCTGCAGAGCATTCAGGACGATCTGGGCGGCGACTATCCGTTCGAGATGCTCGACCATCATGCGGTCGCACAACGACTGCCCGGTGTGGGCCCCGCTGTCATCGGTGCCAGCTACACGCCGATGGACGGGCACACTAATCCGCTGAAGCTTCTGCGCGCCCTGCACAGCGCCTGCCAGCGCCGCGGTGTGCACATCCTTGGCCGGCACGGCGCGCAGCGAATCACGCCCGAAGCGGGCGGCTTTACGGTCCATTCCGGCAATACCCGTTTTGCGGCACCGCGCATCGTGCTCGCCGCCGGCCTTGGCAATCGCCTTCTGGCGGAACAAGTCGGCCTGCATGCACCGGTGGCACCGAACCGCGGGCAGGTCCTCATCGGCGAACGCGTCGCGCATTGGCTCGACTTCCCGACGACCTACGTCCGCCAGACCGACGAAGGCACGATCCAGCTCGGCGACTCGATGGAGGACGTCGGCCTTGACGACGGCACCACCGTCGACGTGCTCGCCAGCATCGCGCAACGCGGCGTGCGCAGCTTCCCGGCCCTGGCCGGGCTCAAGCTGGTACGCGCGTGGGGCGCGTTGCGCGTGATGAGCCCGGACGGCTTTCCGATCTACCAGGAAAGCGCCAGCCATCCGGGCGCTTTCGTCACGACCTGCCACAGCGGCGTCACGCTGGCGGCCGCGCACGCCTTCCTGGTCGCCCCGTGGGTGGCCGGCGGCTCGCAGCCACCGGGCATCGACGTCTTTGCGGGCGACCGCTTCCTGAATGCCAACCAGCCTTTCCATCATGCCCACTGAGCGCTTGTTCCAACGGATCGCCCCGCCTGCAGGCAGTGCCGGCGCGGCCACCGTCACCATCGAATTCAACGGCGACCCGCGCCAGGTGCCGGCACAGTGCAGCGTCGCCGCGGCACTGCTGGCCAGCGGCGTGACGCGCTTCCGCAATTCCCCCGTCAGCGGCGCACCGCGCGCGCCGTACTGCATGATGGGCGTGTGCTTCGAATGCCTGATGGAGATCGACGGCGAGCCCAGCCGGCAGAGCTGCCTGGTCACGGTCCGCGAGGGGATGCGCGTGCGCACCCAGGATGGCGCCCGCACGCTGCCCTTGCCGCCCGTGCAAATCGATCACGCCGAGGAGGTCGAGCATGGCTGACATGGACGTCGATATCGCCATCATCGGCGCGGGCCCGGCCGGCATGGCTGCCGCGGTGGCCGCCGCCGCAAACGGCGCACGCGTGGCGCTGCTCGACGAGCAGGACGCCTGCGGCGGACAGATCTATCGCGCGATCCAGAGCGCCACGCCGGAACGCCTGCGCATTCTCGGCCCCGATTATGCCGCGGGGCGCGCGCTGGCCGACCGGTTCGCCGCCAGTGGCGCGCTGCATATCACCGGTGCGGCGGTCTGGCAGGTCACACGCGAGCACACCGTCCACTACCTGCGCGGGGGCAGCGTCGCCAGCCTGCAGGCAAGGCAGGTCATCCTGTGCACTGGCGCCATGGAACGCCCCTTCCCGATTCCGGGCTGGACCTTGCCCGGCGTACTGACCGCGGGCGCCGCGCAGATCCTGCTCAAGAGCGCTGACGTGGTACCGGCCGAACCCGTGGTGCTGGCCGGCTGCGGGCCGCTGCTCTACCTGCTGGGATGGCAGTACGTCCGCGCCGGGGTGCCGATTCGCGCCATCGTCGATACGACGGATGGCGCGGATCACCAGCGCGCACTCGCGCACCTGGGCGGTGCGCTCGCCGGCTGGCGCTACCTGAAGAAGGGACTGGCGCTGATGCGAACGCTCAAGCGCAGCGGTGTGCCGTTCCACAAGGGCGCCGCCGCGCTGCACGTGGAAGGCGAGACGGCCGTGCAAGCACTGCGCTTCACCAGCGGCGGCAAGGCCCAACGCATCAAGACGTCAGCCGTACTGCTGCACCAGGGCGTCGTGCCGAATACCCAGTTCACCTGGGCCCTGCGCGCGGCGCATCGCTGGGACGACGCCCAGCTTTGCTGGCAACCCGTAGTCGATGAATGGGGCGCGCTGGACATCCCCGGCATCCTGGTGGCTGGCGACGGCGGCGGCATTGGCGGCGCCGTGGCTGCCGCCCTGCAGGGCGAGCTGGCCGGCCTTGCCGCAGCCCACAATGTCGGCAAACTCGACGCGGCGCAACGTGACCGGCTGGCGGCGCCGCTGCGCCCGGCGCTTCGGTCCAACCTCAGGATCCGGCCTTTCCTCGATGCGTTGTACCGCCCCAAGGCGGCAAACCGCGTGCCGGCGGACGATGTGGTCGTCTGCCGCTGCGAGGAAGTGACCGCGGGCGATATCCGCGGCTTTGTGCAGCTCGGCTGCAGCGGCCCCAACCAGACCAAGTCCTTTGGACGATGCGGCATGGGCCCGTGCCAGGGCCGCCAGTGCGGGCTGACCGTGACCGAGATCATCGCCGACGCGCGCAAGGTCTCGCCGCAGGAAGTGGGCTACTACCGCATCCGCCCCCCCATCAAGCCAATCACGCTTGGAGAGCTGGCCCGTGAACCCTGATACCGCAACGGGTGCCGATGTCATTGTCATCGGCGGCGGGCTGCAGGGAACCTCCAGCGCGCTGCATCTGGCACGCCGGGGTCTGCGCGTCACGCTGCTGGAAGCCGAGTATTGCGGCCGGCATGCCTCCGGCGTCAATGCCGGGGGGGTGCGCACGCTGGGCCGGCACGTCGCCGAGATCCCGCTCGCGTTGGCCGCGCGCGAGTTGTGGCACCGGCTCGCCGAACTGACCGGAGACGACGCGGACTTCGTGCCGAGCGGACAGCTGAAAGTGGCGGAAACCGACGCGGAACTCGATGTCCTGCGCCAACGCGTGGCGGAACTCGAGGCCCTCGGCTTCACCCACGAGACCATCGTTGACGGGCACACCGTGCGCGAACTCGTACCCGCCATCGCGCCGCATGTGACGGGCGCTATCTGGGTGCGGGACGATGGCCACGCGTTGCCCTATCGTGCCGTCACCGCCTTCCGCAGGGCCGCCGAGCGCGCGGGCGTGAGCGTGCATGAAGCCACGCCGGCACAGCGCGTGGCGTACATGGGCAACCAATGGCAGGTGAACACGCCGCGCGGCGTATTCCGCGCAGGCCAGCTGGTCAACACAGCCGGCGCCTGGGCAGGCGAGTTCGCGGCGCAGATCGGCGAACCGGTGCCCGTCGAGGCGGGCGGACTGATGCTGATGATCACCCATCGTGTCGCGCCGTTCGTCAAACCCGTGCTTGGCGCGACCGGACGTGCCCTTTCATTCAAGCAGTTTGCCAACGGCACGGTACTGATCGGCGGCGGCCTGCGCTGCCCGGCGGACATCGAGGCGCGTCACGGCGAAGTCGACATGCTCAAACTCGGCACCAGCGCGCAGACCGTGACCGCCCTCTTCCCGCATCTCGGCCCGCTCGGCATCAATCGCGCGTGGGCCGGCGTGGAGGCCTTCATGCCCGACCAGATCCCGGTCATCGGTCCCAGCCGCACGGCGCCGGGCGTGGTGCATGCGTTCGGGTTTTCCGCACATGGCTTCGAGCTGGGGCCAATCGTCGGGCAGATCGTCGCCGAGCTGGTCACCAAAGGACGTAGTACATTGCCGATCGACGCCTTTGCCGTCGACCGCTTCAGCAAACCCCGCGCCGCCGTTGCAGGCGCGTTGCGGGACTAGCCATCTTTCTTGTTCAACCCTGAGCCTTGAGGAAATACACAATGAGCGAAATCCAGCGCTTCGATTCCAGCAAACGCCTGTCCCGCATCGTCGTGTACAACGGCGTGGTCTACGTAGCCGGCGTCACCGCAAGCGACACCTCCGGCGATATCGGCGCGCAAACCCGCGACGTGCTTGCCAAGATCGAGGGCTATCTCTCCAGCGTCGGCAGCGACAAGACCAGGCTGCTGTCCGCGCAGATCTGGCTCAAGGACATCGACAGCGATTTCGCCGGCATGAACGCAGCCTGGGAAGCGTGGATCCCGGAAGATGCCGTGCCGACCCGCGCCACCTGCGAAGCGAAGCTGGCCCGGCCGGAATTGCTGGTCGAGATTATCGTGACTGCGGCGGTCTGATGACCATCCGAAATCGATAGCCAGTGAAGCGGCCTGTCCCGTGCGTTGAGAGAACGGACAGCGCCGCCTTCAGTTCGTCGCCTCGGCGGCTTTTGCGCGCTCCTCCGCCGCTTCTTGCCGGCGCGAGCCGAAACGCCGTGCGTACTGCCAGGTAAATTCCGCGCCCAGCAGGAATATCTGCGCGGAGTAGTACACCCACAGCAGCACCACCACCAGTGATCCAGCTGCCCCATACCCGTTGGCCACGCCGCTCTTGCCGATATAGAGGCCGATCAGGAACTTCCCGAGCGTGAACAGCAACGCCGTCACCGCTGCCCCCAGCCACACGTCGGGCCATCGCACTTTCACCCGGGGCATGATCTTGTAGATCATCGCGAACACCACCGTGATCAGGACCAGGCTGACGATCATATCGAGCAGGTGCCCGATCAACTCTTCCGCGCCAAACAGCGGCCCCCAAAGCCGGTTAAGCGCCGAGATGGCCGCGCTCAGCACCAGCGACACCACCAGCAGGAAGCCGATGCCGAGAATCATGCCGAAGGACAGCAACCTCGCGCGCAGCAGCGCCAGGATGCCGGAGATCTTGCGGCGCTCCGGCACGCGCCAGATCCGGTCCAGCGCTGATTGCAGCTCGGCGAATACCGTGGTCGCGCCCACCAGCAGGACAAAGACCCCGAGCACCGCGGTCAGCGTGCTGGCAGCCGGCTCGCTGACCGCCAGCAACATGGTCTCGATGGTCTTGGCCCCATCCGGCCCCAGCAGGCCCTGCAGCTGCGCCACCACCTCGCCGCGCGCGGCTTCGGCCCCGAACACCACGCCGGCCACCGAGATCACGATCAGCAGCAGCGGCGCGATGGAAAAGACTGTGTAATAAGCCAGGGCCGCGCCCATGCTGGGCGCGTAGTCGTCGATCCACGCACTGACCGTATCACGGAGCAGTTCGAAGAGTAGGCGAGGTGAGGACACAATAACGGACAGGGACGGCATCGCTCGGAGGGAATGAGGGACACTGACCCACTGCTGCAATTCTCGTTCCCGCCGGCCTGGCAACGCTGTCATGGCGGGAGTGGCGGCGGCCAGATGTGGCGCCGTGCCGTTTTTCACCGCATTCCGTGCCGGGTTGTTTGCATCCTTTACAACTGGCGCCTTGCACCAGATGGCCAATCTGCAATGGCTACCCAGCCAAACACTGCGGGCGCTAATCAACAACACGCGCGCGTACCTAACCCGCCCCGGTGTCGATGGCAAGTCTCGTAAATCACCGTTGCAAAATCAAACAGAATGTCAGGGGCCTCGGCGCTAAAGTGGCTATTCCCATGCCTGTAGGCACTCTAGGAGGTACACGAATGAAGCAACATCTGGCGAAATCCCTGTTGATGGCTGGCGCGATGATCGCGTCCTACCCGCTGTTCGCACAGCAGGCACAGCCCCTTCAGCCGGCCCAGCCGATGCCCATGACTCAGCCGATGCAATCCACCCAGCCGGCGCCATCCGCCCAGCCCACGCAAGCCATGCCGGCGGCAGCACCGATGGCGCAGGGAACGGTACCCGCCGCGCGCGACCCCTATGCGCAACCTGCCGGCCAGGCGGCGCAGCCCGGCATGGCGCCCGCACCGGGTGCCCCGGCGCTGGCCGGCAGCCCTGATCCGTCGCTTGACCCCGCCAACCGGACCCTGCCTCCCGATGCGCTCGGGACCCGCGTGGGCCAGCGCAGCCCGTTCCTCGACGGCGCCTGAGCGTTACAGCTTGTATCGCCCGTTGATTCGGTGTTAGCTGTCATGCGCAGCAGTTCGTCGTGCGCCCGGAACAAAAAGGCCGCGGCATAGGCCACGGCCACTGATTCTTGACAAGCTTTACGCGCGGCATACCGACGCGCGCTCCTTCGTTGAGGCTCCGGCCCTCTCCCCCACCCATCTCCCGCGCGCGGGAGATGGGTGCGTATGCCTGGGCACGGGGCTTTGCTCAGATGTGCGAGCGTGCGGATGCGCGGCTTTTAACTCGATGGCCTACCGAGAAACACTTCACCGCATGGATGGGCCTGGCACCGGGAAGCCGCCAAAGCGGCAAGCGCCGCGGCAGCGTCAAACGCCACCGCAATCGCGCCGGTCGACTGTTCTGCCTGATGGCCCGGAGTCTGGCGCGTAGCAAGGACATCGCCTTGGGTGGCTTCTACCGACGCATGGCAGCACGACGCGGCGCACTGATTGCCAACATTGCGTTGGCACGCAAGCTGGCCATCCTCTTCTGGCGCGTCATGGTTAAGGGAATGCAGTACGTCGAAAGTGGCTTGGCACACTACGAGGCCCGCGTCCTCGAAACCAAACGGCGGGCACTCAGGCACCTGGCCAAACAACTCGGCCAGGAGCTAGTTCCCCTCCCTACTGCCGCATAGAAACCAATGGTTCATGGAAAGGGGCGGGCGAGAGGGCAGGCGCTTCCGGATGCGTCGCGCCTTGCCAAACCAAACCACCTCTCCCACTGAGACGACGCCCATTGCGCAGCGGCGCTTAACCTTAAGCCGCGCTGACAAACAACCGCATCGCCGGCATCACCTGCGATGCCTGTTCAGGCCGATCCAGCGCACTCTCCAGATTCATGCGTGCCACGTTGACGTGTTCCGTCGCAAGCGCCTGCGCGCGCGCGCCTTCGCCGCGCCGCATGGCGTCGAACAAGCTGTGATGCTGCCGGTGTGCATAGACCAGCCATTGCCCGCCCTCTTCCACCGCCGACTGCATCGGCAACATGGCGCTCGCCGCGGCGAATGGCAACCGGTTGTTGAGTTCGATGGCCCGTGCCAGCGCGCTGTTGCCGCTGCCCTCGACGATCAGCGCGTGAAAGCGATCGTTCATATTGCTGTACGCGACATAGTCGTCGTAGTCGAGCTGTGCCTTGGTCAGGACCCGGTCGCCTTCGCGCAGGCAGTCCTGGAGGTCCAGCGATAGTTGCCGTGACAGCCCATGCTCGGCAACCAGCCGCGCGGCCATGCCCTCCAGGTGTCCGCGTACCGCGATCGCATCCTGGATCTCCCGCGGCGTGAAGCGGCGCATCATGTAGCCGCTGCTCGGCGAAGGCTCGATCAGCCCCTCCTGCTCCAGCGCGGCGAGCGCAAGCCGGACCGGCGTGCGCGAGACGCCGAGCTTCTCAGCCAGCGGGATCTCGGCCAGGCGGGCGCCCGGTTCGAATTCGCCCTTAAGAATCAGGTCGCGCAGTTGCACCAAGACCCGTGTCTGGTGGGATTCCATTACACACCCTCGTCAAATCGTAGCCGCGGCCGCTGCATGCGAGGTTGGCCGGGCTGCATACAATATGCGACATGGTACACCAGACAACGGCCTGATCAGCTCGGAAACAGGCTCTTCAGCGCGACAGAGTCATCAGCGAGCACATCGGGATCGGGGCGAACGCGCGCGGCGATCAGGCGCCGTGCCGCCATGTGATCCTGCGGGCGGTTGATCGAATCCGCGGCGACGATCACTTCCTGCTTCAGGTACACGGCCGTGAATCGCCCCGCCAGCACGTCGCCGCGCACCACCGCCTGGTCATGCCCCGCCGAGAAGCCAGCCATCTGCAGCTTGTAGCCATGCTGGTCCGACCAGAACCACGGCACCGCCTCGTACGGCGCGGGACGATCGGCAACCGTCGCACCGGCCACCCTGGCGAGGTCGTTCGCGCTTTGTATAGATTCGACGCGCACGCACCGGCCTTGCGCTTCGCTCGCATCCGTAGGCATCCATGGATTTGGATACGCAGCACAATCGCCGGCCGCGACAATGGCGGGATCGCTGGTGCGCGCAAAGCGGTCGACCACGATGCCGTTGTCCACCGTCAGGCCGCAGTCCTCGGCAAGCTCCACGTTCGGTACCACGCCGAGGCCTGCGATGACCAATTCCGCCGGAAGGACCTCGCCGGAATCGAGCTCGACCCCGCTGACCGCATCATTGCCGAGCAGCCGCAGAATCCGGGTCGCAAGCCGAATGCGGACCCCTTGCCGCTGATGCACCGTCTGCAGGAACGTCGAGATCAGTGGCGGCACCGCGCGCTGCAGCAACCGCTCCTGCAACTCGACCACGGTCACATCGAGGCCGAGCGTGCGCAACGACGCCGCCACCTCCAGCCCGATAAAGCCGCCGCCCACTACCACGGCCTTGCTGGCCTCCCGCGCACGCGCCTTGATGTCGCACGCATCCGCGAGGTCGCGCAGGTAGTAGACGTGGCGCAGTTCCGCTCCCTCGCATGGCAGGCGCCGACAGCGCGCCCCAGTGGTCAGGGCCAGGTGGTCGTAGCGCAGCAGTGCCCCGTCGGACAATGCAACCGTGCGCGCCTGCCGGTCGATGCGGCGCGCCGAGACTCCGGTCCGCAGCGTGATCCGCTCTTCCCTGAACCGCTCGGGCGACTGCAGCGGCAGGCTCGATGCATCCACCGCGTCGCTCAGGAAGCCCTTGGACAGCGGCGGCCGCTGGTACGGTGCGTGGGGCTCGTCGCCGATCATGGTGATGCTGCCCTGGAAGCCGTTGGCGCGCGCGGCCAGCGCCAGCTGGGTGCCCGCGTAGGAGGCCCCGATGATGACGAGATCGGCCATGGTCTACCCCTGCTTTTCCGGGACGCGCACGACCAGGCCGTCGAGCGCGTCGGTCACGACGATCTGGCAGCTGAGCCGGCTGGCCGGCTGCCGTACGGCCGCCACGCCCTCGAGCAGTTCGTCTTCCATTTCGTCGGGCGCGGGCATATGGTCGGCCCAGGGCGAATCGATATACACATGGCAGGTCGCGCAGGAACAGCAACCGCCGCACTCCGCATCGATCCCGCGGACATTGTTGGCGATCGCGACTTCCATCAGCGTCTTGCCGCTGGCCGAAGCCACTTCCTTGCGGCTGCCGTCTTTCAGGACATAGGTAATCGTCGGCATGACATCCTCACTGCGGTTCGGTTAAAACGTGTCGAAGTACTCGCGCTGCTCCCAGTCGCTCACCTCAAGATTGAAGCGCGCGATCTCGGCCTGCTTGATATGGCAGAAGTAGTCGACAAAGCCACTGCCCATGCCTTCACGCAGGGCATCGTCTTCTTTCAGGCAGGCCAGCGCCTCGTCGAGCGTCCTGGGCAGATGGGGTGCGGGGGTCTCGTATGGCGAATCGGCGGACGGGCCCGGATCCAGGCGCCACTGGATACCGTCCAGCCCCGAGATGGCCTGCGACGCGAGATAGAGATAGGGATTTGCCGCGGGTTCGCCCACGCGGTTTTCGATGCGCGTGGCCGCATCGCCCGCGCCGCCCAGCACCCGCAGCATTGCGCCGCGGTTGTCGCGCGCCCAGATCGCGCGGTCGGGCGCCAGCGAATAGGCACGGAACCGCTTGTAGCCATTGATGGTCGGCGTGGAGAACGCGGTCGCCGCGCAGGCGTGCTGCAGCAGGCCGGCCAGGTAATGACGCCCGGTCGCGGACAGGTCTTGCCCGACCTCGTCCGGCATCATCGCATTCGCGCCGTTGTCCAGCCGCTTCAGCGACTGGTGCAGGTGCCATCCGCTCGACACTACGTTGCGGATCTTCGGGCGGCACATAAAGGTCGCGTGGTAGCCATGCCGCTTGCACACCTGCTTGACGGCGCTGCGGAACAACACCATCGCGTCCGCGGTGGCAACCGGCGTCGCCGGCGCGAAGGTGAATTCGAACTGGCTGGGACCGAACTCGATTTCCAGCGACCGCACCGGCAGGCCGAGCTGCTGCACGTTCTTGCGGATCAGCTCGATCACTTCCTCGGTCGCGTCATAGCGCAGCTCTGTCAGGAACTGGTAGCCGTGCGACAACAGCTCGACCTCGGGCGGCTCGCCCGGCTGGCCGGCATCGTCCGGCGTCATGTGTTCGCGCAGCAGGCGGAACACATGGAACTCGACTTCCAGTCCGGTGACGAGCTGGTATCCCGCTGCCGCGAGGCGCTCCTCCGCGTTGCGCAGGATGCGGCGGGTGGCAAAGGGCACCGCCCTGCCATCCTGGAAATACGGATCGCAAAGCAGCCAGCCGGTGCGCGGCGACCAGGGCAGCACGCGGAAGGTGGTGGGATCGGGAACCAGCGTGACGTCCGCCCCGCCCAGCATGCCAGGCATGTCGAAGCCGCCGCCAGAACTGAACACGGGGAACACCGTCCGGTGCGAAGTGTCCTTGGCGAACAGCGTGGTGGTCACGTTCACGCCGCCGCGCAACGCCTTGATCGCCTCCGACGCGACCAGCGTCTTGCCGCGCAGCACGCCATGCTGGTCCGGGAAGGAAAAGCGCACCACGTCGATGTCTCCCCCGGCGAGCTGACGCGCAACGTCGTCAGCAGCACGGGCATGGGTATCGGTCCAGAGGCCGAATTGTTCTACAAGCGCCATATGGGTCCGGCTCGCCGCATCGTGCAACGCGGTGGAGCCGCCTCGGTTAGTTAGTCGTGATCCTGTGGCTGCGTACCGGTCAGGCGCGCGACGCCCATTCCGATTCGGCCCGGCGCTTGGCATCGGCCCCGACCCAGTAGTCGTCGGGCGACTGCTCCACGCTGACCCCGTCGATCGATGCCGGCCCGGTAAGCGTACTGGCCTGCTGCGCGTCCACCATCATCAGCGCCCTCTCGCCGCGCTGGTTTGCCTCGATCGCCGCGACCAGCTGCTTGCGGTAGGCGATGATGCCCTTGTCGGTGGTGCCCAGGTGCTCGCGGGTGCGGTCCTGGATCGCGCCCTGCGATTCCACGGCCCACTGGTCGTGGACGTTGATGTCGTGGCCCATGCCCGTGTAGGTCTGCGTGCGCTGCTCGTAGGGGTTGAAGCCGTAGTGGTTGCGCTTGTTCAGCCGCGGGCGGTAGTCGGGCAGTTCGTACAGCGCCAGGCGCTGGTCGCGCATCTGCTGCTTGTCGACCGGCGCGGTGAAGCTGGTGAAGATGGCGTACCAGTAGCAACTGGTGTCGTCGACCGGCACATGCCATTGCGCAATCGTCATCTCGGCGCTCATCGGGATAATGAACGCCTGCGGAAACACGACGTTGGTCACGCGCACATGCTGCTGGCCGTCGCCGAGTTCGCGCAAGGCGGTCAGCCGCATGCCGTAGTCGGTCGGCGCGATGCTGATTTCCGGGCAGTCGAATTCACGGAGCACCTTCGTGATCGGCATGCCGGAATCGGCCGACGCGCCGCGAAACTGCTTGCCGTAGCTTTCCGCGACGTCTTCATCCTCGAAGAACCGGTGCAGGAAGGAAGCGTGCGCCGGATCGATGCCGACCTCGAGCGCCTGCAGCCAGTTGCACTCGAGCAATCCCTTGAAGGCGAAGGTGTACTGGTCAGGGGCGACAAAGCAGTCAAAGGCCGGGAATGCCGGCGGCTCGCCTTCGCCGATAAAGGCAAACAGCACGCCGCCGCGCTCGACGATCGGATAGGCGTTCTGGCGGATGAGCTGGCACAGCTTGCTGCCGGCGGGTTCCGCGGGCGTTTCCAGGCACGTGCCGGTACGGTCGAACAGCCAGCCGTGAAACGGGCAGCGCAGGCCGCCGTCCTCCAGCCTCCCGAAGCTCAGGTCCGCACCGCGGTGCGGGCAATCACGATCCAGCATCGCGTAGTGGCCTTGCTCGTCGCGGAACACGACGAAGTCCTGGCCCATCAGGCGCACGGCGCGCACCGGGCGCTCACCTTCGAACTCGTCCACCAGCGCAACCGGTTGCCAGTATTGCCGCAACAGCTTGCCGGCTGGGGTATCCGCGCCGACGCGGGTGATGAGTTCGTTCTGTTCCTTGGACATCATGATGGGGACATCTCCTGCTGGGTGGGTGGTTCCTGGGTGGGTTTTGCTGTATGCAGCGTCGTTGTATGCAGCATATTATTTGCTGCATACAGTCAAGACAAGGTCGATTTTGGGCGCATGCTCGGAAGCCATGCCGAACTTACTCCGCACTCGCGCCATTAAGTCACAATAGGCTATTGTTTTTATTATATATTTTCAGATATTTAGGGCCCATGAACTGAGGATTTAAGTGTTTACCCGCACCAACGAGGCGAGCTTCATATGACTGCTAAATAGCGCCTGTTGGTGCACATATTTTCATCTTTCTGGAATATCTGCATGCAGCGATATATTATCTGCATGCAGTGATGACCAGATGACCCAGGAGACCCACCTTTGCCCGCCCCCAACCCAATATCCGCCCAGCCCACACGTACCCATTGCCCGCTGGTCGGCATCGTCTGCGACCGGTTCTTCGTCGGGGATCACGACGTGCATGGCGTCAAGGAGAGCTACCGGCGCGCCCTTACCGAGGTCGCGCGCGTCGCACCGGTCTTTATCCCGGCCAGCGAGGACATCGATGACTTCAGCCCCTATCTGGCGTCGCTGTCCGGGCTGCTCTTTCCTGGCGGCGCGTCCAATGTCTCGCCCGGCCGTTACGGTGGACGCGAGTCTGCCGAATTCCTGGTCGACCGAGCGCGCGATCATGTCGCGCTGCACCTGATCCGGCGTGCCGCCGACCTCGGCATCCCGATGCTGGCGATCTGCCGCGGCTTCCAGGAAATGAACGTGGCCTTCGGCGGCACGCTGCGTGCCGATATCCATGCGGCCGGCCATTCGCCGGAGCACCGGGAAGACGCGTCGGAAGACCTGGTCGCACGCTATCGCTACAAGCACACGGTCGCGCTCGCGCGGGACGGCATGTTCAGCGCATGGATCGGTGACGCAAGCGCGCGCGTCAATTCCCTGCATACGCAAGGCATCGACACATTGGGGAACAACCTCGCGGTCGAGGCCAGCACCGATGACGGCCTGGTCGAGGCGATCCGCGTCGAGGGCGTCAAGTTTGCGGTGGGTGTGCAATGGCACCCGGAAGTCACGGCCGATTCCGATCCGCTATCCCGGTCGTTGTTCACCCACTTCGGCGACGCGTGCCGGCGTTACGCACGGCACGCCTGAGCGCCGCCTTGCCGGAACCTGGACGGGTTCCGGATCGAACCCCTCGAATGAGGCGAACTCATTCACCGCAACATGGTGGTGGCGCTCAACGACGGCGCAGCGCTCGGTGACCCGAGAGGATGGTGCTACGGCGGCTGGGCGGTTCCTGTCCTCGAAGATCGCGTCAAACACGCGCAACAGGTTGAGATCGACTCTGCCGAGGTTCATGGCGCCGCTCCAGCTCGCTACCGATTCACGAGTGTATTGAGCTGGAAGCGGCGTCCCGTTGTGCGCGGGGCGCGTGGATTCTCTCTGGCGATCGCCCTCCTGCGTGTGGGTCAAAGCCATGAGCCGGCACGCGGCGTGTGCCGGCCAGACTGCAAGGCGATAGTGATACCGACAGCGACGGACGCGGCCGCCAGCGGTCGGGGGTGCGGTTGGGGTGTTTACGGCCCTTCGCGGGCTCAGCCGTTCGCGTCCGCCGGCCGCGACTCACTACGCGCGCCATCCGTGAATGTGTCGCGCGGACCATTCACGCTGGCCCCGTCGGTGTACACATCGAAGCGCTTCTCGGCCGCCGCCGCGCTGGCCGCGCCATCGGTGTACGGATCCGCCGGCCGCGGCGCCGCCTTGGCCGATAGCGCAAAGGTGGCGCTGACCATCATCAGCAATGTCGGGAGCAAGGCATGCAGCATGGCGCGGCGGTAAGTTCCGGCATGCAGCCAACGCAGGTGCGGCCAGCGCGTTCTGGTCGCCCGCGCGGCGCGGCGGCCTGCGGTGTCAGGGAGGCGGGAGAGCTTGGATAAGGTCATGGAAGGACTCCGGTGCGTGAAGGAAAGCCGGCCTGGCCAGGCACCGGTGGAGTCTAGCGATCGCAGCCGACGCCGCCCTGACCCTACCCTGACAATTCCGTCAGGCAGGCGCGTTATCGGGGTGTGCCTTGCGCCAACAGTCTTTCCAGCCACGCAGAATCATGCCGGCGCGCAGCTGTGCCATGCTTGCGCAGCAGGCGCGCTCGGCACGCCCGCACCTGTTCAGTGCAGCCCCCGCAAAACTGACAAGACTGACAGGTTGGATTCGCACGCATCTTCTATATTTCTAGGATTCCGAGGAATGGACCCATGAAACTCCTGCTGGTCGAAGATGAGATCAAGACGGTCGACTACCTGCGCCGCGGCCTGTCCGAGAACGGCTACGTGGTCGACACGGCGCACAACGGGCTGGACGGCCTGCACCTGGCCTGTACCGAGCCGTATGACGCGATCGTGCTCGACGTCATGTTGCCCGCGCTGGACGGTGTCTCGCTGCTGAAGTCGCTGCGCCGCGAGCAGCAGACACCGGTGCTGATGCTGACCGCGCGCGACGACCTCGACGATCGCCTCAACGCCTTTGATGCCGGTGCCGACGACTACCTGTCCAAGCCCTTCTCCTTCCTGGAACTGCTGGCGCGCCTCAACGTGCTGACGCGCCGCGGCCGGCAGACCGAGCCATCGCAACTCACCGTCGGCGACCTGCGCATTGACCTGCTGTCGCGGCGGGCGACACGCGGCACGCGCCGGCTGGACCTGAGCGCGCGCGAATTCACGCTGCTGTCCGTGCTGGCGCGGCGGCAGGGGCAGATCGTTTCCAAGACCGCGATCACCGAACTGGTCTGGGACATCTCCTTCGACTGCAACACCAACGTGGTCGAGGTCGCCGTCAAGCGCCTGCGCGCCAAGCTGGACTGGCCCGGCGAGCCCAAGCTGCTGCACACCATCCGCGGCATGGGCTACGTGCTGGAACCCCGCGACGGGCTGACGGCATGAACCGGCATCGCTCCATCGCAGCGCGCCTGGCCGCGATGTTCGGCCTCGCGGCGGCCTTTGTCTTCGCCATCACGGGCGTGGTGCTCTACCAGGTGCAGTGCGTGGAACTGGAGAAGCGCCAGCTCGAAGAGATCCACGCGCGCTTCGACCTCGCCGGCCCCAAGGCGGCAGGCCTGGGCACCACGGCGCAATGGGAGCGCTTTGCCACCATGCTGCGCAGCATGACGCCGGCAGACCGCAGCGTGCGCTACTTTGTCGAGAGCACCGATCCGCGCTTCCGCTACGGCGAGCCGTTCCCGCGCGAGGCCGAAGCCACGCCGCGCGCCCCGCACGTGTGGGCGGTGGAGTTCGGCGACAACCGTTTCCTGATGCTCAAGCGCCCCATCCCCGCACTGCAGGACCGGCCGGAGGTGGCGCTGGCGGTCGCGGTCGACCAGGCGCCCTTCTTCGAGACCAGCCGCACGCTGGGCATTGCGCTGGTGGTGTCCTCGGTGCTGGGCGTGATCGCGGTGAGCCTGCTCGGTTGGCGTATCGCCAAGTCGGGCCTCGCGCCGATCGAGCGCTTGTCGCGCCATGCCAGCGCGCTCGATCCCAAGCAGCTCGAGCGCCTGCCCGACGCCAACCTGCCGGGCGAACTGTGTGGCCTGGTCCATGCCTTCAACGGCGCGCTCGACAAGCTCGAGCGTGCCTACCGGCAGCTTTCCGCCTTCAATGCCGACGTGGCGCATGAATTGCGCACGCCGCTGGGCAATGTCATCGGCCAGACCCAGGTGGCGCTGTCGCGGCCACGCAGCACTGCCGAGCTGGAAGAGATCCTGCAGTCCAACCTGGAAGACCTGGAGCGGCTCAGCCGCATCGTGATCGACATGCTGTTCCTGGCCCAGTCCGACCGCGGCGCGCTGGCGCGCGACCTGGTCGAGGTCTCGGTCGCGCACGAGGTGCGGCGCAGCGCGGACTTCCTCGACCTGCTGTTCGAAGACGCCGGCTCCACGCTGCACGTGACGGGCGATGCGCGGGTGCGCGTCAATGTCTCGCTGCTGCAGCGCGCGCTGACCAACCTGATGAGCAACGCCCTGCAGCATGGAAGGCCCGGGCGGCCGGTGACGGTGGCGATCGCGCAGGCGGCAGGCACGCTGACCATCACCGTGCGCAACGAGTCGGACCGCCTGTCCGCGATCCAGCCGAACCGCCTGTTCGACCGCTTCTACCGTGCCGACGCGGCGCGCAGCGACAGCCGGCAGAACCACGGGCTGGGGCTGGCCATCGTCAAGGCGATCGCCACCATGCACGGCGGCAGCGTGTTCGCGCAGGTGGAGCCGCACGCGATCCGGATCGGCATGACGCTGCCGGTCAGCCAGCCGGTGCCCGACGCGCCCGCGCCGGCGCGCCCGCTGGCGCGTCCCGCCGCAGCCTGAGGGCGGGCCGATTGCAGGTTTGGCAGATTTGGCAGGCCTGGCATCCACCACTGGCGCGCCGCTTCGATTCTTGAATTCGTGCGGCGCATCGTATATTTTCGAGGGGCATTCCCGTGGTTGCGCCGTGCCAGCCAGTGCCTGTCACGATGATCGGATTCGCGGCAAGCCACACCCGACAACGCATGTCCGGAACCGAAGGGCCTGGCAACCCCGTCCGCGCGGTGTGCGCGTGATCCTGCGCGGTTGCCTGTCGCTGCGCCCTTGCTCCTGTCCATCGAAGAGGAGCTGCCATGGATGCAGTCAGGACATTGCTCGAAACCCAGCCGCTGCTCACGCTGTTCCTCACGGTTGCGCTGGGCTATGTCATCGGCGAGATCAATATCAAGGGTGTGTCGCTCGGGTCGGGCGCGGTGCTGTTCGTCGGGCTGGCGATCGGCGGGTTCGCGCCCAAGTCCGCACCGCCCGCCCTGCTCGGCACGCTTGGGCTGCTGCTCTTTCTCTATGGCATCGGGATCCAGTACGGCGAGCAGTTCTTCAAAGGCCTGACCAGCCCGGACGGCCTCAAGGCCAACGCCGCCGCCGTGCTCGGCGTGGTCGGCTCAGGGCTGGTCGCGGTCGCGCTGGTGCCGCTGGTCGGCGTGAAACTCGACGAGTCGCTGGGCATGTTCGCCGGCGCGGGCACCAGCACGGCAAGCCTGCAGGCCGCAATGGCGGCGATGAAGAGCGACGGCGCCGCGGTGGGCTACAGCGTCGCGTACCCGGTCGGCGTGGCCGGGCCGATCCTGTTCCTGTATGCCCTCACCGCGCTGCTCAAGCCGAATATCGTGCGGCCGCCGCCAAAGCTGATCGAGACCGCCGAGATCGCACTGACAAACCCTGCGTTCATCGGCGCGCGGCTGTCGGAGCTGGTCGCACGCCTGCCGGACGGGGTGGTGATTGCTGCAGTGCGTCGCGCACACCACAACCAGCCGCCCGCCGACGACCTGGTCCTGCAGGCGGACGACGTGCTGCTCGCGACCGCCACCGACCCGGCCGTGCTGCGTGAAGCCACCTCGCTGTGCGGAGAGCTGCAGCCAGGCCGCATGACGAGCCATCGCGAAGACCTGGACTATATGCGCGTGTTCGCCTCGAGCCGGCTCGTGGTCGGGCACACGCTGCGCGACATCCGCTTTCCCGAAGGCATGGCCTGCTCGATCGCCCATGTGCGGCGCGGCGATGCCGACCTGATGCCCAGCCAGGATCTCATCCTCGAATTCGGCGACCGCGTCGGCCTGCTGGTCAATCGCGCCCACATGAAGCCGATTCGCGCGCTGTTCGGCGACTCCATCAAGGGCACCGCCGAGCTTAGCTTTATCTCGATCGGCATCGGCGCGGCCCTCGGGCTGCTGGTCGGGCTGGTCCCGGTGCCGATTCCCGGCGTCGGCACGCTGGCGCTGGGGCTCGCCGCGCTGCTGCTGGTCGCCCTCGTGCTCGGCCGGGTGCGCCGTCTCGGGCCGTTCGTCTGGACCATGCCGCTATCGGCCAACCTGGTGCTGCGCAACTTCGGGCTGACCATCTTCCTGGCACAGGTGGGCATTGCGTCGGGGCCGAAGTTCTTCGCCACCATCGGCGTAACCGGGGTGTCCTTCCTGATCTATGGCGTGGTGATCCTGCTCGCCCTGCTGCTGATCACTGCGATCTTCTGCCTCTGGGTCTTCAGGCTGCCGTTCGACCTGGCGGTGGGCGTGATCTGCGGCGCGACCGGCAATCCCGCCATCCTGGCCTTTGCCAACCGCGTCGCGCCCACCGACCGTCCCGACCTCGGCTACTCGATGATCTTCCCGTCGATGACCATCGTGAAAATCCTGTTCGTACAGGTCGCCGCCACGCTGGCTGGCGGATAGTGCGGCGCAACTTGGGCGCATCGCTGCACGCGATTCGCCGCGGAGACACATCATGGAAATCGCCGTCTTCAGCGCAAAGTCCTACGATCGCCAACATCTGGATGCCGCGAATGCGGCGGAAGGTCATCAGCTCAAGTACTTCGAAGTCCCCCTGGACAGTGAAACGGTGGGCCTCGCCGCGGGCCACGGCGCGGTGTGCATCTTCGTCAATGACCGGGCCGATGCGACTGTGCTGGAAGCGCTCGTGCGCGGCGGCACCAAGCTGGTCGCGCTGCGCTGCACCGGGTTCAACAACGTCGACCTGAAAGCCGCCCAAGCGCTCGGGATCAAGGTAGTCCGCGTGGTCGACTACTCGCCCAATTCGGTCGCCGAGCATGCGGTGGCCCTGCTGATGGCGATCAACCGCAAGATCCACCGGGCCTACAACCGCACGCGGGATTTCAATTTCTCGCTCGAAGGCCTGATGGGCTTCGACCTGTGCGGCAAGACCGTGGCCGTGATCGGCACCGGCAAGATCGGGCGCGTGTTCGCAAAGATCATGGTCGGGTTCGGCTGCAACGTAATCGGGTACGACAAGTACCCGTCTCCGGAATTCGAGGCCCTTGGCGGCCGCTACGCGGACGAGGGAGAAATCGGCGCAAGCGCGGACTGCATCTCGCTGCACTGCCCGCTCACGCCCGAGACCCATCACATCATCAACGCCGAAACGCTGTCGCGCGCCAAGACAGGCGCCTTGCTGATCAACACCAGCCGCGGCGGGCTGATCGACACGGAAGCGGTCATCGACGCGCTTAGGAGCGGACAACTCGGCGGGCTGGCGATCGACGTGTACGAGCAGGAGGCGGAGCTGTTCTTCCGCGACCTGTCCAGCACCATCGTCGACGACGCCGTGCTGCAGCAGCTCATCACGTTCCCGAACGTGATCGTGACCGGGCACCAGGCCTTCCTCACGCGCGAAGCCGTGACGACCATCTGCGAGACCACGCTGCGCAGCGCGACGGAATTCGAGGCCGGCAAGCCGCTGACGAACGAGGTCAGCGCCAGTTGAACGCGGCCGCTGCCGGCCTCATGCCGCGCCGCGCAGCGGCCCGAATCGCTCGACGTACAGCCCCGCCACCCAGTCCACGAACACGCGCACGCGCGGCGCCAGTTGCCGGTGGAACGGGTACAGCGCCGACACCGGCAGGTCCGGGCACGGCCACTGGGCCAACACCTGCACCAGCCGGCCAGCGCGCAGGTGCTCCTCGACGCGGAAGCGCGGCACCTGGACCAGGCCGCAGCCGGCCAGCGCCGCGCTGGTATAGCACTCGGCATCGCTGACCGAGATCCAGCCGCGCGCCTTGAACTCCTGCACCTCGCCATCGACGGTCAGCGTGAACGGATACCGGTTGTCACTGTTGCGCGAGAAGAAACCCACGCCCACATGCTCAGCCAGCTCGGACGGCTCCTGCGGCGTGCCGTGCGCGGCCAGGTAGCCGGGGCTGGCGCACAGCACCTCCGGCATATCCGCCAGCCGCCTGGCCACCAGCGACGAATCGCGCGGACGCCCCGCGCGCACCACGCAGTCGATGCCCTCGCCGACCAGGTCGACCAGCCGGTCGCCGCTGCTGACGACCAGGTCGATATGGGGATAGCGGTCGCGGAACTCACCGATGCGCGGCAGGATGATCATGGTCGCGTGGGTGCCGTGCAGGTCAAGCCGCAGCGTGCCGCGCGGGCTGGCCACCTGTGTGCTGAGCGAGGTCTCGGCGTCTTCCAGGTCCTGCAGCACGCGCTTGCTGCGCTCGTAGAACGCCTGGCCGTCCAGCGTCGGGCGCACCTGGCGCGTGGTGCGTTCCAGCAGCCGTGCGCCCACGCGGGCCTCCAGTTCCTTGATGGCGTGCGTGGCGGTGGCGCGCGGGATATCCAATGCGCTGGCGGCGCCGGTGAAGGAGCCCAGTTCCACGATCCGGGTGAAGAGTTGCAGCGCGTCGAAGCGGTCCATAGCGGGCAGTCATAACGGAACGGTCACCCCCGGATTGGAAGCAGGTTCGAGGCTGGCGTCAAGCCCGGCCGCAGCCGGCGCGCAGGGGCGGGTCGCGTTCGGGCCTGCCGCACAAGGGGCAGGTATGGGTCATGAACGGTCTCTTCAGGGAATGCCCCGCCGGAGGCGGGGCTGTTCAGGAAGGCCGGCGCCGGGGCCCTACTGGCCCAGCGCCGTCACCACGCCCACCTGGCTGCGCAGCGCGGCGGCCTGGGCGATGGAGAGCTCTTCCTCTGCCTCCAGCAGCGTGCGCTGGACCTGCAGCGTGTCGATAAACGCGGATTCGCCGGCGCGCCAGGAGCGGTTGATCTGGTCATACGCGGCCCGCGCACTTGACGCCGCCTGCTCCAGCCGCGCCACTCGGTCGCGGTTGCGCGCCGATGCCGCCACCGCGCCCTCGACCTCGGTGACCGCGCGCAGCACCGTGGTGCGATAGCGCTGCAGGGCCTGCTCTGCCTCGGCCTCGCGCAGTCGCACCGTGCTGCGCCGGCGCCCGCCGTCGAACAGGGGCAGCGCCGCGTCGGCGCCGAACATCCACGCCAGCGAGCGCGCCAGCGTGGCGCCGGAAACCGCATCCGCGGCCACGCCGATCGCGCCGGCCAGCCGCAGGTGCGGCAGCAGCTCGGCTCGTGCGACGCCGACACGTGCATACGCCGCCACCACGACGCTTTCGGCCGCCTTCACATCGGGACGCAAGCGCAGCAGGTCGGCCGGCGTGCCGATCCCCGCCGGCGGCGTCCACTGCGGCCGGGCCGCGAGCGGCTCCATGCGCGCATAGATGTCCTGCGGCGTGGTGGCGACCAGGATCGAGAGCCGGTGCAGCGCGTTCTGCCGCTCCAGCTCCAGCAGCGGCAGCTGCGCGTGCGTGGCTTCGGACTGGGCGCGGGCGCGGTCGACATCGGCAATGGGCACCGCGCCGGCATCGAACAGGCGCCGCGTCAGCGTCTCGGTTTCCGCCTGGCTGCGCGCGTTGGCGCTGACCAGTTGCAACCGGTGCTCCAGGTTGCGCGCGCCCAGGTAGGTCTGCACCACCTCGCCGGTCACGGCCACGCGCACGGCCTGCGCGGCGTCGGAGGCGGAGCGCAGCTCGGCATCGGCCGCGGCCACGTCCTGCCGGATGCGGCCGAACAGATCGACTTCCCATGACGCGCCCAGCCCTGCGCCGAAGACGTTGCCGGTGTCCGGGTTGCCCGAGGCCGATTGCGATGCTGACAGCCGCTGCCGGCCCGCCGAGGCGCCCAGCCCCAGCTGCGGCAGCCCCTGCGAGGCCGTGCCGGCCCGCAGCGCACGCGCGGCATCGATGCGAGCGATCGCGGACTTCAGGTCGGTGTTGCCGTCCAGCGCGGACGCGACCAGCTCGTCAAGCACCGGGTCGCCGAAGCGCTGCCACCAGTTGGACAGGTCCGGCACCTCGCCGGCCGCGGCCAGCGATGCGTTAGCGTAGCCGGTCGCCAGCGGCAGCGGTGTGGGTGCGACCGGTTGCGGTGTGGCGCAGGCAGCCAGCAGCATGGCGCCGGTGGTCAGCGCCGCTACGAGCGGGAGGCGCTTTGCGATTGCGATTGCGATTTCGATTGCGATTTCGATTGCAACTGGGGCCTTCATTGCGCCACCTCCACCGCCACAGCCGGCACAGTCTTCGCGCCACCTGCAAGCCGCCGCACCACCACATAGAACACCGGCGTGAAGATCAGCCCGAACACGGTCACGCCGATCATGCCGAGGAACACCGCCGAGCCCACCGCCTGGCGCATCTCGGCGCCGGCGCCTTCTGAGATCACCAGCGGCAGCACGCCGAGGATGAACGCCAGCGAGGTCATGATGATCGGCCGCAGCCGCTGCCGGCTCGCCTCCACCACCGCCTCGACCAGCGCACTGCCCTGCTGCTCGAGTTGCCTGGCCACCTCCACGATCAGGATCGCGTTCTTGGCCGCCAGCCCGACCAGCACGATAAAGCCGATCTGCGTCAGGATATTGATGTCCTGCCCCATGGCGCGCACGCCCAGCGACGCGGCCAGCAGGCACATCGGCACGATCAGCAGGATCGACAGCGGCAGACTCCAGCTGCCGTACTGCGCGGCCAGCACCAGGTAGACCAGCAGCACGCACAGCGGGAACACCAGCAGCCCGGTATTGCCGGCCGTGGTCTGCTGGTACGAGAGATCCGTCCACTCGTAGGTGATGCCCGGCGGCAGCACTTCTGCCGCGAGCCGCTCCATGGTCTGGATCGCGTAGGCCGAGCCCAGGCCGGGCAGCGTGTCGCCATTGATCTCGGTGGCCGGGTAGAGGTTGTAGCGCGGCGCGCGGTCCACGCCGAGCGCTTCGCTGACGCGCGTCACACTGCCGATCGGCACCATCTCGCCATCCTTGTTGCGCACCTTCAGCCGCGCCAGGTCGTCGGGGGTCACCCGGAACGGCAGGTCGGCCTGCGCGGTCACGCGGTAGGTGCGCCCGAGGATATTGAAGTCGTTGATATAGGTCGAGCCGAAATAGGTTTCCACGGCGTCATTGATCTCCTGGCTGGGCACGCCCAGCATCTCCGCCTTCTCGCGGTCCAGCTCGACGAACACCTGCGGCGTGGTGGCCGAATACGGCGAATACACGCCGACCATGCCCGGCGCCTGGTTGGCCGCCGCGATCAGGTCCTCGGTGGCCTTGGCCAGCGCGGCGGTACCCAGCCCGTTGCGGTCCTCCAGGCGCATCGAGAAGCCGCCCGTGCTGCCCAGCCCCTGCACCGGCGGCGGCATTGCCACCACGATCGAGGCTTCGGTCACGCCGGCCAGCCGCGCGCGCAGGTCGGCCGCGATCTTGTCGATGGTCAGGCCCTGAGGCTTGCGCTCCTCCCACGGCTTGAACACCGGGAACAGGCCGGCATTGCTGGCGGAGTTGGTGCCGGTGGCCGCGGAGACGCCCGAGAACACCGGCACGCGCTCCACGCCCGGCACCTGCAGCGCGATGTCTTCCACCTTGCGCGCCACCGCACTGGTGCGTTCCAGCGTAGCGCCGTCCGGCATGCGGATCAGCACCACCAGGTAGCCGCGGTCCTGCGCCGGGATAAAGCCCTTGGGCGTCGACACCAGCAGGTAGACCGTGCCGGCGATCAGCAGCACGTACAGCGCGAGCATCGCCGGCGTGATCGCCACCACGCGCCGCACCACGCGGCCGTAGCCATCGGCAAAGCGGTCGAAGCCCGCGTTGAAGCGGCCGGCGAGCCACCGCACGGGCCGCAGGATGCCGCCAAACCGGGACGCAGCCTGGCCGTGGCCGGCTTCGCCCTGCGCATGCCGCTTCAGGATCGCGGCCGACAGTGCCGGCGCCAGCGTCAGCGAACTGAACAGCGAGATCGCCGTCGATACCGCGATGGTGATGCCGAACTGCCGGAAGAACTGGCCGGAGATGCCGGTGATAAAGGCCGTCGGCACGAACACCGCGCACAGCACCAGCGTGATCGCGAACAGTGCGCCGCCCACTTCCTTCATCGTGACCAGCGTCGCTTCGCGCGGGGTGGCGCCAAGCGCCAGGTGGCGCTCCACGTTCTCGACCACCACGATGGCGTTGTCCACCACGATCCCCACCGCGAGCACCAGCCCGAACAGCGTCAGGTTGTTGATCGAATAGCCCAGCATCGCCATCACGGCAAAGGTGCCCACCAGCGACACCGGGATCGCCAGGATCGGGATGATCGACGGGCGCCAGCCCTGCAGGAACACCAGCACCACCAGCACGACCAGCACCACCGCCTCGTAGATGGTCTTGACCAGTTCGTCGATGCTGTCGCCGATAAAGGCGGTGGGGTTGTAGCCGATGTTGTAGACGATGCCCTTGGGGAAGGCCTGGCTCAGCTCGGCCATCTTGTCCTGCACCGCGGCCATGGTGGCGACGGCGTTGGCGCCGGGGCGCTGCAGCACCTGCAGCGCGATGGTGGGGTTGCGCAGCATGTAGCTGTCGGTGGCGTATGCAAGCGCGCCTACCTCCACGCGCGCCACGTCCTTCAGGCGCACCACGCGCCCGCCATCACCCTGCTTGACGACGATGTCGTTGAACGCCACCGGCTCGCGCAGCCTGCCTTCGAAGATCAGGTTGGGCTGGAAGGCCTGGTCCGTCACCGGCGGCTGCGCCACCACGCCGCCGGCCACCTGCGTGTTCTGCGCGCGCACCGCGGCAATCACGTCGCCGGGGCTGAGGTTGAACGAGGCCACGCGCTCGGGATCCAGCCAGATGCGCATCGAATATTCGCGCGCGCCCAGCGGGTTGATATCGCCCACGCCGTCGATGCGCTTGAGCGCGTCGGCGACGTTGCGGATGGCGTAGTTGGAGACATAGAGCTGGTCATAGCTCTTGTCTGGCGAGTACAGGAAGATCGTGCCCAGCTGCGTCGGCGAAGACTTGCGCACCGACACGCCGCTGCGCTGCACGGGTTGCGGCAGCCGCGGCGTCGCCAGCGCGACGCGGTTCTGCACCAGCACCTGGGCCTTGTCGACGTCGGTACCGGGCTTGAAGGTCACGGTGATATTGAGGCCGCCGTCGGAGGTGGCCTGGCTGTACAGGTACAGCATGTCTTCCACGCCGTTGACTTCCAGCTCGATCGGCGTGGAGACGGTTTGCGACACGGTCTCGGCCGAGGCGCCGGGATAGCTGGCCTGGATCACGACCGTGGGCGGCGCGATCTCGGGATATTCGGACACTGCCAGCGTGAAATACGCCAGCGCGCCCGCCAGTGTCAGCACGATCGACAGCACGATAGCGAGCACCGGCTGTTCGACGGAAAGGCGACCGAGGTTCATGGCTGCGCTCCCTGCGAAGCCGGCAGGCTCGCCGTGGCCACCGCACGCACGGTGGGCTTGACGGTCTCGCCGGGGCGCACGCGCTGGAAGCCCTCGACGATGACGCGATCGCCCGCGTTCAGCCCCGACGCGACTTCGCGCAGGTTGCCGAACAGCTTGCCGAGCACCACCGGACGCACCTCGACGCTCTGGTCCGCCTTGACGACATAGACCACGCGCCGGGTGGCGTCGGTGGCTACTGCGGCATCGGGCACCAGCAGCGCATCGTGCGCGGCCTGCGCGGCCACATGGGCGCGGCCGAACTGGCCCGGGGTCAGCTTGTGGCCCGGATTCGGCAGCCGCACGCGCTGGCGCAGCGTGCCGGTGGAGTTGTCCAGCCGGTTCTCCACGAAGTTCATGCTGCCGGCGAGCGTCGGTTCGCCGTCGCCCGGCAGCGCGATGCGGACCGTGCGCGTGCCCGCCGCGGCACTGGCTTCCTGGCGGGTGTAGCGCAGGTAGCTCTGCTCGTCGACATCGAAATAGAAATCGATCGGGTCCTGCGACACGATCGTGGTCAGCAGCGTGGCGTTGCTGTCGCCGCCGTTGACCAGGTTGCCTTCGCTGACGCGCTTGCGGCTGATGCGTCCGGACATCGGCGCGGTGATGCGCGTGAAGGACAGGTCGAGCCGGGCACGAGCAAGCGCCCCTTCGGCGCTGGCCACTTCGGCGCGTGCGCTCTGCAGCGCCTGCTCGCGCTGCTCGAACAGGCTGCGCGCGATGGTGTTGGTTTCGATCAGCACGCGCGCCCGCTCGTATTCCTGCTGGCTCAGGCTCAGTTGCGAACGCGCCTTGGCCAGCGCGCCTTCGGCCTCGTTCACCGCCGCCTGGAACGGCCGCGGGTCGATCACGAACAGCAGGTCGCCCTTTCTCACCAAGGCGCCGTCCGTGAACGCGACCTTCTCCAGGTAGCCGCTGACACGCGCCCGCACGTCCACGTTGTCGATCGCTTCGAAGCGTCCCGTGAAGGTGTCGACGTCAGTGACCTGCCGCACCAGCGGCTGGCTGACCACCACGGCCGGCGCCGCCGGTGCCTGCACAGCCTCCGACTTGCAACCCGCCAGCATCGCTGCCGCGGCAGCGGCAGCGGCAAGGGCCGCGAGCGACGCTGCGCGTGCCGCCATGCCCGTCCTTCGTACCTGTTTCATTCTGAGTTCCCTTCTGCGTGGCAAGAGCAGGCTGGCAACGGCATCGGCCGCGGCGCCTGGCGTCGGCCGGTGTCAGGCGCGGGCGCCGTCGGTGAAGACGTCGCGCGTACGCTGCGGGGGCGCCGACACGCCGCTACGGTCCATGCCGGCGAGACGGGCGCCATCGGTGAAGGGATCGACCTGGCGGGCGCCGTCCGTGAAGGGGTCCGGCTTGCGCGCGGGGTCGGCCGAGGGACCGGTGCGATCCATGCCGGCGACGCGTGCGCCGTCGGTGAACGGGTCTGCCTGGCGGGCACCGTCGATGAACGCATCAAAGGCCTTGCGGGCGCCGTCGGTGAAGGGATCGACGCGCTGGTGCGCGCCGTCGACAAACGGATTGCGTTCGCGCGTGACGCGGTTGGGGCCGTCGGCATGGGCGAGGCCGGCAAGGAGAGCAGTGAGCATGCCGCTGGCGGCGATCAGGGTACGGGTCTTCATGATGTGGATTCCAGTCAATGCGCAGCAAGCGCGAATGGCGTCGGTGGCGTTGGCCGGCACGGAACGGCCCGGCGGCCTGTCGGCATGCATCGGTTGCAAACGCCCTGACACGGAGCGCCGACGGGGCGAAGTATGGTCAGCACCTGCCCCGAAAAAAACCCGCCGCGCAACAGAAGACCTTTGCATCCGCGGAAACAATGGCGCCATGCGCGCCTGCAGCCGCCCCGTCCTCGCGGCCCGGCCGCGCCTGCCCGGCGCACGCATGGAAGGACCGGGCGCCGCGGCGCGACCCTTGACTGCCGCGCAAGAATCATTTGCCCCTGACCGGGTTTTTCCGCGCGAAGCTTGTGCCGACAATGCCCTCATCGCAGCCGTGCCTGCCGCCTGCGCAGGGCCGCTGCCCACGTCACTCACTTGCCGGAGCCGACCATGCTCTTCACCCCTTACCGCCTTGGCGAGCTCGACTTGCCCAACCGCATCGTCATGCCCCCGATGACCCGCTCTCGCGCCGGCGCCGGCGATGTCGCCACGCCGCTGATGGCCGAGTACTACCGCCAGCGCGCGTCGGCGGGCCTGATCATTTCCGAAGGCACGCAGATCAGCCGGCAAGGCCAGGGCTATGCCTGGACCCCGGGCATCTACAACGCCGCGCAGGTGCAGGGGTGGCGCCAGGTCACCGACGCCGTGCACGCCGCCGGCGGGCGCATGTTCGCCCAGTTGTGGCACGTCGGGCGCGTCTCGCATACCTCGCTCCAACCGGGCCAGGGCGCGCCGGTGTCGTCGTCGGCGCTGGTGGCCGAAGGTGTAAAGGTGTTTATCGACCCCGAGGGCCGCGGGCCCGCGCAAGGCGCGGGCGAGATGATCCAGCACTCGGCGCCGCGCGCACTGAAGCTCGAAGAGATTCCGGGCATCGTCGCGGACTACGCCAATGCGGCGCGCCATGCGCTCGAAGCCGGCTTCGACGGGGTGGAGCTGCACGGCGCCAATGGCTACCTGATCAACCAGTTCATCGATTCGCAGGCCAACCTGCGCGGCGACGCCTATGGCGGCTCGCTGCACAACCGGCTGCGCTTCCTGCGCGAGGTGGCGCAGGCGGTGACCGACGTGGTCGGCCCCGGCCGGATCGGCGTGCGGCTTGCGCCGCTGACCACGCTGCAGGGCGCGGTCGACGACACGCCGCAGGCCACCTACCTGGCCGCGGCGCATGCGCTGGCGCAGATCGGCGTGGGGTATATCCATATCGCCGAGGCCGACTGGGAAGACGCACCCGCGATGCCGGCCGCGTTCAAGGAAGCGCTGCGCGCGATCTACCCCGGCACGCTGATCTACTCGGGCAACTACAACAAGGCCCGCGCGGAAGACGCGCTGGCCCGCGGCTGGGCGGACCTGATCGGCTTCGGGCGCAGCTTTATCGGCAACCCCGACCTGCCCTACCGCCTGCGCCACGACCTGCCGCTCAACCCGGGCATCCGCGCGAAATACTTCGGCGGCGGCGCGGCCGGGTACACCGACTACCCCGCACACCAGCCAGCGCACCACGCAACGCCCGCCGCGCAGCCGGCAAGCGCCTGAAACCCCGCCTTGTACCCACTGGCTGGCGCTAGCACGCCTGCCCGGAGAGAAGCTGTCATGTCATCCGCATTGCAAACCCTCGGCGCCGGCGGCTTCAGCATCGGCGTGGAGCTGCCGCTGGACAACGACTGGTCGCCCACGGGCGACAGCGCGCGCCGCCAGGCCGGCCGCCTGCCGGGCGAGCCCGACATGGCCCGCCATGGCGAACTGGCGCGCCTGGCCGACCGGCTGGGGTACCGCGCCCTGTGGGTGCGCGACGTGCCGCTGTACGACCCGCAGTTCGGTGACGCCGCGCAGG
Organism: Cupriavidus sp. PB-02; assembly: GCF_058252315.1. Classification (NCBI taxonomy): domain Bacteria; kingdom Pseudomonadati; phylum Pseudomonadota; class Betaproteobacteria; order Burkholderiales; family Burkholderiaceae; genus Cupriavidus; species Cupriavidus sp. PB-02. Next base: position 2,707,003 of record NZ_CM177694.1, read on the forward strand.
TGTTCGAGGCCTTCACCTACCTGGGCTACCTGGCCGGCATCACCGAACGCATCCTGCTCGGCACCGCGGCAGTGGTGCTGCCGCTGCGCGAGCCGCTGCTGACCCTCAAGTCCGCCAACACGGTCAACCAGTTAAGCGGCGGGCGCCTGCTGCTCGGCGTGGCCAGCGGCGACCGCCCGGTCGAGTATCCGGTGTTCGGCCGTGATTTTGCCCAGCGTGACGATAATTTCCGCGGACAGGTGGCGATCTTGCGCAATACCGGCGCCGCCGGCCTGCCGCCCGGCGTGCAGCTGCTGCCACGCACCGAACCGCCGCTGACGCTGCTTGTTGCCGGGCTGGCGCAGCAGACGCCGCAATGGGCCGGCGTCAACATGGACGGCTGGCTGGCCTACCCCGGTTCGCCCGCCGACCACGAACGCCGCAGCGCGCTATGGCGCAATGTCGCCGGCAACAAGCCCTACATCAGCTTTATCCACCTGGACCTGCTGGACGATCCTGACGCGCCGATGCAGCGCCACCGTTTCGGCGGCACGGTCGGCCGGCACGGGCTGATCGCCGAGCTGGAGGCGATGCGCGCAGCCGGCGTGCACCATATCGGCCTGCATTTCCGCCGCAGCCGGCGGCCCGTGGCCGAGGTGATGGAAGAGATCGCAGCCCATGTGCTGCCGCACTTCCACGAGCAGGCACTGGCTGCATGAAAACGACGCTGGACGAGTTGCTCACCTTCACCACGGTGGTCGACAGCGGCTCCATCACGGCCGCGGCCGAGCAGCTGCAGCAGACCGTCTCCGCGGTCAGCCGCGGCCTGACCCGGCTCGAGGAGAAGCTGGAAACCACGCTGCTGCGGCGGACCACGCGCCGCCTGGTGCTGACCGAGGAAGGCGAGGCCTTCCTGGCCCATGCGCGGCGCGTGCTCGACGCCATCGACACCGCCGAGGAGCAGATGGCGATCCGGCGACGCAAGCCCACCGGCAAGCTGCGCGTCAACGCTGCCACGCCGTTCATGCACCACGTGATCGTGCCGCTGGTGGAGGGCTTCCGCGAACGCTATCCGGAGATCGAGCTGGAGCTGCATACCAGCGACCAGATCATCGACCTGCTGGAGCAGCGCACCGACGTGGCAATCCGCATCGGCGCGCTGCGCGACTCCACGCTGCACGCGCGGCCGCTGTGCAGCAGCCGGCTGCGGCTTCTGGCCAGCCCGGCCTACCTGAAACGCCGCGGCGTACCGAAGACCATCGAAGAGCTCTCGTCCCACAGCCTGCTGGGCTTCGCGCAGCCCGATTCGCTGAACCACTGGCCGCTGCGGCATGCGCAGGGCGACAGCCTGCGCATCGCGCCTGATGTGCGCGCCTCCAGCGGGGAAACACTGCTGCGGCTGGCGCTGGCCGGCCAGGGCATCGTCTGCCTGGCCGACTACATGACGCACGCCGGGCGCGCCAGCGGCGACCTGGTGCAGGTGCTGATGGCCCATACCGTCGATGTCCGGCAACCGATCCACGCGGTCTACTACCGCAATACGCAAGTGTCGTCGCGCATCACATGCTTCCTGGACTATGTCGGCGCGCAACTGGCCGCGGACACCGACCAGGCTTGACCCCGCCGGACCAGGCATTTGACGCAGCTTCCGGGCCCGCGTCAAGCCATTCCTGACGGCGGTAACCAGTGGTTCAAGGCTTGTCCGAGCCAACTGTTCCCGGCGCACGATGCTGCCAGGCCGAAGCCTCAAGCAGCGCTTTGGCCTGCTGCAAGTCAGCGGTATCGAATCCTTCGGTGAATGCGCCATGAATCTCGGCCAGCCTGCGCATCCCCGCTTCTGTCTTGCCTGATCGTTGCCACAGCCGAGCCAGGCTGAGGGTCGCCCGCAGCTCCAGCCACCTGGAACTTTGATGGCGAGCCACCGCGATCGCCTTGTGAAAACACGCTTCGACGTCTTCCCCACTCACGGACGCCTGGTCCCGGACGCTCGCACAGTGAAGCATCAGCTCCCCCTTGAGCCGATGCAATTCGGCTTCGTAGTAGCGTTCTCCGGATCTGTCCGCCATGTCCATCGCCTCGTTCAGCACGCTGAGCCCGGTTTCGGCCTGCCCCACCTTTCCATAGGCCTGGGCCAACAGCGCCAGAAAGTGTGACCGGCCCCGCTCGGCCCCGGTGGCGTGATAGGCGGTCAGGCCGCCACGTATCCGCGCGATGCCATCCTCTGCGCTTTCCCGCTCGGCCAGCGCCCAACCCTGAACGATGGTTGCCCACCCCAGCCAGAACGGAAAGCCCTGCTCTGTCGAGAGCGTGATGGCGGCCTCGGCGCATTCCTGCGCAAGTTGCGGGTCACGCCGGAACTGGTGAAGCTCGGCCATGAAGACCAGGGCATGCGCCAGGCTAAAGGGGTGAGACACCTTCCGGGCGAGCGTCAGCGACTCCTGCCCTCGCCTGAAAGCCTGGTCGGGGTAGCCCAGGTACCACAGGGCATGGGCCGAAATCGCAAGCGCACGGACTTCGGGATGGACCCCGTGGAGAAGCGGATGCGCGTGCTGCGCCGCAGGGCTGTAGAGGGCGAGTGCCTGCCCCAGATGGGCATGGGCCGCGTTGAATTCGCCCATGAAAAACAACGTGGCACCGAGCGAGATATGCGCTTCCCCGACCAGTTCCTGGTCTTGTCCGTCCTCGGCCAGGCTGAGCAGCCGCTTACCCAGCTCATGGGCTTTCCCGTATTCCGCGCGCAAGGAAAAGTAGGTACGCAGTCCCAGCTGCGCCGGAAACAGTTGCGGTGTTTTGCCGACCTGCCCACACAGCGCCAGCGCACGGCTATACGCAGCCTCAACCTCCGACGAGGCATAACCCCTGGCAGCAATCAAGGCCCGACCGATGGCGAGCTGCAAAGTAAGTTCCTCGCGTGCGCGTTCGGGTGTGTCGGGCATTCGCTTGAGCAACTCCAGGGCCGCGCCGAGGTGGCGGATCGCTTCGCGATAGGCGGAATGATCGAGCGCCTGCTGCCCCGTCCAGCGAAGGTACTCCACAGCTTTCGGATTGTTGCCGCTAAGGCTGTAGTGGCGCGCCAGCTCACCGCAATAGTCCTTCAGCCGATTGTGGAAGAGTGCCTCGATGGCCTGGCCTATGCGTTCATGCAGCACGCTGCGCTGCTCCGTGAGTTGAGAGTTGCCGGCAACTTCCTGGGTGAGGGCATGCTTGAACGTGTATTCCATATCGGGGAATGCGGGCCGCTCGTAAATAAACTCGCCAGCCTCCAGGCGGGCCAGCAGGTGGCGCAACTGGTCATCAGACTGGGCGACGACCCGCTGGATCAGGCTCAGGGGAAACTCCTTGCCAATCACGGCAAGTGTCTGCAACAAGTCCTTCTCGGCCCGGGGCAGCCGATCTATGCGGGCAGCGAGTACGCCTTGCACCGTGGTCGGGATATGCAGCACGGTGGGGGTTTTGTCGATGCGGTAATGTCCGGGGTCGCCGAGCAGTGCCTTCTCCTCGGACAGGGTCTGCACCACCTCTTCCATGAAAAATGGGTTGCCCTCGGTCTTCTCCAGGATGAGGGTCTTGAGGGGCATCAGCGTGGGATCCTCCCCAAGCAAGGCAGCGAGCAATCCCTGGGACTCGGACTGGCCCAACGGATCCAGCCGAAGCTGGGTGTAGTAGCTCTTGTGGCCCCAGCCATGCTGGTATTCGGGCCGGTAATTCAGGAGGAGCAGAATCCTGGCGCTTGGCAGGCGGTCGATGAGGACATCAAGGAACGCCTCGGTTTCGCTGTCCAGCCATTGCAGGTCCTCGAACAAGAGTTCAAGCGGTTGATTCAGGCTTTCGCGCACAAGCAGCCGCGCGATCGCCTCGAACGTGCGTTGGCGACGGATCTGAGGGTCCATGTTCGGTAATGCTGAACCGGACTCGCTGATGCCTAACAAATGAAGCAGGTAAGGCAAGAGATCTTCCAGACTGCGCTCGAGCATCAGGACCCTACCGGCGACCTTTTCGCGGCTGCTTCGCTCATCATCCTGGGCGTTGATCAGGAAATAGCTCTTCACGAGTTCAATCAGCGGCAGATAGGCAAAGGACTTGCCGTGCGAGACCGAGAAGGTCTCCAGCACCAGGCAGCCTCGCTGCGAGACGCCCTTGAACTCGTGGAAAAGCCGGGACTTTCCCACTCCCGCCTCGCCGACTACCCCGACGATTTGCCCGTGCCCCCCCTTGGCCCGATCCAATGCCCTGTGCAATTGCTCCAGCTCGGCCTGGCGCCCGACAAACCGTGCCAAACCGCGATGCTGCGCCACTTGCAAGCGCGTGCGCAACGCGCCGAGGCGCAGCACCTCGTACACGGCGAGCGGCTCGGGGATGCCTTTCACCTGAGTGGCCCCCAGGGCCTTGAAGTCAAAGTAACCCTCGGTCAGCTTGCGTGTCGACTCACTCACGAGAATGGACGAAGGCGTGGCGATGCTTTCCATCCGCGCGGCGATATGGATCGTGTGCCCCACCGGATCGTAGTCCGTGCGCAGGTCGTCCTTGCGAATCGAGCGCACCACCACCTCTCCAGTGTGGATCCCCACCCGAATCTGGAGCGGTATGCCTTGCTCGAGACGGATCCGGTCGCTGTGGCGGCGCATGGCTTCCTGCATGCGCAGCGCCGCGTACAAGGCTCGCTGAGGATGATCTTCGTGGGCAATGGGAGCACCGAACATAGCGAGGATGCCATCACCCAGCGACTTGGCCACGTAGCCCTCGTAGTAATGCACGGCCTCCATCATCAGGGCCACGACGGGGTCGATCAGGCGGCGTGCTTCTTCCGGGTCCAGGTCGTGGATCAATGCCGTGGAGCCGGCCATGTCGGCGAACAGGGCCGTAATGGTCTTGCGTTCGCCTGCCGTCTCTTCCCTGGCCTCCATTGCCGCCTGCTCCGCCAGGATGCGCTCGGCCAGGTGGCGCGGGGTGTAGTGGATCGGGGCGGGCGGAGCGTTTTGAGTGCGCCCCTTCGACGCTTCAAGCGAGTCGCTCAGGAATGCGCCGCATTCGCTGCAAAACCTGGCTGCAGCGCTCGACTGGTGGCCACAGTTCGGGCAGAGCTGGACAAGCCTGGTCCCGCAGTCCTCACAGAACTTGGCGCCAGCGGGGTTCTCCGCTCCGCAGTTTGTGCAGCGCATAGCGCACCTATTGTTTCCTCAGCCCTCTCCTGAACGATTAGACGCCTTCCCTACTCCCGTATCAAGTTGGGTCCGCGGCTCGGGGCACTGGACTTCGCCATCGCCCATGGTACATCCAAGATTTCGATTTTTGGTTCTTTCGCATGAACCAGGGCGAGCGCATGATGCTTTCACCAAAAGAGATCCCCAAGGAGATCAAATATGAAACTCAAGCGCACCCTCTTGCTGTTGCTGGCCGCCACCGGGATGGCCGCTGCGGGCGTCGCCGCCGCGCACGGGTCTGGAGAAACGGTCAAACCGAACTTCACACACGCGATCCCGAACATCCCGGGCAAATCGCTCGTTGCCCTGGAAGTGCTTTATGCCCCTGGCGGCGCCTCGTTGCCACACCGCCATGCCAAGTCGGCGTTCATTTACGCCTATGTCGTTTCGGGCAGCATCGCCAGCAAGGTCAATGACGGGCCGGAACGCATCTACAAGGCGGGCCAAAGCTTCTACGAGGAGCCAGGGTCAAGTCACCCGGTCAGTCGCAACGCGAGCAAAACGCAACCGGCCAAGCTGCTGGCCGTTTTCGTCGTCGATTCTGACGATAAAGAACTTACCACCAACGAAAAGTAGGAGTCTGAAATGAGACTGGATTACACGAAAGCGTCCCCCGGCGGCGTAAAGGCCTTTGGCAGTGTCTACGGCTACATCATGCAGTCGGGCCTCGACGATGTACTGGTCGAGCTGGTCTATCTGCGCGTGAGCCAGATCAACGGATGCGCATATTGCCTCGATATGCACACGCGTGACCTGGTCAAGAAGGGCGTCAAGATCGAAAAGCTCGCACTGGTGCAGGCCTGGCATGAAGCCGGCAGCCTGTTCAGCGACCGTGAAAAGGCTGCCCTTGCATGGGCCGAGTCAGTGACTCGCGTTGCTGATACGCATGTTCCTGACGACGTGTTCCTGGCAGCCGAGGCAGTCTTCAGCGAAAAGGAACTGGCCGACCTGACCATGGCCATCAGCCTGATGAATGCGTTCAATCGCCTGGCGATCAGCTTCCGCCGCGCGCCGGAAGCGGCGCTCGCGCTCAAGGACTGATTGGCCACGCACGCACTGCGGGTAGCTTCCTGACCGGGGGCGTGCGGTTTTCTGCGGCGGCTTACGCGAAGGCGTGCTTTCCGCCTGGCAAAAACAAATCATCGTCGTAGTGGCACTTGCAACCCGGTGCGCCACTACGTCGAACTCCATACCAGGCGGCGCCGCGACGCAGATGCGACCGATGCGCAGCCCACCGCCGCCGGCTTTGCCGCGGCGATCCGCGCATGCGGTCCTATGACCCACACCACCCATCTGTTCAGGAGTTGAATATGAAACCGATCTTTTCCCTCGCCCCGACACACCCCGCAGCGGCTATCCCAGACTATACGGCCTTGTTGCGCTGGTCCCTGGTCGTGGTCTTCCTATGGTTCGGCGCGATGAAGTTCACCCTCTACGAAGCGCAGGGCATTGCACCGTTTATCGAACATAGCCCCTTCATGAGTTGGCTTCTCAGCGCATTCGGCGTGCGTGGCGCCAGCGGCGTCATTGGTGCGCTGGAACTCGCCACTGCCGTCACGCTGGCCACCGGTGCCTTCCACCGCGGGGCTTCCGTGCTCGGTGCGGCAATGTCGTGCGCGACCTACGCCATCACGCTCACGTTCTTTTTCACCACCCCTGGCGTCGCGGAGCCGACAGCTGGCGGATTTCCGGCAATTTCCGCACCAATCGGTCAATTCTTGCTGAAGGACCTGGTGCTGCTGGCGGCGTCCGCCGTGCTACTGCGCACGTCCCTGGCGCACTGGCAAGTCGCGCGTGGCGCATCTCGCCGACTGCTGACCGGCAGTGCGCACCAGCCGGCCAGTGCCTGACAGCGGCGGCGCGGGCTATGCCCCGACATAGCGCCGCACGCAGACCGTCCACCGACCCCGTTCGGGCGTTCCGTGACCGGAACATCCGATCGGGGTTCAGCAGTTGGGGCGATGCCTGCCAGCTCCCGGCGGGAAGGCAATACGGGGATTGCGTCCTCAATCGGGCTCAGGATCGTCCTTGAACTTCAGTTGCACATGTCGCCCTTCGCTGACGGTTCCATTCTTGGCGACGGCGAAGAGCAAATAGTCCCCGGCAATCGCAAGCCCTGGCAACGGCGGGGCCGTGACTTCCAGCTTGCCGCTGTTTTCCTTCGCGACCGGCAGCTTCACGTACCGGTTGCCCCAAGTCCAGTTGTGGGTGATCGGACCAGTACGAATCAGCGCAACCGATTCGACCTCGGCGCCGGAGACGTCCAGCTTGAACTTCTTGCCGTAGCGGATGCTGTTCGGGGATTTGTCGATGACCGGCTTCACACCCTTGAAGAAATAAGGTGGCTTGTAGAACTCGAGTACCGGGACGGCGGCATCCCGTTGTGCCTGGGTCTGGGGTGATCCTGGTATCAGGTTGACCCTGTTGCCTCCCATCACCCATACGCCACCATTGGGCATCAGTAGCGCAGTGGAATGGTCATGCCGGGGCACCGGCGAAGTGACCACGTCGGTCCTGCTGCCGTCGGCCGGATTGAACAGCTGATAGGCAAGGCTGTTCACGTTTCCATCGGCACCACCGACGACCAGCAGTTTCCCATCTGGCAGCGCGACCACATTGTTCTGCGTGGCCGGCAGGATGAGATTGCTGAGGGGCTTCCATTTTGGTGTCGGACTGGAGAAATTGATCGTTTCCGCAACCGCTGAAGCGGGTGTATTGCCGCCATCCGATCCGCCGAACAGGAACAGATCCTGCGACCAGGTGCCATTCGCGTTGATCGTCACCATCATGACGCCAGCGCCACTGTCATGGGCATTCTGGGCCGTATCCACATAGGTCCAATGGTTCTCTGCGGGCGTGGCGATCAGGGGGTCGGCGAGCGCGCCCTGGACATCGAGCAGGTAGGTCCTTCCGCTGTAGAAGAAGGGATCGTAGCCTCGAATATTCAACCCTCCAGGTTGTCCAGGCAGCGGTGGTACGACTTCGGAGGAGACGGCGACCTTCCAGTCTTTCTCGCCTGGTCCGGTCTGGACCACAAAAGCGCGGGGATACATCGGCAGCAGCTTCTTTGCATTTTCCAGCGCAACCGTCGTATCGGTCTTCGGATCGTACACTTCCGGCACGGCCTGCCGTACCTTGGTGGCGCTCGCATTGGCCGGCCCTACGCTGGTGTCCTGATCAGAGCCAGACAGGACCAGAATTCGCCCATCGGGCAGCGTCACGGCGCTCGGATACCAGCGTTGATACTTCAGGTCCGAGGAATGCGCTGGATCGGTATTGTTCTCATTCAGCGGATCGCAATGTGACAAGACTCCGGTCGGGTCCATTTCAAAGCCGGATCTGACGCATGGTATCGGTCTGCTTACCCATTGCTCGGTCTTGGGGTCGAATATGTTGACCTTCCTTCCGCCATTGTTGCCGCCCTTGTCATGTAGCCCGACTACGTAGATACGGCCATCAGTCCCGGACACGTGGCCATTACAGAACAGGTTATATCCCAGTCCCCTGGAGAAACCGGCATCCGAGAAGAACGGGTCGGTATAGCTAATGTCCGCGCTGGTCAGATCGGCGATAGCCGTCTTGGTGAATGTGCCGGTATTGATCAGGGACTGCAGTCCACAGACATCGACGATCTGGGCGTTTTCCCGTTCGAGGTCAGGGCTGTAGCGTGACCAGCCGCTCTCGTCGAGTTGGCCAAGTGAGAATCCGCCCTGTACCAGATCAATATATTTCTGGTTGAACCCAGGGAATCCACCGCCCTGCACCGGCGGATTGAGATAGTGCGTTGGCTTGTACTCCGATGGCCGCATCCAGATCAGCATCTTCGGACATTCTGCATACTTCTTGTTCCATATCAGCGAGGCATGGATGAAGTCCTTGTGGATCGGAATCAAGCCGCTGTTTTGTCCGCACACCGCCGCACCGGCGGCTGGACATTCAACTGCCGCCAAAGCGGGACCGGCGGATGCCGCAATCAGCAGAAAAGAACAAATTCCTGTCAACGCCAGCGACAGGGCTCGGTGAAAATTATCCATACGACCTCCTTTGAGGCCATCAACGCGAGAACAGGGGTTGGTGGTTTGTCGCATATCGTTTGTCTCGTTTGTCCTCCTTTCCGTCCATTCAGGTGGCGTCTCGACTGACTGGCACTTGTAGCCAGAACGGTGCCATGACCGCTATCTCGTTGATTCTTTTCGGAGATGTCGCCGTGAGAGAACGGCCGGAAAGCGCAAAGCGGAAAATCGGTTTCAGAGTTGAGACGGGCTGGTTGGGGGGACCGGCCTGATGGGAAGTGTTCCGGTCGCCAACGCGCCAGCCGGCCTGCGCCTGACAGCCGCAGCGCGGCCTATGCCCCGGCGTAACGCCGCGCCGCGCGCAGACTGTCGACCGACCACGCCCCAGCGCCGCGCGCGGCGAGCAGCAGCACCACGACAAGCAGCACCAGCGGATACTCCATTCCGCGATCGATCCACGCGAAATGCTGACGATGGATGTAGCAGATAACCGCCATCTGCACCGTCATCAACGCGGCCACGGGTCGCGTCAGCACCCCCGCTACCAGCATGGCGCCGCCAATCGTTTCCAACAGCGCCACCGCCAGCGCAATCTGCGGCGCCATCGGCAGGTGCAGCACGTTGGCGATCAGGTTGGTGGCGCCGGCCATCGGGTTGGCCATCGAGCCATGGCTGGTGCCGAGCAGCTTGGGCAGGCCGTGCGTCATCATGACGAGGCCGAACACGGCGCGCAGCAGCGCATAGGCCAGCGGTTCCAGGCGGGTCAGGCGCAGCGACAGCGATGTCGGCAGCGTCGCGGCAGTCCGCGGTTCAGGCGAGAGCTGGGTCATTTGGTTGCTCCAGGATTTCGAAAGATTGCAGCGACGCTTCAGGCCTGGCGCGGCTGTAGCGGCAGCGTGCGCAGCCGCTCGCCGGTGAGCGCGAACACGGCGTTGGCCACCGCCGCGGCAATGGGCGGCGTGCCGGGCTCGCCGACGCCGCCGGGCGCATCGGTGCCGGGCACGATATGCACGTCGATGCGCGGCATCTCCGGCATGCGCAGCACCGGGTAGTCGTGGAAATTGGAAGGCAGCGCAGCGCCGTCCTTCAGCGCAAGGTTGCCATATAGCGCCGCGCTCAGCCCGTAGACGATGGCGCCTTCCATCTGCGCGCGGATGTTGTCGGGATTGACGGCGATACCGCAGTCGATCGCGCACACCACGCGATGCACACGCAACGCGCCCTTGCTGACCGAAACTTCCACCGCCTGCGCGCAGAAGCTGCCGAACGATGCATGCACCGCCAGGCCATAGCCGCGGCCGCGCGCAGGCCTGCGTTGCCAGCCGAACTTGTCGGCCGCAAGCTCCAGCACGCGCAGGTGGCGCGGCTCGTCCTTCAGCAGCAGGCGGCGATAGGCCAGCGGATCCTTGCGCGCGGCGCGCGCCAGTTCGTCGACCATGCCCTCCATCACGAAACCGCTGTGGCTGTGGCCAACCGAGCGCCAGTACCAGACCGGGACGCTGGTGCGCGGCGAGTGCGCCTCGACGCGATGCGCGGGGCAGCGCGTCACATACGGAGAATCGGCTACACCCTCGACCGAGGTCTTGTGCACGCCCGGCGTATCCGGGTGGATCGATTGCCCGGCGATGCCATGGCGCCATGCCACCGGCAGTCCGGCCCGGTCCAGCCCCACCCGCACCCGGTGCACGAAGGCGGAGCGATAGTAGCCGCCGCGCATGTCATCCTCGCGCGACCAAACCGTCTTGACCGGAGCGCCCGCTGCCTTGGCCACGTGCACGGCCTCGCCGATAAAGTCCTGCACCGCCCGGCGCCCGAAACCGCCGCCGAGGAAGGTGGTATAGATGCGCACCTGCTCCGGCCTGAGCCCGGACACCTGCGCCGCGGTGCGCTGCGCCAGCGTCTGCATCTGCGTGCCGACCCAGACGTCGCAGCCCTCGGCACCCAGGCGCACCGTGCAATTGAGCGGCTCCATCGCCGCGTGCGCCAGGTAGGGCACGCGGTACTCACGCTCCACCACCTGCGCCGCGCCCCGCATGGCCACGGCCACGTCGCCGGCCTCCGCTGCCACCGGACCGGGCGCGCCCGCCAGCCGCGCGAATTCCTGCAACAGCCGGTCGCTGTCGGGTGCTGCGCCCGCGGCCGGCTCCCATTCGATCTTCAGCGCATCGCGACCCTGCCTGGCCGCCCAGTAGTGATCGGCGACCACCGCGACACCGCTTGGCACCTGCACCACCTGGCGCACGCCTCGCACCGCGCGCGCCGCCCCGTCGTCGACGCTGCGCACCCGCGCGCCAAACGTCGGCGCACGCGCCACCACGGCGGTCAGCAGCCCATCGAACTGCACGTCGATGCCGAATTGCGCGCGGCCAGTGAGCTTGGGCAGGTTGTCGAGGCGCCGTGCGCCCTTGCCGATCCACTTCCATTCGCCCGGCGCCTTCAGCGCGAGCGATGCGGCATCTGGCACCGCCAGCCGCCCGGCATCGTCGGCCAGCTCGCCATAGCGGATGCGCTGCGTGCCGTTGACGACCGCGCCAGTGTCGGTGCGCAGGCTCGCCGCCGGCACGTTGAGGCGCTGCGCCGCGGCCTGCAGCAGCATCGCCCGCGCCGCCGCGCCGGCTTGCCGGTAGCGCGTGAATTCAGTGCGAATGCTGGAGGAGCCGACCGTCGCCTGCATGCCGCCGATAGCGCTGTTGCCATAGGTCGGCGCCGCCGGTGCATGTTCAACGTGGATCCGCGACCAGTCCGCATCGAGCTCCTCGGCGATCAGCAGGGGCAGCGTGGTCCACACGCCCTGCCCCATTTCCGAATGGGCCAGCAGTACCGTGATGCTGTCGTCGGCACCGATGCGCAGGAAGGCATTGGGCGCAAACGTGGTGGTTGACACTGCAGCCTCGACGCCAGGCTGGCGACGCGCCACCGGCACGGTGAAGCCAATCACCAGGCCGCCGCCGAGCACGGCACCGGCCGCGAGGAACTTGCGCCGCGAGGGGTTGGAAAGTGCCTGCACGATCGCTCTCCCTCAGTGCCCGGCCAGCTCGGCGGCGCGATGCACGGCCGCGCGGATGCGCTGGTAGGTGCCGCAGCGGCAGATATTGCCAGCCATGGCCTCGTCAATCTGCGCGTCGGTGGGCGTGCGGGTCTGCTTCAACAGTGCCGCCGCCGACATCATCTGGCCGGACTGGCAGTAACCGCACTGAATCACATCCAACTCGGCCCAGGCCCTCTGCACCGGGTGGCTGCCATCCGGCGACAAACCCTCGATGGTGGTGATCGACTTGCCGGCCGCCGCCGACACCGGTAACACGCAGCTACGCTGCGGCGCGCCGTCCACATGCACGGTGCAGGCGCCGCATTGCGCCATGCCGCACCCGAACTTTGTGCCGGTAAGGCCCGCCAGGTCGCGCAACATCCACAGCAGCGGCATATTGGGATCGGCGTCGACGTCGTGATCCGTTCCGTTGATATTCAGCCTCATCGTCGGCTCCTTGAAATGGTCCGGGGCCGGCGCGGGCAAAGGGCCGCACGCCTTGAACCTGTGGGCGATTCTGCCCACGGCGGCAGGTCTCTACAATCCGCCGCGGATTGGCAGGACTATTCAGGGAAATCCAACAATGCGTCGCTGGGGCTGTTCGACTACCCAGTTCAAAGGGTCGCAGCCGGCGCTGCGGGTGCGCTCGTCTTCCCCTCTGTTCAAAGGGGGAGTTGGTGAACCCGGCCAGTCGCGCGAATTAGCCGGGCATCGATTTTGCTGGTCTATATTCCAATGGTGATTTTTTAATCGTCAGACAGTGTTCCCGCGTCGGGATCCGTGTGACGAGTATGTATCCGGTCACCGCTGGAGAGGCAACATGAGCGTCGTTCCTGAGCCGAGGGTCGCGGGCAGCACTTCGGCCCGAAGGAAAGCCCAAAGGAAAAATACTGGCGCCTCCCACCGGCACGTGTGGACCCGATACTGGGCCATTGCAAAACCTTATTGGTTCTCAAAGGAAAAATGGAAGGCCTCGGGCTTGCTGCTCCTGTTGGTCCTGCTGCTGCTGGGCCAAACCCAAACCGAAGTCCTGTTCATCGAGCAAACCGGCGAATTTACCTCGGCCCTGGCGGCACAAGACGCCGATCGCTTCTGGGCCTCGATCAGAAAATGTCTCTACATCCTGATCGTCGCCGTTCCCACCTACAGCTTTTACCATTTCGTGAGAAATAAACTGGGCCTTTTCTGGAGGCGCTGGTTGACCGATCACTATCTGGACGGATATTTCAAGGCCAGGACTTATTACAAACTCAATGCCAATGCCGCGATCGACAATCCGGATCAGCGGATCACCGAGGATATCAATACCTTCACGCGGCAATCCCTGTTTTTTCTTTCTATTGGCGTCGGCGCACTGCTGCAAATCATTGCATTCAGCGCAGTCTTGTGGTCGATCTCCAGGGAGCTGGTCTACTTTCTTGTTATCTATGCCATCGCCGGCACATTCGTAACCGTCTTTTTTTTCGGCCGCGTCATGATTGGCCTGAATTTCTATCAGTTAAAGCGGGAGGCGGATTTCCGGTTCAGCCTGATCCGGGTTCGTGAGAACGCCGAGTCCATTGCGTTCTATCGGGGTGAAGCGCTGGAGTCGTCCCATGTGCGGGGCCGTTTCGAACATGCCTTCCAGAACTTCAACAGACTCATTAACTGGCAGCTCAATCTGAGCCTGTTCCAGTATGCCTATAACTTCCTCACCATCGTACTGCCCAGTGCCATCGTCGCTTCACGCGTGCTTTCCGGCGAGCTCGAAGTCGGTCGCGCTATCCAGGCTGCTGCTGCATTTGCCGCCGTACTGAACGCATTGACCGTGGTCGTTGACAATTTTGAGGACCTGAGTCGATTCGTGGCGGGACTGGATCGACTGGACACATTCTCCGGCGCCTTGAACGGGATGGCAGCAGCCTCCCCCAGGCCAGCGGACAGGATCGAATCCGTCCTGGACTCCCGCCTGGCGCTGGAACATGTCACCTTGCAGACACCGAACCAGGAGCGAACGCTGGTCAACGACCTGACATTGTCGATCAACCCGGGAGAGGGACTTCTCATTGTCGGTGCCAGCGGCGGAGGAAAGAGTTCTCTGATGCGCGCGATCGCCGGATTGTGGAACAACGGCACGGGATGCATCGTGCGGCCAAGTCCGCAGGAAATGCTGTTCCTGCCGCAGCACCCTTACATGGTGGTGGGCAGCCTGCGCAGCCAGTTGCTATACCCGAACCACATCGGCCAGAAGGTACCTGACGAGGAACTTCTGCAGCTGTTGGAGATGATCAATCTGAAGGATATCGTTGGCCGGTTTGGCGGGCTGGACACGGAAGTGGACTGGGGCAAAGTGTTATCCCTCGGCGAGCAACAGCGACTCACGATCGGACGCGTATTACTCGCCAAACCGCGCTACGTGATGCTCGACGAGGCCACCAGCGCGCTGGACAGTGGCAATGAGGAAAGCATGTATATGCTGCTGGCCGACATGCAGGCGACGCTGGTCAGTGTCAGTCATCGGCCCACACTCCTGAGATTTCACCACCAGGTGCTGGAACTGCCCGGGAACGGGAATTGGTGGCTGCACCCGACCCGGGATTATCGCTTTGGGTGGTAGAGGTTCGCCAGGCCCGGAATCTCACGCTGACGACCTGCCCTACTGGCACGCCGCTGTCTTGGCGGAATACCCGAAAGAACGATTCGGGCGATCGCGCCTTGCGCGATCACGGAAACCATGAAACTTCGCCCTGGCGAGCGCAAACAGTGTCTTGATGCCTACCCAAGGATTCCGCAAGCACTGGCGTACCTGCTCGCTCCGCCTGACGCCTGTCACACACCATGTGCAGAAGTGTTCGCAGTTATTGGTCAGGAACTGATATTGGTCTTCGCCCAGGCGGGACTTCGCCCTTTGCACTACCTCGATTCCGGCATAAGCGGCATCCGGTTCAGCCTGGATTTTTATAGCCTTCCCTGCCGCAAAGGCGCGCAACGCTATGTATTCTATGGGGCGCCGTTTCGCCGAATGATCAAAGCCCCCGTAGTGAATGACCTGCCCACCGCCGACATAAATACCGTGGTGTGTGTAGCCATCCCGCTCGCTAATAAGATGGGCCCCAGCCTCGATAATGCGTTCTATGCTGGCCAACTCTGGCGAAGTCATGAGCCAATCAATATACAGAGTTTCCATGGCGAGCCGCTATTATCTTGAAAGCGATTTATTCAGTACCGCTGGTGAACCTCATGGACATACCCATCGAAGCGCTAATGACCCTTCCCCCGGAGTGAAGGCAAAGCGAGTGCCTCCGAGGAGGTTCCTCCTCGGGAAAAGTGTTCACCGCGCTCATTTCAGATTTGCATTGCGCCAGCTATTGCAGGCAATGCGGTGCAGCTCCGTCACCCCAGGGCTTTTGCGAGCGCACTGCGCGATCGCACCGGCCATGAGACAAGGGTAGGCGCGCAGGCGCAACAAACCCATTCTACGGACGGGTAGTGCTGCCCCTACATAGGCTTCGAACGCTCATACTCGGGTATAAGCCGCGGGACCGGGGCACGTACCGCAAGGTGTCGGTCGAGCGGTTTGAGGCCAGGACGTAACTTTGCTTCTCGCTTTTTTGTCGTGCGCTGGCACCCAAAAGAAAACCCGCGGCCAGGCCGCGGGTTTCATTCCTGCTTACTTATTGAGGGACTCAGACTTCCTCATACAACGGCAGCGTCAGGAACTCGGCAAAATCCTCCGACGTAGACATCTGCTCAAAAATCTCGGCAGCCCGGTCATACGTCTTGGTATCGCCACCAACCAGTTCCTTCACCTTGGCCAGCTCTTCCGGAATCAGCTTGCGCACCAGCTCAGCCGTCACCTTGGTGCCGTCTTCCAGCTTGCCCTTCGGCGACCGAATCCACTGCCACACCTGCGAGCGCGAAATCTCGGCGGTGGCGGCGTCTTCCATCAGGTTGTGGATCGGCACGCAACCGTTGCCGTCCAGCCAGGCGCCCAGGTAGTGGATGCCGACGTTGATGTTCATGCGCAGGCCGTGCTCGGTAATCGGCGTTTCCGGCTTGAAGTCGAGCAGGTCCGCGCCCTTCACCTGCACGTCCGGGCGTTGCTTCTCGAACTGGTTGGGCTTGTCGCCCAGCACCGCGACGAATTCCTTCATCGCCGGCTCGACCAGGCCCGGGTGGGCCACCCAGCCGCCGTCGTAGCCGTCGGTGGCATCGCGGCGCTTGTCGCTGATGATGCCTTCCATGGCGATGGCGTTCTTCTCCGGATCGTTCTTGATCGGGATCAGCGCGCTCATGCCGCCGATGGCGGGAGCGCCGCGCTGGTGGCAGGTCTTGAGCAGCAGCAGCGCATAGGCACGCATGAACGGCGCGGTCATGGTGACCTTGGCACGGTCGGCCAGGCAGAAGTCCTTGTCGTTCTTGAACTTCTTGATGCACGAGAAGATGTAGTCCCAGCGGCCGGCGTTCAGGCCAGCGCTGTGCTCGCGCAGTTCATACAGGATCTCTTCCATCTCGAACGCGGCCAGGATGGTCTCGATCAGCACGGTGGCCTTGATGGTGCCTTGCGGCAGGCCGATCTCGTTCTGCGCCATCACGAAAATGTCGTTCCACAGACGCGCCTCCAGATGGCTTTCCATCTTGGGCAGGTAGAAGAACGGGCCGGCGCCGCGGGCGATCTGCTCCTTGGCGTTGTGGAACAGGAACAGCGCGAAGTCGAAGATGCCGCCCGAGATGCGCTTGCCGTCGATGGTGACGTGCTTTTCATCCAGGTGCCAGCCGCGCGGACGCACCTGCAGCGTGGCGATCTTGTCGTTCAGCTTGTACTGCTTGCCCTTGGATTCCAGGGTCAGCGTGCGGCGCACGGCGGCCTTCAGGTTGACCTGGCCTTGCAGCTGGTTGTGCCAGTTCGGGGTGTTGGAATCCTCGAAGTCGGTCATGTAGCTGTCAGCGCCCGAGTTGAAGGCGTTGATGACCATCTTGGCTTCGACCGGACCGGTGATTTCCACGCGGCGGCATTCCAGCGCCTTGGGCACCGGGGCCACCTTCCAGTCGCCTTCGCGGATGTTCCTGGTTTCCGGCAGGAAGTCGGGGATTTCGCCGGCGTCCAGGCGCTTTGCGCGTGCCACGCGTGCGGCCAGCAGTTCCTGGCGGCGCGGCTCGAAGGCGCGGTGCAGCTTGTCTACCAGGGCCAGGGCTTCCGGCGTGAGGATATCTTCGTAGGCCGGCAGGATTTCGCCGGTAATCTTCATGCCCGCGGGCAGCGTGATAGCCATCAGTGTTCTCCTGTAAACGATAGCGATAGCTTGGTTATTGGGGGGCCTGCTACACCGCCACGCCATGGGCGCGGACGAACTCAAGCAGGTCATTCATGTCGTGCCCGGTGCCGGAGGGGGCTACGTCGAGCCGCTCCGCCGGATGGCCGGCACGGTTGATCCAGAAGGTGGTGTAGCCGTACCAGGTGGCGCCGCACGCGTCCCAGCCGTTGGACGAGACAAAGAGCATCTCTTGCGCGTCCAGGCCGAACGCCAGTGGTCCCAGTGCGTACGCAGCGGGCGCGGTCTTGTACTGGCGCACGGCGTCCACCGACAGCACGTGGTCGAAGAGCCCGGCCATGCCGGCGCTCTTGACCGAGATGTCGAGCATCTCGGCATTGCCATTCGACAGGATGCCCAGCGGCAGTCCGGCGCGGCGCAGGCGCTTGAGCGCGCCCAGGTTCTCCGGGAAGGCCGACAGGCAGGCGTATTCCTTCAGCAGCTGCGCTTCGGCGGCCTCGTTCAGCGCCAGGTTCAGGCGCTCGGCCGCATAGCGCAGCGCGTCCACGGTGATCGCCCAGAAGGGCTTGTAGCGCGCGCCGTCGGGCGCGGCCATGGTGCGGATGCGGGTGTAGTCAATCTGGCGGTCGCGCCACAGTAGCGCCAGCGCCTCGCCGCGGCCCGGGAACAGTTGTTCCGCGCGCGCGGTGACGGAATACACGTCGAACAGCGTGCCGTAGGCATCGAAGACGACTGCGCGGATCTTGTTCATAGGGGCTGGGGCAACCGAATGTCTCTGGCAGGACCACAACTGCGTGGCCCTGTACACCGATGGATGCATGGCATTGTAGGGAGACGCTGCAGTGCGGCAAAGGTGCCCCGGGTCACTTGATCTTTTACTTTTGCACCACTAATCTTGGCTGACTAAAACGATACTCCGCACCAAATCCTCCTCATTGCCGGCCGCACGGGCGCAGAATACCTGTCCACGTGATCGTGCCCGCACAATCAGTGCAACCCCGGGCGAACATTCGTGGACCATTTCAAGCAACTGGAGACTTTTGTATCCGTCGCCTCGCGCGGCAGTTTGTCGGCGGCGGCCGCCGCCGAAGGCGTGGCGCCGGCCATTATCGGGCGGCGCATCGATGCGCTGGAGGAGCGCCTGGGCGTCAAGTTGCTGGTACGCACCACGCGCAAGATCAGCCTGACCTTCGAGGGCTCGGCCTTCCTGGAGGACTGCCAGCGCATCCTGAACGACTTGCACAATGCCGAGGCCAGCGTGTCCGCCGGCGGCGTCAAGGCCAGCGGACACCTGCGCGTGACCGCGCCGGCGGGTTATGGCCGCAAGCACGTGGCGCCGCTGGTGCCGCTGTTTATTGAGTCGCACCCGGATGTGAGCATCACGCTGGACCTGTCGGACCGCGTGGTCGACCTGGTCAATGAAGGCTTCGACTGCGCCATCCGGCTGGGCGACCTGCCCGACTCCAGCCTGGTGTCGATCCGGCTGGCCGAGACGCGCCGCGTGGTGGTGGCCTCACCCGATTACCTGGCGCGCGCGGGCCGCCCGAAGACGCCCGAGGACCTGCAACGCCACAATTGTCTTGCCTTTGGCGCCAGCGCCAACGTGCAGCGCGGCTGGGTGTTCCAGGAGGACGGCCGCGCGGTCACGGTCAAGGTGGGCGGGACCATGGAATGCAGCGACGGCGCCGTACTGCATGAGTGGTGCCTGCAGGGCAACGGGCTGGCCTGGCGTTCGTGGTGGGAAGTGGGCCGCGAAATCGCCACCGGGCGGCTGGTGACGGTGCTGGACGACTTCCAGGCGCCGCCGATCGGCATCCACGCGGTGTTCCCGCAGCGCAAGCACTTGCCGCTGCGCGTGCGGCTGTTTATTGACCACCTGAAGAACACCTATGGCAACCCGGCCTACTGGCGCCGGGCCGAGCAGGCGCTGGTCGTGCCCACGGACGTAGCGCTGGCGGAATGAAGGCGGCGGCTCGTGTGCGCTGAGACACTTTGTTGCCGTTGATATTGCGCAATGCCCTACTCGGCACACTGACTACAATGGATTCGAGACAGGCGCATTCCCGGCGCCGCGGCACCCCCGATGCCGCCCCGCTGCCTGCCCAGATCCCTAGTCAGCAAAGGAGCCCCGCATGTTCCAACACATCCTGTTACCCACCGACGGCTCGGAACTCTCCAAGAAAGCCATCAACGGCGGGCTGGAGCTCGCCAAGGCCATCGGCGCGCGCGTCACGGCCTATGTCTGCCTGGAGGAATATCCGTACACCCCGTTCAGCGAAATCGTGGTCGAGGCGCCGCAGGCCTTCAAGGACCGCATCGAGAACCAGGCCAAGCTTTACCTGAAGGAAGTCGAGAACCTGGCCACCACGGCCGGCGTGACCTTTGACGCCGACATGTCGACCTTTGCCGTACCCTACCTCGGCATCATCGACGCGGCCGAGCGCCATGGCTGCGACGTGATCTTCATGGCCTCGCACGGGCGGCGCGGGCTGTCGGGCCTGCTGCTCGGCAGCGAGACGCAGAAGGTGCTGACGCATACCGACATCCCGGTGATCGTCTATCGCTGAGCCCGCGCGCAGCGCCTATGAACTGCCCCAGGAGCTGAAGCCCGACTCTTGGGGCGTTTTCCTTTCAGGTCCAGCGTCAAAAGGGGAAGCGCTGAGGCCATGCTTTCGAATTGCGAGCATCAGTACTGGTGCAACCCGGCGGCCACCGCCGCGGTATGGAACGCGGTGGGCTTGTCGATCAGGCTCCCTCTTCCCACCGTAGGTGCTGCGGTGACTAGCAGGGCACCGTCACCCTGCAGCAACACCTCTATTTAGAGGGATGCGCGATTGCACGCCATGTACGACCATCCCCAACGGGCGGTTCCGCGACACGCCCACTGCGATTCATAGCCCTCGCCTACCCTGGCCGAGGGCTTTTCTTTTGTCGGACGGCGCCTGATACCGTCCCCGATCTCCCCAGCAGAGACGGGGGCAATGTTTCGTCTCCGTGGCTGTGCACTATTGCCCATTCCACCAATCCGCCAAAGCGCTCTCCGGCCCAGGACGAGGGCTTTTTCTTGGGGAAGCACAAACACCCTTGCCATTCCGCGAAAGCACGTACGCATCCCTCTATTTAGCAGGATGACGGCCCCGTACCCCCACCCTACGCTGAAAGCGTGTGGCGGATCCCCCGGTGCGCCGCGCAATTGCGCCCCGCCGCCGACTTGCCTAGGCGGCGGGGTGCTACTACGACTTGGTTGGCCACGCCCGCACCGTCGTCCTATGCCGCGCAGCACACCCGGCCAGCGCACTTGGCAGCGATCCCATCACCCACACTTGCCAGGCATCGTAATCGGCCTCATTCGGAGCATCGGGCACCGCGCACGGCACGCAGAGGATGCGGCGACCTTCCACAAAATCCTCAGCCTGTGCATGGAACAGGGCGGCATCGACACCAAGGCGCTGCTTGGCCACATGACGGATGCGATGGCGGATCTGTACGCGAACTCGCGCGGGCTGGAACCGATCAAAGTGCGCATCAATGCCGCATAGGTTTTGAACGAATTTTGAACACTTGTTGAACAGCTACCCGCTAACCCGCCCCAGCATTAGGAAACAAAAAAACCGCGCCGTCCCTGAGAGAGAACGGCGCGGCGCCTAAAGCAGAAGACGTGATGGTCGCACGCCTTCCATACCGCCGGGCCCCACGACCCGGCGGAGGTGACCAGGAGAGTCAGGCCACTTTCTTGTCTTCGAAGAACTGCTCGTCTTCGGTAGAACCCTTCAGCGCGGTCGTCGACGACTGGCCGCCTTCGATGGTCTGGGTCACGGCGTCGAAGTAGCCGGTGCCGACTTCGCGCTGGTGCTTGACCGCGGTGAAGCCCTTCTCGGCTGCCTTGAACTCGGCTTCCTGCAGTTCCACGAACGCGCTCATCTGGTTGCGGGCGTAGCCGTAGGCCAGGTTGAACATCGAGTAGTTCAGCGAGTGGAAGCCGGCCAGCGTGATGAACTGGAACTTGTAGCCCATTGCGCCCAGTTCCTTCTGGAACTTGGCGATGGTGGCATCGTCCAGGTTCTTCTTCCAGTTGAACGACGGCGAGCAGTTGTAGGCCAGCATCTTGCCCGGGAACTTGGCGTGCACGGCTTCGGCGAACTTCTTGGCGAACTCGAGGTCCGGCTTGCCGGTTTCGCACCACACCAGGTCAGCCACTTCAGCGTAGGCCAGGGCGCGCGAGATCGACTGATCCAGGCCGTTGCGCACGCGGTAGAAACCTTCCACGGTGCGCTCGCCGGTGCAGAACGGCTTGTCGTTCTCGTCCACGTCCGAGGTCAGCAGGTCGGCGGCCTCGGCGTCGGTACGGGCGATCACAAGGGTCGGCACGCCCGAGACGTCGGCGGCCAGGCGGGCAGCGGTCAGCTTGGCGACGGCTTCGCGGGTCGGCACCAGCACCTTACCGCCCATATGGCCGCACTTCTTCACCGAAGCGAGTTGGTCTTCGAAGTGAACGCCGGCGGCGCCCGCTTCGATCATGGACTTCATCAGTTCGAATGCGTTCAGCACGCCGCCAAAGCCGGCTTCCGCGTCAGCCACGATCGGGGCGAAGAAGTCGGTGTCGCCCTTGCCTTCGCTCCACTGGATCTGGTCGGCGCGCTGGAAGGTGTTGTTGATGCGCTTGACGACTTGCGGCACCGAGTTGGCGGGGTACAGCGACTGGTCAGGGTACATTTCACCGGCCAGGTTGGCGTCGCCGGCGACTTGCCAGCCCGACAGGTAGATGGCCTTCAGGCCGGCCTTCACTTGCTGCATGGCCTGGTTGCCGGTCAGCGCGCCCAGCGAGTTGACGAACGGCTCGGTGTGCAGCAGGTTCCACAGCTTTTCGGAGCCGCGGCGGGCCAGGGTGTGTTCGACCTGGACCGAACCACGCAGGCGCACGACATCTTCGGCGGTGAAGTTGCGCTTGATACCCTTCCAGCGGGGATTGGTATCCCAGTCTTTTTGCAGGGCCTGGATCTGTTCTTGGCGGTTCATGGTCACTCTCCTGAAGCTGTTTTGGGGATGGCTGAGAATCACTTGATCACCTGGCCTGACCGCGCTGCCGTGGGGCTGTATTTCGCGTCTCAAGTCATGTGTCTTATATAAGAGTGTAGGGAATGCTCCCGCGTCGCAACAAGCCCGATATGCAGTTGATGCTTAGTTTTTTTGTTATTTAAATTCAATAACTTGCAGAATTTATTTCACGATGCGGGACATAGTCTTTCATCATGAGAAATGCCGTTGTGCTCTGCAAACCATGTATTTTTGCGGTCCAAAACAGCTTTCCACATCGTGAAAAATAGCCGTTTGCGCCACACGTGAGCCCGTGAGGCTCAGAAAAAGCAAAACGGCGCCGCAAGGGCGCCGTTTGTCTGGGGGAACCAGCCGGATCAGGCCGCAGCCGTATCGCGCGCGCGCCGATACGCAACCCAGTCGCCGCCGTCGATGCGTGGCAACGCCGCGACCGCCGCATCGGACACCGGATAAAGGAGGCAGGTCACGGCATGCCCGCCGTGCAATACGTCCCGCTCCTCGCGCACGAACAGCGTGGCCTGGCCGGGATAGACCTCCTCGATCTCGTCCAGCACCGGCACAAGTGCGTCGGCCACATCGTAGATATCGCCCACTACCGGGCCGGCGTTGTCATCCAGTACCAACCCTGGATAGCTGCCGAAGTCATACAGCCTGCCCGCCACCGTGGCCGTGCCCAGCAACGTGGGCGCGGCAATGCCGTGACGCTGCGCGGCGGCGTTCAGGTCATTGACCTCGCCCGCTCGCAGCGTGCCGTAGACAAAGACGCGCGGCATGCTCAGCCCTCCAGCTTTTCGTCCGAGACCAGCACGCCATCGGCGTCGGCATAGATCCAGTTGCCGGGGCGCACGACGGCGCCAGGCATCTGTACCGTGACGTCACTTTCGCCGATATTGCGCTTCTGGCTCTTCTGCGGATGCGCGGCGAGCGCGCGGATGCCGATATCGCACACGTCCAGCTCGGCGGTATCGCGGATGCAGCCGTTGACGACGATGCCAACCCAGCCATTCTTCTCGGCCAGAACACCGAGGTTGCCGCCGACCAGCGCGCAGCGCTGCGAGCCGCCGCCGTCGATCACCAGCACCCTGCCCTGGCCCGGCGCTTCCAGCACAGTCCGCACCAGCGAGTTGTCTTCGAACACCTTCAGCGTGGCCGCGGGGCCGGCAAAGGCGCCTTGCTTGCCGAAGGCACGGAACACCGGCGCCATGACGCGCAGAGTGCCGGCTGCAAGGCGGTCTTCATGCGCGTCGCACAGGTCGGTGGTGACAGGCTTCATCGATGGTCTCCTGATGGGATGGAAAGAATTCTGTGGGGCCGCCTCAGGC
Organism: Cupriavidus sp. PB-02; assembly: GCF_058252315.1. Lineage (NCBI taxonomy): Bacteria > Pseudomonadati > Pseudomonadota > Betaproteobacteria > Burkholderiales > Burkholderiaceae > Cupriavidus > Cupriavidus sp. PB-02. Next base: position 2,730,853 of record NZ_CM177694.1, read on the forward strand.
CTTCTGGCTGGCAAGCGCCTGCGCGCGGATCTCGCTCAGCGTGGTGCGCGGCGTGATCACGTCCGGGTCGACGCGGATCTCGATCAGCGTCGAGACCGGCGCGGCCAGCGCCTCGCGCAGCGCGGGCGCGAAGGCTTCGGTGGTGGTCACGATCTCGCCGCGCGCGCCATAGGCGCGTGCCAGCGCGGCAAAGTCCGGGTTATGCAGTTCGGTGCCCAATACATGGCCGGGGTACTCGCGCTCCTGGTGCATGCGGATGGTGCCGTACATGCCGTTGTTGACGACGATAAACACCACCGGTGCCTGGTATTGCATCGACGTGGCCAGTTCCTGGCCATTCATCAGGAAGCAGCCGTCGCCGGCAAGCGCAACCACGGTTCGCTGCGGGAAGGCGATCTTGGCGCCGATCGCGGCCGGCACGCCGTAGCCCATCGCACCGCTGGTCGGGGCCAGCTGGCCGCGCGCGCCGCTCACATACGGGCGGTAGTGGAAATAGCGGTGCAGCCAGCCTGCATAGTTGCCGGCACCGTTGGTCACCACCGCATCGGCCGGCAGCATCTGGTCCAGCGTGCGGATCACCTCGGCCATGTCGACGCCCTGCCCCGTGAACGCCGGGGGCTGCAGGTAGCGTTCATAGTCGGCATGCGCGGCCTCCGTCCAGGCCTTCCAGCGCGGCGTGGCGGCCGGCTGCAGGACGGCGAGGCGCGCGGCGATGGCGGGCATCGACGCGTGGATCATCAGGTCGGCCTGGTAGACGCTGCCCAGTTCCTCCGCGCCGGCATGCACGTGGATCAGCGTCTGCGCCGGCCGCGGCGCGGCGAGCAGCGAATAGCCGCCGGTGGTCATCTCGCCCAGCCGCGGGCCGATTGCCAGCACCAGGTCGGCATTGCGAATGCGCTCGGCCAGCGCCGGGTTGATGCCGATGCCGACATCGCCGGCGTAGTTGGGATGGCGGTTGTCGAACAGGTCCTGGCCGCGGAAGGCGCAGCCGACCGGCAGCGAGAAACGTTCGGCAAAGGCCTGCAGGTCGGCGCACGCCTGCGGCGTCCAGCCGCTGCCGCCGGCCAGCACGAAGGGGCGCTCGGCGGCATTGAGCATGTCGGTGAGCCGCGCCAGGTCGGCCTCGCCCGGCCAGCTCATCACGCGCTGGTAGGCGCGCAGCTGCGGCACGGTGGCGGTCTGCGCCAGCATGTCTTCCGGCAGCGCCAGCACCACCGGCCCCGGGCGGCCCGAGGTGGCGGTCTGGTAGGCGCGTGCGATGTATTCGGGGATGCGTTCGACGCGGTCAATCTGCGCCACCCACTTGGCCATCTGGCCGAACATGCGGCGGTAGTCGATCTCCTGGAAGGCCTCGCGGTCCATGAAGTCGGTGCCGACCTGGCCGATAAACAGGATCATCGGCGTCGAGTCCTGGAAGGCCGTGTGCACGCCGATGCTGGCATTGGTGGCGCCGGGCCCGCGCGTGCAGAAGGCCAGCCCGGGGCGGCCGGTCAGCTTGCCGTAGGCCTCGGCCATCACCGCGGCCCCGCCCTCCTGGCGGCAGACGATGAAGCGGATCTGGTCGCGGCGGCGGTGGAAGCCGTCGAGCACCGCCAGATAGCTTTCACCCGGCACGCCGAAGGCCAGCTCGGCGCCGTGCGCCAGCAGCGCATCGACCAGGATATGGCCGCCCGGCAGTGGCGTGTCGCGATCGGAACCGTCTTGCTGGGGGGAAGTGGCCGGCGTCAATGACATGGAAGCGTCCTCAGGCAAACGAATTCGGAAAGCGGTGCGCGGGTGCGCCGCGGTCGTCGCTAGGCAGCCGCCGCCGCGCCACGGCGCGAGCGGTTGCCGTTGCCCACGGTCACCGCGGTGAAGATCGACAGCAGCTGGAAGCCGCCGATCATGAAGAAAACCCAGGCCGGCAGGCGCGCGTCCATCAGCGCGCCGAAGAACAGCGGGCCGCTGGCCAGGCCGATATCGAGCCCGGAATAGACCACGCCATAGACGCGCCCGGTGGCGCCCGCGGGCGCGGCCGCACGCACCAGCAGGTCGCGCGAGGGTCCTGCGGTACCGGCGCCAAAGCCGATCAGGCCCATCAGCACCGGCACCAGCAGCCCCGGCACCACGTTCAGCCCGACCAGCACCGCCAGCAGGCCCGACACGGTGAAGCTGACCGCGATCAGGCGGTCATGGTTGCTGGTGCGGCTGGCGGCAAAGCCGCCGACGATCATGCCGCCGGCGCTGCACAGCATGTAGATGGTATAGGAGGCAGTGGCCAGCGTGAACGGCATGCCGTACAGGTAGGTCAGCGCGGTAGGCGCAAAGCTCTGGATACCGGCGGCCGAGAACGTGGTCAGCAGGAAGAAGGCCCAGCACACCCACACCTGCGGCAAGCGCAGAAAGCCCAGCAGGCTGCCGCCGGCGGCCTTGGCCGCGGACCGGGCCACGGCGCCGTGCACTTCGCGCGGGTCCAGCACATGGCGCAGCACCACCAATACGGCCAGCACGATAAAGGCCACCGCAGAGGCCGCCGCCAGCGCCACGCGCCAGCTGGCGAGATTGGCGATTGTGACCAGGAACAGCGGCGCCGCGGCCCACCCGAGATTGCCGGAAATGCCGTGCACCGAAAACGCATGGCCCAGCCGCGGCTGCGACACATGCTTGTTCAGCAGCGTGAAGTCGGCTGGATGGAACACGCCGTTGCCCAGTCCCGCCACCGCCGCGCCGAACAGCAGCGCGGCGTAGCCCCCGCTGGTCGACAACAGCAATGCCGCGGTGCCCAGGAAGGCCAGGCCGGCGAACAGCACGGGCCGGGCGCCGAAGCGGTCCACGACGAAGCCCGAGGCCGTCTGCACCACCGCCGACACGGCAAAGAACACCGTCATCAGCAAACCCAGTTCGGCGTAGCTCAGGCCGAATTCCGCCTTGATCCACGGGAACAGCGGCGCCAGCAGAAGGTGATAGAAGTGCGAGACCCCGTGCGCCAGCCCCACCAGCCCGATCACCTGGGCGTCATGACGAAGGGAATTGCGAGTGGGATCGAGTGCGGCGGTGGACATGGTGCTGGCGGTTGGTGGCTCTGCGGCAGGACAGAAATGCGGGGCGGCGGCACACAAAGAAAAACGCGGGCCGAAGCCCGCATCATAGAGGAAAACCGCCCTTCGCTGCAGCCAGGTGGCGGCCAAGCCGCCCGGCCGCATCCCTTACATCTGCTTGAACAGGTGCGCGTACTGGCGCGCCACCGGCAGCAGTTCCGGCCGGTCGCGCAGCCGCAGCGACAGCCGGCCCAGCGACTGGTTGACCGCGCTGGCCACGCAACTGATGTTGACCACGGTGCCGCGGTGGACCTGCCAGAAGCGCTCGGGGTCGAGCTGCTGGGTCAGCTCGCGCAGGCTGGTGCGGATCAGCGCCTCGCCGTTGCTGGAGACCACGTTGACGTACTTGTCGGTGGCTTCCAGGTAAATGACCTCGTCCACGGGGATGATGCGCACCTCCTGCCCCACCAGCGCCTTGATAAAGCGCAGGTACTGCCGCTGCGGCGCGCCGGGGGTGGCGTGTTCGAGCGACTCCAGGCGCGCCAGCAACTGCCCGAGGCGGTCGGTATCGAGCGTGTCGCTGCCAGACTCGTCATCGTCGGCCGTATCGGCGTCGTCGGCATCGGCCTGCAGCCGCTCCTTGAGGCGGTTTACCGTCGCCTCCAGCCGTTCGCGCTGGACCGGCTTGAGTACATAGTCCACCGCCGCGCGCTCGAAGGCCTCCAGCGCAAACTGGTCATACGCGGTGACAAAGACCACCAGCGGCGGCGTATCGAATTCGATCAGCTCGCGCGCCACGTCCATGCCGCTCATGCCCGGCATCCGGATATCCAGGAAGCACACGCGCGGCTGGTGCTCGCGCGCGGCGGCCAGCGCCGCCATGCCGTCGTGGACCACGGAAACGATACGGGCCTCGGGCCACAGCGACTTCAGTTCGGATTCCAGCACGCGCGCCAGCAGCGCTTCGTCGTCGGCAATCAGCAGGGTCGGGGTCATGGGGGGCCTGGGGGCTTGGTCCTGCGCTATCAGCGGCACCGCTCGTGGCGGTGCCTGATGTTCTTGTCAGGGGTGCGGCAGTCAGGGCCGCGGCATTGCCGGAGCCGATACCGGCATGCCCTCCGGCACGGTGGTGGTGGTGACCGTCTGGGTGAGCGTGGGCGCATCGGCCGGCCGCACCAGCGGCAGCGTCAGCCGCACCACCACGCCGCGCGGCGTGTTCTCTTCCATCTGCATGCTGGCCGCCGCGCCGAAGATCCGCGCCAGCCGCTCGCGCACATGCGTGATGCCAAGGCCCGAGCCCTTGCCCGAGGCATGACCAAAGCCCACGCCGGTATCCTCGATGATGACCTGCACCGCATCATCCCCGGCCGCGCGCGCCGACAGCCGGATATGGCCGCCGATCATGCAGGGCTCGATGCCGTGCGTGACCGCGTTCTCCACCAGCGGCTGGATCAGCATGGGCGGGATCTCCACCTGCGCCAGGGCCCGCGGCAGGTCGATGTCGAACGCGAGCCGCTGGCCGAAGCGCATGGCCTGGATATCGAGGTAGCTGCGCAGCAGCTCGAACTCCTGCCGCAGCGTGCATTGCTCGGCGCGGGTGTGCGCCAGCGACATGCGCAGGAAGCCGATCAGGCGCTGCAACAGCAGGCGCGCGGTGGGCGGGTCGGTGGCGATCAGGCCATCGAGGTTGGCCAGCGAATTGAACAGGAAGTGCGGCTCGATCTGCGCCTGCAACGCCATCAGCTGCGCGCGCACCAGTTGCTTTTCCGCTTCCTCGCGCTGCAGCGCGTCGAGCGCGGCCTGGCGCTCCAGGTAGGCGAGCTTCTCGCGCGACCAGTAGAAGTAGATCATCGAGGCCGAGGCCAGCATGCCCACCACCAGGCACATGCGCAGCATGTCGCCGGTTTCCGCGATCGACTTGGGCGGCAGTTCCAGCGCCACGCGCGTGGCCCAGCTGCCGATCACCACCCCAGCCGGCACCGCGGCCGCGGCCAGCAGCAGGAAGGGCCAGCGGCGCGGCCGGTCGTTCCACCAGATCAGCACCCGCGGAATATCGATCAGCAGCCAGATCGACAGGCCGATCAGCTGACTATAGACAAAGTTGTGCCACAGCGTGCCGCCGGTCTGGAAGCCGTAGTTCAGGCTGACGGCGATGACCGTGTTCATGCACAGCACGAACAGCAGGTCGCGGCCGAGGATGGTGAGCCGGGAGGGGATGGCGGTGGCGACGGAGGAGAGGCAGCGTTCCATGGCGGTCATGTTAGCGTGGACTGGGCTTCACGCAATGCGGGGATATGCTGGGGCAGACAACGCATGCGCCACTCATCAGCCCGGCCCCGACGGGCCCGCCTGCGGCGGGCAGCCTGCGCGCCGGCTGGTCAGCGCCCGCCACCATTGGCCTGACAGCACGTAGCGCGGGAACGTGATCCATTGCTCGGCCAGGATGCGGCCGGCGATATCGGCCGGGCCCGCGAACGGCTCCGGCGCATTGGCTTCCAGCCGGTGGCCGCGGCCCTGCAGGGCCATCGACATGCCGATGCAGACCAGCCCCAGCGCCACTGCCGGCAGGCTCAGGCGCAGCAGGCCATAGATGGCCAGCACCGTGCCCGCCATGAACATCGGCACGGCCACGATATGCAGCAGCAGGTTGCGGGGATGCTGGTGGTTGCGGCCATAGCCGCGCCACTGCCAGCGCAGCAGCGGTTCGTCGCGCATGATGGTCTCTCTCCCTTGCCCCTCTTTCCTGGCCCTCGCCCGAACCTGGACAGTCCTGGGCAGGCAGCCGCGCGCCTTATTTGTTGCGCTGCGGTACACGGCGGCGCTCGCTGTGTTGTGGCGAGACGCGGCACGTGCAAGGACTTTACCCCTCACACGGGCGCGAAGAAAGATGCTTGCGACGAACGGCGGGCACGGGGCGCGAACGGTACCGTGCCGGGGTAGACGGCAGGCCAGCAGGTGCGCGGCACGCCGCCTGGGCGAAGGGGATCAGGCCGCCAGGGCCTGGCGCTCCTGCTCCGACAGGGCGCTAGTCACCGTATCGCGCGACAGGTGCGGCGCGAACATGTTGATAAAGGCATGCGCATAGCCGCGCAGGTAGGCGCCACGGCGCACCGCCACGCTGGTGGTGTTGGAGGCGAACAGGTGGTCGGCCGAAATCCGCACCAGCCCGGAGTCCTTGCGCTCGTCATAGGCCATCGAGGCGATGATGCCCACGCCCAGCTCCAGTTCGGCGTAGGTCTTGATCACGTCGGCGTCCAGCGCGGTCAGCACGATCTCGGGCTGCAGCCCCGCTTCGGCAAAGGCGCTGTCGATCTTGCGGCGGCCGGTGAAGCCGGCGTCATAGGTGATGAGCTGGAAGCCGGCCACGTCTTCCAGCGTCGGTTCGGGCAGGCGCGTGAGCGGGTGGTCGGGCGAGACCACCAGCACGTGCTGCCAGGTGTAGGCCTCGAACGAGGTCAGCCCGGCCTCGGTCGCCAGCGCCTCGGTGGCGATGCCGATATCGGCCTGGCCCGTCAGCAGCAGCTCGACGATATGGGTCGGCGATGCCTCCTGCAGGGCCAGCGTCACATGCGGGTATTCGCGGCGGAACGCCTGCACCACGCGCGGCAGCGCATAGCGCGCCTGCGTGTGGGTAGTGGCCACGGTCAGGCGCCCGGTATGGCGGCCGGCGAACTCGTCGCCGGCCTGGCGCAGGTTCTCGGCCTCCTGCAGCAGGCGTTCGACGATGCGCACGATCTCGCGCCCGGGCTCGGTGAGGCCGGTCAGGCGCTTGCCGTAGCGCTCGAAAATCTCCACCCCGAGTTCCTCTTCCAGCTCGCGGATCTGGCGCGATACGCCGGGCTGCGAGGTATAGAGCGCGTTGGCGACTTCGGTCAGGTTGAACTGGCGGCGCACCGCCTCGCGGATCGATCGGAGTTGCTGGAAGTTCATGTCGTCGCCTTTTCTTGTTGGGTGGACGTGGTGCCGCTGGTGCCACTGGTGCCATTCCCGCGCGGTTGCGTAAATACGCGCAGCTGGCGCGGGCGCACCGCGAGCAGCTCGCCTTCACGGAAGCCCGCATGGCGGAAGCGCTCCAGCGGCAGCGCCACTTCGATCACGTCCTGGTTGTCTTCGCGTTCAAGTTCGAGCTGTGCGACCGGGCCCAGCGTCAGCGCGCGGCGCAGCGTGACGGCGATGCCGTCGGCGCCGGGCGCGTAGCGCTCCAGGTCCAGGTCATGGGGGCGCACATAGGCGACCGCATCGCCGGCGGTCTCGTGGCCGCTGCCGACCACCGGCAGCACCGCTTCGCCGGTGTGCAGCAGGCCGCCGCTCTCGCCCACCTCCAGCCGGCCGTGGAACAGGTTCACGTTGCCGAGGAAACCGAACACGAACGGCGTGGCCGGATGGTTGTAGACCGCCTCGGGCGAGCCGTACTGCTCCACGTGGCCGCGATTCATCAGCACCACCTGGTCGGCCACTTCCAGCGCCTCTTCCTGGTCGTGCGTAACGAACACGCTGGTCACGTGCAGCTCATCGTGCAGGCGGCGCAGCCAGCGGCGCAGTTCCTTGCGCACCTTGGCGTCGAGCGCGCCGAAGGGCTCGTCGAGCAGCAGCACGCGCGGCTCCACCGCCAGCGCGCGCGCCAGGGCGATACGCTGGCGCTGGCCACCGGAGAGCTGCGACGGGTAGCGGTCGGCGAGCCAGTCGAGCTGCACCAGCTCCAGCAACGAGCGCACCTTGTCGCGGATCTGCGCTTCGCTCGGGCGCTCCGCGCGCGGCTTGACGCGCAGGCCGAAGGCCACGTTCTCGAACACGCTCATATGCTTGAACAGCGCATAGTGCTGGAACACGAAGCCCACCTGGCGCTGGCGCACATGCTGGTCCGAGGCATCGCGCCCGGCCAGCACGATCTGGCCCGCGTCCGCACGCTCCAGGCCGGCGATGATGCGCAGCAGCGTGGTCTTGCCGCAGCCGGACGGCCCCAGCAGCGCGGTCAGCTCGCCTTCGTCGAAATCGAGCGAGACGTTGTCCAGCGCGACAAAGTCGCCAAAGCGCTTCTCTACGTTCTTGACCTGGATGCTCATGATGCTGTTCCTTGCACGGAAGCTTGCAGTGTTGCCAGCGGACGCTCGGGCGCCGCTTCTTCGGTTTCCTTGCGGGCGCGCCACTCCACCAGCGTCTTGATGCCGAGGGTGACCAGTGCCAGCAGGGTCAGCAGCGAGGCCACCGCAAAGGCTGCCGCAAAGTTGTACTCGTTGTAGAGGATCTCCACGTGCAGCGGCATGGTGTTGGTCAGCCCGCGGATATGGCCCGACACCACCGACACCGCGCCGAACTCGCCCATCGCCCGCGCATTGCACAGGATCACGCCATACAGCAGGCCCCAGCGGATATTGGGCAGCGTGATATGGCGGAAGGTCTGCCAGCCCGAGGCGCCCAGCACGATCGCGGCCTCTTCCTCTTCGCTGCCCTGTGCCTGCATCAGCGGGATCAGCTCGCGCGCCACGAAGGGGAACGTCACGAAGATGGTGGCCAGCACGATGCCCGGCACCGCGAACATGATCTTGATGTCGTGCGCTTCCAGCCACGGACCCAGCCAACCCTGCGCGCCGAACAGCAGCACGTAGACCAGGCCGGAGATCACCGGCGACACCGAGAACGGCAGGTCGATCAGCGTGATCAGCAGGTTCTTGCCGCGGAAGTCGAACTTGGCGATGGCCCACGCCGCCGCCACGCCGAACACCACATTGAGCGGCACCGCGATCGCGGCCACGGTCAGCGTGAGCTGGATCGCGGCGAGCGCGTCCGGCTCGATCAGCGCTTCCCAGTAGGTCTGCACGCCCTTGCGCAAGGCTTCATAGAAGACCGAGGCCAGCGGCACGAACAGGAACAGCGTGAGGAACAGCACTGCCACCGTGATCAGCGTGTAGCGCACCCATGGCGCTTCGCCGGTGGCGTCGAATCTGTGATGGCCCCTGGCGTTGCCCTGCCCGCCCAGGCGTCCGGAAACTGCGCCCGCCATGTCAGAACTCCTTGCCCGTGGCGGGCGCTTCAGGTGCCAGCGCTGCGCGCAAGCCCGACTGGTGGCGGCGCGTCCAGGCCTGCAGCAGGTTGATCAGCAGCAGCAGCGCGAACGAGATCACCAGCATCACCACCGCCACCGCGGTGGCGCCAGCATAGTCGTACTGCTCCAGCTTGGAATAGATCATCAGCGGCGCAATCTCGGACACCATCGGCATGTTGCCGGAGATAAAGACCACCGACCCATACTCGCCGGTCGCACGTGCGAACGACAGCGCAAACCCGGTCAGCAGCGCCGGCAGGATGGCGGGCAGGATCACGCGGTGGAAGGTCTGCAGGCGGTTGGCGCCCAGGCTGGCGGCGGCCTCTTCCAGTTCCTGCTCGACATCCTCCAGCACCGGCTGCACCGTGCGCACCACGAACGGCAGGCCGATAAAGGTCAGCGCCACCACCACGCCCAGCGGCGTGAAGGCGACCTTGATGCCAAGCGGCTCCAGGTAGCGGCCGATCCAGCCATTGCCGGCAAACAGCGCCGTCAGCGCGATACCGGCCACCGCGGTGGGCAGCGCGAACGGCAGGTCCACCAGCGCATCGATCAGACGCTTGCCAGGGAAGCGGTACCGCACCAGTACCCATGCGACCACCAGCCCGAACGCCGTATTGACGATGGCTGCCACCAGCGACGCGCCGAAGCTCAGTTGCAGCGAGGCCACGACGCGCGGCGCCGTGACCGAGGTCCAGAAGGCGTCCCACGTCATCGTGAACGTCTTCAGGAACGTGGCCGACAGCGGGATCAGGACGATCAACGTCAGGTAGAACAGCGTAAAGCCGAGCGACAGGCCGAAGCCGGGCAGCACGGTGAAACGCTGCGTGGCCGGGCCGCGGGGTGCGCGGGCTGCGCCGGATTCCGGCGCGCGGGGGGCGGCTGGCGGCGGCGCGTCCGCCAGGGAAATGGATGGTGGCATGTCGTCTCGTCTGCGAGCGGTGCGCCGCCGGGCCAGGCATGGCCGGCCCCGGCGGGCCCGTTCCTTATGACGCCGGCGCATATCGCGCCGGCCTACGAGACAGATTCTGCAGAGTCGCCCTTATAAACAGAACGAATCTTTCTGAATTTTCTTAGACGGTTTAGATATAAGGGATGGTTGGGGCGACTTCGACACCCGCTTCCCATGCCGCGCTCGGACCACTTCCGGTGCCCGCCTCACCACCCTGGCCGATCCGCTGGACCAGCGTATCGAGCAGCGCGAGGCCCTCAGGCCACTCGCCAAGCCCGGAATCGGTATTGATGTGACCCAGCATGCCCGAATCGACCAGTTCGCTGCCCCACAGCGTGCCCCAGCTGAAAGCGGTGCGTTGCGGCATCCACGGGTCGTTGCGGCTGGCGACAAGAATCGTCGGGAACGGCAGCCGGAACGCAGGCAGCAGCGCCGCCACGCCAAATTTGTCCGGATCCGCTGGCGCCACCAGCAGCGCGCCGGCAATCCCAACCGGATCCAGCGCCGCCTGGCGCAGCGACGCCAGGCAGCCGAAGCTGTGCGCCACCAGCACCGCGCCCCGCGAGGCCACGCGCTGTGCGCGCATCACCCCTTCGGAGACGCGCTCGGCCCACAGCGGCAGGCTCGGGCGCGACCAGTCGTGCTGCTCCACGCGCTGCCAGTCCGGGAATTTCTGCTCCCAGCGGCTTTGCCAGTGCCCCGGTCCGCTGCCATGCAGCCCTGGCACGGTCAGCACCTGCAGGTGCCGCGGGATCTCCAGTCGCGTGCGCGCCCCGGTCGATGGCGAGAGGGATTGCGTCATACCGGCTCCTTGCTCAGTTCATTGACCGTGGCCGCATGGGTCGCCCGCAGTCCGGCCACGCTCATCGGCGCGCCGGCGAAGGCGCCCTGCCCCAGGCCGATGCCGGCGGCCTGGAGCCGCTCCACGCTCTCGGCATCCTGGAGCCGCCGCCCGATCAGGGTGACGCCGGCGCTGTTGGCGCTGGCGCGCAGGCCGGACAACTGGCGGTCGGTCCAGGTGCGGCGCATGTCGAGCTTGAGCCAGTCAGGCAGCGCGTGCGCCATCAATGCGCCCGCTTCTGCCGGATCGGAAGCCTGCAGGCTCACCGCGAAACCGTTGCGGCGGTAGTTGCCCACCACGTGCAGCAGCAACGGCAGGTCGTCGTTGGCACTGGCCGGCACCTGGATCACGAAGCGCTCCAGCGGCAGCCCCAGCGATTGCAGCGCGCGCCGGAAGGCCGCGCCGTGGTCGTCGGCCACCGCGACTAGCAAGCGGTTGTGCACGTTCAGCACCAGTTTTTGCTCGCCGTCGGCGGCAAAGTAGTTGATCGCATGCAGCAGGCGCGAGAGCCGGTCCAGCGACACCAACGTGTGGTCATCGGCCGCCATCGCAAACAGCTTCCACGCAGCCAGGCCTACGCCGTCCTGCGCGTAGGTGTGGACCGAACCCTCGTGCGCCACCACGTGACGGTCAGCCAGCGTCACCAGTGGCTCGAACACGCTGGTCAGCGAGCAGTTGAAGAACTGGCCCTGCACCTGCCCACGCGCGTCGCGCCACAAATGCCGGTCAGCCACGGGCTGGCGCGGCAGCGATTCGAGATAGCGTTGGAGCGCAGGGACTGCGCCCGTCGGTTCATGCACGCCTGGCATGGCGATTCCTTCGGTTGACCGGGCCCCTTGGCCTCAAGGTCTGATTGGTGATGGTGGCGGCTGCAATGTGCGCCGCCGCATCGCGTCCACCCGCTTGCTCATGATAGGAGTTCAGCGGGCGCGAGCGTATGAAGATTCCTTCATGTCGATGTGCGCAGCGCGGCCGAAGCGCTGCGCACGCATCCTGATATGCCGCTACGCAGTCCCGTTACGCAGCCCAGCTGACGGTCAGGGGCGACGGCTGCGTGGCCGCCTCCACTTGCGTGCCGGTTTGCGCAGCCGCCTGTGGCGGCTGCCGCATCACCCGCTGCAACACCGCGGCCTCCAGTTGCGCGAAACCTGCCCCGCCGCGTTCGCGCGGGCGCGGCAGCGCCACGCGCTCGTCCATCGCAATGCGCCCGTCCTCGATCAGCAAGATGCGGTCGGCCAGCGCCACGGCTTCGGACACATCGTGCGTAACCAGCAGCGCCGTGAAGCCAAGGCGCCGCCACAGCCCCTCGATCAGCCCTTGCATCTCGATCCGTGTCAGTGCGTCGAGCGCACCCAGCGGCTCATCGAGCAACAGCAGTTGCGGGTGGTGCACCAATGCGCGCGCCAGTGCCACGCGTTGGCGTTGCCCGCCGGAAAGCCGTGCGGGCCACGCCTGCGCGCGGTCGGCCAGCCCCACCTGCGCCAGCACCTCCGCCGCTTCGGCGCGGCGCTCGCGCGGCAGGCCCAGCGCGACGTTGTCGAGCACGCGTTTCCACGGCAGCAGCCGCGCGTCCTGGAACATCACGCGCACGTCGGCACTGGTGCGGCCGGTCTCGCCATCAACCGCAATGCTGCCGGCATCGGCTCTCTCCAGCCCCGCCACCAGCCGCAGCAACGTGCTCTTGCCGCAGCCGCTGCGCCCGACGATCGCCAGGAATTCGCCCGGCGCCACATCGAGCGCCACGTTGTGCAGCACTTCGCGGCCGTCATAGCGCTTGACCACCTGGCTCACGTGCAGCGCCACACCACCTGCCTTGCGCGGCGCCTCTGCCACCGGCCGTGCCGACTCGCGGCGCGCGAGGCCCGCTTCAAGTTCAGCCAGCGCGGCCTGTTCCACCGGGTACATCTGCATATCGATCTCCTTGCCTTGATTGGGGCGCCAGCGCAGCCTTGCATCAGGCGGCGGCGTAGCCCGGGTGCCAGCGCAGCCAGTAACGCTCCAGCCCGCGCGAGAGCAAGTCGGCCAGCTTGCCCAGCAGCGCATAGAGCAGGATGCCCACCAGCACCACGTCGGTCTGCAGGAACTCGCGCGCGTTCATCGTCATGTAGCCGATGCCGGACTGCGCGGAGATGGTCTCCGCCACGATCAGGATCACCCACATCAGCCCGAGCGAGAACCGCACGCCCACCAGGATGCCGGGCAGCGCGCCCGGCAGGATGACTTCGCGGTACAGCCGCCAGCCGGACAACCCATAGCTGCGCGCCATCTCCACCAGCCCTGTATCGACCGAGCGGATGCCGTGATACGTGTTCAGGTAGACAGGGAAGAACACGCCCAGCGCCACCAGGAACAGCTTGGCGGTCTCGTCGATGCCGAACCACAGGATCACCAGCGGGATCAGCGCCAGCGGCGGGATGTTGCGCACCATCTGCAGCGAGCTGTCGAGCAGCGTGGCCGCGGCGCGGAACGTGCCGGTCAGCAGCCCCAGCAGCAGACCGAGCCCGCCGCCGATGGCAAAGCCGGCCAGCGCGCGCCAGGTGCTGACCCACACGTGCTTCCACAGTTCGCCCGAGCGGGCCAGTTCCCATGCGGCCTGCACCACGGCCAGCGGGGCCGGCAGCACGCGGCTGGACAGCCAGCCGTTCTGCGAGGCGGCCTGCCAGACCACGATCAGCAGCACCGGCACGATCCACGGCGCGAGCGCGCGTGCGAGTTGAGGTGAGTGGCGTGGCGGCGGCAATTGCGGGGCGCTCATGGTTGTCCTCCTTCAGCTCTGCGCCGCGCGCGGCACGATGCCGGTCGCCATCACTTCGCCGAACGGGCCCGACAGCACTTTGCCCGGCAGCTTCTCGCGCACCGAGCGCGGCAGCAGCGGGAACACCAGTTCGGCAAAACGGTAGGCCTCTTCCAGGTGCGGATAGCCGGAGAGCACGAAGGTGTCGATGCCAAGTTCTGCGTACTCGCGCATGCGCTCCGCCACGGTGTGCGGGTCGCCCACCAGCGCAGTGCCGGCACCGCCGCGGACCAGGCCGACACCTGCCCACAGGTTGGGGCTGATCTCCAGCGCCTCGCGCGTGCGGCGCGCGCCACCGGCATGCAGCGCTGCCATGCGGCGCTGCCCTTCCGAATCCATCTTGGCGAACACCGCCTGCGCGCGCGCCACGGTGTCGTCGTCGAGCCGGCTGATCAGGTCATCGGCGGCAGCCCAGGCGGCTTCATCGGTCTCGCGCACGATCACGTGGAGGCGGATGCCGAATTTCACCGTGCGGCCGTGGCGCACGGCGTGGCGGCGCACGTCGTCGAGCTTCTTCGCGACGTCGGCCGGCGGCTCGCCCCAGGTCAGGTAGGTATCGACCTGCTCGCCCGCGAGCGCATGCGCCGGCGCCGACGAACCGCCAAAGTACACCGGCGGGTGTGGGCGCTGCAGCGGAGGGTACAGGACGCGCGCGCCCTTCACGCTCAGGTGCTTGCCTTCGAAATCGACCTGGCCGCTGTCATGGCTGGTGGCCAGCACCTCGCGCCAGATGCGCAGGAATTCGGCCGAGGCTTGGTAGCGCGCGGCGTGGTCGAGGAACAGGCCATCGCCTTCCAGTTCGGCGGTGTCGCCGCCGGTGACCAGGTTGATCAGCAGCCGGCCGTTCGAGATGCGGTCGAAGGTCGCCGCCATGCGTGCGGCCAGCGTCGGCGCCATCAACCCCGGGCGCACCGCGACCAGGAATTTCAGGCGCTGCGTTACCGCCGCCAGCGCGGACGCTGCCACCCACGGGTCTTCGCACGAGCGCCCGGTGGGGATCAGCACCCCTTCGTAGCCCAGCGTATCGGCGGCCACGGCGACCTGCTTCAGGTAGTCGAAATTGACTTCGCGTGCGCCCTCGGAGGTGCCGAGGTAGCGGCTGTCGCCGTGGGTGGGGATAAACCAGAATACGTGCATGTCGTTCTCCTTATGTTCTTGCCAGGTGCGCGATGCCTATCGCTGCGCCTGCTGCTGCGGCACGTCCCAGCGCGCATCAGCCACCTTGATCGGCTTGGGGATCAGCTTGAGCGAGTGGAAGACGTCGGCGATGCGCTGCTGCTCGGCCAGCACTTCGGCGCTGACCGGGCGCGCGCCGTACGAGAAGCGCGATACCGCGAGGTCGAGCACATCGGCGGGCAGGCCGACCTCGCCGGTCAGCACGGCGGTGGCGTCCTTCGGGTTCTTCTCCGCCCAGTTGCCCAGCGTGGCCAGTTCGTCCAGGATCAGCCTGACGATCTCCGGCTTTGCCTGCGCATACGGCCGCGAGGCCAGGTAGAACTGGTGGTTGCTGACCACGTTCTTGCCATCCGCGCCGCGGCCATCGGCCAGCACGCGCGCGCCCAGTTGCTTCTCTGCGGCCGCGAGGAACGGGTCCCAGATCACCCATGCATCGACCGCGCCGCGCTCGAAGGCCGCACGTGCATCGGCCGGCGGCAGGTAGACCGGCTGGATCTCGCCATAAGGCACGCCGGCCTTCTCCAGCTGGCGCACCAGCAGGTAATGCACGTTGGAGCCCTTGTTCAGCGCTACGCGCTTGCCGCGCAAGTCGGCCACCGAGCGGATCGCCGAGCCCTTGGGCACGACGATGGCTTCACCGGTCGGCGCCGGCGGCTCGTTGCCGACATAGACCAGCTGCGCACCCGCGGCCTGCGCAAAGATCGGCGGCGCTTCGCCGACGGTGCCGAAGTCGACCGCGCCGACGTTCAGCCCTTCCAGCAGTTGCGGCCCGGCGGGGAACTCGGTCCATTTGACGGTGATGCCTTGCGGCGCCAGCCGCTTTTCCAGCGTGCCGCGCGCCTTGAGCAGCGTCAGCGTGCCGTACTTCTGGTAGCCGATGCGCAGCACCTTGGCGTCGATGTTCTTCGATTGCGCTTGGGCGTGGCCGGGCAGCAGGCCGTAGGCCAGGCCGGTGGCGACCACCAGCGCGGCGGTGATCAGGCGGCGGCGCTGGTTTGCCGCGCGGGACAGGATGCTCGATGTCATGCGATTTCCCCCATGGCCGGGGCGATGCCCTCCGAGGCCAGATTGATGGCTAGGGTGGTGACGGCAGCAGGCCTCCCTGCCGACCCCGCTTGCGGGTGGCATGGCGTGGCTGCCGCTGCGCCGGGCTGGCCGGCGCCACTTCAGTCAGTCAGTTCAGGCGGAACATCGCTCGGCCACCGCGGCGGCCGCGGCGCGCTGCACCAGCGCGCGGGGCACCACGTCTAGCGGCACGTCGATGCGGGCATGCGCCAGCGCATCGCGCACCCGAAGCACGCTTTCATCGAGGCGCGCCGACAGCGCGGCATCGAAGCGCACCTCGCGCACGTCGGAGGCATCGGAGGTTTCGATCTGCTGGTCCACGGCAAAGATGCCGGGCAGGATCTGGCGCGAGCCCAGCGCGGACAGCACCGGGCGCAGCGCATAGTCGATCGCCAGCGCATGGGCGAGGCTGCCGCCGGTGGCGATCGGCAGCACGATCTTGTCGCGCAGGCCGGTCTGCGGCAGCAGGTCGAGGAAAGCTTTGAGCAGGCCGCTGTAGGCGGCCTTGTACACCGGTGTGGCCAGTACCACCACCTGCGCCTCGGACACGGCGCGCGTGGCGGCGGCGATCGCGGGTTCGTCCACGCGCGCTGCCAGCAGCGGACCCGCCGGCAGTTCGCGCAGGTCGAGATGGCGGGTGCGTTCGCCGGCAGCCTCCAGCGCGGCGCGCATGTGCCCCAGCACATGGCCGGAACGGGACTGGACCGACGGGCTGCCGGAGAGCGTCAGGATGGACATCGGGGCTTCCTTCTTCTTGTTGGGCCGGTCGGCGCCGCGGCCGCCCCACGCGGCCACGGCCCGCCGGTCTCGTGGGTTATTTCTTGCCGGGCTGATAAATCTGGTCGAACGAGCCGCCATCGGCGAAGTGGGTCTTCTGCGCCTTCTGCCAGCCGCCGAACACTTCATCGATGGTGAACAGCTTCACCTTGGGGAAGTTGGCCGCGTACTTGGCCGCAACCTTCTGCGAGATCGGGCGGTAGTAGTTCTTGGCCGCGATCTCCTGGCCTTCATCGGTGTACAGGAACTGCAGGTAGGCCTCGGCCGCCTTGCGCGTGCCCTTCTTGTCGACCACCTTGTCGACCACGGCCACCGGCGGCTCAGCCAGGATCGAGACCGACGGCGCGACGATATCGAACTTGTCGGGGCCCAGCTCCTTGATCGCCAGAATGGCTTCGTTCTCCCACGCGATCAGCACATCGCCCAGGTTGCGCTCGACAAAGGTCGTGGTGGCCCCGCGCGCGCCCGAATCCAGCACCGGCACATGCTTGAGCAGCTCGCCGACGAACTCGCGCGCCTTGGCGTCGTTGCCGCCCGGCTGGCGCAGGGCATAGCCCCACGCGGCCAGGTAGTTCCAGCGCGCGCCGCCCGAGGTCTTGGGGTTGGGCGTGATCACCTGCACGCCGGGCTTGACCAGGTCGCCCCAGTCCTTGATGCCCTTGGGGTTGCCCTTGCGCACCAGGAACACGATGGTCGAGGTGTACGGCGAGGCGTTGTGCGGCAGGCGCTTCTGCCAGTCCGGCTTGATCAGGCCCTTCTCCGCGATGGCGTCGATGTCATAGCCCAGCGCCAGCGTCACCACGTCGGCATCCAGCCCGTCGATCACCGAGCGCGCCTGCTTGCCCGAGCCGCCGTGCGACTGGCGCACGGTCACGGCGTCGCCGCCCTGGGCCTTCCAGGCCTTGGCGAAAGCGGCGTTGACGTCGACATACAACTCACGCGTCGGATCGTAGGAAACGTTCAGCAGGTTGGCAGCCGAGGCAGTCTGCGCCGCCGTCAGTGCGCCAAGTACAGCCAGGCCGATGGCCAGTTTGCGGATCATCTTGTGTTGCTCCCGTCAGTGTCGTGAATGCGCGCCAGGCGCTGTTTGCTTTGTCCGCCTTGGGGCGCGGACTTGTGTCAGGAGCAAGACTACCGAGGGGGCTATCTGAACGGAACGAATGGTTTCGCCGATCCTTTGCTGTTTTTTGCATAAGATCGGACGGAAATAAGGGCATGCCGGCGCACGGGGGCATGCGGCATGCCTAGGGGAAGGAGGAGGATGCGTCACGCCCCAAAAGAAAACGCCCGCACCGGCAAGCCGGTGCGGGCGAAGTTTCCATTCCGGAAACGGGTAGACAAGTCATGAAGAGCGCCCCCGCATCTCCATGACAGGCAAATGTTATCGGCTTGCCGGCGACCTCGGGTTGATCAAGGTCAAGTGCGGGCAAGCTGATGCGCCGGGCCTCAGCCGCCCTGGCGTGCGAGCAGGTCAGCCATTTCGTCGGCATGCTCCTCTTCCACCGCCAGGATGCTTTCCATCAGCCGGCGCGAGGTCGGGTCACGTTCGCCCAGGAACTGGATGATCTCGCGATAGCTGTCGATAGCGATGCGTTCGGCCACCAGGTCTTCCTTGATCATTTCCGTCAGCGAAGTACCCGCCACATATTCAGCGTGGGAGCGGCTGGTCAGGCCGTCGGGCGCGAAGTCGGGCTCGCCGCCGAGTTGGACGATGCGCTCGGCGATCTGGTCGGCATGGCCTTGTTCTTCGTTGGAATGGGCCAGGAATTCATCGGCGACGCTCTTGGAGTTCGGCCCCTTGGCCATGTAATAGTGTCGGCGATAGCGCAGCACGCAGACGATTTCGGTGGCCAGCGCGTCGTTGAGCAGCTTCAGCACGGTATCGCGATCCGCGGCATAGCCCGCGGTCACGGCGCCATCATCGATGTGCTGGCGGGCGCGCTCGCGCAGCGTCTTGACGTCTGTGAGGAAAGACTTATCGGTCATTGAAGGGCTCCTTGGGGATGGGGCTGCGTCAGCGCAGCGCCTTGTAGGGAAAATCAACCCTTTTTGCGACGCGAAAAGTGTGCCACTCGGCGGATGGCGCGCAACGGCGCGTCTGGCGACGACCCGTGGGCATGCGGCGTGAAAAAATTGCACGGGGCGGGACCGCCTTACACGCGATGCGCGATGGCAAGACGAAAAAAAGCCCCTGCGCTGTTCCGTAGGGGCCTGACTGTGATCGACCGCTTGTGTGCTCCGGCTGTCTGTCGAGCCGTGGGAAGCCTTAGTCCAGCTTCCGCCCGAACGTGAACTCCCCGTCGACATAATCCACCGGCACCACATCCTTGGCCGTGAACTTGCCTTCCAGGATCGCCCGCGCCACCGGGTTCTCGATCTGCTGCTGGATGGCCCGCTTGAGCGGACGCGCGCCGAACACCGGGTCGTAGCCCGCGCTGGCAATCTTTTCCAGCGCCCTCTCGCTGACCTCCAGCGTCATGTCCATGCGGGCCAGGCGGGCCTGCAGGCGTTGCAGCTGGATGCGCGCGATCGACTCGATATGCTTCTGGTCAAGCGCGTGGAACACCACCACTTCATCGATCCGGTTTAGGAACTCCGGCCGGAAATGCGTGCGCACTTCCTGCCAGACCGCGCCCTTGATCGCTTCCTGCGGCTCGCCGGCCATCGCCTGGATGATCTGCGAACCCAGGTTGGACGTCATCACGATCACCGTGTTCTTGAAGTCCACCGTGCGGCCCTGGCCATCGGTCAGGCGGCCGTCGTCCAGCACCTGCAGCAGCACGTTGAAGACGTCCGGGTGGGCCTTCTCGACTTCATCGAGCAGCACCACGCTGTACGGCTTGCGGCGCACGGCCTCGGTCAGGTAGCCGCCTTCCTCGTAGCCCACGTATCCCGGCGGCGCGCCGATCAGGCGGCTGACGCTGTGCTTCTCCATGAATTCGCTCATGTCGATGCGGATCAGGTGCTCTTGGGAATCGAACATGAACTCGGCCAGCGCCTTGCACAGCTCGGTCTTGCCGACGCCGGTCGGGCCCAGGAACAGGAACGAGCCATAGGGCCTGTTCTCGTCCGACAGCCCGGCACGCGAACGGCGGATAGCGTCGGACACCAGCCGCACGGCCTCGTCCTGGCCCACCACGCGCGCATGCAGGCGGTCTTCCATCTTCAGCAGCTTCTCGCGCTCGCCCTGCATCATCTTCGACACAGGAATGCCGGTCGCGCGGCTCACCACTTCGGCGATTTCCTCGGCGCCAACCTGCGTGCGCAGCAGCTTGTTGGGCTGCTTCTGCTCGCTGGCTTCGGCATCGGTCGCGGCCTTGAGCTTGCCTTCCAGGCCGGGCAGCTTGCCGTATTGCAGCTCGGCCACCTTGTCCAGCTTGCCTTCGCGCTGCAGCTTGGTAATCTCGAGCTTGACCTTCTCGATCTCTTCCTTCAGCGCGGCCGTGCCCTGCGCGGCGCCCTTCTCGGCCTTCCAGATCTCGTCCAGGTCGGCGTATTCCTTCTCCAGGCGCGCGATCTCCTGCTCGATCAGGTCCAGGCGTTTGAGCGAGGCTTCGTCGGTCTCTTTCTTGACTGCCTCGCGCTCGATCTTCAGCTGGATGGTGCGGCGCTCGAGCTTGTCCATCGCCTCCGGCTTGGAGTCGATTTCCATCTTGATGCGCGCGGCCGCCTCGTCGATCAGGTCGATGGCCTTGTCGGGCAGGAAGCGGTCGGTGATATAGCGATGCGACAGCTCCGCCGCGGCGACGATGGCCGGGTCGGTGATCTCGACGCCGTGGTGCAGCTCATACTTTTCCTGCAGGCCGCGCAGGATGGCGATGGTGGCTTCCACCGTGGGCTCGTCCACCAGCACTTTCTGGAAGCGGCGCTCCAGCGCGGCGTCCTTCTCGATGTACTTGCGGTATTCGTCCAGCGTGGTCGCCCCGATGCAGTGCAGCTCGCCGCGCGCCAGCGCCGGCTTGAGCATGTTGCCCGCATCGATCGCGCCCTCGGCCTTGCCCGCACCCACCATGGTGTGGATCTCGTCGATGAAGACGATGGTCTGGCCTTCATCCTTGGCGACGTCGTTCAGCACCGCCTTCAGGCGTTCCTCGAACTCGCCGCGGTACTTGGCGCCTGCAAGCAGGCCGGCCATGTCGAGCACCAGCACGCGCTTGTTCTTCAGGCTCTCGGGTACCTCGCCGTTGACGATGCGCTGCGCCAGGCCTTCGACAATGGCGGTCTTGCCCACGCCCGGCTCGCCGATCAGCACCGGGTTGTTCTTGGTGCGGCGCTGCAGGATCTGGATCGCGCGGCGGATTTCGTCGTCGCGGCCGATCACGGGGTCGAGCTTGCCGATGCGGGCGCGCTCGGTGAGGTCGATGGTGTACTTCTTGAGCGCCTCGCGCTGGCCTTCGGCCTCGGCGCTGTTGACGGATTCGCCGCCGCGCACGGCCTGGATGGCCGATTCCAGCGACTTGCGGTTCAGGCTGTTCTCGCGCGCGATGCGGCCGGCCTCGCCCTTGTCGTCGGACACGGCCAGCAGGAACAGCTCGCTGGCGATGAACTGGTCGCCGCGCTTGATGGCTTCTTTCTCGGTGGCGTTGAGCAGGTTCACCAGGTCGCGGCCGATCTGAACCTCGCTGGTGCCCTGCACCTGTGGCAGGCGCTTGATGGCGGCATCCAGCGCCGTCTGCAGGCCCTGCACGTTGACGCCGGCGCGCGACAGCAGCGCCTTGGCGGCGCCGTCGTCCTGCGCCAGCAGGGCGCGCAGCACGTGCTGCGGCTCGATGTATTGGTTGTCGTTGCCCAGTGCCAGGCTTTGCGCATCGGCCAGCGCTTCCTGGAACCGGGTGGTCAGTTTGTCAAGACGCATAGGAATCCCTCTCTCAGATAAGGTCGTGTCCTGATGCGAGGGGGCGTCGGCTCACGGTCTTGGCTGCCGGAGCGCCCGTATGCCCTGCCGGACACTGGATGTCTTACCGAAAGATAAGGCTTCGCCGCGACATTTCAAGGCCGCGAACAGACGCGTTGCTACGTCTTGTTGATACGTCTTCGAGTGCAGCATGCGATACGCCCGGAAGCGCTAAGCGGCCCGGCTCTCGCCCTTGTCCGCCAGGTTGCGCACCAGCACCAGCGACTCGCCCTGCACGACCACCCGGCCGTCGGCGCCGGTGACGACGCTGGCCAGGTTGACCAGGTCCTTGCCGGCGCGCAGCCGCACGATGCGCACGCGCGCGGTCAGCGGCTCATCCAGCCGCGCGGCTGAAGCCAGCCGCAGCGACTGCTTCATCCAGCCGGTGCCGCGCCCGGGCAGTTGCGTGCCGAGCAGGTCCGAGAACATACCGGCCAGCAGCGGCAACGGCACAACCGGGCCGCCAAACCCACGCGCGCGGGCGAAGGCGGGGTCGGCGTGGTACGGGTTGGCGTCACCGGTCAGGGCGATGTATTCGTCCAGATCGGCAGATGAGAAAGCCCGGCTCGCGCTGGCTTGCTGGCCGGGGCGCAGGCGATACAGCGCGGGGTCGCCAGCGCCCTCCGGCGCCGCATCAGCCTCGGGCGGCAAGGCGGCGATCCGCTCCGGCGCGGCGTCCGGCAGCCACAGCGACGCGCCCACCGCCGTCGCCCTCCCCACTGCACCTACCTCACCTCCCTCACCCACCTCGCCCTCCCCGCCGCCACTGCTCACCGTGGTGCCGTAGCCGGCGAGTCCGGCGGGCACCGCCGCCGGTCCCAGCACGATCCGCACCGTGTCGCCGACAAAGGCTGGCGACGGGAACATCAGCGTCTGCCCGACCGGCAGCGCCGGTGCGGGCAACTGCCGCCAGGTATGGGCGCACAGCAGCGAAAACAGGAACATGCCGTGCGCCACCGTGGCACCGAAATGCGTGCCACGGGCAAAGGCCGGATCGCAGTGGATCGGGTTATCGTCGCGCGACAACGCCGCGAAGCGGTCGAAGTCGCGCTGCGTCAGCACGCGCGGTGAAGCGTCGGTCATCAGTCGGGCACCTGGACAGTAGAAGCGTTGACGGTAATCGCGTTGGCGGGCGTCGGCGAGGCCGCGAACGGCGGCACATTGGACGGCAGCAGCGTCGGCGCGGTGGTGGTGTTGGAGCTGCCGCCGCGCGGCGTGGTGCGCACTACCTGCGACGGCGGCAGTGGCTTGTTGGCGGTCAGGTTGTCGTAGACCGCGTCGAGCGCGCGGATTACGTAGATGTGCAGCGGCACATAGCGATTGCTATAGCCCGACACCGCCCCGATGAAGGCATCGAAGTGCTGGGCGTTCTCGACCTCGACATAGGTCAGCTTGCTGGTATCGCCCTCCTGCCGCCGGTTGAAGCCGAGGTATGGTCGTGACGTGTGGTTGACCGGCAGCAGGCCGTCGCTGCGACCGTGCACGATCATCGCGGGCTTGCCGCGCAGGTTGCCCGAGCGCAGCGTCTGGGCGAGGCCGGATTGCAGCGCCTGTGACGGAGCGTCGGTACCCGTCAGCAACGCACGCAGGCAATTGGCGCCGTCGAAGTTCGCGTCGGTGCGCTGGGTCGAGACCGAGACCGACCGGCCGTTAAGGAAAGGCCCGTTGACCGGATCGCGGTCATTGATCAGCTGCACCGTGCTGGTGGGCGGCACGCCGTTGCCAGTGGCGAACATCGATGCCAGAGCCGCCGGCGCAATCACTGCCGGCTTGAAATCCGCCAGCGTCGTCGCAAAACTGTAGCCGCACAGGCGATCCGTCACGCTGGCCCGCGCGTACGAGTTGGCATAGGTGACCGAAATCGAGGCCGCTGTATCGAGCGCGGCGAGCGACGGATGGAGATCGTCCGATTCCGGCTCCCACCCCGCCGCATGCAGCGCAGCCAGTGCGCTGGCAGCCTGGTCGCCCAGTGTGCTCCCCGACACGATGTTCTTGTCCGCCAGCGTCTGGCAGCGATTGGCGAAATTAACGTTCTGGCCAAAGGCCGGCGCGAGGGTCAGGGCCGTCGCCTGCGACGCGCATAGCTGGAGTAGGTTGGCCGTGGTCATGTAGTCATAGAGGATGCGGCCCGAGGCACTGACGTTAGTGCTGCCGCGCTTGATCACGACGCCGGTATCAGGCGGCATGTTCAGGTTTGGCTCACCCACCGCCACGCCGTCGATCAGGCCATCGGTATCCTGCTCGGCCGCGGCGACGGCAGCTCCACCGCCGTTTGACACGCTTGAGGCAATGACCAGAATCTTGTCCTTGTCCATGCTGAACTGGCGAGTGCCATCGGCCGCCACCGCCCCGAAGCGGTCATTCATGGCCCAGATGCCGAACTGGACCGCCTGCAGCGTGAACTTGCCCCAGTCCTTCTCCGGGTTCTGCTGCGAATGGGCGTGCTTGAAGGCCAGCCGGTGCGGCGCAGCGGCGGTAAAGTCTGCCAGCGAGATCACCCCTGGCTTCGCCGCGAACTGGGCGCTCTTGCTGGCTGCGGTGCGCGTGGCGCGAGTGCCGTCAATCAGCGGCACGGTGTCAGTGTCCAGGTCGTGTGGCGCGGCGCCTGTTCCCTTGTCGGTATAGGCCACGGCGCAGCCGCGCTTGAGACCCCACTCGCCGACGGCGATGGCGCCGTAGACGCCGCGCGATCCCGACGAGGTGGCTGTGATCATGCAAGGCTTCGCCGTATTGAACGTGTTCGGGATCTGCACCAGCATCGTCACATTCTGATTGCCGGTGCCGTCGTCCGAATACGCCAGGTATTCCACACCCGCGATCTTGCCTTCGGAGGCGGTGACGTTACCCTGCGCATCCACGTTGGGGCCGTACAGCGAGCCGTAGCCGCCGCCGGACGTGGTATCGACGATGGCGCGGTAATTCGAATGAATCGCATAGCGCCGCAACTCGGCCGCGGTTGGTGAAGTCGGGTTGGCCGGCAGCGGCGCCGAGCTGCTGGCCAGGCCGTCCTTGCCGAGGCCAGCAGTCAGCAGGTCGTCGGTGGTGCCGTTGTAGCTGTTGACGGTGACGGCGCCGACAAAGGCGGGCTTGGTGTTGGGGTTGCTGCCGTTGCTGTTGCTGTTCTTGTTGTCGCCGTCGCCCGAGCCGCAGGCGGCTGCGAGCATCGCTGCGCCAGTGGCCAGGACCGTGACTCCGAGGCGGCGCTGCCGCAGCGGCGGAATCTGCGTGGATTGCATGTCACCCTCCTTCTGTCGCCCCGCAAAGGGGGGCAGTCGAGACGTTCGTCAAATGGAAGACTGCGGAGACTGCGAGACTTCGGCAATGCGAAAAGACAGAAACGGCCGGCGCGATGCGCCACGCCTCAGCCGGGAAACCTGGTGCGCAGCTTGTGCTTTTCCACCTTGCCTGACGGCGTGCGCGGCAGTGCGTCGAGAAACCGCACGTGGCGCGGCACCTTGTAGCCGGCCAGTTGCGCCTTGCAGTGGGCGATGACCTGGGCTTCGTCCAGCGTGGCGCCCGGACGCAGCACCACCAGCGCCATGCCGACCTCACCCCAGCGCGCATCGGCGGTGCCGATCACCGCGGCCTCGGCCACGCCGGGGAGCTGGAACAGCACGTTCTCGACCTCGGCCGGATAGACGTTCTCGCCGCCGGAAATAAACATGTCCTTGGCCCGGTCGACGATGTAGTAGTCGCCCTCCTCGTCGCGATACGAGATATCGCCGGAATGCAGCCAGCCGTCGCGGAGCGCGGCAGCCGTCGCTTCGGGCATGTTCCAGTAGCCCGGCGTCACGCCAGGGCCCTTGATCAGCAACTCGCCGCGCTCGCCGGGACCCGCGTCCACGCCCAGCGGATCGACGATGCGCGTGAGCATCGACCCGACCGGCTTGCCGATGGTGCCGATCTTGCGGCGCGCAGTTTCCTCGTCGCAGACGAACACCGTCGGGCCCGTCTCGGTCATGCCGAAGCCGAAGCAGATGGTCACGCCCTTGGCCAGGTAGGCTTCCAGCAGCGGCTTCGGCACCGGCGAGCCGCCCGCCGACATATTGCGCACGCCGCCAAAATCCGCCTGCGCAAAGCGCGGGTGCTGGCTCAGGAACAGGTAGACGGCGGGCACCGCAAAGAACATCGTGATGCCCTTGCCGGAGGCCCGGTCGAGCCTGTCGAGCACGACCTGTGGCTCGAACTGGCGCATGATGTGCACCGTGCCGCCGGCATGCAGCACCGGGTTGGCGTACAGGTTCAGCCCGCCGGTATGGAAGAACGGCAGCACGTTGAGGAACACGTCGTCGCGCGTGATCTTGTTGGCCAGCATGGCGTTGACGGCGTTGAAGAACACCATGCCATAGGTCTGGATCACGCCCTTGGGCTTGCCGGTGGTGCCGGAGGTGTAGAGCAGGTGCCAGACCTCGGACTCATCGCGGCACGGCATCTCGATAATGCGGCCGGAAGCGGCATCGAGCACCGCCTCGTACTCGGTCCAGCCGCCGGGCACGTCGGCGGCCTCGTCGTCCGCCAGGTGCAGCACCGTGCGCAGCGGCACTGTGCGCGCCAGCTCAGCCGCCACGGCGAGGAAGCCGTCGCCGGCTACCAGCACCTCGGGCGTGCAGTCCTGCAGGATCGGCAGCAGTTCCGCCGCCGGCAGGCGCCAGTTCAGGCAGACCATCACCATGCCGGCCTTGGCGCAGCCGTACAGCATCTCGAAGTAGTCCGAGCTGTTGTGCGCCAGCACCGCGACGCGCGCGCCGGGCGCCAGGCGCAGGCCCTCGGTCAGGTATTCGGCGAAGCGGCTTGCGCGCTCGTCGAAATGGCGATATGTGACATGGCGGCCGGTCTCGACGTCCACCAGCGCCACCTTGTCGGGAAAGTGCTGCGCGTTCTTGTGCAGCCAGTCGATGACGTACATGCGCGAGCCTCCGCTGCTCAGGTTGCCACGTCCTGCACGGTGTTGTTGCCGCGCAGCCGTCCCACTACGCCCTGAGGGAAATAGTAGACGCTCAGGATAAACAGCAGGCCCAGCCACAGCAGCCAGCGGTCCGGATGCAGCAGCGACGACAGCAGCGGCAGCGCCGAGGTGGCGTCGCTGGCCAGTTTCATCACGTCCTGCAGGTAGGTCTGCGCCACCAGGAACAGCACCGTGCCGATCACCGCGCCGTAGAGCGTGCCCATGCCGCCGATCACCACGATCAGCAGGATATCGACCATGATCTCGAACGACAGCGAGGTGTCTGGTCCGTTATAGCGCAGCCACAGCGCCATCAGCACGCCGGCCAATGTGGCGAACATCGCAGACAGCACCGTCGACACTGTGCGGTAGACCACGGTGCGGTAGCCGATCGCTTCGGCCCGGAAGTCGTTTTCGCGGATCGCTTGCAGTACGCGCCCGAAGGGGGAGTTGACGATGCGCAGCAGCACCAGGAACAGCACCACCGCGCAGGCGAACACCAGGTAGTAGCTCAGCAGCTTGCCGGTCAGCGGCACGCCGAGCCACTCGGCATCGCCCAGCGAAAAGCCCGGCCGCAGCACCTCGGGCACCTTGAAGGTCAGCCCGTCCTCGCCGCCGGTCCATTCCGACAGCTGCGACACCAGCGTGGCAAAGGCGGTCGCCACCGCCAGCGTGATCATGGCGAAGAAGATCGCGCGAACCCGCAGCGAGAATAGCCCGATCAAAAAGGCCAGCAGCGCCGATACTGCCAGCGCGCCCACAGTGCCCGCCAACAGCGCGCCCCACCCCGGCTCCATGCGCGACATCGCGATCGCCACGCCATAGCCGCCGATGCCGAAGAACATGGTATGGGCGAAGGAGACGATGCCGGTATAGCCCAGCAGCAGGTCATAGCTGGCCACCAGCACCACGAAGATGCAGATCTTGGCCGCCATGTTCAGCGCGCGCGCGCCGGGAAATGCGAACGGGGCGCACGCCAGCGCCACCAGGATCACCAGCAGGATCACTGTCAGCACGCGGCTGCGCGGCAGGTCGCCGGAGAGAAGTCGGAGCATGGTCGTATTCCTCCCGTTAGCGCCGCGCCACCGGGAACAGCCCTTGCGGGCGCCACAGCAGGATCAGCATCATCAGCAGGATGTTGGAGAACAGAGCAACCTTGGGAAACAGGAAGCCGGTGTAGTTGGCCATCAGGCCCACCAGCAGCGCGCCGACGAAGCAGCCGGTGGTCGAACCCAATCCGCCGATGATGATGACGATAAAGATCAGCACATTGACCTGCGCGCCGATCGCCGCGGTGATGTTCTGCTGGTACAGGCCCCACAGCACCCCGCCCAGCCCTGCGAGCCCGGCGCCCACGACGAACACGCCGATAAACAGCCGCCGGATGCGGTAGCCGAGCGCCTCCACCATCTCGCGGTTCTCCACGCCTGCGCGGATCAGCAGGCCGATGCGGGTGCGGTTGAGCAACAGCAGCATGGCGATGAAGATCACCAGTCCCAGCGCCATCGCGATCAGCCGGTATTTCTCGATGGCGGCATCGCCCAGCAGCACCGCGCCGCGGAACGTGGTCGGCACCTGCAGCGCGATGGTCTCCGGGCCCCAGATCGCCTTGATCAGCTGCTCGGCCACGATCATGCCGCCCATCGTGATCAGGATCTGCTTCAGGTGCTGGCCGTAGACGGGGCGCACTACCACGCGTTCGAAGAAGAGTCCGACTGCGCCGGCTGCGACCATCGCTGCGATGATCGCGAGCGCGAACACGGACAGGTTCAGCGCCAGGCTGTCGGCCTCGACCCAGCCTGCCAGCGGTAGCAGCACCGAGGCCGCGACATAGGCACCCAGCGCGATAAAAGCACCATGGCCGAAGTTGAGCACGTCCATCAGGCCGAACACGAGCGTCAGACCGGACGACACCACGAAGATGATCATCCCCATCGCCAGCCCGGCGATGGTCAGCGTGAGCCAGGTCGATGGGCTGCCCACCAGCGGAAAGGCCAGCAGCATCAGCAATGGCGCCAGTGCCAGCGGGGTCCAGTCGAGGCGGACCTTCGGCAGGTCGGCCGGGGTGGCGCTTGGTATGGTCGTAGTTGTTGTCATGTGTCTCGTCCTGCCGCGGCACGTCGTCCCGCGCGCTGTGCTACCAACCGCTGAGTGTGTGCTCCCTCTCCCGCAAGCGGGAGGGGGAGAAAACAATCGGTTCGGTGTTACTGGTGCGCTGCCAGCGACAGCCCCAACAGCTTCTGCTGCAGGGACTCGTCGTCAGCCAGCGCCGCCATCGAGCCGGTATGCACCGTCCGCCCGTCATCCATCACCGCCACCGTATCCCCCACCGACTTCGCCATACTGAAGTTCTGCTCCACCAGCAGGATCGAGACCTCGGTCTGCTTAAGTTCGCGGAACACGTGGATCATGTTCTGGATGATGGCCGGCGCCAGGCCCTTGGTGGGCTCGTCCACGATCAGCAGCTTGCGCGGCTCGATGATGGCGCGCGCCACCGACAGCATCTGCTTCTGGCCGCCCGACAGCACGCCGGCGCGCTGGTGCCAGAAGGTCTTCAGCGCCGGGAACATGCGGAACACCCAGTCCAGCCGGCGCTCGTCGATGGCACCGGTGCGCGCGGCCAGCCGCATGTTCTCGGCCACGGTCAGGTCGGAAAACACGCTCATGTTCTCCGGCACGTAGGCAATGCCCGCTTGCGCGATCGCGGGCGTACTGTGGCGCGTGATGTCGGCGCCGTCGAACGTCACCGTGCCGGCGCTCGCCTGCCACAGGCCCATGATGGTGCGTAGCGTGGTGGTCTTGCCTGCGCCGTTGCGCCCAAGCAGCATCGTCACCCCGCCGCGCGGCACGTCGAAGCTGACGCCGTGCAGGATGTGGTACGGGCCGATATGGGTCTGCACGCCATGCAGCCGCAGGATGGGCGCCGCGTTCCGTGGCTCAGCCATGGTTTCCCTCCTCCTCCGCCATGCCCAGGTAGGCCTGCTGCACCACCGGCGAAGCGATCACCTCGGCCGGGTCGCCGTCGGCCACCAGCGTGCCGTTGTGCAGCACGATGATGCGGTCGGCCAGCGAGCGCACCACGTCCATCTTGTGCTCGACCAGCAGCACGGTCTTGCTGCGGTCCTGGCGAATCTCGCGGATCAGGTCCAGGATCACCGGCACTTCATCGACGCTCATGCCCGCGGTGGGTTCGTCGAACATGAACACGCGCGGCTGCAGCGCCAGCAGGATGCCGACCTCCAGCTTGCGCTGGTCGCCGTGCGGCAGCGACGCCACCGTCAGGTGCTGCTTGCCGGCCAGCGCCACGCGCTCCAGGATCGCCAGCGCCTGCGCGCGCACGTCGCGGTGGCTGGTCCACATCGAGAACAAGTCGATGCCGCGCTGCTGGCGCGCCTGCACCGCCAGCCGCACGTTCTCCAGTACGGAAAGCTGTGGGAACAGGCTGGTCAGCTGGAAGGCCCGGCCGATGCCGCGCCGGGTCTTCTGCGACACCGGCAGGCGCGTCACGTCCTCGCCGTCGAGCAGGATCTGGCCGGCGGTGGGCGGCAGCTGGCCCGAGATCAGGTTGAAGTACGTGGTCTTGCCCGCGCCGTTGGGGCCGACAATGCAGGTCAGCTCGCCGGGCCGGAACGCGCACGATACCGCGTTGACGGCCACATGGCCGCCGAAGCGGATGGTCAGCTCGCGCGTTTCCAGCAACGGCTGCGCGCCGGCCGCCGTCGCGGTGCTGCCGCGCTGGCCGGCCGGCTGCGGTGGCACCGGCGCGGCCACTGTGCGGGCGGAAGAAGCAGGCGCGTTCATCAGCGGTGATTGCGCACGGGCACGTTCATTTCCTCCGGCCTGATCTCGCGCACGAGCTCAGGCACGCCCCAGGCAAAGGCCGGATCGACCTTGATCTTGAAGTGGTACATCGACTGCATGGCCTGGTGATCCTCCTTGCGGAAGGTCATCTTGCCCTTGGGCGTGTCGAACGACATGCCCTCCATCGCCGTGATGAGCTTGTCGGTGCCAGTGTCGCCGTTGGTCTTCTTCAGCGCCTCGACCAGCGCAATGCCCGCGGTCATGCCGCCAGCGGTGAAGAAGTCGGGCGGCGACTTGAACTTGCTGTAGTGGTTGGACACCAGCCACTCGTTGGCCTTGTTCTTCGGGATGCCGAAGTAGTAGTACGTGGCCCCTTCCATGCCGGGGAAGTTCTTGTAGCTGGTCATCGCCGGCAGGATATTGCCGCCGGTGGCGATCTCGATGCCGTAGCGCTTGGGATCCAAGTCGGCGATCTTGAACGGGTTGCCGGCGCCGGCCCAGATGATGAAGATCACCTTGCGGCCGGGCTTGTCCTTGAGCGCATCGAACAGGCGCTGCGCGCCGGCGGTGAAGTCGGTGGTGTTGGTCGGCAGGTATTCCTCGTGGACGATCTTGGCGTTCTTCAGCGCGCCCTTGAACGCCTTGACGCCGTCGCGGCCGAAGGCGTAGTCCTGCGCCAGCGTGGCGATTGTCACGCCAGGCTTGTCCAGCGCCACCGCGTTGGAGATTGCGTCCTGCGACGAGTTGCGGCCGGTGCGGAAGATATAGCGGTTCCACTTGTCGCCGGTGATGGAGTCGGCGACGGCGGGCTCGACCAGCAGCACCTTCTTGTATTCCTCGGCCACCGGCAGCATCGCCAGCGCGGTGCCGGAAGAGGTCGGGCCGACCGCGATATCGGCGCGGTCGTCGCTGTAGGCAGCGGCGAGCTGCGCCTTGGCCACGTCCGGCTTGCCCTGGGTGTCCTTCTCGATCACCACCAGCTTGTTGCCATTGACGGTCATGGTGCCGTTGGTGGCGTACTCCAGCCCCATTATCAGGCCGGTCTGGGTCTGCTTGGCGTAGGCCTCGAGCGCGCCGGTCTTGTCGTAGACGTGGGCGATGCGGATGTCTTTCGCCAGCGCCGCGCCGGCGGCGAGCAGCGCGGCCGCCATGACCATGGCTCGTAGGGTGTGGGTGTTGCGTTGCATTGCTGCCTCCTCGATTCGGTCTCGTTTGTGTTTGTTGGGCTGAAACCTGCTGCAACTGCGTGGGGGTGTTGCTTTGCTATTCGCGCGCGCGGCCTGCAAGGAAGTGCCGCATGCCCTCCGCCGTCTCGGCACTCGCCACCTGTGCGACGAAGGCCACGCGCTCACGCTGCAGGCCCGCTGCCAGCGCGTCGGCATCCCAGCGCAGCAATGCGCGCGTGTGCGCGACGCTGCCGGGCACCTTGGCCGCGATGCCGCGTGCCAGCGCGATGGCCTCGGCCTCCGCCGATCCCGGCGCCGCCAGCGCGGCCGCTATGCCGTGCGTGAGCGCATCCGGCGCGGCCACGATCGTATTGTTCAATTGCCAGGCGCGCGCCCGCGGCGCGCCGACCAGTTGCGGCAGCATCGCGGTCCAGCCGCCGTCCGGGCTGAAGCCGACTACGGTGTAGAACGGCGCAATACGCGCATCCTGCGCCAGCACCGCCATGTCGCACGCCAGAACCAGGCCGAGCGAGCCACCGGTGAGCCAGCCTTCCACCGCCGCCACCATCGGGCAGCGCAGCGCGGCAATGCGCAGGATCGACCGGTTCAGCAGCGCCAGCAGCCGGTCCGCATATTCCGCAATGCCATCACCCTGGTCGGCAAAGGCGGCCACATCGCCGCCGGTCGAGAAGTTCGGTCCCGCATGGGTCAGCACCGCCACGCGGATCGACGGGTCGGCCTCGATTTCATCCAGCGCGTCGAGCAGCGCCTCCAGCAACTCGGGCACCAGGCTGTTGTGCCGCTGCGGCCGGTTCAGGCGCAGCAGCGCCACGCCGTCGGCGCAATCCAGCAGGACCAACGGCTCGCCGTGCGTGCTCATCGCGGCTGCAGGCCGTGCGAGATCAGGTCGAAGGCGGTATCGACCACCTTCTCCATCGATGCGGGCCGCTTCCAGCGCGCATAGCGCATGCCCAGGAAGTTGCTGATGCCGATCAGGCACCAGGCGCGCACCTCGGCATCGCCGGGGACGATCTCGCCCTGCTCTTCGGCGCGCTCGAGGCGCCGGCTGTAGAGCTCGGCAAAGACCTGGAAATAACTGCTGTAGATGGTCTCGTCCACCGAGTAGGAATCGAGCACGATCCGGTACAGGTTCTTGTGGCGCGAAACGAAAGAGAGGAAGGCCTTCAGGCCGAGGCGCTCGGCCTCCATCTGGCTGGCGGCGTTGGCCACGTGCTTGCGCAGGTGCGCGCGCACCAGTTCCAGCATATGGGCGACCAGCGCGCGGAAGATGTCTTCCTTGTCCTTGAAGTACAGGTAGAAGGTGCCCATCGCCACCTTGGCTTCCTGCGTGATTTCGGAGATCGATGCGGCGTAGTAGCCTTTCTCGCCGAACACTTTCTCGGCAGCGCGCAGCAGTGCTTCGCGGGTCTTCTGCCCGCGCGCGGTCTTGGGCGGGCAGATGGCGCCGGCCAAGCCGGGTTCGCGGACTTCGCCAGTCTCGCCAGTTTCGGTCTGGGACATCGTGTCTCCGGTGGCGCTGTGCGCCTTGTCATTGGAATGCCAGCCGCTTCATGTCCTGCAGGCGGTGTCCCGTTCTTGGCAAGTACCTCCTCGCACCTGCCGCCGCCTTTGAATCACTGCCTTGAATCGTTATGCAGGCAAAACCTGATATCTGATTCATGTTTCATCGTATAAATTCACCACGAAGGATGTCAATAGGGATCACCCTCCACCGGGGCAGGTTGCGCGCGGTGGCATCCAGGCCACTTTCCCGACCCACCGCCAGGAGATACCCGTCGTTGGACGCTCCCGCTTCGGCCCCCGCAAGCACCGCGCCCCCGCCTTTTGCCAGCCATCCGGCCGCCGGCGCCCTGCCAGGCTGGCGCGAAACCGGCCAGGGCCGGCCACTGCTGTTACTGCACGGTTGGTCGGTCAGTGGCGAGGCCTTCGACGGCCAGCGTGCGCTGGCGCTGGCGGGATTCCGCGTGATCGCGCCTGACCACGCCGGCCATGGCCTGTCCCGCTACCGCGCCGGCACCACGATCACGGCGCTGGCGCAGGATGTGGCCGGCCTGGTCGCGCACCTGGGGCTCGCTGACGTGGTGGTGGCAGGCTGGTCGATGGGAGCAATGGTGGCATGGGCACTGCTGCGTGACCATCCGGGTCTTCCGCTGGCGGCGGTCGGCAGCATCGACATGACGCCCCGGCTGGTGACGGATCCGGACTGGCCGCATGGCCTGCACGGCGACTATGACATCGAGCACGCCGCGCAGATGGCGGCCCGTATCCGGGCCGACTGGGTCCGGCTGGCGCCGTCTTTCGCGCTGGGATTGTGGGCGGCGGGACGGCGCCCGGACGGCGCCGCAATGCAGCGCATCGCGCAGATGGCAAGCCAGTGCGATGCCGCGGCGCTCGCCGCGCAGTGGGAGGATATGGCGCGCCAGGATTTTCGCGCGACGCTGCGTACGGCGGCCTTGCCGCTGTTCCACCTGTACGGTGCGGCCAGCCGCTTGTACGCGCCGGCGGTCGGCACGGCCACGTTAGCGCTGCAACCTTCGGCAGGATTCAGCGTGGTAGCCGGTGCAGGCCACAGCCCGCATATGGAGCAGCCGCAGGCGTTCAATGCCGCGTTGCTCGCGCTGATCGCTCAGGCCAGCACGCGGTAAGTCCAGAGGCCAAACGCTGTGAGCAGCAGCGAGCCACCCAAGTGCAGCAGCAGGTGCATCGCCGCCCAGCCATAGTCGCCGGCGATCAGGTTCGCCACTACTTCACTGGAAAAGGTCGAGAACGTGGTCAGCCCGCCGAGGAAACCGGTGACGGCCAGCAGGCGCCATTCCGACGGCAGGGCGGCGTGCGTGTCGAAGTAACCCACCGCCAGCCCGATCAGGTAGCCGCCCAGCAGGTTCGCCGCCAGCGTGCCGTAGGGCATGGCCGGGTTGATGGCATTCCACAGCACCGAGAACCCCCAGCGCAGCCACGCACCTACCGCGGCGCCTACGCCCACGGCGACAAACCCCAACGGACCCATCAGGACCGGCTCCCGCCGTCGCCGCCCTCTCCTTGCTGCTCGTCATCGCCGCTGGCGTTGAACGACGCGATGCCCCAGCGCTTGAGCGCGGCTTCGTCGGTGACGCGGGCATCGACCCAGCGCGCGCCTTCCGGCGTTTCTTCCTTCTTCCAGAACGGCGCTTCGGACTTAAGATAGTCCATGATGAATTCGCACGCAGCGAAGGCATTGCCGCGATGCGCGGACGCGACCGCCACCAGCACGATCTGGTCCTGCGGCAGCAGCGGGCCGACGCGATGGATGATGGTCACGCCCAGCAGCGCCCAGCGCGCGCACGCGGCCGCCTCGATCTGAGTCAGCGCCTTCTCGGTCATGCCCGGGTAGTGCTCCAGCTCCATCGCGCTGACGGCGCTGCCGTCGCTGATATCGCGCACCGTGCCGATAAAGCTGGCCACCGCGCCTACCGCCGGGTTGCCGGCGCGCAGGGCCGTTACCTCGGCACCCAGGTCGAAATCCTCGCGCTGTACCCTGACGCTCATCTCAGCCTCCGGTGACGGGCGGGAAGAAGGCGACCTCGCAGCCGTCGGCGATCGCCGTATCGGGCCGCGCCACCGCGTGGTCGACGGCCATGCGCAGCGCGCGGCCTTCGGCCAGGGTCTCGGCCCAGGCGCCGCCGCGCTGGATCAGCCAGTGGCGCAGCTCGCCCACGGTGCGCACGCCCGTCGGCACCTCGATGCGCTCTTCGGCCACGCCGAGTTGTTCGCGCACGCTGGCGAAGAATCGTAGTTCGATGGTCATCACTGCTTCTGCGTCCTGATGATGCGGGCCCGCTATGCGAGCAGGCCGTCAAACGGAATGAACTGCACGGTGTCGCCGCGCGCGATCGCCTGGTTGGGCGGGTTGTCGATCAGGCCATCGCCCCACACGGTAGAGGTCAGCACGCCGGAGCTCTGGTTCGGGAACAAGTCCAGCCCACCCTCCGTGTTGATGCGCGCGCGCAGGAACTCGTTGCGGCGGTCGCCCTTCTTCAGCTCGAAATCGGCACGCAGCGGCAGGCGGCGCGGCGCCACGTCGGCCACGCCCTGCAGGCGCAGAATGAAGGGCCGCACGAACAGCAGGAAGGTGACGAAGCTCGACACCGGGTTGCCCGGCAACCCCAGGAAGAAGGCCGGCTCGGCACCGGCGCTGGTGACCTGCCCGAACGCCAGCGGCTTGCCCGGCTTGATCGCGATCTGCCACATGTCGAGCCGCCCTTCGGCCTCGACCGCGGGCTTGATATGGTCTTCCTCGCCGACCGACACGCCGCCCGAGGTGATGATCAGGTCGTGGCCTTGCGCCGCGCGGCGCAGCGTCTCGCGCGTGGCCGCCAGCGTATCCGGCACGATGCCGAAGTCGCTGACCTCGCAGCCCAGGTTTTCCAGCAGGCCGCGCAGCGTGAAGCGATTCGAGTTGTAGATCGCGCCCGGCTTGAGCGGCTCGCCCGGCATCGCCAGTTCGTCGCCGGTGAAGAACACCGCCACCCGCACGCGCCGCACCACGTCAAGCCTTGCCTGGCCGACCGAGGCACCCAGCCCCAGCGCCTGCGGTGTAAGCCGCGTGCCGGCCGGCAGGATCACGCTGCCGGACTCGATGTCTTCGCCAGCGCGCCGCACCCATTCGCCGGACTGCGGCACATGGTTGACGATCACGTCCTCGCCCTCGGCCGTGCATTGTTCCTGCATCACCACGGCATCGGCACCCGGCGGAATCAGCCCGCCAGTGAAGATGCGCGCGGCGGTGCCGGGTTCAAGCTCAGAACCGACATGCCCTGCCGGAATGCGCTGCGACACGCGCAGCCGCGTGCCCGCGGCCGGCACATCGGCGGCACGCATGGCATAGCCATCCATCGAGGTGTTGTCCGCCGGCGGCACGCGCAGCGTACTGGTCACGGGCGCGGCCAGCACGCGGCCGTTGGCGTCAAGCGTGTCGACCGACTCCACCTGGGCCAGCGGACGGGCGGCAGCGAGCAAGGCGTCGAGCGCCTGCGCCATGGTCAGCATCGGGGGACGGGAAGGTGCTGCGGCTTGGGTCATGGTGCGATGTGCAAAATGGGTTGGCCCATGCGGGTTGACCCAAAAGAAACGGCCCGCGCATTGCCGCCCTCCAGCAAACTGGCGGCGTGCAATCCGGGGGCCGAGGCTCGGGCCCGCAGCCTGATTGTAGCGAGTTGGCACGGACCCGGCACGCGGCAGCGCCGCAGCCCGGTCCCCGCGCCCATGCGTCGCTTACAGGCCGGTGTGGCGGGCGATATAGGCCTTGACCTGCGCGGCGTCGGCCGGCATCACTTCGAAGCGCTGTGGGAGGCGCTCGATGCCCTCGAACTTTGCCGGGCGCTCCGGCTCGTGGCCAAGCGCTTCGCGGATGGTGTCGGCAAACTTGGCGGGCAGCGCGGTTTCCAGCACCACCATCGGCACGCCGGCGCTGAGATGCTCGCGCGCCACCTTGACGCCATCGGCGGTATGGGTATCGATGGTGATGCCATAGCGCGACGACAGGTCGCGGATGGTCGCCACGCGGTCGTCATGCGTGCTGCGGCCCGAGACAAAGCCGTACTCGCGGATGCGGTCGAATTCCGGCGTGCCCGACAGGTCGAAACCGCCCTTCTCTTCCACGTCGCGGAACAGCGCCGCCAGCTTGTCGGCATCCTGGCCCAGCAAGTCGAACACGAAGCGCTCGAAGTTCGAGGCCTTGGAGATATCCATGCTCGGGCTCGACGTGTGGTACGTCTCGGCCGACTTGCGCACGCGGTACGCGCCGGTGCGGAAGAACTCGTCGAGCACGTCGTTCTCGTTGGTGGCAACCACCAGCTTGTCGATCGGCAGGCCCATCATGCGCGCGATATGGCCGGCGCAGACGTTGCCGAAATTGCCGGACGGCACGCAGAACGAGACCTTCTGGCCGGGGCCGCTGGTCGCCAGCAGCCAGCCCTTGAAGTAGTAGACCACCTGGGCCACCACGCGCGCCCAGTTGATCGAGTTGACCGTGCCGATCTTCTGGCGCGCCTTGTAGTCGAGGTCGTTGGAGACCGCCTTGACGATGTCC
Source organism: Cupriavidus sp. PB-02 (assembly GCF_058252315.1). Lineage (NCBI taxonomy): Bacteria > Pseudomonadati > Pseudomonadota > Betaproteobacteria > Burkholderiales > Burkholderiaceae > Cupriavidus > Cupriavidus sp. PB-02. Next base: position 2,768,412 of record NZ_CM177694.1, read on the forward strand.
TGGCAGTCGTCGAACACGCCTTCGACCGCCAGATTGAAGATGTTGGCGTCCTGCAGGCTGAACATCTGCGCGGTCTGGAACGCGCTCATCTTGCGGTGCGGGCTCAGCATGAACACGCGGATGCCGCGCTTGCCACGCATCGCGTACTCGGCGGCGCTGCCGGTATCGCCGGAAGTCGCGCCCAGGATGTTCAGCTCCTGCCCGGCACGGCCCAGCGCGTACTCGAACAGGTTGCCGAGCAGCTGCATCGCCATGTCCTTGAAGGCCAGCGTCGGGCCATTGGACAGGCCCAGCAGTTGCAGCTTCGTACCGCACTCTTCGCCCAGGGTGCGCAGCGGCGTGATGTCGGCGGTGTTGTCGCCTTCGCGCGCGTTGCAATACACCTCGGGGGTATAGGTCTTGCGCGTCAGCGCGCGCAGGTCTTCGGCGGGAATGTCGTCGCTGAACTTGCGCAGGATCTCGTAGGCCAGGTCGGCATACGACAGCTTGCGCCAGGCTTCGAGCTCGTCGGCACTGACTTGCGGGTACTCGACGGGCAGGTACAGGCCGCCGTCCGGCGCCAGGCCGCCCAGCAGGATCTCGGAGAAGGTTTGCGGCAGTTCGTGGCCGCGGGTCGACTTGTATTTCATCTGAATCTGCTGGTCCGGCCCTTAGTTCAGTTCTTCCATGCGCAGCCGCGTCACGCCGGACAGCACGGTCTGCAGCGCCTCGATCTTCGCGATGGCGGCGTTGACATGCTTCTCGCGCGTGATGTGGGTCAGGATGATGATGTCGGTCTGCGGCTCGCCTTCGCGGGATTCCTTCTGCAGCATGGCGTCGATCGAAATACCGCCTTCGGCCAGGATGCGGGTGATCTCGGCCAGCACACCGGTCTCGTCCGACACGCGCATGCGCAGGTAGTACGAGCTGTTGATCTCTCCGATCGGCAGCACCGGCACGCTCGACAGCTCGTCCGGCTGGAACGCAAGGTGCGGCACGCGGTGGTTCGGATCGGCGGTGTGCAGGCGGGTCACGTCGACCAGGTCGGCGATCACGGCCGAGGCGGTCGGCTCGGCGCCGGCGCCCTTGCCGTAGTAGAGCGTCGCGCCCACGGCGTCGCCCTGCACCAGCACGGCGTTCATTGCGCCTTCGACGTTGGCGATCAGGCGCGAGGCCGGCACCAGCGTCGGATGCACGCGCAGCTCCACGCCGTCGTCGCGGCGGCGGGTGATGCCCAGCAGCTTGATGCGGTAGCCCAGTTCCTCGGCGTACTTGATGTCGGTGGCAGCCAGCTTGGTGATGCCTTCCACGTGGGCCTTGTCGAACTGCACCGGCATGCCGAAGGCGATCGCGCTCATCAGCGTGACCTTGTGCGCGGCGTCGATGCCTTCAATGTCGAAGGTCGGGTCGGCTTCGGCATAGCCGAGCTGCTGGGCTTCCTTCAGCACCACATCGAAGTCCAGGCCCTTGTCGCGCATCTCGGACAGGATGAAGTTGGTGGTGCCGTTGATGATGCCGGCGATCCACTGGATGCGGTTGGCGGTCAGGCCTTCGCGCAGCGCCTTGATGATGGGGATACCGCCGGCAACCGCGGCCTCGAAGGCGACGATCACGCCCTTGCGGCGCGCGGCTTCGAAGATCTCGTTGCCGTGCACGGCCAGCAGCGCCTTGTTGGCGGTGACCACGTGCTTGCCGTTCTCGATCGCCTTCAGCACCAGCTCGCGCGCGATGCCGTAGCCGCCGATCAGTTCGATGACGATGTCGATGTCCGGGCGGTTGACCACCTCGTTGGCATCGCTGACGATCTCCACTTCCCCGTTGGTCAGTTCGCGCGCGCGTTCGGTGTTGAGATCGGCCACGATGGCAATCTCGATGCCGCGGCCCGCGCGGCGGCGAATTTCTTCCTGATTACGCTTGAGCACGTTGTACGTGCCGCTACCGACGGTACCGATGCCGAGCAGGCCAACTTTGATGGGGTTCATGGACAATCTTCTGAGTTGCTAAGGATGAGTTGCGGCGCGGCCCGCGAATTCAGGCCGCTACCTTGCCGTGGCGTTTTCGGTACGCCTCGAGGAAGCGCGCGATGCGGCCGATGGCCTCGCGCAGGTCTTCCTCGTGCGGCAGGAACACGATGCGGAAATGATCGGGCTTGGCCCAGTTGAAGCCCGAGCCCTGCACCAGCAGCACCTTGGACTCCTGCAGCAGTTCGTAGATAAACTCCTGGTCGTCCTGCACCGGGTACATCGACAGGTCGAGCTTGGGGAACAGGTACAGCGCGGCCTTGGGCTTGACGCAGGTCACGCCCGGGATCGCGGTGATCAGTTCGTAGGCCAGGTCGCGCTGGCGTCGCAGGCGCCCGCCTTCCGCCACCAGGTCGTTGATGCTCTGGTAGCCGCCCAGCGCGGTCTGGATCGCCCACTGGCCCGGCACGTTGGCGCACAGGCGCATCGACGACAGCATGTTCAGGCCTTCGATGTAATCGATCGCCGGACGCTTGTCGCCGGACACCACCATCCAGCCGGCACGGTAGCCGCACGAGCGGTAGTTCTTCGACAGGCCGTTGAAGGTCACCGTCAGCACGTCGGTCGACAGCGAGGCGATCGAGGTGTGGGTGTTGCCGTCGTACAGGACCTTGTCGTAGATCTCGTCGGCGAAGATGATCAGGTCATGCTCGCGCGCGATCGCGACGATCTCGAGCAGCAGTTCGTCCGAATACAGCGCCCCGGTCGGGTTGTTCGGGTTGATGATGACGATGGCCTTGGTGTGCGGCGTGATGCGGGCCCGGATATCGGCGGGGTCGGGCATCCAGTCGTTGGCTTCGTCGCAGATATAGTGCACCGGCGTGCCGCCGGAGAGGCTCACCGCGGCGGTCCACAGCGGGTAGTCCGGCGCCGGCACCAGCACTTCATCGCCGGTATTGAGCAACGCGTTGACCGCCATCACGATCAGTTCGGAGGCGCCATTGCCGACATAAATGTCGTCCAGGCCAACGCCCTCGATATTTTTTTGCTGGGTATAGTGCATGATCGCCTTGCGCGCGGCGAAAATACCCTTGGAATCAGAATAACCTGCCGAATTTGGCAGATTTCGCATCATGTCCTGCTGAATCTCTTCCGGCGCGTCAAAGCCGAACACGGCCAGGTTGCCGATATTCAGCTTGATGATCTTGTGCCCTTCTTCCTCCATCTGCTTGGCCTTTTCCAGCACCGGACCGCGGATGTCGTAGCAAACATTATTGAGTTTGTTGGATTTCTGGATGGGTTTCACGGCGATGTCGGGGCAGGCTGTCGGGGCTGGCGATAGGTGTGCCGCGTCGGCGGCACCGAACAGGGGAATCCGGGCGAATCTGACGAATGCGGAGGTGCCGTCCGCTGCAATGCAACGCGAACGTGGCAGACAGGGAGGCAAAAGCTATAATTTATCGGATTATGACAGACTTCGGCAGGGATTCTTGCATTGCAGCGTGCGCCAGCGGGGCGCACGGCAACGGCCTGCGGGCGGATGCCCACCCCGTCGCCGATCCTGTCGTCTGTCCTGTCCTTCACACCATGCCCGTCCGCGCTGCCGGCCATCCGTCCCACGGGCCGGCCAACCAGCCCGCGGCGGCCGCCGCAGAGGCCTCCAAGTGAAACTCCACGCCGACCAGCCCCAGTCGCTCAATACCGTCACGGCCTATGGGCCGGGATATATCGAAATCAATCTCGTCCGTCACACCACCTCGCTGCTGGTCATGCCCGAAGGCGAAGTCCGACCCTGGCCGGTCAGCCGCTTCGAAGACCTGGAGCCGGCACATTTCGAGCAACTCGCCGAGCTCGGCCCGGAAGTGGTGCTGCTCGGCACCGGCGCCCGGCTGCGCTTCCCGCACCCGCGCCTGACCGCCTCGCTGTCGCGCCGCCATGTCGGCGTCGACGCCATGGACTTGCAGGCCGCCTGCCGCACCTACAACATCCTGATGGCCGAGGGCCGCAAGGTGGCCGCGGTGCTGCTGCTGGAGCCCGAAGCTGGCGCCGCCTGACCCGGCGCGCCCTGCCGGCCGCGATTGCGAAAGTTGAGCCGGCGCCACGCTTGAAGTCTGGCCGCGCGCCCCAATCTGCTCCCGCTAAGGTGGCAGCCCCCTCCTTCCTGATCCCTCTGCCCCTCGCCCAGGAGCCACAAGCATGACCGTCAGTCTCAACAAGGCCGTATCCGACTTCAGCGCGCCGATGACCGGCGACGCCACCTTCCGTCCTGCCGACTACCGCGGCAAGACGGTGGTGCTGTACTTCTATCCGAAGGACAACACGCCGGGCTGCACCACCGAGGCCATGAACTTCCGCGACCAGTACGACGACTTCACCAAGGCCGGCGTGCAGGTATTTGGCATCTCGCGCGACAGCATTCGCTCGCATGAGAACTTCAAGGCCAAGCTCGAACTGCCCTTCGAACTGATCTCCGACGCCGATGAAGCCGTGTGCTCGCTGTTCGATGTCATCAAGATGAAAAAGCTTTATGGCAAGGAGCACCGGGGCATCGAGCGCAGCACCTTTATCATCGACGGCAAGGGCATCCTGCGCCACGAACTGCGCGGCATCAAGGTGCCGAACCACGTCGACGAAGTGCTGGAGATCGTGCGCGGACTGTGAGTCCTTGCACATGACGCCGCGGGTCATTTGGCGTTGCCGCGACACTGCATCCGGGTGGTGTTGCAAGCGATTGCCAAACCCAAAACCTTCGGATACATTGGCCCGTAATGAGTTCAGATTCCGGATGCCACGCTGCTTCGACTTCCCGGCCCAGGCGGTTCGCGCCACAGGCCGGTAGCGGACCTGCCGTGTCGCCGGTCCGCAAGATAGCCGCCACACCTGTTATGCAGGCATGGCGGCTTTTTTGTTTGCACTCATCCCTGTCCGCGCCGGATGCCTCGCGCATGCATGCCCCGGCCATGGCCCGCGACGCCGTTGCGCACCGCGGCCCGGACGTCTACGCCCCCTTCTTGTCCCCCTGAAAGGAAAGCCAAGCATGCCGCTGCCTACCATGCCCGCCAAGCCTGCCCAATTGCTGGACCCGAGCGAATTCGCTCCGGTTACCGCGGTGCCCAAGGCCAAATCCGCGACACAGGGCAAGAAACCTGTGCCGGCACTCGAGCGCGTGGCATTGCTGGAAACCGGCGACACCCAGGCGCCTGAAGTCCAGGCACGCGCCGCCGGTGGCACCCGCGCCCGCAGCACTGAAACCCCGACCGCACCCGCGCCGGCCGTCAGCGCCGCGCCGGTCAGCCTGCTCAAGCCGTCCGCCGGCCCCACCCGCCGCGCCCGCAAGTCCGAAGGGCCGAGCAAGCTGTTCGTGCTCGACACCAACGTGCTGATGCACGACCCCGCCTCGCTCTTCCGCTTCGAGGAACACGACATCTATCTGCCGATGATGACGCTCGAAGAACTGGACAACCATAAGAAGGGCATGAGCGAAGTCGCGCGCAATGCGCGCATGGTCAGCCGCACGCTCGATTCGCTGGTGGGCGGCACCGATGGCGTTCTCGACGAAGGGCTGCCGCTGGAAAAGCTCGGCAACCGCGATGCGCAGGGCAAGCTGTTCTTCCAGACGCGCCTGAACGACATCAAGCTGCCCGAGGGCCTTCCGCAAGGCAAGGCCGACAACCAGATCCTGGGCGTGGTCAGCGCGCTGCAGCAGCAGTACCCCGAGCGCCAGGTAGTGCTGGTGTCGAAAGACATCAACATGCGCATCAAGGCGCGCGCGCTCGGCCTGCCGGCAGAGGACTACTTCAACGACCAGGTCCTGGAAGACAAGGACCTGCTCTACGCCGGCGTGATGCAGCTGCCCGGCGACTTCTGGACCAGGCACGGCAAGGGCGTGGAAAGCTGGCAGGACCCGAAGTCCGGAGCCATGTTCTATCGCCTGACCGGGCCGCTGGTGCCATCCTTCCTGGTCAACCAGTTCGTCTACCTTGAGCCGGTCGACGGCAGCCTGCCGCTGTACGCGCAGGTCAAGGAGATCAACGGCAAGACCGCGCTGCTGCAGACGCTGAAGGACTACACGCACCACAAGAACAATGTATGGAGCGTGACCGCTCGCAACCGCGAGCAGAATTTCGCGCTCAACCTGCTGATGAACCCGGACATCGACTTCGTCACGCTGCTGGGCCAGGCCGGTACCGGCAAGACCCTGCTGGCGCTGGCTGCGGGCCTGGAGCAAGTACTCGACCAGAAGCTCTACAACGAGATCATCGTCACCCGCGCCACCGTGCCGGTGGGCGAAGACATCGGCTTCCTGCCCGGCACCGAGGAAGAGAAGATGCAGCCGTGGATGGGCGCATTCGACGATAACCTCGAGGTGCTGCAGAAGAGCGACGACAGCGCCGGCGACTGGGGCCGCGCCGCCACGCAGGAGCTCATCCGCTCGCGCATCAAGGTCAAGAGCATGAACTTCATGCGCGGCCGCACCTTCGTCAACAAATTCGTCATCATCGACGAGGCGCAAAACCTGACGCCCAAGCAGATGAAGACGCTGGTGACGCGCGCCGGCCCGGGCACCAAGATCATCTGCCTCGGCAATATCGCGCAGATCGACACGCCGTACCTGACCGAGGGTTCGTCGGGCCTGACCTACGTGGTCGACCGCTTCAAGGGCTGGAGCCACAGCGGCCATATCACGCTGGCGCGCGGCGAGCGCTCGCGCCTGGCTGACCACGCGGGCGACGTGCTCTGACGCGAGCGCTGTCCGGCGCGCCCTGCCTCGGTGGGGTGCGCCGGCGCACCGTGCTGCTGCCCCTGTCGTCAACGGCAAGCGCTTTGCGGCTATGATTGCCGCATGGATGCGCACTGCCTTGCTTCCCGTACCGCATCCCCACTGGAGGCTTCGATGAACCACCAGCATCTGTCCGGCAGGCCTGCGCCTGCCGCCCAGCGTCGCGCGGGCGCTGTCATCGCCCGCAGCCGGCTCAGGCAGCGCCTGGCCCTGGCCATGCTCGCCGCGGCCGGCATGGCCCTGGCTGTCAGTTCGCGCCCCGCCCGCGCCGCGCCCGAGGACATGGTGATCCGCACCATGGGCCCGGTCAGCTACGTTTGCGGCGGCGTTGCCGAAGACGAGCGCCAGGCGCTGGCCGCCAAGGAAAAAGACTTCAATATCGGCATCGTGTTCACCCAGGGCACTGCCGGCGAATACCTGTCCGACGTCGCGGTCAAGCTGGTGCGCGACGAACAGGAAGTCGCCAGCTTCCGCGCCGCCGGCCCGCGTTGCCTGATACGTGCGCCAGAAGGCAGCTACAATATCGAGGCCAGTTACAAGGGCCAGGCCAAGTCCATCAAGGTCAGCACCGGTATGCGCAACGCCCAGCTACGCTGGTAGCGGCAAGCCTCTCCGGTGCGCCGGCAGGCCGGCGACCGGAACCACAGGATGCCATTGCGCCGTACCCGTCTTTTCTCCGACTCCCTGCGCCGACAGGGCCCGCTCGCCAGGGCCCGGCTGCCGCTGCTTTGCGCTACCGCCCTGTTGCTCGCGGCCTGCGCCAGTTCCCCGCCTTCCCGCCATGCAGGCTTGCCGCGCACGCCGGGCAAGCCGATGGTCGACCCCAGCGCCGGCCTGGAAGAAATCTCGATCCAGGCGATGTCGCTGGTCGGCACCCCATACCGCTATGGCGGCAATACGCCGGACGCCGGCTTCGACTGCAGCGGGCTGGTGCGCTACGTGGTCTCGCGCGCGGCCAACGTCAACCTCCCGCGCACGACCGAGGCGATGGGCACGCGCGGCAGCGCGCTGGACCGCAGCGAAGTGGCCTCCGGCGACCTGGTGTTCTTCAATACCACCGGCCGGGCCAATTCGCACGTGGGCATCTACGTCGGGCAGAACCGCTTTGTCCACGCGCCCTCTTCCGGCGGCACAGTGCGGCTGGAGGACATGAGCAAGCCCTACTGGGCGTCGCGCTACAACGGCGCGCGCCGCGTGGTGGCGGCGATCAACCAGCCGCCCGAACCCGCTTCACCGCCGGCGCCATCGGTAGCACCGGTCGCGCCGCCGCTTCCCGTGCCTGCCCCCGCGCCCGCGCCAGTGCAGGACGACGACGATCCCATCGCCGCCTTCGCCAATCGCTGAAGCCAACATGAAGCGCCAAAGCAAAAAGCCAGGCATCTGCCTGGCTTTTTGCTTTGCTGGTCAATTCGGCGTTACAGGATATGCCGGCCGATCCACCATGCGATCGCGGCCATGAAGGCCGACGCCGGAATGGTCAGCACCCAGGCCCAGACGATATTGCCGGCCACGCCCCAGCGCACCGCCGACATCTTCTGTGCCGAGCCCACTCCGACGATGGCGCCCGTGATCGTATGCGTGGTCGACACCGGCACGCCTAGCGCCGAGGCAAAGAACAGCGTCAGCGCACCGCCTGTCTCGGCGCAGAAACCGCCGACCGGCTTGAGCTTGGTGATCTTCTGCCCCATGGTGCGCACGATGCGCCAGCCGCCGAACAGCGTACCCATGCCGATAGCCACGTAGCAGCTCACGATCACCCAGGTCGGCGGCTGACCGCCGGCCATCACATGGCCGCTGGCGATCAGCAACATCCAGATTATGCCGATGGTCTTCTGCGCGTCATTGCCGCCGTGCCCCAGGCTATACAGCGACGCCGACACCAGCTGCAGCCGGCGGAACCAGCGGTCCACCCGCGACGGCGGCGTGCGGAAGAAGGTCCAGCCCACCATCACCATCATCAGCGAGCCCAGCAGGAAGCCCAGCAACGGCGAGATCAGGATAAAGGCCACGGTCTTCAGCAGGCCGCTGCCCACCAGCGCGCCGGTGCCGGCCTTGGCCACCGCCGCGCCCACCAGCCCGCCAATCAGCGCGTGCGACGACGACGACGGGATGCCGTAGTACCAGGTGATGACGTTCCAGGCGATCGCCCCCACCAGGGCGCCGAAGATCACGTAGTGGTCGACGATGCCGACATCGATGGTGCCGGTGCCCACCGTGGCGGCCACCTTCAGGTGAAAGACAAAGATCGCGACAACGTTGCACATCGCCGCCATCGCCACCGCATGGTGCGGCTTGAGCACGCCCGTGGACACCACCGTGGCAATCGAGTTGGCCGCGTCGTGGAAGCCGTTCATAAAGTCGAACAGCAGCGCGAGCGCCACCAGCAGGGCGATCACCCACAGGCTCATTTGAATGGTCTGCATGCCGATTGCCGCCTCAGGCGTTTTCCAGGACGATGCCTTCGATGATGTTGGCGACGTCCTCGCACTTGTCGGTGATCGTCTCGAGCTGCTCGTAGATGGCCTTCAGCTTGATCAGGCGCTTGACGTCGGTCTCGTCGCGGAACAGCTTGGACATCGCCGAGCGCATCACGCGATCTGCTTCGGACTCGAGCTGGTCGATCTGCTGGGCGGTCTTCAGGATGGTACTGGCGTTGCCCATGTCCTCGAGCAGCCCCACTGCGATCTTGACCTGGTCGCAGCACTGCACGCAGATCGCCGCCAGGCGCAGCGCCTCGTCGGTCAGGTTGGTCACGTCGTACAGCGAGATGGTTTCGGCCACGTCTTCCATCAGGTCCAGGATGTCGTCCATGGTCGTGATGAGCTTGTGGATCTCGTCGCGGTCCAGCGGCGTGATAAAGGTCTTGTGCAGCAGGTCGATGGTGTCGTGCGTGATCCGGTCGGCTTTCTTCTCGGTGGCCTGGACACGGCGGGCATGCGCCTCGGCGTTGGGCAAGTCGTTGACCAGTGCCTGCAGTTCATGGGCGGCGGTCACCGCGCAGTCGGCGTGCTGGTTGAAATATTCGAAGAACTTGCCCTCGGTGGGCATGAATCGGCCGAACATGGAATGTCCTTGTTGCAGCGGGAGAGACGCTGCTTTGTGTTGCAGATTGGGAGACGCGTTGCATGACAGCCACCGGGTAGGCGGCTGTCATCAAAGCGCAATATTTTACAGGGTTACGGGGATATTGCCCGCTGAATTGGCACAAACGAGACGGCGCCGCCGCGACTATTGCGCGCAGGCTTGACTTCGTCAGGTGTCGTTGTCGAAGAAAGCCGGGCCGCCGCTGAAGTTGTCGAACTTCGTGAACTGGCCGAGGAAGGTCAGGCGCACGGTGCCGATCGGGCCGTTACGCTGCTTGCCGATAATGATTTCAGCCGTGCCCTTGTCCTGGGAGTCCGGGTTATAGACTTCGTCGCGGTAGATGAACAGGATCACGTCGGCATCCTGTTCGATAGCACCGGATTCACGCAGGTCGGACATCACCGGACGCTTGTTGGGGCGCTGTTCCAGGCTTCGGTTGAGCTGCGACAGTGCGATCACCGGGCAGTTCAGTTCCTTGGCCAGGCCCTTGAGCGAACGGGAGATTTCGGAAATTTCCGTCGCGCGGTTTTCGCCGCCACCGGAACCCGACATCAGCTGGAGGTAATCGATGATGATCAGGCCAAGCTGCCCGCACTGACGCGCCAGGCGCCGCGAACGGGCACGGAGCTCCATCGGGTTCAGCGCCGGCGTTTCGTCGATGAACAGCTGGGCGTCGTTCATGCGCTGGATCGCATGTGTCAGCCGCGGCCAGTCTTCGTCCAGCAGGCGGCCAGTACGTAGCCGGTGCTGGTCGAGGCGGCCTACCGAGCCGAGCATACGCATGGCCAACTGGGTGCCCGCCATTTCCATCGAGAACACTGCCACCGGCAAGCCCTGCTCCACCGCCACGTGTTCGCCGATGTTCAGCGAGAACGCCGTCTTACCCATCGAGGGGCGGCCGGCCACGATGATCAGGTCACCACCCTGCATGCCGCTGGTCATCTTGTCCAGGTCGATGAAGCCGGTCGGCACGCCGGTAACGTCGGTGGTGGAATCGCGGTGGTACAGCTCGTCGATGCGCTCGACCACCTGGGTCAGCAGCGGCTGGATTTCCTGGAAACCCTTCTGTCCGCGCGAGCCTTCTTCGGCAATCGCAAAGACCTTGGATTCGGCCTCGTCGAGCAGCTCACGGACTTCACGCCCCTTCGGCGCAAAGGCCGCCGAGGCGATATCGTCCGCCACCGTCACCAGCTTGCGCAGCACCGAGCGCTCGCGCACGATCTCCGCATAGCGGCGGATATTGGCCGCGCTGGGCGTGTTCTGCGCCAGCGAATTCAGGTACGCCAGGCCGCCCACCTCCTCGGACTTGCCGGCGACCTGCAGCATCTCGTACACCGTGATCACGTCGGCCGGCTTGGTGGCCGAGATCAGCCGGGCGATGCTCTGGAAGATCATCCGGTGGTCGAAGCGGTAGAAGTCCGCCTCCGACAGGAAGTCCGCGATGCGGTCCCAGGCGGCGTTGTCCAGCAGCAGGCCACCCAGCACCGATTGCTCGGCTTCGATGGAGTGCGGCGGGACCTTGAGATTCTCGAGTTGGGAGTCGGCGACGGGCGCGTTCATGGGGAGGGATTATAACGGCGGGCGGACGCACTTCGCCGGACATTTGGCGCTTGCGGTCGGATTACATTCCGGTATCAGCGCAGGCACGGCCTGCGGAGTGCCGCGGGGGTACCGCAACCGTGGCGCGATAGGGACGCCGGCAACAAAAAAGGCAGGAGCCGGGGCTCCTGCCTTCTTGCTTGCAGTGCTTGCGGTGCTTCGGCCGGCGCCAGGGCGCAGGCGAGGCTGCAGAGCTTAGACCTGCTCGCCCAGCACCGACACGGTAACGTCGACCACGACGTCCGTGTGCAGGGCAACGCTGACCGGGTGGTCGCCCACCGTCTTCAGCGGGCCGTTCGGCATGCGAACCTGCGACTTCTCGACCTTGAAGCCTTGGCCTTCCAGGGCCTCAGCGACGTCGGCGTTGGTGACCGAACCGAACAGGCGGCCGTCCACACCCGACTTCTGGCTGATCTGGACGGTCAGGCCGTTCAGCTTCTCGCCTTCGGCTTGCGCGGCGGCCAGCTTCGCGGCAGCGGACTTTTCCAGCTCGGCGCGCTTGACTTCGAACTCGGCGATCGCGGTTTGCGTGGCGCGGCGCGCCTTCTTCGACGGGATCAGGAAGTTACGCGCGTAACCGTCCTTCACCTTGACGATGTCACCCAGGTTGCCCAGGTTGATGACTTTTTCCAGCAGAATGACTTGCATCGTGTTTTCTCCGTTACGGACCTAGGGCCTATCAGTTCTTGTGCAGGTCGGTGTACGGCAGCAGCGCGAGGAAACGCGCACGCTTGATCGCCGTATCCAGCTGACGCTGATAGTGGGCCTTGGTACCGGTCAGGCGGGCCGGCGTGATCTTGCCGTTGTCGCCGATGAAGTCCTTCAGGGTGTCCAGATCCTTGTAGTCGATCTGTTCCACGCCAGCCACGGTGAAGCGGCAGAAGCGCTTGCGCTTGAACAGCGGGTTCTGTTGCTGGAAGCGCTTCTTGTTCTTGTTGTCACGTTTGATGAATGCCATGATTCAATCCTTTTCGAATGCTTTACATCCGGTGATGTGAAAGACGAGAGCCTTGCTGTTGCGGTGCTTGCGGGCGAGGAATCCTTCGCAGTCCAGCAGCGTGCCGAGCGGTAGTCGCTCAAGCCGCTGGCCGACCGGCCCGATCCCCATCGCTGCGATGGCAAACTCGACCTGGCGCGGCGTTTCCGCCTCGACGGCCTCGCCGCTGTACTGCAGGATGCAGTTCACGACGGGCACCCCGGCCGGGGTATAGCGCAGGGCATCGCGTTCCGCCAAGGTGGCGGCAAGCCGAAGCTGGTTCAACGCGGGGCCTCTTGCTGTTTGCCATCGGTGCCGCCGTGGCCGACGCTGTCAGCCGTGGCACGCACCGCAGTCCGCACTCAGGCGGGCTGGCCTTCGGTGGTCGTTTGCGCGGCCTTGCGGGCTTCTTCGCGCTGCACTTCCTTCATCATCGGCGAAGGAGCGGTCTCGGCCTTCTTGGTCTGCACGATCAGGTGGCGCAGGACGGCGTCGTTGAACTTGAACGCGTGTTCCAGTTCAGCCAGGGTTTCCTTGCCGCATTCGATGTTCAGGCAAACGTAGTGAGCCTTGGCCAGCTTCTGGATCATGTAGGCCATCTGGCGACGGCCCCAGTCTTCCACGCGGTGAACGTTGCCGCTCTGCGAGGTGACGAGCTGCTTGTAGCGCTCGATCATGGCCGGCACTTGTTCGCTCTGGTCCGGGTGGACGATGAAGACGATTTCGTAATGACGCATTGACGCTCCTTTTGGGATTAGCCACCCGGGCGTCACGAGTCCGGTGTGGCAAGGTTGAATAGCCTTAAAGTATAGCCCGGAAGCGGCCGAGCGTGCAAGCCGCCTGCCTGTTGGAGCCCCGGGGCCGCACTGGCTCAGGCCCGGGCGAAGACCGCCTGCAGGCGCGCCGGGTCGCGCGCGAGGCCGGGATCCGCCGCCAGCGCCACCACCAGCAGCACCCGCGCCTTGTACGGGTTGAGGTCGGCCGCGGAGACGAATACGCCATCCGCCGGACTGGGCTGCGGCGGGATCGACACATGACCCGCCATGGTGCGCGAGCTGCGCACGACCGCCACGCCGGCGTCGGCGGCATCGGCCAGCGCGGCCGCGAGCCCTTCATGCACAGAGCCGTTGCCGGCCGCAGCCACCACTAGTCCGTCGACACCGGCCTGCACCAGCGCATCCACGGCTACCCTCCCCGGCTGCGCGTAGCTCGCCACGATCTCCACCGTCGGCCAGGCCTCCGGCATCGGGCCAATCGCCCAGGCAGCGCGCGGCGCGCGGGCGAAGCGCACATAGTCGTCCTGCACGAAGCCCAGCGGCCCACTGGCGGAAACAAAGGCATCAATAGCCGAGGTGTGGGTCTTGGCCACGTCGCGTGCCGCGTGGATCTGCTGGTTCAGCACCACCAGCACGCCCTTGCCGCGCGCATCGGGGTGCGTGGCTACGCGGACCGCGTCCAGCAGGTTCAGCGGACCGTCGGCGGACAGCGAGGTCGACGGGCGCATCGCCGCCGTCATCACCACGGGCACCGGGCACGCCTGCGTCAGGTGCAACGCCATCGCGGTTTCTTCCAGCGTGTCGGTCCCGTGTGTGATGACGATGCCGGCGACATCGGCTTGCGCCGACCAGTGCTCCAGCCGCGCGGCCAGCATGCCCCACAGGGCGAAGGTCATGTCCTTGCTATCGACCTGCGCCACCTGCTCCGCCTCGATACGGGCGACGGACTGCAGCGCCGGCAGCGCGCCCAGCAGCGAGGACACGGGCACGGTCGCCGCCTGGTAGCGCGCGCTGCTGGCGGGATTGCCGGACGCGCCGGCAATGGTGCCGCCGGTGGCCAGGACGACAATGCGAGGCAGTTGGGTCATGGGGGCTCAGGAATTCAATACAGGAGGGATGCGAATAGCCGATTGTAACGGCGGACTTGCCGAGGGCCGCGGCCTGAGCGGTCCACCGGCATGCCTATCCATGCGACAGCCCCGAAAAATTCTGCTTGCGCTCAGGCCGATACTGTATAAAATCACAGCATACTGTTTAAACATACAGTGCCCGGCCCGCCGGATGCAGGATTTCCGATTGTCTCGATCCCTTCGATCCCGACGGAATCCCATGCTCCTGGATCTTCCTGCGCGGCCCTGCACGGAACGGCGATCCCATGGCGACCCTGACACCCCGGCAGCAGCAGATTTTCGATCTGATCCGCAACACGATCCGCCGTACCGGCTTCCCGCCCACCCGCGCCGAGATTGCCGCCGAGTTCGGCTTCTCATCCCCCAACGCGGCAGAAGAACACCTGCGCGCGCTGGCCCGCAAGGGCGTGATTGAACTGACGCCGGGCGCCTCGCGCGGCATCCGCCTGAAGGTGTCGCGCAGCGATTCGGAGATGCCGGACCAGTTCTCGCTGCCGATCCCCGGCGTGATGCAGCTGACGCTGCCGCTGGTGGGCCGCGTCGCAGCCGGCAGCCCCATCCTCGCCGCGGAACATATCGACCGCCAGTACCAGGTCGACGCCTCGGTATTTGACGAACGCCCCGATTACCTGCTGCGCGTACGTGGCCTGAGCATGCGCGACGCCGGCATCCTTGACGGCGACCTGCTCGCCGTGCGCCGCGCCAGCGAAGCCCCCAACGGCAAGATCGTGGTGGCGCGCCTCGGTGACGACGTGACGGTCAAGCGCCTGCAACGGCGCGGCGGCCATATCGAACTGATTGCAGAGAACCCGGACTTCGCCAACATCATCGTGGAGCCCGGCCGCGAGGAGTTCTCGCTGGAAGGCATTGCAGTCGGCCTGATCCGCTCTTCCGGCTTCTAGCCGGGCACCGCGGGCCACAGGCCTGCGCGGGCCCGCCCCCGCTTCCATTGTTTTTTGCAGACGCCGCCCGGCTCGCCGGGTGTTGACCCCGCTTTTGCCTGAAAAAGAGGTGCAGCCATGCCGCAAATCCACCACGCCGCCATCCGCCGTCCGGTCAAGCCCGTGCCGTTCCGCCAGTGCAAGGGCGTGCGCGTCTACCAGGGCGCGCAGCGCCGCACCATGGTCGGCAGCATGGCCGCCATCTGCCGGATGCTGGAACTCGAAACCTCCGACAAGCTCGTTGCCTGATCGACAACGCGCGCCGGCACATGCCGGCGCTGGCGGCCGCCATGCATGTCGTTGCACCTTGGCTGCTGCTTAGCTGCGTGCGCAGGCCTTGGTTTCGGTTTCCAGCTCCTGCGGCGTCAGCTGCGGGAACCATGTGTCGCTCTTGCGCAGTTCCAGCGCCGTTCCATCGGGCTTGGCCGTCAGTGAAATCAGGTAGGCGTACTCGAACTGGCCGGTGGCGTTTACCTGGCCAATCCGGATCTCAGTCTGGCTCTTCGCCGGATAGCTAACGACCGTGGCCTCATCGCCGAGGTTATTGCGCAGGCATTTCGCCACATCGCCCATCTGCGCGGGCGTGAACAAGCGCATCGGAGGGCGCGCGCGAATATCCTTTTCGGACGTGCCGCTGGCGCACCCGGCCATCATTGCCGCGATCGCCACGCTGCAGCCGATCACCTTCGCTCGAACAGACATACCAACCCCTTGGGAATGCAAGGCGGGTATGGTACAGGAGGCACACGGATTTCGCGCGGGCTGCGGACGGCCTGCGCGCCGCCCTGACGCAAGCGCCACACATTGCCGGACATCGACCGATACCTCGACGCGCGGCGCCCGCGCCAGACTGTCGGCATCCACCCCAAAAGAGACCGACCGTGGCATCCCGCAATATCCACGTCATACCCGCCGGCGACCAGGGCTGGGCAGTAGCCGTCGCAGGAAGAAGCCATCGCTGCAGGGACCGAGAAAGCATGGCAGGATCGCGTCGAACTGTTCATTCATGGACGCGACAGGCAGATTCGGGAAAGGAATTCCTTCGGGAACGATCCGCGCAATATCCGGGGCTGACCAGGCTCGCAGAGAGCCAAGGCAATACCTGCGAAATATTCGCGCGACGAAGCAAAACGGGCGCCCTTGCGCGGCGCCGTTTTGGAGAAAACGATTTCCCGTCGCCCGACAGTCACGTCAACCTGCATTTCAATACAGTCCATTGGTGCAGCGGCTTCTAACGTGGCAGCATCCCCCTACAGGCAAAATGAAGGAGAAGACATGAACATTTCGTCGCGCGCCGTTGACGACTTGATCCGCATAGCTACGGCCGGGGGTGGGTTTCGCGTTGACGCTACCGTCCATACACTCGACGACCTGATCAGAATTGCTGCCGCCGCAGGCGCAAAGAGATCGCGTGTCACAGTCGTAGGAGCCTCGATTCACGGCACCGACAGCCTGGTCCGCATCGCGGCCGCAGGCAATGGAGCCGTCGAGTTCTTGGACTAAGTTTTGTAGCTTGACCAGGGTGAGTGCATGCTGCGTTGCCCAGATGCGCGGCGCCTCACCTCACTCTCCGATCTGTCAACTGGTCTGCCTGTGCTGGGCCGGGAGCCCTACGGACATGCCGCGCCAGATCTACCTGGTCGTCATGGCGCTCGCCTTCTTCGGCGCAGTCGCCTTCGGCGCCTATTCCAACTACCGCTGGATGAAGCGGCAGGTAGAGGAATTCTCTCACTGACGCAAACTCCATTGAAGGTCTGACTGGCATCGGACCAAATCATTCTCGTAGCGCTGCAAACTCAGGGCTGACGCATCAATCCTTGTCTCTGCCGCGACCGTTGCCACCATCGGCATCACGATTCCGCCCACGGTCATCACCGCGGTCACCGCCACGGCCATTGCCCCGGCCCTCGCCATGATCGCCTCGTCGGTCCCGGCCGCGATTCTCCGCTCGCTCATCGCCGCGATTCCACCCACGCTTCTCGCCGCGGTTTTCGCCTTGATCTCCACCACGGTTCCAGCTGCGGTTGTCACGGTCGCTCCAATCACGGCTCCTGTTTCGCTTCTCGTCCCGGTCCCAACCTCGATCCCAGTCACCGCCCCACTTTCGGTTGCCGCCGTAGTACCTGCCGCCGTCCCAATCGGAGTAACCGCCGCCGTAAATGGGGCGCGAGTGACCGCGGTGATAGTAGCCGTCATCGTAGGGAGCGACGGCGCAGCCGGTGAGAAGTGCTGCCGTGGCCACGGTGAGCACAAGAAGGGGTTTCATGGTGACCTGCGTTTGCAGTTAGCTAATTTGCCGCAAGGATACCGACGGGCACCTCCCCCTGTTGTAAGAAATCGTGTCCCACTGCGCGAGGTCGCGGCATGATCCGCGACCAGTTTCTGCTCGACATCGCACCCGAAAACATCGTCGATAACTTCGCCGGTGGCTGCGGTGCCAGCTGCGGCATTGAACTCGCTCTCGGCCGGCACGTCGACATCGATCATTGACCCCGCCGATCCCACGCTTGCGTTCGTACGCGAGGCACTGATGCGCATCGGCAAGATGAAGGCTTACCGCCTGCCGCAGCACGCCCAGGTTCGCATGTGCGCCAACAGCGTCAGCCCGCCGATGGCGGCAGCACTGGTAAGCGCCAACGTGCCTGAGATGGCGAGCTGGTCGGCGAAGGAATCGAAACGATTTGGAGTAGCCGCATGAGGCTACAAGCCAGTCTTAGTGTTCTCGACGCAAGCCTTTGCGTAAGCAATTGCTTC
Source organism: Cupriavidus sp. PB-02 (assembly GCF_058252315.1). Taxonomy (NCBI): domain Bacteria; kingdom Pseudomonadati; phylum Pseudomonadota; class Betaproteobacteria; order Burkholderiales; family Burkholderiaceae; genus Cupriavidus; species Cupriavidus sp. PB-02. Next base: position 2,786,392 of record NZ_CM177694.1, read on the forward strand.
GGTCATCGCCTCTTCCTCGCTATTGAACGTGGCTTTGATCTTGTGTCGCAAGCCTGGGACAAACTCGTTTGCGTGATCGATTCTGCGCTCGAACAATACGGATGCCTCCCAGGCTCCAGATTTCGACTTCCAGACCGTGCAGTGGCAGTAGTACTCCCCCTCTTCGACCCAGGCATGGCTCGACATGGCGCCCTCCCATCGTTCCGAGGAATCCTAGTATGACGAAAGAACGTTCTTTGGCAAGATGGCGTCCCGTCCACGGCTACTTCGCCGCCATGGACACAGATTCGCGTACATGCCGGCGCGCACGGACTTGCCTTCCTTCGACTGGTCCTGGAAGTGCGTGGGATCGACCTCTTTCTTGAAATGTCGGCAACGGAGCCGGCGACGGTCTGCCCGGCTTGAATGTCCAGGGCTTTCCGCTTTGCCCGGTCATGCTGTGTATGGCAGCGGCCGGACTAATCCGCCCTGCAGCGATCACGGCAAAGCTGGAGCGGCGCGGCTGATGCGTGCGACTTTGCGGCGCACGCAAACCCGGCGACGACGCACCGCCACTACAACAGGAGAGAGGTGAAACGGGCTGCTGCGACGGAGTAGAAAACGAAAACGGCGCCGTGGGCGCCGCTGGAAGATTTCCGCTTTCGTTGGGATGTTCGCATCGAGAACTTACCCACACTGCATAAGTTATTGATGCGAAAGAGAATTTTGGGGTGGCTGATGGGACTCGAACCCACGACGACAGGAATCACAATCCTGGACTCTACCAACTGAGCTACAGCCACCGTAGAGGTCATCAGCGAAGCGCTGATCGACGAAAAACAAGATTATACAAACAGTTTTACGAGATGGCTAGTATCCCGCACAATTTTTTTTGAGAGGGTCACGCCCGGGGTGGGACCCACTTTGCCTCGAGCAGCACGGCTTCCTTGATTGCGTCGATGGTGTCGGCCTCGGTGTCGAACTGACCGAGAAGACGGCGCGACTTGCCGTTCAACACCGCTTCCTGGAGCGCCTTGCCGGCGGCGTCGGACGTGCCGCGCTGCCAGCAGTAGCGAGCGGTCCATTTGCCATCCTGCAACTGCTCGGCGACCCATACCAGCCGGAAGTCTTTAAAGACTTCGCCGAACGGCTCCTCATTTTCCACGTCCGATTTTTCCACGCTTGCCGCCTTCCCGGACCGTGCGAGGTGCCGCTCAGCCGCCAGCGCGTACTTCGCTGGCGCCCCGACCTCAGCATCGGTCCGCGTGCTTGAATTCGCTTCGCCTGTGGCGCTGCGAATGATCGTATCACGCTCATCAACCCGGCAGGCGAACCGCTCAGGGGTCGACGCGCCGCGCCTTGCGGCATATCAGCAATCGCGGGACGAGGGCGCGGCCCCCACCTCGGCAGGGTTCTTGGCGGACATGCTCGAAGCGATACTTTCGCCTGAGGGACATTGACCCCCTCGACTTCCCGTCAGGCAGCCCGCTCCCCAGCGTACTGCCTGCCTCTTTTCCCTCCTCGCTCTTTCCGCGCCGGCAATGCGCGGAACCGGAACCTCAGGGCGGCGCCACGGCCCAACCATCGTTAGTACAAGAAGGAGTGGGAATGCGAAAGCTGTTCTGGCGGATGTCGGGAATCGTGGCGATGACGGCATTGGTGGCCGCACTGGGCGGGTGCGCCGGCGGCGTGACGGACGGACGGGAATCTGGCATTACGACATACGGCACGCTGGATGTCGGCGTGAGCCATACGCGCTAGCGCGAGCGGGTGATCGATGAAACTCTCATGCGCAGTTGCCGTCAAATCCCTGCGTCTGGCGCAGGAATACTGAGCGCAAAAAAAAGAGTCCGCAGCGCGGACTCTTAACTTTAGCGATCTCAAATGCCCTGAAGGCAGTTGCAATGTACCTGTCATCTGCAAACTGCACCATTCGGGTAAACGAAGAGCGCGAAGCGCTCGGCGAACGGCGCCAAACAAAGCCGACGAAAAAAAAGCCCGCCGAAGCGGGCTGAATAATCAGTTGAAGAAAGCCCTGTATTCGAGGGCAGGCACAGTGTATGAAAGTGCCCTGCCTCGGCGAATTAGGGGAATCCCTTTGCGGACGCCAGTTTCCGGGCGAGGAGCATTTCAGGTGCCGCCCGCGCTACCCTCTGGCAAGCATGCACAATTCCGCAATTCGGATTTAGAGCAAAGGCTCGGCAATGCCACGGAGCAGGGCCTGCCGGCAGCATGCATTACGCCGCCAGGGGCGCGGAGGCTGGCGAGTGCAAATGCTCCCGGGCCTCTTCGAACAGCGCATCCACATCCGCGCGCGTACGCGCCGCATTCATCCGCTTTGCATCCGACAGCACGCGGCGCCAGCCCCGCCCGCCGGCAACACCACGGTGCAGGCCGAGCATATGCCGCGTGACGGCACCCATATAACCGCCCCGCTCCACCAGGTCGCCGATATAGCGCTGCATCGACAGTTCGACGTCCAGACGTGAAAGCACCGGCGAACTGGTGTCGCCATAGAAGCGTGCATCCATTTCTGCCAGCACATACGGCTGGTGATAGGCCTCCCGGCCAATCATCACGCCGTCGACGTGCTGCAGGTGACTCTCCATCTCCTCATAGCTGACAATGCCGCCATTGATCAGGATCTCCAACTCAGGAAATTCCTGTTTCAGCTGGTACGCAACTTCATAGCGCAGCGGCGGGATTTCACGGTTCTCTTTCGGGCTCAGGCCTTTCAGGATGGCATTGCGCGCGTGGACGATAAAGGTGCGGCAGCCCGCCTCGGCCACGGTGCCGACAAAATCCCGAACAAAATCATAATGCTCGGTTTTGTCGATGCCGATGCGATGCTTGACGGTCACCGGAATACTGACCGCATCGCGCATCGCCTTCACGCAGTCGGCCACCAGTTGCGGCTCGGCCATCAGGCAGGCACCGAATGCGCCGCGCTGCACACGCTCTGACGGGCAGCCACAATTCAGGTTGACCTCGGCATAGCCCCACTGCTGGCCGAGCTTTGCCGCCATGGCGAGGTCCGCCGGCTCGCTGCCGCCTAGCTGCAGCGCGACCGGATGTTCGGCTGCGTCAAAATCCAGATGCCGCGGCACGTCGCCATGCAGCAGCGCGCCGGTCGTCACCATCTCCGTATACAGCCATGTGTGGCGGCTGAGTTGGCGATGGAATGTGCGGCAATGGCGATCAGTCCAGTCCATCATCGGGGCCACGGAAACGCGTCGCGGGCTCATGGCAGGCGTCTTGCCTTGCAAATCAGTCATTTCTAAGTGGGGTCGGCGTAGGGCACACGCTGTGGTGGCGGGCCTGCCTGCCGATTGGGCTTGTGTGCGGGGCGAAAGCAGGCAATTTTACCACTCGGCGCCCGCAACGTTTGAGTGGGCCCAATCCAGACTTCGCAGGGAATTGGCGCCTGCAATACTGCCCTCAGCCATCGATTATCGGTAGTGTGGAACGCATCGCGGCGCCGGGTGATGCCGCAACAGGCGGCACAGCAAACGGCCACGACGAGCATCGCCGTGGCGCGCGTTGGCGGCGCTCAGCGCGGCGCGGTGCGGTCGATCCAACTGGCGAACGTCGTCAGGTACTTGCCGAGAAAGCCCTTGGTCGATTCGTTGGCGATGCCGCCCTGCTCGTTCAAGAGCTTGTCGACGCCGGCGATATAGGCCTCGGGCTGCTGCAGGACCGGGACATTGAGGAACACCAGTGACTGGCGCAGATGGTGGTTGGCGCCAAACCCGCCGACTGCGCCGGGCGAGGCGCTGATGATGCCGCCGGGCTTGCCGTCCCAGACGCTGCTGCCATAGGGCCGCGAGCCCACGTCGATGGCGTTCTTCAGCGGTGCGGGCACCGAGCGGTTGTATTCCGGCGTCACGAACAGCACCGCATCGGCACGGCGCACGCGGTCGCGGAATGCGGTCCAGGGCTGGGGCGGCTTGTCGTCCAGGTCCTGGTTGTAGAGCTGCAGTTCGCCGATCTCGACAATCTCCAGCTTGAGTTGCGCCGGCGCCAGCGCGATCAGCGCCTTGGCCAGCTTGCGGCTATACGACTCCTTGCGCAGGCTTCCCACCAGTACAACGACATCACGAGGATTGCTCATCACGGCTCCTTTGTCTGTGTGGACGGAATGGCACGGCAGACGCAGGCACCCATGGGTGGCATGTGCCGGCCCGTGCACCACTCTACCCGACTCGGGGCCGGAATGCCGTCAGAGCTGGCAGATAGCCTGTCAGGCCGCCTTGCCTAGCGCCGCCAGCGGATGGTCTTCCGCGCGCCAGGGGCTGTCGAAGAACGACAGCACTTTCTCACGGCCCACGTCGTCCAGGCGCGCATGCTGCCAGCGCGGCTTGTGGTCCTTGTCGATGGCCAGCGCGCGGATGCCCTCGACGCCGTCGCCCTTGCGGAACACGAGGTGCATCATGTCCAGCTCCATGCGCAGCTCGTCCTCCAGCGACATGCGGCGCGCGCGGCGGATCTGCTCGAGTGTCACGCACAGCATCAGCGGCGAGCGGCTGCGCAGCATGGCGGCAGTTTGTGCGGCCCAGTCGCCCGGCGCGTCGCTGACCGCGGCCAGGATCTCCTGCATGGTGTTGCCGGCGAACAAGGCGTCGATCTGCGTCGACAGGCCTGCGAGCGTGCTTTGCGCCGGCACGCAATCAGCGCGGTGCGGCGCCGTGAAGCCCTCGATATGCGCCAGCACGGCATCGCCGCCGGCGAACTGCTGCGCGCGCATCGAATCGACCAGCTCCGCCAGGCGGTTGCCCGGCAGGTAGGCATCGGCCAGCCCGGCGTAAAGCGCGTCGGCCGCGCCGATCACGGTGCCGGTCAGCCCCAGGTATTCGCCGATGCGGCCCGGCGTGCGTGCCAGGAACCAGCCCCCGCCCACGTCGGGGAACAGGCCGATATTGGTTTCCGGCATCGCCATCTTCGTGCGCTCGGTGACCAGGCGCACCCGCGCGCCTTGCGAGATGCCCATGCCGCCGCCCATCACCACACCGTCCATCAGCGCGATATAAGGCTTGGCGTAGCGATGGATCAGGAAGTTGAGCGCGTACTCTTCCACGAAGAACTGGTCGAGCAGCGGATCGCCCTCGTGCGCGGCCTTGTGGAAATAGCGGATATCGCCGCCGGCACTGAACGCCTTGCCGCCGGCACCGGTCACCACCACCGCCACCACCTCTGGCGCCGCGGCCCAGTCCTGCAGCGTCTGCGTGATGGCGCGGATCATGTCGAGCGACAGGGCATTGAGCGCCTGGGGGCGGTTCAGCGTCAGGTATCCGATGCCACCGCGGACCTCTGTCGTGACGAAATCAGTCATGTCGTACTCCTCCAATGCAACTGGCGATTTTACGCCAGTCACACCCGCAGGCACACCCGCGTGGGCAGCTTGCGGCGCATGCGCAGGGCTGTGCGCGTGCGCCGCCCTGCCGCGTCAGGCCAGCCTGAACGTCGCCACCAGCGAAGTCAGACGCTGAGCCTGGTCTTCAAGCGAAGCGGCCGCGGCAGCGGCCTGCTCGACCAGCGCCGCGTTCTGCTGCGTCATGCTGTCCATTTGCGACACCGCCACATTGACCTGCTCGATGCCGTTGGACTGCTCGTCCGAGGCTGCGCTGATATCGCCGATGATCGCGCTGACGCGGCGCACCGCGTCGACAATGTCCTGCATCGCACCGCCCGCGTCATCCACCAGCCCGGTGCCCTCACGCACGTTGGCCACCGAAGCACCGATCAGCGTGCGGATTTCCTTCGACGCGCCGGCGCAACGCTGCGCCAGCTCGCGCACGTCGCCCGCCACCACCGCGAAGCCGCGGCCGCGCTCGCCGGCACGCGCGGCTTCCACGGCGGCGTTCAGCGCAAGGATGTTGGTCTGGAAAGCGATCTTCTCGATCACGTCGATGATGTCGACGATCTTGCCGGCGCTGGCGTCGATCGCCTGCATGGTATTCACCACGCGCGATACGGCTTCGCTGCCGCGCTCGGCCAGCGCGGTCGCATCAGTGGCCAGCGCACGCGCTTCGCGCGCGCTGTCGGCGTTCTGGCGCACGGTGCCGGTCAGCTCTTCCATGCTGGAGGCGGTCTCCTCCAGCGATGCGGCCTGCTGCTCGGTGCGCTGCGACAAATCCGCGTTGCCGCTGGCGATCTGCTTGCTTGCCGAGGCGATCGAATCGGCGCCGCCGCGCACCTCGCCCACCATCGCCACCAGGCTCTGCTGCATGCGGCCCAGCATGCCAAGCATGCGCGCGGTCTCGTTGCGCGCCGACGCGTCGGCCAGCGCTTCGCCGCCAGACACCGCCGCGGCGCTCAGGTCGCCACCGGCGATCTTCTCGAAGCGCGCGATCGCGATATCCAGCGGCTGCACCACTGAACGGCGCAGGCGCCATGCCACCACGGTGCTGAACGCCAGGCCCAGCACCAGCACGCACACCGACAGCGTGAACAGGTTGCGGTAGCGCTGCTGCGACGCCTCGTAGACCAGCTTCGCGCTGGCCACCTGCAGCTGGTTCAGCTCCGAATTGACGGCAGTGAAGGCAATATCGAGCTTCGGAATGGTTTCGAGCACGGCCTTCATCATGGCCTCGCGGTCGCCCGCATGCAGCGCGGCAATCATCGGCGCCACGCCCTGGCGGAAAAGGGCATCGCGCTTGGCAGTGACGTCTTCAACCACCTTCGCTTCCTCTGCCGAGCGCGGCAAGGCGAGATAGGCCTTCCACGCCTTCTCGGATACGCGCGCAAAGCCTTCGGCGGTCGCGGCGCGGGCCCTGGCATCGGTGGGATCGGTGGCCAACGCCGCCTGGTCGAGCAGCACGCGCACCAGCAGCTGGTTCGAGCGCGCCTCGGCGAGGTTGACCGCGGCCGACAGCTGCTGCTCGTAGATCTGGTGCGTGGCGTCATTGCTGCGCGACATGCCGAGCCAACCGACCGCGCCGACGATCAGCAGCAACAAGTTGGTGACGATGGTGAGGAACCACAATCTGGCTCCGATGGTAGTGTTCCTGAACATTGAGGCTCCGGAGGGATAAAGGAATCGGGGCATGCGGCGCACCGCTGCCCTGCTCAACTACGGCGCCCCCGACGCGTCCTTTACCCGCTTTGACCGCCCTCGCATGCGCGACAGAATTGCGTTCCGGTACATCAATCGTCAATGTGCCGAATGGGGCGCGACAGCCCTCCGCGCAGTCCGTTTGGAGTAACCCCTCGTGGCAATTCCGGCCGGAATGTGCACACTGGCGGCATGAACCCTGAATCGCCCGACCCCGGCCTCGTGCTGCTGGCGTTTGCGCCAGTCTTCCTGCTGACCATCGCCGCCGAAGCCCGGTACTGGGCGCGCCGCAACCCGACCGTCTACAGCCTGCGCGACACCGTCTCCAACGCGGCGCTGGCGCTGATGCACCAGGCCTCGGACGCGTTCTTCCTCTGGCTGATGATCCGCACCGTCTACACTTGGTGCTACCAGCATGGTCTGCGCGCGATGCCGGAAACGCTGGGGTCATTTGCCTTGCTGCTGTTGCTGCAGGACTTCCTCTACTACTGGTTCCACCGCGCCAGCCATCGGGTGCGCTGGCTGTGGGCTTCGCACGTGACCCACCATTCGTCGGAAGGGATGAATTTCTCGACGGCGTTCCGGCAGAGCCTGACGTATCCACTGTCAGGCATGTGGCTGTTCTGGATCCCGCTGGCGTGGATCGGATTTACGCCGGACTGGGTGATCCTGGCCGTGGGCCTGAACCTGGCGTTCCAGTTCTTCGTGCATACGCGGCTGGGGCGGCGCTGGCCGCTGGTGGAGACGATCCTCAACACGCCCTCGGTCCATCGCGTGCATCACGCGAAGAATGCGCAATACATCGACCGCAACTACGCCGGCGTGCTGACCATCTGGGACCGTCTGTTCGGCACCTTCGTGCCCGAACACGAGGCGCCGGTGTACGGCATCACGCGCCAGGTGCGCACCCACAACCCGCTGGTGCTGACCTTCCATGAATGGCGCGACATGTTCGCCGATGCCTGGCGCGACCGCGATCTGCGCTACCTGTGGAAGCCGCCCGAATGGCGCAGCCCGCGTGCGCCGGCGCCGCAGGCCATACCGGGAGCGCAATAAGAAACATCCCAGGAACACGCGTACAGAGGCCACCTCGCAGGCCCGTGGACATATGTCCAAATAAATAAGACCATTAATTTCTGCACTGAAAATACGAAATTGACCAGCCGGTCGCCGGCTTTTACTTCCCTCCGGCGGCCCTGCGGATGCATCGCACTTCTACGGACGTGGCGATGATCGGCAAGGACAAACGAAGCGTCGGGTGCGGAGGTTGCGACAATGGCGAGCGCATGGTCAAGATTCACCGTAACGACGGGCTCGCTCACGGTCCTGGTGGTGGCGCAGTTGGAGCTCTGCGCCGCCCACGCGCAGAAGACCATCACTGGTGATGGCAGAACGCAGGTCGACCTGCAGCAGCCCGCTTCTTTCAGCACGTACGCCGTCACCGGCGACCCGACCTCCACGTTCGTCAATTTTGTGGGGACCGCATCGGTTCCCCTGATCGACGCGGTCACGGATGGCGGCTCAGCCAATGCCTACACGTTGAACAACATTGGCACAATCCACACCGCTGGCGCCATGGCAGCCGGGGTCTCATTGAGCTCCGCCGCCACAGGCAGCACGGTGATCAATCACGGCTTCATCGTCGGGGACAGCAGCAGCGATGGCATTCGGATCCAGGGGCCTGGCGCTGTGGTCCGGAACCAGGGGAACATCCAGGGCGGCACCGACGGCGTGCTGATGGGGCTCGGCGGTACGGTGACAAACCTGTCTCACGCCGCGATCGGCGCCAGCGCTGGCCACGGCGTCAGCATCGTGAACCAGAGCGGTAGCGTAGCCAATGCCGGTACGATTGCCGGCAGCCTGATCGGTGTGCTGCTGGATGCCGGCGGCAACGCTGTCAACGGCTCAACGGATGGCGGCACCACAATCACGCCAGGCGCGCGGATCAGCGGTGGTACCTATGGGCTGTGGATTGGCGGCAGCGGCGGCACCGTGATCAACCATGCCGGCAGTACGATCGAGGGCAATGGCAATGCCGGGATAGTCATTACCGGCACCTCCGGGACGGTAGACAACCGCGGCGCGGTCAACGGCATGGAGGACGGCATACGGCTCCACAACGCCGGCACCGTCATCAACAGCGGCGTGGTTCGTGGCGCCACGTCGAGCGGCATATTGCTGTCCAACGGCGGACTGGTCAGGAACGATGCGCCCACCAGCGTCGTGCAGGGCAATCTCCATGGCGTGCTGCTGGCCAATGGCGGCACGGTGGCGCACCTTGGCGGCCGCATCGCGGCGCAGGCCGGCAATGGCATCCAGGCCGGCGGCGGCGCCACCATCGACAGCCACGCCACGATTCACGGCACGGAGAACGCCGTGCAATTCATCTCGGGCAACAACACGCTCGCATTGCACGCCGGCTCCGTCACCACCGGCGCGCTGCGCATGGGCTCCGGCTCCGACCGCGTGACCGTGTTCGCCGGTGCCGACATCAGCGCGGTGCCGTTGTATGAAGGCGGCACCGGCAGCAGTGCGCTAACCTTCGACGGCTACCGCGGCAGCGTGCCCGGCAGCATCGACCCGTGGTCCGCGGTGACTGCTACCGGTGGCGCGGACGTCGCGCTGACCAGCGGCATACTGTACGAAGCCAGTGTGTTCCGGATCGATAGCGGCGCCGCGCTGCGCTTCAGTGGCGATGCCGGGACACTGACCGGCGACGTCAGCAACTCAGGCACGCTTAGCTATGCCAATGGCTCCGGCGCCGGCGCCTATCAGGTGACAGGCACGCTTGCCAATGGCGGGCTGGTGGAACTGGCCTCGGCAACGGGCGGCGCCGGCCAGACGCTGACCACGCGCAACTACGCCGGCAGCGGCGGCACGCTGAGCCTGAAGACGGTCCTGGCTGCCGACAGCACCGCATTGGACCGGCTCGTCATCGACGGCGGCACGGCAACGGAATCACCGGCGTGCGCATCGCCAATGCCGGCGGCCAGGGCGCACCGACCACGGCCAACGGTATCCTGGTGATCGATACCGCTAACGGCGGCACCACGGCGCCCACTGCGTTCGCGCTGGACGGCCGCGCGGTGGCTGGCGCTTACGAGTACCGCCTGTTACGTGGCAGCACTGACGGCAGCAATCCGCAGGCCTGGTACCTGCGCTCGGCAAAACCGCCGCAGCCGACTCCGCCCTCGCCCTCGCCCCCGCCCCCGAATCCTCCCGCTCCGCCCGAGCCGATGTACCGCCCTGAAATCGCCGCCTACCTCGCGAACCAACGGCTGGTCCGCCAGGTGTTCGTGCACAGCCTGCACGACCGCCTGGGCGAGCCGCAGTACGTTGAGGGCCAAGGGTTCCGCCCTGCTCCGGACCGGGCCCGCGCAGGCTGGCTGCGCGCGGCCGGCAAATGGGAAGGCAGCAAGAGCCGCGACGACAATTTCAAGGTCAGCACCGACACCCTCCTGCTGCAGGGCGGCGCGGAACTGGCACGCTGGAACCTGGCCAGCGACACCGACCGCCTGCACCTGGGTGCTATGGGCAGCTACGCCAACGCCGGCAGCCATGCCGAGGCCGATGGCAACCCGGCCCGCGCGAAGGGCAGCGTGCAGGGCTGGAGCGTGGGCGCTTATGGCACCTGGTACCAGAACGACGAGAACAAGCTGGGGGCGTATGTCGATACCTGGCTCCAGTACGGCTGGTTCGACAACAAGGTCGAGAGCGACCAGCTGCCCACTGTCAGATACAACGCCAGCGGCTGGGTCATTTCCGGCGAGGCAGGCTACGCCATCCCCGCGCGCGATGGCTGGGTGGTCGAGCCGCAGGCGCAGCTCATCTACGTCGACTACCGCGCCGACGACATTACCGAAGCCAACGGTACCCGCATCACCGGCGCCGACTCCAGCGGTGCGATCACACGCCTTGGCGCGCGCGTGCATCGCACCTACGTGCGCGACGACGGCCGCAAGATACAGCCGTACGCAACGATGAACTGGTGGCACACCAGCACCGACAGCAATATCTCGTTCAACAAGTTACCGCTGGGCAGCCTGTATCCGACCAACCGCTATGAGCTCAAGCTCGGCGTCAATGCCGATTTCGGCAAGCGCTGGACCGGCTGGGCCAATGTGGGCGGCGCATGGGGCGCGCAGCGCTACTACCAGTACGCGGTGCGCGCAGGTATGAAGTACGCTTGGTGAGGCGCGCACCCGCTTGCCGTCCGCCCAATAAAAAAACCGCACCCTGAGGCGCGGTTTTTTTTGCTGCCTGCCGTGAGTTACACGGATTCGCGTGAAGCACGCTTGCGCTCGTGCTCCTTCAGGTGGCGCTTGCGCAGGCGGATGCTCTTGGGCGTGAGCTCGACCAGCTCGTCGTCGGCGATGAATTCCACCGCATATTCGAGTGACATCTGGATCGGCGGCACCAGGCGCACGGCTTCGTCGGTACCCGAAGCACGCACGTTGGTCAGCTGCTTGCCCTTGATCGGATTGACGACCAGGTCGTTGTCGCGGCTGTGGATGCCGATGATCATGCCTTCGTACAGCGCATCGCCCGGCTTGACGAACATGCGGCCGCGGTCCTGCAGCTTCCACAGCGCGTAGGCCACGGCGTCGCCGTCGTCCTGCGAGATCAGCACGCCGTTGTGGCGCTCGCCCAGGCCGCCTTCGCGCACCGGCGCGTAGTCGTCGAAGATATGGCTGATCAGGCCGGTGCCGCGCGTCAGCGTCATGAACTCGCCCTGGAAGCCGATCAGGCCACGGGCCGGGATGCGGTATTCCAGGCGGGTACGGCCCTTGCCGTCAGAGGCCATATCGAGCAGTTCGCCCTTGCGGCGGCCCAGCTCTTCCATCACGCCGCCCTGGTGGCCGTCTTCGACGTCCACGGTCAGCAGTTCGTACGGCTCGTTCTTGACGCCGTCAATTTCCTTGAACACCACGCGCGGACGCGACACGGCCAGCTCGTAGCCTTCGCGGCGCATGTTTTCCAGCAGGATGGTCAAGTGCAGTTCGCCGCGGCCAGACACTTCAAAGATGGTGTCGTCGCCGGTATCGGCCACGCGCAGCGCCACGTTCGACTTCAGTTCGCGGTCCAGGCGCTCGCGCAGCTGGCGGCTGGTCACGAACTTGCCTTCACGGCCGGCCAGCGGCGAGGTGTTGACGCAGAAGTTCATGGTCAGCGTCGGCTCATCCACCTTCAGCATCGGCAGCGCGTCCTGGGCGTCCGGCGCACACACGGTGCAGCCGATACCCAGTTCTTCGATGCCGTTGATCAGCACGATGTCGCCGGCTTCGGCCTCGGACACGATCTCGCGCTCCAGGCCCTGGAACTTCAGCACCTGGTTGATGCGGCCCTTGATCGGGTTGCCTTCCGGGCCGAACTTGACCACCACGTCCTGCAGCGGACGGGCGCGGCCACGCGAGATGCGGCCTACGCCGATCTTGCCGACGTAGCTGGAGTAGTCCAGCGAGATGATCTGCAGCTGCAGGGGGCCGTCCCGATCGTCGTCACGCACCGGCACCTTGTCCAGCACGGTCTCGAACAGCGGCTTCATGTCGCCGTCGCGCACGTCTTCGGTCAGGCCGGCAAAGCCGTTCAGGCCCGAAGCGTAGATCACCGGGAAGTCGAGCTGCTCGTCGGTGGCACCCAGCTTGTCGAACAGGTCGAAGGTCTGGTTGATCACCCAGTCCGGACGCGCGCCAGGGCGGTCGATCTTGTTGACCACGACGATCGGCTTCAGGCCCAGCGCCAGCGCCTTGCGCGTGACGAATCGGGTCTGGGGCATCGGGCCTTCGACCGCGTCGACCAGCAGCAGCACGCCGTCGACCATCGACAGCACGCGCTCCACTTCACCGCCGAAGTCGGCGTGGCCCGGGGTGTCGACGATATTGATATGGGTGCCGTTGTATTCGACGGCACAGTTCTTCGCGAGAATCGTGATCCCGCGTTCCTTTTCCAGGTCGTTCGAGTCCATCACCCGCTCAGCGACTTGCTGGTTGTCGCGGAAGGTGCCTGCCTGGCGCAGGAGCTGGTCGACCAGGGTGGTCTTGCCATGATCGACGTGGGCGATGATGGCGATATTTCGGATGGCGCGGGTCATTGCTGCGTCTCGCTTGGAGAATCTGAGGTAACCCAACATTCTAGCATGTTGCGGCGCAAGACGCGTTGACCGGACCCGCCACTTATGCTGTGTTTATCGTTGCGGAAACTGGAATAACCAATTTCCGTTCTTGCTTATCGTTAAACGCAAACATATATTTGCCTCAGCAAAGATTGCAAAGGCAAAGATGTCACAGGACCTTTCCTCGGATCGGCCAGCCCCGGATACGGGTGGCCCGTTCGATCCCGCCAGATACCAGATGAACGACAGCGTCGGCTACCTGATGCAGCGCGCCAAGAACATGCTGGCGCACGCGGTCGAACAGGAAGTCTGCGCACTCGACATCACCCACGCCCAGGCGAGCTGCCTGATGATGCTCGCCACCGGCCGCGCCTCCACGGTCACCGACCTCGGCCGCGAGCTGAACACAGACATGGGCTCGGTTACGCGCCTGCTCAGCCGCATGGAAAAGCGCGGCCTAATAGAGCGCCGCCGCCGCGATGCCGACCGGCGCGTGGTGGACCTGTCGCTGACCGCACAAGGCCAGGAGCTGGTCGAGCGCCTGCCGGCGATCTTCTGCAAGGTACTCGCCCACCACTTCCGCGGCTTTTCCGAGGACGAAGTGCAATTGCTGCGCAGCATGCTGCGCCGGGTCATCGACAACAACAGTGGGTAGTGGATGCGCAAGCCAGACCGCCAGGTCAACCGTACTCCGCATCCACCCGTAAAAAAGCATGGCTCCGCAACGGAGCAACATCATGAATCAAGCCCTCTCTTCCCAAGCTCCCACGCCGACGCGCTCGCGCCGGCTGGCGCGGCGCGCCGGCACGCTCGCGCTGACTGCCATCGCCGCCGCGGCGCTGGCCGGCTGCGCGGCCCTCGGCAATTCGCACAGCACCCAGACCATGGCCGACCCGGCCGCCATGGCGACTTCGCAAACCCTGCCTGACGAGCACGGCCAGTGGCCTTCGCAGGACTGGGTCGCACAATTCAAGGACCCGCAACTGAGCGCTCTGGTCGATGAAGCCGTCAAGGACAACCCAAGCCTGCAGGCAGCATTCGCACGCGTGGAGGCCTCGCGTGCCATGGCCGACGCCACCCGCAGTGCGCTCTACCCGCACCTGGAGTTCGAAGGCAGCCTGATCCGCCAGCGCTTCTCCGAGAAAGACCTGTTCGAAGGCACGCCGCTGGCGGGGTCGTGGCAGAACCAGTCGCGCCTGCAGGTGGGCCTGTCCTATGACTTCGACTTCTGGGGCAAGAACCGCGATGCGCTCGAAGCGGCGCTGTCCGACGACCGCGCCGCCGAGGCGGAAAGCCAGGCCTCGCGCCTGATCCTCGCCACCTCGATCGCCCGCAACTACGCCCGCCTGGCTGCGCTGTACGCGCAGCGCGACGTGGCCGAGCGCGCCATCGCGCAGCGCCGCGACCTGACCGACCTGTCGCGCCAGCGCCTGGCGGCCGGCCTGGATACCCAGGTCGAGACCACGCAAGCACGCGGCACGGTGGCAGCGTCGCAGACCGACCTGCAGCGCGTCGACGAAGAAATCGCGCTGGCGCGCAACCAGCTCGCCGCGCTGCTGGGCAAGGGTCCGGACCGCGGCCTGCAGATCCAGCGCCCGGTGCTGCTGGCGCAGCCCACGCCGACGCTGCCGGACAACCTGACCATCGGCCTGCTGGGCCGCCGCCCTGACCTGGTCGCGGCACGCTGGCGCGTGGAAGCGACGTCCAAGGACATCAACGTCGCCAAGAAAGAATTCCTGCCCGACGTCAGCCTGACCGCCTTCGCCGGCCTGGCCGCGCTGGATCCGTCCAACCTGCTGATGGGCATCAGCCGCACCTTCGGCATCGGCCCGACCATCCGCCTGCCGATCTTCGAAGGCGGCAGGCTGCGCGCCAACCTGAAGGGCAAGTACGCGGGCTACGACATCGCCGTGGCCAACTACAACCAGGCACTGGTTGATGCGCTGCGAGAAACCGCCGACACCATGACCAGCATCCGCAGCGTCGACCAGCAGATCCAGACGCAGCGTGAGGCGCTGGACCTGGCCGAGCACGCCTACGCGCTGGCAACCACGCGCTACAAGGCCGGGCTGGGCACGCAGCTGACCGTGCTCAACGCGGAAAGCAACGTGCTGCAGCAGCGCCGGCTCGCGACCGACCTGCAGGCGCGCCGCCTGGACCTGCAGATGGGCCTGATGAAGGCACTCGGCGGCGGCTACCAGGAGCCCGCTGAAGGCCACGACGGGCACGAGAGCCACGCGCAACAACAGAACAACACCCAGGCGGGCGCCCGCGGCTGATCCGCGCACCCAGTGATTGCAGACAAGATTCACCAGAGAACATCATGAGCAATAACCAGCAAGCGACCGGCACCAACGCCCCCCAACCGGCACCGGTCACGCCCAACAACAACGGCAAGCGCAAGCGCATGCTGCTGTCGCTGACCGCGGCGGTCGTGGTCGCGGGCATCGGCTACGGCGTGTACTGGGGCCTGTATGCGCGCCATTTCGAAACCACGGACGATGCCTATGTGGCCGGAAACGTGGTCCAGGTCACGCCGCTGGTGGGCGGCACGGTGGTGTCGATCGCCGCCGACGACACGCAACTGGTCACCGCCGGCCAGCCGCTGATCCAGCTCGACCGTGCCGATACGCAGGTAGCGATGGAGCAGGCCGAGGCGCAGCTGGCGCAGGCCGTGCGCGAAGTGCGCACGCTGTACGTCAACAACGGCTCGCTCGCCGCCAACGTGGCGATGCGCGAGGCCGACGTCGCCAAGGCGCGCGACGACCTGCGCCGCCGCCAGGCAATCGCCGGCTCGGGTGCCGTGTCCAATGAAGAGATCTCGCACGCGCAGTCCGCGCTCAAGGCAGCGGAATCGGCGCTGCTCGCCGCGCGCGAGCAACTGGCCTCGAACAAGGTGCTGACCGACCAGACCACGGTGGAGCAGCACCCGAACGTGCAGCGCGCCGCGGCCAACCTGCGCTCGGCCTACCTGTCGTTCGCGCGCTCGACCATGCCCGCGCCGGTGACCGGCTATGTCGCCAAGCGCTCGGTGCAGGTCGGCCAGCGCGTGGCTGCCGGTGCCCCGCTGATGGCGGTGGTGCCGCTTGACCAGGTCTGGGTCGACGCCAACTTCAAGGAAGTGCAGATCACCCATATGCGCATCGGCCAGCCGGTGACGCTGGAAGCCGACGTGTATGGCTCCAAGGTGGAGTACCACGGCAAGGTGGCCGGCTTCTCGGCCGGTACCGGCTCGGCCTTCTCGCTGCTGCCGGCGCAGAACGCGACCGGCAACTGGATCAAGGTGGTACAGCGCCTCCCGGTGCGCATCGCGCTCGACGCGCAGCAGCTCAAGGACCATCCGCTGCGCGTGGGCCTGTCGATGAACGTGACCGTCGACGTGCGCCGCGAAGAAGGCGCCGCCATGGTCAGCGCCGCGCCGGCCAAGCCGATGCAGACCGACGTCTATGACAAGGTCGCACAGGATGCCGACCAGCTGATCTCGCGCATCATCGCCGCCAACAACGGCGGACGCAGCACGGGCCTGCCCACTGCCGCCGCCAACGCCAAGCCCGCCCACACCTGATCATGGCCAACTCCCTCACCGCTGCGCAGCCTGGCGGCAGCCAGGCGCCGGCGCGGCCGGCGCAGTCGCTGCCCACGCAGCCGCAGCCGCTGACTGGCGGCAAGCTGGTGATCGGCACCATCGCGCTGTCGCTGGCCACGTTCATGAACGTGCTGGACTCGTCGATCGCCAATGTGTCGATCCCGGCGATCTCCGGTGACCTGGGCGTGGCGCCAAACCAGGGCACCTGGGTCATCACCTCGTTCGCGGTGGCCAATGCGATCTCGGTGCCGCTGACCGGCTGGCTGACCACGCGCTTCGGCGCGGTGCGCCTGTTCATCACGTCGATCCTGCTGTTCGTGCTGTCGTCGTGGCTGTGCGGCGTCGCGCCCAACCTGGAAACGCTGCTCGCCGCGCGGGTCCTGCAGGGTGCCGTGGCCGGCCCGATGATCCCGCTGTCGCAGTCGCTGCTGCTGTCGAGCTACCCGCCCGCGAAGAGCACCATGGCGCTGGCGCTGTGGGGCATGACCACGCTGGTGGCGCCGATCATGGGCCCGCTGCTGGGCGGATGGATCTCCGACAACATGAGCTGGCCGTGGATCTTCTACATCAACGTGCCGGTGGGGATCATCACCGCCTATGCGACCTGGGCCATCTACAAGGACCGCGAAACGCCGACCAGGGTGCTGCCGATCGACCGCATCGGCCTGGCGCTGCTGGTGATCTGGGTAGGCTCGATGCAGCTGATGCTCGACAAGGGCAAGGAGTTGGACTGGTTCCACTCGACCGAGATCGTGGTGCTGACGCTGGTGGCGATCGTCGGTTTCCTGTTCTTCCTCGCCTGGGAAACCTATGAGAAGCACCCGATCGTCGACATCAGCCTGTTCAAGGGCCGCAACTTCAGTTCGGGCGTGGTGGCGATCTCGGTCGCGTACGGGCTGTTCTTCGGCAACCTCGTGATCCTGCCGCTGTGGCTACAGACCATCGTCGGCTACACCGCGACCGATGCGGGCATCGTGATGGCGCCGGTCGGCATCTTCGCCATCCTGCTGTCGCCGCTGATCGGGCGCAACCTGCCGAAGATGGATGCGCGCTGGGTCGCCACCGCGGCGTTCATCACCTTCGGCATCGTCAGCCTGATGCGTTCGGGCTTCACCACCCAGGTGGATACCTGGACGCTGATGGTGCCGACGCTGATCCAGGGCGCGGCCATGGCGATGTTCTTTATCCCGCTGACGTCGATCATCCTGTCGGGCCAGCCGGCCGAGAGGATCCCGGCGGCGTCGGGACTGTCGAACTTCGTGCGGATCACGTTTGGCGGCATCGGCGCCTCGATCTCGACCACGGTGTGGGAGAACCGCTCTGCCCTGCACCATGCGCAACTGGTGGAGCAGGTCAACCCCTACAACCCGGTCTACCAGGACCAGCTCAGCCATCTAATGCAGATGGGCATGAGCCAGCCCCAGGCCATCGGCGTAATGGAGCGCAATATCACCCAGCAGGCGGCCATGCTCGGCGCAAACGATATCTTCTGGATCTCGGGAATGCTGTTCTTCGTGCTGATCGGCTTTGTCTGGCTGACGCGGCCTGCCAAGGGCGGTGGCGGGTCGGCGGACGCGATGGCGGCGCACTGAACCGCGGTAAGGCAATGCAAATGGGGCGCCCTGAGGCGTCCCATTTTTTCGCTTCGGCAAGGCTATGCCTGCTTGCGGCCCTTCCCGTACAGCCGATAGACCGGGCAATAGCCCATCACACCAGTCAGCAAAGGCACCAGCCCGATCCAGCCCCACAGCGTCCCGGGCCTGACAAACACCAGTGCGATCAGCGCCGCGCCAACCACGATCCGGATCACACGATCAGCGACACCAACGTTTTTGCAGAACGACATCTTTTGCTCCTGTTTGCCAACTAAACGGAGCGAGCTTGCACCTGGCCGCAGTGGAAGCCTTTGACCAGACCACAATTGGCACATCAGTCGATGCAGAACCGGATTAATCCGAGGCCGCGGAAAAACAAAGAGACCACGTGCCCCGGTCGATCCGGGCTCACGTGGCCTCCTTGCTGACGCCGGCAGGACGCTGCCTATAGCTTT
Source organism: Cupriavidus sp. PB-02 (assembly GCF_058252315.1). NCBI lineage: Bacteria > Pseudomonadati > Pseudomonadota > Betaproteobacteria > Burkholderiales > Burkholderiaceae > Cupriavidus > Cupriavidus sp. PB-02. The sequence goes on from NZ_CM177694.1 coordinate 2,805,170, forward strand.
ACCAGTCGCTCAGGCCGCAATGCGCCCTCACGCATGCGCGCCACGCCCAGCAGCCGCGCGGGCTCGCCGGCATACACGCGCACCAGCGCTTCCTCGTCCAACTCGGTGCCGGCCGGCAGGTCACGGCGCGCGATGCGCTGGCCTTGCAGGAAACGCCCCGCCGCCGCTTCGTCCAGATGCACCGGCACACACTTCTGCAGCAAGGCATCCACCGGCGCCAGCATGGCCGGGCGCTGCGCGTCGTCCTGCTGTTCGATCTGTTCCAGCGTGACTGCGCCGTCCAGCGTCAGGTCACCTACGGCGATCCGGCGCAGCCCCGTCAGGTGTGCGCCGCAGCCCAGCGCCTCGCCGATATCCTCGGCCAGCGTGCGGATATAGGTGCCCTTGCTGCAGGTCACGCGCATGGTGAACGCGGGCGCCTCCGGCAAGGCGCAGTCGAGCAGTGCGATCGAGCGGATAGTGACCCGGCGCGCCGCGCGCTCCACGGTCTGGCCGGCGCGCGCGTATTCGTACAGCGGGCGGCCGTCCTTCTTCAGCGCCGAATGCATCGGCGGCACCTGGTCGATCTCGCCGAGGAATCGCTGCAGCGCCTGCTCCACCGCGGCGCGGTCGCAGGTGACCTCGCGCACATCGAGCAGTTCGCCTTCGGCGTCGCCGGTACTGGAACGCGCGCCCAGCCGCACCACGGCGTCATAGGTCTTGTCCGCTTCCAGCAGGTCCTGCGAGAACTTGGTGGCCTCGCCGAAGCACAGCGGCAGCAGGCCGGTGGCAAGCGGATCGAGCGTGCCGGTATGCCCGGCCTTGGCCGCGCGCAGCAGGCGCTTGGCGCGCACCAGCGCATCGTTGGACGACAGGCCTAGCGGCTTGTCGAGCAAGAGCACACCATGCACCTCGCGGCGCGGCAGGCGCGGCGGACGGTTGGCGTTGGAATCGGTCATCGGAGGGAAACAGGGGGCGACGGCGATGCGGCGCGCGGATGGCCGCAGCGGTCAGGCCATGAGCCCATGCCTGACGGCATGGGCGCCGGCTCAGTCGTCTTTCGAACGCGTGGCGTTCGCTTCGTTGATCAGCTTGGACATCTCGATCGCGTGTTCGACCGAAGTGTCGTGCAGGAAGCGCAGCGTCGGCACCGTATGGATGTGCAGGCGCTTGTACAGCAGCGAATGCAGGAAGCCGGCCTTCTCGTTGAGGATGGCTTCGGCCGTTGCCGCCTCGGCGCCCAGCACGGTGAAATACACCTTGGCGTGCGCGTAGTCGGGCGTCAGCGCAACCGATTGCAGCGTGACCAGGCCGAGGCGCGGGTCGCGCAGTTCGCGCTGGATCATCTCGGCCAGGTCCTTCTGGATCTGGTCGGAGATGCGGAGATTGCGGGAGGAGATGCTGCCTTTCTTGGCCATTCAATACTGTCTAGTCGAGATGACAACGGCAGGCCGAAGCCTGCCGTTGCTTGCGACGCCTTACAGCGTACGCGCCACCTCGGTGATTTCGTACACTTCGAGCTGGTCGCCTTCCTGAACATCGTTGAAGTTCTTGATGGACAGACCGCACTCGAAGCCTTGCTTGACTTCCTTGACGTCGTCCTTGAAGCGCTTCAGCGAATCCAGCTCGCCGTCGTGGATGACCACGTTGTTGCGCAGCACGCGCACCAGCGAGTTGCGCTTGACCAGGCCGTCGGTAACCATACAGCCGGCCACCGCGCCGATCTTCGGCACGCGGAACACCTGGCGGACTTCCACCTGGCCGATCGTGGTTTCGCGCTTCTCGGGCGCCAGCATGCCCGACATCGCCGCCTTGATCTCGTCTACCGCATCGTAAATGATGTTGTAGTAGCGGATATCGATGCCGTTGTGCTCGGCCAGCTTGCGCGCACCGGCGTCGGCACGCACGTTGAAGCCGATGATGACCGCCTTCGAAGCCGCCGCCAGGTTGACGTCGGACTCGGAGATGCCACCCACGCCACCGTGCACGATCTGCACGCGCACTTCGTCGGTCGACAGCTTCTGCAGCGACTGCACCAGCGCTTCCTGCGAACCCTGCACGTCGGCCTTGACGATCAGCGGCAGCGACTGCACTTCGCCTTCGGCCATCTGTTCGAGCATGTTCTCCAGCTTGGCGGCCTGTTGCTTGGCCAGCTTCACGTCGCGGAACTTGCCCTGGCGGAACAGCGCGATTTCGCGCGCCTTGCGCTCGTCCGGCAGCACCAGCACTTCTTCACCGGCGGCAGGCACTTCCGACAGACCCTGGATTTCCACCGGGATCGACGGGCCGGCTTCCTTGGTCGGCTTGCCGTTCTCGTCCAGCATCGCACGCACACGGCCGTAGGCGCTGCCAGCCAGGACCACATCGCCACGCTTGAGCGTGCCGCTGCTGACCAGGATGGTCGCGATCGGGCCCTTGCCCTTGTCGAGCTGGGCTTCCACCACCAGGCCCTTGGCCGGAGCATCGACCGGAGCGGTCAGTTCCAGCACTTCGGCCTGCAGCAGCACCTGCTCCAGCAGGTCGTCGATACCCGTACCGGCCTTGGCCGACACCGGCACGAACGGCGAGTCGCCGCCGTATTCTTCCGGCAGGACCTGCTCGGCCACCAGTTCCTGCTTGACGCGGTCCGGGTTGGCTTCGGGCTTGTCCATCTTGTTGATCGCCACCACGATGGGCACGCCGGCAGCCTTGGCGTGCGCAATCGCTTCCTTGGTCTGCGGCATCACGCCGTCGTCGGCCGCGACCACCAGGATCACGATGTCGGTAGCCTTGGCGCCGCGGGCACGCATGGCCGTGAAGGCCTCGTGACCCGGGGTGTCCAGGAAGGTGATCACGCCGCGTTCGGTTTCCACATGGTAGGCACCGATATGCTGCGTAATGCCGCCGGCTTCGCCCGCGGCAACCTTGGTGCGACGGATGTAGTCCAGCAGCGAGGTCTTGCCGTGGTCGACGTGACCCATCACGGTCACCACCGGCGGACGCGGCAGCAGCTCGGCGTCGGTGTGGTCTTCGCCATCCACCACCAGCAGCGCTTCCGGATCGTCCAGCTTGGCGGCGAACGCCTTGTGGCCCATTTCTTCCACCACGATCATGGCGGTTTCCTGGTCCAGCACCTGGTTGATGGTCACCATCTGGCCGAGCTTCATCATCTGCTTGATGACCTCGGACGCCTTCACCGCCATCTTGTGCGCGAGATCGGCCACGGAGACGGTTTCAGGCACATGCACTTCACGCACCACCGGCTCGGTCGGCGCCTGGAAGCTGCTGCGGCTGTCGTCGTGTTGCTGCCTGCCGCCGCGGCCACGCGGGCCACCGCGCCAGCCGCCCACGCCGCCCGACGAATCGCCGCGCGTCTTCAGGCCGCTGCCCTTCTTGCGCGAGCCTTCGTCCTGCCAGGTCGACGAAGTGCCGGCCTTGACGACCTTGCCCTTCTTGTCGGCGGTGGTGGTGGTGGTCGTGGCAGCCGGCTTCTTGTCGCCCGGCTTGGCTTCGGCAGCGGTCGCGGAAACCGGCTTGACCGGCTTGTGCAGCGTGCCGGTCTGCTCGGCCTTCTTTTCCTCGGCCTTGCGCTCGGACGGCGCCTTCAGCACGCGTGCCGGCGCATTCAGCATCTGCTGGATGGCGCGGGCTTCGGCTTCTGCTGCCTCGCGACGCTTGCGCGAGGCGATTTCCTGCTCGGCGCGAGCCTTGTCGGCGGCGGCCTTGGCGTCGTCGGCGGCCTTCTGCGCCTCGGCGCGTTCGGCGGCGACTCGGGCCTTCTCGTCCTCGGCTTTCTTGCGCGAGGAGTCTTCCGCGGCCTCGGTCACGGCGCGCGACGCGGCAGCCTCTTCCTCCACCTTCTTGGCGGCGAGTTCGGCCTGGCGGCGCTGCTCCGCTTCCAGGGCTTCCTGCTGGGCGCGGCGCTCGGCTTCCTCGCGCTCGGCTGCCTCGCGGGCGGCCTTGGCATCGGCTTCCTGGCGCGCCAGCAGTTCGGACTGGCGGCGTTCTTCCTCTTCGCGGCGTGCCTGCTCGGCGGCGTCGACGACCGGGGCCTGGGCCTCGGCTGCGTCAGCGTGTGCGTCGGGCTGGGCCTCGTCGCGCTTGATCAGCACGCGCTTCTTGCGTACTTCCACCTGGACCGTACGGGTCTTGCCGGTGGAGTCCGATTGACGGATCTCGGAGGTTTCGCGCTTGGTCAGTGTGATCTTCTTGCGGGCGCTGTCATCGGCCTGGCCGTGCGAACGCTTCAGATAGTCCAGCAGCCTGGTCTTATCCGATTCCGTGATGACGTCTTCTGGCGCAGCTTTGCCCACCCCAGCCGCCTGCAATTGTTCCAGCAGGGCAGCTGCGCTGCGACTCAGTTCTGCGGCCAGTTGGGCAACTGTTGTGCTTGCCATTCAAACCCTTTCAATGCTTGGTTTCTTCGTCGGGACAATCGTATGCGGAAAGCGCGCCCGGGCCAGGTATAGGCCGGCCCGGCCGTGTCCCTCAGTTAAACCAATGTTCCCGTGCTTTCATGATCAGCGCCTTGGCTTCTTCATCGTTGACACCGGTCATCTCGACCAGCTCGTCCACGGCCAGTTCGGCCAGGTCGTCACGCGTATGGATATTGCCTTCGGCCAGCTTGCCGATCAGTTCCGGGTTCAGGCCGTCGAGCGAGCGCAAGTCCTGCGACACCTCTTCCACCTTTTCTTCCCGGGCCAGTTCCATCGTCAGGAGCGCATCACGCGAGCGATTGCGCAGCTCGTTGACGGTGTCTTCGTCAAAGGCCTCGATCTCCATCATTTCACTGATGGGGACATAGGCCACTTCTTCCAGCGTGGAGAAGCCTTCCTCGATCAGGATGTCGGCAACTTCCTCGTCCACGTCCAGCTTGGCCATGAACAGCTTGCGTACGACATCGCTCTCTTCGGCCTGCTTCTGCGCCGATTCTTCCTGGGTCATGATGTTGATCTGCCAGCCGGTCAGCTCGGACGCCAGGCGTACGTTCTGACCGCTGCGGCCGATCGAGACGGCGAGGTTTTCCTCGTCGACCACCACGTCCATGCTGTGCTTCTCTTCATCGACCACGATCGACTGCACCTGTGCAGGTGCCAGCGCGCCGATCACGAACTGCGCCGGGTCTTCCGACCACAGCACGATGTCCACGGCCTCGCCGCCGATCTCGTTGCGCACCGCCGTGACGCGGGTGCCGCGCACGCCGACGCAGGTGCCGATCGGGTCGATGCGCTTGTCGTGCGCCACCACCGCGATTTTGGCGCGCACGCCCGGATCGCGGGCAGCGGCCTTGATCTCCAGCAGGCCTTGTTCCATCTCCGGCACTTCGTTCTCGAAGAGCTTGATCAGGAACTCGGGTGCGGTGCGCGACAGCTCGATCTGCGGCCCGCGCGCTGCGCGGTCCACATTCAGGATGTAGGCACGCACGCGGTCGCCGGTGCGCAGGTTTTCCTTCGGGATGATCTGGTCGCGGGCCAGCAGCGCTTCCACGCGGCCGGACTCGACGATCAGCCCCTTCTTGTCGGCACGCTTGACCGTGCCGGTCATGATCTTTTCGCCGCGATCCAGGTAGTCGTTCAGGATCTGCTCGCGCTCGGCGTCGCGGATGCGCTGCAGGATCACCTGCTTGGCAGCCTGCGCGCCGATGCGGCCGAACTCGACCGACTCGATCTGCTGCTCGATATAGTCGTCCAGCTCGATGCTGGGGTTCTCATCGCGGGCTTCGAACAGCAGGATCTGCTTGTCCGGCTCCTGCAGACCCTGATCATCGGGAACGACCAGCCAGCGGCGGAAGGTTTCATGCTCGCCCGACTCGCGATCGATCGCGACCCGGATATCCACGTCTTCTTCGAAACGCTTCTTGGTGGCCGAGGCGAGCGCCGCCTCCAGGGCACCGAATACCACATCCTTGTCGACGTTCTTCTCACGCGCAAGCGCATCGACGAGCAACAGAACTTCGCGGCTCATTGCTTGTTCCCTTTTCTTTGATTTCCTTTGAAGTCGAATACCGGCACCAGGCGTGCCTTGTCGACATCGGATACGGCAAATTCCAGCAGCGCCGGGCCATCCTTGCCCTCGAACTCCAGGCCGACCTTCTCCGCGCCCGCCTCCCCGGTGGGCGCCTGCAGGATCCCTGTAAAGTTCTTTTGCCCGTTGACCGGCAGGCGCAGCGTGATGCGCGCCTCTGCGCCGACAAAGCGGCCGTAATCGGCCAGCTTCTTCAGCGGCCGGTCCAGTCCGGGCGACGAGACCTCGAGGCGTTCATAGTCGACATTCTCGACCGTAAACACGTGGGTGAGCTGGCGGCTCACCTTTTCACAATCCTCGATGGCAATGCCGGTTTCAGGCTGATCGATGTAGACACGCAGAAGTCCGGCGGGGGCACGCTCGAGCTCAACAAGCTCATATCCCATGCCGTTAAGGGTGGTTTCGATCAAATCTGCCAGATGCACTGTTATCCCGAGTAATGGCCATCAACACCGTGGCAGGCAAACCCGCCGGTGCCGTCCGGGACGACCCTGCTGCAGCCCTGCCTGTCCGCCATCCGCGCCTCGCGCCGGAGCGCGGGGCCGAAAACGGGCGAACCAAAAAAAAATGGGCGCAATGCCCATCATTCGCCCATCCTCGACGAGGATGGCTTTTTGAATAGACTTGAATTATACGCTGATTATGTCGAAAAGGCAAAAGCCTGACATAGTCGCACACTGCGGGCTGCGCCGGCGGGTCTTTTACCCGCCATGAGCAGCATCGAGCACTCAGCGATTGCCGCCGCGGTTTCCCCCGCGGTTACCGCCGCCGCCGCCACCACCGCCGCTGCCACCGCCGCGCGGCGTGCGGTTTCCACCTGGCTTTGCCGCCTTCGGCATCACATTTCCGTTCGCTTCACCGCCGCCACGACGCGGCGGCTTGCCCTGCCCGCCCAGGCCGGCGCCACCGCCACCGCGCGCCTGGCGTGGGCCGGTGCCGCGCCCGCCGCCCAGATTGGCCGCGTGCGAGGTCAGTAGCGTGGGGCCGTGGCTGATATAGCCCATCGACGTCTTCATCGGATCCGGCTGGCCGCCGCGGCTGCCGCCACGGGCACCGCCCTGTTCGTAGCGTGGGAGGCCATCCATGCCGGTGTGCATCGGCATGCCGGCGATGGCGGCTTCGGTGCGCTGCTTGCGCCCGCCGACCTTGGTCGCGCCCTTGCTGGGCTGCTCGCTCTTGCCCGGCACCTTCAGGCCGACGCCGGCCATCAGCGCCTTGACGTCATTGGGCTCGACTTCCTGCCAGCGGCCGCGCTTGAGGCCGCGCGGCAGCAGGAACTGGCCGTAGCGGGTGCGGATCAGGCGCGACACGGTCAGGCCGACCGCCTCGAACATGCGGCGCACTTCACGGTTGCGGCCTTCGGTCAACGCCACGTGGTACCACTGGTTGACGCCCTCGCCGCCGCCATCGGCAATGCGCAGGAAGTTGGCTTCGCCGTCGTCCAGCTTGATGCCGTGCAGCAGGCGCTGGCGATCGGCCTCGGCCAGTTCGCCCAGCGTGCGCACCGCGTACTCGCGCTCCACACCGTAGCGCGGATGCATGAAGCGATTGGCGATATCACCCGAGGTGGTGAAGATCAGCAGGCCTTCGGTATTGAAATCCAGGCGACCCACCGCGACCCACTTGCCGGTCTTGATGCGCGGCAGGTTGTCGAACACGGTCGGACGGCCTTCCGGATCGGACTGGCTGACGATTTCCCCGGCCGGCTTGTGGTACAGCAGCACGCGGGGCGGTTTGGTCGACACCTTGCGATGGATCAGCTTGCCGTTCACGCGGACCTGGTCGGCCGGCAGGATGCGCTGGCCGATATGAGCAGGCAGTCCGTTGACCGAGACGCGGCCCTGCAGGATCAGCTCTTCCATCTCGCGGCGCGAGCCCAGGCCGCCCTCGGCCAGCACCTTGTGCAGCTTGGGGGCGTCGTCCTCGGCCGACAGCTCGCGCACCGGCTTGGCCTTGGTGCGCGGAATGACGGTGTCGTCCTTGTCGTACTGCTCGGAGATCACGAAGCGGAACAGGTCTTCGCTGTTCGCCGCACCCTTGTCCGCGCCGGGCTGGGCCTGGCCTTGCCCCTTGCGCTGCGCCTGCGGCTTGGCGCCGTCCTTGCGGCGGCCCTGCTGGCGGGCGCCGGCGCCCTGCACTTCGGCGGGCGCAGCGCCCTTGCCGGCGCGCTGCTGGCCCGGCTTGCGCTTGCGGCCGGCCTGCTCGGGCTTGTCGGCGCCTTCGCCCTTGGCGGCGCGGTCGATTTTCTCGGCCTTGGTGGTCGAGGCGTGCCCACCCTGGCTGCCCTGGCCACCCTCGCCCTGACCCGTCTTGCGCTTGCCGCGGCCACGCTGGCCACCGCGTCCGCCCGCAGGCGCCGCCGCAGACGCGGCGGCTGCCTCGCCGGCCTCGCCCTGCACCGGTGCCTCGGCACCTTCGGCGCGGCCGGCATCGCGATCCTGCGCTGCCTGGCGGCGAGATGCCACCAGGTTCCTCAGCCCGCGGCGCAGCCCCTTGCGGCGGGGCGCGGCTTCGCTGCCCGATCCGGGTTCTGCGGCGCCGGTATCGGCGGATGCACCCGCATGGCGGGCGTCTTGCTCTACGGAATCAGACAAGGTATTCACTATCGGATGTTGCATGTTGTTCAGTTCGGCACGCGCTCGTCGTGCTCGCTCGGGTGCGGCGGCGTACCGTCTTCTGGCAGTTCGCTGCGCGCCCCGTCCGGATTGGGTTCGGCCTCGGCAGGTTCGATAAGGTCATCCACGGGGTCAGCGCCTTCGCTGGCCTGCTGTCGCGGCTGGACGTCGAAACCATTGGCGGTTTCGGCGCCCTCGGTTCGTTCGGTGCTCTCGGTGCTCTCACCGGCGACCGGCGCTACCATCTCGCCAGCCTCGGCCGCCAGCCCTTCCGGCTGGCCTGCAACGCCCTGCGCCACGGGCGGTTGCAGCTCGGCAGCTTGCTGTTCCGCGGCGGGCGCCGGAACCGCCACAGGATCGGCAAACGCCTCCTCGTCGGCGCTGACTGGCTTGATCGCGGCCAGCTCCTCGAAATCGATGGCCTGCTGTTCCAGCAGGGCAGCCTGGGCCTGCGCCTGGGCGTCTTCCAGCGGCGGCAGTTCATCCAGCGTACGCAGGCCGAGATCGTCCAGGAACGCCTTGGTGGTCGCGTACAGCGCCGGCCGGCCCGGCACGTCGCGGTGGCCGATGACCTCGATCCAGCTGCGGTCTTCCAGCTTCTTGATCACTTCCGTGCTGACGGTCACCCCGCGGATCTCTTCGATATCGCCGCGGGTCACCGGCTGCCGGTAGGCAATGATCGCCAGCGTTTCCATCACCGCACGCGAATACTTTGGCGGTTTTTCCGGATTGAGGCGATCAAGGTATTCACGCATTTCCGGGCGGCTCTGGAAACGCCAACCGCTCGCCAGGGCCACCAGTTCCACACCGCGCTGGCGCCAGTCCTGGCGCAGCTCGTCGAGCAGCACGCGGATCGTGTCCGCACCGACGTCATCGTCAAACAGCCGTCGCAGATCATTGACGCGCAAGGGCTCCTGCGCGCAGATCAGCGCCGTCTCGAGGACGATCTTCGCCTCTTGGGTATTCATGTTGATGGTGTGCAGCCTGTCTTTGCACCTGCTCCCGGACGGATCCGGGGCACCGGAGATTTTGGATACAGCGATGCCGAATGCCATCGCCATCTCATTGCGCAGCTAACCCGGATGCCTGCCGCATCCAAGCCGTGCACTTCCCTTTCTTTGCATCGAATGCCGGGTCGGTCCGGCAGGAGATCGTTCGCAGGCCGTCTTGGGCCGGTCAGCGAACCCCTTGCGTCGCGCGCCCGCACTCAACGGACGATGCTGTCGGCGAACTGAACGCCTCGGACGCAAGAAAAAACGGATATCGGGAGCAAGGCCGGCATCTCCAACACCGCGGTGCCAGCCGGACTTTTGAGCCAGATCTTTTGAACCGGATGGACCGCGGGACGGGCCGGGCCTCGAAAACCTTCCGCTTCCCGTAGCCCCTGAGCGCGCCTTCTGATATGAAGGCCGCCTGGCGCTGCTCGCCACATCGCGCCGCGCGATACCGCAATGCAGGCGATTGTATGGCATTCCCGCCCCAGCCTGCAACCATCATCCGTTGCGCCATGCGGCGGCGGCGCCTCAGAACACCAGGCAGAAACCCTGCCCGGCCAGGGAATGTGGCAGCAGCACCGCTCGGGCGATGCCCAGCCCGCCGAACGCCATCACCGCGACCCCAGCCCCCAGGCGTATGCCACGCCGCCTGGACAGCGTGCGCAGGTAGCCCGACAGGCCGGACAGCACCAGCAGGTTGGGCAGCGTGCCCAGCCCGAACACGCCCATCACCAGCGCCCCCGAGCCGGCGTTGCCCGCCAGCAGTGCCAGCGTCAGCGCGCCATAGACCATGCCGCACGGCACCAGGCCCCAGGCCAGCCCCACCCCATAGCGCCGCGCCAGCCCGCCACGGGCCCGCACGAATGCCGGCATGCCGCCGGCCAGGCGGCCCAGCTGGCCAGCCACCGTAGCGGTGGCGCATGCCGCCAAGCGCTCGAGCCAGGCCAGGGTGAACGCATTGCCCTGAAGCAGCCGCCAGCCCGACCACAGCAGCATGGCGCTGCCCGCACCGAACAGCCAGCGCTGCACCGGCAGGTAGTCCTGCTTCCATGCGGTGGCACCGACCGCGCCCAACAACGCACCCAGCAGCATATAGGTCGAGATCCTGCCGATGTGCATTGCCAGCAACTCACCGAACCACGCGGTCCGGTTTTTCACGAAGTTCACCGTCGCGATGGCGTCGCGCCGCTGTTCCACCGCGAGGGCAAGGCCGCCACACATGGCGGCACAATGCACCCCGCCAAGCAGGGCCAGCAGAAAAACGCTAATAAGCACACCAAATGTCAATTCTGACTCCCTGCCGCATCACATCGCACGGTAAAATGTTGGGGTCGTGCCCTCGCAGCCATTCTTGCAGGTTCCAATTGCTCACCTCCATTCCCATTACCGAGATGTCGCCCCGTTGCTCCACATGCGCGATGGGGCAACTGTGCCTTCCGGTAGGCATGTCCCAGCAAGATCTTGCCAAGATGGACACGCTGGTGCAGGAACGCATTCGCGTTCATAAAGGCGAGACCCTGTACCGCATGGGCGATCCGCTCACCGCTGTCTATGCCATCCGCTTCGGTACGCTGAAGACGCACGTCACCACCGAAGACGGCCGTTCGCAGATTACCGGCTTCCACCTCCCCGGCGAAATCGTCGGCCTCGACGGGCTGGGTGAAATGCAGCACGCATCGGATGCCACGGCGCTGGAAGATACCGAAGTCTGCGTGGTGCGCATGAACGAACTGCAGACCTTGTCCGCCGGGCTGCCGTCGCTGCAGCACCAGTTCCTGCGCCTGATGGGCAAGGAGATCACGCACGACCAGCTGATGCTCGTGACGCTGGGCTCAATGCGCGCCGAGGAACGGCTGGCCGCCTTCCTGATCAACCTGTCCGAGCGCCTGTCGGCGCGCGGTTATTCGGCCTCCGAATTCGTCATGCGCATGAGCCGCGAAGAGATCGGCAGCTACCTGGGCCTGAAGCTCGAAACCGTCAGCCGCCTGTTCTCCCGCTTTGCCGAAGCGGGCCTGATCCAGATTCGCCAGCGCCACGTCAAGCTGGTGGACATCGCCGGCATCAAGCAACTCTACAGCCGCTCCTGCTGAGCGCGCATCGCACTGCCATCGCCGCACCGGCGATGGCAATTTCAAACGTCATTCAAGTTCGTCGGTATCGCTGAGCCGGGTCGGCATGGTGTAGAGCGTGAGCCCGCTGGACAGCGCGCAGAACGCCCACGCCAACAGGAAGCCGATCGTATAGACCGACTCGCGTGACGCGTCGACCGGGTGGCCGAAGAACTTCAGGTCGCCCGGATCCACGACCGAAAAGACCGTCGCGGTTGCAAAGCCCGCCATCAGGAACCCGGGCCACAGTACCCACATCAGCCAGCGCAGCCTCATGGTTGCCTCGCTGCGGCAGCCTTGCGCGGCGCGGCTCCGACCTTCTCGACCACCAGTCCATGCCGCGTTGCCCCCTGCACCGGCAGGTCAGGATGCGAGGACGCGAGCCAGATGGTCACGCCACACGCCACCATCGCCACCAGCGGGCCGCTCATCAACAGCCACGGCCACGGTTCCTTCCACCACGGATTGCCTTGCCGATTCATCTTGCCCCCCTTATCTGCAGCGGTGCGGCGCGGATCCATAACCGCGCCACACCATCCTAGCTTTACAAATCGCGCGGCACGATAAAACTGGTGGATTGCCGGATTTCGGCACTCCCCCGCTCCGTGCCTTCGCTCGTGACCGTCACGCTGATCTTGTGCGTACCCTGCGCCGCGTTCTCAATCGGAACGCGGATGCGGATCGGCAACAGCCGGTTGGAGGTCGGCGCCAGCGCTTCGGCCTGCTTGTCGTATTCAACCGTCAGGTTCTTCAGCTCGTCGCTGTCGGCGCGCACGCTGATGCGCATCGGTCCTTCGGTCGTGTTGATCAGCTGCAGCCGATAGACGTTCTCGATCCAGCGCCCTTCCACTTCGCGGCCCAGCGCGCCGCGGTCGCGGATGATGTCCACCTTCAGCGGCGTGCGCAGCGCAATCGAGGCCACGAAGCCCGCCATCAACGCAATCCAGATCACCGAATAGATGATCACGCGCGGACGCAGCAGCCGCTTGCGCGACGCCGCCGCGGACAGGCCCTTGCGCATCGCGTCTTCCGAGGTGTACCGGATCAGGCCGCGCGGATAGTCCATCTTGTCCATGACCTGGTTGCAGGCGTCGATGCAGGCGCCGCAGCCGATGCACTCGTACTGCAGGCCGTCGCGGATATCGATCCCGGTCGGGCACACCTGCACGCAGATGCTGCAGTTGACGCAATCGCCCAGGCCCGCCTTGTAGTGGTCGGTCTTGCGCGAACGACTGCCGCGCGGCTCGCCGCGGCCAACGTCGTAGGTGACGACATAGGTGTCGCGGTCCACCATCACGCTCTGGAAGCGCGCATACGGGCACATGTACTTGCACACCTGCTCGCGCATGAAGCCGGCGTTGCCCCAGGTGGCGAACGCGTAGAACAGCATCCAGAACGCCTGCCATGGCCCGAGCGAGAGCGCCAGTACCTCTCCGCCCAACTCGCGGATCGGCGCGAAATAGCCGATGAAGGTAAATCCGGTCCACAGCGCGATCAGTACCCACAGGAAGTGCTTGGTCGCTTTCAGGCGCAGCTTGCGCAGGCTCCAGGGATCACCGTCCAGGCGAATGCGTGCGATGCGATCGCCCTCGATCCGCCGCTCGATCCACATGAAGATCTCGGTGTAGACCGTCTGCGGACAGGCGTAACCGCAGAAGAGGCGCCCCGCGATCGCCGTGAACAGGAACAGCGCCAGCGCCGAAATGACCAGCAGCACCGCCAGGTAGATGACGTCCTGCGGCCACAGCACCAGCCCGAAGATGTAGAACTTGCGCGCCCCAAGGTCGAACAGCACGGCCTGGCGGCCATTCCATTGCAGCCAGGGCGTGCCGTAGTAGACCAGCTGGGTCAGGATCACCAGCCAGACCCGCCAGCTGGAAAAGGCGCCCGTCACCGAGCGCGGATAGATCTTGCGGCGGACCTCATACAGTGTTTCGTCAGAGGATTCGCCAGGCACAGCAGCCGACCGCTGTGGGTCGGCCGCCCGGGCCATCTCTTGCCTCCCGGGTGCGTTCATGGGCGTGGTCTCCCGCGGGCGGCCAGCGCCCGCTCACATGAGTCGCCTGTCATTGCCCGGCACCTCCGCCGGTATTGGACAGCCCCCAGACATAGGCGGTCAGCATCCGGATGCGCTCGGGCGTCAGGATTTCCTCATGCGCGGGCATGTGGTTGTTATGCCCCTTCAGGATGGCGTCGACGATGCTGGCTTCCGAGCTGCCATAGAGCCAGACCTTGTCGGACAGGTTCGGCGCACCCAGTGCCTGGTTGCCCTTGCCGCCGGCACCGTGGCAAGCCGCGCAGGTCGACTTGAAGGTGCCCTCGCCACGCGAGGCACGAATCGGATCCGACGACAGGCCCGACAGAGAACGCACGTACTGCGCTACGTCCCCTGCCAGCTTGGCGTCGATGGTCGCGGCAAACGGAGGCATGACGCCATTGCGGCCCTTCGTGATGGTCTGCTGGATCGTTTCCGGCTCGCCGCCGTAGAGCCAGTCGCCGTCGGTCAGGTTCGGGAAGCCGCGGCTGCCGCGTGCATCGGAACCATGGCATTGCGCGCAGTAGTTCAGGAACAGGCGCTGGCCGATCTCGCGCGCCTGCGGGTCGCCCGCCACCTGCTTGACGTCCATCTTCAGGTACTTGGCATAGATCTCCTTCTGCATCTGCTCCTGCGCCGCGCGGTGGGCGGCCAGTTCGCCTTGCGTCGAGGACTTCAGCACGCCGGCGTACGAACCCAGGCCGGGGTAGAGCACCAGGTAGGCCAGCCCGAAAATGCAGGTCAGCAGGAACATCCACATCCACCAGCGCGGCAGCGGGTTGTTCAGCTCGCGCAGGTCGCCGTCCCAGACGTGGCCGGTGTCCTCGGTGGCGCCGGCGGTCTTGGTGATCTTGCGTTGCGAGAACAGCAGCCAGACGCACCAGACGATGCCGACGAGCGCGATCGCGGCAATGTAGTAACTCCAGAAATCGGAAAAGAAATCGCTCATGGCTAGGTGTTCCGGCTCGATGTTGTCGTGGTTTCGTCAGGCAGTGCGAACGGCAGCATGGCGGATTCCCGATTGGCGGACTGCCGGCCGGCGGACCACGCCCACCAGCAGATCCCCAGGAAGACGACCATCGACACGACGGTCGCAATGGCAGTGATCATGGCCATGGCTTACTCCTTGGCCGGTGCCGGGGCAGCGGCGGTTTCAACGCGCACGTTGCGGCGGTTGGTGCCCAGCCCTTGCAGGTAGGCCACCAGCGCGTCTTCCTCGGTCTTGCCCTTGAGCTCGTCCGGTGCCTTTGCAATCCCGGCTTCGCTGTAGGGGACGCCCAGCTTGACCAGTGCGCGCATGCGCGCCTGGATATCGTTGGTGGGCAACTCGGCCTTTTCGAGCCACGGGTAAGACGGCATCACCGATTCCGGCACCACATCGCGCGGATTGCGCAGGTGGATGCGTTGCCAGTCATCCGAATAGCGGCCGCCGACGCGCGCCAGGTCAGGCCCGGTACGCTTGGAGCCCCACAGGAACGGATGGTCGAAGACCGACTCGCCAGCGGTGGAGAAGTGGCCGTAGCGCTCGGTCTCGGCCTGCAGCGTGCGCACCTGCTGCGAGTGGCAGCCGACGCAGCCTTCGCGGATATAGATATCCCGGCCCATCAGCCGCAGCGGCGAATACGGGGTGATACCCGGATCCGGCTCGGTGGTGGAGTGCTGGAAGAACAGCGGCACGATCTGGACCAGACCCGCGATGCTGACCACGAGGATCGTGCAGATGATCAGCCAGCCGATGTTCTTCTCCAGCGTTTCGTGGGAGAAGAATCTTTGTTTGTCGGACATCTTTCTATCCTGGATTGATCAGTGGGCAGAGGCAGGAATGCTGGCCGGGATCGGTGCATCCACGGCACGCTTGCCGACGATGGTCTTGACCGTGTTGTACGCCATCAGCAGCATGCCGGACAGGAAGCAGACGCCACCGAGCAGGCGGATCAGGTAGAACGGGTACTTGGCTTTGACCGCTTCCACGAAGGCGTAGGTCAGCGTGCCGTCAGGCTGGGTGGCACGCCACATCAGGCCCTCCATCACGCCGGCGATCCACATCGAGGCGATGTAGAGCACCACGCCGATGGTCGCGATCCAGAAGTGCCACTCGATCAGGCGCACGCTGTACATCTGCTTCTCGCCAAAGAGCCGCGGAATCAGGTAATACAGCGAACCGATGGAGATCATCGCCACCCAGCCCAGCGCGCCCGAGTGCACGTGGCCGATGGTCCAGTCCGTGTAGTGCGACAGCGCGTTGACGGTCTTGATCGACATCATCGAGCCTTCGAACGTGGCCATGCCGTAGAACGACAGCGCCACCACCAGGAACTTCAGGATCGGGTCGGTGCGCAGTTTGTGCCAGGCGCCCGACAGGGTCATGATGCCGTTGATCATGCCGCCCCACGAGGGCGCCAGCAGGATCAGCGAAAACACCATGCCGAGCGACTGCGCCCAGTCCGGCAGCGCGGTGTACTGCAGGTGGTGCGGACCGGCCCACATGTAGGTGAAGTTCAGCGCCCAGAAGTGGACGATGGACAGGCGGTAGGAGTAGATCGGGCGCTCGGCCTGCTTGGGAATGAAGTAGTACATCATCCCGAGGAAGCTGGTGGTCAGGAAAAAGCCCACCGCGTTATGGCCGTACCACCACTGGATCATGGCGTCCTGCACGCCGGCGTAGGCCGAGTAGGACTTCCACAGCGACACCGGCATCTCGATGTTGTTGACGATATGCAGCAGCGCGATGGTCAGGATGTAGGCGCCGAAGAACCAGTTGGCCACGTAGATGTGTTTGGTCTTGCGCTTGACGATGGTGCCGAAGAACACGATCGCGTAGGCGACCCAGACCGCGGTGATCAGCAGGTCGATTGGCCATTCCAGTTCGGCGTATTCCTTGGAGCTGGTGATGCCCAGCGGCAGCGTGATGGCGGCGGCGACGATGACCAGCTGCCAGCCCCAGAACGTGAAGGCGGCCAGCGGGCCGCAGAACAGCCGTGTCTGGCAGGTACGCTGGACCACGTAGTACGACGTGGCGAACAGCGCGCTACCACCAAAGGCAAAGATCACCGCATTGGTATGCAGCGGCCGCAGGCGGCCGAACGACAGCCAGGGCGTGTTGAAGTTGAGTTCCGGCCAGATCAGCTGTGCTGCCAGCAGCACGCCGACGGCCATGCCGACGATCCCCCAGACTACTGTCATGACAGCGAACTGTCTTACGACGCCGTAATTGAAGGTGTCGACGCGTGAAGACGCGGCAGTGACATCCATTCAGACCCCCAAGCTTAGAGAAGAGAAAAAACCTACTGACGGTGTGACTTTAAAAAAACCGTACGGTCGGTGCGTTGATCTTTATCAAGTCGGTCAGGGCACCTGGTGAACCTCGCCGGCATTGCCATGTCGGAGGCGCACGGCGGCGCACTCACGGCTTGTCGTTGTCCAGCAAAATCGATTCGGCGGGCCGGTCCAGGTCGTCATACTGCCCCGCATGCAAGGCCCACCAGAGCGCGCCGGCGATCACCACGACCAGCACCAGGCTCATCGGCACCAGCAGGTAGAGCGTTTCCATCGTCAGCTTCCCTTGCGCCCGGCGCGCAGCAGGCGCCAGGCGTTGGCCACCACCAGCAGCGACGACAGCGACATGCCGATGCCGGCCATCCAGGCCGTGACAAAACCTGTCGCCGCCAGCGGAATGGCAACCACGTTGTAGAAGAAGGCCCAGCCCAGGTTCTGGCGCACCACGCGACGCGTCTTGCGCGATACCGCCAGCGCGGTGGCGATCTCGGCCACGCCGCCGTGCGTCAGCACTGCGTCGGCACCGGCCTGCGCCAGCGGCGCGCCGCTGCCGATCGCTACCGACACCTGGGCCTGCGCCAGCACCGGCGCATCGTTGATGCCGTCGCCTACCGCGAGCACCACCGCTCCGCCCTGCTGCAGCCGCGCCACATAGTCGCGCTTGCCTTCGGGCGTCACTTCGCCGGCCACGCAGTCGATGCCGAAGTGCGATCCCCACCAATCCACCGCCGCGGCGTTGTCGCCCGAGACCAGATGGCAGCGCACGCCCAGCTCGCGCAACCGTGCGAGCAACTGCGGCGTCTGCTGCCGCTCGATATCGGCGAGCACGAAGCGCGCGAGCGGGCCGGAATCAGCGCCCAGCCACACCACGGTGGCACCGGGATGGGCCGGTTCACCGCCGTGCGCCGGGGCCTGCCTGCCATCGGGCGCCAGCGCTGCCACGAAATCGGCACGGCCGAGCCGCAGGCGACTGCCACCCACCACAGCCTCCAGCCCCTGGCCGGGCACGTTGCGCATGCCAGTTACCTGGATGGGCAGGCCAGTGTTGTCTTGCACCGCAGCCACCAGCGCGCGCGCGATCGGATGTTCGCCCCCGCGTTCCATCGCCGCGGCCAGTGCCAGGCAGCGCGCCTGGTCGAGGTCGGCCAAAGGTTGCACCCCGGCCACGGCAAAGCAGCCTTCGGTCAGCGTTCCGGTCTTGTCGAGCACCACGTCGGTCACGCGCGCCAGCGTTTCGAGCGCATGGGCGCGCGTCAGCAGCACGCCGCACCGCGACAGCGCCGCACCGGCCGCGGCCAGCGCCGCCGGCGTAGCCAGCGACAGTGCGCACGGGCAGCTGACCACCAGCACCGCAATCGTCACCAGCAATGCGCGTGAAGGATCGATCCACAGGCCCCACACCACGCCGGTCAGCGCCGCCAGTGCGAGCAGCGTGGCCACGAACCAGCTCGCGACGCGGTCGGCCAGCGTCGCCAGGCGCGGCTTCTCCGCCAGCGCGCGGTCCAGCACGGCGACGATCTCGGCCAAACGGGTGCCGGCGCCGACGCGCGTGACGCGCACTTCCAGCGGGCTCGCGGTGTTGTAGCAGCCGGCCAGCACGGTTTCCCCGGCGCAGCGGCGCACCGGGCGGCTCTCGCCGGTCAGCATGGATTCATCGAGCTCGCTCGCGCCCGCCACGACGGTGCCGTCGGCGGGAACGATCTCGCCCGCCTTGACCCGGATAAGGTCGCCCACGCGCAGGCGCGCCACCGGCACGCGCTCGCCCGTGGTGCCCATGCCGGGCAGTCGTTCACAGGTGGCGGGCAGCTGGCGCGCCAGCATCTCGGCGCCGCTGCGCGACGCCTGTCGCACGCGCAGTTCCAAGTAGCGGGCCAGCAGCAGGAAGGCGACGAACATCGTCACCGAATCGAAATAGACTTCGCCGATGCCGCGCACGGTGGCCAGCGCACTGGCGACAAAGCCCGCGCCGACGCCGATGGCCACGGGCACGTCCATGCCCATATGACGCTGGCGCAGGCTGCGCCAGGCGCCGGCAAAGATCGGCGAGGCTGCATAGAACACGACCGGCAGCGTCAGCGCGAAGCTGGCCCAGCGCATCAGTTGCAGCTGGCCCGGGTCGATGGTGGCTTCGTGGGTGTAGATCGGCCACGCGTACATCATCACCTGCATCATGCCTAGCATGGCGACGGCCATGCGCATCAGCAGGCCGCGGCGGGCGCGGCGGTCCTGCTGGTCGGTGCGCGAGACTTCGAACGGCCAGGCCATGTAGCCGATGCCGGCCAGCGCGGCCAGCAGCCCCGCCACCGTCTGGGCGCCGTCGCGCCAGCGCACCACCACGCGCCGGGTGGCGACGTTGGCGACCGCGGATTCCACCCCCGGCTGCCGGCTGAGGTGCTGTTCGATCAGCCACGCACAGGCGGCGCAGCGGATGTTCTCCGGCGCCAGCGTGATCTCGGCGCGGCCGCCGTCCAGCGGCCGCACGAACTGGTTGCGCAGCTCAGGGGTGTCGTAGGCGGCCCAGATCGGCTCGGCCTCGCGCCGGGCATCGTCGTCGATCGGGCGGGCAAATCGGGCTTCATCGCCGTAGAGATGGGAAAAACCGGCGGCGTGCAGCGTCTGGGCCAAGGCCTGGCATCCGCCGCAACAGAACACGCGGCGGGTGCCGTCCAGTGCGGCGGCGAGCGGCTCCGGATCGGTTACGGGGAGGCCGCAATGGAAGCACGCAAGCTGCGCGCCGCTGCCGGCCAAGGCACTACCCGCCGGATCGCGGAGCGCTGGCGAGGGGTTGGAGGCCAGCAGGCTGGCAGGGGGGCTGGTGGCTGGGGACGGCATGGGGACCTTTTTTACCCAGTGCAGGGTATAGGGAGGTCCCGGCATCGACCTTGATATAGGTCAATGCGGCCCGGCTATCGTCGCGCCGGGCCGGAAAAAACACTCAGGTGAGCGAGGTGTCCATGGTGCGGCGCTCGGACTCCAGGTACTCACGCGACTGCATCTCGATGATGCGCGACACGGTCCGGTGGAACTCGTTGGCCATCTGGCCTTCGGTGTAGAGCTCGTCCGCGGGCACTTCAGCCGACATCAGCAGCTTGACCTTATGGTCATAGAAGACGTCGATCAGCCAGGTGAAGCGGCGAGCCTCCGACGACATGCGCGGCGTCATGCGCGGCACGTCGGACAGAATCACAGTATGGAACTGGGACGCCAGCTCCAGGTAGTCGTTCTGTGAGCGTGGGCCGCCGCACAGCGTGGCGAAGTCAAACCACACAACGCCGTTGGCCTTGCGCAGCGCGCGCAGCTCGCGGTGCTCGATATGCAGCAGCGGCGATTCGTCGGCCACGCCGGCGATCGAGGTAAAGGCATCGCGCAGCGCGGAACTGGCGTTGGCGCCGAGCGGCGTGTGGTACGCCTGCACCTGCTCCAGCGCGCGCTTGCGGTAATCGATGCCCGCGTCGACATTGAGCACGTCGAGCTTCTGCTGCAGCAGCGCGATGGCCGGCAGCACGCGGTCGCGGTGCAGGCCATCCGGATACAGCAGATCCGGGCGGTAGTTGGAGGTCATCACGAACTGCACGCCGTTTTCGAACATCTGCTGCAGCAGGCGGTGCAGGATCATCGCGTCGGCGACGTCGCTGACGTGGAATTCATCGAAGCAGATCAGCCGGAAGCGGCGCGCGATACGTTTAGCCAGCTCGTCCAGCGGATCCGGGCGGCCGCGCAGCTCTTCGAGCTGGCGATGGACCTCGCGCATGAACTCGTGGAAATGCAGCCGCGTCTTGCGCACCACCGGCACGCAGGTATAGAAGCTGTCCATCAGGAAGGACTTGCCGCGCCCCACCCCACCCCACAGGTAGACGCCCTTGGGCACGTCGGGACGGACCAGCAGCTTCTTCAGCGCGTTGTTGCGGCGGCTCTTGTAGGCCACCCACTCGTCGTAGCACTGCTGCAGCCGGGCCACGGCGCGCAGTTGCGCTTCGTCGGACTGGTAGCCGCGCTCCTTCAGTTCCTTCTCGTAGTACTCGGTGACGTTCATGCTAAGGGGTCCCTGCGGGACGGCCCGCAAGTGAAAACGGCGCGCCGCGGATGCGGCGCGCCGGTACTCAGGCAATGCGAAGCATTCGCCTTACATATTAAGCTGACGCTTGTCGACGGCCAGCGCGGCTTCGCGCATGACTTCCGACATCGACGGGTGCGGATGGCAGACGCGGCCGATATCCTCGCTGGCGGCCTTGAACTCCATCGCTACCACGGCTTCAGCGATCAGGTCCGAAGCGTTGGCAGCCACGATGTGCACGCCCAGGATTTCGTCGGTCTTGGCATCGGCCAGCATCTTGACGAAGCCCTCCGGATGGCCCATGCCCAGCGCACGGCCGTTGGCCATGAACGGGAACTGGCCAGCCTTGAACTCACGGCCTTCGGCCTTGAGCTGGGCTTCGGTCTTGCCAACCCATGCGATTTCCGGGAAGGTGTAGATCACCCACGGAATGCAGTTGTAATCGATGTGCGGCTTCTGGCCGGCGATGCGCTCGGCCACGGCCACGCCTTCGTCCTCGGCCTTGTGCGCCAGCATCGGGCCGCGCACCACGTCGCCGATGGCCCACAGACCCGGCACCTTGGTGGCGCAGTGGTCGTCGACCTCGATGAAACCGCGCTGGTCCACGCCCAGGCCGACAGCGTCCAGGCCCAGGTTGTCGGTGTTGGGCACGCGGCCGACCGAGACGATCAGGCGATCGACTTCCAGCGTCTGCGCGGCGCCGTCCTTGTCGGTATAGCCGACGGTGACGCCATTCTTGCCGGTCTTGACTTCGGTGACATTGACGCCGAGGCTGAACTTCAGGCCCTGCTTGGTCAACAGCTTCTGCGCCTCCTTGGCCACGCCTTCATCGCAGGCGCCCAGGAAGGCCGGCAGCGCTTCCAGCACGGTCACGTCGGCACCCAGGCGGCGCCATACCGAGCCCAGCTCCAGGCCGATCACGCCGGCGCCGATCACGCCCAGCTTCTTCGGCACGGACGGGAACTTGAGCGCGCCCTCGTTATCGCTGATGAGGTCGTTGTCAACGAGGATGCCCGGCAGGTGGCGAGCCTTCGAGCCAGTGGCGATGATCACCTGCTTGGCGGTCACGACTTCACCGGCGATCTCGACCTGGAAGCCCTCGGCGGTCTTGCCAACGAACTTGCCGTAGCCCTTGAGCAGCGTCACCTTGTTCTTGCGGAACAGGAACTCGATGCCCTTGGTCATCCTGCCGACGACGTCATCCTTGCGCTTGAGCATCTTGGCCACGTCGACCTTGACGTCGCTCACGGTGATGCCGTGGTCGCCCAGGTGGTGCTGGACGTTCTCGACCTCTTCCGAGGAAGCCAGCAGCGCCTTGGAGGGGATGCAGCCCACGTTCAGGCAGGTGCCGCCCAGGCGCGGTTCGCTCTTGGGATCGTCGTACGCGTTGCCTTCGCAGCAGGCCACGTTCAGGCCCAGCTGGCCGGCACGGATCGCGGCGATATAGCCGCCGGGGCCGGCGCCGATCACCAGCACGTCGAATTGTTTGCTCATGGATTTCCTTTGTGGGCGCCGGCAGCATGTGCCGGCGCGCCGTCAACACTGGAGATGCGAGATGTGCCCCGCGCGGCAGGCGCGCGGGGGGACCCGGTTATTACAGGTCCAGCAGCAGGCGGGCCGGATCTTCCAGCGCGTCCTTCATGGCGACCAGGCCGAGCACGGCTTCGCGGCCGTCGATGATGCGGTGGTCGTAGGACATTGCCAGGTAGTTCATCGGACGGATCACGATCTGGCCGTCTTCCACCACCGGGCGGTCCTTGGTGGCGTGCACGCCCAGGATGGCCGATTGCGGCGGGTTGATGATCGGGGTCGACAGCATCGAGCCGAACACGCCACCGTTGGAGATCGAGAAGGTACCGCCGCTCAGTTCGTCCAGCGACAGCTTGCCGTCACGGGCCTTGACGCCGAACTCGGCGATCTTCTTCTCGATGTCGGCCAGGCTCATCTGGTCGGCATTGCGCAGGATGGGCACCACCAGGCCGCGCGGCGAGCCCACGGCGATACCGATGTCGAAGTAGCCGTGGTAAACGATGTCGTTGCCGTCGATCGAAGCGTTGATCAGCGGGAACTTCTTCAGCGCGTGCACCGCGGCCTTGACGAAGAACGACATGAAGCCCAGCTTCACACCGTGTTCCTTCTCGAAGCGGTCCTTGTACTTGTTGCGCAGGTCCATCACCGGCTTCATGTTCACTTCATTGAAGGTGGTGAGGATGGCGTTGGTGGATTGCGACTGGAGCAGGCGCTCGGCGATACGGGCGCGCAGGCGGCTCATCGGCACGCGCTCTTCCGGGCGGTCGCCCAGCGCGGCAAAGTCGACCGGGGCCGAAACCTGCTGCAGCGCCGGCTTGGCCGCGGCCGGAGCCGGGGCGGCCTTGGCGGCCGGGGCAGCTGCGGCGGCCAGCGCGTCACCCTTGGTGATGCGGCCGTCCTTGCCGGTGCCGGCGACCTGGCCAGCCGACAGGCCGGCTTCGGCCATCAGCTTGGCAGCCGACGGCATGGCCACGCCGCCAGCGGCGGCAGGAGCGGCGGCGGCAGCGGCCGGTGCCGGGGCAGCGGCGGCAGGAGCCGGAGCGGCAGCAGCCGGAGCGGCGGCGCCAGCGGTGGCTTCGGTGTCGATCTTGGCGATGATCTCATCGGCCACGACAGTGTCGCCGTCGTTCTTGACGATCTGCGAGAGCACACCAGCCGACGGGGCCGGCACTTCCAGCACGACCTTGTCGGTTTCGATTTCGATCAGGATTTCGTCCTGGGCGACGGCTTCGCCAGGCTTCTTCTTCCAGTTAAGCATGGTCGCTTCGGCGACCGATTCGGACAGTTGCGGAACCTTGACGTCAACAATAGCCATGGTTGTGAATTCCTCGTGTTATGCGTGTTGTCTTTATGCTGGCAATGCCACGGTGAGCACCTGCGCGCGTCGCCGTGGCTGCCGCTTGATTTACTTGGTCAGAACAAAACCCTTGAGCTTGGCGAAGGCAGCATCCAGCAGCGCCTTCTGTTGCTCGTTGTGCTTTGCGTAGTAGCCCACCGCCGGCGAAGCCGAGGCGGGACGACCGGCATAACCGAGCTTCTGGCCATCCGTCATGTTTTCCATGATGTAGTGCTGCACGAAGAAC
Source organism: Cupriavidus sp. PB-02 (assembly GCF_058252315.1). NCBI lineage: Bacteria > Pseudomonadati > Pseudomonadota > Betaproteobacteria > Burkholderiales > Burkholderiaceae > Cupriavidus > Cupriavidus sp. PB-02. The sequence continues at coordinate 2,829,348 of NZ_CM177694.1, forward strand.
CAGGCACCCTGGTTCTGCGGCTCATCCTGGCACCACACGATTTCGGTGGCGTTCGGATACTTCTTCAGTTCCGCGGCAACAGCCTTGTGCGGGAACGGGTACAGCTGTTCCAGGCGGATGATCGCGGCGTCGTTGGCCTCGCGTTCCTTGCGCGTGTTGACCAGGTCGTAGTAGACCTTGCCCGAGCACATGATGACGCGCTTGACCTTGCTGGCGTTCAGTTCTTCCTGGTCGGCGATCACGGTCTCGAAGTGGCCCTTGGCCAGCTCCGACAGCGACGACACGGCGTCCTTGTTACGCAGCAGCGACTTCGGCGTCATGATCACCAGCGGCTTGCGGAACAGGCGGATCATCTGGCGGCGCAGCAGGTGGAAGATCTGGGCCGGCGTGGTCGGCTGGCAGACCTGCATGTTGTGGTCCGCGCAGAGCTGCAGGAAGCGCTCGATACGGGCCGAGCTGTGTTCCGGACCCTGGCCTTCGTAGCCGTGCGGCAGCATCAGGGTCAGGCCCGAGGCGCGGCCCCACTTCACTTCGCCCGACGAGATGAACTGGTCGATCACCACCTGGGCGCCGTTGACGAAGTCGCCGAACTGGGCTTCCCAGATCACCAGCGCGTTCGGTTCGGCGGCCGAGTAGCCGTATTCGAAGCCGAGCACGGCCTCTTCGGACAGCACCGAGTCGATCACCGTGAACGGTGCCTGGTTCTCCGACACGTTCTGCAGCGGCACGTAGCTGCCGGCATCCCAGCGCTCGCGGGCCTGGTCGTGCAGCACGGAGTGGCGGTGGGTGAAGGTGCCGCGGCCGGCGTCCTGGCCGGTGATACGCACCGGATAGCCCGACGACACCAGCGAAGCGAAGGCCAGGTGCTCACCCATGCCCCAGTCCAGCGGCTGGTCGCCGCGGCCCATGTTGGCGCGGTCCCTGACGACCTTTTCCACCAGCGGGTGCAGCTTCAGCGTCTCAGGCGTGGTGGTGATCCGTTCAGCCAGGCGCTTCAGTTCGGTCACCGGCACGGCCGTGTCGGCGGCGTCGGTCCACTTGCGGTTCAGGAACGGCATCCAGTCCACGGCGAACTTGTTCTTGAAGTTCGACAGGACGGGGTCGGCGGTGTGCTTGCCGGCGTCCATCGCGGCGCGGTATTCCTTGACCTTCTCGTCGCCGAACTCGGCCGGGACCAGCTTCTGCGCGGCCAGCTTTTCGGCGTACAGCTTGCGCGTGCCGGGGTGCTGGCCAATCTTCTTGTACATCAGCGGCTGCGTGACCGCCGGGGTGTCCTGCTCGTTGTGGCCCAGCTTGCGGAAGCAGATGATGTCGACCACGACGTCCTTGTTGAATTCCATGCGGAAATCAACGGCCAGCTGCATGGCGTACACCACGGCTTCGGGATCGTCGCCGTTCACGTGCAGCACAGGGGCCTCGATCATCTTGACCACGTCCGTGCAGTACAGCGTCGAACGGGCGTCGCGCGGATCGGAGGTGGTGAAGCCGATCTGGTTGTTGATGACGATGTGCATCGTGCCGCCCGTGCCGTAGCCGCGGGTCTGCGCGAGGTTCAGCGTCTCCATCACCACGCCCTGGCCGGCAAAGGCGGCGTCGCCGTGCACTTGCACCGGCAGCACTTCCTTGTGGCCGACTTCGCCGCGGCGTTCCTGGCGGGCCTTGGCCGAGCCTTCCACCACCGGGTTGACGATTTCCAGGTGCGACGGGTTGAACGCCAGCGACAGGTGGACCGGGCCGCCGTCGGTCGAGACATCGCTCGAGAAGCCCTTGTGGTACTTGACGTCACCGGCCGGCAGGTCGTCGACGTGCTTGCCTTCGAATTCGGCGAACAGGTCGGCGGGCATCTTGCCCAGCGTGTTGACCAGCACGTTCAGGCGGCCGCGGTGGGCCATGCCGATCACGATTTCCTGCACACCCTTGCTGCCGGCGTGCTGGACCAGTTCGTCCATCGCGGCGATGAAGCTTTCGCCGCCTTCCAGCGAGAAGCGCTTCTGGCCGACGTACTTGGTGTGGAGGAAGCGCTCCAGGCCTTCGGCCGCGGTCAGGCGGTCGAGGATGTGCTTCTTCTTCTCCAGCGTGAAGACCGGCTTGGAACGCGTGGTTTCCAGGCGCTCCTGCCACCAGCGCTTTTGCGCCTGGTCGCTCACGTACATGAATTCGGCGCCGATGGTGCCGCAGTAGGTTTCGCGCAGGTTGTTGAGCAGATCGCGCAGGCTCATCGACTCCTTGCCAAAGTACGTATTGCTGGCATTGAAGACGATGTCGAGATCAGCTTCGGAAAAACCGTAGAACGCGGGGTCCAGATCCGGCAGGGGCGGACGCTCCTGGCGCTTGAGCGGGTCCAGGTCGGCCCAGTGCGAACCGATGTTGCGGTAGGCGGCGATCAACTGGGTGGCAGCGACGCGCTTGCGGCCCATGTCGGAATCGGCCGAGGCAACGATGGTCTTGATGGGGCCTTGCTTGGCGCGCTCGGCGAACGAGGCAACGATAGGGGCGTGGGCGACATCCCGGCCGTTCGAGCCGTCGACGGCGGGAACGTTCTGCATGGCGTCGAAGTACGAACGCCAGTTGTCGGGAACCGAGGCGGGATTCTGGAGGTAGGCTTCGTACAGTTCTTCGACATACGGGGCGTTACCGCCGAAGAGGTACGAATTGCTCTGATACTGCTGCATCATGGGACGCTCACTATTCTCCGGGAATGCCGGAGTTCAGCGGGTTATTCAACCTTCCGCGACACGGCTTGACCGGTTAGCGGATTGCAAACAACTCTTGGGAGCCCAACTGAGGCGCTTACGCAAACGGCACCATTAGGTGCCGGATGTGCTGGCGTCCTCACAAGGCCCGAAAGGGCAAGTTGTGCGGGGAAGGACCTAAGTCTTCACGGCGGTAAGCATAGCATGTTTGCTTTGCAGGCATGTTGACTTTTCGCGATACGAAACCCTGTGGCACGACAATTCGTCGCGCCATCGGCGTTTTCGCAACATCTGCACAACAATTAGAATCGCGACTCTATCTGGTCCACCGCGTCGGTGATCAGTCCGTCGAGCCCCCATTCAAGCAATTGCGCTGCCCGCGCCGGGTCGTTCACGGTATAGCTGAGCACCCGATAACCAGCCGCATGCGCGGCGGCGATGACGTCGGCATCGAGCTCACGGTGGTTGGCATCCAGCGCCACGCAGCCCAGCCGGCACAGCCGCTCAGGCCAGTCCGAGGGCAGCTTGTCGAGCAGCAGCGCGCGCGGCAGGTCAGGCGCCACGCGCGCGGCCGCGGCCAGTGCCTCTTCGGAAAAGGACGACAGTAGCGGCGGCACCGCGGCGCCCGCCCACAGCGATTGCGCATCGAGCGCCACCGCCGCGCCGGTGCGGTCCTCGGTACCGGGCACCGGCTTGATCTCGAGATTGACCATAAAGCCGTTGGCCTGCGTATAGCGCGCGATGGCGGCCAGCGTCGGCACCGGCTCGCCGGCGTAGGCCGCGCTGTGCCAGCTGCCGGCGTCGAGGTGCGCGAGCTCGCCCAGCGTCAGCGCATCCACCCTGCCCTTGCCACTGGTGGTGCGGTCGAGCGTGGCGTCGTGCATCAGCACCGCCTTGCCATCTGCCGACAGCTTCACGTCGAACTCGAACATCCGGTAGCCGAAGCCCGCGCCATGGCGGAACGCGGCCAGCGTGTTCTCTGGCGCGAGCTTGCCGGCGCCGCGATGCGCGATGTAGCGGGGATACGGCCAGGCCTGCGCTGCCTGCTGAGTGTCTGCTGCGTGTGCCATGTCAGGCCTCGATGCGCTTGCCGGTGTCCGGCGCAAAGAAATGCAGGTGGTCGGCCGATGACGTCACCGGCAGCCGGTCGCCGGCGCGCACGCGCGCATGGCTTTCCAGACGCACCACCACCGGCTGGCCGCCGAGCGAGCCATAGGCGAAGGAGTCCGCACCGAGCGCCTCGACCACGCGCACATCGACTTCAGCGATAGCCTCGTGCGTCGCGCACGGCTCGATATGCTCCGGCCGCAACCCGAGCAGCGCCTGCTCCGGCAGGTGCAGCCCCATCGGCAAGTGACCCAGCGTGGCCGTGGCCGCGTCGCTGCCCTCCTTCGCCACCACGCGCATCTGCGCGCTGCTGTCGCCGGCGGCGTTGCGCACTACCGGGATCAGGTTCATCGGCGGCGAGCCGATAAAGCCGGCGACAAAGGTGCTGGCCGGGCGCGAATAGACTTCCAGCGGCGTGCCGATCTGCTCCACGCGTCCTGCGTTGAGCACCATCATGCGGTCGGCCAGCGTCATCGCCTCAACCTGGTCGTGGGTCACGTACAGGCTGGTGGTGCCCAGACGGCGGTGCAGTTCCTTCAGCTCCAGCCGCATCTGCACGCGCAGCTTGGCGTCCAGGTTGGACAGCGGCTCATCGAACAGGAATACCGCCGGCTCGCGCACGATGGCGCGGCCCATGGCCACGCGCTGGCGCTGTCCGCCCGAGAGCTGGCGCGGCTTGCGCTCCAGCAGCGGCGCCAGTTCCAGGATGCCGGCAGCGTGTTTCACGCGCTGCTCGATCTCGGCCTTGGGCATGCCGCGGATCTTCAGGCCGTAGGCCATGTTGTCGTACACGCTCATATGCGGATAGAGCGCGTAGTTCTGGAACACCATGGCGATGTCCCGCTCGGCCGGCTCCAGGTCGTTGACGACCTTCGCGCCGATATGGATCTCGCCACCGGTGATGGTTTCCAGACCCGCCACCATGCGCAGCAGCGTGGACTTGCCGCAGCCCGAGGGGCCGACGATGACGATGAACTCGCCGTCGGCGATCTCCATGTCGATGCCGTGCACCACCTGGACGTTGCCGGCGTAGGTTTTCTGAACGTTGCGAAGCGACAGTTTTGCCATTGCTTTTTTCCTGCGGGCGACCGGCGTCCTCAGACGCCTTGTCGCATCGCCTTATTTTTCCGTTTCGACCAGGCCCTTGACGAACCACTTCTGCATCAGCACCACCACCACCGCCGGCGGGATCATCGCCAGCATCACGGTGGCCATCACCAGGTTCCAGTCTGTGGCCGCGTCACCCGAGCGCGAGATCATCTGCGTCACGCCCACCACCACCGGCGTCATCGACTTCTGCGTCGTGATCAGGAGCGGCCACAGGTACTGGTTCCAGCCGTAGATAAACTGGATCACAAAGAGCGCCGCGATGCTGGTGCGCGACAGCGGCAGCACCACGTCCCAGAAGAAGCGCAGCGGCCCGGCGCCGTCGATCCGCGCGGCCTCGGCCAGTTCGTCCGGGATCGTCAGGAAGAACTGGCGGAACAGGAAGGTGGCGGTGGCCGATGCGATGATCGGGATGGTCAGGCCGAAATAGCTGTCGAGCATGCCCAGGTCGGACACCACCTTGTAGGTCGGCAGGATCCGCACCTCAACCGGCAGCATCAGCGTGATGAAGATCAGCCAGAAGAAGGTCTTGCGCAGCGGGAACTTGAAATAGACGATGGCGAAGGCCGAGATGATCGAAATCGCGATCTTCCCGAGCGCGATGCCCAGCGCCATGATCAGGCTGTTCTTCATCATGGTCGAGACCGGCGAAGCGGCCTCGCCCACGCCCTGGAACAGCACGGTGCGATAGTTCTCGAACAGGTGGCTGCCGGGGATCAGTGTCATCGGCGCATCAAGCACCTCCTCGGCGGTCAGCGTGGATGCCACGAAGGTCAGGTACACCGGAAACACCACCACCACGATGCCGAGGATCAGCACCACGTGGGTCAGGAAATCCAGGAGGGGACGTCGTTCTACCATGGGTGTCTCCGTCAGTACTGGACCTTGCGTTCCACGTAGCGGAACTGCACCACGGTCAGCGCGATCACGATCACCATCAGCACCACCGACTGCGCGGCGGAGCCACCGATATCCATGCCGCGGAAGCCGTCATGGAAGACCTTGTACACCAGCGTGTTGGTCGAATTGAAGGGGCCGCCGTGCGTGACCGCGTCGATGATCGCGAAGGTGTCAAAGAACGCGTAGACCACGTTGATCACCATCAGGAAGAACGTGGTCGGCGACAGCAGCGGGAAGATGATCGACCAGAACCGGCGCCACGGGCCGGCACCGTCGATGGCCGCGGCCTCGATCAGCGAGCGCGGGATGCTCTGCAGCCCGGCGAGGAAGAACAGGAAGTTGTAGCTGATCTGCTTCCAGGCCGCAGCCAGCACCACCAGCAGCAGCGCCTGGTTGCCGTTGAGCAGGAAGTTCCACTCGATGCCCATCTTGCGCAGCGCGTAGGACACCACGCCCAGCGTCGGGTTGAACATGAACATCCACAGCACGCCGGCCACCGCCGGCGCGACCGCATACGGCCAGATCAGCAGGGTCTTGTAGCCCACGGCCGCGCGGATCACGCGGTCGGCAAAGTAGGCCAGCGCCAGCGCGGTGGACAACCCCACCACCGTGACACCGATGGCGAAGATCGCCGTGATCTGGAACGACTCCACATACAGCGAGTCGTTCCACAGCATGCGGAAGTTGTCGAGGCCGACGAACTCCAGGTTGATGCCGAAGGCATCCTGCTGCAGCATAGATTGGTACAGCGCCTGCCCGGCTGGCAGGAAGAAAAAGATCAGCGTGATCGCGATCTGCGGCAAGACCAGCAGATACGGCAGCCACGGCGAGCGGAAAACAACGCGTTTTTCCATAGACGGATTCCGGCGGATGCCGCGGGTCGCGGCATCGGACTAGGTACAAAGCTGCAGCCGGCCCGATGAGGCCGGCCACAATGCAAGCGGGCGGAGGTTTCGCCGCCGCCCGCTTGTCACATCAGCTTGCTGGCAATGCCGCGCTTACTCGCGCGCGGTCTTCTGGAAGCGTTCCAGCAGGTCGTTGCCGCGGGCAACGGCCGAGTCCAGCGCTGCCTTGGGCTCCTTCTTGCCGGCCCAGACGGCTTCCAGCTCCTCGTCCACCACGGTGCGGATCTGCACCAGATTGCCCAGGCGCACGCCGCGCGACTTGTCGGTGGTCTTGACCACCATCTGCTGCACCGACACATCGGCACCCGGGTTCTTGTCGTAGTAGCCCGACTTCTTGGTCAGTTCGTAGGCCGCCGTCGTCACCGGCAGGTAGCCGGTGGCCTGGTGCCAGTCGGACTGGATCTCAGGGCGCGACAGGTAATTGAAGAACTTGGCCACGCCCTTGTACTCTTCCGGCTTCTTGCCGCCCATCACCCACAGCGAAGCGCCGCCGATGATAGTGTTCTGCGGCGCGCCCTGCACGTCCGGGTAGTACGGCAGCTGCGCCACCGCGAACGCAAACTTGGCGTTCTTGCGGATATTGGCCAGCGATGCCGACGAGCCGGTGAACATCGCGCATTCGCCGTTATAGAACTTGGCCTGCGACTCGGCCTTGCGGCCGCCGTAGCTGAAGTAGCCCTTCTTCACCATGTCCTGCAGGTTGGTGATGTGCTTGACATGCAGCGGGCTGTTGAACACGAGGCGCGCATCGGTGCCACCGAAGCCGTTGTTCTTGGTCGCGTACAGCGTGTTGTGCCAGGCCGAGAAGCTCTCCAGGTGGACCCAGCCCTGCCAGTCGGTGGTGTAGGCGCAGTTGGTGCCAGAGGCCTTGAGCTTGGCCGAGTACTGCATCACTTCCGGCCAGGTCTTGGGCGGCTTCTCCGGGTCCAGGCCGGCCTTCTTGAAGGCGTCCTTGTTGTAGTAGAACACCGTGGTCGAGCTGTTGAACGGGAACGACAGCATCTCGCCCTTGGATGAGGTGTAGTAGCCCGCCACCGCCGGGATATAGGCCTTCTGGTCGAATTTCTCGCCGGCGTCCTTCATCACCGCCGACACTGGCTTGATCGCGCCCTTGGCGCTCATCATGGTGGCGGTGCCGACCTCGAACACCTGCAGGATCGCCGGCGCGCCACCGGCGCGGAAGGCGGCGATGCCCGCGGCCATGGTTTCGTCGTAGTTGCCCTTGTTGACCGGCACGATCTTGTAGTCGGACTGGCTGGCGTTGAACTTGTTGGCGATCTCGTTCACCTTGTCGTTCAGCGCGCCTTGCATGGCGTGCCACCATTGGATTTCAACGGCGGCCTGGGCGCTGCCGGCCCCGCTCAGGGCTGCCAGCGCTGCGAATTTGAGCGCGGTACGGGAAAAGGACATCAGTGGCTCCTGGTGTTGTCTGGTGGTCGGTCGAAAATCCCGACACTATGTGATTCTTTTATGACAGCGGCATGTTACGCCTGTCGCACCCGGGCAAGCAAATCAGCAACTTCACCAGTACGCGGCATTTTGCAGTGCAATAACGGACGAAGACGACGGGAGCCCAGTTACAATGGCCCGCCATGCAATCCCTGAACAAGCTCTCTAATTCCGTGCTGCAGCGCGTGCGCGGCGTGCTGACCGACATCGACGGCACGCTGACCACCGACGGGCGTCTGCCCGCCTCCACCTACCTGGCGCTCGACGGCCTGCGTCAGGCCGGCCTGCATGTGATCCCAGTCACCGGGCGCTGCATCGCCTGGGCGGAAATTCTGACCCGGCTGTGGCCGGTCGACGCGATCATCGGCGAAAACGGGGCCTTCTATTCGCACCTGAACAATGGCCGGCTGCAAACCCGTTTTCTCGACGATGCCGAGACCCGCGCGCGCAACCTGAAGCGAATCCATGCGCTGGGCGAGCGGATCCTGCGCGAGGTGCCGGGCTGCGCGCTGGCGTCAGACCAGGCCTGGCATGCGGCCGACCTGGCGATCGATCATGCGGAAGATGTAGAGCCGTTGCCTGAGGAGGCCGTGGCGCGCATTGCCGAAATCATGCGCGAAACCGGCATGACCGCCACCGTCAGTTCTATTCACGTCAATGGTTGGTTCGGCCGGCATGACAAGCTGTCGATGAGCAAGCTGTGCGTGGCCGAGTTGCTTGGCGAAGACCTGGACGCACGCCACGACGAATGGCTGTTCATCGGTGATTCGGCCAACGATGCGACCATGTTCGCGCATTTTCCGCTGTCGGTCGGGGTGGCCAATGTGCGGGACATCCTGCCGCAGCTTCCGGTGCCGCCGGCTTTTATCACGGCTGCCGCGGGCGGTGAGGGCTTTGCCGAGATGGCGCAGCGGCTGGTCGAGGCGCGCGGCTGAAGCGTCGGCGCAAGAAAAAGGCCGGGATCCCGGCCTTTTTCTTTGGTGCACTGCCCGCTCAGTCGAAGCCCAGTTCCTGCAGCTTGCGCGTGATGGTATTGCGCCCGATGCCGAGGCGGGTCGCGGCCTCGACGCGGCGGCCTCGCGTCACGCCCAGTGCGGCCTCGAGCACTGCCTTCTCGAAGCGCCGCGTCAGCACGTCCATGACCTCCGGCTGGCCAGACTCCAGCATCGCGCGGGCCTCGCCGGCCAGCAGGCTTTCCCAGCCGGCCGCGGTCGAAACCGGCGCGGCCGTCGCCACCGGTCCAGCCCGTACTGCGGTGGCGGTGTCGCCCTCCGCCACCGGCATGGCAAACCCACCATAGTCGGCCAGCTCGTGCGCGCCTTCGTATTCGGCTGTACGCACCTCGGCAACACGCTCCGGCCGCGGCGCATTGATGGGCTCCGACGTCCCTGCTTCCAGCATCTCGCGCGGCAGGTCCTTGACCTCGATGGTCTGCGCCGGCGCCATCACGGTCAGCCAGTTGCACAGGTTCTCAAGCTGGCGCACGTTGCCGGGGAACGGCAGCGTGCTGACGTAGACCAGCGCCTCGTCGGACATGCGCTTGGGCTCGACGCCCAGTTCCTTGGCACTCTTCTGCAGGAAATGACGGGCCAGCAATGTGATGTCTTCCGGGCGTTCGCGCAGGGGCGGCAGGCGCAGCCGGATCACGTTCAGGCGGTGGAACAAGTCCTCGCGGAACAGCCCTTCCTTGACGCGCAGCTCCAGATTCTGGTGCGTTGCAGCAATGACGCGGACATTGGCGCGCAGCGGGTTGTGGCCGCCGACGCGATAGAAGTTGCCATCGGACAGCACACGCAGCAGGCGCGTCTGCAGGTCGAACGGCATGTCGCCGATTTCATCGAGGAACAGCGTGCCGCCCTCGGCCTGCTCGAAGCGCCCCCGACGCATGGTCTGCGCGCCCGTGAAGGCGCCGCGCTCATGGCCGAACAGTTCGGATTCCAGCAGGTCCTTGGGGATGGCCGCGGTATTGAGCGCGATAAAAGGCCCGTTGGCGCGCGGGCTGTGCTTGTGCAGCGCGCGCGCGACCAGTTCCTTGCCGGTGCCGGACTCGCCGGTGATCATCACCGTCACGTTGGACTGCGACAGGCGCCCGATCGCGCGGAACACGTCCTGCATCGCCGGCGCCTGGCCGAGGATCTCGGGCGCGTCGACCAGGCGGTCGTCCAGCTCTTCCTCGCGCAGGCTTTCCTCCAGCGCGCGGCGGATCAGTTCGACGGCCTTGTCGACATCGAAGGGCTTGGCCAGGTATTCGAAGGCGCCGCCCTGGAACGCGGCCACGGCGCTGTCCAGGTCCGAGTACGCGGTCATCACGATGACCGGCAGTCCCGGATGACGCGCCTTGAGGGCCTGCAGCAGGTCCAGGCCGGAGCCGCCCGGCATGCGGATATCGGAGATCAGCACCTGCGGCTGGTCTTCCTCCAGCGCGGCGAGCACGTCCCGCACATTGGTGAAGCTGCGCGAGAGCAGGCTTTCACGGGCAAGGGCCTTTTCCAGGACCCAGCGGATTGATTGATCGTCGTCGACTATCCAGATCGGCTTCATGTGCGTCGCTTGTCTGCTCGGTGTCATTTGGTCTTCCGCATGGCCCGCCCACGGCGGGTACACGATCGCTCGCGGACGCCAGCGAAGCGGCTGGTGCAACGAGCTAGTGCAGCGGCAGCAGGATGCGGAAGTCGGTACAGCCCGGCCTGCTCTCGCATTCGATCAAGCCCTCGTGCTGCTGCACGAAGGTTTGAGCGAGTGTGAGACCGAGACCGCTGCCGCCATCCCTACCCGATACCAGTGGATAGAAAATGCGTTCGCGAATGTCTTCGGGGATTCCCGGGCCGTTGTCGATCACATGCAAGTCCAATGCCAGCTTGAACAGCCGCTTCGCAATCGTGACCTGGCGTGCGACGCGCGTGCGCAGCACGATCTGCGCATCACCGCGCGCGATGTGGTCGGCCAGCGCCTGCGCGGCGTTGTGCACGATGTTAAGCACCGCCTGGATCAACTGCTCCATGTCGCCCTGCAGCTCGGGCAGGCTGGCGTCGTAGTCGCGCACAATGTCCAGCCCGTTCGGAAACTCCGCCAACACCACCGAGCGCACGCGCTCGAGCACCTCGTGGATATTCAGGCTCGACACGATATGCGGATGCCGGTGCGGCTCGAGCAGCCGGTCCACCAGCGTCTGCAGCCGGTCCGATTCCTTGATGATGACCTGCGTGTACTCGCGCAGCGAGCGCTCGGGCAGCTCGAACTCCAGCAGCTGCGCCGCGCCGCGGATGCCACCGAGCGGGTTCTTGATCTCGTGGGCCAGGTTGCGGATGAGTTCTTTGTTGGCGGCGGTGAGGTCGAGGATGCGCTCTTCGCGGTCGCTGCGCACCTTCTGTTCGTTGGGCAGGATCTCCACCACCACGGTGTCGCCGACCGTTTCCAGCGCGGCGATCACCACGTGCACGTGGAGCGGCTCCTGCAGCGGCGGATGCAGGACCAGGTCCTGCCGGCGCACGTCGAACTGCCGCGTGACCACGGTATCGAGCATGCTTTGCAGCTCGTCGGAGCGGCCAAACAGGTCGGGCAGCTTCAGCTCGACCATGCCTTTGCGCGACACACCGAAGGTCGCCTCGGCGGCCGGATTCGCGTAGACCACCTGCAGCCCCGGCTGCCGTACCAGCAGCACCGGGTTGGCCACCACGTCGAGGCCGGCATGGTAGGCCACTGCCCCCATGCTCAGCACCTGGGCACTGGCCTCGGGCTGGGCCAGGCCTGGCGCCGGCGTCTCGCCACCGGCGCCGCTGACCTTGCGCGACACACCGCGAATCAGACGACGCATAAGACTAGTCCTTCAGGTTGCCAAGCTCGCGCCGCAGCGACGCCGCATTGGCCTCGCTGCGCGAGATGTCGTCGCGCAGCGCCGCTGTGCGATCGAGGTATTTCTGATAATTGCGCTCATTACCCTGACGCTCCGGCTGGCCGTTGTTGTACTCGGTACGCAGCGCCTGCAGCTTGGCCTCTTCGGCCTGCAGCTCCTGCGTGAGCACCGCGCGGCGCTCGCTGTCGCGGCTCTTCTGCGTGGCGCTGTCCACACGCGGAAAGCTGGTGTTGCTGGACGTGGCGCTGCTACCGCTCTTCGCCGACGGTGCCGCCACGCGTCCGCCCGGCACGGTCACCACCTCGGGCAGGTTCAGCTTCTTGCAGCCCTTGCCGGCATTGCCGTTGCGGTACTCCGGTACCCCATTGGGTCCGGTGCAGACATAGACATCGGAGGACTGCGCACGCGGCTGGCCCGCCCAAGTACCGAGCGCCAGCGCCACGGCACTCACCAGAACAGGGAATCCGATACGAATTTGGTGCAATGACGTGGCCCGACTGGCAGTGCGCGAAGTGGCGTCCATGGACATGGCTTGAGGTTTGAACAGGGATGGGATCGGGATAGGATCGGATTCCCCATTCTAGCGAGCAAAGCAAAAAGGGACAGCCGAAGCCGCCCCTTTCTGGTGCAACTGTTGCCCGATCACAACCTGCGTCATTCCCGGGCGAGGGCCACTTACAGCGAGTAGTACATCTCGAACTCGATCGGGTGCGTGGTCATGCGGAAACGCGTGACTTCTTCCATCTTCAGTTCGATGTAGGCATCGATCATCGAGTTCGAGAACACGCCGCCGCGGGTCAGGAACTCGCGGTCGTTGTCCAGGTACTCCAGCGACTGATCCAGGCTCGAGCAGACGGTCGGGATCTTTGCATCCTCTTCCGGCGGCAGGTCATACAGGTTCTTGTCGGCGGCTTCGCCCGGGTGGATCTTGTTCATCACGCCGTCCAGGCCGGCCATCAGCAGTGCCGAGAAGCCCAGGTACGGGTTCATCAGCGGATCCGGGAAGCGGGTCTCGATGCGGCGGCCCTTCGGGTTGGCCACATACGGGATACGGATCGAAGCCGAACGGTTGCGGGCCGAGTAAGCCAGCTTCACCGGAGCCTCGAAGCCCGGCACCAGGCGCTTGTACGAGTTCGTCCCCGGGTTGGTGATGGCGTTCAGCGCGCGGGCGTGCTTGATGATGCCGCCGATGTAGTACAGCGCGAATTCCGACAGGCCGGCGTAGCCGTTGCCAGCGAACAGGTTCTGGCCGTCCTTCCACACGGACTGATGCACATGCATGCCCGAGCCGTTGTCGCCAACCACCGGCTTCGGCATGAAGGTAGCGGTCTTGCCGTAGGTGTGGGCGACGTTCTGGATCACGTACTTCTGCAGCTGGGTCCAGTCGGCGCGCTGCACCAGCGTGCTGAACTTGGTGCCGATTTCGTTCTGGCCCTGGCCGGCCACTTCGTGGTGGTGGACTTCAACGGGGATGCCCAGCGATTCCAGGATCAGGCACATTTCCGAACGCATGTCCTGGAAGGTGTCGATCGGGGCAACCGGGAAGTAGCCGCCCTTCTTGCCCGGACGGTGGCCGCTGTTGCCGTGCTCGAATTCCTTGCCCGACGACCACGGGGCTTCTTCGGAATGGATCTTCACGAAGCTGCCTTGCATGTCGACGTTCCAGGTCACGCCGTCGAAGATGAAGAATTCGGGTTCCGGGCCAAAGTAAGCGGTGTCGCCCAGGCCGGTGCTCTTCAGGTAGGCTTCGGCGCGCTTGGCGATCGAGCGCGGGTCGCGGTCATAGCCCTTGCCGTCCGACGGCTCGACTACGTCGCAAGTCAGCACCAGCGTCGGTTCTTCGTAGAACGGATCGACGTTGGCGGTATTCGGATCCGGCATCAGCAGCATGTCCGAAGCTTCGATACCCTTCCAGCCGGCAATCGACGAACCGTCGAAGGCGTGGCCGCTTTCGAACTTGTCTTCATCGAAGTGCGACACGGGCACGGAGACGTGTTGCTCCTTGCCTTTGGTATCGGTGAAACGGAAATCGACGAACTTGACGTCGTTTTCCTTCACCAGCTTCATCACGTCTGCAACGCTGTGGGCCATGCCAATCTCCTGGATATTCGGCGGAAGTCTGAGAAAGCCAATTCTTGGGCCTGTCGCCACCGGCACCGCTGCATAGTTGCCGCGCCGATCCGACCAGCCACGAAAGGACGAGGAATGTTAGCAGAAAGCATGCCAAGCAAACGCAACCTCTGCCACGCCCGGCCCGAAAAATGTGCAAGTCCGGGCGAACCGCGCACCGTGGCGGGGTTGGCGAGTAATGTCGAGCGACGACAATTCCCTGCCGGGTGGCGCACCAATAACACGCGAAAACGCGTGGCACCTCCCTATAAAACACCACAATGGTGCAATCAGCAAGTTGTCGCACCGTATCAGTGCGTACGCACCAAAATCGACCGGAACCTGCCCGCCGGTGACGCACTCCCGCGAGCAATCAGTCGCCGGGCCTTCGTGGCGCTATAGAATAGTGTGCTGCGGTCCTTCCGTCCGCCCCGGTTTGCCCCTATTCCATCCCTGTAATTTGTCACGCAGATGACCACCCGAGACGATCTCCTTCAGGCTGCCAGCCAGCGCCAGCAACAAAGCCAGCTCCCGTATTTCGGCGCGCTGTCTCCGCAGGAAGCCTATGCGCTGCTGCAGAACGACCCTTCCGCCGTGCTGGTCGACGTGCGCACACAGGCCGAACTGGACTGGGTGGGCGGCGTCGACTTGCCCGACGCGCAGTTTGCGCACGTCGAGTGGATGACCTATCCGGGCGGCGCGCAGAACGGCCGCTTCATCGACGAACTGAAAGCACGCGTGCCGGCCGATGTGCCGGTGCTGTTCCTGTGCCGCAGCGCCGCGCGTTCCAAGCACGCCGCGCGCGTGGCCACCGAAGCCGGCTACCGCTTCGCCATGGACGTGCTGGAGGGTTTCGAGGGCAACCGCGATGCGCAGCACCACCGCAAGACCGTCGAGGGCTGGTGCATGCACGGCCTGCCGTGGCACGGCGCCTGAGCGCCGCCGCGGCGTGAATGAAGAAGGGGCAGCCTGGGCTGCCCCTTTGTTTTTACTGCGCAGTGCGCCGTGCCCAGGCCTGCGCCTATGCCTGCGCGGATTCCCGCGCAGGTTGCTCCACCGTTTCGAAGCCCATCGCCTGCACACCCTCGAGCAGCATCGCATAGGCCGGGGCGACCAGCTCGGCCGGGCCCTTGACGCCCAGGTCGATATGCCGGCGCGCGAAGCGGTCACCACGTTGCACGTCGCCCACCGACGGCAGGCTGAACACGCGCACGCCTGGATGCGCCGCCTCGACCTTCTCCATCAGCGGCGTCAGCGTGGACTCGGGCGCCTCGAACACATAGAAGGCGCGCTCCTGCTGCCGCACCTGGTGGAACAGGTGCGCATACTCGTGGTCCAGCACCCACTCCATCATCGGCCACGCCATCACCGGAAAGCCCGGCATGAAGTGGTGATGCGCCACCGAGAAGCCGGGGATGCGGTTGTAGCTGTTGGGGATGATGCGCGCGCCCTCGGGAAACTCGCCCATCTTGAAACGGTGCTGGTTCTCCGGCAGGTTCAGGTCCGCCTTGATCGGGTCGCCGTTGGCAGTCTCGGCGATGCGCAGCGCGATCTGCTCGCGCGCCTCGGGATGCAGCGCCAGCGGCACGCCCAGCGCGGCGGCGGCGCACTGGCGGGTGTGGTCGTCCGGCGTGGCGCCGATGCCGCCGGTGCAGAAGACCACGTCTGAACCAGCGAACGTGCGCCGCAGCGTGGCGGTGATGCGGGCGCGGTCGTCGCCGACATACTCCGCCCAGTCCAGCGCCAGGCCGCGCGCGCCCAGCAGTTCGATGGTACGGCGCAGGTGCTTGTCTTCGCGCCGCCCCGACAGAATCTCGTCGCCAATGACGATCAGGCCAAAACCCATATTGCCCTCGCTTCAGGAATTTTCGATGCGGCGCACGTCCGACGGCGCCAGGTCGATCACATCGCCGCCCGGCGCCGGGCCGGCCGCCTGCGGGGCCGGTACCGCGGCACGCTCGGCACGCAGTTGCGCCAGCGCGCGCAGGCAGAAGTGGCCGAACCACAGCGCCGAGAAGATAAAGATCAGCACGTAGAGCCACAGCGTGCCGGCCAGCACGAACGGGAACAGGAAGATCACCGCCGCCGACGACACCCACAGCAGCGTCGGCGCCGAGCCCAGCAGGCCCACCGCCACGCCGATCACCAGCAGCGGCGTGCGGTGGCGGCGCACCAGCGTCTTGCGCTCTTCGGCACTGGCATGGTCGGCGAGCGCGTCATAGGTCATCACGCGGTAGGTCAGCCAGCCCCACAGCACCGGCGGGATCAGCGCAAAGAATGGCGGGATCAGCCACAGCGGCAGCGTCACCACCACCAGCAACAGGAAGACGACGGTGCTGCCGAGCGAGTGCAACACGCTGCCGAGCACACTGCCGCCATGGGACTTGCTCAGATCGGGATAGCCGCGCTCGAGATGACGCACTACCGCCGGCACCGAGAACACGCCGATAAACATCAGCATGGAGGCAATCACCAGCGGGACCGCCAGCGCCGCGACAAACAGCGGCGCCACCACGGCCCGCATCGACTGCAGGCCGAACCAGTCCAGCACGCTGTAGATCCAGCTGGTCAGGATGGAGGTTTCGAGGAAGCCGCGCGTGGCGGTCATGATGGGGTCCCAGCCCCACCACAGGAGGCCGCCCCACAGCAGCGTGGCCAGGACGAAAGGCAGCACGGTCAGCATCAGCATGCGGGGATGCAACTGGCTGACGAGGGCGCGGCCAAACGAGCGGAAAATATCGTTCATGCAGTCGATGGCAAACAGGAGGAAAGGCGCCGGGCGCGGCGGAAGTCCGTATGGAAGTCCAGATGTGCCGGACCGGCGGCGACCCGGAACACTAGCATACGCCACTTGCCGCCGCGGCGCGCCATCGGGCGCCGCGGGTGGAGGAATGCCTCGAAACCGCCCGCTTCAGCGCAGCCGCAGCAGGCGCTTGATGCCGTACCACTGGTGGGCCAGGAAGCCCGCGCCGTAGTCGTGGCCCTTGCCCACCGGTGGTGGCAGCTGATCGCGGATGCCGGTCGGGTGGTAGGTCTCGGTGAACACCGCAGTGCCGAACAGCATGTCCCACCACGGGAAGATCACGCCGAAGTTGCAGCCGCCCAGGCGCGTCGGGGCGCCGTTTGCTTCATGCCCGATACCTACCGCGTGGTGGGTGCGGTGAAAGCGCGGCGAAATCAGCAGGCGCTCGCCGAGCGCACCGAAATGCAGCCGCACGTTGGCATGCTGCAGGCTCTGCAGCAGCTGCGACAGCGCCACCAGCAGCACATACTGCGACGGCTCCACGCCAACGCCCAGCGCCACCAGCGCGAACACGAAGTCGCGCAGCATGTCGTCGAGCAGGTGGTTGCGGTTGTCGCTCCATAGCGTCATCTGGCGCTGGCTGTGGTGCACCGCGTGCAGGTGCCACCACCAGCGAAACGTGTGCGACAGTCGGTGGTACCAGTAGTCGAGCAGGTCGAACAGCAGCAGGTAGACGTAGAAGCTGACCAGCGGCACCGAGGTCACGCCCGGCCACCAGTCTTCGACGTTGATGCGGTGCCAGCCCATCAGCCGCACGTGGCCTTCGATGGCGTCGGTCAGCGGCGCCAGCAGGAAGAACATGGCCAGCCGGAACAGCCCCAGCCGATGGATCACCGTATAGAACATGTCGGTGCGGATCGCGGCGCGGTCGGCCACCGGCTCGACCGGGCGCCACTTCTCCAGCGGGCCCAGGATCAGCGCCATCACGACAAGCTGCACCAGCCCCACCAGCAGCCATTCCGTGCCGGTGAAGGCCTCCTCGGCATAGCGGCCAAACCCGAGGTCGTAGACCACGGGCAGCACCACGCCCTGGAACAGCGCGCCTTCGACCAGGCCGATCCAACCGTTGAGCGTCTCCCACATTACCGCCTGCCCTCCTGTTGTCCGTTGGCCTTCGCCGTGCTTGCCGCGTGGCGGGCAATCCAGTCACGGTAGGCCGGATGCTCGCGCAGCGTCGCGAAGCAGAAGCCCTTGCGCTCCAGGCCGGCGAGCAGCGGCTCCAGCACGCCGGGCGCCCAGGGGTCCTTGCGCGACCAGATGCCCAGGTGCGCCATGGTGATGTCGCCGTCGCGCAGGTTGGCCAGCGCGCGCTCGAGCAGCACCGCATTGGGATACCGGTCCGACGCCAGCTCATCGCCCAGAAAACCCGGCGGTGCCCAGCCGACGTGGCGGAAGCCGCACTGCTCGCCCCACTGCAGCGTCTGCGGTGCGGTGCGCCCGCCCGGAGCGCGCCACAGCGGCACCATGTCGGCGCCGGTCATGCCGCGAAAGGCCTCGGCGCTGCGGCGCAACTCGCGGCAGAAGCCGGCGGCGTCCATCGCCATGTCCTTGCCCGCCTGCGCGCCGAACTGCGGCCGCATGGTCACCTGCCCAGCGCGCACGCCGCGCAGGTAGACGTGGTCGAAAGTATGTGTGCCGAAGGCGTGGCCATCCGCCACCAGCGCCTTCCAGTACGGCGCCCAGGACGAATCGAGCGAGCTGTCCTGGCGCACCGTGGGCTCGTTGGCCAGGAAGAAGGTGGCGCGGATATGGTGGCGGCGCAGCGTGTCGGCGATCAACTGCGCCTGGCTCATGCTGCCGGTATCGAAGGTCAGGTACAGCGTGCCGGCCGGGCAGGACTTTGCTGCAGGCTGGCCGGCGTCGGCCGCCTGCAGCGCGGACGGCAACGCGCAGGCGAGCGCCAGCGCGGCCAGGATCTTCCTGAGCCGCCCGGATCGCGAAGCCTTGGTGTCGCGCATGGTTCCTGCCCTGCCTCGTTCAATACAGCGGCGCGCGCGTGCGGAAATAGATACCGTGCGGCGAGCGCCCGACGCGCACGGTCTTGACCAGCTTGCGATTTGCCACGTCGATCAGGCCGACCGAGCGCGCCCAGCGGAAGGTGACCCACAGCGTCTTGCCGTCGGCGGTCAGTTCCATGTCGTCCGGGCCTGGCGGCAGGCCGGTGATATCGCCTATCTTGGTCAGCGTCTGCTGGTCGATGATGCTGATGCTGCCGGTCACGCGGTTGCTCAGGAACAGGTGGCGCTTGTCGCCCACGGCGCGGAAGTTGTGCGCGCCCTTGCCGGTCTGGATCTGCTTGACCACGGTGCGGGTGCGCCAGTCGATCACGGCCACATAATCCGCGCCAGTCATGCCGACCAGCAGGTATTTCTGGTCCGGCGTGACCCAGATGCCCGCCGGCGCCGAGCCGGTCTCCATGCGCCACATCACGTTCTGCGTGACCAGGTCGATGGCGACCACCTCGTTGGAATCCTGCAGCGTAATAAAGGCGATGCGGCTGTCAGTGGTAAAGGCGATATGGCTGGGGGTTTTGGCCAGCGGAAACTGCTTGGCCAGCTTCAGCGCCTTGCCGTCCCAGCGATACAGGTCGACCCGGTCGAGCCGGTTGCCGGTGGCGACGAACCACTTCTGGTCCGGCGAAAAGCCGATCTGGTACGGGTCGTCGATATTCGGCACGCGCTGCTGAACCTTGCCGCTGACCGGATCCAGGAACACCAGGTCATTGCCGACCGCATTGGCGACGATCAGCGATTTGTCGTCCGGCGTCGCGATCAGATGGTGCGGCTCCTTGCCGATCGGGAAGGTGTCGAGAACCTTCTGCGAATCCTTGTCGATCAGCGTGACCGTTGCATCACCCGAATTGAGGATCACCACCACTTCCGCCGATGCCGGTGCGGCCAGCAGGCCCAGCGCCAGGGCGCCCACCGTGATCCCACCAGCCACAACACGACGCAATGCGAACATAAGACCCGCTAAGAGAATACCGAACCGGCGATTCTAACGTTTGGGCGCGGCAATCCGCTGACGTCCCGGCTGACGACAGACAAGAATTCAGCAGAATGTTGCGCCGGCACGACCAACGGCCGCTCACAGCGGCTCCCGGCTGCTCAGCGCTGCATCGATTCCCACACTTTCTGCAGCCGCTTGACCGACATCGGCACTGGGGTGCGCAGCTCCTGGGCGAACAGCGCGATGCGCAGCTCCTCCAGCATCCAGCGGAATTCCTCCAGCCGCGCATCCTCGCCGCCCCGGCCCTGGGTGCGGAGCTGTTTTTCCGCCCGCTGCCACTGCTGCACCAGCGGCGCCATCTCCTGCACGCGCTGGCTGTCGCGCCCCGGGTCACCCTTGAGCTTGTCCACGCGCATGGCGATGCCCTTCAGGTAGCGCGGGAAATGAACCAGCTGCATGTATGGGTTCTCGTCGATAAAGCGCTTGCCCATCAGCCGGCCAATCTGGCTTTCCATGTCTGCGTAGGCCGCGGGGAACGGCTTGGCCTGCAGCAGCTTGCGCGGCAGGCTGGCGTATTCGGCAAGGATGGCGCCCACCAGCCGCGCGATTTCCTGAGCCAGCAGCGACAGCCGGGTGCGCCCTTCGTCCTTGCGGGCATTGAACTCGGCCTCGTTGCGCGGCAGCGGCGCCTGCAGGCAGGCACGTTCCAGCGCCAGCATGACGATCTGGTCGCGCAGCATTTCCTGCGTGCCCAGCGTCATGTACTGCATCGCCATCTGCTGCAGGCCCGGGATGTTCTTCTCGATGAACTTGACCTGCTCGCGCAGCTGCAGCGCGAACAGCCGGCGCAGCCCCAGGTAGTGGATGCGGGCCGCTTCCTGCGGGTCGTCGAAGACTTCCACGTCGCAGTGTGTGCTGCGGTCGACCAGTGCCGGGTAGCCGAACAGGGTCTGGCTGCCCTTGCGGATCTCCAGCAGCTCGGGCAGTTCGCCGAAGCTCCAGCCGGTCAGGTTCTCATACTTGCCAGGCTCGGCCGCGGCCAGCGGCGCCGCCTGGTCCGGGGACTGGGTGGCCGCCTGTGCCGCCGCTTGTGCCGCGACCCGCTGGAACGATTGCTGCGCCTGCCCGCCCAGCTCGCCACGGAGCTGGGCCAGATTGCGGCCCATATCAAGCTGGCGGCCGTGCTCGTCGATCACCTTGAAGTTCATCGAGTGGTGCGCGGGCAGCGTTTCCAGCTTGAAATCGGCGCGCTTGACCATGGTGCCAGTCTGCTCGCGGATATCGGCAATCAGCACGTCGAGCAACTCGCCCTCGCCGAACGGCTGGCGCGCGACAAACCCCGCTGCGTACTCCGGCAGCGGCACGCAGTGGCGGCGCAGCTTCTGCGGCAGCGACTTGAGCAGCAGGTGCACCTTCTCCTTGATCATGCCCGGCACCAGCCAGTCGGCGCGCTCCTGCCGCACCTGGTTGAGCGCGTACAGCGGCACGGTCAGCGTCACGCCGTCGCGGTGGCTGCCCGGCTCGAAGTGGTAAGTCAGCCCCATGTCGACCCCGGCCACGTTCATGGCCTTGGGGAACAGATCGGTGGTGATGCCGGCCGCCTCGTGCCGCATCAGCTCGTCGCGGTTCAGGTAGAGCAGCTTGCGGTCTTTGGCGCTTTCGGCCTGGTACCACTGCTCGAAGGTGGCCTGCTGGTTGATATCCGCCGGGATCGCGCCATCGTAGAAGGCGTAGATCAGCTCGTCGTCGACGAGCACGTCCTGGCGGCGCGACTTGTGCTCCAGGTTCTCGATCTCGCGCACCAGGCGCTGGTTATGGGCGTAGAACGGCAGGCGCGTGTCGAACTCGCCCTCGACCAGCGCGCGGCGGATAAAGAGCTCGCGTGCTTCCTTCGGGTTCATCGGCCCGTAGTGGACGCGGCGATGCTGATAGACCACCAGACCGTACAGCGTGGCGCGTTCCAGCGCCAGCACCTGGCCGGCCTTCTTTTCCCAGTGCGGGTCGCTCCAGCTCACCTTGAGCAGGTGGCCGCCGATTTGCTCGAGCCACTCGGGCTCGATGCGCGCGAGGGTGCGCGCGAACAGCCTGCTGGTTTCGACCAGCTCGGCGGCCACGATCCAGCGCCCCACCTTGCGCGCGATCAGCGAGCCCGGCCACAGGTGGAACTTGATGCCGCGCGCGCCCAGGTATTCGCGGCCCTTGCCGTCACCGTCCTCGATGCGGCAGCCGACGTTCCCGAGCAAACCCGTCAGCAGGGCCTTGTGGACCTGCTCGTAGGTGGGCTCGCTGTCGTTCAGCCGCCAGCCTTGCTCCGTGACCGTGGTCAGCAACTGCGAATGGACATCGCGCCACTCGCGCAGGCGCAGGTGCGACAGGAAGTTGGCCCGGCACTGGTCCTGCAGCTGGCGGTTGGACTTCTTGTGCGCGACCGCGTCCTCGAACCACTTCCACAGCTTGACCCAGCCCAGGAACTCGGACTTCTCGTCCATGAACTTGCGATGCGCCTGGTCGGCGGCTTCCTGCGCTTCCTGCGGGCGGTCGCGCGGGTCCTGCACCGATAGTGCGCTGGCGATGATCAGCACCTCGCGCAGGCAATGGTGCTCGCGCGCCGCGAGAATCATGCGCGCAACGCGCGGGTCCAGCGGCAGCTTGGCCAGCTGGCGGCCGGTGCCGGTGAGCTGATTGGCGTCGTCGACCGCGCCCAGTTCCTGCAAGAGCTGGTAGCCGTCGGCGACGGCGCGGCCCAGCGGTGGCTCGATAAACGGGAACGCCTCGATATCGGTCAGCCGTAGCGCCTTCATGCGCAGGATCACCGCGGCCAGCGACGAGCGCAGGATCTCTGGATCGGTGAAGCGCGGCCGACCGGCGAAATCGGTCTCTTCATACAGCCGGATGCACACGCCGTTGGCCACGCGACCGCAACGGCCGGCGCGCTGGTTGGCGGCGGCCTGCGAGATCGCCTCGACCTGCAGTTGCTCGACCTTGTTGCGGTAGGAGTAGCGCTTGACGCGCGCCAGCCCGGTATCGACCACGTAGCGGATGCCCGGCACCGTCAGCGAGGTTTCGGCGACATTGGTCGCCAGCACGATGCGGCGTGCGTTCGACGGCTTGAACACCCGCTCCTGCTCCTGCACCGACAGCCGCGCGAACAGCGGCAGGATTTCGGTATGCGGCGGATGGTGCTTGCGCAGCGCCTCGGCGGCTTCGCGGATCTCGCGCTCGCCGGGCAGGAACACCAGCACATCGCCGGGGCCCACGCGGCACAGTTCGTCCACGGCCTCGACGATGCCGTCGTAGAGGTCGCGCTCGCGTGCCTGAGCATTGCGCGGCACGCCACCGGGAGGCACGTCCTCGGTGATCGGGCGGTAGCGGACTTCCACGGGGTACAGCCGGCCGCTGACCTCGATCACCGGCGCCGGCTTGCCGTTCGATGCGAAATGCCCGGCAAAGCGCTGCGCATCGATCGTCGCCGACGTGATGATCACCTTCAGGTCCGGCCGCTTCGGCAGGATCTGGCGCAGGTAGCCGATCAGGAAGTCGATGTTCAGGCTGCGCTCGTGCGCCTCGTCGATGATGAGGGTGTCGTACGCGCGCAGCAGCGGATCGTTCTGGGTTTCGGCCAGCAAAATGCCATCGGTCATCAGCTTGACCGACGCGCCCGACGACATGGTGTCGTTGAAGCGCACCTGATAGCCCACATGCTCGCCCAGCGGCGTGCCGAGTTCCTGCGCGATGCGCTTGGCCGTCGAGGTGGCAGCGATACGCCGGGGCTGCGTGTGGCCGATCAGCCCCCCACCCTCGCGACCCGGGCCACGCCCGATCGACAGGCAGATCTTGGGGAGCTGCGTGGTCTTGCCCGAGCCGGTCTCGCCCGACACGATCACCACCTGGCTGGCCAGCAGCGCCGCGGCGATCTCGTCGCGGCGGGCCGAGACCGGCAGGGCCTCGGGGAAGGTAATCGGCGGCAACGGGTTGACGGGCCGCGGCGGCCGCGGCGGCCGCGCCTCGCGGGGCCCGCGCGGCTGGCGCTGGCCGGGCTCGCCGGCTGGACGGCCGGCGGCGGGTTCGGGACGGCCGGCTGGCTGTTTTGCCGGCCCCCTGGCCTGATCTCTGGCCGGCCGGGACTGGGCTGGGGACGCGGACTGGCCGACACCGGCGCTCTGGCGCGGGGAGGCGGGCTTGGGGGGCTGGACTGGACGTTGCTCTGACATTGGCCGGGATTATAATCCGCGGCATGAACGCCAGAACCGACGCGCCCCAGCCGGCGCCCTCCTCTTCCGCACCGGGGGAGCCGCCCGCCACGGCCGAACTGCCCCTGCCCGCCCCGGCCTCCGCCGTGCCCGCCACCGCACCGGTGGTCGCCAGCGCCGACGCCATCGACCGCAGCGGCCCCGACCACCAGCAGTTCGTCGACTGGCTGCGCATGGTGGCACCGTACATCCACGCCTTCCGCGGCAAGACGTTCGTGATCGCATTCGCGGGCGAACTGGTCAAGTCGGGCGTGCTCAATGCGCTGGTCAACGACGTCGCGCTGCTGCACGCGATGGGCATGCAGATCGTGCTGGTGCACGGCTCGCGCCCGCAGGTGGAGGAGCAACTGGCGCTGCGCCAGGTCGAGTCGCAATTCGTCGACGGCGTGCGCATCACCGACAACGCCGCGCTCGAATGCGCCAAGGAAGCCGCCGGCGAACTGCGCCTGGACATCGAGGCCGCCTTCAGCCAGGGCCTGCCCAATACGCCGATGGCCGGCGCCCAGCTCTCGGTGATTTCCGGCAACTTCGTCACCGCGCGCCCGGTCGGCATCGTCAACGGCACCGACTACCAGCACACCGGCCTGGTGCGCAAGATCGACGCCGAGTCGGTGCGCATGTCGCTGTCGCACGGCAAGGTGGTGCTGCTGTCGCCGCTGGGCTTCTCGCCCACCGGCCAGGCCTTCAACCTGTCGATGGAAGACGTGGCCAGCGCCACCGCCACGGCGATGAAGGCCGACAAGCTGATTTTTATCACCGAGGTGCCGGGCGTGCCCGACCCGGTCGGCAAGCTGATGCAGGAAATGTCGCTGCGCACCGCGGTCGAGCGCCTGCAGAACAACCACCTGCCGCCGGATGTGGCCAACTACCTGCAGCACCTGGTCAAGGCGCTCAAGGGCGGCGTGCCGCGCGCGCACCTGATCCCCTACTCGCTCGACGGCTCGGTGCTGCTGGAGCTGTTCCTGCATGACGGTGTCGGCACCATGCTGTCCGACACCGACCTGGAAAGCCTGCGCGAAGCCACGCTCGACGACGTCGGCGGCATCGTGCAGCTGATCGAGCCGCTGGAGCAGGACGGCACGCTGGTGCCGCGCGGACGCCACCTGATCGAGCGCGATATCGGCAACTTCTCGGTGATCGAGCACGACGGCGTGCTGTTCGGCTGCGCCGCGCTGTACGACTACCCGCGCGAGAACATGGGCGAGATGGCCTGCCTGACCGTATCGCAGGAAGCCCAGGGCACCGGCGATGGCGAGCGCCTGCTCAAGCGCATCGAGCGCCGCGCCCGCGCGCTCGGCCTGGAAAAGCTGTTCGTGCTCACCACCCGCACCGAGCACTGGTTCCTCAAGCGCGGCTTCGTGCACGCCAACGTCGACGACCTGCCCGAGGACAAGCGCAAGCTCTACAACTGGCAGCGCAAGTCGATGGTGCTGATGAAAAAGCTGTAACGCCGTAGGGGCAATCGCCGCCGCGCCGCGCCCGGCCGCCCCGCTTGGCTACAATAGCGCCAGCGCCTCAGCAAAGTCTAACGAACGTACAAGGAGTCCCCATGGCCCGCACGGTCCATTGCATCAAGCTGAACAAGGAAGCCGAAGGCCTCGACTTCCCGCCGCTGCCCGGCGAACTGGGCAAGAAGATCTGGCAAAGCGTGTCGAAGGAAGCCTGGGCCGGCTGGCTCAAGCACCAGACCATGCTGATCAACGAGAACCGCCTGAACATGGCCGACGCCCGCGCGCGCCAGTACCTGCTCAAGCAGACCGAGAAGTACTTCTTCGGCGAAGGTGCCGACCAGGCGCAGGGCTACGTGCCGCCACAGTCCTGAACTGGACCGCCGGCAATGACAAAGGGGTGCCTCAGGCACCCCTTTTTGCTGTGTAGCGGACGACTGCGTTCAGTAGTTGGTACGCTGCACGCCGTCGCCGGTACCCAGCAGCAGCACATCCGCGCCTCGCAGCGCGAACAGGCCCACCGTGACCACGCCCGGCACCTGGTTGATGGCCGACTCCAGGCCACGCGGGTCGTCGATCTTCAGCCCGGCCACATCCAGGATCACATTGCCGTTGTCGGTCTTGTAGATGCCACCTTCCTTGGTCATGCGCAGGCGCGGCTGGCCGCCCAGGGCCTGCAGCTTGCGCGCGACCGCGGCACGTGCCATCGGAATCACCTCGACCGGCAGCGGGAACGTGCCCATGGTCTGGACCAGCTTGCTGCCGTCGGCGATGCAGACGAAGCGCTTTGCCACCGAGGCCACGATCTTTTCGCGCGTGAGCGCGCCACCGCCGCCCTTGATCATGGCGCCGCTGGCGTCGATCTCGTCGGCGCCGTCGACGTACACGGGAATCTCATCCACTTCATTCAGGTCAAGCACCTTGAAGCCGTGCTGCTGCAGGCGGCGCGTGGAAGCCTCGGAGCTCGACACCGCACCCGCGAAACGCTCCTTGAACGCCGCCACGGCGTCAATGAAGAGGTTCGCGGTGGAGCCGGTGCCCACGCCGAGCACGGCGCCTTCGGGAACTTCCTGCTTCACGTAGTCGGCGGCGGCTTGCGCCACCAGCGCCTTGAGTTCATCCTGAGTCATGACAACAGCCAGATTGCGTTGGGGGGAAAACGCACAGTGTAGCGGATTGCGGCGGCATGGCTCGCGGGCGACGGTACAATGGACCAGACCCGGGCAGCCTGTACGCCCCTCGGATGCCCGCAGACAATTCAGCCCACGACATAGCGACCATGAACCAGCTCGAACAACTCAAGCAGTTCACCACGGTGGTGGCCGATACCGGCGACTTCCAGCTGATGAAGCAATACACCCCGAAGGACGCGACCACCAATCCGTCGCTGATCCTGAAGGCGGTGCAGAAACCCGAATACCGGCACCTGCTGGAGCAGGCCGTGCGGGACCACCACGGCAACGGCGGCGTGGATGCGGTGATGGACGAAGTGCTGATCGCCTTCGGCTGCGAGATCCTGGCGATCGTGCCCGGACGCGTGTCGACCGAGGTCGATGCGCGCCTGTCGTTCAATACCGAAGCCACCGTGGCCAAGGCGCGCCACCTGATCCAGCTCTACGAGCAGCGCGGCATCGCGCGCGAGCGCGTGCTGATCAAGATCGCCTCCACCTGGGAAGGCATCCGCGCGGCCGAGATCCTGCAGCGCGACGGCATCCGCTGCAATATGACGCTGCTGTTCTCGCTGGTGCAGGCGGTGGCCTGCGCCGAGGCCGGCGCGCAGCTGATCTCGCCCTTCGTCGGCCGCATCTTCGACTGGTACAAGAAGCAGGCCGGCGAGCAGTGGGACCCGGTCGCCAACGGCGGCGACAACGACCCGGGCGTGCGCTCGGTGCGCCAGATCTACGACTACTACAAGAAGTTCGGGTACCCGACCGAGGTGATGGGCGCAAGCTTCCGCAGCACCGCGCAGATCCTGTCGCTGGCCGGCTGCGACCTGCTGACCATCAGCCCGGAGCTGCTCGAGCAACTGGCCGCCGGCCAGGGCCCGGTCGAGCACAAGCTGTCGGTGGACCAGGCGCAGGCCGCCAATATCGCCCGCATTGCGGCCGACGAGCCGTCCTTCCGCTGGCAGCTCAATGAAGATGCGATGGCCACCGAGAAGCTGGCCGAAGGCATCCGCCTGTTCGCGGCGGATGCGGTCAAGCTGGAAAAGCTGATCGGGGAGATCGCTAAGTAAGGGAAGTCCGGGCGCCCCCGCCCGGACCCAGGCTCAGCCGGCCGAGGGTGCCGGTTGCGACCACAGCAGAGGCAGGCATTCCCCTGCCGCTGCCGTCAGCAAGAGATCCGCGGTCTGGTCCAGCGCCGACGGCTGTGGATTCACCACGATCACCGGCGCGCCATGCTCGCTGGCCACACCCGGCAAACCCGCCGCCGGATACACCAGCCCCGAGGTGCCGACCACCAGGCACAGGTCGCAGGTCTGCGCCGCGTGCTCGGCGCGGTAGCGGGCCACGCGCGGCAGGTCTTCCCCAAACCACACCACACCCGGGCGCATCAGTGCGCCGCAGAGGTCGCAGCGCGGCGGCATGCCCGGCAGCGCGGTGGCCTCGTTGCAGCGCCCGCATCCGTCCAGCCACTTGTTGGCGAACAGGTTGCCGTGCAGCTCGATCACGTGTTCGCTGCCGGCGCGCTGGTGCAGGCCGTCAACGTTCTGGGTCACCAGCGTGACCCGCTTCTGCGCGGCCAGCGCCACCAGCGCGTGGTGCGCCGGATTGGGCTGCACGGCCGCGACCAGGTCGCGCCGGTGCAGGTACCACTCCCACACCAGTGCAGGCTGGCGGCGGTAGGCGCCTTCGCTCGCGAGCTCTTCCGGGTCGAACTGCTCCCACAGGCCGGTCATGGCATCGCGGAAGGTCGGCACGCCGGACTCGGCCGAAATGCCGGCGCCGGTCAGCACGAAGATATTGTTCGCGCCGGCGATCAGCCGGCGCGCTTCCTCAAGTCCCGGCTGAGCGGAGATATGGGAATCGCCTGCCATGCGTTCAGCGCGGCAGCCGCCGCTGGCGCACCGCCTCGTACAGGCACACGCCGCTGGCCACCGAGACGTTCAGGCTTTCCACGCCACCCGCCATCGGGATGCCGACCAGCTCGTCGCACGTCTCGCGCGTCAGGCGGCGCATGCCCTCGCCTTCTGCGCCCATCACGATCGCGGTCGGGCCCTTGAAGTCGATGTCGTACAGCGATTTCTCGGTGCCGTCGGCGGTACCGATCACCCAGATGCCGCGCTCCTGCAGTTCGCGCAGCGTGCGCGCCAGGTTGGTCACGGTGATATAGGGCACGGTCTCGGCCGCGCCGCTGGCGACCTTGGCCACGGTGGCATTGAGGCCGACGCTGCGGTCCTTGGGTGCGATCACGGCGTGCGCGCCGGCGCCATCGGCCACGCGCAGGCAGGCGCCCAGGTTGTGCGGATCGGTGACGCCGTCTAGCACCAGCAGCAGCGGCGTGCCCTCGATGCCGTCGAGCAGTTCATCCAGGTTCAGCGCCAGCGCCACGTCTTCGGCGCGCGCCACCACGCCCTGGTGGCGGTCGGTGCCGGCCATGCCGCGCAGGCGCTCGGCATCGACGGGATGCAGGCGCACGCCCAGGCTCTCGGCCAGGCGGACGAAGTCCTGCATGCGCCGGTCGCGGCGGGCGGATTCGATATAGACGTCGGTCACGCCTTTTGCGTCTTGGCGCAGGCGTGCGGTCACGGCGTGAAAGCCGATCAGGAGTTTGTTTTTGGCCATGGGCGCGATTGTACTCGCCCCGGCCCGCACCGCCGCGCAAGGTGCGGCTGTGGGGGGCGGCGGCCATTGCGGCCGCCGCAGGCTTCAGCGCTTGCGCGGGGTGCGCGAGGTCTTGGCGGCCGACTTGCCCGCCGGCTTGGCCGATCGCGACTTAGAGGCCGGCTTGCGCGGTTTTTCCAGGTGCGAGGGCTTGGGCTTGGCGGCGCGCTTGGCCGGCTTGCCGCCGGTCTTGACGTGCGGCTTGAGCGGTGTGATCACGGCCTCGAACACCGGCTGCTCTTCGATCACGCGGTCCAGCGTCTCGTCGAACGATTCCTCCGGCTTGGACGAACCGCCCAGCAGTGCCGCCAGCTGGCGGCCCTTCTTGCGCGCCGGCACCGCATGGGCGGCCGGTACGCGCGGCTGAGTTTCAGTGCCCGGAACGCGGGCACGCAGGGTTTTCGCCGAGGGCTCCTGCACCAGGCGGAAATCGATCTTGCGTGCATCCAGGTCCACACGCGACACCTGCACGCGCACGCGGTCGGTCAGGCGGTAGCGGATGCCGGTGCGTTCGCCGCGCAGTTCGTTGCGGGCCTCGTCGTACTGGAAGTAATCGCTGCCCAGTTCGGTGACGTGGACCAGGCCTTCGACATACAGCTCGTCGAGCTGCACGAAGATGCCGAACGAGGTCACGGCGCTGATCGTGCCGGCGAAGTCACTGCCGAGCTTGTCGCGCATGAAGTAGCACTTGAGCCAGGCCTCGACATCGCGTGAGGCCTCGTCGGCACGGCGCTCGTTGGCCGAGCAGTGCAGGCCGAGCTCGTCCCAGATCGCCTCATTGCGCTTGGCGCGCGCCGCCGTCAATTCGGCCTTCTGCTCGGCGTCCTTGGCCTGCAGCTTGCGCGCCTTGGGCGAGATCGCCGTATTCAGTTCGGTGCCGTGGGCAAAGGCCGGCTGGTACTTGGTATGCGCCAGCACTGCCTTGATCGCGCGGTGCACCAGCAGGTCCGGATAGCGGCGGATCGGGCTGGTGAAGTGCGCATAGGCTTCATACGACAGGCCGAAGTGGCCGATATTGTCCGGGCTGTAGACCGCCTGCTGCATCGAGCGCAGCAGCATGGTCTGCAGCATCGGCGCGTCGGGGCGGGACTTGATCTTGTCCATCACCTCGGCGTAGTCCGAGGCCTGCGGCTTGTCGCCGCCGCCGAGCGACAGGCCGGCGGTGCGCAGGAACTCGCGCAGGTTCTTCAGCTTTTCTTCGCTGGGGCCGGCGTGGATCCGGTACAGCGCCGGGTGCTTGAAGCGTTCGAGGAAGTCGGCCGCGCACACGTTGGCGGTCAGCATGCATTCCTCGATCAGCCGGTGCGCGTCGTTGCGCGTGCGCGGCAGGATCTGCTCGATCTTGCCCTGCGCGTTGCAAACGATATAGGTCTCGGTGGTATCGAAGTCGATCGCGCCGCGCGCGCGCCGCGCCTTGAGCAGTACCTGGAACAGCTCGTACAGGTTCTGCAGGTGCGGTACCAGTTCGCTGCGCTTGTGCGCCTCGGGGCCCTTGGTGTTGGACAAGACCGACCAGACCTCGTTGTAGGTCAGGCGTGCAGTCGAGTGCATCACGGCCGGATAGAACTGATAGCCCTTGATTTCGCCCTTGGCGGTGATCACCGTATCGCACACCATGCACAGCCGGTCCACGGCGGGGTTGAGCGAGCACAGGCCATTGGACAGCTTCTCCGGCAGCATCGGTATCACCCGCCGCGGGAAGTAGACCGAGGTGGCACGATCCAGCGCATCGGCATCCAGCGGCGTCCCAGGGCGCACGTAGTGCGACACGTCGGCGATCGCCACGATCAGGCGCCAGCCCTTGGCGCGGCCTATCCTGACCGGCTCGCAGTAGACCGCGTCGTCGAAGTCGCGCGAGTCTTCGCCGTCGATGGTCACCAGCGGGATATCGCGCAGGTCGATGCGGTGGTCCAGGTCGGCCTGGCGCACCTCGTCGGGCAGCGCGGCGGCTTCCTGGGCGGCTGCGGGCGAGAACGCATGCGGCACGCCGTACTTGCGCACTGCGATCTCGATCTCCATGCCGGGATCGTCGATGTCGCCCAGCACTTCCACCACGCGGCCCACCGGCTGCACGTAGCGGTCGGGGTACTCGATCAGCTCGACGCTGACCACCTGCCCCACGCGCGCCTTGCCCTGGGCCTTGGGCGGGATCAGGATGTCCTGGCTGATGCGCTTGTCCTCGGGCGCCACCACCAGCACGCCGCCCTCGCTGAGCAGGCGGCCGATGACGAAGCGGTTGGCGCGCTCGATGATCTCGACGATCTGCCCTTCGGGCCGGCCGCGGCGGTCGTAGCCCACCACGCGCACCTGCGCGCGGTCATTGTGCATGGCCTTCTGCAGTTCGCGTTCGGGCAGGAAGATATCGTCCTCGCCGTCGTCGCGGATCAGGAAGCCGAAGCCGTCGCGGTGGCCTTGCACCCGGCCGGTGACGAAGTTCGGCTGGTGGGCCAGCTCATAGCGGCCCTTGCGGTTCAGTTCGATCTGGCCGTCGCGTTCCATCGCCGCCAGGCGCTTCTGGAAGCCGTCATGCTCCTTGCGCGTGACTGCCAGGGACTTGGCGATATCGCCGGCCGACAGAGGGGATCCCGAGGTTCTCAGCACGCCCAGGATTTCTTCCCGGCTGGGGATCGGATAGCTGTTCTGATTCAATTTTTTCTGGAAACTATTTGACAAAATTCTCGCGCTCCCTATAATGAGCGCTTCGGTTGTTTCGACACCTGCCCAGGTGGCGGAATTGGTAGACGCACTAGGTTCAGGTCCTAGCGGTGGCAACACTGTGGAGGTTCGAGTCCTCTCCTGGGCACCAGATCACCGGAAAACCCGCAGCGCTTTCAAGCCCTGCGGGTTTTTTGTTTTTGACGCTTGGTTCGCGTACCAGATCCGGCAACTTGCACTCCTTGCTTGGCGGCACTGCGTGCCGCGGTGTCATACCTGTGAGCGTAAGGGGTTTTTCCCGTCCGCGAAACCGCGCACCGTACCCCGCGCGGCAGCCGAACCACAACGGAACGGCAATGTCGAGGAGTGTAACAGCTTCAGTGGCGATTCCGGCATTCCGGCCAGGATCTCGATGGCGGACTATGCCATCGCGATGCCCGACGAGATCGAGAAGCTGGCGCAATCGCACCAGCGTTTCACGGTCGGCTACTGAAGCCTTCCGGTGCCGTGCCCCGGGCAGAGCGCCACGGGCATGGCAAGTGGCGGCGTCGTTCAGTCGCGCGCGCCGTCGTCCAGCAGGCTGGCGCGCTTGCCGCGCTTGAGCCAGGCGGCCAGGTTGTGCGGGCGCAGCGTGTCGTACTCTTCGAACGGCTGGTGGATCCAGGGGTTCGACTCCAGGAAGGTCACGTGGTAGTCCGGCTCGACCTTAGAGCACGCCTTGTACCACAGCACCGCCGAGCGCACCTCGGTCACCGCCGGGTAGCGTTCCTTCAGGTGGCGGCCCACGCGCTCGAGCGTGATGCCCGAATCCACCAGGTCGTCGACCAGCAGGATCTTGCCGGTCAGTTCGCCGCGGGTCATGGTGATGTACTGCGCGATATCCAGGTCGCCCTGCTGCGTGCCGGCAGCCTCGCGGTAGCTGCTGGTGGCCAGAATGGCCAGCGGCACGTCGAAGATGCGCGACATCTGATCGCCCACGCGCAGCCCGCCGCGCGCCAGGCACAGGATCTTGTCGAACTTCCAGCCCGACTCATGCACGTTCAGCGACAGGCGTGCGATCAGGCGATGGTATTCGTCCCAGGACACCCACAGGTTCTCGTCATCGTTCGTAGGCAGGTTCATGGCTTTACTCTTTGTATCTTCGCGGTCGGTTGACCGATGTGGCTCGGCCCGCTTGCGCGGGCCGATTGTCTGTAGCAGTTCGCGGCGCTCATGGCGCCACGCCTTGCGTATTACGTTGCCAGGTCAGGCCTTGTACGGGTGACGCAGCAGGATGGTCTCGTCGCGGTCCGGGCCGGTCGAGATCATGTCGATCGGGATGCCGACCACTTCTTCCACGCGCTTCAGGTAGACGCGGGCCGCCTCGGGGAGCGCGTCCCACTCCTTCACGCCGAAAGTCGATTCGTTCCAGCCGGGGAATTCCTCGTACACCGGCTCGCAGCGCGCGACGGCGTCAGAGCCGCGCGGCAGGATGTCGACGGTCTTGCCGTCCAGCGCGTAGCCGACGCACAGCTTGATGCTTTCCAGGCCGTCGAGCACGTCCAGCTTGGTCATGCACAGGCCCGACACGCCGTTGATCTGCACCGAACGCTTGAGCGCGGCGGCATCGAGCCAGCCGGTGCGGCGCGGACGGCCCGTGACCGAGCCGAATTCCTTGCCGATATTGGCCAGGCGCACGCCAACCGGATCCTGACGCGACGGGTTGTCGTTGTCGTACAGCTCGCTGGGGAACGGGCCCGCGCCCACGCGCGTGCAATAGGCCTTGGTGATGCCCAGGATGTAATTCAGGCGGCCCGGGCCGACGCCGGCACCCGCGGCGGCCGCACCGGCCACGCAGTTGCTCGAGGTCACGTACGGATAGGTGCCGTGGTCCACGTCCAGCAGCGTGCCTTGCGCGCCTTCGAACATCAGGTTGCCGCCGGCGGCGTTGACCGCGTACAGCTCGGCCGACACGTCGGCCACCATCGGCGCCAGGCGCGGCGCATAGGCCAGCGCCTCGTCCAGCGTCTGCTGGAAGTCCACGGCTTCGGCGCCCAGGTACTGGGTCAGCATGAAGTTGTGAAGGTCGAGGTTTTCGCGCAGGCGTTCGGCGAACTGCTTGGGATCGAACAGGTCCTGCACGCGCAGCGCGCGGCGGGCGACCTTGTCTTCATAGGCCGGGCCGATGCCGCGGCCGGTGGTGCCGATCTTGGCTGCGCCACGGCGGGCTTCGCGCGCCTTGTCGATGGCGACGTGGTACGGCAGGATCAGCGTTGCCGCTTCCGAGATGCGCAGGCGGCTCTGCACCTGCAGACCGGCGGCTTCGAGTTCTTCGATTTCACGGAACAGTGCTTCGGGCGACAGCACCACACCGTTGCCGATGTAGCAGACCGTGCCGTCGCGCATGATGCCCGAGGGGATCAGGCGCAGAATGGTCTTCTTGCCGCCGATGATCAGGGTGTGGCCAGCGTTGTGGCCGCCCTGAAACCTCACCACGCCCTTTGCCTGGTCGGTAAGCCAATCGACGATTTTTCCTTTGCCTTCGTCACCCCACTGGGTGCCGATCACGACGACATTGCGTCCCTGGCCTACTGCGGATGCGGACATATTGCTTTGGTCAATAGGTTAAAAACGTATTCTACTCTTGTTGCCGGGCGATTCCCGATTTTTGGGCTGCCCTGACCCCAGTGCGTCAGCGCGGCACCACGGCCCAGCCGTCGTCCTGGCGTACCAGTTGCCGGTCGCAGTTGAACTCGTCCAGCTCGTGGGTATGGCCGGGCAGTGACTGGATCACGATCTCGCCTGCGGCACGCAGCGTGGAAATGGCGGCACGCAGTGCCGGATCCGCATCCCAGGGCGCGAAAATCGCCTGCGCACGCACTTCCACGGGCGACAAGGCCGCCACTTCGCGCAGATCCAGCGAAAAACCGGTCGCGGGCCGTGCGCGGCCGAAGGCCTCGCCCACCTTGTCATAGCGGCCGCCCCGCGCAACGTAATTGGGCAGGCCCGCCACGTAGGCCGCGAACATCACTCCGCTGTGATAGTGATAGCCGCGCAAATCCGACAGGTCGATGTTGACGCTGGCGCCGCGCACCTGCACCGCCAGCGCGGCCAGCTCGTCCAGCGCGCGACCGATGGCGGGGCTGGCCGGCAGCGTCGCGCGGGCGCGGTCCAGCACGTCCACGCCGCCATAGAGCGTCGGCAGCGCCAGCAGCGCATCGCGCTCGGTCTGCGGCAGGCCCACGGTCAGCTCGCGCAGCGCGGGCACATCCTTGGTTTCGAGCGCGGCAAAGAGCGCGTCCTCGATCTTGCGAATCGACGGCAGTCCGGCCAGCAGTGCCTCCAGGATGCCGGCGTGGCACAGGTCGATGCGGATCTCCGACAGCCCGGCCGCCTGCAGCGCGGCCAGCATCAGTTCCTGGATCTCGACGTCGGCTTCCAGGCCGGCATGGCCATAGATCTCGGCACCGATCTGGATCGGCTCGCGTGTTGCATGGAAGCCCGCCGGGCGCGCGTGCAGCACGTTGCCGGCGTAGCACAGGCGGGTCACGCCGGGGCGATTCAGCAGGTGGGCGTCAATGCGCGCGACCTGCGGCGTGATATCGGCACGCAGGCCCATGGTGCGGCCCGACAGCTGGTCGACCAGCTTGAGCGTGCGCAAGTCCAGGTCATGGCCGGTGCCAGTCAGCAACGACTCCAGGTATTCCAGCATCGGCGGCATCACCAGCTCATAGCCGTAGGTGCGGAACAGGTCCAGCATGCGGCGGCGCAGTTCCTCGATCTTGCGCGCTTCCGACGGCAGCACGTCGGCAATGTTTTCTGGCAGCAGCCAATGGTTGGACATGGTGAATCTCTTCTCGGTCATTCGGTTGGTCCCGCGGGCGCAGCGCCCTCGGGTGCCGGGCCTCGCCCGGGATCATTGTTGCCGCGGTCGTTGCGGTCGTTGCGCCCTCCGCGCGACCGCGCCATCACTCCACGGCGATGGGTTCCATGAGGGCTCCAGCCGGACAAAACCCCGGCAAGCCGGGGTTTCGTCTTTCCGCCACACGGACCAGCGAGTGCGCTAGCGCTTGGCTCCGGACCCGCCGGAGGCGCCCGCCGCGGCACCACCGCTGGAACGCATATAGCGGAAGAAGTCAGAGTTGGGCTCCAGCACCAGTACGTCGCGCTTGTCGCGGAAGGTGTTGCGGTAGGCCTCCATGCTGCGCCAGAACTGCGCGAACTGCGGATCGCGGCCGAACGCGTCGGCATAGATCTGCGAAGCCTTGGCATCGCCCTCGCCCTTGATCACCTGCGCGTCGCGATAGGCCTCGGCCAGCACCACTTCGCGCTGGCGGTCGGCATCGGCGCGGATCTTCTCGCCCTCGGCGGCGCCGGTGGAACGCAGCTCGTTGGCCACGCGCTTGCGCTCGGCTTCCATGCGGCGGTACACCGATTCGCTGATCGCGGGCAGCAGGTCGACGCGCTTGAGGCGCACGTCCAGGATCTCCACGCCCACCGACTTGGCGTATTCGCTCATGGCGTTGCGGATGGCCTGCATCACCTGCTCGCGCTCGCCGGCGACCACGTCGGCCACGGTGCGCTTGCCGAACTCCTCGCGCGCCACGGAGTCGATCCGCTGCGTCATGCGGTCCTGCGCGCCGCGGACGTTGCCACCGAAGGCGACGAAGAACTTGCGCGGATCGGTGATGCGCCATTTGACGAACCAGTCCACCACCATGCTCTTCTTCTCGGCGGTCAGGAAACGCTCGCTGGCGGCCCCGTCGATGGTCTGCAGGCGGCGGTCCATGAACACCACGTTCTGGAACGGCGGCGGCAGCTTGAAGTGCAGGCCGGGCTCGCGCACCACCTGCTTGATCTCGCCGAAGGCGAACACCACGGCGTACTGGCGCTGGTCGACCACGAACAGCATGGACGAGGCCACGGCCAGCAGGATGAAAAAGCCGATCGTGAAGGAAATCAGTCGGTTCATGACGGTCTCCTCAGCGCGAGTCGCGGTCGCGGTTGCGCAGCGCCTCGCGCGACCGGGTGTCCGGCGAGGCGTCCGGCGCGGGCGCCGGCGTTCCGGCGGCGCCCGGCGTTGCCGGCGTGCCGGGCTGGCCCTGCGCCATCAGCTTGTCCAGCGGCAGGTAGAGGAGGTTGTTGCCCTGGCGCGCATCCACCAGCACCTTGGTCGAATTGGTGTAGATCTGCTGCATGGTTTCGAGATAGATGCGGTCGCGGGTCACCTGCGGCGCCTTGGCGTATTCGGACTGCACTGAGCGGAAGCGTGAGGCATCGCCCTGAGCCTGCGCCACCACGCGCGAGCGGTAGGCTTCGGACTCTTCCTTCAGGCGGGCGGCCGCACCCTTGGCGCGCGGGATGATGTCATTGGCATAGGCCTGGCCTTCACTGATGGCGCGCTCGCGGTCCTGGCTGGCCTTGTTGACGTCATCGAACGCGGCCTGCACCTGCTCGGGCGGCTGCACGCTCTGCACGTTCACGGAAAGCACGCGGATGCCGGTCTTGTACGCCGACAGGATCGCCTGGATCGACTTGGCCAGCCCCTGCGCGATCTCCTCACGGCTCTCGTACAGCACCGCGTCCATCTTGTTGCGGCCGACGATCTCGCGCACTGAAGTCTCGGCGGCCTGCGTCACCAGTTCCTCGTCGCCGCCGCGGTCGGTCTTGTTGAAGAACAGGAATTCGGTGGCATCCTGAATCACGTACTGCACGGTGAAGCGCACGTCGATGATGTTCTCGTCCTGCGTCAGCATCGACGAGTCCTTCAGGTTGCTGTCCTTGATCGACGTGGAGCGGCCCACCTCGACCGAACGCACCGCCGACAGGTTGACGATCTCGGCCGCCTGGACCGGCCAGGGCAGGCGCCAGTTGATGCCGGGGCCGGCGGAGTACTTGAACTTGCCGAACTGCAGGATCACCGCGGTCTGGCCTTCCTGCACCATGAAGAAGCCGCTGGCGAGCCAGATCCCGACCACCGCGGCGACGATCACGCCGACACCCACGCCCGAGCTCTTGCCGGGGGTGCGCGGGCCGCCAAAGCCCTGGTTGCCGCCGCCGCCGTTTTCCTTGCGGCCCAGCAGGCCGTTCAGGCGGCGATTGAAGTCGCGCCACAACTCGTCAAGGTCGGGCGGGCCGCCGTCCTGCTGCGGGCGCTGGTTCTGCTGACGGTTGTCGTCGCGGCCATCCTTCTTGTCATCGTCGTCCCCGTTCCGACCCCAGCGCGGATCGTTCAGCGAGAAGATGGCGCGCAGGCGCTGCCAGCCCGCGCGCAGCGCGGGGCGGCTGCCTGGTGTCAGGCTCGAGTCGGCATTCCGGGGAAACTGGGGCATGAAGTGCACGGGTCCGGGGAAGTTTGTAACAGGGGGATTCTAGCAGTCATCTGCGCCACTTTTTGCCAATTCGCGCAATCGTAGCGCCAATGGACGGAAAACGGTCAGGAGCTGCGCGATTCCCCCGCGCCTGCTTCGCTGCCATCGCCGCTCTCGCCGGCATGGCCAATCTGGTCATCGTCATCGTACTCGACGCCCTCTTCGCTCTCCTCGCCCTGGTCCGCATCGCCATACAGCGGGACGTCGGCCAGTCGGGGATCGTAAGGCGGCGGCTCGGATGGCCGGCTCGCCAGCCATTGGGCCACCTCCACCACCGACTCGCGCAGCGCATCGATGCCAATGCCTTCGCGCGCGCTGAGGAAGACGCGGGTGGGGACGCCGTCCTCGTCGCGCTCGATGCGCGGGCCCTGCTCCATCAGCTCGGGCGCCGCGTCGATCTTGTTCATCACCACGATCTGCGGGATGTCCGAGGCATTGATTTCCGCCAGCACACGGTTGACCTGCTCGATCTGTTCGTGCCGCACGGGGCTCGATGCGTCCACCACATGAAGCAGCAGGTCGGCGTGGACGGTTTCTTCGAGCGTGGCGCGGAACGCCGCCACCAGTTGCGTGGGCAGGTCGCGGATAAAGCCGACGGTGTCGGACAGCACCACGTTGCCCAGCCCGTCCAGGAACAGCCGGCGCGAGGTGGTGTCGAGCGTGGCAAACAGCTGGTCCGCCGCATAGGCGCGCGCCTTGGTCAGCGCGTTGAACAGCGTCGACTTGCCCGCGTTGGTATAGCCTACCAGCGAGATGCTGAGCGTGTCGTTGCGCGCGCGGGCGCGCCGCTGCGTGCTGTGCTGGCGCTGCAGTCGCGACAGATCGGACTTGAGGCGCTTGGCGCGCTCGTCCAGCATGCGGCGGTCCAGTTCGAGCTGGCGCTCACCCGGCCCCCCGCGCATGCCGATACCGCCCTTCTGCCGCTCCAGGTGGCTCCAGGCGCGGACCAGCCGCGAGGCGCGGTACTGCACCTGCGCCAGTTCCACCTGCACCTTGCCCACGTGGCTCTGCGCGCGCTGGCCGAAGATATCCAGGATCAGGCCGGTACGGTCGATCACGTGGCGGTTCAGGAAGCGCTCCAGGTTGCGCTGCTGCGCCGGGCTCAGGGCGTGGTTGAACACGACCACGTCGGCGTCGAGCGCATCGGCGGCTTCCCTCAGTTCTTCGGCCTTGCCCGAGCCGATGAACAGCGCCGGGTCGGGCCGCGAACGGCGGCCCGTCAGCGTGTGCACCGGCAACGAGCCGGCTGTGGAGGTCAGCAGCGCGAGTTCGCTGAGGCTTTCCTGAAAGTCATGCTTGCCGAAATCGACGCCGACAAGAATGGCGCGCGAGGGTGCGGTGTTGGAAGTGGCTCTGGGATCCAAGGGAGGGCGCGAAGGCGCTGGGGAATACGGGTTCAGGGGAATGTCTTGCGGAGGTCTGGCACTGCCCTGGCCCCTGCCAGGTCAGGCCAACGCGCGAGGCGCAAGGTGATGCCGGAGGTTGCGGCAGCGGCAGCGGCGGCGGCTGAGTGCGCGGCCGCCGGGCCGCGATGCACCGGGCGCAACGGCAACCCGGTGCCGGGCATCGAAACGGCGCCGCGTGGCGCCCGGTCGATGCCGTCAGTCGGCGGCCGCGCGCTGTGGCGGCCGCGAGGCAGTTCAGGCCTCAGCAGAGTCATCCACGCGGAAATTGACCGCGCGCGCCGGAACGACGGTAGAGATCGCATGCTTGTAGACCATCTGCGTCACGGTGTTGCGCAGCAGGACGACGTACTGGTCGAACGATTCGATATTGCCTTGCAGCTTGATGCCATTGACGAGGTAGATGGACACCGGTACGTGCTCTTTGCGCAGCGCATTCAGGAACGGGTCTTGTAGCAGTTGCCCTTTGTTGCTCATGGCACACTCCAAATTTATAGGTTTAGTGATGGATGATGGGGACGGAAGTCCCCGGTTCAAGTCAATCAGCGCAAAAACGCGCCAGAAAAAAGATCAAAAACGGTACCAAGTCGGCGTCAATGCACAGGGAACCCCCCTGCTACCGTGAATTTAGCCGCAGTTCCAAACGAACGCAAACGAAAACTTGCCCCGCAAAGGATCCGTTTCCGGACTCAATCCTTCGAGTCCGCATACGGATTTTTGTTCGTGCGGAATTCGATGCGAAGGGGTGTGCCCTTGAGCTTGAAGGCCGCACGGAAACGGTTTTCCAGGTAGCGCCGGTAGGTTTCGGCAACGCCTGACAGCGCATTGCCGTGGACCACGATAATGGGCGGATTCGAGCCGCCCTGGTGCGCGTAACGCAGCTTGGGCCGCGATGCGCCGACGCGCTTGGGCTGCTGGAATTCGACAGCTTCCTGCAGCACGCGCGTCAGCTGCGGTGTCGGCAGCTTGACCATCGCCGCGGCATAGGCGTCGTCGACCGAGCGCAGCAGCGCGCCGATGCCGGTGCGCTCGCGCGCCGACACAAAATGGAAATTCGCAAAATTCAGAAACTGCAGCTTGCGCTCCAGGTCGTGCTTGATGCGATCGCGGGTATGGCCGTCGAGCCCGTCCCATTTGTTGACGCCGACCACCAGCGCACGCCCGGATTCGACAATAAAACCGGCAATATGTGCGTCCTGGTCGGAAATGTCTTGTTGCGCATCGAGCAGCAGGATCACGACATTGGCGTCGGCGATCGACTGCAGCGTCTTGACCACTGAAAATTTTTCAATCGCCTCGAACACCTTGCCGCGCCGACGCAGGCCTGCTGTATCGATCAGCGTATAGGGCTTGCCGCCGCGCTCGAACTCCACATAGATGGCGTCGCGCGTGGTGCCGGGCATGTCGAACGCGATCACGCGCTCTTCACCGATCAGGGTGTTGACCAGCGTGGATTTCCCCACATTGGGGCGTCCGACGATGGCGATCTTGACGCCCTTGCCGCCATCGGGCACTTCCTCGGCCAGCTCGGGCCGCTCCTGGACCGCCAGCTCCAGCGCTTCGTCGACGAGCTCGCCCACGCCGTCGCCATGGGCAGCGGAGATCGCGTACGGATCGCCCATGCCCAGCTCGTAGAAGTCGGCTGCCACCGAGGTGTACTTCATGCCCTCGGCCTTGTTCACCGCCAGCATGATGCGCCGGCCGGTCTTGCGCAGGTAGTCGGCGATGGCGCGGTCCTGCGGCGCCAGGCCCAGGCGGCCGTCGACGATAAAGATCACCACGTCGGCCTCGACCACCGCCTGCTTGGTCTGCTTGGCCATCTCGGCGACGATGCCTTCCTTGACCACCGGCTCGAAGCCGCCGGTATCGATGGCGATGAACGGACGCTCGCCGATGCGCCCTTCGCCGTAGTGGCGGTCGCGCGTCAGGCCCGGCAGGTCGGCGACGAGGGCGTCGCGCGAGCGGGTCATGCGGTTGAATAGCGTCGACTTCCCTACATTGGGGCGGCCGACTAGTGCGATTACTGGTTTCATGCAATAAACGGAAACGGGGGCCGGCACATGCCGCCCCCCGGTAGCTCCGGAGTCAATGGATCCGACGGCAGTCCGCGCCTTATCGGCACGGATTGCCGCTTGTCCTGTCGCGCGCGCCGCCGGTCACGGGACCCGCTGCGCAATTTGCCGCACGACCAAGGATCATGCTACCGGATTAGGCGCCGACCGTACCGACAGGTGTACGGCAGCGCGCATTGGATGCCCGTCAGCCAGGCTGGTACCCGTAGACGTCGCCGTCGCGGGTCTGGATCACCAGGGTCTGGCCCGCCACGACCGGCGCGGCGGTGATGGCGCTGCCATCGGTCTTCATGCGCGCGATGACCTGGCCGTCTTCGCGCGACAGGAAGTGGACATAGCCTTCGAAGTCGCCCATCACCACCGAGCGGCCCAGCGCCAGCGGCGCACCCAGGCGGCGGTTGCGCAGCTCGTCGTTCTTCCAGCGTTCGTTGCCATTCTGGCGGTCGAAAGCATGCACCACCGACCGTTCGTCGCTGGCGTAAAGCGCATTGTCATCCTGCGCGGGACCGCTCGGCGACGAGAAATCCTTGCCCCACTGCGGCTGGCCACTGGACAGCTCCAGGCAGGCGACGCGACCCTGGAAGGTGGTGGCGCAGACCTGGCGACCATTCACCATCGGCTGGCCGGTGACGTCGTTCAGGCGCTCGATCTCCGACACGCCCTTCGGATACGAAACCGTGCTTTCCCAGCGCAGCACGCCGTTGCCCGGCGTCAGCACGCCCAGCTTGCCGCCGGGGAAGCCCATCACGATGCCGTCGCCGGCGAACACCATGCCCATTGCCGCGCGCAGGTTCAGCGGCGTCTGCGAGCGCTGGTAGATCCAGCGGCGCTCCCCGGTCTGGGCATCGAGGCCTAACACACGCGTGTCGGTGGTGCGCACCACCACCAGGCCATTGCCGACCAGCGGCGCCGACAGCACCTCGCCATTGACCTGCTTCTTCCAGATCTGCTTGCCGCTGGCGTCGAAGGCGTAGATCGCGCCCTTCTCGCCCGCGACCGCGGTCACGGAGCCGTCGCTGCCGGGGCCCGAGGTCAGGTCCAGATCAGTCTTGGCCTTCCACAGCACGCGGCCCGAGGCGCCTTCCAGCGCGATCACGTTGCCGTTGTTGGACGACACGTAGACGTTGTTGCCCGCCGCGGCCGGCTGCATCGAATACGGGCCGCTCTTGCCCACATCGGCCTTCCACGCCTGGCGCACCGTCAGCGTGCCCGACACCGGCTTGAGTTGGGCGGGCGGGTGCTTGTTTTCCTTGCTGAACAGCGCGCAGCCGCCCAGCGCGGCCAGGCAAGCGGCAGCCGCCAGCGCGCGGGCCATGGTGCGGGCGGGCTGGCGATGTACGGCACGGGAAAGCACTGACATCATAAGGTTTCGATCCTGGTTTTACGGTCCGCTGGTTTTACGGTGATTGGCACAAGTCGAGGGCGGCCCACTCAGGCCGTGCCCAGCGCATCGAGCTTGAACTGGATGATCTGGCGCATCGCCGGCTCGGCCTCGCCCAGCTTGTCGAGCGCCTTGCGATAGGCCACGCGCGCATCGTCGCGCTTGTCCTGCGCGGCGAGCAGGTCGCCGCGGCGGTCGGCATACAGCGCCACGAACGCTGCCGGCGGTTCGTCCTTGAGCAGCGCCAGGCCCTTGTCGTAGGCCTTCTCGTCCAGCAGCACGCCGGCCAGCCGCACGCGCGCCAGGTGCGAGTATTCTGCGTCGCCGTGGTCGATGGCCCACTGCAGCTGGCTCTTGGCCGCGGCCAGGTCGCCCGCATCGTACAGCACGCGGCCTGCGACCAGCGCGCTCATCTGGCCATAGGCGGTGCGGCCGTACTTGTCTTCCAGGTCGGTCGCGGCGCGCTTGATGCGCTCGATGTCGCGCGCCTCGGCAGCCTTGAGCACCTGCTCGTACAGCACCGCGGCCTCGCCGGCCTGCCTGCGTTCCCAGTACTTCCAGCCGTTCCAGCCGGCGAACGCCAGCAGCGCGACGATCAGCACCCAGGTCAGCGCATTGCCGTACTGGCGCCACCAGGCCTTCAGATTCTCAAGCTGTTCCTGTTCTTCTAGATCGTAAGCCATGTCGAGGCAATCACCTGCGTTGGGTTGGGTACTCGTGTACTGGGGTTTTCCGGCTGGCCAGCGCGCGATTTATTCGCTGGCGCCGACCATGGCGTCGATCAGGTAATCGACCAGTTCCTCGGCCGGCACGGTGGCCTGTTGCCCACCGCCTTC
Organism: Cupriavidus sp. PB-02; assembly: GCF_058252315.1. Lineage (NCBI taxonomy): Bacteria > Pseudomonadati > Pseudomonadota > Betaproteobacteria > Burkholderiales > Burkholderiaceae > Cupriavidus > Cupriavidus sp. PB-02. The sequence continues at coordinate 2,873,442 of NZ_CM177694.1, forward strand.
GGCCTGCTCGCGCTGGCGAAGTTCCTTGACCTGGACCACGCCGGCGGCCACTTCGTCCTCGCCAATGATAACGGCATAGGCCGCGCCACTTGCGTCGGCCCGCTTCATCTGCGACTTGAAGCTGCCGCCCTTGCCGTCGGCGCTGGCGTGCAGCACCACGTCCAGGCCCGCATCGCGCAGCCGTTCCGCAGCGATCATCCCCTGCTGCGCGGCGGCCTCGCCCTGGTGCACCAGGTAGACGTCGCAGCCCACCGCCTCGGGCACCACGCCCTCTTCGCGGATCAGCTCGATGATGCGCTCGATGCCCATGGCCCAGCCGCACGCGGGCGCGGACTTCCCACCCATCTGCGCGATCAGCGGGTCATAGCGCCCGCCCCCGGCGATGGTGCCCTGCGCGCCCAGCTTGTCGGTGATCCACTCGAACACCGTCAGGTTGTAGTAGTCCAGGCCGCGCACCAGGCGCGGGTTGATCTTGAACGGAATGTTGTTGGCCTTGAGCAGGCGCTGCACGCCCTCGAAGTGTGCCAGCGATTCTTCGCCCAGGAAATCGATCAGCTTGGGCGCGTTGGCAGCCATCTCCTGCAGCGCCGGGTTCTTGGTGTCCAGCACGCGCAGCGGGTTGGTGTACAGGCGGCGCTTGCTGTCGTCGTCCAGGATGTCCTGGAAGCCTTCCAGGTACTTGATCAGCTGTTCGCGGTGGGCGGCGCGCTCATCGGCCTGCCCCAGCGAATTGATCTCCAGGCGCACGCCGGTCAGGCCCAGGTCGTCCCAAAGGCGCTGGCACATCAGGATGATCTCGGCGTCGACGTCCGGGCCGGCAAAGCCCAGTGCCTCGGCGCCGAGCTGGTGGAACTGGCGGTAGCGGCCGCGCTGCGGGCGCTCGTGGCGGAACATCGGGCCGGTGTACCACAGGCGCTTGGGGCCGTCGTACAGCAGGTTGTGCTCGATGGTGGCGCGCACGGCCGCGGCGGTGCCTTCCGGGCGCAGCGTGAGCTGCTCGCCATTGAGCGAATCGGTGAAGGAGTACATCTCCTTCTCGACGATGTCGGTCACCTCACCGATGCCGCGCACGAACAGCTGCGTGTGCTCGACGATCGGCGTGCGGATCTGCTGGTAGCCATAGGCACGCAGCATGGCGCGCGCGGCATTCTCGAAATGCTCCCACAGCGGCGCGTCCGCCGGCAGCATGTCGTTCATGCCCTTTACGCCCTGCAGGGCCTTGGCGGGGCGCACTTTCTCCCCAGCCTTCAGTTCGGTCTTCTCACCGCCTGCGGCGGCCACGTTCTCGGATTGCGTCATTCTGTTCTTGTCAGGCTGCTGGCACCCGGCCGGTCCGGCTCAGGCTGCCACTTCTTTGTCGGCCCGCGCAACGCCCGGGCCGTAATGCGTGCGAACGTACTCATCTACGATCGCCTGGAATTCCTCGGAAATGCGCTCTCCGCGCAGCGTCTTCACCTTGACGCCGTCGACGAACACCGGCGCCGCCGGCGATTCGCCCGAACCCGGCAGCGAGATGCCGATGTTGGCGTGCTTGCTCTCACCCGGGCCGTTGACGATGCAGCCCATCACGGCCACGTCCATTTCCTCGACGCCCGGATAGGCGGTCTTCCATTGCGGCATCTGCTCGCGCAGGTAGGCCTGGATGCTGGCCGCCAGCTCCTGGAATACCGTGCTGGTGGTGCGGCCGCAGCCCGGGCATGCAATCACCATTGGGGTGAAGTTGCGCAGGCCCATGGTCTGCAGGATTTCCTGCCCCACGTACACTTCCTTCTCGCGCGGCGCGCCAGGTTCCGGCGTCAGCGAAATGCGGATGGTGTCGCCGATGCCTTCCTGCAGCAGCACCGACAGCGCCGCGGTCGAGGCCACGATGCCCTTGCTGCCCATGCCGGCCTCGGTCAGGCCGAGGTGCAACGCGTAGTCGCAGCGGCGCGCCAGCTCGCGGTACACCGCGACCAGTTCCTGCACCTGCGACACCTTGCACGACAGGATGATCTGGTCGCCCGGCAGGCCGATCTCCTCGGCCTTCTTCGCCGAATCGATGGCCGAGGTGATCAGTGCCTCGATCATCACGCTCTGTGCCGGCCACGGTTCGGCACGCCCGGCGTTCTCGTCCATGATGCGCGCCAGCAGGTCCTGGTCCAGGCTGCCCCAGTTCACGCCGATGCGCACCGGCTTGTTGTAGCGGCACGCCATCTCGATCATCTGCGCGAACTGCGTGTCGCGCTTCGCGCCCTGGCCCACGTTGCCGGGGTTGATGCGGTACTTGGACAGCGCCTCGGCGCAGGCCGGATAGTCCTGCAGCAGCTTGTGGCCGTTGTAGTGGAAGTCGCCCACCAGCGGCACATCCACGCCCATGCGGTCGAGCTGCTCGCGAATCGACGGCACCGCGGCGGCCGCCTCGGGCGTGTTCACCGTGATGCGCACGATCTCCGAACCCGCGCGCGCCAGTTCCTTGACCTGGATCGCCGTGCCGATGGCATCGACCGTATCCGTGTTGGTCATCGACTGCACGCGCACCGGCGCGCCGCCGCCGATGGTGACCACGTTGTCGCCCCACGCGACGCGCGCCTGGCGCGTCTGGCGGCGCGGCAGCGGACCGGCCAGGACAGGAAGACAGAGCTGTTGGTTCATAGCGTTACCACCTTGCAAAGACGCACCTCGCCGCACCTTGCGCGCCCTCGTCAGGGCAGCGTGAGGCGCGCCACGTTGTTGCGGTTGGCTGCCTTCAGGTCGACCGGCTCGCCATTGCGGGTCATCGACTCGATGCCCTTGACGTTGCCGATCACCACCTTGTACGGGGGCGTGCCGCCGCCGGCCACGGACTGGCCGGCCTTGGCGGTACCGCCCAGCACCACCTTGCCGTTCTTGTCCCGGATTTCATACCAGGTGTCGGAAGCAAAGCGGATCTGCAGTTCGCCCGCGCCTGCTGCGACTGCCGGTGCCGCCGGTGCCGCCGGTGCTACCGGCGCAACGGGAGCAGGCGCAGCGGCAGGCGGCACCACAGCTGCCGATGCCGTAGCAGCAGGAGCCGCCTGGGCAGGCACCGCCACGGCGCTGGCGGGCACTGTCTCGGCGGACGGCGCCGGCGAATCGGCTCCGGCCATCACCGGCGGCAGCGCCGCCGTGACCGTGCCGGGCTCCGTGCCCGGCGCGGCTGCATGTTCTTCCGCCACCGGGGTCTCGGCCGCGGCGCTGCGCGTTTCGATCCAGTGGCGGATGTGGTCCAGCCCGAACCAGCCGCCCGCGGCCAGCCCCACCGCCACCAGCGCCAGCCAGATCCAGCGCCCGCCCGTGCCGCCGGAGCGGAATCGGTTGCGGTCGTCGAAGGCCGCATTGATGCCGCCCTCGCGCTGGCGTGCGATTTCCGCCACCTGCACCACCTGGCGCGGCTGGAAGCGCGCCAGCAGCGGGTCGATATCGACATGCAGCATGCGCGCATAGGCGCGCATCACGCCCTTGGCGAAGGTCACGTCGGGCACCGCCTGGAGATCGCCGGCTTCGATCGCGCGCAGCTTGGTCGCCGCCACCTTCAGGCGCGCGCTGACGTCTTCCACTGACATTCGCTGCGCCTCGCGCTCGCGCGCCAGTGCCGCGCCGATCTCGCGCGCGGCGGCTTCGCGGTCTCCTTCGTGCGCGCCCCCGCCGACGTGTTGCGTCGGTACGGCCTGGCCTGCGGCGCGGTCGTGCTCACTCATCCCATGCTCCTTGTTCGTAGGCGGTCAACTCACGCGAATCGGGGAAACGGCTGCGCAGTTGCGCCCCCAGCGCATCCTGCATGCGGCTGTCGCCCTGACGGTGGGCAATACGCGCTCCCAGCCAGAGGGATTGCGCACTGACAAACTGGCTGCTGTTGACGCGCTGGGCATACTGCCGCGCCTGCGCGAAGTCGCCGCGCCGGTAATAGACCAGCGCGAGGGTGGTGTTGGCCACCGGGTTGTTGCGGTCGTAGCCGAGCGCGGCCTTCAGGTTCTGTTCCGCTTCGGCGCTGTTGCCGCGGCGCAGCTCGCACGCGCCCAGGCTGATCATCGGCTTGACCGGGCCGCCGGCCGACGGCGCCGACGCGGCGCGCTGCAGCATCGGCACGGCCTCGGCATAACGGCCTTCCTGGCACAGGAACCAGCCGTAGTTGTTAAGCAGGTCGCCGTCGTTGCCGCGCATCGACACCGCGGTGCGGAAGCTGTCATCGGCGAGCGCACGCTCATTCATGTTCATGTAGATCAGCGCGCGCACATGGTAGGCATCGGCCAGCGACGGATCGATGGCGATGGCCTGCTTGATCTCGTCAAGCGCGACCGCGTTCTGGCCGGCCTCGAGATAGTTTGTGGCCAGCTGCAGCCGGATGCCGGCGCGGCGCCTTGCATCGGTCTGGTCGGAAGCGGCCTGGAGATCCTGCGCCGGCGTATGCGGCAGCTGGCAGCCGGACAACATCAGCAGCCCCAACAGGGCCGCAGCGATCAGACGGATCATGCAGGGCGAGCCTCCCGAGACTGGCCGGCGGCAGTGACCGGCACCAGTGGCGTGATCTTGCCGAACTTGCCGCGCTCGGCCAGGCGGGTGCGGTCCTTCACTTCCCCGGCCAGCTGGCCGCAGGCGGCGTCGATATCGTCGCCGCGCGTCTTGCGGATGGTGGTCACGATGCCCGCGTCCATCAGCACCTGCGCGAAACGCCGGATCTGTTCGTTGTTGGAGCGCTTCAGGCCCGATTCCGGGAAGGGGTTGAACGGGATCAGGTTGAACTTGCACGGCACATCGGCCACGAGCTTCAGCAGTTCTCGCGCATGCTCGACGCCGTCGTTGACGCCATCCAGCATGCAGTATTCGAAAGTAATGAAATCGCGCGGCGCGAATTCCAGGTAGCGGCGGCATGCCGCCATCAGTTCGGCCAGCGGGTACTTCTTGTTCAGCGGCACCAGAACGTCGCGCAGGGCGTCGTTGGACGCGTGCAGCGACACGGCGAGGGCCACCGGCAGATCTTTGGACAGCCGGTCCATCATCGGCACCACGCCGGAGGTGGACAGCGTCACGCGACGGCGCGACAGGCCGTAGGCGTTGTCGTCGAGCATCAGGCGCATGGCCGGCACGACGGCATCGTAGTTCAGCAACGGCTCGCCCATGCCCATCATCACCACATTGGAGATGACGCGGTCATCCTTGGGGCCGCGGCCCAGTTGCTCGCGCATGGCAAACTCGGCCATCCACAGCTGCCCGATGATCTCACCGGTGCTGAGGTTGCGCGAGAAGCCCTGCTTGCCGGTCGAGCAGAACCGGCAGTTGACGGCACAGCCAGCCTGCGAGGAAACGCACAGCGTGCCGCGCGTTTCCTCTGGGATGTAGACCGTTTCCACCGCATTGCCCTGGCCCACGTCTAGCAGCCACTTGCGCGTGCCGTCGGCCGACAGGTTGTCGGTGATGACGGCAGGCGCGCGGATCTCGGCCCGCGTCGCGAGCTTTTCGCGCAGCGACTTGGCGAGATCCGACATGGCGTCGAAGCGGCTGGCACCGTAGTGGTGGATCCAGCGTTGCAGTTGCCGCGCACGGAACGGCTTCTCGCCGAGCTCGCCGCAATAAGCGGTGAGCGCGTCCGCGTCGAGGTCGAGCAGGTTGACGAGGTCGTTCATGGCGGCAAACTCAGCTTCGGTGTCAGTCTAGTCCTGGCAGCAGCGCCAAACAATCAGCGGCTGTAGACGTGCATGCCCGGGAAGAAGAACGACACTTCCACGGCAGCGGTTTCAGCAGCGTCCGAGCCGTGCACGGCGTTGGCGTCGATGCTGTCGGCGAAGTCGGCGCGGATGGTGCCCTTGTCGGCCTTCTTCGGGTCGGTGGCGCCCATCAGCTCACGATTCTTGACGATGGCGTTTTCACCTTCCAGGGCCTGGATCATGACCGGACCGGAAATCATGAAGTCCACCAGGTCCTTGAAGAACGGACGCTCCTTGTGGACAGCGTAGAACTGCTCGGCTTCGCCGCGCGACAGGTGCACCATCTTGGCAGCAATGATCTTCAGGCCGGCGGCCTCGAAACGGGCGTAGATCTGGCCGATAACGTTCTTGGCCACGGCATCCGGCTTGATAATCGACAGGGTGCGTTCGATCGCCATGAAAAACTCCGAAAAATGAAGGGGTTACAAATGGATTAAACGTGGGATTCTACCACGAAGACTATGACGCTTTCGAGGGCCTTCCCCGCTCTGTCGCGAGTCTTGCCGGCGTTGCGGCGCCGGCCGGCATCAAGTAACACGAAGAGCACATTACATCCTTGTCATGTCCGGAACGCGACGGGTCGATGCGCGTCCAACGTGAGCGGCGGCCAAGTGGCGCGAAGCACGGTTTGGCGTGTCTTCTGGGTTACCCCGCCCTTGCAATTCGCCCGCCCAGATGCCACATTGACGATGGTTCCGTCCGGAGTCGATCCGAATGATTGGATTTCCGGCGCCTCACCGTTTTGAGACAGGAGTCACCATGGATAACAAGCTGAATACCTACGGTTTCGGCAACAGTGCGTCGACCGTCACTGACGTCGTCGTTCGCAACCGGGTCTTGCGCAACACTTACTGGCTGCTGGCCCTCTCGATGATCCCCACCGTGCTCGGCGCGTGGATCGGCGTGGCCACCGGCTTCAGCTTCATGGCGGGCAACCCCTTCCTGTCGCTGATCCTGTTCCTGGGCATTGCGTTCGGGTTCTTCTACGGCATCGAGAAGACCAAGAACAGCAGCATGGGCGTGGTCCTGCTGCTGGCCTTCACGTTCTTCATGGGGCTGATGCTGTCGCGGCTGATCGGCGTGACACTGCAATTCTCGAACGGGCCGGCGCTGATCATGTATGCCTTTGGCGGCACGGCGGCGGTATTCGGCGCAATGGCCACCATCGCCACGGTCAGCAAGCGTGATTTCTCCGGCCTGGGCAAGTTCCTGTTCGTCGGCGTGATCCTGCTGATCCTGGCCAGCGTCGCCAATATCTGGCTGCAGCTGCCCTCGCTGATGATCACGGTTTCGGTGATCGCCATCGGTATCTTCTCGGCGTACATCCTGTTCGATGTGCAGCGCGTGGTGAATGGCGGCGAGACCAACTACATCACCGCCACGCTGGCGATCTACCTGGACGTGTACAACGTCTTCGTCAACCTGCTGGCGCTGCTGGGCATCTTCGGCGGCAGCCGCGAGTGACGACAAACGCCGCAGCATGAAAAACCGGCCTGTTGGCCGGTTTTTCTTTGGGCGCCAGCTGATGGATGGGCCGGTTCAGCCGCGGTCGAACACCGCGATCGATTCCACGTGCGAGGTGTGCGGGAACATGTTGACCACGCCCGCGCCGCTCAGCCGGTAGCCCGCCTCGTGCACCAGCAGGCCGGCGTCGCGCGCCAGCGTCGCGGGGCTGCATGAGACATAGACGATGCGCTGCGGAAGCACGTCGCTGCCCTGCTGCGCCAGTTCGCCCAGCGCTTTGCACACCGCCAGCGCGCCCTCGCGCGGCGGATCCACCAGCCAGCGGTCGAAGCGGCCCAGCGCAGCGATATCTTCGGCGGTGACTTCGAACAGGTTGCGGCAGGCAAACTCGGTCTTGTCGGCCAGGCCGTTGTAGCCGGCATTGGCCAGCGCGCGCGTGGTCAGCGCCTCGCTGCCCTCGATGCCCATCACCGACTTGCCCTGCGTTGCCAGCGGCAGCGTGAAGTTACCGATGCCGCAGAACAGGTCGAGCAGCCGGTCCTGCGGCTGCGCGTCGAGCAGGCGCAGCGCGCGGCCAATCAGCACGCGGTTGATCTGATGGTTGACCTGGGTGAAGTCGGTCGGCTTGAACGGCATGCGGATGCCGAATTCCGGCAGCGTGTAGGCCAGCTCGACGTCGGTCGGGTAGAACGGGTAGACCGTGTCCGGGCCCTTGGGCTGCAACCAGAACTGCACCTTGTAGTCGTCGGCATAGGCGCGCAGCAGGTCCTTGTCGGCATCGGTCAGCGGTTCCAGGATGCGCAGCACCAGCGCGGTCACTTCCTGGCCGACGGCCAGCTCGATCTGCGGCATGCGGTCGCGAATCGACAGGCCGGCCACCAGCTCGCGCAGCGGCACCAGCATCGCCGACACGTGCGGCGGCAGGATCTCGCAGCGAGTCATGTCGGCCACGTAGCTGCTCTTTCGCTCATGGAAGCCGACCAGCACGCCGCCCTTCTTGACCACGTGGCGCACGGTCAGCCGCGCGCGGTAACGGTAGCCCCAGTCCGGCCCGGCGATCGGGCGGAACACCACGTCCGGCTTCACTTTCGACAGGTGCCACAGGTTGTCTTCCAGCACGCGCTGCTTGATTGCCAGCTGTGCACGCGAATCCAGATGCTGCATCGAGCACCCGCCGCAGACGCCGAAATGCTGGCAGCCGGGCTTGACGCGCATCACCGATTCCTGCCGGATCTCGACGAGATGGGCCTGTTCATAGCTGGGCTTGCGGCGGAAGCTGCGATAGCTGACGGTTTCGCCGGGCAGCGCGCCTTCGACAAAGATCACCTTGCCGGGCGTGCCGTCCTCGTTCACCAGGCGGCCGACGCCGCGGGCTTCCATGTCGAGGCTCTCGATCGACACGACCGGGTCCGCTGCCGGCGTGCCAGTGTTAGCGGCAACGCGGCCACGGGGCTCTTTTGCGCCGGGAGCGGCACTTGCCTCGGCAGTGGCGGCCGGGCCTGCAGGCGTTTCTTGTAGGGAGGACACGACTTGGGACACCAGATGAAACCTGACGTATTGTTTGCGAAAGCGGGATTGTATGCCAGTCCGGGCCAGCGCCGGTGGCGGCGTCCCGACGATCCGACGGAGACGGCAAATGGAACTGATTTCGTGGAATATCCAGTGGGGCCGCGGCGCCGACGGGCGCGTGAGCCTGCAGCGGCAAATCGAGACCATGCGCGGCATCGCTGACGCCGACGTGATCTGCCTGCAGGAAGTTACGCGCGGCTTCGGCGAATTGCGCGGCGGGCCGGGCGAGGACCAGGTGGCGGAACTGACCGCGCTGCTGCCAGGCTTTCATGTGCTCTATGCACCGGGCGTGGACCGGCGCACTACCAGCGGCGGCCTGAAGCAATTCGGCAACCTGCTTGCCACCCGCCTGCCAGTGCGCGAAGTCTTCCACCATGCCCTGCCCTGGCCGGCGGACCCGCAGGTGGCGTCGATGCCGCGCGTGGCGCTGGAAGTGACGGTCGAGGCCGGCACGCATCTGCTGCGCGTGATCTGCACGCACCTGGAGTATTACTCGGCACACCAGCGCGCCGCCCAGGCCGAAGCCTTGCGCGACTGGCACGTTCAGGCATGCGACCATGCGCGCCGCCCGGGCCGCAGCGAAAAATGGCCGGGCCCGTTCACGCCCGAGCCTCGCCCGGCCGAGGCCATCCTGTGCGGCGACTTCAACAGCAAACCCGACGATATCGCCTATCGCCGCATGCTGGAGCCGTTCGAAAATGCCACGCCGCCCTGGCGCGACGCCTGGCTGCATGCGCATCCCGGCCAGCCGCACGCGCCAACCTGCGCGATACACGACAAGGAGCAATGGCCGGAGGCGCCGTTCGCCTGCGATTTCATGTTCTTGACGGACAACCTCGCCGCGCGCATCCGGCGCTGCGAGGTCGATGCGGATACCGCCCACTCGGACCACCAGCCGATCCTGCTGTCGCTGGATCTGTGATGCCGACCGGCGCGCTCAGTCCTCGAGGTCTTCGGCTTCCGGGGTGAGACGCTGCAGCCGGAACGCCTGCAGGTATTCCATCCACTGCTCGCCGGGCAGCTCAGCCAGCGATTCCTGGACGAATTCCATCTCGACGTCGAACTCGCGCGGCGACAACCCGCCGCGCATCAGCTGGAAGCGGCAGTACATCAGGTAGGTGTTGACGACGTCGGTCTCGCAGTAGGCGCGGATCTCGTCAAGCTGGCCAGCCTGGTAGGCCTGCCAGACCTTGCTGCCGTCCATCCCCATCTTGCCCGGGAAGCCGCACAGCTTGGCCAGGTCATCCAGCGGCGCGCTGGCGCGGGGCTGGTACATCGCCAGCAGGTCCATCAGGTCCAGGTGCCGCATGTGGTAGCGGCTGATGTAGTTGTTCCACTTGAAGTCGCGGCTGTCGTCCTCGCGGCCCTCGCCCATTTCCCAGTAGCGTGGCGCGGTGACGCCGTTGACCAGGCCACGGTAATGCAGCACCGGCAGGTCGAAGCCGCCGCCGTTCCATGAAACCAGTTGCGGACTGTAGCGCGCGATCAGTTCGTAGAACTTCTGGATCAGCGTGGCCTCGTTGTCTTCCGTGGTGCCGAGCGAGCCGACGTGGAACACGCCCGAGCCATCGCGATGCGTGCGCCGCAGCACGCAGGAAATCGCGGCGACGCGCTGCAGGTAGTGCGGAAGGAAATCGCTACCGGTCTTTTCCCGGCGGGCAGAGAACGCATGCTCGGCGACTTCGGCGTCGCTCATCGCATCGGGGTGGTCATGCAAACGGCGCAGGCCGGCGACATCGGGAATGGTCTCGATGTCGAATACCAGCACAGGGGTCATAGAACGGCGTCCTTCCTGACACCTTGCGAAGCGAAATGCCGCTTGAGCTTGACCAGCGCCTCCTGCTGGATCTGGCGCACGCGCTCGCGCGTGAGGCCCATTTCCTCGGCGAGCTCTTCCAGCGTGGCGGGCTCGATATGGTTGAGGCCGAAGCGGCGCTCCACCACGTAGCGATGCTTTTCCGACAGGCGCGCCAGCCAGAGCTTCATCAGCCCTTCCAGCTCGCGGTGTGCCACCTCCTGGTCAGGGGCGGCGTTGTGCTCGTCGGAGAGGAAATCCAGGAGGCTCGAGCCGGGATCGAGATCGAACGGCGTATCGAGCGAGGTGGTATGTTCGTTGAGTGCCAGGACGTCCTGCACTTCGTCCGGCGTCTTGCCCAGCAGGTGGGCGATGTCTTCCAGGCTGGCGTCGCGCCCGTCGGTGCCGCCCTTCTCCAGATGGCGCTTGGCGCGCAGCACCTGGTTCAGTTCGCGGATCACGTGGACCGGCAGGCGGACCGTGCGCGCCTGGTTCATGATGGCGCGCTCGATGCTCTGGCGGATCCACCACGTGGCATACGTCGAGAAGCGGAAACCGCGCGACGGATCGAATTTCTCGATCGCGTGCATCAGGCCGAGGTTGCCTTCCTCGATCAGGTCCAGCAGCGGCACGCCGCGATTGAGGTAGCCCTTGGCGATGCTGACCACCAGCCGCAGGTTGCGCTCGATCATGACCTGGCGCGCGGCAAAGTCGCCGTCCTTGGCCAGCGTGGAGAAATGCAGTTCTTCCGGCGCGGACAGGAGCGGCTTGATGCTGATGCGGTTCAGGTAATGCTGGACTGTGTCGGCGGCCAGCTCAGTATGCAGCACCGAGCGGAAGTCGTCGTGCTCGGCGGCCGCGCCGTCGGTACCGTTCTCTGCCTCGCTCTCTTCCTCGTCTTCCGCGTCGTCATCGTCGTCGTCGCGCAACTGGCGTTCGTTGTCGTCGGCGAGCAGGTCCGCCTCGCGCAGGCCCACCGTAGCGGACGTGGCGATCGGCTCGTCGGTAACAGGAATCAGTTCAGCAGCGAGATCGGGCTCGAAGGCTTCCGCATCGGCGCGCTCGTCGGGATGTGCCACACCAGCCTTCACTTCCGGCTGCTTGGGACGGCGAGCCCTGCTGACGATTCCGGAGGAGACGGTTTTCTGGCGTGGCATGAACCCTCACTGTGGCGGCAGGTACCGCATCGGATCAACCGGTTTTCCGTTCTTGCGAACTTCGAAGTGAAGCTTCACCCGGTCGGTATCGCTGTTGCCCATCTCAGCAATCTTCTGGCCTTTCCGGACCGCGGATTGCTCTGTCACAAGCACCTTGTCGTTGTGCCCGTACGCAGTAAGAAATGTCTCGTTGTGTTTGATGATGACAAGATTCCCGTAGCCGCGCAAGGGGCCTACGTGAATCACCCGGCCATCGTCCGCTGCCAGCACCGCATCACCTTTCTTGCCCGCAATATCGATGCCTTTATTGGCCTTGTCATCGAATTTACCGACCATCTGGCCGGTCGCCGGCCACGCCAGCTTCATCGAGCCATCGGCGACTGGCGCCGACGGGATGGCGGCCGCAGCAGCCGGCGCAACCGGTGCCGCAACCGGTGCCGCAGCCGTAGCCGCCGGCGGCACCGGGGCGCCAGCCGGACGGGCCTGGTCGATCGGCTGCCCCTGCACCGTACCGGGCGCCACCGGCATGGTGGTCACGCCGGGTGCAGTGTTGACGTCGGCACCTGGCGGCACGATGCGCAACAACTGCCCAACTTCAATCTGGTTCACATTGCTCAGGTTGTTCCACGCCGCTACATCGCGATAAGACTGGCCGTTTTCCAGCGCGATACGGTAAAGGGTATCGCCTCGCTTGACCCGATAGTATCCGGGCGGTGCCGGCTCCTGCGACGCCGTGGCGGTGCCGGAGATGGAAGTACGGTCCACCACGGGGGCCGGCATCGGCGAACTGGCGCAGGCGGCCAGCAGGGCCGTCAGCGCGGAAGCCGCAAAAAGTTGTCCGGCGCGTGCGAAATATTGCGATTTCACGATGTTGTGCATAGTTCGACTCAGATGGTGCCCGATTTTAAGGGCACAAAGAAAACGGCTTCAAGCGCGGTTCGGTGAAAGCGATGGCGGTTGCGCCGCTCGATCAGCAGCAATTGCTGCGTGACGGTCTGGCCGGGCACGCCTGCCGGCGGCACCACCGCCACCGGGGCGATCAACCGCCCGCCGATCGCCAGTTGCTCCAGCAGCGCCTCGGGCACCTCCATGCCGGCGGCGGCCAGGATGATGGCCGAGAACGGCGCCGCCTGCGGCAGCCCGAGCATGCCATCGCCGTAGTGCAGGCGCAGGTTGGGCACGCGCAGCGGGCGCAGGTTGGCCTTGGCCTGCTCGTGCAGCGGCCGGATGCGCTCGATCGAGAAGACTTCGCGCGCGACCTGGCTCAGCACCGCGGCCTGGTAGCCGCAGCCGGTGCCGATCTCCAGCACGCGCTCCAGCGGCGCGTCGGCCGCCAGCCCTTCACGCAGCAGCTCGATCATGCGCGCCACCACCGAGGGCTTGGAAATGGTCTGCTGGTGGCCGATCGGCAGCGCAGCGTCCTCATACGCCTGCGATGCCAGCCCCGGCTCGACGAACAGGTGGCGCGGCACCGTGGCGATGGCCGACAGCACGCGCTCGTCGCGGATGCCCGCGGCGCGCAGCCGCCCGGCCAGCGCCACGCGCGCGCGCGCCGAGGCCATGCCGCCACCGCCGGCCGTGGCGGCCGAGGCGCGCTGCTCGACCTTGCTGGCGGGAGCCGGCACGGGCGCCGGTGCTGCGGTCCGCGGCAGCCGCGGCTTGGCGGGCTTGGGAGCGGGCGCGGCCGGCCGCGGCGTTCCGACCGCGGGCATGCCGGCGGTGCGCGCCGGTGCAGGCTTGCGTTCGACGACCGCGTCCAGCGGCAGCGGAAACTTGTTGCGAGGGGGCGTGGAACTCATCGGGGGCGCGACACAGCGGGACGGTGGCTTACTTAAGCCACTGGTCGAGCGCGTCGAGCTGTCCGCGGTGGGTCAGGTCGAGCTGCAACGGCGTCAGCGAGACATAGCCTGCCGCGGTGGCATGGAAATCCGTGCCTTCGCTGGCATCGCGCGCATCGCCCGCCGGACCGATCCAGTAGTTGGTGTCGCCGCGCGGGTTGACCTGCGTGATCACCGGCTGCGACGGATGGCGCTTGCCCAGCCGCGTGGCGCGATACCCCTTGATATGTTCGAACGGCAGGTTCGGGATATTGACGTTGAGCAGAAACGGCTCGGTGTGCGGCTTGGCAATGATGCGCTCCACCACGGTGCGCGCCACGCGCGCCGCGGCGTCGAGGTGCTCCCAGCCCTTGTGGACCTGCGAGAAGGCCACCGACGGAATGCCGAGCAGGTAGCCTTCGATGGCGGCGGCGACGGTGCCGGAGTACAGCACGTCCTCGCCCATGTTCTGTCCCTGGTTGATGCCGGACACCACCAGGTCGGGTTTTTCGTCGAGCAGGCCCGTCAGCGCGATATGCACGCAGTCGGTGGGCGTGCCGTTGACGAAGCGGAAACCCTTCTGCACGCCTTCGCGCGCTTCATAGATCGACAGCGGGCGCTGCAGCGTCAGCGAGTTGGAGGCGCCGCTGTGGTTCTGCTCCGGCGCAATGACCGTGATACGGCCCAGCGGCGCGAGCGCAGCATGCAAAACGGCCAGTCCCGGCGCGAGATAACCGTCATCGTTGGCGAGAAGGATATGCATGGCGCGATTGTACCTGAGCGGAACGTCACAAGCGGCCCGCGAGCCGCCTCAAAATGCGCGCTGCCGGGGCGCTTCCGGTGCTACGGTACGCCATTGGCGGTGGCCGGCACGGAACAGAACGATCGTGCTATTTCTGCGCTACACTTGCCCTGCCCGCCCGCAAGCTGCTTCACTGGCGCGGGACGCGACCTATATCACTGGAGACATGATGAAAGCCGTACTGTGCAAAGCCTGGGGCCCGCCCGATTCGCTGACCATCGAAACCCTGCCCGACCTGGTGCCCGGCAAGGGTGAAGTTGTCATCGACGTGAAGGCGGCCGCCGTCAACTTCCCGGATGTGCTCATCATCCAGAACAAATACCAGGCCAAGCCTGAACTGCCGTTCAGCCCGGGCTCCGAACTGGCGGGCGTGGTCAATGCGGTCGGCGAAGGCGTCACCCACGTCAAGCCGGGCGACAAGGTGATCGCCTACCTGGGCAACGGCGCGTTCGCCACCCAGGCCAAGGCGCCGGCGGCGTCGGTGGTGCCGATGCCGCCCGGCATCGATTTCGAGACCGCGGCGGCCTTCACGCTGACCTACGGCACTTCGCACCACGCGGTCATCGACCGGGGTGAACTGAAGGCCGGCCAGACCATGCTGGTGCTGGGCGCCGCCGGCGGCGTGGGCCTGGCGGCGATCGAGATCGGCAAGGCCATCGGCGCGCGCGTGATCGCCGCGGCCTCGACCGACGAGAAGCTGGCGGTGTGCAAGGAGCACGGCGCCGATGCTCTGATCAACTACAGCACCGAAGACCTGCGCGAGCGCATCAAGGCGCTGACCGACGGCAAGGGCCCGGATGTGATCTATGACCCGGTGGGCGGGATCTATGCCGAACCGGCCTTCCGCTCGATCGGCTGGCGCGGCCGCTACCTGGTGGTGGGTTTTGCCAACGGCGAGATCCCGAAGCTGCCGCTGAACCTGGCGCTGCTCAAGGGCGCGTCGCTGGTGGGCGTGTTCTGGGGCGACTTCGTGCGGCGCGAGCCCAAGGCCAACCAGGCCAATATGGCGCAGATGCTAGGCTGGATGAAGGAAGGCAAGATCCGCCCGCATATCTCGGCGCGCTATCCGCTCGAGCAGGCCCCGCAGGCGCTCAAGGACATGGAAGCGCGCAAGGTCACCGGCAAGATCGTGATCGTGCCCTGAGGGGCTTTGATGCATCGGCGCGCGCCAGGCGTGCGCCGACAAAAGAAGGGCGCAGAGCGTGGGGCAACACGCCCCAAGCTGCCTGCCGTCCTTGACGGCGCACACCCCTACGCCGGGCGGCAGGCAGTTCCGAATCAGCCTTTCCGTCCTCCTCAGAACCGGTGCTGCAGCCCGGCAATCACGCCGGTCTGGTTGTTGGCGAAACCGGCAAAGTAGCGCGACACGCTGACGGCGAAGCGCGCGAGAACAGCCCGTCCTTGCAACCGCCGGTCGCGGTCGACGAGGTCGCCCACGGGGAGAGGCCTGGGGTGAGGGCCCGGCGTGTCAACGGAGTTCAGGCCGGTGGTGTGCCAGTGCCTGCCTCGCCCCTCTCCAGCAAGCGGGAAAGGGAAGCAAACCGCCGGTCTGCAGGACTCGCCCGTAGTCATGCTGCCCTTAGCTTGCCTCAGAGCTTCTCCGTCTCCCCGCTCGTCGGCTGCCACTTCATCAGCCGCTTCTCGACCAGCCCCACCATCCAGTCCAGCACAAGCGCGAACGCCGTCAGTACCACGATGCCGGCAAACACGGTATTGATGTCGAAGGTCCCTTCGGCCTGCAAGATCAGGTAGCCCACGCCGCGCGCCGAGCCCAGGTACTCGCCCACCACCGCGCCGACAAAAGCCAGGCCCACTGAGGTATGCAGCGACGAGAACACCCAGCTGGTCGCGCTCGGCAGGTACACGTGGCGCAGCAGCTGCTGCTGATTGGCCCCCAGCATGCGCGCATTGGCCAGCACCACCGGGCTCACTTCCTTGACGCCCTGGTAGACGTTGAAGAAGACGATAAAGAAGACCAGTGTCACCGCCAGCGCCACCTTGGACCAGATGCCCAGACCGAACCACACCGCGAAGATTGGCGCCAGGATCACGCGCGGCATCGAGTTCATCGCCTTCACGTAGGGATCGAGGATGGCCGAGGTCAGCGGGCTCAGCGCCAGCCACAGCCCCACGCCCAGCCCCGCCACCGTGCCGATGCCGAAGGCCAGCACGGTCTCGATCAGCGTCACGCCCAGGTGCAGGTAGATATCGCGCTCGACGAAAAACCAGTTCCAGATCCGCTGCGCCACCATCAGCGGTTCGCCAAAGAAAAAGGCGACCTGCTGCGAGCGCGTGGCCAGGTGCCACACACCGAGGATCACCACCAGGACGAGCAACTGCCACACGCGCAGCATGCCCTTGGAGTCGTTTCGGAATGCCATCGTGAATTCAGGTCTTGTTGTGATGGGAAGGCTCAGGCCACCTTGAGCTGCTGGGCATAGCCCTTGAGCACTTCTTCGCGCAGCACGTCCCAGATCGCGGCGTGCAGCTCGACAAAGCGCGGATGGTTGCGGATCTCGGCCACGTCGCGCGGGCGCGGCAGGTCGATCGCGAACTCGCCGATCGGGTGCGTGCCCGGGCCGGCCGACAGCACAACGACGCGGTCGCTCATGGCGATGGCCTCGTCCAGGTCGTGGGTGATGAACAGCACCGCCTTGCGCTTGGCGGCCCACAGCTCGAGCACCTCGTTTTCCATCAGCTGGCGGGTCTGGATATCGAGCGCCGAGAACGGCTCGTCCATCAGGATGATGTCCGGATCCAGCACCAGCGTCTGCGCCAGGGCCACGCGCTTGCGCATGCCGCCCGAAAGCTGGTGCGGATAGCGGTCGCCGAAGCCGCCCAGGCCGACGCGGCGCAGCCATTCCTCGCCCTGCTGCACGGCCTCGGCGCGTGCCACGCCGCGGAACTCCAGGCCGGCGACGACGTTATCCAGCGCGCTGCGCCAGGGCATCAGCGCCTCGGTCTGGAACATATAGCCGGCGCGCCGGTTGATGCCGCGCAGCGGCTCGCCGAACACGCGCACCTCGCCGCTGGAAGGCCCCAACAGGCCGGCGCCGACGTTCAGCAGCGTGGACTTGCCGCAGCCGGTCGGGCCAACCACGGAAACGAACTCGCCGGGCTGGATCGACAGCGTGACGTCCTTGACCGCGGTATAGCGCTGGCTGCGGTCATCGCGCGAGACAAAGGTGCAGGTGACCTTGTCGAGGGAAAGTGCGGGAATGCTCATGGTGAACCGTCTCAGTCCCGTCGTGGCGGCGCCAGGGGTGCGGCGCGGGCGGGTGATGATGGATGGGCCGTCAATGCCGCAAAGCAAAGGCCCGCTGCGGGCAGCGGGCCGATGATATCGACGGCAAGGGTATTACTTGTACTTGGCGTTGGCCTTCTGCACGAAGGCGTTGGTATAGGTCTCTTCCAGCTTGATCGACTTGCCCTTCAGCTCGGCGTCGAACTGGCCCAGCGCGTTCAGTGCGGTGCGCGGGCCGTCGGCAGGCATGGTGCCGTCCGGCGAGATCGCTTCCTTGACCTTTTCCCACGCGGCCAGGTACAGCGCGCGGTCACCCAGCAGGTAGCTTTCGGGCACGGTCTTGACGATATCCGACGGGCCCGCCTTCTGCAGCCACTTGAGCGCGCGCACCATGGCATTGGTCAGCGCCTGCGTGGTGTTGGGGTTCTGCTGGATAAAGGCCTGCGAAGCATACAGGCAACCCGACGGCATATTGCCGCCGAACACCGCCTGGGTGTCCTTGAGCGTACGGGTGTCCGAGGCGACGCGCACTTCATTCTTCTGCGTCAGCATCGAGATCACCGGATCCAGGTTGGCCATCGCATCGATCTGGCCCGAACGCATCGCGGCCACCGCGCCGGCGCTGGCGCCCACGCCGATGAACGACACATCCGACGGCTTGAGCCCGGACTTGGCCAGCACGAAGTTGGCCATCATATTGGTCGACGAACCCGGCGCGGTCACGCCGATCTTCTTGCCCTTCAGGTCGGCGATCGACTTGAAGTTGGGCATGGTCTTGTTCGACACCACCAGCACGATCTGCGGGGCGCGGCCCTGTAGCACGAATTCCTGATAGCGCTGGCCCTTGGCCTGCAGGTTGATGGTGTGCTCGTACGCGCCCGAGACCACGTCGGCGCTGCCGCCTACCACGGCCTGCAGCGCCTTGGCGCCACCGGCGAAGTCGACGATCTCGACCTCCAGGCCTTCTTCCTTGAAGTAGCCCAGGCGCTCGGCGATGGTCAGCGGCAGGTAGTAGAAGAGGTTCTTGCCGCCCACTGCGATGGTGACCTTAGTCTTCTCCGGCTTGCCCTGCGCCTGCGCATGGCCGAAGGTGAACCAGCCGGCCAGGAACAGCGCCAGCGCGATCAGGAATTGTTTCCAGAATTTCTTGTTATACATGCGTATCTCCTACCCGTTTGGACTGGAACGGCAACGCGGCCGAAGCCATGGCAAGGGGGCGCGCCGCCGTGCGGCAAGTTGCGATGCTACTGGGAGGAACGCGGGTCCGCATCGGTATCAATACCTAGCGAATCCGGCCCGACAGGCAAACCCGCGAGCTTAGCGCCCTGACCTTTCGATCACCTTGCCGCGTCCTTCCTATTCGGCGTGGATGTTGGCGGACTTGATCACCTTGGCCCAGCGCTCCAGCTCAGCCTTCTGGTATTGCGCCAGTTGCTGCGGGTTCATGTACTTGGCCTCGGCGCCCAGTTCCTCGGCCTTCTTGCGGAAGGCTTCGGTGCGCACGATCTTGTCGATCTCGCCGGTGAGCTTGTCGATCACCGCCTTGGGCGTGCCCGCCGGCGCGTACATCGCGAACCACGACGACACATCCAGGTCAGGGTAACCGGCCTCGGGCGCCGACGGCACGTCCTTCAGGCTGGGCAGGCGGGTCTTGCTGGTGACCACCAGCGGGCGCAGCTTGCCGGCGGCGATATGGCCCATTAGCGGCGGCGGCGTGGTCATGGTCAGGTCGACCGAACCACCCAGCAGGTCGGTCATGGCCGGGCCGGTGCCCTTGTACGGCACGTGCGTGATTTTCGTGCCGGCCATCTGGTTCAGCAGCTCGGTCGAGACGTGCTGCAGCGAGCCGTTGCCCGACGACGCGTAGTTGAGCTTGTCCGGGTTGGCCTTGGCGTACGCCACCAGTTCTTTCAGCGATTTGACCGGCAGGCCCTGGCGCACCACCAGCACCTGCGGCGCCGACAGGATATTGGCCACGGGGGCAAAGTCCTTGACCGGATCCCACGACAGGTTCTTCACCAGCAACGGCGTAATCACGTGAAAGCCCGAGTATTGCAGCATCAGCGTGTAGCCGTCCGGCTTGGCCCGGGCCACCAGTTGCGCGGCGATGCCGCCGTTGCCGCCGGGCTTGTTGTCGACCACCACCGGCTGGCCGAGCGCCTTGGCCAGCGGCTCGGAAATCATCCGCGCCGCCAGGTCGGTGGTGCCGCCTGCCGCGGCCGACACCACCAGCGTCACCGGCCGGCTGGGGTAGCTGCCGTCCTGCGCCAGCGCGGCGGGCGCGAGCCATGCCGAACCCAGCACCGCCAGCGTGGCGGCCACGGCCTTGCGTCGTGCGGGCATGGCGAGCTTGTGTTGAAGGGCTTGCTTCATGAGGGTCTCCGTTATCTCTCAGGGATGCGTTTGTTCTTGTATTGGCGCGGCAATGTCGCCGCAGGGATCGACAGGCTATGGCTGCCCGGCGAAGTGCTCCGCCAGCCAAGCTGGCGGCTGGTGCGTGCGCAGGCGCGGGCCGGCGCTCAGCAACTGGCTGTGGATTTCGCGCCCGACCAGCGCCGGCATGCCGGCGACCACGTCGAGCAGCGCGCCCAGGTCGACGCCGGTCTCGACGCCCATGCAGTCGAACATGTGGACCAGGTCTTCGGTGCTGACATTGCCGCTGGCTCCGGGCGCATACGGGCAGCCGCCCAGGCCGCCGGCGGCCGCGTCGAAGCGCGTCACGCCGGTCTGCCATGCGGCCACGGCATTGGCCAGGCCCATGCCGCGGGTGTTGTGCAGGTGGATGGTCAGGCCGGCATCGGGTAGCGCTTCATGGAACGCCTCGCACAGCGCGGCGACCTGGTTCGGGTAGGCCATGCCGGTGGTGTCGCACAGCGTGATGCCGGCCGCGCCGGCTTCGGCAAAGCGCGTGGCCAGTGCCATCACCGCGCCGGCATCGACCTCGCCCTCGAACGGGCAGCCGAACACCGTCGACAGCGACACGTTGACCGGCACGCCGGCGGCGCCCGCCGCGTCGATCATCGCCAGCAACTGATCCTGCGACTGCTGGCGCGTCATGCGCAGGTTGGCGCGGTTGTGGGTCTCGCTGACCGACATCACCAGATTGACCTCGTCCGGCCGGCACGACAGCGCGCGCTCCAGCCCGCGCAGGTTAGGGACCAGCGCGGTGTAGCGCACGCCCGGGTGGCGCTGCATGCGGTGCATCAGCGCCTCGGCATCGGCCAGCGCGGGGATGGCGCGGGCCGAGGTAAACGAGGTGGCCTCGATGCGGGCAAAGCCGCAGGCCGACAGCGCGTCGAGGAAGGCGACCTTGGCGTCGGTCGACACCACCACCGGCTCGATCTGCAGGCCGTCGCGCGGCGCGACTTCATTGATCTCGACGCGGGTGGGACCGCTCAGTCTGGTGGCGGCGCTCATGCGATCACCTTGCGCGCGCGCAGGTCGGCGATGGCGGCGGCATCGAAGCCGGCCTGCTTCAGCACCGCATTGGTATGCTCGCCGAGCGTCGGCGCGCGGTCATGGATCGCCCCGGGGCTGGCCGACAGCTTGGGCACCACGCCCGGCACCTCGACCGTCAGCCCGCCGGCCGACGTCACCGACTCGATCACGCCGCGGGCGCGGTAGTGCGGGTCTTCGGCAATGTCCTTGACGGTATAGATGCGGCCCGACGGCACCTGCGCCTCACGCAGCACCGCCAACACCGATTCCACCGTCTGCGTGCGGGTCCAGTCGGCGATGGCGGCATCGATCTCGTCGACGCGCTTCACGCGGCCATCGTTCTGCGCCAGCGCCGGATCGTCGGCCAGGTCGGGCCGGCCGATGGCCAGCATCATGCGCTTGAAGATGGCGTCGCCATTGGCCGCCACCAGCACGTATTCGCCGCTGGCGCAGGGGTAGGCATTGGACGGGGCAATGCCTGGCAGCGCGCCGCCGGCGGGCTGGCGCACCGCGCCAAAGGCCGAGTATTCCGGCAGCAGGCTTTCGCTCAGGTTGAACAGCGACTCGTACAGCGCCACGTCGATGACCTGGCCCTCGCCGCCGCGCGCATCGCGCTGATACAGCGCCAGCAGCACGCCCATGGCGCCGTGCAGGCCGGCGATGGTGTCGCCCAGCGACAGGCCGGCGCGCACCGGGGCGCGGCCCGGCTCGCCGGTCAGGTGGCGCAGGCCGGCCATGGCCTCGGCCACCGCGGCAAAGCCCGGCTCGTCCTTCTTCGGGCCGGTCTGGCCGTAGCCCGACACGCGCAGCATGATCAGGCGCGGGTTGTCGGCATGCAGCACATCCCAGCCCAGACCCCATTTCTCCATGGTGCCGGGGCGGAAGTTCTCGATCAGCACGTCGGCCTCGGCTGCCAGCTTGCGCACCAGGGCCTGGCCTTCCGGCTGGCGCAGGTCGATGCAGATCGATTCCTTGTTGCGCGACTGCGCTTCCCACCAGACCGAAGTGCCTTCGTGCAGCATGCGCCATTTGCGCAGCGGGTCGCCCTGCCCCGGCGGCTCCACCTTGATGATGTGGGCGCCGAAGTCGGCCAGGGTCTTGGCCGCGAAGGGGCCGGCGATGAGTTGTCCGAGTTCGAGGACGCGAATGCCCTCGAGGATCTGTTGCGCCATGGGGTGTCTCCGTGCGATGCTGTGTTTTGTTGCAGTGCGGCAGCTGGTGCCGGGCTTGGGAGCCCGGCGCGCCGCGCTTGGCATGGAACGGAGTGTGCCCCAGCGGGGAGCCCGCTAGGAATCGGCAATCGGTGAAGCGGGCTTTCTCGGAACGCGAAAGGCTCCAGAGGGCGCCTCAGCGCCCGGGCGTCAGAACGGCGCCCGGTCCCCGCACAGGTGGGTAATCAGCAGCCGCGCCGACACCGTCAGCCCGGCCGGGTCGCGCAGCCCGATCAGCAGCGAGCGACGCGCCCAGGCGTCCTGCAGCGACACCAGCGACAAGCCCATCGACTTGACGTGCGGCTCTGCGGCGATGCGCGGCAGCACGCCCACGCCCAGCCCGGCCATCACCATGCGGCACATGGCGTCGAAGCTGCGCACCTGGATGCGCAGGCGGAACGGCCGGTCGAGCCGGCTGCTCTCCTCGAGCAGGCGCGCGGCCAGCGAGGTCTCCTGCGGCAGGCTGACGAAGTCGAATTCCAGCGTATCGGCGTAGCGCACGGGGCCGCGCGCGGCCAGCGGATGGTTGGGTGGGGTGATGATGACCAGCTCGTCCTGCCGGTACTCGATCGTCATCAGCCCGGCTGCAGGGGTGCGGTCGGCAAAGATGCCGACGTCGGCGCGGTTCTCGACCAGCGCGGCGACGATGTCGCGACTGTTCTGCTCTTCCAGCTCGATGCGGATGGTCGGATGGTGCTGCATGAACGACGCCAGGTCGTCCGGCAGGAATTGCGTGATCGCCGAGGTGTTGGCACACACGCGCACCTGCCCGCGCACGCCGGAGGCATAGTCCGACATTACGCCGGCCATGCGCTCGACGTCCTGCAGGATGGTCAGTGCGTGGTGGAAGCAGGCCTGCCCGGCCTCGGTCAGTTGCACGCCCGCGGCATGGCGGAAGAACAGCGGCGCGCCCACCGCGGTTTCCAGGTCGGAAATGCGCTTGCTGGCGGCGGCCACGGCCAGGTGCGACTGGCGCGCGCCGGCCGAGATGCTGCCCTGCCGGGCCACGGCCACGAACAAGCCAAGCGTGACGAGATCGAAGCGGGCCAGGTTCATTGGGCAGGCAGGGAGGCGGAGAATTCCGATGAATGGCGCGCGGGCGTGCAGCCCCGCGCGACCCGGCTCAGAGGTTGCGGCGGTCCATCACCGCGCGGGCGATGGTGCCGGCGTCGACGTATTCCAGCTCGCCGCCGACCGGCACGCCGCGCGCCAGGCGCGATACCTTCAGGCCGCGTGCCTTCAGCATTTCGCCGATGTAGTGGGCGGTGGCCTCGCCTTCGCTGGTGAAGTTTGTGGCGACGATGACTTCGCCGACGGGACCGCCCAGTTCCGGCTCGGTGGCGCGCGCCAGCAGCCGGTCCAGGTGGATCTCGCGCGGGCCGATGCCGTCCAGCGGCGACAGCCGACCCATCAGCACGAAGTACTTGCCGCGGTAGGTCAGCGTCTGCTCGATCATGACCTGGTCGGCCGGCGTTTCCACCACGCACAGCAGCGAGCCGTCGCGGCGGTCGTCCAGGCAGGTCGCGCAGATCTCCTGCTCGGTGAAGGTGTTGCAGCGTTCGCAGTGGCGGATATGGTCCGCCGCGCCGCGCAATGCGTCGCCCAGCTTGCGCGCGCCCTCGCGGTCGTGCTGCAGCAGGTGGTAGGCCATGCGCTGGGCGGACTTGGGCCCGACGCCGGGCAGCACCCGCAGCGCCTCGACCAGTGCCTGCAGCGAGGTGGGCGACGAAGCCTTCACGGTAGTCTTCAGAACGGCAGCTTGAAGCCCGGGGGCAGCGGCAGGCCCGAGGTCATCGACCCCATCTTTTCCTGCGTGGTGGCTTCGGCCTTGCGCACGGCGTCGTTGAAGGCGGCGGCGACCAGGTCTTCCAGCAGCTCCTTATCTTCGCCCTCGGCCATCAGGCTGGGGTCGATCGTCACGCGCTTGACGTCGTTCTTGCAGGTCATGACCACCTTGACGAGTCCGGCGCCGGACTGGCCCTCGACCTCGATCTGGGCCAGCTGCTCCTGCATCTTCTTCATGTTTTCCTGCATCTGCTGGGCTTGCTTCATCAGCCCGGCGAGTTGACCTTTCATCATGATGGGACGCTCCTGGATTCGGTAAGAAATTCGGTGGTGGAAATTCGGTAAGGCAAGTGCCTGCGGTCTGCGCGGGCCCGGTCAGGCGGCGCGCGGCTGGATCGAACCGGGCACGATCTGACCGCCAAAGTCGCGCAGCAGCCCCTGCACGAAGGGATCGGCCTCGATCACGGCCTCGGCCTGGCGCTGGCGCTCGGCACGGGCCTCGGCATCAGCCGCCGCCGCGGTGACCGAGACTCCGCCCACTTCGCAGGCTACGCGCACCGGCTCGCCGAAGTGGTCGCACAGCGCCTGCTGCAGCCGCTCGGCCACGCCGTTCTCGCCCAGGGCCGCGACCGGGATGCGCAGGTGGAAGGTACGCCCGACCACCTGTGTCAGTTCGCTCTGGTAGGCAAGTTGCTGCGCCAGGCCCTTCAGTGGCAGGCCGGCGGCCAGTGCCGGCCATTCGCCGCTGAAGACCGGCGGCGTGCCGTCTTCGCCGGCTGCGGGCGGGCGCGGGGCGACGTACTTGGCGGGCTCGGGCGGGGGCGCGGGTTGGGCGGCTTCGCGCACCGGCTCGGCTTCACGCGCGGCCGGGCTTGCTGGCCGTGCCGCGCCGTTGCGCGGGGCGGCACGCACAACCGGTTCGCTGAAGCCGTTGTCGCTATAGCCCGGGTCGCTGTCATAGGGACCGATGACCGGCAGGTCGGGCGGCAGGTCTTCCCACGGCGGCACATCGCTGCCGCCTGCCATTTCCCATGGCGGCACCGATTCCGGTTCGGGCTGGCGCGCGGCAGGCTTCGGCGCGGGCCTTGCGGCAGGCGCGGACGGTTGTGGCGGGGCAGGCTGTGCAGATGCTTGGGCCGGCGGCCTGGCGGTCGGCGCTGCCGGGCGGCTTACTGCCGCGGCGCCGGGCGCGCGCAAGGGCTGGGCCGGCGGGCGCTGCGCGGCGGCGGGCGCTGCCGGCATGGCCGGTGGCGGCGCGTTGCGGGCACCGCCGCGGGCGGCGGAGGCCTGGCGTGCGGCAGCCAGCGCGGCGCGTGCCGGCGACATGGCAACGTCAGGCGCAGGGCGTGCCGGCGCGGCGGGTTCGGCGACCGGTTGCGGCTGTGCGGCGGGTGCCGGCGCGACGGGTTTTGCCGCGGCGGGCATCGCCGCTGCCGTCGCCGGGGCTGCCGGGGCCGCCGTGACGGGACTTGCCGCGGCGGTCGCATGACGGGTTTCGGCAGGCCCGGCCGCCAGCGCCGCGCTGCGCGGACGCGAAGGCGCGGCGCCGCCCTGCCCTTGTGCCGACACTGGCGACGGCTCCGGCGCCGACGACGGCCGGAACGCCAGCATGCGCAGCAGCGTCATGGTGAAGCCGGCGTACTCGTCCGGCGCGAGCGCCAGCTCGCTGCGGCCGAGGTTGGCGATCTGGTAGAACAGCTGCACTTCCTGCGCATCGAACACGCCGGCCAGGCGGCGCACATCGTCCGCTTCGGGCCATTCGTCCTGCACCGAGGCCGGCACGGCCTGCGCCAGCGCCACCTTGTGCAGCAGCGAGCCCAGGTCCTGCAGCGCGCCGGCGAACGACAGGCTGCGGTCGGCCATGGCATCGGCGATGCCCAGCATGGCGGCGCCGTCCTCGGCGGCCAGCGCGTCGAGCAACTGCACCAGGTAACCCTGGTCGATCGCGCCCAGCATGCCGCGCACCGCCTCTTCGGAGACCTGGCCCGCGCTGTAGGCGATGGCCTGGTCGGTCAGCGACAGCGCGTCGCGCATCGAGCCGTGCGCGGCCTGCGCCAGTAGGCGTAGTGCATTGCCGTCGTGGCCAATGCCTTCCTGCGCCAGGATATGGTCCAGGTGCGAAACGATATGCCCGGGCGGCATCTGCTTGAGGTTGAACTGCAGGCAGCGCGACAGCACCGTGACCGGGATTTTCTGCGGATCGGTGGTGGCGAGGATGAACTTGACGTGCCCGGGCGGCTCCTCCAGCGTCTTCAGCATGGCGTTGAAGGCGTGGTTGGTCAGCATGTGCACTTCGTCGATCATGTAGACCTTGAAGCGCCCGGTGCCCGGGGCGTAGACCGCCTTGTCGAGCAGTTGCGCCATCTCGTCGACGCCGCGGTTGGAGGCGGCGTCCATCTCGATGTAGTCGACGAAGCGGCCGCTGTCGATCTCGGTGCAGGCCTTGCACTGGCCGCACGGCTGCGCGGTAATGCCGCCGTTGCCGTCAGGGCCGGTGCAGTTCAGGGCCTTGGCCAGGATCCGCGAGAGCGTGGTCTTGCCGACCCCGCGCGTACCGGTGAACAGGTAGGCATGGTGCAGCCGCTGTTGTTCCAGCGCGTGCGTGAGCGCGCGGACCACGTGCTCCTGGCCGACCAGCGTGGTGAAATCCCTGGGGCGCCATTTGCGCGCTAGAACTTGATAACTCATGGCGGCGATTGTAGCAAATGGCGACCGCCCGGAGCCTGCCGGGGCCCCGGACTTTGCTGCTTGCCAGGGAAGCCAGCCGCCAGGGCCCCGCCGCAGGCTTCAGCCGCACTCGCCCACGTAGCCGCAATTGGCGCATTTCGCACAGCCGTCAACCTTGTGCAGGGCGTGCGCGCCACACTCCGGGCACGGCTTGCCGGTGCCGACGCCAGGTGTGACCACCCCGGCGCCGGCCTGGACGCCAGCGTCCACTTCGGCGGCAAGCGCCGCCGTGCCGCCCTCGCGCTGCGCCAGCCGCACAGCCAGCGCCGCCACCGGCACCTGCCCGCCCTCGGCATCGAGGAAGCCGCGCTTGATCAGGATGCGCTGCAGCGCATAGCTGAGCGCAGCCACCTCCGAGTCATGGAAGCGCGGCACCTCGGTGCCATCCTGGCGCACCAGCGTACCGTAGCGCACCGTGCCCTTGTCCCACACCACGTTGCGCATGTCGGCCAGCGCCTTGGCCACCGAGCCGCCCGAGCGCGCCACCATCGACAGCAGCCGCATGGTGGAGGTGATCCACTGCTGGCCCTCGCTGCGCTGCCCCGCCGGCATGAAGAACTCCACCGGGCGCTCGATCGCCACCGGCTTGCCTTCGACCACGCCGGCCACGCGCATGAAATTGACAGTCAGGTAGACGGTCTTGTGGCCTTCATAGGTCAGGTACTCGACCTTGGAGGTCACGCCTTCCAGGTCGCCGACGGGCCGGCTGTTGAAGGGGCGCACCAGCGGGTTGTCGTCGGCCACTGCCGCGGCTGGCGCTGTCGGCGCCTCGACCGACAGCACGGCGCCGAGCACGGAATTCGGGCGGTAAGTCGCCAGGCCCTTGAGCCCGGCCTGCCACGCCTCGAGGTAAAGATTGCGGAAGGCTTCATACGGGTAGTCCTCCGGCACGTTGACTGTCTTGCTGATGCTGGTGTCGATATAGGGCTGCACCGCCTCCAGCATGCGCATATGATCCAGCGCCGACATTTGCAGCGCGGTGACGAACGCGTCCGGCAACTGCGCCATATCAGACCCCATGTGACGGTAGAGCCTCCAGGCGTGGTCCGCCACCTCGAAGCTGCGGTAGCTGTTGTCCGGCATCCGCTTGCGGCGGTTATAGGTCCACGAGAACGCCGGCTCGATGCCGTTGGAGGCGTTGTCGGCAAAGGCGAGCGTGATGGTGCCGGTCGGTGCGATCGACAGCAGGTGCGAGTTGCGCAGGCCATGGCGCGCAATGGCGTCGCGCACGGTCTCGGGCAGCCGGCTGGCAAACCCGCTCTGCAGGTAGGCGTTGGCATCGAACAGCGGGAAGGCACCCTTCTCGACCGCGAGTTCGGTCGACGCCAGGTAGGCCTCGTCGCGCATGCGTTCGGCGATCTGCGCCGCCAGCTTGCGCGCCGGTTCGGTGTCGTAGCGCAGGCCCAGCATCACCAGCGCGCTGCCAAGGCCAAGGAAGCCCAGGCCAACGCGCCGCTTGGCGTGGGCTTCGGCCTGCTGTTCCGGCAACGGCCAGAAGGTCACGGCGAGCACATTGTCGAGCATGCGCGTGGCCACGCGCACCACCTCGGCAAAGGCATCGAAATCGAACTGGGCCTGCGACGAGAACGGCTGGCGCACGAAGCGCGTCAGGTTGATCGAGCCCAGGCAGCAGCAGCCGTAAGGCGGCAGCGGCTGCTCGGCGCAGGGGTTGGTGGCCTCGATGCGCTCGCAGTAATAGAGGTTGTTGTCGGCATTGATGCGCGACAGGAACAGGATGCCAGGCTCGGCATGGTCGTAGGTCGCCTGCATGACCTGGTCCCACAGGTGGCGCGCCGGCACGCGGCGGTAGACCCACTGGCCGTCGTCGCGGCGATAGGCGCCGGCGGCGATCATGTCCGCGCCGGGCTCGGCTTCATGCACCAGCTCGACTTCGCCGTCGGCCTGCACCGCCTGCATGAATTCGTCGGTGACGCCGATGGAGATATTGAAGTTGCTCAGGTCGCCCTTGTCCTTGGCGTGGATAAAGCTCTCGATATCGGGATGGTCGCAGCGCAGCACGCCCATCTGCGCGCCGCGGCGCGCGCCGGCGGATTCCACCGTGGCGCAGGATGCATCGAACACCCTCATGAACGATACCGGCCCCGACGCGCGCGAATGCGTGGCGCGCACCAGCGCGCCGGCCGGGCGGATCGCCGAGAAGTCATAGCCCACGCCGCCACCGCGGCGCATGGTTTCGGCGGCCTGCGCCACCGCGGTGTAGATGCTGGGGCGGCCTTCGCGTGGCTCGGACACCGAATCGCCCACCGGCTGCACGAAGCAGTTGATCAGCGTGGCCTGGATGCCGGTGCCGGCCGCTGAATTGATGCGCCCGGCCGGCACGAAGCCGTTTTCCTGTGCCCACAGGAAGCGCGCGCTCCAGGCCTCGCGCTGGTCTTCCGGCTCGGCCTGCGCCAGCGCGCGCGCGACGCGCTGCCTGACATCGGAGATGGTGCGCTCTTCGCCCTTGGCGTATTTCTCGATCAGGACTTCGGTGGAGATTTCCTGCGGCGCCATGGCACCGCGAATGATCTGGTCGTTTGCGTTCATGTCTTGGCTCACCACGCTGTGCGGGTTGGGTGGATCGTTGTTTCTGCACGCACTTGCCTGCGCGCTGCGCCGCGCTGCCCGCGGCGGCCTGTCATGGTCAGGCCACAGTGGCCTGGCCCGCCTGCGCAAGATCAAGCCGCTGCATCGCCGCGCCCAACGACCCACCGAGGCAAAGGCAAATTCGACGGGACCTGCCGGTCTGGGTTACAATGCCGCTCGGACGGGCCTCCTCGCATGGTGGCGCGGTCAACCTGGTCAGGTCGGGAACGAAGCAGCCACAGCCGTTTTCCGCCAGTGCCGAGGGTCAGGCTCGTCCACCTCTACTTTCCCCTTTGCAGTACCCTCCCCCACCTTCGCAATACCCATCGGATCCGGCACGCGTTTCGTCGCTTGCAGCGCAGTCCCTGTCACTTTAGTACAGCGGGCCGGCGGCCGTGCGCCGCAAGGCCCATTTTGCGCCGATTTTTCCACCCTGTCCGGCGCACAATCCGTTCAGAACAACGAGCCTTGCTGTGCCAGCATGGGCTGCACCAGGCGCTCGGCCGGAATCCACTCGCCGTCCGCCGTGGCCACGCCGGCCTCGATGCGCTTGCCCGGGAACATCGGCGCGACCGCCGCCACATAGCGGCCCAACTGCGCGCGATAGGCGGCATGCTCCTGCGGCAGCAGACGCAGCTTGTAGTCGACGATCACCACGCGGTCCTCGAATTCCACCAACCGGTCGATACGCAGCAGCCGGCCGCGCGCATCATAGAGTTCGACTTCGTTGCGCGCCTCGCCCGCCGTCAGCAGCGGTGCGAGCGCAGGTGCTTGCAGCATTGCGCCTACCGCCTCCACCGCCTCTTCCACCTGTTGCCGCCACGCCTGCCGTGCCTGTTCGGTGTGCGCGCCCGACAAAGGGAACCAGCGCAGCACCGTATCCATGTCCGGAACGCCCGCAAAGGCTTCCGGATAGCGGGTCAGGCGCTCGAGCAGCGCGTGCACCAGTTCACCGTGGCGCGCGGCTGCGGCGTTGAAGACGATGCCGTCGTCCTCGGCTTCAGGCGCGCCCTCTTCCTCGAACGCAATCGACTGGCCCTCGTCGACCGCATCGCGGTAGCGCAGCCGGAAATCGGTGAAGCGCACCGGCTCGCTCAGGCGCGCAAGCGTCGGAGCGCGGTTCTGCGCATCGGCTTGTTCGCCGGGATAGGCCGGCACCATCTCGCCGACGCCGGCGGCCTGCAGCCGCACATACCAGCTGCCTGCGATCTCGGCATTGGCATCGCCTGAACTGCTGCGGCTGGCGCGGCCCTTGACGCCGCTGACCAGCAGGCCCTGTTGCGCGCGCGTCATGGCCACGTACAGCAGGTTCCAGTTCTCGCGCTCGGTGAGCGCCACCTCGGCCTCGAACAGCGGCGCACGCGCCAGCCCGCGCTCGCTGCGCTTGCCGTAGGCCGAGAAATGCCGTGGCACCGGCGACGACGGCGGCCAGTCGACCAGGATGCCGCCCTTGTCCGCGGCGGGCTCACTGTGGTTGGCGTCCAGCAGCACCACGAACGGCGCCTCCAGCCCCTTGGCCGCGTGCACGGTCAGGATATGGACCGCATCGAGGCCGGCATAGGCGGGATCGTCCTCGGCCGGCTCGACGTCTTCGGCGCTCTCGCCCATGCCGCCTTCGTCCG
The DNA here is from genome assembly GCF_058252315.1 of Cupriavidus sp. PB-02. NCBI lineage: Bacteria > Pseudomonadati > Pseudomonadota > Betaproteobacteria > Burkholderiales > Burkholderiaceae > Cupriavidus > Cupriavidus sp. PB-02. The sequence goes on from NZ_CM177694.1 coordinate 2,904,358, forward strand.
GGCTTTCGCCCTCGTCGCCGCGGCGGATTTCCTGCAGTTCGTCGATGAACTTTGGCAGGCTCGGATAACGGCCGCCGTCGAGGTCCAGCGACAGCTTCAGGAAGGCATCGAGATTGGCCAGCACCTGCTCGCGGATATCGGGCGGCGCGGCCTCGGCATAGCGCCGCCGGACTTCGCCGCCATGGAAAATCTGGTCGATCAGGTCATGCACCGGCTGGTGCGGCGCGATGCGCAGCCACTGGCGCAGCCGCGGCACGCCTTCGCGCAGCGCGTCCGACACGTGTTCAGGCAGGCCACCTGCCTCGATCCGCGACCACCAGCTGCCCTCGCCTTCGATCTGCGCCATCGCTACCAGGTCATCATCGGTGGCGCCAACCAGCGGGCTCTTGAGCACGTGGGCGAGGTCCAGGTCCGATTCCGGCGTCATCAGGAACGCCAGCAGCGCCGACAGGTCGAGGGCTTCGAGCGTGGCCAGCAGCCCGCCGCGGCGGGGGCTCAGGCACGGGATGCCGGCCTCGCGCAGCGCGCGCTCGTAGTCGGCCAGATGGGTCTTGCGGCGCACCAGCAGGTGCATGTCGCTCCAGCGCGCGGGACGGGTCGTGCCGCCTTCGTGGACCGGCACGTTGTCTCGCACCTGGCGCAGCCACGCGGCTACGCGCCGGCCTTCTTCCAGGCGCAGCGAATCGCCGGCCTGCCGGCGTGGCTGCAGCAGGGTGTCGCGATGGGCCGATGCCTCTTCGGCTTGCGCGTCGTCGGCGTCGTCCACGGACGCTTCCGCCTTGTCCTCCGGTTCCACCAGCGGCAGCAGCCAGACCGGGCCGCCGCCATCGGCAAGCGCCGAGGTCTGGGTCTCGTAGAGCGGATAGCGTCCCTCGGTGCGCGCCGCATCGAACACGGCATTGACCCAGTCCAGCACTTCAGCACGGTTGCGCCGCGTGCGGTTGGTGCGCAGTACGGTGGCGCCGAACGCGCTGCGCAGCATCTCGCCGGCCGCGCCGAACAGGCGTGCATCGGCACGCCGGAAGCGATAGATCGACTGCTTGGGGTCGCCGACCAGGAACACTGTCGGCCGCTCGCCCAAACCGGCATAACCGGCCAGCCAGCCCTGCAGGATGCGCCATTGCAGCGGGTTGGTGTCCTGGAACTCGTCGAGCAGCAGATGGCGGTAGCGCGCATCGAGCCGCACCTGCAGGTAGGTGGCGGTCTCTTCGTCGGACATCAGCCGCGCGGCCTGCCATTCGAGATCCGCGAAGTCCATCGCGCGCTGATCGTGCTTGTGCTGCTGGTAGCGCGTCAGCAGCGCGTCGCCGATGCAGAACAGCGCCTTGTTGATCGCCAGCACCGCGGCCTCGCAGCAACGCGCGCTGATATCGTCGAGCATTGCGCAGATCGACGCATGCTCGTCCATCAGCGCATCGACCATGCCTTCGCCACCGGCGGCCTTGACCAGCGCGGCGGTGCGCCGCAGCGAACGCGGCTCGCCCGCGGTGGTGAAGAACGCGGCGCGCAGCTGCGCGAACACGCGCTCGCACGCCTTGCCGGGCTGGGCGCCGCTTTCGCGCCAGGCAGTGATCGCCATCAGCGCATCGGTGATGCGGGTGGCGTGGGTCTGTTCGGTCTTGCCGCCGGCGCCCAGGCGCAGCGCCAGCGTTTCGCAGGCATCGCGCCAGCCTTCGTCGGCCAGCGCCTGCAGCAGGACGTCGCCCTGCGCGTCTTCGCCGAGGCAATCGGACAGCGCCTGCATCGGGTCGCCGCCCTCCTGCATCGCCCACCATTCGCTACGCGCGTGGAACATGGCGTCTAGCAGCGCGCGCGCCTGGAAGTCGCCGACGGTATCAACCAGCGTTTCCCAGGCGGCGCGCAGGTCTTCGTATTGCGGCGTGGCTAGCGCGCGCCAGACCGGGGCCCAGGCTTCGCGCTTCATGCGCAGCGCGTCTTCGCGCAATGCCGCGCCCGGCACGATGCCCGACGCCAGCGGCGCGCCGCGCAGCAGTGTGCCGAACCAGCCGTGGAAGGTGTCGATCGCCATGCGCCCGGGCGCGGCCAGCACCTGCGCGTGCAGGCCGCGCGCGCGCGGCAGCGCATCGCGCGCGGCCTCCGGGGTCAGGCCGCGCTGCACCAGCGCGGCGACCACGTCCTCATCGCTGTCGCGCGAGAGTTGGGCCAGCACTTCCAGCAGGCGGTCGCGCATCTCTTCCGCGGCCTTGCGCGTGAAGGTAATCGCCAGGATCTCGTGCGGCGCGGCGCCGGCCAGCAGCAGGCGTACCAGCCGCGCCACCAGCAGCCAGGTCTTGCCGCTGCCGGCGCAGGCCTCGACCACGACCGAGCGGGCGGGGTCGCAGGCCGCGCGTGTGAACTCGGCCTCGGAAACCGGGTTGCCGTCGCGCTGGTAGGGCTGGACCTGGGCGTGGAGTGGATCGTGGACCATCATGATGTCAGCACCGGCACGGCGGTGGATTCCCAGAAGCCCTTGCGGCACAGGCCGCGGGCGGTGCAATACAGGCAGGCGGAGGCATCGCCGAACGCGGGCAGCTTCGCGCCCTGGCGCAGGCGCATCACGTCGTTGCGCATCTGCCGTTCCAGCCAGGTGACGGCGGCTTCGAAATCGGGCAGGCCGACTTCGCGCTGCGCGGCCGGGGTGCCTTCACGGGCGCCCTCCAGCGAGACCCAGCTGCCGCCGACCGCGTCAGCCCGCAGCAGGCCGTAGAACGGCAACTGGCAGTCTTCCTCGACTTCGGCCAGCTTGCGCTTGAGCCGGGTGGCGCTTTGGGTCTTGTAGTCGAGCACGGCGTGCGCGCCGTCCGGGCCCTGGTCGAGCCGATCGATACGGCCGGTCAGGCGCAGCGGCTGGCCGTCGGGCATTGGCAGGTCGATGCCCGCGTCGAGCTCGCCGCCGCGCCAGAACCAGCCCTCGGCCTCGCGCGCGGACTGCCAGGCGACGTAGGACGCCATCACCTCGCGCCAGCGCCGGTAGTAGGCAATGGCATTGCCGTCCTCGGCCATCAGCGCGCCGAACACGTCGTCGGAGATCTCGCGCAGGCGCGCGAGGCGCTGCTCTTCAGAGAGCGTCTCGCCGCGCTCGCGCCGCGCCTGCAGATGCTTGTGGTAGCGCAGCAGAACGCGATGCAGGTGTTCGCCGATCTCGCGCTTCTCCAGCTCGTCGCTGACCGTTTCAAGGCCGGCCAGGCCCAGCATGCGGCCGGCAAAGAACTGGTACGGGCAGCGGCGCAGCATGTTGTAGGCCTGCGCGCTCCAGCGCACCGGCACCAGCTCCGCCGCGGCCTCGGGCGCCGGCATGCCGCGGACATCGGCAAACGTCTCGTGCGCCTGCGGTGCAGCGTTGGCCTCGATGCTGACACCACTGCGCGTGCAGCACGCCGCCAGCCGTTCGATCCAGCCCGACACATGGTGCGGTTCGCCGCGGCTGCCGTAGCGTTGCCACGTCATCACCACGTCGGCGTTGTTCAACAGCACTTCGGCGAGGTCGCGCGCCTGTTGTGCAAAGCGGGCCTCGCGGTCTTCCAGGTCCAGCTCGCGCCGCATCTGGTTGGAGAAGAACATTAGCTCGGCGGCACTGGACGGCAGCTGCGCGTCATCGCAGCCGACGATCACCACGCCCTCGAAACGACGCATGCGTGCGCCGTTCAGCGGCAGGATGGTGATGCGCGCCGGGCCGCTGGCCGAGGGCTCTTTATAGGCGACCGATTCGAGCAGCGCCGCCAGCATCGCGCGGAATTCGCCCTGCGACAGCGTGGCATGCCCGCCGGTCTCGTCCTGCGGCAGCTCCTGCAGCCGCGCCAGCGCATCGAGCAGCTGGCTGCCGGCATCGTCAGCGGCCAGCGCCGTACGCATGCCAAGCGTGTCGAGCATGCCGTCGAGCCGTTCCAGCCAGGTGGCGAGCGGATGCTGGGCGAGGCCGCGCGGCCAGCGCGCGGCCTCGTCGGCGAGCAAGGCGATCAGTCCGCGTGCCGCGCTGCGTGGCGCTTCGCCCGCGTCCTCCTCTTCGGCAGACGCTTGCGGCACGGTTGTCGGTTCGCTGCCGAACAGTTGGCGCAGCCGCGCCCAGCCGCCGGTAATGCCTTCGCGGCGTACCTGGCGCTCCAGCAGCGCGATGGCCGCGCCGCGCTTGGCAACATCCGGCAGGCAGAACGGGCTCTTGAGCAGGTCGAGCAGCGCGGCGGTATCGCCGTCGCGCACCAGCAGGTCGAACCAGCGCATCAGCGCGGCGGCGGCGCGCGTGGTGGACAGCTTCCAGCCGGTCTCGTCGCGCACCGGCGCACCGGCGCGCGCCAGCAAGGCGCGCGCGCGCCGTGCCACCACGCGGTCGTGCGCGACCAGCGCGACATTGCGGCGGCCTTCGTTGAGCCACTGCACCAGCTGCGCGGCGGCGGCCGCGGCCTCATCCTCGAAGCGCGCGCTGCCGACCACGCGGATGGCGGGTCGTTGCGGCGGCAGCGCGGGCATGGCGGGGAGCGGTGATGCGGCTTCGGCGTTGTCGGTGTCGTTGGCGATTTGCGCTTCCGGCCAGAGCGCCAGCAGCGTCTGGTACCAGTCGGCATCCGTCTCGCCCTGCCCGGTCCAGTCATAGCCGACCTGCATCACCGGCACCAGCTCGGCGGCATCGCGCAGGAACGCGGCTTCCAGCGGCGTGGGCGGCGTCGGGGCGATCCAGATCACCGGGCCGCGCAGCTGCTGCGACAGCTCGCGCAAGGCGCGGCGCCGCGCGGGCAGCGGATCGTCCGGCCCGGACAACGCCTGCCAGAATGCCAGCACGATGCGCGCCTCTTCGCCGAGGAAGCGCTCCGACAGGTGCGAATAGGTCCGCTCCAGCGCCCCTTGCAGCAACCCGGCGCGGTCGTCGCCATCGATCTCGTCGTCGCGGATGGCAGCGTCCTCAAGCCAGCGCGCATTGAGTTCGTCGCAAATCGCAAGCAGCGTCTGCGACAGCCCCCACGCCGCGGTCTCGTTCTGCGCGCCGAAGGCACGGCGCAGCCAGTCCTGCCCGCGCACCGCCTGTTGCACCGCCAGCAGGCGTGCGGCATGGCTGCGCACCGGCGTGCCGTCGGGCGGCAGGTCAAGCAGCCAGTGGCCCAGCGTCAGCACGCGCGGCAGCAGCCGCGGGCGGCCCGCGGCGCGCGCGGCTGCATCCAGTGCCTGGCGCACGCCGGGGATCTGCGCGGCGGTAGGCACCACCACGTGCGCGCCGGCCTCGGGCGCGCCGCAGCGGTCGAGGAAATACCAGGCAGCGGCAGCCGCCTGGTCGAGGAAATCAGGGCCAGGGCGAAAGCGTAGCGACGTCATTTGGCGCAAGCGGGGCGCGTGGGCCGCAGTCCGGCATGGCTGCGGGGACTGCGTCGGTCGGAGAAGGTGTCAGGCAGCAACGGAAAAATACAGGGTCGCCGCCTGCCGGCCCGGCAGGCGGCGAAAACAATGCGAAGCAAGCGCGCGGCGCTCAGTGCGGGCCGCCTTCCAGGCGCGCACGGATCTCGCGCGCGGTCTCGAGCAGGCCTTCATAACCGGAGCGCGCATGCTCGGGCAGGTCCGGATCGCCCACCAGCGTGCCGAGGGTTTCGATGATGCTGTAGACCAGGCCCTTGGCCGCACCGCTGGCGATGCTGTTGGTCTCGACGGCACTGCTGATATGGTCCAGCGCATCGCTCAGGTGGTCTACATCCGGCCCCTGGCCGGACTCGGGCTCGGGCTGCTGCAAAGGCTTGCGGGGATCGGTGTTCATATCGATGACCTTGTCAGTGACGCGGGGCGCAAGATTGGTCCGCGGCGCGCGCCATGCGGACACAGGCGCCGCGGACCGCTTCTATTCTACGCGCCCGCCACGCGGATTCATCACAACGTGCTGAGCGCTTCAAGTGCATCCGATGGCACACCCGCCCCGATTGCCCGAATCTCTCGACGCCATTGAAAATAAGCATTTCAACGAATTGCCGGATTGCAGCAGAATTCATCCCGTTGCCGGCGGCTTTTCAGCCGCCTTGCCAGGGCCGTCTTGAAAATCGGCAAACTGGTAACATATCGACAGCACCGGGCGCGGCAGCGGCCTCCCTAGCCTGCCAGAAAGGCGGCAAAGGGGTCGCCCGACGGGTCCGCGCAATCTCGTGTAAGGTAACGGTTCGGCCCAGCCTTCAACATAAAAAGCGAAACCAGAGGTTTTCCGCCATGAGCGAACAAATCAAGTATGTGAGCGACGCCTCCTTCGACGCTGACGTCCTCCAGTCCGACAAGCCCGTCCTGCTCGATTTCTGGGCCGAATGGTGCGGCCCCTGCAAGATGATCGCGCCGATCCTGGACGAAGTCGCCAAGGACTACGGCGACAAGCTGCAGGTCGCCAAGCTCAACGTCGATGAAAACCAGCAGGTGCCGGCCAAGTTCGGCATCCGCGGCATCCCGACGCTGATCCTGTTCAAGAACGGCGCGGTCGCGGCCCAGAAGGTCGGCGCGCTGTCCAAGTCGCAACTGACCGCCTTCCTCGACGGCAACCTGTAAGCTGCGCGCCGGAACCCGACCCAGGCGTTCCGGTTTTTGTCGCGATCCGACGTGCGTGCGCCACACCCTGGCGCACCGGTCGGATTGTGCTAAGATGCCACCAACAACTCCCCGAGCGTTCGCTCATTTTTCCCCCTTCCCTTTAGGTCTCGCCCGTCCGGGCCATCTGTACCCCTCGTCTATGCACCTGACAGAACTCAAATCGCTTCACGTGTCTGCGCTTCTCGAAATGGCGGCTACGCTCGAGATCGACAACGCACAGCGGATGCGCAAACAGGAACTGATGTTTGCGATCCTGAAGAAGCGCGCCAAGATGGGCGAAACCATCTTCGGAGACGGCACGCTGGAAGTTCTGCCTGACGGCTTCGGCTTCCTGCGCTCGCCGGAGACTTCGTACCTGGCCAGCACGGACGATATCTATATCAGCCCGTCGCAGATCCGCCGCTTCAACCTGCATACCGGCGATTCGATCGAAGGCGAGGTACGCACGCCCAAGGACGGCGAGCGCTACTTTGCGCTGGTGAAGGTGGACAAGGTCAACGGGAACCCGCCCGAGGCGGTCAAGAACCGCATCATGTTCGAGAACCTGACGCCGCTGCACCCGAACCGGCCGCTCACACTCGAACGCGATATCAAGGCGGAAGAAAACATCACCGGCCGCATCATCGACATGATCGCGCCGATCGGCCGCGGCCAGCGCGCGCTGCTGGTGGCCTCGCCCAAATCCGGCAAGACCGTGATGCTGCAACACATTGCACACGCGATCGCCAACAATCATCCGGAAGCCGACCTGTTCGTGCTGCTGATCGATGAGCGTCCGGAAGAAGTGACCGAGATGCAGCGTTCGGTGCGCGGCGAAGTGGTCGCGTCCACCTTCGACGAACCGGCCATCCGCCACGTGCAGGTTGCCGAAATGGTGATCGAGAAGGCCAAGCGCCTGGTCGAACTGAAGCGTGACGTGGTGATCCTACTGGACTCGATCACGCGCCTGGCGCGCGCGTACAACACGGTGGTGCCGGCCTCGGGCAAGGTGCTGACCGGCGGTGTGGACGCCAACGCGCTGCAGCGCCCGAAGCGCTTCTTCGGCGCGGCGCGCAACCTGGAAGAAGGCGGTTCGCTGACCATCATCGCCACCGCGCTGATCGAAACCGGCAGCCGCATGGACGATGTGATCTATGAAGAGTTCAAGGGCACCGGTAATATGGAAGTGCACCTGGAGCGCCGCCTCGCGGAGAAGCGCGTCTATCCGTCGATCAACCTGAACAAGTCCGGCACACGGCGCGAAGAACTGCTGATCAAGCCGGAAATCCTGCAGAAGATCTGGGTGCTGCGCAAGTTCATCTCCGACATGGACGAAGTGCAGGCGATGGAATTCATCATGGACAAGATGAAGGCCACGAAAAACAACGCGGAGTTTTTCGATATGATGCGCAGAGGCGGCTAAAGCCCTCGCTGCAACATCGCCGCAAGGCGGACAGGAAGGCGTGCCATGGCGCGCTTTTTTGTTGCCTGATGATTTCCCTGCGCGCCCGACCGCACCGGCGCTTGGACCATGCTCGGCAAACTGACCTCATTCCTGCGCACCCGCTCCAGGGCCCGCAAGCTGGAGCACTACGCGATCCCCGACGCGCTGTGGATGCGCACGGTCGCCACGCTGCCGTTCGTGCAGCGCTATGGCAGCGAAGACCTGGCAGCGCTGCGCGAACTGGCCACGCTGTTTATCGCCGAGAAGGAATACTCCACCGCGCACGATCTGCCCCTGGTCGACGAGATGGTGGTCAGCGTCGCGGTGCAGGCCTGCGTGCCGATCCTGAAGCTGGGGCTGCCGTGGTATCGCGGCTGGCACGGCATCGTGCTCTACCCGGGCGAGTTCATCATCCGCCGGACCGAGCAGGACGAGATCGGGCTGGTGCATGGCGTGGTGGAGGAAGCCAGCGGCGAAGCGTGGGAACACGGGCCGGTGATCCTGTCCTGGCAGGACGTGCACACGCCCGGCGGCGGCATCGACAGCGAGCATGAACTGCCGGCCGACACCTACAACGTGGTAATCCACGAATTCGCCCACAAGCTCGACATGCTGGACGGCGAGCCCGACGGCGTGCCGCCCTTCTCGCGCGTACTGCATCCGGACATCGATGCCGAGGCCTGGGCTCAGACCTTCCTGACCGAATACGACCGCTTTGCCGAAGCGTGGGACGCACGCAAGGAATCCGACTGGGAGCATCCCGAGCGGTTGCCGCCGGCGCTTCGCGTCATCGACCCATATGGCAGCGAGGCGCCGAGCGAGTTCTTTGCAGTGACGTCTGAGGCGTTTTTTGTCGAGCCCGCCGGCCTGGCGCGGCACTGGCCAGTGATATACCAGTCGCTGGCATCGTTCTACCGGCAAGACCCCGCCTCGATGTGCCGCTAAAGTTATATCCCATGTGCTTGAGAGCGCGTAGCAATATGCTTGAGCCCCTTCCCCAAGTCTTTGCTTTTCTGCCATAATTCCAGTTTGCCCGTTACCGGCAAGTGGTTCGTTCGTCGCCGCGTCGTGCCCTCGGCAGAGAATCAGCGGATTGCAACGGACTGGCTACCCAACCAGAAAGGACTCATCATGAAAGAAGGCATTCACCCGAATTACCGCGAAGTCGTGTTCCAGGACATGTCCAGCGACTTCAGCTTCATCACCCGCTCGACCATCCAGACCAAGGACAAGATCGTGAAGGACGGCAAGGAATACCCGCTGGCCAAGATCGAAGTCTCGTCGGAATCGCACCCGTTCTACACCGGCACCCAGAAGATCATGGACACGGCCGGCCGCGTCGAGAAGTTCCGCCAGAAGTTCGGCAACAAGCTGGGCAAGGCTGCAAAGTAATCGCTTTCGGCGAACCCCGCTTCGCGCGGCCCGCGGACAGATACTCCGAGGCCCCGCGAACCAGCAAAGAGGCAGCATCGGCTGCCTCTTTTGCTTTGGTGCCTGCCATGACGGCTGGCGCCGCAGTACCAATCAGATTTCCCTCACGCCCGTGAGGCCTCTACGCCATGCCACGGCCCGCGCGGCCGCCGCATGCGCGATACTGTGGCCTTCGCGCCATTGCGCCCCGGCCCGACCCGAGCATCGATGCGTCAAGCCAACACCTCACCCGTCCAGTTGACCGCTGCCGCGACCGGCGCACTGCCGCGCGCCCTGCTGCTGGCGATCTGCATCATCTACGGCCTGGTCGGCCTGTTCGGCCGCGACCCGTGGAAGAACGAGGATGCCGCCGGCTTCGGCGTGATGTGGCAACTGGCCACTGGCGGCCTGCACGACTGGCTGATGCCCAATATCGCCGGGCGCCCGTACAGCGAGGACGGCCCGCTGGTGTTCTGGATCGGCGCAATCATGATCCGCGGCTTCGGCGGCTGGCTGGGCGCGGCCGATGCCGCGCGGCTGGCCACCGCGCTGTTCTTCTTCGCAACCTGCGCCTGCATCTGGTACACCACCTACCTGCTGGGCCGGCGCGACGAGGTCCAGCCCTTTGCCTATGCCTTCGGCGGCCAGCCCAACGCGCGCGACTACGGCCGTACGCTTGCCGACGGCGCGCTGCTGATCTTCCTCGCCTGCGTGGGCCTGGCCATGCGCGGCCACGAAACCACGCCGCAGGTGGGCCAGGTCGCCTTTATCGCGCTGGCGCTGTACGGCATGGTGCGCAGTCTCGACAAGCCGATCCAGGGCAGCCTGATCTATGGCGCCGCGCTCGGTGGCCTGGCGTTGGCGAGCGGCCCGCTGCTGCCGCTGGCGATGCTCGGCGGCACCGTGGTCTGCGCGCTGGTGTGCCGACCGCTGCCGTGGCAGCGCCTGTTCGCCATCGGCATTCCGCTCGCCCTGCTGATCGTGCTGGCGTGGCTGACCGCGACCTACTTCGGCGCGGCCGACCGCAACGAGGCGGTCACCTTTATCCGCGAGTGGTCGCGCTACGATCGCCGCAGCTATGGCTCGCCGAACATGCAGACCTTCGGCTTCAACATGCGCAACCTGTTCCTGTACGCGTGGCCGGTGTGGCCGATCGCGGGCTGGGCCTGGATCGCATGGGCCGGCATGCGCCGCGCGCCCCACGTGGCGATGCCGCTGGCGCTGCTGCTGCCGGTGCTGGTGCTGCTGTTCCTGCAACGCAGCGCCGGCGACGTGCAGTTCATCCTGCTGCTGCCGCCGATGGCGGTGCTGGCCGCGTTTGCGCTGCCCACGCTGGCGCGCGGCGTGATCAACGCGATCGACTGGTTCGCGCTGCTGTTCTTCACCATCTTCGGCGGCACGGTCTGGTTTATGTGGGTCGCCAAGACCACCGGCTGGCCGCCGCGCATCGCGCGCAACATCTTCCGCCAGTTGCCCGGCTACCAGCATGAATTCACCGTCGCGGCGGTGCTGTTCGCGCTGGTCGCGACCGCCGCCTGGGTGCTGATCGTGCGCTGGCGGCTGTCGCGCGCGCCCAAGCAGATCTGGCGCCCGGTGGTGATTTCCGCAGCGGGCACCACACTGATGTGGGTGATGGCGATGACGCTGTGGCTGCCGTCGATCAACTACGGCAAGACCTATCGCGACGTGGCACAGGCCGCGGCGATGGCGCTGCCGCCCGCTTACCAGTGCGTGCAGCCGATCCGCATGGGCGACGCGCAGCTGGCTTCGTTTGCCTACTTCGGCCATATCCGCTTCGGCGGGCCGGGCGATGGCTGCGATGTGCTGTTGCGCCATGACTCGGTGGACTATGGCGAGCCGGGCAATATCTCGCATTTCGAATGGCGGCTGATCTGGGAAGGCCGCCGCCCCGCGGACCGCGACGAGCGCTTCCGCATGTATCGCCTGGTCGATACCGCGCGTGCCATCCATCCGCGCCCCGACCTGCCTCGGCGCCGCCTGCCGCGCCAGCCCTGATTCAACGACTCGCACGACACGTCCCGCAGCGCCTGTAGCGCCAATAGCATCAGTAGCGCCATCGAACCAACCCGGCCGCAGGCGGCCGCAGGGGCCCGGGATCGTGCCCTGACCAAGCCTGCCGAGCCTGAATGACCCTGCTCCAAGACCTCCGCCGCATTGGCAGCCTGGCCGCGCCGGTGCTGGCCGGCCAACTGGCCGTTATCGCCTTTGGCGTCATCGATACCGTGATGGCGGGCCGCGCCTCGGCCACCGACCTGGCGGCCGTGGGCCTGGGCGGCTCGATCTACATCACGATCTATATCAGCCTGATGGGTGTGCTGCAGGCGCTCGCGCCCATCGCGGGCCAGCTCTATGGCGCAGGCCGGGTCGAGGCGATCGGCGCGGAAGTGCGCCAGGCCGCGTGGCTGGGCGCCGCGCTGGCGATTCCCGGCGTGCTGCTGCTGGCCTTCCCGGCGCCCTTGCTTGCCCTTTCCAAGGCTTCGCCGGAACTGGTCGACAAGGCCACCACCTACCTGCATTTCGGCGCCTTCGGGCTGCCGGCGGCGCTGGGCTTCCGCATCTATTCCGCGCTGAACAATGCGCTGTCGCGCCCGCTCATGGTCACGGTGCTGCAGATCGGCGGCCTGTTGCTGAAGGTGCCGCTCAACGCCTGGTTTATCCACGGCGGGCTGGGCGTGCCGGCGATGGGCGGACCCGGCTGCGGGCTGGCCTCGACGCTGATCAGCTGGGCCTGGTGCATCGCCGGGCTGCTGATCCTGCGCTACAGCCGCGCCTATCGTCCACTGCGCATCTTCGATACCTGGAGTTGGCCGGCGGCCGCGCCGCTGCGCGCGCTGCTGCGCCTTGGCGTGCCGATGGGCCTGACTTACCTGATCGAGATCACCTCGTTCACGCTGATGTCGATCTTTATCACGCGGCTGGGGACGGTCACGCTCGCCGGGCACCAGATCATCGCCAACCTAGGCGCGGTGGCCTACATGCTGCCCCTGTCGCTGGCGATCGCCACCTCGACGCTGGTGGCCCAGCATATCGGCGCGCGCGACCTGGCCGGCGCCAGCCGGCTCGCCTGGCGCGGCATCCGGCTGGCGGCGGGGCTGGCCATGTTGACCGGGGCGCTACTGTGGCTGCTGCGCGAGCCGGTGCTGCACGCCTACGCCAGCGACCCGGCGGTGGTCGCGGCGGCGCTGCCGCTGGTGTTGTTCGTTGCCTTCTACCAGGCCTTCGACGCCGTGCAGGTGATGACGGCCTTTATCCTGCGTGCGTACAAGATCGCGCTGATTCCCACGCTGATCTATGCCGGGTCGCTGTGGGGCATCGGCCTGGGCGGCGGCTATATGCTGGGGTTCGGGCTGATCGACGGCTTGCCGGCGTTTACGCGCGGCGCGGCTGGCTTCTGGCTGGCCAACAGCGTGAGCCTGGCGATTGCGGGTGTGCTGCTGGTGCGGTATTTCACGCGGGTCAGCGCGAATCCTGAGAACTGAGGCAGAAAAAACCCACATGGCGGATAACCGTGCGGGTTTAGCTTTGGTGCAGTTCGCTGCCATAGCAGTTGGACCTGAAAATAAAAACGCCCGCTTGCGCGGGCGTTTCAAATTGGCGGAGTGGACGGGACTCGAACCCGCGACCCCCGGCGTGACAGGCCGGTATTCTAACCGACTGAACTACCACTCCTTAGTCGGCGCCGTCTCGAGCATTCGCTTTTTGACGACTGGCTGAGCGTCTGATTACGCCCTGCTTGTTATGGCGTCCCCTAGGGGATTCGAACCCCTGTACTCACCGTGAAAGGGTGATGTCCTAGGCCTCTAGACGAAGGGGACAGAAACTTGTTTTTCAACGCGTTTTCTGTCTTGCGCTGGAAAGTCGGCTATTGTAGCAGGCTTTTTCGCGCCCGGGAAGCTTCTTTTCGATGCTTCCCGAATTTCTTGGTGGAGCTAAGCGGGATCGAACCGCTGACCTCTTGCATGCCATGCAAGCGCTCTCCCAGCTGAGCTATAGCCCCGTATCCGGTACTGCTGGAACACCTTCCCCGCCTACTGCTTAGCGCAGCATTTGCAGCGAAGACAGGATTATATAGTGATTTTCGCAACGGATGCAATACTTTTTATTGCTTCCACGGCGATTAACGACATAATCCCTCACCCTAAAAGAAAAACCCGCATGGTGATTAACCATGCGGGTTTAGTTTTGGCGGAGTGGACGGGACTCGAACCCGCGACCCCCGGCGTGACAGGCCGGTATTCTAACCGACTGAACTACCACTCCTTAGTCGGCGCCGTCTCGAGCATTCGCTTTTTGACGACTGGCTGGGCGTCTGATTACGCCCTGCTTGTTATGGCGTCCCCTAGGGGATTCGAACCCCTGTACTCACCGTGAAAGGGTGATGTCCTAGGCCTCTAGACGAAGGGGACAGAAACTTGTTTTTCAACACGTTCCGTCTGGCGCCACCCGATACTGCCTGGATGACTCCGAAATCTTGGTGGAGCTAAGCGGGATCGAACCGCTGACCTCTTGCATGCCATGCAAGCGCTCTCCCAGCTGAGCTATAGCCCCATGGTACTGCGATTTACTGCAACTTGCTTTGTTTTCGCCTGACTTAACCACCGTTTCAAGCGAAGCCAAGATTATATATCAACCACTAATCTTTGCAAGCTCCCGTTTTAACTTTTTCGCTTTCTCTTCACATTAAATCTGCTCGGAGACTCGCGGATCCGCCAGCCCGCTTGGTCAGGGACCGCGCTGCAGGGAGAACGAGATTATGCGCAAGTCCGGCCAGGAGCGCAAGCCCCCGGCCGGACTTTTGCAGGATTTTTTTACGCGCCTGCGGCCAGACGGCGCAGCACCGTGTCGCGGCCGAACAGCTCCAACACCGCGTCGATGCTCGGCGTCTGCAACTGCCCCGCCACCAGCAGGCGCACCGGCATCGCAAGCTTGGGCATCTTCAGGCCGAACTCGGCCAGCACGGCCTTGAAAGTGGCGTTGATAGCCTCGCGCTTCCACTCGGGCAGTGCGGCAAGCTGACTGGCCAGTGCGGCCAACGCGGGCTGGATCTCCGGCGTCAGGTGCTCGGCCTTGAGGGTGGCGTCAGGCTGCGGCTCGCCGCGATAGAACAGCAGCGCGGCCTGCGCGACTTCCTTCAGCGTATTGGCGCGGTCCTTCACCAGCGCCACCACGCCGACCAGGTCGGCCCCTTCCACCTTGCCGCCGAGCGCCTCGATAAACGGCTGCGTCAGCGTGGCCAGGCGCTGGTTGTCGCCGACCTTGATGTAGTGGTTGTTGAGCCAGGCCAGCTTCTCGGGGTTGTACTGCGCGGGTGACTTGCCCAGGTGCTCCAGGTCGAACCATTCGACGAACTGCTCGCGCGAGAAGATCTCGGCATCGCCGTGGGCCCAGCCCAGGCGCGCCAGGTAGTTCAGCACGGCTTCTGGCAGGTAGCCCTCGTCGCGATAGCCCGTCACAGCCATGGCACCGTGGCGCTTGCTCATCTTCTCGCCCTGCTCGTTGAGCACGGTCGGCAGGTGAGCGTAGACCGGCGGCGTGCCGCCCAGCGCGCGGATGATGTTGATCTGGCGCGGCGTGTTGTTGACGTGGTCGTCGCCGCGGATCACGTGGGTGATCTTCATGTCGAGGTCGTCCACCACCACGCAGAAGTTGTACGTGGGCGTACCGTCCGGGCGTGCGATCACCAGGTCGTCCAGCTCGTCGTTTGAGATCTCGATGCGGCCCTTGACCGCGTCGTCCCACACCACGCTGCCGCCGATCGGATTCTTGAAGCGGATCACCGGATCGACGCCGGCCGGCGGCTCGGGCAGGACCTTGCCCGGCTCGGGGCGCCAGAAGCCGTTGTAGCGCGGCTTCTCGCCACGCTCGCGCTGGGCTTCGCGCAGGGCGTCCAGCTCTGCCGTGCTCATGTAGCAGCGGTAGGCCAGGCCAGCCTCGACCATCTGCGCGACCACTTCGCGATAGCGGTCCATACGCTGCATCTGGTAGAACGGGCCTTCGTCGATATCCATCTCCAGCCAGGCCATGCTCTCGAGGATCACGTCGACCGCTTCCTGCGACGAACGCTCGACGTCGGTGTCTTCAATACGCAGGATGAAGTCGCCCTTCATGCGGCGGGCGAAGGCCCAGGGGTAGAGCGCGGAGCGGATATTGCCGAGGTGGATGAAACCGGTCGGGCTCGGCGCAAAGCGGGTGCGGACGCGTTGGGTCATGGTCAGGGGCAGAAACAAGAAAGCCCGCGCGCAGCGGCGCGCGGGCTGGTATGTGCAGGCTTTGCATTATACCAATGCGATTCCCCCCTACCCCGCCCCTGTGCCGGGCGCGCGCGGAATCATTTATGCTTGCGCCGGTCTGAGATCGTGCCGGCCGCAAAGAAGCGCAAAGTCAGGCGCGCCTGAGCCGCGCCCGCATCACATGCCACCGCATGCCGGTCCCACCTGGTTACTATCCCGCTTCATGCAACGACGTCATTTCCTCGGCATTTCCGCGGCCGCCCTGCTGGCGGGCTGCTCGTTCGGCCCGCGCCCGGCGCCGCCGGTAGCGGCCACCCCGCCCACGCCTCGCCTGGTCAAGATCGGGCTCGCGCTGGGCGGCGGCGCCGCGCGCGGCTTCGCACATATCGGCGTGATCAAGGCGCTCGAAGCCCAGGGCATCCATGCCGACCTGGTAACCGGCACCAGCGCCGGCGCGGTGGTCGCCGCGCTGTACGCCAGCGGTCTGGACGGCTTCAAGCTGAACAAGCTGGCGCTGACCATGGACGAAGCGGCCATCGCCGACTGGGCCCTGCCCTTCGGCACCCGCTTCGGCGGCTGGCTCAAGGGCGAGGCGCTGCAGAACTACGTGAACCGGCTGGTGCAGAACCGGCCGATCGAAGCGATGAAGCTGCCGCTGGGCATCGTCGCCACCGACCTGAAGAGCGGCGAGAAGATCCTGTTCCGCCGCGGCAACACCGGGCAGGCGGTGCGCGCTTCGAGCAGCGTGCCGGGCGTGTTCCAGCCGGTATTGATCCAGGGGCACGACTATGTCGATGGCGGCCTGGTCGAGCCGGTACCGGTGGATTCCGCGCGCAGCATGGGCGCGGACTTCATTATCGCGGTCAATATCTCGGCCGATCCGTCTGCGCAGAAGAATGCCGGCCAGAGCGGCGTATTGCTGCAGACCACGGCGATCATGGGCCAGTCGATCAACAAGATGGCGCTGGCACGCGCCGATGTGGTGATCCGCCCCGAGCTGCCCGACATGGGCGGCAGCGACTTCAACGCCCGCAACCGCGCGGTGCTGGCGGGCGAACAGGCCGTCGCGGCGGTGATGGCAACGCTGCGCCAGAAGCTGGAACAGGCGCGGCTGCAGCGGGCGGGCACCGTCGCCCCACAATAGCCTCGCGCATTGCGCGGCAAACAAAGAAGGACTGCCGCAGCAGTCCTTCTTTGTTTGGGCGTACCGAAAGCTCAGCCGCCGTACAGCGTGGCGCGGCCGGCCTTGGGATCGTAGCGCTTGAGCGTCTCGACCATGTCGCCGAAGCTTTCGCTGCGGCTGCCGCCTTCCTTGTCGTCGATGCGGCGGGCGCCGTTGTAGCGGGTCACCCAGTACGCCGCACGCATGTCGTCGACACGGATCTTGCTGCCCGTGGACGGGGCATGCACGAACTTGTTGTCGCCGATATAGATGCCGACATGCGAGAAGGTCTGGCGCATGGTGTTGAAGAACACCAGGTCGCCCGGACGCAGGTCGGTCACCGCGACGTTGGTGCCGACACGGCTGATTTCGACAGAGCGGCGCGGCAGCATGAAGCCGAAGGTGTCATGGAACACGTAGCGGACAAAGCCGCTGCAGTCCAGGCCGGATTCGGGGCTGTTGCCGCCGAAGCGGTAACGCACGCCGATCAGGCCCAGCGCATTCATGACCAGGTCGCCAGCCTTGCTGGCAACGTTGCTGGTGGAATTCACCACCGACGACAGCAAGCCGCGCTTGCCTTCCGCATGCGAGTCCGCGGCCGGGGCCGTGGCATCGATACGGGCGTCGGCATCCTTGAATACCGTGTCCGCCAGCACCCCATTCGACACAGTCGCACCGCAGGCAATGGCAATCCCCACGGCGGCGCGCGCCAGGGAATGAAGTACCGATCGCTGCATTGGTTCTCCCGTTGATCGTTCCAAAGCAAGCCCCGGCACAAGACCGGGGCGGCTGAGGCATCTGTGAAATTCGTGTGAACTTCCGGGAGCGAACCCTACGCAACATCCGCGCCAGCCAATTCCCTGGCAATCGCACCAGAAACGTGCCTCGCACGCGTCAATGCGTCGGACGGACCACCCCCAAAACTAGTTCTCGCGGGATGGTAAAGGGTTGGCATTCACATGTCAAAGTCCGTTACAAATTCCACGGATTTGGCTTGTGAATCAACGATATAGACCGAATTTCGCATCTTGTTTATCGGATAGCGCATATCAAACGGTGCTAGCCGAACGGGCCTGCGGCGTTGTTGCGCAGCACCCATGCTCAGGCCGCGCCGACCTGCGCCGCGGCCATCAGCTTGCGGGTATACGGATGCTGCGGCGCACCGAGCACCGCCTCGGTTTCGCCCGCCTCGACCACCTCCCCCGCCTTCATCACCAGCACGCGGTGCGCCATCGCACGGATCACGGCCAGGTCGTGGCTGATAAACAGGTAGCTGAGGTTGTACTTGTGCTGCAACTGCGACAGCAGCGCCAGCACCTGCTGCTGGATCGAGACATCCAGCGCCGAGGTCGGCTCGTCCAGCACCAGGATCTGGGGCTTGAGGATCAGCACCCGCGCGATCGCGATGCGCTGGCGCTGCCCCCCCGAGAACTCGTGCGGATAGCGCCCTAGCGCGGTGCGGTCCATGCCAACCTCGCGCAGCGCCTCGATCACGCGCTGGCGCGTGGCCTCGCGCGACAGCCCGGGCTGATGCAACGCCAGGCCCTCGCCCACGATCTGCTCGATGGTCATGCGCGGCGCCAGCGAGCCGAACGGGTCCTGGAACACCACCTGCATGCGCGAGCGCAGCTGGCAACGGTCCTTGCGGGTGGCGTCGTCGAAGCTGCGGCCAAGGAAATGGATGGTGCCGCCGCTCTTGCGCTGCAGCGCCAGCACCGTATGCGCCAGCGTGGTCTTGCCCGAACCGGACTCGCCGACGATGCCGACGGTCTCGCCCTCGCGCAACTGGAAGTCCACGTCCTTGACCGCCGCGAACTGGTCCTTGCCGAACCAGCCGGCCAGCCCGCGGCGTTTGCGCGCGTAGCTGACGCTGAGGTTGCGCGCCTCCAGCAGCACCGGCGCCAGCGGCACCAGCGGCAGCACCTCGCGCTTGGGGCGGCTGTCGATCAGCTTGCGGGTATACGGGTGCTGAGGCGCGGCGAACACTTGCGCGGTCTCGCCGGTCTCGACCAGCACGCCCTTCTCCATCACGCCCACGCGCTGGGCAAAGGCACGCACCAGGTTGAGGTCATGGGTAATCAGCATCACTGCCATGCCGAACTCGGCCTGCAGGTCGCGCAGCAGATCCAGGATCTGGGCGCGGATGGTGACGTCCAGCGCCGTGGTCGGCTCGTCGGCCAGCAGCAGCTTGGGACGGCAGGCCAATGCCATGGCGATCATCGCGCGCTGGCGCTGGCCGCCGGAAAGCTGGTGCGGAAAGCTGTCGAAGCGGTGCGCGGCGTCGCTGATGCCGGTGCGCTCCAGCAGCGCGATGGCGCGCTCGCGCGCGGCGCGGCGGTCCAGGTCTTCGTGCAGCGCCAGCGTCTCGACGATCTGGTTGCCGATCGTATACAGGGGGTTCAGCGCGGTCATCGGCTCCTGGAAGATCATCGCGATGTCGGCGCCGCGGATCGCGCGCATCTCGCGGTCCGATACGTCCAGCAGGTTCTTGCCCTCGAAGCGGATCGCGCCATCGTAGTAGGCGTCCTCCACCAGCCGCAGCATCGCCAGCGCGGTCACGGTCTTGCCGGAGCCCGACTCGCCGACCAGCGCATAGCGCTCGCCGGCGCGCAGGTCGAAGCTGACCTCGCGCACCGCGCGCGTGGCATGCTCGCCGTGGCCGAAGGTGACGGACAGCTTGTCCACACACATCAGCGTGGAGCCAGGGGCCGGGGCCGCCGCTGCCGGGCAAATCTCAGGTTGGAGCACGGGAGACACGGCGGTCATGGCGTGACCTCCGGCGCCGCCCCGGTCGGCGCACCCGCCGGGACCTTGGGTTCAACCCGGCCGCGCAGCGCAGCCAGGCCCAGGCGGGTGTCGAAGGCATCGCGCAGCGCATCGCCCATGAAGGTCAGCAGCATCAGCGTCACCACCAGCACAGTAAAGGTCGACAGCGAAATCCACCAGGCATCCAGGTTGCCCTTGCCCTGCGCCAGCAGCTCACCCAGGCTGGGCGTGGTCGGAGGCACGCCCAGGCCGAGGAAGTCCAGGCTGGTCAGCGCCAGGATCGCGGCGCTCATGCGGAACGGCAGAAAGGTGATCACCGGGGTCAGGCTGTTGGGCAGGATATGGCGCCACATGATCTGCATATTCGAGAGGCCCAGCGCACGCGCGGCCTTGACGTAGTCGAGCGAGCGGTTGCGGTAGAACTCGGCGCGCACGTAGTCGGACAGGCCCATCCAGCCGAACAGCGACAGCAGGATGATCAGCAGCGCCAGGCTGGGTTCGAAGATCGAGGCGAAGATGATCAGCAGGTACAGCTCCGGCATCGAACTCCAGATTTCGATGGCCCGCTGCGAGAACAGGTCGAAGCGCCCGCCGAAGAAGCCCATCAACGCCCCGGTCAGCGTGCCGACCAGCACGCCGAGCACGGTCAGCGCCAGCCCGAACAGCACCGACACGCGAAAGCCGTACAGCAGCCGCGCCAGGATGTCGCGGCCGCGGTCGTCGGTGCCGAGCCAATTGTCGGCCGACGGCGGCGCCGGGTTCGGCTCCTTGGCGAAGTAGTTGAGCGAATCGTACGAATACCGGTTCAGCGGGAAGACCGCAAAGTTGCCGTTGCTGGTGATGCGGTCGCGGATAAACGGATCGAGATAGTCGGCCGGCGTCGGGAAATCGCCGTCGAATGCGGTCTCGGGGTAGACCTTGACGATCGGGAAGTAATACTCGCCCTGGTAGCGCACCACCAGCGGCCGGTTGCTGGACAGCAGCTCGGCGCCCAGGCTCAGCACGAAGATGATCACGAAGATCACCAGGCTCCAGTAGCCGCGCCGGTTGCGGCGGAAGCGCTGCCAGGCGCGCTGGCGCGGCGAGGGCGAATGCGGCAGGCCGTTGGGCACCGCGTGCGTGAACGGTTTCATCGGTGCAAGCCCTCGAAATGGATGCGCGGGTCCACCAGCACGTAGCAGACATCGGAGATCAGGCGCGTGACCAGCCCGATCAGCGTGAACAGGTAGAGCGTGCCCAGCACCACCGGATAGTCGCGGCGCAGCACCGCCTCATACGACAGCAAACCCAGCCCATCCAGCGAGAACAGCGTCTCGATCAGCAGCGAGCCGGTGAAGAAGGCGCCGATGAATGCCGCCGGGAAGCCGGTGACCAGCGGGATCAGGGCGTTGCGGAACACATGTTTCCACAGCACCCGGCGCTCGCCCAGGCCCTTGGCGCGCGCGGTCAGCACGTACTGCTTGCGAATTTCCTCCAGGAAAGCGTTCTTGGTCAGCATGGTGACCACCGCGAAGCTCCCCACCACCGACGCCGTGATCGGCAGCACCAGGTGCCACAGGTAGTCCATCACCTTGCCCATCAGCGACAGCTGGTCCCAGTTGTCCGAGGTCAGCCCGCGCAGCGGGAACCACTGCACAAAGGTGCCACCGCCGAACAGCACCAGCAGCAGCACACCCAGCACGAAGCCCGGGATGGCATAGCCGACCAGCACGATGATGCTGGTCACCACATCGAAACGACTGCCCGCCCGGATCGCCTTCGAGATACCGAGCGGCACCGATATCAGGTAGGTCAGGAAGAAGGTCCACAAACCCAGGCTGATGGAGACCGGCAGCTTGGACTTGACCAGCTCCCACACGCTGCGGTGCTGGAAGTAGCTCTGGCCCAGGTCGAACTGGGCAAAGCGCTTGAGCATCAGGAAGTAGCGCTCCAGCGGCGGCTTGTCGAAGCCGTACAGCTCCTGGATCTCCTTGATCTTGTCGGGGTCGACGCCGCGGCGCCCGCGGTATTCGGCACCGCCGCCGCTGGCTTCGCCGGCGCCGCCCCGCCCTTTCAGTTCCATCATCATCTGCTCGACCGGGCCGCCCGGCACGAACTGGATCACCACAAAGGTCAGCGTGATGACCCCGATCAGCGTCGGGATCATCAGCAGAATGCGCTTGAGCAGGTAGGCAAGCATCGGCCGGTCCTCTTCCTTGTGCTTGGGGTCGCCGGGCGCGTCAGCGCCCTTGCGGCTTGACGTCCTTGCGCCACCAGTGGCTCAGGACCCAGCCTTCGGCCGTATAGAAATAGGGAAGCCGTTCCGGGTACGCCAGTTCCTTGCGGTATGAGACCCGGTGCGACGCGCTGTACCAGTTCGGCACGATGTAGTAGCCATGCATCAGCACGCGGTCCAGCGCGCGCCCGGCAGTGATCAGCTCCTGCCGGGTATGGGCACGCAGCACGTTGTCCACCAGTTGGTCGACCTCCGGCGACTTGAGCCCGAACAGGTTGTCCGAGCCCGGCGTGCCGGCGGCCTCGCTGGAAAAGCGGTCGCGCAGCTCGTTGCCGGGGCTTTGCGAGTCGGGGAAACGGATCGACACCATGTCGAAGTCGAAGTCTTCCAGCCGCTTCTGGTACAGCGCAAAGTCCGTGGTGCGCTGGTTCACCTGGATGCCGAGCTTTTCCAGGTTGCGCACATAGGTGGTGATGACGCGGCTCATGGCGCCGCCGTCGTCCAGGAACTCGAATACCAGCGGCTCGCCCTTGGCGTTGCGCAGCGCGCCGTCGGTATAGGTCCAGCCGGCCTGGGCCAGGAGGCGCCGCGCCAGGCGCAGGTTGTCGCGCAAGGAGCGCGGCGCCGCGGTGCTCGGTTGCACCACGTCCGGGCCGAACACCTCCTGCGGCAGCTGGGCGCGCAGCGGCTCGAGCAGCGCCAGCTCACCGGGGCCGGGGCGGCCGTCGAAGGTCGCGCTCGCCGCCAGCTCGCTGTTGGAGAACCAGCTGTCGAGGCGCCTGTAGGCGCCGTAGAACAGTTGACGGTTCAGCCATTCGAAATCCAGCGCCAGGATCAGTGCCTGGCGCACGCGCACGTCCTGGAACACCGGCTTGCGCATATTCATCACGAAGCCCTGCATGCCCGCGCCGTTGCGGTGCGGGAAGTCGGTCTTGATCAGCTCGCCACTGCGGAAGCGCGTGCCCTGGTAGCTCTTGGCCCAGTTCTTGGCGCGATATTCGACGATGGCGTCGAACTCGCCCGCCTTGTAGGCCTCCAGCTTGGCGGTCTCGTCCTTGTACAGGCGGTAGACCACGCGCGCGAAATTGAAGGTACCCCGACGCACCGCCAGGTCCTTGCCCCAGTATTTGGGGTCGCGCTTGAAGATGATGCCGCGGCCGGCGTCGTAGCGCTCGATCAGGTAGGGACCGCTGGTAATCGGCGGCTCGAAGGTCAGCTTCGCGAACGGCACCGCGGCCGTCCATTTCTTCGAGAACACCGGCAGCGCGCCGACGATCAGCGGCAGCTCGCGATTGCGCTGCTTGAAGTCATAGCGCAGCGTGCGCTCGCCGGTCACGACCACGTCCTTCACGTCCGTGCACATGCTGCGGTAGCCGGGGCTCGAGGCCTTGCTCATCAGCATGTCATAAGAATGCTTGACGTCTGACGCGAGCACCGGGTCGCCATTGGAGAAGCGCGCTTGCGGCCGGATGCGGAAAGTGACTGACATCTCGTCCGGCGCCACCGTGACGTCCTCCGCCAGCAGGCCGTAGGCGCTGGCGGTCTCGTCGGCGCTGCTGACGAGCAGCGACTCGAACATCAGCGCATTGAGCCCGGGCGCCGAGGTGCCCTTAAGCGTGAACGGATTGAACTTGTCGAAACTGGTGCGCCGGTCCGGATTGGCGAGCGTCAGCGTGCCGCCGGCCGGTGCATTCGGATTGACGTAGTCGAAGTGCCGGAAATCCGCGCTGTACTTCAAGTCCCCGTGCAGCGCAAAGCCATGCGCCGCCATTGCCGAAACGGGACACAGGAAGACCCCCGCCGCCAGCATCATCGCCAGCCAATACTGCAGTACCGCATCCCGCCGGAAGCACTGCCATGCCGCCTGAAGCGGCCAACGTGCTTGAATAGGCATCCCGTTGGATTCCTCCACTATGACCTCTGGGGTCCCGGCGTTCTGCGGCCGGGCCAAGTATGAGACAATTTTACATGCGTCCGGGGTGGCCCCAGCCATCCGGACATTCCCTCTGCGCGGCGCAATAAAACGGTCGCAGGACAGCAAAGGCATGCGCACGGCCGCACGGCGGACGCAGGAAGCGTGCCTGATACACCACCTTGGAGAACTTATGGGATTTCTGGCAGGTAAGCGGATCCTTATCACCGGCTTGCTCTCGAACCGCTCGATCGCCTACGGCATCGCGTCGGCGTGCAAACGCGAAGGCGCCGAGCTCGCCTTCACCTATGTCGGCGAACGGTTCAAGGACCGGATCAGCGACTTTGCCAAGGAATTCGGCAGCGACCTGGTATTCGAATGCGACGTCGGCAGCGACGAGCAGATCGCCGCGACCTTCGCGGCGCTGGGCCAGCGCTGGGAGAAGTTCGACGGGCTGGTGCACTCGATCGGCTTCGCGCCGCGCGAAGCGATCGCCGGCGACTTCCTGGAAGGCCTGTCGCGCGAAGGCTTCCGCGTCGCCCATGACATTTCCGCCTACAGCTTCCCGGCGCTGGCCAAGGCCGCGCTGCCGCTGCTGTCGGACAAGGCTTCGTTGCTGACGCTGACCTACCTGGGCGCCGAGCGCGTGGTCCCCAACTACAACACCATGGGGCTGGCCAAGGCCTCGCTGGAAGCCAGCGTGCGCTACCTGGCCTCGTCGGTGGGCCCGCGCGGCATCCGCGCCAACGGCATCTCGGCCGGCCCGATCAAGACCCTGGCCGCCTCTGGCATCAAGGGCTTCGGTAAGTTGCTGGGCCACTTCGAGCAAGCCGCGCCGCTGCGCCGCAACGTCACCATCGAAGAAGTCGGCAACGTGGCCGCCTTCCTGCTGTCCGACCTGGCCAGCGGCGTGACCGGTGAAATCACCTATGTCGACGGCGGCTTCAATGTGGTCGGCGCGAGCGTGGCGGACGCAGAGTAAGCCAGGCCCGCCAGCCCGCATGAGAAAGGTGCCCAATCGGGCACTTTTTTTTGGCCGCGAGGCCTGCAGCGTGCGGCGCCGGCGCTGTTTGTTGCGCTACGCTGCCGCAGTGGCGCCGCGACGATCCATGTCGAGCATCGACCAGGCATAGATCCCCAGCCCGCCCAGTGCCAGCAGCAGGCCCACCCAGCCGGTCGACGTCCAGCCATAGCCGGCCGCGATGGTCACGCCGCCCAGCCACGCACCAAGCGCATTGGCCATGTTGAAGGCAGAGTGGTTGAGCGCGGCCGCCAGCGTCTGCGCATCCCCCGCCACGTCCATCAGCCGGATCTGCAGCG
Source organism: Cupriavidus sp. PB-02 (assembly GCF_058252315.1). NCBI lineage: Bacteria > Pseudomonadati > Pseudomonadota > Betaproteobacteria > Burkholderiales > Burkholderiaceae > Cupriavidus > Cupriavidus sp. PB-02. The sequence goes on from NZ_CM177694.1 coordinate 2,929,360, forward strand.
CCGGGCCGAGCGCCACCGCGGTGCCCACCAGCAGTACGTTGAAGGAAGCCAGCCACGCATGCGGCGCGGTGAAGGTGAAGGCCGCCAGCACCAGCGCCGTCCACACCAGCACGCCGCCGATGGTCGGCATCAGCGCCTTGTCCGCCAAGCGCGCGCCGGCAAGGTTGCCAGCCACCATGCCGACGCCGAACAGCGCCAGCACTATCGGGATGCCGGCCGCCGGCATATGCGCGAGCTCCAGCATGGTCGGCTTGATATAGCTGAACACCGAGAACATGCCGCCGAAGCCGATCGCGCCGATGCCCAGCGTCAGCCACACCTGCTTGCGCCTGAGCGCCGACAGCTCGCGCAGCGGGCTGGCATGCCGGTCGGCCGGCACGAACGGCACCCAGCGCCACACCAGCAGCGCGGTCAGCGCGCCGATGGCGCCGACGATCAGGAAGGCGGAGCGCCAGCCCAGCCAGGTGCCAACCGTGGCCGCGATCGGCACGCCCACCAGCGTGGCGATGGTCAGGCCGAGCATCACCAGCCCCACCGCCTGCGCGCGCCGCTCTCGTGCCACCAGGCTGGCGGCGACCAGCGCCGCCACGCCGAAGTACGTGCCATGCGGAAAGCCCGTCAGCAGGCGCGCGACCAGCATCGACAGGTAGGAAGGCGCCAGCGCGCTGGCGATATTGCCGGCGGCAAACATGGCCATCAACGCGATCAGCAGGTTGCGCCGCGGCCAGCGCGCGCCCAGCACGGCCAGAAGCGGCGCACCGATCACCACGCCCAGCGCATAGGCGCTGATCAGATGGCCGGCTTCCGGGATCGAGATTGCAAGGTCGCGCGCGGCATCCGGCAGCAGGCCCATGATGACGAACTCGCCGGTGCCGATGGCGAAGCTGCCGACGCCAAGCGCGAGCAGCGGCAGCCGGCCGGTGCTGCGGGGCGCTTCAGTGTCTGCGACGGGGAAAAGGGAAGACTGGGCGCCGCGGACCGTATCCGCGGCGGATTGTGCATGTGGGGCGGCCATGTACAGGATCGCAAGGTGTTCTTCGGATTGCCGCCCGCTGACGGGCGGGGTCCGGGCCCTCGCCTCTGATGCTCCAGCGTGCTCCTGTGCGGCGCGCAGGTCGTATTGTGCGGCAAAACGGCAAAACGTGCCGGCGCCTGCCCCCTACGCCGTGGCTGCTACGGCGCTCAATGCTGCAACTGGTAGCGCGCGAGCCAGTGCGCATATGGCGCCGCCACAGCGCGATCCGATTGATTTGGGAATGCTCGGGGCGGTTGCGGGCGGCGTTGCGCCGTCCGGTTGCAGCGACGCGGCCGCAGGAGCGGAGAAATGGGCGTCAACCAGACGCTGGCGCGTCCTAGAGGACTCGAACCTCTGACCGCTCGCTTAGAAGGCGAGTGCTCTATCCAACTGAGCTAAGGACGCGAAGGCGTGCATTCTACCGCAGCGCCGCCGCCGGGTAAAAAGCGAAGTGACAGGCGCCGCGCATCAGGAAGCGACGCGCGGTCGGCCGCGCGTGCCGTAGCGGCCATCGGCTACGGCGGCCTCGCTGCCCGCAGCGCTTGCCGCGGGGTGCATCGACACGCAGTTGCGCCCCTTCAGCTTGGCATCGTAGAGGGCGCGGTCGGCACGGCGCATCAGCGCGTCGGCACCCTCGCCGGCCTGGCGCACAGCCAGGCCGATGCTGACCGTGTAGGCGATCGGATCTGGCTCCGACGGGCACGGCGTGGCGCGCACCGATGTGGCCAGCCGCATGCAGGTCAACCTGCCATTCTCCAGCGCGGTATCGGGCATCACGATGGCGAACTCCTCCCCGCCCAGGCGCCCCGCCACGTCGCGCGCACCGCAGGCCTTGCGCAGCAGCCCGGCAAAGTGCCGCAGCACGCTGTCACCGGCCAGGTGTCCGTAGACATCGTTGATCGCCTTGAAATGGTCCAGGTCGACGAACGCCACCGTCAGCGGCTGGCGTTGCCGCTCGGCCTGCAGGCACGCCGCTTCGAGTTCTTCCCAGAACGCGCCCCGCAGCAGCACGTCGGTCAGGTCGTCATGCCGGGCGCGCCGCTCCAGCATGCGGCGCAGACGGTCGTGCGCCATCAGCGCAAAGCTGACCGAGGCGCCCACCAGCGCAAAGACATTGAGCATGGCCAGCTCGCCATCCCACGGTATCGGCCGCGGCCAGGCCCCGCCCTGCACCACTGTGGCCAGCGGCAGCGCCAGTGTCCACGCATTGATGCCCGCCGCGGCGGTGACGATCAGCACCAGCGACAGCGCCGCCAGCCGGCCCGTGCCGCGCGTGGATGGCACCGATGGCACAATGCTACGCGCCAGGTCGAGCAGCAGCAGGATATGGCATGCCGTCAGCAGCGGCTGCACTGCCGGCAGCGCCGGTGGCGCAACCATGTATTGCGGCGCCAGGTCCAGCCACGCCACGCCGGCGCCCGCCGCCAGGTTCAGCGCCAGCATCGGCGCGGTGCGGCCGGGCCGCCCCGCAAAGTGCCGCACGCCTACCGCCATCACCGACAGCGCCGCCAGCAGCGCCAGATCGGTCGCCTCCGGCACCAGCCACAACGGCCGCAGCTCCTGAACGGCGGACAGCACCGAAGCCATCGCCGCCGCCACATTCCCCAGCGCCCACGACGTCAGGCCGCTGCGGTCCATGCCGGCGGACCGGCGCAATACGACGCAAACCACCGCCATCTGCAGGGCAAACAAGCCCGCGATGAGCACAACTATGTGCGACTGAAACATCTTCATCCCGTCCAAGGCGACAAGCGGCGCTCCGCATGGCGCCACCCCTCCCTTTCTTGTACCGGTCCTGTGCCGGACCGTTGTGATAGTTCCCGCATCCTGGATCAGGCCGTTCCGGCGGCTGCCGCCCGGCAGGCGCAGACGCGCCGATGCGCTCTCCGGGGCGCGGGAGCGCTGTTCTTGTTGTGGTGATCAGGTCAGTCCGGAAGGAAAACGCAAACCGGGCGTTCCCAATAGCACGCCGGTCGGACTGGAGCGGTGCACGGATTATCGCAGCGCGCAAACCCAAGTCAAGCCAAAGCGCCCCCGCCAGAAGGGGGAGAACGCTTGCCACGCAACACCGCGGTGCGGTGCGCATCACCACATCTGATTGACCGCGCTCCCGGGAGCGGGCTACAATCGTCAGCTTCGGGGCGTAGCGCAGCCTGGTAGCGCATCTGATTTGGGATCAGAGGGTCGCATGTTCGAATCATGTCGCCCCGACCAGTTTTAAGCTTTGAGAATGACGGCCTGGACAGCAATGTCCGGGCCGTTTTTCTTTGGAACGCTTATTTTGGGTGCAGCCGCATTCTCACCACCGCGGCAACAACTCGGGCCAGATCAGCGCCGCCGCAGTCAGTATCAGCACTATCGCGACCAGCACGAGTCCCCGCATCGGACCATCGTTGCGGGCTTCGCCTTTGGGCACCCACGGCGGTGGGACACCTGCCTGCGCGGGCGCCGGAGGTGGGGGTGGCTGCTCAGCGCCGGCGGCCGACGCGTGCTTCGCGGCACGCGACACGAAATCCGGCTGGGCCAGCAGGAAACCCATCGGGGTCGACTGGCTGACAGCACCCATATGCTGGAACAGCAATTTGGACAGCGCCAGGCAATCGTCCAGCGCGATTTGCGGGCGGGGCCTGAAGATGCGCAGGTGCTCGCACAGTGTATCGAGCTTGTGGTTGGGGGCATGGAAGTACTGGGACCAGCGCACCTGCCGGACCGAGCAGCGCCAGCGCTTGCGCTGTATGTCGGGCAGCACTTTTTCGAGCATGCGGGCGTTGAATTCGGCCCCATGCGCCACCAGCACATCAGCGTCGTCGACGATGGCGCGGATGGCTTCGACGTCGAAACGCTGGCCGCGCAGCATCTCGGTAGTCAGGCCGTGCACGCAGGTGGCGGCCTCGCTGATCGCCACGGTGGGCTCCTGCGAACCGTAGTAGTCGGTAATCTCCCGCACGAGGCTGCCCGCACGCGGCGCTACTTCGACAAGTAGCAGGCCGATGCTGACGGGCTCGTCCGCTGGCGTGAGCCCCGTGGTTTCCGTACTGACGATTGCCACCCGCATGGGTACTCCGGTGTGGCCGTCCGCAAGGCTTGTTGGCAGCGGCCGCTCTGATCGTTTGCCTCTAGGTTAGTGCGGGCGCGCCAAACGTCATATCAACCAGATGGGCTAGCCGAAGGCGCCAGCCGGATGGATGCCGGCTGGTGCCTCCTATCCGCCGTGCCGCTCAGGCCGGCTGCCGGTCCGGCATGTCGTTGCGCCGTCGCTCGAGGTTGCAATACACATCCGCCGCCACCAGCCCGAACAGCGCATGGGCGAACAGGCTCTCCCAGCCACGGGCCTCGTCGAACCAGTTGAAATAGCGCCCGAACACATAGAAGTTGATCAGGTACACCACTACGCCGAACACTATGCCGACCACCGAGGCCAGGGCCATGCTTGAATCCAGTCGGAACGACGAAAGGATCAAGGCCAGCGCCGCGGCCAGGATAATCGACAGTGCGAAGTGAACGGTACCCGCGGACAGCACGATGGTCCAGTTGAAGGCATCGGCCGACAGAGCTTCTCGCCCGAGGATGATGGCTGCCACCATCTTCACCGTCCCCCAGGCGCCCTGATACAGCAGGAAGCGCGCAGTCAGCAGCTCAAGCACCATGTATGCCGCGCCGGCGATCAGGCCCGCCATCACGGCGGCCCGCCAGTCCGGCTTGCAGCGGACATAGCGGTGCGATTCCAGATGGAGTTCCATGGCAGTCTCCTTGCGAGATGCGGCCCGGCAGGCCGTACGAGTTAGTTCTAGCTCATACGACGCAAATACCAAGCGGCCACGTCGCCCTCAGGTGCGCCGTACATCACCACCCCAGCCCACTTATGTTGCGTTGCCCGAACCTGCGCTGCGGACCTGCGCCGGCAATGCTGCAACTGCGTACGTGGTATACTCGCGTAGTAGCCCCCGGGGTGTCCGTGCATCCCCTGTAACCGGGCGTTCTCACCAGCGCGCTTTCGCGAGCGCACAGCAGCCGCCGGCGCGGGCCCATCCGCGACGACATACAAACTGGCGAACCACCGGGTACACCTGCCCGCCCATCCTGCGTAGCGCACGGCCGCCCCGGCCGTCACCGGCAAGGCCGGCGCACGCAATCCGCGCCAGCCATGCGATACCGCTGACAGGACCGAGCACAGGCCGCGCGCGCCGCAAGCCGCGTGAGCTTGCTCCGAACCACCCCAGAGGCACGCTTCGCCGCCAGCGGCGATATGTGCCCCGGCTCCGTGTCGCGCCAATGTGGCGGCCGAGCCGACAGGAATTTTTGATAACGCAATCATGCAGCCTTTGCTGGCTGCCGAAAAGGAAGACAGATTGGCTAAGGAAGAACTCATTGAATTTGGCGGCGTGGTGTCGGAAGCCCTGCCTGACAACCGCTATCGGGTCACGCTGGAAAACGGCGTGGAAATCTGGGCATACGCTTCGGGCAAGATGCAGAAGCACCGCATTCGCATCCTGGCCGGCGACCGTGTCACCCTTGAAATGTCGCCCTACGACCTGACCAAGGGACGCATCAACTTCCGCCACAAGTCCTGAGTTTTTGCACGGCCGCGGCGGCGCTGAAGGCGCCGCCGGGCCTGCTGCGCTTGCACGCCCACGCGCTGTCACACCGCTGACACCGCGCGCGGACACACTTTCGGGCTGCCCACCGGCAGCCTGTTTTCGTTTACGTGCCGTCGTTGGCGCCAGCGCCGATGGCCCTGCGGAAAAGCCTGTCGCTTGCGCCGGTCGGGCCGCGTCACCATACTCGAAGCACGCACCCCTGCCCAGCCCGACATGAACCTGATCCTGTGGCGCCACGCCGAAGCCGAAGCCCTCCCCGACGCGCTCAGCCTGAGCCGCCATGCCGACCTGCAGCGTCCGCTCACCCGCCGCGGCCGCAGGCAGGCAGAAGCCTCGGCCAAATGGCTGCGCGCGCATCTGCCCGCCGATACCCGCGTGCTGTGCAGCCCCGCGGTGCGCGCGCGTGAGACGGCGGCCGCGCTGACCGGCGAGCCGGAGATCGTCGAGGCGCTCTCGCCCGGCGCCGATGTCAGCGCGGTACTGGCCGCCGTGGAATGGCCCGAGCGGCCCGAGCATGTGGTGGTGGTCGGGCACCAGCCCTGGATCGGCCGCGTGGCCAGCCTGCTGCTGGCCGGCACCGAAATGGAGTGGAGCGTGCGCAAGAGCGGCGTGTGGTGGCTCACCGGCCGCACCCGCGAAAGCGAAGCGCAGACCGTGCTGCGCGCGGTGGTGAATCCCGAATTTCTCTGAGGACTTGCTCAGGCGTTCCTGACGCCGGGCGACAGCGCCTCAAGCGCGCCGAATGCCGGCCACGCCCATTCCACGCGGCTCGGCCGCGTCACCTCACTCCCCATCGCTATCCCACAAAATCAGAAATTGCTGATGGCCTGCGGAATCTCCCGTCCCTAGAGTCGCTACGGTGTCGCCTGCGCGGTGCCGGGCTCGCCCTGCCCCGTGCATGGGCGCCGACCGCAGGTGTCACGGATTCCCCATGAACCGCCCGCCCCACCGCCAGCCCCGCCACGAGGCCCTCACCGCGCTGGCGGACCCATCACACGAAGATCCCCAGTCTCCCGCCGCGGCGCGCACCGTCACGGAAGCGTCATCGGCGGGTCACGGCACTGTCACCGGGCCTGACTACATTGCATCGCAACAGTTTCGTCACCAAAAGGACATACTGATGCGAGACCTCCCGACGCCTACCCAGCCGCTCTTCGACTCTCTGCCCAATGGCCTCGGCGGCCAGACGGCGCGGAGGCGTCTTCCTCGTCAATCGGATACGGCAAATGAGTCGCCTGCTCTCAGCGTGGCGTGGGCGCGCCACCAGGACGAAGTAGTCGAGGCGCAGCGCCTGCGCTACAAGGTGTTTGCCGAGGAGATGGGCGCGCGCCTGACATCCTCGGTGCCCGAACTGGACATCGACATGTTCGATGCCTACTGCGACCACCTGATCGTGCGCGACCTGGCCACGCTGCGCGTGGTCGGCACCTACCGCGTGCTGCCGCCGCACCAGGCCAAGCGGATGGGCTGCCTGTACGCGGAATCGGAATTCGACCTGGTGCGCCTGGCGCACCTGCGCCCCAAGATGCTGGAACTGGGCCGCTCGTGCGTGCACCGCGACTACCGTTCGGGCAGCGTGATCATGGCCCTGTGGGGCGGCCTGGGCGAGTACCTGCAGCGCTGGGGCATCGAGTCGATGCTGGGCTGCGCCAGCGTGCCCATGAGCGACGGCGGCCACTACGCGGCCAGCCTGCACCGCCTGTTCACCGAGCGCTCGCTGGCGCCAATCGAGTACCACGCTTTCCCGCGCCTGCCGCTGCCGGTCGAGGACCTGAACCAGCAGCTGGAGGTGGAGCCGCCCGCACTGATCAAGGGCTACCTGCGCCTGGGCGCCAAGATCTGCGGCCAGCCGGCCTGGGACCCGGACTTCAACGTGGCGGACTTCCTGACGCTGCTGCGCGTGAACGACATGAACCCGCGCTACGCCCGCCACTTCCTGGGCCTGAACAACGCCGCCTGAGCGGCGGCTTCCCTTCGGCCGCCTCCCCGGCGGCCGCTTTCCCCGCGCTCAGTCGTCTCAGTCGTAGACAACCTTGTAGCGCTTGCCGATCCGCTGCCATTCGTCGGCCTCCTGCGCGAGGCTGTATTCGATCAGCGGATTGGCCTCGATCCACGTCTTCGGCAGCTTCACCGTGAAGCCCTCGTCCAGTGCTTCGGCCAGCTGGCTGACGCGGATATCGGGCAAGGCCACGTCCGAGCGGCGGCGGCACAGCACGAAGGCCAGCCGCAGGCTGAACAGCATGCGCCAGTCGACGAACTTGCCGCTGCCCGAGAGCTTGCCGAGCTTGCCCGCATGGCCCAGCAGCAGCGTCGCCAGCCGCGCCTGGTCGGTCTTGGAAAAACCTGGCATGTCCGCGTGCGTGGCGATATAAGCCGAATGCTTGTGGTAGCCGCTGTGCGAGATCGACATGCCGATCTCATGCAGGCTGGCGGCCCAGCCCAGCAGCAGCAGGTTGTCCTCGCGCCGTTCGTTGGCAGGTTCCGGGAACTGTGCCAGCAGCGCCTGCGCGGTGCCGCGCACCCGTGCGGACTGGGCCCGGTCCACGCCATAGCGCCGCATGAACTGGTCGACCGTGACCGTGCGCATGTCCTCGTGGTGGCTGCGCCCGAGCAGGTCGTACAGCACGCCAAGGCGCAGCGCGCCGTCGGTGACGTCCATGCGGTCGATATCGAGTTCGGCAAACACGCCGAGCATGATCGACAGGCCGCCGGGCAGCACCGGGATGCGGTCCGGCTTGAGACCGGTCAGCTTGACGCGGTTAGTGTTTTCAGCCTTGATCAGCGCGCGCTTGAGCCGCTCCAGCCCCTCGCGCGTGATGCCGTGCTCAGACGGGTTGTCATTCATGCCGTTGAGCTCGATCAACTCGGCCAGCGCGCGCGCGGTGCCTGACGAGCCCACCGCCTGCTCCCAGCCGGCGGCGCGGTACTGGCGCACCAGCACCTGGATCTCGCGGCGCGCGGCCAGTTCGGCCTGCTTCATCGCGTAGTCATCGACATTGCCGCTGGGGAAGAACTGGCGGCTGTGCGAGACACAGCCGATATACAGGCTCTCCATCAGCTTGGACTGATAGCCACTGCCGATGATGAACTCGGTCGAGCCGCCGCCGATATCGACCACCAACCGGTTGCCCTGGCACGCCGGCGCATCATGCGAGGCGCCGAGGTAGATCAGCCGCGCCTCTTCGCGCCCTGCGATAACTTCGATCGGGAAGCCGAGGGCGCTTTCGGCCTCGATCAGGAATTCCGACGCATTCTTGGCCACGCGCAGGGTGTTGGTGGCCACGGCGCGCACCTGGTTGGGCGCGAAGTCGCGCAGCCGGTCGCCGAAGCGTCGCAGCGCGTCGATGCCGCGGCGGCGCGCGGGCTGGTCCAGGTATTTGTCGGGCGTCAGGCCGGCGGCCAGGCGCACCGGCTCGCGCAGCGCGTCGACCTGGAAGATCTGGCTGGCCGGGCCGCTGGCGGTAGGGGTTTCGTCCACCCGCCCGATCATCAGGCGGAAGCTGTTCGAGCCCATGTCGACGGCGGCCAGCAGGCGTGGGGAATTGTTCATCGTGTGATTGGAGGGCTGGTTCGCGTTGGCGTTGCGCGTTCATGCGATGGCGGCGGGTGCATGGTAGTGCCTCCGGCCGGCGCTCGCGCCCGGGAAAAATATGTCGTTGTCATGTCCACATCATGACAAAATCAAACTGTCATGAAAATGACACGTTGCTATGGAAAAGTCGCCACATTACCAAAGAAAGCCCATGCTCATGTCGACGACTCCGCCCAGTACGCTGCTCAATCGCGAACTGGGCATCCTGGAATTCAACGCTCGCGTCCTGGCGCAAGCGGCGGACCCGAAGATCCCACTGCTGGAGCGGCTGAAATTCATCTGCATCGTGTCCAGCAATCTGGACGAATTTTTTGAAATCCGCATGGCAGGCCTGAAAGAACAGATGCGCGACAACGCGTCGGGCCTGACGCCGGACGGCCTTTCTTTCCAGCAGACCTACCGGCTTGTCACCGAGCGCACGCAACGGCTTGTTGCTTCGCAGTATGACATGCTGCAGAACACCATCTTTCCACTTCTTGAAAAAGAAGGGGTCTTTTTCCACCTGACCACCACCTGGACCGACGCCCAGCGCGAATGGGCGCGCGAGTTCTTCACGCGCGAGCTGGCGCCGGTGCTGACCCCGATCGCACTGGACCCGGCCCACCCTTTTCCGCGCGTGCTCAACAAGAGCCTGAACTTCGTGGTGGAACTGTCCGGCAAGGACGCCTTCGGGCGCGAGGCCGACCTCGCCATCGTGCAGGCGCCGCGCGCGCTGCCGCGCGTGGTCAAGATGCCGGAGAAGCTGTCGGGCTACCCGTTCGGCTTCGTGATGCTGTCCTCCTTCATGCAGGGCTTCGTGCACGAGCTGTTTCCGGCAATCGAGGTGCACGGCTGCTTCCAGTTCCGCGTCACGCGCAATTCCGACCTGTTTGTGTCGGAAGACGAAATCACCGACCTGCGCGAGGCATTGCAGGGCGAACTGCCCACGCGCCATTTCGGCGACACCGTGCGACTGGAAATCTCGTCCGACACCCCCAACCCGCTGGCGCGCCGCCTGCTGCTGGAATCAGGGCTGGCCGAGCAGGACCTGTACCGGGTGTCCGGCCCGGTGAACCTGGTGCGCCTGATGCAGATCCCCGACATGGTGGACCGGCCCGCGCTCAAGTACTCGCCGTACGTGCCCGCGCCGGTCAAGGCCTTTGCCACCGGCGCGTCGATGTTCGATGTGATGCGCCAGCAGGACGTGCTGCTGCACCACCCGTACGAGAGCTTCAACTCCGTGCTCGACCTGCTGCAGCTGGCCGCGGCCGACCCCAACGTGGTCGCGATCAAGCAGACGGTCTACCGCACCGGCAACGAGTCGCTGGTGATGGAAGCGCTGATGACCGCCGCGCGCAACGGCAAGGAAGTGACGGTGGTGGTGGAGCTGCTGGCGCGCTTCGACGAGGAAACCAATATCAACTGGGCCGAGCGGCTGGAATCCGCCGGCGCGCACGTAATCTACGGCGTGGTCGGCCACAAGTGCCACGCCAAGATGCTGCTGATCGTGCGGCGCGAGCCCACCGGCCCCAAGGCCAAGCAGGTCAAGCTGCGCCGCTACGCGCACCTGGGCACCGGCAATTACCATCCGCGCACCGCCCGACTCTACACCGACTTCGGCCTGCTGACCGCCAACGAGGCGATCTGCGAAGACGTGCACCACGTGTTCCAGCTGCTGACCGGCACCGCCGGCACCATCCGGCTGAACCACCTGTGGCAGTCGCCCTTCACCATGCAGAGCAACCTGGTCGACCATATCCGCGCCGAGGCCCGCAACGCGCGCGCGGGCAAGCCGGCGCGGATCATCGCCAAGATGAATGCGCTGCTGGAACCGTCGATCATCGACGAGCTCTACAAGGCCTCGCGCGCGGGCGTGAAGATCGACCTGATCGTGCGCGGCGTGTGCGCGCTGATGCCGGGCGTGCCGGGCATGTCGGAAAACATCTCGGTGCGCTCAATTGTCGGGCGCTTCCTGGAGCACCATCGGGTCTACTATTTCCGCGCCGGCGGTGAGGACGTGCTGTACCTGTCCAGCGCCGACTGGATGGATCGCAACCTGTTTCGCCGCGTGGAGGTCGCCTTCCCGGTCTTGGACAGGGCACTGAAGGCGCGCGTCATCAAGGAAAGCCTGCAGGTGCACCTGCGCGATAATGCGTCGGCGTGGATCATGCAGCCGGACGGCAACTACATGCGCAGGCAGACCCGCTCCAAGCATCCGCATGTCAGCCAGAACGACATGCTGGAAATGTTCGGCGGCACGCCGTGAACGGAGCCGCTCGGATGCAAAGGAAAACCCCGCTGCGGCGGGATTTTTCTTTGTGTGTCAGGCTGCGCGCCGCGAGGAATCCGGCGCCTGCGGCGATGTCGTGACGCCCGTGGGAGGTACCGCGGCTATCGTCCCGTCGCCGCCCGCCGACCGCACGCTGCGCTCGAGCGGGAAGATCACCCGGAACACACTGCCGCGGCCAACCTCGCTGGTCACGCGCAAATCGGCATGGTGGCGCGACAGCACGTGCTTGACGATGGCAAGTCCCAGGCCGGTGCCGCCGGTATCGCGCGAGCGGCTGCGGTCGACACGGTAGAAGCGCTCGGTCAGCCGCGGAATATGTTCTGGCGCGATACCCAGTCCGGTATCGGCCACCGAGAACACTGCATGGCCGTCCTCCCAGCCAAGCCGCATCGTGATGCGCCCGCCGTCCGGCGTGTAGCGCACCGCATTGGACACCAGGTTGCCTAGCGCGGACAGCAATTCGGTTTCCGCGCCGCGCAAGCCCACGGTGGTGTCGATCTCGGCCGATACCTGGTGCCGCCCTTGCGACAGCGCCTCGGCGTCGTGCCTGAGATGCGCCACCATCGCCTGCACCGGCACGATGTCGTTGCCCGGCGCCTGCTCATCGCTTTCCAGCCTGGCCAGCGCCAGCAGGTCCTCGACGATGCTCTGCATGCGCACCGACTGCACCAGCATCAGGTCGATATAGCGCCGGCGATCCTCCTCCGATACCGGCAGGTCGCGCACGGTTTCCAGAAAGCCGGTCAGCACCGTCAGCGGCGTCTTCAGCTCGTGCGAGACGTTGGCGACGAAATCGCGGCGCATGGCCTCGGTGTTCTCGAGCTTGGTGATGTCCTGCGTGATGACCAGCTTGCGGTTGTCGCCATACGGCAGGATCTGCACCGCGATCACGCTGTGCTTGTGTTCGCCCATGTCGCGCATCACCAGCGGCTCGTCAAAGCGCTGCCGCGTCAGGTAGTGGACGAACTCGGGCCGGCGGATCAGGTGAGTGATGCGCTGGCGCACATCGCGCCGCGCATTCAGGCCGAAGTGCTGCTCGGCCACGTCGTTGCACCATTCGATCTGGTCGGCGTCGTCCAGCATCAGCACGCCGTTGGGCGAGGCCTGGATCGCCTGGATAAAGCGCGTGTGCTGCTGCTCGACCTGCAGCACCTGGGTGCGCCAGCGCTTGACCAGCCGGTGCAGCCGGTAATAGACCTCGCCCCACAGGCCGAGCGCGCTCGGGATTTCGCCGTAGACCGGCGCGTCCAGCACCTTCCACAAGCGGTTGATCTGGTACAGGTAATAGCAAAGCAGCGAGAACAGCGCGGCGCAGGCAAGCGCCAGCGCCGGCACCGGGCCGAAGGCCAGGTAGATACCGGCGGACAGCACCAGCAGACCGATCAGGATGGCCGCGGAACGGGCCCAGATGACATTCATGCGCAGGGTTCAGGCTTGCGACCCGGATTGTGATAAGGGCCGCTTAGTTGCGACGGAGTGTGCCACGATTTCGCCGCGCCCTGCCAGCAGCGTGGAGATCGGTGGCCGGACCGGGCGACGCGTGCCGCCCGGCCGGCCGGAAGCGTCAGGCGCCGGGGGTGCGCGCCAGCCGGTAGCCGCTGCCGCGCACGGTTTCGATCATATTGCTGTAGCCGCCCGGCGTAAGCGCCGCCCGCAGGCGCTTGATATGGACGTCGACGGTGCGTTCCTCGACAAAGACGTGGTCGCCCCAGACCTGGTCGAGCAATTGCGACCGGCTGTGCACACGCTCCGGATGCGTCATCAGGAAGTGCAGCAGACGGAACTCGGTGGGGCCCAGGTCCAGCTTGATCGGACCGCTGTCGTCCTGCCCGGTGACGCGGTGCGTGGCCGGGTCCAGCCGCAGGCCGTTGATCGCGACCACGTCGTCGGTGAGCTGCGGCGCGCGGCGGCGCAGCACGGCCTTGATCCGCGCCAGCAGTTCCTTGGGCGAGAACGGCTTGGTAACGTAGTCGTCCGCGCCGGCTTCCAGCCCCATCACCTTGTCCTGCTCCTCGCCGCGCGCGGTCAGCATGATGATGGGGATCTGGCGGGTGCGGTCGTTGGCTCGCAACTCCTTGGCGAAGTTAGCACCCGACTTGCCGGGGAGCATCCAGTCCAGCAGCACCAGGTCAGGCAGCACGTCGCTCATCAGCGACAGCGCCTGCTCGGCGTTGTAGGCCCGGATCGGATAGTGCCCCGCGTGCTGCAGGTTGACGGCGATCAGTTCAGCGATCGCCGGTTCGTCTTCGACAACGAGAATACTGCTTGGCATGTGTATCGTTCTCCGTATAGAACCCGTTTCATGATGTAACGGATTCTTAGGCCGCTCAGCTCAGCGCTTCGCGCTCCATGTCCTCGCGCGAGACATGGCGGACGTCCGTCCCCTTGACAATGTAAATGATAAATTCCGCGATGTTCTTGGCGTGGTCGCCGATGCGCTCGATCGCCTTGGCAATGAACAGGAAGTCCAGTGCGACCGAGATCGTACGCGGGTCTTCCATCATGTACGTGATCAGCTTGCGCACGAAGCCGCGGAATTCCTCGTCGATGGCCTTGTCGTCCTTGACGATGCGCGCCGCCGCCACGGTATCCAGGCGGGCAAAGGCGTCCAGCGCCTGGCGCAGCAGCGAGATCGCCATCTCGCCCGAGAGCTTGACCTCGGCGTAGTTGATGCTGTGTGCCGACGCATCTTCCATGATGTGCTTGGTGCGCTTGGCGACCTTCTCGGCCTCGTCGCCGGCGCGCTCGAGGTTGGTGATGGTCTTGGAGATGGCCATCACCAGGCGCAGGTCGCGCGCGGTCGGCTGGCGCCGGGCAATAATGTTGCCGCAGTCGGCATCGATCTCGACTTCCAGCGCATTGAGCTGCTGCTCGCGGGCGATGACCTGGTCGGCGACCTCACCGTCGAAATCGGACAGCGCGCGCATGGCGAGCTCGATCTGCGACTCGACCAGGCCGCCCATCTGCAGCAGCTTGGTATTGATCGCGTTGAGGTCGGCGTCGAACTGGGTCGACAGGTGCTTGTCTGGCATGGGATTCTCCTGGCCGCTGTTTGTATGCTACGCCTTGCGGTGACAATCGGCCGAATCAACCGAAGCGGCCGGTAATGTAGTCTTCCGTTTCCTTGCGGTGCGGCTTGATGAAGATCTTCTCGGTTTCGCCGAACTCGATCAGCTCGCCCAGGTACATGTAGGCGGTGTAGTCCGAGCAGCGCGCCGCCTGCTGCATGTTGTGGGTAACGATCACGACCGTGTACTCGTCCTTGAGCTCGGCGATCAGTTCTTCGATGCGGCCAGTGGAGATCGGGTCCAGCGCCGAGCACGGCTCGTCCAGCAGCAGCACTTCCGGGCGGATGGCGATGCCGCGCGCGATGCACAGGCGCTGCTGCTGGCCGCCGGACAGGCCGTAGCCCGACTGGTTCAGCTTGTCCTTGGCCTCGTTCCACAGCGCCGCCTTGGTCAGCGCCCATTCCACGCGATCATCCATTTCCGAGCGCGACAGCTTCTCGAACAGGCGTACGCCGAAGGCGATGTTGTCGTAGATCGACATCGGGAACGGCGTCGGCTTCTGAAACACCATGCCGACCTTGGCGCGCAGCAGGGCGATGTCCTGGCGCGCAGTCAGCAGGTTGTCGCCGTCCATGTTGATCTCGCCTTCGGCACGCTGCTCGGGGTACAGCGCATACATCTTGTTGAAGGTGCGCAGCAGCGTCGACTTGCCGCAGCCCGACGGCCCGATAAAGGCCGTGACCTTGCGGTCGGGGATCGACATGTTGATGTTCTTCAGCGCATGGAACTGGCCGTAGTAGAAGTTCAGGTTGCGCACGTCGATCTTGGCGCGTACCGAATCGGGAATGTCGATGACGGTGGATGTCATTGCGTTTCTCGCTTGCAGTCTTTGGGGCAGGACGGGTTGCGTGGTCCGGCCGCTTATTTCTTGAACAGGATGCGCGCCAGGATATTCAGGGCCAGCACGCCGATCGTAATCAGGAACACACCCGCCCAGGCCAGCTGCTGCCATTCGGTGAACGGGCTCATGGCGAAGCGGAAGATCGTCACTGGCAGGTTGGCCATCGGCTTGTTCAGGTCGCTGGTCCAGAACTGGTTGGACAGCGCGGTGAACAGCAGCGGCGCGGTTTCGCCGGCGATACGGGCCACTGCCAGCAATACCCCGGTCACAATCCCGGCGTACGATGACTTCACCGTGATCGACATCACCATCTTCCACTTGGGCGTGCCCAGGGCGAAGGCGGCCTCGCGCAGCGCGTTGGGCACCAGGTTCAGCATGTTCTCAGTGGTTCGCACCACGATCGGCACCTGCAGCAGCGCCAGCGCGCAGATCCCGGCCCAGCCCGAGAAGTGGCCCATGCGGGTCACCACCAGCGCGTAGACAAAGAGGCCGATCACGATCGACGGCGCCGACAGCAGGATGTCGTTGATAAAGCGGATAAAGCTGGCCAGCGGCGAGCTCTTGCCATACTCGGCCAGGTAGATGCCGGCCAGGATGCCCAGCGGCGTGCCGAACAGCGTGGCCATGCCGACCATCACGAAGCTGCCGAAGATGGCATTGGCCAGGCCACCGCCGGCGGTGTTGGGGGGCGGCGTCATCTGCGTGAACAGGTTCAGCGAGAGGCCACCCACGCCCAGCGTGACGGTGGTCCACAAAATCCACGCCAGCCAGAACAGGCCGAAGCCCATCGCCACCAGCGAGGCGGTCAGCGCATACAGGTTGGTGCGGCGGCGGCGCGCCTGCAGCCGGGCACGGATGGCATCCGCGTCAGGGCGGACCGCCGGAATCGATACGCTAGAGGTAGACACGGCTTGGCTCGCGTGGCTCATTTGGTACCCTCATTCTTTGCCAGTCGCAGCAGCAGCAGCTTGGACAGCGCCAGCACCACGAAGGTAATGAAGAACAGGATCAGGCCCAGCTCCATCAGCGCGGCGGTGTGCAGGCCGGCGCCGGCTTCGGCGAACTCGTTGGCGAGCGCCGAGGTGATGCTGTTGCCCGGCGAGAACAGCGAGGCGCTGTCCAGCAGGTTGGTATTGCCGATCACGAAGGTCACGGCCATGGTTTCGCCCAGCGCGCGGCCCAGGCCGAGCATGACGCCGCCGATGACGCCGGCGCGGGTGTATGGCAGCACCACGTTCCACATCACTTCCCAGGTGGTGCAGCCCACGCCGTAGGCGGATTCCTTGAGCAGCACCGGCGTGACTTCGAACACGTCGCGCATCACCGAGGCGATGTACGGGATGATCATGATCGCCAGGATCACGCCCGCGCACAGCAGGCCGATGCCCAGCGGCGCGCCCTGGAACAGCTTGCCGACCACCGGCAGCTGGCCGACCGTGGCGGCCAGGGGCTTCTGGAAATACTCGCCGAAGATCGGCGCGAACACGAGCAGGCCCCACATGCCGTAGACGATCGACGGCACCGCGGCCAGCAGTTCGATGGCGGTGCCGAGCGGGCGGCGCAGCCACGCCGGCGACAGCTCGGTCAGGAACAGCGCGATGCCGAAGCTCACCGGCACCGCGATGATCAGCGCGATCAGGGAGGTCACGATGGTGCCGTAGATCGGCACCAGCGCACCGTAGACATCGGCGGGGGGATCCCACTCCGCGGTCCACAGGAAGCGCGCGCCGAAGGTCTGGATCGACGGCCAGGCGCTGATCGCGAGCGAGACGATGATGCCGCCCAGCAGCAGCAGCGTCACGATGGCGGCGCCGCGCGTCAGGCCGCCGAACAGGATATCGCCGGTGCGGCTCGGGGGCTGGACGTTGCGGATCTCGGAAGGGGTAGTCGCCATGTTGGGAATTCAGGGTGGATCGCCGCTCCCGCCTGGGCGGGAGCCCGGTGTCCGGGCCAGTTTCGGGCAGCCCGGACACCGGCCCCGCATTCACGCGGGGCCGACGATGCCGTCAGATCAGTACAGCGCCTTGCCCGAGGCGTCCTTGACGCTGGTCTTCCAGGTCGAGCGGATCTGGTTGACCACGTTTTCCGGCAGCGGCACGTAGTCCAGGTCGGCCGCCATGTTGGCGCCGCTCTTGTAGGCCCAGTCGAAGAACTTCAGCACTTCCGCGCCCTGCGCAGCCTTTTCCTGGTTCTTGTGGACCAGGATGAAGGTCGCGCCGGCGATCGGCCACGCATCCTTGCCCGACTGGTTGGTCAGGATCTGGTAGTAGCTCTTGCTCCAGTCGGCACCGGCGGCGGCGGCCTTGAAGGCATCGTCGCCCGGCTTGACCACGGCACCCGATGCGTTCTTCATGTTCACGTGGGTCATCTTGTTCTGCTTGGCGTAGGCGTACTCAACGTAGCCGATGGCGCCGTTCAGGCGCTGCACGAAAGCGGCCACGCCTTCATTGCCCTTGCCGCCGGTGCCGCCACCCGGCCAGTTGACCGTGGTGCCCTCGCCCACCGAGCTCTTCCAGTCGGGGCTGACCTTGGACAGGTAGTTGGTGAAGATGAAGGTGGTGCCCGAACCATCGGCACGGCGCACCGGCAGGATGTCCTGGTTCGGCAGCTTGGCTTGCGGGTTCAGCGCCTTGATCGCGGGGTCATCCCACTTCTTGATCTTGCCCAGGTAGATGTTGGCCAGCACCTCGCCGGTGATGGTCAGGTCGCCCGGCTTGATGCCTTGCAGGTTGATCACCGGCACCACGCCACCAATCACGGTCGGGAACTGGACCAGGCCCTGCTTGTTCAGTTCCTCGTCCTTCAGCGGCGCGTCCGAGGCGCCGAAATCGACCGTCTTGGCGCCGATCTGCTTGATGCCGCCCGACGAGCCGATGGATTGATAGTTGACCTTGTTGCCCGTTGCTTTTTGGTATGCGTCGGCCCACTTGGAATACACGGGCGCCGGGAAAGAAGCGCCTGCACCGGTAATTTCCGCCGCGAACGCAGTGCCTGCTACCACCATCGAAACGATGCCTGCCACGGCAGTCTTGACCAGCTTCATATGTCCTCCAGAGAACATTGGTTGGGAATGACAAATTTTTGACAAGACGAACTCTAAGCCCCCCATATGACAATTCCGTGACATCTTTAAATCTTCTCGAAACCCACTGCCAGCAAGGGATCACGGGCGCCAGCGCACTGTCATGACGCCGAAATATGACGGCGGTTAATTGCGTTCCAGCACAAAAAAACGCCGGGACTGGCCCGGCGTTCTTCGTGAGGGTGAGGCGTATCAGGCGCCCAGCGCGTCTGCCAGGGTTTTGGCTGCGCGCTCGGCCATCTCGGCCTGTTCGGCCTCGACCATCACGCGCACCACCGGCTCCGTACCCGAAGCGCGGATCAGCACCCGGCCGCGACCTTCCAGCTGCGGCTCGATGGTTGCGCGCGCGGCCTGCAGGCCGGCATGCGACTGCCAGTCGAAGCCCTTCTGCACACGCACGTTGATCAGCGTCTGCGGGAACAAGTCCACGCCTTCCAGCAGCTGCGCCAGCGTCTTGCCGCTGCGGCGCAGCGCCGCCAGCACCTGGAGCGCCGACACGATGCCGTCGCCGGTGCTGTGCCGGTCCAGGCACAGCAGGTGGCCGGAGCCTTCGCCGCCCAGCGTCCACTTGCGCTTGTTCAGCTCTTCCAGCACATAACGGTCGCCCACCTTGGCGCGCACGAACTCGACACCCTGGCGCTTGAGCGCCAGCTCCACCGCCATATTGGTCATCAGCGTGCCGACGGCACCCGGCACCGACTGGCCAACGGCCTGGCGGTCGCGCACGATCAGGTACAGCAGTTCATCGCCGTTGTAGAGGCGTCCGCTCGCGTCCACCACCTGTAGCCGGTCGGCGTCGCCGTCGAAGGCCAGGCCCAGGTCCGCGCCATTGGCCCTGACCGCCTCGATCAGCTTGGCCGGCGCGGTGGCACCGTAGCCGTCGTTGATATTGCGGCCGTCCGGCTGGTTGCCGATGGAAACGACGTCGGCGCCCAGTTCATGGAACACATGCGGGGCGATGTGGTAGGCCGCGCCGTGGGCACAATCGACCACCAGCTTGAGCCCGTGCAGGTCCTGCTCATGCGGGAACGTGCTCTTGCAGAATTCGATATAGCGGCCGGGGGCATCGTTGATGCGGCGCGCGCGGCCCAGTTCCTCGGAAGGCGCGCATACCATCGACTCCTCCATGGCGGCCTCGATTTCGGCCTCTACCTCATCGGGCAGCTTGTCGCCATCGGCGGAGAAGAACTTGATGCCGTTGTCGTAGTACGGGTTGTGGCTGGCCGAGATCACCACCCCGGCCGACAGCCGCAGCGCGCGCGTCAGGTAGGCGATGCCGGGGGTGGGCAGCGGCCCGGTCAGCAGCACGTGCACGCCGGCCGAGGTGAAGCCGGCTTCCAGCGCGGCTTCCAGCATGTAACCGGAAATGCGCGTGTCCTTGCCGATCAGCACGGTCGGGCGACCCTGCCCGGTCCTGGCCCCGTGGGCCAGCACCTTGCCGGCGGCATGGCCCAGGCGCATCACGAAATCCGGCGTGATCGGCGCCTCGCCAACCCTGCCCCGTATGCCATCCGTCCCGAAGTACTTGCGTGTCATTCGCTGATTCCCTTTCCGTTCTCTGTTCGTTGCTCCGTCAGGCGCTCTCTGGCGCTCTGTCCTGCACTTTTCCGGCGATGCGCCTCAGACCCCACCGACGGCTTCGTTGCGCACCGCCCACCAGGTCTTCACGGCATCCACCGTCTGCCCGACATCATGCACCCGTACGATAAATGCTCCGCGCTCTACCGCACACACCGCCGCGGCAATGCTGGCAGCGATCCGTTGTTGCGGCGCGCGCCCGCCGAGGATCGCACCTAGCGTGGATTTGCGCGAGATGCCCGCCAGCACCGGCAGGCCCTCCAGCGCCAGCCGCGGCAGTTGCCCCAGCAGGCGCAGATTATGATCGGGCGTCTTGCCGAAGCCAAACCCCGGATCGAGGGATAGTCGGGCGTCGTCGATACCGGCAGCGCGCAGCGCGGCGATGCGTTCGGCCAGGAACTCGGCCACCTCGGCGACCACGTCGTCGTAGTGCGGGTCTTCCTGCATGGTCTGCGGGTCGCGCTGCATGTGCATCACGCACAGGCCGGCCTGGCCGGCTTCCGGCGCCGCCAGCGCCTCGACCGCGCCCGGCATGCGAAAACCCCAGATATCGTTGATGAGATCGGCTCCGGCCGCAAGCGCGGCGCGCATGACCTCGGGCTTGTAGGTGTCGATCGACAGCGGCTTGCCGCAGTCGCGCAGCGCTTCGACCACCGGGATCACGCGGGCCAGCTCGTCTTCCAGCGGCAGCGCGGCCGAGCCCGGGCGGCTGGACTCGCCACCGATATCAATGATGTCCACGCCCTCCGCGATCATCTGCTCGGCATGGCGCAGCGCCGCATCGCGGCTGGTGTGCTGGCCGCCGTCGGAGAACGAATCGGGCGTAACGTTGAGGATGCCCATCACCAGCGGGCGCTGGTCCAGCGCAAAGCGAAAGCGTCCGCACTGAAAGTACCGGGTCTGAGAAGTCTGCTGCAAGGTCGGAATACTTGAGGAAAGTCTGTGCGCGAACCCGTCGCGCAAAAAGAAAAGCCGGTGCACCAGGCACCGGCTTCGGGTACAGCCACTACACAGCTACCACCATTACGTCGTCAGGCCGACGAAATCGCGGGATCAGGCCGTGGCAGGCGCGTTGGTCGGCGCCACCGGCGAGCCGCCCGGAGGCGTGCTGCCGCCGCCGTTCTGGCCCGACGCGCTGCGCGGCGGACGCGGCGGCTTGCCGGCCATGATGTCGTTCACCTGGTCGGCATCAATGGTTTCCCATTCCATCAGCGCGTTGGTCATGGCCTCGACCTTGTCGCGGTTCTCTTCGAGCAGGCGCTTGGCCAGCGCATATTGCTCGTCGATGATGCGGCGGATCTCAGCGTCGACCTTCTGCTGCGTGGCTTCCGATACGGTCTTCGACGACAGCTTGCCGAACATGCCGTCCTGCTCGGTGTCCACGTAGACCATGGCGCCAAGCGAGTCGCTCATGCCGAAGCGGGTCACCATATCGCGGGCGATCTTGGTGGCACGTTCGAAGTCGTTGGAAGCGCCGGTGCTCATGGCGTTGAGGAAGACCTCTTCCGCCGCGCGGCCGCCGAAGAGGATGGCGACCTCTTCCAGCATGCTGTCCTTGTACTTCGAATACTTGTCATGCTCCGGCAGCTGCCAGGTCACGCCCAGCGCCCAGCCACGCGGCATGATGGTGACCTTGTGCACCGGGTCAGCCTTGGGCAGCAGCTTGGCCACCACCGCATGGCCCGACTCGTGGTAAGCCGTGGCCCGGCGCTCTTCTTCGCGCATGACCGTCGACTTGCGCTCCGGACCCATGTAGATCTTGTCCTTGGCATCCTCGAAGTCCTGCATGTCGACCACGCGCTTGCTCCGGCGGGCGGCAAACAGCGCGGCCTCGTTGACCAGGTTGGCCAGATCGGCGCCCGAGAAGCCCGGGGTGCCGCGCGCGATGATCGAGGCGTCGACATCGTTGCCGATCGGCACCTTGCGCATATGGACCTTCAGGATCTGCTCGCGGCCGCGGATATCCGGCAGGCCCACGTAGACCTGGCGGTCGAAGCGGCCCGGACGCAGCAGCGCCTTGTCCAGCACGTCGGCACGGTTGGTCGCGGCGATCACGATCACGCCCGAGTTGGCCTCGAAGCCGTCCATCTCGACCAGCATCTGGTTCAAGGTCTGCTCGCGCTCGTCGTTGCCGCCGCCCATGCCGGCGCCACGATGGCGGCCGACCGCGTCGATTTCATCGATGAACACGATGCAAGGGGCCTGCTTCTTGGCGTTCTCGAACATGTCGCGCACGCGGGCCGCGCCCACGCCAACGAACATTTCCACGAAGTCGGAACCCGAGATACTGAAGAACGGCACCTTGGCCTCGCCGGCGATGGCGCGCGCCAGCAGCGTCTTGCCGGTACCCGGAGGGCCGACCAGCAGCACGCCGCGCGGGATACGGCCGCCCAGCTTCTGGAACTTCTGCGGGTCCTTCAGGAAGTCGACCAGTTCGACCACTTCTTCCTTGGACTCGTCGCAGCCGGCCACGTCCTGGAACGTGACGGCGTTCTGGTTCTCATCGATCAGGCGCGCACGCGACTTGCCAAATGAGAAGGCGCCGCCTTTCCCGCCGCCCTGCATCTGGCGCATCATGTAGAACCAGAACACGATGATCAGCAGGGTCGGCCCAAGGTAATACAGGGCCTGGACCAACACGTTAGGTTCGTCGTCCGCCTTGCCGGTCACCTGGACGCCGTACTTCATCAGGTCGCCGACCATCCAGATGTCGCCCGGCGAGATGATGGTGTACTTGGCGCCTTCCTTAGGCGAGACCACCAGGTTGCGGCCCTGCACGTCGACACGCGACACCTTGCCGTTCTTGGCGTCATCCATGAACTGCGAATAGGTGACGCTGTCCTGCGCACGGGGCTTGTCGAACTGCTTGAAGACGGTAAACAAAACCAGCGCGATCACGAGCCAGATTGCCGCCTTTTGAAACAGGTTGTTATTCAAGGCCGAACTCCTTTGCAATTGCCTTGCCAACGGATAGCTGCATTGTAATGCAGCGCCCGCCCTCGGGGGGAAACAGCGAAACTATGACGCCAATAGCAGCGGGTGGGGCACTTTCCCCTTCTTTTTTCGCCCTGGCCTGGATCGGGGTCGGAATCGGTCAATCCACCGTCTTGAGGTAACGCCCAAGGATAAAGGTCTCGGAAGACTTGTCTCGCGACGCCTTGGGCTTGCGTTTCGCGACCAGTTTGAACTGCCGTTTGAACTTCTCCACGATCTGGCTGTAGCCGCTCCCGTGGAAACACTTTACCAGTAATGCCCCCTCCGGCTTCAGATGGGCCTGCGCAAATTCCAGCGCGAGGTCGCACAGGTACTCGATCCGGGCCGAATCCGCGGAAGCCACACCCGACAAGTTGGGGGCCATGTCGGACAATACAAGGTCGATCTTGTCGCCGCCGGAGGCGTCCAGCACCACACTTTCGAGCTGGCGGAATACCGCTTCCTCACGGAAATCGCCCTGGATAAAAGTGACGTCGGCGACAGCCTCCATCGGCAGCAGGTCGATCGCGACCACGGCGCCGTCGATCTTGCCGTCCCTGGCCCGCGGCGACGCCGCCAGCTTGTTGCGGGCGTACTGGCTCCAGCTGCCAGGCGCCGCGCCCAGGTCGACGATCACCTGGCCCGGACGGATCAGCTTGTCCTGCTCGTCGATCTCCTTGAGCTTGTACGCCGCGCGGGCGCGATACCCCTCCCGCTGCGCCATCTTCACATACGGATCGTTGATGTGGTCGTGCAGCCACGAATGGTTAAACTTGTTTTTTGCCATGCCTAATACCAGCCCTGTTACCTGCCTGTTCCCCGCCCCCGTTGCCTGCCAACGCCGCGCGCCGAAGGATTTTCTACTGTTTTGATGATTTTGCCGCCCGACAGTGCCGGATTGACGGATAATACGCGCCAATCCGCATCCCGACCGCCGGCGAACCCCATGGGCCCCGCCGGTTTGCCGCCCCGGGCGGTCGTCGGAAGCCTGCCCTTGCCCGGCCGCCGTGTCCATGATTGCCGGCGTGGGCTGCAGCGCCAGATTTCCCAGCGCCTCAGCGCTCTATCCCTATTTAAAGCGCCTAATAATTCAGCGCCAACCTATGCCCGCTCTACAACTCGTCCCTGCCCAGCGCTCCGACCTGCGCTCCCGTGCCCATGCCCTGAACCCGGTCGTGATGATCGGCGCTGAAGGCCTGACCCGCAACGTGCTCGCCGAGATCGACCGCAGCCTGGCTGCCCATGACCTGATCAAGATCCGCGTGTTCGGCGATGACCGCGAAGCCCGCGTCGCCATCTACGAAGAGATCTGCGACGCGCTGAGCGCCGCGCCGATCCAGCATATCGGCAAGCTGCTGGTGATCTGGCGTCCGGGCGAAGCGCGCCTGAAGGAAAACCAGCCGGAAGACCTGGGCCGGCATGCGCCAGTCCGCCGCGGTGGCGCCGCCCCGCGCACGGTTACGGTCAAGAAGCCCAGCGCCGCGCCGAACCGCCGCCCGACCCGCAAGGAAGTGACGGTGCTCGGCAATGAGCGCGTTACCGCCGGCGGCAATGTGAAGCGTTCGCGCGCACGCCCGACCAGCCAGAAGAAGAAGGCACTGGGGTAATCACCCCGGCAGCCTGTGCAGGACAGGTCCGCCGCCCGGCGGCCCTGACTCCGGCGCGCCACCACCGTGGCACCGCCGGGAAAGCCGGGCTCACTCCCCGGCCGAACGCGGCGCCGAAGCGCGCCACACCAGCACCAGCGCCAGCAGGCTCTGCACCAGGTAGAAGGCGCTCGATACGCCGTGCAGCATGCCGAATTGCGCCTTGTAAGGCGATTCCGAGACCCCGACGCCCAGCGCCAGCGCCTTTTCCTTCAGGCTGCCCATGAACGGCTGGGTGCCGAAGTAGCCGACCAGCACGCAGCACAGCATGCCCAGCACCAGCCAGCGCAGCGCGCGGTAGCGATTGGCGCCGCGCCGGATCATCACGTTGCACAGCACCAGCTGCAGCACGCCGATGGTGACGCCGACGATGGCCTCGGTATGAAACAGGTGACCGGCGATCATGCCCGCCATCTCGCGGCTGGGCAGCACGGAAAACAGTGTCGGCGCCACCATGTAGCCGACCGTCCAGAGGCTGCCCGCCCATACCACCGTCAGCAGCAAAAAGATGCGGTGCGGCAGCGGTGGCAGGCTGTTATAGGAAGATGAGAACACAAGCCGGTCTTTCCGGTGGCCGGGCAAGCGCGAAGCGAGCCGGCCGGACCGGCGTCAGATATAGCGGACAGTAATGACTTCGTACTCGCGCTCGCCGCCAGGGGCCAGCACGGTCGCGACGTCGCCTTCGAACTTGCCGATCAGCGCACGCGCGATCGGCGAGCTGACCGAGATCTTGCCGGTGTCGAGGTCGGCCTCGTCATCGCCCACGATCTGGTAGCTGACGGGCCTGCCCGACTCGAGGTCTTCCAGGTCAACGGTGGCGCCAAAGACGATGCGGCCGTCGGTGTCGAGCTGGGTCGGGTCGATGACCTGCGCAGCGGAGAGCTTCGACTCCACTTCCAGAATGCGACCCTCGATAAAGGCCTGCTTTTCCTTGGCGGCGTCGTACTCGGCATTTTCCGAGAGATCGCCCTGGGCGCGGGCTTCCGAAATGGCATTGATCACCGCCGGACGCTCGACAGCCTTGAGGCGCTGGAGCTCTTCCTTCAGGAGCTCGGCGCCACGCTTGGTAATCGGAATGGTGCTCATGTCTCGTTCAACAAAAAAATGAGCCGCAGCGGAGCTGGAGCCATCCCCGGCAATGCTGCCAGGGCACTTCCGCTCAACCGCGGCTTTCAGACAGGATCGAACGCGGGCACGCCGGTTCGATCGACGAATTTGACGTAGTTTAGGCCAAGAAGCCCGCCGGCATCAACTCCGGCGGGCTTCCGGGCATCTGACCGGGCGCAAGCGCCCGATCGGTGGCGATGTGCCGCCTGCCTTACCTGGATAATCCTCAGGCCAGCGAGGCGTGCAGCCCCTGCAGGTCATAGACCTCCAGGCTTTGCATATGTTTCAGCCCCTCCACCGCGGCGCGGGCACCGGCGATGGTGGTGTAGTACGGCACGCGATTGGCCAGCGCCGAGGTACGGATCGAGCGCGAATCGGCGATTGCGGTGCGGGTTTCGTCCACCGTGGTGAACACCAGCGCCAGTTCGCCGTTCTTGATCATGTCCACGATATGCGGACGGCCGTCCTTGACCTTGTTGACCGTCTTTACCGGGATACCGGCGGCCTCGATGGCCGACGCGGTGCCGCGGGTGGCGACAATCGGGTAGCCCATGTCGTGCAGCATGCGGGCCACGCCGACGGCGCGCGGCTTGTCGCTGTCCTTCACGGTGATCAGCACGGTGCCCTTCTCCGGCAGGCGCGAACCCGCGGCCAGCTGGCTCTTGAACAGTGCTTCGCCGAACGCCTTGCCCACGCCCATCACCTCGCCGGTCGAACGCATTTCAGGCCCGAGCACCGGGTCGACGCCAGGGAACTTGTTGAACGGGAACACCGCTTCCTTGACGCTGTAGTACGGCGGGATGACCTCTTCGCCGATGCCCTGGTCGTCCAGCGACTGGCCGGCCATGCAGCGCGCGGCGATCTTGGCCAGCGACAGGCCGGTGGCCTTGGACACGTACGGCACGGTACGCGAGGCGCGCGGGTTCACTTCCAGCACGTAGACGGTATCGACGCCGTTGTTCTGCTGGATCGCGAACTGCACGTTCATCAGGCCGACCACGTTCAGGGCCTTGGCCATCGCGGCAGTCTGGCGCTTCAGTTCAGCCACGGTCTCGGCCGACAGCGAGTACGGCGGCAGCGAGCACGCGGAATCGCCCGAGTGCACGCCAGCCTGCTCGATGTGCTCCATCACGCCGCCGATGAATACGCGCTTGCCGTCGGAGAGGGCATCGACGTCGCACTCGATGGCGTCGTTCAGGAAGCGGTCCAGCAGCACCGGGGAGTCGTTCGACACCTTGACGGCCTCGCGCATATAGCGCTCGAGGTCGCGCGGCTCGTGCACGATTTCCATCGCGCGGCCGCCCAGCACGTACGACGGGCGAACCACCAGCGGGTAGCCGATCTCTTCGGCCAGGCGCAGCGCTTCGTCCTCGGCACGCGCGGTACGGTTGGGCGGCTGGCGCAGGCCCAGCTCCTGCAGCAGCTTCTGGAAGCGCTCGCGGTCTTCGGCCGCGTCGATCATGTCGGGGCTGGTGCCGATGATGGGCACGCCGTTGGCTTCCAGGTCCAGCGCCAGCTTCAGCGGGGTCTGGCCGCCGTACTGAACGATCACGCCAACCGGCTTTTCCTTGTCGACGATTTCCAGCACGTCTTCCAGCGTCAGCGGCTCGAAGTACAGGCGGTCCGAGGTGTCATAGTCGGTCGACACGGTTTCCGGGTTGCAGTTGACCATGATGGTCTCGTACCCGTCCTCGCGCAGCGCCAGCGCGGCATGCACGCAGCAGTAGTCGAACTCGATGCCCTGGCCGATCCGGTTCGGGCCACCGCCCAGCACCATGATCTTCTTCTTGTCGGTCGGATGCGCCTCGCACTCGCCATGCTCGGCCTCGTAGGTCGAGTACATGTAGGCGGTGTTGGTGGCGAACTCGGCCGCGCAGGTGTCCACGCGCTTGTAGACCGGGCGCACGTTCTGGGCGATGCGCGCCTCGCGCACGGCCTTGGCGTCGGTCTTCAGCAGCTTGGCCAGGCGGCGATCGGAGAAGCCCTTCTGCTTCAGGAAACGCAGCTCGGCCGTCGACAGGCTGTCCAGCGTGCGCGACTTGACCAGACCTTCGGTCTTGATGATGTCTTCGATCTGGGCCAGGAACCATGGGTCGATGTCGGTCTCGGCATAGACCTCTTCCAGCGACATGCCCAGGCGGAACGCGTCGCCCACGTACCAGATGCGGTCCGGACCGGCTTCGCCGATCTCCTCGACGATCTCGTCGCGGTCGGTGGACTTCTCGTCCAGGCCGTCCACGCCGACTTCCAGGCCGCGCAGGGCCTTCTGGAACGATTCCTGGAAGGTGCGGCCCATGGCCATCACCTCGCCCACCGACTTCATCTGGGTGGTCAGGTGGCTGTCGGCCTGCGGGAATTTCTCGAAGGCGAAACGCGGCACCTTGGTGACGACGTAGTCGATCGACGGCTCGAACGAGGCCGGGGTCGCGCCGCCGGTGATCTCGTTCTTCAGCTCGTCCAGCGTGTAGCCCACGGCCAGCTTGGCCGCGACCTTGGCGATCGGGAAGCCGGTGGCCTTGGAGGCCAGCGCCGACGAACGCGACACGCGCGGGTTCATCTCGATGACGATCATGCGACCGTCCTTCGGGTTGATCGAGAACTGCACGTTGGAGCCGCCGGTGTCCACGCCGATCTCGCGCAGCACGGCCAGCGAGGCGTTGCGCAGGATCTGGTATTCCTTGTCGGTCAGGGTCTGTGCCGGGGCTACGGTGATCGAGTCGCCGGTGTGGATGCCCATCGGATCCAGGTTCTCGATCGAGCAGATGATGATGCAGTTGTCCTTCTTGTCGCGGACCACTTCCATCTCATACTCTTTCCAGCCCAGCAGCGACTCTTCGATCAGCAGCTCGCGCGTCGGCGACAGGTCCAGGCCGCGCTTGCAGATCTCTTCAAACTCTTCGCGGTTGTAGGCGATGCCGCCGCCGCTGCCGCCCAGCGTGAACGACGGGCGGATCACGATCGGGTAGCCGCCGCTGCCGGTTTCCTGGGCAATGCGCGACTGCACGGCCATGGCTTCGTCCATCGAGTGGGCGATACCCGACTTGGCCGAACCCAGACCGATCTTGGTCATGGCGTCCTTGAACTTCTGGCGGTCCTCGGCCTTGTCGATGGCCTCCGGCGACGCGCCGATCAGCTCGACCTTGTACTTGTCCAGCACGCCGTGGCGATGCAGGTCCAGCGCGCAGTTCAGCGCAGTCTGGCCGCCCATGGTCGGCAGGATCGCGTCCGGGCGCTCCTTCTCGATGATGCGCTCGACCACTTCCCAGGTGATCGGCTCGATGTAGGTCACATCGGCCGTGTTGGGATCGGTCATGATGGTCGCCGGGTTGGAGTTGACCAGGATGACCTTGAAGCCTTCCTCGCGCAGCGCCTTGCAGGCCTGGGCGCCGGAATAGTCGAACTCGCACGCCTGGCCGATGATGATGGGGCCCGCGCCGATGATCAGGATGCTCTTGATGTCTGTGCGTTTTGGCATTGCACGCTCTCTTTGTTGGCCGGCCCGCTTGCATGCGGGCCGCGCCGGTAATCAGGGAATCCGTCCGGATTCGAAAATGTCAGCTTGTCCGCCGCTGCGCCTAGTTCACGGTGGCCGTCGCCAGCTTGGCGCCGAAGCCGATGAACATTGCGCCCACCCCGCTCGACATGCCCGCCGACAGGCGCCGGCGGCGCCGGAATGCGTCGGCCAGCTTCGCGCCCACGAAGATGATCGTGGTCAGGTAGGCGAAGCTGCAGAACTGGGCGACCAGACCCAGCACGGAGAACGACAGCACCGGGTAGCCGAAGGCCGGGTCGACGAACTGGATGAAGAACGAGATGAAGAACAGGATCGCCTTCGGGTTCAGCAGGCTGATCAGCAACGCCTTGCGGAACGGGTCGGACTGGTCGGCCTTGCTAACCGGCGCGGTGGCGGCCGCATCGCCGCGCGCGGCCCAGTTGCGCACCGCGCCGCGCAGCATGCTGAAGCCGATCCACGCCAGGTAGGCCGCGCCGACGTACTTCACCACGTAGAACAGCGCCGGGCTGGCCTTAAGCAGCGAGGCCACGCCCGCCGCCGACAGCACCATCAGCACGAAGTCGCCCAGGAACACCCCGCATGCGCCCTTGTAGCCGGCGCGCACGCCGCGCTGCGCCGCCACCGACAGCACGTACATCGAGTTCGGCCCCGGCAGCAGCACGATGAAGATCGTGCCCAGCACATAGGTCCAGAAATCGGTGATGCCGAAGGCGGTATGCATGAAGGCGTTCATGGGATGTCCGTGAGGTCTGCGCTGTTCTTCTTGCGTCCGCTTACTTGCGCGCGTCCGTCATCAACTTGATGAAGCGATCGAACAGGTAAGCCACGTCGTTCGGGCCGGGCGACGCTTCCGGGTGGCCCTGGAAGCAGAAGGCCGGCTTGTCGGTCAGCGCGAAGCCCTGCAACGAACCGTCGAACAGCGACTTGTGCGTCACGCGCACGTTCGACGGCAGCGTGTCGGCATCGACCGCGAAACCGTGGTTCTGCGACGTGATCACCACGCGGCCATCGTCCAGGTCCTTGACCGGGTGGTTGGCGCCGTGGTGGCCGAATTTCATCTTCAGGGTCTTGGCGCCGACCGCCAGGGCCATGATCTGGTGGCCCAGGCAGATGCCGAAGGTCGGGATGCCGCGCTCGATGAACTCGCGCGTGGCGGCGACGGCGTAGTCGCACGGCTCAGGGTCGCCGGGGCCGTTGGACAGAAACACGCCGTCCGGATTCAGCGCCAGCGCGTCGGCGGCGCTTGCCTGTGCCGGCAGCACCGTCACCTTGCAGCCGCGCTCGGCCAGCATGCGCAGGATGTTGAACTTGACGCCATAGTCATAGGCGACCACGTGGAACTGCGGCTTGTCCTGCTTGCCGTAGCCCTCGCCCAGCTTCCATTCGGACTGGGTCCACTCGTACGGTTCCTTGACCGAAACCACCTTGGCCAGGTCCATGCCGGCCAGGCCGGGGAACGAGCGGGCCAGGTCGATGGCCTTCTGGACGTTGTCTTCGCCGGCCAGGATGCAGCCGTTCTGGGCGCCCTTCTCGCGCAGGATACGCGTCAGCTTGCGTGTATCGATGCCAGCGATCGCCACCACCTTTTCCTGCTTCAGGTAGTGCGCGAGGGTGTGCTCCTTGCGGAAGTTCGAGGCCAGGATCGGCAGATCCTTGATGATCAGGCCGGCGGCATGGACTTTCGTGGCTTCGACATCCTCAGGATTGACCCCGTAGTTACCGATATGCGGATACGTCAGCGTGACGATCTGCCGGGAGTAACTCGGGTCGGTGAGGATTTCCTGGTAACCGGTGATGGCGGTGTTGAACACCACTTCGCCGATGGTATGGCCGGAAGCGCCAATGGAATAGCCACGAAAGACCGTGCCGTCTGCTAGCGCGAGAATGGCGGACGGAAAAGACGGTAACACGGGTAGGCTCCTGCTGGACTCACCCCGTGCCCGACCAATCGACGCCTCGTGCCTCCCAGGCTGGATCCGTGACGGCGGCAGCGGCATTGCGCCGATGCGGTCGGATCCGGTCGCGCCATGCTCTTTGCGTCACATTAAAAGTGGCGGGCAAAGGCGGCGCGGATGGGGGCGGCGGAAGGTGGAAAGCGGTAGGCGCTAGGGTGAAGGGTTCTGAAAGCGAAACTTTCGAATTATATCCCGCGCCACCCAATTTCTCAAGTTTTCAAGGACTTGCACGCGCCGGGGGCGTCGTCGCCACCCGGCCCGATATGCTACTCGGCGGTATGTCGCCACCGAGTGTCGTGCATCGGTGGCGACACTAAGCCTGCGGCGGCACCACGGCTGTCACCTCGATTTCCACCTTGGCGCGCGGCTCGACCAGGTCGGACACCTCGACCGCGGTCATTGCCGGGAAGTGCCGGCCGATGATGGCCCGGTAATGTTCGCCAATCGCCCCATAGGCGCCGACGTATTCTGCCTTGTCCTTCACATACCAGGTCATGCGCACGATATGTTCGGGGCGCGCCTCGCCTGCGGCCAGCACGTCGACCACGTTGCGCAGCGCCTGCGCCACCTGCAGGCCGAAGTCGTCGGTCTCGAACTCGCATTTGCCGTTCCAGCCGATCTGGCCGCTGACAAAGACGAGGCGACTGCCGACCTGCATTTCGGTCAGCGTGCCGTTGGCGTAGCCACGCGGGGGCGCCCAGTCGGGCGGTTGCAGGATCTTCATGGTGCTTCTTCCTGTTGATATCTGGATAAGTGGATGGAATTCCTGGATTCAGGCCGTATCGACCAGGTAGGCCGACATGGCCTCGCGCACGGCATCTGGCAACGGCTGCGGAGCAATCGAGCCGGTATCGACGCAGACCAGCCGCTGCGTCACTTCCATGCGGGTATCGTCATGCGGGCCGGCGAAGCGGATCGCGAGGGTAAAGCTGGACTGGCCCAGCTTCAGCACGCGCAGCTCGCGCGTCAGCACCTCGCCCAGCCGGCTGGGCGCCAGGAAGCGGCACTCCAGCTCGGCGGTCGGCACGCCGGCGCGGCCCTCGCCATGCATGGCATCGAAGGGCCAGCCCAGCGCCTCGCCGAACCAGTCTTCGATCAGGTCGTTGAGCATCTCGAAATAGCGCGGGTAGAACACGATGCCCGCGGCGTCGCAGTGCTTGAAGCGCACCAGCACGGTGTTGCGGAAGACGTGGCTCATGGCTTCCCCGCGCCGTTGCTGTTACCGCCAGTGCCGCCGTTGCCCTGCTCCGCCATCTGGCGCAGCCGGAAGCGCTGCAGCTTTCCGGTCTCGGTGCGGGGCAGCGCCGGCACGAACTCGATGCGGCGCGGGTACTTGTAGGGCGCGATCTGGCGCTTGACGTAATCCTGCAGCGCGGTGCGGGTGGCGTCGTCCGCTGCCACGCCTTCGCGCAGCACCACATATGCCATCACCACCTGGCCGCGCCCGTCGTCGGGCGCGCCGACCACGCCGCATTCGGCCACCGCCTCGTGCTGCATCAGCGCGCTTTCCACTTCCGGGCCGGCGATGTTATAGCCGGCCGAGATGATCATGTCGTCCGAGCGTGCCTGGTAGAAGTAATAGCCGTCCTCGTCGACGACGAAGGTGTCGCCCGGCAGGTTCCAGCCAGCCTTCACGTAGTTGGCCTGGCGCGGGTCGTCCAGGTAGCGGCAGCCGGTGGGTCCCTGCACCGCCAGCTTGCCGACCTGCCCGGGCGGCAAGGGCTGCATGTCCTCGTCGACGATCTGCGCGACATAACCGGGCACCACGCGCCCGATCGCGCCGGGCTTCACGTCCGCGCCGGCGCTGGAAATAAAGATGTGCATCATCTCCGTGCCGCCGATGCCGTCGGTCATCTCGATGCCGGTGGCCGCCTTCCAGCTCTGGCGCGTGGCGTCCGGCAGCGCCTCGCCGGCCGACACGCTCTTCTTCAGGCTGCTGAGGTCGAAGCGCGGTGCCAATGCGGCCATCTGGCGGTAGAAGGTCGGCGCGGTGAAGACGATGGTGGCACGGAAATCGTGGATCAGTTCGAGCAGCGTTTCCGGCGTCAGCTTCTCCGCCAGCACGGTGCTCGCGCCGATGCGCAGCGGGAAACACAGCATGCCGCCCAGCCCGAAGGTAAAGGCGATCGGGGGCGTGCCGCAGAAGATATCGTCCGGCTGCGGGCGTAGCACGTGGCGCGGGAACAGGTCGCACATCGCCAGCACGTCGCGGTGGAAGTGCATGGTGCCCTTGGGCTGGCCGGTAGTGCCGCTGGTGAAGGCGATCAGGCAAATATCGTCGCTGGCGGTGTCGCAGGCATCGAAGGTATCCGGCTTGCCCGCCATCGCGGCTTCCAGCGAGCCCTCGCCTTCGCCGTTGAAATACAGCGCGCGCGCCAGGCTCGCACAATGGAATTCGCCGCCCGCCTGCTGGTTGGCGTCGAGTTCCTCGCGCAGTCGCGCATCGCACAGTGCGGCGCTCACTTGCGCCTTGTCGATGATCTGCTTCAGTTCCTTGGCACGCAGCAGCGGCATGGTCGGCACGGCGATCAGCCCCGCCTTGATGGTGGCGAGCCAGCTCGCGGCCATCATCAGGTTGTTGGGGCCGCGCAGCAGCACGCGGTTGCCCGGCACCAGCCCCATGTCTTCGACCAACACATGGGCGATGCGGCTTACCAACGCCGCGAGCTGCGCGTAGGTGACCGTCTCGATCTTGCCGTCGCGGCGGTGGCGAATGGCGATGCGCTCGCCGTGGCCTTCGCGCACATGGCGGTCGACCAGTTCCACCGCGCTGTTCATCCGCTCGGGGTAGTCGGTGCCGGCATTGAAGCGGAACACCGGCCACATGTCCGGGGGCGGCAGGCGGTCGCGGGCGAAAGTATCGAGGTGGGCTGTGGTCGCCATGACTTGTCTCCGGTCTGCTCTCTGTGTCGATACGGCAGTTCTTGGTCGCTGGGTGGCCGGCGCTGCCGGCTCAGGCCTTGCGGCCGGCGAGCGTCTCGCGCGCAATGATCAGTTTCTGTACTTCGGTGGCGCCTTCATAGATGCGCAGCGAGCGGATCTCGCGGTACAGGCTTTCCACCCGCGTGCCGACCTTGACGCCGAGCCCGCCGAACATCTGCACCGCGCGGTCGATCACCTGCTGTGCGTTCTCGGTGGCCACCATCTTGGCCATCGCGGCTTCGCGCGTGGTGCGCTGGCCCTTCACGTCGCGCAGCCATGCGGCGCGGTATGTCAGCAGCGCCGCCGAGTCAATCGCCGTGGCCATATCGCCGATGGCGGCCTGCGTCAGCTGCAGGTCGGCCAGCACGCCGCCGAACATCGGGCGCTCGCAGGCACGCGCCAGCGCATCGTCCAGCGCGGCGCGGCCGAAGCCCAGCGCTGCCGCCGCGACCGAGGCGCGGAAGATATCGAGCGTCATCATCGCCACCTTGAAGCCCTGTCCCGCTTCGCCCAGCAGGTTGCCGAGCGGCACGCGGCAGTTGTCGAAGCGCAACGTGGCGAGCGGGTGCGGCGCGATCACGTCGATGCGCTCGGCGATGGTCAGGCCCGGCGTATCGGCATCGACCACGAAGGCGGAGATGCCGCGCGCGCCCGGCGCCTCGCCGGTGCGCACGAACACGCAGTAGAAATCCGCGATGCCGCCGTTGGAGATCCAGGTCTTGGCGCCGTCGATCACATAGTGGCTGCCGTCTTCCGACAGCCGCGCGGCGCATTGCATCGCGGCAACATCGGAACCGGCATCCGGCTCGGATAGCGCAAAGGCAGCGATCGCTTCGCCGCGCGCCACGCGCGGCAGGTAGCGCGCACGGACCGCATCGCTGCCGGCCAGCGAGATCGCGCCCGAGCCCAGCCCCTGCATCGCAAAGGCAAAGTCGGCCAGGCCATCGTGGCGCGCCAGCGTTTCGCGCAGCAGGCACAGCGAGCGCGAATCCAGCGCGGGCAGCGCGCCGCCGTGCGCGGCCGGCACGCAGTAGCGCAACCAGCCGGCTTCGCCGAGCTGGCGGACCAGTGCGCGGCAGGCGGCGTCGGTATCGCTGTGGTCGACATGCAGATGCTGCGCGCACCAGGCGTCGAGCTCACGCTCCAGCGTGCGGTGGGCGTCGTCGAACAGCGGCAGGTCGAGATAGGTCTTGTCTGACATCGCAGTTCCCCGGGGCTCAGTCGCCTTCAAACACAGGCTTCGACTTGGCGACGAAGGCCTCGTAGGCGCGGCGGAAGTCGCGCGTCTGCATGCAGATGGCCTGGGCTTCGGCCTCGGCCTCGATGGCCTCGTCCAGCCCCATATTCCATTCCTGGTGGAGCAGCTTCTTGGTCACGCCGTGGGCGAAGGTCGGGCCGACGGCAAGTTGCGCGGCCAATGCCTGCGCCTGTGCCAGCACCGCCTCGGACGGATGCAGTGCGTTGAAGAAGCCCCACTGGAGGCCCTCCTCCGCGCTCATCGAGCGGCCGGTGTAGAGCAGCTCGCTGGCCCGCCCCTGCCCGATCACGCGCGGCAGCAGCGAGCACGCGCCCATGTCGGCACCGGCCAGGCCGACGCGCACGAACAGGAAGGCGGTCTTGGCCTGCGCCGTGCCCAGGCGCATGTCCGACGCCAGCGCCATCATCGCGCCCGCTCCGGCACAGATGCCGTCGACCGCGCTGATCACCGGCTGCGGGCAGGCGCGCATCGCCTTGACCAGGTCGCCGGTCATGCGCGTGAAGTCGAGCAGCTCCGGCATGGTCATTTGCGTCAGCGGTCCGATGATCTCGTGCACGTCGCCGCCCGAGCAGAAATTGCCACCAGCGCCGGTCACAACGACCGTCTTGATGTCGCTGGCGTAGCACAGCGCGCGGAACAGGTCGCGCAGCTCGGCATAGGAGTCGAAGGTCAGCGGATTTTTGCGCTCCGGCCGGTTCAGCGTAATGGTGCCGACCTTGCCATCGTCGGACACCGACCACAGGAAGTGTTCAGGCTGGTAGCCGGCAAAGCTGCGCTTGTGGTGGCGCATGTCGAGTGCGATCTCTGTCATGTTCTCTCTCAGGTCTTTGTTCTGTCGTTGTCAGCCGGCCATCACCTCGCCGCCGGCCACCGGGATCGCCTGCCCGGTGATCGCTGCGGCGGACGGCTGGCACAACCAGGCCACGGCGTCGGCCACTTCCTCGGGCTGCACCAGGCGGCGCTGCGGATTGCGCGCGGCCAGTTCGGCGCGCGCCTGTTCTTCAGTGCGGCCAGTCTTGCCGACGATATTGGCCACCGCATCGCGCACGATGTCGGTTTCGGTATAGCCGGGGCAGACCGCATTGACGGTGACGCCCTTGGCCGCCGTCTCCAGCGCCAGCGCGCGGGTCAGGCCGATCACGCCATGCTTGGCCGCGCAGTACGCGCTGACGTAGCCATAGCCGATCAGCCCCGCCGTGCTCGCCACGTTGACGATGCGGCCCCAGCCGGCGTCGAGCATCGCCGGCAGCGCCGCCTGCGTGCACAGGAAGGTGCCGGTCAGGTTGACGTCGAGCATGCGCTGCCACAGCGCGGCGTCGGTCTTCAGGAACGGGGCGCTGTGCGCCTGGCCGGCGTTGTTGACCAGCATCGACACCGGGCCCGCCTGTTCCGCGGCCGCGGCGAAGGCACGTGCCACGCTGTCGGCATCGGCGATATCGGCGGTGACGAAGAACACGGCGGCGCCTGCGGGGGCATGCTCGCGCAGCGTTTGCACCGTCGCCTGCAACGTGCCGGCATCGCGGCCCAGCAGCGTGACGCCGGCACCATCGGCCAGCAGCCGCCGCGCGATCGCGGCGCCGATGCCGCGGCCGCCGCCGGTGACCAGCGCGTGGCGCCCGGCCAGTGAAGCTGTGCTGCCTGTCATCCCTGCTTCTCCTGCGCAGCCGCGCGTTCGAGATTGGTTTCCAGCTGGCGCTTGCCGGCCTGGTATTGCTTGGGCCAGGCGATATCGCGGTATCCGATCCGCGCCGCTTCCTGCAGCGTCCAGGCCGGGTTGGCCAGGTGCGGGCGCGCGATCGCGCACAGGTCGGCTCGGCCGGCGGCGACGATCGAGTCGACATGGTCGGCCTCGAAGATCGCGCCCACCGCGATGGTGGCGATGCCGGCCTCGTTGCGGATGCGGTCGGCGAACGGGGTCTGGTACATGCGGCCGTAGGTCGGGGCCTGGTCGGGGCTGACCTGTCCGGACGAGCAGTCGATCATGTCGGCGCCGGCGGCCTTGAAGGCGCGCGCGATTTCCACCGCATCGTCGGGCGTGATGCCGCCTTCGACCCAGTCGTGCGCGGAGATGCGCACCGACATGGGCTTGTCTTCAGGCCACACCGCACGCACCGCCTTGAACACTTCCAGCGGATAGCGCAACCGCGCCGCCAGCGAGCCGCCGTATTCGTCTTCACGGGTATTGGTCAGCGGCGAGATAAAGCTCGACAGCAGGTAGCCGTGCGCACAGTGCAACTCGAGCCAGTCGAAGCCGGCTTCGGCGGCGCGCCGTGCGCTGGCCACGAAGTCGTCGCGCACGCGATCCATGTCGGCACGCGCCATCTCGCGCGGCGTCTGCGATTCGCCCGGCAGGTAGGGCAGCGGCGATGCCGAGATTACCGGCCAGTTGCCCTCCGGCAGCGGATGGTCCATCGCCTCCCAACCGAGCTGCGTCGAGCCCTTGCGGCCCGAGTGGCCGATCTGCATGGCGATACGCGCATCGCTGTTGGCATGCACGAAGTCGACGATGCGCCGCCAGGCGTCGCGCTGTTCATCGTTCCACAAACCCGGGCAGCCCGGCGTGATGCGCGCGTCGGGCGACACGCAGGTCATCTCCGCCACCACCATACCGGCGCCGCCCAGCGCGCGCGAGCCCAGGTGGACCAGGTGGAAATCACCCGGCACACCGTCGGTACACGAGTACATCGCCATCGGCGACACCACCACGCGGTTCTTCAGCGTCACGCCGCGCAGGCGGAACGGCGTGAACATCGGCGGCAACGGCTGGGGCTCGCGCAGCTTCAGGCTTTCCTGCGGCACGCCGGCCTGCTGGGCAAGCCAGTGCTCGAACTGCGCCACGTAGCCAGCATCGCGCACGCGCAGGTTCTCGTGCGAGATACGTTGCGAGCGGGTCAGCAGCGAATAGGCGAACTGCTCTGGCGGCAGGCTGCCCGCGTAGCGCTCGACGTTCTCGAACCACTCGGTCGAGTTACGTGCGGCGTTCTGGATCTTCAGCACTTCCACGCCGCGGGTCGCTTCGTAGCGCGCTAGCGCATCCGGCAGGCCGTCGTGGCCACTGCTGCGGATTTCTTCCGCCAGGTCGATTGCATCTTCCAGCGCCAGCTTGGTACCGGAGCCGATCGAGAAATGCGCGGTATGCGCGGCATCGCCCATCAGCACCACCGGCACGCGGCGGCCGTCGGGCAAGGTGTTCCAGTGCACCCACTGCCGGCAGATCACGCGCGGGAAGCGGATCCAGATCGCCGAGCCGCGCAGGTGCGCCGCATTGGTGATTAGCTTGTTACCGTCGAGATAGCGTGCGAACAGCTTCTCGCAATAGGCCACGCCCTCTTCCTGGCTCATCTCCTCGATGCCGGCCGCACGCCAGACGGGTTCCGGCGCCTCGACGATAAAGGTCGAAGTGTTGTCGTCGAAACGGTAGGCATGCGCCTGGAACCAGCCGTGCTCGGTCTTCTCAAAGGCAAAGGTAAAGGCGTCGAACAGCTTGTGCGTGCCGAGCCAGACAAAGCGGCACTGGCGTGTGTCGATGTCGGGCTGGAAGGTCTGCGCGTAGCGGGTGCGGATGCGGCTGTTCAGGCCGTCGGAGGCGATCACCAGGTCGGCCTGGTATTGCATCGCCAGCGCCTGGTCGTCGCTGACGTCGGTCTCGAACACCAGCTTTACGTCCAGCGCTTCGCAGCGGGCCTGCAGGATATTGAGCAGGCGCTTGCGGCCGATGCCGATAAAGCCATGGCCGCCGGAGCGGATGGTGCGCCCGGCGATATGGATGTCGATATCGTCCCAGTGATTGAAGGCGGCATTGATCTCGGCGGCGCTGACCGGATCGGCTTCCTTCAGGTTGTCCATGGTGGCGTCGGAGAACACCACACCCCAGCCGAAGGTATCGTACGGCCGGTTGCGCTCGACCACGATGACCTCGTTGGCCGGGTCCTGCAGTTTCATCAGCAGGCCGAAGTACAGTCCGGCCGGGCCGCCGCCAATACAAAGCACTCGCATCGTTTCGTCTCCTGCCGGCCGCGCCGCCATGTAGATCACGTCTAAATATTTTATGCTTCAAATATTAGACTGCATCACGACACATGGCAAGTACGCGATGCGGAGTGCCCGGCAAGACACCCCGCACCCGCCGGGCGCCTCAGACCTTCAGCGCTGACTGGATCTGTTCCAGCGCCCCCGGATCCTCGATCGTGGTCAGGTCGCCGGGGTCGCGCCCTTCCGCTACCGCCTGCATGGCGCGCCGCAGCAACTTGCCGGAGCGCGTCTTGGGCAGCGCGTTGACAAAGAATACGCGCGCTGGCCGCGCCACGGCGCCGAGCTGTTGCTCCACCGTCTTCATCAGGTCGCCTTCCAGCGCCAGCCGGTCCGCCGTCGTTGCCGTGCGCGCGGGATCGCGGGCGATGCAGAACGCCATCGCCACCTGGCCCTTGAGCGCGTCCTGCACGCCCACCACTGCCACCTCGGCCACGGCTGCGTTCGAAGACAGGCTCTCCTCGATCTCGCGCGTGCCCAGCCGGTGTCCGGCCACGTTGATCACATCGTCGGTGCGGCCCAGGATAAAGACGTAGCCGTCCTCGTCGCGCACGCCCCAGTCGAAGGTGGAATAGCACAGGCGGTTCGGCACCGCCTGCCAGTAGGTGCGCACGAAGCGGTCGTCATCGCCCCACACCGTGCTCATGCATCCGGGCGGCAGCGGGCCATCGATGGCGACCACGCCCTTCTGGTTGGACGGGCATTCCTCGCCGGTGTTCTCGTCGACGATCTTCAGGTCGTAGCCATAGGCCGGCACGCCGGGCGAGCCCAGCTTTGGCGGCAGCGGCTCGATGCCGCGCTGGATCGCGAGGATCGGCCAGCCGGACTCCGTCTGCCAGTAGTTGTCGACCACCGGCTTGCCCAGGCCGTCCTGGATCCAGCGGGCGGTGGGCTCGTCCAGCGGCTCGCCGGCCAGGAACAGCAGGCGCAGGCTGGACAAGTCATAGCGCGTGAGCCAGGCCGGGTCCTGCTTCTTCAGCACGCGGATCGCAGTCGGCGCGCTGAACATCAGGTTGACCTTGTACTGCTCAACCAGCCGCCACAGGATGCCGCCGTCAGGGCGGATCGGCGTGCCTTCATACATCAGCGTGGTCATGCCGGCCAGCAGCGGGCCGTAGACGATATAGCTGTGCCCCACCACCCAGCCGATGTCCGAAGCGGTGAACATGGTGTCGCCGGGCTTGCCGCAGAAGATGTATTCCATCGACGTGGCCAGCGCCACCGCGTAGCCACCGGTATCCCGCTGCACGCCCTTGGGCTTGCCGGTGGTGCCGGAGGTGTAGAGCACGTAGGACGGCTCGCTCGATTCCAGCCACACGCACGGCACCTGCTCGCCGGCGACGCGATCGCGCCAGGCGGCGTAGTCTTCGTCGCGACCTTCGGTGCGGGGCATCCCGGCCAACTGGCGGTCCACCAGCAGCACCTTCTCCGGCTGGTACGAGGAGAGCCGGATGGCCTCGTCCAGCAGCGGCTTGTACGGCACCACCTTGCCGCCGCGCGAGCCGGCGTCGGCGCTGATCACCACGCGCGGCTGTGCATCGTCGATGCGCGCCGCCAGGCTGACCGAGGCGAAGCCGCCAAATACCACCGAATGGATCGCGCCGATGCGCGCGCACGCCAGCATCGCGAACGCGGCCTGCGGGATCATCGGCATATAGATCAGCACGCGGTCGCCCTTCTGCACGCCCAGCGCCTGCAGGATCGCGGCCATGCGGTTGACCTCGTCGTGCAGCTCGGCGTACGTGAAGCTGCGGGACTGGTCGGTCTCGGTGGAGATCCAGTGCAGCGCGGGCTGGCTGGCGCGGGCCGCCAGGTGGCGGTCGACCGCGTTGTGGCACAGGTTGGTGCGCCCGCCCACGAACCAGCGCGTAAAGGGCGCGCGGCTGTTGTCGAGAACCTTGTCGAACGGGGTTTCCCAGTCGATGCGCGCCGCCTGTTCGGCCCAGAACCCCTCGGGGTCGGCCAGCGAACGGGCATGCACGGCATGGCTTGCCGTCATGGCTGTCTCCTCCGCGTCAGCGGTTGTTGTGATGATGGCGGTAGTTTGCCACCGGCGCGGCCGCGCGGGGATGGACTTTGGGAGGGGTGCCACGCCAAGGTCCGTTGCAGGCACAAACCCGGCACAGACCCGGGCACAAAAAAAGAGGGCGTGCCGCCGGCATCGCCCTCTTGCTCTACACCCCGCCGGCTCGCGCCGGCGCCCTGGCTTGCGTCAGCGCGCCTTGGCACCCTTGCTGCCGGGCTTGGCCGACGCCTTCACCGCCGGGCCGGACTTGGACTCGCGCGCCACGCGCGCCGGCGCCGCCTTGGTGGTGCGCCGCGGCGAGGCCTCGACCACCACGCGCTTGCGCGGCTCGGCCTTGCCCTTGGCCGAGACCCGGACCACACCGCCCTTGCCGGCCTTTACGCTCCGTTCCGCGCGTTCGGAGCGCTCTTCACGGTCGGCCCGGTCGGCCTGCTCGGCCCGCGCCGCCCGCACCGCGCCGGCGCCACGCACCGGCACCATCAGCACCAGGCTCTGTCCGGCCACCAGCTTGGTGCCGGACAGCTTGTTCCACGACTGCACCTGCCGCGCCGACACGCCATAGCGGCGCGCCACCGAGGCCACCGTATCGCGCCGCCCGGCGCGTACCACCACGCGGCGCGCGTCGGGCAGGTCAGGCTCCATTGCCAGCATCGCGCTGTCGGCCAGGCTCGCGCTGATGTCCTGGTCGTGGCGCCCCGAGCGCGGGATCATCACGGTCGAACCTGCCTTCAGCCGCATGCCCTTGGGGATGCTGTTGATCTCGCGCAGCGTATCGGCGTCGACGTTCAGCCGCGCCGCCAGGGCTTCGACGCGCTCGCGGCCATCCACCGTCACCGCGGTCCAGCTCGAGAGCCCGCCGCGGTAGGTGTTCAGGTTGTACTGGAAGCGCTCGGCATTGTCGAACGGCAGCAGGATCTGCGGATTGGACGCGCCCAGGATCACCGGCCGGTTGAACGACGGGTTGAGCGCCTTGAACTCTTCCACCGACATGTCTGCCAGCTTGGCCGCCAGGTTGACGTCGATATCGCGCGAGGTGGTCACCGTGACGAAGTACGGGTGGTCCGGGATCTCGGGCAGCTTGACCCCGTACGCCGCCGGGTTGGCGATGATGTTCTTGACCGCCTGTAGCTTCGGCACGTAGTAACGCGTCTCGTTGGGCATGGTCAGGCTGGCGTAATCGGTCGGCAGCCCGCGCGCCTGGTTGCGCGCGATCGCGCGCGACACCGCACCCTCGCCCCAGTTGTACGCCGCCAGCGCCAGGTGCCAGTCGCCGAACATGTCATAGAGCCGCGCCAGGTAGTCCAGTGCGGCGTCGGTCGAGGCCAGCACGTCGCGGCGCTCGTCGCGGAACATGTTCTGCTTGAGGTTGTACGACTTGCCCGTGCTCGGGATGAACTGCCACATGCCGGCTGCCTTGGCAGTGGATTGCGCCTGCGGGTTGAACGCGCTCTCGACAAAGGGCAGCAGGGCCAGCTCGGTCGGCATCTTGCGCCGTTCCAGCTCCTCGACGATGTGATACAGGTACCGGCTTGAACGCCCGACCATCCGCTCCATGTATTCCGGCCGCTGCGCATACCACTGGGTGCGGTCGTCGACCAGCGTGCCCTCCAGATCCTCCATGGCGAAGCCGCGCCGGATACGGTCCCAGATATCGGTGGACGGCCCGCGCAGCCAGTTCAGGCCGCCCTGGTCGACATTGATGGTGGAAGTGGTAGAAGAAAGCGCCGACTTGTCGCTGAGGGTATTGAGCGGATCCTGGCGCTTGGCAGTCTGGGCGGTCGGGGCGCCGTTGGCATCGGCGTCAGGCGGCGTGGGGGTGCTGGCGCAGGCTGCAAGCAGCGCCGCGCAGGCCACTACCGCCAGTAATCGACCAATTTTCATTAAGTTCTCGAATCGTGACGCTAAAAGGTTGCGTGATGCTAAAAAAAACGGCCTATCGCGTCAATCAGATTTTCTACATAGCAAGGCCGCGCCATTCCTTGCCAGACAAGGGGCGACGGCCGGGACTGCATTATATTCAGTCAGCGGAAATTATCCTTCCAGCCGCGCAGTGCGCCGAAGGCAGCGGCGTCGCTATCGGTACTTCCGCCCTGCGCCACCACCGCGTCACGCACCGCTGGCTCGCGCGAACGCAAGAAAGGATTGACCGCGCGCTCGTGGCCGATGGTGGTCGGCAGCGTCGGCTCACCTGCCTCGCGCAGCGCGGCGACCCGGTCCTCCCACGCCGCCAGTGCGGCATTGCCGGGCTCGACTGCTCGCGCAAAGCGTACGTTGCTGCGCGTGTACTCATGCGCGCAATAGACGCGGGTATCGGACGGCAGGGCCGACAGCTTGTCGAGCGACGCCAGCATCTGCGCCGGCGTGCCTTCGAACAGCCGCCCGCAGCCGCTCGCGAACAAGGTATCGCCGCAGAATACCGCGGGACCGGCCTCGCCCAGCTCGCCCACATAGGCGATGTGG
The DNA here is from genome assembly GCF_058252315.1 of Cupriavidus sp. PB-02. NCBI lineage: Bacteria > Pseudomonadati > Pseudomonadota > Betaproteobacteria > Burkholderiales > Burkholderiaceae > Cupriavidus > Cupriavidus sp. PB-02. The sequence goes on from NZ_CM177694.1 coordinate 2,973,293, forward strand.
CCGGCGGTGTGCCCGGGCACGTCCAGCACGCGCAGCGTCAGCGCCGGCTCGGCCAGTGTCACCACATCGCCTTCGCGCAAGGCCTGGGTGCGCCCGCCGATGCGCTCGCGGACCGGCCCCAGCACCGGCATCGCCTCGCTTGACGGGGTACGCGGGTGTGCCGCCAGCAACTCCGCCACGCCGCCCTGGTGATCGCCGTGGTGATGGGTGATTACAATAGCGCCCAGAGCCAGCCCCTTTTGCGCCAGGAAACGCTCCACCGGCGCAGCCTCGCCGGGATCGACCACGGCGGCGCAACGCCCGTCGTGGATGGCCCAGATATAGTTATCCTGGAATGCCGGGATCGGCTCAACCTTCAACATGCGCGTGCTCCTATGTCCAATCGTCCCACTCGCCCGATTGTAAGCTGGGAAGACTGGCTGGCCTCGCCTCCCGGTGAGTACATGCTGCGCTGGGAAGCCCAGCAGTATGACCGGACCGTGGCCGACGTCTTCGGCTACCACGCAGTGCAGTTAGGCCTGCCTTACATCGACACCCTGCGCGAGAACCGGATGCCGTTCTCGGCGCTGGCGCTGGACCCGTCCAGCGGCCCGCACGGGCCGCGCGCGGCACATCCGGACGCGCGCCAGCTGCTGTGCCGCTTCGACGAGCTGCCATTCGACGAGCAAAGCATCGACCTGGTCACCCTGCCCCATATCCTCGAGTTCACAGAAGACCCGCACGAGGTGCTGCGCGAGGTCTCGCGCGTGCTGATGCCCGAGGGGCGCGTGGTGATCACCTGCTTCAACCCGATGAGCCTGTGGGGCGCGCGCCAGGGCATGAACCGGCTCGGCGCCACGCCCTTCCTGCCCACGGACGCACAGCAAATCGGCTTCGTGCGCATCAAGGACTGGCTCAAGCTGCTCGGCCTCGATATCATCCGCGGCCGCTTCGGCTGCTACTGCCCGCCCTACCGCACCGACCGCTGGCTGCAGCGCGCCGCCTTCATGGAAAAGGCCGGCGACCGCTGGTGGCCGATTTTCGGCGCGGTCTATATGATCTCGGCCATCAAGCGCGTGCGCAATGTGCGCCTGGTCGGCCCGGCCTGGAAGAGCAAGCCGGCGCTGTCGCCGGTGGCGTCGCCCGTGGCCACGCCCACCGGAACGCACGGCAAGACGCCCGGCAAAGCGCGCTGACGCCGCGCGCCTTTTCGCCTCATTCGCCTTCAATGCGCCGCCCGCCACGCGGGCGGCCACTACGGAAACACATGGAAGAAGTCACGATCTACTCCGACGGCGCCTGCAAGGGCAATCCCGGCCGCGGCGGCTGGGGCGCGGTGCTCGTCGCCGGCACCAGCGAGAAAGAACTGTTCGGCGGCGAGCCCAACACTACCAATAACCGCATGGAAATGACCGCGGTGATCGAAGCGCTGCGCGCGCTCAAGCGGCCCTGCACGGTGCGGGTCTACACCGACTCGCAATATGTCCAGAAAGGCATCAGCGAATGGCTGCCCGGCTGGAAGGCGCGCGGCTGGAAGACCGCCGACAAGAAGCCCGTCAAGAACGCCGACCTGTGGCAGGAAATGGACGCGCTGGCGCAGCAACACCAGATTTCCTGGCACTGGGTGCGCGGCCACAACGGCCACCCCGGCAACGAGCGCGCCGATGCGCTGGCCAACCGCGGCGTCGAATCGATCGGACGCTGACGCCTCGCCACAACAACAACCGCGGGGCGCACGCGCCGCTCCGCTAGAATGCCCGCCATGCGACAAATCGTTCTCGATACCGAAACCACCGGCCTGAATGCCGCCACCGGCGACCGCCTGATCGAAATCGGCTGCGTCGAGCTGCTCAACCGCCGCTTGACGGGGCGCCACCTGCACTTCTACGTCAACCCGGAACGCGACATCGACGAAGGCGCGATCGCCGTGCACGGCATCACGCTCGAGTTCCTGGCCGACAAGCCCCGCTTTGCCGACGTCGTCCACGAGATCCGCGAATTCGTCGCCGATGCCGAGCTGATCATCCACAACGCACAGTTCGACCTGGGCTTCCTCGACATGGAATTCCAGCTGCTGGGCCTGCCGCCCTTCCGCCAGCACGCCGGCAATGTGATCGATACCCTGCGCGAAGCGCGCCAGATGTTCCCCGGCAAGCGCAACTCGCTCGATGCACTGTGCGACCGCCTGGGCATCAGCAACGCCCACCGCACGCTGCACGGCGCACTGCTCGATGCCGAACTGCTGGCCGAGGTCTACCTGGCCATGACGCGCGGGCAGGATTCGCTGGTGATCGACATGCTCGACAGCAACGCCGCCAACGGCAACGCGATCGCTTCGGCCGACCTGTCACGCCTGGTGCTGCCCGTGCTGCGCGCCAGCGAAGCCGAACAAGAGGCTCACCTCGCGCTGCTAAAGGGCCTGGACAAGGCCAGCGGCGGCAAGACGGTCTGGCAGGAAGCCATCGCGGACGAGCCGGGAAGCCTTGCTGCCTGACAAAAAATCAAAAAAGGGCTTTACAAGATACAGGGGCCTCGGCATAATCTCATTTCTCCGCTGCACGACGGCAACGACGACGCAGCAGCAGGGGTGGTTAGCTCAGCGGTAGAGCACTGCCTTCACACGGCAGGGGTCACAGGTTCAATCCCTGTACCACCCACCAGATTCGGAAAAGCCAGCCTTGCGCTGGCTTTTTTTCATTTCTGCCTCGCCCTCCCTCTTCCCCGCCGAAACACTCGCGTTCCCGCAGACAAGGTTCGTCTCATTTCCCGCCCGGTGCGTGCTAGCTACCTTGATGGCTCCGACAGCCAACGGAGCCCGACATGCCAATCGCTTTTCCCCTCACGCCAGCGGAGCAGGAACCCGCCCTACCCTGGACCGGCCGCAGCCCGGTCTGCGCCGGCTGGTTCGAAATGCGCCCGGCCCGCGTGCCGCGCGACGCGCGGCCGGTCTATGACGAAGACATGGATTGCATCATCGGTTACCACCGCAGCTTTGCGTCGGTGGCGTCGACCTATGACCTGGCGGGTGATGTCGTGGCGCTCAATGAGTGCGTGGACGAGGATGGTGGCGTGCCTGCATCGCTGCTCGTCGCCGGCGCGCTGTGGCGACCGCGCGTGCGCGGCATCACGCGCAGCGGCGCCCAAGGCGAAGGACTGGCGGCGCCTGCAACGACGCTGACGCGGCTGCGCGGCCGCTTTATCGCGCTGGCACGGCAGCCGCTGCATTTCACGCTGGCGGCGCTGGCGGACATGCAGGAGCCGGAGCGCTTTGTGCCGCTGCATATCCTGCGGCTGGCGATCCGCTGTGGCACGCGGCTCGCCGCTGGCGGCATGGCCGCGGCCGATGCCGCCCGTTTTATCGCGCCGATCACGCGGCGCGGTGCGGCGGCCGTGCTGAAGCTGACGCTGCGCCCCGGCGACCACACCGTGCTCCGCGTTCGCACTTGGCCGGTGGCGGGAGCGGCGGCATGAGCGCCGCCGCAAACCAGCCGGGCCGGCTAGCGGCGCCAGGCTCCGGCGTCGGCTACGACCGTGGCAAAGCGGTCGTTCAGCGCAGCCAGCGTGCTGCGGTGCAGATCCGCTGCGGCCACCGGCGGGCCGCCCAGCGGGTCCGGCAGGTCGCGCGTGGCGCAGGCGGCGGCGACCACGGTGGTGCGGTAGCCGTGGTCGAGCGCCGAGCGCACCGTGGCGCTGACGCACATATGGGTCTGGAAACCGGCCACGATCAGTTCCTTGCGGCCGATGGCGTCCAGTTCGGCAGCCAGGGTCGTGCCGGCAAAACTGTTCGGCAGGCCCTTGGTCACGGTATGCTCTCCCGCCTGCGGCGCCAGGCCTTCGATAAAGGCGGCGTACGGCCCGGTCGGGTCGAACGCGGGGCTGCCGGGGCGGGCGTGGTGCGCGACATGGATGACCGGCGTACCGTGGCTGCGCGCCAGCGCCAGCAGTTCGGCAAAGGCCGCCACGGCCGCGGGCATGCCCACCAGCGGCAGGCTGCCGTCGACATATTCGCGCTGGTGGTCGATCAGGACCAGGACGGCGGCGTTCCAGGCGGAGGGAATGCGGCTGGCGCCGGCCATGTCGAGCAGGGTGGTTGGTGTTGTCATCTGCGTTTGGGCTTGGAGAAATCAGGTGACGGGCCCGCCGGGTCGCGCGGGGCTGAGACTTGCATGCTAATGGCAAGACCCGATCCCAGCCACGCGCCCCCGTGGCGCTGCGGCAACCATTTGAGCGCAATGCTGCGGAGTTGCCGGCACATTGGCGGGCGCGCGCAGTTTATGTTGCAAACAGTTGCGAATTCGACCTTGACATCTGCTAATCTCAAAACCGAGTCCCGCCAAATGGGCGGGGCCAGCAGCAGAATGCCTCAGGAACGGGAAACGGATAAGTCGGGTCAGTGCGCAGAAGAAAGAAGTCAATCATGCAGCACTCTTTGAAGTACCGGATGGCGTTCGCCACTGCGGGTGTGGTGACGCTGATCATCGTGCTGCGCGCCCTCTACGCCCAGTACTACGCCTACGACAGCCTGAAAGGGCTGTTGCAGGAGCAGCAGGACACGCTGGTCCGGCTGGTGGCCGAACAACTCGACGAAAAACTGCAAGGCCGCGCCACAGCACTGCGGCGCTTGGCGCGCCAGCTCTCCCCGATGCTTTCCGCCAGGCCGGCCGACCTGCGCCGCGCTGCCGAAGGTGTGATCGACATACCAGACACCTTCAACGCCGTCTTCCTGGCCACCCCGGACGGGCAGATGGTGTTCAGCACTGCCGTGCCAGACGGCGTGCGCCTGCGGCTGGACGAGCGCGACTACTTCCGCGATATCCGGCGCGGCCAGCAATTTGCCGTGTCGGACCTACTTCAGGGCAAGCTGACCAACGCGCCCGGCGTGGTCCTCGCAGTGCCGTTGCATGGGCCGGGCGGAGAACTACGCGGCGTGGTCGGCGGCGTGCTGAACCTGTCGGCCAACAATTTCCTGCGCGAACTTGCGCACGCCCGCGCGGGCATCACCGGCAGCTTTTGCCTGGTCTCCGCGGGATCCACGCCCCGTTATGCGATGCACCCCGACCCCGCCCGCGTGCTGACGCCGGCGCTGGCGGTCGGCGAAGCCTGCGGTGCCGAGCAGCCTGCCTCGTATTCGGAGGTGCTGCGGCCAAGACAGCCGATCGTGGCGCGCTACCTGCTGGCGTCCAACGGCTGGGAACTGGTCTCGGTGCTGCCGGCGTCCGAAGCCTATGCGCCGCTGATCGACGTACGCGAGCGCACCTTCATCGTTGCCGCCGTGTCCTTGCTGGTGGCCGCCGCGCTGATGTGGCTGGTGATGCGCCACCTGCTCGAACCGCTGCAGCGGCTGCACCGGGCCGTGCGCCAGATCGCCACCAACCCGGCCGCACTGGCGGACCTGCCCACCGGCCGCCCGGACGAGATCGGCGAACTCGCCACCACCTTCGCCGAGGTGGTGGCGCAACTATCCGAGCGCGAAGCCGCACTGAAGGCGGCCAAGGATCGCGCCGCCGAGAGCGAGAAGCGCATCGAGGCGATCGCCAACCATGTACCGAATTTCGTCTCGTTCATCGACATGCAGCAGCGCTATGTCTTTGTCAACCAGGCGTACGCGCAGCACTATGGCCTGCCGGCGCAGCAGATCGTCGGGCTGTCGCTGCGCGAATTGTGGGGCACGCAGGAGTACCTGGCGTGCCAGCCCTATCTGGAACAGGCTTGCGCTGGCCGCGTCGTGACCTTCACACGCGAAAGCGCCGACGGCAACGAATGCATGGAGGTCACCTACCAGCCAGCCTGGAACGATGCGCAGGACTCGATGATCGGGTTGCATATGTTCGGGCGCAACGTCACCCACGAGCGCGAAAAGCTGCGCAACCTGGAGGCGCAGACCGTCTCCGACTACCTCACCGGCCTGCTCAACCGCAAGGGCTTCGACCGCCGCCTGGCCGAATGCATGGGGCGCACGAGCGCCGGCGGGCGGCCGCTGGGGCTGCTGCTGGTCGACCTGGACGACTTCAAGGCCGTCAATGACAACTACGGCCACCCGGTCGGCGACCGGCTGCTGATGGCCTTCGCGCAACGGCTGCGCGCGTGCGTGCGCAAGGGCGATGCGGTGGCGCGCATCGGCGGCGACGAGTTTGCGGTGATCGTCGACGGTGTTGCCGACCGGCATGCGCTGGAGGCCGTGGCCAACGCCATCGTGCAGGCCGCGCGCATGCCGTTCCTGGTCGACGGGCACACGCTCGCGGCCACGGCCAGCGTAGGCTCGGCGCTGCACAGTGCCAGGCATGCGATGACCGTCAGCGAGCTGTTCATGCACGCCGACATGGCGCTATACGATGCCAAGCGCCACGGCAAGGCGTGCCATGCGGCGCAGGCCGAAGCGTTGGCCGAGGTACTGGCCGAAGCGCAAGCGGCCGAGAAGGTGGCCGAGAAGGCGGCCCCCTCCCCCGAGCCATCCGGCCTGACGACTTAGGCCAAGGCGCAGGACAGCAGGAAAGTCAACGGGCGCCAGCGGCGCCCGTTGCAGTCGATCAGGTGCGCGGAGCAGACCCCGAGGCCCGCTCCGGCCAGCTTATCGCACCCGCCCTTCTTTCCACGCCTGCAGCAGCTTGTCGTAGGGAATGGTTTCTCCCTTCGGCTTTTCGTTGTCCAGCTTCTTCCACGGCGCGTGTTCGGCGGACAGCCACTTGGCCGGATCGCCCTTCGGGTTGAGCTTGGGCGCGCAGTTGCTCATGCCGGCGCGCTGCAGCCGGGCCATTACCTGGTCCATTTCCTCGGCCAGCGTGTCCATCGCGGCCTGCGGGGTCTTCTCGCCGGTGACCGCGGTGGCGACGTTCTTCCACCACAGCTGGGCGAGCTTGGGATAGTCAGGCACGTTGATGCCGGTCGGCGTCCAGGCGACGCGCGCCGGGCTGCGGTAGAACTCGACCAGGCCGCCGTACTTGGCCGCGTTCTTGGTCAGGTAGTCGTGGTGGATGTCGCTGTCGCGGATAAAGGTCAGCCCGGTCAGCGACTTCTTCAGCGACACCGTCTTGGACGTGACGAACTGTGCGTACAACCAGGCCGCCGCCAGCTTGTTGGGGTCGGTACTCTTGAAGAAGGTCCACGAGCCCACGTCCTGGTAGCCGTTCTGCATGCCCTGCTTCCAGTACGGGCCATATGGCGACGGGGCCATGCGCCACTTGGGCGAGCCGTCGGCATTGACCACTGGCAGGCCCTTCTTGGTCATGTCCGCGGTGAATGCGGTGTACCAGAAGATCTGCTGCGCGACCTGGCCCTGCGCCGGCACCGGGCCGGCCTCGGAGAAGGTCATGCCCATCGCCTGCGGCGGGGCGTACTTCTTCATCCAGTCGATGTACTTGGTCAGGGCATAGACCGCCGCCGGGCTGTTGGTGGCGCCGCCGCGCGAGACCGAGGCGCCGACCGGCGTGCACTTGTCGTCGCCCACGCGAATGCCCCATTCATCGACCGGCATACCGTTGGGCAGGCCCTTGTCGGCGGTACCGGCCATCGACAGCCAGGCGTCGGTGAAGCGCCAGCCCAGCGACGGGTCCTTCTTGCCGTAGTCCATATGGCCGTAGACCTTCTTGCCGTCGAGTTCCTTCACGTCGTTGGTGAAGAAGTTGGCAATATCTTCGTAGGCGGACCAGTTGGTCGGCACCCCCAGGTCATAGCCGTACTTGGCCTTGAACTTGTCCTGCAGGTCCTTGCGCGCGAACCAGTCGGCGCGGAACCAGTAAAGGTTGGCGAACTGCTGGTCGGGCAGTTGGTACAGCTTGCCATCCGGTGCGGTGGTGAACTTGGTGCCGATGAAGTCCTTTACGTCCAGCCCCGGGTTGGTCCATTCCTTGCCGGCACCGTTCATGTAGTCGGTCAGCGGCAGGATCGAGCCATAGCGGTAGTGCGTGCCGATCAGGTCCGAGTCCGAGATCCAGCCGTCGTAGATGGACTTGCCGGACTGCATCGAGGTCTGCAGCTTCTCGACCACGTCGCCTTCCTGGATCAGGTCGTGCTTGACCTTGATGCCGGTGATCTCCTCGAACGCCTTGGCCAGCGCCTTGGATTCGTATTCGTGCGTGGTGATGGTCTCGGAGACGACGCTGATCTGCGTGACACCCTTGGCCTTGAGCTTGGCGGCGGCATCGATAAACCACTTCATTTCCGCCTGCTGCTTGTCCTTGGCCAGCGACGAGGGCTTTCCACATCACCGCTTTCGCATGATGCATGCGCACAGATCTTGGCTTTACGCTCGTTTTAGCAACAAAACGAACATAAAACAATAGTGCAGCGCATCATTTGTTTTCGTTTCTGTTTGAACTAGAATCCCGGCATGACCCTTAATCCCCGCCAGACCGCCCTGCTCGAAGAAGTCCGCAGCCAGGGCTTTGCCTCCATCGACGAACTTGCGCGCAAGTTCGGCGTGACGCTCCAGACGGTGCGCCGCGACGTCAATTTGCTGGCCGAGACCGGCATGCTAGCGCGCTTTCACGGCGGCGTGCGGGTGGAAGGCTCCACCACCGAGAACATCGCCTACCGGCAGCGGCAGGTGCTCAACGCGGAAGGCAAAGTGCGCATTGCGCGCGCGGTGGCCGCGGCGGTGCCGGAAGGCTGTTCGCTGATCCTGAACATCGGCACCACGGTGGAAGAGATTGCGCGCGGGCTGATGCACCATCGCGGGCTGCGCGTGATCACCAACAACCTGAACGTGGCCAACATCCTGGCCGACAACCCCGATTGCGAGGTCATCGTTGCCGGCGGCGTGCTGCGCTCGCGCGACCGCGGCATCGTGGGCGAAGCCACGCTGGAATTCATCCGGCAGTTCAAGGTGGATATCGGGCTGATCGGCATCTCGGGGATCGAGACCGACGGTACGTTGCGCGACTATGACTTCCGCGAGGTCAAGGTGGCGCGGACCATCATCGAGCATTCACGCGAAGTGTGGCTGGCGGCGGACGCCAGCAAGTTCAACCGCCAGGCGATGGTTGAGCTGGCGCATGTGTCGCAGGTCGACCGGTTCTTTACCGACGAGCCGCTGGCGGCGCCGTTCGACCAGATCCTGGCCGACAGTGGGGTGAAGTGTGTGGTGGCGGGGCGGGAGTGAGCCGCACGTACGGCATCCCCGCGCAGGCGGGGATGTGGCGGCGTTGCGCACGCAGCGCTCCCCCGTGTGCGGGAACGCCGGGATGAAGGACTTACTTGAACACCACAGTCTTGTGGCCGTTCAGCAGGACGCGGCGTTCGGCGTGCCACTTGACCGCGCGCGCCAGCGCCACGCATTCCACGTCGCGGCCCACTGCTGTCAGTTGCTCCGGATCCATGCTGTGGTCGACGCGCTCGATTTCCTGCTCGATGATCGGACCTTCGTCCAGCTCGGCGGTAACGTAGTGCGCGGTGGCGCCGATCAGCTTCACGCCGCGATCGTGCGCCTGGTAGTACGGCTTGGCGCCCTTGAAGCTGGGCAGGAACGAGTGATGGATATTGATCGCGCGCCCTGCCAGCTTGCGGCACAGGTTGTCGGACAGCACCTGCATGTAGCGCGCCAGCACCACCAGGTCGATCTTCTGCTCTTCCACCACCTCGAACACGCGCGCTTCCTGCGCTACCTTCTGTTCGGCCGACGCGTTCATCAGCGGCAGGTGGAAGAACGGCACGTCGTACGACGCGGCCAGCTGGTAGAAGTCGCGATGGTTCGACACGATGGCCGCGATCTCGACCGGCAGGCCGCCCACCTTGGCGCGGAACAGCAGGTCGTTCAGGCAGTGGCCGATCTTGGACACCATGATCATCACGCGCGGCTTGACCGCGGCGTCGTTCAGCTCCCACTGCATGCCGAACTGGTCGCCCACCGGCGCGAACGCGGCCTTCAGTGTGTCCAGGTCCGGGCCGCCGGCGGCGGGCATGAAGTGCACCCGCATAAAGAAACGGCCGGCGTACTCGTCACCGTACTGGTCCGAATCGACGATATTGCAGCCGTGCTGGAACAGCAGGCCCGAAACGGCGTGGACGATGCCCGGCTGGTCAGGGCACGAAAGGGTCAGGATGAATCCGGTGTTGCTCATGATGTGTTGTTCTGTCGGAGGGGCGCGGCGCGGGGCCGGGAAACTCAGGTCAGCGTGGTCCGCGTGGTCAGCGTGGTCCGCGTGGTCCGCGGGGAAGAAAACCGCGGCACCAGCTCAGGCGCGACGATCATCGCTGCCGAGCCAGCCGCGCCGGCGAAGGGCATCCAGCGTCACCAGTGTCGCATCGACCGTCATGGCGCCGCTCGACATGATAGCAAGCAATGCGGGCAGGCCGACGCGCCTGTGTTCGCTAACCTCCCCATCCTGGTTGCGCGGGGTGAAGGCGGGCGGCAGCAGCAGATCATAGACGTAGACCTGTTCCCACTGCACGCCTTCGGGCAGGTCGCGCAGGACCTTGATCATGCCGTGCGCCTGCGCGCCCTGCGCCAGCGCGGGCGGGATGCCGGATTCTTCCTCGCACTCGCGCACCAGAGTCGCCAACGGATCGCTGCCGTGCGGCATGCCACCGGCGACCAGGTTGTCCCACATGCCGGGGTCGACCGCCTTGGCGGGGCTGCGCCGCGAGATCCACAGCGCGGGGCCGCCGTCGACCTCACCATCAACGATGCCGTTCATGTGCGAGGCGAAGGTCAGCAGCCCGAGAAAGCGCGCCACCGCTCGCTCCACCACGGCCACCGCGGGCGCGTCCAGCGCCGGGGTGACCGCGAACAGTTCATGGCGCCAGCCGCGCACATGCCCTGCATCGGCAAGTCGGTGCGCCAGCGCTTCCAGCGCGGCGCTGCGCACGTCGAAATCATTGCGCCCAGGCAGCAGCTCCGCGGCAGCAGCGTCGTCTTCAGGTCCGAGGATGCAGCCCATGCCGCGCAGGATGCCGGCATGCGCACGCGGCAGCCAGCCGACCTGCTGTCCGGCCACCATCAGGCGCAGCTTGCTGGCGGCATCGAAGCGGCTTCGCGCCGCCAGCGACGCGGCGATCCGCACGGCGTGGCTGGCATCGGCACCATCGCCGGCGAGGTCCCCAGGCTGCATCGAAGTCATTTTGGCCATCACGAATCCAGGCGCCGGCTGGGCCGGCGCGCCTTGTCATTTTCAGGATTGAACGCATGAACCAGCAAGCAGCGCAGGCGCAGCGCCCCGCCCCGCCCCAGTCCGCCGAGTCGCAGTACGTGCTGGCGCTCGACCAGGGCACCAGCAGCTCGCGGGCCATCCTGTTCGACCATGAGGGCAACGTGGTGCGGCTGGCGCAGCGCGAGTTCCGCCAATATTACCCACATCCCGGCCACGTCGAGCACGACCCCTACGAAATCTGGCAGTCGCAGCTGGCGGTGGCGCACGCGGTGCTGTCCGATGCCGGCATCTCGGCCTCGCAGGTGCGCGCCATCGGCATCACCAACCAGCGCGAGACCACCGTGCTGTGGGACCGCAAGACCGGCGAGCCGGTCGGGCGCGCGCTGGTCTGGCAGGACCGCCGCACCGCGCCGATGTGCGAGGCGCTGCAGGCCGCCGGCCACGGCGAGCTGTTCCGCGAAAAGACCGGCCTGATCATCGACGCCTACTTCTCCGGCACCAAGCTGCGCTGGATGCTCGACAACATCGAGGGCGCGCGCGAGCGCGCCCAGCGCGGCGAGCTGGCCTTCGGCACCGTCGACACCTGGCTGATCTGGCAACTGACCGACGGTGCGCGCCATGTCACCGACGCCTCCAACGCCTCGCGCACGATGCTGTTCAACATCCACACGTTCGCGTGGGACGACGCGCTGCTGGCGCTGCTCGACATCCCGCACGCGCTGCTGCCCGAGGTGGTGCCGTCCAGCGGCGAGGTGGCGCGGACCTCGGCGCGCCTGTTCGGCGTGGAGATCCCGATTGCCGGCATCGCCGGCGACCAGCAGGCCGCGACCTTCGGCCAGGCCTGCCTGTCGCCCGGCATGGCCAAGAACACCTATGGCACCGGCTGCTTCCTGCTGATGAATACCGGGTCGCAGCCAGTGACTTCGCACAACCGGCTGCTGACCACCATCGGCTGGCAGTTCGGCGGCCAGACCCAGTATTGCCTGGAAGGCGGCGTGTTCATGGGCGGCGCCACCATCCAGTGGCTGCGCGACGGACTCAAGATCATCAACAGTGCGCCCGAGGTCGAGCCGCTGGCGCGCCAGTGCGACGACACCGGCGGCGTGGTGCTGGTACCCGCCTTTGCCGGCCTGGGCGCGCCGCACTGGGACGCCTTTGCGCGCGGCACGCTGGTCGGCATGACGCGCGGCACGGGCCGGCCGCAGATCGCGCGCGCGGCGCTGGAGTCGATCGCGCTGCAGAGCGTGGACGTGCTCGAGGCCATGCAGAAGGACGCCGGCATCTCGCTGGCAGAGCTGCGCGTGGACGGCGGCGCCTCGCGCAGCGATCTGCTGATGCAGATGCAGGCGGACCTGCTCGGCACCCCGGTGGTACGCCCGCGCGTGACCGAGACCACCGCGCTGGGCGCCGCCTACCTGGCCGGCCTGGCCACCGACTACTGGAGCGACCCGTCGCAGATCGCGCAGCAATGGCAGGTGGAACAGCGCTTCGAGCCGCACCTGTCGGCCGACGAGCGCGGCCACCGGCTTGCGCGCTGGCATCGCGCCGTGGACCGCTCGCGCGACTGGGCACGCGAGGACGAGGCCGAGCGCGGCGGCCACGGCTGACGGCCGCCTTTTCCCTTTTTCGCTACAACGCCAGCCAACCAGCACACACCCCCGATAAGCGTCATGCAAAGAATCACCACACCGATCGAGCCCCCCAAGCGCGCCGCCCTGCTCGCCACCCTGGAGCGCGAGCCGCGCTGGGACGTGATCGTCATCGGCGGCGGCGCCACCGGCCTCGGCACCGCGGTCGACGCCGCCTCGCGCGGCTACCGCACGCTGCTGGTCGAAGCCGCCGATTTTGCCAAAGGCACCTCGAGCAAGGCCACCAAGCTGGTCCATGGCGGCGTGCGCTACCTGGCCCAGGGCAATATCAGCCTGGTGCGCGAGGCACTGCACGAGCGCGGCCTGCTGGCGCGCAACGCCCCGCACCTGGTGTGGCCGCTGGGTTTCGTGGTACCGGCGTACCAGATGTTCGACCAGCCCTTCTACGGCATCGGCCTGAAGGTCTACGACATGCTGGCCGGCAACCTCAACCTGGCCGGCAGCCGCTGGCTGAACCACCGCGAGGTGCTGGCCGCGGCGCCCAACCTGGCCGAGCATGTCAGCGGACGTCCGCTGCGCGGCGGCAACCTGTACTTCGATGGCCAGTTCGACGATGCGCGGCTGGCGGTGGCGCTGATGCGCACGCTGTTCGACGTCGGCGGCACCGCGGTCAACTATATGCGCGTGACCGGACTGAGCCAGCAAGGCGGCGTGATCAGCGGCGTCACGGTGCAGGACGTGCTGGGCGACGCCACCTTCCGGCTGCGCGCGGACTGCGTGATCAATGCCACCGGGGTCTGGGTCGACGCCATCCGCCAGATGGAAGACGGCCACGCGCGCACCATGGTCGCGCCCAGCCAGGGCGTGCACCTGACGCTGCCGCGCAGCTTCAATCCCGGAGGGCGCGCCATCCTGATCCCCAAGACCGACGACGGGCGCGTGCTGTTCGTGGTGCCGTGGAACGGCCACACCATCGTCGGCACCACCGACACGCCGCGCCGCGACCTGCCGCTGGAACCGGACGCCGGCGCTGACGATGTCGATTTCATCCTGGAGACCGCATCGCGCTACCTGGCCAAGGATCCCACGCGCGCCGACGTCACCAGCGTCTGGGCCGGGCTGCGGCCGCTGGTCAAAGCCACCGGCGAGGCGTCGACCGCATCGCTGTCGCGCGAGCATACGATCCTGGTGTCCAAGGCCGGTCTGATCACCGTCACCGGCGGCAAGTGGACCACCTACCGCAAGATGGCCGAGGACGTGATCGAAACCGCGATCCAGCGCCAGATGGTGCGCGCCGCGCCCTGCGTGACCGCCGAACTGCCCCTGCACGGCGCCGCGGGCCTGCCGTCGGACCTGCCGCCGCCGGACTCGGTATCGCCGGACCGCTACTACGGCAACGAGCTGGAAACGCTGCGCGCCCTGCCCGGCTACGACCGGATGCTGGCGCCCGCGTCCGGGCTGACCGAGGCCCATGTGCGCTTCGCCGCCCGGCACGAGCTGGCCCGGCGCGTCGAGGACGTGCTGGCGCGCCGCAACCGCGTGCTGTTCCTGGACGCACGCGCCGCCGTGGCAGCCGCGCCGGCCGTGGCCGCGATCCTGGCCGAGGAACTCGGCGAGAACGAAGCCTGGCAGGCGCGCGAGATCGAAAGCTTCCGCGCACTTGCCGCCGGCTACATGCTGGGCTGAGCGGGCTGCCGGCGGAACTGCCGCCGCCGGCACCCGTCTGACCTGCCCGGCACGCAACCCCTCCGCAAAGGCAACCCGATGACGAACCGCCCGCCCCTGATCCTCGCTCGCACCCTCGCACTGCTGGCAACTGTTGGCGCCTGTGCCACCGCCCATGCCGCGCGCGCCCCCGGCATCGACGGGGTGCGTTTCCAGGAGGTGCGCACCGTGCACTACCAGTGCGACGGCGGCAAGACACTGTCGGTGCGCTACTTCAACAGCGCCGACAACCAGGCGGCCGTATTCCGCCTTGACGGCAAGCCGGTGCTGGCGGTCACCACCGTGTCGGCGTCCGGCGCGCGCTATGTCGGCGGGCGCTACGAGTGGTGGACCAAGGGCGAGGAAGGCACGCTGCGCGACCTGATGCAGGGCGAGAATGCCACGCCCGCGCTGGGCGGCTGCCACGCCAAACCCTAGCGGCCGGCGCTGTCGCACTGCATCCTCTTTTGATGCAGCGGCGTTCCGGGCGATAATGCGGGGATTGAATCAGGGAGAACACCATGGACGAGATTGAAGATCTGTCCGATCTGCCGATGCCCCGCTTTATCTGGGGCTTCGCCGTTATCGCAGGCAAAGGCGGCGAGGTCATGCACGACGAGTTCGAGTATCTGACCCACACCCGCAGCCCGCGCTTCACCTGCCGGGTAGTCGAGCTTGAAGACATGCCGGCGGAAAGCGAGGAAGACGCCATCGACGGCCGCATCGTCCACGACGACGACCCGAGCCGGATGTTCTATATCACCGACGCCGGCATGGCGCTGGTCAACTTCCACCTGTTCGACAAGATGCCGGACAAGCAGAAGTTCAAGCGCATCTGCGACGAGGCCATCGCCAACTGGATGCTGCGTCGCGAATTCCTCGACGACGAAGAAGAGGACTGACGCCGCGGGGGCACGGGCAGGCGGCGGCCTAGGCTGCCGCCCGGTAATCAGCCCTCGCCCTGCTCCGGCGGCAGCGCGCCGCCCAGCAGTTCATTGAGCAGCCCGGTCATGCCGCCCGGGTGCTCGGCGGCAAGCGCCTGCAGGCGCTTCGCCAGCGCGCCGTCCAGCTTGCACGCAAAGGGCACCAGGCCCTGCTCCTGATCCAGCCGGCGCTGCTCGCGCCGGTCCGGGCGCGCGGCGGCGCCACCGGGGATACCGCCCCGGCCCGCCCCAGCCTGCTTCAGGCTGTTGGCGATCTTCAGGCCCTTGTTTTTTTCCAGGTCCGTTTTCTTCACGGCGTCATCCGAAAGTCTGTCGAGGCCGGTATTGTACGCACCCCCGGCACACACCGGCGCCAAAGCACCAGGCCATCGGCGCCATGGCCGGTCCTAGTCGTTGCACACCTCGATCAGTTCGGCGGCCACCCGCTGGATTTCCGCATATATGGAAATGGCGTCCATCGGCCCGGTGCAGCCCACGGCCGTGGCCTGGCTGGCGTCCGCGCCGGGAGGCAGGAACACGAATGCCATGCCGGGCTGCCAGCCGGGATGCTTGCGCAGGCTGTCATTGAGGATGTCGAGATACTGCGCGCGCGTGAAGACGTGCTTTGCCATTGCTACCTCCGGAGCCACTGCCGATGCGCCGTGCGGGCGCGGGAGTCATGGCGGGGATCGTAGCATGGCAGTACCGGCCGGCGTCACCTTGCGGCGCCGGCCGGCGGGCGGATCAGCACTCGCCCTTCTTGGCGTGGCCAGGTGGGCAGTGGTAGCCCTTGTCCTTGTGGCCTTTATCCTTGTGGTCCTTGTACCCGCCCTGGTCCCAGCGGCCAGGCACCAGCACCCAGCCGTCGCGCGACTGGATCCACCGCGGCGACTCATAGACATAGCCGGGGCGCTCGCGATCCCAGCGGCCCTTCTTCCAGGCGTGCTTGTGGTGGTGGTCGTCCCAGTCCCAGTAGCCGGGCATCCACACATAGCCAGGGCGCGGCGCGGGCACGACCTCGTACATCGGGGCCGGCGGTGGCACGCCGATGGCAATATTGACCGACACCTGGGCCATCGACGTGGCACTGAACGTCAGGCCCGAGCCCAGCACGGCTGCTACCAGGATGGCCCTGGCGGGCCGGAGCACGCGATGTGTCATGGAAGCCCTTTCTTGTGGAGGAACATGCGCACAGTCTAGCGCGCACGCCTTGGCGCGCAATGTAAGAAAGGGTTTCCGATTATCACAACGACGCCGGCGCGCAACAGTGTCTCGCGCGCCGGCGGACTAGTGATCTTCAGCCATCGCCTTGAGTTGGGCCTCGCCCGCGACGCGCGCGGCGTCAGCCGTGGTAAAGGTGTCATCCGAGACGATGGCGCGGCGAATCTGCTGCGCGCCGAAGTCAACCAGCGCGATGATCCACACATAGCGCCCCGCCTGGGGTGCGGTCTGCACGAAAGCTTTCAGGTTGGGCCGGGATTCACTTGCCATGATCCATCTCCTTGCTTGAGGACCAGCTTGGGACGAGCCTGAGACATGCCGCAGCACAGCTGTGCTGGGAACTCTAGCACATGGCCCGCGCACTTACCGGGCACCGGCCTCGTTGCCGTAGGCACGCAATTCGCGCGCCCGCGCCGCCGTCATCCGGGCCATGCAAGACGCGCCCGCCACCCGCGCCGCCGTGCCGCCGGCCGGATCCGCCACATAGGCGCAATTGGCATCGCGGAACTGCAGCCACTCGCGCTGCGCCACCCGCAGCAAACCCGTGCGCGGCGCCACCAGCCGGCGTAGCAAGCCCTGGTAGGCGGTATTCAGCGCAATGTCCTGTTGCCGCAGTTCGGCCGAGGTACAGCCGAGCATGTCGGCCGTCGACCCGGCCTTGGCCATGCAGCGCTCGTATTCCGCGCTCAGGCCATTGCTTTCCGTGGCGCTGGCTGGCGTGGACGCCGCAGTGAGGGTGAAGATGGCAAGGCAGGCGATGGCGCGCATATGGGTTCTCCCTTTCCTTGGTGGCGTGACGCAACGTGGCGGAGGCGTCCGGTACCGCTCAGGCCAGCCAGCGTCCCAGCGTGGCTACCGCGATATTGACCAGCCCGAGTACCAGGTTGGTCCCCACAGCCTGCCGGATCCGGTTCAGGGCGGCACCGGCGGCCGGCCAGTCCTGCGCATCCACGGCCCGGCTCAGCACGCGGTACGGACCAAACCAGACATAGCAGAAAACCACCGCCATGACGATGCCGATGCCCGCCATCAGATGCCAGTTGCGTGGGGCACCGGCCATGCCCACGGCGACCATCATCGCCACGCCGCTCAGCACGATGACGATCACCGCGGCCCAGACCCAGGGGAAGAAGCGGCCGAACACGCCGCGCCACAGCCGCAGCCGCGCCGGCGGCTCCAGCACGCTGCCGGCCACCGGCCGCAGGCACAGGTAGGCGAAGAACATGCCGCCCACCCAGATGGTGACGCTGGCAACGTGCAGGAAGCGGAGCAAGGGGTCGGCGATCATGGCGGCATGCGGCGGCGAGGCGCGCTTGGGGGGTGGAAGGGGACGAAGGGGCGAAGCCACATTCTATGTGTTGTGTCCGCCACGGCGAAGACCTGCAAGTCGCGCCGCCACACTTCAGGAAAACCTCCGGGAACCGATAAACGTTCCGTAACATCCAGCGCCGCTTGCGGGCTACACGAAAACGCTGCTTCCGAAGCCCGTTTTTTGGCCCCGCGCGCGTCATTCTTGAACGCCTGATCGCCCGAAACACGCGCCCGAACAATACCCGCGGCCGTGGCCAGCCAGCACGCCTCAGCCGCACCGCAAACCCATCCCTGACCATGGCTCCTGCCCCAGCCAGCGCCCTTTCCCGTGCCGATCTCACGCATCCACGCCCGCTGCTGCGCCGTTGCCTGCCGGCCCTGCTCGCCGCGACGCTGGCCGTGCTGCCCGCGATGCTGCCGCCGGCGGTGACCGCGCAGCCCGCGCCGCAGCGCACCGACCTGGTCGCGCGCGTGGTCTTCAGCCTGCTCGGCTACGCGCGCTGGCCCGTGGAGCGCGACACGGTGCGCCTGTGCGTGGACAACGCCAGCCGCTATTCCGCGCGGCTGATGGAGGGCGGCACGCTCGCCAGCGGGCGGCCGGTGCAGACGCGCCAGGTCGACGTGCTGGCCGACATGCTGCACCCGGCCTGCGATGCGCTCTATGTCGGCGCGATGAACGACGCCCGACGCAAGCGCCTGTCGGCCGAACTGACCGGCCGTCCGGTACTGGTGGTCACCGAGGAAGACTTCGAGTGCGAGGTGGGCAGCATGTTCTGCCTGAACATCCGCGACAACCAGGTCTTGTTCCGCGTCAACCTCGACACGCTGGCCCGCAGCGGCGTGCACGTACACCCCGGCGTGCTGCAACTGGGACGCCGCAAGGGAGCGCCGTCATGAGGGCGCGCAAGCCGGCGCCGGGCACTCCGGTCCGCCCCACACTCTACAGCGTGCTGCGCCGCATCCACCTGGGCGTGGCGCTGATTGCCGTATTCACCGCGGGCGTGTCCCTGACCGCGCTCGGCATGACCGCGCTGCGCGTCTATGCCGACCACAACGTGCGGCTTGTGGCCCGCTCCATCGCCTATACGCTGGAGGCGCCGGTGGTCTTCCACGACCAGGCGGCCACTGGCGAAACGCTGGCGGTGATCGCCGCGTCCGAGGACATCGCGCGCGCCACCGTCTACGACCGCGACAACCGCGTGCTGGCCGAGTGGCGGCGCCCCGGCCAGCCGCAGCTGACTGGCCTGCCCCACGCGCTGGGCGAGTGGCTGAGCATGGGCGCCGTCGACCAGCCGATCCTGCACCAGGCACAGCAGGTCGGCGTGCTGCGCGTCAGCGGCGACCCGCGCAACCTGCTGCACTTCCTGCTGCAGGGCGCTCTGGGCCTGCTGGGCTGCCTGCTGCTGACCGCGGTCGGCGCGCACTACCTGGCCAGCCGGCTGCTGGTGCAGATCGTCGAACCACTGCGCAACCTGATGCGAGTGGCACACGCGGTGCGCTCCGAGCGCGATTTCGCACAGCGCACGCCACCCGCCAGCATCGAAGAACTCAACGCGCTCAGCGAAGACTTCAACGGCCTGCTGGACGAACTACAGACCTGGCAGAACCAGCTGCAGCACGAGAACCGCTCGCTCGCCCACCGTGCCAACCACGATGCGCTGACCGGCTTGCTCAACCGCGCGGCCTTCGTCGAGGCGCTCGAGCGCGCCGTGCGCCATGCCGCCGCCAACGACGAGTACGCGGCGGTGCTGTACCTGGACAGCGACGATTTCAAGCGCATCAACGACCACCACGGCCATGCCGCCGGCGACGCGGTGCTGGTGGCCGTGGCCCAGCGCATCCGCGCCAGCCTGCGCGCCGGTGACACCGTGGCACGCATCGGCGGCGACGAATTCGCGGTGCTGGCCGCCGCGCTGCGCGCGCCCCGCGACGCCATCCATATCGCCGAACATATCCTGCAGGCCATGGCCGCCCCGATCGCCCTGCCCGACGGCAGCACGGTGCGAGCGTCGCTGAGCATCGGCCTGGCCGTCTTCCCCGTCCACGCGCAAGGCAGCCAGGCGTTGCTGCACGCTGCCGACGCCGCCATGTACGGCGCCAAGCGGCGCTCCGGCGGCATCTGGCAAAGCGCCGAACCGCGCCTGGACGTCACGCTGTGAGAATCCTCATGACCGAACCTTCTGCCCTGCGCTGTTTGATGCCGCGCTGGAAATTCTGGACGGCAAGGCCGTCTTCAGTCCCCGAACGGATTGGGCGCGCGGTTCTCCAGCGCTTCGTTCAGGTCGAACTCGTCGCGCACCTTGTCCACCACCGCGCGGATGCTGGCCTCATAGCCAGTAGCGTTGCCGAAGCCTGTCATATTCCAGTTGCGGCCGCGGGCATCTCGGGGATGCGGCACCGGGGCCGGTACCCGCACTTTGGCCCCGTCCTCACCGATTTCATAGATTTCCTGGATGCGCCGGCTCACCTCATCCTGCAGGGCATGCCGGCCGCGCTCGCGCTTGGCCATGACTGACTCCACGATGGATCCGGGGCCATCCTAGCACGGGGGTACGGGTAAGCTCAAAGGGCCGTCTTGGCCGCCTGGTAGGCAGCGTAGAGGCGCTGGAAAACCGGCCCCGGCACACCCTTGCCAACGGTGCGGCCGTCGATCGTCACCACCGGCAGCAGCTCCTTGCTGGCTGACGACAGCAGCACCTCGTCGGCGGCAAACACCGCTTCCTTTGCAATCCGGCGCGCCTCCATTGGAATCTCCAACGCCGCGCAGATCTCCTCCATAAAGCCGTAGCGGATGCCTTCGAGGATCAGGTTGTCCTTGGGCGGCGCCAGCACGCGGCCATCGCGCACCACCCAGACGTTGGACGACGACGCCTCCGTCAGCCAGCCATCCCGGAACTGGATCGCCTCGGTCGCGCCATGCTCCGCCGCATGCTGCGCGGCCAGCACGTTGCCCAGCAGCGAGGTCGACTTGATCTGGCAGTTCAGCCAGCGCCGGTCCTCCATCGTCACGCACGCCACGCCCTGCTCGCGCATCTGCGCCGATGGCAGTGCCATGGGGTTGGTCATGATCAGCACCGTCGGCACCACTTCCTTCGGGAAGGCATGGGCACGCTTGGCCACGCCGCGCGTCACCTGGATGTAGACCATCTGGTCTGACATGCCGTTGGCCTCCACCACCTCGCCGATCAGTTCCATCCACTGACCCGCACTGTGCGGATCGGGAATCCCGATGGCCTCCAGACTGCGATGCAGCCGCGCCAGATGCTGCGCGCCGCGGAACGGCTTGCCGCCGTAATACGGGATGACTTCGTAGATACCGTCGCCGAAGATGAAGCCGCGGTCGAGGACGGGGATGCGGGCTTCGGAGAGTGGGGTCAGGGTGCCGTTGAGGTGGACGACGGGGTCGGTCATGGTGGGCTTGAACGGAAGAAATGGAGGGAATGCATTGATTGTTCCACACCGCTCTCGGGAGGCTTATGCAAGATTCGCATGACGGCGCCGTGGTCCGCGGCGCGCGAATCGCGACTCCATGGCACACCAGAACCAAAACCCGTAAAGCAAAAACCCGCAGGGCTTGCGCCGTGCGGGTTTTGTCTGAATTCTGGCGGAGAGAGGGGGATTCGAACCCCCGATGGGCTATTAACCCATACACGCTTTCCAGGCGTGCGACTTAAACCACTCATCCATCTCTCCGGGAAGTCCGCGATTATAGCAGAGTTGTCCGACGAATCCAGTGCTTCGTCGCGATACTTCGCCTTACCCTGCCCTACCCCTTGCGCAGGTAGGTCACCAGCCGGTCGATCACCGGCGCATTGCGCGGCGTCAGCAGGCTGACAATGATGGCCACGGCAAACCCCGCGGGCACGCCAAAGGCGCCGGACGCGATCGGGTCGACGCCGAACCAGCGGTTGCCGAAAATGCCGGTCATCTTCGTGAAGAACGGATAGTTGACGAAGATGTAGTACACCGCCACGGCCAGCCCTGCGGCCATGCCGGCCACGGCGCCGGCGGCGGTGGTGCGGCGCCAGAAGATGCCGAGCACCAGCACCGGGAAGAAGCTGGATGCGGCCAGCGAGAAGGCTGCGCCCACCAGGAACAGGATATTGCCCGGCCGCAGCGAGGTGACGTAAGAGGCAAACAGCGCTACGCCAAGCAGCACGATCTTGGCGGTCGTCACCCGCCGCTGATGGCTCGCCTGCCTGTCGACCATGTGATAGAAGACATCGTGCGACAGCGCATTGGCGATCGTCAGCAGCAGCCCGTCGGCAGTGGACAGCGCCGCCGCCAGCGCCCCGGCCGCGATCAGGCCGGAGATCACGTACGGCAGCCCGGCGATTTCCGGGGCGGCGAGCACGATCATGTCGGGCTGCAGCAGGATTTCGGCCCACTGCACGATGCCGTCGCCGTTGACGTCGCGGATGCCGAATACCGGCGGGTCGACCTTGCGCCATTGCACCACCCACTGCGGCAGCTCGGCATATGAGGTGCCGACCAGGTGCGTAAAGAACTCGTACTTGACCAGCGCCGCCAGCGTGGGCGCGGACACATAGAGCAAGGCGATGCAGAACACCGCCCAGGCTACGGAATTGCGCGTTTCCTTGACCGACGGCGTGGTGTAGAGCCGCGTCAGGATATGCGGCAGGCTGGCGGTACCGACCATCAGGCAGAACACCAGCAGCACGAAATTGAGCCGCTTGGTCTTGCGCTCCTGCTCCGACTCCGCGGGATAAGGCTCGGTGGAGGACAGCGAATGGCGGCTGCGCGCGAGCGCATCTTCGCGCTGCTGATTCCATTGCTGCTGCGCGGTGCCCGCATCGCGCGGGAACTCCAGCCGCTCGCGCTCCAGTGCCTTGAGCTCGCGCAGCGGGGCGTTGCGCGCACGCAGGTCCTGCAGGCGCGCGTCTAGCGCGTCGCGTTCCTGCATGAAGGAATCCGGCAGCCGGGCGATGCGTTCCTGCAGCAGGATGGCCTGCTGCTTGTAGTATTCGCGCACGGCCTGCTCGGCGGGCTCGCGTTCGAGTTGCTGCTCGCGCGCGTCGAGCTGCGCCAGCAGCGTGCCGTAGCTCAGTTGCGGCAGCGGTTCCTGGTGGTGCTTCCACGCGATCATCGACACCGTAACCAGGAAGGCGGCGATCATCATGATGTACTGCGCCACCTGGGTCCACGTGACCGCGCGCATGCCGCCGAGGAACGAGCAGACCAGGATGCCCGCCAGCCCGAAGAAGATGCCGACGGCAAACTCCACGCCGATAAAGCGCGTCACCACCAGGCCCACGCCCTGGATCTGCGCCACCAGGTAGACGAACGAACACAGCGAGGCCGCCAGCACGGCGATGGCGCGCACCGGCAGGTTGCCGCCGGGCTTGCCGTTGCCGTAGCGCGCGGCAAGGAAATCGGGGATGGTATAGCCGCCGTACTTGCGCAGGTATGGCGCCAGCAGAAAGGCCACCAGGCAGTAGCCGCCGGTCCAGCCCATCACATAGGCCAGGCCTTCATAGCCGGACGAGAACAGGATGCCGGCCAGGCCGATAAAGGACGCGGCGCTCATCCAGTCGGCCGCGATCGCCATGCCGTTGAACAAGGCCGGCACGCGCCGCGAGGCGACGTAGTACTCGTTCAGGTCCGAGGTGCGGCAGATCAGCCCGATGCAGGCATAGATCGCGATGGTGACAAACAGGAAGACATAGCCGAGCCACAGCGCATCGGCATTGGAGCGCTCCAGCAGCCCCATCATGGCGACGAAACCGAACAGCCCTAGCGTGAACAGGCCGTAGTACAGCAGCAGCCGGCGGCGAAAGCGCGACTGGGCATCGGGCATGGGGGCGGCGGTCCGTGGTCGGTGGGGCGCTATCGTAACAAACCCGCCGGCGCGCGGAAACGCGGCGGCGGGTTCGGCGGCAGATGCACGGCTACGGGATTACTGCGCCTGCTTGAGCTGCTCCAGGATCGCCGGGTTCTCCAGCGTCGAGGTGTCCTGCGTGATTTCCTCACCCTTGGCCAGCGACCGCAGCAGGCGCCGCATGATTTTGCCCGAGCGCGTCTTGGGCAGGTTGTCGCCAAAGCGGATGTCCTTGGGCTTGGCGATCGGGCCGATTTCCTTGCCGACCCAGTTGCGCAGCTCGGTGGCGATCTTGACGGCCTCTTCGCCAGTGGGACGCGCGCGCTTCAGTACGACGAAGGCGCAGATCGCCTCGCCGGTCATGTCGTCCGGGCGGCCCACCACCGCGGCTTCGGCCACCAGCGAGTTCGCCACCAGCGCCGACTCGATCTCCATCGTGCCCATGCGGTGCCCCGACACGTTCAGCACGTCGTCGATGCGGCCCATGATGGTGAAGTAGCCGGTGTCCTTGTCGCGGATCGAGCCGTCGCCGGCCAGGTAGAGGTTGCCGCCGAGCTCCTCGGGGAAATAGCTCTTCTTGAAGCGCTCCGGATCCCCCCAGATGGTGCGGATCATTGCCGGCCACGGGCGCTTGACCACCAGGATGCCGCCGTTGCCGTTGGGCAGGTCATGGCCGGTCTCGTCGACGATCGCGGCCATGATGCCCGGCAGCGGCAGCGTGCACGAGCCCGGCACCAGCGGCGTCGCGCCCGGCAGCGGCGTGATCATGTGGCCGCCGGTCTCGGTCTGCCAGAAGGTGTCGACGATCGGGCAGCGCTCGTTGCCGATGTTCTTGTAGTACCACATCCAGGCTTCGGGGTTGATCGGCTCGCCCACGGTGCCGAGCAGGCGCAGGCTGGACAGGTCGTATTGCTTGGGGTGGATCTTCTCGTCGGCCTCGGCGGCCTTGATCAGCGAGCGGATCGCGGTCGGCGCGGTGTAGAAGATGCTGACCTTGTGGCGCGCGATCATGTCCCAGAAGCGGCCGGCGTTGGGGTACGTGGGCACGCCTTCGAACACCACCTGGGTGGCGCCAGCGGCCAGCGGGCCATAGGCAATATAGGTATGGCCGGTGACCCAGCCGATGTCCGCGGTACACCAGAACAGGTCGTCGGGCTTGATGTCGAAGGTCCACTTCATCGTCATCAGCGCCCATAGCAGGTAGCCGCCGGTGCTGTGCTGCACGCCCTTGGGCTTGCCGGTGGAGCCGGAGGTGTAGAGCACGAACAGCGGATGCTCGGCGCTCACCGGCTCGGCTTCGCAGGTGTCCGGCTGGTCCGCGCTGACGTCTTCCATCCAGCGGTCGCGGCCTTCGGTCCAGGCCACGTTGCCGCCGGTGCGGCGGTAGACGATCACGTTCTTGACGGCGTCGCAGCCGCCCAGTGCCAGCGCATCATCGGCGATCGCCTTCAGCGGCAGCGCCTTGCCGCCGCGCATCTGCTCGTCGGCGGTGATCAGCGCCACCGCGCCGACGTCCACTAGCCGCTCCTGCAGCGACTTGGCCGAGAAGCCGCCGAACACCACCGAATGCGTGGCACCTAGCCGTGCGCAGGCCTGCATCGCCACCACGCCTTCGATCGACATCGGCATGTAGATCACGACCCGGTCGCCCTTCTTGATGCCAAGCGACTTCAGGCCATTGGCGAAGCGGCAGACCTTGCCATGCAGCTCGCGGTAGGTGACGCGGCTGACGGTGCCGTCGTCGGCCTCGAACACGATCGCGACCTTGTCGGCGTTGCCGTTCTGCAGATTGCGGTCCAGGCAGTTGTAAGACGCGTTGAGCTCGCCGTCTTCGAACCACTTGTAGAACGGCGCGTTGCTCTCGTCCAGTACCTTGGTGAAGGGCTTGTTCCAGTGCAGCAACTCACGCGCGTGGCGGGCCCAGAAGCCCTCATAGTCGCGCTCGGCTTCTTCGCACAGCGCCTGATAGGCCTCCATGCTGGGGATCGCGGCTTGCCTGGCGAATTCCTCGGGCGGGTTGAACACGCGATGCTCGTGCATCACCGATTCGATAGCGGACATAGGTCTTGTCTCCTGACTTTGGACTGGCTTTGGCTGCCACGTTACGCCCGACGCCTTACTGAAACCTGACGCTCGGCGGCTGCGCGCGCCCACGGCACGGTTGGGGCAGTTCCCGGTGCGCATGCTGCAGCGCAGCAGGAACAGTCCAGCCATCGGGGGCGAAAGTGCGGCCTTCTCCATTAGGCTAGCACAGCTATAATGCCGCGACCCCTATACCTGAACGCGGCGCTGACCCTTGCCGCGCTCCCCAGGCCCACCAGCCCGCCGTGCCATATGCCGGCCCGCACGCCGGACGACCGAGGCAGTAACCTGTGTCCGCCAACCCTCCCGTCCAGACCTCCGCCTCCCCCCCCGTCTACGCCCTCTTCCTGATCGCCTCGATGGCGCTGGTCGGCAGCAATGTCGGACTGGGCAAATCGATCATCGCGCATGTGCCGGTGCTGTTGTTCGCGCTGCTGCGCTTTGTCATCGCCATCATCTGCCTGGCGCCGTGGTACCGGCCGGCGCGCATGCGCCGCGTCTCGCGCGGCGAATGGCTGAACCTGTTCCTGCAGGCGTTCTTCGGCACCTTCCTGTTTACGCTGCTGATGCTCAACGGCGTGCGGCTGACCAGCGCCATGGCCGCAGGCGTGATCACCAGCACCATCCCCGCCACGGTGGCGATCCTGTCCTGGCTGCTGCTGCGCGAGCGGCTGTCGCGGCGCACGGTGGCATCGGTGCTGCTGGCGGTGGCCGGTATCGCCGTGCTCAATATCGCCCGCGGCGACTCGCATGGCACCGGCAGCGGCAGCCAGGCCTGGCTGGGCAACCTGATGATCCTGGGCGCGGTGGCGTGCGAATCGATCTACGTGATCCTGTCGCGCCGGCTCACGCAAACGCTGGCAGCAATCGAGATCTGCGCCTATACGCACCTGATCGGCGGGCTGCTGATGCTGCCGCTGGGCCTGGCGCCGCTGCTGACCTTCGATGCCTCGACGGTACCTACGCAGACCTGGCTGATGCTGCTCTGGTATGCGCTGTCGGCCAGCGTGTTCTCCTTCTGGCTGTGGATGAAGGGCATCCGGCATGTGCCGGGGCAAGTAGCGGGCGTGTTCACCTCGGTGCTGCCGGTGGCGGCAGCCACCTACGGCATCGCCTTCCTGGGGGAGAAGCCGGGCTGGCCGCACGGCGTGGCGCTGGCGTGCGTGCTGGCCGGAATCGTGCTGGCGAGCTGGCCGGGCCGGATCGCGCGCGGCGCGTGGCGCGGCAAGGCGGCCGGCGCGGATCCGGGCGCGGCGGGCTGAGCCACGCGGGCGAGAAATGGTAACGGTCTTCGGTTACGGTCGGTAACACAGCCCGGTCATCTGCGCTTGGTACAATCCACGCCGACTTTCAACTCGCCGACACCGCCCCGCCCATGGCTTCCAATCCAATGACCAGGCCGCAGACCATGCGGCCGATCCCGAGCATCATCTTCGCGTCGCGCTGGCTGCAGTTGCCGCTTTACCTGGGCCTGATCGTGGCCCAGGGCGTCTATGTTTACCATTTCCTGGTCGAAGTCTGGCACCTGCTGGCGCATGTGACGGAATTCGACGAGAACAAGATCATGCTGGTGGTGCTGGGCCTGATCGACGTGGTGATGATCTCCAACCTGCTGATCATGGTGATCGTGGGCGGCTACGAGACC
Organism: Cupriavidus sp. PB-02; assembly: GCF_058252315.1. Lineage (NCBI taxonomy): Bacteria > Pseudomonadati > Pseudomonadota > Betaproteobacteria > Burkholderiales > Burkholderiaceae > Cupriavidus > Cupriavidus sp. PB-02. The sequence goes on from NZ_CM177694.1 coordinate 3,000,670, forward strand.
TTCGTGTCGCGCCTGGGCATCGACAACCACCCGGACGAGCCGGAGTGGCTGGACCACGTCAACGCCGGCGTGCTCAAGGTCAAGCTGTCGATGGCGCTGATCGGGATTTCGTCGATCCACCTGCTGAAGACCTTTATCGATGCGGAGCAGCGCACGACCCACACCATCATGTGGCAGGTGGCGATCCACATTGCCTTCCTCGCCTCTGCGGTGGCCATGGCCTGGGTGGACCGGATGGTGTCACACCCGGCCGGCACCCATGCGAAGTCAGGGACACATTGAGACGACGCTGAGCGTTGGCTTCACACCGGACCGCGGCCATGTGCCGCGGTTTTTTGTTTTGAGGCGCCGGCGCCACCTCCACGCGTGTAGACCGATGTATGCAGACGGGCAGAAGGCCCCGGCTCAGTGTATGATTTCGCGCTGTGTTTCACCGCTGCCCACCCCCACAAAATGACTGTTATCAAGCAAGAAGACCTCATCCAGAGCGTCGCCGACTCCCTGCAGTACATCAGCTACTACCACCCGATGGACTACATCACCAGCCTGGGCCGCGCCTATGAGCTGGAGCAGAGCCCGGCGGCCAAGGACGCGATCGCACAGATCCTGACCAACAGCCGCATGTGCGCAGAGGGCAAGCGCCCGATCTGCCAGGACACCGGCATCGTCACGATCTTCGTCAAGGTGGGGATGGACGTGCGCTGGGATGGCGCCACCATGGGCCTGACGGACATGATCAATGAAGGCGTGCGCCGCGGCTACACGCACCCGGACAACGTGCTGCGCGCGTCGATCGTCAGCCCGCCCGAAGGCGCCCGCAAGAACACCAAGGACAACACCCCGGCCGTGATCCACTACGAGGTCGTGCCGGGCAACACCGTCGACATCCAGGTCGCGGCCAAGGGCGGCGGCTCGGAGAACAAGTCCAAGTTCGTGATGCTGAACCCGTCCGACTCGATCGTCGACTGGGTGCTGAAGACCGTGCCGACCATGGGCGCGGGCTGGTGCCCGCCGGGCATGCTGGGCATCGGCATCGGCGGCACGGCCGAGAAGGCCATGGTGATGGCCAAGGAATCGCTGATGGAGTCCATCGACATCCAGGACATCATCGCCCGCGGCCCGAAGGACTGGGTCGAGGAACTGCGCGTCGAGCTGTACGAGAAGGTCAATGCGCTGGGCATCGGCGCGCAGGGCCTGGGCGGCCTGGCCACCGTGCTGGACGTCAAGATCATGGCCTGCCCGACGCACGCCGCATCCAAGCCGGTCGCGATGATCCCCAACTGCGCCGCCACCCGCCACGTGCACTTCACGCTGGACGGCAGCGGCCCGGCCAAGCTGGAAGCGCCTGACCTGTCGCAATGGCCGGAGGTCGAGTGGGAACCGAACACCGAGACCTCCAAGCGCGTCGACCTGAACACGCTGACGCCGGAAGAAGTCGCCTCGTGGAAGCCGGGCCAGACCCTGCTGCTCAACGGCAAGATGCTGACCGGCCGCGACGCCGCGCACAAGCGCATCGCCGACATGCTGGCCAAGGGCGAGAAGCTGCCGGTGGACTTCAAGAACCGCGTGATCTACTACGTCGGCCCGGTCGATCCGGTGCGCGACGAGGCAGTCGGCCCGGCCGGCCCCACCACCGCCACGCGCATGGACAAGTTCACCGAGATGATGCTGGCCGAAACCGGCCTGATCTCGATGATCGGCAAGGCCGAGCGCGGCCCTGTGGCGATCGAAGCCATCAAGAAGCACAAGTCGGCCTACCTGATGGCCGTGGGCGGCGCCGCCTACCTGGTGGCCAAGGCAATCAAGGAAGCCAAGGTGGTCGGCTTCGAAGACCTCGGCATGGAAGCGATCTACGAGTTCGACGTCAAGGACATGCCGGTGACGGTCGCCGTGGACAGCGAAGGCACCTCGGTGCACAAGACCGGCCCGGCCGAATGGCAAGCCAAGATCGGCAAGATCCCGGTCGCCGCGCTGTAAGCAAGGCAACGCGGTAGAATCTGCCGTCGCGCTCGAAAAAAGCCGGGTTCCGACCCGGCTTTTTTTTGCCCAATTTTCTGTTGCCCTCCCCTCCCGTGAACCCCGCACCCATCGGCGTCTTCGATTCCGGCCTTGGCGGCCTGTCCGTGCTGCGCGAGATCCGCACGCTGCTGCCGCATGAATCGCTGCTATACCTGGCCGATTCGAAATACGCGCCGTACGGCGAGAAGCCCGAGAAATTTGTCGAAGCGCGCACCCTGCAGGCCTGCGCATGGCTGATCGCCCAAGGCTGCAAGGCGCTGGTGATCGCCTGCAACACGGCCACCGGCCATGCCGTGGAACTGCTGCGCAAGCAACTGCCGCTTCCGATCATCGGTGTGGAACCGGGCCTGAAGCCGGCCGCCGCGGCCAGCCGCAGCAAGGTGGTGGGCGTGCTGGCGACCGCCAATACGCTCAAGAGCGCCAAATTCGCGCGGCTGCTGGCGTCGCTGGATGGCGAAAGCCGCTTTATCTGCGAAGCCGGCCTTGGCCTGGTGTCGCTGATCGAGCAAGGCGATGTCGACGGCCCCGCCGTACGCGAGCGCCTCGATGCCTACCTCACGCCCATGCTCGAAGCCGGCGCCGACACGCTGGTGCTGGGATGCACCCACTACCCTTTCCTCTCCGGCACCATCCGCGCGATGGTGGGCGACCAGTTGGCGCTGGTGGACACCGGTAGCGCGATTGCGCGCCAGCTCGCGCGCAAGCTGGCCGAGCACGGCATGGCTGCCGCGCCCGATGCCACGCCGCACGACCGCTTTGCCTCCACCAAGGACGCCGCGCACCTGCGTGCCATGGCAGCCACGCTGCTGCAGGTGCAGGCCGATGCCGAGACAGTGGTGATCGAGCCGGCGCCCGCGCTGTAGCCGACACTGCGGCCGGCCCCCTCCCTACTGCAGAAAGCCCAGCGGACGGTGCTCCCGCACCTCGGGCTTGATTGCATGCTCCTGGCGCAGCTGCGCCAGGAATTCATCCGGTGTCAGCGCCTCACCCAGCAGCACGCACTGGCGCTTGACGGTGGCGAAGTCGCCCGGCGTCAGGCAATCCATTGCATCGAGTTCGCGGCGCATGGCGTCGGTCAGGCGAGACTCTTCGCCATCGAGCGCCTCGTCGACGAACATCGTCGCCCGCTGCGCGGGCTTCAACGACAGGAAACGGATCTTGAATGAGAAGCGCCGCAGCGCGGCCTCGTCGATGCGGTCGAACAGGTTGGTGGTGCAGACAAAGATGCCGTTGAAGCGTTCCATGCCCTGCAGCATCTCGTTGACCTCGGAGATCTCATAGTTGCGCACCGCCTGCTGGCGACTCTGCATGAAGCTGTCGGCCTCGTCCAGCAGCAGCACCGCACCGTCTTCCTCGGCGCGGGCAAACATGGCGGCGATCTGCTGCTCGGTCTCGCCGACGTACTTGCTCATCAGGTCCGAGGCGCGGCGGATCATCAGCGGCAGGTCCAGCTCGGCGGCGATATGCTCGGCCAGCGCGGTCTTGCCGGTGCCGGGCGGGCCGTAGAAGCAAAGCGTGCCGCGCTGGCGCACGCGCAGGGCTTCGACGATCTTCACCACCTCGTAGCGGGTTTCGAGATGCAGGTTCTCCAGCCGGTAGTGCGTGACCACCGGTCGGGCCTCGGCTTCCGGGCGCAGCCCCATGGCGCGGTCGGCGTGCTCGAGCTGGCGCAGGATCAGCGCTTCCACCGGCTCTTCCACATCGGGCCGCGCCAGCTCGACGAAGCGCGCAGCGGACTGTACCTGTGCCGGCGTCAGCGTCTTGCGCGCGGCGAGCCCGGCGATGAAGGCATCGCTGACGTCCAGCCCGCCCAAGTGCTTGCGGATGATGTTCTCGCGCACCAGCGGCGGCGGGATCTTCAACTCCAGGTGGAACTGGAAGCGGCGCAGGTAAGCCGGGTCGATCTGGCGGATCGAGTTGGAGATCCAGATCACCGGCACCGGGTTCTGCTCAAGCGTCTGGTTGACCCAGGCCTTGCCGTTCACCGAGGCGCGCGTGTCTTCCTGGCCGAACAGGCTCATCAGCTCGCGCGCGCTGCCGGGAAAGACGTCTTCCACCTCGTCGAACAACAGCGCGGTATGCGCACGCCCGCGCAGGAAGGCCTGCGACACCTGCAGCGAGCGGTAGCGGTCCTTGCCCGACAGGCTGTTGCCGTCGCGGTCCAGGCAATCGACCTCGTACAGTTCGCAACCTGCCTCACGCGCCAGCAGCCGCGCGAACTCGGTCTTGCCGGTGCCGGGCGGGCCGTAGATCAGCACGTTGACGCCGCTGGCGTGCTGGCGCGTGGCATTGGACAGCAGCGCGCACAGGTAGCGCGCGTCGGTCTCGACATGGGGATAGTCGGCGGTGGTCAGCGTGGGCGGAGCGGCCGGGCGGGTGAAGACCGCCATCATCTCGGCCTCGTTGGCGTAGTTGCCCAGCAGCACGTGCAGCAGGCGGTCGGACAGCCGCATCAGGTCGCCGAGGTCGGTCACGCTGTTTTCCGGGAGCGGCTGTTCGATCAGGTTCAGCGTCTCCAGCCGCGAGCCCGGGCGCAGCGAGGCGGCCACGTCAGCCGCGCCGGCGCCGGTCAGCCCAGCCAGGATCTGGAACGCTTCCTGGCTGTGCGCCACCTTGCAGTCGACCATTACCGCGCGCAGGTCGCGCTTGTACTTGGCCAGCGCCGCGTACAGCAGCAGCTTGCGCTCGTGCTCGGGCAGGTCCAGCACATGGCTGAGCATGTCGATATTGCGCACCAGCAGCACGCGCTCGCCTTCCAGCCGCTGGGCGATGGCCGCGGCCGAGGCGTCGAACACCGCGAACATGTCCTTCGCGTGGTGCTTGACGTACTCGTCCAGGTAATAGAACAGCGCGCTTTCATCGAAGGCGCTGTTCCACTGGCCGTGGCGATCCAGGAACTCTTCAGGGGTCAGGCGCGAAGCGCCCTTCCAGGCGGGCATGTCGGCGCAGCGCGCGGCCAGGAAGCGCTGCACGCGCAGCACCACGCCGTACGGCCACACCATTTCCTGCGCGCTGACGGTCAGGACATCGTTGATATTGCTGCGCAAATTGAAGCGCGGGCCCAGCACGCACACCACGCGCAGGGCAAACTGGGCGCACATCCAGTCCAGCGCGGAGCTGGACGACGTCCCGGCCATGGAGCGCAGAATCGTCGAGCGGTCATCTTCAGCGGAACGTGTGAAGTCCATGGACGGGTTCCCCGAGCGCGCCGTGGCGGGCGCGCGACCGGCGCACCGCCTCGTCTGCAGTTTCTTCCTATGCTAGCGCGCTTTGCCCCCCTCCGCGCACGCACGGAAAGATCAGGCGCCAGCGATTGTGGCCTGGGCCACCGAAGCATCCGGTTGGTTGCGGGCGCGCAAACCCGCGCGAGATTGCGCTAAGCGTTCCAAAACGCTGCCTGGATTTGGGGGTATAACGTGTCGTGGCAGAAATTTCCAGTTGCGACGCACAAATCACAACAAATAAGAATCATTATCGTTTATACTACCGCGCTGACACGCTGCCCCAGAGTGGCGCTCCCACGGCAACCCTGTTGAAGGAGCGTTTATCATGGAATTGCTGCTCAGCCTGCTGGTCGGTTGCGGCATCTCGCTGATCCTGTTTTATCGCAAGTGACGGTGCGCCAGCGCCGCTGCGTGCACCGCTGCAGGCGTCCTCGCGCCTGCCGGCAGACTTTTGTTGTTGACACATGTTCGATCAACGCTTCTTCAAGATTACGCTCGCCGTTCTGCTGTTCCACGCCGGCCTGCTTTACCTGATCCAGAGCGGCCTGGGGCGCAAGCTGACCGAGGCCGTGATCGCGCCCGAGATCATCGCGCGCATCATCCCGCTCGAACAGCCCAAGCAGGAAGCCCCGCCTGAGCCGCCCAAGCCCAAACCCAAGCAGGAAACGCCGCCCAAGCAGGTGAAGATCACCACGCCCAAGCCGACGCCGCCGCAACCCCGGCCGACGCCGCAGGCGGTGGCCAACCTGCCGCCCACGCCGAACGCACCCGAGGCCCCGCCGGCACCTCCCGCTCCGCCGGCACCGGCGCCTGAGCCCACACCGGCCCCGGTGGCAACCGCCCCGCGCGCGGTCGGCATCGGCGAAATCCAGTGCTCGTCGCCGCAGCCGAAGTATCCTTCCCAGTCGCGCCGCATGGGCGAGACCGGCAAGGCCGTAATCCGGCTGACCACCGACGAGAGCGGCAAGGTCATCAAGACCGCGGTGGTATCGTCGAGCGGCTCGTCGCGCCTGGACCAGGCAGCAGTGGAAGCGGTGCAGGCGATGCGCTGCAAGCCTTACATGGACAACGGCCGTGCTGTCGCGGTCACGGCACAGCAGCCGATCGGCTTCGAACTGAACTAAATCACTGAACCGATCGCGCGATCCGATTTCTGATCTCTGATCTGACCTAACCCAAGCGAACTCACCAGGAACCAACACATGCAGGACCTCGGACTCTCCCACCTCTGGGCGCAAGGCGACTTCGTCATGCGTGCGACCGCCATCATTCTGCTGGTCATGTCGCTCGCCTCTTGGATCGTGATCCTTACCAAGGCGTGGGATCTGTTCCGCCTGAAGAAGATGGCGCAAGGCGCGGAAAAGCGCTTCTGGCACTCTGATGACTTCGACCACGCGCTCGAAACCCTGGGCGCGAGCGACGCCAACCCGTTCCGCACGCTGGCCGTGGCCGGCAGGGAAGCCACCCAGCACCACCGCGCCAGCCAGCCCCAGCTGCACGACGTGATGGATATCTCCGACTGGCTGACGCGCTCGCTCAAGAGCTCCATCGATGACTCGGTGGCGCGCATGCAGTCGGGCCTGGCGGTGCTGGCTTCGGTGGGCTCGACCGCGCCGTTCGTCGGCCTGTTCGGCACGGTGTGGGGCATCTACCACGCGCTGATCGGCATCGGTGCCTCGGGCGTACCGACCATCGACAAGGTTGCCGGCCCGGTGGGCGAGGCGCTGATCATGACCGCCTTCGGCCTGGCCGTGGCAATCCCGGCCGTGCTGGGCTATAACGCACTCACCCGCGGCAACAAGTCGGTGATCTCGAAGCTGAACCGCTTTGCGCACGACCTGCACGCCTACTTCGTGACCGGTGCCCGTGTGCGCCCGACCGGTGCCCGCACCGAGGACGGCACCGTGCGCCTGGCCGCGGCACAGCGCTAAACCGCAAGTAAGGAAGTCATCATGGCATTCGGTACTCTCGACGGCGACGACGACGAGGTGATGAGCGAGATCAACATGACGCCGCTGGTCGACGTCATGCTGGTGCTGCTGATCATCTTCATCATCACCATTCCCGTGATCAACCACGCGGTGAAGGTCGACCTGCCGCGCGCCACCAACACCCCGAACGACCCCAAGCCGCAGAACATCAACGTCATCATCGACGCGAGCGGCAAGGTCTTCTGGAACCAGGTGGAAGTGGACCAGGCCACGCTGGAAAACAATATCTCGCTGGCCGCCAAGCAGGAGCCTCAGCCTGAGCTGCACCTGCGCGCGGACCGCGAGGTGCGCTACGAGCGCGTGGCCGAGGTGATGGCCGCCGCGCAGCATGGCGGCCTGGGCAAGATCGGCTTTATCACCGAACCCAAGCAGTAAGCGGGCGCCGCCAGGCATCCCGGCCAGGAAGGGCATCCCTCGGGATGCCCTTCTGTCGTTTACGGCTCCGCTCCGTTGCCCGAACCGGGACGCGAACAGGGACGATTAGCCCGCCACAACAGCGCGGCCAGGGTCGCATCGTCGTTTGCCGAACCTTAGCCAAACTCTATTGTAATGATAACAATTCTCATTTAATATATTTCCATCGACGCGCCGCTACCGGCGCACCCTTATTGCAGAACGGAGCCAGATGATGAGCACACTTTCCCTGCCGCTGTCGCAACCGCGTGAAGTCACCCGCCGCCGGCTGTCGCTGCGCCGCGTCGAGGTGGCCGCCCAGCCGCGCCGTGAGACGGCAGTTGCGAAGGCAGCCCCGTCGACCATCGCCTCCGTCAAGTCGGCCGTGGCCGCCCTGCCCGCCCGCATCGAGGCACTGGTACGCGACAGCCTGTTATCCGCCCCCGCGGGTGAGCCGGTGGCGCTGGACGCCATCATGCGCGGCGCGAGCACACTGCCGATCCTGCATAACGGCGAGGTCTACACGCTGCGCGTCACGCGCTACGGCAAGCTGATCCTGACGAAATAACACGCCCCGGCGGCGATTCCGTTGCGCTGAAGCCGATGGGAAGGATTTGAGACCCGCGTTCGCCGCGGGCGCCACGAACGTGGCAGTAAAGACTTTTGTGGGGACCACCTCGGAACGAGGTGTTGGGCAGTAGCCAGGTGAGCGTACCGCCGGCGGGATTTCAGACCCCTCGCCAGGCCGGCCCGGATCCAGCCATGCCCTCTTTTATTGCGCCCCGCAGGCCATGCCTTCGGGGCATTTTCATGGGCCGGCGTGGTCGCCGGCCACGGATCTTACAGGCCCAGCGCGGCGATGCCGGCGCGCGCGATCTGCGCGTCTTCGGTCGACTTCACGCCCGACACGCCCACGGCACCGACCACCTGGTCGTTGCAGACGATGGGCACGCCGCCCTCCAGCATGCCTTGCAGCACCGGCGCGGTCATGAACGAGTAGCGGCCGTTGTTGATCATGTCTTCGTAGATCTTCGACTCACGACGGCCCAGTGCCGAGGTACGGGCCTTCTCTCCAGCAATGTAGGCGGAAATCGGTGCGGCGCCGTCCAGGCGCTGCATGGCCAGCAGATGGCCGCCGTCATCCACCACCACGATGGACACGGCCCAGTGATGGTTCTTCGCCTCGGTTTCCGCTGCGGCCATGATCTTCTTCACGTCGTCTGCCGTCAGAACCGTCTTTTGCTGCATGCCACTCTCCTGGTCATTCATTTGTTGAATGCGCAAGTATAGCGCCGCACCCCCGCCATCGCCATGGCCGCCGCTTGGGGCAAGGCTTCCGGGCTATCCGCACAAAGCAGAATGGCCCGCGCGGGGCGGGCCATTCCGGTCAGGTGGTCAGGTGGTACCAGTGGCGAATATCAGGCGCCGTCGCTGAACGAGTCGCGCGACCCCATGCGTGCGCCGTCAGTGTACGGGTCGGTCTTGCCGACGCGCGCGCCATCGGTGTACGTATCGAACTTGCCCGCCTTGGCACCGTCGGTGTATGGATCGACTGCGCCGATCTTGGCGCCGTCCAGGTACGGATCGACCTTGCCAGCCGCGGATGCGGAGGTGGAAATGGCGCCCAGCGCGGCCAGTGCGGCGGCGGCGGCAACGAGTTGCTTGATCTTCATGAGAATTCCCCTGTGCGTTCTGGTTAGTCCTGGCATCGCTAAGACGTGCAGAAATGTCATCACGACGTCATAGACATAGTTTAGGGGAAAACCCTTATAGTGATGGAGGTGACGCTTTGAGCAGTCCGTTCAAATAATTTGACTACGCTCAAGATAGGGGCGAAATTCCGGGAACTGGCGTCGCAGGCTCATGCCGCAGTGCGGCAACAAGAAAAGCGAAGGGCCCCGCAGGGCCCTGTCTTTCAAAAAGCTTGCTTGCGCCGCTCAGTCGCGCCAGCGACCGTGACCATGGCCATGGCCGTGGCCGTGGCCGTGGCCGTCACGGTAATGTCCCGGCGGACCATAGTAGCCGCGGTGGCCGTGTCCATAATAGCGCGCCGGGCCATAGTAGCCCGGACCATAGTAGACCGGGCGCGGACGCACCACCACGGCCGGCGGGCCATAGTAGACCGGCGCCGGTGCCACCACCACCGGGGGCGGGGGCGCGTAGTACACAGGAGCGGGCGGATAGTAAGCCGGGCCACCGATCACAACGCCGGGGACACCGACCGCCACGCCGACGCTCACATGGGCCATCGCGGCCCCAGACGCAAGCCCGGCTGCGACACCGAATGCTGCGAGCAACCAACGTTTCATATCCGCCTCTCAAAGTGAGATTTCTCTTACCTAGTATTTTAGAGGTTTGGAAATTTCCAGGTGAAACGGCAGGCACAACATTGTTACCAGCGGTAACAGCCCCGTCACTTTTGGGCGGCAAACCCGTACTTTAGGGGGTTGCGGGGAAGGACGACTGTTGCGCGCTTGCATCCGGATTGCGGAGCCACCACAATACCGGGCTTGCCGTGCGGCCGTGGAGAAATTGGTAGACTCAGCAGACTTAAAATCTGCCGCCTTTCCAGGCTTACGGGTTCGAGTCCCGTCGGCCGCACCAGGGCACATTGCCGCCCAGCCTCCAAATGAAATGAGGGGGCAATCGCCCCCTCTCAGTCATTCCCCGCTTGCCGGCTTCAGGCCATCGCGTAGCACAGCAGCGCGCCCAGCCCCATCAGGAACACAAACAGCACACCGGCAAGCGCCAGCGGCTTGCGTCCGGCACGTACCAGGTCGCCGATACGGGTGTGCAGGCCGATCGCCAGCATCGCGCAGGCCAGCAGCCAGTTGTCCAGCGCGATCAGCGGCGCCTTCCAGGCCGTGGGCACCGCGCCGGCCGAGTTGACTGCCATCACCACGACAAACCCGACCGCAAACCACGGCACCGACTTCATGATGCCGCGCAGGCGGTTACCGCCGGCCGACGCCTTTGCTCCTTGCGCGCCACCGCCCTGCGGCCACAGCGCCATCACCAGCAGCAGCGGGCCCAGCGCCAACACGCGCACCATCTTGGCCACCACGGCGGCATCGGCGGTCGGCTCGCTGATCATCTTGCCGGCGGCGATCACCTGCGCCACCTCATGCAGGGTTGCGCCGGTGAAGATGCCGAACATGCGCTCGCTGACGGCCCAGTGCCAGTGGCCGGTCGCCAGTTCGTACAGGTAGGGATAGAGCAGCATGCCGACGGTGCCGAACAGCACCACCGTTGCCACCGCCACGGCGGTCTGCTTGTCATCGGTGCGCACCACCGACGACACGGCGATGGCCGCGGCCGCGCCGCAGATGGCGCTGCCCGAGCTGACCAGGATCGCCTCGCGGCGGCTCAGCCCGAAAAACGTGGTGCCGACCCAGGTACCGAACAGCAGCGTGGCGACCAGCATGGTCAGCGGCACCACGATGCCCGGCAGGCCCAGCGCAACGATGGACGCAAAGGTCAGCCGCAGTCCGTACAGCGCCACGCCCAGGCGCAGCAGGTGGTGGCGCGCGACCTGCATGCCGGGCGCAAGCGGGGCCAGCCAGTGGCGCGGCAGCGTATTGGCCGCGACCATGCCGGCACACATGGCCAGCGTCAGCGCGCTCAGCCCGTAGCGCGACACCGCCGGATGCTCCGCCAGCGCGATCGCCAGCCAGGCGATGCCACCCAGCGGGACCAGCGTCAGCAGCCGCTGCGACCAGGGCGCGGGCAAGGCGGCCGGTGCGGCGGCCTGGGCAGTACGGGGAGCGGAGACGGAAGACATGGCAGGCTCGGGTTGTGTTCTTTAGTGGCTCCAGCGTACCGGCGCCCCCCTAACCCGTAAAACGGGTAATATCGTTATGCGTTATTGATTCTTTCGATATGGAACACCGCCCAGAACCCCGTCCGGACCATCGCCCCCTGCGACTGACGCTGCGCCAGCTCTCCGTATTCGTCGCCGTGGCCCAGCACGGCAGCACCATGGCGGCCGCGCAGGCCCTGGCGATGTCGCAGTCGGCTGTCAGCGCCTCGCTGGCCGAACTGGAGCGTGCCTTGGACAGCCCATTGTTCGACCGCGTCGCCCGCCGCCTGAGCATCAACGAGACCGGCCGCCAGTTCTTCCCGCGCGCGCTGTCGCTGCTGGATCAGGCGCAGGAGCTGGAGCGCTTCGCCACCCAGACCGGGGTGCAGCTGCGCATCGCGGCCAGCAACACGATCGGCAGCTATATCCTGCCGCCGCTGCTGGCGGGCTTCCGCCACTCGCGCAGTGGTCCGTGCACACTGGACCTGCGCATCGGCAATACGCGCGAGGTGCTGCAATCGCTGCTTCAGTTCGAAGCCGACATCGGCCTGGTGGAAGGCGCCAGCCATGAACGCGACCTGCGCAGCGTGCCCTGGTGCGATGACGAGATGGTGGTAGTGGTCGGGCCCTCGCATCCGCTCGCCGCCGCGGCGCACGACCTGGTGGCGTTGCGCGATGCCGAATGGATCGTGCGCGAGCCCGGGTCGGGCACGCGCGAGGTCATCGAGGAAAGGCTGGTGCCGCTGCTGGGCGAGCTGCGCTTCGCGCTGGAGCTGGGCAACGCCGAGGCGATCAAGCGCGCCGTGATGAGCGGCTTCGGGGTCAGCTGCCTGTCGCTGCATGTGGTGCAGGACGAACTGGCGCGCGGCACGCTGGTGGCGATCCGCGACGGCCTGCCACGCATCGTGCGGCCGCTGCAGCTGGTGGTGCACCAGGACAAGTTCCCGACCCAGGGCCTGCTGGCCTTTACCGAGTACCTGCGCACCATGGCGCCGCGCATCGGCGCCTCCTAAGCCGCCGGACTGCCGGACTACCGGGCTCAGGCCGGCTGCGGGTCGCTGCTGCGCTTGCGCCGCGCCGTGTACAGGTCGAGCAGGTGGAACAGCACCGGATTGAGCATGATCGACAGCAGCGCGCCGGCCAGGATCAGCGCCTGGCCGCGCTCCGGCAGGATCTTCAGGTAGACGCCGAGGCTGGCGAGAATGAACGAGAACTCGCCGATCTGCGCCAGGCTCACGGCGATTGTCATGCCGGTCTGGCCCGAATGGCCGAACGCGCGCACGATCCCCATCGCCGCCAGCGACTTGCCCACCACGATAATGAACAGCGTCGACAGCACGCCCCATGGGTCGTTGACCAGCACCATCGGGTCGAACAGCATGCCGACCGAGACAAAGAAGAGCACGGCAAAGGCATCGCGCAGCGGCAGTGATTCCTCGGCCGCTCGATGACTGAACTCCGACTCCGCCAGCACCATGCCGGCAAAGAAGGCGCCCAGCGCGAACGACACGCCGAACAGCGCAAACGCGCCGTAGGCAACGCCCAGCGCGGTGGCGAGCACGCCCAGGCGGAACATCTCGCGGTTGCCGGTCCAGACGATGCGCTCCAGCATCCAGGGAATGAAGCGGCGCCCGATCACCAGCATCACCGCGACGAATGCGGCAACCTTGCCCAGCGTCGTGAAAATCGCAAGCACTACTTCGCCTGTGCCGGGCGCGCTCTCGCCCGTCCCTTCGCCAGCGCCGGCCAGGAGACCAGCCATGGCTGGCAGCAGCACCAGCGCCAGCACCATCGCCAGGTCTTCCACGATCAGCCAGCCGACCGCGATGCGGCCCTGCGGCGATTCCACCAGGTCACGTTCCTGCAAGGCCTTGAGCAGCACCACGGTACTGGCCACCGACAGCGCCAGCCCGTACACCAGCCCCTGTCCCCACGACCAGCCAAAGCCCCACGCCACCAGCATCCCAAGCAAAGTGGCGATGCCGATCTGCACTACCGCGCCCGGGATGGCAATACGCCTCACCGCCATCAGGTCCTTGATCGAGAAATGCAGTCCCACACCGAACATCAGCAGGATCACGCCAAGCTCCGCCAGCTCGGGCGCCAGCGCCTGGTCGGCGGTATAGCCGGGTGTATGCGGCCCCACCACGATGCCCGCACACAGGTAGCCGATCAGCGGCGGCAGGCGCAGCCGGCTGGCAATGGCGCCAAGGATGAAGGCCAGGACGATACCGCCGACGATGGTGCTGATAAGCGGGGTGGCGTGATGCATGCGTGCGGGGTTCCTCGTGTCAGGGGCTGAACGGCGATGGCTGGATCCCACCCGCTTTTTCTCCGCGGCCACCATGACACAGCGTCCGGCGCGCACCAGCGGTCGGCGCAGGACGATCGGCAGCATCGGAACGGACAAGCGGGGAAAGAACGGGAAGTGCCGCAGCGGCCCCGGACACACCTGGCGGCGCGTCACGGAATCGGGAATGGCGTTTGACATGCTGCTCCGCTGCCCATCGCGCGGAGCACCCCGAAAAGCGTACGACAGGAGTAATGTAACATGGCCGCCACCCGCTCAATGCGCGGAAATGGCAGGCGTTTTGTCGTGCGGGGTATATGGCGCGCGGAACCGGCGTCAAAAGACAAAAACGGCGCCGCGAGGCGCCGTTCTGCATGGTACTGGAGGCGGAGGTCGGAATCGAACCGGCGTACACGGCTTTGCAGGCCGCTGCATAACCACTCTGCCACCCCGCCGGGTGACGTGCTGCTGGATTGTAGCCGCATTCAGCCGATGCTGCCGGAGCGCACCGTACGGCGATTCAACCCAAACAAAAAGGGAAGCGTTGCTTCCCTTTGGGGATTGGAGCGGGAGACGAGTCTCGAACTCGCGACCTCAACCTTGGCAAGGTTGCGCTCTACCAACTGAGCTACTCCCGCATACAACTTTTTACTGCCGGCCCGACTGCGTGCGAACACGGAATCAAACCTTCGATAACCTGGAGCGGGAGACGAGTCTCGAACTCGCGACCTCAACCTTGGCAAGGTTGCGCTCTACCAACTGAGCTACTCCCGCATGGCACCTACCACCACAAAAACTTCTGAGGCTATTTATATCGCATAATGCCGCTATCGAGCTACATCTTGCGTTATTTACCCCTCATTTCGCTGCTTTCGTTTGCGTCGTCAGCAGCGAGAATGAGATTATGCAAAGAACGGCTCTCGTCGTCAACATCTTTTTCGAATTTCTTTTCACTTCGGTGCGCCGGCCCCTGCCACGGCACTGCTGCGCTCCCGGATCTGCGGCCACGCGAGTTTCATGTAATAGATCATCGACCACAGCGTTAGCACGGCCGCCACATAAATCATCCAGGTGCCGAGCACATAGGCGTCGAATCCGAACACGCGGCCACTGAATAGCAAGAGCGGGATCGCGATCATCTGCACCGTGGTCTTCAGCTTGCCAAGGAAATTCACCGCCACGCTCTTGGACGCGCCGATCTGCGCCATCCATTCGCGCAGCGCCGAGATGGTGATCTCGCGGCCGATGATCACCAGCGCGATCAGGTCCGTGACCCGGTCCAGCGCCAGCAGCGACAGCAGCGCCGCCGTCACCATCAGCTTGTCGGCGACCGGATCCAGGAAGGCGCCGAACGACGAAGTCTGGTTCCAGCGCCGCGCCAGAAACCCATCCAGCCAATCGGTCACCGCGGCGATGATGAAGAACGACGCCGCCGTCAGGTTCTTGGTGTGCATCGGCAGCCATGCGTCGGGCAGGTAGAAGACCCCTACCACTAGTGGAATCATGGCAACGCGAAGCCAGGTCAGCAGGATCGGGATATTGAAAGGCATGGAACTCGGCGGCGGGGGAACGGTGACCAATCCCGCGATTGTCGCCGATTTCAGGACCAATCGACCATCATTGGCCATATTCCCGCCCGGCCGCCGGGCCCGCTCAGTGCAGTTGCCTGTAGATCTCTTCGGCCAGGCCGCGTGAAATGCCCTCCACGCTGGCCAGTTCGTCAATGCTGGCCGCCATCACGCCGCGCAGGCCGCCAAAGCGGGTCAGCAGCTTCTGGCGCCGGCGCGCGCCGATGCCCTCGATCTCTTCCAGCCGCGAGGTGGTGCGCGTCTTGGCGCGGCGCGCTCGCATGCCGGTGATGGCGAAGCGGTGCGCCTCGTCGCGGATCTGCGCCACCAGCATCAGCGCCGCACTGCCCTGCCCCAGTTCCAGCGAAGGACGTCCATCGGCGAACACCAGCGTCTCGAGACCCACCTTGCGGCCCTCGCCCTTGGCCACGCCGACCAGCAGGCCGATATCCAGGCCGAGTTCCTCGAACACCTGCCGCGCCACCTCGACCTGACCCTTGCCGCCGTCGATCAGCACGATCTGCGGCAGCAGCGCCGCGGCGTCTCCGCCGGCTTCCAGCCCGCCGTCCTCCTGGATCTGTTCGACCAGTTTCTGGTAGCGCCGGGTCAGCACCTGGCGCATGGCCGCGTAGTCATCGCCCGGGATGATGTCCTGGATGTTGTAGCGGCGGTACTCGCTGTTCTGCATGTCGTGGCGGTGGTAGACCACGCACGACGCCTGGGTGGCCTCGCCAGCAGTATGGCTGATGTCGAAGCACTCCACGCGCAGCAGCGCCAGGTCTTCCAGGTCCAGGCCGATGGTTTCCGCCAGCGCGCGCGTGCGCGCTTCCTGGCTGCCCTGCTCGGCCAGCCGGCGCGCCAGCGCCAGCGCCGCGCCCTGCTGCGCCATCTCCAGCCAGACCTTGCGCTGGCCCTGCGGCTGCCGAACCAGCGCGACCTTGCGGCCGGCGTGCAGCGTCAGCGCCTCCAGCACCGCGCTGTCGTCGGGCACGTGGCTGACGACGATGATCGGCGGCGCGGGCTGTTCCAGGTAGTGCTGCACCATGAAGGCCGACAGCACGCGCGTGGCGATGCGGTCGACGGTCAGCGGCTGCGCGGCTTCGGCGGCGCTGGCTTGTTCGTCGCCAATCGCTTCGCGCTCGTCCGCATCCTCGACGATCATCGCCGCCTCGTCGGCATGCGCCGGGAAGTAGGCCTTATCGCCCAGGTGGCGGCCGCCGCGCACCATGGCCAGGTTGACGCAGGCGCGTCCGCCTTCCACGGCCACGGCCAGCACGTCGATATCGCGCGCCTGCCCGCCCACCTCTTCCACGGCCTGGCGCTTGAGCACGGTCGACAGCGCCGCGATCTGGTCGCGCACTGCCGCCGCCTGCTCGAACTCCAGCCGCTCCGCGTGGTGTTCCATCTTGCCTTGCAGGCCTTCCAGCACTTCGTTCTGGCGGCCCTGCAGGAAGCGCGCCGCGTTGGCCACGTCGCGCGCGTAGTCCTCTTCGCTGATGGCATTGACGCACGGCCCGGTGCAGCGGTGGATCTGGTGCAGCAGGCACGGCCGCGTGCGGTTGTTGAAGACGGTGTCTTCGCAGGTGCGCAGCTGGAACACCTTCTGCAGGATCTGCATGCTCTCGCGCACCGCGTAGGCGCTGGGGAACGGCCCGAAGTACTGGTGCTTGCGGTCAGTCGCGCCGCGGTAGTACGCCATGCGCGGGAAGCGGTGTCCGGTCAGCTTCAGGAACGGGTACGACTTGTCGTCGCGGAACAGGATGTTGTAGCGCGGCGCCAGCGCCTTGATCAGGTTGTTCTCGAGCAGCAGCGCCTCGGCCTCAGTGCGCACCACCGTGGTCTCGATGCGGGCGATGCGCGCCACCATCATCGCGATCCGTGGCGACAGCTGGGTCTTGTTGAAATAGCTCGATACCCGCTTCTTCAGGTCGCGCGCCTTGCCGACGTACAGCACATTGCCGGCCGCATCGAAATAGCGGTACACGCCCGGCAGGCCGGGCAGCCGGGAAATGACCGGGCGGGCGTCGAATTGCTCCGGCCGGGCTTCAGTAGTCGCCTCGGCAGTCACTTCGGCACTCAACTCGGCAGGCTTGGCGGCCGGTGCCTTGGCCGGCGTTTCGTCGGCACTTTTCGGGGAATCGGGTTGCTGGTCGGACATTGGGGGACGGTGACCGCTACACGGCCTGCGCGCACCAAAAGCGGCATGGCCTCTAAAATCGCAAGTTTAGAGCAATTCAGCGGGTGCCCCGCCCGCGCCCCCCCTCACCTGCCATGCCTATCCGCTCCTGGGACATTTTCTGCACCGTGATCGACAATTTCGGCGACATCGGCGTCTGCTGGCGGCTGGCGCGCCAGCTGGCGCAGGAGCACGGGCATGCGGTGCGGCTTTGGGTCGATGACCTGGCGAGCTTTGCGCGGCTGGCGCCGGAACTCGATACCGGCGCCATCGTGCAGCGCCTAGCCGGCGTTGAGATTCGACCGTGGCGGCCAGGCGGCGACAGCGACGCGGATGACACCGCCGGGGTCGAGCCACACGATGCCGTCATCGAAGCCTTCGCCTGTGATGTGCCGCACGCCTTTCTGGCCCGCATGGCCGCGCGTGATCCCAAACCCGCCTGGATTAACCTGGAATACCTGAGCGCAGAGCCATGGGTACGCGAGCATCATGCGATGCCCTCGCCCCATCCGCGGCTGCCGCTGGTGAAGCATTTCTTCTTCCCCGGCTTCGAACCCGGCACCGGCGGCCTGCTGCGGGAATCGATGCTGGGCGCGCAGCGCGCCGCCTTCCTCGGCGGCACGGCCGCACAGGCGGCCCTGTGGCACCGGCTGAGCGTGACGCCCCGGCCTGACGCGCTACGCGTGAGCCTGTTTGCCTACCGCAACCCGGCGCTACCCGCACTGCTAGAGCAATGGCGCGATGCCGCCGAGGCGGTCCATTGCCTGGTGCCCGCCGGCTTGGCCGCGGACCAGGTCGCCGAATGGCTGGGCGCCCCGCTGCGGATGGGCGAACCGGTAGTGCGCGGCAGCCTGTGCGTGCAACGGATTCCCTTCGTACGCCAGGAGCACTACGACGAACTGCTGTGGACCTGCGACCTGAACTTCGTGCGCGGCGAGGATTCCTTCGTGCGCGCGCAATGGGCGGCGCGGCCGCTGGTCTGGCATATCTACCCGCAGGACGATACCGCGCACCGGATCAAGCTCGACGCCTGGCTGGACCTGTTCCGCCAGAGCGGCGTGGCGCCCGAAGCGGCCAGCGCGCTGACCGACTTCTGGCATGCCTGGAACGGCTTTGGCGTCCCCGTCGACTGGCCACGTCTGCGTGCGCATCTGCCGGCACTTGCCGCGATGGCCCCACGCTGGGAGCGGCGCTTGCAGCATCCCTGCGACCTTGCCGCCAATCTGGTGGCATTTTGCGAAAATCAGGTAAAATAACCGGTTGATCCAAATGGCGACCGGGCCGGAGAACCAGGACCTCTCCCAAGCGTCAAAACGACCTTGGGCGAAGACCTGAATGCAAGCTGAGCACGGGGTCGCGAGCGCGTGAATGCCTCTCGCTGGGGCTCACAGGCTCACCGCAGGTGATGCCGGCAGCGCGCCTTCGCCATTCCAAATTCCTACTTTCTATTTCAGGAAATCAGTTCAGATGAAAATCGCACAGGAACTCCGCGTCGGTAACGTGTTCATGATCGGCGGCGATCCGATGGTCGTGCAGAAGGCCGAGTACAACAAGTCGGGCCGCAACGCAGCCGTGGTCAAGATGAAGTACAAGAACCTGCTGACCGACGCACCCGGCGAGTCGGTGTTCAAGGCCGACGACAAGTTCGAGGTCGTGGTGCTGGAGCGCCGCGAATGCACCTACTCGTACTTCGCTGACCCGATGTACGTGTTCATGGACACCGACTACAACCAGTACGAAGTCGAGCAGGACAGCATGGGCGACTCGCTGAACTACCTCGAAGACGGCATGACCGTGGAAGTGGTGTTCTACAACGACAAGGCCATCTCGGTCGAAATGCCGACCACGCTGGTCCGTGAAATCGTCTACACCGAGCCGGCCGTCAAGGGCGACACCTCGTCGGGCAAGGTGCTCAAGGGCGCCAAGATCAACACCGGTTTCGAACTGCAGGTGCCGCTGTTCTGCAACATCGGCGACAAGATCGAAATCGACACCCGCACCGGCGAATACCGCAGCCGCGCCAACTAAGGCGTTTGCACGGCGTTTGCCTGCCCCGCTTTCGCGGCGGGGCCGGGATGAAGAAAGGCAGCCTCGGCTGCTAGCCGTTAACAAAATCTGTTGAAAAGCAAAACGGGTCCCGTCTTTCAGATGGGGCCCGTTTTTTTGCCTGTAAACAAGGGGTTCTGCGCTGGAGAAAGCCACCCCTTCCTCTCCTGAGGTGCAAGGTCGAAGCGTGACGTTTGCTGCACGCGCGTTTTGCGGCTTGCGCAGTTGCCTTCGTATGAGGTCTGAGCGTCGCAGAACGACCCGAAGCAGACGAACGTCGAGTCGCTAAGTCGGCGGCGGTTTCCGAGGACACAGCAGCCGTTCGTCGACCAACGGTTTCTTCGGTCCAGCCACGCCCGTCGCGCTGCCCCGGAACAAACGGCGACTATACAACGGCGACCCTGCCATCGTTCGGATCGGCTCGCGAGCAATCCCAATTTTCTTACCCGTTTGAGCCCACGGATCTCGGCATCTCCCGTTCAACTGCGGGTAAGAGCAAATAGTAGTCATCGAGCGCTGCGCAGTTCCCTAACAGCGAGTGGGACCCCAGTACAGTCCAGATCCTCCCGTGCTTCGCAACGAAGTCATACCCTGCGAATCCTCTTGCATTACGATCGTAATGATATATTATGATCGTAATTTCATGAGGCTGCGACCCTCTTCGCGGTCGTGAAATGCCGGGTCACACCTTTCTTGTGAGGAATTTATGAACGACACGATCGCCAGCTCTAGCCAAACGTCTGAGCCAGAAGTGCAGAGGTTCGCTTCACTCGGGCTCGCCGCGGCCGCCGACGCGATCCGCGGCGGTGAGATGACATCAGAGGCGTACGCCACGGCATTGCTGCGGCAGGCTCGGTCGCACGCTGACCTTAACGCTTTCATCACCATCGACGGAGACGCCGTGCTTGAGGCTGCGAAGAACGCAGACAAGGCGCGGTCGGCCGGGGCGGAGGGTCCCCTACTGGGTGTGCCGATCGGGGTGAAGGACAGCTACCTGACGAGGGGGCTGCCCACGAGCATCGGCCTCGATCGTCTGGCGCACTTCATTCCGACGGAAGACGCCGATGCGGTCCGGGCGATCAAGGATGCAGGTGCCCTCGTCTTCGGCAAGAACAATCTGGTGGAGATGTCCTATGGGCTGACCGGGCACAACGAGCGGTATGGCCAGGTGAAGAACCCGCGCGCCCACGATCGCGTCACGGGAGGGTCATCAAGCGGTTCTGCCGCATCCGTGGCCGCCGGGATAGTGCCCGCCTCCTTGGGTGGCGATACAGTCGGATCGATCCGTGTGCCCGCGTCGCTCTGTGGTGTCGTCGGGTTCAAGCCGACCACAGGACGCTGGCCGCGTAACGGCGTCGCACCGATCTCCCACACTCTCGATACGACGGGTGTATTCGCGCGTAGTGTTGAGGATTGCATACTGCTGGACCAGGTCGTCACCGGGGAGCAGGCTGCGGAGCCCGTCGAGTGGGATTTCAACCTTAAGGGAGCCCGACTGGCCTTCGCGCCGCGGCAGTTTCTGGGCTTGGTGGACTCGGAAGTCGAGGATCGTTTCCGTGAGGTAGTTCGGCGGTTGCAGGACGCCGGCGCCGAGGTCTTTGAGATCGACCTCGGGGAAGATTTCAACGCCCTCATCCAGACAACTACGTGGGGCATTTTCGCCCATGAGACCCAGGGCGCGGTCTCGGAATTCCTCCGTCTACACAATATTCCGACCACGTTCGAGGCGATTCACGAAGGCCTCAAGCCCCAGCTTCGCCAAGCGTGGGAGCACATCGTACTGCCGGCCGGTGCAGGTGCTACCTCAGTGGAGGCCTATCAGACTGCGCTCAACGTAAGCCGTCCGGAAATCCAGCGCCGCCTGAACCAGGCATTCGTCACGCGAGGGGCGCTTGCCATTCTGCAGCCGACGACGCCCTGCATGGCGCCTTCGATCGAGGAACAGGAAGAATTCCACATCGCGGGCCAGGAAGTCAGCTACCTCGCTTTGGCGAACCACACTTTGTCAGCGAGCAGCGTGGGGCTGCCGGGTATCAGTCTCCCTGCGGGCATGTCTCGCGCGGGCCTTCCGATCGGTCTTGAGCTGGACGCCCCGCTGGCGAGCGACCGGGCGCTTCTGAAGCTTGCCCGCCGGATCGAGGCAGTCTTAGGCACCCAGCCGCCGACGCTCTGACGTTCTAGCCCCTTTCCGTGGGAAACGGGCCAACCCCGAACAGCAACTGAAATGAGGATCAACAGATGGCCAATGCACTGTACTCCACGCGCACCATTTCGATTGAGCACGTCACAATCAAATCGATAAAGCCATTTGAGGAAGTTCGAGCCAAGCTCGTGGCCTTGGCGCCTCGCATCGATGATGGGATCTTCACGCTCCTGCGATACGGCGAAAGCACGCGCGCGCTTCGAGAGTTGGAGGCATGTCTGCCACTTACCATTTTCGGCCAGCGTGACCACGGGGCGCTGCTGGCTATTGCAGGGCTGACGCGCCGATCCATCCAGTACGATATCGGCAATCCGCTCACCGCGTCGAAGATGACCCGCCATCAACTGTCGGCGGGACTCTATGCACCCATCCGTGTGCTGCTGCGCGAGGATGGCGATGGTGGTGTCGGGTTTGAATATGATCGACCAGCCTCCGTTTTCGGCCAGTTCGGCAGCGAGGAGGTTAATACCGTGGCTCATCAGCTTGATCGCGACCTCCAAGCCTTGTTGGAGGCGGCTGCAAACTGACGGCCGCGGGACACGAGTGGAGAGAAGATGCGTTTCGAAAAAGGTCACAAAGCCACGACTCGGCAGCATATCCTCGAGGTCGCCTCGAAATGCTTCCGCCGAGAGGGAGTCTCGGCTGCGGGCATCAGCGGGATCATGGGAGCGGCCGGCCTGACCAATGGCGCATTCTATCCCCACTTCGGGTCCAAGGAGGAGCTTGTTCGCGAGGCGGTCGGGGGCGCGCTCGCAGAGCGGCAACTGGACCTCGAACAGAAACTCCAGACGGGCGCTGACCTTGAGGGAGTGATTCGAAGCTACCTCAGTCAAGCGCATCGCGAGGACCTGGCATGCGGATGTCCTTCGGCGGCTTTGCTTCCGGAAATCGCTAGGCACTCGGTGTCAATACGGCAAACCTATGAGGATGGGTTGCAAAGCTTCGTTGCGACGTTGGCCGCATTGCTCCCAGATGCGGATTCCACAGCAGCGGGTCGTCGGGCAACAGCCATCTTCGCTCTCATGGTGGGAACCCTCCAGTTCGCGCGCGCCGTGCCAGACGTTGCACGCGCGGAGCAAATCCTGGAAGGCGGCGTCGAGGCAGCGCTCCTCCTTGCCCGAGAGTCGCCCGTATGAAGATTTCGTCGCGAGCGCCCCAGCCTCCTCAGGCTGAGCCAGCTCAATGCCCGAGATCCAAGGTGACCTGCAGATGGACCACCGACTGCCACCGGCGTGAAGCAGCCGTTCGAGCATCCGCCCTGTGACCCAATTGAACGGCAGAAACTGGCCGAACCCTGCCGTCGGACCATCGATCTTCCCCGCAAATCAACGTGACGCAGAAAGAAAGCCCACCCCCTGGGGGCTGGCAACGGCTGCTCCATATTTCACAAAATCCCAACACCGTTGTGTAACGGGCAGGGCCCGAACCCTCCGGATGCGGCACCGTACCCTAGTGGGCTGATGGCGGCTGGGTCGTGGGGGGCTACTGTTGGGGATGACATCGTCGGCAACGCTACTCCCATTGCTACCGCAGCACGTCGCTATGAGAAATAGATGATGTCCTTGTAGTCGAGCACAGCCTTGGCCAAGCCCAGCCGCATGGCTGGGGAGTCCTTTACTCCATCTGCAAGCCAAATGTAGTTATGACAGGCGCGCAAGATTGTCAGGAGCTTACCGATCTGCCCAGGCCTGTACGCCGAATAGCCATTCCACACCCTCCCGCGGTTTGCCGACGAGGATATTGGCCGCTCCAGCATTGCCGAGCGGCGGCGGATGCGATTGAACCAGGAGTCCACTGCAAGCAGGCTCACTTTGTTGTGCAGTCAGGCCAGATGGTCAGGGTCATAGTCGCCAAAATCCGTGAGGAGGCAACTCGCCTTCTCTGGCTCAGCCATCGTAGGCAGTGGGTGGAAGACCCAGCGATCCGTAACCTTGCCGATTGTCGCAGCGGCTTCGCAGCGCTCGCGCAGCAATAGCAACTTGATCTGGCTTTCCGTCAGCTCTGGATACGCTGCTGCGCGCTCCTCGAACTCTTGCCGGGCTTTTGCCACGAGGACACGCTTCTGGTCGATGGTCATCTCCTTCGAGATGCGTACGAACAACGCGTCGACGCTGCGCTCCTTAATCCGTTGCGCAAACGCCCCCAAGCAAGCCGGCGCATTACAGCATCCATGTCCAGAAAGAAGCGCAACTTCTCCGTGCCAGCCAAGAGGCGTTCGAGGTGGAGGAAATGCCCCCAGAGCGTGTACTTCCCCATGCACCAACATGCCATTCTGCGGGAGCTTGTTATTGCGAGTGAAACCCTCGGGCGCTTCAGCGTCGTCACGCTGGCGCGCTTGGTCGTACCGGCCAGCAATTTCGCCGGCCAGCGTTGACCACGCTCGCCGTTGCCCGGTGGATGCAACGGTCGTCCGGAATTCAGATTCAAGCCAGAGGCGGGCGAATCGGCGATGAGGAGGCGGAAGGACCGAATCCCCGAGGCGGTCCGCCTCCCGCTCAACTGACTCGGGATCCATCTCTGGATCGAAGTTCGGATTCATGGCGAATACGTAGCCACTCCGGTTGTCGGCTGAAGCTACAGCGGAAACAACGACGTTGCGGCGGTCCTTGCGGTGGGTCCAGTTGACCACGTAGTCCTGGCGATCGACGCCAATGTAGAGGCGCCGGAATCCCATCTTAGGCAGTCTCGACTCGCGTTCCGCGAGAAACGCCAAAGCCTGTTGGTGAAAGAAGTCGATCCGCCTCATAGAGGACGCGAGGTGCAATGTTCGCCGCTTCGCAGATGCGGCGCAATGGCATCTTGTTCGCCAACATCGAGAGAATCAACGGATTCTTGTCCGAGCGGATCTGGCGGGCGATCGGGTTGCGCCCGGCCGGCTTGACCGAGAACGTCTTGCCACATGCCCGGCAGCGAAAGCGCGCCGAACCAGCCTCGGTCGAACCGAAGCGATAGTAGGCACCCTCGGTGGAAGTGGGAACGCGGTGATTGCCGCAGAGCGGCTCCGGGCAACACGCCGCGCGAAAAGTCTCGACCGAGATCCGCCATGCTTCCTCAAACACGCCGAGATTGCTCTTCATCGAAGAGTGTTCCCGGCAAGCGTTGCAGCGTATTGAGCCCCCGACGAGCGTAGACCCGGTCAGGGTGTAGGGATTCTTGGTCGCCCCGGCCGGCGGCGTGCCTTTGCGCGCTGCTCCTGGCACTGGGACACCGAAATTCTCACATGGTGGATTTTTGCAGAAATTGACTTGGATTCCGGCGATTCTGGGACGCGCGGCGGTTCCGAAGACGGCAGTGCAGAGGTAGAGGACATGGACTTCTCCTCCGGCGAAGTGACGCGCGAGATGCTGTCAAAAACGAAGCTGCCGACGAATTCGGCAGCCTTTGGGGAGTGACCCTAGGCCGGACAAGGACTAGGGCGATTTCTTCAAGTTTTCAACAGATTTTGTTAACGGCTAGCCTCGGCTGCCTTTTTCCTTTTCTGCACGACGCTCCGATCAGGCGATCAGCGCGTGCTCCTTCAGCGTGCGCAGCGCGGCACGGTACTCCCCTTCCTGCTGCAGCTTGTTCCAGTCCATCGGCTTGCGGCGCGGGAACAGTTTGCGGATGCGGCGCTGCGAGGTCTTGTCGATGCCGGCATCCAGCTCGGTCAGCAGCTGGTCGGCACGGTCCGGATGGTTGCAGATCAGCACCATGTCGCAACCAGCGGTCAGCGCCGCGCGCGCGGCCTCGGTGACGTTGCCGGCGACGCTCGCGCCTTCCATGCTCAGGTCGTCGCTGAAGATCACACCCTCGAAGCCCAACTGCGCGCGCAGCACGTCCTGCAGCCAGTAGCGCGAGAAGCCGGCCGGGTTGGGATCGACCTTGGGGTAGATCACGTGCGCCGGCATCACCGACGACAGCGACAGGCCCAGCCATTCATACGGGCGTGCATCCTGCTCGATGATCTCGTCCAGCGAGCGCTCGTCGACCGGGATCGCCACGTGCGAATCGGCCTCGACATAGCCGTGGCCGGGGAAGTGCTTGCCGCAGTTGCTCATGCCCGCGAGCAACAGGCCGTGGTTCAGGTGGCCGGCCAGCATGCTCACCACGCGCGGGTCGGCGTGGAAGGCGCGGTCGCCGATCACGGCGCTGCGGCCATAGTCCAGGTCCAGCACCGGGGTGAAGCTGAAATCGACATCGCAGGCGCGCAACTCAGCGGCCAGCACGTAGCCGCAGGCCACCGCCGCCTTGGTCGCGGCCAGCACGTCGCGGCCCCACAGCTCGCCCAGGCGATGCATCGCCGGCAGGTGGGTGAAGCCGTCGGTCTTGCAGCGCTGCACGCGCCCGCCTTCATGGTCAATGCAGATCAGCACGTCGTCGCGCACCGCGCGGATCGCACGCGTCAGCGCCTGCAGCTGCGCGCGCGACTCGAAATTGCGGGCGAACAGGATCACGCCGCCGGTCAGCGGATGCGCGAGGCGGCGCGCGTCTTGCGCGTCGAGCTGCTTGCCGACGACGTCGAGGACCACCGGGCCCGGCCGCTTGCCGGTATTCTTCTTGGGCATGGAAGTTATTGGATTCACAAAGCTGTAGGTTGGGAAGCCGCGGCGTCCGTACGCTCGGCTATCGCGAAGGCGACCGCATAATCGTGCTCGTCACTGACACTGACCCGCACGGTGATCCCGCGTTCCGCCAGCCATGCGGCGAGTTCGCCGTGGCACACCGGCGTCGGCTCGCCGGAGGGCAGGTTCATCAGCTCCATCGCGCGCCACGTCATCGGCCAGTGCATGCCCCGGCCGATTGCCTTGGAGAAGGCTTCCTTGGCTGCGAAGCGCGTGGCCAGGAAGGCGAGCCCGCGTTTCTCCGAGCGCGCCTTGCGCGCGTGGTACTTGGCCAGTTCGTTGGGGCCG
Organism: Cupriavidus sp. PB-02; assembly: GCF_058252315.1. Classification (NCBI taxonomy): domain Bacteria; kingdom Pseudomonadati; phylum Pseudomonadota; class Betaproteobacteria; order Burkholderiales; family Burkholderiaceae; genus Cupriavidus; species Cupriavidus sp. PB-02. The sequence goes on from NZ_CM177694.1 coordinate 3,027,268, forward strand.
AGCACCTTCTCGGCAAAGCGGCCGTTGGTGCGTTCCATCACGCCCTGCACGCGGGCGATCTGGATAATGTCGGTGCCGACGCCGTAGATCACGCCGGCTCGCTCGCGGCGGGATAGCGCGTGCCCAGGCGTGCGGCCACCATGATGGCCTTCATCTCGCGCACGGCATTCTGCCAGCCGGCGAACACCGCATGGGCCACGATCGCATGGCCGATGTTCAGCTCCTTGATGCCAGGCAGCGCGGCGATCGGCTGCACATTGGTGTAGTGCAGGCCATGACCGGCGTTGACCACCAGGCCATGCCTCAGGCCGGCGTCGACGCCGTCGGCGATGCGGCGGTATTCGATGGCCAGCTCGTCCGGCGTGTGCGCGTCGGCGTAGGCGCCGGTATGCAGCTCGATCACCGGCGCGCCACAGGCAGCGGCGGCCGCGATCTGGTCAGGGTCGGCGTCGATGAACAGCGACACGCGGATACCGACGCCCGCCAGCTGCGCGCAGGCAGCCTTGACCTGTTCGAAGCGGCCGGCCACGTCGAGGCCGCCCTCGGTGGTCACCTCCTCGCGGCGCTCAGGCACCAGGCACACGTCCTGCGGACGGATCTCGCAGGCAATGTCGAGCATCTCCTGCGTGATGGCGCACTCCAGGTTCATGCGCGTGGCCAGCTGCGGGCGCAGCGCGCACACGTCGGCATCGCGGATATGGCGGCGGTCTTCGCGCAGGTGCAGCGTGATCAGGTCGGCGCCGGCCTCTTCCGCCTGCAGGGCGGCACGGATGGGATCGGGATACACGGTGCCGCGCGCATTGCGCAGCGTGGCCACGTGGTCGATATTGACGCCAAGGTCGATGACGCCCGGATTTGCGTGAAAGATCATGCGAGCAGGTGCAGGAGTGATTCGGAGTGTGTGCTGGTATCGTTCAGAGATACTGCAGGTCGATCAGTATCTGGCGCGTCTTCAGCGGCGCGCCTTGCAAATAATAATGCAGCAGGAAACGCATCAGCGCCCGGCTTTGCGCCGCGGTCTGCGCGCGGCTGTAATCGTCCTGCGCCATGTCGAGCAGCGTCTGTCCCGACACCACCGGCCACGATGACGGATCACTCGGCTGCGCGCGGCGCACGCCGCGCTCGGGCTGGTAGACGTAGTCCAGTCCCGGCTGGACGCGTTCGCCGGTGCTCAGGCACTGGTCGAAGGCCACCGCGAAACCGGTCTCCTGTAGCAACACGCGTTCGAAGCTGCGCAGCACAAGGCCTGCAGGCTCGCCGTGCGCGAGCCGCGTCAGCGTCGTCAGGTAATGGCGGAACAGTGTGGGATGCGCGTCTTCCCGCGGACAGAAGCGCATCAGCAATTCATTCAGGTAGAACGCCGACAGCAGCGCATCGCCGTCGAGCGGCGGCATGCCGCCAACCCATTCGGCCTTGGTCAGCGTCTTGACCTCGCCGCGCCCGCTCCACGACACCGAGACCGGGTGAAAATGCTGCAGCACCGCGCGCAGCGCCGAATGCGGGCGCTTGGCGCCCTTGGCCACCATCGACATGCGGCCATGGTCGCGCGTGAAGACGTCGAGGATCAGGCTGGTCTCGCGGTACGGCCAGGCGTGCAGCACGAAGCCGGGCTGGTCGGCCACGCGTGACTCGGGGCGCGCCGGCACGATGCGCATGGCGCGGTCCATCATCGCGCGCGCGGCCGCATCGGCCATCCCGGGCAGCGCCTTGCTGTCGAGCAATTCGGCCGCCTCGTCGACCACGGGGTCGGCGCGGCGGGCGCGAGGCGCCGGCGCGCGCGCGAGATCAGCCGTCTTGCTCACAGGTCGCTCACTCGTAGCCGTAAGCCCGCAGTCCTGCTTCGTTGTCGGCCCAGCCGCTCTTTACCTTGATCCACATCTCGAGGTAGACCTTGCCGTCGAACAGCTTTTCCATGTCCAGGCGCGCCTCGGTGGAGATCTGCTTAAGCTTGCTGCCCTTGTTGCCGATGATCATGGCCTTGTGCGCGTCGCGCTCGACCAGGATGGTGGCAAAGACGCGGCGCAGGCGCCCTTCCGTCTCGAACTTGTCGATCACCACGGTGCTGGTGTACGGCAGTTCGTCGCCGGTCCAGCGGAACACCTTTTCGCGGATGATCTCGGAGGCCAGGAAACGCTCGCTGCGATCGGTCATCGCGTCGGCGTCGTACATCGGCTCGCCTTCCGGCAGGTAGGGCCGGATGATGTCGAACAGGCGCGCGATATGGTCGCGGGTCTTGGCCGTCATCGGCACCACTTCGCGGAACGGGAACAGCTGCCCCATCTTTTCCAGGAAGGGCATCATCACTTCCGAGCGGTTCTCGCCGGTGACGCGGTCGAGCTTGTTGGCGATCAGCAGCACCGGGGTGTTCTTCGGCAGCAGCGACAGCACCTTCTCGTCGTCGGCACCGTAGTAGCCGGCCTCGACCACGAACAGGATCAGGTCCACCGACGACAGCGTGGACGTGACCGCGCGGTTCAGCGAGCGGTTCAGCGCGCTGGCATGGCGGGTCTGGAAGCCTGGCGTATCGACGAACACATACTGCGCGTCATCCGTGGTCTGGATGCCGACGATGCGGTGCCGCGTGGTCTGCGCCTTGCGCGAGGTGATGCTGATCTTCTGGCCGACCAGCGCGTTCATCAGCGTGGACTTGCCCACGTTGGGGCGGCCGACGATGGCCACGGTGCCGCAGCGGAACGCCGCGGCTGGGGTATCCGCCGCATCTTGCTGCGGATGGTTAGATTCGGTCATTCCTTCAACCTGAGAGACAACTGTGGGTCCTGCGGCACGGGTTGCTTGCGGGTCTTGCCGGTGCGCTCGGCGCGGCTGCGCTTGAGCAGCTGCGGCACCAGCTTCTGGACTTCATCCAGCGCCAGCTTGGCGGCGGCTTGCTCGGCCGCGCGCCGCGAGGCGCCGGTGCCGAACACCCGGACTTCCAGTTTAGGCACCGTGCACTCGACTTCAAACTGCTGGCTGTGCGCGGCCCCGTGTGTGGCGATTACGTTATATTGCGGCAGGGCAATCTTGTGGCCCTGCAGGTATTCCTGCAGCAGGGTCTTGGCGTCCTTGCCAAGCGTGCGCGGATCGACCTGCTCCAGGATCGGGATATAGAGCTTGCGGATCAGCGCGCGCGCGGCGTCGAAGCCGGCGTCAAGGAACACGGCGCCGACGATGGCTTCAAGCGCATCGGCGAGGATGGACGGACGGCGGAAACCGCCGCTCTTCAGTTCGCCCTCGCCCAGGCGCAGCGTGTCGGAAAGCTGCAGCATCTGGGCGATCTCGTACAGGGCCTGCTGCTTGACCAGGTTGGCCCGCACGCGCGACAGGTCGCCCTCGTCGAGCTTGCCGAACATGCCATAGAGCATGTCGGCCACGGCGCAGTTGAGCACCGAATCGCCCAGGAATTCAAGGCGTTCGTTGTGCTGGGCGCTGTGGCTGCGGTGCGTCAGCGCCTGTTGCAGCAATTCGGGCTTGCTGAATCGGTAGCCGAGTCGTTGCTGCAAGGCGTCGAGGTTCATATCAGTGCTGCGTTCCCGAATAGGTAATCAGAAGACTCAGGGGTCCGTAGACGGGCACTTCGGTCCGGTACGAAAAATCGACCGACTGGATGGCGCCATTGTCGTCCTCGCGGATCAGCAGGTCTTCGCCTTTTACTACGGCAATCCGGTCGATGATTGCCTGTTTGTCAAAATACTCGACCACTTCGCGCTTGTTGGCTGCACGCTGCTTCGCATAAGTGGCCGCACGCTTGACCGAAAAATATTCCAGCAGGCTCGGGATCGAGCGCACGGCGGGCAAGGCCACGCCGATCACGAACACCACGATCACCAGCAGCGTCCAGACGGAAAAACCGCCCGCCCGTGCCCGCTGCCCAAGGTATGCCCGGCATGCCTGACGCCGAGCCGGAATCTTTTCCCCCACCTTCCCAAATCGACCCATCGCGCTTCCCTCGTTTTGTGTTGAGTGTTCTTGCGCCGCGGAGATTCTATTTAAACGATCCCACGCGTCCGAAATTACCCAGGTTCATCCAGATCACAAACGCCTTGCCGACGATATTCTGGTCCGGCACGAACCCCCAGTAACGGGAGTCGAGGCTGTTGTCCCGGTTGTCACCCATGACGAAATAGTGACCCACAGGTACCTTGCAAGTCACGCCAAGTTGATTGTATGTGCAGTTTTCGCGGTACGGGAAATCCGGGTCCGCGCCTGCCACGAACGCCGGGCGGTCAACGTCGTTCAGGATGCCATGATCGACGCTGCCTGGCAGCTTCTCGCGAAAATGCTTGGAATAGGCCAGCCGCTCCTCGTCCAGGAAGTCCGGCAGCACGGTGTATTCGGCCGGCTTGCCGTTGATGGTCAGGCGCTTGTTGGAATACTGCACCACGTCGCCCGGCACGCCGACAACGCGCTTGATGTAATCGAGCGACTGGTCCTTCGGGTAGCGGAACACCATCACGTCGCCGCGCTGCGGCTCGCCCACCTCCATCACCTTCTTGTTCACCACCGGCAGGCGGATGCCGTACTGGTACTTGTTGACCAGGATAAAGTCGCCGATCAGCAGCGTCGGGATCATCGAGCCGGACGGGATCTTGAACGGCTCGACCACGAACGAGCGCAGCACGAACACCGCCAGGATCACCGGGAAGAAGCTGGCCGAATACTCCAGCCACCACGGCTGGCGCAGCTTTTCCTCGGCCAGGCGCTTGCGCGTGGCATCCGCGTCCGCGGCCCCGAAGCGGCCCTGCAGGTCGCCCTGGCGCGAATCGAATTCCGCCAGCGCCAGCCGCGCGGAAGAGCGGCGCTGCCGCTCGAACACGAGCTTGTCCGCCACCCACGCGACGCCCGTAATCACCACCAGCACAAAAAGGATCAGTGCAAAATTCATGACGGCTTCTGGTTCTTGGAAATCCTGGTACAGCCTTTGTTATTGGCGGCCGGGCGCGGCCGCGGCCACGCCCACACGCGATTACTTGTCGTCCACCTGCAGGATGGCCAGGAAGGCCTCCTGCGGAATCTCGACCGTACCCACCTGCTTCATGCGCTTCTTGCCGGCCTTCTGCTTTTCCAGCAGCTTCTTCTTGCGGGAGATATCGCCGCCGTAGCACTTGGCCAGCACGTTCTTGCGCAATGCCTTGACGTTTTCGCGGGCAATGATATTCGAGCCGATCGCGGCCTGGATCGCCACGTCGTACATCTGGCGCGGAATGATCTCGCGCATTTTCGCAGCCACTTCGCGCCCGCGGTATTGCGAGTTGGACCGGTGCACGATCACCGACAGCGCATCCACCTTGTCGCTATTGATCAGGATGTCGACCTTGACCACGTCGGAGGGACGATATTCCTTGAACTCGTAATCCATCGACGCATAGCCGCGCGATACCGACTTCAGGCGGTCGAAGAAATCCAGCACGATTTCCGCCATCGGGATCTCGTAGGTCAACTGCACCTGCTTGCCGTGGTAGCTCATATTGATCTGCGTGCCGCGCTTCTGCGTGCACAGCGTGATCACCGAGCCGACATATTCCTGCGGCATGTACAGGTTGACAGTGACGATCGGTTCCAGGATCGCCTCGATCTTGCTTGGGTCCGGCATCTTGGCGGGGTTCTCCACCGTCACCATGCTGCCGTCACGCATCTGCACCTGGTACACCACCGTCGGCGCGGTGGTGATCAGGTCCATGTCGAATTCGCGCTCCAGGCGCTCCTGCACGATTTCCATGTGCAGCAGGCCCAGGAAGCCGCAGCGGAAGCCGAAGCCCAGCGCCTGCGACACTTCCGGCTCGAACATCAGCGAGGCGTCGTTCAGCCGAAGCTTTTCCAGGGACTCGCGCAGCGCCTCGTACTGGTTGGCTTCCACCGGATACAGGCCGGCGAACACCTGCGGCTTGACTTCCTTGAAGCCCGGCAGCGGCGCGTCGGCCTTGCGTTGCGTGGTGGTGATGGTGTCGCCCACCTTGGCCGCCTTCAGCTCCTTGATACCGGCGATGACGAAGCCGACCTCGCCCGCCGTCAGCGCATCGCGCGGGATCGACTTCGGCGTGAACACGCCCACCTGCTCCACCAGGTGCTGCGAGCCGTTGGCCATCAGCAGTACCTTGTCCTTCGGGCGCAGCGTACCGTTGACCACCCGCACCAGCATCACCACACCGACGTAGTTATCGAACCACGAATCGATGATCAGCGCCTGCAGCGGCGCGTCGGTGTCGCCCTTGGGCGGCGGTACCTTGGCGATCAGCGCCTCGATCACGTCCTGCACGCCCTGACCGGTCTTGGCCGAGCACGGCGTGGCGTCCTGCGCGTCAATGCCGATGACGTCCTCGATTTCCTGGATCGCGTTGTCGGGATCAGCCTGCGGCAGGTCGATCTTGTTCAGCACCGGCACCACTTCCACGCCCAGCTCGATCGCGGTGTAGCAATTGGCCACGGTCTGCGCCTCGACGCCCTGCGAGGCGTCGACCACCAGCAGTGCGCCTTCGCAGGCCGATAGCGAGCGGCTCACTTCATAGCTGAAGTCGACGTGTCCCGGTGTGTCGATCAGGTTCAGGTTGTAGACCTGGCCGTCGCGCGCCTTGTAGCTGAGCGCGGCGGTCTGCGCCTTGATGGTGATGCCGCGCTCCTTTTCGATATCCATCGAATCGAGGACCTGCGCTTCCATCTCCCGATCCGACAGCCCTCCACAAAGCTGAATGATCCGGTCGGCCAGGGTGGACTTCCCATGGTCGATGTGGGCAATGATCGAGAAATTACGGATATGGTCCATCTAGTCTTCAGGGGAGCGCCGGCAAGAGGGCCCAGGCAGCTTCAAGCGTTCGTGAACGGCCCGGCGCCGCGCGCCGCAAGGCGTGCGCGGGCGTGCCGCAAGGTTTGGAGGTGCAATTTTTGCGCCAATCCGCAATTTTACCGGATTTTCAACGGCTTCCGGGTCGTGAAATGGTCGCGCGGCACGGCTGCCGGCCGCTGTCAGCGTCCGTCAGCAGCTGGCGTTGGCGGCGCCATGTGCGGCAAGCCACACCCTCACCGCTGCTTCGTCAAGGAAATAGTGGCAAAGCTGCGTCGCCTTCCCTTCCAGCTCGGCCGGCGTGCCGGGCATCAGTACCGGCACCAGTTCGCCGAAGCGGTCCTCGAGGCCGGGATCGGCATCGACATCCACTTCATGCAGTTCGAAAGAAAAATCGCGCCGGAGCAGTTCCAGCGCGACCTTCATGTCATCGCACAGGTGGCAGTATGCCCGGCCGTACAGCGTCAGCGCGGGCATACCGGATCCTGGTGGCGATCAGCGGGTGGAGGTGGCGCCCGGACGCAGCGTCAGCACCTGGGTGGCGTCGCCGCGCCGCACGAACACCGCGGCAATGCGGCTCTTGTCCAGGCTGCGCACCAGCTCATTGAACTGGCGCGCATTGGTCACGTCGGTATCGCCCAGGCGCAGGATGATGTCACCCGGACGGATGCCGGCACGCAACGCCGGGCCGTCGGCCAACTCGACCTCCACGCCGGACTTGAGCTTGAGCTCCTTCAGGCGCGCTTCGGGCAGGTCGTTGACCACCAGCCCCAGGGCGTTGGGCTTGCTCGTCTGAGCGCCCTCGTCCTTGGGCTTGGCGCTGCTGCTGGCGCGGGCCTTGCCGTCCGGCTCCAGCTCTGTGACGGTGATCGTGACCTCGCGGGTGCCGCCCTTGCGCCACAGCTGCAGCGGCACGCGCGTGCCCGGCTTGGTATCACCCACCAGGCGCGGCAGGTCCGAAGCACGTTCGATATCACGGCCGTTGAACTTCAGGATGATGTCGCCGGCTTCAATACCCGCCTTCTCGGCAGGACCGCCCGGCTCCACGCTGCCGACCAGTGCGCCGCGCGCACGGCCCAGGCCCAGCGAATCGGCCACTTCCTTGGTGACATCGCCAATCGCCACGGCGATGCGACCGCGCGTCACGCGCCCAGCGGTCTTGAGCTGCTCGGACACGCGCATCGCCTCGTCGATCGGGATCGCGAACGAAATGCCCATATAGCCGCCGCTGCGGCTGTAGATCTGCGAGTTGATGCCGATCACTTCGCCGCGCAGGTTGATCAGCGGACCGCCCGAGTTGCCGGGGTTGACCGCCACGTCGGTCTGGATGAACGGCAGGTAGTCGCCGGTGTCGCGGCCCTTGGCCGAGACGATGCCAGCGGTGACGCTGTTGTCCAGCCCGAACGGCGAGCCGATAGCCAGCACCCACTCACCGGCGCGGACCTTGTCGGAATCGCCCAGCGGCAGGCGCGGCAGGCCGCTGGCCTCGATCTTGAGCAGCGCCACGTCGGTGCGCTTGTCGGAGCCGATCAGCTTGGCCTTGAACTCACGCTTGTCGGGCAGGGTCACGTAGATGGTTTCGGCATCGGCGACCACGTGCGCGTTGGTCATCACATAGCCGTCCTGGCTGATGATGAAGCCGGAGCCCACGCCACGGCTCTGCTCTTCCTGCTGGGGCGGCTGGCCGCGGCGCGGCGGGGTGCCGGGCGCCGGCGCGCCGGGCATGGGCACGCCGAAGAAGCGCCGGAAGAATTCGGCCATCTCGTCATCGTCGCCGGGCGCGCCGCTGCGCTGGCGCGCGCGCTCGGTGGTACGGATATTGACCACGGCCGGGCTCGCCTTTTCCACCAGGTCAGTGAAATCGGGCAGGTTGTAGTTGGCGGCGGCAGCCTGGGCATGGCTGACTTCGGCCACCGTCGGGCCGAGCACCAACATGGCAGCCATGACCATGGCCCGCGCCAGGGCTGGAGATCTGAAAGTCATCGACAACTCCCGGGATTCAGGGAAAGAAGGTAAAACCGGCTGGATGTGATCCTTTGGCGGGGACCCCTGCACAGGTTTCATGGAGCCGGCACCGGGGACGGAGGGTCCCGCGGCGCCGGCTGCACCTGCGTTTGGCTTAGTGTACCGCCTTGGGCGGGCGGTACTCCACGGCCGTCGCAAACTGCTTGACGGTGCTCGCCGGGACCTCGCCCACCACGGTAATCCAGAAATCGGAGATCCGGCGCACCACGACCTGGGTCGCGCCGAGCGCGGCCACGCCTTCGCGGCGCACGCGTTGCTCGGAAACCGGCTCGATAAAGACCGACAGGCCGGTGAGCCCGTCGCTGTAGACAATCTGCAGCACTTCGAAGACCTGGCTGCGGCCGTTGTTCTGCGCCGATGCGCGCAGCTCGCCCAGCGGGCGGCGGACTTCGCGGATCTTCTGGAAGCCCTTCAGCGGCACCGCGATCGACCAGCCCTCATCGGCGATATTGGTCGGCTGGTATTTGACCTCGTAGTGGTTCCAGCTGCTGGCACTCTTGATCGCGCTGAGAATGCGCTGCTTCTCCGACGGCACGCCGATCTGCACCTGCGAGAACGCGACCTGCTCCAGCACCTTGCCGCCGTCGCCGATGGTCTGCGCACGCATCAGCAGGCCGGAACTCTTCTCGGCCCACAGCCGCACCGCGTAGCGCGCGGCATCGTGCGGTTCCAGCGCAAAGACTTCGCACTCCATGCCCGCGACCCGCTCCGCGGGCATCTTGCGCATGTCGTACAGCTCCAGCACGTCGTTCTTATTGGTGGCGAGCAGCGCCGGGAAGCGGTCCTTGGCTTCCTGCTTCTCCACCACCACCAGCTTGGCCTCGGGGATCAGGCTATGCACGACGTCGTTCTGCCGCAGCACCTCGCGCGGCTTGCCGTCGAGCGTTTCCAGGCGTTCGTATTCGTTGTGGACGAGATCGCTGTAATGCTGAATGCGCGAGGCATGCATGACGCTACCGCGCTGGTAGATCAACGTGCCGACATAGTTCTCGCGCTGCGCGGCTTTGTGGATCTTGTTGAGCCAGGCGGTGGCATCGCGTCGGTTCAGCGTATTGTCCAAAGGCTGCGCGGTGGCCGCGGCAGCAGTCAGACACAAGGCCAGAAAAAAGGACCTACGCACGGCCCTGATTTTCTGGGCGCCCGCTACATAGGCGGGCGACCATCCTTTATGCATGTCCGGCATTATTCCTGCGTATTTTCCTGAGAGAAGCTTGCACCGTTGGCAACCGTGCGCATGGTCGGCACAACAGCATCCGTTGCCACCGACGTGCGATGGGCACGCAGGTATTCGTCCAGGCGGGGATCGCGAATCATCTGGGTGTTTTCCGCTGCCACGGTGACGATGCCGTTCGGCTGTGCGGGCTGGTCGGCGCGCGCTACCACGGCATCCGGCGTGCCCAGGCTGGCGGGGCCGCGCATCTGCGGCACGACCACCCAGCTGACCGCCGCCACGGCGGCCGCGATCGCGGTGCCCGGCATCACGCGGCGCACCCACGACGGCCTGACCAGCAGGCGATGGCGGGCGCTGGCCTGCGCCACGGCCGGCACCAGCACGTGCGGCTCGGCTTCCAGGCGCGCGGAGAATTTAGCGAGAAAAGCGGCGGTGGAACCCGCGTGCGTCAGGTCTTCCGAGCGCAGCGAGTCACCGATCAACTGGTATGCGGACCAGTCGGACAGGCCGGCGTCGCTTTTCGCGAGGGCCAGCACGGCATCGACTTCGTGCGGCGCCAGTTCGCCGTCCATCAGTACGGAGATCTGCTCCGCTGCTTCCACTACATGAACCGACTGCTTATGAGCCTGACCCATTTCCCACCCCAAGACATTCCATTGAACACCGATAATCCCGTCACTTCTGTCGCTTATCGATGCAGGAATAGGCTGCAACGCTGGCCGCACGACATTCTTCCTTGCTACCGAACAACTACCACCGCTTGCCTTCTGCCGTTCCCAGCAGCGGGCGCAATTTCTCGGCAATCGCCTCGCGCGCACGGAAGATGCGCGAGCGTACGGTGCCGATCGGACATCCCATCGCTTCGGCGATCTCCTCATAGCTGAGGCCCTCGATCTCGCGCAGCGTGATGGCGGTCCGCAATTCCTCCGGCAGTGCTTCCATCGCTCGGTTCACCGTCTCGGCAACCTGGCGCGTGTGAAGCATCGACTCCGGCGTATTGATATCCCTTAGTTGCTCACCGTCCGCAAAAGTTTCAGCCTCTTCTGCATCGATATCGCTGGACGCTTCCGGGCGGCGGCCCTGGGTGGCCAGATAGTTCTTGGCCGTGTTGACGGCGATCCGGTACAGCCACGTATAGAAGGCCGACTCCCCGCGAAACTGGGGCAAGGCACGGTATGCCTTGATAAAGGCATCCTGCGCCACATCCTCGACTTCGGCGGGGTCCCTGACCAGGCGCGAGATCAGGCGAATGATCTTCCGATGGTATTTGGTCACCAGAAGTTCAAAGGCCCGCTTATCGCCCTGCTGGACGCGTTCAACTAGGAGCTGATCGGCTTCGCGTTCGCTCACGTATGGCTCACCTGCAGTGTATCTCTTGGTTTGGTCGTCACGACAAACGTTGTATTTTACCTACGATTCAGGACTCGCCCGGTGAAGCAACGCGCCTCCTGTGACCGCAAGCTAACAAAATCGTTCCCCAGCCGCCGGAACTGGTTGCACCCGCAGTGCAACTCTGGCGTCACGTTGCAACCGTCGCACCATGCCGGCCGAGGCCGCTTGCCAGGGGAGAAAGATGGCGCCCGGCACTCCAGGCGCGCCGGAAGCGAAACGCACGACAGCAGTACCACCGGCGTGCCAGCAGGCGCGAACCACAGTCTCGCGCCGGACACCGCCGGGACCTTCCAGCCGGATCCGCAGCGGTCCCCTGCCATCGGCAGCCGGCAGCACGGCCACACAGCGCCAGCGCAAGGCACGCCACCAGCCGCGCCACGCCCGCACTGTCCCCGCACCGGCAAGCACGAGTGCGGGCGCCAGGGCGGCGCGCAGCCATTGAAAGCCCGCCGGGCTGGCGGCGACCGCATCGGCCAGCGTCAGCGCAAGCAGGCAGAGCGCCGCAACTTCTGCGGCGCAAAACACGAACAGGGCCCACCGCAACGGATGGACCCTGTCCTGGCGCAGCCCGCGCAGGGCCCGCCTCAACCACGGATCAGACGCGGCGGAAGACAAGCGTGCCGTTGGTGCCGCCGAAACCGAAGTTGTTCTTCACCGCCACATCGATCTTCATGTCACGCGCCGTGTTGGCCACGTAGTCCAGGTCGCACTCGGGATCCTGGTTGTCGATGTTGATGGTCGGCGGCGCTACCTGGTTGTGCAGCGCCAGCACGGTGAAGACCGATTCCAGCCCGCCGGCGCCGCCCAGCAGATGGCCGGTCATCGACTTGGTCGAATTCACCACCATCTTGTAGGCCTGCTCGCCGAACGCGGCCTTGATCGCATCGGATTCGTTCTTGTCGCCCAGCGGCGTGGAGGTGCCATGGGCGTTCAGGTAATGCACCTCGTCGCCGTTGATGCCGGCGTCCTTCAGCGCATTGACCATGCAACGGCGCGGGCCGTCCATGTTGGGCGCGGTCATGTGGAACGCGTCGCCGCTCATGCCGAAGCCGATCAACTCGGCATAGATGCGCGCGCCCCGCGCCTTTGCCGACTCGTACTCTTCCAGCATCATCACGCCGGCGCCCTCGCCCAGCACGAAGCCGTCGCGGTCCTTGTCCCACGGACGCGAGGCCGCCGCCGGATCGTCGTTGCGGGTCGACAGCGCACGGGCCGCGGCAAAGCCGCCGATGCCCAGCGGCGACACGGTCGACTCGGCGCCGCCGGCCAGCATGGCGTCAGCATCGCCGGCCTGGATCAGGCGCGCGGCCAGGCCGATGCTGTGCAGGCCGGTGGTGCAGGCCGTCACCGCGGCCAGGTTCGGGCCCTTGATGCCGTGGATGATCGACAGGTGCCCGGCGATCATGTTGATGATCGAGCCCGGCACGAAGAACGGCGAGATGCGGCGCGGACCGCGTTCGGTCAGCACCGCGTGGGTTTCTTCGATCATCGGCAGGCCGCCGATGCCCGAGCCGACCAGCACGCCGATGCGCTCGGCGTTGGCTTCAGTCACTTCCAGGCCGCTGTCCTTCAGGGCCTGCGTACCTGCCGCGATGCCGAAATGGATGAAGGCATCCATATTGCGGGCTTCCTTGGCCGGAATGTAGTCCTCCGGATTGAAGCCCTTCACTTCACCGGCGAAGTGCACGGAAAGCGCGGAGTGATCGAATTTGGTGATGGTGGCGATGCCGGACTTGCCGGCAACCAGGTTGGCCCAACCTTCGGCAACCGTGTTTCCGACCGGAGACACAAGGCCAAGCCCAGTGACGACGACGCGACGACGGCTCACTATGTTTTCCTACGGGTGTATGAAGCGGGAGCGGAGCGGTGGATCAACCTGCGGCCCGGCCGGCTGGCCGCGCGGCGAGGCACGTTCCATTCTGCTTCTTCGAACAGACGAAAGCCACAGAAAACAGCAAGGCGAGGCCGCGACGGCCCGCCCACCTGCCTTCTGTGGCTCGGAATTCAGAGACGACGGGCTTAGGCCTTGACGTGCGCGGTGGCGTAGTCGATAGCCTGTTGCACGGTCGTGATCTTCTCGGCTTCCTCATCGGGAATTTCCATGCCGAATTCATCTTCCAACGCCATCACGAGTTCAACCGTGTCCAGCGAGTCTGCACCGAGATCGTTCACGAACGAGGATTCGTTCTTGATGTCTGCCTCGGCCACGCCAAGCTGTTCTGCCACGATTTTCTTGACGCGTTGTTCGATATTGTCCATGTAACCCTCCAGGGAAGTTCGACAAAAAGTGGGCGCATTTTAGCAGGTTTGAGACGACAGAAATGCCGCCTGCCAAGCTTTGCAAGAATTGCGCCCGTTTGGTTCGGAAAACTACCACTTCAGATGGCTTCTTCCGGCTTTTCCCCCGAAATCTGCCACCCAAAAACCCATTAATTCATGTACATCCCGCCGTTTACATGCAGCGTGGTGCCGGTGATGTACGCGGCCTGCGGACCGGCCAGGAAGGCCACCGCATTGGCAATATCTTCCGGCTGACCCAGGCGCCCCAGCGGGATCTGCGTCTTGAGCGAAGCATGCTGCTCTTCGGACAGCGCCTTGGTCATGTCGGTGTCGATAAAACCCGGCGCGACGCAGTTCACTGTCACGTTGCGGCTGCCGATTTCCGCAGCCAGCGAACGGGTCATGCCCGCCACGCCCGCCTTGGCGGCCGAGTAGTTCATCTGGCCGGGGTTGCCGACCGAGCCCACCACCGAGGTGATATTGATGATACGGCCCTGGCGTGCCTTCATCATCGGGCGCAGCACCGCGCGCGACAGGCGGAATACCGAGGTCAGGTTGGTCTGGATGACCGCCAGCCAGTCCTCGTCCTTCATGCGCATTGCCAGTTGGTCCTGCGTGATGCCGGCATTGTTGACCAGCACGCCGATGCCGCCATGCGTCTTGACGATCTCGTCGATGAGCGCGTCGCAAGCGGCCGCGTCATTGACGTTCAGCACGGCGCCCTTGCCCTTCAGGCCTTCGGTGCCGAGGTAATCGGTGATGCCGGCCGCGCCGGCATCGCTGGTGGCGGTGCCGATCACAGTAGCGCCCTGGCGGGCCAGTTCCAGCGCAATGGCACGGCCGATGCCGCGCGAGGCGCCGGTCACCAGCGCAACCTGGTTTTCGAGAAGTTTGGTCATGCGGAGTGTCCTTTCGTCCTTACGCTGACTTCAGCAGTGCCAGCGTGTCTTGCAGCGAGGCCGGATCGAAGATCGCGCCGCCGGTCAGGTTGCCGTCGATGCGCTTGGTCATGCCGGCCAGCACCTTGCCCGGGCCGCACTCGATCACGTGCGTGACGCCTTCGGCGGCCATCTTCTGCACGCACTCGACCCAGCGCACCGGCGCTGCGGCCTGGCGCACCAGAGCGTCCTTGATTGCGTCCGGGTCGTTGACGATGGCCACGTCGACGTTGTTCACCAGCGGAATCGACGGCGCGGCGAACCCCAGCCCGGTCATCCGCTCGCGCAGGCGGTCCGAGGCGGGCTTGAGCAGCGACGAGTGGAACGGCGCCGACACCGGCAGCGGCAGCGCGCGCTTGGCGCCCTTGGCCTTGGCGATTTCGCAGGCCTTCTCGACCGCGCCCTTGTGGCCGGCGATCACCACCTGCGACGGTGCGTTGAAGTTGACGGCCTCGACCACGCCCGCGGCCGATGCTTCGGCGCACGCGGCGCGCACATCGTCGTCGGACAGGCCCAGGATCGCGGCCATGCCGCCCTCGCCCACCGGCACGGCTTCCTGCATCGCCTGCGCGCGGAAGCGCACCAGCGGCACCGCCTCGGCGAACGGGATCACCCCCGCGGCTACCAGCGCCGAGTACTCGCCCAGGCTGTGGCCGGCAACCAGTGCCGGTGCCGGGCCACCGGCGCCCAGCCAGGCGCGGTAGATCGCCACGGCGGCGGTCAGCATCACCGGCTGCGTGTTGGTGGTCAGGTTAAGTTCTTCGGCAGGGCCTTCGGCGATCAGGCGGCCGAGGTCCTGGCCGAGCGCAGCCGAGGCCTCTTCCACGGTGGCGCGCACCACGGCGTTATCAGCAAAGGCATTGAGCATGCCGACCGACTGCGAACCCTGGCCGGGAAATACGAAAGCGAATTTCATCGGATTGGAACCCTAATAAGAAACCGGTGACCGGCGCCGCGGTCACGCAGGCCATGGCGCCGGCCGCATATTACATGCGCAGCAGCACCGCACCCCAAGTGAAGCCACCGCCGACGCCTTCCATCAGCACGGTGTGGCCCGGGCGGATGCGGCCGTCGCGCACCGCGACGTCCAGCGCCAGCGGGATCGACGCGGCCGAGGTGTTGCCATGCTCGTGCACGGTGGCGACCATGCGCTCGGCGGGCAGGCCGAGCTTCTTGGCGGTGCCTTGCATGATGCGGATATTGGCCTGGTGCGGGATCAGCCAGTCGACCTGGGCGGGTGCCACCGCGGCGGCCTCCATGGCCTCGCGCGCGACCTTGTCCAGCACGGTCACGGCCAGCTTGAACACGGCCTGGCCGTCCATGTGCAGGAACGCGTTGCCCGTGATATTGCCGCCGGCAACGTTGCCCGGCACGCACAGGATGTTGACATGGCTGCCGTCGGAGTGCATCGCGCTCGACAGGATGCCCGGCTCTTCGGAAGCCGACAGCACCACCGCGCCGGCGCCATCGCCGAACAGCACGCAGGTGGTGCGGTCGTTGAAGTCCAGGATGCGCGAGAACACCTCGGTGCCGATCACCAGCACGTTGCGGTGCGAGCCGCTGCGGATGAACTTGTCGGCCGTGGCCAGCGCGTACACGAAGCCCGAGCACACGGCCTGCAGGTCGAACGCCGCGCAGTGGTTGGTGATACCCAGCTTGTCCTGCACGATGCAGGCGGTGCTGGGAAACACGAAGTCCGGCGTGGAGGTGGCGACGATGATCAGGTCGATGCTCTGGCGGTCGATGCCGGCAGCCTCGATGGCCTGCTCGGCCGCCTTGACCGCGAGGTCGCTGCTGGTCACATCGGGATCCGCCCAGTGGCGTGCCGAGATACCGCTGCGCGAGACAATCCAGTCGTCGCTGGTCTCGATGCCCTTCTCGGCAAGCTGCGTCGCCAGATCATGGTTGGTCACACGCCGCGGAGGCAGGTAGCTCCCGGTACCGATGATTTTTGCGTACTTGGTCATGTAGTGTCGGATCGTATATCCCGCGGGCGCCGGCTACAAACCGCGGCGGCCGGCGCGTGGCGCTCAGGCGACGTGGGGGCTGGGATGCGTGCTCGGCGCCTCTGTCTCCGGGGCGGGCTGTGCAGCGCCGTTGGCGCTGGATTTGTCGGCGAAGGCCCGTGCGATACGGGGAATCACGCCATTCTTGGCGGCATCATACCCGCGTTTGATTGCCCACTCAAAAGAATGGGCATCGGCCGAACCGTGGCTCTTGATCACCAGCCCGCGCAGACCCAGCAGCGACGCGCCGTTGTAGCGCGCCGGGTCGAGCCGCTTGGCCAGCCGCGACAGCACCGGCATGGCCACGGCCGCGAGCAGCTTGGTGAACCACGAGCGGGTGAATTCTTCCTTGATCATGCTGCCGATCATCTTGGCTAGGCCCTCGCTGCTCTTGAGTGCCACGTTGCCGACAAAGCCGTCGCAGACCACGATGTCGGTCGTGCCCTTGAAGATGTCGTTGCCTTCCACGTTGCCATAGAAGTTCAGCTCCGAGGCGCGCAGAAGTTCACCCGCGCGCTTGACCACCTCGTTGCCCTTGATGACTTCCTCGCCGATGTTCAGCAGGCCCACCGTCGGGTGTTCCTTGTGATCGACCACGGCGACCATGGCCTCGGCCATGCGGGCGAACTGCAGCAGGTGTTCGGGTTCGCAGTCGGCGTTGGCACCAAGATCCAGCACCGTGGTGCCCCAGCCTTGCTGGTTCGGGATGGTAGTGGCGATGGCCGGCCGCTCGATGCCTTCGAGGGTCTTCAGCACATAGCGCGACACCGCCATCAGCGCGCCGGTATTGCCGGCGGAGATGCAGGCGCCGGCCTGGCCTTCCTTGACCTGCGTGACGGCGACGCGCATGGAAGAGTTTTTCTTCTTGCGCAGCGCCACCTCGACCGGGTCATCCATGGTGATGACCTCGGTGGCCTCGACGATGCTCACGCGCGCGTGGTCCAGCGCGTGCAGCTTTTTCAGCTGCGCCCGGATGGCATCCGGCAAGCCGACCAACACCATCTCGGCATCGTCATGGCGGGAGAGAAAACTGATCGCCGCAGGCACCGTCACGGCCACGCCGTGATCGCCGCCCATGCAGTCGATAGCGATTTTGATCGTCATTGTTCCTGGTACGGATAGCGCAGCAGCGCGCGCCACGCCCGGCGGGAATCCCGAGCGCCCAACAAAAAAGCGGCAACGATCTTGCCGCTTTTTTGTGTCTGACCGTTTCTTGTCCGACCTACAGGCATGCGCTAGCGAGACGCAATGTCACGCCGAACGAAGCTATCAGTCGTTCTTGGTCTTGATGACCTTGCGGCCACGATAGTAGCCGTTCGGGCTCACGTGGTGACGCAGGTGGGTTTCGCCGGTGGTCGGCTCAACTGCCAGCGGCGCTGCCGACAGGTGATCGTGCGAACGGTGCATGCCGCGCTTGGACGGCGACTTCTTGTTCTGTTGAACTGCCATGATGACTCCTTCGAGAATTTTTCAATATTAACACACGCATCCCGCCCAAGGCGTAGCCGGGGCCCGGCCGGATGCTGCAACGACACCTGAAGACCTTGCCGTCAGCCGCGATCGGCGTCAGTGCTT
This sequence comes from Cupriavidus sp. PB-02, assembly GCF_058252315.1. Classification (NCBI taxonomy): domain Bacteria; kingdom Pseudomonadati; phylum Pseudomonadota; class Betaproteobacteria; order Burkholderiales; family Burkholderiaceae; genus Cupriavidus; species Cupriavidus sp. PB-02. Next base: position 3,045,430 of record NZ_CM177694.1, read on the forward strand.
GTTCTTCAGGCCGGCCAGCGCCGCAAAGGGCGATGGCCGCTTTTCTTCCTCAGGCTCAGCCTCGGGCTGCGCCTCGCCGTCCGAACCGGTCACGAGGCTTTCGTGTACCGTCGGGCAGACGTCATGCTTGGGTGCCACCGGCAGTGCCAGCAGCACTTCATCTTCAATCAGTTCCAGCAGCGAGAAACGCTTCGAGCCGGCGATCACGTCGACTTCGTCGTCATCCATCGGCGCGGCGTCGGCCGCTTCGTCGCTTTCCGCCACCTCGAAGCGCGTGGCCGTGTCGACCGGCTCGGCATACGGGTCCAGGCAGCGCTGGCACTCCAGCCAGATCCGGCCCTGCACGCTCACGTCGAGGAACAGCCGCTGCGCCACCGGGGCGCCGGGCTCGGCCGCCTCTTCGCGCACGAAACCGGTGGCCGTAAAGGCAAACGTCTCATCGGGTGCCGAGGCTGGCGCTTGCGCGGCCGTCTCGGCTAAGATGCGCGGCAAATCCCGCACCGTCACGTCGCCGGCCAGGCTTTCACCCTTCCGGCAAAACGCGAAGAGATCGAGCGCGCGCAAGTCAACGGGCTGGGTCGGCTGGGTCATGTGCGTGGCTCCGGTCGCAATTCAATGACTGGTTCGCCACAATCCTAGCCTGCGGGACTACGGGCCGCGCACATTGGCGGCACAGCGCCCGGATGCGGATGCGGCAAAATACGCGATTATACGACGTAAACCATTTCGAGGTCAAAGGTCTTACTCCCTTGATCCACACGCCTTCCTGTTTCGTTTCAATCACTTATGTCTCCAGATCCCCGTCCCAAGCTGATCCTTGGCTCCGGCTCGCCCTACCGGCGCGAGCTGCTGGCGCGGTTGCGCATTCCGTTTGAAGTGGCAGTGCCCGACATCGACGAAACGCCACTGGCCGGCGAAGCTCCCGAGGCGACCGCGCTGCGGCTGTCGCAGCGCAAGGCCGAAGCCATCGCCGCGCGTCACCCCGGCGCCCTGGTGATCGGCTCCGACCAGGTGCTGACGCTCGACGGCGAGCAGATGGGCAAGCCCGGCACCCAGGACAAGGCCGTGGCGCAGTTGCGCCGCATGCGCGGGCGCACTGCCACCTTCCATTCGGCACTGTGCCTGCTGGATGCCCGCACCGGGGCCGCGCAGCTCGCCGACGTGCAGACCCGCGTCACCATGCGTGACCTGACCGATGCCGAGATCGAGACCTACCTGCGGCTTGAGCAACCCTATGACGTCGCCGGCAGCGCCAAGTCTGAAGGCCTGGGCATCGCGCTGCTTGAACGCGTCGAGTCGGACGACCCCACCGCGCTGGTCGGCCTGCCGCTGATCGCGCTGACCGGCATGCTGCGCCACGTCGGCTACCCGCTGCTTTCCGTATAAGAGGGGCGAGCCAACCATGAGCGGCATCCTTTACCTGATCCCCAACACCCTTGGCAAGCGCGACGAAGCCGACCCGCTGGCTGACGTGATCCCGGCCGGCGTGCAGCAGATCGCGGCCGGGCTCGATTACCTTGTCGCCGAGAACGCCAAAACCGCGCGCGCCTTCCTGAAGAAGCTGGGCGAAACCACGCCGCTGGCGCGTCCGATCCAGCAGATCGAGATCCGCGAACTGAACGTCAACACGCGCCCCGATGCGCTGGCCAACCTGCTCGCCCCGATCGCAGCCGGCCGCGACGGCGGCCTGCTATCCGAGGCCGGCGTGCCCGCCGTGGCCGACCCCGGCGCGGAGCTGGTGCGGCTGGCGCATGGGCGCCGCATTCGCGTGCGCCCGCTGGTCGGGCCCAGCTCGATCCTGCTGGCGGTGATGGGCTCGGGCCTGAACGGCCAGAGCTTTGCCTTCAACGGTTACCTGCCGGTCGATGCCGGCGAGCGCGCGCAGCGGCTGCGCGAGCTGGAACAGCGTTCGCGCAAGGCCAGCCAGACGCAGGTGTTCATTGAAACGCCCTACCGCAACGCGGCGCTGCTGGACGCCATGCGCCAACACTGCGCGGGGACCACGCTGCTGTCGGTGGCAGTGGACCTGACGCTCCCGGGCGAGACCATCGTCACGCTGCCGCTGTCGGACTGGCGGCCTGACCGGCTCGAGCTGCACAAGCGCCCGGCGATTTTCTCGATGCTGGCGGTGTAGCAAAACAACAAGGGGGCGCGAGCCCCCTTTGTTGTTGACGACTGCCCTGCCGCAAAGCTCAGTGCATGCCCTGCATGCGCGTGCTCCACAGCATGGTCTTCATCGCCGCGGTGCCCACGGCGGCGCCGAAGCGCTTGGCCACGCGTTCGGCGATGTTCTCCTTGACCGTGTAGTCGATAATGTCCTCGGCCTTGAGCACGTCGCGCGCGACGGAATCGGCGGTGCCCAGGGCGTCGGCCAGGCCCAGTTCAATGCTGCGCTCACCCGACCAGAACAGGCCCGAGAACAGCTCAGGATCGTTCTTGAGCCGGTCACCGCGGCCTTCCTTTACCACGTCGATGAACTGCTGGTGGATTTCCTTGAGCATCGTCTCGGCATAGGCTTTTTGCCTGGGCACCTGCGGTGAGAACGGGTCGAGCATGCCCTTGTTGGCGCCCGAGGTGTACAGCCGGCGCTCCACGCCGAGCTTGTCCATCAGCCCGGTAAAGCCGAAGCCGTCCATCAGCACCCCGATCGAACCGACGATGCTGGCCTTGTCGACATAGATCTTGTCGCCCGCCGCGGCCACGTAATAGCCGCCCGAGGCGCAGATCTCCTCGACCACCACATAGAACGGCTTGGACGGATAGAGCGCGCGCAGCCGGTGGATTTCGTCGGTGATGATGCCGGCCTGCACCGGCGAGCCGCCCGGCGAGTTGATCTTGAGGATCACCCCGGCCGCGTTGGTGTCGGCGAACGCCGCCTGCAGCGAGGCGTTGATCGATTCAGCGCTGGCTGGTGTGCCCGCGGCGATCTCGCCTTCAAGCGTGACCATCGCGGTATGGCGGCTGGCGGTGCTGATACCGTCACTCTTGAAGTCGAACAGCGCAATAAAGATCAGCGCCAGCAGCGCCAGGCCGACCAGGCGGAAGAAGATGCGCCAGCGGCGCGCCGCGCGCTGCTCGCGCAGCGATGCAGTCAGCACCCTTTCCAGCACATCGCGTTCCCAACCCGAGCCGCCCACCGGCCCGCCCGCGGTGGCACCGGCCATGCGCGCCTTGCGCTCGCGCGCTTCATGCCGCGCGGCGTCGTCGCCGGCGCGCAACTCGTTTTCCAGTGGGTAGTCCGCGTGTGGTGCGGTGACCAGGCGCTCGGATTCCGGCGGCTGCGAATCGTCGCCCGGGGCACCCTGGCCCGCCGCCTTGCGCTCGTCCGGCTGACCCGATTCACCCGATTCGCCAAAAGGCGGTTTCTGTTGTTCTGTCATGCAAATCGCTCGTGGAAAGGCTTGCAAATACGCCGGGGGCTTAACCTCCCGTCATACCCGTCATTCAGGCATCGTCCGTGCGCCCGGCGATCCGGAACGGGGCCTCGGGCACCCAATAGACCAGGCCATCGCGCTCTTCGATGCGCAGCTTGGCCAGCGACGCGCCGCGGCAGGGCCCGCCAACGCACTCGCCGCTATCCGGCGCATAGACCGCGCCATGAGTGGCGCACATCAAGTATAGGCCCGAGGCATCGAAGAACCTGCCTTCCTGCCAGTCCAGCTCCATCGGCACATGCGCGCACTGGTTCAGGTAGCCATGTACGGCGCCGTCGAAGCGCACCACGAAAGCGCCGATCTCGCGGCTCTCCAGCGCCACCGAAAAGCGCACGCCAAGGCCGCCCTCCTCCAGTTCCCCGGCTGCGCACAGCCGCACCGGCGCCTGGCCGGATACCGCTTCAGGCATGGGCCAGCAGCCAGTCGGTCAGGTCGGCGATCGAGGTGGCGCAATGCACCGGCGCCATCGCCCGCAGTGAATCGCCGGGATGCGCTCCATAGCAGACACCAATGCCAGCTGCGCCGGCATTGGCCGCCATCTGCAGGTCATGGGTGGTGTCGCCGACCATCACCGTGCGCTCCATGTCCTGGCCCAGTTCGCGGGTCAGTTCCTGCAGCATGGCCGGGTGCGGCTTGGAGAAGGTCTCGTCGGCGCAGCGCGTGGCGTCGAACAGGCGGGTCAGGCCGCTGGTGGCCAGCGCGCGCTGCAGGCCGACCCGGGTCTTGCCGGTGGCCACGCCCAGGAAATAGTGCTCGCGGCGCAGGGTCTCGAGCATTTCACGCACGCCGTCGAACAGCACCAGGTCGGCGTCGCGGGTCAGGAAGTGGTAGCGGTAGCGTTCGGCCAAGCGCGGGTAGTCGGCCGGATCGAGCGTTGGTACGGCGTAGGACAGCGCGTCCTTCAGGCCGAGCCCGATGACGTGGCTTGCCGCACTGTCGTCTGGCACGGGCAGGCCCAGGTCGCGGCTGGCAAGCTGGATGCACTTGGCGATGGTCGGGGTCGAATCCATCAGGGTCCCGTCCCAGTCGAAAACGATCAGGTCAAACTGTTGCCTGGCCATGGTAATCCTTGTGATGTTTCACGCACTACCCTACTCCGGGGCGTGCAGATGACGCAATTGTTGCAGGAATCCGACGCATTCGTCGGGCAGCGGCGCTTCCACGGCCAGTGGCTCGCCCGTGGCCGGATGAATAAAAACCAGCCGGTGGGCGTGCAGGAACATCCGCTTGATGCCCGGGTTCGCCCCGGAACGCGCGAGCGACTTGTTCAGGGAGAAGTCGCCGTATTTCTCGTCGCCCACGATCGGGAATCCCGAATGCGCCAGGTGCACCCGGATCTGGTGGGTGCGGCCGGTCTTCAGTTCCGCTTCCAGCAGCGTGAAGCCCCGGAAGGCCTCAACGCGGTTGAACACTGTATGGGAGGCGAGGCCGTCGGCCTGGACCCGCACGCGCCGCTCGCCGTCCGGCGTGCTGTATTTATATAGAGGCAGCTTCACATGCTGGCGCGCGTTCTGGAATTCACCGGCGACACAGGCGTAGTAGCGCTTGTCCATCGCGTTGCCGCGAATCTGCTCGTGCAGGTGCACCAGCGCCGAACGCTTCTTGGCAAGCACCAGGATGCCGGAGGTTTCGCGGTCCAGCCGGTGCACCAGTTCCAGGAACTTGGCCTGCGGCCGGGCCTGGCGTAGTTGCTCGATCACGCCGAAGGCCACACCCGAGCCGCCGTGGACGGCTACGCCCGCAGGCTTGTTGACCACCAGCAGGTGGGTGTCCTCGAACAGCACGGGGAATTCGCTGGCGGGTACATGGGACTTGTCGGATTGTGCCGAAGCCGCCACGCGCATCGGCGGGATACGAACCACATCGCCGGATTGCAGCCGATAAGTCGCGTCGATCCGCCCCTTATTCACGCGAACTTCACCCGAACGCAGCACCCGGTAGATATGGCTCTTGGGGACCCCCTTGGCCACCTTCAGCAGGAAGTTGTCGATGCGCTGGCCTTCGGAGCCTTCGTCAATCGTGACATACGCCACCTGCGGGCTTGCCGGTGCGGCCTCGGCAACCTTTTCAATTTGATGGCGTAACTCATTCATTTTCAATATAATTTCCTCGCTGTCCCGGCCTGGGGCCGGCAGCGCAAGACCTGTGTAAGCGATTAATCTTCGATTTTTCGTTCGATTTTTCGCATTCTACACTTGGGGTCACCGCCAACCCCGTCCGTCTCCCGGTTCTTTGTCCCGCTTCGCGTGATCCGCGAGCGCCAGACGGGCAAATGGCAGTAAAAGCAGCACGCACGGTATCGCCGGCACGCAGGAAGTCGCCCATAGGAGGCTTCGGCGCGGCAGGCGGTGACGTGGGAACAGAGTGTTCAGGTAAAACAGAATTTAAAGGCGGATGCCCCTGCCGGCATCCGCTTCGGTGAGAGAAGTCCCGCCCGCACCGGGAAACGGTGCCGGCCGGCAGGCTTGCCTGCCGCCTGACTGGAAATATTGGCGCCCGGTCGCAGAACTCCAAGAAGTAGTAGGTGCGCCCGCCAGGAGATGTCAGGCTGCAACGGCGGCTATGCCGAGTCCGAAAAACTTGCTCTTTGACGCGTCTAGGCCTTCCGCGGCCGGCCGCGATGCCGTCGGCGCCGGTTGCGCCGGCGTACCGCATCGCCTCCGGCACGGGAACGCGCCGGATGTCTGCGCAAGAGCAGCCACCGGCGTTCTCTCCCGCCCCGCGGACGTTACCCCGACGTCATCGCCTCTCTTTCACCCGCGCCCAGCCGCCCGCATTTCCCGCGAAGCGGCGCTTTCCGGCAATTCTCGCGCCTCGCTCGCTCCCTCGCGTGCTCCATGGATCGCCGCGGACACCGCCCAGACGGTGCCACCCGCGACACTGGAGTGAGGTATTGCGATGAAACGCATGCTGTTCAACGCGACGCAACAGGAGGAATTGCGCGTCGCCATCGTCGACGGTCAGAAACTGATCGATATCGACATCGAGACTGCCGGGCGCGAACAGCGCAAGGGCAACATCTACAAGGGCGTCATCACCCGCATCGAGCCGTCGCTGGAAGCCTGCTTCGTCAACTACGGCGAAGAGCGCCACGGCTTCCTGCCGTTCAAGGAAGTGGCCCGCGCCTTCTTCAAGGAAGGCATCGACGTGCGCAACGCGCGCATCCAGGATGCCCTGCATGAAGGCCAGGAACTGATCGTCCAGGTCGAGAAGGAAGAGCGCGGCAACAAGGGCGCGGCGCTGACCACCTTTATCTCGCTGGCCGGCCGCTACCTGGTGCTGATGCCGAACAACCCGCGCGGCGGCGGCGTGTCGCGCCGCATCGAGGGCGAGGACCGCCAGGAACTGCGCGAGACCATGGCGCAGCTGACCGTGCCGGACGGCATGAGCATCATCGCCCGTACCGCCGGCATCGGCCGCTCGGCCGAGGAACTGCAGTGGGACCTGAACTACCTGCTGCAACTGTGGAAGGCCATCGACGGCGCCGCCGGCGACAACAAGGCCCCGCTGCTGATCTACCTGGAATCGAGCCTGGTCATCCGCGCCATCCGCGATTACTTCCAGCCGGATATCGGCGAGATCCTGATCGACACCGACGAGATCTACGAACAGGCCCGCGCCTTCATGAGCGTGGTGATGCCTGACAACATGAGCCGCGTGAAGAAGTACCGGGACGACGTGCCCCTGTTCTCGCGCTTCCAGATCGAACACCAGATCGAGTCGGCCTATTCGCGCATGGTGATGCTGCCCTCGGGCGGCGCCATCGTGATCGACCACACCGAGGCGCTGGTCTCCGTGGACGTGAACTCGGCCCGCGCCACCAAGGGCGCCGACATCGAGGAAACCGCGCTGCGCACCAACCTCGAGGCCGCCGACGAGATCGCCCGCCAGCTGCGCCTGCGCGACCTGGGCGGCCTGATCGTGATCGACTTCATCGACATGGAGTCGGGCAAGGCCCAGAAGGACGTGGAAACGCGCCTGAAGGACGCGCTGCGCCACGACCGCGCCCGCGTGCAGATGGGCAAGATCAGCCGCTTCGGCCTGATGGAGCTGTCGCGCCAGCGCCTGCGCCCGTCGCTGTCGGAGGGCTCGCACATCACTTGCCCGCGCTGCAACGGCACCGGCCATATCCGCGATACCGAATCGTCCGCCCTGCAGGTGCTGCGCATCATCCAGGAAGAGGCGATGAAGGAAAACACCGCCGCCATCCATTGCCAGGTGCCGGTGGAGGTGGCTGCCTTCCTGCTGAACGAGAAGCGCCAGGAAATCAACCTGATCGAGCTCCGCTTCAAGGTCAATGTGCTGCTGATCCCCAACAAGCACCTGGAAACGCCGCACTACAAGCTGGAGCGCCTGCGCCACGACGATCCGCGCCTGGAAGAGAGCACCGCCAGCTACCGCATGGCCGAGGCTGCCGCCAAGGAACTGGAAGCCGACACCAGCTACAGCAGCCGCCGCAAGGAAGAAGCCAAGCCGCGCCAGGAAGCCGCGGTCAAGGGCATCACCCCGGAACAGCCAGCGCCGGTATCGGTGCCGCGCCCCGAGCGCGCGCCCAAGCCGGAAACCCCGGCCGCCCCGCCTGTCCCGGCCACCCAGCCGGTGGTCAGCGGCGGCTTTATCGCCTGGCTGAAGGGCCTGTTCGGCGCCCGTCCGGCGACCCCGCCGGTGGTGGAACCCGCCAAGCCGGCAGCCACCGCTGAAACCCGCGGCGCTGAAGGCCGCCGCGAGCGCGGCCCGCGTGGCGAAGGCCGTGGCCAGCGTGGTGAGCGCGGCGAACGTGGTGAGCGTGCCGAGCGCGGCGAGCGGACCGAACGTGGTGAGCGCGGGGAACGTGGCGAGCGCCAGCCCCGTGGCCAGCGCGCCGAGCGCGCGGAACGTGCCGAGCGCCAGGGTGGTGAGCGTGGCGAGCAACGCGAGACCCGTGGCGAACGCCAGGGCCGCCAGCCGCGCCAGCAAGGTGAAGGCCAGGTCACCCCGGCCGTGGCCCGCATGGGCGAAGCAGCGCAAGCCGAGCGTGGCCAGGGCGAACGCGCCGAAGCCCGCCAGGAAGGCCGCCGTGAGCGCAGCCAGGAGCGCCGCGAGCGCCAGCGTGACCGCCAGCGCGAGCGCAGCGACCTGCGTGAAGCCGAAGCCGGCGAAGCGCCGCAGCCGGAAGCCGTAGCCGCCGCCCAGGCACTGGGCGTGGCGCCGCAGGCCTTCGCGGAAGAGTCGCAAGCCGTCCGTGCCGAACTGCCGGAAGGCGCCGAGGGCGTGGCAGAGACCGCCGCGGAAGGTGAAGAACGCCGCCGCCGCAACCGCCGTGGCCGCAACCGCTATCGACGCGAACGCGACGAGACGGCGCAAGGTACGCAAGGCGAAGGTGAAGGCGAATTCGCCCAGGAAGCTGCTGAAGGCGCCGCCCCGGTGACCGCCGAGGCTGCCCCCCAAGCTGTCCCGCAAGCGGAACCCGCACCGCAAGCTGCGGTAGCCGTCGCTGCCGCCGCCGAAGCCGTCGAAGCGATCCGCATCGCCGTGCCGGAGGGCGTGACGCCCGCGCCGGCAACTGAGACTGCGCCGGCGACAGCACCCGTGGCCGAGCAGGCTGCCCCGGTGACCGCCGCCGCAGTGACGGAAGCCGTCGCTGCCGAAGCCGTGGCCGAGCCGGTCGTGAGCGCCGCCGTTGAGACCGCCCCGGCCGTGGCGGAAGTTGCCGAGCCGGTGGTCACGCCGGCACCGGCAGCCGAGCCGGCCGTGGCATTCGCACCGGCGGCCCCGGTGGTTGCTGCAGCACCGGCAGCACCGGCCGTGGCCGCCGCCCCGGCAGCAATGGAGAACCTCGAGCCGATGCTCGCCTCCGTCGGCCTGCAGTGGGTCCATACCGACAGCGACAAGCTGCGCTCGGCCCAGGAAGCTGCTGCCCGCGTCGCGCCCGCCCCGCGGGTGCCGCGCGAGCGCAAGCCGCTGCCGCCGCTGCCGCACGGTCCGATGATCCTGGTCGAGACCGGTGGCCGCGAGGTGGAAATGGCGTCGCAGCAGTAAGCGGGCCGGTGCCCCGCGGGCTCGCCGCCGGCGAGCCTCCGGGCGCACATGCCGCCGGTTGCAGCAGGACCGGCAGCCAAGGGTAAAGGGACGGCCACGCCGTCCCTTTTTTCATGTCGCAAACTACCCGCAAGCCCCTGCGTAAATACCGGCAATAACGGGAATACGGATGCCCCACCCCCGCCTCGGCTAGAATGGCAGCAGAATGCATCCGGCCCCCGGGCGCCCTGCCCCGCAGCGCCGCTCCCCGGAAGCAGCGCCCACCCACAGGCCATGACCGAATCCGTCATTCCGATTTTCGACCTGCGCGAGCATCGCTACCGTTCGATGACGCCCAGTATTCCTGGCAAGCTGGTTGCGCCCACCGGCCTGGTGGCCGACACCCGCGGCCGGCCGCTGCATGACCTGCGCATTTCGGTGACGGACCGCTGCAATTTCCGCTGCGTCTACTGCATGCCGAAGGAAGTCTTCGACAAGGACTACACCTTCCTGCCGCACTCCGAACTGCTGAGCTTCGAGGAAATCGAGCGCACCGCCCGCCTGTTCGTCGCCCAGGGTGTGGAGAAGATCCGCCTGACCGGCGGCGAGCCTCTGCTGCGCAAGAACATCGAGCACCTGGTCGAGATGCTGGCGAAGATCGAGACTGTCTCGGGCAAGCCGCTGGATCTGACACTGACCACCAACGCCTCGCTGCTGGCACGCAAGGCACGCGCCCTGCGCGATGCCGGCCTGACCCGTGTCAGCGTAAGCCTGGACGCGATCGACGACGCCATCTTTCGCCGCATGAACGATGTCGACTTCGCCGTCGCCGACGTGCTGCATGGCATCGAGATCGCGCAAGCGGTCGGGCTGGCGCCGATCAAGGTCAACATGGTCGTCAAGCGCGGCACCAACGACCAGGAAATCGTGCCGATGGCGCGCTATTTCCGCCACAGCGGCATCATCGTGCGCTTTATCGAGTTCATGGACGTGGGCGCCAGCAACCACTGGCAGATGGACGAGGTGCTGCCCTCGGCCGAAGTCGTGCGCCGCATCGATGCCGAATTCCCGCTCGAGCCGATGCAGGCCAACTATTCCGGCGAGACCGCCGAGCGCTGGCGCTACCGCGACGGCAGCGGCGAGCTCGGCGTGATCTCCAGCGTCACCCACGCCTTCTGCGGCGACTGCAGCCGCATCCGCCTGTCCACCGAAGGCCGGCTCTACCTGTGCCTGTTCGCGACCGAGGGCTATGACCTGCGCGCCTTGCTGCGCGGCGGCTACAGCGACCTGGAGATCTCCAACGCGATCGCGCAGGTATGGCAGGCCCGCACCGACAACTATTCCGAGCAGCGCGGCAACCCGGCCGTGCGCCAGGCCCGCGCCGAGCGCAAGATCGAGATGTCCTACATCGGCGGCTGACCCCGCCGCCAGACCCAACCCTCCTTCATGATTGCACGCGACGACATCACCGGCCTGATCCTCGCAGGCGGCAGGGGCAGCCGCATGGGCGGCACCGACAAGGGACTGCAGCCGCTGCGCGGCACGCCGATGGCGATGCACACGATGATGCGGCTCACGCCGCAGGTAGGCGGGCTGATGATCAATGCCAACCGCAACCTGGCCGCCTATGAATCGTTCGGCGTGCCGGTCTACACCGACTCCGTGCCCGACTTTGCCGGCCCGCTGGCCGGCATGTTGGCCGGCCTGGAACAGTGCCCGACACCGTGGATGGTGACCGCGCCGTGCGACTCGCCCTTCCTGCCAACCGACCTGGTGGCGCGGCTGGCACAGGCGCTCGAGGCCGAAGGCGCGGAGCTGGCGATCCCGGTCACGCTGGATGAAGACGGCCGGCGCCAGACCCAGCCCGTGTTCTGCCTGATGCCGGTCAGTGCGCTCGAAAGCCTGGTGGCTTATCTTTCCGGCGGCGGCCGCAAGATCGAGACCTGGGCCGCCTCGCACCGGCTGGCCGAAGTGCTGTTCGAAGACGCCGCGGCCTTTGCCAATATCAACACCCTGGACGAACTGCGTACGCACGAAAGCCGCTAAACACAGCCGCCGAGCCACCATGCCCACCCTGCAATCCGTCATCTCCTGCCTTTCCGACTACGACCCCACCGCCCTGCCGGTGGACCAGGCCAACCGCATCATCGGCGAGGTGGTTGAGCCGGTACGCGGCATCGAACAGGTGCCGATCCGCAGCGCGCTGGACCGCGTGCTGGCCGAGGACATCGTCTCGTCCATTGACGTGCCGGCGCATGACAACTCGGCTATGGACGGCTACGCCTTCCGGGGCGAAACGCTCGCCGCCGCGCAGACGGACACGGTCGAACTGGAAGTGATCGGCACCGCCTTCGCCGGCGGCGCGGGCGAGCTGGCCCCCACCGCGGTACAGGCGGTGCGCATCATGACCGGCGCGGTAATGCCCGCAGGCTGCGACACCGTGGTGCCGCAGGAATTCGTCGAGGCCCTGGCCGACGGCGCGCGTATCCGCTTTGCCGCCGACTGCGTGCGCACCGGCGACAACCGCCGCCTGCGCGGCGAAGACCTGGCGCGCGGCCAGGCCGCGCTGCAGGCCGGACGCGTGGTGCAGCCCGCCGACCTGGGCCTGCTGGCCTCGCTGGGCGTGGCCGAGGTGCGCGTGCGCCGGCGCCTGCGCGTGGCCTTCTTCTCCACCGGCGACGAACTGCGCTCGATCGGCGAGCCGCTCGACGCCGGCTGCGTCTACGACTCCAACCGCTACACGCTGCACGGCATGCTGCGGCGGATGAATGTCGAACTGCTCGACATGGGCGTGGTACGCGACGACCCTGACGCGCTCGAGGCCGCCTTCCGCACCGCCTGCGAGACCGCCGACGCGGTCATCACCTCCGGCGGCGTCTCGGTCGGCGAGGCCGACTACACCAAGCAGATCATGGCGCGGCTGGGCGACGTCACGTTCTGGAAGATCGCCATGCGCCCGGGCCGGCCGATGGCCTTTGGACGCATCAATTCCAACGGCCGCGACGCGCTGCTGTTCGGCCTGCCGGGCAACCCGGTCGCCGTGATGGTCACCTTCTACCACTTCGTGCGCGCCGCGCTGCACCGGCTGATGGGCGCCAGCGTGCCACCGCTGCCGCTCTTGTGTGTGCGCAGCGCGCAGGCGATCCGCAAGAAGCCCGGCCGCACCGAGTACCAGCGCGGCATCATGGCGCAAGCGGCGGACGGACAGTGGGAAGTGCGCATCACCGGCCAGCAAGGCTCAGGGGTGCTGCGCTCGATGAGCGAAGCCAACTGTTTTATCGTGCTTGGCCACGAGCAGGATTCGGTCAAGGCCGGAGACCCGGTCGAGGTGATGCTGTTCGACGGCCTGGTCTGAGCCCGAGGCCAATCTGAGCCATCAAAGGACCGGCAGCGCCCAGGCCCTTGTATCTATGTGTCGTATTTGTGCCGCACATTTGCGGCTGCAATGCGCCGGGCGCAGTGCTTTCGCCTGCCCAGCGGGCGGCAGGCTATGCGGGTGACGGTCCAATCGTTACACTTGGCGCACGATTCAGAATTATTCGAGTTATTCCCCGTGATGAATCAGGAGATCGCCTACCTCCACCCCGTCAAGACCGCCCGCGCGCTGGTGCTGGTCTACCTGTGCTTCTCGCTGCCGATTGTTTCGCTCGGCCTGTTCGTCACCTTCATCCGCTATGGTGACCTGCCGGCGATCACGGTTTTCAGCGCCATCATCCTGAATGCGCTGATCGGCTTCGGGCTGCTGTGGCTGGCGTGCAAGGCCTACAACTGGGTGGCCGCGCGCTTTGGTGGCATTCAAGTCCACGTGCGCGAACTGGCGCCAGAAGACGACTGAGCAGCGCGCTGAAGTCGTGCCCGGCAGCACGCCGGTCGCCGCCGAACGGCCTCCTGCGAGGCCCTTTTCCTTCCTGACCTGCGGCGCTCAACCGCCGTTGTCTTCCAGCGTTTCCGGCGTTTCGGCATCCGCCGCATTGAGGCCCAGCAACTGCTGGGCGGCATCGCCCGGCAGCGCTTCCACCGTGCGCAGCTTGCGCGCCATCTGGCGCGTGCGCACTTCTGCCTGCTCGATATTGCGTGCGGCGCGCTCCAGCGTATCCCGGGTCTTGGCCAGCACGTCGCCGAACTTGCCGAACTCGGTCTTGACCGCCCCCAGCACCTCCCACACCTCGCTCGATCGCTTTTCCAGCGCCAGCGTGCGGAAGCCCATCTGCAGGCTGTTCAGCAGCGCCGTCAGTGTAGTGGGCCCTGACACGGTCACGCGGTAATCACGCTGCAGCAGGTCGGTCAGACCGGGGCGCCGCAGCACTTCGGCGTACAAGCCCTCGGTCGGCAGGAACAGGATCGCGAAATCCGTGGTCTGCGGCGGCGACAGGTATTTCTCGGCGATGGTCTGGGCCTCGCGCCGCAGCGCCACTTCCAGCTCACGGCCGAAGGCGATCACCCCATCCGCGTCGCCGCGCTCCTGCGCATCGACCAGGCGTTCGTATTGCTCCTTGGGGAACTTGGCGTCGATCGGCAGCCAGACCGGCGCATTGTCACCACCCGCCGACTTGCCCGGCAGCCGGATCGCGAATTCCACCCGCGCGCCGGAGTTGCGCACGGTCTCGACGTTCTTGCCGTACTGCTCCGGCGTCAGCATCTGCTCCAGCAGCATTTCCAGCTGGACTTCGCCCCAGGTGCCGCGCGACTTCACATTGGTCAGCACCTTCTTCAGGTCGCCCACGCCCTGCGCCAGCACCTGCATCTCGCCCAGGCCGCGGTGCACCTGCTCCAGGCGGTCCGATACCAGCCGGAACGACTCGCCCAGGCGCTGTTCCAGCGTGGCATGCAGCTTCTCGTCGACGGTGCGGCGCATCTCCTCGAGCTTGGCGGCGTTGTTGGCCTCGATGGCTTGCAGCTTCTGCTCGAGCGTGGCGCGCACTTCGGCCAGCCGCCGCTCGTTGGCCTCCGACATCTGCGCCAGCTGCTGCTGCAGCCCGTCGCCGAAGCGGCGCAGCGAACCGGCCTGCTCGTCGCGCGCCTGCTGGCCCTGCAGCATCAGGTGCTGGCGCACCTGCTCGAGCTGCTGGGTGTTGGACTCGGTCAGCTTGGCCAGCTGCTGCGCAAAGGTGTCGATCTGGTTGTTCTGCAGCGTGGCGATGCCGGTCAGCTGCGACGACAACGCCTGCTGGAAGCGCAGCATCTGCTGTGCCGACTCGTCCCGGTTGCCGCGCGCGGCCCCTGCCACCTCGGAACGCACCTCGCGCTCGAGCCGCTCCATGCCGTGGACACTCTCTACGCGCACCTCGGCCAGCTGCCGCGCCAGGTCGGCGCCCGGCGCAGCCGCCTGCTGCCGCAACAGCACCACCACCAGCAAAACGACCGCGAGCAGCGCCACGGCCAGCGTCAGGAACGGAATCAGGGACATGCAGCAGGAATCAGGTTGGCGACGGGCCGGCCGGGTCAGCGGCGATGCGGCATCACTTCAGGATTGATCACGGTGGGCGGATGGCCGGCCTGCGGGCCCTGGTCGAGCGCGGCGATCAGGTTGTCGGCGGCCAGCATCGCCATCGCGCGGCGGGTCTTCTCAGAGGCGCTGGCGATATGCGGCGTCAGCACGACGTTCGGCACGGTCAGCAGGTCCGGATGGACGCTGGGCTCGCCCTCGAACACATCGAGGCCGGCGCCGAAGATGCGCTTGTCGCGCAGCGCCTGCGCCAGCGCGGCGTCGTCGACGATGCCGCCGCGCGCCAGGTTGACCAGCGTGGCGGTCGGCTTCATCAGCGCCAGCTCCACCGCGCCGATGGCGTGGTGGCTCTGCGGGCCGTACGGCAGCACCAGCAGCAGGTGGTCGGACTGGCGCAGCAGGTCTTCCTTGCTGACATAGCGCGCATTGAGCTCGCGTTCGGTCTCCTGCGGAAGCTGGCTGCGGTTGTGGTACAGCACCGTCATGCCAAACCCGGCGGCGCGGCGTGCCAGCGCCTGGCCGATGCGGCCCATGCCCAGGATGCCCAGCGTGCTGCCATACAGGTCCATGCCGACCAGCATGTCGTAGCTCCAGCGCTGCCACTTGCCGGCGCGCAGGTAGTGCTCGGCCTCGGTCACGCGGCGCGCGGTCGCCATCAGCAGTGCCCAGCCGAAGTCGGCGGTGGTCTCGGTGAGCACGTCCGGCGTATTGGTCGCGACGATACCGGCAGCCGTCAGCGCCGGCACGTCCAGGTTGTTGTAGCCGACCGCCATATTGCAGACCGCACGCAGCGACGGCAGCCCCGCAATCACGTCGCCGTCGATGCGGTCGGCGGCGTTGGCCAGCACGCCGGCCTTGCCCGCCAGGCGCGCCTTCAGCGCAGCAGCGTCGAGCACCGCGTCCTGCTGGTTGTCGTCGACATCGAAATACTGCGCCAGGTGCGCAATGACTTCGGGATAGATGGCGCGGGTGACAAGTACGGACGGCTTCATGGCATCACACGTGGAAGAAAAGGAAGGTCATGATGACGAACAGCGGCACCAGGAAGATGCCCGAGTACAGCATATAGCCGAAGAAGCTCGGCATGCGCACGCCGCGGTTCTCGGCGATGGCCTTGACCATCAGGTTGGGCGCGTTGCCGATATAGGTATTCGCGCCCATGAATACGGCACCCGCCGAGATCGCTGCCAGCGTCGAGGCATCGCGCGTCATCAGCGTGGCGGGGTCACCCCCGGCGGTGTTGAAGAACACCAGGTAGGTCGGCGCGTTGTCCAGGAACGAGGACAGCACCCCGGTGGCCCAGAAGTACATGCTGTCGACCGGCTGGCCGTTGCTGTCGCTGACCGCGCGAATCACGCCTGCGAAGGCGCCGTCGGTGCCGGCCTTGAGCATGGCGATCACCGGGATGATAGTCAGGAAGATACCGGCGAACAGCTTGCCCACTTCCAGGATCGGCTCCCAGTTGAACTCATTGCCGGCGCGCGCGGATTGCGGCGTGACCAGCAGCGACACCACTGCCACCACCACCAGCAGCACATCGCGCACCGCGGCCTGCAGCAGCACTTCGGTGCCCAGGATGTCGAACGAGATGCCCGGCTTCCACAGCCCGCTCATCAGCACCAGCCCGATCACGGCCAGCAGCAGCATGAAGTTGAACTTGCCTTCGATGGCGATGCCGCCCGAATCCGGCGTCGGATCGCTGCGGGGTGGCAGTTCCTCTTCCTTGTTGCGGTAATAGTGGCGGTCGACCAGGTAGAACAGCGCCAACAGCACCACGCAGATAAAGAGCGTCTCCAGGTAGATATTGCGCATGGTCCAGAAGAACTCCACGCCCTTCAGGAAGCCGAGGAACAACGGCGGGTCGCCCAGCGGCGTCAGCGCGCCGCCGGCGTTTGCCACCAGGAAAATAAAGAACACCACCACGTGCGCCACATGGCGGCGGTTGTCGTTGGCGCGCAGCAGCGGCCGGATCAGCAGCATGGCCGCGCCGGTGGTGCCCATAAAGCTGGCCAGCACCGTGCCCAGCGCCAGGATGCCGGTATTGAGCCTTGGCGTGCCGTGCAGGTTGCCACGCACGCAGATGCCGCCGGCGACGATGTAGAGCGCGGCGATCAGCGCGATAAATGGGATGTACTCGGCCAGCAGCGCGTGGACCGCGCTGGCGGTGGCCGCATGCGCGCCGAACATCAGCGCGAACGGCAGCAGGAACAGCAGCCCCCAGCCCGCGGCGATCTTGCCGTAGTGGTGATGCCAGAACTTCGGCGCGAGCAGCGGCCACAGCGCGATCGACAGCAGGATGCCGGCGAACGGCAGCCCCCAGAGCGGAGACAGCGAGGCGCCGTCGAGGTCCGCCGCGTGGGCGGAAACGGGAAAGGCGGCCAGCATGGCCAGCAGTGGCAACAGCGCGGTGGCAAGTCGCATCAGGCAGGATCTCCTTGGCGGGAATGCAGCATTGATCAGCGCATTGCGCATTGCCGCCGCGCCGGGGCAGTGCGCAAAGGCAAGCCTGCAAGTGTAATTCAACCACCTCGCGCGCCGCCCTTGGGCTACGCGCCTGATGCCACATTTCTTGCGGCGGGTCAGCAAGCGCTCAGGCTTGCTCCACCAGGATCACATGTACGCGGTACGGGCCGTGCGCGCCCAGCACGATGGTCTGTTCGATATCGCCCGTGCGCGACGGGCCGCTGATGATATTGGTGGCGCGCGGCAGCTCGCCGCGCTCGCTGCGCACCAGCGCAAAGGCGTCCTCCAGGCCCGCGACGATGCGCGAGCGCGGCACCACCGCCACATGGGTCTCGGGCAGCAGCGCGGCCGAAGCAAACGTGGTCGGCCCCGACAGCAGCATCAGCGAACCGGTCTCAGCGATCGCGCAAAAGCAGCCGGTGATGCCGACCAGGTCGCCATGATCGTGGTCGGCCTCGACCTCGCGCACCGGCGGCCGGCATTCCACTTCGATTCCCGCGGCCTGCCACGGCAGCGCGCCCAGCGCATCCCAGGCCACCGCGCGGTGGACCAGGCTTAGGCTGTCGAGAAAACGCACGGTGGCGGCGGGCACCTCCTCCATGGTCGCCACGCGATCGACGGTCGAGGCCATGCGCTGCGCCTGCGCCAGGAAATGCTCGGTCAGGTCGGCGGCGGGCATCGGCCGCGGGCCCTGCGGATGGCGCGCGAGGTAGTCAGCCACCGCCTCGCGCTCGCCGGAGGTCGGCCTGACCGGCCTGCCCTGGGCGGCACGGATGCGGGCAAAGATGCGGTCGCGGGCGTCGTTGGTTTCCATATGGCCTGGTTGTTCTTGTCGCGGGGCGCGGCTGGTATGCGATGCGCCGATTATAGTGTTGGCCGCCGTGCGCTGAGTCGGCTATGGCGCCGCCTTGACCGAGAACACCTGACGCAGGTAGGTAAGGTAGCCGGCATCGTCGCACATGGTCTTCTCCGGCGTATCCGACAGCTTGGCCACCGGCTGCCCGTTGCAGCGCACCATCTTGATGACGATCTGCAGCGGCGTGTAGCCCAGGTCGTTGGTCAGGTTGGTGCCGACGCCGAAGGCCAGCCGGCACCGGCCATGGAAGCGCTCGTACAGTTCGATCACGCGCGGAATGTCGAGGCTGTCGCTGAAGATCAGCGTCTTGGTGCGCGGGTCGACGCGATTGGCGGCATAGTGGGCGACCATGCGCTCGCCCCACAGCATCGGGTCGCCGGAATCATGGCGCACACCATCGAAGAGCTTGCAGAAGTAGAGGTCGAAGTCGCGCAGGAAGGCATCGAAGCCATAGGTGTCGGACAGCGCGATGCCCAGGTCGCCGCGGTACTCGCGTGCCCACCGCTCCAGCGCGTACACCTGCGAATCGCGCAGCCGCGGCCCCAACGCCTGGCACGCCTGCAGGTATTCATGCGCCATCGTGCCGAGCGGCACCATATTGTGCAGGCGGGCAAAGTGGACGTTGCTGGTGCCGGCCAGCTGCGGCCCGAGCACGCGCCGCATGGTCAGCAGCACCTCTTCCTGCCAGTCGCGCGAGAAGCGCCGGCGCGTGCCGTAGTCGGCGATGATGCAATCGGCGACCTCCGGCGTCTTCAGCAGTGCCAGCTTGTCTTCCAGCCGGCGGCGGCCTTCGGCGAGGTCCGGCCGGGGCTGGGTGCGGCGGAAATAGACCTCGTTGACGATCGCCAGCACCGGCACTTCGAACATGATGGTATGCAGCCACGGGCCGATGATCGAGATCTCGATCTCGCCGTTGCCCTGCGGCGCCGGCCGCACCGACACGTACTTCTCGTTCAGGTGGAACAGGCCAAGGAAGTCGACGAAATCGCTCTTGATAAAGCGCAGCCCGCGCAGGTAGGCCAGTTCGTCGTCGGTGAAGCGCAACTGGCACAGGTGCGCCACCTCGGCGCGGATCTCGTCGATATACGGCGTCAGGTCGACGCCCGCGTTGCGGCACTTGAAGCGGTATTCGACCTGTGCCTGCGGAAACTGATGCTGCACCACCTGCATCATCGTGAACTTGTACAGGTCGGTGTCGAGCAGAGACTGGATGATCATAGCGAGCCAGACGGCGATGCCGGGTCAGTCCGACATGCTAACCGAAGTCTGCCTGCGCGCGTGGCGCTCAGGCGCCGTCGAGGAACGGCTGCGGACGCCGCGGTGTCGCCCTGCCCTTGGCCTTGCCCTGCAGGCACCAGAGCTGGCGGCCGTCCGCACCGGCGCACGACACCAGCGTGGCGGCGCCGCGCGGCACCTGCTGCGGCAAGGGCTCGGCAAAAGCGCCGTCGCCGGCCAGGATGCGCTCGGTGTAGACCGGCGTGCCCGCGCGCTCGAAGCGCAGCACCTGGACCCGGTCGCCTGGCTGCGGCTGCAACTCGGGCCCGCACGGCATCAGGCCGGCGCGGCCGCAATGGGCGATGGCGTCGCCCGCGGGCGAGTCGGTCACGCTGAAGTGGTCCCAGTCGAACGCGGTCAGGGCTGGCAGCGCGACCGGCGCATCGGAACGGGCGCGCCACGCCACCAGGCGCGACACCACGCTGTCGGCCATGCCGGGCTGGGCCAGGGTCTGTGCGGAGACGGGATCGATGTGCGAGCAAAATGCCGTCCACAGCACAAGCACAGGCAGGACCGCGGCATGGCGCCGCAGGCGGGCAGGACGGAAACGGCTAGGCTGGCGTGGCATATGGGTCTCCCGGCCGGATACATGTGACATGCGGGCGGCCTCCATCATGCGCCGGGACGCGCCGGCGCGCCAGCCGGCCGCCATGCGTTGGATCAAAAGCACATAAAGAAATAAGAAAACTATCTGATCCGGCTATATAGACCCGCTATCCTTGCCGGAAGGCTCGGCTACAATATCGGCTTCCGAAAGGCCTCGGCCGGCGCTCGTCCAGCCCATGCTGCAACCGTTGCAGATGGGGCGCGTCCGCCGGCAAGAAGCGGCCCTAACAGTTTCCCATTAAAAGCCGACCTGTTTTCCTGGAACCGAAATGACTCACGTTGTCACCGAATCCTGCATCCGTTGCCGCTACACAGACTGCGTTGACGTGTGTCCGGTCGATTGTTTCCGCGAAGGCCCCAACTTCCTGGCCATCGACCCGGATGAGTGCATCGACTGCGCCGTGTGCGTGGCCGAATGCCCGGTGAATGCCATTTACGCCGAGGAAGACGTTCCGGGCGACCAGCAGCAGTTCATCGACCTGAACGCCGAGCTGGCGCGCGCATGGCCCTCCATTACCAAGACCAAGGCCCCGCTGGCCGAGGCCGAGGAATGGAAGGACGCCACCGACAAGCTGCAGTACCTGCAGCGCTGACACGAAAAAGAAAGCCGTCCCCACGCGCTTTCCGCAATACCGGGCACACGGTGCCCCACCAACGTATCAGGACGAATATGGACTTGAGCATTCCAAATCCCGTTGCCGACACGACCAGGCAGGTCGAAGGCGGCAACCCCGCCGGCGGCCAGCCGCTGGAAATCGACGCGCTGATCGTCGGTGCCGGTCCGGTGGGCCTGTTCCAGGTCTTCGAGCTGGGCCTGCTTGAAATCAAGGCGCACGTCATCGATTCCCTGAAGGTGGTCGGCGGCCAGTGCGTGGAGCTGTATCCGGACAAGCCCATCTATGACATCCCGGCCGTGCCCATCTGCACCGGCCAGGAACTGACCGACAACCTGCTCAAGCAGATCGAGCCGTTCGAGCCCACCTTCCACCTGGGCCAGGAAGTCGCCGTGGTCGAGCGCCGTGAAGACGGCCGCTTCTTCGTCGAGACCTCGCTCGGAACCCGCTTTATCACCAAGACCATCTTCATCGCCGCCGGCGTGGGCTCGTTCCAGCCGCGTACGCTGAAGGTCGAGGGCCTCGACAAGTTCGACGGCAAGCAGCTGTTCTACCGCGTCAAGGATCCGAGCCGATTCCATGGCCGCAATCTGGTGATCGTCGGTGGCGGCGACTCCGCGCTGGACTGGACGCTGGACCTGGTCGGCAAGGCCGAGTCGGTGGTGATGATCCACCGCCGCGACGGCTTCCGCGCCGCGCCCGCCTCGGTCGCCAAGATGAAGGAACTGTGCGAACAGTTGGAAATGCAGTTCGTGGTCGGCCAGATCGGCGGCTATGAAGAGAAGGACGGCGTGCTCACCGAGATCAAGGTGACCGGCGCCGACGGCGTGACCCGCCGCCTGCCGCTGGACGACCTGCTGGTGTTCTTCGGCCTGTCGCCCAAGCTCGGCCCGATCGCCGAGTGGGGCCTGGACCTGGAGCGCAAGCAGATCAAGGTGGACACCGAGAAGTTCGAGACCAACATCCCGGGCATCTTCGCGGTGGGCGACATCAACACCTACCCCGGCAAGAAGAAGCTGATCCTGTCGGGCTTCCACGAGGCTGCGCTGGCCGCGTTCGGTGCTGCGCCGTATATCTTCCCCGAGAAGAAGATCCACATGCAGTACACCACCACCTCGCCGAAGCTGCACAAGATCCTCGGCGTGGAATCGCCGGTGTTCGACTGACCGGCTGGCGATTGCCACGATCAGGTGCCGCAGAAAAAACCGCCGCGAGGCGGTTTTTTCTGGCACAAATCAGAAAGCGTGGCTATAATGCGGCCTCGCTGTTGAACGCGAAGGCCTGAAGCCAGCAGAGATGCCCTTCACCATCGTGAAACGCAGCAAGTCGGAAGCTTCCAGACACCTGGCGACAAGAACAATACGTCGAAAAGGTGTTGACGAAGAAAAGAGAAACTGGCTATAATTTCTTTCTCAGCTGTTCCCCGATAGCTCAGTCGGTAGAGCGACGGACTGTTAATCCGCAGGTCCCTGGTTCGAGCCCAGGTCGGGGAGCCAACCGATACGGAAGCCCGGTGCATATGCACCGGGCTTTTTCGTTTTGTGCTTTGCATTTCTACCGCAGGCAATCACGGCGGCCGACAGCACTGCCGCAATGCCCGCGTCCCTTCCCTGCTTATCCCTGCAGCGAGTCCCCGGCGATCTTCAGCGCCTCCACAATGCCCATTGCATTGAGTTCGACCCGATGCAGCGGCCCCGCCACCGACAAGCCATAGGTTGCCCCGCCAATGGTCACGGGAGTGGCGATGGCCCCCAGGTCCGGGAACGACTCGCCGAAATTCGGATACCACCCTTGCGCCTGCCATTGCTGCATCGCGGCTTCGAATGCCTGCACCGAAGCCACGGTGCGCGCCGTGCGCGAGGCAAACGACACGCCTTCCAGCAGTTCGGCGCGCGTCGCCGCGGGCATCGCGCCGAGGATGGCGCGGCCGATGGAGTTCACATGCGCATCGCGCAGTTCGCCCGGCGCAGCGATATAGCGCACCGGATTGGCGGACTCGCGCACCTCCAGGTACAGCACCCGTCCGTCATCCTGCAGCTTGCCAAAGATCACCGTCTCGCCGGTGGTGTCGCGCAGCGACTCCAGCACCGGCTGCACGCGTTCGAGCAGCGGGTCGTTGCGAGCGATACGCTGGGCGATATCGAGCAGCCGGCGCGTCGGGTAGTAGCCCTGGCGGCGGCCGGTTTCGTACAGGTAGCCGAGCGAGGCCAGCGTGCGGATCAGCCCCAGGCAGCTCGACATGGGCGCGCCCAGCAGCTTGGCTAGCTCGGTCAGCGTCAGCGAGCGCCCTTCGCGCGCATAGATCTCCATGATCTCGATCACGCGCAGCGCGGTCTTGACGCTGGCGTAACCGGATTTCTCGGCCGCTTCGTTTTCTGCCATCGTTTGGCTTCCTCGACTTCAGTATCCGTTGGCCGGGATTGTACGCGGCGGCGCCGTTCGGCAAGGCGGGTCAGCCGTCCCCGTCTTCGGCTTGCGGCAAGGCCTGCGGCCAGCGGCGGATATTGCCCGGCGTGCGCGAGAAGCGCGTAGGGATCCCCACGCCGCGCAGCCGGCCTTCGCTCGGGTGGTCATACTCGAACATCATGCCGGTGGCGCGCAGGTGCGGGTCATCGGCCAGGCTGTCGAAGTGCGGCACTTCGCTGTGCGGGATATCGGCATCGCGCAGCAGGTCCAGCCACTCCGCGGTGGTGCGTTGCGCGACGATCTCGGCCAGGGTGGCGTAGAGCGCATCGATATTGGCGCTGCGCGCGGCCGGCGTGGCATAGCGCGGGTCGCGCGCCAGTTGCGCATGGCCCGAGACATCGAAGAAGCGCAGCCATTGCGCGCTGGTATAAGGCAGCAGTGCGATATGGCCGTCGCGCGTGCGGTAAGGCTTGCGGTGCGCCGACATCACGCGGGGATAGCCGGCCGCCCCCAGCGGCGGGATGAAGGTCTGCCCGGCCAGTTGCTCGGTGGCGAGGAAGGACACCAGCGTCTCGAACATCGGCACCTCGATGGCCTGGCCCTGGCCGGAGCGCTCGCGCTCGTACAGCGCCATCGGGATCGCGTAGGCCACGGTCAGCCCGGCCACCTTGTCGGCCAGGATGGTGTTGACGTACTGCGGCCCCTCGTTTGAATTGGCGCCCTGGAACTGCGCCATGCCGCTGCGCGCCTGGATGATGTCGTCGAACGCCGGCGCGCCCGCGTAGGGGCCCTCCTCCGAATAGCCGTAAGCGCCGCAGTAGATCAGCCGCGGATGGTCCGCGCGCAGCGAGGCATAGTCCAGCCCGAGCTTGCGCAGCGATTGCGGCCGCACGTTGGAGACAAAGACATCGGCCGTGGCGATCAACGCCTTCAACGCGGCCAGGTCTTCCGGCTGCTTCACGTCCATCACGATGAACTGCTTGTTGCGGTTCAGGTTCAGGAAGCTGGCGCCCATCGCGGCGTGCCGCGCCGGCTCGGCATGCCGGAACACGTCGCCGGCGGGCGGTTCGACCTTGATGACTTCGGCGCCCATGTCGCCGAGGATCTGGGTCGCATACGGCCCCATCGCGACCGAGGTCATGTCGATCACGCGGATGCCGGCCAGCGGACCAGTGGCGGCGGGAACCTGCGCTTGTTCGTCTGGCATCGTCGCTCCCGTTCAGTACGACTTGGGCAAACCCAGCACGCGCTCGGCAATGAAGCACATGATGAGCTGCGGGCTGACCGGCGCGATGCGCGGGATATACGACTCGCGCAGCAGCCGCTCCACGCGGTACTCGCGCGAATAGCCCATGCCGCCCAGCGTCAGGATCGCGGTCTGGCAGGCATTGTGGCCGGCCTCGGCGGCGAGGTACTTGGCCGCATTGGCTTCGGCGCCGCAGGACTGGCCGGCGTCATAGCGCGCGGCCGCCTTGAGCATCATCAGGTTGGCCGATTCCAGCTGCATCCAGGCCTGCGCCAGCGGATGCTGCACGCCCTGGTTCATGCCGATCGGGCGGCCGAACACCACCCGCTCCTTGGCGTACTGCGTGGCGATCGCCAGCGCCGCTCGGCCCAGCCCGATGGCCTCGGCGGCGATCAGGATGCGCTCCGGATTCAATCCGTGCAGGATGTACTCGAAGCCCTTGCCCTCTTCCCCGATGCGGTCTTCCTCCGGGATAAACAGGTCGTCGATAAACAGCATGTTGGTATCGACGGCGGCGCGGCCCATCTTGTCGATCTCGCGGATCTCGATCTTGCTGCGGTCGACTTTGGTGTAGAACAGCGACAGCCCTTCGGTCGATTTCTTCACCGACTCCAGCGGCGTGGTGCGCGCCAGCAGCAGCATGCGGTCGGCCACCTGCGCGGTCGAGATCCAGATCTTGCGCCCGCTCACCGAATAGCCGCCCGGCACCTTGCGCGCAAAGGTCTTGAGCTTGGTCGTGTCCAGGCCCGCGTCGGGCTCGGTCACGCCGAAGCAGGCCTTCTCCTTGCCGGCAATCAGCGGCGGCAGGAAGCGGCCCTTCTGCTCGTCGGTGCCGAACACCACCACCGGGTTCAGGCCGAACACGTTCATATGCACCGCTGACGCGCCGGTCATGCCCGCGCCCGACTGCGAGATGGTCTGCATCACCAGCGCCGCCTCGAGGATGCCCAGCCCGGCGCCGCCGAACGCCTCGGGCATCGCCACGCCCAGCCAGCCGCCTTCGCACAGCGTCTTGTAGAACTCGTGCGGGTAGGTGGCGGACTTGTCGAGCCGGTCCCAGTACTCCATGTCGAACTGCGTGCAGACCTGCTGCACGGCCTCGACGATCGATGCCTGGTCTTCGGAGAGATCGAAATTCATATGCGTTACCTGTGGAGTCTGGTTGTCAGTTGCGCGCTCATTCCGGCTGGATGCCCGCGTCCTTCACCAGGCGCGACCACTTCTGCAGCTCGGCCACGACAAACTGGCTGAGCTCCGCCGGTGTGCTGCCGAACGGCTCGAAGCCCAGCGCGTGGAACTGCGCCGCATGCTGCTTGCTGGTGGCAATGGCGACCAGCTCGCGGTTGAGCCGCTCCACCACCGGCGCGGGCACGCCGGCCGGGGCAAACACGCCGTTCCAGGAGGTGATATCGAATCCCTTGAGCTCGGTTGCGCTGGCTACGGGCGGCAGGTCGGGCAGCAGCGCGCTGCGCTGCGCCGTGGTCACGGCCAGCGCGCGCAGCTTGCCGGCACGCACGTTGGCGATGCCGGCGGCGAAGTCGACGAACATCGCCTGCACTTGGCCGCCCATCACGTCGGTCATGGCCGGTGGCGTGCTCTTGTACGGCACGTGCAGCATCTTCAGTCCGGCCATCTTCGACAGCGTGGCGCCGGCGACGATGCCGGTGCTGTTGCCGCTGGCGTAGCTCATGCCCGGGTGCGCCTTGGCGTAGTCGATGAATTCGCGCAGCGTCTTCACCGGCAGTTGCGGATTGACCACCAGCATGAACGGCAGGTTGCCCATGCGCGAGACCGGCGTGAAATCCTTGACCGGGTCATAGCGAAGCTGCTTCATCAGCGAGGGGTTGGCCGAGTGCGTGGTGTTGGTGGTCATGAACAGCGTGTAGCCGTCGGCCGGGGCCTTGGCCACGAACTCGGCGGCAATGGTGCCGTTGGCGCCGGGCTTGTTGTCCACCACCACCGGCTGATGCAGCGACTCGCCCAGGGACTTGGCGGTCAGGCGCGCAACGGCGTCGGTGCCGCTGCCGGCGGCGAACGGGACCACCAGGCGCAGCGGCTTGGACGGGAATTCGTCGGCAGCCGTGGCAGCCAGCGGCGCCAGCGCGGCGGTGCACCCGAGCACCAGGCTGGCAAAGGCGTTCTTGATGGACTTCACGATTGTTGTCTCCTGTAGTTATATGAACCCTTGCCGTGGCCGGCCGCATCTCAGGCGGGCCGTATCACGCGCTCGGGGGATTCCTCATATGGTGGGGAATAGATGACGAGAATCTTGGCCGGTTCGTCGCTGACCACCGTGAACACGTGCATCTCGTCCGGCGGGAAGAAACAGCAGTCGCCCGGACCCAGTTCCTTGCGCTGGCCGCCTACCTCGGCCACGGCGCGGCCTTCCAGCACGTAGCAGACCTGCTCGATGCCGGGATGCGCGTGCGGCAGCGCGCCCTTGCCCTTCTCGATGGTGCCGTGGATCACCTCGAGATGGCGCGAGCCTACGGTCTCGGGCCCGATCAGCCGGCGGTTGAGCGTGCCGACATGGTTGGCGGGGTGGTAGCCCTCGACCTCGTCGGTCGAGATGAAATAAACCGGACTGTCCTGCACGCTGTGCTCCTGTCGGGGTTCGCCATGGGACGGCGATAAATTCATATTTATGAATAACAGTTTATACATATGAATTAGTCCGTCAAACGATTTCGGGGCCGTTGCGGGTTTACCGGGAGGGATGGCAGGGCGAGCGCCGGCCTCACGCGGGGCGTGATCGGCAAAGAAGTGCCCAGAGCGTAATGCCTGGGCTAGCCGGCGAAGCGGTAGCCCACGCCGATCTCGGTCAGCAGGTAGGCCGGGCGCGCGGGATCCGCCTCCAGCTTGTGGCGCAGGTGGCCCATATAGACGCGCAGGTACTGGCTGCTTTCGGCATGCGACGGCCCCCACACCTCGCGCAGCAGCTCGCGGTGGGTCATGACTTTGCCGCGATGCGCCAGCAGCACAGCCAGCAGCCGGTATTCGATTGGCGTCAGGTGCACCGGCTCGCCCGCGCGCGTGACCTGCCGGTTGGCCAGGTCCACGGCGATCTCGCCGAACGCCACCTGCGCCTTGCCTTGCGCCCCGCTGCGCGCATGCCGGCGCAGCAGCACGCGCAGGCGCGCCACCAGTTCGCCCACGCCGAAGGGCTTGGTCAGGTAGTCGTCGGCGCCGGCGTCAAGCGCGCGGATTTTTTCGGACTCGTCGGTGCGCGCAGACAGCACCAGCACCGGCACTTCGGCCCAGGTGCGCAGCTCGCCGATCATCGATACGCCGTCGCCATCGGGCAGGCCGAGATCCAGGATCACCAGGTCGGGCTGGCGCGTGCCGGCCTCGATCAGGCCGCGCTGCAGCGATTCGGCCTCATGCACGGTGCAGCCCTCGTCCTGCAGCGCCGCGCGCACGAAGCGGCGGATATGGGGCTCGTCTTCCACCAGCAGCACCGTGGGCGCGAACTCGAAGGGCATTGCTTGTCGGGTCCTTGAAGGGTTGTGAGGTCAGGCCGGCATGCCGGCGGGTTCCGGCTCCAGCACCGGGGGATTGCCGCGCGGCAGGGTCACCACGAAACGGGCGCCCGGGCTGCCGCTCTCCGCCTGCGGATGCACCGGCTCGACCCGGATGCTGCCGCCGTGCGCGTGCACGATGGCCTCGCACACGGCCAGCCCCAGGCCAACGCCGGCGGTGGCGGATTCGCGCTCGCCGCGCGTGAATTTCTCGAACACCTGCCGCGCCATGCCGGCCGGCACGCCGGGGCCTTCGTCCTCGACCACCAAGTGCACGGTGTCGTCGGAGACATCGCCGCGCACGCGGATCTCGGTGCCCGGCGCGGTGTACTTGGCCGCATTCTCCAGCAGGTTGCACAGCACGCGTTCCATCAGCACGCCGTCGCATTCCACCAACGGCAGTGCGGACAGGTCCGCGACCACCACACGGTGGCGCGCGAGCGCATCGTGCAAGGACGCCAGCGCGGCGCCGGCCAGCTCCTCGAACGATTGCCATTCCTTGCGCAGCGCCACATTGCGGCCCTGCAGCCGCGCCATATCGAGCAGGTTGGCGACCATCGCATGCATGCGCCGCGCCTGGTCGCGCATGGCGGCCACGGTATCCGCTATGTCAGCTGACAGCGGCGGCGTGCCGCGCTGCAGGGTCTCGGCCATGCCGATCAGGCTGGTCAGCGGCGTGCGCAGGTCATGCGAGACGGCGGCCAGCAGCGAGCTGCGCAGGCGCTCGGATTCCATCGTCAGCAGCGCCTGCTGCGCGACCTCGACATAGTGCAGCCGCTCGATCCCAATCGCGATCAGCGTGGCGAAGACGTCGACCTGCCGGCGCAGCGTGGGCTCGGCAAACGCGCGCCAGGTGTGCGGCTCCACCGCCAGCACGCCGCGCACCTGCATCGGCGCCTTCAGCGGCAGGTACAGCACCGTGCCGGAGGGTAGCGTGTCGGTGCCGGTGCCGGCGGGCTGGCCGTGATCGAACACCCATTGCGCCAGCACGTGGTCGATCGCATCGCTCTGCCCCGCGCCGGCCGCCTCGGTACCGACGACCCCCGGCCCCAGCCGGCCGTCCGCGCCGACCAGGAAGAAGGCCGCACGCGCATCGAATGCCGCGCGCAGGAAGCGGCTGGCGATAGCGACAATCTGCGTGTCGGTCAGCGCCGCCGACAGCTCGCGCGCCAGCTCGTACAGCGTGCGCGCGTCGGTCTCGCGCTGCACCGCGACCTGGGCCTGCTCGCGCAGGCCGGCCGTCAACTGGCCGATCACCAGTCCGACCGACAGCATCACCAGGAAGGTCACCAGGTACTGCACGTCGCTGACGGCAAACGACAGCTTCGGCGGCACGAAGAAGAAATCGAAGGACCCGACTGCCAGCACCGATGCGAACGCCCCGGCGGCGCGGCCGTGCCGCAGCGCCACGCCCGCCACCGCCAGCAGGAACAGCATGGCGATATTGACCAGGTCGAACCAGGGCCGCGCCAGCGCCGACAGCGCGGTGGCGCCGGCACACCAGACCACGGCCCACAGCAGGCCGGCCAGGTGCGAGGGCCGGGCTTCGTCCTGCGGCGGCTCGGCGCCCGGCAACGCGCGCGCTTCGACAGGCACGTCATGGTGGCGGCTGTCCGCCGCTACGCGGATCACATCGATTTCGGGACACGCGCTGGCGAGCGCATCGGCAGAGCTGGTCCGCCCGAACAGCCAGGCGCGTGCGCCCAGCCACGGCGCCAGCGCGCGCGCCAGCAGGGTGCGTCCGCGTCCGAGCACCGAGGTATCGTCGGCAGCCCAGCGCGCCGGCGTGCGGCCGATCACCACTTTAGTGAGGTTGTGCCGTCGCACATAGCCGGCCACCGCGGCCACCATATCGCTGCCGGCCAGCGTCTCGGTGCGCGCGCCCAGTGCCTCGGCCAGCCGCATCGCCTCGTCGAGCCCTTCGCGCTGCGCATCGGGCACCGGCGCGAGCCGCGGCACCGCCACCGTCACCACATGGCAATCGCAATCGAGCTGCCCCGCCAGCCGGCGCGCGCTGCGCACCACCTGCGCGGCATCGCTGCCATGGCCGATGCAGGCCAGCACCGCTTCGCGCGTGCGCCAGACCGGTTCGATCGAGGCTTCCTGCCGATAGGCGCGCACGTCGTCGTCGACACGGTCGGCGGTGCGGCGCAGCGCCAGTTCGCGCAATGCGATCAGGTTGCCTTTGCGGAAGAAGTTGTGCACCGCGTGGCGCGCCTGCTCGGGCACGTACACGCGCCCTTCGCGCAGCCGGCGCAGCAGTTCGTCGGCCGGGAGGTCGACCAGCACCACTTCGTCGGCATCGTCGAAGACCGCATCCGGAACAGTCTCGCGCACGCGGATGCCGGTGATGCCGGCCACCGCCTCGTTGAGGCTGTCGAGGTGCTGGACGTTGATCGTGGTCCAGACGTCGATGCCGGCCGACAGCAGCTCGCCGATGTCCTGCCAGCGCTTGGGGTGGCGGCGGCCGGGCGCGTTGCTATGCGCCAGCTCATCCACCAGGATCAGCGCGGGATGCCGTGCGAGTGCCGCGTCGAGATCGAATTCCTGCAGCGTGCGGCCGCGGTAAGCGATGCTGCGCGGCGGCACGCGCTCGATGCCTTCGGCCAGCGCCTCGGTCTCGGCGCGGCCATGGCATTCAACCACGCCGACCACCACGTCGGTGCCCTGCTCGCGCTGGGCGCGCGCCGCCGCCAGCATGGCGAAGGTCTTGCCCACCCCGGCCGAGGCGCCGAAGTAAATGCGCAACCTGCCGCGCGCGGCGCGCTCGCCGGCGGCCTGCATGCGCTGCAGCAGGTGGTCGGGGTCGGGGCGGTGATCGGATTGGCGCGGCTCAGGCATGGTGAGCGCCCTTACTTGGCGGCGGCAGGGGCGCAGCCAGATTGTGCCACGCAGGCGGCGGGCGCCGCACACTGGTCACGCTGGCCGTGGCACGCTGGCAGTATGGCGTTTGGGAATACGAGCGATGTGGCCTGAAGGCGACTATTTGCCCCGACCGCGCTCCAGCCGCAGTTGCGCATTGCACAGCATTCTTGACAGTGCCGTCGTATACATGCCATAGTTACGGGCGTATAGCATTCATGGAAACCGGTACTGTCAGGCTCCAGTTGTATTTGGACCTGGCGCTATCACCCCTGACACTGGCTGCACGGACTGAAACGTCCACATCTTTCAGGTTCGCGGGGGCGCACCCGGGCCTAGCCCAGCGTGCAATACCAGTCGCTCCGGCGACCGCAGTTTCCCCCCGTGTGAACCAGCCGCTACCGCGGCAACCCCCTAAAGGACTGAATTGACTAAGATCGTCTTGAAACCCGGTGAGCCCGTTGAAGTTGCAATGCGCCGCTTCCGTCGCGCCATTCTGCAGACTGGCCTGATCGTTGAACTCAAGAGCCGTACCGCTTACGAGAAGCCGACGACCGAGCGCAAGCGCAAGAAGAAGGCCGCCGAAGCGCGCCTGCGCAAGCGCCTGCGCATGCAGATGCTGCCGAAGAAGATGTACTGATTCGGGCAAGCTTCGCAAAAAAACCGCCAGTTCGCTGGCGGTTTTTTTATGCCCGCGCGCAGGGCGTGCCCCTCCCCCTGCCTTCGCGGCTTTTGCTGCACTGCGCCACCTGAGCGTTGCGCCGATGACCGGCATAATGGCGGATATTGCGCCTTCGTGGCGCCTTGTTTGACCCTGATGGGACCCTGCCTTGACTGCCATCCTCGAGTTGCGCAAGGTGCGCAAGCAATACGGCGACACGGTCGTGGTCGACGACCTCGATCTCCAGGTGTTTCGCGGCCAGTGCTTCGGCCTGCTCGGCCCCAACGGCGCCGGCAAGACCACCACGCTGCGCCTGCTGCTGGGCCTGACCACGCCCATGGCCGGCACGCTGACGCTGTGCGGCGAACCCATCCCCGAGCGCGCGCCGCAGGCGCGCATGCGCGTGGGTGTGGTGCCGCAGTTCGACAACCTCGACCCGGACTTCTCGGTGATCGAGAACCTGCGCATCTTCGGGCGCTACTTCGGGCTGTCGTCGGCCGAGATCGAGCGGCGCGTGCCGATGCTGCTGGAATTCGCCCGGCTGGAGAACCGTGCCGATGCCCAGGTGCGCGACCTCTCCGGCGGCATGCGCCGGCGCCTGACCGTGGCGCGCGCGCTGATCAACGATCCCGACCTGCTGGTGATGGACGAGCCCACCACCGGCCTGGACCCGCAGGCGCGCCACCTGATCTGGGAGCGGCTCAAGTCGCTGATGGCCAGCGGCAAGACCATCCTGCTGACCACGCACTTCATGGAAGAGGCCGAACGGCTGTGCAACTACCTGTGCGTGATCGACGGCGGCCGCAAGATTGCCGAAGGCAAGCCCCACGAACTGATCGACAGCCAGATCGGCTGCGATGTGGTGGAAGTCTATGGCGATGAACTGGACACGCTGCGCGGCAGCCTGACGCCGCTGGCGCAGCGCACCGAAATGAGCGGCGAGACGCTGTTCTGCTACGTGCGCGAGCCCGCCCCGCTGCTGGCGGCGCTGCACGGCAGGAGCGGCGTGCGCTACCTGCACCGCCCGGCCAACCTGGAGGACGTGTTCCTCAAGCTGACCGGCCGCGAGATGCGGGACTGAACCCGAGGCACTGACATGAGCGAACAGGATCCCCGCGCGGATACCTCCGATAGCGCCCCTCCCGTGACCGCACGCGGCACCGCGGCCACAGGCGTGCGCCAGACCTATCCGCAGCCGCTGCTGCCGCGCAACCTGCGCAACTGGATGATGGTCTGGTACCGCAACTACATGGTGTGGAAGAAGCTGGCCATCCCGTCGATGATCGGCAACCTGGCCGACCCAATGATCTACCTGTTCG
Organism: Cupriavidus sp. PB-02; assembly: GCF_058252315.1. NCBI lineage: Bacteria > Pseudomonadati > Pseudomonadota > Betaproteobacteria > Burkholderiales > Burkholderiaceae > Cupriavidus > Cupriavidus sp. PB-02. The sequence goes on from NZ_CM177694.1 coordinate 3,078,133, forward strand.
GCCTCGGCTTCGGGCTGGGGCTGATGGTGGGCGAGGTCAGCGGCGTGTCGTATATCGCCTTCCTCGCCGCGGGCACCACCGCATCGAGCGTGATGATGTCGGCCAGCTTCGAGTCGATGTACTCGGCCTTCTCGCGCATGCACGTGCAGCGTACCTGGGAGGCGATCATGCACGCGCCGCTGACGCTGGGCGACGTGGTGCTGGGCGAGATTTTCTGGGCCGCCAGCAAGGCGGTGCTGTCCGGGCTGGCGATCATGCTGGTGGCAGGCGCGCTCGGCTATGCGCAGATGCCGGGCGCGCTGCTGGCGCTGCCGGTGATCGTGCTGGCCGGCATCGCCTTTGCCGCGCTGGCGATGATCGTCACCGCGCTGGCGCCGAGCTACGACTTCTTCATGTTCTACCAGACACTGGTGATGACGCCGATGCTGCTGCTGTCGGGCGTGTTCTTCCCGCTGGAGCAGCTGCCCGAAGGTGTGCAGGCGGCAACCAAGATGCTGCCGCTGTCGCATGCGGTGGCGCTGATCCGGCCGCTGATGCTGGGCCGCCCGCTCGACGACGTCGGCCTGCATGTCGGCGTGCTGGCCGCCTATGCGGTGGTGGCACTGGTCGCCTCGCTGATCCTGCTGCGCAGGCGCCTGTTGCGCTGAATGAAAACCGCCGGCCTCAGGCGCTGCCCACCAGCCTGAGCCCGGCAATCCCGCACACGATCAGGCCGATGCAGCCGAGCCGCGCGGCAGTGGCCGGCTCGTTGAAGAGTATGATGCCGAGGATCGCGGTGCCGACCGCACCGATGCCGGTCCAGACCGCATAGCCGGTGCCCACCGGAATGTGACGCAATGCCAACGCCAGCAGTACCACGCTGATCGCCATGCCGGCGAGCGTGATGACGCTCGGCACCAGCCGCGTGAATCCGTCGGCGTACTTGAGCCCGATGGCCCACACCACCTCGAACAGCCCCGCGAGGGCCAGTAGTGTCCATGCCATATCGAAATTTCCCGTTGCGTCGTTCCGTGCGCAACGATAGCGGAGAACCCGCCACCTTGCAGCGCATCGCCCTGGCGCTGGGAACCGCGTTGGCAACTGCCATGCTGTCCGGATGCATGGTGGTCGGCGCCACCATGGCCGTCGGCAGCGCCGCAGTATCGACGGTAGCCACCGTGGGCTCCGCCGCGGTCAGCGTCGCCTCGACCACTTATGACGTGACCGCAGCGGGTGTGAAAGCCGTGGCCGGCGGCGACGACCCGCCGCCGCCCCAGCCCGCGCAGGCCTCGCAGCCCGCGGAGCCCGCGCAGCCCTCGCAATAAGGGAAGTCAGCGCCCCCTCACTCGCCTAGGCCGCGCAGCAGATCGGCCTTCAGGTCCTCCACCGACTCCAGGCCCACCGCCAGCCGGATCAGCCCTTCACCCACGCCCGCGGCCGCCTTGGCCTCCGGGCTCACGCGCGCATGCGTGGTGGTGTACGGGTGCGTGATGGTGGTGCGGGTGTCGCCCAGGTTGCCGGTGATCGAGCACACGCGGGTGTTGTCGATCACGCGCCAAGCATTGGCACGCTGCTGCTCGGGCGTGGCGCCCTTGAGCTCGAACGACACGATCGCGCCGCCGCCGCTTTGCTGGCGCATGGCGATCTCGTGCTGCGGGTGCGACTTCAGCGCCGGGTGAAACACCCGCGCCACTGCCGGATGCGATTCCAGGAACTGCGCCAGCGCCAGCGCGCTGGCCGAATGGCGCTCCATGCGGATCGCCAGCGTCTCCAGGCCCTTGAGCAGCACCCAGGCGTTGAACGCCGACAGCGTCGGGCCCGCGGTGCGCACGAACGGGAACACCTTGCCCATGATGAAGTCGTGCGAGCCCAGCACCGCGCCGCCCAGCACGCGGCCCTGGCCGTCGATATGCTTGGTGGCCGAATGCACCACGATGTCGGCGCCGAATTTCATCGGCTGCTGCAGCGCCGGCGAACAGAAGCAGTTGTCGACCACCAACAGCGCGTTCGCGTCGTGGGCGATATCGGCCACGGCGGCGATGTCGGCGACTTCGGTCAGCGGGTTCGACGGCGTTTCCAGGAAGAACAGCTTCGTGTTCGGACGCACCGCGGCGCGCCATGCGTTCAGGTCGCTCGGATCGACGAAGGTGGTGTCGACGCCGAACTTCGAGAAGATATTGCCGAACAGCGTCATGGTCGAGCCGAAGATCGCGCGCGAGCTGACCAGGTGGTCGCCCGCCTGCATCGACGACAGCACCACCGACAGGATCGCGCTCATGCCCGAGGCCGTGGCCATGCAGGCCTGCGCGCCTTCCAGCGCGGCCAGCCGCGACTGGAACATCGACACAGTCGGGTTGGTGAAGCGCGAGTAGGTGAAGCCCTCTTCCGAGTTGGCGAAGCGTTCGGCGGCCTCGGCGGCGCTGTTGAAGCAGAAGCTCGAGGTCAGGTACATGGCCTCGGAATGCTCCATGAATTCGCTGCGCAGCGTGCCGGCGCGCACGCCGAGAGTATCGATGCCGAGCGATTCGGGATTGAGCGGTTCGTTCATGCTGGTGGCGCGGTCGTACCCGCGCGAGTGCAATGGTTTCGACCAGCAACCGCGTGGCGGCCGGCCATGAAAAAAGCCCGTGCGATCGGGTAGTCGGATCGACGGGCTTGCTGTTCTGCGGAGGCCTTCGGCAGGCTGTGGCGGGTGGTCGGCCCATTGCGCATGCACCCTGAGGGCTGCGCGCATCGGCAAACATTGCTGACCGCCATCTCTTTAGCTGTTTCGGGCTGGACCCGCGTCCGCAAGCTGACTATCAAATCGACGCCCGGCCATGTTACGGCCGGGCTCCGCATTCGTCAACGCGCGGACAGCGGCGGCGCAGCTTACTCGTTGCCGCCGGAGCGCTGCAGGTGCAGTTGCGAGCGCTCGCCACCGTCGCCGTTGGTGCCTTCGCGGTCGGCCAGGCTGCGCGCCGTTTCCAGGCGGTCCAGGTAGGCCTCGTCGATATCGCCGGTGATATAGCGGCCATCGAAGCACGACGCGTCGAAGTCCCGCAGCGCCGGATTGATGTCGCGCACCGCCTGCTTCATCGCTTCCACGTCCTGGTACACCAGCTTGTCCGCGCCGATGATCTTCGCGATCTCCTCGTGCGTGCGGCCATGCGCCACCAGTTCGCTGCGGGTCGGCATGTCGATGCCGTACACGTTGGGAAACTTCACCGGCGGCGCGGCCGAGGCGAAGATCACCTTGTTGGCGCCGGCGTCGCGCGCCATCTGCACGATCTCGAACGAGGTCGTGCCGCGCACGATCGAGTCGTCGACGATCAGCACGTTCTTGCCCTTGAACTCGACGCCCATGGCGTTGAGCTTCTGGCGCACCGACTTCTTGCGCACAGCCTGGCCGGGCATGATGAAGGTGCGGCCGACGTAGCGGTTCTTGAAGAAGCCTTCGCGGTAGTTCACGCCCAGGCGGTTGGCCACCTGCATCGCAGCCGGGCGGCTGGAATCGGGGATCGGCATCACCACGTCGATGTCGCCGGCCGACACTTCCTCGCGGATCTTCTCGGCCAGGTAGTCGCCCATGCGCAGGCGCGCGTCGTACACCGGCACGCCGTCGATGCACGAATCCGGACGGGCCAGGTAGACATACTCGAAAATGCACGACGTCAGCACCGGATTGTCGGCGCACTGCTTGCTGTAGAGCTTGCCGTCCAGGTCGATGAAGATCGCCTCGCCCGGCGCCACGTCGCGCTCGAGCCTGTAGCCGATGCCTTCCAGCGCCACCGACTCCGACGCCACCATCCATTCCTTGCCGGTCGGGGTCTCGATGCTGCCCAGGCACAGCGGGCGGATGCCGAACGGGTCGCGCACGGCCAGCATGCCATAGCCGGCGATCTGCGCGGCGATCGCATACGAGCCGCGCACGCGGCGGTGCAGGCCGCTCACTGCCGTGAAGATGGTGTCCGGGTCCAGCGCCATGCCGCTGCTGGCACGCTGCAGTTCGTCGGCCAGCACGTTCAGCAGCACTTCGGTATCGGAGTGCGTGTTGATGTGGCGACGGTCGCGGCGGAACATCTCTTCGCGCAGCTGCTGCCAGTTGGTCAGGTTGCCGTTATGCGCCAGGATCACGCCGTACGGCGCGTTGACGTAGAACGGCTGCGCTTCTTCCTCGCTCGACGCCGAGCCGGCGGTCGGGTAGCGCACCTGGCCGATGCCGGCGGCACCCGGCAGGCCGCGCATATTGCGGGTACGGAAGACATCGCGCACCAGGCCGTTGGCCTTGTGCATGTGGAAGGTACTGCCGTTGGCGGTGGCGATGCCGGCAGCATCCTGTCCGCGATGCTGCAACAACAGCAGGCTGTCGTAAATCAATTGGTTGACAGGCGTGGCTGAAACCACACCGACGATACCGCACATTGCCAAGCTCCCAGGAAAGGCTTTGAATCAGGGGGCGCAGCCTGGTCCGGAAATCCCCCGGACCCAAAGGCCTGCGTACTACCGACCGGGCACCATGCCCGGCTTCATGTCTTGACGTACTTCGCCAGCTCCGGCGGCAGCCATGGCTTGACGGAATCCATGGCCTGCATCACATAAGGGCGGCTTACCGCGTCGCGCCAGAACGGTTCTTCCGGCAGCTTGGTGAGGCTGGCCAGCGTGACCATCACCATCACCAGCAGCGCGCCGCGCATCAATCCAAATACCAGCCCGAGCCCGCGGTCGGCCGGCTTGAGCCCGGTGCTCTCCAGCAGCTGGCCGACCACCATGCCGGCCAGCGAGGCCCCGAGCACGGTGCCGATCAGCAGCACCACGAAGGCCAGCGCATGGCGGGCCAGTTCGCCGCCGGGCAGCGACTCGGGCATCCAGCCCGCGGCCACCGCGCCGTAACGGAACGCCACCCAGAACGCCACCACCCAGCCGATCAGCGACAGCACCTCGCGCACCAGGCCGCGCAGCACGCCCAGCATGGCGGAGGCGAGCAGGATGAAGACCACGGCGTAATCGAAGAAAGTCGGCTGCATCGTTGCTTGCGGCCGCGCCAGGCACCGGCCGCGCTGGCCCTTTACTGTTCCACGACCCGCGAGGTCAGGCCCACCGCGCGCACGCGCTTGTCGGCGGCGTCGGCGGCTTCGCGGTCGCTGAAGGGACCGGCACGCAGCAGGATGCGCTCGCCATCGGCCAGCACTTTCTTTTCGACGTAAGCCGGCACCTTGCTCGCCTTGAGCCTGGCCAGCCAGTTCTTCGCCCGCTCTTCGGAGGAGAAGGCGCCGATCAGGATCAGGTACTTGCCGCTGCCCTGCCTGGCTTCCGCCTTGGCCTCGGCCTTCTGTGCAGGCTTGTCCGCGGCTGCAGTGGCCGCGGGCTTCTGCGGCGCGCTGACGATTTCCTCGCCGGCATCCAGCGCCGCGGCATCATTGCGCCCCGCCGGGGCGGGCGGCAGCGGATCGGCCTTGCGCGGCTCCACGCGGGGCTTCTGCGACACGCCGTTGGCTACCTTTACCGAGACATCATCGGACACCGGCCGCGGCTTGGTCTCGAACACGATGGGCAGCACGATCACGGCAGCCACCACCAGCACCACGGCGCCGATCAGGCGGCGGCGTGCGCGCTGCTTATGCGGGAATTCAGGGTCGAGCGTATCGTCGGCATATTCCTCGGCCAGGCGGCGCGACGAGGCTATGCCTGCACCCGGGTCGGTGCGCTGGCGCCGCGCACGCTCTGGTGCCGGGTCGTTGCCCTTGCGGGAAGAAAACAGCGAAAGCAGGCCCATAAATTGGTTCGGTGCGACGGCCATGGGGGCCGGTCGTTGCGTTTGCCGCTCAGGGAGCGCCCATGACCGCCGGGGTTGGTCCTTCAGCGCAGGATGGCCTGGCGCCTCAGTTCGCCTGCGTGGCCCGGTAGGCCATCACGCCGGCAACGGTATAGAACGATCCGAAGACCAGAATTCTATCATTCTCGGTGGCTCGCTCGATGGCGTCGCGGAATGCCGCCTCCGGGCTGGAAAAGCAGGCCGCGGTGGCGTCCGGTCCGGGGCGGAAACCGCCAGCCTCCAGCTTCGCCAGCACGTCGGCCGCGCTGGCGGCGCGCTCGGTCGGCAGGTCGCACAGGCACCAGTGGTCCACCTTGTCGGCCACGTGCTGCAGCACCCCGGCGATATCCTTGTCCTGCATCGCGCCGAACACCGCGTAGGTATAGCGGAAGAAGCCCATGTTCTCCAGGTTCTGCCCCAGCGTTGCGGCCGCATGCGGATTGTGCGCCACGTCGAGGATCACCGCGGGCCGTCCTGGCAGCACCTGGAAGCGTCCCGGCAGTTCGACGAAGGCGAGTCCGTTGCGCACCTCCTGTGCGCTCACCGGCAGGCGCGGGCGCATGGCCTGCAGCGCCGCTAGCGCCGCGGCGGCATTCAACAGCTGGTTGGCGCCGCGCAGCGCCGGGTAGCCCAGCCCGTTGAGCTTGCGGTCGCCGCCGCTCCAGTCCCATTGCTGGCGCTCCTGGCCCTTGGCGGCCTGGAAATGGAAATCACGGCCCATCAGCCACAGCTCGGCGCCGATGGCCTCGGCGTGCGCCACCAGCGACTTGGGCGGCATCGGATCGCCGCAGATCGCCGGCACGCCCGGGCGGAAGATGCCGGCCTTCTCGAAGCCGATTTCCTCGCGGGTATTGCCCAGGTACTGGGTGTGGTCGATATCGACGCTGGTGATGATGGCGCAGTCAGTGTCGATCACATTGACCGCATCAAGCCGCCCGCCCAGTCCCACTTCCAGGATGATCGCGTCCAGCCCGGCCGCGGCGAAGGCGTGGATGATCGCCAGCGTGGTGAACTCGAAGTACGTCAGGCTGATGGGATCGGCAAAGCTGTTGCGCGCGCGCTCGACCGCCTCGAAATGCGGCAGCAGCTGCGCATCGGTGGCCATTTCGCCGTTGATGCGCGCGCGCTCATTGAACGAGATCAGGTGCGGCGAGGTATGGCAGCCGACCTTGTAGCCGGCCTCCAGCAGGATGCGTTCGAGCATCGCGCAGGTGGAACCCTTGCCGTTGGTGCCGCCCACGGTGAACACCACCGCGTCGATGCGCAGCCCGAGGGCCTCTTTCACGCGCGTGATGCGCGTCAGGCCCATGTCGATACCCACGGGATGGGCGGTTTCGAGATGGGCGAGCCATTCGGGGAGCGTGTGGAAGACAGGCATGTACGGGGTGCGAGGAAAGCTATTGCTACCAGATTCGGCCAGGGGCCCGCAAAGTCAAGGGCAGGTACGGCGCCGACAGGAAAAACGGGCCAACAAGGCGGCCAAGAAATGCGAAAGGCGCGTCAACCACCCGCGCCCTCCTTGCTGCCATGCAGGTGGCGTTATGCCACCGCGTCGGCGGGCTGCTTCTGCAGCAGCGCCAGCAGCTGCGCCAGTTCCGCACGCAGCTTGCGGCGGTCGATGATCATGTCGATGGCGCCCTTCTGAATCAGGAACTCCGAGCGCTGGAAGCCTTCGGGCAGCTTCTCGCGCACAGTCTGTTCGATCACGCGCGGCCCGGCAAAGCCGATCAGCGCCTTGGGCTCGGCGATCACCACATCGCCCAGGAAGGCGAAGCTGGCCGACACGCCACCCATGGTCGGGTCGGTCAGCACGCTGATGAACGGCAGCTTGGCCGCGCTCAGCTGGTTCAGCATGGCGGTGGTCTTGGCCATCTGCAGCAGCGACAGCAGGCTTTCCTGCATGCGCGCGCCGCCGGTGGCGGTAAAGCAGATAAACGGCACCTTCTGCTCCAGCGCGGCCTGCGCGCCGCGCACGAAGCGCTCGCCCACCACGGAGCCCATCGAACCACCCATGAACTCGAACTCGAAGCAGCTCACCACCACCGGGATGGTGTGGATGGCACCGCCCATCACCACCATGGCGTCGGTCTCGCCGGTCTCGTCCATGGCCGCCTTGATGCGGTCCGGGTACTTCTTGGAGTCCTTGAACTTGAGGGCGTCGACCGGCACGATCTCCTGGCCGATCTCATAGCGGCCTTCGGCGTCCAGCAGTGCGTCCAGGCGTGCACGCGCGTTGATGCGCATGTGGTGGTCGCATTTCGGGCAGACGTGCAGGTTGGCCTCGACGTCGGTCCGGTACAGGGTGGACTCGCACGACGGGCACTTGACCCACAACCCCTCCGGGATGCCCTTGCGGGTACGGGGGTCGGTCTGTTGAATCTTGGGAGGCAGGAGTTTATCCAACCAGCTCATGAAAGCTCCTTTCGGATAGCTGCAGTCCGCCGGCAAACCCCTTTACGGGACGCATCTCGGCAGATGGCAGGGAATCAACCCGCGAATTTACCACGCCGGCCCGGTGACCTCTAAGCGGAACACGCCGATTGCGGACGGCGAATCACTTCTCAGCAGCCCTCGGGCCGGGATTACAACACTTCAGCTGTCCAGCGCCTGGCGGATCTCGGCGATAAACGCCTGCAGCGTTGCCACCGCCTGCTCGCGCGGCGTGTCTTCCAGCAACTGCACCAGGCGGCTGCCAATCACCACGGCATCGGCCACACTGCCGATCGCGCGCGCAGTCTGCGCGTCGCGGATGCCGAAGCCTACACCGACTGGCAGGTTGGCGTGCTGCTTGATCAGCGGCAGGCGCGCCGCCACGCTGTCCAGGTCGATCGCGGCCGAGCCGGTCACGCCCTTGAGCGACACGTAGTAAAGATAGCCGCTGGCCACGCGGGCCACCGCTTCGATGCGCGCGTCGGTCGAAGTCGGCGCCAGCAGGAAGATCGGATCCATGCCGTTGTCGCGCATCAGCCTGGCGAACGATTCACACTCCTCGGGCGGATAGTCGACCACCAGCACGCCGTCCACGCCGGCCTCGCGCGCGGCCGCGGCAAAGGCCTGCTCGCCCATGCGCTCGATCGGGTTGGCGTAGCCCATCAGCACCACCGGGGTGTCGGCGTTGGTCTGGCGGAATTCGCGCACCCATTGCAGCACCTGCCTCAGCGACACGCCCTGCGCCAGCGCGCGCTCCGAGGCGCGCTGGATCACCGGGCCGTCGGCCATCGGGTCGGAGAACGGCACACCCAGCTCGATCACGTCGGCGCCGCCGGCCACCAGCGCATGCATCAGCGCCACGGTCAGGCCGGGCTCGGGATCGCCGGCGGTGATAAACGGAATCAGGCCCTTCTTCTGCTGCGCGGCCAGCGCCGCGAACGTCTTCTGGATACGGGACATATCAGGGAATCAGGTGAGGCCGCGACGCCGGCGAGGCATCGTCGTTGGCGGCGGCCAGGGTTGGGGTGGCGTCGGGCTCGATGGCCGGCATCGCTAGCGCGGCGGCTGACACGCGTTCGCACGCCACCTGCACGTATTCCGGGTTGATCTCGTAGCCGACAAAGCGCCGGCCGTGGCGCAGGCAGGCCACCGCGGTGGTGCCGCTGCCGGCGAACGGGTCCAGCACCAGGCCGCCCGGCGGGCAGCTCGACAGCACCATGCGCTCGACGATCTCCAGCGGCTTCTGCGTCGGGTGGTTGGCACGCTCCGGATCCTGGCGGTGGATGCGCGAGATGCTCCACAGGTCCTTCGGGTTGTAGCCCACCTCCAGCCACTTCTTGCCCTCGAAACGCGGGCGGCTGCGCGCCTTCTTGGTCTCGGGGTCGTAGGGAATGCGGACCGGGTCGAGATCGAAGTAGTAGTCGCGCGCGCGGGCGAAGAAGCCGATGTTGTCGTGCACCGACGAGAACTTGCGCGTGGTGCCGCCCATGCTGGGCACGCGGCGGTCCCAGATGATCTCGTTGATCATCGTCAGGCGCCGCTTGAGCATCACGAACAGCTCCGGCGAATACTGCCAGGTGCAGAACAGGTAGAGCGTGCCCTTGGGCGCGAGCTTGGGCACGACCGCGTCCATCCAGCGCTCGGACCAGTCCAGGTAGGCCTGGCCCGACAACAGGTCCGAGTCGTTGCCGTAGTCCTTGCCCAGCCCGTAGGGCGGGTCGGCGACGATCAGGTCGACCGAGCCGTCCGGCAGTCGGGCAATGCCCTCGAACATGTCTTCCTGGAACAGCTGCAGCGGCGGCGCTTCGGGATGCGCAGGCAGGGCATCCGCCCCGCCCACGGCCAGTCCGGCGGTATGAGGCAGCGCGCGCATCAGAGCTTGAGCCCCGCGCGTTCGGCCACGGTGTGCATGTCCTTGTCGCCGCGGCCGGACAGGTTCACCAGCAGCAGCTTGTCCTTGGGCAGCGTGGGCGCCAGCTTGCAGGCATAGGCGATGGCGTGACTGGATTCCAATGCCGGGATGATGCCCTCGATGCGACAGCAGTCGTGGAAGGCCTTGAGTGCTTCCTCATCTGTGATCGGCATGTACTGCGCACGGCCGCTGTCCTTGAGCCAGGCGTGCTCGGGACCGACGCCGGGGTAGTCCAGGCCGGCCGACACCGAATGCGTCTCGATGATCTGGCCGTTGGCGTCCTGCAGCAGGTAGGTGCGGTTGCCGTGCAGCACACCAGGCGTGCCGCCGATCAGCGCGGCGGCGTGGCGGCCGGTGTCCAGGCCGTCGCCGGCGGCTTCGACGCCGATCAGCTGCACGTCCTGGTGCTCGATATAGGGGTAGAAGATGCCCATCGCATTGGAGCCGCCGCCGACGCAGGCGATCACGGCATCCGGCTGGCGCCCCGTCATCTCCGGCATCTGCACCTTGGCTTCCTCGCCGATCACGCACTGGAAGTCGCGCACCATCATCGGGTACGGGTGCGGACCGGCCACGGTGCCGATGATGTAGAAGGTGGTCTCGACGTTCGTGACCCAGTCGCGCATGGCCTCGTTGAGCGCGTCCTTGAGCGTGCGCGAGCCGCTTTCCACCGGCACCACGGTCGCGCCCAGCAGCTTCATGCGGTAGACGTTGGCGGCCTGGCGGCGCACGTCCTCGGCGCCCATGTAGACCACGCACTCCATGCCGAAGCGCGCGGCGATGGTGGCAGTGGCCACGCCATGCTGCCCTGCCCCGGTCTCGGCGATCACGCGCGGCTTGCCCATGCGCTTGGCCAGCAGCGCCTGGCCGATGACGTTGTTGATCTTGTGCGCGCCGGTGTGGTTCAGGTCTTCGCGCTTGAAGTAGATCTGCGCGCCGCCGAGCGTTTCGCTCCAGCGCTGCGCGTGGTAGATCGGCGACGGGCGGCCGACGAAATGCTTCAGCTCACGGCGGAATTCGGCATCGAACTCGGGGTCCTTCTGGTAGTGCGCATAGGCTTCACGCAGCTCATCCAGCGCGTGGACCAGCGTCTCGGAAACGAAGGTGCCGCCATAGGGGCCGAAATGGCCACGGGAATCGGGCAGGTCGTACATGTCTAGGCTCTTCGGAACAGCGGCCTTGCCTCATATGGCAAGGACGCTTGGTTGACTGCGATGCGCGGTGCCCGCACAGGCGGTAGGAAGTGGGGTCGGGTGGTCGGGATACGACCCGGGCCCGATTCATCCTGCCTCGGCACTGCGGACAGCGCGCACGAACGCGGCGATGCGGGCGTGGTCCTTCACGCCCTTGGCGGCCTCTACCCCGCTGCTGACATCCACAGCGTAAGGCCGCACGCGTTCAATCGCGCCAGCGACGTTTTGCGCGTTCAACCCACCACTCAAAACGATGCGAGGAGCGCCGCTTGCGTTCGGGTTGCCGGTTGCCGGAGCAGTTACCGGAGGAGTGGGCGGAAGCCATGCCGGAGGAATCAGGGTCCAGTCGAAGACGTGGCCGCCACCGCCGTAGCCTTCGACGAAGGCATCGAGCAGCAAGGCAGCGGCATCACGGTATTGATCGGCGAATTCTACCAAATCGAGCCCCTGGCGCACACGGGCGGCACGCAGGAATGGCAGCCGGCAGCGCTGCGAGGCCTGTGTGCAGAACTGCGGCGTCTCGTCGCCATGCAGCTGCAGCAGCGTCAGCGGTACGCGCTCGGCCACGTGGGCGATGTCTTCCAGGTCGGCGTTGACGAACAGGCCGGTTACCGCGACGAACGGGCCGGCGGCTTCTGCCAGCGCCGCGGCACGGGCCACGTCGACGTAGCGCGGGCTCTTCGGGTAGAACACCAGGCCGATCGCATCGGCGCCTGCATCCACGGCGGCGCGCACGTCGTCCTCGCGGGTCAGACCGCAGATCTTGATGCGGGTGCGGGCCGGCTGCATGTGCACGGCAGTGCCCTCAGGCTGCGTCATCGAAGACTCCATGGAACAGACTCGCGGACGTGTCGGCCGCGGGGATCTGGTAAGCATCAGGATACTTGACGTCCACCAGGTAGAGGCCATCGGGCATGAAGGTCGGCGCGGCCAGCTTGCGGTCGCGTCCGGCCAGCACCTGCGCCAGCCACTCCGGCGGGTAGCGCTTGCGTCCCACCGCCACCAGGCAGCCCATCAGGTTGCGCACCATATGGTGCAGGAAGGCGCTGGCGCGAAAGCGCAGGAACACCCAGTTGGCGTCGTCCTTGATGGTGACGTCATACATGGTCTTGACCGGCGACTTGGCCTGGCATTCGGCGGCGCGGAAGGCCGAGAAATCGTGCTCGCCGACCAGGCAGGCGGCGGCCTCGCGCATGGCATCGACATCGAGCCGCTGGCCCGGCGGCAGCATCTGGTAGCCCGCGCGGCCGTGCACCAGCGGCACGCGGTGCGGGCCGGTGTAGAGCGCGTAGTAGTACATGCGCTCGAACGCAAGGAAGCGGGCGTGGAAGCCCTCGTCGACCGGGCGCGCCCACTGCAGCGCGATCGACGACGGCAGGAAGGCGTTGACGCCGCGCACCCAGGAGAAGGGCTCGCGCTCGAGCGTGGTGTCCAGGTGGATGACCTGGCCCAGCGCATGCACGCCGGTATCGGTACGCCCCGCCACGGTCGTCAGCAGGCGTACGCCGGCAAAGCGCTCGATGGCGACTTCCAGGTGGTCCTGCACGGTGTTGCGGTGCGGCTGCGACTGCCAGCCGGAAAAGGCGGCGCCGTCGTAGTGCAGGCCGATTGCGATGCGGTTCATGTCAGGGGGTCAGGCAAGGCGGCGGGGTGCGGTCACGGGTGAAATTCGCGCACGGCCCGCCAGAAAAGCAAATGCGCCGGAAGGGACGCTTCCGGCGCATCGCTTCGTGCCGCGGCAGCGCGTGCCGCGGCCGGACCGTCAATGATAGCTCAGGCCACTTCGAGGAGCAGCGAACGAGCCTCGGCCTGCAGCGGATCCTGCGACTGCTCGACCACTTCCTGCAGCAGCTCGCGGGCCCCTTCCTTGTCGCCGATCTCGATATAGGCGCGAGCCAGGTCGAGCTTGATCTGCATGTCGCGCCCGCCGTCCACACCATCGGACGACAGTGTGCTGGGCGAGACGCCGCCACCGGTTTCGGCGGAGACGCGCGACAGGTCGATCGGCTCGGCCAGCTTGCCGTCGCGCAGCATGGTGGTCGCCGGCAGCGGCATGGTCGCCTCGTCGAGAACATCCTTGCCGCGGGCGTCCTGCTGCGTGCCGCCACCCAGGTCGAACGACAGGCCCGACAAGTCGAACTCCAGCGGTCGGCCGCGGGTCGGCGTGTCCAGGCTCGGCATGTCGTCCGCCAGCGGGTCGGCGCCGCTTGCCGGCAGGTCCAGGCCGGCGTCCAGGCGCAGCGCCGTCTCGGTCTGGTCCGCGTCAGCGCCGAACACCATCGCGGCGGAAGCCGGGGCGACGATGGGATCGCCGGCCGCCGGTGCCGGGAAGGCATCGAGCGGCAGCGCCAGGTCGCCCAGCGAGGGCTCGAGCCTCGGGATCGAGGCCGGGTCGTGCGACGGATCCTGGGTGCGCCACTGGTCCGTTGCCGGCGAGGCCGTATCCGGGCCTGCGGCGTCGGCGGTTACCGCCAGGTAAAGCGCATTGCCCGGTTCGAGCGCGCGCCCCATTTCTGCTGCCTTCAGCCATTCCGCACCGTGTCCGCCGGTCTGGGCGAACATTTCTTCTGCAATCACGCGGAAACCTTCCACATCCTGTCTGTTGCTGTAAATCTCCAGGAGCTTGAGCCGCACCGGCTGCTGCTCCGGGTTTTTCTCCAGGGCTTCGCGCAGGATTTCCTCTGCCTGCACATCGCGCCCATAGGCGATATAGACCTCGGCCTCGGCGATCGGGTCGACCTCGTTGGCTTCCGGCGTGTTGTTGCCGATGCGGAAGTCCGCGCCGAACACGCTGTGCTGCGAGGTATCGACGCTCTGCCCGCCGGCCGCGCCGAACAGCGAATTGGCGCCGGCCATCACGGTGCTTTCCTGCGACAGGATGCTGTCGCCGAAGCCGGTGGCCTCGCCTGCCTTCTGCTGCTGGCGGCGGCGATAGATCGCATAGACACCGAGCAGCGCCACCAGCAGGCCGCCGCCGGGCAGCAGCATCGGGTTGGCGAGCAGGCCGTCGAGGAACGAAGGCTCGGGCACCGGTTGCGGCTGGGCAACCACCGGCGGTACCGGCTTGGCGGCCGGGGCCGAGGCGGGCGCAGCCGCCTGCGTAGTCCCGGCCGGGGCAGCGGCCGGCGCTGAAGCTGCGGCAGCCGCGGCAGTGGCAGCCACCACGGCAGCAGGTGCTGCGGCGTCGGCGGCACTGGCGCCGGCAGTTGTCGGTGCTGCAGCGCTGGTGGCCGTCGCGGGCGTCGTCGGTGCGGCCGCAGCATCCGCCTTCGGCGGCTGGGCGACCACCACGGCCGGCGCCGTCGCTTCGGCTGTCCTGGCCGCGGCGTCGGCCTTGGCGACCGCCTTGTCCTTCTCGGCCAGCGCGGCCTGGTTGGCCTGGCTCAGCTTGGCGATCTCGGCGTTCTTCAGCTCGAGCAGCTTCTGCATGTCGCCGATGTTCTTTTCCAGCTGCGCCAGGCGCGTTTCGGCCTCCTTCAACTGGCGCTCGCGCGCGATGGCGGCCTCGGCCTTGGCCGCCGCGTCGGCTTGCCCGGCGCGCTCGGCCTTGCTCAGCTTGAGCTCGTCGCGCGCGGCGGCCGGTGCGGCCTGCTCCTGCACGCGGGCGGTCACGTTGCCGGACTGCTGGCGGCCGCTGTCGGGCTCGACCGACTTGGCTGCCGCCGCGCTGGCGAGGCGGCTGCGGTAGGCATCAAAGCCCTGCGTGCGCGCCACCACCTCGCGGCGGGCGGCCTTGGGCGTGACCGATTGCGCCTGTTGCGCGGTCGGCACCTGCAGCACCGCGCCGCTGCGCAGCCGGTTCATATTGCCGCCGATAAAGGCGTTGGGATTGTTGCGATAGAGCGCGACCAGCATCTGGTCGAGCGACACCGACTCCTGGCCCTGTACGGCTTCGCCGGCGATGGCGTAGAGCGTGTCGCCGCGCTGCACGGTGTAGCCGCCGCCGGGGGCCATCTCGGTGCTGGCGGCCGGCGCCGGGGCGCGCTTCGCGCTCTGGCGGGCCGGGCGCGCGGGCGCGGCAGGACGAGGCGCCTCGGCCGCAGCGGGTGCGGCTTCCGGCTGCGGCGCGGCAGGCGCCGCAGCCTGCGGCGTGGCGGCGGGCGACGCATCTGGCGTCGCGGCCGGCACCACCGCCGAAGGCGAGAATGTCTGGTTGGAGGGCTTGGCCCCGGCGGGGTCAAGCAGGAAGGTGTAGGCGCGCGAGACCTTGCCGCTGGCCCAGCTCATGTCGATCAGGATATCGACGAACGGCTCGCTGATCGGCTGGCTCGACCT
The DNA here is from genome assembly GCF_058252315.1 of Cupriavidus sp. PB-02. Lineage (NCBI taxonomy): Bacteria > Pseudomonadati > Pseudomonadota > Betaproteobacteria > Burkholderiales > Burkholderiaceae > Cupriavidus > Cupriavidus sp. PB-02. Next base: position 3,093,716 of record NZ_CM177694.1, read on the forward strand.
GACCCGCGCCACGTAGCTGCCGTTGGGCCGGCGCTCGATGTCCAGCTTCATGCTGCTGACGGCCGGCATATAGGTCAGCCCGGCCGCGGCGTAGGCCGACGGTGGCGCCAGCTTGACGCTGAGCCCGCTGGCCTCTTCGGCAGTGACCCCACTGATGTCGATCTCAGCCTGCAGCGGCTGCCCCAGATTCGACTGAACCCGCAATTGCCCGAACCCCGCGGCATATGCGGCCGGCTGCGCAAGCAGCAGGCCCAGTGCCGTGACGGCCAGCGTTGACCAGCGCTGACGGGCAGTAGGCGCATCTTTCCGGCGATGTTGGCTCACACTCACCTTATGCTCCGTTATGTTTTAGTAGCGATATTAAATCGACAGACCGACCCCATAAACCAGGTCCGGCAGGCTGGCGGGACATTCTATACGCACCCCTTGACCAGCCCGCACACAGGCGCTGACCCCTGCGGGCCCGGGCGCATGCCGGCGTATTGTGACGCATCGCCCGGAAAAATAGGCGCCCGGATACAACAACGCCGCGCATGGGCGCGGCGTTGTCGGTAAAGCGGTCCATTCTGTTGCCTGGCCGCAACGGACGCAACCAGGCAAGCGAAGATCAGGACTCGATCAGGATACGCAGCATGCGGCGCAGCGGCTCGGCCGCGCCCCACAGCAGCTGGTCGCCGACCGTGAAGGCAGACAGGTACTCGCCGCCCATCTGCATCTTGCGCAGGCGGCCGACCGGGATCGTCAGCGTGCCGGTCACGGCAGCCGGGGTCAGGTCGGTCATGCTGGCCTCGCGCGTATTCGGCACCACCTTGGCCCACGGGTTATGGACGGCCAGCATGCCTTCGATCTCATCCAGCGGCACATCCTTGCGCAGCTTGATGGTCAGCGCCTGCGAGTGGCAGCGCATCGCGCCGATGCGCACACACAGGCCGTCCACGGCGATCGGCGTGGCGCCGGTCGCACCCAGGAAGCCTTCGCCGCGGCCCAGGATCTTGTTGGTCTCGGCGCCGCCCTTCCATTCTTCCTTGGACTGGCCGTTACCCAGATCCTTGTCGATCCAGGGGATCAGGTTGCCGGCCAGCGGCACGCCGAACTGCTTGGTTTCTTCGGCGGACAGGCCGTGCTGGGTCGCCAGGATGGTGCGGTCGATTTCCAGGATGGCCGAGGCCGGGTTGTCCAGCAGCGGCTTGACCGATGCGTTCAGCGTGCCGAACTGGGTCAGCAGCTCGCGCATATGCTGCGCGCCGCCGCCCGAGGCAGCCTGGTACGTCATCGAGGTCATCCACTCGATCAGGTCGGCCTGGAACAGGCCGCCCAGGCCCATCAGCATGCAGCTGACCGTGCAGTTGCCGCCGATGAAGTTCTTGACGCCCTTGGACAGCGCGTCCTTGATCACACCCTGGTTGACCGGATCCAGCACGATGATGGCATCGTCCTTCATGCGCAGCGAGGACGCCGCGTCGATCCAGTAGCCCTTCCAGCCGGCTGCGCGCAGCTTGGGGAAGACCTCGTTGGTGTAGTCGCCGCCCTGCGCGGTCAGCACCACGTCGCACTTCTTCAGTGCCTCGATGTCGTTGGCATCCTTGAGCGTGGTTTCGTTCTTGGCCATGGCGGGCGCCTTGCCGCCGGCGTTGGACGTGCTGAAGAAGACGGGCTCGATATGGTCGAAATCACGCTCTTCCTGCATGCGCTGCATCAGGACGCTGCCGACCATTCCCCGCCAACCGACGAGACCTACAATCATGATTTACCTCGGATGTGATTTTTACTTCCCCGCCATTTTCCTCGCCCGGCGTGGCTGCGCGGGGAAGACGGGCAGGCACGACGAACGGATCTAGGCGATCGCGGTTTTAATAATGGTTTTAATCGTCGTTGCAGTCTGGCCGAGCGAAATCGTGCCTACCGGGCCGCGGGTAGCGGTCAGGGCAGCAACAGCAGTCAGGGTGGACTGGGAAAATCGGGCCATCGGCAGAGTCTACACGATTTTGCGGCGCCGCCGCAGCGTGGAAATCGGGGACAAATAAAACCAAGGGCACCGCGATTGCGGTGCCCTTTTACGTGTGACTTACAGTGCCGCCAGCACCGCTTCGCCCATTTCGCGGGTGCCAACCTGCTTGCAGCCGGGCGTCAGGATGTCGCCGGTGCGGTAGCCCTGGGCCAGCACCTTCTTGACCGCGTTCTCGATGCGATCGGCCTGATCGGCCTTGTTCAGCGAGTAGCGCAGCATCATCGCCGCCGACAGGATGGTGGCCAGCGGATTGGCCACGCCCTTGCCGGCGATATCCGGCGCCGAGCCGTGCGACGGCTCGTACAGGCCCTTGTTGTTGGCATCCAGCGACGCCGACGGCAGCATGCCGATCGAGCCGGTCAGCATGGCGGCCTCGTCCGACAGGATGTCGCCGAACATATTGCCGGTGACGATCACGTCGAAGCTCTTCGGCGCCTTGACCAGCTGCATGGCCGCGTTGTCGACGTACATGTGCGACAGCTCGACCTCCGGGTACTCCTTGCTGACCTCGATCACGATGTCCTTCCAGAACTGGAAGGTCTCGAGCACGTTGGCCTTGTCGACGCTGCACAGCTTCTTGCCGCGCTTGGCCGCGGCCTGGAACGCCACATGGGCGATACGGCGGATTTCCGGCTCGCTGTAGCGCATGGTGTCGAAGCCTTCGCGCGCGCCCTTGAACAGCCCGTCCGGCGCTTCGCGCACGCCGCGCGGCTGGCCGAAGTAGATGTCGCCGTTCAGTTCGCGCACGATCAGGATGTCCAGGCCCGCCACCAGCTCGGGCTTCAGGCTCGAGGCACCGGTCAGTTCCGGGTAGCAGATCGCCGGGCGGAAGTTGGCGAACAGCTGCAGGTGCTTGCGCAGGCCCAGGATGGCCTGCTCGGGGCGCAGCGCGCGCTCCAGGCTGTCGTACTTCCAGTCGCCCACGGCGCCGAACAGGATGGCGTCGGCTTCCTTGGCCAGCTTCAGCGTGTTCTCCGGCAGCGGGTGGCCTTCGGCCTCGTAGCCGGCGCCGCCCACCGGGGCGGTTTCCAGTTCGAACTTCTCGTCGAGCGCGTTCAGGACCTTGACGGCCTCCGCGACGATTTCGGGACCAATGCCGTCACCCGGCAGGACTGCGATTTTCATGCTGTGTCTTCCTTGTTATGGCGGTACGGGCTCAGCCGACCAGGCGGTTGTTCAGCCACGGCATCTTGGCCACGCGCTCGGCCTCGTAGGCCTTGATCTTGTCGGCATGACGCAGGGTCAGGCCGATGTCGTCGAAGCCGTTGAGCATGCAGTACTTGCGGAACGGCGCAATGTCGAACGAATACGACTCGCCGCCCGGCGTCACCACGACCTGCTTGTCGAGGTCGATGGTCAGCTTGTAGCCGTTGAACGCATTGGTCTCGTTGAACAGGTGGTCGACCTGGAGTTCGGTCAGCGCCACCGGCAACAGGCCGTTCTTGTAGCAGTTGTTGAAGAAGATGTCGGCAAAGCTGGGCGCGATCACGGCGCGGAAGCCGTATTGCGTCAGCGCCCACGGTGCGTGCTCGCGCGAGCTGCCGCAGCCGAAGTTGCGGCGCGCCAGCAGGATCGACGCGCCCTGGTAGCGCGGCTGGTTCAGCACGAAGTCCGGGTTCAGCGGACGCTTGCTGTTGTCCATGCCGGGCTGGCCGACGTCCTTGTAGCGCCACTCGTCGAACAGGTTGGGGCCGAAGCCGGTGCGCTTGATCGACTTCAGGAACTGCTTCGGGATGATGGCGTCGGTATCGACGTTCTCGCGGTCAAGCGGCGCCACGAGGCCGCTGTGTACGGTGAACTTGTCCATGTTCTCTTTCCTTACTTCTTCGCCGCGCGCTCGAGCGAGCTGCCGGCGGCCTGCGTGTCCTTGCCCAGGCCGGCCATGGTATTGCAGCCGGCAAGCTGCAGCATGCCAAGGCATGCCAGCAATGCGATCAGGGTCCTTTTCATATGCCGTGCTCCACTTCAGCCCAGCTTGCGGATATCGACAAAATGGCCTTCGATGGCGGCAGCCGCTGCCATCGCGGGGCTCACCAGGTGGGTGCGCCCGCCCGCGCCCTGGCGGCCTTCGAAATTGCGGTTCGAGGTCGACGCGCAACGCTCGCCCGGATCGAGGCGGTCGGCGTTCATGGCCAGGCACATCGAGCAGCCCGGCTCGCGCCATTCAAAACCGGCGGCCTTGAAGATCTTGTCCAGGCCTTCGCGCTCGGCCTGTTCCTTGACCAGGCCCGAACCCGGCACCACCATCGCCAGCTTCACGTTGGCAGCAACCTTGCGGCCCAGCTTCTGCACCACCCAGGCGGCGGCGCGCATGTCTTCGATGCGGCTGTTGGTGCACGAGCCGATGAAAACCTTGTCGATATTGATGCTCTCGACCGGCACATTGGGCTGCAGGCCCATGTATTCCAGTGCGCGCTCCATCGCGTTGCGCTTGCTCGGGTCCTTTTCCTTCTCCGGATCCGGCACGCGGTCTTCGATGCTGATCACCATTTCCGGCGACGTGCCCCAGGTCACCTGCGGGCGGACGTCTTCGGCACGCAGCTCGATCACCTGGTCGAAATGGGCGCCGGCGTCCGAATGCAGGGTGCGCCAGTAGGTAACGGCCTGCTCCCACTCCACGCCCTGCGGCGCATAGGGGCGGCCCTTGACGTATTCCAGCGTGACGTCGTCCACCGCCACCAGGCCGGCGCGCGCGCCCGCCTCGATGGCCATGTTGCAGACCGTCATGCGGCCTTCCATGGTCAGGTCGCGGATGGCCGAGCCGGCAAACTCGATGGTGAAGCCGGTGCCGCCGGCGGTGCCGATCTTGCCGATCACGGCCAGCACGATGTCCTTCGCGGTGCAGCCGCGCGGCAGCTTCCCTTCCACCTTGACCAGCATGTTCTTGGCCTTCTTGCCCAGCAGCGTCTGCGTGGCCAGCACGTGCTCGACTTCCGAGGTGCCGATGCCGTGCGCCAGCGCGCCAAAGGCACCGTGCGTGCTGGTATGCGAGTCGCCGCACACCACCGTCATGCCCGGCAGCGTGGCGCCCTGCTCCGGCCCGATCACGTGCACGATGCCCTGGCGGTGATCGTTCATCTTGAACTGGGTGATGCCGTAGCTGTCGCAGTTGGCGTCCAGCGTATCGACCTGCAGCTTCGACACCGGGTCGGCGATGCCCTGGCTGCGGTCGGTGGTCGGCACGTTGTGGTCCGACACGGCCAGGTTCGCGCTGATACGCCACACCGGACGCTGCGCGATTTTCAGGCCTTCGAACGCCTGCGGGCTGGTCACTTCATGCAGCAGGTGACGGTCGATGTAGAGCAGCGTGGTGCCGTCTTCCTCGACGTGGACGGTGTGGTCATCCCAGAGTTTGTCGTAGAGCGTCTTGGCCATGATGCGATGGCGGGCCGGAGGACCGGTCCTTTGCAGGAGGTCCGCGGTGACCGCGCAGTAGTTTGCAGGGGTTTCTGTTCGCTTTGGTCGCGGTGGCGAGCGGTGGGCGACGATGGCGATGATCGCGCCGGAAGCTGCCAGAAGCGAGCGTTATTTCAAGCGTTACTGCGATGCTTGACTTCGCAATCGATTATGCCACAGGGGGTATGGCGATCAGTCCACTGCCCGGCCCGGGCGGCGGCTGGAATGTAATGTGATTGGCGAAAGGGGGATTTCGTCGTTGACGAAAAGGAGGAGGCCGCCGCCCTGCCCGAGGCAGGACGACGGCCTTTTGGGATCAGCCGCCCAGGTAGGCCGCCTTGATCCGGTCGTTGGCCAGCAGGTTGGCGCCGGTATCGGCCAGCACCACCTTGCCGGTTTCCAGCACATAACCCCGGTCCGCGACCTGCAGTGCCTTGTTGGCATTCTGCTCGACCAGGAACACGGTGACGCCTTCGTCACGAATGGTGCGGATGATGTCGAAGATCTGCGCGATGATCAGCGGCGCCAGGCCGAGGGTGGGCTCGTCCAGCAGCAGCAGGCGCGGCCGGCTCATCAGCGCGCGGCCGATCGCCAGCATCTGCTGCTCGCCGCCCGACATGGTGCCGGCGCGCTGCCCCGAGCGCTGGTTCAGGCGCGGGAACAGCTTGAACACGTGCTCGATGCCCGCCTCGATCTCGTCGCGCTTGAGGAAGAACGCGCCCATCTTCAGGTTTTCCAGCACCGTCAGGCTCGGGAACACACGCCGGCCCTCGGGCGAGATCGCCATGCCCAGCCGCATGATCTCGTGCGTCGAGCGGTTGGTGATGTCCTGCCCCTCGAACAGCACGCGCCCGCTGGAAGCGCGCGGCGTGCCGCACACGGTCATCATCAGCGTCGTCTTGCCGGCGCCGTTGCTGCCGATCAGGGTGACGATCTCCCCCTTGTTGATTTCGATCGACACGCCCGACAGCGCCTCGACGGCGCCATAGTGGGTATGGACCTGTTCCAGCTTCAGCATCAGTCCTCTCCCAGGTAGGCCTTGATCACGCGCGGGTCGTTGCGCACTGCTTCCGGCTTGCCGATCACGATCGGCTTGCCATGCTCCATCACCAGGATGCGGTCGGACACACCCATCACCAGGCTCATGTCGTGCTCGATCAGCAATACCGAGATGCCGAACTCGCGCCGCAACTGGTCGATCAGCTGCTGCAGCTCGATCTTCTCCTGCGGGTTCAGGCCGGCGGCGGGCTCGTCCAGCATCAGCAGGCGCGGCCTGGTGATCATGCAGCGCGCGATTTCGAGCCGGCGCTGGTGCCCGTACGACAGCGTGCCCGCCTCGCGGTTGGCGACCTTGGTCAGGCCCATGCGCTCGAGCCACACCGCGGCGCGCTCCAGCGCCTCTCGCTCGGCGCGGCGGTAGGCCGGCGTGGCGAACAGCCCGCGCAGGATGCCGGACTGCACCTGCAGGTGCTGCGCCACCAGCAGGTTTTCCACCACCGTCAGCGACTTGAACAGGCGGATGTTCTGGAAGGTCCGCACCAGGCCCTTGCGCGCCACCTGGTGGCTGGGCAGGCCGGCAATGGCGTGGCCGTCAAGCGTCACCTCGCCCGCGGTGGGCTTGTAGAAGCCGCCCACGCAGTTGAACACCGTGGTCTTGCCGGCGCCGTTCGGGCCGATGATGGCGAAGACCTCGTCGCTGCGCACATCGAATTCAACGCCGTCGACGGCCAGCAAACCACCGAAGCGCATCTGCAGGCCCGAGACTCTGAGCAGTTCTGCCTGTTGCACCGCTTTTTGCACACTCGTCATCGCGGCAACTCCACGTGGGGACGGCTCGCGGGCAACAGGCCCTGCGGACGCCACATCATCATCAGCACCATCACCAGGCCGAAGATCAGCATGCGATATTCGGCAAAGCCGCGCGCCACTTCGGGCAGCACGGTCAGCAGGATCGCGGCCAGGATCACGCCCAGCTGCGAGCCCATGCCGCCCAGCACCACCACGGCGAGGATCAGCGCCGACTCGATGAAGGTGAACGATTCCGGGTTGACCAGCCCCTGGCGCGCCGCGAAGAACGCGCCGCCGATGCCGGCGAACGATGCGCCCAGCGTGAACGCCGACAGCTTGATGCGGGTCGGGTTCAGGCCCAGCGAGCGGCACGCGATCTCGTCGTCGCGCAGCGCTTCCCAGGCGCGGCCCATCGGCATGCGGATCAGCCGGCTGGTGACGAACAGCGTGAAGCCCACCAGCAGCAACGCCAGCAGGTACAGGAAGATCACCATATGCTGGCCGCTGTAGTCCAGGCCGATCAGGTCATGGAAAGTCTTGGCGCCCTCCACGCTTGCGCTGCGCGCCATCTCGATGCCGAACACAGTCGGCTTCGGGATGCCAGAGACGCCATCCGGGCCGCCGGTCAGGCTGGTCAGGTTGTTGGCCAGCAGGCGGATGATCTCGCCAAAGCCCAGCGTCACGATCGCCAGATAGTCGCCGCGCAACCGCAACACCGGGAAGCCGAGCACAAAGCCGAAGGTTGCCGACATCGCCGCGGCGATCGGCAGGCATTCCCAGAAGCCCAGCCCGAAGTACTGGTTCAGCAGCGCATAGGTATAGCCGCCGATCGCGTAGAAGCCGACATAGCCCAGGTCGAGCAGGCCGGCATAGCCCACCACGATATTCAGGCCCAGCCCCAGGATCACGTAGATCAGCGCCAACGTGGCCACGTCCACCGCGCCGCGCGAGCCGAAGAACGGCCATACCAGCCCGACCGCGAGCAGCACCCACACCGCCACGCGCTGCTGGCGCGCGCCGAGCTGCGGCACCGACGGCAGGCGCACGGCGCTGCCGGCACGCGACAGCAGCGGCTTGAACAACTGGAACAGGAACACCGCCGCCACGGCGATCCACACCGGCCGCCAGTGCGGCTCGAGCACCACCTTGTAGCCTTCCAGCTTGAGCTGCAGGCCCAGGATAGGAATCGTCAGGATGGCCGTCATCACGGCCGCGAAGATCGCGTTCTTCAGCGATTGCCCGGGCGCGGCCGCGCGGGTGGCTTGCCCCGCAGGCATCGCGCTAATTTTGTTGGTCATTGTCTCGCCCTCCCTCAGACCTTTTCGACATCAGGCTTGCCCAGCAGCCCGGTCGGACGGAACAGCAGCACCAGCACCAGCAGGCTGAACGCGACCACGTCCTTGTATTCGGCCGGCATGTAGCCCGAGGCGAAGGTTTCCGCCAGGCCCAGCAGCACGCCGCCGAGCATCGCGCCCGGGATGCTGCCGATGCCGCCCAGCACCGCCGCGGTGAAGGCCTTGATGCCGGCAATGAAGCCGATGAAAGGATTGAGCTTGCCAATAGTCAGCCCGATCAGCACGCCGCCGACCGCCGCCAGCATCGCACCCAGCACGAAGGTGAACGAGATCACCTTGTTGGTGTCGATGCCGAGCAGGTTGGCCATGCGCATGTCTTCGGCGCAGGCGCGGCAGGCGCGGCCCATGCGCGAACGGCCGATGAACATGGTCAGTGCGATCATCAGCACCAGCGTCACGCACACGATCAGCAGGCGCGAATACGGCACCGTCACGGTGAAGTCGCCGCCCATCTGGAACTCGATCGCGCCCGAGATCAGCACCGGCACGGACACGTCGCGCGCGCCCTGCCCGATCTGGACATAGTTCTGCAGGAAGATCGACATACCGATGGCGGAGATCAGCGGCACCAGCCGCGGTCCGCCGCGCAGGGGCCGGTATGCCACCCGCTCGACCGCATAACCGTAAACTCCGGTGACCAGCACCGAGACCAGTAATGCGGCGCCCAGCACCAGCGGCAGGGGGTAGCCTGCCTGGACGCCGATCGCGGTGAGCGTGACCAGGCCGACGTAGGCACCGATCATGTAAATCTCGCCGTGCGCGAAATTGATCATGCCGATGATGCCGTAGACCATTGTGTAGCCGATGGCGATCAGCGCATAGATCGCACCCAGCGTCAGGCCGTTGACCAGCTGCTGGGTGAACTGTGGAAGGAATTCATTCATGGAAGAAGCCTCAGGACCTTGAAGCCCGATACCAGAACGCCCCGGGGTACGGGCGGGGCGTGTGCGGGGGGAAGCGCCTGCTTAGTTGGCGGCGGTCTTGCTGGCGTCCTTGTGCCAGGTGTAGACCACAAACTTGAAGGACTTCAGGTCGCCCTTGTCGTCGTACTCGACCTTGCCGATCGGGGTGGTGAAGGCGTTCTTGTGCATGTACGCCGCGACCTTGGTCGGGTCGGTGCTCTTGGCCCCGGCGATGGCGTCGCCGATGATCTTGACGGCGGCGTAGGCCGGCATCTGGAACGGACCGTTGGCGTCACGCTTCTTGTCGGCGAAGGCCTTGACCAGCGCGGCGTTGGCCGGGTCGGCCGAGAAGTCGGCCGGCAGCGTCACCAGCATGCCTTCCGACGACGGGCCGGCGATCGCGGTCACGTCCTTGTTGCCCACGCCTTCGGGGCCCATGAAGGTGGCCTTGACGCCCTGCTCGCGCGCCTGGCGCAGCAGCAGGCCCATTTCCGGGTGGTAGCCGCCGAAGTAGACGAAGTCCACGCCCTGCGACTTGAGCTTGGTGATGACGGCGGAGTAGTCCGAATCGCCGGCGTTGATGCCTTCGAACACGGCGACCGGGATCTTGGCGGCTTCCAGGTCCTTCTTCACCGAGCTGGCGATACCCTGGCCGTACGACTGCTTGTCGTGCAGCACGGCGACCTTCTTCGGCTTGACCTTGTTGATGATGTACTGAGCGGCAGCCGGACCCTGCTGGTCGTCGCGGCCGATGGTGCGGAAGATGAACTTGCGCTTCTTGGTCTCGGTCAGCTGCGGCGCCGTGGCCGACGGCGTCACCATCACGATGCCTTCGTTCTCATAGATGTCCGAAGCCGGGATGGTCGAGCCCGAGCACACATGGCCGATCACATACTTGATGTTCTGGCTGACGATCTTGTTGGCCACCGCAACGGCCTGCTTGGGTTCGCAGGCGTCGTCCATCATCACCACTTCGAACTTGTTGCCGCCGGCGCCGCCGGCAGCATTGATCTGTTCGATCGCGGTCAGCGCACCGGCCTTGACCATGTCGCCATACTGCGCCACCGAGCCGCTCATCGGGCCGGCAATGGCGATCTTCACGGTTTCGGCGTTGGCAGCGGCGCCAAAGGTGGCCAGCATGGCGGCCAGCGAGACGGACGTAAGACGGGACAGCGTCATCAGGAGCTCCTCGATTTATGTTTGGGTCATACGGGCAGAAACGGTATGACCTGCGCAATCGAACAACACCCGCGGACTACAGAGACGGACTGGCAGAAAAGCGGCCCGAGACGCGGAAGACGGGCCTGCAAAGAAGAGACAGCGTATGCGGGGCCCGGCATGTGTCAGTCCCGCTGAGGTACGGGGACCAAGGTTCGGAAAGACAACGTTGATGCGTTCTCTATTGCGCAAGCGATTCGCCTGCCCCGCTTGCCGCACCGCATGCCGGAAGGGTGGCCCGGCTGCCGTCGACAAAGCAGCCCGCATTATAGGGTCAAATTTCCTACTGCACGCGAGAATCGCACAACAAATGCGGAATGGATTTGGGAAAACGCGACACAATTTTCCACAAATTGCGCCTCAGACCATTCGAGGTGCAATTTTCTGCCCTTGCCAGCGCTGCACCGCACAAGGCCCGCCGGCGCCACAAAGACAAACGCCCCGGCGGGCCGGGGCGTTTGCAATTGCTGCACTGCGCAGCGAGGACGGATACCTTGCGCTTAGCGCTTGGCCACGTCCGGCACGTCGCGGGTGGCGGCGCCGTTGAACAGCTGGCGCGGACGACCGATCTTGTATTCCGGATCGGTGATCATTTCTTCCCACTGCGAGATCCAGCCCGGTGTACGGGCCAGCGCGAAGATGCAGGTGAACAGCGAGGTCGGGATGCCCAGCGCGCGCTGGACGATGCCCGAGTAGAAGTCGACGTTCGGGTACAGCTTGCGGCTGACGAAGTACTCGTCTTCCAGCGCGATCTTTTCCAGTTCCATGGCCAGCTTGAACAGCGGGTCGTTGTGCAGACCCAGCTCTTCCAGCACTTCATGGCAGGTTTCGCGCATCAGCTTGGCGCGCGGATCGTAGTTCTTGTACACCCGGTGGCCAAAGCCCATCAGGCGCACGCCCGAGTTCTTGTCCTTGACCTGCTTGATGAACTCGTTGATGTTGTCGACGCTGCCGATCTCTTCCAGCATCTTCAGCGCGGCTTCGTTGGCGCCGCCGTGAGCCGGGCCCCACAGGCAGGCCACGCCGGCGGCGATGGCTGCGAACGGGTTGGTGCCCGACGAACCGGCCAGGCGCACGGTCGAGGTCGACGCGTTCTGCTCGTGGTCGGCGTGCAGGATGAAGATGCGGTCCAGCGCACGCTCCAGCACCGGGTTCACGGTGTACGGGGCGCACGGCGTGCCGAACATCATGCGCATGAGGTTGCCCGAGTAGGACAGGTCGTTCTGCGGGTAGATGTACGGCTGACCGATGTTGTACTTGTACGCCATCGCGACCAGGGTCGGCATCTTGGCGATCAGGCGGATGGCCGAGATCTCGCGCTGGTGCGGATCGTCGATGTCCATCGCGTCGTGGTAGAACGCGCTCATGGCACCCACCAGGCCGGTCAGCACGGCCATCGGGTGGGCATCGCGGCGGAAGCCGCGCATGAAGAACTGCAGCTGCTCGTGGACCATCGTGTGGTTCATCACGTGGCCGACGAATTCATCCTTCTGCTTGGCGTTGGGCAGCTCGCCCTTGAGCAGCAGGTAGCAGACTTCGAGGTGGTTGCACTTCTGCGCCAGCTGCTCGATCGGGTAGCCGCGGTACAGCAGCTCGCCCTTGTCGCCGTCGATATAGGTGATCTTGGAATTGCACGAAGCCGTCGACATGAAACCGGGGTCGTAAGTGAACTTACCCGTTTGTCCGTACAGCTTGCGAATGTCGATCACGTCCGGGCCAACGGTGCCCGTATAAATCGGCAGCTCAACGCTGGGGGAACCATCGGAGAACGATAGCGTGGCTTTCACATCGGACGGCGTCATGTCGGATCCTTCAAATGCTGTGAATAATAATGTTGACCAAAACTCAGACCGTACGCAGCAGGCCTATCACTCGCTGCATCGGGGGCGTGTCGAGCTCACCGTCCAGTTCCTTGCGCGCAAGGAGCAGGTCCATCAACTCGTTGTCGCTGAGCTCGAACAGTACGCTCAGCGAAGCCACATCCTCGTCGGACAGGCTCTCCTCGTAACGGTTGAAAAAACGTTCGACGATGATGTCGTTCTCCAGGAGGCCGCGGCGGGCGCGCCAGCGCAAACGGGCGCGCTTGTGCGGATCGGCCTGATGGGAGAAGGTGGTGGCAGGACTCTCAGTCATGGCTTCCTACTTTCGGCGCGCCAGCCACATATAGCCGCTCTGGCTGACGCGCCGCTTACTACTGCAGACAGCCGCAGGATCAGACCGCGCGGCGGACCATCAGCTCCTTGATCTTGCCGATGGCCTTGGTCGGGTTCAGACCCTTCGGGCACACGTCGACGCAGTTCATGATGCTGTGGCAGCGGAACAGGCGGTACGGGTCGTTCAGGTTGTCCAGGCGCTCGCTGGTGGCCTGGTCGCGGCTGTCCGCAATGAAGCGGTAAGCCTGCAGCAGGCCGGCGGGGCCGACGAACTTGTCCGGGTTCCACCAGAACGACGGGCACGACGTGGAGCAGCTGGCGCAGAGAATACACTCGTACAGGCCGTCCAGCTCGTCACGCTCTTCCGGCGACTGCAGGCGCTCTTTCTCGGGCGGCGGCTCGTCGTTGATCAGGAACGGCTTGATCGAGTTGTACTGCTTGAAGAAGTTCGTCATGTCGACGATCAGGTCGCGCACCACCGGCAGGCCGGGCAGCGGACGCAGCACGATGCGGTCCGGCAGCTCGCGCATATTGGTCAGGCACGCCAGGCCGTTCTTGCCGTTGATGTTCATCGCGTCCGAGCCGCACACGCCTTCGCGGCACGAACGGCGGAACGAGATGGTCTCGTCCAGCTTCTTCAGCTTGACCAGCGCGTCCAGCAGCATGCGCTCGTGACCGTCCAGCTCGACCTCGTAGGTCTGCATGCGCGGTGCCGCATCCTTGTCCGGATCGTAGCGGTAGACTTCGAAAATACGCTTCATTTCTGTGGGTCCTGTTATCTCTACGATGCGGTGCTCAGAAGGTACGGGCCTTCGGCGGCACGCTTTCCACCGTCAGCGGTTCCATCTTCACCGGCTTGTAGTCGAGGCGGTTGCCTTCGCTGTAGAACAGCGTGTGCTTGAGCCAGTTCTGGTCGTCGCGATTCGGGAAGTCGCTGTGCGCGTGGGCACCGCGCGATTCCTTGCGAGCCGCCGCCGAGATCATGGTGGCCTTGGCCACTTCCACCAGGTTGGCCACTTCCAGGGCTTCCACCAGCGCGGTGTTGAAGACCTTGGACTTGTCCTTCAGGTGGATGTTGTTGGCGCGCTCGGAGACTTCCAGGATGCGCTCGACACCTTCGTCCATCAGCTTCTGCGTCCGGAACACGCCGGCATGCGACTGCATGTTCTTGCGGATGTCGTTGGCCACGTCCTGCGTGTATTCGCCCGACGAGGTGGCCTGCAGCTTGGCCAGGCGCGACAGCGCGAGGTCGGCGGCATCGGCCGGCAGCGGCTTGTGCTCTTTCTGCTTCAGGTTCTGGGCGATGATGTGGTTGCCGGCCGCGCGGCCGAACACCACCAGGTCGAGCAGCGAGTTGGTGCCCAGGCGGTTGGCGCCGTGCACCGACACGCACGAGCATTCGCCGATCGCGTAGAAACCGTTCAGGACTTCGTTCGGGTTGCCGTTCTTCGGCACCACGACCTGGCCGTGATAGTTGGTCGGAATGCCGCCCATCTGGTAGTGGATGGTCGGCACCACCGGGATCGGTTCCTTGATCGCGTCGACGTTGGCGAACTTCATGCCGATTTCGCGGATCGACGGCAGGCGCTTCATGATGGTCTCGGCGCCGACGTGGGTCAGGTCGAGCAGCACGTAGTCGCCGTTCGGGCCGCAGCCGCGGCCTTCCTTGATTTCCTGGTCCATCGAGCGCGAGACGAAGTCACGCGGCGCCAGGTCCTTCAGCGTCGGGGCATAGCGCTCCATGAAGCGCTCGCCGTCCTTGTTGCGCAGGATACCGCCCTCGCCGCGCACGCCTTCGGTGATCAGCACGCCCGCGCCGGCCACGCCGGTCGGGTGGAACTGCCAGAATTCCATGTCTTCCAGCGGCACGCCAGCGCGTGCGGCCATGCCCAGGCCGTCACCGGTGTTGATGAAGGCGTTGGTGGAAGCGGCGTAGATGCGGCCGGCACCGCCGGTCGCGAACAGCGTGGTCTTGGCCTCGAGGATGTAGACCTCGCCGGTTTCCATTTCCAGCGCGGTCACGCCCAGCACGTCGCCGTCCTGGTCGCGGATCAGGTCCAGCGCCATCCATTCGACGAAGAAGTGGGTCTTGGCGCGCACATTGCGCTGGTACAGCGTGTGCAGCAGCGCGTGGCCGGTACGGTCAGCCGCGGCGCAGGCGCGCTGCACGGGCTTTTCACCGTAGTTGGCGGTGTGGCCGCCGAACGGGCGCTGGTAGATGGTGCCGTCGGGGTTGCGGTCGAACGGCATGCCGAAGTGTTCGAGCTCGTACACGACCTTCGGGGCTTCACGGCACATGAACTCGATGGCGTCCTGGTCACCCAGCCAGTCCGAGCCCTTGATGGTGTCGTAGAAGTGATAGTGCCAGTTGTCTTCGCTCATGTTGCCCAGCGAAGCACCGATACCGCCCTGCGCCGCCACGGTGTGCGAGCGGGTCGGGAACACCTTGGACAGCACGGCCACGTTCAGGCCGGCTTCCGCGAGCTGGAGGGATGCGCGCATCCCGGCGCCGCCAGCACCGACGATGACCACGTCAAAGCGGCGACGCGGCAATCCAGTCTTGACTGCGACCATTTATTACACCCTCCAGAGAATCTGAGCAGCGTAGCCCGCACAACCGACGAGCCACAGAATCGTAAGAACTTGCAGCACCAGGCGCACGGCCATCGGGCGCACATAGTCCATCCAGATGTCGCGCACGCCGATCCAGGCGTGATAGAGCAGCGACAGGATGGTCAGGAACGTGATGATCTTCATCCACTGGTTGGAGAAGAGCCCTGCCCACGCTTCGTACGAAGCGCCGTTCGACAGCAGGAAGGCAATGGCCAGGACCACGGTGAAGACCACCATGATCACGGCCGTGACGCGTTGCGCGAGCCAGTCTTTCAGGCCGTAGTGGGCACCGACGACAAGACGCTTGGGACCGATATTGTTGTTTGCCACCGTGATTCTCCTCAGAACAGGCCGAACAGCTTCAGGCCGAAAATCAGGGTAAGCAGCAGGCTGACAACCAGCACGCTGATGGCAGACTTAGCCGAAGCGGGCTTGGAGACACCAACGTGCACATCCAGCAGCAGGAAACGGATACCGGCGCAGAAGTGATGCAGATAACCCCAGATCAGGGCCAGCAGAACCAGCTTGACGAAGCCGCCGGACAGGAGGGCCGAGAACTTTGCGAAGCTCAGTTCCGAAGTGATGCTCTGCTCGAACAGGTACAGCACGAAGGGAAGGAGGAGGAACATCAGGGCACCGCTGACGCGATGCAGGATGGATACCTTGCCGGCCCAGGGCAACCGGTATCTCGCGATCTGCGCGATACCGATATTCCGGAACTCCGGCCTGGCTTGTTTGGCTTCAGCCATGCGAGACCCCATTTGCGGTAAACAAAGAAACGAAACTGCCATTGCCTGCATGCAACGGGATGCATTAGGGCAAATCCATGAGATTTTAGCGCCTTTGTTGCGCGCTGCACCAATAATTTTCGCCTATCGGGCACCAACATGCGCCGCCCGACAATCGCACACAATCCACATGTGCCGCCAATGCCGCGCAACATTGAACGACGGCGCAACAGCCCTCACCGTCATGACAAAAGCCGCAATAATGCGCACCGGCGCGGGGGATCACGCGGTGCGCCGGGGTCAGCTCAGGTCGTTCTGGTAATAGTGCCGGGCGGTAACATACAGGCCGCGGCGCACTTCGACGGGACGGTCGCCATAGGTGTATGACACCCGTTCAACCGACAGCAGCGGCGAGCCCACCGGCACGGACAGCAACTCGGCCGCCGTCTCGTCGGCGGCCACAGCGCGAATCTTTTCCGAGGCGCGGATCATGCGTGTGCCGAACTCGGCCTCGAACAATGCATACATGGGGCCCTTCCACTCGGTCAGCTTTTCAGCCGTCAGGCCCTTGAAGTTGGCGCCGAGCAGCCAGATTTCGTCCAGCACGGTCGACTCGCCGGAGAATGTCAGCACACGGCGGATCTGCACCACGCTGTCGCCGGTGCGGATATCCAGCAGCCGGGCGATCTCGGCGGGCGCGCGCAGGCGCTTGCATTCCAGCACATGGCTGGCGCCATAATGGGGTTCGCCTTCGTCGGGGACGAGGCGCAGGAAACGGAACTTGACCACGTCTTCATGATGCGTGGTCACGAAGGTGCCCTTGCCCTGCCGGCGCGCCACCAGGTTCTCGGCGGCGAGCTCGTCGATGGCCTTGCGCACCGTGCCCTGGCTGACCTTGTAGCGCGAGGCCAGCTCCATTTCACTGGGGATCATCTCGCCCGGCTTCCATTCGCCGGACTGCAGGCTGCGCGTGATCAGCGCCTTGATCTGCTGGTAGAGCGGGCTGAAGGTGGGCGATGGCACGGCGTTGGCGGCTTGCGGGGCGGTTTGCGAAACCAGCGGCTGCGCCGGCGAAGATGACGGAGGCGGCTGCGTCCCGGCGCCGGGCGTGGCGGCGCCAGATTCCTGCGCGCCGGGGGCCGTCGCGCCGGTCAGGGACGTAGACAGGGAGGACATAGCGGGATTTCACCACAAAACGGCGAGAGGCGTCCAGCCTGATCTTAATTGTCTTATGTCTTATATAAGACATATGAATTGACAGCAAGGGAGGCGCAGCCTACACTCGCGCTGGTCCACGCCCGCGGAGGCCTGCCAGTGCCCGCCAGACCTTGACGAATGCGGCCCGGCCCCGGTGCGAGCCGGCCCGGCCTGCGCTCCGTCCCGGAATTCGGTCTGGAAATGGCGCCACGCTTCGCAGTAGACTTACGCTTCGTTGCATCACCATGACCCGTTGTGGCTCTCCCTCACCGGTTCCGCCCCGTGGCCTCGCCACCTGGCTCCGGCGGACAGCCGCTCCCCGCTGTGGCGACAACCAGCGCCCGGTGACGTGCCGCCACTTGTACCACGGCAGCGCGCAACCGACCGGTTTCCCCCCATCTATCGTTTGGAGATTTACTCATGGCTAAAGCCCCAATGCGCGTCGCAGTCACCGGCGCCGCTGGCCAGATCGGCTACTCCCTGCTGTTCCGCATCGCCAATGGCGACATGCTGGGCAAAGACCAGCCGGTCATCCTCCAACTGCTCGACCTCCCGCAAGCCCAGCAAGCCGTCAAGGGCGTGGTGATGGAACTGGAAGACTGCGCCTTCCCGCTGCTGGCCGGCGTGGTCATCACCGATGATCCCAAGGTTGCCTTCAAGGACGCCGACGTCGCCCTGCTGGTGGGCGCCCGTCCGCGCAGCAAGGGCATGGAGCGCAAGGACCTGCTCGAAGCCAACGCCCAGATCTTCACGGTGCAGGGCAAGGCACTGGACGAAGTCGCCAGCCGCAACGTCAAGGTGCTGGTGGTCGGCAACCCGGCCAACACCAACGCCTACATCGCCATGAAGTCGGCCCCGAACCTGCCGCGCGAGAACTTCACCGCGATGCTGCGTCTGGACCACAACCGCGCCCTGTCGCAGATCGCCGCCAAGACCGGCAAGCCGGTTTCGTCGATCGAGAAGCTGTTCGTGTGGGGCAACCACAGCCCGACCATGTACGCCGACTACCGCTATGCCACCGTCGACGGCAAGAGCGTCAAGGACCTGATCAACGACCCGGTCTGGAACAACGACGTGTTCCTGCCGACCGTCGGCAAGCGCGGCGCCGCCATCATCGAGGCCCGTGGCCTGTCGTCGGCCGCCTCGGCTGCCAACGCCGCCATCGACCATGTGCGTGACTGGGTGCTGGGCACCAACGGCAAGGTCGTCACCATGGGCATCCCGTCGAACGGCGAGTACGGCATCCCCGCCGACACCATGTTCGGCTACCCGGTGACCACCGCCAACGGCAAGTACGAAATCGTCAAGGGTCTGGAGATCGACGCCTACAGCCAGGAAAAGATCAACATCACCCTGAACGAACTGGAAGAAGAAAAGGCCGGCGTGCAGCACCTGCTGGGCTGATCTTCCGCTCGAGGAAAGACCAGGACAAAGACCGGGGTTCCGCAACGATTCAATCGGTGCGGACCCCGGTTTTTCATATTGGGGCGTTACGCTAGCCTCTGCCCCTCCCCTACAACCAACGATCCGAACCAACGTGCATCCTTCCGAGGTCTTGTTCCAGGGCGAAGCCATCCCGGTCCAGCTGCCGGTGTGTGACCACTATGCGGGCAGCGAAAAGCTGATGCGCAAATCGCTTGCCCTGCAGCAAGAGCTTGGTGCCATCTTCGACATCACCTTCGACTGCGAGGACGGCGCCGCCGTCGGCCAGGAGCGCGAGCACGCCGAGCTGTGCGCGCAGCTGATCAGCAGCCCGATGAATGCGCACAATCGCGTGGGCGTGCGCATTCATGATCCGTCGCACCCGAGCTGGCGCCAGGACGTCGACGTGCTGGTGCGCGCCGGCGGCGCCCGGCTGGCCTATGTGGTGGTGCCCAAGGTCACCGACGTGGTCGAGGTCGCGCGCGTGACCGACCATGTCAACCAGGTGGCGCGCAATGCCGGCATCGCCCGCCATATCCCGATCCATGTGCTGATCGAGACCCATGCCGCGCTCGAACAGGCATTCGACATCGCCGCGCTGGTGCAGGTCGAGTGCCTGAGCTTCGGCCTGATGGACTTTGTCTCGGCGCATCACGGCGCGATCCCGGGCGAGGCCATGCGCTCGCCGCAGCAGTTCGAGCATCCGCTGATCCGCCGCGCCATGCTGGAGATCTCCGCCGCCTGCCACCGCCATGGCAAGGTGCCGTCACACAACGTCAGCACCGATGTGCAGACGCCGCAGCGCGCCGGCGACGATGCGCTGCGCGCGCGCAGCGAGTTCGGCTACCTGCGCAAGTGGAGCATCCATCCGGGCCAGATCGTGCCGATCGTCGCGGCATTCCGCCCCGGTGCGGAGGAAATCGGCGCCGCCAGCCAGATCCTGCTGGCAGCGCATGAAAACAACTGGGCCCCGATCCGCCACGAAGGCCAGCTGCACGACCGTGCCAGCTATCGCTATTACTGGTCGCTGCTGCAGCGCGCGCAGGCGACCGGCACGCCGCTGCCGGCCAACGTGGAAGCGCTGTTCTTCGCCTGAAACAAGTCCAACACCAATCACGGACGCGCCCCGAAGGAGACACGGATGGCCGCTTCGACGAACGCTGTACCGGCCGCCGCGGCAGAGCAGCCGGCCGCCGCGCCCAAACCCAAGAAATCCGTCGCCCTGTCGGGCGTGACCGCCGGCAATACCGCGCTGTGCACGGTCGGCCGTACCGGCAACGACCTGCACTACCGCGGCTACGACATCCTCGATATCGCCGACACCTGCGAGTTCGAGGAAATCGCCCACCTGCTGGTGCACGGCAAGCTGCCGACCAAGGCTGAACTGGCCGCCTACAAGGCCAAGCTCAAGTCCCTGCGCGGCCTGCCCGCCAACGTCAAGGCTGCGCTGGAATGGGTCCCCGCCAGCGCCCACCCGATGGACGTGATGCGCACCGGCGTGTCGGTGCTCGGCACCGTGCTGCCGGAGAAGGAATACCACAACACCCCGGGCGCGCGCGATATCGCCGACCGCCTGATGGCCAGCTTCGGCTCGATGCTGCTGTACTGGTACCACTACAGCCACAACGGCCGCCGCATCGAGGTGGAAACCGACGATGACTCCATCGGCGCACACTTCCTGCACCTGCTGCACGGCGAGAAGCCGTCGGAGCTGTGGGAGCGCGCCATGCACACGTCGATGATCCTGTACGCGGAGCACGAGTTCAACGCCTCGACCTTCGCCGCGCGCGTGGTCGCCGGCACGGGCTCGGACATGTACTCGGCCATCTGCGGCGCGATCGGCGCGCTGCGCGGCCCCAAGCATGGCGGCGCCAACGAAGTGGCCTTCGAGATCCAGAAGCGCTACGACAACGCCGACGAGGCCCAGGCCGACATCACCCGCCGCGTTGAGAACAAGGAAGTCGTGATCGGCTTCGGCCACCCGGTGTACACCATCAGCGACCCGCGCAACCAGGTGATCAAGGAAGTGGCCAGGAAGTTGTCGAAGGATGCCGGCTCGATGAAGATGTTCGATATTGCCGAGCGCCTGGAAACGGTGATGGGGGACATCAAGAAGATGTTCCCGAACCTGGACTGGTTCAGCGCGGTGAGCTACCACATGATGGGCGTGCCGACGGCGATGTTCACGCCGCTCTTTGTGATCGCGCGCACTTCCGGCTGGGCCGCGCATGTGATCGAACAGCGCATCGACAACAAGATCATCCGCCCGAGCGCCAACTATGTGGGCCCTGAAAACCGCAAATTCGTCACCATTGGCAAGCGCAAGTGAGCCCGGACCGACCAGGCATCCCAATAATGTAACGAAAGGCCAGAGCACTACGCCGCCCCAGGCAAATCGTAGAGAATAGCGGCGGAAATCCATCCCAGGCCGCCGCCGGATGTGACGGCGGCGATGACATAAATCAGATTTCGGAATCCGAAAGGCACTCACAAAATGAAACATCTCGTCCTTGCCGCCTGCATCGGCGCCTTCAGCCTGACCACCGCTACCGCCGTCATGGCGCAGGAACCGGCCAAGAAGACCACCACTACCAAGAAGAAGGCTTCGACCAAGAAGAAGGCAGCTGCCGGGACCGCCGCAGCGGCCGGCGCCGCTGCGGCAGCCACCCCGACCGGTGAAAAGTGGCAATGCGAACTGGGCAACAGCCTGTACATCGCCGGCGACATGCTGCGTGACGAAGTCCTGACCGTGCACTGGCAGGGCAAGGACTACAAGCTGCCGCGCCAGTCCACCGTCACCGGCGCAGACCGCTACTACGACGCCCGTACCGGCCTGGACCTGGTCGTGATCCCGAGCAAGGCCATGCTGTTCAACAAGAACCTGGGCCAGCGCCTGGCCGACGACTGCCAGAGCGCCGCCATGCAGGCCGGCGCCGCGGCCCCGACCCAGGCCGGCGGCCTGCGCGCCCCGACTACCAGCCCGTTGCTGGTCACGCCGCCGGGCGGCCAGCCGCAGCAGCCGTCCGACGCCAGCCAGCAGTCCGCCGCACCCAAGCAGTAAGTCCGTACAGGGCGCCGGCGGCCGACTGAATTCCGGCCGCCGGCGCCCTTTTTACCTTGCCGGGCGGGAAAATCCGCTTGGCCAGGCACGTTGTCGTGCCAGCGCAGGGGCTGCGCCGGGGCCCGGCCGATCCGAACCGGGTGGCGGCAAAGCCGCGCGGCGGTTAGAGTATGCAGTTGCAGTGCGCTGCCGACCTCGGACCGCGGTCATCGCCGCGGCAGCGCACCGGGGTCTCGATTCAGGTCCGAGCCAAATGCCATCGCATCATCCTTCGATCGGAGTACGGCAATGCCCCATAACCTAGAAAACACGCTACAAGAATTCAAGATCGGCCCTTCCGCAAAGGGCCAGTTTTATTCCCTCCCCCAGCTGGGCGAGGAGCTGGACCTGGCGATCGGGCGCCTCCCGGTGTCGATCCGCGTGGTGCTGGAATCGGTGCTGCGCAACTGCGACGGCAAGAAAGTCACCGAAGAACACGTCAAGCAACTGGCCAGCTGGAAGCCGACTGCCGAGCGTTTCGACGAGATTCCCTTCGTGGTGGCCCGCGTGGTGCTGCAGGACTTCACCGGCGTACCGCTGCTGGCCGACCTGGCCGCAATGCGCAACGTCGCCGAGAAGATGGGCAAAAACCCCAAGCAGATCGAGCCGCTGGTGCCGGTGGACCTGGTGGTCGACCACTCGGTGCAGATCGACCACTTCCGCGAGAAGAAGGCGCTGGACCTGAACATGCAGCTGGAATTCAAGCGCAACAACGAGCGCTACCAGTTCATGAAGTGGGGCATGCAGGCCTTCGATACCTTCGGCGTGGTGCAGCCGGGCTTCGGCATCGTGCACCAGGTGAACCTGGAATACCTGGCGCGGGGCGTGCACAAGAAGGACGGCGTCTACTACCCAGACACGCTGGTCGGCACCGACTCGCACACCACCATGATCAACGGCATCGGCGTGGTCGGCTGGGGCGTCGGCGGCATCGAGGCCGAGGCCGGCATGCTCGGCCAGCCGGTGTATTTCCTGACGCCGGACGTGGTCGGCGTGGACCTGACCGGCCGCCTGCGCGAGGGCGTCACCGCCACCGACCTGGTGCTGACCATCACCGAGATGCTGCGCAAGGAAAAGGTGGTGGGCAAGTTCGTCGAATTCTTCGGTGAAGGCACCGCCAGCCTGTCGGTGCCGGACCGCGCCACCATCGGCAACATGGCGCCTGAATACGGCGCCACCATGGGCTTCTTCCCGGTCGACGAGAAGACCATCGACTACTTCCGCGGCACCGGCCGCACCGACGAGGAAATCGCCGCCTTCGAAGGCTACTTCCGTGCCCAGAACATGTTCGGCATCCCGCAGGCGGGCGAGATCGACTACAGCAAGACGCTGAAGCTGGACCTGTCCACCGTGGCGCCGTCGCTGGCGGGCCCGAAGCGCCCGCAGGACCGCATCGAGATCGGCAACGTCAAGAGCACCTTCGCCTCGCTGTTCAGCAAGCCGGTGGCCGAGAACGGCTTCAACAAGGATCCGGACGACCTGGACCGCGCCTACACCACCGCCGACGGCATCGAAGTGAAGAACGGCGACGTGCTGATCGCCGCCATCACCTCCTGCACCAACACCTCCAATCCGAGCGTGCTGCTGGCGGCCGGCCTGCTGGCCAAGAAGGCGGTGGAAGCCGGGCTGGAAGTCGCGCCGCATATCAAGACCTCGCTGGCCCCGGGCAGCCGCGTGGTGACCGAATACCTGCAGGCCGCCGGCCTGCTGCCGTACCTGGAAAAACTGGGCTTCGGCGTGACCGCCTACGGCTGCACCACGTGCATCGGCAACGCCGGCGACCTGACGCCTGAGTTGAACGATGCCATCACCACCAACGACCTGGTGGCGGCCGCCGTGCTGTCGGGCAACCGCAACTTCGAGGCCCGCATCCACCCGAACATCCGTGCCAACTTCCTGGCCTCGCCGCCGCTGGTGGTGGCCTACGCCATCGCCGGCAATGTCACGCGCGACCTGATGACCGAGCCGGTCGGCAAGGGCAAGGGTGGCAAGGATATCTGGCTGGGCGACATCTGGCCGACCTCGGAAGAAATCAATGCGCTGATGAAGTTCGCAATGAATGCCGGCACCTTCAAGACCAACTACGAGCAGGTCAAGAAGCCGAGCAAGCTGTGGGGCGCGATCCAGGGCACCAAGGGCCAGGTCTACGACTGGCCCAAGTCCACCTACATCGCCGAACCGCCCTTCTTCCAGGACTTCAGCATGGAGCCGTCGGCCGCCGTGGCCAGCGTGCGCGGCGCGCGGGCGCTGGGGGTCTTCGGCGATTCGGTGACGACCGACCATATCTCGCCGGCCGGCTCGATCAAGGACACCTCGCCTGCCGGCAAGTACCTGCTGGCGCACGGCGTGCTCAAGGCCGACTTCAACAGCTACGGCTCGCGCCGCGGCAACCATGAGGTGATGATGCGCGGCACCTTCGCCAACGTGCGCATCAAGAACCTGATGATCCCGCCCAAGGCCGACGGCGCGCGCGTGGAAGGCGGCCTCACCATCCACCAGCCCACTGGCGAACAGATGTCGATCTACGACGCGGCCATGAAGTACATCGCCGAGGGCACGCCCACGGTGGTATTCGGCGGCGAAGAGTATGGCACCGGCTCGTCGCGCGACTGGGCCGCCAAAGGCACGCAACTGCTGGGCGTGAAGGCCGTGGTGGCACGCAGCTTCGAGCGCATCCACCGCTCCAACCTGGTTGGCATGGGCGTGTTGCCGCTGCAGTTCAAGGGCAGCGACAGCGCGCAGACGCTGGGCATCACCGGCAACGAGACCTTCGATATCGAGGGCATCGAGGGCGACCTCAAGCCGCAGCAGGACGTGGTGCTGGTGATCAAGCGCGCCAACGGCGACGTGCAGCGCGTGCCGGTGCTGCTGCGCATCGATACACCGATCGAGGTCGACTACTACAACCACGGCGGCATCCTGCCGTTCGTGCTGCGCCAGCTGCTGGCCGCCTGAGGCGCGCCGTACGCCTGCAACCGCTGACGCCGCCTGCCTGAGCCTGATTGACGGGCCGCGGCAGGCGGCGTTTTTCATTGGGGCACGGTTTGCGTCCCCGGCATCACCCCGATGCCGGTCGCGCGCGTGTAAGTTCCACGCAAGCCAGCCCTGCCACACTGTGCTTCACTAGAACAGTGGTCAGAATGACAGGGCCGGCCCAGCCCCCCTGCGACTGACCCGGCCGGGCCCCGCCCGGCATCGCCAGAAACAGGAGACAGCATGGCAAAGATCCTCATCGCATTCATTATCATCGCCGGCGCGGCGCTTTACCTGCTGACCAAGGGCGGAAGCGACGTGTCCATCTCCGGCGAACAGCACGGCGTCGAAACCCACACCCCTGCCGCACCCGCCGCTTCCGCCGCACCAGCCCAGAAATAACGCGGACGAATAGCGCGCGCGCGCCGATGAGCGCTGGCCGCTCCGCATGAAGCGGCCTGCTTGTCAACGCAGCGAGTAGAATACCGTTTTACGCATAAACGGACGGTTTCTTTCTATGGCAGGTTTTCGCCCCAAGGCTTCCCCACGTCTTTCGCCTGACGCCGAGCGTCTGGTGGCCGATGCGCTCGCCCTCGACGCCTCGGGCAGCCGCATGGAGGACGGGTATTGGGAACGGCGGCTGTCGCAGCGCCTGGGCCGCCTGTTGAAGAACGGTAGCCAGACCGCGCTCGACGCGGCACTGGAACACTTGTTCAAGCACAACGCAGACGCCTCCGACGTACTCGCCGAACAGGCCGAGACCCTGGCCGAGTCGGCCACCATCGAGGTCGACGGCCAGCGCTATGACGCGCTGCTGATCGCCGCCCCGATCCTGGCGCATACGCGCTACGCCATTCCTTCCGGCTCGCTCAAGCCCGAGCTGGCGCAGACGCTGGCGGTGCACCTGCAGGCACACGTGCTGGCCACCGGCACCAAGGTCTCGCTGTCGCCGTACCTGTACAGCATCGACCAGCTGCCGCGCACGCACAGCGACACCTTCGCGCTGACGCACAAGCTGGCCGCGGCCGCGCTCGCCGGCGCGGTGCCCAAGGTCGACCTGCGCGACCTGCCCGAGACCGCGCCGATCCTGGCCGACCCGCGCTACCTGCTGGCGGTGGTGGTCGCGCCGCACGAGCAGGCGCTGTTCCGCTGGCAGGAAGACGCCAAGGAGCACCATGCCGAGCGCTCCACCTGCCTCGAGCAATGGCGCAGCCAGGTGCAGCCTTCGGTAGCGCTGCTGCTGCCGGGCTGCGAGTTCGAGCTGCTGCTCCCCGACGCCTTCTTCCTGTCCTGCCGCGAGTCCGACAAGAGCATCCGCCCGCTGACGGTGCGCGCCGCGGTCAACTACCTGTGCGGCACGCTCGATGTCTCTGCCGGCCAGCTGGCCGCGGTGGTGGCGGCGTTCGGCGAGGAAGTGGTCGAAGAATACCGCGTGGGCTTTACCATGCGCGGCGAGAAAGATGTGATCTACGGCATCGTCTGGCCGGTCTATGGCCGCGAAGCCGGCGAGGTCGACGCCGACGAGAAGGGCAACCCGCTCGAGCAGATCTGCGAAGAGCTACGCAATGCGGGCGTGGAAGATATCTTCCGCCACGCTGCGCTGTTCGATCCGGAGTATTGCGAGGATTGCGGCACGCCGCTGTATGCGGACCGCAATGGCGAGATCGTGCACGCCGAGCTGCCCGAGGATGCGCCGACGCAGCAGCCGCTGTTCCACTGACATCGCCTGCACCTGCAAGAACGGAAACGGCCCGCATTGCGGGCCGTTTCTCATTGGAGCGTCGATCAGGCTGGCGCGCGTTCGCTCACGCAACGCCACAAGCCGTGGCCCGACGCCGCATACTTGCGTTCGAACGGCGTCATCGCCTGTGACGGGTGCCATGCCTCGACCTGCCCCGGGCGACCCACCAACGCCAGCGCCTGCGCGAATTCATCGATATAAACCTGCCAGTTGCTGCGACACTCCAGGTAATCGCCACAGGCGGCCAGCGCCGGGAACACCGCGTGCCCCTGCCAGCGCCGCCCCAGGTGTCCGATCTTGGGCCACGGGTTCGGGTACAGCACGTAGTGGCGCGCCACCGGCACCGCATCGGCCTGCAGCATGCGCCAGACATCGACCAGGTCGGCCCGTGCCCAGCAGAAATTGGCAGGCATCGGCGCCTCGCCCCACCAGTCCTTGCCGGCGGCCAGGCGCTTTTCGGACTGGTCGACGCCGATCACGTAGTGGTCCGGGAACGCGGTGGCCAGGCGCAGCGTGCTTTCGCCCACGCCACAGCCCGCATCGAGGATCAGCGGCGCGCCGCCGGCCTGCTGCCAGCTTTGCAGCGCCGCGGCAAGCTCGCGCCGGCTAGCCTCGCCGATGGGCTTGCGGAACGGCTCGGCGAGGTGGCGCGCAACGCGCGCGGCCAGGTGTTCGTGGACATCGGACTGCGCCGAAACGATGGTGGGGGAATTGGCAAACATGGCCGCCATTTTAACGGCGCAGGCGGAGGGCCTCGCAGCAATATGGCTGCAACCATGTCACTTTAGCGGCACAATGCGGGACAAACCCGCCTGAGAACCCGTCCGCGCCCGCGCGGACCCGTACGAGGAGCCTGTCCGATGAAACCGACTCACGCCACCCCCGACCGGCAACGTTCGCCGCGCCTGCCCGCCCGCCGCACCCTGCTCCACACCGCCGCAGCGCTGGTGCTGGGCAGCGCCGCCTTCACGCTGCTGCCGGCGGGCGCCGCCCATGCCGAGGACCTGCGTATCGGGCTGTCGGCCGACGTCACCTCGATGGACCCACACTGGAACAACTCCGGCCCCAACAACGCGATCGCGCTGCATATCTTCGAATCGCTGGTGTTCATGGACAAGAACGCCCGCTATATCCCCGGCCTGGCGCTGTCGTGGAAGCCGGTCAACGCCATCACCTGGGAAATCAAGCTGCGCCCCAACGTGAAGTGGCAAGACGGCTCGCCCTTTACCAGCGAGGACGTCAAGGCCTCACTGGAACGCCCGGAGAAGCTGGCCAACAGCCCGGGCTCGTTCACCAGCTACACCAAGCCGATCGCGCGCATCGACACGCCCGATCCGCTGACGGTGCGCCTGACCATGAGCGTGCCCAACTACGCCAACCTGGCCAATGACCTGAACAGCGTGCCGATCATGCCGAAGAAGGTCGCCGCCACGCTGACGCAGACGGACTTCGACTCAGGCAAGGCGATGATCGGCACCGGCCCCTTCAAGTTGGTACGCTTTGCACGCGGGCAGGAAATCGTGATGGAGCGCAACCCCAACTACTGGGGCCCCAAGCCCGAGTGGGACCGCGCCATCTTCCGCATCATCACCGACAACGGCGCGCGCTCGGCCGCGCTGCTGGCGGGCGATGTCGACGTGATCGAGAGCGTGCCGTCGGCGGACGTGGCTAAGCTAAAGCAGAACCCCAGGTTCAAGATCGAGCAGCAGGTGTCGTGGCGCACCATCTTCTGGCAGATGGACCAGTCGCACGACAACCCGCCCTTCGTCACCGACAAGGCCGGCAAGCCGCTCGGCAAGAACCCGTTCAAGGATGCGCGCGTGCGTGCCGCGATCAGCAAGTCACTGAACCGCGACGCCATCGTCAACCGCATCATGGAAGGGCTGGCGGTGCCGGCATCCTCGATCGTGTCGCCACAGATCTTTGGCCATCCGGGCACCAAGCCCGAGGCCTATGACCCGGAAGGTGCCAAGAAGCTGCTCGCCGCCGCCGGTTATCCCGACGGCTTCGGGCTGACGCTGCACGCCACCAACAACCGCTACCTGAACGACGCCGCGGTGGCGCAGGCCACGGCCAGCATGCTGACGCGCATCGGCATCCAGACCAAGGTCGAAACCATGCCGGTGGCCGTGTACTTCACACGCGCGCGCCAGGGCGAGTTTGCCTTCCAGATGCTCGGCTGGGGCTCGGCCGCCGCCGACGTGGCGCTGCGCTCGATCACCGGCACGCCCAATCCCAAGACCGGCTACGGCACCTGGAACTGGGGCAAGTACAGCAACCCGCAGCTGGACCAGCTGATCGAGAAATCGCTGACGACGGTCAGCAGCGAGAAGGCGCGTGAGGAGAATGCCCGCACCGCGGCGAAGTTCGCGCTGGCCGACCACGCGATTATTCCGTCGCATAGCCAGCTGGCGATGTGGGCGATGAAGAAGGGGCTGAAGTACGAGGCGCGGACGGACGAGTGGTCATTGGCGCAGTTCTTCCATAAGGAATAACAGGCCTGCGGCTTGCACCCCTCGTCCGCGATGCGGGCGAGGGGCCGTCCCTCAAATCCTCAACCGCTCTTCCTGCCGCGCATTCGCGGCGCGCAGCTTCTCCACCCAATCCCGCGCCGGCAGCCCGGTGGTCTTTTCCACCACGTCGGCACGCCCTTCCAGCGCTTCCCACGACACATCGATATCCGGCCCGTTGAAGGCCATCGCGATGATATTGCCGTCATGCACTTCGGGGAACACCAGCACGCGGTTGTCGAAGGCGTCGCAGATGCGCTCGATATTCTTCGGGAAGCTGTCGTGGTCGCCGAACAGGTTGATGGTCATCACCCCCGGCGCCTTCAGCGTGCGCCGGCAGGCGCGGTAGAACGCGGTGGTATCGAGCACGGGCCCGCGCGCGGTGGCGTCGTACAAGTCCACCTGCAGCACGTCGATGGCGCCGGCGTGGGCGCCGTCCATCACGTAGTCCCAGGCGTCCTGCTCGCGCACGGTCAGGCGCGCATCGTCCTCGCGCAAGCCGAACATGCTGCGGCCGGCCACGATCACGGCCGGGTTCAGTTCCACCGCGGTCACGCGCGCCCGGTTGAACTGGCGGTGACAGAACTTGGTCAGCGCCGCGGCGCCCAGGCCAAGCTGCACCACGTGGAACTCTTCAACGGACGGCGACAGGAACAGTAGCCACGCCATCATCTGCTGCGCGTATTCCAGTTCGATGGCATCGGGCTTGCGCAGGCGCATCGCGCCCTGTACCCACTCGGTGCCGAAGTGCAGGTAGCGCACCCCTTCCATTTCCGAGAAGGTCACCGGCGCAAAGCGCGGGGTCATGCGCTTTTCCTCGCGCGCCGGCGCCTGGCCACGGTTGCGGGTACCACGGGCCGGACGGCGCGAAGCCACGGCTTCAATCGATTTGCGTTTCAGTAGTGTCATGTTGTCAAAAAAAAGCGTTCAGCATCCGCTGCAGCATGGAGGCGCGGAAAGCGGGTTACTTGCCCAGCGCCACCTGCGCGCGCTGCAGCCATTCGCGGTTGTGTTCGCGGGCGTGGCGCGGCCAGTGGCGGGCGTCGTGGACGATGTCGGCGTAGAGCTGGCGCGCGCGTTCGCGGTCGGCGGCATCGGGTTGCGCCGCCAGCCAGTCGGCGAACAGGCAGCGCGGCGCGGCGTCGCTGGCACTGGTCAGCGCCTGCTCGAACGCGGCGCGCGTGCCCGGCGCGCCGGTGGCCGCAAGCGCGCGCGCATACAGCAAGGCGGGATCGGGTTGCTGGCGCGCTTGCGGATCGGCCGCGAACAGCTTTTCCAGCGTCGCCAGCGCGGCCGCCGCATCTCCGGTGGCGAACTGCGCCTGCGCCAGGCCCTGCAGCAGCGCCGGGTCGGACGCGAACGGGCCGTTGGCGGCGGCCTGGTAGTGCTGCAGGGCCTCGGCCGGCTCGCCGGCCTCCAGCAGCGCCGCGCCCAGCCGCATCCGGTGCTGCACCGTCGGCGCGCGGTCAAAGTCGGTGCGGGCCTCGCGCACCGCGCGGTTCGGATCGACCAGCTGCGTGATCGCGCGCGTGGCCACGCGCGCGCCACGCGATTGCCGCAGCTCGGGCAGGAAGATCGCAAAGAAATACACCAGGCTGCCCAGTCCCGGGAACAGGAACAGGATCAGCAGCCAGTACATGTTCTGGTGCGTGCGCACCGCATGCACCGCGAAGAACAGTGCAATGATGATATGGATGCTGATGCCGAAAATACGCATAGGGTAGTCACCTTGGAAACAATGGCCGCGGCGGCGGTGCAGCGCCGGCCGCCGGCATTGTGACAGAAAGCCCCGGGGGCAAGTTTCAGCCGCCCGCCGCCATGCCGGCGCCGGCCGCCTGCAGGCCCGCCACCGCCTGCGGCGTCAGCACGGCCTCGCCGTTCACCGCGCGCGCCACCAGCGCATCGGCTGCCTCGATGGCGATGCCCTGCGCGGCATACCAGGCGTCGTCGTAATAGGTATTGCCATAGCGCTCGCCGCTGTCGCACAGCAGGCCGACAATGGCGCCGCCCTGCCCCGCCGCTTGCATCTGCTGGGCCAGGTACAGCACGCCGACGAAGTTGGTGCCGGTCGAGCCGCCCACGCGGCGGCCGAAGCGCGCGGAGAGGTAGCGCATCGCAGCAAACGACAGCGCGTCCGGCACCTTCAGCATGGCGTCGATGCAGCTCGGGATGAATGAGCGTTCCACCCGCGGCCGGCCGATGCCCTCGATGCGCGAGCCGACCGTCAGACCCAGCTCAGGCTGCGGCTTGCCATCGAGACAGCTGCGGAAGTAGTCAAAGAACACCGAGTTTTCCGGATCCGCGCACAGCACGCGGGTCTTGTGGCGGCTGTAGGCCACATAGCGCCCGAGCGTGGCGATGGTGCCGCCGGTGCCGCCACTGGACACCAGCCAGGCCGGCACCGGGTACTCTTCCTCGGCCATCTGCTTGAAGATCGACTCGGCGATATTGTTGTTGGCGCGCCAGTCGGTGGCCCGTTCGGCATAGGTGAACTGGTCCATGAAATGCCCGCCGGCCTCCTGCGCGATGCGGTGCGACTCGGCGTAGATCTCCGCCGGGTTGGCCACCAGGTGGCAGCGCCCGCCGTAGAACTCGATCGCCTCGATCTTGGCGCGCGAGGTGCCTGCGGGGATCACCGCCACGAACGGCAGCCCCAGCAGCCTGGCGAAGTACGCCTCGGAGATCGCGGTCGAGCCGCTGGAGGCTTCCACCACCATGCTGCCCTCGTGCAGCCAGCCGTTGCACAGCGCGTACAGGAACAGCGAGCGCGCCAGCCGGTGCTTCAGGCTGCCGGTCGGGTGGCTCGACTCGTCCTTGAAATAGAAGTGGATGTCGGGATAGCCCGGCAGGTCCAGCGGAATCAGGTGGGTATCTGCGGAACGGTTGAAGTCCGCTTCGATCTTGCGGATGGCTTCATGGGTCCAGTCGGAGAGTGGCATGGCGTCTTGCGGGCACGGCGGCCTGGCTTTGGGACAGGCCATCAGGATGCCAGAAGCGACCACGCCCGGCAAAAATACGGTCTGCCCGGCGCCGACTGCGGAGCCGGCGCACGCGCCGACACGGACCTCGGCCGCTAGGCCTCAGGCCTACCGGTAGACCAGCACCGGGATCTTGCTGTGGGTCAGCACCTTGAGGGTTTCGCTGCCGATCAGCATTCCCTGGACGCCGCGCCGCCCGTGCGATGCCATCACGATCAGGTCGCAGTCCTTGTCCTCGGCCGTCTTGATGATGGCCTCGTAGGGATGGTCATTGACCGCGTAGGCCGTGTCGCAGGCCACGCCCGCCGTGCCGGCCTCGTTGGCCAGTCCGCGCAGGTAGCGGGTCGCGTCTTCCCAGGCTTGCTTCACGTAGGTTTCGCGCGTGCCTTCCAGCATTTCTACCTCGTAGGTCAGCACGTGGTAGTTCGGACAGACGCGCACCAGCGTGGTCTTTGCGTCCATTTCCCGCGCCAGCACGAGTGCCTTGCGGAAGGCCGATTCGGACAGTTCGGAGCCATCGACCGCCAGCAGGAGATGCCTGAACATAATTGCCTCCTTGCCTGCTCATTGCGCTCACTTTCGATGCGTCATCGCCTTGCGTCCGAAAGTGTGAGCCGCAAGGCGCACAACAATGAGCGACCGATACCCCCGGTTTCGAATTATTCGTCACCCGAATCCAGTATAGGTGCGCCATGGCCCACGGCAATCCCGGCACGCGTCACGTCGGACTGACGAGGATTCGAAGGCGAAGGCGCGCGGGTGCCTCATGTCTGGCTCCGCGCCGCAATGCCGGCGGGATCCTCCGCCAGCCATGCCGCCATAGCCGCCGCCACCGCTTGTGGCGCTTCCATGGTGGTCATGTGCCCCGCATCCTCGATAACTTCGAGCCGCGCCACCGGAATCCGCTCACACATGTCGACGTGGTGGGCCAGCGGGTTCCAGTCATCCTGGCGGCCGCACAGCAGCAACGTCGGGCAGGCAATGGCCGGCAGCAGCCGCGTCGCGTCTGGACGCCCGAGTAGTGCCCGCACCTGCGCGGCAAACTGTCCGGGATTGCTGCGCTCGATCATGTCAAGGATCTCATCGAACAGGGGCGAGCCAAACATGATCGTCCCGCTACGAACCCCAAAGCGCTAGGAAAAATCTCACTTGCTTCTGCGCTCTCCTCATGAAAATCAATGTTCCGCCCGCCCTCCACCCAGTCCCTGATGTGCTTTGAAGCGAGCGCCCGGCTGCGCTCCTTCACTGCCGCCGCGCGCGAACTGAACCTGACACAAGGCGCGGTGAGCCGCCAGATCCAGACGCTGGAGGAGCGCCTCGGCGTGCCGCTCTTTACCGGGCGGCGCGACGCCATGGCGCTTACCGACGCCGGGCGCGAATACCTGGCCGAAATCGCGCCGCTGCTGCGGCAACTGGAGCGGGCCACCATGAACGTGATGGCCCTCAAGGGAAGGGGCGGCGCCCTGTCGCTCTCGGTCGGCGCGTCGCTGGGCAGCTACTGGCTGATTCCGCGCCTGCCGGCGTTTACGCGCGGTCACGGCGAGATCACCCTGAACCTGCGCACGCGCGTGGGTCCGGTGGACTTCAGCACCGCGGCCGTGGATGCTTCGCTGGAATTCGGCGACGGCCAGCGGCCGGGCCTGCATAGCGATTTCGTGGTGCCGCTGCAGCTATCGCCCTATGCAGCGCCGTCATGGGTGGCCGCGCATGGCAAGGCGGTCGACGCAAGCACGCCACGGTCGGCGCTGATCCAGCATCTGACGCTGCCCGACGCATGGGAAGGCTGGTTCGCGCGGCAAGGCATCGAGGCCAGCCCGGGCCACGCGGGGCCGCGCTACGAGGTGATGTCGATGGCTTTGAACGCCACCGTGGCAGGGATGGGCGTGGCGCTACTGCCCTCATACATGACCGGTGACCTGCTGGTGGCCGGCAAGCTGGAGCGCCTGGCCGACGTCGCCTGGCAGCACCCGAAGGGCTACTACCTGGTGTATCCGCCGGCGTCGGCGCAGATGAGGGCCCTGAAGGTGTTTCGCGACTGGCTGTTGCAGCAGCGCGAGGCCGGCGCCGCCGCGGGCAGCTGAGCAGCCGGTTGATCGGACACGCGCGCGGGGAACACTCGCGCCCGGAATTGCGGCAGGGTCAGCGCCTCAGGCCAGCAACCCTCGCCACAATGCCAGCTTCTGCTCGAAATTGCGCGCCGCGTGCGCGGGGCTGGACGATGGCAGCACCACCGTCTCATAGCCCTGCGCGGCGAACTGCGGCGCAAAACGGCCCGAAGTGCCGCCATTGAATCCGACACGCTGCAGCGCGGGCGCGAGCGCGCGCAGGCGCGTGAAATCGTTGGCCTGCGGCAGGCGGATATTGCTGTCCAGGCTGCCTTCGCGCAGGCACGCGCCCAGGACGTCCCAGACGCCGATGCGATGCGCCAGCAGCCGCACCAGCCGTTCGGCATAGGGCAGCGCCGGCAGCGGCTCGCCGGTGAGCGCGGCCATCAATGGCCAGAACTGGTTGCGGGGATGGGCGTAGTACTGGCGCGCGGCCAGCGAAGCGGCGCCGGGGAAGCTGCCCAGCACCAGCACGCGGGTGTGGGCGTCGATGACGGGCGGCAGGCCCTGGTGGAGATCGCCGGCAGCCGGAGGGATATCAGGCATGGCAAAGCGGTGCGGGCACGCAAGGTGCCCGCACCGACAGGCCGTCAGGCCAGCAGCTTGTTGACGCGCTGCACGTAGGCGGCCGGGTCTTCCAGCATGCCGCCCTCGGCCAGCAGCGCCTGGTCGAACAGCACCTGCACGCGGTCGCTGAAGGCGTCGCCCGATTCCTCACCTTGCAGGTCGCGCAGCTTCTTCACCAGCGCGTGTTCCGGATTCAGCTCCAGGATCGGCTGGGCGTCCGGCGCCTTCTGGCCGGCCTGCTTGAGCAGGCGCTGCAGGTAGCCGCTCATGTCGCCCTCGTCCGAGACCAGGCACGACGCCGACGCGGTCAGGCGCAGCGTCACGCGCACGTCCTTGGCCTTGCCGTCCAGCACGGACTTGGCGCGTTCCACCACGTCCTTCCAGTCGGCCTCGGCCTTTTCCTGCTCGGCCTTCTCGGCTTCGTCGGCGAGCTTGCCCAGGTCCAGGTCGCCGCGCGCGACCGACAGCAGTTCCTTGCCGTCGAACTCGCGCAGGAACGACAGCATCCATTCGTCGACGCGGTCGGTCAGCAGCAGCACTTCGATGCCCTTCTTGCGGAATACTTCCAGGTGCGGGCTGTTCTTGGCGGCGGACCAGGTATCGGCGGTGACGTAGTAGATCTTGTCCTGGCCTTCCTTCATCCGGCCGACATAGGCGGCCAGCGCCACGTTCTGTTCGGCGGTGTCGTTTTGCGTCGAAGCAAAGCGCAGCAGCTTGGCGACGCGCTCCTGGTTGGCTTGGTCCTCGCCGGCGCCTTCCTTCAGCGCCTGGCCGAACTGCTGCCAGAAGGTGTCGTACTTGGCGCGCTCGGCTTCGTCTTCACTGTCGGCCAGCGCTTCCAGCATCGACAGCACGCGCTTGGTGCAGCCCTCGCGGATCGCCTTGACGTCGCGGCTTTCCTGCAGCAGTTCGCGCGACACGTTCAGCGGCAGGTCGGCGGAATCGACCACGCCCTTGACCCAGCGCAGGTAGCCGGGCAGCAGCTGATCGGCGTCGTCCATGATGAAGACGCGCTTGACGTACAGCTTCAGGCCGGCCTTGTGGTTGCGGTCCCACAGGTCGAACGGCGCGCGTGCCGGGATGTAGAGCAGCTGGGTGTACTCGCTGCGGCCCTCCACGCGGTTGTGGGTCCAGGCCAGCGGCGCTTCGTTGTCGTGCGCGATGTGCTGGTAGAAGGCGGTGTACTGCTCATCGGAAATGTCGGACTTGGCCCGGGTCCACAGCGCGCTCGCCTGGTTGACGCTTTCCCACTCGTCGGTGCGCTTGTACGTGCTGGCCTCGGCGTCCCACACCTCCTTGGGCATGCGGATCGGCAGCGAGATATGGTCCGAGTACTTCTGGATGATGCTCTTCAGGCGCCAGGCCGACAGGAAGTCGTCCTCGCCCTCGCGCAGGTGCAGCGTGATGGTGGTGCCGCGCTCGGCGCGCGCGATCGCATCGACGCTGAACTCGCCGTCGCCGGTGCTTTCCCACCGCACCGCCTCTTCGGCGCCCAGGCCGGCGCGGCGGGTTTCCACCGTGACCTTGTCGGCGACGATAAAGGCCGAGTAGAAGCCCACGCCGAACTGGCCGATCAGCGCGGCGTCCTTCTGCTGGTCGCCCGACAGCTGCTGGAAGAATTCCTTGGTGCCGGAACGGGCGATGGTACCCAGGTTGCGGATCGCCTCGTCGCGGCTCATGCCGATGCCGTTGTCGGTGATCGTCAGCGTACGGGCCTTGCCATCGGCCTCGATGCGGATGGCAAGGTCGGCGTCGTTTTCCAGCAGCGACGGGTTCGCGATCGCCTCGAAGCGCAGCTTGTCAGTGGCGTCCGAAGCATTCGAGACCAGCTCGCGCAGGAAAATTTCCTTGTTGCTGTACAGCGAGTGGATCATCAGGTGCAGCAGCTGCTTCACTTCCGC
Organism: Cupriavidus sp. PB-02; assembly: GCF_058252315.1. Classification (NCBI taxonomy): domain Bacteria; kingdom Pseudomonadati; phylum Pseudomonadota; class Betaproteobacteria; order Burkholderiales; family Burkholderiaceae; genus Cupriavidus; species Cupriavidus sp. PB-02. The sequence goes on from NZ_CM177694.1 coordinate 3,130,371, forward strand.
CTGGAAGCTCATCGTCTCGTGCGGTGCGGTCATGGTTCTCCTCTTGAAAACAGGCGAATCTGGAATATGGGTCTGGCCGGGTCATCGGCCGGTGCCCCCAGAAATAGGGCTGCCCGGGCCATTTTTCAAGGGCCGGGCGTGATGGCGGCATGGCTTAAAGGCGTTCGAGCTGGCGCGCCAGGAAGCGCAGCATGTCCGGATCGCCGCTGCTGGCGACGTTGAAGCGCATCCAGCCCGACGGCATCTGCGACGGCGAGAACAAGCTCCCCGGGGCGAACAGGTAGCCCTCCTCATGGCCGGCGGTGGCGATCGCGTTGGTGTCGCGGCCGGTATCCGCCCACAGGTACATGCCGGCGTGCTGGCCCGGGAACAAGCGCAGCCCGAGGCGCTCCAGCTCGCGCCGGGTGTCGTCGCTGGCGCGATCCAGGCGGGTGCGCACGCGCTCGACGTGCTTGCGGTAGTGCCCCTCGGTCAGCACCTTGTACAGCACGCGCTCGTTGATCTCGGGCGTAGCCAGGCCCGCCAGCAGCTTGCTGTCGGTCAGCGCCGAGGCCATTTCCGGGTGTGCGGCGATAAAGCCCACGCGCAGATTGGCGGCCAGCGTCTTGGAAAAACTGCCCAGGTAGATCACCCGGCGCAGCTGGTCCAGGCTCGCGATCCGCGTGGCGGCGTGGCCGGGCGGGCACAGGTCGCAGTAGATGTCGTCCTCGACGATCAGGAAGTCGTACTGCTCGGCCATGCGCAGTAACTGGAAGGCCTTGGCCGCCGACAGCGAGGTGCCGGTCGGGTTGTGCAGCACCGAGTTGATCACAAACAGCTTGGGCCGGCGTGCCTGCACGATGCGCTCCAGCGCCTCCAGGTCCGGCCCCTCGGCGGTGTAGGGCACGCCGATCACCTGCGCGCCCTGCGCGGCAAAGCGGCCGAACATCACGAACCAGGCCGGGTCGCCCACCAGCACCGCGTCGCCGGGCTGCAGGTAGAGGCGGGCAATCAGGTCCAGCGCCTGGGTGATGCCCGAGGTCAGCACGATCTGCTCGGCGCCGGCGCGGATTTCCAGTTCTTCCAGCCGGGTGCGCAGCTGCTGCCGCAGCGGCAGGAAGCCCTGCGGCGTGCCGCTGGCGAGGAAGTGGTTGCCCGGCTGGCGGCCGAGTCCGCGCAGTGCGCTGGCGATCAGCTCGCCGTCGAGCCAGTCGTTGGGCAGGAAGCCCAGCCCCGGCGCCTTGTGCGCCTCGGCGGTGTGGAACATGCTGCGCAGCAGCCAGGTCACGTCGATATTGCGCGCCACCGCCACGCCGGACGATACCGGGGCCGCGGGCGCGGCCGGCGTGCGCTCACGCACGTAGAAGCCCGAGCCGCGGCGCGATTCCAGGTAGCCCAGCGCCACCAGCCGCTCATAGGCCTCGACCACGGTAAAGCGCGAGATGCCCTTCTCCTGCGCCAGCTGCCGGATCGACGGCATGCGCATGCCGGCGCGGAAGACGCGCTCGTCGATGCGCATGCGGGCCCATTCGGTCAGCTGCTCGACCAGCGTCATCTGGGCCGACGGGATCGGGTCGGGCAGGCGCTCGGTGGTCGGCACGACCAGACGCAGCGAACGGCCGGAGGGTTGCCCCGCGGGTGACGAAGACGTGCCGTGCGCGTCGCCTCCGCTATCCTTCTTGCGGGTCGCGGCGGCGGGATCCGTGCCGGTGTCGCCGTCCTTGGTGTGGGCATCCATGTGCTGCTCCTGCAACTGTACTGAATACGATCCGCTTAACTGTACCGGTACTGTACCGACTACCTTGTCTACCATCAAGCCAACATGAAGCTCGTCCTCGATCACCTTGTCGTCGCCGCGCCCGAACTGGACGCCGGCACCGGCCATGTCGCCGAACTGCTGGGCATCGCGCCCCATGGCGGCGGTGCGCACGCCGCCATGGGCACGCACAACCGCGTGCTCGGTATGTTCGGCGGGGCCTACCTGGAAGTGATCGCGCTCGACCCGGCCGCCCCGGCACCGGAACGCCCGCGCTGGTTCGGCCTCGACACCGAAGCCGTGCAGCAACGCCTGCGCGACGGCCCCTTCCTGCTGCACTGGGCCACCCGCGTGGAGCGCCCGGCCGACCTGACGCTGTGGCAGTCGCAGTATCCGGAGCGGATCGCCCCGGTCATCCCGATGGCCCGTGGCGACCTGCGCTGGCGCATCACCGTGCCGGAAGACGGCAGCCTGCCCGCCTGGCAGGGCGAGGCGGACCGCGCCGGCGACGGCCTGCTGCCCAGCCTGATCCAGTGGGACGTGGCCAGCTACCCCGGCGTGAGCCTGCCGCGGCAGGATCTGGCGCTGCGCAAGCTGTCCGGGCGCCATCCGCGCGCGGAGCTGCTGCGCCAGGGCTTGGCGTGGCTGGGCGCCGACCACCTGATCGCACTGGAGCCGGCAGACGGCCCGCCCGAGTTGATTGCCGAAATTGAAACCGCGCAGGGCATCCGCACCCTGCGCTAGCCATCCTTGTAAAGATTCCCGAAGGAGACCCCCGATGTCCGCCACCCGCAAGCGCTTCGACGACGACCCCTACCTCGACCACTGCACCGCCACCGTGGTGGCCGCCGGCGCCGACGGGATCGAACTCGATGAAACCGTTTGCTACGCGCGCAGCGGCGGCCAGGCCGGCGACACCGCCACGCTGGCGCTGCCCGACGGGCGCACCATCGCCATCGTCGACACGGTCTACGCGGACGACCGCAGCCGCATCCTGCACGTGCCGGCACCGGACGCACCACTGCCGCGCGTGGGCGAGCGCGTCACGGTCACCATCGACTGGGCACGCCGCCACAAGCTGATGCGCCTGCATACCTGCCTGCACCTGCTGGGCTCGCTGATCCCGGTGCCGGTGACCGGCTGCGGCATCTCGCCGGAATCGGCGCGGATCGACTTCGACCTGCCGGAATCGACGCTGGACAAGGCCGACCTGACCGAGCGCCTGAACGCGCTGATCCATGCCAACACCGCGGTGCGCACCACGCTGATCACGCCGCAGGAACTGGCCGCCGAGCCCGAGCTGGTGCGAACCATCGGCGCGGCGCCGCCGGCCGGCACATCCAGCATCCGCATCATCGAGATCCCCGGCGTGGACCGCCAGCCCTGCGGCGGCACGCATGTTGCCAACACCAGCGAGATCGGCGCGGTGGTGGTGACCAGGATCGAGAAGAAGAGCCGCACCAACCGGCGCGTGGTCGTCGCTTTCGCATAAGCGCCATGACATCCGGCTTGCTCACCGGCCTCACGGCCGCGCAGTTTCTCGCCCTGCTGACCCTGCTCACGGTCGGACTGTTCACGCCCGGCCCCAATACCACCATCGCCGCGGTGACCGGCGCCAACTTCGGGCTGCGCGCGACGCTGCCGCACTGCATCGGCGTCGCGTTCGGCTTTGCCAGCATCCTGGCGCTGTGCGCGGTGGGCGTGGGCGCGCTGGTCCTGGGTGAGCCGGCGCTGGCCGCCGTGGTTCACCTGGCCGGCGTGGCCTATCTGCTGTGGCTGGCGTGGAAGATCGCGCGCAGCGCGGCGCTGGCCGAGAAGCGGGTGCTGCGCCCGCTGAGCGTGTGGCAGTCGGCCGTGCTGCAGTACGCCAACATCAAGGCGTGGATGCTGGCCCTGGCGGTCGCCGCCTCGTACATGGCCGGCGCGCCCTCACCCGCGCAGCGCATGCTGCTGGTGTGCGGCGTGTTCGCGGTGCTGGGCTTTGTCAGCAACGGCGTGTATGGCGTGCTGGGCGCATCGCTGCGACAGTGGCTGAAACAGGGCCAGCGCGTGCGCTGGTTCAACCGCGCCATGGGTGTGGCCCTGGCACTGACCGCGCTGTGGATTGCCGTCGGTGCCCGGCCGGGCGTGCAGTGAACGCCTCCGAATGCCACCGATGACAACCATGCCTGCTTCATCGCCCCCCTCCCACCCCGCCTCCGGCGGCATGCTGCTCGGCTTTATCGGCGTGGCGATCTTCAGCCAGACGCTGCCGTTCACGCGCATGGCGGTGGCGGAGCTGGACCCGATCTTTGTCGCGCTGGCGCGCGCCGTCCTTGCCGCGCTGCCGGCGCTGGTGCTGCTGGGCGTGCGCGGTGCGTTGTGGGCCGCGCGCCGCCCGCGCGCGAGCCAGTGGCCGCGGCTGGCCGTGACCGCGCTGGGCGTGGTGGTGGGCTTCCCGCTGTTCTCGTCGCTGGCGATGCGCGAGGTGCCGGCCAGCCACGGCGCCATCGTGATCGGCCTGCTACCGCTGGCGACCGCGGTGTTCGCGGCCTGGTTCGGGCGCGAGCGGCCCTCGGCCGGGTTCTGGCTGTCGGCCGTGGCCGGCAGCGCTCTGGTGGTCGGCTTTGCCGTCTGGCAAGGCGCCGGCGGCCTGCAGCATGCCGACTGGTACCTGTTTGCCGCCGTGGTGCTGGGCGCACTGGGCTATGCCGAGGGCGGCAAGCTGTCGCGCGAACTGGGCGGGCTGGAAACCATCAGCTGGGCGCTGGCGGTATCGCTGCCGGTGCTGGTTCCGCTGGTGGTCTGGCTGATGCTGCGCGACCTGCCGCAGATCGCCGCCGCGTCGCCGCGCGCCTGGGGCGGCATGGCCTATGTTTCGGTTTTCTCGATGTTCGTCGGCTTCCTTTTCTGGTACGCCGGCCTCGCAAAAGGCGGCGTGGCCCGCGTCGGGCAGATACAATTGCTGCAGCCGTTCCTGACGCTGGCGGGCGGCGCGCTGATGCTGGCCGAGCCGCTTGACGCCCCTACCATCGCCTTCGCGGTGGCGGTGATCGCCGTGGTGGCGCTTGGCCGCCGCGCTGCCGTGCGCCAAACCGCACCCGCCACGGAAACGCCCCGTATCCTTCCAGAACGCATCCACTGACAGGAGTCCCACGCATGTCCGTCTACGATACCCTTGCCCGCCTCGGCGTTGAACTGCCCGCCGCGAACGCCCCCGCCGCCGCCTACGTAATGGCCGCGCAAACCGGCAATACCGTGTTCCTGTCGGGACATATCGCCCGCAAGGACGGCAAGGTATGGACCGGCAAGCTGGGCAAGGACATCGACACCGAGACCGGCAAGGCCGCCGCGCGTTCCATCGCCGTCGACCTGCTGGCCACGCTGCACGCGCACGTGGGCGACCTGAACCGAGTCACCCGCATCGTCAAGGTGATGAGCCTGGTCAACTCGACCCCCGAGTTCACCGAGCAGCACCTGGTCACCAACGGCGCCTCCGAGTTCCTGGCCGAAGTGTTCGGCGACAAGGGCAAGCACGCGCGCAGCGCCTTTGGCGTAGCGCAGATCCCGCTGGGCGCCTGCGTCGAGATCGAGATGATCGTCGAAGTGCAGGGCTGAACCTCGCAACATGCGCATCGACAACCTGCCCTTCGGCACCACCGACTGGTCGGCCATCGCGCCGACGTGCCATCCCGGCGAACAGGGCGAGGCCACCTGGCGCACGCGCCAGTTCGGCGATATTCGCGTGCGCATGGTCGAATACTCGCCCGGCTACCTCGCCGACCACTGGTGCAGCAAGGGCCATATCCTGTTCGTGCTGGACGGCGAACTCCATACCGAGCTGGACGACGGCCGGCAGTTCGTGCTCACCGCGGGCACCAGCTACCAGGTCGCCGACCAGGCGGAAGCGCACCGTTCGTCCTCACCGACCGGTGCCAGACTTTTTATCGTTGACTGAGCGGCAGGGTTAGCCGCTCTCTCCCAGATTTCCCCCAGACCAAAAGAGACACATCATGAAATGGGCCATCTCCCGCCGGGCACAGCAACTGACCAGCTCGGCCATCCGCGAAATCCTCAAGGTCACCGAGCGTCCGGAAGTCATTTCCTTCGCCGGCGGCCTGCCGTCGCCGGCGTCGTTCCCGGTAGCGGCCATGGAGGCAGCGACGGCCCGCGTTTTCGCCGACAACCCGCAGGCAGCGCTGCAATACGCAGCGACCGAAGGCTACCTGCCGCTGCGCGAGTTCGTCGCCAGGCGCCATGACGTGGCCGTCGAGCGCGTGCTGATCGTGACCGGCTCGCAGCAGGCGCTGGACCTGATCGCCAAGGTGATGATCGACCCGGGCAGCAAGGTGATGGTGGAAACCCCCAGCTACCTCGGCGCGCTGCAGGCGTTCTCGCTGTTCGAGCCGGAGTTCGTCTCGATCCCCACCGACGACAAGGGCCTGGTGCCCGAGGCGCTGACGCCCGAACTGACCGCCGGCGCGCGCTTCCTGTACGCGCTGCCCAACTTCCAGAACCCGACCGGCCGCCGCCTGCCGCTGGAGCGCCGCAAGGCGCTGGTGGCGCGTGCGCAAGAGCTGGGCGTGCTGCTGGTCGAAGACGATCCCTACGGCGCACTGAGCTATACCGGCGACCAGTTGCCGACACTGCTGTCGATGAACCCGGACGGCGTGATCTACATGGGCTCGTTCTCGAAGATCCTGGCACCGGGCCTGCGCCTGGGCTACGTGATCGCCCCGCCCGAGCTGCACTTCAAGCTGTGCCAGGCCAAGCAGGCCTCGGACCTGCACACGCCCACCTTCACCCAGCGCGTAGCCTACGAGACCGTGCGCGACGGCCTGCTGGACACGCATATCCCCACCATCCGCGAACTCTACAGCAAGCAGTGCAGCTTCATGCTGGACGCCCTCAAGCGCCACATGCCCGAGGGCGTGACCTGGAACGCGCCCGAGGGCGGCATGTTCATCTGGATGGAACTGCCCGAGGGCCTGGACAGCATGGTGATCCTGGAAGAGGCGGTGAAGCGCAACGTGGCCTACGTGCCGGGCGCGCCGTTCTACGCCAGCAACCCGAAGCGCAACACGCTGCGCCTGGCCTTCGTCACGGTGCCGGCCGAGCGCATCGAGCAGGGGGTGAAGACCCTGGGCGAACTGTTCCGCGAGGCCATCGCCGCCAGGCAACCGCGCGCGGCCTGAGGCTGACGGGCGCGCACCACGACAGGAGCCGACATGCTGCGAATCTGGGGCCGACTCTCCTCCATCAACGTGCAGAAAGTGGTCTGGTGCGCGCGCGAGCTGCACCTGGACCATGAGCGCGTGGATATTGGCGTGACCAAAGGCGACCTCGACACCGAGGCCTATGTGCGCCTGAACCCGAACCGCCAGATCCCGGTGATCGAGGACTTCCGCGGCACCGATGTCGGCGGCGAGCCCTTCGTGCTGTGGGAGTCCAACGCGATCGTGCGCTACCTGTGCGCGCGCTACGGCGAGGACACGCTGTGGCCCGAAGACGTCAAGGCGCGTGCCTCGGCCGACCGCTGGATGGACTGGCAGACCACGGCCTTCAGCCCGGCCATGGTGACGGCGTTCCTGAACCTGGTACGCACGCCCGCAGCCCAGCGCGACGAGGTCGCCATCAAGGCGTCGTGCGCGCGCACCGAGCCGCTGGCCGCCCTGCTCGACAAGGCGCTGGCCGGGCGCGAGTTTATCGGCGGCGACCGCTTCACCATGGCCGATATCTCGCTGGCCTGCGCCGCGCACCGCTGGATGGGCCTGCCGGTGAAACACCAGCCGCGCCCCGAGCTGGAGCGCTGGCTGGAGGCGATGCGCGCCCGCCCTGCTGCCGGCGGCATCCTGGAACTGCCGCTGCGCTGAGCCGCGGCAGTTTTTTCTCTACTTCGCGGCGCGCGAGCCCGACGCCGCCGTAAACACCCCCAACCCGATAAACGCCGCCCCCGTCAGGTAGCGGCCGAACGCGCGCGCCCGTCCGGCACGGCGCAGCGCCGGCATCACCGCGGCCGCGGCCATCACGTAGCAGGCATCGGTGGTGGCCGCGATCAGCACGAAGGCCACCCCCAGCGCCAGGCTCTGTGTCAGTGCCGAGCCGGCCGGGTTCATGAATTGCGGCAGGAAGGCGGCGAAAAAGATCGCCGTCTTGGGGTTGAGCAGCGCCACCACGAAGCCGTCGCGCACCACCTGGCGCAGGCTGCGCGGCGCCACCTCCGGGGTGCCCCCGTTCGCGGCCGCCCCACCCCCGCGCAGCGCGCGGATGCCCAGCCAGATCAGGTAGGCCGCGCCCGCGTACTTGACCACCGAGAACGCCAGCGCCGACACCGAAAACAGCACCGCCAGACCCAGCGAGGCGCCAATAGCATTGCCCAGGTTGCCCAGCGCCACCGCGCCGATCGACGCCAGCCCGGCCCGCCGGCCCTGCGCCAGCGTGCGCGTGACGATGTAGACCACGGCCGGGCCGGGCGTGATGGCAAGCGCCAGGCTGGCCAGCACGAAGGCGGTCAGCAATGGCCACGGAGGCAGGAATTCAGTCATGAGGATCCTCGCTCGGCAAGTTGTCCGGGGCATCCCGCCCACGGTACGAAGATTGGCAGTATGGCCGCGACGCGGCCCTTGCGCCAGCACCGCGCGGCCTTCCGGGGCTTGACCGCAGCAGCAGGCATCCGGCGCGGCGCGTAGCAGGCAGACTTTTGCAACAGGCGCCGTTTAGAGTACTCTGCCCCGATGTGCCTGCACGGCCCCATGTGCGCCACGCGCCCCCAGGGAAACCCTGATCCGTGAATGTAGCTCATGGTAGACATGACGCAATGTACGACTGCGAACCGGGAACCCGTTCCTAAAATCCCTGTTTTTACCGGATGCATTGGTTTTAGCACGGCTCTTCGCGCGCCGGTCTGAAGTGATAGGGGACGCCCAGGGCTCGCAGATTGCCCGGGCGCCCGAGCCAACCTGAGGAGGATTCAATCGTGTGGAGTCAAGTCTATGACCCGCTAGGCAATATGGCGCTGTCGACCATTGCCGCGGGCATTCCCGTCGTCGTGCTGCTGGCAGCGCTGGCGTTCTTTCACATGCAGGCGCACCTGGCGGCCGGGCTGGCACTGCTGATCGGCATCGTCGTCGCCTCCACGGTGTTCGGCATGCCTGCGGCAATGGCCGGCAAGGCGGCCGGCCTTGGCATCGTGTCCGGCCTGTTCCCGATCGGCTGGATCGTGCTGAACATCATCTTCCTGCACCGGCTCACGACCCTGAACGGATCCTTCAAGGTGTTGCAGACCTCGATCTCCGGCATCACCGAAGACCGCCGCCTGCAACTGCTGCTGGTGGCGTTCAGCTTTGGCGCCTTCTTCGAGGGCGCGGCCGGCTTCGGCACGCCGGTCGCCGTGACCGGTGCCATCCTGATCGGCCTGGGCTTCTCGCCGCTGGCGGCCTCGGGCCTGGCGCTGATCGCCAACACCGCGCCGGTGGCCTACGGCGCGCTGGGCGCCCCGATCATCGGCCTGGCCTCGGTGACCGGCCTGGACCTGCTCGACCTGTCGGCCATGATCGGCCGCCAGCTGCCGTTCTTCTCGGTGATCGTGCCGTTCTGGCTGATCTGGGCCTTCGCCGGCTTCCGCGGCATGCTGGCGATCTGGCCGGCGATCCTGGTGGCGGGCGTGAGCTTCGCGGTGCCGCAGTTCCTGGTATCGAACTACCACGGCCCTTGGCTGGTGGACGTGATCGCCGCGCTGGTGTCGATGGGCTCGCTGACGCTGTTCCTGAAAGTCTGGCATCCGAAGGAGATGTGGACCTCGGCCAAGATCCTTGGCCGCCACGACGACTCCAAGGTCGACCATCCCGAAGCGCTCGAAGCCGATGCGCGCGCCAGCGCCGCCTCGGCCGGCATCTCGGTGGCCAAGGCCTGGATGCCGTGGGTGATCCTGACGGTGTTCGTCTTCGTCTGGGGCATCCCCGAGTTCAAGAAGCTGATGGATGGCCTGTGGGCGTGGAAGTTCCCGATCCCGGGCCTGGACAAGGCCGTGCTGAAGGTGCCCCCGGTGGTGCCGAAGGAAATCGCCGAAGGCGCCGTCTTCAACTTCAACGTGCTGTCGATGGCCGGCACCGGCATCTTTGTCTCGGCGCTGCTGGGCGGCCTGCTGATGGGCTACTCGGTGCCGCGCCTGTTCAAGGAGTACTGGGAAACCATCAAGCTGGTGCGCTATTCGCTGCTGACCATCTGCGCGATGTTCGGGGTCGGCTACCTGACCCGCTACTCGGGCCTGGATGCGACGCTGGGGCTGGCCTTTGCCCACACCGGCGTGTTCTACCCGCTGTTCGGCACCATGCTGGGCTGGCTGGGCGTGGCGCTGACCGGGTCGGACACCGCGTCCAACGTGCTATTCGGCGGCCTGCAGAAGACCACGGCCGAGCAGCTCGGCCTGTCGCCGGTGCTGATGGCGTCGGCCAACAGCTCGGGTGGCGTGATGGGCAAGATGATCGACGCGCAGTCGATCGTGGTGGCCTCGACCGCCACCAAGTGGTACGGGCACGAGGGCGACATCCTGCGCTACGTGTTCTTCCACTCGATCGTGCTGGCGATCCTGGTGGGCCTGTTCGTGACGCTGCAGGCGTATGTGCCGCCGTTCACGCATATGGTGATCCACCACCCCTGACCCTGCCGCGGTTTTTGCACTTTGGTTCAGCCGAAGCCCCGCCCCCGGCGGGGCTTTTCCATTGGGCAACGCGCGTATCATGGTGCGTCTGATCCGCCGCATGCGCGCGCCGGCTCCCACAAGGATGCCGGGCGCGCCGGGCACAACGGGAATCCGCCATGTTGCGTCGCCTGGAAAGACTGATCGACCCCTTCCGGGGCATGCCCGACCACGAGCCGCCCGGCCAGGTCTGGCGCTTCTATGCCTGGTACCTGCGCGAAGTGTGGGGCGTGTTCGCGCTGCTGTTGCTGGTGGGCCTGGTCGGCGCGCTGATTGAAGTCGCGCTGTTCAGTTTCCTCGGCCGGCTGGTCGACATGGCGCAGACGACGCCGGGCGCGGAGTTCTTCAGCCGGCATCGCAACGAGCTGCTGTGGATGGCCGTGGTGGCGCTGCTGCTGCGTCCCATCTTTTTCGGGCTGCACGATGTGCTCGTACACCAGGTCATCAACCCCGGCCTGGCCAACCTGATCCGCTGGCAGAACCACCGCTACGTACTCAAGCAGAGCCTGTCGTTCTTCCAGAACGACTTCGCCGGGCGCATCGCGCAGCGCATCATGCAGACCGGCTACTCGCTGCGCGATTCCGCGGTGCAGGCGGTGGATGCGCTCTGGCACGTGGTGATCTACGCGATCAGCTCGCTGGTGCTGTTCGCGCAGGCCGACTGGCGCCTGATGATCCCGCTGCTGCTGTGGATCGTCTGCTACGTGGCCGCCCTGCTCCACTTCGTGCCGCGCGTGAAGCAGCGCTCGGTGGTGGCCACCGAGTCGCGCTCGCGGCTGATGGGGCGCATCGTGGACGGCTATACCAACATCACCACGCTCAAGCTGTTCGCCCATACCCGGCACGAGGAAGAGTACGCGCGCGACGCCATGGCCGAGCAGACCGAAAAGACGCGCCTGGCCGGGCGCATGGTCAGCGGCATGGATATCACCATCACCGCCATGAACGGCGCGTTGATCGCCGGCACCACCGGGCTGGCGCTCTGGCTGTGGAGCACGGGGCATGTCACCACGGGCGCGATCGCCCTGACCACGGGGCTGGTGATCCGCATCAACAATATGTCGGGCTGGATCATGTGGGTGGTGAACGGCATCTTCGAGAACGTCGGGCAGGTGCAGGACGGCATGAAGACGATCGCCGTGCCGCGCCGGGTGATCGACCGCGCCGATGCGCAGCCGCTGCGCGTCACCCATGGCGAGGTCCGCTTCGAGCAGGTGGGATTCCACTACGGCAAGGGTTCCGGCGTCATCGAAGGCGTGGAACTGACCGTGCGCCCAGGCGAGAAGATCGGGCTGGTCGGCCCCTCCGGCGCCGGCAAGTCGACGCTGGTCAACCTGCTGCTGCGCCTCTATGACGTCGAACGCGGCCGCATCCTGATCGACGGCCAGGACATCGCCGCGGTCACGCAGGAAAGCCTGCGCGCGCAGATCGGCATGGTCACGCAGGACACCTCGCTGCTGCACCGCTCGATCCGCGAGAACCTGCTCTATGGCAAGCCATCCAGCACCGAGTCCGAACTGGCCGAAGCCCTGCACGGCGCCCGCGCGGACGAGTTCGTCCCGCACCTGGTCGACGCCCATGGCAACACCGGGCTGGAGGCGCAGGTGGGCGAGCGTGGCGTGAAGCTGTCAGGCGGGCAGCGCCAGCGCATTGCGATTGCACGCGTACTGTTGAAGAACGCGCCGGTGCTGATCCTCGATGAAGCGACCTCCGCGCTGGACTCGGAAGTGGAAGCGGCGATCCAGGAGAGCCTGGAAACCCTGATGCAAAGCAAGACCGTGATCGCCATCGCGCACCGGCTGTCGACGATCGCGCGCATGGACCGGCTGGTGGTGCTGGACAACGGCCATATCGTGGAGAGCGGCACGCATGCGCAATTGCTGGCGCATGGCGGGCTGTATGCGCGGCTGTGGGCGCACCAGACGGGCGGCTTCGTCGGCGTCGACTGACCGGACCGCGGGGCTAGACCAGCCCCAGCAGGCCGGCCGCACCGCCGATCGCCACCAGCACCAGCGGATGCACCCGCGTCTTCAGCATCAGCAGCACCGTGGCGGCGGTGACCAGCATCGCCGCCCAGTGCAGGTCGACGCTGCGCGCCAGCACCCAGCCCGACGCGAACATCAGGCCGATGGTCAGCGCCGCCAGCCCGCGCCGGATCAGCCCCGGCCAGCGTGCGTGCGGCGAGCGCCCGGAGAAATACTCGAAACACAAGGCGATCAGGCTCGACGGCCCGCAGATGCCGAGCATGGAAGTCAGCGCGCCGGCCAGCCCCGCCACCTGCCAGCCGAACAGCGATACGAACAGGATGTTCGGCCCCGGCGCCGCCTGCGAGATCGCGTACATCGCCGAAAACTGCGCATCGGTCAGCCAGCCATTGGCTTCCACCAGATAGCGGTGCATGTCGGGCAGCGTGGTGCTGGCGCCGCCGATCGCCAGCAGCGACAGCACGCCGAAATGGGCCAGCAGGCTGCCCAGGATTTCGCCCATGCTCATGCCCGCGCTCCCTTGCCGATGCGCCACTCCCACACCAGCGCCAGCGGCACCAGCACCGCCATCACCGGCACCAGCGGCCAGCGCAGCAGGCCAATGGCGACAAAGGCGACGCCGCCGATCAGCACGTTGCGCACGGTCACCGACAGGCTCTGCGCCAGCCGGAAGCCGGTGGCCAGCATCAGGCCGGCCGACACCGCCGTTATGCCGGTCAGCATGCGCCGCACCGCGGCGACGTCCTGGTAGTGCTGGTACAGCAGCATCAAACCCAGCACCAGCCCCATCGGCACCATCACCAGCCCGCTGAACGCGGCCAGCGCGCCGCGCCAGCCGGCAAAGCGCAGGCCCAGCATCAGCGCCAGGTTAATCACGTTGGGGCCGGGCAGCACCTGGCCCAAGCTCAGCAGTTCGACGAAGTCGCGGTCGTCCAGCCAGCGGTTGCGCTCGACCACCGCGCGCCGCACGAACGGCAGCACGCCGCCGAAACCGGACAGGCCCATGCGGGCAAACTCGAGGAACAGCTTGCGGGGGCCGGGCGGCGGTGCAAGTTCAGGCAGCGGGGGGACCGACATGAGGGAGGGCGCTGTGTAGCGGAGATTGCTGTTCTTGTTGCTTCCGGCCTGCGCCCCATTCCGGCCAATGGCCGGGCACTGGGGAAAGGCCCGGCACGCAGGCCGGGTCCAGGTTCGCGGCCGCCCTGCAGGCCAGGGCAGCCGCGACGGCCGGCATCAGTTGCCGCCGGCCGGGGGATCCACGCGCACCGGATCGATACGCGGTTCCTTCAGCTTGGCCTCGATCGGCTTGCCCTTGCGCGCGCGCTTGCCGACGTACGGCAGCAGCGACTGCCCGGCCAGTTTCTGTGACGACGGCTTGCCGCCGCGGCCGGCGCCGGACAGCACCAGACCCGGTGCGCCGACGGCGATCGCCTGGAGCAGCTTTTCCTTCGGCTCCAGCTCCATCAGGATCACGCCACGCCCGCCGGCCGACAGCACCTTGACCTCGTCCAGCGCCACCAGCAGCAGGCGGCCGTTGCCCGACAGGCAGGCCGCATGCGTGGCCTCGTCGCCGACCGGCGCCGGTGCCAGCGGCGCGTCGCCGTCATCGAGCGTCAGGAACGACTTGCCGCCCTTCTGCCGGCTGATCATGTCGCCGACCTTGGTCAGGAAGCCATTGCCGCCCGCGGTGGCGATCAGCATGCGCTGCTCGGCGCTGCCGGCAAAGGTGTGCGCGACCTGGCTGCCAGACTGCAGCTCGATCAGCGTGGTGATGGGCACCCCGTCGCCGCGCCCGCCCGGCAGGCTGGCGACCGGCACGGAATAGACCCGGCCATTGGTGCCGAAGACCAGCAGCACGTCGACGGTGCGGCATTCAAAGGTGTCGTAGAGCGCGTCGCCGGCCTTGAAGGTGAACTGCTGCGCGTCGTGGCCATGGCCCTGGCGCGTGCGCACCCAGCCCTTCTGCGACATCACCACCGTCACCGGCTCGTCGATCACGCGCACTTCGGCCGCGGCGCGGCGTTCTTCCTGGATCAGCGTGCGGCGCGGGTCCTTGTCTTCCGGGCTGTATTGCTTGGCGTCGGTCTCGATCTCCTTGATGATGCGACGGCGCATCATGGTCTCGGACTTGAGCAGCACGTCCAGTTCGGCCTGCTCCTCGCGCAGTTCCTTCAGTTCCTTCTCGATCCGGATCGCTTCCAGGCGCGCCAACTGGCGCAGCCGGATTTCCAGGATGTCCTCGGCCTGGCGGTCGCTCAGGCCGAAGGCCTCGATCAGCGCCGGCTTGGGCTCGTCGCTCTCGCGGATGATGCGGATCACCTCGTCGATATTGAGCAGCACCAGCATCCGGCCTTCGAGGATATGGATGCGGTCCTCGACCTTGCCCAGGCGATGGCGCGTGCGCCGCGTGACGGTCTCGAAGCGGAACCGGATCCATTCGCCCAGGATCTCGCGCAGGCCCTTCTGGCGCGGCCGGCCGTCGGTGCCGATCATCACCAGGTTGATCGGCGCGCCCGACTCCAGGCTGGTATGCGCCAGCAGCGTGTGGATGAACTCCTGCTGGCCGACGTTCTTGCTCTTGGGCTCGAACACCAGCCGCACCGGCGCATCCTTGCCCGATTCGTCGCGCACCGCGTCCAGCACCGCCAGCACAGTGGCTTTGAGCTGCTGCTGTTCCTGCGTCAGCGCCTTCTTGCCGGTCTTGATCTTGGGGTTGGTAATCTCCTCGATCTCTTCCAGCACCTTCTGCGCCGAGGTATTCGGCGGCAGCTCGGTCACCACCAGCTGCCACTGGCCGCGCGCCATCTCCTCGATGGTCCAGCGCGCGCGCACCTTCAGGCTGCCGCGGCCGCCCTCGTAGATCTGGGCGATATCGGACGCGGGCGAGATGATCTGGCCGCCGCCCGGATAATCCGGTCCCGGCATCAGCGCCAGCAGCTCGGCCAGCGTGATATTGGGGTTGCGGATCATCGCCACCGTGGCCGCGGCCACTTCGCGCAGGTTGTGCGGCGGCACCTCGGTCGCCATGCCCACCGCGATGCCGGAGGCGCCGTTGAGCAGCACGAACGGCAGCCGCGCCGGCAGCAGCTTGGGCTCCTGCATCGAGCCGTCGTAGTTGGCGACAAAGTCGACCGTGCCTTCGTCGATCTCGTCCAGCAGCAGCCGCGAGATCGGCGTCAGCCGCGCTTCGGTGTAGCGCATCGCCGCCGCGCCGTCGCCGTCGCGCGAGCCGAAGTTGCCCTGGCCGTCGATCAACGGGTAGCGCAGCGAGAAGTCCTGCGCCAGGCGCACCAGCGCGTCATACGCGGACTGGTCGCCGTGCGGGTGGAACTTGCCCAGCACGTCGCCGACCACGCGCGCGGACTTGACCGGCTTGGCGTCGGCGCGCAGGCCCATCTCGTGCATCGCGAACAGGATGCGGCGCTGCACCGGTTTCTGGCCGTCGGCCACCTCGGGCAGCGCGCGGCCCTTGACCACGCTGACCGCGTAGTCCAGGTAGGCCCGCTCGGCGTAGCGCGCCAGCGTCAGTGAATCCGCCGGCTCTTCAGGTTGAAACGTGATGTCTTGTTGTTCCATGGATAGGCAAGAATTCGGCGCGCCTTGAACTGCCGGCGCGCCGGGTTGCTTGTTGTTCGGTCATGCCGGTCAGGGCATGTTGCGGCGTCCGCCGATGACCATCTTCACGCGCGGGCCGTCCGCGCTGGCACTGGTGCGAGTCAGCACCGCGCCCTGCTGCGGCTGGTACAGCCGGTAGAACTGCAGCACGGTGCTGACGTACTGCTGCGTCTCCGGGTATGGCGGAATCCGGTTGTTATAGCGCTGCACCGCGCCCTCGCCCGCGTTGTAGGCGGCCAGCACCAGCTCCAGGTTGTTCGGGAACAGCTGCATCAGCCAGCGCAGGTAGCGCACGCCCGCAGTGATATTGGTGCGCGGGTCGGCCAGCTTCTGCTCGACGCTGCGGCGCGCATCGGCGCTGACGCCAAAGCGCGCGCCGGTGTCGGGGATCACCTGCATCAGGCCGATCGCGCCCTTGGGCGACACCGCGCCGGCGTTGAAGCCCGACTCCACCGCCATCACCGCCTTGACCAGCGCCGGGTCGACATCCTGCTTGCCGGCGATCTGGTGGATCAGCGGCTCGACGGTCTTGATGTTGGGATGGTTGACGACGTAGCGGTAGAGCTTGTGCTGCTCCAGGTCAATATCGGCGCCGGCGGTCCCGCCCGCCTGCGAACGCCCGCGTTGGATCGCAGCCAGCCGCGCGCTGTCGAGCTTGCCGCCGTCCTTCATGAACAGCTTGTAGCGCTCGTCCAGCTTCTGGTCGGCAAAGTGCGCCACGCCGTCGGCATCGATATAGCCCCACAGCTCGGCATGTGCCGCCGGCGCACAGGCGAGCCCGGCCAGCGCCAGCAGGGCGGCTGCCAGGTTACGCCATGGTTTGCCGGGGGGTCTCGTCGTCATCGTGCGTTCAGTGCAGCAGGCCGGAGCGGGCATTATGCGCCAATCGCGCCGGGCCGGCACCGGCCTGCCAGCATGGGCTGGCCAGGTGCCATGGCCGCGGCTTCAGATATCGGCCTCGACCTCGTTGCCCTTCTCTTCCAGCCAGCTGCGGCGCTGCGCGGCCTCGCCCTTGCCCATCAGCATATTCATCATCTCGACGGTCTGCGGCAGGTCATATTCGCCCAGCATCACGGGCAGCAGGCGCCGCGTGTCGGGGTTCATGGTGGTTTCCCAGAGCTGCTCGGCGCTCATTTCGCCCAGGCCCTTGAAGCGGGAAATCTGCCACGAGTTTTCCTTGACGCCGTCCTTGAGCAGCTTGTCCTGGATGGCCAACAGCTCGCCTTCGTCCAGCGCGTACAGCTTCTGCGCGGGCTTCTTGCCGCGCGCCGGTGCGTCGACGCGGAATAGCGGCGGACGCGCCACACAGACGTTGCCGGTCTCGATCAGCTTGGGAAAGTGGCGGAAGAACAGCGTCAGCAGCAGCACCTGGATATGCGCGCCGTCCACGTCCGCGTCGGACAGGATGCAGATCTTGCCGTAGCGCAGGTTGGACAGGTCGGGCTCGTCGTTGGTGCCGTGCGGGTCCACGCCGATCGCCACCGCGATGTCATGCACCTCGTTGTTGGCAAAGAGGCGGTCGCGCTCGGTTTCCCAGGTGTTGAGCACCTTGCCGCGCAGCGGCAGGATGGCCTGGAACTCCTTGTCGCGGCCCATCTTGGCCGAGCCGCCGGCGGAGTCGCCCTCGACCAGGAAGAGTTCGTTGCGGGTCACGTCGGTGGACTCGCAGTCGGTCAGTTTGCCGGGCAGCACGGCCACGCCGGAGCCCTTCTTCTTCTCGACCTTCTGTGCCGCACGCGTGCGGGCCTGGGCCTGGCGGATCACCAGCTCGGCCAGCTTCTTGCCGTACTCGACATGGTGGTTCAGCCACAGCTCCAGCGCCGGGCGGCTGAAGGTGGACACCAGCCGCACCGCGTCGCGGCTGTTCAGGCGCTCCTTGATCTGGCCCTGGAACTGCGGATCCAGCACCTTGGCCGACAGCACGAACGAGGCGCGCGCGAACACGTCCTCGCTCATCAGCTTGACGCCCTTGGGCTGCAGCGCATGCATCTCGATAAAGCTCTTGACCGCCTGGAACAGGCCTTCGCGCAGGCCGGATTCATGCGTGCCGCCGGCAGGCGTGGGGATCAGGTTGACGTAGGACTCGCGCACCGGCGCGCCGTCTTCGGTCCAGGCCACCACCCACGACGCGCCTTCACCGTCGGCAAAGCCTTCTTCGCCGGGATTGGCGTCGGGGTCGGCGAAGTGCTCGCCCTCGAACATCGGAATCACCAGTTCCGCGCCGCTGCCTTGCGCCAGCGCCTCGACCAGGTAGCCCTTCAGGCCCTGGTCGTACTGCCAGGTCTGGCGCTCGCCGGTTTTCTCGGTCACCAGCGTCACCTTGACGCCGGGCAGCAGCACGGCCTTGCTGCGCAGCAGGCGCTGCAGCTCCGCCAGCGGGATCGCGGCCGAGTCGAAATACTTGGCGTCCGGCCACACCTGCACGCGGGTGCCGTTCTTTTTCTCACCACGCTCGAACTTGCGCGAGGCCAGCGGCACGGTCACGTCGCCGCCGGAGAAGGTCAACGTGGAACACATGCCGTCGCGCCAGACGGTCACGTCCAACTGCGTCGAGAGGGCATTGGTCACCGACACGCCCACGCCGTGCAGCCCGCCCGAGAAGGCATAGGCGCCGCCCTTGCCCTTGTCGAACTTGCCGCCGGCGTGCAGCCGGGTAAAGACGATCTCGACCACCGGCACGCCTTCTTCCGGGTGGATGCCCACCGGGATGCCGCGGCCGTCGTCCTCCACGCTGACGCTGCCGTCGCGATGCAGGGTCACCAGGATCTCGGAGCCGTGGCCGCCCAGGGCCTCGTCCGAGGCGTTGTCGATCACCTCCTGCACGATATGCAGGGGGTTGTCGGTCCGGGTGTACATGCCGGGGCGCTGCTTGACCGGCTCCAGGCCCTTCAGGACCCGGATGGAGGATTCGCTGTACTGACTGGTTTTGCTCGCCATGGAGTCGCTACGAAAGTGATTGTCCCGGCTGCACGGGGCGCACAACTGTGCACGCGCCGGGGCACCGGGCACTGCATTGTAATGGAAGCGGGCGCGGGCAATCCCGTGGAAAAGGGATTGCGCTGGGTGCCGGCGCTGGCGGCGCTTTGCCGCCCCCCCGCCACTTTTTGCCGGGGCGCCGGCAACGCGGGCGCTGCCGCACGCGTTTTTGCAAGCCGGGGTAAACTCGCCACCACCCGGCCCTGGCAAGCCTGATTGCCGTCCCGGCGCGGTTCAAAACAACAAGCACAGACTATCCATGTCGGCACCGCACTACCCGGCGGGACTGCCGCACACCGAGCCTAGACAATGCAAAACCGACAACTCTCCCTGACCACCGTGCTGGTGTGCGGCGGCCTGCTCGTCACCCTATCGATGGGTATCCGGCACGGCTTCGGCCTGTTCAACCTGCCGATCACGCAGGCCCACGGCTGGAACCGCGAGACCTTCGCCTTCGCGCTGGCGCTGCAGAACCTGATGTGGGGCGCCAGCCAGCCCTTTGCCGGCGCACTCGCCGACAAGTTCGGCGCGCTGCGCATCATGCTGATCGGGGTGGCGCTGTACGTGGCCGGCCTGGTGGTGATGGCGCTGGCCACCAGCGGCACCGCCTTCGCCACCGGCGCCGGCGTGATGATCGGCATCGCGCAGTCAGGTACCACCTACAGCATCGTCTACGGCGTGATCGGCCGCGTGGCCAGCCCCGAGAAACGCGTGTGGGCGATGGGCATTGCCGCCGCCGCGGGCTCGTTCGGGCAGTTCCTGATGATCCCGGTGGAACAGGGACTGATCTCCGGCATGGGCTGGCAGAACGCGCTATACGTGATGGCTTTGATGGCCTGTGTAATGCTGCCGCTGGCGCTGACGCTGCGCGAGCCGCGCGAGGCGGGCCACGCCGGCGGCCACCACCAGACCATCGGCCAGGCCGTCCACGAAGCCTTCGGCAACCGCAACTTCCAGCTGCTGACGCTGGGCTATTTCGTGTGCGGCTTCCAGGTAGTGTTTATCGGCGTGCACCTGGCGCCGTACCTGAAGGACCAGGGCCTGGTCGACCCGAAAGTCGCCGTCGTGGCGCTGGCGCTGATCGGGCTGTTCAACGTGTTCGGCACCTATACCGCCGGCGCGATCGGCCAGCGCCTGCCCAAGCGCTACCTGCTGGCGTTCATCTACCTGGCGCGCTCGGTGGTGATCGCCGGCTACCTGCTGCTGCCGCTGACGGTGGCCAGTACCTGGGTGTTCGCGGCGCTGATGGGCTTCCTGTGGCTGTCGACCGTGCCGCTGACCAACGGCATCATCGCCCAGGTGTTCGGCGTGAAATACCTGTCGATGCTGTCCGGGGTGGTGTTCTTCTCGCACCAGATCGGCAGCTTCCTGGGCGCCTGGCTGGGCGGCTTCCTCTATGACCGCACCGGTGGCTACAACACGGTGTGGCTGATTTCCATCGCGCTGGGCGTGATGGCCGCGCTGGTGAACCTGCCGATCCGCGAGCAGGCGCTGGTGCGCGCGCAGCCGGCGGCGGCATGATGGCCAAGGCCCGCGTCCGCGTGGCCAAGGCAACCGGGCTGGCGGTGCTGGCCGGGCTGCTGGCGCTGGGCTTCGTGGGCTATCTGCGGCCGGGTTTTATGGTCGATCTGACCAATATGGTGTTGGCGTGGTGCGGGTGACGCAGCCAGGCGCTCACACGCCCTCGCCCTTCGACTTCGCTTCCAGCACTTCCCAGCGCTCCAGCGCTTCCAGCAGTTCCATCTCGATCTCGTCGTGCCGGGTGCCCAGCTGCACGGCCTTGGGCGCATCGCTGACATAGAGCGAACCGTCTTCCAGCTGCGCCGAGATCGCCTTCTGCTCCGTTTCCAGCGCGGCAATGCGCTCCGGCAGGCCGTCCAGCTCGCGCTGCTCCTTGTACGACAGCTTGACGGTCCGGTTGGCACCGCGCGCCTCGCGCGAGTCCTTGCCCTTTGCCGGCTCGGCCGCCTTCTGTTCCGGCTTGCGCGCGGCCTGCAGCGCCGCGCTGCGGGCCGACTGCTCGACCCAGTCGGAATACCCGCCCACCGACTCGCGCCACACGCCATCGCCTTCGGCAGCGAGGGTCGAGGTCACCACGTTGTCCAGGAACGCCCGGTCGTGCGAAACCAGGAACACGGTGCCGCCATAGTCCTGCAGCAGTTCTTCCAGCAGTTCCAGCGTATCGATGTCGAGGTCGTTGGTGGGCTCGTCCAGCACCAGCACATTGGCCGGCCGCGCGAACAGGCGCGCCAGCAGCAGCCGGTTGCGCTCGCCGCCTGACAGCGACTTGACCGGCGAACGCGCGCGCTCCGGCGCGAACAGGAAGTCGCCCAGGTAGCTCATCACGTGCTTGCGCTGGCCATTGACCTCGACCCAGTCGCTGCCCGGGCTGATGGTGTCCGCCAGCGAGCGCTCCAGGTCCAGCGCGGTGCGCATCTGGTCGAAGTACGCCACCTGCAGGTTGCTGCCGTTGCGCACGGTGCCGCTGTCCGGTGCCAGCTCGCCCAGGATCAGCCGCAGCAGCGTGGTCTTGCCGGCGCCGTTGGGGCCGATCAGGCCGACCTTGTCGCCGCGCATGATGGTGGCGGTAAAGTCGCGCACCACCACCTTGTCGCCATAGGCCTTGCTGACGCCGGTCAGCTCCGACACGATCTTGCCGGAGCGATCGGCCTGCGACACTTCCAGCTTGACGTTGCCCTGTACTTCACGGCGCGCGGCGCGCTCGTTGCGCATCGCCACCAGCCGCTGGATGCGCGACACGCTGCGCGTGCGGCGCGCCTCCACGCCCTTGCGGATCCACACTTCCTCCTGCGCCAGCAGCTTGTCGAACTTGGCCTGCTCGACCTGCTCCGCGGCCAGCATCTCTTCCTTGCGTGCCTGGTAGGCGGCGAAGTTGCCGGGGAAGGACACCAGCCGGCCGCGGTCCAGTTCGATGATGCGGGTGGCGACGCGGTCGAGGAAGGCGCGGTCGTGGGTGATCAACAGCACGCTGCCGCGGAAGCCCAGCAGTAGGTCTTCAAGCCAGCGGATCGCTTCCACGTCGAGGTGGTTGGTGGGCTCGTCCAGCAGCAGGATGTCGGGCTCGGCCACCAGCGCCTGCGCCAGCGCCACGCGCTTCTGCAGGCCGCCGGAGAGTGCCTCGACGCGCGTGTGCGAATCCAGTCCCAGCCGTGCCAGCGTGGTTTCGACGCGCGTGCGCAGCTGCCAGGCGCCGGCGGCGTCCAGCTCGGACTGCAGCCGGTGCAGCTCGGCCAGTGCGGCTTCGTCGTCATGATTCTCGGCGACCCGGTCGGCGGCGGCCTCGTAGCGCACCAGCAGGTCGTGCGCATCACCCATGCCCTGCGAGACGGCGTCGAACACGGTGATGCCCGGCTCGAACTGCGGCTCCTGCGGCACGTAGGCGGTGGTCACGCCGCTCTGGCGCGCGATCAGGCCGTCATCCGGCGCCGCCAGCCCGGCCACGATCTTCAGCAGCGAGGACTTGCCCGAGCCGTTGCGCCCGATCAGGCCCACGCGCTCGCCGGCCTCCAGCGAA
Organism: Cupriavidus sp. PB-02; assembly: GCF_058252315.1. Taxonomy (NCBI): domain Bacteria; kingdom Pseudomonadati; phylum Pseudomonadota; class Betaproteobacteria; order Burkholderiales; family Burkholderiaceae; genus Cupriavidus; species Cupriavidus sp. PB-02. The sequence goes on from NZ_CM177694.1 coordinate 3,152,894, forward strand.
AAGTCGGTGTGGTCGAGCAGGGCCACGTGCCCGAAGGCAAGCTGGGCGTCGGTGATGGAAAACAGGGCCATGGGATGGAAGGCGACGAGAGAAAGGCGGAGAAAGGACGGGGCGGCCTGCCAGGGCTGGCGTGGCACGGCAGCCCGCATTGTAGACGACCGGACGCAGCCGGAAGCCGCGCCCAAAAAGAAGGGCCCGCGCATTGCGGGCCCAAGAGTCTCTCCTCGGTGCCCTGCTCGCAAGGCACGGCGACAGAATATCAATGCGCCCCTGCGCGCTCCAGTCGGACAAGTCCGTAAGGGAAAGTCCCGGTCAACCGAGATCGCCAGCGATCGTTGCTTGCCGAGTACGCCCGCCCCCCGGCAGTTGTCTGCACCCGGCCCCGCATGGAACAATGGCTCGTCCTGCACCCGCCGGTTCCGGCACGACAAATACACGCAAACGCAGAGCCGGCGCCACAGCCGGCCAGAAATCGGAACGGGTGGTTGGCCGCCGGCCGCTGCCCGCGCCGGTTCCAGTCATTTCTGTACGGGGGTTACATTGATCGATCCGGGTCTGCGGGGCCTGCCTTCCTGCCGGAAGCTTGCGCCTGTGTTGTCTTTGCTTGCCTGTGCCGCCTTTGCTGGCGGCGCCCTGCCTGCGGCGCATGCCACCACCAACGCCGGCGCCGATACGGTGGCCGACGCCGACAGCGCACCGGTGCTGCGCCGCATCCGCCAGACCGGCGCGATCCGCATTGCCCACCGCGAAAGCTCGGTGCCGTTCTCCTTCCTGGCGGATGGCAAGCCCATGGGCTACGCCGTGGACCTGTGCCTGCGCGTGGCCGACGCCGTGCGCGGCGCACTGAAGCTGCCGTCGCTGCGCGTGGACTGGGTGCAGGTCACGCCGGCCTCGCGCATCCCCGCCATCGTCGAGGGCAAGGCTGACCTCGAATGCGGCTCCACCACCAACAACCGCGAGCGGCGCGAGCAGGTGGCCTTCACGATCCCCCACTACATCGCCGGCAGCCGCATGCTGGTCAAGGCGTCGTCGGGCATCACCAAGTGGCAGGACCTGCGCGGCAAGACCGTGGTCTCGACCACGGGCACGACGCCGCTGGCGACGCTGCGCAAGATGGACGAATCCGGCGCCATGCAGCTGCGCCTGGTGGAGGCAAAGGACCATGCGCAGGCGTTCGCCATGGTCGAAGCCGGCAAGGCCGACGCCTTCGTGATGGACGACGTGCTGCTGTACGGCCTGCGCGCCAACGCGGCCAAGCCGGCCGAGTACCGCATCACCGGCGACCTGCTCACCATCGAGCCCTACGCCATCATGCTGTCGCGCCAGGACGCGGCCTTCAAGCAGCTGGTCGACAAAACGCTGGTGGCGTCAATCTACGACCAGGACACCCAGAAGCTCTACCGCAAGTGGTTCCAGGGGCCGATCCCGCCGCATGGCACCCGGCTCGACATCCCGATGAGCTACCTGCTACGCGATTCCTTCAAGTTCCCGAGCGACAAGGTCGCAGACTGACAGCCCCGCCGCGGGGGCGGCAAATTGGGACGGCCAAGGCACTTATGCGAAGATTGCGGCCCTGCCAATGTGCTTGTTGCCGCCCCATGACCACCGCTTCACTCAAAACCGACCTGTCCGTTCCCGCGCTCGTCGCCGGGCTGGTCGCCGCGCTGACCGGCTATACCAGTTCGCTGGTGCTGATGATCCAGGCCGGCCAGGCCGCGCACCTGACCGATGCGCAGATTTCGTCGTGGATCTGGGCGTTGTCGATGGGGATGGGGGTGACCACCATCGGCCTGTCGCTGGCGCTGCGCGTGCCGATCGTGGTGGCCTGGTCCACGCCCGGCGCCGCGCTGCTGATCGCCAGCCTGCCGGGCGTGCCGTACGCGGAAGCCATCGGTGCCTTCCTGCTGGCCTCGCTGATGATGATGGCCGCCGGCATGACCGGCTGGTTCGACAAGCTGATGCGTGCCCTGCCCGCCAGCATCGCCTCGGCGCTGCTCGCTGGCATCCTGTTCCGCATCAGCGTGGATGTATTCGTCCTGGCGCAGCACCAGACCGTGCTGCTGCTGGCGATGTTCGCCGCCTACCTGATCGGCCGCAAGCTGTGGCCGGCCTATGCCGTGCCGGGCGTGCTGCTGACAGGCGTGGTGGTTGCCGGGGGGTTCGGCCAGCTCGATTTCTCCGGGTTGCGGCTGGCCGTGGCCGTGCCGGTGTGGACCACGCCGGCGTTCTCGCTGTCGGCCCTTATCAGCATGGCGATCCCGCTGTTTATCGTTGCGCTGGCCTCGCAGAACATCCCCGGTCTGGCGGTGCTGCAGGCCGATGGCTACCACGTGCCCGCGTCGCGGCTGATCACGCTGACCGGCCTGGCCTCGGCGGTGCTGGCGCCGTTCGGCTCGCACGGGGTCAACCTGGCAGCGATCACCGCCGCCATCTGCACTGGCCCGCAGGCCGATCCCGACCGCAACCGCCGCTATACCGCGGCCGTGGTCTGCGGCGTGGGCTACCTGGTGGCGGGCACACTGGCCGCCAGCATCGCCGCGCTGTTCGCCGCCTTTCCGCGGGCGCTGGTGGTGGGCGTCACGGCGTTCGCGCTGCTGGGCTCGATCGCCAACGGCCTGACGGTCGCGATGCAGACCCCGGGCGAGCGCGAAGCGGCGTTGCTGACCTTCATGATCACTGCCTCCGGCATGACGCTGGCGGGCGTGGGCTCGGCCTTCTGGGGCGTGGTGGGCGGCATGCTCGCGTACTACGTGTTGCGGCCGCGTGCCGCCTGAGCCCCCGTCGCTACAGCATAAGGAAGGCCACGTCCGCGGCGCTGATTGCCTCCGGCGGCACGCCCCTGCGGCGCTGGAACAGCACGTGCTGCAGCACGCGCTCGCGGTGCGCGACAAAGGTCTCCGGATCCAGCCCCAGCGCCATGCGCGCATAGTGCTCGGCCATCAGCTTGTAGACGCGATGGCGCACCAGCAGCATTTCGTGGTCCGCCTGGAGCCGGCTCATCGCTGCCGTGTGGTCATCCTCCAGCTGGCGCATGCCAACCACAACGCGGGCATGCATGCCCCGGTAGCGATCGACCTCCGCATGCGCTTTGCGCAAGTCCTCGCGCAGCGACCGCACCTCCTGCATCAGCTTCAGGTTGTGCTGCACGCCGCGCTGGATGCGGGTGGCCTCCTCCAGCGCATGATCCGCCGCGGCGATGGTGTCCTGCCATGGGCTCACGTCCGCCGCAGGCTCCGTGTCCCCAAATTGCGATGACGGCCAGACGGCCGTATCGGCAATGCCAGTGTGATGCATACCGCTCCCCTTGCCACATGCCCGCCGCCGGCATCGTGAGGGTTCGTGCCGGCTTGTTCGGGCTGAATACCGCGACTGCTCTTCGTTGTCTTTTGACGCGAGCCGGCGTGGGCCCCGCTTTTTTCTTATGCGTCATTCAAGACCGCCTTGCCGCATCGCACAACCACCGCAAAGGAGGGAGGAGGCTTTGGCGCAACATGACAGGGGCGCTAAGATGCCGGACTGGCCGACCCTTTCGCCCCACAGACGCGTCCCCATGAACGGTTACCTGCTCCTCGCCCTTGCCATCATTGCCGAAGTCATCGCCACCAGCAGCCTGAAGGCGTCGCAAGGCTTTACCCGGCTCTGGCCCAGCGTGCTGGTGGTTACCGGCTACGTTGCGGCGTTCTATCTGCTGATGCTAGTGATGCGGACGGTGCCGGTGGGGATCGCTTACGCGATCTGGAGCGGGGCCGGGATTGTGTTGGTGTCGCTGATTGCCGTGGTGTTGTACCGGCAGATTCCCGACCTGGCGGCTTGCCTGGGGATTGGATTGATCATTGCGGGCGTAGCGGTGATCCAGTTATTTTCCAAAACCAGCGCGCATTGATCAACGGCTTGGAGCCGTTGAGAGGTAAATCTACTGCCGGACGGCCCCGCATCGCGCCCGCCGCCTGTCCCCTCGGTGCGGTAACCATTTGATACAGCCGCCTGGCAATATCACTTGCTATGCTCGGCCGCTATCTTCTACTCCAGCCAAACTACCATGCCAGAAAAGGCGCCGCTGGCCATCCTTGGCCTGCTGTTCATAATGGCCTCCGCGGCCAATGCCGACGCACTCCCGCATGGCCATCCGGTCGACTACCGAAGCCCCGGCGGAGAATTCAAGGAGAAGTACCGCAGCGGCCCTTGCGAAATCGAACGTGAACAGAAGCGCGATGGGGAGTACAAGGAAGAGCGCAAATGCGAGGACGGCCCGCGCGGCTATGAACAGAAGGAAAAATTCCGCAAGGGGCCTTGCAAGATTGAGCGCGAGTGGAAGAGGGATGGCAAGTATGAGGAAAAGGTCGAATGCAAGCCATGAGCGACGCGGCTTGCCCAGCCCAGTGGAGGCGACCTACTTCTTCCAGGACGGGAAGGCCCGGCGTTTCTATGGTCCCGCCGACAGGAATCGAACCTGTATCTAGCGCTTAGGAGGCGCTCGTTCTATCCATTGAACTACGGCGAGGGGACCCGGAAGCAGGCTGGGAGTATATCAAAAACCTCTTGCGAACAGGCACAAGTCCGGGCCCGTGTCGCCGGCGCGGGAATTGCGGGGCCGCTGACGGTGCCGCGGCGTCAGTGCATCTGGATATCAGCCGCGAACGCCAGCGCCTGCCCCAGCGACTCGCACTCGGTGAGGTTGCCGAAGTCGTCCGTCACGCATACATCCCGGTGCGCGCAGGGTGTGGTCCGAACAATGCTCAATCCGAGCAGGTTCAACGGTTCGACTATGGTCACCAAGATCAGCATGACGCCCCTCGCAGTGATGCGTGAGACATCAGTGTCCCGGCCGCACACGCGTGCATCGGTGGTCTACTGCACATAGCAGGGTGTTTTCTGGCCCTGCGGCACCAATTTCCCCACTTCGGAGGCCATTCCATGTCGCAAATGGCGATCAGTGGCGGCGGCTCCCCCCGGCAAGACGCCCGGACGAAGCCAGCCGGGCCGCCTGGCCGGTGCGCCGCAGCGCACGGCGCCCCGGGCGGTGGCGGCCGCGGGCGCAGTTGGCGGCGGTGGTGCAGCTGCGGTGGCAGGCTTGTCCGCGCAGGTTGCAGCGCAGTTCCCAGTCGATCAATCCGGACATGGCGGGCTCCTTAGTTCGGTGGCGGCCGCGCGGTTCAGGCGAGGCCGAGGTTCATGCCGCCCAGATGGGCTTGCAGCAGCACGCCCAGCAGCAGCCAGCCGATCTGCAGCGCGGCGCGCGGACGGCGCATGCAGGTTTCCACCTGTTCGCTGCGGCTTTCGCCGGACAGACACCAGGAGCAGAAGTGCTCGCAGTTGTTGGTCAGCAGGCGGTAGGCGTTTTCGCCCAGGCGGGAGCGGGCGCGTTCGACAGCGTGCGGGCCGGCGAAGCGTGCGCAGGGTTCGGGCTTGACGGCGATGCCATGGCCGGCGGCGAAGCCTTCGAGCGTGGTTTCTTCGACCGGGGCGGCTTGCAGCGCGCGGGCAAAGCCGGCGTAGTGGATGACGCGGCCAGCACCGGCATAGATGCCATGGTGGACGTAGCCATGGCGTTCGGTCACCAGGTGGGCGCCGAGCGGCAGCAGGTCGGCGTGGTGATCGTCGCTACCGTATTCGTGTTGTGGGTCCTGGGTGTTCATGGCTGGCCTCGATCTGTCTGGTTGCTGCAGGCATTGCTGCTTCGTGCCAGACCAACCGCATCAACCATGCCAATGGCAGGGAGGCACAACGGGACAAGGCTTTCCGGGAAATCCAAGGGTTTTGGCGGGGGTGACCTGTCTGACGGCAGCCAACCGCGCTGCGGCAAATCTGTTGGCTGGCGGCCACCACTCGCTCCGCGCCAGGACGACTGCGCGGGCCGGCGGGGAACCCGCGCGGTGGATACGCTGTGGTGGGTGGAGCCCGACACTGTCCGCCCGGTGTGTCGGGCATCCGCCAACGTGGCCCGCCTCCAGGCGTGTGCCCCATCGGCCCCACCCCACCTGGCAGGCCGCGCCAGTCCTGGGATTCCAATGTCTTCCTCCCGAACCCGCCGCTTGGCACGCGCCTTGCTCAATACCGGTACCACCCCCGGCGCCCCGCCGCTTTCACCGGAGACCGATTATGGCCACCCTCGCAATCAACGACCTCGGCACCTGCCGCGAACTTGCTCCCGCCGCCATGGCCCGCGTGCGCGGCGCCGGCGGGCAGTGGGTGTTCGGGTGGATCCGCCCGTTCGTGCCGTCGTCGCCGTTGCCAGGCGGGACCGTGATCAACTTTTACGAGATCAACTACAGCTTCTATGCTGATCAGATGAACAACCAGTTCCAGAACATCGATATCCGTAACAACGCGCCAAACGCCAATATCAATGTTCAGGGCGACCAGGGCGCGAGGAACGACGGCCGGCTGATCTGAACGTCAGCGCCGTCGTGGCTGCGCCCCGGCCGCGCCGGGGCTTTACGCGGACCGGAGACAAGATTGGGCTTCGACTCGCATTTCCAGTGGACCTCGGCGGCGTGCACGGACGTCGGGCGGGTCCGTGAGCGCAACGAGGATGCCTGCCTCGACCTGCCCGGGCAACAACTATGGGCGGTGGCCGACGGCATGGGTGGCCATGCCATCGGCGACTTCGCCAGCCAGGCGGTGGTGCAGGCGCTGGCCGCGCTGCCGGCGCAAGCCCGGCTGGAAGACCGGCTCGACGCCACGCGCGCGGCGATGCTGGGTGTGAACCTGGCGCTGGTCGATGAAGCCGCGCGCCTGGGTGTGCGCTGCATCGGCAGCACGGTGGTGGTGCTGCTGGCCGGCGACCGCCGCTGTGCCTGCCTGTGGGCGGGCGACAGCCGGCTGTACCGCCTGCGGGGCGGCCAGTTCGCCCGCCTCACGCGCGACCACAACCAGGTCGAGCGCCTGCTGGCGCGCGGGCTGATCACGCCGGAAGAAGCGCGCCACCATCCCGCCCAGAACACCATCACGCGCGCAGTGGGTGCGGCGGCAACGCTGGTGCCGGAGCAGTTGCTGACCGATGTGGCGGACGGCGATGTCTTCCTGCTGTGCAGCGACGGCCTGAGCAACGAAGTCGACGATGACGACATCGCCACCGTGCTGGCGCAGCAGGACGTTGCGCAGGCCGCGCAGACGCTGCTGCAGATGGCGCTCAATGCCGGCGGCCGCGACAACATATCGGTGGTGGTAATCCGCGCCGCGGATCCCTACGGCTCGGACAAGACCCTGGTGAATCCCGAGCTGGACACCTAGCTGCAGCAGCGGCGACCCTAGCCCTTGCCGCCTTCGGCCTGCCGATTGGCGCGGAAGTCCTTCGAGTGGATCCCGTGCTTCTTCAGCAGCATCTGCAGGTGCGAGCGGTTCATGTCGAAACGCCGCGCCAGTTCGGCAACGGTGCCGCCCACTTCCTGCAAGCCCCGTTCGAGAAACGCCCGCTCGGCCTCGTCGCTGGCGGCGCGCTTGGCTTCGCTGAGGGAAGTCGCCATGGTGATGTCGGCGCTGGCGGTGCCGCTGCCCACCACCGCCAGCGTGGCCGGCTTGGGCCGGATGTCCTGCGGCAGGTGCGCCAGGTCGGCCGTATCGCCGGCCAGGCATGACAGCCGGTACATCAGGTTGCGCAGTTCGCGGATATTGCCCGGGTAGTCGTAGTGCAGCAGGAAGTCGCGCAGCCGCGGCGTCAGCTTGAGCGGCCGGCGCTTGAGCATGCCGGCGGCCTCGTCACTGAAGTACGACACCAGCAGCGGGATTTCGTCGCGCCGCTCGCGCAGCGACGGCAGGCTGACGTGGATCACGCTCAGGCGATAGAACAGGTCCTCGCGGAAGGTGCCGGCCTGGCTCATGCGGCGCAGGTCCTTGTTGGTTGCCGCGACGATGCGCGTATCCACTGAGATCGCCTCGTCCGAACCAACGCGCTGGATCTCGTGCGCTTCCAGCACGCGCAGCAGCTTGACCTGCCCGGTCAGCGGCAGCTCGCCGATCTCGTCCAGGAAGATGGTGCCGGTATGCGCGCTCTCGAACTTGCCGCGCCGGTCGTTGCTGGCGCCGGTGAAGGCGCCCTTCTTGTGGCCGAACAGCTCGGATTCAAGCAGGCTGTCGGGGATCGCGCCGCAGTTGACCGAGATAAACGGCTTGTCGGTGCGCGCGCCATTGGCGTGGATCACCTTGGCCATCAGCTCCTTGCCGGTGCCGCTCTCGCCGTCGATCAGCACCGGCAGGTCAGTCGGCGCGGCCTTCTCGGCGATCTCCAGTGCCTCCAGCAGCTTGGGGTTGTCGCCAAAGGTGCCTTCGAAAATGAAACTGCGCTCCATCAATGCCTGGCGGCGCTCGCGCGGCATGCGCTCGACTTCTTCCTGCGGCGGCGCCGCCTCGGTCGCCGAGGCCGCCTGCACGAAGCGCTCCTTGTGCGACAGCCCCATCACCTCGTCGCGCAGCGTGGTGGCCTGCTTGAGCAGCTTCTCGATCTCCGGGCGGTCAAGCCGCGACGCCCAGCGCAGCGTCGAGCGCAGGATCTCGATCTTCTCGATCAGCCCGGCGAACGACACCGGGGACGTGACCGAGGCGGGGGTGGCACCCTGGTTGTATAGCTTCATGCGGCACTCAGTTGCTTCTGCACCAGTTGGAAATACATGCCCTTGCGCTCGAGCAGCTCCTCGTGCCGGCCCTGCTCGACGATGGCGCCTTCATACAGCACCAGGATCTTGTCGGCCTGCATGATGGTGCTGAGCCGATGCGCGATGATCACCGCGGTGCGCCCGCGCAGGATCTCCTGCATATTGGCCAAGATGTTGCTCTCGGACTGCGTGTCGAGCGCCGAGGTGGCCTCGTCGAACACCAGCAGGCGCGGGTCGTGGTACAGCGCGCGGGCAATGCACAGGCGCTGGATCTGCCCGCCGGAGAGCCCGATGCCGCGCTCGCCCACCACCTGCTCGTAGCCCAGCGGCAGCTTGCTGATAAAGGCATGGGCGTCGGCCATGCGCGCCACCTCCTCGATGCGGCGCCGGTCGGGGCTGTCGTCACCGCAGGCGATGTTCTCGGCGATGGTGCCCGAGAACAGCAGGTTGGACTGCATCACGTAGCCCACCTGCGCGCGGTAGAACGCCGCGTCGATCACGTTGAGGTCATAACCATCCACCGTCATCGCGCCCTCGGTGGGCTTGTAGAAGCCCACCAGCAGCTTGGCCAGCGTGGTCTTGCCCGAGCCGCTGCGCCCGACGATGGCCACCATCTCGCCCGGGCGGATGGTGAAGCTGATGTTCTCCAGCACGTAGGGCGTGTCCTCGCCGCCGTAGCGGAAGTACAGGTCCTTCATCACGATCTCGCCCTGCAGGTCGGGCAGCATCACGCGCGACAGCACGTCCTGCGGCTTCTGCTCGGGCTCCAGGTCGAGCACGTCGCCCAGGCGCTCCATCGCCACGCCGGCATCGTTGAGCTGGCCCCACAACGCCACCAGCCCCATCAGCGGCGCCAGCACGCTGCCCATGAAGGCGTTGAAGGCGATCAACTGGCCGATGGTCAGCTCGCGCTCCAGCACCAGCGTCGCGCCCACCCACAGTACGGCGATGGTGGTGGCCGCGTTGAGCAGCTGGCTCACCAGCCCCACCAGGATATGGAAGGCCTGCGCCTTGTACTGCGCCTCCAGCGCCTTGGTGTACTTGCGTTCCCAGCGCAGCCGCACCGGGCGCTCGATGCCCATGCCCTTGACGGTCTCGGCGCCGCCCAGCGTCTCCATCAGGTAGGCCTTGGCATCGGTCGAGGCGGCGAACACCTCGCGCGCATAGGTCTTGACCTTGGGCGTCACCACCACCGTCAGCGCCGCGATCGGGATCACGAAGGCGATCAGCAGCAGCGTCAGCTTGACGTTGTAGAGGAACATGATGGTGAAGTAGATAAACACCATCAGCAGGTTCAGCGCCGTGGTCACCGTCGATTCGGTCAGGAAGGCGCGGATGGTCTGGTTCTCCTGGAAGCGCGCGAAGATGTCGCCAGTCTTGCGCTTGGCAAAGAACGACAACGGCAGCGACAGCGTGTGCTTGAAGAAGTGCGACATCATGGCGAAGTCCATGTTGCGCACCATGAAGTTGGCGAGATACGCGCGGATCGTCGCCATCAGCTGCGAGAACACATTGGAGATGATCAGCCCCACGATCAGCAGGTGAAGCAGCCCCACGTTCTGGTGCACCACCACGCCGTCCAGGATGTTCTGGATGATCAGCGGCGGCACCACGCCCAGCATCTGGATCACGAAGGTGGCCAGGAACAGGTGCGCCAGGATCTTCTTGTACGGCGCGAGATAGCCGATGAAACGCAGCCACGGCGAGCGCGATACCGACAGCTGCGTCATGCTCTCGCCCGGCGAGAACAGCAGGCAGGTACCGCTCCAGCCTCGCTCGAACTCCTCCGCGCTCATCTTGCGGAAGCCGATGGCCGGGTCGGCCACCCACACCCAGCGCGACGAGATCCCGTACACCACCACGTAGTGGTAGCCCTCCCAGTGCACGATAAAGGGCAGCTCGAAGCCCATCAGCGAATCGCGCGTGCACTGCACCCCGCGCGTGGTGAAGCCGAGCGATTCGCCCGCGCGCGCCAGGCTGTCGAGCGTGGCGCCCTGCGTGGTCACGTTGGCGAGCTCACGTAGTTTGCCCAGCGTCATCGGGATACTGTAGTGCCGGCAGATCATCGCCAGGCAGGCGGCGCCGCAGTCCATCTCCTCGGCCTGCTCCACCAGCGCAAAGCGGCGGATCAGCTTTTCGCCGAGCTCGGGCTTGGATTGCAGGTCCAGCAGCACCGGGCGCTTGCGCCGTTCGGCCAGCTTCTTCTGTCGATGCAGTTCGCGGTCGAGCGCCCGGATGCGCTCTTCCAGCACCTCGCGCAGGCGCGGGTTGCGCTCCAGGATCAGCTGCACGGTCTTCTCCGGGATCACCAGCAGGCGCACGTCGGTCTCGGCAATGGCCGAGGCCAGCTGCTCCTGCCGCATCACGCAGGCGCGCTCGCCGAAGACATCGCCCTGCCCCAGCGTCGCCAGCGGGAATTCGCTGCCCTCTTCGCTGCGCACGACGCGCACGGTGCCCTGGCGCACCACGTAGAGGCGGCGGTCCTCGCGCCCCTCCTGCTTCAGGATCTCCTTGCCGGCCGCCACGCGCTTGACGCCGACGCTGCGCACGGCGTCTTCCAGCTCCTGCTTGTCGAGCTTGCCGCGCAGGTCGAACAGCCGCGCGACAAAGCCGCCGGCCGAACTGATCGCAACATAGCTGGTGATAAAGGCGAGCGCCGCGGGGTTGCCGGCCACTACCGGCTCGCCCACGCTGCGCGGGATCATCAGCAGCTCGGTCTTGCCCGAGGCGCGCACCGACGACTCATGCCGGTATTCGCGCAGCAAGGCGATATCGGCAAAGACCTCGCCGGCCTTGCGCACGCCCATGCTGATTTCCTTGCCGTGCTCCTCGTTGAACACGCGCACCGAGCCGGACTTGACGATAAACAGGCCCGGCGCCGCATCCCCCGCGTTGCAGACGGTGTCGCCGAAGCCGAAGGTCAGCACCTGCGCGGCATCGGCCAGGCGCCCCAGCTCCTCCGGCGTCAGCACCGACAGGATCTCGACGGTGGCGAGGAAGGCGGCCAGCGCCGACGCTGCCTCCGGCTTTTCCGGGGCAGCCGGGGCGGCGGGATCGCCGGTCTCGCTAGCGGGCTTCGATGACATGTTCCTGCGCCCTGGCCATCAGCCAGTCCTCGCGCAGCAGGCGGCGCACTTCCACCGCCACGTCGCCGTCGAGCGTGGCCGGGTGTTTCTCGCGCACCAGGAAAACTTCGAAGAAGGAACGGTCAGCGGCCGGGAACGGCCCCAGCAGGTCGCCCGGCTCGGCATTGAAGACCTTGGCCTCGATATCGGTCTTGAGCGAGCCGCGCAGCACCTTGCCGATCTCGCCGCCGCGCTCGCGCGTGTCGGCAATGGAATGCTCGCGCGCCATCTCGGCAAAGGCGTCGGGATCGTCCTGCAGGTACGAGATCAGCTCCTTGGCCTTGCCCTCGCTATCGACCACGATATGGCTGACCTCGATGCTGTCGAAGCGCGGCGAGTTGAGCGCAAAGTACTCCTGCACCGCGGCCTCGCTGCACACCTGCTCCATCATCCGTTCCTGGTACAGGCTGTCGGTGATAAAGGCCTCGAACTCGTCCAGGCTGACGTTCAGCGCATCCAGGTAGTGATTCATGTCGGCCGCGCGGTGGAGGCCCTGCACACGGCGGAACTGGTCGGCGCGCTCCTGGATTTCCTCGGGCGTGACCACCAGGCCCTGCCGCTTCGCGGCGTGCACGGCCAGCTTGTCGCGCACCATCTGCTCGACCAGGCCTTCGAACTGCCCGGTCAGCTTGAGCAGCCGCACGAACTCCTCGACGCCGAGCACCTCGTCGTCGATACGCACAATGCCAGTCATTTCTCGGCTCCTTTGACGGCCCCCTGCGCTGGCGCACCGGGCTGTCCACATCGGCTGTTTTCGTGTTTCCCCCGGCTGCGCTACCCGGCCACCTCACGGAAGGGGTCTAGCCCCAGGTCGATCAGGCGGCGTTCGCGCACCACGATCTCTGCCGTGGCGGTCATGCCGTAACGCAACGGATACTTGTTGTCGGCCACGGCGTAGTAGTCGCGTGCCAGGCGCACGCGGCCCTCGTAGACCGGCTGCTTGTCCGGCCCCGGCTTGGTGGCGGGCGAGATGAATTCCAGCGTGCCTTCGATGATCCCGTAGCGCTGGTACGGGAAGGCGCTGAACTTGAGCTTGACCGGCAGGCCTTCGCGCAGGAAGGCGCGGTCGCGCTCGGCAATGACGATCTTGACAACCGGGCGCGCATCCTTGGGTGCGATGCCGCCCAGCGGCGTGTTGGCCTGCACCTTGTCGCCGCGCTGGGTGGAGGTGACATCGGTGATCACGCCCGACACCGGCGCCAGGATCAGCAGGAAGTTGTCCTTGTCGATATTCTCGAAGCGGATGCGCGCCGCGGCGTCGGCCACCAGCCGCGCGGTCTGTACCTGCAGGCGCAGCTTGTCCTCGGTATTGGCGATCTCGCGCAGCGCGGCGTCGTACTGCACGCGCAGCCCGGCCAGGTCCTGGCCGCTGCTTTCGAGCTCGGAGCTGGCCTGCGTCAGCTCCCGGCCCAGCCGCGCATCCAGCTCGGCCAGCCGCGACTGCGCCACGCGCAGGTTGTTTTCCGCATCCTGCGCCGCCGCGCGCTTGGCATCCACCTGCGACTGCGACACCCCGCCGCCGCCAGGCAGTGCCAGCAGCCGCGCATAACGATCCTGCTCCTGGCGCGCGAACTCGCGCGCACGCCGGGAGTTTTCCAGGTTGCTGCGCGCTTCCTGCAGCTGCGCACGCTGCTGCTCGGCCAGGCGCGCGGTGCCCTCGGCGAGGCGGTTCTCATGCTGGCGCGTGGCCACGTCGATCTGCTGCTTGAGCGCGGCCGCCCTGCGCTCCATCAGCGCCTTCTTGTCGGGGAACTGCTTCCATTCGCGTTCGGAGTCTTCCAGCTTGAGCTGCGCTTCCAGCGCATTGGCCGCGGCTTCGATCGCGCCGCGCGCATTCAGGCGCGCCAGCACGTCGTCCTTGGATACCGGCTGCCCTTCGGCCACGTAGAGGTCGGCCAGCTCGCCGTCCACCGGGGCATAGAAGCGCCGCACCTCGGATTCCGGCGCCAGCGTGCCCTGCGCCGTAACAATGACATCGGCATGCCCGACGAACGACCACACCAGCGCGCACAGCACCAGCGCGAAGGTGGTCACGATGGTCAGCAAGCCCAGGCGCGACGGCTCGGCGCTGAGCAGGCCGATGCCTTCGGCGCTGTGGTCTTCCAGCGCCTCGGTCAGCGGCTTGAGACCGCCCTGGCGGGAGTCGTCCTTCATGGCTGCCCCGCTTGCTGTGGCGCCGCGCTGCTCACTGCGTCCCGGGCCGGCGCCTTGCCGGTGTCTTCGCCGCCGATCAGCTCCAGCTTGGTCTTGAGCACGGCGGGATCGAGCACGCTGCGCAGCTCGCGCAACGCCTGGCGCTGCTGGTCGGCCTCGGCGCGGATTTCTTCCTCGACCTTGGCGAGCTGCGCCAGGTCGGCGCTTTCGCCGGCGCGCAGCTGCGTGAAGATGCGCATGCCCTGGCGCGCGTCTTCCTGCGCCTGCGACAGCAGCCGGGCCTGCGCGCGGAACTTGGGCGAGATGCCGGGCTCGAGCCGCTGCTCGCTGCCGATCACGCCGTTGCTGCGGTACTGCTTCCACGCAACGACGGCGCTTGTCATCAGTTCGCGCGCGCGCCGCAGTGCGCTGTCGCGCACGCCGTTGACGTCGGCCTCGACCGCCTTGGCGAAGTAGCGGTCTTCATCGGCGTCGAGCATGGCGTAGAAGCCCAGCAGCCGATCCTCGTAACCCGTGCCGCCGCGCGCGGACTGCAGCTCGGCATATTGCGAGGCCACCTTCTGCTTGTGCGCGAGGTCGCGCGCGAGGTCATCGGCCCACGGGCCGCCGTTGATCTGCTTCAGCCCGGCAAGCGCGCCGGTGGTGTCGCCCTGCTGCCACGCCTTGGCCGTGCTGGCGTACTGGCGCGCCATTTCCGGCGGCGGCAGCCGCGCTGCCAGGCTGGCGAACTGCGCCTGGAACGGCGGCGTAACAAAGCGGCTGTCAGCCAGGCGTGCTACCAGCGCACCGGGCCGGCGCGCGCGCAGCGCCTGCATCAGCGCGGTATAGCGGTCCAGGTCGGCCTGCACGCGATCGAGGCCCGCCAGGCGCGGGTATTTCTCGCGGTATTCCGCGATGACCGGCTGCAAGGCCTCCGGGCGGTCGCGGCCGAGTTCGGCGGCGATGGTGGCGTTGAGCCGGTCGATCGCCGCCAGGTAGACGGACGCATCATTCTGCAGCCGGCGCACGTCGCTCAGCGCGTCCGCATAGAGGTCGCGGAATGCCGGTACATCGCCCGCGATGCGGCCGAGCGCGCGCTGGTGCGCGATGGTGTCCTGGTTCCAGTACGCCAGCAACTGGCGGATCGGCGCCTCGTCGGTGTAGAGGCGGATCGGCGCGTCGGCGCCGCGCTGCGCGGTAAAGCGCTCGAGCCGGCCGATCCAGTCGAGTTCCTCCACCAGAGCGCGCGCGTCGGCGTTGTGCGCACCGAGCTTGCGCATCTGCGCCAGTGCGGCGTCGGCGCCGCTGAAATCGCCCGCCTTCAGCTTTGCCGTCCACGCGGGCACGTAGCCGCGCAGCAGCGCCTCGGTGCCGATAGCCTGCACCTGGGCATCGTCGGGATGGCGCGCCAGGTAGTCGTCGGCAGCCTGCGCCGCGCGGGGGTGGTCGCCGGCGGCAAACAGCGCCTGCACTTCGCGCTCCGCTGCGCCGCGCCAGTAGACGGCCGCGCCCGCCAGTATCGCCAGCAACAGCAACGCGCCGCCCCAACGCGCCGCGCGCCGTGTGCGCGCAGGATCGTCCAGGCCGAACTGCTTTGCGCCCTCGGCCAGCAACAGCGCGACGCGTCCGCGCTTGCGCCGCGCATGCGCGGCGTCGTGCGCCGCGGTGGCGGCCGCGGCTTGCGCTTCAGCGTCGGCATTGACTTCATCGTCCTGCTGCGCGGCGTAGTCGACGCAGAAGATATCGAGGAAGGAGTCGGCCGCGCCGACGAAAGTGGTGCGGTCATCGTCGTCGTCCGCGGCCGTTGTCGGGGATGCGGGTGGCGCGTCTGGTGCAGCGGCAACAGGCTGCAGTATCGCGTGCGTCGCGGTGGCATCGCCATCATCCGTGCGCTGGACCTGTGCCTTGTAGACAAAGTGGTTGCCACCGAAGGCGATCAGGTCGCCGTCGTCCAGCGGCACGCCGTGGTCCGTCAGCCGCTTGCCGTTGACGAAGGTGCCGTTGGTGCTGCCCAGGTCTTCCACGAACGGCACGCCGCCCTTCAGGTAGACATGCGCATGGCGGCGCGACAGGTAGTTGACCTGCTGCGGATAGCTGTCGCGGTAGCGCGCGAAGGCATCGTCGGCCTTGCTGATCAGGTACGGGAAGCCGTCCAGGTGGATCGGGTGCAGCCCGACGTCGCCGCGTTCGGGCACCAGCGTCAGCGCCACGCGTGGCGGCTCGGGCTGTGTCGCGCGCGGCGACAGCCGCACGCGGAACGACAGCGCGGGGCCGAAGGCCACTTCGTCGCCATCGGACAGCTGCGCCGGCTGTCGCGCCACCGCCGCGCCGTTCACGCGCGTGCCGTTCTTGCTGCCGAGGTCGGCTACATAGACCGCGCCATGTTCGGCAAAGATGCGCGCATGGCGGCGCGACAGGGGCGCGGCCAGTTCTTCCGGGTAGGCGGCAAACGGCCGCTCGGTCCGGCCAACGGCGAAGAGCTCTTCGTCGATGCGGATCTCGCCGAGTTCCGGGCGCGACACGGGCGTCAGGAACACATCGAATTCCTGCGCGAAATCCTGGGAGAACTCCCGCGTGAATCCCTGGGCCATTTTCACCGGCATTTCCATGATCAGTGCTTCGTCAGGAGCCATGTTTCCAGCGAGCCAACAGCACGGCTGCCGCGGCGGCCGGCCAGGGGGGTGAAGCGACTAAGAACATAGTAGGCGACGGCTTAGGCTAGTCAATCGGCCGCGGTGTGCGCGGGTGGCACCGTAGCGACACATTCGGTATGGCAAGTGGCGGGAATAAGGGGCTCGGTGCGCAACCCGTTGCGTACGCCGGCATCACGTGGATAGCGGGCCGGCACCGTAGACAGCATTTATTGAGGGGGATTCGAGGCCGTGTTGCGCACATCCGTATCGGGCCAGCCACCGCCAAGCGCCTTGTACAGCGTGACGGTGTCGGCCAGGATCTGTTGGTGGACCGCCAACAATTGCAGCTGCGCAGTCAGCAGCGAACGCTCGGTCTCGAACACTTCCAGCTGCGAGACCACGCCCTCCCTGAGCTGCGCCTCGATCTGCGCGGACACGACGCGCAGCTGCTCGACCTGCTGCTGCAGCTCGATGCGTTGCTTCTTATGCGCGTCGACATTGACCAGTGCACTCTCCACCTCTTCGAAAGCCGTCATCACGGTGCGGCCATATTCGTTTTCCGCCACGCCCACCTGTGCCTCGGTGGTCTTCACGCGGGCGCGTACGTTCGGGTCGAGCATCGGCAGGTTGATGCTGGGCATGAAGCCGAAGGTGAAGGACTTGAGCAGGTCGCTCAGGGCAAAGCTGGCGGTGCCGCCGCGCGCGGTCAGGCTGATGGTGGGCAGCTGCGCCAGGCGTGCCTGGCCGACGATGTTGTAGGCCGCCAGCACACGGTATTCAGCGGCCACGACATCCGGGCGGCGCGCCAGCAACTGCGACGGCAGCCCGGCCGGCACCGCGGGCGGCTGCACGCGGTCCTGCAGGCGCCCGGCCGGCACCTTGAGATTGCCCGCGGGCACCCCGACCAGCGTGGCCAGCGCGTTTTCCGCCACGTCGCGCGAACGGCGCAGCTCCAGCAGGTCCTTGTTGAGGCGGTTGATTTCCGCCTGCTGCTGCATCACGCGGATCTTGGGCACCAGACCGTTCTGGTACATGGCCTGGTAGGTGGACAGGATCTGCCCGTTCTTGGCGACGGTGCGCGCCTGCTGCTCGATCTGCTCATCGAACTGCAGGATCTGGAAGTAAGTAGTCGATACATTTGACACCAGCGTCAGGTAGCCGGCGCGCCAGTCGGCCTCCGTCGCGCTGAACTCGGCGGTCTGGGCCTGCACGCCCTTCTCGACCTTGCCCCAGATATCGATGTCCCAGTTCAGCTGGGCGGCGGCGTTATAGGTCCAGGTGGACTTCTGCCCGGTGGTCTTTTCGAAGCTTGCGCCGGCGCCGATATCGATCACGGGCAGCGCGCCGGCACGCGCCTCGCCGATCTGTGCGTTGGCCACGCGGATGCGCGCCGCCAGCACCTTGATGTCGTAATTGCCGCTGAGTGCCTGCTCGATCAGCTTGTTCAGGTAGGGATCGTTGAAGCCATGCCACCAGTTGGGCTGCACCGCGTCGGCCGGCGATACCGTGATCGAGTCCTGGCGCGTCCATTCGGCCTTGGCCGGCGTTTCGGGGCGCTGGTACACCGGCGGCCGGAAGTCGGCGCAGCCTGCCAGCAATGCCGCGCAGGCGGCCAGTGCGGTCAGCCAGCAGCGCGGCACCAGGGTTGGCGAGGCAATGAGGGATTCAGGCACGATAGCTTCCTGCGTGCGACAGCGGCGGAACGTGTCGGGGCGTATTGGGGATACCGCCCTGGCGTGCGCCGGGGCCGCGATGTCTGTCTGTATTGTGGTGCGCGCTGGCGCGCGCTCCAACCCCGATCTGCACGGGGTCAAGAAAAGCGCCGCGGGGACGCCCCCGCGGCGCGGCGCCATCTCAACAACCTTCTCAACGATAGATATTGTTGCTGGCGTTCTGGTTGGTATCCACATGCGAACGGACATGGTCGAGGAAGGCCGAGCCATTGCCGTTCAGATTCGTTACGGTCTGCATCTGCGCGATTTCCTGCTTGGCATTGATGCTGCTGTCGAACGCCAGCTTGATCGGGGCGTACACGGAGGCGAAGGGCAGGTAGGACAGGCCGCCGCGCACGGCGTGCATGCGCTTGCTGTCGAGGGTTTCGGCGGCGGACAGGTCTTTGATGGTCAGCGTGGTCATGATGGTCTCCGGGATCGGTAGTCAGTGCTTCGGTTCAGTTGGCCGGGGCGCGAGGGCTCAGCCGTAGATGTTATTGGTGGCGTTCTGGTTGGTGTGCACGTTGGACTTGACGTGGTCCAGGAAGGCCGAGCCGTTGCCGTTCAGGTTGGTCACGGTCTGCATCTGCGCGATTTCCTGCGTGGCGGTGATGCTCTTGTCGATCGACAGGCTGAGCGGGTGAAACACCGGCATGAACGGCAGCAGGGCGCGGCCGCCGCGTACGGCGAGCATGCCCTTGCGGTCCAGGGTGTCGATGGTGGTCAGGTCGTTGATGGTCAGCGTGGTCATGATGGGCTCCGGTAGAGGAAGGTGTTGCCTTTGGGGTTAGGGTTGAGCATCGGGTTGGTGTCGCGCTCGGAGGGGATATCGCAGGGAGCGTGCCAGGGGGGGCGGTTGTTTTTGTTGCCATCGCGCAAATGCCTGTAAACATGGGGATTTTGGCGTTTTGCGTGGTGGCGGGATGCGATGGTGCGCTGCTGGTGGAGGGTGGGCGTGGTGGATCGTGGCCAACAGATGGTGGAGATGTGTTGGGGGGTGGGTGACACTTGGCTGCTTGGGAGGCTCGCTGCGGGTTTACATCTGGTCGATGCTCGACGGCCCGCGTTGCTGGTGACATGTTGTCGCTGTTGAACCGCCTGGTTCCGCCCTCCTGGGCGGGATTTTGTGTGTAGGGCATAACATGTCGAGAAGGAGCATGTATGCCACGCAAACCAAAAGCCACACCCCGGGACCTTCCGAGCATCCCCAAGGAGCTAATTGATCAGCTCGTCAAAGGTCCGATGACTGCTGAGGCGGTGCAGGATGCCGCCATGGCGTTCAAGAAGGCCCTGATCGAGCGGGCGATGGGCGCGGAGCTGGGCCATCACCTGGGCTACCCGGAGGGTGCTGAGCGCCCCGAGAATGCCACCAACCAGCGCAACGGCTCCAGCGCCAGACGGTGCTTACCGACACGGGACCGCTGCGCCTGGCGATCCCGCGGGACCGCGACGGCAGCTTCGCGCCCATCCTGATTCCCAAGCACGACCGGCGTTTCACTGGCTTTGACGACAAGATCATCGCCATGTATGCCCGCGGCATGACGGTGCGCGAGATCCAGGCGTTTCTGGTCGAGCAGTACGGCACCGAGGTGTCGCCTGCGTTCATCAGCTCGGTAACGGATGCGGTCATGGAGGAAGTCACCGCCTGGCAGGCCCGCCCGTTAGAGGTCATGTACCCAGTGGTGTTCTTCGACGCGCTGCGGGTCAAGATGCGCGAGGATGGCGTCGTGCGCAGCAAGGCGGTCTATCTGGCGCTGGGCGTGCTGCCCGATGGCACGCGTGACATCCTGGGCCTCTGGATCGAGACCACCGAAGGGGCAAAGTTCTGGATGAAGGTGTTCAACGACCTGAAAACGCGAGGCACCCAAGACATCCTGATCGCGGTGACCGACGGCTTGAAGGGCATGGAGCAGGCCCTGAACGCGGTGTTCCCGAGCACAACACTGCAGACATGCATCGTGCATCTGATCCGCGGCAGCCTGGACTACGCGAGCTGGAAGGACCGCCGTGCGGTGGCAGCCGCGCTCAAGCCTGTCTACACAGCAGCCACGGTAGAGGCCGCACAGGCGGCGCTATTGGCCTTCGAGCAAAGCGACTGGGGCAAGCGCTACCCGCCGATTGCAGCCTCCTGGCACCGCGCGTGGGACCGCGTGATTCCATTCTTTGCGTTCCCGCCAGCCATCCGCAAGATCATCTACACCACGAATGCCATCGAGAGCATCAACGCGCAACTGCGCAAGATCATCAAGACCCGCAGCGATGAAGCGGCCACCAAGCTGCTGTGGCTAGCCTTGCGCAACATCACCTGCAAGTGGGGCAGCGCCACGCACGACTGGAAAGCGGCCATGAACCAGTTCGCGATCCTCTACGAGGATCGCTTCACACAACCCCATCGCTGAGATAGGATCAAAGGCCTGCCTGCCGGGCAGCCTGCCCGGCAGGCAGGCCTTTAGCCTTGCACACAAAAATCCTGACACCCCCCGCCCAGGAGGGCAGAACCGAGCGGTTCAACAGCGAAAACATGTCACCAACAGCGAGGGCCGCCGATCATCGACCAGCCCCCCCTTCACTTCACTTCACTTCACTTCACTTCACATAAATCGTAATCTTCTTCGAATAAACCGGCGGGTTGGTAGGAATGTGCTTGTCATCACCCATCAAAAGCTGCAGCGTGTGCTTGCCGGGCGGCAACTCGACCATGGTCTCGGTCTCCCCCGCCCCAAAATGCAAGTGATTCCGGTCATTGGGGATTTCCTTATCCATCGGCGGCAGCTCGACATCGATCAGCAAATGATGATGCCCGGTGTTGGGATACTTCACATCCTTGGGCGCCACCCCCATGTTCCGCAACCCGAACCACACCTTGAACGGCTTGCCCGCAGGCATCGTCTGCCCATCGTTGGGCCAGCCGATATAGAGATAGGCATTGGGCGGGGCCGGCGTCGACCCGCCCTGGACCGCCGCGGACAGCAGCACGCTGACGGCGAAGGCAGCGGCAGCAAGTAGTCTGAACATGGCGCTCTCCCCTGTTTGCTGATCGGCCTGCGCGCGGCTAGCGCACCGTGATCGTGACCTTCTTCGAATAGATCGGCGGCTCGAACGGCACATGCTTGGCATCGCCCAGCAGCAGCTGCAACGTGTGCTTGCCGGGCGGCAGCTCGATGCGCGCGTCGGTCTCGCCCGCACCGAAGTGCAGGTGGTTCTTGTCCGACGGGATTTCCTTGTCCAGCGGCGGCAGCTCGGTGTCGATCAGCAGGTGGTGGTGCCCGCAGCGCGACGATTCGACGCCCTTGGGGCAGACGCCCATATTGCGCAGGCCCATGCGCACCCAGAACTTGCCGCCGCTGATGACGGTCCCATCGTGCGGCCAGATAATGTAGACCTCGGCATTGGGCGGGGCTGCCGTCGACAGCGACAACGACGGGGCTGCGGCCAGGGTTGCGGCCGCCAGCAGGCGGAACAGGAATCGTCTGGACATACGCGGCGCCTCCCGGAAGACTGTCCGAAACCCGATCACGTTGTCCCGAAAGCCCATTCTTGTTGCTTGTTGGTCAGCGCTCGGCGATTCGTCATTCAGGTTAGGATGCAACCCCGGAAAAAGCGAACCCGGCGTGTCGTGGCCAGATGGGAATGCCCCGCCGGAGACACAAGCGCTGTGCTATCTTGAAGCAAGCCGGTCGACGTCTCGGCAACACCACAATGCGCCCCCGGGTATGCGTCCCGCATGCAACGGGTTCGCCGCGGCCCCAATGAGGTGTGAAATGTGGCGCAATCTACCAGTCGTGCGCCTGGCCGCGATGGCCGGGATCCTCGCCACCGCGCCGCTGCCCGCGCAGGCGGCCGGCGCTGCCACCGCTGCACCGGCCACGGAGCCGCTGCTGCTGGCCGGCATCATGCCCAAGAACACCGACGAGCAGTACGAGCTGAGCTTCTGGGAATCGATCAAGAACAGCAACCACGCCAGCGACTACGAAGCCTACCTGAAGCAGTATCCCAACGGGCGCTTCGCGGTGCTGGCCAAGGCGCGCCTGGAGCGGCTCGCCGCCTCGCCACCGAAGGCGCAGCCACCATCGCCGCCCCGCTCCGGCGCAACTGCCGGCGGCCAGGTGACGCGGCCGCCGGCGGCATCCCCACCGGCCGCGGCGCGTCCGGCATCGCCACCGGCGGCCCCGCCTGCGGCGGCATCGGCAAAGCCGGGCGCGGCGGCAGGCGGTGCGGTCAGCACCACACTACGCGCCGGTGAGATCCGCGATTGCCCAACCTGCCCGGTGCTGGTCTCCCTGCCTGCCGGCAGCTTCACCATGGGCAGCAGCGCCAGCGACCCCGCCGAGAAGCCCCCGCATCACGTCACCATCGGCCAGCCATTCGCGATCGGCCGCTACGAGGTCACGGTCGAGCAATGGAACGCCTGCGCCACCGCCGGCGGCTGCCAGAGCATCCCCACCGTTGCCGAAAGCGCCAAGAACGCGCCGGTGCGCGACGTCAGCTGGGACGACGCGCAGCAGTACGTGGCCTGGCTCAGCAAGACCACCGGCAAGACCTACCGGCTGCCGACGGAGGCGGAATGGGAATACGCGGCGCGCGGCGGCACCGCCAGCGCGTTCTGGTGGGGCGACCAGATGCGCAAGGGCAATGCCAACTGCAAGGACTGCGGCGAGCCGTGGAGCCAGGACGCGCCGGCGCCGGTGGGCTCATTCGCGGCCAACCCCTATGGCCTGCACGACGTCAACGGCAGCGTGTGGGAATGGGTGGCCGATTGCTGGCACAGCTCGTACAAGAACGCACCGACCGACGGGCGCGCCTGGAACGAGAATGCCTGCGGCTCGCGCGTGATCCGCGGCGGCTCGTGGCGCGAAGGCGCCAGCTACATGGTGTCGTCCACGCGCTTCAAGTACAGCCCGAGCGTGCGGCAGTCGCAGAACGGCTTTCGCGTGGCGCGCGACATGAAGTAGTGCTGGCGCCAACGGCAATGCCGGGCGTCATGAGGCTCGCGCTCACCGCGCGCGCGTCGAGATCTGCACCAGGTCCGCGCTGATGCGGTCCCGGCCATAGGTGCGCGCCATCTGCGCGAGTGGCTTCTCCAGTGCGCGGACGTAGTCCTGCCGCGCCTCGACCTCGGAGCGGCGCCCTTCGAACAGCGGCGCCGGCGTGGTCAGCAGCACCACCAGTTCGGTACCGAACGGACCGGAGACGATCCAGTCACCGCTGTCGCCAATGGTGGCAGTGAGACCGGGCGGCGCCTGGTGCGCGGGCACGCGTGCGCTGGGCACCATGTGCGCCACCTTGCCGTCAGCCGCGAAGTAATCGACATAGACATAGGAGTCCTGCGCCGGCGTGCGCAGGTCCAGCACCAGCGGGTTTCCCTCGGTCAGCTGCGTACCCTGGCCGCGCAGCCGCAGCGAAGACGCGGTGCCGCCCTCGCGGTTGCCCGACCAGTATGGGGCGACCAGCGTGGCCACGTCGCACTTGTCGGCGGCCAGCGGCTGGGTGTCGATCGACACGCCCTTCACCCCCGGCAACGCGCCGAGCTGCTCGCGCAGTCGCGCGGGCCCCACGCTCTCGGCCAGGAAACCGCGCACGCGCACTGTCTGCGCCTGCTCGCTGGCGCTCAGCAGCGAGCACGGCACAGCGGCCAGCACCTTGCGGACCTCGGCCATCGACAGTACTGCCGGACGCGCGGGTGCGGGTGCGGGTGCGGGCGTGGCGGGCGCCGGAGCCGGTGGCGTGGCCGGCGCCTCGACCCGTGTGTCGTCCGCCGGCGCTCCCGCCTGCCGCTGTGCATGCCAGGCGTAGTAGCCGATCGCCGACACGCCGGCCAGCACCGCCAGCACGCCACCTGCCATCAGCGGCGAGGGGCGCGGCGTGGGCGCTATCGGCACCGCGCTCATGCCTTTCAGGAACAGCGCGACCGTCGGTGTGCGGGTTTCACGGTCCAGCGACAGCGCTTCGCGCAGCGTCTTCCATTGGGTGCGGCTCAGCTGCGGCGGCTGCACCGGCTTGAGCCCGGCCTCGCGCGCCTGGTTGGCTCCCAGCCGCTGGTACGGATGCTTGCCCGTCATCAGTTCATAGGTCACGCAGGCCAGCGCGAAGATATCGTCGCGCGGATCGGGCTCACGGTGCTCGAACATCTCGGGGCTGGCGTAGGCCGGGGTCATGCCGCCCAGCGAGCCGGGATCGAACACGGTCTTGTCGGATTCGTCCGCCGGTGGCAGGAAGCCGCGCGCAATGCCGAAGTCGATCACCTTGACCTCGCCGCTGTCGGTCAGGAAGACGTTGGCGGGCTTGAAGTCGCAATGCACGAAGCCGCGTTCGTGCGCGTAGGCCAGTGCGTTGCCCATGCCGTTGATGATGGACATGGCGCGCGCCATCGGCATGCCGGCAAAGCCCGGCGCCTTGAGCACATGGTTCAGCGAGGTGCCGGACAGGTATTCCATGGTCAGGAAGACCACCGGCCCGTCGCGGTCGAAGTCATAGACCGTGACGATGTTCCGGTGCGCCAGCGTCTGCGCCTTGCGCGCCTCGCGCTGCAGCGCCATCAGCGACTTGGGATGGCCGCTGAACTGCAGGTTCAGCACCTTGATGGCGATATACGGCTTGCGGTCAGACGCTTCTAGCTTGCGCAGGTCGAGCGCCTTGTAGACCGTGCCCATGCCGCCCACGCCCAGGCACTCCTCCAGCACGAAGCGGCCGTTGAGGGTATCGCCGACGCCCTTGGTGTGCGCCGCCTGCGGCAGCGTGCCCGCCTCGGGCGAGGTCGCGTACAGCGAGCCCGTCTGCGGCCCGCTGGCCAGGCGCGTGGCTTCGGTGGCGGCACCGTACTGCGTGGCGCTCTGGCGCTCGATGCGCCGCATCACTTCAGCATAGACCGCGGGCGGGAACGGGAAACGCGTGTTTTCCTCGATGACCACGCGCGCCGCCTGGCTGGGCGTGGTGGGGTCCTGCGCCAGGGCTGTCTCGAACGACGCGACGAACTCGTCGTCGGAGAGACCGCCGTTCTGGAACTTGCGGATCAGGTCTTTGAGACTGGCCACGGCATGCCCCGACATGGTTGCTGACAGGATCGACCCACCGTGCGGAAGTACCCTGCCTTCGATGGATACTAGTGCGCACCCAAGGCATGCGCAATCCATCCGCAGTCAGCACGCAACGCATCGCGCGCCCGGTCGTCGCCGATCGCGGCAGCCGCGCAGCGCCACTGTCGCCGCGGCGCCAACACCAGTATGCCAACTGTTGGCCCGGGCCCGTCAGCCATGACCCCCGGCATGAGCCGCAGCCAGTGCGCGCGAGCCGACATCACAAATAAATCCCTCATGTTTTCAGGTAGTTACGCGTGCCCGGCGCGGTTGGCAACGGCGTTGGCACACTCCCTGCGTTAGTACCTCCCGAGCGCGACATCCGATGCTCGAAACCAACCCCAAGGCAATACCTTCCTCTACCGGAGACCATCATGACCACGCTGACCATCAAGGACCTGTCCTCCACCGAAACCCTGGACCGCAAGGGCATGCACGCCGTACGCGGCGGCTTCGCCTACATGCCCTTCGTCTACAGCCCCGTGAAGCTGTCATTCGACAGCAGCATCAACGCCAAGCAGGAAATCGCGCAGATGCAGACCGTCACCAACATGAACGGCAACGGCTCGGCCTTCCTGGACCACGTCAAGTCCAACGTGCACACCGACCAGTACGCCAGCAACAACATCTACCGCTGAGCCCTCGCGCCCCAGCCAACTGAACCGACGCACCGACTACCGATACCGGAGACCATCATGACCACGCTGACCATCAAAGACCTGTCCGCCGCCGAAACCCTCGACAGCAAGCGCATGCACGCCGTGCGCGGCGGCTTCGCCTACATGCCCTTCGTGTACGCGCCGCTCAAGCTGTCGATCGACAAGAGCATCACTGCCACGCAGGAAATCGCGCAGATGCAGACGGTGACCAACCTGAACGGCAACGGCTCGGCCTTCCTGGACCACGTCAAGTCCAACGTGCACACCAACCAGAACGCAACCAACAACATCTACGGCTGATACGTCCTGGTCGCGGCATGCGCGGAGAAGCAGCAATCTCCGCGCCAGCCGCCCCCGGCACCCCGTTTAAAGGAGCACCATCATGTCAACAATCCTCGTCCGCGATCTTGCCCTGAGCAAGGAACTCGACCGTGCCTCGCTGTGCGCCGTACGCGGCGGCAATTCGTGGCTCAGCCGCGGCATCGGCAACGTCGGCCCGCTGGCCAACGTCACGGTCAATGTCAACCAGAACATCGCGCAGCTGCAGAGCGTCAACGTGAACACCCTGAACAACGTCGGCAGCATCGGCCCTGGCTTCGGCCCGGTGCGCGTCAACGTGGACCCGTCGCAATGGGGCGGCAATTTCGCCGCCGTCTGAGCGAAGCGCGGGGCGGGACTGTGGCCAGGGAGGACCGCGGACCGTCTCGCCTATACTGAAGCGGTCCCGCGGCCGCATGGCTGGGGTTCCCTACCGGGGACCGCGGCCATGCGGCCGCGGTCCCGCATGACGGAGACAGCCATGGCAGTGATCGTCATCAAGGATTTGTCCGACAGCATGGATCTCGACCGGCAGGCCATGACCGCCATCCTGGGCGGGGGGCGCACCGCCGGCGGCCAGGCATGGCATGGCCTGCGGCGCCAGGGCGTCGCGCGCATCGTCGACTACCCGGGCGGATTGCCGGGCAACCGCTACGTGATGCCGCGCGAGCAGCCGCTCGGCCGGCTGCCGCGCAAGGCAGCGGGCAAGGATGCCGAGGACTGAACTGCAGCAGGAACGAAAGCCGCAAAATGAAAGCCCGCCAGTCAATGGCGGGCTTGGTTGCGGACGGGCCCGGACATCCTGGGTCCACGCGGTCAGCAGTTCGGTCATTCAATTGGCCAGGCAGGCTTCCCATGATTCCGCCCATGACGCGGACGCCCATCCGGACCACCCGGAGAGTCGCAGAAAGTCTGGCACTGGGGGCAATGACCGCATTGCTCGCCGCGAACAGCGGCCCAATGCCGCTGGAGGAGGTCAAGCGGGAACGTTTCGTCCGCCCCGTGCGGGCATCCTGTGTGCCCGCGCCTCCAGTATAGGCGGGCGCCGCGCCCTTGCAACCCGCGCCAGCGCCGGCGCGGTGCCGGGGCGGCGTGGGGTGATCGCCGGCTGACATATCCGGTTACGTTTTCGCACCGCAACAAAAATTCCGCACTCTGCTATAATCCGCCGCTGTGAGTTTCGCAACTGTGAGATCCGCCAAGCGCCCGGCACTGCTTCACCTTCCTGCCGCGGCGAATCCGCTGCCCTCCCAAGCTCTGTTTCCTCGCTGCCGGACGCCTGGTTAATCACCTAAGCGCCAGCCGCCCAGCAGAACGCATCGCTCACCTGACGTCGCCTCGTCTCCGATCCTGTTGAACAGCCTGAAACCTGAGCTGTTTGCCTGCCAGGGACATGGCCGGACCGCCTAGCGGGACCAGCCAAAGCCCTGCCTGCCGCCGTACTGCCAGCTGTGTCTGTCGTAACGGCCTCACCGATTGGCGCCGAAGCCTTTTTAAGACTTTGCACTGCGCCCACCCCATTTGCTTTGCCGGGGTGCCATGCATTTACTTGACCATTACGACATGACCCAGCACGACATTCGTGCGGAGCAAGCTATTGCCTCCGCGACCGACGCTTCGATCACTTCCGACGCCGCCCAGATTATCGAGAGCCCGCTCGACAAGCTCGACGCCATGCTCAACGGCAGCCCGGCAGCCGAAGCCCCGGCCGCTACCATCCAGACTGAGAGCGGTTTCGCCACGCTCGGCCTGGACGCCGCCATCCTGCGCGCGCTCTCCGAACTGAATTACAACACGCCGACCCCGGTGCAGGCCCAGGCCATCCCGGCCTTCCTGGCCGGCCGTGACCTGCTGGTCTCGAGCCAGACCGGCTCGGGCAAGACCGCCGCGTTCATGCTGCCCGCGATCCAGCGCATCAGCGAAATGCCGGCGCCGCAGCGCGCGACCGAGCCCGCCAAGCGCATGAAGGGCAAGCGCCCCCGCCCGTCGCCGGCCCAGCCCGCACTGCTGGTGCTGACCCCGACGCGCGAACTGGCGCTGCAGGTGACCGAGGCTGCCGCCAAGTACGGCCGCAACCTGCGCCGCATCGTCTGCGCCAGCATCCTGGGCGGCATGCCCTACCCCAAGCAGCTGGCCGCGCTGGCCAAGATGCCTGACATCCTCGTGGCCACGCCGGGCCGCCTGCTCGACCATATCGACGCCGGCCGCATCGACCTGTCGGCACTGCAGATGCTGGTGTTCGACGAGGCCGACCGCATGCTCGACATGGGCTTTGCCGACGACATCGACGCCATCGTCAACGCCACGCCGGCTTCGCGCCAGACGCTGATGTTCTCGGCCACGCTGGATGCGCGTATCGGCCAGCTCGCCTCGCGCCAGCTGCGTGACCCGCAGCGCATCGAGATCGCCGCGGCCCGCGCCGACCAGAGCCATATCGAGCAGCGCCTGCACTTTACCGACGACATGTCGCACAAGGAGCGCCTGCTGGACCACCTGCTGCGCGACTCAACGCTCAAGCAAGCCATCGTCTTCACCGCGACCAAGCGCGATGCCGATTCGCTGGCCGAGCGCCTGTCCGACACCGGCTTCTCGGCCGGCGCACTGCACGGCGACATGACCCAGGGCGCGCGTAACCGCACCCTGACCGCACTGCGCCGCGGCAACCTGCGCGTGCTGGTGGCCACCGACGTGGCCGCGCGCGGCATCGACGTGCCCGATATCACCCACGTGGTGAACTTCGACCTGCCCAAGCAGGCCGAGGACTACGTGCACCGCATCGGCCGTACCGGCCGCGCAGGCCGCTCGGGCACCGCCATCAACCTGGTGAACCACAACGACATGTTCCAGTGGAAGCGCATCGAGCGCTTCACCAACCAGCGCATCGACGCTTCGGTGATCGAAGGCCTGGAGCCGCGCCGTTCGCCCAAGCCCCGCTCGAACTTCGGCGGCAAGCCGGGCGGCCGTGGTGACTTCCGTGGCAACGGCGGCGGCAATGGCGGCGGCTACCGTGGCGGCGAGCGCAGCTTCGGCGACCGTAAGTTCGGCGGCGGCAATGGCGGTGGCGCCGGCGGCTTCGGCGAGCGCAAGTTCAGCGGCGAGAGCCGTGGCTTCGGCAACCGCGCAGAAGGCGCGCGCCCGTTCGGTGACGACAACCGTGGCGGCTTCAGCAACCGTGAAGGTGCCGGCTACCGTGGCCAGGGCGGCCAGGGCGGCGGCTACCGCGGCGCCAGCGACGGCGCACGTGGCTTCGGCAACCGCGAAGGCGGCCGCAGCTTCGGCGACGACAACCGCGGTGGTTTCGGCAACCGCGAGGGTGCTGCGCGCACCTTTGCCGACGGCAATCGCACCGGTAGCGGCGGCTACCGCGGCAACGGCGAAGGCCGTACCTTCAGCGGCAATCGCGATGGCAACCGCGATGGCAACCGCAGCTTTGGCGGCGGCTACGGCGGCAACGGCAACGGCAACAGCAACGGCAACCGCAACAGCCGCTCGCGCTACGAGCGCTGATCGGACGGTGCGCTGAGCGCACCTGCCAGGCAGAAGAAAGGGCACCCTCGGGTGCCCTTTTCCATGCGCGGCGCCGTCTGCTAAAGCGCGCAGGTGCGGAAGCCGACGAAGGCAAGATCATCCTCCGGCAGCAGCGCCCAGCGTGCGCGCACATGGCGCAGCCGCGCAGGACTGGCGAAGGAGATGCCGCGCACCGCCTGGTGCGTGCCGAAGTGGCTCACCAGCTCGCCGTCCGAAGGCGCGGCGGTAAAGCCCGCATACGGCTCGTACGGCGTTGCCGTCCACTCGCGCAGCGCGCCCCACTGCAGGCCGCGGTTCTGCGTGGCGGCGAGCTCCCATTCCGATTCCGCCGGCAGGCGCCGCCCGGCCCAGACGCACCACGCCTGCGCTTCGTACAGCGTGACGTGGCGCACCGCCTCGTCGGGGTTAAGCGTGCGCAGCGTGCCGAAGCGCTCCACCATCCACGCGCGCGTCGACGGATGGCGCGACCAGTAGCGCGGCGCCGAGCGTTCCTGCGTCATCAGCCACTGGCGCCCGGCGGGCGACCACCAGGCCGGGTGCTGGTAGCCACCGTCCTCGACGAATTCCAGGAACTGCGCGGTGCTGACCGGCGCCATGTCCATCTCGAAGGCCGGCACATAAGTCGGCTGGGGCGGAAGCTCGTCGGGCCAGGCAAAACCGTCGGGATCGTTCCAGCCGAGTGTGAAGCGCCCGCCCGGGAAATGCAGCGTGCCCCCATGCCCCGCGGGCTGGGCCATGCCGGCGCCCACGGCCTCGGCCGGCGCCATGCCCAGCGCCTGCAGCAGCGCCGCCACGCCCTCGCCCTGCGCATCCTCATGGAACAGCGCGCGGCGAAACGGGTACAGCGTCAGGTCGTCGTCATCCGGCAGCAGTGCGATCCGGCGCAGCACGCCGTCGAGCACCTCGGCGGCATACTGCTTGACCACGGCCACGTCGGGCAGCGTGATTTCCCAGCGCTCGTCCGGGCCGATGCGGTCGGGGTCGAACCATTCGTCGGCGCCGTCGAGCAGCGCGGGCTCGCTCGCCACCGGCACCGGTACGCCGCCGCGGTCCACCTGGCGCACGCCGCGCAGGCACCACCACTCGGCATGCCAGGCGACATGCCCCAACGTCCACAGCGGCGGATCGGCATCGTACTGGCGTGGCACGTCCCAGGCGCGCCGCGTCTGGCCGAACGGCGCGAGCCAGGCCAGCGTGCGGCTGCGGGTCTCGACCAGCGCCTGCGCCAGGCCTTCGCGCGGCAGCCGGCGCGGGTCGGACCAGGTCGCCTTGCCGCCAGTGAAATAGAGATCGGGAAGCATGGGGAAGCCGCTCATCGGGAAGGTCCGCGCTGGGGAACAGGTATTGGCTGTGGCCGCAGCGGCCACGGAGCGTGCGCAGCACGCGACACGCCCGTCGCGGCCATTATGACACTACCTGCCTGACCTGCCCGGCGCCCCCCCGCGGCCCTGCCCGGAGGCGCGCCCTCAGCCGCGCGCGTGGAACACGGCGAACCAGCCTTGCGGATCAGTCCAGTACACCGGGTCGTCAAACCCGGCGGCGTCGAGCAGCAACGCGAAATCCTCAGGGCGGTATTTGTAGGAGTCCTCGGTATGGATGCGCTCGCCCGCTGCAAACTCGCGCGCGCCGCCGTCCCACTGCACGCGCACGTCGCGGCAGGCCTGCAGGTGCATCTGGATGCGCGAGGCCTCGTGGTCGAAGCTCGCCAGGTGGCGCCAGTCGGACAACTCGAAGTTTGTGCCGACGATCCGGTTCAGGTTGCGCAGCACGTTACGGTTGAAGGCGGCGGTGACGCCCAGCGCATCGTCGTAGGCGGACACCAGCGTGGCCTCGTCCTTGTGCAGATCCACCCCGATCAGCACGCCGTCGCCGCGCCCGGCCGCGCCACGCAGGCGCTGCAGCAAGGCCAGGGCATCGACCGGGGCGAAATTGCCAATGCTCGATCCAGGATAGAAGAACAGGCGCCTGCCCCGCCTGACGTTCGACGGCAGGTCGAACTGCGAACACAGGTCGGCGCCGAGGCCCAGCATCGGGATACCCGGGTGCTGCTGCTGCAGCGACGACAGCGTCGCGCGCAGGAACTCGACCGAGATATCCAACGCCACGTACTGCGCCGGGCGCAGGCTGCCGAAGAGCCGCGCCGCCTTCTCGCAATTGCCGGCGCCCAGGTCCACCAGCACGCAGCCGCTTCCGGCGCGCGCGGCGATGGCCGGCGCCGCGCTGGCAAAGATCGCGGCCTCGGTGCGGGTCGGATAGTACTCTGGCAGGTCGGTGATGGCCTCGAACAGGCGTGAGCCCAGCACGTCGTAGAAGAACTTGGGACTGATCGCGGCATGCTCCGCGCGCAGCCCGGTCAGCACCTGCTCGCGCAGCGCCCCGTTGTCCTCGCGGTACTGCTGCACGAATTCCGGCTGCGGCGGCGGGCGATGCGCGTGCCCGTTGGCGAACGCGACCAGCGCGGGCTGCCCGTTGGGCGGCGGGGCGCTAGCGTGCCCATTATGGTTGTGACGAGGGGAGTTCTGCGGGGTCTTGTGCGGGAGGGGGGAGGCGTTCGGCGAGTTCGGGACAGCCGGCATGACGTTTCCTTGTGTGGTCGCGAATGTTGCTGCTCACTGCGTGTTCCCCAAGGCCGCGCTGTGCATGTCGTGCGCGCCGGTCTCCGCAACGCCTCCCTGTGCTGTCCAGGACGCATCGGGCGGAGCCGATATTCAAGGATAGGCCCATCCGGCGGATTGTGCAGCGCCCAATGCCCGCATGCGCCGTATGCAACACATAAAAAACCTTGAGTCAGTATCTCCCCCAATGGGCCATGTTGCGGGTAGTTCGTTTATAATCCGGCCCAACGCGGCCCCTTAGTGGGTCGCGTCCCTCAAAGGGGAGTAGCTCCGGGGCCCATGCCCTTAGCACAATCGTCATTCCGGGACCGGCGTCCCCGGTTGTGCTGACTACCGGTGCGCATACCGCGCCGTTGGTCGAGCAAGACCTTTGCAACCTGGCATTTCATGGTTTGCAAAGGCGGCCCCACCCTCCCGTGCTCCGTGAATCCAGGCGAACCCAATACGGCGCGCTTGCGCTTGATTCGTACCCTGAGGAGAGTTCATGGAGTGGTTTACCGATCTGTTCACGATGCAGTTCCTGACGGCGCTGCTGTCCATCGTCGTCATTGACCTGGTGCTGGCCGGCGACAATGCCATCGTGATCGCCCTCGCGGCGCGCAACCTGCCCCCCCACCTGCAAAAGAAGGCCATTATCTGGGGTACCGTCGGTGCCGTGGTGGTACGCTCGGCCATGACGATCGGCGTGGTCTGGCTGCTCAAGATTCCCGGGCTGCTGCTGGTCGGCGGCCTGGCGCTGGTATGGATCGCCTACAAACTGCTCTCCGACGAAGGCGCCGGCGAGGGGCACGGCTCGGGCGCCGCGACCCTGTGGGGCGCGATGAAGACCATCATCATCGCCGACGCGGTGATGGGCGTGGACAACGTGCTGGCCGTGGCCGGCGCCGCGCATGGCAGCTTCCTGCTGGTGGTGCTGGGCCTGCTGATCAGCATCCCCATCGTGGTGTGGGGCTCGAGCCTGGTGCTCAAGCTGATGGGCCGCTTCCCGGTCATCATCTATGTCGGCGCGGGCGTGCTGGCGTTCACGGCGGTCAAGATGATCGTGCACGAGCCGCTGGTCAAGGCCTTCTTCGAGGCCAACCCGGTGGCCAACTGGGGCCTGTACGTGCTGATCATCGGCGGCGTGCTCGGTGGCGGCTACCTGGTGCAGAAGCGCCGCGTGCAACAGGAACCGGCCGGCAGCCACTAAGGCTGGTGCCATGCGCAGCCGGGGCAAGCGCCCTGGTTGCTTCAGGAAAGGGCCACCCGAAGGGGTGGCCCTTTTGCTTTAAAATGCCTGCTTTGCGGTCCCACGCCCGCGTCACTTCCCACCCGCCCCGCGCCGATGAAACAGTATCTCGACTTCATGCGCCATGTGTACGAGCATGGCACCGACAAGGCCGACCGCACCGGCACCGGCACACGCTCGGTGTTCGGCTACCAGATGCGCTTCGACCTGCGCGAAGGCTTCCCGGTGGTGACCACCAAGAAGCTGCACCTGAAGTCCATCATCCTGGAACTGCTGTGGTTCCTGCAGGGCTCGACCAATGTGCACTGGCTGCAGGAAAACGGTGTCAGCATCTGGGACGAATGGGCCGACGAGAACGGCGAACTGGGCCCGGTGTACGGCTCGCAGTGGCGCTCGTGGCCGGCGCCGGACGGCCGCCATATCGACCAGATCACCGAGCTGATGGCGCAGATCCGCGCCAACCCGGATTCGCGCCGGCTGATCGTGTCGGCCTGGAACGTTGCCGACATCCCGCGCATGAAGCTGCCGCCCTGCCACGCGTTCTTCCAGTTCTACGTGGCCGACGGCAAGTTGTCGTGCCAGCTCTACCAGCGCAGCGCCGATATCTTCCTGGGCGTGCCGTTCAATATCGCCAGCTATGCGCTGCTCACGCACATGATCGCGCAGCAGGCCGGGCTGGAAGTGGGCGACTTTATCTGGACCGGCGGCGACTGCCATATCTACAACAACCATTTCGAGCAGGTGCAGACGCAGCTGGCGCGCGCGCCGCTGCCGCTGCCGCAACTGAAGATCCTGCGCAAGCCAGACAGCATCTTCGACTACCGCTACGAAGACTTCGAGCTGGTGGGCTATCAGTCGCACGCCGCCATCAAGGCACCGGTGGCCGTATGACGCTGCTGACTTTGGTTGTCGCGCGCGCGCGCAACGGCACCATCGGCCGCGACAACACGCTGCCGTGGCGCCTGCCGGAAGACCTGGCGCATTTCAAGCGCACCACCATGGGCGCGCCCGTGATCATGGGCCGCAAGACCTGGGACTCGATCGGCCGCCCGCTGCCGGGCCGGCGCAATATCGTGGTCAGCCGCAATCCTGACCTGCGCATCGAGGGCGCCGAGGTGGCGCCATCGCTGGAAGACGCGCAGCGGCTGTGCGTCGGCGTCGACCAGATCTTCCTGATCGGCGGCGCGCAGCTCTATGTCGAGGCGATGCCGAGCGCCGACCGGCTGGTAGTGACCGAGATCGACGCGGACGTGGAAGGCGACGCCTTCTTCCCGCCGATCGACCGCACGCAGTGGCTGGAAGTCGCGCGCGAGACGCATCATTCCGAGGCCAACGGCTTCGACTATGCGTTCGTCACCTACGAGCGCCCGCCTTCCGAAGAGTCGTGAGCGCATGCCGGCGGCATTGACAAATCCCGCTCCATCGCCCACAGTCTGGTCCATGGACCGCCGTCACTTCCCCATCGCGCGAATTATTCGCACCATTCTCCGAATGGTGGGTTAGCGCGCGTCCAGAACCAGTTTTCCGCAAACACCCGCCCTGCAGGCGGGTGTTTTGTTTCCGGCTCCAGGGCAATCGACAACGAACCCGGAGCCCCTCCATGCAGGCAACTGCCGAAGCCACCACGGACCACGCCACAGCCGCTGCATCCGACCATCACGTCTACCTGAAGCGCATCCTGACGGCGCGCGTCTACGACGTGGCGCGCGAGACCGAACTGGACTTTGCCAGGCACCTGTCCGAGCGGCTGCACAACCAGATCTACCTCAAGCGCGAAGACACCCAGCCGGTGTTCTCGTTCAAGCTGCGCGGCGCCTACAACAAGATGGCGCACCTCAGCCCCGATGCGCTGCGGCGCGGCGTCATCACCGCTTCGGCGGGCAACCATGCGCAAGGCGTGGCGCTGTCCGCGGCGCGCCTGGGCGTACGCGCGCTGATTGTGGTGCCGACCACGGCGCCGCAGGTCAAGGTCGACGCGGCACGCGCGCACGGCGGACCGACCGTCGAGGTGGTGCAGGCCGGCGACTCCTATACCGATGCCTACCGCCATGCGATGCAACTGCAGGCGGAACAGGGGCTAACCTTTATCCCCGCGTTCGACGACCCCGACGTGATCGCCGGCCAGGGCACGGTGGCCGCCGAAATCCTCAACGCGCACCGCGGCCCGATCCACGCGATCTTCGTGCCGATCGGCGGCGGCAGCCTGGCCGCAGGGGTGGCGACCTACGTCAAAGCGGTGCGGCCCGAAATCAAGGTCATCGGCGTGCAGACGGAAGACTCCTGCGCCATGGCGCAATCGATCCGCGCCGGCCGACGCGTGGAACTGGACGAAGTGGGACTGTTCTCGGACGGCACCGCGGTCAAGCTGGTCGGCGAAGAGACCTTCCGGCTGTGCCGCCGCTACCTTGACGACATCGTCATCGTCGACACCGATGCGCTTTGCGCGGCAATCAAGGACGTGTTCGAAGACACCCGCAGCGTGCTGGAACCCGCCGGTGCGCTGGCCGTGGCGGCAGCCAAGCAGTATGCGATGCGCGCGGGCCTGCGCAACCAGACACTGGTGGCGGTCACCTCAGGCGCCAATATCAACTTCGAGCGCATGCGCTTTGTCGCCGACCGGGCCGAGTTGGGCAACGCGCGCGAAGCGATGTTCGGCGTGACGCTGCCGGAGGCCTGCGGCGCATTCCGGCGCCTGTGCAGCCGGGTCGGCGACCGGCAGGTCAGCGAGTTCACCTACCGGATTGCCGATGCGCAGACGGCCCACGTCTTTGTCGGCATGCAGCTAAGGGCGTCGGGAGAGTCTGAACAGCTAGTGAAGGCACTGCAGCAGGATGGCTTCCCGACCATCGACCTGACGGCCGATGAGGTAGCGAAAGAGCATGTGCGGCATATGATCGGCGGCCGCTCGCCGCTGGCACGTGGCGAACGCCTGTTCCGCTTTGAATTTCCGGAACGGCCCGGAGCACTGATGCGGTTCCTGTCGGCGCTGGCGCCGGACTGGAATATCAGCCTGTTCCACTACCGGAACCAGGGCGGCGACACCGGCTCGGTGCTGGCCGGCATCCAGGTGGCCGAGGCGCAAGGCGCGGCGTTCGAAGAACGCCTCGCCACGCTTGGCTACCCGTACCAGGACGTCAGTGCCAATCCGGCGTATCGCCTGTTTCTTGCCTGAAAAGGCGAACCATGTGGATGGCCCGTCGGCTCAGGCACCGGCGATGGTCATCTGCTCGAGCAGGATCGAGCCGGTTTCCTTGGTGCCACGCACCAGCGAATCCGCGCCGATCGCAACGATTTGCTTGAGCATCTCGGCCATATTGCCGGCGATGGTGATTTCCTCGACCGGATACTGGATCACACCGTTCTCGACCCAGTAGCCCGAGGCGCCGCGCGAGTAGTCACCGGTCACGTAGTTGACGCCCTGCCCCATCAACTCGGTCACCAGCAGGCCGGTGCCGAGCTTGCGCAGCATCGCCGGGAAGTCGTCGCCCGGCTCGGTCAGCTTGCTCGACAGCGTCAGGTTGTGCGAGCCACCGGCGTTGCCGGTGGTCTGCATGCCAAGCTTGCGCGCGGAGTAGGTCGACAGGAAATAGCCCTGCACCACGCCATCCAGGACCACGTCGCGCTCGCGGGTGCGCACGCCTTCCTCGTCGAATGGGGCGCTGCCCATGGCGCCAGGGGTATGCGGCTGCTCGTGGATCTGCACGTGCGGGGCGAATACGGTCTTGCCCAGCGAATCGCACAGGAAGGTGGACTTGCGGTACAGCGCACCGCCCGACACCGCCTGCACGAAGGCGCCCAGCAGGCCCGCGGCCAGCGGCGCCTCGAACAGCACCGGGCAGCGGCGCGTGGACAGCTTGCGCGCCTGCAGCCGCGCCAGCGCGCGTTCGGCGGCGTACTTGCCGATGTCTTCCGGCGCCGCCAGCACCGTTGGCGAGCGCTTGGACGAGTACCAGTCGTCGCGCTGCATGCCGCTGCCGCTGCCGGCGATCGGCGCGCACGAGATAAAGTGGCGCGAATACGGATAGCCGCCGACGAAGCCGCGCGAGGTGGCCAGCACGAACTGCGAATGCTGGGCCGACACGCTGGCGCCGTCGCTGTTGCGGATGCGCGGCGACACCGCGAAGGCCGCGGCCTCGGCGCGGGTGGCGATGTCGATCGCGGCTTCGGCGTCGATGTTCCACGGGTGGAACAGGTCCAGGTCCTGCGGCGAGCGCTCCAGTAGTTCTTCTTCCGCAAGGCCGGCGCACTCGTCCTCGGCGGTGAAGCGGGCGATGTTGTAGGCCGCCTCGGCCGTGGCGCGCAATGCCGCTGGCGAGAAGTCTGAGGTGCTGGCGTTGCCGCGACGCTTGCCGATCATCACCGTGACACCGACCACCTTGTCGCGGTTCTGCTCGATGGTTTCCACCTGCCCCTTGCGCACCGACACCGACAGGCCGCTGCCTTCGGAGATCTCGGTGGCGGCATCGGTCGCCCCCAGTTCGCGTGCCACACGCAGCACATCGGCGGCCATCTCGCTGAGCTGGGCCTGGGTGTAGGTGAAGTGCGCGGTCTGTTCTGCAATATGGTCCATGGGGTCCATGCTGGGCGGGTGTCATCAAAAGTCCAAGCGGCAATCATAGCAAGATAAAATGCCGGGCATGACGCGAAATTCCCGTAATCCGAACGGCTCGCGCTTTCCTGGAGGCTTTGCGCCGGAACCGGAAGACGACGAACCGAAAAGCAAGTCGCAGCGCAAGCGCGACATGACCGCCCTGCAGGACCTTGGCACCGAGCTGGAAGGCCTGGCCAAGGACCGCCTGGCGCGCGTGCCCATGCCCGAAGCGCTGGCCGACGCCATCCACCAGGCGCGCCGCATCACCAGCCACGAAGGCAAGCGCCGCCAGATGCAGTATGTGGGCAAGGTCATGCGCGGCCTGGACGACGACGAGGTCGAGGCCATCCGCCGCGCGCTGGAAGGCTTCAAGGGCACCAGCAAGGCCGAGACCGCACGCATGCACCTGATCGAGCGCTGGCGCGAGCTGCTGCTGGCCGACGACGCGGCGCTGACGCGCTTCCTCGGCGAGCATCCCGGCATCGACGTGCAGGCGCTGCGCAACACCATCCGCAACGCGCGCAAGGAAAAAGAGCAAGGCAAGCCGCCGCGCTATTTCCGCGAACTGTTCCAGGCGATCAAGGCGGCGCTCGACGAAAAGGATGGCAAGGCCGCCGCGCAGGACCAACCCCCGACCCCGGAGCCCGAGGCATGACCCAGACCACGCAGCCGATCGCCCGCAACCATCCCGACGAACTCGTCGTCGGCTTTGTCTCGATCTCGGACCGCGCCTCGGCCGGCACCTACCAGGATGAGGGCATCCCGGCGCTGCGCGAGTGGTTCGGACGCACGCTGACCTCGCCGTGGCAGGCGGTGGAGCGGCTGATCCCCGACGAGCAGGCGCAGATCTCGCGTACGCTGATCGACCTGGTGGACGTGGCCGGCTGCGACCTGGTGCTGACGACCGGCGGCACCGGCCCCGCGCGGCGGGACGTCACGCCCGAAGCCACGCTGGCCGTGGCGACCAAGGAAATGCCCGGTTTCGGCGAGCAGATGCGCCAGGTCAGCCTGCATTTCGTGCCGACCGCGATCCTGTCGCGCCAGGTGGCGGTGATCCGCGAAACCGCCAGCCGCGCCGCGCTGATCATCAACCTGCCCGGCCAGCCG
The DNA here is from genome assembly GCF_058252315.1 of Cupriavidus sp. PB-02. Taxonomy (NCBI): domain Bacteria; kingdom Pseudomonadati; phylum Pseudomonadota; class Betaproteobacteria; order Burkholderiales; family Burkholderiaceae; genus Cupriavidus; species Cupriavidus sp. PB-02. Next base: position 3,192,207 of record NZ_CM177694.1, read on the forward strand.
CGCGCCATCCGCGAAACGCTGGAAGGCCTTCGCGATGCCGACGGCAAGGCGGTGGTGCAAGGGATCTTTGCTGCGGTGCCGTATTGCATCGACCTGATCGGCGGCCCGTACATGGAAACTGACGAGGCGATCGTCAAGGCCTGGCGTCCGAAGAACGCCGTGCGCGCCAAACCCGGCGCATAACATAATCCACCCAGCCTCCACCCGGCCCGCCGGCATACGCCGCGCGGGCACCCTCCCTGCGCCTCAGCGCAACCCCAGGTACAACCCCACGGGCACGAACACCACCGCGGCGATATTGCCCAGCAGCACGATCGACGCCACCTGGTCCGGCTCTTGCCGGAAGTGGTCCGCCACCAGGAAGTTCAGCACCGCTGGCGGCAACGAGGCAAAGACGAACAGTAGCCCGCGCTGCAGTTCCGTCAGCGGCACCCACTGCGCCAGCAGCAACGCCACCGCGATGCCGGTCAGCGGGCAAGCCACCGCGCCGACCAGCCCCATGCCCCAGTTGCGCAGGCTCACATCCTTCATGCGCACGCCCAGCGCGAACAGCATCAGCGGCACCGTGGCATCGCCCAGCAGCTTGACCGACTGGTAGACCGGGTCGGGCAGCGTGAACCACGGCCGCGCCAGCGACAATCCCACGCCAGCCACGGTGGCCAGCACCATGGGATTGCGCGCGATCTGCGCCATCGACGCATGCCGGTTAACGGTCTTCATGCCGATGGTGAAGTGCATCAGGTTGGACGCAGCGAACAGTGCCACCGCCGGCGCCAGGCCGGCCGGCCCAAAGGCAAAGACCGACAGCGGCAGGCCCATGTTGCCGCAGTTGTTGAACATCATCGGCGGCACGAAGGTGCGCGGATCGACCTTGAGCAGCCGCGCCAGCCCCCACGCCAGCACGCCGGAGCCCAGCACCACGGCCACCGCGCAGCCCAGCAGCACCAGCTGATCGGCCAGCAGGAAGTCCTTGCTGACGAAGGCCGACACCACCAGCAGCGGCGCAATCACATCCAGCGTGGCGCGGTTGATGCCGGCCATGTCCGGATGCGCCCTGCGCCCGTACAGCCACCCGACCAGGATGATCAGGATGACCGGGGTGATGATGGAGACGATGCGCTCGAGCATGGGCGGGCGGGACGGGGGCTCGCGCCGGGCACGGAGCGGCGCCCGGCAGCGGCAACAAGGCCCGGCAATGCGTGCGGCCCGTCGCTGGTGGTGAGTTGTTGTTGTGTGGTGGCGGGTGGCCCTGCTGGTCCGGGTTATGGGGCGGGCGTGCCGGGGGCGGGCGTGCCGACGGCCGACGCGTCCGGGACCGTCGCGTCAGCCGCGGGCGCTGCGCCGGGCGCCGTGTGGCGGATAAAGTGCGTGCGGTAGTAGCGCAGTTCCTCGACCGACTCCAGGATATCGGCCAGCGCCGTGTGCAGCTGGCGCTTGACGAAGCCCTTGTGGATGGCCGGCTCCCAACGCTTGCACAGCTCCTTGAGCGTGGACACGTCCAGGTTGCGGTAGTGGAAGAACGCCTCCAGCTTGGGCATATAGCGCGCCATGAAGCGGCGATCCTGGCAGATCGAGTTGCCGCACATCGGCGACTTGTTGGCCGGCACCCAGCGCTTGAGGAAGGCCAGCAGCTCGGCCTCGGCCTGCTCTTCGGTCAGCGTGGAAGCCTTGACCTTGTCGATCAGGCCGGAGCGGCCGTGGGTGCCCTTGTTCCAGTTGTCCATGCCGTCGAGCACGGCATCGCTCTGGTGGATCACCAGCACGGGGCCCTCGGCCAGGATATTGAGCTCGGAGTCGGTGACCACGATCGCCACCTCGATGATGCGGTCGGTGTCCGGCGACAGGCCGGTCATTTCCATGTCCAGCCAGATCAGGTTGTTTTCACTTTTTACGGATTTGGCGGCGGCGTGGGTTGTCATCGGGACTGCGGAAGATAGGGATTTCGGGGATGCGGCCGCGGCAGGGGCGGGCGCGAACAATTTATAATTCTCGCATATCCGTCCGGGATGCCCGCTGGCGCACAGTTTGCCAGCCCTCCCGGGTATCCCGGACCGCCGACAATCCTGCCCCGGGTTTCGCGGTCCCAACGGACGCCCGCCGCGCACGATGCCGGGCGCCCGAACCCACAAGGCTCTTGCCGATGTTCACGATTGTCTTCCTCGCCGCCCTGGTGCTGATGGTGCTGACCAAGCTCTGGCTGGCCGCCCGCCAGGTCCGGCATGTGGCGCAGCACCGCAACGCGGTGCCGGCGCGCTTTGCCGACACGATCACGCTGGCCTCGCACCAGAAGGCCGCCGACTACACCATCGCCCGCACCCGGCTGTCGATGCTGGAAGTGCTGGCCGGCGCCGCGGTGCTGATCGGCTTCACCATGCTGGGCGGGCTGCAGTGGCTCAACCAGTTCTGGCTCGATACCTTCGGACCCGGCTATGCCTACGGCGTGGCGCTGGTGGCCAGCGTCGCGCTGATCGGCGGGCTGGTCGACCTGCCCTTCTCGCTGTATGGCCAGTTCGGCATCGAGGAGCGCTTCGGCTTCAACAAGATGACCTTCGGCCTGTGGCTGGCCGACATGACCAAGATGCTGCTGGTCGCGTGCGCGCTGGGCCTGCCGCTGCTGCTGGCGGTGCTGTGGCTGATGGAGCGCGCGGGTTCGCTGTGGTGGCTGTGGACCTGGCTGGTGTGGATGGCGTTCAACCTGTTCCTGCTGGTGATCTTCCCGACCTTCATCGCGCCCCTGTTCAACAAGTTCGAGCCCCTCACCGACGAATCGCTGCGCGAGCGCATCGAGGCCCTGATGAAACGCTGCGGCTTTGCCAGCAAGGGCCTGTTCGTGATGGACGGCAGCAAGCGCAGCGCACATGGCAACGCCTACTTCACCGGCTTTGGCGCGGCCAAGCGCATTGTCTTCTTCGATACGCTGCTGGCCCGCCTGTCGGGAGACGAGATCGAGGCGGTGCTGGCGCATGAGCTGGGCCACTTCAAGCGCCGCCACGTGGCCAAGCGCATCGCCGTCACTTTTGCGCTGAGCCTGGTGTTCCTCGCGCTGCTGGGCTGGCTGGCCACGCGCAGCTGGTTCTACACCGGGCTGGGCGTGGTGCCCAACCTGGGCGTGTCCAACAACGCGCTGGCGCTGGTGCTGTTCTTCCTGACGCTGCCGGTGTTCACCTTCCTGCTGGGGCCGCTGTCGAGCCAGTCATCGCGCCGCCATGAGTTCGAGGCCGACGCCTTTGCCGCGGACCAGACCAACGCCGGCCACCTGGTGTCGGCGCTGGTGAAGCTGTACAAGGACAACGCCTCGACGCTCACGCCCGATCCGCTCTACAGCGCCTTCTACTACTCGCATCCGCCCGCCGCGCAGCGGATCGACCGTCTGCTGGCGCACGCATGAGCCGCGCGACGCGTCACCGCAACGCCGGCGGCGGCACCAATGCCGGTACCAGCCATGAGTCCGCACTGATCATCGCCGCGCACGGCCGCCACTACGTGGTCGAGCTGGGCGACGGCACGCGCATGCATGCCTTCCCGCGCGGCAAGAAAAGCGACTGCGCGGTGGGCGACCATGTCAGCGTGGAACGCGCCGCCGCCGACCAGTGCGTGATCACGAAGGTTGCGCCGCGCAAGAACCTGCTGCACCGCTCCGACCAGTTCAAGTCCAAGCTGCTGGCCGCCAATATCGACCAGGTCGTCATCGTGCTGGCGACCGAGCCGGGGTTCTCGGAAGACCTGCTCGGGCGCGCGCTGGTGTCGGCCGAGGCAATGGAAATCCGGCCGCTGATCGTGCTCAACAAGACCGACCTGCCCGACCGGCTCGACGAGGCGCGTGGCCGCTTGGCGCTGTACCGCGAGCTGGGTTACGACACGCTGGAGCTGTCGGTGCGCGCCGACCCGGCGCAGGCGCTGGCCACGCTCAAGCCGCGCCTGGCGGGGCTCGCCAGCATCCTGATCGGCCAGTCGGGCATGGGCAAGTCTTCGCTGCTGAACCTGCTGATTCCGGGCGTCGATGCCCAGACCCGCGAGATCTCGGCCAAGCTCGATTCCGGCAAGCACACCACGACTTTCACCCGGCTCTACCACCTGCCTGCGGACTGGGGCACGGCCGACGGCCGCCTGGGTGCGCTGATCGATTCACCGGGCTTCCAGGAATTCGGCCTGTACCACCTCAGCGAGGGCATGCTGGAGCGCGCGTTCCCGGAATTCCGGCCGCGCCTGACCGAGTGCCGCTTCTACAACTGCCACCATGTGAACGAGCCGGGGTGCGGGGTGCTGGCCGCGGTGGAATCCGGCGCGATTTCCGAGCGCCGCCACCAGCTCTACACGCAGCTGCTGCACGAATCCAGCCAGCAGAAGCCGTGGTAAGGTAAGCGCACCTGCATTCCGGTGCGCTGCCATGAAACTGCTACTGTCCGCCACCTCCCTGGTCCATGCGGCCCATTGCCAGAACGTCCTGCAGGCGGCCGGCATCCGGGCCGAGCTGCGCAATACCTGGCTGGCCGGCGCGACCGGCGAGATCCCCTTCCGGGAAAGCGCGCCGCAGGTATGGCTGGTCGATGACGAGATGGAAGCGCAGGCGTGGGCGGCGCTCAATGCCGCCGCCAACCCGGTACCGGGGCCCAGCTGGCAATGCCGCCATTGCCACGAGTGGCACGAGGCCCAGTTCGGCGCCTGCTGGCGCTGCGGCGCGGCGCGCGACTAGCGCGCGGGCTGCCCCGTTAAAACCCTGGATCAGCCCACCCAGAGCGCCAGCGACAGCATGGCGAGCAGCAGCATCCACAGCACCACCGCGCGCCACACCAGGCCGACGGCCGACTGCAGCGTGCGCACGCCGGGCTCGGTGCCGAATTCGGGCGCGGCCGGCTCGGGGCCGCCGTTGTCCTCTTCCATGCCGGGTGCGTAGTCCACCGCCGGGCCCGCCACGCTGGCGCGCAGCACCACGGTGGAATCGTCCTCGGCCAGTGGCGTGCCCAGCCTGACGCCGAGCGCCCCGCCGCCGCTGGCAAGCAGGATGCCGTTGACCGCATCGTTCCACTTGCGCGCGTGGTTGCGCCAGGCATAGACCGCATCCTCGAAATTGCCCACGATGGCAAAGCCGATCGCAGTCAGCCTTGAGGGAATCCAATCGAGCACATAGAAGGCGCGCGCCGCGAAGCGGCCCAGCGCGGGACTGCGTTCGGCCGAAGGCTGGTTCCACTGGCGGCCGAGGTATTCGGCGGTCCGGTACAGCACCACGCCGCCGGGCCCGATCGGCACCAGGAACCAGAAGAACACGCCGAACACATGCCGGTGCACGGCCACGATCGCCGCTTCCAGCGTTTGCCGCACGATCTCGGTGACCGGCATCTCGACGGTGTCGAGCCCGGTCCATTCGTGCAGCAGCATGCGCGCGGTATGGACGTCGTCGCGGTTCAGCGCTTCATGGATGTCGGTGAAGTAGTGGCTGAACTGGCGAAAGCCCAGCGTCATGTACAGCACCAGCACGTTCCAGGCGAGCGTCAGCGCCACGCTGATCGAGGCCAGCAGGTAGTGAACCACGACCACCGCCAGCGTCAGCGGCAGCACCACGGTGAGCCACGCCAGCGCGGCGTCGCGCGGGCGGCCAGTGTCGAAAGCGTGTTCGGCGCGCTCGCCGAGCGCGCGCACGATCTCGTGGATCGGGTTGTTGCGGCCCAGGGCGCGGAACTGCTCTGCGATCAGCGCCAGGAGAATAGAAACAAAGGTCATCTTGGTACTGGGTGTTCCAAGGGGGCGTCGGCACGGGGACGCCCCCTGTCGTGATCAGGGGAATGGGACCCGTGCTGGCCTGCGGGCGATGTGCCGGTGCAGGCGCAATGCATAGCGAGAAGATAGCACAGCGGTACCTGCCGGGTCCCGGAGCGCGACGCAAAATGCAAAAAGCCCGCCGGGCGGGCGGGCTCTTGCGGACTTCAGCGACTACGTTTGCCGGGCGCGGCTCAGGGCAGGTCGAACACCAGCACCTCGGCGTTATCGCCGCCGGAAAGCGCGACTTCACCGACCGACTCCAGCTTGGCCGCATCGCCGGCCTCGAGTGCCTTGCCGTTGACCGTCACCCGGCCACGCGCCACATGGACATAGGCACGGCGGCCCGGCGCGAGCGCCAGCGTGGTGGCCTCGCCGCCGTCGAACAGGCCGGCGTACAGGCGCACGTCCTGGTGCACCACTACCGAGCCGTCGGCGCCGTCGCGGCTGGCCACCAGGCGCAGCTTGCCACGCTTGTCGGCCACGTCGAAGTGCTTTTCCTCGTAGCCGGGCTCGATGCCGTTCTGGTCAGGCATGATCCAGATCTGCAGGAAGTGCGTCGTATCGTGCTGGGCATGGTTGTACTCGGAGTGGCGCACGCCCGTGCCTGCGCTCATGCGCTGCACATCGCCCGGGCGAATCACGCTGCCGTTGCCCATGCTGTCCTTGTGGGCCAGCTCGCCTTCCAGCACGTAGCTGATGATCTCCATGTCGCGATGGCCGTGCGTGCCAAAGCCCATGCCGGGCGCGACGCGGTCCTCGTTGATCACGCGCAGCGGCCCAAACTGCACATGCTGCGGATCGTAGTAGTCGGCGAACGAGAACGAATGAAAGGACTTCAGCCAGCCATGGTCGGCGTAACCGCGCTCTGCAGACTTTCTGATTTCAATCATTTTGATGGCCCTCCTTGGCCCGTTTCGCCGTCGGCACTCGCTGTGTAACCCGTGTCACGGCATGTGTTGCACTGTTGATGCTAGGCAGTTTAGGGCTTGAGGCGTATATTTACGGGGTCCACCTTAGAAGCAGTCATTCAGAATTTCTGAACATGGCCCTCTCGCTAGAATCCCTCGAAGTCCTCGACGCCATCGAACGCAAGGGCAGCTTCGCCGCTGCCGCCCACGAGATGGGCAAGGTGCCCTCAGCGCTGACCTACGTTGTGCGCAAGCTGGAAGAAGACCTGGACGTGTTGCTGTTTGACCGTCGCCGCCACCGCGCCGAGCTGACCCCGGCCGGCCGGGCGCTGCTCGACGAAGGCCGGCACCTGCTGCATGCGGCCGACGACCTGGCGCGCCGCGTCAAGCGGCTGGCCACGGGCTGGGAGGCGACGCTGACCATCGTGGTCGACGACCTGATCAACTTCCGCGCGCTGCTGCCGGTGATCCACGACTTCTACGCCGAGAACACCGCCACCCGGCTGCGCTTTGCCAAGGAAGTGCTGGGCGGCGCCTGGGACGCGCTGATCAGCAACCGCGCCGACCTGGTGATCGGCGGCGCCTACGATGCGCCCAGCACGCAGGGCTTCCAGATCCGGCCACTGGGAACGGTGCCGTTCGTGTTCGCGGTGGCGGCGCACCATCCGCTGGCCACAGAGGAAGGCCCCCTGACCACCATTCAGATCGCCAGGCACCGCATCGTCGCGGTCGGCGATACCTCGCGCAACCTGCCGGCGCGCACGCACGGCGTGTTGGCCGGCCAGGACGTGCTGGTGGTGCCGACCATGCGCGACAAGCTGGAAGCGCAGATCCGCGGCCTTGGCTGCGGCTGGCTGCCGGCACCAATGGCGCAGCCACATATCGAAAGCGGCGTGCTGCAGGCGCGCGAGACCGTGGAAGTGCGCGCGCCCGGCAACTTCAAGGTGGCCTGGCGCACCAGCAACCGCGGCAAGGCGCTGCAATGGTGGGCGAGCAAGCTGGAAGACCCGCGCCTGGCACAGGCGCTGCTGCAACACGCCGAATTCGCCGGCTGAGGGCAGGCGCATGGCGGTCATCACGGGCGGCTATCGCGGCCGCTTTGCCCCCTCGCCCACCGGGCCGCTGCATATGGGCTCGCTGGTCACAGCGCTGGCCAGCTGGCTCGATGCGCGCGCGCATGGCGGCCAGTGGCTGGTGCGCATCGAAGACATCGACATGCCGCGCTGCGTGCGCGGCGCCGACGACGACATCCTGCATACGCTGGAACGCCTTGGCATGACACCGGACGAGCCGCCGTTGTGGCAGAGCCGGCGCGAACCGCACTACGCCGACGCGCTGCGCCGGCTGGACGCCGCCGGGCAGCTCTACCCGTGCGGCTGCTCGCGCAAGGAGATCGCCGATTCGCTGGTACATGTGCGCGAGCGCCACCAGACGCTGGCCTACCCCGGCACCTGCCGCCACGGCCTGAACGGCAAGCTGCCGCGCGCCTGGCGCGTGCGCGTGCCGGACGGCGCGACGGCCAATATCTGCTTTGACGACCGCTGGCAGGGCCGCCAGTGCCAGGACCTGGAAACCGAGCTGGGCGATTTCGTGCTGCGCCGCGCGGACGGGCTATGGGCGTATCAACTGGCAGTGGTGGTGGACGACGGCCTGCAGGGCATCACGCATATCGTGCGCGGCGCCGACCTGCTCGACTCCACGCCGCGGCAGCTCCACCTGCAGCACCTGCTGGGCCTGCCCACGCCGGCCTACCTGCACGTGCCGGTGGTGGTCAACGAGATCGGCGAGAAGCTCAGCAAGCAAAGCGGCGCACTGGCGATCGACACCGGCGCGCCGCTGGATACGCTGCGCGAGGCAGGCAGCCACCTGGGGCTGGTCAACAACGCGGGGAATGTGAAGGACTGGCTGGCAAGCGCCACCGACGGGTGGCGCCAGCGGCTGGAGACGTTGCCCCAGCCTCAGCCGCCGCACGGCTAGCGTGCGGCTTTGATGCGATGGCCCGAGCAGGCGGGCCGCCGCGGACTACAACTGGATCAGGACTTGCGCGGCACGCCGCCCAGCAGCGCGGCCACCGGCCGCTTGGGCGCCTGTCGGCCGCGGCTCAGCGCGGCGGCCATTTCTTCAGACGGCTGGGCCTGGGTGCTGTTGGCGCTGGGCTCGTACGGGCGCGAGAAGAAAGGATCGTCCGAGGCGCGGAACATCTGGCGGCTGCCGCTGTGATCGTGGCGGCGCGGGCGCTCTTCGCTCTCGCCGTTGCCGCGCGCGCGGCGCACGTCGCCACGCTCGCGGCGGCGCTCGGTGTCGCCTTGGCGCGCACGCTCGCCGGTCGGGTCGAAGCCTTCCAGCTTGCCGCGCGGGATGCTGCGCTTGATCAGCTTCTCGATATCGGACAGCAGGCGCTCGTCATTGCCGGGCACGTAGATCGACAGCGCGTCGCCGCTGGCGCCGGCACGGCCGGTACGGCCGATACGGTGCACATAGTCTTCGGCGCTGTATGGCACGTCGAAGTTGACCACGCACGGCATGTCGGGAATATCGAGCCCGCGCGCGGCCACGTCGGTGGCGACCAGCGCGTCGATGGTGCCGCTCTTGAAGCCGTCCAGCGTCTGCATGCGCTCGGTCTGGGTCTTGTCGCCGTGGATGGCGGCGGCGTTGATGCCCTCGCGCTCCAGGTGCCGCGCCAGGCGCGAGCAGCCGATCTTACTGTTGACGAAGACGATGCACTGGCGCGACAGCCCCTGCTCGGCACGCTGCTTGAGCAGGTGCACGACTGCCGCCTGCTTGTGGCCGTCTTCGACCTGGTACACCATCTGGCGCACGTTCTCGTTAGTCGAATTGCTGCGCGCGACTTCGATGGTGACCGGCTGCTTCAGGTAGCTGGCAGCCAGCCGCTTGATTTCCGCCGAGAACGTCGCCGAGAACAGCAGCGTCTGGCGCTGCGCCGGCAGCAGGTTGATGATGCGTTGCAGGTCCGGCAGGAAGCCCATGTCGAGCATGCGGTCGGCTTCGTCCAGCACCAGCATCTGCACCTGCGACAGGTTGACCGACTTCTGCTGCACGTGGTCGAGCAGGCGGCCCGGCGTGGCCACCAGGATCTCCACGCCGCGGCGCAGCGCATCCGTCTGGGGGTTCATGTCGACGCCGCCGAACACCACCGTGCTGCGCAGGTCGGTGTGCTTGGCGTAGCGGGCGACGTTGTCGTAGACCTGGTCGGCCAGTTCGCGCGTGGGCGTCAGCATCAGCGCGCGCACCGGGTGTCGCGCCGGCGAGGCGCTGGCATTGGCCAGCGGCAGCAGGCGCTGGATGATCGGCAGCGCAAAGCCGGCGGTCTTGCCGGTGCCGGTCTGGGCGGCGCCCATCACGTCCTTGCCGAGCAGCACGACGGGAATCGCCTGCGCCTGGATCGGCGTGGGCGTGGTGTAGCCCTGGTCGGACAAGGCGCGCAGGATGCGCGCGTCGAGGCCGAAGCTCTCGAAGGTCTGCACAGCGGTAGTTGGTTCTGGTGCGGTCGTAGTTGTCATGGGTATCGGTGTCTGGCGGGAGGCGAACCCGGCACAAACGGATACGCGTCTGGAACTCATCTCGCCCTGGCTCTCGCCTGGCGCCGGTGGGTTCCGGCGCGGCCCTGCTGGCTACAGCATTTGGCCAAGAGAATCAAAGACTTAGATTTTAGCACCTCTGCCCGCGCAGTGACCAGTATGGCGGGAGCGTACGCGCGACGCGACAAAGCCCGGCGCCGGCTGGCAGGTTTTCAAGAAACTGTCATATCGGCAGCGGAAGATGCCAGCGGCGCGGTGGCCATCGCCGATCCGCGCCAGCGTACCTCAACCGAGAACCACATGGACTTCGAGCTTTTCCGCCAGACCTGCCAGCAGTTCCTGCGCACATCAAGCCAGTTCCTTGGCCTGGCCGCAGCGGCCTGCCAGCCGGCCCTGCCGCTGGCCGCGCGGCAACCCGGCCAGCCGGTGCAGACCGGGCAGCAGCCGGCCTGACCCTCGCCGCGCCCCCCACGGGCGCGACCGGACGGGATCCAGGTGACTCAGTCGCCGCGGATGCCGTTTTGTACGGGGAACGGCTTATAGGCGCAGAGTGCCGCCCCGGAACAGCCGGGCATCCATCTCGCGCAGGTCCGGCGCCACCGCCACCGGCGTCGCGCACTGGTCCAGCACGTCGCGCCGCAGGTCCACGCCTGGCGCGATCTCCACCAGCGTGAGGCGCGCCTCGCCATCGTCGGCGGCGCGCATCTCGAACACCGCGCGCTCGGTGATGTACAGCACCGGGATGCCGAGCGACGCCACGTAGGGACCGTTGAAGCTCAGGTGCGATACCTCGGGCACGATCTTCTTCACACGCCCTTCGCGCACGATCTGCAACTGGCCGTCGCCGGCACGGACTTCCAGCCCGCCCGCCGTCAGCGTGCCCATGAAGACCACCGCGCGCGCGCTCTGCGTGATGTTGATAAAGCCGCCGACGCCCGCGATCAGAGCGCCCTCGCCTTCGCCGAACTTGCTGACGTTGACGTTGCCATGGCCATCGAGTTCGGCCAGGCCGAGGATGGCCAGGTCGATGCCGCCGCCTTCGTAGAAATCGAACTGCGCGGGTTGGTCGACCACGGCTTCCGGATAGGCCGATGCGCCGAAGCTCAGGCCATCAGCGGGGGTGCCGCCGATCGGGCCCGCCTCGACAGTCAAAGTGAAGCCGTGCAGCCCGGCCTGGTGCGCCAGCATGCCGACCGCTGCCGGCATGCCGACGCCAAGGTTGACCACGCGCGGTGCGCGCCGCGCCAGCTCCATCACCGCGCGGCGCTGCACGATCGTGCGCGCGTCGAGCGGGCCCGTGGCCGCCGCCGCTGCCTCCTCCGCGTCGGCCTCGGCCGCTGCTGCCTCGCCCTGCCACGGCGTCACGTAGGCCGGATTGTAGGCTTCGGCGAACGTCATCTGGTGGTTGGCCGGGTTGTCGCAGACCACCACGTAGTCGACCAGGATGCCGGGCACATGGATGGCCTGCAGGATCTCGTGGTGGTCGACCAGACTTTCCACCTGCGCGATCACGATGCCGCCCGAGTTGTGCGCGGCCTGCGCCATCGCCAGCAGTTCGTGGTGGAAGGCCTCGCGGTGCGTGCTGAGGTTGCCGCGCGTATCGGCCGCGGTGCAGCGGATCAGCGCGCAGTCGATGCGGAAGCTCGGGTAGAACAGGTATTCGTCGCCGCGGAAATCGACCGCCTCGACCCAGCACGCCTTGCCCTCGGCCAGCGCCTGGCGCGCGCGCTCGTTGACGGCGCCGCCGTGATAGCGCGAATCCTGCGCGGTGCGCGGATCGACGAAGGTATGCAGTCCGATCTTCGTCATCACGCCGGGCTTGCCGCCCGCGATGGCGCGGTACAGGTGCGTCAGCACGCCCTGCGGCAGGTTGTAGCCCTCGCACTGCTCGGCCATCGCCAGCGCCGCCAGCCGCGTGGCCGAGCGCCAGTGGCCGCCGACGATGCTGGCGGTCATGCCGGCATTGCCGAAGTGGTTCACGCCGCGGGCGCCACGATCGCCCTGCCCCGCCGAGTACACCAGCGTCAGATCGCGCGGCAGCCCGCCGTGCAGGAAGCGCTGCTCCAGCGCCTCGGTCACGGCCTCGGCGTGGCCGGCACCGACAAAGCCGGCGCTGGCCACGGTCCAGCCGTCCTGCACCAGGGCGGCCGCTTCGCGTGCGGTGATCACCTTCATCGCTGTCTCCGGTTCTTGTGGTGTCGCTCCATGTCGCCCTGCTGCGGCAACCGAGCCCGGATGTAGAAAAGCCCCGCGTGCCGGGGAGGCAGCGGGGCTCAAATGGTAGCGGGGTAATCATTCGACCACCCACGCCTCGATCTTGGCGTATCGCGCCGCGGCCAGCATCACCCAATTGCGGGCCGCCGCAACATGAACGACCGGCCGGCGCATCCCGCGCGCCGCGCCCTGCAAAGCCTGTCAATCATCACCTTTGCCCTGCCAGCAGGGTATCCGGGTTTTCTCCGAGCGGGTTTTTGCCAGCTTCCGGCCCGCCTGCGCTTGCGGTCTACTGGAATCACGTCGACAGCCTGGCATCGCCGAAGCCTCGCGATACCGCAGTCGATGGCGCCAGAAATATTCCAATGACCGGGAGACAGACCATGGTGACGAAGAAAGAAGAGGCGTTCGTACTGAAGAACCTCCTTGCCCTCGCAGCAGTGGAAACCCTGGGCGGCGCGATCGCCCTCGGCATGGTCTTCCACCTGATCTGAAATCATTTGCAGCCGCGCCGGCGTCGCAGCGCCGGCACGGCGAATTCCGCAGACGGACCTGCTCGGCTACTCGTCGACGATTACCTCGAAGCCACCGAAGATCATCCGCTGGCCATCGAACGGCATATTGTCCATGCCTTCCTTCAGGCGCGGATCCTCCATCGCCGCCTTCATGCCCGAATCGCGCTTTTCGCGCGACGGCCACAGGATCCACGAGAACACCACCGCTTCATCGTCCTTGCGCTTGACCGCCATCGTAAAGGACGTGACCTTGCCTTCCGGCACATCGTCGCCCCAGCATTCCACCACCTTCAGCGCGCCGTGTTCCTTGAACACCGCGGCCGCCTTCTGCGCCACCTGGCGATAGGTCTCGCGATTCGCTTGCGGTACGGCCAGCAAGAATCCGTCGATATAGGACATTGACTGCCTCCTGATCGGGTTGAACGGTTGAGTGGCGGCACCGCAGGGGCCACCGCCCGCGTCTGACTACGATAGTCCATCGCAGCCGAGGCGCCAGAGCCGTCACGTGGCCTGAAAGATGCTTGCCGTGCTGCAAGTGTGCCGGCGCGATCTGCTGGACCGTCCGGGCGCGTCGTTTGTGCGCTGTCGAAGCACGCGCTGGGCCCGACGGGGCATCGGGGCGCGGCAAACGGCCCGTCAGAAGGGTCAGCGCGCAGATGGCAGATGCGCCGGCCAGGCGCCACTCGCCACGAGTCCTTCGGCGATACCAATCAACTGGTTCCAGACAGCGTTGACGGCCAGCGAAACGGGTGAAGTGGCTGACCTGCAGATGTACACCTGCCGCGCCAGGCCAGGATTCACGATCCGCGCGCACGACAGCAATCCGGCTTCCAGCTCCTGGCGTACGGCTGCATGGGAGAGGATCGTGTAACCGACACCAGCCGCCGTGAGTGCAATCAACTCCGGAATGGCGTTGACTTCCGCAACGATGCGCAATTGCACATCATGCGACGCGCAGTGCCGCTCGATCAGGCTGCGCAGGCCATGCAAGCTGGCCGGCAGGATCATCGGCAGTTGCGACAGGTCGCCGAAGGACACCGTCATGGCTTCCGCCACAGCGGCGCCGGGCAAGCTCGACAGCGTGCCCGGCGGGCCAACCAGCACTAGGTCTTCCTCCAGCAGCAGATCGCTGCGCAGCCCGGGTTCGGGGCCCCCGCCAAAGGTCATGCCGATATCGATATGCCCGGTCAGGAGGTTCTGGGGAATATAGCCAGTGCTCAACTCGATGATCTGCAGGTAAACGTCCGGCCAACGCGCGACAACTTCGCGCACCAGCGGGACCGTCACCAGCTTGGCCATCGATTGTGGCAATCCCACCGCCACGCGCCCCCTGGGTTCCCGCACAGCCGTACGGATCTCTTCGACCGCCACATCCACCCGCTTGAGGATATCGGCGGCATGGCCAAGCAGCATGACCCCCGCCGCTGTCGGCGTGACACCTTTCGGGGTCCGGTCGAACAACGCCGTACCAAGCTCTTCTTCCAGGTTCTTGATCTGCAGGCTCAGGGCCGGCTGGGCCAGGTGCATGCGCTCGGCGGCGCGTGAAATGGAGCCGGCCGAGGCCACCGCCATAAAGGATCGGAGTGTGCGCAGGTCCAGGGCCATGCTGTTGTCCCGGTCAGAGTGAGAGTGCATTTGGCATATTGGAATCTTATACCGGGCATCAAAAACTTGTCTTCGACATATACCCCGGCCGTCGCCAAGATGTCAGCCACATCGCCACATGGCGATCGAAGTTTGCTGACACACCGGAGACACCTATGAACCCGAAACGCCGCTCGCTCATGCTCGGCGCCGCCGTGTCGATGCTGGCGCGGCCAGTGCTGGCCGCCGGCTGGCCAACGCGTCCCATCAAGCTCCTCGTGCCGTTCGCGGCAGGCGGACCGACCGATTTCATCGCCCGCCTGCTCGCCACGCCGCTTTCCCGCGAACTGGGGCAACCGGTCGTCATCGACAACCGGCCCGGAGCGAGCGGCAACCTGGGCGCACAGAACGTCCTGGACGCCGACGCCGACGGCTATACGCTGCTGCACAACACCGTCGGCATGCACGCGGTCAATCCTCTGATGTACCCCAGTGCGCGCTTCCAGCCGCTACGCGACTTCAAACCGATTGCGACCACGGCTGCCATGCCCAACGTGCTGGTCGTGCACCCTGACAAACTCCCCGTCAGGTCTGTCGCAGACCTGGTGCGCATCGGCAAGTCCAGGGCCGACGGGCTCACCTATGCCACCTTCGGTGCCGGCACCTCGCCGCACATTTATGCGGCGCTGTTGCAGAAGGCGGCCGGTTTCAGCGCGATGGCGATTCCGTACAAGGGCAGTTCCCCCGCGCTGACCGATGTCATGGCCGGCCAGGTCGATTTCGTCTTCGACTCGTTCACGACCTGCATTGGCCAGATCCAGGGGGGCAAGCTGCGCGCGCTGGCAATCACTGCTTCGGGCCGCTCGCCGATGCTGCCCGATGTGCCAACGCTGAAAGAGGCTGGCTATCCCGACGTGGACAAGAAATTCTGGTTCTCGCTGCAAGCCCCGGCGCACACGCCCAAGGCGGTGATCGATCGGCTGCGCGCTGCGGCGGCGAAGGCAGTCGCAGATCCAGACTACATCGCCGCGCTGCGCGCACGGGGCGCAGAGCCCATGCCCACGCGCAGCAGCGAGCTCGACGCCTTCGTGCAACGTGACGCCGAACGCTGGACCTCGGTAGCACGCGGCCTCGGCATCAAACCTCAATGAACGGACCAGTCACCATGCAACCATTGAAAGGCATCCGCGTCCTGGACCTGAGCAAAGTCCTGGCCGGACCGCTGTGCGGCCAGTACCTGGGCGAGCTTGGCGCGGACGTGACCAAGGTGGAGCCGATCGGCAAGGGCGACGATACCCGCGCCTGGCTGCCCCAGGAAGCCGGGCAGTCGGCCGTGTTCCTGTCCGTCAACCACAACAAGCGCAGCATCGCCGTGGACCTGAAGAGCGAGGCTGGCCGCGAGGTGGTACAGCGCCTCGCGGCGCAGTCAGACGTGGTACTGCAGGGTTTCGGCGGCGGCACCGCGGCGAAGCTGGGTGTGGACTACGAAACCCTGCGCGCCCTCAATCCGCGGATGATCTACTGCGAGATCTCCGGCTACGGCCGTGACGGGCCGCTCGGACACGAGCCAGGCTATGACGTCATGCTGCAGGCATTCAGCGGCATGATCAGCACGATGGGGGAACCCGGAGGAAGCTATGCGCGCGCCAGCTTCTCACCCGTGGACATTGGCACAGGCATGCACGCGCTCAGCGGCATCCTGGCTGCCCTGATCGAGCGCCAGGCGACCGGCAAGGGCGTCTATGTGGAAGTGGCGCTGATGGAAACCGCGCTCGGCTTCATGGGCTACATGGCGCAGAATTATTGGCGCACGGGCGCCGTGCCGCAGAAAATGGGGACCGCGCACCCGTCGATGTCGCCTTACCAGGCGTTCGAGGCCGCCGACGGGCCGCTCATGCTCGGCGTCGGCAACGACGCGCAATGGCGCCGCTTCTGCGCCGTGGCAGAGCTGGACGACTGGGTGGATCACCCGGATTTCGCCACCAACGCCGACCGCGTCAGGAATTTCGCGCGTACCGTGGCGCTGGTGCAGGACCGCGTTGCCCGCAAGCCCTTGGACTTCTGGCTCAACGGCCTTCGGCAGGCCGGCGTTGCGTGTTCGCCGATCAATACCCTGGATCAGGCATTGAACCATCCTCAGGTGCAGGCGCGCGGGCTGATCGTCTCTTCACAGCATCCGGTTCTCGGCACTGTCAAGAACGTGGGGCTGCCTATCCGGTTCGGGCAGGCGCCGCGCACTGCCCGGCGCACCGCGCCGCTGCTTGGCGAACACACGAAAGCCATCCTCCATGAGGCTGGCTACGATCCGGAAGACATCGCCCGCCTGACACAAGCAGGCGCCGTCGCTACCAGCACGCCCTCTGCCTGAAGCCTGAACAACCTGGAGCACTCATGCCTCTTCTTTCTTACACCGTGCGCAACCATGTCGCGGAGATCCTGCTCGACAATCCACCCGTCAATGCACTGACGATTCCGATGATCGGTGCCCTGCTGGATGCATTGGCGCAAGCCGCCGCAGACGATAGCGCGCGTGCGGTGATCATTGCCAGCGCCGTACCTGGCCGCTTCTGCGCGGGACTCGACATCGCAGCCCTGCAAGGCGCATCGCCGTCCGAGGTCCATACCCTGCTCGACAAGCTCTACGTCCAGCTATGCGATGCCCAATACAACCTCGGCAAACCCTCCATCGCGGCGATCAGCGGCGCGGCGCGTGGTGGCGGCATGACGCTAGCGATCTCCTGCGACCTGATCGTGGCCGCGGAAAGCGCCACCTTTGGCTATCCGGAGATCGACGTCGGCATGCTGCCGGCGATCCACTTCACGCATCTGCCGCGCATCGTCGGCCGGCACGTGGCGTTCGACCTCCTGTTCACCGGGCGCGCGTTTGACGCGGCGCAAGCGCAGGCCATGCACCTGGTGAACCGTGTGGTGAAAGACGAGGACGTGCTCGCGCAAGCGCGCGCGCTGGCAGCGACGCTGGTGGGCAAATCGACAACGGCCATGCAGATGGGTCGCGCCGCCTTCCATCGCGCCGTTGACAGCGGCTATCGCCGCGGCGTGTCGTATGCGGTCGATACGTTTTGCCAGGTCGCGGCGACCGACGATGCCAGGGAAGGGATAGCTGCCTTTATGGAGAAGCGGCGCCCCGTGTGGGGCGCCTGACAGGATAGATCAGCCAACCAGGGAGGGTTCGCATGCGGTGGATACACTCATGCGGCCATCACGCTGCGTTCGTCATCGGTCAGCTCAGGACCATCCAGCGTGACGCGCGAATGGTCGTGGCGGAACTTGCGGATGATGGGCTTGAGCTCCTCCTTGACGTGCTTCTCGCTGTAGCCGTTGAACAGGTGGCCGGCCAGGCCGCGGCGCAGGTCGCTGGTGTCCATGAACCAGTCGGCGATCGGGAACGTGAGGTTCATGTTGTACTTCATCATGATGCCCATGTTGTGATGTGCGGTGTGGTGGCGGCGGATCGTGTTGACAAAGGGCATGTTGCGCACGAACCAGTTCTCATGCACGTGGCAGCAGTAGTGGAAGGTCTCGTAGACCAGGTACTGCGCCACCATCGTCATGAACACGACCCAGCCGGCATTGCTGTTGAGCAGCACCGAGGCCAGGTAGCCGAGCGCACCGCCGCCTACGCCGAGCGTGGTCAGCACCCGCCACGGGAAGAACACGATGCGGAATTCGCGGGTGGTATCGATGGTCGGCTCTTCATCGGTGAAGTACTGGTGGTGCTGGCGCGTATGGCGCTCGTAGATGGCGCGCAGCGCGAACACGTCGATCCGGCGGTGCATCACGTACTTGTGCATCGCCCATTCGACGAAATTGCCGGCCAGGAACACCGGCAGCACCAGCGCCCATTCCCAGGCGGCGTGCTGCAGTTGCCCGAAGGCGTAATACAGCGCGGCGGCGCCGACGCCGTAGATCACCACGATATGCAGCAGGCCGTTGTAGAGCGGGCTGATATCGGCCTTGTACTGTTCGCGGAATTTGCGCTGCCGTTCGGTCATCATGGCTGTCTCCTCGTTTGATGATACGTAACTAATATATTAGTCGGATATCACGCCCTGTCAAGGCGCGTGGGGGATTTTTGCAGGGCCGATTTGCTGGCGCTCGCAGACCACGGCCAGCGCACCAAAAGCAAAGGCCCCTGTCTTGCGCCAGGGGCCATCTCAGGGGAACTGCGGTGGGCTAGTTCGAGACTTCCTCCAGCGCCTTGCCCTTGGTCTCGACGCCGAACAGCAGCACGACAACGGCCGCGACCGCAAACGACAGCGCCCCCATCGTGAACACGCCGCCCTGCCCCGCAACCGGGAGCAGCACGCCCACCAGGTAGGGGCCGGCAAGCGATCCCACCCGACCGATCGATGAGGCAAAGCCCGAGCCGGTGCCGCGCGACCGCGTGGGATACAGCTCCGGTGTATAGGCGTACAGCACCGACCACATGCCGAACAGGAAGAACTGCATGCACAGCCCGGCGGCAATCAGCTGCTCGACCGGCAGCCGGTGCACGGCGGCCTGGCCGTAGGCATACGCAGCCAGCGCGCTGCCGATGAGCATCAAGGCACAGGTCGGCTTGCGCCCCCACTTCTCCAGCAACCAGGCCGAGAACAGGAAGCCGGGAATGCCTGCCAGTGAGATGTAGACCGTGTACAGCACGGACTTGGTGACGGCATAGCCGGCCTGCTGCAGCAGCGCACCGAGCCAGGTGGTGAGGCCGTAGTAGCCGAGCAGCGCAAAGAACCAGACCGCCCACAGCATCAGCGTGCGCTTTGCGTAGGGGCCGTGCCAGAGCTCGGCGAACAGCGCCTTGCGCGCACGCCGCTGCGGCGGGGCGAAGGTATCGTCAACCGGCGGCAGCGGCTTGCCGCTGGCGCGTTGCACGTGGTGCTCGATGTTCGCCATGATGTGGTCGGCTTCGCGGTCACGCCCCACTTCCTCGAGCCAGCGCGGCGACTCGGGCACGCGGCGGCGTACCACGAAGACAAAGACCGCCGGCACCGACAGGGCAATGAAGATGCCACGCCAGCCGATCACCGGCAGCAGGAAGTACGTCAGCACGCCCGCCGCGATAAAGCCGATGGGCCAGAAGCCTTCAAGGATTGCAACGTACTTGCCCCGGCTCTTTGCCGGGACGATCTCCGACACCATCGACAGCCCGATCGGGAATTCCATGCCCATGCCGAAGCCGAGCAGCACGCGGTAGAGCATCAGCGCCGTCACGCTGTCAGCCAGCCCGCACATCAGGCTGCCCACGCCCCAGAAGATCATGCTGATCTGGAATACCGGCTTGCGCCCGAAGCGGTCCGCCAGCATGCCGGCCGAGGCCGCGCCGGCGAACATGCCGAGGAAACTGGCGCTGGCCAGCAGGCCGGCCTGCGCCGCGCTGAGCCCGAACTCGGCCTTGATCGAGCCGAGCACGAAGGTCATCAGCCCGAGGTCCATCGAATCGAAGAACCATGCCGTGGCGATGATGCCAAACAATGAACGCTGGTAGCCCGTCATGGGCAAGCGTTCCAACCGGGCAGCGATCCCGGCGCTCAGCCTGAGGCTGCCTGCCGACATATCCATGTCTGTCTCCTGTGTGGTCTATGACGGCATCGGGGGCGCCATCTATCTAATATATTAGTTGCATCTCAGAAGCATGCAAGTGATAAACATTGGGTTTCAGGGAAAACCCCGTGAGGGGCAGCGATGGGATTTTTGGGGGCGGGCCTATGCAAGGCCCCCCGCGTGCCGCTCAGGCCGCCTGTCGTGCGTTGCCGGTCTCGGCGTGCAGCGTGCCGTGCCAGGCGTCGTGGATGATCTTGCTGTAGCACTGCGGCACGTCCGCCACCGGGAGTGCCTTGGCCAGTCGCGCGACGCCCAGCGCGTCGTGCACCAGTGAAGGAAGTTGTTCCTGGGCGATGCCGAAGTCGGCCAGGGTGCCTGGAATGCCGAGCGCCTCCACCAGCTCGCGGATCACCAACGGCAGGCGCGCCACCCGCTCGGCTTCGCTACCCTGCACGATGCCGAACAGGTCCGCCACTTCCAGCAGTTCGGCACGCCGTTCCTGCGCGAGTGCGTCGAGCACATAGGGCAGCACCACCGCATTGGTGCTGCCGTGCGACTTGTGGGTGATGCCCGCCACGCCGTACGCAATGCCATGGACCGCGTTAAGCCCGGCGCTGCCATACGAGAGTGCCGCATAGAGGCTGGCGTAGGCCATCCCCACGCGCGCCTCGGTATCGCTGCCGTCCCGGTACACACGCAGCAGGTAGCGCGCGCACAGGCGAATCGACTCGCGCGCGAACAGCATGGTGATGCCGTTGCGGCCGCTGTAGCCGGGATCGGGATTGCCGGCACGGTCATAGGCGAAGGAATCGATGGTCAGGTAGGACTCGATTGCATGGGTCAGCGCATCGATGCCGGCGTCGGCGGTAACGCGCGGCGGGCAGGTGTAGGTGAACTCGGGATCGACCAGCGCAATGCCCGGGCGCAGCCGGTTGTCCATCACGGCGATCTTGGTGGCGTTGGCGGGATCGACCAGGATGGCGCCGGGCGTCGCTTCGGAGCCGGTGCCGGCGGTGGTCGGCAACGCCACCAGCGGCAGCACCGGCGTGGCACCATCGATGGTGCCGGCAAATGCGCCGATGGCGCGTCCTGCTGGTAAGGTCAGGCACAGCGCCTTGGCCAGGTCGATATTGCTGCCGCCCCCCAGCGCGATCACATGATCCGGCGCGCGACCGGCGAGGCGCGCACGCACCGAGGCCGTGGCGTCGTCGCACAGCGTGGTGGTGGGATCGGGGATGCCGCCGTCGTAGACCACGGTCTCGATGCCCAGGGCCCGCGCGGCTTCGACGTACTCCTTCACCCACGGGGTCTGGCTGGTGAAAAACGTATCCGTCACCAGCACCCCGCTGCGATAGCCAAGTTGCGCCAGCAGCGCGGGCAGGCCGGCACGCGTGCCAGGGCCGACGATCAGGCGCGAAGGCGCGCAGAAGAACACCAGGTCCTCAACTCTCATCGATGACTCCTTGGGAAACGTTCAGGCGGCAGTAGGTGTCGCAGCGGCGAGCCGCGGCAAGTGCGCGCGCACGGCAGCGGCGACATCTGCGGTATTGGCGGCCAGGATGCCGTGGCCAGCGCCGGGCAGCATCACGAGGCTGGCCTCGGGCAGGCCTGCGGCCAGCGCGCGGGCATGCTGAGCCGGGCAATCGTCATCAGCTTCGCCATGCACAACCAGCGCGGGCAGGCGCAGCGACGGCAGCCGGCCGCGCTGGTCGGTGATGCGCAGTGCCTGCCAGGTCCAGGCCACGGTCTGGTGGTCGGCCGCCTGCGCCAGCCCCAGGCGCCGCTCGCGCGCCGCGATCTCGGCCAGCAAATGCGGCTCGTCGGTGGCCCGGAACCACCGCGCCGAAGTCAGTTGCGGCGAACCGGACAGCAGCAGCAGGCCGCTGGGACCGCGTCCGTCGCGAAGGGACTGCGCCGCGAGGCACAGTGCCACCGACACGCCCATGCTCCAGCCTGCCAGCACGTAGGGTTCGTCACCCGCCTCGGCCTCGATCACCGCGCGCAGCATGGCCGCATAGCTCTCCAGCGTGCAATCGGTCGGCGACACAGGTCGGGCTGCGTCCCCGCGTCCCCACAGGTTCGGCAGCACAAAGCGGCATTCGCGCCGCAGCGCCTGCGCCAGCGGCAGCCACGCGGCGTTGGTACCCTGGATGCCGTGCACCGCCACCACGCGCACCGGCCCCTCACCGCTTCGCAAAATATCCATATCCCTCTTCCGTCCATCTAATATATTAGTTGTATCATAGCAGCAGACGGAAATATGGCAATGAAGAATACGAACGCCGCCCTTACCCTCCCCGCGGGGGAACTGCCCGGAACGTCATATACAATTGACAACCTGCGCACACTACCGACCGCAATGACTGGCACTGGCAAGATGGCAACCCGCAATAAGGCAGCCCCGCCTCCGGCCGAGGACGAAGCGGCCGAGCAGACCCCCGGACTGCGCGGCCGGCTGACCGACCTCGCCTACGAACAGATCGAGGAAGCGATCATCACGCTGCGGCTGGCGCCCGGCTCATCGATCTCGGAACTGCAACTGAGCGAGATGACCGGCATCGGGCGCACGCCGATCCGCGAAGCCATCCAGCGCCTGGCGCGCGAGCACCTGGTGGTCGTGTTGCCGCAACGGGGCCTGCTGGTGCCGCCCATCGACGTGGGCAAGCAACTGCGGCTGCTGGAAACCCGCCGCGAAGTCGAACGGCTGATCTGCCGCAGCGCCGCGCGCCGCGCCAACGCCGACGAACGCGCGCACTTCAAGCGCCTGGCCACGGAATTCGCGCAGTCCGCCAAGAACGGCGACGATGTGTCCTTCGTGCGCGCCGACCGCGAGTTCAATGAGCTATGCCTGGCCGCCGCGCGCAACGAGTTTGCCGAAGGCGCGATGCGGTTGATGCACGGGCTGTCTCGACGCTTCTGGTATCTGCACTACAAGGAAGCTGCGGACCTGCCGCAGATGGCCAAGCTGCATGCCAATGTGGCGGCGGCCATTGCCAAGGGGGATATCGACGGAGCGGGCAAGGCGCTGGATGCGCTGCTGGACAATATCGAGGATTTCACGCGGGCTACGGTACTGGGCGATCGGCGCTGACCGGCTGCCCTTCGCTCACGCACGCGGGAATAGAAAAAGGGGTTACGGCATTCACCGTAACCCCTTTTCAATTGCATTGGTGGGCCTCCCGTGAGTCGAACACGGCACCAACGGATTATGAGTTCCCGAAATCGCAATTCTTGTCGCTTCTCAGGATTTCTCTAATCTCCCGCAAACCCGCTACACGCCTGGCTTTCCGCCATTCATGGCCATCGAAACGGATTCCGTCGCATTCCTCACTTTTCTCGGCTTTTTTCTGCACAAGTACACAGGAACTACACAAGGAACCGGCCGCGTTAGGCGATCTTCAGGCGCTGCTGCAACTTGTCCATTGCCTGGCTGACGTGCTCGCCATTCTGGTGGCTGTACTTGACCACCATCGCGAGGGTCTTGTGACCGCTGATTCGCTGCACGGTCGGCAAGTCCACGCCGGCCTGCACCAGGTGGCTGATCGCCGTATGTCGCAGGGTGTGCCGAATGATCTGATCCGGATCCAGGCCGGCTGCCGCCACCACGCGCCGGTAGGGATGCCGGATGTCGTTCAGGTGCCCGCTCTTAGATGCTGCCGAAGGAAAAAGCCACGGCGTGCCCGGTGGAAGTCCCTCGATGTACCGCTTCAGGAAGTCTGCCAGGTCGGCTGTAATGGGCTGCTCGCGCATGCCGGCCTTCGCCTTCGGGATATGGATGCGAAAGCGATCCGCGTCGACATGTTCGCGTTGCATGCGCAGGATCTCGCTGGTGCGCATGCCAGTATTCAGACCGATAACGATAAACGCATACACCGCTGGGCTGGTGTCTGCCTTCGCCGCTTCAATGAGCCGCGCCGCCTGTTCCGTGGTCAAGTAGACGATGCGGCCGTTGCTTTCCTTGAAGCGCTTCACGCGCGCTGGACGGGCCGGCAGCCAGCTCCACTCGACCGCCGCGTTGAATAGGTGGCTGAGGACGGCCAGCTCGCGGTTCACCGAGGCCGGTGCTGCTGTTTTGGCGGGTGCAGAGGGTTTGTTCCCGTTCTCGCGCACAGCCTTGCTTCTGCGGTCGCCGCCGCGCAAGGTGGGCTCGCTCAGGCGCTGCTTCTTGTAGCGCTCGATGTCAAAGACCCCGATCTTGTTCAATGGCATGTCCCCGAAGAACGGGACCAGGTGCAACGTCAACTTCTGGCGCTTGCCCTTGATATCCTTGCCGCCGCCCTCCTCGAGCCGCTGCAGGTACTGCTTGGCCGCGTCGCGAAAGCACAGCGCGACCTTGCGTCCCCTGGGTAGCGCCAGGCGATCGTGCTTGGCGTCGACGCGCAGCTTCTCGATGTACTCCTCGGCCTGCGTCCGGGTGCAGCCGTCAGATTCCTTGCCGACCGTCCGGTGGATGCGCTGCTTGTCCACCATCGCGGCGATTGTGAAGACGCCGTCCCCATTCGCCAGCCGGGAGAAGGTGATGCCGTGCTCGATGATCTTCTCGCCCGCCGCCAAGGCGCGCATGGCCGGCCGCGTCAGCTTGGTGAAGGTCTTAGCCATGCTTGCCGCCCTTGCCTGTCGTGTAGTTGGTGCGGATGCCATGTGAGGCAAATATTTCCTCTATCAGCCGCAGCTTTTCTGGCTGGTCGACAAAGGCGTCAACAAAGGTCGTCATGTCAACCTCATCGCCATAGTGCTTTTTCATGCGCGCCGTCTGCCAGGCCTCATCGGCCTGCAGCTCTCGGTAGGCGAGCTGCTCGTCGTAGGTCAGCAAGTGCGGATACATCAGCCCGAGCGTGGCGAGCCGTTCCTGCGGATCGGTATCCCAAAGCATGTCGGCCACCTGCCCAAGCCTGACGTCGGGTATCCCGAGCCGCTTGCCGTCCGCCAGCACTACCTCATTGATCGCGCGCTCGGTCGCCCCCTCGATGAATGAACTCAGCGAACGTCGCTCCGTCCGTGCCGCCAGTTCTGCCATGTAGCGCAGTCGTGGGTCCAGGCGTACCGGCACAACTTCCGTTCGCCCCGATCGCGAGCCGCGCGACGTCGCTTTTTCCACGGCGCGTTCAATCGCCGTCTTGCCAGCATCGGCTGCTGGTCTCGCCTTCTTCTGTGTAGTCATGTCCGTTGGGTCGCAGGTTCTTGAAAGTTCTCGATGCTTCCACGTTATATGGTTGTTTCAACTACATCAAGCTTTTTTCGACTACGCTGAAAACACCTGCAAACAACCAAGGGATTCCCATGAGCGATGTTGTGGTCCTGCCCGATGGCCGTATGGACACCAAGTCGGCCGCGTCCTACCTCGGGCGCTCGGAAAAGACGATGGCCATCTGGCGCAGCCAGGGAAAGGGTCCTGCGTTCGTGAAGCGCGGCTTCGTCTGGTACTTCAAGGACGACCTGGACGCCTGGCTGGATGAGGGGCGCGCGAAGAGCACCCAGCAGGCGCGGCTTCGCCGTGAAGTGCCCGCGCTCGCCGCCGTTCCCGCACCGGCGCCACCGGAACCGGCGCCGAAGCGCAAGGCCACCAGGGGAGCGAAGCGAACGTCGCGCGCGACAGTGGAGGCCTGAACCATGCGCGCCGCCCCATATCGGGCGGCTTCCCGTAATCGAGGGGAAACGCCGCGTCGCGTGATCAACCGATCCGTCGCACCCAACAGCCAGGGGGTGTGCCCATGAACCCGGAATATGAATTCGGCGCCTTTGCCGCCGCGCATGGTTACGTCCTGCACAACGTCATCGCCGATGGTCGCCTGCATCGCTTCCCGACCGCCGAGGACTCGCGTGGTGAGCGCACCGGCTGGTATCGCTTGTGGTCGACTCCCCCACGCGGTGTCCTGGGTGACTGGCGCCGAGGCGACTGGCGCGGCGTATGGCGTCCTGGTGCCGACACCGTCGAGCGGCCGATTCCGATCGGCGACCTGCGGCCGCAACGGATGCAGGAAGACGCGCAGCGGCGCCGGCAGCGCGCAGCTGGCGCCGAGGCCGCCGTCCTGCAATGGAACGCCGCCGGCAACGCGCACCCCGACCACCCTTACCTGGTGAAGAAGCAGATCGGGCCGGGGTGGCTGCATCAGCGCAACGCGACGCTGCTGGTGCCGCTGCTGGACCAGGGCGGCGAGATTCGTTCGCTGCAGTACATCTGGATCGATGCCGAGGGCACCACGCAGAAGCGCTTTCTCGCCGGTACCAGTCCGAAGGCGCTGTACTACGTCGCCGGCAAGGCCGAAATGGAAGCGGGGAACAAACCCCTCCTGCTGTGCGAAGGCATGGCCACCGCGCACACGCTGTTCGAGTCCACCGGCCTGCCAACGGTGGCGGCGATGTCTGCCGGCAACCTGACGCTCGTCGCCATTGGCATGCGCCGACGCTTTCCCTGCCGACGCTTCATGGTGTGCGCCGATGACGATGCTGCTCGCCAGGACAACCCTGGCCTGGTCGCCGGTGCCGCCGCCGCACTGGGCAGTCGCGCCATGGTGACGAAGCCGGTGTTCACGCGGCCTGGTGCCGGTACCGACTTCAACGACATGGCCGTGCTCGAGGGTCATGCGGCCGTCGCCGATGCCATCTTCTACGCGCTCGAGGCGAAGTCATGAACGATGCGAGCAGGGTGTTCGATCTCATCGCGCGCAACCAGGAGCGCGCCGCACAGGCCGATGCCGAGAACCAGATCTGGCCGGATCCGCTGCCATTTGCCGATGGGCTGCTGCCGGTGGAACCGTTCGAGTTGGAGCTGCTGCCACGGGCCTTGCAGGACTGGGTCGCCGATATCGCCGAGCGCGTGCAATGCCCGCCTGACTATCCTGGTGCGACTGCCGTGGCCGCACTCGGCATCGCCTTGGGCCGCAAGATCGGCGTCCGGCCGAAGTTCCGCGACAACTGGACGGAGCGCGGAAATCTGTGGCTGGCCATCATCGGCCGCCCTGGCGCAATGAAGACGCCGAGCATGACTGCCGTGCTCAAGCCGCTGCACGTGCTCGCCGACCTGGCGCATCAGACGTTCGTCACGGCGCATGCCGACTTCGAGCACGGCAAGTTGACGGTGGAACTACTCAATGAAGCCGCGCGCTCGTCATTCAAGTCCGCCGCAAAGAAGCATGGCACCGCGGAACTGAAGCAGACCGAATTGCCGACGCCGCCGCGGCATGTGCGCTTGATGACCACCGACAGCACGATGGAAGCGCTGGCCGAGATCCTGCGAAACAACCCGCAAGGTGTGGGTGTCTACCGCGATGAGCTGGTGGGCCTGCTACGCAGCCTGGATCGCGAAGGCCAGGAAGGTGCTCGCGGCTTCTACCTTCAGGGCTGGAATGGCAGCGGCTCCTGGACGGTGGACCGCATCGGACGAGGCCTGTACCTGCACGTACCCCATGTCGCGCTGTCGGTGTTGGGCAGCATCCAGCCGGGACGGCTACGCGAGTATGTCCGCGAGGCGACCTCCGGTGGTGCCGGTGATGATGGCCTGCTGCAGCGCTTCATGCTGGTGTGGCCGGACTCGAATGCGGCCTGGCGTCATGTCGACCGCTATCCCAATAACAAGGCCGCCAACGCGGCACAGGACGTCTACAGCCGGCTGGTCTCGGCCGATCCGCTCGCACTGCAGGCCGAAGCCGATGCCGGTGCCGCTGCCGAGGACTTCTTCCTGCGCCTGTCGCCGGAGGCCTCGGAAATCTTCATCGAATGGCTCACGCTGCTCGAGGCCACTCTGCGCAGCGGCGGTGTCATGCCGGTGCTCGAGTCGTTCCTGGCGAAGTCGCGCAAGACGATACCGGCGCTCGCGCTGCTCTTTCACCTGGCCGATTGTCCGGAGGGTGGTCCGGTTGGCGCGGCCTCGATGAAGCGGGCCGTGCTGTGGTCGACCTACCTGCGCAGCCACGCCGAGCGCGCCTACTCGTATGGTGTTCGGCCAGACACCGACGCTGCGAGGGAACTGCTCAAGCGCCTGAAGGCCAGCGCCCTGCCGATACCGTTCTCGGTGCGCGACGTCCGCATCAAGAACTGGAGCCTGCTCAACGAGACGACGGATATCCAGGCCGCGATCCTGGTGCTCCAGGACCACGGATGGATACGAAAGGTGCCCCCTGAACCACGCGCGCCTGGCCGTCCGACCAACCGCTATGTGGTCCACCCCAGCCTGTTGGACGCAGCAGCCAAACCGTGAACTCTGGAAATTCCTGTACCTCAGGCACAACCGAAACCACCAAAACCACCCCCTTTTGATGGTTTCGAGGGCGTCTAGGGTCTAGCTTTTTCCAAATTTCAAACCCAGGAGGAGACCGAAATGGAAAGCAAAGCCGATCAGTACAAGGCGAAGGCCGTCCCGATGCTGAAGCACGACAGCTACCCTCGGGACTGGCTCGTGCCGGTGATAGCGATCGAGCAACTGGAGGCGCCGCATTTCCGCGTGACGGTGTACGTGCTCGATGGTGAGAGATCTGTCTATGCCTGCTACAGCGTTCAAGGGCTACTCGAGCTCTTGATGGATCTGCGCGAGAACTACTTCGTCCCTGACCGGAGGTGGCAACGCATGGTGCGCGTGTTCGTTCACGAAGGGATGCCGGATTTCTCGCTCGAGCTCTGCGCCTGCATCACCGATGCCTTTTACGGAAGCGCGCCGGCTGCCGTGCAATGAGAGCCGCAGCGGGTTTGTCCCTGGCGCCTTGTAAACCGCATCGACGCGGCTTAGGCTTCCGGCATCCAGCCTGGAGCCTGTCGTGGCCGACGACGCTGCTGCTCAACTCGCCTTTGACGTCCTGGTCGCCGCCTGCCTGGCCGGCGTCAGCCTGGCGCCTCGGCATCGCGTGCGCGAGCCGCTGGACGCCGATCAACGCCGAGAGACCGATCGCATTCGCAAATGCAAGGAGCGCAGTGCTGGCCGGCCGCGACCGTCGCCTGCCGACCTCGCGCCTGGTCCGGCCTCTCGCCATGCCGACGACCAGCAGGTGGAGCAGCTCGAACTGGCGATTCGGCAACGCTGGCGCTGAGGAGAGAACGCATGCTGAGAATGAATGCGAAGGCATGGAACGAAGGGTTCGCCGCAGGCCGGCGCAACGAGTCGGGCAGCGCGTGCCGCTATGCGCCGACGTCGACCGAGGCCTGGAGCTGGTCGGCCGGCTTCATCGAAGGCAAGGCCAAGCGTGCCTGCCTGGTGCCGTGCGCTGGCGCTGACGGCCGCGCGCTGCCGCGTGTGATGCAAACCCGACCGGGGGAGGGGTGAACCTTGAGGCGCATGGGTCCGTAACCCGGCTGGAAGTGTCATTTTTCACGGCGCACTTTGCGCACCGGGGGTCAGGCGAGTGCTCGAAGAATCTCCCCTTGTAAACGCGGCCGCTGCGGCCGAAAATTCCCACCAGGAGGCCTTGCCATGCCGAACCCGACCGATATCCCCCTGCCGATTCCGTGCTCTGCCTGCGTTGAGGCCTTGCGTGCCGTGGCGCGCGTGACCGAGGCCGGCGCGGTGACCGGCTGGTGCAAGCACGTGAATGGCGAAGGCGCCGGCACGTTGCTGATCGCGAGCGTCGACGGTGGCCGCATCGTCGGCTGGCAGCTCGAGGCGCCTGTCGACCGTGCTCGCGCCGCGCTCTACCTGGTGGACTCCTGCCGGACGCAGGATGCGATCGCGGAGGCGAAGCAGGCCTCGGTGCAGTAGTTCGACGTGGGCAACATGCCCACGTCTCGATGGTGAAAAGTTCTTTCACCGTCTCGATAGCCAGCACCTCGGGATGAGCGCGCTGGCCGTGCAGGGTAGGTAGATCATTTGATCGACCTAGGTTGACGGTGGGGCCGCGTGACGGTGGCCTGGCCAGCTCGCTTCGGGATGAAGCGGCGAAGCGCAGCGGGGCATCGGGATGTTGTCCTGGCGCGGACGTCCAACCGTCCAATTTGGACAGTTGTCACCTCATCCTGGAGCATGACCATGTACTCATCCATAGGAAGCCGCGCCGACCTGGTGCGGCGTATCAAAGACCGCGAGGCGCCTGCTGGCGACGTCGCGCAGCTCACCGCGCTGATGGAGGCCATCAAGGCGCGCGACGCCGAGATCAAGGCCATGTGCCAGCAGGCGTTAGCCGAAATCGGCCAAGGCAAGACCGACATGGCGAAGTTCGCCGCGAGGCTGATCGAGGTCGAGCAGAAGCATGCGTCGCGCACCGGCCTTCCGATCGGCACGTTCGGCGCCGCCACCGCAGCGCCATCTCTCGGCGCCATCCTGACGAAGAACGAGGCCTTCCTCGAAGGCATGCGCAAGGGGCGCCTCGACAAGCTCGACGTCGAGATCCCGCACCTGGTCAAGACCATCACGACCACCCAGGCCGATGCCGCCGCCACCACCGGCTATCCGGTACCGCCGCAGCAGATCGGGCCGGTGACCGGCGTGCCGATCGATCCGGTGATGTGGACCGCGCTGGCCAGCATGCCGGTCACCAGCAATGCGATCGAGGTCGTGCGCGGCACGCTGACGGATGCCTCGGCGCCGGTGAAGGAAACCGCGCTGAAGCCGGAGTCGGACATGGACTTCGCGCCTGCCGACCTCAACGTGCGAACCATCGCGACCTGGGTGCGTGCCTCCAGGCAGGTGCTTGATGACGTGGCACAGCTGAGCGCGTTCCTCGATGCGCAGCTGCGCCAGGCCATCAACAAGAAGCTCGACGTGCAGCTGCTGTACGGCACCGGCGTGAACCCGGAAGTGTTGGGCTTCACCCTGCAGGGCACGCTGTGGACGCCGGACGTCCTGGACACGCTCATCGACAACCTGGTGCGCATCGCGGCCACGCTGCTCGCGCGCGGCGCCTCGGGTTCCGTCATCGGCGTCAACGCCATGACGCTGGCCGACATCATCTTGCAGAAGGACAGCCAGGGCGATTTCGTGGTGAATCCGTTCTCGCTCATCACGCAGATCCTCGGCGCGCGCCTGGTGCCGTCTGCCGCGATTCCAGAGGGCCAATTCGTCGCCATCGGTGGGCCGCTTGGCGGTACCGTGGGCATTCGCCAGGGCATCACCGTCGAGATCTCGACCGAGGACGCGGACAACTTCCAGAAAAACTTGGTCACGATCAGAGCCGAATGCCGCGCGGTTGCGATCACGCAGACGCCGGAGCTGTGCCTGCATGGCGAGTTGGTGGACACCACGACGCCTTGATCGGGTTTGTTTGAACTCGCGGCCTTGCGCGATCGGGGCTGCGAGCAAGGGGCCAGCCGCTGACTCCCCTGATGCAGAAAAAGGGCGGCAGTTGTCGACGCCTACCTCATCCTCGTCCTGGCATTTCTCCGGGCGGGCGGCAACCGGAAGCGCCATCAGGACTCCTCCCCTGGTGGCGCTTTTCGTTTGGGCAAACCCGATCGCCGGGTTTGCGAGGGTTAACGCTCATTGGCGCTTCAGGTCGGCACATGCAACGGTAAACGGGTCCAGCCAGACATTTCTCAATCAACTTTGGGATCGTGAAAATCGAGGCGCGGTCCGGTCGGAGAAACAAATGCATATTTCCGTTTGGACTGATGACGTGGTACCGCTCACCAGGGACGAGAGCATGGCGTTGATGCAACCCGTAATGGACGCCTTGCTTCCGGGCTTCGATGAAAACACCGCAGAGCGGATGCCGGTGCAGTTGAAGTTCGCAGACCACGATGGACGTATTCTCGCCGGTGTCGTGGACAAAGAAGGTGTGCCCATCGCGGCGGGCTATCTCGTGTTGGGAGAGGCCGAGGAAGGTGGACGCACGTTCGCGGTGTTCCCTGCCAATGTTGTCGACTGATCTGGCTTGCCATCTTTTGAACCCGGCCTCGTGCCGGGTTTTCTTCGCCGCCTGGGAGACCGGCCATGCATCAACCGATCCTGAACTTCGATCCGGCCGTACCGCATCTGGAGTGTCGGCAGGATCGGAGCCGACGGCGCTTCGTTATTGGCTCTGCGATTCCTTCGGTGGAACTTGCAGCAAGGCACTCATGTGTTCGGCGGCTGCATCCTCAAGTGCGTGCTTAAGAGCGCGAAGACTTTTGTATGTTGGCGCCCACTCCTTTCTTGCCAGATCGACGGTGGTGTTGTAGGCAGCTTTATCGTAGGGAACGCTTGACATTGCGGCTTTTGCATTTTCGTGAGCATTGAACCCCCAGACGATCGCCTCTCGCCAAGCAAGCTCATAAGAATCAACAGCGTCGCGAAGCTCGGGAAAGTAAAGCTTCCTGAGGACGTCCAGCCGGTCTAAGAGAGTGGAATCAAAGCTAAAGTCATTACCGGTGACGGCCTTCCTCAATTGCTCATTGAGTTCCCGATCAATCGTTGCAACATGCTGTAATAGCTCCTCGAGCTTCGAGCGCAGCAGGGCATTCGACTCGCGCGCTTTCCATTCCGCGTGCCCGATCTCTCTCTTGATTTCTTCAGTAAGGGTAGTGGTCTGGCGGAGCTGCGCTTTGAGGTCGTCAAAGTCCGCTTTTGTCGCCAGGTTCTCTGCCCGCTTCTTGATGTATGCGCTCAAGTAGGCGGCGACGAAGACAGCGGCGAGGTAGAGCAACCAGTAGAGCCAGTTCTCTGCGATCTTGCGCGACACGATTTCAGTCACAAAGGCCTGCGTTGTGGCATCCATCAAGCTGTTCCTCAGAAAGTCAAAGTGGCGATGCTAACAGGACGTGGCCGCTGCGGTGAAACGGGGTTGACAGCCCGATCGCCGGCGATCGCTTTGGGGGTGGTGCCGTGGACCAGCTGGTGGTGCTCTCAATCTTGAAGCGGCAGCCTGCCGTCGTGGCCAGCTCGATTAGCGGGCCTACGCGCCTCGATCGGGGCGAATGGCTATCGTGGGTTCACCCCATGCCTGATCGCGTCCTGGCGGCTCGATTCACGAGGCTGGCGGGTAAGTGGCCGGCCAGCCTGCTACACACGGCTCGCCAAACTACACAAGAACTACACAAAATGAAAAAAGGGTTTGCAGGAAATCTCCCGCAAACCCTTGTCAGCATTGGTGGGCCTCCCGTGAGTCGAACACGGCACCAACGGATTATGAGTCCGCTGCTCTAACCAGGCATGAGCTAGAGGCCCTTGGAAGCGTTTAGTTGCCTTCCAGGAAACTCTTCAGCTTGTCCGAGCGGCTCGGGTGGCGCAGCTTGCGCAGTGCCTTGGCCTCGATCTGGCGGATCCGTTCACGCGTGACGTCGAACTGCTTGCCGACCTCTTCCAGCGTGTGGTCGGTGCTCATTTCGATGCCGAAGCGCATGCGCAGCACCTTGGCTTCGCGCGGCGTCAGCGAGTCCAGCACGTCCTTGACGACGTCGCGCATGGAGCCGTGCAGCGCCGCTTCGGCCGGGGCCAGCGTGTTGGTGTCCTCGATGAAGTCGCCCAGATGGGAGTCGTCGTCGTCACCGATCGGCGTTTCCATGGAGATCGGTTCCTTGGCGATCTTCATGATCTTGCGGATCTTGTCTTCCGGCATCTCCATCTTCTCGGCCAGCGTTGCCGGATCCGGCTCATTGCCGGTTTCCTGCAGGATCTGGCGCGAGATGCGGTTCATCTTGTTGATCGTCTCGATCATGTGCACCGGGATACGGATGGTGCGCGCCTGGTCGGCGATCGAGCGCGTGATGGCCTGGCGGATCCACCACGTGGCGTACGTCGAGAACTTGTAGCCGCGGCGGTATTCGAACTTGTCCACCGCCTTCATCAGGCCGATGTTGCCTTCCTGGATCAGGTCGAGGAACTGCAGGCCGCGGTTGGTGTACTTCTTGGCGATCGAGATTACCAGGCGCAGGTTGGCCTCGGTCATCTCGCGCTTGGCTTCGCGGGCACGACGCTCGCCCTCGGCCATCTTGCGGTTGACGCCCTTCAGTTCCTTCAGCGGCAGCACCACGCGCGACTGCAGGTCGATCAGCTTCTGCTGCAGTTCGTGCACGGCCGGCACGTTGCGCTCGACAATGCCACTGTAGCCCTTGCCGTCGGCCACCACGGTGTTGATCCACTCGAGGTTGGTCTCGTTGCCCGGGAAGCGGGCGACGAATTCCGAGCGCGGCATGCCGCACTTGTCGACCACGATATTCAGGATCGAACGCTCGAGCTTGCGCACTTCGTCCACCTGGCCGCGCAGCGTGTCGCACAGGCGCTCGACATTGCGGGCGGTGAAGCGGATGCCCATCAGCTCGGCCTGGATCGCTTCCTGCGCCTTGACGTAGGGCTTGGAGTTGTAGCCGTCCTTCTCGAACGCGCGGCGCATCTTGTCGAACTGCTCGGCGATCACGCGGAATTTCTCCAGCGCGTTCTGCTTCAGCTCTTCGAGCTGGCGGGCGGAGGCACCAGCGCCGGCGCCGCCTTCGTCGTCATCGTCCTCGTCGCCTTCCTCTTCGTCGTCGGACTCGATATCCTCTTCGTCAGACGCCGCGGCCGGGGCCGCGGGCGCTTCAGGGGCTTCGTCGGCGTTCGGGTCGATCAGGCCGTCGACGAATTCGTCGATCTTGATCTCGTCGCTGGCGACGCGCTCGGCGTGGGCGAGGATCTCGGAGATGGTGACCGGGCAAGCCGAAATCGCCATCACCATGTCCTTCAGGCCGGCCTCGATGCGCTTGGCGATCTCGATTTCGCCTTCGCGCGTCAGCAGCTCGACCGTGCCCATTTCGCGCATGTACATGCGCACCGGGTCGGTGGTGCGGCCGAACTCGGAGTCCACCGTGGACAGGGCCGCTTCGGCCTCTTCCTCGGCTTCTTCTTCGCTGGTTGCCGACGGGGCATTGTCGTTGAGCAGCAGCGTCTCGGCATCCGGCGCCTGTTCGTAGACAGCGATGCCGATGTCGTTCAGCGTGGCGACCAGCGTGTCGATCGTTTCCGAATCGACCATGTCGTCCGGCAGGTGATCGTTGATTTCCGCGTAGGTCAGGTAGCCGCGCGACTTGCCCAGCTTGATCAGCGCCTTCAGCTTCTGGCGACGCAGCTCGAGCTCTTCCTCGGTGCCCTGCTGGGTCGAGGCGAACTCCTTGAGCAGGGCCTTTTCCTTGGCCTTGCGGTCCTTGGCCTTCTGCTTTTCGGTCTTCGGTGCCGCGGTGGGGGTCGCCGCCGGCATATCGTTCTCGTAAAACTCTTCAGTCACGTCGTCTGTTGTGCTGTCGTCGTGCTGCATCCCGGCCTTGGGCTTGCGGCCACGCTTTTTCGGCTCCGGCTTGATTGCCGGCGCAGCGGGACGCTCGGATGCAACGGATGCAGGTGTCGCGGCGCGCGCCTTGGACGCCGTCGCGGTGGTGTCCGCCTTGGCGGTTCCGCTCTTGGCGCCGGCTGCTGCCGCTCGCTTGCTCTCGACTTCGGTATTCTGCTGTTTCGCCACGGTGATACTCTTGCCTTTCACTGGTGCAGATGCGGCGACCTTGCCGCTCGTACTGGCGCTCTTGCCGCTCTCGCGTGCCGAAGTCGAGGCCTGTGTTTCCTTGGATGTGCGAGTCCTGGTGTGAGTCGTCTCAGCGGGCGTCTTTGCAACGCTACGCGCGGACTTTGATGGCGCAGACCGGGCTGGTGTCTTGACTGACGCGGTCGATGTCTTCGCCGCCGTTGTTTTCACAGACGCCTTGCCGCTCCCTGATTGGGGAGCTTTCGAGGTAACCGTTTCGGTTGCTTTGGCCTTTGCCATTGGCACGCTCACTTTCACCAGAACTGGGAAGAAAGATTTCGCAATCCAAACCGGCTATTGTAGCACGCCACAGATAGCCAGCTTCCGGTCAGGTGAGGTTTTCACCTGAAAAATCAAGGCTTAAGCTCGGCGGTGCCGGCCCAGCCCCTCATTCAACGCTTACTGCTGCCTCCTGGTTGATAGCCAGTGTGATAGCCAGTGCGCCCAGCGGCGCCTCAGCCAAGTTGGCGCCGCCGGTGGATTTCACTCACCAGCCAGCGCATGCGCTGCTTGCCCGCCTCATCGGCCGTGCCGGCCACCACTTCCGCCTGCAGTCCGTCGAGTTCGCGCCGGAGCGGCTCGGCCAGCAGCTTGGTGATGGCCGCATCGAATTCCTGGGTCGCGGGTGCTTCCTCGATCTCTTCCCGCAACACCGCGGTGCGCGCCCCGGCATACACTTCAGCGTAGGGCGACTGGGCCAGATGTTCGCTGAAGGCCGCAAAGTTGACCTCGCCCTGGATTGCGTCACACGCCGACACCAGGTGCGCCAGCACCTCGCTTTCACCGCCGGTCTCGCCGTCGAGCAGCAGCGCGCGGGCATCCTCGTCGAGCCGGGCCGACAGCGCCGGGTAGCACATCAGCAGCTGGATCACCCGCTGCTCGAGCCCGGTCGGGGCCTGGCGCCGCGCGCGCGGGCGCGGTTTTTCAAAGCGGCCCACCCGGGACGGATCGCTGCGCAGGCCGCAGATTGCCTCGATCTCCGCAGGTGTCGTACCCGTGGCATCGGCAAGTTCACGCACAATCTGTAGCCGCAACCCGCCGGAGGGCATTGCCTGCAGCAGCGGCTTGGCCTCATATTGGGCACGGGCGCGGCCTTCCGGCTGGCGCATGTCCAGTTCTTCGGTCACCGATTGCAGCAAGAACCGCGACAGCGGCATGGCATTGCGCACCTGGGCGGCAAAGGCATCGGTACCCTCTTCGCGCACATAGCTGTCCGGATCGTGCTCGGCCGGCAGGAACAGGAAGCGGATGGTCTTGTTGTCCGCCACATGCGGCAGGCAGGCTTCCAGCGCGCGCCGCGCGGCGCGGCGCCCGGCCGCGTCACCATCGAACGAGAACACCACCGCGTCGGTCTGGCGCAGCAGCTTCTGCACATGCACAGGGGTGCACGCCGTGCCGAGGGTGGCAACGGCATTGGCAAAACCGAGCTGGGCCAGCGCCACGACGTCCATATACCCTTCGACCACCAGCACGTAGCCGGTTTCCCGAATGGCGTGACGGGCCTCGAACAGCCCGTACAGTTCCGTGCCCTTGCTGAACAGCGGGGTCTCGGGCGAGTTCAGGTACTTGGGCTCGCCCTGCCCCATCACGCGGCCGCCGAAGCCGATCACGGCCCCTTTGGTGTTGCGGATGGGGAACATGATGCGGTCGCGGAAGCGGTCGTAGCGGCGCGACTTGCCGTCCGCATCGCGCTTGTCGCTTTCGATCAGCAGGCCGGCCTCGACCAGCGGGGCGGCAATGTTGTCGTCACGATAGCTGCCGAACACGGCCTCCAGGCCCTGCCAGTCGTCCGGGGCATAGCCGAGGCCGAAGTTCGCGGCGATCTCCCCGGTCAACCCGCGGCCCTTCAGGTACTGGATCGCCTGCGGTGCGCTGCGCAGCTGGCGGCGGTAGAAGTCGGTCGCTCGGCTCATGGCATCGGACAACGCCACCGAACGGGCTTGCTGCTCGGCGCGCTGGCCCGGCGGCAGCCGGTCGCGCTCTTCCGGCACGGACATGCCGACCGACTGGGCCAGTTCGCGCACTGCCTCCGGGTAGGACTGGCCCGAGTACTCCATCAGGAAGCCGATGGCCGAGCCGTGGGCGCCGCAGCCGAAGCAGTGATAGAACTGCTTGGTCGGCGATACCGTAAATGACGGGGACTTCTCGTTATGGAAGGGGCACAGCCCCATGAAATTGGCGCCGCCCTTCTTCAGCTGTACGTACTTTCCCACCACATCGACAATGTCGACACGGTTGAGCAGGTCCTGAATAAAGGATTGCGGAATCACCCGACTGACCGTCCTGAGGCATGGCCGTCCCGCGGCGGGCGGCGTTTTTCTAGGAATGCGTGACCGGTGCGCGCCCGGTTGCTATCGGATTATTGTAGTGCAGCGACGATAAGGCCGCCCGGACTTGTTTTCAACTCCGTGCATCTGCGCCGAACCTCTTTGATCCGGCATTCATCACGCTTACAACCGATTAAATCAGCATTTACTTCGGAGTCAGCGCGGCCTTGACCAGGGCCGACACGGCGGTCATGTCGGCGCGCCCGGCCAGCTTGGCCTTGAGGACGCCCATGACCTTGCCCATGTCCTGCGGACCGGCGGCGCCGGTGGCGGCCACGGCCTGCTGCACCTCGGCGGCGACTTCATCGTCCGACAACGCCGCAGGCATGTAGACCTTGAGCACTTCGACCTCGGCCAGTTCCTTGTCGGCCAGGTCGTTGCGGCCGGCCTGCTGGAATTGCGAGATCGAGTCCTTGCGCTGCTTGATCAGTTTTTCGACCACGGCCAGCACGGCGGTATCGTCCAGTTCCACGCGCTCGTCGACCTCGCGCTGCTTGATCGCGGCCAGCAGCAGGCGGATGGTGCCGAGGCGATCCGTTTCGCGGGCGCGCATGGCGGTCTTCATGTCTTCGCTGATACGGGCTTTGAGGGACATCGTGATCTTCCAGAAAGTGGGTGGACACTCACAGGTGGTGGCGGTGGCCGCGCGCTGCAAGGGTCCCAGAACGCAAAAACCCGCCGAAGCGTACGCCACAGCGGGTCGGATGCAAGCGGAAGGCGCCGGGTCAGTACAGCTTCTTCGGCAGCATCTGGCTGCGGATACGCTTGTAGTGGCGCTTTTCGGCGGCAGCCTTCGTGCGCTTGCGCGCGGCGGTGGGCTTTTCGTAATACTCGCGGGCCCGAAGTTCGGGAATCAGCCCGCTCTTCTCGATGGTGCGCTTGAAACGGCGCATAGCGACTTCAAAAGGCTCGTTTTCCTTGAGACGGATCGTGGTCATTTGGCCGGAAAATGGGAATTTTCGGGATAAGCGGCTTTACGAAGCCTCGGATTGTAGCACCAACGATCTTTAGCGGAAGTGGCGCGCAACGGACACTGACGACATGCCGTTTGCGCCGCATTTCCACCAGACAGCCCGGCTGCTCATGCCACCGACTGCCCCGCGGCCGACGTCCGTGCCGCCTCGGCTACCGCCTCCCCGGCCGCCACCGCGGACGCCCACGCCCACTGGAAGTTGTAGCCGCCCAGCCACCCGGTCACGTCGACTACCTCACCGATGAAATACAGGCCAGGCACGTCGCGAGCCATCATCGTCGTCGATGACAAGGCGCGCGTATCCACGCCTCCGATCGTCACCTCGGCCTTGCGATAACCCTCGGTGCCGGACGGCATGATGCGCCAGTCATTGAGCGTGGCCCCGAGCTTGCGCAGTGCCTTGTCCGTAATATCGTGCAGCGGCAGCGTGGCATCCACGCCCGACGCCGCGCACCAGGCATCGGCCAGTCGCGCCGGCAGCCGTTGCGCCAGCAGGTTGCCCAGGTGCTTGCGGCTGCCGCCCTTCTGCTCGAGCAGCCAGGCCGCGGCGTCCTCGCCGTCGAAAAGGTCGATGGCGATCGGCGTGCCCGGGCGCCAGTAGCTGGAGATCTGCAGCACGGCGGGGCCCGACAGGCCACGGTGCGTCCACAGCAAATCCTCGCGGAAGGCGCCGGCGGTTTTGCCGCTGGCGGTGGCGACGTCGACTTCAAGCGAGACTCCGGCCAGCGGCGCGAACGGCGCCCAGTCCTTGCCGTCGAAGGTCAGCGGAACCAGTGCGGGCCGGGTTTCGACGATACCCAGGCCGAATTGCCGGGCGATGCGGTAGCCGAAGTCGGTGGCGCCGATCTTGGGGATCGACAGCCCGCCCGTGGCCACCACCACGGCCCCGGCGCGCACCGTGCCGGTCGAGGTCAGCAGCAGGAAGTCGTCGCCCTCGCGCCGGATCTCGGCCACGGTGCAGCCGGTCTGCCAGCGCACATGGCCGGTGTCGCATTCGGCATGCAGCATGGCGATCACGTCTTCCGCGCTGTCGTTGCAGAACAGCTGGCCGCGGTGCTTCTCGTGCCAGGCGATGCCGTACCGGCGCATCAGGTCGAGGAAATCCTGCGGCGTGTAGCGTGCCAGCGCCGAGCGGCAGAAGTGCGGATTGGATGACAGATAGTTGGCGGGCCCGGCCTGCAGGTTGGTGAAATTGCAGCGGCCGCCGCCCGAGATGCGGATCTTTTCGGCGAGCTTGGTGGCATGGTCGATCAGCACCACGCGTGCGCCGCCCTGGCCGGCTACGGCGGCGCACATCATGCCGGCCGCACCCGCGCCCAGCACGGCCACGTCGTACCGGCCCGTCCGGGTCGTTGCCACCCCGCTCATCGCACGCCTCGCAAATCCATTGTGTTGCCACCGCTCAAGAAAGGGCAGATTGTAGCGAAAAGCACGCAGCGCGCCGCTGTGCTACCCTGCGCGCTTCCTGCAACCTGTTGTTTCCACAGCCGTTTCCTTGATCGGGACGGCCGTATGCTCCTCACCCATGCTTGTCCTCGGCATCGAATCTTCCTGCGACGAAACCGGGCTGGCCCTCTACGACACCGAGGCCGGCCTGCTCTCGCATGCGCTGCACTCGCAGATCGCCATGCACCGCGACTATGGCGGCGTGGTCCCCGAACTGGCCTCGCGCGACCATATCCGGCGTGTGCTGCCGCTGCTGGAGCAAGTGCTGGCCGAGGCCGGCCGCGCGCGCAAGGACATCGACGCCATCGCCTTCACCCAAGGCCCGGGGCTGGCCGGCGCGCTGCTGGTCGGCGCCTCGGTGGCCAATGCGCTGGGCTTTGCGCTGAACGTGCCGATGGTCGGCGTGCACCACCTGGAAGGCCACCTGCTGTCGCCACTGCTGACGCCTGAGCCGCCGCCGTTCCCGTTTGTGGCGCTGCTGGTGTCGGGCGGGCATACGCAACTGATGGATGTGCGCGGCATTGGCGATTACACGTTGCTGGGCGAGACGCTGGACGATGCCGCGGGCGAGGCCTTCGACAAGACTGCCAAGCTGCTCGGCCTGGGCTATCCGGGCGGCCCGGAAGTGTCGCGGATGGCGGAATTCGGCACGCCCGGCGCGTTTGCGTTGCCGCGGCCGATGCTGCATTCAGGCAACCTGGATTTCTCGTTTGCGGGCTTAAAGACCGCGGTGCTGACGCAGACGCGCAAGCTCTCCAATACCTGCGAGCAGGATCGGGCCAACCTGGCGCGTGCCTTTGTCGATGCGATTGTCGACGTCCTTGCCGCCAAGTCGATGGCGGCGCTCAAGCAGACCGGTCACAAGCGGCTGGTGGTGGCCGGCGGCGTGGGCGCCAACCGGCAGTTGCGCGAGCGACTGGACCAGCTTGGCAAGCAGCGCAAGATCGAGGTGTATTACCCGGACCTGGCGTTTTGCACGGACAACGGCGCGATGATCGCGTTTGCCGGGGCGATGCGTTTGCAGGCAGCGCCGGAGCTGGCGCGGCGCGATTATGGTTATGGCGTGACACCGCGCTGGGACCTGGCAGATATCAGGCTGCCGTCCGCAGCCTGACACCAAAGAAAAAAGCCACGCGGTGGCTTTTTCAATCTCTGCGACAACCCGATCAGTCGACGCGCTTGTCGCGCTCGATCACCGCATACGCGCTGTGGTTGTGGATCGACTCAAAGTTCTCCGCCTCCAGCACATAGGCGACGATGCGATCGTCCGCATTCAGGCGCATCGCGATATCGCGCACCAGGTCCTCGACGAACTTGGGGTTCTCGTAAGCACGCTCGGTAACGAACTTCTCGTCCGGACGCTTGAGCAAACCCCACAGCTCGCACGAAGCCTCTTCCTCGGCCATGCGCACCAGTGCTTCCACCGGCAGATCATCGGCCAGCTCCACGTCCATGGTGATATGCGAGCGCTGGTTGTGCGCGCCATATTGCGAGATCTTCTTCGAGCACGGGCACAGGCTGGTCACCGGCACCAGCGCCTTCAGGAACACGCGCGTGGCGCCATTGCGCACTTCGCCGGTCAGCGTGACCTCGTAGTCCAGCAGCGACTGCACGCCCGACACCGGCGCGATCTTGCTGATGAAGTACGGGAAGGTGACCTCGATGCGGCCGGCCTCGGCTTCAAGCTTTTCCAGCATCTTGTCGAGCAGCAGGCGGAAGCTCGCCAGTTCCAGCGGCTCTCGCTCTTCTTCCAGCAGCGCGACGAAGCGCGACATATGCGTGCCCTTCTGGTCCGCCGGCAGGTGCACGTCGAGGTTGAAGGTGCCCACGGTCGGCACCACGCCGGTCGGGGTCTTCAGGGTCACGGGATATCGCACGCCCTTGACACCGACGCGCTGGATGGGGATCTGGCGGGTGTCGAGGCTCGACTGGACGTCGGGCATCACGAAGGCGGGATTGATGTCATTCATCTACGGTTTCCTCCAGGGCTGCGCCAAACGGGGCGGCACAGCTCCTTACGGTCGCGGCATTTTCGCAGTCCATCCATGCCGCGCAACGAGTGTGAAACCACGGGACCCGGCATATGGCACGCCGACCCGCAGCTGCGAACACAAAAAGGGGGAGTTTAAGGGAATTCGGACGCACTCGTGGTGCAGCGCCCCGGATCCCCTATTGCGGAGCAGGTGATCACCGGCACACCGGCGTCACCTGCAAGCGGTGGATCACGCCACGCGCGAAGCGACCGTGACCTTGGGCTGGTCCAGGCCGAAGCGCTCGCGCACCGAACGCTCGATACCAGCGGCGTCCAGCCCGCATTGCTGCAGCAGGTAGGCCGGGTCGCCGTGGTCGACGAAGCGGTCGGGCAGGCCCAGTACCAGCACCGGGATGTCGATGCCGGCTTCGGCCAGCGCTTCGAGCACCGCGCTGCCGGCGCCGCCCATCACGCTGCCCTCTTCCACCGTTACCAGGAAGTCATTCTCCGCGGCCAGGCGCTTGACCAGTTCCACGTCGAGCGGCTTGACGAAGCGCATGTCGGCCACGGTGGCGTCAAGCACTTCGGCGGCGCCCATGGCCGGATGCAGCATCGAGCCGAACGCCAGGAAGCCGA
The DNA here is from genome assembly GCF_058252315.1 of Cupriavidus sp. PB-02. Lineage (NCBI taxonomy): Bacteria > Pseudomonadati > Pseudomonadota > Betaproteobacteria > Burkholderiales > Burkholderiaceae > Cupriavidus > Cupriavidus sp. PB-02. The sequence goes on from NZ_CM177694.1 coordinate 3,235,020, forward strand.
CACGATGACCCGCGCGCGCAGCGCCCTCGCGGCGCACCACACCCTTGCCGACCGGCACGCCGGTCAGTTCGGCGGCAATCGCCGCGCCCGGGCCGGAGCCGCGCGGATAGCGCACGGCGCTCGGGCCCGACTGGTGGAATGCCGTGGTCAGCAACTGACGGCACTCGTTCTCGTCGGACGGCGTCATCACCATCATGTTGGGGATGCAGCGCAGGTAGGCGATATCGTAGGCGCCCGCGTGCGTGGCGCCGTCCGCGCCCACCAGTCCGGCGCGGTCGAGCGCGAATACCACCGACAGGTTCTGCAGCGCCACGTCGTGGATCAGCTGGTCATAGCCGCGCTGCAGGAAGGTCGAATAGATCGCCACCACCGGCTTCAGGCCTTCGCAGGCCAGGCCGCCGGCAAAGGTCACCGCGTGCTGCTCGGCGATGCCGACGTCGTAATAACGATCCGGGAAGCGCCTCTCGAACTCCACCATGCCCGAGCCTTCGCGCATGGCGGGGGTAATGCCGACCAGGCGCTTGTCGGCGGCGGCCATGTCGCACAGCCACTCGCCGAACACCTGCGTATAGGTCTTGCGCGCCGGCTTGGCCGCCGGGCGGATGCCCTCGGCCGGGTTGAACTTGCCCGGGCCGTGATACAGGATCGGGTCGGCCTCGGCCAGCTTGTAGCCCTGGCCCTTCTTGGTGACCACGTGCAGGAACTGCGGGCCGGCGCCCTCCAGCGCGCGCTGACGGATGTTTTGCAGCGTCGGCACCAGCGAGTTCAGGTCATGCCCGTCGATCGGGCCGATGTAGTTGAAGCCGAATTCCTCGAACAGCGTGGCCGGCACCATCATGCCCTTGGCGTGTTCCTCGAAGCGCTTGGCGAACTCCAGCACCGGCGGTGCCACCGACAGCACCTTCTCGATGCCCTTCTTGGTGGCCGCATAGAACTGGCCGCTCAGCAGCCGCGCCAGGTGGCGGTTGAGCGCGCCCACCGGCGGCGAGATCGACATGTCGTTGTCGTTGAGCACCACCACCAGCGGCAGGTCCTTGTACACGCCGGCGTTGTTCAGGGCCTCGAAGGCCATGCCCGCGGTCATCGCGCCGTCGCCGATCACCGCCACCGAGACGCGCTGCTCGCCCAGCGTGCGCGCGCCCAGCGCCATGCCGAGTGCGGCCGAGATCGAGGTCGACGAATGCGCGGTCCCAAAGGTGTCGTACTCGCTCTCGCTGCGACGCGGGAAGCCCGAGATGCCGCCCCACTGGCGCAGCGTGCCCATGCGCTCGCGGCGCCCGGTCAGGATCTTGTGCGGGTAGCTCTGGTGGCCCACGTCCCACACCAGCCGGTCGTCCGGGGTGTTGAAGACGTAGTGCAACGCGATGGTCAGCTCGACCGTGCCGAGGTTGGATGACAGGTGGCCGCCGGTCTGGGAAACCGCCTCCAGTACATAGGCGCGCAATTCCTCCGCCAGGGTCTGGAGCTCGCGCCGGTCGAGCTTGCGCAGGTCTGCGGGGGCGTCAATCTTCTTGAGGAGTGCGTAGGTCATGATGTCCGTTCGGCCGCCGGTTTCTTGCGTCCGGCTCTTCATTTCAGTGTGTGCGCAGCACGATCAGGTCCGCCAGGTCCGCCAGGCGGGCCGCGCGGCCCCCAAAGCCAGCCAGCGCCTGGTGAGCGTCGGCGCGCAATGCCCCGGCCAGTTCGCGCGCCGCTGCCAGCCCCATCAGCGACACGTAGGTCGGCTTGTCGTGCGCGGCGTCCTTGCCGGCGGTCTTGCCCAGCGTGGCCGTATCCGCAATGACGTCCAGAATATCGTCAACCACCTGGAACGCCAATCCCACCGCCGCCGCGTACCGGTCCAGCGCGGCCAATCCCTGCGCGTCGATTTCACCACACAGCGCGCCCATGCGCACGCTCGCGCGCAACAGCGCGCCGGTCTTCATGCGGTGCATCGCCTCGAGCGCGTCGCGCGTCATCGCGCGGCCCACGTTCTGCAGGTCGATCGCCTGGCCCCCGGCCATGCCGGTCGAGCCCGACGCCAGCGCCAGCTCGGCCACCAGCTTCAGCCGCGCCGCGGGCGCCACGGCCTCGGCGCCGGCCAGCACGATAAAGGCCTGGGTCTGCAGCGCGTCGCCCACCAGCAGCGCAGTGGCCTCGTCATAGGCCTTGTGCACGGTGGGACGGCCGCGGCGCAGGTCGTCGTCGTCCATGCAGGGCATGTCGTCGTGCACCAGCGAGTAGGCGTGGATCATCTCTACCGCGCAGGCCGCGGCATCGCAGGCGGCGGGATCGGCCCCGCTTACCTCGCCGGCGGCGTGCACCAGCAGCGGCCGCACGCGCTTGCCGCCGCTCAGTGCAGCATAGCGCATCGCCTCGTGCAGCGTATGCGGCACGGTGTTGGCATCGGGCAACGCTGCCTGCAGCGCGGCTTCAGTCCGGGCGCCCTGCGCCTGCATCCATTGGGCGAAGTCGCTCATTCGTCGTCCCCCTCCAGCCCGCGGCCGCCGCCACCATTGGCACCGTTACCGCCATTGCCCTCTCCGGCCAGCGGCTTGAGCACATCGCCTTCCAGCACCTTGACCTGCTGCTCCACGCGCTCCAGCTTCTGCTGGCAGTAGCGCACCAGTTCGGCGCCGCGGCGGTAGGCCGCCAGCGACGCCTCCAGCGGCAGCTCACCGCTCTCCATGCTGGCCACCAGGGTCTCGAGCTCGGCCATCGCGGCTTCGTAGGAAGCGGGCGGCGCGGAAGCCGCGGTGGTGTCGTCGGTCTGGACCGGAGCGGTCGTCGTTTTTGGCATGTCTGGCCCTGGAAATAAGGAACCCCGGGGGAAACCCGGATGGGGAAGCCCGGATTTTACGCCAAAGCCGGCCCTTGCCCCATCCTTGCGCATCCGCAGTGCAAGCTCCGATGAGTGCCTTTGGGGCATATGTGACTTGTGCGCTCGGGTCGTCTTTCCGAATGCGCCCGGTACGGCACCCCGATGACGACCCGGGTCGACTTTTTCGCTAAAAAGGCAAAAAAATCAGTCCCTTAACTTTTTGGCTCGGGTACAATCTCCCCCTCGCCGCCAGGGGGCTACCGGACGTTGCCGACCTGGCGGAAGTCTTTCCCAAATCGATTCAATTTTCGATGGTTGGGTTGTTCACTGCTTTCACCTGTTCATCTGGGAGTGGGGATAATGTCCAATCTCAGCACCGCGCTCAATCTGGCGCCGGCTGATACGCAACTGCCCGTCGGCGTCTATTTCGACGAAGCGCTGCATCAACAAGAACTCGAACTGCTGTTCAGGAATGGCCCGGGCTACGTCGGCCACGAGCTGATGGTTCCCGAAGTCGGCGACTACCACACGCTCAAGGCCGAGGACGAAGGCCGCATGCTGGTACGCAATGCCGCCGGTGTCGAACTGATGTCCAATGTCTGCCGCCACCGCCAGGCCATCATGCTCAATGGTCGCGGCAATGCGCAGAACATCGTCTGCCCCCTGCACCGCTGGACCTATGACCTCAAGGGCGACCTGCTCGGCGCGCCGCATTTCGACCAGCAACCCTGCCTGCACCTGAAGCGCTCGCCGCTGCAGAACTGGAACGGCCTGCTGTTCGACGGCAAGCGCGACGTGCGCGCCGACCTGGCCAGGCTGGGCGTGGCAAAGGACCTGAACTTCGACGGCTATATGCTGGACCATGTCGAGGTGCACGAGTGCGACTACAACTGGAAGACCTTTATCGAGGTCTACCTCGAGGACTACCACGTCGTGCCGTTCCATCCGGGGCTGGGCAGCTTCGTGTCCTGCGACGACCTCAAGTGGGAGTTCGGCGAGTGGCACAGCGTGCAGACCGTGGGCCTGCATGCCGGCCTGAAGCGTCCCGGCAGCCCGACGTACCAGAAATGGCACGACGAGGTGCTGCGCTTCAATAACGGCGTACTGCCCAGGCACGGCGCGATCTGGCTGACCTACTACCCTAACATCATGGTGGAGTGGTACCCGAACGTGCTGGTGATCTCGACGCTGCACCCGGTCGGCCCGCGCAAGACGCGCAATGTGGTCGAGTTCTACTACCCCGAGGAAATCGCGCTGTTCGAGCGCGAGTTCGTCGAGGCCGAGCGCGCCGCCTACATGGAAACCTGCATCGAGGACGACGAGATCGCCGAGCGCATGGACGCCGGGCGCCTGGCGCTGCTCAAGCGCGGCACCAGCGAGACCGGCCCGTACCAGTCGCCGATGGAAGATGGCATGCAGCACTTCCATGAGTGGTACCGCCGCGCCATGGCCTACGCGGGCTAGTGCGATAACCGCACAGCGCAAGCAACGACGGACCGCCACCGCGGTCCGTTTTGCATTGCGGTCCGATGTGCGCTGCTAGAATCATCGTCCGGCGACGGCCAGCGCATGCTGCCGCGCCAGTTCGTTCCGCGGCGCGGGGCCGCGATGAAGCCCCGCTCGCGCGCAGTACCTCTCTCCTTACGCACGCTTCGCCAAGCCCTCGCCATGCAATCGCTCTGGATGCTGTTCGCCGCCTTCGCCTTTTCGTTGATGGGGGTGGGCGTCAAGCTGGCATCCGACCACTACACCACCGGCGAAATCGTCTTCTACCGCGGCCTGATCAGCGTGGTGATCATGTGGGTGCTGCTGTCCTCGCGCGGCGTCTCGGTGCGCACGCCTCACATGCTGTCGCATATCAAGCGCAGCGTGTTCGGCGTGACCTCGCTGATGCTGTGGTTCACCTCGATCTCGCTGCTGCCGCTGGCCACGGCGATGACGCTGAACTACATGTCGCCGGTGTGGATGGCGCTGATCTTGGGCGCGAGCGCGACGCTGGCCGGCACCGGCGGCACCGCCGACCGGCGCCTGGTGGTGGCGATCCTGATGTCTTTCGCCGGCGTGATCTGCCTGTTGCAGCCCTCGGTCGGCAAGGACCAGCTCACCGGCGGCCTGGTCGGGCTGATCTCAGGCGTATTCACCGCACTGGCCTATGTCGAGGTGCGCCAGCTCGGCCAGCTGGGTGAGCCCGAGGGCCGCATCGTGTTTTATTTCTCGCTGGTGGGCATGGTCGCCGGCCTGGTGTGGATGCTGCTGGGCGGCACCAGCCAGCACACCTGGTACGGCGTGGGCCTGCTGCTGACCATCGGCGTGCTGGCCACGCTCGGCCAGACCGCGATGACGCGCGCCTACAAGCGCGGCAACACCCTGCTGACGGCCAACCTGCAGTACGCCGGCATCGTGTTCTCCAGCGTATGGGGCATGCTGATCTGGTCCGACAAGCTCAACTGGCTGTCATGGCTGGGCATGGCGCTGATCGTCGCCAGCGGCATCGCCACCACGCTGATGCGCGCGCGTGAAGGCACCAGTGCCAAACCCACGCCCGCCACGCCGGTCAAGTCGGCCGAGGCGGAAGTGCATCCCGAGGTGTAGCATCCCTTTTGATCCCGTCCTACCCGTCCATCGATCGCTACAGGATTCCCATGCAGAAACCGCTGATTTCCGTCACCGCGCTGCAATCGTTGCTGGCCGGACCCGGCCGCTGTGCCGTGATCGACTGCAGCTTCGACCTGGCCAACCCGGCCGCCGGCCGCGAGGCATATCACGTCGGCCACCTGCCCGGCGCCTTCTACCTGCACCTGGACAATGAACTGTCAGGCCCCAAGACCGGCCGCAACGGCCGCCACCCGCTGCCCGACGCCGACGACTTCGTCGCGCGCCTGCAGGCGCTGGGCATTGACGACGATACCCCGGTGGTGGCCTACGATGCGCAGGGCGGCATGTTCGCCGCGCGCCTGTGGTGGCTGATGCGCTGGATCGGCCACGATGCCGTGGCCGTGCTCGATGGCGGCAAGGATGCCTGGGTCAAGGCCGGCCTGCCGCTGGAGCACGAGGCCACGCCGGAGCCGGAGTTCCCCGGCAAGGTCACGCGCCGCAAGTCGCTGGTGCCGACCGTCGACGCGGCGGCTCTGGTCAGCAACCTGGACAACGCCAGGCTGCTGGTGGTGGATGCGCGCGCCCCCGACCGCTTCCGCGGCGAGAACGAGACGCTGGACCCGGTCGGCGGCCATATCCCCGGCGCGGCCAACCGCTTCTTCAAGGACAACCTGGGGGCCGACGGCCGCTTCAAGCCGGCCGAGACGCTGCGCGCGGAGTTCGGCGCGGTGCTGGGCGAGCGAACCCCGGCGGAGGTGGTGATGCAGTGCGGCTCGGGCGTCACGGCCTGCCACAACCTGCTGGCGCTGGAAGCGGCGGGCCTGGGCGGGGCGGCGCTCTACCCGGGATCGTGGAGCGAATGGTGCGCCGACCCGGCACGCCCGGTAGCGACGGGCGCTGCCTGAAGCTAGTCTGACGTGGCCACGGGAGCGGCCTGGCCGTGGCCATGGCCGTGCCGCTCGTGCACGCCGTTGGTGATGAAGACGATCGCCGAGATACCCGCGGCCACCAGCACCACCTGGATCGCCGACTCGCGCCAGCGGGGCTTGCGCTGCATCTGCGGCATCAGGTCGCTGACGGCGATATAGACGAAGCTGCTGGCGGCGATCACCAGCACATAAGGAATCCAGCCGCTCAGCTCGTCGAGCAGGAAATACCCGACCACGCCGCCGGCGATGGCTGCCACGCTCGACAGCAGGTTGAAGGCGAAGGCGCGCGCCTTGGAGAAGCCGGCATTGAGCAGCACGATAAAGTCGCCCACTTCCTGGGGGATTTCGTGCGCCGCGATCGCCAGCGCGGTAACCACGCCGATATGCGGGTCGGCCAGGAAGGCCGCCGCGATCACGATGCCGTCGGCAAAGTTGTGGAAGGTGTCGCCGACCAGGATGGTCAGGCCGCTGCGGCCTGCTTCCTCGCGGTCATGGCCGTGATGGTGGTGGTGCCCGTCGCCCTCGTGGTGGTGCGAGTGGCGCAGCAGCGAGAGCTTTTCCAGCAGGAAGAAGCCCAGCAGCCCGGCCAGCAGCGTGCCGAACAGCGCGCGCGGATCGGCGCCAGACTCGAACGCCTCCGGCAGCGAATGCAGCAGCGCCGTGGCCAGCAGCACCCCCACCGAAAAGCTCACCATGCGCTCGACCACGCGGGACGCCACCGTCAGCGATAGCAGCGCCGCCCCGAGGATGCTGCCCACGCCCGAAATCGTGGCGGCGAGCAGGATGTACAAAAGCGTCGAATGGATGATGGGCTCCCGGGGTGGCGGCGCCGCGCGGCCCCGCCGTTCCGCCCCGCATGGCGCCGGGCGGCTAACGCAACAATGTTGCAATAACTCAAAGGCCGCATTGTACGTATCCGCCGGGACTTTGCAATCCTGCGATTGGCCGGACCGGCCTAGCCAGGCCGGGGCGGTTCAGGCCACGCCGTGCTGCTTCAGCCAGGCCAGGCACTTCTGCCAGCCGTCCTTCGCGTCCGCCTCGCGGTAGCTGGGCCGGTAGTCGGCATGGAAGGCATGGCCTGACTCGGGGTAGACGATAAAGCGCGACGCCTTGGCATTGGGATTCGGCGAAGCTGCCAGCGCGGCCTTCATCTTCTCCACTTGCTCGTGCGTTATGCCGGTGTCCTTGCCACCGTACAGGCCCAGCACCGGCGCATTGAGCTGGCCAGCGATATCGATCGAGTTTTTCGGCTTGAGCGAGTCCGGCATGCCGACCAGCTGCCCGTACCAGGCCACCGCGGCCTTGAGCCGCTTGCTGTGCGCGGCGTAGAGCCAGGTGATGCGGCCGCCCCAGCAGAAACCGGTGATGGCCAGCCGGGATGCGTCGCCGCCGTTGGTGCCGGCCCATGCCACTGCCGCATCCAGGTCACCCATGACTTGCGCGTCAGGCACCTTGGCAACGACCTCGCGTAGCAGCTCCTGGACGGTGCCGAAGCTCTGGGGATCGCCCTGCCGGGCGAACAGTTCAGGCGCGATCGCCAGGTAGCCGAGCTTGGCGAAGCGCCGGCACACATCGGCAATATGTTCGTGCACGCCGAAGACCTCGCTGACCACCAGCACCACCGGCAGGTTCTTCTTGCCTTCAGGCTGGGCGCGGTAGGCGGGCATGCTGAAGCCGCCCGACGGGATCGTGACCTCGCCGGCGGTGAGCCCGGCAAAGTCGGTCTTGATGGCCTGCTGCGCCATCACCGGCAACGCGGCCGCCGCAAAGGCAGAACCCAGCGCCGTCTTGACAAACCCGCGGCGGTCGAACATCTGGCCAGGGACGAGGCTTTCCACTTCCGGTTTGAGCATGCGTGTCTCCAAGGATCGTTGGTGGCTGGGCCGATGTGCGGCACCAGCCACCGATTTTAAGCAGACATGGAGATAACATGGCACCGGGCGCACACCCGGCTGCCATGGCGGCAAGCCGGATGCGCAAGGGATGCGATCGGGCTCAGTGCAGCTTGACCCGAGGGCTGGTCTTGCTGCGCAGCCAGTGCGACACCGTATCCAGCGCCATGCCCACGGCGCCATGCAGCGCCATGATGTGCATCCGGTACAGCGAGGTGTACATGAAGCGCGCCATCAGCCCTTCGATAAACATCGAGCCGCCGATCAGCCCGCCCATCAGGCTGCCCACCGCGCTGAAATGCCCGAGCGACACCAGCGAGCCGAAGTCCTTGAACCCGAACTTCGGCAGCGGCCGCCCTTCCAGCCGGGCGCGCAGCGCGTCATAGAGGAAGGTGGCCTGCTGGTGCGCCGCCTGCGCGCGCGGCGGCACGCTCGTCTGCTTTTCCGGCCACGGGCAGCTGGCGCAGTCGCCGAAGGCAAAGATATCGGGATCGCCCTCGCTCTGCAGCGTCGGGCTGACCACGATCTGGCCCTGGCGGCTGACCGGCAGGCCCAGGTTGGCCAGTACCTGAGGCGCGGTGATGCCGGCCGCCCACACCGTCAGGTCGGCATCGATATGCTTGCCGCTGGCGGTCAGCACGGCCTGTGGCGTGACCTCGGTGACGCGCTCGCTGGTAAATACGCTGACATCGAGCTTGTGGAGCAACTTGGCGGTCTCGGCCGACACCCGTTCGGACAGCGCCGGCAGTATGCGCGGGCCGGCCTCGATCACGTGGATGCGCACGTCGCGGCGCGGGTCGAGCCGGTGCAGGCCGTAGGCGCTGAGCACGTGGGCGGTGTTGCGCAGTTCGGCCGACAGCTCCACGCCGGTGGCACCGGCGCCGATGATGGCCACATCCACGCGCGGGCGGCCATCTTCACCCATGCGCCCGCGCCCGTTCTGCGCGCGCACGCAGGCCGCGATCAGCCGCTTGCGGAAGCGTTCGGCCTGCGCCACGGTGTCGAGCGCGATGGCATGCTCGGCCGCGCCGGGCACGCCGAAGAAATGCGTGACGCAGCCGATCGCCAGCACCAGCGTGTCATAGGGCAACTCGCGCGCCGGCAGCAGCTCGGCGCCGTCCTGGTCGAAGCAGGCCGAGACCGCAATGGTCTTGCGGGTGCGGTCGATGCCGGTCAGCTCGCCCTGCTGGAACTCGAAATGATGCCAGCGCGCCTGCGCCGCATATTCCAGCTGGTGCGTGTTGGGATCCATGCTGCCGGCAGCGACTTCGTGCAGCAGCGGTTTCCAGATATGGGTCGGCAGGCGGTCCACCAGCACCACCTGCGCCGCGCCCTTGCGGCCGAGCTTGTCGCCCAGCCTGGTTACCAGTTCCAGCCCTCCTGCCCCGCCGCCGACAACAACGATGCGGTGCGCCTTTGCTTCTGTCATGGTCTACCCGATGCGTTTTGGAAATCTTTGCCTGAGGCATTTCCACAGTCTGCTGCATCGCAGCATGCCTTGCAAGCCGCAAAGCCCGACTCAGCAGTCGCTACATTCGATACCGCCACGCACGAGGCAGGTGGGCCGGGCGGCCTTCAGTGCGCTTCTTCCCAGTTCGCGCCGCTGCCGACCTCGGCCACCAGCGGCACGCGCAAATCCGCCACCGTGCACATCAGTTCCGGCAGCCGCACCCTGACCAGCTCCAGCTCGTGCTCCGGCACTTCCAGCACCAGTTCATCGTGGACCTGCATGATCTGGCGCGTCTGCAGGCCGTCGCGCTCCAGCCATCCCTGCACCGCGATCATCGACAGCTTGATCAGGTCGGCGGCGGTACCCTGCATCGGCGCGTTGATGGCGGCGCGCTCGGCGGCCTGCCGGCGCGGGCCGCTGCCGCCGTTGATGTCGGGCAGCCACAGCCGGCGGCCGAACACGGTCTCGACATAGCCCTGCTCGCGCGCGGTCTGCCGGGTTTCTTCCATGTAGTGGGCCACGCCGGGGTAGCGCATGAAGTAGCGGTCGATATAGTGCTTGGCGGCCTCGCGCTCGATGCCCAGGTTGCTGGCCAGCCCGAACGCGCTCATGCCGTAGATCAGCCCGAAGTTGATCACCTTGGCATAGCGGCGCTGCTCGCTGCTGACCGCGTCGCGCTCCACGCCGAAGATCTCGGCGGCGGTGGCGCGGTGGATGTCCTCGCCGTTAGCGAAGGCGCGCAGCAGGTTCTCGTCGCCCGAGATATGGGCCATGATGCGCAACTCGATCTGCGAGTAGTCTGCCGACACGATCACGCTTCCCGGCTCGGCAATAAAGGCTTCGCGGATGCGGCGGCCTTCCTCGGTGCGCACCGGGATGTTCTGCAGGTTGGGCTCGGTCGACGCCAGCCGGCCAGTCACCGCGGTGGCCTGCCCGTAGCTGGTGTGGACGCGCCCGGTGCGCGCGTTGACCATCCTGGGCAGCTTGTCGGTATAGGTGGACTTGAGCTTGGACAGGCCGCGGTAGTCCAGCAGCAGCTTGGGCAACGGATAGTCCTCGGCCAGCTTCTGCAGCACCTCTTCGTCGGTCGACGGCGCGCCGCTGGCGGTCTTCTTCACCACCGGCAGCTTCATCTGGCTGAACAGGATCTCGCCGATCTGCTTGGGCGAGCCCAGGTTGAACGGCTGGCCCGCGGCCTCGTACGCGGACTGCTCCAGCGCCAGCATGCGCTGGCCCAGCTCGGCGCTCTGCGCGGCCAGGCGCTCGGCGTCGATCAGCACGCCATTGCGCTCGATCTTCTGCAGCACCACCGAGACCGGCATCTCGATCTCTTCGTACACGCGGCGCAGGCCGGCCGCGGCCTCGACCTGCGGGAGCATCTTGCGGTGCAGGCGCAGCGTTACGTCGGCGTCTTCGGCGGCGTACTCGGTGGCGCGCGCCAGGTCGATCTGGTCAAAGCAGATCTGGCCGGCGCCCTTGCCGCACACCTCTTCATAGGTGATGGTCTTCAGGCTGAGCAGGCGCTCGGCCAGGCTGTCCATGCCGTGGTTGCGGTGCGAGGCCAGCACGTAGCTCTGCAGCATGGTGTCGTGGAGCACGCCGCGCAGCGTCACGCCGTGGTTGGCGAAGACGTGGATGTCGTACTTGAGGTTCTGGCCCAGCTTGGGGCGGCTGGCATCCTCGAGCCACGCGCGCATGCGCTCCAGCACGAATTCGCGCGAGAGCTGGCCGTGGTCGGGCAGCCCGGCCACGTCCGGCCCGCGGTGCGCCACCGGGATATAGCAGGCCTCGCCCGGGTCGGCCGACAGCGAGATGCCGACCAGCTGCGCCTGCATCGGGTCGAGCGAGGTGGTTTCGGTATCGATCGCCACCAGCGGCGCGGCTTCGATGCGCCGCATCCAGTCCTCGAGCATGCCTTGGGTGGTGACGGTCTCGTAGCGGATCTCGGTCGGCGCGGCCTCGTCCGCCGGCTGCGCCTGGGCTTCGCTTGCAGCCGCCGGGGCATCGAACAGGCCACCCTGCGCCGGCGCCGTGGCCGCGGCGCGGGCGCGGGCCTGGGCGCGCGCATCGGGCAGGCTCTCGCCGGTCGCTTCGCGCAGCCAGCTCTTGAAGCCGTAGCGCGAGAAGAACGCCACCAGTTTTTCCTTGTCTTCGCCGGCTTCGCGCAGCGCGTGGAAATCCGCCACCGCGGCGCTCAGGTCGCAGTCGGTCTTGACCGTGACCAGCTTGCGCGCCATCGGCAGCCATTCCAGCGTATTGCGCAGGTTCTCGCCCACCACGCCCTTGATGCCGGGCGCGGCGGCCATCACGCCGTCGAGCGAACCATGCTCTGCCAGCCATTTGACCGCGGTCTTGGGGCCGACCTTGGGCACGCCAGGCACGTTGTCGACCGCATCGCCGATCAGCGACAGGTAGTCGATGATGCGCTCGGGCGGCACGCCGAACTTGGCCACCACACCGGGGGGATCGAGGACCTCGCCGCTCATGGTATTGACCAGCGTGACCTGGTCGTTGACCAGCTGCGCCAGGTCCTTGTCGCCGGTGGACACCACCGTGCGCACGCCCTGCTCGGCGGCCTGGCGCGACAGCGTACCGATCACGTCGTCGGCCTCGACACCGTCCACCACCACGATCGGCCAGCCCAGTGCGCGCACGGCTTCATGGATCGGCTCGATCTGGCGCGCCAGGTCTTCCGGCATGGACGGGCGGTGCTCCTTGTAGGCCGGATACATGTCGTCGCGGAAGGTCTTGCCCTTTGCGTCGAATACGCAAGCGCTATACTCTGCCGGGTAATCGTTGCGCAGCTTGCGCAGCATGTTGATCATGCCGTAGATTGCCCCTGTGGGCAGACCCTCTCCATTCCTCAGGTCCGGCAGAGCGTGATAAGCGCGATACAAATAGCTCGATCCATCGACGAGCAAGAGTGTTTTTGGACTATCCGACATTCCCATGGACTCAAAATTGACTGGTGCCGCTGCAGGCGGTGCTTCGACCGCCCCCCTTGCTGACCCGGATGTTTCCGATATCTCCGGCGATACCGTACAACCCCCGCCGGAGGCTGCTTCCGAACACGCCGCAGCCGTAGCCGCCGCAGCCGATGCCGCCGCCGCGGGCCATCCGCCCGAAGTGGCGGCTGAAAAGGCCGCCGCGGCGGCCGCGCGTGCCAATCCGCGCAAGATGATTCCCAGCCTGCGTGCGCTGGCCGACGAAGACCGCGCTACCGCAAAGAAGGCGCGCGCTTCGTGGCAAATGTTCACGATTATGGCAGAGTTCATCGAGGCGACCGAGTACCTCTCCGAGATCCGCCCGGCCGTGTCGATCTACGGCAGCGCACGCCTGCGCGAGGATTCGCCCTACTACCAACGCACCATCGAGATCGCGCGGTTGTTCTCCGATGCCGGCTTTGCCGTGATCTCGGGTGGCGGTCCGGGCATCATGGAAGCGGCCAACAAGGGCGCGCACGCCGGCAAGTCCGCCAGCGTCGGCCTGAACATCGAGCTGCCGCACGAGCAGCAGGGCAATCCGTACCAGGACATTGCCATGCGCTTCCGCCACTTCTTTACGCGCAAGGTCACCTTCGTCAAGAACTCGGACGCCTTTATCGTGATGCCAGGCGGCTTTGGCACGCTCGACGAGCTGGCCGAGGTGCTGACGCTGGTGCAGACCGGCAAGTCGCGCTCGGTGCCGGTGATCATGTTCGGCAGCCGCTTCTGGAAGGGCCTGCTCGACTGGTTCCGCTTCACGCTGCTGCCGATGGGCCTGATCGCCGAGCACGACCTGGACCTGATGAAGATCGTGGACGAACCGCATGAAGTGCTCGAAGCGGTCTACGACTACTACGAGCGCCGCGGCGGCGACAAGCCGATCCCGCCCAAGGAAGAAATGTTCTACCTGTAAGGCTGGCGGGCGGGACGCGGGGCGCGGCGCCCCGCCGCAAGCCGCGTTCCCAGCACATCGCGCCGTTGCGCAGGTGTCCCACGGGGCACGGCGGCGGCCTGCGCACGGCAGGAATTGCTAGAATGGAACTTGTCCGTCTGCCAGGCCCCGGCGCCGCCGGAGCGCAGACCCACCGCCAGTCAAACTGCCGCATGCCGCGGCGCTGCGCGCCCGATACGCGCAGCGCTGCACAGGAGCACCTGATGACCTCCCCCTCACCCGTCCGGGCCACCCGGTTCGTCGCCGTGGCTGACGAACCTGAACCTGCCAGGCTGTCCCCGGCCCGGATCGCCGCCATCGCGGCCGCCGCGCTGGCGCTGGTCGCTCCCGGCCTGGCGCTGGCCCAGGAGCAGCAAAGCAATGCGCTGACGCAGCAGGAGCTGAACCAGATCAACAACCAGCCGATTGCCCCGGCGGCCAAGTCGCAGCTGAACCAGCCGCGCCAGCCGAGCTTCCAGCTCAATGAGCGCGACGGCACGCAGGTGCGCGAGTACCGCAACAAGGGCCGGGCCACCGACATCCAGGTCCAATCGGGTTTCGGCACCAAGTATGAGATGAGCAAGCCGGAAGACAGCTCGCCCAGGATCCGCGAGCATGACGTCAACCGCGTGCCGTCGGTCAACCTGAAGTTCTGAACGTCGTCCACGGATTCAGTGGACTAGCCCACGGCCCGGCATAGCCGGGCCGCGCCGGCCCTCCGGCAGTCATGCCGCGGCGGCGGACCGCGTTTTGTCCGCAACTGCCTCCGCCGCTTTCCGATTCGCTTCACACAACGAGTATGGCCGTATTCACCACGGTCTCGCAGGACGAGATCGCCCGCTGGCTGCTGGATTTCGACCTTGGCGAAGTGCGCGAACTGCGCGGCATCGCCTCTGGCATCGAGAACAGCAATTTCTTCCTCACCATGGAGCACGAGGGCCAGGCGCGCCAGTACGTGCTGACCATCTTCGAGCGCCTGACGTTCGAGCAGCTGCCCTACTACCTGCACCTGATGGCACACCTGGCCGAACGCGGCATCCGCGTGCCGGCGCCGATCCCGGCGCGCGACGGCGAGATCCTGCGCCCGCTCAAGGGCAAGCCCGCCACCATCGTCACGCGGCTGCCCGGGGCGTCGCAACTGGCGCCCGACCGGCAGCACTGCGCCGAAGTGGGCGACATGCTGGCGCGCATGCACCTGGCCGGTCAGGACTACCCGCGCCGCCAGCCCAACCTGCGCAGCCTGCCGTGGTGGCAGAAGACGGAAGCCGAGATCCTGCCTTTCCTCGATGCTGGCCAGCGCGCGCTGCTGCAGCGGGAGATCGCCCACCAGGCCGTGTTCTTCGCCAGCGCGGACTACGCCAGCCTAGGCGAAGGCCCCTGCCACTGCGACCTGTTCCGCGACAACGCGCTGTTCGAAGAGGACGGCAGCGGGCGCCACCGGCTGGGCGGTTTCTTCGACTTCTACTTTGCCGGCAACGACAAGTGGCTGTTCGACCTGGCGGTCACCGTCAACGACTGGTGCATCGACCTGGCCAGCGGCGAACTCGACCACGAGCGCGCGCAGGCGCTGCTGCGGGCTTATCATGCGGTCAGGCCGCTGACCGGCACCGAGGCCGCGCACTGGCAGGACATGCTGCGCGCGGGTGCGCTGCGCTTCTGGGTATCGCGACTGTGGGACTTCTACCTGCCGCGCGAGGCCGACATGCTGCAGCCGCACGATCCGACCCATTTCGAACGTATCCTGCGCCGGCGCCTGGACGCGAACCCCGCGCACGCCCCGCTCCCCTGGATCTGATCAATGCAATTACTGGAAGTCCCTGCCAAGGAAGGCTACGTCTGGTTCCGCCAGGGCATCTGGCTGTTCCGCAAGAATCCGCTCACGTTCCTGATGCTGCTGTTCGTCTACCTGATCGCCGCGCAACTGGCGATCGTGGTGCCGCTAATCGGCATCATCGCGCTGCTGGTGGTCACGCCCGGCCTGTCGGTCGGCGTGATGACCGCGTGCCGCGACGTGATCCTGAACAAGCGCGTGATGCCCACCGTGCTGCTGGCGGGCTTTCGCACCAACGGCAAGGAAGCCACGCGCAACCTGCTGGTGCTGGGCGGCATCTATGCCGGGCTGGTGTTCATACTGGGCCTGATCGCGGGCTCGGTGGTGGACATGAGCGCGCTGGTGCCGATCGTGCTGAAGGAAGAGGCGCCATCGGCCGAGGCCGTGCGCCAGCTCTACTACGCGATGATGATCGGCGCGCTGCTGTACACGCCGATCGCGATGATGTTCTGGTTCGCGCCGTTGCTGGCCGCCTGGCACGGCGTGCCGCCGGTCAAGGCGCTGTTCTTCAGCTGGACCGCGTGCTGGCGTAACCGCGGCGCGTTCTTCACCTATGCCGTGCTGTTCGCGATGCTGCTGGTGGCGATTCCGTTCTTGCTGGAGGCGGTGTTCAGCGCGTTCGGGGCGGAGACGGTGTTGTCGTTCCTCGTGACGCCCTACTCGCTGCTGATGCTGGCGATCCTGTACTGCTCGTTCTATGCGACGTATCGCGGCTGTTTCAACGTGACGCCGCCGGGTGTCGAGCCGGCTGCGCCGATGGCGCCAGGCGCCTGAAGGCCTTCCACACGCTGATTGTGTGCTCCCTCTCCCGCAAGCGGGAAAGGGAGCAAACCGACGCCACGCGATTCCCTTCCGCCCCGCGCCCTATTCACTGAACGTCTTCACCATCGCTTCCGCCGCCTGGCGCAGGTCCGGCACGAACGTCATCAGCTGGTCCATCGACATGCGCGCCAGCGGCACCTGCACGGCAATCGCCGCGCAGGCACGGTTGCGGTCACGCATCACCGGCACCGCGACCGCAATCATCCCTTCCAGGTTTTCCTGGTTATTGATGCCCAGGCGCCGCCGCCGCGTCTCGGACAACTCCGTGTGCAGCGCCTCGGCATTGGTGATGGTGTGCGCGGAGTGCGCGCGCAACGGCAGGCTGGCCACCAGGCGCTCGCGCTGCGCACTGGGCAGGAACGCCAGCAACAGCTTGCCGCTGGCGCTGCAGTGCAGCGGCACCCGCGACCCCGGTTGCAGGTGCATGCGCAGCGGCCATTGCGTTTCCACCCGGTCCAGGTACACCACGTCGTCGCCCGACAGCATGGTCAGGTTGCAGGTCTCCCCGACCTTGTCGACCAGCTGCTGAAGGATCGCGTGCCGCGCGGCTGCGGGCCCGGCCTGCATCAGCACATTGACGGCGAGCTGGCGCACGCGCGACGAACACTCGTAATGGCGGTTGCCGGCCGTGCGCGACACCAACCAGGTGCTTTCCAGCTGCTTGAGAAGGCGGTGCACGGTCTGCTTGGGCAGCCCGATGGCCTGCACGATGGCCGACAGCGACATGGGTGCATCGGCTGCGGACAGGATCTCGAGGATGCGGAAAGCGCGCACCGCGGCGGCGTTCGAATGATTGCTCATGGATTGAATTTAGAAGATTCCGGGACGCCTGCGCGTCCCGAAAACTGATAACTCCGTCGCACGCCCGCTGCGCGCTTGCGAAAGCGCACAAATTGGGACTGACTGTCCGGCCAGCTTCACTAGATTCGATGCGGGGCCGGCCAAACCTGCTACTCACCGCGACGCACCGCAGCGCACCTGCCGCGAAGTGCACGACACAGCAGCCGCAACGGCCCCACCCGTCCAAACTGCGGAGTCGATCCATGAGTGTGCAATTACTGCATCCCCGGCAGTCCAGCAATTCCGATTTGCCCCTACCGCAGGCCTCCCTGCCCGACCATGCAGCCGAAGCCGTCACAGCGGTCGTGGCCAGGGCGCGGCAAGCGCAGCGCGAGTTCGCGCGTGCCGACCAGGCCACTGTCGACACAGCCGTCGCCGCCGCGGCGTGGGCCATCATGGAACCCACGCGCAACCGCGCGCTGGCAGAGCGTGCCGTAGCCGACACCGGGCTCGGCAACGTCGACGACAAGCTGCGCAAGAACCACCGCAAGACGCTGGGGCTGCTGCGCGACCTGCATGGCCGCAAGACCGTGGGCGTGATCGCGCAGGATGCCGCGTCGGGCATCACGGAAATCGCGCGGCCGGTAGGCGTGGTCGCGGCCATCACGCCGTCGACCAATCCCGCGGCCACGCCCGCCAACAAGATCATCAACGCGCTCAAGTGCGGCAACAGCGTGGTCGTGGCGCCATCGCCCAAGGGCCAGGGCACGTGCGAGCTGCTGCTGTCGTTCATCCATGCCGAGTTTGCCCGCGCCGGCCTGCCCGCCGACCTCGTGCAGATGCTGCCGGCACCGGTCTCCAAGGCCGCCACCGCGGCGCTGATGCGCCAGGCCGACCTGGTGGTCGCGACCGGCTCGCAGGCCAACGTGCGCATGGCCTACACCTGCGGCACACCGGCCTTCGGCGTCGGCGCCGGCAACGTGGCCTCGGTCATCGACGCGAGCGCCGCGCCGGCCGACGCCGCGGCCAGGATCGTGCGTTCCAAGACTTTCGACAACGCCACCAGTTGCTCGTCGGAGAACAGCCTGGTCGTGCTCGACGCCATCTACAAACCCATGCTCGAAGCACTTGCCGCAGTCGGCGGCGTGTTGCTCACGGCCACGGAAAAGGCACGGCTGCAGGCGCTGATGTGGCGCGACGGCAAGCTGGCCGGCAGCTTCACCGGGCAGAGCGCGACGCGCATTGCCGAACTCGCCGGGCTGGAGCGCGTGCGCGCGCTCCAGCCAACCATGTTGCTGGTCGAGGAAACCGGAGTCGGCCGCGACTATCCCTTCTCCGGCGAAAAGCTCTCGCCCGTGCTGACGCTCTACCGGGCTGCCGACTTTGCCGCGGCAGTCGCAGGCGTGGCGCGCCTCTATGCCTATATGGGCGCCGGGCATTCGGTCGGCCTGCATTCATCCAATCCGCGCCAGGCCCTGCAGCTGGGACAGGACTTGCCTGTCGCGCGCGTGATCGTCAACCAGGCCCACTGCTTCGCCACCGGCGGCAATTTCGACAACGGCCTGCCGTTCTCGCTGTCGATGGGCTGCGGCACCTGGGGCGGCAACAGCTTCTCGGACAACCTCGGCTGGCGCCAGTACCTCAACATCACCCGCATCGCCGTGCCGATTGCCGAGCGCGTGCCCGATGAAGCCGAGCTGCTGGGCGACTACTTCGCGAGGGTCGGCAAATGAACGCGCGCACCGATCCCCAAGTCGACACCCTGGCCGGGCTGCTGGCCACGCGTGCCGCGCAATGGCCCGACAAGCCGTACCTGTTGTCCCCGGACAGCGGCAACGTACTCACCTTCGGCGCGCTCGCTGCCGACGCCGACACGCTGCGCCGCCGCTATGCGGCAACCGGCCTCGCCAGCGGCCAGACGGTGTCGGTGTACCTGCCCAACGGCGAGCAGACCGCGCGGCTGCTGCTCGGCACCATGGCCTGCGGGCTGGTCGTCAACCCGCTCAACCTGCTATGCCAGCCGGCCCAGCTGCGCTACATCCTCGCGCATTCGGACACGCGGCTGGTGTTCACCTGGCCCGACGGTGAAGCCACCATCCGCGCGGCGCTGTGCGAAGCCGGGCTGGACGTGCCGGTGGTCGTCACCGCGCCGGACGGCGACAGCCTGCCACCATTGCCCGCCATGCGCGAAACGGCAGCGCCGCTGTCGCCACCACAGCCCCATGCCCCGGCGCTGCTGATGTACACGTCCGGCACCACCGGCACGCCCAAGGGCGTGCTGCTCACCCAGCACAACCTGGTGACCAACGGCGCCAACGTCAGCCGCGAGCACTGCCTCGGCCCGGACGACCGCGTGCTGGCAACGCTGCCGCTGTACCACATCAACGGCCTGGTCGTGACGGCGATCGCGCCCCTGGTGCACGGCGGGTCGGTGGTGATGCCGATACGCTTCTCCGCCAGCGGCTTCTGGAAGGACATTGCGCGCCATGGCTGCACCTGGCTCAACGTGGTGCCGACCATCATCGCCTACCTGCTGAACGATCCGGATGGCCAGGCGCCCGGCGGCGTGCGCTTCTGCCGCTCGGCCTCCGCCGCGCTGCCGCCCGAGCACCACCTCGCCTTCGAGGCGCGCTTCGGCATCGGCGTGATCGAGACCATGGGCATGACCGAGACCGCCGCGCCGGCCTTCAGCAATCCGCTCGATCCGCGGCGGCGGCGCATCGGCAGCATCGGCCGGCCCTCCGGCACGCGCGCGCGCGTGCTCGGGCGCGACGGCAAGCCGCTGCCCGACGGCCAGGTCGGCGAGATCGTGCTCCAGGGCGAAAACGTAATGGCGGGCTACTACAAGGCGCCGGAGATCACGCGCGAGAGCTTCACCGCCGATGGCTGGCTGCGCACCGGCGACCTCGGCTACCGCGATGCCGACGGCTACTTCTACATCACCGGCCGTGCCAAGGAACTGATCATCAAGGGCGGCGAGAACATCGCCCCGCGCGAGATCGACGAGGCCTTGCTGCGCCACCCGGCCGTGCTCGAAGCCGCGGCAGTAGGCATACCGGATCCCGCTTACGGGCAGGAGATCGTCGCCTACGTGGTGATGCGCGAGGCCGTGCCCTGCGATGACGCGGCGCTGCGCGCGCACTGCCTGCGCGAGCTGGGCCGCTACAAGACGCCAAAGGAGTTCCGCTTTATCGCCGAGCTGCCGCGCGGCCCGTCGGGCAAGGTGCAGCGGCTCAGGCTGCTGGACCACGCCTGAGCGCCCCGCCTGCTTTTCCACAACCCTCGCCAAGGAGCCTGCCGACCCATACCCACATACCCACCCAGCCAGGAGACACGACTCAAGACCAGACAGATTGCTCTAGGACGGGGCAGCGCGGCCAACGCCGCGCCCCCGGCGAGCCGAAGGCGCATGGCTATGGACCAGCGCCGGCCGCCCGCCCCGTTATCGCCACGCGCACTCACCGCGCAAAGGAGGTGGTATGAAGCAACGCATCAAGACCCGGCACATGATCCTGGGCGTCATGTGCCTGATGTATTTCATCGCCTATATCGACCGCGTCAACATCTCGGTCGCCGCCCCGCTGATCCGTGAGGAAATGGGGCTGACTTCGTCGCAGCTGGGGCTGGTGTTCTCGGCCTTTGCCTATCCCTATGCCGCCATGCAGATCCTCGGCGGCTGGATGTCGGACAAGTTCGGGCCCAAGAAGGTGCTGATCGCGCTGTCGCTGATCTGGGGCGTGGCCACGGTGCTGACCGGCTTCGCCGGCAGCGTGCTGATGCTGGTGGTGCTGCGCTTTGCGCTCGGCATCGGCGAAGGCGGCGCATTCCCGACCGCGACGCGCGCCTTCACCTACTGGATGCCGGTGGCCGAGCGCGGCTTCGCGCAGGGCATCACGCACAGCTTCGCGCGGCTGGGCGGCGCGATCACGCCGCCGGTGGTGCTGGCCATCGTCGCAGCCGCGGGCTGGCGCGAAGCGTTTATCGTGCTCGGTGCGGTCAGCCTGGGCTGGACCCTGCTCTACGCCTTCGTGTTCAAGGATACGCCCGACCAGCACAGCCGCGTGAGCGCGCAGGAACTGCAGGAAATCGGCTACCGGCGCGGCGAATGCCAGCAGGCGGCGAAGGCGGCCACGCCCTGGCGGCGGCTGTTCCGGCGCATGTGGCTGGTGACCTTCGTCGACTTCTGCTACGGCTGGTCGCTATGGGTCTACCTGACCTGGCTGCCGTCGTACCTGAAGGAAGCGCGCGGCTTCGACCTGAAGCAGCTGGCGCTGTTCACGGCGCTGCCGCTGATGGCGGGCGTGGTTGGCGACACCCTTGGCGGCGTGCTGTCCGACCGCATCTTCCGGCGCACCGGCAACCTGCGGCTGGCGCGCGGCTCGATCCTGTTCCTGGGGCTGGCCGGCTCGCTGATGTTCATCGTGCCGATGACATCCACGGCCGATGCCGTCAACGCCGTGATCCTGCTGTCGCTGTCGTTCTTCTTCCTGGAGCTGACCAATGCCGTGCTGTGGAGCCTGCCGCTGGACATCGCGGGCAAGTACGCCGGCACCGCGGGCGGCATGATGAACACCGGCTTCGGCCTGGCCGGCATGGTGTCGCCGGTGGTGTTCGGCTACCTGATCGAGCGCACCGGCAGCTATGACCTGCCCTTTATGATCTCGGCGGTGCTGCTGGGCGTCGGCGCGCTGGCTTCGCTGTTTATCAACCCGCTGCGGACGGTGGACAGCCCCGAGCAGAAGGCCAGCGAGGTGCGCCATGCCCTGCCCTAAAGTAAGCCGAGGCGCAACCCGAGGAGCCTGAACGCGGTGCGCCTGCCCGCGAAGCCGGACCCGGTCAGTCGATCGCGTCCAGCTTCGCCACCGACAGCGCCAGCCACTTGGCGCCGTGGCGCTTGAACTTGATATTGGCGCGCGCATCGGCGCCCTCGCCCTCCAGCGCGGTGATCACGCCTTCGCCGAACTTGTTGTGGAACACCGACTGACCCACGCGGAAGCCGGTGCCGGCCTCGCGCTTGGCATCGGCATACCCGTTGCCATTGTCCATGCCGCCGGTCGGGCGCGTGCCGGTGTAGGGCACGTCTTCGGGCTTGCGGTACCAGTCCTTGCCCCACGCGCTGTCCCGTTCCTGCTTGCGCACGCCGCCGTAGCTCTGCGCCGGCGGCGTGAGCCATTTGAGCGAGGCCTCGGGCAGTTCCTCGAAGAAGCGCGAGCGCACGTGGTAGCGCGTCTGGCCGTGCAGCATGCGGCTTTGCGCGAACGACAGGAACAGTCGCTGGCGCGCGCGCGTGATTGCCACGTACATCAGCCGCCGTTCTTCCTCCAGGCCGTCCGGGTCCATCATGCTGTTCTCGTGCGGGAACAGTCCTTCCTCCAGCCCGGTGATAAAGACCACGTCGAACTCCAGCCCCTTGGCCGCGTGCACGGTCATCATCTGCACCGCGTCCTGGCCGGCCTGGGCCTGGTTGTCGCCGGCCTCCAGCGAGGCATGCGTCAGGAACGCGACCAGCGGCGTCATCACCACCGGCAGCGCCTCGGGATCCAGCACCTGTTGCGACTGGTCGCCTTCGGCCAGCGCCGGAGTCGGCGCGGCGCGGTCCACCGGGATCGCGGCGGCCAGCGCATCCAGCCCGTAGCCCTCCTCGACCACGAAGGCCTGCGCCGCGGTCACCAGTTCCTGCAAGTTCTCGATACGGTCCTGGCCCTCCTTCTCGCCCTGGTAGTGGGTGATCAGGCCACTGGTGTTGATCACGTACTCGACGGTTTCCGCCAGCGTCATGCGCCGGGTCTCGTCGCGCATCCGCTCGATCAGCCGCGTGAACGCCGCTAGCTTGCTGCCGGCGGCGCCGGGCACGTAGGCCACCGCCTCGGCCAGCGCGCAGTCGTACTGGCGCGCCATGTCCTGCAGCACTTCAAGCGAGCGCGCGCCGATGCCGCGCGCCGGGAAATTGACCACGCGGCCAAAGGCGGCATCGTTGCGCGGATTCTCCAGCAGCTGCATGTAAGCCAGCGCGTGCTTGATCTCGGCGCGCTCGAAGAAGCGCAGGCCGCCGTACACGCGGTATGGGATGCCCGCGGAGAACAGCGCATGCTCGATCACGCGCGACTGCGCGTTGCTGCGGTACAGGATCGCAATCTCGGCGCGGCTGGCGCCCTGCGCGATCTGGTCACGGATTTCGTCGATGATCCAGGCGGCCTCCTGGCCGTCCGAGCCGCCATGGAACACCCGCACCAGCTCGCCATGGCCGGCGTCGGTGCGCAGGTTCTTGCCCAGGCGGCGCGCGTTGTGCGAAATCAGGTGGTTGGCCGAATCCAGGATATGCCCGTGCGAGCGGTAGTTCTGCTCCAGCTTGATCATCCTGCGCACACGGAACTCATGCTCGAAGTCGCGCATATTGCCGACGTTGGCACCGCGGAAGGCGTAGATGCTCTGGTCGTCGTCGCCCACCGCAAAGACCGCGGCGGGGTTCTGCGTGCCATGGCCGGCCAGCAGCTTGAGCCACTGGTACTGCAGCACGTTGGTGTCCTGGAACTCGTCGACCAGCACATGGCGGAAGCGGTGCTGGTAGTGCTGGCGGATCGCGTCGTTGTAGCGCAGCAGCTCGTAGCAGCGCAGCAGCAGCTCGGCAAAGTCGACCACGCCCTCGCGCTGGCACTGCGTGTCGTAGGCGGCGTAGAGGTCGACGAAGCGCTTGTTGAAGTCGTCGTTGGCCTCGACATCGGCCGGGCGCAGGCCCTGCTCCTTGGCGTTGTTGATGAAGTACTGCAGGTTCTTGGCCGGGTACTTCTCGTCGTCGACGTTGAGCGACTTCAAGAGCCGCTTTATCGCCGAGAGCTGGTCCTGGCTGTCCAGGATGGCAAAGGTCTGCGGCAGGCCGGCATCGCGAAAATGCGCGCGCAGCAAGCGGTTGCACAGGCCGTGGAAGGTGCCGATCCACATGCCGCGGGTGTTGATCGGCAGCATCGCCGACAGCCGCGTCTGCATTTCCTTAGCGGCCTTGTTGGTAAAGGTCACCGCCAGGATGCCGGCCGGCGAGACATGCCCGTTCTGGATCAGCCAGGCGATGCGCGTGGTCAGCACGCGGGTCTTGCCGCTGCCCGCACCCGCCAGGATCAGCGCCGGCTCGTCAGGCAGGGTCACGGCGGCTAGTTGTTCGGCGTTCAGGTTGGCAAGCAGGTCGGACATCGGAGGGGCCTTGTGGAATGGCGTCGATTATACCGGTCGGCCCTGTCCGATCCGTCACATCCAATGGACGAAAGCCGTCCTGGCCGGAGCCGGGAACCTGCGCCGGCAACCCCTGGCCGGCCGGGCCCGCCGTCCACAAAATAGGCACCGGCCGGCCTGCCCCCGTATAATTTGACGTTTCACTGGCGCAAGGCCGGCCCGCGGGCCGCTGCAGCCTGCGACGCACCCGCCAACATCGATATCCCAGCATGACCGCCCAAGACCAATCGCTTGCCAAGAGCTTCGAACCCGCCGCCATCGAGGCGAAATGGGGCCCTGAGTGGGAGAAGCGCGGCATCGCCAAGCCGACCTTCGACCCTGCCCGCCCGGACTTTGCGATCCAGCTGCCGCCGCCCAATGTGACCGGCACGCTGCACATGGGCCACGCCTTCAACCAGACCATCATGGACGGGCTGACGCGTCACGCGCGCATGGCGGGGGCCAATACGCTGTGGGTGCCGGGCACCGACCACGCCGGCATCGCCACGCAGATCGTGGTGGAGCGCCAGCTTGAAGGCGAAGGGGTGTCGCGCCATGACCTGGGCCGCGAGAAGTTCACCGAGAAGGTCTGGGCCTGGAAGGAAGAGTCGGGCTCGACCATCACCCGCCAGGTGCGGCGCATGGGCGCGTCGATCGACTGGAGCCGCGAGTACTTCACCATGTCGCCGGAGATGTCGCAGGCGGTCACCGAAGTCTTCGTGCGCCTGCACGAGCAGGGCCTGATCTACCGCGGCAAGCGCCTGGTCAACTGGGACCCGGTGCTGGGCACCGCCGTGTCCGACCTGGAAGTCGACAGCGTCGAGGAAGAAGGCTCGCTCTGGCATATCCGCTATCCGCTGGTCGAGGCTGACCCCAAGGGTGGCCTGACCGACCTGACCGTGGCCACTACCCGCCCGGAAACCATGCTGGGCGACGTGGCCGTGATGGTCCACCCGGAAGACGAGCGCTACGCGCACCTGATCGGCAAGTTCGTGCACCTCCCGCTGACCGGCCGCCAGATCCCGGTGATCGCCGACGAATACGTCGACCGCGAATTCGGCACCGGCGTGGTCAAGGTGACCCCGGGCCATGACTTCAACGACTATGCCGTCGGCCAGCGCCACAACCTGCCGCAACTGTCGATCCTGACGCTGGACGCGAAGATCGTCGCCGACGCCCCCGCTGCCTACGCCGGCCTGGACCGCTTCGACGCGCGCCGGGCCATCGTCGAGGACCTGGACAAGCGCGGCCTGCTGGTCGAGGTCAGGAAGCACAAGCTGATGACCCCGCGCAGCGAGCGCACCGGCAGCGCGATCGAGCCGATGCTGACCGACCAGTGGTTCGTCGCGATGAGCAAGCCGGCGCCGGAAGGCACCTTCTACCCCGGCCGCTCGATCGCCGAAGTGGCGCTCGAAGCCGTGCAGAGCGGCGAGATCAAGCTGGTGCCGGAAAACTGGATCAGCACCTACAACCAGTGGCTGGGCAATATCCAGGACTGGTGTATTTCGCGCCAGCTCTGGTGGGGCCACCAGATCCCGGCGTGGTACGACGATGCCGGCAACTGCTTCGTCGCCCGCACCGAAGAGGAAGCTGCCGCCAAGGCCAAGGCGGCCGGCAGCACCGGCGCGTTGCGCCGCGAGGAAGACGTGCTCGACACCTGGTTCTCGTCGGCGCTGGTGCCGTTCTCCTCGCTGGGCTGGCCGGAAGAAACGCCCGAGCTGCAGCACTTCCTGCCGTCGTCGGTGCTGGTCACCGGCTACGACATCATCTTCTTCTGGGTGGCGCGCATGGTCATGATGACCAAGCACTTCACCGGCAAGGTGCCCTTCCATACCGTCTACGTGCACGGCCTGGTGCGCGATTCGGAAGGCAAGAAGATGAGCAAGTCCGAGGGCAACACGCTCGACCCGGTGGACCTGATCGACGGCATCGACCTCGATACGCTGCTGAAGAAGCGCACCACCGGCCTGCGCCGTCCCAAGGACGCGCCCAAGATCGAGAAGAAGACCAAGAAGGAATTCCCCGAGGGCATTCCTGCCTTCGGCGCCGACGCGCTGCGCTTCACCTTCGCGTCGCTGGCCACGCTTGGCCGCAATATCAACTTCGACACCGGCCGCTGCGAGGGCTACCGCAACTTCTGCAACAAGCTGTGGAACGCGACCCGCTTCGTGCTGATGAACACCGAGGGCCATGACTGCGGCATGGGCCCGTGCAACAACGACTGCGGCCCGGACGGCTACCTCGACTTCTCGCAGGCCGACCGCTGGATCGTGTCGTTGCTGCAGCGCGTGGAGGCCGAGGTCGAGAAGGGCTTCGCCGAGTACCGCTTCGACAATGTCGCCAACGCGATCTACAAGTTCGTCTGGGACGAGTACTGCGACTGGTACCTGGAACTGGCCAAGGTGCAGATCCAGAACGGCACCGAGGCCCAGCAGCGCGCCACCCGCCGCACGCTGCTGCGCGTGCTGGAAACGGTGCTGCGCCTGGCGCATCCGATCATCCCGTTCATCACGGAAGAACTGTGGCAGAAGGTTGCGCCGCTGGCCGGCCGCGCCAAGAGCGACGGCTCCGAGACCATCGCACTGCAGCCCTACCCCCTGCCGGCCGTCGCCAAGATCGACGAGCAAGCCGAGCAATGGGTCGCGCGCCTGAAGGAAGTGATCGATGCGTGCCGCAACCTGCGTGGCGAAATGAACATCTCGCCGGCCCAGCGTATTCCGCTCTACGCCGAGGGCGACAGCGCCTTCCTGAAGGCGGCAAGCGCACATATCCAGGCTTTGGCGAAACTTTCTGAGGTTCGGGTCTTCGAAGATGAAGCCTCCCTGCAGACGGAAGGCGCCGGCGCGCCGGTCGCCATCGCCGGAGGCAATCACCTGCTGCTGAAGATCGAGATCGACGTGGCCGCCGAACGGGCGCGCCTGTCGAAGGAAGTCGAGCGCATCGGTGGAGAAATCGGCAAGTGCCGCGCTAAGCTATCCAACGAGAGCTTTGTGGCGAAGGCACCACCCGCCGTGGTGGCGCAAGAGACGCAACGCCTGGCCGATTTCGAGCAGACGCTGGCCAAGCTGCAGGGCCAGCTGCAACGGCTGCCTGCCTGACGGGCAGCCAGGACGCCCCTGCCAGGCCGTGATTCCGTCCGCTTCGTCGGACGGAACCGGACAGACGGCGCCGGCAATGGCTGGCAGGGTTATGAACCAGAATCCGAGAGGTACACAAGATATGGAAAATCGCGTCACCAAGGCCGTCTTCCCGGTTGCGGGACTGGGCACCCGCTTCCTGCCAGCCACCAAGGCCAGCCCGAAAGAAATGCTGCCGGTGGTGGACAAGCCGCTGATCCAGTACGCCGTGGAAGAAGCCATGGCCGCCGGCATTACCGAGATGATCTTCGTCACCGGCCGCTCCAAGCGCGCCATCGAGGACCATTTCGACAAGGCCTTCGAACTGGAAGTGGAGCTCGAGGCCAAAAACAAGCAGGCGCTGCTGGACGTGGTGCGCTCGATCAAGCCCGCCAACGTGGAGTGCTACTACGTGCGCCAGCCCGAGGCACTGGGCCTGGGGCACGCGGTGCTGTGCGCGGCCAAGCTGGTCGGCGATACCCCGTTCGCGATCATGCTGGCCGATGACCTGATCGACGGCAACCCGCCGGTGATGAAGCAGATGGTGGATACCTACAACCACTACAACTGCTCGGTGCTGGGCGTCGAGGAAATCACGCCGGAGCAGAGCCGTTCGTACGGCGTGATCGAGGGCCGCGAGTGGGAACCGGGCGTGATCAAGGTGTCGAACATCATCGAGAAGCCAGCGCCGGAAGACGCGCCGTCCAACCTCGGCGTGGTCGGCCGCTACATCCTGACGCCGCGCATCTTCGACCACCTGCGCGAACTGAAGCCGGGCGCCGGCGGCGAGTTCCAGCTGACCGACGGGATCCAGTCCCTGCTAAGCCAGGAGCAGGTGCTGGCCTATCGCTACCAGGGCCGCCGCTATGACTGCGGCAGCAAGCTGGGCTACCTGAAGGCGACCGTGGAGTTTGCGCTGAAGCACCCGGAAGTCGGCGAGGAGTTTAGTGCGTACCTGGAATCGCGCGAGCACCTGACGGGTCCCGCCTGATCCCGGCGCATTGCGCAGTCAAAGAAAAAGCCGCTTCGAGCGGCTTTTTCTCTCTGGGCAACCCTGCGGCGTGCGGGTCAGCGGCGGCGCATGTAGAACACGAACACCTTGTCGACTTCCGAGTGCGACAGCAGCTCATTGCCAGTCTGCTTGGCAAAGGCCTGGAAATCGCGCGTGGCGCCGGGATCGGTCGCCAGCACTTTGAGCACGTCGCCGCTGGCCATGTCGGCCAGGGCCTTCTTGGTGCGCAGGATCGGCAGCGGGCAGTTCAGGCCGCGCGCATCCACTTCTTTCTGGAACTCCATTCGTCTCTTCCTTCGATGTCCGGGGACTTTGGTTGGTCTACAACCGGTATTGTAGCGAAGCCCCGAGCAGGCTGAAGTCGTGCGGGCGCCGCGGGTCCGGGATGTCCTCGCCGGTCTGGCGATCGAAGAAGCGCACCGGGTAGCCGCGCGCGGCCAGCCAGTCGGCCACCGCGAAGCCGGTGCCGGCCGACCACACGCGCACGTCTTCCGGCGCCACCAGCTTGTACTCGGCCAGCTCCTCGGACAGGGCGACGGCGCCGGTCGCCTTGACGTGGTACGCGATGATCAGCTCGTTCTTGCGCATGAACTCGTAGACGCCGATCAGCGACACCGACTCGGTATCGAGGTTGGTCTCTTCTTTCAGCTCGCGCGCCACGCCCAGTTCGGGCGGTTCGTCGCGCTCCAGGAAGCCCGTCACCAGCGCAAACATCTTCTCCGGCCAGGCGGCATTGCGCGCCAGCAGCAGCTTGTCCTGGTACTCCACCACCGCCGCCAGCACCGGCAGCGGGTTGTTCCAGTGCACGAAGCCGCAGTCCTGCTGCACGCAGGCGTGGCGTTCGCGCCCGGACAGCGGCAGCACCTCCAGCGGCGCGCCGCACTGCGGGCAGAATCGGTATTGCATTTAGGGGCTCCTGAAGGGGTCTCGTCGTTATAGGTATGGATCTGGCGGGTTCACTATGCTGCGGCGGTGCAGGCCGCGCGCATGTCGGCGGCGAGCGCCTCCACCGTCTGCGGCTGCAGGTCCCACGCACACATGAAGCGGCAGCCGCCGGCGCCGATAAAGGTGTAGAAGCGCCAGCCCTTGGCGCGCAGCGCCTCGATCGCCGGCAGCGGCAGCTCGGCGAAGACGGCGTTGGACTGCGTCGGGAACATGATGCGCACGCCCGGAATATCGGCGATGCGCTGCTGCAGCAGCTGCGCCATCGCATTGGCATGGCGCGCGTTGGCGAGCCACACGTCGTTCTCGAGCAAACCCAGCCACGGCGCCGAGATAAAGCGCATCTTCGACGCCAGCTGGCCAGCCTGCTTGACGCGATAGGCAAAGTCCTCGGCCAGGCGGCGGTCGAAGAACACCACCGCCTCGCCCACCGGCAGGCCGTTCTTGGTGCCGCCGAAGCACAGCACGTCGACGCCGGCGCGCCAGGTGATCTCGGACGGATGCACGCCCAGCGATGCCACCGCGTTGGCAAAGCGCGCCCCGTCCATATGCACGCGCAGCTGGCGGCGCTTGGCGATGGCGGCAATCGCGCGCACCTCTTCCACCGTGTAGACCGTGCCGACTTCGGTCGACTGCGTCAGCGACACGACCTTGGGCTTGGGATAGTGGATATCGGAGCGGCGCGTCACCAGCGCCTCGACCGCGTCGGGCGTGAGCTTGCCGTCGGCGCCGGGCGCGGTCAGCAGCTTGGAGCCGTTGGAAAAGAACTCCGGGCCGCCGCATTCGTCGGTCTCGATATGCGCCAGCTCGTGGCAGATCACCGAGTGGTACGACTGGCACAGCGCCGACAGCGCCAGCGAGTTGGCCGCCGTGCCGTTGAACACGAAGAACACTTCGCAGTCGGTCTGGAACAGGTCGCGGATGCGGTCGCAGACCTTCTGGGTCCACGTATCGTCGCCGTAGGCCTGTTCGTGGCCGCTGGCGTTGGCTTCCAGGAAATACTTCAGCGATTCCGGGCAGAAGCCGGCGTAGTTGTCAGAGGCGAAGTGCTGCATGGTGTCCGGTGCGAAGCTGGGTCGGGTCCTACTTCTTGTCGGCCCACAGCTCGCCGCCGGTGGCCCAGTTCTCGCGCTTGATGTCGGTGATGATGATGTCGACGGCCGAGGCCGAGCAGCCCAAAGTTTCGCAGCTGACGCGCGTCACTTCCTCGACGAACTTGCGCTTCTGCTCGATGGTACGGCCTTCAAACATTTCAACGTGGAAAGTCGGCATGCAATGCTCCTGTGCTTGATTGATCTTGTCGCCGGGGATCAGTCCCGGTACGAGGGATCGATTCTATCCAGTTTGCGCAGCAACGCGGGCCACTCCAATGCGCCCTCGACCGCGCCGTTGTCGTACAGCTGTTCCGACGCCTTGTGCACCACCGCGGCATCCGGCTGCACCAGCGCGCCGCCGGCCTGCGCGGCGATCTGGATCTCGCACGCCTTGATCAGCGTCGCCATCAGCACATAGGCCTCGGCCACGGTGCGGCCCACTGTCAGCGTGCCATGGTTGCGCAACAGCATGGCGGGATGCTCGCCCAGCGAGGCCGTCAGGCGCGTGCCTTCGGCCGGGGTGAAGGCCAGCCCTTCGTAATCGTGATAAGCGATGCGGCCGTGGAAGCGCATCGCGTGCTGGGACAGCGGCAACAGCCCCGCGGCCTGCGCGGACACCGCGATACCGGCGGTGTTATGCAGGTGCATCACGCACATCGCGTCGGGACGTGCCGCATGCACCGCGGCATGCAGCGCGAAGCCGGTCACGTTGACCGGATGCACCGTTTCGCCAACGACCTCGCCACGGCCGTTGATCTTGACCAGGTCGCTGGCGCGGATCTCGTCGAAGGCAAAGCCGAAGGGGTTGATCAGGAAGTGGTCGGGCTCGCCCGGCACCGTGGCGGAGATATGGGTGTAGATCAGGTCATCCCAGCCCTCGCGCGCGGCCAGGCGGTAGGCGGCGGCAAGGTCCACGCGCACGCGCTGCTCTTCGGCGGAAACGGGATGGGCAGTGCCCGCGGCACGCGCGGGCTGCAAGGCAAAAGACATGGGGGGTCGCTCCTGCGCCGCCCGTCTCGCGTGCCGGGTACGGCCCCGGCCTTCTGTGCCGCGCCACCGGCCGCGCGGCTGCGGGGCGCAGCCGCAACGCGTGGCGCTTCAGGCGGCAAAGGCCATACTGTAGCGCACCTTGCCGGTCAGCTCCGGGCGCCTTCCAGCGGCCAGGCGCGGCGCATCCAGGCGAACACCACCGCCCCCAGCAGCAGCGACGCCGCCGCGCACGCGAGCGAGCTGGCGAAGCCCCCAGTACGCGCCACCAGCGCGGTCGCCAATGGCGGCCCGGCGATCTGGCCGAAGCCGTAGGACGCCGTCATCAGGCCCATCAGCCGCGGCGCGTGCGGGCCCCACAGCCGGCGTGCCTCGCGCATCGCAAATGCCACCAGCGCGGTGAACGGCAGCCCCGCCAGCAGGCTGCTCAGCGCGAAGCCCACTACGGTCGGAAACACCACCGCCAGCGCCACGCCCAGCGCCTGCATGCTGTAGGCAATCGTCAGCAGCTTGCGGCTGTCGTGCGCCATGCCGATCCGGGTGGCCAGCAAGGCGCCTACCGCCACGCCCGCGCCGAAGATCGGCCAGAACAGGTCGGCCCAGACCGTGCCCGGCAGCGCTTCACGCGCGATCACCGGCAGGAAGGTCGCAGTGATGATGTAGCCGAAGCCGGCCAGCCCGTAGGCCAGCGTCAGAGTCCAGGTCTGGGCGTCGAGCCGGGCGGCGTGGTTGTCCGCCGGAAGGTCTTCCTGCACGGCGGCGCTTTGCACCGGCGCCGGTTCCGACACGAATACCCACCACACCGCCGCCACCAGCACTGCGGCCAGCGCCGTGAACGCCAGCCAACCGTAGTCGGCATGCCAGCCCGCGCCGACCATGCCGGAGGTGCCCAGCCCCGTGACCACGATGCCAAGCCCCGGCCCGCAGAAGATCAGCCCGGCGAGCTCCGGCTTGCCCAGCTCCGCCAGCCGCTGCAGGCACCAGCCGGCGGTGTAGACCATCACCACCGCGCTGGCCACGCCCGCGGCGGCGCGCCACAGCGACCAGGCCGGCATGCCGCCCGGCAGTGCCATGCCCAGCGTCAGCAGCACCGTGGCCACCAGCCCCCAGCGCAGCATGCGCACCGCGTCGGGCCGGATAAACATGCACACGGCGGCGCCGAGAAAATAGCCGATGTAGTTGACCGTGGCCAGCCAGCCGCCCTCGTGCAGCGTGACGCTGCCGTCATGCAGCATCATCGGCAGCAGTGGCGTAAAGGCGAAGCGGCCGATGCCCATCACCACCGCCAGCGACACCAGCCCGGCCATCGCCACCGCCACCGGTCCGGCCTTGCGCGCAACCACCCGCGCGGCCGGGCCGGCGCCGGTGGCCGCGGCGTGTTCAGGATCGATGCTGTGCAGATTGGGCATGTCGGTAGCTGGTCGGGGGCAGCGGTTGCATTGCGATCTCCGTATGCTACGCTTTGGAAACCATCCCGAAAAATGAATTATCAAGATGCCAAGCATCCTGATACGAGATGTATTGTTCCGGAGCCACTGCCCATGGATCTCGCTGCCCTCGAAATCTTCCGCACCGTGGTCGAAGCCGGTGGCATTACCCGCGCGGCCGAGCGACTGCACAGGGTGCAGTCCAATGTCACCACCCGCATCCGCCAGCTTGAGCAGTCGCTCGGCGTCGAGCTGTTCGTACGCGACGGCCGGCGCATGGTGCTGACGCCCGCCGGCCAGACCCTGTTCGACTACGCCTGCCGCATCCTGAAGCTGACCGACGAGGCCCGCCAGGCGGTGCTGCCGGCACGCCCGCATGGACGGCTGCGCATCGCCTCGATGGAAAGCACCGCGGCCAGCCGCCTCCCCAATGTGCTCGCCGCGTACCACCAGGCCTGGCCGGAGGTGCAGCTGGAACTGGTGACGCTGGCCACGCGCCAGGCGCTGGATGCGCTGGCGCGCTTCGAGGTCGACTGCGCCTTTGTCGCCGAGCCGGTCCCGGACCCGGCGCTGTCCACCATCCCGGCCTTCGAGGAAGAACTGGTGGTGATCGCGCGCGAGCGCCATCGTCCGATCCGCACCGCCGCCGACCTGGAAGTGCCGACGCTGCTGGCGTTCGAGCCGGGCTGCAACTACCGCGCCCGGGTCGAGGCCTGGTACGCCACCGGCGATGCGCCGCCGCCGCGCGTGCTGGAACTGGGCTCGTATCACGCCATCGTCGCCTGCGTGGCGGCCGGCATCGGCGCGGCGATCGTGCCGCGCTCGGTGCTGGGCCTGTACCGCGACCTGCCGGCCATCAGCCAGCACAGCCTGGGCGCGGCGGGGCGCGTGCGCACCATGCTGGCGTGGCACCCGGCCATGGCCAGCGCGGCGCTGCATGCGCTCGTCGACGCGCTCACGGCGCAAGCGCCGGGCCCGGCCGACAAGCCTGAACTGGCGGCAGCCTGAGCGCCACAAGCGGGACAGCGGCACGTCTCCGTGCAAGATGTGCCCGGTGGCCTACACTGGAAGTGGCGCCACCACGGCACCCTGCGTGCCCCGCCCCTCCTGATGAAACCTGCCACCGCGCTCGCGCGGGCCCTTCGGCTGCTGCACGGCCGCCTGCTGGTCGGCCTGGCACTGGCGTGCTGCGCCGCCGCGCTCGCCAGCACACTCGCCAGTTTCCATGCCCGCGCCGCACCGCCGGCCGGCCCCGCTTCGGCACCAGCCGCCACGGCCACGGCGCCGGTCTACGTGATCCCGCTAAAGGGCGCGGTCGGCCCGGCCAGCGCCAGCTTTGTCCTGCGCGGCATGACGCGCGCCCGCGAGGCCGGCGCCCAGCTGGTGGTGCTGGAAATGGACACCCCCGGCGGGCTGGATGCGTCGATGCGCGAGGTCATCCAGGCGATCCTGGCCTCGCCGGTGCCGGTCGCCAGCTACGTCTACCCGGGCGGCGCGCGCGCCGCCAGCGCCGGCACCTACATCCTCTACGCCAGCCACATCGCGGCGATGGCGCCCGGCACCAACCTGGGGGCCGCGACCCCCGTGCAAGTCGGCATCGGCGGACCGCAGCGGCCCGACGCCCTGCCCGGCGCCAGCCCCGCTTCCGCCCCGGCCAGCGAACCGGCCAGCACCGACACCATGGCGCGCAAGCAGATGCACGACGCCTCGGCCTATATCCGCGGCTTGGCGCAACTGCGCGGGCGCAATGCCGAGTGGGCCGAGCGCGCGGTACGCGAATCGGTCAGCCTGTCCGCCAACGAGGCACTGGCCCAGCGCGTGATCGACATCGTCGCCCCCGACCTGCCCTCCCTGCTGCGCCAGGTCGAGGGCCGCAAGCTCACCGCGGCCGGCGGCAAGGACAGCGTGCTGCACACCGCCAATGCGCCCGTGGTCGAACTGGAACCCGACTGGCGCAGCCGCTTCCTGGCCGTGATCACCGAACCCAGCGTGGCGCTGATGCTGCTGATGATCGGCATCTACGGGCTGATCTTCGAGTTCTCCACGCCCGGCATGGTGGTGCCCGGCATCGCCGGCGCGATCTGCCTGCTGGTGGCGCTGTTCGCGCTGCATATGCTGCCCGTGAACTACGCCGGGCTGGCGCTGGTGGCGCTGGGCATCGGCTGCATGGTGGCGGAGCTGTTCCTGCCGACCTTCGGCGCGCTGGGGGTGGGCGGCATCATTGCCTTTGCCTTCGGCGCGGTAATGCTGATCGACACCGACGTGCCCGGCTTCGGCGTACCGCTGCCGATGGTGGCGGCGCTGTCGGCGATGTCGGCGATCTTCGTGTTCGGCATGTCGGCGGTGCTGGTGCGCTCGCGCAAGCGGCCGGTGGTCAGCGGCGCCGACACGCTGGTCGGCAGCCACGGCGAACTGCTCGACGACCTGCGCGATGAAGGCTGGGCCTCGGTGCGCGGCGAGAACTGGCGCGTGCGCAGCGCCACCCCGCTGGCGCGCGGCACACCGGTGCAGGTCACCGCCCGGCACGGCCTGGTGCTTGACGTGGTCGCCGCCGGCAACGCCCCGCTCTCTCCAACTCCACCCCAACCGACTCCAGACAAGGGAGCCTGACCATGGCCTTCGGATTTAGCTTCGGCGGTTTGATCTTCCTTCTGGCACTGCTCGTCATCACGGCATTCCGCGTGCTGCGCGAATACGAACGCGGCGTGGTGTTCATGCTCGGACGCTTCTGGAAGGTCAAGGGGCCGGGACTGGTGCTGATCATCCCGGCCGTGCAGCAGATGGTGCGGGTGGACCTGCGCACGGTGGTGATGGACGTGCCGCCACAAGACGTCATTTCTCGCGACAACGTCTCGGTGAAGGTGAACGCGGTCGTGTACTTCCGCGTGGTGGACCCGGAGCGCGCCATCATCCAGGTCGCCAACTTCCTCGAAGCCACCAGCCAGCTGGCGCAGACCACGCTGCGCTCGGTCCTGGGCAAGCACGAACTGGATGAAATGCTGGCCGAGCGGGAGAAGCTCAATCTCGACATCCAGCAGGCGCTGGACGCGCAGACAGACGGCTGGGGCATCAAGGTATCGAACGTCGAGATCAAGCATGTCGACCTGAACGAAACCATGATCCGCGCGATTGCGCGGCAGGCCGAAGCGGAACGCGAGCGGCGCGCCAAGGTGATCCATGCCGAGGGCGAATTGCAGGCTTCCGTGAAGCTGCTCGAGGCCGCGCAGATGCTGGCGCGGCAGCCGCAGGCGATGCAACTGCGCTATATGCAGACGTTGACGCAGATTGCGGGGGATAAGAGTTCGACGATCGTGTTTCCGTTGCCGATGGAGTTGTTGACGGTGTTAGGGAGCAAGGGGGAACGGGGGTGAAGGGGGATGGGGGAGGCCTGCGCTGCAAGTTGCGTCGTGTCGTTGCTCGACCGCTCGCGCGCCTGTGGCTCAACGGCTTTCGCGGCTGGTGACATGTTGTCGTTGTTGAACCGCTTGGTTCCGCCCAGCTGCAACATGTCACCAGCCGCGACGGGCCGGGCCCGGCCGTCGATCATCACCTAAATGCATATCC
Organism: Cupriavidus sp. PB-02; assembly: GCF_058252315.1. NCBI lineage: Bacteria > Pseudomonadati > Pseudomonadota > Betaproteobacteria > Burkholderiales > Burkholderiaceae > Cupriavidus > Cupriavidus sp. PB-02. The sequence continues at coordinate 3,271,379 of NZ_CM177694.1, forward strand.
GAAAAAAAGAGGCGCCGAAGCGCCCCTCATTCATTCGACAATCAAACCTTTGAAGCCACCCACTCACTAACCCCAGCCAGCGCCTGCGGCAACTTGGCCGGCTCGGTACCACCAGCCTGCGCCATATCCGGCCGGCCACCACCCTTGCCACCCACCTGCTGCGCCACAAAGTTGACCAGTTCGCCAGCCTTCACCTTGCCCGTCGCATCGGCAGTCACACCAGCAATCAGACTGACCTTGCCATCCGACACAGCACCCAGCACGATGGCCGCACTCTGCAGCTTGTCCTTCAGCTTGTCCATGGTCTCACGCAGCGTCTTGACGTCAGCGCCATCCAGTTGGGCAGCCAGCACCTTCAGCCCCTTGATGTCGACCGCCTGCGCCGCCAGCTCATCGCCCTGCGACGCCGCCAGCTTGCTCTTCAGGCGCTCCAGCTCCTTCTCCAGCGCCCGCACCTGGTCCTGCACCTGGCCGATACGCGGCACCAGCTCTGAAGGCTGGGCCTTCAGCGCCGCCGCGGCTTCGTTCAGCTTCGCATCCAGTTTCTGCAGGTAATGCAGCGCATTATCACCGGTGATGGCTTCCACTCGACGGATGCCGGCGGCCACGCCACCTTCCATCACGATCTTGAACAGGCCGATGTCGCCGGTGCGGTGCACGTGGGTGCCGCCGCACAGTTCCTTCGAGGTGCCGATCGACAGCACGCGCACATCATCGGCGTACTTCTCGCCGAACAGTGCCATCGCACCGCTCTTGACCGCGTCATCAAACGGCATGATCTCGGCGTGCGTGTCTTCGTTGCGCAGGATCTCGGCGTTGACGATCTCTTCCACGCGGCGGATCTGTTCGTCGGTCAGCGACGCATTGTGCGAGAAGTCGAAGCGGGTCTTGTCTGCATCCACCAGCGAGCCCTTCTGCTGCACGTGGCTGCCCAGCACTTCGCGCAGTGCCTTGTGCATCAGGTGGGTGGCCGAATGGTTGCGCACAGTGCGCGCACGGCGCAGCGCGTCGACCTGTGCCGTCACGGCGTCGCCCACCTTCAGCGCGCCGCCTTCCAGCGTGCCCTGGTGGCCGAACACATCGGCCTGGATCTTGGTCGTGTCAGCCACGGCAAAGACAGCATTGCCTGCCTTCAGCACGCCCTGGTCACCAGCCTGGCCGCCGGATTCGGCGTAGAACGGGGTGTTGTCGAGCACCACCACGCCAGTCTGGCCCGGCTGCATGGCGTCGACCGCGGCACCGTCCACGTACAGCGCGGTGACCTTGGCCTGCGGCAGCTCCAGCTTCTCGTAGCCATGGAACACCGTCTTGTCACCGGTGTACTCCAGCCCCGCAGCCATCTTGAACTTGCCGGCAGCACGCGCCTGCTCGCGCTGGCGGCTCATCGCGGCGTCGAACGCCGCTTCATCCACGCCGATTTCCTGCTCGCGGCAAACGTCCTGCGTCAGGTCGAGCGGGAAGCCGAAGGTGTCGTGCAGCTTGAACGCCAGCTCGCCGTCCAGCGTCTTGCCACCCTTGAGCTTCAGGTCAGCCAGCGCGGCGTCCAGGATCGACATGCCGTTCTCGATGGTCTCGAAGAAGCGCTCTTCCTCGGCCTTCAGCACTTCGGTCACGCGCGACTGGGCTTCAGCCAGTTCGGGATAGGCCTGGCCCATCTGCTCGACCAGATCGGCCACCATCTTGTGAAAGAACGGGGTCTTCTGGCCCAGCTTGTAGCCATGGCGGATGGCGCGGCGGATGATCCGGCGCAGCACGTAGCCGCGGCCTTCGTTGCCGGGGATCACGCCGTCGACGATCAGGAACGAGCACGCGCGGATATGGTCGGCAATGACCTTCAGCGAGTTCTGGTTCAGGTTGTCGATATGGGTCTCGCGCGCGGCAGCCTTGATCAGTGCCTGGAACAGGTCGATCTCATAGTTGCTGTGCACGTGCTGCAGCACCGCGGCGATGCGCTCCAGGCCCATGCCGGTGTCCACGCACGGCTTGGGCAGCGGCGTCATGTTGCCCTGCTCGTCGCGGTTGAACTGCATGAACACCAGGTTCCAGACCTCGATGTAGCGGTCGCCGTCTTCCTCGGGCGATCCGGGGGGGCCGCCCCACACTTCCGGGCCGTGGTCGTAGAAGATTTCCGAGCACGGGCCGCAGGGGCCGGTGTCGGCCATCTGCCAGAAGTTGTCCGAGGCGTAGCGCGCCCCCTTGTTGTCACCGATGCGCACGATGCGCTCGGCCGGCACGCCCACTTCCTTGGCCCAGATGTCGTAGGCCTCGTCGTCTTCGGCGTAGACCGTCACCCACAGCTTCTCGGCCGGGAGCTGGTAGGTCTTGGTCAGCAGTTCCCACGCGTACAGGATGGCATCGCGCTTGAAGTAGTCGCCAAACGAGAAGTTGCCCAGCATCTCGAAGAACGTATGGTGGCGGGCGGTGTAGCCCACGTTCTCCAGGTCGTTGTGCTTGCCGCCGGCGCGCACCGAGCGCTGCGACGAGGTCGCGCGGGTGTACGAGCGCTTATCGGTGCCCAGGAACACGTCCTTGAACTGCACCATGCCGGAATTGGTGAACAGCAGCGTCGGGTCGTTCGCCGGCACCAGGCTGGACGAGCGGACCACGGTATGGCCCTTCGATTCGAAGAACTGCAGGAACTTGCTGCGAATGTCTGAGACTTTCATGGGATGGCGGACGCTTGCCGCACTTAACAAGGCGCGACGAGTCAGTATTGGATTTGCAAACCGTTGATTATACGGGCAAGCCAGCCCGCAAGGCACACCGGGGCCGGCGCCTCGGGCCCGGCCGGCTATCGCCCAAATCCCACGCCATAAAGAGCCCGATGCGCCACCCGTCACCCCGCCTCGCCCAAGCCCGGTGGTACAGTGCAGGCAACCCGCGCCGCCCCCTTCAGCGTCGCAGCGCCGGCAGCCGGTTTTCCGATTCTTCCCCCGCCCTACCTCAGCATTCGCCTACCGCCATGGGAGCCTTAAGCCATCTCCGCGTCCTCGACCTGACCCGCGTCCTTGCCGGGCCCTGGTGCGCCCAGAACCTAGCCGACTTCGGCGCCGATGTGATCAAGGTCGAGCGTCCCGGCGCGGGCGACGACACCCGCACCTGGGGCCCGCCCTGGCTCAAGGACGCGGACGGCCGCGACACCGCCGAGGCCGCCTACTACCTGGCCGCCAACCGCAACAAGCGCTCGGTCACCTGTGACATCAGCACGCCGGAAGGCCAGCAGATCGTGCGCGAACTGGCCGCGCAGAGCGATGTGGTGCTGGAGAACTACAAGGTCGGCCAGCTGAAGAAGTACGGCCTGGACTATGAATCGCTCAGGCAGGTCAAGCCCGACCTGATCTACTGCTCGGTCACCGGCTTCGGCCAGACCGGCCCATACGCCGCGCGCCCCGGCTACGACTTCATCATCCAGGGCATGGGCGGCTTCATGAGCCTGACCGGCGAGCGCGACGACCTGCCGGGCGGCGGCCCGCAGAAGGCCGGCGTGGCCATCTCCGACCTGATGACCGGCCAGTACGCCACCATCGCCGTGCTGGCGGCGCTGGCGCACCGCGACCGCACCGGCGAGGGCCAGTACATCGACATGGCGCTGCTGGACGTGCAGGTGGCGATGCTGGCCAACATGAACACCAACTACCTGGCCAGCGGCGAGGCGCCGCGCCGCTGGGGCAACGCGCACCCCAACATCGTCCCCTACCAGACCTTTCAAGCCGCCGACGGCTGGCTGATCGTGGCGGTGGGCAACGACGGGCAGTTCCGCAAGTTCGTCACGGACGGCGGCAAGCCCGAGCTGGCCGACGACCCGCGCTTTGCCACCAACCCGCAGCGCGTGGCCAACCGCGACGTGCTGGTGCCGATCCTGGCCGAGATGGTGCGCCCGCGCACCCGCGCGCAGTGGATCCGCGACCTGGAGGCGGCCGGCGTGCCGTGCGGCCCGATCAACACGCTCGACGACGTGTTCCAGGACGACCAGGTCAAGGCGCGCGGCCTGCGCGTGGACCTGCCCCACCCGAGCGCCGGCGAGGTCAAGCTGGTCGGGAGCCCGATCAAGATGAGCGCCACGCCGCCCGAGGCGCTGCGCCATCCGCCGCTGCTGGGCGAGCACACCGACACGGTGCTGGCCGAGACGCTGGGCTACAGTGCTGAGCAGATCGAAGCACTACGTGCAAAGGGTGTGCTGTAAGATTCTCCTCCTGCCGGCGGCGAGGTCTTGCCGTCGGCGCTTTCCGGAAGCCGTTCTGTCCCCGACTGAAGTCCCTTCCCCGGGCTGGCGCCCTGCCGGCTCGCGCAAAGCCAAGGAGAAACCATGCTGACCGATGCCATCCTGGCCTTCCTGCATTTCCTTGCCATCTTCGTCCTGATCACCCTGATGGCCGCCGAGGCGGTGGTGCTGCGCCCGGAAATCACGCCGGCCGCGGTGCGGCGCCTGTCGCTGTACGACCTGTTCTACTTCCTGTCCGCGATGGTGGTGCTGGGCACCGGCCTGCTGCGCCTGTTCTACGGCGCCAAGGGCCTCGACTTCTACCTGCACAATCCGTGGTTCCACGCCAAGGTGGGCGTGTTCGTGCTGATCGCGCTGTGCTCGCTGCCGCCGACCTTTGCCATTGCGCGCTGGCGCAAGCAGGCGCGCAGGCTGCCGGATTACGTGCCGCCGCCGTCCGAGCTGAAGGCGGCGCGCCGCTGGGTCATGATCGAGGCCCACCTGCTGATCCTGCTGCCGTTGTGCGCCGTGATGATGGCGCGCGGCATCGGTGCCCGATAACAATTCCAATCCTGCTGTAGTCCCGACATGCTGAAGAAACTGCTTGCCGCCGCCATGATGGCGGCGATGGTCCCCGCCACGGCCGCCATGGCGGCTGCCTCGTATCCGACCAAGCCGGTCCGCTTCGTGGTGCCCTACCCGGCCGGCGGCCCGCTCGACACCGTCGCGCGCGCCATCGGCGAGAAGCTGCGCGACAGCCTGGGCCAGCCGGTAGTGGTGGAGAACAAACCGGGCGCCGGCGGCAACCTGGGCGCGGACTACGTCGCCAAGCAGCCGGCCGATGGCTACACCATCGTGATGGGCGCGGTGGCCACGCATGCCATCAACCCGACGCTGTTCAGCAAGATGCCGTACGACCCCGTGAAAGACTTCGCGCCGATCACGCTGGTGGCGGACGTGCCCAATGTGCTGGTGATGCACCCCGGCAAGGCGGCCGAACTGCATATCAACAATGTGCGCGACCTGGTCGCGTACGCGCGCAAGAACCCGGGCAAGCTGGACTACGCCTCCGGTGGCAACGGCAGCGCCGGCCACCTGTCGGGCGAGCTGTTCAAGAGCATGGCCAAGGTCAGCATGGTCCATATCCCCTACAACGGCGCCGCACCGGCGCAGCTGTCAGTGCTGTCGGGCCAGACCGACCTGATCTTCGACAACCTGGCTTCGGCGTCGGCGAATATCAAGGCAGGCAAGCTCAAGGCCTTTGCCGTGACCACCGCGGGCCGTGCAGCGGCGTTCCCGGAGCTGCCGACCATTGCCGAGGCGGGCAAGGGCCTGGGGCTGGAGGGCTTCGATATCTCGACCTGGTTCGGTGTGTTCGCGCCGGCCAACACGCCGCGGGAGATCGTCGAGCGGCTTAACCAAGAGATCGTGGCGATCCTGAAGACCGATGATATGAAGGCACGGCTGGCGCGCATCGGGGCGCAGCCGGCGCCGACCACGCCGGAGCAGTTTTCGGCGTTGATCCAGCGGGAACTGAAGAAGTATGCGCAGATCGTGAAGGTGTCGGGGGCGAAGGTGGACTGAGGCCAGAGAGTCTTTCATTTGCAAGGAAAAAGGCGGCCGCGGCCGCCTTTTTCCTTGCGCCGGCGTGTTTGCATCTGGGGCGCCCTACTCCGCCCCCCGCGCCTGCGCAGCCTTGCGCCGCTTCCATATCCGCCCGCCGGAATCCCCCTCCAGCCGCGGCAACAGCAATCCGACCTGCAGGATCTGCGGCCCTTCCATCCGCATCACCGTCAACGGCAACCCCGCAATCTCGACACTGTCGCCCTCCACCGGCGGCGAGGTGAACACCCGCTGCATCGCCGCTTCCAGCGTAAGCGGTTCTTCTTCTGGCGTCAGTGCACGCGTGCCATACATCGCCGCCACGTCCCGCAGCGGCGCATCCCCCGACAGCAGGAAATCGTGCGAGACCTCTTCCCAGGTCGGCGCGCGCCCCGGCGCCTGGAACATCGCCGACAGCATCGGCAGCGTCGTGGTCGGCGCCAGTACGCAGACGCTGTCGCCGGCGCGCAGCATGGTCTGGTCAGGCGCCACCAGCGCGTCGTCGCGCGCCACCGTCATCAGGCTGCAGCGTGGCGGCAGTTCGAGCTGGTCGGCACGCACGTTCTCCACCGGTGCGTTCGGGCCCACGCAGAACTGCATCACTTCCAGGATCGGCGCGCGTGTGCCGCGCAGGCGCGAGCGCGCGACCGGCTCCGGGTAGCCCGGCCGGCGCACGCGCGCCAGCCGCGCCGCCACCGACACCGTGGTGCCCTGGAACAGCAGGCTGGCCAGCACCACGGCAAAGGCAATGCGGAATAGCAGCCCGGATTGCGGCACCTCGCGCAGCAGTGGGAATAGCGCCAGCACGATCGGCACCGCGCCACGCAGTCCCATCCAGGCGATAAATCCGGTCTCGCGCGCATTGAAGCGGAACGGCAGCAGCGCCAGCCACACCGCCACCGGGCGCGCCACCAGCATCAGGAAGGCGGCTACCGCCGCGGCCGGTCCGGCCACTTCCCAGATCCGGTGCGGCGACACCAGCAGGCCGAGCAGCAGGAACATCGCCGATTGCGCCAGCCAGGCCATGCCGTCCATCGCGCGCATGGTGTCGGGCGTGACGGCGCGTTCGCGGTTGCCGACCAGCATGCCGGTCAGGTACACCGCCAGGAAGCCGCTGCCGCCGGCGGTCTGCACCAGCGCGAATACCATCGCGCCGCCCGAGCACAGCATGATCGCCTGCAGGCCCTCGGCGACCTGGATGCGCTCCAGCACGCGCGCCAGGCAATAGCCCAGCGCCAGGCCAAGCACGCCGCCCACGCCGAACTGCACCAGCAGCCGCGTGACCAGGCCCAGCGGCGTCAGGCCATCGGGCGCGGTCAGCCATTCGATCAGCGTCAGGGTCAGGAAGATCGCCATCGGGTCGTTGATGCCCGACTCGATCTCGAGCACGCTCGCCACCCGGTCCTTCAGGCGGATGCCGCTGCTGTGGAGCATCGAGAACACCGCCGCGGCGTCAGTCGACCCGACAATCGCGCCGAGCAGCAGCCCGAGCCGCCAGTCGATGCCCAGCAGCCACGCGGCAAACACCCCCACCAGCGCCGCCGTCACCAGCACGCCCACGGTCGCCAGCGACAGCGATGGCCTGAGCGCCACCCGGAAAGTGGCAAAGCGCGTGCGCAGCCCGCCGTCGAGCAGGATGATCGCCAGCGCCAGGTTGCCCACCAGGAAGCTCAGCCAGGTGTCGGAAAAGCGGATGCCACCCGGCCCGTCCACGCCCGCCAGCATGCCCACGGCCAGGAAGACCAGCAGGAACGGCACGCCCAGGCGTGCCGAGAAGGCGCCCAGCACGATGCCCAGGGACATCACGACGGCGCCGATCAGGATGACGTGGTCGATGCTCTCCAAACCGCTCCTTTCGTTGCATTGAGGTGCCTTGCGGAACCTTTCAAACCTGACAGCATGCCACCCTTGCGCCGCGCGGCAGGTCCGCGCAGGGTGCCCCGGATGATAGCGCAGCAGCCCCCACGCAGCCCCGCCCGCCCGCCCGCGAAGCGGCCTCCAGTCTGGCCCGGCGGCGCTTTTAAGCGCTGATTCACTAGGGGATACCCTCAGCATGACCCTGTTTGCAGACATCTGAAAGGTAGCTGAAAGGTCGCCCCCTTAACTTCCACCCTGCCCGCAGGAGGGCCCCCTTCTTCATCGCGCATTGACGCAGTGCAGCAAGGGGCCCGCCACAGATTTCAAGCGTCTTTTCGAGGAGATTCACTTTGCGCATACGTAGCCAAAAGGACTTCGCCTCCGGCCTGATGTTCATCCTGGTCGGATTCGGCTTTTCCTGGGTCGCACGCGGCTATTCCATGGGAACTGCCGCAAAAATGGGACCTGGATACTTCCCGTTCTGGCTCGGCATCGTGCTTGCCCTGCTGGGCGTGCTGGTGCTGGCTGGTTCGCTGTCGTCCAAGATGGAACAAGACAGCCTGGCCCGCTGGGACATCAAGACGCTGCTGTGGATTCTCGGTTCGGTGGTGCTGTTCGGCCTGCTGCTGAAGCCGCTGGGCATGGTGCTGTCGGTGCTGGTGCTGGTGCTGGTGTCGTCGATGGCCAGCCACGAGTTCAGCTGGAAGGGCGCCATCCTCAACGCGATCATCCTGGTGCTGATCAGCCTGGGCGCGTTCGTGTACGGCATCAACCTGCAGATGCCGGTGTGGCCGGCTTTCCTGGCAAGCTAAGGAGCCCGCCAACATGGAACTTCTAACCAACCTGGGTCTGGGCTTTTCCACCGCCCTGACCTTCCAGAACCTCGCGTACGCCTTCCTGGGCTGCGTGCTGGGTACCCTGATCGGCGTGCTGCCGGGCCTGGGGCCGCTGGCCACCATCGCCATGCTGCTGCCGGTGACCTACACGCTGCCGCCGGTGGCCGCGCTGATCATGCTGGCCGGTATCTACTACGGCGCCCAGTACGGCGGCTCGACCACCGCCATCCTGGTGAACCTGCCCGGTGAATCGTCCTCGGTGGTGACAACCATCGACGGCTACCAGATGGCAAGACGAGGGCGAGCGGGGGTGGCGCTGGCGACAGCGGGCCTGGGCTCGTTCTTCGCCGGCTGCGTCGCCACCATGATCCTGGCCGCCTTTGCCGCGCCGCTGTCCGAACTGGCGTTCAAGTTCGGCCCCGCCGAATACTTCTCGCTGATGGTGCTGGGCCTGATCGGCGCCGTGGTGCTGGCTTCGGGTTCGCTGGTCAAGGCCATCGCCATGATCGTGCTGGGCCTGCTGCTGGGCCTGGTCGGTACCGACGTGAACTCGGGCGCCGCGCGCTTCTCGTTCGACGTGCCGGAACTGACTGACGGCCTGAACTTCGTCTCGGTGGCAATGGGTATCTTCGGCTTTGCTGAAATCATCGCCAACCTGGAGCAGAAGGAGCACCGCGAGACCTTCACTGACCACATCACCAACCTGTTCCCGACCAAGGAAGACTTCAAGCGCATGATCCCCGCGGTGCTGCGCGGCACCTTGCTGGGCTCCGCACTGGGCATCCTGCCTGGCGGCGGCGCATCGCTGGCCTCGTTCGCGGCGTACTCGCTGGAGAAGAAGACCTCCAAGTACCCGCAGGAATTCGGCAAGGGCGCGATCGAAGGCGTGGCGGGTCCGGAATCGGCCAACAACGCTGCCTCGCAAACGTCGTTCATCCCGCTGCTGACGCTGGGCATTCCGCCCAACGCGGTGATGGCGCTGATGGTGGGTGCCATGACCATCCACAACATCCAGCCCGGCCCGCAGGTGATGACCAGCAACCCGGCGCTGTTCTGGGGCCTGATCGCCTCGATGTGGATCGGCAACCTGATGCTGATCATCCTGAACCTGCCGCTGATCGGCATCTGGGTGAAACTGCTGAAGGTGCCCTACCGCTACCTGTACCCGGCCATCCTGACGTTCTGCTGCATCGGCGTGTACTCGGTCCAGAACACCACCTTCGACGTGTTCCAGACCGCTGCTTTCGGCGTGGTGGGCTACCTGTTCATCAAGCTCAAGTGCGAACCCGCTCCGCTGCTGCTTGGCTTCGTGCTGGGGCCGATGATGGAAGAGAACTTCCGCCGCTCGCTGCTGCTGTCGCGTGGTGACTTCAGCGTGTTCGTGACCCGTCCGCTGTCGCTGGGTCTGCTGATCGCCGCCGCAGTGCTGGTGCTGATCGTGGCGATGCCGGCGATCAAGGCCAAGCGCGAAGAAGCGTTCCAGGAAGAGTAAGCAGGGAAATACGCCGAACGCAAGACTAAGGGCACCGCGAGGTGCCCTTTTTTTACGTGACCGTTCAGGAACAAAAAGCGCCAACCGCACACTGCTGTTGTCCTGGCGTTGCGACACAACAAGAATCCGCTAGGTTGAGGTTGGCCCTGCGCGACCGCCGCCCGGTCCGCGACGACCTATATTACTGACACGTGGACAACTGTCGCGATGAGCGCGTCGGAGGTTGAGATCATGACCATGGCTACCACGCTGGCGAGATGCCTGAGCAACAAGCAGACCCAGTTCGACACCGTTCGCCACCCCTACAGCCCCAGCAGCAGCATGGCCACTGCGCAGGCTGCGAACATTCCCGGAGACAGAATGGCCAAGACGGTCCTGCTGGAAGACGGCAGCGGCTACGTCGCAGCCGTAATTCCTTCCACCCACCACCTGAAACTGTCGGAGATCTGCGAGCAGACGGGCCGAAAGCTGTCGCTGGCGCACGAGGATGGCGTGCGCGAAGTGTTCAGCGATTGCGACCACGGCGCGATCCCGCCGGTCGGCATGGCGTACGGCACGCAGACCTGGCTCGACGACAGCCTGCTGACGCATCCCGACGTCTACTTTGAAGCGGGCGACCACCAGGAACTGGTGCACATGAGCACCGATCAGTTCCTCGAACTGATGGCCGACGCGCGGCGCGGGCATTTCGCGCACCGGATGATGTAGGACAAGTTCATGCCCTGACAGGCCACGCGGCCGGCGCTTGCCGGCCGCTTGTCTTTTGCGTGGGCGATCGCTTCACCAGGCACTCACGCGCGGATGGCAAAAAGCTGCCGCCACCGGTCACGCTGACCGGCGAAAAATCTTCTTTCCCCTCGCGGACCAGGCCCCGTCAGGGGAATAACAGCCCTGACGGGACCAGGCGACCGCTTAAGCGACGTCGAACCGGTCGAGGTTCATCACCTTGACCCAGGCCGCGACGAAGTCCCGGACGAGTTTCTCCTGCGCGTCCTCGCTTGCGTAGACCTCGCAAAGCGCCCGCAACTGGGCATGCGAGCCGAACACCAGGTCGACGCGGGTGCCGGTCCACTTCTTCGCACCGGTCTTGCGGTCACGCCCTTCGAACACGTCCCGGGCTTCCGGGGACACCGGCTTCCATTCGGTGCTCATGTCGAGCAGGTTGCGGAAGAAGTCGTTGGTCAGCGTTTCCGGCCGGTCGGTGAAGACGCCATGCGCATCTTGCCCGGTATGGACGTTCAGCACGCGCAGCCCGCCGATCAGCACCGTCATCTCGGGCGCGGTCAGGGTCAGCAATTGCGCCTTGTCGATCAGCAGCGCCTCCGCAGGGATACCGTACTCCTGCTTGAGGAAGTTGCGGAAGCCGTCCGCCTTCGGCTCGAGCGCGCCGACCGACTGCACGTCGGTCTGTTCCTGCGAGGCATCCATGCGGCCCGGCGTGAATGGCACGGTCACGCGATTGCCGGCCTTCTGCGCCGCCTGCTCGATCCCGGCTCCACCGGCCAGCACGATCAGGTCCGCCAGCGAAATCTTCTTGCCGCCGGACTGCGCGCCGTTGAACTCAGCCTGGATCCCTTCGAGCACCTTCAGCACCTTGGCCAACTGCTCGGGTTCGTTGGCGGCCCAGTCCTTCTGCGGCGCCAGGCGGATGCGCGCGCCATTGGCACCACCACGCTTGTCCGAACCGCGGAAGGTGGATGCCGAGGCCCAGGCAGTCTGCACCAGTTGCGAGACCGGCAGCCCCGACGCCAGGATCTTCTGCTTGAGCGCGGCGACGTCCTGCTCGTTGACCAGCGGATGGTCGACCGCCGGGATGGGATCCTGCCAGATCAGTTCTTCTTGCGGGACTTCCGGGCCGAGGTAACGGGCACGCGGGCCCATGTCGCGGTGGGTCAGCTTGAACCAGGCGCGGGCGAAGGCATCGGCGAGCTGGTCAGGATGCGCCAGGAAGCGCCGGGAGATCTTCTCGTAAGCCGGGTCGAAACGCAGCGACAGATCCGTGGTCAGCATCGTTGGCCGCAGCTTCTTCGACGGATCGTAAGCGTGCGGGATGGTTTCGCCGCCATCCTTGGCCACCCACTGGTTGGCACCGGCGGGACTCTTGGTCAGCTCCCATTCGTGGCCGAACAGGTTCTCGAAGTAGCTATTGCCCCACTTCGTCGGCGTATTGCTCCAGGTCACCTCCAGGCCGCTGGTAATGGCGTCGGCGCCCTTGCCGGAGCCATAGGTGCTTGACCATCCCAAGCCCTGGAGTTCAAGGTCGGCGCCCTCGGGCTCGGCCCCGATGTTGTCCGCGGGACCGGCACCATGCGTCTTGCCGAAGGCATGCCCACCGGCAATCAGCGCGACGGTCTCCTCGTCGTCCATGGCCATGCGCGCGAAGGTTTCGCGGATGTCGTGCGCCGCGGCGAGCGGGTCCGGGTTGCCTTCCGGGCCTTCCGGGTTCACATAGATCAGGCCCATCTGCACGGCGGCCAGCGGGCTCTCCAGGTTGCGGCCGGGGTCGGTGCGGCTGGCCTCGGCGCCATGCAATTCCTCGTCGGCGACAATCACGCCCTCATCGTCGTACTTGCCGGCGGCACCCTTGCCGTAGCGAAAGTCACCGCCCAGCCAGGTCTTTTCATTGCCCCAGTACACATCCAGGTCCGGCTCCCAGGTGTCTTCGCGGCCACCGCCGAAGCCGAAGGTCTTGAAGCCCATGGTCTCGAGCGCGACGTTGCCGCTCAGGATCATCAGGTCGGCCCAGGAGATCTTCTGACCGTACTTTTGCTTGATCGGCCATAGCAGGCGGCGAGCCTTGTCCAGGCTGGCGTTGTCCGGCCAACTGTTGATCGGCGCGAAACGCTGCTGGCCGCGCCCGCCGCCGCCGCGGCCATCGCCGATGCGGTACGTGCCGGCACTGTGCCAGGCCATGCGGATGAGCAGCGGACCGTAGTGGCCGAAGTCCGCCGGCCACCAGTCCTGCGATTCAGTCATCAGCGCCGCCAAGTCCTTCTTCACCGCCGCCAGGTCGAGGCTCTTGAAGGCTTCCGCATAGTTGAAGTCCGCGCCCAGCGGGTTGGACTTGCTGGAATGCTGGCTGAGCAGGTCCAGGCGCAGTTGCTTTGGCCACCAGTCGCGATTCGTGGTACCGCCGCCGGCGGTATGAGTGAAGGGGCACTTTGCTTCGTTAGACATGCGTTCTCTCCTTGTGGGGACGTACTGAACACGCCTGCAGCGATGGCGCGGGGGTTCGCTGGTGTTTCGGCGATCCCCGCTCCGGCGGATCTTGCGGATCAGCGCCGGGAATCTCCTTCAAAAGCATGCCGGCTTATTACTGCCGGTGCGCGGACGCGCGTGGGCACGCCCCGACGCGGCAGGTCGGGCGCCCATGGCAATGCGGCCGCGTCAGCGGCTGTCCGCAACCCAAATATATGCACAGGTGGACGCCAGGAGAATGCGTTTCTGACTATCCTCCCGATAGACCCTGGTTATGGCGTGGACGCAACGCGTACTAGGCGCCGAACAGCTCGCTGCAAGCTGCCCGCACCGCCGCGGTCACCTGCCCGCGCCCGTGGTCGCGCCGCTCCAGCATGCCGATGTGACGCATCACCGGCTCGCCGTTGACCAGCAGCGGCAGCACGCGCAGCGCCTCGTCGTCGCGCCAGCGGGCGCGGCGCAGCAGCGGCACCACGGTCACCCCCACCTCCTGCCGCACCAGTTCGACCAGCGCCTCGATCGCGTTCAGTTCCAGGAATTCATTGACTTTCAGGTGCGCGCGCCGCAATGCGCGCTCGATCAGCACGCCGGTGCGTTGGGTCCGGTCAAAGCGCAGGTAGGGATTGCCGGCGAGTGCCTCTCGCGCATCTCGGCCGGGGCTGCCGCGCGCGGCGATGGCGACCAGCGGCTCCTGGTACAGCGGCGTCCAGCGCAGCGAGCCCGGCACGCGCGCGGTGCCCTCGACCAGGATCGCGGCGTCTAGCTCGCCCGCCTCTACCTGCGCGGCCAGCTCGATCGACTTGGCGCCGACCAGGCGCACGTCCAGCGCCGGATAGGTGCGCTTCATATGTGCCACCGCATGCGACAGCCCGCCCATCACCGACACCACCGCGCCTACCGCGACGGCGCCGGCCATGGCCTCGGCCGAGGCCAGTGGCAGGCGCATCTCTTCATACAGCGCCAGCAGCTTGCGCGCCTGCGGCAGCAGCGCGCGGCCGTCGGCATTCAGCACTGCGACGCGACCGTTGCGATCGAACAGTTCGCGGCGCAGCTCGTTCTCGAGCGCACGCATCTGCAGGCTGACGGCGGCCTGGGTCAGCGCCACCTGGCCGGCGGCGGCAGCGAAGGAGCCGTGCTCGGCCACGGCGACAAGGGTTCGGAGGAAGCGGATAATGCTCATCAGCGCACCCGTGGAGGGTAGGAATGACGATGCCGACAAGGGTGTGACACTTAAGTTTTCCTTGTGACATCGGAAAGGAATATTAGCTTTCTTTGTGACCGGCGGCGCGGAATAATGAAGGCCGGCTCATGAATCTGGGCCCGGGCGAGCGGGGCCGGCCGCCACAAGCGGCGGCCCATGGCAATACAGCCGCCTGCCCCGCAACGGTCTTCCTGCTTTTCCTTTCGCCTGACACCGGAGATGAGAATGAAATCCTGGCTGCGCCTTCTCGGCATCGGCCTCGCCTCCGGCCTGTGCCTGGCCGCCACGCCCGCACTGGCCGACAACTATCCCAGCAAGCCCATCCGCCTGATCGTGCCCTTCCCGGCCAGCGGTGCCACCGACTTGCTGGCGCGCGCGATCGCGCAGAAGGTCGGCGCCAACATGGGCCAGCAAATCGTGGTCGACAACCGGCCCGGGGCGGGCGGCGCGATCGGCTCCGACATGGCCGCCAAGGCCGCGCCCGACGGCTATACGCTGCTGATCGCCACCACCAGCACGCATTCGATCGGCCCGTATATCAATACCCGCCTGCCCTACAACACCGAGACTGATTTCACGCCGGTCGGTCAGGTGGCGATCGCCACCAACGTACTGGTGGTGCCGAACAGCCTGCCGGTGAAGAACGTGCGCGAGCTGGTCGACTACGCCAAGAAGCATCCCGGCGAACTGAACTACGCCTCCAGTGGCAACGGCACCGTGGTGCACCTGACCGCCGAAGCGTTCAAGGCGCAGGCCGGCGTGTTCATCACCCACATCCCCTACCGCGGCACCGCGCTGGCCGTGCCCGACCTGATCTCGGGCAAGGTGCAGGTGCTGTTCGACAGCATCGTGTCGGGCCTGCCGCATGTGAAGGACGGCAAGCTCAAGGCGCTGGCGGTGACCAGCGCCAAGCGCTCGCCGCTGGCGCCGGAGATTCCCACCGCCAGCGAATCGGGCCTGCCCGGCTTCGAATCCGATACCTGGTTCGGCATCTATGGCCCCAAGGGCCTGCCGCCCGATATCGTCATCCGCCTGAACGCCGAGTTCAACAAGGCGATCCAGTCGCCCGAGGTGAAGGAACGCCTGGGCAAGCTGGGCGCCGAACCGGTCGGCGGCACGCCGGCGCAGTTCGCCGCCATGGTGAAGAAGGACAGCGCCCGCTGGGGCAAGCTGATCAAGGATCGCAAGATCACGGCAGAATAAGGCACCGAGGCCACTCCTGCTGCCACCGCACCGGGTCCGGCAGCGACCCGGCCGCCCCCTCAGACGACAGACAACGCCATGCAGAACTTCAACTGGACCAACCCCTACCCCTCCGTGCGCATCCCGCTGTTTGCGCGCAACGTGGTGTCCACCTCGCACCCGCTGGCCGCGCAGGCCGGCCTGCGCATGCTGCTCAAGGGCGGCAATGCCGTCGATGCCGCCATCGCCGCGGCGGCCGCGATCACCATCGTCGAGCCGGTGTCTTGCGGCCTGGGCAGCGACGCCTTCGCCATCCTGTGGGACGGCAAGGAACTGCACGGCCTGAACTCGTCCGGCGTGGCGCCGGCCGCGTGGAACCCGGAGTATTTCAAGAACAAGTACGGCACCGACGCCAACGGCCTCGCCAACCGCCCGATCCGCGGCTGGGATTCGGTGACCGTGCCCGGCGTGATCGCCGGCTGGGCCGCGCTGCACGAGCGCTTTGGCAAGCTGCCGTTCGCCGACCTGATGGAGCCGGCGATCGAGATCGCCGAGCGCGGCTATGCCGTGCCGCCGGTGGTGGCGCACAAGTGGGCTGCCGCGGTGCCTGAGCTGAAGGACCAGCCGGGCTATGCCGAGACCTTCATGCCCAGCGGCCGCGCGCCACTGGTCGGCGAAAAGTTCACCATGAAGGCTGCCGCCGAGACGCTGCGCAAGGTCGGCGAAACACGCGGCCGAGCCTACTACGAAGGCGAGATCGCCGAGAAGATCGCGGCGTTCAGCAAGCAATGCGGCGGCGCCATGACGCTGGACGACCTGCGCAACTACCGCCCGGACTGGGTCAAGCCGATCAGCAAGTCCTACCGCGGCTACGAACTGCACGAGATCCCGCCCAACGGCCAGGGCATCGCCGCGCTGATCGCGCTGGGCATCCTCGACCAGTTCGACATGGCGTCAATCCCGGTGGATTCGGTCGATTCGCAGCACCTGCAGATCGAGGCGATGAAGCTGGCCTTTGCCGACCTCTACCGCTACGTGGCCGATCCGCGCAGCATGGAGGTCACGCCGGAGGCAATGCTCGATGACGCGTACCTGAAGTCGCGCGCGAAGCTGATCGACATGCAGCGCGCCACGCATTTCAACTTCGGCATGCCCAAGGTGGGCGGCACCATCTACCTGACCGCCGCCGACGAGAATGGCATGATGATCTCGTTCATCCAGTCGAACTACATGGGCTTCGGTTCGGGCGTGGTGGTGCCGGGCACCGGCATCAGCCTGCAGAACCGCGGCGTGGGCTTCTCGATGGACCCCAAGTCGGCCAACGTGGTGGCCGGCGGCAAGCGCCCGTTCCACACCATCATCCCGGCCTTCCTGACCAAGGGCGGCCAGCCGGTGATGAGCTTCGGCGTGATGGGCGGCGACATGCAGCCGCAGGGCCACCTGCAGACCGTGGTGCGCATGCTGGATTACAACCAGCAACCGCAGGCCGCGTGCTGCGCGCCGCGCTGGAAGGTCAACCGCGACTTCACGCTGGACGTGGAGAGCACGATGGACGCGGCGACGGTCGAGGGGCTGAAGGCGCGCGGGCACCAGCTCAAGTCGGTGGATGATCCGTATATGGATTTTGGCTCGGGGCAGTTCATCTGGCGCCTGTCGGAGGATGCCGAGCATGGTTACGTCGCCGCCAGCGACAGCCGGCGTGATGGGCAGGCGGTGGGATTCTGATCCAGCCTGACTGAAGCGCCTGCAGTACCGAGGACGCCCGGGACACCCCGGGCGTTTGTTTTTGTCCCGTCGGTCGACCGATACAACTGGCCCGCCCGCGATTGCACCAACTGTGCATGGCGTGGGCGCCCCGGCTCCGTACACTTGTGATCAACAAGCCTCCGGAGCCTCTGCGCCATGACCACCTACGCCTTCCGCCTGCTCAACGTCTTTGCCGAATCCACCTTCGGCGGCAATCCCCTGTGCGTGTTCGAGGACGCGCGCGGCCTGGACGATGCCACCATGCAGGCGCTTGCGCTGCAGTTCAACCTGTCGGAGACCACCTTCATCCTGCCGTCCGACAACGCCAGCGCCCATGTGCGCATCTTCACCCCCGGCTACGAGATGCGCTTCGCCGGCCATCCCACGCTGGGCACCGCGCACGTGGTACGCGAACTGGCCGGCACCGGCGACGCACTGACGCTGGAATTCCTCGCAGGCGTCGTGCCGGTCACCGCGCAGGGGGATGTCTGGACCTTCACCGCCCCGCACAGCGGCCAGCCCAGGACCGCACCGGCCGGCCTGCCCGACGCCGAAATGGCAAGCCTGCTCGGCCTGGAAGAACGCGACCTGCTGGTGTCGCCGATGTGGGTCGACACCGGCGCCGACCAGTTGCTGGTCGCCGTGCGCAGCACCGAGGCCGTGCGCCGTGCCAGGCCGGACAGTTCGCGCCTGGAGATCTGGCCGCAGAGCAGCCTGGGCCGCAAGACCGCCTATGTCTTTGCCTTCGATCCGGAGCAACCGGGCCGGGTGCTGTCGCGCTACTTCTTCACCAAGCAAGGCGGCGGCGTGGCCGAGGATCCGGGCACCGGCTCGGCCTGCGCCAACCTCGGCGGCTGGCTGCTGGCCACCGGCCACGCACTGCCGGCGGATTACGCGATCGACCAGGGCGAGGCCGTGGACCGCCCCTGCCGGCTGCGGCTGGCGGTCAATGCGGACGGCGCGATCCGCGTCGGCGGCCGCGTGATCGAGATCGGCCGCGGTACCGTCACCCTGTAAGCGCACCTGCGCTACATTGACGGCTTGCGCCCAATGTCCAACGCCCGAACCGCCATGACCTCGCACGCCATCACCACCCTGGCCGACCTGGAAGCGCTCTATGCGCAGCCCGCCGCCCCATCGCTGGCCAAGGAAGTCGACCACCTGCACCCGCACTACCGCGCCTTTATCGAGGCAGCCCCGTTCTGCCTGCTGTCGACCGTGGGCGAGCAATGGGCCGAATGCTCGCCGCGCGGCGACGCGCCGGGCTTCGTGCAGGTGCTGGATGAGCGCACGCTGCTGCTGCCGGACCGGCGCGGCAACAACCGCATTGACAGCCTGCGCAATATCGTCGCCGATCCGCGCGTGGGGCTGCTGTTCGTGATCCCGGGCGTCAACGAGACCATCCGCGTCAACGGCACCGCGCAGATCAGCGTCGATCCCGCGCTGATCGCGCGTTGCGTGGTCGACGGCAAGACGCCGACCACGGTGCTGGTGGTGACGGTGCAGTCGGTGTT
This sequence comes from Cupriavidus sp. PB-02, assembly GCF_058252315.1. Taxonomy (NCBI): domain Bacteria; kingdom Pseudomonadati; phylum Pseudomonadota; class Betaproteobacteria; order Burkholderiales; family Burkholderiaceae; genus Cupriavidus; species Cupriavidus sp. PB-02. The sequence goes on from NZ_CM177694.1 coordinate 3,290,208, forward strand.
CTTCCAGTGCGCCCGCGCGCTGATCCGCTCGCGCCTGTGGGCCGCCGATGCGCAGGTCGCGCGCCGGACGCTGCCGAGCAACGGCGAGATCCTGGCCACGCTGAGCGGGAACGCCATCGACGGCGCCGCCTACGACCGCGACCTGCCCGAACGGCAGCGCACGACCCTCTACTAGCCCCCCCCTTACCGCAAAGCGCCATGTCCACGCGGGGCGCCTGATTCCGCCTATGCGCGCGGGAGCCACTCCGGCGCGTGGGTGCCGAGCGGCTCGGACGGCAACGTCCAGCGTGCCGGCGTTTCCGACAGCCGCGCCGCGTGCCGCACCGTGGTCAGCATGCCGAAACCGGAAAGCACCGCTTCGAGCAGGTCGGCGATGTCGTCGATCTTCTGCTCGGGCGCCTTCAAGCCGTCCGCCACCCTCCCCAATCCGCGCAGCCACTGCCCGACCTGCGCCAGCGATACGCGCACATGCCAGCTTCCGCCCTCGATGGCGCGCCGGTGCAGCGCCGCCATCGCGCCGAATGCCAGCAGGTAGCCCGCGGCATGGTCCAGCACCTGTGCCGGCAGCGGCCGTGGCATATCGCTGCCGGCGACCTCGGCTTCGGCATGGTTGAAGCCGGTCGCGGTCTGCACCAGCGAATCGAAGCCGCGTTTGTGCGCCCACGGCCCCACGTGGCCATACGCGCTCAATGAGACATAAACGATGCCCGGATGCGCCCGCGCCGCGGCTTCCGGCCCCGCGCCCAGCTCGGCCAGCGCGCCGGGGCGGTAGCCCTGCACCATGACATCGGCACCGTGCAACAGCTTGTGCAGCAGGCGCTTGTCGTCGGGATCGCGCAGGTCGAGCTGGCAGCTGCGCTTGCCGCGGCCGGTGTCGATCACCAGCGGCGGGATCGACGGCAGGTGCGCGGCGGTGACCAGCAACACGTCGGCGCCGTGCGCGGCGAGGGTGCGCCCCGCCACCGGGCCGGCGATGATGCGGGTGAAGTCGAGCACGCGCACGCCCGACAGCGGCTGCGCGTCAGGTGACGCAGGCGCCGGCAGTGGCTGCGGCGGCGCGTCGCCGATGCGCTCCAGCGTCACCGGCGGCATCCCGCGCAATGCAGCAGCCTGCGCATGGCAGTCCCACTCGTCGAAGCTGCGCATCGCGGCGACCACCATGCCGGCGTCGGACGCCGCGGTCTCGAAGGCTTCCGCTTCCCACTTCTCCAGCGCGGCCTGCACCGCCGCCTTGTCGTTGGCGCAGCCCAGCAGCCGCAGCACGCCGTCGCGGTGATGCGGGAAATTGGTGTGCAGCCGGACCCAGCGGCCGTCGCCACAGCGGTAGGTGCCGGCGATCTTGTCCCACAGTTCGGGCGCGGGCCCGCCGTCGACGCGCAGGTAGCGCTCGCTGCGGAATTCGGTGATGGCATGGCGCATGTCGACGCTGACCTGCTGCCAGCGGCCGGTGCGGCTGTGCCACAGCGCGGCCGCGGCCAGCGCGGAGGCGGCCAGGCTGGCCTGTGCGGCGGTGCCGACGGCGAAGCTCGAGGGCAGCACCGGCTCGGCGCCGTCCAGGTTCAGGTGAGCCAGCGCCTCTGCCGGCAGGCCGGCGTCGCGCCACAGCGCGGCGACAACATCGGAGGGCTCGGGCGGCGTGGATGCCGCATCAGGATGGGTGGTCATGAGCGTTCCTGCAGCGATGGGTCGGAAACCGGCCGCCAGGGGCCAGCCGGCATGGGCCTTTATGCTACTCCCACGCATCACTTTCGTCGCACCGGCACGTATCGGCGCAGCGCAAACCCGGGATATGTCCGGAAATCCGCGGCGGCTCGCGGCGTGCGGCGCCGCCGGCACGGTAAAATCCCGGTATTGGCATTCCGCCACGCAATCTGACGACCCGGCCGAACCTTGGAAACCCTCTGCGGTTACACCATTCCGGCCGGCCAACCGGCGCCACCATGAGCCACGACAACAAGCCTACCGACAGCACCCCCGCCGCCTCCAACTTCCTGCGGAGCATCATCGACCAGGACCTCGCCGCCGGCACCTACGCCGGCCGCCAGGACAAGGCCGGCGAACCGCTGCCGACCGTGATTACCCGCTTCCCGCCGGAGCCCAACGGCTACCTGCATATCGGCCACGCCAAGAGCATCTGCCTGAACTTCGGGCTGGCGCGCGACTACGGCGGCCGCTGCCACCTGCGCTTTGACGACACCAACCCGGTCAAGGAAGACACCGAATACGTCGATTCGATCATCGACGCCGTGCACTGGCTGGGCTTTTCCTGGGACAGCCAGGGCAAGGACGGCGAAAAGCACCCGCACCTGTACTACGCCAGCGACTACTTCGACCAGCTCTATGCATTTGCCGAGAAGCTGATCGAACGCGGTGCCGCCTACGTCGACAGCCAGAGCGCCGAGCAGATCGCCGCCAATCGCGGCAATTTCTCCGAGCCGGGCAAGCCCTCGCCCTACCGCGAGCGCGGCGTCGAAGAAAACCTGCAACTGTTCCGCGACATGCGCGCCGGCAAGTACGCCGACGGCGAACACGTGCTGCGCGCCAAGATCGACATGACCGCGCCCAACATCGTGATGCGCGACCCGGTGATCTACCGCATCCGCCATGCGCATCACCACCGCACGGGCGACAAGTGGTGCATCTACCCGATGTACGACTTCACCCACTGCATCTCGGACGCGATCGAGAACATCACGCACTCGCTGTGCACGCTGGAGTTCGAGAACAACCGCCCGCTATACGACTGGGTACTGGAGCACCTGCGCGACTGCGGCGTGTTCCATGACCCGCTGCCGCACCAGTACGAGTTCGCGCGCCTGAACCTGACCTACGCCATCACCAGCAAGCGCAGGCTCAAGCAACTGGTCGACGAAAACCGCGTAGACGGCTGGGACGACCCCCGCATGCCTACGCTGGTCGGCGTGCGCCGCCGCGGCTTCACGCCTGAGTCGATCCAGCTGTTCTGCGACCGCGTCGGCGTGGCCAAGGCCGACAGCTGGATCGACATGAGCACGCTCGAAGGCGCGGTGCGCGACGACCTCGACGGCCGTGCCGCGCGCGGCGTGGCCGTGCTGGACCCGCTGCGCCTGGTGATCGACAACTACCCCGAAGGCCAGAGCGAAGAGTGCTCGGCACCGGTGCACCCGAAGAAGCCGGAACTTGGCCGCCGCGTGTTCCCGCTGTCGCGCGAGCTGTGGATCGAGCGCGAGGACTTCAACGAGAATCCGCCCAAGGGCTATTTCCGCCTGTTCCCGGGCAACAAGGTGCGCCTGAAATACGGCTACGTCATCGAGTGCACCGGCGTGGACAAGGACGCTGACGGCAACATCATTGCCGTGCATGCCGACTACTTGCCCGATACCAAGAGCGGCACGCCGGGCGCCGACAGCGTCAAGGTCAAGGGCGTGATCCACTGGGTCAGCGCGGCGCATGGGTATGAGGCCGAGGTACGCCTTTACGACCGCCTGTTCAACGACCCGAATCCGGATGCCGGTGGCAAGAACTTCCTGGATGCACTGAACCCGGATTCCAAGAAGGTGATCACCGCCTACCTGGAGCCGGGCCTGCGCGAGGCGCAGCCGGAAGACCGCTTCCAGTTCGAGCGTCACGGCTACTTCGTCGCCGACCGCAACGATTCGCAGCCGGGCAAGCCGGTCTTCAACCGCATCGTCGGGTTGAAGGACAGCTGGGGCAAGTGATGGCCAAATCAGGCATACAGACCATTACCTTCCCGCTCGAGGGCGAGTTCATCGCCCTCAATGACCTGCTCAAGCTGGCGGGCGTGTGCGACAGCGGCGGCGCCGGCAAGGCGCTGGTCGCCGCGGGCGAAGTGTCGGTGGACGGCGCGCCAGAATCGCGCAAGACTGCGAAGATTCGCGCCGGGCAGGTGGTGGGCCTGGCGGGCATCGAGATCCGCGTGGTCGCCGCCTGACCGCGCGGGCCGGGCCGGCCACTGCGGGCGCGCCGGCGTAGCAACCGAAAGGACTGGGACCATGCCGATCGCGTTCTGGTGCGTACTGCTGGCCGGCGTGCTGCCGCTGGCGACGGTGGCCATCGCCAAGGCCAGCGCGCCTGGCTTTGACAACCATGACCCGCGCGGTTGGCTGGACCGCCAGACCGGCCGCGCGCGCCGCGCCGACATGGCGCACCGCAACCACTTCGAGGCGTTCCCGTTCTTTGCCGTGGCCGTCCTGGCCGCCAGCTACCTGCAGGCGCCGCAGGCGCGCATCGACGAACTGTCGGTGGTCTTCATCATCGCCCGCATCCTCTACACGGTGTGCTACCTGGCCGACCGCGCCACGCTGCGCACGCTGTGCTGGACCATCGGGTACCTTTCGGTGGTGGGGATCTTCCTGCTGCCGGTCTTCTTCTACTGAACCATGGCCGTACGCACACTGGCCTTTGTCGCCGCCATGTCCTGGGCCCTGGGCGCACACGCCGCGCCGGTCGAATACACCATCGACCCGGCCCACACCACCGTCTACTTCGCCGCCAGCCATTTCGAACGCAGCTCGGTACGCGGGCGCTTCGGCAAGATCGACGGGCGCATCGTCTATGACGCCGACAGCGGTGCCGGCGCGTTCGACGTGACCGTTGACCTGGCCTCGGTCGACACCGGCAACCGCACGCTGGATGGCGTGCTGCGCTCGGCACAATTCTTCGATGTCGCCCAGCATCCGCTGGCACGGGTGCGCGCGCAGCGCTTTATCGTCGAGGGCGGCCGGCTGGTTGCGGTCGAGGGCGAACTGACCGTGCACGGGGTGACGCAGCCGTTGCGGCTGCAGGCCGAGCGCTTCCGCTGCGGCGAGGTCACGCTGTTCGGCGTCAGCCGTCAGGTCTGCGGCGGCGACTTCCGCGCCGAAGTGCCGCGCAGTGCCTTCGGCATGACCCGCTTCCTGCCCGATGTGGGTGACACCATCACGCTGCAAGTGGCGGTCGAGGCATCGCCGGCGGGCAGCCCTGCGCAATAACCCGAAGCTTCCCAGAAGCGTCACCTTCGGCACGAATTTCTCTTGTAGAATCAGCGCTTTGCCAATTCCCTGCCACGCGCGCCTGCGTGTGCGGCGACGCGAGACAGAGAACATGTTCGAGATCACATCCGGCGACATCGTGGCTGCCGCGCTGGCGGCTGCCGGCGCCTGCCTGGCCTGCAGCATCCCTGGTGACTTCCTGCGGCGTTTCCCGCTGTGGGCGGTGCGCACCTACGGCCGCGGCGCGCTGCTGATGCCGTTCCTGGTGATGATGGTCGGCACCTGGCTGTTCCGCCTCGGCATGGCCGGCCAGATGGATACCCCCGCCGGCCAAGCGCTGGTGGTGGCGGCTGCCTTCCTGGCCACGCTGCTGCTGTCGGCGCTGCTGCGCTTCTACCTGAAGGAATACCGCAAGCGCTGATACGTGCGGCGCGCGGCGGCACGCCCGCTGTGCCGCCTTGCCCACGTTCCCTGCGCCGCCATGCGCACGGCCCCACCATCGAATCGCGTATGATGCGGCCTTTTGCGTCTCCCGCGCCGCCCTCCCGCGCCGGGGCGCCTGCTGCTCACTTCACTTCATGGCGCTTAAATCCACCATCTTCAAAGCCGAACTGGCCGTGTCCGACATGGACCGGCCCTACTACGGCAGCCACAGCCTGACCATCGCCCAGCATCCGTCCGAGAACGACGCGCGCATGATGGTGCGCCTGCTGGCCTTCGCCTGCGAAGCCACCGAAACACTGGCCTTCACGCGCGGCCTGGACGAGCCGGACGAGCCCGACCTGTGGGACAAGCGCCTGACCGGCGACATCGCCAACTGGGTCGAACTGGGCCAGCCCGATGAAGCGCGCCTGAAGCGCGCCGCCGCCCGCGCCGAGCGCGTGAACGTCTACACCTACAACGGCCCGAGCGCGCGTGAATGGTGGAAGGGCATGGCGGGCAAGGCCGGCAAGCTGCGCAACGTCACCATCTACAATGTCCCGACGGAAGCGGTCGAAGCGCTGGCCGCGCTGGCGCAGCGCGCGATGCGCCTGTCGGTGACGATCCAGGACGGCGATATCTGGGTCGCCGACGACGACCACAACGTGCAACTGCGGCTTGACGTGCTCCAGCACGCCCAAGCCTGAACGCAGCCGCCGCGCTGCATTCACCCAACCACCCCGTCTTTTCCCATCGGAAGGAAATACGCCATGCAAACCACGCCCTCTGGCCTGCAATACGAAGACACCACCGTCGGCTCCGGCGCCGAAGCCACCGCCGGCAATCACGTCACCGTGCACTACACCGGCTGGCTGTACGAGAACGGCCAGGCCGGCCGCAAGTTCGACTCGAGCAAGGACCGCAACGACCCGTTCGTGTTCCCGCTTGGCGCCGGCCATGTGATCCGCGGCTGGGACGAAGGCGTGCAGGGCATGAAGGTCGGCGGCGTGCGCCGCCTGGTGATCCCGGCCGACCTGGGCTACGGTGCGCGCGGCGCCGGCGGCGTGATCCCGCCGAACGCGACGCTGCTGTTTGAAGTGGAATTGCTGGCCGTTTAAAAGCCTGGCTGTCGTCCCCGCTGGCGCGGGGACGACGAGGAAGCGAATCCTACGCTATCAGGCGCCCTCTGCGCGTCAGAACCCGATGGCGGCGTTGCCGACATCGACGCGGACCTTGTCACGGTCCAGCAGCCGCGCCGCATGGCGCGCATAGTCCTGCGCCCAGGCAGGATCCCCGGAGAAGCGCGCTTCTCCCGAGAACTTGGCGACATTCAGGATCTTGTCGATCACCAGCACCTTGCCGACGGGGCTCGACGCCTGGCAGTCCAGCTCGGTGTACTCCCGGTCGAACCAGCGCCACGCGGCATCCTCGCCGACCGCGGCCAGCTCGTCCGTGCCGATCGTAAAGTCAAATTCCTTGCCGCTGCCGAACACCACCGTAAGCGTACGCGCCATCGCAGGTTCCCCCTGGTCGGATTGAGGCTCCCATTGTAAGGACATGGCCGCCCCGCGGGCCAGCAAATCACGGCGGCCTGATCGCGGACAAGCGTGCGCCAGCCCTCGCCCACCCGCGTGTCACAGGCGGCACGCCGCGCCAAACGTTGTCAGGCGCCCACACCGCGCCGGTTGCTCAGGTAATTCTGAGAAAAACTGGCACTTATGTCATTTCCCCCACCTGCCCGTGGCGCGGCTTTGATTTATGCTTGCACCATGGCCATCACGCGACAGGACCTCGAATCCGACCGGCTGCGCACCTCGCTGTGCAGTACGCCGGTCGCGTCCTCGCTGCTGCCCGAAGACGTGCTCGAGCAGTCCCTCTGCAACACGCTGGCGTGCCGGCCCGACGATCCCGCTCTCGGCGGCGATGTCTGGGTATTCGGCTATGGCTCCCTGATCTGGAACCCGATGGTGGTGCACACCGACCGCCGGCGCGCGACGGTGCATGGCTATCACCGCGGCTTCTATCTCTACTCCCGCATCAATCGAGGCACCTGGGACAACCCCGGGCTGGTGCTCGGTCTGGACCGCGGCGGCTGCTGCCACGGCATGGTGTTCCGCATCCCCAGCCACGTGGTCGAGCAGGAGTTCCGCGTGCTGTGGCGCCGCGAGATGCTGACCGGCGCCTACCATCCCCGCTGGCTGCGCATCCGCACCGACGACGGTCCCGAGCAGCGCGCCCTCGCCTTCGTCATGAACCGGGCGCACGAGGCCTATGCCGGCCGGCTGCCGGACGCCGACGTGGTCGAACGCCTGCGCCACGCCGCCGGGCTGTACGGCCCGGCGCGCGAATACCTGCAGCAAACCCTGCTTGGCCTGGCCACCAACGGCGTCGACGATCCCTATCTCGGGCGGCTGTGGCGCCAGTTGCAGGCCGACGACGCCGCCGATGCGGAACGCTCGACGCACCCCGCAGACTGCGCCGAGGCCGAGGACGTTGCGCCGCCGCCCTTGCCCACCACGTCACGCGAAACCGTCTGAGCCCTGGAGCAGCCGCCATGACGCGCCCCGCCGCCCGCACCCGCAGACAGGCACTCAACGAGTTGCTGGGCCTGATGGGCTTGCTGGTGGGCGGTGGACTGCTGGCGGCCCAGGGCGGCCAGACCCTGGCGGCACGCCCTGCCGGCGGCGCTGCCAGCCAGCCCGGCGCGGCGCGCGCGCCGCGCAACACCACCGCGCGCGCGCCAGTGCGCAGCGACGGCATCAGCGCCCTGGACCGCAACCTGATCACGGCCGCCGGGATCGGCGACCAGGACATGGTGGCGCGCCTGCTGGCCGCGGGTGCGACGGCGCGCGCAGCTGACGAACGCGGGCGCAGCGCGCTGCTGGCGGCGGTGCAGAACCGGCATGTCGAGGTCGCGCGCATGCTGGCACTGGCCGGCGCCGATGTCAATCTCAAGGACGCCGACGCCAACAGTCCCTTCCTGCTGGCCGCCGCCACCGGGCAGCCCGATATGGTGCGGCTCGCGCTGGCGCATGGGGCCGACCTTGCCAGCACCGACCGCTACCACGGCACCGCGCTGATCGCCGCCAGCCAGCACGGGCATGTGGAGGTGGTGAAGCTGCTGCTGAAGGCTGGCGTTGCGGTGGACCATGTCAACGACCTGGGCTGGACTGCGCTGCTGGAGGCGGTGGTGCTTGGCGACGGCAGCGCGCGTTATGAGGAGACGGTGCAGTTGCTGCTGGATGCGGGTGCGGATGCCAACCTGGCTGACCGCGAGGGCGTGACGCCGACGCGCCATGCGCGGGAGCGGGGGTACAAGACGATGGTGAAGATGCTGATGCGGGTGCGCGGGCATTGAGGCTGCGCGCGTTCGCAGAAAGACAAAGGCCGGTTGACCGGCCTTTGTCTTTGCTGCAACCGTCGGAAGCGGTTTGCCAACGGCCTCAGGCCGCCGCCGGCTTCTCGCCCTCCGCACTGCGCGCATTCTCGCTTTCCTGCAGATGCCGCCACATCACCTTGCCAGTGCCCGACTTCGGCAGCGCCTCCACGAACTCCACCACGCGCGGATACTTGTACGCGGCCATATTCTCCTTGGCCCATTCAATGATCGCTTCCGGCGTGGTCTTGCCCTTTGCATGCGCGCGCAGCACCACCACCGCCTTGACGGTCTCGCCGCGATACGGGTCGCGCGTGCCGATGATGCAGGCCTCCTGCACGTCAGGGTGCTTGTACAGCAGGTTCTCCACCTCGGCCGGCCACACCTTGAAGCCCGACGCATTGATCATGCGCTTGAGGCGGTCGGTGATGAAGTAATAGCCCTCTTCATCCATCCGGCCCAGGTCGCCGGTGCGGAAGAAGGTCTTGCCCTCAAACTCGATAAAGGCGTCGCGCGTGGCGTCGTCCTTGCCCCAGTAGCCCTTGAACACCTGCGGGCCGCTGACGATGATCTCGCCGGTCTCGTTGGGCGGCAGTTCCTTGAGCGTGACCGGGTCGACCACGCGCGCGTCGGTGTTGAAGGTCGGCACGCCCAGGCATTGCAGCTTGGGCCGGTCCGACGGGTTGCCGTGCGTCGGCGCCATGGTCTCGGACAGGCCGTAGCCCTCCAGGTAGCTGAGCCCGAACTGCTCGCGCAGCCGCTCGGCAACGGCTTGCGGCATGGCCGCGCCGCCGCCGCCGATATAGCGCAGGCTCGACAGGTCGAACTGCGCCAGGTTGGGGCTGGCCAGGAAATCGATCACCATGGTCGGGATATTGGTCCAGTGCGTGACCTGGTAGCGCGAGATCAGGCGGCCGGCCACTTCGCGGTCCCAGCGCGGCAGCATCACCACGGTGGCGCCGCTGTAGATCGGACCGTTCATGCCGTACTGCATGCCGGTGACGTGGAACAGCGGCAGCACCGACAGGATCACGGACTCGGCGCCCGAGCCCGACCAGGTCGCGCCGCCGACGATGTTGTGCATCACCGAGCGATGCGTATGGATGCAGCCCTTGGGGAAGCCGGTGGTGCCGGAGGTGTAGGGCATCACCGCCATGTCATCCGGCCTGGCGGTGTGCGGGCCGGGCAGCAGGCCGGCGCCAAGCGCCTCGGTCCACGCGGTAGCGCCCGCGGGCAGCGGGTGCGGCGTGGTCAGCCAGGCCGGCGGGGCGTCTTCCGGATGCTCATGCGTGGGCGGCAGCGCGTCGGCGTACCGCGTCACCAGCAGGTGCTGCAGGCGCTCGGCCGGCGCCAGTTCGGACACGGCCTGTTCGACGCCTGCTGCAAGGTCCGCCGTGCAGATCGCCACGCGCGCCTGTGCGTCGGTGACGTAGTGCTTGAATTCCTCGGCGCGGTTCATCGGGTTGACCGGCACCACCACCGCGTCGGCACGCAGGATGGCGTAGTAGCTGACGATGAACTGCGGGCAGTTCTGCATGTACAGCAGCACCCGGTCGCCCTTCTTCACGCCGGCCTTCTGCTGCAGCCAGCCCGCCAGCGCCGTGGCCTGCGCCTCCAGCTCGCGGAAGGTGATGGCGTTGCCGAAGTAGCGGATCGCCGCCTTGTCGGCGTAGCGGTGCGCCGACACTTCCAGGTTGTACCAGAGCGACGTCTCGGGCAGCACGATGGCGGTCGGCAGGCGCTTCGGCCAGAACTGGAAATGCGGGCGGGCTGGGGTCTGCATGAAACGTCTCCTGTGCGTCGGTCTCGGGACCGGGTCTGTCGGTATGGCCAAGGACTATAACCGAACGATCGTTCTATTTTCAACCGCAGACTTTCCCGAACCCCGCCCGGCGAGTGATTGGGGCGGGGCGTTGCATTCGGCGCCTTCGCCCCCACAATAGGGGTATCGAATGCCCTCTTCCGGGCGGCCCGCATTGCTGGGCCGCTCCTGCCCCTTTTCCTCACCGGGATACCCCATGAGCGACGTCACCCTGCAGAATTTCGAAACCGAAGTGATCGACGCCTCGCGCCACGCGCCCGTACTGGTCGACTTCTGGGCGCCCTGGTGCGGGCCGTGCCGCACGCTGGGCCCGATGCTGGAACGGCTCGAAGCCGAGGCCGACGGCCAGTGGAAGCTGGTCAAGGTCAATGTCGACGAAAACCAGGACCTGGCCGCGCACTTCGGCGTGCGCAGCATCCCGCATGTGGTGGCGATCGCCGAAGGCCAGGCGGTGGACCAGTTTATCGGCGTGCTGCCGGAATCCGGCCTGCGTGAATTCCTGGGCCGGCTGATGCCCAAACCCGCCCAGCTGGCGCTGTATGAGGCGCAGGAGCTGGCCGCCGAAGGCAACCGCGCTGGCGCCGAGGCCAAATTCGCGGAAGCCATCGCGCTCGACCCGGAAGCTGCCGACACGGCACGGCTGGCCTATATCGCCTTCCTGCTGGATGGCAATGCGATCGACGAGGCCAAGGCGCAGTTCGAGGCGCTGCCGCCGCGCGCCGCGCAGTTGGACGCTTATGCCGCGCTGCGCACGCGCATGGAAGCGATGGAAAACGTGTCCGGCCTGCCCGACCAGGCCACCCTCACGCGCCGCATCACCGCCGACCCGCGCGACCTGGCGGCGCGGCTGGACCTGGCGCGGCTGCTGATCGCGCGCCAGCAGTACGAGCCGGCGCTGGAGCAGTTGCTGGCGATCGTGCGCACCGACCGCGGCTATGAGGACGATATCGGCCGCAAGACCATGCTGTCGGTATTCGAGATGCTGGCCGACCAGCCCGAGGTGGTATCGCGCTGGCGCCGCCAGCTCAGCACTTCGCTGAACTGAGCGGCAGGGCTACGTCCCTGGCGCGGTAAACTGGCGGGCTCAGACCCGCCAGTTTTTTTTACGCCCCTGCCATGCCAGCTCCCCGCCTGATCGATTTCAAGACCGACCCCGCCCCGACCCACGACCGCCCGCGCGAAGACCGGCTGGTGTCTGGCAACCCGGACCGCACCACCTGGACGCACTACAGCGCGCGGCATGGCGATTTCGATTGCGGCATCTGGGCGTGCGAGCCGGGCGCGTGGCGCATTGCCTTCCCGGCCGGCAAGGAAGAGTTCTTCCACGTAATCAGCGGCCGCATCCGCATCAGCGACGAGGCCGGCAACGCCAGCGAGTTCGGCCCGGGCGACGCCTGCGTGATCCCGGCCGGCTTTACCGGGCTGTTCCAGGTGCTGGAGCCGGTGCGCAAGTATTTCGTGGTGATCGACCGCGACGCGGCGCGGCCGCTCTGAACGCCGGCGTGCTCAGGCCGGGGTGGCCGGCCCCTCGACCAGGGTGAAGCCGTTCTCGCGCATATGTTCGACCATCATCGCATCCATCGACTTGACGTGATGGTCGAACCAGCCTGACAGCTCGGCCACCAGGCGCCGACCCAGCCCGAACTCGGCATCGGTGTGCACCTTGTCGCGCACCGCGGCGGCCACGGCCAGCACCTGCTGGTGCTCGCCCGCATGGCAATGGCGCGGGCCGAAGCCCATCGCTTCCATCCACTGTTCTTCCTGCGCGAAATGATGGCGGGTATGGTCGATCCACTCGTCCATTGCGGCCAGGAAGCCGGCGTCGTCGGCGCTGGCCACGGCCGCCAGCAGCTGCACGAACTCGGCATGGGTGGCATCGGTAACCGGCTCGCCCAGGTGGAGGTGGTCCGGCAGGCCGGCGGAGGAAAGCTGGTCTTTGGCGTCCATGGGATCGGCTGCAAACGTAGGAAAAACGGCAAGGATACCCAATCGCCGCGGCCCGGGCCTGATCTCGCGCAAGCCGGGCGGGTATGCTGTGGGCTATGCGCCCCGCCCGCCACTCCTACATGCCATGCCACGACTGATCTTCTTCTGCGGCCATGCCGGCACCGGCAAGACCACCCTCGCCCACCGTCTGATCGGCCCGCTGATGCAGGCCACCGGCGAGCCGTTCTGCCTGCTCGACAAGGACACCCTGTACGGTCGCTACAGCGCCGCCGCCATGGGCGCCATCACCGGCGACCCGAACGACCGCGACAGCCCGGCCTACCTGGACAACCTGCGCGACCCGGAATACCAGGGGCTGCTCGACACCGCGCGCGAGAACCTGATGCTGGGCATCAGCGTGCTGGTGATCGGCCCGCTGTCGCGCGAGGTCCGCGCCCATCTGCTGCACGATCCGGAATGGCTGCACGTGCCCGACGGCACCATGGTGCGCATCGTATGGGTCCACCTGCCGGAAGACGAGGCGCATGCGCGCATCATCAAGCGCGGCAATCCCAACGATGCCTACAAGCTGCAGCACTGGGAGGCCTACCGCACGCGGCGCTTCATGCCGACTGCGCAGGAATACCCGGAACTGATCGTCTTCGACAATCTCGCCCCGGGCGATGCCGAGGTCGACGGGCTGCTGCGCGCACTGAGCGCCTGAATGAGCGCCTGAATGAGCGCCTGAGCCCTTCAGCCGCGCGCGATCTCCCCGATCACGGCCGACGCCGCCACGAAGCCGAACACCGCCGTCACCGCCACCGACGAGCCGAAGCCCGCGCAGGCCAGCCCCTGCGGGCCATGGGTGGCCGGCGGCGGCGCTTCGTCGATCTCGCACGCCTGCTGCTCCGGCTCGGGGTACTGCAGCGGCTCGTCGGAATACACCGCGGCGATGCCGAACTTCTTCTTCGGGTCGCGGGTAAAGCCCCACTGCTTGCGCAGGTTGGCGCGCACCTTGGACAGCAGCGGGTCCTGGATCGTGCGCGCCAGGTCGTCGATGCGCACGCGGGTGGGATCAAGCTGGCCGCCGGCGCCGCCGCAGGTGATCACCGCCACGCCCTGGCGCCGCGCCCAGCCCAGCATCTCGGTCTTGACGCGCACCGCGTCGATGGCGTCGATCACGTAGTCATAGCCGGCGCCGAGCAACTCGGGCACGTTGTCGGGGGTGACGAAGTCATCGACCTGTGTCACCCGGCAGCGCGGGTTGATGGCGACGATGCGCTCGGCCATGGCCTCGACCTTGGCGCGCCCGTAGGCGTCGCCCAGCGCGTGGATCTGGCGGTTGGTATTGGACAGCGCGATATGGTCCAGGTCGATCAGCGTGATGCGGCCGACCGCGTTGCGCGCCAGCGCCTCGGCGGCCCAGCTGCCGACGCCGCCGATGCCGACCACGCACACATGGGCCGCCTCCAGCCGCGCCAGCCCGGCGGCGCCGTAGAGCCGCGCCACGCCGCCAAAGCGGCGGTGGTAGTCGTCATCGGCCGGGCTTTCGTGGGTCAGCGGCTCGGGTAGGCCGGCGAGGTCGTGTGCGGCATCGTTCATGCTGGAATTCGGGTCGAAGGGGCTCGCGGACGCGTCGCGCGGGCATCGCCGCCGCGACAAATCCGGCGCAAAAATCCGGCATTCTCCGGCGGCGATGTCAGCCAATCCCCGACAAAGACGGGAAGCGCGCAACTATACAATAGACGTGCAGTGGTTCGTTCGCCGCCCCGCGCTCGGGTCAGCGGCCCCGGACCTGCCCCCGCCAGACTGGAGCCCGCCTCATGCCCGTGCGCCGCAAGGTCGTTCTGTGGAGTGTCCTGACACCCATTGCGCTGATCGCGCTGCTGGTGGTTCTGATCCTGACCTTCGACTGGAACCGCCTCAAGCCCTGGCTCAACGACCGCGTCACCGAAGCCATCGGCCGCCCCTTTGCCATCAACGGCGACCTGACCGTGACCTGGCGCCGCGGCGAGGGCGAGAAAGGCTGGCATACGCTGGTGCCGTGGCCCCGGCTGTCGGCGCGCGACATCACCATCGGCAATCCCGACTGGGCCAGGCAGCCCAATCTCGCCACCGTTCGCGAGCTGATCTTCGTGCTGCGCCCGGTGCCGCTGCTGGCGCACCAGATCGCCGTGCCCACCATCGTCGTGGACAGCCCGGCGGTGTGGCTGGAGCGCCTGGCGGACAGCCGCAACAACTGGACCTTCGATACCGGCCCCAAGACCGGCACCTCCAAATGGGAGCTGGATATCGGCGAGGTCGTGCTTGCGCGTGGCAACCTGGCGCTGTCGGACCAGCTCAAGAAGATCGAGCTGCAGGCCGAGCTCGACACCATCGGCGAGAGCCCGCTCTACGACAAGGCCCGCAACGGCGCGCTGGTCGCGCCCGAAGCGTCCGCGGTGCCGCCCGGGCCGCCCGCCAGCGCGGTGGCGGCAGCTTCCGCGCCGCCGGCCTCGGCGCCTGGCGCTTCCGCTCCGGCAGCCACGGCCAAGGGTGCGAACGGCCGCTACGGGATGCGCTGGCAAGCCACCGGCCGCTACAACGACGCCACCATCAACGCCACCGGCAAGGCCGGCACGGTGCTGAGCCTGCGCAATACCAACGTGCCCTTCCCGATTCTGGCCGACGTGCGCGTCGGCACCACCCGCGCGGTGATCGAAGGCACGGTCACCAATCCCGCCCACCTGGCCGCGCTCGATGTGCACCTGACCCTGGCCGGCGACAGCATGGCCAAGCTCTATGCACTGACCGGCGTGGTGCTGCCGTCCACGCCGCCGTACCAGACCCGCGGCCGGATGATGGCGACGCTGCGCAAGGAAGGCTCGATCTACGAGTACCAGAAGTTCACCGGCCGCGTCGGCGGCAGCGACCTGTCCGGCACGCTGACCTTCACCAAGCGCGACCCGCGCCCGCTGCTGGCCGGCAACCTGGTGTCCAACCAGCTGCGCTTCGTCGACCTGGCGCCGCTGATTGGCGCCGACGCCAAGCCGGGCCGGCCGGCCAAGGACAGCCCGGTGACGCAGCCGCCCGCCAAGGCGCTGCCGGTGGCGCCGTTCCGCACCGAGCGCTGGGACGAGATCGACGCCGACGTGCATTTCACCGGGAAGCGCATCATCCGGGATGCCGAGCTGCCGATCACCGACCTGGTCACGCACCTGAAGCTGCAGGACGGCGTGCTGCTGCTGGACCCGCTCAACTTCGGCGTGGCCGGCGGCAACCTGGTGTCGACCCTGCGGCTGGACGGCAAGCGCGAGCCAATGGGAGCGATGATCGACATGACCGCGCGGCGCATGAAGCTCAAGCAGCTGTTCCCGACCGTCGACCTGATGCGCGCCAGCATCGGCGAACTCAATGGCAAGGCCAAGCTGTCGGCCACCGGCAATTCGGTGGCGGCACTGCTGGGCTCGTCCAACGGCGAGGCGCGGCTGCTGGTGGAGAACGGCACCGTCAGCAAGTTCCTGCTTGAAGCCATCGGCCTGAACGTGGGCAGCCTGGTGATTTCCAAGCTGTTCGGCGACAAGCCGGTGCAGATCAACTGCGGCGTCAGCGATTTCACGTTTACCGACGGCATCGCGCGGGCGCGCACCTTCGTGCTCGATACCGACGACGCGGTGATCGAGACCACTGGCGGCATCGACCTGCGCGATGAACGGCTGGCACTGACCATCCACCCCGACTCCAAGGGTCTGCGTGTATTCTCGCTGCGCTCGCCGCTGTACGTGGGCGGCACCTTGAAAAAGCCGACCGTGAGCCCGGACATCGGCGTACTGGCGCTGCGCGCCGGCGGCGCGCTGTCGCTGGCGCTGCTGGCGCCGGTGGCGACCGCCGTGCTGCCGCTGCTGGACATTTCTCCTGGCGGCGAGGACACCCAGTGCGCCAGGCTGCTGGCCGACCTGCGCAAGCGCCCGACCGCACCTCCGCCGGGCAAGACCTACAAGGATCCGAAGGCTGCCAGCGCGGTCGCTGGCCAGCCGGCCCCGGGCGCCACGCCGGGCACGCCGGCCGAAGCCGCGGCCCAGCCGGGCAAGCCCGCGCGTGCGGCTGACCAGCGCGCGCCGGCGCGCACTGACAGCGATGCGCTGTACAAGGGCGGTTGACCCCTGACATCCCCTGCCATCCCCCTGCGGCGTTGCGGCCAGCCGGCAGCGATGGCCGCAACACCGCAGCGGCCATGAAATGTCATCACGATTGTCTGAAGCAAATTCGCAACACCTCGCGCCGCTGCGTCATCCTGCCGCACTTTGCCGTTGTGCCCCGCCCACACCAGGCGCATAATTAAACGGCCATTTACAAGAAACTTAAGCAATGGCAAGCATCGGATGCGGTGCGGGCTCGCCCGTCTGCATCCTTCGGAAGGCGCGGCTTCGGCCGCCCTTGTTTTCCGCCTCGGCACGGCCGCCGGCCGCCACGAGCGCGGCCACACGACGCCACTCGCCCGCCCCGCCATGTCGCTGCCACACGCTGCCGTCCCGCCGATCACCTGGCTGATCGCGCTGACGGTGTGCAACCACGTGGCCTACAACGCCAGCCGCGTGGTGGTGTCGCTGTTCGCAATTTCCCTCAAGGCTTCCACCGTCACGCTCGGCGTGCTGATGTCGCTGTACGCGCTGTTGCCGATGCTGCTGGCGATCCGCGCCGGCAAGCGCATCGACGAGATCGGCCCGCGCAAGCCGATGACCGCGGGTTCGCTGATGGTGGTGACAGGCACGCTGCTGCCGGCGGTCTGGCACGACACCGGCGCGCTGTACCTGTCGTGCGCGCTGATCGGCGTGGGCTTCATGCTGGTCCAGGTGGCGATGCAGTTGCTGATCGGCCTGGTCTCCACCAATGAGACCCGGCTGCGCAACTACACCTGGCATGCGCTCGGGCTGTCGGTCTCGGGCACGCTCGGGCCGGTGGCGATGGGCTATGTGATCGAACACGCGGGCTTCCGCCCCGCTTTCCTGGTGCTGGTGGCGGTGGCGCTGGTCGGCCAGGCCGGCCTGCAATGGGTGCGCCCGCGGCTGCCGGCGCACGGCGGCAATGCCGGACGCATCGCCATCGACGACGGCAGCCGCCATTCCACGCTGGACCTGCTGCAGCATCCCGAGCTGCGCGCGGTCTTCGTCGCCAGCGCGGTGCTGTCGGCGGCGTGGGACCTGCACGCCTTCCTGATCCCGATCCAGGGTTCGCGCATCGGCCTGTCACCGTCGTCGATCGGCTGGGTGCTGGGTGCCTTTGCCATTGCCACCTTCGCCATCCGCGTGGCGATGCCGATGGTGTCGCGCCGGCTCTCGGAGTGGAAGATCATCCGCGCCGCGCTGCTGGTAGGCGCGCTGGCCTACCTGGTCTATCCGTTCGTCGCGCATTTCTGGCTGATGTGCGGGCTGGCCTTCGTGCTGGGCCTGGCACTCGGCAGCGCGCAGCCCAACGTCATGAATTTGCTGCACCGTGCCTCGCCCCATGGACGCGCCGGCGAGGCACTGGGCCTGCGCTCGGCAGTGCTCAATACCAGCCAGGTGGTGTGGCCGCTGACCTTCGGCGTGGTTGGCACGGCGCTGGGTATGCTGCCTATCTTCCTGTCGATGGCGGGGGCGATGGGCGCGGCCGGCTACTATTCGCGCCGCCAGGGGCGCAAGGCGCTGCCGCCGCCGGCCTGAGTAACGTACACCACGCGCCACGCATGCAGGGTGATGCGTGCGCCGCGCCTTGTCGCCACACAAATGCGGCCCCCGACGCATTCGCTATACTCAAATCAGCCGGACCTGCGGCCCCGCCCCCGGGCGCACCGCGCATCCCGACCGATTTCCTGATGATTGCGACATGACTCAACTCGCCGACCTTCGCCGTACCTACGTCCTGGGCTCCCTGTCCGAAACCGACGTCGCCCCCGACCCGATGAGCCAGTTCAAGCGCTGGTTCGACGAGGCGGTCACGGCCAAGCTGCCCGAACCCAATGCCATGACGCTGGCCACCGTGGACGCCACGGGCCAGCCGTCGGCGCGCATCGTGCTGCTCAAGGGTATCGACGACCGTGGCTTCACCTTCTTCACCAACTACGAAAGCCGCAAGGGCCTGGACCTGGCCGCCAACCCGCGCGCCGCGCTGTTGTTCCACTGGGTGCAGCTGGAGCGCCAGGTGCGCGTCGAAGGCTACGTCGAGAAGGTTTCCGACGACGAGAGCGATGCCTATTTCGCCTCGCGCCCGCTCGGCTCGCGCGTGGGCGCGTGGGCCTCTGAACAGAGCCGCGAAGTGCCCGGCCGCGACGTGCTGGAGCAACGCGAACTGGAATACCGCAGCAAGTTCGGCGAGAACCCGCCGCGCCCGCCGCACTGGGGCGGCTACCGCCTGGTGCCCACGGCGCTGGAGTTCTGGCAGGGACGCCCCTCGCGCCTGCACGACCGCATCGCCTACCGGGTCCACCCGGACGGTAGCTGGCAGATCGTGCGCCTGTCGCCCTGAGGCGGCTGGCGCAAGTGCCCCGGATGCGCACTAAAGGGGCTGTCCCGGGGCCTTCGGGGCAGTGCGCTGCACTGGATGCGGATTTCGACTAAAGTGAGACTGGCGTCGCTTGACTTTTTCGCGAGCGCTCGCGACGGACCTGGGCAAGGCTAGTCCAGTGAAGCAAGCAGTACCAACCAGCCTTGGCCGATGCGTCGCGCGAAGCGTGTGCCGCAACCATCGGGAGGTAAAGCGCATGTTTTTCAAGCAAGCCCTGGAAAGGCAACTCGACAACTGGATCGCTGACCTGCGTGAAAATGCCAACTTGCCGGTCAGCTTGCGCCTGTGGAACGGCACGGAATACCCGCTCGGGCATTTCGACAAGCCGGAGGTCACGCTGACGGTGCGCGAGGCCGCGGCGTTGCCGCTGCTGCTGACGCCAAGCCTGGACAACCTGGGCGAAGCATACGTGCAGGGCAAGATCGACTTCGAGGGCAGGCTGGCGGACATCATCAAGGTCGGCTACGGCTTGTCGGCCGCGGCGACGCGCCACGCCGGCGGCGCGCTGGCCAGGGTTGCGGAGCACTTCTCGCACACCAAGCAGAAGGACAAGGAGTCGATCCAGTACCACTACGACGTCTCCAACGATTTCTACAAGCTCTGGCTCGATCCCAACATGGTCTACTCCTGCGCCTACTTCGAGAACGGCGACGAGGACCTGGCGACCGCGCAGTTCAAGAAGATCGACCACATCCTGACCAAGATCCGGCTGCAGCCGGGCCAGACGCTGCTCGATATCGGCTGCGGCTGGGGCGCGCTGGTGCTACGCGCCGCGCAACAGTTTGGCGCCCGCTGCGTGGGCATCACGCTGTCGCAGAACCAGTTCGACCTGGCCACCGAGCGCGTCAGGGCCGCGGGCCTGTCGGACCGCATCGAGATCCGGCTGCAGGACTACCGCGACACCGCCGGCACCTTCGACCGCATCACCAGCGTCGGCATGTTCGAGCACGTCGGCAAGGACAACCTGACCGGGTACTTCGCGCGCATGCGCGAGCTGCTGGCCGACGACGGCTATGCGATGAACCACGGCATCACCTCGCCCGACCCGGACAACGGTGAAACGCCGATGGACGGCGCCGGGTTCATGGACCGCTACGTGTTCCCGCAGGGCGAATTGCCGCATATCGGGCTGGTGTTGACCACGCTGGAGAAAGGCGGGCTGGAAGCGTACGACGTCGAACTGCTGCGCCGCCATTACGCGCAGACGCTGCACCACTGGGCAGAGAATTTCGAAGCCCAGGGCGAGACCATCCGCAACCTGGTCGGCGAGAAGAAGTACCGGATCTGGCGCGTCTACCTGGCCGGTTGCGCGCACGCCTTCGAGACCGACAAGATGTCGATCTACCAGGTGGTCTGCCACAAGGCCAAGCTGCCCGCCGGCACGCTGCCGTGGTCGCGCCACTACATCTACGACCAACCCATCGGCCGCAATGCCTGACGGCGCCCCTCGCGATTGACCCAGTGCGCGGCAAGCCCCGCCATTCATGGTGGGGAAGGATAGCGCGGACGGCGTAGCCGTCCTTGCTGTTGGTTTTTCAGTGTGGGGTCTGCTGTTGTTCGATGTACTGGCGCACGATGGCGATCGGTGCGCCGCCACAGGATGATGCGAAGTAGGAAGGCGACCACAGCACGCCCTTCCAGTAGCGTTTCTGGATGTCGGGTCTTTCCTTGCGCAGCAGGCGGCTGGACACGCCCTTGAGGCTGTTCACCAGATTCGACACCGCGACCTTGGGCGGGTACTCCACCAGCAGGTGAACGTGATCGTCCTCGCCGTCCATCTCGATCAAGTTCGCCTCGAAGTCGGCGCATACCTTGTCGAAGATGGCGTGCAGCCGTTTGATGGCGTCGCCGTCGAACACTCTGCGGCGGTATTTCGCCACGAAGACCAAATGGACGTGCATCTTGAAAACACAGTGTCTTCCGTGTCTAATATCGTTGTCATCGCTCATAGGCCAAGAGTATGATTGAGCCATGCAGCGACTTCAAGCCTACAAGTACGAACTGATGCCGACCGGCGAGCAGCAACGCAACATGCGTCGCTTTTCTGGTTCGTGCCGGTTCGTCTTCAACAAGGCACTGGCGTTGCAGAAGGCTCGTTACGAGCAAGGCGAGAAGAAGCACGGCTACGCCGGACTGTGCAAGCTGCTCACCGAGTGGCGCAACAGCACGGAAACCGCATGGCTGGCCGATGCGCCGGTTCATCCGCTGCAACAGACGCTCAAAGATTTGGAGCGGGCCTACGGCAACTTCTTTGCCAAGCGGGCCGACTTTCCGCGCTTCAAGAAGAAGGGCCAGGGCGACAGTTTCCGCTATCCCGACCCCAAGCAAATCAAGCTCGACCAGGCCAGCAGCCGCCTGTTTTTGCCCAAGCTGGGCTGGCTGCGATACCGCAACAGCCGGAAGGTGCTGGGGGTGGTGAAGAACGTCACAGTCAGGCAGTCCTGCGGCAAGTGGTTCGTGTCGATCCAGACCGAGCGTGAGGTCGAACAGCCGGTGGCACGGGCCGCGAGCGCGGTTGGCATCGACATGGGTGTTGCCCGGTTCGCCACGCTTTCGGACGGGACGTTCTACGCCCCGCTCAATAGTTTCAAGCGGCAAGAGGCCGCGCTGCGCAAAGCGCAGCAGGCGATGAGCCGCAAACAGAAGTTCAGCAGCAACTGGAAGAAGGCGAAAGCCCGCGTCCAGCGCATCCATTCCCGCCTCGGCAATGCCCGCCGCGACTACCTCCACAAGTGCTCCACCACGATCAGCCAAAACCACGCGATGGTGTGTATCGAGGACTTGCAGGTACGGAACATGTCCAGGTCGGCGGCAGGCAGCACCGAACAGCCGGGTAAGCAGGTTCAGGCCAAGTCCGGCCTGAACAAAGCCATCCTCGATCAAGGCTGGTTCGAGTTCCGCCGCCAACTGGACTACAAGCTGGCTTGGAACGGTGGCTATCTCATCGCCGTGCCACCGCAGAACACGAGCCGCACCTGTCCATGCTGCGGCCATGTCTCGGCAGACAACCGCCAGACGCAAGCCCGGTTCGAGTGCGTGGAATGCGGTTTCGAGGAAAATGCCGATGTGGTCGGCGCGATCAATGTTCTAAGGGCGGGACACGCCCGGTTAGCCTGTGAAGTGAACGCTGCGGTAACGGCGTCAGCAGCAGGAACCCACCGAAGCGACTCAGGGGCGGCTCAATGCCGCGTCTGAGCGCCGTAGGAATCTCCGGCCTTCAGGTCGGGGAGGATGTCAATGAAGATCTGTTTGGCGGGCTGCCCCTGCCCGCCGTGCCCGCCCAGCAGGAACGGCCCGCTTCCTCCACCCCCTCCGGCAAACCCGCACGCGCCCAGAGCGTGCAGCCCACGCGCGCGGACGACGCGCTGCAGGCGCTGGCCGCGCGGCTGCCCACGAACCTGTACTTCGGCACCTCCTCCTGGGCCTACCCCGGCTGGAACGGCATGGTCTATGACGGCGAGTACGGCGACAGCCTGCTATCGCGCAAGGGACTGGCCGCGTATTCGCGCCATCCGCTGCTGCGCGCGGCCGGCATCGACCGCGGCTTCTACGGGCCGATCCCGCTGGCGGACTACCTGTCCTACGCGGCACAGGTGCCTGACGGCTTCCGCTTCCTGGTCAAGGCGCCGGCCAGCGTCTGCGATGCCTGGCTGCGCGGCTCGGACGGCGCCGGCCGGCTGGCCAATGCGGCGTTCCTGGATGCGGAGATCGCCGTGCGCGATTTCATTACGCCGGCCACCAGCGGCCTGGGCAGCAAGTGCGGGCCGCTGCTGTTCCAGCTTTCGCCGATGGGCGCCCTGGCGGACAGCGCGGTGTTCCTGGAGCGGCTCGATGCCTTCCTAGGCGCGCTGCCGCCGCTGGATCCGTCGCTCACGCCGCACGCCTGCTACACGGTGGAACTGCGCGACCCGGCGCTGCTGACGCCGCGCTATATCCGGCTGCTGCGCCGCCACGGCGTGCGCTTCTGCCTGGCGGCGCGCGACCGGCTGCCGCCGGTGCCGCGCCAGGCCGCGGCGCAGGCGCTGATGGATGAGGAGACGCCGGGCCCGCTGGTGCTGCGCTGGATGCTGCATGCGGGCCGCCCGTACGCATTTGCTGAGAAGCTCTATGCGCCCTTCGACCGCATCGTCGACGACGATCCCGACACGCGCCACGCCATCGCCGACGTGGTCGCGCGTACGCTGCGCGCCGGCCAGCCCGCCATCGTCATCGTCAGCAACAACGCCGAGGGCTGCGCCCCGATCAGCTGCGTGCGGCTGGCCGAGGCCATCGCCGCACGGCTGGAAGCCGGGTCCCGCTAGGCGCTCAGACCCGCAGCTTGGCGGCGAACTGCTTGCGGAACTTGGCCAGCTTGGGCGAGATCACGACGGCGCAGTAGCCCTGGCTCGGATGGTCCTGGAAGTAGTTCTGGTGGCCTTCCTCGGCGCGCCAGTACGGCTGCTCGGGCTCGACCTGGGTCACGATCGGCGCATCGAAGACCTTGGCCGCGGTCAGCTCGCGCATCACGTATTCGGCGGTCGCGCGCTGCGCTTCCGAATGCGTGTAGATCACCGAGCGGTACTGCGGCCCGACGTCGTTGCCCTGCCGGTCAGGCGTGGTCGGGTCGTGGATGGCGAAGAATATCTCAACGATCTCGCGGAAGTTGATCACCGACGGGTCGAAGGTCACGCGCACCACCTCGGCGTGGCCGGTATTGCCCTCGCACACCTGCTGGTAGGTCGGGTGATCCACATGGCCGCCGGTATAGCCGGACTCCACCGCCACCACGCCCTTGACCTGCTGGTAGACCGCCTCCAGGCACCAGAAGCACCCGCCGCCCAGCGTGGCGGTTTCAAGTCCATGTTCCATTTGCGCCGCTCCCTCGTGTGGTTTGGTGTGTCACGGCCTCAAGCATAAGCGCAGATCGGCACCCGTGCAGCGGATTCAGCCAGGCTGGCGCCTGGCCTCCAGCATCGCCCGCAGTTGCGGCTTGAGCACCTTGCCCAGCGCGCTGCGCGGCAGGTCGTCCAGCAGCAGCACCTCGCGCGGCAGCTTGAAGCGGGCGATGCGCGCGGCCAGCGCGTCGCGCACCGGCCCGGGCGCCAGCGTGTCGCGCGGCGCGCCCGGCGCCGGCACGATCACCGCCACCGGCACCTCGCCCCAGCGCGCGTCGGCCACGCCCACCACCGCGCATTCCTGCACGCCGGGCAGGCCGACCAGCACGTTCTCGATCTCGGCCGGGTAGATGTTCTCGCCGCCAGAGATGATCATGTCCTTGCTGCGGCCGACCACCTCGATGCAGCCGTCGACGCCGCGGTGCGCCAGGTCGCCGGAGCGGAACCAGCCGCCGGGCAGGCCATTGTCAGGCTGGCCCCAGTAGCCGGCCATCACGTTGGCGCCGCGTACCCACAGCTCGCCGACCTCGCCCGGCGGCACCTCGGCGCCGTCCGGGCCGGCGAGGCGCACTTCGGCCTCCGGCTGCGGCCAGCCGGCATAGCCCGGGCGCGCCATGGCGTCTTCCAGCTTCAGCACCACCGACACCGGGCCGGTCTCGGTCGCGCCGTAGACCTGCCCGAGCGGCACGCCGCGCGCATGGAAAGCCTCGATATACGACAGCGGGATGGTCGACGAGCCGGCCATCACGCCGCGCAGCGACGACAGATCCGAATCCGGCCAGCCGGGATGCGCCAGCACCGCGCGCAGCGTGGCAGGCACCATCAGCGCCAGGCTCGGCCGCTCCTGCGCCACCGCATCCAGCCATGCGCCCGGCGCGAAGCGCTCGTGCAGCGTGACCTGCGCGCCGGCCAGCAGCGCCGGCAGCGTCTGGATGCACAGGCCGCCGACATGGAACATCGGCAGCGCCGACAGCACGTGATCGTCCGGCGTCATGCCATGGGCCCACCAGCTGGCCCGCGCATTGGCCAGCAGGCCGGCCTGGGTGTGCACCGCACCCTTGGGCTTGCCGGTAGTGCCTGAGGTGTAGGCCAGCAGCAGCCGCGCATCGTCCGTCACGTGGGGGAAGTCGACACCAAACGGCGCGGGATGGTCGACCACGCGATCGAGATGCACCAGCTGGCAGCCGCTGCCGCAGCCCTCCTGAGCCAGTGCGGCGTGCGCGTCGTCGTGGAACAGCAGCGCCAGTTGCGCATGCGTGGCGATCGCCTGCAGCTCGGCCGCGGCGAGCCGGTAGTTCATCGGTACGAATATCGCACCCACCCGCGCGCAGGCGAACAGCAGCACCAGCTGCAACTCATGGTTCAGGCACAGCGTGCCGACGCGATCGCCCGGTCGAACGCCCCACGTCGCCACAAGATGCGCGCTGGCACGCTCGACGCGCCGCCACAGCTTGCCGTAGGAGAAGGTCCGCCCGAGGTAGTGCAGCGCGGGCCGCTGCGGCGTTGCCTCGGCACGGCCATACAGCGTGGCCGGCAGCGCGCCAAGCCCGGCCGCGCCGGGACGTGGTGTCGCGCTCATTCGTCGCGCTCGCCGGCTTCGTACAGTGTTTCGCGGCCCATGCGGTCGAGGATCAGCTCGGCGGTCCAGGGCAGCATCAGCGCGCCGCAGCGCGAGTCGCGGTAGAGCCGCTCCAGCGGCAGGTCCTTGAGCATCGACTGGCCGCCGCAGGTGCGGATCGCCAGCCGCGCGATGTCGTTGGCGCCTTCCATCACCGTGTAGTGCGCGGCGTACAGGCGCAGCCGCTCGTCCTTGGACGGGTTGGGCTTCGCTTCATGGATCGCGCGCCAGAAGAGCGAGCGCATCGATTCCAGCTGGATGCGCATCTGCGCCACCGCGATCTGCTTGGTCGGGTACATGCGGCGCTTGACCGGCGGCTGGCCCGGCACCTCCCCGCGCAGGTATTGCACGGTGAAGTCGTAGGCGGCCTGCGCCACGCCCAGGTAGGTCGGCGACAGCGTGAAGAACATCGCCGGCCAGGTCTGCGCGGCGCGGTAGTAGACGCCGCGGGGCATCAGCTGCTCGTGGTCGGGGACGAACACGTCCTTGAGCAGCAGCGTGCGCGAGACCGTGCCGCGCATGCCCATCGGGTCCCATTCGCCGGTCACGGCCAGGCCGTCCGTCTTGCCCGGTACCGCGATATAGAGCGTGTCGCGCATGTCGGGATGGTGGTCGCCGCGGTCTTCGGTGCAGAGGATGCCGTAATAGTCGGCGGCCCCCGACAGCGAGGCGAAGATCTTGCGCCCGTTCAGCACCCAGCCGCCCTCGACCTTGCGTGCGGTGGTACCGAAAGGCGCCTTGCCCGCCGCGGCGGCCGAGCCTTCGGAGAACGGCTGTGCGTAGACCGCGCCGTCGCGCACCACGCGCGCGAAATGCAGCGCGCGCCGGGCCTCGTGCTCGGCGCGCTGCGCGGGCGTCATGTCGATGCCATCGGACAGCATGCCGGTCCACATGGTCGAGCAGATATGCATGTTGTAGGTGAGCGCGGTCGCGCCGCAGAAGCGCCCGATCTCCGCGCCCACCATGCAGTAGGTGGCAAAGTCCGCGCCCTCGCCGCCGAAGGCCTCCGGCACGCACAGCGCCAGCAGCCCGGCGTCGCGCAGGTCGTCATAGTTGGCGAACGGGAAGCTGGCCTCGCGGTCCCAGGTGGACGCGCGCGCCGCGAAGCGGTCGCGGCCGAGGCGGTTGGCCAGCGCAAGCAGGCGTGCCTGGCGCGGGGTGAAGTCCGCCGTGCCGACGGCGGGGATGAAGTCAAGCTCGCCGGATGGCATGTCGCAGTCTCCTTTGCGCCGGATGCGGGGGCGGCGCGGCGTTGTTCTGGTGTTGCGGTGTTGATGCCAGACTTGCGGTGCGGCTCAGCGCACGGGGAAATGCCGGCGCAGGAAGTCGAGCACGGCGTCGTTGAAGGCCGCCGGCTTTTCCATGCACGCCAGGTGGCCGGCATCGGGCAGGCAGCGGTATTCGGCGCCCGGGATGCGCTGCGCCATGCGTTCCATCACTTCGGGCGCGGCGTTGGTGTCGTGCTGCCCGGCCAGCGCCAGCACCGGCACGGTGATGCGCGGCAGCGCGTCGCGCTGGTTGAAGCGCACCAGTGCGCCCAGCGCGGCGCGGTAGGTGGGCGCCGGCACCGCGGCCATGACCGAGGTGGCGAAGGCCACCGCATCCGGATCGGCAGCGGGTGCCACCATCGTGCGCACCAGCCCGGCGGCCATCTCCGCCATGGTCTTGCCCGCGTCCAGCGGCGCGGTGCGGGCGGCGATAAACTCGCGCTGCCACGGTCCGTCACCCTTGCCGAAGGCGGGCGAGGTGCCGGACAGCACCATGCCGTCGACCAGCGCCGGGGTGGCGGCATAGGCCTGTTGCGCGACCATGCCGCCCATGCTGTGGCCGAGCAGCACCACACGGCGGCCCGCTTCGCGCTCGGCCTGCAGCAGCGGCGCCAGGGCGCGCGCCAGCCCGTTGAAGTCATAGGGGTCGATCAACGCGCTGTCGCCGTAGCCCGGCATGTCCCACGCCACCGCGCGGTAGCCGGCCTGCGCCAGCGCCTCGCCCTGCGCGGGCCACGCGGCCTTGCCGCCGCCGATGCCGTGCAGCATCACCACCGCGACCGGGCCGTCGCCCCAGGCGAGCGTGGCGATGCCGTTGGCGTGGCGTTGCGTGGTCGGGATCGCGCTCATGCCGCCACCTCCACCAGCGTGCCGGCCTCGACCTCGTTGCGGCCGTCGAGCGACACCGTGCAGTTGCGCAGCGGCAGGTCGAAGTGCCCGAGCGTATGCCGCCCCGCCACCTCGTTGGCGCCGGTCGAGAACAGGAAATTGCCGGCAAACGCGCGCAGCTCCGTGCCATTGCAGTCGCGCTTGTCGTAGAACGTCATCGCATCCCAGCGCGCCAGCCGGTTCAGCCCCCAGCCCACGTGCGAGACCGCATACGCGTCGCGCGTGCCCTCGCGGTCGGCCCAGGCCTGGTAGTAGCCGCGCATCATGTCGGCATCCACGCCCTGCCCCTCCACGCCGACGATGTAGTCGTCCTCGATATGGCAGACCACGGTATCGCGCAGGTAAGTCTTGAAGGTCAGGTTGACGTCGCCCGGCGCCAGCACCAGCGTGCCGTTGACCTGACGGCTGGCGGGGAAGGCCAGGCACAGCCCGCCGGGCCAGTGCGAGACCTGTCCGGGCTTGTTGCAGTAGCCCCAGACGCCGCCCACGCGCGCATCGGCCAGGCCGATGCGCAGTTCCGTGCCGGCGGCCGAATGCACGCGCATCTCGCGCGCGCCGCGCAGGCGCTTCATCGCCGCGCGCACGGCGCCTTCCAGCGCGGGGTCGGGCTGGCAGCGTTCCAGGATCTCGGGGTGTTCATTGCTGACCATCAGCATCCGCGGCACGATGCCGTCGGCGCCGCGCAGGATCTGGGGCAGTTCGGGCGCATGCAGCAGGCCCTCCACCGTGCAGTCCAGCACCAGCTGGCAGCGCGACAGCGCCGCGACCACCGGCGGCAGTTCCTGCAGCGCATCGCTGGCGCCGGTGGAGCGCACCGGCGCGGGCGCGCTGAGTGCCGGCGTCGGCACCTGGATGCGCACGGGGGTGGCGCCCAGCGACTGCACCGCCAGCTCGGCCAAGGCCACGTTGACAGGGCGGGATTGCGACTCCGTTACAATTCCAACAACTTCGCCGCCCTTGAGGGCACAGAGTTCGAGGGTGCGCCGGAACGCCGCCAGCCAGCGGTGTTCGATCTGCTCGATGAGCATGTCTTGTCTCCTGCTCGTTCTTGTATGGCGGCAGGGCCCGCCTGGTTTTGTGCGCCAGCCAACGCGGCCATTGCGTCGCCGGACTTGTACTCGCTGTCCCTGGCGCGAATAATATATATGAAATTTCATGAACTCCAGTGGAGCCCCCATGGGCATGCCTGAGGCCCAGCCACGGATCGCCAGCGTCGCCGCCGCCCCCGACTTCGACACGCAGCACTTCCGCCGCACCCTGTCGCAGTTCGCGACCGGGGTCACGGTGATCACCACGCGCGCCAGCGCCCATTCCGTGGCCGCGGGCGCGCCGCCGTTCATCGGCATTACCGCCAGCTCGTTCAACTCGGTGTCGCTGGACCCGCCGCTGGTGCTGTGGAGCATGGCCACGCGCGCCAACAGCCTGCCGATGTTCCGCGACGGCACCCACTACATCATCAACGTGCTGTCGGCCTCGCAGCTGGACTTGTGCCAGCGCTTCGCCACGCTCAAGGGCGACCGCTTCGCGGGCGTGGACTACCGGCTCTCGGCCACCGGCCTGCCGATCCTGTCCAATGCGCTGGCGTGGTTCGAATGCCACAACCGCAGCCGCTACGACGAAGGCGACCACGTGATCTTCGTCGGCGAAGTGGAACGCTGCGGCGTGCTCGATTCCCCCGACGGCCCGCTGGTGTTCCAGGGCGGGCAGTTTTCCACCACCGTCACGCTCGAGCCCTGAGCCGCCCCGGCCCATCATGGCTGACCAGTCCGCGCAGGATGCCCTGCCCTTCGTCGACGGCTACCTGGCCTACCTGCTGGCCCGCGCCAGCCATCTGGTCTCGGGCGAATTCCACCGCGAGGTGGAAGCCAGCGGCCTGTCCGTGCCGGAGTGGCGCGTGCTGGCGACGCTGGCCGACCGCCCCGACTGCACCATCGGCGTGCTCGCCGAGATCACGCTGACCAAGCAGCCGACGCTGACCAAGCTGGTCGACCGCATGGCCGCCGACGGGCTGGTCAGCCGCCGCGCCGGCAAGGAAGACCGCCGCCAGGCGCTGATCTCGATCACGCCGCGCGGGCGCGCGCTGGCGCAGCCGCTGCTGGAACGCGCCGCCGAACATGAACGCGCAGTGCTCGACGACTTCGGCCCGCAGCAGGGTGCGCAGCTCAAGGAAACGCTGCGCCAGCTGATCGCGCTGCATACCCAGCGCTAGGCGTCCTCCGCGCCCGCCTTCAGGATCGCCAGCGGCGAACTGTCCACCTTGATTCGCTGCAGCACGATATTCGAGCGGATATCCATCACGCCCTTGGTGCGGTACAGCCGGTTCACGATGAAGTCCGAGTAGTGCTTCAGGTTGCGCGCCTGCACCCGCAAGATGTAATTGCTGTCGCCGGTGATAATGTACGCCGACAGCACTTCCGGCCACGACTGCACCGCGGCGATAAAGGTGTCGTGCCAGCCTTCGACGTCGTGCCGCATCGATACCTGCACGATCGCCTCCAGCTCCAGCCCGAGCTGCTCGGCATCGAACCAGGCGCGGTAGCCGCCGATCACCCCCGACTCTTCCAGCAGGCGCACGCGCCGCAGGCATGCCGAAGGCGACAGCGCCACGCGGTCGGCCAGGTCCTGGTTGCTGATGCGGCCGTTCTCCTGCAGGCACGCCAGGATGCGTAAATCGGTGGGATCGAGGGTCATTCGAATTTCCTTCGATGAATTGGTGATTCTTCGCATTTTATGCGAAAGATGGCGCCGACGACGGCCCATTTCGCAAGCCTCTTCCTGCCGATTTTGACTATGATTTCCGACATCGAGGCAGACAAGGACGGCGCTTTGCAAAGACGCCGCGCACCCAGATGACCGCCCCCAATCAAGACCCGCGCCGGCTGTGGGACATCAGCCCGCCGCTCTCCCCCGCCACCCCGGTCTGGCCCGGCGACACGCCGTTCCGGCAAGAGCCCGCGTGGCAGATGGACGAGCACTGCCCGGTGAATGTCGGCCGCATCACGCTGTCGCCGCACACCGGCGCCCATGCCGACGCGCCGCTGCACTACGCGGCCGACGGGGCGCCGATCGGCGCCGTGCCGCTGACGCCGTACCTCGGCACCTGCCGCGTGATCCACTGCATCGGCGCCTCGCCGGTGGTGGAGCCGCGCCATATCGAACACGCATTGGCCGGCCTGCCGCCGCGCGTGCTGCTGCGCACCTACGCACAGGCGCCGCTGGCGCAATGGGACCCGGGCTTCTGCGCGGTCGCCGCCGACACCATCGCGCTGCTGGCCTCGCACGGCGTGCAGCTGGTCGGCATCGACACGCCTTCGCTCGATCCGCAGGAATCCAAGACCATGGACGCGCACAACGCGGTGCGCCGGCACGGCCTCGCCATCCTGGAAGGCATCGTGCTGGATGAGGTCGCCGAAGGTGACTACGAACTGATCGCGCTGCCGCTGCGCTTTGCCGGGCTCGACGCCAGCCCGGTACGCGCGGTGCTGCGCAGCCTGGCCTGAACAACAACCCATGACAACGCATCACGACATGACGACAACTGACCGCGAGCAATGTATCCGGCTCGATCAGCAAGACCCGCTGCGCCCGCTGCGCGACCAGTTCGCACTGCCCGAGGGCGTGATCTACCTCGACGGTAACTCGCTCGGGGCCCGCCCGCGCGCCGCTGCCGCGCGCGCCGCCCAGGTGGTGGCCGAGGAATGGGGCGAAGGCCTGATCCGCAGCTGGAATACCGCCGGCTGGTTCGAACTGCCGCAGCGGCTGGGCAACAAGCTCGCCCCGCTGGTGGGCGCCGGCCAGGACGAAGTGGTGGTGACCGACACCACCTCGATCAACCTGTTCAAGGTACTGGCCGCGGCGCTGCGGGTGCAGCAGACGCGCGATCCTGCGCGCAAGGTGATCGTGTCCGAGGCCAGCAACTTCCCGACCGACCTCTATATCGCGCAGGGCCTGGCCGACCTGCTGCAGCAGGGCTATTCGCTGCGCCTGGTCAATTCGCCGGCCGAGCTCGACGCCGCGGTCGGCGCCGACACCGCCGTGCTGATGCTCACGCACGTCAACTACAAGACCGGCGAAATGCTCGACATGGCCTCGCTGACCGAGCTCGCCCACGCACGCGGCGCGCTGACGGTGTGGGACCTGTGCCACTCCGCCGGCGCGGTGCCGGTCAACCTGAAGGCGGCCGGCGCCGACTACGCCATCGGCTGCACCTACAAATACCTGAACGGCGGCCCGGGCTCGCCGGCCTTCGTCTGGGTCGCTCCCGCGCTGCGCGATGCCTTCTGGCAGCCGCTGTCGGGCTGGTGGGGCCACGCCGCGCCGTTCGCGATGGAGCCGCAATACCGCCCGGTCGACGGCGTGCGCCGCTTCCTGTGCGGCACGCAGCCGGTGACTTCGCTGGCGATGGTCGAGTGCGGCCTGGACATCTTCGCCCAGACCAATATGCAGGTGCTGCGCGCCAAGTCCCTGCTGCTGACCGACTTGTTCATCGAACTGGTGGAGGCACGCTGCGGCCACCACCCGCTGACGCTGGTCACGCCGCGCGAGCACGCGCGCCGCGGCAGCCAGGTCAGCCTGGAGCATCCGGAAGGCTATGCGCTGGTGCAGGCGCTGATCGAGCGCGGCGTGATCGGCGATTACCGCGAGCCGCGCATCGCCCGCTTCGGTTTCACGCCGCTGTACACCAGCTTCACCGAGGTGTGGGATGCTGTGGAAATCCTGCGCGATGTACTGGACAGCGGCGCCTATCGCGACGCGCGCTTCCAGACGCGCGGCCAGGTGACCTGATCGGGAGCGCATCATGAGTGAATTCAAGGGATGCCCCTTCTCCGGTGGTGCAGCAGCCCCGTCCGGCGCGCAAGCTGATGGCTGGCATGGCGCGCAGATGGATTTCGCCAAGGACATGAGCTACGGCGACTATCTCGGGCTGGACCAGATCCTGAATGCGCAGCACCCGCTGTCGCCGGACCACAACGAGATGCTGTTTATCGTGCAGCACCAGACCACCGAGTTGTGGATGAAGCTGATGCTGCACGAGCTGCGCGCGGCGCGCGAATCGGTCAAGTCCGACAGCCTGCCGCCGGCGTTCAAGATGCTGACGCGGGTGTCGCGGATCATGGACCAGCTGGTGCAGGCGTGGAACGTGCTGGCGACGATGACGCCGCCGGAATATTCCGCGATGCGGCCTTACCTGGGGATGTCGTCGGGCTTCCAGTCGTTCCAGTATCGCGAGATCGAGTTCATTCTCGGCAACAAGAACGCGGCCATGCTGAAGCCGCATGCGCACCGGCCGGAGCACCTGGCGTTGGTGGAGACTGCGCTGAAGACGCCGTCGCTCTATGACGAGGCGATCCGGCTGATGGCGCGGCGTGGTTTTGCGGTCGATGCGGATTGCGTGGAGCGGGACTGGACCCAGCCGACTGCGTACAACGCCTCAGTCGAGGCGGCGTGGCTGGAGGTCTACCGCGATCCGTCGGCGCACTGGGAGCTTTACGAGCTGGGCGAGAAGTTCGTTGACCTTGAGGATTCGTTCCGCCAATGGCGCTTCCGCCATGTGACCACGGTGGAACGCGTGATCGGCTTCAAGCGCGGCACCGGCGGCACCGAGGGCGTCAGCTATCTGCGCAAGATGCTGGACGTGGTGCTGTTCCCGGAACTGTGGAAGCTGCGCACGGACCTGTAACGCCTGCGCACGTTGGACCTGGCCATCAGCCTGCCGGGTCCGACAACCTTGCCGCCAGCGCCTGCAACGCCGGTGCCAGCGTCTGGTGGAACACCGCTTCCTCCACTGCTCCATACGAAGCACTGCAGCTCAGCATGTGCAACTCCTTCTCCCCCACCGGCCGGAACGCCACCGCACAGGCATGGATGGCCGGGTGCCAGTCACGGAACGACGCCGCATAGCCGCGCTGCTGCGCCTCGGCCAGCGCCGCGCGCGTCGGCACTTCCTGCTGCTTCCATTGCTCCGGGAAGGCCTGGCTGAACTCGGCGAGCACGCGCTCGCGCCGTGCCGCAGGCAACGCCGCCAGGTATGCCCGCCCCATCGAACTCGACACCAGCGACAGCCGCGAACCCACGCCCAGGCCCAGCATGACGCCGGCGTCATTGCGGATCGATTCCAGGTAGATCACCTCCATGCGTTCGCGCTTGCCGAGCGACACCGAGACACCGTACGACTGGGCAAACGCCAACATATGCGGCCGCGCCAGCGCCACCACGTCCGATGCGGACAGGTAGGAGTAGCCCAGCGCCAGAACGCCCGCGTCGAGTGCGTACTTACCCAGGCTTTCGTCGTAGCGCAGGTAGCCCAGCTGCACCAGCGTGCCGGCGAGCCGGCTCACCGTCGCCTTCGGGAAGCCGGTGCGGCGCACGAAGTCCTGGTTGCCCAGCATCGCCTCGCCGGTGCGGAAGCAGCGCAGCAGTTCCAGGCCGCGCGCCAGCGCAGTGACAAAATTGGGATCGCTGTCGCGCACCGCGGACGGTGGCGCGGTATCAGTAGAAAGTGACGAATTGGTCAAGGCGAGTCCTGTCAGGTCGGCGGTTGTCCGCTCATCGCACACGGCATCGGTAGCTCCGGGTTTTGCCTGTTGCACGGCAAACCCGTTGCGATATACTAATTCAACGGAACACAGTTCCGCAATGCGGAACCACAAAACCCTCCGCGAAGATCACCGAACCCGTCATGATTCCCGGAAGCGCCGGTGCGGCAAGCGATCATTCGCCCCGCCCCCGATGCTTCCCCCGCGCTACCGAAGGAGACCTGCATGGCTGCCAACGCCGAATTCCACTGGGCCGACCCCCTGTTGCTGGACCAGCAACTGACCGCCGAAGAACGCATGGTGCGCGACGCCGCCGCGGCGTACAGCCAGGACAAGCTGATGCCGCGCGTGCTTCAGTCGTTCCGCAATGAAAAGACCGACGTCGAGATCTTCCGCGAGATGGGCGAACTGGGCCTGCTCGGCCCCACCATCCCCGAGCAATACGGCGGCCCCGGCCTGAACTACGTCAGCTACGGCCTGATCGCGCGTGAAGTCGAGCGCGTCGATTCCGGCTACCGCTCGATGATGAGCGTGCAGTCGTCGCTGGTGATGGTGCCGATCCATGAATTCGGCACCGAAGCGCAGAAGCAGAAGTACCTGCCCAAGCTGGCCACCGGCGAATGGATCGGCTGCTTCGGCCTGACCGAGCCGAACCACGGCTCCGACCCGGGCTCGATGGTCACCCGCGCCAAGAAGGTCGACGGCGGCTACGAGCTGACCGGCGCCAAGATGTGGATCACCAACTCGCCGATCGCCGACGTGTTCGTGGTCTGGGCCAAGCTGCAAGAGGACAACGGCAAGGACGAGATCCGCGGCTTTATCCTGGAAAAGGGCTGGAAGGGCCTGTCGGCTCCGACCATCCACGGCAAGGTCGGCCTGCGCACGTCGATCACCGGTGAAATCGTGCTCGACCAGGTGTTCGTGCCGGAAGAGAACATCATGCCGGGCGTTAGCGGCCTGAAGGGCCCGTTCACCTGCCTGAATTCGGCCCGCTACGGCATCGCCTGGGGTGCGCTGGGCGCCGCCGAGTTCTGCTGGCACACCGCCCGCCAGTACACGCTGGACCGCAAGCAGTTCGGCCGCCCGCTGGCCGCCACGCAGCTGGTGCAGAAGAAGCTGGCCGACATGCAGACCGAGATCACGCTGGGCCTGCAAGGCTGCCTGCGCCTGGGCCGCATGAAGGACGAAGGCACCGCCGCGGTCGAGATCACCTCGATCATGAAGCGCAATTCGTGCGGCAAGTCGCTGGACATCGCCCGCGTGGCGCGCGACATGCTGGGCGGCAACGGCATCTCGGACGAGTTCGGCGTGATCCGCCACGTGGTCAACCTGGAAGTGGTGAACACCTACGAAGGCACGCACGATATCCACGCGCTGATCCTGGGCCGCGCCCAGACCGGCATCCAGGCCTTCTTCTGACCAAAACAAACGACTTGCGGACAGGCTCTCTGCCATAAAAAAGCCCGGCTGCAAAGCCGGGCCAAGCACACTACCAAGGAGACGACGAGGCTGCCCCCGTCGATAAAACACCTGTCGTTCACGCCGGCCCCGCCTTCAAGCGGGGCCGCGTTTCATTTGTTCGGTTGCGGCGTCAGCCGCAGGTACGGCCGCACCGCCTTGTAGCCCTTCGGGAATTTCTCGCGGATCACCGCTTCGTCCTTCAGCGAGGGCACGATCACCACGTCGTCGCCGTCCTGCCAGTTGCCCGGCGTGGCCACGCTGTGGCTGTCGGTCAGCTGCAGCGAGTCGATCACGCGCAGGATTTCGTTGAAGTTGCGCCCCGTGCTCGCCGGATAGGTAATGATCAGGCGCACCTTCTTCTTCGGGTCGATGATGAACAGCGAGCGCACCGTCAGGGTCTCGTTCGCGTTCGGGTGGATCATGTCGTAGAGCTGCGAGACCTTGCGATCGCCATCGGCCAGGATCGGGAAGTTGACCGTGGCCGACTGGGTCTCGTTGATGTCGCGGATCCAGCCATGGTGCGACTCCACGCCATCCACCGACAGCGCGATCGCCTTGACGCCGCGGCGCGCGAACTCACCCTTCAGCTTCGCGGTCAGGCCAAGTTCCGTGGTGCACACCGGGGTGTAGTCGGCCGGGTGCGAGAACAGCACGCCCCAGCTTTCGCCAAGCCACTCATGGAAGCGGATACGGCCTTCGCTCGAATCCTGTTCGAAGTCCGGGGCGATGTCGCCAAGACGCAATGCCATGCTCTGTTCTCCTGTTTTCGGGTGGAACCAGAGTATCCGGATTGATATCCAACCCAAACGAATATAAAGTCACTACAAAATCACTCCAAGTCATAAAGACTTTTTCTGACAATCATCGCGCGGGCGTTCCGGCATGCTGGCATCATCGGCATCGCCGATTGCTGGTTCCGGCGCGTGGCCTTGAAACCACGGCCGCTCGCCACATATGCTAAGTATCAGACCGACAATTGCCGTTAGCCTCGGAGCGAAGAAAATGTCAGAATCCGCACAAACCGAACCAACCGCCCGCAAACAGGAGAAACTGATGAGCGATGTCAAGACCGTTCTGTCCGACGCCGAAGAACTGCTTAAGCAAGCGGCTTCGACCACCGGCGAAAAGGCCGCCGAACTGCGCGAGCGCGGCATGGGTCTGCTCAAGCAAGCCAAAGAAAAGGCCCAGGACCTGCAAGATGCCGTCGTGACCAAGAGCAAGGCCGCTGCACGCGCCACCGACGACTACGTGCATGACCACCCGTGGCGCGCCGTGGGCGTGGCCGCCGGCGTGGGCCTGCTCGTCGGTCTGCTGCTGAACCGCAAGTAAGCGCTGCCAGCCAGCGTTTTGAAGTCCCGACGCGGCCCGCTGGTGCCGCGTCAGAGCGGCAACCCGGCGCGATGCGCGGGTTGCCAGTGGCCCGGGAGCCCGCACATCGGCGCCACCCGGCCCCGCCCGCAGGAAAGGCGCGCACGGCCATGCCGGCGCGCCGCTCTTTCACGCCGGAGCCGCTGAGCGAACCCATGAGCGAACCCACCCCCTCCCCCAAATTCCTGGAATCCGTGCGCAACCTCGCCAACTCGGTGGTCGCCATGGTCCAGACCCGCCTGGAACTTGCCAGCGTCGAGTTTTCCGAGGAGCGCTCGCGCCTGATGAAGGTCGCGCTGCTGGCCTGCTTCGGCCTGGTGTTCTTCGGCATCGCGCTGGTCACCTTCACCGCGCTGATCGCGATCCTGTTCTGGAATGCCTACGGCTGGCAGGCCCTGGGCGTGCTGGCTGTCCTCTACCTGCTGCTGTGCGCCGCCTGCCTGGCGTACGCACGCAACCTGGTGCGCAACGCCCCGCCGATGTTCGAGGCCACGCTCGCCGAACTCGACAAAGACCGGGAGATCCTGCGCCGATGAGCACCCTGGAACCCGAGGAAAGCGCCAGCGGGCGCAACCGCCGCGAACACCCGCGGCCTGTCCGATTCAACCACGAGGTGCGCCTGCCGCTGGAAGTGCGAAAGGAGCTGCTGCTCACGCGCGCCGCGCTGGAACGCCACGACTGCCTGCAGGCCCTGCACGAGGTGCGTGGCGGCGCCCGGCGCCTGGGCACAGTCGCCCACTGGCTGCCGCGTATCGCGCGTCCCGGCTCGTGGATGAAGGTGGTCGGCATGACCAAGGAATATCCGCTGCTGAGCACCGCGATCACGCTGGCGCTGCCGCTGATCAAGCGCACGCCGGTGCTACGCTGGACCTGGAAGCTGGGGAAGATCGGCGCCGTCGCCGGCGCGGCGTACTGGGTCTACAACACCTGGCGCGATGCCCGGCGGCAGGCCATCCCGCCCGCGATCGTGCCAACGCCTGCTGCGCCGCCTGTACCGGCACCGGCGGCCGGCAACGCGGCACCGCCCGCCACCGATACGGGCTTCCGCGACCCGCTCGTTCCCTGATCCCTTACCGCTGGCTGGCAGGCAGGTTGCCAGCTCAGCCCGCCAGCGCCACCGCCGGTTCGTCACCGACCGCCGGCCCGGCCGGTGCGAACGGCACCGGCGGCGCCAGGTGGTAGCCCTGCGCCAGGTCCACGCCCAGCTCCCGCAGCCGCTCCAGCATCGCCTCGCTCTCAACGAATTCCGCAATAGTCTTCTTGCCCATCGCATGGCCGATGCGCTGGATCACCTCCACCATCACCAGGTTAACCGGATCAGCCAGCATCTCGCGCACAAAGCTGCCGTCGATCTTCAGGTAGGCCGCCGGCAGGTGCTTCAGGTAGGTGAATGACGACATGCCGGCACCAAAGTCGTCCAGCGCGAAGCTGCAGCCCAGCTGCTGCAGCTGCTGGATAAACGATCCCGCCTGCGCCAGGTTGGCGATGGCCGCGGTCTCCGTGATCTCGAAGCAGATCCCGTCCAGCGCGATACCGAAGCGCTGCGCCTGCTCGCGCACGAACTCGGGAAAATGGAAATCCGCCAGCGACGAGCCGGACAGGTTGATCGCACAAGTGGCAATGGCCTCCTCGCCATCGCTGCCCTGCCGCCCCGCCAGCGTGGCAAACGCGGTCTCCACCACCCAGCGGTCGATCATCGGCATCAGATTGTAGCGCTCGCAGGCCGGCACGAATGCCATTGGCGGCACCAGCCGGCCGCGCTCGTCCACCAGGCGCAGCAGCAGCTCAATGTGGCGGCCGGCCTCTGCAGCGCCCGCGCCGGTCTGCACCGGCACGATCTCCTGCGCGAACAGACAGAAGCGCCCCGCCGCCAGCGCCGCATGCACGCGGCTGACCCACTCCATCTCGCCGTGGCGCGCCTGCACCACGCTGTCCAGCGGATGGTAGACCTGCACGCGGTTGCGGCCGCCCTCCTTGGCCACGTAGCAGGCCGCGTCGGCCGCGCTCAGGGCCTCGGCGACGCTGCCGGTCTGGCGGTCCAGCGTGACCAGGCCGATGCTGACGCCCAGCGCGAAGGTGCGCTGGCGATGGGCAAAGCGGAAGCACGCAATCGCGCAGCGCAGCGCCTCGGCCACGCGCTCGCCATCGGTCCCGGCGCAATGCTCCAGCAGGATGCCGAACTCGTCGCCGCCCAGCCGGGCCAGCGTATCGCTCTTGCGCAACTGGCTGCCCATGACTTCCGCCATTTGCCGGATCAGCTCGTCGCCGGCGGCATGCCCGCAGGTATCGTTGACCACCTTGAACTGGTCCAGGTCCAGGTACATCAGCGTATGGGGGGTACCTTGCGATCGCGCGCGCGCGATCGCCGCGCCCACGCGGCGCTCGAACTCGGCGCGGTTGACCAGCCCCGTCAGCGCATCGTGGCTGGCCTCGTACGCCAGCCGCGCGGCGTGTGCGCGTTCCTGGCTGACATCGTGCAGCACTACCACCACGCCGATGGCCTGCGCGCCGCGGTCGCGGATCAGCGCCACCGAAGGCTTTACCGCCACCACCGGCCCGTGCTGCCCGGACGCCGCGCGCTGCACCAGCTGCGCCGACTGGCCGTGCCAGCGCTCCCTGAGCGCCAGCGTGACGATATCGGGCAGCGGCGCGTGGCTGTCTTCGTCGCGCAGCACGCAGACCTGGGCCAGCGGCAGGCCGCGGGCATCGGCTTCGCGCCAGCCGGTCAGCGCTTCGGCCGCCGGGTTGAGCGACTGCACGCGCCCCCACACATCGGTTGTCACCACGGCGTCGCCGATGGCCTGCAGCGTGACCTGGGCGCGCTCCTTCTCGGCAAAGAGCTGCGTCTCGTAGCGCTTGTTGTCGGAGATATCCGTCAGCGATCCTGCCATGCGGGCACGCCGCCGCGCCGGCCCGCGCACCAGCCTGCCACGTGCGCGCACCCACAGGTAATGGCCGGCGCGCGTGCGCAGCCGGAACTCGGCGTCATAGGGCTCGCCGCTGCGCAGGTGGCGCGTGAGCTTGTCCT
The DNA here is from genome assembly GCF_058252315.1 of Cupriavidus sp. PB-02. Classification (NCBI taxonomy): domain Bacteria; kingdom Pseudomonadati; phylum Pseudomonadota; class Betaproteobacteria; order Burkholderiales; family Burkholderiaceae; genus Cupriavidus; species Cupriavidus sp. PB-02. Next base: position 3,330,285 of record NZ_CM177694.1, read on the forward strand.
CGAAGGCGACCAGGTCGGACGGATGCAGCAGCCCCAGCACCGTCTCGCGCGCATGCGGCAGCTGGTCGGCCTGGTAGCCCAGCATCTGCGCGCAGCGCGGCGAGAAGTACAGCTCGCCGCGGCCCAGGTGCCAGTCCCATAGCCCGTCGTTGCTGCCCTCTACCGCCAGCTGCAGCTGCTCCTCGCGCTGCGCCAGTGCCTCGCGCAGCTGGCGCTCGCGCCGCAGCGGCCCATGTGACAGCAAGATCGCCGACATCAGCAGCAGGGTCGCCATCACCGCGCTGCCGGTCGTGAACAGCCGTGTCACCCGGCGCGAGGCTTGGCCGAGGTGTTCGGAGAAGGCACGCTCCAGCGGCGTCAGCCTGGCATCAATCCGGGCGATATTGCGCAGCACCGGCGCCACGCATTCGTCGCCGCATCCCGGCTGCTCAACGAGATGGCGCAACGCCAGCGCCTGCTCGTGCAAGGCAAAGATTTCCTGGTCGCCCGCCGCCCACACGCGGATCGCGGCATCGACCTCCTGGATATTGCGGAAATTGCGATAGAGCCGGACCATCCGCGGAATGTCTTCCAGGTGGTTGCCGCCGGCGAGCAACCCTTCGCGCACGCGCTCCAGGTCAGGCTCGGCGCGGTCCAGTTCCAGGCGCGCGCGATGGTCGCCGAGCGGGATGGCGATGGCCGCCAGGTAAGAGGCAAAGTCTTCGGGGTTGCGGTCCTCGCCATAGCGCAGCAGGTGCAGCACGGCGTTCTTCTGTCCCTTGGACCACTGGCTCTCCCCAGCCACGAACGCGCGCGCGGCCGATAGCAGGTCTAGGCTGGCGATGCTGAACAAGGCCAGCGCGACGACAACCGGAACGAACGGCCAGATGATGCGCAGCACGTGCCCACTGGCCGGCAAGGAAAGGCCTGCTCGCCGCATAGGGACTGGTTGGGAGTCGTTTGGGGCCGTGCCTTGCCGGCCCCTCTGTAGTACCGTGGCCGACACAGCCGCGGTTGTCCCATTGTCCTGTGCGTCCGCCCCTAAGTCTCTACCTCGAACAAGTTAAAGCGGCTGCACGCCAATGCAAAAAGGGCCTGTGACTTGCGCCACAGGCCCTTCGTAATACTGGTGGGTCGTGCGTGACTCGAACACGCGACCAACGGATTAAAAGTCCGGCCAAGAGGTCATTTCTCCGTGTTGACGCGCACTCATGTAACCCGATGAAACCAGCAACCACAAGGGATTCCGGCATAGTTGCCCGGATTTTCACGTTGCTCAATGTTGATTGTTTGCCATAAGATGTGGTTACACGGCGGTTACATGAAGCCATGTAACCCGGTCTCAAGAGGTGGCATCAATGGCAAAGGTCAATTTCACGGCGAAGCGGGTACAGGAACACACCTGCCCTGATGGCAAGGCCCAAGCCTTCCTGTGGGATGCCGCGTCCCCCGGCCTTGGCCTGCGTGCCACGGCAAACGGGGCAAAGGCCTATATCTTCCAAGGCAAGGTTCACGGGCAAACGGTCCGCCTGACCATTGGCGACCCGCGAAGCTGGCGCATCGACAAAGCCCAGGAAGAAGCCCGCAACCTGCAAACGCTCATTGACGCAGGCAAAGACCCCCGCGAAGCAAGGGCCGAAGTTCGGGCCGCTCATGAAGCCAGGCAAGCCGCCGCCCGCCGCAAGGATGTAACCCTTGGGGATGCGTGGACCGCCTACATTGCCGCCCGTCGTGGCAAATGGTCTGAACGTCACTATGTGGACCATGTTCGCCTTGCGGACCGTGGCGACCGTGAATGGAAGCGAGGCAAGACCATTGCCGCGCCGCTCGCCGCGCTACTGGATGACCGCCTTTCCGACCTGACCCGCGAGCGGATAGCCGTATGGCTAGAGAAAGAGGCGGAGAGCCGCCCCACCAGCGCCGCCCTATCCTTCCGGCTACTGCGCGCCTTCGCCCGCTGGTGCGAGGACCAGGCCGCCTACAAGGGTTTGGTATCGCTTGACGCCTTCTCGAGCCGCATATCCCGCGAGCACGTACCCAAGGCCAAGACCAAAGACGATTGCCTGCAACGCGAGCAACTGCCCGCCTGGTTCGCTGCCGTGCGCGGGATTTCAAACCCGGTCATATCGGCATACCTTCAAGGGCTGCTTATCACTGGCGCGCGCCGGGAAGAATTGGGCGGGCTGCGGTGGGACGACGTGGATTTCCAATGGGGAAGCCTGCCCATCCGGGACAAGGTGGAAGGCGAACGCACGATTCCGCTGACGCCTTACCTTGCCTCCCTGCTGCTGGCCCTGAAGCGCCGCAATGACACGCCGCCCAACGTGCACAAGCTGCGTGAAATGGAAGCACGCGGCGAGAAGTGGGAGCCGTCGCCTTGGGTATTCAGCAGTCCCACATCCGCCAATGGCAGGCTGGCAGAGCCGCGCAATGCCCACGCCAAGGCGCTAGAGATTGCTGGTTTGCCGCATGTGAGTCTGCATGGCCTGCGCCGGTCCTTCGGTACGCTGTGCGAGTGGGTAGAGATGCCGTCCGGCATTTCCGCCCAAATCATGGGGCACAAGCCGTCCGCCCTGGCGGAGAAGCACTACCGCCGCCGCCCGCTGGACCTGCTGCGGGCGTGGCACATCAAAATCGAAGCGTGGCTGCTGGAACAGGCTGGAATCAAGTTCGAGCCGAAACAGGCCAAGCCGGGCTTGAAGGCAATTACCGCCGCGTAGCAATACGGGCGCTTTTCTTACGCAGCACAAGGGAAATGTATGAAGACAAGAAGAATTGCGGCAACGCTCATCATCCTCAGTTTGGCTGCCTGCACTACGCCAAGCACCTTCACAGACAAGCCGATGACCCAGTTTGACCGCGACACCGAATACGTCGTGGAAAATACGCAAAACGGCTTTGTTATCACAATCAACTACAGCCGCTACCAGTTCATCCCTGAGTCCAGCGCCGTTGCGACAGCGTGCAAAGCCGCCCTTACAAGCGTTGCGCACGAGATAGCCGAGCGCAAAGGCCGCCGAATAGAGCCTGTGAATGAGCAGCGCATCAAGCTTTCGCTTGGTCGTAATGGATTAAGTGGCGTTACATCGTGCTCCGCTACGGCGCCCGTCGCGTGGAAGATGTAGCCGCCGCTTGCCAGTTTTGCCCCTGCCTACGCCGACGGGCGGAAAAGCCGGACACCTTCACCGGCCTGGTAGGGGCATCCAATTGAAGGCCGCACGTGAAGGAGTGCGAGAGTGGGGTACGTATCGAGTACGGTTACGTATGCTGACATCGTTCGGCAATTCAGGGTAGAGCCATCCGATATGGACGATTGGCCTGCCCCTGGCCTATGGCTTCGGAGCGATGGCATATGGGCGAAGGAGCCCGAGCACTACAAGGATTCGGGATTAACCCCCGACGAATTCGCGGCACTAGTCGACCACCCGTCCGGAGATTACTCCCAGCCCGCACTCAAACTGCCATGCACTGTCAAAGAGCTAGCAGACTTCTTGCGATGGGCCCACTGTGAGGACTACATACGCTCGGCACAACATGATTTCGTGGAGCTGCTGCTGCCTGCCTTACAGAACGCGAAGCTAACAGCGGAATATGAAGCTACGTACATTGGTCCGTGGCCTAAGGGAAGTGCGCAAGCCAGCAAAGCCAGCCAGCCGGGTGCCGAACCTGGCTTTCCCGTCGCTGGTCACACCAAGCGCGAGAGGCAGATTCAGGCAATCGAGGCAGAGGCCGATAATTTGAGATTCACGCGGACGGCTATCCCGAACGGCGGGAAGAGGAAAATCGAGGACGCATGCCGGGCGCACCATGCTGATTTGTTCGGGGTCGGGAAAGACCCGTTCAAGGAAGCGTGGCAGGAGGCGGTTAATCAGAACCGCATCCGGATGGCGAATCACCACAAGTACGCCCCTTCCTAAAAATAGGGTTCTGGAGTGGGGAAAAATTACCCCACATCCCCACTCTTGCGACCCCACTCCCTCCCCACCCCAAAGTATCAACGCCGAGACACAAAGCCGAACGCGGCGGAAGTCGTGAGGCGTTGATAGCGAATATCGGCACGTTATCAACGTCCCGCGCCCCCGCCAAGTGAGGCCGAATTGGACGTTGATTATGACCCGTGCTGCCCTGCTGACTGGCGCGCCCCTGCCCGAAGTCCTGCCGACTGACCAGGCCGCCGCCGCCATCAACCGAAAGCCACAAACCCTCCGGAAATGGGCCTGCTTGGAGAACGGCCCCATCCGCCCCGTCCGCATCAATGGCCGCCTCGCCTGGCGCGTCGCTGACCTGGCAAAGCTGCTTAACGGGGGCCAGTAATGGAAAAGGCCCAACTCCCATTGATTGCGGAATTGAGCCTCGCTGACACCGAGAATACTACCGCACAGGAAGCCCCCCGTAAATTCACTGGGACCGACAACCCGCGCCACCTGCGCGTGATTCACGCCATGCCGGTGCGCCCCCGCCGTCGCAAAGAAATCGACTGCATCGCCGGCTGCTCCAACGGGCCCGAACTCATTGCCGAATTGCGCCGCCGCGGCCTGGAGATTCCGTGCCGGCGCGTGCCCGTGGTGGACCGTGACGGGTTTGTAGTCCGCGTGGGCGTGTACAGCTTCACTCCAGATGACTTGAAGGCAATCCGCACCTGGCAGCGCAAGTGCGTGAAGGGGGCGGCATGATGAACGGGCGCGATGGACTCGAGCGTGCCCGCTCTGCCCTGTTCTCCCTGGACCCCGGATGCCCCCGCGACGAATGGACGCGGTACGGCATGGCCGCCAAGGATGCTGGCTTGGGGTTTGAGGACTTCCACGAGTGGAGCGCAAGCGCACCGAACTACCAAGGGGAGCGCGACTGCCTGAGCGCGTGGCAATCCTTCGGTGATGGCCCGGTGAAGGCCGCGACGTTGTTTCATGCTGCGCGCGATGCTGGCTGGCAGGACAGGACGCGCCAGACCGGCATACAAGCCGCCCGCACGCTGACCCCGAAGCCCAAGGCACACCCCGCGCCGAAAGCCTCTAAGAAGCCGCGCATTGACCTGTCCGCGGCATTTGAGAGCTACCCGCCCGCGGACGCCTCGCACCCCTACATCATTGCCAAGCGCGGCATGCCTGACGGTCTGCGTATGGTTCCCCAGGATGACCCACTGACCATCCGAGAACAAGCCGTGGCCGGTTCTCTGGTGGTGCCAGTCCGCTCGCTGGATGGCGAACTGCGGACGGTCCAATACATCACGGCGCCCGGTGCCGGTGTGAAGCTGAACGCGGCGGGCGCATCCTTCGGGGAGGGCCTGTTTGTGCTCGGTGAAATCGAGACCGATGGTCGCATCTACATCTGCGAAGGCCTCGGGCAAGCGTGGGCTGTGGCGCGCGCCGACTATAACGCCGCCGCCATAGTGGCCTTTGGCTGTGGCCGCTACCCTGCCGTGGGACGTGTCCTACGTGAGCGCTTCCCCAATGCCCAACTCGTATTCGTGGCCGACCGTGGCAAGGAGTCCCAGGCCGAAGCCATCGCCCGCGAGGTAAACGGCGCATGGGTGGAGATGCCCACCGACAAACCCGCGAACTACGACGCCAACGACTACGAAGCCGAGCACGATAGCGAAGCCTTGGCGAACCTGTTGCAAGGCGCCAAGACGCCGCCCATGCGCTACCGGCTGCAATCGGGCGATGACCTGCTGAACGCTCCGCCGCTGCGGTGGTTTGTGCGTGGTGTGCTGCCCGCCGATGGCCTGGCCGCTTTGTATGGCCCGTCTGGTTCTGGTAAGTCCTTCCTGGCGTTGGACCTGTGCGCCGCCATCGCTGACGGTGCGCCGGAATGGTTTGGCAAGCGCGTGACCCCTGCCTCTGTCACGTACTGCGCCCTGGAAGGCGAGCGCGGCATGGGCAAGCGCGCCCAGGCATGGAGCATCAAAAATCGCCGCCCTCTGCCCGGTCGCCTGCGCTTCGTCACGCAATCCCTGGACCTGCGCCAAGAGGCCGATATTGCCGACTTGGCCGCCGCCGTGCTGGCCGCTGGTGGGCGTGATGGCCTGCTGGTGGTAGATACCCTGAACCGCGCCGCACCGGGGGCCGATGAGAACGCCAGTAAGGACATGGGCGAGCTTATCGAGTCCTGCAAGGAATTGCAGCGCCGTATTGGCGGCGTGGTCCTGCTGGTGCACCACACAGGCAAGGACGGCACCAAGGGCCTGCGCGGGCATAGCAGCCTCTATGCAGCACTGGATGCCGCCATTGAGGTTTCGCGGACAGACAGCCGCCGCGAGTGGTCGATTGCCAAAAGCAAGGACGACGAGGATGGCGAGCGAACCGCCTTCCGGCTGCACGTGGTGGAACTTGGCGACGATGAGCACGGCGAGCCGGTTACGTCCTGCGTCGTGGAGCCGGATGAGAGCGCGCCGACCGCTTCCCGACCCATGCCCAAGGGAAAGACGCAGAACATTGTCTATTCCGTCTTGAAGGCCCTGTTGCGCGACTCAAAGGACTTCGCCAAGGGTGGCGCGCCGATGGGCCGCCCCTGCGTGGAGGTGGAAACCGTCGTGCCAATCATCGCAGAGCGGCTGCTGTGTCGACCGGACCAAAAGACATACCAAGTCCGCCGCGCGCTCGCGGCGATGACCGGCGAAGGGGAAATCTATCAAACGGGGGGCGGCTGGCTATGGGTGAACTGATGGCACGCACAAATCGCACAAATACTCACTTTGTGCGGTCTGTGCGCACCGCACACACAACACCCTTTAAGGGTGTGTGTGCTGTGCATGAGTTTGTGTGTGAGGACTCTTCTCTGGAGCAGGGGGTTTAAATGGGCGTGAAATCTCGGGACAGGGGCGACACGCTCGCCTCGCTTCATCTGGCACTGGTGCGTGCTGCCATATTCGTCAGGGAGGTGATGCCATGGGCCTGACATCGAGGGACAAGGACCGGGCGGGAACCGTGCCACTACCGTAAGTTATGGCGACCTTCTCGCGACTCTATTTTCAGCGGTCAAGGCTAACTTTAATTAACTTTAGCCCAACAAAAGTTAACAAAGCATCACCCTTTGGCTTGCGCTCTGCTCCGGTCATCGAAGGGGCGCGCGGCTTTGCGAGGCGCGGTTACCTCTCCGGCGGCAGCAGAATGTCCGGCATCACGAACTCCTCCGCCTGGTGCTTGGGCATGCCCGCTGCCATCAGTGTCGCCACCTGCGTCGCCGCCTGCTTGCTCAGACTCTGGGCGAACTCCTGCAGCGTCCCGTCCTTCTGCATTTCCTTGTACGCCTTCGGGCGCCACTGTTTCCAGTGCCGGAGTATCAGCCCCGTGTACTGCAGTCCTAGCATTGACTCTCCATCATTAGTGGTATCCCGGGATTCAATCGTTGTCGCTGCCGATGGCGTTGCAATGTTGAGCTACAAATCCGGCACCGCGCTCATCCCTGCTACAGCGTCTTTATTTCTTCTTGGCGGCATACAGCGCGAGCGCAAAGTTCAAAACTATAGTAATGGCGCAATAGGCTATGTTGGCCTGCGAGGGACGCCATACCGTGAAAGTCAAAGGAAGGACGTTCGAAGCGGCCAGACATGCCAACATAGTCGCCGGGCGTGCTCGTTGCTCCTCAATTAAATCGCGGAGCAAGACGATGAAAGTGTATGGACCCAAAACGGCCATTGCTAGCGCAGTTCCGACCCCAGTCAGAACACTTCGCCCAATAGCCCTTCCTTGACGCTCCATCCAGACAGAAACGTATAAGGTCAAACCAAAGCCTGCCAACACGCTGTAAAAGTACAGCGCCAGAACATGCTTCTCCATGAGGATTCCTTGTGAATTACCTGCGCCGCTACTCTAGCCGTCGGCACGCTTCGGATTCAGTCCGTCGGTAATCCGCATCGCGCTCATCCAGGCACCTGAAGTGACCGAAAATGTCGTGACCGCGTGCTGGCGCGATGGTTTGGCGACTACCTAAGCCTGCCCCATCTGAGCCTCACCCCTTGCAACTGACAATCAGGCTGCGAGTAACGAGTGGCCCATAGCCCGTTGGCGTGCTGTTGCCGCTGGAATTAACGATGTCGTAATTCCCGCCGCACGCTTTCGCGGCCGCGTTGTAGCACTTCGACCAGCTATCCGCCGACCCATCACAGGAAATGGAATACCCCTGTTTTCCATTCGGCCCGGCGATGGGTTCAACCACTGCCGCGCAGGCGGTCAGCGCCAGCGGCAGCGCAAGCACATACAGCGCACGTTTCATGCTCCTCTCCCTTAGCAATTAACTACTTTTCGATGTTGTTGCGTACTACCGGATTTCCGGCAGTAGCGCCGCCACGCGGCCAGCAGCACAGCGTGAAAGGTGCGCTGGTTCCTGAGCCAGTCTCCCACGTACTAGCGGCCGCAGTCTGTGCCATTCCGGCAAACCCGGCACGGTTGATGGTGCGTTGTGTTTGTCCGGCGTTTTTTCCCGGCAACTGTCTACTGGCTGTCCGCTCAATCCCTGGAAGCTGCGTTTGCCGCGCGGACCGGGTCGGTCAGCTTCGGACTCCGTTTGCGGCCCGCAATGGGACTACAGACGACTACGCCAAGCAAAAGCACACGTGCGGACATGCCAAATATCTCAGTTGAGCTATAGGGATTGGAATTGATTTGGGTATCCTATCCCGTGGTATCGGGTCCGTCAAATGCAGAACATTGGCGCATGGCGAGACCCTCACCGAAACACGCTGGCAATCCCGCACTTGCATCTATTGGCAAGACGGTGCGTGCAATTCGGAAGGTCCAAGGGTTTTCGCAGGAAGAGCTAGCACTCGCTACAGATATGGACCGCTCCTACATTGGCGGAATTGAGCGAGGCGAGCACAATCTGACAGTGCTGAATTTGGTCAGAATCGCCAGTGTGCTGGGCACCTCGGCAGGTGAGCTACTCGCTCAGTCCGGCGTATAGTCGCAGCATTCAGAGCCCCTGCGGCCACCCTATTGAAAGCTAAGGCGGCGTGCTCCACGTGCCCGGCCTAATTGCACCACCGCCAGCGACGGGTAAGAGCTAAGACGCCGCGACCGCTGGCTGACGGGGAGCCGGTTTTCCCTGCCTGCGCGCTCAAGCCGGGTACGGGCGACAACAGCGACGCGGCGAACCTGCCAACAACGCTAGAAGTGGGCAGACCGGGACATCTGCGTGTTAAGGATTGTCCAACGGAAAAGAAATTGCTCTCGACGGTCCACGGCTTCGCAACAGGTACTCGTCTCTTACAGCGACGCATTCAGCGTCTCTTGTTCCGCGCCCCTCCTGAATTAAGCGCCTCTAGTCAGCCAGCGCCTTCATCAACGCATCCCGCCCGTCCTGGTAAAACTCAACATCAAGCTTCGTCGCCATTTCATCCGACAGGTCAAATAGTTGTCGACGGCAGGACACTGGCAGCAGCAATGACTTGGCGCCCTTCTCAACCGCCAGCTCAGCCAAACTCACGGCGTTGTGAATTGGCTCGATGGTGCCGCCGAGTGTCACTTCGCCAACGACCACCAGCCCCCCACGTACCGACTTCTTGAGAAGGGCACTAGACAGAGCAATCAAGGCGCCAACCCCGGTCTTGGCCCCAGACTTGGCGGCGTCGAAGCCCCGCAGTTGAACGGAGAACTCATGCGAACGCGGGTCACGGTCTCCAACAAGTTGCTGGGCGCGGGCATACAGATTCTGCTCGGCACAGCGAATCGATTCCTTGAAGGAGGCCGGCACCGGATTGTTGAGTACTCGGACACCGCTTCCGGGCCCTTCTGTTGCTTCCAGCCGGAACAGTCCCGGGTGCTCGTCCTGCCCCCCCGGGCTCAGGACCCACACCTGGCCGCACTCGAGCGGCTCATCACCGATGCCTCCCTGGCTCTGCAACTCGGGAGTACTAACGAACTTCTCGACCCCCTCTGTCCCCATGGTGTAGCTAAAGTGAGTATTACGGAACTCCGCTGCACCGATGCGCTTCTGCTGCTCCTTAACGCGGCGGCGCACTTCTAGAGCTAACCGGACCGCCCACTCCAGGTCTTCATCGCTGACCGAAGTCTCGGCGCTCGGGTAGAGCAATTTGAGCAAGCCGCTTACTGTCTTGTTGACGCCGTTGAGGTCGCGCCCAGAGAGTGCTCCGCCCCAGTACACACGACCCTGCAAGGTGGAGACGCGGCTTTGGTTACGCAGTTGCGTGAAGCATTCCGACAGGAAGTCGCTCACCAGGCCGAAATGCTCGGTAAACAGGCTAGGGTTGAGCTTGGGTACATCCCAGCCTGGCAGGAAGCAGTGGATTCGGTCCATAAAGGCCGTGTCGTCTCGCATCTCTGGCGGCAACGGCCCGAACAAATGGCTGATGCGCTGCTGATGCTCAACGTCAACATCGAAATTGCCGACCAGCACAATGGAGCCGTCAGCACGGATGCTCTCCTTGCCCCGGGAGAACTCGCCGCTCTCCATGTAGCCCTTCATGATGTTGACGCCGTCCTTCTGGTCAAAGGAGACGCCCGACACTTCGTCGAAGCAGACCACATCGTATTGGCACACCAGACCGCGTTGCCCGGTGGAGTTGTTGACGAACATGCGAGCCACGGTAGCCTTGCCACCGGAAATAAGGTGCGCATAGGGCGAGACCTGTTGGAACAGGTGCGATTTCCCTGTGCCGCGCGGGCCCAATTCGACAAGGTTGTAGTTTCGCTCGACGAAGGGGACCATACGTAATAGCAGCGAATCTTTCGCGCGCTCTGGTAGGGTCTCCGGCTCAAACCCAACACTGCGAAGCAGCAGGTCTCGCCACTCAGCGGTCGAGAAACTCTCGCGCCCTTTGGCCAGCACATCCAGCACCTCACGCTTGGACAGTTGAATGGCACGCAGTGCGTCGACGCCAAAGGGCCTGCCCCCCTTCTCCTGCGCAATCGATGCGTCGTAGCCCAGCGTGACCTCGGCGTAGAAGCCACCTGTCAGCATACGCTCGTTCTCTTTGACCATCTCTGGTGTCAGCCGGACATCCGTCAGCCGCAAGCTGGGAAGTGTGGCGATGTAGGAGTCAGTCTTGGAGTCGAGCCGAGCGGTAATGATGTCGATGATTTTGACCGAGCCAGACTCCCGGGCCCGGGCCTTGAACAATTCCTCCTCGCCCGCCTTGACGGTACGGGAAGCCAGCTGACGCTGGACGATGTCGAGGCCCTCTTGGATTTCAGCCTCATCCGTTGTCGCGCAATAGCGGCCAAGCAAAAACTCGACGACATAGGTTGGCACCGGGAACTGGCGACTGAACGTGCGAACCAGGTCCTTCCGAACTACATAACCCTCGAAGGCAGTCGAAGCTATTCTGTCCAAGTCATCGAGTTGCATCTTTTCTACCTATTCTTGTGCCCTGGTCTTAACCAGAATCCTACTTTGGGTCTTGCTTCGGCGGTCATGCGGCAGTGTGGGTCACACCGCATTCCGTCATCCTCCTACCGTGGTCGCCTGCTTCTGCAGCACATCGCCAGTTGTACTTAGGACCACCACCACCGCAGCAGAACCCATGTGTTCATCGTCGGCAATGGCTAGGCTCGCCTTGCCGCCATCCACTGGCTTTGCTCTTGCCACCAACGAGGTGGATGCCAGTGCGGGCTTGGTGCGAACATCGACACTCAAACCCGGGGAAGCGCTATCCACTTCGACAACGCATCGCAGACCTTTCCAGGTGACTGCTTTGATGGTGACCGCCATTACTGTTGTGGCCGAGTTCGTTGCCTCTAGCTCTAGTACTGGCACAAGGCACTCCTGCAAACTGATGCCGCCATGGGCGTATTCCGCCCCCGCTATGAAAGATGCTACCCCGGGGGCGTAGGCCACCTGTACATCCTTGCACCAATCCCAGCCGAACGTCAGTGGGGTGCCATGGGCGGTGTCCTTTAGCACCGCGCAGCGGCCCCAACGGGTCTCCGCCTGGTGTTTGGGCAGCTCGGTCTTGGGCAATCCCCCGGGAAGCAGCAACCAACCGTGGTCCGTCACGATGCGCACGCGCTTCCAGCCGGCCTGGCACAGCTCGCTAATCCGCTCCACCACTTGGTCCAACTGAGTCTCCAAGTCACGCGCCAGGCGTACGCCGTGCTCGTGGCCGTAGTGGTCCAGGTCGCCCGCCTCGGTCCAGGCGCAGCCCTGTGGGTCTCCGGTCTCGTGCTTATCCAACGGCTGTACGCCGTGCTCGGCCAGCAGTTTGCGGAAATTGTGCGCCGACAGCGGTTTGCCGTCTGCGGCCACGCGGGGCTCGAACTCCACGTCGTCAGCCGCGCCTGATACTTGGCCTGCAACGGGCGAACACCACGCCTTGCCGGAAGCCGTCACCGAAGGCAAGCTGGTCCAACGGGCGGAAAGGCGCGTTTCGCCCAGCCCCGACAGGCGCTGACGCAGTTGCACCGCCACGTCGTAGCGCAAGCCATCGACGAATAGCGTGCAGGTGCCTGCGTTTTTTTGTCCTACCGGGTCCGCGGACAGAGGCGTCAGCCCGCCAGCGACCTTCGTAGCCTCCTGCAGCCGCTTGGCTGCTTCCTCGACCCAGGGCAGGTAGACCGCGCGAAGGGCCGCCGAGACGGCATCCACGTCGGCCTTCAAATGCACAGAACCCAGAGCCTGCAGCGCGGCCTTATCCACCTGCCAACCCGTCTGCTGATAGCTGGCGGCCAGCTCAGCCGGTGTCTGGCCGATGGGAATCGTTGCGCTCAGCTCAGCAGCTTTGCACAGATGCGCCAGCGCCGCCGCCAGCGGTGAACGGCCCATGCGGTTCCATAACCACCCGCGCCGTATGCCGTGCTCTGTCTCGGCAGCCAGAATGGCTGTGCGTGCCAGTTGTGCATCCATCGCGGCGCATGCCAACAACACATTTCGCAGCGCAGACTCACTCTGCTCGTTCGCTTGCGGATAGCCGGCCAGTTGGTCGAGGTCAGGAAACAGCCCCATCTGTGGGGGCTGAACCGTAGCAAGCAGCGCGAATACCTTCGGAAAGCTGGTGTACGAGTCTTTGTAGAGCTCGGCGACCGCTGCCCATTTACCTCCGGCCTTGGCCAACAACTCGGCCGCCACAAGCGCTCCATCGGAGATAGGGTCGACGCCAAAGTCCGACCTGCACCGCTTGGTAAACACATCCCATCGAACACCTTTCCACTGATTCCGGGTGCTCTCCGGGTCGTTCAGCCAAACCAGCAGGTCGCGTGTGGGATTGGGCGCCAGCAGACTGTGCAGCCACTCGGCGTTAATTTGCCGGCCTCTGAGCTCTTCCAAGCTGCGCTCCAGCAGCACGCCCGCCTCGAGCGCCTGGCCCAGGGCTTCCTGCGTGGCCTTGTCCTGTGCCACATCCAGACCCAGTCCCCCGTTCTTCGATGCCAGAAAGGCGCTCAGGGTCCAGTCTTTGGTGTTGGCCTGGCTCCAGAACACACCGCGGTATTGAAGCTCGGCCAGGGGCTGCAGGTCGCGCGGGCAGCTTTCGATAGCGCGCAGGTCGGCGCGGCTGACGCCGTGCAGGTAGACCACGGGCACGCCCTCGAGTTCAACGCCTGCAAGAGCGCCGGAAATAGCGCACTTTAGCCAGAGGGCGGGACCGCTGCGCTGCTCGTGCTCATAGGGGCCGAGTACACACAGGCTGGGGAGCAGCTTCCTCAGTGCGGGTAGCGCGGCTTGCCAGTGGCCGTCCTTGTCGGGCCAGAGAATGGCAGCGGCCGGTGCCGCCGTGTGCGAGTTGCCCTTGGCTGCGGACATCACTGCAGTCGCCAACAACTCGCCAACATTGGCGGGCGAGGATGGTCCGCGAAACTGTGCGCCAATGTTCTTCTGGGTCATGATTGTCTTTGTTGCTCCTTGGCAGCCCCCCTCGCTGCCGTCTTCTCTGCTACCGTCAAGTGGTAGTCGTTAACGCGCTCGCCCTCGAATACCTTGTACCAAGGTGCACTTTCCACGTCCTTGCCGCGGTCCTTGTCCCAGGTGATGTTGAGCTTGGGCTTCTTGCTGTGACGCAGGACCTCGGCGGCCATGAACGGCCGAATGTTCAGGCGCACGCCGTCGTTGAGGTCGGGGTTCCAGCCGATGGGCTGCTCGGCCAGCGGCTTCCAGCGCACGAAGATGTCGTAGCCAACCCTTCCGTTGAATTCGCCTTCGAGGATGAGTTCCAGGCGGAGTTTCAGGTCTTGGGCGGCGGCAAGACGGGTCTGGGCGCCATCAACACCATCGCGCACACCGAACTCCTGCAGGCGTATCCAGTCGCCCAGGTAGGTGTGGATAAGGCGCTCCAGGTTCTTCTTGTCGAGCCGGTGGTAGTTCACTAGCGCGGCAAACCCATCCTTCAGGCCGTCCCACACATGCCAGATGAAAGGGCGGTGCTGGAAGCGCTTGGCATGCTGCTCGAAGAACTTGTCGCGCAGCCAGACGTCCATTCCCTTTCCCGCGCAGTCGGCATCGGCGAGCAACTTATCGAGCACAGCGGGCTTCCAGCTACCGGGCCGTACCGTCTCCCAGGCGGCAATCAGCAGCTTGAGCAGCCGCTCGTGCGCTGGCGGTTCGCCGCGCACCGAGGGCAAGCAGACTATGCCGTCGTCGTCGGTGTACTCGGCCAACCGCTCGCAGCGGGCAATCCAGGTGCGCGCCTCGTCGGCGAGGTCCATCGAAGTATCGCTCTCGGCCGGCCAGCGGTATCCGGCCAGTCGGGCGACGGCTACTTGCAGCGGGTCGGTAGCGGGTTGCGGGTGGCCGTGGAACAGCCACTGGGCGGGGTCGTCAGAATATGGCTTGGGCAGGCCGTTGGGGTAGCGCTCGACAGCGATTTTTTGCCAGTGAGCAAGGTCGAACTCAATCTTGCCAACATAGCCATTGTCTACGCTCAGTTTTTGGTTAACCGCCCTAAGCCTCTCGGCAAACTCTGATGAAGAACAGAACGCCCAAACAGATGGCAAGTCCTCCTCCCTATGAGGAACAATTACCGGCGTTGTGTTTGCGAACAGTTGACCTCCATAAAGTGTCGCTGGTAGACCGTTCATCTGGCCAATTGCAACGCCGGAGCGGGACCACGCAGCCTCACCTCGAACTGCTGAGCTAGCAAACTCTTTCACAACTGACCATCGCACAGAGGCTTGACGACCATCGTACGAGCTAGTGGCTCTGGCCGGTCCTTGGAAAAACCGATACTCGTCGCCAACCGTCACCTCCCAGAAGAGCTGAACGAATCGCGCGTTATCGCCTGTAGATGTCCCCTGATAACACCCTGCGACTGCCGAGAAAAGCTTGGCCGAATCCACAGCGCCGAAGCTAATCGCTGAGTCGGGATTGGCAAGCATCGCTTTTTGTCTCATGGCCACCAGCGTGCAGTCATGCATCAAGTCTGCCTTCTCAGCGGCACTTCTCGGGGCACTAACATTCAAGCCACGTACCTGAAAATCTTCGGTAGCAATCGCACGGGTAACTGACAGCAACTGAACATTGAAATCCCACATGGGCGTCTGAAAACCCTTGGCGCCAAGCAACGCAATTAGGTTGAATTGCACGCACCTCAACAGTGTCTCGCGCTGTTTTTTGTAGCTTGCGAGAAACAGCCAGTTCTGCGGCATCACGATTTGCACCACGCCCGCGCCTTGGTTGCCATTGGGCTCGCGCGCCAGTTCCAGGCAGCGCATCAAAAACACGTTGGCCAAGTCGTTCTTGGCCTCGGAGAAGTGTGCTTCGCAGTAGTCCTTCAGCGTGTCGTTCTGCTTGCCGCGGGCCAAATAAGGTACGTTGGTCACCACTAGGTGGTAGCGCGCGTCTAGCAGCCGCGCGGCGTCCAGCAGGCCCCGGGCGGTTAGGGCCAGGTCCCACGTGTCGTCCCGTAGCTCGCTGGGCTCACCCCACAGCGTGGCGGGACGCTCGGTGGCCAGGGCGCGTTCCAGCAGGTCGCGCAAGGTGTCGAAGCTGGAGGTAGCCAGGTCGTTCCTCAGGCTGCGGGCCGGGTCCAGCAGGCTGCCCAGCAGCGGCGCCTGGGCGAATCTTGCGTGCAGCAGGCGCAGTTCCTGCCGCAGGTAGACAGCGTTGGGCGCGTCGTCCGGTACCAGGGCCACCCAGTCCTCAGGCTTGGCGGCCACCGTCAGGCCGCAACAGGCCACCTGCGGCGCGGGCATGTCAGCGCGCACACCCAGTGGGTCGCCGTTTTCGTCCGGCAAGCGCCACGCCGCCAGGGCCAGCGCGAAGACGGCGATTTCCACGCAGCGGGCGTCCAACTCCAGGCCATGCAGGTTGTCGGCGAGCACGGCATCCACTGCATCCCTCGCGCTCAGACCCTCGGCTTCCATCCGCATGGGCACCAGCATCAGGAAGGCCGCCACCAGGAAGTGGCCCGAGCCGCAGCAGGGGTCGAGCAGCGTGAAATCTTCCAGGCGGTCGGGCCAGCCTTCGAACTTGCCGGCGGCGGGCGTGCCGTCCTCGAGCTTCCGCAGGTAGGTCAGCGGCACCGGGCAGGTCTTGCCCGGGTGTCGCGTCACCCACCAGGCGCCCAGAGAATTGTGGAGCAGGAAGTCCACCATATAGGGCTCGGTGAAAAGCTGGGTGACGGCGGGCAGCTCGTCTGCGCCTATCTTCACCTCCGAGTCGTTGACCTCGTCCTTGCGCTTGGCCTGCCAGAACTGGTAGACCCAACCCAGGCTGTCGCTGGCCTTGAACACCTCGGGGGGCAGTGCGGCCAGCAGACGCTCCAGCTCGCGTTGGTGCTCAGGCGCGAAGACCAACTCGAACACAGGGCTGTGCGGCTTGAACACCTGCGGCAGCATGCGGGCGGCGAGCTTAGCCGCAAGCTCCCACTTGGTCTTGGCGCCCAGGTTCATCGCTGGGTCAGGCTCCTGGACCAGCGCTTCGCAGTCGTCCAGCGACACTGCCGCACCCGGCTCCCACAACAGGAGGCCGTTCTCGGCCAAGAAGCGGGCGAACAGCATGCGGTGCCAGTGCTCGTAGGCCGCTTCCCACACCAGGTGCTGCACTCCCTGAGTGTCGTCCTTCGCCTTGGCATCGCCCAGCGCGCGGCCGTGCGCGCGCAGGCGGCGGCGCAGAGCCTTGAGCTCGTCCGTCAAGTAGTCGGGCGCCTTGGCCTCGGCTACCGCCAGTTGGCTGAGGGCGGCGCGGGCACCCTTCTCGGCAACATCGCGCGCTGCTTTGACGGTGTTCTCGAGCTGGGTGCGCAGTGCTTTGGCCAGCGGTTGGTTGTTTATGCTGTGTGTCGACATGGGCTCATTCTGTCTTATCTGCGACGCAACGCGTGTAACGAGATAACGTTACCCGCCCTCTTGGTTTATGGGTCAGAGTGCCACCGGCCCCTGCTCGAGCTTCGCGGTCAACAAGACCTCCACCTCAGCCAGCCAGGCTTTTAGCTCTGCCTCGTCGTTCAGGGTCCGGCGCGGGATGGTCACGTGCACAACGTTTGGCTTGAGCAGATGCACGGCGGCATGGCGGACGCTCTCAAAGCGGCTCGACAAGGCTTGCGTCTTTGCCACCCAGTGGTCGAGGTCACACTCGTCAAGCGCGTCTTGCAATAGCTCGGGCGTGCCCAGTGCCCCCGCAATCGGTGCGGCTAGGTGATGAGTCTGAGTCAGCTCTGTACGTTGAGCGTCGGTGAGCTTGGCCCAATCAGCGTCCGCCTGCAGTTGGGCCTGCTGCTGCGAGAAGGTCTGCTGGAACGTATCGAGCTTGGCCTTGAGCGCCTGGCGTAGCAAGTCCACAACCTTATCCAGCAGCGGGCGCACCGTGTCGGGCTCGGCCAGCAAACTACGCTGCGCCTCGATGGCATCCAGTTCAGCCTTCAGCGCGGCATAGGGACCCAGGCCTTTGGCGTGGCGCAACAGCTCGGTGAGCTGACGCCAGACGGGTAAACGCTTGGCGATAGCATCGGCCGTTTGGGTCCAGGACTTGGATAGGCCAACGATTTCATCAAAACCTGCAAAAAGGGCCAGCAGTTGCGCATTGCCTGATTGACCTTCGATGGCTTCAATGAGCGCAAGTTTGGGCGCTTCTGGCGCGGGGGCGGAGCCGCCAGCCCTGGCGGCCTGTTCGCGTAGCTTAGTCAGCAGTGCGGGTACCTTGGCCAGTTCCTCCTTCGGCTGGCACGGCACGCCCACCGTGCTGAACAACGAGCGAATCTTAATGAGCTGCGGCGGCGTGATGTTGACGCTCTCGCACTGGAAGCTCGTCTGCGTCAGCTTGGCGCGGTCCAAGCTCCTGGCATCAACCGCCTTGGATGTCACATCGCTGGCTTTGAGATGGCCACCCGCTAGCAAGGCATAAAGAGCGCCATCGATGGCATCGCGCGGCCAGCCATAAGGCGGCGCTTCGAACTGCTCACGAATCTCGGCGCCCTTCTTGCCCGGACCGATATAGCTCAGCAGCTTTTGGCAGACGGGGTGCTTGTCGGCCTCCTGACTGTGCCCCACGGCCTTGAGGGCCTCAAGGTTACCTTTGCGCGCTTCGTCGAGCACCTTGCTCCATTGGTCGTGGTCGGCGGCATCGAACTGGCTGTACAGACGGATGGCGGAAGCTTTGGCAGCGCGGTTGATGCGGTCGGCCAGGTCGTTGCCGTCCTGCGCTTCTTGCCCGCCGGCCTGGAACACGCGCACGCCACCAAAGAGCTGGTCCAGCAGCTCGGCCAGCTCCCTTTCGGCGGTGCGTTGGCGGCTCTCCATTGAGCGCTGGGCATCGCGGCCCTCTTCGGTGGAGGGGCTACCCTTTTTCTGCAGCGTGGTGCGGGCCGCTTCCAGCGCCACGATAGCGTTTGTGAGCTCGGTTTTATGCTGCGCCGGCAGGAAAGCGAACAACGTAGGGTTGTCGGCCGATTTGGCCCTTGCCTCGGCGATAACGGACCTCTCATCCGCTTGCCAGCCGTCCTGTATCCACAGATAGAGGTTCTGCGCGTGGTCCTTGGGCAGGGAGTCGTCGTAGGTAGGTGTGAGGCGGCGCTCAACGTTGTCCTTGCCCTGCACCACACGCACTTTCTTCAGCACCTCGCCGAAGCGGGTCTTCAGCAGGTCGGCTCGTTTTTGCTCCACGCGCTGCGGCGCGGCCTTCAGTTCGGCCTCCTGGGCGCGGAATTCGTCGTACCAGGCACTGGATTCGCGGGTCTGCAGTCGGTATTCGGTGCCGCTGCCGCCAACCAAGGCCATGACAAGTCGGTCCTTGTTCTGCAGCTCGTCCAGCAGCGCGGGCAGCTTCTTGCGCAGCTCGGCGGAGCCGGCGGCGAGGTCGGTCACCAGCAGGTCGGCTAGTGCATCTTCTGTGGCCTTGAGGCCGATGTCCAAAGCGGCATCGGCGGGCAACTTGTTGATGAGATAGACGAGCTTGAGCAACCTAGCCTTGAGCTGGCTGTCCGCATCGCCAGCGGTGAAGCGCTGGACGTTCTCGAACACCTCCTTGGGCAGTTGGGCGGTAGAGACCAGGTTCGCGGCAATCTGGTCGTAAAGGAAGTCGCCCGAAACCACATGGCCCAGCGGTGCTTCGGCGGTGGCCAGCACCGCCTCATGAACGACTCGGAGCTGGCTGCGGAGTTGCGAAACAGTCCCAGTAGTATCGATGGTTCGGAGAACACGTTCCCAAAAGCGGCGGCGCACTGGCAGCAGCGGGTAGTCCGAGGTCATCACGTCTTCGTCATCTGTGACGTGCTCGAGCTTGGTGCCGCGCAGGTGACGTGAAATCTCGCCGAGATTGATGCGCCAGACGTGCTCCACGTCAGGCTGGGCGGTGGGCTTCTTGGCCAGAATGATTTGCCGCGTGACGTTCTCAACGTCCCAGTCGCCGAGCATAACCTGCACCGGAAAACGGCCCATCAGCCGCTGCAGATTGGGCATGCCGGAGAGCGCCGACTGGCCAGTGCCCACAAAGAGCAGCTTGCCGTTAAAGTGCTTGGAAAGGGTCTCGGTGACCTCTTGCACCTGGAAAGCCTTCTCGGCATCGGCGCCGATATATTGCTGCACCTCATCGAGGACAATCAGAGTTAGCGGAAACTTGCCATCGACCGACAGAGCGTCGGCAATCGCGGTGGTCATCTGTTCGCTCGTGATATCGGTGACCTGGGGGAACTGTTCCTTAAGCAGCTTGCGGGCATCCGCCTCGGTGTGAGCAAGGTCAGGCCGGGCCTTGAGTAGCGCCCTGGCCAAGTGGCTGGAGACGTATATGTGCGGGAGCTCCTGCGTCAGGGAGCGACCAGCAGCTTGCAGTTCTGCTTCCACCATGGGAAGGATGCCCTCACGCCTCATCCACAGAACAAACTGGGCCTGATTGTATTGCTCGGGCAGGCCCGTTGACTTGAACACGATTCCGAGCAAGGCTAGCCGCACTTTGTCACCGGCTCCGGCGCCCAGCTTGCCAGCAGCAGCATGCAAGGCTCCGTGGCGCTTGCCTTGGGCACTGAGTTCCTTCAGATGCTCGAACACGCCCGTAGGCAACTTGGCACGGCTGCGGGCGGTGGCACCATCGGCGAATTGGTAGTCAGTCCAGAGCGTACGCAGCATCTTGGCCAAGTGCGACTTACCGCTACCGTAGAAGCCGGAAATCCAAACCCCGGGTTGCTCGGCGCCTGCGTCCAGATTGAGCAGAAATTTGTCGAGAATTGTCTCCAGGCCTTTCTCGTACTGGCCGTCGCAGACGAACGTCTCCAGTTCGTAGCGCAAGATGGCCTGGGCGGCATCGGAGTGGTCTTCAGAGACCTCCGCAACACCGTTGTTAACGAGGCGATTGTCCTTCGGAGGCTTGTTGTAGATGTCCCTATTCAGCATGGTGGTGTGTGGTCTTTTTTTATTGGTCGCGTGCTCAGTCTTGGGCCAGCAGCGGAACGGCAAGGTAGTTCCAGCCGTCCCGCGCGTCCAGCAGACGATAGGTATGGGTTTCTGGGTGATGTTCGCCTGGGAAAAACACCAGCAGCCGGCCTTGAACGGCTTCCTTGATGCCTTCGACGACTGACGAAACTCGCGCCAACCCGAAAAGTGTGCCCACGCCTAGTAACGCCACTACGGTGTCGGGACCGGCTTCGGCGCGGATGCGGGCCTTCAGCTTGGTATTTAGGTCGGCAACGAATTCGGTGAGCTCTCCAGTCTGGTAGCCGGCCAAGTCCTCGGGGGACTCGAAGTAGGCGTCGCGGTATTCCTGCGCCGCCATCCACTCGGGAAAGGCTTGGGTCACGTCCAAGAGCAGCCACTGCTTGCCGGCTTGCTGCGTGACAAGTTCGAATTCGCCGACGTTGGAGCGCAGGCGTAGTTCGTCGGTCTTGTCATAGACCGCGAAGATGACGCGCTGGATTGCCGCGAGCCCTGCCTGCCAGGGCACCGTGAGGTGTTGGCGGTAGGCGGACACCAGTTTGGCGACCTTAGACGACATGCGAAGACTCCTGACGAATCTGTTCTTCTTCGGGGGTGAGATAACCAGGGAAGCGCACCTCCTTCACGCCGCCAGCGTTCATGAAAACTAGCAGCCCCCGATGAGACGCCGAGTTTGTAAGCGCCTCCAGCTCATCTGGTGAGCAGCCCAGCAAGGCCACCCACTCCGATGAGAAAAGCCGCTGGCCAGTACGGCCTTCGAGGTAGCCCATGAACAACAGCAGCGTGACGGATTCGGGATGCAGCAGGGGCATGGCTCTCACCTTGCGCACCTTCCCGTGCAGCAGGCCGGCAGCGGTCCAGGTGCCGGCGACATTCTGCGCGAAGGATTTCAGCGATGCCGGGCTGAAGCGGTCTGGGTGATTGGCGCCGAGGAAGTCCTCGACAGCCTCGCGAGGGACGGTCGCCCCTGGGGATTGCGCCAGAACAAAAGACTGAGTGCCACGCAGCAGCGGGTCGCGTGCTAAGGCAACGGCAAGGGCCAGCAGTGGCTGGGCTGCTTCGTCCAAGGCCCACAAGCGACGCAACGCGCGGAAGATGGGGTTTGCGGAGTCCAACGCGTACAGTGTCGCAAGGTGGCGCAACGCGAGTTCTCGCGCCTTGCGAGTGGGCTTCCCCAATACATTGTCGTCGACCACCGCGGTGGTGTAGTCCGCGCGCGTGGTCTGCGGGGGGGTGTGCGACAGCAGCAGGCGCAGGTCGTCCAGCATCATGGTCCGAGCGGCATGCGGGCCATTGATGCCAAACCGGAATCCCAACTTCGAGAGGAGGGCTTCCCGTTGTTCAGTCACGTTGCTGTTCCCTCGGCATGGTGTTAGGCAGCGCGTCGTTTAGAACCCCATCCAGGGGATAGCCTTGGGAACGACAATAGGCCACCACCATGACCTCAACCATATTGGCCAGGCTACGCAGTTCGAGCTCAGCGGCAGACTGCAGCGCTGTCTTGATGTGCGGCTCCACCCTAACACTGACCACTTGGGATTTGGCGATGGCCATGCCGTGGCTCCTGTAAGTAAAACGCTAGCAATGCGCGAGCATAGCGCAGCATGCGTGTGCTTTACTAGCCGGGCGGGCGGTATGCACATAAGTCCGCGGCCGTAGGCCCTCCTGTACCATCAACAGCAACCCAACCCTCCGCGTGCCGTGACCGCGCGCGATAACGCTGAAAAGAATCAAGGCGCACATGTGGCTCGCCGACTTCCGCTTCCACGGCTCGTCAGCTGGGCTAAGCCGGACAATCTCTGCCTAAGGTGCAAATTCGCGTATCCCGAATCCGCTTACATAGCGGTTACATGACGCGGCACAAAATAGAAAGGGTTTGCAAGCGCTAACCTGCAAACCCTTTTGACATCTGGTGGGTCGTGCGTGACTCGAACACGCGACCAACGGATTAAAAGTCCGCTGCTCTACCGACTGAGCTAACGACCCCAAAAAACAGAACCGCGATTATAGTGACACGATTCCCGATGTGTCAAGCGCACGGCAGCTCAGGCCATGCGCTCCAGCCGCCATATCTGGTAGCGGAACGCCAGCACCGCACCCGATAGGATACCCCCCAACGCGATAAAGGAGCCGATCGCCAGCGTCGACACGCCCGACAGCCCCTGCCCCACCGTGCACCCCAGCGCGGTCACGCCGCCGGCCCCCATCAGGATGCCGCCGACCATATGGTTGGCGACGTCCTCCGCATTGCCGAAACCTTCCCAGCGGAAAGTGCGCGTGGCCAGCGCATAAACCGCCGCACCGGCGATCACGCCGAACACGCTGACGATGCCGATAGTCAGCACCTTGCTCTTGTCGCTGAACATCATCAGCCAGTCAAGCGTATAGGCATACGGCGCGACGAAGCTCAGGCTTTCCATGCGGCCGCTGTTGGTCGACACAAACAGTTCTTCGAGCGTGTTCGGGTCTTCCGACACATAGCCGAGATGGCCCGACACGTACCACATCGCCACGATGATCAGGCCGACGCCGATGCCGCCGAGAAGGTTATCGAACGAGCGGAAGCCACGGCCCGCCAGCGCCCACAGCACCAGCACGCCGCCCAGCAGCAGGCCCAGGCCGAGTTGCAGCGCGCCGCGCGCGAGCCCGGTGCCCAGCGCCAGCACCGACGGCAGGTCCTGCGTGGTCGGCAGCGTTACCGCGACAGCATCAACGGTGTTCACACGCACCACGCCAAACAGCCCGCGCAGCGTCATATAGGCCGACAGCCCCAGGAACACGAACACCACCAGCGACTTCAGGTTGCCCGCGCCGATGCGCACCAGCGTCTTACTGCCGCACCCCGACGCCAGCACCATGCCGAAGCCGAACATCAGCCCGCCGGCCAGCGCCGACAGCCAGCCCAGCTTGCTGGCGGTGTAGATGGTCTTGGTCGGGTCGACCGCGCCCATCCACGCCAGCACGCCGGTGCCGATCATGGCCACGCCGATCGCCAGGCCCCACATGCGCATGCGGGTCCAGTCGCCCATGTTGACCACGTCGGAGACCGCGCCCATGGTGCAGAAGTGCGTGCGCTGCAGCACGGCGCCGAACAGGAAGGTCAGGACGAAAGTGCTCAGCAGCACGGTGCGCGAGAGCGCGGCGAGGTCGATATCGGGCATGTGTGGGGGGCGGAACGGCGGCGGGTGATGAGGCGGTCTGGGTGCTCAGGCGGCGCCCTGGTAACGCGTGGGATCGGGCACGCCGGCGGCCTCGAAGCCGGCCCGCCGGATGCGGCATGAATCGCACACGCCGCAGGCACGGCCGTCGTCGTCGGCCTGGTAGCACGACACCGTCAGGCTGTAGTCCACGCCCAGGCCGATGCCGGCGCGGATGATCTCGGCCTTGGTCAGGTCGATGATGGGCGCGTGCACGCGAAAGCGGTCGCCCTCGACCCCGGCCTTGGTGGCGAGGTTGGCCAGGGTCTCGTAGGCGGCGACGTATTCCGGGCGGCAGTCCGGGTAGCCGGAGTAGTCGACCGCATTGGCGCCGAAAAACAGGTCGCGCCCGCCGACGGCCTCGGCCCAGCCAAGCGCCAGCGATAGCATGATGGTGTTGCGCGCCGGTACGTAGGTGACGGGGATGCCGGTGGAAGCGCCGTCGGTCGGCACCTCCAGCGTATCGTCGGTCAGCGCCGAGCCGCCGAAGCGGCGCAGGTCCAGATCGATGATCTCATGGCGGGTGGCGCCCAGGGCCGCGGCCACGCGCCTGGCGGCTTCCAGTTCGGACGAATGGCGCTGGCCATAGCGCATCGACAGCGCATAGGTCTCGAAGCCCTGGGCGCGGGCCATGGCGAGTACGGTGGCGGAGTCGAGTCCGCCGGAAAGCAGGACGATGGCGCGTTTGGTCATGATGGGGGGCGCGCGCCGAATCAGGCGCGCAAAACGTTCAGGCGAATCGCATATTCTAGCGCGAGCCAAGAAAAAGGCCCGCCGGAGCGGGCCTTGCGGACAGCCAGCGGCAAGCCGCCGTCGCCAGTTACTTCAGCGTCTTCAGCCGGTTGCTCGCCGCCTGCGCGCCTTCGGTGCCCGGATACTTGGCCACCACCTGCTCCAGCGTCTTGCGCGCGGCCGCCTTCTGGCCGGACTCGAGCTGGTTGTTGGCGACCGCGATCATCGCATCCGGCACCTTGGGGTGCGTCGGATTGTTATTGATCATGGTCTGCAGCACCGAGGTGGACCCCTTGTAGTCGCGCTGCGCGTAGAGCGAGTTGCCGAGCCAGTACTGCGCCAGCGGCAGGTACGGGCTCTGCGGGTACTTCTTGACGAAGGCCGAGAACGAATTCCCGGCGCTTTTGAAGTCGCCCGCCTGGAACTGCTTGAGCGCGGCATCGTATTCGGGCTTTTCGCCCGGCTGCGCCACGCCTTCGCGGCCTTCGACCGTGACCTGCTGCGGCTCGAATTTCTTCAGGCGCGCATCCAGGTCGGCGTAGTAATCCTTCTGCTGCTTCTGCAGCGCGTCCACCGTGTTCTGCAGCACTTCGTTCTGGCCGCGCAGCCGCGCCACTTCCTGGCGCAGGCCCTCGAGCTGGTTCTGCATGTCGAGCGTGGTGCGGCTGTTCTGCTCGATGCGCTGGGTCGCGGTCGCCTGGAAACCGTTGAACTGGTCGCGCAAGGTGATGACCGCTTTGCGCGCCTCGTCATCGTCGAACACTCCGGCATGCACCTGCGTGAGCGGCAGCATGCCGCCGCCGGCGACGGCGGCGAGCCACAACAGGGTGGAAACGCGTGCTTTCATGGATGGCAATCCGCAGATCAGTAGTTGATGTCCGCGCGGCGGTTTTCAGCCCACGAGGCTTCATCATGGCCGGTGGCCTTGGGCTTTTCCTTGCCCAGGCTGACGGCTTCCATCTGGCCGTCGGGCACGCCCATCGAGCCCAGCGAGCGGCGCACGGCTTCAGCGCGCTTCTGGCCCAGCGCCAGGTTGTACTCGCTGGTGCCACGCTCGTCGGTGTTGCCCTGGATCAGGATCTTGCGGCCCTTGTTGGAACCCAGGTACTTGGCGTGCTCGGTCAGCATGCCCTGGTAGTCAGACTTGACGGAGTAGCTGTCGAAGTCAAAGTACACGCTGCGCTTGGCCAACGGGCTGTTCGGGTCGTTCAGCGGGTCGGCGGCCGTCACCGGGGTGACCGCGCGCGGATCCGTACCGACGCCGCCCTTGCCGGCGCCGGCATTGGCGGTGTCGTCCAGCTTGACGCCGGAGCTGCAGGCGCCCAAGGCCAGCAGTGCGGCAACGGCAAGGGTTTTGCTCATCAGTTGGGGCATGGTGAATGACTCCTGTTATTGCATGAAAGGACCCCAGGACGGCTCGCGAACATCGCCGGACTGGAGGGACAGAACCTGCCGGGTACGCCCGTCAGTGGAAACCGCCGCCAGGACCGCGCGACCGCCCACGCGGGTGGCATAGAGGATGTACTTGCCGTTGGCGGCGAAGCTCGGGGCCTCGTCGTTGGCCGTATCGGTCAGCGACGTCACGTCGCCGTTGCTCAGGTCCTGCAGTTGCAGCTTGAAGCCACCCGCGCGCGAGATGTACGCCAGGTACTTGCCGTCCGGCGAGATGCGCGGGCTTACGTTGTAGCTGCCCTTGAAGGTGACACGCTGCGCCCCGCCGCTTTCCTCGCCGCCGGCGGGCATACGGTAGACCTGCGGCGCGCCGCCGCGGTCGCTGGTGAAGTAGATGCTCTTGCCGTCGGGCGAGTACTGCGGCTCGGTGTCGATGGCGCTGCTGCGGGACAGGCGGCGGATGCCGGAGCCGTCCGCGTTGACCTGGTAGACCTGGGTATTGCCGTCGCGCGACAGCGCCAGTGCCAGGTGCTGGCCGTCAGGCGACCACGACGGCGCGCTGTTGTTGCCCTTCTGGTTCGACACCAGCGTGCGCTTGCCGGTAGCCAGGTCGTGCACGTACACCACGGGCTTCTTGGCCTCGAACGAGACATAGGCCACGCGGCGGCCGTCCGGCGACCACGACGGCGAGATGATCGGCTCGTTGCTGGTCAGCGCCACCTGCGAGTTCTGGCCATCGGAGTCGGAGATCAGCAGCTGGTAGCGGCCACCCACGCGCGACACGTAGGACAGGCGCGTGGCAAACACGCCGCGCTCGCCCAGCAGCTTTTCGTAGATGTAGTCGGCGATCTTGTGCGCGGTCACGCGCAGCTGGCCCTGGTTGACGGTGAAGGCCAG
This sequence comes from Cupriavidus sp. PB-02, assembly GCF_058252315.1. NCBI lineage: Bacteria > Pseudomonadati > Pseudomonadota > Betaproteobacteria > Burkholderiales > Burkholderiaceae > Cupriavidus > Cupriavidus sp. PB-02. The sequence continues at coordinate 3,357,223 of NZ_CM177694.1, forward strand.
CCCGCCCAGGCTCTGGCCCTTGACGGTGTCGTACAGGCGGAAGCGCACTTCGTACTGGCCGCCACCGGCCGGGGTTACGCTGCCGGCGACGAAGGCGTCGGCGCCGCGCGACTTCCAGCTGCCGAGGTCGACGTTGGCGGATTCCGCCACCGTGGCGCCGCCGGGATCGACATTGCGCAGGCGGCCGCTGCGCGCCAGATCCGCGCGGATGATGGCGGTCAGGTTCTGCGGGGCCTGGGCTTCGCCCTGGAAGTTGGCGGTGGCGACGGGGATCTGGCTGGAGCCGACGCCGGAGATCTCAACATTCAGCTGCGCGTGCGCGGCGCCTGCCGCCATCGTCAGCGCCGCAGCCAGCCACGCCATCAGCGCGCGGCGGCCCGCCAGGGGACTGGCGGAAAATGCGGGTAGGGTTGCGGGTTGAGTTGCGTTGTGCCGCCTCGCGGACAGCCAGTTGGGGGCCCAAAGCTTTCGCATGCTGCTCCTCAGTCGATTTCAAGATTCGTCGGGCACGGCAGGCATCGGCAACACGGGCAGGTCGGGCGCTGCGCATGGCGCACTCCCGTTCTGCGTGCGCGTTGCACACTGCCGGCTGCGTCAGGCAACCTGCCATGGTAGCGATGGGACCGGACCCCGGCGATGATGGTTGCATTATGTTGCAAATCATGACGCCCGGGTCACTCAGTCCTTCGGCCGGAAGGTGATGGTAAAGCTGCCTGGCGCCTTGCCATCCTCATCGCGCGGCAGCGGGTCGGAACGCTCGACCGCGCGCAGCACGGCGTTGTCCCAGTCCGAATTGCCGCTGGACTTGGACAGGCGCGCCGACATCAGCGAGCCATCCGGCGCCAGCCGCACCGACACCACCGCGGTCGGGTTGCCCTGCACGTCTTCGGTGAAGACGATGTTCGGTTTCACGCGGCGGCGCACGCGGTCGGCATAGCCCGGCGACGCCTTGCCGCCGCCACCGGCGCCCGCGCCGGCCGAACTGCCGACTCCGCCACCGCCCGCGTTCGAGCCGCTGGCCAGCGCCTGCAGGCGCGCCAGTTCGCTCTGGCGCTGCGCATTGGCCGCGGCCTCGCGCTTGGCCTTGGCGTCGGCATCCGCCTTGGCCTTGGCCTTGGCCTCGGCCTCATTCTTCGCCTTCGCGTCCGCCTGGGCCTTGGCCTTGGCGTCCGCTTCCTTGCGTTCGGTTTCCTTGCGCTCGGCCAGTTCCTTGCGCTGCTGCTCCTGCTGCGCAGCCTTCTTCTTCGCGTCGTCCTTGCGCTGCGCTTCCTTGCGCTCGGCCTCGCGCCGCTCGTCTTCCTTGCGGGCGGCTTCCTTGCGCTCGGCCTCCTTGCGCTCGGCCTCCTTGCGCTCCGCTTCCTTGCGGGCGGCTGCTTCCTTGCGCTCGGCCTCTTCACGCGCAGCCGCTTCGGCTCGGCGCTTCTGGCGCTCGAGCGCGATGTCGGCGTCTTCCTCGACCTTGCTCTTCACCTGGGGCGGCGGCGGCACCGGGCGAGGCTGCACCACCGGCTCAGGCTCGGGCGGCGGCGGCGGCGCTGTGGCAGCGGGGATTTCTTCCCACAGCTCGGCCTCGGCGCCGACCGGCGTGCTGCTCTGCCAGCGCACGCCGTAATACAGCACGATGCCCAGCAGCAGGTGCATGACGAGCGCGAACAGGAAGGAACGCAGGGTTCCTCGCTCCTTGACCGGCTGGTAGGGATAGGCGGCGACGGTATTCATCGGGCGCAACGGCAATCGCAATGGCAATCAGATAGGCGCTTCAATGCGTCAGGAGGTCTTGGACTTGACCATCAGGCCGACGCGCTTGATGCCGTCGGCCTTCAGGATCGACATCACGTCGAGCACCGCCTCGTACTTGACCGAGCGGTCGGCGGCGATCACCACCGGCTGGTCGGGATTCTCGTTCTGGCGCTGGTGCACGAAGTCGAGCAGGCCCTGCTTGTCGAGCTTGCGCTCGAAGGCATTGCCGGCGTTGTCCTTGCCGCGCGCGGTGAGCTGGCCGCTCTCGTGCACGGTGACCACGATCGGCGGCGCCTTCTGCTGCGGCGTGGCGTTGGCCACGGTGGGCAGGTCCACGGTGGCAGGACTCACGATCGGCGCCGCCACCATGAAGATGACCAGCAGCACGAGCATGACGTCGATATATGGCACGACATTGATGTCGGCGCTTGCCCGGCGGCGCGAGCCGCCGCGGCGCTGAATGGCTGCCATTGCAGGACTCCTGGAAACACCGGTCCGGGCTTGCGCCCGGACCGTTTGTATTAGATTCGGTTAGCGGGCCTGGCGTTGCAGGATGTTCAGGAACTCTTCCATGAAGCTCTCGAACCGGATCGCCAGGCGGTCGATCTCCGTGGCGTAGCGGTTATAGGCGATCACCGCCGGGATGGCCGCGAACAGGCCGATGGCCGTGGCTACCAGCGCTTCGGCGATGCCGGGGGCCACCGAGGCGAGCGTCGCCTGCTGCACATTCGACAGACCACGGAACGCATTCATGATCCCCCACACCGTGCCGAACAGGCCGATATACGGGCTGACCGAGCCGACCGATGCCAGGAACGGCAGGTGCGACTCGAGCACGTCCATCTCGCGCTGGTAGGCTGCGCGCATGGCGCGACGGGCCGCGTCGAGCAGCGCGCCGGCTTCGTTGCCGCGCTCGCGTGCCTTCAGGAACTCGCCCATGCCGGATTCGAAGATCCGTTCCAGCGCGCCGGTGTTGTGGCGGTTGTTGACAGCACTGTTATATAGCGCCTGCAGGTCGCCGCCGGCCCAGAAGTCGCGCTCGAACCCCTCGGTCTGGGTTCGCGCCGAGCGCACCGCCAGGTGCTTGCGGAAGATATAGGTCCACGAAAACAGCGACATGACGAGCAACAGCACCATGACGGCCTGTGCCAGCAGGCTGGCGTGGAGCACCAGCGTAATGATCGACATGTCTTGTGTGACGGTCACGGGATTCATCGGGCGGACTTGATGGTAGCTAGGACGGGGGCGGGAATCGGGGCGGGACGGAAAGTGCTTCGATCGACACATCCAACGCGAATGGCGCCGGTGGCCAGCAACAGCTCGGCGCGCCAGGCTTCCTGGGTGAACTGGACCGAGGCCGGTCCGACCCGGTCGATGCGCGTGCGGATATCGAGCTGGTCGTCCAGCCGGGCGGGCGCATTGTAGTCCACCGCAGTGCTGCGGACGATAAACACCACGCCCGCCTCGTCGGCGAGCGCCTGCTGTTCGATGCCGAGCGAGCGCAGCCACTCGGTGCGGGCTCGTTCGAAGAACTTCAGATAGTTGGCGTAGAACACTACGCCGCCCGCGTCGGTGTCTTCCCAGTACACCCGCAGGGTCCAGACAAAGTTTGTCATGGCCGCGATTGTAACGGAGAGCGCCGGCGCTTCGTGTAAACCCGCACGACTAGTTTGCAACAGCAAGTTGCTGGCCAGCCCTTGCCAGGGCTTGGCTGGCGGGCCGACGGCTTGCGGCGGGCGCACTCTCCGCGCTACACTGCGCGCAACCATTCCATCTTGCGCGACTGGCGATGTCAGTGGGCACTACCACGAGGAAGCGCAAGTTCTCTGGCGTGAAGTTCAGACGCCTGCCGCTCGCCTGGGCAGCGAATGGGAAGCAGGGTGCGCCCTGTAGCGACGGTCTTATATAGAACCGCCGGTACCGGACGCCATCAGCCTTCCCCGCGCGCCCTACCCCCGATGCGCTAATCGGATTCCCTTTTTTCAGACGAGTTTCGCCATGTTCGAACGCAGCCGTTTTACGATCGACCAGATCGACCCCGAGGTCTTTGCCGCCATCCAGAAGGAAAACCAGCGCCAGGAAGATCACATCGAGCTGATCGCTTCCGAAAACTACACGTCGCCGGCCGTGATGGCCGCGCAGGGTTCGCAGCTGACCAACAAGTACGCCGAGGGCTACCCCGGCAAGCGCTACTACGGCGGTTGCGAATACGTCGACGTCGTCGAGCAGCTGGCCATTGACCGCGTCAAGCAGCTGTTCGGCGCCGAAGCCGCCAACGTGCAGCCCAACTCGGGCTCGCAAGCCAACCAGGGCGTGTTCTTCGCCATGCTCAAGCCGGGCGACACCATCATGGGCATGAGCCTGGCCGAAGGCGGCCACCTGACCCACGGCATGGCCCTGAACATGAGCGGCAAGTGGTTCAACGTGGTCAGCTACGGCCTGAACGCCCAGGAAGACATCGACTACGATGCACTGGAAAAGCTGGCGCAAGAGAAGAAGCCCAAGCTGATCATCGCCGGTGCCTCGGCCTTCGCACTGCGCATCGACTTCGAGCGCATCAGCAAGGTCGCGAAGTCGATCGGCGCTTACTTCATGGTCGACATGGCCCACTACGCCGGCCTGATCGCCGCGGGCGTCTACCCGAACCCGGTGCCGCACGCCGACTTCGTCACCACCACCACGCACAAGAGCCTGCGCGGCCCACGCGGCGGCGTGATCCTGATGAAGGCCGAGCACGAGAAGGCCATCAACTCGGCGATCTTCCCCGGCATCCAGGGCGGCCCGCTGATGCACGTGATCGCTGGCAAGGCGGTGGCGTTCAAGGAAGCGCTGACCCCCGAGTTCAAGGAATACCAGCAGCAAGTGGTGAAGAATGCCGCCGTGCTGGCCGAGACCCTGATCGCGCGCGGCCTGCGCATCGTCTCGGGCCGCACCGAAAGCCACGTGATGCTGGTCGACCTGCGCGCCAAGAACATCACCGGCAAGGAAGCCGAGCGCATCCTGGGCGAGGCGCATATCACCGTCAACAAGAACGCCATCCCCAACGATCCGGAAAAGCCGTTCGTGACCTCGGGCATCCGCCTGGGCTCGCCGGCCATGACCACGCGCGGCTTCAAGGAAGAAGAAGCCCGCGTCGTCGGCAACCTGATCGCCGATGTGCTGGACAACCCGCACGACGCAGCGAACATCGCCAGCGTGCGCGAGCAGGTGGCCGCCCTGACCAAGCGTTTCCCGGTCTACGGCTGATGCATCAAGGCCGCCCCCGCATGTCGTGGGGCGGCCGGCAGCCCCGCAAGCCACGCCTTCATCCGGCGCCCGGCTTGCGGGCCTGGCCAACCCGCCCCCGCCACCGCAGAACGACAATACGGACAAGGCGACGGGGTTCAACTGAAGGTGGTCGGCATGAAATGTCCCTTTTGCGGTCATTCCAATACCCAGGTACTCGACACGCGCATGTCGGAAGACGGCGATGCCGTGCGCCGGCGCCGCCGCTGCGAGGCCTGCGATCGCCGCTTCACCACCTATGAGCGGATCGAGCTGTTCTTCCCCGCCATCGTCAAGAAAAACGGTTCGCGCGTGGACTACACGCGCGCCAAGCTGAAGGATTCGATGCGCCTGGCGCTGCGCAAGCGCCCGGTCTCGGCCGAGGCCATCGATGAAGCCATCACCCGCATCGAAGAAAAGCTGCTGTCGCTGGGCGAGAAGGAAATCCCCAGCAGCCAGGTCGGCGAACTGGTGATGCGCGAGCTGCGCAAGCTCGACAAGATTGCCTATATCCGCTTTGCTTCGGTGTACCGGAGCTTCGAGGATGTGTCGGAGTTCTCCGACGTGCTCGCGGAAGTGACCGCGGGCAACAGCAAGCGCTAGCCTCTCCCCCTCGCTCTCTTATCGCTCCCAGCAGTTCTGCAGGTACACGGCCGGGTTGGCCCCGACCGTGTTCAGCCGCGCGCCCGCCTGGTCGAGCAGGTAGATGCCGCACGCGTCCGCCGCATCCACCGGTACCGCCTGCAGCCAGTAGCCATTTGCCGTCAGCGTATTGGCCACGATCGAGATGTTGTAGCGCACCCGGTTGCTGTCGCGCGGCGAAGTCCGCAGTGCCGCCGGCAGCGCGAACGCCACGCCGGCCGGGGTCTGGTCATAGCGGCCGTTGACCGAGCGGAAGCGCTCGAGCTGCTGCGCCGCCTCGGTCATCATGCCGCGCGCATCGGTGCGGTAGCCGCGCCGCATATACTCGGTGTAATTGGGGATGGCGACCGAGGCGATGATGCCCAGGATCACCACCGTCACCATCAGCTCGATCAGCGTCACGCCGCGCATGCCGCGGCGGTTGCGGAAGCGGTTCGTCATTGGGATATCTGCCTCCACGACAGCCGGTTGCGGGCGATATTGCCTTTCTCCACCACGCTGATCACATCGCCGGTGGTGGCACTGGCGACCTTGAGGTGGTCGCTGCTGCCACCGCCCCCGGTGAAGATGGTCGAACCGAAATTGCCCTGCTGCGCAATACCGGACACCACCAGCACCTTATTGTTGATCTTCAGGCTGTCGTCACCGTCGATCTTGCCGTCGCTGCTTACGTCGAGCACAGAGTACGTCAGCGCCCCGCCGGTCAGCGCGGCAAAGTCGAACAGGTTGGAGCTGATGCCACCCACGCATTCATCGGTGGACGGTGTCAGCGTGGTGACCACCAGCCGTTCCGCATCCACCTTGGGCTTTACCACCACGCGCTCGCCCTGGGCCAGCAGGTCGATATACCAGCCGCGCTGCGTGGTGTAGTCGATGGTGTTGCTGCTGAGCGTGAATACCGTGCGCGCTGCCCCGTCCACCATCATCGAGCCGGTGGCCAGCGCCTGCGCGCGCAGGTTGCCGCGCGTGGCCGACGAGACATTGTTGTCCCACACGCCGTAGACCGAGTTGTAGCCGGTGGCGGCGGTGTCGGCGGCATCGTAGAAGCGGCCGGTGCCGAAGGTCAGCAGGAAGCCCTTGTTCGGGTCCTTGGGATTGATCAGCGCGGTCGGTGCCGCCGTGATCGGCTGGGCCACGTTGGACGCGCTCACCGCGGTGAACAGCGGCGCGCCCTGCGTGGTACCCATGCGCGCGGCCCATGCCGACGGGTTGGCGCCGGACAGGTCGAACTTCCACAGCCGGCCCTTCAGGTCGCCGGCATAGACGGCCTGGATGGTCAGGTTGTCGTCATAGACCACTTCCGGGCTGCTCAGGCCGTTGCCGTTGCCGGTAGCCGTGGTTTCCTTGGGATCGGCATAGATCTTCTGGATGCCGCCGGTGGCGAATGGGTTCGCCAGGTCGACGATATAAAGCACGGCCTTGCCAGAGCTGCTCTCATAGCCGTTGCCGAAGATCGCCACCCACTTGCCGCTGTTGACGCGCCCGATCACCGGCGTGCCGATGGTGTAGCCCAGGTCGGCCTCGGTATCGCCGGCGATCTCCCACATGACCTTCTTCTCGTCGAAGTTCGCCGGGTCGGTCACGTCGAGTGCGAACATGCCCTTGCCTCCTGCCCCCATGCCGCCCACCAGCACCGTGCGCCAGCTGGCCGTACTTCCGGAGCCGCTGGGGATAAAGACATCGCCGGCGCTCGGCGTGGCATCGACGAAGAAGCGGTGGACATAGTCCGGCGAGGCCAGCGCCTTGACCGAGTTGGTGCCGACGATCGCCTGGTTGGGCAGGTAGGCGAACTTCTCGACGCCGGTCAGCGCATCGAAGCCGTGCAGCATGCCGTCGTTGGCGCCGACATAGATCATCGGCCTGCGGTTGGTGCGGTTGTTGGCGAGGAAGGAGAAGTAGCTGCCGCCGCCGTCTGCCTTCAGGTAGTCGTAGCCGGCGTCCGCCGCCTTCACGTAGATCGGCGAGGAGTTGACGATATCGCCCAGCACGTTGGACACCGCGCTGCCGCTGCCGTTGTCGGTCACGCGGTCGCGGTATTTGCCGCCGTTGCGCTTCTCCAGCGTGGTATCGCCGCGCAGGTAGGAGACGATGGCCTTGTCGCCGCCCAGCGCGGTCTTCTGCGCGGTGGACAGCGAAGCATCGCTGTCGCTGGCCCAGGTGAAGGGCTTGCCGACGGGAGCGGTGCCGCCCGGCGACCATGTATAGATTTTGCGCGACGCGGCAGCGGGCATCTTCTGGTACGCGTTCCAGTTCTGGATCGAGAAGGTGCGATCGGTCGCGTTAAAGCTCTGCGACAGCAGCTCGCCGGTCCAGGCCCCGGAGCGGAAGCGCGTCAGGAACAGCGCGGTATCGGTGTTCAGCGTGGTCGAGTTGGTCGCGGCCGATGACGACGAGCCGCTGCGCGAGGCGATCTGCGTCAGTGCGTTGTTCAGCGCCTCGGCAAGGCCGGTAGCATCGCCGGCGCTGTAGTTGTCGCCGCGCGTGTTGACCGCCGCGTGCCAGAGGTCATCGATCTTGGTCTGGTCGCTGCTGGACGCCTTGGGCCAGGAAATCGTGCCCGCCTTCAGCTTGGCCAGGATGGCATCAAGCACGTCACTGCGCGAGGCATTGGGGTTGCTCGGCTGGTTGTTCGGATCCGACTCCAGCGACCCCTTGACGCCGAGCCCCAGTGTGAACGTGACCAGGTGCTGCCAGAAGGCTTCGTCGCGGGCATTGGTCGGCACGCGGTTCTCGGTCGTGCGCAGGTCATTGACCCAGTACTTCATCGCCGCGTCGGCGAGCGTGTTGGAGTAGTCGTCCTTGTACGGCGTCACCGGCTGGTATTGGTAAGCCGTGCCCGACACCGGCGAAATCTTCGATCCCTTGTTGTTATCGATATTGCCGACCGAGGTGCTGTCCGAATAGTAACCATCGGTCGACAAGATGTGGTAGCTGGCGCGGCAGGCGCTTTCCTTGGTGCTACCGGGCTCCGTCCACGGCTGGGCGTTGTTCTGGAAGTACTTGCCTACAGTCTCCATCCCACCGAGCAGCGGCGTGCCGTTGGCGCTAATGCCCAGGCTGTAGAAGTCCTGGTAGAACTGGGGCTTGTTGGTGGTATCGAAGGGCGCCACCGCGCGGCGGATGCCGGCGTAGGTCGAAGTGCCCGACTCGGTGTCGTCGTTGATGGAGGTAAAGCCCACGCGGATGGCTTCGTTCTGCCCCGCGAACGCCTGCCCTACCGCGGCGCGCATGGCCAGGATGCGCGAGCGGTAGTACTGGAACCAGTTGGCGAAGTTCTGGATTTCCTCTGCGTAGGTGCAGCTTGTCGCCGCTGCGCAGTCCGTGCGCTTGCCGTTGTGCGGGAAGGTGAATCCGGACTTGACCTCGTAGCGCTTGAAGCAATCCAGGTCCGACGTGGTCTTGTTGCAGTTGCTGAGCGTCGGATCGTATCGGTAGTAGAGCGCGGGGTAGAAAGTGACTTCTTTTTTTGAATAGCTCTTCCCGTCATTGCTGAGCCAGTATGTCTCTACCGTCTTGTCGCTGGTCAGGTCGATCGAGCCCTTGCCCGTCAGCATCGGGTTGTAATACGCCTGCTTCGGGTCGGCGTTGACCAGCTTGTTGGCCGGATCGAACCACGGGCGGTAGGTGACGTCGGGGTTGTAGTAGGAAACGTTCAGCGTCGCCGTCCGATATCGCGCTGCCGCAAGCGAGCTGCTGCTGAAGTTCACTACCGAGGCCTTTCTGCCGGAGTAGTAACTGCCATTGCCCGAATAGACACGGCCGCCGGATGGCAACGGGAAGGTATAAATCAGCCAGTTGTCGTCATCACCGCTCGGCGTCAGGTCCCATTTCGATTCCGTTCCATTCGGCGACAGACTCTCCGGCGTGATTTCGAACATCATCGAGCCCGAGTCATCCAGCGTGAACATCACGTTCGGCGCCACCGACGTGCTGAAGATCAGCGGCTGCTGCGAAATCGCGGCATGGCCGGCCGATACCGGCAGCATCGCCGTCGCGCATGCCACCGCGGCCGCGACGGCCCGGCGGAACCCTTTGCTGAAGACTGTCATTGCCGTACCTCCGACTGGAGCGTGACCTGCGTGCCGGTGTTGATGCCGGTACCCAGGGCAGTGACGCGGTAGTGGATATTGATCGGCATGCCGGTCTGCGTATTCCTGACCTTCGACGGCTTGCGGATCTCTTCGATAAAGCAGCGCGGCGCCGCCGCGGCTTCGCGCAGGGTCACGCCATCGCTGGCGGGAATGACGATGACGTTGGTATTGGGCTCGGCGTTCACGCTGGTATCCCAGTTGGACGGCACCTCCCAGAACTGGCGGCCGTTGGCATCGAGGTAGCCGAGCTTGAGCTGGCCGGCGCTGTCGACCGGCGGGGTTGCCGCGTTGACGATGGCACTCATGTCCTTACGGTACATGCGGTTGAACAGCGCCGCCGGCTGCCCGGAGACCACTACTCCCTCGCAGAAGCGCAGCCCCAGCTCCGCCGCCTGGAACGCCACCTGGTGGTCGCGGTTGTTCCCCGCCAGCCGTTCGTCGAACAGGCTGCCGCGCATGCTCCAGACCGTCAGCATCGAGACGATCACGATGATCACCAGCGCCACCACCAGCACCACGCCGCGCGCATGGCGCCGCGTCCGCAGGACTGGGTGCATCCGGCTTGTCGACCTTTTCCTCATCTAGCCCACCCGGTTGCGCAGCGCGAAGCTGCTGGTGAAGCGCCGCCGCACGCGGCCGTCGGCATTGTTCTGGACGTTGTCGCCGCAGTCGCGGAAGCTGGTCGCCACGTCCGCGTTGACGGCGCTGGGATCGCTCACCAGCAGGCACACGCGCACGCTGACCACGCGGTTCCAGTCCGCCGCCGCCAGCGCGCTGGCCGGCTGGTACTGCGTCACGTTGGCCGAGTCGGCATCCTGCGCCAGGCCATAGGTAATCTGCAGGTCCTGCACGTTTTCAAGGATGGCCTCGGAGCGCGACGCCGCCATGGTGGCGCCGTCCGAGCCGCGGCACATCAGCGTCGAGCCCGCCAGGTAGAAGGCGTTCTCCGCCGTGCCGCGCGCTACCGGGATGGCGCGGCCGTTGCAGTCGGTCATGCTCGACAGCGAGCCGTCCAGGCGCAGGTAGCGCACGGTGACGGCATCGGGATTTGCATTCGCCACGGCAATGCAGGCACCGGTGTTGACATCCGCCATGCCGCCGTCGCATCCCTGCACCGGCGCGCCGTCAAAGGTCACCGGCCGCGCGCTCAGCAGCGACAGGTCGACCCGGCCAAGACCGGCCAGGCGCAACTGGTCGCCCATTACCGACAGCGCCCAGCGCGCGCCGTCATCGATGCTGCGCAGGCCTTCCTGCGTGCGCGTGCTGCGCTGCGTGGTCACGTAGAACGCGGTGATCGAGCCCAGCAGCAACAGGCTGAGCACCAGCGCGATCATGATCTCGATCAGCGAGCGCCCGCGGCTGCGACGGATCAGGGCCGAAGGGTGACGGTAGCGCATGTGACTCCCCTGGTATCAAACCCGGCCAGCGTGGCGAAATAGTTGTTCGCGGCCTGCGAGCAGTCCGCCGCGGCAGCCGTGGAGGCCGGATCCTTCCAGTAGAGCTCGAGGCGGTAGCTGACAAAGCCGGCCGGAATGGTGCCCGCGGGCGCCGCCGCGGCAGGCGAAGTCCATGAAGCGACTCCGGCGCCGGGCAGTTGCGCGATCAGGGTTGCCCACCATTGCGACACGTCCCAAGCGGCGTATTCCGCGCCGTCGCAAGTGACCCGGCTGCAGTCCTTGGCCGGCGCCGCGGGCGGCTGCACGGCCAGCGCATCGAGGTAGGCGTTCGCGCCCTCGGGAACGCCCTCGGCCAGGGCCGAGGTATTGGCGCGGATGCGCTCGGACAGGTCGGTCGCCGCGTCGACGATGGTGTAGCGCACGCTGGCACCGGAGCGGTAGCGTAGCGACGCCGCCTGCAGCGACATCATGCCGATCAGCACGATCGCAACCAGCACCATCGTGATCAGCACCTCGATCAGGCTGGTGCCGGACTGGCGTCGCTTGTAGCGTGGGATCAACTGCATGTCGCAGTCCTCTGATCCACCCGCCCCGATTGCGACACGCAGACATTGCGTGCGAGGCGATCCGAGCCGGACGCCGCAACGTGGAACGCCAGCGCGTTGCCGGCGGACAGGAAGCCTCGCGACGTGATCTGGATCGCCTGCACCGGCGCCGCCAAGGACAGCGCCAGGCCGGCATTGCCCGCATCCCGCACGCGGATGATCTCCTCGGTCGCGGCGCGGATCTGGTCGTTGTCGGTGTCCTGGAACAGGATCCAGCGCCCGCCCCAGTCCGCCTGCGCATCCTGCGCACAGACCGTGCTGGTGTCCGTGGTGGTGCGGCAGATGGTCACCGGCGCGTTGCGGCGGATGGCTTCGCTGCGCGCCAGTGAAAACAGGCCGGCCACCTCGGCGGTAGCCGCATCGGTGCGCGCGCGCTCCAGGAAGCTCTGAAAAGAAGGCACGGCGAACGACGTCGTGATGGCGATCAGCGCCACCACGACCAGCAGTTCGATCAGCGTGAAGCCCGCCGAAGGCTTGCGGCCGGCCCCGGGTGAAGCACGCACGCCATCAATGCCCGCATCCTGCCAGCGGCCATACAACGACGAGCGCCCTCCACACCCGGCGCGGCGGGTGCGAAATGGGCTGCCCATGTCAGCGCAACCGGCGACTGACTGGCGAACCGTCCTGCAAAAACCTCGGAATGACCCTGCTCATGATGACCCCCGGAATAACCGTTCTGGCGTCGGGCGCCTCTCTGCGGAGGCGCGCCGTTGCCACACCCGACTGCTTCTTTTGATTTTTCAGCCTGTCCAGACCGGCCGGCACAAGCCCAGAAACTGTGAGCCAATTTCTGGCTGTGGCGATACCCCGCAATAGTGGGGAATTCACTATGCGGTGTCAATAGCACTTGGCAAGGGGACGATTCCCATTTTGTCGCCGGCTGACAACGATGCCGGTGGGCACCAGTGCCGATGCTTGCAGGCCCGCGTTCACCAAATTTCGCAGACTCATATCAGGCATCAACACTCCCGCGGCACCGGGATACCTGTATGTGCAGACGCGCCTGCCCGATGGCTGGCAACGCGGCTACCTGGTGCTGGCGGCGAGCGGGGAATCGCTGGGCCGTCTCCACGACGGCGCGCCACGGCTCCACTACGCCACGGGTCACAGCCTCGGCCTGGCGGGCACCCTGGCACTGACCCGCGACAGCGTGGCCGTCCGCCCGCCGGTGGCGGGCACGCCGGGGCGTGAGGCGCATGCGCTGGCGCTCTGGTCGGTGGACAGCAGCACAGCAGCCCGGCTTGCGCAAACCGTAGCCAGCCGGCGCACTGGCCGCCTGGCCTGGCGCGAACTGGTCGGTCCCGTGCAAGAGGCGCCGCCATGAACGCAACCAGGCCGCGCGGCAACGCCATGCCGCAGCGGGGTGTCTCCCTGATCGAACTGCTGGTCGTGCTCACCGTGCTGGGGATCCTGGCAACCCTGGCCATACCGGCCTGGACCGAGCACCTGATGCGCGGCTGGCGCGCCCAGGCGCGGGCGGAACTGGCCGGCGCCCTCCTTGAGCTGGAACGGCATGCCGCAGTCGCTATGAGCTTCGCGACCCAGGCCGGCGGCGACGCCGTCGCGGGCGACTGGCCGCGCCTGGTGCCGGCGGCCGGCCGCGCTCGCCATGCCGTCTCTGCCGGCCCATGCCCGGCCACCAGCCTCGATGTCTGCGTCGAACTGCATGCCGCGCCGCTGTTCGCGGACCCGCGCTGCGGCGTGCTGATTCTGCGCAGCACCGGCCAGTGGCTGTCCCGGCCAAAGGCCGAAGACAGCCCCCGGCAGCTGCCGGCGGAGTGCTGAGGTGTGGATCCACGCCCCACCCGCCTGGGGCGGCCTGACGCTGGCCGAACTGCTGGTTGGCCTGACCATCCTGTCCGTGCTGGCCGCGGCCGGCTGGCCAGCCTTCACCCGGCTGCTCGCCCACCAGACCGTCGACCAGGCCGCCGACCGGCTGGCGGCGTCGCTGGCGCTGGCGCGCTCGATGGCGATGGCACGGCGCGTCGAAGTGGCGCTTCAGCCGCTGGACGGACGGTAGGACCTGGACCAGGGCTGGCAGGTGGTGGCGGCAAGCGAGGCCGGAGGGGCCGGGGCGGCCGCGACCGTCCTGTCAGTGGTCGAGCTCGCCGCGCCATGCCTGCGGGTTGCGCTGCGGCAGACCGCACGTGGCAGCCACGCGGTGCGCTTCACAGCTGTGGGATACTCACGGTCGGAGCAGGGCGGCTTCCAGGCTGCCACCTTCTCGCTCAGTTGTCGCGGCGCGCAGCGCCAGGTCCGTCTTGGCGCACAGGGACGCATCCGGCTCTGCACGCCGGCGCGCGACAGCGATTGCGACGCAGCGGACGGCCCGGAGCCGCCGTGACCCTGGAAAGACACCCTCCGATCGACAGCAAACCGGCCAAGAGCTACAGGCGCAATGTTTTCCGATACCGACCACGCCGCCATGCAACAGGCCCTCGCGCTCGCCGCGCGGGGCATGTTCACCACCACGCCCAATCCGCGCGTCGGCTGTGTGCTGGTCAAGGGTGGCCAGGTCATCGGCCAGGGCTATACCCAGCCTGCTGGCCAGGACCATGCCGAGATCCAGGCAATGAAGGATGCGCTGTCGCGCGGCCTCGACCCCTCCGGCGCCACCGCCTATGTCACGCTCGAGCCGTGCAGCCATTTCGGGCGCACGCCGCCGTGCGCCGATTCGCTGGTGCGCGCGGGCGTGGCCCGCGTGGTGGCGGCGATGGAAGATCCCAACCCGTCGGTGTCGGGGCGCGGCCTGCAGCGGCTGCGCGATGCCGGCATCGACGTGCGCTGCGGCCTGCTGGAAAAGGAAGCGCGCGACCTGAACATCGGCTTTGTCTCGCGCATGACGCGCGGGCTGCCGTGGGTGCGCGTCAAGGTGGCCGCGTCGATGGACGGCGGCACCGCGCTGCACGACGGCACCAGCCAGTGGATCACCGGCAAGGCCGCGCGCGACGACGGCCATGCCTGGCGCGCGCGCGCCTGCGCCATCCTGACCGGCATCGGCACGGTGCGCGACGACAACCCGGCGCTGACCGTGCGCGCCATTGCCACGCCGCGCCAGCCGCAGCGGGTGCTGGTCGATTCGCGCCTGGAGGTGCCGCTCGACGCGCAGATCCTGGCACCCGACACCGGCGAGTTCGCCAAGCCGGTGCTGGTGTTCTGCGCGGTGGAAGACCGCGAACGCCAGCGGGCGCTGACCGCGCGCGGCGCCGAAGTGGTGGTGCTGCCCAATCCCCACGGCAAGGTCGAGCTGCGCAAGATGCTGGAAGAACTCGGCCGGCGCGGCATCAACGAATTGCACGTGGAAGCCGGCTTCAAGCTCAACGGCTCGCTCGTGCGCGAGCACTGCGCCGACGAGCTGCTGATCTACCTAGCGCCCAAGCTGCTGGGCGACGCCCAGGGCATGTTCAACCTGCCGCCGCTGGCGCGGCTGCAGGACGCAGCCCAGTTCCGCTGGCACGAGATCCGGCAGATCGGCGACGACCTGCGGCTGATCGCGCGGCGCAACGATGCGTGAGGCGTTGCATCGGACTGCGCCTATCCACCAGATACCCAAGATTCACGAAAGCAGAAGACACCATCATGTTTACAGGCATTGTCGCGGCGGTCGGCCGCATTGAATCCGTTACCCCACTGGGCGCCGCCGATGCCGGCGTGCGCCTGCGCATCGCCGCCGGGGGGCTGGACCTGTCGGATGTGATCATCGGCGACAGCATCGCTATCCAGGGCGCCTGCATGACGGTGATCGCCATGGGCCCCGACAGCTTCGACGTGGAGGTTTCGCGTGAATCGCTCGACAAGACCGTCGGGCTGGGGGGCGCCGGCCGCGTCAACCTGGAAAAGGCGCTGCGCCTGGCCGACCGCCTGGGCGGCCACCTGGTCTCGGGGCACGTCGACGGCCTGGGCGAAGTCGTGCACTTCGCGCCAGTAGGCGAATCGCATGAACTGCGCATCCGCGCGCCGCGCGAGTTGGCGCGCTACCTGGCCTACAAGGGCTCGGTGGTGGTCAACGGCGTGTCGCTGACGGTCAACCGCGTCAGCGATGAAGCCGACGGCTGCGTGTTTTCCATCAACCTGATCCCCCACACCGTGGAAGTGACCACGCTTCAGGAGCTCAAGCCGGGCGCGCGCGTGAACCTGGAGATCGACCTGATCGCCCGGTACGTGGAGCGGATGCTGTCGGCAGGCCAGGCCGCGTCGTAAGCGGCCAGGGCAGCGAAGAACGGCGGCGGTTACTTGCCTTCGTCCGGCACGTTGTACAACGCGCGCAGCTGGTCAGTGAACGGGCGGATCGCTTCGACACAGGCCGCACTGTTGCCGCCTTCCATCGTTGAGAGGCTCCAGTTGCAGCCGCTGGCGTCTGGCGCGTGGCAGACCACATCGCCAAAGCAGGTGCCCTCGCAGGCCGGGATCTTCGCCTGCTCGGCGCGCACCATGGCGCGGATTTCGGCCTTGTTCTTGATCTGCCTCGAAATGGTTGCTTCCGACATGCGTGCCTCCCTTGGTTATGCAAAGCCTGGGGGCGCGGTCAGGCTGGCGCCCTGATTCGAAGAACGTCGCGCCGATATCTGTTCGGGCGGATCCGGGACAGGCGTCGTTCCCTTTTGCCCTGAGCATACGCTGCCAGCCCGCCTCTGTGGCGATTAACTTCCCTACCGCCCGGCAAAGGACCCTTGCGCACGCTGAGGAATCTCCACCGTCGGCAGCAGCGGGGTGCGCAATACGGGGCCTGTGCTCCTTTGTTGTAAGTGTGCTGGGTTCGTGGCCCGCCCGGGCCTACACTGCTTAGGCAGCGCTGTCAGGACATGTATGCTCCCAGGCGCTCGCAACTCGTTTCCGGGCTTCCCCCTCGACAACGTCTTAGGACCGGTGACTCCTGAAGTCACTCACGGGGATTTCCGGAACCTCCATGCAAGCTGCCCTGCCGCGTCTCCCGTTCGCCCGCGAACTGACGCTTACGCCGTCGTTTTCGTTTGCCGGCGACCTCGCTGGAGAAGTGGTCAGGTTCCCGCCCACCGCCCTGCGCAAGCCGATCGCCGCGTTGATCCGCACCATCTTCGGCGGCCTGGCCCGACCGTGGAGGCAGGCGCCGGGATGGCGCGCGGATTCGGATGCCCTGCTGATCCTCGGCCATGGGACCCGGATGCGCGCCCTGAGCTGGGCGCAGTGGCATCCCGACCACCATCGTGCCGCCCCGCTGCCCGCACCCGCCGGCCGGCCCGGCAACCACCCTTGAAGGAGGCACCGTGCCAGTTCACCCGACCAAGATCATTTACCGGATGGTTCCGGCCATGCGCCTGCTGCGCGGCCGGCACCAGGCCGCCCGGGGACACACCAGCGCGGGCCTGGTCCGGCTGACCGCCACGCGCCTGCACCGCGCCGTCACGCTGCTGATCGACTGGGATAGCGCCGTCGACCAGGGCTGGCCCCGGCTGCAGACACCATCCTTGCCATTACCCAGGCAATTCCGGCGTCCCGGTACCAGGCGCTACGCCGGCTTTCCGTGGTTCAACGGCAAGCTCAACTGACCCGAATTGAGGTACCACCATGCGCACGCTCTTGTATTTCCGGCTGGACGACATCGATACGGCCCGGCGCGCGCTAACGCGATTGGGCGAACTGGCGGATACGGCCGACCGCATCGCGGGGCCATGGTTCTCCCGGGGCGACCACCAGCCCGTTGACGGCTTGCCGGCACCGCGCGCCGGCCAGATCACGTACCGCGATGAAGCCACGATTGGCGGCCTCGTCATCGGGGCACTGCTGGCAGCGTGGGTGTTGTTCCGCTACGGCACACCGGTCAGCGTAGCGGCGGGCGTCGTGGCGTGTGTCGGCGGTATGGCGCTGGGCGCCGTGATCGGAGGCTGGCTTGGCGGCGTGCTCGGCGCCAAAGTCACGCGCGCCGGTCTGCGTCGGCAGCACCGGCAACTGGCGGAGGGGCAGATGCTGATGACCTGTGCCTGCGCAAGCAATGCCAGGGAACGGCTCTGCCAGGCCGTCCAGGAACTGGGCGGCGCGGCCAGCGTGGCTCCGAACATCGACCCGCACAACGCGCCACACAACGGCCTGCTGCCCAACCGCGGCTGGCTGGCGGACCGTCACTGGCCCGCATGGCCCTTCGGCCACGGCCAACGTGCCGTCACCAACCGGAATTGACAATGAGTGAGAGTTTTTTCTATCAAAAATGCCACGTCGTCGTGACGCTGTCCGAAGTTACGTTCGGTAGCTGGGAGTGGTCCTATGCGCTGGACGCGCACGCGAGGTTCACCCGGCGCGACGCCGGCTTCCTCACGCGCGAACTGGCGCTGGCCGACGCGACCCGCGCGGCCAAGTCGCGCATCGCCAGGACCTCGCGCCTGCGCACGATCCGCGCTGACAACACGCCGCTGGCTGCCGCAGCGTAGCCACCGGCAAGGCCCGGCGGCGGCCTGCCGCTTGCCGGGCAACCAGACACACCCAGCCACACCCAAGCTTTACCCTCCCCGCCCCACCCGCTTCGGGCAGGCGCCGCACTTTCCGGCGCGGTCCGCTCCAGCCTAGCCTGCCTTGGCGTACAATACCCGGCTTGACTGGGCAACCTGCCGGGCGTATATGACCTGGCCGGCCCGGCCCCAACGCCCCGCCTCAGTCCGGCTGCTTTCAAACGCGGCCACCTGCCTGCTTTCGCATCGCCTTTTCGCTTCATTCGCCCGTTTCGCTTCAATTTGCCGTCCAGCACGCCATGACAATCGCCCGTACCGAAGACATCATTGCCGACATCCGTGCCGGCCGCATGGTTATCCTGGTTGATGAGGAAGACCGTGAAAATGAAGGCGACCTGGTCCTGGCTGCCGATTTCGTCACGCCGGAAGCCATCAACTTCATGGCCAAGCACGGCCGCGGCCTGATCTGCCTGACGCTGACCGCCGACCGCTGCCGCCAGCTGAACCTGCACCCGATGGTCAGCCGCAACGGCACCCAGCACGGCACCAACTTCACGGTGTCGATCGAGGCAGCCGAGGGCGTGACCACCGGCATTTCCGCCGCCGATCGCGCCCGCACCGTGCAGGCCGCCGTCGCCCGCGACGCCAAGGCCTCCGACCTGGTCCAGCCCGGCCATATCTTCCCGCTGACGGCCCAGCCCGGTGGCGTGCTGATCCGCGCCGGCCATACCGAAGCCGGCTGCGACCTGGGCGCGCTGGCCGGACTGACGCCGGCGGCCGTGATCTGCGAGATCATGAAGGACGACGGCACCATGGCCCGCCTGCCGGACCTGGTCGAGTTCGCGCAGGAGCACAACCTCAAGATCGGCACCATCGCCGACCTGATCCACTACCGCAGCCGCACCGAGAGCATCATCGAGCGCGTTGGCGAACGCGCCATGCAGACGCCCTACGGCACCTTCCACAGCATCGCCTACCGCGACAAGCCCACCGGCCAGGCGCACCTGGCGCTGGTCAAGGGCACGCCGGAGCCGGAGCAGGAAACGCTGGTGCGCGTGCACGAGCCCTTCTCGGTGCTGGACCTGCTGGAAGTGAAGTGCACCACGCATTCGTGGAGCATCCCGGCGGCGATGAAAGCCATCGCCGAGGCCGACAGCGGCGTGATCGTGCTGCTGAACTGCGGCGACTCGGCCGACCAGCTGTTCACGCAGTTCAGCGCGCTGGACACGCCGCAGTCGCGCCCGCGCCGCAAGCCGGACCTGCGCACCTACGGCATGGGTGCGCAGATCCTGAAGGACGTGGGCGTGGGCAAGATGCGCGTGCTGGCCTCGCCGCAGCGCATGCCCAGCATGACCGGCTACGACCTGGAAGTGACCGGCTACCAACCGATGAACGGCCAGGCCGCCTGAGCCCGGGCCACCCGAACACACCTGCAGCGGCGCAACGGCGCCCTGCCGAACCCGAAAACTGGAGAACTGAACAATGGATCACGGCTTCTACCCCAGCAACCTCGACGGTGAAGGCCTGCGTATCGGCATCGTGCAGGCCCGCTTCAACGAGCCGGTCTGCACCGAGCTGCTCGAAGCCTGCGTGGCCGAGCTGGACAAGCTCGGCGTCGAAGGCGAGGACACCCTGGTGGTAACCGTCCCCGGCGCGCTGGAAGTGCCGCTGGCGCTGCAGAAGATGGCCGAGAGCGGCCAGTTCGACGCCCTGGTCGCCCTGGGCGCCGTGGTGCGCGGCGAGACCTACCACTTCGAGCTGGTCTCGAACGAGTCGGGCGCCGGCATCACCCGCGTCGGCCTGGACTTCAACGTGCCCATTGCCAACGGTATCCTGACCGTGGACACCGACGAGCAGGCCCACGCCCGCACCCGCGAAAAGGGCCGCGACTGCGCCCGCGCCGCGGTGGAGATGGCCAACCTGGTCGTCGCGCTGGATTCGCTGCGTGGCCAGGACGAAGACGAGGACGATGATGAGTGATACGTCCAGCAATGACGCCGGCAAGCCGGCCGGCGGCAAGCCCGCGGCCCGCACCGAAGCCAAGGCGCCGCCCAAGAGCGCGCGCCGCCGCTCGCGCGAACTCGCGCTGCAGGGCCTGTACCAGTGGCTGCTGAACCGCAACGACATCGGCGCGATCCAGGCCCACCTGCATGACGCCCAGGGCTTCAACAAGGCCGATCGCGAGCACTTCGACGCGCTGCTCAACGGCGCCGTGCGCGAGGAAGCCCGCCTGACCGCCGCGTTCGAGCCCTTCCTGGACCGCACCGTGGGCGAGCTGTCGCCGGTCGAGCGCGCCGCCCTGCTGGTCGGCAGCTACGAGCTGGTGCACTGCATCGACATCCCGTACAAGGTCGTGATCAATGAAGCCGTCGAGCTGACCAAGACCTTCGGCGGCGTCGAGGGCTACAAGTACGTCAACGGCGTGCTGGACAAGCTCGCGGCCCAGGTACGCGCGGCCGAGGTCGCGGCGCGCCGCTGAGCCGCAACCAGCCGGACCCAGGCCGGGCCTGCGCGGCCGGCCGTTGCATCACGGGGCACACGCGCGCCCCGGATGAAGACGACACCCGCCCAGGCGGGTGTTTTTGTTCCTACCTACACTTTTTGCTGAACCCCGGATCACCATGGACCTGCAGCGCCTCGCCACCGCCTCCCGCCTCGCCAATATCGAAGCCTTCCACGTGATGGAGCTGGCCAAGCAGGCCGCCGCGCTGGAGCGCGCCGGTCGCCACATCGTGCACATGGGCATTGGCGAGCCTGACTTCACCGCCGCCGAGCCCGTGGTGCGCGCGGCGGAAGCCGCCATGCGCCGCGGCGTCACGCAATACACCGGCGCGCTCGGCATCCACCCACTGCGCGAGGCCATCGCCGGCTATTACAAGACCACCTACGGGCTCGATATCCCGGCGCGGCGCGTGATCGTCACCGCCGGCGCCTCGGGGGCGCTGCTGCTGGCGTGCGCGGTGCTGGTCGAGATCGGCGCCGAGGTGCTGATGCCCGACCCCAGCTACCCGTGCAACCGGCACTTCGTCGCCGCCTTCGACGGCGCCGCGCGCATGATCCCGAGCGGCCCGGCCGAGCGCTTCCAGCTGACCGCCGCGCAGGTCGAGGCCAACTGGCGCGAGCAAACCCGCGGCGTGCTGCTGGCTTCGCCCTCCAACCCGACCGGGACCTCGATCCTGCCGGACGAGCTCGACCGCATCCTGCAGGCCGTGCGTGCCCGCAACGGCTTTGCCATTGTCGACGAGATCTATCAGGGCCTGTCGTACGACGCCCCGCCGGTCTCGGCGCTGAGCCTGGATGACGACGTGGTCACGGTGAACAGCTTCTCCAAGTACTTCAACATGACTGGCTGGCGCCTGGGCTGGCTGGTGGTGCCGGAGGCGCTGGTCGAGGCCTTCGAGAAAGTCGCGCAAAACCTGTTTATCTGCGCGTCGGCGGTGGCGCAGTACGCGGCACTGGCCTGCTTCACCCCGGAAGCGCTGGCGATCTACGACGAACGCAAGGCCGAGTTCCGCCGCCGCCGCGACCTGATCGTACCGGCGCTGGAGTCGCTCGGTCTGCGCGTGCCGGTGCGCCCGGACGGCGCCTTCTACGTCTACGCCGACTGCCGCGGCGTCAACCACCCCGCCGCCGGCGATGCCGACCGGCTGACACAGGCGATGCTGCACGACGCGGGCGTGGTGATGGTGCCGGGGCAGGATTTCGGGCCGCATACGGCCAAGGACTACATCCGGATCTCGTATGCGACCTCGCGCGAGAATATCGAGGAGGCGATGGCGCGGCTGGGCAAGCTGTTCGCCTGAGCGGCACAACGCGGCGCCAGGCAGGCAAAAGAAAAGCACCCCGCGGGGTGCTTTTCTTTTTGGCGCTGCCAGTGGCAGCGTAGCGTCAGGCGTTGTGCGGCCCGTTGTTCGCTTCCAGCTTCTCGGTCGGTGCGCGCTCGGTGGGCGCCTTTTCGGCCGGCTTGTCGGCATCGGCCGGCACGCCGCGCACGCCGAGCAGCTGGCGCAGGCGGGCACGCTCGGCCAGCACCTTGGCGCCATAGCCGCCGTCGGTGCTGGTGGTGGCGCCGACGTAGTACTTCAGGCCGCCCTCGATCGAGCCGGCGCGGGCGATGCAGTCCTTCAGCACCAGCGCGCCGATCTTGATATTGGCGTACGGATTGAGCGCCGCGGCCACGCCGCCGACGGCTTCGTACTTGTCCCGGTGGACCTTGGTCATGACCTGCATCAGGCCCTGCGCACCCACGCCGCTCTCGGCGTACGGATTGAAGCTGGACTCGATCGCGATCACGCCCAGGATCAGCAGCGGATCGATGCCGACCTCGCGGCCGGTCAGGTAGGCCGCCTTGACCAGTTGCGCGGTGGCCTGCGCCGCCACGCGGTACTTGCGGGCGATATAGTCGGCCACGGCCGCCTGCTCGCGCGCGGAGCCGAGCGTGGCGGTGTTGCGGGCGTCCTGCGCCACGCGCGTGACCGGGATCTTCGCGGCGAGGTGCGCGACCGACGGCACCTTGACGGATGCCGCCAGGCTGTGTTCGTCCACGCCCGACACCGTCGGCAGGCCAGCCCTGCCCAGGCCGAGCTTGGTCGCGGCAACGTCCGCCGAACTCGCCGGCACGCCATGGCTGGGCGCAGCGGCGGCCGCCGCGGCAGGCGCGGCCGGCATGGCAGCGCTGACCAGCACCGCCGGAGCCTCGTCGCCAGCCAGCAATGCGGCCAGCGTGGTGCGCCATTCCTGGCTCAGCCACAGCGAGATGGCCGAAACGACCGCCACCACGCCGAGGCTGTTCAGCGCGTACTTCAGTGTTGTGCGGCCACCGCGCAACGCGCGGCCCGCGACCGGATGCGCGAGACGGACCTGCAATGCCCGCCTCACTCCGGGTACCGGCTGTCGGAGGCGAACCTGCAAGGCGCGCCCGATGCCGGGAAGATGAAGGGTTTTCCAACCGCTCATGCTTACCTCCATCCGTTGCCCGCTTCGCATGCCAGACTGCGGCAAGCGCCCGATCTCAACGTACTCAAGTAAGGATGCCGCGCCGTCTAGCAGTGACGACCAAGCATCTGTTGGCAGGCGCTCCCCGTGCGCCCAACTGGAAACAGCGTACGCTCTGGGGGAGCGCACCCTGCCACGACAAACTCACAAATTCGGTCTTTGCTGGAGGGACTTTCAAGCACATTTTCTTTATGTGCACCCCTTGACACAGGGCGAAAATCCATGTTGCGACGCAACACTCCTTTGAGCAAGACCGGATTGTAGGAACGCTGTTATATCTCGTCAAGAATAATAACTACGATTTCTACTACTTATAGTTATTTGTAACAAGAGTCACCATGTCGGCATCGGATCACCCGATTGCCCGCAAACGCAGGCCTGGCCTTGGCTCGTCGCCCGGAAAAGTACGCTGTCAGCGACAAAAAACTTACAATTTGCGCGGCTTCGCTCTGACGATTTTTTTGCCGCGGCGCCGGTGAATGTGTATCGTCACCGACTTGGACGCCGTCTTGCGGACGCCTTCCCCCGGCCCCGCACCACAACAGAATTCACTATGCAATACAAAGACTTGCGCGATTTCATCGGCCAGCTCGAAGGCATCGGCGAGCTGCGGCGCATCGCCCGGCCCGTCGCGCCCAACCTGGAAATGACCGAAGTCTGCGACCGCCTGCTGCGTGCCGGCGGCCCCGCGGTCCTGTTCGAGAAACCCTCGGGCGCCGGCACCAATGGAGGTATCTATAGCGTCCCGGTCCTGGCCAATCTGTTCGGCACGACACACAGGGTCGCACTCGGCATGGGCGCCGAATCGATGGGAGACCTGCGCGACATCGGCCGGGTCTTGTCAGCACTGAAGGAACCAGAGCCACCGCGCGGTTTGCGCGAGGCTGGCAAGCTCTTCACGCTCGCCAAATCTGTGTGGGATATGGCACCAAAGCGCGTCAACAGCCCGGCTTGCCAGGAGGTGGTGTGGGAAGGCAACGATGTCGACCTGG
Organism: Cupriavidus sp. PB-02; assembly: GCF_058252315.1. Classification (NCBI taxonomy): domain Bacteria; kingdom Pseudomonadati; phylum Pseudomonadota; class Betaproteobacteria; order Burkholderiales; family Burkholderiaceae; genus Cupriavidus; species Cupriavidus sp. PB-02. The sequence continues at coordinate 3,381,368 of NZ_CM177694.1, forward strand.
CGCGCCTGCCGATCCAGACCTGCTGGCCCGGCGATGCGGCGCCGCTGATCACCTGGGGCCTGGTGGTGACCAAGGGCCCGCACAAGAAGCGCCAGAACCTGGGCATCTACCGCCAGCAGGTGATCGGCCGCAACCAGGTCATCATGCGCTGGCTGGCGCACCGCGGCGGCGCGCTCGACTTCCGCGAGCATGCGCTGGCCAACCCCGGCAAGGCCTTCCCGATCGCGGTGGCGCTGGGCGCCGACCCGGCCACCATCCTGGGCGCGGTGACGCCGGTGCCGGATACGCTGTCCGAATACCAGTTCGCCGGCCTGCTGCGCGGCAGCCGCACCGCGCTGGCCGGCTGCCTCACGCCGACGCTGTCCGAACTGAGCGTGCCCGCGTCGGCCGAGATCGTGCTCGAAGGCCATATCCAGCCCGACCCGAACCACCCCTCCGGCTACCAGCATGCGCTGGAAGGCCCGTTCGGCGACCACACCGGCTACTACAACGAGCAGGACTGGTTCCCGGTGTTCACCATCGACCGCATCACCATGCGGCGCGACCCGATCTACCACTCCACCTACACCGGCAAGCCGCCCGACGAACCGGCGGTGCTGGGCGTGGCGCTGAACGAGGTGTTCGTGCCGCTGCTGCAGAAGCAGTTCCCGGAGATCACCGACTTCTACCTGCCGCCCGAAGGCTGCAGCTACCGCATGGCGCTGGTGCGCATGAAAAAGCAGTACGCCGGCCATGCCAAGCGCGTGATGTTCGGCGTGTGGAGCTTCCTGCGGCAGTTCATGTATACGAAGTTCATCGTGGTGGTTGATGACGATATCGACGTGCGCGACTGGAAGGAAGTGATCTGGGCCATCACTACCCGCGTCGATCCGAGCCGCGACACGGTGCTGGTGGACAACACGCCCATCGACTACCTCGACTTCGCCTCCCCGGTATCCGGGTTGGGCTCCAAGATGGGAATCGACGCCACCGACAAGTGGCCCGGCGAGACCACGCGGGAATGGGGCACGCCTATCACGATGGATGCCGCGGTCAAGGCGAAGGTCGACTCCATGTGGGAAAGCCTGTTCGAGCACCCGGCCGGCAACTGAGCGTGAGCGCCGTTATCATGTCCGACTGATGCCGGGTGCCGCTACAGGCGCCCGACATATCCATCGCCACCATCCGATGCCCGCGACAGACGGGCCCAAGGAGGAGACAGACATGAGCACCCCCGCCCCTCTCACCGAAGGGAACCTGATGTGGACGCCTGCCGAGGCGTTCCGCGACAGCAGCCAGATCGCCGCCTTCATGCACTGGCTGCGGGCCGAGCGCGGCCTGGCCTTTGACGACTACGACAGCCTGTGGCAGTGGTCCGTCACCGAGCTGGAAGCCTTCTGGGACGCCGTGCGCGCCTATTTCGACGTGCATTTCGACACGCCCGCGGCGCGTGTGCTGGATCGCCGCACCATGCCGGGCGCGCGCTGGTTCGAGGGCGCGACGCTGAACTACGTGCAGCAGGTGTTCCGCCACGCCGGCAGCGGTGACGCGCGCCAGCGCGCCGCAATCCGCTACGCCGCCGAGGCGCAACCGCTGGCCGAAGTGAGCTGGGCCACGCTCGAAGCCCAGGTCGCGTCGCTGGCCCATGCGCTGCGCCAGATGGGCGTGCAGCGTGGCGACCGCGTGGCCGGCTACCTGCCCAATATCCCCGCCACCATCATCGCCTTCCTCGCCACGGCCAGCCTGGGCGCGGTGTGGTCCGGCTGCGCGCCCGACATGGGCCAGGTGGCGGTGACCGACCGCTTCCGCCAGATCGAACCCAGGGTGCTGATCGCCGTCGATGGCTACCACTACGGCGGCAAGGCCTATGACCGCGCCCCGGTGGTGGCCGAACTGGTCGCGGCCCTGCCCTCGCTGACCGACCTGGTGCTCGTGCCGCAGATCGGCAGCACCGCACCGTCACCCGCCGGCGTGCGCACGCATGCCTGGCCGGACGTGCTGGCGCACGACGTGCCGCTGGCGATCGAGCCGGTGCCGTTCGACCATCCCTTGTGGATCGTCTATTCGTCCGGCACCACCGGCATGCCCAAGCCCATCGTGCACGGCCATGGCGGCATCGTCATCGAGCAGCTCAAGCTGATGGCCTTCCACAACAACCTCGGCCCGGACGACGTCTTCCACTGGTACAGCAGCAGCGGCTGGATCATGTGGAACGCGCAGGTGGCCGGGCTGCTGCTGGGCACCACCATCGCGCTGTATGACGGCAACCCGGCTTTCCCGGATGCGGGCGTGCTGTGGCGCTTCGTCGACGATGCCGGCGTGACCATGTTCGGCGCCGGCGCGGCGTTCTTCACCAATTGCATGAAGGCGGGCATCGAGCCGGCGCGCATTGCCGACCTGTCGCGCCTGCGCGGGCTGGGCTCGACCGGCTCGCCGCTGCCGGCGGAGGCCTACGACTGGATCTACCGCCATGTGCGCGAAGACATCTGGCTGGTGCCGATGTCGGGCGGCACCGACTTCGCCGGATCGTTCGTCGCCGGCTGCCCGCTGCTGCCGGTCTACTCCGGCGAGATGCAGTGCCGCTGCCTGGGCGCCAAGGTGCAGGCCTTCGACGACAACGGCCAGCCGCTGATCGACGCGGTCGGCGAGCTGGTGTGCACGGAGCCGATGCCGTCGATGCCGCTGTTCCTGTGGGGCGATGCCGATGGCAAGCGCTATCGCGACAGCTATTTCGATACCTACCCCGGCGCCTGGCGGCACGGCGACTGGATCAAGATCACAAAGCGAGGCGGCGCGGTCATTTATGGACGCTCGGACGCGACCATCAACCGGCACGGCATCCGCATGGGCACCAGCGAGTTGTACCGCGTGGTGGAAGACCTGCCGGAAGTGCTCGACAGCATGGTGGTCGACCTTGAGTACCTGGGCCGCGAATCCTTTATGCCGCTGTTCGTCGTGCTGCGTGAAGGGCTGGTGCTGGACGATGCCCTGCGTGACACGCTGCGCGCGCGCATCCGCGACGCACTGTCGTCGCGCCATGTGCCCAACGAAATCGTGCAAGTGCCGGGCGTGCCGCGCACGCTGTCGGGCAAGAAGATGGAAGTGCCGATCAAGAAGCTGCTGCTGGGCCATGCGCCGCAGGGCATCGCCAACCGCGATGCAATGGCCAACCCGGATACGCTGGACTGGTACTTCGATTACGCCGCGCGTTTCCTGAAGGCGCGGCAAGCCGAATCCACCACTGTGTAGCGTTAGCGGCGGCCGCTAGAACTCCACATCCAGTTCGCTGATTTCGTCGGGTTCCTCGCGCGCCGCCGCGATCCATTCCTGCAGCTCCGGCATCGACAGGATCTGCTTGCAATAGGCGACCGGCTCCGGATCGAGCATCACGCCGTAGGTCACAAAGCGCGTCACCACCGGCGCGTACATGGCATCCGCCATGGTGCGCGTGCCGAACAGGTACGGCCCGCCGTAGCGGGTCAGGCATTCGGTCCAGATCGCCGTGATGCGGTCGATGTCCGCCTGCGCACGGGACCACACCTTCATCCCCGGGAAATGCCCTTTCAGGTTCATCGGCAGCGCCGAGCGCATCGCGGCAAACCCTGAGTGCATCTCGCCACAAATGGCGCGGCAGTGAGCGCGCGCGGCGCGGTCTTCCGGCAGCAGGCCGGCCTTGGGGCGGATCTCGTTCAGGTATTCGGCGATCGCCAGCGTGTCCCACACCGTCACGCCCTGGTGGCGCAGGCAGGGAACGAGGATCGACGGGGACAGCAGCAGGATCTCGGCACGCGCCGCGGCGTCGTCGGGCGGCACCAACACTTCCTCGAATTCCAGGCCGGCAAAGCGCGCCAGCAACCAGCCGCGCAGCGACCACGAAGAATAGGTCTTGCTGCTGATTGTGAGTGTGGTCTTGCTCATCACGCCTCCTTAGCCGCGCCTCGGAGCCCGTCGGCGCGTTTGCGATATTGGTGTCGCATCCTGAGGCCAGCGCGCCGCGCACCCATGCGGTGCGCTCATGCGGCACCAGTCTGGCGCCGGCGGCCCGGTTCGTGCAACGATGCGGCGCCATGCCGCTGCCGCAGGCGCATCTTGCACAACTTGTGCACGCTCGTGCCCGCCTTTCGCGTGGCACCGCGCAAAGCGCGTGCCAAGCGCGTGCCGATGGCATATATATTGCGGAATGCGGAAACCAGAATGACGGGGGCCGAGCCATGCTGTACCAGGCGTACCAGACCTACGCGGACATGATACTGCCGGCGTGCACGGTGGCGGAGCTTGCTGCCGCGACGCTGGCGGCGAGCCCCAGGCCAGGCGGTTTCGACGCCGCGCACCGCCTGCGCGCCGTCTGCGAACTCATCGCGCTGGCGCGGCTCACGCACCACCGGCCGGCCTTCGGCATCGACAGCACAACCGTTGGCGGACGGCCGGTGCAGGTCACCGAGGAGGTTGTCGCGCGCACGCCGTTCTGCTCGCTGCTGCACTTCCGCCGCCACGGCATCGTTGGCCAGCCGCGCGTGCTGCTGGTGGCGCCAATGTCCGGCCACTTCGCCACGCTGCTGCGCGGCACGGTCCAGACCATGCTGGCCGACCACGACGTCTATATCACCGACTGGCACAACCCCCGCGACATTCCCTTGCTGGCCGGGCGCTTCGGCTTCGATGAATTCGTGCAACACTTGATCGGCTTCCTGCAAGCGTTGGGCGGCGGCACACACGTGGTGGCTATTTGCCAACCTACCGTGGCGGCGCTGGCGGCGGCGGCCATCATGGCCGAGGACGGCGACCCCGCCCAGCCGCCCAGCCTGACGCTGATGGCCGGCCCCATCGACGCGCGCGTCAACCCGACCAAGGTCAACGAGCTGGCCACCAGCCGGTCCCTCGACTGGTTCGAGCGCACGCTGATCGGCATGGTGCCGCTGCGCTTTGCCGGCGCCGCGCGGCGCGTCTACCCGGGCCACGTGCAGCTGCTGGCCTTCATGAGCATGAACCTGGAGCGGCACGAACAGGCGCTGCGCGAGCTCTACGCGCTGCGCGAGCGCGGCGAGCACGACAAGGCCGACGCCATCCGCGACTTCTACATCGAGTACTTCGCCACCATGGACCTGACGGCGGAGTTCTACCTGGAAACCGTCAGCCTGATCTTCCAGCGCTTCCTGCTGGCGCAGGGCCTGCTCGACGTGGGCGGGCGCCGTGTCTGCACGCGCGCCATCCACCGCACCGCGCTGCTCACCGTCGAGGGCGAGCGCGACGACATCTGCGCGATCGGCCAGACCGTGGCCGCGCAGGAGCTGTGCACCAGCCTGCCTCCCTACCTGCGCATGCATCACGTGCAGACCGGCGTCGGGCACTATGGGGTATTCAACGGCAGGCGGTGGGAGACACAGGTGTACCCGCTGGTGCGCGACACCATCTACACCACCAGCTGAGACCGCTGCCGCCAGCGCGCTGGCATATCATGGCGGCTGCGCCGCTTCAACGATCATCATGCCATTGCTTCCGACACAAGACTTCCAGGGCCAGCCGCTGGTCCGGGTCGGCGACGCCGACAACTTCCTGCTGCTGGCCCCGCAGCACGGTGGGCGCCTGGTGCGCTGGGTCCACCGCGGCCAGGACATACTCTACTGGCCCGATAACGCCGACTGGAGCCGGCCGGCCAAGGTGCGCGGGGGCAACCCGCTGCTGTTCCCGTTCATCGGCCGGCATTTCGTTGCTGGCAATGCGGGGCAATGGCGGGACGAGAGCGGTGTCGTGCATACGCTGGCGCAGCATGGCTTTGCACGCGACCTGCCCTTCGACATCACCGCCATCGATGCGCAGGCGATCACCATGACGCTGCGCGATAGCGAGGCAACGCGGGCCGGCTACCCGTACGCGTTTGCCTTCGACGCGGTCTACGCCCTGCTGCCTGACGGGCTGGAAGTGACGCTGCGCACCACCAATACCGGCGAGCGGCGCCTTCCCTGCTACCCGGGCCATCATTTCTACTTCGCACTGCCGCATACGCAGCGTGCATCCGCCTCGCTGGCACTGCCACGCGCTGACCGCCTGCGCCAGCTACCCGATGGCAGGCCCGGTCCCGCCGAAGCCGGCGAGTCGACTTACCGGCTCGACGATCCGCGCCTGCAGGACACCTTCCACGTCTTCCGGGATGGCGCGGCAGCAACGCTGGCGATGCCGGAACGCACCATCACATTCGAACTGGAATTCCCCGGCAGCGCGCCGTGGCATGCCGTGACGACGTGGTCGGAGAGCGAGGCCTCGGACTTCTACTGTGTGGAACCATGGGTAGGACTGCCCGATGCCATCCACCACGGCCAGGGGCGGCGGTGGATCGAACCGGGGCAAGCGCAAAGCGCGGTGTGCCGGCTGCTGGTGACGGGCTAACCAACCCGGCGCTGCTGGCGCTATAGGTAACTCATCAAGATCTACCGTCATTCCCGCGCAGGCGGGAATGACGGTGGTGCGAGAGTTTCAGTGCTCGAAATCCAGCCCGCCGATCAGGATCGCCGGGTCCACCTGCGACAGCGAGCCGAAGTCGATGCCGCGCGGCTCCTGCCACGCGCGCAGCTTGCCGGGGAGCGCCGCAAGATAGCCTGCAAAGCGCGCCTCGCCGCCGGCCGCGAACAAGCGCTGCACTTCCAGCCCGTCCCATGCCAGCGTGATATCGAGCGCAAACGGATGGCGCCGCAATTCGGCCGGCCCTTCGCCGGTCAGGCGCAGGCGCGCGGGCCGGTTGGGGCCATCGGCCGGCAAGGTGTGGAGTTGCACGCGCCGTTGCAGCTTGCCGATGGTCTCGGCGATGCGCGGCAGGCATTCCGCTTCAAAGCGGGCGAAAAGATCCGTGGTCAAGGTGGGGGCGTCCTGACGTTGCGAGTTGGGCGATGGCGGCACGCTGCCGTGCGCCAGGTTGCCAGCAACTATACGCCGGGCCGCAGTGGCCAACGAGCCTTGGACAGGATTGGCGCCCGTTCGTACGCAAGCAGGGACAGCACGGGCGTGGGCCGCGGCCCTCGATCTTCACCCGGGGTCAGACGTCGGATTTCCGCTCACAGCTTGCTGTGCTTCGAAGCTACCGATATCGTCGCGAGCCTTGGCAAGGCCATGGTCAAGCGCGGCTTCAACCGTTGGGAAGAGCTCCGTCCCTACGTTGAATTCATAGGAGGTCACCGTCTGGAAGCCCGGACGCACTGGGGCTCAGTCGCTGCGTGCCAGGGTGTACCGCACGGAATATCCCGTGACTTTACCCTGGGGTTACCCCGTTTCATCGGACAGATTCGCATTGGAATTTTATGTCGATGGGTTTCCTCCTTGTGATGGGGCAGTGTAGGCCCGGTGTAGCGCCGGATTCATGCCATTGACAGGCAGCTTTTCAAATTCCTGCGGGGAACGATAGCCCAGGGCGCTGTGCAAGCGGTGCGAGTTGTACCAGCCCTCAATCCAAGTGAACAACGCCTGTCGGGCGTCGTCGTGGGTGGCGAAGTGCGAGCGGTTCAGCAATTCGCACTCGAGCGTGGCAAAGAAGGCCTCACACATGGCGTTGTCGTAGGCATCGCCCACTGAACCCATGGAGGGGCGTACGCCCGCATCCCGACAGCGTTGGCCAAAGGCCACCGACGTGTACTGGCACCCCTGGTCCGAATGGTGGATCACCGACGTGGGATGTCGCTGCGCGAGCGCCATGTCCAGCGCCTGCAACATCAGCGCGGTGCGCAGGTGGTTGTCCATGGCCCAGCCCACGATGCGTCGGCTGTATACGTCGAGGACGACAGCCAGATAGTAAAAGCCGGCCTTGGTCGGAATGTACGTCGCATCGGCAACCCAAAGCTGGTTGGGGGCCTCAGCACGGAAGTGCCGCTGCACCAGATCGGCAGCGGGTCTGGCCCGCGCTGCGCGGTGCGTCGTGCAGATGAAGTGTGGCCGGCATGCCCCGCGCAGCCCGGCCTCACGCATCAGTCTCGCCACGCGCTTGCGCCCCACCCGGATGCCCTGACGCAGCAGAGCCGCGTGTACCCGGGGCACGCCATAGGTGCCGCAGGAGTGCGAGTGAATTGCTCGGATCTGCACCAGCAGCAGCTTGTCACGCACGACACGGGGGCTCGGGCTACGCCCGTTCCACGCATGGAACCCACTGCGCGAGACCTTAAGCAGCCGGGCCATGGTGGACAGCGGATAACGAGCTTGGTTCGCCTTCATGAATTCGTACCCTTGTCGGGCAGCGAGTCGGTCTCCCGGGCGAACCAAGCCGCGGCTTTTGCAAGTATCTCCCTCTCCATTTTGAGCTGCCGGTTCTCACGGCGTAGCCGTGTGAGCTCCTGGTGCTCGGCACTGGTCAGGCCATCATGACGTGTGCCTGCGTCACGCTCGGCCTGTGCAACCCAGTTGTAAATGGTCTGAGCCGTGGGTTCGAATTCTTTGGCCAGATCTTCGGGGCGGCGACCTGCATGGACCAAGTCAACCATTTGCTGACGGAAGACAGTGCTGTACGGTGGGCGCGTTTTCGGCATAGTGCACCTCCTGTTTACTCAAGATAGGCACTGTCCGAAAAAGCGGGTCACCTCCAACCCGCCTCGCTACCCTCGCATTTTGGTTCTGCCCGAATCGAAACCAGATACTGGCCAACGACTACATCTCGTTGCATGGCTACCTCCGTTCCATAGAGTCGTTGCACCGCGGAACCAGTATGGCAGCGAGCCCTATGCCGCCCTTCGCAGTATAGGCGTCGGCCAATACGGCGATGATTCATACGTGAACAGTCTGCTGAGGCGGTCGCTCGGTCGGGCACGAGTTCTTCCCGTCAGTTTTGGTAGTTGCAAGGAATATCACGACGGTCGTCAATAGAAAAGAAACCAGTGGAATGGGGAACGTGCAAATCATCTCGGGTGAACCATAGTCCAGGCTGCTGGACATGCGCGCAGGGATGCTCAGTGCGCGGCACAGGGCGATCATCAGGTGGGCGAAATCCCTGCAGACGCCAGTGCGCTTCACGATGGTATCGGCCGCCGAGGTGCGTTCGTTGGTTGAGCGCGCCAGGAAGCGCACGTGATTGCGTACCCACTCACGAACGGCGTAGACGCGCGCGTAGCCCTGCATGCCGCCGAACTCGCGGTTGGCGAACTCCATCAGGCGGTCGGATTCGCAATTCCGGCTCGGCGCCAGGTAAGGCAGGACCCGAACGGAAGTTCGGTGACGGGCACCTCTGACAGCTTGTGGCCCTCTTCCCGGTGTTGATCGATGTCGACGATCGCCTCATAGCGGATGGCAAGACGGCCCTTGGGCGCGCGCAGCCTGAGTAGCCGGTTGGCCAGCACGGGATCGGTCCGGTTGCATGCGGCCTCATGGACGCTTTCGATCAACCGGCTGCCTCAGGAGTGGCGGCTGCATCCCGGTTCGCACCCGCCCAAGAACACCTCCGATCACGATGGCGATCGTGCCGCTTAGGACGAAGACGAGGGAAATTCCCAAAAGTTTGGCTAGCGCCGCGCCTGCCAGCGGTCCCAGTACCAGGGCCGCGAGCTGCACGCTCCTGGCAGTGGCGCTGACAGTCCCAATTGACTGGATCTGGCATTGTTGCTGCATGGCGACCACGAAGCTCATGGCGGTCAGACCGTAGAAGCAGCCGTTTGCTACCCAGAATGCCAGCAACAGCCAGACCGGCATGCCGATAGCCGCCCATGCCAGCAATCCCGGGATCGCCACAGTCAACCCAAAACCCGCCAGGCCGACGGTTGCCGTGCAATGCCTGCTTCCCGCATGAACCCGCTTGAAGATCAGGGCGCCAAGAATGGCACCGGCCGCGGTACTACTGACGATCATGCCGAAGGTGGCAGCGGGCATGCCTTTCTCTTTCAGGAAAAGCGCAAGCAAGGGGTCATACAAGCCCAGAATTGCCGTCTGGGAGACGGCAGCGACGAAAGCCCGCCGGAACACTGCGTTGTCGCGCACCAGCAAGAACAGTGCATGGAGGTGGCGGCGTGCCTGCTTGCCGGCTACTTCACGCTTCGACATGCCGACATGCTTTCGCAGCAGGTACACACACAGGACGCCGGCCAGCCCCAACGTCGCGGACAGGCTGAATCCGGCCATCGGATGATGCAGGCTTGCCATGCCCGCTCCCACCAGCGGCGCACATATCTTGGTCAACTGATCGATGGTGGTCATGATGCTGGCGTTGGAAACAAACTGTTCTTTGGACAGCATCATCCGGACAATGACCTGCTCTGCGGGCATGGCACCAAGGTTGGCCAGGCCTTTGAGGAAGACCAACAGAACAAAGAGGTGAATGTCAGGGGCGAAGAGCAGCAGAAGGGAAGTGAGAGCGCGCGCCAGGTAGCTGACGGCAAGCATGGCGACAGGATTGACACGATCCGCGAGCGCGCCAAAGAAGGGCCCGAGAACTAATCCCGGCAGGCCATACAAGGCGGATGCGACGCCGATGGTGGCCGCATCGGCGTGCCAGTAGTACCCAAGCAGAGAAAAGACCAGCGTGAAGTCCACCCAGAGAATGGTCGAACTCAGCACGCGGGCGGCAGTAAGTGTGCGGTACCCCGGCACCGACTGCAGGTTGGTCATACGGTCATAGTGTTTGTGGACCTGCGGGGATCCCGACTGAACAGCACGCTGTTGATAGCGAAGCCATCCAGCCCCATGCTCTCCGCGTAGCGTACAAGATCGGATGTCCGATTGATGAAGCCAGTACCGTTGAAGTTCAGCGACGTGTTGCATAGCACCCCGAAATGCGTCAGCGCCTTGAACTTGGAAAGCAGTCGATACAACATTGGATTCTGTACGGCATTTACGGACTGGACCCGGGACGACCCGTCGACGTGGGTAACGGCCCGCAGCCGGTCGCGGGATTTCACCTTGCAGAAATAGAGCATGTACGGACTCGGGCGTTCCAGATCAAAGTGGGTCGCGATCTCTTCCTCCAGACATACAGGGGCAATTGGCCGGAAGGATTCTCGTCGCTTGATCGTATTCAGTCGGTCGAGCATCGTCTCGTCGAACGGCGCAGCGAGAATGGAGCGGTTTCCCAACGCTCGGGGCCCCATCTCGGCACGGCTGGCAACCCATCCCAGTACGTTGCCGCGCCGCAGCGCATCCGCGATGGCTTCCGTTCCGCCAGGCATCCGCGTGAACGGCCCAAGCTGGCGCGCCGTCGTGTATCCCACGTCATCCACAAATGTCTGGCCGCAATAGACGTTCCAGTTAAGCTTTGCATTCCCAGTAAGGTGCCATTGCGCATCGGCGGCCGAGCCGAGCGCGGAGCCGACGTCATTGGCACATGGAGGGATGAAAACATCGGAGAACAGCCCGGAATCCAGCCAGCGGCGATTCCATTCGCAGTTCAGTCCGCACCCGCTCCCAATCAGCAAGGAACGTTTCTCCCGCACCAGTTGGATTTTTCACACGTTCCCCCAGGCCGTGGAAATGACGTGCGCCGCCCTGCGGCAGGCGCGCAGTGCCACCTTCCACTTCGCCGCAGCGAGCTCGAGTGACACCGCCAACACCAGTACGTCACTACTACCCGTGTATGACTGATCGGTACGCATGATGTTCCTCCTGTGTGCAAACCTCAGCAGCTGATTGTAGGCGTCAGCTCGTGGAGTGCTTCGCTTCATAGGATCTACAGACGAATATCAACGGAAGTTGGCGTGGCGAATAGCTTGGGTTCCTTGCCTAGCGGAAACCCGATCACGTACAGGACGTTAGCTGGCATTGGCCTGTCCGGGTCCGAGCCCCCCTTCAGCAGCACTTTGCGCTCGGCATAGCATAGCGAAACGCCAAGGGTCTTGAGCACATCGATGTTGGCTTGCATCGTGTCAGACGCCTCGCGCTTCTGCGCTTCGCTGTAGGCGTCCAGGCCATCCCGGTAGTTGCGGAAATATTCCATCAGCGCGGCGAAGCGTTTATCCGCTTCGCTGCCCATCTCGAAGGCCAGCTGCGACATGTCCATCGTGCTGGTCTGCGCCAGCTCGGCCAACTGCTTACCCGTGGTCAGCCGAATCGCTGCGAAGGTGACGTGCTCCTGGTCGAACTGTTCCTGCGCAGCCTTGAGTTCGTCCTCCGGTGGAATCGCGAATGGCTTGTTGAGCGCGTCGATGTCCAGGAAATCGAACGCCCTGGCCAGCGCCCGGCAGGTGTCGGGGCCGGCGGGCCAGCCTTGCTCGACGCGCTGAACGGTTCGCACGTTGAGCCCGGCGATCACGGCCAACTGCTCGTGAGTCCATTGCCGGGCGTCGCGGAACACCTTGATGCAGACAGCCAGCTCGGCGGGGGTCAGCAGGCGTACTGGTGGCGTGTTTTCCGTCGCGTTCATTTCGTTGCTCCTTCGTTATCGACCGGCGTGGCCAGCACGACTGGCCACGCCATTGCGCATCGCATGGCCGCACCTGGCGAGAGGCCAGAATGCAAGCAAGAATCCGACAGCGGCCAGGACTGCCACATAGTGAGCAGGCGCCATGGTGTCGTGCTGCAACCACAGCGTGAGAATCATCGGCGTGAGGCCGCCAAAGACTGCGTAGGACATGTTGTAGGCAAACGAGAGACCCGTGAAGCGCACCGGCGCCGGAAAGGCGTGCACGCCGGCAATCGGCACGGTGGCGATGGTGCCGACGAACAGACCCAGCAGTCCGTAGTGCCAGAACAGCGTGCCAGGCGTGCCGGGCAGGCTGCCGTAGAAGAGGTAGGCGGTCATGAACAGTCCGCCCCAGCCGATCAGCATGACGGCGCGGGTGCCGATGCGGTCGCTCGCCCATCCGACGATCACGCAGCCGATGGTCAGCGTGAGGGTGGCGAACGCATTGGCCTCGAGCGCGAGCGCGGCGGGAATGTGGTGCACCTTCTGTAGGTAGGCGGGTGTATACAGCACGACCACGACGATCGAGGTGGAAAGTACCCAGGTCAGCAGTGCGACGAACAGACTGGCCGAGCGGTGATCGCGCAGCACGGTGCGGATCGGCAGTTCGCGCGCCAGGTTGCTGCGGCTAGCCAACTCGCGGAACACGGGGGTCTCGTGCAGAAACCGGCGCAGGTACACGGACACAAGCCCGAAGACACCGCCCAGGAGGAAGGGAATGCGCCAGGCGAAATCGCTCACCTGCTCAGGCGAGTAATGGCGATTGATGGCGACGGCAACGAGCGAACCCAGCAGGATGCCGCCCGTGATGCCAGCGGTCAGCGTGCCGATGCCGAAACCGTAATGCCGGCTCGGCACGTGTTCGCCGACAAACACCCAGGCACCGGGCATCTCGCCCCCAATGGCCGCGCCCTGCAGCACGCGCATCGCCAGCAGCAGCAGCGGCGCCGCTACGCCGATGCTGGCATAGGTGGGCAGCAGGCCGATCATCAGCGTGGGCGCGGCCATCAGCAAGATCGAGAGGGTGAACATGCGCTTGCGGCCGAGCCGGTCACCAAAGTGTGCGATCACGATGCCGCCCAGCGGCCGTGCCAGGTAGCCGGCGGCGAAGATGCCGAATGTCTGCAGTTGCCGCAGCCAGTCTGGCATGTTGGCCGGGAAGAATAGCGCTCCCAGTACCGTGACGAAGAAGACGTAGATGACGAAGTCGTAGAATTCGAGCGTGCCGCCAAGGGCGGCGAGACCCAAGGTCTTGTAGTCGCGCGCAGCCAGCGTGCGTGCCGGAGCGGGTAAGACGCCGCCCGGTACGCTCAGGGGATTCACATTCGGTTCTTGTTGTGGATTCACGTTCGGTCCTCGTCAGGTTGTGATCAATGGACTTCGGTCAGGGCCGGTCCTTTTGAGACCCAGACCCCATCGTTTGCGCGTGAGGGATGCCGATCAGGCATCGTCCGGTGCGCCACGCCCGCATGGAAACGGTCAGTTGCTGCGCGGACATCAAGCCGTGCGCACCGTCTTTCTATGCTGGCCGGTTTTGTGCGGAATCGAAGCCCCTGCTGCAACCAATGAGGCGCAGCAGAGGGCGGCCGGGTCCGGCTAGCGGAATGGCCGGCGGGTTCGGTCAGTCGGGGATTGAACCGTCTACCTGCGCCAGCTGCGCATACGCCGATAGCGATCGGTTTGGCCGGAAGTACAGGTCGCGAAGAATCGGCCTTTTGAGCGGCCCAACGATGGATGCCAGGTCGGACAGCTTTACATGGCCCAGTTCGGGCATGCCAATACCCACGTCGCATAAACCGTAGGCGGTGTCACCATCGGCGGGGTCGAGCGCAGCCAGTAGCCAGGTCGCATGTGCGTCAGGGGTAAACAGCCGCACTACGGGCAGCGGATCGCCAGCGTGGCCGGCTACGTACGCGTGGCCGTTGGCGAGCAGTTGTGCTCGTTGTTCCGCGGTGATGAGGGGTTGGATCATGGTCATTACCTCCTGGAAGGTTCACTGCAAGTCAGAGCTAGACAATATTGGGCGCACGCTGCGCCGAGAAAGTGCTCGACAGCTTTGCCTGCGCCGCAATGGCACCCGCAGTCCGATAGCGTAGTCCTATGAAGTGCACACGCTGGGATGGCGTGGTCCACCGCACATTGATAAGGATGTCTAGAGCCTTATCCTGAGCTAGCTAAGTTTAAACTATAAACGATATTTTTAGCCCATACGGTTGATCGCAAGAACGGCACGTCAACACAGAATGGCGAAATGCCTACCGATGCCGACAAGCAAGCCTTTTCTAATCGCCTGCGCTTGGCGCTACGCCGCGCCGAGCAGGAGGTTTCCGGCCCGACCGAACTCGCGTTGCAGTTCAATCTTCGCTACAGATCGGGGACGCCTGTCACGGCACAGACCACGCACAAGTGGTTGTCAGGAAGGGCGATTCCGACCTCAGACAAGATCGCAGTTTTGGCCGAATGGCTTCAGGTGACCGAGCATTGGTTGCACCATGGGCCGCCCCCAGCCACCAAAGGTCAAGAACCGCGAAAGGCCGAGAAGGTGGGCCCTGAGCTGCTGGCATTAGCCCACAAGATTCAGACCTTGACGCCTCACAGACGATATCTCATCGAGGAATTGGTAGAGCAGTTGCGCCAAGAAGCCCAATTAGGCGGTTAGCACAGGGTCCCGCCACGCAGCATTTGTCAATGGTGCAGAGAGTCATGGTTCGCTCTCACTATGGATGCCAGGTCGGACAGCTTCACATGGCCCAGGTCGGGCATGCCGATACCCACGTCGCACAGTCCGTAGGCGGTGTCACCATCGGCCGGGTCGAGCGCGGCCAGTAGCCAGGTTGCATGCGCGTCCGGGGTAAACAGCCGCACCACGGGCAGCGGGTCGCCAGCGTGGCCGGCTACGTATGCCTCGCCGTTTGCGAGCAGTTGCGCGCGTCGTTCCACAGTGATGAGGTTTGGGATCATGGGTCTCAGCCTCCTGGAAGGTTCGCTCCACGGCGGAGCGAGGCGATATTGGGCGCACGCCCAAACAGCGCCGTCATACCCCAACACGGTCCGGTTCGGACCCTGGATTGACGGCAAGCAACGTGCACCAGCGTTGAGCACTTTTCTGCGGCGCGGAATCTTAATGGCGGTCATTACCGGTACGAAACCGAGGAAACGCGGATGAGCTTTGCGGGGGCGTCACGGAAGCGCCAGGCGGGATCGCAGGAGATCAGTGAACTGCTGAATAAAGCTGATCACAAGCGCTCGTT
The DNA here is from genome assembly GCF_058252315.1 of Cupriavidus sp. PB-02. Taxonomy (NCBI): domain Bacteria; kingdom Pseudomonadati; phylum Pseudomonadota; class Betaproteobacteria; order Burkholderiales; family Burkholderiaceae; genus Cupriavidus; species Cupriavidus sp. PB-02. Next base: position 3,396,953 of record NZ_CM177694.1, read on the forward strand.
CATCCGGCTCTAGGTCCTTCAAGGCATCTGACACCACAGCAGTCTGGTCATCAATATGCCTTGAGCCCCGACGCAATAGGTCATCCACCGTGCATTCCAGTGCATCGCTTAGTTGCTGGAGGCGATATAGCGTTGGAACACGAGTGCCGCGTTCCCAGCGGCTGACTGCTTCCTGTTCTAGGTTGATCATCTCCGCCAGCTTCGCCTGAGTCAGGCCGCGAGCACGTCGTTGCGCGGCAATAGCTAATCCAACACGGGCCGCAATGGCTGCGTCCTTCGCATCTTCGCCGAATGGTGCTGATCGAATTGGCATAGGACGCAATGGTGGTGTCAATTCGATTCGCTATGAACATCCCAAATGGAATTAATAGGTCCAAAATGGTTGATTTTTCGCTCGGGCAAGAGTTGGCCTCCACTGCTGCGGTCTCGGCGGCAGCAATGTCGGCCTCGCTCGCGAACATTCTTTGCGCAGTCCACGCCACAAGTGACGGCTCACAGCAATAGCGAGCAGGTGCTACTGACCTTGCCGGCCTTAAGCATTCCAGAATCGACGCACCATTTCGCCAGCAAAGTTGCCTGCCTCGAAGCCGGCAATGTTCATCGCACAGCAGATGTCCGGGCTAAAAAAATCAGGAAAGGTCAGACCAGAAGTGTTTGCTCACAATCTACGCAAGGGCCTGTTCTTGGTCTGGGACAGCACGGAAAAGCTTGTATCCGATCAAGCTAAAGACGTGGGTTCGATTCCCATCGCCCGCTCCACTTCAACTTTCCAAAGACTTCCACTGGAGTCCACGGGTGCTGTAAGTCAATGATCTGGTTAAGATCTTGATTCACGGACGTTCAGCAAAAAAATCCACTGACAGCCGGCCCTGACCGGTACATTTCGTGGTGCATCAATGCGGCGAGCGGCCATCGCGCATAATTGCTGGAGAAGCCCTAGGGTCCGGTAACGAACACGGTATCCAACTCGCTTTCCAGGCATTGGACTCATGCTCACAGACATGACGGTCCGGCAGGCGTAGGCCACCGGCAAGCCGTACATCATCGCCGATTTCGACGGCCTTTCCCTCTTCGTATGGGCCAACGGCGCCAAGGCTTGGCACTTCCGCGAAACCTGGATAGGCCAGCGAGCCCGCATCTACAAATGGAGCAGCCAGCCGATCGTGTCGCGGCCTTCGTTGAAGGTGTCGAGCGTTCCGAGTCGGTTTGATAGATCGCAGAGGATGTCATAGTCGCCTCGCGCCTTCCTGCGGTACGGCTCGGAAGGCGCGGCATCAACAAGACCATCAATCCAAGCATGTGTCCAGGAGTAAGGAATCGCACATATTGCCGGCTCCCTCGCGCTCGCTCAGGGGCGTCAAAATCAGACGGAACGCCGATCAAGCTTGAAGTTTCGTCTCCGCTTGCGTCGCAGCTCCATGGAAGGTGCCCCTGCGCAAGCTTATGCTGTTTTGGCCGATATCACACGCGGCGACTCCTGCCCGGAACCGGCGGACGGGGATAGCGACAGGTAAGGGTTGTTCGGCGGCATATCGGAGAACAGGACTCGCGGGTCTTCCAACAGGTAGCCGTGAAGTCTCCGCGACTTCCGCGGCCCCTTCACTGTGCAGGTCCAGATGTTCAGGCCACCCTGCTGCTTGCTGTGCAGTTGCAGCTTCTCGAACCGTTTCTGCACCCATTGCCAATCTGCCACTTGGTTTTGCTTGGCAAGGAAAGCAGTCTTGGGATGTTCCTGGGCATAGCGCTGGAACACACCGGGACTCACCAGATAGACGGTATCGGCGACCGTATGCACCAATGCCTTGGCGTCATTGATGATGAGCGCGCGCTCTTCGATGCGCCGACGCAGCCAGGCAACAAAATGCTCCCCTGACGGCGTTTCCTCCTGCCCCGAAGTCAAGGCGGACGCCAGCGACACCGAGCCGGTTGGCGCCCTCAGCTCTCTGGACTCTCTGGACTCTCTGGACTCTCTGGACTCTCCGGACTCTCCGGACTCGAGAGCACGGTCGTCCAGAACTGGGGGACGGAGTTCGATGGCTGATGAGGAAGCGGCCGACGCCGCGCTGGGAGGGACAAGCAGATCCACCAAGGCTTCGACGCTATCGCCCGTTGGCTGGCCGGCGGACGAAGGCTCAGATGCGGACGAACTCGCAGCGATTGGCAGGGATGCGAGAATCGTTGCCTCCCCCGCTTCCTGGACTACCGTCACCGTACCGGTGAACGATGGGGGCCGCTCATCTCCTTCCCAGATCAGCGAGGGCGCGAGGCGCAGAAGCGTGAAGGTATGGGACCAACCGACATCGCTTGTCACGGTACCTTTCCAGATCGCCTTGCCGTCCGGCGTGGCCAAGGCGATGCCATGGTCCTGCAGCACGTTGAAGACGGCGGTGTTGCTGGAAGGAATGCCGTCGATGCCCTGCGACAACAGGTGTGCGCGCAGCTTGTCGGAAACAGTCTTGCTCACCAGCCAGAGCGCGTCCTGGGTCAACCAGCCGTCCGAAGCCTGAGGCTGGTTCAACTTGAACTCCTCCTTGAGCAGGTAGCGCAGGCCGTCCAGCAGCTTGCGCTGTAGCGCGTTCCTGGGGGCAGCCAGAGCCTTACTCGGATCGCCGCCGAGTTCCTGCGCGACCGAGGCCTGATCGGCCTGGACCACCAGTTCGCCCAGCGTGCCGGCGTGCTCGTCCTGGCCGGCCAGGACATAAAGCAAGGCGGACCACAGGTCGGGATACTCACTCAGCCAGTCGAAGATGTCCGTATCGAGCAGTCGTGCGTACAGCAACCCGGTTGCCGCGCCGTGAAGCCGGTACTCGCGATCCTTGCGGTAGCGGTATGGGCGCCGCAGCGGGCCATGCCAAGGGTGCCAAACAGTGCCGTCGCCATACTCGACATGCAGATCCACGGCGATTTTGCCGACATCGTGCAGCAGTGCCGCGTAGGCAGTGCCTGCGGTCCAGGCTTCAGCCTGCGCGGCTTGGGCTTCCGGCGTAGCACCGGCCGGCAGGAGATGGGATTGTCGCAACTTCAGCGCGTAGGCGACGACTTCCAGGCCGTGGTCCAGCATGCCGCCCGGGTAGGCATGGTGGTGGCTTTCCGAGGCCGGGATCTGCTGGACCAGTTCAGCGTAGCGTTCCAACGGCGCGAGATACAACCTTGCGAACTGGTCACAGGAGACAGAAGTGCGCTGCCAAATGTGCTCCAGCAGCTTCTGTCGGCGCGCTGTCGCCAGCAGGGACGCCGCCGATTCCGGCCGCGTCAGCCCTTTAGGAGGCTCCATGGTAGGTGTGGACGGAGTGTCGGTGTTTGGCGGCACTCTTCTGCGTAGGAACAACGAAAGCATGGCGAATTCCGGATGACGGGCAGACCTTTGGATAGAGCAACGGCTCTTCTCAGGCCACACCCAATGCGGGCTTGGCCCAGGTCGGATTGAGGTGGGAAGGCTGCCTGTGCCGGACCTAGGATTCTGGCTCCTAGAACAACCGGGTGGACATCATGCGGCATCTTAGCCATAATGACCATATTAATCGATATGGTCAGGGGTGTATCATGATCACCGAAGTCAGCGCCGTGAACTTCCGGCAGAACCTGGGTGAGATGCTCAACCAGGTGCAGTACCGCAACGACAGCATCGTCATCAACAAGGACGGCAAGCCGGTCGCTGCCCTGGTGGACGCCGAGCTTTTCGCCCGCATCCGGCGTATGCGGGAGCGTTTTGACGCGCTGAGCGAACGGATCGCCCAGGCGTATGCCGATGTGCCCGTCGCGGAAGGTCTGGCCGAGATCGACGCCGCGGTGGCGGCCGAGCGGAAGCAGCGCTGATGCCGGGATTGCGTGTCGTGCTCGATACCAACGTGCTGGTGTCGGGACTTGCCTACCCAGGCAGTGTGCCGGGGCGCATCGTCACCGCCTGGCGCCAGGGCGGCCTGGAGGTGACATTGTCGCGCTACATCCTGGACGAGTTGGTCAGGGTGCTGCCGCGTCTGTCTCGGGTGAACATGACGCCAGCAGAAATCCGCGACCTGGCCGACAGCTTCATGTTCTTGGCGGATGTTGTCGAACCCGAGGGCACCCAGGACGCGAACCTGCGCGACCCCGCCGACCAGCCCGTGCTGCTTACGTTGTTGGCGGCGAAGGCCGACTACCTGCTCACCGGCGACAAGGATCTGCTGGCGCTGGCCAGCCAGTACCCCATCCTCACGCCCGCGGAGTTTTGGGCACGCCACGGGGTCTGATTGGATGTTGCAGGGGAATTCGCCTCTCGGTTGAAAAACCGCACAGGATTTAATCAAGCAAACCAAGCGCGAGTATCGAGAGAGCACGACAGGACAACCATGAGGTAGCCACCATGAAGACCGCTGCACAAACCACTTTCACGGAGCGTGTGGGCCGGACCCTGGGCCGGCTGTGGCGGGGTTGCGTGCGGCTGAATCGGAGGGCGACGAATTGGCTTGTGGCGCAAGGATGGCCGCTTGGTGTCGCCAAGGCTGTGCTGATAGTGCTCAAGCTCGCCGCGCTCGGCGTGTTGCTCTACACCTCGTTCTGGCTAGCGTTGCTGCTCGCTTTCGCTCTGGCCGGCGCCTGGATCATTCGGAACGATGATGGAAGCTATGACCCAGTGCGCGGCAAGCCCCGCCATTCATGGTGGGGAAGGATAGCGCGGACGGCGTAGCCGTCCTTGCTGTTGGTTTTTCAGTGTGGGGTCTGCTGTTGTTCGATGTACTGGCGCACGATGGCGATCGGTGCGCCGCCACAGGATGATGCGAAGTAGGAAGGCGACCACAGCACGCCCTTCCAGTAGCGTTTCTGGATGTCGGGTCTTTCCTTGCGCAGCAGGCGGCTGGACACGCCCTTGAGGCTGTTCACCAGATTCGACACCGCGACCTTGGGCGGGTACTCCACCAGCAGGTGAACGTGATCGTCCTCGCCGTCCATCTCGATCAAGTTCGCCTCGAAGTCGGCGCATACCTTGTCGAAGATGGCGTGCAGCCGTTTGATGGCGTCGCCGTCGAACACTCTGCGGCGGTATTTCGCCACGAAGACCAAATGGACGTGCATCTTGAAAACACAGTGTCTTCCGTGTCTAATATCGTTGTCATCGCTCATAGGCCAAGAGTATGATTGAGCCATGCAGCGACTTCAAGCCTACAAGTACGAACTGATGCCGACCGGCGAGCAGCAACGCAACATGCGTCGCTTTTCTGGTTCGTGCCGGTTCGTCTTCAACAAGGCACTGGCGTTGCAGAAGGCTCGTTACGAGCAAGGCGAGAAGAAGCACGGCTACGCCGGACTGTGCAAGCTGCTCACCGAGTGGCGCAACAGCACGGAAACCGCATGGCTGGCCGATGCGCCGGTTCATCCGCTGCAACAGACGCTCAAAGATTTGGAGCGGGCCTACGGCAACTTCTTTGCCAAGCGGGCCGACTTTCCGCGCTTCAAGAAGAAGGGCCAGGGCGACAGTTTCCGCTATCCCGACCCCAAGCAAATCAAGCTCGACCAGGCCAGCAGCCGCCTGTTTTTGCCCAAGCTGGGCTGGCTGCGATACCGCAACAGCCGGAAGGTGCTGGGGGTGGTGAAGAACGTCACAGTCAGGCAGTCCTGCGGCAAGTGGTTCGTGTCGATCCAGACCGAGCGTGAGGTCGAACAGCCGGTGGCACGGGCCGCGAGCGCGGTTGGCATCGACATGGGTGTTGCCCGGTTCGCCACGCTTTCGGACGGGACGTTCTACGCCCCGCTCAATAGTTTCAAGCGGCAAGAGGCCGCGCTGCGCAAAGCGCAGCAGGCGATGAGCCGCAAACAGAAGTTCAGCAGCAACTGGAAGAAGGCGAAAGCCCGCGTCCAGCGCATCCATTCCCGCCTCGGCAATGCCCGCCGCGACTACCTCCACAAGTGCTCCACCACGATCAGCCAAAACCACGCGATGGTGTGTATCGAGGACTTGCAGGTACGGAACATGTCCAGGTCGGCGGCAGGCAGCACCGAACAGCCGGGTAAGCAGGTTCAGGCCAAGTCCGGCCTGAACAAAGCCATCCTCGATCAAGGCTGGTTCGAGTTCCGCCGCCAACTGGACTACAAGCTGGCTTGGAACGGTGGCTATCTCATCGCCGTGCCACCGCAGAACACGAGCCGCACCTGTCCATGCTGCGGCCATGTCTCGGCAGACAACCGCCAGACGCAAGCCCGGTTCGAGTGCGTGGAATGCGGTTTCGAGGAAAATGCCGATGTGGTCGGCGCGATCAATGTTCTAAGGGCGGGACACGCCCGGTTAGCCTGTGAAGTGAACGCTGCGGTAACGGCGTCAGCAGCAGGAACCCACCGAAGCGACTCAGGGGCGGCTCAATGCCGCGTCTGAGCGCCGTAGGAATCTCCGGCCTTCAGGTCGGGGAGGATGTCAAGAGGAACATAAGTCAGAATGGAGGTATGGTCCTGCCGGGTATGGCTTGTATTCTTATGATGGTCATCGAATCGATCCTCACGATCCTGAAGTCGAACAAGACTATTAATAAGCAGGTCACTTAACAGTCTTCAGGGCGATGCCGGAGCCTTTCCCTCCTGCAGCCTGCGCCGCCTTAGTTCCTGCGCTCAATGCCTGAATCGCGGCGCCAGCCCGCACGCCTACCCACCCGAGTGCGGCCACCCAGAATGTCGGCAAGATGCCGAACATCGTCGCCATGACGAAGTTCAGCAGCATGTCGCCGAAGGCATTGTTCAGGCCGATCAAGGGATCGAAGTTCGAGTGCGGCCGGTTCGCACCAAACCCCCAGCCATAGAGCGCATCGAGGATCGTGCTGTCCAGCCAGCGCGCAAGCTGGAACCAGAAATCCACGAAGAACAGCGCCAACTCGACGCAGCTCACGGCTACCACGGCCTTCAGCTCGTAGGTGCCGAACAGCAGCACCAGCGGGATGCAGATGACGAGTGCCATCTTGAGCAGCGACAGCACCATCGGCAGCGCCTGGCGCACCACGTCCATGGCTGGGAAGAAAGCAGGCGACCCGGCGGCCAGGCCGAGATCGCCGGTGCCGCGCGCCACAATGTTGGGCAGCGTCTTCTCGATCTGACCGCCGTAGTCGGTATAGACGGTCCCCTGGTTCATCTTCTGTTGCCGGGGCGAGACGACGGCGCGGATCACCGAGTCGTTGACCTCATTCTGCGAGAGGAACCCCGCCCATCGCCCGATACGAGAGAGCAGATCGGGATCGACCTGGGCCAGCAGGCGTGCGCGCAGCCCACTGCTGCCATCGGACCACCATTGCCGGCAGGTCGGATAGCCGCCGCCACTGTCCACCTGGGCCAGCCCCGCATCGCGGGACGCGTCGTAAGGCCAAGCCGTGCGCGGCGTGCTCGAATGGTAGGTGTCGTAGAAGCCGGCGGTGTTGAGGAAGTAGCCCGAACCGATCCAGGTGACGTCGTTCATCTGTTCGTCGGAGAGCGTCGGCCGGCTCATGAACAGCTTGGCGCGCGAAGGGCCGTAGCAGTCACGCACGAAATCGCCGACTTCCTGGGCGAGCACCGGGTTATCGATGCGCGTAGCGTCCACATCCATGCGCATCTGCCGCAGGTCCGTTCCACAAGGAATCGCCGCCACCGCGGCGCCCGTGACGGCCTTCGAGATGGCGTGCATGAAGAACCACCACACCGGCACCAGTGCGCTCTGGTTGTTGAGCGTCGTATAGGCGCTGGACCAACCCGTATCAGCCGGCTGGGGGACATTGACTTGGCACTGCACGGAACGGCTCGTGTCGAGTTTGATCGTGCTGAGATCCATCGGAATGAAGGGGATGCCGGCGAACAGGATCACCACGATCGCTACCCACACGCGGTTCTCGATGCGCATCGAGGACAACACGCCCTTGTTGCCCTCGTCCGCCCCGTCTGCCCTCGCGCGCAGCCACTCGTGGATCACGATGGCAACGAACGGCAGCGCGAACAGGCCGCTCGCCACGAGGATGTTCCAGATGCCGTTGTTGACCACCCACCCTACCAGGGTCAGGTAATACTCCAGGTAGTCGGTCGTGTAGAGGGTCATGAGGCCCTCCCAGCTTCAGCCATGGCGCAGCAGTTGGCTGCCTTCGAGCAGCACGATGGTGATCACGGCCGCGATCTCGACTCGCAGCAGGCGTTGATGCGCTTCGCCCGACGGCTCGCGCTGCCGCAGGCGCCCGCGCATCCACCACCAGCCATAAGCCGTCGCTGCGTAGAGAAGCAGCCGCCAGACGAAGAAATGGGCCGCGTGAGCACGCAGCCAGCGTTCCCAGCCGTCGATGCTGCCGACGACGTGGATGCCGGCCACGCTCACAACCACGGAGATGCCGGCTACCACCAGTAGCCACAGCAGTGCAATGCACATGCGGCGGTTGAGCAGCCAGGCCAGCCGCAGCCAGGTCCGGGCGGTCACGGCGTGCTCCGCGGCTTCTGCACTTCCTTGAGCCGATCGCGCGTGGTGTCGCCCTCGAAGATGCCGCGCGATCCGCCGGCGCGGGTCTCGTGGCGCTGCACGATCGCCAAGGCGGAGTTCCCGGCCAGCGTGCGCCGCAGCTCCAGCTCGGCCTTGAGGTTGTTGATCTCCTGCTCCAGCGTACTGTTCTCCCGGTCGACCTGCTTCACGGCCAACTCATTGGCTGCGACGTTCGGCTCCTTCTTGCCGGTCAGCAGCGTGCGCTGCAACAGCAAGGCCTTCTCCAGCACACTTGACAGCGCCGCCTCGGAAGCCAGCCGCTTGCCCAGCAAATCCTGGTCGGGCTCGTCGCGCAGGGCTTCGATCACGCCGCGGGTGATCGGCAGCGAATTGCTGCCGGCCGCCTCGAGGTTCAATACCGTCGTCGGCTTCACACCCGTCACCAGCTCCTGCAGCGCCTGCAGTTTGGCTTCGTACTCTTCCTGAATCACCGGCGTGAGGCCGACGCCCGGCGTGGTCTGCGTCTTGGTGCAGTTGTCGCAGGTGCGCTGCTCGCGCTCGCCCAGCACACGGGTGGCGAAGTTGGTAGCGGCCTGCGGCGAGGACCAGGTGAGGCAGGTCAGCCGATTGCCGCAGGAAGCACGCGGAATCGACGAGGTATCCGTGACGTTGCGCCCATTGAGCAGGTTGTAGCCCGCGCGGGTTACGTCGCTCACCACCTTGATCGAACTCTGGCCCGAGCCGCCCGCATTGCCGCCGCCGACCCAAGGCACGCCGTTGTTGCCCTTGTTCGATTCGGCCCGCTCGATGGCCGACACGGCATCGGTGCTGCTGACCGCATCACGCAGTGCCATGCCCTCGGCGAGCTGATCCCACCCCGCCTGGCCGCCTGCTATGTCCGCCGTGCGGTTGGCGATGGCGCGGCAGGTCATCTTGGAGCGGTCGAAATCCAGGCGCGCCTGCAGCACGCCGTTGGTCAGCAGGTTGTAGAGGGCCGGATCAGCGCGCTGGATGATCAGCGCCGGCAGCGACGCCACGGCGCTGGTGGCGTTCTGGATCACCGAGGACATGATGGCCTGGAAGCCGTTAGTGATGCCGTTGAGCTGGTTCTGCAGCGTCGTCGTGATGCTCATGTCGCCGCAGATCAGGTTGCTGTTCCAGCCGACCCCGACGCCGATGCTCTGCATGTTGCCAGCCCCGCCCATGGACACGGCCCGACCGCCGCCCACACTGTAGAGCACGTCGTCGCCGATGACGCTGCCGCTCACGCTCGCGCCGTTGCGGTCGATACGGGTCTGCGCCCAGGCGATACCAGCTCCGGCCGTGACGGCGCAAGCGAGCACGATGGTCAACGCGCAGGGCGTGGCACGCCCTGCTATACGGGAATGGGACGCCTTCATCGGGAATACCTCACATGAAATCGACGCTACCGAGGAAGACCTGCCCCCGGCGCTGGCAACAGGCATAGGGCCGCCACAGCGCCCAGGCGTAGTCGCCCTGCTGGGCCTGCACGCGCGGGCTGTTGTGCGGAAAGACCGCACAAGAGTTCGAAAGGGTCGGCGTCAGCTCCTGCCACTTGCCGGTGGAGGTATCGCCTTCCATCAGTGCGCCGGCCGGCCAGTAACCATCACGGGCACTGGCCAGCAGCGGTTGATAGACGTGGGGCTGGGTGCGCCGCGTCACGATGTCGCCCGCGCGCTGCGCGACCACGGCACCGCTCTTGTAGTCGTCGGTCTGGTGCAAGAAGCCGCCGCGCGGATAGACATTGCCCCACAGATCCAGCGTCGCGCGGCCGCCGATCTCTCGCATGCCGGGGATCCGCGCCTCCGGATACACCATCTCTGGCACGTTGTAGCGCCAGGCCATTGTGTCGAGCGTGCTCAGAAGGTATGGCATGAAAGCCGTACCCGCACCCTGACAGGTGTAACCAGAGGCGCTGGCGAACTGGCTGAACACCGAGCCGGCGGGATGCCCGATCACGTCGGCGTTCTTGAACTTCGCCAGGTTGTTTTCGTTGTCATGGTTGGTGGCGCCGTCGCCGCCGGCCTGGGCCGTGGGATTCGGCATGCTTATCGCGCGCACCTCGATCCACGGGTTCTCGCCAGTGTTCGAGTAACTCGACACCACCGCATCCGGGACGTAGTGGCGCACCTTCACCGACGTGCGTACCCTGCAACCCGACCACGAGCAATACAGCCAGTAGCAGATGCCGACGACGCGGTACTCCAGACAGCCGGGCGACGCAGAAGAGGCCACGATGGTGGCCGTGGTCAAAGCGAATGCCGACGCGGCACCGCTCAGGAGCGCTAATGCCATAGCCAGCCGAAACCGGCGAGAGAGTGGCAAGAGCAGGCGATTCATGGCTGTTCCCTCCGATGGCTTTCGATGCGCGCCACGGCGCGCGCGACGTCCGGGTCGCCGTAGACCACATAGCGGCGGTCGACCACTACGGCGGGCACCTTGACGACGCCCAGACGCCAGGCATCGGCAACGCCCTGGTAGGCTAGGCCTATCCGGAGCTGAAGTTCGTCCTTGCCCCCGCTCATGCGCTGACGCACGAGGTCGGCGGCCCTGCTCACATCTGCAGGCAGGCCCGCGGACAGCTCGGCCTCGATCCGCGAGGGAAGGTCCAGTTCGATGACCCGCTCACCGCCCATGGTTCGTACTGGATGGCGGCTGTCGGTGATGACAAGCACGTCGGCGGCGAAGGCGGGCGTGCTGAATGTAATCAGCATGGTTGGCAGTACAGCAGCGATGCAGTGGGCCGGCCACCCCGGCAAGAACTTGAGTAGAAGGGCCGACATGCACGGGATCCTGGGAAGCTGATCAGAGCCATAGTCAAACGCTGAAGGCGGCATCGCCTCGACAAACAAGACGCACTGCGCGTGTTCCGTTTGTTGCCTCAGCACGGAACGCGTTGGATTGGCGACAAGAAAGGCGGGAGCCGAAGCTCCCGCAGGGTGGAATATGCGCGTCCGGAACGTCGCCGTAACCGGTTACAGCAGCCCCGAATCGGCGAACGAGTACGGTGTGTCCTTGCCGATGATGACGTGATCCAGCAGACGAACCTCCACCAGCGCCAAGGCGACAATGAGTTGGTCCGTGAGCACTCGATCGGCCATCGACGGCTCGGTTATCCCGGACGGATGTTGATGCGCAAGGATGAGCGCCGAGGCGTTGAGGGCCAAGGCGCGCTGAACAACCACTCGCGGATATACCGCGACCTCGCTACGCGAGCCCTTGAACAGCGGCTCGTAGGCGAGTACCTGGTGCTGACCGTCGAGGAACACCGCTGCAAACACCTCGTTGGCCTCCGCAACCAGTTTGAGACGCAGGAAGTCGCACACGGCCGCGAGACCGTTCAGCACCGGACCGGACTTGAAGACACGCTTTTCCAGCAAGGTGATGGCCTGCTGGATGATCCAATCCTCGTGCTGGGCGGCAAGCAGAGCGAGCGACTGCGGGGTGGAATCAGACACAAAAGACATGGCAAACCTCCAATGGTTAAAATCGGAGGCGCATGCCCCGGGAGGGCAAACCCTCCAAGGGATGACAGCATGAGACAGCGGACAAACAGGCATCCACCACCGCGGTGGCGATGGCTGTTCGCGCCAGGGATGCGATGCGAACGGGGTTTCGATCAACGCGGTCGCGCCGCGCCGTAGCCTTGAAGATCGAGGGCTACCTGGGCATGTCGCCGACGATTGCGGCGGGCATATCTGTAGAACTGTACGGATCGGCAGCGGTGTGGCCGCCAGCGGCGAGCAAATCGAGCGCAGAAAGCAAGGCATCGCCCTCGACTGGCCCGTGCAGCAGGAGCGTCCTACCCGTCTCACGGTCCAGTAGAAACAGGGCCGGCGTCGCCGTAACACCGCTCTTGGCCGCCTCCTCGGCTTGGGCGCGAATGAATGCATTGGGCCGCTCGGACGCCAAGCACTGCTGCGCGGCTGGCGACAGGTCGGGATAGCGCAGTTCCTCGGGCAGGCCCTGGCCATTGCCGCGGGTATGGGTATAGACCCATTCGACCGCCTGCCAGAACGCAGCATCGCCGCCGGCAGCACCGACGCATTCGACGAGGCGGGCTTCGGCGGATGCGGCCGGCTCGTGCATCGCGAGCGGCAGATGGTGCCATTGCAGCGCTACGTCTGGGTGTTCATCGATCCAGCGCTTAAGGACCGGGAAGTAGGTCTGGCAGAACGGGCATTCCAGGTCGGCATATTCGATCACGGTGAAACGCGCATCAGAACGGCCGCGGCGCCAAGGCGGTCCGGGTACTGCCGTAGACCGAGCCCCAGTCTTCGCCTCGGCATGAGACTCGAACTGAACAGTGGCTGGCGCCATGGCCTGCGGACGCAGTACCAGCCAGGCGCCTACGCCTATCAGCGAGGCGGCCACCAGCAGTACGGCAAGAAGGGTCCGGGATTGGTTAGCGCCGGAACGTTGCATCATGCGCTCCTTACGGCGTCAATCCATCGAGTGGAAGCGATGCGATGCCGCGGGCGCAATCGATCCTCTCAGCGATCTTCAATGCAGCATCCAGTTCGCCAATGCCGTACTGCTGCATCAACTGGAAGCGCTCGGCTTTCTCCTCAGGTTCCGTCTGAGCCAGGGCCAGGTAGAGGCTGGGTGGGACAGCACGAAACAACACTTCCATCGATTTGGAGAGGATCACGCCCTCACTGAACTTGCCAGCCTCCTTGCGCGCCGATAGCATCAGTGCCTTCTGCGCCGGGTTCAGCTCGCGGAAGCGCGCGATCTTCTCTACCTCGTCCGGCGGCATCGACAGGCAGATCCACCACTCGATCATGTTGAGCATCGGTTCGGCCGCCTTGGGCAGGTCGTCGATGTTCTGGGTCGCGAGCCAGTACCAGGCGCCGAGCTTGCGCCACATCTTGGTGATCTTGACTACGTAGGGTGCGAGCAGCGGGTTCTTGGTGATGATGTGCCCCTCATCGGTCACGTTGATGATCGGCCGCCCCAGAAACTGGTCGCGCTCGGCGATGTTGTTCACCGTGTTGATGAGGCTGATGTAGGCGATGGAGAGCTGGGCGTTGTAGCCCTCGCGCGCGAACGTGGCCAGATCGACGATGGTGATGTCGGCTTCGGGCCAGGGCGTGCCGGGTCGGTCGAACATCTCGCCATCCACGCCTTGGCAGAACATGTCCATCGCGTCGGCCATCTCCAGCAACCGGGCGCGGCGGACCTCGGGCAGTGTCGTGTCGTTAGCGCGCCCGCGCAGCGCGTCGCGCACGTTGCGCGTGAGTACCGTGCGCTTGTCGGCCACACAACGCTGGGCCGCGTCGAGAATGCACTGGCGGATGAGGCTGCGGTCGGCGCGCGTCATCCGGGCCTCTTCCTTGTCCTCGCCGCCGGTGATCATCAGCCGCGCCGTGATTTCCAGTTCGCCAAGCACGTCGCGCTGCTCATCAGCGTCCGTGACCTGCGTTGTCTCGTCGCGGTCCTCGTCGAGGTCGTCGGCATCCAGCGTTTGCACTTGGCCAGGCGTGTCCACCAGACGCCAGGCGTCGGCGAAAGGGGCCAGGCTCATGCCGGCGCCGGGGGCGAGCTTGACGCGGTGCACCGACAGGCCCAGGCGCGTGGCGAAGTCGCCGAAAAGGCCGAAGCTGTTGCCCGCCTCGACGATGAACAGGCGCGGCCGGTAGATCGCCGTGATCTGATTTAGGATATTGTTGAGCGTGGCGCTCTTGCCCGAGCCGGTGGGGCCGAACAGAAACAGATGCGCGTTCATCTGCCGATCCAGCCGGTTTAGCGGATCGAAGGTGATCGGCCCGCCGCCACGGTTGAAGAAGGTGATGCCCGGATGCCCCGTGCCCTGGCTGCGGCCCCACACCGGCGCCAAGTTCGCGGCGTGCTGCGCGAACATGAGCTGGGTGTACCACTGCCGCTTGTCCAGGGCCGGGTCGAAGACGCAGGGCAACCAGCGCAGGTAGCTGTTGAGCGGCGCAACCTCGTCTTCCTCGCGCACCAGCTGCAGACCGGCGTTGAGCATGACGTTGACCAGTTGCAGGCCGCGGGCGTCGAGTTGCTGCAGGTCGCGCCCGCGCAGGTAGAAGGCCAGCGCGCCGCGGTAGAGCTTGTGCGCGCTGCCGATCAGGCTGCGTGCTTGCTGCACGTCCTGGCGAGTCTGCTCCGAGGCCAGCGTCTCCCCCACCGATTTCTTGCTCAGGTGGTTCAGGTGCGCCTCCAGCACGTCCTGAGGCGTGGCGACCAGGGTGAGACACATCACCGTGTCTTCCGGCATCTGGTCGAACAGCGCATTGACTGCATCGCCGCCCTTGCGGGTCTCGCCGGTGATGTGTCCCGTCGCCGGGGGCATGCGCAGCCGGTCCATCACAATGACCCGATGCGGCATCCCGTCGAAGAGCCAGGCGCCGTTGACCACGTCCGAGCACGGCTGCCCGAAGAACAGGCGCTGGGCAAAGTCGCCGCTAGCCAGTTCGATCTCGCCTGTTTCCCTCGCCTCGGGATAGCGGGTCAGCGCGTAGAAGCGCTCACGATCTTCAGCACTCGGCCCCAGCAGGGTCGGATGCGGGTTGAACCAGCGCAGCAGCCAGTCGTGGATGTCGGCCGCATGCATGCGGCGGGCCTTCACGCCCGCATTGGCGAGCCCGCCCACGAGTCGATCACAGATCGTGGACAGGGACTGCTCGGGCGATTGGCCGCGCCGGGAGACCGCTGTCGTTGGTGCGCGCCGGAAGACCACCATGCGCACGCGCCGGACCTGGCCGCGCCACGGCAAGCGTGTCACCGTGGTGTCCTCGAACAGCCCGCCGGGCTTGGCGATCGCGCGCAGATGGTGCGCGAGGAAGCGCAGATAGAACTCGCTGAAGGCGATGCCCTGAGCGCGCGGCCGGACGTAGTCTGCCAGCGTGCGCAGATAGCCGTCCCAGTTCGCCTCGTCCTGGGCATAGAGCTGGACCACCCAGGGGTGCTCGTCGAGTTCATCGAAGGAATCCTGCAGCGCGTTCTCCAGCGCGTCGCGCGCCTGCCACAGCCAAGCCAGCTCGCGCCCTTCAGTGCCGACAGGGGCCAGCTCGAAGAAGGCCGCGACCGACTGGCCGTCCTCCAGCAGCATGCTCATCGATTCGGGCAGGTATTCCACCCAGGGCAGCAGATCGGCGAAGGACGGGGCGACGTCATAGAGCGCCTGGGCGTCCGCCTCGGTGGCCGGGTTGCGGCGGCCGGCGGCCAATGCGCTGCCGGGCTCGGTAATGCCATGCGCGGCCAGCGACGACACATGCCGGGTCCAGGCGTCGTCGGCTGGCGCGTCAGCACCGGTTGGCCTTTCGGCCTGGCGCGCCCGAAAGAAGGGAACGGACCGGATCATCAGTAGCCCTCCAGGCGTTCGCCCGGCATCGCGTACTGCACTCGCTGGTAGAGCGGGAACACCGTGGTGTAGCCGGGCACCGGCACTGGATCGGTGCCAGCTAGGTGCGGGAAGACGTACATCACGAGGTCCGGGTTCGGCAGTCGGTGGAACTGGCGGTAGATCTCGTTGGCGGCGGTGCGGGTGTAGGCCGCATTGGTCGCGGGCATGCCCTGTACGTCGGCTTCGGTCACCGGCCGGCGCAAGCCCTGGCGCACATCGAGCAGTTGCCCAGCGGGCTGGCCACCGCCCGCACTGCCGCCGGCCTCCTGGTTCCAGACATCGAGCATGGTGTGATCGCCCTGCGGCAGCAGCTTGTCCTTGCTGGTGGCACACCCTCCCAGCACCATGACCGCGATCAGGGTTGCGGCCGCTTCAGTCCAGATCCGACGCATGAGCTTCTCCAATGCGGTGATTGACCCGCCGCCCCTTGGCGTCGTAGTCGATGTTGAGGGGCTGCTCCAGATGGACGGCGACCTTGGCACCAGGCTGCACGTAGATGGCGGCAAACGCCTGCCCGTAGAGCTTGTTGACCCAATCGGCCATGTCGCGCACACCGCCGGCCAGGATGCGGCCCATGGCCTCGTTGCCGGAGATACCCACCGTGCCGAGCGAGCCGTTGCTGTTGGAGACCACGGCCACGCTACCGTTGTCGGACTTGATGAGCGAGGCCACGCCGGCACCGGCCGCGGTAATCAACGCCTGCGAACCGAGGTACTGCTGCGCGTTGCTGCGCCGCTCGCCGGAGACGCAGGGAATGCCATAGGGATCGCTGATCCAGCCCAAGGCGCCCCGTGTGGCGCTGCCGTCCGTGCCGTTGCTGCTGGCCTGGCCACCGTTGGCGCCCTGGCTGCGCGAACTCTTCTCCGGCACGGTTCGGATGGTTCCGTCCTGGAAAACGAAGGTCACGCTGCGGATCTGGCCGCGCACGCATGAAAGCGTCCAGTCGCCCGAGGCGGTGCCACTGACCACCGCGCCGGCCACGTCAGGAATGTCGATGCCGTTGGCGGTGAGGTTGTCCGGACCGATCAGCACCTTGAAGGGATACGGGTCGTTCACCGTACCGTCGATCGGCACACGTCCGATTAGCGCTGTCATGGCAATCGAGCCCATCAGCGTTGAGTTGGACGGCACCGTGTAGACCGGCTCGGCGGAGGCCTCCACGGCGCGGCTGCCGCCCTCATCGACGGTGCTCATAATGCTGTCGGCCGTATCCGTCAGGGTCTTCTGCGCGGGTCCGAAGCTGGTGGGTAGGTTCGGGCCGCTACCTGCACCGCCGCTCTTGGAAGGCTTGGCATCGTCCGGCTCCACCCAGCGCGTGCCGCCACTGCTGCGAGCACCGCCACTCTGGCCACCGCCGAAGTTCTTGCCATCGACCTCCTCCAGGCCCAGCCCGATGGGCAGGTCGGACTGGCTGCCCTTGCCGGAAAGCCCGTCGAGGCGCCGCTGCAGGTCTTGCAACTGGCCCTGCGTCTGCTGACGATCGTTGGCGATCTGATCGCGCTCCTGTTGCAGGCGGCCGCGCTCGCCATCCAATGCGGTCTGGATGCGTTGGTCGATCGCGCTCTCGCGGGTGCGCATGCGCTCGTTCTCGGCCTTCTGGTTCTTGTTTTCGTTGAGCGCTGTCTGTAGTTCATTGCGCAGCTGCTTGACCTGGGCGACCAGCGTGGCAACGGTGTCGCGCGGCGTGTCGCCCTCGATACCCACGGCCTTCATCTCTTCAGGCGTGAGCGGATTGGCAGCACCGGGCTGACCGAGCTTGGTGCCACGATCCCCCGAGAAGAGCTTGATGCCGACGAAGACCACCAGTAGCACCATCGGGATCAGCAACCACTTGAGGAGGGGGTTACTTTTCATTACGGGCACCTCCTCCTTCGGCCTGGCCGGCTGCGGCTGCCGCCGGCAGGTCCACGGCGGCGTCGATGGGTGCCACCTTCGGCAACAGCGACTCGGCCAGGCCATGGCCACGGGTAACGAGGTAGACCACGGTGGTATCGGCCGACTGGCCGGCCGGCCCCAGGGCCGCATGTTGGAAGGTTGCCGCGACGAAATCGCCCTGCAGTGCGCGCGGGTCGAGCACCAGATGCCGTGCCGAGGTGTTGGTGAGCTTCACAGCCGTCACCCACTGGTCCTCGAGCCGCCACGCGGCCAGCGCCTGCGCGTGCACCGGGAGCGTGGGCAGCAAGGTATCCAGTTTGAGATGCCGGTGCATGTTCACGCGGGCGATGCCGGCCACCGGCTCCACGGTCCGCAGTGGTGCATAGAGGTTCTGTGCCGCATAGCGTGTCAGCACCACGGGCACCGGGGTCGCGCGCCGCGCGGCCGCGCTGGCCGTGTCGCGAGGCTCGTCCGCGCTTGTGACGGTACCGGCCAGGGCTTTGGCGGGGGAAGATGTCCCATCGCCCGCGACGATGCGCACGGGCTCCAGCGCCGGCTGGCCCGCCTTGGCCGGCTCGGCAGCGATGTCGAGCAGGATCAGCACCCCGGAGTTCACATCCTGCAGTTGCAACCGAGAGGGCGGAATCGGCTCGCTTGCGCGCAGATAGATCGCGCCGCCCGCGCTCTGCACGCGCAGGTGCGATCCGATGCTCTCCGGCAGGCCGATGCGCACGTTGCGGTCGATGAAGATCACGCGCTCCTGGCCGACCACGAGCGGCACGGCCAGGGGCAAACGCTCCCAGCGCAGGATCTCCACGGCGTGGCCGGTGCAGACGAGCCCCATGCTGAGCAGGAAGCCGGCCAGGGCCGGCACGACAAGGCGCTTCATGGGGCGCCTCCTTGCAAATGGGTGGCAGCGGCGGGTTGGCTGGCCGACGCAGGTGCCGGCGCAAGTTCAATGCGCTGCGGCGCGCTCGCGTAGCAGTCCACGGACAGACCGAAGGGGTTGTGCTCCGGATCGACATCCATGCGCACGACCCTCAAGGCGTAGCGCACCAGTGCGCGCTTGACCTGCTCGGCGCCCAAGTACTCGTCGGCGCTCACGTCGAGCATGACGATCCAATCGTTCGCCGACACAACTTGCACGCGCGACGCGGGATCGTCGCCGTAGCCTCGACCGGGAATTTCGTAGATGCCGCGCACGCGCAGGCGCAGCTCGCCGTTGTTGCGCCGGAATTCGTAGTCCTGTTGCAGGAAGGACAGGCAGCTCGGCGTGAAGTAGGCGGACAGGGCCCTGAGGTTGCGCGGGTAGTCCTCCTCACCATTGGTCGGCCAGCGCTGGGCCTGCTGCCAGATGTAAAAGGTGAAGGCGTAGACGCTCTCAGGAGGCACGTCCCACCACTTGCGGGTGCTTCCCGAACGCAGGTCCGGAGGCACGTGGATGGTCAAGCTCTTCGGCGAACTCCACCAGGCGAACCCGAGCAGCAGCGCCACGACGAAAAGCGCGGCGGCACCGAGGCGCAAGGTTTTGACATGCGCCTGCAGGTGCATGACTTCGTTCTTGAACCGGCTCATGCGGCACCTCGACGGATGCACGTGGAAGACCCCTGGCGCCGCGTGGTCCACCAGCCAGAGCGAGTGATGAGCTGCCCTCCCCCTACGTGGGCAACCAGCGAGGGGTAGCGCAGCGCAAGCCGCCACTGGAGCTGGCGGTACAGCCAGGTGTCGGGCCGACCGCGCTTTTGCCGGCGCAGTAAGCCGCCACCCGCGAAGACGCCGATCCCGATGCCGACGACGATCAGTGTCGGCACCATGGCGATACTGTGGGTCAGCCAAGCCAGCGGCAACCCGGCCAGGAAGCCGGCTACGGCCGACAGGCCGGCGCAGACCCACAGCTCGTCGGCGGTCAATCCGCGTACGACCACTGGATGGCGGTTCAAACGATGCGGCAGGAAGGGCACGAGCCCATCCCCCGGGCCATCATGTTGAGCCTGCCTCGGGATTTGCGGGTAGCTGGCCATCGGTGCCGGCCCTCAGAGCACACCGGCCGCCTTGGTCAGCAGCCAGATGCCAACGATCAGCAGCATAGCGCCCACCGCCACCGTGAGGCCGAACTGGCCCCAGGTGGCACGGCCGGTGTGGATCTCGGCGTAACGCGTATAAGCGTGGTAGCAGACCCCGATGAACATCGAGGCAACCACCAGCAGCGCAATGAGCATCACGATGTCGTAGCCGTAGTTCTGCAGCGTTTGCAGGATGCCCTTACCCGCGCCGCGCGATGGGTCTTCCATGGTCGGCAAGCCGGCGAACGAGGCCAGCGGCGTGGCCGTGATGCCCAGCGAAACGAGCATGGCAGCAGTGCGTGCGGCGCGATGAGAAGTCGAACAAGTGTTCATTGCGATTCAACCTTTCGTGGTGGTCAGGACAGGAGGAAGAAGCTCAGCACCAGGTACATCGCGACGAAGCGTACGACCACACCGAGGAACTGGCGCTGAGTTATTCGGTTCTCGGCCCAGCCGACATAGGCGGTACGCATCGCCCAAACGCCCCACAGCAGCAGGACGGCGAAGACGAAGCCGAGGACAACGATGGAGACGGTCGCGGGCGTGAAACCGCCGTTGGCCTGGAATGCGGCGACCTGATCGGCGGAAGGCGTCATGGCGATGACTCCTGCCGTTCATCGCGGTGCACGTAGTCGCCGGCCAGGGGAACGGGATCGCGCGGCTGGGCTCGCTGCGGGACGAGGTAGTCCTGCACGCCTGCGCGGATGCGCTTGAGGTCCGCTCGCAGCCGGGCGTAATCGAAGTGGTAGCGAGCACGTTCATTCAGCGCGGTGTTGGCGGCGTGCTCTGCCAGGCGGTCAGCCAGTTCGATCTGGCGTGCCAGAGCGGAGAGCTCCTCACGCTCCAGGGCGCCATCGGAGGCAATGGCCGCACGCACGTCCGAAAACGAGAGGGTCAGCGCCAGGAGCAGCATGACCATTGCACGCGGCCACGTGCCATTGCGTCGGCAGGTCTGTTTCATCGTGCCATTCCCCGGTGAAGTGAATGGCGTCGATGCTGCGGCGCGCCTCGGTCAGGCGCAGTAGAGAAAAAGAACTTCTGCGCGACCGGATTGATGGCGCCATGTCCCGCCAGCGGCCCCATTTAGGGTGCTCATCGGAAGCCGTTTCTCTTCTTAGAGCTTCCTTGGAAGCAGTTATTACCTGTTTCAGCAGATCCGGTTGTGCATTGGCAAGGCGGGCCTGCCGGTCGATTCGCTCGTCTATGTCCGGCAAGGCCGGCCTTGAGAACTGCGCCTTCGCCTATGACGAGGCCTGGCCGGCCAACCCGGCGCGATTCAACGTGTCGTCCGACGTGCAACTGTCGGCACCAGGCTCTTGTTGCTCGAGGATCTAGAAGCGGAGGTGGCGGTGCTGCTGAACCCGGAAGGCATGAGCGCACGGAACTTGTACGTCGCCATGCCCCCCGGTCTCGATGAGGCTGGTGGTGGGCAGCGCCAGCCTCATCGTCGGGTTGAAGCGCATGTTGATGATTGCCGCCAAGGCGAAACCGCAGACGTCCACCGCCTAGAGTCGCCTAGAGGTACTTCTTGAACGTCGCTGCTGCGATGCACACGGCTACGCCGAACATAGCTGCGCTGGGCAACAGGATCAGCAGCGGATGGACGCTTACCGGCAGTGCCAGGTAAGTAACCCACGGCAGGATGGCCAGCGGCATCAGGCTGGCCTTCGCTCGGTGGTAGACGAATCCCGTCTCTCGGCCGGCTCCGAAGCTGCGCACGTCGCGCCGAACCAACCCATCCACCAGGCCGACGAAGGCGGCCATCAGGAACAGCGGCAATGTCAGCGTCAGCACCAGCAGCCGCACGAGAAATACGAGCGCGGTGTAGGCCGAGGCGATCAAGTAGCGCTCCACATGCACATAGACCATGCCCAGGTAGTAGCGCAAGTCATGGGCCTGGCTGCGGACACCGGCGCTGGCGTGGCTGGTGGCATCGCGTATCCAGTCGAGCAGCCCGCTTTTCACGAAAAGACAGTCGTAGGCCAGCTCGACAAGATGCCGGGCGGTGCGGCCTGGTTCCTGCACCAGCACGCTACGCGTAAAGCTCTCCGACACCAGGGTCAACTCGTGGTTGAGCATGCCCTGGGCGTGACGCCAGCTCTCCTGCGGCCAGAAGAAGTGTACCCCGATGCACTCGATCACGATGCACAGGAGCAACGAGCCGCATAGCACGCCGAAGAAGCGGAACGGCAAGGTGATAAGGCCCGCGATCAGCCCCTGTTGGTGGACCTGCTGGCGCTGCGCTGCGGCGGCCGGATCGCTCATGTTGGGGCGCCTTCGTGGCCAGCCTCATCGGCCGCGGCCATCTGCTGAAAGTTCGCCAGCAGATCGTCGGGTAGCGCCTGGTCCTGCAGGCCGGGGACGCCCTGGCTCGCCCACCAGTCGCCGGCCTCGACATAGTGCTGCCGCATGAAGCCGGCCAGCTCCTGCAGATCCCTGGGCATGGCCTCGTCGGGATCGGGTGCCGGCAGCGGCATGCGGATCTTCCACAGATTGCCGCCCTCAATCAGCGCGAAGCATTGTCCCTTGGGCAAGGCGACCACGTGCGCGGGCTCGATCAGCGGCACGCTGGTGCTGCTGATGCGATCCTGGGTGTTGGAGGTAAAGGCAGTCTTGCCGGTCGGGTCGGAGCTGTCGGTCGCGCCGCTCGTCACCGTGGTGGCATACACCTCGACCTTGGGCAGTTGCCGCGTCAGCAGTTCGGCCGTGGCGGTCTCGCGAACGCGCAGCATGAACAGGTTATTGAAGTTGCCGACCACCTGCCCGGCCTTGGCGCGGCTGCCGATGCGCGCCTCGATGTCAGAGAGCGTCTGCGTGTAGGCCGTCACTTGAACCCCGGCGCCGCCGCCCTTGTTGATCATCGGCATGAACTCGTCGCCCATCAGTTCGTTGAACTCGTCAGCGTGGACGTTGATTGGCACCTTCACGCCGGTCGATGCGCCCGGCAGACCTTCGTCGATACCGAACTTGTAGATGTGGCCAGCCACTGATACCAGGTCGCTGAACATCGAGTTGCCCACGGCGGCGGCGACTTCCGCGTCCGAGAGCGCGTCCAGGCCGACGTAAACCACTGCGCGCTTGCGGATGATCTGCATCCAATCGAAGATGGGCCGCAGGTCGCTCAGGTCCGAGTAGTTTGGCGCGAGCAGTTGCGCGATCTTTCCAGTGGTCAGCTTCTCCAACAGTGGCAGCAGGCTCGCAACGATCTTGTCGAAATAGGTGCGGTCGTAGCGCACTGCACTGCGCAGACCATCGAGCACGGGGTCGTAGATGTGCACCTGCGAGAGGTACTGCTCCAGCGCCACGACCCGCTTCTCGCGGCCGATCATGTTGCGCGGAATGTTCCTGTCGTTCAGCCGCGCCTCGAGCTGCACGATGATCTCCCAGGCTTTCGGCTCGCTCTTGGCGAAGAAATGCTGGGCGTACTCGATGAACAGCGCGTCGATGTTGATGACGTGGCGCTGGATCAGCAGGTAGTCGGGACGCTGACCCAGTTCGACCAGGGCGCGCGCGATGATGTTGACAAAGCGCCAGGCGAACTCGCGGAACGCTGCGCTGTTGCCCTCGCCCGAAAGCTGGCCCGCAATGCGCGTGGCAACCTCCGATATACGGTCGAAGCGGCCCACAGCGTTGTAACGTGCCGATATATCCGGCCAGCCCAGGTGAAAGGCGTAGAACTCCCCTTCCCTTCCGGCACGCCTGGCCTCCACGTACATACGTTTGAGCAGGTCGGCGTCCCCCTTCGGGTCGAAGACGATCACCACCTCGTGCTGGCCGCCCGCCTTGCGGCGGATGTCCTGGGTGATGAACAGCTCGGCCAGGCGGGTCTTGCCCACGCGCGTGGTGCCCAGCACCAGCGTGTGGCCAACCCGCTCGCCCAGCGGCAGCGTGACGTCCACCTCGTGCGGCTCGATGCCGTGCAGGCGTGGCAGGCCGCCGACCGGCGGCAGCGGCCGCGCCGGATTGAGTGGGCTGTCCCAGGCCAGAGCCTTCGCCAGCCTGGACACAGGGAACGGTGCGAATTCCAGCCGCTCCTCGATCCGCCGTGCCACCTTGTAGATCACCGTCGGCTCCACGTAGCGACGGAACTCCGCCCGATAGGTCTGCAGGAGCCTATGGGTGTGGCGCTGATCCCATCGAAAGCCCCGGCCGACGAATAGCCGCTGTTGGCTGACGGGCACGTCGCGGCTGGTCATCACGTAGCGCGGTAGCCTGCGGATGTTGCGCCGGTAGCGGAGGATGGCCCAAGCGTCCCGCAGCCGGATGGCGCCGAAGGAGAGGAACGCCAGCGCGCTGCCCAGGCCCAGCAAGGGGCTCAGCGCGAGCGACCACGGTGCCACCAGGCACAGCAATGCGGCGCCCGCACAGATCGCGACGGTGTATAGCTCCACCGCTGGCCGCAGCAAAACCTCGATGGTCTGGGACTGTGCCATGGTCGGCGTTTCACGTCACGGCTCGATGCCGCTGGAGGTGATCAGTACCGGGTAGTGACGGATGCCCAGCCGCTGAGCCAGGTCGTCGCCCGAGGCCGGCGACAGCATCAGGCCCGGCGCGAGGCGGCGCAGCGCGGCCAGCGCTTCGGGCGAGGCCACGTTGACCACCAGCCCCACCGCGCGCAGCTCTTGCAACGCCCCCCGGCGCTGCAGGAGCCAAGCGCGGGAGCGGTCATCGTCGCCGATCAGGAACAATGGTGTGAGGCCCGGCGCGCGAATGACGCGGCGCGGTTCATCACCCGGTGACAGCCGTGCCGAGCGCACCGGCAGCATGGCCGCCTCGGCTTCTGCCGGACCTCCGA
Source organism: Cupriavidus sp. PB-02 (assembly GCF_058252315.1). Taxonomy (NCBI): domain Bacteria; kingdom Pseudomonadati; phylum Pseudomonadota; class Betaproteobacteria; order Burkholderiales; family Burkholderiaceae; genus Cupriavidus; species Cupriavidus sp. PB-02. The sequence goes on from NZ_CM177694.1 coordinate 3,421,468, forward strand.
TGCGGGGTGCCGGCATCGGCGCGGCCGGCTTGGCCGGACCCGCGCCCTGAGGATTCAATGTCTGGTAGTACGGCAGCGCCGAGACGCCGCCGCGGTCCTCGACAACGATCAGCGGTTGGGTGGTCGATTGCGCCGTGGCGGTGGTGGCAATGAGCAGCCCCATGGCGGTAGTGAAGAGCATGCGGTTCATGGCGTGGTAACTTTGGTGACAGAAAGCGTTGTGCGCGGCCCCAGCACGCGGACGAGGTACTGGCGGACGCTGCGGCGGTAGCGGGCGGCCGGTGCGCCGCCGGCTGGACGGTGGTAGCGCCCGATGGCGACCACCCAGTCCTCGCCCTCTATGTGCTGCTCCTTGAGGATTTGCGCGGCGATCGCAAGATTCCGGTAAGGGTCGAGCAGCTCGCAGGGGTGGCTGTAGCGGTGCGCGTGGTAGCCGAGATTGACCTGCCCGAGGCCGGCGTCGATCCGGTTGGCCGGGATGCGGGCGAGCGCCCTGCGCAAGCCGGCGCAGGTCTGGGCCTGCGTGGCATAACGCTCGGACCTGCCAGCGACATTGAGCGTCCACGGCCAAGGGATCAAACGGCCACGCAGCCTGGTGCCGCTCTCCTGCAAGGCCACCGCGTACAGCACCGGCGACGGCACGCCTGCCTGCTGCGCGGCAATCTGGTAGGCCGGTGGTGGCACCTCTTGCGCGCAAGCAACCGATGCCCAGACGCAGGCGCCAAGCAGGAGCGTGGCGCGCAACGCGGATGGCGCACTTACTGCCGCTGCCATTTGCCGTTCACCTCACGCACCACGGCCGGCAGCTCGCCCCGCACGCCGAGGGACAGCCAGCGCCCTGCATCATGGTTGAGCGTGATCGTGCGTGTGCGCACCCGGGCCGGGTCGATGCCGGCCTGGGTCGCCCACTGGCGGATGCGAGCATCGTCCTGGCGGCTGCCGACCATATAAACATCGAAGGCCGTGCCCGCCGCCTGCAACTGGCGCACGCGCTGGTCGCACGGCGCGCAGTCGGCCTTGACGAAGACGGCCAGGCGACCAGAGCCCCTGTTGCCCACGCTTGGTGCCTGTGTACCCGGCAGATTGACGCGCTGCTGGCCCGGATAAAGCCGCTTCCAAGCCGCGTCGTAGGCCCGCTGGTAGGCGAGCGTCTTGTTCACGCGCCGTGACTCGGCCTGCACCTGCAGCTCGGCGTAGTGATTGCGCTCCTCGTCGCTGCGCGCTTCGATGCCCAAGGCAGTGAGCGGATCGAGGTTTGGAGAATAGATGCCCAACGGCCCTTGCATCAGTTGCCGGTAGCGCGCCCATTCCTCGGGACGCAGCCCCCAATCCTTGGCCTGGCGCTCGTCGAGCGCGGCGTCGGCGCTGTTCAGCAGCTGACTCTGGGCCACTCGGGAGGTCGCCAGCGGCTTCGCCTGTGCGTATGCGCGGGGTACGCCGGCAGCCAGCAACATGGCAAGAACAGCCGAAGGCAGCGAGCCTTGCTTCATGGCCCGCTCCTACGGGATCGCGATGCGCAGCGTGTGGCCGTCGATGCGGAACACCGCGGCATGCGCTTCGATGGACTGGAGGTGCCAGGCGCCCAAGGTGTCGCCCTCGCGAAGCAGCCGCACGTTGCGGACCGAAGCTGCGCCGCGCGCCGCGACGGACAGGAAGCGCTCTCCACCGCGCAGCTCCAGGCCGACGACGTTGAACGGCGGCTCAGGTACCTTGGGCTTGGGAGGTTCAGCGGCGCGCCTGAGTGCCTCGGCCACGGTGGTTGCGACTCTCTTTAGGCGATCCTCGATGGCGCCGACGCGCGCCTGCAACGCCTGCACCTCGCTGGCGCGGTCATCGGCGGTATGAGCCTGCTCGACACGCGCCAGGCGCTCGTCCAGCGCTTGGCGCGTGGCGTCGAGATCGCCCCGGGTGACGGGCGCGGGCTGACGCTTAACGGCCTCGGCCTGCTCTTCCAGGGCGTCGATGCGCGTCGCCAGCGCCTGGACATGAGCATCTTGGGCGCTGGCGCGGCTTTGCTTGGTGAGACGCGACAACCCGACGCTGTTGACGATCGTCAGCGCGCTGACGAGCAGCAGCCAGACACCCGCGGCGATCCAGGGCCAGCGTGCCCGTCCTTCGCGGTCGGACGGGGCCGGAATGTTCGGGACGTTCATGGTTGCACCTCTGGAGTAGCGATGCGTTTGACGGATTCGGCGCGATCCACAGCCGGTGCCCTCGGGGTGGTGGTGGCGGGCGCCAACTCTTGCTGGAAGCAGACCTGGCGGGCGGTGTCATCGACCGCCATATCCCACGCCGGACCAGCGAGGGTCAGCAGCGCATCGCGCAGGACCAGCGGCCCCAACCGCAGATGGGCAGCAGGCAACGGCAGCGCATACAGCGTTGCAGCCGCCGGGTCCTCGCACAGCCGGTAGCCTGAGCGCTGGAGGACATGGCGCATGGCGTCGCCAACCGTGGTGTCGAGCGCGGGGGGGATGGCGATTTCCACGACCTGCTGCATCAGGTCGCGCTGCGCCGGCTCCGGCACCAGTTCGACCAAGGTGTAGCGCCCGTAGCGGTAGACGGGCACCGGGCCGGCTGACGTGTCCATGCCGGACATCGGCGCCCGGGGCTGCTCGCGTGTGCTGGGCGTCTGCATCAGATCAGGCGGTGGTACCGTGGTCGCACAGCCCGTGGCGAGGATGGCCCCTGCCAGCCCGGCGAGACAGGCAAGAGGGCGAATGGAACAGGCGGACAGTCGCATTTGAATCGGATCCCCGGAACATGGAGCCGTTACCTTCGCCTCACTCGATGCAAATGGCAGCACCAAATGGGAAACACACTGCCGCCGGATTGGCGATGTCAGCAGGCGGGCATTGCGGCTCAACATCCTGCGCGCCGGCACGCTTCTCCTTGGAGAGCGACGCACCGGGAGCTGCGCTTCACGAACCCGATACGCGCGTGTCGAAACGCACGTACCGGGCCCCAGGTCCGACCCTTTGAATCGAAATAGACATGGGGTGATCTCCAGAGACAGGGATGAGAAGCCCCCGTCGCGAGGACGGGGGCGCATGGCAATCAGCGCTGGACCGGTTTGCGACCGGACAGGCACTGTACGCGGATGAGACGCCAGTTCCCGTCGTCGATCAGCTGTTCCAATATCTCGCCCAGGGTGTCGAAGAACACCTCATCGACCCGTTCGACCAACTCGCCGTCGCAGCGTAGCTCCACCGCGTAGAGGTCGTCGCCGCGCTCGTAGAGCACAGTGACATGTCCCTGGAACTTCGCCGAGGACACGGTGAAGCCGATGGCCGGTGGCGTCGCGATGTCGTCGAGTAGCGGATCCACCCAGGTAAAGTCCCGCGCGCCGGCATCCACCAGCATGTGGGTGATGCGACGAAAGCCGTCGGGTGCTGGCATCTGCTCCAGTTGCTGGATCAGCGCCTGCAACTCGGGGCAGCGCGGCTCGGGAACCGGCAGCTTCGCCGGCGCGGAGCCGAACACGTATCGTTTAACCGTGTAGGGTTGGCCGTCGACGGTGAACTCCGTGCTCTCCTCGGGCGTGTCCGCGCGCAGGCCGTCGAAACGGCGTCTGGCGTAGGGCTCGACCTGGACCTTGGCGCCCTCGTCGGGCTCCTCGGTCACGAGCGATCGGTCAAGCACCGCGAACTCAGCCCTGCCCGTCTTGACGACAATGGCCTCGTCGGTCTTGGCGATCACCTTGCCCTCAAAGGGCTTCGGATCGATATGGAAGCCCAGCGTCGAGACCTTGGGCTGGCCATCGAAGATGTTGAACTTGAAGCTGCGGACGTTGGAAGGCACGTGGCCGCGCACCAGCATCGGCATCAGTGCGCGGATGGCTTGGGTATCCATGGGAGAACTCCTTGTAGCAACCAAGGGACTCCCGCCCGCAAGGGAGGTATGTCCCTTGTAGGTGGATGGACGCTGGATGCGTCCGGCGATAGAAGAAGACCAGAACGGCGAACCGGACCGCAGTCTTCAAGGTCTCGACTGCCTGGGCAGACTGCTGGCAACACCAGCGGACATTGGACCAGCCTGCGGCAAGCATTCGCGCGTGTCGTGAAAAAATCGGCACCGCGCCGCCACCTCGTTAAAAAGGGACATGGTTTCTCCTGGCCGAAGGACCCGGAGCCCCACGCCCTGACGGAAGCGGAAACGTCCCGAAGGTTGAGGAAAGAAGCATCGGCGTCGGGAAGACACTCGTCCCCGGTGGGCGATGCGAAGCACGGACCGGTTCGATCCACGCGGCGATGACGCGTTGCAGCCTTGAAGATCGGAGCTGCGTGGGCATGGCACTGACGGTGGTCAGCAGCGCATGGCTTCAGCATGGTCGCGAAGCCATGCCCGCGTTGCGCGCCAAACCGCATCGTGTTCGTGCCGCCTTGCGCCGGCGCGGCGCCGTTTTCTGATCAAGCAAAGAACAACAGGCCGAAAGCATGAAGCCTTCGGCCTTGGACGAAGGCACCACCTGTGGGCTGTAGCAGCCGTCGTCAAAGCCGTTTGCTGCACCAGCAGTCGCACTCGACCCGTATCGTGGCTGGGGTCGACATCCTTCGGCACACATCCGCGCACAAAGGGAGCCCGTTGTTCCACCGGCGGGCACCGGCAACGAATACCGCCAACCCGACGGGTCTCCTGGCGGCTCGCTGCGGCACAGGCCGGCCAGCCGCCAGGAGACCCCTCGCCATCGACGGAAGCACCTGGATCAATGCAACCGCGCCGAGCGCGGTCTGCCGAGGAATGGCCTTCTCGCCTCGCATGTCCATGACAGCACCGCGAGGCGCGCGCACCGTTGCAGAAGGTGACATGCGCTGGGGTATCCCGCGGGATGCGGGAGCTTGGCCCCGCCGTCGAATGCGGCCGGCGTGGCGCAGGGTTCGTGGGCTTCAGCGTGACCTGTCATGATGACCTGGAAGATTCACGCCGCCTGCGCGATGCGCTGCGCTGCCCCTCCGAGGTCTTCAGCGGTCGGCGTCTGCCCCCAGGCATGAAGCCTCCTTGTAAATGTGCGGTTCATCAGATAGGCGACAGCATGACTGCGCCGGATGAGACGGGCAGCAAGAAAGCCGGACGGCATGGATACCAATTTGTGATCGAGGGGGGAACGGTTGTCGCAGCGGTATACGTAGATCGCTGCAGGCTGCGGGGCGGGTGATTCGCGTCGGGAGGGCGGGAGGAACCCGGTGGACCTCAATGGAACTATCCCCAGGGGATTGTCCACTGGTGCATGGCGGACATTTGAGAATTGCTACAGCCGCCCTCGGCGGCTGTAGAGAACAGCGACTACTGCCTGCCGGCGGGCTTAGCGCTCAGCGTCACGGCGTCGACGCGGTACCGCAGGATGCCCACGCACCGGGCCTCGAGCTTGAACGTGACGCGCACGTTCTCGTTGGCATCCTCCCCTTCGTCGCGCACCGTGTGGCCCGCGACCAGCACCCGCATGCCATTCTGGAACATCGTGGCTCGGCATCGCGGTGCAGTTCCACCGGCGCCCAGAAGCCGCCGCGGCCCGCCTCGCCGTCCTTGCGCGGGATCGGGTTGTCGAAATAGACGTTCAGGCGCAGCAGCCGGCTCGGCTCGTGATTGCCATTGGGGAATTCGCGGTAGTCCGGCGCAGAACCGATGTTGCCCTCCGACGAAGTGTGTGCTCATGGTGAATCCTTGGGAAGGATGGCAGTGGACGCGGCATGGCCATGGATACGCCGCAGGTGAATCGCCTCGGCCTGGGCCATCTTGTTGGCGCATTCCAGGGCGTGGCGGGCGATGCTGTGGGTCAGGCTGATCTGCATGTTCAGCGCGATGCGCTGCAGCTCCATCGCATACAGGTCGTCGATCAGCGAGGCCGGTATTGCGGGACGGTCGAGCAGCGATTCCCACAAGGCCACGCCCATGGATGAGCGGTCGAGATTGCGCCAGCGCAGGAAGGTCGTCCCTGCGCCAGTGGTTTGCTGGGCCAGTTGCACATCGAGCAGTCTGAAGGGGTAGGCCCGCGCCTGGGGCAGCACGCGCCGCTGTGCCAGGACAATCAAGCTGTCGCGCAGCGCCAGGCACTGGCTGGCCCAGGCCTCCAGACTCCCCTTACCTTTAAAAGGTTGTAAAAGGCCTTTTAGGTAGCCTGCGTGTTCCAGTCGCTGGAAGTCCGCCTGTTCCAGCGCCGTGAAGCGAGTCGGCTGGCCGGGAATAGTAGGTGCCGTCATTCCGTCGCATCCTCGTCGCGTGCCACGGTGCTGGCTGCGCCATCAATGGAGGTGGAAGTCGGGCCCGCCGCCGTTGGCGCGGCCGAGGATTCGGAGCGACCGTCCCGACGCGCGATGGGTGGCGCAAAGCGCGAGCGGTGCGTGCCTTCGAGCACGTCCTGCGGCAGCTCGCCGAACTTCTCCACCGCCGCACGCGCCGCCTCGTTCTTCGCCGCGAAGTCATCGCGCGTCGTGCCAGAGTAGCGATACTGCTGTGCTAGCGAAAAGAGGCTGCGCAGTGCGTGCGCGCCATCATTGAGCCAGCGCTCCAACGTGCTGCGGTCGATCATCGCCGTGTGGTGGGCGAGGATCAGCTTGCGCGCGAGGTCATCGTAGTCGGCCAGCAAGTAGACGGCGGCGAAGCCGAGCTGGGCGTTGACGAACAGCGGGAGTTTCACCGGTTGCACGTTCAGGTTCTCACCCAGGCTGAGCGCCGGAGGCACGCCGGCCAGCGCCTGCTCCACCTGTTCGCGCAGCGTCTGTAGACGCGTCTTGGTGTCGGCCAACTTGTCCTCGATGCGCAGCATCCACCAGTCCGAGTAGGGATCGTCCTGCTCGGCGCCGCGCTTCATCTTGCTCATCACGCTGATGTAGCCATTGAGGCCGATGATGCCGGGACGCCCCTCGGCGGCAGCGCGGCCACGCCAGATGCGGGACGCGTGGTGTGTGTGCAGCGTCAGCGACATCGCGCTGCGCAGCGATCCGAGATTCAGTTGCAGGGATTCATTGGCCATTGGACGACTCGAGAAGAAGGAACGAGTCGCCAGCATTGGCGTCGGCCGGAAGGCCGTCAGTCAACAAACCGCAGCCCGCGCTTGCCCACTTTGTTCGACGCGGAAGGCCGGGTGTGCCAGTTATCTCCTGGGGATAGCACGGCAGTGTTCGGCCAGTTCATGGAGCGCTCGCACAGCGCCTTGCGCGCAGTGGGCGCTATACCTCTAGTGCTCTGTACCAGGCGGCCCGCTGTCCATCCACGTCTCGGTAACGAAGCTCGAACAGCCGACACTCATGTACCACCTGGCGCCAACTGCTGCATCCGTACTTGGCGGGCAGTTGCTCGGGATGCCGTTCGGAGATTCACCGTCCGGCCGCGGCAATGGGCGTCCATCCATCGACGGCCAGTTCCCCGGCGGCCTCGCGCAAAACGCGAACGATGCCGGCTACCGGCCAATCTACCGTGCCGTCGGGTGCAATGCCGTTGACCACCAGATCGTGAAACACATCCGACTGGGCGAACTCCGCCGCCAGGCGCCGTACCTGATCCATGTGCTCAGCCCAGCCGCGCAATTGCTCGAAGTGCTGATCGACGCGCGTATAGGCGGCGGTGAGTGCATCGTGTGCTGCGCGGCATCCGTCCGCCGTCCAAAGGTCGTGCAGGTCGATGAAGTGGTGTACCAGGGTATTGCGCAACGACACCAGCTCCTTGAGGTCCGCCTGCGTCTTGGCGTAGTTCTCGGCGGACAGGCTCAGTTGGACCCGCGTGCGAAAGGAAATCGCGTCGCCAGGCAGGTCCGCGTCGGGCTTGGTGTCGTCACCGCCCTCCGTGACGACATACGATCCGAACAGTTGGCCCACCAGCGTGCCCAGGGTCTTGGTCGCCGTGTCCTCGATGCGCGCCACGCGAATCGCCTCCAGCGAATGCGCCGGCCCCGAGATGTCGTGGTGTGCCACGATGGCTTTCATCAGGCGTTCGTACTGCTGAAGGCGCAGCAGGCAGCGGCCCAGCATGCGCTGAACCTCTCTCTGCACCGGTTGCAGCGCGACGTCGGTGGATGGTGTCGTCATGTCGGTGGTCGGCGTGGCGTCGTGCGCCTCGGGTTCTTTCTTACCCTCAGGCGACAGTTTCGCCCGTGGTGCGATAGGAGCAATCGAATGCGGAGGAAGGACGTCGTTCCACCTATCCCCTGGGGATAGCGCCCCTCACGAATCATGCGAGGAAGCTCGGAGCTGCGCCAGGTATGCGCGTGCGGCCTCGCGACCGGCACCATTCGTGCGATAGGCGGTGACGGCGGCGTGGGTGCTGTGGGGCGCTGCTGCGGCGGCGCCGATTCTCCTTCACCGGCCCAGGTCTTGAACTTTCCGCGAATTGCCTTCTGGATGATGCCAAAAAAGTAGCCGGCCGGGTTGCGCACCTTGCTGCCGCGGCACCGCGCTGTGGTGCGCCGCCCGTCGCCATGGTCTACACCAGCCCCTCGTCGATCCAATTCCGTATCGCCGCCCAGACCACCGACATCGGCAACGTCAGGGTCTCGGCCAGGTCCATCGTCAGGCCCAGCATGGCCAGATCGTCGCCCAGCGCGATATGACGCTCGCTGACCCCGGCTTTCCAGCGCTTCCACAGGATGGTGCCCTGTGCTTCGTCCAGCACCGGGTGCCGACCCTTGCGTTTGGGCAAGCGGAGAATGTCGCGCCGCAATGCGACTTCTTGATGCGTGAGCCCGTAGAAACGGCTTACCATCTCCGTGCTTGCGCCCAGGCGCAGCATGCGATCCACCGTGGCGATTTCCTGCTCCACGTCATGTACCTGGCTCAGCAGCCGCTTCAGCACCTCGCGGTTGACCGAGACCGAACACCACGACACCGTGGCGTTGACCAGCACACTGACCTGCGCCGGATGCTTGAGCGCCTCCAGATCTTCTTCGCCGAAGCCCATCGCCTTGCAGCGACGCAATTGGCCATTGCGCAGATCGTGCAGCGCTTGGGCGATGACAGCCTGGTTGAGCGGATGAGGTGACGACACGGTGGCCTCCCGCCCTCAGGAATCGTGGCCCCGGTCGGCAAACGCCGTACCGTTCTCCAGGTCCAGCAGCCGTCGCGCCAGGCGCAGCAGCCGGAACAACTTCACCACGCCAGTGTCGCTCAGGCGCATGGCCGTTCCGCCTCCGCCGTGCAGTAGCGGCGCCAGGTCGTCAGCCAGTCGCGTACGATCCAGTCCTGTCGCGGCTGGCTGAGCCATGCTCAACGCATGCAACAGCGCCAGCACGGCACGAGCGAAGTCAGGCAAGGCCCTCGCCTGCGCAACGGGCGGAGTCACGCAGACGAAGCCGATGCCATCGTCACTGGGCTCGATCTGCTCGGCGACCGCCGCCTCTTCGGCGACCTCGCGGGCGAACTGTGCGATATGCACCCGAAGCCGGTCCGGCACGTCCAATCCTGGCTCGATATACCAGACATCCGAGACGGGGTAGAGGCCACCGACCTGCGCGGGGATCGCGCGCAAGGCATTGGTCTCACAGTCGGGTAGCCTGTCGCCCAACTGGTCCCCTACTAGGCGTTCGGTGGTCGGCGCCGGGGACACGATGCGCCCCTGCAGGTGCTGCGCATCATGGTCGGCCCGTACTGGCGCGGCGCCTACTTCCCCGGCTTGCCCGCTGTCGGCCGCGGGCGCCATAGCAGTCCGTGTCGAGGGCCTCTCGCCAACGGATCCGGTCGGTACGCCGGCCTGCTGTGCAGTAGTTGTCGCCGCCGGAGGTGGCGATGCAGGACTTGGCGTCGCGGACACGGTAGAGGCTGTTGGCCTCACCGGCAACGGCTCGCTGCTCAGCGCGCGCTGCCGGCTTTCGCTGTCGTCGATCTCCAGGCTCAGTGTGTCATAGTCTGTGTCCAGCAACTCAGCCATCTGGCCCGCCAGTTCGTCCTGCACCCGCTGGAACGAGAAGTCATCCGGTTGCGCGTCGAACTGCGAAAGCACATCCTGGAACAGCGAGGCGAAGTCCACGGCGAGGTAACGGCCCAACGCTCTCCGTTCCCAGGTGTGCTCGCAAGCCTTGCGCAGCACTGCGAGCCGTTCCACCTGATGCCGGCCGAGCCCGCCGTACAGCACGGTTGGAATCGCTGGCAGCAGGTAACACACCGCCTCCTGCATGCGGCTGATGCGCGATTGCTGCACCGGATACCCATCGGCCGTCAGGCGCCTGGCGAGCTCGGATTGGGTCAGTGTGCTACCCGTTTCCTGCTCGTAAAACTCGCGCGCTTTCTCGACGCCCAGGGCGCGCTCGATGAAAGTCAATCCGCCGCGCAGCTCGTTTTCCGCCAGGTGGCCCGTCAAGGCGGCGATCTCGCCCCGTTCTGGCCAGGGGCGGAATAGGCAGGACATGCGAAAGAACCGTTCCTGCTTGGTCTCAGCCCACAGCTCGCGAAGAATTGCCAATCGCGTATTGCCACCGTTGCGAATGATGTAATGCACTTCGCTTGGGCGCCGCGTGATCGCCGGTGGCGCATCCAAACCGCGCTCTCGGATGGACGCCTTGATTTCCTCATAAGCCGGATTGCGCTTGACGCGCGGATCGTGGTCATACGGGCGCAACTGGTCCAGCGTCACGATCATTGGTGTGTCGGCAATGGGATCGGTCAAAGCCGTCGCAGAAGGGCCAGCTCGCTGAAATCCGGCGGCGAGCAACTTGTCCGCCTTATTCCGAGGGCTCATCTCAACCACGACTACCCTCCTTCGCCTCGGCATCGAGGGTGCAACGCGCCGCGCGATCGGCACGACGGATCCGAGTAAATTTTGGATATTGATTCAGGGAGGTGAATGCCATGGCCGGGGCCATCCACGCCAGTTTGGCTATTCGCCCCTGTTTCGTTGATTCGCTGCCAGATTTCAAAGCACCTCCAGTTTCTCGGGAGCGATTCTGTTACGCTGCGCGGGCGGTGCGCAGCAGTAACATCGACATATGCGGTGTGCGTACTGCGTGAGTAGACCCGCTCTGCGGGCGCTTAGCAAGGACTCATTTTGCAAGAATTGTTGCGCCTGGAGTCTTAATTGCGGACTCACCACAAGTTTCCTGATCAACACCATGCGGCACGTTCAGGCACGCTCGGTTTAGCCGAGCTCGCACTTAGCTGTGCTGAAGCACTTAGAGACGGTTTCTAAAGACCCCGAGGGGCTGTTCGCCAATCCGGCCGAAGACTATTGGGGCATGAACGAGTCCCACCTGACCGGCTACGCGCAGAAGAAGGTGATGGAGACCGGCGACCTGACCTGGAACGGCTACTACCTGATCGCGATGGCCTACCTGCGCGCCATCACGCTGATGCACGCCTTGCCCGGCGTGCGCACCGAGAGCGCGGTGCCAGGTGAAAGCGGACGCGCCGCCGGCCGACGTCAGGCTCTTCTACGCCTGCAAGCCCGTCACCGTCGACTGGCGCAAGGCGAAGTGGGAATCGGTGCCGATGAACCGGGATGGCGAAACCTATGCCGCAACCCTCGCGCTGCGCGCCAGGCATCGGCTGGCGTACTACGTGGAGGTGGAAGACGAAGGCAAGGGCGGAACGGTGTTCGTGAGTTCGCTGGTGAATTTGGCCAACTGAGACGGCCGCATCCGTACGCGTCAGCCAGGGTCCGGAGCAGCGCTGCGCCGGTGGGCGTCTTGCTGCGCTTCGAACGTCGCGATATCGTCGCGGGCCTTGGCAAGCCCATAGTCCAGAGCTGCCTCCACCGATGGGAACAGCGCCGTGCCCAGATTCAGTTCATAGGAGCACACGGTCGGAAAATTCGGACGCACAGGCGCGCCATCGGTACGGGCGATGGTGTACCGCACGGCATAGCCCGCGACGTCGGCCGACTCGGCTTCATCGGATTTCGGCTCTGCCCGGATCGAAACCCGGTGCTGGCCGATGACAACTTCCCTGTGCATGCCTCCCCCTGTACTGATGGTGACGCGGACGCGGGTGCGATGGCGCCATCTACCAGTATAGGTGCGGGCACGCGCTGCCCCCGCGTGCGGCGCCCTCCTCACCCGTGGCCCGCACAACGCGGCGAAGGTGCGTGCTGTGGCACTACACTGGAAAAGGCACGCATCGCCATCTTCCGAACGGAGGGAGCACTCACCTTCGTCCGACCAGCGCCAAGGCGGAACCTCAGATGAACCGACTCAGGTACGCGGCAAGCCTGTCCTACGAGGTCAGGGACGACATGGCAGACTTCCTGCTCAATATCGAAGCCGCCAGCACACCGCGGCAATCCATCGTTTCGGAGCGGCTGGCAATCTCCCCTGATCTCGAGGTTGCCCGCTACACCGATCCCGTGCTGGCAAACCGGCTGCTGAGGCTGCGCGCGCCTCAGGGCCGCCTTGCCATCCGCTACGAAGCGATCGTCGACATCGATCACCACCTGGAAGACGGCCACAAGCTGTCGGAAGTGCCCGTCACCGAACTGCCATTCGAGGTATTGCCTTACCTGGCGCCGAGCCGGTATTGCGAATCCGACCGCCTGATGGAGTTCGCCAACCGCGAGTTCGGCGGCATGCAGCCGGGCTATGCGCGCGTCTACGCCGTTCGCGAGTGGGTGCGCAACCATGTGCGCTTCCTGGCGCGCTCCACCAACGAACGCACCTCCGCGGCCGATACCATCGTGGAGCGCACCGGCGTCTGCAGGGATTTCGCCCACCTGATGATCGCCCTGTGCCGTGCACTGAGCATCCCGGCGCGCATGTCCAGCAGCCTGGACTATGGCGCGGATGCGCGCGTGGGGGCGCCGGATTTCCATGCGGTGGTAGAGGTCTACCTGTCGCACCGGTGGTACCTGCTGGATCCGTCGGGGATTTCGATCCCTACGGGGCTGCTCCGCATCGGCACCGGCCGGGATGCCGCGGACATACCGTTTGCGGCCATCTTCGGCCAGGTGGAATCCGAGCGGCCGCTGGTGGAGATCGAGCCGCTGACTGACGCGGCGGCCGGGATCGGGATGCCGGTTTTTACGCCAAAGGCGATTTCGACCTGGTAGCGCGCCGGCAAGCACTTATTCTGAGAGCCGGCGAGCAGAGCACGGGCGAGTTGGCTTCCGCGGCGCGCTCGACAAATGCATGTGAAACGCAGGAAGTTACTGAAGCGCCTCTAGGCGATCATACGAGTCTGTTCAAATACAATGATCTGACAGGTGCGAACGTTTTTGCACTAGCGTAGCGCCAAGCGGATTGCATCGCGCAACGCTCCAACCACTTCGGCTTGCTGAGCCGCGTCAAGCCCTACCCAGAGCGGCAAACGAATCAGGCGGTAAGCCAGGTCCTCCGTATTGGGCAGCGCACCTGCCGCTCGCCCGAAAGATCTTCCCGCCGGAGAAGAATGCAATGGGACATAGTGGAACACCGCGCCAATGCCACGACTCTTCAGTTCGGACAGCACCCGCTGGCGCTCAATGTGCGGCGCCAGCAAAATGTAATACATATGTGCGTTGTGCTCGCATTCCGATGGCACCCCCGGCCGCCGCAGCCATCCTTCCATCTCGAATTCCGCCAGTAGTAAGTGATAGCGCTGCCAGCTTTCCAGCCGATTTAGCGTGATCTCATCCGCGTGCTCGAGTTGCGCCCATAGAAAGGCCGCGATCAGTTCGCCGGGAAGGAACGACGACCCCACGTCCTGCCACGTGTACTTATCAACTTCACCACGGAAAAAGCGACTTCTATCCGTGCCCTTCTCGCGAATAATCTCTGCCTTGGTGACATAGTCCGGCACATTGACCAGCAGGCTCCCGCCTTCGCCTGAAATGACGTTCTTGGTCTCGTGGAAACTGTATGCACCGAAATGACCAATTGCGCCGAGAGCCCGGCCACGATATCGGGCCGTTACACCTTGCGCGGCATCCTCGATTACCGTGAGTTGACGATGCCGGGCGATATCCATAATCACGTCCATTTCGCAACCGACGCCGGCATAGTGCACCGGTACGATGGCCCTCGTCCGAGGCGTAATGGCAGCTTCGATTTGCTGCTCGTCCAGGTTCAGCGTGTCCGGACGAATGTCGACGAAGACAGGCACACCACCACGCAACACAAAGGCGTTCGCTGTGGAGACAAAGGTGTAAGACGGCATGATCACTTCATCTCCCGGCCGGATGTCAGCAAGGATCGCAGACATCTCCAACGCTGCCGTGCACGAGTGGGACAGCAACGCCCTACTTGTGCCAGTACTCCGCTCCAGCCATGCATGACAACGCTTCGTGAACACTCCGTCGCCGGCAAGGTGAAGATTGGCATGTGCCTCCGCAATGTAGCCGAGTTCGCGGCCGGTCATGTGAGGCTTGTTGAATGGAATATGGATCATTGGTGATTCGGTTTTGCGCTGTTGCGACATAGAATTTTGCTATTTTCAGTTCCAGTGGTTCACGCGAAGCCAAGCCCTTCGACTCTGGATCTCGCCCGTCTTCTGCTAAGGCTGTTGCGGCTTGGACACCGGAAACACAAACAGCTTGAAGGCCACGAACAGAAATCCCGCCACAATGAATACAGCGACGATTTGCACAAGCTGGTAGGGGTAGCCCCACAAATCAACCAGAACGAAAAGCAACGCTAGATTGATTAGATACCCTGCAACATGCGCACATACGAATCTGAAGCCGGATCCAAGAAAATCATCCGTTGACCCGAAAGTCCAGCGACGATTTCCGAAGAATCCCACCACGACTCCTGAAAGATAGAGCAATGACATCGCAACTTTATGCTCTATCCCATAGTGTGTAAGCAGAACAAAAATCACATACCCGGAAATATTTACGATGGCGCCTACCACACCATAGCGAACCAGTTCCCCCGCAAGTCGTCCCCAGCTACCCCGCATTAAAATCTTATCCATTCCCATTCACCGCTCATCCCGGATTCCGCAGCGCAGGAGACCGCGTGACGGCACAAGTCGATGATCTCTACGCATCGTTCACCGTCACACCGACGCCCGCATCGAGCTTACGGATCAACCTTGCGGGGCTACCATGGTATTGCGCAAGATCATGCGTGTTCTTGTTCACCAACGACAGAGCGCCGACGATGGTCTCATTGCCGATTTTCAATCGCTGCGTGATAACGGCTGAAAATCCTATAAAGTTCTTATTGCCAACGGTCACACCACCGCCGACTGTCACATTCGATGCGATGAAATTGTGGCTACCGATAACGGAGTCGTGACATATAGTCGCATTGGACCAGATCACGTTATTGGCGGCCACTCGAGTCCCTGTTTCAATCACAGCACCTGGCATTACGATGTTGTTGTCGCCAAGCTCCACGTCGCCCGCCACGTAGCTGCTCGGGCAAATCAGATTCGGGAGGCAATATCCCAGCTGGCGAGCGGCAAGATAAGCAGCTTCTCGGCCGCGCATCGTCCGGTACCCCACGGCAACGAACATGGATACCGAACTGGTGGGGAATTGTTTCTGCGCGTCTTCCGGCGACAGTACCGGCAGAGACTCGAACAGAGCGTTCGTCCGATACTGTGGATGCACCACGAAGCCAACTACCCGCATTCCTAGTTCGCGCTCGGCATACCGGCGCACTAGGCTGGCAAATGGGCCCGCACCAAAGATCAAGAGGTCAGTCATCCCCGGCCCTCCTGGTACACCCTGCGCACAATGGCTGTGGGACGCCCCTTGACCTCCAGGTATATTTTCGACACATAGATACCCACAATGCCAAGCGCGAATATGATAATTCCGCCGATCATGAACAGGGCCGCCATCAGAGATGTCCAACCAAGGAATACGTGCCCCCAGACGAGCTTGCGCACAAAGAGGTAGACGATGGCGAAAAATGCGCCGGTAGAGAACAGCAACCCGAGATAAAAGATCAATACTAGCGGCTTGCTGCTAAAGGACGTAATCGCCTCCACAGCCATCGCCGCCCGCTTACGGAAGGTGTAGGAAGAGTTCCCATCGAAAGTCTTTGTCGCCACTACCCGACGCTGCCTGAACCCGGCGTCAGCCCAGATCGCAGGAAAAAACACTTCCTTTTCTGCATACAGGATCAGCGCATCCACATAATTGCGCTTCATCAAGCGTGCAACGATATCCCGGTCCGACAGCTTCACGTTCGAGAACATATTGAAGACCTTATAGAAAAGATCACTGGTCATGCCCTTCCAGAGAGGCAATGTCTTCTCTGTCAACTGGCCAACGATAACGTCCGTTTCCTTGTCGTCCTCCATCGCTTGCCAGAAGCGCCCTAGATTCTCCGGCTCCTCTTCAAGGTCCACGTCAGTTAGAAACACACGCTCGCCTTGTGCATGCCGCAGCCCGCACATTAGTGCCCGGTGTTGTCCGAAATTCCGAGCGAGATCTATCACGACGACGCGCGCATCCTGCTCAGCGACCCTTCTCGCGACAGCAAGTGAATCGTCGGGCGAGCCATCATTGACAAAAATAATCTCAAATTTCGAGGTCAGTGTCTCTGCGACCGCTACGATACGGCGGTAGAACTCGTCAATGTAGCGCGAGGAGCGATACAGTGTAGTAACAACGGACAATTCCATGCTCACGCCACCTTAATGTATTCTTTCGCCCGTGGACCGGTGCAGAACAACAGATCCAGGATGCTTACACTGTGATCGAACGGAGGAAATAGCTGGCAATACTCCGGGTAGCCGCTGTAGTCCATCCAGGCAACCTGAATACCCTTCGCCTCGAACGCGGCTTCGTCCAAGTACTGACGTGCAGCTGGGCCAGACAAATACACGTTCGCGTTCGCCTGTTGACAGATATTGACAAGCCGCATCGTACGATCTCCGGACAAGTCGTAATCGCGGGACGAAGAAATCTTAGTATCGATAGCGACCAGATTGCAGATAACCCGGATGAATAACAGATTGATGTCGCTGAGCAATTCAAGCTTGCCCGCCTGCAAATACGTATCTTCGATCACATCTGCGTAGTACCTGAAATGAGGCGCCTTTGCATAATTATTGGCAATCGCCTTCCAATGCTTCACCGCCCAACGCGAATCCAAAACGCGAGTTTCACTGATTTTTTGCCCAAGGCACTCTTGGCGAACGGGAATACTGAGCCATTCGGTCCCGCTGCGTGTCTTGATTTTGTTTCGGTTTCGCCAGTCGTTCTTAGTGTATTGAACCTCATCGTAGATGAGAAACTCATCAACGGCAGCCAGCATATCGAAATACCCTTTCCAGGGTATGTAATTGGACTGAAGGATTGCTACTGTCTTCATGAAGCCACTTGAGGGGAAATCGAGCTTCGAGCGCGAAACCGATATGCCAGCATCTTATTGAAGACGACAACAGCGAAAACAAGAAATGCAAATCGAAGTACGAAGAAGTACCTACTCTCTACGTGAGCAATGGCCGTGCTGAGAGAGACGGCACAGAAAGCAGTCGAAACGAATATTGCCAACCAGCGCTCTCGGGTGAGCAACGATAATAAAGAAATCAATGCAATGAGGATGTAGATAGCCTGAAATTGCACGATCTCGGCATGACTGTAATTCAGAATTCTTGGTGTCACATCGAATGGAGCGCGACCAGAGTAAACAGCCCAATAAAACTTGGTTAGTCCATGATAGAATTTTATCGCAAAGTACTGAAGCGCCGAGACGGGTTCCGCAAGATTTGACAAATAGGACGATTCCACTGGATCGGTAAATGCCACCAATTCGACAACCGGTTGGCGGTTAGCAGGCGCAAAAACCTCCATCGCCTTCCAACTGTATAGCCACATCTCACCTGAGTGATGGTAAACCCACACAATCTGTAACAACCCCAAAGACGCCCCCATCCCAAACCAAAAAACCGCTTGGAGATTCTTCGTGAAATCGCGTCTCCCGCCAAGTATCAACCAGTTCCCAACGAGGAAAACAATGGCGGTCGCGTAGTTTTGCTTCAGTAGGACTGAAGCGCCCGCCAACAACCCAGCAAACACCAGCGGGACAGGCCTTCGCGTGTTTCGCTGCGCGACCAAAATCGCGATAGCCGCCACAAACAGCGCAAGACTTTGATGATCGGCAAGCCGTACCGGAATAAATCCTATGGAAAAGAAAGCTGTCGAGGCGCAAAACAAACCTTCCCCGATTCTGACACCGATCGTACGCTCACCTCTTCGTCCGCCGGAAAGCTCACGGATTATTTTCACCCCAGAAAACAGCAGAACTGCGAGAAGCAACAAGTTCATCAGCAGAGTCACATAGCTGATCGTAACCTGGTCAGTCGAAAACAATAGCGGAAAGGAATAATACAATACTATTCCAATAGGCCGATATTTGTGATAACAAAGTTCAGCGGAGCCCCCAACCCCGGACAGATACTCGGTACACCGCTCTGCGAGCTCCAGATACTGGTCAGCGTCACCCAGTGATGGAAAGTCCATAATTCTTTGCCTCAGATCACTTATGACAAAACATCGTTATATATTAATATTTTTTTGATCGTACGATCATCGGCGACGCACAAGTAACCCAGCAGAGAGGTAACACTTACCGTGCACCCTTCGGAAGTAGCGTCACCCATAGCAGGCGCAAGAAGCTTCTAACTTTCCATAGCCCCTAGAATGGGAGAATATTTAAAACCCATAATTGGTCAGGCTAGTGAACAATCCCATACCTCCTGCCTGTCTGAAGACGGCGCGATGTCACCTGGCGCGATGATGGCATGGCCTGACAGCAATGGCGACGACAATGGATCCTTGCCATACTCCTGACAGCGGGAAGCCCATGTATCCTCACCGGCGTCGATCTTCAGCTCTCCACTCGGCCAGCAATCCATTCAATAGCGACCTTGTCCCGAGCCCATCCTGTCAACGAATGAGCGGGGATATAACTGCCGCGACTCACCGCCGTGCGCCTTCGCCATCACTAAAGCGCGAAGACCAACCGGCCCACCGACCGGGCACACATCCGGGAAGACCGAGGAACCGCATATGGTACCTCAGATCAAAAAGGGGACCGCGGCAAGCGCATCGCACCGACGAAGTGGATAGTGGAGCGGGCTATAGGGTGCGGAGCATAGACTGCCCGGAGAATCATGCTAGAATCCGCTCCGAATAAGCCATAGCGGGCGTCGTATAATGGCTATTACCTTAGCTTCCCAAGCTAAAGACGTGGGTTCGATTCCCATCGCCCGCTCCACCTCCAGTCGAGACAAGCCGCCTTTGCCACCGTTACGGTGATCTGCCCGGCGGCTTTTTTTGTTGCCATGCTTCCCCAAGACCCCAGCACCGAACCGACGCCGGCCGACGAGGCCACGCCGGTAGACAGCGCCGGACAAGCGTCCGCTCCCTCCCCCACCGATCCTGAAGGCGTTGCGCATCCGCGCCGGATCCGTTCGTTCGTGCGTCGCGCGGGACGGACGTCGACGGGGCAGCAGCGTGCCATCGATGAAGTCGGGCCGCGCATGATGGTGCCCTATGCGCCGCAACCGCTGGACTGGGACGCGGTGTTCGGCCGCAAGGCGCCGGCGATCCTGGAGATCGGCTTTGGCATGGGCGAGACCACCGCGCATATCGCCGGGCTGCGTCCGCAGGACAACTTCCTCGGCTGCGAGGTGCACGAGCCCGGCGTGGGCGCCCTGCTCAAGCTAATCGACGAGCGCGGCCTCAACAACGTGCGGATCCTCCAACACGATGCGGTGGAAGTGATCGCCCATATGCTGACCGACGACAGCCTGGACGGCGTGCATATTTATTTCCCCGATCCCTGGCACAAGAAGCGTCACAACAAGCGCCGGCTGGTGCAGCCGCCGCTGGTGAAGCTGCTGGCCGCGCGCCTGAAGCCGGGCGGCTATATCCACTGTGCGACCGACTGGGAAGAGTACGCGCACCAGATGGTGGAAGTGCTGTCGCGCGAGGCGTTGCTTGAAAACACCTCCACCGCCCCGGACGGTTTTTCCGAGCGGCCGGACTACCGGCCCGTCACCAAGTTCGAGCGGCGCGGCGTGCGGCTCGGGCACGGCGTGTGGGACGTGGTGTTCCGCAAGCGCGGCTGAGCCCGGACGCGACCGACAAAAAAGGCGTGGCACCCGGCCACGCCTTTTTCTTTGCCCGAACGGCTCGGCCGCTCAGGCGTGCCAGGTCACCAGGCCCGAGTACGCCGTCGCCAGCACCACGATGCCGAACGCGATGCGATACCAGGCAAACGGCTTGAAGTCGTGCGTGGCCACAAAGCGCAGCAGCCAGCGCACGCACAGGAAGGCGGACAGGAAAGCAAAGACGAAGCCCACTGCGAAGATACCGAGATCATCGCCGTTCAGCAGCGAGCGCGCCTTGTACAGCTCATAGACCGTGGCGCCGAAGATCACCGGGATCGCCAGGAAGAACGAGAACTCGGTCGCGACCTTCCGCGACAGCCCGAACAGCATGCCGCCGATGATGGTGGCGCCAGAGCGCGACGTGCCCGGCACCAGCGCAAAGCACTGCGCCAGGCCGACCTTGAGCGAGTCGCGCCAGTTCAGGTCATCGACCGATTCGATGCGCGGGGCGCCGGCCTTGGCGGCTTCCAGCAGCGCGTTGCCTTGCGGGTGCGAAACCGTGCCGCGGCGCGCGTCGCGCCATTCGGCCAGCAAAATGATCACACCGCCGACGATAAACGCCATTGCCACCGAGATCGGGTTGAACAGGTGGGCCTTGATCCATTTGCCGAAGATAAAGGCCAGCAGGATTGCCGGCACAGAGGCGATCACGACGTTGGCGGCGAAGCGCTGCGCCTGAGGGTCGGAGCCCAGGCCGCGCACGACGTTGCCGATGCGCGCGCGGAACTCCCAGCAGACCGCCAGGATCGCGCCGAACTGGATCACGATCTCGAAGATCTTGCCCTTCTCGTCGTTGAAGTCGAGCAGCTGGCCCGCCAGGATCAGGTGGCCGGTGCTCGAGATGGGGAGGAACTCGGTCAGTCCTTCGACGATGCCGAGTATCACGGCTTTCAGGGCAAGTGCGATGTCCATGCGGAACGGAGAGAGACGTTGTCATGGGCGTTGCCCGGCATGCGTGCCGGGCCGCCTGTATTGTTGTTTGAGCGCCCCGATCAGGGACGGTTGATCTTGACGTTGATGCCGTCAGGCAAAACGGTGATTGTACCGGGCTCCACCTGCGTGCCGGCAACCCGCAGTTGGTCTTCGCGGAAGGTATAGAGCGGATAGCCCTGCAGCAGCTGCTCGGCCAGGATGCCGCCCAGCGCATTGAGCTGGCGCGAGAACTGCACGGGCATGCCCTGCACGTCAAAGCGCTGCACTTCGGGATCCTGCAGCACCAGCGAGCGCGTGGGCTCGTCATAGCGCAGGCCACTGTCCAGCGCGAAACGCCCGCTCAGGGCACGGGGGAAGAACAGCTTGTTGTCGACGGTGGCGTCGAACTGCACGTTGACGCGGTTGCGCGTCGGGTCCAGCGTCAGGCGCGGGTTGGTCAGTTGGATGTCGAACAGCTCCATATAGCGCTTGTTGAACGGGAACTTGCGCTCCAGCGCCGCCTGCAGCTGGCTTTGCGAGAAGGTGTATTCGCTGCGGAACGCACCGCAGGCGGCCAGCCCCAGCGCCAGTGTGGCCGCGGCCGACGCGGCAAGCCAGCGCCGTCGGGAAGTCCGGATCATCAAATTGCCTCCGATTACAGGATGTCGGGCGTGTGCGCCGGCACGGCGGCGGGCGTCACACGCGCGGACCGGGCCGGGCGGACGTGGCCTGCGGCGCGGTCAGGATTTCGAGTCGGGTCAGCCAGTGCAGCGCGGCTTCGCGCGTGTCGCCGCACATTTCGGCCGACGGCTTCAGGCCGGCACAGAACGCGGGCCGGTCGAGCCTGCCGAACACCGCGCAGCGCATATCTGGCAACAGCTGCACGCAGGGCACGCCGGCCGGCTTGCCGTCGGGCATGCCGGGCAGCGGCGAGGCGATCGACGGGGCAATGCAGCAGGCGCCGCAGCCCGCGCGGCAAGGGTGGTCTGACCGACAACTCATCGCAATGATTCAGGGAACGGCCGCACGAAAAGGAAACCGGCGGCGCGCTTGAAGTCACCATTGTGCCCGAAGGGCCCCTGGTGTCCTGTAAGAAAAGGCAAGCGTCGTGCAAGCCAGCGCAAGCCCTCGCCCTTAAGGGCATCAAGCATCACATGTATCACATTCGCCTCCGTGTGTACCCGGAGGCGGCTGCCGGGCGCTTGACCCTCCCATAGCGCTACTCTACATTACTGACCGACAAGTTATTAACAACCATCACCCCCCGTGCCCCGCAGTACCCGCAACACACCCGTGAAAACGCCCGCCGATCCGCACAAAGACGCCGACGCCCCGCGCTGGAGCCGCCGCAAGGCCGCCCGCCCGCAGGAACTGGTGGCCGCCGCGCTCGAACTGTTCGTGGAGCGCGGCTACGCCGCCACGCGCCTGGAAGACGTGGCCGCCGCGGCCGGCGTGTCCAAGGGCACGGTCTACCTGTATTTCGCCAATAAGGAAGAGCTGTTCAAGTCGGTGGTGCGCGAGAACCTGGTGCCAGCACTGGCGCGCGGCACGGACCTGGTCGACAAATATGAAGGCAGCACCCCCGAGCTGCTGCGCGAGCTGCTGCGCGGCTGGTGGGGTCTGATCGGTGCCACCACGGTGGCCGGGCTGACCAAGCTGATCATGGCCGAGTCGGGCAATTTCCCGGACATCGCCCGCTTCTACAACGAGGAAGTGATGGTGCCGGGCGACGAGCTGTTCGCCAGGGTGCTGGCCCGCGGGGTGGCCCGCGGCGAATTCCGCGCGATGCCGGCCAACCCCACCACCACGCTGATCTGCGCGCCGCTGGTGTTCCTGATGCTTTGGCAGCGCGCGCTGCGCGCCACCTCGGAAAAGGACATCGATCCGGAAGCCTTCCTCGACAACCTGCTCGATACGCTGCTGTTCGGGCTGACCGCCGGCGAAGCGCGCGATCGCCCGCTGCCGCCACAGAACGGCCCCTATGTCTGGGAACGCATCCGCGACGAAATGCTGGCGCAGCGCACCGCCGCCGAGCCCGAGTCCGAGCCCAATCCCAGAACATGAAGCGAAAGACCCTGCTGATCACCGCCGCCTGCGCCGTCATCGCACTGAGCGCCACGCTCGCGGTGCGCAAGGCCGGCAGCGCGCGCCAGCCGCAGCCGCAGCCGCAGCCGTCGGCGCAGGCCGCGGTGAACGTGGTGGAATTCCTGCAGACCGACCTGGTCAGCGCCGGCCGCCATGACCTGCAGGTCTCGCTGCCGCTGTCGGGCAGCCTGCGCGCGCTGAACCAGGCCTCGGTCAAGGCCAAGGTCTCCGGCGAGGTGCAGCAGGTGCTGGTGCGCGAAGGCGAGCCCGTGCGCGCCGGCCAGGTGATCGTGCGCATCGACCCGACCGAGTACGAGGCCAGGGTGGCGCAGGCGCGCGGGCAGATGCTGGCCATGCGCGGACAGTTCCGGAACTCGCACCAGACCTGGGAGCGCAACCGCGAGCTGGTCGGCAAGGGCTTTATCTCGAAGACCGCATTCGACAAGTACCAGTCCGACCTCGACGTGGCCCGCGCCAACCTCGATGCCGCACAGGGCGGCCTGGCCGTGGCGCAGAAGGCGCTGGCCGACACGGTGGTGAAGGCGCCGCTGGACGGCGTGGTGTCCGCGCGCGCGGTGCAGCCGGGCGAGAAGGTGTCGCCGGACACGCGCCTGGTCGACGTGGTGGACCTGCGCGTGCTGGAGCTGGAAGCGCCGATCCCGATGGCGGACGTCGCACGCGCCGCGGTCGGCCAGCCGGTCGAGCTCGACGTGGAAGGCGCCGGCCGCTTTACCGGCAAGCTGGTGCGCATCAACCCGGCGGTCAGCCAGGGCACGCGCAGCATCATGGTCTATATCCGCGTGGAGAACAGCGACGCCAGGTTGCGCGCCGGCATGTTCGCGCGTGGCGCGCTGGTGCTGGGCGAGCGCGCCGGCGTGGTGGCGGTGCCGGTGTCGGCGGTGCGCATGGAAAGCGAGCGTGCCTTCGTCTATGCCATCGACAAGGACACGCTGGCCGAACGGCCGGTGCAGCTGGGCATCCGCGATGAGGCCAGCGGACTGGTGGAGATCGTCTCCGGCCTCGATGCCGGCGCCGAGATCGTGCGCAACAACCTGGGCACGCTGCGCAGCGGCAGCCAGGTCAGGCGTGTGAAGGCCTGACGCCGCCATGTGGTTCACCCGCCTGTCCATTTGCAACCCGGTGCTGGCCACCATGATGATGATGGCCTTCATCGTGGTCGGGCTGTTCTCTTACCAGCGGCTGCCGGTCGACCAGTTTCCCGACATCACCTTCCCGGTGGTGGTGGTGCAGACCGAATACCCCGGCGCCGCGCCGGAGTCGGTCGAGTCCGACGTCACGCGCAAAGTCGAGGAGATCGTCAACACCATCTCGGGTATCGACGAGATCTTCTCGCACTCGTACCAGGGCACCTCGGTCGTCGTCATCAAGTTCGACCTCAGCGTCGATGTCGGCCAGGCTGCGCAGGACGTGCGCGACAAGATCGCGCTGATCCGCCCGCAGTTCCGTGACGAGGTCAAGGAGCCGCGCGTGCTGCGCTATGACCCATCCGACGCGCCGATCTTCTACCTGTCGGTGTCCAATGCGCCCGGCGCCAGCCGCAGTCAGCGCGAGCTGACCACGATCGCCGACCAGATCGTGCGCAAGCGGCTGGAGACGGTGCGCGGCGTAGGCGCGATCAATATCGTCGGCGGCACCAAGCGCGAGGTCGAGATCCGCATCCGGCCGGCACAGCTGGAGGCGCTGGGCATCGGCGTCGACCAGGTGATGAACGCGATCCGCAGCGAGAACCAGGAGCTGCCCGCGGGCGAGCTACGTTCCTCGGCGACGGAAACCGTGGTGCAGATCAAGGGCCGCGTGCCCACGCCCGACGCCTTCCGCCACATCATCGTCGCGCGCCGCGCCGGCCAGCCGGTCACGCTGGGCGAGATCGCCGACGTGCGCGACGGCCAGGAAGAGCAGGAGAGCCTGGCGCTGCTCGACGGCAAGCGCGCCCTCTTCCTCTCCGTGGTGAAAGCGCAGGGCCAGAACACCGTCGATACCGTCGACGGCCTGGTGCGCATGACCAACGAGGTGCGCAAGCTGGTGCCCGCCGGCGTGCAGCTCAACGTGGTCAACGACACCGCGCGCGGCATCCGCAGCAGCGTGAAGGAAGTGCAATCGACGCTGCTCGAAGGCGCATTCCTGACGGTGGCGATCGTGTTCCTGTTCCTCGGCTCCTGGCGCAGCACGGTGATCACCGGCCTGACGCTGCCGATCGCGCTGATCGGCACCTTCGGCGTGATGTATATGTGTGGCTTCACGCTCAACGTGATCACGCTGATGGCGCTGTCGCTGTGCGTAGGCCTGTTGATCGACGATGCCATCGTGGTGCGCGAGAACATCGTGCGCCACAATCTGATGGGCAAGGACCACCGCACGGCAGCGCTGGACGGCACCAACGAGATCGGGCTGGCGGTGCTAGCCACCACCTTCTCGATCGTGGCGGTGTTCCTGCCGGTGGGCTTCATGGGCGGCATCATCGGGCGCTTCTTCCACCAGTTCGGCATCACCGTGGTGGCGGCCGTGCTGATCTCGATGTTCGTCTCGTTCACGCTGGACCCGATGCTGTCCTCGGTCTGGCACGATCCCGACCTGCACGGTACCGGCAACAAGAAGAGCTGGTACGGACGCACGGTGGGGCGTTTGCTTGACTGGTTCTCGGCGCGGATGGACCGCCTCGGCAACGGCTACGCCGCCATGCTGGGCTGGGCGCTGAAGCACCGGCTGGCGACCGCGTTGATCGCGGTGGTGACCTTCTTCGGCAGCTTTGCTCTGGTACCGCTGATCGGCACGGAATTCGTGCCCAATGCGGATCTTGGCGAGACCCAGGTCGGCTTCACTACGCCGGTGGGCACGTCCATCGAAGTCACCGAGTCCAAGGTGCGGCAGGTGGAAGCGGCGCTGAAATCCTTCCCGGAAGTCGCCTACACCTACGCCACCATCAATTCGGGCAACGCCTCGGGCCGCAACAACGCGCTGGTGTCGGTGCGGCTGACCGAGCGGCGCGCGCGCAAGCTGACCACCGCGCAACTCAACCCGCTGATCCGCGAGC
Organism: Cupriavidus sp. PB-02; assembly: GCF_058252315.1. Lineage (NCBI taxonomy): Bacteria > Pseudomonadati > Pseudomonadota > Betaproteobacteria > Burkholderiales > Burkholderiaceae > Cupriavidus > Cupriavidus sp. PB-02. The sequence continues at coordinate 3,447,481 of NZ_CM177694.1, forward strand.
GGCTGGCGAGCATCGCCGGCATCACGCTGACCATGGTCGGCATGCCCGACGGCGCCGGCGGCCAGAAGGCGATCCAGGTATCGATCCAGGGCGACGACCTGGACGAACTGCGCCGGCTGTCGCAGGAGGCCAGCCGCCGCATGCGGGCGATCCAGGGACTGGCCGACCTGGATTCGAGCATGAAGGATGACCGCCCCACCATCGAGGTCCGCATCCGGCGCGAACTGGCCTCGGACCTGGGCGTCGGCGTGGCGCAGATCGGCAACGCACTGCGCCCGCTGCTGGCCGGCGACGCCATCAGCTCGTGGCGCGCACCGAACGACGAGAACTACGACGTACGCGTGCGCCTGCCCAAGGACGCGCGCACCGGCATGGCTGATCTGAACGGGCTGATGATCGCCAGCAGCCAGACCAACGGCGACGGCTCGCCGAAGATGGTGCCGCTGCGCCAGATCGCCGAGCTGGTGCCCACCACCGGCGCCAACCAGATCAGCCGGCGCGACCTGAACCGCGAGGTCGAACTGACCGCCAACGTCGCCGGGCGCTCGGCCGGCGAGGTGGCGCGCGACGTCAAGAGCACGCTCGACGGCATGACCTGGCCGGCCGGCTACAAGTACCGTTTCGGCGGCTCGACCAAGTCGATGAACGAGTCCTTCGGCTACGCCGTGTCGGCGCTGGCGCTGGCGGTGATCTTTATCTACATGATCCTGGCCTCGCAGTTCGCCAGCTTCTTCCAGCCGGTCGCCATCATGACCTCGCTGCCACTGACGCTGGTGGGGGTGTTCGCGGCGCTGCTGCTGTTCCGCTCGACGCTGAATATGTTCTCGATCATCGGCTTCATCATGCTGATGGGGCTGGTGACCAAGAACGCGATCCTGCTGGTGGACTTTGCCAACCAGGCCCGGCACGGCCATGTGGACGGCGCCGACGGCCGGCAGCCGCTGTCGCGGGAAGCGGCCCTGGTGGAGGCGGCGCGCGTGCGGCTGCGCCCGATCCTGATGACCACGCTGGCGATGATCTTCGGCATGGTGCCGCTGGCCTTCAGCCTGGGCGAAGGCGCCGAGCAGCGCGCGCCGATGGGCCAGACCGTGATCGGCGGGATCGTCACCTCGTCGATCCTGACGCTGGTGGTGGTGCCGGTGATCTATACGTATCTGGACGACCTGGCGGCGTGGTTGCGGCGGCTGTGGTTCGGCAAGGCCGCCGTGCAGCCCGCGGCGCACCCCTCAGGACATCCGCAGGCAAGCTCCGGCCAGCCCGCGGCCCCGGAACTGCCGGCGCCCAGGGAGGCCAGCGCGGAATGAGCCTGGCGGCGTCCGCAAGGTTAAAATAAAGGGTTTGATAAGACTGTCCGGCCGTGGGCACCGCGCGGCCGGCGCACAGAACGACAGCGGTTGGCCTTGGTAAGGAATGGCAAGATGGATCTCGAAAAAGCCCGATTCAACATGATCGAACAACAAATCCGCCCGTGGGACGTGCTGGACCAGGAAATCCTGGACCTGCTGGCGGTGGTCAAGCGGGAGCAGTTCGTCCCGACCGCGTACGCCTCGCTGGCGTTCGTCGACATGGAGATTCCGCTGCCCGCCGGGCAGAACATGCTGCCGCCGCGGGTGGAAGCCCGCATCCTGCAGGACCTGGCCGTGCGCAAGCATGAAAACGTGCTGGAAATCGGCGCTGGCTCCGGCTACATGGCCGCCCTGCTGGCCAACCGTGCCCGCCACGTGCTGACCGTGGACATCGTCCCTGAGCTGGTCGAGCTGGCCCGCACCAACCTGGCCAACGCCGGCATCACCAACGTCGACGTGGCCGAAGGCAACGCCGCCGACGGCTGGAGCGCCGCCGCGCCGTACGACGTGATCTGCATCTCGGGCTCGCTGCCGGCCATCCCGCAGTCGATCCTGTCGCAGGTCAAGGTGGGCGGGCGCATCGCCGCCTTCGTGGGCGAACTGCCGGTGATGGAAGCGCGCCTGATCACGCGCGTGTCCGAAACCGAATACCAGGTCGTCAACCTGTTCGAGACCGCGGTCAAGCCCCTGCAGGGCGCGGCCCGGCCCTCGCAGTTCCAGTTCTGAGGACGGAGTCATCATGCAGGTCATCAAGCCGACCGAACTGGCACAGTGGCTGGCCGACGCCAGCCGCGCCAAACCGGTCCTGCTCGACGTGCGTGAAGGCTGGGAGGTGCAGACCTGCGCCATGCCCGGCATCACCCACATCCCGATGCGAGACATCCCCGCGCGCGCAGCCGAGCTGGACGAGGACGCCGACATCGTCTGCATCTGCCACCACGGCATGCGCAGCATGCAGGTGGCCGCCTACCTGGAGCGCCAGGGCTACGCCAAGGTCTACAACCTGACCGGCGGCGTCGACGCGTGGGCCAGCGAGGTCGACCCGGCCATGCCGAAGTACTGAAGCCAGCCGCGGCCTGCCGGTAACCGACCGGCGGGCCGGCCGCGACCGCGGCAGTCCTGGGCAGGCACCCAGGCAGCAATCCGAAGAAGAAACGACCGTAGGCCGTGGCTGTGCCCGGCAACCTGGAGGTGTCATGACGTTTGCGCCCAACGCCCTGTCCGGAGCAATCCGGACACGCCTGGCGATCGCGGTTTCCCTGCTTGCCCCGCTGTTGGCCGTGATGCCCGCGGCATCGGCAAGCGCGGCCGACCTGCTGCAGGTCTATCGCGATGCGCAAGCCAATGACGCGCAGTTCGCCAGCGCCCGCTCGCAGTTGCTGGCCACGCGCGAGAGGCTGCCGCAGGGGCGCGCCGGGCTGCTGCCGCAGGTCATCGGCACCGCTGGCGCGTCGCGCACCAAGCTTGACCAGACCGCGTCGCTGCCGCTCGGCACCGGCGCCAGTGCCTCCGGCACGCGCTTCTTCAACAACAACAACTGGCAGCTGCAGCTGAGCCAGCCGCTGTTCCGCTGGGACCGCTGGGAAACCTACAAGCAGGGCGAACTGGCCGCGCTGGCGGGCGAAGTCACCTTCCACCAGGCCGAGCTCGACCTGATCACGCGCGCAGCGCAGGCCTACTTCGACGTGCTGGCGGCGCAGGACAACCTGTACCTGGCGCGCGCGCAGAAGAAGGCCATCGGCGAGCAACTGGAGCAGGCCAAGCGCAACTTCGAGGTCGGCACCGCCACCATCACCGACACCAACGACGCCCAGGCCCGCTACGACCTGGCGACCTCGACCGAGATCGCCGCGCAGAGCGACCTGGAGATCCGGCGCGCCACGCTGCAGCAGATCACTGGCAAGCCGGTCGACGAAGTGCTGGGCCTGCGCCCCGAGGCGCCCATCCCCGGCCCGCAGCCGCCCGATGTCAACGCGTGGGCCGCGCAGGCGGAGAGCAGCAACCTGCAGGTCAACCTGGCCAGCTACAACCTCGAGACCGCGCAGCGCGAGACCAACAAGGCCAAGGCCGGGCACCTGCCGTCGGTCGACCTGGTGGCTTCGTACGGGTACACCAACCAGACCGGCAGCGCCACGCAGGCGATCTCGACCCACTACAACGCGTCGCAGATCGGCGTACAGCTGACCATGCCGATCTTTGCCGGCGGCCAGATCCAGTCGCGCGTGCGCGAAACGCTGGCGCTCGCCGACAAGGCCGCCAGCGACCTGGAATTTGCCCGCCGCACCGCCGCACAGACGGCGCGGCAGACGTATTCGGGCGTGTCCAACGGGCTGGCGCAGGTGAAGGCGCTGGAAGCCGCGGAACGCTCGGCGCAGAGCGCGGTGGAGTCCAACCAGCTTGGCTATGAGGTGGGTGTGCGTATCAATATCGACGTGCTCAACGCCGAGGCGCAGCTATTCTCCACCCGCCGCGACCTGGCCAGGGCGCGTTATGACACCATCATGAACGGGCTGCGGCTGAAGGCTTCCACCGCCGTGCTGCAGGAGTCGGACGTGGTGCAGATCAATACGCTGCTGACCTCGTCGCCGGGCGCGTTGTACAAGCTGCCGGTGCCAGCGCAGGCGAACGGCAAGGTGCCGGCAAAACCCGCGTCCGCGGCCGAACGCCGGGGCGGGCGGCGTGAAGCGGTTCCGACCGGCACGCCGCGCTCCTGAGCGGCGGTCACAAAGCAAAACGGGCCGCGATTGGCCCGTTTTGCTTTGGTGACGGCTTACCCTACCGTGCCCGCGTGCGCGACTCCACATTCAGCAGCTGCCACCGGATCGACGACGCATCCGCCGGCGGGTTCGGCACCTGGTACTCGCGCACGCGCAGCTTGTAGGACACGCCATGCTCGAAGTCCAGCCCTTCGATCGGGCCATACCAGAGCTGCCACGGCGCATCGGGCGATTCGCGCCAGCGGTAGCACATCATCTTGCCGACGCCCGTGCACTCCACGCGCTGCGAATCGATATAGACGGTCTTCTCCACCCCGCCCGCATCCGTGCGCGCGCCGCGCTTGCCCACGCCTTCACGCTCGACAAACTGCAGCAGGTCGCCACTGGCGGTCTTCCAGACGATCTGCCGGCCGGTGCTGCCCGCCGACGGCTGCGTGCCGACGGTGGCGAACGGCGTCTGCATCGCTTTGAGCAGCGCGGATTCGAGCTCCATGCGCGCCGGCGGGCAGGCCATGCGCGTGCCGGCGACGCGGTCGAAGCGGATGCCGGTGTCGGTCTTGCCATAGCTGCCGGTAAAACGGTTGCAGCCGCTGGTGCCGCTGACCGTGCCCTGCGCGGCATCGATGCCGTCGTTGAACTCGAAGATGATGGGCTCGCCGTTGTCGCCATGCGGGATGTCGCGCAGCGTACCGTCGGCTTGCTGCCAGCGCACCAGTTCCCAGCGGCTCGGGCCGGAGGGCTGGGTCTGGTTCAGGCTGGCGCCGGCACTGGGCAGGCCCGGCGCCGGGCCGGTGGTGCAGGCGGCAAGTGTGGCGGCAACGGTGACGAGGGCAAAGGCGGCGCAGCGCAGGCCGATCGTCCGACAGTTACCACGAAGGGATGTCTGCATAGGGGAAAGCTCCTGTGACAAGGCGCCGGGGCCATTTGCGGCCATCGACGCTACATGCTGGCTTAGAGCCTGGCGGATTCGAGCAAGTTCAGCATTGCCGGCTGCACAATGCTGCTGGGTAGTGTACCGCGCTGGCATTTCATGCCACGATCCGCCACCATCGCGGCGCAAACCCAAGGATAATTGCGGACCCACCCTGCCCTCCGACTCTATCGCCCTGATAGCCATGCATCGCCACAACCCGCGCGCAGCCAGCCGCTACGCTGCGCCACAGCCGCACCCATGACGGGCCGCCGTATCTGCTTCCTGACCGGCACGCTCAACGCGATGGCGGGGGCCGAGCGCATGACCGCGACCATCGCCAACGCGCTCGCGGCGCTCGGCCACCACGTCACCATCCTGAGCCTGTGGGATACGGCCAGCCAGTTCCCGCTGCATCCGGCCATCCGCCATCAAGCGCTGTTCGCGCAGCGGCCGTCGTTCCGGCGCGAATATCTCGCCACCGTGGCCGGCATCCGCCGCCATTGCGCCGCGCACCGGACCGAGGTGCTGGTACAGGTCGACACCATGCTCGCGCTGTTCGTGCTGCCGGCCACCGCCGGCATGGGACTGCACCATATCGCCTGGGAGCATTGCCACTTCGACGAGGATCTCGGCAAGCCGGCACGCAAGCTCGCCAGGCGCCTGGCGGCGCGCTTCTGCCGGCAGGTGGTGGTGCTGACGGAGCGGGATCGCAGCCGCTGGCTGGAAGCCCTGCGCCCGCGCAGCGACGTGGTTTGCCTGCCCAACCCGCTGCCCTTCCCCATGCCCGCCGCGCCCGCTCCGCGTACTCGGAAGACCGTGCTTGCCATGGGGCGGCTGGTGGCGGCAAAGGGCTTCGATGTGTTGCTGCGCGCCTGGCAGCAGGTCGCGGCACAGGAGCCGGAATGGCAACTGCTCATCCACGGCGAAGGCGAGGAGCGCCCTGCCCTGACCGCGTTGGCCGCGCAGCTCGGCCTGGAAGGCCGGGTCAGCCTGCCGGGCGTCTGCCACGACCCGGCGCAGGCCTATGGGCGCGCGTCGGTGTTCTGTCTGAGTTCGCGCTATGAAGGCTTTGGCCTGGTGCTGATCGAAGCCATGGCCTTCGGCCTGCCGATCGTATCGACCGATTGCGAGACCGGGCCGCGCGAACTGCTCGCGCCGGGACAAGACGCACTGGTCGTTCCCGCGGACAACGCCGAGGCGCTGGCCTCGGCGCTGCTGACGGTGATCCGGGAGCCGGAAACCGCAAGCCGGCTTGCTGCCAGCGGCCGGGCCAAGGCGAACGGATTTGCGCTGGAGCGGATTTCCGCGCAGTGGGACGCGCTGGTCAAGGCGCCGCCATCCAGCGCGGCGCCTTAGTCGTCAGCTCAGTCTTCCAGCACGGGCGCCAGCGCGGCCAGCGTGCGGACGGTCGCGCCGCGATGCAGGCCGGCAAAGGTCTGCGCATGCGCATGCATGTCGGCCAGGCGCGCCGGCTCGGCCAGCACGCCGGCGGCGGTGCGTACCAGCTCATCGGCATTGCCGACGCGCAGGCAAGCACCCGCGGCAATCGCATCCTCCGTCGCCTGCGCGAAATTGAAGGTATGCGGGCCGATCAGCACCGGCGTGCCGACCGCGCAGGCCTCGATCAGGTTCTGCCCGCCTAGCGGCATCAGGCTGCCGCCGATGAAGGCGAGGTCCGATGCGGCGAAGTACATCGCCATCTCGCCCATCGAATCGCCCAGCACGATATCCGCCGTGATCGGAGCCTGCACCTTGTCGAGATCCAGCGCACTGCGGCGTTGGACCGAAAATCCCGCCCGCGCAGCCATCGCCGCCACTTCATCGAAGCGCTGCGGATGGCGCGGGATCAGCAGCAAGGCCGGACGCGGCACGTCGCCGGCCAACGCCTGCCAGCGCGAGAAGGCGTCGAGCAGCAGAGGCTCCTCCCCTTCGCGCGTGCTGGCGGCCGCGAGCACCTTGCGTGCGCCGAACGCCTTGCGCAGCCGTTCGCCCAGCGCCACGCCCGCCGGTGCGGGCTGCATGTCGAACTTCAGGTTGCCGGTGATCTGTACCGCCGGCACGCCCAGCGCGCGAAAGCGCTCGGCATCGCCAGCCGTCTGCGCCAGCACGCCCGCAAAGTCCCGGTACATCGACGCCGCCGCGCGCCCGAAGCGCGCCGTGCGCCGGAAGCTGCGCGGCGACAGGCGCGCGTTGACCAGGTACAGCGGCACCCCCGCCTTGCGCGCGCCGTGCACGACATTGGGCCACACCTCGGTCTCCATCAGCATGCCCGCCTCCGGCCGGAAATACCGCATAAACCGCCCCACCAGCCACGGCAGGTCATACGGCAGGTAGCACTGCAGGATGCGCGGCTCCTTGCCGAACAGCTGCGCGCCGGTATGGCGGCCGGTCGGCGTCATGTGCGTGAGCAACAGGCGGTGGTGCGGATAGGCACCGAGCAGGGCTTCGATCAGCGGCTGCGCGGCGCGGGTCTCGCCGACTGACACGGCGTGGACCCAGAGCCACGGGCCCTTCCTTGGCAGGTTGCCGTAGACGCCCAGGCGCTCGCCGACATGCTGCACGTAGCCCGGCTCCTTGCGCGCACGCCATGCCAGGCGCAACAGCGCGAGCGGCAACACGGCCAGCCACAACAGGCTGTAGATCAGGCGCAGCATCAGGCAGGCACCCCGCGCACGCGGCAGGCCGCCTCGTAGACTTCATCGACCGACGGCACCACGCCGTCGTCGCCGACATTGGCGATGCGCCCGGACCAGTAGCCCTCGGTCTTCCAGCGCCAGGTGGCGGTGTAGATTTCCACCGTGGGGCGGCACAGCGCCGCGGCGATATGGACCAGACCCGTATCGACGCCGATCACGACCTCGGCCCGGTTGATCAGCCCGAAGCCCTGCATTACCGAGAATCGCGGCAGCACCTGTGCCTGCGGCACGCCGGCGGCGATCTCTTCGGCGGCCTGGCGCTCCTTGTCATTGCCCCACGGCAGCAGCATGGCCAGGCCCTCGGCACGCAGCCGGTTGCCCAGCGCGTGCCAGTTCTGCACCGCCCACTTCTTGCGCGCGCCGGCCGTCGCATGGAAGCACACGGCATAGCGCGCAGGCAGGTTCGCCCACAACGGATCGTCGACATGCAAGGACTGCGCGGCCTGCCCGAAGAACCGCGGCGGCTCCGCCGGCGCCATCCCGGTCAGCGCCGCGCCCAGCAAGCGCGAGCGGCGCACCGAATGGGTCTGGCGCGGCACCTGCACCGGATCGGTGTACAGCAGCCGTGCCGCCGGCTCATAGCCCGAGCCCTGCGTGGCATTGCCCAGCCCGATGATCGGCGCACCCGGCGCACGCGTCGCCACGCGCGCGACCACCGCGGTCTTGAGCAAACCCTGGCTTTCGATCACGGCGTCGTAGCGCTCGGCCCGCAGCGCATCGCGCACCGCGCCGATCTCGCGCCAGGTGCCGCCCTGCAGGATGCGCTTGCGCCAGCGCCGCAGCGCGAACGGGATCACGCGGCGCACATCCGGCAACAGGCGCACCAGTTCGACGTAGCCCTCTTCCACCACCCAGTCGATCTCGGCGTCCGGCCAGCGCATGCGCAGGTCGTGCACCAGCGGCATGTTGTGGACCACGTCGCCCAGCGACGACACCTTGACCAGCAGGATGCGCGGCCGCTCCGGCAACGGGAACGGCGCCGCCGCCGGCATGGGCTGCACCACCCCGGACGCGTCCGGCGATGCCTGTGGCACCGCCGCGCGCTCAGAACGGGAGCTGAGCATCCGGCTTCTCGGCCAGGATCACGCGCTTGAACTCCGCCTGGATGCGCGCCAGCGCCGCGTCGTTGTCAGCCTCGAAGCGCATCACCACCACCGGCGTTGTGTTGGACGGACGCGCCAGGCCAAAGCCATCGGCATATTCCACGCGCACGCCGTCGATGGTGATCACCTCGCGTGCGCCTTCGAATTTGGCGTTCGCCTTGATCTTGTCCAGCAGCGTGAACGGCTCGCCCTCGGCGCACTTGAGCTGCAGCTCCGGCGTATTGTTGGCGTTCGGCAGCGCGTTCAGCACCGCGCTCGGATCGGCGTGGCGCGACAGGATTTCCAGCAGGCGCGCGCCGGTGTACAGGCCATCGTCAAAGCCGTACCAGCGGTCCTTGAAGAACACGTGGCCGCTCATCTCGCCGGCGATCGGCGCACCGGTTTCCTTCAGCTTGGCCTTCACCAGCGAATGGCCGGTCTTCCACATCAGCGGCTCGCCGCCATGCTGGCGGATCCATGGCGCCAGCTTGCCGGTGCACTTGACGTCGTAGATCACCTGAGCGCCCGGATTGCGCGACAGGATCTCCTCGGCGAACAGCATCAGCTGGCGGTCCGGGAAAATCACCTGCCCATCCTTGGTTACCACGCCCAGGCGGTCGCCGTCGCCATCGAAGGCAAGGCCCAGCTCGCAGTCGGTCTCGCGCAGGCACTGCATCAGGTCCTGCAGGTTCTCCACATGCGCGGGATCGGGGTGGTGGTTGGGGAAGTTGCCGTCGACGTCACAGAACAGCTCCGTCACCTGGCAGCCCAGGCCGCGGAACAGGTCGCCGACGAAGGCGCCGGCTACGCCGTTGCCGGCATCCAGTGCGATCTTCATCGGACGGGCCAGCTTGACGTCGCCGATGATGCGGTCGAGGTACTTCTGGCGCACATCGACTTGCTTGTAGGTGCCGCTGCCGCTGGCGAAAGCGCCGGCCTCGATGCGCTGGCGCAGCGCCTGGATCTGCTCGCCGTAGATCGCCTGGCCGGCCAGGACCATTTTGAAGCCGTTGTAGTCGGGCGGGTTGTGGCTGCCGGTGACCATGATGCCGGAGGTGGCGCACACGCCGTCGATTTCGATGTTGGTGGCGAAATAGACCATCGGGGTGGCGACAAGGCCGATGTCGATCACGTCCAGGCCGGCGGCACGCAGGCCTTCTACCAGGCCGGCGATCAGGTCGGGGCCGGAGAGGCGGCCGTCGCGGCCTACTACGACGGTTTTCTCGCCGAGCTCTGCAGCGGCCGAACCGAACGACAAGCCAATCAGGCGTGCGACGTCGCGGTGGAGCGTTTTGCCCACGATGCCGCGGATGTCATAGGCTTTGAAAATAGAAGGTTCGATTTGCATATGGCTTCCTGTCAGTCTGTCGGGCGCGACGCACACTGCCAAGACGTGGACGACGACACCAGATCGGGCTCTTGGAACGAATCAAAGGGGCTATTTTGCCGGATTGCGCGACTGGCGGGCGGTATAATCGCCGCAATATACCGGACCGGCGCAATTTTCAGCGTCTGTCCTACACCTGAAGCTACACTTCGCCGCCCGCTAGGCCGCGCCTTTCGCTATCCGGTCGCATTGGACCCGACGGCGATTGCCCGACAATACGGAAGCTGCCATAACTCGCCGGTGCTTTCCGGCCAAGTGGCGGTTGCGACCTAGCTAATTTCGTACGCACACTTGACGTCCACCGCACAGCCTTCGCCGCGCCTGCGCATCGCTTATCTGATCACCAATTCGGAGATCGGGGGGGCGCAGTCGCATGTCGGTGACCTGCTGCAGTCAATGCAGGGACGCGCCGAAACCGTCTTGCTGGCGGGCGGCGAGGGGCCGCTGTTCGATATCGCCACCCGTACCGGGGCGAAAATCATGCGGCTTTCCCGGCTCGACAACGCCCTTTCTCCCTGGCGCGCCGTTACCGCATTGCGCGAGCTGGTGCAAGCGCTGAAGACGGCGGCCCCTGACCTGATCCATGCGCACAGTGCCAAGGCAGGCGCGCTTGGCCGCATCGCCGGCTTCCTGCTGAGAATCCCCGTGGTCTACACGGTGCATGGTTTTGCCTTCAAGCCCGAAGCGCCATGGCGCCAACGTCTAGCAGCGCGCGCGGCGGAGTGGCTGCTGGCGCCGCTGGCGTCGCGCGTGATCTGCGTTGCCGAGGCCGAGCTCCGGCTTGCCCGGTCACTGCCGATTCCCGCCGATCGCATCGCGGTGATTGCCAATGGCATTCCGGACACCGATCATCGCGCGGCACCGCAAGCGCCGCTGCGCAGGATTGTGATGGTCGCGCGCTTTGCCGCGCCAAAGCGACCCGACGCGGTCATCCGCGCGTTTGCGCGAGCAAATCTTCACGATTGCGAACTGGTGTTGGCAGGCGACGGCCCGCAGCGCAAAGCCATGGAGCAGCTCGCACAACAGCTCGCGCCCGGGCGCGTACGTTTTCCGGGCAATGTAGCGGACATTGCCGCCCTGCTGGCGTCCGCGCAGGCCTTTGTGCTGGCCTCGGACCATGAGGGCTTGCCGCTGTCGGTGCTCGAAGCCATGCGGGCCGGACTGGCCGTGATCGCGTCGGACCTGCCCGGCATCCGCGAACAGATCGGGCACAACAAGCATGGGCTGCTGGTCGACCACAATGACGAGCCCGGGTTTTCTGCATCGCTGGAACGCCTTGCCTCAGACGCCACACTGCGCGGCGCGCTCGGCAGTGCTGCGCGCCTGCGTTGGGAGCAACACTATGGACTGGAACGGATGACCGAAGCGACTTGGTCCGTCTATCGCGATGCACTGGTGCGCACGCCTCGCGCCGCTCGGGTGCCGACATGATGAACACAAAATCCGACAGCCTGCGCCGCCACGCCCTGCGCCGCCACATCGGCGGCTCCGAGACGGTGCGCCGCGTGAGCCGGATGCTGACGTGGGCGGTGCTCGGCCTGGCGTTGTTCGCGATCAGCGCGGTATTCGCCGAGATGGCCCATCGCGCGGGCTTTGTCACCTACGTGTTCACGCGCACGTTGCTGTGGTCGGTGGTGCCGTACCTGTTCGCGTTCATGCTGCTCAACCGCTCGCTGCACCTGCCAGCCATGGAAGGCAACAGCCTGGCGGGGCTGGCGGTCACGCTGCCCTTCTGCGGGCTGCTTTTTGCCTTTGCCGCGTTTCATATCGAGTATTCACGAGGCGCCCTGCTGCTGGCATATGTCATCACGCTGGCCTGGATCTGGGCCGGTTACCGCCGCTTCGTGCAGAACTACGTGCCATTGTTCGGATATACCGATTCGCACACATTGACGCAGCTCGAGGCAATACTCGCCATGCCCGGCGCCGCACCGGCAGCCCGCATCCGCTTCGAGCCGGTTGGCTCGCTGGAGGACGCCAGGCATTTCGACGGCCTGATGGTCGAGCGCAGCGTCACCGGCGATCCGGAACGCACGCGCCTGCTCGCGCACTACAAGATGAGCCATGTGCGGATGTATTCGGTAGAGCGCGTAGGCGAAATGCTGACCGGCCGGGTTGGCCTGGCACATATCGACGAGAACTTCCTGGACGACTACGCGGCCCATTACCTGTACGGCTACCTGAAGCGTGTGGTCGATATCGTCACCGTCCTGTGCCTGGCGCCGATCGCCGTGCCGCTGGGCCTGGCCGTCGCGCTCGCGATCCGGCTGGAAACGCCTGGCGGCGCCATCTTCCGCCAGCAGCGCGTCGGCCTCTTCGGCAAACCGTTCGTGATGCTCAAGTTCCGCAGCATGGGCGCCGACAGCAGCGCGCCCGCCATGTTCGCCGCACGCCGCGATCCGCGTATCACGCGCGTCGGCCGAGTCATTCGCAAGTATCGCCTGGACGAGATCCCGCAGCTGTGGAATGTGCTGCTGGGGCATATGAGCCTGATCGGTCCTCGGCCAGAACAGGCTCCGATGGTAGATCGCTTCTCCGAGACCATCGCCTATTACCCCTACCGCCACCTCGTGCGGCCGGGCCTGTCGGGTTGGGCACAGGTGCAGCAGGGCTATGCCGGCAGCCATGAGGAAACCGTGACCAAGCTTAGCTACGACCTGTACTACGTCAAGCACTGTGCGCTGGCGCTGGATTTGCTGATTGCGGTGAAGACGCTGCGGACGCTGGCAACCGGCTACGGGGCGCGTTGATGTCTGCCGTTGGCGGACGCGCTGGACAGCGGCCCTTGCGTATCCTGCTCGTTACCACGGGGCTCAAGCTTGGCGGCGCCGAGCAGCAGGTCGCCGCCCTTGCCCGCGCCTTCGTCGAACTTGGCAACGAGGTTGCCATCCTGAGCCTGACCGCGGGCCGGGAAATCGAACTGCCCCCCGATATCGCCGTCACCGAACTCGGCATGCGCAAGACACCCCAGTCGATGCTGGCGGCACTGCGCAAGGCCAGACAGATCGTGCTTCGGTGGCAGCCCGACGTCATCCATGCGCACATGGTCCACAGCAACCTGTTTGCCCGGGCGCTGACTCGGCTGGGCCGCACTCCGCCTTTGATCTGCACTGCGCACAGCGCGCGGGAAGGCGGCAGGCTGCGCGCCATGGCCTATCGCATGACTGACCGGTGGTGCACGCTGACCACGCATGTCAGCGATGCCGGCAGGGACGCCATGATCGCCAGCGGCGCGGTACCGGCCCGACGCGTCACGGTGATCCCCAACGGCATTGATACCGGCTGCTTCCGGCCAGACGACGCCTCGCGCGAGCGCGCACGCCGCGAACTCGGCCTGAGCCCCGGGAATGTCCTGCTGCTGAACGTCGGCAGGCTGGTCCCCGAGAAAGACCAGGCCATGTTGATCGAGGCATTCCGTGAAGTGGCCGCGCTGATTCCCGGCACAAGGCTGATGATTGCCGGCGATGGACCGCTGCGGTCAGACCTGGCGGCCAAGATCGCGCAGCATGGGCTGAACGGCTCCGTCCTGCTGGCCGGCGCAAGAAGCGACGTCCCCGAGCTGTTGCGGGCGGCCGACGTCTTCGTGCTGTCGTCGCGAATCGAAGGCATGCCACTTGCGGTGGGCGAAGCGCTGGCCAGTGGCCTGCCTGTGGTCTCGACGGCCGCAGCAGGCGTATCGGAACTGGCGGGCGGCACCGCCACGCTGACGCCCGTAGGGGATGCGCATGCCCTGGCGCGCGCCCTGCGCGAAGCGATCGCCCGGCTGCCAGGCACGCAGGCCGAACGAGACCGCCGCCGGCAGCAGATCGTCAGCCGCTTCGATGTGGCAGCCGTGGCCCGGCAATGGCTAGCGCAGTACCAGGACCTGAAGGAAAAACACTGATGCGCCGCAGAGTCGCAGGCAATCTGCTCTGGATGCTAGCCGACCGAGGCCTGCAGGTGGCCGTGGGGATCGGCGTCGTCGCCATGCTGGCACGCGCCCTCGGCGCCGAGGGCTTCGGGCACTTTCAATACGCGCAGTCGCTGGTGTTCATAGCGGCGTCGATACCGCTGCTGTGCTCGGCGGAGGTGGTGGTGCCCCGGCTGGTGGCAATGGCCACGCCGGAGGCCAGGCATGTTCTGGTCGCACACGCCTTCGCGATTCGGCTGACCGCCGGCATAGCCGGCTACGCGCTGATGTGCCTCTGGCTGGCGATCACCCAGCAGCCCGCCGACACCTGGATTCCTGCCGCCATTCTCGGTACTGCCGTCATGATGCGCGAGCCGTTCGGCGTCGTGATCGCGTGGATGCAGGCGCGCACCCACAACCGGCCCAACGTCGTGTTCAACCTGGTCGCCCTCGCGGCAAAGGCTGGAATGATCGCAACGCTGTTCTTTGCCGGTGTGGAACTGGTACCTGCCTATGCCACCGCATTCGCCATCGAGCCGCTGATCGCGGCAGTGCTGCTCACCTGGTACTACTTGTCCCGCGCCCCCCGGGTCGTCCCGTCGCACGAACCGGCGCTCACTCGCGAACTGGTGCGCGACGGCTCGCTGTTCTGGATCAGCTTTATGCTGATGGTCGCCGCGCGCCGCGCCGACCAGTTGATTCTGAAGCCGGCCGTGCCGCTGGCCGAACTGGGGACTTATGCTGCCACCATGCAGGTGCTCGACAACTTCACCACCATCGCCACCATCCTGGCCGCGGGCGTGGCGCCGATGTACGTGTTCGCGCAACAATCAGCCGCCGCTGCGCGGCGCAACGTGCTGCGCGTGGCGGCGGGCATGTCGATCATCGGCGTAACTGGTGCCATCATTCTTGCGCTCTGCGCCGGGCCCGTGGTGCGGCTGCTCTACGGCGAGGCCTTCGGGGAAACCGTGGTGCTGTTGCGACTGGCGGCGCTGGCGTCCACACTGATCTTTGCCGACGTTGGTCTGAGCTTGTTGCCCGTCTACCTGCGCAAACCACGCTGGGTGGCGATCAAGTGGGGACTTGTCCTGGCGACCACGGTCGTCGTCGACATTGTCGCGGTCCCGCGTCTTGGCGCCCGTGGCGCGGTCCTCGGCTACGCGATTGCCAACGCCGTCGCCGTCATCTTTGGCCTGGTCCTGGTGCTCCGTACCAGCCGCGCCACCACTACCGCGACGGTCTCTGCTTAAACCCGGCCGGAATCCACAGCAAGGGTCTTACTCAGAGTCGTCCCGAACGCCGAGCCCACGCTTGCCGCGCAAGACAATGCGACGACCAACCCGGAGGCAACGCCATGCGTTGCGCATCAACAGCAAGTGAACCGCGGTGACGCCCAGGAACGCAAGGAACAGCACCTGCTCCGAGACCCCCTGCTTCCAGCCATAGACGCCGATAAAGCCCAGCAGCGCATTGCTGACAAGAATGACCCACACGATCGCGTCGGGACTCAGGCCAAGGCGAAGCAGCACATGATGCAAGTGTGTCCGGTCTGCGGACAAGGGATTGCGACGCTTCATGGCCCGGCGGATGACCACCACCAGCAGGTCGATCAGTACGAATCCGAGCACCCAGAGCATCACGACGGGCGGAACACGCTGACCATTGTTGTATGGCTTCTGGGACAGTTCCACCGCGAACCAGACGATGCCATATCCAAGCATCAGGCTGCCGGCGTCCCCGAGAAACACGCGCAGACTGCCCCGGAAGGGATTGCGCATATTGAAGATCAGAAAGCCGAGAATTGCGCCGCAGAAGATCACGCAGACACGCTGGGCGGCCAGGTTCCCGAGTTCACCGGCGAGGTAACTGAACCAGCCAAAGACAATGAGCGACAAGCCACCTGCCAGCCCATCGAGCCCGTCGCTCATGTTCATGGCATTGATCACGGCGACCACGGCAAAAAGCGTGAGCGGGATGGCCCAGTTTGCCAGTTCGACTTCGCGCCTGCCAAAAATATCGCCCAGCGACGTCAGGTAGACGCCGCCCCATGACGTCATCAGGATGGCGGCAAACAGCTGTGCGGCAAGCTTGGCCACCGGCGACATGCCTTGCATGTCATCGATCAGCCCGACGAAGGCGAGCAACGTCAGACCACCCAGCAATGCCACGTAATAGCCCTGGTTGCGCATGAACAGCAGGCAACCCGCCCATATGGCCAGCGTTACGGCAATGCCCCCGACCAGCGGCACGGCGCCATGGTGACGCTTGCGGTTGTCGGGGCGGTCCAGCAGACCGCCGACCATTGCCACCGGGCGCAGGAGCAGGACACCCAGCGCCGAAACCAGGAAGGCAAAGGACGGGACCCAGAAAAAGTCGAACATGGAATCGTTTTAATAATTGTTCATTTGCCGGGCTGCTACATTGCCGAAGCGGAACCGCCAGTATGCGCTGGATGTGAACAACCTCAGCATGCTGGCCGAATGCCATCGCAGGTAACGGAACCTGCGATGACTGTCGCGGCGCGCATCATGCATCACTATTGCCTCGTTAGCCCAAGAGACGGTTCCGCCATTCAGCCAGGTCCGGAGGCAGACGTCCACATCCTCACAATAGAGATGATATCGGTCGTCGAAGCCACCCAGTCGCTTGAATACCTGCGCATCGAACAGAAGAAACATACCAGCAGCCCAGTCCACCGGAATCGTCCCTTCACTTTTGTAGTCCGGAGGTAGGCGCTTTTTCGTCAGCCTGGCGAGCGCACGCTGAAGGAGGACGGAAGGCCGCGGCACTTTCCGCGCGCTGTCTTCGATGGTTCCATCCTCCGCCACCACACGCGGCGCGACAACGCCCGGCATTGCCCGCGCTTGCGCCAAGAGTGCAGGAAAGGGATTCTCGATTAGCCGGACGTCGGGATTGACGACACAGAAATACGGCGTGTTGCAGTAAGCGAACGCGGCATTGTGGTTGGCGCCAAAGCCCTTTGGTTCTGTATTCTGGATATACAGGACATCCAGGCCAGCGAGCCCGTCATCGGCGCCGCGTTGCTCGCGCAGATTCTCGGTGACAATTACCTGAAGCGGCAGTTCCCCGGCGATCGCGGACAATTGCCCGATCAGCGGGCGCATCAGTTCCCACTGTCCATGACTGACCAGGGAAACCGTCAGCAATTTAGCGGTCGGTTCCACGGCCTTGCCTCGCATCCACCAGTGCGCCGCCACGGCCTTTTATGCCGTCGATGATGCCTTTGGTCATCAATCGGATCCGCCTGAGGCGCGGCGACATGCCGAGACCGAAAAACACCGCAAACTGCGACAGGCGGTACAGATGCGTAATCCGCCAGGCAATGCTCATCGGCGTCGTCAGCAGCATGCGCACCGTATTCCGGAACATGTAGTAGTCGCGCACAGGCGAGTGCACCGGCACCTCGCGCCAGCGGCCCAGCCAGACGCGCACGACATGGTCGCCCAGCGCATGCTCGAGCCGTGCGCCCGGCACAGCAAAGAGCCGCATGCCCTGCGCCTTCACGCGCAGGCACCACTCGGTGTCGACGTGGTCGATAAAGTAGCCCTCGTTCATCATGCCGTGGCGCTCCAGCACGGAGATGGCGATCATGGTGCCGGAGGCGATCAGGAAGTCGGCCTCGACATAAGACTCCGAGGGCGAGCAGGCAAGCCGCTGCACGCGGCCGCGCACCATCCGCAACACCTTGGATGTGGTCCCGGTGCGGCGATCGAAGGTCACCGCGCCCACGGCGCCCACCTGAATGCCGGCATCGCGAAGTTGCCGGTCGGCCTGGCACAACGCCGCGACCATGTTGTCCTCCGGTACGCTGTCGTGGTCCAGCAGTAGCACGTATTCCGCACCAGCAGCCTTTGCGGCTTCGATGCCGCGGTTCTGGGCAGCGGCGATGCCTTGGTTAGCGCCCAAGGGAACATAGCTGATGCGACCGGCTTCGGCGTCTTGCGACGCGCAGATTGCCGCGACGTTGACATGCTGAGAGCCGTTGTCGACGACCACCACAGATCGGACTTGGAGGAGCGTAGCAGCCAGCAATTTTCCGAATACCGCCACATCAGGGTTGAAGGTGACCACCACCGCGGCGACGTCACTTTTGAGCTTGCCTGCCGCTTTGCTGCAGTCAATCTCGCCTGCGGAGAGACTCATTCGCTAACTCCCACGTGGCCGGCTCGGATAAGCCTCTTCAAACCAAGCTTCACACGGATCAACTTCAGGTGAACTCGCAGAGCGGTACGGGCTACCCAACCGTCCATGCGAATTCTCAAAGTTGCCACGGCCAGGGCACGTGTTCCGATGTTTGGAAAACGAGTCGAAGACGCAAATTCGGCCAGTACCGAGCGCCATTGCTTGGCGACAACCGACTGGGCATAGTTCGACTTCACATCGCTATATGCCGCCTCAGCGATAGCTGAACGCAGCGTCGAGTCAACCACAAGGCGCGCCATTGCCTCATACCAATCCTCTTGACGATGGCGGACCAACAACCCGGTTTTTTCGTTCTGAACAGAATTTCGATACGGCGGGCTGTCAGTATAAATACCTGCAATACGTAGCGCACCATATTCCCGGTACTTATTATTGGTTTTGTATCGGTTTGACTCGATTTCTGCGATCGGCGCAATTCCTATATCTAGAGCGGCGCCCTGCTTCAGTTTGATGAATTTCTCGTAACTATCCACATGGGGGTAAAAGTTTACGCGAGCATGCCCTGACAGCGCTGGCGGGCAGTATCCGAAAAAATATAGCACCACTTTTTCGAAATCCTGCAATATGCGCTGCAGTGCTGGAATAACCTCGCAAAAATCTTGCTCCCTCGACACACTGCCCGCGAAGCCAATTCTGATCTCCGACGATTTGTTGCACACGTCATCCTCTGTCAGGAGGCTGAAATCGAAGGGGGCATGCAGAATCTTTACATTGGCCCCAAACCGCTTCTGAATGAAGTCACCCAAAAGCTGCGAATTCACAAGAACGGCATGGGCATTTTTAACCGCCAACTCAAGCGTATCCCGAACTTCTTTTGCCTGATAATACAGCGCCAAAGGAGATTCCCCCTTCAGTGCCCAAAAATTATCATCAATATAATATAGAAAAGGAATATTGTTTTTCGCCATCCACCTAAGCATTGGAGCAACGCTGGGATCGCCAACACGAACCAACATCGGAATAACATCGCTACCAAGTGCAGATGGAGTAAACAGATGCGCATACATCTGCTGGACACGAGCGGCGTCGCCTGTTGCTTCTTCGAGGAGCCGGCGAACAATATGCGTTGTCGGGATCTCCCCTTCGATTACGACCTTTATGCATCGTGCATCTAGCGATTCTAGCAATTCGTCACTCATTATCAAGTTTGAGGCTACCAGTTTTCCCCTTATTTCCGTTTCACGAACAAACAGAAAAGAGAGGAACCGCGCCTCGACGGAGCTATACCAGGAGTACTAGGCAACTGATGGGCGGTTGGTCGCGTAAAATGTAACTGTACGGTGGGTCATGTCAGCACTCCCTCATCACCCACGGAGTTGCCAACGCCAGATTTTTATGGCAACAGCGAAAATTACCGAGCGGCATGGGCTGAGTACTCAGCCAATACTTCTTTGACCGGTCCATCCATCGCCACCTCTCCACGACGCAACCAGATTGCGCGCTCGCAAAAATCTTCCACAAGCGACAGGGCGTGACTGGAGAATACGAGTATCTTCCCCTGCTCCATGAACTCATACATCCGGCGCTTCGCTTTTTCCGCGAACACCAGGTCACCGGCCCCCATGACCTCATCGAGCAGGAGAATTTCCGGATTGATCGCTGTCGAAACGGAGAACGCCAACCGGATAAACATTCCCGCAGAATACGTCTTCACGGGATAGTCTAGGAAATGGCCCAACTCGGAGAATTCCGCAATATCGTGAATTCGGTCTTCCACCTCTTCGGGGGTGAGACCCAGCAGCATGGCTCTTATGCGAATGTTATCCCACCCGGTTTGAGTCATTTCGAAACCCGTGGCCAACTCAAACATCGGCGATACATGCCCGACTACTTCAGTTTCACCCGACGTCGGAGGATAAATTCCTGCCATCACTTTCAGAATGGTGCTCTTACCTGCCCCATTCAGCCCCACCAAACCAACGCGCTCCCCGTGATTAATCTCCACGTTCACACCCTTGAGCGCATCAACATACTGACGGTCGTTCGCCCCGCCCCCGCGCAAAACGTTCAGGAGCGCTCCTTTTAAACTATCCTGCCGCAAAGAAACGTCGAAGCGAACTCGCACGTTTCGTAAGCTAATTTTCAAGTCGGTTGTCATAGAACGTAGACGATCCGGTGCGACATCTTTTTCACCACTGCGATTGCAACAACTCCAACCACGACGGCATATGCCAATGCCATCCAACATACTTGCTCTGGTGGCGCACTGCTTCTCAGCAGGGGATACCGGACAATCTCCATCACGTAATAGAGCGGATTAAGTTGGTACACAAGACCGATACCCCGATCCTTCAGCATCTCCACCGTGTACATTACCGGAGTAACGTAGTAGGCAATCTGCATCAAACCACCCAACAGATGCGGAAGATCTCGATACCTTGCGGCAAGATGCGCCACAATGACCAAGTGGATGAAATTAATTACGAGAAACAACAGAAATCCAGGTATCACCCAAAGCACACCCAAGTCAAAATGGCGCCCATAAGAAAGGGAAACCACCAAGAAGACGAGAATACCAACACCAAAAACAAAGATGTATGGCACCATTGCGCGATAGAGATACGTCACCTTCGGGAACGAGAACTGCTTTATGTAGCCTTCCGCATTCACAAAAGCATTCCCACCCTCAGTCAGAGCGGCCGTCATAAAAGTCCATATGGCCAGTCCTAACGTGAGAAAAGGTAGAAACTCCTCCATTGGCTGATGAAACAGCTTGCCGAATATGATACCCACCGCAGCCATCGTGGCCGACAGATTTACCAATATCCAAAGCGGGCCAAGAACCGAATTTCTGAATCGTCCTTTTACATCTTGAACGCCCATATGGAGCCAGACTCGCCACAGTTTCGCTGCAGCTACATATTCAGACAGCGGATGATTCCGGCTACTCTTATATGCCGCCATCTAAATTGCGCTCCATCTTGATTAATGCACCATCCCTTCCAAGTTCTCGAAAACCCAATCGCTGGTAGAGGCCGAAGGCATGTGTATTGGACTCCAGCACTTCAAGATACGCCGCCGACAATCCAAGCTTGTCGCGCGCGAACACCAGGAGTGCCTCAATTGCCCGGCGCATCTTTCCTTGGCCGGCAGTTTCCGGCGCCACGACAAAGCGGCCGATTTCGGCACGCCCAGACACCACATCCACGTCGTAGATTGCCACCTGTCCGACCAGTGCGCCGGTTTCCGTATCGTGTACCACGAATACGAAATCGTCGGGCTTTTCTGAGTACTTCCGGAACCAGCCTTGGTGGCCTTCCAGGGTAAGCACGTCAGAGAAAATGAACTGCTGCCTGACGCCCTCGCGGTTGCGCCAGGCAAGCGTCAACGGAAGGTCTTCCGTCGCAAGAGGGCGCAGTTGCACCCCCTTGGCTTCGAACGGCTCGAAGTTTGGCTTCATGCTGCGTACTTGCGAACCAGTTCACAGACGAATTCAACATCCTTGCGGCTGACACCCATGTGCATCGGCAGCGAAAGCACTTCGTTGCTGGCAGCGTGGGCGCGCGGGCACTTACCCTTGCCGCTTGCGTACATGCGGTACTCGGTGTTGTCCCGATAGTGGACTCCCGGGTACACCTCATGCTCGTGCAACGCCAGCATCAGTTCATCACGGTTCTTGACTCGAATCTGGAACAGATGGCGCGACGAGTCGCAGCCCTTGGTGATCGGCGTCAGACGGATGTTGCCGTGGCCCGACAGCAGTTCCTCATACCAGTTGGCCAGTTGGCGGCGGTAGGCATTGTCGTTGTCCAGGTACTTCAACTGGACCAAACCGATGGCCGCCATGATCGAATTGCCGTGGTACTTGTAACCGACCTCCTCCACGTCGTACATCCACTTGTACGCGCCTTGCGTGGTGGTACGGGCGAACGTGTCCTTGTTGATGCCCAGCCACGTCATCTTGCGCACGCGCTCGTCGTCCTCAGCTTCCTGGAAGCAGATCATGCCCGAGTCGGCCGTCGGCAAGTTCTTCACGGCCTGGAAGCTGAAAACAGTCACGTCGGCGTCATGGCCGACGTGGCGGCCGTTATGGCGCGTACCGGACATATGGGCCGCGTCAAGCACCAGCTTGATGCCCTTCTCCTTGCACATTGCGACCACCTTGTCATACTGGCCGACGTTGCCACCCAAGCCAACGAAGATCACGGCGCGGGTACGGTCCGTGATGCGTTCCGCGATGCTGTCCGGATCCAGGCACAGGGAATCATCGACGTCCGCGAAAACGGGGGTCAGGCCCGAATACAGGATGGCGTGGTTCGTGGAAACGAACGTCAGCGGCGTGGTAATGACTTCGTCGCCGTCGGCCCAGCCATACTTGGTCTTGAACAGTTCAAAGGCCAAGTGCAGGCCAACGGTATTCGAGCCGAGGAAGTGGGCGTGCGGCAGGCCCGTGTAGGACTTCCAGGCTTCTTCCATGGCGTTGGTCTTGAAACCCAGGCCAGTCCAGCCCTTCTCCAGGCATTCCTGGATTTCTTTCAGGCATTCCTGAACGCGAAAATTGGGTACAAACAGTTGGATCGCCATCTTTTTTCTCCCAGGGGAATTCATATGTAATTAGTTACGCAAACAACTCTGCGGCCGCAAGCGCAGGCGCGTCCTCATCCTTCTTCGACAGGCTCGGCGCGCCCTCGAATGGCCACTTGATAGCCAGCGCCGGATCATCCCAGCGCAGCGAACGCTCGAACTGGGGTGCGTAGTAATCCGTGGTCTTGTAAAGGAACTCGGCACTCTCCGACAGCACGACAAAGCCGTGCGCAAACCCCTCGGGTACCCACAGCTGGCGCTTATTCTCTGCCGAGAGCTCCACGCCCACCCATTTGCCGAAGTTCGGCGAACTGCGCCGGATATCCACGGCCACGTCGAACACCGTGCCGGCCACCACCCGCACCAGCTTGCCCTGCGGCTGCTGGATCTGGTAGTGCAGGCCACGCAGCACATTCCGTGCAGAACGCGAATGGTTGTCCTGCACGAAATCCCGTTTCAGGCGCGTGGCATCCTCAAACTGCCGTGCATTGAAGCTTTCGAAAAAGAACCCTCGGTCATCGCCGAATACTTTTGGCTCGAGGATCAGGACCTCGGGAAGTGCAGTCTTGACAACGTTCATGCTCATGCAATCGACTCCTTCAGCACCTGCTGCAGGTACTGGCCATAACCATTTTTGGACAATTCAGACGCCACTTTCTGCATCATCTCCGCAGAGATCCAATCGCTGCGGAATGCAATCTCTTCCGGGCACGCCACCATCAGGCCCTGGCGTTTCTGCAGCGTCGCGATGAACGTTGCCGCTTCCTGCAGCGAATCATGCGTACCGGTATCCAGCCAAGCATATCCGCGGCCCATGATTTCCACGTCGAGCTGGCCGGTCTCGAGGTAACGCTTGTTGACGTCGGTGATTTCCAGCTCGCCGCGCGCGGACGGGCGGATATCGGCGGCGATATCGCAGACCTGGTTGTCATAGAAGTACAGGCCGGTAACCGCATAGTTCGAGCGCGGCTCGCGGGGCTTTTCTTCCAGTGACAGCGCACGGAAGCTCTCATCGAACTCGACCACGCCATACCGCTCGGGATCGTGCACGTGGTAAGCGAATACTGTGGCGCCGGTATCGCGCGACGCAGCCCGCTGCAGCTGCTTGGCCAAGTCGTGGCCGTGGAAGATGTTGTCGCCCAGGATCAGCGTGGACGAATCACTCCCGACAAACGACTTGCCGATGATGAATGCCTGAGCCAGGCCGTCCGGAGACGGTTGCACTGCATACTGCAGATTCAGACCCCACTGGCTGCCGTCGCCGAGCATTTCGGTAAAGCGCGGCGTATCCTGCGGCGTCGAAATGATCAGGATGTCCCGAATACCCGCCAGCATCAGTGTGCAGAGCGGGTAGTAAATCATCGGCTTGTCATAGACGGGGAGCAGCTGCTTCGAAACCGATCGAGTAATAGGATAAAGGCGGGTGCCAGAGCCACCGGCCAGAATGATACCTTTGCGTTTCATTTTCTGTCTTCCGAAATCCTGTTGGCTGTCACCAGGGCAAACTCTGCGATATCGATGAACTCACGCAGCGTCCGTTCAACGTCTCGGTTCCATTGTGGAATGGCGATGCCGAACGCATCGCGCAGCTTGGAGGTATCGAGACGAGAATTCGTCGGGCGGGGGGCCGGGCTGCCGTACTCCTTCGCACTGATAGCGTGGATCCGCTCCGGCGAGAGCGCCAACGGCACGCCATTTTCCAGAAGATAGCGAACGATATGCCTCGCATACTCGCACCAGTTGGTCTCACCCAGCGCCGCGAGATGGTAGATGCCAGGGACGAATCGCTGTTCCGCACGGTTGAGGTATCGTGCCACAGCAAATGCCGTGACATCGGCGACCAGCGACGCCGGCGTGGGTGCCCCCCACTGGTCAGCGACGACATTCAGCGATTCCCGCACGGTTGCGGCACGTACGATACTCTTGAGAAAGTTGCCCCCATGCAGACCGTACACCCAGCTGGTGCGGAAAATCAGGTAGTTGTCAGTCGCGGCTTCAACCAGCCGTTCCCCACCCAGCTTAGACTTGCCATACGCCGAAAGCGGATTCGGCGCATCGGTCTCGACATACGCCCCTGCCTTCTCGCCGTCAAATACGTAGTCGGTCGAGTAGTGAACCATCAGTGCACCCACCGACTCAGCTTCCTCGGCAAGGACGCCAGGTGCTACCACATTGACGGCGTCGGCCAAGTCAGTTTCCTCCTGAGCACGGTCCACTGCCGTATAGGCGCCAGCATTGACCACGACGTCCGGCCGCACATCACGGACTGCCTGCCTGACACTTTCCACGTTGGAAAGGTCACATTGACGACGGTCCATCGACACCACGGTACCCTGAAGTGACAGGCTGCGCGTCAGCTCAAATCCAAGTTGACCATTGCACCCGGTAAGGAGAATGGTAGGAAAGAAGCCTTTGTCAAGCGGCATACTGTTTCGCCACCCAGTTCCGGTATTCTCCCGACATCACGTCCTGAACCCAGGCCTGGTTTTCCAGGTACCACTGCACCGTCTTGCGCATGCCTGTCTCGAACGTCTCGGCGGGCTTCCAGCCCAATTCGCGCTCCAGCTTGCGGGCATCGATCGCATAGCGGCGATCGTGTCCGGGTCGGTCCTTAACGAAGGTAATTTGGTCGCGGTACGAGCCGTGGGCCTTTGGGCGCAGTTCGTCGAGTAGGTCGCAAAGCGTATGCACGACGTCGAGGTTGGTCTTTTCGTTCCAACCGCCAACGTTGTAAGTTTCGCCGAGGCGGCCGCGAGCAAGCACTTCACGGATCGCCGAGCAGTGGTCGCCAACATACAGCCAGTCGCGCACATTTTGGCCATCGCCATAGATTGGTAGTGGCTTGCCGGCCAGCGCATTGGCGATGATCAAGGGGATCAGCTTCTCTGGGAAATGATACGGTCCGTAGTTGTTAGAGCAGTTGGTCGTCAGGACCGGCAGACCGTAGGTATGGTGGTAAGCGCGGACCAAGTGGTCCGCGGCGGCCTTGGAAGCCGAATATGGGCTGTTGGGCGCGTACGGGGTGATTTCCGAGAACTGCGGGTCCGTTTCGCCAAGCGAGCCGAACACCTCGTCTGTGGACACGTGCAGGAAGCGGAACGTAGATGCTTCCAGCCCTTTCAGGCTGTCAAAGTAGGCGCGCGCGGCTTCCAGCAGCGTGAACGTGCCGACAATATTGGTCTGGATGAACTCGCCCGGCCCGTGAATGGACCGGTCAACGTGGCTCTCAGCTGCGAAATGCACAACGGCGCGGGGCTTGTAGGTGGCAAACAATTGATCCAGCGCTGCCCGGTCGCAAATATCCGTTTGCGAAAAGACATGACGCTTGTCGCCATCCAGGGAGGCCAGCGTCTTCCGGTTGCCAGCGTAGGTGAGCTTATCGACATTGACGATGCCGTCGGCTGCCTCGTCGTGCAACCATGTCAGAACGAAGTTAGCGCCGATGAACCCTGCGCCGCCGGTGACCAAAATATGCGACAAAGCTTTGCTCCCTGCTTCGAAATGTTTCGAGGACCCGACAAAAGCCGAGCGCCCGCCTGATCCTCTTCCGGATGGCGGGACATTAAGTACTTGCAGAAGTGGCGGTATTCTATCCGACTGGCTGGCTCGCCCAGCCGATGTCCCGACTCTTTTTGTAGCCTGTTGTAACGATTTGGCCGGTTAACGGTCACATCGCTACAAACAGAAGCGACTGAATTTCCTTGTTACGTATCTTCAACGCACAAAAGTGATATTAACAGCACCTTACGCCATTGGCGACCTTCAGGGCTGCGCGGACTCACTGGAGCAGTTGCTTAAGCAACTGCCGCCTGATGCTCCCCTGCGCTTCGTCGGCGACCTCGTCAACCGGGGCCCCTTGTCGCTCCAGACACTACGAATGGTTCGCGATATGGGAGCGCGGGCGAAAACCGTACTCGGCAATCATGACATTCATCTTTTGGCCGTCGCGGCCGGTGTGCGCAAGAAGGGCAAATCCGACTCGCTTGACGACATCCTGGCCGCCGCCGATTGCAGCGAGCTGTTAGCTTGGCTGCGCCACCAGCCACTGGCGCTGTGCGAAGAAGGCTTCCTGCTCGTCCATGCCGGCGTACTACCACAGTGGACCGTCAGCCAGGTCATGGACCTCGCCGCGGAAGTCGAGCAGCAGTTGCAGGGACCTGATTGGCAGAGCTTCCTAGGCGACCTATTTGGCAACGCGGCTGACCGCTGGCATGACGGGCTACATGGCATCGAGCGCCATCGGGTAGTGGTCAACGCACTAACGCGCCTGCGATACTGCGATACGAACGGGGTGATGGACCTGGCCACAAAAGAAGGCCTTGGCAAGGTGCCGCCCGGCTTCTGCCCGTGGTTCGACGTGCCAGGCCGTCGCACCAATGGCACGCCGATCGTCTGTGGGCATTGGTCGACCCTAGGCCTCGTCGTACGGCCCGACCTGATCGCGCTCGATACCGGGTGCGTCTGGGGCGGCAAGCTCACAGCAGTGCAGCTCTCACAACCACCACAAGCTCGCACTGTTATCCAAACAAGCTGCCCAATGTATCGCAATCCCTAAACGAACACCGCGAGAAGCGGCTGCTAGCCGATGCAACCAGCCGCAATCCCATTGCCAAACGCCGCTTACGTCACGGAGACAAAGGGCAACTTCCGAGCAGGCAGAAGTCCAGCTAGCCGATCACGTACCACTTCATAAACCCAAATGGGTCCTTCGCAATCCTTCGCGAATAGCCGCAAAAAATATGTTCTCCTTCCTCCTTTTACTGCAGAGCGAAGCGGGATGGAAACGGGAGCAGACGAGTCGATAGAAGAAACCGGCAGCGTTTCATGTGAAACTATCTCACCTTTCTCATCGACAAGTTCCATACCAAAAATCCCGCTCATACCGGCAACCGAAATACTCACCGCCGTGCTGACGGTATGAAAGTCTAAAGGCAAATTATCAATCCGATATTCTCTATAGGGAACGGAACGCAGGTCGTCGGACAGTAACAACCTCGTACCATCGCGCATCCCCCGGTCAGAAATGAACCGAACAATATCGTCGAATTCACGAGAAACACTGGCCCAAAGGTCTTCTTTTCCCAAAAAACGCCGGCGGAAACGGTGAATACGGGAATGCTGCATGCCCACGAAATACTCAGCGAACTCTATCGCGCGAGCCTTATGCACTGACGATTGGCCGGTTATCAACATCGGTGCGGCATAAGTTGCACCATGCCCGATGAGTGGCATGGTGACCGCGCGCTTCAATCCGGTATGCCGCATCGCAATGTGCCTCTTATTTGTCAGGGCATCGTGCGTTGCGCCGTCAACCACCTCCAGCAGGCGGTTAGCGTACAAGTTCGCCAGATATCTAATCTCATATCGAGATTCGGCAAGCTCTCGGCCGCTGTTTCCCATTTGGCGCGCGACTTCGCGATTCTCGGCGAGGAACTTTATCTTCTCCGCCAATGCCGATACATTGTTTTTTTCGATCAGGAACCCAGTGACGCCATCGTCAATAATGGCTTCTGGACCACCACATCTTGTCGCAACAACCGGTCGACCCCGACTCATGGCCTCGATCGTCACAAACGAGAAGGATTCTAACTGACTCGTTACGATAACCGCTGCCGCGCTGTCATAGATCTCATTGATCTTTGTGGATTTCTTATGGATATATACGATCTTGCCCAGGCGCGCCTCCCATATGAAGTCAGCCAGCAATGACGCATATGCGGGGTCGCCCTCTCCATAAATATGGAACTCAAAATTGGTCAAGCCGTCGTCCCTGAGTCGCTTGGCCGCTTCAGCAAACATTAGAACGTTTTTGTTTACTTCCAGCGAGCAAAGCATAACGAACTTGAGCGGACCTTCAGACTCCGTTTCAACTTCCGACCACGTCGAGCAGTGAGTACCGTTTGGAATGACCTCAATCGATTCCCGGGGAACACCGTAAAAATCCACATATAGATCCGCCACCATCTGGGATGGGCAAATAACAGTCATGGCAGAGAGCATCTGCGCCGGATCTTCAAATGACCACAAACTTGCGTTGAGGCGCCCGTAGAGCCTTTGACTAATCATCCCGTGAGAATGAAGGACGACCGGCAGCTCCAATTTCGCTGCCGCATATACCGCAGCCGACAGCGCATTGGTGTTGACTACCACCGCATCAAGTTCTAATTCTTTGAATAAAGTGGTAAAGCGATCCTCAATAACACGGGCCTTCTCCTCCATCGCATGTAGGTGAAACAGATCGCCCGTACTTGGCAGAATCGTGTCGTAGTCCAATTCTATGGTAGGGATTCCTGCATTCCGCACCTCATCCTGAATCGGGCCTGACAGCATCGGAAAGATGGCGACAGGCTGTATGGAATCAGGGAGGTTGGTAATAAAATTCGCAAAAGCCCGCTCTGCACCGCCCGTCCTCGGGGAGTGCGAAACAAATGCAATCCTAGTTCCTCTAGTCATGACCTTTCTTCTTCCCCTCAGCGACGCACCGCCTCAAGGAGCAGCCCGTAGAACTCATCAAGAACAACCGTCGTGGAGAAGTGCTCCCTAACATCTTCCATCGCACGCTTCGCAAGCCTTGAACGCAAGGGCCTGTCGTCTACCAACTCTTCGATGGCGGCTACCCACGCATCCTTGCTCTCCTCTACTAGCAGTCCCGTCTCATATGGCTTAACAAAGCTACGATAGGGTTCGACATCGCTGTATATCCCCACAGCACCGATAGCTGAGATCTCTAAATACTTATTAGGACACTTGGAGGCCTCGGTTCGTGTTGAGCCTAACGGCGCGATGAGAATGTCAGGCACTCGATTGCTCAAAAGACTTGCATAACGCCGATAACCGAATACGTAAGGCTCTATCTTCACCTTCTCTTTTGGTAGGCCCACGAATTCCCGCGGAACTACCGTCGTCATCACGAACAGCTCAATATCATCCCGCATCTCGGCAACTTCCCGGAGTGCAGCGAAAGCAGTTGTAGCCTGCCGAGCGGTACCAACATAACCAACCATGGTCTTCTGCCGGCCATTCCGATTTGCAGGATTGAACAGAGAAAGATCAATATTTGTTGGCAACAATGTAACTCGCTTTGCATAAGGGGCTATGTCTTCCGCGAGGATCTTGTTATAAGTTAAGACCGAATCGGCGTTACGCAGGCAATGAAGGAAATTCTCGTACATTTCCGCACCCGGCGAGAATAATGCAGCGTACTCAGGCCACTCCTTCCCAACCACAAACCAGTTATCATCCAGCATGTAGATTGTGGGAATAGAATTAGCGACACAGAAATCCATCAGCCTACAACCCTCCTCCGACTTGACCCTGCTAAAAAAGACCAAGTCACTCTTGAGCAAATCTGCTTGCGTCGCTGCGGTATCCAGTATCGTGCGCCACGTAATCTTACTCGATTTCTCCAGAATGGAAAAATAATTGAAGAAACAGAGCTGATTATGTGCCGGCTCATTCGGCCCACCCAAAACCGTAACGCGAAGGGGCAAATCTTCCGACGCCTCTCTGGAAAAAGTAATATCGCCAGCCCTCTTTACAATTCCGCTAGATAGCGCAAATCGCTGCAATTGAGAAAACAATCTCGCACTATCACTCGGCGATAGGCTTTGCGAAAATTCGGACACGTCATCCCAGTCGATAGATTGATTCGACCTTATGACCTCAGAGTTTTGGCCACGCATTATACGACGCGCCATGATATCGCCACTTACTCCCACATCACAGGTAAGCGGATATGAATACCAGGTCCAAACGCTCGATGGGACGCCCAACGACCTACATGAGAATGGGCTTTCCCTACTAGCCCTTAGCGTAAAGTCCCACCAGAAGCCTCGCTGAAGCAGCGGAGATGACGAAAATCCTCCGATACGCTCAAACATCTCCCTGCGAACCAAACATGAGTTCATCGGAACGATATCCGCTAGTTCAATCCATCCGGGTGGATACGAATCGGGTCGCACCGAAGGGCAATGCCACAACCAAGACTCCAATCTTTGTCCATTCGCATGAAGCGCGGAAGGCCCGGCAAGTAGATCGACGCTCTCGTCGATTCCGTCGGCCAGGTTTCTTAGAGCGCGTGCCCAGGCTCGGCTATCAACGCCTGGCCAGATGAACGCCAAGAACTCACCATTCGCTTCGCAGGCCGCAATATTAAATAAATGACTCGGCATTGAATTACAATGCGCAGTCAAGAATTTGAACGATTTATTCTGTGGAATTGCCGAGAAATCCGCAGTTTGACTCCAGTGCTCACCGTCCGCAACGAAGATAACCTCAAGGCGAAGCGTTTCAATTGCATAGGCTTCTGCGAGCCCACTCAACAACTGCGGCAAGTGAGGCTGCACTTGCAGGTAGTCACCAAGCAAAGGAACTATTGCAGTGATGCTTTTCTTCATAGGCTTGTAGCTTAAGGTAGGTAATCAAAATAATGCCAGAGACTTCTTGGCCACATTTCTACTGAAGACTCCACGATGATAACGAATCCAGGGAAAACTCACTGATTCGGATCCCTCATGGCGAGAGCAACAGTGCAGATACTGAACCCAAAGGCCGTGCCCAACGGCATCAGAGCCAGTTCGGTCACAGACTATTTCGATTCGGACGCTCCAGCCTCCACCGACATCTCAAGCCGGTCGGAGCCGCGGGGATGTATGGGCGACGAAGCGGTTTCACAGCTTAGGTCGACGTCCGGAAACCGTAATCTCGTCACCAGCTCCTGTGCTGATTCCGCCAGCTCGCGCCGGGTTACCGATGTGGCGTACAACAACGGCCCCACCGCCAGCCGGACCTTGATCCGCGGCGCGCGCAGGATGGCCTCGAGCGATTGCAGCAGCGTGGTGTCACCGATGTAGGCGGCCGCCAGCGTCGGCTGTCCTGTTGCCGCATCGAGATAATTCAGCCCCAGCGGCTGCACCGGCAACCCGCCGGAGATCGGCGCCTGCATCAGGTTCGCGTGGAACGGCAGCACCGCGGTGCCATCGGTGGTGGTGCCTTCCGGGAACACCCCGACCAGGTCGCCCTGCAGCATCACGTCGGTGATGTTGTGCAGCACGCGGTGCGCGTCACGCTTGCGGCCGCGTTCGATAAAGATGGTGCCGGTCTTGTCGCACAGCCAGCCGATCACGGGCCAGTCGCGGATCTCGGACTTGGCGACGAAGCGCACCGGCCGCCAGCAGTGGATCACGTAGATATCCAGCCAGGAAATATGGTTGGAGACCACCATCGCGCCCTGGCGCGCCGCGCCGTGCACCGCGGCGCCGGTGGCGTCGACCACTTCCAGTTCCACGCCCAGGATGCGCAGCAGCCGGCGCGACCAGCGCCGGATATGCCAGGCGCGCGAACTCACGCCCAGCCACGGGAACAGCACGGCGCAGGTCAGCAGCCCGCGCAGCAGGTGCAGCACCAGCGCGGTCTTGCGCAGCCAGATCATGCGTTTGCGTGGTTTCCGTAGACGACCTGGCCGCCGACCAGCGTCATGCGCACCTTGCCTTCCATCTCGTAGCCGAGCCACGGCGAGTTCTTGCCCTGGCTCTTGATCGAGCGGCGGTCGACCTTCCACACCTGCTTCGGATCGAACAGACAGATGTCGGCGGCGCTGCCCGTGGCAATCGTCCCGGCCTTCAGGCCGATCACGCGCGCGGGTTCCGAGGTGATGCGCGCCAGCGCCTGCGCCAGCGGCACCTTGTGCTCGGTGGCCCAGCGCAGCGTCAGCGGAAGCAGCAGTTCCAGGCCGATGGCACCGGGGGTGGCTTCGGCGAACGGCAGCAGCTTCTCGTCGTCGTCCACCGGGGTGTGGTCGGAGCAAAGCGCGTCGATGGTGCCGTCGGCCAGCGCGGCGACGATGGCGTCACGGTCGCGGGTGCTGCGCAGCGGCGGCGAGAAGCGCATCTGCGAATTGAAGTAGCCGATGTCCATGTCCGTCAGCGAGACGTGGTGGATATTGACGTCGCAGCTCACCGGCAGGCCTTCGCGCTTGGCCTGGCGCACCAGTTCCAGCCCCGCGGCCGAGGACAGGCGGCACAGGTGCACGCGCGCGCCGGTGCTGCGCATCAGTTCGAAGATGGTGTGCAGGCGCACGGTCTCGGCGATCACCGACACGCCGGACAGGCCCAGGCGCGACGCTACCGCGCCGCTGGCCGCCACGCCGCCGCCGAGGAAGGGGTCTTCCGGGCGCAGCCACACGGTGAAGCCGAAGGTCTGCGCGTACTGCAACGCGCGCAGCAGCACCTGGGTGTTGCGCACCGGCTGCTCTGCCTGGCTGAAGCCGACGCAGCCGGCCTCGGTCAGCTGGTTCATCTCGGTCAGGATCTCGCCCTTGAGGCCCAGCGTCAGCGCACCCAGCGGGTAGACGTGGGTCTGGTTCAGCGTGCGGGCGCGGAACTTGAGCATCTCGACCAGGCCGGGCTCGTCCAGCACCGGGTCGGTGTCAGGCGGGCATACCAGGCTGGTGACGCCGCCAGCGGCCGCCGCGGCGACTTCGGATTCGAGCGTGGCCTTGTATTCGTAGCCGGGCTCGCGCAGGCGCGCGCACAGGTCGACCAGGCCCGGGCACACGATCAGCCCCTTGGCATCGATGGCCTTGTTGGCGGTGAAATCCACCGGGGCGCTGCCCACGCCGACGATCTTGCCGGCGGCGATATAGAGGTCCTGCGTGGCGTCGGTGTTGCTGGCCGGATCGATCAGGCGGCCGCCCTTGATGTGAATCTTCATAGCTTGGCTTGTCGTGTCGCTTGGCGTGTTCGGTATGTTGTGGCTCGACGGCATCGTTATTCGTCGCTGTTCCCGGCCACGATGCCCATCACCGCCATGCGCACGGCGATGCCGAAGGTCACCTGGTTCAGGATCACCGATTGCGGGCCGTCGGCCACGGCGGAGTCGATTTCCACGCCGCGGTTCATCGGGCCCGGGTGCATCACGATGGCGTCGCGATTGGCCAGCGCCAGGCGCTCCGGCGTGAGGCCGTAGGCCTTGAAGTATTCCTGCGCCGACGGCAGCAGCGCGCCGCTCATGCGCTCGTTCTGCAGCCGCAGCATGATGACCACGTCCACGCCCTTCAGGCCCTCTTCCATGTTGTGGAAGACGCGCAGGCCCATCTGCTCCAGCCCGGTCGGCAGCAGCGTGCGCGGCCCGATCGCGCGCACTTCCGGCACGCCCAGCGTGGTCAGCGCGTGGATGTCGGAGCGTGCCACGCGCGAGTGCAGGATGTCGCCGACGATGGCCACCGTCAGGTTGGTAAAGTCTTTCTTGAAGTGCCGGATCGTGTACATATCCAGCAGCCCCTGCGTCGGGTGCGCGTGGCGGCCATCGCCGGCGTTGATCACGTGCACGTGCGGGGCGACGTGCTCGGCGATCAGGTAAGGCGCGCCCGAGCTGGCATGGCGCACCACGAACATGTCGGCGGACATGGCCGACAGGTTGTTGATAGTGTCCAGCAGCGACTCGCCCTTGCTGGTCGACGAGGCGTTGATGTTCAGGTTGAGCACGTCCGCCGACAGCCGCTTGGCCGCGATCTCGAAGGTGGTCCGGGTGCGGGTGGAGTTCTCGAAGAACAGGTTGAACACGCTCTTGCCGCGCAGCAGCGGCACCTTCTTGACATCGCGGTCTGAGTCGGACAGCGATACGAACTGGCTGGCGGTGTCGAGGATGTGCGTGATCATGTCACGCGACAACCCCTCGATCGACAGCAAGTGCTTCAGTTCGCCATTCTTGGTGAGCTGCGGGTTGCGGAACGTCTTGGTCATGGCTGGTCGGGCGCGGGCAAAAAACGGGGGGATCTGGTCTCAGGGCGTGGTGTCAGGCGCGCCGGGTGCGCGTCGGGCAATCGGGCATGCAGGCCGGCTCAGTTTCCGGCGGTCGGTTCGGTGGCGAAGGCGAAGCGCGCCGCGGCGCCCTCGCCCTGGCGCGACAGCACCAGCGTCGTGCCGGGCGGCAGCGCCATCTCGGCGGCGGTCAGGTCGGCGGCAACCGGCAGCTGGCGCCCGCCGCGGTCGACCAGCACGCCCAGCGCC
Source organism: Cupriavidus sp. PB-02 (assembly GCF_058252315.1). Taxonomy (NCBI): domain Bacteria; kingdom Pseudomonadati; phylum Pseudomonadota; class Betaproteobacteria; order Burkholderiales; family Burkholderiaceae; genus Cupriavidus; species Cupriavidus sp. PB-02. Next base: position 3,482,267 of record NZ_CM177694.1, read on the forward strand.
ACGCGCGCGGGGCGGCCGTAGTCGAACAGTTCGTTGACGGCGGCGCGGATGGTGCGGCCGGTGGCCAGCACATCGTCGATCAGCAGGATGTTGCGGTCTTCGACCGAAAACGGCAGCGTGGTCGGCTGGGCCTGGCTGTGCAGGCCCTTCTTGGCGTAGTCGTCGCGATGGAAGGCGACGTTGATCACGCCATGATCGGGCAGATTCAGGTCGGCGGCGAGCCGCGCGGCGATCCATGCACCGCCGGAATGAATGCCGGCCACCGACCAGCGCGCGCGCTCGGCGTCGGGAATAAGCGCCCGGGCCTGGTCCAGCAGCTTGCGGTACAGCGACTCGGCGTCGGGAACGGAAATCTGCGTCATAGCGGGAATTGGTCGAAATATTGTTGCAGGATGATGCGGGCGGCTTCGGCGTCCAGCTCACCGCGGCGGGCGCCGGCCATCGAGGCGGCGCGCGAGGAATAACGTTCGTCCACCCATTCCACCGGCAGATTGAAGCGGCCGTTGAGCTGGTTGCCGAAGCGCCGCGCCAGCCGCATCATCGGCTGCTCGTCGCCTTCCGGGTTGACCGGCATGCCGACGATCAGCTGCACCGGGTTCCACTCGCGGATCAGCTCGCCGACGGCCTCGAAGCGGCCTTCAACCGTGATATTGGGGAGGATGGTCAGCGCACGCGCCTCGCGCGTGATGAAATTGCCCAGCGCGACGCCGATCTTTTTTTCGCCATAGTCGAATGCCAGGACCGTGCCGTCGCGGGGCAGTTCGAGCCCCACGGCGTCAGGCATGCCCGGCCTCGCCCGACAGCATGTTGACGTCGACGCCCAACAGGCCGATGGCCGCGGCAAAGCGCCCTTCGGGCGGCACGCTGAAGATGATCTCGGGATCGGCCTGGACGGTCAGCCAGCCGTTGCGGCTGAGCTCTTCCTCCAGTTGGCCGGCACCCCAGCCGGAATAACCCAGCGTCAGCAAAAAGCGGTGCGGGCCGCTGCCGTTGGCCACGGCCTCCAGCACGTCCTTGGAGGTGGTCATTTCCAGTCCGCCCGGCACCGCCAGCGACGAGACGTAGACGCCGAGCGGGTCGTGCAGCACAAAGCCGCGCTCGGTCTGCACCGGGCCGCCGAAATAAACCGGCTGGTGCGCCACGGGCTGGATCTCGAGCTTGAGGTCGATCTTGTCGAACAGCGTGGCCATGTCGATATCGATGGGCCGGTTGATCACCAGCCCGAGCGCGCCACGCTCGTTGTGTTCGCAGATGTAGACGACGGAACCCGAAAAGGTCGGATCGGCCATGCCAGGCATGGCAATCAGGAACTGATTGGTCAGATTGATGGGTGCTTCGGGCTTCGCCATGCCTTGCATTTTATCAAATCGCCGGGGGTCTTCCGGAAAAGATTGGCGGGCGTTGCAGTGCAGCAATGAGCGCCCGGCCACGCTGTCCGCTTGTCATCAAACTGCCGTTCGCCTTATTCCTTGCCGCTCAGCAGCGCCAGGTCTTGCGCCGTCAGCCAGCGCCACTCGCCTTCGGCCAATGCGGGATCGAGCTGCAAACCGCCGATCGCGCTGCGATGCAGCGCGTCCACATGGTTGCCGGCCGCGGCCACCATGCGCTTGACCTGATGGTACTTGCCTTGCAGCAGGGTCAGCCGCAGGCTGCGTTCGCCGGTGATCTCGCAGGCTTCTGCGGCGATCGGGGCGGGTTCATCGATCAGCTGGACGCCGGCGCACAGCGCCTCGGCCTGCGCCTGCGTGACCGGCTCGGCAGTCGTCACTTCGTAGACCTTGGGCACCTTGCGCTTGGGCGAGGTCTGGGCGTGAATGAACTGGCCGTCGTCGGTCAGCAGCAGCAGGCCGGTGGTGTCGTGGTCTAGGCGGCCCACGGCCTGCACTTCGCGCTGGCGCAGCGGCACCGGCAGCAGGTTGTACACGCTCTCATGGTGGCGCGGGCGCTGCGAGCATTCGTAGCCCGTCGGCTTGTTCAGCATCAGGTAGGCCTTGGTGCAGGCGAGCCATTCCTCGCCATCGACGGTCAGCCGCAGGCCGTCCACTTCGAACTGCGCGCGCGGGTTTTCGCACAGTTCGCCGTTGACCTCGACCAGGCCGGCGGCGATCAGGTCGCCGCAGTACCGGCGCGTGCCAAAGCCCTGGGATTGGAGGATACGGTCGAGTGTCATGTGTGCTTCGGTAAGAAAGTTGCAGTGGTGTCCGGAATGGCAGGGCGGCGGCTTGCCGTTGCCGCCTTGCTTCGCCGAATCGCTATGTTAGGGTATCGCGGCGACCGCCCCTGCGTTCGCGCGATTTCCCATTGTCCTGGTTTCCTTCAATCGACAGGCGAGCATGCAGGCAGCAGACACTCCGGCATCGGCGCGCAAACCCTACCGGATCGGCCAGCACTTCGAGCGCGGGCTGGTCTGGTTCCGGCGCGACCTGCGCACCGCCGACCACGCGGCGCTGCATTATGCCCTCAGGCACTGTGCCCGGGTGTGGTGTGTGTTCGTGTTCGACCGCGACATCCTGGATCCGCTGCTGGCACGCGGCCTGCAAGCCGACCGGCGCGTCGGGTTCATCCGGCAATCGCTGCTGGAGCTGGCCGACACGCTCACTGCGGCCGGCGGTGGCCTGGTCGTGCTGCATGACCGCGCCGAAGACGCCATCCCAGCGCTGGCGCGCGAGCTCGATGTGCAGGCCGTCTTCGCCAACCACGACTACGAGCCCGCCGCCAACGCCCGCGACGAAGCCTTGCGGCGCGCACTGGCGGCGCAGGCGCGCGTGTTCTTCAGCTTCAAGGACCAGGTGGTGTTCGAGCGCGACGAGGTCCTGACCGGCCAGGGCAAGCCGTTCTCGGTGTTCACGCCTTACAAGAATGCCTGGCTGCGCACGGTGCAGCCATTCGACCTGCGCCCCTATCCGATCGCCCCGTACCTGCAGGCACTGGCGCCGTTGCCGCAGGCGCACCGCAAGCCCGTGCCGACACTCGAACAGCTCGGCTTCCGCGAAAGCAACCTCACAGAGATCGCCATGCCCACCGGCGCCTCGGGCGCGCTGGCACTGTTCGAGGAGTTCAGCAACCGCATCGGCGACTACGGCCGCCGGCGCGACTACCCTGCCCTGCGCGGCCCGAGCTACCTGTCGGTGCACCTGCGCTTCGGCACGATCTCGATCCGCACGCTGGCGCGCACTGCGCATGAAGCCGTGCTGCGCGGCGGCGCCGACAGCGTGGGCGCCGCGGTGTGGCTGTCCGAACTGATCTGGCGCGATTTCTATTTCATGATCCTGCACCACCATCCGCGCGTGGCGGACGGCGCGGCCTTCCATCCGGCCTATGACAACATCCGCTGGCAGGACGGCGAGACCGGCGAACGCTATTTCCGCGCCTGGTGCGGAGCCGCCACCGGCTATCCGCTGGTCGACGCCGCCATGCTGCAGATCCGGCAGAGCGGCTATATGCACAACCGGCTGCGCATGGTCACGGCGAGTTTCCTGGTCAAGGACCTTGGCGTCGACTGGCGACGGGGCGAGCAGTACTTTGCCGACCAGCTCAACGATTTCGACTTTGCCGCCAACAACGGCGGCTGGCAGTGGGCAGCCTCGACCGGCTGCGACGCGCAGCCGTGGTTCCGCATCTTCAACCCGGTGACGCAGTCGGAGAAGTTCGATCCGCAGGGGCGCTTTATCCGCAAGTACCTGCCGCAGCTGGCGGCGCTGCCGGACAAGTACCTGCATGCGCCATGGACGGCGCCGGAGGACGTGCTGGCGGCTGCCGGCGTGCGCCTGGGCGACAACTACCCGCGCCCGCTGGTGCAGCATGACGTGGCGCGCAGGCAGACGCTGGCGCGTTATGGGGTGGTGAAGGAAGCCGGCAAGCGCGACGCGGCCGGCATCATGGAGGACTGAGGCACCTCGGGATGGAAGAAATGCCGGCGGCTCAGGCCGCCAGCATCGCGCTCTCGCGATAGTGGCGCTGCGCCTCCTCGAAGCGCTCGGTTTCCTCGAACAGCCGCGCCAGCGCCAGGTGGGTGCGCACGCGCAGGCGGCGCTGCTGGTCGGGATCGGCATACTTCAGCGCACGCTCGAAGCTGGACTGGGCCTTGCCCCACAGCTTCTCGCCCAGGCACAGCACGCCCAGCGTGTAGTAGAGGTCGGCGTCGGCGGGATGCGCGGCCAGCCATTTCTCGGCCTGCTGGATCTGCGGCAGCGCGTGGCCGGGCACGGCGCAATCGGCGTAGCGCAGCACCAGGCGGCTGTCCCAGTTGACCTTGAGCGCGTCCTCGACAATGCGGCGGGCTTCGTTCTGGCGGCCCAGCGCGGCAAAGTAGCGCGCCGCGGGTTCGGCGATGCGCGTGGCGCGGCGTTCATCGGCGGACAGCGAGCGCCAGAACTCGGTCAGCGCGTCGGCATCGTGGCGGCGCTCTTCGAGCATGGCTTCGACCGCCATCTGCTTCAGGCGCAGGGCCAGCACCGGATGCAGCGAATTGCGTTTTTCCAGCGAGCGCGCCAGGCGCAGCACCTCTGACCAGTTCTTCAGGTGCTGGTGCGCGCGCAGCGCAATGCGCTGCACGTGGATCTGGCGCGCGCCCTGCGCCTGCAGCTGGGCGATGGTTTCCAGTGCGCCGTCGGCGTCGCGGGCATCGACCAGCAGTTCGGCCATCGATACCAGCCGCGCCTGTTCGCGCTCGGGATCCGTGACCTGCGCCATCCAGGCGTCGCGCCGGTCGGTCTCCTGCATCCGGTGCGCGGCGCGGGCGCCGATCAGCGCGGCGGTCTGGGCCTGATCTTCCCAGGACTGAGCCTCGCGCGCGCAACGCTCGGCGCGGGCGAAGCGGCCCGCGAACAGGTTCTCGATCGATTCGCGCAGCGCCGCCTGCGCCTTGTTCATGCGGCTGCGCTCGCGGTAGGCGGCGGCGCGGCGCGGCATGTCGGACAGGTGGCGGATGGTGGTCATCACCGTCCACACCACAAAGAACACCAGCAGCAGCAACGCCAGCGCGAGGTTCAGCGACAGCTCGACGCGATATGGCGGATAGAACAGCACCACATTGCTGTGGTTGAACTGCGTGAACAGTGCCAGCCCGACGGCGCCGCCAAACAGGACCGCAACCCAGAACAGAAGGCGCATGGGCTTACTCCTTCTTCAGGGCCTGCAGCGCGCCCAGGCTTTCGGACATGGTCGGCAGCTGCACCGTGACCGCGCCCGCCTGCGCCTGCTTGAGCAGGGTCAGCACGCCCTGCACGCGGCGCGACTTGGTATCGAAATAGCGGCCGATCATGGCCTGCGCCGCCGCCAGGTCATTGCGGAACACCGGCTCGTTGCGCGACAGCAGCGCCAGGCGCGCATTGAGCAGGCGCAGCTTGACGTTCTCGCGCAGGAACCAGCCCTGGTCCCCGGAAAGCAGCAGCGCTTCCGCGTCGTCAACCTTGCGGATGCGGATCACTTGCGCCAGTTCTTCGCGCAGGTAGTCCCACACGCGCGTGAACCAGCCGCCGGTGGCGGCGTTGCCATTGGCGGCCGGCGCGCTGGCCCCGGCCGCGCCGCTGCGCGCGGCATCCTTGCGGGCATCGGCTTCGCTGCGCTCGAGCATGCGCTCGCTGGACAGCAGCGGCAGCACGTCGACCTGGTTGATGGCCTCGTCCAGCTTGATCGCGGCGCCGGTCAGGTCGGTGTCGGGCACGGCCTTCATGCGCGCGATATCGCGCGCGATCGCACGGCGCAGCAGGTTGTATTGCGGCTTGTCGGCGCGCGCCAGGCGGGCGTCGGCACTTTGCAGGGCGGCCAGTGCCACCTGCACGTTGCCGGTCAGTTGCAGCTGCTGTCCGGCATTGGTCAGCAGTTGCTGGATCTCGGCGATTTCCCAATCATCGCGGTTGCGCATCAGGTCCTGGTAGACCTGCTCGAGCGCCACCTGCTTGTCGCGGGTCTCACCGACCTGGCTTTCCAGCGCGCCGACCTTGGCCTGCAGTTCCTTGACGGTGTCCTGTGCGTTACGCGTCAGCACGCGCGATTCCTGCACCAGCGCATCGTTGCTCTGCTGGCGGCGGGCCAGCTCGCCGGTCAGGTGGTCCACGCGCTGCTGCAGCCACCAGAAGCCGCCGGCGGTGGCCACCACCAGCAGGGCGACCAGCGCCCACAGCGCGGCGGGACGGCGTGAAGCGGATCCGGGGGCACCGTTGACGGCGGGATTGCCTGGGCCCGGTGCGGGCGCGGAGGCCGCGGTGGGCGGCGGCGTAGCGGAGGAGGACGTGGTTTCTTGCGTCACGCGTTCGACCTTCGTTGACGTTGCAGGGACTGCTGTGGGTACTGCGGCGGGCGCCGGGGAGGCGGCCGGTACGGGTGGCGGTGGCGTGCCGGCAATGGCTGGGGCCGGCACGGCTTTGGCAGGCGTGCCGGCCGGTGCCGGGCCGGCATGGGCATCGGCCCACTGCAGGCACGCCGCCAACAGGCCGGCATCGCCGGGCGCGGCACGCTGGATATGAGTAAAGCCCAGCGACTGCGCCTGTTCGGCGATTCTCGCATGCGGCGCGATGCACTGCACCTGCCGCAGGTCGGCGGCTTCCTCCGCAGACAGGTGTTGCCGCGCCAGCGCATCGAGGTTGCGCACCGCTTCGGAGCTGGTCAGCAGCCAGGCATAGGGCGGCGCGCCGGGGCGCAGGCTGTCGCGGATGGCCTGCCATTGCATCGCGGTGGGCTCGGGCAGCGTGCGGCGGTAGGCCTCGACCGCCTCGACCCGCGCACCGGCTTCACGCAGCCGGTCGCCGAGCCAGTCGCGCCCGCCGTTGCCGCGGATGATCAGCACCTGCTTGCCCGCCAGTGCGGCGGGATCGAGCTGTGCCCACAGGGCTTCGGAATCGAAGCGCGGCGTGTCGGCATCGTGGCTGCCGTCGTCGGTACCGTTGCCGTTGGCGGCAGCGCCGGCCGGCGCGATCACGTGGAAGGCTGGCGGCGCGATCCCGCGGTCGGCCAGTGCGGCCACGCTGGCGGGGCCGACCACGGCCACGGGCACCTGCGCCGGCCATTGGGCCACAGCAGCGCCGTGCACGGCCGCCAGCGCATCGAGCGCATAGGCAATCGCATTGGGGCTGACGAAGACCACCAGCGCAAACTCGGGCAGCCGCGCCAGCACCGCGCGCAGCGGCACGTCGTCGGCGGTGGGGCCGATTGCCAGCAAGGGAAAGCTGAGTACGTCGAGACCCGCGGCCTGCAGCGCCTCGGTCAGTTGCCGGGACTGCCCGGCGGGTCGTGTCACAACGACGGTCGGGCGGGGCATCGGGCGGGCCTCAGGCAGGAGCTTGGGAGCCGGAGGGATCGGCAAGCGCCGCGAGGATGGCCTCGGCCCCCTGCGCGACCAGTTCGCGCGCGCACGCCTGGCCGAGCGCTTCGGCAGCGGCCGCGTCCGCGGCGGGCCCGGAAGCCGAGGCACGGATGGCGCGGGAGCCGTCGGGCAGCGCCACAAAAGCGTCCAGCTTCAGCTGGTCACCCTCCCAGCGGGCGTGGGCGGCCAGCGGCACCTGGCACGAGCCGCCCAGCATGCGCGACACGGCGCGCTCGGCGGTCACGGCCAGCAGGGTCGGCTGGTGGTTCAGCGGCGCCAGCCATTCGGCCAGTTCGGGACGGTTGGCCAGAATCTCGATGCCAAGCGCGCCCTGCCCCGCGGCGGGCAGCGACGCCTCGATCGGGATCAGCGCGCGGATGCGCTCGCCCAGGCCCAGGCGCTTGAGCCCGGCGGCAGCCAGGATGATGGCGCCGTACTCGCCGCGGTCGAGCTTGCCGAGCCGGGTATCCAGGTTGCCGCGCAGCGGCTTGATCACCAGCTGCGGGTAGCGGCTGCGCAGCGCCGCCTCACGGCGCAAGCTGGAGGTGCCGACCACGGTGCCGGCCGGCATCTCGTCCAGCGAGACGTAGGTGGAAGACACCAGCGCATCGCGCGGGTCTTCGCGCTCCATCACCGCGGTCAGGGCGAAGCCGGCGGGCAACTCCATCGGCACATCCTTGAGCGAATGCACCGCCAGGTCCGCGCGGCCTTCGTCCATCGCGAACTCCAGTTCTTTGACAAACAGACCCTTGCCGCCGACTTTGGACAGCGTACGGTCTAGAATCTGGTCTCCGCGCGTGGTCATGCCAAGAATGGACACGTCGCACGCGGGATAGTATTGTTGCAACGCAACACGCACATGTTCGGCCTGCCACATGGCCAGGCGGCTCTCTCGGGAGGCGATGACGAGCGTTTGCGGAAGATTGCGAGACACGACAGCGGTAGAGGAAGAGGTGGCAGACAAGATGGCGGGTGCTTGCATCCGTCTATGGTAGCACGCGACCCAATAGCCGCTCCGCCCCATTAGATAAGCATACGAGGAGATTGCATGACGCAGCATGCTGCGCGCCCCGGCGGCCGGCGGACCGGTTCGGCCGCCAAAAACCAGACCCCAGTCACGGCCTCCGGTCATAGTGACGCAGGAGGCGCATCCACTCCCAAATCCCCCCGTTCGGCTCCTGGCAAAGGCGCTAAGCGCGCTACCCAGCCACAGCTTTCGATCGTGTCGAGCAACGGAACCACCCTCGCCTCGCCCGTGCGTCGCACCGCCGACAAGGACCTGCCGCTGCGCGAGGACATCCGCTTCCTGGGCCGCCTGCTGGGCGACTGCCTGCGCGAACAGGAAGGCGACGCCGCCTTCGAGGTGGTCGAGACCATCCGCCAGACCGCGGTGCGCTTCCGCCGCGAGAACGACCGCGCCGCCGGCGCCGAGCTGGACCGCCTGCTCAAGCGCCTGTCGCGCGACCAGACCAACCAGGTGGTGCGCGCGTTCAGCTATTTCTCGCACCTGGCCAATATCGCCGAGGACCAGCACCACAACCGCCGCCGCCGCGTGCATGCGCTGGCCGGCTCGCCGCCGCAGGCGGGCAGCCTGCCGCACGCGCTGGAGGCGATCGACGCCGCCGGCGTGACCGGCAAGCAACTGCGCAAGTTCCTGGACGAGGCGCTGATCGTGCCGGTGTTGACCGCGCACCCGACCGAAGTCCAGCGCAAGAGTATTCTCGACGCCGAGCGCGAGATCGCCCGCCTGCTGGCCGAGCGCGACCTGCCGATGACGGCACGCGAGCGCGAGCACAACACCGCGCAGCTGCGCGCCAAGGTCACCACGCTGTGGCAGACCCGCATGCTGCGCGACGCGCGCCTGACGGTGGCCGACGAGATCGAGAACGCGCTGTCGTACTACCGCACTACCTTCCTGCGCGGCATCCCGCAGCTGATGAGCGAACTGGAAGAAGACATCGCCGCGGTGTTCCCGGCCATGCGCAAGCGCAAGGGCACGCCCGGCGCCCAGCCGACCCCGCTCGCGCCTTTCATGCAGATGGGCTCGTGGATCGGCGGCGATCGCGACGGCAATCCCAACGTCACCGCCGAGACGCTCGAGCATGCCGCCAGCCAGCAGGCCCAGCTGATCCTGGACTGGTACCTGGACGAAGTGCATGCACTGGGCGCCGAGCTGTCGATGTCCACGCTGATGGTCGACGCCAGCCCCGAGCTGCTGGCGCTGGCCGAACGCTCGCCCGACCACTCCGAGCACCGCGCCGACGAACCCTATCGCCGCGCGCTGATCGGCATCTACGCGCGCCTGGCCGCGACCTGCAAGACGCTCACCGGCCACGCCGCAACGCGCCGCCCGGTGGCGCCGGCCGAGCCGTATGACAGCGCCGAGTCCTTTGCCGCGGACGTGCAGGTGGTGATCGATTCGTTGCGCGCCCACCACGGCCAGGCGCTGGCCAGCAACCGCATCGACGCACTGGCGCGCGCGATCGCCGTGTTCGGCTTCCACCTGGCTTCGGTCGACATGCGCCAGGTGTCGGACGTGCACGAGGCGGTCATCGCCGAACTGTTCGCCGCCGCCGGCATCGCCGCCGACTACGCCAAGCTGCCCGAGCAGCGCAAGCTGGAACTGCTGCTGGCGGAGCTGCGCCAGCCGCGCCTGCTGACGCTGCCCTGGCACGAGTACTCGGAGCAGACCCGCAAGGAACTGGCGATCTTCGCCGCCGCGCGCGAGCTGCGTGGCCGCTACGGCAAGCGCATCGCGCGCAACTACATCATCTCGCACACCGAGACGCTGTCGGACCTGGTCGAAGTGATGCTGCTGCAGAAGGAGTCCGGCATGCTGCAGGGCACGCTGGGCAGCAAGACCGACCCGGCGCGCATGGAGCTGATGGTGATCCCGCTGTTCGAGACCATTGAAGACTTGCGCAATGCCGCCGGCATCATGCAGTCGCTGCTGGACCTGCCGGGCTTCGATTCGGTGATCGCGCACCATGGCGTCGAGCAGGAAGTGATGCTCGGCTACTCCGACTCGAACAAGGACGGCGGCTTCCTGACCTCGACCTGGGAGCTGTACAAGGCCGAACTGGCGCTGGTGCAGCTGTTTGAGCAGCGCAAGGTCAAGCTGCGCCTGTTCCATGGCCGCGGCGGCACCGTCGGCCGCGGCGGTGGCCCGACCTACGACGCCATCCTGTCGCAGCCGCCGGGCACGGTGAACGGCCAGATCCGCCTGACCGAACAGGGCGAGATCATCAACAGCAAGTTCGCCAACGCCGAGATCGGCCGGCGCAACCTGGAGACGGTGGTCGCCGCCACGCTGGAAGCGTCGCTGCTGCCGCAGCAGAACGCGCCCAAGGACCTCGACATGTTCGAGGCGGTGATGCAGCAGCTGTCGGACCGCGCCTTCACGGCCTACCGTGACCTGGTGTACGAGACCCCCGGCTTCAAGGACTACTTCTTCGCCACCACGCCGATCACCGAGATCGCCGACCTGAACCTGGGTTCGCGTCCGGCCTCGCGCAAGCTGATGGACAAGAAGAACCGCCGCATCGAAGACCTGCGCGCGATCCCGTGGGGCTTCTCGTGGGGCCAGTGCCGGCTGCTGCTGCCGGGCTGGTACGGCTTCGGCAGCGCGGTCAGGGAGCTGCTGGACAGCGCGCCCGATGACAAGGCGCGCAAGTCGGCCGTCACCACGCTGCGCCGCATGGTCAAGACCTGGCCCTTCTTCTCGACGCTGCTGTCCAATATGGACATGGTGCTGGCCAAGACCGACCTGGCGGTGGCCTCGCGCTACGCGCAGCTGTGCGACGACGCGGCGCTGCGCCGCAACGTGTTCAACCGCATCAGCAAGGAATGGCACCTGACCTGCGAGATGCTGGCGCTGATCACCGGCCACCAGGAACGGCTGGCGGACAATCCGCTGCTGGCGCGCTCGATCAAGAACCGCTTTGCCTACCTCGATCCGCTGAACCACTTGCAGGTTGAGTTGCTCAAGCGCTACCGCTCGGTCAAGGATGGCGATGACATCCGGGTTCGGCGAGGTATCCACCTGACCATCAACGGGGTGGCGGCGGGGTTGCGTAATACGGGCTGATCGCACGCACAGCGCGGGTCGCTCCCCTCTCCCGCGCCAGTGGGAGAGGGGCCGGGGGTGAGGGCTGGCGCCTGCAACGGGCGACGGCCTCCCCTGCGCCGGGCCCGGCTCTGCCGGAACTTCGACCCCTGCAGTACTGCCAACGCCTGCCCTCACCCCCTGCCCCTCTTCCTCATGTGGTAGAGGGGAGCAAACAAGGGGCGGGCTTGCGCCTCATCACCCCACGAACGCACCTGGCACCGGGTCCTCACCCAACGCATGCAGCAGCACCGCCCAGTGCATCGCCTCGTCACCGAGGATGCTGCCCGCTGCCCGCGTCAGCTCACGATTGTAGAAGTTCGGCAGCACGCCCAGGTAGGCCGCGGTGGCGCCCTTCTCCAGCCCCGCGGCAAAGCGCAGCACATCAGCCTGGGTCTTCAGCTGGCCAGCCGGGAAGTTGTATTCGGAGGTCTTCTTCGCCATCACCGGCGTGCCCCCCAGCTTCTGCACCGTGCCCGCCAGCACCTGCGCATGCGCCTTGTGGTGGCCCTGGAATTTCACCGCCGTATCCAGCACGGGCTTTTGCAGCAGCCCGCTTTCCGCGCCGACCTGGTAGGCGGCAATCGCCTGGTATTCCAGCCCCAGTGCGGTATTCAGGATATTGATGTCGTCTTTGGTGCTGCCTGATTCCGTCTGCGCCCAGGCCGGCATCGATTCGCCCAGCGTGATGACGGCCAGCGAGCCGAGCGCGAACAAGCCTGGCGCCTTGAGCAGCCCGCGCCGGCGGGCATCCGGCAGCGTGACGATGGTTTCAGTCTCGCGCGCGGGCATCTGTGACATGCGGTCCATGGTGATCTCCTGTGAGGGATGAAGACGTGGCGCCCCGGTCCGGGGTGCCTGGCTTGCGCCTGTCACTTGTACGCACGCGCCGCACGTTTGGATGCATCGCTATCTATAATCCCGCAGAGCCCCTGCGAGGACCCGTCCCGGTGCCCCCTTCTACCCAGCCGTCCTATGCCATGCCGGCCGATCCCGACCGGCTCGCGGCGTTGCTGCAATCCGTGGCCCTGGGCGACCGCCAGGCGCTGCGCGGCATCTATGACCTCACCGCAACGAAACTGTTTGGCCTCGCGCTGCGTATCACTGGTAGGCGCGATTGGGCGGAGGATGTCGTGCAGGAGAGCTTTGTCAGCATCTGGCACCACGCCGGCGACTACCGGCCGCACCTGGCCGCGCCGATGACCTGGATGACCGCGATCGTGCGCAACCGGGCGCTGGACTGCCTGCGCCGCGCCGCGGCTGCGCGCGTGCCGCAGACCGTCGAGTTGGAGGAAGACCTGGGCGAATGGCTTGCCGATGACGCTGCCGGCCCGGCCGAACTGGCCGACGCCAGCCAGCAGGCGCGCGCGCTGAACCGCTGCCTGCAGCGGCTGGAGCAGTCGCAGCGCCAGGCCATCGTGCTGGCCTACCTGCAGGACCTGAGCCACGCCGAGCTGGCCGCGCGGCTGCGCGTGCCGCTGGGGACGGTCAAGTCATGGGTGCGCCGCGGGCTGGAGCGGCTGCGCAGTTGCATGGAGGCGGCAACATGAAGCTGGCCTCCCATCCCGAACTGCTCGACCGCATCGCCGCCCAGTACGCGCTGGGCGTGCTGCGCGGTGGCGCGCGCCGCCGCCTGGAACAGATGGCGCGCGAAGAGCCCGCGGTGCGCGCCGCCATCCACCGCTGGCAGGATAGGCTCTCGGGCGTGGCCGAATTGCAGGCGGCCGCCGAGCCGGTCGACAAGGTCTGGTGCGGCATCGAGGAGCGGCTTGGCTGGAAGGCCGCCGAGGCTCGCGGCCAGTCCACCCGCCCCATCCGCCCTGCCGACCTCGCCGGCGGGTGGTGGCAGCGCCTGTGGTCGACCCCGGTCTTCTGGCGCGGCGCGGCGGCGGCGATGGCCCTGGTGGCGGTAGTGGCCATCGGGCTTGGGGTGCGCCTGGCCCAGCAGGGCGAAGCGGCGCCGGCGGAGATCGTCGCGGTGCTGAACGACGACCGCGCCCAGCCGGCCATGCTGGTGTCCTGGGATGCCGGCGCGCGCAGCCTGATCGTGCGGCGCCTGGATCACTTGGCACTAAGCGAGCGGCAGGTGCTGCAACTGTGGGCGCTGCCGGCCGGCGGCAAGCCAAGGTCGCTCGGCGTGATCGGACGGGCGCCGGAAGTGCGGCTGGCGCTGGCACAATTGCCCGAGGCTGTGCCCGCGCTGGCGGTCAGCATCGAGCCGCCCGGCGGCTCGCCCAATGCCGACGGGCCGAGCGGCCCGGTGGTATTCAAGGGACCTGTGATCCACAGCCGGCTCTGACGAACGGCGCCGTCGTGCCGGCCAGCGCCGCCAGCCGGCCGGCCGGCGATATAATCGCCCTTTTCCCAATTTCTCGCGCCCGTCGCCGTTCACACGGCGCCCGCCTGCCGCGAGCCACTGCAGCTGACGTCCATGTCCACCTCCCAACTTGCCAAGAAAGGCGAAGCCTGGTCCGCCCGCTTCTCCGAACCGATGTCCGACCTGGTGAAGCGCTACACCGCCTCGGTGTTCTTCGACAAGCGCCTGGCCCTGTTCGACATCCAGGGCTCGCTGGCCCACGCGGCCATGCTGGCAAAGCAGGGCATCATCGCCGAGGCCGACCGCGCCGAGATCGAGCGCGGCATGACGCAGATCCGCGGCGAGATCGAGGCCGGCGGCTTTGAATGGAAGCTGGACCTGGAAGACGTCCACCTGAATATCGAGGCACGCCTGACCGCGCTGGTGGGCGATGCCGGCAAGCGCCTGCACACCGGCCGCTCGCGCAACGATCAGGTCGCGACCGACATCCGCCTGTGGCTGCGCAGCGAGATCGACAACATCATCGCCCTGCTGGGCGCCCTGCGCGGCGCGCTGCTGGACCTGGCCGACCAGAACGCCGACACCATCCTGCCGGGCTTTACCCACCTGCAGGTGGCACAGCCGGTCACCTTCGGCCACCACCTGCTGGCCTACGTCGAGATGTTCACCCGCGACGCCGAGCGCATGGCCGACTGCCGCAAGCGCGTCAACCGCCTGCCGCTGGGCGCCGCCGCGCTGGCCGGGACCAGCTACCCGATCGACCGTGAATTCGTCGCGCAGCAGCTGGGCTTCGACGGCGTGTGCCGCAATTCGCTCGACGCCGTGTCGGACCGCGATTTCGCCATCGAATTCTGTGCCGCCGCCGCGCTGGTTATGACCCACGTGTCTCGCTTCTCGGAAGAACTGGTGCTGTGGATGAGCCCGCGCGTGGGCTTTATCGACATCGCCGACCGCTTCTGCACCGGCAGCTCGATCATGCCGCAGAAGAAGAACCCCGACGTGCCCGAGCTGGCGCGCGGCAAGACCGGCCGCGTCAACGGCCACCTGATTGGCCTGCTGACGCTGATGAAGGGCCAGCCGCTGGCGTACAACAAGGACAACCAGGAAGACAAGGAACCGCTGTTCGATACGGTCGATACCGTGGTCGACACGCTGCGCATCTTTGCCGACATGGTGCCGGGCATCACCGTCAAGCCGGAAGCCATGCGCGCCGCTGCGCTGCAGGGCTACGCCACCGCCACCGACCTGGCCGACTACCTGGTCAAGAAGGGCCTGCCCTTCCGCGACGCCCACGAAGCCGTGGCCCACGCCGTGCGCGCCTGCGACAGCCGCCAGTGCGACCTGGCCGACCTGACCGTGGCCGAGCTGCGCGACGTGTCCGGGCTGGGCGACAAGGCCGCGCTGATCGGCGACGACGTACACGCCGTGCTGACCCTGGAAGGCTCGGTCGCCGCGCGCAATCATATCGGCGGCACCGCGCCGGACCAGGTGCGCGCCGCCATCGCGGCCGCGCGCGCTGCCCTGTAATTCGGACGGCGCTGTAAGTTTCGCGTAAGTTTTGCGCAAGAAAAAGCCACCGCGGCGCGAGCCCGGTGGCTTTTTTCATAGGCGTTTCCCACTTTGGCGCAATCTCGTCGATCCCCGTAGGTAGTAGCCCCTAGCGCCGCCAAATTTTGTTACAGATAAACTAAGCGCCGCAAAAACCGGGGAGACAACCCATGTATTACTTGCTTGGTCTGTCACGACAGATCGACAGGTTGAATCAGCACACGGGCAGGCTTGCAAACATCATGATCCTGCTGTCGTGCCTGATCAGCGCAGGCAACGCCCTTCTGCGCTATGGCTTCAACTTGAGCGATAACTGGCCACTCGAACTGCAGTGGTATATGTTTGCCATCGCCGTGATGTTCGGCACCTCCTACACCTTCCAGCGCAATGAGCACGTGCGTGTAGACCTGATCTACGGCAACGTCTCGGAACGCGCGCAGCACTGGATCGACATCTTCGGGATCGTCGTGTTCCTGCTGCCCTCGTGCCTGCTGTTCACCTGGCTGTCGTGGGATTCGCTGTTCCTGCCCTCGTGGCGCATCCTCGAGCAATCGGGCAATTCCGGCGGCCTGCCGCGTTACCCGATCAAGCTGGTGGTGCCCGTCGGCTTCGCCCTGCTGACGCTGCAGGGCGTGTCCGAACTGATCAAGCGCTTCGCCGCCCTCAAAGGCCTGGTGCGCATCGAATCCAAGTACGAGAGGCCGGTTCAATGATTCCGTTGGAATATATGCCGCCGCTGATGTTCGGCGGCCTGGTGGTATTCATGCTGATCGGCTTCCCGGTCGCATTCTCGCTGTCGGCGGTGGGCCTGGCCTTCGGCTTCCTGGCGATCGAATGGGGCTACTTCCCGCTCAGCTTCCTGCAGGCCGTGCCCAGCCGCGTGTTCGGCAGCGTGCTGGCCAACGAGCTGCTGCTGGCGATCCCGTTCTTCACCTTCATGGGCGCCATCCTGGAGAAGTGCGGGCTGGCCGAGGACATGCTGGACTCCATGGGCCAGCTGTTTGGCCCGGTACGCGGCGGCCTGGGCTATTCAGTGATCATCGTCGGCTTCATCCTGGGTGCGATTACCGGCACGGTGGCGGCACAGGTGATCGCCATGGCGATGATCTCGCTGCCGGTGATGATGCGCTACCGCTACAACATGAAGTACGCCACCGGCGTGCTGGCCGCTTCGGGCACCATCACGCAGCTGGTGCCGCCGTCGCTGGTGCTGGTGGTGCTGGCCGACCAGCTCAAGACCCCGCTGGGCAGCGCCGACGTGGGCAGCATGTACCTGGGCGCGTGGGGCCCGTCGGTGGTGCAGATCGCGCTGTTCGCGCTCTATACCTTCATGCTGGCCCGCTTCAAGCCTGACTGGCTGCCGCCGGTGCCGCCGGAGGCGCGCACGCTGCGCGGCTGGGCGCTGTGGCGCAAATGCCTGCGCGGCATCGTCCCGTGCGCGGTGCTGATCTTCCTGGTGCTGGGGACGATCATGATGGGCATTGCCACGCCGACCGAATCCGGCGCCATGGGCGCAGTCGGCGCGCTGGTGCTGGCCGTGATCCGCGACAAGGCCTTCAGCCGCATCGACCGCCAGATCTATCGCGTCGGCATCGCCGCCACGCTGGTGGCCGCGGCCATCGGCATCTTCGCCTTCGGCTCACATGCGTTCCGTATCCCGCTGGCGGTGGTGTATCTGGTCATCCTCTGGCTGCTGCTGCGCGCCGGACAGATGACCGAGCTGCGCCTGCTGATCGTCGACGCCTACCAGTCCACCGCGCGCCTCACCGCGATGGTGGTGTTCATCCTGATCGGCTCCACCTGCTTCTCGGTGGTGTTCCAGGGCGTCGACGGCGGTGCGTGGGTGGAGCACCTGTTCACCTCGCTGCCGGGCGGCTGGATCGGCTTCCTGATCGTGGTGAACCTGTTCATCTTCTTCCTGGCCTTCTTCCTCGACTTCTTCGAGATCGCCTTCATCGTGGTGCCGATGCTGGCGCCGGTGGCGGTCAAGGTGCTGGCGCCGGTGGTGGCGGACTCCATGGGCGGCAATCCGGAAGCCGCCGCGACGGCTGCACTGGTATGGTTCGGCGTAATGCTGTGCGTGAACATGCAGACCTCGTTCATGCATCCGCCGTTCGGCTTTGCCCTGTTCTACCTGCGCGGCATCGCGCCGAAGGAAGTTAAGAGCTCGGACATCTACTGGGGCGCCCTGCCCTGGGTGGGTCTGCAGATGGTGATGGTCGTCATGGTGATGTTCCTGCCGGGCATGGTGACGGGGCTGCTGGACAAGGGCACGCTGCGCCATAGCAATGCCGCCGAGGTCAGCATCCCGCTTGGCGGGGAGCCGGAGAAGCCAGCCACACAGCCGGGGCCGGGTGCCGCCTCCGCGCCCGGTACGCTGGAACTGCCAGGTGCTGCGGAGCCGAGCGAGCCGGCCGCGCCGCAGTTCGAGTTCGAGAAGAAGAACTGAGCGGCAAATTGCCTCCGGCATGGCCGTGGAGCCCCGCAGCGATGCGGGGCTTTTTCATTGGTGCGTGCCTGCCGGAATGGCGCAACCGTGACTTCCCCGCGGCGACTGAGGCGCGAATTCGACACGGCAGGTGAACGCTGGCCTCATCGGGCCATGGCGCACTTGCAAGCCGGGCGCGCCTCACTACGATGATTGCAAGGTGCCCTTGAATAACGGGCGGCAGCCGTTGTCGGCGATCCTTTGGAATCGGCGCTGAGACAAGGCGGAAAAGACGATGAACACGCACATCCTGCAATCTGCACCACGGCTGGCACTCACGGCCGCTGCCCGTCGGCAGGCTATGATCTCCACAATGCCGAACTGTCGTGCCCGCAAGGGTAGCGAACATGCGCGGACAGCCTGAAGCAATGAGCGCCGGCGACAGGATACGCGTGGCGTCCGCGGCCTCCCTCAAGGAGGGCTGTCTGCTGCCGGTGCAGGCGGAGGGCGTCGAAATCGTACTGGTGCGCCACCGCGGCGCGGTATCTGCCTACCAGGGCCGCTGCCCGCATCGGGGCACGCTGCTGGCGGAGGGTACGCTCGAAGCCGGCATCCTGACCTGCCGCGGGCACGGCTGGCGTTTCGACTGTGCCTCGGGCGTGAAAGTCGACCAGCCTGAGGTCTGCCTGCGGCGCTTCAGAGCCTCGGTGGCAAGCGCAGAAGTGTTGCTGGATCGTGCCGAGGTGCTCGCGTGGAAGCGCGAGTCGGCTGACAGCGGCCGGCCCGAGGCGCGGGCAGCGACCGGCGCCCCGGCACGATCGCTGTCGCAGCTGCCTGGCCCCAGGGGGCTGCCCTGGCTGGGCAACGTCCTGCAGCTGCACAAGGCGCAGCTGCATGTCGATCTCGAACGGTGGAGCCAAGCGTTCGGCCCGATCTACCGCATCCACCTGATGCGACGCCCGGTCGTCGTGGTCGCGCATGGCGAATGGATCGACCGCATCCTCCATGACCGGCCGGAGACTTTTCGCCGCGCAAGAGCCATCGAAGCGCTATCCCGCGAGATTGGCTCCGTGGGCGTATTCTCCGCGGAAGGTGCGGACTGGCGCAGGCAGCGCCGCCCGGTTGCGCAGGCACTCGACGCACGCCATCTGCGCGACTTCTTTCCCACCCTGGCCATCGTCACCCTGAGGCTGAAGCGGCGTTGGGAAAAGGCGGCCGCCAGCAAGCGGCCAGTCGACGTACAGCAGGACCTGATGCGATACACGGTCGATGTCACCACCAGCCTTGCCTTCGGCTACGACATGAACACGCTGGAGCGCGAGGGCGGCGTCATTCAGCAACATCTGGTGCGGATCCTGCCGATGATCGACCGGCGGGTGAACGCGCCTTTTCCATACTGGCACTATTTCCGCCTGCCGGCCGACCGCGCATTCGACCGGGCCGTGGCAGCCGTGCGCGAGGCGATCGGCGAGTTCATCGCGGCGGCACGCCAGCGGCTGGCACAATCCCCGGCACTCGCAGCGAATCCCAGCAATTTCCTGGAAGCCATGATCGCCGCGCAGGCCGCGGGCGAAGCCCCGCTCAGCGATGACGAACTGTATGCCAATATCTTCACCATGCTGCTGGCGGGCGAAGACACGACAGCCAACACCATCGCCTGGATGATGCATTTCATGTGCCTCCACCCCGAGGTCCAGCGCAAGATGCAGCAGGAGGCAGATGCCGTGCTGGGCGAGGACTACGTCCTGCGGGACATCGGGGATGCCACGCGGCTCCCCTACATCGACGCGGTGGCGCAGGAATCGCTGCGCCTCAAGCCGGTCGCGCCACTCTTCTTTGTCGAACCCAACGAAGACGTCGAAATCGGCGGATACCGGCTGCCGCGGGGCACCTTCATGATGCTGCTGACCCGCCCCGACGCCCTCAGGGAGAGCAATTTCGCCGCGGCCCGCGAGTTCCGTCCGGAGCGCTGGCTGGATGACACTGCCGCCGCCCATCACCGCAGCGGCTTCGTGCCCTTTGGCTCAGGCCCGCGCCTGTGCCCCGGGCGCAGCCTAGCGCTACTGGAAATCAAGGCTGCGCTATCGATGGTCTGCCGGCAATTCACGCTCAGTTACGCGCCGGGGTCGGGGCCGGTCGACGAGTCATTTGGCTTCACGATGACGCCGACCCGGCTGCGAGTGGTATTTGCAGCGCGACACGCCTAGCGTCTGCGCGACTGTCTACCTGCCGTTTGCGAATTGCCTTATCGCCCCTCCGTCGGTGACGGACCACTTGGGACATCCCAGTTCAACGCGAGGGCATTCGACATGCAAGCCACGACAACAGTCATCCCGCGCTGGACAAGTTCATCGCGGCGACGGCGCTGATCCATGACCTGACCATTGTTACGCGCAATGTGGAGGGACTTCAGCGGAACCGGGGCGGCGCTGTTGAATCCGTTCAGCTAACGTCCCCGGCGCATTCAGGCGCCGGACGAAAAAAAGCCCCGCATTGACGTGGGGCTCTTCGTACTGACGTTTCCTACCGAATCTCAGCCGCCCTGCTTCACACAGTCGACAAAGTACGCCTTCTTCCCATCGACCTCATCCTCCACCAGCCCGTGGATATCGGTCTCGAAGCCCGGGAACAGCTTGTTGAACTCGCGCGCGAACTTCAGGTACTGCACGATGGTGCGGTTGAAGCGCTCGCCCGGGATCAGCAGCGGGATGCCCGGCGGATACGGCGTCAGCAGGATCGCGGTGACGCGGCCTTCCAGCTCGTCCACCGGCACGCGCTCGATCTCGCGGTGGGCCATCATCGCCCAGGCGTCCGACGGCTTCATCGCCGGCTCCATGTCCGACAGGTACATCTCGGTGGTCACGCGCGCCACGTCGTTGGCCTTGTACACGCTGTGGATCGCATCGCACAGGTCACGCAGGCCCATGCGCTCGTACTGCGGGAACTTGCCGACGAACTCGGGCAGCACGCGCCACAGCGGCTGGTTCTGGTCATAGTCGTCCTTGAACTGCTGCAGCTCGGTCACCAGCGAGTTCCAGCGGCCCTTCGTGATGCCGATGGTGAACATGATGAAGAACGAGTACAGGCCCGTCTTCTCGATGATAATGCCGTGCTCGGCCAGGTACTTGGTGACGATCGCCGCCGGGATGCCACGCTCGCTGAACTCGCCGTCCACGTCCAGGCCCGGGGTGATGATGGTGGCCTTGATCGGGTCGAGCAGGTTGAAGCCGTCGGCGAGGTCGCCGAAGCCGTGCCAGCGTTCGTTGGCCTTGAGTATCCACTCTTCGCGGTCGCCGATGCCGTCTTCGATCAGCGCTTCGGGGCCCCACACCTTGAACCACCAGTCGCCGTTCTTGCCGTCGTCATATTCGCCCTCGACCTTGCGCATGGCGCGGCGGAAGTCCATCGCCTCCTGGATGCTCTCCTCCACCAGCGCGGTGCCGCCCGGCGCCTCCATCATTGCCGCGGCCACGTCGCACGAGGCAATGATCGAGTACTGCGGGCTGGTCGAGGTGTGCATCAGGTACGCCTCGTTAAAGCGGTAGCGGTCCAGCTTGCGCGTGTCGGAGTCCTGCACGAGGATCTGCGAGGCTTGCGACAGGCCGGCCAGCAGCTTGTGCGTCGATTGCGTGGCGAACACCAGCGCGTCCTTGCTGCGCGGGCGATCCTTACCGATCGCGTGCATGTTGTGATAGAAATCGTGGAACGCCGCATGCGGCAGCCAGGCTTCATCGAAATGCAGCGTGTCGATCTCGGCCGCCAGCATCTCCTTGATTTGCTCGGCGTTGTACAGCACGCCGTCGTAGGTGCCCTGCGTGATCGTCAGGATGCGCGGCTTCTGGTTCTTGGCCTTGCTGGCGAACGGGTGCGCAGCGATCTTGCGCCTGATGGTCTCGGGATCGAACTCGCTCTTCGGGATCGGGCCGATGATGCCGTAGTGGTTGCGCGTGGGCATCAGGAAGACCGGGATCGCGCCCGTCATCATGATCGCGTGCAGGATCGACTTGTGGCAGTTGCGGTCCACCACCACGATATCGCCCGGCGCCACGTTGGCGTGCCACACCATCTTGTTCGACGTCGAGGTGCCGTTGGTGACGAAGAACATGTGGTCGGAATTGAAGATCCGTGCGGCGTTGCGCTCGGACGCCGCCACCGGGCCGGTGTGGTCCAGCAACTGGCCCAGTTCATCCACCGCGTTGCAGACGTCGGCGCGCAGCATGTTCTCGCCGAAGAACTGGTGGAACACCTGGCCCACCGGGCTCTTCAGGAACGCCACGCCGCCCGAGTGCCCCGGGCAGTGCCACGAGTACGAGCTGTCCTGCGCGTAGTCGATCAGCGCCTTGAAGAACGGCGGCGCCAGCGTGTCGAGGTAGACCTTGGCTTCGCGAATGATGTGGCGCGCTACGAATTCCGGCGTGTCCTCGAACATGTGGATGAAGCCGTGCAGCTCGCGCAGGATATCGTTGGGGATATGGCGCGAGGTGCGGGTTTCGCCGTACAGGAAGATCGGCAGGTCCGAGTTGCGGCGGCGCACTTCGGTGACGAAGGCGCGCAGCTTTTCGATGGCGGCGGCCTCGAGCTGGTCGTCGCCGTCGCGTGTGAACTCGTCGTCGTCGATCGAGACGATAAAGGTCGATGCGCGGCTGGACTGCTGCGCAAACGACGTCAGGTCGCCGTAGCTGGTCAGGCCCATGACCTCCATGCCCTCTTTCTCGATCGCCTCGGCCAGCGCGCGGATGCCCGAGCCGGAGATGTTCTCAGAGCGAAAGTCTTCGTCAATGATGATGACGGGGAAGCGGAATTTCATCGGGCATCCTTGATGGAAAGCAGGACATAAAGGACTTGAGCCACATGGCCGGCGGGAGGTTCCCCGCAGCGGCGACATGTGGCTCTGACGTCAAGTGTGGCGGCCATTCTCGGGGCCAGCCTTCCGGCAAACGCCGGCATTGTAATGCGCTCAGGTCTTCGGCAGTGTGACACCGTGCTGGCCCTGGTACTTGCCGCCCCGGTCGCGGTACGAGGTCTCGCAGACTTCGTCGCTCTCGAAGAACAGCACCTGGGCGCAGCCTTCGCCGGCGTAGATCTTGGCGGGCAGCGGCGTGGTGTTGGAAAACTCCAGCGTCACATAACCTTCCCATTCCGGCTCGAACGGCGTCACGTTGACGATGATGCCGCAGCGGGCGTACGTGCTTTTGCCCAGGCAGATGGTCAGCACGCTGCGCGGGATGCGGAAGTATTCCATCGTGCGCGCCAGCGCGAACGAGTTCGGCGGGATGATGCAGACATCACCCCTGAAGTCGACGAACGACTTCTCGTCGAAGTTCTTCGGGTCAACGATGGTGCTGTTGATATTGGTGAAGATCTTGAATTCGTCGGCGCAGCGGATGTCGTAGCCGTAGCTCGAGGTGCCGTACGACACGATCTTGCGCCCGTCGGCCTCCCGGACCTGGCCTGGCTCGAACGGCTCGATCATGCCGTGCTGCTCCGCCATGCGGCGGATCCATTTGTCGGATTTGATGCTCATAGGGTTGGGAGGTAGACACACGGGCTCGGAGTGCGCCGCATTGTACAACCAATCCGCCCCTGCATCGTTGCACTGCCGCAAGTACTAAAGTGGCGCTTACGCCACTGCTTCTTCAGGCAGCCGGTGGCGGAAGCGCTCGCGCCCGGTATAGAGCAGGAAATGCTTGCCGGTGCAGCGCGCGAACAGCGTGAGGTTGACGCGTTGGGCCATCTGGTAGCCCATCTGCGTCACGCCCGAGCGCGACAGCAGGAACGGGATACCCATCTGCGCGCCCTTGATCACCATCTCTGAGGTCAGGCGGCCGGTGGTGTAAAAGATCTTGTCGTCGCCGCGCATGTCTTCCAGCCACATGCGGCCGGCGATGGCATCGACCGCGTTGTGGCGGCCGACGTCCTCGACGAACATGAGCAATTCGGTGCCCTTGAACAATGCGCAGCCATGGACCGAGCCGGCCTGCTTGTAGACCGACTGCTGCAGCCGGATGGTGTCGATGATGCCGTACAGCGTGTCCTGGTCGAGGGTCGTATCGACCGGCAGGCGGATGCTGTCCACCTCGTCCAGCAGCGAGCCGAACACCGTACCCTGCCCGCAGCCGGTGGTCACCACGCGTCGCGAAGTGCGTTCCTCGATGCGGTCCACGCCGGTGCGCGTGGTCACGGCGGCCGATTCTGTTTCCCAGTCGACCTGCACCGCGGCGATATCCTCGATCGATTCCACCAGGCGCTGGTTGCGCAGGTAGCCCAGCACCAGGTGCTCGGGCGCGCCGCCCAGCGTCATCAGCGTGACCAGCTCGCGCTTGTCGAGGTAGACCGTCAGCGGCCGCTCTCCCGGCAGGAAAGCCGCGCGTACGCGCCCCTGCTCGTCGACGACTTCAACCTCTTCGATCAGGGGAACGGCTGCCTGGGTAAGTTCGGGACGCAAGGTCATGACGGGAGGGCTCGGGGACTGCTGGTGAGGGCCCCGCGCCGTCCAGGCGTGCATCGGGGCTGCGGTTACGGCGCCTTCGCGGACGATTGTACCGCGCCGGGAGTGGACGGTTTGGCGGTGCCCGCGGTGGCCGCCACGGCAGGGGCCGGAGCCGCCGGCGTGGCGGCCGTCGGCGCCACGAACGGGCCCGGATCGGCACATGCCGCGGTCTGCGACGGCGCCCGGATTTCCTTGCCGTGGGCCTTGCTTTCGGCGTAGTAATGCGAGGCGATCTTGTCCTGCGCCAGGCACAGTTGGTAAGCGGCGACCTTGTCGGACCAGGCGGCGCGCGCCCTGGTCTCGGCCGCCTTGGCCTGCTGGGCTTCGGTCGGCGCCGGCAACCTCGCCAGCGCGCCGGTGGTGAAGGTGGCGCCGGCGGCCACGGCGATCAGCGTCAGGATGCGTGTCATCGTCGATTGTTCCCGGGTTATCTGGTTGGCGCCGGCATCAGGCTTCGCCAGGGCTGTGCCGCGTGGGGCGCCCCGCCGCGGCATCCGGCCCGGTCGAACGCTGGGCCGGGATCTTGCCGGACTTGATGTCGTCGTACCAGTGCTCGTGGTGCTCCTTGGCCCAGGCCTCGTCCACCCAGCCGTCGCGCATGGCGCGATAGGCCCCTTCCATGCCGATGGTTCCCATGTAGATATGGCCGCACGCCATCGCGATCATCAGCACGGCCGAGATGCCGTGGATCACGTTGGCGATCTGCATGGTCGAGCGGTAGTAGTCCATGCCCGGCACGATCATGTCGAGCACCCAGCCCGAGGCCGACAGCACCAGCCCGAACACGAACACGCCAATCCAGAACCACATTTTCTCGCCGGCGTTGAAGCGCCCGCTCGGCACATGCTTGCCGGAGGCCAGGCCGCCCAGGCTGGTGACCCAGCGCACGTCGTCGCGGCTGGGCAGGTTGTCGCGCAGGAACACGACGAAGGCCACGATCACCGACAGCGTAAAGATGGGCCCGACCACGTTGTGCAGGTTCTTCAGCAGGTAAGTCAGCCAGCCGAACAGCATGTGCCCCATCAGCGGCAGCAGGAAATGCTTGCCCAGCAGCATCACGATGCCCGACACCGCCAGCACCACGAACGAGATCGCCATGGTCCAGTGCACGATGCGCTCGAGCGGCGTGAAGCGCTCGATCATGCGGCCGGTGCGCGGCGTGCGCAGCGGGATGGTGCCGCGCCACAGGAAGAAGCCGAGGATGGCCACCGGCACCACCAGCAGCAGCCAGCCGCCCCAGACCGTGATCACGCCGTTGCGGAACAGGCGCCATTCCTGCCCGGTGCGCTGGATCAGCACGCCAGCTTCCTTGTCGGGCAGGCTGCTGTAGTGGCCCTGGTCGGAATTGACCTCGCGCCAGACCGGCGCATTGTTGCCGGGCTGCGTGACGGTGCGCTGCTGCTGCGACTGCGCCTCGGCGGCGATGTCGCGGCGCGGCACGTTGAAGATGTTTTCGGAGGCGATGCCGGCGAGCGGCTGCACCGGGTGCGTGGCCGGGTTGTTGGCGTCGGCATTGGCCGAAGACGCGGCCGGGCCGGTCGCGGGCCCGGGTGCGGGCGCGGGCGACTGGGCGGCGGCGCCGCCGGCCATGGCCATCAGCGCGAGCGCGCCGGCGGCCAGCCAGCCACGCCAGCTCGCGGCACGCGCCTGGCATCGATTTTGAGACGGCGTCATAGGCCCTCCTTCAGCTCAGCGGGCATATATGCCCGCATTCCCGGGACTCGCCGTCCCGGGATTCGCAGCGGCGCGTTCATTGCACCCGGTTGTACTCGTTCTGGTACTGGTTGCGCTGGCGGATCTGGTTGTTCCAGCTGGTCTTGTCGCCGGCCGTCCAGCCTTTGGCCACGAACGGATCGTCGGGCGCGCCCTGGAACGCCTGGGCGTCGGCCTTGCGGTGCGACGGGCCGATGGTCTGCGGCTTTTCGCCGCAGGCGGCCAACAGTACGCCGCACAGCGACAGCAGGGCAATCACGCGGACGCGGTTCATGATGCCTGTCCTCCCGGTTTGGCGGGTGCGGTGCGTGCACCGGGGGCGTCCGGCGCAGTGGACCCGGCTGGCGCGGCGGGCGCTCCGGGCGCGGTCTTGGGGACGCCGTAGGCCGTGCCCCAGCCGAACACATCGCCGCCGGTGCCGCGCTTGATCACGCGGTTGCGCAGGATGTCGGCAATCACGTCGCCGTCGCCGCCCAGCAGCGCCTTGGTCGAGCACATTTCCGCGCACAGCGGCAGCTTTCCTTCGGCCAGGCGGTTGCGGCCGTACTTCTCGAACTCCGCCTCGCTGCCGTTCTTTTCCGGGCCGCCGGCGCAGAAGGTGCACTTGTCCATCTTGCCGCGCACGCCGAAGGTGCCGGCCGACGGGAACTGCGGCGCGCCGAACGGGCAGGCATACGAGCAGTAGCCGCAGCCGATGCACACATCCTTGTCGTGCAGCACCACGCCGTCGTCGGTGCGGTAGAAGCAGTCGACCGGGCAAACCGCCATGCAGGGCGCGTCGGAGCAATGCATGCAGGCCACCGAGATCGACTTCTCGGCGCCGACCATGCCGTCGTTGATGGTGACCACGCGGCGCCGGTTCACGCCCCAGGGCACCTCGTGCTCGTTCTTGCAGGCGGTGACGCAGCTGTTGCACTCGATGCAGCGCTCGGCGTCACAGATAAATTTCATGCGTGCCATGGTGTTCCCCTGCGCTTAAGCAAACCGCTCGATCTGGCAAACGGTGGTCTTGGTTTCCTGCATCATCGTCACCGAGTCATAGCCATAGGTGGTCGCGGTGTTGACCGCCTCGCCCCGCACTACCGGCATCGCGCCCTCGGGGTAGTAGTCCTTCAGGTCCTTGCCCTGCCACCAGCCCGAGAAGTGGAACGGGATGAATGCGGTATCGGGCCCGACGCGCTCGGTCACCAGCGCGCGCACCTTGAGGTGCGCCCCGGTCGGCGTCTTCACCCAGCAGAAGTCGCCGTTGCGGATGCCGCGATCTGACGCCGCGCGCGGGTTGATCTCGACGAAGTTCTCCTGCTGCAGTTCGGCCAGCCACGGGTTGGAGCGGGTTTCCTCGCCGCCGCCCTCGTACTCGACCAGCCGCCCGGAGGTCAGGATGATCGGGAATTTCTCGTAGACCTTGTTCTCGATATTGCGCTGCTGCACCGACTTGTACAGCGTCGGCAGCCGCCAGAACGCCATCTTGTCGTCGTGGGTCGGGTACTTGGCGACCATGTCGGGCCGCGTGGAGTACAGCGGCTCGCGGTGCTGCGGGATCGGGTCGGGGAAGTTCCACACCACCGCGCGCGCCTTGGCATTGCCGAACGGGTGGCAGCCATGGTTCTTCAGCACCACGCGCTGGATGCCGCCCGACAGGTCGGTCTTCCAGTTCTTGCCCTCGGCCTTGGCCTTCTCGGCATCGGTCAGGTCGTCCCACCAGCCCAGCTTCTTCAGCAGCACGTGGTCGAACTCCGGATAGCCGGTGGTGATCTCCGCGCCCTGCGAATACGAGCCGTCCTCGGCCAGCAGGTTGACGCCGTCGCGCTCCACGCCGAAGTTGGCGCGGAAGTTTCCGCCGCCGTCCATCACGTGCTTGCTGGTGTCGTAGAGGTTAGGCGAGCCCGGGTGCTTCAGTTCCGGCGTGCCGTAGCACGGCCACGGCAGGCCGAAGTAGTCGCCGGTCAGGTCGTAGCCCGTGACCGGGTCCTTGCCCGACTTGCAGCGCAGCGTCTTGACGTCGAACATCTGCATATTGCGCATATGCGACTTCAACCGCTCCGGCGACTGGCCGGTGTAGCCGATGGTCCAGTTGCTGGCGTTGATCTCGCGCAGGATCGATTCCGGCTCCGGCTCCATCCAGGTGCGGCCGGCGCGCTTGACCTCGATCATCTTGTAGTTCTTCGACAGCTCCTTGCCGAAGCCGAGCTTGTCGGCGAACGCCTGCATCAGTGTCTGGTCGGGCATCGATTCGAACAGCGGCTCGATCACCTTCTCGCGCCATTGCAGCGAGCGGTTGGACGCGGTGCATGTACCCGAGGTCTCGAACTGCGTGCAGGCCGGCAGCAGGTACACGGCGCGGTTCGGGTTGACCTTGTCGCCCTCGGCCGGCGGCATGTTGGCCATGGCCGCGGTCGCCGACGGATACGGGTCGACCACCACCAGCAGGTCGAGCTTGTCCAGCGCCTTCTTCATTTCCAGGCCGCGTGTCTGCGAGTTCGGGGCATGGCCCCAGAAGAACACGCCGCGCACGTTGTTGTCCTGGTCGATCAGTTCGTTCTTCTCGGTGACGATATCGATCCAGCGCGACACGGTCGTGCCGGACTTCTCCATCATCGTCTGCGACACGAACTGCTTCTTGATCCATTCGTAGTCCACGCCCCACACCGCCGCATAGTGCTTCCACGCGCCGGTGGCCAGGCCGTAGTAGCCAGGCAGCGAGTCGGGGTTGGGGCCCACGTCGGTGGCGCCCTGCACGTTATCGTGGCCGCGGAAGATGTTGGCGCCGCCGCCCGCCACACCGATATTGCCCAGCGCCAGCTGCACGATGCACGATGCGCGCACGATCGCGTTGCCGATGGTGTGCTGGGTCTGGCCCATGCACCACACCAGCGTGCTGGGGCGGTTCTTGGCCATGATCTCGGCAACCATGCGGACCTGCGCCTCGGGCACGCCGGTGACTTCCTCGACCTTGTCCGGGGTCCACTTGGCCAGCACCTCTTCCTTGACCTTGTCCATGCCGTAGACGCGGTCCTGCAGGTACTTCTGGTCTTCCCAGCCGTTCTGGAAGATGTGGTACAGCATGCCGAACAGGAACGCGATGTCGGTGCCCGAGCGGATGCGCACGTAGTGCTGCGCCTTGGCCGCGGTGCGCGTGTAGCGCGGATCGACCACGATCACCTTGCAGCCGTTCTCCTTGGCGTGCAGCAGGTGCAGCATCGACACCGGGTGCGCCTCGGCCGCGTTGGAGCCGATATACAGAGCTGCCTTCGAGTTCTGCATATCGTTGTACGAGTTGGTCATCGCACCGTAGCCCCAGGTGTTGGCCACGCCCGCCACCGTGGTGGAGTGACAGATGCGCGCCTGGTGGTCGGTGTTGTTGGTGCCGAAGAACGACACCCACTTGCGCATCAGGTAGGCCTGCTCGTTGCTGTGCTTGGACGAGCCGACGAAGAACATCGCGTCCGGGCCGCTCTGCTGGCGGATCTCCTTCATCTTCGCGGTGATCTCGTCCAGCGCCTTGTCCCAGCTGATACGCTGGTATTTGCCGTCGACCAGCTTCATCGGGTACTTGAGCCGGTATTCGCCGTGGCCGTGCTCGCGCAGCGCCGCACCCTTGGCGCAGTGCGCGCCCAGGTTGATGGGCGAATCGAACACCGGCTCCTGGCGGATCCACACGCCGTTCTGCACCACTGCGTCGACGGCGCAACCGACCGAGCAGTGGCCGCACACGGTGCGCCTGACGACGATGCCGGTCTTGCCGTCGGCGACAGCCTTCTTGTCGTCGGCGGCATCGGCCTTGCGGATCAATGACAGTTGCGAGGCCGCCAGTCCGGCACCGACGCCGATGCCTGAGCGCTTGAGGAAGCTGCGACGGTCCATGGTCGGCATCGCGCCGGCCAGGCTGGCCGCGAGCCGCTGCGAGAGACGGCCGCTGGTAGAGGACGTGCCGGCCTGGTTGGCAAGGCCGTCAGCGAGGCGGGCGGATGCGCCCTGCGCCGCGCGTTTGCGGGTCAAGATCATGTCTCACCTCAGATGCGGACGATGTTTGCGTCCGGTTGCAGGCGGCGCGGCAGACCACGCCGCCCTGGCATTTACACCAGCGTGGTCCGGTAGTATTTGCGAATATGATCAGATACGCGGTAACCCTTGCTGTCCGACGGGGTGTCGGTAGGTTCCGGTAACGCGGCGGTCGGGCCCGGCATCGCCGGCCCACGCGCTGTCAGTGCTGCCGCACCCGTAGCGGCAGCGACAACTCCAGCGCCCGCGAGAAACGTGCGGCGCGCGACCCTGGTTTGCTTCACTGTCATGTGGGGGCTCCTCGGCTGTCAAAGCCCGATGGTGTTAGCCGTTATGCGTTGTTATGCATATTCTAGAATCAACTAGCAGGAAAGACCATGTAATGCACGGGTTTTTCCTGACTTTCGAGCTGAATTTGAGGCATGTCTGTCGGGCCGGGCGCGACACCCTGAAGAAGCCGCCGCGCGTGCCGATAGGGATCGCCCCTCGCTTTTGTTCGCTTCAGTTCATCTCCAGCGCAACCGCTTCCACACCGACAAACGCACTCAGCAAGCCGGCCACGCTGCGATAGAAGCGCGCCTGCGGATGCTCGTTCACCGCATCGCACAATTTCTCCACCCACGGCTGCAGGTGCTGCGCATAGAAGCGCTGCTGCTCGCCCAGGTTGGACACGGACAGGTCATCGCCGGCCACCAGGAAGCGCATCACTTCGCACAGCGTGGCGATATGGTCCTCGGTCTCCATCACGCCCTCGTGGCGCTCCAGGCCGTAGCGGGCCAGGTCTTCGCGCAATGCCACCAGCGGGCGCTCGTTGAGAAAGCCCGTCATGTAGAAGGAGCCGTACAGGAACACATCCTGGCGGCCCACGCCGACGAACAGCTGCCGGTATTCCTCTTCGGCCTCGGCCGCGGTGGTCTCGGATGCTGCGTCGCACAACCCGTTCCACGCCTTGCCGAGCACGGTGTTGGCATCGTCGCCCACCGCGCGATTGGTGGCGATATGGTGCAGCAGCGCGGCATCGGGTGCACTGTAGAACAGCGTGGCCAGCAGGCCATACAGGTCGGCGCGGGCGGTGTCCTCGGCATCGTCTGCCGGCGGCGCGGCGGTAAGCTGGATCGGCTGGAAATCTGTCATGTCGTGATGAATTGTGCTGAATAGTGGGCCGGCCGGATCAGCGCAGCGTGGTGCCACTGACTGTGCCCATGTCCTTTTCCATCATGTCGATTACGCGGCAGTCCTGGCACATCTTCAGGCGCTCGGACGCAGCGCCGGCAAAGGCGGGGTGGCCGGCCAGCCGCCCCAGCATCGACTCCACCATCTGTGCAGTGCCGAACGGCTTGCCGCAGCGGACGCAGTGGAACGGCTGGGTCTCATTGAGCGTGACCGGGCGGCGCGCGGCGTCGCCGGCAAGCAGGCGCGGCACCAGCGTAATCGCGTCTTCCGGGCAGGTCTTTTCGCACAGCCCGCACTGCACGCAGTTGCGTTCGATAAAGCTGAGCACCGGGCGCTCGGCGTTGTCGCGCAGCGCCTGCGACGGGCACGCGCCCACGCAGGCCATGCACAGGGTGCACTTGCCGGTATCCACGGCAATTGCACCGATCGGTGCGGCGGCTGGCAGCGGCACGATTTCCGCGGGAACCGGAGCGTGGCGTGCCAGGTGGTCGAGCGTAAAGTCCAGCATCTCGCGCTTGGCTGCCACCGCGCCGAAGGGCGCGGGCGGCAGCGCATTGCGGCCGGGGCGCAGGGCTGACAGGCCGGCGTCCAGCGTGGCGGTATCGGCGGCCTCGACCAGGGACAGCACTTCGCCGTCATAGCCCAGGCCCGCGAGGATGGCGCGGCCGACTTCCATCTGCTCCAGCAGCGCGGTGCGGTACTGCGGCGCCTCATCGCCGGTCAGCAGCACGGCGACGCGGCTGGCGCCCCAGCACAGCGCGGCAAGCCACAACTCCAGCCCGGCCGAAGCCGGATGGAACAGCGACAGCGGCATCACATTGGCGGGCACGCCCTTCGCCTTCCCGCCGCGTGCGGCGCGGCCCAGCGCCAGCAGCGCGGGCGTGCCGGATTCCTCGCCGTGCAGCAGCAGCACCGCATCGCGCCCGCCGGCCTGGCGGTAGACCGACAGCAGCGTGCGCAGGCGCGATCCCATCGCTTCCGGGCCCGGGTAGCCATAGCTGATGGCCCCGCTCGGGCAGACCGTGGTGCAGGCGCCGCAGCCCATGCACAGGTTGGGCGCGACCTCGATGCGGCCCTTGCCGTCATGCCAGCGCGAAGTGATCGCCTGGGTCGAGCAGATGTCGATGCAGGCGGTGCAGCCGGTGGTCTGGTTGCGGCCGTGCGCGCACAGGTTTTCCTTGTAGCGGAAGAATCTGGGCTTCTCGAACTCGCCCACCAGTCCCGCCAGCGTCAGCGCGAGCTCGTGCTGGCGCGCCGCGTCAGCACCAGCGTGCAGGTAGCCCTGCGGCGGCTGGTGCATGGTGAAGGCCGGCGCATCGCTCAGATCGAACACCAGGTCGAAACGCCCCTGCGTGCTGCCCTGCGGGCGCTCGAAATCGATCGCCGCGGCGGCGCCGCAGGCGCGCACGCAGTCGCGGTGCGAACGGCAGCGCGACAGGTCGATCTGGTAGGTGAAGTCGATCGCGTCTTCCGGGCAGGCATCGATGCAGGCGTTGCAGCGGGTACACAGGTCCAGGTCGATCGGGTTGCTGCGGCCCGCGCCGGTTTCCCAGCTGGCCTCGAACGCGCCCAGCCATCCGGTCAGCGAAGCAAGCCGGCCACTGTGAACCGGATAGTTGCGCGCGGCGGGCTGTGCCGCCGGGTTGGCCCCATTCGCTTCGCGCTTGTCGCCGCCAGTCAGCAGCACGGTGACTTCAAGCTGCATCGCGGCCAGGCGCTCGGCCCACGGCAGCGCGCGCTGCGCCGGGCCCATCACCAGCACCGCGCCGTCCGAGCGGTAATCCACCACCGGTACAGGGTCCGGTTCGGGCAGCGCGGCTACGGCCAGCAGCGCGGCGATCTTGGCATTGGCCGTCTTCGGGTCGCGCCGGGCGCCTTGCGACCAGCCACCGGTCTCGCGGATATTGACGAAGCGCACCGGCGCGGTCACCACCGCGCGGCCATCTTCGCCGCGTGCGGCCTGGGCGGCCACTTCCGTAAATAGCTGGCGCTCCTGCGTGCAGGCAACGATGACATCGTCGGTGCCGTCGAGCGCGGCAGTGAAGTCGCCGATCTCGCGCCGGCATAGCAGGCGGTGGACCTTGAGCGGGCCCTGGTTCGCTTCGGACAATGCCGCCCCGTCAAGCGGCATGGTGTCGTTGCAATTGCAGATCAGCGTCGGCATGGCGAATGCGGCTGACCGGCCCGGACGTCCTTCTTGGCGAGGGGTCTGCGGGCCAGCGGATTGTGGGGATGCCTATTGTAGGCTGCGGTGCACTTTCGGGGCTACGCGCATTTATCCGGGTCTCGCGGGCCCTGTTCTTCGCTTGCTTTTTCGCTTTGTCTTGCGCTTTGACTTGCCGTTTGCTGCGCCGTTTCGGCTGGTGCGGGTATGTCCGTAGTGTCGGCGGTTTTGCCCGCGTCGGCGGGCGCCGTCGGCTGTACATCTGCAGGCTCGGCCCCGGCTGCGGCAGCGGCCTGCGCGGCGGCCCGTTCCTCGTCGGTCGGCTCGAACAACCCGAGCGTCTCGGCCTGTCGCAGCTGGCGCAGGATCTCCGGCGGGATCGGGTCGGGCTTGCTGTAGTCGTCGATGTAGGTGTCGAGGCCATCCATCACGTTGAAGTGCGGATCGGCAAACAGCGTCTTGAGCGCGGCGCGCTTGACCGACTCGTCGACACCGCGGGCGACGAAGCGCGCGATATTGTCGCCGGGGCGCAGCACGGCGACGTCTTCCAGCGTCGGCGCGGGCACCTCGAGCACCGCTTCGGTGGCCGGGACTGCGGGCACGGCGGCTTCGGCCGGCACCGGGACTTGCTCTGGCGCTGGCTCGGGCGGCACGACCACGCCCTCCCGCACCGCGGCCTTGCGGCGCGACCAGCGTGACAGGAAGGACGAATCGCTCATCGGCGGGGCGAAGTCAGATAGTCAGGTCGTCACGGTCAGTAGCGCGCGCGGTCCTGCGGCGCCTTGAACGATTCGGGCCGGCGCCGCTGCTTGGGCTCGGGCCGATAGTGCTCGTTGACGTAGGCCTGCAGCCATTCGCGCTGCTCGGGCGCGAGCGGCACGTTTTCCACGATCTCGCCGGCGTCGAGCCAGCGGCCGGCTTCGTTGTAGGACAGCGTGACGGTCATGGGCACCGGGTGCGCGTCTTCGCCGCTGCCCCCGCCATCCTCGTCCTCGGGCGTGCGCCACAGCACGAACCAGCACGGCGTGGTCGAGGTCAGGTTCAGGAAGTAGCCCTCGCCCTGGTCGCGGAACAGCGCCACCTCGAAACCGGGGTACAGCCAGCGCGCGCCGTGTTCATCGTGCTCCAGGCAAACCGGGTGCGTGCCGAACTCGCCCAGGTCCGGCAGCACCGCGTCGAGCTGCCACTTCCACGGCTGCCAGCGGCTGGCCAGCGCCACCTTGCGCATCACCACCGCCATGGTGACGGCGGGGCGGGCACCGGGTGGCGGCGTCTCTGGCACGGGCGTGACTTCGGTTTCCATGGTCTGCCGGCGGGCGAGCCGCGCGCTCAGGTGTTCTGCACGACGATGCTCGGGAACTTGCTGGTCATGTCGCGCGCCTTGTCGGCGACCTTGATCGCCACCTTGCGTGCGATGCCCCGGTACAGCTCGGCCACCGGGCTGTCGGGCTCGGCCACCACGGTCGGGCGGCCGGAGTCGGCCTGCTCGCGGATCTGCAGGTTCAGCGGCAGGCTGCCGAGCAGGTCCACGCCGTAGTCGGCGCACATTTTCTCGCCGCCGCCGTGTCCGAAGATGTGCTCGACGTGGCCGCAGTTCGGGCAGCAGTAGACCGCCATGTTCTCGACGACGCCGAGGATGGGGATGCCCACCTTCTCGAACATCTTCAGGCCCTTCTTGGCATCGAGCAGCGCGATGTCCTGCGGCGTGGTCACGATCACGGCACCCGTCACCGGCACCTTCTGCGACAGCGTCAGCTGGACGTCGCCGGTGCCCGGCGGCATGTCGACGATCAGGTAATCCAGGTCGTGCCAGTTGGTCTGGCGCAGCAGCTGCTCCAGCGCCGAGGTCACCATCGGGCCGCGCCACACCATCGGGTTGTCCTGCTCGATCAGGAAGCCGATCGAGTTGGCCTGCAGCCCGTGGCCCTCCAGCGGCTCCATGGTCTGGCCGTCGGCGGATTCCGGGCGGCCGTCGATGCCCAGCATCATCGGCAGGCTGGGGCCGTAGATATCGGCGTCGAGCATGCCCACGCGCGCGCCTTCGGCGGCCAGGGCGAGCGCCAGGTTGACCGCGGTGGTGGACTTACCCACCCCGCCCTTGCCCGATGCCACCGCGATCACGTTCTTCACGCCCGGCAGCAGCTTGACGCCACGCTGCACCGCGTGCGCGACAATCTTCATGGTCACGGCCACGCTGACATTAGTCACACCCGGCAACTCCCGCACCGCGGCAACCACGAGCTTGCGGATCGGGTCGAACTGGCTGCGCGCGGGGTAGCCGAGCTCGACTTCCAGCGACACATCGCCGCCGTCGACACGGATATTCCTGGCCGAGCGGGTGGACACCAGGTCCTTGCCCGTGTTGGGGTCGATGACGGTGCGCAGGACTTCGGTGACCTGCTCAGTGCTGACGCTCAAGGCAAACTCCGCTTTGATTGAATGTGGGGACGGACGCTTAACACGCGTCACGACTGGCGAGTAATGTATCAAAGTATGCAGCACCGGCCATGAGGGCCGGTAATCGGCGCGCAATACCCTCCGCACGGTGGGGGATTACAGACAATTACAAATCTCACAACCTTGCACTTGTGCGCGTGCCGTCATATCCATATTGTAGTGCGGTTGGGCGGGCCGGCATGGCACATCGCCGCCGCACGGGACCCAACGCGCACAAAGGCGCACAAAGGGTTACCTGAGCACCGCCCTGGGGGTACCATCGCGATGCGGTACCCAGAACACTTTCGGGAACATCAGAAGGAGAAAGCATGAAGATCAAGCTTGTCACCGTCACGCTCGCCGCCGCCACGCTGCTGGCCGCCGGTTGCGCCACCGAACAGCAGACCCATACGGCGGTCGGAACCGGCGTGGGCGCCGCAGTTGGCGCCGGGCTTGGCAACCTGATCGGCGGCAATACCACGGGCACGCTGGTCGGCGCGGCCGTGGGCGGTGCCGTCGGCGGTGCGACCGGCTACAACTGGAACGCCATCCGCGGCAAGCTGAACAAGGACACCGCGGGCACGGGCACCCAGATCACCGAGCAGCCGGACGGCTCGCTGAAGGTCAATATCCCCAGCCAGGTGACCTTTGATACCGACAGCGCCACGATCAAGCCATCGTTCCGCTCGGTGCTCGACCAGGTCGCGCAGACGCTGGGCCAGCATCAGGACGTGACCGCAAGTGTCGTCGGCCACACCGACAGCACCGGCAACCCCAACTACAACATGCAGCTGTCGCAGCGCCGCGCCCAGAGCGTGGCCAGCTACCTGGGTGACCATGGCGTCGCACGCAATCGCCTCTCGGCCGAGGGCCGCGGGCAAGCCCAGCCCGTGGCGGACAACGCCAGCGAGACCGGCCGGGCACAAAATCGCCGCGTCGAAATTTTTTTGAAACCAATTCAGGGATGACCCTGTCTTAGAAACAGGTGCCGCTTGCCACCGTTGCTGGCTCGCGATGGGTGGCTGACCTCCCGGGCGGTACCTGATTTCTCCTCCTTTTCCGTTGTGGAAAGCTGCGCCGGCACTGACCGGCGCTTTTTTTTGGCCGAAAGGTTTCGCCACGCCGAGGTCTTTCGGACTTTTCCGCCATGCGGAACCGACGCGTCCGCCGCGCCCAGTTGCTAAAATAGTCCCTTCCCGGCACGCGCTCGCCCTCCTGGCTGGCGCCGTCCCCACGACATTTCCCCGCTCCTGACCGGCCCCTGTCTATGACCGCACGTCGCATCCTCGTCACATCCGCCCTGCCTTATGCCAACGGCCAGATCCATATCGGCCACCTGGTGGAATACATCCAGACCGATATCTGGGTGCGTTTCCAGCGCATGATGGGCAACGAGGTCTACTATGTCGGCGCCGATGACACCCACGGCACGCCGGTGATGCTGCGCGCCGAGAAGGAAGGCATCACGCCCAAGGCGCTGATCGACCGCGTCTGGATCGAGCACAAGCGCGATTTCGACAGCTTCCTGGTGTCGTTCGACAATTACTACAGCACCGACGCGGAAGAAAACCGCGAGCTGTGTGAGAAGATCTACCTTGCCCTGAAGGCTGAGGACCTGATCGCCGAGCGCGAGGTCGAGCAGTTCTTCGACCCGGTCAAGAACATGTTCCTGCCGGACCGCTTCATCAAGGGCGAATGCCCCAAGTGCGGCGCCAAGGACCAGTACGGCGATTCCTGCGAGGTATGCGGCACAACCTATGTGCCGACCGACCTGAAGAACCCATACTCGGTGGTGTCCGGCGCGACCCCGGTGCGCAAGTCGTCGGCACACTACTTCTTCAAGCTGTCCGACCCGCGCTGCGAGACCTTCCTGCGCGAGTGGGTGGCCGACCTGGCGCAGCCCGAGGCCGCCAACAAGATGCAGGAATGGCTGGGCAGCGAGGGCGAGGCCTCGACGCTGTCCGACTGGGACATCTCGCGCGATGCGCCCTACTTCGGCTTCGAGATCCCCGGCGCCCCCGGAAAGTACTTCTACGTGTGGCTGGACGCGCCGATCGGCTACTACGCCAGCTTCAAGAACCTGGCGCAGAAGCGGGGTATCGACTTCGACGCCTGGGTCGGCCCGCATTCGACCGCCGAGCAGTACCACTTCATCGGCAAGGACATCCTGTACTTCCACACGCTGTTCTGGCCGGCGATGCTGCGCTTCTCGGGCTACCGCACCCCGACCAATGTGTTCGCCCACGGCTTCCTGACGGTGGACGGCGCCAAGATGAGCAAGTCGCGCGGCACCTTTATCACCGCGCAGAGCTATATCGACACCGGCATGAACCCGGAATGGCTGCGCTATTACTTTGCGGCCAAGCTCAACGCGAGCATGGAAGACCTGGACCTGAACCTGGACGACTTCATTGCCCGGGTAAACAGCGACCTGATCGGCAAGTACGTCAATATCGCCAGCCGCGCCGCCGGCTTCCTGGTCAAGCGCTTCGAGGGCAAGGTAGATGAAGCCGCGCTGGCCCATCCGCTGCTCGAACAGCTGCGCCAGGCCGCGCCGCAGGTGGCGCATCTCTACGAGGCGCGCGAGTACAGCAAGGCGCTGCGCCTGGTGATGGAACTGACCGACGCGGTCAACGCCTTTGTCGATACCGAAAAGCCCTGGGACCTGGCCAAGGATGAAGGCAAGCGCGCGGCGCTGCATGCGGCGTGCTCGGTGTCGCTGGAGGCCTTCCGCCTGCTGACGATCTACCTGAAGCCGGTGGTGCCGAACGTGGCCGCGGGCGTGGAGCGCTTCCTGAACATCGAGCCGCTGGACTGGCGCGCCATCGACAGGCAGCTGTCGGCCGCCAGCCCGGTGCAGGCGTACCAGCACCTGATGACGCGCGTCGATGCCAAGCAGGTCGATGCGCTGCTGGCCGCAAACCGCGAGTCGCTGCAGGCGACTGCGGCGCCGGCAGCCGCGGCTGCCTCGATCGAGCCGATTGCCGACACCATCACCATCGACGACTTCGCCAAGGTGGACCTGCGCGTGGGCAAGATCGTGGATTGCCAGAAGGTGGAAGGCTCGAACAAGCTGCTGCAGCTGACGCTGGACCTGGGCGAAGGGCGTACGCGCAATGTGTTCTCGGGGATCCAGTCGGCTTACACGCCGGAGCAACTGGTGGGCAAGCTGACGGTGGTGGTGGCCAACCTGGCGCCGCGGAAGATGAAGTTCGGTTTGTCCGAAGGGATGGTGCTGGCTGCGTCGGCTGCCGATGAAAAGGCGGCGCCGGGGCTTTATATCCTTGAGCCGCACAGCGGCGCGGTGCCGGGCATGCGGATCCGCTGATCCCGCGCTGGATGAAAAAACGGCGGCGCCTTCGGGCGACCGCCGTTTTTTTTACGCCCGCCGATTCGGTCGCGCCTCAACCGCCCTGCATCTTCGATGGATCGTCGCTGCGCGAGGTGGTCGTGACCGTGCCCTCGCTGTTGAAATGCACGTTGAAGAATGCCTTGTCGGTCGAGCTCTCCATCCACCGATAGCCCCACACCTCCTCCTTCTTCAACCTGAACGCCTCCACCTTGGTCGGCTTGCCCAGCAGCCGCCGGATATCGTCCTTGCTCATTCCGGCACGCACGCGCGCAAAGTTCTCGGGCGTCAGCACCTGCTCGATCTTCGCCACCTTGCCGTCCGCGCCGATGGTGACCATCCAGGTGGTCGTGCCCTCCGGCCC
This sequence comes from Cupriavidus sp. PB-02, assembly GCF_058252315.1. Taxonomy (NCBI): domain Bacteria; kingdom Pseudomonadati; phylum Pseudomonadota; class Betaproteobacteria; order Burkholderiales; family Burkholderiaceae; genus Cupriavidus; species Cupriavidus sp. PB-02. Next base: position 3,521,659 of record NZ_CM177694.1, read on the forward strand.
GCGCGGATATTCCAGCCGGCGGCCGCCATCGGCTTCTTCCCAGACGATCTCCGGCTTGCCGGCCTGGCGCCGCAGCTCCTCTTCGGTGGACTGTCCCGGAACGATGCCCTTGAACAGCTCGCTGTCGGGCTTGATCGCGTTCCAGGTATTGCGGGCGGTCTCGCCCGCCTTCTTCATCGCTTCATCGACCTTCTGCTGGTCGCAGCCGAACAGCGCGAGCAAGGAGGCAATCAGTCCCATGGCGGCAAGGCGTCGTGGCGACGCAATAGTGGAGGGGCGTCCGTCAGCGGCGCACAGGCTCGGCGATGACTGCCGAGGCTGCCTGCGCGGCGCGTTCGGGATCGAGTGGCTGACTTTCATCCTGCTGGCTCCTTCGGGTGCCGCCGCGACCCGACGTCCCGCTGAACAGGTTCGCCCAGCTGTCGAAGCGGCGGTTAAACAAGACCGACAAACCGTTGATGGAGCCGCCCTTGGCAATCAGCGACCAGCGCCGCGAGAACTGCCAGCTCAGCTTCACCACGTTCGAGGCCGAGGTCAGGCTCTGCTCATAGCCAACCGACATACGGTCGGAAATGGCCTTGCCCATGCTGACCACCTGCTGGTCATTCAGGCCCGCGGTGCTGGGCCCGATCGAGAATTCGTCGATACCGAAATGCTGCACAATCCCCTTGCCCGTCTTGCTGCCGATCATGCCGAGCGCCGCGCCGCCCAGGGCCGAGCCGCTCAGCTGGCGCTGCTGGCCGGCCCCCGCGCTTTCCGCGCCGTAGCCGAACATCAGCCACGATAGCTTGTCTTCGTCCGGCACATTGGGCTCCGACACCAGCCGCACGCGCGGCAGCCGCACCGTGCCGGTCACCTCCACGCCCGCCTCCACTTCCTGGTTGCGGCGCATGGCGCGGATATTCATGTTGGGATTGTCGATCGGCCCGTTGAAGTTGATGATGCCACGTTCGATATTGAGCTTGCGCCCGAAGGCCTCGTAGGTGCCGTCGGTCACCCGCACCGTGCCGGTGGCCTTCATCGGCACCAGCGGTTCGCTCTTGACGCTCATCTGGCCGGCCAGCGTCAGGTCGGCGCCCGCGCCACGGAAGCGGAAGTCGTTGCCAAGGTCCACGGTCAGGTCGATCACCGGGCTGAACTTGCTTGCCGGCTTAGTCTCCGGCACCGGGGTGGCGGCGGTCTTCACCGCGCGCTGGTCCTTGCGGCGGATCACCACCACGTCGTCGCCCAGCACCGGCGCGCCCGCCTTGGGCAGGTCGAACAGGCCGCGGTCGACGCGGAACTTGCCGCGGATCACGATCTGCTTGTTCTCGTTGGCGATGGTGGCATCGCCCGACACGACCAGCGTGCGCTCCGGGCTGGCAAAGAGCTGCAGCTTCTCGGCGACGATCTTGCCGGTCAGGTTGGGATCGGCCTCACCCAGCTTGATGTTGCCGGTGGCAACGATCTTGCCGTCGCCGCCGTGGAACTCCACGTGCTTGAGTTCGACCGTGTTCTGGTCCAGCACCACGCGCACGGTGCCGTCGGTCAGGCGCAGCCCCTGGTCGTACAGCGTGACCGCCAGGTTGTCGCCGTTGAGGGTGCCGGTCAGCAGCGGCGCGCCGACCGTGCCGCCCAGCCGCATCGCCGCTGCCAGGCGCCCTTCGAAGGCGTACTGCGGCCCCGTAAATGCCTCCAGCGACTTCAGGCGCGGCACGTCCACGGTAATCGTGCCGCCCAGCGTCGAGGCCGGGCCCACCGTCTGCAGCCCCTGTTCCTGCACCAGCCCGGCCGAGGCATCCACCACCACCTTGCCGATGCGCCCCGACACCATGCCGCCGCGCAGCGCGATGCGGTTGCCGCCGGCGTCGGCGCGCAGGCTGGTCTCGCCCAGGCCGAGCGTGGTGAAGCCCCGCCCCGCGTTGACCGACAGGTCGCCGCTGCGCCGGCGCAGCTCGGCAAACCCGGTCGCGGTCTCGGCCAGCGCCAGGTTCCAGCGGCCGTCGATCACCAGGTCGGAGCGCACCGGCGGCTTCTCGCCGGTGATGGTTTCCATCAGTTCCAGCACATGGCCGACCTGCAGGCCGTCGAGGCTGCCCGCCGTACGGATGCGGCCGTGGTCCCAGTCCAGGCTGTCGATGGCGAGCGTGGCGCGGTCCAGCAGCAGCCGCGCGGCGCCCAGGCGCACGTGCTGGTCGGCCACCAGCAGCTGCGTGGGCGCGGCCAGCCGCAGGTTGACCGTGCTGCGTCCCTCCAGCGTGCGGATGGTGCCGTTCCAGCCGTCCTTGCCCCTCCACGCACCCTGGCCCGACAGCGCCAGCTGCAGCGGCCGCCGGTTCAGGCTGCCGGCTGCCTTGACGTCGAAGACATGGCTGGCCTGGGTGCCGTTGAGGGTGGCGTCGAGCGTGCTGAGGCTCGCCTGCGGCCCGCGATAGTCGCGCGCGGCCAGTTGCACCGACAGCGGTCCGTCCAGCCCGCCGCGCACTTCAGCGCGGCCGCTGGCGCTGGCCACCTTGTGCTGGCCCACCTCCAGCGCCTGCGCGTTGTAGTCGGCCACCACCTCGGGCTTCTTCAGCGTGCCGGTGATGGTGGCGTCGAGCTTGAGCTTGCCGGCCACGCCGAACTTGAGGCGCTCGAGCTGCGGCGCATCGACCGCCAGCTTGAGCTGATCGCCGCGCGCGCCGAAGCTGCCGCGCAGGTCGGCCTGGTTGCCGGCCATGTTCAGCGAGGCCTCGCTCGGCAGCAGCCGCTCGCCGGCCAGACGCACCTTGCCGCCGCCGGTCATCGGCAGGCCCGCGTATTCGCTTTCATGCACGGCGAAGTCCAGCGCCACGCCAAGCACGGGTGCGATCTCGCCGGTGGCGGTGAAGTCGGCGTTGATGCGGCCGGCGGCGACCTTGGCCAGCCGCGACGGGTCGAACGACGCCAGCTTGCCCTTGAAGCTGAACGGCTGCTTGTCCTTGAGGCCGAGCTTGCCTTCGGCCGTCAGCACGCCGGGGCCGACCGTGGCGCGCAACGTGGACAGCGTGACCGCCTCGGCGTCGATATTGGCATCGGCAAACAGCTTGAGGGCGGCGCCCGACAGGTCCAGCGCCAGGCTCTGCCGGCCCGGCTCCAGGCGCACCACCACCGGCCCCGACAGACTGGCGCTGGTGAGCGAGCCATGCAGCGCGGCCGGGTCGAGCCGGTGCACGTCCAGGTCGAAGCCGCCGCGGCCGCCGCGCAGCGTGCCGCCGCCGGTGATCTCGGCCTTGCCGGTCAGCGCCACGCGCAGGTCGCTGATGACCTGCGCCATCTCGCTGAGCTCGACATGGGCGCGCACCGACTGCACCGGCAGCCGTTCCTTGTCGAGCGGGCCGGCTTCCAGGTTGCGGATCTCGACGTCGCCGGCCACGGCCAGCGGTGCGGGAGGCGGCGCGGCCGCGGGGGCCGAAGCCGCGGGCGGCGCCGAGGCCGCGGGCGCGCTTGCCGCCTGCGGCGGCGCGCCAGCCGCCACGCCGGCCACCGGCCGCAGCTCGGCATGCACGGTCAGGTTGGCGTGTGGCGCCGTCGGACTGAACAGCCGCGGGTTGATACGCTCGCCATCGACCAGCAGGTGCGTGAACGGCACCTTGCCGAACGGCGTCAGGTCGGCACCGGCGCGCACGTGAATGCGGTCGCCATTGGCCTGCAGTTCGGCGCGCAGGGCTTCGAGCGTGCCGTTGGCGGTGGCGTTGACGGCAAAGGATTCCTTCTGCCAGCTCGCCTCGAGCAGCGCCTCGGCGCTGAGCACAAACGGCGCGCGAGCGCCGAGCTGGGCGTTGGCTGCGAGCTTGCCGTATGGCGTCTCGAGCTTGTCGACGCTGACGCGGTGGTGCTGGCCGTCGCTGTGCACGCCACCGGACAGGTTGCTGAAGACCATCGGCTCGGCCGTGGGCGCCGTGCCCTGCAGCAGCGACAGCCGCTCCAGCGTCAGCGTATCGACGTCGATGACCAGCGGCAGTTCGAGCGACTTCGGCAGCTGCATCGGCTCGGTGCTCGGCTCGGACGGGCCCAGCTTCACCTCGGCCTTGCCGATGCGCAGCCATTCCACATGCAGCCGCCGCGGCTGCCAGCTCAGCGCCCAGCTGGCGTCGACGCGGGCCACCGCCACGCGCGTCTGGCCGCTGGCAAACACCACGTCGCGCAACCGCAGGCCGTGCGCGACGGTGCCGCCGTCCAGCGTGCCGCTGAGCATGCCGGCCGACAGCCGCGTGGCCAGCGTCCACAGGTGGCGCGTGCCGGCCTCGGTGCTCAGCGCCGCCACGCCGGTGACCAGCAGCGCAACCACCAGTACCAGCGGCACGCCCACCAGCCAGGCGAGCACGCGCCAGACGCGCCGGCGCTTGCGCGGCGCGGGTGGTGTCGGTTGCGTGGGCGTGCCCTCGCCGGGCAGGCCGGGCTGGTCGGGGATGCTCATGCCGGCATCCGGTGCGCGCGGGCAGCCATCAGAACGCCACCCCCAGCGAGATATGCGGCCGGAACTGTTGCTCCTGGATGCCGTAGCCCACGTCCAGCTGCAGCGGGCCCACCGGCGTGCGCCAGCGCACGCCGACGCCCACGCCGTTGTAGATGGTCACGCCGCGCAGGTTGTCGGCGGCCGTGCCGAGATCCCAGAACACCGCCACGCCCCAGTCCGGCTTGAACCAGTACTGGTACTCCAGGCTGCCTGTGCCAAGGTATTTGGCGGGCAGGATACTGGCGCCGCTGGGCGTGCCGATCGACTGGTAGGTGTAGCCGCGGATCGAATCGGTGCCGCCGGCACGGAATCGCAGCGTGGCCGGGATCTGGCTCGAGCTGTCGCCGGTCAGGTCGGCGCCGAGTTCCAGCCGTGCCACCACCAGGTCGCGCTTGCCCACCGGTATGTACTGGCGAATACGGCCGTACAGCCGCAGGAAGGTGGCATCGCTGAGGAAACCCTTGGCCGCCACCCCGATCTGGGTGCTGATCACGTTGCCGCGGCGCGGGAACACGGGGTTGTCGACGTCGCGCCGCGTCCACGCAAAGGCCGGCACCAGCGCCTTGCTGATCTGGCTGGGCTGGCCCTCCGGCACCAGCTTGTCGTAGTAGAAATCCAGTGAGGTCGTGACGTCGTACTTCTCGCGCGAGCGCGAGCGTTTCAGGCCCGCGCGCAGGCTGGTGGTGTCGGTATTCTCGATGTCGATGGTGCGCTCGTAGCTGCTGTACACGCTGTTGCGGTAGTTGCCGCGGTCCGGCGGCATCGCGGTCTCGGCAAACAGGTAGGAACGCTTCTGTTCCAGCCGCGCCTGCGAGTCGAAGGTCCAGGCGCGGTTGAACAGGTTGTAGTACGAGTAACGTCCTTCCACCTGGGCGCCGGTGTCGGTGGTAAAGCCCACGCCGCTGTTGAGCCGGTTCACCGGATACTCGCGCACGCGCACCGAGACCGGCGCGGTGACCACGCCGTCGGGCGCCTTGTCGGCATCCGGGGGCGGCTCCAGGTCGACCTGCACGTTGGAGAAGTACGGCTGGTTCTGGATCGCGCGCTGCAGCTCCAGCAGCCGCTCCACGCGGTACGGCTCGCCCACGCTGAGCGGATTGACGTTGTAGATGATCTGTTCCGGATAGCGGCGCGTGCCGGTCACCCTGAGCGGCCCCATCAGGTAGGCCGGCCCGCTGGCGTAGTGGGCCGACAGGTCGGCGCGCAGCTCGTCCGGCTCCACCCGTGCCTGCGACGCGGCCAGGCGCGCGCCGTAGTAATTATGGCTCTGCAGCGTGACCAGCGCGTCTTCCTTGGCCTTGTCCCAGTCTGCCTGGCGGAACGGGTCGCCCACCGGCAGGCCCCACTTGGACCGCAGTTCCGCCACCTGCTCGGGCGAGCGCGTGGCCGCCGGGCCGGTCACCTGGACGTCGACATTGCGGATCAGCGTGCGCGCGCCGGGGTCGACCATCACGTGGACCACGCGCTTGTCGGCCTCGCCTTCCACGCGGGTGGTGGTGGTCGGGTCGAAATAGCCTTCGGTGGAGGTGAACTGGCGCACCTGCTCGCCGACGGTCTCGACCATGTAGTCGAACTGGTCCGGAGACAGGTCGGTACGGTCCTTGTAGCGCGCCAGATCGAGATGCTCTTCCAGCATCTCGCGGATCGGCTTGGGGGCCTCGACTTCGACCTTGTAGGCGGCGCCGGCCGGCAGCGCCAGGATGGCGGTCAGCGTCGCCAGCACGGCCGCAGCCGCACGCGCCCGCCAGGGCGTCCGGCCTGCGAGTGGCGCCTTCGGCATAGCGGCGCTGGCCGGAGGGCCTGCCATCCTTGCCAGATCGGTCCTCATCCGTTGATGTCGCCTGGAGCGTCGGTAGCGGTGTCTTTCGGCATCGCCGTTTGTCCACACATACGAAGTCGGTATTTGACCACACACGGCCCTGCTGCCGGAACTTTCCGGTCGCGTGATGGCGCGGCGCCGGCCTAAATGCGTACCGGGCCGGGCCGATACTGTAAAATCCTGCCCCACCGCATCCAATCAGCGCCCGCCCGGCGCATCACGGTTTCACCATGGCCATCTACGAATCCGATATCACCCAGTTCCTGAAGCAGCTCAAGCAAGAGCGCCCGACGCTGGAAGCCGAGCAGCGCGACGGCCGCGCCCTGCTGTGGGACAAGTCGCCGATCGACCTGGAAGAGCGCGCCCGCGCCGAGGCTTCGCGCGTGGCGCAGAAGCCTTACGTCTACTCGCAGGACAACTGATCCCCGCCGCCCCGTCGTCCCGCCCCGTCGTCCACAACCCGGCCATGAGCGCCGAACAGGACAAGCTGCCGCTGCCGGTCGAGCTGCCCGCGGCGGCGCCCGCCACGGCCAATCCGGCCGGTCCCGCCGACATGGTCGACGGGATGGCCTTCGCGCGCCTGTACGGCGAGCCGCTGTTCAAGCTGCCGCAGGACCTGTACATCCCGCCGGACGCGCTCGAGATCTTCCTGGAAGCGTTCGAGGGCCCGCTGGACCTGCTGCTGTACCTGATCCGCAAGCAGAACTTCAACGTCCTCGACATCCCGATGTCGCAGGTCACCCGGCAGTATCTGTCGTACATCGAGCAGATCCGCAAGACCAACCTGGAGCTGGCGGCGGAATACCTGCTGATGGCGGCGATGCTGATCGAGATCAAGTCGCGCATGCTGCTGCCGGTCAGGAAGACCGACAGCGACGATGAGGCCGAGGACCCGCGCGCCGAGCTGGTGCGCCGCCTGCTGGAGTACGAGCAGATGAAGCTGGCCGCGCAGCACCTGGACACGGTGCCGCAGCTGGGCCGCGACTTCCTGCGCTCGCAGGTCTATATCGAGCAGAGCCTGGCGCCGCGCTTCCCGGAGGTGGAGACGATCGACCTGCAGTCCGCCTGGGCCGATGTGCTCAAGCGCGCCAAGCTCAACCAGCACCACAAGATCTCGCGCGAGGAACTGTCGGTGCGCGAGCACATGAGCCAGATCCTGCGCCGCCTGCAGCATGCACGCTTTATGGAGTTCAGCGAGCTGTTCGAGGACGCGATCCGCTCCGGCAAGGGCGTGCCGGTGGTGGTGGTGAACTTTATCGCCATGCTGGAACTCTCGCGCGAGTCGCTGGTGGAGATCACCCAGGCCGAGCCGTTCGCGCCAATTTATGTGCGATTGGCGTACAGCCCCAGCTGACCCACCCGTGGCGTGGGGTCCGGTGCCGCCCCAGTTGATCTACAATCCGCCGACAGCCGGCAGTACACGCCCCGACGGCAAGCGCCCGAGGGTCCAACGCCCGACAGAGGCCGAAACCGGTTTGTCCATGCGCCGCCCCTGATACCGGCGCCGGGTCACCGCCACCACGACCAGCAAACCTAGCCAGATGAAAGTCATTTCCTCCATCCAAGAGCTGCGGGACCAGTTGCGCGGCCAGAACCGCGCCGCCTTCGTCCCCACCATGGGCAACCTGCACGAAGGCCACCTGTCGCTGATGCGCCTGGCGCGCCAGCACGGCGACCCGGTGGTGGCGTCGATCTTCGTGAACCGCCTGCAGTTCGGCCCGAACGAGGATTTCGACAAGTACCCGCGCACGCTGCAGGACGATATCGAAAAGCTGCAGAAGGAAGGCGTCTATGTGCTGTTCGCGCCCTCCGAGCGCGACATGTACCCCGAGCCGCAGGAATACCGCGTCGAGCCCCCGCATGACCTCGGCGACATCCTGGAAGGCGAGTTCCGCCCCGGCTTCTTCAAGGGCGTGTGCACGGTGGTGATGAAGCTGTTCTCGTGCGCACAGCCGCGTGTGGCCGTGTTCGGCAAGAAGGATTACCAGCAGCTGATGATCGTGCGCCGCATGGTGCAGCAGTTCGCGCTGCCGATCGACATCATTCCCGCCGAGACCATACGCGCCGAAGACGGCCTGGCGCTGTCGTCGCGCAACCGCTACCTGAGCCCGGACGAGCGCGCCGAGGCGCCGGTGCTGTACCGCACGCTGCATGACGTGCGCGACACCGTGCTGGGCAGCGACCGCGCTGCGGCCGACCTGCTGGCGGTGGAGGCCAGCGCGAAGGAATCGCTGGCCAAGCGCGGCTGGAAGCCGGACTACGTGTCGATCCGCAAGCGCGTCGACCTGCAGGCGCCGACGCGCGAGGAATTCGCCGCGGGCGAACCGCTGGTGGTGCTGACGGCGGCCAAGCTGGGTGCGACCCGACTGATCGATAACCTGGAGATCTGAGGCGCGCGGCATCGCCGCGTCCGAGGTAAAGAAAAAGCAGGCCGCGGCCTGCTTTTTTCATGCCCCGCGCATACTGGAGCGCTGTGCGGTCTTTACCACATGCCGCTGGTGGCCGCGCCGCCGCTTCCACCAGATCAGCACGCCGGTCACGGCAAAGGTCAGTGGCGCCAGCCCGAACAGCGTGATGAACAGCCGGCCCGGCAGGCCAAAGGCCTCGCCGGTATGCAGCGGGAACAGCCAGTTCAGCAGCGTGTCGCCGGCAGGCGCGTCGTGCGGGTCGCGCGCACCCAGGCGCTGGCCGGTCCAGGCGTCCAGCCACAGCCGCGTGGCGCCGCTGTCCTTGCGCACCTCGCCGGGCTGGCGCAAGCGCACCTCGAAGGCGTCGCCGGGCTTGCGCGGGAGGCTGATGCGCGTCACCTGCGCATCCGGGTACTGCGTCTGCGCCGCCGCCATGATCTGGGCCGCGCTGAGCTGCCGGGCCCCGGCCGGCGCCGGGGCGGACACGTGCTTGACCGGCGGCGTCACGGTCATCACCCCCGCCACGATGGGCGTCACCCATTTCGGCAGATTCAGGTACCAGCCCGAAAAGGCGATGGTGGCCAGCACCGGCGCGGCCAGGATGCCGCCGGCGCGATGCAGCGAATAGTTGAAGCGCGGCCACGAACCGCCGTGCGTGATGCGGAAGGCCTGCACCACCGAGCGCAGCTTCATCTTTGGCCACCACACCACCATGCCGGCCAGCGTCGTCAGCAGCAGCAGCATGCCGACCACGCCGGTGATGGTCTTGCCGGTGTCGCCGGAGAGCAGGTAGCGGTGCAGGTGGAACAGCGTCGGCAGCAGCAGGCGGCGCGACAGGCCCGCCTCGCCCCAGACGCGCTCGCCCTTCACATCCAGCGTCACCGGATCGACCATCACCTGGCGCGAGCGGCCGGGCACGACGCCATCCGGCCCCTTGACCGGGTACCACGCGATGAATACGCCATCGGCATGGTTCGGCAGCATCAGCAGGTTGGGCTTGCCATACGGGGGTGCGGCCAGCCGTTCGGTCACGGCCTGGACGGTGGCCGGCGAGACCGCCTCCGTCATCGGCGCGGAGGCCACCAGCAGGTCCGGATTGAGCCACGCGTCCAGTTCTTCGCGCCACGCGATGGCCATGCCGGTCAGCCCCAACAGGACGAACAGCAGGCCGAGGCTCAGGCCGATATACAGGTGCAGCTTGACGAGGACGACGCGCAGGCGGCCGGTGACCATGACGGGGTGGAAGTGCGTTGAGCGGGCGCTGCAAAGCGCGGGATATGGCGTAGCAGCCATATCCCGCGCAGAATGCAAATGCGAAGGATTCGCGATTCTAACAGGGGCCCTGCCCCGTGGGCCGTGAGATTGCTTCAGCGCCGCAGCGGCGCCAGCATCGCTCCGAGATCAAGGTGCGCGGCCATGGTGTCGGCCAGCCGCTCGATCGAGGCCTCGCGCAGTGCATCGAGGTCCACCGCCTGGGCACCGTCCAACCCCGCCCAGCGCAGCAGCGCCTGGCAGCCGGCAGGGTCGTCGAACAGGCCGTGGACATAGGTGGCCAGGACCTGTCCGTCGTCGGAGCGCGCGCCGTCGGGCCGCACCGTGCCGTCGCCGCGGTCGAGCCACAGGGCGGGTTGTTCGAGTCCCGCGCCGGTGGTGACGCCAAGGTGGATCTCGTAGCCGCGCACCGGCGCGTCGGCATCGTCCAGCGCCAGCCTGCCACCGACCTGGCGCAACTGCTTCTCCGCGGCCAGCGTGGTCTCGTAGTCCAGCAAGGCCAGGCCCGGGCTGCTGCCGGCCGGCCCTTCGCGGCCATCGGGATCATGCACCTGCCGGCCCAGCATCTGCATGCCACCGCAGATGCCGATAAGCTTGCCGCCATAGCGCAGGTGGCGGCGCAGCGCCGGCTCCCAGTCGTTATCGCGCAGGAACGCCAGGTCGGCGCGCACGCTCTTGCTGCCGGCCAGCACCACCAGGTCGGCCGGCGGGATGGGCATGCCGGGCCCGACGAACTGCAGGTCGACCTGCGGATGCGCGCGCAGCGCGTCGAAGTCGGTATGGTTGGCGATGCGCGGCATGACCGGCACGATCACGCGCAGCCGTTGCGCCGGCGTGCCGGCCTTGTCTGATTGCGTGCCGATGATCGCGTCCTCGGCATCCAGGTGCAGGCCGTGCAGGTAAGGCAGCACGCCGAACACCGGCTTGCCGGTGCGCGCGGTGAGCCAGTCGAGCCCGGGCTCCAGCAAGCTGATATCGCCACGGAAGCGGTTGATGATGAAGCCGGTGACGCGTGCGCGTTCGCTCTCGGACAGGCAGTCGAGCGTGCCGAGCAGGTGCGCGAACACGCCGCCACGATCGATGTCGGCCACCAGCACCACCGGGCAGTCGACGCGCTCGGCAAAGCCCATGTTGGCGATATCGCGCTCGCGCAGGTTGATCTCGGCCGGGCTGCCCGCGCCTTCCACCAGCACCACGTCATACGCCTGTTCCAGGCGCGCGTGCGAGGCCAGCACAGCCTTCATCGCCTCGGGCTTGTAGGCGTGGTAGGCGCGCGCGTCCAGGTCCAGCCGCGCGCGACCGTGGATGATCACCTGGGCGCCGGTGTCGCTGCTGGGCTTGAGCAGCACCGGATTCATGTCGGTATGCGGCGCGAGACCCGCAGCCTGCGCCTGCAGCGCCTGTGCGCGGCCGATCTCGCCGCCGTCGGCGGTGACCGCGCTGTTCAGCGCCATGTTCTGCGGCTTGAACGGCACCACGCGCGTGCCGGCGCGGGCCAGCACGCGGCACAGGCCGGCCACCACGGTGCTCTTGCCGGCATCGGAGGTCGTGCCCTGGATCATCAGCGTGCCGCACAGGGCACCCGGCAGTATCGTTTGCGGGGAATCGGATTGCATCGGCGGATTATCGCACCGGGGCCTTGCAAGAGCAGGATGCGAGGGTCGGATGCGGCGGCTACAATACGCGGATGGAAACCCCGGCCATCGCACCCGCCTCCGCGCCCGGCACGGCCGCCGCTACCCAGCCGCGAGCCGCCACCAGCGGGAACGGCGCGCGCCAGCTCACGCTGGTGCTGGGCGGCGCGCGTTCCGGCAAGAGCCACTACGCCGAACAGCTCGCCACCGACCACGCCACCGTCATCGGTGGCCCGGTCACTTACGTCGCCACCGCGCGACAAGACCCGGCGCACGCCGACCAGGAACTCGAAGTCCGCATCGCGCTGCACCGCGCGCGCCGCCCCGCCGACTGGCGCCTGGTGGAAGAGCCGGTGCACCTGGCTGACGCGCTCTATGCCAACGCGCGCCACGACGGCTGCATCCTGGTGGATTGCATGACGCTGTGGATGAACAACCTGCTCTTCCCCGACGGCCGCAGCTATCCCGAGCACGGCGTGATCACGCCGCCCGATCCCTTCACCGAGGAAATCGAAGCGCTGCTCACCGCGCTGCCCACGTTGCCCGGCCACGTAATCCTGGTCTCCAACGAGATCGGTTTCGGCGTGATCCCGATGGGCGCGATCACCCGCTTCTATGTCGATGAACTGGGCCGCCTGAACCAGAAGCTGGCCGCTGCCGCCGACCGCGTGCGGCTGCTGGTGGCGGGCATCCCGGTTGCGGTCAAGGGCGCCGATCCCGCATGCTGATGCAGGCCTGGCCGGCCTGCGTTGCCGCTGCACTGGCAGGCGTGCTGCTGGACCGCTGGCTGGGCGAGCCGCGCCGCTGGCATCCGCTGGTGGGATTTGGCCGCATCGCCAGCGCACTCGAACGACACATCAATGATCCTGCGCATCGCGGCGCGCCGTGGCGGCAGCGCCTGGCCGGCGTTGCCGGCTGGTGCGCGCTGGTGCTGGTGCCAGCCGCGCTGGCGTGGGGGCTGGTCGAAGCTGCCGCGCGCTGGCATCCGCTTGCCGCGCTGGCGCTGCATGCGCTGGCACTGTATGCCGCGCTCGGCGCGCGCAGCCTGCACCAGCATATCGCCCCCATCGCCGCCGCACTCACCGCCTCCGACCTGCCGACCGCACGTAAGCTGACCGCGCGCATCGTCTCGCGCGACACCGCCGATGCCGATGCCGAAGCGCTGGCGCGCGCCGCCTGCGAATCGGCGCTGGAGAACGGCAACGACGCGATCTTCGGCGCGCTGTTCTGGTTCCTGGTTGGCGGCGCACCCGCTGTGATCGCGTTCCGGCTGGCCAATACGCTCGATGCGATGTGGGGCTACCGCACGCCGCGGCTGCTGTATTTCGGCTGGGCCGCGGCGCGCATCGACGATCTGCTCAACCTCATTCCCGCGCGGCTGACCGCGCTGTCCTACGCACTGCTCGGCGCCACCGCGCAGGCGCTGCGCTGCTGGCGCACGCAGGCACCCGCGTGGTCCAGCCCCAATGCCGGCCCGGTGATGGCCGCGGGCGCTGGCGCGGTCGGCGTTCAGCTCGGCGGTCCGGCGCGCTATCACGGTGAAATTGAGCAACGTCCGCCGCTGGGCGCGGGCACCGCGCCGCAGGCCGCGCATGTGATGGCCTGCCTGCGGCTGGTCGATCGCGCCTTGTGGCTGTGGCTCGTGCTGGCAGGCGCCAGCGCGCTGGCCGTTCTTGCCGTTTCCACGCCGACGTGAGCACCGCCCTTGCCCCGATCCGCCATGGCGGCAACCTGCTGGCCGCGGTGCGCCGCTACGGCCGTCCTGCCGACGACTGGCTCGACTTGTCCACCGGCATCAATCCCGACGGCTATCCGGTGCCGGCACTGGCCGCGCAGGTGTGGCAACGGCTACCGCAAGATGATGACGGACTGGCCGAGCTGGCGGCGCAGGCTTGCGGTGCGCCGCAGGTGTTGCCCGTCGCCGGCTCGCAGGCTGCTATCCGCACGTTGCCGGGCTTGCTGCGCGCGGGCCGCGTGGGCATCGCCGCGCTGGGCTACAGCGAATATGCGCCCGCCTTTGCCGCGGCCGGACACTCGGTGGTGCCGCTGGATGAAGCGGACTTCGCGCGGGAAAACCTCGCCAACGCACTCGATCATCTCGTCGTGGTGAACCCGAACAACCCGACCGCCCGGCTGCTGCCGCCCGCTACGCTGCTGCGCTGGCATGCCTTGCTGGCGGCGCGTGGCGGCACGCTGGTGGTCGACGAAGCCTTTATCGATTGCTTGCCTGCGTCATCGGTCGCCGCGCACAGCGGCGCAGCCGGGCTGGTGGTGCTGCGTTCGATCGGCAAGTTCTATGGCCTCGCCGGAATCCGCTGCGGCTTCGTGCTGGCGCAGCCGGCGCTGCTGGAAGCGCTGCGCGAGCGGCTGGGCCACTGGACCGTCTCAGGCCCGGCGCGCGAGGTCGCGCGCCATGCCTTGACGGACCGAAGCTGGCAGCAGGCGACCCGCGCACGGCTGTGCGCGGCAGGCGCCCGGCTCACCGCCCTGCTGGAGCGCCGCGGGTTCGCGCCCGTGATGCACCCGCTGTTCTGCTGGGTGCCGCATGCCGATGCCGCACGGCTGCATGAAGCCCTGGCACAGCACGGTGTCTGGACCCGGCTGTTCGACGCCGCCGGCGGCTGCCCGCCGAGCCTGCGCCTCGGCCTGCCGCCCGACCAGACAGAAGCCTGGTCGCGTCTCGATGCAGCGCTGGCCGCCGTCACTGCCTGATCCACGCCCCCCCTACATCCATGCTGAACCTCCCGAAGTCCGCCATCGTCCTCGCACTGGCTGCTGCCCTGCCCGCGCAAGCCGCCGTGTCGGTCGTCGACGATGCAGGCCAGACCGTGACACTGGCCCAGCCCGCGCGCCGTGTGATCTCGCTGGCGCCGCACGTGACCGAAATGATCTTCGCCGCCGGCGGCGGCGACCGCATCGTCGGCACGGTCAGCTACAGCGACTATCCGCCGCAGGCGCGCGAGATCCAGCGCGTGGGCGACAACAAGGCGCTGGACCTGGAGCGCATCGCCGCGCTCAAGCCAGACCTGATCGTGATCTGGCGCCATGGCAATGCGCAGAAGCAGACCGACCGGCTGCGCTCGCTCGGGCTGCCGCTGTTCTACAGCGAGCCGCGCAAGCTGGCATCGATCCCGGAGAACCTGGAGAAGCTCGGCACGCTGCTGGGCACCGAGACAACGGCGCGGCGCGCGGCCGACAGCTTCCGCCAGCAGGTGGAGACGCTGCGCAAGACCTACGCGGCGCGGCCGCCGGTGACAGTGTTCTATCAGGTCTGGCAGCAGCCGCTGATGACGCTCAACGGCCAGCACCTGGTCAGCGACATGCTGGCGCTCTGCGGCGGGCGCAACCTGTTCGCGGCAGAGACGCCGCTGGTGCCGACGGTGTCGGTGGAAGCTGTGATTGCGGGCAATCCTGAAGCGATGCTGACCGCGGGCATGGGCGCCACGCGCTCGGACCAGCCGCTGCCGGACTTCGAGATGTGGCAGCGCTGGAAGCAGGTCACCGCGGTGGCACGCAACAACCTGTTCGTGATCGACGGCGACCTGGTCAACCGCGCCGGCCCGCGCGTGGTGCAAGGTGCCGAGCAGATCTGCAAGGACCTCGACACGGCCCGCAAACGACGCCCCGCACGCTGATCAGGCGCCGCGGTTCCACCAGTCCAGCCGCACGCCGCCCGCGCCGAGCCGGAAGCGGCAACTGGCGCCGAAGCCAAGCGCCCAGTTGACGGTGACCGCCAGCGGCACGCCCAGCCAGTGCGCGGCCAGCATGCGCATCGGGCCGGCATGGCTGACCACCCAGATGCAGTCAATGCTGTCCACATCGAGCGATCCGGCCCAGCCGGCGACACGCGCCATCGCCTGCGCGGGCGATTCGCCCCCGTGCGGGCGGCCATGCAGCAGGTCCGCCGCCCACTGGTCGAGCGCGTCGCGGTCGATCGCATCCCACGCAATGCCCTCCCACGTACCGAAGTCGATTTCGCGCAGCCGCGGCTCGCTGTCGATGGCGGACACGCCGGCCGTCTGCGCCAGTGCCTGCGCGGTCCCGCTCGCGCGCGCCAGCGGGCTGGTGACGATGCGCGCAGGCGCCGGCAGCCCTGCCACGATCTGCGCCACCGCGGGCGTCAGCGGCGACACCAGCGGCAGGTCGAGGCAGCCGTAGCAAGTGCCCGCGGGGACCTCCGGCTGCGCGTGGCGGATCAGGACCACATCCATGCCGCGGCCACCAGGTAGAGCAGGATTTCCGCGCACTGCTGTGCCATGCCCAGGCAGTCGCCGGTATAGCCGCCGATGCGTCGCACGAAATAGCGGCCGAGCAGCCACCACAGCACCAGCAGCGCGGCAATGGCCGCGGCGCAGAACAGCGGCGACAGCAGCCACAGCGGCGCCAGCCCGCACAGCAGCGCGAACACCAGTCCCGCGCCGGCCAGGCGCTGTGCCACCGGCTTGGCCTTGCCCTCGGGCCGCACGTAAGTGAGCGTGGCGAGATAGCTGACCGCCATCGCGCGGCTGGCGGCATGCGCGGCCACGATCACCATCAGCAGCACGGCCAGCCCGCCGTGCGCGCCGATCGCCACCAGCAGCTGCCACTTGAGCAGCAGCGCCACGACAAGCGCGATCGCGCCGAACGCGCCAATGCGCGAGTCATGCATGATGCGCAGCACATCCTCGCGCTGCCAGGCGCCGCCGAAGGCATCGATGCAGTCGGCAAGGCCGTCTTCATGGAAGGCGCCAGTCAGCAGCAGCGTGGCGGCCATGCCCAGCAGCACGGCGACCCCGATGGGCCACCACAGCATCGCGCCCCAGGTGACCAGTGCGCCCACGCCACCGACCAGCAGCCCGACCAGCGGGAAATAACGCGCGGCAGCGTGCAGGTAATGCGGTTCGAATCCGACCCAGCGCGCCAGCCAACCGGGCAACGGCACGCGCGTGAAGTAGCCCAGCGCCGTCAGGAAGAAGCGCAGCTCGCCTGCCAGCCCCGTGGGGGCGCCTGGCGCCGGCACCGGGTCGGACGGCACGCTCATGACGAGGCGGTGCTGACACCGGCGCCGCTGAAGGTCGCCATCTCGTTCAGGAAAGCGACCGCCGACGCCACCAGCGGCCATGCCAGCGCGGCCCCGGTGCCCTCGCCCAGGCGCAGGTCCAGCGCCAGCAGCGGCTCGGCGCCGAAATACGCGAGCAGCGCGCGATGGCCGCGCTCGTGCGAGCAGTGCGTGAACACGCAGTACTGCAGCACGTTGGGGTCGAGGCGCTGCGCCACCAGCAGCGCGGCCGAGGCGATAAAGCCGTCGACCAGGATCACCATGCGGCTGGCGGCGGCGGCCAGGAAGGCACCGGCCATCATCGCGATCTCGAAGCCACCGAAGGTGGCCAGCACCTCGAGCGGCGCCTCTGCCCCGGCATGCAGGGCGAGCGCGCGTTCCAGCACTTCGCGCTTGCGCGCCAGGCCGGCATCGTCGAGGCCCGTGCCGCGGCCGATGCAGTCGTCAAGCGGCAGCCCGGTGAGTCGCTGCATCAGGCAGGCGGCTGCCGAGGTATTGGCAATGCCCATCTCGCCAAACCCGATCACATTGCAGCCCTGCTGCGCATGGCGCAACACGCGCGCCATGCCGGCCGTCATTGCGGCGGCGGCCTGTTCAGCCGTCATCGCGGGCTCGACCGCGAAGTTGCGCGTGCCGTCGGCAATGCGGCAGTTGACCAGCCCCGGCGCCGGCGGCAGCGGCACGCGCACGCCTGCATCAACGACCTCCAGCGCAATGCCATGCTGGCGCGAGAACACATTGATCGCCGCACCGCCCCTCAGGAAGTTCTGCACCATCTGTGCGGTGACTTCGGCCGGGTAGGCGCTGACGCCCGCATCGGCCACGCCGTGGTCGGCGGCAAACACGATCACCGTGGGCCGCTGCAGCGCGGGGCGTTGCGTGCCGAGGATCAGGCCCAGTTGCAGCGCCAGCGACTCGAGCCGGCCCAGCGCGCCGAGCGGCTTGGTCTTGTCGTCGATGGCAGCCTGCAACGCGGGGCGCAAAGCCTCGTCGAGGGGAGCGATTTCCGGAAACTGCATAGCTTTGCTCTGTGTGTTGAAGTTGCGGCTACATTTCCACGCCGCGCTGGGCCTTGATGCCCTGCTGGAAGGCATGCTTGACCGGCGTCATGTCGGTGACGGTGTCGGCCGCCTCCACCAGCGCCGGCGGCGCGCCGCGGCCGGTAATCACCACGTGCTGCATCGGCGGGCGCGCGCGCAGGTCGGCGATGACCTGCTCCACGTCAAGATAGTGCAACTTGAGCGCGATGTTGAGTTCGTCGAACAGCACCAGGCCGATCGCCGGATCGCGCAGCATGCCGCGCGCCACTTCCCAGGCGGCTTCGGCCTT
The DNA here is from genome assembly GCF_058252315.1 of Cupriavidus sp. PB-02. Taxonomy (NCBI): domain Bacteria; kingdom Pseudomonadati; phylum Pseudomonadota; class Betaproteobacteria; order Burkholderiales; family Burkholderiaceae; genus Cupriavidus; species Cupriavidus sp. PB-02. The sequence continues at coordinate 3,539,615 of NZ_CM177694.1, forward strand.
GGCCACGTCGCGGGAACGGTCCTGGGTTTCCCAGGTATAGCCCTCGCCCATCACGTGGAAGGCGCATTCCTCGGGAAAGCGGCGCAGGAACATCTCTTCGCCGGTAGGCTGCGCGCCCTTGATGAACTGGACCACCCCGGTGCGCATGCCATGGCCGAGCGCGCGCACCACCATGCCGAAGCCCGAGCTAGACTTGCCCTTGCCGTTGCCGGTGGTGATCACGATCACGCCGCGCTCGTCCTGCGCGGCGGCGATCTTGGCGTCGACCACTTCCTTCTTGCGCACCATGCGCGCCTTGTGGCGGGCGTCGCGGTCCGCGTCTTCGGTGGAGGGATTGCTGGAATCGGTCATAGGGAGGGGTCTTGCGTATCGGTAAGTGGCGCCGCGGCGCCATCGGGAATCAGTGCAGTATGCACGCCGTCGGTCACGCTGACGATGGGGGTGCGCAGCGCGCGCGAGCAACGCGCGGGGGTCAGGACTTCAGCGGCCGGGCCGTGCAGTGCGGTGCCGTCTTCGGCCATCAGCAGGGCGTGGGTGGCGTAGCGCAGCGCCAGTGTCAGGTCATGCAGGATCACCACGATGGCGTGGCGCCCGGCGTGGGCCAGTGCGGCGAGCTGCTCCAGCACCACGATCTGGTGGCGCAGGTCCAGGTGCGATACCGGTTCGTCCAGCAGCAGCAGCGGCGCCTGCTGCGCCAGCGCCGCGGCCAGCGAGGCGCGCTGGCGCTCGCCCCCGGACAGCGTCAGCACATCGCGCGCGGCCAGCGCTTCGATATCCATCGCGCGGATCACGTCGCGAACGATGCGCTCGTCCTCGCGTCCGGTCCAGCCCCAGCCCGACAGGTGCGGGTGGCGGCCCACGCGTACCGCATCGAGCACCGACATCGAAAACGTGTCATGTACCGCCTGCGGCAGGTAGGCGCGCTGGCGCGCCAGTATCGCGGGCGCAACCTGCGTCGGTGCGATGCCGTCGATCTCGACGCTGCCGCCATCGGCATGGCGCAGACCGGCCAGCACCGTCATCAGCGTGGATTTGCCGGCACCGTTGGGCCCGGCGATGCACCACAGCTGGCCGGGGCCGATGCTCAGCGTCAGGCGCTCCACCAGCACGCGCTGGCCGGTGCGCAGCCGCACATCGCGCAGCGCGAGCGCCGGGCACGCGGTCAGCGGATGGGACCAGGGCGCGCCCGAAGTCATCGCGGCCTCCGCAGCAGCAGGTAAAGGAAAGTCGGCACACCCAGCAGCGCGGTGATCACGCCCACCGGCAACTGCGCCGGCGCGATCACGGAACGGGCGATCAGGTCGGCGGCCATCAGCAGCGCACCGCCCAGCAGCACCGCGGCCGGCAGCAGCAGGCGCTGGTCGTTGCCCCACGCGAGCCGCACCAGGTGCGGCACCACCAGCCCGACAAAGCCGATCGAGCCGGCCGTGGTGATCGCCGCGGCAATGCACAGCGACGCCAGCATGAAGGTCGCCAGCCGCACGCGGCCGACGCGCACGCCCAGCGACTGCGCCACGGTCTCGCCCAGCAGCATCACGTTGAGCGCGCGCGCCATCGGCATCGCCAGCAGCAGCGCCACGACCAGCATCGCAAGCGCGCCGCCGTAGCTGGCGGTGCCGCTGAGGTCGCCGGTCAGCCAGAACAGCATGCCGCGCAGGCGCGATTCCGGCGCGACTGCGAGGATCAGCGTGATCATCGCTCCCCAGCCGGCGGCCAGGATCACGCCGGTCAGCAGCAGCCGGGCGCCGGCCTCGCGGTGGCCGCCCTGCACCTGCGGATGCAGCAGGTCGCGCCGCGCCAGCGACGCCACCAGCACCATCGACAGCAGCGCCCCCACGGCGGCGGAGGCCTGCACGCCCCACCACGGCGCCAGCAAAAGCATGGCCAGCAATGCGGCGGTGGAGGCGCCGCCCGATACGCCCAGCACGTATGGTTCGGCCAGTGGATTGCGCAGCAGTACCTGCATCAACGCGCCGGACAAGGCCAGCAGTCCCCCGCAGGCAAACGCCGCGGCCGCGCGCGGCAGGCGCAGCTCGCGCACGATCGCGCCGGCAGTGCCAGTGTCCGCGCCGCTCAGCGCCAGCCACAGCTCGCGCGCATCGAGCGAGACGCTGCCCAGCGCCAGCGAGGCCGCAAACACGAACAGCGCAGCCAGCGCGAGCGCCAGCCAGACCGCCAGGGCGCGCCGCAGCTCAGACATGGCGCGCCCGTGCGCTCATCGCTGGCGCCAGCCCAGCATGATAAAGCCCGCGCGCCCCTGCGTGTTGTAGGGGAAGGCGAGCTGGTAGTCCTTGTCGAACAGGTTTTCGACGCGGGCGCCAATGAACCATTGCTTGTCGATGTTGTAGCGGGCGTTCAGGTTGACGATACCGTATCCGCCCAGCCGGCGCGAGCCCGCATCCATGCGCGCCGACGACAGCAGCCATTCGCCGCCAAAGCGCCAGTTGCCGAAGTTGCGGCCCACATCCAGCGCGGCGTGGCGGCGCGCGCGGCGCAGCAGCTGGGTATCGGACTGCTCGTCCACCGGGTTCTGGAAGGTCACGCTGGCGCCGATGTCGGTGCCGTACACGGTGGCGCGCCACGAAGCCTCGATGCCCTGCACCTTGGCCTTGTTGACGTTCTGCGCCAGGAACAGGCCACTGGGTTGCAGCGCCGCCACGATCAGGTCGTTGTAGCGCGTCTCGAACGCGGTCACGCGCAGCAGGCCGGCGCTGGCGGTGCTGTACTGCACGCCCGCCTCGACCGACTTGGCGCGCTCGGGCTGCAGGTTGGGCTGGCCGAAGTTGGGGAAGTACAGCTCGTTGAAGGTCGGCGCGCGGAAGGCATTGCTGACGTTGGCGATCAGCTTGAAGGCATCGGTCAGGTTGTAGCCGTAGCCCGCGAAGAAGCTGCCCTGGTTGCCGAAGTCCGAGTAGTGGTCGTTGCGCGCGTTGAGCTGCAACTGGTGCTTGCCGAAGCGCCCGTCATAGCCGCCGAACACCGAGAATACATTGCGCGTGGGCGCGCCGTAGGCGGTCGTTTCCAGCTCCTGCTGCAGGTAGTCGGTGCCGAACAGCAGTGTGTGATTGGCGGCCAGCGCATACTCGTTCTGCCAGTTGAACTGGCGGTTGCGGGTATTGAAGGTGCCGTTGGGATTGCCGTTGAGGAAGGTGTCGCTGCGGTCCTCGCTCTGCGCCAGCTTGAAATGCGTGGTCCAGTCCGCGCCCACCTTACCGTTGACGAAGGCCGACAGCGTGTACAGCTCGCTGTTGGTGCGGTTGTCGTCGGTCGGGCGACCAAAGGCACTGTCGAACGACACCTTGCTCTTCGAGTAGTAGCCGGTAATGCCCGCATCCCAGTTCGGCGTGAAGCGGTGCTTGACCTGGCCCGACACGCTCTGGTTCTCGTACGGATTGTCGTTGGGGTTGGCGCGCGGCGCCTGCTGCGTATTGATCGACGAGAAGCCGTCGGTCTTGAACGCCGAGCCGGTCAGGTTGAACGAGGTATCGCCGATCTGGCCGCCATAGCCGACCGTACCCTGGCGCGTATTGTTGCTGCCGTACTCCACCGCCGCATTGGCCGCCGGTGCCTGCCCGGCGCCGCTCTTGGTAAAGATCTGCACCACGCCGCCGATCGCATCCGAACCATACAGCGCCGAGACGTTGCCGCGCACCACTTCGATATGGTCGATCTGGTCGGGCAGGATATTGGCCAGCTGCGCGGTACCACTGCTGGCGGACGACACGCGCACGCCATCGATCAGGATCAGCGTCTGGTTCGAGTTGGCGCCGCGCATGAACAGCGTCGTGTTGCTGCCCATGCCGCCGTTGGTCGAGAACTCGACGCCGGCCTGGTTGCGCAGCAGCGAGCGCAGGTCGGGCGCCTGCGAGTTCTGGATGTCCTGCTGCGTGACCACCGTGGTGTGCGGCAGCGCCTCGGTAATGGCTTGCGCGGTACGGGTGGAAGTGACCACCACCGGCGCGAGCTGCGCGGTACCGCTGTCGGTCGCTTGCGCGAACGAAGTGGCCGGAACCAGGGTGAACGAGGCGATGGCCGCCAGGATGGCGGGCACGGACGGACGCACCGCCGGGGCTGCCGGGCGGGTCGACCTGTGAAGCGATGAACGCATGATGCAGGACTGGGATAGGACGGCCGGGCCCGTTCCCCCGCGGACCATATGGCGATGAGGCGTGCCGCGCACGGGCGGCAGCCCGCGTTCAGGCCGGTATCCGGGCTGGCGACACGGGGCCGGCGCCTTCCCGAACCTGAGGTTCAGTGGCATGTGGCCGGTCCTGCGCGGCATGGGGCCGGGAACGGATCCCGGCATTGCCAGCGGCCGAAATGATCGGGCTGGCAGATGCGCACGCGGTCGCTTACCGTTGCGGGGGCAGCACAGGTTGGCCTTTCCGGCACGCTGCCGGCCCGGCTCCCTGTTTCCCGTTGAACTGCCCTTTCGCCAGGGACGAAAAGGGCGAGCACCTGAGACGTGCGCGAGTGTAGGGAGTTTCGCACCCCGCGTCAACGCGGCCTCTCGTAGGGCTTTGTCACAACTCTCGCGGGGTTTTGGGTGCAGAAGGCTGCAACTTCCGCACCGCTTCCGGGTCAGAAACGCTTCCCTTCGCATTGTGCGAGGCTTCGCATCGGCTAGAATCGCGTTACCTGACACTACTCCCATCATGACAGGCCCTATGCTCACCGAACTCGAACAACTGGCCGCCAAGATCGGGCGCGTGCTGCACCATGCGGACACCCTGGCGGCGGAGAACCAGCGGCTGCGCGACGAGATCGCCCGGCTTGAGGGCGAAGCCGCGCAGTTGCGCGGCGAGCGCGAGGCCATGGCTGCCGACCGCGAGCTGCTCAATATCAAGATCGAGGAAGCGCAGCTGCGCATCCAGTCCATCCTTGACAAGCTGCCGACCGCCAGCGACACGCGCCAGCTCGACCTGCTGGGCGAGGGCGCGGAGCCGCACAAGGCCCCCGGAGAACACGCATGAGCAACAAGCAAGTCGAAGTCAATATCGCCGGCCAGCCGTACCGCTTTGCCATCGCCCCCGAGAACGAGGCTGCACTGCTCGACGCGGTGGCGCTGGTCGACACGCAGATGAACAAGCTGCGCAACGGCAGCGCCGCCAAGGGCGTGGAACGAGTCGCGGTGATGGCCGCGATCAGCATCGCCTCTGACCTGCTGTCCCTGCAGCGCAAGCAGCAGGCCGACGGCGCGATTCCCGTGGAGGCGATCCGCGCACGCATCCGCGAACTGAACGAGCGCGCCGACGAGGCGCTGCGGCAGTACGCGCACGTGGGTACTGGTACACGTGGCTGACGGCGTCCGTGCGCGGCACCACCGATCTGCCGAAATGTGGTGGATGTGCAGAGGATGCCGCGCTGTCGCGCAAAATGTAACGGTACGCACGAGTGGACTTGGTATGCCCTGCAACGCGGTGTATAGTGTAGCCAGACTGCACGAGGCACCACAGATGTGCAGCTGACAGGTTGGGTTATCGCGCCCGGCCGCCGTTTTCATCCCATCCTAGTTAGAAACGGCAAACGTCTGACATCCCGCACGCGGACCCGGTTTTCCGGGCACGACGATGCGGCTGGAGCGTCAGACGTTTGACAGTTTCCCTGCCTGGTTCGTGAGGGTCATAAACTCCTTGAACCGATATGCATTGCATGGTGCGGGATTATGTCGCGTGGGCGAGCGCGTCGTCGCACTCATAGTCTGGGCCTGGCTTGGACTCCCTGAGTGGATGATGTACCCGAAATGCGACTTCCGCAGCCACTCTGAACCTCACTTGGGTTCAGGATGCCGACCCAGCGGCCGAGGCGGGGACCCCTTAAAAAGGCGGTGGTTTTCTGAACCATCGCCTTTTTTCTTTGTTGTCTGCAGCGCGTGCCAACCCTGCGCACCCGGTGCCTTGATCTGCCTTCCATCCTGAGCCGCGCCGTGAGCCCGAACCAGAACAAACGCGCCCGCCAGTACTGGCTGATGAAATCCGAACCGGACGAAGCCAGCATCGACGACCTGGCCCGTGAAGGCACGCTGCCGTGGACTGGCGTGCGCAACTACCAGGCGCGCAACTTCATGCGCGACGCCATGCAGATCGGCGACGGCGTGCTGTTCTACCACTCGTCGTGTCCCGAGCCGGGCATCGCCGGGCTGGCGGAAGTCTGCTCTACCCCCTACCCCGACCCGACCCAGTTCGACCCCAAGAGTCCCTACCATGATGCAGCCTCGAAGCCGGACGCCCCGCGCTGGCTGCTGGTCGACGTGCACTTCGAGCGCAAGAGCAAGCTGATTTCGCTGGCGGAGCTGCGCGAGCACGAGGAACTGGCCGACATGGTGGTGCTCCGGCGCGGCAACCGGTTGTCGATCACGCCGGTGACGCCGGCAGAATGGCGCTTTATCACCGGCAAGCTGATGCGCTGATGCAGTTCGACAGCCTGCTGGTCCTGATCCCCGCGCTGCTCGCACTCGGCGCCTTCACCGGCTTTTGCGCCGGCCTGCTCGGCGTGGGCGGCGGCATGATGATGGTGCCGTTCCTGACGCTGCTGTTCACGTCGCTGGGATTTCCCGCCGAGGCCATCGTCCATATGGCGATCGCCACCTCGATGGGCACGATCCTGTTCACTTCGCTGTCGTCCGTGCGCGCGCATCACCAGCGCGGCGCGGTGCGCTGGCCGATAGTGCTGGCATTGGCGCCGGGCATCGTGGTCGGCGGCATGATCGGCGGCGGCAAGGTCTTCGCGGCGCTGAAGACCAGCTGGCTGTCGCTGGCCTTTGCCGTCTTCGTCGGCTTCTCGGCGCTGCAGATGCTGCGCAACCGGCGCCCTACCCCTGGCCGGCAATTGCCCGGATTCGCCGGAATGGCAGGCACGGGCGGGTTCATCGGTTTCCTGTCGAGCCTGGTGGGTGCGGGCGGCGCCTTTGTCTCGGTGCCGTTCATGACCTGGTGCAACGTGCCCATCCACAACGCGGTGGCCACGTCGGCCGCGCTGGGCTTCCCGATTGCCGCGGCCAGCGTGGCCGGCTACGTCTGGAGCGGCTGGCAGATGCCCGGCCTGCCCGCGGGCTCGCTTGGCTATATCTACCTGCCGGCGCTGGTTGTGATCGCAGGGGCCAGCGTGCTGACCGCGCCGCTGGGCGCACGCACCGCGCACGGGATGGATGTCGGCCAATTGCGCAAGGTCTTTGCGGTGCTGCTGCTGTGCCTGGCGTCGTACATGCTGTGGAAGGCGTGGCAGGCGTTCTGAACGTCCGCAGTCGCTGTCTTCATAACCATCGTCGTAACAATCGTTTGCATTGTCGCGGAACGTTTCGCCGGCTGATTCCGTCTGATACCCATCACGTTTGAACGGGAGATCAAGATGAAACAGTGGCTTGCCGCCACCCTGCTGGGTACCACCGCCATCGTCGCCTCGGCGCACGGCGGCCCCACCGAACCGCCCTCGGGCGTGCTGTCGCTGAACGCGCAGGCCGTCGCCGAAGTACCGACGGATATCGTCCACCTGACGCTGGCCGCGGAACAGGAAGGCGCCGAGCCCGGCGCGATCTCATCGGCGCTGTCGACGCGCACGCAGGCGGTGATCGCGCAGGCGCGCCGTGTGCAAGGCGTGACCGCAGAATCAGGCGGCTTCACCATCCACCCGAGCACCGACCGCAACGGCCGCATCAGCACCTGGCGCGGGCGTTCCGAGGTCATCCTGAAGTCGCGCGACTTTGCCGCGGTATCGAAGCTGGCCGGCGAAGTGGCCAACCAGATGCAGGTGCAGAACATCGCCTTCTCGCTGTCGCGCGAAGCGCGCGAGGCGGCCGAGACCAAGCTGGCCGAGCAGGCCATTGCTTCGTTCCGCAACAAGGCGCAGGCGAACACCAAGCTGTTCGGCTACAACAGCTATACCATCCGGGAAGTGAACCTGAACGAGACCGGCGTGGTGCCGCCGGTGCCGCGGATGTATGGGGCGGCCAAGGCGATGATGGCTGACGCTGGGGCGCCGGTACCGGTCGAGGGCGGGAAGACGCAGGTGACGGTGTCGGTGAATGGGTCGGTACAGATGTTGAAGTAAGGCACCAACGCAGAAAAAGCGCGCGGTTTTGGGTGCTCCAAAGCCGCCCGAACTAGCAACTAGCCTAAGCAAGGTGTTCTCCCTCTCCCGCTTGCGGGAGAGGGAGAACACCGGCAAGCGCTCAAAGGCCCTCACAGCACCGCAAACTGCTCCCGCAACACGTTCTTCTGCACCTTCCCCATCGTATTGCGCGGCAGCTCCTCCACCACGTGCACGCGCTTGGGCACCTTGAAGTTGGCGATGCGGCTCTTGAGCGTGCCGATCAGCGCCGACTCATCGAACTCCGCACCCGGCTTCGTCACCACCACAGCCACTACCGCCTCGCCAAAATCCGCATGCGGCACGCCGATCACGGCGCTCTCGGCCACGCCCGGCATCTCGTCGATAAAGCTCTCGATCTCCTTCGGGTAGACGTTGTAGCCGCCCGAAATGATCAGGTCCTTGCTGCGCCCGACGATGGTCAGGTAGTTGTCCGGCACCTGGCGCTCGCCTGACTGGCTGACGATGGCGCCGCCGAAGCGACCCACGTCGCCGGTCTTGAACCAGCCGTCTTCGGTGAATTCTTCGCGCGTTTTCTCCGGCATGCGCCAGTAGCCCGTGAACACGTTCGGGCCCTTGACCTCGACGTTGCCGATCACGCCCGGCGCGCACGCCTTGCCCTCGCCATCGACCACGCGCACCGACACGCCCGGCAGCGGCATGCCGACGGTGCCGCCGATGCGCTCGCCCAGCGCCGGATCGTACGGGTTGGACACCAGCATCACGGTCTCGCTCATGCCGTAGCGCTCCAGGATGGTATGGCCGGTGCGCTCGCGGAAGGCGTCGAAGGTCTCCAGCAGCAGCGGCGCCGAGCCCGACACGAACAGGCGCATGCGGCGGCAGGTGTCGTCATCGAAGCGCGGCTCCTGCAGCATGCGCACGTAATAGGTCGGCACGCCCATCATCACGGTCGAGCGCGGCAGGAATTTCAGCACTTGCGCCATGTCGAGCCTGGGCGCCCAGATCATCTTGGCACCGGCCAGCAACGCGCCGTGCGAAGCCACGAACAGGCCGTGCACATGGAAGATCGGCAGCATATGCAGCAGCACGTCGTCGCTGCGCCAGCCCCAGTATTCGTGCAGCGTCTGCGCATTGGATGCCAGGTTGCGGTGCGTCAGCATCGCGCCCTTGCTGCGGCCGGTGGTGCCGGAGGTGTAGAGGATGGCGGCGAGGTCGTCGTCCGTGCGCTCGACGGTCGTGAAGTTGTCGGACTTGGCGGCGGCGCGCGCCAGCAGCGAGCCGCTGCGGTCATCGTCCAGCGTGAACACGTGGTTGACGCCATGGCGGAATGCCACCTTGGACACCCAGCCGAAATTCTTGCCGCTGCACACCACCACCGACGGCTCGGCGTTGCCGACGAAGTAGTCGATCTCGGCCTCCTGGTAGGCGGTGTTCAGCGGCAGGTAGACATAGCCGGCGCGCAGGGTGGCCAGGTACAGGAACAGCGCCTCGGGCGACTTCTCCACCTGCACCGCCACGCGCGCGCCTTCAGGCAGGTGCAGCGAGGCCAGCAGGTTGGCCAGCTTGGCGGTGGCGCGGTCGAGGTCGTCCCAGCTGTAGTACAGGCCGTCATGCGTCTCGATGCAGCAGGCGGTGCGGTCGGCGGGAAAGCGGGATTCGAACAGGGCGAACAGGTTGGCGTTCATGGTGGGGATCGAACGAAAGACTGCGGAAATCGGGCGATAAACGGGATAAGCGGTCACCGCCCGGGGGCGGCAACCGCGGCAAGGCAGCATCTTACCGGGTCGCGCTAGGCTCCTCGGAATTGCGGCGGGCGGCGCGCGAGGAAGGCGGCCACCCCTTCAGCGTGGTCGGCGCCCTCGGCATAGGCAAAGTGAGCGTCGAGTTCGGCGGGCGACAGCGGTGCGGGCAGCGGCGCCAGGCGCAGGATGGTGGCCTTGTTGATGCGGGCCGCCGTGGGCGCACCGGCGGTGATGCGGCGCACGGTGGCATCGACCTCGGCCGTCAGCGCACCGGGCTCGACCACGCGCGTGAGCAAGCCCTTGTCGCGTGCCTCGGCAGCGTCGAAGACGCGGCCTTCGAGCAGGATCTCCAGCGTGGCCGCACGGCCTGCCAGCGCCAGCAAGCCTTGCAGCTCGCCCGGCGCCATCGGGAAGCCCAGCCGGTTGATCGGCACGCCGAAGCGGCTGTCCGAAGCGGCGATACGCAGGTCGCAATGACAGGCGATCTCCAGCCCGCCGCCCACGCACACGCCTTCGATCATCGCCACGGTCGGGAGCGGGCATTGCGCGATCGCCGCCAGCGCCGGCGCGATGGTGGCCATATGGTAGTGCCGCACCGCGGCTGCGTCGCCGCGCTCGGCGGGAAACTCGGCGATGTCGGCGCCAGCGGCAAAATTGCCGTCGGCGCCACGCACCACCACGCAGCGCAGCGCGGTATCGGCCGACAGGCGCGCAAAGCCCGCGGCCAGCTCGCGCCACATCTGCGCGGAGATGGCGTTGAGCTTGCCGGCGTGCGACAGCGTGACGGTGGCGATGCTGTCCGCGGTGGCGAAGATGACGGTGCCGCTCATCTTGCTCAGTCGATCTTGGCGCCGGACTGCTGCACCACCTGCGCCCAGCGGCGGATCTCCGCGCGCTGGAATTGCGCGAACTGCTCCTGGGTGAAGGCCGGCGTCTCGGAGCCGTTGTTGAGCCAGACCTGCTTCAGTTCAGGCGAGTTCAGTGCCTTCTCGGTCTCGGCGTACAGGCGGTCGACGATTTCCTTGGGCGTGCCCTTGGGCACCCACATCGCATACCAGGTCGAAACCTCATAGTTCGGCACCCCGGCCTCGGCCGCGGTCGGCACATTGGGGAAGGCTGCCGAGCGTTTGTTCGAAGCCACCGCCAGCGCCTTGATGCGGCCGGCGCGGATATGCTGCGCCGACGAGCCCAGGCCGTCGAACATCAGGTCGACCTGGCCCGCGATCAGGTCGGACAGCGCCGGGCCGGCACCCTTGTACGGGATATGCGTGATGAAGGTCTTGGTCTGGATCTTGAACAGCTCGCCGGCCAGGTGGTGGGCCGAGCCGTTGCCGGCCGAGCCGTAGTTGAGCTTGCCGGGATTGGCCTTGGCGTAGGCGATCAGTTCCTGCAGCGTGTTGGCCTTGACGCGGTTGGGGTTGACCACCACCACCTGCGGCGGCTGGGCGATCACCGTGACGGGGATGAAATCCTTCTCGATGTCGTAGTCCAGCTTCTTGTAGAACGACGGCGCAATCGCGTGGTGGGCGCCGCCGATAAACACCGTATAGCCATCCGGCGCGGCCTTGGCCGCGATGCTCGCGCCGACCGTGCCGCCGGCGCCGCCGCGGTTGTCGATCACGAACTGCTTGCCGAGCTGCTTGGACAATTGCGCGGTCAGCGGCCGCGCAAAGGCATCGGTGCCGCCGCCGGCGGGGAACGGCACGATCACGGTGACGGGCTTGGACGGCCAGGTGTCCGCATGTGCGGCGGGTGCCGCAAGCATTGCGCCGGCACTGATGCCTGCCAGACCCAAAGCCATGCCGGCTGCCCGCGCGGACGCGGCCAGGCTGAACTGACGACGATTCATCTTGTGTCTCCTCTCTCTTCTGCGGAAAGTCAATCCGATGGCCGCGGCGAACCTGCTGCGGCTTGATTTGCTACTTAAGTCCCGACAAGAAAACACGGCGCGCCAAGCGCCGCCTGTGCGGGGGCGATCCCCGTGACCGGACCAGGGTCACAGCAGCTTCCCGACGCTACGGCTGATGCGCGGGTTGCCTGCGCCCAGGCGAGCCAGATTGTCATCCAGCGCCTCGGGCACGTAAAGGTAATTCACCATCATGCCGCAGCTCTGGCTGCGGCCTTTGCGCGACAGGTCGGCAGCCCAGTTCAGGCGTTCGACGCAGGCGCCGTTGCCCAGGTGGAAGCGCGCCACGGGGTCGGCCGGCATGGCCTGGTTGCGTTCGCGCACCAGGTAGTGCGCGGCCAGGGTCATGGCGGTATCGCGGGTCACCGCGTCGGCGGCATCGGGCGCCAGCGCCTCCAGCCATGCCGCGCCGTCCGCCGGCGCGTTGCCGTGGCGCTCGCTCCAGCGTGCCACGCGCTTGTCGCCGAGCACTTGCGACACAGCCGCGCCGTCTTGCTTGCGCAGCCAGTCGGCAAATCCGGGGATCGGCGACAGCGTCGCAAACTGCTTCACTTTCGGGAATTCGCGCTGCACCTCCTCGATCACGCGCTTGAGCAGGAAGTTGCCGAAGCTGACGCCGCGCAGGCCCGCCTGGGTATTGCTGATCGAGTAGAAGATCGCCCACTTGACGCGGCGCAGGTCTTCCAGCGGGGCGGCCTCGTCGAGCAATGTATGCACATTGGCGGCCATCTCCGGCGCGAATGCCACCTCGACAAAGATCAGCGGCTCGCGTGGGATGCGCGGGTGGAAGAACGCATAGCAGCGGCGGTCCGAGTCGAGCCGGTTGCGCAGGTCGGTCCACGAGGCGATCTCGTGCACGGCTTCGTAGCGGATCAGCTTTTCCAGCAGCGACGCGGGCGAGTCCCAGGTGATCGGCTGCAGCTCCAGCAGGCCCACGTCGAACCAGTTGGAGAACAGCGCCTCGAGGTCGTCGTCGAGCGCGCGCAAGCCGGGCACGCGGCGCTGCCAGCGCAGCATGTCGGCGCGCAGCTGGATCAGGAAGTGCAGGCCGCAGGCGCTGTTGCCGCGCTGGCCGTGCAGCGCCGCCAGGCGCTTGAAGAAGCGGATGCGGGCGTTGGAGAGCGCCTGGGTCAGGCCGGAATGTCCGGTGTGCGCGCGGGCACTGCGCGCGCCTTTGTCGCTGTCCGCCGCAGCTTCGTCGCTGCCGCTGCTGCTGGCCACCTCGGCCAGCACCGCCAGCATGCCCCGCCGCGCGGCCTCGCCGGCCGCTTCGTACTCGGCTTGCCAGGCGTGCGCGGCGGCGTTGGCGGCGCCATCGGTCAGGCGCGCATCGAAGCACAGCCGCAGCTGCTCGCGCTGGCGCCGCGCCGCGCGCGGCGGCAGCGGCGCCTCGCCATCGGCAGGCGTGGCGGCGGCGGGTGCCTTGTTTTCGCCCTCGCCCTTGCGCCCCCACCAGCGGCCCAGCCGCGACAGGAAATTCGTGCCCGCCGGCTCGCTCTCGCCCAGCGGCGCGCTGATTTTCTGGTCAACCGTGTCGAAGGAATTCATACCTTGCCTGCCTTGGTGCATCGATCGGAACGTGAAGGAACTGGCTGTTTCCATTGCGGCGTGCGTGCCCTGCCCCTACTCCTCGCCAACCGCAACGCGGCGCGCGGGCGGCGCACGGCCGGCCTGCGCATCGGCGCCGCCGGCATCGAGCGCCTTGAGCGCGGCGCGCTGGCGCAGCAGGTGGGTCTTCATCATCGCCTCGGCGCCTTCCGCGTCACGCGCCTTGAGCGCGGCGAACACGGACAAGTGCTCGGCGCAGGATTCGTGGATCCGGCCTGGCAGCTTCAGGCTCTTGTGGCGCGACAGCCGCAGCACCTTGCGCAGGTCGCTGATCAGCCCCGACAGCCAGCGGTTGCCCGCCAGCCGCTGGATCGCTTCGTGGATCTGGGCATTGGTCTCGTAGTAGGCGTCAATGTCGCCCGCCTGCGCGTAGCGCGCCAGGTCGGCATGCAGGTCCTCGAGCGCGCCCAGGTCGGCGCGCGTGGCGTTCTGGGCGGCCTCGAAGGCGCAGCGGCCTTCCAGCAGCGCCATCAGCGGGAAGATCTCGTCCAGGTCCTGCTCGGACAGCTCGTTGACGAAGCAGCCGCGGCGCGGCTCCAGCCGCACCAGCCCTTCGGCGGCCAGCACCTTGAGCGCCTCGCGCAGCGGCGTGCGCGAGATGCCCAGCGCTTCGGCCATCGCGCTTTCGTCGACCCAGGCGCCGGGCGCGAGCGTGTGCGCGTCGATCATGGCGCGCAGCCGGTCCGCCACTTCCAGGTACAACGCCTGCTGGATGATGCGCATGCCCAACCCCGGGATGAATGCGAGGATCGAGGGACCTCGATCCGATTCTGCACCGGTCACGCGAATGCGCCCCGGTCGTCATAATTCATAATTATGGATTAGGGCGCGAACGAGACAAGGAATTTCGATGTTGCGGCGCAAAATCAGCCCAGATAGGGATTTGCGGTATTCGGCGTGGGGATTTGGCTGCCGGAGAATGCGCCGGCGGGAGAGGTGCGGCGGACGTTTCCCAGCCTCCCTGCAAGGAAACGTCCGCGCCTGAAAGAACTGCCAGAACTGCTTTCTCATCGCAGGCAGGCACTGACAGCAGTGTCCGCCGCGTGGGTCATTGAACAACCTGGCGCTGGCCCGGCGCCACCCCTTGAAAACGCGCTGACGCGCGGATTTTCCCGTTTGCCCTTGTATTCTCGTGAAGCGCGCTGGCTGTGCCGCCCTTGCGGGCCATGCCTGACCCTCCCTCGCGCTCCCGTTGGCGGCCTGTGGCATGCCGCTCATCTTGTAACAGGATCTATAGCGATTAACGTGCCAGAGATGCTAAGTCTCTGATTTAATTGATGACTGCTATTCGAAACTTGTTACAGAATACGTCTAGTGTAACAGGATGTTTCTGGAGTGTTACGAGGGTTTTCCCATAATGTCCGCGAAACAAGCCGGCTGGCGGCAATTGCATATGCAAAATGTGCCGTAGCCTTTGTTTATCGATGCGAGTATGTGTGCGGCACGCCGCAAAGGCAGCAAATCATTTGGTTTCATTAATGGAGCGGATCAGGCGCCGCTTTTCTCTTTTCGTCGCTTTTCCAACACATCCGGAGCTTGTGCCATGAACGCTGGCAGTAGCGATTTCACCCTTTCCGCCACGCCGGACTCCCCCGCCAGCGCGCCGGCCCCCGCCGATCCGCGCGATGGCGAGCTACGGCCCCTGGGCCTTTCCTTTACCGGCACGGGCTCGGAGTACTTCCGCATCTGGATCGTCAATGTGCTGCTGAGCATCGTCACCTTCGGCATTTATTCCGCCTGGGCCAAGGTGCGCACGCTGCATTATTTCTATCGCAATACCCGCCTCGACGGCGCCAGCTTCGATTACCACGGCAAGCCTTCGGCCATCCTGAAGGGTCGGGCCATCGTGGTCGCGCTGGCGTTCGCGTTCCAGATTGCGACCAATGTGTCGCCCTTCCTTTCGCTGGCGATGCTGGTCGCGCTGCTGGCAGTGTTCCCGCTGCTGCTGGTGCGCTCGCTGCGCTTTCGCATGGCCAATTCCAGCTACCGCGGCTTGCGCTTTGCCTTTGCCGGGCGCGATGCCGAGGCCTACAAGGTGTTCGTGCTGTGGCCGCTGGCGGCGGTGTTCACGATTGGCCTGCTGGGCCCGCTGGCACACCAGCGCTTCAAGCGCTACCAGCACAACCACACGCGCTTCGGCACGGCGCCGTTTGCCTTCAGCGCCGGCGCAGGCGATTTTTACGGCGTCTACCTGCGCGCCTTCGGCATGATGGTCGCAGTGGTGGCCATCGCGGGAGCGGGCAGCTTCGTGCTGGGCGCGACCGCATCCGGCAAGCTCGGCACGGCGCTTTCGTTTGGTATCGGCATCGCAGGTTTCTACCTGGCGCTGCTGGCGGTCAGCCCCTACCTGATGGCGCGCCTGCAGAACATCGTGTGGAGCCAGACCACGCTCGCGCCGCACGCGTTCCGCAGCGAGATCAAGGCCGGGCGCATGGTCTTTATCTTTGTTACCAACCTGATCGCCATCGTGCTGACGCTGGGCCTGTACCTGCCGTTCGCGCGGGTGCGCGCGGCGCGCTACCGGCTGGAATGCGTGACGATGCTGGCCGCCGGCCCGCTCGACAGCTTCGTCGCGGGCGAGGCCGAGCAAGTGGGGGCGCTGGGCGACGCGGCGGTAGACTGGTACGACATCGACATCGCGCTCTGAGCCCGGGCGCCCCATCGCCAGCACCATGATTCCAGTCACCTTCTTCGACGGACGCACCTCGCGCGCGCACCCCGCCACGCTGGCCGTGGAGGCGCAGCAGGCGGTGCTGCGCGACGACACCGGCGCCGAGCTGCGCCGTGCGCCGTTGTCGGACGTGCGCGTATCCGAACGCGTGCGGCGCGCGCCGCGGCTGGTCACCTTCGCCGACGGTGCCTTCTGCGAAATCGCCGACCACGCCGCCTTCGACCATATGCTGGCCGCAAGCGGCCATCGCGAAGGGCTGGTGTCGCGCGCGCAGAACAGCTGGCGCGTGGCCGGGTTGGCGCTGGCCGCGCTGCTGGCGGTGCTGGTGCTGGGCTACTCCGTGCTGCTGCCGTGGGGCGCGGGCGCGATGGCGCGTGCGGTGCCGCCGCAGGTCGAGGCCCACCTCGGCAAGCTGACGCTGACGAGCCTGGACAATGGCATCGTCAAGCCATCGCAGTTGCCCGCCGCGGAACAGCAGCGCATCCGCTCGGGCTTCGCGGCGCTGGTACGTCCGCGCGACGCCGGGCATGAGTACCAGGTGCTGTTCCGCCAGGGCGGCGAACTCGGCGCCAATGCGCTGGCGCTTCCGGGCGGCACAATCGTGGTCACGGATGAACTGGTGAGCCTGGCCGGCACCGGCCCCGGCATGATGGGCGTGCTGGCGCACGAGGCCGGCCACGTGGCGCTGCGCCACGGGCTGCAGCAGGTGATCCAGGCATCCGCGCTGGGCGCGCTGTCGGCCTACCTGTTCGGGGATATCTCGACGGTGCTGGCCGGCGTGCCGGCCGCCATGCTGACGCTGCGCTATTCACGCGACCACGAGCGCGAAGCCGATGACTTTGCGATCGCGGTCATGCAGCGCAACGGCCTGCCGCCCGCGGCGCTGGCCGATGTGCTGGTCAAGCTGGAGAACCGGCGCGGTGCGGCGTCGGACGCCGAGGCAGAGCGCGGCCAGGACTTCCTGTCGACGCACCCGCAGACCCGTGCCCGCATCGAGGCCCTGCGCCGCACCGGCAAGTAAGTGCTGCGGCGCCGGTCGCTCAGGCCACCGGCTGCGGCGCGTCCGCGCCGGGCTGGCGGCGATAGGCCCAGATCACCATGGCGATGCCGGCCAGGATCATCGGCAGGCTCAGCCACTGGCCCATCGACATCTTCAGCGCCAGCAGCCCGAGGAAATTGTCGGGCTCGCGCGCGAACTCCGCGGCAAAACGGAACGCGCCGTAGCCGATCAGGAAAACGCCCGAGACCGCGCCCATCGGCCGCGGCTTGCGCGCGAACAGCCACAGGATGATAAACAGCGCCACGCCCTCGCCGGCAAACTGGTAGAGCTGCGACGGATGGCGCGGGATGTTGTCGCCCGCCTGCGGGAAGATCATGCCCCACGGCAGGTCGGTCGCGCGGCCCCACAGCTCGCCGTTGATAAAGTTGCCGATGCGCCCGGCGGCCAGGCCGCACGGGATCATCGGCGCGATGAAGTCGGTCACCTCCATCCAGTGGCGCCGGCGCAGCTTGCCGAACAGCCACATCGCCACGATCACGCCCAGGAAGCCGCCATGGAAGGCCATGCCACCTTCCCACACCTTGAAGATCTCCAGCGGGTGCGCCAGGTAGTACGACGGCTTGTAGAACAGCACGTAGCCCAGCCGCCCGCCCAGGATCACGCCCAGCACGCCGAAGAACAGCATGTCGTCCAGGTCGCGCGTGGTCCAGCCCTTGGCCGCGATATGCGGCTGGCGGATGCGCAGGCGCCCGAAGCCCAGGAACATGATGAACCCGGCCAGGTACATCAGCCCGTACCAGCGGATGGCGAGCGGGCCCAGGTGGATGGCAACCGGGTCGAACTGGGGATGAATCAGCATGTTGGCCTGAATGGAGTTGGGGACGGGCCTGGGCCCGCATGTAGTCAGCGAGGGTCTTGCCCGGCGGTGGCGGCCGTCTCGTGCGCGAGCGCGGTCGCGATCTCGATGAAGGAACGCAGTACCGGCGCCACGCCGGCGGCGCCCGCCGCACCAGTGGACGCGCCATCGCGCCAGACCAGGCCGGTCTCGATCTGCGGCCCCGCCTCGCGCAGCGCCAGGTACGACACGCCGGTGCGGCGAAGGTTGCACAGCGACGCCGGCACCAGCGCCACGCCCATGCCGGCCGACACCAGGCTGACGATGGTCTGCATCTGGATGGCTTCCTGCGCGATCACCGGCGCCAGGCCCTCGCGCGCATAGTAGCCCGTAATGATGTCATAAAACGCCGGCGCGCTTCGGCGCGGGAAGATGATCAGCGGCTCGTGGGCCGCCTCGCGCAGCGAAACCGTGCCATTTGCCGCGAACGCCCCGCCGGCCGGCCGCCAGCCGTCCGGGACGGCCAGTACCAGCGGCTCGCTCACCAGCGGCAGGTAGGCCAGGCCGTGCGGCATGGCCGGGAGCTGCGGTCGGATCACCAGGCCGGCGTCGATCGCCCCTTCCATCAGCGCTTCCAGCTGCACGTCGCTGGTGGCCTCGCGCAGCTGCAGCTGCACCTCGGGGTGGCGCGCCCGGAAGCGCCGCAGCAGATCGGGCAGGATGCCATAGTCGGCCGTGCTGACGAAGGCCAGCGACAGCGAGCCCACCTCCCCGCGCGCCAGCCGTTGCGCCAGCCCGGGCAGCGCCGCGGCGTCAGCCAGCACCCGGCGCACCTCAGGCAGCCACTGCTGGCCGGCCGGCGTCAGCACCACCGAGCGGCGCGTGCGCACGAACAGCTGCACGCCGATTTCCTCTTCCAGCGCCTGGATCTGCTGCGACAGCGGCGGCTGCGTCATCGACAGCCGGCGCGCCGCGCGGCCGAAATGCAACTCTTCGGCCACTGTGACGAAGTAACGCAGCTGGCGCAGGTCCAATCGGGCTCCTGATATGTTTTTCGACTCAATAAAGGTCAAATAATATATTTGACACACCAAAACGCAAGCGTCATCCTTTCGCCCACAACATCGCCGCCGTGCGCCGCTAGCACACGCAAGCCGGCACTGAAGATCCCCCGGAGATTCCCCACCATGGCATTCAACAAACGCTCGCAGAACATCACGCAAGGCGTGGCGCGTTCCCCCAACCGTTCGATGTACTACGCACTCGGCTACAAGAAGGAAGACTTCGACAAGCCGATGGTGGGCATCGCCAACGGCCACTCGACCATCACCCCCTGCAACGCCGGCCTGCAGCGCCTGGCCGATGCGGCCATCGACGCCATCAAGGCCTCGGAGGCCAACCCGCAGGTGTTCGGCACGCCGACCATCTCGGACGGCATGTCGATGGGCACCGAGGGCATGAAGTACTCGCTGATCTCGCGTGAAGTCATCGCCGACTGCATCGAGACCGCCGCGCAGGGCCAGTGGATGGACGGCGTGGTCGTGATCGGCGGCTGCGACAAGAACATGCCGGGCGGCATGATCGCGCTGGCGCGCACCAACGTGCCGGGCATCTACGTCTACGGCGGCACCATCAAGCCGGGCAACTGGAAGGGCAAGGACCTGACCATCGTGTCGTCGTTCGAGGCCGTGGGCGAATTCACCGCCGGCCGCATGAGCCAGGAAGACTTCGAAGGCGTGGAACAGAACGCCTGCCCGTCGACCGGCTCGTGCGGCGGCATGTACACCGCCAACACCATGAGCTCGTCGTTCGAGGCGCTGGGCATGTCGCTGCTGTACTCGTCGACGATGGCCAACCCGGACCAGGAGAAGGTCGACAGCGCCGCCGAATCGGCCCGCGTGCTGGTCGAGGCGATCAAGAAGGACATCAAGCCGCGCGACATCATCACGCGCAAGTCGATCGAGAACGCCGTGGCGCTGATCATGGCCACCGGCGGCTCGACCAACGCCGTGCTGCACTACCTGGCGATCGCCCATGCCGCCGAAGTGGAATGGACCATCGACGACTTCGAGCGCATCCGCCGCAAGGTGCCGGTGATCTGCAACCTGAAGCCGTCGGGCCAGTACGTGGCGACGGACCTGCACAAGGCAGGCGGCATTCCGCAGGTCATGAAGATCCTGCTCAAGGCCGGCATGCTGCATGGCGACTGCCTGACCATCACCGGCCGCACGCTGGCTGAAGAGCTGGAAAACGTGCCCGACACCCCGCGTGCCGACCAGGACGTGATCCTGCCGATCGACAAGGCGCTCTACGCCGAGGGCCACCTGGCCATCCTGAAGGGCAACCTGGCCGAAGAAGGCGCGGTCGCCAAGATCAGCGGCCTGAAGAACCCGGTCATCACCGGCCCGGCGCGCGTGTTCGAGGACGAGCAGAGCGCAATGGAAGCCATCCTGGCCGACAAGATCAACGCGGGCGACATCCTGGTGCTGCGCTACCTCGGCCCCAAGGGCGGCCCCGGCATGCCGGAAATGCTGGCCCCGACCTCGGCCATCATTGGCAAGGGCCTGGGCGAGTCGGTCGGCTTTATCACCGACGGCCGTTTCTCGGGGGGCACCTGGGGCATGGTGGTCGGCCACGTGGCGCCGGAAGCGTACGTGGGCGGCACCATCGCGCTGGTGCAGGAAGGCGATTCGATCACCATCGATGCGCACAAGCTGCTGCTGCAGCTGAACGTGGCGGACGAAGAGCTGGCCAAGCGCCGCGCCAACTGGAAGCAGCCGGCGCCGCGTTATACCCGCGGCGTGCTGGCCAAGTTCTCGAAGCTGGCGTCGACGGCGAGCAAGGGGGCGGTGACGGACTGATCGTCGTCCTGGTCATGTCATGGAAAAAAAAGCCTGCGAGCGATCGCAGGCTTTTTTCCTGGAAAACCCGGAGGCTCAGTCCCCGCCCGGCGTCCTCTCAATCTCTTCCAGCGTCGCATCCAGCCACTCCACCAGCCGCGCTTCCAGCGACTGCGTCAGCTCGCTGGCCAGTTGCGCCGTCAGCGGTGCCAGCCGCGACTGCAGCGTGGCTTCGGTGTGGGCAGCGACCACCTGCGGCCACTCGGTGCGGAAGCGCATCATCACCCGCGTCAGCAACTCGGTGCGGACGGCGCGCAGGTCGTCTTCGCCCGGCTCCCCTGTATCTGCAGCCGATGCCGGTGCGATGCCCACGTCCTCCACGGCATCGCCCGTATCGCCGACATGCATGACCAGACCGGATTCGGCCATGCCGAAGGTATCGATCACCCCCTCCTGCGCAGCGGCAGCCGGCGCCGCCGTTTCGGCCGCTTTTTCCATATCAGGCAGGTCGACAACCTCGGTCAGCAACGGAATGCTGTCGTTCGGCCCGAGCCGCGGGATCACCCGCGAAGTGGTGCGTTCGCTCATGCGGCGTCTCCCTTGGGCTGGCCGATGTCGTGGTGCGTCAGCGGATAGCCGCGTTCGCGATAGAAGCGGTAGCGCTGGCGGCCGGCCTCGCGGGCCGCATCGCCGGCACCCACCACCTCGATCAGGCGTTCGAAGCTGGCGAATTGCGCCGGCGCCTCGTCGGCCAGGTTGATCAGCAGCTGGTGGTGCGGCACGCCCTCGGTGGTGGCGGCCAGCAGGATCGGCGTCACCGCCGCATTGGGGCTCTCGAGCCCGCAATGCGGCAGGAAGTCCAGCGCCGAAAACGTCCACAGGCGCGCGTCCAGGTCCGCCAGCTGCGCCGGCGCGCCGTGGATCACCACCTTCTGGCCGGCGCCGTAGGCCTTGCGGACCAGCCGGCAGACATAGCCGAGCACGTCCGGCACGTTGCTGTGGAAGTCGATGCGCGTCATGGACTTGTCGATGCCTGGGTTGCGCGCCGCGGTCAGGCCGCGCGGTCTATCAGGAACTGCGTCAGCATCGGCACCGGGCGACCGGTGGCGCCCTTGGCCGCGCCGCTCTTCCACGCGGTGCCGGCGATGTCCAGGTGGGCCCAGTCGTACTTCTCGGTAAAGCGCGAAAGGAAGCAGGCCGCGGTGACGCTGCCCGCCGGGCGGCCGCCGATATTGCCCATGTCGGCAAAGTTGGACTTGAGCTGGTCCTGGTACTCGTCGTCCAGCGGCATGCGCCAGGCGGTGTCCATGGCGCGGCGGCCGGCCTGCAGCAGCTGGTCGGCGAGCAGGTCGGAGCGCGCGTACAGGCCGCTGTTGATATGGCCCAGCGCGATGATGCAGGCGCCGGTCAGCGTGGCGACGTCGATCACCGCGGCCGGCTTGAAGCGCTCGACATAGGTCAGCGCATCGCACAGGATCAGGCGGCCTTCGGCGTCGGTGTTCAGGATCTCGATGGTCTGGCCCGACATGCTGGTGACGACATCGCCCGGCTTGGTGGCGATGCCGCTGGGCATGTTCTCGCAGGTCGGCACCACGGCGATCACGTTCAGCTTCAGGCCCATTTCTGCCACGGCCTGGATGGTACCCAGCACCGAAGCCGCGCCGCACATGTCGTACTTCATCTCGTCCATGCCCTCGCCCGGCTTGAGCGAGATGCCGCCGGTGTCGAAGGTGATGCCCTTGCCCACCAGCACCACCGGTGAGTGCTTGGCGCCGGCGCCGTCATAGCGCAGCACGATGAACTGGGGCGGCTCTTCGCTGCCCTTGGTCACGGCGAGGAAGGCGCCCATGTTCAGCGCCTCGATCTGCTTGCGGCCCAGCACTTCGGCCTTGAGCTTGTGGCGCTTGGCGATGCCGCGCGCGGTGCTGGCCAGGTAGGTCGGGGTGCAGATATTGGACGGCAGGTTGCCCAGATCGCGCGTCAGTTCCATGCCGTTGGCGATGGCGGTGCCGCGCACTGCGGCCTGGGTGGCGGCGCGGGCATCGTCGCTGTCCACCGCGATCACGACCTTGCGCAGCGAGGACTTGTCAGTGCCGTTGGGCTTGCCGTTGGCGGCATTGTGCGCATTGGCACGTTTCAGGCCCGGGTGGCGCTCCAGCAGGCGGTAGCCGGCGTCGCGCACCAGCGTGATGGTGGTGATGACCGACCAGGCGACATCGCGCTGCTGCGGCGCCTGTTGCGCCAGGCACCACAGCGCCGAGGCCGCACGCGTGGACGACAAGGCACGCACGGCGGTGCGCACGGCGTCGGCAAAGGCCTTGTCCGAGAACTCGGCCTCCTTGCCCAGGCCCACCAGCAGCACCCGCGCGGCGCCCACGCCGGCGACTTCGTGCAGCATCAGGTGCGTGCCGCGCTTGCCTTCGAAGTCACCCTGCTTGACCAGCCGCGCCACCAAGCCCTTCGTGGCCACGTCCAGCGCCTTGGCCACGCCGGCAAGGTTCTGGCCTTCGAACAGGCCGACCACCAGGCAGTCGGTCTTGGTCGCCAGGAAACCATTTTGGCCGGCTTTGCTCCAATCCAGGGCTTTTGTGCTAAATTCCATCGCGCTTCCTTCCAGGGGCTCGTTAGACACGAAAGCCTCTATTATCCGCGATTTTCACCCGCGACCTGCCGCCGCTGATCCGCCCCGCTGACAGCCCGCTGTCTTGTCAGCTGTTCTCCCAGGCACATCTCGCACGGCACATCGCCCGCTCCGGCCGGCAGACCGGAACCGAACCCGCATGATCCTTCAACAAGCCCTGCGACGCGAGCTCGCCTACACCGCCGGGGCGGTGTTCCTGGTGATGCTGACCTTCATGCTCACGTCGCTCGTGATCCGCATCCTGGGGCTGGCCGCCAATGGCAAGGCCAGCCCCAACGACGTGCTGATGCTGATCGGCCTGGCCACCATCGGCTACCTGTCGATCCTGCTTTCGGCCACGCTCTTCATCTCCACCCTGATCGTGCTCACGCGCTGGTACAAGGATTCGGAGATGGTGGTGTGGTTCTCGGCGGGCATCTCGCTGCGCGACCTGGTCAAGCCGGTGCTGCAGTTCGCCGCGCCCCTCATCGTGCTGGCGCTGCTGCTGGGCATGTTCGCCTGGCCGTGGGCCAACCAGCAGAGCGCGCTCTTTCGCGACCGCTTCGAGCAGCGCGGCGTGATCTCGATGATCGCCGCCGGGCGCTTTATCGAGCCCGCCAAGGCCAACTACGTACTGTTCATCGAGGGCATCGACGCCGACATGAAGCATGCGCGCAATGTCTTCGTCGCCAATTCCGAGGCCGACAAGATCGGCGTGGCGCTGGCGCACCAGGGCAGCTTCGAGACCATGCCCAACGGCGACCGGCTGGTGGTGATGGAGAACGGCCGCCGCTATTCCGGCACGCCGGGCCAGATCGACTACCGCATCATCGAGTTCGAACGCTATGCGGTCAAGGTGGACAGCAAGCCGCCTGAGTCGGAGGCCAAGCTGCCGCCCAAGAGCCGCGACACCATCGACCTGATCCGCAATCCGACGCCGGAGAACCTGGGCGAGCTGGTGTGGCGCATCTCGCTGCCGATCCTGGCCTTCAACTTCGTGATGATCGCGATCCCGCTGGCCTACGTGAACCCGCGCCTGGGCCGCTACACGCCGCTGGTGTTCGCGGTGCTGATCTACCTGACCTACAGCAACCTGATCAACCTGTCGCAGTCCTGGGTGCGCTCGGGCGCGATCCCGTTCTGGCTGGCATGGTGGCCGATCCACCTGGCGGTGTTCCTGGGAGCGCTGATGCTGTTCCGCTACCGGCAAAACCGCAGCCTGGGCGGCTGGAGGGCGGTGTTCGGACTGCGCCGCCGCAATGCCGCGCCCACCGGAGGCCGGGCATGAGGATCCTGCGCGTCTATGAACGCTACTTCGGCCGGCTGGTCTACGGCGTGTTCGCCTTTATCCTGTTCGCGGTGCTGTCGCTGTTCGTGTTCTTCGACATGCTCAACGAGCTGGAGAACGTCAACAGCCAGTACACCTCGCTGGTCGCGCTGTTCCACGTGCTGCTGCAGGCGCCCACGCGGGTGTATGAGGTACTGCCGATTGCAGTGCTGATCAGCGCGATCTACGTGTTCTCGCAGCTCGCCAGCCAGTCCGAGTACACCATCTTCCGCGTGGCCGGCCTGAACACGCGCCAGGCGCTGTTCTCGCTGTTCAAGCTGGCGGTGCCGCTGGCGCTGGTGACGTTTATCTTCGGCGAGTTCATCGGCCCGCGCGCGGAGCAGTATGCGCAGAAGATCAAGCTCGAGGCGATCGGCGCGACGGTGTCCGCGGGCTTCCGCTCCGGGGTCTGGGTCAAGGACCGCGACAAGGACGCCACCGACGGCGGCGAGATCACCCGCTTCGTCAACGTGGCGGGGCTGCGTCCGGACCAGACCATCACCGGCATCACGATCTACGAATTCGATCCCGAGTACCGCCTGCGCGTGATCCGCGTGGCGCAGGAAGGGCGCTACCAGGGCGGTCAGTCGTGGGAACTGCAGAACGTCAGCGAGACGCGTTTTGCCGAGCTGGCCAAGACGGCGCAACCGACGCCGGCGGCACAGCCCGCCGCGCGCAGCGACGCGCTGGCGCCGGTCTTCCGTGCCGAGCAGATGAAGTTCCCGCGCGTGACCATGCATTCCGAGCTGACGCCGCAGATCCTGTCGGTGCTGCTGGTGACGCCCGAGCGCATGTCGACGCTGGATCTGTTCCGCTATATCCGCCACCTGCGCGACAACAAGCAGGACACGCAGCGCTACGAGATCGCGTTCTGGAAGAAGGTGATCTACCCGCTGACGCTGTTCGTGATGGTGGCGCTGGCCCTGCCCTTCGCCTATCTCCACGCCCGTGCCGGCGCGGTCGGCGTCAAGGTGTTCGGCGGCATCATGCTGGGGCTGTCGTTCCACTTGTCGAACACGCTGTTCTCGCACGTGGGGCTGCTGCATACGTGGCCACCGATCATCTCGGCGCTGGTGCCAGGCACGCTCTACCTGATGTTGGCGCTGCTGGCGCTGCGCTGGGTGGATCGTCACTGAGCCGGCACCGACGGACGCGCTGCCATGACCGCCTCCGCCCAGGCCCTGGTACTGTTCGCGCACGGGGCGCGCGATGCACGCTGGCGCGAACCGTTCGACCGGTTGCAGCAGAAGCTGGCCACCGCCCTGCCCCATTGCGAGGTGCGGCTGGCCTTCCTCGAACTGATGTCGCCCGGCCTGCCGGAATTGCTGGCCGATCTTGCGGCAAGCGGCGTGGCCGAGGTTACGGTGGTGCCGGTGTTCTTCGGCCAGGGTGGTCACCTGCGGCGCGACCTGCCCGCGCTGCTCGACCAATGCAGGCAAACCCATCCCGGCCTGCGCATCCATTGCGCCACGGCGGTGGGCGAAGCGGATGCGGTGCTGGACGCGATCGCGGCCTACTGCATCGCGTCGCTGCCAGCCGCCGCTACCGGACAGGCCTGACCCTGACCCGCGTGCCAATGACAAAAGCCCTGTGACGGCGACATGCCGTCACAGGGCTTCTTGTTTTTCGGGGACTGCGCGGAGTCAGGCGGCGCGCGGCGTACGGTCGATGGTCTCGCCAGCGTCGTCGCGCGGCGCTTCCGTCGCGCGCGCGGCCAGTGCCGCGCCGATCATCAGCAGGCTCGGCTGCACCGGATCGATCCAGGCCGCCGCTTCTCCCGCCGCCATCTGGCCAAGCGTGAATTCACGGCTGCGCTGCTGCGGCGTGGTGGCGGCTTCGACCACCCATGCCGGCGTCGACGCCGGCTTGCCATGCGCGATCAGTTGCGCGGCAATCGAGGCGGCCTGGTCGCGGCCCATGTAGTAGACCAGCGTATCGGCCTTGACCGCGGCCTCGATATCGGCGGAGCCTTCACCGTCCGCCGCCTTGGCCTGGGTGGCAAAGGCCACGCTGCGCGACACGCCGCGCTTGGTCAGCGGCTTGCCGATCGCCGAGGCGGCGGCCAGCGCGGCGGTAATGCCCGGCACCACCTCATACTCGATGCCGGCGGCTTCCAGCGCCTGCAGTTCCTCGTCGGCGCGGCCGAACAGCATCGGGTCGCCGCCCTTGAGGCGCACCACGCGCTCGTACTTGCTGGCGAGGTCGACGATCTGGCGGTTGATGAACAGCTGCGCGGTGGAGCGCTGGCCGCAGCGCTTGCCCACCTCGACCAGCTCCGCCTGCGGACACCAGGCCAGCATCTCCGGCGACACCAGTGCATCGTGCAGCACCACCTGGGCTTCGCCCAAAAGCCGTGCACCACGCACCGTAATGAGGTCTGCCGCACCGGGGCCTGCCCCGATGAGGGTCACCTTGCCGTAAGTCTTCTGAGCCTGCTTGTCCATCTGTTGCCCCTTCCCGTTCGTTACCGATCAGGAGAATGCACGGATCATGCCCGCGGCCACCGTGTGGTTGGTCGCTTCGTCGATCAGCACGAAGGCGCCCGTTGCCGGGTTGTCGCCATAGGCATCGCACACGATCGGCTTCTGCAGCGAGATCTGCACCGAACCGATATCGTTCAGGCGGATGTCATGGCGGCCGGTTTCGTGCGACAGCGTATGCACGTCCAGCACGCGGTCCACCGCCGACACGCGCGCGAACACGCTGGCCGTGGTGTGCTTGAGCACGTACTTGCGCGCCGGGTTCAGCGACTCGTCGTCGAACCAGCACAGGTCCGCCTGCAGCTTCTTGGCCGGCGCGGTGGCGGCATCGGCGGCGACGAACATGTCACCGCGTGATACATCGACGTCCTCGGCCAGGCGCACGGTGACCGTGTCGCCGACATTGGCGGATTCGGCGGCGCCGTTGGGCGTCAGCACTTCGGCCACCACCGCCTCGCGGTTGGCGGGCAGCACGCGCAGCTTCTGGCCCACGCGCACGGTGCCGGCTTCGATACGGCCGGCATAGCCGCGGAAGTCGTCCGACTGCGAACCGTCCTGGCGGATCACCAACTGCACCGGGAAGCGCAGCGCGGCGTCATCCTCGGGCGCGGCCTCTTCCACCGGCAGTTCTTCCAGCAGCGGCAGCAGCGGCTCGCCCTGGTACCAGGGCATGGCATCGCTCTCGTGCACGATGTTGTCGCCGCGCAGCGCCGACACCGGCACGTAGCGCACGTCCTTCAGGCCGAGCTGGGCGGCCAGTTCGGTGTAGGCGGTGCGGATTTCGTTGAAGCGCTGCTCGCTGTAGTCGACCAGGTCCATCTTGTTGACGGCCACGATCACGTGCCGGATCTCCAGCAGCTTCAGGATGGCCGAGTGGCGCTTGGTCTGCGCCAGCAGCTCGGCACGGCCGTCGGTGACGGTGACGCGGGTGGCATCGACCAGCACGATGGCCGCGTCCGCGGTCGAGGCGCCGGTGACCATGTTGCGGGTGTACTGCTCGTGGCCCGGCGTGTCCGCGATGATGAACTTGCGGCGCGCAGTCGAGAAGTAGCGGTAAGCCACGTCGATGGTGATGCCCTGCTCGCGCTCGGCTTCCAGGCCGTCGGTCAGCAACGAGAAGTCGATCTGCTCGCCGGCGGTGCGTTTGTTCTTGGCGTTGGTCAGCGCGGTCAGCTGGTCGGACAGCACGGCCTTGCTGTCGTACAGCAGGCGGCCGATCAGCGTGCTCTTGCCGTCGTCGACGGAGCCGGCGGTGATGAAGCGCAGCAGGCCTTGATGAGTTGCTTGGTGAGTCATGTTGAATTCCTTTGCTGCGTCCGGGATCAGAAGTAGCCTTCTTTCTTCCGGCGTTCCATCGAGGCTTCGCTGGTCTGGTCGTCCATGCGGGTCGCGCCGCGCTCGGTGATTTCGGTCACCGCGGTCTCGGCGATGATCGCTTCCGGCGAATCGGCAACGCTGGCCACCGGGCAGGTGCAGCTGATGTCGCCGACGGTGCGGAAGCGGACCGACAGCACTTCGCTGACGTCGCCGTCCTGCTTGGGGGTGATTGGCGTGACCGGCACCAGCAGGCCGTTCTTGCGCACCACTTCACGCTGGTGCGAATAGTAGATCGGCGGCAGCGCCAGCTTCTCGCGGGCGATGTACTGCCACACGTCCAGCTCGGTCCAGTTCGAGATCGGGAACACGCGCATCTGCTCGCCCTGTGCCATGCGGGCGTTGTACAGGCTCCACAGCTCGGGGCGCTGGGCCTTCGGGTCCCACTGGCCGAACTCGTCGCGGAACGAGAAGATGCGTTCCTTGGCGCGGGCCTTCTCTTCGTCGCGGCGGGCACCGCCCATCAGCGCGTCGAACTGGTGCGCCTCGATGGTTTCGAGCAGCGTCACGGCTTGTGCGGCGTTGCGCGAATCGGTTTCCTTGCGCAGGCGCACGGTGCCGCGCTTGATCGAGTCTTCCACATGGCCCACCACCAGGCGCGCACCCAGTTCGGCGACGCGCTGGTCACGGAATTCGATCACTTCCGGATAGTTATGGCCGGTGTCGATATGCACCAGCGGGAACGGCAGCTCGACCTTGCGGTCGCCCAGGCGGAACGCCTTCAGCGCCAGGTGCAGCATCACGATCGAGTCCTTGCCGCCGGAGAACAGCAGCGCCGGGTTGCGGCACTCGGCCACCACTTCGCGGATGATGTAGATCGACTCGGCTTCGAGACGGTCGAGATGGTCGTTCTGTACCTGCAACAGGTGCGCCACGCTGCTGGTGGCTTCTGCGATGTCGTTCATGATGCCCATTTTTGTACCGGCCTCAATGCTTGATGTTCTGTTCGTGGAGCCCGCACTCTTTCGAGTCCTTGCTCTCCCACCACCAGCGTCCCGCGCGCACATCCTCGCCCGCGCGCACCGCACGCGTACACGGCTCGCAGCCGATGCTGGGATAGCCCTTGGCGTGCAGGTCGTTGATCGGCACGTTGTGGCGCTTCAGGTAGGCCCACACCTCGGCCTCGCTCCAGTCCGCCAGCGGATTGAACTTGGGGATACCGCGGGCCTCGTCCATTTCCTCGAACGGCAGCTCGGCGCGCGTGACGGCCTGCTCGCGACGCTGGCCGGTCATCCAGGCGTCGGCGTGCGAGAGCGCGCGGTTGAGCGGCTCGACCTTGCGGATGCCGCAGCATTCCTTGCGCAGGTCAATGCTGTCGTAGAAGCCGTTCAGGCCATGCTTCTTCAGGTAGTTCTCGACGGCCTCCGCGTCCGGCGTGTACTGCTCGATGCTGTAGCCGTAGTGCGACTGCACCTTGTCCAGCACCGCCAGCGTCTCGGCGTGCAGGCGTCCGGTCTGCAGTGTGAAGACACGGATGCCAGCGCGCACGGCGGGGGTACCGCGCAGGATGGCATCAGTCAGCACCATGTCTTCAGCCGCCAGGCTCGAGGCAAAGCGCGCGCGGAAAAAGCGTGTGGCGATTCCGGCCAGGCGCTCGCCCAGCTCGCGTTCCTTCTGCTCCAGCGCTTCGATGCTGCCGGTGTACTCCGGCGCCACCCACAGCGCGGGCGGCCGCAGCCCCGACACCGCGCCGGCGTCGACCACCGCGATCTCGCTCAGCACCGTGCTCATGCCGTTTCCTTCGGCTGCACGGCGCCGCCTTCGGTGCGGGCGCGGCGGAACAGCGGCAGCGGCTCGTCGACCGAAGCCTGGTAGGTCACGGTGAACTCGGTGAAACCCTTGATGGCGTCGTCGATGCTCTTGTCGGCGCGCACCGCGAAGGCGTCGAAGCCGCAGCGCTTCATGAAGTTGAGCTGGTCGCGCAGCACGTCGCCGATGGCGCGCAGCTGGCCGTTCCACTTATAGCGGGTGCGCAGCAGGTAGGCGGTCGAGAAGCCGCGGCCATCGCGGAACACCGGGAAGTCCACTGCCACCAGCGACACGCGCTCGAAGTACTGGGCCACGTCGCCCGGCTCGTCTTCCGGAGCCAGCCACACGCCGGTGCGGGCCACGTCGCGGCCGGCCAGCAGCGCTTCGTGGGCCAGCCACACCGACAGCGGGAACAGCACGGCGTCCTGGCTCTGCACGGCGGCAGCGATCTGCTCGTCGGTCAGCGGTTGTTCGGCGGTGCCGCGCAGCACGGTCCAGTTATCTTCGACGATGACCGGGACGACATTGGCGCCGTCGCGTTGCAGTTGAATAATCTTTGCCATGTTCAGTCTCCGGTCCTCAGGCCTCAGCGCGCTCGCGCGGCTGCTTGTCGGCGTACACGCGTTCCTTGAACGGCGCGATGCCGATGCGGGACAGGGTTTCGATAAAGCGTTCGTCCTCGATGCGGTTGGCAACGAAGGTGTCGATGATGCGGGTCACCACCTCGGGCATTTCCTCGGCGCTGAACGACGGGCCGATCACCTTGCCCAGCGCGGTCTTGTTGCCCTGGGCGCCGCCCAGCGTGACCTGGTACCACTCCGAACCGTCCTTGTCGACGCCCAGCACGCCGATGTTGCCGACGTGGTGGTGGCCGCAGGCGTTGATGCAGCCCGAGATGTTCAGCGAGATCTCGCCCAGGTCGTAGACGTAGTCCAGGTCGTCAAAACGGTCCTGGATCGCCTGCGCGATGGGGATCGACTTGGCGTTGGCCAGCGAGCAGAAGTCGCCGCCCGGGCAGGCGATGATGTCGGTCAGCAGGCCGATGTTGGGCGTGGCCAGGCCAGCCTTCTTGGCAAGTTGCCACAGCTCGTACAGGTCCTGCTTCTTCACGTCCGGCAGCACCAGGTTCTGCTCGTGCGCCACGCG
Organism: Cupriavidus sp. PB-02; assembly: GCF_058252315.1. Classification (NCBI taxonomy): domain Bacteria; kingdom Pseudomonadati; phylum Pseudomonadota; class Betaproteobacteria; order Burkholderiales; family Burkholderiaceae; genus Cupriavidus; species Cupriavidus sp. PB-02. The sequence continues at coordinate 3,570,959 of NZ_CM177694.1, forward strand.
CAGTTCGCCAAAGCCGAAGCGGTCGGCCAGGTCGGCCACGGTCTCGATCTGCGTGTCAGTGGCGTCCCCCGGGGGCGAGGCCACGCCCGGCTTGGTCGACAGCGTCACCGCGGCGTAGCCCGGCACCTTGTGGCCGTGCACGCTGCGGCTGACCCAGCGCGCGAAGGCCTTGTCTTCCAGCAGGTGCTTCTCGTACGAGGTGTCGGTATCGGCCAGCTTCTCATAGGCCGGCGGCGCGAAGTACTGCGCCACGCGGTCGAACTCGGCCTGCGTCAGCGTGGCGGGGCCGTCCTTGCTGTGCTGCCATTCTTCCTCGACTTCCTGCGCGAACTTCTCCACGCCGATGGCCTTGACCAGGATCTTGATGCGGGCCTTGTACTTGTTGTCGCGGCGACCATAGCGGTTGTACACGCGGATCGCCGACTCGACGTAGGTCAGCATGTGCTGCCACGGCAGGTCTTCCTTGATCACCGAGCCCAGGATCGGCGTGCGGCCCAGGCCGCCACCGGCCAGGATCCGCAGGCGCACTTCGCCGTCAGCGTTCTTGTAGGCATAGATGCCGATGTCGTGCATCTGCACCACGGCGCGGTCGTCGGCCGAGGCGGAGATGGCGATCTTGAACTTGCGCGGCAGGAAGGCGAATTCCGGCTGGAAGGTGCTCCACTGGCGCAGCAGCTCGGCCAGCACACGCGGGTCCACCGACTCGTCCGGCGCGACGCCGGCGAAGTGGTCGGTGGTGATGTTGCGCACGCAGTTGCCCGAGGTCTGGATGGCGTGCATCTCGACGCTGGCCAGCTCGGCCAGCACGTCGGGCACGCGCTCCAGCTCCATCCAGTTGTACTGGATGTTCTGGCGCGTGGAGAAGTGGCCATAGCCGCGGTCATACTCGCGCGCGATATGGCCCAGCTTGCGCATCTGGTTCGACGACAGCAGGCCGTACGGAATCGCCACGCGCAGCATGTAGGCGTGACGCTGCATGTACAGGCCGTTCTGCAGCCGCAGCGGCAGGAACTCTTCCTCGGTCAGCTCGTCGGACAGGCGGCGGCGCACCTGGTCACGGAACTGGGCGACGCGCTCGGCGACGATGCGCTGGTCATATTGGTCGTACTGATACATGGCGGGGTCCGTTCAGTATTCGTTGAATTCAGGAAACGAGCTTGATGGCGACCAGCGTCAGCGTGGTTGCCAGTGCGGCACGCACGAGCCGTTCGGGCAGCGCCCGCGACAGTTGCGCGCCCAGCCAGATGCCGGGGATCGAGCCCACCAGCAGCGCCAGCAGCAAATTCCAGTCGACCGTGCCGAGCCACACATGGCCCAGCCCGGCAATCGCCGTCAGCGGGACGGCGTAGGCAATGTCGGTGCCGGCGACTTCGGCCGGCTTCATATGGGGGTACAGCAGCAGGATCAGCGTGGCGCCGACCGCGCCGGCGCCAATCGACGATACCGTCACCAGCACGCCGATCACGGCACCGACCGCGATGGTGGCAATGACCTGGGCGCGGCCGTGCAGCTGGAAGCGCGGATTGCGTTCCAGCCAGGCCAGCATCTGCTTGCGGAACAGCAGCGACAATACGGTCAGCAGCACTGACACGCCGATGGTCACGCGGATCGCGTGCAGCCACTGGGCGTTGAGTTCACCTGCGCTCTTGAGCACCAGGATCGCGGCCACCGCCGTCGGCAGGCTGCCGATGCACAGGCGCCGCACCACCTGCCACTGCACATGGCCGTGGGCGCGGTGCGCGATGGTGCCGAAACCCTTGGTGATGGCCGCGAAGGCCAGGTCGGTGCCGACCGCGGTCGCCGGCGAGAAGCCGAACAGCAGCGTCAGCAGCGGCGTCATCAACGAGCCTCCACCCACCCCGGTCAGACCGACGAGGACGCCTACAAACAGACCGGAAACGGTATAGGCAACAGACATGGAGGACTCGGCTGGGCCTGGCCAGTGGGTCTCGCATCACAAAGTGGCTGCTGCGAGAGGACGCACTGAGGGCAGGCTGTTCATTAACAAAGTTCGAGAATCGTAATAAACTGGCCTCATACCTCAAACTAATAAGAAGTTGTTTGTTTATACGAACCTAGATATATGAACCTGCACCAGTTTCGCTTCGTGCGCGAAGCCGTCCGGCAGAACTACAACCTGACCGAGGCCGCAAAAGCGCTCTACACATCACAACCCGGTGTGTCCAAGGCCATCATCGAGCTGGAAGAAGAGCTGGGCGTCGATATCTTCACGCGCCACGGCAAGCGCATCCGCAGCCTGACCGAGCCTGGGCGGCGCATTCTCAGCTCCGTGGAGAAGATCCTGCAGGAGGTGGAAAGCCTGAAGCGCGTCGGCATGGACTATGCGGCACAGGACCAGGGCAACTTCACCATCGCCACCACCCACACGCAGGCCCGCTACGCACTGCCTCGGGTGATCGGCGAGTTCACCAAGCGCTACCCCAAGGTGCGGCTGTCGATCCAGCAGGGCAACCCGACGCAGATCGCCGACATGCTGCTGCACGACCAGGCCGATATCGGTATCGCCACGGAAGGCATCACCAACGATAAAAACCTGGTGTCGTTGCCGGGCTACCAGTGGACGCATATGGTGATTACGCCACCCGACCACCCGCTACTGGACAAGAAGCACCTGGCGATCGAGGACCTGATGGGCTACCCGCTGATCACCTACGACCCCAACTTCGCCGGGCGGCCCAAGATCGACAAGGCCTTCGAGCTGCGCCACCTGAAGCCCGACATCGTGCTGGAGGCGATTGACGCGGACGTGATCAAGACCTACGTGGAGATCGGCCTGGGCGTGGGCATCGTCGCCGGGGTCGCCTATGATGCGGAGCGCGACCGCAACCTGCGCGGGATCCCGGCCGGACACCTGTTCGGCAGCAATGTGACGCACCTGGCGGTCAAGCAGGGCGCCTACCTGCGCAGCTTTGTCTACACCTTCATCGAGCTGTTCTCGCCGACGCTGAACCGCAAGCTGGTCGAGCAGGCCATGTCCGGCGACCACGAAGCCTACGAACTCTGAGCGCGGCACGCTGCCGCCCTCTCTATATAAGAAGCAGACCAACCATGCATTGCATATCCATCACGCCGCACCGGCCGGAGGCCCTGTGAGCCCCGAGCGCGAACTGCCCCGGATCCACTGGACCGAAGACGGCGCCGAACGCAGCGCCGCCTGGCGCTCCGAAGCCGGCACCACGCCGCCGCGGCGCGTGGTGATCGCCGACGACACCACCAGCGCCGACACCGCCTACCGCCTGGCCTGCGAGGGCACCGCCCTGCTCTGGCGCGGCGACTTCCAGAACGCGCGCCAACTGCTGCAGGCAATGGCCCGCCGCACCGAACGCAAGCCCAAGAAGGCCAGCCGGCCCGGCCAGAAGGCCAAGGCCGCGGCGCCGCACTCACCCACCGAGGCCTTCCACCTGCACCGGCTGGCGCAGTCGCAGCGCGCCCGCACGCTGGGCATGCTGCTGCTGCCTTTCGAGGCCGACCACAGCGTACCGCTGCGCCGCGCGCCGGACGTGCGCGAGGCCTGCGAGCAGGTCTATGGCCCGGCCGACGAACCCTACGTTGCGTCGATGCGCGAGCTGCTCGGCATGATCGGCGCCTATGAATGGCGCAAGAAAGGCGTGGAGATCCCGGCGCTGGAAGACCGCATCCACCCCTGGTACGGCGTGTTCTCGCCGGTGCGCGGCGAGTATGTCGACCTGGTCGCGGCCGAGCCGCTTCCGGCGAAGACGCTGGCCTTCGACATCGGCACCGGCACCGGCGTGCTGGCCGCGGTGCTGGCCCGGCGCGGCGTGAAGCGCATCGTGGCGACCGACCAGGACCCGCGTGCGCTCGCCTGCGCCCGCGAGAACATCGACCGGCTCGGCTATGCCGGGCAGGTCGAGATCGTGCAGGCCGACCTGTTCCCCGAAGGCCGCGCGCCGCTGGTGGTGTGCAACCCGCCCTGGGTGCCGGCACGGCCCAGCTCGCCGGTCGAGCGCGCGGTCTACGATCCGGACAGCGCCATGCTGCGCGGCTTCCTGCAAGGGCTGGCCGAGCACCTGGAGCCGGACGGCGAAGGCTGGCTGCTGCTGTCGGACCTGTCCGAACACCTGGGCCTGCGTCCGCGCGAGGAACTGATGGGCTGGATCGAGGCAGCCGGGCTGAAGGTGCTGGGCCGCTCCGATATCCGCCCGCGCCACCCGCGCGCGAGCGACGCCATCGACCCGCTGCATGCGGCGCGTTCCGCCGAGGTGACCACGCTCTGGCGTCTGGGCGCGCGCTGACGCGCCCCGGGCGTGCCCCTCGGGCAGAGTTCGGCTATCCTTTCCCGTCACATATAAGAACGGAGGAGACAAGATGCCGAACCTGCCCCGCCTGCTGCCCGCCGCCGTGCTCACCGCCCTGCTCTGCGCCAGCGCCACCGCGCTGGCTGACATCCGCGTCGGCATCGACGTATCCACCACCGGGCCAGCGGCCTCGATCGGCATCCCCTCCAAGAACACCGTGCTGATGTGGCCGCAGACGCTGGGCGGCCAGAAGGCGCATTACGTGATCCTGGACGACGGCTCCGACCCGGCCGCGGCGGTGCGCAACGTGCGCAAGCTGATTTCCGAGGAAAAGGTCGACGTGATCGTCGGCCCCAACATCACGCCCACCGCCATCGCCGCGCTCGACGCCGTGTCCGAGGGCGAGACGCCGATGGTGGCGCTGGCGGCCTCGGCCGCCATCGTCGAGCCCCAGACCGACACCAAGCGCCGCTGGGCCTTCAAGATGCCGCAGAACGACTCGCACATGGCGACCGTGCTGACCGAGTACATGAGCAACCACGGCGTCAAGACCGTCGGCTTTATCGGCTTTGCCGACGCCTATGGCGAAAGCTGGTGGCGCGAGTTCTCGAAGCTGGCCGAGGTGCGCAAGATCAGGGTCGTTGCCAACGAGCGCTTCTCGCGCAACGACACCTCGGTGACCGGCCAGGTGCTCAAGCTGATGGCCGCCAACCCCGACGCGGTGCTGATCGCCGGCGCCGGCACGCCCTCGGTGCTGCCGCAGAAGACGCTGGGCGAGCGCGGCTACAAAGGCAAGGTCTACCAGACCCACGGCATCGCCACCTGGGACTTCCTGCGCATGGGCGGCAAGGACGTGGAAGGCACGCTGTTCCCGACCGGCCCGGTGGTGGTCGCGCGCCAGCTGCCCGAGAGCCACCCGGTGCGCAAGGTCGCGCTGGACTTCGTCAACCGCTACGAGGCCAAGTACGGCGCCGACAGCGTGACCCAGTTCGCCGGCGACGCCTGGGGCGCGTGGATGCTGCTCGACGATGCCACGCGCCGCGCGCTCAAGACGGGCGCCCAGCCCGGCACGCGCGAATTCCGCGCCGCCATGCGCGACGCGCTGGAATCCACCACCAACCTCACCATCCCCAATGGCGTGATGAACATGAACCCGAAGGACCACCAGGGCTTCGACCAGCGTTCACGCGTGATGGGGGTGATCCGCAACGGCAAGTTCGCCTATGCGGGCGAAAAGTAGCCCGCTGCCTCAAGCCTGAAAGGAAGCATTCGCATGACCACCACCCCCACCACCGTTGCCTTTATCGGCCTGGGCGCCATGGGCTCGCACATGGTCCGCCACCTGCTGGCGGCCGGCCATGCCGTGCGCGCCTTCGTGCGCCGCCCGGAGGCCGCCGAGGCCGCGCGCGCCATGGGTGCGGAACCGTACTTCACGCCGGCCGAAGCCGCGCGCGGCGCCAGCGTCGTCTTCACCAACGTGACCTCGTCCGAAGACGTGCGCGAAGTGCTGCTGGGCGAGCAAGGCGTGATCCACGGCGCCGCGCCCGGCACCATCTGCGTGGACCACAGCACCATCTCGCCGATCGTCACGCGCGAGATCGCGGCGGCGCTGGCCGCGCGGGGCATCGAGGCGCTGGACTGCCCGGTGTCGGGCGGCACCGCGGGCGCCGAGGCCGCCACGCTTACCATCATGGTCGGCGGCAAGCCCGAGATGCTGGAGCGCGTGCGCCCGCTGCTGCAACTGCTGGGCAAGACCATCACCCATATCGGCGACAACGGCGCCGGCCAGGTCGCCAAGCTGTGCAACCAGATCGCGCAGGTGGTCAATATCGAAGGCATCGCCGAAGCCATGCGCTTTGCCGCCGCACAGAACGTCGATACCGGCCGCGTGTTCGAGGCCATGGCGACCGGCATGGCGGGCAGCCGCATGCTCGACCTGATGGGCCCCAAGATGGTGGCGCGCAACTTCGCCGCCGGCATCGAGGCGCGCCTGCACGACAAGGACTTCGGGCTGGCGCGCGATATCGCCGAGGAAATCGGCCTGGACCTGCCGGCGATGCAGGCCACCTCGGCGCAATTGCGCATGCTGATGGCCAACGGCTGGGGCAAGGACGATACGTCGTCGCTGCTGCGCGTGCTCGAGGACTGACCGACCCTGCCCTAGCGGCCCATCAGGCGCAGTACCGCGCGCGTCAGCGTGCTGTCCGCCTCGCTGAAGCCGTCGAGCACATTGAAGTGGTGGCAGCCCGGCAGCACGATATCGCTCGCTGCCGGGTGCCCCACGTTGGCCGGCCACGCCGCGCGCATCAGCGCATGCTGGCGCTGGTACTCGTCCGCCTCCAGCTCGCCCACCGCAAGCGCCAGCGGCGCTGCGCCGGCCGGCGGCATGAACGCCGGCGACAGGCGCGCGACATCCTCTTCCGACAGCCGCAGGTCGCACTGCAGGAAGGCCGCGCGCCGCAGCGGCTCCATGTCGTACAGCCCGCTAACCGAGAGCCCGCCCTTGACCAGGTCGGCCGGCAGATCGGCGCCGAGCTCCGGCCAGCGCGCCGCCATCAGCATCGCCACCAGGTGGCCGCCGACGGAATGCCCGGCCACGAACAGCCGGTCCGGATCGTGCCCGAACTGGTCCGACTCGCGGTACAGCCAGGCAACGCTGTCCAGCACCTGCCGCACGATCTCCGGCACCGTCACGGACGGCACCAGCGAGTAGTTGACCACCGCCACCGCTACGCCCAGCGCCGGCAGCACGCTGGCGACAAAGCTGTGGTCGCGCTTGTCCAGCGCACGGAAATAGCCGCCGTGTACGAACACCAGCAGCGGCGGCAGCGATCCGTTCGCCCTCTGCGCCGGGAAATAGTCCAGCGTCTGGTCCTGCGGATGCCGTGCGCACGCGCCGGCATAGCTCAGGTCGGCGAGGAAGCCGCCGCGCTCGCGCACCTCGGCGGACCACTGCGCCCAGCGTGCCATATGCGCCGGGTTGTCCGGCACATTGGCGCGGTTGTTATATTCTCGGTCGTAGAACTCAGGATCCTGCGAGGGAAGGCTGGCAAGGCTCGCCAGCGAAGCTTGGTCGGTCATGGCGTTCGGTGCGTTGCGGTAGCTGGAAGGCCGGCGCCGATCGCATGACGTGCGCCGTGCCGGCGATCCTAACCGGATTTGCGTGCCGCAGGCCATCCGTGCCACTACCGTTTATCCATGGTCGTCAAACGCCACCTGCGCTCCGGCCGGGCCAGCCAGCTCGGCCCCCCGCCCCCATCCCCGGACAGTCCGGCCGCCACGCGCTGCCCCTTATGCGGCCGCGAACTGGTGCCGGGCCCCAGCACCGACCTGCACCATCCCGTCCCGCGCAGCCACGGCGGCCGCGAGGTCGTGCCGATGCACCGCGTCTGCCACCAGAAGATCCATTCCGTCTTCACCGAGGCCGAACTGGCGACCACCTTCCACGACTGGCACGCGCTGCGCCGCCACCCCGCCATGGCCGAGTTCATCCGCTGGATCGCCCGCAAGCCGCCCGAGTACTACGACCGCAACCGCACCGCCCGGGCCCGGCGCGGGCGTTGAACCAACCGGACGCCGGTTGTAGGGCGGGTGGATTTGCGGCATAATCGTCGGCTCAGCACGGCATCGGTTCCGATGCCAGACACCCTGCCCGGGTGGTGAAACAGGTAGACGCAGGGGACTCAAAATCCCCCGCCGCAAGGCGTGTCGGTTCGAGTCCGACCCCGGGCACCATCAAAAATCCTTTGCTTTGCATAATGCGCAATCGGCCTTGACCGAGACGCGTTCGTTGGCGAGGCGCAGCTAGCCAGAACTCCTGTTATCTGAGCAGTCTCATCCCGGCGACGTTCGCTGCCTTGGCATCAAACGTCGCCGTGTATTCGCACTGCGCTTCGTGGCACGTCTTCTCGATCAGGCAGTCCGCAAAATCGGCCGACGAACCAGCGTACAGCCGCAACGCCTTCCAGACTGTTTCCGCCGCCTCGATTACCAGTTCCTTCGTTCGCAGCAGCGTCTCGATGACCTGTGCGATTTCACAACACTTTCGGTGAGTTGAATCAGCAGCCCGATGTCCGGGCCTACAAATGCTTTGAGGGCCACTATTCGGAAGCCCGATGTCGGACGGCGTCCACTAGCGCACCCTCCTCCCGCTTCCTATCCTATGGCATTGCCCATTCCATTCTCCCCCGGAGCGAACCATGAAGCGACTCACCCTCTCCGCCCTAGCCTGCGCCACCCTGCTTGCCGGCTGCGCCGGTGCCAACGTGGAAAACCTCACCCAGGCCGGCGGCAGCCTCTTCACCGCCGCTACCTTGTCGGACGCCAACGTCAAGACGCTGTCCGACCAGTCATGCGCGGAGATGGATAAGAAGAACACCCTCGCGCCTGCGGACAGCACCTACACCAAGCGCCTGGCCACGGTGATGAGCGGGCTTGGCAATACCGGCCTGCCGCTCGACGCCAAGGTGTACATGACCAAGGACATCAATGCCTGGGCGATGGCCAATGGCTGCGTGCGGGTCTACAGCGGGCTGATGGATTTTTTGAGCGACGATGAAGTGCGCGGCGTGGTGGGCCATGAGATCGGGCACGTGGCGCTCGGCCATACCAAGGCAGCGATGCAGGTGGCCTATACCGCGGCCGCTGCGCGCGGGTTGCTCGGGTCGACCAGCATCGCTTCGCTGACTGCGCTATCGTCGTCGCAGATTGGGGACCTGGCCGAAAAGTTCGTCAATGCGCAATTCTCACAGCGCCAGGAAACCGCGGCCGATGACTATTCGTTCGACCTGCTGACGAAGAACGGCGCCAACCGGCAGGCGCTGGCGACGGCGTTCCGCAAGATGTCGACGCTCGACGGCGGGCAGTCGAGCATGCTCAGTTCGCACCCGGGCTCGCAGGAGCGTGCCAAGCATATCGAGGACCGCCTGGCCAGGCAGCGCTGAGCCGCGCTCTGCCTCTCCACGTCCCACTGCCCATCTCCTCCATCGGGGATGCCAAATCAGCCCTGTGCGCCGATGCGGCAAAAGCCAACAGCAAGCTGAGGCAGCTTACTGTTGGCTCGCACGGACTGGCACGGATGGCGCATATCCCGGTGCCGCAAAAAGTGGGCAACCTTACCTTCGGTGGCGTCGCGGGCAATGAATGGTTCATCGCCGCCAGCACCTCGCTCTACCGCCTGCGGCTTGGCCAGCAAGTCGCCTGAGCTTTGCCGCGGCTGGCAGAGCGCTGTGCTCAGCGGGACTCGACGAACTCCAGCACCGTCGCCAGCATGCCGCGCAACGCCGGCTGCAGTGCCGAGGCACGCGCCTCGTCATAGGCGAACGGATACACCTCGCTCATATACGCGCACTGCGACAGCTCGAGTTGCACCGCGTGCACGCCGGCCTGCGGCTTTCCATACTGGCGCGTAATGTAGCCGCCCTTGAAGCGGCCGTTCAGCACCGCGGTATGGCCCGGCACCGCGGCGGCCTGCTCCAGCAACTGGTTCGCCAGCATGGCATCGCAGCTGTCGCCGTTGGCCGTGCCGAGGTTGAAGTCCGGCAGCCTGCCTTCGAAGAAGCGCGGCAGCACCGAGCGAATCGAATGCGCGTCCCACAGCGCGATGGTGCCGTGTTCCGCTTTCAGTCGGGCCAGTTCCGCGGCCAGCGCCTCGTGGTACGGGCGCCAGATCGCGTCGCGGCGGGCGACGATCTCCGCATCGTCCGGGCCGTTGCAGCCGTCGGCGTACACCGGCGTCTTGTCGAAGGTATCGACCGGGCACAGGCCGGTGGTGTCCTGGCCGGGATACAGGTTGGCGTTATCGGGCGGCCGGTTCAGGTCGACCACGTAGCGCGAGTGCGTGGCGGCCAGCACCGATGCGCCCAGCTCGCGGGCAAAGTCGTAGAGACGTTCCAGGTGCCAGTCGGTATCGGGCACGGTGCGAGCTTCGGCGGTCAGCCGTTGCGAGACGGATGCCGGCAGGTGCGTGCCGACATGCGGCATCGATACCAGCAGCGGGCGCGTGCCACGGTGCAGGGTGAAGGCGGGGATATCGGTGGAGAAGGACATGGTCTTTGCGATGCGGTGGGCGAGCGCCCGGTTTCAGTCGGCCATCAGGCTGGCGCGGGCCGCGATGAAGAGCCGGCCCGCGTCCGCCTGCAGCGGATGCGCGCCATGCTGCACGCGGCTACGGCCGGCGGTGCGGACATCCGCTAGTGTCTCATGACCGTGATTGGCGAACACGTGGTTGGCGAGCGCCTGCGCGCCGTCGAGCCCGGCCAGCGCGGGATGCGCGCCGTCCAGCACGACGAAATCCGCCTGCTGTCCCATTGCCAGTCCGCTTATGGCGCGGCCGCTGGCGCGTGCGCCGCCGGCCACGGCTTCCAGATACAAACGGTCGGCCACCTGCGCATGTGTGTCGGAGGCCAGCACGTTGCGCCGCTGCAGACCTAACCGCTGGCCGTACTCGAACAGGCGCAGTTCCTCGGCCACGCTGACACTGGCGTGGCTGTCCGAGCCGATACCCCATGCGCCGTGCTGCGCGAGGTAAGGCGCGGCTTCGAACACGCCGTCGCCAAGGTTGGCCTCAGTGGTCGGGCAGATGCCGGCCACCGCGCCGCTGTGCGCGAGGCGCCGTCGTTCGTCCCAATCCATATGGGTGGCATGCACCAGGCACCAGCGCGCATCGACTTCAACATGGTCGAACAACCAGGTGACCGGGCGCGTGCCGGACCAGGCGATGCAATCGTCGACTTCGCGCTGCTGTTCGGCGATATGGATATGGATGGGCGCCTGCGGGTCGATGGCCTTCAGGCCCGCCAGCGCGTGCGCCAGGCTGCCTTCCGGCACCGCACGCAACGAATGCGGTGCCAGCCCGAGCCGTGCGCCGGACTGCGCGCATACGGGCGCGAGCCGTTCCAGCAGGCGCAGCATCGCGTCGGTGTCGTGCAGGAAACGGCGCTGCTCCGCCAGCGGCGGCTTGCCGCCAAAGCCGGCGGTCTGGTACAGCACCGGCAGCAGCGTCATGCCGATGCCGGTGCGCTGCGCCGCGCGCAGCAGGCGCAGCGACATCTCGGAGGCGTCGGCATAGGGCTTGCCGTCGGCATCGTGATGCACGTAGTGGAACTCGCACACGCTGGTGTAGCCGGCGCGCAGCATCTCGATATAGAGCTGCGTGGCGATCGCCTCCAGCGTATCTGGCGACAGACGTTGCGCAAAGCGGTACATCAGCGTGCGCCAGCTCCAGAACGAGTCGGCGCCGGCCGGGTCGTCGCCCTGCGGACGGCTGCGGTACTCAGTGAGGCCGGCAAAGCCGCGCTGGAAGGCGTGTGAATGCAGGTTGGGCATGCCGGGCAGCACCGGGCCGACCGCGCGCGGCAAGCCGGCCGCAGGCGTGGCGTCGGGCTGCACGGTGGTCAAGCGGCCCTGTTCGTCCCATGCCAGTAGCACATCGCGCGCCCAGCCGGACGGCAGAAGTGCATAAGGTGCGAGAAGTTGCGTAGCGCTCATGCCGATGCGCCTCCGTGCGCGTGATAGACGCGGCCCTGACGCACCACCGTCGCCACCGGGTTGCGGCCGAACCAGTAGGCCAGCTCAGCGGGCGAATCGATGCCCCACAGCGCGAAGTCGGCAACACGCCCCGCTTCAAGCTTGCCGTGCCGGTCGGCCGCGCCCAGCGCGCGCGCTGCGTGTACGGTCACGCCGGCCAGTGCTTCGGGCACGGTCAGGCGGAACAGCGTGCAGGCCATATTCATCATCAGCAGCAGCGACGTCACCGGCGACGTGCCCGGGTTGTGGTCGGTCGAGATCGCCATCGGCACGCCGTACTGGCGCAGCAGCGCGATCGGCGGCAGGTTGGTGTCGCGCAGGAAGTAGTAGGCGCCGGGCAGCAGCACCGCGACCGTGCCGGCCTCCGCCATCGCCACAACGCCGGCTTCATCGAGATGTTCGAGATGATCGGCGGACAAGGCGCGATGGCGCGCGGCCAGTGCGGCTGCGCCGAGGTTGCTCAGTTGCTCGGCATGCAGCTTGACGCGCAGCCCGTGGCGCGTGGCGGCATCGAAGACGCGTTCGGTCTGGGCGATCGAGAAGCCGATCGATTCGCAGAATGCATCGACCGCGTCGACCAGCCCCTCCTCTGCCAGAGCCGGCAGCATGGTGTTGCAGACCAGGTCGATGTAGTCGTCGGCACGGCCCGCGTACTCGGGCGGCAAGGCATGCGCGCCGAGGAAGGTGGTGTGGACAGAGACACCGAACTGCTCGCCCAGCCGCCGCGCCACGCGCAGCTGCTTGCGCTCGGCTTCGAGGCTCAGGCCGTAGCCCGACTTGATCTCGAGCGCGGTCACGCCCTCGGCCAGCAGCGGCTGCAGGCGCACGGCGGCCTGTGCGAACAGCGTGTCTTCGTCGGCGGCGCGGGTGGCGCGCACGGTGGAGACGATGCCACCGCCTGCGCGCGCAATTTCTTCGTAGCCGGCGCCCGCAAGGCGCATCGCGAATTCATCGGCGCGCTGGCCGCCGTAGACCAGGTGGGTATGGCAGTCGACCAGGCCGGGGGTGATCCAGGCCTCGTTGGCATCATGGCGCGGCAAGCCGCGGTACGCGTCCGGCATCTCGGCGGCAACGCCGAGCCACGCGACACGTCCCTGCTCGACAACCAGCGCGGCATCGCGGATCGCCTGCGCGGGGTCGGCATCCGGCAGCAGGTGGCAGTTGTGCCAGACGCCGTCTGCACTGGGGGCGGACGATACAGAGGTCAGCGTCATTGGCTCGGCTCCGTCTCAAGGGTGACGCAAAGGCACAGCGCTTCATCACCCACAGGTTCAAACGGTTGCGTCGATGCAGTCCCGGCGGCGCCATATAGCGCCCCTTCGCCTGCCTGCAGCGACAGATTGGCGTCCTGCGCCTGCCAGGCGCCGCTGACGGCAAACAGGCACACGGTATGGTCGCCGGTGCTGACCGCAAACCCCTGGCGGAAAGCTTCGACACGCGCACGGCACCTGCCACGGCGCGTCATCACATTGAAGTCGCGCGTCGCGCCATCGAGCAGCGCTGCCTGCAGGCCGGTGTCGCCGGAAAAGGCAAACGGCTCGCCCGGCTGCGCGAGCCGATGGCTGAAGCTGCCGTCATCGGCGGCAAGCGTCACGCCCGCGCCTTCGAGCAGCACGATCTGGCGGTCGATGCCCGGGAACGGCGAGAACGGGCCATCCGCTTCGATATCGGCCACGCTCAGCCGCCACACAAAGTCGTCCATGCCGGCGCCGTCCGGCCACACCGCGATCTCGCGCGTGTTGCCGCCGCCGTTCTTCCAGCGCGTTGGGGCGATCTCATCCAGCGCAAAGCGCTGTGGCAGGGTCGTGCTCATAAGCCCTTCACCATCGGCAGGTTGAGGCCCTTCTCGTGCGCGCATTCGATGGCCACTTCATAGCCCGCGTCCGCATGACGCATCACGCCGGTGGCCGGATCGTTCCACAGCACGCGTTCGATGCGCTTGGCAGCGGCGTCGGTGCCGTCGCACACGATCACAACGCCCGAATGCTGCGAGAAGCCCATGCCAACGCCGCCACCGTGATGCAGGCTGACCCACGTGGCACCGCCAGCGGTGTTCAGCAGCGCGTTCAGCAGCGGCCAGTCGGAAACCGCATCCGAGCCGTCGCGCATCGCTTCGGTCTCGCGGTTGGGCGAAGCCACCGAGCCGCAGTCCAGGTGGTCGCGGCCGATCACTACCGGCGCCTTCAGCTCACCGGACTTCACCATCTCGTTGAAGGCCAGGCCGGCGCGGTGGCGCTCGTCCAGCCCCACCCAGCAGATGCGCGCCGGCAGGCCCTGGAAGGCGATGCGGTCATGCGCCATGTCGAGCCAGCGGTGCAGGTGCTTGTCCTCGGGGAACAGCTCCTTCATCTTGGCGTCGGTCTTGTAGATATCCTCCGGGTCGCCCGACAGCGCCACCCAGCGGAACGGACCCTTGCCGCGGCAGAACAGCGGGCGGATATAGGCCGGCACGAAACCCGGGAAATCGAAGGCATTCTTCACGCCCTCGTCGAACGCGACCTGGCGAATGTTATTGCCGTAGTCGACCGTCGGCACGCCCATCTTCTGGAAGTCGAGCATGGCCTGCACGTGCTTGACGATCGACGGACGCGCTGCGGCTTCCACCGACTTGGGATCCTGCTTGCGCGCTTGCTCCCACTGCTCGACGGTCCAGCCTTCCGGCAGGTAGCCATTGACCAGGTCATGCGCAGAGGTCTGGTCGGTGACGATATCCGGGCGCATGCCGCCGGCCTGCGCGCGCTTGACTAGTTCAGGGACGATCTCGGCGGCGTTGCCGAGCAGGCCGACCGAGATCGCTTCCTTCTTCTGCGTGGCTTCGGCAATCATCGCCAGCGCTTCGTCAAGCGTGGTGGCCTTCTTGTCGACGTAGCGCGTGCGCAGGCGGAAGTCGATGCGCGACTCCTGGCATTCGATCGCCAGCACGCAGGCGCCGGCGAGCACACCCGCCAGCGGCTGCGCACCGCCCATGCCGCCCAGGCCCGCGGTCAGGATCCACTTGCCCGACAGGTCGCCGTTGTAGTGCTGGCGGCCGGCCTCGACAAAGGTCTCATAGGTGCCCTGCACGATGCCCTGCGTGCCGATGTAGATCCACGAGCCCGCGGTCATCTGGCCGTACATCATCAGGCCGGCGCGGTCCAGTTCGTTGAATTTGTCCCAGTTGGCCCAGTGCGGCACCAGGTTGGAGTTGGCGATCAGCACGCGCGGCGCGTCGGCATGCGTGCGGAACACGCCGACCGGCTTGCCCGACTGCACCAGCAGCGATTCGTCCTCGCCCAGGCGGCGCAAGCTGTCCAGGATCGCGTCGAAGCATTCCCAGTTGCGCGCGGCCTTGCCGATGCCGCCGTACACCACCAGGTCCTGCGGGCGCTCGGCCACGTCGGGATCGAGGTTGTTCTGGATCATGCGGTAGGCGGCTTCGATCAGCCAGTTCTTGCAGTGCAGCTGGCTGCCGCGCGGGGCACGGATTTCACGCTGGCCGCGCTGGATGAATTGGTTTTCGTTGGCGTTCATGTCTTGTTCTCCTGCTGCGTGTCTGCTCTTGCTGGGTCAGTTGCGGTCGCGTTCCGACAGGTTGGTCGGCAGGATCGCGCGCACGGCGTCGGGCCAGCCCGCACCGGCATCGCCCTGCACCACCCATTGCTTCATCGCTTCGATATCCGGCGCCAGGTAGCGGTCGCCTTCCACGAAGTCCACGCGCGCGCGGATGCGGGCCAGTTCGGTTTCCACCAGCGGCGACGACTTCAGCGGACGATGGAATTCGATGCCCTGTGCGGCCGCCATCGCTTCGATGCCGACCACCACCGCGGTATTGGCCGCCATCTCGCCCAGCCGGCGCGCACCGTAGGTAGCCATCGACACATGGTCTTCCTGGTTGGCCGACGTCGGCAGGCTGTCGACGCTGGACGGATGCGCCAGCGACTTGTTCTCGGAAGCCAGCGCGGCTGCGGTCACCTGCGCGATCATGAAGCCCGAGTTCAACCCGCCCTCGCGCACCAGGAACGGCGGCAGGCCCGACAGCCCGGTATCGAGCAGCAGCGCCAGCCGGCGCTCGGAAATCGCGCCGATCTCGGCGATCGCCAGCGCGATGATGTCGGCGGCAAACGCCACCGGCTCGGCGTGGAAATTGCCGCCGGAGACCACATCGCCCTGCTCCGGGAACACCAGCGGGTTGTCCGACGCGGCATTGGCCTCGATCTGCAGGATGCGCGCGGCGTGCTGCAGGTTGTCCAGGCACGCGCCCATCACCTGCGGCTGGCAGCGGATCGAGTACGGGTCCTGCACGCGGCCGCAGGCCTTGTGCGAATCGACGATCTCGCTGCCGTCGAGCATCGCGCGCACGGCGCCGGCCACGGCGATCTGGCCGGCCTGGCCGCGGGCTTCATGGATACGGGCATCGAACGGCTTGACCGAGCCCTTGATCGCTTCCAGCGACAGCGCACCTGCCACCAGCCCGGCGGCAAACGCGTCTTCGGCGCCGAACAGGCCGGCCAGCGCCAGTGCGGTCGACACCTGGGTGCCGTTGAGCAATGCCAGGCCTTCCTTCGGGCCAAGTTCAAATGCTTTCAGGCCGGCATGGGCCAGGCCCTCTGCAGCCGGCACGCGCTTGCCGTCGACCAGCACATCGCCCACGCCGATCAGCGTGCACGACATATGCGCCAGCGGAGCCAGGTCGCCGGAGGCGCCCACCGAGCCCTTGGCCGGGATGCACGGCGTCACGCCGTGGTTCACCAGCGCCAGCAGCGCCTCGATCAGTTCCGGCCGCACGCCCGAGTGGCCGCGCGCCAGGCTGACCGCCTTGGTCGCCAGGATCAGGCGCACGGTGTCCTCGGCCAGGTCGGGGCCTGTGCCGACGCTGTGCGACAGCACCAGGTTGCGCTGCAGCTGGGCCAGCTTGTCGTGCGGGATGCGGCTCTGCGCCAGCTTGCCGAAGCCGGTGTTGATGCCGTAGACCACGGCGTCGGCGTCGATGATGTCCTGCACCGTGGCCTGCGCGGCGCGCACGCCCGCCCAGGCGGATTCGGCCATCTCCAGGCGCACTTCGCCACGGTAGATGCGGCGCAGGTCGGCCAGGGTGACATGGCCCGGCTGCAGGGTCAGCAGCGGGCGGGAAGCTTGGTCGTGTTGGCTGGCGCTCATTTGTATGTTCCTGTCTATACAGCTTAAGGTAAAAATTGAACCATGGGCTGATCCGTCGGGGAATCAGCCGAAAGCGGGATTGCCGTCGGCGCGGAAGCGGCTGCCGAGGCGGTAGCGGTTGCCCGGATGCAGGCACCGCACGAAAGTCACCGGCACGCCGTTGGTCCAGGTGCGGCGCGTCAGCATCAGGCAAGGTTGCGTGGGCGGCATTTCCAGTTGCGCGGCCTGCTCGGGGGTGGCGGCGATCGCATCGACCACATGCTCTACCTGATCGTAGGGCACATGGCGCAACAGGTACTCGCCGGGCTGGGTCTGGCTGAAATCCTGGCCGATAAAGTCCGGCGCCACGCGCGGATTGACGTAGCGGTCTTCCAGCTGCACCGGTACGCCGTCCTCGCGATGCACGCAGACGGAGTGGTACACCGATTCGCCGGTGCGCAGCTCCAGCGCGGCGGCCACCTCGATCGACGCCGAGACGCGCTCCACCAGGATCACGTCGCAGGCATAGTCATGCCCGCGCATGCGGATCTCGTCCTGCAGGTTGACCACGCTCAGCAGCGTGGACTGCGGCTTGTGCTCGGCGACGAAGGTGCCCACGCCGGCCACGCGCACCACCCGGCCCTGCTCCGACAGCTCGCGCAGTGCCCGGTTGACGGTCATGCGCGAGACGCCGAAGCGGTTCACCAGCTCCTGCTCCGACGGCACCCGGTCGCCCGGCTGCCACGCGCCGCTCTGGATCTGGCGGGCGATGTACTCCTTGACCTGCTGGTAGAGCGCGGTGGGAGACGAAGGAGCGGAAGTAGGGCCTACTGCGTGGTTCATGTTGTTTCAGTGCTCGGCCGCGGCCATGGCCTCGGCGCGGATCTCTTCCGTCAGGCGCGCCTTGAGCGCGGAAAACTCGGGAGAGGTCTTGATCGTGTAATGGCGCGGATGCGGGAAATCCACCGCGATCTCGCTCTTGATCCGACCCGGCCTGGCGGAAAACACCGCCACCCGGTTGGCCATGAAGATGGCCTCGTCGATATCGTGGGTCACGAATAATACCGTCTTGCGCGAGGCTTCCCAGATGCCGAGCAGCAACTCCTGCATCAGCACGCGGGTCTGGTTGTCGAGCGCGCCGAAGGGCTCGTCGAGCAGCAGGATCTTGGGATCGTTGGCCAGCGCCCGCGCGATCGCGGTGCGCTGCTGCATGCCGCCAGAGAGCTGTTTCGGGTAGTGGTGCTCGAAGCCGCGCAGGCCGACGCGCTGCATGAAGAAGTCGCTGCGCTCCTTCTGCTCGGCCGCGCTCATGCCGCGCTCGCGCAGGCCGAAGCGCACGTTCTGCTCGATCGTCAGCCAGGGAAACAGCGTGTACGACTGGAACACCATGCCGCGGTCGGCGCCGGGGGCGGACACTGGCTGGCCGTCCAGCAGCACGCGGCCGCTGGAGGGGGTGTCGAGCCCCGCGACGATGCGCAGCAGCGTGGACTTGCCGCAGCCCGAAGGCCCGAGGATGGTGACAAAGTCGTTGTCGCGGACCTCGAAGTCGACCGGCTGCAGCGCCAGGGTCTGGCCACCGCGCGGGTTGGCGAAGGTGCGCGAGACCTGCTGGATGGACAGTGCGCTCATTGGATCGAACTCCACGGGAACAGGCGCTGGTTGGCGCGCTTGAAGACAAGGTCGGAGACCAGCCCGATGCAGCCGATCACGATGATGCCGAAGATAATCTGCCCGGTATTGAGCAGCGCCTGGCTGTCGGTGATCATGTGGCCGATGCCGGATGACGAGCCGATCAGCTCGGCCACGATCACGTAGGTCCAGGCCCAGCCCAGCACCAGCCGCAGGATCTCGGCGATCTCTGGCGCCGCCCCGGGGATCAGCACGCGCCGCACGATGCCGGCGCTGTTGGCGCCCAGCGTGTAGGCCGCCTCGACCAGGTCCTTGCGCGCGCCGCCGACGGCCACCGCCACCATCAGCACGATCTGGAAGAACGAGCCGATAAAGATCACCAGCAACTTCTGGGTCTCGCCGATGCCGGCCCACAGGATCAGCAGCGGGATAAAGGCCGACGCGGGCAGGTAGCGGCAGAACGACACGAAGGGCTCGAAGAACGCCTCGGCCGCCTTGTACGAGCCCATGAAGATGCCCAGCGGCACGGCCAGCACCGCGGCCAGCACGAAGCCGCCGACCACGCGCCAGACGGTCATGCCGATGTCGCCGATGAAGTTGTGCTCGGTGAAAAGGATGAAGCCCTCCTTGGCCATCGTCATCGGATCGGCCAGGAACGTGCGCGGCACAAAGCCGCCCAGCGTGACCGCGGCCCAGATGCCTAAGAACAGCACAAAGAAAGACAGGCCGAGGATCCAGCGCGTGTTCGGCGACACCGGGACCAGCGGGGCCAGCCACGGATGGCGCCGGCGCGCGGGCGCCTCGGCAGAGCCGCCGGCGGCCACCGCGGCCGCCGGGGCAGATGAACCAATTCGGGCTTGCGTCATGACGTCACGCCTCCTGGAAACTGCGGGTTACTTGAGGAAACGCGCGTCGTACAGCGTCGTCACGTCCGGCACCTGGCGGATCACGCCGATGTCGAGCAGCACCGCCGCCGCTTCCTTGCTGAAGCTGGCGAGCTCGCCGGAGAAGAACTTCTTGTTGGCCTCACGGTCCTGCCAACGCAGGTAGGCGGCCGACTTCGCGAACTGCTCGCCGGTCTGCTTGACCGCGGCGCCCATGATCTCGTTGGCCTTCTCGGGATCCTTGCGGATCATCTCCAGCGCCTCGAAGTAGCTGTCGACCAGCGCCTGCGCCGCCTTTGGGTTCTCCTTGAGCCACTTCGGCGCGCAGCCGAGCGTATCGGTCACCATCGGGTAGTCGAGCGTGGTCGCCAGGATCTTGCCCTTGTCCGGGTTCTGGCGCACCGTCGACAGGTACGGCTCATAGGTCATGGCGCCGTCGTTCTGGCCGGCCACGAAGGCCTGCGCGGCCGCCTGCGGCGACAGCGTGGTGGTCTTCACGTCCTTGAGCGTCATGCCGTTCTTCTTCAGCATCCAGGCCAGGCCGAAGTACGGCGCGGTACCCGGCGCATCGACACCGATGGTCTTGCCCTTCAGGTCGGCAAAGCTCTTCACGTCGGTGCGCACGGCCAGGCCGTCGGCACCGTAGGACTTGTCCAGCTGCACGATCTGGGTGATCGGCACGCCGTTGGCGTTCCAGGCCACGTGGGTCTCGACCGTGGTGGCCGCGCACTGGATCGCACCCGAGGCCAGCGCCAGGTGGCGGTCCTTCTGCGGGATCATCTTGATGTCGACTTCCACGCCGTTCTTCTTGAAGATGCCGGCCTTGTCGGCCAGCGTCAGCGGCGCGAAGCCGGTCCAGCCGCTCATGCCGAGCGTCACTTTGGTGGTCTGGGCGTGCGCGGTGCCGCCCGCGGCCACCACCGCGAACAGCATCGCGGCCCCAACTGCCATCCGACCGCGGATCCTGCTGTGAATGCGGCTCTGAATCCTCATCTGTACGCTCCTTTGGTGTGTCCGTCGACGGCAGGCCATACCTGTGGCCGCGCTCGTTTTCTGGCATTAAACAATACCTGTATATACAAGTCAATGTAGTACTTCCACCGAGTCAATCGATACAAAACCGCCTTGAAAGGCGCTTTATTTCGAGGATCCGTCAACGATGGTGGCACCACGTCGGTTCAGACGGACCGCCACCAGGCACCAGGCCGGGGCGATCCATGTGCCGCTGTATAGACAGGGACAAAGTGACGCAAGTGGACAGCAAGCCCCGTGCCAGCAGGAAGACCTTTCAGCAGGGCGCAGCCGCGGGCGCGGTCAGGCGTCGAAGAAGGAAGCGACGGTGGGATAGCGCAGCCGCAGGCGTAGCTCGCGTTTCAGGCGGCGATTGTCGAGCCGGCGCGATTCGCTCATAAAGCTCAGCAGCGTCGGCTCGATCACTTCACGCGCTTGCCCGCGCGTGATGCGGGGCGGGCGCGGCAGGCCACGGCGGTCGGCTACCAGGTCGAAGTAGTCGGCCATGCGCAGCTCGGTGTCGTCGCTGGCGTGGACCACGCGCTGCGGGCGGCCGCGGAACAGCGCGGCGACCATGGTGCGCGCCAGGTCGTCGGCGTGGATATGGCTGGTGTAGACGTCGTCCTGAGGCACCAGCGCCGGCGTGCCGCGTTGCAGCCGCGCCACCGGCAGGCGGTCCGCCGCATAGATACCGGGGATGCGGACGATGCTGGTGCGCCAGCCGGCGTCGCGGCCTAACGCGCGCACCGACTGCTCGGCGGCCACGCGGCGGCGCGCACGCGCGGTCTGGGGCCGCACGGCGTGGAATTCGGATACCCGCGCGCCCTGGCGGTCACCATAGACGCCGGAAGTGCTGGCGTAGACAAACGCAGCGCGGGGCGGGGCCCGGTCGGGTAGAATGGCGGGCTCGCCGGCAAGCGTGCCCGCAGGTTTCCTGGCCCGGCGCCAGGCCGTGCGGCGCAAGGCGGCGAGCAGTGCACGCGTGCGCGGATCGCCCTCGCCCTGCCCGGGCGGCGGCGCCAGGTCCAGCACCTGCGTGGCCAGCCCGCGCAGCCGCGCGAGCGTAGCGGGCCGGTCCAGGTCCGCCACCAGCGGCACCGCGCCGGCGGCGCGCAGTTCGGCGCGGCGCGCCGGCTGCGAGGTCACGGCAAACACGCGCATGCGCGACGACAGGATTCGCAGGCAGCGCGTCCCCACATCCCCGCAGCCAACGATCAACAGGCGCGGACGGCCCAGCCGGCGGCCAGGTGCCGGGAGAAGTGGGAGGCGCGAGGGCTGCAGCATCGACTGAATTTGGCTCATAGACCGATTATGGCTTATCAAGTAACCGTCATGCCCAGTGGCCACAAGTTCGAAGTGGCCGCGGACGAAACCATCCTTGGCGCGGCCCTGCGCCACAGCATCGGGCTGCCCTACGGCTGCAAGAACGGCGCCTGCGGCTCGTGCAAGGGCCGCGTGCTCGAAGGCACCATCGTCCAGGGCGACCACGCCCCGTCCGCGCTGACCGCGCAGGAAAGGACCGAGGGCCGAGCCCTGTTCTGCTGCGCCAACGCGGCCTCGGATGTCACCATCGAATGCCGCGAAGTCCACGGCGCAGGCGACATCCCCATCAAGAAGGTGCCGTGCCGCGTGACCACGCTGGAGCGCCTGGCCGACGACGTAATCTCGATTCGCCTGCAGCTGCCGGCAACCGAGCGCATGCAGTACCTGGCCGGCCAGTACGTGGAATTCCTGCTGCGCGACGGCAAGCGCCGCAGCTACTCGATCGCCACGCCGCCGCATGAAGACGGCCCGATCGAACTGCATATCCGCCATATGCCCGGGGGCGCCTTCACCGACTACGTGTTCGGTGCCAAGGAAGGCCAGCCGGCGATGAAGGAGCGCGACATCCTGCGCTTCGAAGGCCCGCTGGGCAGCTTCTTCCTGCGCGAGGAATCGAACGCACCGATCATCCTGCTGGCCTCCGGCACCGGCTTCGCGCCGATCAAGGCGATCGTCGAGCATATGGCCTACACCGGCATCGAGCGCCCGATGACCCTGTACTGGGGCGGCCGCCGGCCCAAGGATCTGTACATGCACGCGCTGTGCGAGCAGTGGGCGCGCGACCTGCCCAACTTCAAGTACGTGCCGGTGGTGTCCGACGCGCAGCCCGAAGACAACTGGCAGGGCCGCACCGGCTTTGTCCACCAGGCCGTGATCGCCGACCACCCGGACCTGTCGGGCCATGAAGTCTATGCCTGCGGCGCCCCGGTGATGGTCAACGCCGCGCGCACCGACTTCACCCGCCAGTGCAAGCTGCACGAGGACGCGTTCTTCGCCGACTCGTTCACCTCCGAGGCCGATATGCACCCGGCCGGCTCGGCCCCGGCGGCCTGAACGGCCAGCCGCCCTGCCCGTTCCGTCAGCGCAACAATGCCCGGGTCTGCCAAAATTCGTTTTGACACCCGGGCGCATGCGCCTTATATTTGGCCGCATGAACACGACCTTCAATCGACGCCGCAGCTTCCGTACGTCGCTCCCCAATGGGGTGCCACGCGGCTGACCGTCGACTGCGTCTGTTCAGGTCAACGAGCCACGGGCAAACCCCGTGGCTTTTTGTTTTGGTTTGCCCGTTTGTTTCCCGCTTTGTTTCGTCGTTCCCGCCCTCCCGTCCATCGTTTAAAGCCGACCCCTGGAGTCCGCCATGGCATTTGCTGAGTTTCCCGTCCAATCCCTGATGTACATCACCAACCGGCCCGAGCTCGTCTTCACCGAGGGCAAGGGATCCTGGCTGACGGATCACAACGGCAAGCGATACCTGGACTTCGTGCAAGGCTGGGCGGTGAACTGCCTGGGACATTCCAACCAGGGCATGATCGATGCGCTGGTGGCCCAGTCGCACAAGCTGATCAACCCGAGCCCGGCCTTCTTTAACGAGCCGATGCTCAAGCTCGCCAAACAGCTGACCGACAACAGCTGCTTCGACAAGGTCTTTTTCGCCAACAGCGGCGCCGAGGCCAACGAAGGCGCGATCAAGCTCGCGCGCAAATGGGGCCGCAAGCACAAGCACGGCGCCTTCGAGATCATCACCATGGACCACAGCTTCCATGGCCGCACGCTCGCCACCATGAGCGCGTCGGGCAAGGCCGGCTGGGACACCATCTTCGCGCCGCAGGTGCCGGGCTTCCCCAAGGCCGACCTCAACGACCTGGCTTCGGTGGAGAAGCTGATCACCGACAAGACCGTCGGCATCATGCTCGAGCCCGTGCAGGGCGAAGGTGGCGTGCTCCCCGCCACGCGCGAGTTCATGCAGGGCCTGCGCGCACTGGCCGACAAGCACAAGCTGCTGTTGATCGTCGATGAAGTGCAGACCGGGTGCGGGCGCTGCGGCACCCTGTTCGCCTACGAGCTGTCGGGCGTGGAGCCCGACATCATGACGCTGGGCAAGGGTATCGGCGGCGGCGTGCCGCTGTCGGCGCTGCTGTGCAAGGCCGAGGTCGCCAGCTTCGAGGCCGGCGACCAGGGCGGCACCTACAATGGCAACCCGCTGATGACCGCGGTGGGCAGCGCCGTGATCGAGCAGCTGACCGCGCCGGGGTTCCTCGACGACGTCACGGCCAAGGGCGAGTACCTGAGGGAACAACTGCTGGCGCTGTCGGCTGAATTCGGCCTGGGCGGTGAACGCGGCGAAGGCCTGCTGCGCGCGCTGATGCTGGGCAAGGACATCGGCCCGCAACTGGTGGAAGAAGCCCGCGACATGGCGCCGCAAGGCCTGCTCCTGAACGCGCCGCGCGCCAACCTGCTGCGCTTCATGCCGGCGCTGAACGTGACGCGCGAAGAGATCGACCAGATGATCGGCATGCTGCGCACGCTGCTGAAGAAGCTGGCCTGAGGCTGGTCATTCGCCAGACGGAAAAAAGCCTCGCTCGCGCGAGGCTTTTTTCTTCGTGGTGCCGCAGAGGAGTGAGGGAGAGAGCCAGCGCCGCAGATCCTGCGAACACCAGCCTGAGCAGGCGTTGCGCGGGGCCCCGCGGCAAGGGGAAAGGCCTTGCGCCTGCGTGCGCCTGCCCTCTCCCTCACCCCTCTTGCGGCGGGGTGGGAGGCGGCAGCGCGCGCTTTACTCGCCGAGGTACGCGGCCCGCACCTTGGGGTCGTCGAGCATCTGCTTGGCGTCCCCGCTCATGGTGATCAGGCCGGACTCCATCACGTAGCCGCGGTGCGCAGCCTGCAGCGCCAGGCGCGCGTTCTGCTCGACCAGCAGCACGGTCACGCCCTGCGACGAAATGTCGCGCACGACCTCGAAGATTTTCTCGACCATGATCGGCGACAGGCCCATCGAGGGCTCGTCCAGCAGCAGCAGCTTGGGCTGGCTCATCAGCGCGCGCGCCATCGCCAGCATTTGCTGCTCGCCGCCAGACATGGTGCCCGCAAGCTGGTTGGCGCGTTCCTTCAGGCGCGGGAAGATGCCGAACATGCGGTCGACGTCGGCCTTGATGCCGGCCTCGTCGTTGCGCGTGTAGGCGCCCATCTGCAGGTTCTCGGTGATGGTCATGCGCGCGAACACGCCGCGCCCTTCCGGCACCATCGCCATGCCCTGCTTGAGCAGCGCGTAGCTGGGCACGCCCTTGATCGACTTGCCCATGTATTCCACGTCGCCGCCGGCCCAGCCCTGCAGGCCGGTGATGGCCTTCATGGTGGTGGTCTTGCCGGCGCCGTTGGCGCCGATCAGCGTCACCAGCTCGCCATCCTTGATGTCGAGGTCGATACCCTTGACGGCCTGGATACCGCCGTAGGCGACCTTCAGGCCCGAGATCTTCAGTACTGTCTGTGTCATTGCTTGTCCTCCGGCCATCAGTGCGCCGATGCGCCGAGGTAGGCCTCGATCACGGCGGGGTTGTTCTGCACCTCGTGCGGCAGGCCCTGGGCAATCACCTTGCCGTAGTCCAGCACCGTCATGCGGCTGCACAGCCCCATCACCAGCTTCACATCGTGCTCGATCAGCAGGATGGTCTTGCCGTCGTTCTTGATCTTGTCGAGCAGCCCGCGCAGCTCGACCTTCTCGGTCGCGTTCATGCCCGCGGCCGGTTCGTCCAGCGCCAGCAGCTTGGGCTCGGTCGCCAGCGCACGGGCGATCTCCAGCCGGCGCTGGTGGCCGTACGACAGGTTGCGCGCGGTGAAGTTGGCGTACTTGCCGATGCCGACGTAGTCGAGCAGGTCGTGCGCCATGTCCTCGATGCCCTCTTCCTCGCGGCGCACCGAAGGCGGACGGAAGATCGCGCCGAACAGGCCGGCCTTGGTACGCGCGTGGCGCCCGACCATGACGTTCTCGAGCGCGGTCATCTCGCCGAACAGGCGGATGTTCTGGAACGTGCGCGCTATACCGGCCTTCGCCACTTCATGCACGGCGGTCGGCTGGTAGGCCTTGCCGCCCAGCACGAACTCGCCCGAGTCCGGCGTGTACAGCCCGGTGATCACGTTGAAGAAGGTGGTCTTGCCGGCGCCGTTGGGGCCGATCAGGCCATAGATCTCGCCCGGCTTGATCTGCAGGCCCACCTCGGACAGCGCCTGCAGGCCGCCGAAACGCTTGTTCACCCCCTGTACCGACAGGAGGAAATCGTTGTTGCTCATATTGTCCTCCTGGTCAGAAACGGCCCACGCTGCCCGCACGGCGCACCACCGGGCGGTCTTCCTTGCGTGGCGACGGCCAGATGCCCGCCGGGCGATACAGCATGACGCCAACCAGGGCCAGGCCGAACAGCAGCTGACGCAGCACTTCGGCATCGACGATCACGTGGCCGAACAGGCCGGTCTGCATCGGCTCGGCGACCACGCGCAGCAGCTCCTGGAAGCCCACCAGCAGGACGCCACCCAGGATCACGCCCGGGATATGGCCCATGCCGCCGAGCACCACGATGGCCAGCACGTAGATCGATTCCCACAGCGTGAATGATTCCGGCGACACGAAGCCCTGGAAGGCCCCGAACACCGCGCCCGAGGCACCGCCGAACGACGCGCCCATGGCAAAGGCCAGCAGCTTGATGTTGCGGGTGTTGACGCCCATCGCCTTGGCCGCGATCTCGTCTTCGCGGATGGCCACGAAGGCGCGGCCGATACGCGAGGTCTGCAGCCGCAGGCTCACGATCACGATCACGATGACCAGGAACACCAGCAGGTAGTAGTACATGAACACCGGCGAGAACTTCAGCCCGAAGATCTCGTGCGTCTTCGAGAAGTCGAAGCCGAAGATGTGGACCGGGTCCACCGCGGTGATGCCCTTGGGTCCGTTGGTGATGTTGAGCGGGCGGTCCAGGTTGTTCATGAAGATGCGGACGATCTCGCCGAAGCCCAGCGTCACGATGGCGAGGTAGTCTCCGCGCAGCTTCAGCGTTGGCGCCCCGAGCAGCACGCCGAAGGTGGCGGCTACCAGGATCGCGATCGGCAATACGAACCACATCGACAGGTGGATGCCGGTGGGGAACAGTTGCTGGATCCACTCGAACTGGTTCGCCAGGTGGGGCGAGCCCAGCAGCGCCATCAGGTAGGCGCCCACCGCATAGAACGCGATATAGCCCAGGTCAAGCAGGCCGGCAAAGCCCACCACGATATTCAGGCCCAGCGCCAGCATGATGTATAGCAGCGCAAAGTCCAGCACGCGGACCCAGTAGTTGCCGCCCAGGGTCTGGACCAAGAACGGTGCGCACAGGGCGATCACCAGGAAGCCAATCAGTGCGGCCAGGGTCTTGGCCGGCACCTTGGTGGGCGCCGCAACGGCTGCCGTGGATGGAATCGGAGTATTCATGGATTCGCTCTCCTCAGGCGCGTTCCGCCACGCGTTCGCCCATGATGCCGGACGGACGGAAGACGAGCACGGTGATCAGCACGATAAAGGCAAAGACGTCCTGGTAGTTCGAACCGAAGACGCCGTTGGTCAGGTCGCCGATATAGCCGGCGCCGAGCGCTTCGATCAGGCCCAGCAGCATGCCGCCGACCATGGCGCCCGCCAGGTTGCCGATGCCGCCCAGCACCGCGGCGGTAAACGCCTTCAGGCCGGGGATGAAGCCCATGTAGAAGTGGGCATTGCCGTAGTTGGTGGCCATCATCACGCCGGCCAGCGCCG
Organism: Cupriavidus sp. PB-02; assembly: GCF_058252315.1. Taxonomy (NCBI): domain Bacteria; kingdom Pseudomonadati; phylum Pseudomonadota; class Betaproteobacteria; order Burkholderiales; family Burkholderiaceae; genus Cupriavidus; species Cupriavidus sp. PB-02. The sequence continues at coordinate 3,598,498 of NZ_CM177694.1, forward strand.
CCAGCGTGGCGCCGATCATGAAGGTGGCGGAAATGACGAAGTTCGGGTTCACGCCCATCAGGCCGGCCACCTTCTGGTTCTCGGCGGTGGCGCGCATGGCGCGGCCGAGCTTGGTGCGGTTGACCAGGGCCAGCAGGCCGGACATCACCATCACGGCCATGCCGATGATGACCATTTCCTTGCCGGTGATGGTGGCGCCGGTCGTGCCGATATCGATCGGCTCGGACGGCAGCAGCTGCGGGAAGGTCAGCGGGTTGCGCGACCAGATCAGCATGCCCATCGTCTGCAGGATGATGGAGACACCGATCGCTGTGATCAGCGGGGCCAGCCGTGGCGCATTGCGCAAGGGCCGGTAGGCGATCCGCTCGATGGCATAGGACAGGATCGCGCAGACCGGCATGGCGATCAGCGTGGCGATCACCAGCGTCAGCCATTCAGGCAGGCCGGGGGCGAACTTCTGCAGACCAAGAATCGCTGACAGGGCGGTCAGCGCGCCGATCATCAGGACATCGCCGTGGGCGAAGTTGATGATCCCCAGAATGCCGTAGACCATGGTGTAGCCCAGTGCGATCAGCGCATAGATGCTGCCGAGCACCAGACCGTTCACGATCTGCTGGATAAAGATATCCATGAAAACTCCTGCTTCAAGTCCCGGACCTTACGGCATGGTGTGGATGCCGGGGGGACCATAGTGTGTGATGGGTAACGTAGCTGAGGTTGGGTTGCTGGTAAGCGGCTTCGCCATGCTCCATCCATGGTAAGGATGCTTCTACATTAGGCGAGGCTAAAAAGAACGGCACCGCAAAATACTCACGGTGCCGTTCGGATGGGCCGGTAAGCCCAGATTACATCTTCACGACGTCGAGGACGGACTTCTTCTTGTCCTTGTACTCGTACAGCGTGATGGTGCCTTCCTTCATGTCGCCCTTCTCGTCGAAGGCGATGTTGCCGATCACACCCTTGTAGTTGGTCTTGGGCATTTCGGCCAGGATGGCAGCCGGTTCGGTCGAGTTGGCGCGCTTCATGGCATCGACGATGACCATCACCGCGTCATACGTGAACGGCGCATAGATCTGCACCGGCGCGTTGAAGCGAGCCTGGTAGCGCTTGGAGAAGTCCGCGCCCTGCTCCATCTTCGACAGGGCCAGGCCGGCCTCGGAGCAGATGATGTTGGTCACGGCATCGCCCGCCAGCTCGGCCACCTTGTCGGTACAGACGCCGTCGCCGCCAACGATCTTGGCGCCGATGCCCAGTTCCTTGGCTTGCTTGGCGAACGGGCCGCCGGTGGCATCCATGCCGCCGTACATGATCACGTCAGGCTTCTTGCCCTTGATCTTGGTGAGAATGGCCTTGAAGTCGGTGGCCTTGTCGTTGGTGGCCTCGCGCGCCACCACGCTCACGCCGGACGCCTTGGCGGTCTTCTCAAACTCGTCAGCCAGGCCCTTGCCGTAGGCGGTGGCGTCGTCAACGATCGCCACGCTCTTGGCATGGAGGGTCTTGCTGGCATAGTTGGCCAGCGCCGGGCCCTGCTGGGCGTCGGTGGCCACCACGCGGTAGGTGGTCTTGAAGCCCTGCTTGGTGTAGTCCGGGTTGGTGGACGACGGCGAGATCTGCACGATGCCGGCATCGCTATAGATCTTGGAGGCCGGGATCGACGTGCCCGAGTTCAGGTGGCCGACCACGGCCACGACCTTGGCGTCCACCAGCTTCTGCGCCACGGAAGTGCCGGTCTTCGGATCGGCGGCATCGTCTTCGCCGACCAGTTCCAGCTTGATCTTCTTGCCACCGATTTCCAGGCCGGTCTTGTTGACTTCTTCCACGGCCAGGCGGGCGCCGTTTTCGTTGTCCTTGCCAAGGTGCGCGATGCCGCCGGTCAGCGGGGCCGCGTGGCCGATCTTGACGACGACGTCGCCCGCTGCGGGAGCGGCTGCCGCCGGCGCCGAAGCCGCATCTGCCGGCTTCTCTTCTTTCTTGCCGCAAGCTGCTACGAGCGCCACTGCGGCCGCGATCGGCAGAATCTTGGCAAACGTGATTTGCATGAGTGATCTCCTAGGATTCACAAAAACAGGGATTGCAACGCCTCCCGGACGTTTCCCTGGACCGCCTTTGTTTAGTTTCAATTTGAAACGCGCGCATTGTATCCCCTTTCTTTCCAGATGCAATACGCGACGCAACAACATGAACGATTTACCCGTCAAATGAGCTAGGGAATTTCCCCAATGCACAAATTGGGGCAATTCCCGCCCACATGCCGGGGCCGCCTCACATACTTACAAGAATCGTGCCTGCGCCGCCCGGAGGCGGGATTAAGCACCGAGGCCGCCACCTATAATGACGCTTAATTAATTAGGCGTTTCATTTCAATTCGGCTGCACCGATCTCTAATGTGCAGAATGTAGCGCCGCACCATAATAGGGAAAACCCCAGTTACGGGGATTACCCTGATTTGTCTGATTAGGGGAACACCCACGGATTGGTCGCACCAACTGCGTGCATTATGCGTGACATTACAATCGGCACGCGCAAAGACAAAGGGCGCCGCATTGTGCGGCGCCCTTTGGAGGCAAGGCAGGAAATTGACGGGCGGGCGGCCCGCGTCCGCTCAGGCAGCGGCGCTGGTGGGCAGCAGGCCGCGCGGCAGCGGGAACGCCATGTTCTCCTGGATGCCTTCCAGCGGGCGCACCTGGCGCGCGCCGAGTGCGCGCAGGCGCTCGACGATGGACTGGGCCAGCGCCTCCGGCGCCGAGGCGCCGGCGGTCAGGCCGATGCGGCGCTTGCCGGCGATCCATTCGGGACGAACCTGCTCGGCCGCGTCCACCATGTAGGCCGGCACGCCCAGGCGCTCGGCCAGTTCGCGCAGGCGGTTGGAGTTGGAGCTGTTGGGGCTGCCTACCACGATCACCACCTCGACCTGCGGCGCCATGAACTTGACTGCGTCCTGGCGGTTCTGCGTGGCATAGCAGATGTCCTGCTTCTTTGGCTCGCGGATCTGCGGGAAGCGGGCCTTGAGCGCGGCCACGATCTCGCGGGTCTCGTCCACCGACAGCGTGGTCTGGGTCACGAACGCCAGCCGCTCCGGATCGGCGACCTGCAGCGTGGCGACGTCCGCCACCGACTCCACCAGCACCATGCCGCCATTGGCCTGGCCCATGGTGCCTTCCACCTCCGGGTGGCCGCGATGGCCGATCATCACGATCTCGCAGCCCTCGGCGCGCATCTTGCCGACTTCGACATGCACCTTGGTCACCAGCGGACAGGTGGCATCGAACACGTGCAGCCCGCGCGCGGCGGCGTCCTGGCGAACTTCGCGCGACACGCCGTGGGCGCTGAAGATGACGGTGGCGCCGGCGGGCACCTCGTCGAGTTCGCGCACGAACACCGCGCCCTTGCGGCGCAGATCGGCCACCACATAGGCGTTGTGGACGATTTCGTGGCGCACGTAGATCGGCGCGCCGAAGCGCTCGAGCGCCCGCTCGACGATCTCGATGGCGCGGTCGACGCCGGCGCAGAAGCCGCGCGGCTGGGCCATCAGGACTTCTGCGTCGGGGGCGGTGGTCAGGTCAGGCATGCTGCGGTATCAGGACAGGTTCGGCACACGTGGGTCGCAATCAAAGCACGCCGATCAGCTGCACGTCGAACAGGATGGTCTGCCCGGCCAGCGGGTGGTTGAAGTCGAACAGCGCCGCGGTGTCGCCGAATTCCTTCAGCACGCCTGCGTACTTGCCGCCGCCGGGCGCGTTGAATTCGACCAGATCGCCTGCGTTGTAGTCCTCTTCAAAGGAACTGTTCTCGCGCAGCGTGGCCAGCGACACCCACTGCAGCAGGTCCGGGTTGCGCGGCCCGAAGGCCTGCTCCGGCGCCAGCCGGTAGGTCATGCGCTCGCCCTCGGGCATGCCCAGCAGCGCCTGCTCCAGCGTAGGCGCGAGCTGTCCTTGGCCGAGCAGCAACGTGGCGGGCTTGTCCTCGAACGTGCTGACGATCTCGGTGCCGTTCTCGAGCGCGATGCTGTAGTGCAGGGTCAGGAATGAGTCGGCCTGGACAGTCTTGCGGCCAGCCGTGCCGCCGTCGGCTTCCGACGCGAAAGTTTGCAAATTCATGGGTGATCAACCGGTGTAGGGTAGGAGCAGGCCATCGCTGGCCCACTCCCCCCTAAGAACCGTACGTGCGGGTTTCCCCGCATACGGCTCAAACCTTCTCAAAATACCATCAAATCATGGCACCGGCTTTACAACAGAAAGCCCGTGGTTATGCCATAGCGCGCAGAGCTTTCGCTCCGCCCGAACCCTACCTGCCGGTCCAAACTGGACCGGAAATGCAAATGCTCCGCCTTGTGGGCAGATGACATTCGCCCACTTGGCGTTTGGCGGCCGACGTGGCCGCGTTCAAACTTGGTGCCAAACTTCGGCATGTGAAACCACTGTCCGCTCTCGGAAGAGCAGACAGAGCCACGCCCGAAGGCGTGGTTCGCGCCTTTGGGCGGGCACTGGCTGGTAGGCCAGTACTGCAAGCAACGCTTCTCAGACAACTCTGAAAAGTGAGCAGGCGCTAGCGGCGTAAGCTATGGTGGGCTTCGTTTCACTAGCAGGTGGGAGTACTCTCCCAGGGGCGATGCGTCTAACGTGACGCGGACGGACACGAGTGTGCGTGTCGCACCAACAACCCGTATTGTATTCGACTGGCCCATCGACCGCCGCCTTGGGCCCGGCCGGACCCTTTCCAGACAGTTTCCGGACTCGTTCCGAACAGTTTCCCGGCCCTTCCGTACCGTGCAACACTTTTTACGGCGGGAATCCACCGGGATTGCCCATGACCATTGCCAACTGGCCCGCCTGCGAGCGACCGCGCGAGAAACTGCTTGAATGCGGCGCCGCCGCCCTTTCCGATGCCGAGCCGCTGGCCGTCTTCCTGCGCGTGGGCGCGGCCGGCAAGAGTGCCGTGGACCTCGCACGCGAGCTGATGCACCGCTTTGGCTCCCTGACCGCCCTGTTCGCGGCAGAGACGCGGGCGCTGGCGGGGACGCTGGCGTCCCTGCCGCACGAAGTCTTCCTGTGCCTGTTCCTGGACCCGCGGAACCGCATGATCGCCAGCGAGGAGCTGTTTCGCGGCACGCTGACGCGCACAGCCGTCTATCCGCGCGAGGTGGCGCGCCAGGCGCTGGTGCATAATGCCGCCGGCGTGATCGTGGCCCACAACCACCCTTCCGGCACCGCCGCCCCCAGCCAGAGCGACGTCCGCCTGACCCACGAGCTGGCGCGCACGCTGGACCTCATCGACGTACGGCTGCTCGACCATTTCATCGTCGCCGGGCAGGAAATCCGCTCGCTGGCCCAATGCTGCGAGCGGCTGCCGGGCTTGTGATGCACACGACACGGCGCAACACCTGATGAGGCAAAAGCACAGATGGCATTGATTCGGTGGGGGAATCCGGTCTATAATGCCCGTTTTGCTGAAGTCTCAACCGCTGCAGTCCGGGCCCGCGCGCCTTTTGTTGATCTGTTGCGAACATTGTCCACGAATAGAAGATTTAGGAGTGCTTCATGGCACGCGTCTGTCAAGTGACCGGGAAAGCGCCGATGGTCGGCAACAACGTTTCCCACGCAAACAACAAGACCAAGCGCCGTTTTCTGCCCAACCTGCAGAATCGTCGTTTCTTCGTTGAATCCGAAAACCGCTGGGTGAGCCTGCGCGTCTCGAACGCCGGCCTGCGCCTGATCGACAAGAAAGGCATCGACTCCGTGCTCGCCGACCTGCGCGCACGTGGCGAAGTCTAATTAGGAGCACATCATGGCAAGCAAAGGCGGACGCGACAAGATCAAGCTGGAATCGACCGCAGGCACGGGTCATTTCTACACGACCACCAAGAACAAGCGCACCATGCCGGAAAAGATGGAGATCATGAAGTTCGATCCCGTCGCCCGCAAGCACGTCGCTTACAAGGAAACCAAGATCAAGTAATTGATCTGGGATCCCGCCAGAAAGCCCCGCCATGTTGCGGGGCTTTTTGTTGCCTGCGCGCCGTGCGGCACGCGCCGCCCGCAGGGCGATAAGCGCCCACCGCCACGCAGCGCGCTGATGCGTGGGAAGGCGCTTCAGGTGTAGACTTTGCCGTTTCCTCCTTTTTGCCTGGCGCCCCCAGCGCCCTCCGCACCATGAATTTCGACGTCGCCATCGTCGGCAGCGGTCTGGCCGGCCTTACGGTCGCGCTGCAACTGGCCGACACCCACCGGGTGGTCATCCTCAGCAAGCGCGCCATGACCCAGGGCGCCAGCGATTGGGCGCAGGGCGGCATTGCCGCCGTGCTGGATTCCGGCGACAGCCATGACGAGCACACGCAGGACACGCTCGTTGCCGGCGCAGGCCTGTGCGACGAAGAGGCAACGCGCTTTATCGTGGAGCACGGGCGCGAGGCGATCCAGTGGCTGATCGACCGCGGCGTGCCGTTCACGCGCGACGAACAGGCCGAACTGGGCTTCCACCTGACGCGCGAAGGCGGCCACAGCCGCCGGCGCATCATCCACGCCGCGGATGCCACCGGCCACGCCGTGGTCAGCACGCTGCTGGAGCAGGCGACCCGGCACCCGAACATCACCTTCCTGGAAGACCACTTCGCGATCGACGTGATCACTTCGCGCAAGCTGGGGCTGCCGGGCAACCGCTGCTACGGTCTGTATGTGCTGGATGACAGGACCGGCGCGGTGCACACGATCACCGCCACGCATACCGTGCTGGCCGCGGGCGGCGCGGGCAAGGTCTACCTGTACACCACCAATCCGGACACGGCGACCGGCGACGGCATCGCCATGGCGTGGCGCGCCGGCTGCCGGGTGTCGAACATGGAGTTCATCCAGTTCCACCCGACCTGCCTGTACCATCCTTATGCCAAGTCCTTCCTGATCTCCGAGGCGGTGCGCGGAGAAGGCGGCCTGCTCAAGCTGCCCGACGGCACGCGCTTCATGCCCGAGCACGATTCGCGCGCCGAACTGGCGCCGCGCGACGTGGTGGCGCGTGCGATCGACTTCGAGATGAAGAAGCGCGGCCTCGACTGCGTCTACCTGGATATCACGCACCAGCCCGAGGCCTTCCTGAAGAACCACTTCCCGACCATCCACGCACGCTGCCTGGAACTGGGCATCGACATCACGCGCGAGCCGATTCCCGTGGTGCCGGCCGCGCATTACACCTGTGGCGGCGTGGTCACCGACACCGCGGGCCGCACTGATATCGGCAACCTGTACGCCGTGGGCGAGACCGCCTGCACCGGCCTGCACGGCGCCAACCGTCTCGCCTCCAACTCGCTGCTGGAATGCATGGTGATCGGGCGCGCCGCCGCGGCCGACATCGCCTCCAAGGACAAGGCCGGCCGGCCCGATATCACGCTGCCCGCGTGGGATGAGAGCCGCGTCTCCGATGCCGACGAGGAAGTGGTGGTGTCGCACAACTGGGACGAGCTGCGCCGCATGATGTGGAACTACGTCGGCATCGTGCGCACCAGCAAGCGGCTGGAGCGCGCCCAGCACCGCATCGGCCTGCTGCGCGAGGAGATCGCCGAGTATTACGCCAACTTCCGCGTCACCAGCGACCTGCTGGAGCTGCGCAACCTGGTCGAAGTGGCGTCACTCATCGTGGACAGCGCCTATTCGCGCCATGAAAGCCGCGGCCTGCATTTCAGCCGGGACTATCCAGAGTCGCTGCCCAAGGCGCTGCCGACGGTGATGCAGCCGCTGGCCGTACGCAAGCGGTAACGCCTGGCAGACAGCAAGAAAAAACGGGGTGGTGCCTGATGGCCCCACCCCGTTTTTCTTTGCCAGGTGACTGGCCGTTCAGCCGATGATCCGCAACGAATAGTCCGTCGCGCGCACGTCCTTGGTCAGCGCGCCGACCGAGATGCGGTCCACGCCGGTCTCGGCAAAGGTGCGGATGGTGTCGGCATTGACGCCTCCCGATACTTCGAGCAGCGCCCTGCCCTGGTTGAGTTTGACCGCGTCTTGCATCATCGGCACGGTGAAGTTGTCGATCAGCACCGACTTCGCACCGGCCGCCAGCGCCTCGTCCAGTTCGACCAGCGATTCCACCTCGATCTGCACCGGCGCATCGGTATCGAGCGCCAGCGCCGCCTGCATCGCGGCGGTGATGCTGCCGGCCGCGGCGATATGGTTCTCCTTGATCAGGATGCCGTCGTACAGCGCCAGGCGCTGGTTCTCGCCGCCGCCGATGCGCACGGCGTACTTCTGCGCCAGGCGCAGGCCGGGGAGCGTCTTGCGCGTGTCCAGCACGCGCGCGCGGGTGCCGGCGATCAGGTCGGCATAGCGGCGCGTGGCGGTGGCCACGCCGGACAGCAGTTGCAGGAAATTGAGCGACGGGCGCTCGGCTGTCAGCAGCGAGCGCGCCGGGCCGTTGATCTCGCACACCACCGAGTCTGGCGCCATGCGTGCGCCTTCCTGCTGCAGCCAGCGCACTTCCAGCGCCGGATCAACCGCGCGCATGCAGGCATCGAACCACGGCTGGCCGCACAGCACCGCCGATTCACGCACGATCGCGCGCGCGCGGGCGGCCTTGCCGGCGGGAACCAGCAGGCCGGTCAGGTCGCCGCTGCCGACGTCCTCGTCGATGGCTGCCTGCACATTGGCTTGCAGCGCTGCCTGCAGCGCCTGGCCGTAGCTGTCGAAAATCGGATTCACGCTCATGCCGGGCCGATCCCCTGGAACAGGGCCTGTTCCTTGGCCAGGTCAGACGACGGACGCACGTTGCGCTTCTGCGCGGCGGCGAAGTCGAGCATTCGGTTGATACAGGTCACCGCCTTGGCGCCGATTGCCGGGTCGACATGGATCTCGTTGCGGCCGGTTTCCAGCACCTCGGCCAGGTTGGTCAGCGCGTTCATCGCCATCCACGGGCAGTGCGCGCAGCTCTTGCAGGTCGCGCTGTTGCCGGCGGTCGGTGCTTCGATGAAGTGCTTGCCGGGCGCGGCCATGCGCATCTTGTGCAGGATGCCGTTGTCGGTAGCGACGATGAATTCGGTCGCGTCCAGCTTCTGCGCGGCCTCGATCAACTGCGAGGTCGAGCCGACCACGTCGGCCTGCGCCACCACGTTTTCCGGCGATTCCGGGTGCACCAGGATCTTGGCGTTGGGGAATTCACGACGCAGCAGGTCCAGCTCGATGCCCTTGAACTCGTCATGCACCAGGCACGAGCCCTGCCACAGCAGCATGTCGGCGCCGGTCTGCTTCTGGATATAGCTGCCCAGGTGCTTGTCCGGGGCCCACAGGATCTTCTTGCCCTGCGCGTGCAGGTGCTCGACGATCTTCAGGCCGATGCTGGAGGTCACCATCCAGTCCGCGCGCGCCTTCACGGCGGCGCTGGTGTTGGCGTAAACCACCACGGTGCGGTCCGGGTGCGCATCGCAGAACGCGGCGAACTCATCGGCCGGGCAGCCCAAATCGAGCGAGCAGGTCGCGTCCAGGTCCGGCATCAGCACGGTCTTTTCGGGGCTGAGGATCTTGGCAGTCTCGCCCATGAAGCGCACACCGGCCACCACCAGGGTCTTGGCCTCGTGGTCGCGGCCGAAGCGCGCCATTTCCAGGGAATCGGAGACGCAGCCGCCGGTTTCCTCGGCCAGGTCCTGCAGGTCGGCGTCGACGTAATAGTGCGCCACCAGCACCGCGTTGCGTTCCTTCAGCAGGCGGCGGATACGCGCCTTCAGTTCCTGGCGCTCGTCGGGCGTCAGCACCGGCGGCACCTTGGCCCAAGCGTGGGCCACGCAGCTTTCGCCAGTGGCGTTTTCGGCATTCGCCAGGTTCGGTTTCTCGAACTCGACGGTCTTGATCGATTGTGGGGTCATCTCCGGTACTCCTCTAGACCTCCGCCAACAAGGGTGCGGCCGGCCAGAACATGGGGGAGTTTATCTAAAACAAAAGCCCCGCCATGGGCGGGGCTTTGTCAAACCATACGGCGCGGCCGAATTGTATCAGGCGTAGCGGCGCAGGCGCAGCGAGAAATCGTGCAGCGCCTGGATGCCACTGGCCTCGGCGCGATGGCACCAGGCCTGCAGCTGCTGCAGCAGCTGCTCACGCGTCAGGTTGGAACGGCCCCAGATGGCGGCCAGTTCGCGGCGCATTTCCACGAAGGTCTGCAGCGCCTTGTTCTGTTCGACGATGCTGGCGAGCTGCTCGCGCTGGGTCGCGGCCAGCTTGGTTTCCTCGCGGTGAAACCACTTGCTGGCGGGCTTGAAGCTGCGGTACTCGGCCACGCCGCCTTCCTTGAGCTTGTCCAGTTCCTGGCGGAACGCGCCCTTGACGGCCTTGGCGTAGCGCGCCATCACGTCATAGCGGTTGGCGATGATGGCTTCCAGCGTGTTGTGGTCGACCGGGCGGGCTTCCACCAGGCGCGCCTTCGGCGGAGTCTTCTTGACCTTGGCCAGGCCGACCGCCTGCATCGCTCGGATATAGCCCCAGCCCACGTCGAACTCATACCACTTGATCGAGAACTTGGCCGAAGTCGGGTAGGTGTGGTGGTTGTTGTGCAGCTCTTCGCCGCCGATGATCAGGCCCCACGGCGACACGTTGGTCGACGCATCTTCGCAATCGTAGTTGCGATAACCCCACCAGTGGCCCAGGCCATTGATGATGCCGGCGGCATGGATCGGGATCCACAGCATCTGCACCGCCCAAACCGACATGCCGATCACGCCGAACAGCGCCAGGTCGATGATCAGCAGCAGGCCCACGCCCTGCCAGGTGAAGCGCGAGTACACGTTGCGCTCGATCCAGTCGTTGGGGCAGCCATGGCTGAACTTGGCGACGGTTTCCTTGTTCTTGGCTTCGGCGCGATACAGCTCGGCGCCTTCCAGCAGCACCTTGCGGATGCCACGGGTCTGCGGGCTGTGCGGATCGTCTTCCGTTTCGCACTTGGCGTGGTGCTTGCGGTGGATCGCGGTCCACTCGCGCGTGACCATGCCAGTGGTCAGCCACAGCCAGAACCGGAAGAAGTGTTGGGCAATGGGGTGCAGATCCAGCGACCGGTGCGCCATGCAGCGGTGCAGGAAGATGGTGACGCCGGCGATCGTGATATGCGTCATCACGAGCGTGTAGATGACGATCTCCCACCAGGTCCAGTTGGCAAGGCCATTGGCGGCCCAGTCAAGAATAGTGTCGAACAAACTGTTCTCCGTCGATTAAACAGGGACTTTCCCGTGCAGGCCGGCGGATGGCCGGTGCACACAACGCGCAGAAAAAAATAGCTGCGAATCTATTGATTGCGATAGCTGTCTGGCGCGTGCCGCGGGACCCGAAGTCGCTCCGGGCTCCCTGGCACACGAGTCTGGCGCCGGCCGTGGCTGGCGGGACAAGGTACGAGCCGCTGCAATCTGGCGGCTGTGTCTGATGTGGGGAGCGGGATGCGCGCAACCCGCGACAACCCGGCATTCTACCGGATCGTCGAAGTTGCATGCATACGCTGTTACCCGGATTTGGACGGGGCGCAACGCTTTTCGTTCCTTGGGGTGGCGCATGCGGCGCCCACCCAAGGTCGATCGGGCGCTAGTGACGCCTAAGGTGCATTTGCAGCTTCAGGCAGTTCGGCTGGCCGTGCCGCAGCGGTCATGCCGGGTAGCGGCGTGTCGCCCAGCACCCTCACCTCGCGCTGCGGATACGGGATCGAGATACCGTGGTCGCGCAGCGTGCGCCAGATGGCGCGGTTCATTGCCGATTGCACCCCCAGCTTGCCGCTCTGCGGGTCGGCGATAAAGACCGCAACCTCATACTCGATGCCGCTGTCGGCGAACATCACCAGGAAGGCGGCCGGCTCCGGGTCGCGCAGCACGCGCGGCAGGTCGCGCACGCAGGCGGTCAGCAGCGCGATCACGGTTTCCGGGTCGGCGTTGTAGTCGGCCTGCACGCGTGTCGCCACGCGCACATTGGTGTTCGAGAACGAATGGTTCTGCACCGACTGGGCCACCAGTTGCTCGTTCGGCACCAGTGTCTCGCCGTCGCCGTTGCGTACCACGGTGTAGCGGGTGCGGATCTGCGACACGATGCCGGTGTACTTGTCCACCGTGATCTGGTCACCCAGCTTGACCGAGCGGTCCAGCAGGATGATGAAGCCGGAGATGTAGTTGCTGGCGATCTTCTGCAAACCCAGGCCCAGGCCGACACCGAGCGCGCCTCCGAACACCGACAGGACAGTCAGGTCGATGCCCACCAGCGACAGGCTCAGCAGCAGCGACACCAGCAGCAGCAGCGCCTTGGAGATGCGCGTCAGCACCACCTTCAGGTTGACGTCCAGGTTGTTCGAGCGCATCAGCCGCTCTTCCAGCCACGAGCCAAACCACATCGCCACCAGCACCGTCAGCAGGATCCACACCGCCGCCATCAGCGTGTCGGCCAGGCTGATCTTCTGCTTGCCGCCGATCGAGAAGCGCACGGCCTCCATCCACCCGACCACGTCCGACAGCACGCCCAGCACGTAAAGCGCCATGCCGACCCACACCAGCGTGGTCAGCACCTTTTCCACCAGCAGCAGCATGCCGTGCAACTGGCCGCTGCCGGACATGACCCGGCGCAGGATATAGAAGGTGAAGTTCAGGGCGGTGATGCCGAACAGCGGCACCAGCGCGAGGCGCAGCACGCTGATCGGGATCAGCGACTCCAGCGCGAAGCGGGCGATCATCACCAGCACCCAGCCGGCCAGCGGGAACATAGCCCGCTCCAGGCTGGCGGCGGCAAAGCGCACCGAGAAGCTGGAGCTTTCGTAGCGGGCTTCGAGCCGCCGCACGACATAGCGCGCCAGCGGCCAGGCCACTAGCAGGCAGCCAGCCAGGACCAGCAGCTGCCAGAAGAAGCCCGGGCCGCCTGCGTCGCGGATCAGGTCGTCCAGCATCTTGCCGAACGTCGAATGGGAGGCTTTCAGGCCGCCGCCCAGGCCGGACAGGGTTTCGCCGTTCATGGAGAATTCAGGGGTTGGCGCAGGCCGGCCGCCCGCAAACCAGTGGGCGGCCGGCGGCGCGCTTCAGCTGGTGCGTTCCAGCACTGCGGCGAAGAAGCCGTCGGTCTGGTGCAGGTGTGGAAAGAGCGCGAACATGGCGCTATCTGCCGACAATCCGGGGACTTCGATCTTCTGTTCGGCGAGCACTTCGCTGGCTGGCACGAGGCGGAAGTTGGGGTGCGCGGCAAGGAAATCGCGCACGATCGCTTCGTTTTCGGCTTCCAGCACGCTGCAGGTGGCGTAGACCACGCGGCCGCCGCCCTTGACCAGGCGCGCGGCCGAATCCAGGATCGCACTCTGCTTGGCGGTCAGCTCCAGCACCGATTCTGGCGACTGGCGCCACTTCAGGTCAGGGTTGCGCCGCAGCGTGCCCAGCCCGCTGCACGGCGCGTCCACCAGCACCCGGTCGGCCTTGCCGGCCAGGCGCTTGATCTTGGCGTCGCGCTCGGAGTCGATCAGCACCGGATGGACGTTGGACAGTCCGCTGCGCGCCAGCCGCGGCTTGAGGTTGGCCAGGCGCTTCTCCGATACGTCGAAGGCATAGAGCCGGCCGGTCGAGCGCATCGCCGCGCCCAGCGCCAGCGTCTTGCCGCCCGCGCCCGCGCAGAAGTCGACCACCATCTCGCCGCGCTTGGGTGCCACCAGGTTGCACAGCAGCTGGCTGCCCTCGTCCTGCACTTCGACCAGGCCGTTGACGAAGATCGGCAACTGGTTCAGCGCCGGCTTGCCGGTCATGCGGATGCCGGCCGGCGCCATCGGCGTGGACTCGGCGCCCAGGCCGGCGGCCTGCAGCTCGGCCAGCGCCGCCTCACGGCTGGTCTTGGCCAGGTTGACGCGCAGGTCCAGCGGGGCCGGGCGCAGCCAGGCATCGCCCAGCGCCGCGGTGAAGGTCTCGCCATGCTGGCGCACCAGTTCGTCGTACAGCCATTCTGGCAGGTTGGCACGTACGCGCGGCGCCAGGCTCGAGCGCTCGATCGTGGTCAGCCGGTCCAGCCATTCGGCCTCTTCGGGATGCAGGAACGGCGACAGCACGTCGCGCCCCAGCGTCGCGGCCAGGCCCAGCAGCGCCAGCCGGCGCGAGGTCGCGCCCGTGCCGCTTTCGGCAAACTGCGCAAACTCCACGCGCCGCCGCAGCACGGCGTAGATCGCCTCGGCGATGATGCCGCGCTCGCGGTGGCCGAGCTTGCTGTTCTCGCGGAAGTAGTAGCTCACCACGGCATCGGCCGGGCGGGCGAACAGCATCACCTTGCCGAGCAGCCGGTCGATATGCTGGATATGGGTGGCATGCAGCCCGCCGTGCACGCGCGGCGCGCCGTCCCGGCCGGCGTTGGCCGGCTTGCGGATGGGACTGCCCTTGCCCTTGCTGCGCACGGGCGCGCGGCCCTCGCTGCGAGCGGGTCGGGTTCCTGCGGGTCGGTTTCCTGCCTCGTTGCGACTCATGCCTTGACTCCTTCCGCCCGGGTATTGGCGGAGATGGCCATCAGCAATTGCGGCTCGGCCGGGTTGATAACGTTGACTACGCCGTCCTGCAGTTGCAGGCGGTCCTCGACAAACCATTGCACGGCGCGCGGATAGATCACATGCTCGCATTCGAGCAGGCGCTCCGCCAGGCTCTCGGGCGTATCCGTCGGCCGCACGTCCAGCGCGGCCTGGATCACAATCGGGCCGTGGTCCAGTTCGGGCGTGACGAAATGCACGGTGGCGCCGTGCAGCTTGACGCCGGCGTCCAGCGCCTGCTTGTGAGTGTTCAGCCCGGGGAAGCAAGGCAGCAGCGAGGGATGGATATTGAACAGCCGGCCCGCGTACCGGTCGACGAAGCCGGGGGTCAGGATGCGCATGAAGCCCGCCAGCACCACCAGGTCGGGCGCGTAGGCGTCGATGGCCTCGGCCAGTGCCGCGTCGAAGGCGGCGCGGTCAGGGAACTGGCGATGGTCGACGACCCCGGTTTCGATGCCTTGCTGCTGTGCGAACCGCAGCCCGGCGGCATCCGGCCGGTTGGACAGCACCGCTGCCACGCGGGCGGGCCAGCCACCTCCCGCGCAGGCTCGGACGATGGCTTCCATATTGGAGCCCCGCCCGGAAATCAAGATGACAATTTTTTTCATCGCGCAATTCTACCAAGGCAAGGCGCTAAACTCCGGTAAAGCTAACCCATTAGGTACTTAATTCACGAGATTCGGAAAGGACGCGATGCCACTAACATGTGGTGGCGGCGCCGTATACCCCCGATTGATGGATTGTGACGCTTCGCCCCCTCTGCTAGAGTGGGCCCTACGTCCACGCGCCAAACCTGTGCATGGCAGTACGACACAGTGCTCGCGTAGAGCTGGTGACAACAAGGACGAAACGGGAAATTAGACGGGAATTCGCATGTCGAACGCTGCACCGACGTTGTTGGTGGTCGATGATCATCCCATGGCTTTGTCAGGCACTACGGCGTTCCTCGCCGAAGTGATGCCGGATGTGGCGGTACACGCCGCCGGCAGTGCCCGCGAAGCCCTGGCTAGCTTGCAAGAGGGGCTTCGCCCCGACATCGTGCTGCTGGATATCTGGCTGAACGACGGCACCGGCTTCGATGCCATGCAGTCGTTCAAGACCGTGATCCCCGGCGCACGCTTTATCTTCATGTCCGCCGAGGCCACGCCGGAGATCGTGGGCCGCGCCCGCGCGCTGTCGGCCTGCGGCTTCGTCGGCAAGCACCTGGACGCCAACGCCTTTACCGCGGCGGTGCGCAAGGTGCTGGCGGGCGACACCTCCTTCCCTACCGATGAAGCGCTGAACGGGCACGCGCAGTCGTTCGGGCCCGCGCACGGCATTCCGGTCACGCCGGCTGAGCTCGGCCTGACGCCGCGCCAGGGCTCGGTGCTGGCGCTGGTGCTGGAAGGACTGCCGAACAAGGTGATCGCGCGCCGGCTGGGGCTGACCGAGAACACGGTCAAGGAACACGTGTCGGCCATCCTGCAGCGCCTGGGCGTGCGCACGCGCATGCAGGTGATGTCGCGGATGGAACGCTTCCGCCTGCGGCAGTAAGCATCAGCGGCGCCGGCATCGCCGGCGCTTTCGCCCTCTCCTCCTACGCCGGGCGCAGCCAGCGCCGCAGCAGCATGCGCAGCGAAGCCGGGTCCACCGGCTTTGGCAACACGAAATACCCCGCCTCTTCCGCCGCTGCCAGCGCGGCCGACTTCAGGTCGCCGGTCAGCAGCGCGCTGCGCGCCTGCGGCTGCGTGTTCTGCCAGCGCTCCAGCAGGTCCAGCCCGTTTTCACTGCCCGGCAGGCGCAGGTCGCAGAAGATGATGTCCGGGCGCAGGCCCTTCGCGAACAGCTTGTCGGCTTCGGCGCCGTGCGCGGCGCAGGCCACGCGGATGCCCCACGCTTCCATCAGCGCAATCCAGGCTTTGCGGATCTGGCTGTCGTCGTCGACCACCAGCACCGTGCCCTGCAGGCGATCGGGCTTGGCTTCCTCGGCCTGCGCCATGGCGCGCATCTCGCGCACGCTGGCCACGGTCTCGGCCGGCACCGGCGCCAGCGCGAACCAGAACACCGAGCCCTTGCCCGGCACCGAGCGCACGCCATAGGTGCCGCGCATCAGCCGCACGCACTCCTTGAAGATCGCCAGGCCCAGGCCCAGCCCTTGTGACGGGTCGCGCTGCGGGTTGTTGACCTGGTAGTAGGGCGAGAAAATTTCCGGCAAGTGCTCGGGAGTGACGCCGGCACCCGTATCCCACACCTCCAGCCGCACATGCTTGCGGCGCTGGCGCGCGTTCACCAGCACGCCGCCACGCTGGGTGTAGCGCAGCGCGTTCTGCACCAGGTTGAACAGCGCGCGGCGCAGCAGCACCGGCTCGGCCATCGCATATAGCTCGTCGGGCACGCGCGGCGTCAGCGTCAGGCCGCTTTCGCGCGCGTCGGCGGCAAACTGGCTCATCACGTCGCGGATCAGCGCGCCCAGCTCGCACGGCTCCAGCGTAGGCAACACCTTGCGCCCTTCCAGCTTGGACAGGTCCAGCAGCGAGCGGAACAGCAGGTCGATGGTCTGGGTGCCGGCCGCCACCTGCTCCACCAGCGGATGCAGCGCCGAGGACTGGTTGCGCGCGCGCAGCGCCTCCACCAGCATCACCAGCGCATGCACCGGCTGGCGCAGGTCATGGCTGGCCGCTGCCAGGAAGCGCGACTTTTCCTCGCTGGCATGCAGTGCGCGCTCCTTCTCTTCCTGGAATTGCTTGGCCAGGCGGCGGCTGTCGCCTTCGAGCTGGATCGCGCGCACCAGCGTGACCTGCAGATTGAAGGCATGGCGCGACAGCATCAGCGCGTAGATCACCAGCAGCCCCTGTACATAGGCGCCATGGCCAGGGAAGGCGAACTCCGCCATCAGGATATTGGGCACCAGGATCGGCACCCCGGCGTAGACCAGGTTGGACGGCACCGGCGCCTGCGACACCGCGCCGCCCGCGATCACCCCCAGTGTCAGCAGGTACAGCACGCTGGAGAACACCGCCGAGCCTGTATACAAATGCAGCAGCGCCGAGCTGCCCCAGGTCACGCCGGTCAGGAACGCAACCGCGCGCATATTGTTCCACCACTTGCGCGTGTGCGCGGAGCGGCTCATCGAGGCGCTGTCGCGCTGGTAGCCGTAGTAGAACCACAGACCACCGGCGGTCAGCAACAGCATCACCACGCACCAGCCCAACAAGGCAGCATGGCTCACGTCATCCCAGAATCCGAGGGCAGTCAGCGCGGGCAGCAGCACCGAGGCCACGATCGCCGTCGGCGAGTTCTTGTGCACGATGGCCATCAGCTTGGCGCGCGTTTCGACGTCGAGCTGGGCGGTCGCCTGGGGCAGCATTCGGGGCAGGAGCCGGGGGAAGAACCGGTTGGGCGGCGCGTCGTTCAAGTGTGACTGGCTTGGAATGGCGGTGTCGGGGATCAGCGGGGCCGAATATATCGAGTTTTTGTCGTTCTTCCCGGAGTGATGCTTAGGTTACGCCGAGGTGACGCATATCATGCCGCCTTTTGCAGCATCGCGCCATGCCGCGAGGGCCGGTTGCGGCACAAAAACAGCAGCACGGGGCCGGTCACCGGCCGCGGGAGCGGCAAGCCGACCCATTCGCCTTATAATGCCCGCTTTACCTGAAAAGTTTCCCGCCGTCCCCGTGAAAGTCTTCCGCGGCCTGCCCAACGCCGAAAGCCGGGCGCCCTGCGCGCTCACCATCGGCAATTTCGACGGTGTGCATCGCGGCCACCAGTCGCTGCTTGCGCGCGCGCGCGCGGCTGCCGACGCGCGCGGCCTGCCGCTGTGCGTGATGACCTTCGAGCCACATCCGCGCGAATTCTTCACCCCGGACAAGGCCCCCACGCGCATCGCGCTGCTGCGCGACAAGCTGGAAAGCCTGCGCCGCAATGGCGTGGACCGCGTGGTGGTGGAGCATTTCAACGCCCACTTTGCCGGCCAGTCGCCGCAGGAATTCGTGGAGAACGTGCTGTGGCACGGACTGCACGCGCGCTGGGTGCTGGTCGGCGACGATTTCCGCTTCGGCGCCAAGCGCGCCGGCGATGTTGCCTACCTGCAGGAAGCGGGCCGCCGCTACGGCTTCGATGTCGAGCAGATGGGCTCGGTGTCCGAAGGCGGCATCCGCATCTCCAGCTCGGCAGTGCGCCAGGCGCTGGCCGACGGCGACCTGGAGCACGCGCGGCGCCTGCTGGGCCACGGCTATGCCATCAGCGGCCACGTGATCCACGGACGCAAGCTGGGCCGCGACCTGGGCTTCCCGACGCTGAACCTGCGCATCTCGCACAAGCGCCCCGCGGTCAACGGCATCTTTGTCGTGCAGGTGCACGGTATTGCCGAGCACCCGCTGCCGGGCGTGGCCAGCATCGGCGTGCGCCCGACCATCGAGGACGCCGGCCGGGTGCTGCTGGAAGTCCACCTGTTCGACTTCAATGAAAGCCTGTACGGCAAGCTGGTGCGGGTGGAGTTCATGAAGAAGCTGCGCGACGAGGCACGCTTCGACAGCCTGGAAGAACTGACCGCCGCGATCGCCAAGGACAGCGCCGAAGCGCGCGCCTTCTTCGGCCTGACCGCGCCGGGCGCGGCCGAAGGCGCGGGCGGCCGCGACTTCGCCACCTCCGCCACCGACCGAATTAGCTAGCGGCCGGCGCCCGCCCACGCACGCTGTTGCGCGGGCCCCGGTTCGCATGCCGCCTGCCCCAGTCTTCACGCGCGCCCGCCGGCCTGTCGCCGGCCGCGCGCCAACCGAATTGCTCCGAGAATCGAAATGTCCGACGACAAACGCGCCAAGCCCGAGAAGAACAAATACCCCGTCAACCTGCTCGACACGCCCTTCCCGATGCGTGGCGACCTGCCCAAGCGCGAGCCGCAGTGGGTCAAGCAGTGGCAGGACAAGCAGATCTACAAGAAGATCCGCGCGGCGCGCAAGGGTGCGAAGAAGTTCGTGCTGCACGACGGCCCCCCGTATGCCAACGGCGATATCCATATCGGCCACGCCGTCAACAAGGTGCTCAAGGACATGATCATCAAGGCGCGCGGCCTGAACGGGCTCGACGCCGTCTACGTGCCGGGCTGGGACTGCCACGGCATGCCGATCGAGATCCAGATCGAGAAGCAGTTCGGCAAGGGCCTGCCGGTGCAGGAGGTCCAGGCCAAGGCGCGCGCGTACGCGACCGAGCAGATCAAGCGCCAGATGGTGGATTTCGAGCGCCTGGGCGTGCTGGGCGACTGGGACCACCCCTACCTGACCATGAACTACAGCAACGAGGCGGACGAGTTGCGCGCGCTCGGCAAGATCATGGAGAAGGGCTATGTGTTCCGCGGCCTGAAGCCGGTGAACTGGTGCTTCGACTGCGGCTCGGCGCTGGCCGAAGCGGAGGTCGAGTACAAGGACAAGGTCGACCTGTCTATCGACGTGGGCTTCCCGTTCGCGGAAGCCGACAAGCTCGCCCACGCGTTCAAGGTGCCGTTCGACCAGCTCGACGGCAAGGCGGGCTGGATCGTGATCTGGACCACCACGCCGTGGACCATCCCGAGCAACCAGGCGCTGAACGTGCACCCGGAGGTCGAGTACGCGCTGGTCGAGACGCCGCGCGGCTACCTGATCCTGGCCACCGAGCGGGTCGAGGAACAACTGAAGATCTACGGCCTGGAAGGCAAGGTCGTTGCCACCACCACCGGCGCGGCGCTGTCGGAGATCCGCTTCCACCATCCGCTGGCCAAGATGGACACCGGCTATGACCGCCTGTCGCCGGTCTACCTGGGCGACTATGTCACCACCGACACCGGCTCGGGCATCGTGCACTCGGCACCCGCCTACGGCGTGGAAGACTTCCAGTCGTGCAAGGCGCACGGCATGCCCGACTCGGACATCATCAGCCCGGTGATGGGCAACGGCGTCTACGCCGGCACGCTGCCGCTGTTTGGCGGGCTGTCGATCTGGGACGCCAACCCCAAGATCGTCGAAGTGCTGCAGGCCTCGGGCAACCTGTTCAACTCGCACAAGTACACCCACAGCTACATGCACTGCTGGCGCCACAAGACGCCGATCATCTACCGCGCCACCTCGCAGTGGTTCGCCGGCATGGACGTGGACCCGGCCGACAACGGCCCCAGCCTGCGCGAGACCGCGCTGGCCGGCATCGACGCGACCGAGTTCTACCCGGCCTGGGGCAAGCAGCGCCTGCACAACATGATCGCCAACCGCCCGGACTGGACGCTGTCGCGCCAGCGCCAATGGGGCGTGCCGATGGCCTTCTTTGTGCACAAGGAAACCGGTGCGCTGCACCCGCGCACGCCCGAGCTGCTGGAAGAAGTGGCCAGGCGCGTCGAACAACACGGCATCGAGGCCTGGCAGACGCTGGAACCGGCCGAGTTGCTGGGCGACGAGGCCAGCCAGTACGAGAAGAACCGCGACACGCTGGACGTGTGGTTCGACTCCGGCACCACGCACTGGACCGTGGTCCGCGGCTCGCACCGCGACGACCTGTACGACGCGACTGCCGATGAAGCCGACGGCCGCCTGGCGGACTTGTACCTGGAAGGCTCCGACCAGCACCGCGGCTGGTTCCATTCGTCGCTGCTGACCGCTTCGATGCTGTATGGCAAGCCGCCCTACAAGGCGCTGCTGACGCACGGCTTCACCGTCGACGGCGAGGGCCGCAAGATGTCCAAGTCGGTCGGCAACACCGTGGCGCCGCAGGACATCACGAACAAGATGGGCGCCGAGATCATCCGCCTGTGGGTGGCCTCGACCGACTACTCGGGCGAGCTGTCGATCTCGGACGAGATCCTCAAGCGCGTGGTGGAAAGCTACCGCCGCATCCGCAACACGCTGCGCTTCCTGCTGTCGAACCTGTCCGACTACGACCACGCGAAGCACGCGCTGCCGGCCTCCGAATGGCTGGAGATCGACCGCTACGCCGTGGCGCTGACCGATCGACTGCAGAAGGAAGTGCTGTCGCACTACGAGGCCTATGAATTCCACCCGGTGGTGGCCAAGCTGCAGACCTTCTGCTCGGAAGACCTGGGTGGCTTCTACCTGGACGTGCTGAAGGACCGCCTGTACACCACCGCGCTGGATTCGAAGGCCCGCCGCGCGGCGCAGAACGCGCTGTACCACATCACCCAGGCGATGCTGCACTGGATGGCGCCGTTCCTGTCGTTCACCGCCGAGGAAGCGTGGCAGGTGTTCGCCCACGGCACCGAGCACGCCGATACCATCTTCACCAGCACCTACTACACGGTGCCCGAAGTGGACGACGACTCCGACGACCTGCTGCAGAAGTGGCACACGTTGCGCGAAGTGCGCGCGGAAGTGACCAAGCAGCTCGAAGCGGTGCGCGTGGAAGGCGAGATCGGCTCGTCGCTGCAGGCCGAGCTGACGATCCAGGCCGGCGGCCCGGTGCTGGAAGCGCTGCAGAGCCTGGGCGACGACCTGCGCTTCGTGCTGCTGACCTCGTCGGCCAAGGTAACGCACGCGCCCGAGGCCGGCGACCTGCTGGTGACGGTGACCCCGTCGGCGCACGCCAAGTGCGAGCGCTGCTGGCATTACCGCGCCGATGTCGGCCACAACCCGGACCACCCCACCCTTTGCGGGCGCTGCGACAGCAACCTGTTCGGCGCCGGTGAACACAGGAGCCATGCCTGATGGCATCGACCACGTCCCGCTCATCCCGTTCATCCCGGCCGGCGCGCCGCGGCAGCAGCGCCGCCAGCAACACCACCCCGCTGCTGTGGCTGGCCTTCGCGCTGCTGGTGGTGGTGCTCGACCAGTTCTTCAAGATCGTCATCGTGCGCACCTTCACCTATGGTGAATCGCGCCCGGTGACGAGCTTCTTCAACCTGGTGCTGGTCTACAACAAGGGCGCGGCGTTCAGCTTCCTGGCCGATGCCGGTGGCTGGCAGCGCTGGTTCTTTACCGGGCTGGGCATCGTCGTGGGGGCGTTCATCGTGTGGCTGCTGTACCGCCACACCGGGCAGCGGCTGTTCTGCTTCGCGGTATCGCTGATCCTGGGCGGCGCGGTCGGCAACGTGATCGACCGCGTGATCTACGGCCACGTGGTCGACTTCCTGGACTTCTACGTGCGCAACTACCACTGGCCGGCCTTCAACGTGGCCGACTGCGCGATCACGGTCGGCGCGGTGCTGCTGATCGTGGATGAGTTGCGACGGGTGCGGCGGCACTGAGTGCCATCTGACCTTAGCAGGTGACGCCGGGGCCGCGAACGCGGCCCCGGCGTCATCCGCGCCCAGCCGGTATCATGCCGATTCACACCTTTTGACGAGCCTTTCCATGGATTTGCGCGGCAAGCACATCGTTCTCGGCCTGACCGGCGGCATCGCCTGCTACAAGTCGGCCGAACTGGTCCGCCTGCTGACCAAGGCCGGCGCCACCGTGCAGGTGGCGATGACCGAGGCGGCGACGCACTTCATCACGCCGGTCACGATGCAGGCGCTGTCGGGCCGCCCAGTGTTCCTGTCGCAGTGGGACGCCCGCATCGACAACAACATGGCGCATATCGACCTCTCGCGTGAGGCCGACGCCATCGTCATCGCTCCCGCCTCGACCGACTTCATGGCACGCCTGGCCAACGGCCTGTGCGACGACCTGCTGAGCACGCTGTGCATCGCGCGCGACTGCCCGCTGCTGGTGGCGCCTGCGATGAACCGCCAGATGTGGGCCGCGCCCGCCACCCAGCGCAACGCCGCACAGTTGCGCGCCGACGGCGTAATGATCCTGGGTCCCGGCAGCGGCGACCAGGCCTGCGGCGAGGTCGGCGACGGCCGCATGCTGGAGCCGGAAGAGCTGCTCGACGACATCATTGCCTTCTTCCAGCCCAAGCCACTGCAGGGCAAGCGCGTGCTGATCACCGCCGGTCCGACCTTCGAGGCGATCGACCCGGTGCGCGGCATCACCAACCTGTCATCGGGCAAGATGGGCTTCTCGATCGCGCGCGCGGCACGCGAGGCCGGCGCCGAGGTGCTGCTGGTGGCGGGCCCCACCGGCCTGCCGACACCGCGCGGCGTGGTGCGCACCGACGTGCGCAGCGCGCAGCAGATGCATGACACGGTGATCGCGCAGCTGCCCGGCGTGGACATCTTTGTCGCCGTCGCCGCCGTGGCCGACTGGCGCCCGGCCGAGGTCTCGCAGCAGAAGCTGAAGAAGGCCAACGACACCGACACGCCCACGCTGCAGTTCGTGCAGAACCCCGACATCCTCGCCACCGTCGCGGCGCGTGCCGACGCGCCCTACTGCGTCGGCTTTGCCGCCGAGAGCGAGAACCTGGAGCAGTACGGCGAGCAGAAGCGCCAGCGCAAGGGTGTGCCGCTGCTGGTCGGCAATATCGGTCACCATACCTTCGGCCTCGACGACAACGAGATCGTGCTGTTCGACGCCGCCGGCATGACGCGCTTGCCGCGCGCCGACAAGCTGTCGCTGGCGCGCCAACTGGTCGCGGCCATCGGCCAGCGCCTGCCCGGGCGCGCGCGCCCCTGATCGCGGAGGCTGCCATGTCCGGGAACAAACCACGCCTGCGTCTGTCGGTGCTCGACCAGAGCCCGGTGATCGCAGGACACACCGCACGCGATGCGCTGGCGGCCACCGTCGAGCTGGCACAGATGGCCGACGCGCTCGGCTACACCCGCTACTGGTGCGCCGAGCACCACGGCCTGCACGGCGTCTGCAACCCGGCGCCGGAAGTGATGCTGGCCCGCTTGGGCAGCGTCACGCAACGCATCCGGCTGGGCTCGGGCGGCGTGATGCTGCCCTATTACAGCCCGTTCAAGGTGGCGGAGCAGTTCCGCATGCTCGAAGGCCTGTTCCCGAACCGGATCGACCTCGGCGTGGGCCGCGCGCCCGGCGGCGACATGCGCACCGCGCAGGCGGTGGCGATGGGCCAGTACGACCGCGGCGCGCAGTTCGAGGAACAGGTGCGCGACCTGTCCATGCTGCTGCGCGGCGAAGTGCCGCCCGGCCACCTGGCCGAGGGCGTGCTGCTGCAGCCGGTGATCGACACGCAGCCGGAGCTGTGGGTGCTGGGGTCGAGCGACTACGGCGGTGCGCTGGCGGCCCGACTGGGCCTGCGCTTTGCCTTCGCACACTTCATCAACGCGCATACTGGCCACCTGGTGGCGCAGCAATACCGCAACGATTTCACGCCTGGCTACGATGCGCAGCCGTACAGCGCCGCCGCCATCTTCGTGATCTGCGCCGACACCGACGCGGAGGCCGCCGAACTGGAACGCGCGGTTGACCTGCGCCGCCTGCAGATGGCGTACGGCGTCAACGCGCCGATCCCGTCGCTGACGCAGGCCGCCGAGTTCTCGCCCACCGAGCGCGACCGCCTCGTGATCGAACGCGAACGCCCGCGCACCATCTGCGGCACGCCCGAACGCGTGGCCGCGCGCATGGAAGCCTTGCGCGAGCAGTTTGCCGCCGACGAGCTGATCGTGCTGAGCGTCACCGCCAGCTATGCGGCGCGGCTGCGCACCTACGAACTGCTGGCGCAAGCGTTTGCGCTGGACGGCGCGGCCTGAGCCGCGCGTCCGGTATCATGCGCGGCTGCCGACCTGTCTGTTGAACCGAATTCCCGAGATTGCCATGACCCAGCCACTGAACCCGACCGTCGAAATCAAGGTGCTCGACGCACGCCTGAACGAATGGGGCCTGCCCGCCTACCAGAGCGAGATGGCCGCCGCCATCGACCTGCACGCCTGCGTCGACGCGCCCGTGTCGATCGCACCGGGCACCGCCGCGCAACTGGTGCCGGCCGGCATCGCCGTGCATATGGGCAACCCGTACATGGCCGCGACCATCGTGCCGCGCTCGGGGCTGGGCCACAAGAAGGGCCTGGTGCTGGGCAACTCGATCGGCGTGATCGATGCTGACTACCAGGGGCAGATCATGGTCAGCGTGTGGAACCGCAACGCACCCGGCACCGAGCCGATCGTGATCCAGCCGGGCGAGCGCATTGCGCAGATGATGTTCGTGCCGGTACTGCGGCCGGTGTTCTCGACGGTGGAAGAATTCAGCGAGGACAGTGCGCGCGGCGCGGGCGGATTTGGCTCGACGGGCGTGCATCTCGCCAAGGCCGGCGCCTGACGCTGCGCCTCTCGCACGAGAAAAGACTGGCGCCCTCAGGGGCGCCAGTTTGCCTTTCAGCCCTGCTGCTCGAACAGCAGCGCCACGCCACTGGCCGCCTCGGCCGGCACCAGCGTCTCGCGCGGGCCCAGGTCGTGGGTCGGCACACCCTCGGCGCGCCAGCCAGCTCGCGCCGCGGCCAGGTCATCGGTGCGCAGGCGGATTGCCGCATAGCCCGGCCTGTCGCGCCGCACATAGGCGGTCCCGGTGGCAGACGCCAGCGCCTGCGGCGTGCTGACCACCAGCGTGGCGTCGTCCAACGCCAGGCTGCAGACATGCTCGCTGAGCTGCGTCAGTTCGCCGCCGGTCAGTTCCGCATAGGCCCGCGCCGCAGCATCGACCAGTGCGGGCGCCACCACCAGGAACATGGTCGCGATGCTTTGCGCGCCGTTGGCGTGCGCAGTCCACTCGGGCCGCCACAGCAGCTCCGGCGTGCGATGCTCGCAAACGAAGTAGCGCGCGCCCGGCGCATCGTCCAGCGCGGTCACGCGGAAGGTGGCGGGATGCTCGCTGCCATCGTCCAGCCGCACCGGGCGCGAGAACTCGATCGGATCCGAGGTATGCCAGCCGGACCCGCGCAGCCGTGCCGCCGTGGCAAAGGCGTCCGCGCTCTTGCACGACATCGCCGCGCAACCGCCCACGCGCGTCTGCGCATCCCAGTAGTACTGGCGGCTGGGAGTGGGCGCGGTGACGTGCAGCAGCTCGATATAGTCGCGCCGCAGCATGATGCAGTGGTTCTGCGATCCGAGCGTGTGATAGCCGCGCGGCGTCAGCGTAAAGCCGAGCCGGCGCCAGGCTTGCGCTGCGGCATCCAGGTCTGGGCACACCACTACGGCGTGGTCGAACATTTCCGGTTCCGTTGCCATCGACTTCCTTTAAGTCTCTAGCGGCGGCGCGCTTGCGCGCCGGTCGCCGTCATTCGAACTGGATATTGGCCTTGCGCGCCACCGCCTGCCATTTGTCGTGCTCGTGGCGCACCAGGTTGCCGAGCTGGGCCGGGCTGCTGCCCACGATCTCGAAGCCTTGGGCGGCCAGCGCATCGACCACGCGCGGCTGGCGCAGTGATTCCACCAGTGCGTCATGGATGCGCGCGACCGTCTCCGCCGGCAGGCCCGCCGGGCCGAACACGCCGATCCAGGAGTATGCCTCGAAGCGCTTGATGCCCTGCTCGGCCACGGTCGGCACCTGCGGCAGCTGGCGCAAACGGCTGGTACCGGTCACGCCCAGAACCTTGATGGTGCGGGCGGCCACATGCGCCTGCACTGCAGCATAGCTGCTAAAGAAGATATCGACCTCGTTGGACAGCACCGCCTGCACCGCCGGGCCACCGCCCTTGTAGGGCACGTGCAACATGTGCACGCCGGCTTCGGTCGCCAGCGCCTCGGCCGCGAGCTGGTTCAGGCTGCCGATGCCGGACGAGGCATAGCGCACGCCATCGGGCTTGGTCTTGGCCAGCGCCACCAGGTCGCGCACATTGGCCGCTGGCAGCGACGGATGCGCGGCGATCACCAGCGGGAAGCGCACCAGCTGTGAGATCGGCGCAAAATCGCGGAAGGTGTCGTAAGGCAGCTGCTTGTAGGCGAAGGGATTGATCGCGTGCGTGTCGAAGGCCATCAGCAGCGTATTGCCGTCCGCCTTCGCGCGCGCCACGGTGCTCGACGCGATCAGCCCGCCGGCGCCCGGCTTGTTGTCGACCACCACGGTCTGACCCAGCGCCGCCTTCAGGCCGGGCTGCAGCTGCCGGGCGACGATGTCGACACTCCCGCCCGGCGGGAACGGCAACACCATCGCGATCGGGCGGTTGCCCGCCGGCGCCTCGGCCGCGGTGGCGGCAGCGGCGGCATGCAACATCGGGACGGGCATGGCACCCAGCGGCAGGATCTTGAGCAGCAGGCGGCGGCGCCGCGTGCGTTCGGCAGAGGACATCGGGTATTTCAGGCGTTGGCAGCCGCAAACCCGGGCCCGACGGACACGGCCGGCGACCGCCGGGACAAAAGAAAAGGGCGGCATGACTGCCGCCCCCCTATTTTGCCCGATGATCGGCCACGTTGCAGGCAACGCGGCCGATAGCCGGCCAGGCACTTCCGCGGTCAGGCTTCGGCGCGCTGCTCTTCCGGCGCCTCTGGCGGTTCCGGCTCGATCTCGGAGAAATCGAGCTTGATCTGGTTCTGCTCGTCCAGGTCCACCACCACCTTGCCGCCCGAAACCAGCCTGCCGAACAGCAGCTCGTCGGCCAGCGCCTTGCGGATCATGTCCTGGATCAGGCGCTGCATCGGGCGCGCGCCCATCAGCGGATCGAACCCCTTGTGCGCCAGGAACTTGCGCAGCTTCTCGCTGAAGCTGGCTTCCACCTTCTTCTCGTGCAGCTGCTCTTCCAGCTGCATCAGGAACTTGTCGACCACGCGCAGGATGATTTCCTCGTCCAGCGAGCGGAAGCTGATGGTGGCATCCAGCCGGTTGCGGAATTCCGGCGTGAACATGCGCTTGATGTCGGCCATCTCGTCGCCCTGCTCGCGCGAGCCGGTGAAGCCGATGGTGGCGCGGTTCATGGTCTCCGCTCCCGCATTGGTGGTCATGATGATGATCACGTTGCGGAAGTCGGCGCGCCGGCCGTTGTTGTCGGTCAGCGAACCATGGTCCATCACCTGCAGCAGGATATTGAAGATATCCGGATGCGCCTTCTCGATTTCGTCCAGCAGCAGCACGCAGTGCGGCTTCTTGGTGACGGCCTCGGTCAGCAGGCCGCCCTGGTCGAAGCCGACATATCCCGGCGGCGCGCCGATCAGGCGGCTCACCGCGTGGCGTTCCATGTACTCGGACATGTCGAAACGCAGCAACTCGATGCCCATGATGAAGGCCAGCTGCTTGGCGACTTCGGTCTTGCCCACGCCGGTCGGACCGGAGAACAGGAACGAGCCGATCGGCTTGTCGGTCTTGCCAAGCCCGGCACGCGACATCTTGATGGCAGACGACAGCGCCTCGATCGCCGGGTCCTGGCCGAACACCACCGACTTCAGGTCGCGTTCCAGCGTCTGCAGCTTGCTGCGGTCGTCCTGGTTCACGCTCTGCGGCGGGATGCGCGCAATGCGCGAGACGATGTCCTCGATCTCGCCCTTGCCGATGGTCTTCTTCTGCTTGGACTTCGGCAGGATGCGCTGCGCCGCGCCGGCTTCGTCGATCACGTCGATCGCCTTGTCCGGCAGGTGGCGGTCGGTGATGAAGCGGGCCGACAGCTCGGCCGCGGCGGTCAGTGCCGAGGCCGCGTACTTGACGCCATGGTGCTCTTCGAAGCGCGACTTCAGGCCGCGCAGGATCTGCACGGTCTGGTCCACCGAGGGTTCGACCACGTCGATCTTCTGGAAGCGCCGCGACAGTGCCGCGTCCTTCTCGAAGATGCCGCGGTACTCGGTGAAGGTGGTCGCGCCGATGCACTTGAGCTGGCCCGACGACAGCGCCGGCTTGAGCAGGTTGCTGGCGTCCAGCGTCCCGCCCGAGGCGGCGCCCGCGCCGATCAGCGTGTGGATCTCGTCGATGAACAGGATCGCGTTGGGATTGTCCTTGAGCGACTTCAGCACGCCCTTCAGGCGCTGCTCGAAATCACCACGGTACTTGGTGCCGGCCAGCAGCGCGCCCATGTCGAGCGAGTAGACGGTAGCCTTTTCCAGGATGTCCGGCACCTCGTTCTTGGTGATGCGCCACGCCAGGCCCTCGGCGATCGCGGTCTTGCCGACGCCGGCCTCGCCCACCAGCAGCGGGTTGTTCTTGCGCCGGCGGCACAGCACCTGCACCACGCGCTCGACTTCGCTTTCGCGGCCGATCAGCGGGTCGATCTTGCCGGCCTTGGCCAGCGAGTTCAGGTTCTGGGTGTACTGCTCGAGCGGGCTTTCCTTGCCGTCGCCACCCTCGCCCTCGCCAGCCGCATCGCCATGCTTGGCGGGCTCGGACTGGTCCTTGCGGATACCGTGGCTGATGAAATTCACCACGTCCAGGCGCGTCACGCCCTGCTGCTGCAGGTAGTAGACCGCGTGCGAATCCTTCTCGCCGAAGATGGCGACCAGCACGTTGGCACCCGTCACTTCCTTCTTGCCGTTGGAAGTGGACTGGACGTGCATGATCGCGCGCTGGATCACGCGCTGGAAGCCTAGCGTGGGCTGGGTATCGACCTCGTCGGTACCCGGGACCACAGGCGTGTTGTCCGCAATGAAGTTCTTAAGGCTGGTGCGCAGGTCCTCGATATTGGCCGCGCAGGCGCGCAAGACTTCAGCTGCCGTGGGATTGTCGAGCAATGCCAGCAGCAGATGCTCCACGGTTATGAACTCGTGGCGTGCCTGCCTGGCTTCGACGAATGCCATGTGCAGGCTCACTTCCAATTCTTGCGCAATCATGCTTCCTCCATCACGCACTGCAGGGGATGCCCCGCCTGCCGCGCGTGCGTTGACACCAGCTCGACCTTTGTCGCCGCAATATCCCTGGTGTAGATACCGCAGACGCCCTTTCCTTCCCGGTGCACGGTGAGCATGATCTGCGTCGCCGTTTCCCGGTCCCTGCTGAAATACTGCTGCAGGATCATCACTACAAACTCCATCGGAGTGTAGTCGTCATTAAGCAGCACCACCTTGAACATGGCAGGCGGTTTGAGCGCCTGCTCTTTACGCTCCAGGATGGTGCCTGCTTCGCGTTGTGGGACATTCGCAAGCCGTGTAGCCATGGCTTTATTCTAACCCTTACTCGCAACTCTGCAATTTGGGGAAAAGGCGCCGGATTCAAGAGCCGGGTCGCCGGATTCCTGTGGTAAAAAGGCGCAGGCATTTACGCCGGAGCGCGCCGGAGGCATTGAAAAGCACGTCGCGGATGCCGTCGGGACAGCCCGCACGGCTTGCCTGGCGCCAGCCGTCACGGTACCACCAGGCGTCGTCCCATTCCCACCACACCCTGCGCGCAGTGGGGATTCCGCCAGCTTGACAGTATCCGGCTTTGCCAGAAGAATCGATCGCACACCTGCCACCGGCCACCGAGCCAAAGCAACAAGCCAAAGGCAGGTGATCCGTGAGCAGGGAGGCCCACGGCCCGCGGCGGCGAGTCAGCTTCGAGACTGGCCGCCACGCGATTTCACCTCGCCGCGCGTCATCGCCGGCCGCAAGTCAGTACGCGGCCGGTCATGGCGCCGCAGTTCGTGTCATCTGGCTGGCGTGGCTTCCCCGCTTTGAAATCTGCTATTTCGTTGGGGGAGTATATGGCAAGCGGTATCGTCAAATGGTTCAATGACGCCAAGGGTTTCGGGTTCATCAAGCCGGACGAGGGCGAAGAAGAACTGTTTGCGCACTTTTCGGCTATCCAGATGTCCGGCTTCAAGACGCTGAAGGAAGGTCAACGCGTCTCGTTCGAGGTGGTGCAGGGCCCTAAGGGCAAGCAAGCCACCAACATCCAGGACGCCAGCTAAAGCGCGCCGCGACCGCATCCCGGCCGTCAGAGCCGCGAGCGGTCAACCAGGGTGCGGGGGGAGCTCCCCCGGGACGGGATCGCTGCCAGCGTCCGCCTTGCCGCCACCGGCGGCCGGGCAGGCGCTGGCGCGCACCAGCAGCACGCACCGCATCCGACAGAAAGCCCGGCCTCGTGCCGGGCTTTCTGGCTTGGGGCCCTGGCCTTTGCTCCGCGCCGGTCCGCGCCGGCTCAGGCCCAGCCTTCGATCTTCAGCCCGCTGGCCTGCTCGGCCTCTTCCTTTGTGACCTTGCGCACAGTTTGGCCGAAAGTCCAGACATGGCCCTCGGGGTCCCGGGCTGTATAAGACCGGTCGCCGTAGAACTCGTCCTGCGGTTCGCGCACGATCACCGCGCCCGCCGCGCGGGCGCGCGCGCAATGCTGGTCCAGCCCTTCCTGCAGGTGCACATGCACGGTCTGCGTGTTCTTGCCGTCGACCGACGCGGGGCTGGCGGTGAAGTCCGCCCATTCGCTGCCGACCATCAGGTAGCTGTCACCGAAACGCATCTCCGAATGCACCAGCTGCCCCTTCTGGTCGCGGATCACCATGACGCGCCGGAAGCCGAAGGCGTTTTCAAGCCAGTCCAGCGCCTTCACCGGATCCTTGTAGAAGAGGGCCGCGCCAAAGGCGGTACGGCGGAAGGGATCGTCCATGTCAGTCTCCCCGGGCCCCAGGCCCGTCAGTTCAATCCCAGACGTTCTAGGCAAGGCCGGCGCCCGGCGCAAGAAGAAAACCCCGGCGCCTACCAGGCGGCGCCGGGGTTTTCCTTGGCAGGATGCCCGCCACAGCGGGAGTCCGCGCTTACATATTGTCGATCATCACCTGGCCGAAGCCGGAGCACGAGACCTGCGTCGCGCCTTCCAGCAGGCGTGCGAAATCATAGGTGACCTTTTTGGACAGGATCGACTTTTCCATCGACGCGATGATCAGGTCCGCGGCCTCGGTCCAGCCCATGTGGCGCAGCATCATTTCCGCCGACAGGATTTCCGAGCCCGGGTTGACGTAGTCCTTGCCGGCGTACTTGGGCGCGGTGCCGTGGGTGGCTTCGAACATGGCGACCGAGTCGGACATGTTGGCGCCCGGCGCGATGCCGATGCCGCCGACCTGCGCGGCCAGTGCGTCGGAGATGTAGTCGCCGTTCAGGTTCAGCGTGGCGATCACCGAATATTCAGCCGGACGCAGCAGGATCTGCTGCAGGAAGGCGTCGGCAATGGCGTCCTTGACCACGATGTCCTTGCCGGTCTTCGGGTTCTTGAACTTGCACCACGGGCCGCCGTCGATCAGCTCGGCGCCGAATTCCTTTTGCGCCAGCTCGTAGCCCCAGTCACGGAAGCCACCTTCGGTGAACTTCATGATGTTGCCCTTGTGCACCAGCGTCACCGACGGCTTGTCGTTGTCGATGGCGTACTGGATCGCCTTGCGCACCAGGCGCTCGGTGCCCTCGCGCGAGACCGGCTTGATGCCGATGCCCGAGGTCGCCGGAAAGCGGATCTTCTTCACACCCATCTCGTTCTGGAGGAAGTTGATGAGCTTTTTCGCCTGTTCGCTTTCCGCCGCCCACTCGATGCCGGCGTAGATGTCTTCCGAGTTCTCGCGGAAGATCACCATATCGGTCTTTTCCGGCTCGCGCACCGGTGAGGGCACGCCCTTGAAGTAGCGCACCGGGCGCAGGCAGACGTACAGGTCCAGCTGCTGGCGCAGCGCCACATTCAGCGAACGGATGCCGCCGCCCACCGGCGTGGTCAGCGGGCCCTTGATCGAGACCACGTAATCCTTGAGCACGTCCAGGGTTTCGTCCGGCAGCCACACGTCCGGCCCGTAGACCTTGGTCGACTTCTCGCCGGCATAGATCTCCATCCAGGCGATCTTGCGCTTGCCGCCGTAGGCCTTGTCCACGGCCGCGTCGACCACCTTGATCATCACCGGCGTGATATCGAGGCCCGTACCGTCGCCTTCGATGTAAGGAATGATCGGATTGTCCGGGACATTCAGCGAAAAGTCCTGGTTGACCGTGATCTTTTCACCGGCCGGAACCTTGATGTGTTGGTACATGACGTCTCCAGTGCGGAACGGTTGTGACTGCCGCCGGTGCGTGGCCGGGCGGCGAGATTCGGGAGATGGCGCTGGCAATTGTAGCCGGGCATCGTTGCGCGCCCGTGCTGCGCCGCACCACTTCAGCCTTGTTTCAGGCTGGTCTCAGTCTTATATAAGACACAAGACTAATTTCGTATTATGCAGCAATTTTTCATCATCCGCCAATCCTGGCGGGCCGATCCCGCCCGCTGCGGGGCACGGCTGCGGCATACTTGCGCCCCATGACCCTGATCGCCCTGAACAAGCCGTTCGGCACCATGAGCCAGTTTTCGGAACACCCGACGCGCCCGACGCTGGCCGCGTGCGTGACCGTGCCCGGCGTCTACCCCGCCGGGCGGCTCGATGCGGACAGCGAGGGACTGCTGCTGCTGACCGAGGACGGCGCGCTGCAGGCCCGCATCGCCGATCCGCGCCACAAGCTGGAGAAGACTTACCTGGCCCAGGTGGAAGGCATTGCCGACGCGGCCGCCCTCGCCCGCTTACGGGCCGGGGTTGACCTGGGCGACTTCGTGACGCAGCCGGCCACCGTGCGCGCGATCGACGCGCCCGAATGGCTGTGGCCGCGCCATCCGCCGGTGCGTTTTCGCGCCGCGATCCCGACCTCGTGGCTGGAACTGAAGATCCGCGAAGGCAAGAACCGGCAGGTCCGCCGCATGACCGCCGCGGTCGGCTTCCCGACGCTGCGGCTGGTACGGGTCGGCATCGGCCCGCTGGACCTGCGCACTCTCGGACTTGGGCCGGGGGAATCCTGCGAGGTCGATCCCGCCGTGTTGGGGCTGGGCACGCCCGCGGCGCCTCGCTCCCGTCCCGATCCCGCGCGCCGCCCCCATGTATCAACCACCAGACAGGCGAACGCCGCCAAGCGGCGTCCACGTTACAAAAGCTAACAAATCGAACGTCAACGCTGGCGACATCGGCCTCGTTCTTGTCAGGGACACGTCCAATCACGCGTCACAACTTCCGACTGTTCTTATCCTTCGAGGTAATCGTCATGAAAAAACTGATCGCTGCTCTGGTTGTTGGCCTGTTCGCCACCGGAGCCTTCGCCCAGGCTTCGGCACCCGCTGCCGCCGACGCTGCAGCGCCCGCGGCCACCAAGGAAGCACCGAAGACCGCCAAGAAGAAGACCAGCCACAAGAAGCACAGCAGCAAGAAGGCCGCCACCGCTTCGGCGCCGGCCGCGCAGTAAGCTGCGCCCCCCTGCCGGCTGTTCGCATGGCAGGGAGCGAAAAAAAGGCAGGCCGCCGCCAGGCGCCTGCCTTTTTTGTTGCACACGGCGCCCGCCAGGAAAAGCCGCGCGGCACGCATCGGCTTGGCCGGCGTGCGCTATGCTTGCGGCTGCCTTTGTCTGCGCCAGTCACTGCGCCCGTCTGCGCGCCACTTCAGACCGAACACCATGTCCTTCCTGTCCAAGACGCTGTTGTCACGCTGCTTACCTGTTGCCGGCATGCTTGCCGCGCTGAGCGCGGGGATCGCCCATGCGCAGGCCGCACTGCCCGTGGTGCCGCTCACCGCCGGCATGTACGCGATCCAGGCTGAGGTCGCCGCCACGCCGGCGGCACGCGAGCAGGGGCTGATGTACCGCAAGAGCATGGCGCCCAACGCCGGCATGCTGTTCGTGTTCGAGCAGAAAGCGGGCCACTGCTTCTGGATGCGCAATACCGAACTGCCGCTGTCGATCGCCTTCCTGGCCGACGACGGCACCATCGTCAATATCGAGGACATGGCACCGCGCAGCGAGGACAATCATTGCCCGAAGGCGGCAATCCGCTATGCACTGGAGATGAACAAGGGATGGTTCGCGCAGAAGGGCCTCAAGGCCGGCGCGAAGATCGGCGGGCTGCCGCAGCCGCGGCAGTGAGCGATGCCGGCGCGGGCGCCGGCATCGGCGTCGCGCGACTCAGTCGCGGAAGTTGTTGAAGTCCAGCGGCGCCTCGGACACGTCCTTGCGCAGCATCGCGATCACGTTCTGGAGGTCGTCGCGCTTGGTGCCCGACACGCGCACCGCGTCGCCCTGGATGCTGGCCTGCACCTTGATCTTGCTGTCCTTGATCATGCGCACGATCTTCTTGGCCAGGTCGCCGGTCACGCCCTTCTTGATCGTGATTACCTGCTTGAGCTTGTCGCCGCTGATCTTGTCGGTCTTGCCGTAGTCCAGGAAGCGCACGTCCACGTTGCGCTTGGCCATCTTGCTGATCAGCACGTCCTTGACCTGGCCCAGCTTGAAATCGTCGTCGGCAAAGGCGGTCAGTTCGTTTTCCTTTTGCTCGACCCGGGCGTCCGAGCCCTTGAAATCGAAGCGGGTCGAGATTTCCTTGTTGGCCTGCTCGACAGCGTTCTTCACCTCGACCATGTTCGCTTCGCACACTACGTCAAACGACGGCATTGCATTCTCCTTGTGATCCATATGCACGGTGGCGGCCGCTGGCAATGGCGGCACTTCCGTATAATCCAGCCTACCTCGCAGTTCCGGGTCGCCTGCACACCACCAGCGGCGGCCGCGTCACCTTTCCTCTTGCATGGCAGATTTCCACGAATTCTATCCCCTGCGTCGCCACAATACATTCGGATTCGACGCGCGCGCGCGCTTTGCAGTGCACGTGCGCAGCGAGGCCGACCTGACGGCGGCACTGGCCGATCCGCGCGCCGCCGGCCTGCCGCTGGTGGTGCTTGGCGGTGGCAGCAACGTGGTGCTGACGCGCGACCTCGAGGCACTGGTGCTGTTGATGGAAATCCCCGGCTACCAGGGGGAAGATGCCGACGACGCATGGCTGGTCACCGCCGGCGCGGGCGAGAACTGGAACGCGCTGGTCAACCGCACCATCGCCGACGGCATGCCCGGCCTGGAAAACCTGGCGCTGATCCCCGGCACCGCGGGCGCCGCGCCGATCCAGAACATCGGCGCCTACGGGGTCGAGCTGCGCGAGCGCTTCGAAGGCGTACGCGCCTATGACCGCCACACCGGCGCATTCGTGTGGCTGGACCTGCGGGCCTGTGGCTTCGGCTACCGCGACAGCCTGTTCAAGCGCGTCGGCGCCAGCCGCTACATCATCACGGCGGTGACGCTGCGCCTGCGCAAGGCATGGCAGCCGGTGCTGTCGTATGGGGAACTGGCGCGCGAGCTCGACGGACAGGCCGCGCCCGATGCGGCCATGGTGCGCGACGCCGTGGTCGCGATCCGCTCGCGCAAGCTGCCCGACCCCGCGCAAGTCGGCAATGCCGGCAGCTTCTTCAAGAACCCGCTGGTCAGCGCGGCACAGCGCGATGCCCTGTTGCAGGCCCATCCGGACCTGGTCAGCTACGCGCAGCTGGACGGGAGCTACAAGCTGGCTGCTGGCTGGCTGATCGACCGCTGCGGCTTCAAGGGCGTCAGCGACGGCCCGGTCGGTGTCTACGGCAAGCAGGCCCTGGTGCTGGTGCACCACGGCGGCGGTACCGGCGCGATGCTGCTGGCGCTGGCCAATCGCATCGCCGATACCGTCGAGGCCCGTTTCGGCGTACGCATCGAGCCCGAGCCGGTAGTGCTCTGAAGCGCCGCGGCTTCGGCGATCAGTCGCGCGGTCAGGCGCTCAGTCAGAGTCAGGCGAAGTGGCAGACGTAGTCCAGCGTCTCCTGCACCTCGATATCGAAGCTGCTGTTGCCCGGCACGCTGAACTGCTGGCCGGCGCCATAGGTCTGCCAGTCTTCCGAACCGGCCAGGCGCACGCGGCAGGTGCCGGCGTTGATTTCCATGATTTCCGGCGCGCCGGTATTGAAGGTCAGCGCGGCCGGGAAGATCACGCCCAGCGTCTTGCGGGTGCCGTCCGGGAACAGCACAGTGTGGCTCACGCACTTGCCGTCGAAATACAGGTTGGCTTTCTTGACGACCGACACGTTGTCGAACTGGCTCATTTCCATCTCCTGGCTTTGTCTTAAGACGTAAAAAGAGGGGCCATCGCGGCCCCTCCCCTGTTCACCCCGCGCGCGCTCAGTAGCGGCCGCAGAGCAGGTATTCCATCAGCGCCTTCTGCACGTGCAGGCGGTTCTCCGCCTCGTCCCAGACCACGCTCTTGGGGCCGTCGATCACGGCGGCCTCGACTTCCTCGCCGCGGTGCGCTGGCAGGCAGTGCATGAAGAGCGCGTCGGGCTCGGCGCGGTCCATCATCGCGGTGGTGACCATCCAGTCCTTGAAAGCGCGCTTGCGGGCGTCGTTCTCCGCCTCGAAGCCCATGCTGGTCCAGACATCGGTGGTGACCAGGCTCGCGCCCTGGCAGGCGGCGAGCGGATCGTCAAAGACCTTGACCAGCCCGGCGGCGGACGCCGGCACCATGGCCGGATCGAGCTGGTAGCCCGGCGGCGCCGAGAAATGGAAGGTGAAGCCCAGCCGTTCGGCCGCCTGGATCCAGGTGTAGGCCATGTTGTTGGCATCGCCGATCCACGCCACGGTCTTGCCGCGGATGCTGCCACGCTGCTCGATATAGGTGAAGATGTCGGCCAGCACCTGGCACGGGTGGTATTCGTTGGTCAGGCCATTGATCACCGGCACGCGCGAATGCGCGGCAAAGCGGTCGATGATGTCCTGGCCGAAGGTGCGGATCATGATGATGTCGACCATGCGCGAGATCACCTGCGCCGCATCCTCGATCGGCTCGCCGCGGCCCAGTTGCGAGTCGCGCGTGTTCAGGAACACAGCATGACCGCCGAGCTGGTGGATGCCGGCCTCGAACGACAGGCGCGTACGCGTGGAATTCTTCTCGAAGATCATGGCCAGCGTGCGGTCGTGCAGCGGGTGCCAGGTCTCGTAGTTCTTGAACTTGGCCTTCAGGATCCGCGCGCGATCCAGCAGGTACTCGTACTCGTCGGGAGTGAAGTCGCTGAACTGGAGGTAATGCTTGATCGGGGTTGAGCTCATAAAACAAAGAAGGCGGCTCGGTGGGGACGCGCCGTCATGAAGTGTTCATGACCCAAGCGCGCCGCGGAGCCGCCTTTTCGCGTCGCATACGCAATTTAACTGCAGGAATCATAAGGGATTATTTCTGCTTTGGCGAGCCCGGGACAACCCGCCCCGATTGACGCGCCCCGCTCGTTGACAGGTTCCTGACAGGATTTCGCCCTTATGCGCAACTCTTATATAAGATATAATACCTGCTGATTCACGCGGGGCCCGGCATACCCATGCCGCTGCCCGCCGCCGGCATCAAAAGTGCCCCCGCAGAGACCGACGCCCCGCCTTCCCGGCTGGAAAAAGCGCGAACCAAACGCGCACCGGCCGCGTCAAACGGGCGCCCGTTCCGCGGGTTTACCGTCGAGTCTTCAGCCCCACCCGCAGTCTCCAGCCTCATGAACCCCAACGTTCGCGAATACTTTATCCAAGGCATTACCAAGGAAGGCAAGACCTTCCGCCCGAGCGACTGGGCTGAACGGCTGTGCGGCGTGATGGCGCAGTTCCGCCCCGAGGGCGACACCGGCGATCCCCGCCTGACCTACTCCCCCTATGTGCGCCCGATCTTCGCCGGCAACGTCAAGTGCGTGGTGGTGGATGCGCGACTGCGCGACATTGAACCCAAGGCGCTGGACTTCGTGCTGAATTTCGCGCGCGACAACAACCTGCAGATGGTCGAGGCCTGCTCGCTGGAATAAGCAGCACAGCGGAGCAACAGAAAAACAAAAAAGCTCGTCGGATGACGAGCTTTTTTGTTGACTGATGCCTGGGCACCCGCCGGTGCTGGACCGCCTCAGCGGCCCGGAGCAGCTATCAGACAGCCATGGCCTTGATGGCAGCCGACAGGCGCGACTTGTGACGGGCGGCCTTGTTCTTGTGCACGATCTTCTTGTCGGCGATGCTGTCGATCACGGCTTGCGAGTTCTTGAAGATCTCGGCAGCAGCAGCCTTGTCGCCGGCGTCAATGGCCTTGCGGACCGCCTTGACGGCGGTGCGCAGACGCGAGCGCAGGCTGGAGTTGTGAGCGTTCTGTGCAACGGCCTGGCGGGCGCGCTTGCGAGCTTGTGCGGAATTTGCCATTTCGAAAATATCCTGAATTCAGATGCGTGCCGCGGGGGACACAACAATTAAGTCATATCGAGCGACCCGGGATGCACTGACACACGAATCCGGAACGCAACTGTCCTTGTGAATCGGCAATTATACACAGATGCTGACGCGCCACGCAACACCGCCGAGACTTTGCCGCCTCAGGGCGGGCCGGGCGTCGGACCGATCCGTATAATATGCGCCACATCACGCCGGTGCGCGTGGCGCGCGGGCAACTTTGCCGCCCGGCGCGCGTCTGAGAGGCGTCCGCGG
Source organism: Cupriavidus sp. PB-02 (assembly GCF_058252315.1). NCBI lineage: Bacteria > Pseudomonadati > Pseudomonadota > Betaproteobacteria > Burkholderiales > Burkholderiaceae > Cupriavidus > Cupriavidus sp. PB-02. The sequence goes on from NZ_CM177694.1 coordinate 3,637,976, forward strand.
CGCCTGACGCGCGGCGCTGCCGCCCTTCTCGGCCCGCCTGCGCCCGACCGGGGCCTGCACCGATCCACCCGTCCCGCATCGACCCTCACCTTGAACCTGCTCAAAGCGCTCGCCACCATCAGCAGCCTGACGATGCTCTCGCGCATCACCGGCCTCGTGCGCGAGATCCTGATCGCCCGCGCCTTCGGCGCGTCGGAGATGACCGACGCGTTCAACGTGGCCTTCCGCATCCCCAACCTGCTGCGCCGCATCTTCGGCGAAGGCGCATTCTCGCAGGCCTTCGTGCCGATCCTGGGCGAGTATCACGCCAAGCGCGGCGACGCGCCGACCAAGGCGCTGATCGACTCGGTCGCCACGGTCATGACCTGGGTGCTGATGGGCGTGTCCCTGCTCGGCGTGATCGGGGCGCCGCTGGTGATGACGGTGGTGGCCACGGGCTTCCGCGGGCAAAGCGAGACCTATACCGCCGCGGTGTTCATGACGCGAGTGATGTTCCCCTATATCGGGCTGATCTCGCTGGTGGCGCTGGCCTCGGGCATCCTCAACACCTGGCGCAAGTTCGCCGTACCGGCGTTCACGCCGGTGCTGCTGAACCTGTGCCTGATCGTCGCGGCGCTGTTCGTCGGCCCGCATATGGACCAGCCCATCTACGCGCAGGCCTGGGGCGTACTGATCGGCGGCGTGCTGCAGCTGGCGATCCAGGTGCCGGCGCTGCGGCGCCTGGGCGTGATGCCGCGCCTTGGCTTCAACCTGCGCGCGGCCTGGTCGGACGAAGGCGTGCGCCGCATTCTGCGCCAGATGGGGCCGGCGCTGCTGGCGGTGTCGGTAGCGCAGGTGAGCCAGATCATCAACACCAATATCGCCTCGCGGCTGGTGGCGGGCAGCGTCTCTTACCTGACGTATGCCGATCGCCTGATGGAGTTCCCGACCGCACTTCTAGGCGTAGCGTTGGGCACGATCCTGCTGCCCAGCCTGTCCAAAGCGAACGCGAGCGGGGATCACGCCGAGTACTCCGGCCTGCTCGACTGGGGCCTGCGGCTGACCTTCCTGCTGGCGGTGCCGTGCGCGGTGGGGCTGTTCGTGTTCGGCGCGCCGCTGACGGCGGTGCTGTTCAATTACGGCAAGTTCGACGCGCACGCGGTCGAGATGACGCGCCAGGCGCTGGTGTCGTATGGCACCGGCCTGCTCGGGCTGATCGCCATCAAGATCCTGGCGCCGGGCTTCTATGCGCGCCAGGACATCCGCACGCCGGTCAAGATCGCGGTGCTGGTGCTGGTCGTCACGCAGGCGTGCAACGTTGCGTTTGTGCCGTGGATCGGCCACGCGGGCCTGGCGCTGTCGATCAGTGCCGGCGCCACCCTCAACGCGCTGCTGCTGTTCTTCGGGCTGCGCCGGCGCGGCCTGTACAAGCCGGCGCCGGGCTGGTGGCTGTTCCTGGCGCAGCTTACGACCTCGGTGCTGCTGCTGTCCGGCATGCTGCTCTGGTTCACGCGCAACTTCGACTGGATCGGCCTGGGCGCCACGCCGCTCTTGCGCATCGCGCTGCTGGCTTCCTGCCTGGTACTTGCAGCGGTGGTCTACTTCGGTACACTGTGGCTCATGGGACTTCGCTTCTCCGCCTTCAGGCGGCGCGCCGGCTAGCCGTGGTGACCCACGCTGCGCGCGGCACCGACGGCTGCACCGGGAAACCGATATGACTTCCACCAAAGTCCTGGATTACTTCGCCAGCCTCGTGGCGGACGAGAACGGCATCCCGCTGACCGAAACCGCGCTGTCCATCGCGCAGGACGCCTACCCCGACCTGGACCTGCAGGCCGAGCTGGCGGCGCTGGACGTGCTGGCGCTGCGCCTGAAACGCCGGATCGCCGAAGGCACCCCCGCGATCCAGCGGCTGCGCCTGCTGAACCATTTCTTCTATCGCGACCTGGGCTTCGGCCCGAACGCGAACGACTACTACGATCCCGACAACTCCTACCTGAACGTGGTGGTGCGCCAGCGGCGCGGCATCCCGATCTCGCTCGCGGTCCTCTTTATTGAGCTGGGCCAGCAGATCGGCCTGCCGCTCAAGGGGGTGTCGTTCCCCAACCACTTCCTGCTGCGCATGACGATCCCGGCCGGCGAAGTGGTGCTGGACCCTCTTACCGGGGAAACCCTGTCGAAGGAACAACTGCAGGAAATGCTGGATCCGTACCTGGAGCGCGAGGGCATCACCGATGCCAGCCAGGTACCGCTGGGCCTGTTCCTGCGCGCGGCCAGCCACCGCGAGATCGTCGCGCGCATGCTGCGCAACCTGAAGGCGATCTACCTGCAGGAGTCGCGCTGGCAGCGGTTGCTGGCAGTGCAGAACCGACTGGTGATCCTGCTGCCGGGATCGATCGAGGAAGTGCGCGACCGGGGGTTGGCGTACGCCAACCTGGAGTGCTTCCGTCCCGCGCTGGCCGACCTGGAAGCCTATGTCCTGGCCCGGCCGGATGCGGCCGATATCGGCCAGATCCGCGAGCGCATGCCCGCGCTGCGGATGATGAGCCGCAGCCTCAACTGAAGAGGCCGCGGCAAGACGGCAACGGTCTCAGCGCTCGACGCGCGAAGGCCGGCGGCGATTGCCGCGCACCAGCTTCCACAGCCCGCCCAGCACCAGCGGCACCACTGCCGCGCCGATGCCGGCCAGCACGATCAGGTTCAGGTACTGGCGGATAAACGGCAGGTTGCCGAAGAAGTAGCCGGCGAACACCAGGCCCACCACCCAGGCCACGGCGCCGACCACGTTGAACATCTGGAAGCGCGCAAAGGTCATCTGCGACACCCCCGCCACGAACGGCGCGAAGGTACGCACGATCGGCACGAAGCGCGCGAGCACCAGCGTCTTGCCACCATGCCGCTCGTAGAAATCATGGGTGCGGCGCAGCGCATCCTGGTCCAGGAAGCGCCACTGGTGCTCGAACACCTTGGGGCCGATCCAGCTCCCCACCATGTAGTTGACGGTATTGCCCGTGATCGCGGCCGTCAGCAGCAGGCCGATCAGCGCCCACTCGTTCATCGCGCCGGTTGCACAGAAGGCGCCCGCGATAAACAGCAGCGAGTCGCCCGGCAGGAACGGCACCACCACCAGCCCGGTTTCCGCGAACACGATCAGGAAAAGGATGGCATAGACCCAGTGGCCGTACTGGTCGATGACCGTGCCCAGGTATTTGTCGACGTGCACCAGCATGTCGATGAGCTGCAAAGCGAGATCCAAGTCGTTCCCCGTTATGTTGGTTAGTGTGGCCGATTCCTTGGCCTGAATCATACAAGAGCCGCCACGCGGATCCGCCACCTTTGGCACCCCTGCGCCACCGACTCTGCGCGGACGGCCACGTATAATCGCCGGATGCCAGACACCGCCTCCCGCACCGACCTTCCCACCGCCTTGCGCACCACCCAGCTGCCGCGCCCGATCCGGCCGCTGCCGGACCAGCTCATCAGCCAGATTGCCGCCGGTGAAGTGGTGGAACGCCCGGCCTCGGTGGTCAAGGAGCTGCTCGAAAACGCACTCGATGCCGGCGCCACGCAGCTTGGCATCCGGCTGGAGGAAGGCGGCGTGCGGCGCATCGTCATCACCGACAACGGCTGCGGCATCCCTGCCGCCGAGTTGCCGGTGGCGCTGATGCGTCACGCCACCAGCAAGATTGCCTCGCTCGATGAGCTGGAATCGGTGCTGACGCTGGGCTTCCGCGGCGAGGCGCTGGCCTCGATCGCGTCGGTTTCCCAGCTGGCGCTGACCAGCCGGACCGCGGCCGATGCCCATGCCACGCAGGTCAGTGCCGATACCGGCACGGTGCAACCCGCTTCCGGCGGGGTCGGCACCACGGTCGACGTGCAGCACCTCTACTTCAACACGCCGGCGCGCCGAAAGTTCCTCAAATCGGAACAAACCGAACTGGGCCATTGCCTGGAGATGGTCCGGCGCGTGGCGCTGGCGCGGCCCGACGTGACCATCTCGGTCCACCACAACGGCAAGCCGCTGGAGCACTGGAACGCCGGCGACGTCGCCACCCGTACCGCGCAGGTGCTGGGCAGCGACTTTGCCAAGGCGCGGCTACCGCTGGACGAGCAGGCCGACACGCTGCACCTGTACGGTTTTGCCGGCCTGCCCACTGCCTCGCGCGGGCGCCCGGACCAGCAGTACTTCTTTGTCAACGGCCGCTTCGTGCGCGACAAGCTGCTCAACCACGCGGTGCGCAGCGCCTACCAGGACGTGCTGCACGGCGACCGCTTCCCCTCCTATGTGGTTTGCCTGGACCTGCCGCCGGAGATGGTCGACGTCAACGTGCACCCGTCCAAGATCGAAGTGCGCTTTCGCGAATCGCGCGCCGTGCACCAGTTTGTCTATCACGCGGTGCAGCGCTGCCTGGCGCGGCAGGCCGGCGAGAACGGCGACAGCTTGCACACCGACAGCGACGGCGAGATAAGCGAGCCGCCGGGCGGTTTCGCTCCTGCCGGCGCACGCGATGCCCGGCCCGGCTACTCGGGCGGTAGCGGTGGCGGCCAGTGGATCAACTACTCGGCGGCACGCCAGACCGAACTCGGCATCGCCCAGCCGCGCCAGGCCTACCTGGGCATGGTGCGCGATGCCACGGCGCCGGCCGCACGTCCGTATGGCGCGTTCCCTGGCGCCTCGGCGCAGCCCCCGGCCTGGCTTGCCGATGCGCAAGCGGCGCGAGCCGACGATCCGCCCAGCCTGCTGGACCGGTTGCCGCCCGCGGGGCGCAGCGATCCGGGCGCGCCGGAAGATGCCCCCGACGACCACCCGCTCGGCTACGCCATCGCCCAGCTGCACGGCATCTACGTGCTGGCGCAGAATGCGCGTGGCCTGGTGCTGGTGGACATGCACGCCGCACACGAACGCATCCTGTACGAGCAGATCAAGGCCGGCCTGGACGCGCGCGACCTGGCCGTGCAGCCGCTGCTGATCCCGGTCACGCTGCCCGCCAGCCCGATCGAGATCGGCGTGGCCGAGGAACACCAGGGGACGCTGACGCTGCTCGGCTTCGATATCGCGCCGGTGTCGCCCACCACGCTGGCGGTTCGCGCCGTGCCCGCGCTGCTGCAACAGGCCGATGCCGAGGCGCTGGCGCGCGACGTGCTGCGCGACCTGCACGCCTTTGGCGGCTCGCGCGTGCTGGCCGAGCGGCGCAATGAGCTGCTGGCCACGCTGGCCTGCCACAGCGCGGTGCGCGCCAACCGCAAGCTCACCGTCGAGGAAATGAACGCGCTGCTGCGCCAGATGGAGCAGACCGAGCGCGCCGACCAGTGCAACCACGGCCGCCCCACCTGGGTGCAACTGACCGTGACCGAGCTGGACCGGCTGTTCCTGCGCGGGCAGTAAGCCGCCTGCCACGCCCTCTCAAACACACCCCATTCGATGTCCGCCGTACCCCAAGATCCCGCCACGCATCCGCCCGTGGTCTGCCTGCTCGGCCCCACCGCCTCCGGCAAGACCGCGGCCGCGCTAGCGCTGGCCGCCGAGGCGCCGGTGGAGATCATCAGCCTGGACTCGGCACTGGTGTATCGCGAGATGGATATCGGCACGGCCAAGCCCACGCGCGAAGAACTGGCCGCCGCGCCGCACCACCTGATCGACATCATCGACCCGGCCAACAGCTACTCGGCCGCGCAATTCGTCACCGATGCCGAACGCCTGATTGGCGAGATCCGCGCCCGCGGCCATGTGCCGCTGATCGTCGGCGGCACCATGCTCTACTACAAAGCGCTGACGCAGGGCCTCAACGACCTGCCGCAGGCCGACGCCGCGCTGCGCGCGGAGCTGGACCAGCTCGCCGCCGAGCGCGGCTGGCCGGCACTGCATGCGATGCTGGCGGAGGTCGACCCGGTCACCGCGGCGCGGCTCGCGCCCAACGATGCGCAGCGCATCCAGCGCGCGCTGGAGATCCACCGCCTGTCGGGCCAGCCGATGTCGGCGCTGCTGGCGCGCCAGGCCGAAGGCCGCACCTTTGCCGGCGCGGCGGACCAGCGCTACCGCGTGATCGCGCTGGAGCCGTCGGACCGGCTGGCGCTGCATGCGCGCATCGCCCAGCGCTATGACGCGATGCTGGCCGGCGGCTTTATCGAAGAAGTCGAGCGGCTGCGCGCCCGCGGCGACCTGCATCCGGGGCTGCCGTCGATCCGCTGCGTGGGCTACCGGCAGGTGTGGGAATACCTGGATGGCGAATCCGACTTTGCCACCATGCGCGAGCGCGGCATCGCCGCCACGCGCCAGCTGTGCAAGCGGCAACTGACGTGGCTGCGCAGCACGCCCGAGCGGCTGGTGGTGGACTGCCTGGCGCCCGGCTACGTGGACCAGGTGCGCAGGCTGGCGGACCTGCATTGACGGCGATGCAAGCCGAGTGATGCTCAGGCGATAATCGCAGTCTGTTCACTGCTGCGCAAACACCGAGCATGTCCAAGCCCGCCTTCACCATCCGCCCCGCCACCGCCGCTGACAGCGAAACGCTGTTCAACCTGATCCTGGCCCTGGCCGAGTACGAGAAGCTGACCCATATCGTCGAAGCCACGCCGCAGAAGATCCAGGACGCGCTCTTCGGCGCCACGCCGCATGCCGAGGCCGTGCTGGTCGACGTCGAGTCCGAAGGCGGCCGCCAGGCGGTGGGCTTCGCCCTCTTCTTCCACAACTTCTCGACCTTCCTGGCCAAGCCCGGCCTGTACCTGGAAGACCTGTACGTCGACCCGGCCTGGCGCGGCCATGGCCTGGGCAAGGCGCTGCTCAAGCACCTGGCCGCGCTGGCGGTCACGCGCGGCTGCGGCCGCTTCGAATGGTCGGTGCTGGACTGGAACCAGCCGTCGATCGACTTCTACCAGGCCATGGGCGCCGACGTGCTGCCCGACTGGCGCATCTGCCGTGTGACGGGCGAAGCGCTGGCGAAGCTGGGCACTGCAAAGTAATACGGCGCGCAGCAACCGGTCCACCGCCGGTGTTATACACTTGACGGCATGCCGCCATACAATAGTGGCACCGAATGTCTTTTTTCCGGGCCGTCAACGCTAACCGCCATGCCACGAACCAAAGCCGACCAACCCGCCGTTGCTGTCTCCGACGGTGCGAATGAAACCGACGCAGACAATGCGCGCGGCGCGTCGGTGGAGGAAATCGCCGACCGCATCCTGACCGCGATCTGGGAGCACCGGCTGCCCCCGGGCACCAAGCTGGTCGAGGAAAAGCTGGGCGGCGTGTTCGGCGTGAGCCGCACCAAGGTACGGCTGGCCTTCGGCAAGCTGGCGCATGAGGGCGTGCTGACGGTGCATCCCAACCGCGGCACCTTCGTCTCCAGCCCGAGCGTGGCCGAAGCGCGCCAGGTGCTGCACTCGCGCCGCCTGCTGGAGCCCGCGCTGGTGCGCGACCTGGCCGGCGCAATCGGCAAGCCCGGGCTGCGCGCGCTGCGCGACACCACGCGCGAGGAAGCGCAGGCGCGCGACAGCAACGACCGGCGCGCCATCATCCGGCTCTCGGGCGAATTCCACTGCCGGCTGGCGGAAATGACGGGCAACCAGTACCTGGGCAAGTACATGCGCGAGCTGTGCTCGCTGACCTGCCTGATCATCGCGCTCTATGACGCGCCGGGCGTGCCGTCATGCCCGCACCATGAACACGACGATATCGTCGATGCGCTGGAGGCCGGCGACGGGGATCGCGCCGCGCAGCTGATGGCCGAGCATCTCGGGCATGTCGAGAGCACGCTGCGGCTGCAGGCGCCGGACGAGGAAAAGGTCGACCTGGAAGCGGTGTTCGCCGCGGTCTGAGCCGCGGCCAGTGGGAAGGCGCTTAGCGGTGCTCGATGCGCGCCGCCAACGCGTCCGGCAAACCCAGCGTGGGCTTGGCATCCGGGCGCCGGAACGTGCCCGCGGTAGCCTTGCGCGGCTGGAGCGCGACCAGCGCCTCGGCCTGCTTGACGGCGGCGGCCATCTGGTCGACCACTGGCACCGGGATGCGGTCGCGCACGCGCGCGGCCAGGCCCGCCAGCGGTGCGCCCGCCAGGATCACCACGTCGGCCTCATCCTCCACCACCGCGCGGTTGGCCAGTTCCACCAGCACCGCCTCCTTCTCCTCCTGCACGTCCGACACTGAGGCAAAGCTGCCGTCGAGCATGCGGATGCCGGCCAGCCGGCCGCGCAGGCCGTGCATGTCCACGCACTCCTCGTACCAGGGCCCGAGCGCCCGCGCGAAGGTGACGATGGCAAAGCGCCGCCCCAGCATGCAGGCCGACAGCATGGCCGCCTCGGCCATGCCTACCACCGGCAGGTCGAACAGTTCGCGCGCGCCCATCAGGCCGGGGTCGCCGAAGGCGGCGATGATGGCGGCGTCGAACTGGCCGTGGTGCTCGGCCAGCATTTCCAGCGCGATGGCGCCGCCGATCTGGGCCTCGGCACGCGTGGCGATATAGGGGACGCCGCGGCTGGCGGTCAGCGGCACCAGTTCGGTACCGGGCGCAGCCACGGCGGTGGCGGCGTGCATCAGCCGATCGGTGATGCCCTCGCTAGTATTGGGGTTGAGAACGAGGATTCGCATATCGGTTATCCGGCAGGATTGAGCAGCGGCGCCAGCAGGCTTTCGGCCAGCCGGGCGGCGGCCAGCACGCTGCGGTCGGCGCCGCGCGGGCCGGCGATCTGCAGGCCCACCGGCAGGCCGTCGCGGCCGCTGCCGCAAGGCACCGAGATCGCCGGTGCCAGCGCGTGGTTGAAGAATGGGGTGAACACCGCGTGGGCGCGCGGTTCCACCGCGACGCCGCCGATGCGTTCCGGCCCGAGCCGGTCGTTGCGCCAGGCCACGCATGGCGTGGTCGGGCACAGCAGCAGGTCGTAGCGGGTAAAGAACCCGGCCACCGTCAGCGCGATCTGGTGGCTGGCTTCGCGGGCACGCGCCACGTCGGCGCCGCTCCAGGCCAGCCCGCGTTCGATCTGGCGCGCGATATCGGGATCGAACACATCGGGGTCGCGGCGCCATGGCTCGCCATAGAGATTGGCCAGGCCCACGTGCTGCAGCGGCATCAGCGCGGCCTCGTCGGCGCCGGCGGGCCATACCGGGTCGGCGCGCTCGACGCTCAGGCCGGCCGCCTGCAGCCGGACCACGGCCTGCTCGAACGCTTGCGCGACATCGTCGTCGACCGGCGTATCCAGGCCCAGGCGCGGGCTGATTGCGATCCTCAGCGTATGCAGCGGCCGCGCGGCGCCCGGCGTGAACCCGAGCGTATCGGGATCGCGCGCATCGGCACCGGCCAGCACCTCGAACATCAGCTTCGCATCGGCCACCGTGCGCGTGATCGGCGCAATCACCTGGATGCCGTTGAAGGCATGGGGAAAGCCGACCGAGTCGGGGATCGCGCCGTAGGAAGGCTTGAAGCCGACCACGCCGGCATGCGCGGGCGGGCGCCGGCTGGAGCCGCCGCCATCGGTGCCCAGCGCCAGCGGCGCCATGCCGGCGGCAACCGCCACCGCGCAGCCGCCCGACGAACCGCCGGCGGTGAGCGTGGCATCGAGCGGATGGTGCGTCAGGCCATAGACCTTGTTGGTGGTCAGGCCCTTGCAGGCGAACTCGGAGGTATTGCCCATGCCGAGCACGATCGCGCCCGCCTGGCGCAGGCGCTCGACGGCAATGGCATCGGCCGGCGCGACAAAGTCGCGGTACAGCTGCGAGCCCTGCGTGACGCGGCGGCCCTGGCTCCAGATCACGTCCTTGACGATCACCGGCACGCCTGCCAGCAGCGGGCGTTCGCCCTGTGCCAGGCGCGCGCGCAGTTGCGCGAGGTCGGCGTCGACCAGGTCCTGGCGTTGTTCGAAGACGGCGTTCAACTGGTCGTTGCGCGCCGCGATGCGGGCCTGGAAGGCAGCAACCACCTCGGCGGGGTCGAGGCGGCCGGCGACAACGCGGCCCGCGATGGTGGCAGCGTCCAGGCGGTTGGTGAGTTCCATATTGGCAGTGTCGGTCAAAGCTTCAGCAAGGCAAAGGCGGTCTTTACAAGCTGCCGCCGGAAGTCCGGTAGCGCGGCCGCGCCATTTCCGGCAACGCGCACGGCAGGAACTGCCCGTGGCCGGCCTCGGCGCGCACCTCGCCCTCGTGCGCCACCACCTTGCCGCGCACTAGCGTGGTCACTGGCCAGCCAGTCACGCGCAGGCCTTCGTAAGGGGTGTAGTCGACCGCATGGTGCAGGTCGGCGTTGCGGATCACCACCTCGCGCTGCGGGTCCCAGATCGCCAGGTCGGCATCGGCGCCGATGGCGATGGTGCCCTTGCGCGGATGCAGGCCGTACAGCTTGGCGGGATTGGTCGAGGTCAGCGCGACAAACTGATTGACCGAAATGCGCCCGCCATTCACCCCGGCGGAGAAAAGCAGCGGCAGCCGCGTTTCCAGCCCCGGGATGCCATTCGGGATGTACTGGAACGGCACCTCCTTGCCGCCGGGCATCTTGCCCTGCGGGTCCTCGTAGCGGAACGGTGCGTGATCGGACGAAAAGATCGTGAACAGGCCATCGCCCAGGCCGTCCCAGATCACCTCCTGGTTGCTGCGGTCGCGCGGCGGCGGGCTGCACACGCACTTGGCGCCGTGGTAGCCGGGCTGGTCGAGGTCGTCGGCGGTCAGGAACAGGTACTGCGGGCAGGTCTCGGCAAAGATCTTCATGCCGCGGTTGCGCGCCCAGCGGATCTGCTCGACCGCTTCCTTGCCTGACACATGCACGATCAGGATCGGCACGTCGACCAGTTCCGAGAAGGTGATGGCACGGTGCGTGGCCTCGCGCTCGATCGCCATCGGCCGGGCCAGCGCGTGGAAACGGGGGGCGGTATTGCCCGCCGACTCCAGCTTTTCGGTCAGCCAGGCGATGCAGTCGGAGTTCTCGGCATGCACCATCACCAGCGCGCCTTCCTGCCGGGCCACCGACAGCACCTCGAGAATCTCGCGGTCGTTCAGCTTGAGGTCGTCGTAGGTCATGTAGACCTTGAACGAGGAATAGCCCTCGCGGATCAGCCCCGGCAACTCGTCGCGCAGCACCGCCTCGGTGGGATCGGCCACGATCAGGTGGAAGGCGTAGTCGACCACCGCCTTGCCGTCGGCGCGGCGGTGGTAGTCGCTGACCGCGGCGCGCAGCGAATGGCCCTTCTCCTGCGCGGCGAACGGGATCACGGTAGTGGTCCCGCCGCACGCCGCCGAGATCGACCCGGTGCGGAAGTCGTCGGCCATCTTGAGGCCGTCCGGCATCGGCTGGTCCAGGTGGCAGTGCGCATCGACGCCGCCCGGCAGCACCAGCTTGCCGCTGGCGTCGATGGTCTGAGCGGCCTCGCCCAGGTCATGGCCGAGCTGCACGATGCGGCCGCCGGCGATGCCGATATCGCACTGCATGGTGTCGCTGGCGGTCACCACGGTGCCGTTGCGGATGATCAGGTCGAACTGTTTCACGATACTGCTCACGAGAGGATTGGTACTACCGCACTCAGCGGTCCGCGTCGGACAGGTGCATGCGATTGGTTTCACGCGCGGCAGCCGCGGCGACTGCGATCAGCGCGCACACCACCGCCAGGTAGATCGCCACCGGCGCAGTGCTGCCAAAGCGGTCGAGCAGGCCGATCGCGATCAGCGGAGCCAGCGCGCCACCGAACACGCCGGCAAACTGGAAGCCGAGCGAGGCACCAGTCACGCGCACCCGGGTGGCGAACAACTCCGGCAGGAACGACGCCAGCGGCGAGAACATGAACGACACCAGCACCATGCCGACGAACGAAGCCAGCATGATCAGCGCCGGGCTGCCCGTCTTGACCAGCGTGAAGAAGACAAAGGCCCACACCGCACCGCCGATGCCGCCGATCATCAGCACCGGGCGGCGCCCGATGCGGTCGGCCAGGAAACCTGCCACCGGGATAAACAGGATCTGCGCCACCGCGCCCAGCAGCACGGCATTGAGCGCGATGCTCTTGGGCAGGCCCAGCTTGGTCGGCACGAAATACAGCAGGAACAGCGTGAACACGTAGAAGGCGATATCGCCGCCCAGCCGCGCGCCGAAGGCGATCAGCAGCTGCTTCTTGTAGTTGCGCAGCACTTCCATGATCGGCGCGCGCGCTTCGGCGTGCGATTCCTCCAGCTTCTCGAACATGCCGGATTCACGCACATTGGAGCGGATGTAGAGGCCGACGCCGACCAGCAGCGCCGACAGCAGGAACGGCACGCGCCAGCCCCAGCTCAGGAACGCTTCTTCCGACACCTGCCAGGTCACCAGCGCGAATACGCCGTTGGCCAGCAGCAGCCCGATTGGCGCCGCCAGCTGCACCAGGCTGCCGAGGATGCCGCGCCGCTTACCTTCAGGGTCTAGCTCGTTGACCATGATCGCGGCCCCGCCCCACTCGCCGCCCAGCGCCAGGCCCTGCACCACGCGCAGCAGCACCAGCAGCACCGGCGCCAGCGCGCCGGCGGCGGCATAGGTCGGCAACAGGCCGATGCCGAAGGTGGCCAGGCCCATCATCAGCAGCGTGATGATGAGGATGGACTTGCGGCCCATCTTGTCGCCGAAGTGGCCGAAGATCGCCGCGCCCAGCGGCCGCGCCACGAAGGCCACGCCGTAGCTGGCAAAGGACAGCAGCGTCGCGGTCAGCGGGTCGCTCTGCGGGAAGAACAGCTTGGGGAAGACCAGCGCGGCGGCCGATCCGTAGATGAAGTGGTCGTAGAACTCGAGCGTGGTGCCGGCGAGGCTCGCCCCGGCAACACGCGCGACGGATTGCTTCTGGGGCGACGCGCCTTTTGCCGCGGCGTCGATGCTGACTGCTTGCATGGTGGATCCTCCAATGGTCCTGGCCTGCCCCTGGCGTGCCGGTGGGTCCCCACGTCGCGCCAAGGCGTTGTCTCCGGACGCGGCATGCGTGTGCCGCGTCTTTGCTCAGTACATTAGGCGATAAACCGCCATACAATCAAGATAAATATTGTTTGTCAGATTTGGTGCAGATGCATGCTGGGTTTTGGTGCGATGCACGAAAACGGGCCTCGCGCGCGGGAAACGGCACATCGATCCCCGATATGCCTTGCAGACGCCGCTTCGGGCACTGGCGTGGGTGTATTGGATCGGGATAAACCCTTAAATGACGGACGATGAACGAAAAAAACGGCGCATGCCCAAGGCATGCGCCGTTCTTGCGGAAAACCGTCGCTACGTCAGACTACGATGGTCTGCGCCTCGCCCTCGGCGCGTTCGCGGATCTCGCCGATCTGCCACACGGCCTCGCCGGCTGCCTGCAGGTGGCGGATGGCGCGTTCTGCGTCTTCCTTCGCCACGATCACCACCATGCCAATGCCGCAGTTGAACACGCGGTGCATTTCATCGTCGGCCACGCGGCCCTGCGCCTGCAGCCACTGGAACAGCGGCGGCAGCGTCCAGGCGTCGCGCTTGAGCACGGCGGTGACGTTCTGCGCCAGCACGCGCGGCACGTTCTCGGTCAGGCCGCCGCCGGTGATATGGGCCATGCCCTTGACCGGCAGCGTCTCGATCAGCGACAGCAGCGGCTTCACGTAGATGCGCGTGGGCGCCATGATGGCGTCCTGCAGGCGCTGGCCGTGGAAGTCGGCGTTCAGGTCCGGCTTGGCCACCTCGATGATCTTGCGCACCAGCGAGTAGCCGTTGGAGTGCGCGCCCGACGAAGCCAGGCCCAGCACCACGTCGCCCGGGGTGATGGTGCTGCCGTCGATGATCTTCTTCTTTTCGACCGCGCCGACCGCAAAGCCGGCCAGGTCGTATTCGCCGTCCGGGTACATGCTCGGCATCTCGGCGGTTTCGCCGCCGATCAGCGCGCAGCCGGCCAGTTCGCAACCGCGGGCGATGCCCTGGATCACGGTGGCGGCGGTGTCCACGTCCAGCTTGCCGCAGGCAAAGTAGTCGAGGAAGAACAGCGGCTCGGCGCCCTGCACCAGGATGTCGTTGACGCTCATCGCGACCAGGTCCTGGCCGACGGTGTCGTGGCGGTTGAGCTGGAAGGCCAGCTTGAGCTTGGTGCCCACGCCGTCGGTGCCGGACACCAGCACCGGCTCCTGGTATTTCTTCGACAGCTCGAACAGCGCACCGAACCCGCCGATGCCCGCCATCACGCCTTCGCGCATGGTGCGCTTGGCGAACGGCTTGATGCGGTCGACCAGCGCGTCGCCGGCATCGATGTCAACACCGGCGTCGCGGTAGGAAAGGCCTGCCTGGCCGGCGGTCGGGGATGCGCTCATGGGAACCTGCTTGTCCTGGAGGAAATAAAGTGAGGAATTCGGCCCTCGGGCCAGCACAGCTTCCGTCGTTTGGCATCGGAAGGCGGGCGCGAGTCCAGTAGAATCGCAATTTTAACGGATAGAGGCCCCCGGCTTCCAGTTTCCGGCCACATTCGCGCCGCAAACCCGCCAAGTCGCCCAGGCACCTCGCCCAAACCCCTATTGATGAATGCCCCGCTGCTGAACCAAGAGACCAAACGCATCCTGCTCTGGATCGCAGTGACCATTGCGCTGTTCGCCGCCATCATCGCGCTGGCGCCGGTGCTGACGCCGTTCCTGTTCGCGTTCATCTTCGCCTATATCCTGAACCCCGGGGTGGACTGGCTGCAACGCCGCCGGATCCCGCGCGCGGTCGGTGTGACGCTGATGATCCTGCTGCTGACGGTGATCTTCGTGATGCTGGTGCTGCTGCTGATCGCGGTACTCCAGCGCGAGATCCCGCAGATCCGCGAACAGTTGCCGATCCTGCTGAAGAAACTCAACTCCGTGGTCTCGCCGCGGCTGGCGGAGTTCGGCGTGCGCATCCGCTTTGACTTCCCGGGCCTGCGCAACATGCTGTCGGACCACTTCTCGGCCAGCCCGGAAGACCTGCTGGTGGTGCTGCTGAACTATGTCAAGATGTCAGGCTCGGCGCTGATTACCGTGGCCGGCATCATCTTTATCGTGCCGATCGTCATGTTCTACCTGATGATGGACTGGCACATGGTGATGCGCCGCATCGAGGGCGTGGTGCCGCGCCGCTGGGTGCCCAAGGTGCGCGAGCTGACCAACGAGACCGACGCGCTGCTGTCGCAATACCTGCGCGGCCAGATCCTGGTGATGGTGATCCTGGCGGCGATCTATTCGATCGGCCTGACCGTTGCCGGCTTCGAAATCGGCGTGCCGGTGGGGGTCTTCACCGGGCTGGCGGTGTTTATCCCGTATATCGGCTTTGGCATCGGGCTGGTCATGGCGATCGTGGCCGCGCTGCTGCAATTCGGAAACTGGTACGGGCTGGCCGCGGTGGCGGTAGTCTATGGCTTCGGCCAGTTTATCGAGAGCTTCTACCTGACGCCGCGCCTGGTGGGCGAGCGCATCGGGCTGCACCCGCTGGTGGTGATCTTCGCGCTGCTTGCCTTCGGCCAGCTGTTCGGCTTCTTCGGCGTGCTGCTGGCACTGCCGACCTGTGCCGTGCTGCTGGTCGGGGCGCGGCAGCTGCGGCGGATTTACCTGGCCAGCGACCTGTACCGAAAATAACGGCTGCCCCGCCCGTCACCCGCAAGTTAGCCATACGTCATGTTCCCGCGTCCCAAGCAACTTTCGCTCGAGCTGGGCAGCCCGCCGCCTTCGACTTTCGAGAATTTCGTGGTGGCGTCCAACCGCGAGTCGGTGCAGCGCCTGCAAGCGCTGCCCGCTGCGGTCGCGCAGGAGCGCGCCACCGACCGGCTGGTCTACCTGTGGGGCGAGGTCGGCTGCGGCCGCACCCACCTGTTGCACGCCGTGTGCGAGGCCGCGCCCCAGCACGGCATCCGCAGCCGCTACCTGAGCCCGCACCATCCGCTGTCCGACTTCCTGTTCGATCCCTGGTGCCAGCTCTATACCGTGGATGACGTCGAGCTGCTGGACGAGGCGCGCCAGATCGCGGTGTTCTCGCTCTACAACGAGGTGCGCGCCCACGTTCGCACCGCGCTGGTGGTCGCCGGCGGGCTGGCCCCCCGCGCGATGCCGGTGCGCGAAGACCTGCGTACGCGCCTGGGCTGGGGCCTGGTGTACCAGGTCGCGCCACTGTCGGACGACGACAAGAAGGCCGCTGTGCTGCAAGCGGCACGCGAACGCGGCCTGCAGCTCTCGCCCGAGATCACCCACTGGCTGGTGACCCGCCACTACCGCGACATGCCGAGCCTGATGGCGCTGCTGGACGCGCTCGATACCTACTCGCTGGAACGCAAGCGGCCGGTCACGCTGCCGCTGCTGCGCGAAATGTTCGCTGAATTCCGGGATTAGCCGGGACTAACCCCTGGCGCCAGGCCCCAAGCCGCGCCCGGGGTTAGTCCTGCCCGACTCCCTTCACGCCTTAAGGTAAAATCGCCGCCCATGAATCTGGCACTCTTTGACCTCGACCACACCCTGATCCCGACCGACAGCGACCATGAATGGGGCCGCTTCCTGGTCCGCCTGGGCGTCGTCGACGAGGAAACCTACCGGCAGAAGAACGACGAGTTCTATGGCCACTACAAGGCCGGCACCCTCGATATCCAGGCCTTCCTGCGCTTTGCGCTGGCGCCGCTGGCGGCCAACCCGAGAGACCGGCTCGACGCCATGCGCGCGCGCTTCATGCACGAGGTGATCGATCCCGTGATCACCCCGCAAGCCCGCGCGCTGGTCTACAAGCACATCGAGGCCGGCGACCTGTGCGCCGTGGTGACCGCCACCAACAGCTTCGTCACCGCGCCGATTACCGCGGCATTCGGCATCAAGCACCTGATCGCCACCGAGCCCGCCACCATCGACGGCAAGCCGGAAAGCCAGTTCACCGGCGAAGTCCACGGCGTGCCCAGCTTCCGCGAAGGCAAGATCACCCGCGTCGAATCCTGGCTGAAGAGCCAGGGCGCGCAGTGGAACCACTTCGAAAAGACCACCTTCTACAGCGACTCGGCCAACGACCTGCCCCTGCTGGAAAAAGTCTCCGAGCCGATCGCCACCAACCCGGACGATCGCCTGCGCCACCACGCCGCCGCGGCAGGCTGGCGCATCATGGATCTGTTCTGACGTGATCAAGAAGCTCATTACCCGGCTGCTGGGCAAACCCGGCCCCAAGCTGCGCCGCACTGGCCGCGCCCATACGCCGCGCATCGTCGGCGCCGACGAACACCAGATCGACCCGACGCTGCTGTCTCGCAATGCCGTCAAGGTCACATCCACGCTGCAGCAGGCCGGCTACCAGGCGTTTATCGTCGGCGGCGCGGTGCGCGACCTGCTGCTCGGCATCAAGCCCAAGGATTTCGACGTGGCGACCAACGCCACGCCCGACCAGGTGCAGGCGCTGTTCCGGCGCTCGCGCATCATCGGCCGCCGCTTCCAGATCGTGCACGTGACCTTCTACGGCGGGCGCGAGCAGGAAATCATCGAAGTCTCGACCTTCCGCGCGCTGGTCGACGCCATCGCCAGCGAAACGCTGCCCGAAGGCCGCCGCCTGAAGCGCGCCGAGCTCGACAGCAAGACCCATGCGATCGACGCCTCGGGCCGCGTGCTGCGCGACAACGTGTGGGGCTCGCAGGCTGAAGACGCGGAACGCCGCGACTTCACCATCAACGCGATGTACTACGACCCGGCCGCGCAGACCGTGCATGACTACCATCACGGCATGGAAGACATCCGCGCGCGCACGCTGCGCATGATCGGCGACCCGGTCACGCGCTACCGTGAAGACCCGATACGGATGCTGCGCGTGGTGCGCTTTGCCGCCAAGACCGGTTTCGACATCGACGAGGCCACGCGCCACCCGATCGCCGGCCTGGCCTCGCTGATCCACAACGTGCCCAGCGCGCGTCTGTTCGACGAGATGCTCAAGCTGCTGATGTCCGGCCACGCCTGGGCCTCGCTGCAGGAGTTGCGCAAGGCGGGCCTGCACAAGGGCCTGCTGCCGCTGCTGGACGTGGCGCTGGAGCAGCCGATGGGCCAGCGCTTTGTGCAGCTGGCGCTGGACAACACCGACCGCCGCGTGCAGGCCGGCAAGCCGGTTTCGCCCGGCTTTCTCTTTGCCGCGCTGCTCTGGCACCACGTGCTGCAGCGCTGGAACAAGCTGCGCGACGAGGGCGAGCACGCCATCGCCGCGCTCAACGCCGCCATGGATTCGGTGTTGGAAAAGCAGACCGGCCAGCTCGCGATCCAGCGCCGCTTTGTCACCGACATGCGCGATATCTGGGGCATGCAGCCGCGCTTCGAGAAGCGCGTGGGCCGCATGCCGTTCCGGCTGCTGGAATCGCCGCGCTTCCGCGCCGGTTTCGACTTCCTGCAGCTGCGCTGCCAGTCTGGCGAGCTGCCGGAAGAGCTGGCCACCTGGTGGCAGGACTTCCAGGACGCCGACCCGGGCGAGCGCGAAGGCCTGATCGAGGCGGCGCGCGGCGCACGCGGCCCGGGTGGCGAGGGCGGCCAGGGTGCCGAGGGCGAGGGCCCTGCGCGCAAGAAGCGCCGCCGACGCAGTCCGCGGAAATCGGATAAAGTTTCTTCCCGGAGCGACTCGGACGCGGGCGAGGCAGCACATGCCGGCCCCGGCCAGCCGGAGGAAACGTAAATGACTCTCGCCTTCATCGGCATCGGCGCCAATCTTGGCGATGCCCGCCAGGCTATCAAGGACGCCATCGTGTGCCTGGCCCAGCAGGTCGGCATCACGGTGTTGGCGCGTTCCTCGCTCTATCGCACCGCGCCGGTCGATGCCGGCGGCGACGACTACTACAACGCGGTGGTCAAGGTGCAGACCTCGTTCACCGCGACGCAGCTGCTGCGCATCTGCCACCACATCGAAGACCAGTTCGGCCGCGAGCGCCCGTTCCGCAACGCGCCGCGCACGCTCGACCTGGACCTGCTGCTGTTCGGCGACGAGCAGCACGACGACGAACACCTGACCGTGCCGCACCCGCGCATGACCGAGCGTGCTTTCACGCTGGTGCCGCTGCTGGAGCTGGACGCCGCGCTGTCCATCCCCGGCCGCGGCCCCGCCGCCGACTTCCTGGCTGGCGTTGGCGCACAGCGCATCGAGAAGGTTTCCACCTGCAAGTGCCTGCGCATGCAGGCCGCCGCCGGCAATGCCGGCACCCCCGGCTGAACGCGCACGGCGGCACCAGCCACCCCCACTAGCCTGAAGCGCCATGCTCGATCACCTGCGCCGCATCGTCGTCGAAGGCCCCGTCGGGTCCGGCAAGACCTCGCTGGCCCAGCGCCTGGCGCGCACGCTGCACGCGGGCGAGCTGCCCGACTGCGCGCGCCGGAGCCCCTTCCTCGAACCCTTCTACCGCGATCCCGCACGCCATGCGCTGGCAATGCAGCTGTGGTGCCTGACACAGCGCGCCGTCCAGCTGCAGCAGTGGCAGGCGGCGCTGCTGGCCGGCCAGCGCATGGTCACCAACTTCCTGATCGCCAGGGACCGGCTGCACGCGGCGCTGACGCTGTCCGAGGACGAGCTGGCACTCTACGACGCCATCGCCGCGCGCTTCAGCCTGCCGCCGCAGCGCGCCGACCTGGTCATCATGCTGCAGGCCACGCCATCGCTCTTGCGCGAGCGCATCGTGCGCCGCGGCGAGCCCGGCGAGGCCGGCATCGATGAAAACTACCTGCAGCGCCTGACTGACGCCTACGGTGAACTGTTCCACCGCTACGACGAGGCGCCCGTGCTGATCGTCGACACCGCCCATTTCAATCCGGTGGACAATGACGACGATTTCCGTACACTACTGTCGCGCATCGAAAATATGCGCGGCCGCAAGGCCTTCCTGAATCTTGCTGCGCCCTGACAGGCCACGCCTGCCAGACACAACACAATAACGACGGCAGTCGTTGCCCTGCAGGGTCGCCCGGCGCCCGCAGCGCAGCAACGGCACAACCAGCCGTCACATTCGGGCACTGCCATGAGCTACCTCCTCGACCCCTCCCGCAAGACCATCACGATTCCCAAACTGCAGGCGATGCGCGACGCCGGCGAGAAAATCGTCATGCTGACCGCCTATGACTCCAGCTTCGCCGCGCTGCTCGACTACTGCGGCGTTGAAATGATCCTGGTCGGCGACTCGCTGGGCAATGTGATGCAGGGCCAGCAGACCACGCTGCCGGTCACGCTGGAACAGATGGCCTACCACACCGAATGCGCGGCGCGCGGCAACCAGACCGCGTTGCTGGTGACCGATCTCCCGTTCGGCACCTACCCGACGGCGGAGACTGCCTTCGCCAGCGCCGTTACGCTGATGAAGGCCGGCGCGCAGATGGTCAAGCTCGAAGGCGGCGACTGGCTCGCGCCGATCGTCAAGTTCCTGGTCGAGCGCAGCATCCCGGTGTGCGCGCATATCGGCCTGACGCCGCAGTCGGTGCATGCGCTCGGCGGCTTCAAGGTGCAGGGCAAGACCGATGCCGGCGCGGCCCAGCTCAAGCGCGACGCGCTGGCGCTGCAGGCCGCCGGTGCCCAGGTGATTTTGATGGAGGCGGTGCCCGCGGTGCTGGCCGGCGAAATCACGCAGCTGCTGAAGGTACCCACCATCGGCATCGGCGCGGGCGTGGACTGCACCGGCCAGGTGCTGGTGCTGCAGGACATGCTCAATATCTACCCGGGCCGCAAGGCCAAGTTCGTGCGCAACTTCATGGAAGGCCAGACCTCGATCGAGGCGGCCGTGCGCGCCTACGTGGCCGCCGTGAAGGACGGCAGCTTCCCCGCCCCCGAGCACACCTTCTCCGCCTGACGCGGTGGAGATCGCATCGGCCACCGCGGATGCGTTCCGCCTGCTGGCCAGCGGCGATGCGGCGCTGTGGTTTATCGTCTGGACCTCGCTGATGGTGGCGGTGCTGGGGCTGGCGATCGCCACGGTGCCCGCCATCGCCGCCGCCTGGCTGATCGCCACGCGGCAGTTCCCGGGGCGGCGCGCGGTGGTGGTGGTGGCGCAGGCCTTCCTGTCATTCCCGACTGTGCTGGTCGGGCTGGTGCTCTACCTGCTGCTGACGCGCCAGGGACCGCTGGGCAGCCTGCAACTGCTGTTCACGCCATCGGGCATGGTGATGGGGCAGGCAGTGATCGGTTTCCCCGTGGTGCTGGCGTTTGCGTTGTCGACCTTGCAGGGCGCCGACGTGCGCCTGCGTGAAACGGCCTGGGTGCTCGGCGCCGGGCGCTGGCGCACCTTTGTCACCGTGATCCGCGAGATGCGTTTTGGCCTGATGGCCGCGGTGGTCGCCGGCTTCGGCCGGGTGATTGCCGAGGTGGGCTCGGCGCTGATGATCGGCGGCAATATCGAAGGCTCGACGCGCACCATCACCACTGCGATCGCGCTGGAAACCAGCAAGGGCGAGTTCGCGCAGGGCATCGCGCTGGGCATCGTGCTGGTGGCGCTGGCGCTGCTGGTCAATATCGGCATGGCGTGGCTGCAGGGCGCCGGAGGATTCCGTCGATGATGCCTGCAGACAGCATTCACGCGCCGCTGCTGACCGTGCGCGGGCTGGCGCGTTCGATCGGCCTGCGCCGGCTCTTTGCCATCGACGATCTGGTGATCCCGCGCGCCACCGCGATCGTGCTGACCGGCATGAATGGCGCCGGCAAGACCACGCTGCTGCGCATGCTGGCCGGGCTGGATCCGGCGCCGGGCGCTATCGCGCAGTGGACCGATGCACAGGGTCAACTGCACACCGCACCGCTGGACCCGCTGCCGCCGGCGTTGCGCCAGCGTATCGCTTACCTGCATCAGCACCCTTACCTGTTCCGCACCTCGGTGCGCGAGAACATCGCCTACGGCCTGCAAGCGCGCGGCATGCCGCGCGACGAGATCGCGCGCCGCGTGGGCGACGCGCTGGGCTGGGCCGGCGTGTCGCACGTGCAGGACACGGCGCCTGAATACCTGTCCGGCGGCGAGATCCAGCGTGTGGCGCTGGCGCGCGCCAAGGTGCTGGAGCCGGAGTTGCTGCTGCTCGACGAACCGACCTCGAGCCTGGACGGCCATGCGCGCGAGCAGGTGATCGCGCTGGTCAGCGACCTGGCCACGGAGGGCCGCACCGTGGTGATGGTCTGCCACGACCGCGAGCTGATCAATTTGCCGGGCGTGGTGCGCTGGAAGCTGGGCGACGGCGTGCTGGACCAGCATCACCCGTAGCGGCTGCATTTACGGTTGCAGCGTCGCCGGCATTGCGCCGCGCAGGGCGTTGACCACCACGATGGCCTCGGCGCGCGCGAGCATGGCGCGGGTCACTACGGCCTCTTCCACGGTTTCGCCGGGCGCGCCCAGCGCCGCCCCGCCCTCTCCCAGCACCACTGCGCGCATCACGCCGGGCAGGATGTCGGCCGACAGCGGCGGCGTCAGCCAGCGGCCATCGATGCGGACGAAGACCGAGCTGCGGCCGCCTTCGAGCAGCTCGCCACGGGTGTTGAAGAAGAGCCGGTCGAAGCCGCCGGCGCGTTCCGCGGCCTGCCAGCCGGCGTCGAAGGCCGCGCGGGCGCTGGTCTTGTGGCGGCGCAGCGGATCGGCATCGGGTAGTGGCTCGGTGGCGATGTCGATCCTGACCGGACCGGCCGGCATCGGTGCCACCGCGCCGCTGGCAAACGCCAGCGCGCCGCGCTTGTCCGCGCTCATGCGCAGGCGCCATGTCCCCGCGCCCAGCTGCGCCACTTGCGCGGCCACCGCGTCGCGTGCCGCATCGGCATCGAAGGCAAAGCCGAACGTGTGCGCCGAGGTGCCAATGCGCGCGATATGCCGCGCGAGGTACAGGCACTCGCCGCCCTGCACGCGCATGGTTTCGAACAGCGTAAAGCCGGGGTCGTGCCGCGTCAGGAAGCGCGCCTTCCAGCCGCATTCGTCGAATTCCTCCGCGGCGACGCTGTCGTGGACGATGCCGCCGCCCACGCCCATTTCACCCGCGCGCAGGCCGTTGTCCGCGAGGGGCGCCAGTACCAGCGTGCGGATTGCCACCGACAGCGCGAACGGTCCCGCGGTGCCTTCAGCAGCTGGCGCATCGATCCAGCCGATCGCGCCGGTGTACAGCCCGCGCGGCGTGCCTTCCAGGTCGGCGATGATCTCCATGGTGCGCCGCTTGGGCGCGCCGGTGATCGAGCCGCACGGGAACAGTGCTGCCATCAGCGCTGCAAAACCGGTGCCGGACTGCGCCGTCGCGGTCACGGTGGAAGTCATCTGGAGCACCGCGCCGAACGGCTGCACGGCGAAGCGCTCGGGCACCGCCACGCTGCCTGGCTGCGCGATGCGGCCGAGGTCGTTGCGCAGCAGGTCGACGATCATCACGTTCTCGGCGCGGTTCTTGGCGTCGGCGGCCAGTGTGGCGGCGGCTTGGGCGTCGCGCGCGGCATCGCCGGAGCGCGGTGCGGTGCCCTTCATCGGCCGGGTCAGCAGGTGACCGTTACCGTCGTGGCGGACGAACAATTCAGGGGACAGCGACAGCACCCAGCTGTCGCCGGGCATCCGCGCCAGCGTGCCGTATGGCACCGGCTGCGCGGCGCGCAGCGCGGCGTACAGCGCTATCGGGTCACCGAAGGCGCCGAAGCGCAGGCGCTGGGTATAGTTGACCTGGTAGGTGTCGCCGGCTTCGATCCACTGGTGGATGCGGGCGATGGCGTCGTTGAAGGCTTCGCGGGGGGTGTCGGAGGCGACGCCCATCATGCCGGCTGGCTTCTGTTCTGCCTTGGACTGGAGCCAGGCGGCGACACCTGCGGCATCGAGCAGGCGCAGGTCGCGGAACCACAGCAGGCGCAACGCGCCGTCGTGGAAAGGCATCGCGTTGCCGGTGTGTACCGGGGCATCGACCAGCGCGCCGCCGAACTCGTACGGGGCGAACAGCGTCGCGTGCCAGCCTGCGCGCCAGCCGTCGGCGAGCATCGAATCAAGCTGCGCAATGTCGCTGCCGGTGGGTAGCATGTCTTCGCGGACGAAGCCGGTGTAGAGGCGCGACGCCGCTTCCACCGCCGGAGCCGTGGCATCGTCAAGAAGAACGAAGACGTCTTCTCTCCCTGGCTGGGTGCTCTCCTCTCCCGCGCGCGGGAGAGGAGCCGGGGGAGAGGGCGGGGGCTGGATACTTGCTACCACGGCGAATTCTTCAGGGAAAAGACAGGACGACCATGCATTATCGCGCGCCGAAAGCTGTGGGAGTCCATTTGGGCGTCATTGGCGATGCCACCGCCTGCCCTCTCCCCCGCCCTTCTCCCGCAAGCGGGAGAGGGGAGCAAACCGGCGGAATGCGGACCGCCCCACGCCGGGCACACGCATGCAGTTTTCTCATTTATGAGAAATCCGCAAACCGCATCCACAAAAAACAAAACCGGCCACGCTCACACGTGGCCGGCCTTATGCCGCTAAGCCAGATCAGCTGAAGAAACTCTTCACCTTATCCAGCCACGACTGCTCCTGCGGGCTGTGGCGCGACCCACCCTCATGCACCGAGCGGTCGAACTGGCGCAGCAGTTCCTTCTGCGCCTCGGTCAGCTTGACCGGCGTCTCCACGTTCACATGCACGTAGAGGTCGCCCGGATAGCCCGAGCGCACGCCCTTGATGCCCTTGCCGCGCAGGCGGAAGGTCTTGCCGGACTGGGTGGCTTCAGGCACCGGGAAGCTGGCCTTGCCGCTCAGCGTCGGCACTTCCAGGTCGCCGCCCAGCGCCGCGGTGGCGAACGAGATCGGCATCTGGCAGTGCAGGTCGTCGCCGTCGCGCTCGAACATCGGGTGCGGCTTGATGTGGACTTCCACATACAGGTCGCCCGGGGGGCCGCCGTTGATGCCCGGCTCGCCGTTGCCGGACGAGCGGATGCGCATGCCTTCGTCGATGCCGGCCGGGATCTTCACTTCCAGCGTCTTCTGCGACTTCAGCTTGCCCTGGCCGTGGCACTTGGTGCACGGCTTGGGAATGTACTTGCCGCTGCCGTGGCACTTCGGGCAGGTCTGCTGCATGGTGAAGAAGCCCTGCGACACGCGCACCTGGCCGGCGCCGTGGCAGGTCGGGCAGGTTTCCACGCTCGAGCCGGGCTCGGCGCCGTTGCCGTGGCAGTGGTCGCAGTCGTCCCAGTGCGGCACGCGGATCTGCGCCTCGTGGCCGTGCGCGGCCTGCTCCAGCGAGATCTCCATGCTGTAGCGCAGGTCGGCGCCGCGATAGGCCTGCGGGCCGCCGCCGCCGCGACGTCCGCCAGCCTGCTGGCCGAAGATGTCGCCGAAGATGTCGCCAAAGGCCTCGGCGAAACCGCCATAGCCCTGCGCACCGCCGAACCCGCCCGCCATGTTGGGGTCGACACCGGCATGGCCATACTGGTCGTAGGCCGCCTTCTTCTCCGGGTCGGAAAGCATCTCGTAGGCCTCTTT
The DNA here is from genome assembly GCF_058252315.1 of Cupriavidus sp. PB-02. Taxonomy (NCBI): domain Bacteria; kingdom Pseudomonadati; phylum Pseudomonadota; class Betaproteobacteria; order Burkholderiales; family Burkholderiaceae; genus Cupriavidus; species Cupriavidus sp. PB-02. The sequence continues at coordinate 3,663,269 of NZ_CM177694.1, forward strand.
GACCTCCTTGAATTTTTCCTCGGCGACCTTGCCGTCCTTGCCCTCCGGATTGCGGTCCGGGTGGTACTTCATCGCGAGCTTGCGATAAGCCTTCTTGATCTCGTCGTCGCTCGCGTTCTTGCCTACCCCGAGCACTTCGTAATAGTCACGTTTTGCCATGGTGGCTCATTACCTTTTGGCCGGCACGCACATGCGGCGCGATACCGGCGAATAGCAAAAAAGCCGAGCGAGGCATCCGACGGCGGTTTCCCGCTGGGTCCGATGGCCGCGCCCGGCGTCGGGACGGGAGCGGTGCCGGCCAGTGCCTGCACCGCCGCCCGCTGTCCCGATTACTTCTTGTCGTTGACTTCCTTGAACTCGGCGTCCACAACGTTGTCGTCCTGCGGTTGCGCCTGCTGGCCACCGGCCGCGCCGGCACCGGCAGCAGCACCGGCCGTGGCACCTTCGCCAGCCTTGGCCTGCATGTCGGCGTAGACCTTCTCGCCCAGCTTCTGGCTGACTTCGGACAGCGCGTTGACCTTGGCATCGATCTCGGCCTTGTCGCCGCCGCGAGCGGCGTCTTCCAGTTCCTTGATCGCGGCTTCGATCTTTTCCTTCTCGCCGCCTTCCAGCTTGTCGCCGTATTCGGTGAGCGCCTTCCTGGTCGAGTGGATCAGCGCGTCGGCCTGGTTGCGGGCGTCAGCCAGCTCGCGGGCCTTCTTGTCTTCCTCGGCGTTGGCCTCGGCGTCCTTGACCATGCGCTGGATCTCGTCTTCCGACAGGCCCGAGTTCGCCTTGATGGTGATCCGGTTTTCCTTGCCAGTCGCCTTGTCCTTGGCGCCCACGTGCAGGATGCCGTTGGCGTCGATGTCGAACGACACTTCGATCTGTGGCGTGCCACGCGCTGCGGGCGGAATGCCTTCCAGGTTGAACTCGCCCAGCAGCTTGTTGCCGGAGGCCATTTCACGCTCGCCCTGGAACACCTTGATGGTCACCGCCGGCTGGTTGTCGTCGGCGGTCGAGAACACCTGCGCATGCTTGGTCGGGATGGTGGTGTTCTTGGTGATCATCTTGGTCATCACGCCACCCAGAGTCTCGATCCCCAGCGACAGCGGCGTCACGTCCAGCAGCAGCACGTCCTTGCGGTCGCCCGACAGCACCGAGCCCTGGATCGCGGCACCGACGGCCACGGCTTCATCCGGGTTCACGTCCTTGCGCGCTTCCTTGCCGAAGAACTCCTTGACCTGTTCCTGCACCTTGGGCATGCGGGTCATGCCGCCGACCAGGATCACGTCGTCGATGTCGCTGACCTTGACGCCCGCGTCCTTGATCGCGGTGCGGCACGGCTCGATGGTGCGCGTGATCAGCTCTTCGACCAGCGATTCCAGCTTGGCGCGGGTCATCTTCAGGTTCAGGTGCTTCGGACCCGAGGCATCGGCCGTGATGTACGGCAGGTTGATCTCGGTCTGCTGCGAGCTCGACAGTTCGATCTTGGCCTTTTCAGCGGCTTCCTTCAGGCGCTGCAGCGCGAGCACGTCCTTGGACAGGTCCACGCCCTGGTCCTTCTTGAACTCGCTGATGATGTAGTCGATGATGCGCTGGTCGAAGTCTTCGCCGCCCAGGAAGGTATCGCCGTTGGTCGACAGCACTTCGAACTGCTTCTCGCCATCCACGTCCGCGATCTCAATGATCGAGATGTCGAAGGTACCGCCGCCGAGGTCATACACGGCGATCTTGCGGTCGCCCTTCTCGTTCTTGTCCAGGCCGAAGGCCAGCGCGGCCGCGGTCGGCTCGTTGATGATGCGCTTGACGTCGAGGCCCGCGATGCGGCCGGCATCCTTGGTAGCCTGGCGCTGCGAGTCGTTGAAGTACGCCGGCACGGTGATCACGGCTTCGGTCACCGGCTCGCCGAGATAGTCCTCGGCCGTCTTCTTCATCTTGCGCAGCACTTCAGCGGAAACCTGCGGCGGGGCCAGCTTCTGGTCGCGCACCGACACCCATGCGTCGCCGTTGTCGGCCTTGACGATGGAGTACGGCATCAGGCCGATGTCCTTCTGGACTTCCTTCTCTTCGAACTTGCGGCCGATCAGGCGCTTGACCGCGTACAGCGTGTTACGCGGGTTGGTGACGGCCTGGCGCTTGGCTGGCGCGCCGACCAGGATCTCGCCGTCTTCCATGTAGGCGATGATCGACGGGGTGGTGCGTGCACCTTCCGAGTTTTCGATGACCTTGGGGGTGTTGCCCTCCATGATCGCGACGCAGCTGTTGGTGGTACCGAGGTCGATACCGATGATCTTACCCATTTATTCTCTCCTCTTGAGCCATCGCTATCCGCGCGACTGCAATTCAACCTGAGGCCGAAATGTGGCCGGCCGGGGTCTTTTCAAGGGCAGAAGCGGCAAATCCGAGTAATTTTCTCAGTTTCTGCACGCTCTCAACGGCATCCGCCGCCGCACCTTGAGCCACCCGCGCGGCTCGCGCGCCATAAGTGAACCTACCATTACATTTTCTGCCGGTTCAGGTGGCCTGCCGATCTCGCTGCCACAGCACGTCCGAGCCGCCGCCGGCCCGGTTCAGCACCCGCGCCAGCACGAACATCAGGTCCGACAGCCGGTTCAGGTACTGGCGCGGCGCCTCGTTGAGCGCCTCGGCCGCGCCCAGCGCCACCAGCGACCGCTCGGCGCGCCGGCACACCGTGCGGCACACGTGGGCCTGCGCCGCGGCGCGGCTGCCGCCGGGCAGGATGAACTCGGCCAGCCGCGGCAGGTTGGCGTTGTAGTCGGCCAGCCAGGTGTCGAGCTGGGCCACCTGCTCGGGCTTGAGCAGCGTATAGCCGGGGATGGAGAGTTCGCCGCCCAGGTCGAACAGGTCGTGCTGGATATGCAGCAGCGCGGCGCGCACGTTGTCCGGCAGCGCCTCGGTCAGCAGCACGCCGACGTGGCAGTTCAGCTCGTCGACGTCGCCGATGGCGGCGATGCGCAGGCTGTCCTTGCCGGTGCGGGTGCCGTCGCCCAGGCCGGTGGTGCCGGCGTCGCCGGTGCGGGTGGCAATCTTGGACAAGCGGTGGCCCATACCGGTCTCCTTCCTTGTATGCGTGGATGCCCCGCGCGGGGCGCGCCGGGGGAAATGGCGCACATTATCGCGCCAGAGCACGCGTATGAGCGAAGGCCTTGTGGTTCTACCCCTTGGGCGGGGTCGCTGTGCGGCTATCGGCCAGTCCCAGGCGCGCAAGGGTGCATGAGCCGCCGCGCGGCGTAGAATGCCTGTATTCGTATATTCGTCGTCCATTCGATAACCGGGTCGCGCCCTGCCTGCCATTCCGGAGATGTTTCCGGACCGCCGCAACAGGCACCACCGCCGCGCCGACCCGCCGGAGACCCGCATGAACCATCCCACGCCTGCCGCAGCGCTCGCCCGCCGTCCCCTGCCCCCCGCCTTCAGCGAAGCCCTCGCGGCGCGCTTCGGCGAGCGCTTCACCACCTCGGCCGGCGTGCGCGAGCACCACGGGCGCGACGAGTCGCCGTTCCCGCCGGCCGCGCCCGATGCGGTCGTCTTCGCCCACAGCACCGAGGAAGTGGCCGACGTGGCGCGCCTGTGCAACCAGCACGGCGTGCCGCTGATCCCCTACGGCGCCGGCTCGTCGCTGGAAGGCCACCTGCTGGCCGTGGCCGGCGGCGTCAGCCTGGACCTGTCCCAGATGAACAAGGTCCTGGCGGTGCAGCCCGAGGACCTCACCGTGACCGTGCAGCCTGGCGTCACGCGCAAGCAGCTGAACCAGGAAATCAAGGACTCCGGCCTGTTCTTCCCGATCGACCCGGGCGCGGACGCCTCGCTGGGCGGCATGTGCGCCACGCGCGCCTCCGGGACCAACGCGGTGCGCTACGGCACCATGCGCGAGAACGTGCTGGCGCTGACGGTGGTGACCGCCGACGGCCGCGTGATCCGCACCGGCACGCACGCGCGCAAGTCGTCGGCGGGCTACGACCTGACCCGGCTCTTTATCGGCAGCGAAGGCACGCTCGGCATCATCACCGAGGTGACGGTGCGGCTCTATCCGCAGCCGGAGGCGATCTCCGCCGCGGTGTGCGCCTTCTCCAGCATGGGCACCGCGGTGCAGGCCGTGATCGAGACCATCCAGCTCGGCGTGCCGGTGGCGCGCGTGGAGTTTGTCGATGCGCTGGCGATCCGCGCGATCAACCGCCACGACAACCTGACCCTGCCCGAAACGCCGCACCTGTTCTTCGAATTCCACGGCACCGAGGCCGGTGTGCGCGAGCAGGCCGAGACCGTGCAGCAGATCACTTCCGAGCACGGCGGCCAGGGCTTCGAATGGGCCACGCGCCCGGAAGACCGCAGCCGGCTGTGGAACGCGCGCCATACTGCGTACTTCGCCATGCTGCAGCTCAAGCCAGGCTGCAGGGCGGTGACCACCGACGTGTGCGTGCCGATCTCGCGCCTCGCCGACTGCGTCACCGAAACCGAGAAGGACCTCAACGCCTCGGCACTACCCTGCCCGATCGTCGGCCATGTCGGCGACGGCAACTTCCACGTCGCGATCCTGGTCGACCCGGACAAGCCCGAGGAAATGGCCGAAGCAGAAACCATCAACCAGCGCATCGTCGAACGCGCGCTGGCGATGGGCGGCACCTGCACTGGCGAGCATGGCGTGGGCCTGCACAAGAAGGGCTTCCTGGTGCAGGAGCACGGCGAGGACGCGCTCGACCTGATGCGCGCGATCAAGGACGCGCTCGACCCCAACCACATCCTGAACCCCGGCAAGATCTTCAGCGCCACGCGCGGCGGCGCGCAGTAAGGCGCCGCGGTCAGGCACACAACGGATGGCCTCCATGTTCAACCGCGTCCCGCCACTGCACCTGCTGATCGCGTTCGAGGCCGCGGCGCGCCTGGGCAGCTTTGCGCGCGCGGCCGAGGAGCTTTCGGTAACGCCCAGCGCGGTGTCGCACCGTATCAAGAACCTCGAGGAGCTGTGGGGCGAGGACCTGTTCGTGCGCGCCAACGCGGCGCTGCGGCTGACCGCGGCCGGCACGCGCTACCTGCGCAATGTGCAGGACGCGCTCAAGTCGCTGAACGAACTGGCGCGGCCCGAGTACAACAAGCTGCGCACGCGGCTGCGCGTGGCGATCCCGCCGACCTTCGGGCGCCAGCACCTGGTGCCGCGTCTGCCGGAGTTCGGCGCGCTGTACCCGCATATCGACCTGGAGCTGCACCTGGCGATCCCGTTCCTCGACGTCAAGGCCGAGGACACCGATGTCGAGATCCGTTACGGCACCGGCCGCTACCCGGACCTGAAGACAACGAAGCTGCTGGTCGAGCCGGTATTCCCGGCGTGCGGGCGCGAGTACTACGAGCGCGTCAACGGCCGCGCCATCACCAAGCCCGAGCACCTGCACGGCCTGGTGTTGCTGCGCAGCCCGCTGGAACCTTGGAAGCCGTGGTTCGAGACCGCCGGGCTGGACTGGCCCGAGCCGCAGACAGGTCCCCAGTTCAACGACATCGGCCTGATGCTGGAGGCGATCGCGTCCAACCAGGGCGTGGCGCTGGTGCGCCAGCGCATGGCGCGGCACTGGCTGTCGCTGGGGCAGATGGTGCGGCTGCTCGATATCGAGTCGGTGTCGCCGCACGGCTACTACATCGTCGAGCGCGAGCAGGCACCGCTCAAGCCGGAGGCGCGCTATTTTGTCGACTGGCTGCTGAGCCTGGACTGGTAGGAGACTGAGCGCATGGAAATCCGCCTGTTGACCCCCGCCGACGCCGCCGCTTTCCAGGCGCTGCGCCTCGAAGGCCTGGCCGAAGCGCCGGAGGCCTTCGCTGCCAGCCTGGAGGAGGAACAGGACCTGCCGCTCGATACCGTCGCGGAGCGCCTGGCCGCCGGCGAAGACAAGGCCGTGTTCGGCGCCTTCGACGGCGCGGCGCTGGCCGGCGTGGTCGGCGTGATGCGCGAGCTGAAGCAAAAGCATCGCCACAAGGCCTTTATCTGGGGCATGTACGTGGCGCCGGGCTGGCGCGACCGCAAGCTGGGCCGCGCACTGATGGACCGTGTCATGCAGCAGGCCGCCGCCATGCCGGGCGTGCGCCAGGTGACGCTGTGCGTCAATGCCGGCAGCACGGGCGCAGTGCGGCTGTACGAGTCGCTCGGCTTCGTAAAGGTGGGGCTGGAGCCGGATGCGTTGTACGTCGCGCCGCACTTCCACGACAAGCTCGACATGGTCTGCCGCCTGCCGCAGGTGCCCGCACGCTGAGCCCTGCGCGAGCCGCCTTCCCTGCACCCGCGCCGCGGTGCTACGCTGGATTTGCAGCCTGGATGGCACGCCCCGGGCGCGCAGCCATGATGAGCATTTTTGATCGGCCTGCCGTGCGGAATTCACGTCCCCCGTGGTCCCCGCGGCAAGTGCCCTGCGCTATAGTCACCCGTCCCCCCGGCGGGCATGCCCTGCACCGCCGCGACCGGCACGCCGCATGATCGGCCTGCCCCACAGGAGTCGTCATGAATGCCCCGAACGAAGCCCAGACGCTAGCCACTGACAGCGCCGGTGCGCACGCAGCCGCTGAAGGCCGCCGCAGCGCGCTGCTGGCCGGCCTGGCGCAGATCCTGCCCGACGCCGCGCTGCTGTGGAAGGCCGAGGACACCGTTCCCTACGAATGCGACGGCCTGGCCGCGTACCGCCAGGTGCCGATGGCCGTGGCCCTGCCCGACACCGAGGAACAGGTCTGCGCGATCCTGCGCCTGTGCCACAAGCTGGGCGTGCCGGTGGTGCCGCGCGGCGCCGGCACCAGCCTGTCGGGCGGCGCGATGCCGATCGCCGAGGGCCTGGTGCTGTCGCTGGCCAAGTTCAAGCGCATCCTGTCGGTCGATCCATATTCGCGCACAGCGGTGGTCCAGCCCGGCGTGCGCAACCTGGCGATCTCCGACGCCGCCGCGCCCCATAACCTGTACTACGCACCGGACCCGTCCTCGCAGATCGCCTGCACCATCGGCGGCAACGTCAGCGAGAACTCCGGCGGCGTGCACTGCCTGAAGTACGGCCTGACCGTGCACAACGTGCTGCGCGTGCGCGCGGTGACGATGGAGGGCGAGGTGGTGGTGTTCGGTTCCGAGGCGCCCGACGCGCCCGGCCTGGACCTGCTGGCCGTAATGATCGGCTCCGAAGGCATGCTGGGCGTGGTCACCGAGGTCACCGTGCGCCTGATCCCCAAGCCGCAGCTGGCGCAGGTCATCATGGCCAGCTTCGATGACGTGGAGAAAGGCGGCAATGCGGTCGCCGACGTGATCGCCGCCGGCATCATCCCGGCCGGGCTGGAGATGATGGACAAGCCCGCCACCGCCGCGGTCGAGGAATTCGTGCGCGCCGGCTACGACCTGGAAGCCGCCGCCATTCTGCTGTGCGAGTCGGATGGCACGCCCGAGGAAGTCGCCGAAGAGATCGAACGCATGAGCGAAGTGCTGCGCGCCTCCGGCGCCACCCGCATCACGGTGTCGCAATCGGAGGCCGAGCGGCTGCGCTTCTGGAGCGGCCGCAAGAACGCCTTCCCCGCCGCCGGCCGGATTTCGCCCGACTACTACTGCATGGACGGCACCATCCCGCGCAAGCATATCGGCACGCTGCTCAAACGCATCGAAGAAATGGAGCGCAAGTACGGCCTGCGCTGCATCAACGTATTCCATGCCGGCGACGGCAACATGCATCCGCTGGTGCTGTTCGATGGTGCGGACCAGGACGAATGGCACCGCGCCGAGCTGTTCGGCGCCGACATCCTGGAAGCCTGCGTGGAGCTGGGCGGCACCGTCACCGGCGAGCACGGCGTGGGCGTGGAGAAGCTCAACTCGATGTGCGTGCAGTTCTCGCCGACCGAGCGCGACGCCTTCTTCGGCGTCAAGGCCGCGTTCGACCCCGCGCGTCTGCTGAACCCCGACAAGGCCATCCCCACGCTGGCGCGCTGTGCCGAGTACGGCAAGATGCACGTGAAGAAGGGCCTGCTGCCGCATCCCGAGCTGCCGCGCTTCTGAGCAACGCCCTGAACCATGCCCGACCCACGCCGACGCCAGCACCAGGAAGCCGTCACCCGCCAAGTGCTGGGCCAGCCCGAGACCGGCTGGCGCCAGCGCTGGTACACCATCATCTTCGAGGCCGATACCCGCGACGGGCGCATCTTCGACGTCGCGCTGCTGATCGCCATCGTCGCCAGCGTGATGGTGGTGATGCTCGACAGCATGGCGGCGGTGAACCAGCGACTGGGCCTGGTGTTCACGGTGCTGGAGTGGACCTTCACGTTGTTCTTCACCGCCGAGTACGTGATGCGCGTCCTGGTGGTGCGCCGTCCGTGGCGCTATGTGTTCAGCTTCTACGGGATCATCGATTTCGTCTCGATCATGCCGACCTGGCTGGCGGTCTTCCTGCCGGAGCTGCATTTCCTGATCGACGTGCGCCTGTTGCGGCTGCTGCGCGTGTTCCGGATCCTGAAGCTGACGGTGTACTTCGAGGAAGCCGAGATCCTGTACCGCGCGCTGGTCAACAGCCGGCGCAAGATCTTCGTGTTCCTCGGTACGGTGTTCATCATCACCGTGATCCTGGGCACGGTGATGTATGTGGTCGAAGGCCCCCAGCATGGCTTCAACAGCATCCCGCTCAGCATGTACTGGGCGGTGGTGACGCTGACCACGACCGGCTTCGGCGACATGGTGCCCAAGACCGCGCTGGGGCAGTTCATCACCTCGCTGACCATCCTGCTGGGCTACGGCATCATCGCCTTCCCCACCGGCATCGTCGGCGCGGAGCTGGCCGCCAGCATCCTGAAGCGGCCGCTGACCACGCGCACCTGCACCCATTGCCTGACCGAGGGCCACGAGCCCAACGCGATGTACTGCAAGCACTGCGGCAACCCGCTGCCCGAATACCAGAACGACAGGCCGGAAGTGCCCGGCGGCCACGACGGCACGCCAGCACGCTGAGCCACGCAACCTCCCCACCGCCAACACATATGCAAGCCACACTCGACGCCTTCCGCGACGCCGTCAGGCAAGCCACCGATACCCGCACCGCGCTGCGGCTGCGCGGCGGCGGCAGCAAGGACTTTTATGGCCAGCCGCCCGAAGGCCAGGTGCTGGACACGCGCGCCTACGCCGGCATCGTCGACTACGACCCGGCCGAGCTGGTGATCACCGCGCGCTGCGGCACGCCGCTGGCCGAGATCGAGGCCGCGCTGGCCGAGAAGCGCCAGACGCTTGCGTTCGAGCCGCCCCACTTCGCGCTGCCCGGCCAGGCCAGCTGCGCGACGCTGGGCGGTGCCGTGGCCGCGGGACTGTCGGGCCCGCGCCGGCAATCGGTGGGCGCGCTGCGCGATTTCGTGCTGGGCGCGCAGTTGATGGACGGACGCGGCGAGGTGATGAACTTCGGCGGCCAGGTGATGAAGAACGTGGCCGGCTATGACGTGTCGCGGCTGCTGGCAGGCTCGCTCGGCACGCTCGGGCTGATCCTTGAGGTCTCGCTGAAGGTGCTGCCGGCACCATTTGACGACGCCACGCTGCGCTTCGAGCTGGCCCAGGCCGAGGCGATCGAGCACCTGAACCAGTGGGGTGGCCAGCCGCTTCCCGTGGCGGCGTCCGCGTGGCATGACGGCTTGCTGCATGTGCGCCTGGCCGGCGCCACCGCTGCGGTGCGCGCCGCGTGCGCGAAGCTGGGCGGCACGCGTGTCGATGGCGCCGAGGCCGCGGCGCTGTGGCAGTCGCTGCGCGAGCAGACGCATCCGTTCTTCGCCCCGGCGCTGGCCGGCCGCGCACTGTGGCGCCTGGCGGTGCCGACCATCGCCGCGCCGCTGGAGCTGCCCGGCACGCAGCTGATCGAATGGGGCGGCGGCCAGCGTTGGTGGCTGCCCGAGGATGGCGCGCACGGCACCGATGCGCAGACCGTGCGAGGGGTGGCGCAGGCCGCCGGCGGCCACGCCACGCTGTTCCGCAACGGCGACAAGTCGGTGGGCGTGTTCACGCCGCTGTCCTCGCCGCTGGTCGCGATCCACCGCCGCCTGAAGGAGACCTTCGACCCGGCCGGCATCTTCAATTCGCAACGCATGTATCCCGGGCTCTGATCCGGCCCACGTTCCCACGCCCAGGCAAACCCTCCCCACACCATGCAAACGACCCTGGCCGATTTTCTCCGCAACACGCCCGAAGGCGAAGAAGCCAAATCCATCGTCGGCAAATGCGTGCATTGCGGCTTCTGCACCGCCACCTGCCCGACCTACCAGTTGCTCGGCGACGAGCTGGACGGGCCGCGCGGGCGCATCTACCTGATGAAGCAGGTGCTCGAAGGCCATGCCATCACCGAAAGCACGCGCCTGCACCTGGACCGCTGCCTGACCTGCCGCAACTGCGAATCGACCTGCCCGTCGGGCGTGCGCTACGGCCGGCTGGTCGATATCGGCCGCAAGCTGGTGGACGACAAGCTGGAGGAAGAAGGCATCCAGCGCCCCGCCAGCCAGCGCATCGCGCGCTGGGCGCTGCGCGAGGGGCTGACGCGCCCGGCGCTGTTCGGCACGGCAATGCGGCTCGGCCAGATGGTGCGCCCGCTGCTGCCGGCCACGCTGCGCAGCAAGGTGCCGGCGCCCAGCCGCACCGCCGCGCCCGGCGCCTGGCCGCGCAACGAGCATGCGCGCAAGATGCTGTTGCTCGACGGTTGCGTGCAGCCGGCGATGTCGCCCAACATCAATGCCGCCACCGCGCGCGTGTTCGACCGTGTCGGCGTACAAATGGTGGTGGCGCGCGAGGCCGGCTGCTGCGGCGCGATCCGCTTCCACACTGGCGACCACGACGGCGGCCTCGACAATATGCGCCGCAATATCGACGCCTGGTGGCCGCATATCGAGGCCGGCGCCGAGGCCATCGTGATGAATGCCTCCGGCTGTGGCGCGATGGTCAAGGACTATGGCCACCTGCTGCGCCTTGATCCCAAATACGCCGAGCGTGCGCGCCGCGTGTCGGCGCTGACGCGCGACCTGTCCGAGATCCTGCCCGACTTTGCGGACGAGCTGCATGAGCTGGCCGGCGCCGTGCCGCGCGACAGCCGACGCGTGGCCTACCACCCGCCGTGCACGCTGCAGCACGGCCAGCAGATCCGCGGCAAGGTCGAGGCGCTCTTGACCGGCCTCGGCGTGGAGGTCAAACTCTGCGCTGACAGCCACCTGTGTTGCGGCTCGGCGGGCACATATTCAGTGCTGCAGCCGGAACTGGCCTACCGCCTGCGCGACGACAAGCTCGCCAAACTGCAGGCCACGCAGCCCGAAGCCATCGTGTCGGCCAATATCGGCTGCATCTCGCACCTGCAGAGCGGCACCGAGACGCCGGTGATGCACTGGATCGAACTGGTCGATCGCATGGTCGGCTAGCGCGGGCCCCGGGGACCGGGGTGATGTGGCTGTCTCCCCTCTCCCATAAATGGGAGAGGGGAGGAACAGCGCAACCCACGACCGCCCCCCATGCTCCAGACCTTTGCCATCCTGCTGGTTTTCCAATCCGTCGGCGAGGTGATCAGCTACGCGCTGCGCCTGCCCGTCCCCGGCCCCGTGCTGGGCATGATCCTGCTGTTCGGCTGGCTAGTCTTCGACGACCGGCTGTTGCCCATCATCCAGGGCACCACCAGCGAACTGCTCAAGCACCTGTCGCTGCTGTTCGTCCCCGCCGGCGTCGGCATCATGGTCCATGCCAACCGCATCGAAGGCGAATGGATGCCGATCCTGGTGGCGCTGGTGGTGTCCACCTGGCTGGCCATCGCAACCACCGCCGTGGTCACACGCATGCTGATGCGCAAGCGCACCGATGCCCCGCACGCCAAGGGGGAGCAGGCATGATGACGCCCCGCCTCAACGAGATCTGGGTCTACCTGGCCGCGAGCCCGCTGGTCGGGTTGACCGCCACGCTGCTGGCCTATGTGTTCGCATTCCGCATCTACGAGAAATCGCGCTTCTCGCCGCTGGCCAATCCGGTGATGATCGCGGTGGCATTGCTGGTCACGGTGCTGACCGTCACCGGCACGCCCTACAAGACCTACTTCGACGGCGCGCAGTTCGTGCACTTCCTGCTCGGGCCCGCCACGGTGGCGCTGGCGGTGCCGCTGTACATGCAGCTGCCCAAGCTGCGCACCCATGTGTTCCCGCTGCTGGTCGGGCTGGTGGCCGGCTCGGTGGTGGCGGTGGTCTCGGCGGTCGGCATCGCCTGGCTGCTGGGCGCATCGCCCGAGACCGTGCGCTCGCTCGCGCCCAAGTCGGTAACGATCCCGATCGCGATGGGCGTGGCCGAGAAGATCGGCGGCCTGCCGTCGCTGACCGCGGTGCTGGTGATGGGCACCGGCATTATCGGTGCGGTCAGCGCCACCGGCTTGCTGAACCTGCTGCGCATCCGCGACTACAGCGTGCGCGGCTTCGCCACCGGCGTGGCGGCGCATGGCATCGGTACCGCGCGCGCCTTCCAGGTCAACCAGGAAGCCGGCGCCTTCGCCGCGCTCGGCATGGGCCTGAACGGCGTTCTGACGGCGATCCTGGTGCCGGTGATGGCGGCCTGGATGCCGCACTGACAAGCTCCTGACAGGACGCTGTCAGCAGGCCCCGCGCATGATTCGAGCTCCCATCCCCCCTTACCAGGAAGCAAGGAGCCCATCATGAGCAACCGCCTGATCAACTGGCTGGAAATCCCCGTGGTCGACATGAACCGTGCCATCGGCTTCTACGAGCAGGTCTTCGATATCCAGCTGCGCCGCGAAACCATGAGCCAGGTCGACATGGCCGTCTTTCCGCACCCGGATCCGGGCGGCGCGCTGGTGGCCGGCGAAGGCTACCGCCCCAGCAACTACTACGGCCCGGTGCCTTACCTGCATGCCCCGCAGCTGGACGCGCTACTGGAGCGCGCCGCGCAGGCCGGCGGCAAGACCGTGTTCGGGCCGCTGCGCCTGCCGGGCGAGATCGGCCGCATCGCCCATATCACGGACAGCGAAGGCAACCGCATCGGGCTGCACGAGCCCGTGGCCGGGTAGCCCTGTGGCCAAGGCTGACCGATGAGCCGCCGCGCCGACCGCCTGTTCCAGATTGTCCAGGTGCTGCGCGGCCGCCGCCTGACCACGGCGGCGCTGCTGGCGCAGCGGCTCGGCGTGTCGGAACGCACTGTCTACCGTGATATCCAGGCGTTGTCGCTGTCAGGCGTGCCGGTCGAAGGCGAGGCCGGCATCGGCTACCGGCTGCGCGCCGACTTTGACGTCCCGCCGCTGATGTTCAGTGCCATGGAAGTGGAAGCGCTGGTGGCCGGCCTGCGGCTGCTGAAGGCCTGGGGCGGCGGCGCGCTGGCCGCCGCGGCCGATCCCGCGCTGGAAAAGCTGATGGCCGCGCTGCCGCCGCCGCGCCGGCTGGCGGCGCAGCAGAGCCGCGTGTTCGCGCCGGAATACGTCAACCAGGCGCAGGTGCGCGAGGCCTTCGACGTGGTACATGGCGCGCTGGGCGAACAGAAGCTGCTGCTACTCGATTACTGCGACGCGCAGCAGCGCATCACCGAGCGCGTGGTGATGCCGCTGGGCCTGTTCTTCTGGGGCAATGCCTGGCTGCTGGCGGCGTGGTGCACCACGCGCGAGGACTACCGCAGCTTCCGGCTCGACCGCTGCCGCGCCATCCGCATGCTGGACGACCATTTCCACGAAACGCCGGACCGCTCGCTCAACGGTTTCCTGCGTGCGGTGCGCGCCAGCGGAGTCTAGTGTAGCGTTCTGTTCTTGATGGAACTTATATGAATTCGGCGTCTCCAATGCCCTACTGCGATACAGCGTGGAGAGAGCGAGTGCGAGTTGCCCCCGAGATCATGTTGACCGACGAGGAGCGAACCAAGTTGACGAGGCTGGTTCGGTCGAAGCTCACGAGCGTGAGGCTGGCGCAGCGCGCGCGCATTGTGCTGCTGGCCGCCAACGGATTGCAGAACAAGGACATCGCCGAGCAGTTGGGAGTCGGACGCGTGCAGGTCTCGCGTTGGCGTGAGCGGTATGCGCAATCGGGGCTGGCCGGTATCGAACGCGACTTGCCGCGCGGTGCGCCGCCGGTGAAGGTGGACACGGCGCGGCTGGTGGAGCTGACCACTCAAACGAAGCCCGTGGCGGCCACGCACTGGAGCACGCGCAAGATGGCCGCCGAGTTGGGCGTGAGCGCCAGCACCGTCATGCGCCATTGGCACGCCCACGGGTTGAAGCCGCACATCGTGCGCGGCTTCAAGGTCTCGCGCGATCCGCGGTTCGTCGAGAAGCTTGAAGACATCGTTGGCCTCTACATGTCGCCACCCGAGCACGCGCTGGTGCTGTGCTGCGATGAGAAGAGCCAGGTGCAGGCGCTGGATCGCACGCAGCCCGGCTTGCCGTTGAAGAAGGGACGTGCGGCCACCATGACGCACGACTACAAGCGCAACGGCACGACCACGCTGTTTGCCGCGCTCAACGTGCTCGATGGCCAGGTCATCGCCCAGTGCCAGCAGCGCCACCGCCATACCGAGTGGCTGAAGTTCCTGCGCAAGATCGACCGCGAGACGCCCAAGGACAAAACGCTGCATCTGATCGCCGACAACTACGCCACCCACAAGCATCCTGCGGTGCAAGACTGGCTGGCCAAGCATCCGCGCATCAACATGCACTTCACGCCCACCTCGGCGTCATGGCTGAACATGGTCGAGCGGTTCTTTCGCGACATCACGACCGAGCGACTTCGCCGCGGCGTATTCACCAGCGTGCCGGAACTGGTCGACGCCATCAACGAGTACATCGCTCACCACAACACCAACCCCAAGCCGTTCATCTGGACCAAGAGCGCTCGCGACATCCTACAGAAGGTCATTCGCGCCAACCGCCGCTTAAGTTCCAAACAGAATGGAACATTGCACTAGCCGGCGTTCACGCGCCGGGGTCGGACAGCAGCTTCTCGATATCGGCGCGCAGTTCTTCCGGCTTGGTGGTCGGCGCGTAGCGCTTGAACACCGTGCCGTCGCGGCGCAGCAGGAACTTGGTGAAGTTCCACTTGATGCCCTGCGTACCGAGTACGCCACGCTTCTCCGTGGTCAGCCACTGGTACAGCGGATGCGCATCGGTGCCGTTCACGTCGATCTTGGCGAACATCGGGAAGCGCACCGCAAAGCGCGATTCGCAGAACTGGCCGATCTGCTGCGCGTCGCCCGGCTCCTGCTTGCCGAACTGGTTGCAGGGGAAACCCAGCACCGCCAGGCCGCGCTCCTTGTATTCGTCATAGACCTTCTGCAGCCCTTCGTACTGCGGGGTGAACCCGCATTCGCTGGCGGTGTTGACGATCAGCATCACCTTGCCCTGGAACTGCGACAGCGGTACCGGCTCGCCGGCCAGCGAGGTGGCTTCAAACTGGTAGACATTGCTCATGGCAGACTCCTTGTGCGTGGCCGAAGCATACCGCCAAGCGCGCCGGCGTGCACTGGTCTGATGGCTCTAGATGACGTTGAGGTGCTCGGTACCGGCACCCAGGTCCGTATCCCGGGCGCGCTTGCTGTGCAGCTTGATCATCAGGCGCAGGTCGTTGAGCGAGTCCGCGTTGCGCAGCGCGTCTTCGTAAGTGATCTTGCCTTCCTCGTGCAGCTCGAAGAGCGCCTGGTCGAACGAGATCATGCCCTGCTCGCGCGATTTCTTGATGACTTCCTTGAGCTCGTGGATCTCGCCCTTGAAGATCAGATCGGCCACCAGCGGCGTGCCGATCATGATTTCCACCGCCGGCACACGGCCCTTGCGGCCGGCGCGCGGCAACAGGCGCTGCGAGACCATCGCCTTCAGGTTCAGCGACAGGTCGATCAGCAACTGCTGGCGCTTTTCCTCGGGGAAGAAGTTGACCACGCGGTCGATCGCCTGGTTGGCGTTGTTGGCGTGCAGCGTGGCCAGGCACAGGTGGCCGGTTTCCGCGTACTGCATCGCGTACTCCATGGTCTCGCGGTCGCGGATTTCGCCGATCAGGATCACATCAGGCGCCTGCCGCAGCGTGTTTTTCAGCGCCACATGCCAGGACTCGGTATCGATGCCGACCTCGCGCTGCGTGACGATGCAGTTCTGGTGCGCATGCACGTACTCGATTGGGTCCTCGATGGTGATGATGTGGCCGTACGAGTGCGCGTTGCGATGGTCCAGCATCGCCGCCAGCGTGGTCGACTTGCCCGAGCCGGTGGCGCCGGTGACGATCACCAGCCCGCGCTTGGACATCACGATCTCATGCAGCGTCGGCGGCAGGTCCAGGTCCGCCACCGAGGGGATGCGCGTGTTGATGGTACGCACCACCATGCCGGCCTTGCCCTGCTGGATAAACGCCGACACGCGGAAACGCCCGGCCTTGGGCGCGGTGATGGCGAAATTGCATTCGCGGCTGGTGTCGAAGTCCTGCACCTGGCGCTCGTTCATCACCGAGCGCACCAGGCCCAGCGCCTGTGTCGGGTTCAGCGGCTGCTGCGACACCGGCGTGATCTTGCCGTCGACCTTGATCGCCGGCGGGAAGTCCGAGGTGATGAACAGGTCCGAGCCGCGGTTGCTGACCATCAGCTCCAGCAGGTCGTTGATGTACTTGGAAGCGGATTCGCGATCGAGCATGGCGGTGTCCTGCGGGAGTGCGGCCGCTGCGCGCGGGCAGCGGCCAGTAGGCATGGCATGGGCCTCAGCCCATGAACGCGTCCGGATTCTTGGCGATGGCGCGCGCGTCGTTGTAGCTGATGACGCTGCGCTTGATCAGGTCCGACAGGCACTGGTCCAGCGTCTGCATGCCCAGCCCGCTGCTGGTCTGCATCATCGAGTACATCTGCGCGATCTTGTTCTCGCGGATCAAGTGGCGGATCGCGGGCGTGGCGATCATGATCTCGTGCGCGGCGGTACGGCCGTTGCCATCGCGGGTCTTCAGCAGCGTCTGCGAGATCACCGCCTCCAGCGATTCCGACAGCATGGTGCGCACCATGTCCTTTTCTTCCGGCGGGAACACATCGACCACACGGTCGATGGTCTTGGCCGCGGAGCTGGTGTGCAGCGTGCCGAAGACCAGGTGGCCGGTCTCGGCCGCGGTCAGCGCCAGGCGGATGGTCTCCAGGTCGCGCAGTTCGCCCACCAGGATCACGTCCGGGTCTTCACGCAGTGCCGAGCGCAGCGCGTTGGCAAAGGAATGCGTGTGCGGGCCCAGCTCGCGCTGGTTGATCAGGCTCTTCTTTGAGTTGTGGACGAATTCGATCGGGTCTTCCACCGTCAGGATGTGACCCATGTCGTTATCATTGCGATGGTCGACCATCGCCGCCAGCGTGGTGGACTTGCCCGAGCCGGTCGGCCCGGTCACCAGCACCAGCCCGCGCGGCTTCATGCACAGGTCGCCGAACACCGCCGGTGCGCGCAGCTCCTCGAGCGTCAGGACCTTGGAGGGAATCGTACGGAACACCGCGGCGGCGCCGCGCTGCGTGTTGTAGGCGTTGACCCGGAAGCGCGACAGGCCGGCGATCTCGAACGAGAAGTCGATCTCGAGCCGTTCTTCGTAGATCTTGCGCTGGGTGTCGCTCATGATGTCGTACACCATGGCGTGGACATCCTTGTGCGCCATCGATGCGACGTTGATCCGGCGCATATCGCCGTGGATCCGCACCATCGGCGGCATGTCCGACGAGAGATGAAGATCGGACGCCTTGTTCTTGACGGCGAAAGCCAATAGCTGCGCGATGTCCATCTATAATGACCCCACCCTGAATAGTTATCAGTACTTTGTCGTACTTCTTTTGTATGTTCGCCGGATTATGTCTGTAATTGCCGCCAACTTGCAAGCCGTGCACCAGCGCATCGCGGCGGCCGCACAACAGGCCGGCAGACAGCCTCAGGATATCGCCCTGCTGGCCGTTTCCAAGACCGTTTCCCCCGACCGTATCCGGGCCGCCTTCGAGGCCGGCCAGCCTGCCTTTGGCGAGAATTACGTCCAGGAAGGCGTGGACAAGGTCGCCGCGCTGGCCGACCTGCGCAGCCGGTTGCAATGGCATTTCATTGGCCCGCTGCAAAGCAACAAGACCCGGCTGGTGGCGGAGTATTTCGATTGGGTGCACGCCATCGACCGGCTCAAGATCGCCGAGCGGCTGTCGGCGCAGCGCCCGGCCGGGATGGCGCCGCTGCAGGTCTGCATCCAGGTCAATATCAGCGGCGAAGCCAGCAAGAGCGGCGTCGCGCCGGCCGAGGTGCCGGCGCTGGCGCGCGCCGTCGCCGCCCTGCCCGGCCTGCGGCTGCGCGGGCTGATGGCAATCCCGGAGCCCGAGGACGATCCCGCCGCCCAGCGCCGCCCGTTTGCCGCCATGCGCGTGCTGCTGGGTACGCTGCGTGAAGACGGGCTGGACGTCGACACCTTGTCGATGGGCATGTCGGGCGACATGGAGGCCGCCATCGCCGAGGGCGCCACCCTGGTGCGGATCGGCACGGCCATTTTCGGCGCACGCGCCTGACCCGCTCCCAAACCAAGACACTACTGAGACAACCATGCTCGACACCCTCACCTTCGGCTTTCTTGGCGGCGGCAATATGGCCACCGCACTGATCGGCGGCCTGATCGCCCGCGGCGTGCCTGCTACCTCGATTCGCGTGGTCGATCCCTTCCCGGAGGCGCAGCAGCGGCTGGTGCGCGACCTCGGCGTGCATGCGTCCGGCGCGCCGGACGCCGCCTTCGGCGACAGCGATGTGCTGGTGCTGGCGGTCAAGCCGCAGCAGTTCCGCGATGCCGCGGCGCAGCTGCTGCCGCACCTGCCGGCCGGCGGCAAGGGCAATCTGGTGATCAGCGTGGCTGCCGGGATCCGGCTGCAGGACATGCAGCGCTGGCTGGGCGGGCGCACCCGCCTGGTGCGGGCGATGCCGAATACGCCGGCGTTGGCGGGGATGGGGATGACGGGGCTGGCGGGGCCGGCTGGGTTGTCGTCGGAGGATCGCGACATTGCCAGCGCGGTGGCGCAGGCGGTCGGCAAATGCGTATGGGTGGAGAGCGACGACCAGATCGACGCGGTCACTGCGATTTCCGGAAGCGGTCCGGCTTATGTCTTCTACTTTGTCGAGGCGATGGAGCGTGCTGCGACCGAGCTCGGCCTGACTGCACAGCAAGGCCGCGAGCTGGCGGTGGAAACCTTCCGCGGCGCCGCGGCGCTGGCCGGGCAGTCGCCGGAACCGGTGTCGACGCTGCGCGAGCGTGTCACGTCCAAGGGCGGTACGACCTATGCGGCGGTGACGGCGATGGAGGCGGCAGGAATCGGTGATGCCTTCGTGCTCGCTATGCATGCGGCGGCGGCGCGGGGTAAGGAGATGGGGGCTGAGTTCGGGAAGGATTGAGGGGCGGGTACGGGGCCTGGGGCTCGTTGCTCGACGGGTCTCGCGGATGACATGTTGTCACTGTTGAACCGAGGGATTCAACAGCTGCAACATGTCATCCGGGGGGTGTCGATCATCGACAAATCGCAAACCAATTCACCGAACCACGTAAGCCACCGCCGTCCCCGCAAACACACAAGCCCCCAGCCAGTTGTTATGCCGGAACGCCGCAAAACAGCGCATACGGTCGCGATCCCGAATCAGCGTGTAGTGGTAACCAGCACACCCCCCCGCCGCCACCAGCCCCACCCAATACGGCCACCCCAGCCCCAGCAGCACGCCAGCCCACGCCATCAGCGCGAGAAACGCGGCATAGCAGATCATGATCGCCGCCACGTCAAACCGCCCAAAGGTAATCGCCGACGTCTTCATCCCAATCAGCAGATCATCATCCCGATCCACCATCGCATACGCCGTGTCATAGGCAACAGCCCAGAAAACATTGGCCAGCAACATCACCCAAGCCACCAGCGGCACCTGGTCCTGGATCGCGGCAAACGCCATCGGAATGCCAAAACCGAACGCAATACCCAGGTAAGCCTGCGGAATCGCAAAGAACCGCTTGAAGAAGGGATAGGTCCCCGCCACCACCGCCGCCACCACCGCCAGCCACTTGGTCAGCGCATTCAAAGGCAGCACCAGCGTGAACGCCACCAGCGCCAGCACGGCCGCCACCGCCAGCGCTTCCCACGCGGCGATCTTGCCTGCGGTCAGCGGCCGCTCCTTGGTGCGCTTGACGTGCTTGTCAAAGTCGCGGTCGGCCCAATCATTGATGGCACACCCAGCCGACCGCATCAGGAACGTCCCCGCCACGAAAATCCAGAACAGCCCCCACGACGGCGGCCCGCCCGCCGCCATCCACATGGCCCACAGCGTCGGCCACAACAGCAGCAGCGTGCCGATCGGCTTGTCGATGCGCACCAGGCGCGCGTAGAGGGAAAGACGTTCAAGCATGGGAGCGGGAGGCAACGACGGGGAGGTATGCACAGCGCAGATCCGGGAAGAGGCGATTCAATGAAAACGCGCCGCAGCCCGGACGGTTGCGACGCGCAGTGCCGGCCGCCACAGAGGAGCAGCCGGGGCAGCCGGAAGTGACCGCAAGGCCCTCAGGCCAGCATCGAGCGCAGCATCCACGCGGTCTTTTCGTGCGTCTGCATGCGCTGGGTCAGCAGGTCGGCCGACGGTTCGTCGCCGGCTGCGTCGACCACCGGGAAGATCGAGCGCGCGGTACGCACCACGGCTTCCTGGCCTTCCACCAGCTTGCGGATCATGTCGGTGGCCTCGGGCACGCCGTCTTCCTCCGCGATCGACGACAGGCGGGCGTACTCCTTGTAGGTGCCCGGTGCCGGGTAGCCCAGCGCGCGGATGCGCTCGGCGATCGAATCCACTGCGAGCGCCAGTTCGTTGTACTGGGTCTCGAACATCAGATGCAGCGTATTGAACATGGGCCCCGTCACGTTCCAGTGGAAGTTATGGGTCTTGAGGTAGAGGGTGTAGGTGTCCGCCAGCAGCTTGGACAGGCCTTCCGCGATCTTTTTGCGGTCCTTGTCGGAAATACCGATATTCACACTCATCTCATTCTTCTTTGCCATGGTAGATACGCTCCGTTCTGGTAAAGCACGAGGAGCGCCGCCGGGCTCACCATGGATCTGGGACCGGGCGGCGCGTTACCCCGCATTATTGCACTAGCCAGCGATCCCGGCCAAACCCCGGGCCACCTCGGCGAACATCACGGCCGCGCCGAGCACGATCACGGCGGCGCCGATCTCCTTGCGCCACAGCTTGTGGCGCAGCCGCGCGGCGTCGGCACGCTCAGGCTGATCATGCCCGTCGTGCCACAGTTGCCGCCACTCGTCGATAAACAGCCGGATCATCGCCATCATCGTTCTCCGCGGCGCGGCAGCCCGTGCGGGCCGCCGCGCCAGATTGCCGCTTACTTCAGGTCAAGCGCGCGCTTCACGCCCTCGCCGTAGGCCGGGTCAGCCCTGGTGAAGTGCTCCAGCTGCACGCGCACGATCTCCGCGGGTACGCCCTGCATCGACGCCGCGATATTGGCGAACAGGCGCTGGCGCTGGCCTTCGTCGAACAGCCGGAACAGCGCGCCCGGCTGGCTGTAGTAGTCCGAGTCCACGCGGTGGTCCCAGCGGTCGGCGGCGCCGTCCAGCGCGAGCGGCGGCTCCATCGCGCGCTCGCTGGCGCCGTAGGCGCTTTCGCGGTTGGGCTCGTAGTTCAGCTTGCCCCCCTGGTTGCCGTCCACGCGCATCGCGCCATCGCGGTGGAAGGTGTTGTGGAACGGGCATATCGGCGCGTTCACCGGGATCTGGTGGTGGTTGATCCCGAGGCGATAGCGCTGCGTGTCGCCATACGAGAACAGCCGCCCTTGCAGCATCTTGTCGGGCGAGAAGCCGATGCCCGGCACGATATTGGCCGGATTCATCGCCACCTGCTCGACCTCGGCAAAGTAGTTGTCGGGGTTGCGGTTGAGCTCGACCACGCCCACGTCGATCAACGGGTAGTCCTTGTGCGGCCACACCTTGGTCAGGTCGAACGGGTTGATGTGGTACCTGGCCGCATCGGCTTCCGGCATGACCTGCACGCGCAGGCTCCAGCGCGGGAAGTTGCCCTGTTCGATGTTCTCGAACAGGTCGCGCTGCGCGCTTTCGCGGTCCGTGGCCACGACCTTGGCCGCTTCTTCATTAGTCCAGCTGGCGATGCCCTGCTGCGACTTGAAGTGGAACTTGACGTAGAAGCGCTCGTTGTTGGCGTTGATGAACGAGTACGTATGCGAGCCGAAGCCGTGGATCTGGCGGTAGTTCTGCGGCAGGCCGCGGTCGCTCATCAGGATGGTGACCTGGTGCAGCGATTCCGGATGGCGCGACCAGAAGTCCCACACCGCGATCGGATCGCGCAGGTTGGTGCGCGGGTTGCGCTTCTGCGTGTGGATAAAGTCGGGGAACTTGAGCGGGTCGCGCACGAAGAACACCGGGGTGTTGTTGCCGACCACGTCCCAGTTGCCTTCGTCGGTATAGAACTTGACCGAGAAGCCGCGCACGTCGCGCTCGGCGTCGGCCGCGCCGCGCTCGCCGGCGACGGTGGAGAAGCGGATAAACAGCGGCGTTTCCTTGCCGATCTCGGCAAACACCGAAGCCTTGCTGTATTGGCTGATGTTGTGCGTGATCTTCAGCGTACCGTACGCGCCGGAGCCCTTGGCATGAACGCGCCGCTCGGGAATGACCTCGCGGTCGAAGTGGGCGAGTTTTTCGAGGAACCACACGTCCTGCAGCAGCATCGGTCCGCGCGGGCCGGCGGTCTGCGAATTCTGGTTATCGGCGACCGGTGCGCCGGCTGCGGTAGTGAGAGTGTCTTTCTTGCTCATCTTGTCCTTCTTGTGGGTAGCTGAACGGAATCGGCGCGTCAGTTCGCGGCCGCGTAGCAGGCAAGACAATCGAGCAGGCAGCGCCCCATGCGGGAAAAAATCGGGCGCTCAGGGATGGTGCCTGGAATGAATCGGGCGCTGCTGCTCATCATCGGTCTCCCTGGCTGATCGACGCGTCGCGCATCGACGAGACCAAGTGTACAAAGAGGCTATCAAGTAGAGAATTTAATTATTTATACCTATGTGTTAGGTCAAATCTATCTCTCTTGCCGACCGCGAGACCAACAAAAAAGGCCGCAGCGGAAGGAATTCCGTGCGGCCTTTTAAGTACCCGGTAAAGCAATCAGGCAGCTTCTGCCAGATCCTTGGCGTCGAGCCTGCGCACGCCCTGCAGGTCGCACGCGGCCACGGCATTGGCCAGCGCTTCCATTGCCGGCAGACGGGTAAAGCTCTTGCGCCAGGCCAGCACCACCCGGCGATCCGGCACGGGATCGGCAAACGGCACATAGGCCAGCATGTCGCCCTTGGCCTTCATGTCAGGCACCGAGGTGCGCGGCAGCACGGTGATGCCGACCCCGCTGGCGACCATATGGCGGATGGTCTCCAGCGACGAGCCCTCGAAGGTCTTCTGGATACCGTCGGCCGCCTGCGAGAAGCGCGACAGCTCGGGGCACACGCCCAGCACATGGTCGCGGAAGCAGTGGCCGCTGCCGAGCAGCAGCATGGTTTGCCGCTTGAGTTCATCCGGGTCGATCGCGCGCGCCTGCGCCAGTTCGTGGCCGCGCGGCACGGCGACGACAAAGGGCTCGTCATAGAGCGGACGCACCGTCAGGCCGGAATCGGCGAACGGCTCGGCCATCACCGCGCAGTCGATCTCGCCCTGCTTGAGCAGCTCGATCAGCTTGTGGGTGTAGTTCTCCTGCAGCATCAGCGGCATCTGCGGCACGGTCTCGATCATCTGCTTGACCAGCGACGGCAACAGGTACGGCCCGATGGTGTAGATCACGCCCACGCGCAGCGGGCCCGCCAGCGGGTCCTTGCCCTGCTTGGCAATCTCGCGGATGGCCATGGTCTGTTCGAGCACACGCTGGGCCTGCGCGACGATCTGCTCGCCGATGGACGTCACCGACACCTCGGAGGTGCCGCGCTCGAAAATCTGCACGTTGAGTTCGTCTTCCAGCTTCTTGATCGCGACCGACAGGGTCGGCTGCGAGACGAAGCAGGCTTCGGCGGCCCGGCCGAAATGGCGCTCTCGCGCCACGGCGACGATGTACTTGAGTTCGGTGAGCGTCATGACTTATCGAGTTGCGGTAGGCGATAGATTTTACCTTCGATTGCCGCTTCTGTCAGAGCGCCAACGCATTGTGTCGACGCATGCGAAGCATCGCGCACCTGGACAGGCGCCGGTCAGGCTTTCAGATAGTGCTCGCGCCCGCCGAGCCAGCGCGAAAGGTGTGCTTCGACCGCTTCCGGAAAGCGCTCCAGCATCAGCTCGGCCGCCTCCTGCGCGTATTCCACCAGCCATGCGTCGGTCTGCAGGTCGGCAAAGCGCAGCATGGCCTCGCCCGACTGGCGTGCGCCCAGGAACTCACCGGGGCCACGGATTTCCAGGTCGCGCCGCGCGATCTCGAAGCCGTCGGTGGTCTCGCGCATGGTCGCCAGCCGTTCGCGCGCGGTCGGCGACAGCGGCGCCTGGTACATCAGCAGGCACACCGATTCGGCGCTGCCCCGCCCCACCCGCCCGCGCAACTGGTGCAGCTGGGCCAGGCCAAAGCGCTCGGCATGCTCGATCACCATCAGCGAGGCATTGGGCACGTCCACGCCCACTTCGATCACGGTCGTGGCCACCAGCACCTGCATGCGGTTGGCGCTGAAGTCGTCCATCACCGACGCTTTCTCCGCCGGCGGCAGGCGGCCGTGCACCAGGCCCACTCGCAGGTCAGGGAGCGCGGCGACCAGCGTCTCGTAGGTCTCCACCGCGGTCTGCAGCTGCAGCGCCTCGCTTTCCTCGATCAGCGGACAGACCCAGTAGACCTGGCGCCCTTCCGCGGCGGCATGGTGCACGCGCGCGATCACCTCGTCGCGGCGCGCATCGTTGACCAGCCGCGTGACGATGGGCGTGCGGCCCGGCGGCAGTTCGTCGATCACCGACACGTCGAGGTCGGCGTAATACGTCATGGCGAGCGTGCGTGGGATCGGCGTGGCCGACATCATCAGCTGGTGCGGCACCGTGTCCGGCGCCGGCACATCGCTGGCACCCGCCTTGCCGCGCAGCGCCAGCCGCTGCGCCACGCCGAAGCGGTGCTGCTCGTCGACCACCGACAGGCCCAGCTTCGCAAAGCGCACGGCGTCCTGGATCAGCGCATGGGTGCCGATCACCAGCTGCGCCTCGCCCGATTCCACGCGCGCGGCGGCCTCGCGCTTCTCGCGCGCCTTCAGGCTGCCGGCCAGCCAGACCACCGGCACGCCCAGTGGCTCCAGCCACGCGGACAGCTTGCGGTAGTGTTGCTCGGCCAGGATTTCGGTGGGCGCCATCAGCGCCGCCTGGTAGCCGGCGTCGATCGCCTGGCACGCCGCCAGCGCGGCGACGATGGTCTTGCCGCTGCCGACATCGCCCTGCAGCAGCCGGTGCATCGGGTGCGGCCGCGTCATGTCGGCGGCAATCTCCGCGACCACGCGTTCCTGCGCGCCGGTCAGCCGGAATGGCAGCGCGGCCAGGAAGCGGGTCAGCAAACCGCCCTCGCGGCGCGACATGGTCGGCGCGGTCTTCTCGCGCCGCGCCGCGTGTGCGCGCCGCAGCGAAATCTGCTGCGCAAGCAGCTCGTCGAACTTGATGCGCTGCCAGGCCGGGTGCGAGCGGTCGGCCAGCGCGGCCTCGCTTTCCTGCGGCGGCGGCGCATGCAGCAGGCGCAGGCAGTCGGCCAGCGGGCGCAGGTGCAGCCGGGCCAGCGGCCCTTGCAGCACCGCCTGCGGCAGCGTCTCGGGCATGGGTGTGCGCGACAGCGCGCCGCCGATGGCCTTGCGCAAGTAGGCCTGTGCGATACCGGCGGTGGATGGATACACGGGTGTCAGGCGGTCCGGCAGCGCTTCGCCGTGCACCACCGGGCGCACCGTCGGGTGCACCATCTCGGCGCCGAAGAAACCGCCGCGGACCTCGCCGCGCACGCGCAGGCGCACGCCCTCGGCCATCTGCTTGGTCTGGCTGCCGTAGAAGTTGAGGAAGCGCAGCGTCAGTTCGCCGCTGTCGTCGGCGATCTTGACCACCAGCTGGCGGCGCGGCCGGAACGTGACTTCATTGGAGATGACCTCGCCTTCGACCTGCGCCGGCTGGCCCGCCCCGGCGCGGCGGATTGCGTCGGCGATCGGTGCCAGCGTGGTCTCGTCCTCGTAGCGCATCGGCAGGTGCAGCACCAGGTCGACGGGACGGCGCAGGCCCAGCTTGGCCAGGCGCGCGGCCGCCGATGATGTGCCCGAAGCTGTAGCCTTGCCCTTTGCCTCGCCAGCCTTGCCACGCGCGGGCGCCGCCGCTTCCTTGGCGGCATCGGCAGGGTCCTGGATCGGGTCGGCGGCGGTTCCGGGCATCGGCAACAAAATTGGCAGCAGTCGCTGCGGTTTCGGCTTGGGCGGCTGGCTCGGGCCGGCAAATAGCGGGTATCACACCCGGCCCGGCGTCTGGCGGGCCCGTGGCCTTACAATATCGGATTCGCCGATTGTACCCATGCCGGCTGTCGCCAAGGGCAGCGGAGTGCCGCTTTGTGCCCCACTTAGCCTCTCCGGCCCGCATGGCTGCCGGCCGCCCCCCGCCGTTTCCACGATGTTGACGCTCTCCGATTTCGATTTTCCGCTGCCGCCCGAACTGATTGCCCAGAGCGCGCTGCCCGACCGCAGTGCCAGCCGGCTGCTGGTGGTCGAACGGCTCGCGCCCGCCGACACCGCCGACGCGGTGCGCCTGGTCGATCGCGCCTTCAGCGATATCGTCGACTACCTGCGTCCCGATGACCTGCTGGTGTTCAACGACACGCGCGTGATCAAGGCGCGCTTCTTCGGCCACAAGCCCAGCGGCGGCAAGATCGAGGTGCTGGTCGAGCGCATCGTCGACAGCCACACCGTGCTGGCCCAGGTGCGCGCCTCCAAGACGCCCGCCGAGGGCAGCACGCTGCATCTGGCCGACGACGCCTTCGCCGTCACCGTGGGGCCGCGCGTGGACCAGTTCTTCACGCTGCGCTTCCCCGAGCCGGCGCTGGACCTGATCGAGCGCTACGGCCGCCTGCCGCTGCCGCCGTATATCACGCACGACCCGGACGCCTACGACGAGACCCGCTACCAGACCGTCTACGCGCGCAGTCCGGGCGCCGTGGCCGCACCCACCGCAGGGCTGCATTTCGACGATGCGCTGTTCGCGCGCCTCGATGCCGCTGGCGTGCGCCGCGCCTTCCTGACGCTGCACGTGGGCGCTGGCACGTTCCAGCCGGTGCGCACCGAGAACCTGGCCGAGCACAAGATGCACTCGGAGTGGTACGCGATCTCCGAGGAACTGGCCCAGGCCGTGCGCGACACCCGCGCCCGCGGCGGCAGCGTGATCGCGGTCGGCACCACCTCGCTGCGCGCGCTGGAATCGGCCGCGCAGGCCGACGGCACGCTCGCCGCCGGCAGCGGCGACACCGATATCTTCATCACGCCCGGCTACCGCTTCCGCCTGGTCGATGCCCTGATCACCAACTTCCACCTGCCCAGGTCGACGCTGCTCATGCTGGTCTCTGCGCTGTCCGGTGTGGAAGCCATCCGCGCCGCCTACCGCCATGCGGTCGAGCAGCGCTACCGTTTCTTCAGCTACGGCGACGCCATGCTGCTGACGCGCCAGCCCGCCGCCGGCCCCGAGGCCTGAACCCAGAACTACCCGCCATGCTCAACTTCGAACTCATCACCACCGACGGCAACGCCCGCCGCGGCCGCGTCACGCTGAACCACGGCGTGGTCGAGACGCCGATCTTCATGCCGGTCGGCACCTACGGCTCGGTCAAGGCCATGTCGCCGCTGGAACTGAACGAGATCGGCGCGCACATCATCCTTGGCAACACCTTCCACCTGTGGCTGCGCCCGGGGCTGGACGTGGTCAAGGCCCACGAGGGCCTACACAAATTTATCGGCTGGGACAAGCCGATCCTGACCGATTCTGGCGGCTTCCAGGTGTTTTCGCTGGGCGATCTGCGCAAGATCACCGAAGATGGCGTCACGTTCGCATCACCGGTCAATGGCGACAAGCTCTTCCTGTCGCCCGAGATCTCGATGCAGATCCAGCGCACGCTGAACTCCGACATCGTGATGCAGTTCGACGAGTGCACGCCCTACGAGATCGACGGGCGCCCCGCCACGCACGAGGAAGCGGCCAAGTCGATGCGCATGAGCCTGCGCTGGGCCAAGCGCTCGCGCGACGAGTTCGAACGCGTGGCCAACCCGAACGCGCTGTTCGGCATCGTCCAGGGCGGCATGTACGAGGACCTGCGCGATGAATCGCTGGCGGGGCTGTCCGAGCTGGATTTCCACGGCTTTGCCATCGGCGGCCTGTCGGTGGGCGAGCCCAAAGAAGACATGATGCGCGTGCTGGAGCACGTGGCGCCGCGCCTGCCGGCCGACAAGCCGCACTACCTGATGGGCGTGGGCACGCCGGAAGATCTGGTGGCCGGTGTGGCCGCGGGCGTCGACATGTTCGATTGCGTGATGCCCACCCGCAACGCGCGCAACGGCTGGCTCTTCACCCGCTACGGCGACGTCAAGATCAAGAACGCGGCGCACCGCAACGACCCGCGCCCGCTCGATGAAAGCTGCGCCTGCTACACCTGCCGCAACTTCTCGCGCGCCTACCTGCACCACCTGCACCGCGTGGGCGAGATCCTGGGCGCGCGCCTGAATACCATTCACAACCTGCACTACTACCTGCAGCTGATGCGCGAGGTGCGCGAATCGATCGAGCAGCACCGTTTCACCGACTTCCGCCGCCAGTTTGCGGCCGATCGCGCGCGCGGCACGCAGTGAAAGCGGGCGCCGGCGCGAACTTTCCCGCCGGCGCCGGTCGAATAGCCCGGGTCATGCACCGGTGAACGTGCGGACAGCGCGCGGAAACTGGCGCCGCCCCGAGTCGCCCCGGAATCACCCCGAACAAACCCGTATTCCGCCCTAGAATGCCTGAGGCGGGCAGAATGCGAATGGTAGAATGCTCGATTAACTGACTGACTTTTGTGACGGAGAACCAACGTGTTGATTTCTAACGCATTTGCCCAGACCGCCGGTGCCGGCGGCGCGGCTGGCGGCCTGATGAGCTTCCTGCCCATCATCCTGATGTTTGCGGTGCTGTGGTTCATCATGATCCGCCCGCAAATGAAGCGCCAGAAGGAATCAAAGGCGATGCTCGAAGCGCTGGCCAAGAACGATGAAGTCGTCACCGCCGGCGGTATCCTGGGCCGCGTGACCAAGGTCACCGACCAGTACGTCGGTCTGGAAATCGCCACGGGCACGGAAATCACCGTGCAGAAGAACGCCGTGACCACGGTGCTGCCGAAGGGCTCGCTGAAGGCGCTCTGATCCGCCGAGCGCCCACGCGACTCCCGCCTTTGTCTTTTCCGGCATGCCCGTTCGCGCATGCCCCGGCAGCCGCCTGATCCAGCCCGACGAAGCCCCGGCGGCTTCCATCCGTGGCTGCCAGGCGGCTGTTTGCCAAACCGGTTCGGCGCCGCCGACGTGGCGCGCCACGCCTGCGCCGGCCCCGCCAACCGCTGAATGACTGGCCCGAGATGAATCGTTATCCGCTTTGGAAGTACATCGTGATCCTGGTGGCCCTGGCCATCGGCATCATCTATACCTTGCCGAACTTCTTCGGCGAGGCGCCCGCCGTGCAGGTGTCTTCGGGCAAGGCCACGGTCAAGGTCGACTTGTCCATGCAGAAGCAGGTCGAAGAGATCCTGGCGCAGAACCAGTTCCGGCCTGACGGCGTGTTCTTCGACATTTCCGGCCAGTCGGGCTCGGTCAAGGCGCGTTTCCGCACCACCGACGAGCAGCTCAAGGCCAAGGACGTGCTGTCGCGCTCGCTCAACCCGGTCCCCGCCGACCCCACCTACGTGGTTGCGCTGAACCTGCTGTCGGGCTCGCCGCACTGGCTGACCGCCATGCACGCGCTGCCGATGTACCTGGGTCTGGACCTGCGCGGCGGCGTGCACTTCCTGCTGCAGGTCGACATGAAGGGCGCCGTCGACAAGAAGCTCGACAGCCTGGCCGGCGACGCGCGCACGCTGCTGCGCGACAAGGGCATCCGCCACGGCGGCATCGACCGCGACGGCGAGCGCCTGACGGTGCGCTTCAACAATGCCGACGAAGCCAACCGCGCCCGTGCCGTGCTGGCCGAGAACCTGCGCGAAGTGGCCTTCGCCATGGACGGCAACAACATCGTCGGCACCTTCACCGAGGCCGCGCGCAAGGCCGTGCAGGACGCCGCGGTCAAGCAGAACATCACCACGCTGCACAACCGCGTGAACGAACTGGGCGTGGCCGAGCCGGTGATCCAGCAGCAAGGCGCCGACCGCATCGTGGTGCAGCTGCCGGGCGTGCAGGACACCGCCAAGGCCAAGGACATCATCGGCCGCACCGCCACGCTGGAAGCGCGCCTGGTCGACAACGACGCGCCGCGCAGCCCGCGCCCGGGCGACCCGGTCCCGTTCGGCAGCGAACTCTTCACGCAAGGCAACGGCGCCCCGGTGGTGCTGAAGAAGCAGGTCATCTTCACCGGCGATCGCATTGAAAGCGCCTCGGCCGGCTTCGACCAGAACCAGCAGCCTTCGGTCAACATCAAGCTCGACGCCCAGGGCGGCCGCGTGCTCCGCGACGTCTCGCGCGAGAACCTGAAGAAGCCGATGGCGATTGTGCTGTTCGAGAAGGGCAAGGGTGAAGTGCTGACGGTGGCGACGATCCAGTCCGAACTGGGCTCGAGCTTCCAGATCACCGGCTCCTATTCGACCGAAGCCGCCAACGACCTGGCCCTGCTGCTGCGCGCCGGCTCGCTGGCCGCGCCGATGGAAATCATCGAAGAGCGCACCATCGGCCCGTCGCTGGGCGCCGACAACATCCAGAAGGGTTTTGACTCGGTCGCCTACGGCTTTGCCGCGATCGGCGTGTTCATGATCCTGTACTACATGCTGTTCGGCGTGTTCTCGGTGCTGGCGCTGGGCGTGAACCTGCTGCTGCTGATCGCCGTGCTGTCGATGCTGCAGGCCACGCTGACGCTGCCGGGCATCGCCGCCATCGCGCTGGTGCTGGGCATGGCCATCGACGCCAACGTGCTGATCAACGAGCGCATCCGCGAGGAACTGCGCGCGGGCGCGTCGCCGCAGATGGCGATCGCGGTCGGCTTCGACCGCGCCTGGGCCACCATCCTGGACTCGAACGTGACCACGCTGATCGCCGGCCTGGCGCTGCTGGCCTTCGGTTCGGGCCCGGTGCGCGGCTTTGCCGTGGTGCACTGCCTGGGCATCCTGACCTCGATGTTCTCGGCGGTGTTCTTCAACCGCGGCCTGGTCAACCTCTGGTACGGCCGCAAGAAGAAGCTGCAGAGCGTGGCCATCGGCCAGATCTGGAAGCCGGGCAACGCCACCGACACGCCGGTCGCCAAGTAAAGCGGGCGGCAGAGCCGATCAGCAACAACTAGCAGTACAGAACAGGATTCAACATGGAATTCTTCCGCATCCGGCGCGACATTCCGTTCATGAAGCACGCGTTGGTCTTCAACGTGATTTCCTTCCTGACGTTTGCCGCCGCCGTGTTCTTCCTCTGGCACAAGGGCCTGCACCTGTCGATCGAATTCACCGGCGGCACGGTGATGGAGGTCAGCTACCAGCAGGCTGCCGACCTGGAAAAGATCCGTGGCCAGGTGGGCAAGCTGGGCTATACCGACGTGCAGGTGCAGAACTTCGGCACCTCGCGAGACGTCATGATCCGCCTGCCGCTGCAGAAGGGTCCGGACGGCAAGCCCGTCACCTCGGCCCAGCAGAGCGAGCAGGTGATGACCGCGCTGCAGGCCGCCTCGCCTGACGTGAAGCTGCAACGGGTGGAGTTCGTCGGCCCGCAGGTGGGCAAGGAACTGGCCACCGACGGCCTGCTGGCCCTCTTGTGCGTGGTGGCCGGCATCGTGATCTACCTGTCGTTCCGCTTTGAGTGGAAGTTCGCGGTGGCGGGCATCATCGCCAACCTGCACGACGTGGTCATCATCCTGGGCTTCTTCGCCTACTTCCAGTGGGAATTCTCGCTGTCGGTGCTGGCGGCGGTGCTGGCGGTGCTGGGCTACTCGGTCAACGAATCGGTGGTGATCTTCGACCGGGTGCGCGAGAACTTCCGCAAGTTCCGCAAGATGACCACCCACGAGATCATCGACAACGCGATCACCAGCACCATCTCGCGCACTATCATCACCCACGGCTCGACCCAGATGATGGTGCTGTCGATGTTCTTCTTCGGCGGCCCCACGCTGCACTACTTCGCGCTCGCGCTGACGGTGGGTATCCTGTTCGGTATCTACTCGTCGGTGTTCGTGGCCGCGGCGCTGGCGATGTGGCTGGGCGTCAAGCGCGAGGACCTGGTCAAGGGCGACAAGAAGTCAGATTCGACCGACCGCAACGACCCCAACTACGGCGCGCAGGCCTGACGGCCCGAACGCAGGCAAAAGAAGCCGGCAAAGAAATGGCGCCCCGCGGGGCGCCATTTTCATTGCGTGAAGCGATCCGGAGATCAGACTTGCTCGGCGAAGCGCTCGATCCACGCCGCCAGCCGGTCGGCCGCGAAGCTCTCGCTGCGTGGGCCCGTGCGGCACACGATGGTGTCACCGTCGCGCGCGAACTTCACCGCGCCGCCGACCTCCTCCAGCCATAGCAGGCTCGCCAGCCAGGCCGCGTGCGGCGCCGACACGGGCTTGCCCACCGGCTGCGCCAGGAACTCGGCCAGCGTGGCCGGTGCGGTCCACACCACGGTGTCGCCGTCGCGGCGCACCACCTCGCTGCCGAGCGCGTCGGCGATCACCGTCGGGGCATCGGCCGCGCCCTTGCCCGCGTTGGCGCTACGCAGTTCCGCCAGGCGCGTGCCCACGGCATGGCCGAAGCTGCCGCTACGCTCGGATTCCGCGCGTACCAGGTCGGCGTAGTCCATGCGCTGCCAGTCCGGCTCGGCGTTGCGCGCGCCGGCCAGGTCGACCGCCGCCAGGTAGGTTTCCACCGGCTGGAAGCGGCCGGGGCCGATGAGGCTGGCGCACAGTGCGTGCAGCATGCCGATGCGGGTGGCCACGGTCTGGGTCTGCAGCACGGCCAGCTTCTCGCGCACCAGCTGGTCGCGTTCCTTGCGCAGGCCGGACAGCTCCAGCGCCTGCTTCAGTTCCATGCGCAGCGCCGTGATGTCCCACGGCTTCTTGATATAGCGGTGGATCTGGCCCTCGTTGACCGCTGCGACGGTCTGGTCGAGCTCCGAATACGCCGTGGTCAGGATGCGCACGATATGCGGGTAGCGCTCGCGCGCATAGCGCAGCAGTTCGTTGCCGTACTCGCCCGGCATGCGCTGGTCAGACACCAGCACGGCCAGGCTGTCGGCGTGGGCATCGAGCAGCGCCTTGCCCTCTTCCACCGAGCCGCCGGTCACCACCGGCGCCAGCGCACCGATGGCGCGCTGGAAGTACTTCACGGCGGTCGCCTCGTCATCGACGAACAGAATCGCCGGGGGTGGTGCCTGGGTGGCAATCAGTTCGCTCATCGGTCACTCCTAATCATTCGATGCTTGTAATTTGGAAAGTCCAGCGTCACCGTGGTCCCGGCTCCGGACGCGGACGCGATCCGGATGCCGCCGCCGAAGGATTGCATGACGCGGTTGCAGAAAATCATGCCCAGGCCGCTGCCGCCGGCGCTGGCGTGGGTGGTGACGGGATCGACCAGCAGGCGCTCCATCACCTCGGGCGGGATGCCGGGGCCGTTGTCGCAGATGCGGATTTCCTGGCTCGGCTGGGCCACCACCACGAAGCGCAGCGACGGCGCGGCCACGTCGGCCAGTGCGCGCAGCGCGTTGCTCATCACCGACGACAACACCAGCGCCACGCAGTTGGGCAGCGTCTGCACCGGGAAATCGCCGTGCACCTCGACCTGCACCCACTGGCGCTGCTCGCCCGCGAACGGATAGGTATCGAGCAATGACGCTACCAGCGCACCCGCGCTGACTTCGGCCGCCGGCTCCGGCCGGGCCACCGGGCTGCCGGCGCTGCTGCGCACGGACTGCAGGAACGACGACAGCACCGCCAGGCAATACTGCGCATTGTCGTGCATGGCGCTGGCCGCCTGGCCGACCTCGCCCAGACGCTGCTCGCTGTACTCGCCCGCGACGCGGCTCTGGATGCCACGCGCAAAGTTGGCGATGGCCGCCAGCGGCGTGTTCAGCTCATGCGCCAGGAACGCCAGCGTCTCATCGATTGCCATCAGCCGGTGCTGGCGCAGCGCGCGTTCGCGGTGGCGCTCGCCGGCCTGGCGCAGCACCTCGCGCACGTCGGTGACGCTCAGCGGCTTTTCCAGGATGCGGAAGACTTCGCCGGAGTTGACGGTCTGCAGCAGCACATCCTTGTCGGCGTAGGCCGTCACCAGGATCCGCACGATCTGCGGGTAGTCCTGCGCAACCTGGCGCAGCAGGTCGCCGCCGTCGCGCCCCGGCATGCGGAAATCCGTCACCAGGATCGCGATGCGCGCGCTCTCGGCGCCCAGCAACGCCACGCCCTCGTCGGCGCTCGCGGCGAGCAGGACTTCGTATTCGCCGCCGACCGCGCGCGCAAAGTACTTGCGCGCCATGTCCTCGTCATCGACGTAGAGAATGGTCGGCCGCGCTTGCTGGACTTCGCTCATGGTCGCTTACTCCGCGCGTGGCAGGTCGAAGCTGAACGCCGCCCACTGGCCCAGCTCGCTCTCCGCAAAGAGCTGGCCGCCGTGGCGCTCGATCACCGCGTAGCTGATCGACAGTCCAAGCCCCAGCCCCTGCCCCACTTCGCGCGTGGTGAAGAACGGTTCGAACACGCGCGCCAGATGTTCCGCCGCGATGCCGGGGCCGTTGTCGCGCACTGTCACATGCAGCCGTCTCTCGGCCCAGCGCACCGTGGTATGGATCGCGGGTTCCTGCGTGCCGGCCTTGCGCATGGCCAGCGCCGCGTTGGAGAACAGGTTGATCAGCACGCCGATGACGGCGGCTTCGTCGCCCATCACCAGCGTGTCGTCGGGCAGTTCGCGCGTGACCTTGACCCCGCGCAGCTCGTGCGCGGTCAGCCGGATCGACGAATCCAGCGCCTTCTCGAACAGGAACGGCGTGCCTTCGACCTCGGCGCCCGGCTTGCGGTAGGCGAACGTCTTCAGGTCGGACACGATATGCTGGATGCGCTGCATGCCCTGCTTGGCATCGACCAGGCATTCGGTCAGCGACTCGCTTTCCTTGGCCTGCGGCTCTTCCATCGCCACCTCGATCGCCATCAGGCAGAAGTTGACCGGGTTGTTGACCTCGTGCAGCAGCCCCGCCGCCAGCGTACCGATGGCGGCCATCTTCTCCTGCTGCAGCATCTGGCCCTTGATGTCGACCAGCTTGCGGTTGATTACCTCGAGCTCGGCGTTCTTCTCGGCAACCTCGGCCTTCAGCCGGAACAGCATGAAGCGCGCGCGCTCGTTGAAGAAGGTGTAGACCCCGCTGGCCGCCGCGGCGAACAGCAGGAACAGCGAATTGACGATAAAGGTGCCGACCGGCTCGATGCCGCCAGGGTGGAACAGGCACGCCAGCACGTACAGCAGGTACGAGAGCACGCCGAACACCAGGTTCTGCCACAGCCCGAATGGCAGCGCGATGCCGGAGGCGAAGATCGCCAGGTTGAGACCGACATAGTAAGGAGACTGCACCCCTTCGGTCTGCGAGATCATCCACGCGATCATGATCTGCGGCAGCATCAGCCAGGTCAGCGTCAGCCATGGCGCGAAGCGCCGGCCCGCGGCGCTGTACAGCATCACCACGACGCCCGCGATCAGCAGCGACACCACCACCCGCGCCACGGCGAAGGCGAGCTGCTGCTGCGGATACTGGCCATAGTCGAGTCCGACCCCGAGCATGACCAGCACGATTGCGGTGTAGGCGCCGCCCCGGCTGAACGCCAGGCGAAAGTCGGCCAGCTCGGACTGGTAGCCGGCGTAGAGTTGGTTGGTGCTCATGGCGTGGTCCGCAGGGACTGCCTCAGTCAATGGTGGCTTCCGCGAACACGTTGACGCCGGTGGCGTCAACGTAGATGCGGTGCGAATGCGAGTTCTCGGGCAGCAGCTGTGCCATGCCGGGGTCGTCGCGGTAGATCAGGTACCACTCCAGCAGGTGTTCCATGCCGAATTTCTCAGGATTGTTGGCGTGGACGTTGGTCACCAGGATTTGCCCGCCCGGGCGCGAACGCGAGGCGAAATACTGCAGCAGCCGCGCGCACACCTTGTCGGACAGGTAGTCGAACAGGCCCGCGCAGTAGACCGCGTCGAACTCCCGCGCACTGATATCGTCAGGCGAGATGCGCCGCTTGAGCAGTTCGTGCACCGACTGGTGCACCATCTCCACGGAAACCTTGCGCCCGGCGCTGCTGGCAGCGTGCTCGATCGAGCTGCGCGTGTATTCCAGCGTCTCTTCGCTGAAGTCGACCAGCTGGAATGACAGCAGCTCCGGATTAGGATACTCGCGCACGAAGCGCTGGATCTCGAAAGCCGGCCCGCAGCCCACGTTGAGCACGCGGAACGGCCGGCCCTCGGCGCGCGCGCGTTCGGCCTGGCGGGTCAGGAAATCGACCAGCAGGTCGATGCGGTTGCGGTGCGCGGTCGCCACCGCCGCCTTCAGGAAGGCGGTGTTGACGATCTGGAAGTAGGTGGTCGGCCCCTGTTGGGGGTCGCCCAGGATCTGGTTCACCATCTCGTAGTCGCCGGCATAGCCGAGCGGCTTGGTGAAGGTGCGGTACACGAACGGCGCGCGCAGCAGCAGCGGGTGCAGTGCCGACTGGGCATAGGTGCGGTGCACCGGCGCGATCTCCGGGTCGACGCGCTCGGCCTCGCCCTCGAGCCAGTCGAGGTACGTCTTGGTCTTGACCATGATCGGCGTGGAGAGCTCGTAGAACACGTCTTCGCGCAGCTTGCCTTCCTTCTTGGGCAGCGATTCGGTCAGGTCCACCTGCTCGACCCAGCGCGACACTTCAGACAGGAAGGCGCGCATCTCGTTGACCACGATCTGGTAGTCGCGCCGGATATTGAAACGCGTGTCCCAGTCCTGCACGAAGAGCTCGGCTTCGCGCCCCACCGACTTGGGCTCGTTGTTCAGGTCGGACAGCTCGCGCCACTCGTCGATCAGCGTCAGCGACACCACCGCGGTCAGGCCGGTGTTCACCAGGCTCATCACCACGGCCTTGCCGAGATAGGCGTTCTTGGCGCCCATGCGGACGCTGAGCTCGCTCAGCACCTCGCTGACCTGCACGATCGAATACGGGTTGTAGATCTCCATCACCAGAGACTTTCTCTGGAGATTGATGATCGTGCCGCGCACCTGCTCGCCCTGCGAGTTGCGGAAACTAACTACCGGATCGATTTGCGTTTTGGAATACACGGTATTGCCCAGGGAAATCCGAGAAACGCTGCGAAGGCCATACTGCCAGGGCGGAACGGCCGGGTACAGCAGGAGGGGGCGAAGGGGTCGCGGGGACGGCTACCGGTATCGGGACGTGCAGCGAATACTCATAGGGAATGCGCTATAGCCTGTTGGCGGGCCGCGGCACCCCGCCTTGGGAGGGTGCGCCGGCAGCCCTTATCGTCTTGGAATTGCCGCGGCCCATTGTACTGTGGCAATCGCGCCGCGTACACCAAGTGCCCCCTGAGCCCCTCGTACGCGGGGAGAATGGAACAATCGGTCGAACCAGCTGCTGAAAAGCAAAAAAGGCCGGCAAAATGCCGGCCTTCATGGTCACCGCGGCCCTGACGGACCGGGCGATAGCGCTCGCTTGTCCTTACTCTGCGCGCACGCCTTCCACCTGGATGGCGAGCTTCACTTCGGGCTTGAAGCCCATCTTCACGCCGTAGTCCAGGCCGAAGTCGGCGCGGTTGAAGGTACCGACGGCGTCGGCGCCGCAGGCTTCGCGCTTGAGCATCGGGTGCTGGATGCACTTGAACTCGCGGATCTCCAGCTTGACCGGCTTGGACACGCCGCGCAGCGTCAGCACGCCATCGACTTCGGTCGGCACGTCACCCTTGAACTTGGAGAACTTGCCCTTGTAGGTGGCCTCGGGGAAGGCTTCCACGTCGAACATGTCGGGGCCCTTGGCGTGCTGGTTCAGCTTGGCGTTGCCGAAATCGATCGAAGTCGCGTCGATCTTGACCTCGACCGAGCCGTTCTTGGCGGCACGGTCCAGCGTGACCACGCCGCTGGACTTGTCGAACTTGCCGCGCCAGGTCGACAGGCCGCCCAGGTGGTCGGCCTCGAAGCTCGGGTAGGTGTGGGTCGGATCGAGGTTGTACGTCACGGTATTGGCCGAAGCCACGCCGAAGGCGGCGGTTGCGGAAATGGCCGCGACGGCGGCAACGAGGGAACGCAGTTTCATGGAATCTCCCGACAAAAGGTTGGGCGGAACGTCTGTTGGTACGTCGTTAAGTACGTCGTTGGGTACGGCTTGGGTACGCCGGCAAGTGCCGGCCTTGCTCTTACTTCTTCGCGGCCTGCACGATGCGGAACTTGATCTGCACGTCGTCGGCCACCACGGATGTGTCCTTCCACTCGCCGTCGCCGATATTGAACGCGGTGCGCTTGATCGGCAGCGCGCCTTCGAACACCTGGGCCGAGCCCTCCTGGCGATAGGTGGCAGGCACCACCACGTCCACGGTCTTGCCCTTGATGGTCAGCTTGCCGGCCACGTCGTACTTGCCCGGCGTGCCGTTCTTGATGGTGGTCGACTGGAACACGGCCTTCGGGTACTTCGCGGCATCGAACCAGTCCTTGCCCTTCACTTCCTTGGTGGTCTCCGCGTCGCCGATTTCGAAGCTTGCTACATCGATCTCGACCTTGGCCGACGAGGTCTCCAGCTTGGCCGGGTCGAAG
Organism: Cupriavidus sp. PB-02; assembly: GCF_058252315.1. Classification (NCBI taxonomy): domain Bacteria; kingdom Pseudomonadati; phylum Pseudomonadota; class Betaproteobacteria; order Burkholderiales; family Burkholderiaceae; genus Cupriavidus; species Cupriavidus sp. PB-02. The sequence continues at coordinate 3,702,161 of NZ_CM177694.1, forward strand.
TTGACCGCGGCGTCGAATTTCTTGAACTTGCCCTCCATCGGCACGCCGATCTGGCGTGCGACCGCAGTGACCGAACTCTTGGCAGCGTCGACCTGCGCCCAGGCCAGGTTGGCGGCGATGCCGGTGGCAGCCAGGACGGCGGCGATGACAAGCGAGCCGCGGCGGGCATTGCTGCGGGAAGTGCGTTCCATCTCAAATGACTCCTGTCAGGGTCGGCGCAACGCGCCGCGGTACGGAAAATAGTTCGGTTAGCGCAGATCAGCGCAGGAACGGCAGCATCCGGCCCAGCGTGCCGTCGCGGTCGACGAACTGGTGCTTGACCGCCGCCGCCGCATGGACGAAGACCACGGCCGCCATCAGGTAGTTCAGCCAGACATGGGCAAACTTGAGCACTTCCTTCAGTTCGTCGTTCTTCTCCAGCAGTACCGGCATCTTCCACAGGCCCAGGTAGACCACCGGCACGCCGGCGGCCAGGCTGTACAGGTAGCCGGTGATGGGCACCACCAGGATCAGCACGTACAGCAGGTGATGCGCGCCGGTGGCGGCCTTGGCCTGCCAGGCCGGTGTGCCGGGCGCGACAGCCGGCGCCGGGTGCGTTGCACGCCACAGTACGCGCAGCACGGCGATCGCAAAGATGGTCACGCCCAGCCACTTGTGCCACGAGTAGAGCTTGAGCTTGGTCGGCGTCAGCCCCGGAATGCCGGTCATGTACAGGCCGAGCCCGAACGCAGCAAAGATGGCCAGCGCGACCAGCCAGTGCAAGGCGATCGCAGTGGCACCGTAGCCGGTCGGGGCATTGGCGGTAGAACGCATCGGATTCCTCTCGCCCGTGTCACGGGCCTTTCACAATTTTGGGGACGACACCGACGGGAGCCAGCCCGCCCGTGTGCTTAGGATTCTCGCATTATTGCGCTCGGATGTGCGCCGGTGCAGGACAGTCCTTCATTAAGTTATTCAAATGCTTTGAAGCGACATTCAGCCGCAAGCGGCACAAAGCCGCAGCGCGGCCGCGTGCGCTGCCCTGCACGGCGGCCCCGGAAGGCAAAGAGCCATCCTCGCGGATGGCTCTTTGCTTGCGGCTGCGGCCCCAGTGGGGGGCCGGGGGCTTGCGTCAGATGCGCTCGGCCAGCACCACGGCCTTGCCGATATAGCTGGCGGGCGTCATCTCCAGCAGCAGCTTCTTGGCGTCGTCCGGGATCGCCAGGCCGTTGATAAAGGTCTGCAGCGCCTCGCGCGAGATGCCCTTGCCGCGGGTCAGCTCCTTGAGCTGCTCATACGGGTTGGGCACGCCAAAGCGGCGCATCACGGTCTGCACCGGCTCGGCCAGCACTTCCCAGCAGTTGTCGAGGTCTTCGTCCAGGCGCTCGGGATTGGTTTCCAGCTTGCCCAGGCCGCGCAGGCAGGCCTCGTACGCCAGCAGGCTGTAGCCGAAGGCCACGCCGATATTGCGCAGCACGGTCGAGTCGGTCAGGTCGCGCTGCCAGCGCGACACCGGCAGCTTCTCCGACAGGTGGCGCAGCACGGCGTTGGCCAGGCCCAGGTTGCCTTCAGAGTTTTCGAAGTCGATCGGGTTGACCTTGTGCGGCATGGTCGACGAGCCGATTTCGCCGGCCTTGGTCTTCTGCTTGAAGTAGCCCAGCGAGATATAGCCCCAGACGTCGCGGTTCAGGTCGAGCAGGATGGTGTTGGCGCGGGCGACCGCGTCGAACAGCTCGGCCATGTAGTCGTGCGGCTCGATCTGGATGGTGTACGGGTTGAAGGTCAGGCCCAGGCGGGTCTCGATCACCTGCTTGGAGAACGCTTCCCAGTCGAAGGTCGGGTAGGCCGACAGGTGCGCGTTGTAGTTGCCCACCGCGCCGTTCATCTTGCCCAGCAGCTCGACCTGCTCGATGCGCTGGATCGCGCGCGCCAGGCGCGCGGCCACGTTGGCCATTTCCTTGCCCAGCGTGGTCGGGCTGGCCGGCTGGCCGTGGGTGCGCGACAGCATCGGCTGCGTTGCATTGAGCTTGGCCAACTCAACCAGGCGGGCGTGCACGCGCTTGAGCGCCGGCACCACCACGGCCTCGCGAGCGCCCTTGAGCATCATGCCGTGCGAGGTGTTGTTGATGTCTTCCGAGGTGCAGGCGAAGTGGATGAACTCGCTGGCGGCTTCCAGCTCGGCATTGCCCTTGACCTGTTCCTTGAGCCAGTACTCGACGGCCTTCACGTCATGATTGGTGACGGCTTCGATTTCCTTGATGCGAGCGGCGTCGGCCTCGCTGAACTTGTCCACCAGCGCCAGCAGCGCGGCCTCGGAGGCGGCCGAGAACTTCGGCATGTCGGGCAGGCCGGCCTGCGCCAGCGCGATCAGCCAGTGCACCTCGACCTTGACGCGGTTGCGCATGAAGGCCGCCTCGGACAGCCATTCGCGCAGCGCGTCGGCCTTGGCGGCGTAGCGGCCATCGATCGGAGACAGGGCGGTGAGCGGCGAAAGCGAAGAGGAGGTCATGCTGGAAACCGGGAAAGGGAGGAAAAAGGGGACGTACGGGTCGCGCCGCGGGGGCTGGCGCGCTGCAAGCGTTGAATCGGAAGGGGATCGGAAAAGCGCCCGATGCGCCGCACGGAGCGGACCGCCGGCGCTGCGCAACGCGGGATTTTACCACCCCCGCCCCCACTCCGGGGCAGCGGTCAAGTGCCGCCTTGGGGCATCGGTGCGCGAGCCCGCATTCGCCTTGCGCCGCGGGTATACTCGCGCTCGCCGTTCCATTAGCCTGTTATGAAGTGCATCGGGCCAGCAGGCGCGCCCCGCCGCCGCTGCCACGGAGCGACGATGCACTTCATAACACGCTCAAGGGGAGAACATGAAGCTGTATGCGTCCCGAACCAGTCCCTACGCGCGCAAGGTGCGCGTGGTGATGGCGGAAAAGAAAATTGACTACCAGATGATCGAAGAGGACGTCTGGTCGCCCGAGACGAAGATCGGCCAATTCAACCCGCTCGGCAAGGTGCCGTGCCTGGTCATGGAAGACGGCGGCGCGATCTTCGATTCGCGCGTGATCGTCGAGTATGTCGATACGCTGACGCCGGTCAGCCGCATGATTCCGCAAGGCGGGCGCGAGCGGCTGGAAGTGCGCTGCTGGGAAGCGCTGGCCGACGGCCTGCTCGACGCCGCGCTGCTGGTGCGCCTGGAGGCAACCCAGCGCGAGGCGCACGAGCGCAGCGAGCGCTGGGTGCAGCGCCAGCGCGGCAAGATCGAGGCGGCGCTGGTGGCGATGGCCAACGGCCTGGCCGACAAGCCCTTCTGCACGGGCACGCATTATTCGCTGGCCGATGTGGCGGTGGGCTGCGCGCTGTCCTACCTGGACTTCCGCTTCCCCGAGATCGCCTGGCGCGAGCGTCATGCAAACCTGGCGGCGCTGGAAGAAAAGCTGTCCAAGCGGCAGTCCTTCATCGATACGGAACCGCCGCGCGGCTGAGGCGCAACGGTTCACGAAAAAACACCCGCTACGTGCTCCCGGTACGTGCGGGTGTTTTTCTTTCTTCGGCCAGCGGTTACTGGATGATGCCGCCGCCCAGGCACACGTCGCCGTCGTACAGCACCGCGGACTGGCCGGGCGTCACCGCCCACTGCGCCTCGGCAAATCCGAGCGTCAGCGCATCGCCCTCCACCGCCCGCACCGTGCAGGCCGCATCGCTCTGGCGGTAGCGCGTCTTGGCCGCCATCGCCGCACCTGCCGCCGGCGGCTCGCCTGCCACCCACGACAGGTCCGACGCATTCAGCACCGGCGTCAGCAGCCACGGATGGTCGTGGCCCTGCACCACGTAAAGCGTATTGTTCGCCATATCCTTGCGCGCCACGTACCAGGCGTCGCCATTGCCGTCGCGGCTGCCGCCCAGCCCGATGCCCTTGCGCTGGCCCAGCGTGTAGAACGCCAGCCCGATATGCTCGCCCACGACCTTGCCGTCCGGCGTCTCCATCGGGCCCGGCCTGGTCGGCAGGTAGCGGTTCAGGAAATCGCGGAACGGGCGCTCGCCGATAAAGCAGATACCGGTGGAGTCTTTCTTCTTCGCGTTGGGCAGGCCGATTTCGGCAGCGATCTCGCGCACGCGCGTCTTAGGGATCTCGCCCAGCGGGAACAGCGTGCGCGACAGCTGCGCCTGGTTCAGCCGGTGCAGGAAATAGCTTTGGTCCTTGGTGTGGTCCAGTGCCTTGAGCAGCTCAAACTTGCCCGCCGCATTCTGGCGCACGCGCGCATAGTGGCCGGTGGCGATGGTTTCCGCGCCGAGCGACATCGCATGGTCGAGGAAGGCCTTGAACTTGATCTCGGCATTGCACAGCACGTCTGGATTGGGCGTGCGCCCGGCGGAGTACTCGCGCAAGAAATCGGCAAAGACGCGGTCCTTGTACTCGGCGGCGAAGTTGACCGCCTCCACGTCGACGCCGATCAGGTCGGCCACCGACACCACGTCGAGCCAGTCCTGGCGCGTGGAGCAGTACTCGCTGTCGTCATCGTCCTCCCAGTTCTTCATGAACAGGCCGATGACCTCGTAGCCCTGCTGCTTGAGCAGCCACGCGGTGACCGACGAATCGACCCCGCCCGACATGCCGACGACAACGCGCTTTTCCTTCCCGCTCACGGCTGCGCTCCAACTTCCAGCACCGACGGATGCGTGTACAGCGCGTCCAGCGCATAGCGCTTGCCGGCCAGGTAGTCGTCGACGCAGGCCATCACCAGCGGCGAACGGTGGCGTTCCTGGCAGGCGCGCAGTTCCTCCGCGCTCATCCACACTGTGCGCACGATGCCGGTATCGAGTTGGCGGCCCGCGTCGAGCGAGCCCAGGTCGCCGGTAAAGGCAAAGCGCACATAGGTCACGTCCGAGCCGGTGCGCGACGACAGCGATCGGCCCATATAGCAGCCCAGCAGCGCGCGCGGCTCGAAGGTGTGCGCGGTTTCTTCCAGCGTTTCGCGGATGACGGCGCGGATCAGGCTTTCACCCGGGTCCAGGTGGCCGGCGGGCTGGTTCAGCCGCAGCCCGTCCGCGGTTTCCTCTTCCACCAGCAGGAAACGGCCGCCGCGCTCGATCACGGCGGCAACGGTCACGCTGGCATTCCAATCACTTGACATGATGCTCAATTTTTAGGCAATCCCGCATTCTACCGGTTGCCGGCCTATCCTGCAGCGCCGCGAACCCCGCAACCTGCGCCACATCAGGCACCCTGCGGGCGCCGAAACGCCCGCTTGGCGCCACCCTCAAAACCCGACCGGCCGGTCACCATTGAACGTCAGAATCCTGTAAGCTGCGAAAAAATTGTGCGCTGCGGATGAGCCATTGCGACGCGCAATGGGCCAGACGTCGGCCCGCCCAACCAGATACGACGCCAGCTAAAGGAGAAATTGACGATGTACATCGGCATCCCGCAGGAGACGCGGGCCGGCGAGACTCGTGTCGCCGCCACCCCGGAGACCGTCAAGAAATACGTCGCCCAGGGCCACAAGGTCGTGGTCCAGGCCGGCGCTGGCGTGCGCGCCAGCCAGCCGGACGGCGCGTATGAGGCGGTCGGCGCCACCATCGGCACCGCCGCCGAGGCACTCGGCGCGCAGCTGGTGCTCAAGGTGCGCGCACCCGAAGCGGCCGAACTGGCGCAGATGAAGCCGGGCGCCGTGCTGGTCGGCATGCTCAATCCCTTCGATGCCGAGAACAACGCGCGCATGTCCGCCGCGAACATCACCGCCTTTGCCCTGGAAGCCGCCCCCCGCACCACGCGCGCGCAGAGCATGGACGTGCTGTCGTCGCAGGCCAACATTGCCGGCTACAAGGCCGTGCTGGTGGCCGCGCACCACTACCAGCGCTTCATGCCGATGCTGATGACCGCCGCGGGCACCGTCAAGGCGGCGCGCGTGCTGATCCTCGGCGCCGGCGTGGCTGGCCTGCAGGCCATCGCCACCGCCAAGCGGCTGGGCGCGGTCATCGAAGCCTCCGACGTGCGCCCCGCGGTCAAGGAACAGATCGAATCGCTCGGCGGCAAGTTCCTCGACGTCCCCTTCCTCACCGACGAAGAGCGCGAGATTGCGCAGGGCGTGGGCGGCTATGCGCGCCCGATGCCGCCGGACTGGATGAAGCGCCAGGCCGAACTGGTGCACCAGCGCGCGATCCAGGCCGACATCGTCATCACCACCGCACTGATCCCCGGCCGCAAGGCGCCGGTGCTGCTGCAGGAAGCGACCGTGCAACAGATGAAGCCGGGCTCGGTGGTGGTCGACCTGGCCGCCGCGCAAGGCGGCAACTGCCCGCTGACGGTGGCCGACGAAGTGGTCGAACGCCACGGCGTCGTGCTGATCGGACACACCAACCTCGCCAGCATGGTCGGGGCGGACGCCTCGGCGCTGTACGCGCGCAACGTGCTGGACTTCCTCAAGCTGGTCATCGACAAGGACGGCCAGTACACGCTGAACCTTGAGGACGACATCGTCGCCGCTTGCCTGATGTGCAGGGACGGCCAGGTCGTGCGAGAGGCGGCGTGATTTCACGGGGCGCCGGGCGCGCCCACCAGCTTTCGCTTTACATATAAGGACGTATCACCCATGCAACGCATCATGCTCCGCGCCAAGCTCCACCGCGTCACCGTGACGCAGGCGGACCTCAACTACGAGGGTTCGTGCGGCATCGACCAGGACCTGCTGGACGCTGCCGACATGAAGGAGTTCGAGAAGATCGAGCTGTACAACGTGAACAACGGCGAGCGCTTCTCCACCTACATCATCAAGGGCGAGCGCGGCAGCGGCGAGATCTCGCTGAATGGCGCCGCGGCGCGCCGTGCGCACCTGGGCGACCAGCTGATCATCTGCACCTACGCGCCGATGACCGACGAGGAAATCGCCACGTACAAGCCCAAGGTCATCCTGGTGAACGAGAAGAACGGCATCAAGGAAATCAAGAAAGTCTGAGGTTTTCTCCCCTCTCCCGCAAGCGGGAGAGGGGGCACGAAATGGGTCATTCAGAGCCAATGATCCTTGGCACCCGCTGACAGCGGGGCGCCATCCTGGTCGTTCGCAATACAGCAATAAGAATTCAGTAAAACGCGCGGCATCCCGGATTCAAAGCAACGGAGGAGAAGTCGATGGAGATGGTGAACCACACGGTGATCAACCTGATCATCTTCGTGCTGGCGATCTACGTGGGTTACCACGTGGTCTGGACGGTCACGCCGGCCCTGCATACACCCCTGATGGCGGTGACCAACGCGATCTCGGCCATCATCATTGTCGGCGCGATGCTCGCCGCGGGCCTGACCGAAGGCGGGGTCGGGCGCGTGATGGGCACGCTGGCGGTGGCACTGGCCGCGGTCAATGTGTTCGGCGGCTTCCTGGTCACCCAGCGCATGCTGGAGATGTTCAAGAAGAAAGAGCCGAAGGCCAAGGCCCCTGAGGCCAAGCAGGCGCTGGCCAGGGAGGGTGCGTGATGACCGGTCTCGTCAGCATGAACCTCGTCACCCTGCTCTACCTGGTGGCCTCGGTCTGCTTTATCCAGGCGCTCAAGGGCCTGTCCCACCCGGCTTCGGCGCGCAAGGGCAATGCCTTCGGCATGATCGGCATGGCGATTGCGGTGGTGACCACGCTGGTCCTGATTATCAAGCTCAAGAATGATTTTCTGGCGGCCGGCACGGCCCAGTCGTCGGTGGGCACGGGCCTCGCGCTGATTTTCGCCGCGCTGGTGGTGGGCGGCGGCATCGGCGCCTACGTAGCCAGGAAGGTCCAGATGACCAAGATGCCGGAACTGGTCGCGGCGATGCACTCGCTGATCGGTCTGGCCGCGGTCTTCATCGCCGTGGCGGCGGTGGCCGAGCCGGCCGCGTTCGGCATCGCGCCGGCGGGCTCGCACCTGATCCCGCTGGGCAACCGCATCGAGCTCTTCATCGGCTGCTTTGTCGGCGCCATCACCTTCTCGGGCTCGGTGATCGCCTTCGGCAAGCTGGCCGGACGCTACAAGTTCCGCCTGTTCCAGGGCGCGCCGGTGGTGTTTGCCGGCCAGCACTGGCTGAACCTGCTGCTGGCGGTGGCGATGGTCGGCTTCGGCATCATCTTCTTCATGTCGCAGGCGTGGCTGCCGTTCCTGATCATGCTGGCGATCGCCTTCGTGCTGGGCGTGACCATCATCATCCCGATCGGCGGCGCCGACATGCCGGTGGTGGTGTCGATGCTGAACTCGTACTCGGGCTGGGCGGCGGCGGGCATCGGCTTCTCGCTGAACAACCCGATGCTGATCATCGCTGGCTCACTGGTGGGTTCCTCCGGCGCGATCCTGTCATACATCATGTGCCGGGCGATGAACCGCTCGTTCTTCAACGTGCTGCTGGGCGGCTTCGGCGGCGACGCGTCGGCTGGGGCAGCCGCCGGCACGCAGGCGCAGCGCAACGTGAAGTCCGGTTCGGCCGACGATGCCGCCTTCCTGATGGGCAACGCCGAAACGGTCATCATCGTGCCGGGCTACGGCCTGGCCGTTGCGCGCGCCCAACACGCGCTCAAGGAACTGACCGAGAAGCTGGCGGAAAAGGGCGTGACCGTGAAATACGCGATCCACCCGGTGGCGGGCCGCATGCCGGGCCATATGAACGTGCTGCTGGCCGAGGCCGAGGTGCCGTACGACCAGGTCTTCGAAATGGAAGACATCAACAGCGAGTTCGGCCAGGCCGACGTGGTGCTGGTGCTGGGCGCCAACGACGTGGTCAACCCGGCGGCCAAGAACGACCCCAAGTCACCGATCGCCGGCATGCCGATCCTGGAGGCGTACAAGGCCAAGACCATCATCGTCAACAAGCGCTCGATGGCGGCCGGCTATGCCGGGCTGGACAACGAGCTGTTCTACATGGACAAGACCATGATGGTGTTCGGCGACGCCAAGAAGGTGGTCGAGGACATGTTCAAGGCGGTCGACTGAGACCGCCCCGCCCGCGGGCGCCGGGGGCCTCCCCGGCCGCCTGCGGCGCCGTGCCTTGCAAGGCAGCCACGGCGCGCTATACTGGCCTGCGAATGCGCACACAGGCTTGCCGTTTGCGCCGAACCCTGCCCGCCGGCCCCGAGGCCAACGCACCATGACCTTCAACCCGCACGACAGGAATCTGTCGGTCTTCCATCACCCGGTGCTGACCGTCCTGGTCGATGACAGCAAATCGTTCATCGACAGCCTGGCGTTCCAGATGGATGCCTCGCGCGCGGTCATCACCTTCACCGACCCGCGCGAAGCGCTGCAATGGATCCGGGAGGCCTACGCCACCCGCTTCCCGGGCTTCCTGCCGGTGCGCGTCACCCACGACGACCTGACCTTCCTGACCGAGCGCCGCACGGTGCAGCTCGACATCGACCGCATCTACCGCCAGATCCACGACGTCAACCGCTTCCTGCAACCGGGCGTGATCGTGGTCGACTATTCGATGCCGCAGATGGACGGGCTGGAGTTCTGCCAGGCGTTGCAGGACCTGCCGTGCAAGACCATCCTGCTGACCGGCACCGCGGACGAGAGCATCGCCGTGCAGGGCTTCAACCACGGGCTGATCGACCGCTACGTGAAGAAGCACGACAGCAATATGGTGGAGCGGCTGGACCAGGAAATCGATGCAATGCAGCACGCGTACTTCGCCACGCTGTCGCGCACGCTGCGCGAGCTGCTGACGCGGCATTCGTTCTCGTTCCTGTCCGACCCCGCCATGACCGAGCGCGTGCGCCAGATCACCGCGCGCTATGGCTTTGTCGAGTATTACCTGTACCCCAACCCGGCCGGCATCCTGATGCTGACCGCGCAGGGCCATGCCACGCTGATGGTGATCGAGACCCGCGCGGGACTGATGACCCAGGTGGAATCGGCCGAGGCCTACGACGCCCCAGCCGCGCTGATCGAAGGCCTGCGCGAAGGCCGGCTGGTGCCGTTCTTCTGGCCGGGCAACGGCATGTACACGCCGGCCTGCATCGACTGGGAGCAATATTGCCTGCCAGCCGAGCACTGCGAAGGCAACGAAGAGTTCTTCTACGCACTGTTCGACCTGCCGCGCCACCTGCTGCAGGAGCCGGTGGTCAGCCTGCAAGGCTTCCTGGCCGACCTGGCGCGCAACCCTGAGGCGATGACGGGGCGCAAGCGCCCCTGACGGCGGCCCCGCCGCTCAGTCCGCCTGCGGCGCCCGGTTGGCGCCGCGCACCATGTCAAAGCGGAACAGCCGACATTCGATATTGCCGTTGTACAGCGGCGTGCGGCGCGATTCCTTGAGCCGCAGCCGGCGCGGGAAATTCAGGTCGCCGGTAAAGACCCACGCCTGCCAGCCCGCGAAATGCTGCTTGAGCGTGGTGGCGAATGCGCTGGCGAACTGGTTCGCGGCGGCCTCTTCCACCTCGTCGCGCGGCGCCTCTTCCTCCGGCGTGCGGCGCTGCCCGCGCACCGCGATCCGTTCCCCGTACGGCGGGTTCATCAGCAGCAAACCCGGCTCTTCGTAAGGCGGCTGGATAAAGCGCGCGTCGACCTGCTTGGTGCGCGCCTCGCCCGGCAGGCCTGCGCGTTCCCAGTTGGCGCGCGTGATCGCCAGCATGTCGGTGGAGATGTCCGACCCGACCACCTGCAGTTCATCGGCCGAAGCCAGCATGCGTGCGCGCTGCGCGTCGGTCTTGAGCTTCTGCCAGGCCTTGGTGTCGACGCCCTTGAGCCATTCGAAGGCAAAGCTGCGGCTGCCGCCCGGCGCGATGCCCAGCGCTACCTGCGCGGCTTCGATCAGGAACGTGCCGCTGCCGCACATTGGGTCGTAGAACGGCTGGAAGGTCTGGCCCGGCACCCAGCCCGCCAGGCGCAGGATGCCGGCGGCCAGGTTTTCCTTCAGCGGCGCCTCGCCCTTCTCGGTGCGCCAGCCGCGCTTGAATAGCGGCTCGCCGGTGGTGTCCAGGTACAGCGTGCAGTCGCGCTCGGTCAGGTGGGCATAGATGCGCACATCCGGGCTGACGGTGTCGACGCTCGGGCGCGCCCCCAGGCGTTCGCGCATGGCGTCGCAGACGCCGTCCTTGACCCGCAGCGCGGTGAAATTCAGGCTGCGCAGCGGCGACTTGTGCGAGGTGATATCCACGCGCAGCGACTCATCCGGCGAGAACCACTGCTCCCAGCGCACGCCGCGCGCCAGCGTATAGATGTCGTCCTCATGCCGGTAGCCGCGCGCGGCCACCCGCATCAGCACGCGGCTGGCGATGCGCGAATGCAGGTTGACCGCGTAGGCGGCGGCCATCTCGCCCGAGAAGTTGACCCCGCCGGGCACTTCCTGGTGCACCGTGAACGGCGCCAGCGCGGCCATGCCGGGCCGGACGGCAATCTCGCGCAGTTCTTCGGCGAGCGCGCTCTCCAGGCCGCGCGGGCAAGGGGCAAAGAAGGCTTGGGTCATGTGTGGGTTTCCTGCAAACAAAAACGTCCGCCGTAGCGGACGGGACATATCCGATAGCTTAGATCACGCCGCCGCCAGCGCGCGGTCGAGGAAGTCGAGCCGGTCCTGGCCCCAGTGGGCCAGGCCGTCATATACATACCACGGCGCACCGAACACGCCGGCCGAGATCGCATCCTGCGTGTTCTGCGCATAGGCCGCCTGCACAGACTGCGCCTCGCTGGCCTTGAGCAGGCTGGCGCCGTCCAGGCCGGTCTCGCCGGCGATCTGCGCCAGCGTGGCGGCATCGGCGATATTGCGCTGCTGCGCCCACACCGCCGCGCCGATGGCGCCGGTCAGCTGCATCGCACGCGCGGTGCCGTGCGCGAGCTGCGCCGCGATGAGCAGCTTGCTGGCCGCGTCACCCGACACCGGGAAGAAAGTCGGCTGCGGGTGCAGCGGCACGCCGAGGAATTCGCTCCAGCGCGCCAGTTCCACCAGCCGGTAGGCCTGGCGCTGCGGCGGGCGCTGGGCCAGCGGCACGCCGCCCGAAACGGAAAACACCTTGCCTAGGTCGCACGGCTTCAGGTTCACCTGCGCGCCGTGCCGCTCGGCGATGGCCGTGAAGCGGGCATGGCCCAGGTAGACGAACGGCGACTGCGGCGTCAGGTAGTAGTCGACCAGCTTGCTCATCTCAGTCTCGCAACAATGTTTGGCGATGGTCAGGCTCAGAACGGCTTGACCACCACCAGGATCACCACCGCCAGCAGCACCAGCACCGGCAGCTCGTTGAACCAGCGATAAAACTTGTGGGAGCGCGTATTGCGTCCCGCCTCGAACTTGCGCAGCAGCACGCCGCAGCCGTGGTGGTAGCCGATCAGCACCAGCACCAGCCCCAGCTTGGCGTGCATCCATCCCTGCCCCGCGCCGCGACCGATGCCGTAGCCCAGGTACAGCCACAGCCCGAACACCAGCGCCGGCACCGCCAGCATGGTCATGAAGCGGAACAGCTTGCGCGCCATCAGCAACAGTCGCTGTGTGCTGGCGGCGTCGGTCTCCAGCGCCAGGTTGACGAAGATGCGCGGCAGGTAGAACAGGCCGGCGAACCATGAAACGACGAAGACGATATGCAGCGCTTTAACCCAGAGCATCGGGAGGGAGACGTTCGAGAACGGTTGTTATTGTTGTTGGCGCGCGGTACGCACGTAAGTCAGGTGCGGATTTCGCCGTGCCCGAAGACCACGTACTTCAACGAAGTCAGCCCTTCCAGCCCGACCGGGCCACGCGCGTGCAGCTTGTCGTTGGAGATGCCGATCTCCGCGCCCAGGCCATACTCGAAGCCATCGGCAAAGCGCGTCGAGGCGTTGATCATCACGCTGGCGGAGTCGACTTCGCGGATAAAGCGCATGCCCGTCGAGTAGTTCTCGGTGATGATCGAGTCGGTATGGTGCGAGCCGTATTCGTTGATATGGGCGATGGCCTCGTCCAGTCCCGCCACGGTCTTGATGGCGAGGATCGGCGCGAGGTATTCCAGGCGCCAGTCTTCCTCAGCGGCATCGACCAGGCCGGTGAAGCCAGCGGCTTCCAGCGTGGCGCGGGTGGCCGGGCATACGCGCAGTTCGACGCCCTTGTCCTGGTAGATGCGGCACAGCGGCGGCAGCGCGGCGGCAGCGATGTCCTGCGACACCAGCAGCGTCTCCATGGTGTTGCACGGGGCGTAGCGCTGGGTCTTGGCGTTGTCGCAGACGCGCACGGCCTTGTCGAGGTCGGCATCGGCGTCGATATAGACGTGACAGATGCCATCCAGGTGCTTGATCATCGGCACGCGCGCTTCTTCCATCAGGCGCGCGATCAGGCTCTTGCCGCCGCGCGGCACGATCACGTCGACGTACTCGGTCATGGTGATGAGACGGCCGACGGCGGCGCGGTCGGTGGTCCCGATCACCTGCACGGCCTCGGACGGCAGCCCGGCTTCGGCCAGGCCTTCGGCCACCAGCGCGGCCAGCGCGGTGTTCGATTCGATCGCCTCGGAGCCGCCGCGCAGGATGGTGGCGTTGCCCGACTTCAGGCACAGCGCCGCCGCGTCGATGGTCACGTTGGGGCGCGACTCATAGATGATGCCGATCACGCCCAGCGGCACGCGCATCTGGCCGACCTGGATGCCGGTCGGGCGGAACTTCATGTTCGAGATCTCGCCGATCGGGTCGGCCAGCCCGGCGATCTGCTCCAGGCCCGCGGCCATGGTGGCAATGGCCTTGTCCGACAGCGTCAGGCGGTCGACGAAGGCGGCGTCCTGGCCGTTGGCGCGGGCGCGCTCGACATCGCGCGCGTTGACGGCCTTGAGCTTGTCGGCATCGCGGCGGATAGCGGCAGCGATGGTCAGCAGCGCACGGTTCTTGTCGGCCGTGGAGGCACGCGCCATCGCGCGCGACGCCGCGCGGGCCTGGCGGCCGACGCGGTCCATGTATTGGTTGAGGTCGAGCTCGTTCATGTTCGTGGCCTTGGGGATGGCCGTCAGTGTGTGTGTTCCTCCCCTCTCCCGCACGGCGCGAGAGGGGAACAAACCTTCAGGGGAGCAAACCCTCAGCGTGCGATCATCAGCGCCAGCTGCTGCAGGCCGTCCCATGGCTCGGCCGGCAGCGCGCTGCTGCCCGGTGGCGGCAGGTCGGACAGGCCCTTGACCTGCCGGTCCAGCCGCGCGGCCATGGCCAGCGCCGCTTCCAGCCGTGGCTGCGCCAGCCGCTGCGCGGCCTGCGGCACCAGCCGCTCGCGCGGGCCCCAGACGCGCAGCTCGCGCATCAGTACGCCCGCCGGCTTGCCGGCCGCGAGGCCTTGCCGGACCTTGGATAATACGCGAATTTCCTCGGTCAGCGCCCACAGCACCAGCACCGTGGCCTCGCCCTCGCCGCGCAGCCCTTCGAGCATGCGCACCAGGCGCGGCACATCGCCCGAAAGCATCGCCTCGGACAGCTTGAAGACGTCGTAGCGGGCCACGTTCAGCACCGCGTCCTGGACCTGGTCGAAGCTCAGTTCGCCTGGCGGGTACAGCAGCCCTAGCTTCTGGATTTCCTGGTGCGCGGCCAGCAGGTTGCCTTCCACCTTGTCGGCGATGAACTGCAGCGCGCGCCGCCCGGGCTCGCCGCCCTCGACGCGCTGCTGCTGCAGCGCCAGCCGCTCGCCGACCCAGGCCGGCAGCCGGGTGCGGTCCACCGTGTCGACCTTGATCGACACGCCGGCGCCCTCGAGCGCCTGAAACCACGCGGACTTGGAAGTGGCGAAATCCAGGCGCGGCAGCGTGACGATGAGCACCACGTCGGGCGACGGCTGCGCCGCCACGGCGCGCAGCGCCTCGCCGCCGTCCTTGCCGGGCTTGCCCGAGGGAATGCGCAGCTCGACGATCTTGCGGTCGCCAAACAGCGACATCGACTGCTGCGCCTCGACCAGCTGGCCCCAGTGGAAGCCGCGTTCGGCCGCCAGCACCTCGCGCTCGGAAAAGCCGGCTTCGCGCGCCGCCGCACGCAGGCGGTCGACCGCTTCCAGCACCAGCAGGTGCTCGTCGCCGTACACCACGTACAGCGGCGCCAGGCCCTTGGCCTTGGCCTGCTTCAGGTGTGCGTCGAGCCCGTCGAGCTTGAGTTGCATGCGTTGGTCAGATGGCCTTGACGGCGGCCAGCCGGCGCATCAGCTGCTGCACGATATCGCGTTGCATGTCGCGGTACAGCTGCTGTTCTTCGTAGTCCTTGGCCAGCGTGTTGGCTTCGTTGTAGGTCAGGTCGCGCGTCAGTACCAGCTGCGACGGCGGGATCAGTTCCTTGCCGGCGGCGTCGCGCAGCCGGAAGACGAAGCGCTGTGTCAGGCGGTATTCGCGCACCACGCCTTCGGTCGTAATCGACAGGATCGACTTGGTGCGGCTGTCCTGCAGCACGTCCAGCAGCGCGTCGGCTTCCTTCTGGTCTGCCACCACCTGGGTGTCAGACCCGCCGCGGATGGCGCGACGCAGGTCGGCGCCCATCAGCGAATTGGGCGGAATCCCGATATAGAGCCGCTTGAACGCGAAATCCGCGTTGCCGCGCATGTGGAAGCCGCAGCCGGCCAGCAGGCCCATTGCCGGCACCGCCAGCATTGCCGCGAGCACCTTGCGGCGCCCCATGTTCAGTCGCTTCATTCTTGGCGATTCCTTTCGCGCTTACCGGGCTCCAGGCCCTTACAACACAACGTTGACCAGGCGGCCGGGCACGACCACGATCTTCTTGGGCGCCTTGCCTTCGGCAAACTTGGCCACGGTCTCGCTGGCGGCAGCAACCGCCTCGATGGCGGCGCGGTCGGCGTCGGCCGGCACGGTGATGCTGCCGCGCACCTTGCCATTGACCTGCAGCACCAGTTCGATCTCGCTGCGCACCAGCGCGGCTTCGTCGACCTGCGGCCACGGCGCGTCAAGCAGGTCGCCGGCTTCGGCCACGTAGCCCAGCTGCTCCCACAGGCCGTGGGTAATATGCGGCACCACCGGGTACAGCACGCGCAGCAGGATGCCGAAGCACTCGCGGCGCGCGGCCGGCGAAGCGTTCTTGGCGTCGTCCAGCGCGTTCAGCATCTTCATCGTGGCGGAGACCACGGTGTTGTACTGGATGCGCTGGTAGTCGTAGTTGGCCTGCTTGAGCACGCCGTGGATCTCGCGGCGCAGGTCGGCATCGTCGGCCGTCGGCGCGCTGCCGGCACCGTCGCGCAGCGCGGCAGCGTTGGCATAACCGTAGTTCCACACGCGGCGCAGGAAGCGCGATGCGCCCTCCACGCCCGAACCACTCCACTCGAGCTGCTGCTCGGGCGGCGCGGCGAACATCACAAAGAGGCGCGCGGTATCGGCGCCGTACTGGTCGATCAGCGCCTGCGGGTCGATGCCATTGTTCTTGGACTTCGACATCTTCTCGATGCCGCCGATCACCACCGGCTGGCCGTCGGCCTTCAGCGTGGCGCCCAGCGGGCGGCCACGCTCGTCGGTGCGCAGGTCGACCTCGGCGGGGTTGTACCAGTGCTTCTTGCCCGAGGCGTCCTCGCGATAGTAGGTCTCGTTGAGCACCATGCCCTGCGTCAGCAGGTTGGTAAAGGGCTCGTCGAACTTGACCAGGCCCATGTCGCGCATGACCTTGGTCCAGAAGCGCGCGTACAGCAGGTGCAGGATCGCGTGCTCGATGCCGCCGATGTACTGGTCCATCGGCATCCAGTAGTCGTTGCGGGCATCGACCATGGTGGCCGCGTCCGGGCACGTATAGCGCATGTAGTACCAGCACGAATCGATGAAGGTATCCATCGTGTCGGTCTCGCGGCGCGCCGGCTGGCCGCACGACGGGCAGGCGCACTGCAGGAAGCGCGGATCCTTGGCCAGCGGATTGCCGGTGCCGTCCGGCACCAGGTCTTCGGGCAGCACCACCGGCAGGTCCCGCTCCGGCACCGGCACCACGCCGCAGCTGTCGCAGTGGATCAGCGGGATCGGCGTGCCCCAGTAGCGCTGGCGCGAAATGCCCCAGTCGCGCAGGCGCCAGGTCACCTTCTTCTCGCCCAGGCCCTTGGCGCCCAGGTCGGCGGCGATCGCCTCGACCGCGGCCTGGTAGCCGAGGCCGTCGTACTTGCCGCTATGGATGCAGGTACCGTTTTCCTTGTCGGCGTACCACTCCTGCCAGGCTTCGGTCGAATACGGCTGGCCCTTCACGTCGATGACCTGCCGGATTGGCAGCTTGTACTTGAGCGCGAAAGCAAAGTCGCGCTCGTCGTGCGCCGGCACGCCCATCACGGCGCCGTCACCGTAGCTCATCAGCACGTAGTTGCCGACCCATACGTCGACATTGTCGCCGGTCAGCGGGTGCACGACCTGCAGCCCGGTCGGCATGCCCTTCTTCTCCATGGTCGCCATGTCGGCTTCCATGACCGAGCCGTGCTTGCATTCGTCGATGAAGGCAGCCAGTTCGGGGTTGTTCACGGCAGCGTGCGTGGCCAGCGGGTGCTCGGCAGCGACCGCGCAGAAGGTCACGCCCATGATGGTGTCGGCGCGCGTGGTGAACACGTACAGCTTGCCGTCGTTGATCGGCTTGCCGTCCTCGCCCGGGATGTCATGGGTGAAGGCAAAGCGCACGCCCACGCTCTTGCCGATCCAGTTCTGCTGCATCACCTTGACGCGCTCGGGCCAGCCGAGGCCGTCGAGGTCGCCCAGCAGCTCCTCCGCATAGTCGGTGATGCGCAGGTAGTACATCGGGATCTCGCGCTTTTCCACCACCGCGCCCGAGCGCCAGCCGCGGCCGTCGATGACCTGCTCGTTGGCCAGCACGGTCTGGTCTACCGGATCCCAGTTGACGGTGCCGGTCTTGCGGTAGGCGATGCCCTTTTCCAGCATCTTCAGGAACAGCCACTGGTTCCAGCGGTAATAGTCCGGGCTGCAGGTGGCGACTTCGCGCGACCAGTCGATCGCCAGGCCCATCGACTGCATCTGCTTCTTCATGTAAGCGATGTTGTCGTAGGTCCAGGCCGCCGGTGCCACAGCGTTGTTGAGCGCGGCGTTTTCCGCCGGCATGCCGAAGGCGTCCCAGCCCATCGGCATCAGCACGTTGTTGCCGTTCATGCGCAGGTAGCGCGCCATCACGTCGTTGATGGTGTAGTTGCGTACATGGCCCATATGCAGCTTGCCCGACGGATACGGCAGCATCGAGCAGGCATAGAACTTGGGCTTTTCCTTGCCGTCGGGCCCGGCTGCATGCTCCGACACGCGATAGGCGTCGATGGCTTGCCAGTGCTGCTGGGCGGCTTGTTCAACGGCGGAAGGAAGGTATTTGTCTTGCATGGTCGGGACAACAGTCAGGACAACGTCTGCGCGGCTACTGGCCTGCCGGCATCCGGGGGAATCGTTGGAATGTGGGCAGCGGACGCCAGCTGCGCGGCGCCCGCCAACGTGCAATGCGAAAGCAGTCGATTATAACCGTGGGCGCAGGCCGGCTTGCGGCCCGTGCGCCTCACGGCTGCGCCTTACTTCAGGCCGAGCACGTCCTGCATGTCGAACAGGCCGGTGGGCTTGTCGGCCAGGAAACGGGCGGCGCGCACGGCACCGTCGGCATACGACTGGCGGCTGGACGACTTGTGGCTGATCTCGATGCGCTCGCCGATGCCGGCGAACATCACGGTATGGTCTCCGACGATATCGCCGCCGCGCACGGTGGCAAAGCCGATCGAATTGGGATCGCGCTCGCCGGTATGGCCTTCGCGGGCATAGACGGCGCAGGTCTTCAGGTCGCGCCCGAGCGCATCGGCGATCACTTCGCCCATTTTCAGCGCGGTGCCGGACGGGGCATCGACCTTGAAGCGGTGGTGGGCCTCGATCACCTCGATGTCATAGCCGCTCGACAGCAGCTTGGCCGCCACTTCCAGCAGCTTGAAGGTGGCATTTACGCCCACGCTCATGTTCGCGGCAAAGACGATGCCGACCGACTTCGCGCCCTCGGCCAGCGCGGACTTGCCGGCGTCGTCGAAGCCGGTGGTGCCGATCACCATCTTCACGCCCAGCTTCTTTGCCACTTCCAGGTGCGCCAGCGTGCCTTCGGGACGGGTGAAGTCGATCAGGCAGTCGGCCCCCTTCAGGCAGGCTTCCACGTCGGCGGTGATGGCCACGCCGGTATGGCGGCCCAGCAGCAGGCCCGCGTCCTGGCCCAGCGCCGGCGATCCCGGCACGTCGAGCGCGCCCGCCAGGCTCACGCCCTCGGTGTTCAGCACGTGTTCGATCAGCATGCGGCCCATGCGGCCGGATGCGCCTGCGATGGCGATGTTCATGGTGTCTGGCTCAGCGGAATGTGCGCAATGCGCGGAAAGTGAACGAGCCGGTCATGCCTGACCGGCCCGGAAAACTGGGGCGCGCCGCTGCCGGCGCGCCATGCGGCGGATCAGTTGGCCGGCTTGGCGGCCTCGGCCGGCACGCTGGCCGGTGCCGGGGCGGCGGCTGCCGGTGCGGCAGCTTCAGCCGCCGGAGCCGCTGCCCCCGCGGCCGCTTCCGGCGCAGGCTGCTGTACCTGCCGCGGCACGAAGTTCTCCACCGTGGTCTGCGGCTCGGCCTGGGCGGTCGCCGCGCTGGTGGTGGAGATCTTGCCCGGCGTCTGGTCCTTCAGCGCCTTCTTCATGCCGTCGATTTCGGCGATCAGCTCGTATTCGGAGGGCAGCTCGTCGCCGCCAAACTTGACCAGCCGGTCGCCATCGAAGAACACCGTATAGCGGCGCTGCTGTACCACCGAGGCATTGCCGCGGCGGAACGAAAACACGTAGTCCCAGCGGTTGGCGTGGAACACATCGGTCAGCAGCGGCGTGCCGAGCAGGAACTTGACTTGGTCGCGCGTCATGCCTTCGCGCAACTGCGAGGCGGCTTCGCGCGAGACAAAGTTGCCCTGCACAATATTGATCCGGTACGGCGTGATGGCGTTGGCTACCTTGCGCGAGGTGGAATCGTAGGCCGAACAGGCGCCGGCCAGCAGGGCCGCGGCCAGCAGGGAAACAACCAGCGTCGGGCGCATGGCGGACGAACGGGTATAACGCATGTATCTCGCTTCCGGGGAGGGAAAGGAAAAGTGCCGCGGGCCGGAACAACGCAGGCGCCAGATGCGCCGGTTGCACCACATGCGCACGGGGCGCCTGCCGCGGCAACCACATGGGAAGGCAACGCTGCCTGGCGCGGGATGCCTGGCTCGGACATCACGGCCGCGGGCGACTTTTGCTGCCAAAACCCTTATGATTCAACTATCGAGACATTGTACTCTAGGGAGTCACGCCCATGCCGAGTCCGGCTGACCTCAAGAACATCGGCCTGAAGGCAACCGTGCCCAGGCTGAAGATTCTTGAAATTTTTCAGACCAGCGAACAGCGGCACCTGAGCGCGGAAGACGTCTACCGTATCCTGCTGAACGAGCATATGGATATCGGCCTGGCCACCGTTTACCGCGTGCTGACGCAGTTCGAGCAGGCTGGCCTGCTGTCGCGCAACAACTTCGAATCGGGAAAGGCGATTTTCGAACTCAACGAAGGCAAGCACCATGACCATCTGGTGTGCCTCGACTGCGGCCGTGTTGAGGAATTCTTCGATTCCGAGATCGAGCACCGCCAGCAAAGCATCGCGCGCGAGCGCGGCTTTACCTTGCAGGAACACGCACTTTCGCTGTACGGCAACTGCACCAAAACAAACTGTCCCCACAGACCCAAACGATAAGCCGGCACGCCCCTCGCGGGAGATGACGGCCATAAAAAAACCGGCGCCTGGCGCCGGTTTTTTTATGGCCACGAGCCCCGCTCAGGGCGCCTGCAGGTCCTGCAGATCCTGCTCGGTCACCACGCGCGCCGGACGTGCCGGCGGCAGGCCGACGAACTCACCCACCACCTGGCGGAACAGGCTGCGCGCCCACACCAGCATCGGGTGGGTATTGCGGCTGCGGTGCCAGAACATGTTCAGGCCCAGTGTTGTGTTCAGCTCCGCTGGCAGATGGAAGGCCTTCAGCCCGTAGGTCTCGCAGGCCATGTCCTTGGTCAGCGCGTTGACCGTGAAGATCATGTCGGTCTGCGCGGCCAACTCGGCCTGGGCGCGCCAGGAATGCACGGTCAGCGTCGCGTTGCGCTTGAGCCCGCGCTGCTGCAGCGCGTAGTCGAGCGGGATCAGCGACGGCGCCGGGCGCCCCGCACCACCGGAATGCGCCATGAAGATATGGCCACAATCCAGGTATTGCTCGAGCGTGCAGTGGTTCTTCAGTACTGGATGATTCTTGCGCGCGCAAACCCACAGGTTCAGCGACGTCACCATCTCCTCGACGATTTCCGGATGCCGGGTCGGGAACGGCGAAAATGCCAGGTCGAGCTCATTGGCGCGCATCGAAGCCACGTCGGTTTCCCAGGAATGGGACTCGACCAGCTTGATATGCAGGTCCGGCGCCAGTTGCTTGATGCGCAGCACGAAGCGGTTAAATACGGTATCGCCGAGCTCAGCGGCAAAGCCGATGCTCAGCGTGCCGGTGGCGATGGCCGGATCGAAATTGTCCGCGTCACCCTCGTTAATCGACGACCACAGGTCCAGCATGTCGCGGATCTTGGGGCCCAGCTCGAGCGCGCGCGGCGTCGGCGTAAGGCCGTGCGGAACGCGGATGAAGAGTGGATCGTCAAAGATTTCGCGCAGCCTGCCCAGCGAATGCGACACCGCGGGCGCAGTCATATGCATTTTTTCCGCGACGTAAGTGGCGTTCCGCTTACTCAGCAGCTCGGTGAAGATCACTAAAAGCTTTGTGTCTACGTTCACCATGATCAGGCCCCGGTCAGATTTTTCTTAGCAAAGATGGCCCCACCACTTGCGCTGGCTGCACATCAGATTTCAACGACGTCTTAATAGTGTAAGAGGAAAAAACAAGCTCGGAAAGCAAATTCGGCATTTTCGAAGTGACTGTCGAGGTCATTTTTCTGAAAAATGCGGAAATTTTTAGGGTATTGCCTGCATATAGGGACAATTTCCGGACTCCAGCAACCAATATACGGTGGGGGTATATTGACGATCGGTCTTCCATTTTTATCATTCTTTTCTGACGACATCATGTCCGACCCCGCGCCCGCTCCCGCACATTTCCGCCTTCCCGTCGAACTGCCGAAAGCCTATCGCCTGCTCAATCACGGCCCGACCGTGCTGGTCAGTGCCGCAGCCGGCGGCAAGCGCAATATCATGGCCGCCGCCTGGGCCATGCCGCTGGATTTCTCTCCACCCAAGGTGGCGGTGGTGCTGGACAAGAGCACCTGGACCCGCAAGCTGTTGGAAGAGAGCGGCGAATTCGTGCTGCAGGTGCCTACCGTGAGCCAGGTCGACCTGACCGAGACGCTCGGCTCGAGCTCCGGCCTGGCGCTGATGGAGCAGGATGGTACCGACAAGTTCGACGCTTACGGGCTAGGGACTTTCACTGGCATGACGGTCGGCGCGCCGCTGCTCGAGGGCTGCGCCGCCTGGCTGGAATGCCGGCTGCTGCACGAGCCAGCCACACAGCAGACCTACGACCTGTTCCTCGGCGAGGTCGTCGCCGCACAGGCGGACTCGCGCGTGTTCAGCAACGGGCGCTGGCATTTCGACGGGCATGACGGACTGCGCACCATCCACCACGTGGCCGGCGGCCATTTCCTGGTCGATGGCGCGGCGGTCGATGCGCGGCCGCTGGCGCCCCGCCCGGCCGGCTGATATCCCGCTTGTGCAAAAAGAAAAACGCGCCCGAAGGCGCGTTTTTCATTCCGCAAGACTGCAGGGTTACTTGGCCGCGACGCGAACCATTTCCAGCACCTTGTTCGAGTAGCCCCACTCATTGTCGTACCAGCTCACGACCTTGATGAAGGTGCCGTCCAGCGCGATGCCGGCTTCGGCGTCGAAGATCGAGGTGCGGGCATCGCCGCGGAAGTCCGTGGCAACGACCTTGTCTTCGGTGTAGCCCAGCACGCCCTTCAGCGCGCCCTGGCTCTGGGCCTTCATCTCGGCGCAGATTTCTTCGTACGTGGCCGGCTTTTCCAGCTCGACGGTCAGGTCGACCACCGACACGTCCGAGGTCGGCACGCGGAACGACATGCCGGTCAGCTTCTTGTTCAGTTGCGGGATCACCACGCCCACGGCCTTGGCAGCACCCGTCGACGACGGGATGATGTTTTCCAGGATACCGCGGCCGCCGCGCCAGTCCTTGTTGGACGGGCCGTCAACGGTCTTCTGGGTGGCGGTGGCGGCGTGCACGGTGGTCATCAGGCCGCGCTTGATGCCCCACTTGTCGTTCAGCACCTTGGCGACCGGCGCCAGGCAGTTGGTGGTGCAGCTGGCGTTGGAGATGATCGCCTCGCCCTTGTACGTCTCGTGGTTCACGCCGTACACGAACATCGGGGTGTCGTCCTTGGACGGGGCCGACATGATCACCTTCCTGGCGCCCGCGTCGAGGTGCTTCTGCGCGCCTTCCTTGGTCAGGAAGATGCCGGTCGACTCGACCACCACGTCGGCGCCGATCTCGCCCCACTTCAGCTCGGCCGGATCCTTGACCGCGGTCAGGCGGATCTTCTTGCCGTTGACGACCAGGGTGTTGCCGTCGACCGACACTTCGCCGTCAAAGCGGCCGTGCACCGAGTCGTACTTCAGCATGTACGCCAGGTAGTCGGGTTCCAGCAGGTCGTTGATGCCAACGACTTCGATGTCCTTGAAGTTGGCGACGGCGGCGCGGAACACCATGCGTCCAATGCGGCCGAAGCCGTTGATGCCGATCTTGATGGTCATGACTGTCTCTCCTGAGGATCGATTGAAACCGGCGGGCGCCGCACGGGCCGCGCGGCGCACCACGCGGCTCCAGCGCCCGGATGCTTAGATAAGGGTGTCCTTCACCGTTCGGACAACGTTCTCGACGGTAAAGCCGAAGTGCTTGAACAGCACACCGGCCGGGGCCGATTCACCAAAGGTGTCGATGCCCACCACCGCTTGGACCTGGTACTTCCACCAGAAGTCCGTCACTCCCGCCTCGACGGCCACGCGCGGCACGCCGGCCGGCAGCACGCTGGCCTTGTAGGCGCTGTCCTGCTTGTCGAACACGGTGGTAGCCGGGATCGAGACCACGCGCACGTGCACGCCTTCCGCTGCCAGCTGATCGGCGGTGCCGACGGCCAGGCCGACTTCCGAGCCGGTGGCCAGGACCACGGCGTCCGGACGGCCGGTGTCCGGGTTGACGCTGTCGCGCAGCACGTAGCCGCCGCGTGCGATATTGGCGCGGGTGGCCTCGTCGCGGCGCTGGAACGGCAGGTTCTGGCGGCTGAAGATCAGGCAGCTCGGACCGTTCTCGCGGCGGATCGCCTCGGCCCAGGCCACCGCGGTCTCGGTGGTGTCGGCGGTACGCCAGACGTCCATGTTCGGGATCAGGCGCAGGCTGGCGACGTGCTCGATCGACTGGTGGGTCGGGCCGTCTTCGCCGAGGCCGATCGAGTCATGGGTGAAGACGAACAGCGAGCGGATCTTCATCAGCGCCGCCATGCGCAGCGCATTGCGGCTGTAATCCGAGAAAGTCAGGAAGGTCGCACCGTAGGGGATGTAGCCACCATGCAGCGCAATGCCGTTCATGACGGCGCTCATGCCGAACTCGCGCACGCCGTAGTTGATGTGGTTGCCCCAGCCATCGACGCGCACGGGCTTGGTGCCCGACCAGTTGGTCAGGTTCGAGCCGGTCAGGTCGGCCGAGCCGCCGAGGAACTCGGGCAGCACCGGAGCGACGGCTTCGATGGTGTTCTGGCTGGCCTTCCGGGTGGCGATGGTTTCGGCCTTGTCCTCGCACTTGGCGATAAAGGCTTCCACCGCAGCGTCGAACGAACCGGGCAGCTCGCCCTTCATGCGGCGGCGGAATTCGCCGGCTTCATACGGATGGCGCTCGGCGTAGGCATCGAACAGCGCGTTCCAGGCGCGCTCCAGCGCCTGGCCGTTGGCCTTGGCGTCCCAGGCGTCGTAGACGTCGCCCGGCACTTCGAACGGGGCGTGGGCCCAGCCCAGCGCCTCGCGCGTGGCCAGCACTTCGGCGCCGCCCAGCGGGGCGCCGTGCACGTCGTGGCCGCCTTCCTTGTTCGGGGCGCCCTTGCCGATCTTGGTGCGGCAGCAGATCAGGGTCGGCTTGTCGCTGGCCCTGGCCTGCGAGATGGCCATGTCGACGGCGGTCACGTCATGACCGTCGATGCCGCGGATCACGTTCCAGCCGTAGGCTTCGAAACGCTTCGGGGTATCGTCGGCAAACCAGTGCACCACGTCGCCGTCGATCGAGATGCCGTTGTCGTCCCACAGCGCAATTAGCTTATTAAGCTTCAGCGTGCCGGCCAGCGAGCAGGCCTCATGGCTGATGCCTTCCATCAGGCAGCCATCGCCCAGGAAGACATAGGTGTGGTGGTTGACGATGTCGAAGCCGGGGCGGTTGAATTCTTCACCCAGCAGGCGTTCGGCCAGTGCCATGCCGACCGCGTTGGTGATGCCCTGGCCGAGCGGGCCGGTGGTGGTTTCCACGCCCGGGGTGATGCCATATTCCGGGTGGCCGGCGGTCTTGCTGTGCAGCTGGCGGAAGTTCTTCAGCTCTTCGACCGGCAGGTCATAGCCAGTCAGGTGCAGCAGCGCGTAGATCAG
Source organism: Cupriavidus sp. PB-02 (assembly GCF_058252315.1). Classification (NCBI taxonomy): domain Bacteria; kingdom Pseudomonadati; phylum Pseudomonadota; class Betaproteobacteria; order Burkholderiales; family Burkholderiaceae; genus Cupriavidus; species Cupriavidus sp. PB-02. Next base: position 3,727,678 of record NZ_CM177694.1, read on the forward strand.
CATCGAGCCGTGGCCGTTGGACAGCACGAAGCGGTCGCGGTCGGCCCAATGCGGATTGGTCGGGTTGTGCTTCAGGTGCCGGCCCCACAGCGCCACGGCGATATCTGCCATGCCCATCGGCGCACCGGGGTGGCCGGAATTGGCTTGCTGGACGGCGTCCATGGCAAGCACGCGGATGGCATCGGCCATCAGCTTGGCGGGCTGGGAAGCAAAAGGACTTGTTGCGGGATGGGCAAGGGCGGACATGCGGGCTGGACGGAGACGGTGAGCGGGCGTGGGCCTGACGGCGGGAAAACCGCAATTTTAGCAGAAGCTAGGTGGTTTTCCGGACCGGCCGGCGCGGCTAACGGGTGGGTGGGACGCTCTACCGCCGGTGCCGGCGATGCCGCTCACCTGCCCCAGCCATCCTGTCGGAACTATCCGAGCGTGAACATGCCTGATACTCCACCTATGCAGCGACGCCCCAGCCGCTGCACCGCACTTCGACAGCGCAAGCCCGCACGCGTAAGATGCACACTCGCACCGCGCGGCGCGCCAGCCGCGCCGGGTTTCCCGCATTCCAGGAGACGATCATGACCAGACCGGCCAACACCCCCTGGCTCACCCCCTACCTGACCGTCGCCAACGGCCGCGTCGCGCTGGACTTCTACAGCCGCGCCTTCGGCTTCACCGCCGGCCATGTGGTCGATGAAAACGGCGTGCCGACCCACGCAGAGATGCACTACCAGGGCCAGTTGGTGGTGATGTTCGCGCCCGAGGGCGCCTGGGGCAGCACCGCGCGCACGCCGCGCTCGCTGGGCGTGGAATGCCCGCAGACCTTCTATGTCTATTGCGACGATGTCGACGCAATGCACCAGCGCGCGATCGACGCCGGCGCGGTCAGCCTGATGGCGCCGGCCGACCAGTTCTGGGGCGACCGCTACTGCATGGTCGAGGATCCCGACGGCTACCGCTGGGGTTTCGGCAAGCCGCTGGAACAATCGGCGGGGCAGGCAGGCTGATGGCTCCGCGTTTCTTCGTCGGCGGCACGGAGGCGGTCCTGGCCGCCGAATCCGACTTTTCTCTTCCCGAACTCGTGGTACGCCACGCCCAGGTGCTGCGCCTGGCGCCGGGCGATGCCATTACGCTGTTCGACGGCCGCGGCGGCAGCCATGCGGCCACGCTGGTCGAACTGGGCAAGCGCCACGCCGTCGCGCGCATCGGCGCGCATGACACCGCCGAGGCCGAACCGCCCTTCCGCGTCACGCTGGCGCAGGGCCTGGCGGGTGGCGACAAGATGGACTGGCTGATCGAGAAGGCAGTCGAGCTTGGCGTCGGTGCGATCCAGCCATTGCAGGCCACACGCTCGGTGGTGCGGCTGTCGGGCGAGCGCGCGCAGAAGCGCCAGGCGCACTGGCAGGCGCTGGTACAGGCCGCGTGCGAGCAATGCGGCCGGAATCGCTTGCCGGAGGTCGCGCCGGTCGCTAACTTTGAGACGTGGCTGGCGCAGTCCGGCGGTGCCGGGGCACGGCTGCTGGTGTCGCCGCGCGCGGAGCAGTCGCTGCCGGCGTTCGTGGCGGACCGGCACGATGCGCTGGTCGCCAACGGCGTCACGCTGCTGATCGGCCCCGAAGGCGGCCTGTCACCGGAAGAGGAACAGGCGGCACGGCAGGCCGGCTTCACCGGCGTGTCGCTCGGCCCGCGCATTCTGCGTACCGAAACCGCGGGGCTGGCGTGCCTGGCGACACTCAACGCCTTGCTTGGCGGATTCTGATGGCAACAGCCACCCCGGCTGGCGCCAACCCTGACTGAAAGGAGTCGACCATGGGACTACTCGATAGCGTGCTGGGCGGCGTGCTCGGACAACTTGGCAACGCCCGCAGCGAGGACGGCAGTGCCGGCGGGCTCAATCCGAAGCTGATGATGGCGCTCGGGCTACTGGCGATGCTGGCGATGCGCAAGCGCGGCGAGGCTGGCGATGCGGGCGCGGCGGGTGATTCGGCGGCGCCGGTCGACGATGGCGTGGGCGGACTGGGCAGCCTCGGCGGCCTGCTGGGCGGCATGCTCGGTGGCGGCGCCGGTGCCGCGCCTGGGAACGCCACCGGCGGGCTTGACCTTGGCTCGCTGCTGGGCGGCCTGCTTGGCGGCCAGGGCGGCGCACCGGCCAACAGCCAGGCACTGGGCGCCGCCGCGGGCGGCATCGGCGCGCTGCAGCAGATCCTGGCGCAGGCCGGGCTGGGCGAGCAGGTCAATTCGTGGATCAGCAGCGGTGCCAACCAGCCGGTCACGCCGTCGGCGCTGAGCAATGCGCTGGGCGATACCGGTGCGCTGGAATCGCTGGCGCAATCGACCGGGATGTCGCAGGATGATGTGGCGGCGCAACTGAGCGACGGGCTGCCGGAGCTGATCGACCGTCTGACGCCGCACGGGCATATCCCGGCGCAGGAATAGCGGTCCGGCGCATCGCCAGAAAGCAAAAAGCCCGCATTTGCGGGCTTTTTTCATGGAACACCGTGCAGCCGATCAGGCGAACGAGTAGAACACCCGGAACTGCACCTTGCGCTCGCCCCAGAACTCGGCGGCGTCGCGGAACACGTCGAGCAGCACCTCTCGCCCTTCCTTGTCGAATTTCTGCGCAAGCGGCAGGCCCTCAAGCACGATCACGAAGCCCGGCTGCGGGCCGGCCTTGTAGATCATGTCGGTCAGGCAATCGGCCAGCGCGTCGAAGTTCTTGCCGAAGTGCTTCGGGAACGTGAACGAGATCGCGATCGTTTCCAGGATCTCCGCCTTGCTGGCGCAATGCGCGCAGTTGGCGTACAGGAAATGCTGGCCGAGATCCGCGGCCGCCTGGGCCAGCTCGGGCACGCGGAAGGCGCGGATCGACTGGACGATGTTCGGACGCACCGTCTTGAACAGGTTCATGGCCCCCTCGCTGGTGCCGTCTGCCCAGCCGGCACCGGTCGGCATGGCCACAGGCGCGGTCGCGGGCGGGAGTTTGTGCGTCAGCTCTTGGCGCGGCATCATCAGCACGTTGTCGTATAGGTTCTGGGCCTGCTGCTGAGCCCGCTGCCAGCCATCTCCGGCGCCGCGCTCTTCGCGGGCGGCAAGGGCGTCGCCCAATCCGAAAATGTCAGTCATCATTTGATTATCCGTTTGAAGCTGTTGTAGTGGTCTTCCGTGTAGTAACAATCGTTGGCAGCGCGTTGTTCCCCGCCGCATACGATCCGCTTGGCTCCCCGGTTCCGGCTTCTGGCACTCTTTACCGTGTATTCGCGGTAATACCCGCGTTCTCTTTGCGGCAGGATGCGTTCGTAGTTGCCGAATCGGGACCCGTCCTTGTCATACAGGAAAGGGCCGCCGGCTTCGATGCGGTCCAGGGTCTGCCGTGCATCGTTGGGCAACTGCTGCACTGCAATGGTTCCCATCCCTTCGGTCTGCGCCTGACGCGCCAGCGTCGGTTGCGCCAGGGCCAGCACCAGCGCCGCGCCCGTCATGGAACGGACGAGCATGCGTGTTGCGTGCCGCATCAGAGGTACTTGGAAACCCACGTTGCTTGTCTTGGTTGAACCGGAAATCGAGCCTGCCGCTGGTTGGGTAGACGATCTGTCCGGGCCACCCTGGCCAGCGCCCTGCGCCACCTGGTCAGGAGCGCGATGGATGCCGGCCGCACCGGGGCGCTCATGGCGAGCGCCTATATCAAAGGCGTAAGGTTACGCGCATGCACGGAATTAATCAATCCCGGTCCACGGGCAGCGCTATTTCTTCAATTGTTTCAATATGTTAAGCGTATGTGTGCGCATACTAACTGTTGGCAGATGGACACAAAAAAAGCCGGGCAAGCCCGGCTTTTCGCCACATTTGTGATGCGACGGATTAACGCTTGGCGGCGGCAGCGTCGACGACGACCAGCGAGGTCATGTTGACGATGCGGCGCACCGTCGCCGACGGCGTCAGGATGTGCACCGGCGCCTTCACGCCCAGCAGGATCGGCCCGATCGCGACGTTATTGCCCGCGGCAACCTTGAGCAGGTTGTACGAGATATTGGCCGCATCGATGTTCGGGCACACCAGCAGGTTGGCTTCGCCCTTGAGCGTGCCGTCCGGCACCAGCTGGTCGCGCAGCTTCTGGTCGAGTGCGCTGTCGCCGTGCATTTCGCCGTCGATCTCAAGCTCCGGGGCGCGATCGCGCAGGATGGCGAGCGTTTCGCGCATCTTGCGGGCCGAAGGCGCCTCGGACGAGCCGAAGTTCGAATGCGACAGCAGCGCGATCTTGGGCTCGATGCCGAAGCGCTTCAGTTCCTCGGCGGCCATCAGCGTGATCTGGGCCAGCTCTTCGGCGGTCGGGTCGACGTTGACGTGCGTATCCACCAGGAAGATCTGGCGGCCCGGCAGCACCAGGCCGTTCATCGCTGCGTAGACCTTGTTGGTGCCGCCCAGCACCTGGTCGATATAGCGCAGGTGCGCCGCGGTGTTGCTGACGGTGCCGCAGATCATGCCGTCGGCCTCGCCCTGCTTGACCAGCATGGCGCCGATCAGCGTGGTGCGGCGGCGCAGCTCCAGCTTGGCGTACTCGGGCGTGATGCCCTCGCGCGCCATCATGCGGTAATAGGCGTCGGAGTAGTCGCGGAAACGCTCATCGTGCTCGGGGTTGACCACGGTGAAGTCCACGCCGGCGCGCAGGCGCAGGCCAAAGCGCTCGATGCGGTGCTGCAGCACGGCCGGGCGGCCAATCAGGATCGGGTTGGCCAGCTTTTCGTCGACGATCACCTGCACCGCTCGCAGCACGCGCTCTTGCTCGCCTTCGGCGAAGACAATGCGCTTCTTGTCCATCTCGACCTTGCGCGCGGCGGCGTAGATCGGCTTCATCAGCGTGCCCGAGTGGTACACGAACTGCTGTAGCTGCAGGCGGTAGGCGTCCATGTCCTCGATCGGACGGGCGGCCACGCCGGACTTCATCGCGGCTTCCGCCACGGCCGGGGCCACCTTGACGATCAGGCGCGGATCGAACGGCTTCGGGATCAGGTACTCAGGGCCGAACGACAGGTCCTGGATGCCATAGGCGGTGGCGACGATGTCGCTCTGCTCCTGGCGTGCCAGTTCGGCCAGCGCGTTGGCCGCAGCGATTTCCATCTCGCGCGTGATGGTGGTGGCGCCGCAATCGAGCGCACCGCGGAAGATGAACGGGAAGCACAGGACGTTGTTGACCTGGTTCGGGTAGTCGGTACGGCCGGTAGCCATCACGGCGTCCGGGCGCACTTCCTTGACCAGTTCCGGCGCGATTTCCGGGTTCGGGTTGGCCAGCGCCAGCACCAGCGGCTTGTCGGCCATGCGCTGGACCATGTCCTGCTTGAGCACGCCCGCGGCGGACAGGCCCAGGAAAATGTCGGCGCCGTCGATCACCTCGGCCAGCTTGCGCTTGTCGGTCTTCTGCGAGAAGCGCGCCTTTTCCGGGTCCATCAGCTCGGTACGGCCTTCATAGACCACGCCGGCCAGGTCCGTCACCCAGATGTTCTCGATGGGCAGGCCGATGTCGACCAGCAGGTCCAGGCAGGCCAGCGCGGCCGCGCCGGCGCCCGAGGCAACCAACTTGACCTTTTTGATGTCCTTGCCGACCACCTTCAGGCCGTTGATGATGGCCGCGGCCACCACGATGGCGGTGCCGTGCTGGTCATCGTGGAAGACGGGGATCTTCATCTTCTCGCGCAGCTTGCGCTCGACGTAGAAGCACTCCGGTGCCTTGATGTCTTCCAGGTTGATGCCGCCGAAGGTCGGCTCCAGCGCAGCGATGATCTGGACCAGCTTCTCGGGGTCCTTCTCGTCGACTTCGATATCGAATACATCAATACCGGCAAACTTCTTGAACAGGCCGGCCTTGCCTTCCATCACCGGCTTGGAGGCCGCGGCACCGATGTCGCCCAGGCCCAGCACGGCGGTGCCGTTGGTGATCACGGCCACCAGGTTGCCGCGCGCGGTGTAGCGGAAGGAGTTGGCCTGATCGACAACGATTTCTTCACAAGCGGCGGCCACGCCCGGCGAGTAAGCCAGGGCCAGGTCGCGCTGGTTCGACAGCGGCTTGGTCGGGGTGACGGAGATCTTGCCGGGGGTCGGAAACTCGTGATACTCGAGCGCCGCTTTGCGCAGCGCCTCACGCTGCTGCTGTTTCAGATCGTCTTGGGACGGGGACTGCTGAGGGCTGGTCATCGGCGCATCTTCCAATCGGTGGAGCCGTCATTGACGTGGCGGGGACGATCGGCGGACCGGCTCCACGTGTCCGCCCTTCTCTTCCTTTGGAACCCCGCATTTTATATAGTGAAATACTATTTCACAATAAGCCTTTTGCTTGGGGCACCTTTGCGTTTCGGTACAATATGCCCCAACCTCGGGGCCAACACCAGCAAGCGTAGCGCCGTCCGGCGGAAGCGGGGTGACCCGCTGCGATCATGGCTGTCATGCGCGGCAGTATCTTGCTGAAACGCCCTTGGCACCCCATCCTGACGCGCTGCGCGCGCCGCGGTCCCCTCAGGCTGCCTCCTGCAACGCCCCGCCACCCCACCTGCTTTCCCGTCCTTGCCGGCCGGGCCACTCCTAGTCCACAGCGATGTCCGACCCTCACCCCGCCCAGCTTTCCGAGTTCGACCTGATCCGCCGTTATTTCACGCGGCCGGTGCGCAAGGCCGCGCTCGGCGTGGGCGACGACTGCGCGCTGATCGAGGGCCGCCCCGGCCACCACCTGGCCATCAGCACCGACATGCTGGTCAGCGGCCGGCATTTCTTCCCGGACGTGGCGCCGCGCGCGCTCGGCCACAAGGCGCTGGCTGTGAACCTGTCCGACCTGGCCGCGATGGGCGCCGAGCCGCGCGCCTTCACGCTGGCCCTGGCGCTGCCCGAGGCCGATCCCGCCTGGCTGGCCGACCTGGCCGAAGGCATGCTGGCGCTGGCGGACGCACATGGCTGCGAACTGGTCGGCGGCGATACCACGCGCGGGCCGCTGACGCTGTCGCTGACGGTGTTCGGCGACGTACCGGTGCGCGCCGCCCTGCGTCGCGATGCCGCACGCCCCGGCGACGATATCTGGATTTCCGGCACGCTCGGCGACGCGCGCCTGGCGCTGGGCGACTGCCGCGGCGAATGGCTGCTGCCCGAGCCTGAGTACAGCCAGGTCCGCCCTCGCATGGACACGCCCACCCCGCGCGTGGCGCTCGGCATGGCGCTGCGCGGCGTGGCGCATGCCGCACTCGATATTTCCGACGGGCTGGTCGGCGACCTCGGCCATATCCTGGCGCGCTCACAGGTCGGCGCGCTGCTGGACGTCGATGCGCTGCCGCGATCGGCGGTGCTGGCCAGCCAGCCGGAGCCGATCCAGCGCGAATGCGTGCTGGCCGGCGGCGACGACTACGAGCTTTGCTTCACGGCCCCGGTGGGCAATCGCGACGCCATCGCCGCGATCAGCGAGCGGCTCGCATTGCCGCTGACACGCGTGGGCACGATCACGCCGGAGCCGGCCCTGCGGCTGGTCGACGGTGCCGGCAACCCGACCCGGTACGAGGGCGCCAGCTTCGACCATTTTGCTTCCCCCTGACACCGGGGCACAGGCGTGTCATGATGCCGGCATCGGCGCGCCGCGCGGGCACGGGAGTCCCGCAACATGCAGCGCAGCCGGCCATAACCATAAGCAGCACCCGCATCACACGAGCCAAATTGATGTCCACCTTGCCTCCCGGGGCCGCGCCGCGCGACCCCGCCCTGACCCTGGAAGCCGGCCAGACCGTCAAGGTCACGCGCCCCACCGCCCGCTTCATGCTGGCGCATCCGGCCCACCTGATCGCGTTCGGCTTCGGCTCCGGCCTGTCGCCCCTCAGCCCCGGCACGGTCGGCACCCTCTATGCCTGGCTGTCGTTCGTGGTGATCTCGCTGTGGCTCGAGCCCACCACCTGGCTGTGGATCATCGGCGGCGGCTTCCTGGTCGGCCTGTGGGCCTGCGCCAAGACCGCGCGCGACATGGGCGTGCACGACCACGGCAGCATGGTCTGGGACGAGATCATTGCCTTCTGGCTGGTGCTGACCTTTGTCACGCCGACCGGGTTCTGGGGCCAGTTCGCCGCCTTCCTGTGGTTCAGGCTGTTCGATATCGCCAAGCCCGCGCCGATCGGCTACTACGACCGCACGCTCAAGGGGCCGGGCCTGCGCGGCGGCTTCGGCGTGATGTTCGACGATATCTTTGCCGCCTTCTACACCCTGCTGGTGTTTGCGCTGTGGCGCTCGTTCTGAGCCAACCCGCCACGATCCGCGCGCATCGCCCACTTATTTCTAATAATTTACCCCCGAGCCCATCATGTCCGTCAGCCGCCTGCTCGACCAGCTCGCCATCCAGGCCGGCGTCGCCCTTGCCGACAAATCGCTGATGCTGGCCACCGCCGAATCCTGCACTGGCGGGCTGGTGGCGGCCGCCATCACCGATGTATCGGGCTCGTCCGGCTGGTTCGAGCGCGGCTTCGTCACCTATTCCAACGAAGCCAAGAGCACCATGCTGGGCGTGCCGGCCAAACTGATCCGCGACCACGGCGCGGTCAGCGAGGAAGTGGCGCATGCCATGGCCGAGGGCGCGCTGCTGAACAGCCGCGCCCAGGTGTCGCTGTCGATCACCGGCGTGGCCGGGCCCAACGGCGGCACGCCGGAAAAGCCGGTGGGGATGGTGTGCTTCGGCTGGAGCAACCGCATTACGACCCTTACCGAAACGCAGCGCTTTCGTGGCGACCGCGGGCAGATCCGCCGCCAGGCGGCGGAGCATGCGATGCGGGGGCTGCTGGAGCTGCTGCGAAACGAGGCCTGACACCGCCGACACCAGCCCCTGCACCACCAAATAAAAAACCGCGCCGTTCCCGGTCGCGGTTTTTTTCTGCCCTGCCACCCGGCCTCAGCCGTGGCGATAGCGGTTGATCGTCTCCCGCGTCTGCAGCGCGACATTGCGCGCCGCCGTGGCAAAGTCCTTCTCGCGGCTGGCGTAGAGAATGGCACGCGACGAATTGATCATCATCCCCGTGCCATCCGCCGTGCGCCCGGCCTTGACCGTGGCCTCGATATCCCCGCCCTGTGCGCCGATCCCCGGAATCAGCAGCGGCATATCGCCTACGATCTGCCGCACCCGCGCGATCTCGTTCGGGAACGTCGCCCCCACCACCAGCCCCATCTGTCCGGTGGTGTTCCAGCGCTCGCGCGCCGCCTCGGCCACCAGCTGGTACAGCGGCTTGCCGTCGACCTGCAGGAACTGCACGTCGGAGCCGCCCGGGTTGGAGGTGCGGCACAGCACGATCACGCCGCGGCCCGGATAGGCCAGGTACGGCTGCATCGAATCGAAACCCATGTACGGACTGACCGTGACCGCGTCGGCCTTGTAGCGCTCAAAGGCCTCCAGCGCATAGTGCTCGGCGGTCGAGCCGATATCGCCGCGCTTGGCGTCCAGGATCACCGGGATGCCGGGGTGGGCATCGTGGATGTAGTGGATCAGCTGTTCGAGCTGGTCCTCGGCGCGCTGTGAATGGAAGTACGCGATCTGTGGCTTGAACGCGCAGACCAGGTCGGCGGTAGCGTCGACGATCTCGCGGCAGAACGAGAAGATGGCGCCGCCCGCCCCGGTCAGGGACAGCGGCAGCTTCTGCGGGTCAGGATCGAGCCCGACGCACAGAAGGGAATCGTTGCGCTGCCAGGCGGCAGCAAGCTGCTCGGTGAAAGTCATGGGTACTCGGTATTCCTGGTGGCGCCGGCGCCCCACAGGATCGGCCGGCGCGGTTGGCTGCAGCGGCGTGAAAACCATTCATCCCTTGCAGCATATGTCGCTTCCGGCGATTTTACCCGCTGCGTGCTATCGTTTTGCGCTTCCTCTCAAAACAAAGAGCGGCATCGCGCACAGCCAGCCGCCCTCCCTCCATGTCTCTCGATCGCCGCGGTATTTTCCTGCTTATCGTCCTTACGCTTGCCTGGGGCATCAACTGGCCCATCATGAAGGTAGGGGTGGCGCACTTCCCGCCCCTTGGTTTCCGGCTGCTGTGCATGGCCGGCGGCCTGCTGGCGCTGGGCCTGGCGCTGCGGCTGCGTGGCGACTCGCTGGCGGTACCGCGCCGCGAATGGGGCACGGTGTTCCGCCTGGCCCTTCCCAACATGGTGGTCTGGCACCTGTTTGCCATCGTCGCGGTCAAGATGCTCTCGTCGGGCCGGGCCGCCATCCTCGGCTACACCATGCCGATCTGGGCGGTGGTGTGGGGCCTGGTGTTCTTTCGCGAGCGCATCAGCGGCTGGGCCTGGTTCGGCATCGGCTGCGCGCTGACCGGCACCGTGCTGCTGCTGTCGGGCGAGATCAGCGCGCTGACCGGCAGCCCCGCCGGCACGCTGCTGATGCTGCTCGCCGCGGCCGGCTGGGGCTTTGGCACCCAGCTGATGAAACGCACCCAGACCAGCGTGCCGATCGGCGCCATGACCTTCTGGATGCTGGCGATCACGCTGCCGTTCCTGCTAGCCGGCTCGCTGCTGCTGGAAGACGGCTGGCGCATGCCCACGGCCGTCGAATGGGGGGCGATCGCCTACAACGCGGTGGTGGTCTTCGCCTTCTGCCACCTGGTCTGGTTCGGGCTGGCGCGCAGCCTGCCGCCGGTGGTGTCGAGCCTGTCGATCATGTTCATCCCGGTGGTCGGGGTGTTCTCGGGCATGTGGCTGCTGGACGAGCAGCCGCACTGGCAGGACTATGCGGCGATCGTGCTGATGTTCCTGGCCTTGTCTTCGGTGATGCTGGCGCCGCTGCTGTGGCGCCGGTTGCGGGGCGCCATGGGGTGACGCCGCGACGACGGGGGCCTAGCACAACGGCAGGCCGCGGACGCGGAGATTTCACTTAACAAGCCACCCTTCGTTGGGCTACACTCGCGGCCATCACAATCCCGGAGAAATTACGTGGGCAGTAGCATCGGGTGTTCGAGTTGCCGCAGCAGCGCTGCGACCTCTGCGAATGCCATGTCACTGCGGGCTGCGTAACGACGACCCGCCCGGAGCACCCGGCTCCGCGCCTCGTCGGCCTCGCCCGCAGCAGAACACTGCGGGCGAGTGTCTTTCCGTGCCACCGGCGGCGCCATCCATGCGCGCCGCATCGTTACGGATCTTCCCTCTCCCGGCTAGCCAGCCAACCCAGGCAAACGCCATCGCCTTGTACCGCTTGTGCCGAACGGCAGGCGCGGCACAGCGCGATCACGCTTGCCCGTGGCCCGGCCATTGCGGCTGCGTTGCAGCATAGCGCAAGGCCATGCAGGGCATGACGGAGCACCTGGGATGCGGCGAGCCGCCTGCGCTTGTCTTCGCGCTTGTCTTTGTTTTTCGTCGCAATCAGTAATAAGGAATCCCGGGGATGATCAACCTGTTCGTCCTGCAGAAAGGCCGGCTCGCCCAGGAGCAGGTCGACGAGCGCAATGAGCTGCTGCAACACAAGCCAATCTGGATCGACGTCGTCAATCCCGACGACGAAGAGCTGAACTGGATCAAGGAAGCCTACGGCGTTGCCCTTCCCGAACTGGAAGACCTCGGCGACCTGGAGGCATCGGCGCGCTACTTCGAGGGCGAGGACGAGAATATCCATATCCGCACCGACTTCCTGCTGGACGAGGAAGAGGTGTCGCGCAACGTGCGCGTGGCCTTCGTGCTGACGCGCGACGTGCTGTTCTCCATCCACGACGAAGACCTGCCGGTGTTCCGGCTGGTGCGGTTGCGCGCGCGCATGCGCCCGGGCTCTGTGCGCAATGCCAAGGACGTGCTGATGGACCTGTACGCGACCGACGCCGAGTACTCCGCGGATTCGATCGAGGAAGTCTACGAACGCCTGGAAGAAGCCAGCCGCCGCGTGCTGGCCGAGAACGTGACCGATGCCGCCGCGGCCGACGTGCTGGAAACCATCGCCCGCGAGGAAGACTTGAACGGGCGCATCCGCCGCAACGTGATGGACACGCGCCGCGCAGTGTCCTTCCTGATGCGCAGCCAGCTGCTGTCGGCCGAACAGCAGGACGAGGCGCGCCAGATCCTGCGCGATATCGACTCGATCGAGAACCACACCGCGTTCCTGTTCGACAAGATCAACTTCCTGATGGACGCGACCGTCGGCTTCATCAACATCAACCAGAACAAGATCATCAAACTGTTCTCGGTGGTGTCGGTGGCGCTGATGCCGCCCACGCTGATCGCCAGTATCTACGGCATGAACTTCAAGTTCATGCCGGAGTTGGACTGGGCCGCAGGGTATCCGTGGGCGATTGCGCTGATGGCGGTGTCGGCGGCGATTCCGCTGGTGTATTTCCGCCGCAAGGGCTGGCTTAGCTGACGCCGGGGGGCGTCAGTCCGGCAAGGTGGCCGCCCCCATCCGCCGCGCGATGATCCCCGCCTTGGCGCGGAAATTCACGCGCACATTAGCGCAGTATTCCTTCTTGTCGAAGCACTTGGGCGCCGGCAGCGCCGCGGCCAGGCGTGCGGACTGGCCCACGCTGAGCTTGTCCGCCGTGGTGCGGAAGTAGTGCTGCGCCGCGGCCTGCGCGCCGAACACGCCCTCGCCCCACTCCACCGAATTGAGGTAAATCTCGTAGATGCGCTGCTTGTCGAGCCAGAACTCGAGCATCCACGTGATCGCCAGCTCCTGGCCTTTGCGCAGGTAGTGCTGCTCGGAGGACAGGAACAGGTTCTTGGCCAGCTGCTGCGTGATGGTCGACCCGCCCCGCACGATGCGCCCGCGCTTCTTGTTGCGCTCCCAGGCGTCGAGCATGGCGTCCAGCTCATAGCCCGGGTGGTTGACGAAGTCGGCGTCCTCGCTGGCGATCACCGCGCGCTTGAGATTGCGCGAGATGCGATCGTACGGTACCCATTGCCGGTCGATGCCGCAGTTCCACACGTTGAGGCCGCACAGCCGCCAGCGCTCGGCGCGCATGAACGTGGTCGTCGACGGGTTGATGTATTGCCAGCTTGCGATCTGCACGAAGAAGAACAACTGCATCGCCACCACGCCCGCCGCCACGCAGCCCAGCAGGTAGCCGAGCCAGCGGACCGGGTTGAGCACCGTCCGTGCAGGGGCTGCGCCGCGGCTGGCGCTGGCCGTGCGGTTGCGGTTGGCCACGGCTGGCGGCGCCCCGGTCAGCCCTTGCGTTCGGCCTGCAGCGCGGCGCGCAGCTCGGCCAGCACGGGGGCGGTGCGGGGGCGCACGCCGCGCCAGATGTAGAAGGCTTCGGCGGCCTGCTCGACCAGCATGCCCAGGCCGTCGCTGGTACGCGCGCCGCAGCCCGCGGCGAACTGCAGGAACACCGTGGGCTCGGCGCCGTACATCATGTCGTAGGCGAGCACGCCTTCGCCCAGCAGCAGCTCGGGCACCGGCGGCACTTCGCCATGCAGGCTGCTGGACGAAGCGTTAATCACGACGTCGCAGGCCTCGTCCTCGGACAGGCCTTCAAGCGCATCGAGCCCGCCGCCCCACAGCTCCACGCCGTACTGGTCGGCGGCTTCGACAAACTCTTCCAGCATGTCGCTGGCGCGCGAGGCGGTGCGGTTGGCCACCACGATGCGCGACGGCCGGCATTCGATCAGCGGCAGCATCGCGCCCATGGCCGCGCCGCCCGCACCCAGCAGCAGCACGCGCTTGCCTTCGATCAGCGTGTCGAGGTTGTCCTGGATATCGCACACCAGGCCGATGCCGTCGGTGTTGTCGCCGTGGATCAAACCCTCTTCGATCCACAGCGTGTTGACCGCGCCGGCGGCTTCGGCGCGCTCGGTCAGGCGGTCGGCCAGGTCATAGGCTTCGAGTTTGAACGGCACGGTCACGTTGCAGCCGTAGCCGCCGTCGGCAAAGAACTTGCGCACGGTGTCGGCAAACCCGTCCAGCGGCGCCTCCAGGCGGTCGTATTGCACGGCCTCGCCGGTCTGGCGCGCAAAGGCGGCGTGGATCGCCGGCGAGCGGCTGTGCGCGACGGGGTTGCCGATCACCACATAGCGATCGGACGTGGGCTGGGAGGAATCAGTGGAAGCAGTGGATGTCATCAGCGTGCCTGCAAGCGGGTTTCCAGCCCGCTGCGCGAAAACTTGAAAGTGGAAATGACTTCGAGGATGTCCTGGCGCGCCGCCATTTCCGCCGTGAACGCGCCGAACGGCGCGGCCGCGCGCACGATCGCCACGGCCTGGCGGTCCAGCGCGGGATCGCCCGAACTCTTGACCACGTCGATGGCATCGACGTTGTAGCCGTCGCGGTTGTAGCCGAGCTTGCCCAGCCGGTTGACGTTGATCACCAGGATCAGCTGGCCGTACAGCGGCTTGCCGTTGCGTTGCGGGAAATCGGTGGTACCGCGCGCCTCGATCTTGCGGCGCAGCCGGTCGTAGTACTGCGCGTAGTCGACCGCCTGCGCGCTGGTGGCGGTGAGCTGGAAGCGCTTGGGCCGCTTGGCGTACTGGTCCAGGTTGCGGCCGATCTCGGCCTCGAGCTTGGCCATCTCGTCGGCCGAGGTGCGCTCGTCCTGGCCGCGCTGCGGGGCGTCCTCGCGCCTCTCGCCGGGCTTGAGCGGCTGGTTGCGCACCGCCGGCGCGGGTTCGCGCGCCTGGGTCAGCAGGCGCTGCTGCTCCTGTTCGAGCTGCTCGACGCGGCGCTGCACCTGGCGCACCAGGTCGCCTTCCTGTGTCACGGTCTGAGCCGGCAGCGGCGTGCTGGCACGCTGCTGGTCATGGTCGCCGCCGCCGTCCAGGTTGGCCTGCGCCAATGCGGTCGGGTTGCGCGGCTTCTGCGCCGATTTGGCGTTGACCAGCACCACGTCCAGCGCGGCATCGCTGCGCTTGATCTCGAACACCTCGGGCGCGGCGATCCGCACCATCAGCAGCACCGCATGTACGGCCAGGGAAACGGCCAGCGCCTTGGCCAGCGTACTGCTGTTGTGCCACCTGGCATGCCACCAGTGGCGGGGAGCGGCGAAAGCGGCGTTCACGATGGATGGATGAGGGCTCGGAGGGCTGGGTGCACGGACTGGCCGGGACGGGAGGGGACCGGCAGGCCATGGCAAACCGGGGCCCGCAGGCCCCGGATCAGACTGGCATTGTAAGTGAGCGCCGTCGATTTCCGAAGGCTTCAGCCCGCCGCCGGGCCGCCGGTGTCGCGCTGGGCCGACGGCTCGCCGTTCTCGTCATTGCCGTCCGCGCCCGCGGGTTCCTCCGGCGCCTCGTCCGACACCCCGGCGGCCTGCTCCGCGGCTTGCTCGGCCGCCAGCTCCGCCGCGGCCTCGGCAGCGGCTTCGGCCGACACTTCAGCGGCTTCCTCGTCGCTTTCCAGCTCTTCCTCGGGCAACTCGCCTTCTCCGGCAAAGACTTCCAGCACGCGGCACGACACCTCCAGCGTGATCTCGTCGGTCTCGCCGATCTCCAGCAGCACCTGGGTGCCGCGCTGCGCCTGGGCCAGCTCGGGCACGCGCGTGACCAGCGGGATCTCGGTGAAGCGCACCGCGCCTTCCTTGAGCACCGAGGCCATCATGCGCTCGCGCTTTTCCTGCTTGAGCCAGCGCAGGCACCAGTAGCGCTCCATGGTCGACTGGTGGTCGGCATAGGCGGCATAGGTGCCTTCGAAGTCGGCCACCGCGGCCAGCAGGTCGGCGTCCTTGGGCTTGAACGGCGCCACCAGCTTGGCGGTCACGCCGTGCTGGGCCACCGCCAGGATCTGCCACTGGTTGACCAGGTCGACATAGCGGCGCAGCGGCGAGGTGCTCCACGCGTACTGCGCCACGCCCAGCCCCTCGTGCGGCGCCGGATAGGTCTGCATGCGGGTGCGGTGCATGCCCCACGCCTTCTGCGTGCGGTAGATGCCCGGCACGCCCTGGTCGGCCAGCAGCTTGCCCCAGGTGCTGTTGGCCAGGATCATCAGCTCGGCCACGATCTTGTCCAGCGGCGAGCCGCGCTTGCGCTGCTCGATGCGCACGCGCTGGCTGCCGTCGGCCTGGTCGTCGAGGTAGAAGTTGAAGTCGGCGCGGTTGTGCGTCTCGGGACGCAGGCCGCTGGCCAGGCGCGCCTTCTGGCGCTCGTCGTACAGGTAGCCGGCAAAGTGCCAGAGCTGCGTCAGCGCGTCGCGGAACGGGTAGTCGCCGGTGCCCTGTGAGAGCGAGGCCTCGGTGATGACGTCGTCCAGCAGGTTGTGGCGCAGGTTGGCGGCGATCGGCACCATCTCGGCGCGGGTCTCGCTGCCGGTGATGAGCCACACGCTCGGGTCCACCGTCACGTACAGCGACAGTGCCGGGCATACGCGGCCTTCCTGCAGCGTGTAGCGCTCCACCACCGGGTCGGGCAGCATGGTGATCTTGTCGCCCGGGAAGTAGACCGTGGACAACCGCTGGCGTGCGATCGCGTCGAGCGGCTCGCTACGGCGGATGCCCAGCGCGGGCGCGGCGATATGGATGCCGATGCGCAGCTTGCCGTCGGCCAGCTTCGTCACCGACAGCGCGTCGTCGATCTCGGTGGTGGTGACGTCGTCGATCGAAAACGCTTCCACCTCCGCCACCGGCAGGTCGGCGGGCGGCTCGGGCACGTCGGTATCCGGGAAGCCGGTGCCCTTGGGGAAGCACTCGGCCAGGAACTTGGCCTCATGCAGCGCGCGCGGGCTGGCCACGCCGCCGGCGGCGACCATCAGCCGCATCGGCGTCATGCCCAGCGCGGTGCAGGCCGCGTCCATGGCCTTGAATTCCAGGCTGTTCTTGTCTGGCTTGAACAGGAGCTGCAGCACCTTGTTGCGGAACGATTCCGGCAACGTCAGCGCCTTGAGCTGGTCTTCGTATTCGGCCTGCACCAGCGCCTGCTGGCGCTTGCGCTCGAGCGCGGCCAGCGCCGCCTTGAGCTGGTCTTCGGGCGCGCGCTGGTAGCGGCCGCGCCCCTTGCGGCGGAAGTACACCGGGTTGCCGTGCAGCGCCATCGCCAGCGCCGCCTGCTGCACCGCGCCGGGTTCGGCGCCGTAGTATTCGGCGGCCAGCTCGGCGAAGCCGAACTCGGCCTCGGGCGCGCATTCCCACAGGAAGTCCAGGTCGATCTCCGCCACCATGTCGCCGGTCTGGCGCACCAGCTCGATCGCCGACGGCTGCGCAAACTGCAGCAGCACGTCGCGGGACTTGACCTTGGTGCGCTTGCCGGCCGGCAGCTCCACCTGGTAGGCCTCGCCCTGCTGGTTCAGCACGGTGCCGGCGCGGATTTCGCCGCCTTCTTCGAACAGCAACTGCATCGATCGGTACTTTCAGAAATGCGCGGAACCGCATCGGGGCCGCCACGGGCGGCGCTGGAGCGGTTCCTGTAGGAGAAATGGTGCGGACGGTGCGGACCGGCGAACGAATACGCGGCTGGTCCGGGCTGGTCCGCGCAGGGCGCGCAAGCTGCGCGCCGGGGCGCCCCCCGTAGCATTACGGGCGTGGCCGCAGACCTGGAATGATACCGCACCCCCGGTCCTGCGCCCGGCCGGCGCCGCTTTGGACGCCCCGCCGGGGCGCATCGGGGAGGCCAGGCCTCAGAGCGACATGCCGCCGCTGGCCTCGATCGCCACGCCGTTGACGTAGCTGGCGTCGTCGCTGGCCAGGAAGGCGTAGATGCTGGCGATCTCGGCCGGCTCGGCCAGGCGGCGCAGCCAGCACGACGACTTCATGCCGTCGAGCACCTTCTCCGGCACGGTCTTCACGATCTCGGTATTGACGAAGCCCGGGCACACCGCGTTGACGCGCACGCCCTTGGGCCCCAGCTCGCGCGCCCAGGTCTTGGTAAAGCCGATCACGCCGAACTTGCTGGCCGCGTAGTTGGTCTGGCCGAAGTTGCCGTACAGGCCGACCACGCTCGACGCGTTCAGGATCACGCCCCGGCCCTGTTCGGTCATGATGGTGGCGACGGCCTGGGCGCAGTTGAACACGCCCTTCAGGTTGACGTCGATCACGGCGTCGAACTGCGCCTCGGTCATCTTGACCAGGCGCGCATCCTTGGTGATGCCGGCGTTGTTGACCAGGATATCGATGCGGCCATGCGCGGCAATCGCCGCCGCGACCATGGCGTCGACCTCGTCGCGCCGGGTCACGTCGACCCGGTAAGCCGACACGGTGGCGCCGGTGGCGGCCAGCTTGTCGGCGGCCTCGCGCACGCGCGCCTCCTGCACGTCGCACAGCACGACGATGGCACCGTCGGCGGCAAAGCGCTGCGCGGTGGCAAACCCGATACCGGCGGCGGCACCGGTGATGATGGCAACCCGTCCCTGCAATCTCATCTTGTTTTATCTCTTCGCTTCGGTAGTGCGTGTGAAAACGGGGCCGCGGTCTTTGATGCGCGCAAGCGCGCCCGCCCCGGTCCCCGGGGATGGCCGCGACAGCAGGTCCGGCAAGAAGACCTCTGTCACGAGCATGACGCCGTCGCCGCGCCGGAATACCGAGCGCCGCGCCGGCAGCATGGGCAACGGCCCCATGGCCGGCAGCACGCGCTGCAGCGCCTGGCGCAGCGGATGGTGCGGCAGCAGCCGCGCAAACTGGAAGGGGTCGCGCTCGACCGCCGGATCGACGAACAGCCGCCCGCCCAGCGGGCGCTCGCCCAGCCCGCGCAGGAACGGCCAGTCGCGGCGCGCATGGCGCTGGCGCACCACGGTGTGGGCAAATACGGCGGGGATATCGTCGCAGATCAGCAGCACCTCACGCGTCAGCGCGGGGGTGCGGTTGCCCTGCCCCAGCGCCTGCCATTCGTCGGCCAGCGGCCGCAGCGGGCGCTGCTGCAGGCGGGCCACGCGAAAGCGCTCCGACGCGGCCACCAGCCGCGCGGTCAGCGAGCCGTCATCGCCGGTCACCCAGCGCCGCAGGTTGGGCGTGATGGCAGCATCGAAAGGCAGGTGCGAACTCCAGCCACAGCGGCGCGCGGACTGCGCGCTCATGCCGGGCTTGCGCTTGCCGGCACCTTGCCGTCCGGGCCATAGCCGCAGAAGGCGAGCACATCGTCGACGTAGTCGGCAAATTCGCTGATGCCGTGGTCGCTGCCGTCGATGACGCGCATCTTCGCGCCGGGGCAGGCGGCCACCATTTCACGGTAGTCCAGCACCTCATCGCCGGTGGCGGCGATGAGGTAATAGCGTTCGGGGCGGGTGATGGTGTCCACGCGCAGGTCCAGCAACTCCCGCAGGTGGCGCCGCTCGACCCTGACCGAGCCGCCGCCATGCCATAGCGGCTGCTCGCCCAGGTATTGCTCCAGGTCGGTCCACGGATGGATAGCCGGGTTGAGCAGCACGGTCTTGCAGCCGTAGCGCTCGCCCAGCCAGCGCGCATAGAAGCCGCCCAGCGACGAGCCGACGATGGCGATTTCCTGGTCGCCGCCGGCCTGCGCGGCGCTCTTCGCGGCACGAATGGCGGCCTCAGCCTGCGCGATGGCCATTTCCGGCGAGACATTGAGCGTGGGGCAGGCGTAGTAGCGCCCCACGCCCCACTCGCGCATGCGCTCCTGCACCAGCCGGGCCTTGAACGACTGCGGCGAGGAGCGGAATCCGTGCAGGTATAGCAGCATGGTGGTCCTTCGCGTCGGTCAGCGCTGGGCCAGCGCGTCCAGCAGCTTCTGGTGCACGCCACCGAAGCCGCCGTTGCTCATTACCAGCACGTGGTCGCCCGGCTGAGCCGCGGCGCGCACGACCTGCACCAGCTCCGCCAAGTCCTGGAATGCGCCGGCCTTGGCGCCAAGCGGCGCCAGCGATTCGGCCAGGTCCCAGCCGAGCGCGTCCTTGCCCGCCGGAGCGCCGTAGCCGAACACCAGGTCGGCCTGCTCCAGGCTGGCCGGCAGCTGGGCCTTCATCACGCCCAGCTTCATGGTATTGGAGCGCGGCTCCAGCACGGCCAGGATGCGGGCATTGCCGACACGGCGGCGCAGTCCTTCCAGCGTGGTCTGGATCGCGGTCGGGTGGTGGGCGAAGTCGTCGTAGACAGTCACGCCATTGACCACGCCGCGCACTTCCATGCGGCGCTTGACGTTGGCGAAGCGCCCGAGCGACTCGATCGCCTGCGCCACCGGCACGCCGACGTGGCGCGCGGCCGCGATCGCCGCCAGCGCATTCATGCGGTTGTGGGTGCCCTGCAGGTCCCACACCACGGTGCCGACGACGGCATTGCCAAACCAGACGTCGAAGGCATCCTTGCCGGGCGCAGCCTTGGCGCCGGCCGCATCGCTCTCGCGCCAGTCGCCTACACCGAACTGCTCGACCTCGCTCCAGCAGCCGCGCTCGAGCACGCGGGCCAGGCTCTCTTCCACGCCGTTGACCACCAGCCGGCCCTGGCCGGGCACGGTGCGCACGAGGTGGTGGAACTGGGTCTCGATCGCCGCCAGATCGGGGAAGATGTCGGCGTGATCGTATTCCAGGTTGTTCAGGATCGCCGTGCGCGAGCGGTAGTGGACGAACTTGCTGCGCTTGTCGAAGAAGGCGGTGTCGTACTCGTCGGCCTCGATCACGAAGAAGTCGGATTCGGTCACGCGCGCTGAAATGCCGAAGTTCTGCGGCACCCCGCCCACCAGGAAGCCCGGGTTGTAGCCGGCATCCTCCAGGATCCAGGCCAGCATCGAGGTGGTGGTGGTCTTGCCGTGCGTGCCGGCCACGGCCAGCACCCACTTGCTTGCCAATACGTGCTCTCCCAGCCATTGCGGGCCGGAGACATAAGGCAGGTTGCGGTCGAGGATGGCTTCCATTAGCGGATTGCCGCGCGAGACCACATTGCCGATCACGAACAGGTCCGGCTCCAGCGACAGCTGGGCGGGGTCGAAACCTTCGATCAGCTCGATCCCTTGCGCCTCGAGCTGGGTGCTCATCGGCGGGTAGACATTGGCATCGCAGCCGGTGACGCGGTGACCGGCCTGCTTGGCCAGCACCGCCAGGCCGCCCATGAAGGTGCCGCAGATGCCAAGGATATGAATATGCATGGGTTCCCGGAAAGACATGAAGCAGGCCGGCGAACTCGGCCTGGGGACTCGGCACCCGGCGGCGCACGCGGCGGTTTTGTGCCGCTGGCGAGGCCGGGCAGGAAGCCCACGATTGTACCCGAGCGCCGGCGGCCCTCGCTGCACTGCGGCAGCATGCGGGCACCTGCCGCGGGGGCGTGCTCCGGTATCATGGGGCATGACCCGACGTACCCAGCTTGACCCCTCCCGCCTGCGCGACGAGATCGCCCAGGCCGCCGCCCGCATGATCGCCGAGGACGGTGCCGACTACGCCACCGCCAAGCGCAAGGCCGCGCGCCAGCTGCTGGGCGAACAGCGCGTGCCCGGCGAATGGCTGCCGGACAACGAACAGATCGAAGCCGAGGTGCGCGCCTACCAGGCGCTGTTCCATGCCGAGACCCAGCCCCGCATCCTGGCGCTGCTGCGCCGGCTGGCGGTACTGGCGATGGAAGACCTGGCGCCGTTCCGGCCCTACCTGGTCGGCGCGGTGCTCAACGGCACCGCCACCGAGCACTCTGATATCTATCTGCAGTGCTTCTGCGACAGCCCCAAGGACGCGACGCTGCACCTGCTTAACGCCGGGGTGGACTTCGAAACCAGCGAGAGCCGCCACTTCGGCGGCCGCGGCGAGGTCGAGACCCTCAGCTTCCTGTGGAAGGGCCAGTGGCCCGACCGCCGCGAGGCCAGGCTGCTGGCCGGCGAAGTGCGCGCGGAACTGGGGGCGCCGGTGGGTATCCATATTGCGCTGTATGATGCCGTCGACGAACGCGGCGCCGTGCGGGCCGACGCCTCCGGGCGCTTGGCACGCGCGGACGTGCAGGCGGTGCGTGCGCTGATGGACAAGGCCGACGAGGCCGAACCGGACTGACGCCGGCCGCTCCAACCATCACCCGACACCATGCGCCCCCGTTGGTGCGCCCAACTAACTCCTTGGTCCAGGCCATCCCATGACTGAAACCGTTTCCTCGCCCGCCCGCCGCTCCCGCCTCTGGCTGTGGATCGGGGTTGCCGTGGTCGCCTGCGTCGCCGGCGCGCTGGCCGGCCATTTCGTGTTCTCGCCCAAGCCCGCCGGCGACCAGGCGGTGGAGACCTTCTTCCAGACCCGCCTGCCTGATGCCGCCGGGGCCGACCTGGACCTGGGCAAGCTGCGCGGCAAGACCGTGGTGGTGAACTTCTGGGCACCATGGTGCGGCCCCTGCGTGGAAGAGATGCCCGAACTGACCGCGCTGCATGAGGAATACAAGAACCGGCAGGTGGAGTTTGTCGGCATCGGCATCGATTCCGCCGCCAACATCCAGCAGTTCACCAGGAAGGTACCGGTGGCCTACCCGCTCGCCGTGGCGGGTTTCGCCGGCACCGAACTGTCGCGCAATTTCGGCAATAGTGCCGGGGGCCTACCCTATACCGTGGTGATCAACCCGGACGGCTCGGTGAAGTACCGCAAGATGGGGCGGGTCACCGCCGAGGAATTGCGGGCAGTCCTGCCGCGCACATGACGACATTCTTCCGTGAACTCCGCTGAATTTCGGATTTCTTCGGCGATTTCTGTCAGCTGGCGCATCAAACCAGGCGAAAGTGCTTAAAACGGCATTGGAGTACGACTGGATGCCGCCCGGCCTTGTATCGCCCGCTAGACAAATCACTCTAAGCTACGGTAATCTCCGCGCAATTTCGTTGATCTGGTCGAGCCGCCGTGACTGCAACCCGCTCCCTCCGTCGCTCAGCCCGCTACCGCAAGGTGCTGGTCCTCCATGGGCCGAACCTCAACCTGCTGGGCACACGCGAGCCGGAGACCTACGGGCACACGACGCTTGCCGATATCGACGCGGCCCTGGCCGAACGTGCCACAAAGGCCGGTATTTCGCTGGCATCGTTCCAGTCCAACCATGAAGGGGCGCTGGTCGACCGCATCCACGCGGCACGCGCGGAAGGCGTCGACTTCATCGTTATCAACCCCGCGGCCTATACGCATACCAGCGTGGCGCTGCGCGATGCGCTGGCCGGCGTGGCGATCCCCTTCGTCGAGGTGCACCTGTCGAACGTGCACCGCCGCGAGAGCTTCCGCCACCACTCCTACTTCTCCGACGTAGCGGTCGGGGTGATCTGCGGACTGGGGTGGCAGGGTTACCTGCTGGCGCTGGACTATGCGCTGGCCCAGGAGCAGCCGCCGCCAGGGAGTTCGGGGAGCTGATCCCCGCCAGATTTATTTGAATACATGCGCGCGCCGCCCGGCGGCCTGCGCCCGTTGCGTGTGCTTCGGCACGGCGGGCGCGGATCCCTGGTGGCCGCCACAACGATTTCTTCCGCCGCGGCCGTTCCCGGCAGCGGCCGGACAACCCGATTCAGGAGGATAAAAAGATGGACCTGCGCAAGCTGAAGACGCTTATCGACCTGGTGGCCGAATCCGGCATCTCCGAGCTGGAAGTCACCGAAGGCGACGGCAAGGTACGCATCGTCAAGCAACCGCCGCAAGTCATCGCCGCGCCGATGGCCATGCCGCAGATGCAGGCGCTGCCGGCCGCCCCGGCCGCAGCCCCGGTCGGCGCTGCGCCGGCTGCCGAGCCGGCTGTCCAGCTGCCCGCCGGCCATGTGGTGACCTCGCCGATGGTGGGCACGTTCTACCGTGCGCCCTCCCCCGGCGCCGCGCCCTTCGTCAACGTCGGCGACACCGTCAAGGAAGGCCAGACCGTCTGCATCATCGAAGCCATGAAGCTGCTCAACGAAATCGAGTGCGACAAGGCCGGTGTCATCAAGGAAATCCTGGTCGAAAACGGCCAGGCAGTGGAATACGGCCAGCCGCTGTTCGTCATCGGCTGATCCCCACCGGGATGCCGCGCCGCATGCTGCCATTGGCCACTCGCGTGGCCACCAGGCAGCACCGGCGCGGTCCGCTAATGGCGTTTCGTGACGCCGGGGACGCTGTAGGCATCGCGGCCCGTTCCGTGCAGTTCCATGCAGTTCCGCGCAGTATTGCGGCCACGACGGCTACCCGCCCTGCGGCCGCGCGCCCGATGTGCCTTGCCGGCACGCAGCGGGACCGCTCCTGTTCTCGCAGAGAGAGACCATGTTTGAAAAAATTCTGATCGCGAACCGCGGCGAAATCGCTCTACGCATCCAGCGCGCCTGCCGCGAACTGGGCATCAAGACGGTCGTGGTGTACTCCGAGGCCGACAAGGAGGCCAAGTACGTGCGCCTGGCCGACGAAGCCGTCTGTATCGGCCCGGCCCCGTCGCCGCTGTCTTACCTCAATATGCCCGCCATCATCTCGGCCGCCGAGGTGACCGACGCGCAGGCCATCCACCCCGGCTACGGCTTCCTGTCGGAGAACTCCGACTTCGCCGAGCGCGTGGAGAAATCCGGCTTCGTCTTTATCGGCCCCACCGCCGACAGCATCCGCCTGATGGGCGACAAGGTCTCGGCCAAGCAGTCCATGATCAAGGCCGGCGTGCCGTGCGTGCCCGGCTCGGACGGCGCCCTGCCCGACGATCCCAAGGAAATCCTGGCGACCGCGCGCCGCGTGGGCTACCCGGTGATCATCAAGGCCGCCGGCGGCGGCGGCGGCCGCGGCATGCGCGTGGTGCACACGGAAGCCGCGCTGATCAACGCCGTCAACATGACGCGCGAAGAGGCCGGCCGCGCCTTCGGCAATCCCGAGGTCTACATGGAGAAGTTCCTCGAGAACCCGCGCCATGTGGAAATCCAGATCCTGGCCGACCAGCACCGCCAGGCAATCTGGCTGGGCGAGCGCGACTGCTCGATGCAGCGCCGCCACCAGAAGGTGATCGAGGAAGCGCCCGCGCCGCACATCCCGCGCCGCCTGATCGAGCGCATCGGCGACCGCTGCGCCGAGGCCTGCAAGAAGATGGGCTACCGCGGCGCCGGCACCTTCGAGTTCCTGTACGAGAACAACGAGTTCTACTTCATCGAGATGAACACGCGCGTGCAGGTCGAGCACCCGGTCACCGAGATGATCACCGGCATCGATATCGTGCAGGAGCAGATCCGCATCGCCTTTGGCGAGAAGCTGCGTTTCCGCCAGAAGGACGTGCAGTTCCGCGGCCACGCGATCGAATGCCGCGTGAACGCCGAGGACCCGTTCAAGTTCACGCCGTCGCCGGGCCGCATCACCGCCTGGCACATGCCCGGCGGCCCGGGTGTGCGGGTCGACTCGCACGCGTATGATGGCTACTTCGTGCCGCCCAACTACGATTCGATGATCGGCAAGATCATCACTTACGGCGCCACGCGCGAGCAGGCTATCGCCCGCATGCGCATCGCGCTGTCCGAAATGGTGGTGGACGGCATCCAGACCAACGTGCCGCTGCACCGCGAGCTGATGATGGACGCCAACTTCGTCGAAGGCGGCACCAGCATCCACTATCTCGAGCATCGCCTGGCGGAGCGCGCGAAGGCCTGACGCAACGTTACCCGCAATACACACCGCAGCAAGCACGTAGGAAGCAAGGAAGCCCGTGGCATTTCAGGAATGTGTGATCGAAGTGGCGCAGGACCAGGCCGAGGCCTGGTCTGACGCCCTGTTCGACCTTGGCGCGCTGTCGGTCTCGGTGGAAGACGCCGATGCCGACACGCCCGACGAGCAGCCGCTCTTTGGCGAGCCCGGGCTGGAACCGAAGCAACTCGCGTGGAACCGCTCGCGCGTGGTGGCGCTGTTTGGCGACGATGCCGATCCGGCCGTGGTGGTGGCGGCTGCCGCCAACCAGCTCGGCATCGACCCGGTGCCGGCGTTCGAACTGCGCGCGGTCGAGGACCAGGACTGGGTGCGGCTGACGCAATCACAGTTCGAGCCGATCCGCATCGGCGAGCGCATCTGGGTGGTGCCGTCGTGGCACGACGCGCCCGAGCCCGACGCCGTGGTGCTGGAGCTGGACCCCGGCCTGGCCTTCGGCACCGGCAGCCACCCCACCACGCGGCTGTGCATGCAATGGCTTGAGCAGAACCTGAAGCCGGGCGAGACCGTGCTCGACTATGGCTGCGGCTCCGGCATCCTGGCGATCGTCGCGCGCAAGCTGGGCGCGGGCGACACCATCGGCATCGATATCGATCCCAACGCCGTGGAAGCGTCGCGCTACAACGCCGAGCGCAACCAGGTGCAAGCATCGTTCGCACTGCCCGAGTCGGTGTCCGACGCAAGCTACGACCTGGTGGTCGCCAATATCCTGTCCAACCCGCTCAAGCTGATGGCGGCCATGCTCAGCGCCCGCGTGCGCCCCGGCGGCCGGCTGGTGCTCTCCGGCGTGCTCGAGCGCCAGGCGGATGAAGTTGCCGCGGCCTACGCGCCCTGGCTGCCGCTGACGGTGTGGCGCAGCGAGGAAGGCTGGGTCTGCCTGCATGGCACCCGCCCCTGACCGGTACTGATGGCCGCCGTCAAGCTCGTCACGCGCTGCCCGGCCTGCCGCACCGCCTTCCGGCTGGTCGCCGACCAGTTGCGCCTGCGCCAGGGGCTGGTGCGTTGCGGCCACTGCGAAACGGTGTTCGACGCGCGCGAACACCTGATCGAGATTCCCTTGCCGGCCGGTGGCGCCACGCCTGCCGCGGCCGCGCCCGTTTCCTCCGCAGCACCAGCCCGCGCTGCTTCCGCCCCGGCATCGGCTGGGGCCGCGCCCGCGCCGATGCCAGCTTCCGCGCCGCTCGCGCCCCTTACGCCCCAGACGCCATTCAAGCCCACCATCGATCCTGGCTATGACGTGCCGGCGCTGGACGCGCCGACCATGATGATGTCGCCGGAAGAGATGGACGCACAGGCGGACGCCTCCGCGGCGGCCCCAGCGCAGGCCGGCATGGACGACGACGAGATCGAGCGTGCGGTGCGCGAAGCCAACGAAGCCGTCGCGCAACGCAATGCGCGCGATGCCGAACGGCAGGCCGCGGCCCCGACGGAGGAACCGGCGCAGCCGCCGGCTGCCGTGGGAGTCGGGGCTGAAGTGGAGCCCGAAGCCGAGTCTGAAGCCGAAGCTGAAGTCGAGCCCGAAGCCGAGTCTGAAGCCGAAGCTGAAGTCGAGCCTGAAGTCAAAGCTGAAGCCGACCTTGAACTCGAGCCCGAGGCCGGCGCCGACGCAGCGCCCGCATCAGCAACCCCTGCCGGCCCGAATCACGTCGAGGACACCCCGGCACAGCCGGCATCCGTGGCCGTCCCCTGGCCGACGCTCGATCATGCCGCGCTGGATATGGCGGAACCGGCGGCGGAAAAGCCGGCTGCATCGGAACCGCAAGCCGCGACCGACAAGCCCGCACCATCGCCCGCCGCACCCGCTGCAGCGATCCCCAGCGCCAGCGAATTCCTGCGCGCGGCGTCCGCCGATGCCGCGCCCGCGCCATCGGCGCAAGAGCTGTCTTTCACGCCTGCCAGCGCCGATCGCTTCGATGACGCTGGCGAGGAGGCCGGCGCACAAGACCTCGCCCCCGACACTGGCAGCCAACCCTCTACCGTCACCGGCGGCGCCGTGGCGCGCGAGCAGACCACGCGCCGCTGGGCCCGCACGGAAGCGCCGGCCGGCCCGGTGTTCGCCCCCGACTTCCTGCGCCACGCGCGCGAGCGTGAACGCGAACGCACGCGCGAGCCCCGCCGCGGCACCCGCGTGCCGCGCTACGCATGGCATGCGGCCGCCGTCGTGCTCGCCCTCGCCGGCGCGGTGCAGGCCGCGTACCTCGCACGCGGCCAGCTCGCCGGCCAGTTCCCCATGCTGCGGCCGGTGCTCGAGGCGGCCTGCGCGCCGCTGGGCTGCGACGTGCCGCCCTGGCGCGACATCGACGCGCTGCGTATCGAGAGCTCGCAACTTCAGCGCCAGGACGAAAGCGGCGACGTCTACCTGCTGACGGTGACGCTGCGCAACCAGGGCCGCGCCAGCACCGTGCTGCCGGCCATCGAACTGGTGATGACCGACCTGCAGGACCAGCTGCTGCTGCGCCGGGTGCTGCAACCGGCGGATTACCTCGATCCGACGCAAAAGGCCTTTGCCGCGCAGGGTCTTCGCGCGGGCATGGAACTGCCGGTTCGGGTACGATTCCGGACGCAGCAGGCGCCAGCCAACTACCGCGTGCTGATTTTTTATCCCTGAATTCCCGGCTCGCCGCCGGACCGAATCCGAGTCCGGCAGCGAACCGCGCCCCCACCCGGGCAATGACCGGCCAGGCGCCGGAAACTGAACCGGAAACCATCCAGACATCAAGGAGTAGACATGAGCAACGTCACCCTCGGCGGCAACCCGATCGAAGTCGCAGGCAAGTTCCCGCAGCCCGGCGACAAGGCGCCCGCCTTCTCGCTGGTCGGCAAGGACCTGAAGGACGTCACGCTGGCCGACTTCGCCGGCAAGCGCAAGGTGCTGAACATCGTCCCGAGCCTGGACACGCCGGTGTGCCAGGCTTCGACCCGCAAGTTCAACGAAGCCGCCAGCGGCCTCGCCAACACCGTGGTGCTGACCATCTCGGCTGACCTGCCGTTCGCGATGGGCCGCTTCTGCACCACCGAAGGCCTGACCAACGTGGTGACGCTGTCGACGATGCGCGGCGCCGAGTTCAAGGGCAACTATGGTGTCGACATCAAGAGCGGCCCGCTCGCAGGCGTGACCGCCCGCGCAGTGGTGGTGCTCGACGAGAACGACACCGTCAAGTACGCGCAGCTGGTGTCGGAAATCAAGACCGAACCGGACTACGACGCCGCCCTGGCCGCACTGAAGTAATCCACGCGACCTGACGGCAGCGGCCGCCCGCAGACCCGGGGCGGCCGCTGCTGCTTTCTGCCTTACCGCTTTCGCAGTAGCCTTCCCGCAAGGGATCCACCCCCCTGACCGACCAACCACCTGGAGAGAGCATGGCCAGCCTGATCTGCGGCTCCGTCGCCTACGACACCATCATGACGTTCGACGGACGTTTCCGAGAACATATCCTGCCGGACCAGATCCACATGCTGAACGTGTCGTTCCTGGTGCCCGGCATGCGGCGCGAGTTCGGCGGGTGCGCCGGCAACATCGCCTACACGCTGAAAATGCTCGGCGGCGACCCCATGGTGATGGCCACCGTCGGCTCCGACGCCGAACCGTACCTGGAATACCTGCGCAAGCTGGAGATCCCCACGCAACACATCCGCGTACTGCCGGAGACGTTCACGGCGCAGGCGATGATCACCACCGACCTGGACAACAACCAGATCACCGCCTTCCACCCTGGCGCAATGAGCCAGTCGCAGTTGAATAACGTCAAGGATGCACTGGGCAGCGCCAGCGCGCCGCGCCTGGGCATCGTCGCGCCCGACAGCCGCGAAGGCATGCTGCACCACGCGCGCCAGTTCGCCGACGCGGGCGTGCCGTTCATCTTTGACCTGGGTCAGGCCATGCCCCTGTTCAACGGGGACGACCTGCGGGAGTTCGTTGAACTCGCCAGTTACGTGACAGTCAATGACTACGAGGCGCAGGTCCTGCTGTCGCGCACCGCGTGGACCAGCGCCGATGTCGCCGCCAAGGTCCGTGCCTTCATCGTCACGCACGGCGAGCGCGGCGCCAGCATCTTTGCCGATGGTAGCCAGTACGCGATCCCGGCCGTCCAGGCCGAGCGCATCGTGGACCCGACCGGCTGTGGCGACGCCTTCCGCGGCGGCCTGCTCTACGGCATTGAAAACGGTTTAGACTGGGAAACGACCGGCCGCCTGGCGTCGCTGATGGGGTCGGTCAAGATCGCACAGCAAGGTCCGCAGAACCACTGGTTGTCGCGCGAAGAAATCGGCAACCGGTTCCAGTCTGCATTCGGGTACCGCTACGCCTGACCTGCGGCCAGAGCGTGGCTTTTTTCGGTAACAAGAGATGAACAACAAGCTCCGTGGCGGCGCCGTTGCCGTCCTTGCCCTCGTCACGCTGGTTGCCGGCTGTGCCACGCAGTCCAACTCCAACAGCGTCTACGGCACGGGCCAGGCGCAGCGCGAACAGACCGTGCGCTACGGCGTGGTCGAAGGCGTGCGCGAAGTCTCCATCCAGGGCGGCCAGACCGGCGCCGGCACGCTCGCGGGTGGTGCCATCGGCGGCATCGCGGCCGGCAGCACCATCGGTGGCGGCAATGGCGCGGTGGCCGCAGGCATTCTCGGCGCGATTCTGGGCGGCATCGCCGGTAGCGCCGCCGAGAACAAGATCAACCAGCGCCGCGGCCTGGAAATCACCGTGCGCCTGGACAACGGCGAGATGCGCGCAATCACGCAGGAGGCCGACGAGGCCTTCCGCCCCGGCGAGCGCGTGCGACTGCTGTCTTCGGGCGGCGTGACGCGCGTCACGCACTGAGCGCAAGCGGCCCGGGAGGGCCGCGGCGACGCTGCATCGCAAGCGCCGCACCCGCAAGGGTCGCGGCGCTTTTTCTTTTGGCGTCGAGGTTGGCCTGAAGCCGGCGCGCGCCCATGAAAAAACCCGCCGGGCGGATGCCATCGGCGGGTCGGCAAGACTGGCGTCTTGCGGACCGGATACGCAGTATCCGGTCATGCTGGCACGCGCTGCGTGCCGGTGTGGTTCCTTGCGGAACGTGCAAGCTCCACGCCGTGGCGGCGCAGCTTACGGACGGTTGCCCGTCGGGAACGGCCAGGCAGCAGCCGGGTTCAGCGCGGTCTTGGCAGCCGAAGCGGGAGCCACGGCAGGGGCAGCGGCAGGCTTGGCAGCAGGCGCCTTCTTGGAAGCGGCCTTCTTGGCAGCCGGCTTCTTGGCGGCAGCCTTCTTGGCCGGGGCCTTCTTGGCGGCTACCTTCTTGGTGGCAGCCTTCTTGGCGGCCGGTGCCTTCTTGGCGGCGACCTTCTTGGTTGCGGCCTTCTTGGCCGGTGCGGCCTTCTTGGCGGCTACCTTCTTGGCGGCTACCTTCTTGGTGGCGACCTTCTTGGCTGCCGGTGCCTTCTTGGCTGCAACCTTCTTGGCTGCAACCTTCTTGGCGGCTACCTTCTTGGTCGCGACCTTCTTGGCGGGGGCCTTCTTGGCCGCTGCCTTCTTGGCGGCCGGCGCCTTCTTCGCGGCTACCTTCTTGGTTGCGGCCTTCTTGGCGGCCGGTGCTGCCTTCTTGGCGGCTACCTTCTTCACAGCAGCCTTCTTGGCCGGAGCGGCCTTCTTGGCGGCCGGCTTGGCGGCCTTCTTAGCCGCCGGCTTTTTCTTTGCAGCAGTTGCCATGGATAACTCCTTCACTAGAGAGTGAATATCGAATGACCTAAGTTGGCGACCCGACCGACCCGAGGCGCAAGACAGCAGCGCAGCCCCAGTCGAGCGAGCGATTCATCGGCGTGCGGCGCATTTGCGGCTGCACGCTAATGAATTCGGTTACAGGCGCACCGCCCCTGGCGGTGACTTGGCGGCCGGAGCGAGCCCGCAAGCGGGTCTCGGGCACGTGCCGCGCCCTGGAATATTCGATCAGCCCACGCCGCCCGTTGAGTCGGCGCGCGGCCAGAAATGAGGAGATATCGGACAGCAGGCCTGCGGTGCGGGCATGGCCTCGCGCACGGCAGGCGGCATTCATCATTCGGTGGTAGCTGGCCCAACCCGTCACTGGGCCAAGGGAGACTGCACGCGTTTTAAGAAGCCGGTCCGGCCTGGTCTGCGTCAAAGTTCTCGTGCTCCTCAGCTACTACCTGCATCACTGCATCGAAGCGCGCATCGCGCTCGTCGTTCCATCTTGCTCTTCCTGCTTCTCTGCAATGAAGTGAGACTCTTGTCAAGGCGAATCATAATTCGTTTGCACCATGATGTTAAGAAAAAAGTGCAAAAAAACTTGCCTGCATGCATCGCTCCAACTAGTTCTCACGCGTGTCGTCACGAAGACGTTGCCAATGGCATCGCCATGCATCGCGCGCACGCATGCGGCGACGCGTGTTTCTCTCTCTTGCACACACGTCGCGACACCCTTTCACACCTTCCACGCACGCAGCTTTTACACACCCGCGCGCGACCCGATTACAAGCCGCGCGATGCGCGTCGCAAGCGCGCGCGTAGGTAGCGTCGCGTCTCATCTCGACTTGCGCAAAGCCGCATGGATAAAGGCTTTGCGGGCGATGCACCGCGGCGCGCGCGGCACGCCGCGAGGCGCGCAAGCAGGTTGGCGAGCGCGCGTGAGACTGGCCGCGCGGCGCGTCCTCTGCATGCGTTACACAGTCGGCCGCGCGCTCGATCGCGCCATGGCACCGGAGCCGCGGCATCGATCCGCGCGCGCGTCGCGCGACACGATGCGCGAACCTCGGCGCGAGTGATGCGCGCGCGCAACGGTTTGCATCGGAGCAACAGCGCGAACGCATCGAAAGCGTTGCGATTGAGCAAAGCGACGACGCGAGCGAAGCATTGCGGCAACACATCGGCGGCGCGTCGCACCACACCATCGCCGTCACCATCGCCCCTCGCGCATCCGTCGGTGCGCTTGCTCCTCGAGGGTGCTGGAGGTTGCCGGTCTCGCTCGCACAGTTGGATCGTCAGTCAGGTCCTCAGTTACGTCATCGCTTGCGCCGCCGGTCGTGCTGCGCATGCCGGCGCGCGTGGCACGCGAGGTGCCCGCGGCGCGTCGTACGTCCGCTTAGAGGATTGCTTCAGCGCCCCCGAGGCGATGCCAATTGCTGCGACACAAAAACCTGCAAACCGCACGTGCAGGCGGCTTTGCGGGTAGCGGGCCGGATCAGCGGCAAGGCTTGCGCGCCGTCGCGCCGGATTGCGGCGACGCGCCCGCGCCAGTAGATTGGCGTGCGCGCCCGCCGCTCGCTGGCTGCCCGGATGACCCGATTCGATCCATTGCGGCAGCCGCCGCGCGGCGCACCGCACCGGCATACTGCCGGTGGCCACGAACCTCAAAGGAGACATCATGCGCATCCATCCCACCCTCGCCTGCACCCGACCGCTGTGGCGCGCCGCCGTGCTCGCCGCCGCCCTGCTCGGCAGCGCCGCGGCGATGGCCCAGGCCACGCCGAGCGGCATGTGGAAGACCATCGACGACAACACCGGCAAGCCGCGCGGCCTGGTGGAGATCACCGAGAGGAACGGCGTCTACAGCGGGCGCCTGGTGAAGTCCTTCGTCGAGAGCGACGGCAAGCCGCGCGTGTGCGACAAGTGCACCGACGCGCGCAAGGACCAGCCCGTGATCGGCATGACCATCCTGTCCGGCCTGCGCAAGACCGGCGAGAACGAGTGGAGCGGCGGCGAGATCCTGGACCCCGAGAACGGCAAGGTCTACAAGAGCAAGATCTCGCTGGCCGAGGATGGCAACAAGCTCAACGTGCGCGGCTTCATCGGCATCAGCCTGATCGGCCGTACCCAGACCTGGGAGCGCGAGCACTGAGCACCGCGGCGCGATGGCATGCCGGCGCGGTGGAGACTCAGGGTTTCTCCGCAGGCGCGCTGTTGCATGTCGCCCGCGGCGACGCACGCAACAGTGAGTGCGGATTGATGGACTTGTTCTTGCGCCGACCTGGTCCACGGCACAGACGGTGACATGCCGTCATACGCTGCCGGTTCAAGAGAAGGTTCAGGCAAAAAAAAACCGGACGGTGTCGAGCCGCCCGGTTTTTCTTGTCCACGATACTGCGCTTTACATCCGGTACCGCAGCGTCGCCATCACGCTGCGCGGAGCGCCCGGCATGTTCAGGTTGGGGCTGGTGCCGTGGGCCGAGACGATATAGCCCTTGTCGAACAGGTTGTACACGTTGAGCTGCGCCTCGAACGCGCCGCGGCGGTACCAGGCCATGGCGTCGGCGGTGACATAGCCGGGCAGCGTCACGGTGTTCTGCGGATCGGCGTAGCGCGAGCCCACCAGGTTCACCCCGACGCCCACGCCGAAGCCGTGGCCGAGGTCCTTGGTCAGCCACGCGTTGCCGGAGTGGCGCGGCGTGATAGTGGCGCGCTTGCCTTGCAGCGCGGCGCTCGACTTGGTGATGGTGGCGTCCAGGTAGGCATAGCCGGCCAGCATGCGCCAGCCGCTGCCGAGTTCGGCCGCGCCGGCGATTTCCACGCCGTCGGTGCGCTGCTCGCCGATCGGCAGCAGCGCCGTGTTGGCGGCGTTGGCCACCTTGATATTGCTGCGCTCCAGGCGGAACACCGAGATGGTCGTGCTGGCCTTGCCGTTCAGCCAGTCGTACTTGGCGCCGATCTCGGTGTTGTTGGTGGTCTCCGGCGACAGGTCGGCATTGTTCGCCGCCAGCGCAAAGGCCTCGCCCGAAGGCTGGAACGACTTGCTCCACGACACGTAGTACGACTGCGCCTTCGACGGCTGCCACACCAGGCCCGCGCGCGGGCTCCAGGCGGTGTCGGTGCGCGACAGGTTGCGCTGGCCGGCGATCCGGTTCTGCGTCTCCTGCTGGAAGTTGTCGTAGCGCACACCCACCAGCGCCTTCCACTGCTCGCTGAAGGTGATCATGTCCTGGGTGTAGAACGCCAGGGTATTGAAGATGCCGAGGTTGGAGGTGGTCGGCGTGCCCGGCGCCTGGCGCGGCAGCGTCAGCAGCACCGGGTTGAACAGGTCGAAGACGGCGGTACGGCCGTCGGCACCCAGCACCGGCTTGGTGTTGTTGACCTGGTCCTTGTTCTGCTGCCCGATCTCCATGCCATACAGCAGCTCGTGCTGCATGCCGAGGAAGGACGCCTTCTGGATCAGATCGGTCTGGTTGAACCAGCCATGCTCCTCGCGGCGGACATTGCCGTGGTTCATGGTCAGGGTGCGGGCCGCCTCGTTGACCGTGTTGGTGAGCGTGTTGTTGCGGTCCAGCGAGTAGTGGTAGTAGCGGGTCGCATTGCGGATCGACCAGTTCTCGTTGAAGCGATGGTTGATCGTGGCGGTACCGGAGAACACCCGCGACTGCGAATAGTCGGCGTCGCGCGCATTGGCCGCGCCGTAGTAGCGCGAGGCCGGCACGTCGACCGGACGGCCCTGGAAGGCCGGGATGCCGAAGTCGGTCACGCGGCGATCTTCCAGATAGTCGGCCTGCAGCAGCACAGTGGTCTCGGGCGCCACGCGCAGCTCCAGCGACGGCGCGATCGCCGAACGGTCCAGGAACTGCTGCGAGCGGTAGCTGTTGGCCTTCTGCACCGCGCCGGTCACGCGGAACGCAGCGGCGCCGTCGGCAAACACGCGGCCGACGTCGGCCTCGGCGCGGCGGTCGGCCCACATGCCGTAGCTGAGCGCGAAGTCGGTGACGTCGATGCCGGGCTTCTTGGTCACGCGGTTGATCAGTCCACCCGCCGAGCCGCGCCCGTACAGCACCGCCGCCGGGCCTTTGATGACCTCGACGCGGTCGACGTTGGACATATCGCGGAAGTACAGCGCGTCGTCGCGGATGCCGTCGACGAACTGGTCGGCGATCGCGGTGAAGCCGCGGATCGACACCTGGTCGCGCTGGCCGTCACCGTGGGAGAACGACACGCCCGGCACGTTCTTCAGCGCGTCCTGCATCGAGGTCGCATGCTGGTCGCGCATCACGTCGGCGGTGACCACGTTGACCGTCTGCGGGATGTCGCGCAGCGGCGCCTCGGTCTTGGTCGCGCTGACCGCGTTGGGCGGGTTATAGCCGGCGCCAAGCTCGCGGCTGGCATCGGCCCTGACCGTGACCTCCGGCAACTGCGCCGAAGCGGCTGGCGCGGTCTGGGCCCATGCCAGCATCGGTTGAAAAACGAAGCTCCCCGCTACCGCGGCACAGATCGGGTGAAGTTTTATTCTCATTTCCCTGCTTATTTTCCTGTATTCGCTTGTAATAATTTTTTGAAAAGCGACGCATTATCAATTATGGAAATGAGAGGGTCAACGAGATTGGGAACAATTCGCATTACGCGATCTAAAGTTGTTGTTTTCAGAACGTGTCGTCTTCTCCCCGCTCGTTGTGCGCGATGAATACTTCCTCAGGCCAGTTGTTCGGCCAGCGCATCGCGGGCCTCGGAAATGAGGGCCGACTCGCCGCGCTTGCCGGGCAGCAGGAAGAACTCCGCCTCAGGCAGGCGCGGCAGGCGCAGGCGGGCTACGGTGGCGGCGTCCAGCGGCGCCACGCCGGGCCCCACTGCCGAAGCGTTCAGGCACGACATGCCCAGCCCCGCCGCCAGCGCCAGGTGCAGCCCCGCCACCCCCGAGGCCGAATGCGCGACCTCGTAGGGCAGCCGCTTGCGCTGCAGCAGCTGGATCACGAACTGGTGCAGCGAGCAGGTGTCGGGCAGCAGCACCAGCGGCAACGTTGCAGGAAGCAGCTCGGCTTCGCTCGGCGCTGCCACCCAGGCCAGCGGCTCGCGCCGCAGCACCGTGCCGCGGGTGCTGGCACCCTGCCCCTTGGTGCCGGGGAGCCGCATGCTCAGGCCGATGTCGAAGGCATCCATCTCCGCCGCGGCATCGATCGCCGCGCTCTTCATCACCGTCACGTGCAGGCGCAGGTAGGGGTAGCGTTCGCGCAGCCGGCGCAGCATGCCGGCGATCTCGCCGGGGCGGAAGTAGTCGGTCACCGCCAGGCGCAGTTCGCCCTCGAGCGCGTGGCCGCGCAACTCCTGCAGCGCCAGTTCGTTGAGCGCCAGGATGCGGCGTGCGTGTTCCAGCAGCCGCATGCCCGCCGGCGTGGGGACCGCGCCGTGCCGGCCACGCGCCAGCAGCGGCACGCCGGCGCGCTCCTCCAGCTTGCGCAGCTGCTCGCTGACCGAGGACTGCGACAGGAACAGCCGCGGCGCCGCCGCCGACAGGCTGCCGCTGTCGGCCACCGTGACAAAGGTGCGCAACTGGTCGGTTTCGAATCCACGCATGGCGGTCTCCGGCAAGGTCTGATCGAGGTGAGAGACAGGCGTCTTTGCTTCGGATAATCCGATGGATCACATCGGATATTCCTGCTTTTCCGATATTACACCGCGATCTACCATCACCTCACCAACCCGTTCACACAGGAGCCTGTCATGCCCCATATCGTCCTGCACCTCTCCGGCCAGCCCGATGCCGCCCTGACCCGCCGCAGCGCCACCGCGATCGCCGATATCACCGAGCGCGTGCTCGGCAAGAAGCGCGACGTGATCGCCATCACGGTCCAGTACATTCCCCACGACAGCTGGATCATCGCCGGCGTCCCGCTGTCCGAGCAGGGCTGCAATGCCTTCCACCTGGACATCAGCGTGACCGATGAAACCAACACCAAGGTCGAGAAGGCACAGTTCATCGAGGCCGTGTTCAAGGCCATGTCGGAATTGCTGGGCGAGCTGCATCCGGTCTCGTACGTGCATGTGATCGACGCCCGAGCGGCCGCCTACGGCTATGGCGGACGCACGCAGGAGTACCGGCACCAGCACGGCTGACGCGACTTATCTCTTTCGCATCACGACCGCGAGTCCTAGCGCGATATCTTTGCCGTAACGCTGATCATGACCACCGCGGTGTTCTTTGTGATCGCCGTGTATTTTCTGAGCGGACTGGTCTGAAGCCATCCCGGCGCGCGCGGCTTGTACATTTCGGGTGTTGTTAACTAGTGTGGTTGGGTGCCGCCGGGCACCCGGCCCGGCACCACGGGGAACCAACACATGAGACAAGTCACCCTGCCCGACGGCGAGCGCGTCCCGGCGCTCGGCATGGGAACGTGGAATATGGGCGAATCGCCCGCCGCGCGCGCAGAGGAGATCGCCACGCTGCGCCTCGGCCTGGACCTCGGGCTGCGGCTGATCGATACGGCCGAGATGTACGGCGAGGGCCAGTCCGAAGAGATGATCGGCGAGGCCATCGCCGGGCGCCGCGACGAGGCCTTCCTCGTCAGCAAGGTCTACCCGTTCAACGCCAGCCGGCGCGGCACGATGCAGGCCTGCGAGCGCAGCCTGAAGCGGCTGCGCACCGACCGTATTGACCTCTATCTATTGCACTGGCGCGGCGGCGTGCCGCTGGGAGAGACGGTGCAGGCCATGCAGGCGCTGCAGCGCGACGGCAAGATCCGCCACTGGGGCGTCAGCAACCTGGACCTGGCCGACCTGGAGGAATTGTGGGAGGTGCCAGGCGGCGACCAGCTCGCTGCCAACCAGCTGTTGTACAACCTGGGCCGGCGCGGCATCGAATGGGACCTGCTGCCGTGGCTGCGCCAGCGCGGCGTGCCGGTGATGGCGTATTCGCCGATCGAGCAGTCGCGCCTGCTGGGCCACCCCGGGCTGAAGCGCTTTGCACGCGACCACGGCATGACGCCGGCGCAGGCGGCGCTGGCCTGGCTGCTGGCGCAGGACGGCGTGATCGCCATCCCCAAGACCGGCCGGCGCGAGCGCCTGCAGGAGAACCTGGGGGCGCTGTCGCATCCGCTGTTATCGGCCCAGTTGGCCGAACTCGACCGCATCTTCCCGCCGCCCGACGGCCCGGGCGCGCTGGAAATGCTCTGAGCCGGCCTGTAGCGACTCTGAGCGGTCCCTAAGCGACCTTAAGGCTGGCGAGCCGCGTAGCGCTCGCGCTCGACGTACCGCACCAGGTAGGCGCGCGCCTTCTCGCGGGTGTCGGTGGTGACTCGCGCCGCCGCCTGGCGGGCGCTGTTCTTGCCGTGCGACGACGACATCTGCCCGTCAAGGTATGTGCGGAAGGAATCGTGCATGGCATCCAGGTCGGACTGGCACGCGGCCAGCGCCGCGTTGGCCACGTCCTTCGACTGGCCCTTGGCCGACAGGTTGTCGTCGGCCTTCTGCTTGACGCAATCCATGTACTTGGCGCGCAGCGATTGCCAGCCGCTGCTGTCGCCGGCTGCCGCCGCCGTACCGGCGGCGTCGTTGGAGGAACCCGAAGGATGTGAAGCGCACGCGGCCAGGAAGGCCAGCGGCAGGGCGGTCAGGATCTTTTTCATGAAGGCATCGACCGTGCTATGGCAACGGGGTTCCCGCTTTTTTCGCAATGCGGCGGACCCGGCGCAAGTTTCTCGATTTGTCGTCAATTCCCACTCATCTCCTGCCATGAATCGCATTGCAGCACCATCTTCGTCACAAATGGATACGTGTGTAGGACAAGCTGCCATTTCCTGGAGTGCTTCCGGCGCCTATGCTTCAAAGACAACAACACCCACAGGAGCCAAGATGAAACGTCGAACCTTCCTTTCGGCCAGCGCCGGCCTGGCCCTCGGCAGCATGGCACTGGGTGCCTGTACCACGACCGGGCCCGACACACCCACTGACAAGGGTGCCCGCCGCCGCGAACTGGACTCTGGCGTGGATGCCACGCTACAGCGCCTGTACGGCTCGGTCAACGGCTCGCGCGACCTGGGCAACCGCGCGCGCGGCATCCTGGTGTTCCCCAAGACGCTGTCGGCCGGCTTTGTCATCGGCGGCGAGTACGGCGATGGCGCGCTGCGCTCGGGCGGCGCCACGCGCGGCTATTACCGCCTGATCTCCGGCTCGGTCGGCTGGCAGATCGGTGCCCAGTCCAAGTCGATCATCCTGATGTTCCTGACGCAGGATGCGTACGACAAGTTCGTGCGCAGCCAGGGCTGGACGGCCGGTGTGGATGCCACGGTAGCGCTGGCCACCGTCGGCGCCAGCGGCGTGCTGGACACCAACACCGCCCAGCAGCCCATCGTCGGGTTCGTGATGACCAATGCAGGCCTGATGGCCGGTCTGAGCCTCGAAGGCAGCAAGATCACCAAGCTCGACCTGTAGGGGTAGCTGACCTGCCCCTGGCGCCGCGCAGTCCCCTTGCCGCGCGGCGCCGGCCTGCGATTTTCGCGACCGCGCGCCGCGAGGGGATAGAATTCGTCCCTTTGGCCGAATTCTCATGTGGTTCAAGAACCTGCAGGTCCATCGTTTCTCCACACCATGGTCGCCGAGCGCCGACGAGGTCGAAGCCAGCCTGGCGAAGCACGCCTTCTTCCCCGGCACCAGCCTCGAAATGCAGACGCAGGGCTGGGCCTCGCCCCGTGACAACGGCCAGCTGGTCCACACCGTGGGCCGCCAGATGCTGCTGACCCTGCGCACCGAAAAAAAGCTGCTGCCCACCACCGTGGTCAACCAGGTCACGCGCGCCCGCGCCGCCGAGATCGAAGAGCAGCAAGGCTACAAGCCGGGCCGCAAGCAACTCAAGGAACTGAAGGAGCAGGTCACCGAAGAACTGCTGCCGCGCGCCTTCAGCATCCGCCGCGACACGCGTGTGTGGATCGACCCGGACAACGGCTGGCTCGCCATCGACGCCGCCGCCACGGCCAAGGCCGACGAAGTGCGCGGCATGCTGTTCAAGGCACTGGATTCGCTGCCGCTGGTCAACCTGCACGTCAACCAGTCGCCGGTGGCGGCGATGACTGATTGGCTGTCCGGCGACGCCGCTCCGGCGGGGTTCACCGTCGACCAGGAGATCGAACTGCAGTCCGCCAGCGAGAGCAAGGCCACCGTGCGCTACGTGCGGCATCCGCTCGATGCGGAGGATCTGCAGCGCCATATCGCGGCGGGCAAGCGTTGCACGCGGCTGGCGATGACGTGGAATGACCGCGTGTCGTTCGTGCTGACGGATGGGCTGGTGGTCAAGAAGGTGGCGCCGCTGGATGTCATCAAGGAGCAGGCCGATGGCACGGCTCACGATGAAGATGAGCGCTTCGATGCCGACTTCACCATGATGGCCGGCGAGCTGTCGGGCATGCTCGACGACCTGACCGAAGCACTTGGCGGCGAACGCAAGAGCTAAGACTGATTGCGCGCGCCGCATAGGCGCGCGCTGCCCTCACTCCAGCCAGTTCACCTTGGGGAAGCGCCCGGCAAACCCCTCCGGCATCGGCACGACCTGCTTGTGCACGTAGTCGAAGAACACAAAGCCGGACTTGGCCATCGCGATCAGTGCGCCATCGGCCGGCCGCGTGATGCGGAAAATGATGTCCCCGCCGTACTTGTTGAAGTCCATCACGCCGACTTCGAACTCCAGCTGGTCGCGCGCATGCGCCTCGTTGCGGTACATCGTGGCCAGGTCGGTGACGATGATGCCGACGCCCTCCTGCCTTACGTCCTCGCTGCCGAATTCATACAGGAAGCGCGCCCGCGCCTCGGAGATCATCGAGATCATCGAATCGTTGGCGAGATGGTTGGCCGAGTTGATATCGGTGACGCGCACGGTCAGGTGGGTGGCGTAGCAGAACTGGTCGGCAGGCAGGTCGAGTTTGAGGCGGGCCATGGCAAAGCAAGCTGGAATGGATCGGACGCCGCGCGGCCGGGCCGGCCCGTCAGGGCCGGGGCCGGGGGCGCCGGCGAGGCGCCCATCATAAGGGATGCGCCGGTTCGGATATCGGCCGCGCTCAGGGATTTAGCGGCGGCAAGGCCGGCGCCAGATGGCGATGCCGGTGCGCCGGGGCCGGGGCGGCGTGGCGGCGCAAGGCACCCGCCAGCTGCGTGCCGTCCCAGGGGGCCGCTGTCGTAGCTGCGGCGCCGTACAGGCGGCGTTCCAGGGCGAACACGGCATCTGCCAGTTGCGCATCGCCTGCGGCGGCGGTCCATGCCGTCGGGGCGGTGCCGTGCGCGGCGAGCGTCCAGGTGCCCAGCGCCCTGTACGCCGCCGCCGCATCGCCGGCCTGGCAGGCCTGCAGCACGGCCCCCGGGCGCGCGTCCGGGCTTGCGGCGCGAGCACGCCGATGCTCGGCCAGCCGCCGCCGGAATCGCGCCACGAAAGGCTCCAGCCGTCGCCACAGCAGCGCCGCTGCCAGCACAACCAGCACTGCCACCCCGCCCCACAGCAACGTCCGCCACGGCAAACCGCCCTCGCGCGGCAGCGCACCCGCTGACCCGCCCGGGGCCAGCGCACCAGCGTCTCGAGCGGCGGTCACCACGACCTTGACCGCGGCCGCCTCGGAATGCGCCGGTTGGCGCGTGGCGGGGTCGAACCAGTCCACCGTCACCGGCGGCAGCGTGTAGGTGCCGGTGCGCTCGAATACATAGGTGATGGTGTCCACGCGCGTGCCGCCCGGCCCCGCTGCGCCCTGGGCGTTATCCGACAGCCGTGGGTCGGCGCTGAACATGCGCACGCCGCGCGGTGCCTGGGCGTGCGGCGAGTGGATCATCATGGCCTGGGTCTGTGGCGCGAAGGTGGTAACGGTGCGCACCAGCGCATCGCCCGCATGCAGCCGCACGGCATCGCCCTCGGGCGCGTGGTCGAGCGCCTGCGTCACCACCAGCCGCGCCACCGGCAACAGCGGCCGCGCGGCGCCCGTCCCG
Source organism: Cupriavidus sp. PB-02 (assembly GCF_058252315.1). Classification (NCBI taxonomy): domain Bacteria; kingdom Pseudomonadati; phylum Pseudomonadota; class Betaproteobacteria; order Burkholderiales; family Burkholderiaceae; genus Cupriavidus; species Cupriavidus sp. PB-02. Next base: position 3,769,710 of record NZ_CM177694.1, read on the forward strand.
GCGGAAATGGTGCCGCCAGCGCCGGCGCGGATCTGCGTTGGCGGGAAGGTGACGCTGCCCTGACGCGGCGCGCCGTCGTCGCCGGCGTAAGTGAAGCGAATCGTCACCGTCGGCAGCCGGAAATCGCCGTCCTGCTCCGCGGTGAAGGTATAGGTCTTGCGGATGCCGGCGTAGGTGACGCCGTCGATGGTTTCGGTGGTGTTCAGCGCGCGCTCGTCGGGCAGCGTGACGACGGCGCCCGGCACCTGCAGCACGGGAAAGTCGGGCGCGGACATGAAGTAGTTGACGCATCGGCGCACAGGGCCTGGTTGAAGCGCACGATGCTGCCCAGCAGCTGCTGCATCGCCTGGCGACTGCGGCGCGGCGTGAAGGTTTCGCTGCCGGCGTCGCCGAACACCACGCCGCCGATGCGGTCGCCCTCGGCCAGCACGCGCCAGGCGGCCAGTGCCGCGGCCTCGGCCGCGCTGACGGACTTCATCGCGCGCCGGCTGCCGAAGAACATATTGATGCGCTGGTCCACCACCAGCAGCACCGGACGGTCCTTCTCCTCGCTGTACACGCGCACGTGCGGCTTGCCGGTGCGCGCGGTCACGCGCCAGTCCATGCTGCGGATATCGTCGCCGGGCAGGTAGAGGCGCAGCTCCTCGAAGGTCAGCCCGCGCCCGCGCACACGCGAGGCATGGCGCCCGGACAGCACGCTGTGCACCGGCTGGCGCGGTAAAAAGTGGAAGTCCCGCGCCGCCACCTCCAATGCCGCCAGCGCGGCGGCGTCAACGCTGACGCCGGGCACGGCCCCGGAAGACCGTGCGAGCGTCGCGGGGGCTGCACGGGCCAGGGCGCGGAACGGCAGGCGCATGGTCATGGCCTCGCTGGCAATCAGGCCACTGCCACCTGCTGCACCAGGCGGTCGATCACGGCATCGGCGCCGATGCCGGCCGCATGCGCCTCGTATGACAGGATCAGCCGATGGCGGAACACGTCGTGCACCACCGCCTGCACGTCGTCCGGCGTGACGAAGTCGCGCCCGTGTAGCCAGGCGTGGGCGCGCGCCACCTTGTCCAGCCCGATCGAACCGCGCGGACTGACGCCCACCTGGATCCACTTGTCCAGGTCGTCGTCCACCGGCTTGGGCGCGCGCGTGGCCTGCACCAGCGCCACCACGTAGCGCGCCACCGCATCGCTGACATGGACAGTATGGATCTCGACGCGCGCGATGAAGACCGCCTCCGGCGCAAGCCGGGTCGCATGGGCCGCACCGGAGGCACCGCCCCCCACCTCTTCCTCGCGCGCCAGCTGCACGATCTCCGCCTCCGCGTTGGCCTCCGGGTAGCCCACGCTGACATGCATCAGGAAGCGGTCCATCTGCGCCTCGGGCAACGGATAGGTGCCCTCCTGCTCGATCGGGTTCTGCGTGGCCATCACCAGGAACAGCGGCTCGAGCTTGTGCGTGGTGCCGCCGACGGTGACCTGGCGCTCTTCCATCGCTTCGAGCAGCGCGGCCTGCACCTTGGCCGGGGAACGGTTGACCTCGTCAGCCAGCACCAGGTTGGCAAACACCGGGCCGGGCTGGAAGCGGAACTCGCCCTTGCCGCCCTCGGTGAAATACAGCTCCGAGCCGGTGATATCCGCCGGCAGCAGGTCAGGCGTGAACTGGATGCGCGACAGCCGCGCGTCGAGGTTGCGCGCCAGCATCTTGATGGCGCGCGTCTTGGCCAGCCCAGGCAGCCCCTCCACCAGCAGGTGGCCGTCGGCCAGCAGGCCCAGCAGCAGCCGTTCGATCATGCGCTGCTGGCCGACGATGGATTCGCCCATGCGCTGCTGCAGGGCCAGGACGTCGTCGCGGGCGCTCATGGCGTGCTCCTCGGCTGGGCCGGTGCGCGGCGGGCAGCGTGGCCGCCGAGGAACCACGCGTAGTAGGGATTGTCTGGGTCGGCGCGCATCACCTGCGTGATATCGCTGGCCCAGGCCTCGCGGTCGCCACGGTAGGCGTCCAGTCCGGCGCGATAGAAGGTGTGCAGCACTTCGCGCTGGTGGCGAACCTCGCGCCACAGGGCATCGTCGGCGCCGGTGAGCGGCGGTTCGCTCTGCAGCGACAGCAGCTTCGACAGCGTTTCCGGGAAGGCCTCCTTGCGCACCCAGCCGGCGTATTCGATGCGCGGGCGGTCGTCGGTCACCGCCGGCGCATCGGCGGCGTACCAGTCCAGGCCGGTGCTGTCGGTGACCCAGGTCGCCATCAGTGCCGCCGGCGTGCGCACGCCAACAGCCTGCAGCGCGGCGGCCACTTCGGGTTGTTCAAAGCGCGCGCGGATGCGTGCCACGTCCAGCTGCAGCGGCGCGAGCGAGCCCACCAGCATCATCTCGTGCAGCTCGGTGGTCCACAGCATCGCGTGCGGGAACACATCAAGGAAGCTGCGCACCAGCATGCGGGTGTCTTCGTCGTTCTGCGTCGGCAGCGGCAGCCACTGCGCCACCAGCCCCCCAGGCTGCAACCGCGATGCCGCCAGCCGGTAGAAATCGGTCGAGTACAGGTTCACCACGCCAGCCGCGGATGGCGGCGGCGGCTCCAGCGTGATCAGGTCGTAGCGCTGCGGGCTCTGCAGCAGTTCGCGCCGCCCGTCGCGCAGGCGGATCTCCACGCGCTTGTCGGCCGCCACGCCGAAGTTGCCTTCGAACTTCGGCACCGCGCGCGCCACCGGTGGCAACAGCTCGGCCACCACACGCTGCTCCAGTCCCGGATACGCAAGCGTGGCGCCCGCCGTGATGCCCGTACCGAGCCCGATCACCAGTGCGGACTTCGGCGTGCCGCCATGCACGATCAGCGGCAGCAGCGCCTGCAGCCGCATATAGCGCTGCGAGGTCATGGCATCGCCGGAATTGGACACGCCCTGGATATAGAGGCGCCGGAAGCGGTTGCTCGGCGAGGTCTGCTCCACCACCGCCACGGTGGCGCCCCGCCCCTCCTCGTAGAACACCAGCTCGCCGCCGCGCGCCCGCGCCAGCAATGTGGCGAGCCGGTCCGCCGGGGCCAGCGCCGCAACGATTACCGCCAGCACGCCCACCATCGGCACCGCCCAGCGCGCCGCCGGACGCACGCCGCTGCCCAGCGCCACCGCGACCACGGCCACGACGGCAGCCGCCACCGCCAGCAGCGACAGCGTCGGCACCAGCCCGATCCACGGCACCATTACGAAGCCGGCCAGCGCCGTGCCAGCGATACCGCCCAGCATATTGAGCGCGACCACGCCGCCCACGCCCGCGCCCACGCGCCGGCTGTCCACGCCCACGCGCAGCACGAACGGGAACGCCGCGCCGAGCAGCAGCGTGGGTACGAACACCACGCACAGCGCCGCCAGGGCAAAGCTGGCGCAGGCGGCCAGCAGCGGGCTCGACGTCAGGCCCTGCACCCAGGCCGACAACGCCGCCTGTGCGTGCAGCAGCCATTCGCCTAGCAGCACGATCTCGAGCAGCGCCACCAGTCCGGCGCCGGCCACCAGCAGCCCGAAGGCGCCCCACGGATCGCGCACGCGGTCGGCATGGCGCGCGGCCAGCGCGCTGCCGATCGCCAGCCCCGCCAGGTAGGTCGCCAGTACCACGGTGAAGGCGAAGGTTCGCGTGCTGAGGAACTGCACGATGGCCTGCGTCCACACCACCTCGTACCCAAGCGCAATGCCACCGGCCGCCGCGTACAGCACCAGCGCCAGCCGGCCGTTGGCGGCGTCGCCGCGCGTAGCGCCGTCCGCAGGCGCATCTGGCACGGCGCCCCCGGCAGCGGCCGGCAGGCGCGACGCCAGCCACCACGCCGCCAGCGCCGCGGCGCCGTTGAGCACGCCCGCCGCCACCGCGCTGCCGAGGATGCCAAGCCAGGGAACCAGAACGAAGCCGGCCAGCAGCGTGCCGGCGATAGCGCCGGCGGTATTGGCCGCATAGAGCCGTCCGCCATGCACGCCGACCCGGCTCGCGGCCGGCGCCAGCGCCCGCATCAGCACCGGCAGCGTGCCACCCATGGCGGCGGCAGGCAGGATCACCAGCACAAAAGGCAGCGCCCACGCCAGCAGCCCGGCTCGCTGCTCCAGCCACGCGAACGGCGCCGCGGCATGCGCCAGCGCCACGGTGGCACCGATTGCCAGCAGCAGCACGCAGAGCTCCAGCCAGGTGTACAGGCGCAGCGGATTGCCGTGGCGGTCGGCCACCCGGCCGAACAGCCAGCCGCCCAGCGCCAGTCCGGCAAAGAAAGCGCTGACGGCGGCGGTGACCGCGTGCACATCGACGCCCACCACCAGCGACAGCTGCCGGATCCACAGCACCTGGTAGACCAGCCCCGCGGCGCCCGAGGCAAACAGCAGCACGGCAAGCCACAGCCATGCCGAAGCGGCCGCTTCATGCTGCCGTGCGGCTGGCCCGTTGCCGGGTTGTGCCGCCGTACCGCGATCCGGAACATTGCCTTGCGTAGCGTGCGACTTGATCATCGTTAGCACCGTTGGATTCGCCATCGCGCGGCATGGCTCGCTGCGCTGTCAGCGATATCTGTCATGCCACCAAATGCAGATCGGCCGGGACGGGCAACGCACTCAGCCCGAAGGCTGCGCGCCACCCGTCGCCGGCCGCCCGCACGCACTGCTGCCGGCGGTAAGCCGCTACTTGCTCTTGCCAGCTGCTCCCGCCTCCAGGCTCTTGTTCAGCGCCTCCATCATCTGGTCGATGCTGAAGCTGGCCGGGCGCTGGCTCGGCGGGTAGTCCTTGAAGGTCTGCAGGAAGGGCGCCACCCGCCATACACCGTACTGCAGCAGATAGGCGTTCTTTGCCTGCCAGTCATAGAACTGGTCGGAAACGATATCGGCGCGCTCGTATGGGTCCATGCGCAGATTGAAGATCTTCGGCGCACGCAGGCAAGTGAAGGGATTGGACCAGACCTCGAAGCCGCCCGGCTTGCGCTGCTCGCAGAAGACGATCTTGAAGTCGTTGTAGCGATACGCCACCAGCATGCCATCGTCATTGAAGTAGAAGAATTCGCTGCGTGGCCCGGTCTTGCTCTGCCCCGTCAGGTAGGGCACGAAGTTGTAGCCGTCCAGGTGCACCTTGAATGATTTGCCGCCAATGCTGGCGCCCTTGAGCAGGCGATCCTTGATATCGCCATCGCCCGCCGCGGCCAGCAATGTCGGGAACCAGTCCAGGCCCGAGATCATCGCGTTGGAAACCGTGCCGGCAGGGACGTGGCCTGGCCAGCGAATCAATGCCGGCACCCGGAAGGCACCTTCCCAGTTGGTGTCTTTCTCGCTACGGAACGGCGTGGTGGCGGCATCCGGCCAGGAGAACTGGTTGGGGCCGTTGTCGGTGGTGTAGATGACGATGGTATTGTCGGCCACCTTCAGGTCATCCAGGGTCTTGAGCAGCTTGCCGACGTGGCCGTCATGCTCGATCATGCCGTCGGCATACTCGTTGCCCGGCATGCCGCTCTGGCCCTGCATTGAGGGGCGCACGTGTGTGAACACGTGCATGCGCGTGGCATTCATCCACACGAAGAACGGCTTGTCCGCCTGCGCCTGCTTGGTCATGAAGTCGACGGCGGCCTGCGTGGTCTCGTCGTCGATCGTCTCCATGCGCTTGCGGTTCAGCGGGCCGGTGTCTTCGATCTTGCCATCGGCGAAAGTACGAAGCACCCCGCGCGGCGAGTTGGCCTTGGTGAAGTTGGTGTCATTCTTGGGGTAGTACGGACGCTCAGGCTCCTCTTCCGCGTTGAGGTGGTAGAGATTGCCGAAGAACTCGTCGAAGCCGTGCGCAGTCGGCAGGAATTCATTGCGGTCGCCCAAATGGTTCTTGCCGAACTGGGCAGTGGCATAACCCAGCGGCTTCAGCGCCTGCGCGATGGTGATGTTCTGCGCCTGCAGCCCAACCGGCGCGCCGGGAACCCCGACCTTCAGCAAGCCGGTGCGCAGCCCGACTTCACCTGTAATGAAGGTGGAGCGCCCCGCGGTACAGCTGTTTTCGCCGTAGTAGTCGGTAAACATCATGCCTTCGCGGGCAATCCGGTCGATATTCGGCGTGCGATAGCCCACCACGCCGAGGCTATAGGCGCTGATATTGGTCTGGCCGATATCGTCGCCAAAGATGACCAGGATGTTCGGCTTCTTGCCTGATGGCGTCGCTGCCACCGGCGAGGCTGCGCCGATTCCCGCCGGCGCGGGTGCCGGCATGGCCACGGGCGGGCTTTCCCGGGCAGGCTGCTGTGCCGCTGGCGGCTGGCCGGGCTGCGCCGGCTGGGCAGACTCGGCGGCCGGCGGTGCCGCCGGCGGCTTCGCCTCGTCGGCCTTCTTGCAGCCAGCGATGGTCATCGCGGCCAGGGCCAGCGCAGCCAGGGCGCTGCGCGCTCCCGACCGCCTGCTTTGTGTTTCGTTGATTCGATGCATCATCGCCTCCGAAGATCACATCAGGCGCAGCCGTACATCAGGCGCGCACGTCATGCGGTTGGCTGCGGCACGTGCCCGTCAGGGCTTGCCGACCGGATAGACCTGCTCCCAGTCCTGCTTCATGCTCACCACGGTCCAGCCCTTCGCCCGGGCCATGTCCAGTGCCTTGTCGAGCTTGCCCACCTTGGACTGGCGGTCATAGGCGAACTCGCGCTCGGCGTCGTCGTGATGCACCAGCACGGCCATGCGCGCGCCGTCGCCGCCGGTGGTGTACTCGAGCATCTGCAGGTCGCCGTCGGAATTGCCCACCGCCAGGATCGGCCGGCGGCCGATATGGCGATAGATGCCGACCGGCTTGCCGGGACCGTCATCGATAAAGTCGAGCCTGGCATCGCGCACCAGCACCGGCTTGCCGTCGCGCACCATGTAGCGCACCGCCTGCGAGGAGCCGATTACCTGCTCGGGCGGGATGCCATACACCGCCTGACTCCACGGCCGCATGAAGTCGATCGTGCCGCCGGAAACGATGTAGGTCTTGAAGCCGTTATCGCGCAGGTAGTTCAGCAACTCGAGCTGCGGCTGGTAAACCAGCTCGGTAAAGGGCCGGTTGAATTTGGGATGGCGTGCCTTGGCCAGCCAGTCGCGGATGGTGCGGTCGTACTCGTCCACGCTCATGCCGCTGTTGGCCTTGGCGATCAGCTCGGCGACCTGCTTCTCGTTGCGCATCAGGGCCTGCATGTCGTTGGCCATCAACGCCTTGAACGCGGGGTTGTTGCGCCACTCAGGATGCTGCGGCGCGGCGGCCCTGACCTGGTCGAGCAGGAAGAAGAACTGGAAATACAGCGGCTGTTCGCTCCACAGCGTGCCGTCGTTGTCGAACACCGCCACGCGCGCTTCAGGCGGCACGAAGGCGGGCGAGCCCGGGCGCGTCACGTCGGCGACGAACTTCAGCAGGGCCTGGCGGGCGGCGCCGTCGCGCCAGGATGGCAGCGCCTGCGCGCTTGGCTGCGCCGCTTGCGGTGCAGCAGCCGGCGGCGCTTGGCTGGTGGCCGGCGCGGTGCAGCCGGCAAGCTGCAGTCCGGCCAGCGCGAGCGCGGCAGCCAGCGCGGCGATGGCCTTGCGCGGGGCGCCGGTGCGCCAAGCACCGGCACCGGACGTACGGGATGCGGGCGTGCCCATGACGGTCACTCCTATGGTCTGTCGTCTGTCACGCGCGGGCACAACTAGTGCGCCGCGGCTTACTGCGGCTGGCCGGCGTTGGCGAGCTGTGCCTGCTTCTGCAGCACGGCCCAGCGGCTGTCGTCCATCACCAGCCGGAAGCCCAGGTGCGACATGCTGTTATAGGGATCGGTCCCGCGTCGCGCGCTGGGCCGGTAGCTGAGGCAGAAATCCTCGTTGCACAGGAACGAGCCGCCGCGCGTGACGCGCTTGGGCGCGTTGACCGGCACGCCGGGCTCGCTCGGGTCCCACGAGGCCAGCGGCCCGGTCGGGTCTTCGATCGCCTGGGCCTTGCCGGCCTCGCGCCGGAACTGGTCGGCGCGGTACCAGTCGGCCACCCATTGCCAGGCATTGCCAGTCATGTCGGCCAGGCCATAGCCGTTGGGCGGGAAGGTGCCGACCGGGCTGGTGCCGATGGCGCCGCCGGCCTTGGGGCTGACCACCGGGAATGGCTGGCTCTGCTGGCCCTGCCAGACATTGGCCATCTGCTTGCCGTCCGGCGCGAACTGGTCGCCCCAGGCGTAGGTGGCCTGCTCCAGCCCGCCGCGCGCGGCAAGCTCCCATTCGGCTTCGGTGGGCAGCCGCTTGCCAACCCACTTGGCATAGGCGAGCGCGTCTTCATACGAGACCTGCACCACCGGGTGGTTGTCCTTGCCCTCGATCGAGCTGCCGGGCCCGCCCGGATGGCGCCAGTCGGCGCCGGACACGTAGCGCCACCAGCGCGAGTAATCGCGCAGCGGCACCGGCTGCGCGGTGCCGACAAAAACCATGCCGCCGGGCACCATGGCACTCGCCGGTGGGCGCGGCGTGCCGGGCGGCAGCTGGACTTTCAGGGTTTCCCATTCGGGCGGGCGCTCGGCCGTGGTCACATAGCCGGTGGCCTCGACGAACTTGCGGAACTCCGCATTGGTGACGTGGTGCTTGTCCATCCAGAACGGATGCACACGCACCTTGTGTGCCGGCTTCTCGTTGGCCTGCGCCATCTTGCTGTCGCTGCCCATCAGGAATTCGCCGCCGGGGACATGCACCATGCCGAGCGGGCCGCGCTTGCCGTCGCCTTCGGTCACAGTGGGCGCGTGGTTCGTGCGCGAATGCGCATACCACCAGCTGGCGCCTGCGCCCGCCGCCACGCCGGCGCAGGCCAGCAAGGCGATCAGCACCTTGCGCCGCAACTGCGGCGCTGCAGCAGAGGCGGGCAATGCCTGCTGCGTGCCGGGGCCGCCGGCCTGCGCCCGCCGCCCGTTTCGCGTGCCATCCCCCATAGGGCTTCCTCCGCCAATGACAAAAGGTGCATCGTGCACCTGCGGCTATCGTCACAGAAAGGTTAGGGAAACGGTATTTAGATTTCTTGCCACACGAGTTGAATTATTTCAGGACTCGCAGCCGTCCCGCGTCGTCCTCTCCGGGTAAATACCGGCCGCCGGCTCGTCCATCCCGCCGATGTGCGGGCGTTGCGGCCGCCCGTACGCTGCGCGAAGCCGTCGCCGCTGCCAGACAGCAGCGCGCGTGCCATGCACCGCCCGCCATGCGGATGGCGTCCACAGGACGCCAATACCAGGAGGAAACACGATGCAATCTGACCGACGCAAAGCCCTGCAGTTGCTGGGCGCAGGCTCCCTCGCCGCCGCCGCTCCGACGCTCTGGCTCGGCCAGGCACGGGCCCAGTCAACCTATCCTGCGCGGCCGGTGCGGCTCGTGGTGCCCTACCCGCCCGGCGGAGCCACCGATGTGCTGGCGCGCACCCTTGGCGATCCGCTCGGAAAACTCTGGCAGCGCCCCGTGATCGTGGAGAACCGGCCTGGGGTGGGTGGCATGATCGGCGCGGACGCGGTCGCCAAGGCGCAGCCCGACGGCTACACGCTGCTGCTGGCGCTGCCCAGCCTGGTGCAGACGCCCTATATGGTGGCCAAGCCGCCGTTCGATCCGCTGCGCGACCTCGCCACCATCAGCCAGCTGTGCACGACCCACCTCGTGCTGGCCGCCAACGGCGCCATGCCGCGCACGCTGCCGGAGGTGGTCGCGCTGGCAAGGTCCCAGCCCGAAAAATATTCCTATGGCACCTACGGCATCGGCACCGGCGCCCATCTCTATATGCAGGTCTTCTGCAAGGCTGCGGGCGCCGCGCTCGTCCATGTTCCATACAAAGGCGAGGCCCCGATCGCCAACGACCTGATCGGCGGCCAGATCTCGATGGGAACGCTGTCGCCGATGACGGTGCGACAGCACGCGCGCAGCGGCAAGATCGTACCGCTGGCTGTCACCGGCAATAGCCGCGCCCCGATGCTGCCGGATGTGCCAACGTTCCTGGAGCTCGGCTACAAAGGGCTGGACGGCCCCGCATGGATGGGCCTGTTCACCACGGCTGGCACGCCCCCGGCCATCGTCGAGAAGATTTCGGCAGACGTCGAAACAGTGATGGCCGCGCCGGAGATCCGGCAGCGCATGGCCGACCTGGGGTTGATCGTCAAAACGTCGCGGCCGGCGGCGTTTGCGGCAGTGGCGAAGGCAGACCAGGCGTACTGGGGCGGCGTGATCAAGGAGTACAACATCCGGCTGGATTGAGCGGATACGCAGCAAGGCCGCGCCGGGCGACCGCGCATCGTAGCGCGTCGCCGCGGGCCCGAACATCACTCAATTGCAGCCGCTCGGCCCACATGGCCACGCGACTGACGATGGGGGTCTTGCTGATGGCCTTTGCCGCCCTGCTGATCCACCAGGCGCGCGGGCAGACCGAGTTCCACTTCCTGGTGTTCGTGTCGCTGTCGCTGCTGCTGGCCTACCGCGACTTCCGCGTGATCCTGCTGGCGGCGGCGGTAATCGCGGTGCAGCACCTGAGCTTCAACTTCTTCCAGCAGTGGGGTTGGAATGCGATCTGCTTCACCCATCCCAGCTTCAACATGGTGCTGTTCCATGCCGCCTTCGTAGTGGCGCAGACCGGCGTGCTGTGTGCGATCGCCTGGCGGCTGGAGCGCGACGCACGCTCCACCGACGAACTCAGCGCGCTGGCCGCGGGCATCGAGCGCGAACCCGGTTACCTGACGCTGCGCGCCGACGGGCACGAGCCCGACAGCGACTTCGCCCGCGCCTTCCGCAAGACGCTCGACACCGTGCGCCAGACGCTGCTGCAGGTGCGCCACGCCGCCGCCAGCGTGGCCGATGCCGCCGGCAATATCCTGGACACCAGCGCCACCGTCGCGCGTCGCACCGAAGACCAGGCACGCACCGTCGAGCACACCATGCAGGACATGCGCACGCTGACGCAAACCGTCCGCGCAAGCGCCGACCAGGCGCGCGGCGCCTGCGAGCTGGCCGAGGCGTCGAGCGCCGTGGTCGCGCGCGGCAGCGGCGAAATCCTGTCGGTCATCCGCACCATGGGCGAAATCAACGATGCCTGCGACAAGATCACCGAGATCATCGGCGTGATCGACAGCATCGCCTTCCAGACCAACATCCTGGCCCTCAACGCGGCGGTGGAAGCAGCACGTGCGGGGGAGCATGGCAAGGGCTTCGCGGTGGTGGCCGGCGAAGTCCGGCAGCTGGCGCATCGGTGCGGCGCGGCGGCCAAGGAGATCCGGGGGCTGATCAGCACCTCGGTCGAACACGCGCGCACCGGCGCCGAGCTGGTCGGCCATACCGGGGACGATGAACGAGGTGGTGGCCAGCATCGGCAAGCTCGCGACGCTTGTGGAATAGCTGGCAACGCTGGGAGACAGCCAGCGCAGCGGCATCGAAGGCATGGCCCGACGCGTGGCGGAAATCCAGGAAGCGTTTCGGGAGAATGCGGCGGTGGTGGCCGGCGCGGCCGAGGCGGCGCGGGCGCAGCGGGGCCAGACGGAGGGGTTGAGCCGGGCGGTGGGAGTGTTCCGGTTGGATAGCCACGGAGGGGCGAGGTCGACGCGGGGCCTCTTCACCCTTTTTTCGCACCTTTTTTGACATAAGTGTCAGAGGGCCGCTGCTGTGCATACAACACCCCATCTAGGCATTTATATCGTTGTTGTTAGTTATTTTTAATACTGATATGCATTAAGTTTCATTCTTGCAACCGCTTGGCCAGCCCGCCTCTTTCATCCTGACCACCGATGGCCTCAGCCAAAAGACTGAGTTGCGGTCACCCCTGCACATGGACCGCCCGATGTCTATCCACACTTTGTCCTAGAACAACAGCCTGATCCGGTACCTTTGGGGCACTCCCCTCATACCGCCTCTGTTCTGTCCCCGATATCGCCTTCTGCAAGTCCGGAACAGGCCCGATGCATTCCTGACGAGGCCCCGGATACCCGACATAGCCCGATATGGATGGCGCGCGCTGCAAGCCGGCGCCTGCAATGCCACCTTTCAATGCGGCCATCTGCTGTGCAGTGCGGCATTGCGCACGCTTCGATATTGACATCACGATTTCCCCGCCAGTCCAAGTAACAACGCTGCAACCGCACATACGGCGGCGGCCGGTGCCCAGCCTTGTCGGCGACTAAGAATTCACAATGAATTCAACGAACTAGAAACCGCTGGCACAACCATCGCTCTCTTATGACGCGGCGTGCATATCGCGACATAACGAAACTGTGATCCCGGGCGGCAGGCATCCGCGGCGCCTCTCCTGCGGCAAGCGTAGGACGGGCGATCTGACAGGCAGATCGTCCGCCGACGCACCGGCGAGACTCCCTTTGCAGGACAAGAGAGAGACCGACATGCCGAAGAAAGTCCTCGCTGTATTCGGGACCCGTCCCGAGGCCATCAAGATGGCACCGCTGATTCACCGGCTGCGGGAATCCAGCAATTTCGAGTTGCGGGTCTGCGTCACCGGACAGCACCGGCAGATGCTGGACCAGGTACTTCGGCTCTTCGAGATCGTGCCGGACTTTGACCTCAACGTGATCAGCCAGGGGCAGAGCCTGTCCGACATCACGACGCGCGTGCTGTCAGGCGTGCACACGGTGCTGGACCGCTTCCTGCCTGAAGCCTTGCTGGTCCACGGCGACACCACCACCACGCTGGCCGCCACGCTCGCGGCCTTCTATCGCAACGTCGCGATCGGGCATGTTGAAGCGGGACTGCGCACCGGCAATCTCAGCGCCCCCTGGCCGGAAGAGATGAACCGGCGCGTGACCGACGTGATGGCGTCCTGGCATTTCGCGCCAACGCTACAGGCACAGGAAACGCTGCTGCGCGAAGGCGTCGATCCGGTACGCATCAGCCTGACCGGCAACACCGGCATCGACGCGCTGCTGCAAGTCAAGGCCCGGCTGGACGCCGATGCCGAAATGCGGTGCCGGCTGGCGAGCCAGTACCCCTTCCTGGACGAGACGCGGCGGATGGTGCTGGTGACCGGACACCGGCGCGAGAACTTCGGTACACCTTTCGAACGCGTGTTCACCGCGCTGCGCACGCTGGCGGACCGCAATGCGGATATCCAGATCGTCTATCCGGTGCATCTGAACCCGTGCGTGCAGGGCCCCGTGCAGGCGATCCTGAGCGGGCACCCGAACATCCACCTGATCGATCCCCAGGACTACCTGCCGTTCGTGTTCCTGATGTCGCGCGCCTACCTGATCGTCACCGACTCCGGTGGCATCCAGGAGGAGGCGCCGGCCTTGGGCAAGCCGGTGCTGGTGACGCGGGAAACCACCGAGCGGCCGGAAGCCGTGGCCGCCGGTACCGCACGGCTGGTCGGCACCGACCCTGCTCGCCTCATCGCCACCGCGGAGCAGTTGCTGAACGACCCCGAGGAATATGCCTGCATGTCGCGCGCGCACAACCCGTTCGGCGACGGCCGCGCCAGCGAACGCATCGTCTTTGCGCTGCAGGCGGCGTCCCCGGAAGCGTATCGGGAATGTGGCGAGTCGGCCGATGCCGGCGTCGTCAGTCTGTAGCGAAAGACAAGGTTCAGAAAAATCAGCGGCCCAGCGCACCAGTACCCAGGCCCGGCCTGGCCGCTTCAAGCAAGAGGAGCAAGTCAATGAAGCGCTCACGTATGACACGGTTTGCGGCAGCGGCAACAGCGGTGCTCTTCACCGCCTCCCTTGCCTCGGCGCCCGCCCATGCCGCACTGACCCAGGATGCCGCCGCGGTGGCGGCCGAGACCCCGCTCTATCTCCCGGCGAGTCCGGCGGATCCCGGCGGGTTGCTGGGCTATGACCACAGCTTCCAGATCGACTTTGCGTACGAGGCGGAGAAGGGCAAGAACAAGGCAGCCCTCAAGGCCCTCAAGGATGAGCTGAAGGCGAGGAAGCCCAAGAAGCTCAAGGCCGGAGCCAAGGTGAAGGCGGGCACATACACGCTCGCGCCGGCGCCTGGAGCCGAACCGGACTGACCGGCTCTGCATGCTCGCGTACGTCGATGCGCCGCGGCGTTTTGCACACCGAGGCAACTTGTAGTCATCGCGCTGGGAGAAGACCGTGCTCTACCAATCCTATTCACTGCTGCGGCGAAGCAGCGTCCTGGTGCTCCAGCTATGCCTGGCACTGGTGCTCGCTTTGCCGGCAATCTCGCACGCCGCCACCAACCAGATCGCACTGCTGGTGCCGGACGGCTTCTCCCTTCCCGATCCGCGCGTGTCGGCCTGGCTCGATGGGGCCGAGGAAGAAGGCCTGAAGATGACCGTCATCACCGACAGCCAGTTCCAGCAAGGCACGACCCCGGCGCAATTCCCAGCCGTGATTCTGCCGGACCAGGTGCACGTGAACGCCAGCGATGCGTTGATCGCGGCGCTGGAGACTTACACCAGCCAGGGCGGCAAGCTGATGCTGGTCTACGACTTCGGCGCGCTGACCTCTACCGGCTTCTACGCGCCGCAAAAGAGCCGGCTCAGCAACCTTGCCGGCGTCGACTACGTGCTCTATGACCAGTTGCTCGGCAACATGATCGGCGTCGGGCCAATCACCGCGCTGGGCACCACGCTAAGGACGCTGCAGGTGCCGCCGGGCAAGTCGATGGTGTGGGACGCGAGCACGACCCCTCCCATCGAAGGGATCTCGGGCTACGTCTATGGCTTCCTGATCTATCCGAGCTTCGTCACGCAGGGCACCTATACCGGCTCCGCGCTGATCACGTCTCCGAACTTCGGGCTGGTGGCAGGGCTGCGCAACTTCGGCTCAGGCAGCGTGCTTTTCGTCAACCTGCCGCTCGCCTACCTGAAGGGACAGACCGACGGCATGCTGATGCACGGCTTCCTGCGCTACTTCGGCGGCAACCTGTTGAAGACGGCGCGGCTTTCGGCGCAGCCCAAGGCGCGCGGCGGGCTGGTGCTGAACTGGCACTTCTGCGCCGGCGACCAGATCGAGCCCGCGGTGGAGATGAATACCTGGGGCACCTTCGACGAGAACAATAGCCCGTTCTCCATTTCCGTGACTGCGGGCCCTGACCAGATCAACTTCGGCGACGCCCAGGGCATCAACCTGTCGCAAAACACTGCGGCAAAGAATTTGATGCTGTCCCTGCAATCGAAGGGGCACAAGATCGGCAGTCATGGCGGATGGATCCACGACTACTGGGGTGCCAACGCCAGCGAGACCAACCAGCCCACCTTCGAACAGTACGTGATGCTGAACAAGCAGAGCGTGGAAGGCGCGACCGGAAGCGCCGCGGTCGAGTACGCCGCGCCGCAAGGCAATACGCCGCAGTGGTCGGTCAACTGGCTCGAAGCCAACGGCAACACCGGTTACTACTTCGTGGGCCATACCGGGATGGCGCCGACGCGCAGCTATCGCGAGGGTGTGCTGTCGAACGACACCATCCGCGCCTTCCCGGTGATGCCGTTCGGGCAGTACGCGACGTTCGAGGAGTTCGAGGAATTTAACGTGCCCGTGGCCGACATCAACACCTGGTACCGGCAGCTCATCGATTTCGTGGCGAAGAACCGCACCAGCCGGCTGATCTACATGCACCCGGCGGGCGCTATCCAATACCCGAAGACGCTCAACGTCATCTTCAACAAGGCCGACAACGTGAAGGCAAACGGACTGTTCAACTGGTACACGATGGACACGCTGGCGAAGTTCGGCCAGCGGCGCCAGCTGACCGTCTGGCAGGCCACCGACAACGGCAACTCGTGGTCGTTCCAGGCCACCCATCCGACAGACATGACCGACATCGCCTGGGTGCTGCCGCGCACGGCATACACGCAGCCGGTGGTGACGCAGGGACTCGGCCAGGTGACATGGGACACCAACAACTGGATCGTGACTTCGCTGGGAGGCACCTCGCTGGCCTTCGTCGCCGGCAAGAAGTAAAGCGCAGGGACTCACCGCGGCCCGCCCCGGGGGCGGGCGCGCGGCAATAACACCCTGCGATGAAAGAACAATGAGGAGGGTCGTCGAGCATGCGTGCGACGTATCGCGTAGTGCTTTCACTGAGCGGGCTGCTCGTTCTTGCCACGCCCGCCCCCGAAACAGAAGCCACGGAAATTCCCGGGCGGGGGGAGGCCTTCGCCCGGGGAACGCCAGAAGCCGTCCCTAAACCGCTGCCCAAGCTCGTGGCCCATGCTGCCGCCGCACCGCCAGGCGCAACGGTGGAACTGGCAATGACGTCGCCGGACACGCTGGAAGAGAACGCGCGCATGGAGCCGGCAATGCGTCCGCCAGCGTGGACCAAGCCACCGGCGCTCGATCCACCGGCGCTCCAGCCGCCGCCGGAGCGGGCAGACTCGCAGGCGATCGTGCCCCCGCTGACGGTCATGCTGTTGCTGATCGTCGGCCTGGTGATCTTCTATGCCGTGCGCCACTACATGTTCACGCTGAACCGGCTGTTCGGCAGGCAGCGCCATCCCTACCTGGACATCGACGTCGCGGACTGGCCAAGCCTGACCGTGCTGGTCGCCGCGCACAACGAAGAGGCCGTGATCGCCGGCTCGCTGATATGCCTGCTGCACGCGGACTATCCCGTCGACCGGCTCACCATCATGCCCGTCAACGACCGCTCCTGCGACCGCACCCGCGAGATCATCGACGACCTCGTGCAGCAGTACCCGGGGCGCATCACACCGTTCCACCGCACCGGCGGCAAGCCCGGCAAGGCGGCCGCGCTCAAGGATGCGAGCGATGCCGTCGCCAGCGACATCATCGTCGTCTTCGATGCCGACTACCTGCCCCCGGTGGGCCTGCTCAAGCAACTGGTGGCACCCTTCTTCGATCCCGAGGTGGGCGCGACCATGGGCCGCGTAGTGCCGATGAACGCGGGCAGCAACCTGCTCACGCGGCTGCTCGACCTGGAACGCTCGGGCGGCTACCAGGTCGACCAGCAGGCCCGCATGAACCTGGACCTGGTGCCGCAGTACGGCGGCACCGTCGGCGGCGTCAGGATGCGGGCGTTGCACAGCGCCGGCGGCTGGCACGATGACGTGCTGGCCGAAGACACCGACCTGACCTACCGGCTCCTGCTGGCCAACTGGAAGACGGTCTACCAGAACTGGTCGGAGTGCTATGAAGAGGTGCCCGAGACCTGGCCCGTGCGGGTGCGCCAAATCATGCGCTGGACCAAGGGCCACAACCAGGCGCTCTATCGGCACGGCTGGAAGATGGCGGTCTGCCGCAACCACGGGCTGTTGGAGAAGATCGACGGCGTGGCGCTGCTCGGCATCTACATGATGGCGCCGCTGATGCTGTTCGGCTGGCTGCTGGCGATCCTGCTGTTCTATGCCGGCGGCCTGCCGCTGTTCGGTGAAGCGGTGATCCTGTTCGCGCTGATGTCGTACGGGACGCTGGGCAACTTTGCCGCCTTCTTCGAGATTGCCGCCGCAGTGTACCTGGACGGCAGCCGCGAACGCATCCGCCTGCTGCCGCTGAACTATTTCGGCTTCCTGGTCAGCATGCTGACCGTGTCGCGCGCCATCCTCAGCCAGGTCGCCTTCGATTACCTGCTCCGCCGCGAACTGCGGTGGGACAAGACCACGCGTTATCGCCAGAGGAGCTGAACATGTGGCCCCTGCTGCTTGGCATCCTCACCATGCTGGTCTTCGGGTTGCCGCTGGTGCCGGCGGTGCTTGAATGGCGGCGCCGGTGCGACGTCCGGCCGCTGGCGATCGATAGCGAACACACGCTGGATGTCGCGGCCGTGGCCGCGGTCTTTCGATCGATGGTCGAGCGGCAGGACGAGAAGTCCGGCCTGCGTGGCGTGGCGCACCCGGTCAGCGCCTTGCGGCCTGTGGTCCACGTGACGGGCACATTCATGCCGACGGCGGCAGAAGCGTTCATCGGCGTCTGTGCGCGCACCATCGTCGCGAGCGGCTCACTGGTGCTTCCGGACAGCTATACGTTTTCCCGGGACATCTACGGCCGGCGCGGTATCGCCACGGGCCGGAGGAATCGCATGCAGGTGCTGCTGTCCGAAGGCGAGATCCTGATGCGCAGCGGCAGCGAACTGCAGCGCTGGGCGCACGCGCGCAGTGTCCATGTCGAGCCGCGGTGCCGCTTGCTCGGACCGCTCTCTGCCCTCTACTCAATTCGTCTCGAAGACGACTGCGAATTTACCTCGGTCAGCGCCGCGGTGATCGGGTTCGGGGCGCGTCATCTTGCCGCGCCGCCCGACATGGACGCCACCGCCCCGCCCGGGGGAGACTGGGCGCATGCCGTGCTGAATCCCCCCGAAGCCTCGCACGGCCGCTGGCTGGTAACGCACGATCTGACGTTTCCCGCCAGCACCCTGTATCGCGGCGACCTTGTCGTGCATGGCGACTTGTGGATCGGCTCCGGCGCGCGCATTATCGGCAGCATCAAGGCAAGCGGCTGCATCTGGTTGGGCTCGCGGGTGCGCATCGACGGTGCACTGATCGCAGGGGGCGCCATTTCCGTGGCCCGCGAGTGCGTCATCGCCGGGCCGGTGGCTTCCGAGCGCGAGATCGATGTCGGGGCGCGCAGCACGATCGGCGCCGCGAACAAGCGCACCACGGTGGTGGCGCCGGTGCTCCACGTGCGGGTTGGCACGGTAGTTTATGGCACGGCATGCGCCCCGGAGGATGGAAGGGTCGTATCCGATAGTCACGTAGCCAAACCATGACGCGCCCTTACCCACCATGAAAACACTGCTCGCGCTGCTCCTGATCCTTGCCACATACGTCCACCAGCCGGCGGGCGCCGCCGAGCTCACGCTGACCGACTACCAGCGTCCCGACGGGGCGATCACGACCTACTTCGCTGGCGACTCGATCGATCCTTATTTTGCGGCCAAGGCACTGCTGGCCGCACAAGACGCGGGCATGACCACCAGAGCCGCCGCCACCCGCTGGATCGCATGGCTGCTGCCGCGCCAGCACGCCGACGGCCGCTTCGACCGCTACTGCATGAAAGGCCAGCGCTTCGTGACCTGCCAGGAGGCTGACGCCGACGACGCGCTGATGGCGGCCTGGATGGAACTGCTGGTCCGCAGCGCGCCGCCCAAGGGCATGCCGCCGGCGTGGCAGGCCAGCTTCGACAAGGCCAGCCGGTACCTGGACACCCTGCGCGACGCTCGCTCCGGCGTCTACTACATCTCGGCCAAGCTCCCGGTGGCCCTGCTGATGGACAACGTGGAAGTCTCAAGCGCCTTCAAGGCTGCCAGCCACTATCGCCAGCGCCACGGAGACGCCGTAGGCGCCGCCGGCTGGAGGCGCAAGGCCGAACAGCTCGACAAGGACATCCTGCGCGTATTCTGGCGCCCCAACCAGGGCTATCTGGTCAGTACCCAGCCTCGCGAGCAGTTCGAGTTCTATCCCGACGCCGTGGCGCAGATCTTCCCCATTCTGGGCGATATCCAGCCCGCGAACCGGCCCCATGCCGTCGCTTACCAGTCATGGATGAACGAGAACCGCTGGGCCTGGTTGCAGATGTCCGAAGTCGATTTCCCCTGGGGGCTGGTCGCCCTGGTCGCCGACAAGATGGGAGACAAGGACGCCATCGCGTGCTGGCGCCTGCGTTCCATCCAGTTCCGGCATGGCAAGCACTGGAATGTCTTGGAGGAGGCACTGTACCTGGCGTTCGAGTCGCGGCTGAGTCCTGAGCAGGCGATTGCGCCGCCTGCGCCAGGCTTGCGGTGTCGCTGATTTGCACCACATCGGGCTAAGACATGCGAAACGCGTCACCACCGAGCGAGCCATTATCGACTGATCGCCGCGAAGCAGTGTATGGTTCAACAGCAGCATGCGGGCCGGAGGGTCCTGACGGGCCCCTCCGGGCGACATCGACCAGAAGATCGACAGGATACGCATGGCGAAGCTCTCGGATACCAGAACCCACGGCGCTCGTGCCCTGCCCCTGCTGGGCATGCTGGCACTGCTTGCCGCCACCGATGTCCGCGCCCAGGCAGAAGCTACCCCGCCAAGGACGTTCGCGCCCTTGCTCACGGGTTTCGTGGAAGGCGGCCTCGGCCACGCCAACCTCACCGGCGACAATGCCAACTGGAACGACCAGTACCTGCGAGGCGGGGTCAACTTCACCCCGAAGGATTACGTGACCGGCGAAATCAGCCACCAGAGCCACTTCGGCGACCAGGGCACGTTCTTCGGGCTGGGCTACACCCGCACCTTCGACGAGAACTGGTACGGCTTCCTGAGCGCCGGCACCAGCGCGGGCGGCTTCTTCCTGCCCGAGGTCCGGGTCGACGGCCTGCTGTTCCGCAAGCTGCTAGAGAAGAAGAACCTGGTCGTGAGCGCCGGCTTCACCTACTACCGCGCCAAGGAGGTCTATACCGACAAGACCTTGCTGCTGGGCCTGACCTACTATTTCGACGCCCCCTGGATCATCCAGCTCGGCGCGCGTCTCAACCGCAGCGATCCGGGCAATGTCCGCTCCAATCGCGGCATAGTCGCCGTGACCTACGGCCGCGACAAAGACCAGTTCATCACCCTGAAATACGACGGTGGCAGCGAAGCCTACCAGCTCACCGGCGAGCAGGCCCTGCTGAGCGACTTCAACAGCCATGAAGTCTCGCTGACCTGGCGCAAATGGTTCACCAAGCGCTACGGCATCAACCTGCGCGCCATTTACTACGACAACCCCTCCTACACGCGCAAGCAAGCGGAAATCGGGGTCTTCGCGGAGTTCTAGCCCGGAGTTCTAGCCATGACGCACCCCACCGGACACACTGTTGCCACACGCGACCAGAGCGACGCCCTTGGCCTGACCGTCCTGTGCCTGGCCCGGCATCGTTCGCTGGACCACCTGACCCTGTCCGTCCCCGCGATCGCGGGAATCCTGCTGGTGCCGGTGGCGTTCAATGTGGCCGAATGGATGCTGCGCGACCGTATCAGCGGGGTGTGGGCGGGGGTGCTGCGCTTCTGGATCGACAAGCTCGGCATCGAGGGCAGCGTCAGTGAGCAATTGACGCGGGTGGCGTGGTTCGACTTCAACCTGCCCTACACCACTGTCGTTGCCCCGGCGCCAGACGTGCTGACCTGGTGCATAACGCTGATCGGCACGCTTGCCGTTTGCCTGATGACGTTTCGGATACGGGACCAGTACCTGCCGCTGCGGTATTTCCTGCTGTTCGCCGTGTTCATCCAGGCCACGGCGCTTCTGTTCTTCGCGGTCGCGCCGCAGAGCTTTCCGTACTCGGCCAGCAGATACGTGGACAACGGCGTGAAGACCTGCGCCAGCTTCTTGTTCCTGTTGCCGTGGGGGCATGCGCTGGTCTACTACATCTTTGACTTCTCGTGGCCGAAGAAGATATTTCTGACACTGCTCACGCTTGTGTTTGTCGTGATCGCGGTGCCGATGCAACTGGCGTTGCACGTTTATCTGATGGTGTCCTGTTCGTTGTTGCAGATGCCACTGCTGTCGTTTGTGTTCGGGCCGACGATGCTGGTGTTTGGGTGTATTGCGTTGTATGGGTGGGCGATGAGTTGGGAGAGGGTTGAGCGAAAGGTGTAGAAGCCGAAGGCGTCGCCTTGGTACGTTGCCCTTATGCCAGGAGCGCGCGCAACTCACGCTTCATCGCAGGAACCGCCAGGCTCGCGCTCTTCGCGAGATTCACCTGCATGGCCATCGCCGCCACCTCAATGAGCCTGGGATCGATCTCGTAGTCCCGCTGCTGCAGCCACACCAGCACATCCCGCAAGTGCCACAGGACGCTGCTGCCTTCGTGCACAGGCGGCGGGAAGGATTCGGGATAGCCGAGCATCAGCTTGCGCATGTTCTGGCGGGACATGCCGACGATGTCGGCGATGTCTGTCAGGCCCACGAGATCGGGGGCGGCTTCGATCAGGATGGCGGAAGGCATTGCACGCCTGGCGTCGGCCAGGGCGCTCAGGACGGCGGCGTTGGCAGATTCGGCTTCGCGGTTGAAGGCCAGCGCAATCCTACCTGTCAGCCCTGTACCAGCGATTGCGTCCTCACATCCTGCTTCGTACAGGCGTTCTACCAGCGTGTCGGGGTCGTTGTCGTCTGGCGACAGTTGGTATTTGAGGGTGAAGGCGTAATCCATGGCTATTCCCTGGTCTGCAATTTGAGCAGCGTTGTCTCTTCGTACGAATGCGAGCAGTTGTCCACGATCCGCCTGATTGCGTTGGCATGGTTGGCCGGACGCTTTGGCGTGCTCCAGATGCTGGAGATACAGAACTCGCCGCAGCGGCATCCCTTGTCGTTGCGAGGGCAGTAGATACGGCCCCACGCATGTCCGTTACCCTTCGCCTTCTCGACGCGCCAGCCTTGCAGTTCGGCATGTCTTAGTGTTGCCTCGATCTCCTTCTTGGGGTGCTTGGCACGGACCATTCGTATCTCCGAGGCTAGAGGGGCAACGAGCGGTTGTCAAGCGACAACCACTAGACAAGCAAATTCCGAGGGGATCGGAGAATTGTCGTTGCACGGGGCTCGGGCGGGCTTGAGAGGAGTCTGCAATCGGCGGCCGTATCAGCCATCAAGCCAAGTGGACGGCATGGGCGGGGGCCTGCGACACGTAGGATGCCTGCACCCCTTCGTCGCGTGGTGGCCAGACAGACCACGCGGAAATATGTGCGGGTGGTATGAGGTGGTGGTGCGGTAGTGCGTCAATCTGTCGGTGATCGCTGACAGAAGAGGTTTTGCTTTGCCATAACTGGCCCGGCGGAAACCATCTTCACGCCGGGCATGCCCCACATTTAACTGCCCTTCCATTCCGGCGAGCGCCGGCTCACGAACGCGTCTACCCCTTCGCGGAAGTCGCTGCTCCCGTAGCACAACCGCACCAGGTCATCCGTATCGGCCACCGCCTCCACGGTCTGGCGCCGCAACGCCTCCTTGACCACCGTCTGCGTAACAGGCGCCAACGCGGCGAGCCGGTCGCATAGCGCAGCGACCTCGCCCTCCAGCGCCTCGGCACCATAAACACCTTCCAGAAAACCGCAGGCCAGCGCGGCGTCGGCATCCAGTATCTGCGCCAGCAGCAGCATGCGCCGCACCGGCTGCAGCCCCCAGGCCGCGCGCAGCTTGGCGAGGTTCAGCGCCGACAGCGTGTTGCCCAGCGTGCGCGCGATCGGCACGCCGAAGCGGGCCTTGGGGGTGGCCACACGGAAGTCGCAGGCAGTGGCGATGGCCAGGCCGCCGCCCACCGCCCAGCCCTCAATGACCGCCACAGTAGGTATCGGCAGCTGTTCGACAAGGCGAATGCCCTCGTCGATGCGCGCTTCGTAGGCAACCCCGTCGTCCCCGTTCGAGAATTGCTGGAACTGTGCGATGTCGGTGCCCGCGACAAAGGCTTCGCCGCCCGCGCCGCGCAGCACCACCACGCGCACGCGCGCACTGCCGTCAGCGGCGAGCGTGCGGCAGTGCGTGGCGAGTTGTTCGTACATTGCCCATGTCATTGCATTACGCGCGGCCGGACGATCGAACGTCAGCGTCGCGACCTGCCCCTGCACCGTCAGCGTGACCTGACCGTCGCTGCCCGGACCGGCTTCGCGCTGGCTCGCCGCTGGTTGACCGCCTCCCGGCGGCAGCGCGGCGTTCATGCGCCGAACGCGCCGGCCGCGGCCAGCGACTGCTGTTCACCCTTCGACAGCCCCAGCTCGGCCAGGACTTCTTCTGTATGCTGGCCAAGCAGCGGCGGCGGACGACGTACCTGCTGCGGCGTGCCGCCCATCTTCACCGCGAAGCCGATATTGGGCACCTTGCCCTCGATCGGATGGTCGATCTCGATGCGCATCTGGCGGTGCCGGCCATGCTCGCTGTCGAAGGCCTGCGGGTAGGTCAGGATCGGGCCGGCCGGGATGCCGACTTCGAGCAGCTGCTCGATCCATGAGTCGGCGCTCTGCTTGGCGAAGGTCTCCTCCAGCGCTGCGATCAGTGCCGGCCGGTTGGCCAGCCGCAGCGCCACGGTGGCAAAGCGCTCATCCGCGAGCAGGTCGGGCCGGTCGAGCGTATTGCACAGCAGCTGCCAAAGCTTCTGGTTGGTGGCCCCCATGACAAAGTAGCCGTCGCCGGCCTTCATCGCCTGGTAGGGCGCGCTCATGCGGTTGGCCGTGCCCAGCGGCTCGGGCTCGCGGCCCGTGCCCCAGTACTCGCAGGTGTCCCACACCGAGAACGCCAGCGCGGAGTCGAACAGCGACGCATCCACGTACTGCCCCTTCCCCGTCTCCTTGGCACCGATGTACGCGGCCAGCATGCCGTAGGTCGCGAACAGCGCGCAGCCGATATCGGCCACCGGCACGCCCGCCTTCACCGGCGGGCCGCCCGGGTAGCCGGTGACGCTCATCACGCCCGACATGGCCTGCGCCATCAGGTCGAAGCCGGGCCGCCCGGCCCACGGTCCAGTCTGGCCAAAGCCCGAGATGCTGACGTAGACCAGCTTCGGATTGATCTTGGCGAGCGTCTCGTAGTCGATCCCCAGACGCTTCATCACGCCAGGACGATAGTTCTCCACCAGAATGTCGGCCGATTCCGCCAGGCGATACAGCACCTGCCGCCCGGAATCGGTCTTCAGGTCCAGCGTGACGCTGCGCTTGTTGCGGTTCATGTTGAGGAAGCCCATGCTGTCCGAGCCCTTCATCTTGAACCCCATCGAGCCGCGCGTCTGGTCACCGCCGTCGGGCGGTTCGATCTTGATCACGTCGGCGCCGAGGTCGGCCAGCAGCATGCAGGCATAGGGCCCGGCCATGACCTGACTGACGTCGAGCACGCGCACGCCGGCCAGCGGCAGGTTGGATGCAGGCGCTTGTGCGCGGGAATCGCTGAAATCTGTCATCGGTTGCTTCCTGGAAAATTCGATATAGCGGCGTGCATGGGCGCGACGGCTCCTGGCCATCAGCTTTCAGCTTTCACGCCGGCGTCCTTCACGACCTTGGCCCACTTGGTGGATTCGGACGCGATGAAGGCGCCGAACTGCTGGCTCGAGCCGCCGGAGTCCTCAGCGCCGAAGCTCTTGAGCCGCTCGGCAACGTCGGGCATGGCCAGCACGCGGTTGACGTCAGCATTCATGCGCTGCACCAGCGCCGGCGGCATGCCCTTCGGGCCCACCAGGCCGTACCACGACGCCGCGTCCAGGCCGGGGAAGCCGGATTCCGCAAGCGTCGGCACATTGGGGTGGCTGGCCGCGCGCTTCAGCCGGGTCTGCGCGATCGCGATCACCTTGCCTTGCTGGATAAAGGGGGTGGCGGCGGTCATCGTGTCGAAGGCATAGTCGATCTGGCCGCCGATCAGGTCCGCCACCAGCGGACCCGAGCCCTTGTAAGGCACGTGTACCACGTCGAGCTTGGCCTGCAGCCGGAACATCTCCAGCGCCAGGTGCTGTGCCGAGCCGATACCGGACGAACCGAAGGAAATCTTTCCAGGCTTCTGGCGGCATAGCGCCACGATGTCCGAAACGCTGCGCACCTTCTGTTCCGGACGGCAGGTCAGCATGTTGGGCGTGACACCCACCATCGAAATCGGCGTGAAGTCAGTGCGCGGGTCGTACTTGACGTCCAGCAGCGCCGGGGCGATCGCATGGCTGTTGACATGCGCCATCAGCAGCGTGGTGCCGTCAGGCGGCTGCTTGGCGACGTAGGCGGCGGCGATCGCGCCGGTCGCGCCGGGCTTGTTTTCCACCAGTACGCTGGTGTTCCACATCACGCCCAGCTTCTGCCCGATCACCCGCGCCAGCACGTCAGTGCCACCGCCGGGGGCAAAGCCCACCACGATGCGTACCGGGCCGGCCATATCCGCAGCGCGCACGAGGCCGGGCATCGCCAGTCCGGCTGTTGCCGCCAGAATAAATTGTCTGCGCTGCATTGCGTGTCTCCGAGCTAGTAGTTATGGAGCCATCATCCGCAATGCGCCCGCCGCGGGCTATCGCTATTTGGGGGATTCAGGTTTCGCGTTTGCACCTCCAGCGCGCTGAGCGCCGCCGAGGAAAGTGCGCCATGGGGCCGGTGGCACAGCACGAATTGTCGTTCTGCCCATGGCTCGGCAATGGGCAGCCGCACGAACCGGCTACCGCCCGCCACCTCGCGCGCAATCGCCTCCGGCATCACCCCGCCACCCAGGTTCTGCGCCACCAGCGCGGCGATGCTGTCGAAGCCCCCCACGCGCATGCGCATGCGCAGCACGCGGCCGGCCTCCTCCGCCAGCCGCTCCAGCCCGATCGAGATTGCCGAGCTTTCGCCGAGCACGATCAGGTCGCAGTCCAGTACGTCTTCCGACATGACCTTGCGGCGCCGGGCCAGGGCATGGCCGCGCGCTACGACCAGCACCAGCCGGTCAGTTCGATAGGGCTCGGTCGGCAGGTCGACTACGCCCAGGCTGCCTTCGTAGATACCTATGTCCACGGTGCCGCGGCGCAGGGATTGCTGGACTTCCAGGCTGTTCATTTCCTGCAGGTCGATGCGGACGCCGGGGCAGGCAGTGGCGCAGCGTTGGATGTCGAAGGGGAGGAACTGGATGACAGCGGACTTCGGGGCGGCTACGCGGACCACGCCAAGGTCGCCGCCGACGAAGGAGGCGGCGTCGTCCTGCATGCGCTGGACCGTGTGGGTGATGCCGCGGGCGTGGGCCAGCAGGGCGCGGCCGGCTTCGGTCAGGGCCATGCCGTGGGGAAGGCGTTCGAACAGGGAGACGCCGAGTTGGGATTCCAGTTCGAGGATGCGGCGGGAGGCGGCGGCTGGGGCCAGGTGGAGGCGTTCAGCGCCGCGGGTGATGCTGCCCTGGTCGGAGACGGCGATGAAAAGCTGGATGGTGGTCAGGTCGAAGTGGAGGCGCGGGGTGCGTGGAGCCGAGGATGTCACGATGGGCCGTGCTTAGGTAGGCGGGCTACCGATGAGGGAAGTGGAAACCGTTTCGAGCGCCTTGGAATGCGGTGCACTGGGCCGTCTGATTTTCCCCTCATCGAGCTGGGTCGGCAACTGCGGATTTCCCGCGTCCGCGAATTCCACCCTCCCAATCGGGAAAGCTCAGATAGTCACCGGCTTGTCGAAGGCACGGTGCCAGCTGTGAATTTCCACGCTTTCGCGAAGGCCTTCGATCCAGAAAGGATCCGATTGAAGCAAGATTTCGACTTCCGAGCGATTGGATGCCCGGACGATCCACAGGCCGCCAACCGCGTCGGCCTCCGCCATTTCGCGCAATGAGCCGGCGATCAGAATCGCGTCGCTGTGCCTGGCGATCCAATCGAGGTGGGCCTGCAAATGAGCACTGCGCAGGTCGAGTTGACCGGGCTTGTCGTGGAAGCGAACGGCGAAAAGCATAAGGTTTTCCAATATTCGTCGAGATCAGTGCCTCGACGGAAATCGGCAACCGCGAAGAAGTCAGCGCTTCGGCCATATAGCGTATCAGCTGATCACCATGCCCGCATGGCGCAGAGGAGACCCACGGCCGAGCGAGACAAAATCATCCGACAAATTCGCCAGACCCTCAAATGGATTCACATTTGCCATTATGATGACATTACATTTCGTCACTCGATGAGCAAATAGATGAGCGCACCAGTCCCAGCTGCCGAATCCCGTATTGCCGTACTTGTCGACTGCGATAACACGACACCGGACATTCTGGAATACGCCCTCCGAGTCGTTGCCCAGTTTGGGCGCGTTGTTCTCCGTCGTGGTTATGGCAATCAGAACACGCTGGGCAAGACGTGGCAGGAAGCGCTAGTTCGACTGGCATTTACGCCGTGCCTTCAGTATCAATACGCGGCCGGCAAGAACACCGCCGACATCGCGTTGGCGCTGGATGCGCTGGAGGCAATGTTCGACCACCGGGCTGACAAATTCTGCCTGGTAACCAGCGACTCTGATTTTGCCTATCTCTGCCGCAAGCTCCGTGAGCGTGGCGCGACGGTCTGCATCGTTGGCGAGTCAAAAACGCCGGAAGCGCTTCGCAATGCCAGCGACCAGTTTTTCGAGTGGAGGCCGGCCGCCACGGCGGCTACCGAGACTGCCGCCGGTGCGCCCGCGCACACGAAGCCGGACGTGCCAAAGCAGCCTGCAATCAAGCGGCGGCCCCGGTTCGTGGTGGAAGCCATCAGCTTGCTTGCGAGCAACACATCTGAAGGCCGCGTGCATCTCAGCGCGCTAGGACAGTACCTCAAGCGTACCGACCCCAGCTTTTCCCCTGCCAGTTACGGGCATTCAGGTCTGGTGGACATGCTGAAGACGTACGACCTTCTCGCTCTGAAAAGAGAGGCAGGTGGTCACTACACGGTAGAATTGGCTGAAATGAGATTGACCGACGCAAACGCCAGTGCCACGACTTCGTTAGCAATAGGCAGTTAGGAGCTCCCTTCGGCGCATTGTGCCTTGCTCTCACTGGCCAACGGCCGACCGGCCCCTGACCTGGCGCCGCGGGGAGATACTCCATGAGTGGGATGGACACCACAGGGTGAAAGGTGACAGATCTATTTCTGATCCCGAATTAGATCTGCCCCTTTTTTCTCTCTCTCCCTGACGTTGCGCATGACTGCCCAAATGCCTGGCGCATGGAGGCCACTGGCTGTCGCGATAGTACGTCCACTTATCGGTGGTCGCTGGCGGAAGAGTTGTTGCTTAGCCTAGTCAATGGTGCTGAACACACCTCTTACAGCGACTCAGCCACGCTCGTCAGCCCGTGGTTCTTTGCGCCCATAGCTCTCGCTATGGCCGGGTAACGCGCAGTCATACAAGACCCGCAAGGGGAAAACTGCGGGCCGTCTGTGAGCGGTGTTCAAGTACCTGGCCGCCCTATGAACAGGGGCGATTCCACATTCTCACAGGAGTTGGCTATGGCAAAGCTATCGGCTCGCGCACAGGTGCGCACTCTCAAGACGGGGCGTACTTCTTATCCGGTTGCTCCAGGCGAAAGCAACAACTTTACTGGGCTACGGGCAATCCCGTGGATTCGATTGCGGGGTGTTTGGCTGGAGAAAGCTGGCTTCAGCGTTGGGCAATTGCTGAAGGTTAAGGTACAGCACAATGGAGGTGACCCGCTTTTTCGGACAGTGCCTATCTTGAGTAAACAGGAGGTGCACTATGCCGAAAACGCGCCCACCGTACAGCACTGTCTTCCGTCAGCAAATGGTTGACTTGGTCCATGCAGGTCGCCGCCCCGAAGATCTGGCCAAAGAATTCGAACCCACGGCTCAGACCATTTACAACTGGGTTGCACAGGCCGAGCGTGACGCAGGCACACGTCATGATGGCCTGACCAGTGCCGAGCACCAGGAGCTCACACGGCTACGCCGTGAGAACCGGCAGCTCAAAATGGAGAGGGAGATACTTGCAAAAGCCGCGGCTTGGTTCGCCCGGGAGACCGACTCGCTGCCCGACAAGGGTACGAATTCATGAAGGCGAACCAAGCTCGTTATCCGCTGTCCACCATGGCCCGGCTGCTTAAGGTCTCGCGCAGTGGGTTCCATGCGTGGAACGGGCGTAGCCCGAGCCCCCGTGTCGTGCGTGACAAGCTGCTGCTGGTGCAGATCCGAGCAATTCACTCGCACTCCTGCGGCACCTATGGCGTGCCCCGGGTACACGCGGCTCTGCTGCGTCAGGGCATCCGGGTGGGGCGCAAGCGCGTGGCGAGACTGATGCGTGAGGCCGGGCTGCGCGGGGCATGCCGGCCACACTTCATCTGCACGACGCACCGCGCAGCGCGGGCCAGACCCGCTGCCGATCTGGTGCAGCGGCACTTCCGTGCTGAGGCCCCCAACCAGCTTTGGGTTGCCGATGCGACGTACATTCCGACCAAGGCCGGCTTTTACTATCTGGCTGTCGTCCTCGACGTATACAGCCGACGCATCGTGGGCTGGGCCATGGACAACCACCTGCGCACCGCGCTGATGTTGCAGGCGCTGGACATGGCGCTCGCGCAGCGACATCCCACGTCGGTGATCCACCATTCGGACCAGGGGTGCCAGTACACGTCGGTGGCCTTTGGCCAACGCTGTCGGGATGCGGGCGTACGCCCCTCCATGGGTTCAGTGGGCGATGCCTACGACAACGCCATGTGTGAGGCCTTCTTTGCCACGCTCGAGTGCGAATTGCTGAACCGCTCGCACTTCGCCACCCACGACGACGCCCGACAGGCGTTGTTCACTTGGATTGAGGGCTGGTACAACTCGCACCGCTTGCACAGCGCCCTGGGCTATCGTTCCCCGCAGGAATTTGAAAAGCTGCCTGTCAATGGCATGAATCCGGCGCTACACCGGGCCTACACTGCCCCATCACAAGGAGGAAACCCATCGACATAAAATTCCAATGCGAATCTGTCCGATGAAACGGGGTAACCCCACAAGAAGGTTGTTATTTCAATAGAGTGAAGCGAACGGCCAAGTCGGTGGCGACCTACGGACGCCCCCTATCGACCCCTCTCAGTCATCCAAGCGCGATGTACCGTAAGGCGGCTTCCAAAGGGTTATCAGTCATCCGTCTCTGCTGTATCGTCCAATGTTACGGCCGGCCTTGAGGAACCGGCGCGGCCTCTGGCTTCGCCTGCTGCAACACCGCGAACAGTGGCGCCTAGCCGCCACCGTGATCGGCGGCCCGGACCGCCGCGCGCAAGGCGCTCGCTGCATTGCGCAGGGTGCTTGGCTGGCATCGATGTTGTCGAGCGATCGCTCGGCATATCAGTGCAGCTTGATGCGGGGATTGGTCCTGCTTCGCAACCAGTGAGCGGCGGTATCCGGTGTCATCCGAAGCGGGCCATGAAGTGTCATCACGTGCATGCGGTAGAGGGACGTGTACATGAGGCGGGCAAGCAGGCCCTCGATAAAAAGCGAGCCACCGACCAGTCCGCCCATAAGGCTTCCCACGGCGCTGAAGTGGCCCAATGACACGAGCGAGCCAAGATCCTTGTACCGGAAAGTCCCCGGCGCTTGCCCATTCAGTCTTGCCTTCAGAGCTGAAAAGAGAAAGGTTGCCTGCTGATGGGCGGGCGGCCTGGGCTCGCGGCGGCACGACGGTCTGCTGATCGGCACAGGTGCAACTGGCGCAATCGCCGAGGGCGAAGATGTCCGGATCCCCTTCGGTCTGCAAGGTGGGGCCGACTACGATTTGGCCGGCCCGATTGACCGGCAGCCCAAAGGTCCGAAGGACTGCAGGAGCCGTGATGCCGGCCGCCCCAGGATCGTCACCGACCAGCCGCGTAGCTAGGGGCGGCGAAGGCCGACTGCCGGAGTTGGTCGACACGAAGCACGTGTTCGTCAAAGCCGGCCCGGGTGAACGACCAGACCGAGAACTACCTAGGGAAACACTGAGAGATGCGAGTGCCTTAGGGGGCTCGTTTTGCGCTATTTCGGCTCCGCCCGGGGCTCTGCTTCGAGTGCCTGATGATACTCAGGAGCGTGCGAAAGTGCGTGAAAGTTTTTCTTATTTCGCATTCCAAAATATTTCATGTCCCGAAGCGGGTCCTGCGCGATAGAGTTGGCCGCGAAGCAGTGCTGTACCGGCGCTTCAATTCGCACACCGCCCGCGCACGGGATCGGGCATGAAAAGGGGAGAACGGCATGAAAAGGAAGACACTGCTGGTCATGGCGATGTTGGCGGCTACCGCGTCCGTCTGGGCACAACCCGAGACGAAGGTCGACGCCACACAGGCGCCTGGACAGGCGAGCGTCACGGGGACGGCGAAGGTAACCGCCAAGGTCGTCAAGATCGACGCGGCGACGCGTACGGTCTCGTTGAAGCGTAAGG
This sequence comes from Cupriavidus sp. PB-02, assembly GCF_058252315.1. Taxonomy (NCBI): domain Bacteria; kingdom Pseudomonadati; phylum Pseudomonadota; class Betaproteobacteria; order Burkholderiales; family Burkholderiaceae; genus Cupriavidus; species Cupriavidus sp. PB-02. The sequence continues at coordinate 3,801,342 of NZ_CM177694.1, forward strand.
ACGGCAAGGTCGTAGACCTGGTGGTGGGCGAAGAAGCGAGGAACTTTGACCAGCTCAAGGTGGGCGATGTCGTCAACGCCGAATACAAGGAGGCGCTGAGCCTGAGCCTGAAGAAGGGCAAGGGCCCCCTGTCCATGCATGAGAAAGAGATTTCCGACCGCTCCGCACCGGGTGCGAAGCCGGGCGGAACTGTGGGCCGCGAAGTGACGGCGATGGTCGATGTCGTGGCGGTGAACGCGGACGCCAAGACCGTTACCCTGAAAGGGCCCAAAGGGCGCACCGTCGACCTGATGGTCGAAGATCCGGAGCAGCTCAAGGGCATCAAGAAGGGAGACCGGGTCCAGGTGGACTATACGGAAGCCCTCGCGGTGTCCGTGCAGCCGTCCGACGCCAAATAGGGCACCGCGGGCACAGCCGTCCTCCTCACGGTGACGCAGCGGCCAGCCTCCCCCGCTGCATCACCATGAACATGGCGAGCGCGAACACCTGAAGATCTGCCATGCAAATCGCCATGACGGTCGAATCCAGCAACAACGGAATCAGCAGCTCCGACGGGAGCATATTGCACAGTGCCGCTGATCCGCGCAGCGACGTGGGGATGCTCAGCCGCAAGGGCACTTTCAGAAAGAAGCCGACATTCGAATGTCGGCCTGAGAGGCCGCGCATGAATAGCGCTGCGCCAGAAAGCGGCCACACGAATCAGTACGTAGCATCGTTTCGTCGGCCAGCGTCGGCCGCGCTAGTACTTGATGTCCCGTTTTTCCTGGCGGCCTTCCTGCTTCGTGTCGCGCTTGTCTTGCCGGCACTGGGAGTTGCTTTTCTGGTTTGCAGCGCGGCAGTCGACCTTGCCCGCGCGCGCTTCTTGTTTGGCAGCCTGGTTTGCGTCCCTGCCTTGTTGGCGCTGTTGTGACTGGTTGGTGGCCAGGGCAGCCCCCGATAGCGCCAGGAGTCCGGCTGCGGCCAGCATTGCGCCCGTCCGCCTCCAAAGTCCATTTCTTGATTCGACCATTTTCACCTCCTCCGTGCTGGGTAGAAACGGCGGTCAGTTGTCACACAACACTGCTTTCGCATGCTCGTAGAGAGCCAGGCTGAAGAAGCCTCCTCCGACAAAAGAGCATCCATTGCCCGCGAGAACAAAATTCCCATGCGCAAGCCATTCCTCAAAGGCTGGCAGAAGTGAGACCAAGAACAAAAGCGTATCCGAGTCGTTTCCCCGAGCCCTGAGAACAAGCTCATTGATCTTTGCCCCGCAGCCAGATCAACGAGGCTTGTAGCTGAACTTCTGGCCGCCGATGCTCGCCTCGTACATCAAGCCGCCCTTGGTCACTGTAAATGTCGCCATGCCCTTGTGATAGCCACCCGCGGTCTTGGCGTCTTTCTTGCCGGCGCTCGCACGCGCAGAAGTGCCCGTCGTACTTGTCTGCGCACCCGCAGCCGCCGTGATCGCAACCGCAGAGGCATCTGCGCCAAACTCAAAGTTACCAGTGGTAAATTCCTTGAGCGCCCGTTCATTTTCGAACACGATTATCTCGCTATAGGCTTCGCCGCCAAGCTGCAAGCCCACGGTCACCTGGGTCATCGATGTGTCGCCGATATACTTTCCCTTTTCGTACACATGGCCCTTGCCATGGGCCCCACCTATACCGACAGCTCCCTTACCAATTGTAGGAAATACCGCGTAGCCATAAGCGGATTTGAGGAGTTGGCCACTTTCTCCCGCATTCTTGAAGAGGTTGATCGTGTCGGTATACTCGTCTGCCCGGGCAGAAGAAATCGATAACATCAGCGACAAAACTGCGAGAATCGATATCAGACGTTTAAGCATGATTTATTCTCCATCATGGTTGAAACTCATCGTCAACAGCACTGCCGCGTCACACTCCTGCCCGCCTCTTTTCATCATGCTGCTGCGACAAAAACAGTTAGAGTCGACGCGCGAGAGCTTGTGGTAACTCGATATCAGGATAGACGAGATGCGTTCAGGCTCAGGGAATCTACGATCGAGTAGTAATGCAGTTCGCCCGGATGCAGGTGCTGAGCGAGCGCGGAAGCCACGCCTTGCGGGTCGCCAGTCTCAGGCTCTGGACGGCCCCAGCATCGCCTGATGCGCGGGTCGCGCCCCGCGCGGCCCCAGCATCGCCTGATGCGCGGGTCGCGCCCCGCAGCAGGACGGCTTGGTTGAGCGTTGCGTCGAAGCCAAGGTGGCGCAGTGCACCGATCCGATGAACAGCATGCCGCACCTTGGCTTTCGAGTCGTCATGACGCAGTGAGACTAGGATCAGCGCAAGCCGGCTGAAACTCAGCCATTCCCGTAACGACGCTGCCAACTCGGCGATTGTTCAACGGAAAGTGCCTTGAACTACAGGACTCGGTTCCCCACTCGAGATGGCGGCGAAGGCATACAAGGCCTTCAGCCGGAGCATCGGCGACTATAATCATCTTTCATCACGTGAAGGTCCATTCGAGGGACTCACGCGGCGCAGAAGCCCGATGTAATCGGGAATGTGCGTCCGACCCAAGCGCAGCCCATACTCGCGAGAGGCCACGATGAAATGCATCGGGAGGCACATTCTGGCTGTCGTGATCATCGCCTGCTCGATCGCAGGCTGCGCCGCTACACCTGCCGATGTATCAGGAAGTGATTACCGCAGCCGCGCGGTGACGCGCGTCGATGGCGCATTGCGTGTTTCGGCTGCCGTTCTTTCAGCAGAGGAAAGCGCCGCCGTGTATGGCGTCCCTCTGGCAAAAAAGAAGATTCAGCCGGTATGGGTTGAGGTGCAGAACAACGACGATCGCAATTACTTCCTGCTGTCGCCAGGCATGGACCCGAACTTTTTTCCCGCGTCTGAAGGGGCCGAAGCGTTTGCTGACGGCGCGTCGCATGATGACTCAGCCAGGCTCGAGGCGCGCTTTGGCGCGCTCGCTTTTCGCAGTCCCATCCCACCGGGTGAGACGGTCTCAGGCTTCGTGCTCACCAACCTGAACGCGGCTGTCAAGCTCGTTCAACTGGACCTGGTCGCGAGTAATCGCGCAACGACGTTCTCGATCCTGATACCAGTCCCGGGCTTCCGGGCCGACTACAAGGCCAGTGACGTTTTTCTGCGCGAAGTCTATCCGCCCGACAAAATCGTGAACTACACGGACGACGACGCATTTCGTGTTGCGCTGGAAGCACTACCGTGCTGCTCGACCAACGAAGACAGCTCGAAAAATGGTGATCCGCTCAACCTGGTGATCGTGGGAGGGCTGGACGACGCGTTTCCCGCGCTCGTGCGCCGGGGCTGGCGCCCGACCGAGCAGAAGTGGTCAGGCGCGGTCATGAAGATGATCACGTCGGCCCTGTCCGGCGAGCGTTATGCCAATGCCCCCGTGAGCGATCTGTATGTCTTCGGGCGAGCGCAGGATCTCGCATTGCAGAAGGCGCGGGATACCATCCACCAGCGCAACCATCTGCGACTCTGGCTGACCCCGATGCGCTACCAGGGCAAGGCCGTCTGGATAGGCCAGATTAGCCGCGACATCGGCGTACGTCTTACGACTCACTCGCCAACGCTTGTCACCCACAAGATCGACCCTGACGTCGACGAAGCCCGTGCGGCGCTCACGGAAGACATGGGTTATTCGCAAAATCTCGCCAAGATCGGATTCGTCGGGGGCGTTGGCGCCGCACCGCCGGACGCGCCGCGCGAAAATCTGACGACTGACCTCTACTACACGAATGGATACCGTGTCGTACTGGTGTTCGACCGCGCGCCGACATTGCTATCGGGAATCAGCCTGTTTCCGTGGAATATGGGAGAAGTGCTCAAGTATCCAAACTCGACAACAAACATTGAAATCAAGCCCGGAGCGAAGCCATGAGTGCGTCCGGGCGCCTGTGCATCGTGTTGCGACGCGGTGCATGCAGCGCATGTCTGCTGCTTGCGCTCGGTGCGTGCGCAACGTGGCAGCCGCCCACCGATGCCGGCAACGGTCCGCTGCGCGAGCGCGCCATCAGCGCGACCAGCCGCGACGTGCGTGTCAGTGCGACTGTACTCGGCAAGGAAGACAGCAAGCGCATGCTAGGTGCCGACGTGACCAGGATACGCGTGCAGCCGGTTTGGGTGGAGATCCATAATGGGACGGCACAGCCGCTGTGGCTGCTGCGCTCGGGCACCGACCCCGACTACTTCTCGCCGCACGAGGTGGCATGGTCGTTGCACACGCTGCTCGGCGGGACGACTAACTCGCGCATCGACGCCCACTTCAACGATCTTGGCTTCAGGAACCCCATCCCGCCCGGGCAGACCCGCGCCGGCCTGCTGTTCACCAACCCCGATTTCGTCACGAAGTTCGTCAATGTCGATCTCTTCGGCAGCGATGCCCTGATACCTTTCACGCTGTATCTGCAGGTGCCAGACGACGAGCCCTCTATGGCGGTATCGCGGTCGCCGCTCACATTCCGCTACCCCGAATCCGACATCCGGAACTACACCGACCTGGCGGCGCTGTGGGCCGCACTTGAGACGCTGCCAGCCTGCGCCACGGATGCAAGCGGCGCCGTTCTGGGCGATCCATTGAACGCGGTGATTGTCGGCGATATCAACGACATCAGCTCAGCGGCAGTGCGTCGAAACTACCGGCGCAATCTGCGCCAGACCGACCTCCCTCAGCGGGTGTTCGACCGTCAGCCGGATGTAGTCACGCGCAAGCAGGCGCAGGCCGGAGCACCAGCGATCTGGGTACGCGGATGGCTCACGCCCATTCGGTTCCAGGGGCAACCTGTCTTCGTCGCGCAGGTCGGACGCCCCGTCGGCGGGCGTTTCGCGCGCGCTGACGACCAATCCGTGCGCCTGCAAAGTGACGTCGATGAGGCCAGAAATCTTTTTGTCCAGGACATGATGTATTCGGGCGGTCTGGAAAAGCTCGGCTTCGTGTCTGGCGTCGGTGCTGCTTCGCTGCAACGTCCGCGGACGACTCTGGGTTATGCGACCTACCACACCGACGGGTTACGTGCCGTTCTGTTCTTCGCGACCCGTCCGCTCAGCTTTTCGAATGTGCAGTTTCTCGACTGGGTGCCCTATCTTGAGCAGCGAGAGCATTTCCAAAGCGAGGAGAGCGAGGATGCAGCCCGACACGCTGAACACTGAATCCCAAGCCGACGACGCGACGCCGGCGTTCCGCGTGATCCGTGCATGGTTGGCAAGCTTCGCGTGCTCGACGGCGCTCGCGGCGAGCCTTGTGCTCGGTGCATGCGCATCGAAGCCGCTCGCCCCCTATTCGACCGATACGCCACCGCTCGTGCTGGTGCCGGCGCCCCTCGCCGGGGTGGCGGACAAGCGGGGGCGCTTTCGCGAGATCTACTGTGCCGTGCTCCAGACCCGTGGCCCGGCCCTTCCCGATTACCGTCCTTGCGACGAGGCACTGACCCGTGTGGCTACCGAACCTGCCGGCACGGGCAACCCCGTCGAACTCGGTCCATCGAAACGGCATCTCATTGCAGCGGTCGTGGCTGGCATTGGGTACGAATGCTTCAAGCCCTGGCTGGATCCGCCGGGAACTGTCGCAACCCATCTGCGCGAGTTCGGCTATGATGCGACGATGATCACCGTCGACGCGCTTTCGGGTTCGACGAACAACGCCCGCCAGATCCGCGATGCGATCATGGCCATGCCGCTCGCGGTCGACGAACCGCGCATTGTATTGATCGGCTATTCGAAGGGCGCACCCGATATCCTCGAGGCTGTCGTCACGTACCCCGAGATTCGAAGCCGTGTCGCTGCCGTGGTCAGCGCGGCGGGCGCTGTCGGCGGGTCGCCGCTCGCCAATGATGCTGAGCAGTATCAGGCCGACTTGCTGCGGCACTTCCCGGGTGCGACGTGCTCGTCGGGAGACGGCGGGGCGGTGGAGAGTTTGCGGCCTCAGACCCGCAAGGCATGGCTTGCGCAGCATCCGCTTCCATACGATCTGCCTATCTACTCGATCGTCACGTTCCCGCAGCCAGAGCGCATTTCGTCGATTCTCAAATCAAGCTACAACAAGCTGTCCCGCATCGACGCGCGCAACGACAGCCAGATGATTTTCTATGACCAGATCGTGCCGGGGAGTACGCTCCTGGGCTACGTCAACGCTGACCATTGGGCGCTCGCCGTGCCCATCGCGCGGACACATGACACGATCGGATCGCTGTTCGTCACGCAAAACGCCTATCCGCGGGAGGCGCTGGCAGAGGCTGTGCTCCGTTTCATCGAGGAAGATGCGGCAGTGCCAGCGAGCCATGTTCCTGCCTCCGTGCGTAAGTGGCCGGCGGACTGAGCAAACAGGAGTCAACGTTGTGGACTCTACAAGATCTGCCCGAACGGAAACTGGGCCGTCCCGGCGTGCCACATCCGGATAGCCCACGCCCATGCATTACTGATCGATGCGACCGTAGGCTGTCCGCTTGACATCAGTTTGCGTTCTCGGTGGGAGACAGGTATGGCGGGCGACCAGCCCAACGTAATCCGAACATGAGGGTCCGTTGACGGAGTGGAGCGGTCGTATGAATGAACGCATGACCGCGCCGATAGCAGCCATTTCGCCATTTTTGAGTCGTAGCCAAAAGAAATGGGAGCCTCAGCTCCCATTTCTAGTTCTTGCATGACAGCAGGATGTCTGCCGCTGCTGCCTCAATCCCAGCTCAACGCCCCGCCAGTCTGATACTCAATAACCCGAGTCTCGAAGAAGTTCCGTTCCTTCTTCAGATCGATCATCTCAGACATCCACGGGAACGGGTTCTCTTCGTTCGGGAACAGTTGGTCAAGACCAATCTGCTGGCACCGACGATTGCAGATGAAGCGCAGGTAAGACTTGAACATCGGCGCATTCAACCCCAACACCCCACGCGGCATCGTGTCCTCAGCGTAGCGGTATTCGAGGTCAACCGCTTTCTTGAACAACTCAGTAATCTCAGCCTTAAACTCCGCCGTCCACAGATGCGGATTCTCCAGCTTGATCTGGTTGATCAGGTCGATACCAAAATTGCAGTGCAGCGACTCATCCCGCAGGATGTACTGATACTGCTCAGCAGCCCCGGTCATCTTGTTCTGCCGCCCCATCGCTAGGATCTGCGTAAAGCCCACATAGAAGAACAGCCCTTCCATGATGCAGGCAAACACGATCAGCGACTTCAGCAGCTTCTGGTCATTCTCCGGCGTACCGGTCTTGAACGACGGATCCGTCAGCGTGTCGATGAATGGGATCAGGAACTCGTCCTTGTCGCGGATCGACTGCACTTCGTGGTACGCGTTGAAGATCTCGGCTTCATTCAGGCCAAGCGACTCAACGATGTACTGGTAGGCGTGCGTGTGGATGGCCTCTTCAAACGCCTGGCGCAGCAGGTACTGGCGGCATTCCGGCGCCGTGATCTGGCGGTAGGTGCCCAGCACGATGTTGTTGGCGGCCAGCGAGTCGGCGGTGACGAAGAAGCCGAGGTTGCGCTTGATGATGCGGCGCTCGTCTTCGGTCAGGCCGTTGGGGTCTTTCCACAGGGCGATGTCGCGGGACATGTTGATTTCCTGCGGCATCCAGTGGTTGGCGCAGCCGGCCAGGTACTTTTCCCACGCCCACTTGTACTTGAACGGGACGAGCTGGTTGACGTCGGTGGAGCCGTTGATGACTCGCTTGTCGGCGGCGTTGACGCGGCGGTTGCTTTGCAGGGCGGCGGCGTTGGGATTGTTGCCCAGGATGCCGGGCTGCGTGGCGGCGGGCGGCAGGACGCCTTGCTGGTCGGCCGTGGTGGCGGCAGCGGGTTGCAGGGCAGGCTGCGGGGCAGCTTGCGGGGTGGCTTGAACGTCGTCGTCCCAGCTCAGCATGATGTGATTCTCCGTGATTCGTGGTGGCTGGCTAGGGGGCCAGCAATGGGCGGCAGCACTTCGTTGAGGCGCCGGCCCTCTCCCCCGGCCCCTCTCCCGCGAGCGGGAGAGGGGAGCAAACCGAGGGGTTAGGTAGGACTTACTGGCAGGCTTCGCACTCTTCGAAGCCGGGGTCGCCCGGGCGCATCGTGCAAACCGCGCCCTCGGCTTCCGGCATGACCGGGGCCGAAGCGGCCGCTGCGTCCAGTGCCGAGCCGTTGTCGCTACCCGACGACACCGCATTCAGCGAACCGCGCGACACGGTCGACTTCTCCACGTGCGTGGCAGCCATCGTGCGCAGGTAGTACGTGGTCTTCAGGCCGCGTACCCATGCCAGCTTGTAGGTGTCATCCAGCTTCTTGCCCGATGCACCAGCCATGTAGATGTTCAGCGACTGGGCCTGGTCGATCCACTTCTGGCGGCGGCTTGCAGCCTCCACCAGCCAGGTCGGCTCGACTTCGAACGCGGTGGCGTAGATGTCGCGCAGGTCTTGCGGGATGCGGTCGATACGAGCCAGCGAGCCGTCGAAGTACTTCAGGTCGGCAACCATCACCTCGTCCCACAGGCCGCGTTCCTTCAGGTCGCGCACCAGGTAGTCGTTGACCACGGTGAACTCGCCCGACAGGTTGGACTTGACGTACAGGTTCTGGAAGGTCGGCTCGATGCAAGCGGACACGCCGATGATGTTCGAAATGGTCGCGGTCGGGGCGATCGCGATGCAGTTCGAGTTGCGCATGCCGTGTTGCTTGATGCGGCCGCGCAGCGCGTCCCAGTCCATCGTGCTGGACAGGTCCACTTCCAGGTAGCCGCCGCGCTCTTCGGCCAGCAGCTTGAGCGAGTCTTGCGGCAGGATGCCACGGTCCCACAGCGAGCCTTCGTAGGTGCTGTAGCGGCCGCGCTCTTCAGCCAGCTCGGTCGAAGCCTGGTAGGCGTAGTAGCACACCGCTTCCATCGAGGTGTCGGCGAACTGCACCGCGGCCTTGCTGGAGTACGGGGTGCGCAGCACGTGCAGGCAGTCCTGGAAGCCCATGATGCCCATGCCGACCGGGCGGTGGCGCAGGTTGGAATTGCGCGCCTTCTCGACCGCGTAGTAGTTGATGTCGATGACGTTGTCGAGCATGCGCATCGCAGTGCGGACGGTCTTCTGCAGCTTGGCGTGATCGAGCGTGTAGGTGCCGTCGGCCTGCCTGGCCAGGTGGGCGACCAGGTTGACCGAGCCCAGGTTGCAGACGGCGATCTCGCTCTCGTTGGTGTTGAGCGTGATTTCCGTGCACAGGTTGGAGCTGTGGACGACGCCAACGTGCTGCTGCGGGCTGCGGATGTTGCAAGGATCCTTGAAGGTGATCCACGGGTGGCCGGTCTCGAACAGCATGCCCAGCATCTTGCGCCACAGTTGCAGCGCCGGCAGCTTCTTGAACAGCTTCAGTTCGCCGCTGGCGGCCTTGGCTTCATAGCCGAGGTAGGCCTTCTCGAATTCCTTGCCGACCTTGTCGTGCAGGTCCGGGCACGTGGCGGGCGAGAACAGCGTCCATTCGCCAGCTTCCATCACGCGCTTCATGAACAGGTCCGGAATCCAGTTGGCCGTGTTCATGTCGTGGGTGCGGCGGCGGTCGTCACCAGTGTTCTTGCGCAGTTCCAGGAACTCTTCGATGTCCAGGTGCCACGTTTCCAGGTAGGCGCAGACGGCGCCCTTGCGCTTGCCGCCCTGGTTCACGGCCACGGCGGTGTCGTTCACCACCTTCAGGAACGGCACCACGCCTTGCGACTTGCCGTTGGTGCCCTTGATGTGCGAGCCCAGCGCGCGCACGTTGGTCCAGTCATTGCCCAGGCCGCCGGCGAACTTGGACAGCAGCGCGTTTTCCTTCAGCGCTTCGTAGATGCCTTCCAGGTCGTCCGACACGGTGGTCAGGTAGCACGAAGACAGCTGCGAGCGGCGGGTGCCCGAGTTGAACAGCGTCGGCGTGGACGACATGAAGTCGAACGACGACAGCAGCTGGTAGAACTCGATAGCGCGGCCTTCGCGGTCCTTCTCGTTCAGCGCCAGGCCCATGGCCACGCGCATGAAGAAGGCCTGCGGCATTTCGATGCGGGTTTCATCGATATGCAGGAAGTAGCGGTCGTACAGGGTCTGCAGACCCAGGTAGTTGAACTGGAAGTCGCGGCCGGCGTCCAGCGCGGCGCCCAGGCGCGTCAGGTCGTAGGTGGCGAGCTTTTCGTCCAGCAGCTCGGCTTCGATGCCGCGGGCGATAAACTTGGGGAAGTACTCGGCGTAGCGGGCCGACATTTCCGACTGGGTCACTTCGGCACCCAGGATTTCCTTGCGGATGGTGTGCAGCAGGATACGAGCGGTGACCTGGCTGTAGGCCGGGTCCTTTTCGATCAGGGTACGTGCGGCCAGGATGGCGGAGTCGTACACCTGCGTCATCGGCACGCCGTCGTACAGGTTCTTCAGGGTTTCCTTCAGGATCGGCTCGGCGCTGACCGCATCGCCCAGGCCCGAGCAGGCGTTGTCGATCAGGGCGTGCAGTGCGGCGATGTCCAGCACGTGGGTCACGCCGCCGTCGGTCACGTTGACCGAGAAGCCGCCTTCCTGCACACGGGCCACTGCCTGCGCGCTAGCGCTGGCGCGCTCGTCCTTGCGCTTCTCGCGGTACAGCACGTAGGCGCGGGCCACTTCATGCTCGCCCGAGCGCATCAGCGCCAGTTCCACGTGGTCTTGCACGTCTTCAATATGGAAGGTGCCGCCGTTGGGGCGGCTGCGCAGCAATGCGCGGACCACGGTCTGGGTCAGTTGCTCGACCACTTCGCGCACGCGCGCTGAAGCGGCACCCTGCCCGCCGTTCACGGCGAGGAAGGCCTTGGTCATGGCCACGTTGATCTTGGACGGCTCGAAAGACACCACGGCGCCGTTGCGACGAATGATCTTGTGATCCGGGTAGTTCGTATTGGCGGCGTTGGCGGGGGTCTGCTGCGCGGTCGGTGCGATACCTGCAGCGCCACTCGCGCCCGTGGTGATTTCGTTCTGGGCCGTTTGCATGAGAACTCCTGTTTTTACCCTGGAAATAAGAGACAAAAGAGTCCCTGGCGAAATGCTGCGGAAAGAACATCCGCCCGGCCTAGGCCGGGCATGGACAAACTACCTCTGCGTGAACATTTCGCCAGGGACTCTTGTGATGCGCTGGCCCCGCGGTGGCGGCAAGACGGTGTCGCGATCTGCGCGACGGCCACCTCACACCTGGGCCGGCTCCCCGGTTTGACTACTAGATATAGTGGGTGCTGCTGAAAACTGGGCTAAGTATAGTGAAACGAATCCGAATGACCAGTCTTGACAAGCGCTTTTTCGGGGTCGGTGCCACGGATGCGGCAGCGCCACATGCCCGGGAGGCTAATACTCGCAAGGGTTTCGGCCAAACCGTTCGCAACCGCACATTATTGAAAAATTTTTTTGATTGTTGTGACGGTGCGATAGCCCCTCGCCGGCATGGGGCATGTGCGCCAGGACGGGGCACGCTGGCGTGATGGCAGACGTTACGAATCAGTCACCCGAGTCGGTCACCGGGCCGCAACGATACGGCAGCATAGCCGGCGGCAATGACACTTCTGTGGCAAAGCGCGCCCAGTCGAAATGCGGGCCGGGATCGGTCTTGCGCCCCGGGGCGATATCGCTGTGGCCGGCAATCGCCCGCACCGGGTAGGTGGCGAGCAGCGCCGGCACCAGTGCGGTCACGGTGTCGTACTGGGCGGGGGTGAATGGCAGGTCGTCGCAGCCTTCGATCTCGATGCCGATAGAAAAGTCATTGCAGCGCGCCCGGCCAAAGAAGTCCGATTGCCCCGCATGCCAGGCCCGCTGCGTACACGGTACGAACTGCACCAGCTCGCCCTGGCGCGTGACCAGGAAGTGAGCGGACACCTGCACCTGGTGGATGGTGGCGAAGAACGGGTGCTTGTCCGGGTCGAGCCGGTTCTGGAAGAAGGCTTCGATGTCGCCGCTGCCGAACTGGCCCGGCGGCAGGCTGATGTTGTGCAGCACCACCAGGTCGACCGCCATGCCTGGCGGGCGCTCGTCGAAATTGGGCGACGGCACGCGGCGCGCGGCGGGGACCCAGCCGTCGGCGTCGGGCAGGAAGCGGCGGCTGCGCTCCGGCAATGCGGGCAGCGCGGGCGTGGCGGCGCTGGTCATGACGTGCCCTCGGTAGCGTTCTCGCCCGCTCCCTCGGCGGCGCCGCGGTCGGCGGCGTCCATGGCCTCGCGGATGCCCAGCTGCTGGATGCGGTAGCGCAGCTGGCGCAGGTTCAGGCCCAGCAGCGGCGCCGCCGCGGTGCGGTTGAAGTTGGTTTGTGCCAGCGCCTGCAGGATCAGTTCGCGCTCCACGGCTTCCAGCCGCGCCGCCAGGTCAATCGGGAAGACGATGCCGCGGCAGGCGCGATCCACCGGATCGCCGTCGGTTTCGGGTTCCGGGGCGGCGGCGGCCGGGGCAGGCGGTGCGGGTTCCGGTGCCGATGTCGGGGCCGTCGATAGGACCGCCGTAGGCGGCACGGGCGGCCACATGCCCCCGGCGGCCCAGGGGGCGTAGTGGGCGGCGGGCGCCATGGCGGGGGCCGGCGCGTGCATTAGCCCAGCGCGCTCGGCGCCTGCTTCCAGCGGGCCCAGGTCGGCGACCTCGATCTGCTCGCTCTCGGCAAAGGCGTAGGCGCGCTCGAGCAGGTTCTCCAGTTCGCGCACGTTGCCGGGGAAGCGGTAGGCGGCCAGCCGGTCCAGCGCCGCCGGCGCCAGCCGCTTGGGGCGCGGGTCGCCGTAGCGCACCGCCAGGTGGTCCAGGATGGCGCGCGCCAGCACCGGGATGTCCTCGCCGCGCTCGCGCAGGGTGGGCATGCGCAGCTCCAGCACGTTGAGGCGGTAATACAAGTCCTGCCGGAACTGGCCGGCCGCGACCATCGCCGCCAGGTCCTTGTGGCTGGCGCACATCACGCGCACGTCCACGGCGTCTTCACGGCTGGCGCCGATCTTGCGCACGCGCCGCTCCTGCAGCGCGCGCAGCAGCTTGACCTGCATCGGCAGCGGCAGGTCGGCCACTTCGTCGAGCATCAGCGTGCCGCCGTTGGCGGCCTGGAAGAAGCCGCCGCGCTCGCCGTCGGCGCCGGTGAACGCCCCTTTGACGTAGCCGAAGAACTCGGACTCCATCAGGTTCTCGGGAATGGCGCCGCAGTTGACCGCGACAAAGGGGTGCGCGGCGCGGGCGCTGGTCGCATGGATGGCGCGGGCGGCGCGCTCCTTGCCGCTGCCGGATTCGCCGCTGATCACCACCGGTGCCATGCTGCGCGCCAGCCGCGACAGCGAGCGGCGCACCTCCTGCATGGCGGCGGAGTGGCCGGGCAGCAAGGCCGCGGCGCGGTCGGCGGCTGGGTCGGCCGCGGCGGCATCGCTGTCGCGCTGCTGGCGGCCGAGCGCGTTCAGCACCAGGCTGCGCAGCTGTTCCAGCGATACCGGCTTGGCGATGTAGTCGAAGGCGCCGGCCTTGAGGGCCTCCACGGCGTTGTCGGCGCTGCCGTAGGCGGTGATGACCGCGACCGGCACGCGCTCGGGCGCGGCGGAAAGCTGCCGCACGATCTCGATGCCGAGTCCGTCGCCCAGCCGCATGTCAGTCAGCACCAGGCTGTAGCGGCGCTGCGCCAGCTTCTCGCGCGCCTCGGCCAGCGAGCCGGCCAGCACAACGTCATGTCCCATGCGGCGGATCGAGATATCCAGCAGCTCGCGCAGGTCGGCCTCGTCGTCGATGACGAGGATGGGATCGGGCGCGCTGGACATTCGGGGTGGCATGAGAACGGGATCGGGGGTGGGTCGGGTTGAGCCGGCTCAGGCTGCGGCCGCATCCGCGGTCTCGATGCGCAGCGTCAGCACGAAGGCCTTGGCCGGCAGTGTATCGCGCGCGGCTGGGGCCAGCACGCCGGTACGCTCGATCAGCGCCGGCAGCGACACGGCGCCATAGCGCACCTGCGCATCGTTGACGCCGCACAGCTCGCGCGCCATGAACAGGCCCAGCCCGGTGCCCTGCGCGTTGCTGGTGAAGAATGGCTCGAACAGGCTGCGCTGGTGCTCGCGCGAGACCTCGGCGCCGTCGTTCCAGACGATCAGCTCGGCATGGTGCTGGTCCAGCGCGTGCGCCAGCAGCCGGATCGAGCCCGGCAGCCGGCTGCAGTAACGCCAGGCGTTGTCGAGCAGGTTGCCCAGCACCTGCTGCAGCTGCGAGGTATCGAACACCACCGGCTGGGCCACGTCCACCGTCAGCCGGATGGCGTTGGCGTTGATGTCGGCGCGGCCCGCCGGGCGGGTTTCGCCGGCGTGCGGGCGGCGCGAGCGCATTTCCAGCCGCCAGCGCTCGACGATCTCGGGCAGCGCCTGCGCCAGGTGCACGGTGCTGCGGCCGGTGCGCGGGCGGCGCGACATCTGCAGCACGTCGGACACCACCTGGTCGAGCCGGCGCACGTTGTCGTTGATGATGCGCAGCAGGCGGGCGTCGATATCGACGTCGGCGCCGCCACTGTCTGGCACACCGGGCTCGCGCCTGCCCGAATCGGCCAACAATTCGCTGGCCTGGCTGATTGCCGCCAGCGGGTTGCGGATCTGGTGCGCGATGCTGGCCACCAGCCGGCCCATCGCGGCCAGCTTTTCCTGCTGCACCTGTTCGGCGATGCGTTCCCAGCTTTCGATATGGACCAGCACGGTGTCGCGCATCTCGCTGCGCAGCAGCGCCTCGTCTTCCTGCGACCAGGCCATGGCCTCGTTCTGGGCGATGGCCAGGCGCAGGCGCGCGGCAGCTTCGGGCGAGAGTTCGTTCCAGGTGGCGGTATCGAGGGTGGTCGGCAGAGTACGGCCGTGCGCCAGCGTCGAGCGCAGGCCCGCCAGCCCCGGCAGCACGAAGCGCAGCCGCAGCCGAGTGTGCTGCATGGTGCCGTCGGCCAGCGCCGTGCCGGACGCCATCGGCAGCAATTGCAGGATGCGCGGCACATCGTCCTTGCTGCGCAGCCAGTCGCGCAGCATCTCCATCAGCGGCTGCAGGCGCGGGATGCGGCGCAGGTCGAACAAGACGGCGTCGCCACCGCTGGCGCCCTGCCCCGCAGCGCCACCGAGCCGGCGCGAATAGATCCGTTCATGCGGCTGCACCCCCAGCAGCACTACCGCCGCCGGGTTGGCCGCCACCACCGCGCCGTTGGCGCGCACCAGCATCACGCCGTCCTGCATGTCGTTGACCATCAGCCGGTTGACCAGCTGCTGCAGCCGCAGCTCCTGCTCGCGCGCCAGCGCCAGTCGTTCCTGCGCGATCTGGCGGTTGGCCAGCATATACATCAGCAGCGCGGCGATCATGAACACCAGGCCGAACAGGCCCGAGCCCAGCAGGCCGGCGTCGGCCTGGCGCAGCAGGATGGTGTGGGTGAACGGGCCGCTCATCACCACCAGCGCGGAGATGGCCGCGGCGAACAGCGCGAACAGCAGGCTGGTCAGGGCCCCGGCTTCCAGCGCCGGCAGCAGGAAGATCATGGCCAGGCCGTCGGCCTGCCCGTGGGTGCCGTGCCGCGCCAGCACGTGGTAGACCAGCGCCAGCAGCGCCAGGTCGGCCAGCACCTGCACGCGTACACGCAGATGGAAGTGCCGGCGCCACAGCGTGCCGGCCAGCATCGCCAGCGCAATCACCAGGTAGGGCAACGCGACCGTCATGGCCGCCGCATGCTCGACCGCTCCCAGCGCAAACGGCAAAACTGCGGCGACGGCCGGGGGCTCGCCGCGCTGCATCAGCGCGTAGCCGACCAGCAGCAGGCCGACGGCGACGCGGGTCCAGCAGAAGTAGCGCAGCAGGCGCCAGTGGAATTCGGGTGGTTCGTCCTGGCGCCACAACTGCGCCAGACCGCGCCAGGCGTTCAGCCGCTGCCAGCCCGAGGGACCAGTCGGCGCCGGTCCGGTCATGCGCCGGGACCGCCAGTGGTGCCGGTGCTGGCTTCGTCAGGCAGGTGGCTGCGGCGGCAGTAATGCAGGCCGCGCCAGGCAATGGCCTCGCCTTGCGGCAGGTGTACGCCGCAGTGTGCGCACTGGACCATCGGCTCGGCCGTGGCAGGCGCGGCGGCTTCGGCGGCAGCGCGCTGGCTGGCTTCGCGCGCATGCTGCTGCGCGCGCTGTTGCGCCAGCCGAGCCTCGGCACGGGCTCGCAGCCACCAGATGACGCCCAGCACCACCGCCAGCAGGATCAGGATACGTGCCATGGCAAATCAGATGCGGTGCAAGACGACTTCGATCACGAAGCGGCTGCCGACATAGGCCAGCAGCAGGATGCCGAACGAGGCGATGACCCAGCGCAGCGCCACCTTGCCGCGCCAGCCGCGGAAGATGCGTCCGGCCAGGATGCCGCCGAACATGGCCCACGAGATCAGCGCAAACACGGTCTTGTGGTCGAGCCGGAAGGCGCGGCCAAACAGTTCCTCGGAAAACAGCAGCCCCGAGGCAATGGTCAGCGTCAGCAGCACGAAGCCGGCGCCGATCAGCCGGAACAGCAGCTTCTCCAGCGTCAGCAGCGGCGGCAGCAGGTCCAGCCAGCGCCCCAGCCACTGGCTGGGCTGCGCCTCGCTCGGCCGCGCCGGCGCGTGGCGGAAGCCGTGCAGGCGCCGTTCAGCCAGCAGCATCAGGAAGGCGTGGAAGGCAGCCAGCGTGAACAGCCCATAGGCCACGTTGGCGATGATGAAGTGCAGCTTGAACAGCGGCTGCGCCGCGTAGCCCAGGATCTGCGAGCCTGGGAAGGCCAGGGGCAACAGGCTGGCGACCAGCGCCACCGGGATCACGATCAGCCCCAGACCGGCCAGCGAGAAGAAAAAGCTCTCGATCCAGTAGATGCCCACGCCCAGCCACAGCATGGCCGACAGCGCGAAGGCAAAGCCGAACACCATGCGCTCGGCCGGGAAGATGGTTTCATGCAGCAGCATGCCGTGGCTGGCCAGCGCGGCCAGCATCAGCACGTGCCACCAGGCCGGGCGCGCTTCGCCGTGCGCGCCGCCCGCCGGTGGGATGCCGCCGCCCGGGCCGCCGGGACCGGAAGCAACGAGCACGGCCGAGGCGCCGCCGCCTGCCTGGCCGGCCGCGGTCGCGAGCGGATGGCGCGTGGCCCAGCCGTGCCAGGCCAGGCCGCAATAGAGAAGTGCCGTGAGGGCATACAGTACAATGACCATTTGCGCAGTTTACCTTAGTGCCCACGGACGGTGGCGGCCGGTTGAACCGGTGCTCCAGGCCCCCCGCGTGAGCCGGTCCTGCCCCGATTCTTCTCCGAGCCCTGCTCCGACCTTTCCCCAATTCCTGCCATGCTGGACAATCTCACTCAACGCCTGGCGCGTGTGGTCAAGACCATGCGCGGCGAGGCGCGCCTGACCGAGGCCAACACCGCCGAGATGCTGCGCGAAGTGCGCCTTGCCATGCTCGAAGCCGACGTGGCGCTGCCGGTCGTGCGCGAATTCGTCGCCCGCGTCAAGGAAAAGGCATTGGGCGAGGAGGTCGTCACCAGCCTCACCCCGGGCCAGGCCCTGGTCGGCGTGGTACAGCGCGAGCTGACCGCGGTGATCGGCGGCACCGAAGCCGCTGGTGGCAACAACAAGGAAGCCGAGCTGAACCTGGCCGTGCAGCCGCCCGCCATCATCCTGATGGCCGGCCTGCAGGGTGCCGGTAAAACCACAACCGTGGGCAAGCTGGCCAAGTGGCTCAAGGAAAACAAGAAGAAGAAGGTGCTGACGGTCTCGTGCGACGTCTACCGCCCCGCCGCGATTGCGCAGCTGAAGACGGTTTCCGAGCAAGTCGGCGCTGACTTCTTCCCGTCGCAGCCGGACCAGAAACCGGTCGACATCGCCCGCGCGGCGGTGGACTGGGCACGCAAGCACTACCACGATGTGCTGATCGTCGACACGGCCGGCCGGCTGGGTATCGACGAGTTGATGATGCAGGAAATCGCGGCCCTGCACGCCGAGCTGAAGCCCGCCGAGACGCTGTTCGTGGTCGACGCCATGCTCGGCCAGGACGCGGTCAACACCGCCAAGGCCTTCAACGACACCCTCCCGCTGACCGGCGTGGTGCTGACCAAGCTGGACGGCGATGCGCGCGGTGGTGCGGCGCTGTCGGTACGCCACATTACTGGGCGCCCGATCAAGTTCGTCGGCGTCGGCGAAAAGCTCGACGGCCTCGAGCCCTTCTACCCTGACCGCATGGCCCAGCGCATCCTGGGCATGGGCGACATCCTCGCGCTGGTCGAGGAAGCCCAGCGCGGCGTGGACATGGAAGCGGCCGAGAAGCTGGCCAAGAAGATCAAGAAGACAGGCGACTTCGACCTGGAAGACTTCAAGGCGCAGATCGGCCAGATGAAGAAAATGGGCGGCCTGGGCAGCCTGGTCGACAAGTTGCCGGCGCAGTTCGCCCAGCAGGCACAAGGCGCCAATATGGATCAGGCGGAAAAGCAGGTGGCCCGCATGGAAGGCATCATCAACAGCATGACGCCGACCGAGCGCGCCAAGCCCGAGCTGATCAAGGCCAGCCGCAAGCGCCGCATCGCCGCGGGCGCCGGCGTGCCGGTGCAGGAAGTGAACCGCCTGCTCAACCAGTTCGACCAGATGCAATCCATGATGAAAAAGCTCAAGGGCGGCGGCATGATGAAGATGATGCGCCAGATGGGCGCGATGAAGGGTGGCATGAAGGGCCTCTTCAACCGCTAATTAGCGGTAGTAAGATCGGCAAGCGATCTGCCTTCCCCCGCAAAAGAACAGGAAAGACATCATGATGAGCGCCGTACAGGCCCGCGAGCTGTGGGCCAACTCCGAAGAAATCGTCTCCGCCGAGGAAGTCCAGGCCGCCCTGGACCGCATGGCGACCGAGATCACCGTCAAGATGGGCGATGCCTTCCCGCTGGTGCTGTCGGTGATGGGCGGCGCGGTGGTCTTCACCGGCATGCTGCTGCCCAAGCTGGCCTTCCCGCTGGAGTTCGACTACATCCACCTCTCGCGCTACAACAACAAGACCGTGGGCGGCGAGATGCAGTGGCGCGTGGCCCCGCGCGAATCGGTCAAGGACCGCGTGGTGCTGGTGCTGGACGACATCCTGGATGAAGGCGAAACCATGGCCGCGATTCGCGAGCGCATCCTGGACATGGGCGCCAAGGAATTCCACGCCGCGGTGCTGTGCGAGAAGACGCTGCCCAAGATCAAGCCCATGCACCCGGACTTCTGCGGCTTTGCCGTGCCGGATCGCTATGTGTTCGGTTGCGGCATGGACGCCAAGGGCTACTGGCGCAACCTGGACGCGATCCGCGCCCTGTTCTGATCACGTAAATACAGGCACCCGCCGGGGTGCCTGCCCTGGGCGCCCGCTTCAGGCCCCCAGGATCGGCCACAGCGAGGCCAGCAGCAAAGCTGCCATGCCGATATTGAAGGCGCGCAGCACGCGCGGGCGCGCCAGCCAGCGCCGCAGCGCCGAGCCGCACAGCGCCCACATCGCGACGCTCGGCAGGTTGACCACGCCGAAGATCCCCGCCAGCAGCAGCACGTTGAGCCACAGGTTGCCGTGCAGCACGTATGTGCTGCACGCGCCGACCGCCATCACCCAAGCCTTGGGATTGACCCACTGGAATGCCGCGGCGGCCAGGAAGCCCATCGGCCGCCCGACCTTCTGGTCCTGCACGCCGCCGGAGGTGGCCAGCTTCCACGCCAGCCACACGAGGTAGACCGTCGCCACCACGCGCAGCACCTGCCAGGTCCACGGAAAGGCGTGGAACAGCGATCCCAGCCCCAGCCCGACCAGCGCCACCATCAGCGCAAAGCCGATGCTGATACCCAGCACGTGCGGCACCGTGCGCGCAAATCCGAAGTTCACGCCCGAGGCGAGCACCATGGTGTTGTTGGGACCGGGGGTGATCGACGACACCAGCGCAAAGCCGGCAAACGCGGCAAAGACACCGGTTCCGGCGGCAAGTTGGGACACTTCCATAACTGACTCCAGGGCATTCAGGGAATCAGTCTACGGTCAGCCAACGGTACAGTACCGGTACACTTTGACGGAAATCCGCCGATACAGGGACGCTTCCGGCCGCCGTTCAGTTTTCTTCCGGCTTATGGCGATCCATTCCTGGTAACTGCCCTTGTCGGCAAACCCGGCGTTGGCGGGCGCAAAGCCGGCCACGCGCAGCGGCGTGCCGGGAGCCTGGCTGTATACACCGACGATGCCATTGTCCGGGCCGGGGACGATGCCCCACTCGCCGCTTTCCGTCAGCGGGTCGCGCCAGGCCCGGCGCAGGTAGCGCGCCACCACCGGCTGGCGCGGATCGAGTACCAGTTCGTCAAGGCCTTTCGGATACTGCCCGGCCGGGTTGGCATCGTAGTAGGCGCGGATCGCGCGGCGAATTCCCGACATAGCCGGCCAGCAGCGCGATGATCAGCAGCACCACCAGCAGTTCGAGCAGCGTAAAGGCAGCCTGCGTCGCGCGCGCGCCAGCCGCGTAAACCTGTGCTGCGCTGTCGATGCCCGGGAACCTGCTTGCGGCCATGGTCAAACCTGGTTTTGAGTTGCCGCGGTATGCGGAGGTGAAGGGAATTCTAGTCGCTAAAACAATCGACTGAAAAGAAATTTACTGAGTTGTTCCAACACAATAAATATAACAATGCTTAATCAAAAAACGACACGGTAACGGTACCTGTCCGCATACATTTGACCACCCGTTTTTTGCGCACTTTGCCCCATTTATGGGACAGCATTCATGCGCGCAGAGCAGAGCAAATGTCACCGCTAATTGCCAGAAAAGCCAATAAAGACACCAGATTTCTGGACATACATGAAGCGATACCACGGCCGACGGAAATGCTCCGCAATCCGTTGCATGGTGAATTTCACGAATTTCTGAAACTATAGAAACGGTCGAATTATTTTAGTAATTTCAGAAATTTCCGAAAACCTTGCGATCGATAATTCAATACCGGCTAGGCGACAAGGAGATTGCCATTGGCACGCACCATGATCGGCACCGGAAAATCAAGCCAGCGTCGGGGCACGTGCAGTGCGGCCCGACTGATTTGCACGCGCCATCGCCAGCGTGTCCCGGGTACTTCGCCGGGAACGATGGCCAGTCACCGGAGACTACGCATGAAGATCAAGCAGACCGTTTTCCCCGTCCTGCTGCTGGGCAGCGGCTTCCTTGCCCTCCCCGCGCGGGCGCACGGCGTGGTGGAGTTCCCGATCGCGCGGCAGCTCAAGTGCTTCCAGGACGGGGGCTTCTGGTGGCCTGCGGACGGCTCGGGCGTGCCCAATGCCGGTTGCCGCGAGGCCTTCCGGCGCAGCGGCACCTATCCCTTCCAGCAATGGAACGAGGTGACGGGCTTCCCGCAGGACTACAACAGCCAGGCCTCGGTCGAAGAGGCGATCAAGGACGGCACGCTGTGCAGCGGCGGCGACCCCAAGTAGGCCGGGCTGGACGTGCGCTCAACCCAGTGGCACAAGACGCCGATCAAGCCCGAGAAGGGCAAGATCCGCATGATGTACTACGCCACGGCGGCGCATAACCCGTCGTTCGTGCGCATCTACCTGACCAAGGCGTCCTATGCCTACAGCGAGCCGCTGCGCTGGTCGGACCTGCAGCTGGTCTACAGCGGGGCAGCGCCGGCGACGCAGACCATCGGCGGCAAGCGCTACTACGTCTATGACGTGCCGATTCCGGCCGGGCGCACCGGCAGTGCGGTGCTCTACACCCGCTGGCAGCGCCAGGATGCCGGGCGCGAGGGCTTCTACAACTGCAGCGACGTCACCATCGAGAACACCGCCGGCGTGCCTACCGACGGCTTCCCGTGGTTCGATGGCGGCTTCTTCATCAAGCAGGGCTTCGAGCCGGTGCCCGGCGACCAGGTGCGCTTCCGCGTGCTCGGCAGCGATGCCGGCGGCAAGGAGCGCGTGGACGAGCGCCTGGCCATCACGGCGCAGAACGCGCCGCAGTCCGCATGGGGCCCGCAGCTGGCCAGCCTGCTCAACGGCAAGTACGGCACGCTGCTGCGCATCGGCGAACGCCAGGGCAACGAAGTCGTCTTCAACACGGCCAACCTGCAGGCCAACGTGATTTACCTTAAGAACGAGAAGGACTCGGCGCAGCTGTCGATCCTGTCGCCGGATGCGCCCACGCCGGCGCCCTCTCCTGCGCCTGCGCCCTCTCCTGCTCCGACGCCAGCGCCGGCTCCCGCACCGACTCCGGCACCGACTCCGGCGCCTGCACCGGCCCCGGCGCCGGGCCAGTACCCGAAATGGCCCGATGGCATCGGGCACCTACAAGCCTAGCGTCCACGTGACCCACCACCACACCATGCACTTGTCACCGCTTGCCCACCTGTTGATTGGCCACCTTGGGGAACTGGGCAGCCATTGCGGCCTTACCCGCACGGCCAGCCAGATCCTGAGCCTGCTGTATATCGCCTCGCGGCCGCTGAACGCCGACGAGATCGCGCACGCACTGAACCGCTCGCGCTCCAATATCAGCGTGGGGCTCAGGGAACTCGATTCCTGGAACCTGACCCGGCCGTCCCATGCCGATGTCCCGCGCGACCGGCGCGAGTACGTGCGCGTGCCGGCAGATGTCTGGGTCAACTTCCGCACCCTGGCGGCCGAGCGCAAGCGCCGCGAGATTGATCCCGCCGTAGCGGCCTTGCGCGCCCTCAGGCAGGAAGCCGGGGCGGCCGGCGACGACGCCCACCTGCTGGCGCGCATCGATGCGTTGCTGGAGTTGCTGGCGCTGCTGGGCACCTGGCTCGACGGCACGCAGCGGCTGGACGACGATGCCCTGCGCCGCGTACTACGCCACGGCACGGTGCAGGATCCGCCTTGAGATGAGACCAGTGCCAGCAGATGGATCAGCTGGCGCCGGCAGGCAGGCTCACGCCTCGCTGCGGTATGGCCGTTCGCGCAGCCATTTGGTGGCGATCCATTTCTCGCCCGACGCCACCGGCAGGCCGGCGTGCAACGTGCGGTCGTCGAGCTTGCCGTCGGGCAGCAGGTAGCTGAAGTACACGGCGTTGCCCTTGACCGGCGCCACTTCCAGGCGTACGCGCGGGAACGCGGTGGCGCCGCCCGCCTCGGGGGTGTTCAGGTAGATCACCAGCGTGGCGATGCGCTGGCCGCCTACGGACAGCTGGCGCGCCTCGCCGGGGCGCTGCGGATTGAAGTAATCGAAGTGCGGCTGGTACTCGCCGCCGGGCTTGTAGTTGAGGATCTGCAGCCCTTCGCCATGCTCTGCCGGCACGCCGGTGACCGCGGCGATGCGCGCCTCGATGCGCGAAATCAGCGCGTGCTCGCCCACCTGGAACATCGCGCCCATGCTGGTGCGGGCGTCGATCAGGTTTTCGTCGCCGGTATCCGGGTTGACCACCGGCGAGCGCGCCAGCCGGCCGCGCGACAGCGCCACCAGCGCATCGCATTCCTCGTCGGTCAGCAGATGCTGGAACAACCGGATGCGCGGCGATGCCAGCTGGAACAGGATCGGGATCTCGCGGTCGCCGCCGTGCGCTACGTAGACCTGCGGCTCGGCCTCGGCCGCAGCGACGGGCGCCTTGCCGCGCGCCGCCGGCTTCGCGGGTGCGTCGGCGCCTGCATCCTGCCCGAATGCCGCCGCCACGGCCTGGCGCGCAAAGGCATCGTCATAGCCCGAGCGCAGCATCGACAACACCAGCGCATCGGCGCCGAAGCCCTGCGCGATATGCCGGGCCAGCCATTGCTCGAGTTCGGGCGAGGATTCGGTATAGCCGGCCTTGCCGCCGACTGCGGATGCTTCGCGGATCATGAGGGATTGGCGACGCGCCGGGGCGAGAAGGGATTGCTTTGGGGTGGCTCGGATACAGGCGATAGCGGCGCGCGCGGGGGCGACGGGGCGATCTCGGGATCGCCGGCGACGGTGACCGAGGCTTCGGAATATTGCCAGCGCTTCCACGCCGCCAGCACCGCGTTCGGGTACTCCGGCCGGCCGCGGCTGCCATTGTAGCGGCCCAGCGCGAGGTACAGGTCGCCCTGCTCGCGGTCGAGGTAGTAGCGCAGGATGGTGCAGCCGTAGCGCAGGTTGCTCTGCAGGTGGAACAGCTTGCGCGGGTCGTTGTCGCCGATGGCTCGCACCCAGAACGGCATCACCTGCATCAGCCCGCGCGCACCGGCGGAGCTGATCGCGTACTTGCGGAAATTGCTCTCGACCTGGACCAGGCCCAGCACCAGCGCGGGCTCCAGCCCGGCGCGCTTGGCCTCGTAGTAAGCGGTCTCGATCAGCTCGACGCGCACCTGCGGCTCGGGGATGCGCGAAGACAGGCGCGAGGACATTTCGCCCAGCCATTTCAGGTAGGCCAGGCGCTCGCCGCCCGAAGCAAAGACCGGTCGCGTGGGCCGGTCATCGGCGATGGCGGCGGCCAGTGCGCCGCGCACGGAATCGGCCAGGTCTTCTTCCTTCTGCGCGCCGGCCTGGACGGCCGTGGCGGCCAGCGCCAGCAGCAGCCCGCCGGCAAAGCGGCAGGCAACGGCCACGGGCTGGCGCCACGCGGGGCGTCGGCCGGCGTCGGTCATCCCCGGTGCGGCGCGCATGGAGGTCAGTTCGCCAGATGGTTGCGCACGTGGCCGACCACGTCGGCCACGCTGACCGCGGTGGCCTGCGCGTCACGCCGGCCCTGGTACTCGACCTTGCCTTCCTTCAGGCCGCGGTCGCCCACCACCACGCGGTGCGGCACGCCGATCAGTTCCCAGTCGGCGAACATCACGCCGGGGCGCTCGCCGCGGTCGTCGATGATGACGTCCACGCCGGCCGCCAGCAGCTCGGCATGGATGCGGTCGGCCTCGGCCTTGACGGCTTCGGAGCGGTCGTAGCCCACCGGGCAGATCACCACCGCGAACGGCGCGATCGCTGCCGGCCAGATAATGCCGCGCTCGTCGAAGTTCTGCTCGATCGCGGCGCCCAGGATGCGGGTGACGCCGATGCCGTAGCAGCCCATCTGCATCGGCTGAGTCTTGCCGTTCTCATCCAGGAAGGTGGCGTTCATGGACTCGGAATAGCGCGTGCCCAGCATGAACACATGGCCCACCTCAATGCCGCGGCAGATTTCCAGCGTGCCCTGGCCGTCCGGCGAGGCGTCGCCGGCGACCACGTTGCGCAGGTCGGCGACGACCGGCTCGGGCAGGTCGCGGCCCCAGTTGACGCCGGTGTAGTGGTAGTCGCGATAGTTGGCGCCGCAGACGAAGTCGCTCATGTTGGCGACGGTGCGGTCGGCCACCACCTTGACCGGCTTCCTGGCGCCGATCGGGCCGAGGTAGCCCGGCGGCGAGCCGAAGGCATCGACGATCTCGTTCTCGGTGGCGAAGCGGAAGTCGGCCAGGCCCGGCACCTTGGAGGCCTTGACCTCGTTCAGTTCATGGTCGGCGCGGATCAGCAGCAGCCAGATTTCGGCGCCGGCTTCGGTATCCTTGGCCAGCACGATCGACTTGACGTTGCGCTCCAGCGGGATGCCCAGGAACTCGGCCACGTGCTCGCACTTGGTCTTTTCCGGGGTAAAGGTCTTGACCAGGTCTTCCTTGGGCGCGGCGCGCTCGGCCAGCAGCGGCAATGCCTCGGCGGCCTCCATGTTAGCCGCGTAGGCGGAGGTCGGGCAGTAGACGATGGCGTCTTCACCCGTCTCGGCGATGACGTGGAACTCATGCGAGCCCGAGCCGCCGATGGCGCCGTTGTCGGCCGCCACGGCGCGGAATTCCAGCCCGAAGCGGCGGAAGATGCGCACGTAGGTGTCGTACATGTTCTCGTACGACTTGCGCAAGCCGTCGGTATCGCGGTCGAAGGAATAGGCGTCCTTCATGGTGAACTCGCGCCCGCGCATGATGCCGAAGCGCGGCCGGCGCTCGTCGCGGAACTTGGTCTGGATCTGGTAGAAATTGACCGGCAGCTGCTTGTAGCTGCGGATTTCGCCGCGGGCGATATCGGTCACCACCTCTTCCGAGGTCGGTTGCACCGCGAAGTCGCGCTCGTGGCGGTCCTTCAGGCGCAGCAGCTCCGGGCCCATCTTGTCCCAGCGGCCGGTTTCCTGCCACAGCTCGGCCGGCTGGATCACGGGCATGGACAGTTCCACCGCGCCGGCGCGGTTCATCTCCTCGCGCACGATGTTCTCGACCTTGCGGATCACGCGCAGCCCGATCGGCATGTAGCTGTAGATGCCGGCGCCTAGCTTCTTGATCATGCCGGCGCGCATCATCAGTTTGTGCGACACGATTTCCGCGTCGGCGGGCGCTTCCTTGAGGGTGGAAATGAAGAATTGCGAGGCTTTCATCCGTTGTTTCTCTCGAGGCCGCCAGGAATCCCGGCAAATCCGGGGGAGCTGCGGCACTGATTTGTCGCGCACGCGCCTGAAACTGCCCTTCTGCTCGGGGAAAACCACCATCCCCCCTTCTGAGCCCGGCTGCGCGCTTCCTTTATAATCAGCGTAATTCTAAAGGATTCGAGGTGCAGTCATGCTCGATCGTGAAGGCTTTCGCCCGAACGTCGGCATCATCCTCCTCAACGCACGCAACGAGGTTTTCTGGGGCAAGCGAATCGGCGAACACTCCTGGCAGTTCCCGCAAGGCGGCATCAAGTACGGCGAAACGCCGGAACAGGCCATGTACCGCGAACTGCATGAGGAAATCGGCCTGCTTCCGGAGCACGTCAGGATCGTTGGTCGCACGCGCGACTGGCTGCGTTACGAGGTGCCGGACAAGTTCATCCGCCGCGAGATCCGCGGCCACTACAAGGGCCAGAAACAAATCTGGTTCCTGCTGCGCATGGCCGGCAGGGACTGCGATATCCACCTTCGCGCCACCGACCATCCGGAGTTTGACGCCTGGCGCTGGAGCCATTATTGGGTGCCGCTGGAGGCGGTGATCGAGTTCAAGCGCGATGTCTACCAGATGGCGCTGACGGAATTGTCGCGCTTTTTGAACCGGCACCCGCGCGTGCCGCTGAGCCCCTATGGCACGCACGGCGCCCATGGTGCGCATGGCATGCACGGGCGCTACGGCGGGCCGCGCAGCCAGATGCAGGGCCGAGGTGGCCAGCCGGGGCAGCCGGCGGTGGCCGGGGCCGACTGCGATGGCGCGGCGGAACCTGAGCCTGCCCCTGCGCCCGAACCTGAAGCCCAGCCTGTATCTGTTTCGCCGGCCGCAGCGCCGGTATCCACCTCACGGAGCACTGATGACTAGTTTCACCGGCCCGGGCCGCGACCGCGGCGGCCTGCGCGCTGCCGGACTGCTGCTTGCCGCGGCCAGCCTTGCGCTGGCCGGCTGCAAGACCACTGGCAAGCAGATGGCAGAGGAAGAGAGCACGTGGCTCAACCCGTTCGCGCCCAAGACCTTCGAGGAGGCCAAGGCGATGCTGCCGCCGCTGCCGCAGGACGCCGACCTGATCCCGTTCTCGGTATCGGGCACCGGCAGCCTCTCGTTCGCGGTGGACAGCAAGTCGGTCTCGGTCGGCAAGGACAACGTGGTGCGCTATACCGTCGTCACCACCAGCCGGAGCGGCGCGCGCAACGTGACCTTCGAAGGCATGCGTTGCGACGCGTTCGAGCGCAAGCTCTACGCCACGCTGCCGGCCGGCGCCAAGGAATGGATTCCGAACCTGAGCGAATACGGCGAGAACTGGCACCGCATGGAAACCCGGGTGAGCAACGCCTATGCCGCGACGCTGGCGACCGATTTCTTCTGTGAAGGCCGCACGGTGGCCGGCAAGCCGGATGACATGGTGCGCGAGCTGAAGTCACGGGCGCCGAGCAATCGCTGACACCGGAAGCGTCGATACGAAAACGGCGGGACTGTCATCCAGTCCCGCCGTTTTTTCTTATGCGCTTGTTGCCTGTGCCTCAGACCAGCACCAGGTTATCGCGATGGATCAGCTCAGGCTCGTTCAGGTGGCCGAGCACGGATTCGATCTCGGAAGAGGGCTTGCGTGCGATCAGCCGCGCCTCCGCGCTGGAATAGTTGGTGATGCCGCGCGCGACCTCGCGCCCCTGCATGTCGACGCAGGCGATCACCTCGCCGCGGGCGAACTCGCCCTGGACTTCCACCACGCCGATCGGCAGCAATGACTTGCCGCCACTGGTGAGCTTCTCGACCGCGCCGTTGTCGATCACCACGCGCCCGCGCAGCTGCAGGTGGTCGGCCATCCATTGCTTGCGCGCGGTCAGCCGGCCGGTTGGCGCCAGCAACTGGGTGCCGATGGCCTCGCCGGCGGCCAGGCGCTCTAGCACGTTGGCTTCGCGCCCGGAGGCGATGGTGGTGTGGGCACCCGACTTGGCCGCGCGCTTGGCCGCCAGGATCTTGGTCAGCATGCCGCCGCGGCCGATCGACGTGCCGGCGCCACCGGCCATCGCTTCCAGCTCGGGCGTGCCGGCCAGCGCCTCGTCCACGAACTCGGCGGCCGGGTCCTTGCGCGGGTCGGCGGTGTACAGGCCGCGCTGGTCGGTCAGGATCACCAGCGCGTCGCCTTCGATCAGGTTGGTCACCAGCGCGCCCAGCGTGTCGTTGTCGCCGAACTTGATTTCGTCGGTGACGACGGTGTCGTTCTCGTTGATGATCGGCACCACGCCCAGCGACAGCAGCGTCAGCAACGTGGAGCGCGCGTTCAGGTAGCGCTCGCGGTCGGCCAGGTCGGCGTGGGTCAGCAGCACCTGCGCGGTGCGGATGCCGTAGCGGCCGAACTGGCTTTCATAGACCTGCGCCAGGCCCATCTGGCCGACGGCGGCGGCGGCCTGCAACTCGTGGATTTCCTTCGGGCGGCGCACCCAGCCCAGGCGCTGCATGCCTTCGGCGATGGCGCCAGAGCTGACCAGCACCACTTCCTTGCCCGCCACGCGCAGCTTGGCGATCTGGGCAGCCCAGCGGGCGATGGCGTCGTGGTCCAGCCCCTTGCCATCGTTGGTGACCAGGCTGGAGCCGACTTTGACGACGATGCGCTTTGCCTGCGCGATGACCGATTGCATGGCGGGAATCCTGTCTCCCGGGCAGCCGGCGGCGGGCGCCGCGCCCGAATTGTCCGTATGTAGTGTGCTGCGGTGAGGCCAGCCGTCGGCGGCCCCTTGCTTATGCCTCGCGCTCGCCCTGGTCGACGTTGTGCAAGCGCTCGTCCAGGCGGATGTCCGGCTCGGCCAGCGCCGCGGCCTCTGCGGCCTTGATCGCCAGCAGGTGGTCCTTGATCGCGTAGATCAGGTCGCGACAGTTTTCGCCGGTCAGCGCCGAGATCTGGAACACCGGGCCCTTCCACTTGTAGCGCTTGAGGAAGTCCTTCACCTTCGTGACGCGCTCTTCCTCGGGCACCATGTCGAGCTTGTTCAGCACCAGCCAGCGTGGCTTGTCGTACAGGGTCTCGTCGTATTTCTTCAGTTCGTTGACGATGGCCTTGGCTTCAGCGACCGGGTCGACCGCCTCGTCGAACGGCGCCAGGTCGACGATATGCAGCAGCAGGCCGGTACGCTGCAGGTGGCGCAGGAACTGGTGGCCCAGGCCCGCCCCTTCTGCCGCGCCTTCGATCAGGCCGGGAATATCGGCGACCACGAACGACTGCTCATGGTCCACGCGCACCACGCCCAGGTTGGGGTGCAGGGTGGTGAACGGGTAGTCCGCCACCTTCGGGCGCGCATTGGAAATATGCGAGATAAAGGTCGACTTGCCGGCGTTGGGCATGCCCAGCAGGCCGACGTCGGCCAGCACCTTCAGCTCGAGCTTGAGCATGCGGCGCTCGCCCGGCTTGCCGTCCACCTGCTGGCGCGGCGCGCGGTTGGTACTGGACTTGAAATGGAGGTTGCCCCACCCGCCCATGCCGCCTTCGGCCAGGCACACGCGCTGGCCGTGCTCGGTCAGGTCGGCGATCACCTCGCCGGTGTCCATGTCCATAATCAGCGTGCCCACCGGCATGCGCAGGGTGACGTCTTCGCCAGCCGCGCCGTAGCAGTCGGAGCCGCGGCCGTTCTCGCCGTTGCGCGCCACGTGCTTCCTGGCGTAGCGGAAGTCGATCAGCGTATTGATATTGCGGTCCGCCACGGCGAACACGCTGCCGCCCCGGCCGCCATCGCCACCATCCGGGCCGCCGAAGGGCACAAACTTCTCGCGCCGGAACGAGGCGCTGCCATTGCCGCCGTTGCCGGCGATGGCTTCGATTCGGGCTTCGTCGATGAACTTCATGATGGGTTTTCCGTGATGGAGCGGCGGGCTGGCGGCCGGATGCCGCCTGCCCTGCCGGGCGCACCGCAAAAGGCGCTATCGAAACGAGCGAAACGAGCGAGGCGAACCTCAAGACCGCGCCAGCATCGTTTTGATAGTGCCTCTAATTGTGGCCAGAAAAGAAAAAGCCCCGCAAGCGTTGCGGGGCCTTCATCCTGCAAAGGCTGTTATCAGGCCGCCGGGACGACGCTGACGTGCTGCTTCTTGGCAGGGCCCTTGACGGCGAACTGCACGTGGCCGTCCACCAGGGCAAACAGCGTGTGGTCCTTGCCCACGCCGACGTTGTCGCCGGCATGCACGCGGGTACCGCGCTGGCGGATGATGATGCCGCCGGCGTTGATGGCCTGGCCACCAAACACCTTCACGCCCAGACGCTTCGATTCGGAATCACGGCCGTTCCGCGTGGAACCGCCGCCTTTTTTCTGTGCCATGTCTTACTCCTGTCGCTTTACCTGGTTACGCTCGATCGATCAGGCAACGATCGCTTCGATGCGCAGTTCGGTGTAATTCTGACGATGGCCCTGACGCTTCTGGTAGTGCTTGCGACGGCGCATCTTGAAGATCTTCACCTTGTCGTGACGACCTTGGGAGATAACGGTAGCTTTGACGGAAGCCCCGCTAACCAGCGGCGTACCAAACTTGATTTGGTCGCCGGCGCCCACTGCGAGCACCTGGTCGAGCGTGATTTCTGCGCCAATGTCTGCCGGTATCTGTTCTACTTTCAGTTTTTCGCCAGCAGCAACCTTGTATTGCTTGCCGCCGGTTTTTACGACCGCGTACATTGTCGAACCTCTCGGATGTGAATAAAACGCCGAATGCCGGCACTGGGCGCACCCTGCGCGGCCGGTCAATGCACGGCCTGGCGCGTGGGCGGGCTCACTGCGGCCCGGTTATCTCCCGCCGGTCAGCACCCGCAAAGCGAGCGTAGCAACCGGAGGAAACCGGGAATTGTAAACGAGGTTGGGGAAAAGCGCAAAGAAAACAGGCACATAGCCTGTGGGCGGCGGCATCGCCACAAAGCGAGGGCGCCCGGCTCAGGTCAGGTCGGCGAGCAGGAATCCCGCCAGTGCGGCAAACGCCACCCACAGGGCGGTGCGGCGCAAATGGCGGCGAGATACGGGCTTGTCCATGCCCGAATTATAGATGCGCGCCACGCGAACACCCTGCGCGCATACCCTGAGCGGCCATCTTTAGAATGCGCTGCATGCGTAGAACGGCGTGGGCTTCGCATATAATCGTCCGGTTTTGCGTAACGGTGATCATCTTGTCCCAGCCTTCCGCCACTGCCTTGCTTGCCCCGGTCGCTGCAGACATGCGCGCGGTCGATGCTGTCATCCGCCAGCGGCTGTCTTCTGAAGTCCCGCTGATCGAGCAGATCGGCGAATACATCATCGGTGCCGGCGGCAAGCGCCTGCGCCCGGTGATCCTGTTGCTGACGGCGCGCGCGCTGGGCTACGACGGCCACCGCCACCATGAGCTGGCCGCCGTCGTCGAATTCATCCACACCGCCACGCTGCTGCACGACGACGTGGTCGACGAGTCCGAACTGCGGCGCGGCCGCGATACCGCCAACGCGGTGTTCGGCAACGCCGCCAGCGTGCTGGTGGGCGACTTCCTTTACTCGCGCGCATTCCAGATGATGGTCGATGCTGGCAGCATGCGTATCATGGAAATCCTGTCCAACGCGACCAACGTGATCGCCGAGGGCGAGGTCCTGCAGCTGCTGAACATGCACGACCCGGATGTCACCATCGAGCGCTACCTGCAGGTGATCCGCTACAAGACCGCCAAGCTGTTCGAGGCCGCGGCCCAGTTGGGCGCGGTGCTGGCCGGCGCCGACGCGGAGATGGAAGAAGCCGCGGCCGAGTACGGCCGCCGCATCGGCACCGCCTTCCAGCTGATCGACGACATGCTCGACTACACCGCCAGCGCGGAGCAGATGGGCAAGAACGCCGGCGACGACCTGCGCGAAGGCAAGCCCACGCTGCCGCTGCTGCACCTGCTCGAGCACGGCACCGCCGAGCAACGCCAGCTGGCGCGCGACGCCATCGTCCAGGGCGGCACCGAGCACTTTGACGCGGTGTTCGCCGCGATCCACGCCAGCGGCGCGCTGGAGGTCACCTTCGAAGCGGCACGGCGTGAGGCCGAGGCTGCGGAAAAAGCGGCGATGCAATTCCCCGCGTCGGAGTTGAAAGAGACCCTGATCCAGCTCTGCTCGTCCTCGCTGCAGCGACTGTCTTAACGGGAACGTGGCGCAGGCAACGGAAGCGGGACGAAGTGCGATTTTGCCTGCCCCTCTTCCCTTTCAAAAAAAACGCTGCTAAACTTGCCTTCTTTGCTGCTGACGACCAAACTTAACGGTTAAGCGTTAGCCAGCAAGACTAAATCGGGGTGTAGCTTAGCCTGGTAGAGCGCTACGTTCGGGACGTAGAGGCCGGAGGTTCGAATCCTCTCACCCCGACCAGATTTAAAGAGCCGAATCGACGTGAGTTGATTCGGCTCTTTGTCTTTGTGCCGGCCATTCGGGCCACGGCGTGTCCCCCACACGCCAGATCGGCTGCGCCGCTACCGTCCGATCAACCCTTGATCGCCTCGCGCTGACGCTTGAACGCCCTCAGGTCGGCTACGCAGAAAAGCTGCCTACGTCCCACTTCGACACGAGCATTCAGCTTGCCATCCCGCACCAGGCGGCGGAAGGTGGCGATCGAGACTTCCATGTATTCGGCGGCCTCGGCGGTGGTGAAATCACCCCTTCTCCCCGCGCAAGTAGGGTTGCGCTTGTGTCGCGCAAACGCCAACACCGCGCTGTCGTCGCCTTTACAAAAAGTGACCCCGGCGGCAAACTGCCCCGATCCGGGGACGTGGGACCGTCCCGCCCCCTCCGTGGCCAGCGGCCACCGTCCAACCGCACAGCGCACCTGCCATGACACTCGGTCTTGCCCTGGCCCAGAGCCGGCGTATCGCGCCCGCCCTGCTTGCTCAGCTGGAGCAGGCCGCGCGCGAAAAGCAGTCGCAGCTGATCGACGAAATCGTCGGCAGCGGCACCATGAGCGCGCACGACCTGGCGCTGTTCGCGGCGGACAAGTACCAGCTGCCGCTGCTGGACCTGGCGCAGTACAACCTCAACAAGGTGCCGCCGGCGCTGGCCGGCAACCGTGAGTTCCATGCGCACCGCCTGCTGCCGCTGGGCCGGCGCGAGAACCGGCTGGTGCTGGCAACATCCGACCCGTCCAACCAGGCCGGGCTGGATGCGATCAAGGAAAAGTACAAACTGCCGGTCGAAGCGGTGGTGGTTGAGCACGACAAGCTGATGAAGCACGTGCGCTCCGCCGGCGAGGCGCTGGGCACGCTGAAGAACATCTCGCCGGTACAGGTCGAGCGCAAGCTGATCGAGTACGACCCGGTAGCCGCCGCCAGCGCCCAGCGCAACCGCACTGCCGCCGAGGCCATCGACGACGCCCCGGTGGTGCGCTTCCTGCAGAAGCTGCTGACCGAGGCCTTCCATCGCGGTGCGTCCGACCTGCACTTCGAGCCGTTCGAAACCTTCTACCGTATCCGCTTTCGCGTGGACGGGGTGCTGCAGGAAGTCGCGCGCCCGCCGCTGGATATCCGCGACAAGATCGCTACCCGCATCAAGGTGCTGTCGCGGCTGGATATCTCTGAAAAGCGCGTGCCGCAGGATGGCCGCATGAAGCTGCTGCTCTCGCTGCCCAAGGACAAGGACGCCAAGGAGACGGTCGAGAAGGCGGTGGACTTCCGCGTGTCGACGCTGCCGACGCTGTTCGGCGAGAAGATCGTGATGCGGATTCTCGAATCGTCATCCGACAAGCTCGACATCGACCAACTCGGCTACGAGCCGGAGCAGAAGGCACTGCTGCTGGACGTGATCAAGCGCCCCTACGGCATGGTGCTGGTGACCGGCCCGACCGGCAGCGGCAAGACAGTGTCGCTGTACACCTTTCTGAACCTGCTGAACCAGGGCGATATCAATATCTCCACTGCGGAGGACCCGGCCGAAATCCAGCTGCCCGGCATCAACCAGGTCAACGTCAATGACAAGGCCGGGCTGACCTTTGCCGCGGCGCTGCGCTCGTTCCTGCGCCAGGATCCGGACATCATCATGGTCGGCGAAATCCGTGACCTGGAAACCGCCGATATCTCGATCAAGGCCGCGCAGACCGGCCACCTGGTGCTGTCCACGCTGCACACCAACGACGCGCCGACCACGCTGACGCGGCTGATGAACATGGGCGTGGCGCCCTTCAACATCGCGTCAAGCGTGCTGATGATCACCGCGCAGCGGCTGGCACGCCGGCTGTGCACCTGCAAGCGCCAGGGCGATTTGCCACACCAGGCGCTGCTCGACGCCGGGTTCCGCGAGCAGGATATCGACGGCAGCTGGCAGCCCTTCCATCCGGTCGGATGCGAGCGCTGCAACGGCAGCGGCTACAAGGGCCGCTGCGGCATCTACCAGGTCATGCCGATCACGGAGGCCATGCAGCAGATCATCCTGTCGCACGGCACGGCCTTGCAAATCGCGGAGCAGGCGCGCAAGGACGGCGTGCTATCGTTGCGCGACGCGGGGCTGCTGAAGGTAAAGCAGGGCGTCACGTCACTCGAAGAAGTGCTGGCGACCACGAATATTTAGTCGGACACGTAGGGCACAACGTAAATACAAGACGTAGAACAAACGTCATTTACATCGGGGGTCAAAATCATGGCGACGCGCGCACCAGCGGCGGGCGCCCGGACGGCAGCGCCGTCACGGGCGAAATCAGGGAAGGGGCGCAAGGCACCCACCCAGTACATCTTTGAGTGGGAAGGCAAGGACCGCAAGGGCAAGACCTTCACCGGTGAGCTGCGCGCCGAGAACCAGGCCGAGGTCACCGCCACGCTGCGCAAGCAAGGCCTGACCATCGTCAAGCTGAAGAAGCGCAAGGCCGCGCGCGGGCGCAAGATTACCGAGAAGGACATCGCCTATTTCACGCGGCAGTTGTCGACCATGCTCAAGGCGGGTATCCCGTTGCTGCAGTCGATCGACATCATCGCGCGCGGGCATGTTAACCCCAACTTCACCCAGCTGCTGTCGGACATCCGTTCCGACATCGAAGCCGGCAGCAGCATGGCGGCGGCGTTCCGGCGCCATCCGAAGTACTTCGACACGCTCTACTGCAACCTGATCGATGCCGGCGAACAGGGCGGTATCCTCGATGCCCTGCTGGAGCGCCTGTCGCTCTACATGGAAAAGACCATCGCGCTGAAGAGCCAGATCAAGTCGGCGATGATCTACCCGATCGCGGTGCTGACCGTGGCCTTTGCCGTCACGGTGATCCTGATGCTGTTCGTGATCCCGGCGTTCAAGGGCGTGTTCTCGAGCTTCGGCGCCAATCTGCCGGCGCCGACGCTGGTGGTGATCGCGATCTCGGACTTCTTTGTCCAGTACTGGTATCTGGTGATCGGCGTACCCGTGGGCGGCATCATCTTCTACCTGCGCGCCCTGAAGAAATCCGAGAAAGTGCAGCGCGCCACCGACCGCGTGCTGCTGAAGCTGCCGATCTTCGGCAGCCTGTTCCGCAAGGCGGTGATCGCGCGCTGGACGCGCACGCTGGCGACCATGTTCGCCGCCGGCACGCCGCTGGTGGAATCGATGGAGTCCGTCGCCGGCGCCGCCGGCAACTGGCTCTACTACGACGCCACGCGCGAGATCGAGCAATCGGTGCGCATCGGCACCAGCCTGACCAATGCGATGCAGGCGACGCATGTGTTCGACAACATGGTGTTGCAGATGACGCAGATCGGCGAGGAGTCGGGTGCGCTCGACAATATGCTGCTGAAGGTCGCCGAGTTCTACGAGCGCGAGGTCGACGATGCCGTGGCCGCGATCTCCAGCCTGATCGAGCCGCTGATTATCGTGGTGCTGGGCGTGCTGATCGGGGGCATGGTGGTGGCGATGTACCTGCCAATCTTCAAGCTGGGACAGGTGGTGTAAGGGATGGCTTTGGCATTCTCCACCTCGCCTTTCCCGACCGGCAGCGGGCAGCTGCTGCACGCGCTGGCGGCGCTGCCGCCGGCCTTCATGGTCGCGGTGGCGGCCCTGCTGGGGCTGGTGGTCGGCAGCTTCCTCAACGTGGTCATCCACCGGCTGCCGCGCATGATGGAGCGCGACGAGGCCAACTATATCGCCGAACTGCGCGGCGACCCGCTGCCCTATCCCGCCCGCTACAACCTGATGGTGCCGCGCTCGGCCTGCCCGCATTGCGGGCACGCGATCGCGCCGTGGGAAAACGTGCCGGTGCTGAGCTGGTTGCTGCTGCGCGGGCGCTGCTCGGCCTGCAAGACGCCGATCAGCGTGCGCTATCCGCTGGTGGAGCTGGCCTGCGGCCTGCTGAGCGCGCTGCTGGCGTGGCGCTTCGGGCCGGGCTGGCAGACATTGGCCGCGCTGGTGCTGGTGTGGTCGCTGCTGGCGCTGACCATGATCGATGCCGACACGCAGCTGCTGCCCGACCAGATCACGCTGCCGCTGCTGTGGCTGGGCCTGCTGCTGAACCTGGGTGGCCTGTTCGTGCCGCTGGCCGATGCGGTGATCGGCGCCGCCGCCGGCTACCTGGTGCTGTGGGTGGCGTACTGGCTGTTCCGGCTGGTGCGCGGCAAGGAAGGCATGGGCTTCGGCGACTTCAAGCTGATGGCCGCGCTGGGCGCGTGGTT
Organism: Cupriavidus sp. PB-02; assembly: GCF_058252315.1. NCBI lineage: Bacteria > Pseudomonadati > Pseudomonadota > Betaproteobacteria > Burkholderiales > Burkholderiaceae > Cupriavidus > Cupriavidus sp. PB-02. The sequence continues at coordinate 3,838,169 of NZ_CM177694.1, forward strand.
CGGCTGGCAGGCGCTGCCGGCGCTGGTGCTGTTGTCGTCGGTCGCGGGTGTGGTGTTCGGGCTGGCCAGCATCGCGCTGCGCCGGCAGGAGCGTGATACACCCTTCCCCTTTGGCCCCTTCATCGCGCTGGCGGGCGTGGTGGTGCTGGGGTTCGGCCCGGGCGTGCTGCCGCTGGCGCTGCCATGAAGCCGGCGTGGTGACCGTCCGACGCGAACGCGTGAAGCTGGTATCGTGACGGCAACATCGCCATCGAACCCTTCACAGAATCCCACATGCTGGAAATCGGACTGACCGGCGGCATCGGCAGCGGCAAGACCCGCGTGGCCGACATGTTCGCCGCGCGCGGCGCAGCGATCATCGACACCGACCTGCTCGCGCACGAGATCACCGCCCCGGGCGGGCGCGCCATCCCGGCGCTGGTCGAGGCCTTCGGCCCCGGCTGCCTTCGCCCTGACGGCGCCATGGACCGCGACGCGATGCGCGGGCTGGTATTCGCCGACCCGGCCGCCAAGGCACGGCTCGAAGGCATTACGCATCCGCTGATCCGCGCTCTGACCAACGAACGCGCGCAGGCCGTGCGCGACGCCGGCGAGCATCCCTATCTGATCTATGTGGTGCCGCTGCTGGTGGAGTCGGGCTCGTGGCGCGAACGGGTGGGCCGCGTGCTGGTGGTCGACTGCAGCGAGGCCACGCAGGTGGCGCGCGTGATGTCACGCAACGGCTTCAGCCGCGAGCAGGTCCAGGCCATCATGGCAAAGCAGGCCACGCGCGGCGCGCGCCTGGCATGTGCCGACGACGTCATCGACAACGACGGCCCGGTGGAGGCGCTGGTGGACCAGGTCGACCGGCTCGACCGCTACTACCGTGAACTGTCCGCGGCCGGCGAGGTCCATCCCGAGTCCGGCGTATAACAGCAAAGTCGGCGTGCCAGCGCACCGCATCATGCACATGACATTGTCCTCGGCCCTTGTCTCGCATAGAATGCGCTGGAACATGCCGGGAAATAGCCGCATACTGCACGGATCGACACATGATGCGCCACTCGATGCGACTCGAGGCGCCCCATGTTTGGCATCTCCCCGCGTTTCCCGGGCCACATTCTGCACCGGGCGAGCTCCTGCCACGGAGCTCGCCCGACGCCCTGCACGGACATAGCACTTGATTCTGTACGAATATCCTTTCAACGAACGCATCAGGACGCTCCTGCGCCTGGAGGACCTGTTCGATCGGCTGGATTACTTCCTCGCCCAGGATCATGCCCAGCAGCACCATGTCGCGCTGACCACGCTGTTCGAGATCATCGACGTAGCGGGCCGTGCCGATCTCAAGACCGACCTGATCAAGGAACTGGAACGGCAGCGCCAGGCGCTGGCGCCGCTGCGCGCCAATCCACAGATCCATCAGGAAACGCTGGACGCCGTGATCGGCGAGATCGAGCAGGGCATCGCCATGCTCAACCAGACCGTGGGCAAGGCCGGCCAGCTGCTGACCGACAACGAGTGGCTGACCAGCATCCGCAGCCGCGCCATCATCCCCGGCGGCACCTGCGAGTTCGACCTGCCGGCCTACTACGCCTGGCAGCACCGCCCCGCCGAAGACCGCCGCGCCGATATCCTCAAGTGGGCGCGCCCGCTGGTGTCGCTGCGCATGGGCACCACCATCGTGCTGCGCCTGCTGCGCGAAGCCGGCCAGAGCGGCAAGGTGATCGCCACCGGCGGCAGCTACCAGCAGATGCTGTCCGGGCGCAGCTACCAGCTGATGCAGGTCTACCTGGATGATTCGCTGCTGGCGTTCATCCCGGAAATGAGCGCCAACAAGTACATGCTGTGGGTGCGCTTCACGCAGCAGGACGGCGACCTGCGGCCGCGCTCGGTCGATGCGGATATCCCGTTTCTGCTGAAACTCTGCAATTTCTGAAGTCGATTCCTGAAGCCTGCTTTTAGCGCTATGCCTGCCGTCGTCAAATGTCCCACCTGCGGCACCAATGTACCCTGGGTGCCCGACAACAAGTTCCGCCCCTTCTGTTCCGAACGCTGCAAGCAGATCGACCTCGGCGCGTGGGCGTCCGAGAAGTACGTGATCGGCAGCAAGCCGGGCGAAACGCCGTCCGCCGACCTGAGTGAGGAAGAGGACGACTGAGCGTCCCCTCTCACCGGCCAGACGCTTCAGTGCGCCGCCGCCAGCACGCGGCGGTAGAAGCCCACGCCTACCAGCACGAACACCGCCAGGCCCAGCTACTGCGCGGTCGCTTCAAACCCCGCCCCCACCAGCGCCAGCGGCGCATCCTTGCCCGACAGGCCGATCACCGCGGCCAGCATCACGCCGACCAGCTTTCCCCGACGATCAGGCCCGAGGCCAGCAGCGTGCCGCGCCGCTCGGCGTGCTCAAGCGCCAGCTTGACGTCGTCCCCGCGCGCGGTGGCGCGGCGGCGCTCGGCCCGCAGCAGCAGCCACGACAGCATCGCCCCGACCACCAGCGCCGAGCTGATGGTCGGCGGCAGGTAGATGCCGATCCCGACCGCCAGCACCGGCAGCCGCACCCCGTCGCCGCGGCGGACCTTCAGCCCCAGGTAGATGTTCGAGGGGGTGAACACGACCGTGATGAGCGCACCGGGGATAATGCCGCGCAGGGTCAGTTCAGGCAGGGAGATGTCGTCGGCGATACGGTCGACGCGAAGCATGCAGGTTCCTTTCCTTGGACTGGCGGCGCAGAAGCGGGCGCCGCGGCAATGGCAAGGTCAGTCGTTGCGCGCTTCCTCGGCCAGCCATTCCACCACCGGGATGGTGGCGGGCAGCAGCGGCCCGACTGTCACGGGCGTTTGCTGCCAGGAAAAGGCCTGGCCTTCGCGCCCGACGGGATCGCCCCGCCAGGCCGTGACCTTGCAGAAGTACAGCCGCACATAGGCGTGCGGGTAGTCATGTTCGAGGGTATGCCAGCGCTCGCATTGCGTTACGTCAAGGCCCAGCTCTTCATGGAGTTCTCTGGCCAGCGCGGCCTCTACCGACTCACCGGGCTCCAGCTTGCCACCGGGGAATTCCCAGTAGCCTTCGTAGGGCTTGCCCGCAGGGCGTTGCGCCAGCAGGAAGCGGCCGTCGGGCTGCACCATCACGCCCACGGCGACCTCGGTGACCTTGCGCGGAGGATTATCAGCCGTTTCTGCGGGGCTTTGCATGGACACGCTCATGCCTTGGCGTCGCCGTTCACGTCGGCGATAAAAGGCTTGCCATGCTTGCCGCCCCAGTCGCGCGCGAACTGCCAGGCCACCCGGCCCGAGCGCGAGCCGCGCTCCAGCGCCCACACCAGCGCATCGCCGCGCGCCGCGGCGATGTCCTCGTCGGTGCAGCCGAAGTGCTTGAGCCAGTGGCCGACGATGGTCAGGTACTCGTCCTGCTTGGGCGGGTAGAACGACAGCCACAGCCCGAAGCGCTCGGACAGCGAGATCTTCTCCTCGACCACTTCACCGGGGTGGATCTCGCCGTCGTCGGTGTGGCGGTAGGTCTCGTTGTCCTTCATGTACTCCGGCAGCAGGTGCCGGCGGTTGGAGGTGGCGTAGATCAGCACATTGTCCGACTGCGCCGCGACCGAGCCATCCAGCGCCGACTTGAGCGACTTGTAGCCCGACTCGCCCTCCTCGAACGACAGGTCGTCGCAGAAGATCACGAAACGCTCGGGGCGCTGCGAGACCAGCTCGACGATATCGCCGAGGTCGCCCAGGTCATCCTTGTCCACCTCGACCAGGCGCAGCCCGTCCTTGACGAAGGCGTTCAGGCAGGCCTTGATCAGCGACGACTTGCCGGTGCCGCGCGCGCCGGTCAGCAGCACGTTGTTGGCCGGCAGCTGGTTCACAAACTGGCGCGTGTTGGCGACGATGGCGTCCTTCTGGCGCTCGATATTCTTCAGGTCGTCCAGGTGGATCGGCGGCAGCTGGCGCACCGGCTGCAGGTAGCCGATATTGCCGAACAGGCTCTGGCGCTTGCGCCAGCGGAACGCTACCGCCTCCTGCCAGTCCGCATCGCTCAGTTGCGGCGGCAGCCATTGTTCGAGTCGGGCGAGGAAGTTGTCGAGGCGGGAGGTGAGGTCGGACATGGCGGCGTGACGGTGTCAGTAGTTGGGGAGAGGGGTGGATTTGCGGGGCATCGCGTATCCGGAAACGCCTGCCCTCTCCTCCGGCCCCTCTCCTGCATGCGGGAGAGGGGAGCAAACCCGGGGTGCTTAAGAGCGGTAGTCGGCGTTGATCGACACGTAATCGTGCGACAGGTCGCAGGTCCATACGGTGGCTTCGGCATTGCCGCGGCCGAGCGCAATGCGCACGGTGATCTCGGCCTGCTTCATCACGCGCTGGCCGTCTTCTTCGCGGTAGTCGGGGTTGCGGCCGCCGTTGCGGGCCACCCAGACATCGTCCAGCCACAGGTTGACGCGGCCGACATCGAGGTCATCGATGCCCGCATAGCCCACCGCGGCCAGGATGCGGCCCAGGTTGGGGTCCGACGCATAGAACGCGGTCTTGACCAGCGGCGAGTGCGCGACCGCGTAGGCGATCTGGCGGCACTCGGCAACGTCCTTGCCGCTTTCGACGCGGATGGTCATCAGCTTGGTCGCGCCTTCGCCGTCGCGCACGATCATCTGCGCCAGCTCCTGCGCCAGCGCGGTCACCGCGTCGCGCAGCGCCTCGAAGGCCGGGCCTTCGGCGCGGTCAACCACGGCACCGGACTTGCCGGTGGCGATCAGCACGAACGAGTCGTTGGTCGAGGTATCGCCGTCGATGGTGATGCTGTTGAACGAGTGGTCGGCGGCGTGCGACACCAGCGCCTGCAGCACCGGCTGGGCCACCGCGGCGTCCATGGCGATAAAGCCGAGCATGGTCGCCATGTTGGGGCGGATCATGCCGGCGCCCTTGCTGATGCCCGACAGCGTCACGGTCTTGCCGTCGATCTGCGCCGTGCGCGACGCGGCCTTGGGCTGCGTGTCGGTAGTCATGATCGACTCGGCGGCGGCCAGCCAGTTGTCGGCCTTGGCGTTGGCGATGGCGGCGGGCAGGCCGGCCACCAGGCGATCCACCGGCAGCGGTTCCAGGATCACGCCGGTCGAGAACGGCAGCACCTGCTCGGCGGCGATACCCAGTTGCGCGGCGAGTGCATCGCAGGTGGCGCGGGCATTGGCCAGGCCCGGCTCGCCGGTGCCGGCGTTGGCGTTGCCGGTGTTGACCACCAGCGCGCGGATGCCCTTGCCGGCAGCCAGGTGCTCACGGCACACCTGCACCGGTGCGGCGCAGAAGCGGTTGTTGGTGAAGACGCCAGCCACGGTGCTGCCCTCGGCCACGCGCACCACCAGCACGTCCTTGCGATTGGCCTTGCGGATGCCCGCCTCGGCCCAGCCGAGCTCCACGCCGGCGACGGATTTCAGGTTCTCTGCCTGGGGCAGCGGAAGATTGACGGGCATGTGGACTCCTCTATTCCTGCTTGCGCTTTCTGCTAGCGAATTGCTTGTCTCAGACAAACATGCCCGCGGAGGGCGGGCATGTCGTTTCCTATCGCGTCATTCCCCGAGCGGCGGGAACGACGTCATACCGGTGCGCGGCTCAGCTCAGCCTGCCGTGGCACTGCTTGAACTTCTTGCCCGAGCCGCACGGGCACGGATCGTTGCGGCCGACCTTGGGCATGCCCGCCAGCGCCAGTTCGGCAGCGGCCATGGCCGCGCCGGTGCGTGGCGACGGCACTTCCTCGACTGGCTCGCGCCCTTCGGCGAACTCGTCGTGCTTGTACTGCACGTTCTCCAGGTGCGACAGGCCTTCCTCGATCTGCTCAGAAGCTTGTTCCAGTTCTTCCGGCGACTGGATCTGCACGTTGAAGGTCACGCGCGTGACTTCGCTCTTGATCACGTCCAGCAGGCGCGCGAACAGTTCGAACGATTCGCGCTTGTATTCCTGCTTGGGATCCTTCTGCGCATAGCCGCGCAGGTGGATACCCTGGCGCAGGTGGTCCAGCGCCGCCAGGTGCTCGCGCCAGTGCGTGTCGATGCTCTGCAGCATGACCGAACGCTCGAAGCCGGCGAACGACTCGCGGCCGACCATCGCGACCTTGCTGTCGTAGCGCTCCTTGGCCGCCTGCATGATCAGGTTGAGCAGCTCTTCGTCCTCGATGCTCTGCGCGCCCTCGATAGTCTTCGCCAGCGGCACTTCCAGGCCCCAGTCTTCGCGCAGGCGCGTTTCCAGGCTGGCGATGTCCCACTGCTCTTCCATGGTGTCGGCCGGCACGTGGTCGCGGAACAGTTCCACCAGCACGCTCTGGCGCAGGTTGGCCACCATGTCGCCGACGTCCTGGGCTTCGAGCACGTCGTTGCGCAGCTTGTAGATTTCCTTGCGCTGGTCGTTGGCGACGTCGTCGTACTGCAGCAGTTGCTTGCGGATATCGAAGTTGCGGCCCTCGACCTTGCGCTGCGCCGATTCGATCGAGCGCGTGACGATGCCGGCTTCGATCGGCTCGCCCTCGGGCATCTTCAGGCGTTCCATGATGGCGCGCACGCGGTCGCCGGCGAAGATGCGCAGCAGCTGGTCGTCCAGCGACAGATAGAACCGCGACGAGCCCGGGTCGCCCTGGCGGCCGGCACGGCCTCGCAGCTGGTTGTCGATCCGGCGCGACTCATGGCGCTCGGTGCCGACGATATGCAGGCCGCCAGCGGCCTTGACCTGCTCGTGCAGTGAATGCCACTCGTCCTCGAGCTGCTTGATGCGCGCGGCCTTCTCGGCATCGGACAGGTTCGGATCCGCCTCGATAAAGCCCGACTGCTTCTCCACATTGCCGCCCAGCACGATATCGGTACCGCGACCGGCCATGTTGGTGGCGATGGTGATCATCTTGGGACGGCCCGCCTGCGCCACGATCTCGGCTTCGCGCGCGTGCTGCTTGGCGTTGAGCACCTGGTGCGGCAGCGTTTCCCGCTCGAGCAGGCCCGACAGGTATTCCGAGGTCTCGATCGAGGTGGTGCCGACCAGCACCGGCTGGCCACGCTCGTAGCAGTCGCGGATATCGCGCACCACGGCGTCGTAGCGCTCCTTGCCGGTCTTGTAGATCTGGTCCTGCTGGTCCTTGCGCTGGGCCGGGCGGTTGGTCGGGATCACCACCACTTCCAGGCCGTAGATCTCCTGGAATTCATACGCTTCAGTGTCGGCCGTGCCGGTCATGCCGGCCAGCTTGTTGTACATCCGGAAGTAGTTCTGGAAGGTAATGGTCGCCAGCGTCTGGTTTTCCTGCTGGACGGTGACGCCTTCCTTGGCTTCGACAGCCTGGTGCAGGCCGTCGGACCAGCGCCGTCCCGTCATCAGGCGGCCGGTGAATTCGTCGACGATCACGACTTCATCGTTCTGCACCACATAGTGCTGGTCGCGATGGAACAGGCTGTGCGCGCGCAGGGCGGCGTACAGGTGGTGCATCAGCGTGATGTTCTGCGGCGCGTACACCGACTCGCCTTCACCGATCAGGCCCTGCTGCGCCAGGATCTCTTCGGCCTTCTCGTGGCCGGCTTCGGTCAGGTAGACCTGGTGGCCCTTCTCGTCGACGTAGTAGTCGCCCGGCTTCTCGACGCCGGTGCCATCGGCCTTTTCCTCGCCGATCTGGCGCTCGAGCAGCTTGGGAATGCCGTTCATGCGCTGGTACAGGTCGGTCTGGTTCTCGGCCTGACCGGAGATGATCAGCGGCGTGCGGGCCTCGTCGATCAGGATCGAGTCCACTTCATCGACGATGGCGTAGTTCATTGGCCGCTGGACCCGCTGCGACGGGTCGTAGACCATGTTGTCGCGCAGGTAGTCGAAGCCGAACTCGTTGTTGGTGCCATAGGTGATGTCGGCGTTGTACGCGGCCTGCTTCTCGTCATGCGGCATCTGCGACAGGTTCACACCCACCGACAGGCCCAGGAAGTTGTACAGGCGGCCCATCCACTCAGCATCGCGCTGCGCCAGGTAGTCGTTGACGGTCACCACGTGCACGCCCTTGCCGGTGATGGCATTGAGGTACACGGCCAGCGTCGCGGTCAGCGTCTTGCCTTCGCCGGTGCGCATTTCGGCGATCTTGTTGTCGTTCAGCACCATGCCGCCGATCAGCTGCACGTCGAAGTGGCGCATCTTCATGACCCGCTTGCTCGCCTCGCGGCACACGGCGAAAGCCTCGGGCAGCAGCGCTTCGAGCGACTCGCCAGCGGCGTGGCGCTGCCGGAAGGTCTCGGTCATGCCGCGCAGCTCGTCGTCCGAGAGCTGCTCGTACTTCGGCTCCAGCGCATTGATCTGCACCACCGTGCGGAGATATTGTTTGATCAGCCGCTCGTTGCGGCTGCCGAAGACTTTCTTGAGAAGGCCGGTGATCATCGATTGCTTTCACCTGCGCGGAACCGGGTGGCACCCCAGGGATGCGGGCTGCTCCGGCGACCGGGCGAGGAATGGATAGATTGGCGCAAAACGCCGAGTTTATCATGTGCCGGGGTCACGGCCGGAACGCGCCGGGCCCCGTCCGGCAAGGGCGGGCAAGCCTGCCGAATGTCGACCACGCTTATCGCCCGCACGATTGCCCGCGCGCCCCACCAGCCGCAGTTTGGGGCGGCCGCCGCAGCTTCAATCCACAGTTGGGCAAGGCGGCCCCCGCGCCCCTTGCTAGAATGCATGCATGCGCCGCTTCACCCACCACGCCCTGCAGACCCCCGCCGCCAAGCCGCTCAACGACTGGCTGGCCAAGGCCGGCCCGGTTTCGACGCTGATGCAGACCGCGCGCCAGCTTTCGGTGCTGGAGGCCGAGGTGCTGGCGCTGCTGCCCGCCGGCATGCGCGACGGTTTGGCTGTGGCCGGGGTCAAGCGTGATGCAAGCGACCCCAACGCCCAGGTGCTGCTGTTGCTTGCCGCCCACGGCGCCGCCGCGGCCCGCGTGCGCCAGGTGGTACCCACGCTGCTCACGCGGCTGCAGCAGCGCGGCTCGCAGATCACCGCGATCCGGGTGCGGGTGCAGCCGGAGGTGTCGCGCCACGCGGACTGGGAGGTGGAGCCCGTGCAGCGCCAGCGCACCGGCGGCCGCATGACGCCCACGGGGCTCGCCAACCTGGACCAGCTGGCGCGCAGCCTGCCGGATTCGCCGCTGCGCGACGCGCTCAATACGCTGCTCGCCCACCATCGCCAGGCGCCGTCCCGGTAATTCGGAAAAAACAAGAAAGCCGACCCGAGGGTCGGCTTTTCGTTGTGCGGCCGGCAGGTTGCGTGACTCAGGCAAACGCTGGCTGTGCCTGCGGCAGGAAGGCCGCGGGAGCTTCCTCGACGCGGTCGAAGGTGACCAGCTCGTAGGCTTCCTGGTCGGCCAGCAGCGCGCGCAGCAGCTGGTTGTTCAGGCCGTGGCCCGACTTGTTTGCCACATAGGCGCCGATCAGCGGATGGCCCACCACATACAGGTCGCCGATCGCATCCAGGATCTTGTGGCGCACGAACTCGTCGCCGTAGCGCAGTTCCTCGTTGTTGAGCATGCGGTGCTCGTCCAGCACGATGGCGTTGTCCAGGCTGCCGCCACGGGCCAGGCCCATCTCGCGCAGCGCCTCCACCTCGTGGGCAAAGCCGAAGGTGCGGGCACGGGCGATTTCGCGCACGTAGCTGGTGTCGCCGAAGTCGATCTCGAAGGTCTGGCCGGTCTTATCGACCGCCGGGTGGCGGAAGTCGATGGTGAACGACAGCTTGAAGCCGAAATACGGCTCCAGGCGCGCGAGCTTGTCGCCCTCGCGCACTTCGACCGCCTTCTTCACGCGGATAAAGGTCTTCAGCGCGTTCTGCTCTTCGATGCCTGCCGACTGCAGCAGGAATACGAAGGACGCGGCGCTGCCGTCCATGATCGGGATTTCCTCGGCATCGACGTCGACATAGAGGTTGTCGATGCCCAGGCCCGCGCACGCCGACATCAGGTGCTCGACGGTCGAAACGCGCGCGCCATCCTTCTGCAGCACCGATGCCAGGCGCGTGTCGCCGATGGCCGATGCGGCCACGGGAATCTCGACGGCCTCGGGCAGGTCGACGCGGGTAAAGACGATGCCGGTATCGGCCGGCGCGGGACGCAGGGTCAGCGTGACCTTGCGACCCGAGTGCAGGCCGATGCCAACCGTCTTCACCAGGGATTTGATCGTGCGCTGTTTGAGCATGACAGCCTCAACTATTATAAAAATCTATCGGGCGGTTTTTTTGATTAAGGGATTTTACCACCACCTCAGGGGCGCTGCAGCCGGGTTTTGTTTCCGGCTGGTAACACTGCCTTAACAAGTTGCGCATTGTCCACGTTTACCCGGATGACTGTGTCAGCCGCGCAACGCTGCCAGCACAGCCTCGGCGCTGCTGACGCGGAATTCGCCGGGCGCCTCCACCTCGAGCCGGGTCACCACGCCATCGTCGATCACCATCGCGTAGCGTTTCGAGCGTAGACCCAGGCCACGGGCGCTCAGGTCCTGCTCCAGGCCGAGCGCGCGCGTCCATTCCGCACTGCCGTCTGCCATCATGCGCACCGTGCCGGCGACCTGTTGTTCGCGGCCCCACGCACCCATCACAAAAGCATCGTTGACCGACACGCACCAGACCTCGTCGATGCCGGCGTCGCGCAGCGCCGCGGCATGCTGCACATAGCCGGGCACATGCTTGGCCGAGCAGGTAGGGGTGAAAGCGCCGGGCAGGCCGAACACCACGATCTTGCGGCCGCGCACGAGGTCGGCCACCTTGAAAGCGTTGGGTCCCAGTACGCAACCTTCGCTTTCCGTTTCAATGAATTCCTGCAGCGTGGCGTCCGGGACGCGGGATCCGACAGTGATCATGGCTCGTGGTCTTCCTGGGTTTTCTGAAGAATAGGACGGATGGGCCGGATGCATGCGCACACCCTTGCGGCGGGGAACCTCAAGATCATAGGCGCCCTGGCAGCGATGCCAAAGCCGGATCACATCCGGTGACATTCGCCATGAATTCGATACAACTAGCGATACAGCTTGCTACAAAGACGTCCGCGCGACGCACCTTGTGGGTGCGCCGCGCGGACGTCGATACATCCCGACCGGGAAGGCGGGAAACCAGTCCGGGGAGGCGGCCAGCGGCACGCCTTGCCCGGCGACGGGATGTGGGTGAAGCTCGCGACCAGCAGGCGGCGCGGCGCCGCCGGCTGCCTGCCGGGTCACGTCAGTCCATGCTAGGCACGCGCGGATGGGGAGCGCACGTGCTTCGCGACAAGGCGACGCGATCCGTCAGGCGGCCGGTGGAAGCACCGATGCCGCGCCGGTCCGGGCTCAGTCTGCCTGCTTGCGCAGGAAGGCCGGGATGTCGTACGTATCCACACCCTTTTCCTGCAGCGCCGCCACGTGAGCCGACGCCGACTCGCGCGAGCTGCGCCACACCGCCGGCGTGTCCAGCCCGCTGTAGTCCGGCGAGTGGTGCGTGGCCGCGGCCGCGGTCATGCCGCTCATCATCTGTACCGGCATGTTGTCGGTACCGGTCTTGAGCAGCGTCATCGGCTGTTGCTTCTTGGCCGAGCGGCCCAGGCCCGTGGCGACCACGGTCACGCGCAGCGCATCGCTCATCGAATCGTCGTACACCGTACCGAAGATCACGGTCGCATCTTCCGCGGCATAGCTGCGGATGGTGTTCATGACTTCCTTGGTTTCCGACAGCTTCAGCGAACGGCTGGCGGTGATGTTGACCAGCACGCCGCGCGCGCCGGACAGGTCCACGCCTTCCAGCAGCGGGCTGGCCACGGCCTGTTCGGCCGCCAGGCGGGCGCGATCCACGCCCGACACGGTGGCCGTCCCCATCATGGCCTTGCCCTGCTCGCCCATCACCGTCTTCACGTCTTCGAAGTCGACGTTCACCAGGCCGTCAACATTGATGATCTCGGCAATGCCGGCCACCGCGTTGTGCAGCACGTCGTCGGCGCACTGGAAGCACGCGTCCATCTCGGCGTCGTCGCCCATCACTTCGAACAGCTTCTCGTTGAGCACAACGATCAGCGAATCGACCGACGATTCCAGCTCGCTCGAACCATGTTCGGCCACCTTGGCGCGGCGTGCGCCTTCGAACTCGAACGGCTTGCTGACCACCCCTACGGTCAGGATGCCCATTTCCTTGGCAACCTGCGCCACGATCGGCGCGGCACCGGTACCGGTACCGCCGCCCATGCCGGCAGTGATGAAGACCATGTGCGCGCCGCGCAGGGCGTCGGCGATCTGCTCCCGCGCCTGATCCGCGCAGTTGCGGCCGACTTCCGGCTTGGCGCCGGCGCCCAGACCCGTGTTGCCGAGTTGCAGCACGCGCGAAGCGCTCGAGCGCTTGAGCGCCTGAGCATCGGTGTTCATGCAGATGAATTCGACGCCTTGCACGCCGCGGCTGATCATGTGCTGCACGGCGTTACCGCCCGCACCGCCCACGCCAACCACCTTGATGATGGTGCCGTCCTGCACTTCCGTTTCGATCATGTCAAAGTCCATCACTGCCTCCGAGAAGAATCAGTCCCCAGACGATGCAGCCTCCCCGCCGCAACCCCTGGTTCCTGAACAAGAAACCATTAAAAAGAAAAGAACCAGAAACCTTCCGCTCAACGCGCCACGGCCTGTCCGGTAGACAAGACCACTGGCGCGCCGTTGCATCGACTGGCCGTCAATTTCCCTGATGCTTAGAAATTGCCGACAAACCATTCCTTCATGCGGGCCCACACCTGCTTGACCGACCCGCTCTGCACCGCGACCTTGCGTCCGCGCATGCGTTGCACGCGACCTTCCAGCAGCAGGCCCATCACCGTTGCATAGCGCGGGCTCTTCACTACCTCGTGCAGGTTGCCGCGGTACTCCGGCACGCCCACGCGCACGGGCTTGAGAAAGATGTCTTCGCCCAGCTCGACCATGCCCGGCATCATCGCGGTCCCACCGGTGATGACCACGCCGGACGACAACAGTTCTTCATAGCCGGACTCGCGCACCACCTGGTGCACCAGCGAGTACAGCTCTTCGATGCGCGGCTCGATCACCGCTGCCAGTGCCTGGCGGCTGAGCGTGCGCGTGCCGCGGTCGCCCACGCCGGGGACTTCGATCATGTCTTCCGGGTCGGCGATCGCCTGCTTGGCGATGCCGTACTGGATCTTGATGTCCTCGGCGTCGGGCGTCGGCGTGCGCAGCGCCATCGCAATATCGTTGGTGATCTGGTCGCCGGCGATGGGGATCACGGCCGTATGGCGGATCGCGCCTTCGCTGAAGATGGCGATGTCGGTGGTGCCGCCGCCGATGTCGACCAGCACCACGCCCAGTTCCTTCTCGTCCTCGGTCAGCACCGCCAGGCTCGAGGCCAGCGGCTGCAGGATCAGGTCGTGCACTTCCAGGCCACAGCGGCGCACGCACTTGACGATGTTCTGCGCGGCGCTCACCGCGCCGGTGACGATATGCACCTTCACTTCCAGGCGGATGCCGCTCATGCCGATGGGCTCGCGCACGTCCTCCTGGCCGTCGATGATGAATTCCTGCGTCAGGATGTGCAGGATCTGCTGGTCGGTCGGGATATTGACCGCCTTGGCGGTCTCGATCACGCGCGCCACGTCGGTCTGCGTGACCTCCTTGTCCTTGATCGCCACCATGCCGCTGGAGTTGAAGCTGCGGATATGGCTGCCTGCAATGCCGGTAAAGACCTCCGAAATCTTGCAGTCGGCCATCAGCTCGGCCTCTTCCAGCGCCTTCTGGATCGACTGCACGGTGGCCTCGATATTGACCACGACCCCTTTCTTCAGACCCTTGGACTCTGACTGGCCCATCCCGATCACCTCGTAGCTGCCGTCGGGGCGCAGTTCTGCCACCACCGCCGCCACCTTCGAGGTGCCGATGTCCAGACCAACCAACAGGTCCTTGTATTCCTTGCTCATCGGGTTTTCTCCGCGTTCTTACTCTTCAGTCGCGTCGGATTGTTGTTGGAAGTACCAGAAGCCGCTGCTGCCGCCTTCGCTTTCTCCGCTTTTTCCGCCCTGGCCGCCGCCGCAACCTGCGCGTCGGTCAGGAAGCGGGCATTGGCGGCACGGATGGCAAAGCCGTTGGGATAACGCAGGTCGGCGTAGTCGATCTGCTTGCCCCACTGCTCGGTGACCTGAGGCCATGCCGCCACGAAACGCCTGACCCGCTGCTCCATGGCCGCGCGCTCGTCTTCGTTCTGCTCGCGGCCAAGCTCAACCACCATGCCGTTGGACAGCTTTGCCCGCCAGGCGTAGCGGCCCGACAGCGCCACTGCCAGCGGCTCGGCCTTGAGCGGCCTGAACCACTGGCGCATGACCTCGAGCTTCTCGATCACGTCGCCTTCGCTGCCCGGCGGCCCGTCCAGCGCCAGCAGCTGTGCATCCTCTTCCGCCTCGGCGGTGTTGGCGACGAACACCTCGCCATAGGTATTGACCAGGCGCCCGCTTTCCGGCGAGCCCCAGGTGCCGAGCGCCTCGTGTTCCTCGACCTCGACCGCCAGGCCGTTGGGCCACTCGCGCCGCACGCTCGCGCGCCGCACCCAAGGCACCGACTCGAACGCCTGCCGCGCCGCGTTCAGGTCCAGCGTGAAGAAGTTGCCCGAGAGCTTGCCCAGCGCGCTGCCACGCACGCTGGGGGCGTTCACGTGGCGCAGCGCACCACCGTCCATCGGCGCGATCTCCACATGGGTGATGGCAAACACCGGTCGCTGCGCCAGCCACAGCAGGCCCGCCGCGAGCGCCATCAGCGCCACCACCGCGTACAGCGTGGAAGCGATCAGGTTGAGCAGGCGTGCGTTATGCCACATGGTCCGGGGCAGTCCTATCGGTTGCGGTGTTATTCGGGTTTCCAGTGCTCGTTCGGATGCAGGTCCAGTGCCGCGGCGGCCACCACCTGCAGCACGAAGTCCTCGTAGCTGATGCCGGCCGCGCGCGCCGCCATCGGCACCAGCGAATGGCCGGTCATCCCGGGCGAGGTATTCATCTCGAGCAGGAAAGGCTTGCCGTCGGCGCGCAGCATGACGTCGGCGCGCGCCCAGCCGCGGCAGCCCAGTACGCGGTAGGCCTGCACCGTCAGCGCCTGGACTTCCCGTTCGACCTCGGGATCCAGACCTGACGGACACAAGTATTGGGTATCGTCAGTAAAGTACTTATTTTGATAGTCGTAGTTGGCTTCGGGCGCGACGATGCGGATCACCGGCAGCGCTTCGGCGGTTTCGCCCTCGCCCACCAGCGGGCAGGTCAGCTCGGCGCCGTCGATGAAAACCTCGGCGATGACGTCGTTATCGAGCGCGGCCGCCTTCTCGAAAGCCGCGCGCATCTGGTCGGCGACGGTCACCTTGGTCAGGCCGATCGACGAGCCCTCGCGCGCCGGCTTGACGATCAGCGGCAGGCCCAGGTCGGCGGCCACGGCGTCAAAGTCGGTGTCCGCGTGCAGCATGGCAAAGCGCGGTGTGGCCAGGTCGTGGGTCATCCACAGGCGCTTGGTGGCCTGCTTGTCCATCGCCATGGCCGAGGCCAGCACGCCGCTGCCGGTATATGGCACGCCGAGCTGCTCGAGCAGGCCCTGCATGGTGCCGTCCTCGCCGTAGCGGCCGTGCAGCGCGATAAAGACGCGATCAAACTTGGCCGCGGCCAGTTCGGCCACACCCTGCAGGCCCGGGTCGAACGGGTGCGCATCGACGCCGCGCGAACGCAGCGCGGCCAGCACGCCGTTGCCCGACATCAGCGAGATCTCGCGCTCGGCCGAGCGGCCGCCCAGCAGCACGCCGACCTTGCCCAGCGACTTGGGATCGATAGTGGGATGGGCGACGAAGCTCATTGCTGGCCTCCCGCTTGCACCGATTGCTGGTGCGACACCAGTTGTCCCGGCACGGTCCCGATCGAGCCCGCGCCCATCGTCACGACCACATCGCCGGGCCGGACGGCATTCAGGATGGCCTGCGGCATTTCTTCCATCTGCTCCACGAAAACAGGTTCGACCTTGCCGGCCACGCGCAGCGCGCGGGTCAGCGCACGACCGTCGGCCGCCACGATCGGCGTCTCGCCGGCGGCGTAGACCTCGGACAGCAGCAGCGCATCGACAGTGCCCAGGACCTTGACGAAGTCCTCGAAACAATCCCGCGTACGGGTAAAGCGGTGCGGCTGGAACGCCAGCACCAGGCGGCGATCGGGGAACGCACCGCGCGCCGCGGCCAGCGTCGCGGCCATCTCCACCGGGTGGTGGCCGTAGTCGTCCACCAGCGTGAAGGTGCCGGCGCCGTCGGGCGTGGCGACCTCGCCGTAGCGCTGGAAGCGCCGGCCCACGCCGTGGAACTCGCGCAGCGCCTTGACGATGGCGGCGTCGGGCACTTCCAGCTCGGTGGCGATGGCGATCGCCGCCAGCGCGTTCTGCACGTTGTGCAGGCCGGGCAGGTTCAGCACGATCTCCAGCGGCGGCTCGGCATGGCCATTGAGCTGGCGCAGCACGGTGAAGTGCATCTGGCCGTCGACCGCGCGCGCCTCCACGGCACGGATCTGCGCGTCTTCGGCAAACCCGTAGCGCACCACCGGCTTGGACACGAACGGCAGGATCTCGCGCACGTTGGGATCGTCCACGCACAGCACGGCGATGCCGTAGAACGGCAGCCGCTGGGTGAATTCGATGAACGCCTGCTTGAGCCGGGCAAAGTCGTGCCCGTAGGTGTCCATATGGTCGGCATCGATATTGGTGATGACCTCGATGACCGGGAACAGGTTCAGGAACGACGCGTCGGACTCATCCGCCTCGGCCACGATGAAGTCGCCGGTGCCCAGGCGCGCATTAGCGCCGGCCGAGTTCAGGCGGCCGCCGATCACGAAGGTCGGATCGAGCCCGCCTTCGGCCAGCACCGATGCCACCAGGCTGGTGGTAGTGGTCTTGCCGTGCGTGCCGGCGATGGCCACGCCCTGCTTCAGGCGCATCAGTTCGGCCAGCATCACCGCGCGCGGCACCACCGGGATGCGCTTGCTTCGGGCAGCCAGCACTTCAGGGTTGTCGCCGCTGACCGCGGTCGATACCACCACGGCGTTTGCGCCGGTAACGTTGGCCGCGTCATGCCCGTGCATGACCGTGGCGCCCAGCGAGGCCAGGCGCCGCGTGGCGGCATTGCTGCCCACGTCCGAACCCGAGACCTTGTATCCCAGGTTCAGCAGGACCTCGGCGATGCCGCTCATGCCGGCCCCGCCGATGCCCACGAAGTGGATGTTCTTGACGATATGCTTCATTCGATTGCTGCTTAAATAGGCTTCAGTCCCTGGCCAGCTGACTGCAGATCTCGGCGACGCGCCGGGTTGCCTCAGGTTTGGCCAGTCCGCGCGCCAGGCGCGCCATGTCTTTCAGCTGCGGCCGGGTCAGGCTGGCGATGGTTTGCGCCAGCCCCTCGGCCGTCAGGTCTTTCTGCTGCACCAGCAGGGCCGCGCCCTGCTTCGACAAAAATTCCGCGTTGGTGGTCTGGTGGTCGTCCACCGCGTGCGGAAACGGCACGAACAGCGCCGCCACGCCCGCGGCGGCCACTTCCGACACCGTCATCGCGCCGGCGCGGCAGATCACCAGGTCCGCATCGGCATAGGCACGCGCCATGTCGTCGATAAACGGCAGGGTCTGCGCCGGCACCTGCGCGGCCGCGTAATTGGCGCGCAGCGTGTCGATCTGCTTCGCGCCCGCCTGGTGCGTGACCACCGGGCGCTCGCCCTCGGGCAGCAGCGCGACGGCCTTGGGTACCACCTCGTTCAGTGCCGCCGCGCCCAGGCTGCCGCCCACCACCAGGATGCGCAGCGGGCCGGGGCGCTGGTCGTAGCGCGCTTCCGGCGCATCGAGATGCGCCACTTCCTCGCGCACCGGGTTGCCGGTCCACTCGCCGCCGGGCAGCGTGTCCGGGAACGCGCACAGCACGCGGTCGGCCACCTTGGCCAGCACCTTGTTGGCCAGGCCGGCGATCGAGTTCTGCTCGTGCAGCACCAGCGGCCGCCCCAGCAGCGACGCCATCATGCCCGCCGGGAAGGTGATATAGCCGCCCATGCCCAGCACCACGCTCGGGCGCACCCGGCGCAGCGCGCCGATGCTTTGCCAGAACGCGCGCAGCAAGTTCAGCGGCAGCAGGAACTTGGTCACCAGGCCCTTGCCGCGCAGCCCGCCGAACTGGATGAACTCCATCGGGATGTCGTGCTTGGGCACCAGCGTGGCTTCCATGCCGGTGCGGTTGCCCAGCCAGACCACCTTCCAGCCTTGCTCGCGCAGCGCGTGCGCGACCGCCAGCCCCGGGAACACGTGTCCCCCGGTGCCGCCGGCCATCACGAGCAGGGTGCGCGGTGCGGTCATGCCCGGCCTCCGCGCGTCGGTACGCGATTGTGGCTGCGCGCGGCGCGCATGGCTTCACCCACACGCGGCATACCGGGCATCGAGGACTGACGCGTTGCCGTCATACCTTGCCTCCACGCATCAACACACGATTCTCGTAATCAATCCGCAGCAAGATCGCCAACGCCACGCAGTTCATCAAAATCCCCGAGCCGCCGTAGCTCACCAGCGGCAGCGTCAGCCCCTTGGTCGGCAGCAGGCCCAGGTTCACGCCCATATTGATAAAGGTCTGCCAGCCGATCCACACGCCGATGCCCTTGGCCACCAGGCCGGCAAAGGTGCGATCCAGCTGCAGCGCGGTGCGGCCGATATTGAAGGCGCGCCGTACCAGCCAGTAGAACAGCACGATCACCACCAGCACGCCGATAAAGCCGAATTCCTCGCCGATCACGGCGAGGATGAAGTCGGTATGCGCCTCGGGCAGGTAGTGAAGCTTTTCGATGCTGCCGCCCAGCCCCACCCCGGCCCACTCGCCGCGGCCGAAGGCGATCAGCGAGTGCGTGAGCTGGTAGGCCTTGCCCAGCGCATTGCTCTCTTCCCACGGGTTCAGGTAGGCGAAGATCCGCTCGCGCCGCCAGGGCGAGGCCGTGATCAGCAGCGCGAACGCGCCCACCGCCACGCCGACCAGCCCGGCGAACAGCTTGCCGTTGATGCCGCCCAGGAACAGGATGCCCATGGCCACCGCGGCGATCACCAGGAACGCACCCATGTCAGGCTCGAGCAGCAGCAGCATGCCCACCACCACCACCGCCACGCCCATCGGCAAAAAGCCCTTGGACAGGGTCTGCATCCACTCCTGCTTGCGCACCGTGTAGTTGGCCGCGTACAGCACCACCGCCAGCTTCATCAGTTCGGACGGCTGGAAGTTCATCACGCCCAGCGGGATCCAGCGGCGCGCGCCGTTCACGCCCTTGCCGACGAACGGGACCAGCACGATCACCAGCAGGATCAGCGCGAAGATAAAGAGCTTGGGCGCATAGCGGTCCCAGACCTTGACCGGAACCTGGAACGCCGCCAGCCCCACCGACAGCCCGATCAGCAGTGCGAACGCGTGGCGCAGCAGGAAGTGGCTCTCGCGGTAGTTGGCGTAGCGCGGCGAATCCGGCAGCGCGATCGAGGCCGAATAGACCATCACCAGGCCGAGCGCGAGCAGTACGATCGACACCCACAGCATGGGCTGGTCGTACTCCATCATGCGGGAGCGGGTCGGCTTGACGCCCGACACCGCATCGCGCAGGCCACCCCAGGCATTGCCGATGGTGGCGCCGATGAAACCGCTGCGCTTGACCTGCGTTTCGCTCATGGCAGGATCCCCCGGGACAGTGCCAGTTCTTCCACCGCGGCGCGGAACACTTCAGCGCGGTGCACGTAGTTGCGGAACATGTCGAGGCTAGCGCACGCCGGCGACAGCAGCACCACGTCGCCTGCTTCGGCCAGCTCGGTCGACTTGGCGACCGCCTCTTCCAGCGTCGGCGCGTCGACCAGGCTGGCGCCGCTGCCCTGCAGCGCGTCGCGCAGCTCAGCCGCGGCGCGTCCGATCAGCACCACCGCGCGCGCGTACTGCGCCACCGGCGCGGCCAGCGGCGAGAAGTCCTGGCCCTTGCCTTCGCCACCGGCAATCAGCACCACGCGCTTATCCAGCCCGGACAGCGCGGCCACGGTCGCGCCGACATTGGTGCCCTTGCTGTCGTCGAAATACTCGACGTCATCGATGGTGGCGACCCACTCCACGCGATGCGGCTCGCCGCGGTACTCGCGCAGGCCGTGCAGCAGCGCGTTCATCGGCAGGTCGATGGCACGGCACAGCGCCAGCGCGGCCATTGCGTTGGTCGCGTTGTGCATGCCGCGGATATGCAGCGCATCGGCCGGCATCAGGCGCTTGTGGCGCACCGGCACGGCTTCCCGGACCAGCTCCGCGGCCTTGCGGCGGCGCGGCTTGCCCTCCCCTTCCGCCTCCGCATCGGGTTCGGCCAGCACCAGCCAGGGCATGCCGCCCTCGCGCAGGATGCCGAAGCTGCCCGGCACTTCGGGCAGGTCGGTGCCAAAGGTCACCGGTGTGCGGCCCGGGCGCGCCATGTCCAGCGTCAAGCGGTCATTGCGGTTGAGCACCTGCACGCAGGCGCTGTCCGCCGGCCCGAAGATACGGGCCTTGGAGGCGGCATAGGCCTCCATCGAACCGTGCCAGTCCAGGTGGTCCTGCGTCACGTTGAGCACGGTGGCCGCATGCGGCGCCAGCGTGTGCGTGGTTTCGAGCTGGAAGCTCGACAGCTCCAGCACCCAGACCTCCGGCAGCGTCGCCGAGGCGATGCAGGCCGACAGCTTGTCCAGCGCCGACGGGCTGATATTGCCCGCCACTGCCACGCTCTTGCCGGTGCGCTCGACCAGCCGGCCGGTCAGCGCGGTGGTGGTGGTCTTGCCGTTGGTGCCGGTGATCGCCAGGATCTTCGGGGCGTAGCCCGACTCGGCTTCGAGATGCTTCAGCGCCCGCACGAACAGCTCGATCTCACCCCACACGGGGACACCGCGTGCCTGCGCGGCAGCCAACAGCGCACCAGTACCGGCTTCCAGCGGCGACAGGCCCGGGCTGATCGCCACCAGGCCGATGCCGTCGAGCAGGCTGTCGGCGAACGGGCCGCCGACGAATTCGGCCGAAGTCAGCTCGGCCTGCAGGAAGACAAGGTTGGCGGGGGCCTCGCGCGTGTCGGCCACGCGCACCGCGCAGCCGTTCAGGCCACACCAGCGCGCCATGGCCAGGCCCGATTCGCCAAGGCCCAGTACCAGCACATGAGGTTTTTGCAGCTCGCCAAACACTTCGATTTCCTGCCTTTGGTTTCCTGTATCTATATAGAGAGCGCCGTCAGTCCCTGATCAGCGCAACTTCAGTGTCGACAACCCGATCAGCACCAGCAGCATGGTGATGATCCAGAAGCGCACCGTGACCTGCGTTTCCTTCCAGCCGCTCAGCTCGAAATGGTGGTGCAGCGGCGCCATCCGAAACAGCCGCCGGCCCTCACCATAACGGCGCTTGGTGATCTTGAACCACGTCACCTGCAGCATCACCGACAGCGTTTCCACCACGAAGATGCCGCCCATCACGAACAGCACGATTTCCTGGCGCACGATCACCGCCACCGTGCCGAGCGCGCCGCCCAGCGCCAGCGCGCCCACGTCGCCCATGAACACCTGCGCCGGATGCGCGTTGAACCAGAGGAAGGCCAGCCCCGCCCCGCCCAGCGCCGAGCAGAAGATCAGCAGCTCGCCCGCGCCCGGGATATGCGGGAACAGCAGGTACTTGCTGTAGACCGAGCTGCCCATCACATAGGCAAACACGCCCAGCCCGCTGCCGACCAGCACCACCGGCATGATCACGAGCCCGTCCAGCCCGTCGGTCAGGTTGACCGCGTTGCTCGAGCCGACGATCACCAGGTAGGTCAGCACGATGAAGCCGGCCACGCCCAGCGGGTAGCTGATTTCCTTGAAGAAGGGCACGATCAGGTTGGACTTGTACGGCATGTCCAGCGACAGCCCGCCCTCGACCCAGCTCAGGAACAGGTCCCACACCTTCACGTTGCTGCTTTCCGACACCGAGAACGCCAGGTAGACCGCGGCCACCAGGCCGATCAGCGTCTGCCAGAAAAACTTCTCGCGGCTCGACATGCCGCGTGGGTCGCGATAGA
The DNA here is from genome assembly GCF_058252315.1 of Cupriavidus sp. PB-02. Classification (NCBI taxonomy): domain Bacteria; kingdom Pseudomonadati; phylum Pseudomonadota; class Betaproteobacteria; order Burkholderiales; family Burkholderiaceae; genus Cupriavidus; species Cupriavidus sp. PB-02. Next base: position 3,860,195 of record NZ_CM177694.1, read on the forward strand.
CCACCTTGCGGTAGTCGTCGACCCAGCCGATCGCGCCATAGCCGAAGGTAACCAGCATCACCACCCAGATAAAACGGTTGCCCCAGTCGCACCACAGCAGCGTCGACACCGCGATGGACACCAGCACCAGCACGCCGCCCATGGTCGGCGTGCCGGCCTTGACCAGGTGCGTCTGCGGGCCGATGGTGCGTACCGCCTGGCCGACCTTCAGCTCGGTCAGCTTGCGGATCACCCACGGACCGAACGCCAGGCCGATCAGGAGCGCGGTGAGGTTGGCCATCACCGCGCGAAAGGTCAGGTAGTTGACGACCCGGAGGAAGCTGTAGTCGTTTTGCAGCCACTGGGCCAGAGCCAATAACATCGTGTTGTCTTATTTAATATGCGGAAGTGTCTGCGACCAGCGCAGCGACCATCCGTTCCATGCGCATGAAGCGCGATCCCTTCACCAGCACGGCGCCCGCTTGCGCCACCATGCCCCTGCTGTCTTCCTCCAGCGCCTTGGCCAGTGCCTCGGCGGTGCCAAAATGGCGGGCGCCCGCGCCGAACGCCTGCACGGCGTGCACGGCCAACTCACCGGTCGCCCACAGCGTGTCGATGCCTCGCGCCCGCGCGTAGGCACCGATTTCTTCGTGGAAGGCCGGGCCCTGGTCGCCCACTTCGCCCATGTCGCCGAGCACCAGCACGCGCGGCGCGGCGAAGCCGGCCAGCACGTCGATGGCGGCGCGCATGGAGTCGGGGTTGGCGTTATATGTATCGTCGATCAGCACCGTGCCGCCCGGCGTGTACTTGACCTGCAGCCGGCCCTTGATCGCCTTGAAGCCGGCCAGGCCCGCCTGGATCACCGGCACGCGCACGCCCGCGGCCAGCGCGCAGGCGATCGCGGCCAGCGCGTTGCGCACGTTGTGCTCGCCCAGCAGCGCGAGCCTGACTTCAAATGCATGGCCCGGTGCGCGCACCTGCATCACCTGCACGCCGTCGATGAGCGCCACGGTGGCATGCACATCGGCCCGCTGCGAGGTGCCGAACGACAGCGCGCGGCGCGCGCCGGCGGCTTCGCGCCACACCGGCGCGTAGACGCCGCCGCTTTCCGCGTCGAGCGGGTACACCGCCACGCCGCCGGCGGGCAGCGCCGCGATCGCGGCCGCGTGCTCGTGCGCCACGGCTTCCACGCTGACCATGAATTCCTGGTGCTCGCGCTGCGCGTTGGTGATCACCGCCACGGTGGGCTGGGCGATGCCGGCCAGGTAGACCGTCTCGCCCGGATGGTTCATGCCGAGCTCCAGCACCGCCAGCTTGTGGGTGGCGCGCAGGCGCAGCACCGTCAGCGGCAGGCCGATATCGTTATTCAGGTTGCCGCCGGTGGCCAGGCGTTGGCCCTCGCCCACCGCCGCGGCGAAGATGGCCGCGATCATTTCCTTGACCGTGGTCTTGCCGTTGCTGCCGGTCACCGCCACCGCCGGCAGCGTGAACTGGCGGCGCCAGCCCGCGCCCAGCTCGCCCAGCGCGATGCGGGTGTCGGGTGCAACGATGGCCGGCACGCCGCCATCGACCTCGCGGCTGACCAGTACCGCGGCGGCGCCGCGCGCGACCACGTCGGCGATAAAGTCGTGCGCGTCGAAGCGCTCGCCCTTGAGCGCGACGAACAGGTCGCCGGGCTCGACGGTACGGCTGTCGGTATGCACGCGCGAGAATGCCACGGCGCCGTCGCCGGAAATGCGCGCGCCGGCGATCCAGCCGGCGGCTTGCTGCAAGGTGGTCATGTTGGACTGGCTCATGCCGATACCCCCCGTGTGCCGAGGGTCAGGCGTACGTGTTCGCGGTCGGAGAACGGCCGCTTGCGGCCCTGGATCTCCTGCGTGGCCTCATGGCCCTTGCCGGCCACCAGCACCACGTCGGCCGGGGCCGCGTGCTTGATGGCATAAAGGATTGCGGCGGCGCGGTCTTCGATCTGGCGCCCACGCGCGCGGTCCGCCATGCCGTCGGCGATGGCGTCGAGGATCTCCTGCGGATCTTCGCTGCGCGGGTTGTCGCTGGTCAGGATGACTTCGTCGGCCAGGCGCTCGGCCACCGCGCCCATCAGCGGGCGCTTGATCGGGTCGCGGTCGCCACCGCAGCCGAACACGCACCACAGGCGGCCGTTGCGCGCCTGCGCCACCGGGCGCAGCGCGGCCAGGGTCTGTTCCAGCGCGTCGGGCGTATGGGCGTAGTCGACCACGGCCAGCGGCGCCAGTGTGGCATCGTGGCCACCGCTGGCGCCAAACAGCTCCATGCGTCCTTCAACCGGCGTCAGCGCGCGCAGCGCGGCAATGGCCGCGCTCCACCCCACGCCGTTGGCGAGCGCCGCGCCCAGCACCGCGAGCAGGTTGCTGACGTTGAAGGCACCGATCATCGGCGTGGCCATCTCGGCGCTGCCGAAGCTGCCGTCGATATGGAAGGCGGTACCGGTGGGCGTGGCGCGCACGTTGGTGGCGCGCAGCCACTCGCCGCGCGGGCCACGCACCGTGGCCGCGCCGGGGCCGTCGATGCCGTATTCGATCACGTGCGGCGCGCCGATGGCGGCGGCGTCCGCCGCCATCAGGCGCTGGCCCATGACGTCGTCGCGGTTGATCACCGCGGTGCGCAGGCCGTCCCAGCAGAACAGCCGCTCCTTGGCGGCCTCGTACTCGGCCATCGAGCCGTGATAGTCGAGGTGGTCCTGGGTCAGGTTGGTCAGCACCGCCACCGAGAAATGCGTGCCCGCCACGCGCTCCTGCTCCAGGCCGTGCGAGGAAACTTCCATCGCCACCGCGCGCGCGCCGGCGTCGTGCAGCGCAGCCAGGCTTGCCTGCAACTGCACCGCGTCGGGCGTGGTGAAGCCGGTCACCTGCAGCGCGCCGGGGAAGCCGGTGCCGAGCGTGCCGATCGTCGCGCACGGCGTGCCCGTGGCCTGCAGCAATCGCGCCAGCCACTGGCTGCACGAGGTCTTGCCGTTGGTGCCGGTGATGCCGGTCACGGCCAGGCCGCGCACCGGGTTGCCGTGCCAGCCGGCCGCGATCGGGCCGGCAAGCTGGTGCAGGTTGCTGACGGCAAGGTGCGGCACGGTGTCGCCGAACGGCCAGTCAAAGCCCTCCACCTCATAAACGATGGCGCCGGCGCCGGCGGCAATCGCCTGCTGGATATAAGGCCTGCCGTCGGTGGCAAGGCGATCGTTGCCGAGCACGTAGGCGAAGAACACATCGCCGCGCGCCAGCCGCCGGGTATCGCCGGTCAGCTGCGCGGAGGCGGCCACGTTGGTACGCAGCCAGGCCAGCGCGTTGCTGGCCTGGGCGGTGACCTCGAGCGGGAGCAGGACCTTGGGCGTCATTGCGTCGCACTCCACGGTTCGCTCTCCTGCACCTTGTCGCTGACCACCAGCTGGCGGATCGGCGAATCGGGCTGGACGTTCAGCGCGCGCAACGTGCCGCCGGTGATGGCCGCGAACGCCGGGCCAGCCACCAGGCCGCCGTAGTGGCTGCCGGCGGTGGGCTCGTCCACGCTGACGGCCACAATAATGCGCGGATTCGACATCGGCGCCAGGCCGATGAAGGAGGCGCGGTACTTGCTGCGGTTATAGCCGCGGCCTTCATGCTTGTACGCAGTGCCGGTCTTGCCGCCGACGCGGTAGCCCATCACCTGCGCCTCGGGCGCGGTGCCGCCGGGCGCGGTCACGGTCTCCATCATGGCGCGCACGTCGCGCGCCACCTGCGGCGACAGGATGCGCTCGCCGGTGGCCGGGCCATTGGTGCGGAACATCGACACCGGGATCAACTCGCCGTCATGCGCGAAGATGGTGTAGGCGTGAGCCATCTGGAACAGCGACACCGACAGGCCGTAGCCGTAAGACATGGTGGCCTGCTCGATCGGGCGCCAGCTCTTGAACGGGCGCACGCGGCCGGCCACGGCGCCGGGGAAGCCGATCTTGGGCGCCTGGCCGAGGCCAATGCTGGTGAACATGTCCCACATCTCCTGCGGCTTCATCATCATCGCGATCTTGGTCGTGCCGATGTTGGACGACTTCTGGATCACGCCGCTGACGGTCAGCGCGCCGTAGTTGTGGGTATCGCTGATGGTGGCGCCTTCGAACTGGTATTTGCCGGTGGTGGCGATCACCGTTGACGGCGTCACGCGCTTGAGCTGCAGCGCCAGGCCCACCGTGATCGGCTTCATCATCGAGCCGGGCTCGAAGGTGTCGGTCAGCACGCGGTTGCGCAGCTGCTCGCCCGAGAGCCGGGTGCGGTCGTTGGGGTTGTAGGTGGGCCAGTTGGCCAGCGCCAGCACCTCGCCGGTCTGGGCGTCGAGCACCACCGCGCTGGCAGCCTTGGCCTTGTGGCGCTCGACCACCGCCTTGAGTTCGTTGTAGGCCAGGTACTGGATCTTGGCGTCGATCGAGAGCTGGATATCCTCGCCGTCGCGCGGGGTCTTCAGGATGCCGACGTCCTCGACCACGCGCCCCAGACGGTCCTTGATCACCTGGCGCGCGCCGGGACGGCCGGCCAGTCCGGGCTCGCGCGCCAGTTCCACGCCTTCCTGGCCGCGGTCTTCCACGTTGGTGAAGCCGACGATGTGCGCCATCGCCTCCCCTTCCGGGTAGAAGCGCTTGTATTCGCGGGTCTGGTGGATGCCTTCGATCTTCAGTGCGGCGATCTTGTCGGCGATGTCGGGCAGCACCTGGCGCTTCAGGTAGACGAAGCCCTTGTCCTCGGACAGCTTCTTGCCCAAGTCCTTCTCGGACATGCCGAGCAGCCTGGCGAGCTGGCGGATCTTGTCCGCCTCGACCTGGTTGGGCACGTCTTCGGGCACCGCCCAGATCGCTTTGACCGGCAGGCTGGTGGCCAGCACCAGACCGTTGCGGTCCAGAATCTTGCCGCGCGTGGCCGGCAGCTCCAGCGTGCGCTGGAAGCGCTTCTTGCCCTCGGCCTCGTAGAACTGGTTGCCCGGCCCCTGGATCCAGGCGGCGCGCACCGCCAGCGCGGCGAAGGCCGCGAACATCAGGAACACCACCAGCTTGGAGCGCCACATCGGCAGGCGCAGGCCCAGCACCGGGCTGGCCGAGAACTGGCCGCTGCGCGGGCGCGAGGCGGTGCCGTTGCGGTCGCGGCGGGGCGGATTGGGACGGGCCATGCTCATCGCCGCGCCTCCGCGTCGCTGGCCGGCGCCGGCTGCGCGGGAGGCAGCACGATGCCGGACAGGTACTGGGTCCTGCCGGGGTTGACCGGCGACATCTTCAGTTGGGCGCGCGCCGCATCGGCGATGCGCGCGCTCTTGCCGAGCGCGCTCTGCTGGTACTGCAGGCGCGACCAGTCGATATCGAGCTGCCTTTCTTCCGCCTGGGCGCGCTCCAGCGCGACGAACAGCGTGCGCGCCTGGTGCTGCGCGCTCACCAGCGACAGCGCGCACAGGATCAGCGCGGCCAGCAGGAAGAAGGTCAGGCGGTTCATGCGCGCGCGCCTCCGCCGGCGGCAGGTGCCAGCTTTTCGGCCACGCGCATCACGGCCGAGCGCGCGCGCGGGTTGGCGGCCACCTCTTCGGCGCCGGGCTTGTAGCGGCCGAGCAGGCGCAGCGTCGGTTGCGGCAGGTCAGCCGCGCGCAGCGGCGCGCGGCGCAGGGCCGGGTCGGCATCCTGCTGGGGACGGGCGTGCGCCGCCATGAACCGCTTGACGATGCGGTCCTCCAGCGAGTGGAAGCTGATCACCACCAGGCGCCCTCCGACCTGCAGCAGTTCATACGCCGCCTTCAGCCCTCTTTCGAGGTCCTCAAGCTCTTGATTGACGTGAATCCGTAGAGCCTGAAAGGTGCGGGTCGCAGGGTCCTGACCCTTCTCGCGTGTTTTGACGGCTTTCGCCACGAGCGCGGCAAGGTCGGCAGTAGTGGCGATGGGTCCGCCATCGCCGGGTTCGCTCCGGCGAGCAACAATCGCCTTTGCAATCTGTACAGCAAACCGTTCTTCCCCATAGTCTCGTATCACCCTGGCAATGTCCTGCTCATCCGCCTGCGCCAGCCACTGGGCGGCGGTGAGGCCGCGCGTGGTGTCCATGCGCATGTCCAGCGGGCCCTCGAAACGAAAGGAAAACCCCCTCGCCGCCTCGTCGATCTGGGGCGAGCTGATCCCCAGGTCGAGCAGCACGCCAGCCACGTGGCCGCGCCCGGCCAGGCGCTCGGCCATGTCCGCAAAGCTCGCGTGCTCAATGGAGAAGCGGGCATCCCCGATGGTGCCCGCTTCTGCGATTGCTGCTGGGTCCTTGTCGAACGCGACGAGGGCCCCGTCTGGCCCTAGCCGGGCCAACACCGCCCGGCTGTGCCCTCCCCTGCCGAAGGTGCCGTCCACATAGATGCCGTCCGGGCGCCAGACCAGCGCATCGACGGCTTCGTCCAGCAGCACGGTGCGATGGCGCAGGGCGGGGGTTGCCGGCGTTCCGGTAGGACTCATGACCTCGTCAGAAAGAGAAATTTTTCAATGCTTCGGGCATGCCCTGCGCCATCGCCTGCTGTTCCTTGGCGGCGTAGGTCGCGGCATCCCACACTTCGAAATGGCTGCCCATGCCAAGCAGCATGACTTCCTTGTCCAGCATGGCGGCACTGCGCAGCTCCGGGGCGATCAGCACCCGGCCTGCGCCGTCCATTTCCACGTCGGCGGCGTTGCCCAGGAAGATGCGCTTCCACCAGTGCGCATCCATCGGCAGCGCTGCAATGCGCGTGCGAAAGTTTTCCCACTCGGGCCGGGGAAACAGCAACAGGCAGCCATCCGGGTGCTTGGTAAGCGTCACCCGGCCCTCGGCCTGCTGTTGCAGCGCCTCGCGGTGCCGGGACGGAATGGACATCCGCCCCTTGGCATCCAGCGAAAGCGCCGATGCTCCCTGAAACAAGCTCGCTCCCGGTCCATGCAGGCCCGTTTCCGGCCGACATGTGCGTGAATCGTTCCGTTCCGACTATGGCGAGATGATCCCACGGTCGGTGCCCTATTTCACACAAAAATACACTTCCTCACACTATTTCCCACTTTAGAGGAAGCCATATGGGCGGTCAAGGCTGGTTGCAGAGCAGCAAACAGAGAATTTGTGAATAAGAACAATGACTTAGCGCGCACACTTCACGCACCGAAAAAGTGAATCCTTAATGAAATGAAGATCTTAGGGAGGAATGCAGAGAAACCACCTGAGAACCGCCGGGGGAGAACTGCCGTTGCGGCGCGGGAAAGACCTGTCCCGCCGCGCGAGGAAAGGATACAACAAATGCCCGCCAGCCCCGGTGAATCAAGGGCCGGCGGGCCTGACCACGAAGCGCGCATTGGGGGACGCGCGCACGCGTTCAGATCCGGTAGGCAGCGGTGGTCATCACGCGCGAGGCGCCGCGCATCAGCGCACGCACCGGCGCGGGCAGCGGGATGCCTCCGGCATCGCGCGCGGCATCGCCGTGCCGGATCTCGTCGTCGCGCATCTGTTCGAGGATGGCGCGCGAGCGGCCGTCGGCCTCGGGCAAGCGGTCCAGGTGTCCGCCCAGATGATGTTCGACCTGGCGCTCGGTCTCGGCGACGAAGCCCAGGCTGACGCGGTCGCCGGCGCGGCCGGCCACCCAGCCGATGGCGAAGGCGCCCGCGTACCACAGCGGGTTGAGCAGGCTCGGGCGCGAACCCAGTTCGCGCAGGCGCTCGGCGCACCAGGCGAGGTGGTCTTCCTCTTCGCGCGCGGCCGCATCCATCTGCGCGCGCACGGTCGGGTTGCGCGCGGTCAGTTTCTGCGCCTGGTACAGGGCCTGGGCGCACACCTCGCCGACATGGTTGATGCGCATCAGGCCGGCCACGTGGCGGCGTTCGTCGGCGCTCATCTGCTCGGTGTCCGGTGCCAGCCGATCGGCCGGGTTGTCGCGCGCGGATCGGGTTGCGCCGGCGATGGCGCGCAATGCCACGTCGAATTCTTTGATCAGGGTGTCCATGTCGCAGAAGCGGTTGGTCTTCGTTCCCCCGGGCGCCCTTCCATGGTGGGGTGCGCGGCCGCAGCGCGGCACGCGAGGCATCCATCGGGATTACCCGCATTGTAGCTTGCCTCTAATCGGCGCCAGCCCGCATCACGCCTTGCATTGATGCGCCTGGCTACTCAAAAACCCTGAGTTGTTAAAAGCAGACAAGGGGGTTGCGACCGACTGGTGAACGAAACGTTGTTTGTTACAGTACTTCGCAACTTCCGAGGAAGTTTGACGTACGGGGGATGGAGACCAAAAGGAGGTTCCCCCGCAGCGTCACCAATAATTCTTACAGTGGAGATCAACGAGCATGAAGAAATCGCTTCTGGCGCTGGCAGCGCTTGGCGCATTTGCTGGGGCGGCGCAGGCCCAATCGAGCGTGACGCTCTACGGTGTGGTGGATGCCAACATCGAGTACGTGAGCAATATGTCGAGCGTCACGCCGTCAGCGGCCAACGGCTTCGCAACGGGCCCGTCGGAGAACCTCTTCCGCATGTCGTCCGGCGGCCTGTCCGGTTCGCGTTGGGGTCTGCGCGGCGTGGAAGACCTGGGCAGCGGCCTGAAGGCGCTGTTCGTGCTGGAAAGCGGTTTCGGCCTCGACAATGGCGGCATGCAGCAAGGTGGCCGTCTCTTCGGTCGTCAGGCTTACGTCGGCCTGGAAAGCGCCCAGGCGGGCCGCGTGACCTTCGGTCGTCAGTACACCTCGCTGTTCGACATGATGGCCAACTTTTCGCCGGCCGGCTATGCCACCCAGTACGAGCCGGTGGTCGCTCAACTGGGCCTGAACTTCCGTTCGGACAACACCGCCAAGTACACCGGCAAGTTCGGCCCGGTGACCGCGGTCGCGCATTGGTCGTTCGGCAATGGCATCACCGCAGCGAACACTGGCGAAGTCCCCGGCCAGTTCCGCCGCGACACCGGCTACGGTGCCGGCGTGTCGTGGGCAGCCGGCCCGTTCGGCATCAGCGGCGCCTATGACCAGTACAACCCGACCCTGAACGCCGCCGGCGGCACCGGCGAAGTCAAGAAGGCCGCGGTCGCTGCCAGCTATGCCTTTGGCCCGGCCAAGCTGATGGCCGGCTATCGCTGGGGCATGAGCAAGGCGCCGAACGACAATACGATCCTGAAGGACAACTACTATTGGGTCGGCGGCAACTACCAGGTCACGCCGGCACTGGGCCTGACGCTCGCGTACTACTACGACGACGTCAAGAACTTCAACCCGGCCGCCACCGGCGCCACCAACAACATCAAGAACCCCTGGCAGATCTCGTTCATCGCCGACTACAACCTGTCCAAGCGCACCGACGTGTACCTGACCACGGCCTTCTCGAAGAACGCCGGCCTGAACTTCGACACCTCGGCGATCAGCTTCGCCAATGGTTACTTCCTGGGTACCGGCGAAGACAAGATGATTGGCGCCGCCATCGGCATCCGCCACAAGTTCTGATCGCCCGGTCGACGCAAGTCGCAAGGCTGATCCTGAAAGGCACCTCCGGGTGCCTTTTTTCATGGGCGCCGCATAGGGCATTACCTCATCGGCGCTCCCACGGCCGCCGACTAGAATGCACTGACCAAAACCGCCACCCGACACACGAACGGCCCCCACCAGGAGACCCCCCATGCAAGCCACTCGCCGTCGCGCCGTCGCGCTGCTGCTGTCCGCCAGCCTTGCCGCGCTCGCCAGCCCGTCGGCGCTGGCGGCCGATCCCTATCCGGCCAAGCCGATCCGGCTGGTGGTCCCGTTCGCCGCCGGCGGCACCACCGATATCCTGGCGCGGGCCGTGGCCGCGGAGCTGGCCAAGCTGCCGGGCTGGAACGTGGTGGTCGACAACAAGCCCGGCGCCGGCGGCAATATCGGCGCCGACATCGTCGCCAAGGCCGCGCCCGACGGCTACACGCTGCTGATGGGTACCGTCGGCACGCATGGCATCAACCAGTCCCTGTACGGCAAGCTGCCGTTCGACCCGATCAAGGACTTCGCGCCGATCACCGAAGTGGCGGCCGTGCCCAACGTGCTGGTGATCAACCCGGCGTTCGCGCAGCAGAACAAGATCGACAGCGTCAAGGACCTGATCAGCTACGCGCGCGCCAATCCCGGCAAGCTCAACATGGCTTCCAGCGGCAACGGCACCTCGATCCACCTGGCGGGCGAACTGTTCAAGACCCAGACCAAAACCTTTATGGTCCACTTCCCGTACAAGGGCAGCGGGCCGGCGCTGACGGACCTGACCGGCGGCACCGTGCAGGTGATGTTCGACAACCTGCCGTCGTCGATGGCACTGATCAAGGGCGGCAAGCTCAAGGCGCTGGCCGTGACCAGCGCCAAGCCGTCGCCGGCGCTGCCGGGCGTGCCGACCGTCGCGCAGGCAGCCAACCTGCCGCAATACGAGGCCAGCTCGTGGTTCGGCATGCTGGCGCCGGCCGGCACGCCGCCGGACGTCATCCACCGCATCCAGCAGGAAGTGGCGAAAGCGCTCAGCGCGCCCGCGGTGCGCGAACGCCTGCAGGCGCAGGGCGCAGAGCCCATCGGCAACACGCCGGAGCAGTTCGCCGCGTTGATCCGGTCCGAGACCGCCAAGTGGGCGAAGGTGGTCAAGGACTCGGGCGCCAAGGTCGACTAAGCGCGACTTGATCGCCCCTTCCGGCGATCAAGGCGGCGGCGCGCATCACGCATATACTTGAGGCATCAAATGTCGCCGCCGGCCCCGCAGCCTGGCGGCCCCGGCCGCACACCCGCGCACCGTCGCCCTGAAGATGCCAAACCTTTCCCCTGCCGCCGGCGCCGAGAACGCGCCGGTCGACCTTGAAACCCGTGCCGACCAGACCGAGCACGAAGCCCTGCGGCTGTGGCTGCGGCTGCTGACCTGCACCAACCTGATCGAGGCCGATATCCGTTCGCGGCTGCGCCAGGAATTTGCCTGCACTCTGCCCCGCTTCGACCTGCTGGCGCAGCTCGACCGCCATCCCGAAGGCCTGAAGATGGGCGAGTTGTCGCGCCGCATGATGGTGACCGGCGGCAACGTCACCGGCATCACTGACCAGCTGCAGCAGGAAGGGCTGGTCTCGCGCGAGGCCCTGCCCACCGACCGCCGCGCCTACCTGATCCGCCTGACGCCGGCCGGGCGCGCCGCGTTCTCGCGCATGGCGCGCGCGCACGAGGACTGGATCGAGCAACTGTTCTCCGGCCTGGCCGAAACCGACCGGCGTGCCCTGTTCCGACTGCTTGGCCGGCTCAAGTCCGGCCTGATCTCGCCATGAAAACCCTGCCCTTCCTCACCTTGTGCGGCCTGGTGCCGGTGCTGGCCGCCTGCAGCAGCACGCCGCAGCCACCGCAGGTCACGCCGGTGAATGCCACCGTCAAGCTGGGCCGCGTGACCGAGAAGACCTTCCTGACGCGCATGGACGTGGCGCAGGTGCCTTCCTACTATGGCGGCGGCACCAGCGTCGGCGTGGGCGCCGCGGGCGGCGGCGGGGGTGGCGGTGTGGGCGTCGGTTTCGCCTTCGACCTGACCCGGCTCTTCAGCCGTCCTGCGCCGGTGCAGCAGGTCGACCTGTTCCAGTACAAGGTGCGGATGATGGACGGCGCGATTGCGGCGGTCAATGCGCCGGCGGCGCCTGGGCTGGAGCCGGGGGCGTGCGTGCGGGTGATTTATGTGGATGGCAGTACGGACGCGCGGCTGGCGCCGTCGAATGAGTGCTGAGGCGCGAGCCTGTGCATGCTGCTGGTTTGCTCCCCTCTCCCGCTTGCGGGAGAGGGGCCGGGGGAGAGGGCAGGAGTGTCAACGGCTGGCGGCCGTGGGTTTAAACCGTGGGTCCCGCTTGATGTGGTTCCTTGCTAGTCCACCCCTCTCCCCAACCCTCTCCCCCTGAGGGGTCTGAGGGGAGAGGGAGAACACCTTGCCAAGGCTAGCTCAAGCGGCTTGGGTGCACGCAAAACCGTTGGCTCCGTCGGCGTGCCCGCCTCACGCCGCCTTGCGGCTGTCGCGCAATTCGCGGCGCAGGATCTTGCCCACGTTGGTCTTGGGCAGCTCGGTGCGGAACTCCACGTACTTGGGCCGCTTGTAGCCGGTGAGCCGTTCCTTGCAGAACTCGATCACGTCGGCCTCGGTCAGCGCCGGGTCCTTCCTGACCACGAACAGCTTGACCACCTCGCCCGAGTGCGTGTCGGGCACGCCCACCGCGGCCACTTCCAGCACGCCCGGGCACTCGGCGACCACGCCCTCGACCTCGTTCGGGTACACGTTGAAGCCCGATACCAGGATCATGTCCTTCTTGCGGTCGACGATCTTGGTGTAGCCGCGGTCGTCCATCACGCCGATATCGCCGGTCTTGAAGAAGCCGTCCGCGGTCATGACCTTGGCCGTCTCGTCCGGGCGGTTCCAGTAGCCTGCCATCACCTGCGGGCCGCGGATGCAGATCTCGCCCGGCTGGCCGAGCGGCACATCCTTGCCGTCGTCATCGCGGATCACCACTTCGGTCGACGGCAGCGGCATGCCGATGGTGCCGGAGAACGCGTCGGTGTCGGTCGGGTTGCAGGTAGCCGAGGGCGAGGTCTCGGACAGGCCGTAGCCTTCGATGATCGGGCAGCCGGTCTTGGCCAGCCATTTCCTGGCCACTGCCTCCTGCACCGCCATGCCGCCGCCATTGGCCACGCGCAGGCCGGAGAAATCGACCTTGCCGATTTCCGGGTTGTTGAGCAGCGCGTTGTACAGCGTGTTGACCGCCGGGAACATATTGAACTTGTACTTCTGCAGTTCCTTGATGAAGCCCGGGATATCGCGCGGATTGGGAATCAGCACGCTCATGCCGCCGCTGCGCATGCCCAGCAGGCAGCAAACCGTCAGCGCGAAGATGTGGTACAGCGGCAGCGCGGTGATGGTGATCGGCTGGTCGATATGGGCGCCCTTGGCCAGCGCCGGCTGCATCCACGCCTCGGACTGCAGCACGTTGGCGACGACATTACGGTGCAGCAGCACCGCGCCCTTGGACACGCCGGTAGTGCCGCCGGTGTACTGCAGGAAGGCGATATCGTCCGGCCCAGTGGTGGCCGGCTGCAGCGTCAGCTTGCGGCCCTCGGCCAGCGCGCTGTTGAAGCGCACGCAGTTGGGCAGCTCCCACGCCGGCACCATCTTCTTGACGTTGCGCACAACGAAATTGACGATCGCCCCCTTCAGGCCGCCGAGCATGTCGCCCATGCTGGCCACCACCACGTGCTTGACCGGGGTCTTGGCCAGCACCTGCTGCAGCGTCGCGGCAAAGTTCTCCAGGATCACGATGGCTTCGGCGCCGCTGTCCTTGAGCTGGTGCTCCAACTCGCGCGGGGTGTAGAGCGGGTTGACGTTGACCACCACGAAGCCGGCGCGCAGCACCGCGGCCAGCACCACCGGGTACTGCAGCACGTTGGGCATCATGATCGCCACGCGCGCGCCCGGACGCAGCCCGCGCGACTGCAACCACGCGGCGAAGTCGGTCGAGAGCTGGTCCAGCTCGCCGTAGGTGATCGCCTTGTCCATGCAGACGAAAGCCTTGCGGTCGGCATAGGTGCGGAAAGACGCCTCGAGCAACGCGGCGAGCGAGCGGAACTGGCTGGCATCGATCTCGGCGGAGACGCCGGCCGGGTAGTGTTTCAGCCAAATTCTTTCCATAGCACCGTCTCCTGATTTTCTGAATGGTCGTTCGATTTTTCCGAGATGCTAAACGTGCGCCCCGGTTAAAACAACAACTTAGACGAAGTCCTCGGGGCAATTGCGCGCGCATGTGGCGCCCCTGCGGGCATTATGCGCCACCGGTTGGGCACCGGCAGGGGGATAACCCTTAGCCGGACGTGCGATCACCCACCGCTGGGCAGCACCAGCTTCATCATGTTGGTCGCAAGCTCCTGCGCCAGCACCTCCGCATCCATGCGGCCGGGCTCGTGCCAGGTGTACATGAAGCCGACCACGCTGCCGATCGCGTGCGCGGTCACGCGCGCATCGCCGAAGGCGAACACGCCCTCGCGCTTGCCCTCCTCCAGCAGCGCGTACAGGTCGCGGTAGAAATCGCGCGCCATGCTGTCGAGCCAGGCCACGGTTTCCGGGCGCAGGTACTGGTTGTCGCGGAAGCTCAGCGTCGCCGGCACATGGCAGGCCACGCAGCGGCGCGCCATTTCGAGCAGGCAGGCATGCAGCCGCTCGCGCACCGGCAGCGCCGGGTCGGCGGTCTCGCGGATGACCGGCAGGCACGTCTGCGCCGACTCGCGGCACAGGATGTCGAAGATCTCGTACTTGTCGGTGAAGTAGTAGTAGACGGCCGGCTTGGTCACGCCCAGGGCGCGGCACAGGTCGTTCATGGTCATGCCGGGGTAGCCCTTGGTGTAGAAGAGCTGCGCGGCGGTGTCCAGGATCTGGCGGCGCCGCGCCTCCTGGCGCTCGGCGATATGCGGGCGCGCAGCCTGGCCTTGCGGGGCGGCGTTCTGCGAAGGGTTGGACGCGGTCGTCAGCGACGGGGTCTGCGGGGCGGATGGGATTGCGGGTCTTGGAGCGATCGACATGATGCAATTCTCGCATGACGGCATGGTTGCGCCATCCCGGTGGACCCTTGCAGACACCACGCGTGGGCCGCAGGGGCTCGGGCCGATTGACGCGAACGGCCGATCCGCCTAGGATCCTACCGCCCGGTATAAATATACCAACGAGTAGCGCCTTACGAGTACAGCCAGCCGCAATGCTGCCTGACGCGCGCCGCCGCGTCCGTGCCAGCGATTGCGCTGAACACCGCGAGGAGACCGCACGGATGGACCAGACCGCATCGCATGCCGCGCCCGCGGGCGCGCCGATCAACGAGGCGAACTATCTTGCCGACCTGCACCGGTGCTGGCAGGCGGCGTGGCCGCCCGGCGCACCGCGCGCGCCGCAATACCCGCTGGGACGCATCCCGTTGTCGGAGATGCTCTGTCACTGGGGCCGCGCGCGCCCCGGCCAGCCGGCCGTGATCTTCTACGGCCACCAGACTACCTACGCCGAACTCGATGCGCAGAGCGACCGCTGCGCGGCGCTGTTGGCCGCCAGCGGCATCGGTCCCGGCGACCGCGTCGCGGTGCTGCTGCCCAACTGCCCGCAGTTCCACGTGGTGTTCTTCGGCATCCTGAAGCTGGGCGCGGTGTACATGCCGGTGAGCCCGCTGTCGCAGCGCGCCGAACTGCTGCACGCGCTGCGCGACGCCACGCCGCGCGCGCTGGTGGCGCTGGACCAGTTGCTGCCACTGGTGGCCGATACCCGCGAAGCACTCGGCGACGCCGACCCGCTCGAACTGTTGTTCGTCACCAGCTTTGCCGACGTCGTCCCTGACGAACCCACGCTGCCGCTGCCGCCGATGGTGCAGGCACCGCGCCACGCGCCCGAGCCCGAAGACCGCGCCATCGACCTGCTGCCGGCCATGGCCGCCTGCACCGCACCCGCGCCCGCCACCGTTCCCGCCATCGACGCCCCCGCCGCGCTCAACTACACCGGCGGCACCACTGGCCTGCCCAAGGGCTGCATCCACACCCAGGGCGACATGGTCGACATGGCCGCCGCGTTCGGCGCCGTGGCGCTGCCGGTGCGGGACGACACCGTGATGCTGGGCTTCTTCCCCGAGTTCTGGATCGCCGGCGAGAACCTGTGCCTGATCTTCCCGGCGTTCTTCGGCATCCCGCTGGTGCTGCTGGCGCGCTGGGACGCGCAGACCTTCATGGGCGCGGTGCAGCGCTATCGCGTGACCAATGCGTCGATGCTGGTCGACAGCGCGGTCGAGGTGATGGAACACCCGCGCGTGGGCGAATACGACCTGCGCTCGCTGCGCCATGTCGGCGTGTCGTCCTTCGTCAAGAAGCTGAACCTGGACTACCGCCGCCGCTGGCAGGCGCTGACCGGCTCGACCATCGCCGAAAGCGCCTGGGGCATGACCGAGACCCAGACCTGCAACACCTTCACCTACGGCATGCAGGACGACGACATGGACCTGCGCGCGCAGCCGGTCTTCGTCGGCCTGCCGGTGCCGGGTACCGAGTTCAAGGTTTGCGACTTCGGCACCGGCGCGCTGCTGCCGCCGGGCAGCGAGGGCGAGCTGTGCGTGCGCACGCCGACCCTGCTCAAGGGCTACTGGAACAAACCCGATGCCACGCGCGAATCGATGCGCGACGGCTGGTTCCATACCGGCGATATCGGGCTGATCGACGAGCACGGCTACATCCACTACCTCGGGCGCCGCAAGGAGATGCTCAAGGTCAACGGCATGAGCGTATTCCCGGCCGAGATCGAGGCCATGTTCGGCCAGCATCCGGCGATCCTGGGCTCGGCCGTGGTCGGGCGCAGCGATGAGGACCGCGGGCAGGTGCCGGTGGCTTTCATCATGCTCAAACCCGAGGCCGCGGGCTCGGTCGACGAAGCCGGCCTTGCGGCGTGGTGCCGCGCCAGCATGGCGGTCTACAAGGTGCCGGAGGTGCGCATCGTCGAGGCGCTGCCGCTGACGGCTACGGGGAAGGTGCGCAAGCAGGATCTGGTGGCGTTGGCTGAGCAGGCTGACTGACGACGTCTGCCTGCGACTCGCCTGCCCTCTCCCCCGGCCCCTCTCCCGCAAGCGGGAGAGGGGAGCAAACCAAGCCTTCGGCCAACGCCTCTGCATCATGACGCTCGACAAACTCCTGATCGCCAATCGCGGCGAAATCGCCATTCGCATCGCCCGTGCCGCAGCTGCAATGGGCATGCCCACTGTTGCCGTCTACAGCGAGGACGACCGCGACGCGCTGCATGTGCGCAAGGCCGACGCAGCCATCGCGCTGCCCGGCACCGGCCCGCGCGCCTATCTCGACATCGATGCCATGGTCGACGCCGCGCGCCGCGCCGGCTGCGGCATGGTGCACCCGGGCTACGGCTTCTTGTCGGAGAACGCCGACTTCGCGCAGTCCTGCCTCGACGCCGGACTGGTCTTCGCCGGCCCGGCGCCCGACGTGCTGCGCCTGTTCGGCGACAAGGCGCGGGCCCGTGCGCTGGCGCGCGAGCATGGCGTGCCGGTCGTGCCCGGCAGCACCGGCCCGACCACGCTGGCGCAGGCGCATGCCTTCTTCAGCAGCCTGCAGGACCGCGCCGGCATGATGATCAAGGCGCTCGCCGGTGGCGGCGGGCGGGGCATGCGCGCGGTGCGCCACGCGAATGAGATCGACGAAGCCTATGCGCGCTGCGTTTCCGAGGCGAAGGCCGCATTCGGCAATGGGGCCATCTATGTAGAGCGCATCGTCAACGCGCCCCGCCATATCGAGATCCAGGTGATCGCCGACGCCGACGGGCGCGTGCTGACGCTGGGCGAGCGCGAATGCAGCCTGCAGCGGCGCCACCAGAAGCTGGTCGAGGTCGCGCCCAGCCCGTCGCTCAACCATGCGCTGCGTGCGCGCTTGGCCGAAGCCGCCGCCACGCTGGCGCGCGCCGCGGCCTATCGCGGCCTGGGTACGTTCGAGTTCCTGGTGGAGGACAGCGGCGGCGCCGAACCGTCGTGCTGGTTCATGGAAGCCAATCCGCGCTTGCAGGTCGAGCACACGGTGACCGAGATGGTGACCGGCGTCGACCTGGTCCAGACCCAGTTGGCGATCGCCGCCGGCGCCAGCCTGGCCGACCTGGGGCTGGAGCAGGCGCCCGCCCCGCGCGGCGTCGCCGTGCAACTGCGCATCAATGCCGAACACCTCGATGCGCACGGTCAGCTGCGCCCCGCCAGCGGTACGCTGACAGCGTTCGAGCCGCCCAACGGTCCTGGCGTGCGCGTGGACAGCGCCGGCTTTGCCGGCATGACGGCCAACCCGCGCTTCGACTCGCTGCTGGCCAAGCTGATCGTGCACGAGCCCGGCGGCGACTATGCGCGCGCGCTGGCGATCGCCTACCGCGCGCTGTGCGAGTTCCGCATCGAAGGCATCGACACCAACCGCCGCCTGCTGCAGGACCTGCTGCAGCTGGACGATGTGCGCCGCAACGCGGTGCATACGCAGTACCTCGACACAACGCTGGCCGCACTGGCCGGCGCCGACGGCGACCACCCGGCGCTGCACGCGCCCCCGACGCTCGCCGCCGATACGCAAATCGACGACGACAACGCGCTGGCCGACATCCCCGACGACGCCGTCGCCGTGGCCGCGCCAATGGACGGCGCACTCGCCGCCCTCCACGTGCGCGAAGGCGACGCGGTGCGGCGCGGCCAGCCGCTGGCCATCATCGAGGCGATGAAGATGGAGCATCCGCTGGAAGCGCCCGCCGCCGGCACGGTGCTGCGCGTGCTGGCCGCGGCCGGTACGACGCTGCGCGCCGGCGCTCCAGTGGTGGTGCTGGCCCCCGGCGGCGACGCCGGCCATGCCACGGAAGCCACCGCCGCGGCCGACCTCGACCATATCCGCGCCGACCTGCGCGAGACGCTGGAACGCCATGCGCTCGGCCATGACGCCGCGCGGGCGCAGGCGGTGGCCAAGCGGCGCGCCCAGGGCGGCCGCACCGCGCGCGAGAATATCGCGCAGCTGTGCGACGCCGGCTCCTTCATCGAATACGGCGCGCTCGCCATCGCCGCGCAACGGCAGCGCCGCAGCGTCGACGACCTGGTCCGCGCGACGCCCGCCGACGGCATCGTCACCGGCATCGGCACCGTCAACGCGGCGCGCTTCCCGGGCGAGGACACGCGCTGCATGGTGCTGGCCTACGATTACACCGTGCTGGCCGGCACGCAGGGCTTCTACGGCCACAAGAAGCTGGACCGCATGCTGGCGCTGGCGCGCCAGTGGCAGGTGCCGGTGGTGCTGTTTGCCGAAGGCGGCGGCGGCCGGCCCGGCGATACCGACATGCCGGTGGTGGCCGGGCTGGACTGCACCTCGTTTATCCAGTTCGCGCGGCTGTCGGGCCAGGTGCCGCTGGTGGGCATCGTGTCGGGCCGCTGCTTTGCCGGCAACGCTGCGCTGCTGGGCTGTGCCGATGTCATCATCGCCACGCGCAGCGCCACCATCGGCATGGGCGGCCCGGCGATGATCGAAGGCGGTGGGCTGGGCGCCTACGCGCCTGAGGAAGTGGGACCGGCCAGCGTGCAGGGACCCAACGGCGTGATCGACGTGCTGGTCGACGACGAACAGGCGGCGGTCGACGCCGCGCAGCGCTACCTCTCCTACTTCCAGGGCGATGCGAAGGACTGGCATTCGGAAGACCCGCGCCACCTGCGCCACGCCATTCCCGAGAACCGCCTGCGCAGCTACGACATGCGCGCAGTGATGGCGGCGCTGGCCGATACCGGATCGGTGCTGGAGCTGCGCGCGGCGTTCGGCACCGGCATCATCACCGCTCTGATCCGCATCGATGGCCGCGCCTTCGGCTGTATCGCCAACAACCCGCGCCACCTCGGCGGCGCCATCGACAGCGCCGCCGCCGACAAGGCCGCGCGCTTCATGCAGTTGTGCGATGCGCACGGGCTGCCGATCGTGTCTCTGTGCGACACCCCTGGCTTTATGGTCGGGCCGCAGGCGGAGAAGACCGCAACGGTGCGGCATGTGTCGCGCCTGTTCGTCACCGCCGGCGCGCTGCGCGTGCCGTTCTTCACGGTGGTACTGCGCAAGGGCTACGGGCTGGGCGCGCAGGCGATGGCCGGCGGCAGCTTCGCCGCGCCCTTCTTCACTGCGGCGTGGCCCAGCGGCGAGTTTGGCGCGATGGGCATCGAAGGCTCGATCCGGCTCGGCTTCCGCAAGGAACTCGAAGCGGTGGCCGATCCCGACGAGCGCGAGGCACTGTTCGCGCGCATGGTCGATGCCGCCTACCAGCGCGGTCGCGCGCTCAACATGGCGAGCCACCTGGAGATCGACGCCGTGATCGACCCGGCCGACACGCGCCGCTGGCTACTGCGCGGGCTGGCCTCGGTACCGCCCGGCAGCGTCGGCCGCCGGCAGGAATCGCAGCGACGCTTCATCGACACCTGGTAAGCGGCGCGCACGACGCCGCCCGGGCTTGACCATTCGACCCAGCATCCGACACAGGAGGAGACACCTGATGCACAGCACCGCCACTGCCCTGCCCGCACGCGCCAAACCCGGCAAGGCCCGCAAGGTTCGTCCGCTGGCCACGCTCGCGACTGCCGCACTGATTGCCCTCGCACCTGCCGCGGCATCGGCGCAGGCCACCAGCGCGCCGATCAAGGTCGCCTTTATCGACCAGCTCTCGGGGCCGCTGGCCAACGTCGGCGAGATCTTCCAGGCCAACCTGAAGTTCGCGCTCGACGACGCCAACGCGCAGGGCGGCGTGCTGGGGCGCAAGTACGAGCTGATCAGCTACGACAACAAGCTCTCGGCGCAGGACAGCCTGTCGGCGCTGCAAAGCGCGATCGATGCCGGCGCGAAGATCGTGTTCACCGGCGGCTCGGGCTCATCGGTGGTGACGGCACTGGTCGAGGCCGCTACCCGTCACAACGAGCGCAACCCCGACAAGCGCATCCTGATCGTCAATTACGCCTCGATCGACCCGGACCTGACCGGCGCGCGCTGCAGCTTCTGGCACTTCGCCACCGAGGCCAATACCACGATGAAGATGCGCGCGCTGGCGGACTTCGCGCGCGAGCAAAAGGACATCCACAAGCTCTACCTGCTGAACCAGGATTATGCGCACGGCCGCGTGTGGGCGGCGCTCGGCCAGCAGATGATCACCAACGCGCGCCCCGACACCAGGATCGTCGGCGAGACGCTGCATCCGCTGGGCAAGGTGAAGGACTTCGCGCCCTATATCGGCAAGGTCAAGGCGAGCGGTGCCGATACCGTGGTCACCGGCAACTGGGGTCAGGACCTGAGCCTGCTGATCAAGGCTGCCGGCGATATGGGCTATGACGTGCGCTACCTGAACCACAGCGGCGGCGGCGCGCCGGGCACGGTACTGGCGGTGTCGCAGGCGAAGACCGGGCGGCTTACCTGGGTCTCGGAATGGCTGCCCAATGGCGATGACGCGGTGCTGGCGCCACTGGCCGCGCGCGTGAAGCAGACCGCCGCGGGCGAGTACTTTGCGCCGCGCGTGCTGGTGTCGGTGCAGATGGTCAGCGAGGCGATGCGCCGCGCCGGCACGGACGATCCCACCAAGGTCGCGCTGGCGCTGGAGGGCCTGCAGACCCGCACCGCGCTGGGCGAGGTGGTGATGCGCAAGAGCGATCACCAGTTGCTGCTGCCGCAGGTGGTGTCGACGGTGGCGCCGGTTGATGGCAAGACGGTGAAGGTGGGCGCGGAAGGCACGCAGTACGGCTTCCGCCTCGACAGCACCACGCCGGCCAAGGCGCTGGACCTGCCGTCGGCATGCCGGATGAAGCGACCGGTCGGCGCCTGAGCCAGGCGGCTAGTCGGCTTCAGCCGCCTTGCCGCTAGCGGTCAGCGTATCGACGCGCGTGGCCGGCGGGGCCAGCCGCTGCAGCGCGGCCTCGCGCTCGGCGGCGGGCAGCGCGCCGATGCGCCCCGCCTCCATATAGAAGCGGCGCCAGTCGCCGTCGCACTGCGCCAGCAGCGCCGTAAAGGCCGGCACCCACTGCTGGTATGTCGCCACCGCCGCCAGGTGCGCGTTGGTCAGCGGCTGGTCGAACCAGCGGTCGTAGCCGGTGTAGCCGCCCCACTCCGTCTTCAGCCGCGCGTACTGCGCGCGCAGGTCGGCAAAGATCGCCGCCTTGCCCTCGCGCTTGGCGTTCTCGTCCAGCGGTGTCAGGTAAAGCGCCGCCAACCGGTCGCGGGTGGCCAGCAGCAGCGCACGGAACTGCTGGCGCCGGGCGTCGTACTGGCGATAGCTGGCGCGCGCGTCCTCGGAGGCATCCTCGGCCAGCCAGCGCTCCACGCCGGCGCCTTCCACCGCGGTGGCAAAGGACTCGTTGAAGGCGGTGTCGTTGCGCACGTAGACCACCTGGTGCGCCAGCTCATGGAAGATCAGCCGCGCCAGTTCGCCTTCGGGCAGGTAGACGAAGGTATTGAGCAGCGGGTCGTCGAAATAGCCGAGCGTCGAATACGCGGGGATGCCGGCCACATAGGCCTCATACCCGTCGCGGCGCAGGCTTTGTGCGTACTGCTCGGCATCGGACTGCGCGTAGTAGCCGCGGTAGCTGATGCAGCCGACGATGGGGAAACACCACTTGTGCAGGTCCATCGACAGCTCGGGCGTGGCGAATACGCTCCACACCACATACGGCCGATGCAGGTTGGCGTAGCGGCGGTAGCTGCCGTTGTCGGGCAGCTTCAGTTCGCGCGAGGCATAGTCGCGGATGCGGCCCGCCAGGGCCAGCCGCTGCGCCAGGCGCGCGTCGTTGGCGTCGCGCGCGCTGGCGATGGCGTCGGTCAGCGGCTGCGCCTGCGCCATCACGCCCAGATGGCCGCCGATCGACTGCGCGTAATAGCCCACGGTCTCGCACCCGGCCGTCAGCAGGGCCAGTGCCACCAGGCCCGTCGCCGCCAGGAGTACCGCCCCGCGCCGGCGGCCGGGCCGCTGCTTCATGCCTGGATTGGGGTCGGTTCCGGGCAGGCCTCCACCTGCACCAGGCAGTCATAGAACACCGGCGCGCGGCCCAGGTCGGTCAGGCGCTGGCTGGTCAGCTCGTTGGCGTTCTTGCCGTCCGAGGCGAGCTTCTTCCACCAGATCGACAGCCCCACCACCAGCCCGCGCCGGGCGCGGTCGGTGACGCGGGCGCGCGCCACCATGCTGCCGCGGTCATTGAATGCGCGCACCATGGCGCCGTGCACGATGCCGCGCTCGGCGGCGTCGGCCGGGTGGATGTCCAGGTGCGGCTCGCCTTCGGTGGCGCGCAGACTGTCGACGTTGACGAAGGAGCTGTTGAGGAAGTTGCGCGCCGGCGGCGAGATCATCGCCAGCGGGTAGCGCGCGGCCAGGTCGGGCGCGGTCGACGGCGCTTCGTACTGCGGCACGTAGTCGGGCAGCGGGTCGAGACCGTCGTCCAGCATCGGCTCCGAATAGAACTGGCACTTGCCCGACGCCGTGGGAAAGCCGCCCTCGGCGAACGGCGCCGCCGGCAGCGCCAGCTTCTGCCAGCCCTGCGCCTTCAGCGATTCCCACGTTATGCCGGCGGCACGCGCATCGCCCGGGATGATCGCTTGCGCGGCGATGTCCTCGTCGCTGTCGGCGAAGCACGGGTCATTGAAGCCCATGCGCTGCGCCAGGCGGCGGAAGATCTCGGTGTTGGGGAGCGCCTCGCCCACCGGCGAGATCGCGGCATTGTTGGCCAGGAAATAGGTGTGGCCGTAGGCCTTGTGCACGTCGGTATGCTCGAGCTGCGTGGTGGCCGGGAGCAGGATGTCGGCGTAGTCGGCGGTGTCGGTGCGGAAGTGCTCCAGCACCACCGTGAACAGGTCTTCGCGGGCGAAGCCTTCGGCCACCTTGCCGGATTCGGGCGCGACGGCGACCGGGTTGCTGTTGTAGACCACCACCGCCTCGATGCGCGGCGCGCCGTCGGTGCCCGGGTCGAGCAGCGCATCGCCGATGGTGCTCATGTTGACGATGCGCGGCAGCGTCTTGGGCCACCCCGGCAACAGGTCCGGGCGTTGCAGTGCCGCTTCGTTGACCGGGAAGAAACCCGAGGTCGACAACTGCAGCCCGCCCGCGGCCTGGCGCCATGCACCCACCAGCGACGGCAGGCACGCCACCGCGCGCACCGCCTGCCCGCCGCCGTGCACGCGCTGCATGCCGTAGTTCAGGCGGATCGCCACCGGCTGGCGCTCGCGCACGGCCAGTTGGCCGTAGAGGCCTGCGAGCCACTCGATATCCTCCACGGGAATGCCGCAGATCTCGGCCGCACGCGCCGGGGTGAAGGCCTGCGCGCGCTCGCGCAGCGCCTCGAAGCCCACGGTGTGGCGTTCGATGTAGTTATGGTCGAGCAGGTCATCGCGGATCAGCACGTGGATCATCGCCAGCGCCAGCGCGCCGTCGGTGCCTGGCATCAGCGCGATATGGCGGTGGCACTTCTCGGCGGTCAGCGAGCGGTACGGGTCGATCGCCACCAGCGTGGCGCCGCGCCGCTTGGCCTCTTGCGCGCGTGTCCAGAAGTGCAGGTTGGAGGCGATCGGGTTGCCGCCCCAGATGATCACCAGCTTCGCATCGACCACATGCTCCATGTCCATGCCAACGCTGGCGCCGTAGGTATAGCGCAACGCGGTGGCGCCGGCGTTGGCGCAGATAGTGCGATCCAGCCGCGACGCGCCCAGCTTGTGGAAGAAGCGCGCGGCCATGCTTTCGCCCTGCACCAGTCCCATGGTGCCGGCGTAGCTGTATGGCACGATGGCCTGCGGATCACGCGTGGCGATACCCTGCAGGCGGTTGGCGATGGTGTCGAGCGCCTCGTCCCAGGAGATCGGGGCGAATTTCCCCTCACCCTTCTTGCCGACGCGCTTCATCGGCGTCAGCAGGCGGTCCGGGTGGTAGGTGCGCTCGGCATAGCGCGACACCTTGGTGCACAGCACGCCCTGGGTGCCGGGATGGTCGGGATCGCCCGCCACCTTGGTGGCGCGGCCGTCCTCGACGGTGACGAGCAAGGCACAGGTGTCGGGGCAGTCATGCGGGCAGGCGGCGCGGACGATGCGGGAAGCCATGGGGTCTCCGGGCGGGCGGTCGGTGATTTTTGTTCGATTGTACGGAACAGGTGGGACTGGCGCAGGCCCGCCTGGCAGGGGGGGCTTGCGCCGCGCCGGCGGGGCGGCGCGTCCCCGTCCGTGCGGGGCGATGGCGGGGAGTATCTCGGTCCGATTGTATTCGATTATGATGTGCCGGCGCGCCCTGCCGCACCACGCCGGCGCAGACCGGCCAACGGCGGCGAACGGGTAACACGGGTAACCGAACCACAATTTCGCGGGGGTTTATGTCTTTCCGATCCGGGGTCAACGGCCGGCTTGCCGGCCTGCTGGTGGCGTGCGCCATCGGCGCGGGCGGCATGGTGGGCGCTAGCGGCGCTGCCATCGCATCCAATGCGGCCGGCGCTGCCGCCACTTCTGAAATCGGCGTCACCGCCGACACCATCCTGCTGGGACAATCCGCCGCGCTGACCGGGCCCGCTGCCTCGCTCGGCAAGCAGATGAACGCGGGCGCGCGGCTGTATTTCGATCACATCAACCAGCAGGGCGGCATCTACGGCCGCAAGATCCGCATCGAGGCGCTGGACGACTACTATGAGCCCGAGCCGGCCGCCAAGAACACCAGGAAACTGATCGAGGAAGACCGCGTCTTCGCCCTGTTCGGCTACGTCGGCACGCCCACCAGCCAGGCCGCGCTGCCGCTGGCGATCCAGGCGAAGGTGCCGTTCTTTGGCCCGTACACCGGCGCACGCTCGGTGCGCGAGCCGCGCAACCGCTACGTCTTCCACGTCCGCGCCGGCTACAACGACGAGGCCACGGCGATCCTGCGCCAGATCCAGACCACCGGCCTGAAACGCGTGGCCGTGGTCTACAACGATGATGCCTATGGCAAGGCCGAGCTCGAGGAGCTCGAGCGCGCGCTAAAGCCAGCGGCCGACAGCGGCGTGCAGCTGGTTGCGCGCGAGGCCGTGGTGCGCAATACGATGGAGATCGGCGACGCCATGCAGGGCGTGATCAAGGCGACGCCGGACGCCATCGTGATGATCAGCGCGTATCGCACGGCGGGCTCTTTCGTCAAGGAAGCGCTGCGCCGCGGCTACAACGGCCAGTTTTACAACGTCTCGTTCGTTGGCACGCAGGCGCTGGCCAACGAGGTCGGCGCCAAGGGCAGCGGCGTGATCATCTCGCAGGTGATGCCGCATCCGGGCAACGCCACGCTGCCGGTGGTGCGCGAATACCTGCGGCTGCTGCAGGCCGCCGGCCGGCCCAATGAGTTCGACTACGCCAGTATCGAGGGCTTCGTCGCCGCCAAGGCTTTTACCGAAGGCTTGCGCCGCGCTGGGAAGGACCTGACGCGCGAAAAGCTGGTGACGGCGCTGGAATCGATGCGCAGCCATGACCTGGGCGGGTTTATCGTCAACTTCACGCCGGAGAACCACGTGGGGTCGAAGTTCGTGGAGATGACGATTATTAATTCGAAGGGGCAGGTGATCCGCTGAGGCGCAGCTGCATCGCCAACGCAAAGGGGGCCCGAGGGCCCCCTTACCGTTTTGGGATCGCTGACCACCGCCCCTACTTCATGTCATTCAGGTGACACGCCGAAAACCGCAACGGCGCAATCTCCTTCAACATCGGCTGCTCCTCCCGGCAACGCGGCATCGCATAAGGGCAACGCGGGTGGAAGTGGCACCCCGGCGGCGGATTCAGCGGCGACGGGATCTCGCCGCGGATCGCCACGTAGGTTTTCTTGGCGACCTCCAGCTTGGGCGCCTCGGCCAGCAGTGCCTGCGTATACGGATGGTTTGGCGCGGCAAAGACATCCTCGGTCGGCGCCGACTCCACCACCCGCCCCAGGTACATGATCACCACGCGGTCGCTGATGTGCTTGACCACGCCCAGGTCATGGCTGATGAACAGGTAGGTCAGGTTCAGCTCTTCACGCAGCCGCATGAACAGGTTCAGTACCTGGGCCTGGATCGACACATCCAGCGCCGCCACCGACTCATCGCATACCAGGAATTCCGGCTTTACCGCCAGCGCCCGCGCAATGCCGATGCGCGCGCGCTGCCCGCCGGAGAACTGGTGCGGGAAGCGCCGCAGCACGGTCGGGTCCATGCCCACGCGAACCAGCATGTCTTCGACATAGGCCTTCTGCCCGCCGCGCTCGACCATGCCATGCACCACCGGCGCCTCGCCGACGATATCGAGCACGCGCAGCCGCGGATTGAGCGAGGCGTACGGATCCTGGAAGATCATCTGGATCGCGAGTTGCTTCTCGCGGCGCTTGTCCGGCGGCAGGTGGTCAAGGTTGGTGCCCCGCCAGAAGCGCTCGCCTTCGGTCAGCGTGTGCAGGCCCACGGCCATGCGGCCCAGCGTGGACTTGCCGCAGCCGGACTCGCCAACCAAGCCGACCACCTCGCCGGCACGGATGCTCAGGTCGACGCGGTCGACCGCATGCACCACCTCTTCGTGCGCATGGGCGCCGAACAGGTTGGCGATGCGCGCCGCGACATCGAGAGACTTGACGAAGCGCTTGGACACGCCGCGCAACTCCAGGATCGGCGCAGCTGGCGTGCCCCCATCGTCAGCGACCGTGTTCGTCATCGGTCGGGATTGCAGTTCGGTTGCGCTCATGCCGCCTCCTGGTTGGCCAGCACCGGATGGAAGCAGCGCAGGCGGCGGCCGTCGGCAGCGTTTTCCAGCGGCGGCTCGATCTTGCAGGCGGCAGTCGCGTACGGGCAGCGCTCGCGGAACGAACAGCCACCGGGCAGGTTAAGCAGCGACGGCGTCATGCCCGGGATCTGCCGCAGCGGAGTGCCGCGCGGATTGCGCGAGGGCGCCGAGCCGATCAGGCCGTGCGTGTACGGGTGCTCGGGATGCTCCAGCACCTGGCGCACGTCGCCCGCCTCGACGATCTTGCCGGCGTACATCACGCAGACCGTATCGGCCAGCCCCGCCACCACCGACAAGTCGTGGGTGATCCAGATCAGCGCGGTACCCGACTCGCGGCACAGTGTCTGCATCTCGTACAGGATCTGGCCCTGGATGGTGACATCCAGCGCGGTGGTGGGCTCGTCGGCAATGATCAGGTCGGGCTTGTTCAACAGCGCGATGGCGATCGCCACGCGCTGGCGCATGCCGCCCGAGAACTGGTGTGGGTAGGCCTGCAGGCGCTCGTCCGGCGACGGGATACCGACCCGCGCCAGCGCGTTGCGCGCGCGCTCGCGCGCCACCGCCTTGCCCACGTTCTCGTGCGCCAGCACCGCCTCGATCATCTGCGTGTCGATGCGCAGGACCGGGTTCAGCGTCATCATCGGGTCCTGGAAGATCATCGCGATGCGGTTGCCGCGCACGTCGCGCTGCTGCGCGGGCGTCAGCGCGCGCAGGTCGCGCGTGACGCCGTCGCGGCTGGTCAGTGCGATGCGGCCGTCGACGATCTTGCCGGGCGGGTCGATCAGTCCCATGATTGAATAGCCGGTCATGGACTTACCCGAGCCGGACTCGCCCACCAGCCCCATGATCTCGCCGCGGCCCACGGAGAAGGAAACGTCGTCGACGGCCTTGGCAATGCCGCCGCGCGTGTAGAAATGCGTTTTCAGGTGTTCGACCACCAGCGTCGGTTGTGCCATGTTCCGCTCCCCGTGTTTGCGTCCGTTATTGCGTCTGCAGACGCGGGTTGAGGACATCGCGCAACTGGTCGGCCACCAGGTTCATCGCCACGATGGTGACCACCAGCGCGATGCCCGGGAAGAAGCTGATCCAGTATTTGCCCGACAGCATGTACTGCTGGCCGTTGGAGATCAGCGAGCCCAGCGAGGGCTCGGTGACCGGCACGCCCAGCCCGAGGAAGGACAGCGTCGCCTCCAGCGTGATCGCCGAGGCCACCTGCAGCGCCGCGATCACGATCAGCGGCGGCAGGCAGTTGGGCAGCAGGTGGCGGAACATGATGCGCATCGGCGGCAGGCCCAGGCAGGTGGCCGCCTCGATATATTCCTTGCGCCGCTCCACCAGCGCCGCGCTGCGCGTGGTGCGCGCGTAGTAGGCCCACTGCACCGCCACCAGCGCGATCACGATATTGCCCAGCCCCGGGCGCAGGAACGCCAGCAGGATCAGCGCCAGCAGGATCGGCGGGAACGACAGCTGCAGGTCGGCCACGCGCATGATGAAGGCCTCGGTGCGCCCGCCCAGGAAACCGGCCAGCAGGCCGAGCGTGGCGCCCAGCAGCAGCGCGATCACGGTGCTGACCACGCCCACGCCGATGCTGATGCGCAGGCCGTACATCACCGCCGACAGGATGTCGCGGCCCTGCTCGTCCGAGCCCAGCAGGAAGGTCATGCCATCGCCGGCTTTCTCGCCCGGTGCCAGGCGCGCGTCGAGCACGTCCAGCGTGGCCAGGTCATATGGGTTTTGCGGTGCCAGCCACGGGGCCAGGATCGCGATCAGGATGATCGTGATCAGCGTCACCAGCCCGGCCACGGCGATCTTGCTGGAGAAGAACTCCGCCGCAAAGCGCCGCCACGGCGTTTGCTCACGCGCCGCGGCGGGTGCGCCGGGCAGCCCCGGCGCGTCCTTCGGCGTTTTGCCCTCTTGTTCCACGGATACGGCAGTCATGGCTCAGCCCTTGTTGTCGGCAATGCGCACGCGCGGATCGAGCATGCTGTAGACGATGTCCACCGCCAGGTTGATCAGGATAAACAGCGTTACGATCACCATCAGGTAGGCGACGATCACCGGCCGGTCGAGCAACTGGATCGAGTCGATGATCAGCTTGCCCATGCCGGGCCAGGCAAAGATCGATTCGGTCACGATCGCAAAGGCGATGATCGAGCCGAACTGCAGCGCGATCACGGTGACGATCGGGATCAGGATGTTCTTCAGCACGTGCACGCCGACGATGCGGGTGTTCGACAAGCCCTTGGCGCGCGCGAACTTGACGTAGTCCTGCAGCATCGCCTCCTGCGTGCCGGCGCGCGTGAGCCGGATCACCATGGCGATATTCAGCAGCGACAGCGTCACTGCCGGCAGGATCAGGTGGCGGATGCCGTCGACGGTCAGGAAGCTGAGCGGGATGCCGAGCACGCGCACGGTCTCGCCGCGCCCGTTGGACGGCAGCCAGCCGAGCTGCACCGCGAACACCATGATCAGCATCAGCCCGACCCAGAAGGTGGGCAGCGAGAAGCCCAGGATCGACACCGTCATGATCGACTTGCCGGCCACGCCGTTGGGCCGCAGCCCCGCCCACAGGCCGAGCGGGATGCCCAGCACGATGGCCAGCGTGATGGCGCAGATGGCCAGTTCCATGGTGGCAGGCATGCGCTCGAAGATGAGCTTGAGCGCCGGCGTGCCGTGCGCGAACGAGGTCCCCAAGTTGCCTTGCAGCGCGTTTTGCAGGAACACCCAGTATTGCTCCCACAGCGGCTTGTCCAGGCCCAGCGCCGCGATGGTGCGCTTGATGTCCTCCTGGTCGGCCTGCGGGTTGATCAGGATGTCGACGGGATTGCCGATGGCAAAGACGCCGAGGAAAACCAGCAGCGACATGACGAAGAGCACGACCACGCTCTGCATCAGGCGCCGGATGATAAAGACCAGCATGTTGGAACCACTATCCTTTCGCGCGCAAATGCGCGCCACCGCCGGGAAGCGCAAAAACGCTCCCGGGGGGCGGCGCGGCAGCCGTACGCGGCACCGCTAACTCGGCCAGCAGGCAATCCGCAGGCCGCGGTTCATGTAAGCGCTTCTTGGTGGCGCTTACTGGGGCTTGAAGTTATGCGCGTAGGTGCGCTCGTCGGTACGCGGCACGTAGACGATGCCCTTCTGCGTGGCCCAGGTGGTCACCTGCTGGTGGATCGGGATGATACCGCCATCGTTGATCGCGATCGCGGTGGCTTCTTGCAGCAGCTTGGAGCGCTCGCCATCGTCCACGGTGGACAGCGCCTTCTCCAGCACCACATCCATCTTGGGATTGCAGTACTCGCCCCAGTTGGTGGTGCCGAAGCCCTTCTTGCTGTCCTCGCACGCCAGCAGCGCGCGCAGCGGCGAGCTGACCTCGCCGGTCTGCGCGCCCCAGCCGAGCAGGCCGAACGACCATTCATGCTTGATGCCCTTGGACGAGTACGTCGCCATCGGCATGCCTTCCACCTTGGTGGCGATGCCGATGCGGGTCAGGTTCTGGGCGATGGTCTGCGCGATCTTCTCGTCGTTGACGTAGCGATTGTTGGGCGTATGCAGCGTCACGCCGAAGCCGTTGGGGTAGCCCGCCTCGGCCAGCAGCTTCTTGGCGCCCTCGGGGTCGTACTTTACGGTCTTCAGGTTGGGGTTGTAGCCGAACAGCGTGGGCGGCACCAGGTTGTTGGTCGGCTCGGACAGGCCTTCCATCAGCCGGTCCTTGATGCCCTGCCGGTTGATGGCCATGCTGATGGCGTTGCGCACGCGCGCGTCCTTCAGCGGGTTCTTGTCCATCGGCGCGCCTTCCTTGGTGGTGACGTAAGGCGACTTGTCGCGCTTGGCATCGAAGAACACGTAGATCACGCGGTGCGAGATCTTGGAGAAGAACGACAGCTTGGGATCCTGCCGCACCTTAGGCAGGTCAGGCGTGGGCACGTTCTCGATCGCCTGCACGTCGCCCGACAGCAGCGCCGCCAGGCGCGTGGCCGGGTTGGGGATAAAGCGCAGCGTCGCCTTGTCCCAGGCGGGCTTGGCGCCCCAGTAGTCGTTGTTGCGCACCAGTTCGACCCGGTCGTCGCGCGCATAGCTGACGAACTTGAAGGGGCCGGTGCCGATCATGCCCTTGCCCTGCGCGAAATCGTCGGAACTGAGCCCCTGCGTGGCCTTCTTCTGCACGATGAAGATCGACGTCAGGTCGTTCAGCATCAGCGGGTAAGGCTGGTTGGTAGTCAGCTGGATGGTGTACTTGTCGATCACCTTCTTGTTGACGATCGCCTTGGTGTAGACGTCGAACTTGCCCGGGCTGTTCTGGATGGTGGCCGGGCGGTCCAGCGACCAGACCACGTCCTCGGTAGTCAGCTCGGAGCCGTCGTGGAACTTCACGCCCTTGCGGATCTTGAATTCCCAGGTGAGGTTGTTGACCAGTTTCCAGGACTCGGCCAGGCCCGGGATGATGCGGCTGTCCGGGTCCATCTTGACCAGCGAGTCGAACACGTGCTCCGACACGTTGATATTGGAGAACAGGTTGTAGAAGTGCGGATCCATCGAGGTCGGCGGCGAACTCATGGCCAGTTTGAGGTCCGCGGCCTGGGCGTTGCCGGCGAATGCCAGGCCAAGGGCCCCGGTCACCGCGACCACACCAATTGCCTTCTTGAAAGTGCGAAGGGACATCGCGCAATTCTCCCTGTAGGAAGTGAAGCAGACGTAAGGATCGGCAATGCGCGCACACCACGGGTCACGCGGTGGCGCTGCGTTTTGGTGCGATAGCGCAACGCAAAGCAACGGATTTGCCGGCCGGGCACTTCAAGCATGAACTGTTCCAGCAGTGCACATGCCGCGGCAATGCGGGGAAACCCACCCGCGTGGCATATTGCACCGCGCCAAAACGGCGGCGGCGCATGTTTCGCCGCATTTTGGCGCTTTGCGGGCAGGCATCGTATGATCGGGGTATCCAACGCCTTGCGCTCCATGGCACAGGCCCCTTCCGCCCCAGACTCCGGCATCATGAAGCTCATACCCGAAATCCTGCAGGCGCAAGCCGAAATCCAGGCAATCCGACGCGACATCCACGCCCACCCGGAACTCTGCTTCGAGGAACAGCGCACCGCCGACGTGGTCGCGCGCAACCTGGAATCGTGGGGCATCGAAGTCCATCGTGGCCTGGGCACCACCGGCCTGGTCGGCGTGATCCGCAACGGCAGCAGCGGGCGCACCATCGGCCTGCGCGCCGACATGGACGCGCTGCCGCTGCAGGAAGCCAATACCTTCGGCCACCGCTCGCAGCACGCCGGCAAGATGCACGCCTGCGGCCACGATGGCCACACCGCGATGCTGCTCGGCGCGGCGCGCTACCTGGCGCAGCACAAGCCCTTTGATGGCACCGTGCACCTGATCTTCCAGCCGGCCGAGGAAGGCGGCGGCGGTGCGCGCGAGATGATCAACGACGGGCTGTTCGAACGCTTTCCGTGCGACGCGGTGTTCGGCCTGCACAACTGGCCGGGCATGCCGGTCGGTGCCTTCGGCACCCGCGCGGGCCCGCTGATGGCATCGAGCAACGAGTTCCGCATCGTCGTGCGCGGCAAGGGCGCGCATGCCGCGATGCCGCACAACGGCAACGACCCGGTCTTTACCGCCGCGCAGATCGTGTCGGCGCTGCAAGGCATCATCACCCGCAACAAGCGTCCGATCGACACCGCGGTGATCTCGGTCACGCAGTTCCATGCCGGCGACGCGACCAATATCGTGCCGGACCAGGCCTGGATCGGCGGCACGGTGCGCACGTTCACGGTGCCGGTGCTCGACCTGATCGAGCGGCGCATGGAAGAGGTCGCGCGCGCGGTGGCGACGGCGTTCGATTGCACCATCGAATACGAATTCCACCGCAACTATCCGCCGACGATCAACAGCGAAGCCGAGTCTGGCTTTGCCGCCACGGTGGCGGCCGAACTGGTCGGCGCGGCCAACGTGGACAGCGACGTCGAGCCCACCATGGGCGCCGAGGACTTCTCCTTCATGCTGCAGCACAAGCCCGGCTGCTACCTGTTCCTGGGCAACGGCGACGGCGCGCACCGCGAGTCCGGGCACGGCATCGGGCCCTGCATGCTGCACAACCCGAGCTACGACTTCAACGACGAACTGCTGCCGGTCGGCGCGACCTTCTTCGTGCGGCTGGTGGAGAAATGGCTGGCACCTGCGTGACGGCAGCACATCGACAATAACAGGGGGAGCTTCAGCGATGGGCCGCTCGGCGCTGGATCGCGAGACGGCGCGCAGCTTTGCGCGCGTGGCCATGGACAATGTCCTGCGCCGCTATCCGTACAAGGTGGATCACATGATGGCCGGCGCCGGCGACGTGGCGGAGCCGGCGACCTGGCATCCTGTGTTCTGCGGCAGCTATGACTGGCACTCCAGCGTGCACATGCACTGGCTGCTGGCGCGGATGCTGGCGCTGTTCCCTGACCTCGAGGACGCGCCGCGCATCCGCGAAACGCTGGACGCGCAGTTGCGGCCGCAGGGCATCGCGGTCGAACTGGACTATTTCCATCGGCCTGGTTCGCGGAACTTCGAACGCCCTTACGGTTGGGGCTGGATGCTGAAGCTGCAGGCGGAGTTGCTTGCCTTGTCGCAACAGGACGCGCAGGCGGCCGCCTGGGCTGCGGCGTGCGCGCCGCTGGCCTCCCATCTGGCGCGGCAACTGGCGGATTTCCTGGATGCGGCGGATTTCCCGGTGCGCACCGGTACTCACTACAACAGTGCTTTCGCACTGGTGATGGCGCTGTCCTATGCACGGACTCACCAGGATCTCGCCCTGCGCCGCGCCATCGTGCGGCGCGCGCACCGCTGGTTCGCGCATGATCGGAAATATCCGGCGCGCTATGAACCCGGCGGCGACGAGTTCCTGTCGGGCGGCATGACAGAGGCCGTGTTGATGCACGCCGTGATGGACGGCAGCGCTTTCGCGGAATGGTGGGAACTGTTCGTGCCGCCACAGGCGGAACTGGCCAACTGGCTGACGCCGGTCGAGGTCGGCAATCGCAGCGATCCCAAGACCTCGCACCTGGACGGGCTCAATCTGTCGCGCGCCTGGTGCTGGCGCTTGCTGGAACCGGCGCTGCCCGAGCCACTGCGGCCCCTGGCTATCCGTGCCTGGTCAGACCATATCGACGCTTCGCTGCCCCAGGCCGTCGAGGGCCAGTATGTGTCCACGCACTGGCTGGCGTCCTTTGCGGTGCTCGCCATGGCCGAGCCGATCGGCGGTTGAGCTTGCTTGCGTCAGCGCGCCGGCCATCAGTCCAGTGCGATATCCCCGTACCAGGATTCCGCCTTGCTCTTGGTGTTGTCGGTATCGGTCATGATGCCGACCGCAATGACGCGGCCCGGGTCCGTCCCGAACGCCTTGCGGTAGTCGGCGCGCAGGTCGCGTTCATGGCATCGCCACTCATTGGTGTGCTTCATACCGCTATCTACCACGATCATGCGCACACGGTCGGTATGGGGATTTGACAGCACGGTACCTTCCACACGCCTGCCGCCCCAGATGTACATCAGCGTGGCGTAAGGCATTTCGCGGCCGGTGGTAAGCCGGGCCATCTCGTACATCAACTGGTCTTTCAGCGGCAGGCCGCCCTTGTCGCCATCGAAGGCGACGAAAAGGCGCAGCGGCGAATCCTCGCGCGGGCCATGGCTGTTGTCGGCGTTGCGGATGATGCCGCTGGTCTTCCAGGTCCAGCGCAGCATGCCGGCATCGCGGTCGCGCAGCGGCACGTAGAGGCCGGAGGCCGAGCTTTCGGCCTGCGCATGAACGACCACGCGCTGGTCGACCTCGGCCATCGAATAGCGGGTGGGGACCTTGTTGCGGTTGATGGTCCAGGGCTGCCAGCCGATCGGCAGCTGATCGCGGCGCTCTGCGGCGGAGAACAACGGCAGCGTGGCGAGGATCGGGGGCGGTGCGGCGTCGTCGGGCTCACCGTCTTCACCGGATTCCGCCTCGACCGCGCGGGTATTGGCGGCGCTCAGCGGATTGTGCGACGACACGGCGCGCGCTTCGGCTACCGCCTGCGCCGCCGCGTGTGCGGACATGCGCCTGGCGAAAGCCTGGCAATCGATCGCGGAACTGGCGGCCGTGGGGGCCTTATCGCCTGAGGGAACCGCGGAAGTTGGAGGAGTGGAAGCGCATCCTGCCAGCAGCAGCGCGCCGGCGGCGCCGGTGAAAACCAGCCGAAACACCTTGGCCGTCATGTAACCCCTCGAATCCCGAAACCGGCCTTGCTTCCTGGGCGAAGGCCTGGCTATTGCTCACTGCTTGCTGCAAAACGCTGTTGCAAACGACTTCGTGCCGAGCGTGGGCACTTGGGTGTCGAACATAGCAGAAGGTCGGCGCCGCCGGAATGCTGGACGACCCGGCATGCAGCACGAAAACAACGACCGGCAACGGCCAGAGGGTCACATGGAAGGAGCATGAGATGCGCACGCCCCCAAAGCAAAAACCCCAGCCTGTTAGGGCTGGGGTTCTGCGGTATAAGAGCCTGGCGATGACCTACTTTCACACGGGTAATCCGCACTATCATCGGCGCGGAGTCGTTTCACGGACCTGTTCGGGATGGGAAGGGGTGGTTCCAACTCGCTATGGTCACCAGGCATAAGGGGTTGCAACGCTGGGGTTGAGGCCAACGCTGCGAATAGGGATGTAGTTGGGGTTGTGCGTCTTGTGTCAACTGTTTCGGCACAGTCGCGATCACACACACCAGGTAAAACACACTGGTTATAGGATCAAGCCTTACGGGCAATTAGTACTGGTTAGCTTAACGCATTACTGCGCTTCCACACCCAGCCTATCAACGTCCTGGTCTCGAACGACCCTTCAAGGAGGTCAAGCCTCCAGGGAATCCTCATCTTCAGGCGAGTTTCCCGCTTAGATGCTTTCAGCGGTTATCTCTTCCGTACATAGCTACCCTGCGATGCCTCTGGCGAGACAACAGGTACACCAGCGGTACGTCCACTCCGGTCCTCTCGTACTAGGAGCAGCCCCCGTCAAGATTCCAACGCCCACGGCAGATAGGGACCAAACTGTCTCACGACGTTTTAAACCCAGCTCACGTACCTCTTTAAATGGCGAACAGCCATACCCTTGGGACCGGCTACAGCCCCAGGATGAGATGAGCCGACATCGAGGTGCCAAACACCGCCGTCGATATGAACTCTTGGGCGGTATCAGCCTGTTATCCCCAGAGTACCTTTTATCCGTTGAGCGATGGCCCTTCCATTCAGAACCACCGGATCACTATGTCCTGCTTTCGCACCTGCTCGACTTGTCGGTCTCGCAGTTAAGCACGCTTTTGCCATTGCACTTTAGGTACGATGTCCGACCGTACCAAGCGTACCTTCGAACTCCTCCGTTACACTTTGGGAGGAGACCGCCCCAGTCAAACTGCCTACCATGCACTGTCCCCGACCCGGATTCACGGGCCAAGGTTAGAACCTCAAACAAACCAGGGTGGTATTTCAAGGACGGCTCCACGTGAACTAGCGTCCACGCTTCAAAGCCTCCCACCTATCCTACACAGATCGGTTCAAAGTCCAATGCAAAGCTACAGTAAAGGTTCATGGGGTCTTTCCGTCTAGCCGCGGGGAGATTGCATCATCACAAACACTTCAACTTCGCTGAGTCTCGGGAGGAGACAGTGTGGCCATCGTTACGCCATTCGTGCAGGTCGGAACTTACCCGACAAGGAATTTCGCTACCTTAGGACCGTTATAGTTACGGCCGCCGTTTACCGGGACTTCAATCAAGAGCTTGCACCCCATCATTTAATCTTCCGGCACCGGGCAGGCGTCACACCCTATACGTCCACTTTCGTGTTTGCAGAGTGCTGTGTTTTTATTAAACAGTCGCAGCCACCATTTTATTGCAACCCCGTCACCCTTCTGGCGCAGGCCAGTCAAGCTACCAGGGCGTACCTTATCCCGAAGTTACGGTACCAATTTGCCGAGTTCCTTCTCCCGAGTTCTCTCAAGCGCCTTAGAATACTCATCTCGCCCACCTGTGTCGGTTTGCGGTACGGTCTCGTATGACTGAAGCTTAGAGGCTTTTCTTGGAACCACTTCCAATTGCTTCGCAGCACTAGGCCGCTCGCCCCGCATCCTTGAATTCCGCGCCCGGATTTGCCTGAGCGCCTTCTCCAATGCAGGGACCGGGACTTCCAACACCCGGACAACCTTCCGCGATCCGTCCCCCCATCGCATCATACGACGGTGCAGGAATATTAACCTGCTTCCCATCAGCTACGCATCTCTGCCTCGCCTTAGGGGCCGACTCACCCTACGCC
This sequence comes from Cupriavidus sp. PB-02, assembly GCF_058252315.1. Lineage (NCBI taxonomy): Bacteria > Pseudomonadati > Pseudomonadota > Betaproteobacteria > Burkholderiales > Burkholderiaceae > Cupriavidus > Cupriavidus sp. PB-02. Next base: position 3,897,722 of record NZ_CM177694.1, read on the forward strand.
GATGAACGTTGCGTAGGAAACCTTGGGCTTACGGCGAGGGGGCCTTTCACCCCCTTTATCGCTACTCATGTCAGCATTCGCACTTCTGATACCTCCAGCATCCTTTACAAGACACCTTCACAGGCTTACAGAACGCTCTCCTACCACGCACTTGCGTGCGTCCGCAGCTTCGGTGACTGGCTTAGCCCCGTTACATCTTCCGCGCAGGACGACTCGATCAGTGAGCTATTACGCTTTCTTTAAAGGGTGGCTGCTTCTAAGCCAACCTCCTGACTGTTTTAGCCTTCCCACTTCGTTTCCCACTTAGCCAATCTTGGGGACCTTAGCTGGCGGTCTGGGTTGTTTCCCTCTTGACACCGGACGTTAGCACCCGATGTCTGTCTCCCGTGATTGCACTCTTCGGTATTCGGAGTTTGCTATGGCGGGGTAATCAGCAATAGACCCCCCAACCATGACAGTGCTCTACCCCCGAAGGTGACACACGAGGCACTACCTAAATAGTTTTCGGAGAGAACCAGCTATTTCCAGATTTGTTTAGCCTTTCACCCCTATCCACAGCTCATCCCCTAACTTTTCAACGTTAGTGGGTTCGGTCCTCCAGTACGTGTTACCGCACCTTCAACCTGGCCATGGATAGATCATCTGGTTTCGGGTCTACACCCAGCGACTCAACGCCCTGTTCGGACTCGCTTTCGCTACGCCTTCCCTAATCGGTTAAGCTTGCCACTGAATGTAAGTCGCTGACCCATTATACAAAAGGTACGCCGTCACCCCCGAAAGGGCTCCGACTGTTTGTATGCATGCGGTTTCAGGATCTATTTCACTCCCCTCCCGGGGTTCTTTTCGCCTTTCCCTCACGGTACTGGTTCACTATCGGTCGATCACGAGTATTTAGCCTTGGAGGATGGTCCCCCCATCTTCAGACAGGATTTCACGTGTCCCGCCCTACTTGTCGTACACCTAGTTCCACAACGCTGTTTTCGCATACAGGGCTATCACCTGCTATGGCCGGGCTTTCCATCCCGTTCTGCTAACAATGCTGCTAAAGAGTACAAGGCTCTTCCCATTTCGTTCGCCACTACTCTGGGAATCTCGGTTGATTTCTGTTCCTGCAGCTACTTAGATGTTTCAGTTCGCCGCGTTCGCTTCCCACACCTATGAATTCAGTGTGGGATGACCCATACGGGCCGGGTTTCCCCATTCGGACATCTCCGGATCAAAGCTTGTTTGCCAGCTCCCCGAAGCTTTTCGCAGGCTACCGCGTCCTTCATCGCCTGTGATCGCCAAGGCATCCACCACATGCACTTGTTCGCTTGACCCTATAACGAGTGTGTCTCGATCGCTCGAAGACCTCGCTACAGGATGAGTTCTCGCATTTGTGCCGTATTCCAAGTCATCTTTCGATCACTTAAATACATTTTGGTTGATACAATCACAACCCGGTATCGCGTTGGTACTGCAGCGTCTCATCAACGCTCGCGCGACACCTTTACTACATCCCATATTGTTAAAGAACAGCCGATCGTTAGATCGCTTGGCAATGCCAAATGCAAACGCTCAATGCTAAGCGCTTGCATTTGACCACCAATCCAAGGTACCAGGCCCATCGAAGCGATGGTGGAGGATGACGGGATCGAACCGACGACCCCCTGCTTGCAAAGCAGGTGCTCTCCCAGCTGAGCTAATCCCCCGCATGGATAACTTGGTGGGTCTGGTAGGACTTGAACCTACGACCCCCGCCTTATCAAGACGGTGCTCTAACCACCTGAGCTACAGACCCTTGGCTGTAACAGCAAACAAACCGATAAGTGTGAACGCTAGGCTTGAGACACAAGCCTCTGGAAAGGAGGTGATCCAGCCGCACCTTCCGATACGGCTACCTTGTTACGACTTCACCCCAGTCATGAACCCTGCCGTGGTAATCGCCCTCCTTGCGGTTAGGCTAACTACTTCTGGCAAAACCCACTCCCATGGTGTGACGGGCGGTGTGTACAAGACCCGGGAACGTATTCACCGCGGCATGCTGATCCGCGATTACTAGCGATTCCAGCTTCACGTAGTCGAGTTGCAGACTACGATCCGGACTACGATGCGTTTTCTGGGATTAGCTCCCCCTCGCGGGTTGGCAACCCTCTGTACGCACCATTGTATGACGTGTGAAGCCCTACCCATAAGGGCCATGAGGACTTGACGTCATCCCCACCTTCCTCCGGTTTGTCACCGGCAGTCTCTCTAGAGTGCTCTTGCGTAGCAACTAAAGACAAGGGTTGCGCTCGTTGCGGGACTTAACCCAACATCTCACGACACGAGCTGACGACAGCCATGCAGCACCTGTGTCCACTTTCCCTTTCGGGCACCTAATGCATCTCTGCTTCGTTAGTGGCATGTCAAGGGTAGGTAAGGTTTTTCGCGTTGCATCGAATTAATCCACATCATCCACCGCTTGTGCGGGTCCCCGTCAATTCCTTTGAGTTTTAATCTTGCGACCGTACTCCCCAGGCGGTCAACTTCACGCGTTAGCTACGTTACTGAAGAAATGAATCCCCAACAACTAGTTGACATCGTTTAGGGCGTGGACTACCAGGGTATCTAATCCTGTTTGCTCCCCACGCTTTCGTGCATGAGCGTCAGTGACGTCCCAGGGGGCTGCCTTCGCCATCGGTATTCCTCCACATCTCTACGCATTTCACTGCTACACGTGGAATTCTACCCCCCTCTGACATACTCTAGCCTTGCAGTCACAAGCGCCATTCCCAAGTTAAGCTCGGGGATTTCACGCCTGTCTTACAAAACCGCCTGCGCACGCTTTACGCCCAGTAATTCCGATTAACGCTCGCACCCTACGTATTACCGCGGCTGCTGGCACGTAGTTAGCCGGTGCTTATTCTTCCGGTACCGTCATCGACCCGGGGTATTATCCCAGGCCATTTCTTTCCGGACAAAAGTGCTTTACAACCCGAAGGCCTTCTTCACACACGCGGCATTGCTGGATCAGGGTTGCCCCCATTGTCCAAAATTCCCCACTGCTGCCTCCCGTAGGAGTCTGGGCCGTGTCTCAGTCCCAGTGTGGCTGATCGTCCTCTCAGACCAGCTACTGATCGTCGCCTTGGTAGGCTCTTACCCCACCAACTAGCTAATCAGACATCGGCCGCTCCTGTAGCGCGAGGCCTTGCGGTCCCCCGCTTTCACCCTCAGGTCGTATGCGGTATTAGCTAATCTTTCGACTAGTTATCCCCCACTACAGGGCACGTTCCGATGTATTACTCACCCGTTCGCCACTCGCCACCAGGCCGAAGCCCGTGCTGCCGTTCGACTTGCATGTGTAAGGCATGCCGCCAGCGTTCAATCTGAGCCAGGATCAAACTCTTCAGTTCAATCTCTGTGTGGACCCTCGCGGGTCCTCGCTCTTTCGAGCGGTCGCTCACTCTCAGAAAACTGACTGACCAGATCCGAAGATCCAGTCACGTTTTGCTGTGCGAGCACTGATAACTTTTGAAGCAACACTGTCCGAAGACAGCGGCGTCCGCTACCCAGCGCCCACACTTATCGGTTGTTTGGTTGTTAAAGAACCCGGTCTTTCGACCTCGCCTCCGGCTTTGCCGTTTGCGTCGCTGCGTCAGCAGCAGAGAAAGAGATTATGCAGAGCTTTCTTCGTTTCGTCAACCGTTTCAGCAATCTTTTTTTGCTGCGGTCAGCGCTGCAAACCTCGCTGCGCCAACCTCCCGGCCGACCCCGCAACCCTTGCTGCGCCTGCTTTGCAGCGCTGCGTTGTGTTGCGAGGGGGCGAATAGTAGGCCGGATCCGCGCACCTTGCAACACCTTTGTCACAACGTTCGGTTAAAGGGTTCCGGGATTATCTGGTAACCCTTTGAGCAATAAAGGGAATCCCGAGATTTGCAGGTGCAGGCGCGTGTTAATACCCCCTCGCTGCCCTCGGGTATTCCCCTATCAAGTTCTCAGCGATGCTGGAAATTCGGGCTGCGCTTCTCGACGAAAGCGGCCATGCCCTCCTTCTGATCTTCACTGGCGAAGGTGGCATGGAACAGCCGGCGCTCGAAATGAACGCCTTCGGCCAGCGTGGTCTCATAGGCGGCGTTGACCGACTCCTTGATCATCATCACCACCGGCAGCGAGAAGCCGGCGATGGTTTCAGCGGCAGCCAGCACCTCGTCCAGCAGCTTATCGGCCGGGACCACGCGCGACACCAGGCCCGAGCGCTCGGCTTCGGCGGCATCCATCATGCGAGAGGTCAGGCACAGGTCCATGGCCTTGGCCTTGGACACCGCGCGCGGCAGGCGCTGGGTGCCGCCGGCGCCGGGCATGGTGCCGAGCTTCACTTCCGGCTGACCGAATTTAGCCGAGTCGGCCGCGATGATGATGTCGCACATCATCGCCAGTTCGCAGCCGCCGCCCAGCGCGTAGCCAGCCACGCCGGCAATCACCGGCTTGCGGATCTTGCGGATGGTTTCCCAGTTGCGGGTGATGTAGTCCCCCTTATAGACGTCCATGAAGGAGTACTTGGCCATCATGCCGATGTCGGCGCCGGCGGCGAAGGCGCGCTCGCTGCCGGTAATGACGATGGCGCCGATGCCCTCATCCTGGTCAAAGGCCGTCAGCGCGGCCCCCAGTTCGTCCATCAGCGCGTCGTTGAGCGCGTTCAGGGCCTTCGGGCGGTTCAGCGTGACCAGGCCAACACGGCCGCGCGTCTCAACCAGGATGTTTTCGTACGACATGTCTTCTCCTCTGTGCGTAAGTGAGTCAATTTCTTATCCAGCGAGACAATACGCGTGTCGCGTGCCACCTGTCTCGAGATCTGATCCTCGAAAAATCAATGACTTATGGCGTCTCTCGCCGTCTGATTTGCAGGCTATTCTGCCACCTAACTTGAGAGTCGATGGAATTCTTGCCAGACAAGGGTCGTAGGAAACCCCGACCCGACCCATATACTTTCCTCACCGGCATTCGAGCCCATTCAAGGGGCTCCAGTGTTTGACATAGGAGGGTAAGCCATGAAGATCGTCGTCATCGGTGGGTCCGGCCTGATCGGCTCGAAGACCGTCCCAATTCTGCGCCAGGCCGGCCACGAGGTCGTCGCCGCCTCGCCCAAAAGCGGTGTCAACAGCATCACCGGCGAGGGGCTCAAGGAAGCCATGGCCGGCGCGCAGGTGGTGATCGACCTCGCCAATTCGCCGTCGTTTGAAGACAAGGCGGTGCTGGAATTCTTCGAGACCTCCGGCCGAAACCTTCACGCGGCGGAGGCCGCAGCGGGCGTCCGGCACCATGTTGCGCTTTCCATCGTCGGAATCGACCGGACGCCCGACAATGGCTATTTCCGCGCCAAGGTCGCCCAAGAGAAACTGATCGAGACCTCCGGCATTCCCTACACCATCATCCGCTCGACCCAGTTCATGGAATTCCTCGGCGGCATCGCCGATTCAAGTGCGGATGGGAACATCGTCAGGCTTTCGCCCGGTCTGTTCCAGCCCATCGCGGCGGACGACGTTGCAGCCATCGTTGCCGATGTGGCGCTCGCAGCGCCGCTAAACGGCATCGTCGAGATCGCGGGTCCGGAACCAGCGCCATTCAACGAAATCGTCGCCCGCTATCTGAAGGCGGTCGGCGACCCGCGGGAGGTCGTGCGCGACCCCGAGGCCCGATACTTTGGCGGCCGGGTCGAGGAGCATTCGCTCGTGCCGTTGGGCGAGGCGCGCCTCGGCCGCATCGGCCTCGACGAATGGCTCCGCCTCTCACAGGCAGGACCCTGATACCGCATCGCCAACCTTCGCTTTGATTTGCCCGCCCGCGCGCCACGCAGGTGGCGCGCGACAACCCCCGCATGTAAATTAGTGCTACCATTTGCCGACCGACTGGTCGGTTTATTTTAGAGGCACCAGCCCGCGCCGACCGCGAGCACATATAGGCAGGAGACAGCCCAATGCCCCCGATGTCCACGCCCGCTGGCCAGCCGGTCAGCGTAGATGTCGGCCCGGTCTTGCTGCAATGGCAAGGCCCGGTCGCCGTGATCACACTCAACCGCCCCGACAAGCTCAACAGCTTCACTCGCGAGATGCACAAGGCGCTGCAGCAGGCACTCGACCACGTCGAAGCCGGCGGCGCGCGCGCCCTGCTGCTGACCGGAGCCGGCCGCGGCTTCTGCGCCGGCCAGGACCTGGCCGACCTCGACTTCACGCCCGGCCACATGACCGACCTGGGCGAACTGATCGATACCTGGTTCAACCCGCTGATCCGCCGGCTGCAGGCCCTGCCGCTGCCGGTGGTGGCGGCGGTCAACGGCACCGCGGCCGGTGCCGGCGCCAACCTGGCGCTGGCCTGCGACATGGTGCTGGCGGCGCGCTCGGCCACCTTCATCCAGGCCTTCGTCAAGATCGGGCTGGTGCCGGATTCAGGTGGCACCTGGCTGCTGCCGCGGCGCATCGGCATGGCGCGGGCGCTCGGACTGGCTATGACCGGCGAGCGCCTCTCCGCAGAAGAAGCCGAGAAGTGGGGCTTGATCTGGGAAGCCATGGACGACCCGCTGCTGCCCGAACAGGCGTTGGCAATGGCCACGCACCTGGCCGGCCAGCCGACGCGGGCGCTCGCTGCGATCAAGCGCGCCATGTACGCCAGCACCACCGCCACGCTGGACGCCCAGCTCGATATGGAACGCGACCTGCAACGCGAACTCGGCCAGTCCGCCGACTATGCCGAAGGCGTCAACGCGTTCCTCGAAAAGCGCGCCGCGCACTTCACCGGCAAGTAGGTCGCCCACCCTGCACGATATAGGAGACACGCTTGAAACAGGACCCCCAGGCCCTCGCCGAAGCGGCCGCAACCGCCATGTACGAAGCCGATACCTGCAGCCGCTGGCTGGGGATCACGATCGAAGCCGTCCGGCCCGGCTACGCTCGGCTGACCATGCCGGTGCGCAAGGAATTCCTCAACGGACACGGCATCTGCCACGGCGGCCTGATGTTCACGCTGGCCGATTCGACCTTCGCCTTCGCCTGCAACAGCCACAACATCAATACCGTGGCGGCGGGCTGCAGCATCGAGTTCCTCAAACCCGTGCACGGCGGCGACGTGCTGACCGCCGAAGCGGTCGAGCAGATCCTGTCCGGCCGGCACGGCATCTACGACATCCGCGTGACCAACGCCGCAGGCCAGGTAGTGGCGATGTTCCGCGGCAAGTCTGCGCACATCAAGGGACATGTAGTGCCGCCACCAGACGGCGCCTGACCGAATCCCGCAGACACCTACGACAAACGCCCCCTGTGCAGGAGACGACATGAGCACGCGCCTGACAGATCTGCCCCTGGATCCGATCGAGTCCGCCAGCCGCGCCGAGTTGCAGGCGTTGCAGCTGGAAAGGCTGAAGTGGTCGCTCAACCACGCCTACAGCAACTCGCCGGTGTACCGCCGCAAGTTCGACGAAGCCGGCGTCCATCCCGACCAGTTGCGCTCCCTGGCCGACCTGGCGCGCTTCCCGTTCACCAGCAAGCAGGACCTGCGTGACAACTACCCGTTCGGCATGTTTGCCGTGCCGCAGGACCGCGTGGCGCGTGTCCATGCTTCGTCCGGCACCACCGGCAAGCCGACCGTGGTCGGCTACACGCTCAAGGACATCGATAACTGGGCCACGGTGATGGCGCGCTCGATCCGCGCCTCGGGCGCGCGGCGCGGCGACAAGGTGCATATCAGCTATGGCTACGGACTCTTCACCGGCGGGCTGGGCGCGCACTATGGGGTGGAAAAGGCTGGCCTGACCGCAATCCCCTTCGGCGGCGGCCAGACCGAGCGCCAGGTGCAACTGATCCTGGACTTCAAGCCCGAGGTGATCATGGTCACCCCGAGCTACATGCTGGCGATCGCCGACGAGTTCGAGCGCCAGGGCATCGACCCGGCCAGCAGTTCGCTGCAGGTGGGCATCTTCGGCGCCGAGCCGTGGACGCCGGAGATGCGGCTGGCGATCGAGAAGCGCATGGGCATCTCGGCGGTCGATATCTACGGCCTGTCAGAGGTGATGGGCCCGGGCGTGGCCAATGAGTGCGCCGAGACCAAGGACGGCCCGACCATCTGGGAGGACCATTTCTACCCGGAAGTCATCGACCCGGATACCGGCGAAGTGCTGCCCGACGGCGAGTTCGGCGAACTGGTGTTCACCTCGCTCACCAAGGAGGCGATGCCAGTGGTGCGCTACCGGACCCGCGACCTGACCCGGCTGCTGCCCGGCACGGCGCGTGCGGCATTCCGCCGCATGGAGAAGGTCACCGGCCGCACTGACGACATGATGATCGTGCGCGGGGTCAACGTGTTCCCGTCGCAGATCGAGGAACTGATCCTCAGGCACGCCGAGTTGGCGCCCCACTACCAGTGCGTGCTGAGCAAGGACGGCCGCATGGACGCGCTGACCGTGCGCGTGGAGTGCGCCCACGGCAGCCAGCCGGCGCTGGCGCATAAGGCGCGCGAGCGGCTGGCGCACGAGATCAAGGCCTATATCGGCGTGACCGCCGGCATCGAAGTGCTGCCCGAGGGCGGTATCGAGCGTTCGGTGGGCAAGGCGCGGCGTATCGTCGACCAGCGCCCGCGCTAGGCGCCGGCGACCGCGAAAAAAGGGCGCTCGATGGCGCCCTTTCGCGTTTCCGCCTGAAGCCGTCAGCTGCGCGGCATCAGCACCCACATGCGGCCGCCCTGCTTCATGCGGCCCGCGGTCTCGCCGGCCGCATCGCCTGCGCCCCAGAAGAAGTCCGCGCGCACCCCGCCCTTGATGGCGCTGCCGGTATCCTGCGCGAACATCAGCCGCTGGATCGGCTCGGTCGACAGCGGGCGCGTGGTCGACAGGAACACTGGCACGCCGAGCGGGATGGTGGCCGGATCGACCGCGATCGAGCGCTCCGCGGTCAGCGGCACGCCCAGCGCGCCCACCGGGCCGTCGTTGTTGGGCGGCAGTTCGCGGAAGAACACGAAGCGCGGGTTGATGTTCAACATCTCCTCGACGCGCCACGGGTTGGCACGCGCCCACGCCTTGATGCCCTGCATGGTGGCCTGCGCCGGGGTGATCTCGCCACGGTCCAGCAGCCACTTGCCGATCGAGCGGAACGGCTGGTCGTTGGTGCCGCCGAAGCCGACCCGCACCATGGTGCCATCGGCCATGCGGATGCGCCCCGAACCCTGGATCTGCAGGAAGGCGGCCTCAACCGGATCGTCCACCCACACCAGCTCATTGCCACGCATGGCCGGGTTCTGCAGCAGTTCGGCGCGGCCGGGCAGCGGGCGGTTGCCGAATTGCGCCGGCTTGCGGTACAGCGGCACCTGGTATCGCCCCTGGCGCGTGCGCGAGCCGTGCAGGATGGGTTCGTAGTAGCCGGTGATCAGGCCGCTGTCGGTGCCGTCGCCATTAACGACGCGGAACGGCTGGAAATTGGACTCAAAATAGGCGCGCATGGCGTCGAGGTCGCCGGCGTCCACCATCATGCCGGCGGCGCAGGCCCGGCTCCACTCGGCGCGCTTCTTCAGCGCCTGGCAGCTGGCCTGCAGCGCGGGCCAGGCGGCGCGCACGTCGTCCTGGGTCCAGCCGCCGATTTCGTTCCAGTTGGCCGCCTGCAGCCTGCCCTTCTGGGAGGAAGCCGTCGGTGGCGGAGTGGTGCCGGCCGGGCCAGTCTCGATACGCGGCGGCGGGCCGCTCATGCAACCGGCCAACAGCGCGGCGGCGCCGGCCAGGGCAAGCCAGGCGCGGGCGGGCGCGCCAAGGCGCGAGGAGGAACCAGGAGAAATCGAAAGGGAATCCGCGTATGCCATCTTGCTTATTGTTCAGTGTCCGCCGCCGTCGCTGCGCGGGCATGGATCGCCGGGCCGATTGCCCTACAATCACCAGTCATCCTTTACTGCCTGCGCCCCGCGGGCCTTAGCCGCATCCGCCATGAGCAAGTTCTTCGAAGCCCATCCCATGCTGCTGTTCGCCCTGGAAGCCGGCGTGGCGCTGTTCCTGCTGATCTTTATCGTGGTCTGGACCATGGGCACGGCCAAGAAGAACCCGCGTCCGACGCGCGCGCCCGACAACCATCCGTCCCGCCAGGCTTCGCAGGCACCCGAAGCGCCGGCGCAGGATCAGGACAGCGCCAAGCGCCAGTAGGTTCCCCGCACTTGCCAGACGCGCCACGCGCTCAATGCAGCATGCGCGGCAGTACCAGGGCGAATTCCGGGATCGGCACCTCGAAGCGATGGCCGTCCTCGGCCACGCAGAAGTAATCACCCTTCATCGAGCCGACCGGCGTCGAGATGGTGGCCCAGCTGGTGTATTCGAAATGCTCGCCCGGCTTGAGCAGCGGCTGGTGGCCGACCACGCCGAGGCCGGCGACTTCCTGCGTGCCGTTGTCGCTGTCGGTGATGATCCAGTGGCGCGAGATCAGCTGCGCCGCCACTTCGCCGATGTTGTGGATGGTGATGGTGTAGGCGAAGGCATGGCGCCCGCGCTCAGGATCTGACTGGTCCGGCAGGTACTGGGTGCGTACCGAGACGGAGAAGGCGTACTCGCTCATCTTGGGCAGGGCCGGCGGCAGGCGGCCGGCAAGGGGAAATGGGTAGCCGCATTGTGCGGGATGGGCGCGGCACGGGCAAGAGCACCCGCAAGAGCACGGGCCCGGCGGGGCAGCGGTAGAATATAGCCCTTTCACAGCCTGGCCGTCCCGGGCAGCGCCCCGGGGCGCACGCCACGGCCCGCCGGACGTGTCCCCTCCGCCGCCAGCCCCAGGCATCGCGGCAGAGGCGCAAACAGCATTCATCCCCATCCTCGCCGCCATCGCCACCATGAGCACGCCCACTTTCCGCATCGCCCCGTCCATCCTGTCCGCCGACTTTGCCCGCCTGGGCGAGGAAGTGCGCCGCGTGACCGAGGCCGGCGCCGACTGGATCCACTTCGACGTGATGGACAACCATTACGTGCCCAACCTGACCGTGGGTCCGCTGGTGTGCGAGGCGATCCGCCCGCACGTGACCGCGCCGATCGACGTGCATCTGATGGTGCGCCCGGTGGACCGGATCATCCCGGACTTTGCCAAGGCAGGCGCCAATATCATCACCTTCCACCCGGAAGCCAGCGAGCACGTCGACCGCTCGCTCGCGCTGATCCGCGACAACGGCTGCCAGGCCGGCCTGGTGTTCAACCCGGCCACGCCGCTGCACCACCTGGATCACGTGATGGACCGCCTGGACGTAATCCTGCTGATGTCGGTCAACCCGGGCTTCGGCGGCCAGTCTTTTATCCCCGAGACCCTCAACAAGCTGCGCGCCGTGCGCCAGCGCATCGATGAATACAAGGCCCGCACCGGCCGCACCATCCTGCTGGAAGTGGACGGCGGCGTGAAGGTCGACAACATCGTCGAGATCGCCGCGGCCGGCGCGGATACCTTCGTGGCGGGCTCGGCCGTGTTCGGCAAGCCGGACGCGGACGGCGGCTACCGCGGCATCCTCTCGGCGCTGCGCGGCGAGCTGGCGAAGGTCGGTCCGCAGGTCGCCCAATGACCGCGGGCGTGGTCCTGCGCCGCACCGACTGGCGCGGCATCGAAGGCGTGATCGTCGACCTGGACGGCACCATGGTCGACACCGCGGGCGACTTCCACGCGTCGATCAACGCCATGCTGCTGGCGCTGGGCCGCCAGCACCCCAACCTGGGCCCGGTGGCGCCGATGTCCGAGCAGGAAATCATCAGCTACGTCGGCAAGGGCTCCGAGAACCTGATCCGGCGCGTGCTCGACGCGCGCTTCGCGCCGCTGCACGCCAACGGCCTGTTCGCCGATGCCTACGCGCTGTACGACCGCGAGTACATCCGCATCAACGGCCAGTTCTCGCAAGTCTACCCGGGCGTGCGCGAGGGGCTGGCGGCGATGAAGGCCGCCGGTTTGCGGCTGGCCTGCGTGACCAACAAGCCCTACAGCTTCACCGAGCCGCTGCTGGCCAAGACCGGGCTGGCGCCGTATTTCGAGCTGGTGTACGGCGGCGACGCCTTCGCGCTGCGCAAGCCGGACCCGTTCCCGCTGCTCAAGGTGGCGGAGGCATTCCGGCTGGAGCCGACGGCGATGGCGGCGCTGGGCGACTCGGAAAACGACGCCCAGGCGGCCCGCGCGGCCGGCATGGGTGTGCTGCTGGTGCCCTATGGTTACAACCATGGCAACCCTGTACAAGCCGTCGAGGCCGATGGTATAGTCGACTCCATTGCCCTCGCCGCAGAGCTGTTTGCGGCACACCGGGCAGGTCATCGATAACCGTCGATCCAGACCGGAATCCCTGAACATTCAATGTTTCTCAACCGCAAACGCATCTCTTCTGGCAGTGATCGGCAGGCTTGGCCCTGGCGTCGCTGGCGCGCCTCCCAACAGGCGTAAAGTGCGTTCGCGAGTCTGCTGACGAGCCCTCGACCCGAGGGCCTCGGCACACCGGCCCAGCTGCCGGGCATTCCCACCAAAACCCGCCGCAAGCCAGCGTAGCCGCCATATTCGTGTGCTACGTTTAGCTCAAGAACGCGCCGCACGCCCTCTCTCCGGCCGTGTGCAGTCTTGTCCGCAAGCTTCTTGCACCACGGTCCGCCACCGGGGCGGGTATCCCATACGCTCCAGCTTTATCTGCCGACAAGCGGCGCCGCGCCTGACCACCCGACGCGCAGCGCGGGCCGCACAAGAGGACCGACATGACCGAACTGGAATTCAAATCGCTGGCCGACCAGGGCTACAACCGCATCCCGCTGATCACCGAGGCCTTTGCCGACCTGGAAACGCCGCTGTCGCTGTACCTGAAGCTGGCCCAGTCGCAGACCCGCGGCGTCAACACCTTCCTGCTCGAATCGGTGGTGGGCGGCGAGCGTTTCGGACGTTTTTCGTTCATCGGCCTGCATGCCCGCACGCTGCTGCGCGCCTTCGGCAACCGCACCGAGGTGGTGACCGACGGCAAGGTGGTGGAAACCCACGAAGGCAACCCGCTCGATTTCATCGCCGAGTTCGAAAAGCGCTTCAAGGTGGCGCTGCGCCCCGGACTGCCCCGCTTCTGCGGCGGCCTGGCCGGCTACTTCGGCTACGACGCGGTGCGCTATATCGAGAAGAAGCTCGCCGGCACGCAGAAGCCCGATGACCTGAACCTGCCCGATATCCAGTTGCTGCTGTGCGAGGAGCTGGCCGTCATCGACAACCTGTCGGGCAAGCTCTACCTGATCGTCTACGCCGACCCGACCACGCCCGAGGCCTACCCTCGCGCCCGCCAGCGCCTGCGCGAGCTGCGCATGAAGCTGCGCCAGCCGGTGGACGTGCCGGTCACCAGCCCGTCGGTGCAGACCGAGGTCTACCGCGAGTTCGCCAAGGCCGACTACCTGGCCGCGGTGCACAAGGCCAAGGAATACATCATGGCCGGCGACATGATGCAAGTGCAGATCGGCCAGCGCCTGGTCAAACCTTACCGTGATGCGCCGCTGTCGCTGTACCGCGCGCTGCGCTCGCTGAACCCGTCGCCGTACATGTACTTCTACAACTTCGGCGACTTCCAGGTGGTGGGCGCCTCGCCGGAGATCCTGGTGCGCCAGGAGGAACGCAAGGTCGGCACCAATGGGGACACCCGCAGCGAACACATCGTCACCATCCGCCCGCTGGCCGGCACGCGCCCGCGCGGCAATACGCCGGAGAAGGACGCCCAGCTCGCCACCGAGCTGCTGCAGGATCCCAAGGAGATCGCCGAGCACGTGATGCTGATCGACCTGGCGCGCAACGATATCGGCCGCATCGCCGAGACCGGCTCGGTCAAGGTCACCGACAAGATGGTGATCGAGAAATACTCGCACGTGCAGCATATCGTCAGCTCGGTCGAAGGCACGCTGCGCGAAGGGATCAGCAATCTGGACGTGCTGCGCGCGACCTTCCCGGCCGGCACGCTGTCGGGCGCGCCCAAGGTCCATGCGATGGAGATCATCGACGAGCTCGAGCCGCGCAAGCGCGGCATCTACGGCGGCGCGGTGGGCTACCTGTCGTTCGGCGGCGAGATGGACCTGGCGATCGCGATCCGCACCGGCATCATCAAGGACGGCAACCTCTACGTGCAGGCCGCCGCCGGCATCGTCGCCGATTCGGACCCCGAAGCCGAATGGAGGGAAACCGAGGCCAAGGCACGCGCCGTGATCCGTGCCGCCGAGCAGGTCCAGGATGGCCTGGACTCCGACATCTGAGAGAACAGGAGACAGACGCCATGCTGCTGATGATCGACAACTACGATTCGTTCACCTACAACCTGGTCCAATACTTTGGCGAACTGGGCGTGGAAGTACGCACCTACCGCAACGACGAGATCACCGTCGAGGAGATCGAGGCGCTCAAGCCCGACCACATCTGCGTCTCGCCCGGCCCATGCAGCCCGAAGGAAGCCGGCATCTCGGTGGCGACGCTGCAGCACTTTGCCGGCAAGATCCCGCTGCTGGGCGTATGCCTGGGCCACCAGGCCATCGCCGAGGCCTTCGGCGGCAAGGTGATCCGCGCCAAGCACGTCATGCACGGCAAGGTCAGCACCATCGAGACCACGCAGCAAGGCGTGTTCGCCGGGCTGCCCAAGCACTTCGACGTGACGCGCTATCATTCCCTGGCGATCGAGCGCGAGACCCTGCCCGATTGCCTGGAGATCACCGCCTGGACCCCGGACGGCGAGATCATGGGCGTGCGCCACAAGACGCTCGCCGTGGAAGGCGTGCAGTTCCATCCCGAGTCGATCCTGTCCGAGCACGGCCATGCAATGCTGGCCAACTTCGTCAAGGCGCCGCGATGAGACTGCTCGATTCCGCACCCGCCAGCACGCATCACGCCCCGCAGACTTCCGATATTGAGAACGCCATGTCCATCACGCCGCAAGAAGCCCTGACGCGCTGCATCGAACACCGCGAGATCTTCCATGACGAGATGCTGCACCTGATGCGGCAGATCATGCAGGCGCAGATCTCGCCGGTGATGGCCGCCGCGATCCTGACCGGCCTGCGCGTAAAGAAGGAAACCATCGGCGAGATCTCCGCCGCCGCGCAGGTGATGCGCGAGTTCGCCAACAAGGTCCCAGTCAAGGACCGCGACAACTTCGTCGATATCGTCGGCACCGGCGGCGACGGCTCGCACACCTTCAATATCTCGACGGCGTCGATGTTCGTCGCGGCCGCCGCCGGCGCGAAGATCGCCAAGCACGGCAACCGTGGCGTCAGTTCCAAGTCGGGCAGCGCCGACGTGCTGGAGGCGCTGGGCGTGAATATCATGCTCACACCCGAGCAGGTCGGGCAGTGCATCGAAGAAACGGGCATCGGCTTCATGTTCGCGCCCACGCACCACCCGGCGATGAAGAATGTCGCGCCGATCCGCAAGGAAATGGGCGTGCGCACCATCTTCAATATCCTGGGCCCGCTGACCAACCCGGCCGACGCGCCCAACATCCTGATGGGCGTCTTCCACCCTGACCTGGTCGGCATCCAGGTGCGCGTGATGCAGCGCCTGGGCGCGAAGCACGCCATCGTGGTCTACGGTAAGGATGGGATGGACGAGGTCTCGCTCGGCGCCGCCACCTTGGTAGGCGAGCTCAAGGACGGCGAAGTGCGCGAGTACGAAATCCACCCCGAGGACTTCGGCCTGCAGATGATCTCCAACCGCGGCCTGAAGGTGGCCGATGCGGCCGAATCGAAGGAAATGCTGCTGGAGGCGCTGTCCAACGTGCCGGGCACGCCGCGCGAGATCGTTTCGCTGAACGCGGGCACGGCGCTGTATGCCGCCAACGTGGCCGACTCGGTCGAGGACGGCATCCGCCGCGCGCGTGAAGCCATTGCCAGCGGCGCGGCGCGTGAGAAGCTCGACAGGTTCGTTCGCGCCACGCAGCAATTCAAGGCCTGATCCACATTTTTCTGGCGGAAAGCCATATGTCCGACATCCTGCAAAAAATCCTGGCCGTGAAGGCCGACGAAGTGTCCGCCGCGCGCAAGAAGCGCGAACTGCCCAGCCTGCGCGCCGAGGCCGAGAGCCTGCGCAGCGAGGCCGGCCTGGCGCCGCGCGGCTTTGAGCGCGCGCTGCGCGAGAGGATCGCCGCCGGCCACGCCGGCGTGATCGCCGAGGTCAAGAAGGCATCGCCGTCAAAGGGTGTGCTGCGCGAGAACTTCGTGCCAGAGGCGATCGCCGAAAGCTACGCCGGCCACGGCGCCGCCTGCCTGTCTGTGCTGACTGACGTGAACTTCTTCCAGGGCCATGCGGACTACCTGAAGCGCGCCCGCGGCGCCTGCCCATTGCCTGCCCTGCGCAAGGACTTCATGGTCGACCTGTACCAGGTGTATGAAGCACGCACCTGGGGCGCCGACTGCATCCTGCTGATCGTGGCCGCACTGGACCCGGGCCTGATGGCCGACCTGGAAGCCTGCGCGCTTGAGCTCGGCATGGATGTGCTGGTGGAAGTGCATGGTGACGATGAGCTCGATGCCGCCCTGCGCCTGAAGACCCCGCTGCTGGGTGTGAACAACCGCAACCTGCGCACCTTTGAGGTGTCACTGGACAACACGCTGGACCTGTTGCCGCATATGCCGGCTGACAAGCTGGTGGTGACGGAATCGGGCATCCTCGGCCAGGCGGACGTAAAGCGCATGCGCGATGCCAACGTGCATGCGTTCCTGGTAGGTGAGGCGTTCATGCGGGCGCCGGATCCGGGGGTGGAGCTGGCGCGGTTGTTTGCCTGAGCGATGGCCCAGGAAATTGAACTCAAGCTGGCCGTCCCCGACGCCGCCCTCGCCCCGCTGGCCGCCTGGCTCGACGCCAACGGCACGCCACAGGGCGAAGCCACCCTGCTCAACGTCTACCTCGATACGCCGGAACGCGACCTGGCGCAGGCGCGCGCCGCGCTGCGGCTGCGCCGCAAGGGCTCGCAGTGGCTGCAGACGCTGAAGACCGCCGGCAGCAGCCAGGCAGGCCTGGCCACGCGCCATGAATGGGAAACCGAGATCGCTGGCGAAGCCATCGAACTGGAGCGCTTCCCCGCCGAAGCGCAGGCCGTACTGGCACCGCTGATCGGCCGGCTGGCCCCCGTGTTCCGCACCGACTTCGTCCGCCGCACCTGGCTGGTCAGCCAGGACGGCGCACGCATCGAGGCAGCACTCGACACCGGCACAATCACCGCACCGGCCAGTGCCGCGCAGGAACGCATCCAGGAACTCGAACTGGAATGGCTCGACGGCGACGCCACCCAGGCGGCCGGCGCCCTGCGCGCCTTTGCCGCACGGCTGGCCGGCATTGCAACGCTGGCGCCGTCCGATCTCAGCAAGGCCGCACGCGGCTACCACCTGGCAGGCATCGTCGAAGGCAAGGCGTCATAATCGCGTTTTTCCTCGCCCCGCTTTCCCAACGCATGCAAGCCGATCTCTTCGCCACCGACACCCACGCCCCCGGCGAGCCCGCGCCGACCGCCAGCCTGCAGGCCCAGGCCGACGCCCTGCCCGCCGCCTGGCGCGCGCTGCTCGATCCGTGCATCCAGGTGCCGGCGTGGCTGGAGCTGGCCGCCTTTGTCGATGGCGAGCGCGCCGCCGGCAAGCCGGTGTTCCCGCACCACGTCTTCCATGCGCTGCACCTGACGCCGCCCGACGCGGTCAAGGTGGTGATCCTGGGCCAGGACCCGTACCACGGCACCGGCTCGGTCGGCGGCGTGGAGATGCCGCAGGCGCACGGGCTGGCGTTCTCGGTGCCGGAGGGCATCAAGGTGCCGCCCAGCCTGCGCAATATCTTCAAGGAAATCGCCGCCGAGTTCGGCGCGGACGGCAACGGCCCGCCGCGCACCTCCGGCAACCTGGAAGGCTGGGCGCGCCAGGGTGTGCTGCTGCTCAACACCGTGCTGACGGTCGAGCAAGGCCAGGCGGCGAGCCACGCCCGGCGCGGCTGGGAGGCGGTCACCGACTGCCTGATCCAGCATCTGGCAGCCAGCCGCCCGAACCTGGTGTTCATGCTGTGGGGCAGCCACGCGCAGGCCAAGAAGCCGCTGCTGGGCGACGGCCATTGCGTGCTGGAAGCGCCGCACCCGTCGCCGCTGTCGGCGCACCGCGGCTTCCTCGGCTGCGGCCACTTCCGCGAAGCCAACCGCTGGCTGGAGGCGCACGGCCGCGCGCCGGTCGAATGGACCGTCGCCTGAGCGCGACTCCCCAGGCTAAATTGTCGGCCGGAACTCGAAGCCGGCAAACTCCCCTTCCCCAGGCCCGACCTCGACGAGCGTCACGCGCGCCTCCGGCGGGCCCGTTTCCATCCACGCTTGCATCGCTTCGAGCTGTTTGACCGTGCCGTGCGCCATCACCTCTACCGTGCCGTCGACCCGGTTGCGCACCCAGCCACCCAGGCCGAGCTCGTCCGCCGCGTCGGCACAGGCGGCGCGGTAGCCCACGCCCTGCACGCGCCCATGCGCGACCATGCGCCAGGTTGCTTTCTTCATGGCCTTTCCCTTTGAGCGCACGCCGGCGGCGTACGCGAAGTGTCATCCACACCAAGTAAACTAGACCGCCATGCCGGGCGTTACCAAGGGATGCGCGCCGCCCGGCGTGAAGCCGGCGGCATGCGGGCTTTGCCATCGTCCGCCGGGCCGCGAACCGGAGCCGGGCCACAAGCCCTGGCCTCAAGCCGAGAAAGCCCGAGAAGCGCCCATGATGCCACCCACCGACCGCCGCGCGGCCCAGCCCGCCCCCGGCTACGACAGCCAGCTGCTGCGCGCGCCGCCGAACCGCTTCGACCTGGCGCTGCTGCCGATCATCCTGGCCGTGATCGTGATGATCGCGTTCGCCGCGCAGCAGATGAGCGCGCCGTTCCAGCCCGACCAGCAGTTGGCGGTGCACCTGGAGGTCGCCTACCTGCCCTATTACCTGATGCGCACCAGCATCCGCATGCTCGCGGCGCTGGCGGCGTCGCTGCTGTTCTCGCTGGCATTTGCCGCGCTGGCGTCGAAGAGCCGCACCGCCGAAAAGGTGCTGGTGCCGGCACTGGATATCCTGCAGTCGATCCCGGTACTGGGCTTCCTGTCGATCACCGTGACCGGCTTTATCGCGCTCTTCCCCGGCAGCCTGGCCGGCGTGGAATGCGCGGCGATCTTTGCGATCTTCACCTCGCAGGCCTGGAACATGGCGTTCAGCCTGTACCAGTCGTTCCGCACCATCCCGGGCGATTTGCTCGAAGCCGCGGCCATGTTCCGCTTGTCGCCGTGGCAGCGCTTCTGGCGGCTGGAAGTGCCGTTCGCCATGCCGGGCCTGCTGTGGAACATGATGATGTCGATGTCCGGCGGCTGGTTCTTCGTGGTGGCGTCCGAGGCGATCTCGGTGTCGGGCCACGATATCCGCCTGCCCGGCATCGGCTCCTACATCGCGCTGGCGATCCAGCAGCAAAACCTGGCCGCGATCGGCTGGGCGATCCTGGCCATGCTGGTCGGCATCCTGCTGTATGACCAGCTGCTGTTCCGCCCGCTGGTGGCATGGGCCGACCGCTTCCGCTTCGAGACGCTGGCGCAGGACAAGCTGCCGCAGTCATGGCTGCTGGACCTGCTGCGCCGCTCGGCGTGGGTCGGCGCGCTGCTGGCGCAGATGGCAGCGCTGGCCGCGCGCACCCTCGCCTGGGGCGGCCGCCGCCGTTCGCGTGGCGCGGTGCAGCCTGCCAACGCGAGCCGCGCGCAGTGGCTCGCCCGCGTGCGCGATGCCGTGATCGTGCTGGTGGCTCTCGCCGCGCTGCTGCGCGTGGGGTACTTTGTCCATAGCGAGGTGGGCTGGGCCGAGGTCGGGCATGTGCTGTGGCTCGGCACGCTGACCATGGTGCGCGTGGTCGTGCTGATCGCGCTGGCCGCGCTGGTGTGGGTACCGATCGGCATCCGCATCGGCCTGAACCCGGACCTGGCCCGCATCGCCCAGCCGGTGGTGCAGTTCCTGGCGGCCTTCCCGGCCAACCTGATGTTCCCGCTGGCGGTGATGCTGATCGCACGCTTCGGGCTCAATCCGGAAATCTGGCTGAGCCCGCTGCTGATCTTCGGCACGCAGTGGTACATCCTGTTCAACGTGGTCGCGGGCGCCTGCGGCATCCCGACGGAACTCAAGCTCGCGGCGCGCAACTTCGGACTGCGCGGCTGGCTGCTGTGGAAGCGCTTCCTGATCCCGGCCGTGTTCCCCAGCCTGCTGACCGGGCTGGTCACCGCTGCCGGCGGCTCGTGGAATGCGAGCATCGTGTCCGAGTATGTAACCTGGGGCGACCGCACCATCGTCGCCACGGGACTCGGCAGCTATATCGCCGAGACCACCGCGCGCGGCGACTTCCCGCGCATCGCGCTGGGCATCGGCGTGATGGCGCTGTTCGTGGTCGGCTTCAACCGGCTGCTGTGGAATCGCCTGTATCAACTCGCGCAAGAGCGCACCCGCTTTTAAGGCTCCAATGGCCGAGAACTTCAACCCAACTGCCGCCGCCCCTGCCGTGATCGAACTGCACGGCGTCGGCAAGATCTTCCGCACCGCCAGCCAGAGCGACCGCGCGGTGCTCGAAGGCGTCGACCTGACGCTGCGCGAGGGCGAGATCGTCGCCATGCTGGGCAAGTCCGGCTCGGGGAAGTCCACGCTGTTGCGCATCATGGCCGGTCTGGTCGGTGCCGATCGCGGCGAGGTGCGCTTTCGCGGCGAGCGTCTGGCCGGCACCGCCGAAGGCATCGCCATGGTGTTCCAGTCGTTCGCGCTGTTCCCGTGGCTGACGGTGCAGCAGAACGTGGAGCTGGGGCTCGAGGCGCAGGGCGTGCCCAGGGCCGAGCGCGAGCGCCGTGCCGAAGCCGCGATCGACATGATCGGGCTGGCCGGCTTCAACAGCGCACTGCCGCGCGAGCTGTCTGGCGGCATGCGCCAGCGGGTGGGCATTGCGCGCGCGCTGGTGACCGAGCCGGACCTGCTGCTGATGGACGAGGCCTTCTCCGCGCTGGACGTGCTGACCGGCGAGACCCTGCGCGACGAGATGCTCGAGCTGTGGGAAAGCGGCCGCGCCAATATCCGCAGCATCCTGATCGTCTCGCACAACATCGAAGAGGCGGTGATGATGGCTGACCGCATCGTCATCCTGTCGAGCGACCCGGGCCGCATCCGCGCCGAGGTGCCGGTATCCTTGCCGCGCCCGCGCAACCGCGACAGCGCGCAGGTGCGCGCGCTGGTCGACGAGATCTACGCGCTGATGACCGCCCCCGCTGCCGAAGCCCGCCTGCCGGCGCAAGCGCCTGCGCGCCAGATCGGCTACCGCCTGCCCGACGCCGACATCAGCCAGATGGAAGCCATCCTCGACCTGCTGTGCGAGGCGCCCTTCGACGGCCGCGCCGACCTGCCGCACCTGGCCGACGAAGCCGGCCTGACCGACGACGAACTGCTGCCCGCCTGCGAAGCGCTGCAGCTGGTGCGGCTGGTGTCGATCGAGCGCGGCGACATCACCGCCACCGAGGCGGGCCGCGCTTACTACGCAGCCGAGCCTCAGCAACGCAAGGCAATGTTCGGCAAGCAGTTGCTGGGCAACGTGGCGCTGACCGCGCATATCCGCCGCGAACTGGAAGCGAGCGAGGCGGGCGAGATCGGCGAGGAACAGGTGCTGCGCGAGCTGGAGCAGTTCCTCAAGCCCGCAGAAGCCGAGCGCGTGCTGAGCGTGGCGATCGGCTGGGGCCGCTACGGCGAAATCTACGAGTACCGCTACAACAGCGGCATGCTGACGCTGCCCGAGGACGAGATGCCAGAAGCGCAGGCAAACGGCGGTTGAGCCGCGCCGGGGCTAACCGCCTGCGCGCATCGCACGCCCGATGGCCCCGGTACGCAGCGCAATCTTGGCCGCATCCTCACGCAACGCGCGCAGGCGGCGCTCCAGCACCGCGTTGGCCGGGCGGCCGGTGGAGCTGGAGGTAAGACCAGCCGCGTCGCTCGATTCGCCGGCCGCGGCCGCCTGCACCAGCCCTTCGGTACGGCGCTTGTCGGCCGAGTCGGCCAGGCGCGCGCGGCGCTCGGCAGCGGCGTCTTCGGCGGCTTCGGCAACTGCTCCTGGCTCGGCAGCGTCCGCTGCTGCTCCGCTTGCCCTTGCGTCCGCCTCCTCCGTCGTCGGGGCCGCCTGCCTACGCTCGCCCGGCGCTGCCCGATTGCGAATAAAGCCCGCACCTTTGCCACCGCCGCGGTCATCCGCATGCAGCCGGTCGACGGCCAGCTGCAGACTGTGGCTGGCTGCCTCGGTAGCTTGCTCGATCGCGGCCTCCGCAGCCGGAATATCGAGCTCGTCATAATGCTGCCGCACCTGGATGCGCGCCGCCGCCACGTGCGCCGCCACCAGGTAGTTCTGCACGATAAAGCGGTTCAGGTTGTCCACCGCGCGGTGCCGGCTCTTGGGCTCGTCCAGCATGCGCTGGAACGACGAGATCAGCGCCGACAGGTGGTCCATGAACTGCTTGCGCTGCACGCGGTAGGCAAAATCGTCCTTGGCCCGGCGCAGCAGCAGGTCGCGCGTGGCGGCGATATAGCGGCGGTTGGCCTGCAGCACGCCCTCCACCAGCTTGGGGATGGCGCGGTACTCCCAGCTCGGCAGCACAAAGCTGAACAGCGAGGCGATAATGCCGCCGATCACCGTATCGACCAGCCGCTCGCCCGCCACCGTCGGGCTGCCCGGCATCAGCAGGTTGATCTGGATCAGCACCTGGATGCACGCGGCAATCGCGGTATAGCGGTACTTGATGGTGACGAACGCGGCGCTGGCCACCAGCGCCAGGAACAGCACGCCCAGCAGCACCAGCGGCTGGTGCACCACCTTCAGGATCCCGACCGCGACCACGCAGCCGATCAGCGTGCCGATCACGCGGTCGTTGTAGCGCTGCTTGGTCATGCTGAAGTTGGGCTTCAGGATGACGATGATGGTCAGCAGGATCCAGTAGCTGTGCGAGACATAGGGAAGATGGTTGGTGATCCACAGCCCCAGCGCCACCGCCATCGAGATCCGCAGCGCGAAGCGGAATGCCGGCGAGCGCCAGTTCAGGTTCTCGCGCAGCACGCCGAATTCATACTTCTGGCGCGTCAGGAACGGCGTCATGTCGGAGCCCGGCAGCACCTTGGCCGGCTCCACCGGCGTGCGCGAGGCCTCGTGCAACTGGCCGATCAGCGTGATTGCACCGCGGATCATGTCCAGCGTCTCGGCCAGCGCGGTCATCGCCGCCGGGTTGATGTGGTGGTGGCGCAGCTGCGCGATCTCGGCCTCGACCGCGCGCAACCCCTCGCGGTACTCCACCGTGGGGTACGAGGGGCGGCCGCGCGTGACCTCGTAGGCGATCTCTTCCACGTCCTTGCACATCAGGATCACCAGCCCGCGCAGGTGGTCCAGCACCGGCGTGCCGGCGAAGGTCTGGCGCAGCAGCGGGTAGTCGGTGTTGGTCGACAGGATGTACTCGTACAGGTCCAGCATGCGCAGGTGCACCTGCACCAGCAGCCCGTCGTGCGGGGTGCGGTTGCCGCGCAGCACCAGGTCGCGCGCGGCCTGCTGGCGCTCCGCCACCACGATCTGCTGGCGCACCAGCTGGTTGAACTGCGCCTCGTAGTCGTTGCCGGCGTCGTAGAAGCCGGCCTTGATCTCGAGGTAGCCGGCCAGCTCGTAGAGCGATTCGGCCAGCACCTGCTGCCTGGTACGGCGCTCGGTGATCCAGCTCACCAGCATCGCATAGCCGAGATAGGCCACTGCGCCGATGCTGAACAGCGCCGCATGCACCAGCGCGCGCTCCACCACGAAGTCCTCGTTGATCGTGAGCGTCATCACGAACAGCGCCGAGAACTGCAGCGGCAGCGTCTTGTTGCCGTACACCGTCATCATGGCGGCCATGAAGGTCACCAGCACCAGCACGAACGGCATCACGCGCGGGAACGGCGTGGTCAGCGCCACCACCAGCGTCACCACGCTGCACAGCAGCACGCTCGCCAGCATCTCGTTGAACTTGTGGTTCAGCGGGCTGGGCAGATCCATCAGGCTGGTGCACAGCGCGCCCATCGACACCACCATGGCGGTGGGCAGGTCGGTGAACTGCAGCGCGATCAGCGTGGCACCGATCACACCGGTGGCCGAGCGCAGACCCCGGTAGACGTAGTGCGAATACAGGAAGGTGCGGGGATCGTGCGCGTATTGCATGCAGCGGGGGCGGTTGCCTGCGGTGGCGGGTATTGCGTCGGGGTGCTACGTCACTGGCCCAGCCAGCGCGAGCGTGCCGCGTGCCGACCGCTCTCCAGCTTCACCTTGAACTGCGCCGCCGGCTCGCGCGCCAGCGTCACCGGCAGCACCTGCAGCTCGTCGCGACGGAAAGCGTGCAGCTCGACCCGATCGCCAGTGCGGTAGCGCGCCAGCAGCTTGTCGATCTGGCCGGGCGCGACGCGCAGGCCGTCGATGCCCACCAGCAGGTCGCCGGCGGACAGGCCCGCGGCCTGCGCCGCGCCGCCGTCGAACACCTGCGCCACGCGCACCCAGCCCTCGTCGCTCTTGACCTTGATGCCCAGCGCCGCGGTGCGCGCCGGCTTCTGCGCCTCGGCCTTGATGCCGATCGCCTTGAACAGCGCCGGCAGCGGCAGCTCCCCGGTGCCTTCGGTCAGCGAACGCAGCAGCGCGCCCAGGCGCAGGCCGGTGACTTCATCGAACAGCGCATAGACCTCGGCCTCGGTGACGCCGCGCTGCACCGCGCCCGACGCATAGAAGCCGCGCCCGTAGCGGCGCCACAGCGCGCGCATGATGTCGTCCAGCGAACGGCGCCCGCGGGTCTTCTCGCGAATGGTCAGGTCCAGCGCCAGTGCCACCAGCGAACCCTTGGTGTAGTAGCTGACGATGGCGTTGGGCGCATTCTCGTCCTGGCGGTAGTACTTGGTCCAGGCGTCGAACGAGCTTTCGGCCACGCTCTGCTTGGTGCGGCCGTTGCCGCGCAGTACGCCGTTCCAGGTCTTGGCCAGCATCTCGACGTACTGCTCGTCGGTGATGCAGCCGGAGCGCACCAGCACCAGGTCGTCGTAGTAGCTGGTGAAGCCCTCGAACAGCCACAGCAGCGGAGTGTAGGTTTCCTCCACCAGCCGGTATGGCACGAACGCGGCCGGCTTGATGCGCTTGACGTTCCAGGTGTGGAAATACTCGTGGCTGCACAGCCCGAGGAAGGTGCGGTAGCCCTCGCTGGTTTCGCTGTCGCCGCGCACCGGCAGGTCATTGCGCGCGCACATCAGCGCGGTGCTGGCGCGGTGCTCCAGGCCGCCGTAGCCGTCGGTGGTGACCATCGTCATGAAGACGTAGCGGCGGTTGCTGTCGAGGAACGGCGCCTGCGCGGTCTTGGGCTCGAACAGCCGGATCTGCGTCTCGCAGATGCGCTTCAGGTCGCGGCATACGCGCTCGATATCGAGTTGCGGCACGCGGCCGGTGAAGACCACATCGTGCTGCGCGCCGCAGGCGCGGAAGGTGGCGAGCTGGAAGGTGCCCATCTCGACGGGGTGGTCGACCAGCTCGTCATAGTCGGCCACCTGGTAGCGGCCAAAGCCGTAGCGTTTGGCGCCCTCGCGCCCCGGCGCTTCCGGCATTGCGGTGGCGACGCGCCAGTTGCGGTAGGCCTCGCCCGCTGGCGCGTGGATATCGACGGTACATGGCCGCTCGGCCTGCCCTTCCACGCACAGGAATACCGAGCTGGCGTTGAAGAAGCCGTGCGTGCTGTCCAGGTGCGCGGCGCGCACCGACAGGTCCCAGGCATAGACCTCGTAGCTCAGTGTCAGCGGGCCGTCGGCAATGCTGACGGGCGCGGCCTGCCAGCTCTGCTTGTCGAGCTTGGTCAACTCGACTTCGCGGCCGCCCGCATCGGCGCGGATGCGCACGATATTGCGGGCGAAGTCGCGGATCATGTAGCTGCCCGGGATCCAGGCCGGTAGCGAGAAGCGCTGGCCGGCGGGATCGGGCTCGCTCACCGTGACGGTGACGGCAAAGAGATGGGCTTCAGGCTGAAGCGGGGCGATGGCGTAGCGGATCGGCGTCATGGGCAGGATTGTAACGTCGGCGCTTGCAGGCAACGCCGACGCTGTTAAGCAAGGCGGCGCCGATCAGGTGCGATTCACATCCACCACCACACGCCCGCGCATGCCGCCTTCGACGATCTTGCGGCCGGCTTCGATCGCATCGCCCAGGCCGATCTCGCGCGTGATCGCGTTCAGGCGATCCGGCTCGAGATCGCCGGCCAGCCGTTCCCATGCGCGCTCGCGCAGCGGCATCGCCGCCATCACGCTGTCGATGCCGTGCAGCGTGATGCCGCGCAGGATGAAGGGCGCCACCGAGGCCGGGAAGTCCAGGCCCTGCGCCAGCCCGCACGCCGTTACCACGCCGCCGTAGCGCACCTGGGCGCAGGCATTGACCAAGGTGTGCGAGCCGACTGAATCCACCACCGCGGCCCAGCGTTCCTTTTGCAGCGGCTTGCCGGGCGCCGACAGCTCGGCACGGTCGATCACCTCGTCGGCGCCGAGCGCCTTCAGGAAATCGGCCTCGCTGGTCTTGCCGGTCGACGCCACCACCTTGTAGCCGAGCTTGCTCAGCACCGAGATCGCCACCGAACCCACGCCGCCCGAAGCGCCGGTCACCAGCACCTCGCCGTCGCCCGGCCGCACCGGGCCGTTGACGCCGCCGCGCTCCAGCGCCAGCACAGACAGCATGGCGGTATAGCCCGCAGTGCCGATCGCCATGGCCTGGCGCGTGGTGAAGGCATCGGGCAGGCGCACCAGCCAGTCGCCCTTCAGGCGCGCGCGCTGTGCCAGGCAGCCCCAGTGCGTCTCGCCCACGCCATAGCCGTTGAGCACCACCTTGTCGCCGGCTTTCCAGCGCGGGTGCGAGGACTCCAGCACCGTGCCGGCGCCGTCGATGCCCGCCACCATCGGCCACTTGCGCACCACCGGTGAGCGGCCGGTGATGGCCAGCCCGTCCTTGAAGTTGATGGTGGAGTAGTCGATGGCGACCAGCACGTCGCCCTCGGCCGGCAGCTGCGCTTCTTCGAGCGTGGCGATATTCGCCTGCGTGGCGCCGTCGGTCTGGGTCAGCAGCAATGCCTGGAAGGTCATGGTGTCTCCTTGTCGCCTAGCGGCGATCGCTCGGGATGATGGGAAGGCGGAAAGCACAACGGCCGGACAAGCCGGCCGTCGATCGAGCCGGCGCAGGTCCGGCGCGGGGTTATTTCTTGATGCTGGCGAGCTTGCGTTCCAGCGTGGCGACGTCGGCCGCGCCCGGGATGCGCGTGCCGTCGGTGAAGAACACCGCCGGCGTGCCGGTCACGTTCATGCTGTGGCCCAGCGCCAGGTTTTCTTGCAGCGGCGTCTGGCAGCTGCCGTTGCCGGTCAGCGCCACCTGCTTGAGCATCCAGTCGCGCCATGCCTTGGTGCGGTCGGACGCGCACCAGACCTGCTTGGCCTTGGTTTCCGAATCCGGCGACAGCACCGGGTACAGGAAGGTGTACACGGTGATGTTGTCCATCTGCTGGAAGGTCTGCTCGATGCGCTTGCAGTAGCCACAGTTAGGATCCGAGAACACCGCGATCTGGCGGCTGCCGTCGCCCTTGGTCCACTTGATCGCGCGCGCCAGCGGCAGGTCGGACCACTTGATGCGGTTGATCTCCGCCATCCGCTCCTCGGTCAGGTTGGTGCCGGTGCGGGTGTCGATCAGCTCGCCGTTCAGGATGTAGCGGCCCGATGCGTCTGTATAGACCACCTGGCCGCCGATATTGGCCTCGAACAGGCCGGGCACCGGCGTCTTGCTCACGCTCTTCACTTCGGCGCGGCCGCCCAGCACCTTCTGCAGCGATTCCTTGATGCGGTCGGTGCCGGGTTCGCCCGCGGCCATGGCGTGCAGCGCAAAACCCGCCGCGGCCAGCCCGCCGGCAATGGCTGTGGTCCAGGCAGGGTGGCGACGCAGGAATTGGAACATGTGGACTCCAGAGTGTTCGGTAGAGAGATCGGGGCGCAGGTTTGACTTTCGTCAGCCTAGCGCGTGGCCGATCAGAAAGCGCTTGAGCAGCGACTGGCCGCCCACCGCGCGCATGCCGGTATTGCGCACCACGCGGGCCACGCCGCCGGGTAGTGAGAACAGGCGGTGCAGCCCGTCCGTGGCCGCCGTCAGTGACAACAGGTCCGTGGCGCGCGCGCGCTCGTAGCGGCGCAGCAGGCGCAGGTCGCCCTCGCTGCGGAAAGGTTCTTTGTCGGCCATCACGCGGCCAAGTTCCGCGACATCGCGCAGGCCCAGGTTCATGCCCTGGCCGGCGAGCGGATGCACCACGTGGGCGGCATCGCCCACCAGCGCCACGTGCGGCTGCACGAAGTGTTCGGCCCGCTGCAGCACCAGCGGAAAGCCCTGCGCCGGCGTCACGCAGCGCAGCGCGCCGAACTGCGCGCCAACCGCGCCGGTGGCGCCTTGCATTACCGTGGCGGCGAGCGCCTCCGGCGACAGTGCGAGCAGGTCGCGGGCATGGGCTTCGTCGGCCGACCAGACCATCGACACATGGTTGCCCGGCAACGGCAGCATCGCCAGCACTTCGCCGTTGGCGGGCTCCTCGTCGGCCATCAGCTTTTCCGGGGCGCCCAGGAACCACTGCCACGCGGTCTCATGGTGCGGGCGCTCGCAGGCAAAGTTGGCGACCACGCCGAGTTGCCGGTACTTGCGCGTCGTCACGCCGATATGGCACTGCTGGCGCAGCCAGGAGCGCGCGCCGTCGGCGCCGATCGCGCAGGCGGTGCGCAGCTTGGTCCCGTTGTCCAGCGTCAGCGTGACGCCGTCCGGATCGCGCTCGAATGCGGTGGCGGTGCCATCGTGCCAGGTCACCTGGTGCTGGAAGCCCAGCGCAGTGTCCAGCGCGCGCTCGACATGGCTGGATTCAATGATCCACGCCAGCTGCGGCACCGCGGCGGCATAGGCCGAGAAATGCAGGTCCCCGTCCAGGCTGGGCGTGGTCTCGGCGGCGCTGACGTCGCCGAACACGCGCATGTCGCGCACCGGCTGGATCCGCGCCGGGTCCAGCGCCTCCCACACGCGCATGCGCTCCAGCAGCGCCTGCGAACTGGCCGAGAAGGCATAGATGCGACTGTCCCAGTCGTCCGGCGCGGCCGCCGCGCGGCCGCTGGCCCTGGGCGGCTTCGGCGCGACCAGCGCCACGTCCATGCCCTGCTGGGCAAGCAACAGGGCGCAGGACTTGCCGACGATGCCGCCGCCGACGACGACAACCTGGAAAGCCAAGGCAGTTTGAGCGGAGGGGCGCGCTGCGGGGCGCGCGGACGCGTTGGATCGGGTCATGGCTGGATTATAGCCACGTCACTCCGGGCCTCGCCCTGCGCCGCGCAGCGCCGGTCAGGCCGGCCAACCCCGCCGATGGCGGGGCGCCCATCCGCTAGAATATGGGTTTTGCCATTTCCCGCCTGACACCATGAGCCTCCAATGCGGCATCGTCGGCCTGCCTAACGTCGGCAAGTCCACGCTGTTCAATGCCCTGACCAAGGCCGGCATCGCCGCCGAAAACTACCCGTTCTGCACGATCGAACCCAACGTGGGCGTGGTCGAAGTGCCGGATTCGAGGCTCGCCAAGCTGGCGGAGATCGTCAAACCCGAGCGCATCCTGCCGGCCACGGTCGAGTTCGTCGACATCGCCGGCCTGGTGGCGGGCGCCTCCAAGGGCGAAGGCCTGGGCAACCAGTTCCTCGCCAACATCCGTGAATGCGACGCCATCACCCACGTGGTGCGCTGCTTCGAGGATGACAACGTGATCCACGTGTCAGGCAGGGTGCATCCGCTGTCGGACATCGAAGTGATCAACACCGAACTCGCGCTGGCCGACCTCGCCACCGTGGAGAAGGCCCTGGCCCGCTACGTCAAGCCGGCCCGCGCCGGCGACAAGGAAGCCCAGCGCCTGGTCGCCGTGCTGGAAAAGGCGCAAGCCGTGCTTGACCAGGCCAAGGCCGTGCGCACGCTCGACCTGGCCCCGGAGGAGTGGGAGGCCATCCGCCCGTTCTGCCTGATCACCGCCAAGCCGACCATGTATGTGGCCAACGTGCGTGAAGACGGGTTCGAAAACAATCCACACCTGGACGCGGTGCGCGAGCACGCCAAGCAGACCGATTCGCCGGTGGTGGCGGTGTGTGCTGCCATCGAGGCCGAGATCGCTGATCTGGACGATGCTGATAAGGCCGAGTTCCTGGCGGACCTGGGCATGGAAGAACCCGGCCTGGACCGCGTGATTCGTGCGGGCTTCAAGCTGCTGGGGCTGCAAACCTACTTCACCGCTGGCGTGAAGGAAGTGCGCGCCTGGACGATCCATGTTGGCGACACGGCGCCCAAGGCAGCAGGCGTGATCCACACCGATTTTGAGCGCGGCTTCATTCGCGCCCAGACCATCGCCTACGACGACTACATTGCCTTCAAGGGCGAGACCGGCGCGAAGGAAGCCGGCAAGATGCGCGCCGAAGGCAAGGAGTACGTGGTGAAGGATGGGGATGTGATGAACTTCCTGTTCAACGTCTGATCTTCACCCGATCGCATGAAAAAGCCCGCAGCACTGCGGGCTTTTTCATTTTCAGTCTCCGGTGGGACGGCGTACCACTCACAATCTCTCCAGCCCCTTCCCCCGCAACCCCACCAGCAACGCCTGCCCATCCGCCCCCACGCGGAATTCCCCATACTCCGCCCGCGCAAAGCGCTCGCCCTGCCCCTCCTGGAAGAAATACGCGTCCGTCGACACCTGCACCTGCGTAGCGCCCCAGCGCGACCGGGCGATCTGGTAGCGAAGCAGCTGTTCCCCTGCCGCAAGCGCCTCGCCGTGATACACCCGCACGAAGCCGGCTACGCCCTGTGCATCGCGGCGGATCACCGCCACGCCGTCGCGTGGCGGTTGCTTGCCTTGCATCTGCACCGCGCGTATCTGGTTGCCGATATCAAAGTTCAGCGCCATGTAGTCGCCTTGCATCAGCGAGCGCGGGTCGACCGGGGCGAGCTTGAGGTAGACGGTGTCGCCACGCGCCAGCAGGCGTTCCTTGCCAGCGATGCCAACGGCGGCCAATGCCAGCGTCAGGGCCCAGGCAATTAATATCCATCGTTTCATGCGAACTCCCTGCCGGTGCGGCTGCGCATCAGCCAATAGCGGCCGGCCAGCAGCAGCACCCCAGCGGCGGCGAGCGTTGCGGATTTGGCCAGCAGCGTCCAGTGCAGCGACGTGTAGTACCAGACAAAGCCGATGGCGATGGTGGCGACACCCAGGCCGAGCCACGGCATCGACGCCCGGCGCAGCGCCAGGCCGAGCGCCAGCACGCCGGCCACGACCGCCGGCGCAGCCGCCATCAGCGCGCCGAAGGCCACCACGCCGACTAGCACGCCGCCCTGCATCGCGAGGGGGACCGCCAGCCGGCGGCATTCCGCCAGCGCAAATCCGGCCAGCACCAGCGTGGCCAGTCCGCCCGCGATCCAATGCGCCGCAGAAAGCCGCCCGGCTTCGGGGGCGGCGAGCCAGGCAAGCGGATGGCTCATCCCCGTCACCACCAAGGCGACGGCCAGCGCGAACAACAGCGTGGCATCGGCCAGCGGCTCCAGCAGGGTGTGCCGGCCCGCCGCGCACAGGCGCGCTTCGGCCAGCGTGAAACCGGTCGCCAGCGCACAGGCCACCGGCACCAGCCAGCCGAGCGACCACGTCAGCATCAGCCATTCATGCCGCGCGCCGCCGGACAGCACGATATGCACGGCGCCTGCGAGCCCGATCCATACGCCCAGCCCGGACAGCAGCCGATGCAGCCGGTTGGGCACCATCAAGGCCAGCAAAGCCTCGAACAGCGCCAGGCCCGCCCAGAAGCCGGCGGAATCCGCCACGCGCGTGAAGCTGAGCGCCTCGGCCACGCCGTAGACGGCCAGGCCCTGCCCACTCAGACTCACCGCCAGCGCAAACTGCCCGGCTGCAATGCCCCCGCGGCGCCAGTACAGTAGCGCGGCCAGCGCGATCATGGCGAGGCCCGTCACCACCATCGCAGCCGCGTTCTCGCGCGCGGCGACGAAGACCGTGCCGACCAGGAAGAGCTGGAAGAACAAGGCGCCGAGCCAGCCGGCCGCGCCCATCAGGCAGCGCACCGCCCAAGGCGTGTGGGTGTGCTGAGGCTGCTCGCCCTGCACTTCGCCGCGTGCGGCCAGTTCTTGCCAGAGCCGCCTTTCAGTCTGCAAAGCGGTGCTCATGCCTGCTCCAGTTGGGATCGATAGGCCCGCATCAGCCAGGCCGCCGCGCCGGCCGCGAGGCCGATGGTCACCAGCCCGAGCAGCAGGAAGGCGTCGAAGTCTGCCTTGCCTTCGAACAGCACCTTGCCGAGCGCGGCCACCGCCAGCACGATGCCGGTCAGGCAGGCCAGGCTCAGCACTACGATGTCGAAGACACGCTGGCGGTACCACCAGATCAGCGCGGCCAGCACCACCACGGCCAGCACAAACGATGCGCCATCGAAGCGGCTGCCCAGCAGGCTCGATAACCCCAGCCAGCCGGCATGCGTACATGCCAGCGCAGCCAGCATGCGGGCGCCGGTCTGGCCCCGGAAGCCCAGCGCCGGCGCCTTCGCGCACAGCAGATGCCACAACGCCATCTGCAGCAGCACCGCGCCCAGCAGCCACAGCGTGGCCGTGCGCACGAAGCGCGCATCGAACAGAAGCGCAAATATCCCATCCACGCCGAAGCGGATGCTGAAGTAGCGCAGCAGCGCCAGGTTGCCCACCACGATCACGAGCCACCAGTGCGGCGCCGCGCGCGCGGCCAGCGCCCACGGCACCGCCAGCAGCGCCCACAGTGCGAACAACTGCCAGGCATCGGCGCCAGTCTGGTAGGTCTGCCCGATCACGGCCAGCAGCACGCCGGCGACTACCTGCGCGCCGCCCAGCGCGGCCTGGCCCGCCTTGTCGCCGTCCGGGCGCAGCCAGGCGAAGCCGGCCAGCAGGCTGATGGCGGCGGCCAGCAGGGCGAATTTGGAGAACTTGTGGAGGTCCTGCCAGTTGAAGGCAAAGAAAACGATCAGGCCGGCGCACAGCAACGCCGTGCCCAGCGCCATCAAGGCCTGGTCGAGCCAGCGGCGCCAGTCGGCCGCGACCGGTTCGGTGCGCCCCCAGAGTCCGGCCACGCCCGCGGGGCCGAGCCGCCTCAGAGCACGCCAGTCGGCCAGTGCCCGGCGGATGGCGCGCCGTTCGCCGTTTGCCACGGTGGGTGTGACTTGCATGCTCGCCCTTGTGTACTGGGGATGTCGTGGGGACTTTAGCAAAGCGATGCCGGGACCGCACCTGTCCTGTGGGAGGGGGTCGCGGCGCACCAGGGGAGTCGCGCTTTGCCACGCTGCAACGGGCCGGTATGCTGTGTCTTTTCCTTCGCCACCCCGCTCCATGACCCTCGGAATCCTTGCCGCCATCCACGATGAAGTCGATGGCCTGGTGGCCGCCATGCGCCATGACGACAGCCGCGCCACGGTGCACACCATCGGCATGCGCGACTACTACGCCGGCCACCTGTACGGCCAGCCGTGCGTGCTGGTGCTGGCGCGCATGGGCAAGGTAGCGGCGTCGGCGACCACGGTCACGCTGATCCGCGAGTTCGGCGCAACCCAGATCGTCTTTACCGGGCTCGCGGGCGGCATCGCTGCACATACCGATGTGGGCGATATCGTCATCGCCGACCGCACCATCCAGCACGACCTGGACGCGCGACCGTTCTTTGGCCGCCATGAGGTGCCGCTGCTGGACCGCGCCGAGTTCCCGACCGACCCGGCGCTGACCGCCGAACTGCAAGCCGCCGCGGCGGACTTCCTGCGGCTGGACCTGCCGACCGAGGTGCCACACGATGTGCTGGAGCGCTTCGGGGTGGCGTCGCCGGCGTTGCACCGGGGCATGATCGCCAGCGGCGACCAGTTCATCGGCTCGCCGGCCGCGGTCGCGGAACTGCGCGAGCGCCTGCCCGGGCTGCTGGCGGTGGAGATGGAAGGCGCCGCGGTGGCGCAGGTTTGCCACGAATACGGCGTGCCTTATGCCGTGATGCGGACCATCTCGGACCGTGCCGACGACAGCGCGCATGTGGACTTCGCGGCATTCCTGAAGGATGTGGCAAGCCACTATTCCAGCGGCGTGCTGCGGCGCCTGCTGGCCGCAAGGGCGAAAGAGCAGACGTCGGGTGCTGCCTGACCGGGATCAAACAGCATGCAGATTGCGACCCGGCAGTCAGTTCTGTTTTTACCGTCCGCGCGGCCGGACCGCGCCCCAGAACCCAACCAGCAGCGCCGCGCCGGCAATCACCGCCAGCCAGCTGCTGAGCTGCCCGTCGATAAACAGATGCAGCGCCCGGCCGCCGTAGAAAGCGGCCGCCGCACCCGCCGCGCCCAGCACCAGCGCGGCCGGCAGCGTCACCACGCGCCCCGCCGGATGCAGCCGGCGCGCCGCCAGCCCCACCAGCAAACCCACGATCAAGGTGCCCAGCATCCCCATCTCCAGTGTTGTACGAATCACAGCCACAAGGGGCTGCGGCGTAACGATACTGCAATCGGCGGCCGCTGCCACGCGCTGAGGCGCCATGCCTGCAAATAGCGATGCCGGCGGTATAATGGCATCCGGTCCGGCCACGCTTCGGACCGCACCTGTCCCCAACAAATGCAACTGCTCGCGATCGGCATCAATCACACGACGGCACCTGTCTCGCTGCGCGAGCGGGTGGCGTTTCCGCTCGAGCAGATCAAACCCGCGCTCGGCGCGCTGCGCTCGCACCTGTCGGGGCGCAGCGGCACCGAAGCCGCCATCCTCTCCACCTGCAACCGCACCGAGATCTATTGCGCGACCGACGTCCTGACGCCGGGCACGGATGGATTCGAGCACACCTTGCGCTGGCTGTCGCAGCATCACAACGTGCCCGCCGGTGAACTGGCGCCGCACCTGTACGCGCTGCCGCAGTCGGAGGCCGTGCGCCATGCCTTCCGCGTGGCCAGCGGGCTGGATTCGATGGTGCTGGGCGAAACCCAGATCCTGGGCCAGCTCAAGGACGCCGTGCGCACCGCCGGCGAGGCGGGCTCGCTTGGGACGTACCTGAACCAGCTGTTCCAGCGCACCTTCGCGGTGGCCAAGGAAGTGCGCGGCCAGACCGAGATCGGCGCGCATTCGGTGTCGATGGCCGCAGCCGCGGTGCGGCTGGCGCAGCGTATTTTTGAAAGCGTCTCGACCCAGCGCGTGCTGTTTATCGGCGCGGGCGAGATGATCGAGCTGTGCGCGACGCACTTCGCCGCCCAGCAGCCGCGCCAGATCGTGGTGGCCAACCGCACCGTCGAGCGCGGCGAGAAGCTGGCCGAGCAGCTCTCCGGCCAGGGCCTGACCACGCAGGCGATCCGCCTGACGGACCTGGGCGAGCGCCTGCATGAGTTCGATATCGTGGTGTCCTGCACCGCCAGCTCGCTGCCGATCATCGGCCTGGGCGCGGTGGAGCGCGCGGTCAAGCGCCGCAAGCACCGCCCGATCATGATGGTCGACCTGGCCGTGCCGCGCGACGTCGAGCCCGAAGTCGCACGCCTGGATGACGTCTTCCTGTACACCGTCGACGATCTCGGCGCGATCGTGCGCGAGGGCAATGCCCAGCGCCAGGCCGCAGTCGCGCAGGCCGAGGCCATCATCGAAAGCCGGGTGCAGAACTTCATGCACTGGCTGGAAACCCGCAGCGTGGTGCCCGTCATCCGCGAACTGCAGACCAGTGGCGAGGCCATCCGCCAGGCCGAGCTGGAACGCGCGCGCCGCATGCTGGCGCGTGGCGACGATCCTGAAGCGGTGCTCGAGGCCCTGTCCGGCGCGCTGACCCGCAAGTTCCTGCACGGCCCCACCCACGCGCTGAACCACACCCAGGGCGAGGACCGCGAGGCGCTGCTGCGCCTGGTGCCGGGCCTGTTCCGCCACAGCAGCCACTCCGAGCGCTAGCCGCTCTGCCCTTGCGCCGCGCGCCCTGCCGCGCCGCACGCCGCCGCCCGTCCGCGGGCAGCCCCGGCCCTCCGGCCCACCTCTTTCCCCCGCACCCGATGAAAGCCAGCATGCTTGCCAAGCTCGACCAACTGGCCGAGCGACTCGACGAAGTCAACGCCCTGCTCGCGCGCGAAGACGCCACCGCCAAGATCGACCAGTACCGCAAGCTCAGCCGCGAGCATGCCGAGCTGTCGCCGGTGGCCGAGCAGTATGGCGAGTACCGCCAGGCGCAGGATGACCTGGCCACGGCGCAGGCGCTGCTGGACGATCCGGAGATGAAGGACTTTGCCGCCGACGAGATCGCCAGCGCCCGCGCGCGGCTCGAAGCGCTCGAAGCCAGCCTGCAGCGCCTGCTGCTGCCCAAGGATCCCAACGACGACCGCAACCTCCTGCTGGAAATCCGCGCCGGCACCGGCGGCGAGGAAAGCGCGCTGTTCGCCGCCGATCTGCTGCGGATGTACACGCGCTACGCCGAACGCCATCGCTGGCAGGTGGAGGTGATGAG
Organism: Cupriavidus sp. PB-02; assembly: GCF_058252315.1. Classification (NCBI taxonomy): domain Bacteria; kingdom Pseudomonadati; phylum Pseudomonadota; class Betaproteobacteria; order Burkholderiales; family Burkholderiaceae; genus Cupriavidus; species Cupriavidus sp. PB-02. Next base: position 3,934,229 of record NZ_CM177694.1, read on the forward strand.
CGAGTCCGAATCGGACCTGGGCGGCTACAAGGAGGTGATCGTGCGGATCGCCGGTGATGCGGCGTTTTCCAAGCTCAAGTTCGAGTCCGGCGGCCACCGCGTGCAGCGCGTGCCGGCCACCGAGGCGCAGGGCCGCATCCACACCTCGGCCTGCACCGTCGCGGTGATGCCTGAAGCCGATGAAGTCGGCGAGGTCGAAATCAACCCGGCGGACCTGCGCATCGACACCTTCCGTGCCTCGGGCGCGGGCGGCCAGCACGTCAACAAGACCGACTCGGCCGTGCGCCTGACCCACCTGCCGACCGGCATCGTGGTCGAGTGCCAGGACGACCGCAGCCAGCACCGCAACAAAGACAAGGCGATGAAGGTGCTGGCCGCGCGCATTAAGGACATGCAGACGCGCGCCGCACAGGCCAAGGAGGCCAGCACGCGGCGCAATCTGATCGGCTCGGGCGACCGCAGCGACCGCATCCGCACCTACAACTTCCCGCAGGGGCGCGTGACTGACCACCGCATCAACCTGACGTTGTACAAGATCGACATGGTCATGGACGGCGACCTCGACGAACTGCTGTCGGCGCTGTCGGCGGAGCACCAGGCCGACCAGTTGGCGGCGCTCGGAGGGGACGTTTAAGTCACCCGTGTAACTGTTCCGCCATCAACCGCGCGTAAAGTCGCCGATATAGTTGTATTTCTTGTAAATGCTTGAAACAGCACTAGCAGCGTAAAAGGCCCTGTCTATAATCGATTTCGACCGGCAAACGGAGAAGGTGCCGGGTGAATCTCTCCCGAAAACATACCCAAGGACGAAATCATGAAAAAGCTGCTCGCACTGTTGATGATCACCGCGGCGATGGCCGCTTGCAGCAAGAAGGAAGAAGCCCCGGCCGCCTCCAGCGCCGACAGCGCCATGCAAAGCGCGGCTGAATCCGCCAAGGCCGCCGCCAGCGACGCCGCCGCTGCAGCCAGCAGTGCCGCAGACGCCGCCAAGGCCGCTGCCAACGACGCCGCCTCCAGCGCTTCGGCCGCTGCCGAGAAGGCCAAGGTCGAAGCCGGCAACGCCATGGAGAACGCCAAGCAGGCTGCCAAGGACGCGGTCAACGCCAGCGCCGACAAGGCCAAGGACGCGGTCAATAAGTAATCGTCCCGGCGGGGGCTTCAGGCCGCCGCCGTCAATCTGGCGGTACACTTGGCGCCAAGCCGGAAGTCCCGCCACAAAGCCCCACCAGGCATTGCGCCGGTGGGGTTTTTTATGGCCGGCAACAGAACCGTCCCTGCCTCCAGATGTCCTCCCCCAACTCCGCCGCACTGCCGGCGACGCCGACGCTGCGCGAAGCCCAGACCCTGGCTGCCATGACCGGCCTGCCGGCGCTGGAAGCGCGCATGCTGCTGACGCACGTCACCGGGCTGAACCGCACCCAGCTGATCACGCGCGACACCGACACCCTCACCATCGCCCAGCGCGACGCCTTTGCCACGCTGCTGGCGCGGCGCCTGGCCGGCGAGCCGATGGCCTATCTGATCGGCGAGCGTGAATTCTTCGGCCGCAAGTTCCGCGTCACGCCCGATGTCCTGATCCCGCGGCCCGATACCGAGATCGCGGCGGAAGCGGCGCTGGCCCGGCTGGCCGACGTGCCGCACCCGCAGGTGCTGGACCTGGGCACGGGCTCGGGCATCCTGGCCGTCACGCTGGCGCGCGAGCGCCGCGATGCACAGGTGTGGGCCACCGATATCTCGCCCGGTGCGTTGATGGTGGCGCAGGACAACGCCAGCGCACTCGGCGCGGACCGCATCCACTTCCTGGTCTCGGACTGGTATGGGGCGCTGCCGCCGGGCCTGCGCTTTCACCTGATCATCAGCAACCCGCCCTATATCGCCGCGGGCGACCCGCACCTGGCCGAGGGCGACCTGCGCTTCGAGCCGATCGACGCGCTGACCGACCACGAGGACGGCCTGTCCGACCTGCGCGCCATCGTCGGCGGCGCCGGCGCGCGGCTGCTGCCCGGCGGCTGGCTGCTGATGGAACATGGCTTCGACCAGGCGCAGGCCACCCGCAAGCTGCTGGAAGCCGCCGGCTTCACCGAAGTCTTCACCGCGCGCGACCTGGCGGGGCAGGAACGCTGCACCGGCGGGCGCTGGCCCCGAACACCGGCCTGAGGCCGGCCTGAAGCGCGGCGGCGATTCCGGGTAAAATCTCCGGCAAAACAGATCTCCGCCGTGCGGCTGGCCGCGCGGCATCCCATTCTCCCCAGGCGGCGCCCGCGCAACGGTCCCGCCCAACCGAAAAGCAAACCATGAGCGACGTGCAGCAAAAGATCGACCAGATCGTCAAGGGCAACCCGGTGGTCCTGTTCATGAAGGGCACCGCGCAGTTCCCGATGTGCGGCTTCTCGGGCCGCGCCATCCAGATCCTGAAGGCCTGCGGCGTGGACGCGCCGACCACGGTCAACGTGCTGGACGATGAAGGCATCCGCCAGGGTATCAAGGAATACGCCAACTGGCCCACCATCCCGCAGCTCTACGTGAACGGCGAGTTCATCGGCGGCTCGGACATCATGATGGAGATGTACCAGAACGGCGAGCTGCAAACCCTGCTGAAGGGCTGAGCCCGCCATGCCCGTGACCGGCGCCCCGCCGCAGCGGCTGATCGTCGCCATCACGGGCGCCACCGGCGCCATCTACGGCGTGCGCCTGCTGCAGGTGCTGCGCGCGGCGCCGTCGGTGGAAACGCACCTGCTGATTTCTCCCGCGGGCGTGATGAACCTGCAGCACGAGCTGGATATCAGCCGTGCCGAGGTGGAAGCGCTCGCCGGCGTCGTGCACAACGTGCGCGATATCGGCGCCACCATCGCCAGCGGCTCGTTCCGCGCGCATGCGATGGTGGTGGCCCCCTGCTCGATGCGCACGCTCGCCGCGATCGCGCACGGCCTCTCCGACAACCTGATCACGCGCGCAGCCGACGTCACGCTCAAGGAGCGGCGCAAGCTGGTTTTGATGGTCAGGGAAACGCCGCTGAACCTGGCGCATCTGCGCAATATGACGGCGGTGACGGAAATGGGCGGGATCGTGTTCCCGCCGGTGCCGGGCTTCTACCAGAAGCCGCAAAGCATTGCCGAACTGGTCGATCATACGGTCGGCCGCGTGCTGGACCTGGTCGACCTGCCCGAGATCGGCCAGACGCTCACGCCCAGCTGGGGCGGACTGAATGCCCGTCCCGGTGACGCGGCAGGCGGCAACTGAACGCTGCTGCCGGGCTCCCTGCCGTTGCTTCAATCCACTGCTTCAAATCCTTCTACGCTGCTGCATACTCCGGCTAACCACTGTCATTACCAGCGACGATAGCCGCGGCCATAGTAGCCGTAGCCGCCGTAGTAGTACGGCCGGGGCGCGACGACCACTGGCGCGGGCGCGACATACACGGGCGCCGGGCCTAGCGCAGGGCCGGCGGGGGTGGGATAGACGGCGCAGCCGCCCAGCAGGGTGACTGACGCCGCCGCGGCGGCCAGTCCAATCGTCAGTATTTTCATGGTTTCGTCCTTGGGGTCGAATCGGGCATGTGCCTGCCCTGCTGACGTTATACGGGCTCGCCGCGTAATACGGCGTCAAAGGCATGTAAGGCTTGTTACCGTTCCCTACGGAAACGTCGTGGCGACCCCTGGACCCATTCAGATCTCGAACCTTACCCCCTGTGCCAGCGGCAACGAATCGCCATAGTTGACCGTATTGGTCGCCCTGCGCATATACCCCTTCCACGCATCCGACCCTGACTCGCGCCCGCCGCCGGTTGCCTTCTCGCCGCCGAACGCGCCACCGATCTCCGCCCCGCTGGTGCCGATGTTGACGTTGGCAATGCCGCAGTCGCTGCCCGCGGACGAGATGAAGCGTTCCGCCTCGCGCATCGATTCCGTGAAGATGCAAGACGATAGCCCGTGCGCCGCGGCATTATTCAGCGCGATCGCCTCGTCGAAGGTGGTGTACGGCATCAGGTACAGGATCGGCGCGAAGGTCTCGGTCAGCATGGTGTCGTGCTGTTCGTCGGTCATCACCAGCGCGGGTCGCACGTAGCACGCGTGCGGAAAGCGGTCGGCCAGCAGCCGTTCGCCACCGGTGACGATATTGCCCTGCGCGCGGCACGCGGCCAACGCATTGGCCATGGCCTCTCCGGCGGTATTGTCGATCAGCGGGCCAAGCAGCGTGCCGTCCTCGAGCGGGTCGCCGACGGGCAGGCGATCGAACACGGTGATCAGCCGGCTGGCCATGGTGTCCATCAGGTCGGCGTGGATAAAGCAGCGGCGCAGCGTGGTACACCGCTGGCCTGCCGTGCCCGCCGCCGCGAAGGTGATCGCGCGCACGGCCAGTTCAATGTCGGCGGACGGTGCCACGATGGCCGCGTTGTTGCCGCCCAGCTCCAGGATGCTGCGCTTGAACTGCCCGGCGCAGGCGATGCCGACCTCGCGCCCCATCCGGGTCGAGCCGGTGGCGCTGACCAGCCGCACCGCCGGGTGCGATACCAGGTGATTACCCAGCATCCGCCCGCCCGGCAGCACCACCGAGATGCCGCTGTGCTGCGGCGCCACCGCCGCCAGCACGCGGTCGAGCAGCCCCTGCGCAGCCAGCGCGCACAGCGTGGCCTTCTCCGAGGGCTTCCAGATAACGCCGTTGCCGCACACCAGCGCCAGCGCCGAGTTCCACGCCCATACCGCCACCGGGAAGTTGAAGGCCGAGATCACGCCGCACAGCCCGTAGGGGTGCCAGGTCTCGCGCATCGCGTGCTGCGGGCGCTCGGAAGCGATGGTCAGCCCGTGCAACTGGCGCGACAGCCCGACCGCGAAGTCGCAGATATCGATCATCTCCTGCACCTCGCCCAGCCCTTCCTGCAGGATCTTGCCCGTCTCGAGCGACACCAGCCGGCCCAGCGCCTGCTTGTGTTCGCGCAGCACCTCGCCGAAGCGCCGCACGATCTCGCCGCGCGCCGGCGCGGGCAGCAGCGCCCAGGTGCTCTGCGCCGCGTGGGCGCGCGCGATCAGCGCATCGGCCTGTGCCGGCGTGCAGGCGGGCACATGGCCGATGGCCTCGCCGTCCACCGGCGAGCGCACGGTCACGGTGCCGGCCGGCGTGCCCTCCTGCCAGGGCCGCGGCAGGCCGATCGAATCCCAGCTGGCAGCGAACTGTTGCGCTTTCATACATGCATCTCCTGTAGCGGGTGCTGCGTGTAGTGGCGGCCGAAGCGGTTGGCCAGGAAGGCGTCGAGCGGCATCTGCTCCTGCCGGACGAAGCCGGACTGCGGCAGTGCGCCGGTCGCCACCATGTCCAGCGCGGTGCAGATGCCCGCAGCGGTGGTCAGCTGGATCGCGTTGACATGCCCGCCCTTGCCGTCCACCCCGCCGATGCGCGCCGAGAACGAAGCCTGCGTCAGCGGCCCGCGCCCCCGTTCGCCGCCGGCCGGATAGCCGGTGGCGGTGGCGAACACGATCACCACGTCCTGCTCGGTGACCGGGATGGCGCGGTCGAAGATATCGCGCAGCCATTCGCGGCGTTCGCGCAGGCGCAGGTCGTTGAGCAGCAGCTTCATCAGCGTGCAGTGGCCGGGATAGCGGATGGACTTGTAGTCGACATTGCGTGCGCGCCCGGCCAGCGTTTCGGGCAGCGTGCCGAGGCCGCCTGATGTATTAAAGGCCTCATATTCGATACCGTCCAGCGCGAAACTCTCCAGCCCCTCCAGCGCCGGCAACTCCACGCGGCGGCCGTCGACGATGGCCTCGCAGGGGTTGCAATACTCGTTGATCAGTCCCTCGGTGCTCCAGGTCAGGTTGTACTTGAGCGCGTTGCTGGGGTAGCGCGGCAGCGCGCCGACACGCATCTGCAGGTCGAGCAAGCCGCCGCCGCCGCGCAGGAAGCGCTGCGCCAGGTCGTGCCCGACCACGCCGATAAAGCCGGGCGCCAGCCCGCACTGCGGCATCAGCACCGAGCGCGCGCCCTGCGCCAGCGCGCGGATGGCCTGGGTGGCGGCCACATCCTCGGTCAGGTCGAAGTAATGCACGCCCAGGCGCGCCGCGACCGAGGCCACGCTGATGGCGGCATGGAACGGCAGCGCGTTGAGTACGGCATCGGCGCCGGCCAGCAGCGCGGCGCAGGTGCCCGGCTCGGTGGGGTCGCCGGCGCGCGCCAGCACGCCGCGCGGCAGGCCGTCCAGCCGGCGCGCGTCATGGTCAACCACGCTGACGCGGTAGTCGCCGCTGTCATGCAGCATCGCCGCGATGGTGCGGCCGATCTTGCCCGCGCCCAGCACCGTCACGTGCAGCGGGCGGGTCGCCTTGGGCAGGTCGCGCGGGCCCTGCCGGCCCAGGTTCGAGGGTTGCATGGTGTCTCCGTCCACAAGAAAAGTTGGTCCCGTTGACTGGAGTATGGATAGCCCATGAGACGGAATGAAGGCCCAAGAACGACGAAAAACCGCCATAATCGAACGAAACGACGAGACCTACCGACGTAATGACAGAACTCGACGCCACGGACCGCCACCTGCTGTCACGCTTGCAGGCCAATGCGCGCGAAAGCGCCGCCAACCTCGCCCGGCACCTGGGTATCGCCCGCACCACCGTGGTCGCGCGCATCGCGCGGCTGGAGCGCTCGGGGGTGATCGCCGGCTACGGCGTGCGGCTGGGTCAGAAGATGGAAGACAACGCGATCCTGGCCTACTGCGGCCTGTCGGTGCAGCCCAAGGCCGCGCCTGCGATCCTGCGTGCGCTGCAGCGGCTGCCAGAGATCGAGGAGGTCAATTCCGTCAGCGGGCCGGTCGACTACCTGGTGGCGATCCGCTGCGACACACATGACCGCCTCGATCGGCTGCTGGACGAGATCGGCATGCTCGACGGCGTCAACCACACCACCACCTCGATCGTGCTGGCGCGCAAGCTCGACCGCCGGCGCGCTGCCGGCTGAAGCGGTATGCTGCCTACCCGATCAAGCCATTGCGGAGAACACAACATGAACAATCCGATCCGTGTCGCCGTGGGCGGCGTGACCGGCTGGGCCGGCGGCGAACTGGCGCGCGGCGTGGCGCACGCGGCGGACATGACGCTGGTGGCCGGCCTGTCGCGCGGCGCCGCCGGGCAGCCGCTGGCGCAGCTGACCGGCCATGCCGATACCCCGGGCGTGGCCGCCGCCAGCATCGAGGCACTGGGCGAGACACCCTATGACGTCTACGTCGAATACACCAAGCCGGCGATCGCCAAGCACAACATTTTGCAAGCGCTGGCGCATGGTGCGCACGTGGTGGTGGGCACCTCCGGGCTGACCGACGAGGACTATGCCGAGATCGACGCAGCCGCGCGCAAGGCCGACCGCGGCGTGCTCGCCTGCGGCAATTTCGCCATCACGGTGGTGCTGCTGCAGAAGTTTGCCGAGATGGCGGCGCGCCACCTGGAGCACTGGGAGATCATCGACTACGCCAAGGCCGGCAAGGTCGACGTGCCTTCGGGCACGGTGCGCGAGCTGGCCTACCGGCTCGGCCAGGTCAAGACCGCGGCGCAGGTGGTGCCGGTCGACCAAGTCAACGGTCCGATGGAAACCCGCGGCGCCACCATGTCCGGCACGCAGGTACATGCGGTGCGACTGCCGGGCTACCAGCTTGGCGTGGAGGTGATCTTCGGCGCCGACGGGCAGCGCCTGCACCTGAAGCACGAGGCTGGCGACGGCTCCACGCCCTATGTCGCCGGCGCGCTGCTGGCGATCCGCAAGGTCCATACCGTGCGCGGCGTGGTGCGGGGGCTGGACAAGGTGATGGAAGGTCTCTGAGGCAAACGCATTGACTGGCGGGCGGCGCTGCCGCCCACCGCGGTCTTACCAGCTGCCCGGCTTCTCCGGCTTGGCGGCCGGCTTGGGCGCCGGCTTGGCAGGCTTAGCGGCCGGCGCGGAAGCCGGCGCCGGATTGAGTTTATTGTCGATCTCAGCGTCCTTCTCCGCCATCAGAACGCGCGCCTGCGGCAGCAGCATCTCGATGGTGCCGGTGTTGGGATCTTCCGGCATCGCGTACAGCTCCACGGTCAGCGGCTTCTGCATCCAGCCCGCGTGCAGCGTCTTGACGGTCTTGCCGCCCTTGTCGCGCATGTCGACCTGTTCCTGGCGGAACGGCTTGCCATACAGCGCCGTGACGCTGTCGGCCGCGGCCTGCTGCGAGTTGGCGCCGGCGGTCGGCACGATCAGACCGACCAGCGCGTTGCGGTCGACAAAGGCCACCACATGCGGGCCATCCATGAAGGCGGGGCGCTTGTCGCGCGGCACGCCGACCTGGCGCATCAGGCCGTCGCCCTTCAGTTCGACGCAAAACCCGGTGACATCGCGGCCGTCGGGCGTGCGCTTGTCGGCGCAATCTGGCAAGGCCGGCAGCGGGTTGCCGATTTCCAGCATGCCGAGCATTGGCGCCAGCGCGCTGGTTTCGGACTGGGCCGCAGACTTGGCCGATGACGGAGAAGCAGGCTTGGCGGCAGCCGCGGAAGCAGGTGCGGCGATGGCGCCAGTGGCGGCGCCCAGCAGGCCGGCAAGCGCCAGCCCGGCAACGGGGAATTTCAAATCGGACTCCTGGATGAACCTGGACAAACCTGGATAAAGGGCTCCGGGTTGGAGCAAGCCCTGGCCCGGATGTTCCGGGCGGATCGCGGTCGCGCGGGGCAAAACCGGCACACGGCGGTGACGACAAAGTCACTGCGACCGGTTCGATACGGGGCGACCGTCAGCTTAACCGATCGCCAAGGCGGCTCCGGCACTTGTGGCGGCGCTCAGCCGTGCATGCGCAGGAAGGCCTGGACGAAGGTGGCGATCATCACCAGCACCAGTCCCCACGCCAGCAGGCGCGGCACCCGGCTGGGCGGCAGCTGCCGGCGCGGCGTGCGCCGGACTCCCGGCAGCGGCGCGCGCAGGCGCGAAGGCGTCTGCAGGCCGCGGGTATGCCAGATGGTTTCCGGGCCCGCATCCTGCAGGTGGGTGCTTTCCTTGCTCGGAGGCCGGGTCTTGCCGGCCGGACGTTGCGAAGCCATCTGTGCTCCCCGGAACATTGCCCATGGCATGCCGGCGTCCTGTCATTGGTGTGTGTGCCGCCGGTGCACGCGCGGCCCGCTCAGTTTCACTGTGGGATCGCGCGGCGCCATGGTAGGGCAAAGCCGGGCGGCGCGCCATGGGACCGATGCGCCGACGCGCCGGCGCAACGCTGCCCGCACTGCCCGCGACCACCCCGCTCAGCCCGCCGGCGCCTTGCGTACCAGCATCAGCGCTTCGCGCCGGAACGCACGGCCGGCGCGATGGTAGAACGGGTGCGGCGAGAACTGCCGCGAGATAAACGAAGCAAGCAACGCCGCCGCCAGCAGGAACACCGTCAGGTCCTGCGTGCGCGTCATCTCCATCACGATCACGCTGGCGGTGATCGGCGCCTGCGTGGCCGCGGCCAGGAACGCTGCCATCGACACCAGTGCCAGCACGCGCGGCTCGGCCATGCCGGTGACAAAGTGCGCCACGTTCTCGCCGATGCCGGCGCCGATGGCCACCGCCGGCGTGAAGATGCCGCCCGGGATGCCGGCAAAGTAGGACACCACAGTCGCCACCAGCTTGGCGACGCCGAACCACTGCGTGGCATGCGATTCCCCGTTGATCAGCGCCGAGGCCTGCTCGTAGCCGGTGCCGAAGGTCGCGCCCGCGGTGGCCACGCCGAGCACCGCCACCACCAGCCCGCAGCCGAACGCCACCCACACCGGATGCTGCGTCGGCCAGGCGCGCCAGTGCGCGGGCAGCAGTCCGGGCACGCCGCCGATCAGCGCCTTGGCGAACAGCCCGCCCAGCACGCCGTTGATCAGCGCGCACAGCAACACCGGGCCCCACGCGTCATGCAGCACCAGCATCGGCACCTTGACCACGAAATACGGGTTGTTGCCCAGCAGCGCCAGCGACACGAAGCCGGCGGTCAGCACGCCGGACAGCACCAGCCGGTCCCAGCGCACCGCGGTGCCGCGGCCGAGTTCCTCGATGGCGAACACCACGCCCGCGAGCGGCGTGTTAAAGGCCGCGGCCAGCCCGCCCGCCGCGCCGGCGACGATCAGCGCGTTGGGATGGAAGCCGATGCGAAAGCGCAGCTTCTCCTGGCACCAGCGGCCCCAGGCCAGCATGGCCGCCGCCCCAACTTGCACCGAAGGCCCCTCGCGCCCGACCGAGGCGCCCGCCAGCAGCGCCAGCGCGGTCAGCACCACCTTCCACATCGATTGCCGCAATGACACCAGCACGGTCTGTGCGGCGCCCGCGGGCGGCAACGTGACCGCTGCGATCACTTGCGGGATGCCACTGCCGCGCGCCTGCGGCGCCAGGCGGATCGTCAGCCAGCGCAAGGCGGCCAGCCCGAACGGCAGCATCACGAATGCCAGCCACGGGGTCGCCTGGGTCAGTTGTTGGTTCCAGCGCAGCGCGACTTCGGCGATCCAGGCAAACACCAGCGAAAACAACCCCACGCAGCCGGCGCCGAACATGAACACCGTGTAGCGCAGCGTGGTGCGCGAGATGCGCCCCGCCTGGCGCGACTTGCGCCTGGCGGCCACGCGGGCGCGGCGGCTGAGCTTGTGCAGCAGGCGGGGATCGGGGGGCAGGGGGCTGGCGTCGGAACTGGCGTCGGGGCGCGCCTGCGGATCCGGGCGGTTGGCGGGATCCGGGGAAGCGGGATCGGCGGAATTCGGATCTTTGGGATCGGTGGGCTCGCGCTCGGTCATGACAGAGGGGCGTTACGTAGGCATCCGGTGCGGCGCCTGGCGGAGCCGGGATGACATCGAACTATACGCCCATCATGGCGGCGTCTGGCGCGTTGTGGCCGGCGATCGACGGCTGGATGCGGCATTCCGGCATGTCGTGGTGTGGACGCGCCTGCCCGCTTCCCCGGCTCCTCTCCCGCGGGCGGGAGAGGGGAGCAAGCCAGCGGCGCGCGAAACGCCGTCGCACCGACGATTACGCTCAGTCCAGCGTGATGTTGTTGGCCCTGATCACCTTGCCCCAGTGCTCACGATCCGCCTCGATATAACGGTCGATTTCCGCCTGCGAGCGCGGCGGCTGCACGATCAGCCCCAGCGCGTTGAAGGTCGAACGGAACTGCGGGTCCTTCAGCACGTGCGAAGCCGCAGCCTGCAGCCTGGCCACCGCATCGGCCGGCGTCTGCGCCGGCACCGCCAGGCCGAACCACGTCGCAGCCTGGAAATTCGGATAACCGCTCTCGGCCACCGTCGGCACGTTCGGCAACACATCCAGTCGCGTGCGGCCGGTGACCGCCAGCGCCTTGAGCTTGCCACCCTTGATATGCGGCAGCGAGGTGCTGACCACGTCGACCATCAGCTGCACATCATTGGCCAGCAACGCCGCCAGCGCCGGCGCGCTGCCGTTGTAGGGGACGTGCGTGACATGGATGCCCAGCTCGGTCTTGAGCATCTCGGTTGCCAGCTGCAGCGCGTTGCCCAGACCCACCGAGGCATAGTTAAGCTTGCCGCCCGCCGACTTGGCGTAGGCCGCGAACTCGCGGATGTTGCTGGCCGGCACCTGGGTGTTGGTCACCACCACCAGCGGCACCTCGGCGCCGATGGTGAAGATTTTGAAGTCCTTGGGCGGATCGTAGGTGATCTTCTTGTACAGCATCGGGTTGAGCACCATGCTGCCGTTGGTGGCCAGCACCATGGTGTAGCCGTCGGCGGGCGCGCGCGCCACGCTGTTGGTGCCGATCATGGTGGCGGCGCCCGGGCGGTTCTCCACCACCACGGTCTGGCCGAGCTGGCGCGACATGCCATCGGCCAGGGCGCGTCCGAACTGGTCGGTCGAGCCGCCGGGCGTGTACGGCACCACCAGCTTGATCGGCCGGTCGGGATAGGCGGCCTGCGCCGCGCCGCCCCACAAGGCCAACGCACATCCCGCGCCCGCCGCCGTGGCGGCGAGCCATGTGCGCCATCCGCTTCTGCTGCTGTGCATCGCGTCTCCTCCTGTCATTGTCTTTATCTCGCGCTGGCGCTCAGACGCGGCGCTGGCGGCCTTCCCAGTATCGGTCACGCAACCGGCGCTTGGCGAGCTTGCCGGTCTCGTCGCGCGGCAGCTGCGCCTCGATCACGATGCTGCGCGGCACCTTGAAGCCCGACAGCCGCTGGCGCAGCCATTCGATCACCTCGGCCTCGCGGATTTCCACGCCGGGCATCGGCTGCACCATGCCCAGCAGGCGCTCGCCGTATTCGTCGTCGGGGATGCCGAACACCACGCAGTCGGCCACGCCGGGATAGCGCACCAGTTCGTGCTCGATCTCGGCCGGGTAGATGTTCACGCCGCCGGAGATCACCATGTCGGAGGCGCGGTCGCAGATAAACAGGTAGCCGTCGGCATCGACAAAGCCCATGTCGCCCAGCGTCACCAGCCCATCGCGGTCGATGGCAGCGCGCGCGGCGTCGTTGTTGCGGTAGCTGAAGTCGGGATAGGCGGGCTGGCGCACGTAGACCAGGCCGACCTCGCCCGGCGCGCACTGGCGGCCGTCCTCGTCGAGGATGCGCAGCTGCGCGGCGTCGACGGGCTTGCCGGCGGTGCCGGGACGCTCGGCGGCATCGGCCGGGGTGGCGACGGTAATCATGCCGGCTTCGCTGGAGGCGTAGGTTTCGTGGATCACCGGGCCCAGCCAATCGAGCATGGCGCGCTTCACGTCCGGCGAACACGGCGAGCCGGTCGAGGCGACAAAGCGCAGCGACGACAGGTCGTACTTCGCCCGTACCTCGGGCGGCAGCTTGAGCAGGCGCACGTACATGATCGGCACCAGGTAGATCACGTCGATGCGGTGCTTTTCGATCAGCGCCAGCACCTGCTCGGCATCAAAGCGCGGCGTGAGCACCAGCCGCTCGGCCATCTGCAGCGCGTTCTGGATAAACGAGCCCGGCGCGCTGTGGTACAGCGGCGCCGACATCAGCGCACGGCAGCCCGGCTCGAGGCCGTAGGTCTGCCGCACCACGGAGCGCATGCGCGCAAGCTGGCTTTCCAGCTGATCGAGCGGCACCGGCTGGCGCACCACGCCCTTGGGCCGGCCGGTGGTGCCGGAGGTGTAGGCCATATGGCCGCGCGGGGCCACGCGCGGGCCGTCGTAGGCGGGCTGTTGCGCCAGCCAGCTTTCGTATTCGATGGCGCCGCCGCCGGTACCGCCGCTGCCGCCCACGGCCAGCACCGTCATGCCGGCCGGCACGGCCTCGCGCACCGCGGGCAGCAGGTCGGCTTGCACCAGCAGTACCTTGGCGCCGCTGTCGGTCAGCAGGAAGCGCACTTCCTCCGTGGTGAAGTGCCAGTTGATCGGGCAGTAGTAGCAGCCGGCCGTGCGGCAGGCGTGGACCACGTCGGCGTAGGCAGGGTCGTTGCGCAGCAGTACCGCGACCACGTCGCCCTCCTGCACGCCCAGCGTGCGCAGGCCGCCGGCCAGTTGCGCGCCGCGCGCCACCTGCTCGTCGCCGGTGCGATGCATGTCTTCAAACCAGAGGTCCGTGGCCATCCGTTGTCTCCTGTATTGCTGTGCGTTCTGCGGAATCGGGCGCCGGTCCGCGGTGCGGCCGGCAGTTAATCACTGTATCGGTGCTGCCGTGCATCGACAATCACGCGCATCGGAATCACAATGTTGCGCCATAGGTGACAATTCTTCAGGCAATCCCGGATGGACCTCAACCTGATCCAGGCTTTCGTCGACATCGTCGACGCCGGCAACCTGGCCGAGGCGGGCCGGCGGCGCGGCGTCACGCGCTCGCAGGTCAGCCGCCAGCTGCGCGAGCTGGAGCACCAGGCCGGCGCGCAACTGCTGCGCCGGACCACGCGCCGGCTGGAGCTGACCGAGCCCGGCCACGCGCTGTACCAGCACGGTGTGCGCATCCTGCAGGAGGTGGCGTCGGCGCAGGCGGAGATCGACAGCCTGGGCAAGACGCTGCGCGGCCATGTGCGCGTGAGCGTGCCCACTGGGCTGGGCGACGCCTATATCGCGCCGCTGCTGCTGCAGTTCGCGCAGAAGCACCCCGGCATCACGCTGCGCGTGTTCTTTGCCAACCGCGTCAACGACCTGATCGCCGCCGAGATCGATGTGGCGCTGAAGGTCACTTCTGCGCCGCCGCTTGACCACGTGGCGCGCGAAATCTGCGACATCCGCTGGCAACTGTATGCATCGCCGGACTATCTTGCCAGCATTCCGCCGGTACGCGTGCCGCCCGACCTGGCCGGCTGCCAGTTCCTGTGCCCGCCCTACCCTCCGCGCCAGTTCGCGCTGTCGCTGTACCGCGACGGCCAACGCGTGGACGTGGCGCTGACGCCGACGCTGCAATCCGAACACTTCCTGTTCCTCGCGCGGGCCGTGCGCGAGGGCCATGGCATCGGCCTGCTGCCGGTCTATATCGGCTGGGAGGAAGTGCGCGCCGGGCACCTGGTGCCGGTGCTGCCCGACTGGCGCCCGGAGGGGCTGGGCAACAAGCTCTTCATCATCACCACGCCCAACCTGCATCCGTCGATGGCGACCCGGGCTCTCATCGGGTTCATGCGCGAGGAGCTGGGCAAGCTGGAGGTCTTCCGGGACGCCGCGGCCTGAGCGGCGGCGGCGGCACACTGGCCGGTGAGCGAACGGCATCTACGCCGGGCCGGCGCAAACTTTCAATTTGCAAGCTATGATTCAGCAAACTTGCAAATTGAAAGCAAGCCGACGACATCCCAGGCGCCCCCATGACCCCCACCGATTTCGCTTCCATGCCCTGCCCCGTCGCCCGTTCCATGGCGGTGCTGGGCGAACGCTGGGCAATTCTCGTGCTGCGCGAGGCCTTCTACGGCAGCACGCGCTTCGACGAGTTCGAAAGCAACCTGGGCATCGCTCCCAACATCCTCAGCGCGCGCCTGAAGACGCTTGTGGCGCACGACCTGTTGGCGCGCGTCACGCCAGAGGGCGGTGGCCGCCACGTCTACCAGCTGACCGACAAGGGGCGCGATTTCTTCCCCGTCTTTGTCGCGCTCAAGGCCTGGGCCGACTGCTGGATGACCGATGAAAAGGGTCCGCTGACCGTGCTGCAGGACCGCCGCACCGGCAAGGAAATCGCCGCGGCGGAGCTGATGCGCGCCGATGGCAGCCAGATCACGCTGGACGAGGTGCGCGTGCTGCCCGGGCCGGGCGCGGGGCGCTTCCTGCGGCGTCGCTTCGGCGACGCCGAAGCTGTCAGCGAGCAGGAGAGCCGCCATGACTGATACCAGCGCGCTGCGCGCCTGCGCCGCCCCGGCCGAAGCGGTGCCCGCCAGCGAACTGGCCCGCCGCATCGGCAAGCTGGCCGGCCCGACCGCGCTGATCGCGCTGCTGCAGGCCGTGGCCCAGCTGATCGAAACCTGGCTGGCCGCGCGCCAGGGCACGGCGGCGCTGGCCGGCTGGGCCGTGGTGCTGCCGTTTGCGCTGCTGCTGCAGCAGATGTCGACCGGCGCGATGGGCGGGGGCGTGGTCGCGGCGATCGCGCGCGCGCTCGGCGCCAACAGGCGCGAGGAAGCGTCGTCGCTGGTCGTGCACGCGCTGCTGATCGCGGTGACCGCGGGACTGGCCTTTGCCGTGGTGCTGGCGGGATTTCCGCGTGGCGTGCTGGGCGCGGTGGGCGGCGACACCGCGGCCGAGGCGGCTGCCACCTATGCGATCTGGTTGTTCGGCGCCGGCGCCATACCGGCGTGGCTGGCCAACACGCTGGCCTCGGTGCTGCGCGGCGGCGGCCGCCATGCGCTGGCCGCGCGCGTGCTCACGCTGATGTGGATCGCCTTCCCGCCGCTGTCGTGGCTGCTGGCCGAGCCCGCCGGCATGGGGCTGGCCGGTATTGGCGCGGCGCTGGCGGCGGTGTCGTGGGCCGCGGCGCTGGCGATGGTGGTCGTGGTGGCGCGCGGCGGCGCGGGCTTCGTGCCGGTGTTGCGGTTGCGGCCGTCGTGGGAACTGTTCGCGCGCATCCTGTCGGTGGGGCTGGTGGCGTGCGCGCTGGCGGCGGTGGGCAACCTGACCACCATCCTGGTCACCGCGCAACTGCGCCATCATGGCACCGCGGCGGTGGCGGCCTATGGCATCTCGGCGCGGCTGGAATTCCTGATGATCCCGCTCGCCTTCGGCGTGGGCTCGGCGCTGACGGCGCTGGTCGGCCGCGCCGTGGGTGCCGGCGACTGGCACACCGCGCGCCGCACCGCATGGGTGGGTGCGTTCCTGGCGCTGGCCATTGCCGGCATGGCTGGCGCCGCGGTGGGCCTGGCACCGGTGCGGTTTGCCAGCCTGTTCACCAATGACGCGGAAGTGATCGACATCGCGGCGCGCGCGCTGTCATGGGTGGGGCCGGCCTTCGGCGGCTTCGGGCTCGGCATGGCGCTGTACTTTGCGTCGATGGGGGCGGGGCGCATGCGTTGGCCGGTGGCCGCCGGGCTGTGCCGGATCGCGCTGGCCGTGGGCGGCGGGTGGATGCTGGCCAATGTGTTCGGCATGGGGCTGGACGGGCATTTCCTGGGGGTGGCGCTGGGGATCACGGCCTATGGCGTGGTCACTGCGATGGGGGTCAGGCAGGGAGAGTGGTCGGCGCGATAAGCATTGCGGCGTTGGCGCAAGCCGCGACCGGTGGCGTGCTCCCCTACCGCGTCAACACCTTCGCATCCCCCTGCATCCCCGCATCGCGTACATCCTGCGGCACCGACGGCCAGCCGCCGCCGAGCGACTTGTACAGCGCCGCGGTGCTGGTCAGCACATCCACCTGCCCCTGCACCGCTGAAAGCTGCGCGGAGAACAGCTTCTCCTGCGCCGTGGTCACCTCCAGGTAGCTGGAATATCCGCCCTCGTAGCGCGCGCTCGACTGGTCGGCATACACCACCAGGCTCTTCTCCTGCTGGCGCAGGCTCACCAGCCGGTTGCGGGTCTCGATGCCGCTGGACAGGGCGCTGTTGACGTCGGCCAGCGCCGCCAACACGGTGCCCTGGTAGGCCAGCATGGCCTGGTCGCGCTGCGCCGATGCGGTCTGCACCTGGCCCCGGATGGCGCCCCCCTGGAAAATCGGCTGGGTCAGCCCGGCGCCGATGCCCCACACTTGCGAGGCGCTGTGCCACAGGCCTGCCGGCGAACTGGCGATGGCGCCGAACAGGCCGCTCAGGTTGACCGCTGGCAAGTACAGCGCCTGCGCCGCGCCCAGCTGAGCGTTGGCGGCGATGGCGGTTTGCTCGGCCTGCAACACGTCAGGCCGGCGCGACAGCAGCGCGGCCGGCAGGTCGGCGCCGACCGGCGGCGGCTGCAGTTCGTTGACCGGCTTGCCGCGCTCGATCGGGCCGGGCTCGCGGCCCAGCAGGACCGACAGCGCGTTCTCGGTCTGCGCGATGCCGCTGCGCAGCACCGGGATCGTCGCCTCGGTCACGTAAAAATCGTTCTCCGCCTGCGACAGCTCCACCTGCGAGATCACGCCGCCCTCATAGCGCTGCCGGAAGATATCCAGCCCCTGCCCGCGCGCCTGCAGCGTCTGCTGCGCGATCTCCAGCTGCGCGTCGAGCCCGCGCAGCGTGGCATAGCCCTGCACCACCGACGCCGCCAGCGACAGCACCACGCCACGGCGGGCGTACTCGGCGTTCCACAGGCTGGCCTCGGCCGCCTCGGCCTGCCGGCGGATGCGGCCCCACAGGTCGATCTCCCAGCTGGCATTGGCCAATAGCTGGTAGGAATTGCGCGGGCCGTCGAGCGACGCGAACGGCGTGCCGGTGAAAGTGCCGGCGCGCTGGCGAGTAGCCGACGCCGTCAGGTTGACCTGCGGGAAGAAGCCGGCGCGCACCACCATCAGCTGGCCACGGAATTCATCGATGCGGGCCGCGGCGATGCGCACGTCGTAGCTGTTGCGCAGCGCCGTCTCGACCAGCGAGTTAAGCACCGGGTCGCCGAAGCTGTCCCACCAGGCGCTGTCCGCGGCCACGGACAGCACGCCGGTGTCGATGCGGTACTGCGCCGGATCCGCCGTGGCCGGGCGCTCGTAGTTGGGGCCGATGGCGCAGCCGCCCAGCGCCGCGGCCACGCAGGCGCCGGCCAGCCGGCGGCGCGCGCTCATGACGGTTCTCCGGCCGGTGGCGTGGTGGGTGCAGCGCCGACCTTGGGCTTCGGCTTGCGCTCGGACATCACCTCCAGCCCCCAGAAGAACATCGGGATGAAAAACAGCGCAATGACCGTGGCGCCGAGCATCCCGCCGATCACGCCGGTGCCCAGCGACTGTCGGCTGGCCGCCGACGCGCCGCTTGCGATCGCCAGCGGCACGCAGCCGAGGATGAAGGCGAGCGAGGTCATGATGATCGGGCGCAGGCGCAGCTTGGCCGCATGCAAGGCGGCATCGTAGGCACTGAGGCCTTCCTTGTGCCGTATTTCCACCGCGAACTCGAAGATCAGGATGGCATTCTTCGCCGCCAACGCAATCAGCACCGTCAGCCCGATCTGGAAGTAGACGTCGTTCTGCATGCCGCGCAACAGGATGGCAACCAGAGCACCGAACAGCGCGAACGGTACCGCCAGCAGAACACCGAACGGCAGCGTCCATTTTTCGTACTGCGCAGCGAGGATCAGGAACACCATCAGCAAGGCAAAGGCAAAGACCATTGCTGCCGTCGATCCGGCGGTCTTCTCCTCGTATGCCTGGCCGCTCCAGGCATAACTGTAGCCCGGGCCAAGCACTTCCCGCGCCACGTCCTCCATGGCCGCAAGCGCCTGGCCAGAGCTGTAGCCCGGCGCGGCATCACCCATGATCTTGGCGGCCGGGAAATTGTTGAAGCGGGTCATGATATCCGCGCCTGGGACATACCGGGATGTCGTCACCGCCTTGATCGGCACCATTTCGCCAGTGCGGTTGCGCACGTAGACCTTGTCGAGATCCTCCGGACGCGAGCGGTAGTCAGGTTCGGCCTGCAGGATCACCTGGAACAGCCGGCTGTTCTTGGGGAACTGGCTGACGAAGAGCGAACCGAACATGGTCTGCAGCGCGGAATAGACCTGCTCGACGGGCACGCCCTGGGTTTCGGAGCGTTCGCGATCCACCTCCACCAGCAACTGGCGCGAGCGCGTGTTGATGGTGGAATTGATCCCCGTCAGCTCTGGCCGGTGCCGGGCCTTGGCGATAAAGGCATGCACCCGCTCCTCCAGCTGCTGGTAGGTGCCGTCCGCCGTGCTCTGGAGCCAGAACTCAAAACCACCGGTCGTTCCCAGGCCCGGGATCGAGGGCGGGTTGATCGGAATTGTCACACCGTCCTGGTAGCTCGCAAACTCCTTCTTCGCTTTGGCGATCAGGTCCGCCGCGCTCTCGCCTTCCTTGCGGTCATGGAAGCCCTTCAGCGTGATGAACAAGGTAGAAGCATTGGCCTTGTTCTGCGAATCGATCAGGCTGTACCCGTCCACAGACGCCACCGAGCTGACGCCGGCCTGCTTGGCGTACCAGGCCTCGGCACGGGAGGAGAGGTTGCCGGTGCGGTCCAGGCTGGCCGCATCCGGCATGACCACGGCACCGAACAGATAGCCCTGGTCCTCCACCGGCAGGAACGACGACGGTATCCGCACGAACATCAGCACGCTCACCCCGATCATGACAAGGATGATGATGATGGAGATCACCGTCCGCCTGATCACAACCTGCAGCGACTTGTCGTACCCCTGTATCAGTCGATCGAACGAATTGTTGAACCACTGGAAGAAGCGGTTCTTCTTATGCTCGCCGGGCTTGAGCAGGATTGCCGCAAGCGCCGGCGATAGTGTCAGTGCCACCACCCCGGATAGCACCACCGACACCGCGATGGTGACGGCAAACTGCTTGTAGAGCTGGCCGGTAATGCCGGACAGGAACGCCACCGGGATGAATACCGCCAGCAGCACCAGCACGATCGCAACCACGGGGCCGCTCACCTCGTCCATGGCACGCTTGGCCGCCTCCTTTGGTGGCAGCTTGAACTCCACCATGTTGCGCTCGACGTTCTCGATCACCACGATTGCGTCGTCAACCACAATGCCGATGGCCAGCACCATCCCGAACAAGGTCAGCATGTTGACCGAGAAGCCGAACATGCTCATGCCGACGAAGGCGCCGATGATGGACACCGGCACGGCAAGGATCGGCACGATCGTTGCGCGCAGGCTCTGCAGGAACAGGTAGACGACCAGGATCACGAGAATCACCGCATCGCGCAGCGTGTGCACCACCTCGTTGATCGATTCGTTCACAAACTCCGTGGTGTCGAGCGCGACCTCATATTCCAGCCCCGGCGGGAACGACTTTTTCAGTTCCGCCAGCGTGCTGCGGACCTGCTTGGCCACGTCCAGCGCATTAGCGCCCGGCTGCTGGTAGACCGCCAGCAGCGTGGCGGTCTTGCCCTTGTAGCGGCTGCGCAGCGAATAGTCCTTGACACCGAGCTCGGCCCTGCCGATGTCCTTGAGCCGCACCAGCGCGGCGTCGCCCGACTGCGCGCGCAGGATCATGTTCTCGAACTCGGCGGGCTCGGTCATCTGGCCCTTGGTCGCAATCGGGAACGTCTGCAGGACCGTGCCCGTGGTCGGCGACTGTCCGATACGGCCGGCCGAGAACTGCTGGTTCTGCGCGCTGACAGCGTTCTTGACGTCCTCCGTGGTAATGCCCAGCGACGCCATCCGGTCCGGCCGCAGCCAGATCCGCATGGCGTAGTCCGGATTGCCGAAGATCGCCGACTGGTTGGCGCCGGGAATGCGCTTGAGCGCATCCAGCACATAGATGTTGGCGTAGTTGCCGACAAAGGTCTGGTCGTAGCTGTTGTCCGGCGAAAAGATGGCAATCACCATCATGAACGCAGAAGAGCGCTTCTGCACGGAAACGCCCTGGGCCGTGACAGCTTCAGGCAGGGTCGGCAGCGCCAGGTTGACCCGGTTCTGCACGTCCACCTGCGCCAGTTGCGGATCGGTCCCGATCTCGAAATACACCGTCAGGGTCAGGTCACCCGTCGAGGAACTCGTCGAGTTCATGTACATCATCCGGTCCGCGCCGTTGACCTGCTGCTCGATCGGCGCCGCGACGTTCTGCGCGACCACTTCCGCGCTGGCTCCCGGGTATCGCGTCGTCACCGTGATCGACGGCGGCGTAACGTCCGGGAACTGGGCAATCGGCAGTTTGGTCAGCGCGACCAGGCCACCCACCACGATGATGATCGACAGGACCGACGCAAAGATGGGCCGGTCGATAAAGAAGTGGGCAAGCTTCATGGCTTGCTCCCTGCGCTCTCCGTGCCCTTGGCCTGGGCGGGCGATGACGCGCCTGGCGCACCTGGCGCGCTGGCGGCCGCCGCACCCGCCGGGGGCTTCTGTCCGGGAACAGCCTCGACGGCCTTGACCGGTGCGTCGGGCGCCAACCGCAGCCCGCCGCTGATGACCACGCGCTCGCCGGCCTTCAGGCCAGAGCGCACCACCCAGTTGTCACCGGTCCACTGGCCGACCTCCACCACGCGCTGCTGGGCCTTGTTGTCCTGGCCCACCACCCAGACCAGTTGCCCGCGCGGCCCCTGGATGATGGCTTCCTGCGGCACCGCAATGGCCTTCGTGCGCTCGGCGCCATGCAGCTTGACCCGCACGAACTGCCCTGGCCGCAGCGTGCCCTCGGGGTTGGAGACCTCGGCCCGGATCATGTAGGTGCCGGTCTCGGCGCTGAACGCCGCATCGGCGAAGGTGATCTTGCCGTGGTACGGGAACTGGCTGCCATCGGCCAGCACGATCACCACGTCGAAGGCGCCCTTGGCCGGGAACTTGAGCGCGCCCGATTCCTGCTCCGCGCGCGACGACAGCACCTCGTTTTCCGACAGGCTGAAGTTGACCCACATCGGGTCGAGCTTGGCGACGTAGGTCAGCAGGCTGTTGGACGGGTCGATATAGCTGCCGGCCTGCTTTTTGGCAAAGCTCGACACGCCCGTGACCGGCGACTTGATCGTGGTATAGCCCAGGTTCAGCCTGGCATTGGTGACATTGGCCCGGGCCGCCTCGACCGAGGCCGCGGCGGCCTGTTGCTTGCCGGTAGCATCATCCAGGTCGCGCTGGCTCAGGGCGTTGCGTTCGGCCAGCGGGCGCACCCGCGCCAGGTCGGCATTGGCGGTCTTGAGCCGCGCCACCTGCTGCGCCAGTTCGGCATTGGCGGCATCCAGCGCCGCGGCAAACGGCTTGGGATCCATCAGGAACATGGTCTCGCCGGCCTTGACCACCGCACCCTCGGTATAGACGCGCCGGTCCAGGAAACCATTGACGCGCGCGCGGATCTCTACTTGCTGCGAGCTCTGGGTCTGGCCGACGAAGTCATAGACGATCGGCACATCCCGCAGCGCCACCGTCATCACGCCGACCTCCGCCGCGGGCGGTGCCACGGCCGCCGGTTTTTCCTTGCTGCAGGCCGCCAGCACTACGCAGGCCAGGCACAGCATGCTGCGCCAGTGGATAGCAGTGTTCACGGGTCCTCCTCCCGCCATGGTGTTGCACGCGATCGCGTGCACGCGGCGCCCAGGCGGACGCTGCGTGCAGCAGGCGGCAGCCATGCGCGTGCCTTATCCGGCAGGGTAAGGCCGGTGCCGGCACGCGCCAATTCAATTCTTTTCGATTGCGTATTAACTGCTTTCGAGAACGGACGTCGTCTTCAGCATCCGCTGAAATCGTCCGCCCTCAACGGCGAAAACCGCCATGGAAGCCGCCGCCACGGAAACCGCTGCCGCGCCCGCCAAAGCCGCCACCCGCGCCGCCACCGAAGCCCCGCGCCTGCCATTGCCGCGACGCGCCGTCCAGGCGCTGCTGCGCCACGTCGCGGGCCTGGCGCTGCTGGTCGAGCCGGTTGGTCACTTCGTTGTTAGGCTGCACCGGCTCCCAGCCGCCGGGCGTGTGCTTCTGCCAGCCGTCGTCGGTGTGCTGGTAGACCGAACCGTCGTGGCCCGCATAGACGTTGCCGTTGTTCCACGCCACGGCGTTGTCCTTGCCCGGGTTGGCCACAAAGCCGCGGCTGCCGGCGGTGTGCTCGCCGGTCTGCGTGTTGCCGGCAATGCCGGCCTCGCCCGCGGCGACGCGCCCGGTCTGCGCGTTGTAGCCCGCTGCCTGGCGCCCGGCCGCATAGTTGCCGGTATAAGTATTGCCGGCCACACCGCCGCGCGCCGCGCCCTCGCGCCCGGTGGACGGGTTGGCGAACGAGCCCTGGCGGCCAGCCGCGTAGTTGCCGGAATAGGGATTGAACGCCGCGCCGCGGCTGCCCTGGTAGCGCGCGCCGGTGGCCGGGTTGAAGCCCGACGCCGCGGTACCGCGCCATTCGGTGCCGGTCCAGGCGTTCCAGCCCTGGGCGTGCGTCACGGTACCCTGGCCCCAGCGGCCGTAGAAGTTGGCCTGGTTCACGTTGACGTAATTCCAGTTGTACGGGGCGCCCCACCAGTACGGTCCCCAGTAAGGCGATGCCGCGCCCCAGAACGCGCCTGCGGCGAAGCCGAAGGCAAAGCCCTCCGCCATCCCGATGCCGAAGCCGGCGCCATAGCCGTACGTGACCGGGTAGCCGTAGTAGGCCGCGCCCACGTAGGGCGGATAGACGTAGCCTGTGCCGTACACCACCGTGCCGTCCGCGCTGACCACCACGCCCATGTAGCCGGGGGTATAGCCGACCACCACGGTCTCGGGGGTGACCGTGTAGATGCGCACGTAGGTCACGTAGTACACCGGCGAGGTCGGCGGGATGGTGTAGATGGCCGACGGCACCTCGGTGGCCACGCGCCACGGGCCGGACGGCGCCGGCGCGGTGAACCAGACGCCGTTGGCGACCACATAATAGTGGCTGGCATCGACCTCGATCACCGGCGTGCCGGTGTTGACGGCATAGCTGAGCGAGGTGCCGGTGATCGGCGTAAAGCGCGGCGCGCCGTCATAGGCCACGCTCAGGCTGGCCTTGCTGCGCGATACCGTTGCCGTTTGGGGAATGGTGGCGGCGATCTCGGCCTCGCGCGCCTGCGGCGTGCCGGGCACGGACACCAGCACATTGGCCTTGGGATCGGTCGGCGGGATCCTGGCAAAGTCGGCCGGCAGTTCGCGGCCGGGCACGAACTCCCACGGGCCGGTCAGCATCGGCGCGCGGAACCAGCGGCCGGAGACCAGCACGTAATACTGGTTGGTCGCCGGATCGACGAAGATGGCGTGATCGGCATTGGAAACCGTGAGCAGGCTGACGCCGCTGACCGGCGTCATCTGCGGGGCGCCGCTGGTGATGACCAACTCGGTCGGCTGCTCGGCGAAGACAATGGCCGGCGCCCCGGCCGGGCGCTTGCCATCGGCCGGCAGCATCGCATCCGGCTTCATGCCAGTGGCGGCCTTGGCGGCGGCGTTCTCCAGCGCCTTGGGCGCGGACGTCATCACTTCCCACGCGCCGCCGGCGGATTCGGAGCGGTACCAGTAGCCGGCGGCCTTCAGGTACAGCTCGCCGCCGGCCTCGCGCAGCAACAGGGCGCGGCTATTGAGCGCACGTTCATATGCCGTGCCGTGCACCGCGCGCCAGACCGGCTCGCCGTCAACCAGCACCAGCAGCGTCGGCGTGGTGGCAAACAGGATCTGCGGCGCATCGTTGCGGACCGCCACGCGGCCGGCCCGGGCCAGTTGCTGCGATACCGCATAGCTGGCCTGCAGCTGGTCAAGCGGCACGGTCAGGCCATCGGCCGGCAGCCGCGACACCAGCGCCTGGCGCACCTGGTCGGCGGCGTCGGGCCGGGTCGGGACTTCCACGCTTTCGATCCGCAACGAAGTCAGCTGCACCAGCCGCGAAGGCTTGTCGATATCGGCCGTCGCCGAGAAATGCACCACGCCATAGGTCGGCGCGCCGCCCTTCTCGCCCACCGCCACCGCGGCGCGGCCCGACAACCGGGTGCCGTCCCAGGTCTCGACCTGCGGCTGGTACAGCTCGACATGGTCGGTGGCGGCGTCGAAATTGCGCGGCCAGGCCAGCGCCGCGGTCGCCGGTTGCGGCGGCGTGGCGGCTTGCGGACCGAGAGGTGCCAGGGCAAGCCACGCCGCTGCGATCAGGATGCAGGTCTGCTTCAGGCGAAATGGCATGGGTTTCTCCGGGAATGCTGCTTGTGACTCGCAAGGCTGCTGCGGCACGGCAACACGGCCGTCTGGTGGCATGGAGGCGCACGATGCTGCACAGCAAGCGGCCCATGCTGCGAATCTAAATTAGGGCGGACAGGCGAACAATCTCATTTAAAAACATTCAGGGCCGGCGCAAAAAAAGACAGATCAGGCTCGTACGAGGCGGGTTTCGCTGCGTCCTCGGGGGTATGAAGAACTGAGGCCGCGGTACGGCACCATCAAGCCGCAATGCGCCGTTGCGCCTGCCAGCGGCGGCGCGGGTGTGCATCTTGCTTGGCTTGGCGCGAGGCGTACGCCGCGCCAAGCCCTTGAAGGGCGCGCGCCGCGGCCTCATCTCTCCATACCACCCTGGCTCCGCCCCCGCCCCAATGCCCCCTCGCACCACGATCCTGACCGCCGCCATCGTGACGGCCCTGCTGCACGGCTATATCGGGCTGCGCCTGCTGCCGGCGATGCCCGTGCCGATGCTGGTCAAGACGCTCGCCGTCCTGTGGCTCGCCATGTCGTGTGCTCTGCTGCCCGCTGGCCTGCTGGCGCGTCGCTTCAGCCAGCCGTGGTCTGACCGGATTTCCTGGATCGGCATGCTGGCCATGGGATTTTTCTCATCTTTGCTGGTGCTGACGCTGGCGCGCGACATCGCACTGGCCACCGCCTGGCTGGCCGGCAAGCTGCTCGGCTGGCAGATGCCCGGGCTGACGGCAGGCAGCGCCCTGGCGGTGCCGCTGCTGGCCGTGCTGGTCACGCTGGCCGGCTACATCAATGCCCGCCGCCTGGCGCGCGTGGTCGAGGTGGACGTGCCGGTCGCCGGCCTGCCCGAGGCGCTACATGGATTCACCATCGCCCAGATCAGCGACATCCACGTCGGCCCCACCATCAAGCGGCCCTACCTCGACCGCATCGTTGACCGCGTCAACAGCCTGCAGCCCGACGCGGTTGCCATCACCGGCGACCTGGTCGACGGCACCGTGCGCGAACTGTCCGCCCACACCGCGCCGCTGGCGCGCCTGCAGGCGCGCCACGGCACCTACTTCGTCACCGGCAACCACGAGTATTACGCCGGAGCGCAGCCGTGGATCGACGAACTGCGCCGGCTCGGCCTGCGCGTGCTGATGAACGAGCACGTGGTGCTGCAGCACGGCGGCCACCCGCTGGTGCTGGCCGGCGTGACCGACTACTCCGCCGGCCGCTTTCACGAAAGCCACCGCAGCGACCCGCACCGCGCCATCGCCGGCGCACCGGCGCAGGCCGGCGTACGCGTGCTGCTGGCGCACCAGCCGCGCACGGCCACGGTGGCGGCGGAAGCTGGTTTCGACCTCCAGCTGTCAGGGCATACCCATGGCGGGCAGTTCTGGCCGTGGAACCTGTTCGTGCCGATGCAGCAGCCGTACACCGCGGGGCTGGTGCGGCATGGGGCGATGTGGATCTATGTGAGCCGGGGGACGGGGTATTGGGGGCCACCCAAGCGGTTTGGGGCGCCGTCGGAGATTACGCGGTTGCGGTTGGTGCGGGCAGCTGACTAACGCAATGCGGCGGTTTGCTCCCTTCTCCCGCGTGCGAGAGAGGGGAGCGTTCACGAGGGGTGGCAGCTCGCCCATACACTCGCGAGCTTCACAGCCATAAAAAAACCAGGCCCGCAGGCCTGGTTTCTCTTATCGCACTCCGCAGCAAATCACCGCGCAATCGGCTTATAGCGAATCCGCTTCGGCTTGGCCCCTTCCTCACCCAGCCGGCGCTTCTTGTCGGCCTCATATTCCTGGTAGTTGCCCGGGAAGAACTCCACATGCGAGTCCCCTTCAAACGCCAGGATATGCGTCGCGATCCGGTCCAGGAACCAGCGATCGTGCGAGATCACCATCACGCAGCCGGCAAACTCCAGCAGCGCATCTTCCAGCGCCCGCAGCGTTTCCACGTCAAGGTCGTTCGACGGCTCATCCAGCAGCAGCACGTTGCCGCCGGCAATCAGCGTCTTGGCCATGTGCAGGCGGCCGCGTTCGCCACCCGACAGCGTGCCGACCTGCTTCTGCTGGTCGCCCCCCTTGAAGTTGAAGCGGCCGATATAGGCGCGCGACGGCGTCTCGTACCTGCCCACCGTCAGGACATCGGCGCCGCCCGAGATTTCTTCGAATACGGTCTTGGTGCCGTCCAGCGCATCGCGGCTCTGGTCGACAAACGCCATCTTCACGGTCGGCCCGATCTTGATCTCGCCGCTGTCCGGCTGTTCCTTGCCGGTCAGCATGCGGAAGAAGGTTGACTTGCCGGCGCCGTTCGGGCCGATGATGCCGACGATGGCGCCCGGCGGCACCTTGAAGCTGAGGTTGTCGATCAGCAGGCGGTCGCCATAGCCCTTGCTCACACCGTCGAACTCGATCACTTCGTTGCCCAGGCGCTCACCCACCGGGATGAAAATTTCCTGGGTTTCGTTGCGCTTCTGGTATTCCTGGCTGTTCAGCTCGTCAAAGCGCGCCAGACGCGCCTTGGACTTGGCCTGGCGGCCCTTGGGGTTCTGGCGCACCCACTCCAGCTCCTTGTGCAGCGCCTTCTGGCGGGCCGATTCGCTGGCCTCTTCCTGCTTCAGGCGCGCTTCCTTCTGGTCCAGCCACGAGCTGTAGTTGCCCTTCCAGGGGATGCCCTGGCCGCGGTCCAGTTCCAGGATCCACTCGGCGGCGTTGTCGAGGAAGTAGCGATCGTGGGTCACGGCCACGACGGTGCCCGGGAAGCGGGTCAGGAACTGCTCCAGCCAGTCCACCGACTCGGCGTCCAGGTGGTTGGTCGGTTCGTCGAGCAGCAGCATGTCGGGGCGCGACAGCAGCAGGCGGCACAGCGCCACGCGGCGCTTTTCACCACCAGACAGGTTCGCGATCTTTGCGTCCCACGGCGGCAGGCGCAGCGCGTCGGCGGCGATTTCCAGCTGCAGCTCGACGTTGTTGCCGTCGCTGGCAGCCAGGATCGCCTCGTACTTGGCCTGGTCGGCGGCCAGCGCGTCGAAGTCCGCGTCCGGCTCGGCATAGGCCGCGTAGATCTCGTCGAGCTTCTTGCGCGCTTCGAATACGCCGCCGAGCGCCTCTTCCACCGACTCGCGCACGGTCTGCTCGGGATTGAGCTGCGGTTCCTGCTGCAGGTAGCCGATGTTCAGGTTCGGCATCGGCGTGGCCTCGCCCTCGATTTCCTTGTCGAGGCCGGCCATGATCTTGAGCAGCGTGGACTTGCCCGAGCCGTTCAGGCCCAGCACGCCGATCTTGGCGCCGGGGAAGAACGACAGCGAGATGTCCTTCAGGATGTGACGCTTGGGCGGGACGATCTTGCCCACGCGGTTCATGGTGAAAACGTACTGTGCCATGGGTGCGTGTTGGAGGGTTGTTCGGGAATGGCGGGAGTGTATCAGGCGCGATCAGGCAGATAGGGCACGCTCAGCCGCCTCCGGCCGGATTCCGTCCTCGCCGGTACAATGTCAGGTTCGACTTTCCGCCGATTTTTCAAGCGACCGCCATGAGCAAACCCGCCCTGACCCTGAAGTTCAAGTGCAAGAAGTGCACCAAACCCGTCACGCTGTACCTGCAGAAGACGTCCGCGTGCTCGCACATCACGCCGTACCAGGGCTTCTGCAAGTGCGGCGAGATGATGCGCCATGCCACCGGCGACAAGGACGCGGTCGAGTCGTTCGTCAACTCGCTGGACAACAGCTGGATGCACCACCATCACCACCACCACTGAGCAGGCCGCTGCAGTGACTGAAACCTGGCGCCCCGCCGGCAAGGACCCGATGCGCTTCCTGGGCGGCTACCCGCCCGGCGTGCTCGACCAGGTGCGTGAGCTGATCGCCGCCGGCCGCCTGGGCGACCATATCGCGCGCCGCTACCCCGGCCGCCACACCGTACAGACCGACCGCGCGCTGTACGAGTACACCGCCGCCATCAAGCAGGAATACCTGCGCAGCGCGCCGCCGCTGCACAAGGTCGGCTTCGACGCACGACTCGATTCCGCCCAGCGCGCGCTAGGCCTGCATACCGCGATCTCGCGCGTGCAGGGTGGCAAGCTCAAGGCCAAGAAGGAAATCCGCGTGGCCTCGCTGTTCAAGGAAGCGCCGCCGGAATTTCTGCGCATGATCGTCGTGCACGAGCTCGCCCACCTGAAAGAGAGCGAGCACAACAAAGCCTTCTACCGGCTCTGCGGACACATGGAGCCGCGCTACCACCAGTTGGAGTTCGATACGCGGCTCTACCTGGCGTGGCGGGAACTGGAAAGCAGCGCTCCCGCCAGCGCAGGCGATCAGGCGTCGCAGGCGTAGCGGTACGCGCCGTTGAGCTTCTGCGGCAGCACCACCGTGCGCAGGTTGGCAGCCTGCGCCGCTGCACACAGCGGTGCGCGCGTGGCGGCGTCCTTGTACTTGGTCGCATACTCGATCTGGAACACCGGCTTGCCCTGCCCGGTGAACGCGGTGTAGACGCCGCACTCCTTGTACTTGAAGCACTGTTCGTTGATCGCGAAGTCGAATTCCGCCGCGAGCACGTCCACCTGTGCGATATCGTTCTTCAGTCCCACCGCCAGTCCGCGTGCATGCGCCTCGGCCGCGAGGAAGCGGTTGTAGTCGAGTTGGGTCTCGGCCGTCAGCGGCAGGCCGGGGCTGTTGGTGTAGGCGTCAACGTTGTCCGGATCGACCGCATCGCAGCCCTTGCTGACCGCCAGGTCCATGCGCGCCTGCATGATCTGGCGCACGTTGGCCGAGCGCGTATCGAGCCAGCTTTCGCCCGCCCAGCCTGCCAGCGGCGCGCCCATGTCGGCGGCGGTGAACTGGCTGTAGTCCGGGCGCCAGTCTTCGGCGCTGCCGGCGGAGAAGTAGCAGATCACGCGACGGCCCTGCGACTTGAGCGTTGCGATGGTGGCCGTGGGCGTGTCGAACAGGTCGATGTCGTAGGCGACCACCGCGTAGCTGGTATTGAGTCGGCCGGTGAACTGGATCTGAAACGTATCGGTGATGGCCGGCGCCCAGCGCGTGGTGGCGCTGGTGGTGGTTGCCGTGACAGCGTACTTTGGTGTCGTGGCTGCCATCGTCGACGCCGATGGCGACACCATCTCGGTCTGTTCCCCGTCCCCGCCGCAGCCGCCCAGTACGACGGACAGCATGACCCCGGCAAGCGCAGCATATTTGCTTTTCATGTTCTTCTACCCTTCCCTGTTGTGAAGCCCGAGCAAAATCGACGGCCTGTGTTGTCTCTGCTCCGTACCCGTTGGCCTGCCGATACGGTTCAAGCACTTTAGCGGATTCCCGTGATGGTTTGCCATGTCCAATCGGATGGCACGGCGCCACTGTTCGCGAGGCGCAACACAGGCAAATGGGCTACGGCATCTGGATGGTTCAGATGTAGCCGGGCCGTTTTGTCGGTTGGTTCGTCAATAGCTCGCGCTGAGGTGTGGAGAACAGCGTCAAAGCGATTGAGCACTATGTGAAGGAACTCGACGCCCTCGGGCGGGGGCTACACCGATTGGGTCAACACCCACCTTCAAATGTTCCAGTACCTGCTCAAGGCCTGGTATGGGAGTGGCGGGAATCGACAGATTGGCAGCGTGGATGGCGGGAAAATCGGCGCAGATCGACTGATAACCCGCCGCCGGTGCCGCCGCCTCGCCAGAATCGTCGCCCCTCAAATCGACAAAACTACCAAAACAGCCACCGTTACCGTTTTGTGCCTACAATTGCCGCATAAGAAACCTGCCTGACCGCCGTCGCACCGGTCCGCGACACAAGACGTGGTTAGCGCAGATCCTGAACGGGCAATAAGAAGAGCAACAAGGCATGGCCACGCTGATTCCCGCGCTGGGTTCGGTCACTTCGCGCATGACCAGTGGAGAGAGACGCTTCGCCGAGCGTCTGGAGACAAAGCTGGAAGACGACTACCTGTGCTGGTATGACGTCGCCATCGGTGAAAAAACCAGGCATCCCGATTTCATCGTCTTCCATCCCAGCCGCGGTCTGCTGGTGCTGGAGGTAAAGGACTGGCGGCTGGATACGATACGGGAGATCGATCAACGCGATGTCACGCTGCTGACGGATCGTGGGCTGGTGCGGGAGATGAATCCCCTGGAGCAAGCCCGGCAGTACATGTTCTATGTCACCAACCTGCTGCAGCGCGACCCGCAGCTGGTCTGGCCCAGCGGCTCACTGAAGGGCAAACCCTTCTTCCCCTACGGCTGCGGCGTCGTCCTGTCCAACATCACGCGCGCCCAGTTCGACAAGACCGACCTCGGTGACGTCCTGCCGTCGCACCTGGTGATCTGCCAGGACGAGATGTATGAGACGGTCGACGCAGAACACTTCCAGCAGCGCCTGTGGGAGATGTTCCCGGTCAAATTCACCTTCAAGCTTTCCCTGCCGCAGATCGAGCGAATTCGCTGGCATCTGTTCCCGCAGATCCGCATGCCAGAGCAGCGCACGCTCTTTCCGGAGGACGCCGCCGGACCACTGGATATGCCGGACATCCTGAGTGTCATGGATCTCCAGCAGGAGCAACTGGCACGCAGCCTCGGCGAGGGCCACCGCGTTATTCATGGCGTCGCCGGCTCTGGCAAGACGATGATCCTCGGCTACCGGGCGGAGCATCTGGCAAAGATCGTCACACGGCCGGTCCTCGTGCTTTGCTACAACAAGACCCTCGCCGCCAAGCTGGCGGCGACGATAATCGAGAAAGGCATCGAAGAGAAGGTCCACGTCTACAACTTCCATGCGTGGTGCTCGCGGCAGCTGGAGACGTACAACATCGACCGTCCGAAAGGCCGGCCCAGCGATGCGCTTTTCGAGGAAATGGTGAATCGGGTCATCCAGGGCGTGGACCGGAAGGCAATCCCGGCGGGCCAGTACGATGCCGTGCTGATCGACGAAGGCCATGACTTCCGGCCAGAGTGGTTCAAGCTGGTGGTCCAGATGGTCAATCTGGAGAGCAATTCGCTGTTGGTGCTTTATGACGACGCGCAGTCCATTTATGGCGGCGCCAAGAAGCGCGGGATGACCTTCGCCAGCGTCGGCATCCAGGCCCGGGGCCGAACCACCATCCTCAAGCTGAACTACCGCAATTCCCAGGAAATCCTGGCCGTCGCGCGTAGTTTTGCGGATGAATTGCTCCGGCCAACGGAGGGTGCCGACGACGAGGCTCCGACTGTACAACCTGTCGGCGCCGGTCGCCGCGGCAACAAGCCGCTGTTGATCGAACTGCCAACTGTGGAAGCAGAGGCTGAACGCATCGCCCAGATCCTGACCGACGAAAACCGCGCCGGGACGCCGTGGTCAGAGATGGCGGTGCTGTATCGCCATTGGGACACTGCCGGCCATGTCACGAGTGCGCTGACGCGCAGGGGCATTCCATTCGAATGTCCTCAAGTCAGCAACAAGCGATTCACGCCCGGCGCAGACAGCGTCAAGGTGATCACCATGCATAGCAGCAAGGGGTTGGAGTTTCCGCTGGTATGCATTCCCGCCACCGGGATGCCGCATAAGCATGATGAGGCGGAGGAGAACGAGGCGCGGCTGATGTATGTGGCGATGACGCGAGCTACGCGGCAGCTAGTGATGACGTTCGGGCTGGAATCGCGGTTCGCTGGGAGGCTGAGGGACGCGGTCGGGCGACTGCAGCAGTAGCTTACTGGCCCGATCCGCCTGTGGCGAACATCGTTACCATCGCCAGAAGCTTTATGTCGGCCAGCGCTTGGTGGTAACGCCAAAAACAAAACGGCCTCCCGTATCGGGAGGCCGCCTGAATTCTGGTGCCGGCTGCAGGACTCGAACCCGCCACCTGATGATTACAAATCAACTGCTCTACCTGATGAGCTAAGCCGGCATGTCTGGTGCAGACCGCGATTCTACTGCATTGCGGCCCGCTTTGGGATGACTTACTTCACCACCTTCAACGCAGGCTTCTTGCCGCCTATGCGGGGCACCGGAGGCGGCGTGTCATCGTCGCCGGGGCCGGTGTCGGCGGTCGTTGCCTGGCTTTCGGCTTCGACCGGCGCCAGCTTGGGCGGCGGATTGTTTTCACGCTCGGTGGCGGCCTGTGTTTCCGGCACGCTGCGCTCGACCGGGAAGGCCATTCCCTGCCCGTTCTCACGGGCGTAGATGGCCAGCACGTTTTCGACGGGCACGTCGATCTTGCGCGAAACACCCCCGAAGCGAGCGCTGAAGGTGATCCACTCATTGCCCATGTCCAGGCCGCTGGTGGCGTCGAAGCTTACGTTGAGCACGATCTCGTTGTTTTTGACGAACTCGCGCGGCACGTTGGTGTTGGCGTCGACGAAGACGGCGACATACGGCGTGAAGCCGTTGTCCGTGCACCATTCGTAGATGGCGCGGATCAGGTAGGGCTTGGTGGAGGTTTCAGGCATTGTGCTTCCAGTGGCGCCGTGGTGGCCCGATGGCGGATGCCTTCGGGCCGGTGCCGGTTAGCGGCGCATCACCTTTTCGGACGGGGTGAGCGCTTCGATGTACGCGGGACGGCTGAAAATGCGCTCAGCATACTTCAGCAGCGGCGCGGCGTTCTTCGACAGCTCGATGCCGTAGTGGTCCAGGCGCCACAGCAGCGGCGCGATGGCGACGTCGAGCATGGAGAACTCTTCGCCCAGCATGTACTTGTTCTTGACGAAGATCGGCGCGAGCTGCGTCAGGCGGTCGCGGATCGCGGCGCGGGCGCGTTCGTGGTTCTTTTCCGCGGCCTTGCCCTTTTCGTTTTCCAGCACGTAGACGTGCGTGAACAGTTCCTTTTCGAAGTTGAACAGGAACAGGCGGGCGCGGGCGCGCTGCACCGGGTCGGCCGGCATCAGCTGCGGGTGCGGGAAGCGCTCGTCGATGTATTCGTTGATGATGTTCGACTCATACAGAATGAGGTCGCGCTCGACCAGGATGGGTACCTGGCCGTACGGGTTCATCACCGAAATATCTTCGGGCTTGTTGAACAGATCGACGTCGCGGATTTCAAAATCCATGCCCTTTTCAAACAGGACAAGGCGGCAACGTTGGGAAAACGGGCAAGTCGTACCCGAATACAACACCATCATGGTTGGATTCCTTGGGCTTAGCCGAAGCAGGGTCGGACGATAAGGTCAGCCATTCTGCCAAAATCGGACACCGAAAAGCAAATAAGTTGCAAACAGCGCACTTTTTCGGTGCGCTTCCTGCATATTTCCAAAGAGAAAAGGCCAGAACGGTGCTGCCTTCGCAACATCCGCATCTGGCCTTTTCCTTGACGACTGCTGCGCCAGCTTACTTCACGTCCTTCCAGTAAGCGGCATTCAGGCGCCAGGCGAAGACCGTGAACACGCCCAGGAACAGCAGCACCCAGACGCCCAGGCGCTTGCGGTGATTCTGCGCGGGCTCTGCCATCCAGTCCAGGAAGCCGACCAGGTCGGCGGTGGCCTGGTCGTACTCGACCTTGCTCAACTTGCCCTGGCTCAGTTGCTCGAAGCCGGCGAACTTGTGGACCTTCTCGCCGTGCTCTTCCACTTCCGTGAACTTGGCGGCGCGCTGGCCCTGCAGTTCCCACAGCACGTGTGGCATGCCGACACTCGGGAACACCAGGTTGTTCCAGCCGGTGGCGCGGCTGTCGTCACGGTAGAACGTGCGCAGGTAGGTGTAGAGCCAGTCGTCGCCGCGGGCGCGGGCGATCACCGACAGGTCGGGCGGCTGCGCACCGAAGAAGGCCTTGGCTTCCTTCGGCTGCATGGCGATGGTCATGGTCTCGCCAACCTTGTCAGCGGTGAACAGCAGGTTTTCGCGGATCTGGTCATCGGTCAGGCCGATGTCCTTGAGCCGGTTGTAGCGCATCATCGATGCGCCGTGGCAGTTCAGGCAGTAGTTGACGAACAGCTTGGCGCCGCGCTGCAGCGACGACAGGTCGGCGGTGTTCACCGGAGCCGGCTCCAGGGGGAAGCCCCCTTCGCTGGCCATGGCGGGCGCGGCGGCAAAGCAGGCGCCGGCCAGCGCGATGATGGAAAGCAGCTTTTTCATCTTGTGTCCTTGTGCTCTTGTCGGGGTTCGCTGCGCTCAGTGCGGGTGGAACGTGACACGCTCCGGGACCGGCTTGAACTCGCCGACACGGCTCCACAGCGGCATGGTCAGGAAGAAGGCGAAGTACAGCAGCGTACCGAGCTGCGACACCTTCTCACCCACCGGCGACGGCGGTTGCACGCCGAGGTAGCCGAGAACCAGGAACACCACCACGAAGACGGTCAGGATGGTCTTGTGGAAAGCGGGACGATAGCGGATGGACTTGACCGGCGAGTGGTCCAGCCACGGCAGGAAGACCAGGATCACGACCGAGCCGCCCATCACCAGCACGCCCCAGAACTTGGCGTCGATGAAGTAGAAGCCCACGGCCAGGATCACCGCGACGGCGATGGCGCCGATCTTCACGCGTGCATCCTTGCTGCGCAGGAACACCAGGCCGAGCAGCAGCGCGAAGAACACCCACAGGATCGGCAGGAAGTTCGACGTCGTCGCGCGCAGCATCGAGTAGAACGGCGTGAAGTACCAGACCGGCGCGATATGCGGCGGGGTCTTCAGCGGGTCGGCCGGGAGGAAGTTGTTGTGTTCCAGGAAATAGCCGCCCACTTCCGGGAAGAAGAAGATCACGGCCGAGAAGATGAGCAGGAAGCCGGCAACGCCCAGCGTGTCGTGCACCGAGTAGTACGGGTGAAACGGGATGCCGTCCAGCGGGATGCCGTTCTCGTCCTTCTTGGCCTTGATCTCGACGCCGTCCGGGTTGTTCGAACCCACTTCGTGCAGCGCGATGATGTGGGCGATGACCAGCGCCAGCAGCACCAGCGGCACGGCGATGACGTGGAACGAGAAGAAGCGGTTCAGCGTCGCGTCGCTCACCACGTAGTCACCGCGGATGAACAGCGACAGGTCCTGGCCGATCACGGGAATCGCCGAGAACAGGTTCACGATCACCTGGGCGCCCCAGTACGACATCTGGCCCCACGGCAGCAGGTAGCCCATGAAGGCTTCGGCCATCAGGCACAGGAAGATCAGGCAGCCGAAGATCCAGACCAGCTCGCGCGGCTTGCGGTACGAACCGTACAGCAGGCCCCGGAACATATGCAGGTAGACCACGACGAAGAAGGCCGAGGCGCCGGTCGAGTGCATGTAGCGCACCAGCCAGCCCCAGGGGACTTCGCGCATGATGTATTCCACGCTGGCGAAGGCCACGGGAATGCCGGCGGCGTTCAGCGTGGCGTCGGGCTTGTAGTTCATCACCAGGAAGATGCCGGTGACGATCTGGATCACCAGCACCAGCAGTGCCAGCGAACCGAAGAAGTACCAGAAGTTGAAGTTCTTCGGCGCGTAGTACTTGGAGAGGTGGTCTTCCCAGAGCTGAGTTGCGGGGAAGCGGGCGTCGATCCAGCCGAGCAGGCCGGTGGTCTTGACTTGTTTTTCGGCCGCCATGATCAGGCTTCTCCTTTCTCGTCCTTGCCGATCACGATCTTGGTATCGGTCAGGAACTGGTAGGGGGGAACATCGAGATTCTGCGGAGCCGGCTTGTTCTTGAAGACGCGCCCGGCGAGGTCGAAGGTCGAACCATGGCAGGGGCAAAGGAAACCGGGATCAGCGCCGAGTTGAGGATTGGCGCCAGGGCCGAAGGGGCCGGAAGGCGAGCACCCAAGGTGGGAACAGATACCCACCACGACCAGGACGTCCTTGTGCTCCGGGCGCGAACGGGTTTCGTTCTTGCAGTACTCGGGCGTCGGCATGGTGAATGGAATATCGGAAGTGGGATCGGCCACTTCGCCGTCAGTCTTCTTCAGCGACGCAAGCTGTTCGTCCGTACGCCGCATGATCCAGACCGGTTTGCCGCGCCACTCGACAGTCATCATCTCGCCGGGCTTGAGCGCGCCGATATCTGCCTCGACTGGCGCACCCGCGGCCTTGGCCTTCTCCGATGGTGCAAACGTACTGACGAAAGGAACCGCTACCGCTACGCCTCCGACGCCGCCAGCGACGGATGTCGCGATCAACCAATTGCGGCGACCTTTATCCACGCTCTTCACGTCTTGCTGGTCACTCATTCCAAACCCCAGGGGAAGTCAATTTAGATTTTGCGTCAACCATAAAGTGTACCTTAGACACCTGCGCGCTAGATAGGCAGAAATTGCCACGGGCCCGTACGATTATCGGACGTGCTTGCCGGAAATCCGCTTGTGTGCTTGCTTTCCGGGCAGTGATGCGGCAGGCTTTGGCTTGAAACCGTTCATCGCTAGCAACAAGAAGGAGAACCCCAATGGGCATGATCTCGGAATTCAGAACCTTCGCCGTTCGCGGCAATGTGATCGACCTGGCGGTCGGCGTGATCATCGGCGCTGCCTTCGGAAAGATCGTGGATTCAGTGGTCAACGACCTGATCATGCCGCTGGTGGGCCGCGTTATCGGCAAGCTGGACTTCTCCAATCTGTTCGTCACATTGTCCGATCCCCCACCCGGGACGCCCATGACGCTGGATGCGCTGAAGAAGGCCGGCGTGCCCGTGTTTGCCTACGGCAATTTCCTGACCATCGCGGTCAACTTTCTCATTCTTGCCTTTATCATCTTCATGATGGTGCGCGCGTTCAACAGGATGCGCGAGAAGGAACCGCCTCCGCCGCCCGCAGCGCCGCCCGAAGAAGTGGTGCTGCTGCGTGAGATCCGCGACAGCCTCAAGACGCGTTGAGCGGAAACCGGCCGTGCGCTGCATTGCGCGCTGACCCGGGAAGATAAAACGGCCCCGATGGGGCCGTTTTGTTTTGCGTCAGACAGGATTCGGAATATCGATGAATGTATGGCGCAGGCCGAAGCGCTGGGCCACATGTTCCCCGAGCGAGCGGATGCCGTAGCGCTCGGTGGCGTGGTGGCCTGCAGCGAGATAGGCCACACCGCTCTCGCGCGCCAGGTGCGTGGTCTGCTCCGAAACCTCGCCACTGAGATAAGCATCGACGCCCGCGGCGACCGCTGCGTCGAAATAGCCTTGCGCGCCGCCCGTGCACCAGCCAATGGTGCGGATCATCTGCTCCGGTTCGCCGATGACCAGCGGCTCGCGCCCGAGCACCCCGCCCACATGCGCGGACAGCGCGGCGAGCGGCATCGGCGCGGGCAGCGTGCCGGTCCAGCCGAGCTGGTCGTCGCTGAAGCGGCCGGTCGGCGTGAAGCCGAGCTGCAGCCCAAGCTGGGCGTTGTTCCCGAACTCAGGATGGTTATCCAGCGGGAGGTGGAAGGCAAACAGGTTGACGTCCGCACCCAGCAGCCGCTTCAGGCGCGCATGCTTCTGTCCCACCACGCGCGCATCCTCGTTTTTCCAGAAGTAGCCGTGATGGACGAGGATGGCATCGGCGCCAGCCTCGATCGCGGCATCGACCAATGCCAGGCTTGCCGTCACCCCCGTCACCACGTGAGTGACTTCCGGGCGACCTTGCACTTGCAGCCCGTTGGGACAATAGTCCTTGTAACGGGGAACTTCCAACAGGTCGTTCAAGTACAATTCAAGCTCTTTTGTTTTCATTTTCTGCTCAAAACTCCAATATGTTGCGGCGCTTTTGGCTGTTCTTTGCCCAGGCTGTCACCGTCGTGCTGGCGGTCTGGTTCGTCGTGGCCACACTGAAGCCTGACTGGCTGCAGCGGGGGCGCGTGGCGGTGCAGTCCGGTTCGCCGATTGTGGCGCTCAAGGAAGTGGTGCCCAACGTGTCGGGCCCGTCTGCCGAGGGGTCCTATAGCGAAGCCGCGCGGGAGGCGATGCCGGCGGTGGTCAATATCTTTACCAGCAAGAACGGTTCAAAGCGCTCGCCCAACCCGCAGGCCGAGGATCCGTGGTTCCGCTTCTTCTTCGGCGACCGGCTGCCGGAACGGCAGGAGCCGGTCTCCAGCCTGGGCTCTGGCGTCATTGTCAGTGCCGAGGGTTATATTCTAACCAACCACCACGTGGTGGACGGGGC
Organism: Cupriavidus sp. PB-02; assembly: GCF_058252315.1. NCBI lineage: Bacteria > Pseudomonadati > Pseudomonadota > Betaproteobacteria > Burkholderiales > Burkholderiaceae > Cupriavidus > Cupriavidus sp. PB-02. The sequence continues at coordinate 3,973,287 of NZ_CM177694.1, forward strand.
CGACGAGATTGAGGTGGCGCTGACCGACGGCCGCAAGGCCGACGCCAAGGTGGTGGGTTCGGATCCGGAAACCGACCTGGCGGTGCTGAAGGTGACGCTCAAGGAGCTGCCCGCGATCACGCTGGGCCGGCTCGAGAACGTGAAGGTCGGCGACGTGGTGCTGGCGATCGGCAACCCGTTCGGCGTCGGCCAGACCGTGACCATGGGCATCGTGTCGGCACTGGGCCGCAGCCACTTGGGCATCAACACCTTCGAGAACTTCATCCAGACGGACGCTGCCATCAACCCGGGCAACTCGGGCGGCGCGCTGGTGGATGCGCAGGGCAACTTGCTGGGCATCAACACTGCGATCTACTCGCGCTCGGGCGGCTCGCTGGGTATCGGCTTCGCGATTCCCGTGTCGACCGCCAAGCAAGTGATGGAGTCGATCATCTCCACCGGCAGCGTGACGCGCGGCTGGATCGGCGTCGAACCGCAGGACATGACGCCGGAGATTGCCGAGTCGTTCGGGCTCGATGCGAAGGAAGGTGCACTGATCGCCGCGGTGGTCCAGGGCGGCCCGGCCGACAAGGCGGGCGTGAAGCCGGGCGATGTACTAGCCAAGGTGGACGGCCAGGCGATCACCGACACGACCGCTCTGCTCAACGCGATTGCCCAGCTCAAGCCGGGCGTGGACATCAAGATGACCGTGATCCGCCGCGGCAAGCCAACTGACCTGACGGTAACGATTGGCAAACGGCCCCCGCCGCCGCGCCGGGCGCTGCCGTTTGAAGAGGAAGAGTGAGTCCCGGCACTATGCCCCTGACGAAAAACCCCGCCTTGGACGGCGGGGTTTTTTTGTGCCTGGCGGTCCGATTGACCGTCGCATCGCGGTGGAGCGGCGACGGCCGCGCGCGCGGGCGACAGTTCAGGCGTTCCGGGAGACCAAGGCGTCGAGCGAAAAGCTCACCGCCGCCCTCGATGACATACGGATCGAGGAGGGCCGACTGCTGCACTGTGCTGGCCATGGCAGCACTCACTATCGAACGGTCACGGGTAGGCGCAATGACTCCGCACGTCATCGGCGTGCAAGCGGCGTCGGCAACACAGCGCCCGATCCACGGCACGGCGCAGCAGCAGGCATGCAGGCCGCGCGCCGATTCTCCGGCCGCCCTTCGATGTGCAGCATGACAGATACAGCGCGGTAACAGTGCAACAGCCTGTCCCACCATCTGGCCCCGCACAAGACAAAAGGCCGGCATCCTTGCGGATGCCGGCCTCTTGCTTCAAGCCAATCTTAAGCGAGCTTACGCCCGCGTCAGATTAGAACTTGTGGCGCAGACCAACCACAGCACCGAACTGATCCTTGTTCGGCTGAACGTTCGTGGTCGTGGCGGTGTTGAAGCCGTTCACGCCCAGGGCCGAGCCCTTGTCGTTCAGGGTGTACGACAGCGAGGTGTACACGTCGGTACGCTTCGACAGCGCGTAGTCGGCCGTGATCACGAACTGCCACGGATCTGCGTCGCTCTTGCGGAAGTCCTGGTAGTACGCAGCGCCCGACAGCGAGAACGCCGGGGTCAGCTGGTAGCCCAGACCCAGCCAGTACAGGTTCGACGCCGTAGCCGTGGTCAGGATACCATTGTCAACCGTCGTGCCGCCCGTCAGCGGGGCGCCGTCGAAGGCCTTGGCCCAGCGATAGCCGGCATAGACCTTGGCCGGACCGAAGGCGTAGTTGGCGCCGACGGAAGCGCGACGAGTGCGCTGGCCGCTTTGGTCAACACCAGCAGCCGACACGGTGCCGTGGATTTCGTCATAAGCAGCACCAACTGCGAACGGGCCAGCTGCGTAGCTCAGCAGCGCGCCGTACTGTTGGCCGCGGCGGAATTGGCCGGCGGTCTCCTGGCCGTTGTTGTTGAAGCTGTAGAAAGCCGAAGCGGTCAGGCCACCGAAGGTGCCGATGTACTTGACAGTGTTGTCAGCGCGTGCAGCAAACTGGGCGTCCTGAGCCAGGATACCGTAGCGCGACGAGATGGCCATCGGATCGTAGATCAGGCCGAAGTCATAGAACGACGTTTGTTGACGGCCCAGCAGCAGCGAACCGTATTGGCTTTGCAGACCGACGTAGGCTTGACGACCGAACAGACGACCGCCTTGGGCCGACGTGCCGTTGTCGAGGTCGAAACCGCTTTCCAGGACGAACACGCCCTTCAGGCCGCCGCCCAGATCTTCCACACCACGCAGACCCCAGCGCGAACCGGATTGGTTGCCCGACGACATGCGGAACAGATCGTCACCGGCGGCGTTAGCGTTGCTAACGTACTCGAGACCGACATCAGCCACGCCGTACAGGGTTACGCTCGATTGGGCATACGCGCCACCAGCGGCCAGAGCGGCGACGGCAGCAGCAAACAGTTTCATCTTCATATCGACACTTTCCTTGTCAACTGATTGGGAAATCTTGGTTGCCCAAGTACTTGGGCGACGTATTTACATTCACGTCTGCTGCGTATTATGTGCCAGCCCCCCCGGCCGTCAGAAGGCTTTTTCGGCGTAAACCACGCTTTGCGACGGTTTATGTTGTGATCGAACAACAGGATTGCCGAAAAAAATCCCCGTTTTGGTGCAAAAACGGGGATTGGCGGGATCAGAATGTCTACCTCAGCGGGATTAGTCCGGCTGCGTTTCCCCTGAAGCGGCGGACTCGGTGGTCGGTTTGCCGATGAAACGCGCCAGGATCAGCCCCAGTTCATAGAGCAGCACCAGCGGCACCGCCAGCAGTAGCTGCGACAGCACATCGGGCGGGGTCACGATGGCGGCAATGATGAAGGCGCCGACGATCACATAGGGGCGAATCTGCTTGAGCTTTTCCAGCTCCACCACGCCGAAGCGCACCAGCACGATCACCACCACCGGTACCTCGAAGGTGATGCCGAAGGCCAGGAAGGTGGTCATGGCAAAGCTCAGGTATTTGTCGATGTCGGTCGACATCTCCGCCCCGAGCGGCGCGTTGTAGTGCGCCATGAACTGGAACACCGTCGGGAACACCAGGAAATACGCGAACGCCACGCCGCACAGGAACAGGAAGTAGCTGCTCGACACCAGCGGCAGGATCAGCCGCTTCTCATGCTGGTACAGGCCGGGCGCGACAAACTGCCAGACCTGGTACAGCACCCAGGGCAGCGCGATCAGGAAGGCCACCAGCAGCGTGACCTTCATTGGCACGAAGAACGAGCCGGTGACGTCGGTCACGATCATCTTGCCGCCCTTGGGCAACGACTCCATCAGCGGCGCGGCAAACAGGTTGAAAATCACCGGGGCCCAGTAGACCAGGCTGACGAAGACTAGGATGATCCCGGCCACCGCCTTGACCAGGCGCTGACGCAGCTCGATCAGATGGGAAATGAAAGTTTCCTGCTGCGATTCGTCTTGGGGATCGGGGGACGGGGTGTCGCTCATGGCGTGAACCGCTCAGCCGCGCTGGCTGGCAAGGTGGAATCGATCTGCACGGCGCGGCGCGCTTGCGCGGGCACGACGGCGGCAGCCGGAACGCAGGCCGGCAAGGTATCGCCGCGGGCCATGCTTACTCGAAGAAGGAACGGGACGGCCGGGTGGCCGGGCGGTGACGCTTCACTCGCGCGGCCCCCGACTGCACCCAGACCCGGACATTGTGCTGGCGCTTGAACCACAGCGGACGCGCTCCCTGCTTCACGCGCCAGCTCTTGCGCCCGTTGTGCGCCTTGTGCGCCGCGTCCCAGCTGGGCACGAAGCCGTCGCCACTGCCGGAGCCCACGCTGCTGGTACCGATGCCAGACTCGGCACCGCCCAGCGCCTCGTTCACCGCCTGGGTCTGCTCGCTGACTTCCTTGTGGATGGTGCGCTCGACATCGCGCGCCGCATCCTCGAATTCAGTGCGCATCTTGCGCAGCTCTTCCAGCTCGACCTCGCGGCTGACTTCGGCCTTGACGTCGTTGATATAGCGCTGCGCGCGCCCTACCAGCGCGCCCACCGTACGGGCAACCTTGGGCAGGCGCTCGGGACCGATCACGATCAGTGCCACGGCGCCGATCAGAGCCAGCTTGGAAATGCCGAGATCAATCATGCGGACACGTCATGCGGACAACATGCGAAGAACAGCGGATGCGCGCATGCGCAGGCAGCCACGATTGCGGGAAGGGGATGGCACACCGCCGGCTTACTGCTGCTGGCGGGACTTTTCCTTGGCGTCGACGTCGATGGTGGTGGTATCGCGCAGTTCCTTGGCCTGGGCCGGCTGGCCAGCCTGTGCCGACTTGTCTTCGCCGTCCTTCATGCCGTCCTTGAAGCCCTTGACCGCGCCGCCCAGGTCCTGGCCCATATTGCGCAGCTTCTTGGTGCCGAACACGAGCATGACGATCACCAGCACGATAAGCCAGTGCCAAATGCTAAACGAACCCATTTTTTGCTCCTGATGAAGCCTCGGGCGCAATCATTGATGCCCGGACCCGTTGTTCCGTCCCGTTATGGCCGCGCCGGGCGACGGTTGCCGGCGCAGCTTCCGCCCGGGCGTTGCCGCCGCAGGCGCTCCCATGCCAAGCCGCCCGATCAGGGCAGCGTTCCCTTCCACTCGTGACGCGGCCCACCCAGCACATGGAGGTGCAGGTGGTAGATCACCTGGCCGCCGTCCGGGCCGGTGTTGATCACCGTCCGGAAACCGTTGGTGCAGCCAGCCGCGCGCGCGAGTTCAGGCACCTTAAGTAGCATTCTAGCAAGCACCTCCCCTTCGCTGGCGCCGCAATCGGCCAGCGAGTCGACATGCGACTTGGGAACGACCAGCAAGTGTACCGGGGCCTTGGGATGGATATCGTGGAAGGCCACCATGTCGTCGTCTTCGTAGACTTTTCGCGACGTTAGCTGGCCGGCCACGATCTTGCAGAAGATGCAATTATCCTGAGCGTTCATGAAGTTTTCATTGCGACGGCCACGACACCCCGGCATCACCTTCGGGCGCCTAGCCTGACCGGCATCAGAACTGCTGATCCGGGTACATCGGCTTGCTGTCGTTCAGGTACAGCCAGCCCTTGACGATACGATACAGCATCCACAGCGACAACACGGCCCAGACGGCAAAGGCAAGCGGTATCAGCACCACCGTGGCGAACAATACGCCGCCGAGCGCGCCCCACACCACCGACCACCAGAACGAGCGGATCTGCCAGGCGAAGTGCGACGCATACAGTGAGCCGCGCGCATCGTCGCGCTTGACGTAGTCGATCACGATGGCGATCAACGCGGTGATTCCGCCGGTCAGCCAGAAGATGGCATACAGCGCATACAGGATATGCAGCAGCTTGCGCAGGCTGCTCAGCTGTTCGCCGCTGGGAGTGGTCACTTGCCCGGTGTAGTCGTTGGCCATGTTCGCCCTTGTTGTCGGAGGCCTGCCCTTTTCCAGGTGGAAAGGCAGGCGGGAAGCTGGCCGGCGCTATGCAGATCCTTGCCGGTCAGCCCTCGTCCTTGCGTCGGGCCTTTTCTTCCAGGCCGGACAATCCCTCGCGCCGTGCCAGTTCATTGACCACGTCGGCCGGCGTCAGGCCGAAGTTTGCCAGCAATACCATGCTGTGGAACCAAAGGTCCGCCACTTCATAGACCACCTTGGCGGCGTCGGCGCCACTCTGGCCGGCCGCGCGCGCGTCCTTGGCGGCCATCACGGTCTCGGTGGCTTCCTCGCCGATCTTCTTCAGGATGGCGTCGTCGCCCTTGCTGAACAGGCGCGCCACATAGGACTTGTCGGGATCGCCGCCGTTGGCGGGCTTGCGCGATTCCAGCACTTCGGCCAGGCGCGCCAGCACATCGTTGCTGCTGAGTTGGGTGTCGCTCATGGCTTGGTGTAGATCTGCGCAGGGTCCTTCAGCACCGGCTCGACCGTGTGCCAGTCGCCGGATTCGGCGTCGCCGTCGAACTTCTGGAAGAAGCAGGAATGACGCCCGGTATGGCAGGCGATACTGTCGACCTGCGTGACCTTGAGCAGCACCACGTCCTCGTCGCAGTCCAGCCGGATCTCATGCACCTTCTGCACGTGGCCGGACTCTTCGCCCTTGTGCCACAGGCGCTTGCGCGAGCGCGACCAGAACACGGCCTCGCCCAGCTCGACGGTGCGCTGCAGCGCGTCGCGGTTCATGAACGCGAACATCAGCACGTCGTTCGAGCCGACTTCCTGCACGATCACCGGCACCAGCCCGTTATCGTCCCACTTGACCTTGTTGAGCCATTTCTTTGCCATGATCAGATCCGCACGGGAATGCCCTCGCGGGCCATGAATGCCTTGGCTTCGCCCACGGTATGCTGGCCGTAGTGGAAGATGCTGGCGGCCAGCACCGCGTCGGCGTGGCCCTGGGTGATGCCGTCGGCCAAGTCCTGCAGGCCGCCGACGCCGCCCGAGGCGATCACCGGCACCGGTACCGCGTCGCTGACGGCGCGGGTCAGTTCCAGGTCGAAGCCGCTCTTGGTGCCGTCGCGGTCCATGCTGGTCAGCAGGATCTCGCCGGCGCCGCGCGCGGCCATTTCACGGGCCCATTCGACCGCGTCCAGTCCCGTCGCCTTGCGCCCGCCGTGGGTGAAGACCTCCCAGCGCGGGGCTTCGCCCGGGGCGGAACTGCGCTTGGCGTCGATCGCCACCACGATGCACTGCGAGCCGTACTTGGCGGTCGCGTCCGACACCAGCTGCGGATTGGCGATGGCCGACGAGTTCACGCTGATCTTGTCCGCGCCCGCATTGAGCAGGCGCCGCACGTCTTCGACCGTACGCACGCCGCCACCCACCGTCAGCGGGATAAAGACCTGCGAGGCCACATCCTCGATGATGTGCAGCATCAGGTCGCGTCCGTCGCTGGTCGCGGTGATGTCCAGGAATGTGATTTCATCGGCGCCCTGCTCGTCGTAGCGGCGCGCGATTTCCACGGGATCGCCCGCATCGCGCAGCTCAACGAAGTTGACGCCCTTGACCACCCGCCCGTTGGTAACGTCCAGGCAGGGGATGATACGTTTGGCTAGCATGAGATTCCTTGTCCGCCGCCGCTTCCGACGAAACGGCGGGCCCGGCGGCGGCTGCGCTCGCGGCGCGTTGGCTTACTGCCCGTCGCGCAGCTTGTCGGCCAGCGCCTGAGCAGCGGCAAAGTTGAGGTCCCCGGAGTAGATCGCGCGGCCGCAGATGACGCCTTCGACACCTTCGCCCTCGACCGCGCACAGGTTGTCGATATCGGCCAGGTTGGACAGCCCGCCGCTGGCGATCACCGGGATCGACATCGACTGCGCCAGTTTGACGGTGGCGTCGATATTGATCCCCTGGAGCATGCCGTCGCGGCCGATATCGGTGTAGATGATGGCCTCCACGCCGTAGTCTTCGTACTTGCGCGCCAGGTCCGCCACTTCATGGCCGGTCAGCTTGCTCCAGCCGTCGGTGGCCACCTTGCCATCCTTGGCGTCCAGGCCAACGATGATATGGCCGCCGAAGGCCGAGCAGGCGTCCTTCAGGAAACCGGGGTTCTTGACCGCGGCCGTGCCGATGATGACGTACGACAGGCCGTCATCCAGCCATCGTTCGATGGTGTTCAGGTCGCGGATACCGCCGCCCAGCTGCACCGGGATCTCGTCGCCAACCTCGGCGATGATGGCCTTGATGGCGGCCTCGTTGCGGGGCTTGCCGACGAATGCGCCGTTCAGGTCCACCAGGTGCAGGCGCCGCGCGCCCTGCTCCACCCAGTGACGTGCCATGGCGGCGGGATCTTCGGAAAAGACGGTGGCCTGGTCCATGTCGCCTTGTTTGAGGCGTACACACTGACCGTCCTTCAGGTCGATGGCCGGAATGAGCAACATATGCGTGACGAGCGTGGTTGAGTAAGGGAAGTTGAGCGAGACCGGCGCTGCCGGTCAGGTCTGGGGTCGATAATCGATCGGAAACTTGGTCGAATGAACGGGTCGAGTCAGCGGTCGATAGATCGGTAAAAAAACGATTCGGGTGCCTGGTCGTGCCTGGATCGCGCCGCGGTGCCGTGTCGGCGCCTCAGGGGTTCCAGTGGACGAAGTTCCGGTACAGCTGCAGGCCCAGGGCCGCGCTCTTCTCGGGGTGGAACTGCGTCGCAAAAATATTATCGCGCGCTACCGCGCTGGTAAATACGACTCCATACTCCGTTTCGCCGGCGATATGGGCCGGGTCCTGCGCCTGCACATAGTAGCTGTGGACGAAATAGAACCAGCTGTCGTCCGGGATACCGTCCCACAGCGGGTGCGGCTTCGCCTGGCGCACCCGGTTCCAACCCATCTGCGGCACCTTGTAGCGCGAGCCGTCGGGCTGCGTCATGCCGTCCAGCGCAAAGCGCACCACCTGGCCGGGCATCAGGCCCAGCGCCGGTGTGCGCTGCGCACCAGCACGACTTTCGGTGCTGAACTCGAACAGCATCTGTTCGCCAACACACACACCCAGCATCGGCTTGCTGCCGGCGGCCTCGATCACCGCCTGCTGCAGCCCGGACGCGCCCAGCGCCGACATGCAGTCCGGCATCGCGCCTTGGCCCGGCAGCACCACGCGGTCCGCGCTCCGGATGCCTTCGGGGGCATCCACCACCCGCACGTCCGCTTCCGGCGCCGCGGCACGCAGCGCCTGCGCCACCGAGCGCAGGTTGCCCATGCCGTAATCCACAATTGCTATGGTAGTCATGATTTCAAAACAGGCAACAATGTCTTCAGCCCGTCCACAATGAATTCCACGGCCAGCGCCGACAGGATCAGCCCCATCAGGCGCGTGCCGATATTGATGCCGGTGCGGCCGATCACCCGGGCAATCGGGTCGGCCGCGCGGAACACCATGTACACCACCGCCCCGATCACCACGCCCAGGCCGACCAGGATCAGCAACTGATACCAGTGCTGCGTCTTGCCGGCATAAACGATCACCGTGCTGATCGAGCCAGGCCCGGTCAGCAGCGGCAGCGCCAGCGGCACCACCGCGATGCTGGACTTTACCTCGGCCTCGTCCTCTTCTTCCGGCGTGGCCCTGGTGCGGCTGGTCTGCGCGTTCAGCATGTTCATGGCCATCATGATCATGATGAGCCCGCCACCCACCTGCAGCGACGCCACCGAGATATTGAAGAACTCGATGATCTGCTGCCCCAGCAGCGCCGACACCGCCACCACGATCGCCACCGAGATCGACGCGATCTTGATGGTACGCAGCTTTTCCGCTTCAGTCTGCTGGCTGGTCAGGCTGATGAAGAACGGGATCGCCCCGATCGGGTTGATCAGCGCCAGCAGCGAAATAAACGACTTGAGCGTATCCATCGGTTGCGGGTCGCCAGCGGCGCTGGCGGATTCAGCCTGGGGGCCTGGAAAAGGTCAGCGGGCGCCGCAACCAGCCGGCACGCCTACGGTTGTTCGAAGTGGTCGATGCGTTGTCGATGCGTTGGCAGGCGCCTCAGAGCGTACCCTTGGTCGACGGGATCGTGTTCGCCGCGCGCGGGTCCAGCTCCACCGCCATGCGCAGGGCCCGGCCAAAGGCCTTGAACACGGTTTCGCACTGGTGGTGGGCATTGATGCCGCGCAGGTTGTCGATATGCAGGGTCACGCCCGCATGGTTGACGAAGCCGCGGAAGAACTCGATGGTCAGGTCGACGTCGAAGCTGCCCACGCGCGCACGCGTGAACGGCACGTGGAATTCCAGGCCGGGGCGGCCGGAGAAGTCGATCACCACGCGCGACAGGCATTCATCCAGCGGCACATAGCTGTGGCCGTAGCGGGTGATGCCCTTCTTGTCGCCGATGGCCCGGGCCACGGCCTGGCCAAGCGTGATGCCAACGTCTTCCACCGTGTGGTGGTCGTCGATATGCGTGTCGCCGGTGGCTTCGACCTCCAGGTCGAACATGCCGTGCCGGGCGATCTGATCCAGCATGTGGTCGAGGAACGGCACGCCGGACGCCAGTTTCTGGCGGCCGGTGCCGTCGAGATTCAGGGAAACGCGGATTTGCGTTTCCGAAGTATTGCGGGTGACCTCTGCAACACGCATGGTGTTAATCCTGCAGCGACGCTGCGAATGCCTCAAGGAACTGCGCGTTTTCTTCGGGCGTGCTGACCGTGACGCGCAGACAATTGGCCAGCAACGGGTGCATTTTACTCACGTTCTTGATCAACACCTTGCGCGCCAGCAGCCGGTCGAACGTCTGTGCGGCATCCGGCACGCGCGCGAGCAGGAAGTTGGCGGCGCTGGGGAACACCGTCACCCCCGCTTGCGCGGCCATGCCGTCGGCCACGCGGGTGCGTTCGGCGCGCAGTTGTGCGGCCTGTTCGTCCAGCACCAACACATGCTCCAGCGCGAACAGCGCGGTGGCTTCGGTCAGCACGTTGACGTTGTACGGGGGACGCACCTTGTCGATTTGCGCCAGCCATTCCGGCGCGCCGGCCAGGTAGCCCAGGCGGATGCCGGCCAGGCCCAGCTTGGATACGGTGCGCATCACCAGCAGGTTGCCGAAATCCGTCAGGCGCGGCATCCAGCTGTGCTGCGCGAACGGCTGGTAGGCCTCGTCCACCACCACCAGGCTGTTGCAGATCTCGCCCTGGGCGGCGCGCACGATGGCCTCCATGTCGGCGGCATCGAACAGGTTGCCGGTTGGGTTGTTCGGGTAGGCCAGGTAAATGATGGCGGGCTGCTGCTCGGCCATCGCGGCCAACATGGCGGCGCGATCGAGCGTGAAGTCCGCGCGCAGCGGCACGCCGACGAACTGCAGGCCGGCAAACTGCGCCGACATCGCGTACATCACGAAGCCCGGCACCGGCGCCATCACCTTCGCGCCCGGCTTGGCCGCGGCCAGCGCCAGCATGCTGATGATCTCGTCCGAGCCGTTGCCGAGCAGAACGTCCATGCCGGCGGGCACCTGCATCACGGTCTTCAGCTTCGCGCGCAGGGCTTCGCTGCTGGGCACCGGGTAGCGGTTCAACGCGACCTCGCCCAGGCGCTCGGCCAGTTCGCGGCGCAGCTCGGGCGGCAGCCGGTACGGGTTCTCCATCGCGTCGAGCTTGACCAGACCGTGCGAATCCGGCACGTGGTAGGCGCCCATGGCGCGTACGTCGTCACGGATGATGCGTTCGATCAGGGAGGGCTCTACGGCTGACATGGAAACTCCAAAGTTGGCTGCTTTATCAGGCAGCGTGGGTCAGTAAATCAATTGCGTTTGAAACGATATTCCGCGCTGCGCGCGTGGGCCTGCAGGCCTTCGCCGTACGCGAGTTCGGCGGCGATCTGGCCGAGCATCTTCGCCCCGCCCTCGCTCACTTCGATCAGGCTCGAACGCTTCTGGAAGTCATAGACCCCCAGCGGCGACGAGAAGCGCGCGGTGCGCGAGGTCGGCAGCACGTGGTTGGGACCGGCGCAGTAGTCACCCAGCGATTCGCTGGTATAGCGGCCGAGGAAAATGGCGCCGGCGTGGCGGATCTTCTCGCTCCACTGGCGCGGGTTCTCGGCGGAGATTTCCAGGTGCTCGGGCGCGATCGCATTGGCGATCTCGCAGGCTTCTTCCATGTCGCGCACCTTGATCAGCGCGCCGCGGCCGGAGATCGACGCGGCGATCACGTCGCGGCGCGGCATGGTGCCGAGCTGGCGCTGGATGCTGGCTTCGACGCGGGCGATATATTCCGAGTCCGGGCACAGCAGGATCGACTGCGCCAGCTCGTCGTGCTCGGCCTGCGAGAACAGGTCCATCGCCACCCAGTCGGGGTCGGTGGTGCCGTCACAGATCACCAGGATCTCGGACGGACCGGCGATCATGTCGATGCCGACGGTGCCGAACACGCGCCGCTTGGCCGCGGCCACGTAGGCATTGCCCGGGCCAACGATCTTGTCGACCTGCGGCAGCGTGGCGGTGCCGTAGGCCAGCGCGCCAACAGCCTGCGCACCGCCGATGGTGAACACGCGGTCCACGCCGGCGATCTGCGCGGCCGCCAGCACCAGCTCGTTGCGCACGCCGCCCGGCGTGGGCACGACCATGATGATTTCCTTGACGCCCGCGACGCGCGCCGGGATCGCATTCATCAGCACCGACGACGGATACGCGGCCTTGCCGCCCGGCACATAGATGCCGACGCGGTCCAGCGGGGTCACCTTCTGGCCCAGCATGGTGCCGTCGGCCTCGGTGTATTCCCAACTGTGGCTGCCGCACTCGATCTTCTGCTTCTCGTGGTAGGCACGCACACGCGCGGCGGCGGCCTCCAGCGCGGCGCGGCGCTTAGGCTCGAGGTCCTCGAGCGCGGCTTCCAACTGCTGCTGCGACACTTCCAGCGCGCCCATCGACGACGCTTCCACGCGGTCGAAACGCTTGGTGTATTCCAGCACTGCGGCATCCCCGCGCGCCTTCACGTCTGCCAGGATCTGCGCCGCGGCGCGGTCGATGGCCTCGTCCTCGCCGGCCTCGAAGGCCAGCACCTGGCGCAGCGCCTCGGCAAAGCCGGGCTCGCTGGAATCAAGCCGGCGGATCGGCAGGTTTTCCATTTCGGTTGCGTTCATGACTTCTTTCCTCTCAGGCGGCCCGGCCTCAGGCCAGCGCCGCCGAAGCGCGTTCGAATGCGTCGAGGATCGGCGCCAGCCGCTCGCGCTTCAGTTTGAGCGCGGCCTGGTTCACCACCAGCCGCGACGAGATCTGCACGATCTCCTCCACCTCGACCAGGTTGTTGGCGCGCAGCGTGCTGCCGGTGCTGACCAGGTCGACGATGGCATCGGACAGGCCCACCAGCGGGCCCAGCTCCATGGAACCGTACAGCTTGATCAGGTCGACGTGAACGCCCTTTTTCGCAAAATGCTCGCGCGCGGTCTGCACGTACTTGGTGGCCACCGCCAGGCGCGCGCCCTGGCGCACCGCGTTGGCATAGTCAAACCCGGCGGGCACCGCCACCGACATGCGGCAGCGCGCGATGTTCAGGTCGATCGGCGCGTACAGGCCGGCCATGCCGTTTTCCATCAGCACGTCCTTGCCGGCCACACCGAAATCGGCGGCGCCGTACTGCACGTAGGTGGGCACGTCCGAGGCGCGCACGATCACCACGCGCACGGCCGGATCGGAGGTGGGCAGGATCAGCTTGCGCGAGGTTTCCGGGTCTTCGGTGACGCGGATACCGGCAGCCTCAAGCAGCGGCAGCGTCTCGGTGAAGATGCGGCCCTTGGACAGCGCCAGCGTAAGCTGGTTGGGCGAAGCGTTGAAAGTGGGGCTCATCGGGCGTCAGTCCTCGGTGCTCAAGCCATGCGGCGGATCTTGGCGCCCACTGCAGACAGCTTGTCTTCCATGCGGTCGTAGCCGCGGTCCAGGTGGTAGATGCGGTCGATCACGGTCTCGCCGTCGGCGACCAGGCCGGCGATCACCAGGCTGGCCGAAGCGCGCAGATCGGTCGCCATCACGTTGGCACCGGACAGGCGCGCCACGCCGTTGACCACCGCGGTATTGCCTTCGACCGCGATGTCGGCGCCCAGGCGGTTCAGTTCCTGGACGTGCATGAAGCGGTTTTCGAAGATGGTCTCGGTCACGCGCGCTGTGCCTTCGGCCACGGCATTGAGCGCCATGAACTGGGCCTGCATGTCGGTCGGGAAGGCCGGGTATTCCGAGGTGCGGAAACTGACGGCCTTGGCACGGTGCGGCATGGCCAGTCGGATCCAGTCGGCGCCGGTCTCGATGCGGGCGCCGGCTTCGCGCAGCTTGTCGAGCACGGTGTCAAGGATGTCAGTCTGCACGCCGCGCAGCACCAGGTCGCCCAGCGTCGCGGCCGCGGCGCACAGGAAGGTGCCGGCTTCGATGCGGTCGGCGATCACGCTGTGGCTGGCGCCGTGCAGGCGCTCGACGCCGTGCACTACCAGGCGGTCCGTGCCGATGCCTTCGATCTTGGCACCCATCTTGACCAGCAGGTGGGCCAGATCGGTCACCTCGGGCTCGCGCGCGGCGTTTTCCAGCACGGTCTCGCCTTCGGCCAGGGTGGCGGCCATCAGCAGGTTCTCGGTGCCGGTCACGGTGATCATGTCAGTGACCACGCGCGTGCCCTTCAGCCGTTTGGCGCGGGCATGGATAAAGCCGTGTTCGATGGTGATCTCGGCGCCCATCGCCTGCAGGCCCTTGATGTGCTGGTCGACCGGGCGCGCGCCGATGCCGCAGCCGCCGGGCAACGACACGCGGGCCTCGCCGAAGCGGGCCACCAGCGGACCGAGCACCAGGATCGAGGCGCGCATGGTCTTCACCATCTCGTACGGCGCTTCGTAGGAATTGACGCCGGCGCCGTTCAGGCTCACGCGGGCACCGTCGAGCTCGGCCTGCATGCCCATCTGGCGCAGCAGCTTGAGCGTGGTGCGCACGTCCTGCAGGTTGGGCACGTTATCGAGCGAAATGGTATCGGCCGTCAGCAGGCCGGCACACAGGATCGGCAACGCGGCGTTCTTGGCACCCGAAACGCGGATTTCGCCCTTCAGCGGGCCGTTGCCGTGGATCTGGAATTTGTCCATGTTCTGTCGTTCTGGCCGGGCACACGCCCGGCGTCATTGTTCTGGGGCCGCGCATGCGGCGCGGCGCGATGTTGCCGACGAGGCCTATTTGCCCTCGCCGGCCTGCCATTCAGCGGGCGTCAGCGTCTTCATCGACAGCGCATGGATTTCGGCGCGCATCCGGTCGCCCAGCGCCGCATACACGCGCTGGTGGCGCTGGATCAGCCGCTTGCCTTCAAACTCGGCGCTGACGATGGTGGCAAAGAAGTGCTGGCCGTCGCCCTCGACTTGCAGATGTTCGCAGGGCAATCCTTGGGCAATGTAATCCCTGACTTGTTCCGGTGTTGGCAGCATGGGGTTCTCTTCAGCGTATTCAGTAGGGCCGGCCGACGTTCAGTGGCGCAGCTTGTATCCGGACTTCAGCAGCCGCAGCGCCAGCGCGGCAAGCACCACGAAGGCCGATCCGACTACCGCCAGGCTGAACAGCGGCGACACGTCCGAGACGCCGAAGAAGCCATAGCGGAAGCCGTCGATCATGTAGAAGAACGGATTGGCATGGGACACCGCCTGCCAGAAGGCGGGCAGCGAGTGGATCGAATAGAACACACCGGACAGGAAGGTCGCCGGCATGATCAGGAAGTTCTGGAACGCGGCGAGCTGGTCGAACTTCTCGGCCCAGATGCCGGCGATCAGGCCCAGCGTGCCGAGGATGCCCGCGCCCAGCAGCGCAAAGACGAGGATCCAGCCCACATTGGCGAAATGCAGGTTGGCGAACCACGCCGTCACCAGCAGCACGCCCAGCCCCACGGTCAGCCCGCGGATCACCGAGGCCACCACGTAGGCGCCGAACATCTCCCAGTGCGACAGCGGCGGCAGCAGCACGAACACCAGGTTGCCGGTGATCTTGGACTGGATCAGTGACGACGAGCTGTTGGCGAACGCGTTCTGCAGCACGCTCATCATAACCAGGCCGGGCACCAGGAAGGCGGTGTAGCTGATCTGGTCGTAGACCTTGACGCGGTCTTCCAGCACATGGCCGAAGATCAGCAGGTACAGCACCGCGGTCAGCACGGGCGCGGCCACGGTCTGGAAGCTGACCTTCCAGAAGCGCAGCACTTCCTTGTACAGCAGGGTGCGGAAGCCCACCAGGCCGCCCACCGCCATCGGCGCGAGGCGGGCGTCGTCCAGGATCTCGATGTCGCCGGGTTGCTTCATGCCGCAGCCTCCATGGCGGGATCGGGCAGCGCGCCGGGCATATGCCCCTCGCGGCGCATGATCTGGACAAACACGTCTTCGAGGTCGGCCTTGTTGATTTCCATGTCTTCGATGTCACAGCCTGCTTCGCGGCAGGCTGCCAGGATCGGTTCCACCGCCTGGTAGCCCGACAGCCGCAGACGCACCGCGCGCTCGCCGGGGATGGCCGGCATGCGCAGCGGCTCCAGCGCCGGCGGCAGGCCGCCGTGCGCGAAGGTCAGCACCAACTGCAGCCCGGCAAACTGCGTCAGCAGGTTGCTGGTGCGGTCCAGCGCCACCACTTCGCCGAACTTGAGCATGGCGATGCGGTCGCACAGCGCCTCGGCCTCTTCCAGGTAATGCGTGGTCAGGATGATGGTGTGGCCTTCCCGGTTCAGGCGCGAGATGAACTTCCACAGCGTCTGGCGCAGTTCCACGTCGACACCGGCGGTCGGTTCGTCCAGCACGATAACCGGCGGGCGGTGCACCAGCGCCTGCGCCACCAGCACGCGCCGCTTCATGCCGCCGGAGAGCTGGCGCATATTGGCATCGGCCTTCCCGGTCAGGTCCAGGTTGGCCATGATCTCGTCGATCCAGTCGTCATTGCGCGTGAGGCCGAAGTAGCCGGACTGCAGCCGCAGCGTTTCGCGCACCGTGAAGAACGGGTCGAACACCAGTTCCTGCGGGACCACGCCCAGCATACGCCGCGCCATCCGGTAGTCGGACACCACATCGTGGCCCAGCACACTGACGCGGCCGGAATCGGCGCGGTTCAGGCCGGCGAGGATCGAGATCAGCGTGGTCTTGCCGGCGCCGTTGGGCCCGAGCAGCCCGAAGAATTCGCCGCGTTCGACGGTGAAGCTGACGCCCTTGAGCGCCTGCAGGTTGCGGTAGCGCTTGCGAACGTCGTGGATTTCAATGGCTTTCATGGCCGATTGTTTGTGGCGGGAGCGCCTTTTGGGGGGCGACCGCCTGGAAATGGGGAGCAACTGCGTGCCCTGGCTACCCTGGCCCGGCAGGCACGAACCGGGGGTGGGCGGGGGGATGGGCGAACAACCCGGAATTATAGGGGATGCGGGGTGAGTCCCGCTTGATCCGCCCCTGAGCCGTCCTGCCCCCGCTCTGTGGCGCGGCGACCGCGCCAGGCAGCCGCCGGGGCATCGCTGGTGGCCGCCGTGATGGCGGGCCGGCGATGCCGGATCAATGTCGGTGGTGGTGTTCCAGTTGGGAACCTGCCGGGGAGAAGGCCAGTTCGGCTTCCGGCGCAACGTCGCGCGCAGCCGCGGGCACCAGGCCCAGAAGGCCGTCCACGCCGTACAGGCTTGCCAGTTGCGACAGTCCGGCCGGCACGCCGCGCAGCGAAAGCGCCAGGTTGCGTGCCGCGGCGGCGCGATGCCAGGCCAGCAGTACGGCGACAGCGGCGGAGTCGACCTGCGTGAGGCCGGTGCAGTCCACTTGCACATCCCCCTGCGCGACGCGCGCCAGCCCGTCGCGCAGCACGGTGGCGGCGTTCTGGTTGGTCAGCGAGGTACCCAGCGAAAGCATGGATGCGTGTAGTGGCCTGGAGGGAAGAAAGCGAAAGCCGCGGCAGAAACGACGGCTCCCGCACTTTGGCGGGAGCCGGTGCCGCGAACGGCTATTGTAGAGGAGATCGGCGCACCTTGCTGCATCGCAGCGGCGCGCCGGGGCAGCCGCGTCAGCTCTTGGCGTTGGCGAGCTGGCGGTTGCGGTCCTGCAGCGTCTTGATCACGCCCTCGACGCCCTGCTGGCCGACGATGGTGTTGAAACTGCCCTTGTAGGCCTCGGTCAGCCACGCGCCCAGCACGTTGATGTCATAGAGCCTCCAGCCTTGTGCGGTCTTCTCCAGGCGGTAGTCCATCTGGATTGGCTCGCCCTTGTTGATCACCTGGGTGCGGATGGTCGCGTCGGTATCTTCAGGCGTGCCGCGGTACGGGCGGTACTGCACGGTCTGGTCGCGGATCTGGGCGATGGCGCCGGCGTAGGTGCGGATCAGCAGGGTCTTGAACTCATCGGTGATCTGCTTCTGCTGCTCGGGCGTGGCCTTGGACCAATTGCGGCCCATCGCGATCTGCGTGGTCTTCTGGAAGTTCGCGTTGGGTATGATCTTCTGCTCGACCAGCGCGGTGATCTTGGCGATATTGCCGGCCTGCATGTCCTTGTCGGCCTTGACGGTCGACATCACGTCGTTGACCAGTGCCT
Source organism: Cupriavidus sp. PB-02 (assembly GCF_058252315.1). Taxonomy (NCBI): domain Bacteria; kingdom Pseudomonadati; phylum Pseudomonadota; class Betaproteobacteria; order Burkholderiales; family Burkholderiaceae; genus Cupriavidus; species Cupriavidus sp. PB-02. The sequence goes on from NZ_CM177694.1 coordinate 3,991,192, forward strand.
TGACCAGCCCGTCCGGGGTGGCCGCGTCCGGGGACACCTGGGCGTGGGCCGCGCCTGCGAAGGCAACTACGGTAAGGAAGGGGACCAACAGTCGCTTTATCATGGATTTTCCTTCTTCATCTGAGACGTTTCTCGCCGATGGGGGCGAATTAGCCAGCGTCGCTGGTGGCGCGCGGCCTTGCGGTGATTGGAACACAAGCCCGGCCGGCTGGTGGCGGGTCGCCGGGCATTTCCCGCCACTTCCAAACAAATTGTTTCAGCCCTCACAGGGCATTCACAGCCTGGGCGCAGGCCTGTTGCGTGCCCGCGCCACAATGGTTTCAGCGTATGCGGATGACGCCCGGCACGATCCGCTGCATCGGCTCCACCGCTGGCACCGGCAGGCTCTGGCTTTCCGGCTGGATATTGCCGGAGGGCGCCGTTTGCTGCGGGGCTGATGCCGGATCAGGAGCCGGAGCCGGAGGCGCGGCTGAAGCGTCAGCCGGCGCCGGAGCGGGAGCCGGCTCGGCGGGCGCCGCGGGCTTCTCGCCCTCGGGCGCGGCCGGGGCTGCCGGCGCCGACTCATCGCTGTCGGCATCCGCTTCGGCTTCCGGCGGGTTGCCGTCGTAGACCAGGTACTGGCGGCGCTGCAGGTAGGAATCGCGCAGGAACGAGTACTTGTCCAAGGCCGCCTGCTCGAGCAGGTTGCTTGCCCCCAGCAGTTGCGCCCGGCCGGCCACGATGCGCACGCCGGTCAGCGAATTGCGCAGCGACACCGGGTACAGATAGGCCGACGGGTCGAACTGGCGATCCACCAGCATGCCGCCGGTGTCGCGCACCGTGCTCGGCCCGAACAGCGGCAGCACCAGGTACGGCCCCTGCGGCACGCCCCACACGCCCAGGGTCTGGCCGAAGTCTTCCTTGTACTTGGGCAGGCCGGCCGGGGTGGCGATATCGATCAGGCCGCCGATGCCCAGAACGCTGTTCATCGCCACGCGCATGGAGTCTTCCGCCGCGCGCGTGGGCTTGCCCTGCAGCAGGTTATTCACCGCCGAGTAGACATCGCTCACGTTGGAGAAGAAGTTCTCCACCGCGCGCTGCACTGGCGTGGGCATGTAGTCGGCGTAGACCTCGGCGACCGGGCGCAGGATGCCCTTGTCGAAGTCCTCGTTGATCTTCGCGACCTCGCGGTTGAACGGCTCCAGCGGATCCCTGGGGTTGGCGTTCGGACCGGTGGCGCAGCCGGCCAGCACGGCGGCGGCTAGCGCTGCCAGCAGCCTGGCCGCCGGGCGGCGCGCGGCGCTGCCCCGATAGACGGATGGCGCAGCGCTCATTTGAGCTCTCCGCCGGGCGCCGGCGCGCTGGCGCCGGTAGCCGAGCCACCGCTGCTGCCGCCGGCATCGGCCGCCTTGTTGTACAGGAACTGGCCGATCAGGTTTTCCAGCACCACCGCCGACTGCGTCATGGTGATGCGCGCGCCGTCGGCCAGCATGGCGGTGTCGCCGCCGGCTTCGAGGCCGATGTACTGCTCACCCAGAAGGCCCGAGGTCAGGATCTTGGCCGAGGTGTCCTTGGGGAACTCGTAGCGCTTCTCCAGGCTCATCTCGACAGTGGCCTGGTAGGTCTTGTCGTCGAAGCGGATCGCCGCCACGCGGCCGACCACCACGCCAGCGCTCTTGACCGGCGCGCGCGGCTTGAGCCCGCCGATATTGTCGAAGCGCGCCTGCACGCTGTAGGTTTCCTGGAAGGAGAAGGCGCTCATGTTCCCCGCCTTGAGGGCCAGGAACAGCAGGGCCACGAACCCCGCCACCACGAACAGGCCCACCCAGAAATCGAGTGTGTTCTTTTTCATTGGAATCTCTTTCTTCAACCCCGTTTTATGTCTTGTCGCTGTCTTGTTGTCACTGCGGCCCGCGTCAGTTGCTGAACATCAGCGCGGTCAGCAGGAAATCCAGCCCCAGCACGGCCAGCGACGCGATCACCACGGTGCGGGTGGTCGCGCGCGAGACGCCTTCGGGCGTGGGCTTGGCCTCGAAGCCCTGGTACAGGGCAATAAATGTCACAGCAATGCCAAAGATAAAGCTCTTGATCACGCCGTTGAGCACGTCGGCACGCACGTCGACGCCGCCCTGCATCTGCGACCAGAAAGCGCCCGCGTCCACGCCGATCAGCTGCACGCCGACCACGTAGCCGCCCAGGATGCCCACTGCGCTGAAGATCGCCGCCAGCACCGGCATGGCGATCACGCCCGCCCAGAAGCGCGGCGCGATCACGCGCTGCAGCGGGTTCACTGCCATCATTTCCATCGCCGTGAGTTGCTCGCCGGCTTTCATCAGGCCGATCTCCGCAGTGAGCGAGGTGCCGGCGCGGCCGGCGAACAGCAGCGCGGTCACCACCGGCCCCAGCTCGCGCACCAGTGACAGCGCCACCAGCAGCCCGAGCGCCTGCTCGGAACCGTAGCGGTTCAGCGTGTAGTAGCCCTGCAGGCCCAGCACGAAGCCGACAAAGAGGCCCGACACGGCAATGATTACCAGCGACAGGTTGCCGACGAAGAAGACCTGGTCGGTCACCAGCCGGAAGCGGCGCAGCAGCGCCGGCGACAGGCCCATCAGCGCCAGGAACATGCGCGTGGCATGGCCCACGCCCGAGACATTGCGGCGCACTGCCGCGCCGATGGTGGTGAAGAAACCGATCACCGCGCACCTCCGGCAAAGTCCTCGGCCAGCGACGGCCCCGGATAGTGGAACGGCACCGGGCCATCGGCCTCGGCATGGACGAACTGGTGCACGAACGGGTCGGTGGAGGCGCGCAACGCCTCGGGCTCGCCCTGCGCCGCGATGCGCCCGTCGGCAATGAAGTAGACGTAGTCGGCGATCTGGAATGTCTCGTGCACGTCGTGCGAGACGATGATCGTGGTCGCGCCGAGCGCGTCATTTAGGCTGCGGATCAGGCGCGCAGTCAGGCCGAGCGAGATCGGGTCCAGCCCGGCGAAGGGCTCGTCATACATCAGCAGCGCCGGATCCAGCGCGATCGCACGCGCCAGCGCCACGCGCCGCGCCATGCCGCCCGAAATCTGCGACGGCATCAGCGCGCGCGCGCCGCGCAGGCCGACCGCATTGAGCTTCATCAGCACCAGGTCGCGGATCATCGACTCGGGCAGGTCGGTGTGCTCGCGTAGCGGGAAGGCCACATTATCGAACACCGACAAGTCGGTAAACAGCGCGCCGAACTGGAACAGCATGCCCATCTGGCGTCGCACCGCGTACAGGCCGCGCATATCCACCGTGTGGATATCGGTGCCGGCAAAGCGCACCGCGCCCGCCTGTGGACGCACCTGGCCGCCGATCAGGCGCAACACCGTCGTCTTGCCGCAACCCGAGCCGCCCATCACCGCAATCACCTTGCCACGCGGGAATTGCATGGTCAGGCCGGACAGGATCGGCTTGCCGTGGTCCGCATAAGCGAAATCCACCGCGTTCAGTTCGACGAGGTTTTGAGCAGAATCGGTCACGTTAGCACCGGTCGGGACAGTCGCGCATTATAAGGTCTACTACCTAGGCGCGCTGTACCGTGTGTCACACGCTACGTTGACCGGATTGGAACAATCGCTCCCGGGCCCTGCACAACGACCGGGACGGCGGCTCTCTGGCGTGCGGCTCAGTGCTCGTGCCTCACGGCGCCTGCGTATGCGCGACGTCCTTGAGGATGACCTGCCACTGGATCGATTCCGAGCGGATCGCGGTGGCGAACGCCTCCGGCGAGTCGCGCAAGGGCGTCAGTCCCGCCGCCATCAGGCGCGAACGCACCTCGCGCTCGGCCATCACGCCGTCGAGTTCGCCCGCCAGCCGCGCCACGATCGCGCGCGGGGTCTTGGCCGGCGCCATCACGCCGAACCACGCCACCGCGGCATAGCCCTCCATGCCCGACTCCTGCAGTGTCGGCACCAGCGGCGCCAGCGTCGAGCGCGCCACGCCGGTGACGCCGATCAGCCGCAGCGCTCCACTCTTGACTTGGCTCTGCACTGCGGCGAAGGAACAGAAGCAGGCACTGATGCGGCCGGCCAACATCTCCTGCACCACCGCGGCCTCGCCCTTGGCGATGACCAGCGGCACGCTGTTGGGGATGCCGCGCACCGCGTATTCGGCATAGAGGTGCGATGGGCTGCCGGGCTGGCCGTAGCCGTAGCTGTACGAACCGGGGTTGGACCTCACCGCCGTCATCCATTGCTCTGGCGTGCGCATCGGCAGCCGGGCGTCGATCACCAGGAACATCGGCGTGGTGGCAACGCGCGCCACCGGCGTGAAGTCGCGCACGACGTCATAGGGCACCGGCTCCAGCCCGGGCTGGATCAGCATATTTGCCTGGTGGAACAGCAGTGTATGGCCATCGGAACTGGCCTTGGCGACCACATCGCCGGCGGTGGTGCCGGCCGCGCCGGGGCGATTGTCAACCTCCATCGGCACGCCTAGGCGCGCGGACAAGCGCTCGGCCAGCATGCGCGCAACGGCGTCGGCCACGCCGCCCGCCGGGAACGGCACGATCAGGCGCATTGGGCGATCCGGGAACGAAATGGCGCGCACCAGTTGCGGACCGGCAAGCGCGGGCATGGCAGGTACCGCTAGCGCGAGCGTGGTACACCCCAGCGCGTACAAGTACAGGAAAGGTTGCAGCCAGCGGCAGAGCCGCGCCAAAGCGCCGCGCTCCGTCGCGAACTTCGCTTTACCTCGCCAAAGCTGCGACAAATTGCGCACTTCGGGCATCAATTTCCTCCGGACGATCTCCTGAGAAGACCGCGAGCGGGTTCTGGGGAAAAAGGATTTTCGAGGCGGTTTCCGTTAATGGTTTTTTAAAAATTGTAGGGACATTACCGAGGCCACTACAGGCACGTAAACCATAGCCGGGAGAACCCTGAAGGCCTTGTACAGCCTTGCCAAACCTGCCATCAGGCGCCAGCGCAGAGGGGCCCGGCAGGGGTCGCCGGCTATAATCGCGCGATGACGATTTTCACGCTGCGGCCGATGGTGGCCGCGGACCTGCCGGCCGTGCTGCCGGTGCAGGCCAGCTGTTACACGGAGGTGCTGCTCGAAAGCGAGCAGGCACTGGCCAGCAGGCTCGCGCTGTCCCCTGCCACCTGCTGGGTCGCACCAGACCCACGCGACCCGGGCGCCCTCGCCGCCTACCTGTTCACGCATCCCTGGCTCGAAGCCAGCCTGCCGCCGCTGGATGGCGTGCTGGACGACGGCTGGCGCGGTGCGTCCGCGCCGGAGTCGCTGACGTGGTTCGTCCATGACATGGCCGTGGCGCCCGCCGGGCGCGGCGCTGGGCTGGCGCCAAGACTGTATGCGGCGGCGCTGGCGGCAGCACGCTCGACCGGGCTCGGGCGTTCGCGGCTGATTGCGGTGCAGTCGGCCGCGTCATGGTGGCGCAGGCTTGGGTACGCGCCGGTGGCCGCTGGGACAGCGTCGCGGCATGCCGCCAAGCTGGCCGACTATGGCGCGAACGCGGTGCTGATGGAACGCGCGCTGGCGGACTGAGCGCCGAGCCTGCACCAAGAGAAAAAGCCCGCCGGCTTGCGCCAGGCGGGCTTTCTCTTGCGGCCGAAGCCTGTGGATCAGCGCGGCAGGTCGCTGTGGCCCATCAGGAAGGCGTCGACCGAACGCGCGGCCTGGCGGCCTTCGCGAATGGCCCACACCACCAGCGACTGGCCACGGCGCACGTCGCCGGCGGCGAACACCTTGGGCACGTTGGTGTGGTAGGCGCGCTCGCCCTCCGTGGCGGCCTTGGCGTTCTTGCGCGCGTCGGTGTCCACGCCGAACGCTTCCAGCATCGAGCCCACCGGGTTGGTGAAGCCCATCGCCAGCAGCACCAGGTCGGCCGGCAGGATGAACTCGCTGCCTTCGACTTCCTGCATGCGGCCATTCTTCCATTCGACGCGGCAGGCCTTCAGAGCCGTGACCTTGCCGTTCTCGCCAATGAATTCCTTGGTGGCGACCGACCAGTCGCGCTCGCAGCCTTCGTCGTGCGAGGACGAGGTGCGCAGCTTGATCGGCCAGTACGGCCACACCAGCGGCTTGTTCTCTTCTTCCGGCGGCTGCGGCAGCAGCTCGAACTGTGTCACCGAGGTGGCGCCGTGGCGGTTGGACGTGCCCACGCAGTCGGAGCCGGTATCGCCGCCGCCGATCACGATCACGTTCTTGCCTTCGGCACGGATCTCGTTCTCGCCGTCGCCAGCCACTTCCTTGTTCTGCGGAATCAGGAATTCAAGCGCGTAGTGGATGCCGGCCAGGTCGCGGCCCGGCACGGGCAGGTCGCGCGGCACTTCCGAGCCGCCCGCCAGCACCACGGCGTCGAACTGCTCCATCAGGGCCTGGGCCGAGATGGTTTCCCGCGCGTAGTTCTTGATGCCGGCAGGCAGCTCGCCGTCGGTCACCATCACGCCGGCGCGGAAGGTCACGCCTTCGGCCTGCATCTGCTCCATGCGGCGGTCGATCAGCGTCTTCTCCATCTTGAAGTCGGGGATGCCGTAGCGCAGCAGGCCGCCGATGCGGTCGTTCTTCTCGAACACGGTCACGTCATGGCCGGCACGTGCCAGCTGCTGCGCGGCGGCCATGCCGGCGGGGCCGGAACCGACCACGGCCACGGTCTTGCCGGTCCTGTGCTTGGGCGCCTGCGGCGCGACCCAGCCTTCTTCCCAGGCCTTGTCGATGATGGCGTGCTCGATCGACTTGATGCCGACCGGCAGCTCGTTGATGCCCAGCGTGCAGGCGGCTTCGCACGGTGCCGGGCAGATGCGGCCGGTGAACTCGGGGAAGTTGTTGGTCTGGTGCAGCACCTCGATCGCCGACTTCCAGTCCTGGCGGTACACCAGGTCGTTGAAGTCGGGAATGATGTTGTTGACCGGGCAGCCGTTGTTGCAGAACGGGATGCCACAGTCCATGCAGCGCGCACCCTGGAGCTTCGCTTCGCTGTCGGACAGCGCGAACACGAATTCCTTGTAGTGCTTCACGCGCTTGACTACCGGTTCGTAGCCCTCATTCTGGCGCGGAAATTCGAGAAAGCCAGTCGCCTTACCCATGTTGCGTCCTTGGTCATGCTGCGCGGGACCGGCGGCATCGCCGGCCCTGCGGTGGGGTCAGTATCTTGTCGGGGGCCGCGGCGGCTGCCGCGCCCCGTCGCTACGTTGGTTTGCTGTGCTTCAGGCCGCGATGGCTTCGCGGTCGCTGTCGCGGGCGGCCTGTTCCTTGGCGTACATCTCGCCCAGCGCGCGCTTGTACTCGGTCGGGAAGACCTTGACGAACTTGCGGCGCGCCGTGGTCCAGTCAGCCAGCAGCGCCTTGGCGCGCTCGGAACCGGTGTAACGGAAATGCTGCTCGATCAGGTTGCGCAGGATGATTTCATCCAGTTGGCGCTTGCCGTCGACCTTGTGCCACGAAGCCTGCGGCTGGCCCTTCTCCTGGTCGGCCGAGGCCAGCACCGCTTCCAGTGCCACCATCGAGGTGTTGCAGCGCTTGTCGAACAGGCCGTCCTCGTCGTAGACGTAGGCCACGCCACCCGACATGCCGGCAGCGAAGTTACGGCCGGTGCCGCCCAGCACCACCACCGTGCCGCCGGTCATGTACTCGCAACCGTGGTCGCCGGTGCCTTCCACCACGGCCGCCGCGCCGGAGTTGCGCACCGCGAAGCGCTCGCCGGCCACGCCGTTGAAGAACGCTTCACCGGCGATGGCACCGTACAGCACGGTGTTCCCGACGATGATGTTGCGGGTCGGATCGCCACGGAACTCATGCGGAGCGCGCACGATCACGCGGCCGCCCGACAGGCCCTTGCCGACGTAGTCGTTGCCGTCGCCCACCAGGTCCAGCGTGATGCCGTGCGCCAGGAACGCGCCGAACGACTGGCCGGCGGTGCCTTGCAGCTGGATGTGGATGGTGTCGTCGGGCAGGCCTTCATGGCCGTGCTGCTTGGCGACCACGCCGGACAGCATCGCGCCCACCGTACGGTTGACGTTCTTGACCGGCTGGATGAACGAGACACGCTCGCCCTTCTCGATCGCCGGACGCGCCTTGGCGATCAGCACGTGGTCCAGCGCCTTGCCGGCTTCCGCCGACAGCCCATGGTCCTGCACGTCGGTGTGGTACAGCGGCACGTCCGCGCCCAGCGACACCTGGTGGAAGATGCGGCTGAAGTCCAGGCCGCGCGCCTTCCAGTGCTCGATGCCCGCCTTGGTGTCGAGCAGGTCGGCGCGGCCGATCAGCTCGTCGAAGGTGCGGATGCCCAGCTGGGCCATGATCTCGCGGGCCTCTTCTGCAACGAAGAAGAAGAAGTTCACCACGTGTTCCGGCTTGCCCTGGAATTTCTTGCGCAGCTGCGGATCCTGCGTGGCCACGCCCACCGGGCAGGTGTTCAGGTGGCACTTGCGCATCATGATGCAGCCTTCCGCAACCAGCGGCGCGGTGGCGAAGCCGAACTCGTCGGCGCCCAGCAGCGCGCCGATGACGACGTCGCGGCCGGTCTTCATCTGGCCGTCGGCCTGCACGCGGATGCGGTTGCGCAGCCCGTTGAGCAGCAGCGTCTGCTGCGTCTCGGCCAGGCCCAGCTCCCACGGCGTGCCGGCGTGCTTGATCGACGACCACGGCGAGGCGCCGGTGCCGCCGTCATGGCCGGCGATCACCACGTGGTCGGCCTTGGCCTTGGACACGCCCGCGGCCACCGTGCCGACGCCCACTTCGGACACCAGCTTGACCGAGATGTCCGACGACGGGTTGACGTTCTTCAGGTCGTGGATCAGCTGTGCGAGGTCCTCGATCGAGTAGATGTCATGGTGCGGGGGCGGCGAGATCAGGCCCACGCCCGGCACCGAGTAACGCAGCTTGCCGATGTAGTCCGAGACCTTGTGGCCCGGCAGCTGGCCGCCTTCACCGGGCTTCGCGCCCTGCGCCATCTTGATCTGGATCTGGTCGGCCGAAGCCAGGTACTCGGCGGTCACGCCGAAACGGCCCGACGCCACCTGCTTGATCTTGGAGCGCAGCGAGTCGCCGTCGCGCAGTTCCAGGTCCTTCTCGATCACGCCGTCGCCCAGCAGGCCCTTGAGGGTATCGCCCTGCTTGATGGGGATGCCGCGCAGCTCGTTGCGGTAGCGCTTCTCGTCCTCGCCACCTTCACCGGTGTTGGACTTGCCGCCGATGCGGTTCATCGCCAGCGCCAGCGTGGTGTGGGCTTCGGTCGAGATCGAGCCCAGCGACATCGCGCCGGTGGCGAAGCGCCGCACGATTTCCTTGGCGGGCTCGACTTCTTCCAGCGGAATCGCCTTGGCCGGATCGACCTTGAACTCGAACAGACCACGCAGCGTCATGTGGCGCTTGCTCTGGTCGTTGATGATGTTGGCGTATTCCTTGTACGTCTGGTAGGCGCCCTTGCCGTCGTCAGCGCGCACCGAGTGCTGCAGCTTGGCGATCGAGTCCGGGGTCCACATATGCTCTTCGCCGCGGATGCGGAAGGCGTACTCGCCGCCGGCGTCGAGCATGCTTTCCAGCACCGGGTTGTTGCCAAAAGCATCCTTGTGCAGGCGCAGCGCTTCCTCGGCCACCTCGAAGATGCCGATGCCCTCGACATTCGACGGCGTGCCGTGGAAGTACTTCTGCACCAGTTCGCGCGACAGGCCGATGGCTTCGAAGATCTGCGCGCCGGTGTACGACATGTACGTGGAGATGCCCATCTTGGACATCACCTTGAACAGGCCCTTGCCGACCGCCTTGACGAAGTTCTTGACCGCCTTCTCGGGCGACAGGTCGCCCGACAGGCCGCTGGCCATGTCGGCCAGGGTTTCCATCGCCAGGTACGGGTGCACGGCTTCGGCGCCGTAGCCGGCCAGCAGCGCGAAGTGATGCACTTCACGCGCGGTGCCGGTCTCGACCACCAGGCCGGTCGACGTACGCAGGCCCTTTTCCACCAGGTGGTGGTGGATCGCGGACGTGGCCAGCAGCGCGGGGATCGCGACATGGTCGGCATCCACCGGGCGGTCGGTCACGATCAGGATGTTGTAGCCCGAACGCACCGCATCCACGGCTTCGGCGCACAGCGACGCCAGGCGCGCTTCAATGCCTTCCTTGCCCCAGGCGGTCGGGTAGCAGATGTTCAGTTCGTAAGCACGGAACTTGCCGCCGGTGTAGTGCTCGATGTTGCGGATCTTGGCGATGTCCTTGAAGTCCAGCACGGGCTGGGACACTTCGAGACGCATCGGCGGGTTGATGTTGTTCAGCTCCAGCAGGTTCGGCTTCGGGCCGATGAACGACACCAGCGACATCACCATGTTCTCGCGGATCGGGTCGATCGGCGGGTTGGTGACCTGGGCGAACAGCTGCTTGAAGTAGTGATACAGCGTCTTGTTCTTGGACGACAGGATGGCCAGGGGCGAGTCGTTGCCCATCGAGCCGGTGGCTTCCTCGCCGGCCAGCGCCATCGGCGCCATCAGGAACTTGACGTCTTCCTGGGTGTAGCCGAAGGCCTGCTGGCGGTCCAGCAGCTTGGCCACGGGCTTCTTCTCGGCGGCAACGTCTTCCGGCTTGGCGTCGATCTCGTCCAGCTTGATGCGGACGGCGTCGATCCAGCTCTTGTACGGCTTGGCGTTGGCCAGGTTGTCCTTGAGTTCCTTGTCGTCGATGATGCGGCCCTGCTCCATGTCGATCAGGAACATCTTGCCCGGCTGCAGGCGCCACTTCTCAACGATGCGCGACTCGGGGAACGGCAGCACGCCGGCTTCGGACGCCAGCACCACGACGTCGTCCTCGGTCACGTAGAAACGCGCCGGGCGCAGGCCGTTGCGGTCCAGCGTGGCGCCGATCTGGCGGCCATCGGTGAAGCAGATCGCGGCCGGGCCGTCCCACGGCTCCATCATGGCGGCGTGGTACTCGTAGAAGGCGCGACGGTTGTCGTCCATCAGCGTGTGCTGTTCCCAGGCTTCCGGGATCATCATCATCATCGCGTGGACGAGCGGGTAGCCGGCCATCGTCAGCAGTTCGAGGCAGTTGTCGAACGATGCCGTGTCGGACTGGCCCGGATAGATCAGCGGCCACAGCTTGGGCAGGTCGTCGCCCAGCACCGGCGACGAGATTGCGCCGGTACGCGCGTTGATCCAGTTGACGTTGCCCTTGACTGTGTTGATTTCGCCGTTGTGGGCGACCATGCGGTACGGGTGGGCCAGTTCCCAGGCCGGGAAAGTGTTGGTCGAGAAGCGCTGGTGCACCAGGGCCAGGGCCGAGACGGCGCGCGGGTCCTGCAGGTCCAGGTAGTACTCGCCAACCTGGTTGGCCAGCAGCAGGCCCTTGTACACCACGGTACGGGCCGACATCGACGGCACGAAGTATTCCTTGCCGTGCTTGAGCTTGAGCGCCTGGATGGCGTGGCTGGCGGTCTTGCGGATGACGTAGAGCTTACGCTCCAGCGCGTCCGTGGTCATGATGTCGCGGCCGCGACCGATGAAGATCTGGCGGATCACCGGCTCGGTCTTGCGCACCGTCGGCGACATCGGCATGTTGCAGTCGACCGGCACGTCGCGCCAGCCCAGCACGACCTGGCCTTCCAGGCGGACCGTGCGCTCCAGTTCCTGTTCGCAGGCCAGGCGCGAGGCGTGTTCCTTCGGCAGGAAGATCATGCCCACGCCGTATTCGCCGGCGGGCGGCAGGCTCACGCCCTGTGCGGCCATTTCCTCGCGATAGAACTGGTCGGGGATCTGGACCAGGATACCGGCACCGTCGCCCATCAGCGCGTCCGCGCCGACGGCACCCCGGTGGTCCAGGTTCTCCAGGATCTTCAGGCCCTGGGAGATGATCTCGTGGGACTTCTTGCCCTTGATATGCGCGACCATGCCGACGCCGCAGGCGTCGTGCTCGTTGCTGGGGTCGTACATGCCTTGCGCCTGGGGGCGCAAGTCGAGGGCGGATTCGGATCCGCTGATTTGCTCGCTGGTCTGCGCTTGGGCCGAAAGATTTTTCGTTTGGTCCACGGGCTGGATTCCGGTGAAGGCTGCGCGAATTGCTGGACTACCGGAACGGGGACCGCGCGCTTTCTTGATATCCACCCAAACCGGTGGACCGGCGGGAAGGGAAATGGGGACGAAGCTGTCTGCGGGCCGCAGCGGCGTACACGAGCGTGACGCGCCGCACAATTACTGTGGGTGGAGCAACTATATGGGAATCTTATTCGGCTCGCAAAATTTTTAAATAGGGTCAGAACACATTAATATTCGCACCGTTTCGGTGATCGGATTAAATGGGGACACGTTATTTTTGCGTCGACTGGGCCACGTCTTCCGTGGGTGCTTGCACCTTTTTGGGGCGCCCTTTCGGGAGCGGCTGAACGCGCCGGGTCGCATGGCGTTCGAGTTGCGCCAGGAATGCTTCGCCGCCAAGAGGCCAGCCGCTATGCGCGTGACTGCGCAGCGTGGCCAGCGTTTTGGTCGACAGGCCTTCGGCAGTCAGCGAACGATAGTTGGACTGGCGCTCGAACGGCGTATTGCCCAGTTCCCAGTAAGCAGAGTGGTCGCTTACAAACGGGCTGGCCTCGATGCCGGCGTGATGGCGGTAGCTGCTCCAGCGGTCGGCCTCCGGCGTGCTCACCTCCCCGGCGCGCAGCGCGTTCGCTTCGACATAAAGCATGGCCGGCAGCATCCACTGGGCCGGGTCGAACACCGCCGAGCGGAAGCGCCCTTCCCACAGCGTGCCAGTGCGCTCGGCCACACGGTTGAAATAGCGTGCGTAGCGACGGCCGACCGCCTGCATGGTCAGGCTCAGTGAATCCGGCCCCTTGGGCGTGGCCACCAGGTGCACGTGGTTGGGCCGCAGCGTGTAGGCGTGGAGCGCAAGGTCATGCTCGCGCGCGGCCATGCGCAGGCAGTCGAGGTAGTGCAGGTAGTCGTCGGGACCGAGGAAGACGTCCTGGCGGTTGTTGCCGCGTTGCAACACCAGGGCGGGAAGACCGGCGGGAGAGAAACGGGGAAGGCGGGCCATGACAGGTCATGCGAGCATCGATGCCCGCATGATAGCCTGATCCGTCCCCAATTATGCGCAGGCGCGCCGCTGTCAGTTGCCCTCGCTCACGGCAAAGATGCGGCGATGCTCGCGGATCGCGTAGCGGTCGGTCATGCCGGCGATGTAATGCGCGATCAGCCGCGGCTGCTCGGTGCCGTGGCCGGCCTGGTACTGTGGCGGCAGCAGGCGTGGATCGGACATAAAGGCCTGGAACAGGTCGCCGACGATGCGCTGCGCCTTGGCCGACATGCGCATCACCAGGTAGTGCCGGTACAGGTGCCGGAACAGGAAGCGCTTGAGCGCCGCGGCTTCCTCGTGGATCTGCGGGCTGAAGCCGACCAGCGGGCCGGCGGCGCGAACCGCGTCGATATTGCGCGGGTTGACCGCGGCGATATTGCTGCTGGTGGTCTCGATCAGGTCGACGATCAGCGTGTTGATCATGCGCCGGACCGTCTCGTTGATGGCGCGGCGGCCGTTGATGCCGGGGAAGGCATCAGCCACCTCGGCACGGTGGCGCTCCCACATCGGTACTTCGTCGAGCTGTTCCAGCGTCAGCAGGCCGGAGCGCAGGCCGTCATCAATATCGTGGTTGTTGTAGGCAATCTCGTCGGCCAGGTTGGCCAGTTGCGCCTCCAGCGACGGCTGCGTGCCTTCCAGGAAGCGCCGGCCCAGCTCGCCCAGCGCCGCGGCATTGACGCGCGAGCAATGCTTGAGGATGCCCTCGCGCGTCTCGAAGGTCAGGTTCAGCCCGTTGAAGCCGCCGTAGCGCTCTTCCAGCTCGTCCACCACCAGCAGGCTCTGCAGGTTGTGCTCGAAGCCGCCGTGATTCTTCATGCAGGTGTTGAGCGCATCCTGCCCGGCGTGGCCAAAGGGCGTATGGCCCAGGTCGTGCGCCAGCGAGATGGCCTCGACCAGGTCTTCGTTGAGGCGCAGGTTGCGCGCGATCGAGCGGGCGATCTGCGCCACCTCCAGGCTATGGGTCAGGCGGGTGCGGAACAGGTCTCCCTCATGGTTGACGAAGACCTGGGTCTTGTACTCGAGCCGCCGGAACGCCGTGCTGTGGATGACCCGGTCGCGGTCGCGCTGGAATTCGCTGCGCGACAGCGACGCGGGTTCGGCATGCACCCGCCCGCGCGTCTGCGCGGAGCGGGCGGCGTACGGGGCGAGATGGCTTTCAAAGTCGGTCATGCGGCAATCCGGTGAGCTGGGTCAGGGTTGCGAGGCATAACCGATCGATCACGCGACCGTGGCCTCGGTGGGAGGTTTAAGAACGGCGTGCTGCAGCGTGGCACGCAGGTCGGCATCGGGCACGGTGGTAATGAACGCCTCGCCGAGCTTCTTCAGCAGGATGAACTTGATGCTGCCGGCCTCGGCCTTCTTGTCGACCTTCATCAGTTCGATATAGCGATCGGTGCCCAGTTCCGGCGCCACCACCGGCAGCATGGCCGCCTGGGTCAGCGTGCGGATGCGCGCGAGCGTCTCGATATCGATAAATCCAAGCCGGTGCGACAGGTCGGCGGCCATCACCATGCCGCAGCCCACCGCCTCGCCGTGCAGCCATGCGCCGTAGCCCATGCCCGCCTCGATCGCGTGGCCGAAGGTGTGGCCGAAATTGAGGATGGCGCGCAGGCCGCCCTCGCGCTCGTCCTGCGCCACCACGCCGGCCTTGATCTCGCACGAGCGCTGCACGGCCACCGCCATCAGTTCCGGGGCGCAGTCGTTCAGCGCCTTGATATTGCGCTCGATCCAGCCAAAGTACTCCGCATCGGCGATGGCGCCATGCTTGATCACCTCGGCCATGCCAGCGGCCAGCTCGCGCGGGGGCAGCGTGCGCAGCGTGTCGATGTCGGCGATCACCGCGTTGGGCTGGTGGAACGCGCCGATCATGTTCTTGCCGAGCGGATGGTTGATCCCGGTCTTGCCGCCCACCGACGAATCGACCTGCGCCAGCAGCGTGGTTGGCATCTGGATGAAGGGCACGCCGCGCATGTAGCAAGCGGCCGCAAACCCGGTCATGTCGCCCACCACGCCGCCGCCCAGCGCGACCAGCGTGGTCTTGCGGTCGGCGCCGGCCCGCAGCAGCGCGTCGAAGATCAGGTTCAACGTTTCCCAGTGCTTGAAGGCTTCTCCGTCGGGCAGCGTCACGGTGCGCACGGTCTTGCCCAGCGCCTTCAGGCTGGCTTCCACCCGCGCCGCGTACAGCGGCCCCACGGTTTCATTGGTGACGATGACGGCGTGTTGCCCGCGCACGTGCGGGCGCAGCAGCTCGGCGTTGTCGAGCAGGCCGGTGCCAATATGGATGGGGTAGCTTCGCGCTCCCAGGTCAACTTCAAGCGTAATCATGGATTGGGGTCCTGCGCCGGCTGCCCGGGCTGGCCGGACTGCTCGGCGGCCGGCTGCGGGGGATCGATCGGGAAACCGGCCATTTCGAGTTGCATCAACACCATATTAGCAAGCTGCGCCACCGAGGGCTTGCCGGTTTCGATGATGAAGTCCGCCACCTCGCGGTAAAGCGGGTCGCGCTCGGCGTACAGCGCCTCGAGCTTGCCCTTGGGATCCTCGGTCTGCAGCAGCGGGCGGTTGCGGTCGTGGCGGGTGCGCAGCCACAGGTCGTGTGGGCTGGCGCGCAGGTACACGACCGTGCCGCGAGCCTTCAGCACCTCGCGGTTCTCGGCACGCAGCACGGCGCCGCCGCCGGTGGCCAGCACGATGCCCTGGCGCTCGGCCAGCTCGCGGATCATGGCGGCTTCGCGGTCGCGGAAGCCCGCCTCGCCCTCGTGTTCGAAGATCACCGGGATGCGCACGCCGCAGTGCGCCTCGAGCTCGTGATCGGAATCGAAGAACGGATAGTGCAGGCGCCGCGCCACCGTGCGGCCCACGGTGGTCTTGCCGGCGCCCATCAGGCCGACGAAAAAGAGGTTCGGTCGATCGGATTCCGGTAGATCGGAGTCGCGTCGATCCGGAGCGGGGCGCTGTGCCGCCGGCCCTGTCGCTGAGGCTGTCACTGGACTGTCGTTCGGGAGCGCGGCATGCGGGCCGTCCTCCCCGGTTGGGAACTGCATCATCTTCTTATGTTGTGGCGCGCCCGGCAAGTGGCGGATGCAGCATGGGCCACATGCCGGGATCCGACCCGTCCTCCCAGGGCCGTCTCCTCGCCCGGACGGCCGCGGTGCGCAAAAAAAAATGGCCGCATCGGTCGATGCGGCCTGTCAGTCTACTGTATCCCGCCCGATGCGCGGACCACCGCCGGCTTCCGCCTACCTCAGCGACACGCTGTCGTTCAGGATCCGCGGCGTCAGGAACACCAGCAGCTCGGTGCGGTTGCGCACCTTGGCGTTGCTCTTGAACAGGTAGCCCAGCACCGGGATATCGCCCAGCAGCGGCACCTTGTCGGTGTCGTTGGACTCCGTCTGGGTGTAGATGCCGCCGATCACCACCGTGCCGCCGTTCTCCACCAGCACCTGGGTCTGCACGTGCTTGGTGTCGATGGCAAAGCCCGAGGTGGTCTGGATGCCCACGCTGTCCTTGTTCACGTCCACGTCCAGCAGGACATTGCCTTCGGGCGTGATCTGCGGCGTCACCTCCAGCTTCAGGTTGGCCTTGCGGAACTGCACCGAGGTAGCACCGCTGGAGGTCGCCGCCTGGTACGGCAGCTCGGTACCCTGCTCGATCAGCGCCTTGATGTTGTTGGCCGTGACCACGCGCGGGCTGGAGATGATCTTGCCCTTGCCGTCCGCTTCCAGCGCCGACAACTCCAGTGCCAGGAATTTGGTGGCGGCGCTGTTGAACAGGCTGACCGCGACATTGGCGGGGTTGGTGCCGTTGATGGCGCCGGCCGGCAGGCTCAGGAACGGGCCGTTGTCGGAAGTCGCCCCGGGCAGCACGTTGTTGTACGTGTTGCCGACGCGGGCGTTGTTGTACTGCCCGGCAAAGCCCAGCTTCACACCCAGGTTGCGGCTGAAGGAATCGGTGGCCTCGACGATGCGCGCCTCGATGATCACCTGGCGCACCGGGATATCGATCTTGCCGACAAAGCTCTGCACCTCTTCCAGCTTGCTGGCGATATCCGACACGAACAACTGGTTGGTACGCGCATCGGCCGTCAGCGAACCGCGCTTGGACAGCATGCGCGCACTGGCGCCCGCCGCTCCCGCCGCACCGACCGCGGGCACGGCACTGCCGCCGCCGCCGGCGTTCATGCCCAGCAGCATCCGGCGCACGTCCTCGGCGCGCTGGTAGTTGAGCTGGAACACCTGGCTGCGGATCGGCTCGAGATCATTGATCTGCTGTTGCGACTCCAGTTCGAGCTTTTCCTTGGTCTGCAGCTCGGCCTTGGGCGCCACCCACAGCACATTGCCATTGCGGCGCGACGCCAGCCCCTTGGCATCCATCACGATCTGCAGCGCCTGGTCCCACGGCACGTCCTTCAGACGCAGCGTCAGGTTGCCCTGCACGCTTTCGCTGGTGATGATGTTCAGGTTGGTGAAATCGGCAAACACCTGCAGCAGCGAGCGGATGTCGATGTTCTGGAAGTTCAGCGACAGGCGCTCGCCGCGGTAGCCCGGGCCGCTGATCAGCTTGGTCGGGTCCTCCTTGACCGGACGCACTTCGACCACGAACTGGGTGTCGGTCTGGTAAGAGCTGTACTCCCAGTTGCCGTTCGGCTCGATGGTCAGGCGCGCGTTGCCGTTGGCATCGTTGGCGCGCAGGCTCTGCACCGGCGTGCCGAAGTCGCTGACGTCGTAGCGACGGCGCAGGTTGTCGGGCAGCGTGGTGCCGAGGAAGTCGACCACCACGTGCTTGCCCTGCTGCGCGATATTGATGCCCGAGTCGCGCGATGACAGGTCCACCACCACGCGCCCGGCACCGTCGGCACCGCGACGGAAGTCGATATTGCGCACCGACGGCCGCGCCGCAGCGGCCACCGGCGTCACTGTCGCGGCCGGCGCAAACGTTGGCGCGGCGCTCTTGACCGCGGGCGCCACATTATCCAGCGCCACCACGAAGTAGTTGCCGCGCACCTCGGTGCGATAGGTGGCGGTGCGCGTGAGGTCGACGATCACGCGGGTGCGGTCGCCTATCTGCACTACGTTGGCAGTCTTGACCAGCTTGCCGCCGTAGTCATACTGCGCGCGCCGGTTGGCAAAGCCGGTATCAAAGAAATCGATCGCCAGCCGTGCCGGGTTCTGCGTGGTGAAGTCCACCGGCTTCTGCGCCGGCGGCCGTTCGAGCTCGATCGTCAACACGGTCTGCTCGCCGACCACGCTGGCGTCCACCGACTTGACCCGGTTGCTTTGTGCCAGCGCGGCCGGAGCGGCCAGCACCAGCGTCGTCATCACGGCGCCCGCGAGCGCACGGTACCAGCGCGCGAGGGTCATGCCGCCACCTCCAGCTTCAGGCTGGTCATTTTCTCTTTCCACTCTGATACCCCCTCCCGGACCAATTCACGCAACACGATCTCCTGATCGGTGATGCGGACCACCCGGCCATAGCTCTGGCCGAGATACTGACCCACCTTGATGTGGTGGATCTTGTTATCAACTCTTACGATGCCGAAGGTTTCCCCGTTCTTCTTCATCATCCCGAGCATCTTGAAGTTCTCGAGCGGGTAGTCTTCCAGCGGCTCGCGGCGCCGCCCGGCCTCGGGCGAATCCGGCAGCGTCTTGTTCAGCTCGCCGATCTTGGCCTGCGCGAACGGCTCGGGCGCGTTGGCCACGGCGTACTCGCGCGGCACGTAGGGGCGGGCCTCCGGCAGCGGCTCAGGCGGTTTGGCGCGGGCGTTGCGGGTGGCGTCCATCCACTGTCGCAGCGCGGCTTCGTCGCTGGCGCCGCAGGCGCCCAGCAGGCCGACCGCGAGCGCTGCAACCGCGACCGTACGCGGCGCTGCGGCCCATGCCAGGCTACGGATACGGACGGTGCGGCTCATTTGGCACCTCCCTGCTTGGCGGCGGCGGCGGCCGCGGCGGCCTTGCGCTGCGCGGCCTGTTCTTCGGGATCGAGCGCGCGGTAGGCCATCGCCACTGCCTCCATCGATAGCCCGCCGTCCTTGGTATTGGCCAGTTGCAGGTTCTGCATCGACACGATGCGCGACAGCGCGGCCACGTCGGCATTGAACTGCGCCACCTCGTGGTAGCGGCCGGTCACGCGCAGGTTCACCGGGATCTCGGCAAAGTAAGGCTTGATCACCGCCGCCTGCGGCTTGAACAGCTCGAACTGCAGGCCGCGCGCGACGCCGGCGTGGTTGACGTCAGCCAGCAGCGCGTCCATTTCGGTCTTGTTGGGGAGCTGGCGCTCGAGCAGCGCCACGCGCTGCTCCACCTGCTTCTTCTGCTCGCGCAGCGCGTCGAGGTTGGCCACCTGCGTCACCTTGGACTGGTACGCCTGCCTGAGGCTTTCCTGCTCCTGGCGCTGGCGGTCGAGTTCGTCGAATTTGGCGCTCCAGTAGAACTGCCAGCCCAGCAGCAGCACCAGCGCCGCGGCCATTACCGCGAACAGCACGCGCGGCGCGGCCGGCCAGGTTTCCGGCTCGTTCAGGTTGAGCCCGCGGAACTGGCTGGTGAGGTCAGCCAGGTTGATTTCGGTATTGAGCGCCATGGTCAGGCCTTTCCGGCTGCGGGGGCTGCTGCGGATGCGGGTGTCGGTACGGCTGGTGCGGAAGCTGCCGGCGCGGCCTTCTTGCCGTCCGCGCCCTGCGGCGTTCCCGGCGCGCGGTAGGCAAAGCGCATCGAGAAGTCGAACAGGCGGCGCTGCTCGCGCAGGTTGTTGGTCATGGTGACCGCCTTGGACTCGACCAGCTCGGCCTTGTCCAGCCAGGCCACGCCGCTCAGGTTGCGCAGCAGTTCGGAAATGCGCTCGTTGGACTGCGCCACCCCCGCGATGGTGAAGGACTCTCCGGTCTGCTTGAGGCTGGTCAGGTAGACGCCTTCCGGCACCTGCCGCACCAGTTCCTCGAGCAGTTGCACCGGGCGGTTGCGCTCGGTCTGCAGGCTTTCCACCGCCTTCTGCCGTTGCAGCAGCGCGTCGATATCTTTCTTGAGGCTGTTGACCTCGCGGATCTGCCCGTCCAGTTTGGCGTTCTCGGCACTCAGCACCTGGTTGAGCGCGACCTCGGAATCAATGCGCCCGTCGATATAGAGCCCGCCCAGCAGCACCACCGCCGCGCCGCCGGCCGCGGCGGCGCCCAGCATCGAATAGACCTTCTTGCGGCGAGCCGCCTTGCGGGCTTCGTGGTAGGGCAGCAGGTTGACCGAAGGCAGCGTGTTCGTAGACATTCGAATGCCTCCGGTGCGTTATTGCAGGCCGCGCAATGCGAGGCCGGCACTGACGATATACGCCGGAAGGTCGCGCTGCAGGTAGCGCTCGTTGACCTTGGCGTTGGTCGCCATGTTGGCGAACGGGTTCGCCAGCGTGGTGGTGATCTTGGTCTGCTGCTGGATCGCCGCCTGCACGCCGAGCAGCGAAGCATGGCCGCCCGACAGCAGGATCTCGTCGACCCGCCCCAGGCTGGAGCTGGAGATGAAGTTGCCGATCGCGGCCTGCACTTCCATCGCCAGCGCGTCCAGCGACGGCTTGAGCAGTTGCCCGCGCCAGGCTTCAGGCAGCGTGTTCTTGCGTTTCTTGATCTCGGCCTTGAGCGCGTCGAGCGTGAACATGCGCGCGGCGCTCTGCGTGAGCTGGTCGCCGTAGCTGTTCAGCGGCTGTTCGTACAGCTCTTTCCAGCCCTGGTAGAAGATCGCCTTGGAGCGGCTGCCGCCCAGGTGGACCACCGCCACCACCGGTAGCGCGCGGGCATCGGCCTCGGACATTTCCTGCGGCACGCCCAGCATCTGCACGATCGAGCGCTGCACCGCGTATTCCTCGACGTCCATCACCTGGGGCTTGAGCCCGGCCATCTCCGCCGCGGTCACGCGCTCCTGCACGCGGTCGCTGTTGGCCGCGGTGACGCGCACGCCGATGCCGCCCTCGGTTTCGCTCGGACCGATCACGGCAAAGTCGAAGTTGACCGCCTGCGACGGCGGATAGAGCCGGTGCGCCTCGGATTCGACCTGGGAGTAAAGCTCGTCTTCGGACAGGTTGTCCGGCAGGCTGACCGTCTGCGATTCGGTCAGCATGGATGGCACGCCCAGCACCACGTCTTTCGAGCGGATGCCAGCCTTGCCGAGCGCGCGCTTGAGCGCGATCCCGACTGCCTCGATATTGATGACGTTGCCATCGGCAACGGCGTTGCGGTCCAGCAGTTCGCTGGCGCATTTTTCCAGCCGATAGTCCTGCCTGCTGCCCCCTACGGACAGCTCGACTACCTTGACACTGGACGACCCGATATCTACGCCGACCGTAGTCCGGCGCAGAAGCCCCGACAAAATGCCCCGTCGCAAGGTGACCCCCTGACATTTGAACTCGCCCCTGGCGTCAACGCTCTAATCGGGCGAGCCGTGTTTCTTGAATGAAACCTTTGCTCTTTTATGTTGGCCGATTCTCACAAAAACCAGCACCGGTGGCAATGTGCCGAACTGACCACGACTACTTTTTCAGAAGCCTCGTGCCATTTCGTTGCCAAAACCCCACGGTCGTCGGGTTCCCTTCCGCAGCCGGCTGTTGCAGGCAACTTCGGCTTGCTAGCTGGTATCCGTCGTATTACATCTTGTAACAGCGCGATAGCGGCGCCCGGGGCACTGGGCGCGCGGATGGCCCGATCCCGGAAGATATAATCCCGGGCACCCCTGACTAGGTATTTCCCTTATGGCCACCGCACAACACAAGCCGTCCCACCCTGCCCGCCGCTCGATCTGGGCGCGGCTCATGTTCGGGGCGGTCGGACTGCTTGTCGCCGGCGCCGTCGTAATCGCGCTGCTGCTTGGCTACGCGCTGCTGGTGGCCGCGCCCAACCTGCCGTCGCTGGACACCATCACCGACTACCGGCCCAAGATCCCGCTGCGCATCTACACCGCGGACAACGTGCTGATCGGGGAATTCGGAGAAGAGCGGCGCAACTTCGTGCCCATCGCCGAAATCCCGGACGTGATGAAAAAGGCGGTTCTGGCGATCGAGGACGACCGCTTCTACGAACACGGCGGCGTCGACTTCGTCGGCGTAATGCGCGCCGGGCTGGCCAATCTGCGCGGCGGGCTCTCGCAGGGCGCCTCCACCATCACCATGCAGGTGGCGCGCAACTTCTTCCTGTCCAGCGAGAAGACCTATACCCGCAAGATCTACGAGATGCTGCTGGCGTACAAGATCGAGGCCAACCTGAACAAGGACCAGATCCTCGAGCTGTACATGAACCAGATCTACCTGGGGCAGCGCGCCTACGGCTTTGACAGCGCCGCGCGCGTGTACTTCGGCAAGTCGGTGCGCGAGGTGACGCCGGCCGAGGCCGCCATGCTGGCCGGCCTGCCCAAGGCGCCGTCGGCCTACAACCCGGTGGTCAACCCGCGCCGCGCCAAGGTGCGCCAGGAATACATCCTGCAGCGCATGCGCGACCTGCGCTACATCACGCCCGAGCAGTACGACGAGGCCGTGCGCTCAGAGCTGAAGGTGCGCACCGAGGGCAACGAGTTCTCCACCCACGCCGAGTACGTCGCGGAAATCGTGCGCCAGCTGATGTACGCGCAGTACCGTGAAGAGACCTACACGCGCGGCCTGACGGTCTACACCACGCTGACCAAGCCCGACCAGGACGCCGCCTACGAGTCCGTGCGCAGCGGCATCATGAACTACGAGCGCAAGCACGGCTACCGCGGCCCCGAGGCCTTTATCGACCTGCCTTCCGATCCGGCCGAGCGCGAGCAGGCCATTGACGATGCGCTGGTCGAGCACCCGGGCAGCGGCGACCTGCGCTCGGCCGTGGTCACCAGCGTGTCGGGCAAGCAAGTGAAGGCGACGCTGCTGTCCGGCGAGGTGGCGACTATCGAAGGCTCGGCGCTGCGCTTTATCTCGCCGTCGCTGTCGGCCAACGCGCAGCCGAAGATGAAGATGCGCCCGGGCGCGATCATCCGCGTGACCCAGGATGAGAAAGGCAACTGGTCGGTCACGCAGCTGCCGGAAGTGTCCGCCGCGTTCGTGTCGATCAATCCGCAGGACGGCGAAATCCGTTCGATGGTGGGCGGCTTCGACTTCAACCGCAACAAGTTCAACCACGTGACCCAGGCCTGGCGCCAGCCGGGCTCCAGCTTCAAGCCGTTCATCTACTCGGCGGCGCTGGAAAAGGGGTTCTCGCCTGCCACGGTGATCAACGACGCGCCGCTGACGATCGGCCCTGATACCGGCGGCCAGGTGTGGGAGCCGAAGAACTATGACGGCCGCTTCGAAGGCCCGATGACCATGCGCCGCGCGCTGGCCAAGTCCAAGAACCTGGTCTCGGTGCGGATCCTGCGCGCGATCGGCACGCAGTACGCGCAGGACTACATCACGCGCTTCGGCTTCGAGGCCGACAAGCACCCCGCCTACCTGCCGATGGCGCTGGGCTCGGGCGCCGTGACGCCGCTGCAGATGGCGGGCGCGTACTCGGTGTTCGCCAACGGCGGCTACCGCGTCAACCCGTACCTGATCCAGAAGGTGGTGGACGCGCGCGGCAACGTGATCTCCGAAACCCATCCGCAGCGCGCCGGCAGCGACGCGGTGCGCGTGCTGGACGCGCGCACGGCCTTTATCGCCGACACCATGCTGCGCGACGTGGTGCGCTACGGCACCGCCAACAGCGCCAAGCAGCGCCTGGGCCGCAATGACCTGGCCGGCAAGACCGGCACCACCAACGACGCGGTCGATGCCTGGTTCGCCGGCTACACGCCGAACCTGGTGGCGATCGCCTGGATGGGCTACGACCAGCCCAAGAGCCTGGGCGTGCGCGAAACCGGTGGCGGCCTGGCGCTGCCGATCTGGGTCGGCTACATGAGCAAGGCGCTCAAGGGCGTGCCGGAATCGCCCGAGCGGCCGGCGCCGGAAGGCGTGCTGATGGTGGGCGGCGACTGGACCTTCGAGGAGAACGCCGGCGGCGCCGGGGTGGCTTCGGTGGGCCTGGGCGATCCGTGGCCGGGCAAGCCGGAGGAGTCGACCACCCCGCAGGCCGATACGGAGCAGGAGAAGCGGAAGATCCTGGAGATGTTTGGCGGGGCGTGATGGCTGCCGCCAGACAGCAGAAAGCCGGCCACGTGGCCTAGGCGGTCGCTTAAAGTGTTGATGTAATTCTCAATGGCCATCTCTGGACTAGCAGAGATGGCCATTCTCTTAGGCAAAATTTCTTCCACAAGAGAACACGGCGACAAAACGCAGTTTTCACTGCGCCGCTCGAGGTCCTAGAGGTCTCGAGCTGAAAACCACACTTCTATCCCGTTGGCAATGACGCCACATCAGGCTCGCAGACGGTCTGCGGGGAAGGGGTTTCGACCTGGCAGAGGAACCAATTGCGGAGGTTTTCACCCCATCGCTTCCGGTTCTTGCCTAGAGCCCGAGCGACATCTCTCCATTGAGCCCCTGCCAGGGCCGTCTTGCTCTGCTTCGGGGTGGCTGGCAGGTGCGAAAAGACGAGTCGCTCGTTGTGCCTCTTGACGAAGCACTGGGCACCCACTGTCTTCCAGGGGATACCGTACAAAGCTTGCCGGCCCAACCAAAGAGAGGCGGACTCATCCGCGCCGATTCGATTGGGACGGCCATATTTGGTGAAGCCTCCGACCGAACTGGAGGTGACCCGCTTTTTCGGACAGTGCCTATCTTGAGTAAACAGGAGGTGCACTATGCCGAAAACGCGCCCACCGTACAGCACTGTCTTCCGTCAGCAAATGGTTGACTTGGTCCATGCAGGTCGCCGCCCCGAAGATCTGGCCAAAGAATTCGAACCCACGGCTCAGACCATTTACAACTGGGTTGCACAGGCCGAGCGTGACGCAGGCACACGTCATGATGGCCTGACCAGTGCCGAGCACCAGGAGCTCACACGGCTACGCCGTGAGAACCGGCAGCTCAAAATGGAGAGGGAGATACTTGCAAAAGCCGCGGCTTGGTTCGCCCGGGAGACCGACTCGCTGCCCGACAAGGGTACGAATTCATGAAGGCGAACCAAGCTCGTTATCCGCTGTCCACCATGGCCCGGCTGCTTAAGGTCTCGCGCAGTGGGTTCCATGCGTGGAACGGGCGTAGCCCGAGCCCCCGTGTCGTGCGTGACAAGCTGCTGCTGGTGCAGATCCGAGCAATTCACTCGCACTCCTGCGGCACCTATGGCGTGCCCCGGGTACACGCGGCTCTGCTGCGTCAGGGCATCCGGGTGGGGCGCAAGCGCGTGGCGAGACTGATGCGTGAGGCCGGGCTGCGCGGGGCATGCCGGCCACACTTCATCTGCACGACGCACCGCGCAGCGCGGGCCAGACCCGCTGCCGATCTGGTGCAGCGGCACTTCCGTGCTGAGGCCCCCAACCAGCTTTGGGTTGCCGATGCGACGTACATTCCGACCAAGGCCGGCTTTTACTATCTGGCTGTCGTCCTCGACGTATACAGCCGACGCATCGTGGGCTGGGCCATGGACAACCACCTGCGCACCGCGCTGATGTTGCAGGCGCTGGACATGGCGCTCGCGCAGCGACATCCCACGTCGGTGATCCACCATTCGGACCAGGGGTGCCAGTACACGTCGGTGGCCTTTGGCCAACGCTGTCGGGATGCGGGCGTACGCCCCTCCATGGGTTCAGTGGGCGATGCCTACGACAACGCCATGTGTGAGGCCTTCTTTGCCACGCTCGAGTGCGAATTGCTGAACCGCTCGCACTTCGCCACCCACGACGACGCCCGACAGGCGTTGTTCACTTGGATTGAGGGCTGGTACAACTCGCACCGCTTGCACAGCGCCCTGGGCTATCGTTCCCCGCAGGAATTTGAAAAGCTGCCTGTCAATGGCATGAATCCGGCGCTACACCGGGCCTACACTGCCCCATCACAAGGAGGAAACCCATCGACATAAAATTCCAATGCGAATCTGTCCGATGAAACGGGGTAACCCCAAACTGTACGAAGGGTTCACCAAATAGAGCCGAACATGAGCTTTTTCACAGGCACGGGTCATCAGCTCTGCGAACTGTGAGCTTGCAAACGAGCTTAGCATCTCGTTGTATCGCTTGTTGACGCCGCCGGCGCGCAAGCCGGCCTTCTTCGTCGCGAAATCCAGGTTCTCGATGGCCACTGCGAGGCCTAGGCGCTTGCCCAGGCGGGCAAGCTCTGCAACGGTTGTTCCGATGACTTGCTTGCGTACAGCGTCGGAAAGGCCTTTTAGGTCCCAGCCGAGAAAGCCGCTCTGCGGATGACCCTCCCGCAACCGGTTCCCATCGGGCTTCACCACAGCCCAGGCAACGCCCCGGGCATTCAAATCCAGTCCAAGGACACCAGCCTCTCTAGTCCGAAGTTCACCAGCCGCCTGGGCGAGTTTCCCCTTTTGCGACAGGCACTTGTCGTGATTCCCGGGTTCCAGTTTCTGTCTACACGCGGATTTGCTGAAGCAATTCCAGAGCCTGCTTCTGTTTCGCGTTTGCCGTGGTGACGAGTTCGAACGTCGGCACTTCAGCGCCAGCGCTGGGTGTGCGGCAGGTGTTACGCACGATCGTGGCGAGTTCGGCCATCAAGCTCGAGAAGCTGTGCACGGGCGTGCCGTCGTCAAGTGTGTGGCGCGCCGCCTTGGCCAGCGCTGCCGCAGAGCGCACGGCAGGCGCCACCGGATCACGCGTGGCCTTGGCGGCCTGATCCGGGTCGGCGAACATCAGTTCGCGCCAAGCCTCACGCATGTGCCATTCGACGTAGTAGGCCAGCATGCACAGCAGGATATGCGCACGCACCCGATCGGCCGTGCGGTGATGGATTGGCCGCACCTTCAGGTCCACCGTTTTTAGCGAACGGAACGCGCGCTCCACGTTGGCCAGCGCCTTGTAGTTGCGCACGCACTCGGCCGAGTCCATCTGCGCCGCACTCACCGAAGTGCGGATGATGTAGAGGCCGTCGAGCGCCGCCTCGCGGGCGATGCCCTCGCTGTTGCGGCTGAACGTGAAGGCCGCGTCGTCGATACTCAGCGCAAAGTGCTTGGCCACCTTGTACTTGTCGATCACCTTGCCCACGCGCAGGCCGATCTGATCGCGCCCGGCAAGCTTGCCCGCCTGCACGCGGGCAACGATCGGCTGCAGGCACGCCTCGGTGGCCGCCAGCAACTCTTCTCGCTTGTGGGCACGTAGCCTGGCCAGTTCCGGATTGCGGCACGCCACCAGCCGCTCGCCCGGATAGTCCGGTGAACTCAGCTCCAGCAGATTGCGCTCGTCGAACAGGCCAAGCTGCAGTTGCCCTTGCTCGAGCAGCGGGCGGATCGAGGCGCTCTTGAGCGCGGTGATCCAGCCCAGGTCACCGCCTTCACGCATCTGGTCGATGGCCTTGCTGGAGATCATGCCGCGATCGCCCACCATGACCAATCGGGAGAGACCAAATTCCTCTTGCAGGCGCCGCACCTCGGGCATGAAGGTCTGGCTGTCGGCCACGTTGCCCTCATGCACCGACACCGCCACTGGGCAGCCGCGCGCATCGGTGAGCAAGCCGTAGTTGACCTGTAGCAGCCCCTTCTTGCCATCGCGGCTGTAGCCAAGCTTGGCCAGCGGGCAGGTGTTGCCCTCGAAGTAGCTGGAGCTCAGGTCATACAGCACCAGGCCACCGGCGCTCAAGTGGCGCGCGGCGAGCTTCTTCTGGATTGTGCCCTGGCGCGCGAGCAGCCAGTCCATTGTCGCGTACAGGTCGTTCTCGTTGGCCTCGGTCACGCCGAAGTCCTCCGCCAGGGTGCTGGTGTGCCACCAGCGCGTGGTGGCCAGCTTCGTGTGCGGCGCCGCACGCTGCATGGCCGTGGCCACCGCCTGCACGTGGCCGTGAGCGCGCGAGCGTGTCACCTCGAACGCCTCGCCCAGCGGCACGAAGGTCTCGCCCTTGAGTGAGCGGCGGATGATCTCGATCAGTGCCTCGGGCAAGTGGGACAGGTTGCCCAGCGTCTCGTTCTTGACCACGCCGTCCTCGCGGTAACTGCGCCGCAACAGGTGGGTGCGATAGATCTGGTCCTTGTACTTGCGGGTCGTCGTAACGACGTGAGCGGTTCCGTTTCGTGCTGGCATAGCCAGAAGAATAGGAGAAAACCCGCCAATGTCAAGAATTTTTAGTGACTACAAAATGAGGGCATCGAACGCCCCCCGATGAGCCGATTCCTCAATCAGGAAAAGGGCTTCGCGACGCCGCAGCGGCGGCGTCACCATGGAACTTCGGTCTAGTGCGAGCGGTCTCTGGGTTGAAACCGGTGGGAACGTCAACGCTCGCTTGCAGATACCAAATGCGCTCGCCGGCCGGTGATAGCCTTTGCAAGAGCCGCATTGTGACAGGCCGCTTTCCAAACGCGTCAATCAGCGCTGCGCGGGCCGCGCCCCGATGCGAGGCAAAGTCGACCCCGTCAATCACAATGAATCGGCATTTCATGCGAAGGGGCATCACCTTTTGCGGCCCTCCGCTGCGAGGAATGCCCAAAGCGTCCATGCGTTCATGCGCAAGCTTGTCCGTCAACCGGACGCGCAACTGGTTGGTATCCGGCAGCCACTGTAGTTCGCTATTGCCGCTGGGCTTAGCCGTATGTCCTATCGACCAGACCTGACCGTTTCGGGCTGTGTCCCAGGCCTCGTGCCAATCCTCGACAGAGGCGAATGGAGTGGTCTCGGTGTTGTGTTCGCCGGGCCGCTGCTGAAGCAGCTTCTTCGAGCCAAAACAGAGACTGTAGCGGCCTTCATCAATAGCTTTAAGCAGCGCGGACAGCTTGCCGCGCTTGGCAGTAAGAACGCGTTCTTTTTGTGCAACCCAGTTGCGGCAAAATTCGAGTTCGGTATCGACTTCCCGTAGGCGGGCTAGCGTCGTAAGGTAGCGGTTTGAACGGGCTTTCCCCGGCTTCGGTGCTACTTTATCGCGTTGAGCGCGTAGCTTGGCTTGCCGTTTTGACAGGGCCTGAATTTTCTTGCCTTTGTCGGCTAGTGCGCATTCGTCGCTGAATGGCCAGCTCAAGCTGACCTCGTTCGTACTTTTTGAGTTCGACCAAGCCTGCATGGCGCATTTCAGCTTGCCTCAGCATGGAATCGACTTGATGCGAGGTAAAGCCTTCCCTCGTTAAGGTGGCGTAGGCGGTCGTTCGAGTGAGGTTTTGTCGATACAGAAGACTCCAAGCCTTACGCGCGCCCCACGACCAGCGTTCCGAGTTAGCCGCCAACAAGGCGGCTAACTCGGGGGTCAGATTGAGGCGGGCTTCAAAGGTGTGGAGCAAAGGCCTACCTAGAGCACTGTATGGATATACAGCACTCTATGCTTCTCTCGTTACCCCCGTCAACACTTTAAGCGACCCCCCTTGCCACGTGGTTCTTTCCATCGCGCGGTGCAGTTCAGCCCAGCTTGAGGGCCGTGCCCGCCTGCTCGCTCAGGTAGCCCGACAGCGCCGCATAGAGTTCGCCGCCATTGCGCGTATCGACCCAACGCTCGCCGTCGCGGCGGAAGTGGAAGCCGCCGGCGCGCGCTGCCACCCACAGTTCCTGCATCGGTGCCTGGCTGTTGATGATGATCTTGGTGCCGTTCTCGAACTCCAGCTCCATCACGTTGCCGGTGCGGCTGATTTCGATATCGGCGCCGGCCGCGTCGGCGGCCGCCTCGACCGCGGCTTCGATGCGGTCCAGCTCCTGCGTGGCCAGGGCCAGGAACTCGCTTTCGCTCAAGGGGGGCATGCTAAACTCCGAGACCGCCGTTGCCGCCGCTGCCCGGACCGGGCGTACGTGGCGCGAACGGCGTTTTTTGTTAAGAAGTACTTGTAGAGAATTCTGCGGATGCCTCGGCCGCTGCGTCGGGCAATCCAATGCCTTGCCAACAGCCTAAAGGACGACCCGATGCTACGTCGTGTTGCGATTGTATCGGCGTTTGCCGCCACCCTTGCGATGCCCCTTCTGGGCGGATGCGGCATCCGCGGGCCGCTGACCATGCCCAAAGTGCCACCCGAGCCGACCGCGCCGACCGCGCCCGATCCTGGCCTGGGCCGTGCGGACGCCGTGCCGGCTGCACCGGCCACGCCTGCCGCGCAGCCCGCATCGTCCCCCGCCGCCCCCACCACCCGATAACCATGACCGCATTTTTCCATCGCCAGGACGGCGCGCTTGCCGTCGAGCAGGTGCCGCTGGCGCGTATCGCCGCTGAATTCGGTACGCCCACCTACGTGTATTCGCGTGCCGCGCTGACCGCCGCCTACCAGGCCTACGCCGCCGCCTGCAAGGGCCGCAACGCGCAGGTGCAGTACGCCATGAAGGCGAACTCCAACCTGGCCGTGCTGCAGGTGTTCGCCAAGCTGGGCGCGGGCTTCGACATCGTCTCGGGCGGCGAACTCAAGCGCGTGCTGGCCGCCGGCGGCGACGCGCGCAAGGTGGTGTTCTCCGGCGTGGGCAAGAGCGCGGCGGAAATGGAGCTGGCGCTGGCGCACGACGTGCGCTGCTTCAACGTGGAGTCGATCCCCGAGCTGGACCGCCTGAATGAAGTGGCCGGCCGCGTGGGCAAGCGTGCACGCGTTTCGCTGCGCATCAACCCGGACGTCGACGCCAAGACCCATCCGTATATCTCCACCGGCCTGAAAGGCAACAAGTTCGGCATCGCCTTCGAGGACGTGCTGCCGACCTACCGCGCCGCGGCCGCGCTGCCGCACCTGGAAGTGACCGGCATCGACTGCCATATCGGCTCGCAGATCACTGAGGTCGAGCCCTACCTGGAAGCGCTGGACAAGGTGCTGGACGTGGTCGAGGCGCTCGAGCGAGAAGGCATCCGCCTGGAACACATCGACGTGGGTGGCGGCCTCGGCATCACCTATACCGACGAAACCCCGCCGGACATCACCGGCTTTGCCACTACGCTGCTGGAGCGCGTGGCCGCGCGTGGCCATGGCCACCGCGAGGTGCTGTTCGAGCCGGGCCGCTCGCTGGTAGGCAACGCCGGCGTGCTGCTGACGCAGGTGGAGTTCCTGAAGCCCGGCGCGGCCAAGAATTTCTGCATCGTCGATGCCGCCATGAACGACCTGGCGCGTCCTGCCATGTACGAGGCCTATCACCGCATCGAGCCGGTGGCGCTGCGCGACGCGCAGCCGGTGACCTACGACATCGTTGGCCCGGTGTGCGAGTCGGGCGACTGGCTCGGCCGCGACCGCGCGCTGGCGCTGGAACCGGGCGACCTGCTGGCGGTGATGTCGGCCGGCGCCTACGGCTTCACCATGAGCTCCAACTACAACACCCGTCCGCGCGCCGCCGAAGTGATGGTGGACGGTGCCAACGTGCACCTGGTACGCGAGCGCGAACTGGTCGAGGACCTGTTCCGCGACGAGCGCCTGCTGCAGGACTGATCCCCTGGCGCAGCCCGCCTACGCGGCGGGCTGCCGCGCCCCACTGGCCGGCGTGCGCGCCCGCCACCACACCCGCATCCCCAGCAGGACAAACACCACCGCGGCATAGATCGACACTTCACTGAAGTCGTTCTTGCCCGCCTTGTGCCACCAGTAGTGCAGGATCGCCAGCACGGCGATCGCATAAACCAGCCGGTGCAACGCCTGCCAGCGCTTGCCGCCCAGGCGCCGCACCATGCCGTTGGTCGAGGTCAGCGCCAGCGGGATCATCAGCACGAAGGCGCTGAAGCCCATCGTGATAAAGGGCCGCTTGTACACGTCCTTGACCATGTAGGCGAGGTCAAACCCGCGGTCCACGCCGATCCACAGCAGGAAGTGCTGCAGCCCGTAGAAGAACGCAAACAGACCCAGCATGCGCCGCAGCCTGATCAGCCAGTTCCAGCCCGTGAGCCGGCGCAGCGGCGTGATGGTCAGCGTCAGGCACAGCATAACCAGCGTCCAGGTGCCGGTCGAACGCGTGACGAATTCGAGCGGGTTGGCACCGTACTGCTCGGTGGCGCCCAGGTACAGCAGCCGCACGAACGGCAGCAGCGCCAGCAGCCAGACCGCGATCTTGACCGCACGCACGCGCTGCGGCGTAAGCGCGGCCAGGCGTGCGAGGCCGCCCGGTTTGCGTGCGGCCGCAGTGGCCGCGCCTGTGGAGAGAAGAGCCATGCGTTGCCTTGCCTCAGAAGAACTTCTTCAGGTCCATGCCCTGGTACAGCGCGGCCACTTGCTGGCCGTACCCGTTGAACGGCAGGGTCTTGCGCTTGGGCGCGAACAGCGCGCCAAAGCCGCTGCCGCGGTCCTCGCCGATGCGGCGCTCGGTGGCCTGGCTCCAGCGCGGGTGGTCCACGTCCGGGTTCACGTTCGAGTAGAAGCCATACTCCTGCGGAGCGGCCAGGTTCCAGCTGGTCGGCGGCTGCTTGTCGACAAAGCGGATCTTCACGATCGACTTGGCGCTCTTGAAGCCGTACTTCCACGGCACCACCATGCGCACCGGCGCGCCGTTCTGGTTGGGCAGCACCTCGCCGTACAGGCCGAAGGTCAGCAGCGCCAGCGGGTGCATGGCCTCGTCCATGCGCAGGCCCTCGCTGTAGGGCCAGTCGAGCACGCCGCTGCTGACGCCGGGCATCTGCTTCTTGTCGGCCAGCGTGATGAACTGCACGTACCTGGCACCGGGCAGGGGCTCGACGCGCCGGATCAGCTCGGCCAGCGGATAGCCGGTCCACGGGATCACCATCGACCAGCCCTCCACGCAACGCAGGCGATAGACGCGCTCTTCCAGCGCGGCAAGCTTCATCAGCTCGTCCAGATCATAGACCTTGGGCTTCTTCACCAGCCCCTCCACCGAGACCTGCCAGGGGCGCGGGCGCAGCGTGCCGGCGTTGCGCGCCGGGTCGGACTTGTCGGTGCCGAACTCGTAGAAGTTGTTGTAGGTGGTCACGTCCTCGTAAGGCGTGCGCTTTTCCGTGATGACGTAGGTGTTGTTAGCGGTAGCGGGCAGCTTGGGGCCGTGGCGCCCGGCCTGCGCGTGCGCTTCGCGCATCAGCCAGGGCGCCAGTGCCGAGCCGGCGGCCCCGGCCGCGGCCAGGCCGAGCAGGCGGCGGCGCGAGGCAAAGACATCGCGGGGCGTGATCTCGCTGCCGGCAATATCTTCGCCACGCAGCCACTTGGGGGACGGAATCAGCATGTTGTGCCTCGTTGCGCATACGGGCGCGCGCACCATGCGCTGGCTCGTATGCAGGTTTTGACCAGCCGCGCGGGCCGATAGTGCTGGCCCGGCGCGGCTGGCCAGCGGCCTGCGTCGCTTTGTCGCACCGCGTGCGAGCGGGCTGCGGGCCGCATGGCTAGCCTCCCTGGTACTGGCGATACACCGCCTGCGCCAGCGTCAGCAGCCGTGCCCGTTCAATCGGGGCGGCCAGCGCAAAGCCCATGTCGCGGTCGATCCAGTAGAACGCCATCGGGTCGCCGCCGGAAGCCACCCGCGCGCGGCGCTCGCGCGGCATGTGCTCGACGCGGAAGCCGGTGTCGGGCGTGCCCTGCGCCATGCGCCGCAGCTGCAGCGACAGGCGCGTGCCGTCGTCCGACTCGTACATCAGGATCGCCGACGGGCCGCCCTCGGCCACGCCGAGCCGCCCGCCGATCAGGTGGAAGCCCTGCGCGCGCAGGTCTGGCACCTGCAGCGACATGCCTAGCCGCTTCGACAGCCAGGCGATCAGGTGGGCTTCGTCGTTCGCCGGCACTTCGACCGGGTGGCGCATCTCGGGCGCGTAGACCGCGTGCGTGGCCAGCGCCTCGCGCGCAAAGCGCTCGCCCGGTGCCATCGCCACCGTGCTGCCTTCAAGGCGCGCGTGCGCCATCCAGCCAAGCGCGCCGCCGACGGCCACCAGCAGCACCGAGGCGCAGGTGGCCGCGAGCGCCATCGGCCAGCGCGGCCACTGCAGGCGCATGGCCTCGCGGCGGCGGCCATCGCCATGCAGCCCGGGCGGCAGCGCCGCAAGCGGCACGGGCTCGTTCAGTACCGGGTCCAGCGCGCCGTGCAGCGCATCCGTCTGTCGGCGCCAGGCGGCCACCTGCGCCGCCGCCTCGGGGTGCTGCGCCAAGTACGCTTCCACGGCCGCGCGGCGCGCGCCGGTGAGCTGGCCGTCGGCGTAGGCGTGGAGGTCCGCTTCGTGGATGCCGGACATCATTTCACCCGCTGCAGGGAATTGCCGGAGGGGTTCACGGCGGCCGCCTGCACAGAAACGTTGGTGCCGTCGAGCAGCCGGCGCATCTGCTCGCGCGCACGCGCCAGGCGCGACATCACCGTACCCAGCGGGATGTCGAGCACGCGCGCGGCCTCGGCATAGGTCAGTTGTTCCAGGCTCACCAGCAGCAGCACCGCGCGCTGCGGCTCCGGCAGTTGCGCCAGCGCCTGGACCAGGTCGCGGCGCAGGCCGGGGTCTTCCGCAGGAGCGCTGACCTCGGGCAGGGTCTCGGTTGCCACCACCAGCTCCTTCCGGCGCAGCGTATTGAGCCGCAGCCGGTGCATCAACGTCAGCAGCCACGGCAGCAGGCCGTCGCCACCGTCGCCCCACCATGCGCCGGGGCGCAGGCGGAAGCGCCAGCGGTAGCGCAGCGCACGCTCGAGCGTGTCCTGCACCAGGTCGTCGGCCAGCGCCGCGTCGCCGGTGAGGCCGCGCGCATGGCGCCGCAGCCGCGGCGCCAGCGCGACGAGCTGGCCGTCAAATCCTTCCATGGCGTGGCTGCCGCGGCGCTCGCCTTGCCGTCAGGGCTTGGCGATATGCCAGACGTTGTTGAGGTTGTCGCCAGTCCGGTCGCCCGGCTTGGCGTCCTTGGCGAAACGGTACAGCGGCATGCCGCGGTAGGCCCACTGCTTGCTGCCGTCATCGCGCGTGATGATGGTGTACTGGCCAGTCGGGCTGGTGCCCGGCGCGGCCATCAGCGGCGGCCAGTTGGTGGCGCACGGGCCGTTGCAGGCGCTCTTGCCGCTGCCGGCGGTGTCGCGGTCGAAGGTATACAGCGTCAGGCCCTGCGGGTCGGTCAGCACGCCACTGGTCACCTTCACCGTGGGCGGCAAGTTGCCGGCGCCACCGCCACCGCCCATGCCCATGCCGGAACAGCCGGCGAGCAGGACAGCCGCACAGCCGAGCGCGAGCGCGGCGGGACGAAGGAGGGATGCTGCAGAGGTTAGACGCACACGTGCCATGATCTTGTTCTCCATGCAAATCGGTGCCGCCAGCCGGCACCGCTCCTCAAGTAAACACCCGATGTGATGCCTTTATTCCGTCACGTCACAAAAAAATTCGAAAAAAAACCTGCCCGAAGGCAGGTTTTTGCATCGCACCATGGCGCGTCATCAGAGTTCGCCGTAGCTGTGCAGCCCCGACAGGAACATATTGACGCCCAGGAACGCGAAGGTCGTCACCAGCAGGCCGACCAGCGCCCACCAGGCCGCCACCGTGCCGCGCAGGCCCTTCATCAGCCGCATATGCAGCCACGCCGCGTAGTTCAGCCACACGATCAGCGCCCAGGTTTCCTTGGGATCCCAACTCCAGTACCCACCCCAAGCCTCGGCCGCCCACAGCGCGCCCAGGATCGTGGCGATCGTGAAGAAGGCGAAGCCGACCGCGATGGCCTTGTACATCACGTCGTCGAGCAGCTCCAGCGACGGCAGCCGCTCGGCCAGGATGCCACGCTGCTTGAGCAGGTAAGCGACAGATACCATCGCCGCCAGTGCGAAGGTGCCGTAGCCGATAAAGTTTGCCGGCACATGGATCTTCATCCACCAGCTCTGCAGCGCCGGCACCAGCGGCTGGATCTCCTGCGCATTGCGGCTGACCGTGTACCACAGCAGGAAGCCCACCGCGGCCGACACCACCAGCATCACGAACGGGCCCAGCGCGCGCGTGGCGTAGTGGCCTTCGTAGTAGAGGTAGAACAGCGAAGTAATCAGCGTGAACAGCACGAACACTTCATACAGGTTGGAGACGGGGATATGGCCGATGTCGGTGCCGATCAGGTACGACTCAAACCAGCGCACCAGCATGCCGGTGAAGCCCAGCACGATCGCGCCCCAGCACAGCTTGCTGCCGATGCTGTAGCCGGTGTCCGAGCGCGTGGCCAGCCCGACCCAGTAGAACAGCGTGGACAGGAACACCAGCGCGCTCATCCACAGGATGGCCGACTGGCTCGACAGGAAGTACTTGAGGAAGAAGGCCTGGTCCGCGCGCGCGAGCTGCCCCTGGTAGAGCTGGATCGCAAACAGCGACAGCACCGCCAGCACCAGCATCAGCGGGCGCACCGGCTTCCAGTGCCAGCCAAGCAGCGCAAAGGTCGGCACGGCGCCGATCAGCACCGCCTTATCGTAGCCGTCCATCCACTTCCCGTATTGCGACAGCGCCACGCCGGCGCCGGCGGCCAGCGCCAAGGCGAAGAGCCAGTCCACCCAGCTGAGGCGGCGCAGGAAGGAAGGTTCGAGATAGGCCTCGTCGGCGGCCCCGGTTTCGGCGCGCGTGGTGTTGGCCTGGTTCACATTTGAAGACATAGCGTACCTGCTCGTTACTTCGCTGGTTACTTGCGCGGGTCAGGCGCGTGGGGCGGCGCGGCGGTGGCCGGTGCGCCGTGCGCGGACGAATCCGGCGCATCGCCGCTGCCACCCGAGGCGCGGCCGATATCGTCCCGCAGTGCGGTGAATTCCTTCTCGAAATCCATGGTGCGCCGCTGGGTCGACATTGCCATCAGCACGTGGCTGCCCGGCTCCGTGACGTCGCCTTCGGCGGGCTTGTCCTTGATCCAGACCCAGACGCGGCGCTCGCGGATATAGAACATCGCGAACACGCCCAGCACCAGCAGCAAGCACCCAAGATACACGATGTTCTTGCCCGGCGCACGGGTCATCTGGAACACGCTGGCCTTGATCTCCTTGAAGTCATCAAGCTGCAGGAACACCGGCGCGCCGTAGAAGAAACTGTCCGACAGCGCGTTGATCGCCTGCTGCAGGAAGGTGCCGCTCTGTGCGCTGTTGGCCACCACCGGCACCTTGTCCTGCGCGCGCGCCAGCTGCCACAGCTCCCACATCGAGCCGTTCAGGATCTTCAGCAGCACGTCGGCCGCTTTCTGCTGCTCAGCCGGCGGCACGGACTTTTCCAGGAACGCGGCGATCGCGGTGAAGCCGCCCGGCGGCGAGTCAGGCGTGGGCCGCACGGCGCCGGCGAACAGGTCGAGCGCGCGCAGCGCGCTTTCGGCCAGTTGGCGGCGCAGGTCGGCTTTGTCGTCGCCAGGCATCGACGCCAGCGCGAAGCGGCGCGCCGCCTCGCCGCGCAGGCCGCGGTCCTGCAGCGCGGCGCGCAGCCGCATCCAGTCGGCCACGCTGCCCTGGTCGTCGGCCGGGATGCGCAGGTAGCGGAACTGTTCGCTGGGCGATTCACGCATGCCGGCCAGGAACACCGACTGGCCGTCCATCTGCACCGGCACCATGTAGTTGTTGAATTCGCGCGCCTGGCCGTTGCGGTCGCGCAGCTTGTATTGCACCGAAGGACCGACGTTGCGCAGCGTCTTGGCGCGGTCGGTGCTGGCGGCGGCGCCGAGGTGTTTTTCCAGCGTGTCGTTGAACGACTTGCGTGCCACCCCGCGCGCATCGGGCTTGCCCGAGGCATCGGTGACGTTCTCGATATTCATCAGCCGGAAATCGCTGAACTCGACCGTCATGCCTTCGCTGTCCGCGCTGGTGCCCGTGCCCGCCAGCGGCTTGTTGCCGCCCACCGCGCCGTCGATGGCGAAGGTGGCGTGGCCGCTCCCCTGCATCGGGTAGCCGACGAACTTAAGGCGCGAGCCGCCGTCCTCGAAACTGGACTGGTAGATGGCGATGCCGTCGACGATCAGCGGCTCGTTGACCTTGATGGTGGCCTCGGTCTGCTTGCCGGTGGCGCGGTCGGTCACGATCACGTCCGAGGCGAACAGCTTGGGCATGCCGGTCTCGTAGAAGTCGATCTTGAACTTCTTGAGCGTGAGGGCAAACGGCAGGTCCTGCACCAGCGCGCCGTCCGAGATATTCAGGATGGCGGTGGACACGGTGGCGCCCTCGGGCACGAAGGCGTTGCCGCGAAAACCCGGGTTGCTGGCCGGCAGCCGGTGCTGAGGCGGGATCTCGCTGATTACGGCGTTGCCCCTGATCGTCGTCTTGCCGCCGAACCACATCTGCGCGCGGATCAGCATGTCGCCGTCCAGCAGGCCGCCGATGCAGATCACCACGATGGCCGTGTGCGCCAGGATATAGCCGGCCTTGTTGGCGGCGCCGGCCTTGGCAGCCAGCAGCGTGGCGCCGTCATGCTCGACCGCCTTGAGGCGGTAGCCGCGGTTGCGCAGCAGCGCCGACAGCCGGGTCACCGCCTCGGCGCGCGGGCGCGCGCCGTCGAACTCGCCGCGGTGATGGAAGGCGCGCAGGCTGCGCTCGCGCACATGGTCCTTCCAGGAACGCATGTCGGCCACCATCTTGGGCGCGTTTCGCACCAGGCAGAGCGAGGTCGATGTCACCAGGAAGGCCAGGATCAGCAGGAACCACCAGGAGCCATAGACCTTCTGCAGCGACAGCGCGTGGAAAATATCGGCCCAGAACGGCCCGAACTGGTTGACGTAGTTGGAATACGGCTCGTTCTGCTTGAGCACGGTGCCGACCACGCTGGCGATGGCGATCACGGTCAGCAGCGCGATCGCGAAGCGCATCGAGGACAACAATTCGACCGCGTCGCGCAGCACGCGGTGAGAGGTCTTCAGGTGCAGCCCTGAAGTGGAGGCGGTCGACATGTGAAGGGAAACCTAAAACAAGCCTGCAGCTATGAAATAAAAAAGGGCGGACATGCTTGAACAAGCAGGCCACCCTTTTCGATTGTGACGGTCGCGTTCGGTTGCATGCCGGGGCATGCCAACCAGGGCGCCGGCGCCTGGCGGCGCCAGCGGGAGTCGTCAGCCGTAGTCCTTAGCGGACCCCGGCGACGTAGTCCGCCACCGCCTTGATCTCGGCATCCGACATCTTGGCGGCGATAGTCGTCATGACCGGGTTGTTCTTGCGGGTGCCCTGGCGGAACGCCACCAGTTGTGCCTCGGTATATTCCGACCACTGGCCGGCGATACGCGGGTACTGGGCCGGGATGCCGGCGCCGGTGGGGCCGTGGCAGGCAGCACAGGCGGGCACGCCCTTGGCCGCGATGCCGCCACGGTAGATCTTCTGGCCGGCTTCGATGGTGTCCTTGTTCTTGGCAGTGGCCGGCTTGAGCGACTGCTTGGCCAGGTAGGCGCCGATGTTCCGCATTTCCTCGTCGGACAGAACGGACGCCATCGGCACCATGATCGCGTTGTTGCGCGCCTTGGACTTGAAGTCAGCCAACTGCTTGTGGACGTACTCAGGATGCTGGGCGGCCAGCTTGGGGTTGGCAGCGGCAGCGCTGTTGCCGGCGGCGCCGTGGCAGCTCAGGCAGGCGGGCACATTGCGATCAGGGGCACCTTGCGTGTACAGCGTTTCACCCTTGGCTGGGTCAGCCTTCGCGGCGGCCTGCTCGGCGGCAGATGCCAGTCCGGAAAGGGCGGCGGCAGGAACGGCCAGAGCCAGGACACCCAGAATCTTCGCAATGCGGTTCATTCGCACACCTTCTCTGAATTGTTTTGGATACCGTAATGCGTGCCGGCCGGCGTTCTGCTGGCGGTGAGGACGCGCCGGTGCAGAAGCCTGACATCGTGGCGTGGCGCGCGGCTGGCCTGTCCCCCGACCGATCCGCGACGTCACCGCCGGCGGCAGACCCCGCCGCCCGGCCCCGCACCGGATCCGCTGCGGCAACGCCGCTACGCGCAATACGGAAACAAGGCACTACCCACGATGGAACGACACACTAGGCTTCCCGCCCGGACAACGGCAGCCGAGGCACGCAGCCAGGGATGCCACGCGTCACCCGCTCAGGAGACCGTAAACCGGCGTATTGTACAATAAGATATGTGCCGGATTGATGCCTTGCGCCCCGCTGAGCCCCGATGAACTTCCTCCGGGCTGCGCCAGATCAACCCCCGGACGGCGGCCATGGCCGTCTGCCATCCCACCCTGGCGGGACCCCGGCCACCGCACGCGCCATGCGCGCCGCCGCGGCGCCCCGCCCCACCGCTCGAGCGCATGTCCCTCCTTCACCAGGCCCGCTTTTTCATCACCGTCAATCACCTGCGCGACCTGCCTGCCACGGCCGTGCCGGAGGTGGCGTTCGCCGGCCGCTCCAACGCCGGCAAGTCCACTGCCATCAACATCCTGTGCAATCAGAAAAGGCTGGCGTTCTCGTCGCGCACGCCCGGGCGCACGCAGCACATCAACTACTTTTCGGTGGCGCCGGTGAAGGCGCCCGATCCGCTCGCCTTCCTGGTTGACCTGCCCGGCTACGGCTATGCGGAAGTGTCAGGCTCGGCCAAGTACCACTGGCAGGGCCTGCTGAGCGACTACGTGCAGAGCCGGCCGCAGTTGTCGGGCCTGATCCTGATGATGGATGCGCGCCGCCCGTTCACCGATCTCGATTGCCAGATGGTGGAGTGGTTCCTGCCGACGGGACGGCCTATCCATGTGCTGCTGACCAAGGCCGACAAGCTGACCAACAGCGACAACGCCAAGGCGCTGCGCGAGACGCGCAAGATGCTGCAAGGCTATGCGGAGCAACTGGAAACGCCGGTGCCGCTGACGGCGCAGCTGTTCTCCAGCCTGAAGCGACGCGGCATCGAAGAAGCTCAGGGTGTGATCGCGGGTTGGCTGAACCTGCCGGAAGCGCAGAAGGCCGCGGAGAAGGGAGCGGAGAAAGGCGCGCAGAAGGCTGCACAGCAGGGCGAAGCTTCCGCACCATCCGAAAAGCCCGAGCCGCCCGCCGCTGATCCCGCGGCGTGAGCGCGACGCGCGCTCGGCCATGTTGCGGCGAGCGCGCAAAAAAAAGCCCCGTTGCAAGCAACGGGGACGAACTTTCCCGCCGCGTGGGCGGGACCCGCTCAGGGAGGAGTAGCGGGGGACACCGCGCCACGCAGGGCGCAACGCAAAGTGTCCGCGAGTATGATAGCGAGCACGTTCAAAAGTTTAGTTTTTCTTCAGCCGGCATCTTTGCGCCGCGCGCGCAGTGCCTGCCGGCTCGCAATCGGGACCCATCGGGATGCAGTAACGCTCTTTCGGGCGACAAGCATTCCGGCCCGTCTTCTTGTCCAGCTCTTCGCCAACAAGCCTGCCATGTCCACCTTCCCCGAGTACCGCCCCCGCCGCATGCGCCGCGACGATTTCTCCCGCCGCATGATGCGCGAGCATCGCCTGTCACCGGACAACCTGATCTACCCGGTGTTTATCCTCGACGGCGAGAACCAGCGCCAGTCGGTGGCGTCAATGCCGGGCGTCGAGCGCGTATCCGTCGATTTGCTGATGCCGGTGGCGGAAGACTGCGTGAAGCTCGGCATCCCCGTGATCGCGCTGTTCCCCGTGATCGACCCGTCGCTGAAGACGCCGGACGGCATCGAGGCGACCAATCCCGAAGGGCTGGTGCCGCGCGCCGTGCGCGCGCTGAAGGACCGCTTCCCTGAACTCGGCGTGCTGTGCGACGTGGCGCTCGACCCGTACACCAGCCACGGTCAGGATGGCGTGCTGGACGACAACGGTTACGTCATCAACGACGTGACAGTCG
The DNA here is from genome assembly GCF_058252315.1 of Cupriavidus sp. PB-02. Classification (NCBI taxonomy): domain Bacteria; kingdom Pseudomonadati; phylum Pseudomonadota; class Betaproteobacteria; order Burkholderiales; family Burkholderiaceae; genus Cupriavidus; species Cupriavidus sp. PB-02. The sequence continues at coordinate 4,032,822 of NZ_CM177694.1, forward strand.
AGATCCTGGTGCGCCAGGCGCTCTCCCAGGCCGACGCCGGCGTGGATATCGTGGCGCCGTCGGACATGATGGACGGCCGCATCGGCGCGGTGCGCACGGCGCTGGAAGACAACGGCCACATCCATACGCGCATCATGGCGTACTCGGCCAAGTACGCATCGGCGTTCTACGGTCCCTTCCGCGACGCGGTGGGCTCGGCCGCCAGCCTGGGCAAGGGCAACAAGATGACCTACCAGATGGACCCGGCCAACACCGACGAGGCCCTGCGCGAAGTGGCGCAGGACATCCTGGAAGGCGCCGACATGGTGATGGTCAAGCCTGGCATGCCATACCTGGATATCGTGCGCCGCGTGAAGGACGAGTTCCGCTTCCCAACCTACGTGTATCAGGTGAGCGGCGAGTACGCGATGCTGAAAGCCGCCGCGCAGAACGGCTGGCTCGACCACGACAAGGTCATGATGGAATCGCTGCTGGCCTTCCGCCGTGCCGGTGCCGACGGCATCCTGACCTATTTCGCGCGCGACGCCGCGCGCCTGCTGACGGCCTGATCTCGCGCCTATGGAACTGCTCGGCTTCTCGGCCAGCCAGGTACATCGGCTCGCCTCGCTCACCGAGGCGGCCAGCTTCCTCGGCGGCAATGCCGCCTCGCTCTTCGTCTGGGCGGATTTCTCCACCGAGGAAGTCACCGCCGCCCCCGATGCCTGGCGCGAGAGCGTGCGGCAGCTTGCCGGCGCACCGATCCTGGACCTGCACCTGGCCGACGCCACCAATGCTGCGCATCCGTCGTATTTCGACACGACCATTGCGTATGACATGGTGATCTTCCGCAAACTCACCTTCGAGACCAGCCGCGCGATCGCTGAGGCGGAGCCGCAGGAGGCTGCGCCCGCGGGCGGCCCCAAGTCAAAGGCTGACGGCGCGCCGCGGCCCAGGCGTCATCCGCCCGGCTTCCTGCCCGCGCTCGCCAGGATCGACACCCAGCCGGTCACGTTCTTCGTCTTCGACACGGTGCTGGTGACGGTGCGCTCCGGGCCCTCGCGCACCGTCGACCAAGTGCGCCAGCGCCTGCTCGAGCTGTGCCAGGCGCCGCGCCCGCAGGCCGCGCCCGCGCGCGGTAACGGCCAGCCGCTGTTGCACGGCGTGCGCCCGCCGAGCCGGCCCGAGGACCTGATGCTGCGCCTGCTCAATGCGATGGTCGACCGCTACCTGGAGCTGCGCGCGCCACTGACGCGCCAGCTCGACCGCTGGCAGCGTGCGCTGCTCAATTCGCGCCGCAGCTTTTCCAGTTGGGAAGGATTGCTGGATGCCCGCATCCAGCTGCGCAAGCTCGAGCACCTGAGCGAGGAGCAGCGCGATGCGCTGCAGGAATTCCGCGACAGCCTGCTCGACAACCGCTACAGCAGCGACCAGCCAGGCGCGCCGGCCAATGCGCCGGGGCGCGACGAAGTACTGCTGGTGCGCATCAACGACGTGATGGAGCATATCCAGCGCGTGCTGGCGCATGCCAGGCGGCTGGAGGATTCGATCGAGTCGGCGGTGCAGATCCACTTCTCGGCGGTGGCACACCGGACCAACCGCACCATGCGCACGCTGACGCTGATCACGGCGCTGTTCATGCCGCTGACGCTGATCACCGGCATCTTCGGCATGAACTTCGACCGCATGCCGTGGCTGCGCGAGCCGCAAGGGTTCTGGTGGTCGATCGGCCTGATGGGAGCAGTGGCGGTGGTGCTGGCCGCGCTGTGGGGGCTGGGGCGGCAGATCGAGCGCTAGCGCGCCCGCAGCCGCAGGTACGCCTCAGGTACTGGTGCGCGTGCCGAACGCCCGTTCCAGGCTTTCCAGGAAGCGGTTGGCCGACTGGTAGCCGATCACGCGCACGGGCCGCTCGCGGCCGTCCGCGCCAAACAGGATGATGCCGGGCGGCCCGAACAGGCCGAAGCGCTTGAGCAGCGCCTTGTCGTCGGCATTGTTGGCGGTCACGTCGGCCTGCAGCAGCACGATCTCCGACAGCCGCGCGCGCACGCGCGGATCGACGAAGGTGAGGCGCTCCATCTCCTTGCAGCTGACACACCAGTCGGCATAGAAATCGAGCAGCACGGGCTTGCCCGCCGCGGCCGCCTGCGCCACGCGGGCGTCGAGCTCGGCCACGCTGCGCACGCGTTCGAAGCGCACGGCCTGGGCGCCGCCCCCTGCTTCTGCGCCGCTGCGCGCCACGCTCAGGTGCGACAGCGGCTGCAACGCATCGCGCCCGCCCGAGGCCACGCCGATCAGCACGATCGCCGCGGTGATCGCGAACAACACGCCCACGCCCTTGCCTACGCGCGCCAGGTTGCGCGGCTCCGGGCCCAGCCCGTCGAAGGCGCCGAGGAACACCGCCGCCACCAGCAGCAGCGCCGCCAGCAACAGCATCGTGGCCCAGGCCGGCAGCACCGGCCCCAGCATCCACAGCGCCACGCCCAGCAGCAGGAAACCGAAGAAGCGCTTGGTCACTTCCATCCACCGCCCGGCGCGCGGCAGCAGGTTGCCCGCGCCCACGCCCACCAGCACCAGTGGCACGCCCATGCCGATCGCCATCGCGAACAGCGCCGCGCCGCCGATCACGGCATCGCGAGTCTGCGCGATATACGCCAGCGCCCCCGCCAGCGGCGCCGTGACGCATGGCCCGACGATCAGCGCCGAGATCGCACCCATCGCCGCCGCACCCGCCACCTGGCCGCCCTGGCGGCGGTTGGAGGATTCGGTCAGCCGGGTCTGCCAGCGCTGCGGCAGTTGCAGCTCATACAGCCCGAACATCGACAGCGACAGCGCCACCATCAGCGCCGCAAACACGCCCAGCACCCAGGGCGTCTGCAGCGCGGCCGACAGGCCCTCACCGAGCAGCCCGGCGGCCACGCCGACGGCGGTGTAGACCACGGCCATGCCCAGCACGTAGGCCAGCGACACCAATAGCGCGCGACCGCGGGTGACGTGCTCGCCCACCACGATCGACGACAGGATCGGCACCATCGGCAGCACGCATGGCGTGAAGGTCAGCAACAGGCCCAGGCCGAAGAAAAGCGCCGCGATCACGCCCAGGTTGCGGCTCGCCAGCGCACCAGCGATGCGGTCGCTGTCGTCGGCGCGCAGCCCCGCCGGTGCGGCTGGCGTGGCAGGCGCCGGAGCCGGCGCGACCGTGGGCGCATCGGAGCTGCGGCGCTTGCCGAACAGGTCGGACAGGCCACCGCCGCCGACCTTGTACACGCTCTCCATCGGCGGGTAGCACAGGCCCTTGTCGGCGCAGCCCTGCGAGGTGACCGTCAGCGACCACTTGCCGTCGGCCGGGGCAGATTCGACCGGCACGCGGATGACGACGCTGTCGCGGTACGTCTCCATCTCCTTGCCGAAGGTGTCGTCGAACTTGACCTTGCCGTGCGGGTAGGCCGGCGTGCCCAGCTTCACACTGGCAGGTTGCGCGGCGAAGGCGAAGCGCTCGCGGTACATGTAGTAGCCGGGCGCGACCTCGAAGCGCACCTCCACGGTCTTGTCGTCGAGCTGGCTTGCGGCGAAGCGGAAGGCCTGCTCCGGCGGCAGGAAGTCGTCTTCCGTGGCGGCATGCGCCGTACCTGCCAGGCACAACCAGGCCAATGCCACCAGCAAGGCTGCGGCAATATGCCGCGCCCAGTTCCGACCGCCTGCTCGCTCCGGAAGTGCCAAACCGATGTTCATGAAGCTGTTTCCTGTCTGTCTTGATCAGCGCACGCTGCCGTACCTACTGCTGCGCTGCGGGCGCATGGCGCCTATTTCGCCGGCTGGCCGGCGCTATCTGTCTCGCTCCGGACCCACTCCAGGTACGGCGCGAAACCCGCCACAACGGGCCAGGCGATGATTTCCGGCACGTCGTAGGGGTGATGTTGCCGGATCACGGCCTCCAGTGCAGCGTAGCGTGCGCGCGTGGTCTTGATCAGCAGCGGCCACTCCTGCGCGCGCTCCAGGTTGCCCTGCCACCAATACTCGGATTCCACCGGCGCCAGTCGGTTCACGCAGGCCGCTGCGCGGGCTTGCAGCACGGCCTGGGACAGGTGTGCCGCGGTCTCTGCATCGGGAGTATTGGTGATCACCACGATCACCTCGGCCGGGTCGGTATGGCTTTGCATCGACACTCTCCTTGCGGCGGGCGGCCGCCCAAAACAAAAGAGCCAGGCGGTAGCCTGGCTCGATTGTAAAGCGGTGTGCCCGGACCCGCCGGAACGGCGGGCGGAAACTACCTTACTCCGCGGCTTCTTCGGCCGGGGCTTCGGTGATTTCCGGACGATCCACCAGTTCGACCAGCGCCATCGGCGCGTTGTCGCCCTGACGGAAACCGAACTTCAGGATGCGGGTGTAGCCGCCCGGACGGGTGGCGTAGCGCGGGCCCAGTTCGGTGAACAGCTTGGTGACCATGTCGCGGTCGCGCAGACGGGCGAAAGCCAGGCGGCGGTTGGCAACGGTGTCCTTCTTGGCCAGCGTGATCAGCGGCTCGACGACCTTGCGCAGTTCCTTGGCCTTGGGCACGGTGGTCTTGATCAGCTCGTGCTGGAACAGCGAGTTGGACATGTTGCGCAGCATCGCGAGACGGTGCGACGAGGTGCGGTTCAGTTTCCGCAGACCATGACGGTGACGCATGATGATTCCTTTCAGTTAAGTGTTTGACCAGCTCTTCTATCGTCCGATGCGGCTGGACGCGGGCCGGTAGTCATACGAGCCCCGGCATGAAGCCAGGGCGGTTACCGCGGTGCGAGGCCAACATGCAAAAACCGGCCCCGCCCCACAATTACTTCTCCAGACCTGCGGGCGGCCAGTTCTCGAGCTTCATGCCGAGGGTCAGGCCACGCGAGGCGAGGACTTCCTTGATCTCGTTGAGCGACTTGCGACCCAGGTTCGGGGTCTTGAGCAGTTCGTTCTCGGTACGCTGGATCAGGTCGCCGATGTAGTAGATGTTCTCGGCCTTCAGGCAGTTGGCCGAACGCACCGTCAGTTCCAGGTCGTCGACCGGGCGCAGCAGGATCGGGTCGATCTGCGGCGTGCGGCTCGAAGCAGCTTCCGCTGCCGACTCGGTGCCTTCCAGCGCGGCGAACACGGACAGCTGGTCGACCAGGATGCGGGCCGACTGGCGGATCGCTTCCTCGGGCGAGATCACGCCGTCGGTTTCGATGTTCATCACCAGCTTGTCCAGGTCGGTACGCTGTTCCACGCGAGCGGATTCAACCGCGTACGACACGCGGCGCACCGGCGAGAACGAGGCGTCCAGCACGATGCGGCCGATGACCTTGCCCGACTCGTCGCCGAACTTGCGCACGTTGCCCGGCACATAGCCGCGGCCCTGCTCGACCTTGATCTGCATGTCCAGCTTGCCGCCGGCGGACAGATGGGCGATCACGTGGTTCGGGTTGATGATCTCGACGTCGTGCGGCAGCTCGATATCGGCAGCCGTGACCACGCCTTCGCCATCCTTGCGCAGCGACACCGTGACTTCGTCGCGGTTGTGCAGCTTGAACACCACGCCCTTCAGGTTGAGCAGCAGGTTGACGACGTCTTCCTGCACGCCGTCGATGGTGGAATACTCGTGGACCACCCCAGCGATCGTGACTTCGGTCGGCGCATAACCGACCATCGACGACAGCAGCACGCGACGCAGGGCGTTACCGAGCGTATGGCCGTAGCCGCGCTCGAACGGCTCCATCACGACTTTGGCGTGATGGTCGCCCAGAGGCTCGACGGCGATGATTTTTGGCTTGAGGAGTGCTGTTTGCATTAGGTTGTCCTTTTCAATACCCTCGGCTCGTTACACCGATAAGGCTGACGTTTGGAACCTGAAAATCCCATCGCACGATGGGCAATAAGCCCGACCGCGCATAGCGCGCGTCGGGCTGAAAGAGAAGCTTTGCGGCGAACGCAAGCTCTGGGATCGTTCTGCTCGGTTGATTAACGCGAGTACAGTTCGACGATCAGGCTTTCGTTGATGTCACCAGCGATATCGGCACGATCCGGCGCTTGCTTGAAGGTGCCTTCGAACTTCTTGGCATCCACAGCGACCCAGGTCGGGAAGCCCGACTGCTCGGCCAGCGACAGCGCTTCGGCGATACGGACTTGCTTCTTCGACTGCTCGCGGATGGTGATGGTGTCGCCCGACTTGATCTGGGCCGACGGCACGTTCAGGGTCTGGCCGTTCACCAGGATCGCCTTGTGCGACACCAGCTGGCGCGCTTCAGCGCGGGTCGAGCCGAAGCCCATGCGGTACACCACGTTGTCCAGGCGCGATTCCAGCAGTTGCAGCAGGTTCTCGCCGGTGTTGCCCTTGCGGCGGTCGGCTTCGGCGAAGTAGCGACGGAACTGGCGCTCGAGCACACCGTAGATGCGCTTGACCTTCTGCTTTTCACGCAGCTGGTTGCCGTAGTCGGAAGTGCGGGCACCCGAGGTACGGCCGTGCTGGCCGGGCTTGCTGTCCAGCTTGCACTTGTCGGCGAGCGAACGGCGGGCGCTCTTCAGGAACAGGTCGGTGCCTTCACGGCGGGAAAGTTTGGCCTTCGGGCCGGTATAACGTGCCACGTTGTCTTCCTTTGATCGATCACGGCGCCTGTGTGGACGCGCCGCGAGTCCGTCAACGCTGTGCTACCCGGTATTTCGGGAGACCGTGACGGACGGTGGGCTTATTGAGCGTGCCCCATTGCCGGGTACGACGCTGAAAGCAATAACCAGTGCATCGGGCAAATGTGCTGCAAGAGACATTCACTCGAAGCAAAACGAAAACCTGCCGCATCGAAATGCAGCAGGTCAACGCGCGATACTACCATATCCGAAACCGGCAGGTAAACCCGCCGGTCCGGACACGCCAGCGCCTTAGATGCGGCGGCGCTTCGGCGGACGGCAGCCGTTGTGCGGAATCGGCGTGACGTCTTCGATGATCGCGATCTTGATGCCCAGCGCGTTCAGCGCGCGGACAGCCGATTCACGACCCGGGCCCGGGCCCTTGATGCGCACTTCCAGGTTCTTGATACCCTGGTCTTGCGCCACACGGCCGGCGTTCTCGGCAGCAACCTGGGCAGCGAACGGGGTCGACTTGCGCGAACCCTTGAAGCCCTGGCCACCGGCGGTCGCCCACGACAGGGCGTTGCCCTGGCGGTCGGTGATCGTGATGATGGTGTTGTTGAACGAGGCGTGGACGTGCGCAATGCCGTCGGCAACGTTCTTCTTGACCTTTTTACGCGCGCGTGCGGCGTTATTCGGACCTTTTGCCATTAGTTTCTTCCTCTGCCTTCGGCTTTACTTCTTCAGAGCCACGCCGGCCTTGCGCGGACCCTTGCGGGTGCGGGCGTTGGTCCGGGTACGCTGGCCGCGCATGGGCAGGCCCTTGCGGTGACGCATGCCACGATAGCAACCAAGGTCCATCAGACGCTTGATGTTCATCGTGGTTTCACGACGCAGGTCACCCTCGACCGTGACCTTGCCCACTTCGTCACGAAGCTTTTCCAGGTCGGCGTCGGTCAGATCCTTGACCTTCTTGTCAAACGGTACACCGGTGGCCTCGCAAATCTTGCGAGCGCGCGAGCGGCCGACACCATAAATGGCCGTCAGGCCGATTTCGGTGTGCTTGTGGTTCGGGATGTTAACCCCTGCGATACGTGCCATTCGTCAATCCTCTTTCCGATTAGCCTTGGCGTTGCTTGTGGCGGGGATCCGACGAGCAGATCACGCGCACGACACCGTTGCGCTTGATGATTTTGCAGTTGCGGCAAATGCGCTTAACAGAAGCCAGCACTTTCATGATTTTTCCTCTTCCTTCAATTCCTGTTCGCTCACTTCGTCCGGAAGACGATTCGTGCGCGCGACAGATCATATGGGGTCAGCTCGACCGTCACCTTGTCACCCGGAAGAATCCGGATGTAGTTCATTCGCATCTTGCCGGAGATATGGCCCAGTACTACATGGCCATTTTCCAGCTTGACCCGGAACGTCGCATTGGGAAGGTTTTCCAGGACCTCCCCCTGCATCTGGATGACGTCGTCTTTTGCCATACCTAGCCTGTACCGATCCGAAGTCAGCGCAAGGTCAGATTGCCCTTGAAATTCGCCTTCTTCAGCAGCGACTCATATTGCTGCGACATCACGTAAGACTGAACCTGAGCCATGAAGTCCATCGTGACGACCACGATGATCAGCAGCGAGGTTCCGCCAAAGTAGAACGGAACGTTCCACCGCAGCACCAGGAATTCCGGCAACAGGCAGACCAGTGTGATATAGACCGCACCAGCCAGCGTCAGGCGCACTAGAATCTTGTCGATATAGCGCGTCGTCTGCTCGCCCGGACGAATGCCCGGAATGAAGGCACCGCTTTTCTTCAGGTTGTCTGCCACTTCACGGCTGTTGTACACCAGCGCCGTATAGAAGAAGCAGAAAAATACAATCGCAGCAGCGTACAGCAGGATGTAGACCGGCTGGCCCGGCGACAGCGTGGCAGCCAGGTCCTTGATGAACCCGCCAACCATGCCCGTCGAGTCAGACGTGAACCAGCCCGCGATCGTCGCCGGGAACAGGATGATCGACGATGCGAAGATCGGCGGGATCACCCCTGCCATGTTCAGCTTCAGCGGCAGGTGCGACGACTGGCCGCCGTACACCTTGTTGCCGACCTGACGCTTGGCATAGTTCACCAGGATCTTGCGCTGGCCCCGCTCGACAAACACCACGGCGAAGGTCACACCGATCACGATCGCCACGATGAAAATCGCCGCGATGATGCTCATGGAACCCGTGCGGACCAGTTCGAACAGTCCGCCGATCGCGTTGGGCAGGCCCGCCGCGATACCGCCGAAAATGATGATCGAGATGCCGTTGCCCAGACCACGCTCGGTGATCTGCTCACCCAGCCACATCAGGAACATCGTGCCGGTCACCAGCGTGATCACCGCCGTGGCCCGGAACATCAGGCCCGGATCCAGCACCAGCCCAGGCTGCGACTCCAGCGCCACCGCAATCGACAGCGCCTGGAACGTGGCCAGGACCACCGTGCCGTAGCGCGTGTACTGCGTGATCTTGCGCTGCCCTGCCTGCCCTTCCTTCTTCAACGTTTCCAGCTGCGGCAGCACGATCGTCAGCAATTGCATGATGATCGACGCCGAGATGTACGGCATGATGCCGAGCGCGAAGACGGTAAAGCGCGACAGCGCCCCGCCCGAGAACAGGTTGAACATCCCGAGGATGCCACCCGACTGACTCTGGAAAAGCTTCGCAAGCTGCTCCGGATCGATACCGGGCACCGGAATATGAGCGCCGATGCGGTACACGATCAGGGCCAGCACCAGGAACATCAGCCGGCGCTTGAGGTCGCCGTACTTCGCCGTGTTCCTGGCTTGCGCGCTTGCATTGGGTTTCGCCGTGGCCAAACGATGCTCCGACTATGACTGCCTATGCTGCGATAAATGCCTGTCAGGCTGCGATCTGGCCGCCGGCGGCTTCGATCGCGGCCTTGGCGCCAGCGGTGGCGCCCAGACCCTTGATCGTCACCTTGCGGGTCAGTTCGCCAGCCTTGATGACCTTGGCGCCCTTGACCAGCTCGCCCACCAGGCCAGCTTGCTTCAGGACCAGCAGGTCGACTTCGGCCGCTTCCAGGCGCTCGATGTCACGCAGCGTGACTTCGGCGGTGAACGCCTTGGTCAGCGAGGTGAAGCCGCGCTTCGGCAGACGACGATACAGCGGCATTTGACCGCCTTCGAAGCCCACCTTGTGGAAGCCGCCCGAACGCGACTTCTGACCCTTGTGACCGCGACCGGCAGTCTTGCCCAGGCCGGAGCCGATACCGCGGCCGACGCGACGCTTGGCGTGCTTCGAACCGGCGGCCGGTTTCAGGTTGTTCAGTTGCATGTTGCTCTCCGAGTTCCCGGTATCAGGCCAGAACCTTGACCAGGTACGAGACCTTGTTGATCATGCCGCGCACGGCGGGCGTGTCCTGCAGCTCCGACACCGAGTTGATGCGGCGCAGGCCCAGGCCACGAACGGTGGCGCGATGATCCTCGCGCGTGCCGATCAGGCTGCGCACGAGTTGCACTTTTACGGTTTTCTGCGACATTGCGTTCACCTTAACCCAGGATGTCTTCGACCGACTTGCCACGCTTGGCGGCGATTTCGCCCGGCGTGCTCATCTTCTGAAGGCCGTCCAGCGTGGCGCGAACCATGTTGTACGGGTTGGTGGAGCCGTGCGACTTGGTCACCACGTTGGTGACGCCCATCACTTCGAAGATCGCGCGCATCGGGCCGCCGGCGATCACGCCGGTACCTTCCTTGGCGGGCATCATCAGCACCTTGGCGGCGCCGTGCTTGCCAACGACTTCATGTTGTAGCGTGCCGTTCTTCAGCGAGACCTTGACCATCTTGCGACGGGCTTCGTCCATTGCCTTCTGAACGGCGACGGGCACTTCCTTGGCCTTGCCCTTGCCCATGCCGATGCGGCCATCGCCGTCACCAACCACGGTCAGCGCAGCGAAACCGAGAATCCGGCCGCCCTTCACCACCTTGGTGACGCGGTTGACCGAGATCATCTTCTCGCGGAGGCCGTCGTCGCGTTCGTCCTGCTGGACTTTTGCTTGCATCTTTGCCATGACGTATCTCTCTTTGTGCGCTTAGAACTTGAGGCCGGCTTCGCGGGCAGCGTCAGCCAATGCCTTCACGCGACCGTGGAAGCGGAAGCCGGCGCGATCGAACGCGACGGTTTCCACGCCGGCAGCCTTCGCCTTTTCGGCGATGCGCTTGCCGACCGCGGTCGCGGCAGCGGTGGTAGCACCATTGCCGGTCAGTTCCTTGCGGACGTCTGCCTCTGCGGTCGAAGCCGAAGCCAGCACCTTGGTGCCGCACTCCGAGAAGACCTGGGCGTAAATATGCGAATTCGTACGGAACACGGTCAGACGATTGACTTTCATCTCCGCGATCTTGGCGCGGGTCTGACGTGCACGGCGCAAACGAGCGTCTTTCTTGTTCATCATTGCACCCCTTACTTCTTCTTGGTTTCCTTCAGGATGACGCGCTCGTTCGAGTAGCGTACACCCTTGCCCTTGTAGGGCTCGGGCGGACGGTACGCGCGAACTTCCGCGGCAACCTGACCGACTTTCTGCTTGTCCGCACCCTTGATGATGATCTCGGTCTGCGTCGGCGTTTCCGCCTTCACGCCTTCCGGCATCTCATGGATCACGTCGTGCGAGAAACCAAGCTGGAGCTTCAGCGCAGCGCCTTGCAGCTGGGCACGATAGCCCACGCCGACGAGGTTCAGCTTGCGCTCGAAACCGGTGGTTACGCCCTTGACCATGTTGGCCACCAGAGCACGCATGGTGCCCTGCAGAGCGTTTGCTTCACGCGAATCGTCAACCGGGCTGAAGGTCAGCGTGTCGTTCTCGACATTGACCTTGACCAGGCTGTGAATCGGCTGCGACAGCGTACCGAGCGGGCCCTTCACGGAGAGCACGCCAGCCGCCACGTTCACTTCCGCGCCCTTGGGGAGCGCGATGGGAGCCTTACCTACACGGGACATGGTTCTCTCCTTAAGCGACGTAGCAGAGAACTTCGCCGCCCACGCCAGTGGCGCGAGCCTTGCGGTCGGTCATCAGACCCTGCGGGGTCGAAATGATCGCCACACCCAGGCCGTTCATCACTTGCGGGATGTCGCTGCGGCCCTTGTACACGCGCAGACCGGGCTTCGAGACGCGCTCGATGCGCTCGATCACCGGACGGCCGGCGTAGTACTTCAGGCCGATGCTCAGTTGTGCCTTGCCGCCATCTTCCTGGACGGCGTAGTCGTCGATATAGCCTTCGTCCTTCAGGACCTTGGCGATTGCCACTTTCAGCTTCGACGACGGCATGACAACCGACGCCTTCTGCACGCCCTGGGCGTTGCGGATGCGCGTCAGCATATCGGCGATAGGATCGCTCATGCTCATACTGTTTCTCCTGTAGCCTGTGCGTAATTACCAGCTGGCTTTCGTCAGACCCGGGATTTCGCCCTTGAAGGCGATTTCGCGGATCTTGTTACGCGCCAGGCCAAACTTGCGGAAGGTACCGCGGGGACGACCGGTGATCGCGCAGCGGTTACGCTGGCGAGTCGGGTTCGCGTTGCGCGGGAGCTGTTGCAGCTCGAGACGCGCGCTGTAACGCTCTTCTTCCGACTTCTCTTGGTCGTCAATAATGGCCTTGAGGTTGGCGCGCTTGGCGGCATACTTCGCCACCAGCTTGGCGCGCTTCTTCTCACGTTCAATCAGAGCCAGTTTAGCCACGGTTACCCCTTAATTGCGGAACGGGAACTTGAACGCACCGAGGAGTGCCTTGGCTTCCTCGTCGTTCTTTGCCGTCGTCGTGATGCTGATGTTCAGACCACGCAGTGCGTCGATCTTGTCGTACTCGATTTCGGGGAAAATGATCTGCTCTTTCACACCGATGTTGTAGTTGCCACGACCGTCGAACGAACGGCCCGACACACCACGGAAGTCACGCACGCGCGGCAGGGCCACGGTGACGAAACGATCGAGGAATTCGAACATGCGCTCGCCGCGCAGGGTCACCATCGCACCGATGGGGTAGCCCTGGCGGATCTTGAAGCCGGCGATGGCCTTCTTGGCCTTCGTCACGACCGGCTTCTGACCGGCGATCTTGGTCAGGTCGCCGACGGCGTTTTCAATGATCTTCTTGTCATTGATCGCTTCGCCAAGGCCCATGTTCAGGGTGATCTTGGTGATGCGCGGCACTTCCATGACCGACTTGTAGCCGAACTGCTCGATCAGCTTCGGCACAACCTGTTCTTTGTAAAACTCTTGCAGACGTGCTGCCATGCTCAACTCCTATACGTGCCCAGAATCAAGCTGCCACGACGGCGCCAGTGGTCTTCAGCACGCGCACGCGCTTGCCGTCTTCCACCTTGATGCCGACGCGCGACGGCTTGCCATTGGCATCCACGAGCGCAACGTTGGAAATATGCAGGGGCATGACCTTGTCGACCACGCCACCGGTAGTGCCCAGCATCGGGTTCGGGCGGGCATGCTTCTTGGCGATGTTCACGCCTTGCACCGCAACCTTGTCGCCGAGGACGGCTTGCACGGTACCGCGCTTGCCCTTGTCCTTGCCGGTCAGCACGATGACTTCGTCGCCTTTGCGAATCTTGTTCATGGCGGCTCCTTACAGCACTTCCGGAGCGAGCGACACGATCTTCATGAAGCGCTCGGTACGGAGTTCACGAGTCACCGGCCCGAAGATACGGGTGCCGATCGGCTCGAGCTTGTTGTTCAGCAGGACGGCGGCGTTGCCGTCGAACTTGATCAGCGAACCGTCAGCCCGGCGCACGCCCTTGGCGGTACGCACGACGACGGCGTTGTAGATGTCGCCCTTCTTCACGCGACCGCGCGGCGCTGCGTCCTTGACGGTCACCTTGATGATGTCGCCAACGCTTGCGTAGCGGCGCTTGGAGCCACCCAGCACCTTGATGCACAGCACTTCGCGCGCACCAGTGTTATCGGCCACTTCGAGCCGGCTTTCTGTCTGAATCATGGTGTTTGTCTTCCCAACTTAATCCGCCAGGTGCGATAGCGCCCGTCGGTCAGTCTTGGTCCCGTCGGCTCCGGCCTTGCGCCAGCACCGTCTGGGTTGATCAACTTTGAAGTCGGTAGGAACCTGGCAATCCCGACAGATCGTCGAGGCCGCCTGGCCCTGGCTCGCTCAACAGGCCCGCCCGGGTGGTACAGCTAAGGCGAACGCAATAAAGCGGAAGTCCAGGATTATAGCTACATAACCCTGGACTTGCAAGTCAAGCTAAGAACGTGTTGTTCTTAGATGACGCGTGCAGCCTCTACCAGCCGGGAAACCACCCAGGACTTGGTCCGCGACAGCGGACGGCCTTCCTGGATTTCGACCTTGTCGCCTTCCTTGTACTGGTTGGCTTCGTCGTGTGCGTGGTACTTCTTGGAACGCAGCACGTACTTGCCGTACAGGGGATGCTTGACGCGGTTTTCCACCAAGACCGTAACGGTCTTGTCCATCTTGTCGCTCACGACACGGCCGACCAGGGTACGGCGAAGCGACTTTTCCGTTTGTGCAGCTTCAGTCATTTCGCGTTTGCCTTTTGAGTCAGCACGGTTTGCACGCGCGCGATGTCCTTGCGGACCTTCTTCAGCTGGCTGGTGTTCTGCAGCTGTTGGGTCGCCTTTTGCATGCGCAGGCTAAATTGGGCCTTCAGCAGCTCGGAGAGCTCCTGGTTCAGCCCGGCGGCGTCCTTGCCGCGAAGTTCGGATGCTTTCATTCCTGCTCTCCTTACGTCCCGACCTGGCGCACCACGAAATTGGTGGCGATCGGCAGCTTGGCGGCCGCGAGGCGGAACGCCTCACGCGCCAGCTCTTCGCTCACGCCATCCATTTCATACAGCATCTTGCCCGGCTGGATTTCAGCCACGTAGTATTCCGGATTGCCCTTGCCGTTACCCATACGGACTTCGGCGGGCTTCTTCGAGATCGGCTTGTCCGGGAAGATCCGGATCCAGATGCGGCCGCCACGCTTGATGTGGCGGGTCATCGCACGACGTGCCGACTCGATCTGACGAGCCGTCAGACGGCCACGGCCCATGGCCTTCAGGCCGAATTCGCCGAAAGACACGGCGTTACCACGGGTAGCCTTACCCGTGTTGCGGCCTTTCTGCTCCTTGCGGTATTTTCTGCGCTTAGGTTGCAGCATCGTTATTCTCCACTCTTCGCATCGCCAGGCGCACCGCGGCGACCGGCACCTGCACCGGCGCCACCGCGACGGTTGCCACCCGGGCGGCCTTCGCCTTCACGGCGGCGGCCTTCCGGACGACCCGGGCGACGACGGCGATCGTCTTGCGGCTCTTCCACCACCGGCGCTTCGTTGCGGCCGAGGTGATCACCCTTGTAGACCCACACCTTGACACCGATGATGCCGTAGGTGGTTTCTGCTTCGGAGAAGCCGTAGTCGATGTCGGCGCGCAGGGTGTGCAGGGGCACACGGCCTTCGCGGTACCACTCGGTACGTGCGATTTCGATACCGTTCAGACGGCCGGCGCTCATGATCTTGATACCCTGGGCGCCCAGGCGCATCGCGTTCTGCATGGCGCGCTTCATGGCGCGGCGGAACATGATGCGGCGCTCGAGCTGCTGGGTGATCGAATCGGCGATCAGCTGAGCATCGGTTTCCGGCTTGCGGATTTCCTCGATGTTCACGTGCACGGGCACGCCCATGCGACGCTGCAGTTCGGCCTTCAGCAGTTCGATGTCCTCACCCTTCTTGCCGATCACCACGCCCGGACGCGAGCTGTAAATGGTGATGCGGGCATTGCGGGCGGGGCGCTCGATCACGACGCGGCCAACCGATGCGTTCTTCAGCTTCTTCTTCAGGAAGTCCCGAACTTCGATGTCTTCCTTCAGCATGCCGGCGAACTTCGTGTTGCTGGCGTACCAGCGCGAAGCCCAGTTACGGCTGACAGCCAGGCGGAAGCCAGTCGGATGAATCTTCTGTCCCATCGTGACTCCTTAGTTGCCGAGCGTCACAGTGATGTGACAGGTTTGTTTCTCGATGCGGTTGCCGCGGCCCTTCGCCCGTGCGGTGAAGCGCTTGAGCGAGGTCGCCTTGTCGACGTAGATCGATTTGACCTTGAGCTCGTCGATGTCGGCGCCTTCGTTGTGCTCAGCGTTGGCGATGGCCGATTCGACCACCTTCTTCACGATCCCGGCAGCCTTTTTCGGGCTGAACGTCAGGACATTGAGCGCGCGCTCGATCGGCAGACCACGGATCTGGTCAGCGACCAGGCGCGTCTTCTGGGCGGAGATGCGGGCACCGCGATGAATCGCTTTCACTTCCATGATGGCACCTTACCTCTTCGCTTTCTTGTCAGCCGCGTGGCCCTTGAACGTGCGGGTAATCGCAAATTCACCGAGCTTGTGGCCAACCATGTTTTCCGTAACGTACACCGGCACGTGTTGACGGCCGTTGTGAACGGCGATCGTCAGGCCAATGAACTCCGGCAGAATGGTCGAGCGACGCGACCAAGTCTTGATGGGCTTCTTGTCCTTGCCGCTCGATGCGACTTCCACCTTCTTCAGCAGGTGGGCGTCGCAGAACGGACCCTTTTTAGCGGAACGAGTCATATCTTTAGCTCCTACCTACCGATTAACGCTTGTGGCGCTTCTGGACGATCATGCTGTCCGTGCGCTTGTTGCTGCGGGTACGGTAACCCTTGGCCGGGGTACCCCACGGCGAAACCGGATCGCGACCAGCGGCGGTCTTGCCTTCACCACCACCGTGCGGGTGGTCGACCGGGTTCATCACGACACCACGGACCGTCGGGCGGATACCGCGCCAGCGGGTCGCGCCGGCCTTGCCGATGACGCGCAGGCTGTGCTCTTCGTTGCCCACTTCACCGATGGTGGCGCGGCACTCGATGTGCACGCGGCGCACTTCACCGGAGCGCAGGCGAACCTGAGCGTACAGGCCTTCACGAGCCAGCAGCACGGCGGAACCGCCGGCGGCACGCGCGATCTGCGAACCCTTGCCCGGCAGCATTTCCACGTTGTTGATCGTGGTACCGACCGGAATGTTGCGGATCGGCAGGTTGTTACCGGCCTTGATCGGCGCTTCCGAACCGTTCAGCAGTTGCTGACCGGCAACCATGCCCTTGGTGGCGATGATGTAGCGGCGCTCGCCGTCGGCGAACACGATCAGCGCGATGTTGGCGCTGCGGTTCGGATCGTATTCCAGGCGCTCGACCTTGGCGGGGATGCCGTCCTTGTCGTTGCGCTTGAAGTCGACCACGCGGTAGTGGTGCTTATGACCACCGCCCTTGTGGCGGGTGGTGATATGACCATTGTTGTTACGGCCCGACTTCTGGAATTGCTTTTCCAGCAGCGGCGCGTACGGGGTGCCCTTGTGAAGGTCCTTGTTGACCACCTTCACCATCGAGCGACGACCCGGGGAAGTCGGCTTGGTCTTGACGAGTGCCATGATTACTTGGCCTCCGCTTCAAAATTGATTTCCTGACCCGGCTTCAGCGACACGTAAGCTTTCTTCACGTGGTTGCGACGGCCCATGAAACGGCCGAAGCGCTTCTGCTTGCCCTTCTGGTTCAGGATCTGAACGGACTGCACCTCGACCTTGAACAGCAGTTCGACGGCGGCCTTCACTTCTGCCTTGTTGGCATCGCGGGCCACTTCGAACACGACTTGTTCATTCTTGTCGGCGACCAGGGTTGCCTTTTCGGAAACCACCGGCGCGAGCAGCACCTGCATCAAACGATGATCGTTCTTGGCTACTTGCGTCATTTCAGCAACTCCTCGATCTGCGCGACGGCCGCCTTGGTCACCAGCACCTTCTTGTAGTGCACGAGCGACAGCGGATCAGCCTGGCGCGGCTCCACGACTGCCACGTGCGGCAGGTTGCGCGAAGCCAGGTAGAGGTTTTCGTCGAGGCTGTCGGTGATGATCAGCACCGAGTCCAGGCCCATGGCCTTGAACTTGTCGGCCAAGAGCTTGGTCTTGGGCGCGTCGACGGTGAAACCGTCCACCACGTTGATACGACCTTCGCGTGCGAGCTGCGAGTAAATCGAGCGCATGCCGGCACGGAACATCTTCTTGTTGACCTTCTGGCTGAAGTTCTCTTCCGGCGAATTCGGGAAGATACGGCCGCCCCCGCGCCACAGCGGCGAGGAAGACATACCGGCACGGGCGCGACCCGTACCCTTCTGGCGCCACGGCTTCTTGGTCGTGTGCTTGACCTCTTCACGATCCTTCTGCTTACGGTTACCGCTGCGAGCGTTGGCCTGGTAAGCGACGACGATCTGGTGAACGAGGGCTTCGTTGTAGTCACGGCCGAACACTTCGGGCGAAGCGTCAACGCCTGCGCCGATCTGGCCATTGTCCTGGAGGAGCTTGAGTTCCATTACATGCGCTCCTTAAGCTTTGGCTTTGGCCTTGACGGCCGGGGTGACGATGACCTTGCCGCCCTTGGAGCCGGGGATGGCGCCCTTGACCAGCAGCAGCTTGCGCTCTGCGTCGATCTTGGCGATCTCCAGGTTCTGCACGGTGCGGGTGACATCGCCCAGGTGACCGGTCATGCGCTTGCCCGGGAACACACGGCCCGGATCCTGCGCCATACCGATCGAGCCCGGCACATTGTGCGAGCGCGAGTTACCGTGGGTGGCACGGCCGGAGGCGAAGTGGTAGCGCTTGATGGTACCGGCGTAGCCCTTACCGATGCTCACGCCCTGCACGTCGATCTTCTGACCGACTTCGAACAGGTCGACCGACAGCGAACCGCCAGCTTGCAGTTCGGCAGCCTTGGCTGCATCGATACGGAATTCGCGGATGATTTCGCCGGCTTCCACGCCGGCTTTGGCGAGATGACCCGCCAGCGGCTTGGTAACGCGGCTTGCGCGTCGTGCGCCGAAGGTGACTTGAACGGCGGTATAACCGTCGGTCTCGTCCGTCTTGATTTGCGTCACGCGGTTGTCGCCGACCTCGACCACGGTAACGGGAATCGAATCACCGTCGTCCGTGAAAATACGGGTCATGCCAACCTTGCGACCTACAAGGCCAAGGCTCATGGTTTGCTCCATTCCCAGCTGCGATTGGCCGGGGCTGATTGATACACGAAAACTGTGTTTGCGCATTTGCGCGGATGGGCTGCGCCAAAAGGACTGCGCGAGGCCAAAACGGCCAACCCACTACCCGGAGACACGGGTAGCCTTACACTATAACGTGCTCCCTTTGGAAGTGCAATATGCAATTGCGATTTGCCGCTGGGTGTTGTAGGCAGGATTCACGCAGATGTGCACAAAAGACGGCTTGAAGGCGGCGCGTCGCGATTAACGCGCCGGCTCCCTGACGCCTACTTGTTCGCACTCTCCTGCCAGCGCTCCATCAGCGTGTTCGATGGCAGCGCCTCGTCCAGCAGCTTGCGCGCCGTCTCGACACCCGCCACCGGCAAACCCGCCGGGTCGAGCTTGCCGATCTGCACCAGCACGCTCGCCTGGTCCCAGTAGATGTGCTCGTGGTAGAGCTTGTCGCCGCGGAACTTGACGATGGCGATCAGCGGGATCTCCACGCGCTTGCCGGTCGGCGGCACGCCGGGCAGCATCCAGTCGATCTCGCAGGTATGCGTGAAGCAGAAAAGCATCTCATCGACGATCTGGGTCGCGCCGACCGTGCGCGACAGCGGGATCAGCATGGTGTCGGGCGGGTTGCTGTGCACGAAGTGGTGCTGGTAGAAGCGCCGCAACTGCGCGTAGCCGACGCCGCCGGTCATGGTCGGGATATGGTTCACATAGGGCTGCGGCACCATCGTGGCCATGGTGGCATCGACGTCGCGCGTGGCGAATTCATACTCGCAATGCTTGTCCCACAGTGCCGAGAAGTCATAGTGCGGGCCCATCTCGCGGCGCAGCGCGGCGATCGAGCGCTGGTGCGCCATCAGCGCCGAGGGCTTGTCGAAGTGCTGGCCGCCGACGCGTGCAAAGGCATGGTCGACGCCGGGGTAGACGTACACCTCGATGTTCTCGCGCCCGGCCAGCGCTGCCCGGATCGCGGCCTGCGCCTGCGGCGGGCAGAAGCCGTCGCGCTCTGCAATATGCAACACCAACCGGCCGCGCACGTTGTCGGCCTCGCCCAGCGCATGCTCGATGCCGACGCCGTAGTACGCCACCGCGCAGGCCACGTCAGGCAACCGGCAGGCCGCCAGGTAGGCCAGCTTGCCGCCCAGGCAGAAGCCCAGCACGCCGGTCTGGCCGACGCATTCCGGCCGGGCCCGCAACGCCTCGAGCGCCGCACCCACGTCCTGCACGCCCTTGGCTTCGTCGAACTGCTGGTACAGGCCGAGCGCGCGCTGGAAATCCTCGCCACGGTCAGTCAGCTCGATGCCCGGCGCGATGCGCCAGAACAAGTCCGGCACCAGCACCGTGTAGCCCTCCTCCGCGTAGTAGTCGGCTACCTCGCGCATGGTGGCGTTGACGCCGAAGATCTCCTGGCACAGCACGATGCCCGGGCCCTTGCCTGTCGCCGGGATGGCGAGATAGCCACTGAAACCGCCTTCGGGGGTCTGGATCTGGATGGTCTGGCCCATTGCCTGCTCTCCTTGTCGTTCTGTATCTCGGTCGGGTGATACCGCTGGGCGCAGCGGCTATCCGATTAGTGCAGGAAACGGCGGGCTCGGTCAACGCCCCAGTGCGGGCCGGCCAGCTGGCGGCACAAAACAAAAACGGCGAACCATCGGTTCGCCGTTCTGCTGCAGCAGGCCGCGTGCGCGGCCCGAAGCATGATTACACCTTGATCTCGACGTCCACGCCTGCCGGCAGGTCGAGCTTCATCAGCGCGTCAACGGTCTTGTCGGTCGGATCGACGATGTCCATCAGGCGCTGGTGAGTGCGGATCTCGAACTGATCGCGGCTGGTCTTGTTGACGTGCGGCGAACGCAGGATGTCAAAGCGCTGGATGCGGGTCGGCAGGGGCACCGGGCCCTTGACGATCGCGCCGGTACGCTTGGCGGTATCCACGATTTCGGCGGCCGACTGGTCGATCAGGCGATAGTCGAAAGCCTTCAGGCGGATACGGATCTTCTGGTTCTGCATGATATTTCCTTAAAAGAGCGATTGGGCAACGTGCCCAGTTAAATGGGGACATGCCCGCGGGCATGTCCCAGGAAGTGCTTAGTCGAGGATCTTTGCCACGACGCCGGCGCCGACGGTACGGCCGCCTTCACGGATAGCGAAGCGCAGGCCTTCTTCCATGGCGATCGGGGCGATCAGCTTGACGGTGATCGACACGTTGTCACCCGGCATCACCATTTCCTTGTCCGCCGGCAGCTCGATCGAGCCGGTCACGTCGGTGGTACGGAAGTAGAACTGCGGGCGGTAGTTGTTGAAGAACGGGGTGTGACGGCCGCCTTCGTCCTTCGACAGGATGTACACCTCGCCGGTGAAGTGGGTGTGCGGCTTGATCGAACCCGGCTTGCACAGCACTTGGCCGCGCTCGACGTCTTCACGCTTGGTACCGCGCAGCAGCAGGCCGACGTTGTCGCCAGCTTGACCCTGGTCCAGCAGCTTGCGGAACATTTCCACGCCGGTGCAGGTGGTCTTCACGGTCGGGCGGATACCGACGATTTCGATTTCTTCGCCGACCTTGATCACGCCACGCTCGATACGGCCGGTCACCACGGTGCCGCGACCCGAGATCGAGAACACGTCTTCCACCGGCATCAGGAAGGTACCGTCAACGGCACGCTCCGGCGTCGGGATGTAGTTGTCCAGGGCGTCGGCCAGGTTCATGATGGCCACTTCGCCCAGCTCGCCCTTGTCGCCTTCCAGCGCCAGCTTGGCCGAACCCTTGATGATCGGGGTGTCGTCGCCGGGGAACTCGTACTTCGACAGCAGCTCGCGAACTTCCATCTCGACCAGCTCGAGCAGTTCAGCGTCGTCCACCATGTCGCACTTGTTCAGGAACACGATGATGTAAGGCACGCCAACCTGGCGGGCCAGCAGGATGTGCTCACGCGTTTGCGGCATCGGGCCGTCAGCGGCCGAGCACACCAGGATTGCGCCGTCCATCTGGGCAGCACCCGTGATCATGTTCTTCACATAGTCAGCGTGGCCCGGGCAGTCAACGTGCGCGTAGTGGCGGTTGGCCGTTTCGTACTCGACGTGGGCGGTATTGATGGTAATACCGCGTGCCTTTTCTTCCGGCGCTGCGTCGATTTCGTCGTACTTTTTGGCGGCACCACCGAACTTCGCAGCCAGCACCGTAGCGATCGCTGCCGTCAGCGTGGTCTTGCCATGGTCAACGTGACCAATCGTACCAACGTTCACGTGCGGCTTGGTCCGCTCGAATTTTTCCTTTGCCATTTTTCAGCTCCTGATAGGAATGCAATCTTGTTGTTTCATCGCGCCGCCGCACCGGCAGGCGCGGCGGCGAACTTCCAATTACTTGCCCTTGGCCGTCATCACGGCTTCGGCGATGTTCTTCGGTGCCTCTGCGTAATGCTTGAATTCCATGGTGTACGTGGCGCGGCCTTGCGTGGCCGAGCGCAGCGACGTCGAATAACCGAACATTTCCGACAGCGGGACTTCGGCCTTGATGATCTTGCCGCCGCCCACCATGTCATCCATGCCCTGCACGATGCCGCGGCGGGACGACAGGTCGCCCATCACGGTACCCGTGTAGTCTTCCGGCGTTTCCACTTCCACGGCCATCATCGGCTCGAGCAGAACCGGGCTGGCCTTGCGCATGGCTTCCTTGAAAGCCATCGAGCCGGCCATGCGGAACGCGTTTTCGTTCGAGTCCACGTCGTGGTACGAACCGAACGTCAGCGTGACCTTCACGTCCACCACCGGGAAGCCAGCCAGGATGCCGTTCGGCAGCGTGTCGACGATACCCTTTTCGACCGCCGGGATGTATTCGCGAGGAATCACACCGCCCTTGATGGCGTCGATGAACTCGAAGCCCTTGCCCGGCTCTTGCGGTTCCAGCGTGATCACAGCGTGACCGTACTGGCCGCGGCCGCCCGACTGCTTGACGAACTTGCCCTCGACGCCTTCGGCCGTCTTGCGAATGGTTTCGCGGTAGGCCACCTGCGGCGCGCCGATGTTGGCTTCCACGCCGAATTCGCGCTTCATGCGGTCGACCAGAATTTCGAGGTGGAGCTCGCCCATGCCCGAAATGATGGTCTGACCCGATTCTTCATCGGTACGCACGCGGAACGACGGATCTTCAGCGGCCAGGCGGTTCAGGGCGATGCCCATCTTTTCCTGGTCAGCCTTGGTCTTCGGCTCGACGGCCTGCGAGATCACCGGCTCCGGGAACACCATGCGCTCGAGCACGATCGGTGCAGCCGGATCGCACAGCGTGTCGCCCGTGGTGGCGTCCTTCAGACCCACTGCAGCGGCGATGTCGCCGGCCAGCACTTCCTTGATTTCTTCGCGCTGGTTGGCATGCATCTGCAGAATACGGCCGAGGCGTTCCTTCTTGCTCTTGACCGGGTTGTACACGGTGTCGCCCGAATTGATCTTGCCCGAGTAGACGCGGAAGAAGATCAGCTGACCAACGAACGGGTCGGTCATGATCTTGAACGCCAGTGCCGAGAACTTTTCGTTGTCGTCAGCCTTGCGCTCGAGCTTCTTCTCGCTGTCGTCCTCGTCCGTGCCCGTAACCGGCGGAATGTCGACCGGCGACGGCAGGAAGTCGATCACGGCGTCGAGCATACGCTGCACGCCCTTGTTCTTGAACGCGGTGCCGCACAGCATCGGCTGGATTTCGCAGGCGATGGTACGGTCACGCAACGCCTTGACGATCTCGGCGCGGGTCAGCTCTTCGCCGCCCAGGTACTTTTCCATCAGCTCTTCGCTGGCTTCGGCGGCGGACTCGACCATCTTCTCGCGCCATTCGTCAGCGGTGGCTTGCAGCTCAGCCGGGATGTCCCGGTATTCGAACTTCACGCCTTGGCTGGCTTCGTCCCAAATGATCGCCTTCATTTCCAACAGATCGACGACGCCTTGGAAGCCGTCTTCAGCGCCGATCGGCACCACGACGGGCACCGGGTTGGCCTTCAGGCGGGTCTTCAGCTGGTCATAGACCTTGAAGAAGTTCGCGCCGGTACGGTCCATCTTGTTGACGAATGCCAGACGCGGCACGCCGTACTTGTTGGCCTGACGCCAGACGGTTTCCGACTGCGGCTGCACGCCACCCACTGCGCAGTACACCATGCACGCGCCGTCCAGCACGCGCATGGAACGCTCCACCTCGATGGTGAAGTCCACGTGGCCCGGGGTGTCGATGATGTTGAAGCGATGCTCGGGGTAGTTGCCGGCCATGCCCTTCCAGAAGGCGGTGGTAGCAGCGGAGGTAATCGTGATGCCGCGCTCCTGCTCCTGCTCCATCCAGTCCATGGTGGCCGCGCCATCATGCACTTCACCGATCTTGTGGTTCACACCGGTGTAGAACAGGATGCGCTCGGTCGTGGTGGTTTTACCCGCGTCAATGTGAGCCGAGATACCGATATTGCGGTAGCGCTCAATGGGAGTCTTACGAGCCACTTTAATCCTCTATTCGTCCGTGAGGCGCCGGCATCTCATGGCCCGCGCCCCTAACACAAACGGGCGAGATGTGTAAAAACACAGCCCGCCCGGCAACCAACAAACGCTATCGCGCGCTTAGAAGCGGAAATGCGAGAACGCCTTGTTGGCTTCGGCCATGCGGTGCACTTCGTCACGCTTCTTCATTGCGCCGCCACGGCCTTCCGATGCTTCCAGCAGCTCACCTGCCAGGCGCAGCGCCATCGACTTCTCGCTGCGTTTCTTCGCGGCCTCGCGCAGCCAACGCATCGCCAATGCCAGACGACGCGACGGACGGACTTCGACCGGAACCTGATAGTTGGCGCCGCCCACGCGACGGCTCTTCACTTCCACCACCGGCTTCACGTTGTTGATGGCAACGGAGAACACTTCGATGGGGGCCTTGCCTGCCTTCTTTTCGATCTGGT
This sequence comes from Cupriavidus sp. PB-02, assembly GCF_058252315.1. NCBI lineage: Bacteria > Pseudomonadati > Pseudomonadota > Betaproteobacteria > Burkholderiales > Burkholderiaceae > Cupriavidus > Cupriavidus sp. PB-02. The sequence continues at coordinate 4,057,331 of NZ_CM177694.1, forward strand.
CGAACGCGCCATAGACGATACGTTCGGCAACCGACTTCTTGCCGTCCAGCATCAGCACGTTCATAAACTTGGCAACTTCAACGTTGCCGAACTTCGGATCAGGCAGAACATCCCGCTTGGGGACTTCACGACGACGTGGCATCTTCTTTCCTTTAGATTCAGTTGAGAGCGCGGTCAGTTGTTCCCGCTCTCCGGCCACCAACTAGCTTGCATTCTTTTGCAGCAAATTCGCCGGGTGACCACTTACTCGACGGCACGGTTGCCAAAAAGGCGCTCCGTTGTACCGCCGCCTGGTGACAGCACCATGACTCGCGCCACAGGCTATCGTTTGTTGCTTCGGGTCTTTCCGACCCAGGCTGCTTAAGCTTAGGCTGCCTTCGGACGCTTCGCGCCGTACTTCGAACGAGCCTGCTTGCGGTCCTTCACGCCTTGCAAGTCGAGCGAGCCACGGACGATGTGGTAACGCACACCCGGCAGATCCTTCACACGGCCACCGCGGATCAGCACGACCGAGTGTTCCTGCAGGTTGTGGCCTTCACCGCCGATGTACGAAATGACTTCGAAACCGTTGGTCAGGCGCACCTTGGCAACCTTACGCAGTGCCGAGTTCGGCTTCTTCGGCGTCGTGGTGTACACGCGGGTGCACACACCACGGCGCTGGGGGCAGTTCTCAAGCGCCGGGCTCTTGCTCTTGACGACTTCAGAGACGCGCGGCTTGCGAACCAGTTGGTTGATAGTTGGCATTGTTCAATCCAGCTTGGTTTTACGAAAAACGCCCCTCGCACCGGCATGGGCCAGGAAGGAGAGGCAACTACGGGTTTTGGGCGGGAGAGATGAGCGGACGCGCTCTGGAGACGGGACTGTGCGGTAACAGCATGCCAAAGAGCGCGAGCCGGCACCCGGATCCCGCGTCTGCCGCCACCGGTCCATCAAACCGATCCGGGAGGCTTGCCGGCAGCGGCATGAAAGCCACATGTCCGACGGGCGAGCGAAATCCAAAGCCAAAAACTCGAATCTGGCACTCTAGCAGGGGAAGCGTATACCGTCAAGTCGTATACCCAACCTGTACATTCGGGGGGCCGCCTGAGACTAGACGCCGCGCAGCGTGTCCAGAATGCCTTGGCCATAGCGCTCCAGCTTGGAGGCACCAATCCCGGGAATGCCCTGCATCGCCGACAGCGAGTCGGGTGCGGTGCGCGCCAGTTCAGCCAGCGTCGCATCGTGGAAGATCACGTAGGCCGGGACGCCATGCTCGCGCGCGGCCTCGGTACGCCAGCGGCGCAGTGCCTCCCAGTTGGCCAAGGTGTCGGCGTCCATGTCGGCGGTGTGATCGGTGCGGGTTCCGCGCGCCGCGCGCTCGCCGGACTTGCCCGGCTTGGCAGCCTGGCGGCGCAGGATGATCTGCCGCTCGCCCTTGAGCACCTCGCGCGCGCCCTCGCCTAGCAGCAGCGCGCCGTGGCCGCCGTGGTCGATCACCAGCCAGCCCTGGGCGATCAGCTGGCGAAAGACGGTGTGCCATTCATGCACCGACCGATCCTTGCCAATGCCGAAGGTCGATACCTTGTCATGGCCCCACTGCCGGATCTTCTCCGAGGCGTTGCCGCGCAGCACGTCGACCAGGTGGGTCGCGCCAAAATGCACGCGGCTGGCCTGCGCGGTGCGGTACACGCACGACAGAGCCATCTGCGCCTCGCGGGTACCGTCCCAGGTAGCGGGCGGCTCGAGGCAGGTGTCGCAGTTGCCGCACGGCTCGCTGGTTTCGTCGAAATAAGCCAGGATGCGCACGCGCCGGCACCCGGCGGTCTCGCACAAACCCAGCAGCGCATCGAGCTTGGCCGACGACACGCGCTTGAAGGCCTCGTCCGCCTCGGACTCGTCGATCATGCGCTTCTGCTGCACCACGTCACCCAGGCCATAGGCCATCCAAGCATTGGCCGGCAGCCCGTCTCGGCCGGCGCGGCCGGTTTCCTGGTAGTAGCCTTCCATGCTCTTGGGCAGGTCCAGGTGGGCAACAAAGCGGACGTCGGGCTTGTCGATGCCCATGCCGAAGGCGATCGTCGCCACCATCACCAGCCCTTCTTCCTCACGGAAGCGCGCCTGATGGCGCTGGCGCACCTGCCCGTCCATGCCGGCGTGGTACGGCAGCGCGTTGATGCCGTGCCCGCTCAGCCACTGCGCGGTGTCCTCCACCTTCTTGCGCGACAGGCAATAAACGATGCCGCTGTCGTGTGTGCCGTCAGCCGCGGTGTGCTCGGCCTTGATGAAGGCCAGCAGTTGCTGGCGCGCATTGTCTTTCTCGACGATGCGGTAGCGGATGTTGGGACGGTCGAAGCTGGAGATAAAGACGCGGGCGTCGTCCAGCGCCAGGCGCTCGATGATCTCGTTGCGCGTGAGCGCGTCGGCCGTGGCTGTCAGCGCAATGCGCGGCACATACGGGAAGCGCTCGTGCAGCACGGACAGCTGGATGTACTCGGGCCGGAAGTCATGGCCCCACTGCGACACGCAGTGCGCTTCGTCGATGGCAAAGAGGCCGACCCGAATGCGTTCGAGCAAATCCTGGAAGCGCGGCGTCATCAGCCGTTCCGGCGCCACGTAGAGGATCTCGATGCGGCCGGCGAGCAGGTCGCGCTCCACCGCGGACGCTTCCGAGCCACTCAGCGTCGAATTCAGCACCGCGGCACGGACGCCCGCTTCGGTCAGCGCCGCCACCTGGTCCTGCATCAGCGCGATCAGGGGCGACACGACGATGCCAACACCCTCGCCGCCGCGCTGGCGCAGCAGCGCCGGGATCTGGTAGCACAGCGACTTGCCGCCGCCGGTCGGCATCAGCACCAGGCAGTCACCGCCGGTAGCGACGTGATCGATGATCTCGGCCTGGCGCCCGCGGAAGGCGTGATAGCCGAAGACATCTTTGAGGATCGCCAGCGCGTGCGACATAGACAACGGAATTGCTGAAGCCGGAAAAGCCGTAACCATACCACTAAGGGACCCCGCTTCCGCGGCGGCAGGGCAAACTCTCCGACGTTTCTCACGAAAGCAAACGCCGCGTGCAGGCGAAAAAAAGCCCGGCTGGATCAGCCGGGCTTTCGGGCCGCCTTGCGGCGGCAAACAGCTTACTGCGTTCAGACGTTGTCGCCTTCGCCTTCGGTCGTCGCCTGCACCACCGGCGCCGGCTCGATGAAGAGCGACTGCTCTTCTTCGGCGATCGCCTGGGCGCGTTCGCGCTCGGAGGCCTCGCGCGCCTTGCGGGCACGATGGTAGGCCAGGCCGGTACCGGCCGGGATCAGGCGGCCGACGATCACGTTTTCCTTCAGACCACGCAGGTCGTCGGTCTTGCCCATGATCGCGGCTTCGGTCAGCACGCGCGTGGTTTCCTGGAACGATGCCGCCGAGATGAAGCTGTCGGTCGACAGCGACGCCTTGGTAATACCCAGCAGCAGGTTCTCGTAGGTAGCCGGACGCTTGCCTTCGGCGATCACGCGGTCGTTCTCGTCGAGCAGTTCCGAACGCTCCACCTGTTCACCCGGAATGAACTTGGTGTCGCCGACATCGGCGATCTGCACGCGGCGCAGCATCTGACGAACAATCACTTCGATGTGCTTGTCGTTGATCTTCACGCCCTGCAGACGGTACACGTCCTGGACTTCGTCCACGATGTAGTGCGCCAGCTCTTCGATGCCCTTCAGGCGCAGGATGTCGTGCGGATCCGCCGGACCTTCCACGATCATTTCGCCCTTGTTCACCACTTGGCCGTCGTGCACCAGCACCTGCTTTTCCTTCGCGATCAGGAACTCGTGGGCATTGCCGTCCAGGTCGGTAATGACCAGGCGCTGCTTGCCCTTGGTGTCCTTGCCGAACGAGGTCGTGCCGGTGACTTCCGCCAGCACGGCGGCGTCCTTCGGCGAACGCGCTTCGAACAGCTCGGCCACACGCGGCAGACCACCGGTAATGTCGCGGGTCTTCTGCGATTCGGTCGGGATACGCGCGAGCACTTCACCCACGTGCACCTGCTGGCCGTCCTTCACGGTAATCAGCGCGCCGACCTGGAAGCCGATGGTCACGGAGTGGTCCGTGCCCGGGATCTTCACTTCCTGGCCGCTGGCGTCGAGCAGCTTCACCTGCGGGCGGATGCCCTTGGTTGCAGCCGTGCGGCGCTTGGCGTCGATCACCACCAGGGTCGACAGGCCCGTCACTTCGTCCATCTGCTTGGCGACGGTCACGCCTTCTTCGACGTTTTCGAACTTGGTCGTACCGGTGTATTCCGAAACGATCGGGCGAGTCAGCGCGTCCCACGTGGCCAGCTGCGTGCCAGCCTTGATGGCCTGGCCGTCCTGCACCAGCAGCGTGGCGCCGTACGGGATCTTGTGGCGTTCGCGCTCGCGGCCGTGGTCGTCGGTGATCAGCGCCTCGCCCGAACGCGAGATGACGATCAGTTCGCCCTTCGCATTGGTGACGTAACGCATAGTCGCCGTGAAACGCACGGTACCGGTTGCCTTGGCTTCCACGCTCGATGCCACTGCCGCACGCGATGCCGCACCACCGATGTGGAACGTACGCATGGTCAGCTGCGTGCCCGGCTCACCAATCGACTGGGCGGCAATCACGCCAACCGCTTCGCCGGAGTTCACCAGTACGCCGCGGCCCAGGTCGCGGCCATAGCACTTGCCGCACAGGCCGTAGCGTGTGTCGCACGACAGCGGGGTGCGGACCTTGACTTCGTCCACGCCGATCGCGTCGATCAGCTCGACCAGGTCTTCGTCCAGCAGCGTGCCAGTTTCGATCGCGGTTTCCTGGGTTTCCGGGTTCACCACATCGGCCACGGTCACACGGCCGAGGATACGGTCGCGCAGGGCTTCGATCACTTCACCGCCTTCGACCAGGGCCTTCATGGCCACGCCGTTGGAGGTGCCGCAATCGTCTTCCACCACGACCAGATCCTGCGTCACGTCGACCAGACGACGAGTCAGGTAACCCGAGTTCGCGGTCTTCAGTGCCGTATCGGCCAGGCCCTTACGGGCGCCGTGGGTCGAGATGAAGTACTGCAGAACGTTCAGGCCTTCACGGAAGTTCGCCGTAATCGGCGTTTCAATGATCGAGCCGTCCGGCTTGGCCATCAGGCCACGCATCCCCGCCAGCTGGCGGATCTGCGCTGCCGAGCCCCGTGCGCCCGAGTCGGCCATCATGTAGATGGAGTTGAACGACTCTTGCTTCACGGTCTTGCCTTCGCGGTCGACCACGTCTTCGTGCTGGAGCTGCTCCATCATCGCCTTGCCCACCTGGTCGCCGGCGGCGCCCCAGATGTCCACGACGTTGTTGTAGCGCTCCTGGTCGGTCACCAGGCCCGACATGTACTGCTTGTCGTATTCCTTCACCTTGGCCGAGGCCTCGGCGATGATCTTTTCCTTCTGCGGCGGCACCAGCATGTCGTCGATGGCGATCGAGATACCGGCGCGGGTTGCCAGGCGGAAGCCCGACTGCAGCAGCTTGTCGGCGAAGATCACGGTCTCGCGCAGGCCGCACTTGCGGAACGCGGTGTTGATCAGGCGCGAGATTTCCTTCTTCTTGAGCGGCTTGTTCAGCACCGAGAACGGCAGCCCCTTCGGCAGAATCTCGGACAGGATCGCGCGGCCGACCGTGGTGGCCTGCAGCGTGATCTTGGGTGCGAAACGGGCGTCGCCCTCGGCGTCCTTGTCGACCAGCTCATACTCGGTGATACGCACGTTCACGCGGGAAGCCAGCTCGACTTCCTTGTTCTCGTAGGCGCGGATCACTTCGCTGATGTCGGCGAAGGTCATGCCCTCGCCGCGGCCGTTGATCTTGTCGCGGGTCGTGTAGTACAGACCCAGCACCACGTCTTGCGACGGGACGATCGACGGGTCGCCGTTGGCCGGGAACAGCACGTTGTTGGAGGCCAGCATCAGCGTGCGGGCTTCCATCTGCGCTTCCAGCGACAGCGGGACGTGGACAGCCATCTGGTCACCGTCGAAGTCGGCGTTGAACGCCGCGCAGACCAGCGGGTGCAGCTGGATGGCCTTGCCTTCGATCAGCACCGGCTCGAACGCCTGGATACCCAGGCGGTGCAGCGTCGGCGCACGGTTCAGCATCACCGGGTGCTCGCGGATCACCTCTTCGAGGATGTCCCACACCACCGGCGTCTGGCTTTCGACTTCCTTCTTCGCCGCCTTGATGGTGGTGGCGATGCCCATCGTTTCCAGCTTGTGGAAAATGAAGGGCTTGAACAGCTCGAGCGCCATCAGCTTGGGCAGGCCGCACTGGTGCAGCTTCAGCGTCGGGCCCACCACGATGACCGAACGGCCCGAGTAGTCGACGCGCTTGCCCAGCAGGTTCTGACGGAAACGGCCGCCCTTGCCCTTGATCATTTCGGCCAGGGACTTCAGCGGACGCTTGTTGGCGCCGGTCATCGCCTTGCCGCGACGGCCGTTGTCCAGCAGCGAGTCAACTGCTTCCTGCAGCATGCGCTTTTCGTTGCGCACGATGATTTCAGGCGCCTTCAGTTCCAGCAGACGCTTCAGGCGGTTGTTACGGTTGATGACGCGGCGATACAGGTCGTTCAGGTCCGAGGTCGCAAAGCGGCCGCCGTCCAGGGGCACCAGCGGACGCAGCTCGGGCGGCAGCACCGGCAGCACTTCGAGGATCATCCACTCGGGCTTGATGCCCGAACGCTGGAAGGCCTCGAGCACCTTCAGGCGCTTGGCAAACTTCTTGATCTTGGCTTCGGAACCGGTGGCCTGCAGCTCGGCGCGGATCTGTTCGATCTGCTTCTCGATGTCGATGCCGCGCAGCAGTTCACGGATGCCCTCGGCACCCATCATGGCGACGAACTCGCCCTCGCCGTACTCGTCGCACTTCGCCAGGTAGTCGTCCTCCGACATGATCTGGCTCTTCTTGAGCGGGGTCATGCCGGGTTCGAGCACCACGAATGCTTCAAAGTACAGCACGCGCTCGATGTCGCGCAGCGTCATGTCGAGCACCATGCCCAGACGCGACGGCAGCGACTTCAGGAACCAGATGTGCGCGGTCGGCGCGGCCAGTTCGATGTGGCCCATGCGCTCGCGGCGCACCTTGGCCAGCGTCACTTCAACGCCGCACTTCTCGCAGATCACGCCACGGTGCTTCAGGCGCTTGTACTTGCCGCACAGGCACTCGTAGTCCTTGATCGGGCCAAAGATCTTGGCGCAGAACAGGCCGTCGCGCTCCGGCTTGAAGGTACGGTAGTTGATCGTTTCCGGCTTCTTCACTTCGCCGTACGACCACGAACGGATCTTCTCGGGCGAGGCCAGGCCGATCTTGATCGCGTCGAACTGCTCTTCCTGCTGAACCTGCTTAAAGAGATCGAGCAATGCTTTCATTGCAACTCCTTGTTTCGCCACCGCCCCGGAATCTGTCCGGGTCGATGGCATTCATCCTGTGGGAAATCCTTGCCGCTGTTTCGTCGACAGGGAGCCGGCCGCAACCGGCTCCCCTCACCTGCCCGATCAGTAGCGATCGAGATCGATGTCGATACCCAGCGAGCGGATTTCCTTCACCAGCACGTTGAACGATTCCGGCATGCCGGCGTCGATCGAGTGCTCGCCCTTGACGATGTTCTCGTACACCTTGGTACGGCCGTTCACGTCATCGGACTTGACCGTCAGCATTTCCTGCAGCACATACGATGCGCCGTAGGCTTCCAGTGCCCACACTTCCATCTCACCGAAACGCTGGCCACCGAACTGGGCTTTACCACCCAGCGGCTGCTGCGTCACCAGCGAGTACGGGCCGGTGGAACGTGCGTGCATCTTGTCGTCGACCAGGTGGTGCAGCTTCAGCATGTGCATCACACCCAGCGTGACCGGACGCTCGAACGCTTCGCCGGTGCGGCCGTCGTGCAGCGTGACCTGCTGCTTGGAAGCAGTCAGGCCCTTCTCCTTCGCAATCTCTTCCGGATAGGCGAGGTCCAGCATGCGGCGGATTTCGTCCTCATGCGCACCATCGAACACCGGCGTCGCGAACGGCACGCCCTTCTTCAGGTTCTCGGCCAGTTCCAGGACTTCCGAATCCGACAGGCTGTCGAGGTCTTCGACCTTGCCACTCTCGTTGTAGATCTGCGTGAGCAGGTTGCGAACTTCGGCTGCCTTGGCTTGCGCCTTCAGCATGTTGCCGATGCGCTCGCCCAGACCGCGCGCGGCCCAGCCCAGGTGCGTCTCGAGAATCTGACCCACGTTCATCCGCGAAGGCACGCCCAGCGGATTCAGCACGATGTCGGCAGGCGTGCCGTCGGCCATGTAGGGCATGTCTTCGATCGGGGTGATCTTGGACACGACACCCTTGTTACCGTGACGGCCTGCCATCTTGTCGCCAGGCTGCAGGCGGCGCTTGACGGCCAGGTACACCTTGACCATCTTGATCACGCCCGGCGGCAGTTCGTCGCCCTGCGTGAGCTTCTTGCGCTTCTCTTCGAAGGCCAGGTCGAACTCGTGACGCTTCTGCTCGATGGCTTCCTTGACGGCTTCCAGCTGGGCAGCCACGTCCTCGTCGGCCGGGCGGATGTCGAACCAGTGGTACTTGTCGATATCGGCCAGGTACTCCTTGGTCAGCTTGGCGCCCTTGGCCAGCTTCTTCGGACCGCCGTTGACGGTCTTGTCGAGCAACAGGCGCTCCAGACGCTGGAACGCGTCGCCTTCCACGATACGCAGCTGGTCGTTCAGGTCCAGGCGGTAGCGCTTCAGTTCGTCGTCGATGATCGACTGGGCACGCTTGTCGCGGGTCACGCCTTCGCGGGTGAAGACCTGGACGTCGATCACGATGCCGCTCATGCCCGAGGGCACACGCAGCGAGGTGTCCTTCACGTCCGATGCCTTCTCGCCGAAGATCGCGCGCAGCAGCTTCTCTTCCGGGGTCAGCTGGGTCTCGCCCTTCGGCGTGACCTTGCCCACCAGCACGTCGCCGGCTTCAACTTCAGCGCCGATGTAGGTGATGCCCGACTCGTCCAGGCGAGCCAGCTGGGCTTCGGCCAGGTTCGAGATATCCCGCGTGATTTCTTCCGGTCCCAGCTTGGTGTCGCGGGCAACGACCGACAGTTCCTCGATGTGGATCGAGGTATAGCGGTCTTCGGCCACCACACGCTCCGAGATCAGGATCGAATCCTCGAAGTTGTAGCCGTTCCACGGCATGAACGCCACCAGCATGTTCTGGCCCAGTGCCAGTTCACCCAGGTCGGTCGAGGCGCCGTCGGCGATCACATCGTTGCGGGCAACGATATCGCCAACCTTGACCATCGGACGCTGGTTGATGTTGGTGTTCTGGTTCGAGCGCGTGTACTTGATCAGGTTGTAGATGTCCACGCCGACTTCACCGGCCACGGCTTCGTCGTCGTTCACGCGGATCACGATACGCATCGCGTCGACATAGTCGACCACACCGCCACGCATCGCCTGCACGGCCGTACCCGAGTCGACCGCAACGGTGCGCTCGATGCCGGTACCGACCAGCGGCTTGTCCGGACGCAGGCAAGGCACAGCCTGACGCTGCATGTTCGCGCCCATCAGTGCACGGTTCGCGTCATCGTGTTCCAGGAACGGCACCAGCGAGGCAGCGGCCGACACGATCTGCGACGGCGCCACGTCGATGTACTGCACGCGGTCCGGCGTGACCATACGGGTTTCACGCTCGGAGCCTTCACGCGCCGACACCAGTTCGTCGGTGAGGATGCCTTCGGCGTCGACGGTTGCATTGGCCTGCGCCACCACGTACTTGCCTTCCTCGATAGCGGACAGGTAGTCGACCTGGTCGGTCAGCTTGCTGTTCTCGACCTTGCGGTACGGGGTTTCCAGGAAGCCGTACTCGTTCAGGCGCGCGTACAGTGCCAGCGAGTTGATCAGACCAATGTTCGGACCTTCCGGCGTTTCGATCGGGCACACGCGGCCATAGTGGGTCGGGTGCACGTCGCGGACTTCAAAGCCGGCGCGCTCGCGCGTCAGACCGCCCGGGCCCAGTGCGGAGACACGGCGCTTGTGCGTGATCTCGGACAGCGGGTTGGTCTGGTCCATGAACTGCGACAGCTGCGACGAACCGAAGAACTCGCGGATCGCCGACGAGATCGGCTTCGAGTTGATCAGGTCGTGCGGCATCAGGTTCTCGGTCTCGGCCTGGCCCAGACGTTCCTTGACAGCACGCTCCACGCGCGACAGGCCGGCGCGGAACTGGTTTTCGGCCAGTTCGCCGACGCAACGCACGCGACGGTTGCCCAGGTGATCGATGTCATCGACCTCACCCTTGCCGTTGCGCAGGTTGACCAGGATCTTGATGGTCTCGAGGATGTCCTCGTCCTGCAGCACCATGGCGCCTTCGCCGCTGGGGCGGCCCAGGCGGCTGTTGACCTTCATGCGGCCAACGCGCGACAGGTCGTACGACTCTTCGCTGTAGAACAGGCGCTGGAACAGCGCTTCCACCGCTTCTTCGGTCGGCGGCTCGCCCGGGCGCATCATGCGGTAGATCGCGATACGCGCAGCGGTCTGGTCGGCGGTCTCGTCCACGCGCAGGGTCTGCGACATGTACGGGCCCTGATCCAGGTCGTTGGTGTACAGGGTCTGGATCTGCTTGACGCCGGCTTCGCGCAGGTTTTCCAGCAGCGTTTCAGTCAGCTCGTCGTTGGCGTTGGCAATCACCTCGCCGGTATCCGGGTCGATGATGTTCTTGGCCAGCACGCGGCCCAGCAGGTAGTCTTCCGGCACGCTGATCAGCTTGGTGCCGGCCGAGTCCAGGTCGCGGATATGCTTGGCGTTGATCCGCTTGTCCTTCTCGACCACCACGCGACCGTTCTTGTCGGCGATGTCGAAGCGTGCGACTTCACCGCGCAGGCGCTCGGGCACGAACTCCAGCTGCGCGCCTTCCGACTGCAGCGTGAAGTTGTCGAACACGAAGAAGTGCGCGAGGATCTGTTCCGGGGTCAGGCCGATCGACTTCAGCAGGATCGTCACCGGCATCTTGCGGCGGCGGTCGACGCGGAAGTACAGGATGTCCTTCGGGTCGAATTCGAAGTCCAGCCACGAACCGCGGTAGGGGATGATACGTGCCGAGAACAGCAGCTTGCCCGAGCTGTGGGTCTTGCCCTTGTCGTGCTCGAAGAACACGCCCGGCGAGCGGTGCAGCTGCGAGACGATGACACGCTCGGTGCCGTTAATCACGAACGAACCGGTGGAAGTCATCAGTGGGATTTCGCCCATGTAGACTTCCTGTTCCTTCACTTCCTTGACCTTGCCAGGATTCTCGCGATCGTTGATGATCAGGCGAACCTTGGCGCGCAGGGCCGAGTGGAAGGTCAGGCCACGCTGTTGACACTCCTTGACGTCGAACGGCGGGTTGGACAGGTGATAGGAGACGAACTCCATACGGGCGAGCCCGTTATGCGAGGAGATCGGGAAAATTGCGTTGAAAGCGGCCTGGAGGCCTTCAGTCTTGCGACGCGCGGTCGGCGTTTCCGCTTGCAAGAACTGGGTGTAGGATTCAATCTGGGTGGCAAGCAGGAATGGAACCTGATGTACCGTCGCACGCTTCGCAAAACTTTTGCGAATGCGCTTCTTTTCGGTGAAGCTGTACGCCATGGGATCTCCGAATCATCGCAGGACGGCTGGACCTGGCCGCGCCTGAGGTGTTCAGCGACTGGGAGGGGATTTGGCGGTTGGCCGCTACCAACCTCTGGCTGACGGTGTCCGCACGCTGCGGGCGGTGTGGTCGTCGCATCAGCGCAACGCCTGTACTCGCCCGGGGGACACCCGACCAAACTTGTCTTCTGCAGTCGGTTCAGAAGACAAACATCAGCAGCAACCCCTTAGTGTGCCACTGATGTTTGGCCTCTGCTGAATCGCCGGCAAATCAAGTCCTGCCGGGGATCGCAAACATCACTTTTTACGACTTTGTTGCTGTGCGGAGTGGTGACTAAAACACAATCGCACAAGCGCAAAAAGGCTGGCGCCGGGAATTTCCCTTTGCCAGCCCCATTCGCGTGCCGCAAGGGCACGCGAGCACTGCATTACTTGACGTCGACCTTTGCGCCGGCGTCTTCCAGCTTCTTCTTGGCTTCGGCAGCAGCGGCCTTGTCCACGCCTTCCTTGACGGGCTTCGGTGCGCCATCGACCAGATCCTTGGCTTCCTTCAGGCCCAGACCGGTGATTTCGCGAACAGCCTTAATCACGCCAACCTTGTTGGCGCCGACTTCGGCCAGGATCACGTTGAATTCGGTCTGTTCTTCGGCAGCAGCAGCGGCAGCGCCCGGGGCAGCAGCCACGGCCATGGCAGCGGCGGACACGCCAAACTTCTCTTCGAACGCCTTGACCAGGTCGTTCAGTTCCATCACGGACATCGCGCCAACGGCTTCCAGGATGTCGTCTTTGGTGATTGCCATTTGAAATACTCCTACTAGATTTGATTCGGTATCGGTAATGCGATCTTTCGATGCGAGGCCTGGATTGCCTTAGGCGCCGGCGGCTTCCGCTTCCGCGGGAGCGCCTTCTGCGTTCTTGGCAGCCAGTGCAGCCAGCAGACGGGCGAAGCCCGACACCGGTGCCTGCATCACGCCCAGCAGCTGAGCAATCAGTTCGTCGCGGCTCGGGATCGAGGCCAGCGCCTTCACGGCGGCAGCGTCGAGAACCTTGCCGTCATACGACCCAGCGCGCAGGACCAGCTTGTCGTTGGTCTTGGCGAAGTCGTTCAGAACCTTGGCCGACGACACTGCATCTTCGGAAATACCGTAGATCAGCGGACCGGTCATCTGCTCTGCGAGGCCTGCAAACGGCGTACCTTCGACGGCACGGCGGGCCAGCGTGTTCTTCAGAACACGCAGGTACACGCCTTGCTGGCGAGCGGCAGCACGCAGCTTGGTCAGATCGCCAACCGCAATGCCGCGATATTCGGCCACGACGATGGTCTGGGCCTTGGCGACTTGCGCCGAGACCTCAGCAACGACGGCCTTCTTATCTTCAATATTGAGTGGCACGGTTAAGCTCCAAAATGACGCTGTCTCTCCGGCAATACCGGAGCCTTCACGTCAGCACAAACGAACGGCGTCCGATTGGCCCGAATCGACCGGGGCAGTGCCCGGCTTCTTCAATCCCTTCGGGTGCGCCATCTGCGCTGGCTGGCCGGAAGACGTCGCTCAGGCTGGGAAGCCTTCCCGCACGTTCCGACCGATTAAGCCCTTTCCGCATCACTGCCGCAGACAAGGACACCAGCGGTCTTTGATAACCAGCAGTGCCCGCCGATATGCTTGCGCATCCGGCCGGACACCACTGCCCAAAGCCTTGCTCCATCCCTCGCGGTCCGGAGACGACCCCCGCCATTGGCCAGGGTCTTCAATTCTTCTTGCCGACCAGCGTTATCGGGTTCCGGTCAGCAATTTGCCGTCAGCTCAGGCAGCCAGCGTACCCTGGTCGACACGCACGCCAACGCCCATGGTCGACGAGACGGCAACCTTGCGCAGGTACACGCCCTTGCTGGTAGCCGGCTTGGCCTTGACCAGCGCGTCCAGCAGCGCCGCCAGGTTGCTCTTCAGCGCGGTGTCTTCGAACGAACGACGGCCGATGGTGGCGTGGATGATGCCGGCCTTGTCGACACGGAACTGGACCTGACCGGCCTTGGCGTTCTTCACGGCCTGGGCCACGTCGGGGGTCACGGTGCCAACCTTCGGGTTCGGCATCAGGCCGCGCGGGCCCAGGATCTGGCCCAGCGTACCGACGATACGCATCGTGTCCGGCGAAGCGATCACGACGTCGAAGTTCAGGTTGCCGGCCTTGACTTGCTCAGCCAGGTCTTCCATGCCGACGATGTCAGCACCGGCGGCCTTGGCGGCTTCGGCCTTCTCACCCTGGGCGAACACAGCCACGCGCACCGACTTGCCGGTACCGGCGGGCAGCACCACGGAGCCACGAACCACCTGGTCCGACTTCTTGGCGTCGATGCCCAGTTGCACGGCCACATCGATCGATTCGTCGAACTTCGCCGAGGCGCAGCCCTTCACCAGGCCCAGGGCCTCGTCGATCGGGTAGAACTTGGTACGCTCGATCTTCGCCTTGTTGGCGGCGACGCGCTTGGAAACCTTAGCCATTTACAGACCCTCCACGGTGATGCCCATCGAACGAGCCGAACCGGCGATGGTACGCACGGCGGCGTCCAGGTCGGCGGCGGTCAGGTCAGCGTTCTTGGCCTTGGCGATTTCTTCAGCCTGGGCGCGGGTGATCTTGCCAACCTTGTCCGTGTGCGGCTTCGGCGAACCCTTGGTCACGCCGGCTGCCTTCTTGATCAGCACGGTCGCGGGGGGCGACTTCATCACGAACGTGAAGCTCTTGTCGGCGAAGGCGGTAATCACCACCGGCACCGGCAGACCAGGCTCCATGCCTTGGGTCTGGGCGTTGAACGCCTTGCAGAACTCCATGATGTTCAGACCACGCTGACCCAGTGCGGGACCAACGGGCGGGGAGGGATTTGCCTTACCAGCCGGAATCTGCAGCTTGATAAAGCCAATGATCTTCTTGGCCATCTCTACTCCAATCCGGATCGCTCTTTCGGGATGCGATCCTGTTGAGTCGTAACGCGCTGTCGCCGCACCGTCGGCACGGCCTCACGCTCCTCTTGGCGCCGCCACCGGGGCAGCGTCGCCGTTGCCAGTTGCCGCCCTTTCAGGCTGCAGCCGGCAAATTCCTTAAACCTTCTCGACCTGGCCGAACTCGAGCTCGACCGGCGTTGCGCGCCCGAAGATCGTGACCGAGACGCGCAGGCGCGACTTCTCGTAGTTCACTTCCTCGACGTTGCCGTTGAAGTCGGTGAACGGGCCATCCTTGACCCGCACCATTTCGCCCACTTCGAACAGCGTCTTGGGACGCGGTTTCTCGACCCCTTCCTGCATCTGGGTCATGATCTTGTCGACTTCGCGCTGCGAAATCGGGCTCGGGCGGTTGCGGGCGCCGCCCACGAAGCCGGTGACCTTGCTGGTGTTCTTCACCAGGTGCCAGGTTTCGTCGGTCATTTCCATTTCCACCAGCACGTAGCCCGGGAAGAAACGGCGTTCGGTGACCGACTTGTGCCCGCCCTTGATTTCCACGACTTCTTCGGAAGGCACCAGGATGCGGCCAAACTTGTCCTGCATCTCGGCGCGCTCGATGCGCTCCTGCAGCGCGCGTTGCACGCTCTTCTCCATACCGGAGTAGGCATGCACGACATACCAGCGCTTCTTCGACGAAGGCGATTCCGGCGCGGTGGTTTCCTGCTGAGCGTTATCCGTCATGTGCTACCTCTTATTTCCAGCCCAACACGAGCGAGAAGACGATCCACTCGATGAGCTTGTCCGCCGACCACAGGAACAGTGCCATGATGACGACAAAGACGAAGACCAGTCCCGTCATCTGCCCGGACTCCTTGCGCGTCGGCCAGACGACCTTGCGAACTTCCCGGTACGATTCCTTGGCGAACCCGATAAAGTCCTTGCCTGGTGCCGACACCAGCGCAACCACGATACCCAGTGCAATGCCGCCGAACAGCGCAGCGCCACGTACATAAGACGGTTGCTGTGCTAGTGCATAGAAACCGATGACACCGGCAACCACCAGCAGCACCGCGACGCCGAGCATCCACTTGCCGCTGTTGGCGTTCACGGTTTCAACATTGGGATTGGCCATGTTTCGCAAACGAGACTAAGCCGCGTCACGATTGTTCTTCGCGACGCGGCTGATTGATTTGGCAGGGGCAGAGGGAATCGAACCCCCAACCTTCGGTTTTGGAGACCGACGCTCTGCCAGTTGAGCTATACCCCTAAAACAACTGGGGGCCGACGCACGCGCCAACCCCTTTCTGGCAACGAACGCGGCCGGTTGGTGCCGCGTTCGCTATCGAACAACTTAGTCGAGGATCTTTGCCACGACGCCGGCGCCGACGGTACGGCCGCCTTCACGGATAGCGAAGCGCAGGCCTTCTTCCATGGCGATCGGGGCGATCAGCTTGACGGTGATCGACACGTTGTCACCCGGCATCACCATTTCCTTGTCCGCCGGCAGCTCGATCGAGCCGGTCACGTCGGTGGTACGGAAGTAGAACTGCGGGCGGTAGTTGTTGAAGAACGGGGTGTGACGGCCGCCTTCGTCCTTCGACAGGATGTACACCTCGCCGGTGAAGTGGGTGTGCGGCTTGATCGAACCCGGCTTGCACAGCACTTGGCCGCGCTCGACGTCTTCACGCTTGGTACCGCGCAGCAGCAGGCCGACGTTGTCGCCAGCTTGACCCTGGTCCAGCAGCTTGCGGAACATTTCCACGCCGGTGCAGGTGGTCTTCACGGTCGGGCGGATACCGACGATTTCGATTTCTTCGCCGACCTTGATCACGCCACGCTCGATACGGCCGGTCACCACGGTGCCGCGACCCGAGATCGAGAACACGTCTTCCACCGGCATCAGGAAGGTACCGTCAACGGCACGCTCCGGCGTCGGGATGTAGTTGTCCAGGGCGTCGGCCAGGTTCATGATGGCCACTTCGCCCAGCTCGCCCTTGTCGCCTTCCAGCGCCAGCTTGGCCGAACCCTTGATGATCGGGGTGTCGTCGCCGGGGAACTCGTACTTCGACAGCAGCTCGCGAACTTCCATCTCGACCAGCTCGAGCAGTTCAGCGTCGTCCACCATGTCGCACTTGTTCAGGAACACGATGATGTAAGGCACG
This sequence comes from Cupriavidus sp. PB-02, assembly GCF_058252315.1. Lineage (NCBI taxonomy): Bacteria > Pseudomonadati > Pseudomonadota > Betaproteobacteria > Burkholderiales > Burkholderiaceae > Cupriavidus > Cupriavidus sp. PB-02. The sequence continues at coordinate 4,074,029 of NZ_CM177694.1, forward strand.
CCAACCTGGCGGGCCAGCAGGATGTGCTCACGCGTTTGCGGCATCGGGCCGTCAGCGGCCGAGCACACCAGGATTGCGCCGTCCATCTGGGCAGCACCCGTGATCATGTTCTTCACATAGTCAGCGTGGCCCGGGCAGTCAACGTGCGCGTAGTGGCGGTTGGCCGTTTCGTACTCGACGTGGGCGGTATTGATGGTAATACCGCGTGCCTTTTCTTCCGGCGCTGCGTCGATTTCGTCGTACTTTTTGGCGGCACCACCGAACTTCGCAGCCAGCACCGTAGCGATCGCTGCCGTCAGCGTGGTCTTGCCATGGTCAACGTGACCAATCGTACCAACGTTCACGTGCGGCTTGGTCCGCTCGAACTTTTCCTTTGCCATTTCGCGACTCCTGTCTCGGTAGCGATATTGCCAGTGCGTGGTATTGGTGCCCATGGGCAGGATCGAACTGCCGACCTCTCCCTTACCAAGGGAGTGCTCTACCACTGAGCCACATGGGCGAAACTTGACGTACTACTTTGACAGCAACCGCGCGACTGGAGCGGGTGAAGGGAATCGAACCCTCGTCGTAAGCTTGGAAGGCTTCTGCTCTACCATTGAGCTACACCCGCCCGGTTCTTTCCTGCTTCTTCACCGGCACTGCCGGCTGCTGTCTTACATTCTGGTGGAGAGGGCTGGATTCGAACCAGCGTAGGCGTAAGCCAACAGATTTACAGTCTGCCCCCTTTAGCCACTCGGGCACCTCTCCGCAGAGAACTATCGATTATGGGGCTGTTCACCTCGCCTGTCAAGCACTTTCCGTTGCGGATGCTGTACTTGTTCAGACTAGGGAAGGCGTTCCAGCGTGGCGCTTGACGCCGCCTGATCGCTCCCACAAGCGCAGTTTAGATTTCTGCGTTCTCACCCTATAGGGCTTTCCGGCGCAGCTCCTGGACGCTCTTAGGCCGCCTGGCGGGCGCCGGCGGCACGCACACCGACAACCGGAAAAGACAAAACCCCTCGCAGCATCAGCTGTCGAGGGGTTTTGCGGTATAAGAGCCTGGCGATGACCTACTTTCACACGGGTAATCCGCACTATCATCGGCGCGGAGTCGTTTCACGGACCTGTTCGGGATGGGAAGGGGTGGTTCCAACTCGCTATGGTCACCAGGCATAAGGGGTTGCAACGCTGGGGTTGAGGCCAACGCTGCGAATAGGGATGTAGTTGGGGTTGTGCGTCTTGTGTCAACTGTTTCGGCACAGTCGCGATCACACACACCAGGTAAAACACACTGGTTATAGGATCAAGCCTTACGGGCAATTAGTACTGGTTAGCTTAACGCATTACTGCGCTTCCACACCCAGCCTATCAACGTCCTGGTCTCGAACGACCCTTCAAGGAGGTCAAGCCTCCAGGGAATCCTCATCTTCAGGCGAGTTTCCCGCTTAGATGCTTTCAGCGGTTATCTCTTCCGTACATAGCTACCCTGCGATGCCTCTGGCGAGACAACAGGTACACCAGCGGTACGTCCACTCCGGTCCTCTCGTACTAGGAGCAGCCCCCGTCAAGATTCCAACGCCCACGGCAGATAGGGACCAAACTGTCTCACGACGTTTTAAACCCAGCTCACGTACCTCTTTAAATGGCGAACAGCCATACCCTTGGGACCGGCTACAGCCCCAGGATGAGATGAGCCGACATCGAGGTGCCAAACACCGCCGTCGATATGAACTCTTGGGCGGTATCAGCCTGTTATCCCCAGAGTACCTTTTATCCGTTGAGCGATGGCCCTTCCATTCAGAACCACCGGATCACTATGTCCTGCTTTCGCACCTGCTCGACTTGTCGGTCTCGCAGTTAAGCACGCTTTTGCCATTGCACTTTAGGTACGATGTCCGACCGTACCAAGCGTACCTTCGAACTCCTCCGTTACACTTTGGGAGGAGACCGCCCCAGTCAAACTGCCTACCATGCACTGTCCCCGACCCGGATTCACGGGCCAAGGTTAGAACCTCAAACAAACCAGGGTGGTATTTCAAGGACGGCTCCACGTGAACTAGCGTCCACGCTTCAAAGCCTCCCACCTATCCTACACAGATCGGTTCAAAGTCCAATGCAAAGCTACAGTAAAGGTTCATGGGGTCTTTCCGTCTAGCCGCGGGGAGATTGCATCATCACAAACACTTCAACTTCGCTGAGTCTCGGGAGGAGACAGTGTGGCCATCGTTACGCCATTCGTGCAGGTCGGAACTTACCCGACAAGGAATTTCGCTACCTTAGGACCGTTATAGTTACGGCCGCCGTTTACCGGGACTTCAATCAAGAGCTTGCACCCCATCATTTAATCTTCCGGCACCGGGCAGGCGTCACACCCTATACGTCCACTTTCGTGTTTGCAGAGTGCTGTGTTTTTATTAAACAGTCGCAGCCACCATTTTATTGCAACCCCGTCACCCTTCTGGCGCAGGCCAGTCAAGCTACCAGGGCGTACCTTATCCCGAAGTTACGGTACCAATTTGCCGAGTTCCTTCTCCCGAGTTCTCTCAAGCGCCTTAGAATACTCATCTCGCCCACCTGTGTCGGTTTGCGGTACGGTCTCGTATGACTGAAGCTTAGAGGCTTTTCTTGGAACCACTTCCAATTGCTTCGCAGCACTAGGCCGCTCGCCCCGCATCCTTGAATTCCGCGCCCGGATTTGCCTGAGCGCCTTCTCCAATGCAGGGACCGGGACTTCCAACACCCGGACAACCTTCCGCGATCCGTCCCCCCATCGCATCATACGACGGTGCAGGAATATTAACCTGCTTCCCATCAGCTACGCATCTCTGCCTCGCCTTAGGGGCCGACTCACCCTACGCCGATGAACGTTGCGTAGGAAACCTTGGGCTTACGGCGAGGGGGCCTTTCACCCCCTTTATCGCTACTCATGTCAGCATTCGCACTTCTGATACCTCCAGCATCCTTTACAAGACACCTTCACAGGCTTACAGAACGCTCTCCTACCACGCACTTGCGTGCGTCCGCAGCTTCGGTGACTGGCTTAGCCCCGTTACATCTTCCGCGCAGGACGACTCGATCAGTGAGCTATTACGCTTTCTTTAAAGGGTGGCTGCTTCTAAGCCAACCTCCTGACTGTTTTAGCCTTCCCACTTCGTTTCCCACTTAGCCAATCTTGGGGACCTTAGCTGGCGGTCTGGGTTGTTTCCCTCTTGACACCGGACGTTAGCACCCGATGTCTGTCTCCCGTGATTGCACTCTTCGGTATTCGGAGTTTGCTATGGCGGGGTAATCAGCAATAGACCCCCCAACCATGACAGTGCTCTACCCCCGAAGGTGACACACGAGGCACTACCTAAATAGTTTTCGGAGAGAACCAGCTATTTCCAGATTTGTTTAGCCTTTCACCCCTATCCACAGCTCATCCCCTAACTTTTCAACGTTAGTGGGTTCGGTCCTCCAGTACGTGTTACCGCACCTTCAACCTGGCCATGGATAGATCATCTGGTTTCGGGTCTACACCCAGCGACTCAACGCCCTGTTCGGACTCGCTTTCGCTACGCCTTCCCTAATCGGTTAAGCTTGCCACTGAATGTAAGTCGCTGACCCATTATACAAAAGGTACGCCGTCACCCCCGAAAGGGCTCCGACTGTTTGTATGCATGCGGTTTCAGGATCTATTTCACTCCCCTCCCGGGGTTCTTTTCGCCTTTCCCTCACGGTACTGGTTCACTATCGGTCGATCACGAGTATTTAGCCTTGGAGGATGGTCCCCCCATCTTCAGACAGGATTTCACGTGTCCCGCCCTACTTGTCGTACACCTAGTTCCACAACGCTGTTTTCGCATACAGGGCTATCACCTGCTATGGCCGGGCTTTCCATCCCGTTCTGCTAACAATGCTGCTAAAGAGTACAAGGCTCTTCCCATTTCGTTCGCCACTACTCTGGGAATCTCGGTTGATTTCTGTTCCTGCAGCTACTTAGATGTTTCAGTTCGCCGCGTTCGCTTCCCACACCTATGAATTCAGTGTGGGATGACCCATACGGGCCGGGTTTCCCCATTCGGACATCTCCGGATCAAAGCTTGTTTGCCAGCTCCCCGAAGCTTTTCGCAGGCTACCGCGTCCTTCATCGCCTGTGATCGCCAAGGCATCCACCACATGCACTTGTTCGCTTGACCCTATAACGAGTGTGTCTCGATCGCTCGAAGACCTCGCTACAGGATGAGTTCTCGCATTTGTGCCGTATTCCAAGTCATCTTTCGATCACTTAAATACATTTTGGTTGATACAATCACAACCCGGTATCGCGTTGGTACTGCAGCGTCTCATCAACGCTCGCGCGACACCTTTACTACATCCCATATTGTTAAAGAACAGCCGATCGTTAGATCGCTTGGCAATGCCAAATGCAAACGCTCAATGCTAAGCGCTTGCATTTGACCACCAATCCAAGGTACCAGGCCCATCGAAGCGATGGTGGAGGATGACGGGATCGAACCGACGACCCCCTGCTTGCAAAGCAGGTGCTCTCCCAGCTGAGCTAATCCCCCGCATGGATAACTTGGTGGGTCTGGTAGGACTTGAACCTACGACCCCCGCCTTATCAAGACGGTGCTCTAACCACCTGAGCTACAGACCCTTGGCTGTAACAGCAAACAAACCGATAAGTGTGAACGCTAGGCTTGAGACACAAGCCTCTGGAAAGGAGGTGATCCAGCCGCACCTTCCGATACGGCTACCTTGTTACGACTTCACCCCAGTCATGAACCCTGCCGTGGTAATCGCCCTCCTTGCGGTTAGGCTAACTACTTCTGGCAAAACCCACTCCCATGGTGTGACGGGCGGTGTGTACAAGACCCGGGAACGTATTCACCGCGGCATGCTGATCCGCGATTACTAGCGATTCCAGCTTCACGTAGTCGAGTTGCAGACTACGATCCGGACTACGATGCGTTTTCTGGGATTAGCTCCCCCTCGCGGGTTGGCAACCCTCTGTACGCACCATTGTATGACGTGTGAAGCCCTACCCATAAGGGCCATGAGGACTTGACGTCATCCCCACCTTCCTCCGGTTTGTCACCGGCAGTCTCTCTAGAGTGCTCTTGCGTAGCAACTAAAGACAAGGGTTGCGCTCGTTGCGGGACTTAACCCAACATCTCACGACACGAGCTGACGACAGCCATGCAGCACCTGTGTCCACTTTCCCTTTCGGGCACCTAATGCATCTCTGCTTCGTTAGTGGCATGTCAAGGGTAGGTAAGGTTTTTCGCGTTGCATCGAATTAATCCACATCATCCACCGCTTGTGCGGGTCCCCGTCAATTCCTTTGAGTTTTAATCTTGCGACCGTACTCCCCAGGCGGTCAACTTCACGCGTTAGCTACGTTACTGAAGAAATGAATCCCCAACAACTAGTTGACATCGTTTAGGGCGTGGACTACCAGGGTATCTAATCCTGTTTGCTCCCCACGCTTTCGTGCATGAGCGTCAGTGACGTCCCAGGGGGCTGCCTTCGCCATCGGTATTCCTCCACATCTCTACGCATTTCACTGCTACACGTGGAATTCTACCCCCCTCTGACATACTCTAGCCTTGCAGTCACAAGCGCCATTCCCAAGTTAAGCTCGGGGATTTCACGCCTGTCTTACAAAACCGCCTGCGCACGCTTTACGCCCAGTAATTCCGATTAACGCTCGCACCCTACGTATTACCGCGGCTGCTGGCACGTAGTTAGCCGGTGCTTATTCTTCCGGTACCGTCATCGACCCGGGGTATTATCCCAGGCCATTTCTTTCCGGACAAAAGTGCTTTACAACCCGAAGGCCTTCTTCACACACGCGGCATTGCTGGATCAGGGTTGCCCCCATTGTCCAAAATTCCCCACTGCTGCCTCCCGTAGGAGTCTGGGCCGTGTCTCAGTCCCAGTGTGGCTGATCGTCCTCTCAGACCAGCTACTGATCGTCGCCTTGGTAGGCTCTTACCCCACCAACTAGCTAATCAGACATCGGCCGCTCCTGTAGCGCGAGGCCTTGCGGTCCCCCGCTTTCACCCTCAGGTCGTATGCGGTATTAGCTAATCTTTCGACTAGTTATCCCCCACTACAGGGCACGTTCCGATGTATTACTCACCCGTTCGCCACTCGCCACCAGGCCGAAGCCCGTGCTGCCGTTCGACTTGCATGTGTAAGGCATGCCGCCAGCGTTCAATCTGAGCCAGGATCAAACTCTTCAGTTCAATCTCTGTGTGGACCCTCGCGGGTCCTCGCTCTTTCGAGCGGTCGCTCACTCTCAGAAAACTGACTGACCAGATCCGAAGATCCAGTCACGTTTTGCTGTGCGAGCACTGATAACTTTTGAAGCAACACTGTCCGAAGACAGCGGCGTCCGCTACCCAGCGCCCACACTTATCGGTTGTTTGGTTGTTAAAGAACCCGGTCTTTCGACCTCGCCTCCGGCTTTGCCGTTTGCGTCGCTGCGTCAGCAGCAGAGAAAGAGATTATGCAGAGCTTTCTTCGTTTCGTCAACCGTTTCAGCAATCTTTTTTTGCTGCGGTCAGCGCTGCAAACCTCGCTGCGCCAACCTCCCGGCCGACCCCGCAACCCTTGCTGCGCCTGCTTTGCAGCGCTGCGTTGTGTTGCGAGGGGGCGAATATTAAGGGAGCCATGCGGGCTTGGCAAGCGATTTCGCGAAATAATTCGCGGAATCGACAAAAGCGGCGTGTACGCCTCAAATGTCGTGATGGCGACAGCTTCCTGCCGAGGCTCGGCTTAAGCTGATGCCAAGGCGCTGACCCAACCCGAACCGCCTTCTCTTCTATATATAGGCGTCGAATACGATCAGAGCAGTTGAAGGAGACAAGATGACCCAACCCGTGAAGCCCGGCCTGTCGCTGGTTGCCGGCAATCCCGACATTCCCCTTTCCGACGAGACGATCCCTGCACTGCTGGCCCGGGCCGTCGCGGCAAACCCCGGCGGCCCGGCCGTGGTGTTCCGCGAGCATGGCGTGCGCTGGAGCTGGGTCGAGTTTGCCGACCAGGTCGACCGCCTGGCCAGCGGCCTGCTCCAGCGCGGCATCCAGCCCGGCGACCGCGTCGGTATCTGGGCGCCGAACCGGCCCGAGTGGCTGGTGACCCAGTTCGCCACCGCCCGCATAGGCGCAATCCTGGTCAATATCAACCCGGCCTACCGCCAGGCCGAACTGGAATATGCACTGAACAAGGCCGGCGTGCGCATGCTGATCACCGCCGCGCGCTTCAAGACCAGCGACTACCTGGGTACGCTGCTGGCGCTGGCGCCGGAGTTGGCCCAGGCGGAACCCGGCGCGCTACGCGCCGCGCGCCTGCCTAAGCTGCAATGGCTCGCGCGCATGGGTGCGGAGGCCACGCCAGGCATGCTGAACTACGAGGCGCTGCTGGCCGAGCCGGATGCGGTCCGGCTGGACGCCATTACCGCCACCCTCAGCCCGCACGACGCCATCAATATCCAGTTCACGAGCGGCACCACCGGCAACCCCAAGGGCGCCACGCTGACCCACCACAATGTAGTTAACAACGGCCGCTTCGTGGCGATTGCAATGCGCTTCGGGTCCAGGGACGTTTTGTGCATCCCAGTGCCGCTCTATCACTGCTTCGGCATGGTGCTGTCGGTGCTGGCCTGCGTTTCGGTCGGGGCCTGCATGGTCTTTCCTGGCGAGGCTTTCGATCCGCTGGCGACCATGGAGGCCGTCAGTGCGGAACGTTGCACCGCCCTGCACGGCGTGCCAACCATGTTCATCGCCCAGCTCGACCACCCAGAGTTCAGTCGTTTCGACTTCTCCGCGTTGCGCACCGGCATCATGGCCGGCGCCCCCTGCCCGATCGAGGTCATGAAGCGGGTAGTCGCCGATATGCACATGGCCGAGGTCACCATCGCCTACGGCATGACCGAGACCAGCCCGGTCTCGTTCCAGAGCGCCACCGACGACCCGCTCGACAAGCGCGTCTCCACCGTCGGCCGCGTGCAGCCGCACCTGGAGTGCAAGGTGGTCGACGCGCTCGGCCAGATCGTGCCGACTGGCACCACCGGCGAGCTGTGCACTCGCGGCTATTCCGTGATGCAGGGCTACTGGGAAGACGAGGCGCGCACGCAGGAGGCGATCCGCGACGGCTGGATGCACACCGGCGACCTGGCCACTATCGACGACGAGGGTTACTGCAATATCGTCGGCCGGGTGAAGGACATGCTGATCCGCGGCGGCGAGAACATCTATCCGCGCGAGATCGAGGAGTTCCTGTTCCGCCATCCCAAGGTCCAGGCGGTCCAGGTGTTCGGCGTGCCTGACCAGAAGTACGGCGAGGAAGTCTGCGCCTGGATCGTGCTCAAACCCGGCCAGATCGCCACCGAGGAAGAGATCCGCGCCTTCTGCCGCGACCAGATCGCCCACTATAAGATCCCGCGCTATATCCGCTTTGTCTCGGAAATGCCGATGACTGTCACAGGAAAGGTGCAGAAGTTTGTCATGCGCGACACCATGATTCATGATCTGGGGCTTGAGGCAAACGCGAAGCCCGACGCAACCGCGTAGGCGAACATCAGCGGGATCATCCATGACCATCCGAATCGTAAAACTGGGTTCGCCACGCGCGGCCGATGAAGGCCTGCGCATCGGCACGGTACGGCGGCCGCCGCGCGGCGTGCCCAAGTCCGAGTTTGCCAGCCGCGATTTCTACGATGTCTGGTATCCCGCGCTGTCGCCTTCGCCTGAACTGGTGGCACAGGCGCTGGCGGCCAGCGACGACAAGGAATGGCGCGCGTTCGTCAGGCACTTCCGCAAGGAAATGGCCGAACCCGAAGCGAGCCGTACGCTCGACCTGCTGGCCGCGCTGTCGCACCAGACCAACTTCTCAGTGGGTTGCTATTGCGAAGATGAGGCGCATTGCCATCGGTCCATACTGCGCGAGTTGCTGGCCGAACGTGGGGCCGTGATCGGCTGATCCTACGCTGTGCCGGGGGCAACCCCGGAGATCCCTTCCCAGCATTCGCAATCCGATGGCCCTGAACGTAGTCTGGCTCGGTTTTTTCCTGATTTCCTTCCTCGCCGCCTGCATCCGCCTGGCCAGCGGCGACCTTGCCGTCTTCCCGGCGATGCTGGCCAGCCTGTTCGACAGCGCGCGCACGGCCTTCGAGATCGCGCTTGGCCTGGCCGGGGTGATGAGCTTGTGGCTGGGCATCATGCGCATCGGCGAGCGCGCCGGCGTGGTCGATGCCTTTGCGCGGCTGGTGAACCCGCTGCTGCGCCATTTCTTTCCCGGCGTGCCACAGGGCCACCCGGCGCAGGGCGCGATGATGATGAACGTGTCGGCCAACCTGCTCGGCCTGGACAACGCCGCCACGCCGCTCGGCCTGAACGCCATGCGCGAGTTGCAGACGCTGAACCGGCGCCCGGACGTCGCCACCGACGCCCAGATCATGTTCATCGTGCTGAATACGGCCGGGCTCACGCTGATCCCGACCTCGGTGATTGCGATCCGTCAGGCGATTGCGGTCAAACAGGGCCTGGTCGGCTTCAATGCCGCCGATATCTTCCTGCCGACGCTGCTGGCGACGGGCGGCTCATGCCTGGCGGGGCTGTTGGCGGTGGCCTGGGTACAGCGGCTCAACCTGTTGCAGCCGGCCGTGCTCGCGGCGTTCGGGCTGGTCGCGGCGCTGCTGGGCGGCATGTTCGCCTGGCTGCACCACGCGCCGCCGGAGCAGGTCGGCAGCGTGACCGCACTGGCAGGCGCCGGCTTTATCCTGTCGCTGATCACCCTGTTCCTGGTCTGTGGCGCGCTGCGGCGGGTCAATGTCTACGAAGCCTTTATCGATGGCGCCAAGGAAGGTTTCGGCGTCGCCGTGCAGATCATTCCTTATCTGGTGGCGATCCTGGTCGCGATCGGATTGTTCCGGGCGACAGGCTGCATGGACGTGCTGATGGGCTGGCTCACGCTGGGCTTTGCCTACCTGGGGGTCAATACCGATTTCGTGCCAGCCCTGCCGGTTGGACTGATGAAAATCCTGTCGGGCGCGGGCGCCCGAGGGCTGATGGTCGACGTGATGACGACCTACGGCGTGGACTCGTTCCAGGGCCGGCTGGCAGCGATCATCCAAGGATCGACCGAAACCACCTTCTATGTGCTGGCGGTTTATTTCGGCAGCGTCAATGTGCGCAACACCCGCCATGCGCTCGGTTGTGCGCTGGTGGCGGATGCAGCCGGCATCTTTTGTGCTGTTTGCGCCGCTTATCTGTTCCGGTAGTGCATTTCGCGCCGCAAAATTCCACCCTGTTGCATCAACGCAACGCTATTGTGCTTATCGCCAGACATTAACACATGGACGACTTGGTGCGTCGCAACAAAGCGTGTATAGTGAAGTCTGTCTCCTCCACCACCTCGGTGGATTCCAGCCCACGCACAACCTGCGTGGGTTTTTTTTGCCCTGTCGCCGGCCACTGCAACCGGCGTTGCTGATATTAGGCGGGACAAGCGCTGAATTTGTGCTTTGCGCACCTCGGCGGGCTTGCGACGCCCAGTACCGGTGCAACCACCCGCCGGAAGCGGCCCCGATGCCGGCTTTGTTGCACCGCACCAACCTGTGTCGTAGAGTGGCTAGACGATGGGCGGCCAATCCGGCCCCGCCTTCGTTACTTCCGGCCCGCATGTTCGCCAACGCCCGCCTGATCCAATACTGGCCCGAAACCGCGCTGCTCCGACGCGGGACCATCTATGCGCTGTCGTTCCTGGCATTGGCCGGCGTGGGCTGGCTGACCGGCGAGCAGGGCTACCTGTGGTCGGCCACTGCCTCCATCTGGACTTGCCTGGCGGACCGGCCGGGGACCGCGTCGGCGCGGTTCTCAAGCGTGGGCGCGGTCGGCATCGGCGGGGCAGTGGCGAGTGCGCTGGGCGCCGCGGTGGCACCCACGCCGTGGCTGGCCGTGCTGGCCGTCATGGCGGGCGGTCTCGCCGCGGGGCTGGCGGAAACGCGCGGCCAGGCCAGCGCGCTGGCAGCCAAGCTGCTCTATGTGGTGCTGGTGGCCGCATGCCTGCAGCCGATCACCGGGCCGGACCTGGCAGCACAGGCACTGCAGGGCGGCCTGGACTACCTGCGCGGCGGGGTGTTCGCTTGCGTGGCATGCCTGGCGCTGATCCCGTCCGCACGCGACGAACGGCCGCGCGCCGAAGTACTGGCCACCTACGATGCCCTGTTGCGGTTCGCCGCGGCGCTGGCGGACACGTCCCACGGCAGCGACCTTGCCGCTTGCAAACAGGACGTCCGCAACCGGATCGAAGCCGCGCGCCTGGCCATCGCTGCGCGCCGCAGCCTGCGCGACACCTTCAGCCCACTGCACCATGCCTATGCGGTAGGCGTGGCCGACGCCCTGTTCGCCCTGCTGATCGTTGCCGGCGAACTACGCGAGCGCGCCGGCGCCGTCCACGGCCTGCCCCTGCGCCATATCGCACGCAGCGTGGCCGATGCCCGCGAGCAGGTCAGCCAGGCACTGGATCGCCACGCACCCGACCTGCCGGCACTGAGCGCCGCACTGCGCCACGAACTGCGCCGCCTGACCGCGCCGGGCGCCAACACCGGTGCCCCGCCTTCCTATCACTCAGCGTTATCGGCCCTGGCGCGCCACCCCGATTTCGATACCTGGCGTGCCGGCTTTGCCTGGCCACGCCGGGGCCTGAGCCATGGCCTCGGCCGCATGCTGCGCGCGCTGGCCGACCACGCGGCACGCGACGCTCTGGCCGCGCGCCACGCCCTGCGCCTGGCGCTGGCCGGCAGCCTCAGCCTGGTGCCGGCGCAGCTATGGCACCTCGACCACGGCTACTGGGTCGCGGTGACGGTGATCATGGTGCTCAGCCCGCAGCTGCAGACCACGCGGCAGGTGTCGCTGAAGCGGTTCGCCGGATCGCTGGCTGGCGCGCTGGGCGCATGCGTGATCGGCCTGCTCCATCCGGCGCCCGCGGTAGCTCTGGGCATCAGCTCGGCCTTCCTGGCCGGCGCCTACGCCAATCGGCTGGCCGGGCAGCCGGGTGCATTCGCCTTCTGCCTGACGCCGGCGGTGATCCTGTTCTCATGGGTGGGCGCACCGGCCATCGACAGCAGCCACTTTGCCGCGCTGCGGGGGATCGACACCGCGCTGGGCTGCCTGATCGCGCTGGCCACGTACTATGTACTGGCCCCGCGTGTGGAAATGTCGCGCGTGTTCCGCCACGCCGTCGACGCGGTGGCGGTCAATGCGGTCTACCTGCGCGCCGCCCTGGCCGCCAGCCGAGTGGCCGATGCGGCCACGGCGCCGGCCGTGCCGCGCCTGGAAGCCTTGCGCATCGCCGCCGGCCGTGCATCCACCCGCGCCGAGCACACGCTGGCCCAGTCCGCCGCCGCCCTGGCGCCGGACTATGCGGGCGCCTACCAACGGGTGCATGCGACCGCGCGCCGCATGGCGGCGCTGGCAGGGGTGGTGCGAGCGGGGGTGGAGTCGGGCGCTTTTACGCTGCCCGCCGGCACCGAAGTGCGCGCGCTGATGGCAATGCTCGAAGCGCAACTGGCCGAGCTGGCAATGCGCCCGGGCCTGGCCGAGCGCGCCGGCACCGCCGAACCCACGGTCCTGCCGCGCTGCGCCGCAGGCGCCCTCGACGCCTTCCTGGCCGAGCAGGCCGACTATGCCGCCGCGCATCTCGCCGCCGCGCACGCCGCGGTAGCGGACCTGCGCGCGCTGGGGGTCACCGCGCGCCCGCCGCTGGGGCGCCGGCGGGCGCACAGTGGCTGATCGAAGGGAAGCAATCTGGCAGCAGCGCCGGCCGCCGACGCACGCGCGGCGAGGGAAGCCTTTACGGAACGCGACGATGACCTAGAATGATCTAATACCCGCCGCCAGCACGAGGCACGCCATGTCAGACATCACGTTCCCTCGCAGCCTCCCGACCTACTGCGCAGCCAGCCTGACGCTGTCCTGTCCCGCCACGGTCAACGGCAGTCCCACCCTCTATTCCGTCACCGCCGAGGCCCTCGAGGCCCATTTCGGCGCGCGCTCGCCGCGTGAGGAGGACCTGGTCGCCGCGTTCACCAGCAACCGCCAGCGCATCGAGCGCCTGGCCGAAAGCCTGTTCGAGCTGACCGAGGCGCGCGAGATCGTGCTGCGCAGCGGCCATTTCCGTTTCGCTGGCTGATCTGCACCGGATTCCGATCGAAGGCGCCAGGGGCGATGCCGCCCCGGCGCCCGCACGCGCTCAGTCTGCCTTGGCTTCGCCGCGCACCAGCAGCACCGGCATGGTGGACTGGCGGATCACTGCCTCGGCCACGCTGCCCAACATCAGCCGGCGCACCCCGCGCCGGCCGTGCGTGCCGATCACCAGCAGGTCGGCGCCCCACTGGCGCGCAGCCTCGTTGATCGAGGCACCGATATCGCCGGGCACCGGTGCTTCGCTGACCAGCCGGGTTTCATGCGCCACACCGGCCGCTGCAAGCCGCTGCGCCGCCGCTTGCAGCGCACGCTGGCCGCTTTCCTCGAACGCCTTCTGCAGTTGGCTCGGGTCGTAGTAGCCGGCATCGAACATGGGCATGAAGTTGTCGACGACATAGATCGCCAGCACGGTGGCGCCGCCCGGGCCCGCCACGCGGATGGCCTCGCCCAGCGCCAGCTCCGACGTGCTGCTGCCGTCCACCGCTACCACGATCTTGCTGTATGCCGCGCTTGCCATATGCGTTACCTCCGTAGACAGGTCTGGAACAGAAACAAGAAGGCGGCGGCAACGCCGCCCACGCTTCGATACTACACGTGCGGCAGTCGCCACGTGCCTGGTCGGATCAAGGCATCAGCACGGGAAACGGCCTCCACCTTAAATTGACCGACCGGTCGGCTTATATATAATAGGGCCAGCCGCCGCGCCCGGAACGGACCTGACAAAAGCGCGGCACCCCCGCGAGAGGAGGCCCCATGTACACCCAGAGTCTGGACCTGCCCGGCCAGCACGCCGAACCAGGCCAAGCCCACGCGCCCCAGGACGACGCTGCCCGCCAGGCCGCGTTCGATGCATGCATGGCCGCCGACGGCAAGATCGAGCCGCAGGACTGGATGCCCGCCGCCTACCGCAAGACGCTGGTGCGCCAGATCTCGCAGCACGCGCATTCCGAGATCGTCGGCATGCTGCCCGAGGGCAACTGGATCAGCCGGGCCCCGTCGCTCAAGCGCAAGGCGATCCTGCTGGCCAAGGTGCAGGACGAAGGCGGCCACGGCCTCTACCTGTATTCCGCCGCCGAAACGCTGGATGCCTCGCGCGACGACCTGGTCGACGCGCTGCACAGCGGCAAGGCCAAGTACTCGTCGATCTTCAATTACCCGACGCTGACCTGGGCCGATGTCGGCGTGATCGGCTGGCTGGTCGACGGCGCGGCCATCATGAACCAGATCCCGCTGTGCCGCTGCTCGTACGGCCCGTATGCGCGCGCGATGATCCGCATCTGCAAGGAAGAGTCGTTCCACCAGCGCCAGGGCTTCGACGCGCTGCTGGCGATGATGCGCGGCACCGACGCCCAGCGCGAGATGGTGCAGGACGCGGTCAACCGCTGGTGGTTCCCGGTCCTGATGATGTTCGGCCCGCCCGACGCAGCCTCAACCAACAGCACCCAGACCATGGCCTGGGGCATCAAGCGCATCTCCAACGACGACCTGCGCCAGAAGTTTGTCGACGCCACGGTCGAACAGGCGCGCGTGCTCGGCGTGACCCTGCCCGACCCCGGCCTGCAATGGAATGCCGAGCGCGGCCACTATGACTACAGCCCGCTGGACTGGGACGAGTTGTGGCGCGTGATCAACGGCGACGGCCCCTGCAACAAGGAGCGTCTGGCCACCCGCGTCAAGGCGCACGAGGACGGCGCCTGGGTGCGCGAGGCCGCGCTGGCGCACGCCGCCAAGGTGGCCGAACGCGCAGCGCGCGAAAGCCGCGCCGCCGCCTGACCCCCCAACCCCGTTAGCGAGGACGGAGGAGACAACGATGAACCGCAAGGAATGGCCGCTGTGGGAAGTGTTCGTGCGCAGCAAGCAAGGCCTGGAACACAAGCATTGCGGCAGCCTGCACGCCGCCGACGCGCAGCAGGCGCTGCACATGGCGCGCGACGTCTATACGCGGCGCCAGGAAGGCGTGTCGATCTGGGTGGTGCCGTCCGCGGCCATCACCGCGAGCGTGGCCGAGGAAAAGCCGGAGCTGTTCGACCCGATGGCCGACAAAATCTACCGGCACCCGACGTTCTACCAGCTGCCCGACGAAGTCAATCACATGTAAGGGCCCCGCATGATCACTGCGCCCCCACCACCCACTGCGCCCGCCACGCTGGACCACCTGCCGCCGGCGCGCACCGCCGCGCTGCGCTACTTGCTGCGCCTGGCCGACAACGCCCTGGTCCTGGGCCAGCGCAACGCCGAATGGTGCGGCCACGGGCCGGTGCTGGAAGAGGACATCGCTCTGGCCAATATCAGCCTGGACCTGATCGGCCAGGCACGTCTGCTGTACGGCCGCGCCGGTGAGCTGGAAGGCGAGCTGACCGGCCTGCCCCGCCATGAGGACGACTACGCCTACTGGCGCACCGAGCGCGAGTTCCGCAACTGGACGCTACTGGAGCTGCCGCACCGCGGCCCGCTCGCCGGAAACGCGGCCGCCGAGCGCGACTACGCCGTCACCATCATGCGCAACTTCCTGTACAGCGCGCTGATGGTCGAGCTGTGGCAGGCGCTGCTGGCGAGCCGCGACGAGCAGGTCGCCGCCATCGCCGCCAAGTCGGTCAAGGAAGCGCGCTACCACCTGCACCACGCCGCCGGCTGGGTGGTGCGCCTGGGCGACGGGACCGAGGCATCGCACGCACGCATGCAGAGCGCGCTGGAGCACCTGCTGCCCTATATGAACGAGTGCTTTGCCGAGGACGCGGTGGAAACCGAAGCCGCCGAGCAGGGCATTGGCATCGTCACCGCCACGCTGCGCCCCGCCTGGGACGCCACCGTCGCCGAGACGCTGCAAGCCGCCACGCTGACGTTGCCGCCGGCCACGAGCTTTGTCTCGACTGGCAAGCACGGCGTGCATTCCGAGCATATGAGCTACCTGCTGGGCGAGATGCAGGGGCTGGCACGTGCCCATCCGGGTGCGCAATGGTAAGCGCACGCTTCGCCGCCAAGGATTGGCCAGCATGAAAGTCGCCACCCTCCCCCGCCGCAGCGATGGCGCCGCCGACGGCCCCACCGACGACCGCCTTGCGCGCGCGTGGGCGGCGCTCGAGGCCGTGCCTGACCCGGAGATCCCGGTGGTGTCGATCCGCGAGCTGGGCATCCTGCGCGATATCACCGCCGCATCGGACGGCCCCCTGGAAGTGGTCATCACCCCGACCTACTCCGGCTGCCCGGCAATGTCGCAGATCGCCGAGGACATCGGCCAGGCGCTCGACGATGCCGGCCTGGCGCCTTGGCGCATCCGCACCGTGCTGGCGCCGGCCTGGACCACCGACTGGATCACCCTGGCCGCGCGCGAGCGCCTGCGGGAATTCGGCATCGCGCCGCCGGGCCAGTGCGGCACGGCCGCCGCCGCGCAGGAGCTGCGCTTCGTGCCGCGCGCCGCCCGCGCCGGCGCGCCCGACACCGTGGTCTGCCCGCGCTGCGGCAGCGTGCATACGCAGGAGATCTCGCGCTTCGCCTCGACCGCATGCAAGGCGCTGTACCGCTGCCTGGACTGCCGCGAGCCGTTCGACTATTTCAAACCCTACTGAGCCCCGCCGGGCCGAAGCCAGGCTGCCATGACCCCACAGTTCCACCCGCTGCGCGTAGCGCAGGTGCGCCCCGAGACCGCCGACACCATCTCGATCGCATTCGAGGTGCCGGAGGCGCTGCGCGACGCCTACCGCTTCACGCAGGGCCAGTTCCTGACGCTAAGGGCGCCGGTCGATGGCAAGGACCTGCGCCGCTCGTACTCGATCTGCTCGGCGGTGCAGGACTATGACGAGCACGGCGAGCTGCGCGTGGCCGTGAAGCTGGTCGAGGACGGGCTCTTTTCCTCGCACCTGCATGACTCCATCGCACCCGGCCAGGTGATCGACGTGATGACACCCGACGGCCGCTTCCATGTGCCGCTCGATCCCGCCGCCGCGCGCCACTACGTGGCCTTTGCCGCCGGCAGTGGCATCACGCCGGTGCTGTCGCTGATCCGCACCACGCTGCAGGCCGAGCCGCTCAGCCGTTTCACGCTGGTCTATGGCAACCGCAACGTCGACAGCATCATCTTCTCCGAGACGCTGGAGGACCTGAAGAACCAGTACCTGGCGCGCTTCACGCTCTACCACGTGCTGTCACGCCAGCCGCAGGAGGTCGACCTGTTGCACGGGCGGCTCGACCATGACCGCGTAACCGCCTTCCTGCAGACGCTGATCCCGGTGGACGATATCGACGCGGCCTTTGTCTGCGGGCCAGCCTCGATGATCGACGAGGCGGAGGCGGCGCTGCGCGATGCGGGTCTCGATCCGCACCGCATCCATGCCGAGCGCTTCGGCGTGCCGCTCGCGCAGGCCAGGCGCAAGCCCGCCCCCGCCCACACCGATCATGCCGGCACGGCCGAGCTGGTGGTGGTGCTCGACGGCAAGCAGCACAGCTTGCGCCTGCCGCTGGAAGACGCCAACGTGCTCGACACCGCGCTGGCCGCCGGCCTGGACCTGCCTTTTGCCTGCAAGAGCGGCGTCTGTTGCACCTGCCGCGCCAAGGTGCTGGAGGGCCAGGTGGAGATGGAAAAGAACTACACGCTCGAGCCGTGGGAGATGGAAAAGGGCTTCGTGCTCACCTGCCAGGCGCGCGCGCTGACGCCCCGGGTGGTGGTCAGCTACGACGAACGCTGACCCGGACGCTGAGGAGGCGCCGCGGCCGTGGCGCCTCGTACGCGTTCAGACAATCGCCGGCATTGGCCGGGTATGGAGCAACACCGCCCGTGATTACAATGGCGGCAGACCGGCATCCGGCTGGCGCGATGCTTGCGGGAGGATGACCGGCTGGCAGTGCCAGCGAACCGTCCCACCCATATACAATCACGGCCATGCAATATATCCACGTCGTCAACGGTGATGTAGCAGGCACGACCTTGCGCCAGGCCCTGGCCCAAGCAGCGCGGCCCGACCCGGTCGTAGTGCTGCGCGACGACCTCGCGGTGGGCCCGCTGGCCGACATCGACAGCACCGGGCTGATCCGCTCCGGCTTCTGGCAGCGGGTGGCCCCGCACACGGACATCGACTTCGCCGCCGAGATGCGGCAGGCGCTGGACCAGCTCCAGGCGCTGCGCCAGGACGACATGGAAGTGGCGATCTGGCACGGCCAGAGCGCGGCCGACCAGCTGATGCTGCGCCGGGTGGTGTTCCACCTGTACCAGGCGCCGCAACGGATCAATGAAGTCGCGATGGACCTGCGCGAGCTCGAAATGCCCGCGCAAGGCAACCTCGCGGCCATCGGCATGTACTCGCCCGCGCGGCTGGCGCGGCGCTTTTCCACCATCGCGCCGGTCTCGGTGCTGCGGCTGGGGCGGCTGGGCTACGAGTGGCAGCAGAACGTCAAGGAAAACGCCGACGTGCGCCTGTGGAAAGGCAACACGCTGGTGCCGGCGGCGTACCACACCATCGACGAGATCATCATGGAGCGCGCCCCGCTCGATTGGACCCCGGCGGCGCAGGTGGTGGGCAGCGTGATGGGCGCGATCGAAGGCCTGCTGGCCAGCGACTGGTTTGTGTTCTGGCGCTGCCGCGAGCTGATCGCCATGGGCCAGTTGGTGCTGCGCGGCAGCGCCGACTCGCTCGAGACCTGCGAACTGCGCCGCCACTCAGGTACCGGCGGCGAATAATCATCAATATGGCCCGTACCAAGGCACCCGATTTCGAGGCGCAGCGCGAACAGATCCTGGACCTGGCCGCCGCCGCCTTCGCCAACAGCAGCTACCCCAGCACCTCGATGGCCGACCTGGCCGCCGCCTGCGGCACCTCCAAGGCGCGGCTGTATCACTATTACGAGAGCAAGGAAGCGATCCTGTTCGACCTGCTGGACCGCTACACGCGCCGGCTGATGCTGCTGGTCACCGAAGTGGAAGCCGACGCCGAACGCCACGCCCGCAGCGACAAGGAAGCCTTCGCCAACCTGATCCGCGCCTTCCTGGCGGAGTATGAGACTTCGCAGACCCGCCACGTCGCGCTGATCAACGACGTCAAGTTCCTGGCCGACACCCAGCGCGACCTCATCCTCGGGCGCGAGCGCGACGTGGTGGCCGCCTTCTCGCGCCTGCTGCGCCGGGCCTATCCGGAACGGGTCACGCGCGATAACCAGACCGCGCTGACCATGACCGTGTTCGGCATGATCAACTGGACCTTCACCTGGCTCAAGCCGGGCGGACGGCTGTCGTACGCGGAGTTTGCCGAGATGGTGGTCGACCTGCTCGAAGGCGGTCTGCCCGGGCGGGCCGCGGCGGGGCGCTGATCCCGCCAGTCCCGCCCTGCCTCCAGGACCTCAGGTCCACTCCGCTTCTTCCCGCTGGCGCCGCTGCTCGCGGTCCTGGCGGAACATCTCCTCCAGCTCGTCGCGTGCCTGGTGCGCCAGCGAGACCAGCTTTTTCTGATCCGTGTAGTGCGGGTAGAAGCGGTCGATCGCCTGGATGTTGTGGCGCCGGAAACGCAGCGCCACGTTGCGCGCCTCGGCCGGGTCGAAGCCCAGCCCTTCCAGCACGCGCCGGCCCAGCATCAGCGAACCCTCGAACATCTCGCGCTCGAACAGGTGCACGCCGCGGTCCTTGAGCTGGTAGACGTGCGACACATGGCGCGCCCGCGCGTAGATCTGCAGCTCCGGGAAGCGCTCGCGCACGCGGTCGATCAGTTGCAGGCTCTCGTCCATGCCGTCGATCGCCACCACCAGGATGCGCGCACGGGCGATGCCGGCGGCTTCCAGCAGGTCCAGCCGGGTAGCGTCGCCATAGAAGACCTTGAGGCCATACTGGCGCAGGAACTCAATCTGGTCCGGGTCGTGGTCCAGCACCGTGACGCCCACGCCCTGGCTGTACAGCAGCCGCCCGATGATCTGGCCGAAGCGCCCGAAGCCGGCGATCAGCACCGGATTGTCCTGCGGCGTGATGGTCTCGCCCGGGCGCGCGCGGCGCCCGCCCAGGCGCGGCGCCACCAGTTGGTCGTAGGCCAGCAGCAGCAAGGGCGTGGCCACCATCGACAGCGCCACCACCAGCACCAGCAGCGCTTCGGTCTCGCGCGCGAGCAGGCCCGCGCCGCCGGCGACGCCGAACACCACGAAGGCAAACTCCCCGCCCTGCGAGATCAGCAGCGCGAACAGCAGCCGCTGGCCGCGGGCGACGGCGAAATGCCTGGCCAGCAGCGCCAGCACCACGGTCTTGGCGGCGACAAAGGCCGCCACCAGCCCGAGCACCAGCCACGGCGAGCGTGCCAGGATGGCAAAGTCGATCGACATGCCGACCGCCATGAAGAACAGCCCCAGCAGCAGGCCCTTGAACGGCTCCAGGTCGGCCTCGAGCGCGTGCCGGTATTCCGAGTCGGCCAGCAGCACGCCGGCCAGGAAAGTGCCGAGCGCCATCGACAGGCCCACCGCGTCCATCATCAGCGCGATCCCCACCACCAGCAGCAGCGCAAACGCGGTGAACATCTCGCGCATGTCGGTGCGCGCGATAAAGCGCAGCGCCGGCCGCACCAGGTAGCGGCCGCCGGCAACCACCAGCCCGATCACCGCCACCGCCTTGCCCGCGGCCAGCCAGCCGGTCGCGCCCGCCGCGCCTTCTGCACCCTGGGTGGCCAGCAGGGGCAGCAGCGCGATCATCGGGATCGCGGCGATGTCCTGGAACAGCAGGATGCCGAAGCTGGCCGCTCCCGCCGGCGTGCCGAACAGGTTGCGCTCGGTCAGCGTCGCCAGCGCGATCGCGGTCGACGACAGCGCCAGGCCGAGCCCGGCCACCAGCGCCACCTGCCACGGCGCGCCCGCCAGCGCGGCGGTTACGCCGATCACCAGCGCGCACGCGGCCATCTGCGCGCCGCCGAAGCCAAAGATGCTCCGCCGCAGCGCCCACAGCTTGCGCGGCTCCAGCTCCAGGCCGATCACGAACATCATCAGCACCACGCCGAACTCGGAGAAATGCAGGATCGACTCGACATTGGTGACCAGGCGCAGCGCGAACGGCCCGATCGCCGCCCCCGCCAGCAGGTAGCCCAGCACCGCGCCCAGGCCGCTTCTGCGCGCCAGCGGCACCGCCACCACGGCCGCGACCAGGAACACCAGCAGCGCAATCAGGAAGTCGTGCTGGTTCATGCCTGCACCTCCGCCGGGGCCGCATCGGTGCCCAGCCGTCCGCAGACATGGGCGATATGGTCGGCCAGCGCCTGCGCGTCGGCATTGTCGGCATCGTGCAGCACCACCGGCGGCAGCCAGTTCATGCCGCACAGCGAGGTGGTCTGCTCCAGCGGCAGCAGAAAGTCCTCGATCGGATGGCCATGGCTGCCGTCCGGCCCGTACGAATCGGCAGTACCACCGGCGCTGACCACCGCCAGCATCGACTTGCCGCGCAGCGCCGTGCCGCCGGGGCCGAAGGCCCAGCCGGCCTCCAGCACCTCATCCAGCCAGAGTTTCAGCAGCGCCGGCACGCTGTACCAGCGCACCGGGTACAGCAGCACGACCGTGTCCGATACCGACAGTACGCGCTGCTCGGCGACGACGTCGATGTCGTAATCCACATAACTGCGATAGAGGTCGCGTACCTGAACCTGCGGCAACGCCGCCAGCGCATCGGCCAGGGGCTGGTTGACGCGCGAACGGCTGGGCGTGGGATGCGCGTAGATCACAACGATTGGGGGCTCGGTCATCGGAAGGCGATCGGCTGGTAGGAGGAAGCGGAAGATACGGGATGCGGCGGCCGATTGCGGCGTTGCACCAAATCCACAACTGATGGCGCGCAACAAATCATCACATTTATTCAAACCGTTGATTTTATTTGATTTATCGCGCGCATGAGGCGATACGCAGACCTGTTGCGGCGCAGGAAGCTTACGCCGAACTGACAATTCCACTACAATACTTTTCGCACTGTATCAAGATGGTGTTTCCCCCGAGTCTTGCACCGAGCCAGGGAAAAGCGCCTGGCGGAACACCAACGCAGTGCTATTTTTATCTGTGACTGCATCAGGAAGGAAATAATCGTGAACCCGCTCGAACTGAGCAAGGCCGTCGGCGCACTGACCGACGAAGATCTGCGCAAGGCAGCCGAAGCCGCACAGGCCACCCACCGCGCCACCGTCCTGGTGCGCGAGTTGGCGGCCCATCACCGCTCGCGCCTGCTGAAGCATTTCCTCGCCCTGGGCGAGGAGGATCGCCTGCTCCGTTTTGGCCAGTCCGTGGGCGATCACGTGATCGAAGCCTATGTCGACAGCATCGACTTCGACCAAGACTCCGTGTTCGGCGTCTACGACGACAAGCTCGAGCTGGTTGGCGTGGGGCACTTCGCCAACCTGCGCGACAACGCCCAGGGCCGCGTCGCGGAGTTCGGCGTGTCGGTATCGCGCAGCGCCCGCGGGCGCGGCATCGGCAGCGCGCTGTTCGAGCGTGCCGCGATACACGGCCGCAACACCAATGTGCGAACGCTGTACATGCATTGCCTGTCGCGCAACGCGGCGATGATGCATATCGCCAAGAAGGCCGGCATGAAGGTCCAGTACGCCTATGGCGAGGCCGACGCCTACCTGGAACTGCCGCCCGCCGACACCGTCAGCCGCCTGACCGAGGCGCTGGACGAGCAGCTCGCCGACCTGGACTACGCGATGCGCCGCAACCTGCGCGACGCGCGCCGCTTCGGGCTGCGCTTCTGGCGCAGCATGGTGCCGCAGAAGCATACCGCCTGACCCAGCCCTTCGTGGCTTTCCTGCCAGACGGCGCATCGCAACGATGCGCCGTTTTTGTTTCAGGCCGTCAGGCGGCGCCGCCCACCGGCAGCGCGGTGGTGTCCTTGATGCTTTCCAGCGCAAAGCTGGAACGCACATCGATCACCGACGGATGCGCCAGCAGCTGTTCCT
The DNA here is from genome assembly GCF_058252315.1 of Cupriavidus sp. PB-02. NCBI lineage: Bacteria > Pseudomonadati > Pseudomonadota > Betaproteobacteria > Burkholderiales > Burkholderiaceae > Cupriavidus > Cupriavidus sp. PB-02. The sequence continues at coordinate 4,097,097 of NZ_CM177694.1, forward strand.
GCATGAAGCGCGCGAAGTGTTCCATGTCTTCGACGTAGACCTTGAGCAGCAGGTCCATCTCGCCGGTCATGGCATGGCACGCGGCCACCTCCGGCCAGACCGCGATCGATGCGCGGAACAGGTCCAGCGGCGCCTTGCCCTTGGGCGCGCCGCCATGCTTTTCCAGCCGGACGTTGATATAGGCCAGCAGGCCCAGCCCGATCTTGTTGGGCTCCAGCAGCGCCGCGTACTGCCGGATCACGCCGATCTCTTCCAGCCGCCGGATACGGCGCAGGCAGGGGCTGGGCGACAGGTTCACGCGCTCGGCCACCTCCAGGTTGGTCAAACGGCCGTTGGTCTGCAGCACTTCCAGGATCTTCCGGTCGATCTTGTCCAACTCCACCTTGCTCACGATATTGTTGCTCCGCAATATGTTTATTGGCAATTTTTTTGCGCAAATTTAGCAAGCCGTGCACAAGTACGCAATTTTTTGTTTGGTTGCGCCCGATCCAGCCCCCGTTCGCACCAACCGGCGGCCTCATCGGTCACTCATGCAGCAGCCGGTCGGGCTGGGCAATCCTGTTGGCACGGGCGTATCGCCATCGCGCTCGCCGACCGGGAGCAGGCAAGGATGGTGCCAAGCCCGGCGCACAGGGAAGCGGCATTCTACGGGCGTTTGCCACGCAAGTCAGAAGCTTCCTGGTACACGCAGCGCCCGGGGGCCGGCGGTGCTGCAAAAAGATGCGCAAATCGGGATAGGGGCGGTCAGGTAATCTGACCGGTCCCCTCCCACACCACCTGGCATGCGGGTCCGCACCAGGCGGTTGGAATGGTTGAGGTCGTCGGGCTTGTGTTGCTCCCGACCCGACGCCCAGGCTTGCCTTTGTCCGGTTCGGCGGAACTGATTCCTCGCTGCCGGGGCCTGTCGGGCTTCACCCTATCCACCTTACCGACGAGCTTCGCTCTCGCGAACATCTGAGGCGCTTCACTTCCGATAACCAGAGGGCTCCCCCTCCCATTCCTTCGGCCCTTCGCCGGCAGCTTTAGCTTTCCCAGCCACGCCGCCCAACTACTATGGCCTCTGCTGACTCCTCGCTCCGACTCGACGTCGTTGCCCTTTCAGGCATGAGGCGAGGCCTCCCCAGGTAAGAACGCACTCCTTCACCGCACAGCCGCTGCATTTACGCCACTTCGCCTTGGTCACAAGAGCTTCGCGGTTTCTTGCCCGCTCGCCCTGCTCGGCAGCGCCTTCTATGCAGTTCTTGTCCATCGGCTCGCGATTTACGCTCCACGCTTCCTCCCCACACTCGGTCGCCCTCATGCGGTTGCGCTTCACTTCATTCGCCGTGACCAGCTTATGGCGGGACTTACACCCGCAGGAGTGCGCCCATGCTGGGCGCACAAGAAAAAACGCGCGCCCCAAGGGGGCGCGCGCGCTCACTGTGTCAGCGGCAGGACGTTCTGGCCGCCCTGCCCCGGGATCAGCCGCCGCTGGTGGCCGGCGCACCCGGCGCACTCGGGGTGGCCGGCGCGGGCTGGCTGCCGCGCTGGCCGCGGTCATCGCGTTGGTGGTGGTCGCGGTGCATCTTCTCCATGCCGGCGCGGATCTCGTCGCGGGTCAGCTTGCCGTCGCGATTGGCGTCAAGCTGGTCGAAGCGCTTGGCCAGGCGCGGCAGGCCGGCGTTGGCCTCGGCCTTGGTCAGCGCGCCGTCGCCGTTCTTGTCGGCGGCCTTGAATTTCTCGTCGAAGGCAGCCTGCATGCGGGCGTGGCGCTCGGCCATGGTGGCCTTGCGGTGCGCTTCCATCTCGGCCTTGTCGATCTTGCCGTCGCGGTTGGTGTCGAGCTTGCTGAACCACGCGTCGGCTTCCGCCTTGGAGATCGCGCCGTCGCCATCGGTATCGATGGACTTCATCCACATGCCGCCGTGGCCCATATGGTGATGGTGGCCGTGCCCCGGCTTGCCAGCCTGGCCGGAGGGCGCGGCAGGCGCGCTGGCCTGCGCAAAGGCGCCACCGGCGACCAGGAGGGCGGCCGATGCGGCCAGGAACTGCTTCAGGATCTGCGGCTTGTGATTGCGTTGCATGTCTGGCTCCTTTTCATCACGTTTGGCATGTACGGATTAGAACGCAGACGATGCACGTAAGTTGGCGCTTTTAATACGATGTTACCCGGCTCACAGAAAAGCCGGCACGCCGTAAGGGAACGCAATCCAGTGCGAATATTCGCTTTATCGCCGGGTTAGTTCTTCGGGACCAGCGCGCCCCCGGCGGGGGCCGGCGGGACCATCGCGGGCTGGTACTGGCGGGGATCAGCCATCTGGGGCTGGGCCGGCTGGCTCGGTTGGGTCTGGGGCTGAGGCTGCGGGCTCTGCGGCGGCGGTACCGGCTGGCTGACCACCGGCGCCGGCGGTGGCATCGGTGTCGCCATCGGAGCCGCGGCGCCGGCCGGCGGCGTGGGCAAGGCAGCTGGCGCGGCGGGCGGCGGCGCGGCGCGCGTGGCGCCCGCCTGCAACGGCAGCGCGATCTCCTGGCGCACGCCGTTGCGCTCGATCACGACCGAGCGCTGGCGGATTTCCGCCAGCCGGATCTGCTGCGACAGCGACGCACCGGAACGCACCGCCTTGGGCGGGCCGCCGTCCAGCGACACGATCGCCGCGCCCGCGCCGCCGTCCACCTCAGCCACCACGCCGAGCAGCTGCACGTCGCGGGGGCCGCCCTGCGCCGAGCCACCGAACAGCGTGGCCACCGCACCGGTCTCGACGGCCTCCGTCTGCGCCACGCGCGCACTCTGCGGGACCGGGATGGTGCGCATCGCGCTGAAGGTCAGCGCCCAGTACGTGGCCAGCGCACACAGCGCGATAAACAGCACCAGGCTGGCCAGGCGTGGCAGCCAGGCCGCCGAGGCATCGAAGCGAAAGTCAGGCCGGAGAGAGAGTTGCACGGAACGGTACCCTTGGCGCGGGCGATAACGCAGAAGTGCGGACGCGCCAAGCGTACCAGAGCCTCATGACACTGTCTGTCCCGCTGCCGCTCGGATCAGGCTCAGAGCAGGTCGTCCAGCAGGTCGGGCCCGAACACCTCGCGCTCGATATGCGCCACCGGCACGCCCGTGCTGACCAGCGCATGGCGCAGCGCCTGCATGAAGCCAAGCGGTCCGCACAGGTAGAAGCGGCCGTCGATAAAGCGCTGCAGGTCGGGCTGGCTCAGCAGCTCTGTCAGCGGCATGGTGCCGGCGTGGTCGTAGTCGCGGCCGGCGACATCGCCAGATTCCGGGGCTTCATAGCTGACGTGCGTGGCCAGTTGCGGCAGGCGCTCGCGCGCCCATTGCACGTCGGCACGGTGCGCGTGATGGCGGCCGTTGCGGGCCGCGTGGGCGAACAGGATCTGACGCTGCGAGCCCTGCGCGGCCAGCGTGCGCAGCACCGACAGCATCGGCGTGATGCCGATCCCGGCCGACAGCAGCACCAGCGGGCGGCGGCCATCGAGCGCCGGCGTGAAGTCGCCGAACGGCGCGCTTACCTTCAGTTCCGTGCCCTCGTGGGCGTTGGCGTGCAGCCAGCCGGAGACCGCGCCGGCCGGCGTGGCCTGGTCGCCGTCCTCGCGCTTGACCGAGATGCGCCAGGTCGGCAGCCCGCTTTCGCCCGACAGCGAATACTGGCGCAGCTGGCGCGTACCGTCATCCAGCAGTGCCTCGACGCTGATGTACTGGCCAGGGCGGAATTCGCGCAGCGGCCCGCCGTCAGCGGCGGCCAGCGTCAGCGCAACGACCTGCTCGCCCTGCGCCTCGCGGCGGATCACGCGTACCGGCGTCAGTTCGCCGGCGGCGACACCGGTGCGCTGGTACAGGCGCGCCTCGGCGGCAATCATATCGCCCGCCAGCAGCCAGTAGGCCTCGTCCCAGGCGGCCAGCAGCGGCGGCGTGGCGGCCTCGCCCAGCACCGCGGAGATGGCGCCCAGCAGGTAGTGGCCGACGATCGGGTAGTGCGCGGGGGTCAGGCCCACGGACGCGTGCTTGTGCACGATGCGTTCGATCACCGGCGCCAGCGCCGCCGCGTTGTCGATATTGGCGCCGTAGGCAAACACGGCCGAGGCCAGCGACTGCTGCTGGCTGCCGTTGGCCTGGTTGCCCATGTTGAACAGCTGCGTCAGTTCAGGCCGGTCGGCGAACATCTCGCGGTAGAAATGCGTGGTGATGGCTAGGCCATGCTCGCGCAGCACGGGGACGCTCGCATCGATATAGGGGCGGGAAGCGGCGGACAGCATCAGGTAACACTCCGTTCAATAATCATGCATGTAATATGCATGTTTTTACTCACAATAAAACCGGCGCTCGTCGGCGCCTGCTCGGACAGGGTCCGCTCAGGCCGAACGCCGGTTCAGGAAATCGCGATGCAGCCGGATGATCGACTCGGCCGTCTGGCTGCCGGTGACATCCGCCAGCGTGACATCGTCCAGCGCCCGGTAGAACGCCTGCTCGGCCACGTCCAGCGCGCGCCGCAGCCGGCAGTTGCCATTCAGCGCGCAGGGCGGGTTGTCGCAGTCGATGATCGGCTTGTGGCCTTCCAGCTCGCGCAGGATGGTGCCGATGGTCAGCCGTTCGGCGCCCGGGCCCAGTTGCAGGCCGCCGTGGCGGCCGCGCGTGGCGGTGATCCAGCCCAGCTTCGACAACCGCGCCGCCACCTTGACCAGGTGATTGTGCGAGATATCGAACTGCTGCCCCACCTCGGCAATGGTGATGGGTCGGCTGCCGTCGCCACGGGCGACGTACATCAGCAGGCGCAGCGCATAGTCGGAGAAGCGGGTCAGTTGCATCGTGCCGCCATCTTAAAAAAGATGCATTTGAAATGCAAGTTAAATCCGACGGCCGCCCCGGGCTGTGATCCGGATCAGACTTTGCCGAGGCGCCAACGCCACCCCCCATAAAACAGTCATGTGGCGCCGGTTATACTGACTGGCGAACCCGGCCCGCCGCGTCTCCCAGAGCCGCGGCCAGGGCCCAGCCATCCAAGCAACGAGGTCCACAGACGATGCGCATTTTCACTACCCGTTCCGCCAGCCCTGCCCGTTCTGCATCCGCGCCCGTGCGGCATGCCCGCCGTGCGCGCGGCTTCACCCTGATCGAGATCATGGTGGTGATCGTGATCCTCGGCGTGCTGGCGGCGCTGGTGGTGCCCAAGATCATGAGCCGTCCTGACGAGGCCCGCATCGTGGCCGCGCGTCAGGACATCTCATCGATCATGCAGGCGCTCAAGCTGTACCGGCTCGACAACAGCCGCTACCCGACCACCGAGCAGGGCCTGGCCGCGCTGGTGAGCAAGCCCACCACCGAGCCGGTGCCCAACAACTGGAAGGGCGGCGGGTACCTGGAAAAGCTGCCCAAGGATCCCTGGGGCCATCCGTACCAGTACCTGAACCCGGGCGTGCGCGGCGAGATCGACGTGTTCAGCTTCGGTGCCGACGGCCAGGCCGGCGGCAGCGGCAACGACGCCGATATCGGCAACTGGGAATAAGCGCGGCAGCGCCTCCACCAACCTTCCATGACCACGGCCCCGCGCCCCCGCGCTCCCCGTCGGCGGCGCCGGGGCTTCACCCTGCTCGAACTGCTGGTGGTCATGGTGATCGCCGGCATTGTGATTTCCCTGGTGGCCGTCAACGCCTCACCCAATGAGCGGGGCCGCGTGCTGGACGACGGCCAGCGCATCGCGCGGCTGTTCGAGCTGGCGCAGGAAGAGGCGCAGCTGGGCGCGCGCCCGATCGCCTGGGAGGGCGACGCCAGCGGCTGGCGCTTCCTGGAATCGACCCCTAATGGCTGGATCCCGATGCGCACCGACGTGTTCGCCCCGGGCCACTGGCGCCTGGCGCTGGACCAGGTCATCGTCACCGAGGGCGGCCGCACCGCCGGTACCGGCGGCCCGCCCCGGCTGATCTTCGGGCGCGAGCTGATCGACGCCCCGCAGCGGCTGATCCTGGTGCGAGGCGATATCCGCGTGGACATAGCCAGCGACGGCAGCGGGCGCTATTTCGCCAGCACGCCATGACCCGACCCGTCATGCGCCGGCGCGCGGCCGGCTTCACGCTGATCGAAGTGCTGGTGGCGCTGACTATCCTGGCGGTCGCGCTGACCGCCGCGATGCGCGCGATGGGCTCGATGGTCGATGCCAGCATGTCACTGCAGACGCGCATGCTGGCGGAATGGAGCGCGGAGAACCACCTGGCCTCGCTACGCCTGTCCAAGACTTGGCCGGAGCCCGGCGTCAGCGGCTACGCCTGCCCGCAGGGCGGCACGCCGCTGTACTGCGAGCAGTCGGTCTCGGCCACGCCCAACCCGGTCTTCCGCCGCGTCGAGGTCGCGGTCTACCCGTCCGCCACCGACAAGTCCGTGCGGCTGGCGTGGCTGGTCACCATCGTCCCCAATGAAACCCGCAACGTGCTCTGAGCGCCGGCGCGCGCGCGAACGCGCTGGCAAGCGCCGCGGCTTCACGCTGCTGGAGATGCTGGTCGCCATCACGCTGCTGGCGGTGATGGCGGTGATCGGCTGGCGCGCGCTCGACAGCCTGACGCGCAGCCACGAACGGCTCACCGACCACGATGCGCGCCTGGATGCGCTCAAGGTCCTCTACGGCCAGTTCCAGACCGATTGCGAACACCTCGCCGATCCCACGCTGCTGCAAGCCAGCCCGGTCGAGATCGGCCAGAACCGCCTGCTGCTGGTGCGCGACCGGCGCGACGAAGGCCAGCCGCCGGCGTGGCAGGTGCTGTCATACCAGCTCGACGGCAATACCCTGCTGCGCGTGGCCGCGCCGCCGGTAGACAATCGCGCCGCGCTGCAGTCGGCCATGCTGGCGCTGCGCCAGACCGGCGGCACCAGCGCCGCACAGGTGCGGCGCGTGCTGGCCGACGTGGACGGCATGAGCGCGCGCGCATGGGTGGAGCCCGCCGGCTGGCAGGCAGATACCGGGCGCATCCGCAATGTGCTGTTCAGCGGCAACGCCGCCAGTGCTGTGGAGGCCTCGGCCGTTGGCGCCGCCCTGCCCAACACCGGGGTGCGCGCAGTGGAGCTGACCATTTTTGCGCGCATGGGCGGCGGCGACGCGCCGCGGCAGTTCCAGAAGATCTGCATGACCGGGCTATGAGCCACGCCCTCCGCCGCTCCCCTCGCTCCCTGCCCTGGGCCCGCCGCCAGCGCGGCGCCGCCGTGGTCACCGCACTGCTGATGGTGACGCTGGCCGTGGTGGTGGTGTCGGGCATGCTGTGGCGCCAGCAGGTGCAGATCCGCGCTATCGAGAACCAGCGGCTGCTGGCCCAGGCCACCTGGATCGAGCGCGCCGCGGTGGACTGGGCGCGCCTGATCCTGCGCGACGACCAGCGCCGCACCAATGTCGACGAACTGGGCGAGCCCTGGGCCGTGCCGATCGCCGAGACCCGGCTGTCGGACTTCCTCGGCGCGTCGCTGCGCACCGATGTCGCCGGCGAGACTTCGTTCCTGTCGGGCCGTATTCTCGATGCGCAGGCACGCTTCAACCTGGCCAACCTGGTGATATGGACCGCCAGCGGCGCGGAGGGCGGCCGCATTGCCTCGATCGACCAGCCCGCGCAGGCGGCCTACCGCCGGCTGCTGCAGACCGTGGGCCTGAACCCGGCGCTGGCCGAGACCACCGCGCGCTACATGCTGCAAGCCGCCCAGGGCGGCAGCAGCGACGGGCGCGCCGCGCCGCGCCCGCTGGACAGCGTGCAGGGCCTGCTGGCGCTGCCCGGCTATACGCCCGAGATGGTGGCGGTGCTGGAGCCCTTCGTCACGGTGTTGCCCGAGCGCACGCTGGTCAACGCCAATACCGCCGAGGCCGAGGTGCTGGCCGCCGTAATCGACAAGCTGCCCGTGGAGCGCGCGCGCGAGCTGGTGCGCCAGCGCGACCGCGCCTACTTCAACAACATCAGCAACCTGCAGACGCAGCTTTCTTCCTTGGCCCCGCAGGCGGATACCAGCAACCTGGGCAATATGCTCGACGTCCGCACCCACTATTTCCTGGTCTACGGACTGGTGCGCCATGAACGCGCCAGCCGGCTGCAGGTGTCGCTAGTGTTCCGCGGCGAGCCGCTGGGCGCCACCAACACCACCCGCGTGGTCTGGATCCAGGATGCGGACAGGCTGCCGGTTCTGCGCTGATGTCTGAAGCAATGCCGGCGAAGCAAGGAATTCCGCGGCGCCGGCTACCGGGGAGAATGCTATTGACGCGGTTTAGTCACACAGGCAAGGTATGCTGCGGCGCTGGCGCGAGCGTGGCACCAGCCCACCCGCCGCCGTCCGGCCTGCCTGGCCGCCCGCCGGCATCCCCGCGCCCCGGCCGTCGTCCGATTCCGGGGCGATCCCGGGCGCAATCCCCCGGGCCATGCGCCTGCCCGAGCCGTTCCACCGAAGCCAAAGCAAGGAAACCTTGAGCACCACCCTGTACGTCCGCCTGCCGCATCGGCCGCATGACCAGCCGCAACCGTGGCAGTTCGGCGCCCTGCCGTTCGCGCTGGTGCGCACGGCCGCCGCCGCGGCGGTCGGGTCCGCACGGCGCGGGGAGGCTCGCACGGCACCGGAAGTGTTGCGCGAAGGCCACGCCCGCATCGCCGAGCTGCCCGCGGCCGAGCGCCTGGTGCTGATCCTGGCCGCCAGCGACGTACTGCTGACCACCGCCAGCGTGCCGCCGCTACCGCCCGCGCGTTTGAAACTGGCACTGCCGAACCTGATCGAGGATGCGCTCGCCACCGACGCGCAGCCCTGCCATGTCGGCGTGGGGCCGGTGCTGGACGGCAGTGCCCCCGCGCGCGGCCCGCGCCGGCGGCTGCTGACGGTGGCCGACCGCGCCTGGCTGCGTGCCGTGCTCGACGCCTTTGCCGAACACCGCCATCGCCGCCGTCACGTGCTGGCCGCGCAATTGTGCATGCCGCTGGTCCCGCCGGAAGCCTCCCCGGCCGAGCCGTCGCTGGCGCCGGCCGCCGAAGCTGCGGCACCCGAGACCACGCCGGCGCAGCCGGCGACCCTGGTGGTCGAAGCCGCCGCAGGCGCTTTCGCGCAGAGTGGCGAGCTGCTGGACCCCGCCGCCGTTGCCGCCGCGCCGGCCGCACCAGCCCCGGCGCGCCAGTGGCAGCTGACCGTGCGCACCGGCGAGCATGCCGGCTACGGCCTGCTGCTGGGCGACGACGCGCTGGCCGCCTGGCAGGCCCTGGCGCCGGCGGGCACCTGGTACGCCGATGCCGAAGCCGCCGCCACCGCCCCGGTGCCCGAGCTGCGCCAAGCCTCCCGTACCGGCTGGCGCCTGTGGATCGAAGGCGCACAGGAATGCCTGCGCGAGCCGGCGCTGGACCTGGCGCAGTTCGAGTTCGCACAGGGCCGCGCCGACCGCTGGAACCTGGCCGCCTGGCGCTTGCCGCTGGCGCTGCTGGCCGGCATCGTGCTGGTGCAGGTGCTGGGCATGAATATCCACTGGCTGCTGCTGCGCCGCGAGCAGCAGCGCCTGGAAACCGCGCAGCTGCAGACGCTGCGCGGCACCTTCCCGCAGATCCAGACGGTGCTGGACGCGCCGCTGCAGATGCGCCGCGAGGTCGAGCAGCTGCGCACAGCCAGCGGGCGCAGCACGCCCGAGGACTTCCTGCCGCTGGCGGACCGCTTCGCCCAGGCCGCGCGCCGCCTGCCGCCCGACGCGCTGCAGGGGCTGGAATACCGCGGCCGCATGCTGTTGGTCACGCTCAAGCCGGGCACCGACATCGCCGGGCTGCGCGGCGCCGCACGCCAGGCCGGACTGCAAATGGAAGAGGACAAGACCGGCGGCGCAGTCAGTGGTACCGCCACCAGCGCGGGCAGCCCCGTGACGCCAGGCTCGCGCTGGGCCGTCAGGCCGGGCCTGTAAGGGCCCGACGAGCAAGCATGAACGCAGTCAACTACCCCGGCCTAAAGGCCGGAGCTTGAAAGGCAACTGACAAGCTCGGGTTGACCAGGCAAAGCGGTAGCCAATCCGCTACGTTGCGCGCAGGTGCAAGACCGACGTTGGGATGCTTCCTTAGTCCCAACCTCTCGAAGCCCCGGTTGCAGACAAGCGACAGGGTAAGCACGAAACGGATCGGGGCAGATCGCCGGTTCGCAACATTGCCGAAGGGAGACGCCCCGCAAGGGGCGCGTAACCAGGCCCGTAAGGGCACCTAGTAGGAGAGATTGCATGGCAGTCTTTGTGCTGGACAGGCACGGCAAGTCGCTCATGCCGTGCAGCGAGAAGCGGGCCCGCTTGCTGCTCGAGCGCGGGCGGGCTCGCGTGCATCGACTGGTGCCGTTCGCAATCCGGCTGACCGACCGGCGACTGGTGGACAGTGAGCTCCAGCCGCTGCGCCTCAAGCTCGATCCAGGCAGCAAGGAGACCGGTGTCGCCATCGTCCGCGAAATGGCTTCGCACGCCGGCGGCGCGCCAGACGCCTTCGTGCTTTCGCTGGCCGAGATCATCCACCGCGGCCGGCAGATCAACGAGGCACTTACTGCCCGACGCGCCATGCGGCGGGCCCGGCGCGGGCGCATGACGCGCTATCGCGCGGCCAGATTCGACAATCGTCGAAAGCCGGAAGGCTGGCTCGCGCCCAGCCTTCGTCACCGCGTCGAGACGACTGCGGCATGGGTGCGCCGCTTCCGCAAGCTTGCCCCAATCACCGCCCTCAGCATGGAATTAGTGCGCTTTGACATGCAGGCCATGGAAAACCCGGAGATCTCCGGCGTTGAGTACCAGCAAGGCACGCTCCTGGGCTACGAGGTCAAGGAGTACCTGCTGGCGAAGCTCGGCCGAACTTGCGCATATTGCGACGCAACGGATCGCCCCTTGGAGACTGAACACATTGTCGCCAAGGCCAAAGGCGGGTCCAACCGCGTTTCGAACCTGACGCTTGCGTGCCGGCCCTGCAACCAGAAGAAGGGGAACCTTCCATTAGAGGTCTTCCTGCGCAAGGACCCCGATCGCGCCAAGCGCATCCTGGCGCGCGCGAAAGCACCGCTGCGAAACGCCGCAGCCGTGAATGCAACTCGCTTCGCCCTGCTCAATGCCCTCAAATCCTTCGGGCTGCCGGTCGAAACCGGATCCGGCGGTCAGACGAAGTACAACCGGAGGCGTCTCGACATCCCAAAGTCGCATGCGCTAGACGCGGCCTGCGTTGGCAACGTGCATTCCGTCTGGCCCTGGCAACGGCCCATACTGCGCATCCAATGCGCCGGCCGCGGTAGTTATCAGCGCACTCGCGTTACCGCTCACGGCTTCCCGCGCGGTTATCTCATGCGCAGCAAACGCGTGTTCGGCTTTCAGACCGGCGACATGGTCAAGGCGGTGGTTCCCTCCGGGAAAAAGGCAGGTACGCATATTGGCCGGGTTGCCATCCGAGCAACCGGCTCTTTTAACATCCAAACCGTCGCTGGCGCCGTGCAGGGTATTTCCTACAAGCACTGCAATCTGCTCCAGCGCGGCGACGGGTATGGATATTTCTTCATAACGCCCACCACAAAGGAGAGCGAGACCAGGGGCGACGCTTCGCGTCGCGCGCTATCCCTCCCCGACCTGAAGGCCGAGGTTTCTCGCGCAAACTGATGAAAGACTCCGCCCGCAACCAGACGCCCCGCCCTCATGCCACGAATGGCCCTGCCCGGCCCGCCGCGACCTCCGCGCTGGGCGCGCGCCTGGCGCGGCTGCGCCCGTCGGTGCCGCAGGCCTGGCAAGACCGCTTCAACGCCTTCTGGTCGGCGCGCAACCCGCGCGAACAGGCGATCCTGGCCGGCGGCGGCGCCGTGCTGGTGCTGGTGATCGGCTACATGCTGCTGTGGGAGCCGGCCGCCGAGGGCCGCCAGCGCCTGGCGCGCAGCCTGCCGCAGATGCGCGCCGACCTGGCCGAAATGGAATCGCTGGCGCAGGAAGCACGCGGCCTGAAGGCCACGCCGGCGCCGTCGCTGCGCGGCGATGCGCTTACGCAGGCGCTGCAGGACAGCCTCGGCCAGCACGGCCTGAAGGCGAGCAGGCTCGCCGCCGGCGCCGACAACAGCGTGCAGGTGCAGCTGGACAAGGTACCCTTCGGCGCGGTCAGCGCCTGGCTGCAGGACGTGCGCCAGCAGCAGCGCATGAAGGTGATCGACGCCCGTATCGTCTACGTCGGCGCCACGGCGCTGGTCAATGTCAGTGCGACCCTGCAGGGTCCGGGCGGCCGCAGCTGATGGTACGGCTGGAAACGCTGCGGCTGCCGCGCCGCAAGCCGCGCCAGCCGGGCGCGTGGCGGCGGCTGCGCTGGCTCGGGATCGGGCTGGCCAGCGCCGCGGTGACCGTGGTGGCGATGCTACCGGCGACCTGGATCGCCGAGCGCGTCGCCACGCAGACGCAGGGACGGGTATTGCTGGCCGATGCCAGCGGCTCGGTGTGGCGTGGCAGCGCCACGCTGGCGCTGTCGGCCGGCACCGGCAGCCAGACCGCGACGGTGCTGCCCGGGCGGCTGCAATGGACGCTGGCTTTCTGGCCGCTGTTGACCGGCACCGCGCGCCTGGTGGTGAGCCACTCCGAGGCGATGGCCGCGCCGGTGGCCATCACCGTGACGCCGGGCGGCTGGACCGCGCAATCGGGCGCGATCCGCTTGCCGGCGTCGCTGCTCGAAGGCGTCGGCGCGCCGTTCAACACGCTGCGCCCGGACGGCCTGATGCGCCTGAACTGGTCCACGCTACAGGGGCGTTTCTCGGGCACGAACGGCAACGGCATGAGCGGCCATATGACACTGCGCATCGAGCAGGTGTCGTCGGCAATCAGCCGGCTGCGCCCGCTGGGCAGCTACCGCGCCGAGATCGACTGGGCCGGCGCGGGCGGCGGCAGGCTGCAACTGAGCACTATTGCCGGGCCGCTGCACCTGGAGGGCAGCGGCACGCTCGGCCGGCAGGCGCGCTTCGAGGGCACCGCGCACGCCGAACCCGAGGCGGCAACACAGCTGGCCAGCCTGCTGAGCCTGCTGGGACGACGAGACAACCATGTGACAAGGCTGCGCTTCTGATACCAGGCAGAAGCAGAAGTGCACGGAAATGACTATGAAAACCCACGCCATCCGACCTGTTTTCCAGACCGCCTGCGCCCGCGCGGTGGCCCTGCTGTGCGGGATCTCGCTGCTGGCGCCCGCGCCGCTGTGGGCCCAGCCCGCTGGTGCCGCAAACCCGCCGCCGCCACCAGACATCTCGCCGTCCAACCGCGATCAGGTGGTGCTGAACTTCGTCAACGCCGACCTCGATTCGGTGATCAAGGCGGTCGGCCAGGCCACCGGCAAGAACTTCGTGATCGACCCGCGCGTCAAGGGCACGGTGAACCTGGTCACCGAGCAACCGGTCTCGCGCGCGCAGGCGCTGCAGACGCTGGGCTCGGTGCTGCGCATGCAGGGCTATGCGATGGTCGAGAGCAATGGCTTCACCAAGGTCGTGCCTGAGGCCGACGCCAAGCTGCAGGGCTCGCCCACCGTGATCGGCCCCGGCGCAAGCCGCGGCGACCAGGTGGTGACGCAAGTGTTCCGGCTCAACTATGAATCGGCCAACAACCTGGTGCCGGTGCTGCGGCCGATGATCGCGCCCAACAACACGATCACCGCCTACCCGGCCAATAACACGCTGGTCATCACCGACTACGCCGACAACCTGCGCCGGCTGGCACGCATCATTGCCGCCGTCGATGCGCCGGCCTCGGGCGAGGTCGAGCTGGTGCCGCTCAAGCACGCACTCGCCAGCGATACCGCACTGGTACTGCAGAAGCTGATGGACCCCTCGGCCGCGGGCGCGGCCGGCGGCGCCGGCGCGCCCGGCATCGACAGCAGCCTGCGCACCACGGTGGTGGCCGAGCCGCGCAGCAACGCGCTGATGATCCGCGCCTCCAGCCGTGCGCGGCTGCAGCAGGCGCGCCAGCTGATCGAGAAGCTCGACCAGCCCTATGCGCGCCCCGGCAACATCTGGGTGGTGCCGCTGAAGAACGCCGATGCGGTCAAGCTGGCGGCGACGCTGCGCGCGATCGTCGCCGCGGACAGCAGCTTTACCACGGCCACCCAGCCCGGCGCCGCGGGCGCTGCCGCCGGTGGCATCGGCGGCGCCGCGGGGATGACCAGCGTCTCGACGCCGACCGGCTCGCAGTTCACCGGCGGCACCACCGGCACCCAGACCGGCATGCGCAGCGGCAACGGCGGCACGGGCGGCGGCGCCTATGGCAGCTCGGCCTTCGCCGCGTCGTTCGGCACCAGTACGCAGCCGACCACCGGCGGCATCATCCAGGCCGACCCGTCCACCAACTCGCTGATCATCACCGCCAGCGAGCCGGTCTACCGCAACCTGCGCGGCGTGATCGACGACCTGGACGCGCGCCGCGCGCAGGTCTACATCGAATCGATGATCGTCGAGGTGACCTCCACGCAGGCGAGCGAGCTGGGCATCCAGTGGCAGGGCCTGATCAGCTCGCCGGGCGGCAACAACAACGTCTTTGCCGGCACCAACTTCGGCTCCGGCGGCCAGAACATCCTGAACCTGACGCTGGCCGGCGCGCTGTTCGACACCAACCGCACCGCCGGCATCGCTGCCGCGCAATCGCTGGTGCCCGACGTGGGCGGCCTGAACCTGGGCATCGTCAACAAGGCCATGGGGCTGGGCGCGCTGCTGCGCGCACTCGGCACCAATGGCAGCGTCAACCTGCTGTCCACGCCGAACCTGATCACGCTGGAAAACGAGGAAGCCAAGATCCTGATCGGCCAGAACATCCCGATCACCACCGGCTCCTACGCGCAGACCGGCGGCGCGGCCTCGGTCACGCCGTTCCAGACCTTCGACCGCAAGGACGTGGGCATCACGCTGCGCGTCAAGCCGCAGATCACCGACGGCGGGCTGGTGAAGATGCAGATCTTCCAGGAGTCGTCGTCGGTGGTAGCGGGCACGCTCGCCCAGATCCAGGGCCCGACCACCAATGTGCGCTCGATCGAGACCAACGTGCTGGTCGATGACGGCCAGATCATCGTGCTGGGCGGCCTGATCGAGGACACGTACGGCGACGGCGTGCAGAAGGTGCCGTTGCTGGGCGACCTGCCGCTGATCGGCGGCCTGTTCCGCTATGAGAACAAGAACCGCGGCAAGACCAACCTGCTGGTGTTCCTGCGCCCGTATGTGATGCGCACGGCTGGCGCCGCCGACCGCCTGACGCAGGACCGGTACGACTACATGCGCGCACAGCAGCAGGGCTTTGTTTCGCCTAACATCATGTTGCGCGAGCCGAACACGCCGATGCTGCCACCGGCCGATGCGCCGACCACGCCGTTCATCGACCCGCGCGCGAACGGGCCGGTTGCCGCCCCGCTGCCTCTGCCGCAGACGATTCCGCAAAATGCGCCGCAGCCAGGTGTCCCGGCGCAGCCTCAGCCCATCCAGCAACCAGCGACCGCACCGCAGCCGCTGAGCCAGCGTGGTGAATCCGCCACGCTGAACGCCGCGCAGCCGGCTACGCCGGCCCGCCAGAACTGAGCCCTGCCATGGCAAGCGAAGTCCAATCCGCTACCCCCGAGCCGCTCGAGCCGCCCTCGCCCATGGCCGCGCGGCTGGTCTCGTACGGCTTTGCGCGCGAGGCGCCGCTGCTGATCGCGCACCAGCGCGCCGACGGGCTGGAGGTGTGGGTCAGCCGCGCCACCTCGCCGACCGCGCTGGCCGAAGTGGCGCGCGTGCACGGCGCGCTGCGGCTGCGCGTGCTCGAGCCCGAGGCACTGGAACTCGCCATGGCCGATGCCTACAACCGCCAGGACGCCGGCAGCGCCGCGCAGGTGGTGGGCGAAGTGGAAGGCGAGGTCGACCTGTCGCGCCTGATGCAGGACATCCCGGCGGTGGAAGACCTGCTCGAGTCCGAGGACGACGCGCCGATCATCCGCATGATCAACGCGCTGCTGACGCAGGCCGCGCGCGAAAACGCGTCGGATATCCACATCGAGCCGTTCGAGTCGTCGTCGGTGGTGCGCTTCCGCGTGGACGGCACGCTGCGCGACGTGGTGCGGCCCAAGAAGGCGCTGCACGGCGCGCTGATCTCGCGCATCAAGATCATGGCGCAGCTCGATATCGCCGAGAAACGCCTGCCGCAGGACGGCCGCATCACGCTGCGCGTGGGCGGGCGGCCGGTGGACGTGCGCGTGTCGACGCTGCCGACCGGGCACGGCGAGCGCGCGGTGCTGCGCTTGCTGGACAAGGAAGCGGGCCGGCTGGACCTGGCCAAGCTCGGCATGGCGCCGGGCACGCTGCGCGGCTTCGATCACCTGATCAACCAGCCGCACGGCATCGTGCTGGTGACCGGGCCGACCGGCTCAGGCAAGACCACCACGCTGTACGCGGCGCTGTCGCGGCTGGACTCGCGCACCACCAACATCATGACGGTGGAAGACCCGATCGAGTACGACCTGGACGGCATCGGCCAGACCCAGGTCAACCCGCGCATCGACATGACCTTCGGCAAGGCCCTGCGCGCGATCCTGCGCCAGGACCCGGACGTGGTGATGATCGGCGAGATCCGCGACCTGGAGACCGCGCAGATCGCGGTGCAGGCCTCGCTGACCGGTCACCTGGTGCTGGCGACGCTGCACACCAACGACTCAGCCTCGGCGGTGACGCGTCTGGTCGACATGGGGATCGAGCCGTTCCTGCTGTCGTCGTCGCTGCTCGGGGTGCTGGCGCAGCGGCTGGTACGGCGCCTGTGCCAGCACTGCAAGCGCGAGGACATGATCGAAGTGACCGCCGCCGAAGCCGAGGCACTACAGGCGCAGGGCAAGCCGCTGCAGCGCGTCTGGCACCCGGTGGGCTGCGACAAGTGCGCCCAGTCGGGCTACCAGGGGCGCATGGGCGTCTATGAGCTGCTGACCGTCGATGACGAGATCCGCACCATGATCCACCGGCAGTCGCCCGAGTCCGAGATCAAGCACGCGGCGCTGGCGCGCGGCATGCACACCATGCGTGGCGATGCGCAGCGCTGGATCGACAGCGGCGCGACCTCGCTTGAGGAAGTGTTGCGCGTGACGCGCGACTGAGCGGAGCCGCCCGGATGCCAGCCTTCCGCTATGAAGCCGCCGACGCCACCGGCAAAACCGACCGCGGCGTGATCGAGGCCGACAGCCCGCGCCAGGCGCGCTCGCAGCTGCGCGCGCGCGGGCTGACGCCGCTGACCGTCGATGCGCTGGCCGGCGCCGGCCTGGCGCCGCGCAGCGGCAGCCAGCTGTTCGCGCGCAAGCTGTCGACGCAGGAGCAGGCGCTGTTCACGCGCCAGCTGGCCAGCCTGATCGTGGCCGGGCTGCCGCTGGATGAGGCGCTGGGCGCACTGGCCGACCAGGCCGAGCGCCCCTACGTGCACGAACTGCTGGCCGGCATTCGCGCCGAGGTGATGGGCGGCAGCTCGCTGTCGGTGGCGCTGGCGCAGCATCCGCGCGATTTCCCCGACATCTACCGCGCGCTGGTTTCGGCCGGCGAGCACTCCGGCCACCTGGGGCTGGTGCTGGAGCGACTGGCGGGCTATATCGAGTCGCGCAACACGCTGGCCTCCAAGATCCGGCTCGCCTTCACCTACCCCGCAATCGTCACGGTGGTGGCGTTCGCGATCGTGATCTTCCTGCTCTCGTACGTGGTGCCGCAGGTAGTAAGCGTGTTCGCCAATACCAAGCAAAAGCTGCCGACGCTGACCATCATCATGCTGGCGCTGTCGGACTTTGTACGCAACTGGTGGTGGGCGGCGCTGGCGGTGATCGCGGTCACGGTATTCGCGATCCGCAGCCTGCTGAAACAGCCCGCGGTGCGGCTGGAATGGGACCGCTGGCTGCTGACCGCGCCGCTGCTGGGCAAGCTGATCCGCGGCTACAACACCGCGCGCTTTGCCGGCACGCTGGCGATCCTGGTGTCGGCCGGCGTGCCGATCCTGCGCAGCCTGCAGGCCGCGGGCGAAACGCTGACCAACGAGGCGCTGCGCGCCAATGTGGAAGATGCCAACACGCGCGTGCGCGAAGGCGCCTCGCTGGCGCGCGCGCTGGCCGCGCAGAACCAGTTCCCGCCGGTGCTGGTGCACCTGATCCGCTCCGGCGAGGCCACCGGCAACCTGCCGGTGATGCTGGACCGCGCTGCGCAGGGCGAGGCGCAGGAACTGGAACGGCGCACGCTGTTCCTGACCAGCCTGCTGGAGCCGCTGCTGATCCTGACCATGGGCGTGGTGGTGCTGCTGATCGTGCTGGCGGTGCTGATGCCGATCATCGAGATTAACCAGCTGGTGCGCTAAAGCAAAGCGCCGGCACAGGGCCGGCGCTTCTTGCGCTTGCGGCCGGCATTCCGCCGGCCTGCCATATCACTCGGCTTTCTCCTTCTTGCTCGGGCGCTTGCGCGTCTTCCGTGCCGGAGCCGGCGCGGGCGCCGCTTCGGCGGCCGCTTCCTGCCGGGGCAGCACCTCAGGCTGGGGCTCGATCTGCGCCGTCAGCACCGTCGTGCCCGGCGCAGCAAACACCGACTGGTCGATCGGCCACGGCGTTTCGCTCAGCGTCACATCCGGGCGGCGCGCGGCGCGCTTGCGCGCGGTGTGGCCCTTGGGGGCGGTCTCGGGCTGCGGCGCGGCCTCGACTACCGGGTCGGCGGCGGGATCCGGCTCGACCGCATCGGCGGCGACGAACGGCAGATCGGGCTCGGGTTCGCGGACCTGCACCGGCTCCGGTGCCGCCTCCGGCTGGGACATGACGGGCGCAGGTGGATCCGCGGGCACGGGCGCCGGTTGCGGCTGGCGGCGCGCTTCAGGCTGTGCCTGGGCCTGCTGGGCCGGGCGCTGCTGCTGCGACTGTTGCGGCTGGGATTGTTGCGGCTGCGGCTGGCCACGCCCATCGCTCTCCCCGCCACCCTTGGAACGCTTCTTGAGCCGGATCCAGATAGTCTTGTTGTTGCCGCCGTTGCGGGTCTCGACCTCGAACAGGCCGGTGGCTGCCACCAGCTCGGAAAGCTTGCCGTAGCCGTAGTTGCGCGAGTCGAATTCCGGCGCCTGCTTGGCGATATGGTTGCCCATGCTGCCCAGCGTCAGCCAGCCGTCCTCGTCCGACACCGCCTGCGCCGCGTTCTGCAGCAGGCGCACCAGGCGCGAGTCCTGGCGCAGCTCGCCGGTGCTGCGCTTGCGCGTGGGCGCGGCGGCCTCGTCGGCCCCCTCCGTATCCGCATCGGCGCGCAGCACGTCCGAGTAGATGAACTTGTCGCAGGCGGTGACGAAGGGCTTGGGCGTCTTGCGCTCGCCGAACCCGTAGACGGTCAGCCCCTGCTCGCGGATGCGCGAGGCCAGCCGGGTGAAGTCGCTGTCGCTCGAGACGATGCAGAAGCCGTCGAAGCGCTCCGTGTACAGCAGGTCCATGGCGTCGATGATCATGGCGCTGTCGGTGGCGTTCTTGCCCACGGTGTAGCGGAACTGCTGGATCGGCTGGATCGAGTGCGACAACAGCCGCTCCTTCCAGCCGGCCAGGTTGGGCCGGGTCCAGTCGCCATAGATGCGCTTGACGGCGGCCACGCCGTACTTGGCAACCTCGGCCAGCAGGCCTTCGACGATGGCGGGCGCCGCGTTGTCGGCGTCGATCAGCACGGCCAGGGTCGCGGTGCCCTGGCGGGGGGAATTGGTCATGTTCAGGTATTCGCTGGTTTGCCCGTGCACAGGACAGGCAATCGGAAAGCAGGTTGCACCAGGCTGGCTGTGCAGATGTGGCGCATCGCAGACAGCCTGGCAGTGACGCGGGCCATCTCGATGCAACGCAGTGTACACGCGAACCCCTGTCCATACGGGAAATCACGGGCGCCACGGGCACGCTTTGTGCTGCATTGCAAGGTACCGCCAATTTTGTGGCGGTGCTACCATGCCGCGCAGAGACACGACCGCCCTACGCCTTCACAAGAGGCTACGAGGCGGTTGCCCACAACTGTAGGTGTCGGTGATCCCGACAGCACGCCCATAGAGGAGCACCTATGAATGCCCCCCTGACCCCTCCGGTCAGCGACGCCATCCGCCGCGCGCTCGAAAACGTTTCCCTCGAAGACAAATACACGCTGGAGCGTGGCCGCATCTATATCAGCGGCACGCAGGCCCTGGTACGCCTGCCGATGCTCCAGCAGGAACGCGACCGCGCTGCCGGCCTGAACACCGCCGGTTTTATCTCCGGCTACCGGGGCTCGCCACTGGGCGCGCTGGACCTGTCGCTGTGGAAGGCCAAGAAGCACCTCGCCGCGCACAACATCGTGTTCCAGGCCGGCCTCAACGAGGACCTGGCCGCGACCTCGGTGTGGGGGTCGCAGCAGGTGAACATGTATCCGGACGCCAAGTTCGATGGCGTGTTCGGCATGTGGTACGGCAAGGGGCCGGGCGTGGACCGCACCGGTGACGTGTTCAAGCACGCCAACTCGGCAGGATCGTCGAAGCACGGCGGCGTGCTGGTGCTGGCCGGTGACGACCATTCGGCCAAGTCCTCGACGCTGGCGCACCAGTCCGAGCACATCTTCAAGGCCTGCGGCCTGCCGGTGCTGTATCCGTCGAACGTGCAGGAGTACCTGGACTACGGCCTGCACGGCTGGGCCATGAGCCGCTACTCCGGCCTATGGGTGGCGATGAAATGCGTGACCGACGTGGTGGAATCGTCGGCCTCGGTGGAACTGGATCCGCACCGCGTGCAGATCGTGCTGCCGGACGACTTCATCATGCCGCAGGGCGGCCTGAACATCCGCTGGCCGGACCCGCCGCTGGAACAGGAAGCACGCCTGCTCGACTACAAGTGGTACGCAGGCCTGGCCTATGTGCGCGCCAACAAGATCGACCGCATCGAGATCGATTCGCCGCATGCGCGCTTCGGCATCATGACCGGCGGCAAGGCCTACCTCGACACGCGCCAGGCGCTGGCCGACCTGGGCCTGGACGATGCCACCTGCTCGCAAATCGGCATCCGTCTGTACAAGGTGGGCTGCGTGTGGCCGCTGGAAGCGCACGGCGCGCGCGCCTTTGCCGAAGGCCTGCAGGAAATCCTGGTGGTCGAAGAGAAGCGCCAGATCATGGAGTACGCGCTCAAGGAAGAGCTGTACAACTGGCGCGACGACGTGCGCCCCAAGGTCTACGGCAAGTTCGACGAGAAGGACAACGCGGGCGGCGAATGGTCGATCCCGCAAAGCAACTGGCTGCTGCCGGCGCACTATGAGCTGTCGCCGGCGATCATCGCCAAGGCCATCGCCACCCGGCTGGACAAATTCGAGCTGCCGATGGACGTGCGCGCGCGCATCACCGCGCGCCTGGCGATCATCGAGGCCAAGGAGAAGGCGCTGGCCACGCCGCGCGTGACCGCCGAGCGCAAGCCGTGGTTCTGCTCGGGCTGCCCGCACAACACCTCGACCAATGTTCCCGAGGGCTCGCGCGCGCTGGCCGGCATCGGCTGCCACTACATGACGGTGTGGATGGACCGCAATACCAGCACCTTCAGCCAGATGGGCGGCGAAGGCGTGGCGTGGATCGGCCAGGCGCCGTTCGCGGGCGACAAGCACGTGTTCGCCAACCTGGGCGACGGCACCTACTTCCACTCCGGGCTGCTGGCGATCCGCGCGTCGATCGCGGCGAACGTCAACATCACCTACAAGATCCTGTACAACGATGCGGTGGCGATGACCGGCGGCCAGCCGGTGGACGGCCAGCTCTCGGTGCGGGACATCGCCTGGCAGGTGCATAGCGAAGGCGCGAAGAAGATCGTCATCGTCAGCGACCAGCCGGAGAAGTTCAACGGCGCGATCAAGCTGCCCGAGGGCATCACCATCTATCACCGCGACCAGCTCGACCGCGTGCAGCGCGAACTGCGTGAAGTGCCGGGCTGCTCCATCCTGCTCTACGACCAGACCTGCGCCACCGAAAAGCGCCGGCGCCGCAAGCGCGGCACGATGGAGGACCCGCAACGCCGCGCCTTTATCAACGATGCGGTGTGCGAAGGCTGCGGCGACTGCTCGGTCAAGTCCAACTGCCTGTCGGTGGAACCGCTGGAAACTGAATTCGGCACCAAGCGCCAGATCAACCAGTCGTCCTGCAACAAGGACTTCTCGTGCGTGAACGGCTTCTGCCCGAGCTTTGTCACGGCCGAAGGCGCGCAGGTGCGCAAGCCCGA
This sequence comes from Cupriavidus sp. PB-02, assembly GCF_058252315.1. Taxonomy (NCBI): domain Bacteria; kingdom Pseudomonadati; phylum Pseudomonadota; class Betaproteobacteria; order Burkholderiales; family Burkholderiaceae; genus Cupriavidus; species Cupriavidus sp. PB-02. The sequence continues at coordinate 4,119,240 of NZ_CM177694.1, forward strand.
GCAGCACGGCGTGTCGATTGGCAGCCTGCCCGCGCTGCCTGAGCCGGAACTGCCGCCGATCCGCCGTGCCTACGGCATTCTCGTAACCGGCGTGGGCGGCACCGGCGTGGTGACCATCGGCGGGCTGCTCGGCATGGCTGCGCACCTGGAGAACAAGGGCGTCACCGTGCTCGACATGGCGGGCCTGGCGCAGAAAGGCGGCGCGGTGCTGTCGCACGTGCAGCTGGCCGCGCGCCCGGACGACCTGCATGCCACGCGCATCGCGATGGGCGAGGCGGACCTGGTGATCGGCTGCGATGCGATCGTGTCGGCCACCGACGAGGTCATCTCCAAGACCCAGGCCGGCCGCACCCGCGCCGTGGTCAACACCGCGCAGACGCCGACGGCGGATTTCATCAAGAACCCGAAGTGGCAGTTCCCCGGCCTGTCGGCCGAGCAGGACGTGCGCACCGCCGTGGGCGAGAAGTGCGAGTTCATCAACGCCTCGGGTCTCGCCGTGGCGCTGCTGGGCGACGCGATCTACACCAACCCGCTGGTGCTCGGCTATGCCTGGCAGAAGGGCTGGATCCCGCTGACGCTGCAAGCGCTGGAGCGCGCCATCGAGCTGAACGGCGTGGCTGTCGAGAAGAACAAGGCCGCATTCGACTGGGGCCGCCATATGGCGCACGACCCCGAGCACGTGCTGTCGCTGACCGGCAAGCTGAAGAACACCGCGGAAGGCGCGGAAGTGGTCAAGATGCCGACTTCGAGCGGCGCGATGCTGGAGAAGCTGATCGCCCGGCGCATGGAGCACCTGGCGGCCTACCAGGATGCCGCGTACGCACGCACCTACCGCGAAGCCATCGACCGCGTGCGCGCGGCCGAAAGCGCGCTGGCTGGCAGCGGCAAGTCGCTACCGCTGACGGAGGCCGCGGCACGCAACCTGGCCAAGCTGATGGCGTACAAGGACGAGTACGAGGTGGCACGGCTCTACACCGACCCTGTCTTCCTCGACAAGCTGCGTGCCCAGTTCGAGGGCGAGCCGGGCAAGGACTACCAGCTCAATTTCTGGCTGGCGCCGCCGATCAGCGCCAAGCGCGACGACAAGGGCAACCTGATCAAGCGCAAGTTCGGTCCCTCGACGATGAAGCTGTTCCGCGTGCTGGCGAAGATGAAGGGGCTGCGCGGCGGGATGTTCGATGTCTTCGGCAAGACCGAGGAGCGCCGCATGGAACGCGCCCTGATCGGCGAGTATCGTGCGCTGCTGGACGAACTGGTTGCGGGCCTGAGCCTGGCCAACTATGACACCGCGGTAACGCTGGCGAACCTGCCGGACGATATCCGCGGCTTCGGCCACGTGAAGGAGAACAACCTGAAGGCAGTACGCGGGCGCTGGGCGAAGTTGCTCGAGCAGTTCCGGCATCCGGAGACGGCGCAGCGCGCTGCCTGACCGGCGCCGCATTCCCCAACGGCCTCGCTTTGCATGAAGCGAGGCCGTTGTGCTTTCAGGGCTGTGCGAGCGTCGCTTCGCCAGGTTTCACATACATCGAATTCTTCGGCTGCGACAGCACGCGCCGCACCATCGGCTCGAAGAACGACAGCGGCAACGTGTCGTAGTCCGTCATGAAGGCCGCGGCATCATACTTGCGGCAGAACTCCGCGGTGCGCTCGAACAGTTCGGGCTGGCTGCGGTACTGCTCGCGCAGGTTGCGGTCCAGGCCCAGGTGGTGGAAGAAGTAGTAGCCCTGGAATACGCCATGCTTTTCCACCATCCACAGGTTCTCGGCGCTGACGAAGGGCTTGAGGATGGCAGCGGCGATATCGGGATGGTTAAAGCTTCCGAGCGTATCCCCGATATCGTGCAGCAGCGCGCAGACCACGTACTCCTCGTCCTGCCCGTCGCGGTGCGCAAGCGTCGCGGTCTGCAGCGAATGCGTCAGCCGGTCCACCGGAAAGCCGCCGCAATCGCCGTCGAGCAGGCGCAGGTGCGCCAGCACGCGATCCGGCAGGGCCTGCGCGAAGGGCATGAACTCGGCGGAGATGGCCGCCCAGTCCTCGCGGGTGCCTTGCTCCATGTGGCTGAAAGTGGCGCGTGCAGGCGCGTGGGTGTCGCTCATGCTGGTCTCCTTTGTGGGGGCGTGCGCGGTGGCCGCCATCGGTTATGCAATTGTTCCGGGGCATTGTGGCATCCGCAGCCGGGCTACACTGTCAAAAAGCCAACAATGTGCGCGTATTGCAGCGCACCACAGCACTATGCTGATCCGCCCTTTCCGCACCGAAGACGAAGACACGATCGTTGCCCTGTGGCAGGCATGCGGCCTGACGCGCCCCGTGGAACGACCCGCATCGCGATATCGCGCGCAAACTGACCGAGCAGCCGGAGCTGTTCCTGGTGGGCGAACTCGGCGGCCAGCCGGTGGCCTCCGCCATGGTGGGGTTCGACGGGCATCGCGGCTGGGTCTACTATCTGGCAATACACCCCGAGCTGCAGGGCAAGGGTTACGGACGCATGCTGATGGCGCATGCCGAACAGCTGCTGGTCAAACGGGGCTGCCCCAAGATCAACCTGCTGGTGCGCGCGGGCAATCGCGCGGTGATCGATTTCTACGACCAGCTGGGCTACGCGCCCGACGAGGCGGTCAGTCTTGGCAAACGGCTGATCCCGGATATCTAGCAGCCGAGACAGGCTGACGAAAGGAGACGACATGACCTTCCACGGAAGCTGCCACTGCGGCGCGATCGCATTCGAGGTCGAAGCCGACAGCATCCCCAGCGTGATCCGATGCAACTGCTCGATCTGCCGCCGCCGCGGCCACCTGCTGTGGTTCGTGCCGCGCGCGAGCTTCAAGCTCGAGACGCCCGAGAGCAACGCCTCCACCTATCGCTTCAACACCATGAAGATCGCGCACCGCTTCTGCCCGGTCTGTGGCTGCGGCCCGTATGCGGACGGCCAGGACAAGGACGGCAAGCCGATGGCCGGGGTCAATGTGCGCTGCCTGGACAATGTGGACCTGGACAGCCTGAAGATCATCGACTATGACGGCCTGCACCACTGACGCCGCCATGTTCCGCATCCTCGGCATCGATCACCTGGTACTGCGCAGCGCCGACGTGGAGGCGCTGCGGCGCTTCTATGTCGACGTGCTGGGCTGCAGCGTGGAGCGCGAACAGACGGACCTGGGCCTGACGCAGCTGCGCGCGGGCAATGCGCTGATCGACCTGGTCTCGCTCGACGGCCCGCTGGGCCGTGCCGGCGGCGCGGGTCCCGGCGCGGAAGGGCGCAACCTCGACCACTTCTGCGTGCGCATCGACCCGTTCGATGCCGGCGCGCTGCGCGCCTGGCTGGCGCAGCACGGCGTGCAGACGGGAGAGGTGGCGCAGCGCTTCGGCGCCGAGGGCAAAGGGCCGTCGCTCTATGTGCAGGACCCGGACGGCAACGTCGTCGAACTGAAAGGACCGCCCACACCGGTGACCGCACAGTAACGCGCGCGTCCCACCGCACGGCGCGTGCAGGATCGCTACAATTTCCGGCTGGCCCCACGCGCCGCCACCATGGCGATCTCCCCCCCCCGGGCCCGCCATGACCCAGTGCGCGGCAAGCCCCGCCATTCATGGTGGGGAAGGATAGCGCGGACGGCGTAGCCGTCCTTGCTGTTGGTTTTTCAGTGTGGGGTCTGCTGTTGTTCGATGTACTGGCGCACGATGGCGATCGGTGCGCCGCCACAGGATGATGCGAAGTAGGAAGGCGACCACAGCACGCCCTTCCAGTAGCGTTTCTGGATGTCGGGTCTTTCCTTGCGCAGCAGGCGGCTGGACACGCCCTTGAGGCTGTTCACCAGATTCGACACCGCGACCTTTGGCGGGTACTCCACCAGCAGGTGAACGTGATCGTCCTCGCCGTCCATCTCGATCAAGTTCGCCTCGAAGTCGGCGCATACCTTGTCGAAGATGGCGCGCAGCCGTTTGATGGCGTCGCCGTCGAACACTCTGCGGCGGTATTTCGCCACGAAGACCAAATGGACGTGCATCTTGAAAACGCAGTGTCTTCCGTGTCTAATATCGTTGTCATCGCTCATAGGCCAAGAGTATGATTGAGCCATGCAGCGACTTCAAGCCTACAAGTACGAACTGATGCCGACCGGCGAGCAGCAACGCAACATGCGTCGCTTTTCTGGTTCGTGCCGGTTCGTCTTCAACAAGGCACTGGCGTTGCAGAAGGCTCGTTACGAGCAAGGCGAGAAGAAGCACGGCTACGCCGGACTGTGCAAGCTGCTCACCGAGTGGCGCAACAGCACGGAAACCGCATGGCTGGCCGATGCGCCGGTTCATCCGCTGCAACAGACGCTCAAAGATTTGGAGCGGGCCTACGGCAACTTCTTTGCCAAGCGGGCCGACTTTCCGCGCTTCAAGAAGAAGGGCCGGGGCGACAGTTTCCGCTATCCCGACCCCAAGCAAATCAAGCTCGACCAGGCCAGCAGCCGCCTGTTTTTGCCCAAGCTGGGCTGGCTACGATACCGCAACAGCCGGAAGGTGCTGGGGGTGGTGAAGAACGTCACAGTCAGGCAGTCCTGCGGCAAGTGGTTCGTGTCGATCCAGACCGAGCGTGAGGTCGAACAGCCGGTGGCACAGGCCGCGAGCGCGGTTGGCATCGACATGGGTGTTGCCCGGTTCGCCACGCTTTCGGACGGGACGTTCTACGCCCCGCTCAATAGTTTCAAGCGGCAAGAGGCCGCGCTGCGCAAAGCGCAGCAGGCGATGAGCCGCAAACAGAAGTTCAGCAGCAACTGGAAGAAGGCGAAAGCCCGCGTCCAGCGCATCCATTCCCGCATCGGCAATGCCCGCCGAGACTACCTCCACAAGTGCTCCACCACGATCAGCCAAAACCACGCGATGGTGTGTATCGAGGACTTGCAGGTACGGAACATGTCCAGGTCGGCGGCAGGCAGCACCGAACAGCCGGGCAAGCAGGTTCAGGCCAAGTCCGGCCTGAACAAGGCCATCCTCGATCAAGGCTGGTTCGAGTTCCGCCGCCAACTGGACTACAAGCTGGCTTGGAACGGTGGTTATCTCATCGCCGTGCCACCGCAGAACACGAGCCGCACCTGTCCGTGCTGCGGCCATGTCTCGGCAGACAACCGCCAGACGCAAGCCCGGTTCGAGTGCGTGGAATGCGGTTTCGAGGAAAATGCCGATGTGGTCGGCGCGATCAATGTTCTAAGGGCGGGACACGCCCGGTTAGCCTGTGAAGTGAACGCTGCGGTAACGGCGTCAGCAGCAGGAACCCACCGAAGCGACTCAGGGGCGGCTCAATGCCGCGTCTGAGCGCCGTAGGAATCTCCGGCCTTCAGGTCGGGGAGGATGTCAAAACACTAGAAGCCAGCTCCGACGCGGACGCCGCCAACGCCAAAACTGACGCCAGCCCGGCACGCTCCGGACCCGCGCACCCCGCCACGCCGCCGCGCCGGCTGGTCTGGATCCTCGGCCTGACCGAGACCATCTCCTGGGGCACGCTGTTCTTCGCCTTCACCGTCTTTATCGACCCGATGATCCGCAGCCTGGGCTGGTCCAAGCCCTTCCTGGCGGGCGGCTATTCGCTCGGGCTGCTGGTGTGGGCGATGTGCTCGTTCGCGGTCGGACGGCTGCTGGACCGTGCGCCGGCGCGCAGGGTGATGGGCGCGGGCTCGGTGCTGGCGGGGCTGGGCCTGCTGCTGTGGGCGTGGACGCCCTCGCAAGCCATGTTCCTGCTGATGTGGGTGCCGATCGGGCTGGCCATGGCCACCACGCTGTACGAACCCGCCTTCGTGGTGCTGCGCCAGGCCTATGGCGACCAGTACCAGAAGCCCATCATGGTGGTCACGCTGATGGCCGGCTTCGCCAGCACGATCTTCGTGCCGCTGGCGCAATGGCTGGTGATTCATCTCGGCTGGCGCCCGACGCTGGTCGGCTTTGCCATGCTGAACCTGCTGGTCTGCGCGCCGCTGCACGCACGCATGCGCTACGCGCTGCACCCGACCTACACCGGCATGACCCCGTCCGACGGCGAGCCCAGCAGCGATGGCATCGCGCGCACCACGCTGCGCCAGCCGGTGTTCTGGGCGGTGGTGCTGGCCTTCACCGCCACCGCGGTGGTCGCTTCGCTGCTGGGCGCGCACCTGATCCCGATGCTGACCGAGAAGGGCCTGCCGGTGGCGCAGCAGCTGGTGGTGGCGGCGCTGATCGGCCCCGCGCAGGTGGTGGGCCGCATGCTGATGATGCGCGCTGCGGTGCGGCACCCGGTGCGGCTGTCGCTACCGGTCTATGTGCTGATGGTCGCCGGGCTGCTGTGCTTTGCCCTGGGGCAAGGTGCCTGGCTGATGGTGGCCGCGGTGCTCTACGGCTGCGCCAACGGCGTCAACACCATGCTGCGCGCGATGGCCATGCCCGAGCTGATCTCGCGCCATCACTACGCCACGCTCAATGGGCTGATGATGACGCCGGTGCTGCTGATGCAGGCGGCCGCGCCTTGGCTGGGCGCGCTGCTGTGGCGCGCCGCGAGCGGCTACTGGCTGATGCTGTGGGTGATGGTGGCGCTGGCGCTGGGCGCGCTGCTGGCCTTCGGCTATGCGCTGCACCGGCGCGGGCTGCTGCGAATGGATCGCGCCGCACGCTAGCGCCCCCGGGGCACGGTTACACCCGTTTCGCGCCGATGCGGGACAATGACGGCTTTTGCAGGCCCGGCGCGGCAGCGCCCGCCTGCCGCCGTGCCCCGCTATGGCTGATTTCCCTTCTCCTTCCGCCACCGCCGCCCTGGCCTCGCCAGGCACGGTGGCGCGCGCCACGCGCGGCACCATGGCGCTGTTCTTCGCCAACGGCGCCACCTTTGCCACCTGGGGCGTGCATATCCCGACCATCAAGGCGCGCTTCGGCCTGTCCGATGCCTGGCTGTCGCTGGCGATGCTGGCCGTGGCCGGCGGCGCCATCCTGGCGATGGGGCCGGTCGGGCGCTGGGTCGCACGCGCCGGCAGCGGGCGCGCGTCGATGGCCGGCGGGCTGTTGTTCGCGCTGTGCACCGTGGCGATCCTGGCGATGCCTACGTTCTGGCTGCTGCTGCCCGCGCTGGTTGCGTTCGGCATGGCCAATGCAGCCTTCGACGTCGCCATGAACGCGCAGGCCGCCACGGTCGAGGCCAGTCGCACGCGGCCCGTGATGTCGGCGCTGCACGGCATGTTCAGCCTCGGCGGGATGGCGGGGGCCGGGTTCGGCGGGCTGATGCTGTCGCTGGGGGTGGCGCCGCTGGCGCATGCGTCATTGATGGCGGGCGTGACGGCGCTGGTGGCGCTGCTCACCCTGCCCGGGTTGCTGCCCGACCATCCGGTGATGCCGTCGGCGGGCCACCATCGCGACCACGCCGTGCGCGCGCTGTGGCTGCTGGGGCTGCTGGCCTTCCTCGGGTTGATCGGTGAAGGGGCGATGTACGACTGGACCAGCGTCTATATGCGCGACGTGACGCAGGCGCCCGATGGCTGGATCAGCCTGGGCTATGCCGCGTTCTCGGGCGGCATGGCGTGCGGGCGCTTCGGCGGCGACCGCCTGCGTGCACGCCTGGGCGATGGCACGACGCTGACCGGCAGTGCCTGGCTGGGCTTCGCCGGCATCGCATTGGCGCTGCTGGTACCGCTGCCAGTAGCGGCGCTGGCCGGCTTCACGCTGATGGGACTGGGTGCGGCCAATATGGTGCCGATCTTCTTTGTCGCCGCCTCGCGGCTGCCGGGCGTGGCGCCGGCCGAGGCGATCTCGCGCGTGGCGCGCTTTGCCTACCTGGGCCTGCTGCTGGGGCCGGTGCTGATCGGCGGCGTGGCGCACCTGGCCAATTTGCGCATCGGGCTGGCGGTAGTGGCGCTGACGATGGGCTGGATCGCACTGGCGGGCGCCCGCGCGGCGCGGCGCTATCTGCCGCCGCGCGACCGGTAATCCACCCGGGCGCCGAGCCTCAGACAACGGCCTTCAGCGGCGCGCCCGCGCCCATCCCTTCAAACACGAAGCTGTCCATGGCGAGCACGCCATAGGTCACTTCATCGGCCACGCGCGCCACGCTGACTGGAGCGGGCGTACCCGCGCCTGCGCCCTGCGGCCCCAGCGCAGCGCCCAGCGCCACGTAGAACGGCAGCAGGTGCTCGTCGGTCGGGTGCGCGCGGCGCGCATACGGCGCCTGCTCACGGTAGTCGGCAATGCGGCTGGTATCGCCGGTGTCAAGCGCTTCGTCGAGCGCCTCGGTCATCCAGCTGCGGAAGGCTTCCACATACGGCTCGGCCTGCGGCCCATGCTGGTCGCGCCGGCTGCCGCTGCCGAACACCTCCTGCAGGTTGTGCGTGAAGCTGCCCGAGGCCAGCAGCAGGACGCCCTCCTCGCGCAGCGGCGCCAGCGCGCGGCCGATCGCGATCTGCGTGGCGGGCGGCAGGTAGGGATTGAACGCCAGTTGCACCACCGGCACGTCGGCATCCGGGAAGAAGTGCCGCATCGGCATCCAGGCGCCGTGGTCCAGCGGCCGTTCCTCGTCCTGGCAGACAAAGCCGGCGCCGGGGATGGCGGCAGCCTCGATCAGGGCCTTGGCCCGCAACGCCAGCGCCGGCGAGCCTGGGGCATCGTAGCGCAGCGCGTACAGCTCGCGCGGGAAGCCGCCGAAGTCATGCCAGGCTTCCTGCCGCTCGCGGTTGCTCACCACCAGCGTGCTGTAGATCCAGTGAGCCGAGACCACCAGCACCGCGCGCGGGCGCTGCGCGCGCAGCCGCTCGCCGAGCGCATCGAAGGCGGCGCCGGTCGGACCGGGATCGATCGCAAGCATCGGGGAGCCGTGTGAGATATAGAGTGCGGGTAGCATGGTAGTGACCACCTTCAAACGGTTTTATGTACTGCATCGAGTGTGGCAAAGAACCGTGGCCGGCACGGCAGCCATTTGCGGACACCTCATGCAAAAAAGTTGAAGGCCGCCACCTGGCGTGGCGCGCCCGCCGCCCTGCGTTGGGCGGCGCACACACCGCATTGCGCAACCGCGGCCGCGGTCGGGGCAATCGGCCTATGATGCAGACAGGAGCCGACTTGCATGCCGCGCCACTTCCGGCGCGCCTGCCGCCGGGCCAGCCCGCAACGCATGACGCCACCGGCACGCCCTCCCGCGTGCCGCGCGTGGCCGGAGACTTCGGTGGTACCGCGCATCCTGCGCCGCCCCGGGCGGCACGTTCCCTTCCTCTCCCACTGGTGGCAGCCCGGTGTCTACGGCAGTGTGCCCGCCGTCGCGCTGTGGATCCTCGCCAGGCTGCCCGACGGCCTGCTGGTGTCGCTGACCGGCACCGCGCAGGCATCGGCCTGGCTGAACCATGCAGGCGATACCGTGTTCGTCACCGGCTGGGCCGCCAGCGCCTTGCTGCTCTGGCTTGCGCGCCGGCGCCCGCCGCCTGAGCGCAGCGAGAGCCACGCCGTGCCGGCTGAAGCGGCGCCACGCCCGGCGCCCCGGCGCCGCCCTGCCGCCTGAAGCTGGCATCGAAGGATCGCGGCCGGCATCTCGCCATGGCAGCGATCCGATATAAAACACCAGCAAGCCGATCTGAAAACTTTCATGCAGCGCTCGCGCACCGGTCCGTCTCGCTAGAATTCGCGGGACGGTTGCCGCGTGCCGCAGCGCACCGCGGCACTGACAGCAAAGGGATCGCCCATGTCCGCTTGCCAGCCATCGCGCCGCGCCCGCTGCGCCCAGCTTGTGCGCACGCCCGCCGCTTTGTGCGGCCTTGCAGCGGGCCTGCTGCTGACGGCCGGCGCCGCCCAGGCGCAGGGAGCGCCGGGGCTCGGCCTGGTCGGTGTCAATGTGCAGAAGCACGCCAATGCCGTGCTGTCGCTGATGTCGTATTCAGTGGTGCCGGACCTGACCTCCAGCTCGGTATCGATCGACAGCGCCAGCACCGACAACCCCGGCATCGTCATGTCGCAGCTTGGCGGCGGCTTCACGATCAGCAAGTCGTTCCCGCTCTACCTGGAGGGCGCGATCGCCTACAGTCGCTATGACCCGACCTTCGTCGCCACCAACGGGGCCGAATCCCGTTCCATCCCGACGCGCTGGAACACCTTCTCGGGCACCATCGGCATCGGCTGGGACTTTCCGCTCACCGCCAACAAGGAGCTGGTGTTCCGGCCCATCTTCAACGCTTCGCTGGGCAATGTCTCCAGCGACCTGTCGATCGGCAAGTTCGCGCTCGAGCAGGTCACCGACCGCCAGATCGATTTCCTCGACGGCGGCAGCCTGAACGCCTATGGCCTGGGCGGCTCGGTGATGCTGGACTGGGAGCACTACCGCGAGAACTATGAAGTCGACGTCGAACTGCGCTACACCAATATCCACCTGCAGAGCTTCGGCGGCACGACCAGCTCGGTCACCGGCACGGCCACGGCCCAGACCGCCAACCTGTGGGCGCGCTGGCGTGCGCCGACGGGGCTGCGCGCGCTCGATCGGCCGGTTAGGTACGTGCTTGAATTGTCACATTCGCAATATCTCGGCAGCCAGGCTGGCATCCTTGGCTTCAACCACCTGACCACGCTCGGGACCGGGCTGGAACTGGATACCAGCGCCCATGAAGTGTTCGTCACGCGGATACGGGCGGTGGTGCGCTATGTGTTCGGCAACAATGTGTCCGGGGTATCGCTGGGCCTGGCGGCGAGCTTCTGAGCGCGTAGCAGCCAGTCTTTTTGTAGCGCGCCGGCGAACAGCTGCCTACGCCTCGTCCTCGCCTTCCCGAAAGATATTGATCACATGCCGCGCCTCGAAGCACAGCGGCATGCCAGGACTAATCTCGTCGGTGCAGTAGGGCTGGTTGTCGAGTTCGCCCGCATAGAGGCTACCCTCGCGCCCGATGACGTTCACCCACATCCGCTCGACATGAACCTCCTCGCGGCCCGTCTCGTCCGCGACCAGGATGCGGAAGATCAGCTTGGCCTGCTGGCCGGGGACCAACGCGTCGCGCTCCTCGCGGGGCGGCATCCAGAAGGTGTCGGGATGGGCGGCGGCAATGGGCTCGGCGTCGTCCAGTTCCCAGCCGTCTTCGTCCAGTGTTGCCAGTTGCATGTCCATTTTCAGCCTTCCGCAATCTCTCAGGTGCGGGCATGATCGCAGCAAATGCGCTGGTCCGCGAGAGGCTGGCCGGCGCTCGAAGTTCTCAACGGGGAAAGTAACGCATGACGAGCAAGAAGGAAGCGCCGGCCGCGCCAGTACGCTGCGGCTGGTGCGGCACGCTGGAAGACTACTGCCACTACCACGACCACGAGTGGGGCTTCCCGGTCGCTGACGACCGCCGGCTGTTCGAGAAGCTGTGCCTGGAGGGCTTCCAGGCGGGGCTGAGCTGGCTGACCATCCTGCGCAAGCGCGAGGCGTTCCGCAAGGCGTTCGCCAATTTCGATATCGACAAGGTCGCCCGCTTCGGCGAGCGCGATATCCAGCGCCTGCTGGGCGACGCCGGCATCGTGCGCCATCGCGGCAAGATCGAGGCGGCCATCAGCAATGCCCAGCGGGCGCGCGAACTGCTGGAAACGGAATCGTCGCTGGCCGCCTACTTCTGGCGCTTCGAGCCGGATCCCGCCAGCCGGCCGAAGGTGCTGACACCCGAGGTGCTGCGCACCATGGCGACCTCGCCGGAATCCGTGGCGCTGTCCAAGGACCTGAAGAAGCGCGGCTGGCGCTTTGTCGGCCCGACCACCATGTATGCGCTGATGCAGGCGATGGGGCTCGTCAACGACCACCAGGACGGCTGCACGACACGCGCGGAGGCGCTGCGGGCGCGGCAGGCGTTCAAGGTGCCGCGCTAGGCCGGTATACGCGGTGGCGCCGACGTATACCTTCGCTGCCTTAACGGAGGGAGCCGCCGGTATACGTCCTGAGGAAGATGGACCGTTGCTTGCAAACCCCGCGCGGAGCAACGGTCCTGGTTATGTCTTTTATATTGTTTACGTATGTATACATAGTAGTAGTAGGTAAACCGGGCCGCGGGCCGTGGATAAGTCACCTTTTCCCTTTTGGCTCAGGGACTTGCGAACAAGATAACCACCCCGTGATAACCCTGATTCGCCGGGATAGCTCGCGGGTGACGTATACCTGACCCGTGCGGGCCCCGGAGTTGTTCGTATACGTCCCACAACGTGCCCCCAGGCGGGGCACAGGTTGTCCGGACAGTTATCCCCAGCCGCGGGCGAAGATGTCCACAGGCGGGCTCAGGCCGCCGTGGGCTGGCCGCTGACGTATACGGGATCGACGTGAGTCATCACGTTGAGCACGTGATGGTGGTCGAGCGTGCGGCGCCGGGTTTCCACCGCGATCGCGTGACCCTGCGCCACCGTCAGCGTGGCGTCGATCTCCAGGTGCACGTCGACCAGGACCTGGTCGCCCATCTTGCGTGTGCGCAGGTCATGCAAACCCAGCACGCCGGGCGTGCCGAGCATGGTCTGGCGGATGGCCTCGACGGTTTCTTCATCGGCTGCGCGGTCCATCAGGTCGTTGAGCGCACCCCAGCCGAAGCGCAGGCCCATGCGCGCCACCATCAGCCCCACCACGATGGCCGCCACCGGGTCCAGCATGTGGTACCCAAGCAAATTGCCGCCGATGCCCATCGCCACCACCAGCGACGAGGCCGCGTCCGAGCGCGCATGCCAGGCATTGGCCACCAGCATGCCGGAACGCACGCGCTGCGCCACGGCCAGCATGTAGCGGAACAGCAGTTCCTTGGATACCAACGCGGCCAGCGCGACCCACAGCGCCAGCGGCTGCACCGGCTGCGCGCCCGCGGGATGCTGCAGCTTGCCCACCGCCGCCCACAGCATGCCCGCCCCGACCGCCAGCAGCAGCCCGCCCAGCGCCAGCGAGGCGGCGGTCTCGAAGCGCAGATGGCCGTACTGGTGGTCGGCGTCGGCATCCTTGCGGCCCTGCCAGGCGGCCAGCAGCACGACGAAGTCCGACAGCAGGTCTGACAGGGAATGGGCCGCATCGGCGATCAGTGCCTGCGAGCCGGAGATGACGCCCGCCACCGCCTGGGTGGCGGTCAGCCCGAGATTGACCGCCACGCTGACCAGCGTGCTGCGGCGGCCGGCGCGATGGCGTGCGTCGACATCGGCCGCGCTGCCGGCGGTGGTGGCATCGTCGGGCAAATCGGCGGGTTCAGGACGCATGGCGTGGTATTCCGATTCCATCGGCCGACTATAGCCCAGGACGGGGCGTGAGGATCACGCTGGGCCACACCCGGTGAGAGGTCCGGTTTGCAAGCTTTACCACCGAAAGCGTTTCTGCGATGCGACTTTTGCCAATCCGCGCGGCCGTCGCATGCCTCCGGCTGTGGAGGGCGACGGCCGAACTTCTGGCGGCAAACGCAAGCCATCCGGGGCGTCGTGGAGATTTCGTAACAGCGCTGGCGAAGTTCTTGCGACGCCTTTACCGTAGACGGGACGGGCACACCCGGTCACTGCAAGGAGGTCCCCAACGATGGCGATCCGGTCAATAGCCTCGCACAGCACATCCCAATTGCGCCGCCTGGTCGGACAGATGCAGGCGGAAGTCGACGCACTCGAACACCTCTCCACCCCCGACGCCGATGCGCAAAGCCGGCTGGGCTATGCCACCGCGCGCCTGCGCGACGGGATCGAGGCGGTAGAAGACGCGCTGCAGTCGCTGCGAGCGCTGCAACAGGTACGGCCCTCGGCGATGAAGGCCAGGCGGCCTACGCGGGTAGCTTAGCAGGGCAACCGCGGCGCACTCCGCTGACAAGACACAGCCCGGAAAGCACAAAAGCCTCGGAAGATTTCTCTTTCCGAGGCTTTTGCGACAGCGATTCTGGTGGACCGAAGGAGGATCGAACTCCCGACCTCTGCATTGCGAACGCAGCGCTCTCCCAGCTGAGCTATCGGCCCGTAGCGGACGATTGTAACGACTTCGCCGTCTGCCTTCAATCCTTCGCGGCCGGCATGAGGACGCTGCGCAACATCAGGCGGCGATGCCCGGATTGCCGTCCATGCCGCGCACCCGGGGCTGGTTCAGCGGCCGGGCGCTGACTTCCTTTGTGCTGCGCAGCCATTGCGCCATCACGTCCCAGATCGGGGCGCCGCCGGCCTGGCGGGCTTCCTCGGCCACCGGGGCCCAGCCGGCGACCTTGTAGGACTTGCCGGCCTCCAGGGGCTTGCCGGCCAGGCGCATGTCGGTGATGCGCTTGCCCATGCCCGCCTTGGGATCGACGGTGTACTGCAGCCCCCCCACGCGCACCATGTCGCCGCCCTGCTGGTAGTACGGGTCGGGGTTGAACAGGTTGTCGGCCACGTCCTCCAGGATGGTCTTGATGGTTTCGCCGCTCATCTGCGTCACCGTGGTGTACGGATAGGTGATCGCGGTCTGGTCCATCAGGTGTTCCATGGTGATGGCCTGGCCCGGCAGCAGCGTGGTGCCCCAGCGGAAGCCAGGCGAGAAGGCGATCTGGGCGCCCTGCACCTGCATCAGGCCGTCCAGGATCAGCTGGTCGAAGGTGCCATTGAAGTTGCCGCGGCGGTAGAGCAGGCCGCGGTTGACCGCCAGCACCTCGCCCAGCTTCTGTTCGTACGGGGCGCGGACCTTGCTGATCAACGCCTCCATGGCCGGGTCGGCCGGCAGGTAGTTGGCGAACACCGGCAGCAGCCGGTAGCGAAAGTCTGCGACCTTGCCGCCCTTCACATCGAAATCGAGCACGCCCAGGAACTTGCCGTTGGAGCCGGCATTGGTCACCAGCGTGGTGCCGCCGGCGTTCTTCACCGGCACCGGCGCCGGCACGCCGTCGTGGGTATGGCCGCCCAGGATGGCGTCGAGGCCGCGCACGCGCGAGGCCAGCTTCAGGTCGACGTCCATGCCGTTGTGCGAAAGAAGTACCACCGCCTGCGCGCCCTTGCCGCGGGCCTCGTCGATGACCTGCTGCAGGTTCTCTTCCTGGATGCCGAAGGTCCAGTCCGGCACGAAGTAGCGCGGGTTGGCGATCGGCGTGTACGGAAAAGCCTGGCCGATGATGGCAACCGGCACGCCATTGATCTCGCGGATCACGTAGGGCTCGAACACCGGGTCGCCGAAATCGTTGGTCTTGATGTTCTGCGCGAGGAAGGCGACCTTGCCCTTGAAGTCCTTGTCGACGATCTCCTTGACGCGGTCCGCGCCGAGGGTCATTTCCCAGTGCGGTGTCATCACATCGACGCCAAGCGCCAGCGCCGCATCGACCATGTCCTGGCCCTTGGTCCACAGCGCGGTGGCCGAGCCCTGCCAGGTGTCGCCGCCATCGAGCAGCAGCGCGCCTGGACGGTCGGCCTTCAGGCGTTTGACCAGCGTGGCCAGGTGCGCAAATCCGCCGACCTTGCCGTAGCGGCGCGCGGCGTCGTTGAAATCGAGGTAGGTGAACGCGTGCGCCTGTGGCGTGCCGGGGCGGATGCCGTAGTGGCGCAACAACGCGTCGCCGACCAGGTGCGGCGCCTTGCCGGCATAGTCGCCGATGCCAAGGTTGACGTTGGGTTCGCGGAAATACACCGGCCGCAGCTGCGCATGGCAGTCGGTGAAATGCAGCAGGTGGACATTGCCGAAGCGCGGCAGGTCGTACATCGCGTCGGCGGCCTGCGCGGCGTGCGCGTCTTGAAGGGGGAACGTCATGCCGCCGGCACTGGCGATGGCCAGCACCTGCAGGAACTCGCGTCGGTCCATGTCTCTTCCTGTGGATTGTGCGTACCGGTCGGCCCGTGGCGTCCGGCACCGCCTGGCTATGGCTTGGCGTACCGCTCCAGCGCCGCCACCTCGTCTTCAAGCATCTCGCCCACTTCCTTCTGCACCACGCGCCCGCGTGCATCGATCACGTACAGTTCGGGCAGCCGCTTGCGCTCGCCGAACACGGCCTGCAGCGCGGCGGAGTCCATCGTCGCCGGGAAGGTGTAGCCGCGCTTCTTCATGTACCCGGCGGCTTCACGCGGGTCTTTGTCGATGCTGATGGCGAGCACCTGCAGCGGTGTGCCGCGCGTGCGTTCATGGAGCTTCTGCAGGCGCGGGTTCTGCATCGCGCAGAACGGGCACCAGGAGGCCCAGTACTCGACCACCAGCGGCTTGCCGGCCAAAGCCGCGGCGCTGAGCGTGCGGCCGTCGAGCGTCCGCACGTCGGGCAGTCGCACGGTGTCGCCCACTTCCAGCGCGGCCGCACCGCCGGCCGCGCCGGCCAGGCTGAAGGCCAGCAGCCAGCGCAGCAGCAGGGCAGGCGCGCGCATCGGGCTTATTGGTTGACCGGCGAGGCCGGGTCCAGCAGCAGTGCCATCACGTCGCGGATCTGGGCTTCGGTCAGGATGCCCTTGTGGCCGAAGCGCGGCATGTTGGAGCAGGCGGCGTAGGCGCTGGAATCCCAGATCTTGCCCCAGGTGTACTTGATGACTTCCTGCGAGTTGCCGCGCAGCTTGCCGTACTGGTACAGCGACGGGCCGATATTGCCGAACGAGATCTCGGCCTTGGTCATCTGGTGGCAGGCGTAGCAGTTGCCGCCGTTGGTGCCACCGACCTGGTCGGTGAACTGCATGCCGCGACCGTTCTGGGCGATCTTCTCGCCCTCCTTCCAGTCGCCCAGCCAGTTGCTGTCGCCCGGGTATTTCACCTGCCTGAGCTCGGCGGCCTCGATCTTCTTGGCAACCTTCTCGGGCACCTTGGTGCGGTCCGGGTACTCGCTGCAAGCCTGCTGCATGCCGTCCTGGTTGAGCACGCCTTCGACCGTGACCGGCCCCCTGGACGAGAACGAGTCCTCGATCAGGTGCTTCATGTCGGCGCCGCTGACTGCGGCGGGCTTGCCCTTGGCAGGGCGCGCCTTGGTGGTGGTGTCCTGCGCATGGGCGCCCGTTGCCAGCAGGGTGGCCAGGGCCGCGATGGCCAGCGCCTTGTTCTGTCGTTGCATGTTGTCTCTCCCGTACCGGTCAGCGCTTCATTGCCGGGCCATCGTAGGTCCCGCCGTTGGCGTTCTTCGCCAGGAACATGGTCAGCGCGGTGATCACGTCCGAGCCATAGGCGGGTTCGGGAAAGCGCTGCTGGCGCAGGCAGTCGTACAGGCGATGCTGCATCGAGCGGACCTCGCCCTGCGAAACGCGGTAGGCGGGCCAGGTGGTGTAGGCCGCCTGCGCCCCCTTCTCAGTCAGCAGGTTGGGCAGGTCCTGCAGGCGGATGCGCTGGCCGTCCACCGCGTGGCAGGTGGCGCAGGCAAAGTCATAGGCGCCGCCGCGGTAGAAGAACATCTTCTGCCCGAGCGCGTAGGTGCGCTTCTCTTCCGGATGGTTGAGCTGCACGTTCATCTTCACGCCGCGCGACTCGCCGGTCAGGTAGGCCACCAGCCGCTCGATCTCGGACGGCTTGCCCGAGGCCGAAAACGGGTTCTTTGTCGCCTCTTCCTTAGTGAGCCCTTGCAGCGTCACGCGGCAGTACGCCAGCCGCTGCTCCAGGTCCATCACCTTGTTGGCATCCTTGAAGTAGCGCGGCAGCTCGGCATAGGCGCCCTTGGTCACGCCCGGACCCTTGCCCAGGTCGCACTGTTCGAGCGAGACGTTCTTCGGGCCGGCGGGCTTTTTCCACAGCTCTTCGCCGGCCGCTTCCCACAGCTCGGCGGGATTGCCTTCGGCCAGCATCTGGCGGTACTTGGCGATTTCGTCGGCGGTGCTGCCCTGCGCATGCACGGCGGCAGCACCGGCCACAGCGGCGGTGGCGGCCGCGGCCAGCGCGGCGCGCCGGCCCAGGCTTCGGATGGTGTTCATGGGGCTTCTCCTCGCGGCCTCGCCGTGGCGGGCCGTTTTCTCTTGTGTTGAGGTCAGCTGCGCCTGCCCGGCTCAGGGCTTGATATAGGCGTAGCCTTCCTCGGCCTGCAGGCGGGCGATTTCCACCACGCCGGCCTGTACCACCTTTGCTTCCATCAACAGGCTCGATTCAGCGATCTTGCGTGCGGTCAGCGTGTTGCGGCACACGCGGAACTCCACGCCGGCCGATGCCAGCGCGCCCACCGGGGCGTCAAACGTATTGCCGCGCGCATCCTTGGCGCCTTCGACCAGGAAATCGACGCCGTAGCCGAACGCGACCACCACGATCTTCGTCCCCGGCGCACCGTTCAGGTGGTTGCGCAGGTTGCCCATGGCGCGCACCGCCTGGTCGACGCCTTCCGACAGCTGGTACACCACCTTGATGCGCCCGCCCTTGCCTGCAGCCGGCGCAGCCTGGGCCGCGGCCTTAGCCGACAGGCCGATGGCGGCCAGCGCCGCCGATGCTCGAATAAATGCTCGCCGCATAGTGTTCCTTCCGGCCGGGTCCGTCCTGGCCGCAGCGCCCGTCGCGCGGCCCGTCCCGGCATCCGACCCGAACCTTAGCAGAGGACGGCGGGCGCTGCCGGGGCCGGCGCGATCGGCGCCTGGCCCGCGACGATCAGGCGATGGTCGCTTCGTCGGTACGCTTGTCGCCGCGGTTGTCGATCCAGGTCACGGTAACCTTGTCACCCTTGGCGCCGCCCTTGAACTTGAAGTTCAGGAACGGGTCCTTCGACACCGCCGGGCCGAACTGGGCGCGGAACACTTCCTTGCCCTTGCACTGGGCGGTCACGGTCTGGATATGCCAGGCCGGCACGAGCTTGCCGGACGCGTCCTTGCGCTGGCCGGTTTCCATGTCGTGCTTCATGAGGATCTTGACGTCTACCACGCCGCCGTTTTCGGTGGCGCGTACGCGCATCGGGTCTGCCATATGGTTCTCCTGTTGCAGTGTTGGCGGGAAATCTCGGGTCGGGATGGGTTCAGCGGCGTCAGCCGCCGCAGCCGCCCAGCGTGACCTTGATTTCCTTCGATGCCACGTACCACTTGCCGCCGGCCTTGACCGCGGCGTGCACGACCGAGGTCTGGCCCATCTTCACGCGCGTGGAGACGAACGGCTCGGTGCCGGCCGGGATGACGAAGTCGGCGGCCAGCGTGTTGGGGTTCTTCTCGACCAGGATCGCGATCTGCTCGGTATCCGGGATGGTGCTGGTCACGGCCACCGGCACCACGGCGCCGTTCTCGGCGATATCGGGGGCGGTGAAGGTGATGGCGGTGCTTTTCTCGGTGCCGCTGCCGCCGAGTGCCTTGATCACGTCGGCAACGCTCTTGCCGTCAAAGGCGTTCTTGTTCCACTCGGCCGCCTGCGCTTCGCTGATCAGGCCGGTGGCGGCCATCAGCGACAGGACAGCGGTGACCCGCAGCACTTCTCGTCGTTTTGAATTCATTGCATGCTCTCCGGCTACTCCGTTCCAGTCCGTCAATGACCGCTTCGGCTGTACTTCTGGTGTTCTTTCTGGTGTTCTTGCTTGCGGCCGGTACATTGCCGGCCGCTGGTCTGTACAGGTCGTGCGGCATTCACCGTCCGGCCTGCTGCATCGGCGGAACACCCGCCAGGGCGGTAAGGCTTACTTGGCGGGGGCGCCTGCCAGCACCCATTCGACCACCGTCTTCAGGTCGCCGTCGCTGATGGCGGCATTAGCCGGCATCGGCACCGGACCCCAGACGCCCGAGCCACCGCTCTTGACCTTCTTGGTCAGGGTCGCCAGGGCATTCTTGTCGCCCTTGTACTTGGTCGCCACTTCCTTGTAGGAAGGACCGACCAGCTTCTTGTCGACCTGGTGGCAACCCATGCAGGCGTTCTTGTTGGCGATCTCCTGTGCCTTGGCGGCATCGACCGCGTGGGCCGATGCGGCGGCGCCGAGCATCAGCGCTGCGATGACAAACTGCTTCATTGTTAAGCTCTCCAAGCTCTGTAAAGCCGTGGGGACGGCAAAGGCCGCCAGGCAAACACTGCAAAAAACTGCCTCGCGGCACACACTGGCCGCCGCCTGGGGGCACTGCGGCGGCCAGCCCGCTATTTTGCCTCAAGAATCCAGCCCACCATGGCCTGTACGTCCGAATCGGGGATCTGCGGCTGCGGCGGCATCGGCACGCTGCCCCAGGCGCCCTGCCCGCCCGCCTTGACCTTGCGCGCCAGCGCGGCATGGGCGTCCTGGCCCTTGTACTTGCCGGCGATGTCGGCGAATGACGGTCCCACCAGCTTCTTGTCCATCGCATGGCAGGCAACGCACTGGTATTGGCTGGCCAGGCGCGCGCCGGGCGCTGCCGGCGCCGATGCGTCGGACGCGCCACTTGCCGGCACCGCGACCCGCGCCGCCACGCCGCGCACCGGTCCGAAGATGCGCTGCTGCCGCGCCAGGTCGCCATGGGCATCGCGGGCGTAGTCCGGCATCGACGAGGCGATCGCCACCCGGTCCGCACAATGCTTCATGCAGGCGACGTTGCGCGTGTCCGGCCGCCCGCGCCCCGGCCACAGGCCGTGGTCGGTGGTCATGCCGTCGCGGTTGGGCATGCGCCGCTGAACCGCGGCGATATTGGCGTCCGACAGCGTGAAGTCCGCCGGCACGATCTCTCCCAGGTGCAGCAGGTAGGCGGTAACCGCGTAGACCTCGTCGGCGCCCAGGCTCTTGGGGGCGTTCCACGGCATGGCGCGGTGGATGTAGTCCCACAGCGTGCTGACGGTGCTGACCTTCATCAGCGTGGTGCGGTAGGGCTGGTTGCCGGTCATGGCCGCCACCCGGCCGCGCTTGATGTCCTCCGCGGTGGTGCCGCCCACCAGGGGCGTGAACACCTCGTTGGATTCGCCGAAGTCGCCGTGGCACGACGCGCACTTGCCGTCCCAGATCGTCTGCCCTTGTGCCACCGTGCCGCTACCCTTGGGCAGTCCCTTGAAATCCGGGCGCACGTCGATATCCCATGCGGTCACTTCGGCGGTGGTGGCAGTGCGGCCGAGTGCCGCACGGGCGTCAGCCGTTCCCGCCCACGCCGGGGCGGCAAGGGCAGCCGACAGCATCAGCGCGGCAAGGGTCCGGCGCTCAGCCCACATGGACATTGGACACCTCGCCGCCTGCCGCCACCTGCCAGCTCTGGATGGCATTGTTGTGATAGATCGAGCGGGTGCCGCGCACCGCGCGCAGTTGCGCCAGCCTGGGCTGCACGTAGCCGGTCTCGTCGATGGCACGGCT
This sequence comes from Cupriavidus sp. PB-02, assembly GCF_058252315.1. NCBI lineage: Bacteria > Pseudomonadati > Pseudomonadota > Betaproteobacteria > Burkholderiales > Burkholderiaceae > Cupriavidus > Cupriavidus sp. PB-02. Next base: position 4,140,281 of record NZ_CM177694.1, read on the forward strand.
TTGCAGGATGGCCGGGGCGCCGTCCCAGACCCAGTCGAGGTTGAAGCGCGTCAGGCATTTGGACAACACCGGCGACTCCAGCCGCGCGGTGCGCCAGTTGCGCCCGCCGTCGGTCGAGACATCGACCCGCTTGATACTCCCGCGCCCGGACCACGCCAGCCCGCTGATGTTGTAGAAGCCCTTGCCTACCAGCTGCTGCCCCCCGGAGGGCGTGGTGATGACCGATTTGCACTCCTGGATCGAGGTGTACTGGCGCAGCCTGCCGTCCGGCATCATGTCCACGTAGTGGATGGTCTCGTCCTTGGCGTTCCACGGCTGGTCGCCCAGCTCCAGCCGACGCAGCCACTTGACCCACGACACGCCCTGCACGCCCGGCACCACCAGCCGCAGCGGGTAGCCGTTCTCGGGACGCAGCATCTCGCCGTTCATACCCCAGGCGACGATGATCTCGTCGGCCAGCGCCATCGGGATGGTGCGCGTCATCGACGAGCCATCGCCGCCTTCGGCCAGCAGGTAGCGCCCACGGCGCAAGTCGGCGCCGGCATCGTCCAACAGTACCCGCAGCGGCACGCCAGTGAACTCGCAGCACGACAGCATGCCGTGGGTGTACTGCACCGTCGGCACGGCCACGTTACCCCACTCCATGCCGGTATTGGCGCCGCATTCGATGAAATGCATCCGCGACACTGCCGGAAGGCGCATCAGGTCGTCCATGGTGTAGACGCGCGGCGCGCGCACCAGGCCGTTGATCATCAGGCGGTGGCGGGCGGGGTCGATATCGTGCCAGCCCTGGTGGTGGCGCTCGAAGTGCAGGCCGTTGGGGGTGATGATGCCGAAGAAGCCCTGCAGCGGCGCAAAGGCGACGGAGGCAGCGGAAACGCGTGTCAGGCCCGGCGACTCGCGCCGCACCAGGTTCTGCTCATGCACGGACGGCTGACCGTACGGCCGTGCCGCGACCGGCTGGCCGAGCGAGGTGGCCCACGGCTGCGGCTGCAGGATGGCGGGATCGCCATCGGCGGCCAGCGCGCGCCGTCCCGCGGCGGCGGCGGCAACACCGGCCGCCGCGCCGAGGAAGCTCTTGCGCAGGAAATCGCGCCGCGGCGCGTCCAGGCCGTGCCGGCCGATATCCTGCGCCAGCGATGCGCTGACGAAGTGCTGGGGCGCGGGCACGATGCGCCCGGGCCGGTTCCGTTCCTGCAATGCCGTCTCCTCCGGCTGGCTCGCCCTGGACCGTCGGCGGCCGCCTGTTATCGGTCAGCCGTGCCGTGGCGCAGCTGCCAGCGATTGGCCGGAAGAGCCGGAATGCGCGCGTTCAGCTTGCGGTGCGACGCCGGCGCGGCGACGGTTCGGGCGCGGGCTGCGCCATGAAACGGTCGACCGCGTTGGAGGGCAAGGCGTTGTCCTCCAGCCGGCTCGCCACCTGCACGCACACCGTGCGGCACAGCTCGATCACGCTTTCGTCCGCAATGGCGTAGAACACCAGGTTCGCCTCCTTGCGGCGCGACAGCACGCCCGAGCGGTACATCGCGTTGAGATGCCGCGACACGTTGGTCTGCGACGAACCCACCGTCTCGACCACCGTGCTGACCGGCTTCTCGCCATCGCACAAGGCGTGCAGGATCTTCAGCCGCGTCGGCTCCGCCAACAGGCTGAAGTAGCCCGATACCTTCTCGAATACGCGATCCAGCTCTTCCATGCCGTCCAATATATTCGTATATGCGCGAATGCGCATATAGTGTTTACCCAATGATGCAGAACAGCATGAGTGTGCCGGCGGCGGATCTTGCGCACCAACCATGGTTTGCCAGCGTTGCTGGTCCGGCTCAGCCGCACCAGCGCCCTGCCCGCCCACAGACGCTGGCCGAACACGTTGAGCAGCAGCCCCACCATGACCACCGCCGCCCCCGCCCATTGCGCACCGGACAGGTCCTCGCCCAGCAGCACGTGGGCCGACACCAGCCCCACCACCGGCACCAGCAGCGTCAGCGGCGCCACCTGGCTGGCCGGGTAGCGCGTCAGCAGCCGGCCCCACATGGTGTAGCCGAACACGGTCGCGGCAAAGGCCAGGTACAGCACCGCGAACACACCCATGCCGGACACATGGGTGACGCTCTGCACGATGCGCGCCGGCCCTTCCACCCACAGCGACAGCAGCGCGAACGGCACGATCGGGATCAGCGCGCCCCAGATCACCAGCCCCAGCAGGTCCACCGGCCCGATCTTCTTGCTGACGATATTGCCACTGGCCCAGCAGAACGCCGCGCACAGCGTCAGCACGAAGCCGGCCACGCTCATGCCGCCGGCACTGGCGGCGGCGCCGGAGCCGATCAGTGCCAGCCCGGCCGCCGCGACCGCCATGCCGGCGATGTTGTGCCAGCGCACCGGCTCGCCCAGCCACAGCGCGGCGATCGCCAGCGTGAAGAAGGCCTGCGATTGCAGCACGAGCGAGGCCAGCCCGGCCGGCATGCCAACCGCCATCGCGTAGAACAGGAAGGCGAACTGGCCCAGGCTGATGGTCACGCCGTAAGCGAGCAGGAGGCGCCAGGGCACGCGCGGACGCGGCACGAAGAAGATCGCGGGAAAGGCCACCAGAAGGAAGCGCAGCGCGCCCAGCAGCATCGGCGGCACGCCCGCCAGCCCGACCTTGATCACGACGAAGTTGACGCCCCAGACGCAGACGATGGCGAGGGCGAGGAGGCGGTCTCTGGCTTGCATGGGGGCGGCGCGGGGCTGGTCGCGGAATCGAACGAAGCCCGTAGGGTAGCAGCCGGGCGCGCCAGGCGCCTGGCAAGTTTTTGCGATCCTCCCGGCACGACTGGCGCTGCCGGACCGCCCCGACGGCGCCGCTAGCCCAGCATCTCCGCCCAGATGCTCCTGGCCCAGGCGAGCGCGTAGTCGCCTTCCAGGATGTTCGGCGCCTCCGACAGCCCGCCCGAGCCCGGCACCGTCAGCATGGTCTTCTGCGCGGCGTCGTAGCGGTGCACGCTGGCCACATGCACGGCCTCGCGATCCGAGGTGAAGCTGTAGCAGGTGTTGTTATAGAGCGGCTGCGGGTCCGGTGCGCGGCCTGACAGCAGTGCCACCATGGCGGCGGCGGCCACCTTGCCGTGCTGGTTGGCCATATGGCCGGACTTGGGCATCAGCGGCGCAATCTGGATGGCATCGCCGATCACGTGGATATTCGGCGCCGCGCGCGACTCGAAGCTGACGAAGTCCACCTCGCACCACTTGCCGTTGGCCGTCGCCAGCCCGGCCGACACTGCGATCGCGCCGGCGCGCTGCGGGGGCAGCACGTTGAGCACATCCGCCCGCTCGTCGTCCTGCACCTCGAACTTGAGCGTGCGCGTGGCGGGATCGACATCGACCGTGTTGTACTGCGGCCGGTATTCGACCATGCCCTTGTACTGTGAGGCCCAAACCTGCCGGAACAACCCCGCCTTGGAGGTGATGTCCGGGTTCGCGTCGAGGATCAGCACCTTGCTGCGCGGCTTGTGCTGCCTGAAATAATGCGCCACCTGGCAGGCGCGCTCGTACGGGCCCGGCGGGCAGCGGTACGGCGCCAGCGGGATGGTGATGGCGTAGGTGCCGCCGTCGGGCATGGCCTCGAGCTGGCGGCGCAGCGCCACGGTCTGCGGGCCGGCCTTCCAGGCGTGCAGCACCTGGTCGCCACCGGGCTGCTTCAGCCCGGGCAGCGCGTCGCTCATCATGTCGACGCCGGGCGACAGCAGCAGGCGGTCATACGGCAGCGTGGTGCCGCCCGCGAGCCGCACGGTACGCTTTGCCGGATCGATGGCGACGGCGGTGTCGCGCACCAGCTTCACGCCATGGCGGCGCACCAGCGCGTCGTACGGCAGCGTGAGGTCGGCCAGTTGGCGGCTGCCGCCGATCACCAGGTTCGACAGCGGGCAGGAAATAAAGGCCGGATTGGGTTCGACCAGCGTCACCTCGATGGCTTGGCCGCTCCACTCCCGCAGGTAGCGCGCCGCGGTCGCGCCGCCATAGCCGCCGCCGACCACGACCACCTTTGCCGGCGCCGCAGCCCGGGCCGCCTGGGCCGCCCCAATGCCGACCGAACCCAGTACTGCGGCGCCCGCGGCGCCCAGGAAGCTTCGTCTTTGCATTGCCGGTCCCCTTTCAGCGCACCGCGGCGAACCACGCCGCGATGGTGGCGATCTGCTCGTCGTCGTAACCCTTGGCGATCTGGTGCATCACCGTGGCCGGCCGCGTGCCGGCCCTGAACGCCTGCATCTGTGTCACCAGTTCGGCCGCCGGGCGGCCCGCCAGCGACGGGATCGGGCTGCCGGCCGGCGCGCGCCCGGCGGGGCCATGGCAGCTGGTGCAGGCGGCGGCCTGGTTGCGGGCGCGCAGCGCGGCTTCGGTGGATGGGACAGCTGCCGCAGCATCTGCGGCCAGCGCCGGCTGGGCGCCGCACAGCGCCGATGCCAGCAGCGCCAGCCGCACGAACACAGCGGGCCGGGGAATTGTTGTCATTGGTCTCGCTCCGTGTGGGGCCGGCGCGGGGATCCGCTTGGGGGCGGCCGGCGTGGCAACCGTATCACAACGGGCGGGAATGGTGTGCGGCGAAAACCGCAGAAGGACGAGCGGCGCCCGCATGAGCGGGCGCCGTCGAGACCGGGCCGGAACTGGCCCTGGTGCTCAGGGCAGGTTGCGCCCCGGGGGCAGCGTCACCGGCGAGGCCACCGGCGCGGTGACCGGGCTGGCCGTGGCCGCCGCGTCGGTGCCCGCCGGCGCGTCGATCGGACCGCCGACGCCCGGCACCGACTGCACTGGCGCCGGCGTGCCGATATTGCCGGCACTGCTGTCAGGCGACGGGTTCTGCGCGGTCGAGGCCGCGTCCAGGCGCGCGCGCTCAGTATCGTTGACGTAGTCGAAGGCCTTGACCACCTTGGTCACGCCCGAAGCGTTGCGCGCCACGTCGGTGGCACGATCGCCCTCGGCGGTGGTGACCACGCCCAGCAGGTAGACCACGCTCTTCTCGGTGGTGATCTTGATCGAGTTCGACGGCACGCCTTCCGCGGTCATCAGCAGCGTCTTGACCTTGCTGGTCAGGTAGGCGTCCTGGCTCTGGGTCATGAAGCCCGGCGAGCTGACGACCTCCAGCTCGTTGATCACCACGCGCGCATTGGGCAGGCCGCGCACATACTGCTCGACCTGCTGCCTGACGTTGTCGTTGCTGGCTTCGCCAGTCAGCAGCACTTTGCGGTTGAACACGGTCACGTTGACGCGTGCCTGGCCGCTGTAGCGCGAGTTGATGGTGTTCTCGGCCTCGAGCTGCAGGCCGCGGTCCACGGTCTGGGTGGCGGTGGGCCGGCGGTCGGTGGCCATGGCCACGCCGGTCCCCATGGCGCCGGCGATCACCGGGAAGCAGCCGGCGAGCTGCGTGGCCGAGACCAGTACGGCGGCCGCGGCCAGCGCGGCGCGCGCCAGGCGCGGGGTGCGGGCAGGATGGCGCGCGCCGGCGCCGTTCCGGGAGTCATGCGTAGTGGGCAGAGTCGTCATGCGGTCCTTGCTATGGCTGGATGTTGGGAATGGGCGGATGTGCGGATCAGCGGGATCAGGCTTCCCCGAGCAATGCCGCGTCGATGCCGTCGCACAGGCAGTGCAGGGTCAGCAGGTGCACTTCCTGGATGCGCGCGGTGCGCTCGCTGGGCACGCACAGGTGGATATCGAACTCGTCGAGCAGGCCGCCAATGACGCCGCCACCCTTGCCGGTCAGCGCGATGACGGCCATCTCGCGCTGGCGTGCGGCCTCGATGGCGGCGATCACGTTGGCCGAGTTGCCCGAGGTGGAGATCGCCAGCAGGATGTCGCCGGGCAGGCCGAGCGCCTCGACCTGCTTGGAAAACACCTTGCTGAAGTCATAGTCGTTGCCGATCGCGGTCAGGATCGAGCTGTCGGTGGTCAGCGCAAGCGCCGCCAGGCCCGGCCGTTCGCGTTCGAAGCGCCCGACCAGCTCGGCCGCGAAGTGCTGCGCGTCGGCCGCCGAGCCGCCGTTGCCGCAGGCCAGGATCTTGTTGCCGCTGGTCAGCGCGCCGACCATGCGTTCCACGGCGGCGTCGATATAGGGGGCCATCACCGCCGCGGCCTGTCGCTTGGTCTCGGCACTGTCTAGGAATTGTTGCTGGATACTGTCGATACTCATGGCTCTGTGGCCTTTTTCATTGCCGATGCGGCGCGGGGGCGCCCGCCTATCGTGCGGTCGCGATAGCGCGCATTATGAACCAGCCCCGGCGGCATCCAGGTCAAAGGCGTGCTGCAGCCAGTCCAGCCGGCCCGGTTCCAGCGCCACCACGTCGAAGCGGCACGGCGGCGCCTGCGCCAGCGTCGCCAGGTAGTGCGCCGCCGCCAGCAGCACGCGGCGCTGCTTGGCGGGCGTCACGCTGGCGGCCGCCCCGCCAAAGCCCCTGCCGCTGCGCTGGCGCACCTCCACGAACACCAGCGTGCCGTCCGGCGCGCGCATCACCAGGTCGATCTCGCCGCCTTTGCAGCGATAATTGCGAACCACGGGCTCCAGGCCCTGGCGCCGCAGGTGTGCCAGCGCCCGGTCTTCGGCCCGCGCCCCGCGCGCCTGCGTGGTGGATTTGAATGGTTGCATCAACGGAAGTTCTCAATGAGTGACTGGATCTCGCTGGCGGCCAGCCAGTCGTACCCGGGCGGCACGCTGTATGTCGTGGCCACGCCCATCGGCAACGTCGCGGACCTGTCGCTGCGGGCCCTGCACGTGCTCGGCCTGGCCGATGCCGTGGCCTGCGAAGACACCCGCAATACCGGCCAGCTGCTGTCGCGCGTCGGCCTGCAGCGGCCGCTGGTGGCCGTGCACGAGCACAACGAGCGCGAAGCCGCCGGCCGCATCGTGGCGCGGCTGGCCGCGGGCGAGCGCATCGCCTACGTCTCCGATGCGGGCACGCCCGGCATCTCCGATCCCGGCGCACGCCTGGTCGAGGCGGTGCGCGCCGCCGGCCACCTGGTGGTGCCCCTGCCCGGCCCCAGCGCCGCGGTCGCCGCGTTGTCGGTGGCCGGCGAGATGCTCGACGCCGGCGAGGGCCGCTTCACCTTCGTCGGCTTCCTGCCGAGCAAGCCCAAGGCACGCGCCGAAACCATCGCCCGGCTGGCGGCGCTGGACCACGCCTGGGTCTGCTACGAGGCACCGCACCGGATCGCCGACACACTGGCCGCGTTGGCCGCCGGCCTGCCGGGCGAGCGCCGCCTGCTGGTCGGGCGCGAGCTGACCAAGCTGTTCGAGGACATTGCCGTGCTGCCCGTGGCGCAGGCGCCGGCCTGGTTGGCGGCGGACCCGAACCGGGCCAAGGGGGAGTTCGTGCTGGTCGTGGAAGGCGCGGGCGCCGCCGCTGCCGCGGATGGACAGCCGGATGCCGAAGCGCAACGTGTGCTGGGGCTGCTGCTGGCTGAGTTGCCGGCCAAGCGCGCCGCCAAGCTGGCAGCGGCGATCACGGGCGCGGGCACCGATGCGCTCTACCAGCTGGCGCTGGCGCAACGCGCCGGCGACGCCGAGGATTGAAGCGGCCCGGGCATGATCCCGGGCTGGCAGAGAGGAAAGTAACGGAGAGGTGTCAGCGCGCGGTGGCATGCATCGGCGCTGGAGTCGTCAGCGGCGCTTGCGCTTGACCGTCTTGCCGCTGGCCTTGGTCGACTTGCTCGCCTTGGCGGGCGCCAGCGAGTTGGCCAGTTCCGGCACGGACACGTCGTCGTCGCCGCTGCCATCGCCGGATTCAGTGCCGCCGGCATCCACCTGCGGGCCCAGCGCGGCCACTTCGGTGCGCGTCAGGCGGCGGATTTCCACCTGGGTGGCGCCGCGCTCGACAAAGCCCAGCCGGCGCGCGGCGCCCATGGACACGTCCAGCACGCGGTTGCCGTGGTACGGCCCGCGGTCATTGATCCGCAGCACCGCCACCTTGTTGTTGCGCAGGTTGCGCACCAGCACCCAGCTGTCGAGCGGCAGCGACGGGTGGGCGGCGGTCATGGCGCGCATGTTGAAGCGCTCGCCGTTGGCGGTCTTGCGGCCGTGGAAGCCCTTGCCATACCACGACGCGACGCCGCGCTGCTCGAAGGTGCCGATGTCGGCACGCAGGCCGTCCAGCGAACTGCCGCTGCGGCTGTCGTCCGGGTCATAGCCGAACAGGTTCCAGCTGCCGTTGTCATTATTACGCGCAGACTTGCCGCCGTCGGGCTTGGCGGCGTTCTTTGCTGCCGCGCGCGTGGGCACCGCGCCGGAGGTGCCGGCGCTGGCCACGTCGTCGCCCTCGGGGGGCGTGGCACAAGCGGCCAGCACCAGGGCACATGCGGTGCATGTCCCGAGCTTGGCCAGCCGTTGCCAGCGCTTGGTGAGGGCGGAGATCCTTAGCATGGGCGCGAGTCTAACATCGACTATTGCGGACTATGGCTTTCATTTTGTTACGAAATCTGTACGATTTCGCACCAACGGGTGCTATCTGCCCGGAATCCCGCGTGTGGCAAGGGATTGCGGCCGATCACCTGTTCCGGCAGACGCGAAACTAATAAGTCACATTGGTGATAGCGCGGCGGTGTCTCGGCCGCCCGGCGCTACAATGCATGGCACTGGTCCGCCGTGCGCTCGGGCCAATCCGGCGCGCCCCTCAGAAGGCGCCAGGATCACAAAAACACATCCATGAAAGTCCTGCTTATCCCCGTCACGCCCTTCCAGCAAAACTGCTCGCTGCTAATTGATGAAAGCACCAATCGTGCCGCCGTCTGTGATCCCGGCGGCGACCTGGAACGCATCCGCGAGGCGGTCAGGGAACAAGGCGTCACGCTGGAAAAGATCTTCCTGACGCACGGGCATGTCGACCACTGCGCGGGCGCCGCGGCACTGTCGCGCGAGTTCGGCATCCCGATCGAAGGCCCGCAGCAGGACGAACGCTTCTGGATCGAGCAGCTGCCCGAGCAGACGCGTCGCTTCGGATTCGGCCAGGCCGAGGCCTTCGAGCCCGACCGCTGGCTGGAGAACGGCGACACCGTGCAGTTCGGCAACGAAACCCTGGAGGTCTACCACTGCCCCGGCCACACGCCCGGCCACGTGGTGTTCTTCTCGCGCGGCAACCGGCTGGCGGTGGTGGGCGACGTGCTGTTCGCCGGCTCGATCGGCCGCACCGACTTCCCGCGCGGCAACCACGCCGACCTGATCCGCTCGATCCGCACGCGGCTGTGGCCGCTGGGCGAGGACGTGACCTTCATCCCCGGCCACGGACCCGTCTCAACCTTTGGCGAAGAGCGCCGCAACAACCCGTTCGTAGCCGACCACCTGATCGACGTGGGCTGAGCGCCATGGCCAAGCGACAGGCGCCCGACACCCGCCCGGAGATCTACGTCAGCACCGACGTGGAGGCCGACGGCCCGATCCCGGGCCCGCATTCGATGCTGTCGTTCGCCTCGGCGGCGATGCTGGCGGACAAGACCGTGGTCGGCACCTTCTCGGCCAACCTGGAAACGCTGCCCGGCGCCGCCGGCCACCCGGTGCAGATGCAGTGGTGGCAAACCCAGCCCGAAGCCTGGAGCGCCTGCCGGCGCGACCTGCAGCGCCCCGAGGACGCCATGGTGCGCTACGTGGAATGGGTCGAGAGCCTGCCCGGCAAGCCGGTCTTCGTGGCCTTTCCGGCCGGTTTCGATTTCACCTGGATGTTCTGGTACATGATGCGTTTTGCCGGGCGTTCGCCCTTTGGCTGGGCGGCGCTGGATATCAAGACGCTGGGCTTCGCGCTGACCGGGCGGCCCTACCGCAGGACGGTCAAGGCAGCCTTCCCGGCCGGATGGCTGGACCCGCTGCCGCATACCCACGTGGCGCTGGACGATGCGCTGGAGCAAGGCGCGCTGTTCTGCAACATGCTGGCGACATTGCGCGAACGCGAGGCCGCGCTGGCGGCCCCGGGGCCCGGCAGTGCCGACGAGGCAAGCGAGCCGTCACCCCCGCCAGCGTAGTCCTGAACCTGCCGCTGCGCCGCAGCATGCATGGCGGCACGTCCTTTGCAGACTGCGCCTCGCATCCGACCTCATCCCGCCTATATTAGAAGTGGATATGGCGCACCGGGCGAAACGAGCCAACAGACTTTCCGGCGCAATCGCGCAACCCCGCCATATACCGTCTGACCCATGTTGCCCGGTCCGCGCGGCGCCTGCCGAGGAGGTGTCGATCATGCGTTTTCCTACCGACCTGCACTTGAGAGACCTGGCCGGCCGGATCCACTGGCCGCATGCCACGCGCGGCGCCACGCCCATTACCCATCGACACACCTCGGATGAGGACGCCGAAGTCGCCAAGGCAACGTTGTACGTCAGCACGGTGACGCTAGTGGTGCTGCTGGTCGTGCTGGCGGCCATCGCTTTCGGTCAGGAGGCCATGCACTGGCTGGGTGTTCATTAGACGACCCGCCTGAAGCAGTTTGTCTCGCAGACCGGCCGGCCCCCACAGTCCGTGGGGGCCGGTTCTATTCCGGGGCCGCGCTTGACAAGGGTCAGGCCAGCAGTTGGGTCACGTTCTCGGGCGGCCGGCCGATCGCGGCGCGGCGGTTGCGCACCACAACCGGGCGCTGCAGCAGGATCGGGTTGTCGGCCACGGCGGCCAGCAGTTCGGCGTCGGTCAGGCCGGGGTCGTCCAGGCCCAGTTCAGCGTACGGCGCCTCGTTGTCGCGCAGCATCTCGCGCACCGGCACGCCCAGCATGGTGTGGAGCTGGCGCAGCGTGGACAGCGACGGCGGGTGCTTCAGGTACTCCACGATTTCCACCGGTTCGCCCAGCCTTTCGGCGGCGGCTTCGACCAGGGCCAGCGTCTCGCGCGACTTGGAGCAGCGGGGGTTGTGGTAGATCGTGATCATGGCAGGTCCTTTCTTGTCCTTTCTGGTCATTATCGTGCCCCGGGCTGGGGCGTCGGCACTAATGCGGTGCAAATCAAACCGCACTATATACAAGACACCGGCGATCGCGCAGGGGTAGGTACGATCATGTGTCCGGCACGCATCCTGCGTTGCCCCAATTCCTTGCTTCCGGCCAGCCGAGCCTGCCTTTTCCGATGACCTCCGCCACCGCTTCCACCAGTCCCGCAGACCGCACCACCGCGCCCAAACCGTTCTCGCTGCGCGACGCTACCCCCGCCGACGTTCCTGCCATCCACGCCATCTACGCGCACCACGTACTGCACGGCCGCGCCTCGTTCGAAGAGGTGCCGCCCACGCTCGACGACATGCAGCGGCGCTTTGCCGAGGTGCAGTGCAAGGGACTGCCCTATCTGGTCGCCGAACGCGAGGGCGAGGTGCTGGGCTACGCCTATGCCTCGTCGTACCGCACTCGCAGCGCCTACCGTTTTGCCATCGAGGACTCGATCTATATTGACCACCGCCGCGTCGGCGAAGGCCTGGGCCAGGCGCTGCTCGCTGAACTGATCGCGCGGTGCGAGACCGGGCCGTGGCGCCAGATGGTCGCCGTGATCGCCTGCACCGCCGGCGGCGAGGGTGCCGGCTCGCTGGCCGTGCATGAACGGCTGGGTTTTCGCACCGTAGGCCGGCTGGAGGCGGCGGGTTTCAAGCATGGCCAGTGGATCGATACGGTGCTGATGCAGCGGGTGCTGGGGGCGGGGGCGAATACCCTGCCGGAGTAGGCAGAATCGGCCTCCGCGACTTCAGACGCATCTTATTGGCCCCGGGTGTCCTGGTATCGACAATGTCCATTCTTCGTCAATATCAGGACAACGGAACATGTGCTTTGGCAGAAGGCTGTACGGCCTCGCAGATCATTGCGGTGCTGATGCGCGAGTACCCGTCGGGCGCGAGGCGAGCGGAGCAGCATCACTGTCTGATCGACCATCCAACAAAAAGACGCCACGGACCCTCCGTGGCGTCTTTTCTTGCTTTTGCGCAACCGCCTGCCGGCGGCGCTCATCGAACTGCTTACTTCATCAAATCCGACAACGCCAGCGCCACCACCTTGGTCGCCCGGTTCAGGTCGTTCAACCGCAGGTTCTCATCCGAGTTGTGGCCGCGCGCCTCCATCAGCGTGCGCGGACCAGCGCCATACAGCACAGTCGGGATGCCGCGCTTGGTGTAGTGGCGTGCGTCCGTGTACAGCGGCACGCCTTGCACCGGGATCTCCACGCCGAACACCGACTCGGCACGGCTCTTCAGCGCGCCGATCAGCTTTTCCACGCCCGGCAGTTCCGACAGCGGCTCGGCCAGGATGATGCGCTCGACCTTGACTTCGATGCCCGGACGGTCCTTGGCGGCGTTCTCCACCACGGCGCGGATCTCGCCTTCGGCGTCGAAGCCGATTTCCTCGGGGATCATGCGGCGGTCGACGCGGAAGGTCACCAGGTCCGGCACCACGTTGGTGTTGATGCCGCCCTTGATCAGGCCGACGTTCAGCGTGGCGGTGTCGATGCCCGGCACCTTGGACTTGCGCGTGGCCAGCTCGGCACGCAGTCCGTAGATGGCCTGCAGGATGTGGGTCGCGGCTTCGATTGCATCCACGCCGGTGTGCGGCATGGCGGCGTGGCCCTGCTTGCCCTTGACGGTCACTTCCACGTGCAGGCAGCCGTTGTGCGACGAGGTGATGCCGTACGAGAAGCCGGCCGAGATCGCGTAGTCGGCCTTGCTCAGGTTGTTGTCGAGCAGGAACTTGGGACCGATATCGCCGCCGGTTTCCTCGTCATAGGTGAACTGCAACTCGACCGCGCCGTTGATCTTCGCGCCCTGCTTCTCGGCTTCCATCAGCGCCAGCACGGCATAGGTGTAGGTGGCGAAATCCGACTTGGACACCGCCACGCCGCGGCCGTACATGACCGGACCATGCTCGCTGTCGGCAACCTCGCCGCCGTAGGGGTCCTTGGTCCAGCCCAGGCCCGGGGGCACCACGTCGCCGTGGGCGTTCATGGCGATGGTCGGGCCGCCCGTGCCGAACTGCTTGCGCACGATCAGGTTGGTGGCGCTGATCATGCCGGCCGCCTTCACCTGCGCGTCGGGCACCTTGTGCGCTTCCACCGCAAAGCCCAGGCCCTCCAGCAGTTCCTTGGCGCGCTTGCCATGGGCGTCGCAGTCACCGGCCGGGTTGTCCGAGGGCACCTTGACCAGCTCCGCCAGGAAGGCTTCCTGCTCCGGGCGGTGCTGGTCGATGAACTGGGTCAGCGTGGTTTCGATGGGGTTCATATTGTCTCGTGCGGTCATGACTTGTTCTCGTAACTACTCAGGAGGGTTCGGGTGGGGTTCGGGGCGTGCGCGCTTACTGGGGCAGCCGGAAGCTTTCGACGAAATCGCTGAACACGCGCGCGGACACGGCTGCATCTTCGGCGGTCATGGTTTCGGTGGGATGGTGGCTGATGCCGCCGTTGCCGCAGCGCACGAACAGCATGGCGACGTCGGCGATGGCGGCAATAGCCATGGCGTCGTGGCCGGCGCCCGACGGCAGGTGGCGCACCGGCACGCCCTGGCGGGCAATGGCAGCGGCCCATTGCTCTTGCAGCCACGGGGCGCACGGCACGCTCTTCGCCTCGTGGGTCTTGCGCACTTGTGCGCGCACGTTGCGGCGCGCGCATACGCGCTCGATCTCGGCCAGCACGTCGTTGACGGCGGCCTCGCGCTCGGCGTCGATGCCCGAGCGGATGTCGATGGAGAACACCGCGTGGCCGGGCACCACGTTGGTGGCGCCGTTGGGCACGCTGAACTGGCCCACCGTGCCGACCAGGCCCGGCTTGCCGCCGCAGCGCTTCTCGATAAAGAGGCCGATCTCGGCACCGGCCATGGCCGCGTCGCGGCGCATGTCCATCGGCACCGTGCCGGCGTGGCCGGCCAGGCCTTCGAGCTCGACGATAAAGCGGGTGGCGCCGGAAATGGCCGTCACCACGCCTACCGGCAGGTTTTCGTTGAGCAGCACCGGGCCCTGCTCGATATGGACTTCGACGAAGGCCAGCACCTTGCTGGGATCGTGTTTCGCGGCCGGCAGCGCGGCGGCGTCGAAACCGGCCTCGTGCATCACTTCACGCATGGTCTTGCCGGAATCGTCGACGTTGTCGAGCACGTTGTTGTCGAAGGTGCCGGCGATGGCGCGGCTGCCGAGCAGCGTGGCCTTGAAGCGCACGCCCTCTTCCTCGGCAAAGCCCACCACCTCGATCGCGAACGGGAAGCGTTTGCCCTGGCGGTTCCATTCCGCCACGCAGGCGGTCGGCAGGATCACGCCGAGGTTGCCGTCATAGCGGCCGCCGTCGCGCACGGTGTCGAAGTGCGAACCGGTCAAGAGTGCGGGTGCGTCCGGCGAGGTGCCCTCGTAGCGGCCGATCACGTTGCCGGCAGCATCGCGCCGCACGGTCATGCCGGCCTGCTGCATCCATTCGGTCAGCTGCGCGGCGGCGCCGTGGTGGGCCTCGGTCAGGTAGGTACGGGTGAGCATGCCGGGCTGCTCGGTGTGGACGGCCAGGGCGTCGGCCCAGCCCATGATGCGCGTGCCTACCTCTGCGGGTGTGGACGGCGACGGATTTGCTGCCATGCGTTGTCTCCTGCTGGAAGTGCGTGATTGCCGCGGCGGGATGATCCGGCCGAACCTTCCGGCGTCTGCCGGGGCTAGCCGGCGCGGGCATGGCGCCCGTGCCGAAGCTCTATTCTGTGCGATTCATGTTAGCACAGTGAATTCAAAAATTGCATACAAAAATGATATGCACTATATTCGGTTCCACGTTCAGACAATTCGCTGCGGACAATCCGGTCCGGACAGTGGATTGCGTGGATACCGTCCCAACAGGGGGGCTGTCCGCGAGGTGGCGAGCTTCCGACCTGGAGGCCCCGCCCGGAACGTAAGGCCGGCAGCCCACCAGCCAGTAGAGCAGTACGGGGGCAGCCGGTGATTCCTGGATCAGATGGGCCAGCCTGCACAAGCCAATGGACAAGTGCAGGACCGGCCCGGCACGGAGACAACCATGCAGCATGCAGTTCCCTCGCAGCCCCGCCCGGGCACCCCTCGCCTGCACACCCGCTTTACCCGCTCGCTGTTCGGCCAGGTACTGATCGCACTTGTGATCGGCACCGCACTCGGCCTGGTTTTTCCTGAGTTCGCCGCCAAGCTCAAGCCGCTTGGCGACGCCTTTATCAAGCTGATCAAGATGCTGATCGGGCCCATCGTGTTCTGCGTGGTGGTGGCCGGTATCTGCGGCGCCGGCGAGCTGAAGAAGGTCGGCCGTGTCGGCATCAAGGCTGTGGTGTATTTCGAGATCGTCACCACCATTGCGCTGGCGCTGGGCATCTTGCTGGCCTATGTGTTCCAGCCCGGCGTCGGCATGAATGTCGACCCGCGTTCGCTCGATGCGTCGGCCATCGCCGGCTTCATCGACAACGCCACCAAGGTCAAGGACCAGGGCACGGTCGACTTCCTGCTCAAACTGATCCCCAATACCGTGTTCGGCGCGTTTGCCAATGGCGACGTGCTGCAGGTGCTGCTGGTATCGATCCTGTTCGGCTGCGCGCTGTCGCTGGTCGGTGAGCCGGGCCGGCCGCTGGTCAAGCTGATCGACACCTTCTCGCACACGCTGTTCAAGATGATGGGTTTCATCATCAAGCTGGCGCCGCTGGGCGTGCTGGGCGCGGTGGCCTTTACCGTGGGCAAGTACGGCATCGGCTCGCTCAAGCAGCTCGGTTTCCTGGTGTTCCTGTTCTACGGCGCGGTGATCATCTTCGTGCTGGTGGTGCTGGGCACCATCATGCGCGTGTGTGGCTTCTCGGTGATCAAGCTGATCCGCTACCTGCGCGCCGAGCTGCTGGTGGTGCTGGGCACCGCCTCGTCCGACAGCGTGCTGCCGCAGGTGATGAAGAAGCTGGAATTCATGGGCATCAAGAAGTCGGTGGTGGGCCTGGTGATTCCTACCGGCTACTCCTTCAACCTGGATGCGTTCTCGATCTACCTGACGCTGGCCGCGGTGTTTATCGCCCAGGCCACCAACACGCCGCTGGCAATGGCAGACCTGCTCGGCATCCTGGCGGTGGCGCTGGTCACCTCCAAGGGCGCGCACGGCATCCCGGGCTCGGCCATCGTGATCCTGGCGGCGACGCTGTCGGCACATCCGGCGATTCCGGCGATCGGGCTGGTGCTGGTGCTGTCGGTGGACTGGTTTATCGGCATCGCGCGCGCCCTCGGCAACCTGATCGGCAACTGCGTGGCAACCGTGGTGGTGGCGGCCTGGGAGAAGGATATCGACCGCGAACGGGCGCATGGGGTGCTCAACGGCACCATCGAGGCGACCGACCTGGATGCGGGCCTTGCCGCGATGGCGCAAGACGGCGCCGGTGCGGGTTCGCCCGCCGCCGTGCCCGGGACCGTCGTGGGGCGCTAGAATCACGGCATCTCCCCTACCGCGCAGCCTCTGCGCAAGTGCGCTGCCATGCCCGAGCATATCGATCCTGACATGACCGCCGAAGCGATCGCCGAAGACATTGTCGCGGCGATCGTCTCGCACCGCCTGCCGCCCGGCACCAAGCTGCGCGAGGAGGCCCTGGCCAGCGTCTATCGCGTCAGCCGCACCAAGGTGCGCGCGGCGCTGCTGATGCTGTCCAAGGACAAGGTCATCCAGATGGTGCCGGACAAGGGCGCCTTCGTCGCCAAGCCCAGTGCGGAAGAAGCGCGCGAAGTCTTCGCGGTGCGCCGTATCCTGGAAGCGGCGCTGGCGCGCGAGTTCGTCGCCAAGGCGACGCCTGCCGACTACAAGCGCATCGACAAGCACCTGGCGTCCGAACGCAAGGCGCTGGCTGGCAACGATGCGCAGGTGCGCACCCGGCTGCTGGGCGACTTCCATATCGTGCTGGCCGAGGTGGTCGGCAACGGCGTGCTGACCGAGATGATGCGCGAACTGTCGACGCGCAGCGCGGTGATCACCATGCTGTACCAGTCGCGCCGCGACGCGGCGTGCTCGTCGGACGAGCATCGCGAGTTCATCGAGGCCGCCCGTGCCGGCGATGTCGAGCGGGCCGTCGCGCTGATGGTGGAGCACCTCGGCCATGTCGAGGGCGCCCTGCATTTCGAGGAAACCCCGCCGGTGGCGCGGGGCAAGGACCTGGTGGCGGCACTGCTGGCCTGATCACTTCCGAGGCGCCTGACCCGCGCTTGACGTGAGTCAAAGCAGCAAGCGCCGCCCGCGCGCACACTTGCCCTCGCCATGAAGACGCGGGGGCGCACTTCATGAGCACTCCGCCTTCCGCGCCTTATCGCCGGAAGGCTGCCCGCACGCTGCAATGGTGTGCGGGCTTTCTTTTTTCTGAGGACTGGCTTTCGTGCCGCTGAACGGCGCACCGCCGGGGCCAGTGTTCTTCCCCTCCGGGGCATGCCGTTTTCCCTTTCCAGCCAGCGCTTTGCGGCGACTGCAGCCGCGTTGACGGTGCCGTCGCCGCGCTCGCACTATTGCGCCGGCGGCGGTCCGGCATTGCCGACGGCGCGCGTGAACGAACCCCGGCTTCGGGTTAGGATGCCGGAGGCCCGAGCCAGAGGCCAGCGCCGCCGGAGCATCCGCGCGGACGTAAATCAGAACGCAGAAATGGAGACCAGTCATGCGCTACTGCGCCACGCCCGCCCGGCGGCCACGCCGCCGGCGCTAGCACCCTCACTCGCTTCCCCGCCCCACCCCGCCACGATCTGCCCTGCCGGATCGCGGCAAGCATCGCCCTGACCATCGATCGAGAGGACTTTCCATGCCCAGTGCCTTCCGCGCAGACGCCTTCGCCGGCAAGACCGTATTCATCGCCGGCGCTTCTTCCGGCATCAACCTCGGCATCGCGCACGGCTTCGCGCGCGCCGGCGCGAAGCTCGCGCTGATCAGCCGCACCGCCGAACGCATCCAGGCCGCGGCCGATACCATCACCGCGGCCGGCGGCACCGCCATCGGCATGGCCGCCGACGTGCGCGACTACGCCGCCGTGGAAGCGGCCTTCGCCCGCACCCAGGACGAGCTGGGCCCGATCGACGTGGTGATCTCCGGCGCAGCGGGCAACTTCCTCGCGCCGGTGGTCGGCATGTCGGCCAATGCCTTCAAGACCGTGGTCGATATCGACCTGCTCGGCACCTTCAACGTATTCCGCGCCAGCTTCGACCACCTCAACAAGCCAGGCTCGTCGCTGATCGCCATCACCGCGCCGCAGGCGGTCAACGCGATGATGTTCCAGGCCCACGCCTGCGCGGCCAAGGCCGGCATCAACATGCTGATCAAGTGCCTGGCGATGGAATGGGGCCCGGCCGGCGTACGCGTGAACGGCATCTCGCCCGGCCCGATCGCCGATACCGAAGGCATGGCGCGGCTCGCGCCGACGCCCGAGGTCGAGGCCCGCTACAAGGCGCGCCTGGCACTGCGCGACTACGGCACCAAGGACGATATCGCCGACGCGGCGATGTACCTGAGCAGCGACAACGCGCGCTACGTGACCGGCACCATCCTCGACTGCGACGGCGGCAGCAAGCTGGGCGACGCCTCCGCCGACGCGCTGAAGAAGCCGCAGTAAGGCCATCGCCTTCTGAACAAATAACTATCTACATGGAGAACCGACCTATGACCGCTGCCGTGCTCTACCAATCCAGCGAAGGCGTGGCCACGCTCACGCTGAACCGCCCCGACGTGCTCAACGCGATGAACGCCGAGCTGATGGGCGCACTGCGCGAAGGCGTGGAACGTGCCGCCGCCGATGCCGAGGTGCGTGCCGTGCTGCTGACCGGCGCCGGCCGCGGCTTCTGCGCCGGCGCCGACCTGGCCGCGCGCCAGGGCGGCGGCAACGGCCTGTCCGATTCGGGCGCGCTGCTGCGCGAGCGCTACCACCCAATCATCATGGCGCTGCGCCAGATGCCCAAGCCGGTGATCACCGCGGTCAATGGCGTGGCCGCTGGCGCCGGCATGAGCCTGGCGCTGGCCGGCGACGTGGTGCTGGCGGGCCGCTCGGCCAGCTTCCTGCAGGCGTTCTCCAAGATCGGCCTGATTCCCGATGCCGGCAGCACCTATTTCCTGCCGCGCTACGCTGGCGAGATGCGCGCCCGCGCGCTGGCGATCCTGGCCGAGAAGATCGACGCAGAGCAAGCGCATCGCATCGGACTGGTGTGGAAGCTTCATGACGACGAAGCGCTGCAGGACGAGGCCAGCAAGCTGGCGCGCCACCTGGCCACCATGCCGACGATGGCCTACGGGCTGATCAAGGAAGCGCTCAACCAGAGCTTCGACAACGACCTGGCCGCGCAACTGGAGGTGGAAGCCACGCTGCAGTCGCGTGCCAGCCGCAGCGAAGACTGCCGCGAGGGCGTGGCCGCCTTCGTCGAGAAGCGCAAGCCCCAGTTCAAGGGCCGCTGAGCGCCAGCGCATTCGCCGTTTGCAGCACCCTCGGGGACAGCCGTCCCCGAGGCAAGGGAAACAGCATCTGGAGACGCATCATGCTTGGCCTCATGCAAGACCGTCCGTTGTTGATTTCTTCGCTGATCGAATACGCCGCGGCGTACCACCCGAGACAGGAGATCGTCTCGCGCACGGTGGAAGGCGACACCGTGCGCAGCAACTACGAGACCGTGCACCGGCGCGCGAAACGCGTTGCCAATGCACTGGCCGCGCTCGGCGTGCAGCCGGGCGACCGCGTCGGCACGCTGGCGTGGAACACGCACCGGCACCTGGAGCTGTACTTCGGCGTATCCGGTTCGGGCGCGGTACTGCACACCGTGAACCCGCGGCTGTTCCCGGAGCAGATTGCCTACATCATCAACCACGCGGAAGACCGCGTGCTGTGCTTCGATACTACCTTCTCGCCGCTGGTGGCGCAGCTTGCGCCGCATCTCACCAGCGTGCAGCACTATGTCGCGCTGACCGGCCGTGCACAGATGCCGGCGGTGGTGGCGGCCGGCATGCCCGATGCGCTGTGCTACGAAGACCTGCTCGATGCTGAGAGCGATACCTACGACTGGCCGCAGTTCGACGAACGCACCGCGTCCTCGCTTTGCTACACCTCAGGCACCACGGGCAATCCCAAGGGCGTGCTGTACTCGCACCGCTCCACCGTGCTGCACAGCCTGAAGGCGAGCGCGGCGGATACCTTCGGCGTCGGCCCCGACAGCAGCGTCCTGATGATCGTGCCGCTGTTCCACGCCAACGCCTGGGGGCTGCCCTACGCGTGCGCGATGAACGGCGCCAAGATGGTCCTGCCGGCGCAGCACCTCGACGGTGAAAGTGTTTACCGGCTGCTGCGCGACGAGCGTGTGACCTATTCCACCGCCGTGCCGACAGTATGGCTGATGCTGTTCCAGTACCTCGATGCGCATCCCGAGATCGATCCTTCGCAGCTCCCGCTCAAGGTTGCGGGCGTCGGCGGCTCGGCCGCGCCCGCGGCAATGATCGAGCGCTTTGACAGGCAATTCGGCGCACGGCTGATGCAAGGCTGGGGCATGACCGAGACCAGCCCGATCGGTGTCATCAACACCCTGCTGCCGCAGCACGCCGGACTGGACGATGCTGCGCGCCTGAAGGTGCAGCTCAAGCAGGGCCGCGCGCTATGGGGCGTGGACCTGCGCATCGAGGACGATGCCGGCAACGTGCTGCCGCACGACGGCAAGGCCTTCGGCCGGCTCAAGGTGCGCTGGCCGTGGATCGCGTCGGGCTATTTCAAGGCCGGACCGAGTGCGCTCGATGACAATGGCTGGTTCGACACCGGCGACGTTGCCAACATCGACCCTGACGGCTACGTGCAGCTGGTGGACCGCGCCAAGGACGTGATCAAGTCCGGTGGCGAATGGATTTCGTCGATCGACGTCGAGAACGCCACCATGGGCCACCCCGCCGTGGCCGAAGCGGCGGTGATCGGCGTGCCGCATCCCAAATGGCAGGAACGCCCGCTGCTGGTGGCAGTAAAGCGCGCCGGCGAGGACGTCAGCGCGGCCGAGCTGCTGGACTACCTCGCCGGCAAGATGGTGCGCTGGTGGGTGCCCGACGACGTGGTGTTCGTCGAGGCGCTGCCCCATACCGCCACCGGCAAGCTGCTGAAGGTGAAGCTGCGCGAGACCTATCGCGACTATGTACTGCCGACCGCCGACACTGCGCGCACGGCATAACCCCAAACCCGTATCCAAGGAGCCCGCGCATGAGCGCCAGCAGCAACGAACGAATTCTCGTGACGATCGACGATGGCGTCGCCGATGTCCGCCTGAATCGGCCCGACAAGATGAACGCGCTCGACCAGGCGATGTTCGATGCCCTGATCGAAACCGGCGAGCAGCTGGCCCGCATGCCGGACCTGCGTGCGGTGGTGCTGTCGGGCGAAGGCCGCGCCTTCTGCGCCGGTCTCGACATGGGCCGCATGGCGGGGATGCTGTCGGACGACGGCACGGGCGATGGCCAGGCGCACAACGACAGCATTGGCGCCGGCCGCCTTGGCAAGCGCACTCACGGCATTTCCAATCGCCCGCAATACGCCTGCATGGTGTGGCGCGAGTTGCCGGTCCCGGTGTTCGCCGCGGTGCACGGCGTTGCCTTCGGCGGCGGCTTGCAGGTGGCGCTGGGCGCGGATGTGCGCTACGTCGCGCCGGACACCAGGCTGTCGGTGATGGAGATGAAGTGGGGCCTGGTGCCCGACATGGCCGGCATGGTGCTGACGCGCGGCCTGGTCCGCCCCGACGTGCTGCGCGAGCTGATCTACAGTGCGCGGGTGCTGAGCGGCACCGAAGCGTGCGAGCTGGGCCTCGCCACCTACGTTGCGGACGACCCGCGCGCCGCCGCGCTGGAAGCCGCGCGCCAGGTCGCGCTGAAGAGCCCCGACGCGATCCGCGCCGCCAAGCGGCTGATGGCGGTGGTGGAGCGCGGGGGCGACGCTGAAATCCTGCAGGCCGAGTCCGATGAACAGGACAAACTGGTCGGCTCGCCCAACCAGCGCGAGGCGGTGCTGGCCAATATGGAAAAACGCGCGCCGCGCTTCGATCCGGCACGCTGAAGCGCAACGTTCAGTGGTGACGCCGCACGGCCCGCCGGCGGCGCCACCACAGCGCGTAGATCGCCACGTTGACCACCAGCACCACCACGCCCAGCCACAACTGCACCGCCGGCGTAAGCCCTGCCGGATAGATCAGCGGCAACAGGTAGCGCTCGATAAACCCGCCGCTGTAGCCAGCCTGCCCTGCGGCATGCCGCAGCGTATTTTCCAGCGGCGTCAGCGGGCAGATCCAGCCGAGCCATTCGATCAGCACGCCCCACACCGCCGCGGGCAGGTGCAGCCACGCCACGCGCGGCCAGCGCAACACCAGCAAGCCGCCCGCCACCACGAACAGGATAAACAGCCCGTGCGCCACGACGACGAGGTCGGCGAGCCAGGCTGTCATCATCGTCAGCCCCTCAGTCTCCGTTCCCGGCCGCCATCCAGTAGCCGGGCCGCGCGAACTGCGCCTTCAGGTGCTCGATAAAGAAACGGATCTTGGCCGGCACCGGACGCTGCTGCGGGTACACGGCCAGGATGTCGTAAGCGGGCAGTGCGTATTCGTCGAGCACGGTAATCAGTTCACCGCTCTCGAGCTGCGGCAGGATCTCCCAGGTCGAACGCCAGCCCAGCCCCAGGCCCTCGCCGGTCCAGCGGTGCAGCAGCTCACCATCGTTGCAGTCGAGGTTGCCGTTGACGCGCACCGTCACGGTCTTGCCGTTCTGGCTGAAGTACCAGCCGCGCTGCTGGCCGCCCTGCAGGTTGAACGCCAGGCAGTTGTGCTGCTCCAGGTCATCCAGCGTCTGCGGCACGCCGTACTTGGCGAAGTAGGCCGGCGTGCCGCACACCACGCGCTTGTTGGACGCGAGCTTGATCGCGACAAAGTTCGGATCGATCGCGCCGCCGATGCGGATGCCCACGTCATAGCCTTCGCGCACCAGGTCGACCACGCGGTCGGTCAGGTTGAAGGAGATCTGCACTTCCGGGTTCGCGGCGAGGAAGGCCGGCGCGTGCGGCGCCACGTGCTTGCGGCCGAACGCGGCCGGCGCCGACACGATCAGGTGGCCGGTGGCCTTGTGTCTGCCTTCGGCGATCAGCATCTCGGCGCGGTCCAGGTCGGCCAGCGCCTTCTTGCACTGCTCCATGAACACCGCGCCCTGCTCGGTCACGGCGATGCGGCGCGTGGACCGGTGCAGCAGCTTGACGCCGATGCGCGCTTCCAGCGCGTTGATGCGGCGGCCGATCATCACCGGCGTGACGTTCTGCGTCAGCGCGGCGGCCGCCATGCTGCCGTGCTCCACCACGGCGATAAAGGCTTCGATTTGCTTGAGTTTGTCCATCTGGTATTTGTCTCCCGGGCGCCATTGTGCGGCATCGGCGCCGCCGTGGCACCCCGGCGGCGCTTATGAAGCGGATCGGGCGCGGCGCATGGCGGGCAGTTTTTCAGGGCACTGGCGGGCACAATGCCGCACGTCGAGCCGCTGGTGGTGGTGGCCTCGCTGGTACTCAGCGTGCTGGCGGTGTACCCGATCGCCGCGGCAACGGCGAAGGCGAGTTCGGCAGCTGCATGGACAACCCCGGCTACGACTTCAACGACGCGGTGCTGCCGCTGGGTGCGGCGGCCTGGGTGCGACTGGTGCAGACCTATCTTGCGGCCTGATCACGTCTGCCGCGGCGTCGCGCCGGCGCGTTGCGCCCGGCGCGCGTCCAGCTCGGCATTCATCTGCGCAGCCTCGCCCAGCACGTAAGCCAGCCGCCGCAACGGCCGGCTGCATTGCACGTGCAGGTACAGGTAGCTGGCGCCGCCGGCGACCAGCATCACTCCATAGCCCCATAGCAGCATCGGCACCGTCTGCTCCGGACACGGCAGCGTGCGCCAGGCGCTGGCCAGCACCACGGCGGCAGGCGCCAGTGCCAGCAGCAGCCCCAAGGTGCGCGCCGCCCCCTCCCAGAGCCGCAGCTGCAAGGCCACGCGCCGCTGCCGCGCTTCCAGCTGCGCCGGCGGTACGCGCGCGAGCTGCCGCAGCAGCACGTCTTCGGCCGCGCGCTGGCGGTCCATCTCGGCCGCCTGCCAGCGCAGCGGGTTGCGCAGCCTGGCCAGCACCGTGCCGGTACGCGCCAGCCCCGTACCCACGTAGCAGGCGGCGGCCAGCGCCAGCAGCGCCTCGAAGGTGCGCAGCGACCACAGTGGCACCGGGTGCTTCAGCCACAGCCGCCAGACTGCAAGCGCACCGCCGCAGACCAGGGTCGCCACCAGCGCGGCGATAAAGCCGAACCACAGCGCGCGCGCGAAGCCGCCGGCCGGCGCGGGCGCCGCAGTGGTGCGCGCCTCAAGGGCTTCAAGCAGTTCGTACGACGGCGGGAGCCTGGAATACATGGTCGGGCCTGGCGAGGGAATACCGCCATTTTCGCCGCTTGCGCACGTGCCGGATAGACACCACGCCGCGCGGGACCGGGGCGTACCCACCGCTGCGCTGCGTGGCCGGCTCATCACACCACATATCCAATTGCATACGCCGGCGTGCCATCGGCGACCGTCTCATCGGGCTTCCATGGCCATATTCCATACACAGGGTATCGAATCAACTGATCGTCCTTCTGTTTATCCCGCCCCCGTTGCGGGACTAGGATCGACTCCAATGCGAATCCCACCACCATTGGAGACAAGATCATGGCAAAGATGAGAGCAATCGACGCGGCCATCGCGGTTCTGGAGAAGGAAGGCGTGACCACGGCGTTCGGCGTCCCGGGCGCGGCAATCAACCCGTTCTACTCGGCGATGCGCAAGTCGGGCAACATCAGCCACGTGCTGGCCCGCCACGTCGAAGGCGCCTCGCACATGGCCGAGGGCTACACCCGTGCCGAGCCGGGCAATATCGGCGTCTGCGTCGGTACCTCGGGCCCCGCCGGCACCGACATGATCACCGGCCTGTACTCGGCCTGGGCGGATTCGATCCCCATCCTCTGCATCACCGGCCAGGCCCCGCGCGCCCGCCTGTACAAGGAAGACTTCCAGGCCGTCGATATTGAATCGATCGCCAAGCCCGTGACCAAGTGGGCCGTGACCGTGCGCGAGCCGGCGCTGGTGCCGCAGGTGTTCCAGCAGGCCTTCCACCTCATGCGTTCGGGCCGTCCGGGCCCGGTGCTGATCGACCTGCCGTTCGACGTGCAGGTTGCCGAGATCGAATTCGATCCGGAGACCTACCAGCCGCTGCAGCCGTACAAGCCGGCCGCCTCGCGCGCCCAGATCGAGAAGGCCATCGCCATGCTCAATGCGGCCGAGCGCCCGCTGATCGTGTGTGGCGGCGGCGTGATCAACGCTGACGCGTCGGAACTGCTGGTCGAGTTTGCCGAACTGGTCAACGTGCCCGTGGTGCCGACGCTGATGGGCTGGGGCGTGCTGGCCGACGACCACCCGCTGCAAGCCGGCATGGTCGGCCTGCAGACCTCACACCGCTACGGCAATGCCACGCTGCTGGCCTCGGACTTCGTGATGGGCATCGGCAACCGCTGGGCCAACCGCCACACCGGCAGCGTCGATGTCTACACCAAGGGCCGCAAGTTCGTGCACGTCGACATCGAGCCGACCCAGATTGGCCGTGTGTTCGGTCCGGACTTGGGCATCGTGTCGGACGCCAGGGCCGCGCTTGAACTGTTCGTCGAAGTTGCCCGCGAAATGAAGATGGCCGGCCGCCTGCCGTGCCGCAAGTCGTGGGTCGCCGACGTGCAGAAGCGCCGCCGCACCCTGCAGCGCAAGAGCGACTTCGACAACGTGCCGGTCAAGCCGCAGCGCGTGTACCGCGAGATGAACCAGTACTTCCCGCGCGACGTGCGCTACGTCAGCACCATCGGCCTGTCGCAGATCGCCGCGGCGCAGTTTCTGTCGGTCAACCAGCCGCGCCACTGGATCAACTGCGGCCAGGCCGGCCCGCTGGGCTGGACCATCCCGGCCGCGATCGGCGTGAAGACCGCTTCGCCGGATTCGGATGTGGTGGCGATCTCGGGCGACTACGACTTCCAGTTCATGATCGAGGAACTGGCCGTGGCCGCGCAGTTCAAGGTGCCGTACATCCACGTGGTGGTGAACAACTCCTACCTCGGCCTGATTCGCCAGGCGCAGCGCAACTTCGAGATGGACTACTGCGTGCAGCTCGCCTTCGACAACGTCAATTCCCCTGAGCTGAACGGCTACGGCGTGGACCACGTCAAGGTGGTCGAAGGCCTGGGCTGCAAGGCGATCCGCGTGTTCAAGCCGGAAGACATCGCCCCGGCCTTTGCCGAAGCGCGCGACCTGATGGCCGAGTTCTCGGTGCCGGTGGTGGTCGAGGTGATCCTGGAGCGCGTGACCAATATCGCGATGGGCACCGAGATCGACAACATCAACGAGTTCGAGCCGATCGAGGATATCGAGGACGCTGACGAGGCGATCCTGACCGAAGAAGTGGAAACGGCGTAAGCAGCACGATTCCAACATGGAAGCGCGGGCTATGGCCCGCGCAAATCCAGCGCCCCTGCATCACCGGTTCTGCACCGGCAGAACGACAACACAACTAAACCGGAGAGACGTATGACCAAACTTGCGGCCAACCTGACCATGCTGTTCAACGAAGTGGGCTTTCTCGACCGCTTCGAAGCCGCCGCGCGCGCGGGCTTCCGCGGCGTGGAATTCCTGTTTCCGTATGCGTTCCACGCGGACCAGATCGCTGACCGCCTGAACCGCTTCCAGCTGGATCTGGTGCTGCACAACCTGCCCGCCGGCAAGTGGGAAGCGGGCGAGCGCGGCATTGCCTGCCATCCGGACCGCGTGGGCGAGTTCCAGGACGGCGTGGGCGAGGCCATCAAGTACGCCAAAGTGCTGGGCGTGCGCCAGTTGAACTGCCTGGTCGGCATCCTGCCGCAGAACGTCAAGCGCGAACAGGCGCAGGAAACGCTGGTGGAAAACCTGCGCTTCGCTGCCAGCGCCCTGGCCGCCGAGCATATCGACCTGCTGGTCGAGCCGATCAACACCTTCGACATCCCCGGCTTCTTCCTGTCGCGCACGCAGCAGGCTGTCGACCTGATCAACCAGGTCAACGCGCCCAACCTGTACGTGCAGTACGACATCTATCACATGCAGCGCATGGAAGGCGAAATTGCCAACACCATCAAGGCCAACCTGCCGAAGATCAAGCATGTGCAACTGGCCGACAACCCGGGCCGCAACGAGCCGGGCACGGGTGAGCTGAACTACCAGTACCTTTTCAAGTTCCTGGACGAGATTGGATACACCGGCTGGATCGGCTGCGAGTACAAGCCGAAGACCACCACCGAGGCCGGGCTGGGCTGGCGCGCCGCGCACGGCGTGCAGTGACCGCTGCGGTAACCCCTGCTGTAACCCGTTACCACCTACGCCAACCAAGACAGACTTAATCTCATACAAGGAGACATCAACATGGCAAACCAACGCAACGTCGGCTTCATCGGCCTGGGCATCATGGGCGCACCGATGGCGGGCCACCTGCGCGCCGCCGGCCACACGCTGTTCGTGCATGACGTCAACCCGGCCCCGCAAGCGCTGGTCGATGCAGGCGTGACCGTCTGCACCAGCGCCGAGGAAGTCGCCAAGCGTGCCGACATCATCGTCATCATGGTGCCGGATACCCCGCACGTGGAAGCCGTGCTGTTTGCCGACAAGGGCGTTGCCGCCGCGCTGAAGGCCGCCGGCAAGGAAGCCAGCTACAGCAAGATCGTGGTCGACATGAGCTCGATCTCGCCGATCGCGACCAAGGACTTCGCCGCACGCATCAACAAGCTGGGGGCCTCGTACCTGGACGCACCGGTGTCCGGTGGTGAGGTGGGCGCAAGGGCCGCTTCGCTGACCATCATGGTCGGGGGGCCGCAGGAAGCCTTCGACCAGGTCAAGCCGTTGTTCGACCTGATGGGCAAGAACGTCACGCTGGTGGGCGGCAACGGCGACGGCCAGACTACCAAGGTGGCAAACCAGATCATCGTCGCGCTGAACATCCAGGCTGTGTCTGAAGCGCTGCTGTTCGCCTCCAAGGCGGGTGCCGATCCGGCCAAGGTGCGCCAGGCGCTGATGGGCGGCTTCGCGGCCTCTCGCATCCTGGAAGTGCACGGCGAGCGCATGGTCAAGCGCACCTTCGACCCGGGCTTCCGCATCGAGTTGCACCAGAAGGACCTGAACCTGGCGCTGCAAGGTGCCAAGGCGCTGGGCGTGGCACTGCCCAACACCGCCACCGCGCAGGAGCTCTTCAACACGTGCTCGGCCAACGGCCTGGGCAAGCAAGACCACTCGGCACTGTGCCGCGCGATCGAAATCATGTCGAACCACCAGATCGCGAAGTAAGCAGCAACCACGTCGTCCCCGCCCTGCGGGGACGACACGCTTTTCCCGTCAGCACCAGGATTCTTCATGCTCGTCACCGAACCCCAAGCCGCCCTGCTGTCGCCCCAGCGCACGGCAGCCAATCCCGGACAGCTCAATCCCCGCGCGCTGTTGCGCGACCTGTTCGATACCGCGGTCGCCTCCGTCAGCGCCAGCCACTGCCTGCCCCCGCACCTGCCCGTGCCGCCCAAGGGCCGCACCGTGGTGATCGGCGCCGGCAAGGCCGCCGCCGCGATGGCGCAGGCGGTGGAGGCGAACTGGCAAGGCGAACTGTCGGGCCTGGTGGTGACGCGCTACGGCCATGGTGCCGACTGCAAGCGCATCGAAGTCGTGGAAGCCGCCCACCCCGTTCCCGACGAAGCCGGCGCGCGTGCCGCGCAACGGATGGTAGAACTGGTGCAGGGCCTGACGGCCGACGACCTGGTGCTGTGCCTGATCTCAGGTGGTGGCTCGGCGCTGCTGGCCGCGCCCGCCCCCGGCCTGACGCTGGCCGACAAGCAGGCCGTCAACAAGGCACTGCTCAGGAGCGGCGCGAGCATCGGCGAGATGAACTGCGTGCGCAAGCACCTGTCCGCGCTCAAGGGCGGCCGCCTGGCGCTGCACTGCGCGCCGGCACGCGTCGAGACGCTGCTGATTTCCGATATCCCCGGCGATGATCCCACGCTGATCGCGAGCGGCCCGACGCTGCCCGACGCGACCACCTGCGCCGATGCGCTGGCCGTCATCGCCAAGTACGGCATCGAAGTGCCGGCCAATGTGCACGCGCACCTGGAAAGCGGCGCGGGCGAAACGCCCAAGCCCGGCGACGCGCGTTTCGAAGGTCACCGCAGCGCGACGCTGGCCACCGCGCAGCAATCGCTCGAAGCCGCCGCCGCGCGTGCGCGCGAACTCGGCTACGAAGCCCACATCCTGTCCGACTGCATCGAAGGCGAAGCGCGTGAGGTGGCCGAAGTGCATGCCGCCATCGCGCGCCAGATCGCACAGCGCGGCCAACCCTTCAGCAAGCCGTGCGTGCTGCTGTCCGGCGGCGAGACCACGGTGACCGTGCGCGGCAAGGGCCGCGGCGGGCGCAACGCGGAGTTCCTGCTGTCGCTTGCCGTCGCACTCGATGGCCTGGCCGGCGTGCATGCGATCGCCTGCGATACCGATGGCATCGACGGCTCCGAGGACAACGCCGGCGCGCTGCTGTCGCCCGACACGCTGACCCGCGCCACCGCGCGCGGCCTGTCGGCGCGCGCACACCTGGACAACAACGACGGCTACGGCTTCTTTGCCGGCGTGGACGACCTGATCGTCACCGGCCCGACCCGTACCAACGTGAACGACTTCCGCGCCATCCTGATCGTGTAAGCCGTCCGCAGCATCGCAGCAAAGCCGTACCGAACCAGTAGTTCACCTGAACAGCATCATCCGGCGCGCCATGTGGCGCGCCACTCGAGAATGGAAGAGGAGACATCATGAGACGCCAGCGCAAAGCGAAGATCGTGGCCACGCTCGGCCCCGCCAGCACCGACATCGCGGTGATCCGCGCGCTGTTCGAGGCTGGCGCGGACGTGTTCCGGCTCAACTTCAGCCACGGCACGCACGAGGACCACCGCGCGCGCTACGACGCCGTGCGCCAGGTCGAGGCCGAGACCGGCCGCCCCATCGGCGTGCTGGCCGACCTGCAGGGCCCCAAGCTGCGCATCGGCACCTTCGCCGCCGGCAAGGTCGCGGTGCGCGCGGGCGATGTGTTCGTGCTCGACAGCGATCCCACGCCGGGCGACGGCACCCGCGTCTACCTGCCGCATCCCGAGTTGTTCGAGGCCGCGCAACCCGGCCAGTCGCTGCTGATCGACGACGGCAAGGTGCGCCTGTCGGTCGAGTCTGTGTCCACCGGCAGCATCACCACGCGCGTGGTCAACAATGGCACGCTGTCCGACCGCAAGGGCGTGAACGTGCCCGACGCCGTGATCCCCATCCCCGCGCTGACCGAGAAGGACCGCAAGGACCTGGACTTCGCGCTGTCGCTGGGCGCGGACTGGATCGGGCTGTCGTTCGTGCAGCGCCCGTCCGATATCGTCGAAGCGCGCGAGATCGTCGGCACCCGTGCCGGCATCCTGTCCAAGATCGAGAAGCCGGCCGCGCTGCAGCAACTCGAAGAGATCGTGCGCGTGTCCGATTCCGTGATGGTGGCCCGCGGCGACCTTGGCGTGGAGCTGCCGCCGGAGCGCGTGCCGGGCGTGCAGAAGCGCATCCTGCGTGTGTGCCGCCAGCTCGGCAAACCCGTGGTGATCGCCACGCAGATGCTGGAATCGATGATCGAGTCGCCGGTGCCCACGCGCGCCGAGGCGTCAGACGTGGCCAGCGCCATCTATGAAGGCGCCGACGCGGTGATGCTGTCGGCCGAGTCGGCCAACGGCCGCTACCCGGTGCCGGCGGTGTCGATGATGAACCGCATCGTCACCGAGGTGGAACGCGACCCGCTGTACCGCAACCTGCTCGACGCCCAGCACGAGACCCCGCTGAACACGCGCCAGGATGCGATCTGCGCGGCGCTGCGCGAAGTCACGCAGATCATCGGCGCGGCCGCGACGGTGACCTACACCTCGTCTGGCGCCACGGCGCTGCGTGCGGCGCGCGAGCGGCCGTGCGCGCCCATCGTCAGCATTACGCCGAACCTGGAGATCGCGCGCCGCCTGGCGATTGCCTGGGGCATCCACTCGACCGTGAGCCCGGACGTGCAGAGCGTCGATGAAATGGTCGACGCCGCCACGCGCGCGGCGCTGGTGGAAGGCTACGCCGCGCCGGGTGACCAGATCACCATCGCCGCGGGCATGCCGTTCGGGCAGGGCGGGACCACCAACCTGCTGCGCGTGGCGGAGGTCGGCGCCAGCGCCGCAGCCACCACGCCTGCCACGCGCGAGGCTGCCCTGGCCTGAGCGAACCGATAGCGGTCCCGGCCCGGGACCTTCAGGCATTGACGGAACCGGGCGCGAGCCCGGTTCTTTGTTTTGCCGCACACCACTTGCGTTGCCCGACTCCAGGGCGAGCAGGTGGTGTTTTTTTGTGCGCTGCCGCCATGGCGGCGCAGAAAGCGAAAGTGCGCTAACGAAGACCGGCCCGCCGCTGTCCGGAATGCAACGGTCGCGCTCAGCGGCATCCGGTACCCCCGATTGCTATACTGGTTGCCACCTGCACCTCGCCAGAAACCCTACTCTCCCGGAGCCCCCATGCGCCTAGATGACGAAGCCGAAAGCCAGCACGTTGAAGACCGCCGCGGCGGATTCGGCGGTGTCGGCGGGAAGACGATCGGCATCGGCACCGTCATCGTTGCACTGGCCGCGTCGTACTTCTTTGGCATCGATCCGACGCTGATCATGCAGGGCGCGTCGGTGCTGCAGGGATCCGGCCCGCCGCAGCAACAACAGGTCAACCGCCCGCCGGCGACGGACCAGATGACGGTCTTCACGCGCAAGGTGCTGGGCAATACCGAGCGCACCTGGCAACACATCTTCGAGACCGAGCTGAACCGCCGCTACGCGCCGCCGACGCTGGTGCTGTTCTCCGGCGCGACGCCGACCGCGTGCGGCACGGGCCAGTCGGCAATGGGCCCGTTCTACTGCCCCGGCGACCAGAAGGTCTATATCGACCTGGCGTTCTA
Source organism: Cupriavidus sp. PB-02 (assembly GCF_058252315.1). Taxonomy (NCBI): domain Bacteria; kingdom Pseudomonadati; phylum Pseudomonadota; class Betaproteobacteria; order Burkholderiales; family Burkholderiaceae; genus Cupriavidus; species Cupriavidus sp. PB-02. The sequence continues at coordinate 4,172,244 of NZ_CM177694.1, forward strand.
TGACGAGCTGCGCCAGCGCTTCGGCGCTAGCGGCGACTTTGCCCAGGCGTATGTGATCGCGCACGAGATCGGCCACCATGTGCAGAACCTGCTGGGTGTTTCGGACAAGGTCGATACCGCGCGCCGCCGCATGGGCGAGGCGCAGGCCAACCAGCTGTCAGTGCGCATGGAGCTGCAGGCCGACTGCCTGGCGGGCGTGTGGGCGGCCACCGCACAGCGCGCCAACCAGCAACTGCTGGAGCCGGGCGATATCGAGGAAGGCCTGAAGGCCGCCGCCGCCATCGGCGACGACCGGCTGCAGCGCCGGTCGCAGGGCTATGTCGTGCCGGAGGCCTTCACCCACGGTTCCAGCGAGCAGCGCGTGCGCTGGCTGCGCCGCGGTATCGAGTCAGGCGACATCCGCAAGTGCGATACCTTCGCCTCGCGCGATCTCTGAGTTCCGGCCCCACCCCCGACGCCGGAGGTACCGGCAATGTGACGGTCGCGTTGTCCGGGCCGCCTCGAGTACGACGTGCGCTGGACCGGCCGCGCCTTCGAGCAGCAGCAGACCGGTACGCAGGCGCCGTGGCTGTTTGCGCTGTCGCTGCTGTTTATCTTCCTGTGCCTGGTGGCGCTGTATGAAAGCTGGACGCTGCCGCTGGCGGTGATCGCCATCGTGCCGACCGGGCTGATGGGCGCTGCCGCGGCGATCTTCCTGCGCGGCATGCCCAGATGTCTACTTCAAGGTGGGCGTGGTGGTGATCCTTGGGGCTGGCCGCCAAGAACGCGATCCTGATCGTCGAGTACGCCGAACAGCTGCGCCGTGGCAGTGCGGGCGCTATGGGCACGGTTGAAGCCGCCACGCGTGCCGCGCGCCAGCGGTTGCGGCCGGTGGTGATGACCTCGCTGGCGTTCGTGCTCGGCGTGGTGCCGCTGGCGATCAGCACCGGCCCGGGCGCACGCGCGCAGCAGGCAGTCGGTACCGGCGTGCTCGGCGGCATGCTGGGTGCGACGGTGCTGGGGACACTGGCGGTGCCGCTGCTCTACGCGGCGATCGCGCGCAGGTCGCCACGCTTGCACAAACGACGGCGGCGGAGGATGGCAGCGAGGCAACGCAAACGCCATCGACAAGACGCTCAGGCGCGCACGGCAAGTGCCGGGGATCGGTCAGGAAGGAAAAATCGCCTGCCAGGCGAAGAGAGAAGGAGGAGGAGGTCGGCCGGGCAGGCGGGAGAGAAAACTTGCGGCCACCGCAGTGGCCGCCCGGGGTCCTGGAGAAGACCCGTGAAGATCAGACGCGATAGCCGTACAGCGAACCGTCACCGCTGCGCGAGTTGTCCAGCGCGCGGTCGGCGATATCGCCGCTGAAGGTGTGCGTACCTTCACTGAAGGTATCGAACTTGCCTTGCTTCGAGATCTCGCCGCTGAAGGTATGCGTGCCTTCGCTGAAGGTGTCGAACTTGCCACCACTGCGCGAGCCTTCCGAGAACGAGTCGAAGCGGCCGGTACGGGCGCCATCGGTGTACGTATCGAACTTGCCTTGCTTGGCGCCGTCCGTGTACACGTCGTACTTGCCTACGCGCAGCGCGTCGGCATACACATCAAATTTGCCAACCTTGCTGGCAGCGGGGGCAGCCAACGCCGCAGCGGACGCGGCGACAGCCGCGAACACGAGCGCGCCGCCAAGGATACGTCTGGCGATCATTTTGGGACTCCTTCAACTGATTTCGGCTTTTCTTGGTATGTGACCGGTTAAAACTCCGGCCGCTCTGCAATCTACGTTGTGATGCGAGCACGGATTGAAGGTTAGTCACAGTCCCCGCAAGCAGAAATACCGCTGCGACGAATGGTGCGTTGCGAGTCGTGAAACGACAGGCTTGCGGATGAATGGTGTCCACGGATCGCCAACGGTGCGCACCCCCGACGGCCGGCACGTGGCGCCGGCGGCACGCACGGGGAGCGGGCTCAGAGGGTGTACTGGCCGCTCGCTTCGGGCTGGAACGCGATTTCGTCGATCGTGACGTGCTGCTCCCGGCCGTCCGGCAGTTGGTAGCTGACGGTCTGCCCGGCACGTGCGCCCAGCAATGCGTGGCCCACCGGCGACAGCACCGAGAGCCGGCCGGCATCGAAGTCCGCGGCGTCCGGATACACCAGCGTCCAGTTGCGCGGCGAATGCTCCCCCGGCAGCGTGCACACCAGGCGCGAGTTCATGGTGACCACGTCGGTCGGGATCTCGTCCGGCGCGACGATGGTGGCGCGTGCCAGCAGGTCGTCCAGTAATTCTTCGAGCTGCGCCGAGCCGGCGCGGCTGGCGATGCGCTCCAGGCGGGTGATGTCGAGTTCGGTCAGGTAAAGCGTCGGATTGGTCGGGGTGGCTTGGTTGGCCGTCATGGCAGGTTCCTCCGGCAGTCAGGGTAGGCGCGGCCCGGTGGCCTGCGTTCAGGCGGGGGGCGCAGTCAGGTCTTGGCTTTGCGCAGTAGCGCAGACATCAACGGATCCGGCGCTGGCCCGTGGGCGCGCGCCGGCAACAACGGAAACGCTGGCTCGGGCCCGGTTCGGCCCGGGTGCCCCGCAGTGGGGGACGAATCAGGCTGGGAACCGGGCGGAATCAGGCGGTGCGCTGATCCGGCGGGGAGACATCGCGCGCGGCGCGCGCTCAGGCAGGGCGGCGGCCATGGCGATCGCGGCCGCGCGCGAGCGGCCCGTCCGCGGCAAGCGGGCAGGCACGTCGTTCAGCGGCATCAGGCGATCAGGCACGGTCACGCGAGAAATCATCAGGGGTTGGGATCGACGGCAGAGTCTGTTGCTGGGTCTGGCATGCTTCGTAAGTCATTGCTTACTGCGTGCACTGCCGTCGTGGTACGTGCACCGCTGTGGTGCGGTCACGGGTATAGCCATCGTAGCACAGTGACGCGCGCGCTTGCCTCACCCATTGGCGGCATGGCCCTGGTCGTGCACGTCCGGATGACATTCGCACGCGGCGCCGGCGGCGGCCTGCTGCAGGTTCTGCAGGATGCCGCACTCGCTGGCGGGCTGGTGATGTTGGTGGTGGCAGGTCTCGCGCAGTGCGCGCAACTGCCCTTCCAGTGCCTCCAGCGCCACACGTTGGGCATGAATCTGCGCGATCTGGCGATCCAGCAGCGTGTTGATGTCATCGCAGTCCTGCGAGGGGTTGCGCTCGAACTCGCGCAGCCGGCGCACGTCCGACAGGCTCATGCCGAGCGAGCGGCAATGGCGGACGAAGTTGAGCTGGACCAGGTGGCCGTCGTCATACCGGCGGTAGCCGTTGGCCTCGCGCCGGGGCGCGTCGAGCAGCCCTTCGCGTTCGTAGTAGCGGATGGTCTCGACATCGCAGCCGCTGGTACGGGAGAGTTCGCCAATGCGCATATTGTTTCCCCTCTGGCCGGACAATCCCTGTAACTACTACAGGGTAGGCCATAGTGTAGGCCAGTCCGGGCTAGCGTGCAGAGGCGGCGGATGCGCCGCCTTGCGCGCGATTCCCGGTCCGGGTTGAGCCGCCCCGGGCAACTGGTTGCGCATGGTGTGGTATCCCTCATGCTTGCCGCATGCGCCATGGCGCATCCTGTAGAATTCGCTGAACACTTACTGACAAGCCGTCCTCGCGTGCGCTCCATTCGGCTTCTCCTTCTGATCGTGATGCTGGCCTGCCTGCCGTTCCAGGGCTGGGCGGACACGCTCGCGCACGCCGTAGCGTCCCCTGCCGAGATGGCGGGTGCATCGGCCCCCACCACTGGCAGCGCCGACCTCGACGACGCTGCCGCCACGGGTGGCCAGCCGTCACCCTTCTCCGAAATCTCCGAGCCGCAACTGCAGCCCGGTGCCGACCTCGCCGAGCAACTACTGCCGGCACCTCCCTTGCACCTTGCGGCCTGGTCCGGCCGCGCGGGGCCGCCGCACTATGCCGGCGCTCCGCTGCCTGACCCCGACCTGCCGCTGCTGCCGCGTCCGCCGCGCGCCTGAATCCCACCGGCGCGGCCTGACCGCGCCCGCCCGTTCCTGCGTGCCGCGCCCAGGCACGCGTCCGCGGCTCGTCCGCACCTTTCCGCCGTACTGCTCCACTCCATACACATGAAACGCGTATTGCTTTTCCTGGCGACCAACCTCGCCGTCATGCTCGTCCTCAGCATCACCGCCAGCGTGCTGGGGGTGAACCGCTACCTGACCGCCAACGGCCTGAACCTGGGCACCCTGCTCGCATTCGCACTGCTGATGGGCTTCGGTGGCGCCTTTATCTCGCTGCTGATGTCCAAGACCATCGCCAAGTGGTCGACCGGCGCGCAGGTCATCACCCACCCCAGCACCAGCACTGAGCTGTGGCTGGTGCAAACTGTCGAGAAGCTGGCCCAGCGCTCTGGCCTGCCCATGCCTGAAGTGGCTATCTACGACGGCGAACCCAACGCCTTTGCCACCGGCGCGACCAAGAAGAGCTCGTTGGTGGCGGTGTCTACCGGCCTGCTGCAGTCGATGTCGCACGACGAAGTCGAGGCGGTGCTGGCGCACGAAGTGGCGCACGTGGCCAATGGCGACATGGTCACGCTGACGCTGATCCAGGGCGTGGTCAACACGTTCGTGATCTTCCTGGCGCGCGTGGTCGGCTACTTCGTCGACTCGATGCTGCGCAAGAATGACGAGGAATCGCGCGGGCCGGGCATCGGCTACATGGTCACGGTGGTTGTCTGCGAAATCGTGTTCGGCGTCCTGGCCAGCATCATCGTGGCCTGGTTCTCGCGCCACCGCGAATTCCGCGCCGACGCAGGCGCCGCCGGCCTGATGGGTTCGCCCACGCCGATGGTGTCGGCACTGCGCCGCCTGGGCGGCCTGGATCCGGACGGACTGCCGCAGAACATGCAGGCGATGGGCATCGCCGGCGGCAAGTCGTGGCTGGCGCTGTTCTCGAGCCATCCGCCCATCGAGCAGCGCATTGCCGCGCTGCAATCCGCGCGCTGAAACCTGGCGCACCTAAGGCACTGGCGCCGCGGCTATCGCGCGCGGCGCCGGTCATTTGAGGGGGGGCCGCGATGCAATCGAGCCTGCTGGAACCGGGAAGCCCGGCGTGGCGCGACACGCTGACGCGCTGTCGCCACGACTGCCACCACACGCCTGGGTGGTACACCGCCGCCGAGCGCAGCGACCACGGCAGCGCCGCCGCAGTGCGGGTGACCGACGGCACCCACGAGTTGCTGGTGCCGCTGGTGCGCCGCCCCCTCGACTGCGGCAGCTGGGATGCCACCTCGGCCTATGGCTATGGTGGCCCGGTGCTGAGCAGCGATGCTCCTGCCCGCTTTGCCGACGACGCACTGGGCGCGGCGATCGCGCTGCTGCGCGAGCACGGCTGCGTGTCGTGGTTTATCCGCCTGCACCCGCTGCTCAATGCCGGCTGGGACAGCCGTCTCGGGCTGGTGGTCGAGCAGGGCGAGACGGTGTCGATGGACCTGACCAAGAGCCCCGAGCGGCAGTGGCAGGAGACGCAGTCGCGCCACAAACTGGGCATCAACCGCGCCCGGCGCGCCGGCGTGACGGTACGGCTGGACCGTGAGTTCGCCACGCTGCCGCGCTTTGTCGAGCTGTACAACGAGACCATGACGCGCCTGGAGGCGTCGCCCTATTACTTCTTCGATGCGCAGTACTACCGCACGCTGGAGCGCGCGCTCGGAGACGACCTGCTGCTGTTCGTGGCCGAGGAAGCGGGCTGCGTGATTGGCTCGGCACTGTTCACCGTGGCCCATGGCAGCGGCATCATGCAATACCACCTGTCGGCCTGGGACTGGGAATACCGCCATCGCCAGCCGACCAAGACCGTGATCCACGCCGCGCGCGAATGGGGCCGCACCAATGGATTGCACTACCTGCACCTTGGCGGCGGGCTGGGCTCGGCCAACGATTCGCTGTTCGAGTTCAAGCGCGGCTTTTCGCCCGACACCCATGTGTACCGGACCCAGCGCCTGGTAGTCGACCCCGACCGCTACGTGGCACTGTCCGGCGGCGACTACACCACGCTGGAAGACCTGAACGGCTTCTTTCCCGCCTACCGGCGCCCCGGCGCACGCGTCGGCCCGCCGCAGGCCGATGCCGGCGACGACCTGGCCGCGCCTCCGGCGCCCGCGACGGTCAAAAGCGAGATCTGACGCAGGACTGCGGCAGAGGACTGAAGCCGTACTGAAGCGGTACTAGTCGAGCACCCGGCCGCGCAGCGCCTTGACCTGGCTGCGCTGGCTCTTGGATTCCAGCCGGCGCTGGCGCGATGCCCGCGTGGGCCGCGTGGCCCGGCGCGCGCGCGGGGGTGTGGCCACGCTGCGCACCAGCTCGTGCAGCCGCCGCACCGCTTCGTCGCGGTTCAGGTCGAGGCTGCGGAACTGCTGGGCCTTGATCACCACCACGCCGTCGCGCGTGATGCGGTGGTCGTGCAGCGCCAGCAGGCGCTCCTTGTGGTCGGGCGCCAGCGAGGAGGCACGCACGTCGTAGCGCAGGTGCACGGCATTGGACACCTTGTTGATGTTCTGGCCGCCCGCCCCTTGCGCGCGGATCGCCGTGATCAGGTACTCGTGGTGGGGAATGACGGGGTCGTCGGTCATGGCGGCATCATAGCAAGCGCCTACTGGCGCCAGCCAGCCGGTGTTCGCCTACACTTGATGCCTCGTACAGCACACGTCAAGAACATGAGAAAAGCGGGCCGGATCAAGTCGTGGCATGCCCCGAAGGGCTTTGGCTTCATCGAGGTCCACGCGGACTCAAAGGATGTCTTCTTCCATGTCACGGCGCTGCAGGCGCGCGCCGTGACGCCCAAGCCGGGCGACCGCGTCAGCTTCGAACTCGCCCGAGGCAAGGATGGCCGGATGCAGGCGCTTGACGTTGCCATCGCGGGCGCGCCCAGCCAAAACGCGGAGGCAAGCTTGCTGCCAGCCCTGCTCGGCCTGGCAGCCCTGGTCGTCATCGTCGGATGCGGCCTCACGGGTTATCTCCCGCGGCAAGCCGGTATCGTAAGCGTCCTCGCCAGCGTCCTCGCGTTTCTCGCCTACGCGGCGGACAAGGCGCGCGCGGCTCGCAACGCATGGCGCATCCCTGAGGCCAAGCTGCACCTGCTGGCGCTGTGCGGCGGCTGGCCGGGCGCGCTTGCCGCCCAGCACCTGCTTCGGCACAAGAACAGGAAGCCGGCGTTTCAGGCGAACTTCTGGGGGACGGTGGTCCTGAACATCGCGGCGATGGCGCTATGGAAGACGGGTGTCGGCGGGTAGTCCGGAGCGCCGCCTGAACGGGCGGTCACCGATGGCGAGGGCCATCACATCACGTATCGGAAGGAAATCTTGGCGCGCCCGGCTGGGATCGAACCAGCAACCCCTGCCTTCGGAGTTTTAGGGACGCACTGCAGCCCCTTATAAATCAAAAACCTTACGCAACTCGCAAATTGCAAAATCAAGGCTACTCAAGGTCAACCAAGGCCATTCCGGCTGGTCATAGGTGAAATCCAGCTACAGTCCCTAACAGGGGCTTTCCAGCATGCTGAGGGACCGCCGCTCGAACCCTACCGCCTACTCGGCCGCCTGCTGCTGCCTTGCAGCGCGAAAGCTGGCAGTCTGCGCCTGCTTATCTTTGTATGCTTTGATGGGCGGATCCAGCGGAGGGAACAGTTCGTGAAAGCCGGCATGGATGTTCCGCGCCATCTTGACTAGAAGCCCAAGCAGAGCGTGGGCGTCAGCCTGTGACTCACGGATGCGCTGCTTCAAGCGCACAGTTGTGTCGCCGCTTTCGTCAATGTACTTCTGATCGACTTCCCCACCGTTGTGCTCGTAGAGGTGCCGACGATGGAACATGCGTTCTGCAAATATCTGGTCCGCATCCTTCATGCCTCGACAGGTGTCGATGCCAAACCAGTTCTCAAACACCCCTTGCAATTCCCTAAGATTGTGAAAGCGCTGCTTGGTAAGCCGGTTCCTTCTGTAGGAGATCATTGGAACGCCTGCCGCGAGTTCACGCGCAAATTGAGCGACATACGCATCAAATGACGATACAGCGTCTCGGACGCAATCTTCTGGCGGGTGACCATTGTTGATCCGATCGCGGATCGCCAAGATAGTGTTCCCTTCGAAGTCAGCCAAGTCAGTGCGCGTCCCACAGAGTGAACAGTACCCATAGCGCCCAAGGATGTCGTTGAACTCGCCGCACGCCGTGCACGTGAACTTGTGTTGCTGGCTTTCTTCAGACACATAGAACGGGGGCTTTTCCTCGTCCTTCCCAGCAGCGTCAGCCACGGCGTCCATGTCAATAACGAATTCACCGTCCTTCCCCGACTGCAGGGCATCAATGAGCATTGCGCAGTAGCGCCCCAGGTATCGCATTTGAGCCGCGGATAGAAGATTGTGGCTTGGCGACCCGATGCCGCAGTACGGGCACAAATTCGGCCACGGGCCGCTTCGCCAGTACCCCGAACACTCTGGACAGGTATGGCCAAACTTACCCTCACTGTCGGATGAGATCAACACGGGCAAGCACTCGGGAAATGGGGGTGGATTCCAAGCCTGCCCAATTCCGCCCAAGTGGATGGGTGCGACAGGAATCCCTTGAGGTAGTGCGTAGACGGCGATCATTACCATCGGCACGGGCCGACTTCCTCGAAAGCCGACCTGAAACCCACGCTGACCGTCGGCGCTTGTTGTCAGGGTGAAACTGACCTGCCCCCCCGAGTGAGCGATCTCTTCGAACTCGTTTGCCATAAAGTCTCCCGGAAATAAGCCTCCCGACTAGGCGGCCCCTGCTCATCTGCGGCGCCGGCGTGCACCGCGCCCAATGGCGGTATCGACGTTATCAAAAATCTCTTCCCCCATCCGATCGGACCCGCCTTGGGCGTCAGCATGCAGGCACGGCTCCTCTGCCAGCTCGCGCCGCAATGCGGCCAGGATGATGTGGCCGGCCGAGCTGTTCACCTTGCTGTCGTAGAGCGGAAAACATGCCGCGAACTGGGCCGCCCACCGCACCGTGCGCTGCAGCCGCGCAATCTCCCACAGCAGCGCTCGGACCTCCGGGGTGCGGTTGCGCTGGTACATAGCGCGCAACTCCGACGCCGTCAGCGGCGGCCGGAAGTGGTGGCCAGCCTTGCGCCGCCGTCGCGGATCTGCCTGGTCGCCGTCGACCAAGTTCTGCGCCCAGGAATGCTGTTGTGAGCTTCGGGATGTCATTTGTCCGTCAGGGCCAACCACTGTATAAAAACACAGTATACCCAAAGGGCGCCGCCAAAATTCGTGGGGGATCGGGAAAAAGGTAACCTTGGTAACCTCGACATGAAAATCACCGGTAAAGCCTTGTCAGATAAGGGATTCCGGGTCTCAGCAAAAAGGTAACATTGGGGTAACTTTAGGGTAACCAGATTACCTTTTCCGAAGGTAACCTCGATAGAAATCGAAACCCAATAAAATCAATAACTTAGCGAGAGGTTACCTTTTTGGTTACCTCAGATTACCTTTCCAAGGTAACCACATTGGGCCTTATAAATCAAAGGGTTAGCGCTGCTTCTCGTGGGTGGTTACCGAGGTTACCTTTTTCCCGACCCCTCCCCGGTTCTTAACTTGCCAATGGCGCAAAAAGCGGTGAAGCGCTCTCGGACGCGCGCTAGGTGGAGGGACGGCGCATGGACGCCAGCCGCTACATAGTCAAGGCGCATGAATCCGCGTAAGTCGACGCACCGTGTCGACCACTCGCGAGGCCAGCACTGGCGCGGCGCGCGGCCCTGACGCAGGCGCATAAAAACCACTCGATGAAGCGGGCGGGTGAGGCGGGGTCTCCACCGCGCGCCGGCGGGTAGCCTAGGATAGGCGCCTGCCCCCTGAAAGCGGCGTTGACGGGGCTCCGGGTTGGCCCCAGACTCTCGGCTGACCAGGGTCAATAGATGTGAATAAAAATGCTCACAGCAGTATCTAGAAGCGCCGCAAAGGGGCCTGAGAACAAGACGCAGGCGGCAATCCTCCCGTTCCTAAAGTGGGCCGGTGGCAAGCGCTGGCTGGCTAAGGAGCTGAAAGAGCTCATAGGAGAGACGAAAGGTCGATATTTCGAGCCATTCGCAGGTGGGGGGGCGGTATTCTTTGCACTCAGGCCGGAAAATGCATTTCTCTCGGACTCGAATGCTGAACTCATTAATGCCTACGCGGCTATTAAGTTCGATTGGCGACGCCTTTACGCTCTGCTAGTAGAGCATCAGTCCCTGCATAGCGAAGAACACTACTATGCGGTCCGAGCAAATATTCCGCGTGGTCGCTATGAAAGGGCAGCCAGATTCATCTACCTGAATCGCACTTGCTGGAATGGGCTCTATCGAGTCAATCGACGAGGGGAGTTCAATGTTCCCAAGGGAACAAAAACGGCGGTATTACAGGATACCGACGATTTCAAGGCAACCTCGGATGCGCTAAAAAATACCGAGCTAACCACCACCGACTTTGAATCTCAAATACAGAAGGCATCGTCGGGAGACACGGTTTTTGCCGATCCGCCATATACCGTAAAGCACAAGTTCAATGGATTTGTAAAATATAACGAGCACATTTTCGCATGGAAAGATCAGGTCCGACTAGCTGAGGCACTAATCTCCGCGAAAAAGCGAGGTGTGAAAGTGTTCTCGACGAATGCCGATCACGAAAGCATTAGAAATCTATACGATCAACATTTTGAAATTATCGAGGTAAGTCGATTTAGCTCAATTGCCGGAGCCGGCAACGCACGTGGGCAGTATCCCGAACTTATCATTACCGGTTGAATGATGAGCGCACTAACTACAAGGCCCAGGCTACGGCGCATTGGTGAATTCATCAAGCGTTGCATTCGACTCATCCCAATTTTCGGGAATCTCGTTGATTGCTCGAGAAAACAGCATGCGGATGCGATAAAGGATTTTGTATTTGGCGTGGTCTTCTCAACCTCGACCTTCTGGCTTTCCGCTATAATACTTTTGAGCCTTCAGAGAAATAATGAAGCAACATACCTAGCTATGCTGCGGTCCACCGTGAACTCGGGGGAGCTATTTATTTTTTCGGTAGGCTTCATGGGGCCGATCGTCTTGACCGCGATGGAAGATCCGGGCAACGCGAGACCCTTCCCGGGGCGAGCGTGGCACGCCATCTGCTTGGTGATTCTTAGTGTTGTGGCAGTGGCATTCTTTGCCCTCATCAAGGTTGCGGCTACAGAGCAACTCGTGCCTCTCTTCAACTACAAGTTCTTAGTTTCAGCCTCTATGTGGCTTGCCGCACTGGCAATGGTTCTTCGTTACCTGACAATCGTCTACAGAAAGCAAACGCTCGCAAATCCAGAAAAACAAATGAAAGCACCCGAGCTAGATTTCGCAGCACAGTTCGTGGCTCAACACGGAGGCGAACGTGAACACCACTAGCATGCTGGATTTGGATGTGCCAATTGAGGTGCCTTGCATTAAGGTGCAACAACCTATTGGGACGTTCTTTATTGCTGCGATGAATTCCGCTGATCTGTGTGAAATCACATATTCAGATGTCCGCAGACTGGAGGGCGAGCGAGAAGTTGAGACATACCTGGGGATACAGCGCCCGTTAAGCCGCAAGCGGGTAGACGAGTTGCGCGAGTACGTTACTACGGTCGATGCCTGCTTTCCAACTGGCGTGATCTTGGCGATCGATGGGCGATGTGCAGAATATTCCGAAGAACGTAAAACCCTTACGCTTCGAGCTTATTCGGATAAGGATAATCCGTCCAGTTCCGTCAACCGCATCGAAATCGCTAAAGTCCTAGACGGACAACACCGTATCGAAGGGTTGCGCGGATATAAGGGATCGCGGTTCGAATTGAATGTCAGTATCTTTATTGACATGGATATTGAGAACCAGGCATACGTATTCTCAACGGTCAACTTAGCCCAAACCAAGGTCAACAAGAGTCTTGTGTATGATCTTTATGAGTACTCGCGAGCGCGCAGCCCTCAGAAAACATGCCACAACATAGCAGTGGCCTTGGATAAGCTCGAAACGAGCCCGTTCCATGAGCGCATAAAACGGCTCGGCAGTGCAACTCGGGGGCGCTCAGCAGAGACTATTACTCAAGCTACTTTTGTTGAGGCGCTTCTGCCATATTTGACGTCGAACAAGATTGCCGATCGAGATCTCTACTTGAGAGGAAAACGCCCTCGACAGGTTAATGCTGAGGAGTCACGCAAGCTCATCTTTAGGAATATGTTCATTGAGGAGCAAGATATTGCCATTGCCGACATAGTCTTGAACTTCTTCTCGGCAGTTCGCGATCGGTGGCCAGAAGCCTGGAACCAGGGCGGCGACGGACAGATGTTGAACAAGACAAACGGTTTCCGTGCGTTGGTACGCTTGCTTCGCCACGCCTATCTACATTTGGCTACACCTGGCGCGGTTGTCAGCGAAGGACAGTTTGCGACGCTCTTGAGGAAGTCGACGCTGGCGGATGAGGACTTCACGACCGAGCGCTTCTTGCCTGGCACCAGCGGGGAGACAAGCTTGTTCCTTACGCTCTGTGATCAACTCGGGATCCGAGTGTAGTGAGAGGGCCCGTTCTCGTATGAGAACGGGCTACGCTGTGATCTATAGGGAATACTCGCTAAAGCGAACCACCTCCTGCCCAAGCCATGCATTCACTTCTTGGAGGCGGTCCTGCAGCGGTTTGACCTCATTCCGTGCAAAGACCATGGCGGCCTTCTCGGCGTCACCGAACCCGCCGGTGTTGTTCGGGATGATGCCCATCAATTGTGGTGGCACACGGTGCGCGGCCAACTGGTCGTCGCGGGTCACGTTCTTGATGTTCCAGAATTCGTCTTTGGCCGCAACCTCCGACACCGGTAGCAGCTGAACTCCATCCTTCTTTCCGTTGGGCGCGTACATGAACAGGTTCCGGAAATTCCCCGGCCCCTTGCTGTTCTTGAGTGCCTGGCGCAGGGCGTCGACGTCCTCCTGTTTTTGCGCGGCGTCGGTCATGTACAGGATGAAGCCGGCGTGGCTGCCGTTCTTGTAGTAGCGCCGCCGGAACAGCGTGGCGGCCTCGTTGAGCCAGGTGGCGTTGAGCGCCGACAGGTACTCGGGTAGCCCGTACACCTCCTGGTTGATGTCGGGCTCGAGCAGATGGAAGATGCTGTCGGGCTTGAACGTGTGCTTGTCCTGCCAGTTCTGGACGAAATGGTAGGTCTCCAGATCCACGCCGCGGCGCACGTACTTGGCCATAGCCGGCTCGAGGGCCAGCGGCCGGCCCAGCACGTTGTCACGCCGCTCCAGATAGCCGTTGCCGAACACCAGGAAGTCCTGCACCCAGCGGGCGAACGCCGAGCGCGACAGCAGCTTGTGCGGGATGAAGGTCGAGACCAGGATGTTGCGCTTCACGTAGATCGGCGAGCTGTTATGCACGGCGGCGCGGAAGCTGCGCGCCAGCCCGTCCCAAGGCAGCGGCGGCTCATACCAGTCGCCCAGGCGCATGCACTCGACGTAGTCGAGCAGCTCGCGGCGGTCAAGCACCGCAACGGGCTCGCCAAAGCTGAAAGCCTCGGCCGAGGTCGCGGCAGGCGCCGGCGCGGGGCGCTGATCGGCATGGTTGGCCACAGCCACATCGCGGCGGGTCTTCTTGCGGGTCATGAGAACTCCAATATGCTGGTGTTGGTGGTGGTCACGCCCTCGATCGGCTCATGGGCCAGAGCGTGCATGCAGGCCCAGGCGAGATCAGCGTGGCTGGTCTCTTCGGATCGGCCGGCTTGGTAGGTGACCCGGCCGCCCGCGGCGGTGGTGGTCTTGCGAATCGACATGAACGACGCGGCGAAGTCGGTCCAGCCGGCGTCGAACTCCAGGCGCCCCTTGCTGATGACGTCGGTAGCCTTGAGCACCAGGCCGGTCTTCACGTCGACCGAATAGGTGAAGCCCTGGGCGTCGGGACGCGACTTGAGCACGACCTTGTAGACGGCATCGCCGACGCCGGTGCGGTCGATGCCGATATAGGTCACGTTGTAGCGCTCACAGACCTTGAGGATGGCCGCGGCCTGTTCCTCGTAGTCGATGCCGCGGAACTGGTGTTTCTCCAGCACCCGGAACTTGCCGCTGGGCACCAGTGGCGGCGCGACCACCACCAGCGCGGCGCTGTCACCGCCGCCACCGTTGGGGTCATAGCCAACCCATACTTCGCGGTTGCCCAGCGGCCGCGGCGACCAGTGCCGGAAGTCCTCCCAAACTTCCCAGCTGTCGACCATGCAGCGCATCAGCATCGACAACGGGAAGACGGACGCCGTGTCGTCAATGAAGCCGCACATCAGCAGGTTCTCGAAGTCGGCATCGCTGTACTCGCGGCGAAGCTGCTCCAGGTCGAACAGGTTGCAGCCGCCGCGCACCGCGTCCTCGACCGTCACCACCTGGCGCCACTGGCCGTCGGCACAGTGCCGGCCCGTCTGCAGGTTGGCGTGGCTCACATCCACCTGGACGTGCTGGTCCTTCCTGCGGCCGCGGTTGAACAGGGCGCCGGACCAGAACGGATACGCTTCGTGCGCAAGGCTCGAGGGTGTCGAGAAATACGTCTGCCGCCACTTTGCATGGATCGCCATGCCCGAGGCCACCTTTCGCAGCTCTTGGAAGCGTTGGATCCAGAAGTACTCGTCCAGGTAGAGGTTGCCATGGTAGCTCTGGGCCGTGCGCGCGTTGGTGCCGAGGAAGTACAGCGTGGCGCCGTTGGGCAGCACCATCGGATCGCCCTTCAGCTCCACGCCGGCCGCGTCCTTGGCGAACTGGATGATGTAGTGCTTGAAGACATGGGCCTGCGACTTGCTGGCTGACAGGAAGATCTGGTTGCGACCGGTGGTCAGCGCATCAATGAAGGCTTCGCGCGCGAAGTACCAGGTGGCGCCGATCTGCCGGCTCTTCAGGATGTTGCGGATACGCTCGACCAGCCCGGCCTCATACCAGACGCGCTGGTAGTCAAACATCGAATCCATGAACGCGTCGACCAGCTGCTCCTGCTCTTCGTCGCTGATCGCATTGCGCTCCGGCTTCTTGCGCGGGCTCTTGTTGCGATTGGCCACCTTGGGATTGAGATCCGCCTCGTTGCCGCTGTCCTCGTAGCGACGCACGCGCGCCAGACGCTCGATCTGCCGGCCCAGCAGGTCGATCTCCTTGTAGTCCTTTCCCTCCTTCAATTCCTTCGCCACCAGCTGCGCCATGCGCACCTCGATGCTGGTGCCGATGCGCTCGACGGCATCGGCCTTGTCCCATTGCTCGCGGTTCTTCCAGCTGTGCACCGTTGGAGGCTTCACGCCGAGCATCTCGGCGATGCGCGCGACGCGATAGCCCTGCCAGTAGAGCGCGCGCGCGATGCGTCGCGGCTCCATCTCCGGATCGAAAGAGAGGCGGGAAAGAGGGGGAAGCGTAGTCATGCCGCAACGCTACCGTCCGCGCGCGCGCGTGCCACGTTGCCCGTGTTGTGCCGCGGATCGCCACAACAGCCCAGCGTTGCCCGCGCGTGACACGACGCAGAAGATGGCAACACCAACACCGAACCACGCCAACACGAGGACACCATGGCCGGTAAGAACCCGAAGTTTTTCCGCATTGCGACCGAAGGCGCCACCAGCGACGGCCGCGTGATCGACCGCGAAATGCTGGTGCAGATGGCGGGCAGCTATGACCCCAGCACCTACGGGGCACGCATCAACCTGGAACACATCCGCGGCATCGTGCCGGACGGCCCGTTCAAGGCGTACGGCGACGTGCTGGCGCTGAAGACCGAAGAGGAAGGCGGCAAGATGCGCCTGTATGCGCAGCTCGATCCGACCGCCGAGCTGATCGCCTTCAACAAGGCACGGCAGAAGGTCTTCTGCTCGATGGAGGTCAATCCCGATTTCGCCGACACCGGCGAAGCGTACCTGGTGGGCCTCGCCGTCACCGACAACCCGGCAAGCCTGGGCTGCGAAATGCTCCAGTTCAGCGCCAAGGCGAAGACCAATCCGCTGGCCGAGCGCAAGCAGGACCCGAGCAACCTGTTCTCCGAAGCGGTGCCGGTCGAGCTGGATTTCTCGGCCGAGACGGCCGTCACGGTACCCGGCGCCGGCTTTGCCGCCAGCATCAAGAAGCTCTTCGCGCGTCAAGACACGTCCGAGGCCGGCAACGATGCGCGCCACGCCGACACCCAGGAAGCCGTCCAGACCATCGCCAAGGAAGTGCAGTCGCTGGGAGAGACCTTTGCCAAGGCCATCGACGGCGTGACCCAGCGCCTCGACGCGCTGCAGGCAGACCAGGCCAAGGACAAGGAAGCGTTCAGCACGCTCAAGGGCGCGCTGGAGAAGAAGGAAGACTTCAGCCGCCGCCCGCCCGCCACCGGTGGCGACGGCAGCGTGGTCGAGACCGACTGCTGAGCCGGCCCCCGGACAGCGACACCCCAACCAACCCGGAGCCAACTCAATGCGCAACGATACCCGCCGGCTGTACGCGGCATACGAAGCCAAAATCGCCGAGATCAACGGCGTCGAGCGCGTGGACCGCAAGTTCAGCGTGCAGCCCAGCGTTCAGCAGAAACTGGAAACCAAGGTGCAGGAATCCAGCGAATTCCTGGGGCGGATCAACGTCTACGGCGTGACCGAGCAGGAAGGCGAGAAGATCGGCCTCGGCGTGTCGGGGCCGGTGGCCAGCACCACCGACACCGCGGCGCAGGATCGCCAGACCAGCGACATCGCCGCCCTGGATGACCGCCGCTACCGCTGTGAGCAGACCAACTCGGACACCCACATCACCTACCGCATGCTGGATGCCTGGGCCAAGTTTCCCGACTTCCAGACCCGTATCCGCGACGCCATCCTGCGCCGCCAGGCACTGGACCGCATCCTGATCGGCTTCAACGGCGTTGCTCGCGCCGCCACGTCGAATCGCGTCACCAACCCGATGCTGCAGGACGTCAACAAGGGCTGGCTGCAGCACCTGCGCGAGGAAGCGCCGGAGCGCGTGATGGACTCGGGCAAGGCGGTCGACAAAATCGTCGTCGGCGGCCCGGACTCGAATGCCGCGCGCGACTACGCCAGCCTGGACGCGCTGGTGTTCGACCTGTGCAGCCACCTGATCGCACCCTGGTATGCCGAGGATCCCGACCTGGTGGTGGTGTGCGGCCGCCAGCTGCTGGCCGACAAGTACTTCCCGCTGCTGAACAAGGACCGCGACCCGACGCAGAAGCTGGCCACCGACATCATCATGAGCCAGAAGCGCATCGGCAACCTGCCCGCCGTGCGCGTGCCGTACTTCCCGCCGGATGCCCTGCTGGTGACGCGGCTGGACAACCTGTCGATCTACTACCAGGAAGGCTCGCGCCGCCGCACGATCGTCGACAACGCCAAGCGCGATCGCATCGAGAACTACGAGTCCAGCAACGACGCGTATGTGATCGAGGATCTGGCCTGCGCCGCGATGGCCGAGAAGATCGAGGTGGCCGCCGAATGACGAGTCCCGCCCGCAACCACTTCCTACGCGTGAGCGCCCAGCGGGCGGCCGCCTCGGCCGAGGCGGAGAACCCGCTGCGCCACGCATCGGGCCATGAGCTGATGCTGGCGCAGCTGGCCGACCACAAGCGCCAGCTCAAGCAGATCCAGTCGATCGAGCGCAAGGCCGATGCCAAGCGCGCCATGCTGCCGGCGTATGCGGCGTGGATGCAGGGCGTGCTGGAGGCCGATGCCGGCGTCCAGGACGAGGTCTTCATGTCGGTGATGGTGTGGCACATCGACGTGGGCGACTTCGCCGGCGCGCTGCCCCTGGCGCGCTACGCGATCCGGCACGGCCTGGTGATGCCCGACCAGTACCAGCGCACCACCGCCTGCCTGATCGCGGAGGAGTACTCCGCCATGACCCTGAAGGCAGTCGAGGCCGGGCAACCGGTCGACGTCGACGCATTGGCCGAGATTGGCATGCTGGTGATCGACCAGGACATGCCGGACGAAGTGCGCGCCAAGCTCCACAAGGCGGTCGGATATGCCCACGCTGCCCTGGTCGAGAGCACATCCCCGGACCGGCAGCAGGAGCGGCGCGAGTTCGCGCTGCGCAACCTGCGCCGCGCGCTGGAGCTGCACGACAAGGTCGGCGTCAAGAAGGACATCGAGCGCCTCGAGCGCGAGATCAAGAACGCAGCTCCTGCCGGCGCCAAGGAGGGCGACGGCCGCGGCTGACACCGAGCGTGACCCCGCGCATCAGGCGGCACGGGGCAACCCTAGGGCGCACCGGCCGCCGGCCGGCCAACCCGAACGGCTGCCCCGTCCACCGCCTCCACCACCAGCTCACCCATGTCTTCCTTCATCGCCGCAGCACCGGCCACCGCTGGCCAGAACCTGATTGCCAACGACGGCTTCTTCCCGGACGTCGACGTAGATCATGCGCTGGCCGCCATGCGCCAGGACGGCACGGTAACGCCGGAACGGCTGCGCGCCGCGCTGGTGGAGGCCGCGCTGTCGGTCAATGCCGAGCTGGCCGGCTGGAAGGCCGACCAGGTGGCGGCAGGCCACGCGGCCCTCGAGGCCGTGCCGGCGCTGCAGCTGGACGGTAAGTCTGCCCAGCTGCACCGCTACCTTCGCGCACTGCACTGCCAGGCGCGCGCCAGCCTGATCGAGCGGTACCGCGACTACGACGCGACGGCCGCCGGTGACAAGACCGCCGAGGCACTGCTGCAGGCGGTGGAGGATCTGCGCCGCGACGCGCGCTGGGCCATCAGCGACATCCTGGGCATCACCCGGACCACGGTGGAGTTGATCTGATGCGCGTGCGCACCCGTCAGGGCGACACCGTCGATGCGGTCTGCCAGCGCGTCTACGGCCGCACCGCTGGCGTCACCGAAGCGGTGCTCGAAGCCAACCCGGGCCTGGCCGATCTTGGCCCGGTCCTTCCCCACGGTACGGTCATAGACCTGCCTGACACCTCCCCCCAGCCTGCCGTCCAGCGCGTGCAGCTGTGGGACTGACCCAAGGAAATGACATGGCTGAACCCATCGCCACCAGCTCCACCGCCGCAATCGCGGTGACCAGCGTCGGCGCCATCACTCTGCTGCCGGGCGTGGACGCAGCCACCGTGCTCGGTGCCTTCGCCGGCGCCGCGGTGTTCGTTCTCAACTCCGACGACATGTCGACCCCCAAGAAGCTCGCCTTCCTGGTCCTGTCCATCGTCGCCGGCTGCCTGGCGGCGCCGCTGGCCGCCGCCCTGATCTCCAAGGCCCTGCCAACCGACGCCGAGGTCAGCCACGGGGTGGGCGCCCTGGTCGCCTCATCGGTGCTGGTCAAGCTGCTGCTGGCCCTGATCCGGCTGGCCGGCAACGGGGACCGGTTGGTGGGGCTGATCCGCGGCAACGAACAGGGGGGTGGCAAATGACATCGCTCTTTCTGGTCCAGGCAGGCCTGTGCGCGCTGCTCGCCGCCCGCCTGCTGCTGTTCCGCCGCAGCGGTGCCGCCCACCGGCCCCGGGCCGCCTGGCTGGCCTACGTGCTGGTGGTGCTGTCCGGTGCCGTGACCATCAGTGTGCTGTTCGGCCGCTACGAATGGGCGATGTTGGCGCAGAACGGCATCACCGCGGTGCTGTGCCTGGCGGTGTTTGCCGTGCGCGGCAATGTGGTGGAGCTGTTTCGCACGGCCGGCGCGGCCGACAGCGGCTGCGCCTGGTTTGTTCGTTTCCTGCGGGGAGCCTGCCATGAAGATTCTGCGTCGCGGTGACGTGGGCGCCGAGGTGCGCGAGCTGCAGCGGCTGCTGCGCGAGCGCGGCGCCATCCTGGAACTGAGCGCCGAGTTCGATGCGGCCACGCTGGCCGCCGTCCAGGAGGCACAGGAGCGCTACGGCCTGGTGGTGGACGGCATCGCCGGCCCGAAAACGCTGCTCGCGCTGCAGCAGGGCCAGAAGCGGACCGAGCACCTCACCGCGGCTGATCTGAAGCGGGCTGCCGACCAGCTGGCGGTGCCGGTGGCAGTGGTGCGCGCCGTCAACGAGGTGGAGAGCCGCGGCACGGGCTTCCTGCCGGATGGCCGCCCGGTGATCCTGTTCGAGCGGCACATCATGTACCGCCAGCTGCGGGCAGCGGGTCACGACGCCGATGCCCTGGCGCGCCAGTACCCGAACGTGGTCAACCCGCAGCGCGGCGGCTATGCCGGCGGCGCCGGCGAGTACATGCGCATGGCGGCCGCGTTCCAGATCGACGCCGATTGCGCGCGCGCTTCCGCGAGCTGGGGTCTGTTCCAGATCATGGGCTATCACTGGCAGGCGCTGGGTTTCGCCAGCGTGCAGGAGTTCGCTGACGCCATGCGCGCCGGCGAAGGACTGCAGCTCGACGCCTTCGTGCGCTTCGTCCAGGCCGATGCCGCGCTGTGGCGTGCGTTGCGCGCCAAACAGTGGGGCACCTTCGCACGGCTCTACAACGGGCCCGACTACAAGGCGAACCTGTACGACGTGAAGCTGGCGCGCGCCTTCGCACGCTACGACGCCGAGGAACAGGTGACGGCATGAACAGGACCCTTGCCCTCGCCTTGACCACCCTCGCCGTGCTGGCGACTGCCGCCATCTTGGGCGCCTGGTTCACCAAGCGCTACGCCGACACGCAGGAGCGTGCCGAGAACGCGGAGACCACCGTGGCCAGCCTGCGTGCGCAGCTCGACAGCACCGAAGCCAGCATCGTCACCGTCACCCGCTATGTCGACCGCATCCGGACCGTTCAGGTCAAGGGCGACACCATCATCAAGGAGATCCCGCGCTATGTCCCCGCTCATGCTGATGCCGCCTGCACTGTGCCTGTCGGCTTTGTGCGCCTGCACGACGCCGCCGCCACCGGTACCGTGCTCCACCCGGGTCCCGGAGATACTGATGCGGGCCCCTCTGGCCTTGCACTCTCTGCCGTCACCGGCACCGTTGCCGACAATTACACGGCCTGCCACCGCAACGCCGAGCAACTGAGCGCCCTGCAGGCCACGCTGCGCGACCAGGGCGTCACCGTCATCGGGGAGGCGCCCGCGCCATGATGAAGCCTGCCAGCCTGCGCCAGGCCATCACCGCGGCCGTGCCCCACCTCGCGCGCAACCCTGAGAAGCTGCACCTGTTCGTGGACGAAGGTCGCGTGGTGGCCACCGGCGCCCGAACGCTGTCGTTCGAATACCAGTACACGCTGACGCTGATCGTTACCGACTTCGCAGCGGGTGCCGACGAGATCATGGTGCCGGTGCTGGCCTGGCTGCGCGCCAACCAGTCCGAGCTGTTCTTCAATCCGGACCAGCGCGAGCGCAGCGTCCAGTTCGAAGCGGACATCCTCAATCACACCACGGTGGATCTGGCGCTTAAGCTGCCGCTCATCGAACGCGTTGTCGTGCGCGTCGCGGGCGCTGGCTACCAGGTCGAGCATCCGCCCGAGCCGGTGAACGACAACGATGATCCTTCGGGGTGGCGGCCGGAGCCCGCATGAACGACGTCGACGCGCTGCAGGGCTGGCTTGGCGGCCTGCTGGTTAATCTGGCCCCGCCGGCGCGGCGTGCCCTTGCGCGCGCGGTCGCAGCCGAGATCCGGCGGCGCCAATCCGCACGCATCGCCGACCAGCGCAATCCCGATGGCTCGCCCTACGAGGCGCGCAAGCCCCAGCTGCGGGCCAGACCAGGGCGGGTCAAGCGAGCGATGTTCGCGCGCCTTCGCACCGCCCGCTTCCTCAAGGCGCAGTCCAGCCCCGACGCCGCCGTCGTGTCCTTTGTTGGGCGCACCCAGCGCATTGCCGCCGTCCACCAGTTCGGCCTGCGCGACCGCGTGAATCGGGGCGGGCTCGAAGTGACCTACCCACAGCGCGAGCTGCTCGGCTTTGACGATGGCGACGTCGGCCGCATCGCCGATCTGGTGCTGTCACACCTCGCCGCCTGAGCCGCTTGTTGTGGCGGCGTGCGGCACAACAGCGTGCGCGTGACCCCCTCGCGCGCGCACGGCACTCTGGCGGCATGGACTCCGCCACCGAACTCGCCCGCCTGATCGAAAACCTCATCCGCCTCGGCACGATTGCCACGGTGGACACCGGCTCGCCGCCGCGCGTGCGCGTGAAGACAGGCGGCATCACGACCGACTGGCTGCCCTGGCTGGAGCGCCGTGCCGGCACCACTCGCACCTGGAACCCGCCGACCCTCGGCGAGCAGGTCGTGCTGCTGTGCCCCAGCGGTGACCTGCGCAATGGGGTGATCCTGACCGGGGTGCCGACCGACGCCAACGACGTGCCCAGCCACAGCGCCGACGAGACGGTGACGCACTACCCGGACGGCGCCGTGACCCGCTACAACCATGCAGCCGGCGCGCTCTTTGTGGGCGGCGTCAAGACGGTCGTGCTGGAGGCTGCCACCAGTGTGCTGGTGAAGTGCCCGAGCACAACATTCGACGGCGACGTAACCGTCAAGGGGCTCTTCTCGTATCAGAACGGCATTGCAGGCCAGGGTGGCGCCAACGGCAACGCCATCAAGGGGGACTTCACGCATCAGGACGGTGCCCTGTCCTCCAACGGCGTGGTGCTCGACAGCCACGACCACGGCGGCGTCCAACGCGGTGGCGAACGCACGGACGGTCCCCGATGAGTTACCGCGGCATGAACAGCGCCAACGGGCGCACGCTCACCGACCGCGATCACATCGCGCAATCGGTGCAGGACATCCTGACCACCCCGATCGGCACGCGCGTCATGCGCCGTGACTACGGCTCGCTGCTGCCGGAACTGATCGACCAGCCCCAGCACCAGACCACGCGCCTGCGCGCCATGTCGGCCACCGTCAGCGCCCTGCTGCGCTGGGAACCCCGCCTTCGCATCAGCCGGGTCGCATTCGAAACAACCGCAGACGGCCGGCTGTTCATTGACATCGAGCAACAGCGCGTGGACGGACCGCGCGCCGACCTGCAACAACTTCGCGTGCCGCTGGGCACTGGATCCGTATGACCACCACGCCGATCGACCTCTCGCGCCTGCCGCCGCCCAACGTGGTGGAGCCGCTGGACTTCGAAACGATCTTCGCCGAGCGCAAGGGCGAGTTCATTGCGCTGCATCCCGCTGACGAGCAGGCCGATGTTGCCGCCACGCTGGCGCTGGAATCGGAGCCGATCACCAAGTCGCTGCAGGCCAGCGCCTACCGCGAGCTCGGGCTGCGACAGCGGATCAACGAGGCCGCGCGCGCGGTGATGCTCGCGTACGCCGCCGGCAGCGACCTCGACCAGCTCGGTGCCCTCTTCGGCGTGTGGCGGCTGACGATCTCGCCGGCGGACCCCGAGAACGACATCCCGGCCGTTATGGAGAGCGATGCGGACCTGCGCAAGCGGATCCAGCTGGCCCCGCAGAGCTTCTCGGTGGCCGGTCCCGAAGGGGCCTACCGCTCCCACGCGCTGGGCGCCGATGGGCGTGTACTGGACGCGTCGGCAACCAGTCCGGCGCCGTGCGAGGTGCTCATTACGGTGCTGTCCCGCGAAGGCAGCGGGGTGGCATCCGAAGAGATCCTGACGGCGGTACGCAATGCCCTGGCCGCGGATGACGTCCGGCCCCTGACCGACCTGGTCACCGTGCAATCCGCCGAAATCGTCAACTGGACACTGCGCGCCAAGCTGTACACCTTCCCCGGGCCCGACTCCAGCGTCGTGCTGGTCGAGGCCGGCAAGCGCCTGGCGGCCTACAAGGAGGAAACGCACCGCCTCGGGCGGGAGGTGACCTTGTCCGGGCTGTACTCCGCGCTGCACGTCGAAGGCGTCGAGCGAGTGGAGCTGCTGGAGCCGCTGGCCAACGTGGCCATCAGCCGGGTGCAGGCGCCCTACTGTGTGTCCTCCACCATCGAGCACGGTGGCGTCTATGGCTAGCCTGCTGCCACCGAACGCTTCGCCGCTGGAGCGCCGGCTGGACCGAACGGATGCCGCATTGGCGGACGTGCCGGTGCCGCTGCGGTCGCTGGTCAAGCCAGACGAGATCGCCGCGTCCACGCTGCCCTGGCTTGCATGGCACCTCGGGGTCGACGCCTGGAAGGAATACTGGCCCGAACAGATCAAACGGGCACGCGTCAAGACCGCCATTCCGATCGCCCGGAAGAACGGCACGGCCGCCGCTGTCCAGGAAGTGGTCGCCGCGTTTGGCGGCAGCATCGCCCTGCGCGAGTGGTGGCAGAAGACCCCTCGTGGCACCCCGGGCACCTTCGACTTGGTGCTGACCCTGAGCGGTCGGGACGGCGAATCCGCCACGGCCGACTTCGTCGCCGACGTGATTGCCGAGATCGAGCGGACCAAGCCCGTCCGCGCCCACTACACCTTCACCCAGGGCTTCCAGCTGCAAAGCGCCATCGGCGTCGCCGCCGCGATTCGCCCCACCGTCTACAACCGCCTCTCCCTCACCGACATCTGACATGGCTGGCACTCTCATCAACTTGACCGACGCGGGCCGCGCGGCCCTGGTAGGCCCCGGCGGCACCGGCACCGTCCGCCGCGAGGTCGTCGCGGTCGGCATTGCCTCCGCGCCGTTCGTTCACGATAACGGCCTGACCGCGCTGCCCAACGAGGTGAAGCGGGTCGCCACCATCGCCGGCGAGAACATCGCGCCGGACACGATTCACGTCACCATCCGCGACGACTCGGCCGACCAGTACGTGGTGTATGGCCTCGGCCTCTACCTGGACAACGGGGTGCTGCTGGGCACGTATTGCCAGGCCACCCCGATCGTGGAGAAGTCGCCGGTGGCGATCTTCCTGCAGGCCGTCGACGCGCAGTTCAAGACCATCGACGCCGCGCTGCTGCAGTTCGGCGATACGACCTTCACCAACCCGCCGGCGACGGACACGCGGCAGGGCGTGGTCGAGCTGGCCACCAACGCGGAGACCCAGACCGGCACCGATGCGTCGCGTGCGGTGACGCCCGCGGCACTGGCGTCGCGCACCGCGACCGAGACGCGCACCGGCATCGCGGAAATCGCCACCCAGGCCGAAACCGACGCCGGCACCGACGACGCGCGCATGGTCACCCCCAAGAAGCTGGCAGCGCGGACGGCAAGCGAAACGCGCACCGGCATCGCCGAGCTGGCCACCCAGGCCGAGACCGACGCCGGGACCGACGACGCGCGCATCATCACGCCGAAGAAGCTTGCGACCCGGATCGCGGCGCTGGTGGGCAACGCGCCGCCAGCGCTGGACACGCTTGGCGAGCTGGCCAGCGCCATCGGCAACGATCCGGACTTCGTTGGCACCGTAAGCGCTGCCCTGCTGCTCAAGGCGCCCCTGGCGTCTCCGGCATTCTCGGGCAACCCGACGGCGCCCACCGCGCCCGCTGGCGACAGCACCACGAAGCTCGCCACCACCGCCTTCGTGCAACAGGAAATCTCGGGCGGGCTGGCCACGGCCGCCCCGCCGATGGATGGCGTGGCGGCGGTCGGCGCCGCCACCAAGAGCGCCCGCGAGGATCACCGGCATCCGACGGATTCGACCCGCGCCCCGCTGGCCTCGCCGGCGTTGACGGGAACGCCCACGGCCCCGACCGCCCAGACCGGCACCAACACCACACAGCTCGCCACCACCGCCTTCGTCCAGGCAGCCGCCAACGGCATGCTGTCCAAATCCGTCGCAGGCGGCGCCACTGTCACGCTGACCGCGGCCGAGGCCGGGTATGCAAGCCTCAAGTTCACCGGTGCCCTGACCGCCAACATCGATGTGATCGTCCCTGCCACGCAATCGCGCTGGACCATCTGGAATGCCACCACGGGGGCCTACACGCTACGGGTGAAGACGGCGGCGGGATCTGGCGTGTACGTGACCCAGGGCACCACCTGGCAGCTGCTGTGCGACGGCACCAACGTGGTCGACGCCAACAGCGACTTCAAGGACATCGCCTTGACCGGTGTGCCGACGGCGCCAACGGCAGCCGCGGGCACCAACTCGACCCAGATCTCCACCACGGCATTCGTCCAGGCGGCCATCGCGGCGCTGGTGAATTCGTCCCCGGCCGCGCTCGACACGCTGAACGAGCTGGCGGTGGCCCTCGGCAATGACCCGAACTTCGCCACCACCATGGCCAATGCCCTGGCCCTCAAGGCGCCGCTCGCCTCCCCAGCCCTGACCGGCGCGCCGACTGCACCCACCGCGGCGGCGGGCACCAGCACGACGCAACTGGCGACGACGGCCTTTGTGCAGCAGGAGATCGCCGGCGACCTTGCCACGGCGGCGCCGCTGATGAATGGGGTGGCAGCGGTCGGCACCAGCACTAGGCTGGCGCGGGAGAACCACGTCCACCCCACGGATACCTCGCGCGCCCCGCTGACATCGCCGGCGCTGACCGGCATCCCGACCGCGCCGACCGCCGCACCTGGCACCAACACCACGCAGATTTCCACGACGGCCTTCGTTCAGGCGGCCATCGCGGCCCTGGTGAACTCGTCGCCAGCGGCGCTCGACACGCTCAACGAGCTGGCCACCGCATTGGGGAACGACCCCAATTTCGCCACGACCATGACCGACGCGCTGGCGGCACGGGCGCTGCTCGCCGGCAACGCCGGCCAGGTCTTCAGCGTGGCCAACGCAACCGCCAACGCCCACGCCGTCAGCCGCGGCTATGGCGACGCGCGCTATCTGATGCTGAGCGGCGGCACCGTCAGCGGAGCGCTGGTCTTCAGCAATGGCGCCTACGCGCTCAACAACGTTGGCTACAAGGTCCGCACTACCGGCGGCGTAGACCACTCGGTCATGTACGCCGACGCCTTGAACAACGTGGTTTTCGGCAGTGCGGGACTGCCGACGCTTATCACGGGCTCGACCGTTCAGACCGCCGGACCCGTTTCGCTGGGCGGGCAGGCGTCCTCGGCCGCCCAGGCCGTGCGCTATGACCAGACGTACGGGCTCGGCCAGACCCTGCAGAACCTGACGGCGTCGCGAGCCCTGGGCGTGACCTACACCAACACCAGCGGCAAGCCCATCACCATCCACGTCACCGCCAGCGCGGCCGCCGCGGGATCGTCGCTCGGGTTCTTCACCGGCGGCTTCGAGGGTTGCATCTCGACCGCGACGGCGGCCGGCAACGGCATCGGGATTTCCGCAGTGGTCCTGCCGGGCGGCAGCTATGCCGTGATTCAGTCCGGCGGCGCCACGCTGCAGTCGTGGATAGAAATTCGATAACTTGGGGAAACACATGCAGCACTTCATCGACACCGTTACGCAACGGATCTGGGCCTTCGAGGAAAACGTTGTCGCCACCCTGGCCGACGGCGTCTACACCTTCGCCTATCCGAGCGACCCAGGCGACGGCTCCGCGGCGATGATCCCGATCGACGCGCCTGCGACGCTGCAGCCGGTGGAGATCCGCACGCCCACGGCCGAAGAGCTTGCGCAGGAGCAGCTCGCCAGCGCTAAGGCGCTGGTCAAGGCCGAGATCCGCAAGAAGCGCGACGCCCTGCTGCTGCTGACGCCGTTTCACGGCGAGCTGTTCCAGACCGACCTGGCAAGCAAGATCCAGATCATGAACGTGGTCGACGCCGGGGCCATGCCGGCGTATGCCCGGTACTGGCGCACTGCCGACAACAGCTACATGGAAATGACCCTCGAGCTGTTTGTCGAGCTGAAGGCGGCCATCATGGCCCGCGAAGGCGCGGCGTTCGGGGCATCGGCTCAACACCAGGACGCCGTCGACGCCCTCGCCACGTTCGCCGACGTGCAGACCTACGACTACAGCGCGGGGTGGCCGGCATGACGTCCGTGCGCCTGCTGTTCTCGACCACGCGCTGGCCGCTCTCGGTTGCGATCCGCGCCGTCACCTGGTCGCGCTGGTCGCATGTGGCCCTGGTCGACGGCGACAGCGTCATCGAAGCCGTGGCACTGCATGGCGTGCGTCGCGCGGCGCTGCCGGCCGCGATCGCGCGCGCCGCCGACCATGCCTTTGTCGACCTGCCGGCCCGCAACCCGGATGCGGTGCTGGCTGCCGCCGCGGCGCAGATCCGCAAGCCATACGACTACACCGCGCTGCTCGGGCTGGCTTTGCGCCGCGACTGGCAGGCAGCCGATGCGTGGTTCTGTTCGGAGTTGGTGGCCTGGTCATTCGAAGCCGCTGGCGAGCCGCTGCTGCGTTCCGAAGTCGTGCGCCGCGTCACGCCTCAGCACCTGTGGATGCTGCCGCCGGTGCGCGACATACCGGATCTCGCTCCCGCCTAGCGGCCTGCTTGTTGTCGCATCCAGTGGCACAACACGCGCAGCGCGACAGCCCTCGCGCGTGCGCGGCATCCTTCCGGCACGACCCCAACTCGTATGCCCATTCCCGGAGGACTGCATGCCAACCGAATACCACCACGGCGTCCGTATCATCGAAATCAACGAAGGCACCCGCCCCATCCGCACCATCGCCACAGCCGTGGCCGGCATCGTCTGCACCGCGTCGGACGCGGACGCCACCGCCTTCCCGCTCGACACGCCCGTACTGCTGACCAACCCGCAGCAGGCGCTCGGCAAGGCAGGAGACCTGGGCACGCTCGCGCCGGCGCTGGACGCCATCACCGACCAGGCCAACGCCCTCACCGTCGTGATCCGGGTCGCTGAGGGCGCGACGCCGGAAGAGACCACCAGCAACCTGATCGGCACGACCAACGCGCAGGGCCGCTTCACCGGCATGAAGGCGCTGCAATCGGCCAAGAACCGGCTCGGCGTCACGCCGCGGATCCTGGCCGTGCCGGGCCTGGACAAGCTGCCCGTGGCCACCGAACTGGCGGCGATCGCGCAGAAGCTGCGCGCCTTCGCCTATGTGTCCGCATTCGGCTGCAACACGAAGGAAGAAGCAGTCACCTACCGCGAGAACTTCGGGCAGCGCGAAGTGATGACCATCTGGCCGGATTTCACCGGCTGGGACACCACCGCCAATGCCGAGCGCACGCTGTTCGCGACGGCGCGCGCGGTGGGTCTGCGCGCCAAGCTCGATGAGGAAGTGGGCTGGCACAAGACGCTGTCCAACGTCGCCGTCAACGGCGTCACCGGCCTGTCCAGGGACGTGTTCTGGGACCTGCAGGACCCCGCCACCGATGCCGGCTACCTGAACAGTAACGAGGTCACCACGCTGGTCAACTTCCAGGGCTTTCGCTTCTGGGGCTCGCGCACGTGCTCGGCCGATCCGCTGTTCGCGTTCGAGAACTACACCCGCACCGCACAGGTCCTCGCCGACACCATGGCCGAGGCGCATTTCTGGGCGGTGGACATGACCATGACGCCGTCCATGGTGCGCGACATCCTCGAGGGCCTGAACCGCAAGTTCCGCGCTCTGGTGCGGGCGGGCTACCTGCTGGGCGGCAGCGCCTGGTTCGATCCGGACGTCAACACCGTTGACTCGCTGAAGGCGGGCCAGCTGTACATCGACTACGACTACACCCCTGTGCCGCCGCTGGAAAACCTGCAGCTGCGCCAGCGCATCACCGACCGCTACCTGATGGAGTTCGCCAACTCCGTGAAGGTCTGACCGCGAACCGCCAACCAGACAAGGAATCACTATGGCACTGCCACGCAAGCTCAAGAACTTCAATGTCTTTGCCGACGGCGTCAGCCACGTGGGCGAAGTGGAAGAGATCACCATCCCGAAGCTGGTCCGCAAGGTCGAGGAATACCGCGGCGGGGGCATGAACGGCCCCGTCGACATCGACCTGGGCAGCGAGAAGCTGGAGCTGGAAACCACCTACGGCGGCTTCATGCGCGAACCGCTGAAGCAGTACGCCGTCACGGGCATTGATGCGGCCCTCGTCCGCTTCGCGGGCGCCTATCAGCGCGACGATACGGGCGCCGTGGATGCTGTCGAGGTCGTGGTGCGCGGCCGCCACACCGAACTGGATTTCGGCAATGCCAAGGCCGGCGAGAACAGCCAGTTCAAGGTCAAGTCCTCGCTCAGCTACTTCAAGCTCACCGTGAACAGCGAGGTCTGGATCGAGATCGACCACGTCAACTTCATCGAGGTCGTGTTCGGCGTCGACCGGCTCGCCGAGCAGCGGCGCGCGATGGGCCTCTAACCGCAGGGGCCGGCGCGCGCCGGCCCGGCACCTCTTCCGACCTTCCTTCCGATACCGACCATGAACCAGACCACCATCACCCTGGACGAACCCATCAAGCGCGGCGAGACCACCATCACCACCGTGGAAGTCCGCAAGCCCGAAGCCGGCGCACTGCGCGGCTGCAGCCTGATCGACCTGATGCGCATGGAAGTCAGCGCGCTGCATACCGTGCTGCCGCGCATCACCACCCCGACCCTCACGCAGCACGAAGTCAGCCGGCTGGACCCGGCCGACCTCACCCAATTCGGCGCCGCGGTGAGCAATTTTTTGCTGCCGAAGTCCGCGAAGGGCGAGGACTTCCCGACCGAGTCGAAGACGCCATCGCAGACGTTGCAGTGATCTTTCACTGGCCACCGGCCCATCTGTACGCGATGGAGGTGGCCGAACTGATGGAGTGGCGCGAGCGCGCCCGTGAACGCAGCGGAATCGACGAATGAGCACAGCCCGCAACCTGAAACTGGAAGTCCTGCTGCAGGCAGTGGACAAGGTCACGCGCCCGTTCCGCGCCATCACGGGCACCAGCGGCGAGCTGGCGCGGTCGGTCCGGGCCGCCCGCGACCAGCTCAAGGACCTCAACCGCGCGCAGGTCAATATCGACAGTTTCCGCAAGCTGTCCAAGGACGCCGCCATTGCCGAGAACCAGCTGCGCGCAGCCCAGGCGCGCGTCAAGGCACTGGCGCAGGAGATCGACGCGGCCGAGAAGCCCACGGCGGCAATGAATCGGGCGTTCCAGTCGGCCGTGCGGGAGGCCCAGGCCCTGAAGCAACGCGGCGCTGAGCTGCAGCACAGCCTGCAGGGCGTGCGGGGCCGGCTCGAGGCCGCCGGCATCAGCACGTCAGCGCTGGGCCAGGCGCAGCGGGATCTGCGCGGGCAGATCGCCACCGCCAGCCAGGCACTGGCGCAACAGGAAGCGCGCCTGCGGGCAGTCGGGGAGCGCCAGCGGCAGCTCGCTGCGGCCCAGGCCCAGTACCAGAAGGGCATGTCGGGCCGCAACGCCCTGTTGGGCGCAGGCGTCACGACCATGGCGGCCGGTGGAGCCACGCTGACGCCCATCGCCAAGGCGGTCAAGGACTTCGTCAGCTACGAGGATGCGATGCTGGGCATCGCGCGCCAGATCCCGGGCGCGCGCAATGACGCCGGCCAGCTCACGCAGCTGTACTACGAGATCGGCCGCGCGGCGAAAAGGCTGGGCGAGGAACTGCCGATCCCGACCAACCAGGTGATCGAGATGACCACCGCGGCCGCCCGCATGGAGGTGGGGACCGAGCTGCTGCAGCAGGCCGAGGACGCCGAAAAGGTGGGCAACCGCATCGAGGCTGCGCGCAAGCGCGCGCTGGGGATCCAGGAGCTGCTGGAGTTCAACAGGACGGTGGCCATGATGGCCACGGCCTTCGATGCGGTGCCTGACCAGATCGCGGAGAGCATGGGTAAGGTGGCCAAGAACTTCAAGATCCCGGTGACCCAGATCCGCAGCCTGGCCGACACCATCAACTACCTGGACGACAACGCCATCAGCAAGGGCGGCGACATCATCGACGTGCTGAACCGCATTTCCGGCGTGGTCTCGACCGTCAAGATGTCGTCGGCCGACGCGGCGGCCCTCGCCTCCACCCTGCTGACGCTGGGCGAGCGCACCGAGACAGCGGGCACGGCCATCAATGCCATCACGCAGAAGTTCGCTGCGGCCGAGAAGGGCACGAAGAAGTTCCATGCCGCCGTGGCCGAAATCGGACTGACCACCCAGGAGATCCAGAAGGGCATGGCGGAAGACGCAACCGGCACGATCTTCAAGGTGGTCGAGGCCGTGCGGAAGCTGCCGAAGGACAAGCGCATCGGCGTCATGGTAGAACTGGTCGGCATGGAGCATTCGGACACGCTGGCCAAGCTGGTCGACAAGCCCGAGGAACTGCAGCGGCAGATCCAGCTGGCGAACGGCAAGGGCGCGGTCGGCTCGATGGAGCGCGAGTTCGCCGCGCGCCAGCAGACCATTTCCGCCGCTTGGGCACGCCTGCAGAACAAGCTGTTCAACGCCAGCGCCGAGGGCGGAGAGATCCTGCGGCCAACGCTGGTGAGCCTGATGGAGACCGTCGGCAACCTGGTGGACCGATTCAATGCGTTCGCGCAGGCCAACCCGGCCGTGGTCGGCTGGCTGGTGAAGGGCGCGGCTGCGGCCGGCGCCCTGCTCGCCGTCACTGGCGCTCTGACCCTGGCGCTGGCGGCACTGCTTGGGCCGCTTGTGATCGCCCGCTACGGGCTGCAGCTGATGCGCCTGCCGCTGGCAGCACTCGCGCCGCAGCTGCCCCGGGCCGCTGGGGGCTTCGGCCTGCTGGCTGGTGCCGCGGCCAAGCTGTCGGGTTCCGCCACCAAGGTCCAGGCCTTCGGGCGTGCAGCCGGGAAGGCCTTGGCTGGCGCCTGGCAGGCTTCCACCCCGGCGGCGGCGTGGCCGGCGCTCAAAGGCTATGTGGCCACGCTCGGGACGCAGGTCCCGGCTGCCTGCCGCGCGGCGCTCGCGGCCAGCAGGCGCTGGGGTGCTCAGGCCGGCGCGACCTTCCGGACGGGGACCGCCGCCGTGCGCGCCTACACCGCACAACTCTGGCGCGCGGTCGCCGCCCAGCTGGCCGCAGCGCGTGCTGCTGCAGCCAGTCGCATCGCCGGCGCCGGCCAGTACGTTGCCCGGCGAGGCATTGCCGGCGTCGCCGCCGATGCCGGCCGGGGCGGCGTCAGCCTGGTCAAGGCCGGCGCTGCAGCCATGGTGCATGGCGCGAGCGCTGCGCTGCTGCGCCTTGGCCAGGTCCTGCTGTTCGTCGGCCGCCTTGCACTGGCCAACCCCATCGGCCTGGCCATTACGGCGGTCGCAGCGGGTGCGCTGCTGGTGATCCGATATTGGGAGCCGATCAAGGCATTCTTTGCCGGCATGTGGACAGGGCTGTCCACTGGGCTGGCACCGCTGGCCGCCATGTTCGACCAGGTGTTCGCCGCCGCTGGCGCTGCCTTGGCGCCGCTGCGCCCGGTCTTCGACTGGCTGCTCGGAGCGATCCAGGGCGCCTGGCAGTGGATCACCAACCTGCTGGCGCCGGTCGACGCGAGCCGGGCGAGCCTGGATGCCGCTGCGCGCAGCGGCGAAGGTTTCGGGCGCTGGCTGGCCAGCATCATCGTCGTTGCCGCGCAGTTGGTGACGCAGTTCGCCTCGCTGCCCCTGCGCTTCGTGGAAATCGGCGCGCAGATCATGCAGGGCCTGGTCAACGGCATCACCAGCGGCGTGGGCGCCGTGAAGGATGCCATCACGGGCGCAGGCTCGGCCGTGATCGGGTACTTCAAGGAGAAGCTGGGGATCCACTCGCCCAGCCGCGTCTTTGCCGAGCTGGGCGGCTTCACCATGGCCGGCCTGACGCAGGGGATCGAGCGCGGGCACGATGGGCCGCTGCAGGCGGTGTCGGGGCTCGCCGGCGGTCTGGTCGGCGCAGGCACTGCCGGCCTCAAGGGTGCTGGCGCGGCGGTCCTCAGCACGACCGGCCGCGTCCTCCGGTACCTGTCCGGTGCTGGCGCGGCGTTGGCGATCGCTTCGGGCCCGGCAGCCGCCGATCCGCCTATGGCCGGCGCGCCGTCCCCGGTCGCTAAGGCGCTGAGCAATCCGGTCCCGATCGACCGACGGCCGCCGCTCGCCGCCGGCGTCATGGCGGCGCCGGTAGCGGCGGCGGCGCCAGCGCCTATCACCATCAACATTTATCCGCCCGCCGGCGCGGACGAGCGGGAAATCGCCCGCCTGGTGGAAGAGAAACTGCGACAGATCGAGGCCCAGCGCGGCGCGCGGCAACGATCGAGCCTGACCGACAGGGACTGACGCGATGATGATGGCACTCGGGCAATTCGTGTTCGGCCTGGACACGGCGCCCTATCAGGATTTCCAGCAACAGATCGGCTGGCGTCACCCTTCCAACAACCGGACCGGCCTGCGCCCCGCCCGCCAGTACACCGGCCCCGACGACGAGACCATCACGCTGGCGGGTGTCCTGCTGCCCGAGCTGACCGGCGGGGACGTTTCCATCGAGCGCCTGCGGGAAATGGGCGACACGGGGGCGGCCTATGTGCTTATCGAGGGCACCGGCCGCTACTTCGGCCTGTTCGTGATCGAGTCGCTGAGCGTGACGCGCACCCTCTTCTTCTCGGATGGCAAGGCACGCCGCATCGAGTTTTCCCTGAAGCTGGTGCGTGTCGATGACGACGCGGAGGCCATCATCGGCCGCACCATGCTGGAGGATGGCTTCCTATGACTACCATGGCCCGGAACGCGGAGCCCCGCGAAGTCGCAGGCCGCCACCCGCGGCCGATCTACCAGCTGATGCACCAGGGGCGGAACATCACCAGCCGCTTCCAGGGACGGCTTATGTCGCTCACCCTGACGGATAACCGCGGCTTTGAGGCCGACCAGCTCGACATTGAGCTTGACGACCACGACGGTCTGCTGGACCTGCCTGAGAAAGGCGCCCGCCTGTCGGTGGCGCTGGGCTGGGCGGACAGCGGCGTGGTCGACAAGGGAACGTTCAAGGTCGATGAGATCGAGCATAGCGGGCCTCCCGACCGCCTGACCATTCGCGCCCGCAGTGCCGACCTGGGAAGCGACCTGACCACGCGAAAGGAGCGCAGCTTCCGGGACAAGACCATCGGCGCCCTGGTGCGCGCGATCGCCAGCCGCAATCAACTCGCCGCGGTGATCGCGCAGCATCTGGCTGACCAGGTGATCGAGCACTTGGATCAGACCGGCGAATCCGACGCCAACCTGCTCACCCGGGTGGCCAAGGACTTCGACGCCATTGCTACAGTCAAGCAGGGCAAACTGCTGTTCATCCGGGCCGGCGAGGCGCTCAGCGCCTCCGGCATCCCGTTGCCGACGGTGCTGGTCACGCGTGCCAGCGGCGACACGCACAACTTCATGGTCGCGGACCGCGAGAACTACAACGGGGTCAAGGCGCACTACCAGGACACGCGCGTGGCGAAGAAGGGCGAAGTCGTTATCGACGCGTCGAACGCCGTCCAGGTGAAGGAAGCGCCAGCAGTTGGCAAGGGAAGGAAGAAGCCCAAGGAAACGGTCACCACGTATCCCAACCCTGACAACGTGAAGGTGCTGCGGCACACCTACGCGACCAAGGCGAACGCGGAACGCGCCGCACGCGCCGAGTGGGCACGCATGCAGCGCGGCGTGGCCACGTTCAGCATCACGCTGGCGCGCGGCCGACCGGATCTGTTTCCGGAACTGCCCGCAGCGGTGTCAGGGTGGAAGCCGCAGATCGACAACACTCGATGGACGATCACCAAGGTCACGCACCACCTGACGGAACGCGGTTACACCACGGCGCTGGAGCTGGAGATCAAACCAGGGGAAATAGACGAGGCGCCGGCTTCAGCTACGACGGAATGACCAACTTCATACCGGCTGATAGCACCTCGCGTAGGGTCGCCTTGAGGACTTCTTTGCCGCCACTCTTGGCCGCGTCAACCAAACGCTCACCCAGAGGCGCCGACGCGGTAAGGCTTGCGGGCACAGCGTTCAGTGTTTGCAAGCCCTTTTCGCTCAGCACGACGCCTGTAATTTCTGAATTGAAACGTTTGTCGAAAGTCAGGAAGCCGGCCGTCGCAAGCCATTCGACCGCCGACACAAAGAACGTTCCGTCGGTTGTCAGATCTTCGAAGTATGGCGAAATCACGCCAGGTATGGGCTTGGCTGGCACGGTGGCATTGTCTACAAATTCGCCAGCCTCGATGTCCTGAGGTACCGGGAAATGCTCGTAAAGATGAGCTAGCAACAAACCGGTTACTTCGTTGAACCGTTCGATGTTAGGTGTGGTCATTTTTGTTGTCTCCGCTGGCGCTTACGATGAGAACTCACCGACGCTTGCCAGCGCTGCCCAGGTTACGTGCAGGCACCCATTTCGGCGCCGGCTCGCCTGCTACGGACTGGCATTCATAGACACCAACTGGCGCCATTGCGGTCACGCTACCAACCGAATAGGGTCGCCCTTCGAACTGGCAAACGTCCACCGGTACGTTTGCTTCTGCAGCTACCCTGTCCCACACCATGACGCCGCCCATGCCAATGGCCAAGAGGGTCAATATCCAGTGGAGAGCAGTAAGGCCGGCACTCCTGGTGGTCGGCACAAACGATGACTCATGCTCAATGATCGATGGTGAAGGTGTATCGCCCGGAGATGAAACCGCGTCGTTTGCGGCGCCGGCGCGGCTCTTCGCTTCGCTGAGCGCTACCGCGAGATCGTCCATGATGGCGCGGAAGCGATCCGCCGGCATGACCTTCATGTTTTGCGCGTCATGGTCGCTGAGTAGAGTCTTATAGATCGCCAGACGCACGACGCCCTCAGCCTGCGCGACCTCGTCGACCTTGGCGGAGATCACCTGACGCTGACGCCAAGACAGGTATTTCGGCTCTTGGGGGACCGACTGAAGGTTGTATGTGACGGTGTTGTTCTGTTGCTGCACCGTGGCCGGTGCTTCATGGACGACGTTGCCAGTGACGAGCTGGCTTACATCGCCGCTGACTGCGACTTTGCGCTGCATTGTGCTACTTGACCCCTACAAAAACAGGCCGCTTACCCTGTTCTTGCGCGGCTGGCCAAGCGGCCCGACGCCAGCCCCGCCGTATTGTTTACGGCCTACTTGCGGCTCTTTTTATTGATTGTGAAGTTCATGGGCGTCGTGACTTTCATGCCGCCATGAACAACCTGTGAGACGTCGCCCTTGATCTGAACATCGGTCGACGTGGCAGGCTGCATGCCGCCGATCAATGCCAGCACGCCCGCTCGGCCTCGTTCGTCCAGCTTGCGGTAGCCCGCGAGCACCGCTTGTTCTTCGATTCCGAGGCCAGGACTCGGGGCGCCAGTCAGGATGTAAAGGACATCAAATCCAGCGCCCGCAACGGCTGCCAGATAGTTGGCGTCGGGGACGCGCTCAGCCTTCTCGTAGAGAACTTGCGTCTTGACGGAGACCCCGCCAATGGCCGCGAACGCAGCCTGATTCAAGCCCTTGCGCTTCCTTTCTTCGGCCAGCCGATCTCCAATGCTTACCGGTTGGTTCATTTTGATATTGTCAAATACACCGTTCGGTGCATATAATTCGTTGTGCAACGCTAACTCACACAAGTATATCCGCCATGACCACAGCCAAAACGCCCCGGACCCGCTCCCCGCGTGGGGTGCTCAGCGACAAGCCGGTGTGCGTCCGTCTGCTCCCTGCAGAGCGGCAGAAGCTGGAGCGGCTCGCATTGCAGGAGAACCGTTCCGTGTCGAGCCTGGCCCGTCTGGTGCTGCTTGAGGGCTTGGCGGTGTATGAAAGCCGCTCTTTCTGAGCGTCGTGATCCTTTCCGTTCCAACCGAGACTGGCATGTATCCCGACCCGAAACGTGTTCGTGACAACCGCGTAGTCCTGCGCTTCAACGACTACGAGTTCGACCTGATCACTGCCCTGGCCAATTACCAGGGCGAGCAGCCCGCCACTCTGCTGCGCCAGATCATCTTCCGCGAGGCCGAGCAGGTGCTCGCTCTCGGATCCACTGTAGAGACGCAGAGCGCCTAAACGAAGTCACTTTTGAGCTGCCGAGAAGATGCCGGACGTCGAAATTCAACTGACCGAGCAAGACATGGCAGTGCTGGAGCGGGTGCGTCAGGAGCAAGGCTTGACGACGCTACAACAGGCCGCCGAATGGCTGGCCAAGTCCGGGATTCGGCGCACAGCCGAACGCATGACCGGCAAACGACGCGCCTTTAAATTGGTAGTAACCCCGGGGAAAACGCTGTGAAACTGACCTGCCCGCATTGCGAATCGCGCATGAAGATCCGCACCAGCCGCGTGGTATCGCTGCTCTCGAAAGAGAGCTACTGGCAATGCCCCAACATCGAGTGCGCCTACACCTGCAAGGCCATCACCTCGGTGATCTCCACCATCGCGCCGAGCATGCGCCCCAACCCCAAGGCCTACCTGCCGGTCGGCAAGGTGCGTCCGGGGCTGATGGACGAGCGGCAGATGGACCTGCTGCCGACCTGACCCCGGCCTAGCCCCTCTCTCCCTGTTGATTGTTTGCTTCATGCCCCTGTCCGGGGCGTGAGGGACTCTTTTTGCCTGAAGATTCATGAACCCATCCCTGCACAGCGAAGTCACCAGCCGCCTGCTGCGCGACTACGCCTTCAAGTCGAAGCGCGGCGGCGAGAAGCTGGAGGACGGCAAATGCCCGGCCTGCGGCAAGAAAACGCTGTGGGCGTTCGGCAATGCACCCTGGGTCGTGCGCTGCAACCGGCTGAACCATTGCGGCGCCGAGCTGCACATCAAGGATCTCTACCCAGAACTGTTCGAGAGCTGGAGCGACCGCTTCCAGTCGACGCCGGAGAACCCCAAGGCCGCTGCCGACGCCTACATGCGCGACAGCCGCGGCTTCGACCTGGACAAGGTGCGTGACTGGTACACCCAGGAGAGCTACTACAGCCACGAACTGAAGATCGGTAGCGCCACCGTGCGCTTCGCGCTGGGCGCCGGCATCTACTGGGAACGCATCATCGACCAGGCGCACCGCTTCGGCGCGCGCAAGGCCACCTTCCAGGGCAGCTACGGCGGCATGTGGTGGCAGCCGCCGGTGCTGCAGACGTCCGGCGCCGCCGAACTGTGGATCGTGGAAGGAATCTTCGATGCGATCGCGTTGTGGCACCACGAAGTGCCGGCCGTGGCGGCGCTGTCGTGCACTAACTACCCTGGCAAGGCGCTGGCCGCACTGGCCGAGCAGTGCGCCGCCAACGGTCGTTCCCGCCCGAAGCTGGTGTGGGCGCTGGATGCGGACCGCGCCGGCACCCGCTATGCCAAGGACTGGCTCAAGCGCAGCCGGGACCATGGCTGGGACGCCTCGATCGCCGTGCCCAAGCAGATCGGCGCGAAAAAACGCGACTGGAACGACCTGCACCAGCTTGGCAAGCTCTCCGCGCCAGACCTGGACGAGTATCGCTACCTTGGCGCCCTGATGGCGGCACCCACGGCGGCCGAGAAGGCGCGGCTGATCTATGGCCGCACCAGCATGAGCCAGTTCGCGTTCGACTACGACAGCAAGCTGTACTGGTTCAAGGTCGATCTGGAAGCGCTCAATCGCGAAATGGACGCCGTGCGCCAGGCGCACCCGGACATGTCCGAGGAGGACATCCGCGACGAAGCCATGCTGAAGGCGGGCACGGTAACCAATATCGCCACCTGCCTGCCGACCGTCCTGTACTACCAGGCCAACGCCGCCACCGACGAGGCCTGGTACTACTTCCGCGTCGCCTTCCCCCACGAATCGGAGCCGGCCAAGAACACCTTCACCAGCTCGCAGATCGCCTCGGCGCCCGAGTTCAAGAAGCGGCTGCTGGCCGTGGCGCCGGGCGCCTTCTACACCGGCACCGGCGGGCAGCTGGACGCCTACCTCAAGGAGCAGATGCACCGCATCAAGAGCGTGCAGACCATCGACTTCGTGGGGTACAGCAAGGAGCACGGCTGCTATGTGTACGCGGATGTCGCGGTCAAGGACGGCAAGCTCTACACGCTCAACGACGAGGATTTCTTCGATGTGGGGCGACTGTCGATCAAGACCATCGGCGGCTCCGCCGGACTCTCGCTGAACACGGACCTGAAGGCATTCCGTCATGACTGGCTGGAGCTGATCTGGCGCGCCTTCGGTGCCAAGGCAATCGTCGCGCTGGCGTTCTGGCTGGGCAGCCTGTTCGCCGAGCAGATCCGCGAGGGCGAGGGGGTTAAGCAGAAGAGCTTCCCGTTCCTCGAGGTGGTGGGCGAGCCGGGCGCCGGCAAGTCCACGCTGATCGAGTTCCTGTGGAAGCTGTGCGGCCGCCGCGACTACGAAGGCTTCGACCCGTCCAAGTCCTCGCTGGCGGCGCGCGCGCGCAATTTCGCGCAGGTGTCCAACCTGCCAGTGGTCCTGATCGAGGGCGACCGGGGCGAGGACGGTGCCAAGGTCAAGGGCTTCGACTGGAACGAGCTGAAGACCGCCTACAACGGCCGCAGCACGCGGGCGCGCGGCGTCAAGAACGCCGGCAACGAGACCTACGAGCCGCCCTTCCGTGGCGCGGTGGTCATCAGCCAGAACGCCGAGGTCAACGCCAGCGAGGCCGTGCTGCAGCGGATCGTCCACCTGTACTTCGACCGGTCCGGCCAGAACGCCGACACCTTCGCCGCGGCGCGGGCGCTGGAGCAGATGCCGGTGGAAGACGTCTCCGGTTTCCTGCTGACCGCGATCCTCAAGGAGCGCGAGATCCTCGCCTCTTACGTCGAGCGCATGCCGGTTTACCAGGACCACCTGGTCAAGCACCCCGACGTCAAGCACCAGCGCCTGGTCAAGAACCACGCCCAGGTGATGGCGCTGGTCGACTGCCTCGGCCACGTGGTGCCGCTGCCCAAGGAATACCGCGATGCGGCGATCAAGCAGCTGGTGACCATGGCCGTGGAGCGCCAGCAGGCCATCGGCGCCGACCACCCGCTGGTGCAGGAATTCTGGGAGCTGTACGACCACATCGAATCGGCGGAGGAAGACCACGCCGTGCTCAACCACGCCCGGGGGGATGGCGGAACCATCGCCATCAGCCTGCGGCACTTCGAACAGGTGGCGAACGACCGCCGCCTCAACCTCCCCCCGCTCACGGAACTGAAGCGGGTGCTGCGCACTTCGCGGCACCGCAAGTTCATGGAGCTGAGGGTCGTCAACAGCGCGATCAACGCGCGTCACAACAACGACTACCCCGCCGCGCCAAAGCGCCCCACCACGGTCAAGTGCTGGGTCTTCGAGGATCGGTCGGGCAACAAAGGAGCGTGAGCATGAGCAATATTTCCATCCAAACAGCCTTCTGTGCCGCGACCAAGCTTGTCGTGAAGCCCATCCGATTCCAGGTGATCACACCTGTCGACGGAAGTAGGCCCTACTGGCACGCCACGCAGAAGCTGGAAGTGACGCTGCACGACGGCAACGCGTTCCTCGTCTTCGTCGTGTCGCACAGCGGCGTGCGCATGCAGTTCACCGCGATCGCCCGCAGCCGCCTCGATGCGCAGCTCGGTGCCCTGGATTACCTCACGGAGCCGCCCCGCTTCTGCTGCGCGCGCGCCATTGGGAGGGCTGCCTGATGCTCGCGCTGCTCAACCTCTGGATGATCGCCACCGCGGTCGGCTCGATCTATCTGCTCAACGCGGGCGCCGGGCGCGCCCGCTGGGGCTCCCTGGTGGGGCTGCTGGGCCAGCCGGCCTGGCTGTACCTGACGGCGGCGACAGGCGAGCCCGGCATGTTCTGGGTGAGCCTGTTCTTCACCGTTTGCTACGGCCGCGGCGTGTGGGATGGCTTCGTTTGCCGCGGAGCCCGCCATGGCTAAGCCCGCCATCACCGATGCCGACCTGCGCCGCGCCCATCACGCCATGCGGATCGCGACCCCCTTTGAGGCCATGTCCGACCTGCTCCGCACCGCCCTGGCTGCGGCGGCTCGGGCCATGGCCAGCCGCGAGCAGCAACGCGCGGCACGCCGCCCCGCAGTGCGCATTCCCGACCTGAAGCGCCGCGCCGCCGGCGACTTCGACGACTGACCCCGCACTGGAGAAACCATGCCAGCCAGCAAACATCGCAAGTCCCGCCGGCCGCGCCCCGCGCGCACCTGCGGCCTGCCCGTAATGTTCCGCTTCAGCCGCAACGCCGAAGTGGACCTGCAGCTCATCCCGCATGTCGAGCTGAGCAAGATCCTCGACGGGACCGCCACCGAGGCCGCGTGGCACACCCTCGCATTCCGCATCAATGTCGGGCAGGTGGTGGCCACCCTCTATTACGCCGACAACCAGGCGCTGCGCGACGCCATGGACGCTGCCGTAATCGCGGTGGCCGACGTGGGCAAACGGTTTGCGAACCGTGGCGCGCTGGGCGTCACCGGCGACGAGTTCCGCGCGATCGGCCAGGGCCTGAACCTGACCGACGACATGCAGCGCGCCTGCACCCGCCGCCAGCTGCTGGCGGCGACGCTGCAGGCCGAGCGCCGCGCAACCGCCCAGGGCCCGGTAGCAGCCGGCCAGATCGTTCACCTCGCAGAAGCAGCATGACCGACATCACGACGTCCCCCCAACCTGTGCCCTATGTCCAGCGCGTGGCGCAGCTTATCTGCACCGGCCTGTACCCCGAGGCCGACGCCGCCGGCAAGACGCTGGCCGATTTCCCGAAATCGACGCGCGAAAACCTGCTGACCATCGCCGAGGCGATCCTGCTGGAAACCACCACGGAAGCGCAGTCCGCGCAGCGCTACGCCTGGTGGGTGACGGCGCGGGGCGAGCTGGATGGCCTGGCGCCCGCGCAGCTGCTCATCGGCGGCGCGCTGGACACGGCCGACGGCACGCCGCTGGCGGTGGACGCACACCAGCGCGGGCATTTGCTGAAGCCGTGGCGGGAGCGCCTGGCCATGCTGCTGCAGCTGCTGGCCCTGCCCGGATCCGAGGTCGGCGGCCTTGCCGCGCTGGAATTCCGGCGCGCCTTCTCGAGCGCAGAGTTGAGCGCGGCCATGTGCTTCACGTCCCCGCCGTGCGCCGGGGTGGCACGGCCGCGGGATGGCAAGGAGCAGGCATGATCCGGCGCAGCTACAACAGCTTCGGCTTCTGCGCTGGCCTGGGCGGGGGCGCCAAGGGCTTCAAGAAAGCGCTGTCTCGCGTCGGCAACATGGAGGCCGCCTGGGACTGCCTGGGCGGTATCGACGTGGATCCGGCCGCCGCGCGGGATTTCGAGCGGCTGGTGGGCGTGCCGTGCACGGTGATGGACCTGTTCACCCGCACGCAGTACACCGCCTTTCACGGCGCCGAGCCACCCGCCGGCTGGCGCGAGGCCACGGCCGCGGACGTCCGGCGCGCCGCCGGCAACCAGCACCCGCACTGCGTCTTCATTTCCTCGCCGTGCAAGGGCGCCTCGGGCCTGCTGTCCGAGACGCTGAGCCGCACGCCGAAGTACCAGGCGCTCAACGAGCTGACGCTGCGCTGCGTTTGGCTGATGTGCGAGGCCTGGAAGGACGACCCGGTCGAGCTGATCGTGTTCGAGAACGTGCCGCGGCTGGCCACGCGCGGCCGGCACCTGCTGGACCAGATCAAGCAGCTGCTGGCCCACTATGGCTACGCCGTCAGCGAGACCACCCACGACTGTGGCGTGATCGGCGGCCTCGCGCAGAGCCGCAAGCGCTTCCTGCTGGTGGCGCGCCACACCGCCAAGGTGCCGGCGTTCCTGTACGAGCCGCCGGTCAGGCGCCTGCAGGGCGTCGGCACGGTGCTGGGACGCATGCCGCTGCCCGGCGCCGCGGCCGCCGGCCCGATGCACCGCGTGCCGTCGCTGCAGTGGAAGACGTGGGTACGCCTGGCCTTCGTCGAGGCCGGCAGCGACTGGCGCAGCCTGAACCGGCTGGCCGTCGCCGACGGCCACCTGCGCGACTACCTGATCGTGCCCGAACACCGCGACGGCTACATGGGTGTGAACCGCTGGGAACAGCCCGCCGGCACCATCGCCGGGCGCAGCGGGCCGACCAACGGCGCCTTCTCGATCGCCGACCCCCGCTTCGCACAGAGCGCGAAATGGAACGACGGCCAGGCCTACGGCGTCCTGCCCTGGGCGCAGCCTGCCGGGACCATTGCCGGCCAGCAGAACCCCGGCCAGGGCTACTACACCGTCGAGGATCCGCGCCACGCCGGGCCGGCCAAGCACAACAACGAGTTCCGCATCGTGCGCTGGGCCGGCGCGGCGGGCGCAGTGACCAGCGCCCACGGCACCGGCCAGTGCGTGCAGGATCCGCGCGCCGTGTCCGGCTTCCAGGGCGCCGGCAAGTACCGGGTCACCGGTTACGGCGAGACCGCCGGCACCGTGATCGCCCGCAGCGACAGCGGCCAGGGCGCCTTCGCCGTGGCCGACCCCCGCCCAGGCATGCAGCGCCAGCCTGGCGACGCCTACCTGACCGGAGGGCACTACGGGGTGGTCGGCTGGCACCAGTCCAGCGGCGCGGTGTCGGCCGCGGCCGGGCACGACAACGGCCGCTGGTCGGTGGCCGACCCGCGGGTGCCGGCCGCGAACGACAAGCTGGTGGCCATCATCCGCGCACTGGACGGCACTTGGCACCGGCCCTTCACCACGCTGGAGCTGGCCGCGCTGCAGTCGCTGATCGAACCCGAGGAATACCTGGAGCTGGACGGCTTGAGCGACCAGGCCTGGCGCGAGCGCATCGGCAACGCGGTGCCGCCGGACGCGGCCCAAGCCATTGCCGAGGTGATGGGCACCACGCTGCTGCTCGCAGAGTCCGGCGAAACCTTCCAGCTGTCGGCCACGCCGGTGTGGGTTCGGCCGGTAGCCGTCGCCCTGTCCGTGGCCCAGCAGGGGGAGGCAGCATGTCACCGCGACTGAGGCACCGGTGCCGAAAGCAGGGTCTCTATCTCCCGGCGCGCCAGCTGGGTCGCCTCCTCGAGCGCAGTGGCCCTGTTCGGGCACCACTCGCCCCCAGACCGCATTGGCTGCCCGCTGACCTTGTACTGGAAGGCCCAGCGCGCCCTGGAAATTTGAGACAGGAAGACCGTGAATTCGACGGAGTGATGGAAATCGGTATGAACCATTTTGGTGATTTTGGCGTGTGCGGCGACGACCGCCGCAACGCCGAGGCTAACGTCACGACTTCGTCTGGCGCGCACTTCCGCTGGCTGTGGGTCCGCCTCGCTGGCGCCTGGGCGGCAACGCGGCGGGGGGGCGAGTTCCGACGGGTCGACGGTGCGGCATGACGATGCTTGGCACGACGATCGACCTGGGCGCCGCGGCCCAGCTGCTCGGCGC
This sequence comes from Cupriavidus sp. PB-02, assembly GCF_058252315.1. Taxonomy (NCBI): domain Bacteria; kingdom Pseudomonadati; phylum Pseudomonadota; class Betaproteobacteria; order Burkholderiales; family Burkholderiaceae; genus Cupriavidus; species Cupriavidus sp. PB-02. The sequence continues at coordinate 4,217,080 of NZ_CM177694.1, forward strand.
CCACCCAGAAACGGTGCGGCTGAAGGCCAAGGCCGGAGCGCTGCCCGGCCGCAAGGTCGGCAAGCGCTGGATGTTCTCGAAGATTGCCCTCGAGCGCTACCTCGCCGGAGAATGGATCCCGCGAGTTGTGCAAGGCGATCAGGCAAAGGAAGGTGAGCCATGTCGCTCTTCAAACGCAAAGGCAGTACCAAGTGGTATTACAAGCTGTACCCCCCTGGAGGCGGCACGCCGCTACAGGGAAGCACTGGCACCAGCGACGCCCGGCAGGCGCAGGAGTTCCACGACCGGCTGAAGGTCGACCTATGGAACCAGGCGCGGCTGGGCCTGCGCCCGCGCTACACCTGGAACGACGCGGTGGTGCGCTACGTGACCGACCGGGCCGGCCTGGCCAGCCTGGAAACGTCGAAGATCCACCTGCGCTGGCTCGACCAGCACCTGGGCGGCGTGGAGCTTGCGGCGATCGACCGCGACCGGCTCGACGCGATCGCGCAGGCGAAGCGGACCGAGCGGCGCACGGTGCGCACCCGCCAGGGCGTCAAGGAGTTGCCCGGCACCGTCAGCGCCGGCACGGTGCGGCGCGTGGTCGGCGTGCTGACCGCGGTGCTCAACGCCGCGGTGGAATGGGGGTGGCTCGACAGCGCGCCCAAGCGCAAGCGCACCAAGGTCGTCAGCAAGCGAATCCGCTGGTTGACCGCGGCGCAGGCGCAGCGGCTGCTGGCCGAGCTGCCCGAGCACCTGGCCGACATGGCGCAGTTCAGCCTGGAGACCGGGCTGCGCCGGGCCAACGTGACCGGGCTGCGGTGGTCGCAGGTGGACCTGGTGCGGCGCGTCGCCTGGATCCACCCGGACCAGGCCAAGGCGCGCAAGGCGATCACCGTGCCGCTGTCGGACACGGCGATCACGGTGCTGCGCCGGCAGCTGCCGAAGAAGCGGGATCCGGACCAAGTCGAGGCGGTCTTCGTCTACCGCGGCAAGCCGGTCTACCAGACCAGCACCGCGGGCTGGCGCAAGGCGCTCGCGCGGGCCGGCATCCGCGACTTCCGCTGGCACGACCTGCGCCACACCTGGGCCAGCTGGCATGTGCAGCGCGGCACGCCGCTGCAGGTGCTCAAGGAGCTGGGCGGGTGGGAAACAATGGAGATGGTGCAGCGCTATGCGCACCTGTCGGCGGATCACCTGACGCAGTGGGTGGCGCCGCTGACCGCGGTGCCGGCGCCGAAGCTGGCTGCAGTTTAGCTACAGTCGCCCTTCGCGGCGGTGGTGGGAAATGCGGGAAACCCTTGTGGGGATTGGCGCGCCCGGCTGGGATCGAACCAGCAACCCCTGCCTTCGGAGGGCAGTACTCTATCCATTGAGCTACGGGCGCACAGGACGGTTTTGCAACCGGTTTTGCGGGTACAGCGGTTGCGGCCAGCGAATGCCGCCGCAGGAAAGTCGCATAGGATACCGCTTTTGCCCGATGCCGTCCATGCGGGCCCGCCAGGGGCGTCGTGCGACGTCTCGGAACCGTCGCTTTTGGGCACTGGCAAGGGGGCTTTGGCGCTATAATCGCCAACTATTTGCGTCAAATCGTGCCCGCTGTGCAATCCATGACGCCAGTCGATCAAGGTCAAGGTTGCGCGGCCCGTTGTCGGTGACAATCGGGGCCCGGTCCGGGAGACAGTCCGAAGCACGCAAATAGCAACAGACCCAAGTCAGGCAAAGGCCGCAGGGCAGCACGGGCGGTCCGGATGGGGCCAGGTAGTGGTCATGCAAATGGCCGGGATCGGGCCAGAAAAAGCAAGCCGAGCGTGAGCGGCCAGAAGGTTTCCTGCAAAACTGAGAGTTCTGTATGAGCGACGTCCACAACGAACACCCCGAACACGAGTCTCCCATCAAGACGCCGAAGCAGCTGATCGCAGTTGTGATCGCGGCTTTCCTGGTGCCGATCATCGTGATCATCCTGCTGGTCAACTTTGTCGGACACGGCTCGACCGAAAGTGCCGGTGCGGGCACCACAGCAGAAGCCATCAACGACCGCATCAAGCCGGTCGCATCGCTGGAAATCAAGGATCCGAACGCGCCGCGCGTGTTCAAGACCGGTGAACAGGTCTACAAGGAAATCTGCGCCGCTTGCCACGCCACGGGGGCGGCGGGTGCGCCCAAGTACGGGACCGCTGCGGACTGGAGCGCACGCATCGGCCAGGGCTTTGACGGCCTGATGAAGTCGATGCTCAACGGCAAGGGCGCGATGCCGCCGCGCGCCGGCAGCACCCCGGACGACTATACCGATTACGAGCTGGCCCGCGCCGTGGTCTACATGGCCGATGCCGGCGGCGCCAAGTTCCCTGAGCCGCCCGCCCCGGCAGCTGCCGCCCCGACGACGGCCGCGGCCCCCGAGGCAGTTGCCGCGCCGGCTGCCGCCGCTGCGCCGGCGGCTCTGGCCGCGCCTGCCGCCGTGGCACCGGCTGCCGCTGCCGCCCCGGCCGCCGCTTCGGCGGAAGTCGGCAAGAAGGTCTACGAGCAAGTCTGCGCCGCGTGCCACGCTGCCGGCGTGGCGGGTGCGCCGAAGTTCGGCGACAAGGCCGCTTGGGCGCCGCGCCTGAAGGAAGGCATGGATGCGGTCCACAACTTTGCGCTCAAGGGCAAGGGCGTGATGCCGCCCAAGGGCGGCTATGCCGGCCCGGACGCCGACGTGATCGCCGCCTCGGACTACATGGCCAACGCCGCCAAGTAAGCCCGCCAGCCGCAAACAGAAATGCCCGCGTCCGCGGGCATTTTTTTCGTCCGGAGCATCGGTGCGGCGCGCTACACGACGCGCGAGTAGCGAGCCCGCGGCACGAAGCGGATCGGCTGCGAGCCGTCATTTGCGGCTTCGACACTGGCCTCGGGCGCGCGCGCGGCGTCCTCGCGCAGGTAGCGGTCAAACACCATCGCCACGCGCCGCACCAGCAGCCGGCCCAGCGGCGTCACGGTGATGCGCCCGGGTTCGCACTGCACCAGCCCGTCGGCAGCCAGGCCGCCGAGTTCGGCGAGCTCAGGCGCAAATGCCGCACTGAAATCGATGCCGTGCCGGGCTTCCAGCGCCGGCAGGTCGAGCACGCCGTTGCACATCAGGTCGCCGATGATCTCGCGCCGCAGATGGTCGTCCGCGCTCATCGCCACGCCGCGCGCCAGCGGCAGACGCCCTGCATCGAGCGCGCCGTAGTAATCGTCCAGCGTGCGCGCGTTCTGCACATAGCGCCCCGCGATCGCGCCGATCGCCGAGATGCCGAGCCCGACCTGGTCATAGCCGGCGTGGGTCGAATAGCCCTGGAAGTTGCGCTGCAGGCGGCCTTCGCGCTGGGCGATGGCAAGGTCGTCGTCGGGCAGCGCAAAGTGGTCCATGCCGATATAGACGTAGCCCGCCGCGGTCAGCCGTTCGATGGTCGAGACCAAGATGTCGAGCTTCTCGCCGGCGGGCGGCAAGGCGTTCTCGTCGATGCGGCGCTGCGGCTTGAACACATGCGGTAGGTGGGCGTAGCTGTAGACCGAAAGCCGGTCGGGGCGCAGCGCCAGCACCTGTTCGATGGTGCGGCCAAAGCGCGCCGCGGTCTGGTGCGGCAGGCCGTAGATCAGGTCCAGGCTGACCGAGCGGAAGCCGAGGGCGCGCGCGGCGTCGACCACGGCGCGCGTCTCTTCGAACGGCTGGATGCGGTGGATGGCCTGCTGCACCTCGGGGTCGAAATCCTGCACGCCCAGGCTGACGCGGTTGAAGCCAAGCTCCGCCAGCAGCGCCATGCGCGCGTAGTCGACGCGGCGCGGGTCGATCTCGATGGAATGCTCGCCGTCGGCGGGCAGTTCGAAATACTTGTGCAGCAGCGCCATCACGCGGCGCATTTCGTCGGGATCGAGGAAGGTCGGCGTGCCGCCGCCCCAGTGCGACTGGAGCACTTGGCGGCGCGCACCGAGCTTGTCCGCCACCAGCGCCATCTCGCGGCCAAGGTAGTTGACGTAGCGCGCGCTGCGGCCATGATCGCGCGTGATGATCTTGTTGCAGCCGCAGTAGTAGCAGATGTTCTCGCAGAACGGGATATGCAGGTACAGCGACAGCGGTGCCGGCGCACTGGCGCGGCAGGCGTCCAGCGCGTCGTGGTACAGCGACAGGTCGGGGCCGTTGCGGAAGCGGTCCGCGGTCGGGTACGAGGTGTAGCGCGGGCCGTTGCCATCGATGCGGCCGGCCAGCGCGCGGAAGTCGGACAGCGCGCGACGGTCGAGCGCAGGGGAAGTCATGGCAGACGGTTTCATGGGGGCGCGGGGGATCGGGTGTGTGACGGCCCATCGTAGGGCCGCGGCGCGGCCGGCGCGTTGACCGTCGTCAAAGCGCGGCGGAACCCATGCGCGACGAGCCCCTCGCTGGTGGGGGGCGGGCGTCACATCTGTGTCATGCGTGCCGGATACGCTGCGCGCGGCCTGCGAATACCGCCCCCCTCACCCATCTCCGCTCCCCGTACCATGCCTATTCCCCTGTCGCCTCGCCTGCGGCGCGGCCACGCGCATCCACCCTCCGCAGCCAAACGCCGCCTGCTGCTTGCCACCGCGGCCGGGCTGGCGCTGCCTGCCCTTGTCCAGGCCCAGGCGCCCGCGCGCCACACAGTGGTGGTCGGCCACCTGCTCGACCGCACTGGCGCGCAGGCCGACCTGGCGCGGGACTACCTGGCCGGGGCCAAGGTGATGTTTGATGCACTCAATGCCGGCAACGGACCGGTGCGCGTCGTCCATGTGGTCCGAGATGCCGATGCCGACCCGCGTCGCGCACTGGCACAGGCGGTGGCCCTTGCCGATGGCGAGCGCGCGGAACTGCTGTTCGGCCCCGGCGACCGGCTGCTGCCGGCGCTGGCCTCCTCAGCCGAACTCAACCGGCGCGGCGTGCAGATCGTGGCGCCACTGTCGGGACTGGCGCTGGCGGCGGAGAACGTCTGGTTCACCCGCGCCGACTACCAGGCCGAGCTGGACGCGGCGGTGAAGCAGCTGCGCAGCTATGGCCTGACCAGCATCGCGCTGGCGGTGTCGGGGGAATTTGCGGCGGGCGGCACGTCGGGCGCGCAGTGGCTGGGCCGGCTGGAGGCGCAGACCGGCACGCGCGCGGTGCCGCTGGACGGCAATCCCGACGCCGCCGCGCGGCGCATCGCCGCGACCCGTCCGGGCGCGGTGATCGTGGCTGGCGATACGCTGGCCTATGCCGGCCTTGGCCGCGCATTGGCCGCGCAAGGCTGGTATGGCTTTCTGGTCGGACTGTCGTCGGTCAGCGCCACCGCGGCGCGCGAGATCCTGGGTAGCGGCTACACCGGTGGCATGGTGCTGACGCAGATTGCGCCGGGCCCGCAGCAGGCCACGCTGCGCGTGGTGAAGGAGCACGTGGCGCGCATGAAGCAGTACCTGGACGAGCCGCCGTCGGCGGCGACGCTGGCGGGCTATATCGGCGCGGCGTGGCTGGCGCGGGCGCTCGCCGGGCTGCGCGGCAGCGGCGCCGCCGAGATGCGGCGGGCGCTGCAGGGGCGTGTCGACGTGGGCGACTTTGCGCTGGACTTCACCCGCGGCCAGCGCGGCTCGCAGTACGTCACGCTGGCGGCGTCAGGCGCGCGGTAGCGACAGGCGCGCGCGCAGGCCGCCTTCCGGGCGGTTGGTCAGGGTGAGCTCGCCGCCATGGCGCGCGGCGATGTCCGCGGCGATCGACAGACCCATGCCGACCCCGCCGGTGGCGCGGCTGCGCGAGGACTCGATGCGGTAGAACGGCTCCATCACGCGCTGCAGTTCGTCAGGCGGGATGCCGGGGCCGTCGTCGCAGATATCGATCAGCACCCGTTCCGCGCTATCGGTCAGCACGATGCTGGCCGCGCCGCCGTAGCGCCGCGCATTCTCCACCAGGTTCACCACCGCGCGCCGCAGGTCGGACGGGCTCGCCAGCAGCGGCTGCGCCTGCCCGCTGAGCGCGACCTCGTGGCCGGTCTCGGCGGCGTCGTCGACCACCGCCTGCAACAGCGCCAGCACGTCCACGCGCTGGCGCGGGCCGCTGGCTTCATCGCGGTCGCGCAGGTAGTACAGCGTGGCGTCGATCAGGCCGTTCATCTCGGCCAGGTCCTGGCGCAGGCGGTAGCGCACTTCGCCGGCCTGCTTGCTGTCGATCCCCTCGCTCCCATCCATGCGTTCGATGCGCAGGCTCATGCGCGTCAGCGGCGTGCGCAGGTCGTGCGATACCGCCGCCAGGAAGCGCGACTGCTGCGCCAGCTGGTTGCGGATGCGCTGCTGCATATGGTTCAGCGCCTGCGCCGCGGCGCGCGCCTCGGCCGGGCCGGCGCTTTCGTCGAGCGGCGCCGCATGGACGTCCTGCGCGAGCCGGCCGGCGCCGCTGGCGAGTTGCTGCACCGGGCGCGCCAGCAGCCGCGCGCCGGCCCACGAGGCCGCCACGATCGCGGCCACCTGGAACAGCAGGCCGATGTGCGGCGGCCACGGCCAGCGCGGCGGTGGTGGCCGGTGCGGCGCGCCGGCGTCGGCGCCTTCAGGCGGCGGACCTGGACGCCATTCGCCCGGAGGCGGCGGGCCCGGACGCCACTCGCCCGGCGGCGGCCCGCCCGGTCCGTCGCGCAACGCGCGCTCCAGCCCCGGCCGCGGGAACAGGTTTTCGATCACGGTCATGCCAAGCAGGTGCACGGCCAGCATGATCGCGGCCATCACCACGAACAGCCGCACGAACATCGAGTCATAGCGCGCCAGGCGCCCGGTCTTGCTCATGCTTCCAGCGTCGCGGTAAAGACATAGCCCTCGCCGCGCACGGTGCGGATCAGCGTGGGGTCGCGCGGGTCGTCGCGCAGCTTCTGGCGCAGCCGCGACACCAGCAGGTCGATGCTGCGGTCGAACACGTCGAGCCCGCGCCCGCGCGCCTGGTTGATCAGCAACTCGCGGTCGAGCACGCGGTTGGGCTGCTCGACAAAGGCCAGCAGCAGGCGGAATTCGGCATTGGACAGCGGCACCACCACGTCGTCGCGATCGACCAGCTGGCGCAGCGTGGTATTCAGGCGCCAGTCGCCGAAGCGCAGCTCGTGCCCGGACGGCGCGGCGGCACGGCGTGCTTCGGCGCCATTGCCGCGGCTGCGGCGCAGCACGGTGTGGATGCGCGCTACCAGCTCGCGCATCTCGAAGGGCTTGGTGACGTAGTCGTCGGCGCCCACTTCCAGCCCGACCACGCGGTCGGCCAGCTCGGCGCGCGCGGTCAGCATGATCACGGCGACATCGGTCTGCGCGCACAGCTCGCGGCACAGTGCCAGGCCGTTCTCGCCGGGCAACGACAGGTCGAGGATCACCAGGTCATACGGCGTGGCGGCCATCGCCTGGCGCATCTCCACGCCGCCTTCGACGCCATCGGCCTGCATGCCGAAGGTGGACAGGTATTCGGCCAGCATGGAGCGGATCTGGGGATCGTCGTCGACGATCAGCAGGCGGATGGGAAGCGTGGGGGTGAATTCCATAAGCGAAGGGATCGGCATATGCCGGCGGCAGGCGCCGGCGCCGAGGGGCATGCGGTGCCCCACTTTACCAGCCCGCGATGACCCCACTGTGCCCGCTTTGTATCAACGCTGATACGCAGCCTGGCCGGGGCACCTGGCTTGTACGCGAATGCAATACGGGCCTGACCAAGTGCTCAAGCAATGCGGCGCGCCCTTCCCTAGCATGGACCGGCATTCCAACAAGCTACCCAACCACAGGAGAAGTCCATGCCCGCCCTACCCGCCCTGAATGCCCGGCTGCGCGCCGGCCTGTCCGTGCTGACGCTGTGCGCCGCCTGCCTGGTCGCCTTGCCGGCCAGCGCGCTGCAAGCCGGCCCGCTGCCCGGCGCCATGCCGCCATCTGCGCCGGCAACCGCCGAGTCGCTCGGCCTCAATCCCGCGCAGGCGCGCCTGTGGCAGGCGGCCCGCAGTGCCACGCGCGAAGCCGAGGCGCACGCGCTCGAACTGCGTGCCCGCTTCGTGCGCGAGACCGCGGACGAGTCGCCAGACAACCCGCTGCGCCCGCGCGTGCAGGCCATGGAGCGCCTGCATGAAGCGTTCGACCAGGACCGCCGCGCGGTGCGTGAATGCTGGCTGGCGCTGGACGACAGCCTCGACCCCGCGCAACGCAGGCGCCTGCGCGGCTTGCCCGAGGCGGCGCACTGGCTGGGCCTGCCGCCGCACGCGGCGATGATGGCGCCGCCGCCGGGCGGACTGCAGCGGTAGGTACGCGCCCGCCGCCACGAAAAAATGCCCCCGCACGCTTGCGCGCCGGGGGCCGGAGAACAGGGAAATTCCGAACGCGAGGTCCGGTACGGCAGGAAAGCCGGGCAAGCCCGCCGCAGCACGCCTGCGCAAGCGCAGGCAGCACAGTCGCTATGCTAGGGAGCACGGCGCGCGCCGTCTTGTCAGGCTGGTAGGGATTTGTATCGGGACTGTAGTGCGGATTAATGGAATTCAGCCCGCGGCAGTCTTGCCGGGCGTGCCCAGCAGCGCCTTGAGCGCGCCGAGCCGGTCCTTGGGGCTCATCGCCGGGGTTTCGTCCTTGGGCGCGGGCGCTTCCTCCAGCTTCATCTCGCCGATAAAGCGCGACGCCTGGCAGGAATAGGTCTCTCGCGCGCGCTTGCGCTTCTTGCACCAGCTGATCTGCAGGCTGCGCTGCGCACGGGTGATGCCGACGTACATCAGCCGGCGCTCTTCCTCGATCTTCTCGTCGGTCATGTCCTCGTCTTCGCGGCAGTGGGGCAGGATGCCCTCTTCCACGCCGACCAGGAACACATGCGGATATTCCAGCCCCTTGGAGGCGTGCAGCGTCGACAGCCGCACCGCGTCAGGATCTTCCTCGCGCCCTTCGAGCATGCTCATCAGCGCCACGGTCTGGGTCAGTTCCAGCAGGTTCTTGCCTTCGTCGCCAAAGCCGTCGGCGTTGTCGAAGCCGGTGGCCTCTTCGCCCTCGGCGGCTTCCGGCTTGGTGCCCTTGCGCTTGAGCCAGTCGAGGAATTCGAGCGTATTGGTCCAGCGCGACTGGGCCTGGCGTTCGTCGAAGGCGTCGTACAGGTAGGCCTCGTAGTGGATGCCTTCCATCAGGTCGTCGAGCACCACGGTCGCCGGGTCCTTGGCCGCGCGATCGGCCAGCCGCACCATCGATTCGCAGAACACGCGCAGCGGTTCCAGCTGGCGCGGCTGCAGCTTGCCTTCGATGCCGCCCATCATCGCGGCCTCGAACAGCGACACCTTGGCCTGCCCGGCAAAGGTGCCCAGCACTTCCAGCGTGGTAGTGCCCACCCCGCGCCGCGGCGTGGTGATGGCACGGATAAAGGCGGGATCGTCGTCCGGATTGGCGATCAGACGCAGGTAGGCGCAGATGTCCTTGATCTCGGCCTTGTCGAAGAAGCTCTGGCCGCCCGACAGCACGTAGGGAATGCGCTCGCGGCGCAGGATCTGCTCGAAGAGCCGCGCCTGGTGGTTGCCGCGATAGAGGATGGCGTAGTCGCGGAACTGCGCGCGGCGCTCGAACTTGTGCGCGGACAGGCGGAACACCACCGACTCGGCCTCGTGCTCCTCGTCGTTCATCGGGTGAATGGCGATGGGATCGCCCATGCCGTGCTCGCTCCACAGCTTCTTGTCGAACAGCTTGGGATTGTTGGCAATGACCGCGTTGGCCGCTTCCAGGATGCGCACGGTGGAGCGGTAGTTCTGCTCCAGCTTGACCACCTTCAGGGCCGGGAAATCGGTCTGCAGCAGGCGCAGGTTGTCCAGCGTGGCGCCGCGCCAGCCGTAGATGGCCTGGTCGTCGTCGCCCACCGCGGTAAAGGCCGGCGCGCGCAGGTGCGAGCCGCCCGCCAGCAGCTTGAGCAGCTGGTACTGGCACGCGTTGGTGTCCTGGTATTCGTCGACCAGGAAGTAGCGCAGGCGGTTCTGCCACTTGAGCTGTACCGTTTCATTGCGCGCGAACAGTTCGGCGGGCAAGCGGATCAGGTCGTCGAAGTCCACCGCCTGGTAGGCGTGCAGCGTGGCTACGTAGTTGCGGTAGACCAGCGCGGCCTGGTGCTCGTCGGCATTGGCCGCCTGCGCGATCGCGGCCTCGGGGTCGACCATGCCGTTCTTCCACAGCGAGATCGTGCTTTGCACGCCGCGGATCAGCTTCTTGTCGGTGGTGCCGAGCTGCTCCTGGATCAGGCCGAAGCAGTCGTCCGAATCCATGATCGAGAACTGCGGCTTCAGGCCCACATGCTCGGCCTCCATGCGCAGGATCTGCACGCCGAGCGAGTGGAAGGTACAGACCGTCAGCTGCTTCAGAGGAATGCGCTTGCCCTCGCGCGTGGTCTTGCCTTCCATCAGCTTGCCGATGCGCTCCTGCATCTCCTTGGCCGCCTTGTTGGTAAAGGTGACGGCGGCGATATGGCGCGGCTCGAAGCCCTTGTCCTCGATCAGGTGCGCGATCTTCTGCGTGATCACGCGGGTCTTGCCCGAGCCTGCCCCGGCCAGCACCAGGCAGGGCCCGTCCAGGTAGCGGACGGCTTCGGATTGGGCGGGGTTCAGGCCGTGGGTCATGCGAGGGGCGCGGTTGGAGACGGAAGGGGAATCGGCAAGAGAGGCGGGACGCGCCAGCTCGCGCGAAAGGTAGCGGCGGCAAAGCTGCTGATGTTAACACGCTGGCCGCCCCCGGTCAGTCAGCGCAAATCGCATTGACAGCTCCCGTTGTGTCACTGGCGTAACACTTCGTAAAGGCCGGAGCCGATCGCATAGGGCGCCGATCTAACTAATGTGTCCCCCAGCCTGCGCGGCCGTTCGGACATGCATTAATCATCACACGGAGCCAACAATGAAAACCCTGCAAACTTTGACCAAGGTGACCCTGATCGGCGCAACGGTCGCGGCCTTTGCCGGTTGCGCAGACATGACCCCGAAGCAACGCAACACCGCCATCGGCGCGGGCGCGGGTGCCGTGGGCGGCGCCATCCTCACCGAAGGCAGTGCACTGGGTACGCTGGGTGGCGCGGCCGTGGGCGGCGTGATCGGTAACGTCGTCACCGACGACAAGAAGAAGTAAATTCGCCGCCCCTGGCGGCGGGGCGCAGGAACGGGTACAGCCGCCGGGCGGCTTCCGGCCCGCGTTTGACAAAGGCCGGGGCCTCCCGTACATTGCGCGCATCCGACCGGGAGAGCGCGCATCTCTGCGCCGCCGAAGGGGTATCACCCGAAAACTCTCAGGCACCACGGACCGATCGGATCGGCATGCAACATGCACACAATGCATGCCGCACTCTGGAGAGCGGCACCCGCCATTCATGGCGAGCGTGCCCACCGAAGGGGCGCACGAGGATGGGGTCTACGGATCCGCCTTGTAATCTCTCAGGTATCGAGGACAGAGGGGTCATCCGCCGCAGCGGATTGCTACGCCATATTGTTGGCGCGGCGAGCGTTGCGGCGGATGACCCTTTTTTCGTTTTCGCAACCCGAGACTGCCCCCGAGGATTCCATGACGCTCCAGGCCACGCCCCTCAACGCCATCCACCGCGCCCTCGGCGCCCGCATGGTCGACTTCGGCGGCTGGGACATGCCGGTCAACTACGGCTCCCAGATCGAAGAACACAACGCCGTGCGCAGCGATGCCGGCATGTTCGACGTGTCGCACATGTGCGTGGTGGACCTCAGCGGCGCCAATAGCCGCGCCTTCCTGCGCGGCCTGCTGGCCAACAATGTCGACAAGCTGCAGACGCCGGGCAAGGCGCTCTACTCCTGCATGCTGGACGAGAAAGGCGGCGTGATCGACGACCTGATCGTCTACTTCTTTGCCGAGGACCGCTTCCGCCTGGTGGTCAATGCCAGCACCGCGCTGGGCGATATCGACTGGATCCGCTCGCGTAATGCCGCCACCGGCAGCGGCGTGACCATCACCCCGCGCCGTGAAGACGTCGCCCCCGAGGGCGTGCAGCCGCTGGCCATCGTCGCCGTGCAGGGCCCGAACGCCCGCGCCAAGGTGTGGAGCACGTTCCCGTCGACCCAGCCCTCCGACGCCCTCAAGCCCTTCAACGCCGTCGTGGTCCAGGACCCGGCCATCGGCGAAATCATGGCCGCCCGCACCGGCTACACCGGCGAAGACGGCTTCGAACTGGTGGTGCCCGCCGCGAGCGTCGCCGCCGTGTGGGAAAAGCTGAACGCCGCGGGCGTGCGCCCGGCCGGCCTGGGCGCGCGCGACACGCTGCGCCTGGAAGCCGGCATGAACCTGTACGGCCAGGACATGGATATCAACACCTCGCCGCTGGACGCGGGCCTGGCCTGGACCGTCGACCTGCAGAGCGAACGCGACTTCACCGGCAAGGCGGCACTGGCCGCGGCTGGTTCGCGCCAGCAATTCCTCGGCCTGATCCTGCGTGACAAGGGCGGCGTGCTGCGCTCGCACCAGAAGGTGATCACCGCGGCCGGTGACGGCGAGATCACCAGCGGCACCTTCAGCCCGTCGCTGTCGCAGTCGATCGCCTTTGCGCGCCTGCCGCAGGGCGTCAATGTCGGCGACACGGTGCAGGTAGAGATCCGCGACCGCAAACTCAGTGCGACTGTGGTTAAACTGCCGTTTGTGCGCAATGGCAAGGCACTCGTGAGCTAAGGGGAAAACCCGCTCACCCAACGGTCGCCCTCGCCTGCCGGCAGCTTCGCCGGGCAGGCATCACCCAACAAGAAACAGATCTGTATCCGGAGAACCTCCATGAATTTCCCCGCTGACCTCAAGTACACCGAGTCGCATGAGTGGGTACGCGTCGAAGCCGACGGCACGCTCACCATCGGCATCACCGACCACGCGCAGGACGCGCTGGGCGACATCGTCTTCCTGGAACTGCCCGAAGTGGGCAAGTCGGTCGGTGCCGGCGATGCGCTGGCAGTGGTGGAATCGGTGAAGGCCGCTTCCGACATCTACGCTCCGGTGGCCGGCGAAGTGATCGCCGTCAACGAGGCCGCCACGGCCGCGCCGGAAAGCGTCAATGCCGATGCCTTCGACGCCTGGCTGTTCAAGCTCAAGCCGGCCAACGCCGACGACGTCAATGGCCTGATGTCGGCCGACGCGTACAAGGCCAGCGTCGGCGCCTGACGCCGGCCACGCCGGTCCCGCGCGGACCGGCCACTGCAGACAGACGCGCGCCGGCGGGCTGACCACCTGCCGACGCGCCCCCCACGAGGTTCTTGCCAATGAACGCCCCGCTTCCCATGAACGCCGCCCAAGGTAACCGGCCCACGCTGGCCGAACTGGAGGCGCGCGACGCCTTCGCCGCCCGCCATATCGGCCCCGATACCCCCGAACAGCAGCACATGCTGAAGGTGCTCGGCTATGACAGCCGCGCCGCGCTGATCGACGCCGTCATCCCCGCCGCCATCCGCCGCCGCGACGGCATGCCGATGGGCGAGTTCACCGAGCCGCTCAGCGAAGAAGCGGCGCTCGAGAAGCTGCGCGGCCTCGCGCGCAAGAACAAGGTACTGAAGAGCTTTATCGGCCAGGGCTACTACAACACGGTCACGCCGGCGGTCATCCTGCGCAATATCTTCGAGAACCCGGCCTGGTACACCGCCTACACGCCCTACCAGCCGGAAATCTCGCAGGGCCGCCTGGAAGCGATGCTGAACTTCCAGCAGATGGTCACCGACCTGACCGGGCTGGATATCGCCAATGCGTCGATGCTGGATGAAAGCACCGCCGCCGCCGAGGCGATGACGCTGCTGCAGCGCGTGAACAAGCACGATTCGAACATCTTCTTCGTCGCGGACGACGTGCTGCCGCAGACGCTGGAAGTGGTACGCACGCGCGCGCTGCCGCTGGGCATCGAAGTCAAGGTCGGCCCCGCTGCCGACGCCGCCGCGGCCGGCGCCTTCGGCGTGCTGCTGCAATACCCGGGCGTGAACGGCGACGTCAACGACTATCGTGCCATCGCTGACGCCGTGCACGCTGCCGGCGGCCTGGTGGTGGCCGCCGCCGACCTGCTGGCGCTGACGCTGGTGGTCGCGCCGGGCGAATGGGGTGCCGACGTGGCCGTGGGCAACTCGCAGCGCTTTGGCGTGCCGCTGGGCTTCGGCGGCCCGCACGCCGGCTATATGGCGGTGAAGGATGCGTTCAAGCGCTCGATGCCGGGCCGCCTGGTCGGCGTGACCATCGACGCGCAGGGCAACAAGGCCTACCGCCTGGCGCTGCAGACGCGCGAGCAGCATATCCGCCGCGAGAAGGCTACCTCCAACATCTGTACCGCGCAGGTGCTGCTGGCCGTGATGGCATCGATGTACGCCGTCTACCACGGCCCGCAGGGCCTGAAGCGCATCGCCCAGCGCGTGCATCGCCTGACCGCGACGCTGGCCGCCGGTCTGGAAAAGCTCGGCTTCGCGCGCACCAACGCCACCTTCTTCGACACGCTGACACTGGAAACCGGCTTCAATACCGAGGCCATCCACGCCGCCGCCACCGCGCGCGGCCTCAACCTGCGCCATGTCAGCGCCACGCGCGTCGGCGTCTCGCTGGACGAGACTGCCACCCGCGCCGACGTGGTCGCGCTGTGGGAAGTCTTCACGCAAGGCAAGCCGCTGCCCACGGGCCTGGACTTCGACAAGCTCGAAGCCGCCACGCAGGACGCGTTCCCCGCAGCGCTGGCACGCACCACCGAATACCTGACGCACCCGGTCTTCAACACGCACCACGCCGAGCACGAGATGCTGCGCTACCTGCGCATGCTGGCAGACAAGGACCTGGCGCTGGACCGCACTATGATCCCGCTGGGCTCGTGCACGATGAAGCTGAACGCCACCAGCGAGATGATCCCGGTGACGTGGCCTGAGTTCAGCCAGATCCACCCGTTCGCGCCGCTGGACCAGACCGTGGGCTACCGCGAGATGATCGACCAGCTCGAAGCCATGCTGTGCGCCGCCACCGGCTACGCCGCGGTGAGCCTGCAGCCCAACGCGGGCTCGCAGGGCGAATACGCGGGCCTGCTGATCATCCACGCCTACCACGCCAGCCGCGGCGAGAGCCATCGCGACATCTGCCTGATCCCGTCGTCGGCGCACGGCACCAACCCGGCGTCGGCGCAGATGGCCGGCATGAAGGTGGTCGTGGTGGCCTGCGACGAGGACGGCAACGTCGACCTGGACGACCTGGCGAAGAAGGCCGAGCAGCACAGCAAGAACCTGGCGGCCATCATGATCACCTACCCGTCCACGCACGGCGTGTTCGAGCAGGGCGTGCAGCAGATCTGCGAGATCGTGCACCAGCACGGTGGCCAGGTCTATGTCGACGGCGCCAACATGAACGCGATGGTCGGCACCGCCGCGCCGGGCCAGTTCGGCGGCGACGTCTCGCACCTGAACCTGCACAAGACCTTCTGCATCCCGCACGGCGGCGGCGGCCCGGGCGTGGGCCCGGTCGCGGTCGGCGCGCACCTGGCGGACTTCCTGCCCAACCAGGACAGCGTCGGCTATCGCCGCGACGACCGCGGCATCGGCGGCGTGTCGGCGGCGCCGTTCGGCTCGGCCAGCATCCTGCCGATCTCGTGGATGTATATCGCGATGATGGGTTCGGCCGGCCTCACCGCCGCCACCGAGAACGCGATCCTGGCTGCCAACTATGTCGCCAAGCGCCTGGCGCCGTACTATCCGGTGCTGTACACCGGCCAGCACGACCTGGTCGCGCACGAGTGCATCCTGGACCTGCGCCCGCTGCAGAAGGACACCGGCATCAGCAATGAAGACGTGGCCAAGCGCCTGATGGACTACGGCTTCCACGCCCCGACCATGAGCTTCCCGGTGCCGGGCACGCTGATGATCGAGCCGACCGAGAGCGAAGCGCTGCATGAGCTGGACCGCTTTATCGACGCGATGATCGCGATCCGCCAGGAAATCGGCCGCGTTGCCGACGGCACCTTCGACCGCGACGACAACCCGCTCAAGCACGCGCCGCACACCGCTGCGGTCGTGACCGCCGACGAGTGGACCCACAAGTACACGCGCGAAGAAGCCGCGTACCCGGTGGCATCGCTGCGCACGCAGAAGTACTGGCCGCCGGTTGGCCGTGCCGACAACGTGTACGGTGACCGCAACCTGTTCTGCGCCTGCGTGCCGGTGAGCGACTACGTGGTCGACTGACATGCAGGTCCGGCGGGCCGCCGCGGCACCGGGCGCCCGCCAAAGCACTATGCTCGATATGTAGGGCACCGCGCCGTGCGGTGGCCGTCCTGAGCGGAGGCTGCATGTGGAACCTGAGTGCCCCCTGGTGGGAATTCGTGCTGCGCGGGCTGATCGTCTACGGCGCGGTGCTGGGGTTGCTGCGCCTGTCGGGCAAGCGCCAGATCGGGCAGTTGACACCGTTCGACCTGGTGCTGCTGCTGGTCATTTCCAACGCGGTGCAGAACGCGATGAACGCCGGCGACAACTCGGTCAGCGCCGGGCTGATCCTGGCGGTGACGCTGGTCGGCGCCAACGCGATGATCGGCTTCCTGACGTGGCGTTTCCGCAAGCTGGAGCTCCTGGTCGAGGGGCGCCCGCAGGTGCTGGTGCACGACGGCAAGGTCTACCGCGACGTGATGCAGCGCGAGCACATCAGCTTCGATGACCTGAACAAGGCGCTGCGCCATGCCGGCTGCGACAGCGTCGGGCAGGTGCATTTCGCGATCCTGGAAACCGACGGCACGGTCTCGGTCAAGATGCGCGAGCGAGCGCAGCAGGGCGAGGCCCCCGCCACCAGTACCACGGCCACAGGCAGGCCTACGATCTGGACCCATCCCGGCATGGACGAGCCGGTCTGACCTTACAGCACGCACAAGTGCCCTTCACGGGCCATCCTGGAGACATTCCGTGGCAGTCAGCGTTTTCGATCTGTTCAAGGTGGGCATCGGCCCGTCGAGCTCGCATACCGTGGGCCCGATGCGCGCGGCCCTGATGTTCGCGCAGGGACTGGAGCGCGACGGCCTGTTGCCGCAGGTGGCGAGCGTGCGCGCAGAGCTGTACGGTTCGCTGGGCGCCACCGGCAAGGGCCACGGCACCGACAAGGGCGTGATCCTCGGCCTGATGGGCGAGGCCCCCGACACCATCGATCCCGATTCCATCGACACGCGGGTGGCCGCGCTGCGCGCCAGCCGGGAGCTGTCCTTGCTGGGCAAGCACATCGTGCCCTTCGTCGAGAAGGAACACATCGCTTTCTACCGGCGCGAGGCCATGGCCGAGCATCCCAACGGCATGAAGTTCCATGCCTTCGATGCCAGCGGCGCTTCGCTGCGCGAGGCGCGCTACCTGTCGGTCGGCGGCGGCTTCGTGGTTACCGCGGGCGCACCCAATACGCAGGTACTCAACGCCGCGCAGCAATTGCCGCACCCGTTCCGCAGCGGCAAGGACATGCTCGAGATGGCCAAGGCCAGCGGCAAGAGCATTGCGCGGCTGATGATGGAGAACGAGCTGACGTGGCGCAGCGAGCAAGAGGTCACCAGCGGCCTGCTGCATATCTGGGACGTGATGCAGGCCTGCGTGGCGCGCGGCTGCCGCACCGACGGCGAACTGCCGGGCCCGTTCAAGGTCAAGCGGCGCGCGCCGGAGCTGTTCCGCAGCCTGACCGAGCGCGCCGAGCGCACGCTGTCCGATCCGCTGTCGGTGATGGACTGGGTCAACCTTTACGCCATCGCCGTCAATGAAGAGAACGCCGCCGGCGGGCGCGTGGTCACCGCGCCGACCAACGGCGCGGCCGGCATCATCCCGGCGGTACTGCATTACTACGATCGCTTCGTGCCGGGCGCCAGCAAGCAGGGCGTGGTCGACTTCCTGCTGACCGCGGGCGCGATCGGGCTGCTGTACAAGCTCAATGCATCGATCTCCGGCGCCGAGGTCGGCTGCCAGGGCGAGGTCGGCGTGGCCTGTTCGATGGCTGCGGGTGCGCTGGCGGCGGTGCAGGGAGGTACCCCCGCGCAGGTGGAAAACGCCGCCGAGATCGGCATGGAGCACAATCTCGGCCTGACCTGCGACCCGGTCGGCGGGCTGGTGCAGATCCCATGCATCGAGCGCAATGCGATGGCTTCGGTCAAGGCGGTCAATGCGGCGCGCATGGCGTTACGCGGCGACGGGACGCATTACGTGTCGCTGGATTCGGTGATCAAGACCATGCGCGAGACCGGGGCCGATATGAAGACGAAATACAAGGAGACGGCGCGGGGCGGGCTGGCGGTCAATATCGTGGAGTGCTGACCGCCCTCTGCTAGTGCCCATCGGCATGCCCGGCGTATCATGGCGGCGTTCCCCGATCGCAAAAAGAAGAGGACAGCCATGCAGACCTTCCACCAGCTGTTCGACGAAACCTCGTCCACCTTCACCTACCTGCTGATCGACGCCGCCACGGGAGACGCACTGCTGATCGACCCGGTCGACCACCAGCTGGAACGCGACATGGCGCTGCTGCAAGACACCGGCGCGCACCTCGCGTGGGTCATCGAGACCCATGCCCACGCCGACCACATCACCTCGGCCGGCCACCTCGCGTTGCAGACCGGTGCGCACACGGCAGCCCCGTCCGGCTGCGATATCAAGCCCGCGCAGAAACAGCTGATCGATGGCGACACGGTCGCATTCGGCAAGCAGGTGCTGCGCGCGATCCATACGCCGGGACACACCGCCGGCAGCATGAGCTACCTGTGGGAAGAACCCACGCCCGACGGCATCGTGCGCCGCATCTTCACCGGCGACGCGCTGCTGATCGACGGCTGCGGCCGCACCGATTTCCAGTCGGGCGATGCGGGTACGCTGTACGACAGCCTGACCAAGAAGCTGTTCGCGCTGCCCGACGACACACAGGTCTATCCGGCCCATGACTACAAGGGCCGCACCTCTTCCACCATCGGCCAGGAACGCGCGCACAACAGCCGCGTCGCCGGCCGCACGCGCGAGGAGTTCGTCGAGATGATGCGCAACCTGAACCTGCCGCGGCCGAAGCTGATCGACGTTGCGGTACCGGCCAACCAGCGCCTGGGCCTGCGCGACGGCGAAAGCGTGCCGCACGGCGCCTGAGCTTTCCCAACGTTAGGAGTCACCGCATGTCCGCATATACCGCCGAAGTCCTGTGGCAACGCGATGGGCAGGATTTCACCGGCAACCGCTACAGCCGCCGGCATGTGCTGCGCTTTGACGGCGGCGTGGAAGTCCCCGGTTCGTCATCGCCCCATGTGGTGCCGCTGCCGATGTCGGATCCGGGCGCGGTCGATCCGGAGGAGATGTTCATCGCCTCGCTGTCGAGCTGCCACATGCTGTGGTTCCTGTCGCTGGCGGCGAAGCAGCGCTTTGTCGTGGACCGCTATATCGACGCGGCCAGCGGTGTGATGGAAAAGAATGCCGACGGCCAGATGGCGATGACGGTGGTCACGCTGCGCCCGCAGGTGACCTTTGGCGGCGAACGCGAGCCGACGCGCGAAGAACTCGACGCGCTGCACCACGCCGCACACGACGCCTGCTTTATCGCCAACTCGGTCAGGACCGAGGTGCGCTGCGAGCCGGTGTTCGCCGGCGCGTAGCCCGCTTGCCATGTCCGGCAACGTCCCGGCGCAAGCTTCAGCGGGACTGGCGCCGCCGCGGGCCACGCGGGCACGCGTTCGGCCGATGTGGTGGCTTGCCATTGGCGTCGTGCTGCTCACGGGAATCAGCATGCTGCAGGATCACTTCCTCTACTTCCCCGACAAGGCGTCGGTCGATGACATGGTCGCGCCCGGGCTGCGCGCCTGGCCGGGGCCGGAGGACTTTCGCGGACTGGTAGCCGAGCCGGCCGGAGCCGCGCGCGCCACCGCCATGGTGTTTCACGGCAATGCGGGGCACGCCGGGCATCGCGAGTACTACGCCAGCGCGCTGACGAAGCTCGGCATTCGCGTGATCCTCGCCGAGTACCCGGCATACGGTCCGCGCCCGGGTGCGCTCGGCGAGCGCAGCTTCGTGGACGACGCTGAACAGTCCATTAAGCTGGCCCGGCGCCAGTTCGGCGGCCCGCTGCTGCTGATCGGCGAGTCGCTGGGCGCAGGCGTGGCTGCAGCGGCCGCAGCGCGCCAGCGCGACAAGGTTGCCGGCCTGCTGCTGATCACGCCATGGGACAAGCTCGCGCATATTGCCTCGCATCACTATCCCTGGCTGCCGGCCGGCTGGGTGCTGCGCGACCGTTACGACAGCGCGGCCAACCTGGCAGGCTTCGGCCGCCCCGTGATGGTCGCGATCGCCGAACGCGACACCATCGTGCCGGCACGCTTCGGCAAGGCGCTCTATGAGACGCTAGGCGAACCCCGTCGGATGGCGGTGATCGATGGCGCCGGTCACAACGACTGGACCGGGCATGTCGATGCCGCATGGTGGCAAGACGCGGTCGCGTTCCTGCTGGCGCCCCGTTAAGCGCGTGGCGTGCGCCGGCATGCACCTGGCGCCCGCCCTGCAAACAAATAACATCGCGCCGCCAAAACGCTGAGTTGACTTACCCCTGTGCGCTGCAATACTGGCCTTCACAGAACGGCTCGCCACTTGCGCACCGGTCGGTGCATCCGGCGTTGCGTAGCCGACACCCGTGGGGGAACTCCATCATGAAGCAATGCCAGCATCGCAAGCTCTACCGTGGCCTCGGCGTACTGGCCGCCGCGGCGATCGCGCTGATTCCGGCCCAGGCTATGGCGCAGAACAAGCCTATGGCCTATCCGGCCAAGGGCCAGAGCCAGCAACAGCAAGCCAGCGACGACGGTGCATGCTACAGCTGGGCCAAGCAGCAGACCGGCGTGGATCCCGCACAGGCTGCCAACGCACCGCCGCCGGCCCAGGCCCAGAGCGGCCAGCGGGTGCGGGGTGCCGCGGGCGGCGCCGCGGCGGGTGCTGTGGTGGGCGCGATGGCAGGCGATGCCGGCAAGGGTGCGGCGGTCGGCGCTGCAGCGGGTACGGTGGGGGGCGGCGTGGCGCACCGGCAGTCGCGGCGGCAGGCGGACGCCGCGAACCAGCAGGCGGCGGCCAATACCAGCCAGGCAATGGGTTCCTACTACCAGGCCTGGACCGCCTGCATGCAGGGGCGAGGCTACAGCGTTAAGTGAAACGGCGTGCAGTAGCTCAGCGCAGGCTCAGGTCGCCCAGCGCTCGCACGCCTTGCGCACAGTTTCGCGCTGGCTGCGCGCATCCGCATCGACCTGTCGCAGCCATTCGGCATCGCCATCGCGGCGCGCGGCCAGTGCGCGGATATTCGCCAGCGCTTCCAGCGAACCCAGCGCCTCGGCGTGCGGCACCAGCGCATCGCAGATCGACAGGATGTGGTCGGCGATCGGCATGCGCGTCAGTTCGTTGGGATGCACGTATTCGCCGTCCAGCCCGAAGCGGCAGGCCTGGAAGCGATTAAAGGTGTACACCAGGTAGTCGTCTTCCTGCGGCATGAACGGGCGCGACAGCAGCAGGTAGCGCGCCAGCATCTGGATATAGGCGGCGATATCGCAGGCGCGCTGCACCGTCAGCGGCGTGTCCATCACGCGGACTTCGATGGTGCCGAATTCCGGCTTGGGCCGGATATCCCAGTAGAAGTCCTTCATGCTCTCGATCACGCCCGTGTTGCGCATCTTCTCGAAGTACGCGGTGAAGGCGTCCCACGTCAGCAGGAACGGCGCGCGCCCGCTCATCGGGAAGGCCGCCACCGAATTCAGCCGCGCCGAGGCAAAGCCGGTATCCACGCCCTGCACATAGGGCGACGACGCTGCCAGCGCGACAAAGTGCGGCACGTAGCGGCCGATCGCATGCAGCAGGAACAGCGACTCGTCCGCGCTCGGGCAGCCGATATGCACGTGCTGGCCGAACACCGTGAACTGCTTGGCCAGGTAGCCATACAGCTCCGAGATGTACTGGTAGCGCGGCGAATCCGAGATGGTGCGGTCGGCCCATTGCATGAACGGGTGCGTGCCGCCGCCGGCGATGCCCAGGTTGAGCGAGCGCGAGGCCGCCACCATCAGGTCGCGCATGGTGGTCAGCTCTTCCAGCGCCTGCTGGTAGCTGTGGCAGATGCCGGTACTGATCTCGATCATCGACGGACTGATCTCCGGCTTGATGTCGCCGGCATGCTCGGCGCCCTTGAGCGCGCGCAGCAGGTCGGGCGCGAATGGCGCCAGGTCATAGTCATGACGGTTGACGAGCTGCAGCTCCAGCTCCACGCCGAAGGTCAGGGCCTCGGAATGCTTGAACGATTCGAGAGACATCAGCGCCCTCCTCCATTGCCGCGAACCTCGCCAGCGAAGCGCAGCGCCCAGGCCGCGATCACGGGGCCGAGCAGTTGTTCGATTGCCAGCGCGCACAGGATGATGGCGGCCAGCGGCTGTCCGGTTCCCGGGTAAAGGCGTGCCACGTCGCTCATCAGCAGGTAGGCCAGACCCGACATCGGCGCCAGTGCCAGCCCCAGCGCCATGCACTGGCGCATGCTCAGGCCCGAGAATGAACCCAGCGAGACCACACCGGCCAGCTTGGCAGTATGGCGCAGCAGCACCAGCACGACGGCATAGATGCCGCCCACGGCCCAGTCATGTGCAGTCAGCGGCAGGCCCAGCGACACCACCATCACGATGATCAGCAGGCTGCCCGCGCTGCCGAAGTGCGGCGGCCATACATGCGGCTGGCTGTCCTGGTGCTTGAAGACCACACCAGCCAGCATCAGCGTCAGAGGCATCGACAATTTTAGTACCCGCGTCAGCGCGAGCGTGAACAGCACCAGGCCCACCAGCACCAGGAAGCTGTAGTGATCGTCGGCCGACATGCGGTCATAGATGGCGTGGCCGATCTTGCCCACCACCCACGCCAGCAGGCATGAGCCCACCAGCAGGTACAGCGGGTGCAGCAGCGCCGCGCCCAGGTTGCCATACTCGGAATGCAGCCAGCCCGTGGCGACCTGCACGATGGCGGCGGCGTAGATGCTGTTGAGCGCCGCCATCGCCATCAGGCGTTCAGTGACCTGGCCTTCGGCGCGCAGTTCGTTCTTGAGTTGCAGCACGATGGTGGGCGAGGTGCTGACCGCGATGCCGCCGGCCAGGATCGCCACGCCCGGCGAAGCGCCGATCCATTGCAGCACCGCCGCTACCAGGCCCCAGGTCAGCAAGCTTTCAAAGGCGCTGGTCAGCAGCAGCCAGCGGTTGGCGCGCAGCCAGGTGAGGGAGAGGCGATGCCCGAGTTCGAACAAGGCCAGCGCCAGCGCCATATCGATCAGGATACGGGTCTGGTTGATCATGTTCTCGTCGACGATGCCGCGGCCCAGCATGCCGGCGCACAGCCCCGCCACGGCATAGCCGACGATGCGCGGGAAGCGCAGCCAGCGGCGGCTGACCTCGCCCGCGAGGCCGGCGCCGACCAGGGCCAGTCCGACCCAGAAAAGGCCACCTGGCGCGAGCGGGAGGGTGGGGAAAAGTTGGCTCAGTCCATTCATGGTCGACATGGTAATGTAAGCACATCACAATCCATGTCAGTGATTGTCCGACACCGCACCAAACCTGACAGCTACTTCTGTCAACTACTCGTAAAAAACGCCATCTCCTGGATGGCGTTTTTTACATTCGTTACACGATCCGGCGGTTCGAAGCGCCCGTGAGACGTTTCAGACGCCCCACACTTTCCACTTCGGCCGGGTGGCCTTCAGCGCCGTTTCGACTTGCCCGTACAAAGTGCGCGTTGCGCCCTGCGCAGCACCGCGAGCGCGGGCTTTGTCGAAGTACGCCAGCGCCGTCTCCCGCTGGTCCAGGCCGAGTGCGGACTGGACCGCGCGCAGGTACACCTCTGCGTCCCAGTCGTCACGTACGGCAAACGCCGCAACAAAGTCCGCCATGGCAGCATCGTGCCGCTGCGCGGCGTTGTGGATAAGTCCTCGCTGCATACGCGGCCCTGCCTGGTCCAACGGATCGCCCTCGGTCAGCGCCACAGCCTGCTCGAACAGCGGCAGCGCGCGCTCGGGCTCGCCGGCGTCGCGCCAGACCTGGCCGAAGCGGTTGTACAGCCACGCATCCTCCACCAGCAGCGCGCGGCGTTGCTGGGCTTCGATCTCGGCGAGCGCATCGGTGCGGTCATGCTCATCCATGCCGGCCATGCGCGCCTGCAGAAGCGCGGCATAGTGCGCGCGCGCGTGGGCCATCGGGTGCGCGGCCTCGCTGCGCGCTTCCACCGGCAGCGCGTCGAGGCGGGCGTCCATATGCATGATGGCGGCGCGCGCGGCCTCGGTCGGCTCGGCGCCGCCCATCGCCTTCCACGCCGCGATCAGGCGGCTGAAGGCCCAGGTCACGTCGGCCGGGTTGCGCTCCAGCGGATAGCGGTTGAGCACTTCGCCGGCCAATTCCACCACCTTCTGGTGCTGGCCCGCGCCGGCGTGGCAGTCGAGCAAGTCGATCCAGTGGTCGATGAACTCGCTGGCGGCCATGCCCTGGCGGTGCAGCGCGATGCGCTCTTCGAGGTGCGCGGCATCGGCCGGCAAGCTGCGCGACAGCAGCCGGCACAACAGCGAATAAACATGCGGGTCGGCATTGCCGCCATGGCCGGCGGCATCGCCCTGGCCGGTGGCGAAATACTGGTCGAAGCGCGTCACGCCGTTGCGGCAGCCCTGCACCAGCACGGGCCGCAGCGCGGCTTCGGCGGCCGGCACTTCGTCGATAAACTCACCCAGCGCCATGGCGGCGCTGTGGTAGGCGGCGCCGTCGTCGGAATTGTCGGTCAGGTTGAAGCGCAGCCACGGCTCGCGCTCAACCTGCTGCACGCCGTCGCCGGCCTGCGCCAGCTGGTGGCGCCACGCCAGTTCACGTACCTGGCTCTGCGGGTCGGGCACCTGGCGCAGGTAGACCGCGAGGTCGTCGAGCGCGCCCTGGGTGTCGCCGACGCCCCAGCGCAGCGGCGCGCGCAGGCGGCGCGCCTCGGGGTGGTCGGGCTGTTCGGCCAGCACGCGGGCGGCCTGGTCGGCGGCCACGGCGTCGCCGGCATCGGGGTCGAGCTCCAGCAGGTGCGGGTTGTCCAGGGCGACACGGCCCAGGCACACCCGCATCAGCGGCTCGGCCGGCACGCCGGCGGCCTCGGCCCGGCCGATGTAGTCGCGCACCAGCGGCGCGATGTCCTCGGCGCCTAGGTCGGGGTTGCGCACCATCAGGTCATGCCAGTAGCGCGCCGCGGCGGCCATATCGCCCATGCGCAGGGCCACCAGCCCGGCGTGGAAGTGCGCGGGCCAGTCGCCCGACAGCAGGCCGCTGCGCTGCGCCGCCTCGTGCAGCCACGGGCGCGCCTCGGCGTCGCGGCCCAGGCTCATCAGCATGGCGCCGTAGCGGTGCGCGATCACGCCGCGCGAGGCCCAGCGGTGCGGCGGCTGCAGCGGCAGCGTGTCGAGCCGCGCCAGCGCCTGGTCCAGCACCGCCAGCGCCGCAGCTGCGTCGCCATTGTCGAAGTGCAGCCGCGCGCGCAGTGTGACGAAATCGACCACCTCGGGGCGGGCCTGCGACAGCTGGTCGGCGATCTGCAGGGCTTCGGCGAAGCGCCCTTGGTTGGCTAGCCCGATGGCGTGGTCGTAGCTGGCTTCCTGCTGGGACACGTACTGCTCCTATGGATAAATTGTGCGAGTGCGGGATTATGCGCCAATGGTGCGATCCGCATCCGGACAACAATCGGCAGCGCCCGTCTTTTCTTGAGCACAGCCGCCGGCAAGAAAAACGCCACCGAAGGCTAGCCGTTAACAAAAAGTGTTGAAAATCGGCTGAGACCGGGCCTAGGATCTTTACTCAGCCTGGGCCTTCTCTGTCGACCGTGCCGACGAATTCTTCCACAGGAAAGACAAACCAAGCCCTACGAGGCGATGCCAGCGGCGAGTCGTTGTAGGCGTTGCCCCTCGGCACGAGCCTCGACCAGCAACTGGTTCCAGTCACCTGGAGGCTGGCCACTTTCCAGCATCTTGCGGAAAACCCGGTAGGCGTCGTCGCTGCTCTCGTAGGCGCGCTTCGTGCTCTCATCATTTACCCACGCAAACACAATCACCTTGCTCGACACGTGGTAGCGAAAGAACAGCCGATACTGCTGGAAGAACTTCACTCGGAACCAGTGCTTGTGGTCGTCGCCAAGGGTGCTGCCTTGCCGGTACTCCGGTCGCGCTGGATCTTGCGGGATGACATCGAATGCGAGTTTGGTGATCGCCGCCAGTCGCTTGCTGGCGTTCTTCTTTACGTACCCACTCGGGTCCTTCTGCTTGAGGGCCTCGACCTGCTGCGCCAGTACTTCAAGCTGCGCCAGGAACAGTGGGTGAGCGAAAACCGTCCAGCCATGAATGACCAGAGGTGCGGGCTTGCCCGCCCTCATTCATCGTCTGCCGACAGGGCCGCATCGAGATCGACTTCGACGCCACCGACCAGCGACTCGAGCCGTTGGACGAGACCTGCATCCAAGGCCTGCAGGCGTTCAGGATGGTTGGCGATGTCGCGCGCCAAGAATCCCAGGAACCGGCTGAGCACCGGGTCGTCGCCCTCGGAAGCTTCGGCGCGGGTTAGTACCACCTCGCCGCTGGCGCGGATGGTGTAGTGGATCTTGTCGCGCTTACCAAGCCGAAGGGCGCGGCGGACGGTCTCCGGTACCGTAGTCTGGTAGCGGTCGGTCAACGTGGATTCGACCTCGAGGGTGGCAGGCATCATGATGGTCTCCGGTCAAGAAACGGGGATACCTCCATGGTAATGCAAATACCTTCCTATGGCAATGCAAATGCATTGTCTGTGATGTGGTGGCCGCTCCCGCGGTGTGGACCGACAGTCCTACGTGGTCACCTTGGGATGATGTCCTTGAAGTCGAGCACTCCTTTGTCGGCTGAGGCTACGGCCGAGATGAGCAGCGGTCCTTGCGGTCAGTTAATTCTCGTAGCCTCGCGACAGGATACGTCCCCCACAAAACAAACGGGTCCGGAGCTAAGACCGCACCCGTTTGAGCTTTCAACACTTTTTGCTAACGGCTAGCACCGAAGGTGGCGTTTCACACGGCAGTACCGAAGGCTTACTTGCCGCCAACCGTTTCCAGCACGGTCCACTTGCCGCCGACCACCTTGTAGACGGTGATACCACCATCCTTCAGGTCGCCGCGCGCATCATAGGCCAGCGTCTTGGTGGTCACGCCCTGCATACTGGTCGCAGCCAGCACCGGCAGGTAACGCGCCGGATCGGCCGACCCGGCCTTGACCATCGCCGTCATCATCGCGGTGGCGCCGTCATAGGCGTACGGCGAGTAGGTCTGCACCTTCGAGCCGAAGCGCTTCTCGTACTTCTTCTCGTATGTAGAGCCGCCCGGCATCTGGTCCAGCGGCAGGCCGGCCAGCGACACCACGGTGCCTTCGGCAGACGGGCCGGCCAGCTTCAGGAAGTTGTCGGTCTTGGACATTTCGCCCGACACCAGCGGGGCCTTCATGCCCAGTTCCTTCACCTGCTTGGCCATCGGAGCGGACTGGGTCTCGGCGCCGCCGTAGAAGATGATGTCCGGGTTGCTGCGCTTGATGTTGGTCAGCACGGCCTTGAAGTCCACCGCCTTGTCGTTGGTGAACTCGCGGCGCACGATCTTGCCGCCGGCGGCCTTGGCGGCCTTCTCGAACTCGTCGGCCAGGCCCTGGCCGTAGGCGGTGCGGTCATCGACGATGGCGATGTTCTTCGCGCCCAGCTTCTTCACCACGAAGGCGCCAATCACCGAACCCTGCTGGGTGTCGGAGGTCATCATGCGGAAGGTGGTCTTGAAGCCTTGCTTGGTGTATTCCGGCGCGGTCGCCATGGCGATCTGCGGAATGCCGGCGCGGTTGTAGACCATCGACGCCGGGATGGTGGTGCCCGAGTTGAAATGGCCGAGCATGCCCTGGATGCCGTTATCCACCAGCTTCTGCGCGACTACCGAGCCGGTCTTCGGGTCGGCCTGGTCGTCTTCGGAGACCAGCACGAACTTGACTTCCTTGCCGCCGATCTTGGGCTTGGTGGCGTTCATGTCCTCGATCGCGAGGACGATGCCGTTCTGCATGTCCTTGCCGTACTGCGCCTGGCCGCCGGTCATCGGGCCGGCAAAGCCCAGCTTGATTTCCTGGGCCTGCGCGAACGCGGCCGAGGCGGCGGTCAGGCCAGCCAGGGTCAGGGCAACGGTCACTGCCGTCTTGTGGAATGTCGAGCTCATCAGATCTCCTTGGGTCCCAAATGGTGTCGATGTGGTGCCGTTGCCGGCATTGTTGGAGGCGCGGTATTGGCAGTGCCGCGCCGTTCTTCATATGCGCGCCGGGGCGGGATCGCCGCCACCGCCGCGCGCTTCGACAAGACGATGTCCGAGGTTGCCTCAGCCGATCGTCATCAAACTGGCATTGCCGCCCGCGGCCGCGGTGTTGACCGAGAGCGAGCGCTCGATCAGCAAACGGTCGAGCGCGACATTCGGTTCACCTTGCGCCAGGCCCTGCACGCCGATGATCGGGCCGGGGCGCGCGGCCACCTGCTCGCACACCGTGCGCAGCTGATCGGAGTCGCCGTGGTGCAGCACCGCATCGAATCCGGTATCCGCAGCGGTCCAGTCGGCCACCATGCGGACGCGCGATTGTACGCCCTTAGGCAGGCGCGCAAACAGCCCCCGGCCGACAGGGTTTTCCGGCCAGACCGCCTCGGCGCCGACGGTCAGCACGGCGCCCAGCTGCAGCGCCAGGTCGGCCTCTTGCGCGGCCAGGCACAGCACGCGTTCGCGCGGCAGCAGCGTGTAGGTGTTACGCTCGCCAGTGGGGCCGGCCAGCGTCACCGCCAGGCCCGAGGGCGAGGCCTCCGCGAAGCGTTCGCAGGCGGCGGCCACTTCCGGCAGCTCAGCGCGGGCCCAGGTGCGGAAGGCCTCGGCCGGGCGCACCGCCTCGTCGGCCGGGCCCACTGCTTCGGCGCTGCTGCTGACATCGGCCGCGCGCACGCTGCGCGCCACCGCGTCCTGCGGGCATACCGACAGCAGGCGGTGCAGGTAGAGCGGGCCGCCCGCCTTCGGGCCGGTGCCCGACAGCGCCTCGCCGCCGAACGGCTGCACGCCCACTACCGCGCCGACGATATTGCGGTTCACGTACAGGTTGCCCACATGGGCGCGGCTGACGATAAACGAAATGGTCTCGTCGATGCGGGTATGGATGCCCAGCGTCAGGCCGTAGCCGGTGCCGTTGATCTGGCTGACCATGGTGTCCAGCGCCGTGCGCGGGAAGCGCACCACGTGCAGCACCGGGCCAAACACTTCGCGCTTCAGTTCCTCGATGCTGTCGAGCTCGATCAGCGTCGGCGGCACGAAGGTGCCATGGCGGCAGCTGGCCGCCTGCGGCGCGTTGGGATCGGCCTGGTGGACACGGCGGCCCTTGGCGCGCATGGCATCGACATGGCGCACGATATTGGCACGCGCCTCTTCGTCGATCACCGGGCCGACGTCGGTCGACAGGCGGTCCGGGTTGGCCATGTTCAGCTCCTGCATGGCGCCCTTGAGCATTTCCAGCACGCGGTCGGCCACATCCTCCTGCAGGCAAAGCACGCGCAGCGCCGAGCAGCGCTGGCCGGCCGAGTCGAAGGCGGAGTTGACCACGTCGCCGACCACCTGCTCGGCCAGCGCCGACGAGTCGACGATCATCGCGTTCTGGCCGCCGGTCTCGGCGATCAGCGGGATCGGGCGGCCGGCGGCGTCGAGGCGGCCGGCCACGTTGCGTTGCAGGATGCGCGCGACCTCGGTCGAGCCAGTGAACATCACACCCTTGACGCGGGCATCGCCCACCAGCGCGGCGCCGACGGTCTCGCCCCGGCCCGGCAGCAGCTGCACCGCGCCGGCCGGCACACCGGCCTCGCGCAGCAGCCGCACCGCAGCGGCGGCGATCAGCGGGGTCTGCTCGGCGGGCTTGGCCAGCACCGGGTTGCCGGCGGCCAGCGCAGCGGCCACCTGGCCGGTGAAGATCGCCAGCGGGAAGTTCCACGGGCTGATGCAGACTACCGGGCCCAGCGGGCGGTGAGTGTCGTTGTCGAAGCTGCGGCGGATCTCGGCGGCGTAATAGCGCAGGAAGTCCACGGCCTCGCGCACTTCGGCGATGGCATTGGAGAAGGTCTTGCCGGCCTCGCGCATGATGATGCCCATCAGCGACTGCATCTGGGCTTCCATCAGGTCGGCCGCGCGCTCCAGCGCGGCGGCGCGCACGTCCGGCGGCGTGGCCTGCCAGATCGGCGCGGCGTTCACGGCGGCTTGCAGCGCGGCGTCGACGTCGGCCTGGCTGGCCTCGGTGACATGGCCCACCACGTCGCGGTGGTCGGCCGGGTTCAGCACCGGCGCGGTAATGGCGTCGGCAGCGCGCGGCACCTCGGCGCCCACCAGCGGCTCGGCCACGGCGCGTTCGCTGGTGCCGGCAAGCAGCGCCGACGACAGCGAGGCCAGCCGGTGCTCATTCGCGAGATCGATACCGGCCGAGTTGGGGCGGCTCTTGCCATACAGCGTGCGCGGCGACGGGATACGCGGGTGCGGCAGGCCCAGCACGCCCTCTTCGCGGTGCATGGCTTCGACCACGGCGACCGGGTCCGCCACCAGTTCGTCCAGCGAGATGGTGTCGTCGGCGATGCGGTTGACGAAGGAGGTGTTGGCGCCGTTTTCCAACAGTCGGCGCACCAGGTAGGCCAGCAGCGTCTCATGCGTGCCGACCGGGGCGTAGATCCGGCACGGACGGTTGAACTTGCCGTCGGCGGTGGGCCCGACCACCTGGTCGTACAGCGGCTCGCCCATGCCGTGCAGGCACTGGAACTCGTACTGGCCGGGGTAGTAGCTGTGGCCGGCGATCTGGTAGATGGCCGACAGCGTATGCGCGTTGTGCGTGGCGAACTGCGGGTAGATCGCGTCCGGCACCGACAGCAGCTTGCGCGCGCAGGCCACGTACGACACGTCGGTATAGACCTTGCGCGTGTAGACCGGGTAGCCCTCCAGCCCTTCGACCTGGGCGCGCTTGATCTCGCTGTCCCAGTAGGCGCCCTTGACCAGGCGGATCATCAGGCGGTGGCGGCTGCGGCGTGCCAGGTCGATCAGGTAGTCGATCACGAACGGGCAGCGCTTCTGGTAGCCCTGCACCACGAAGCCGATGCCGTTCCAGCCAGCCAGCTCGGGCTCGAAGCACAGGCGTTCGAGCAGATCCAGCGAGATCTCCAGACGGTCCGCTTCCTCGGCGTCGATATTGATGCCGATATCGTACTGGCGCGCCAGCAGCGTCAGCGACTTCAGGCGCTCGTACAGTTCCGTCACCACGCGCTCGTGCTGGGCGCGGCTGTAGCGCGGGTGCAGCGCCGACAGCTTGATCGAGATGCCCGGGCCTTCGTAGATGCCGCGCCCGCGCGAGGCCTGCCCGATGGCGTGGATGGCCTGCTCGTACGAGGCCAGGTAGCGCATCGCATCGGCCTCGGTCATGGCCGCTTCGCCGAGCATGTCATAGGAGTAGCGGAAGCCCTGCGCTTCGTACTTGCGCGCGTTGGCCAGCGCTTCGGAAATGGTCTCGCCGGTGACGAACTGCTCGCCCATCAGGCGCATCGCCATGTCTACGCCCTTGCGGATCAGCGGCTCGCCGCCCTTGCCGATGATGCGCGTGAGCGCCTTGGTCAGGCCGGATTCGGTATGGGTGGCAACCAGCCTGCCGGTCAGCAGCAGGCCCCAGGTCGCAGCGTTGACGAACAGCGACGGGCTCTGGCCCAGGTGCGACTGCCAGTTGGCGCCGCTGATCTTGTCGCGGATCAGTGCATCGCGGGTAGCCTTGTCCGGGATGCGCAGCAGGGCCTCGGCCAGGCACATCAGCGCCACGCCTTCCTGCGACGACAGCGAGAATTCCTGGATCAGCCCCTGCACCAGCCCTTCACGTCCGGTGCCGACCTTCTGCTCGCGCAGCCGGGTGGCCAGCGTCTTGGCCATCTTGATGGCGGCGTCGGCCTGCTGTTGCGGCAGGCGGGCCTGCTCCAGCAGCACCGGCACGCAATCGGTTTCCGGGCGGCGGTAGGCGGAGGTAATGGCTGCGCGCAGCACCGACTGCGGCTGGATGCTCTGCGCGAATTCCAGGAAGGCCTGCGGCGCGCCGTCGGCGTGGGCCGGCTCGGCGGCATCCGGGCCATCGGACTCCGCCGTGCCGGCGGCGCTGGTCTCGTGCGGCAGGTGGCCGCGCTCGACTTGCTCCAGGTAGGTGAAGATGGCCTGCTTGATCAGCCAGTGCGGCGTGCGGTCGATGGATTGGGCGACGCGCTTGAGGCGATCGCGCGAGGCGTCGTCGAGCTTGACGCCGAGAGTGGTGGTGGCCATGCGGGCAAATCTCCGTAAGACTGGAGGCCGCCGCCGGTGCTACCGCGTCTGTGCCGGAATGGCAGGGCGCGCGACCGGCCGCAGCCTGTGAGCTGGGGCGATCTTACTCCCGGGAATCACGAAGGTGCAACCCGGTGCAACCCTATCGAAAACCCTAATGCAGAGGTTGCACCAGGCGGCATGGATCAGATCCGCAGCGGATCGATTTCCAGCTGCCAGCGCACCCCCTTGGCCTCCGTTCCTACCTCTGCGAAAGTCTGTACCCACTCGGCCACAAAGCGTTGCAGCGCCGGGCGTGAAGTGGCCTCGACCAGCATCTGAGCGCGCTCCCGGTTGGCGATGCGCACCATCGACATCGGCACCGGGTCATGCAGTTGCACCTCGGCGGCGAGCTGGCAGGTATCGGCATGCCGGCGCGCCACCTGCAGGAACTGCAGCGCCCGTTCCAGCTGGCCATGCTCCGCGGTTACCAGCACCTGGAAGCAGAACGGGGGCAACCCGGCCTGGCGCCGCTCGCGCAACTGGCTGGCCGCGAATCCATCATAGTCGTGGCGCGTCAGCGCCTGCAATGCCGGGGTGTCCGGGTAGCGGGTCTGGATCAGTACCTCGCCCGCCAGGCCCGCGCGCCCTGCCCGGCCGGCGACCTGCATCAGCGAGGCAAAGAGGTGCTCGGCGGCGCGGAAGTCGTGACTGAACATGGCGGCGTCGGGATGGACGATCCCCACCAGCGTCACGCGCTGGAAGTCATGGCCCTTGGCGACCATCTGCGTGCCCACCAGGATATCGACCTCGCCCGCGTGGACCTCGTCGAACATCGCCTGCGCGCTGCCCTTGCGCCGTGTCGAATCGGCGTCGATGCGGGCGATTCGGGCCTGCGGAAAGCGTGCCGCCAGCGCCTCTTCGATGCGCTGCGTGCCGCGCCCCAGCGGCGCGATATCGACATTTCCGCAGTCCGGGCAATGGTGCGGCACCGGCGCTTCCAGCCCGCAGTGATGACAGCGCAGGCGCCGCTCGGGCCGGTGCAGCACCAGGTACGCCGAGCAGCGCGGGCAGCCCGACAGCCAGCCGCAACTGTCGCAGGCGAGCACCGGCGCATAGCCGCGGCGGTTCAGGAACAGCAGGCTCTGCTCGCCGCGCGCCAGGCGGGCGTCGATGGCTTCAAGCAGCGGCACTGACAGGCCTTCGAACAGCGTGCGTTGGCGCTGGCGTTCGTGGTTGAGATCGACCAGGCGCACGGTCGGCAGCGCAGCGTCGGCCTGGGCGCGCTCGCGCAGCACCAACTTACGGTAAGTGCCCTGCCCTGCCCGCCACCAGGTCTCCATCGACGGCGTGGCCGAGCCCAGCACCACCGCGATGCCGCGTTGCTTGGCGCGCCACACCGCCAGGTCACGCGCGGAGTAGCGCAGCCCCTCCTGCTGTTTGTAGGAGGTGTCATGCTCCTCGTCGACCACGATCAGCGCCAGCGCCGGCAGCGAGGCCATCACCGCCATGCGCGTGCCCAGCACGATGCGCGCCTCGCCGCGGTGGGCGGCCAGCCACTGCAGGCTGCGCTCCTGGTCGGCCAGCCCGCTGTGCAGCACGGCCAGCGGCAAGTGCGGGAAGCGCGCGGCAATGCGGGCCTGGAGTTGCGGCGTCAGGTTGATTTCCGGGACCAGCATCAGTACCTGGGCCTGGGCATCGCGTTCCAGCACCGCCTGCATCGCATGCAGGTAGACCTCGGTCTTGCCGCTGCCGGTGACGCCGTGAAGCAGGAACGGCGCGAACCCTCCGGCCTCGGCGATAGCCTGGACAGCGGCGCGCTGCTCGTCATGCAGCGCGGGCGCCACGGACGGTGGTTGCCCCGGGTCGATTGATAGCAGCGGGCGTGCGGTACGGCTGGCCTCGACCCAGCTGGCGGCCTGCCATTCGGCCAGCCGGGCCGGCGCGGCCGCGCACAGCACGCGCGCGTCGGCGAGCGCCAGCGGCTCGTCGGTGGTGGCGGCGCGGTCGGCCAGTGCCTGCGCCAGCGCACGCACGCTGCGTGCGCGCGGCGGCACGGCGGCCAGCAGGTCGGCGGCGTGGCCGGGCAGCAGGCGGTATTCGTCGGTGCGGGCACGCTGGCCGAGGCCAGGCCAGCTCTCGGCCTCGCGCAACGCCGGCGGCAGGGCCGGCAGCATCACCTCGCCCAGCCGGCGCTGGTAGTAGCGCGCGGCAAAGGCGGCCAGCTCGATCCAGTCGGGCGGCAGCGGCGGCATCCAGTCCAGCCGCTGTGCCACCGGGCGCAAGCGCCCGGCCGGCACATCGGAGCTGTCGGCACGCGCCACGGCCACACCGACCAGGCTGCGGCGGCCGAACGGCACCACCACCAGGTCTCCCAGGGCGATGTCGGGCGTGGCGAGGTAGTCGAAGCAGTCGTCGGCGGGCGTGTCCAGCGCGACCCGGACAATGGGCCGGGCGCTGGCAGACGGCGCCACGGCCTCGGTGGGTGCCATATCGGGCTCAGCGAGAGGGATGGCGCCGCTAGCGTGCGCCATGCGTCGATTCCTGGTGCACCGCCTTTGCGCACACGCTATGCAGCTGGCGGCCCAGGGGGCGGACGAGGGATTTTTGTGTGCGGCGCAACATCAACTTAAAGTAAAACTTCAAATGTGGCCCTAAGTCGATGATAGATGACTGGTTTTCCACTAATTCCACCGCCCCTGTGGATAACTTTGTTGAAAAGTCGCGCCGGGGAGCCCGGAAGCCCCGCAAAACAAGGGATTCACCGGCATCGTCCCATGCTTTGAAAATCTTCCAAATCCTTAAAAATCAAGACTTTGCAAACATCCCCCGGATAGGTTAGAGGGTGGCCTCGTCTTGCACTGCGGCAAACCTATCGGTGTGCATAAGTCAAGTGCCGGCAATCAACTCCGAGCACCTTTTTGGCGAATGCTGGCGAAAAAGTTTACTTGACAGCAGTAGCGACGCGCCTCGCGCAGCACTGGGTACACCAGCGCACCAGTTCGTTGCAGCGCGGGGCGCGTCAGCAAAGGCATGCTGCCGCGCATACCGGCACCGTCACTTCTGTGCGGCGCGCAGCTTGCGGCTGTGGCGATGCACTTCATCCACCAGCACGGTGACGTTCTCGGGCGGCGTGAACTGCGAGATGCCGTGGCCGAGGTTGAACACATGGCCGTCGCTGCCGCCGCCGGCGGCGTAGCTGTCGAGTACGCCGCGGACCTGCTCGCGGATCGCCGCTTCCGGGGCGAACAGCACGGTGGGATCGATATTGCCCTGCAGCGCCACGCGGCCGCCAGTGCGCTGGCGCGCCTGGGCCAGGTTGACGGTCCAGTCCAGCCCAATCGCATCGGCACCGGTGTCGGCCAGCGCCTCCAGCCACAGGCCGCCGCCCTTGGTGAAGACGATCGCCGGTACCTGCTCGCCGTCGTGCTCGCGCTTCAGGCCGGCCAGCACGCGGTGCATATAGGCCAGCGAGAAGGCCTGGTACATGCCGTCGGCGAGCGCCCCGCCCCAGGTGTCGAAGATCATCACGGCCTGCGCCCCGGCTTCGATCTGCGCGTTCAGGTAGGCGGTGACGGCCTCGGCGTTGATCTCGAGGATGCGATGCATCAGGTCCGGACGGCCGTACATCATCGCCTTGACCGTGCGGAAATCGTCCGAACCGCTGCCTTCGACCATATAGCAGGCCAGCGTCCACGGGCTGCCGGAGAAGCCAATCAGCGGCACGCGCTGGCGCCCGTCCTGCACCAGCGCGCGGCGGATCTCGCTGACGGCGTCGAAGACGTACTGCAGCGACGTCATGTCGGGCACGGCCAGCTTCTGCACGTCGGCCTCGGTGCGCAGCGGGTGCGCAAAGCGCGGGCCCTCGCCCTGCGCGAACGACAGGCCCAGGCCCATCGCGTCAGGCACGGTCAGGATATCGGAGAAGAGGATGGCCGCGTCCAGCGGATAGCGGTCCAGCGGCTGCAGGGTGACCTCGGTGGCGTAGGCCGGGTTCTTGGCCAGCCCGAGGAAGCTGCCGGCGCGGGCACGCGTGGCGTTGTACTCGGGCAGGTAGCGGCCTGCCTGGCGCATCAGCCACAGCGGCGTGTATTCGGTGGGCTGGCGGCGCAGCGCGCGCAGGAAGGTATCGTTCTGCAGAGCGGTCATGGTCATCCTCGTAAGACCGCCATTCTAAGGGATGGCCGCGCCGCGCCGGAGCTTTGCGCGCCGCCTGTCCGGGAATCCGTGGGAATCCGCTCAGGCGTCGTGCAGCAGGTCGGCAAAGGCGGCGGCGGTGCGCCGCATCCATTCGCGCGCGCGTTCGGCTTCGGGCTGCAGGCGCGCGAAGCCGTGGGTCATGCCGCCGGCCTCGATGGTGATCACCGGGGCGTCATGGCGCACCAGGAAGTCGGCATAGGCCAGACCGTCGTCGCGCAGCACGTCGTGCGCGGCGACCACCACCACGGTCGCGGGCGGGCGCACCGGCGGTGCGGCCATCAGGTGCACGCGCGGGTCGGGGTGCGCGGCGCCTTGCGCCAGCGCTTCGGCGCCAATGAACTGGGTCCAGAACCACGCCATCTCGTCGCGCGTCAGGCCTGGGCCGTCGGCAAAGGCGCGGTAGCTTTCGGAGCTGAGTACCGGCGCCGTCACCGGGTAGATCAGCAACTGCGCGTTCACTCGCACCGCGTCGCCCCCGTTGAGCTGCTGCGCGGCCTGCGCGGCCAGGTGGCCGCCGGCGCTGTCGCCCGCCACCCCGAGGAAGTCCGGCGCCAGGCCAAGCGCCTGGCGCTGGCCGGAGAGCCACAGCACCGCGTCGGCGGCGTCGTCGCTGGGTGCCGGGTACGGATGCTCCGGCGCGAGCCGGTAGTCGACACTGGCAACCGCGCAGCCGGTATCGGCGGCCAGCAAGGCGGCCACGGTGTGGTGCGTCTGCGCCGAGCCGATCACCCAGCCCCCGCCATGGAAGTAGACGATCAACCGCGGTGCCACTGCGCCTTGCGGACGGAACAGCCGCGCCCCCAGTGTGCGACCTGCCAGCGCGAGCTCCAGATCCTGCACCGCGATGCCCTCCGGGTCCGGCAGCAGCGACGCGGCCGCGATCTCGGCAAAGCGGGCCCGGTGCGCGGCGATGTCGGCCGGGGCCGGCTCCCCGGCGTAGCGGTCAGCAAGGCGGCGGTAGTAGGCGAGCAGTTGCGGATCGATGGCCATGGTTGGTGGCGGGGGAAAATTGGTAAGAAGGTGGGACAGGGTTGTGGATAACTTGCCCGGCTCGCTTCAGTCAAGGCCAAGCTGGCGTGTCAGCTCGATCTTGCTGCAGCAGTCCTGTACCGCCAGCAGGCCGGCGTCGACGGCACGGCGCACGGCTTCGTCGTTGACGATGCCCAGTTGCAGCCAGACCCCGCGCGCGCCGATGGCGACGGCCTCGTTGACCACGGGCGGCGTATCCTCGGCCCGGCGGAAGATATCGACCCACTCGATGGGGGCCCCCGCCGCTGCCGCGGTGTCGGCCGCGTCACGGAGCGTGGCGTAACAGGTCTCGCCCAGGATGCGCTCGCCGGCGTGGCGCGGATTGACCGGCACGATACGGAAACCGTGGCCTTGCAGGAATTCGGCCACTTCGTGGCTGGGGCGCTCCGGACGGTCGGACAGTCCGACCACGGCCACGGTTTTCATCGCCAGCATGGCTTGTATCGCTTGCTGCATCTCGGGGGGCATTGCGTCTCCGGCATGTGGACAAGTCCTGCACCGGACAC
The DNA here is from genome assembly GCF_058252315.1 of Cupriavidus sp. PB-02. Lineage (NCBI taxonomy): Bacteria > Pseudomonadati > Pseudomonadota > Betaproteobacteria > Burkholderiales > Burkholderiaceae > Cupriavidus > Cupriavidus sp. PB-02. The sequence goes on from NZ_CM177694.1 coordinate 4,255,070, forward strand.
GGCCGGCGTGGGCAGCATCGGGCGCGACGTATCGAATCGTAACCGCGAATCGCCACGCAGGGCGATGGTGCGCGAACGAACACGGTAAACCTGCTTGGAATGATAAGGTAGCTGCACGTTACGACATCGAACGCGGCGCCAACCTGCAAAAATGTGGCGAACGCGCCGGATCTTGGCACAGCCAGCTTTCAACTTCTTGCAAAACGATACATTTTGTTACTGCCATGCCGGGGAGTTTCCCCCACAATGCATTGACACACCCGCTGTCTGGGTGCGGCGCCCCGGCAAACAAAGGCTGTGCAGACCTAAAGGGGCGGTGAAGAAAGCCTTTTTGTAGTGTTTTTTGCAGTAACCCGATTTTCCGATCCAGCAAAAACGCCGCTGGACCGGAGTACCAGGAAGACCGTTTGCAGCGCGTGGCCTTTGCGGCCTGTGTGCGGATATTGGATATCCGTTGCGCCTTGATTGTCGACCTGGACCGAACCCGTTCCTTCGAATTGACCCCTCGAAGGGATTTTCCCGTCCGCGCGGAGCCTCCCCGGCCCGCGCGCTTTTTTTTGTCCAGGCGAGTCGAAAGCATATCGCTGTGCCCACAAAAAAGGCAGCCTCGCGGCTGCCTTTTTTAAATGTCGCATCGAAAAAACAACAATGCGACGGTGCTGCTCTATTCTTACTTTTTACGACGCAGGCGGGCGATGGCAGCCAGCTGCGCGGCGGCCACGGCCAGCTCGCTCTGGGCGCGGGCCAAGTCCAGGTCGCTGCTCTGGTTCTGCATCAACTCCACGGCCGCACGCTTGGCTTCCTGGGCCTTGGCTTCGTCCAGGTCGCCACCGCGGATGGCGGTGTCGGCCAGCACGGTAACGTGCTTGGGCTGGACTTCGAGAATGCCGCCGGCAACGAACACGAACTCTTCGCTGCCGTCTTCCTTCTCGATCCGCACCGCACCCGGCTGGATGCGCGTGATCAGCGGCGTGTGACCTGGCAGGATGCCCAGCTCACCCGACTCGCCCGGCAGCGCCACGAACTTCGCCGGGCCGGAGAAGATCGACGCTTCCGCGCTGACGACGTCTACAAGAATGGTTGCCATATCAGATCCTTTCTCCAATCCCTTCGCTTCGGACGGCCGGACGCACATGGCGGCCGACCGTCACCCCTGCCGCGAGGCAGGAGCGTCAAAGCAAGGCTTACTGGAGCTTCTTGGCCTTTTCGAAGGCTTCGTCGATCGAGCCGACCATGTAGAACGCCTGCTCGGGCAGGTGATCGCACTCGCCGTCGACCAGCATCTTGAAGCCGCGGATGGTTTCCTTCAGCGGCACGTACTTGCCCGGCGAACCCGTGAACACTTCTGCCACGTGGAACGGCTGCGACAGGAAACGCTGGATCTTACGAGCGCGGTTCACTGCCATCTTGTCTTCCGGCGACAGTTCGTCCATGCCCAGAATCGCGATGATGTCGCGCAGTTCCTTGTAGCGCTGCAGGGTCTGCTGCACGGCGCGCGCGACGTTGTAGTGCTCCTGGCCAACCACTTGCGGATCCATCTGACGCGAGGTCGAGTCGAGCGGGTCCACAGCGGGGTAGATACCGAGAGCGGCGATGTCACGCGACAGCACCAGGGTCGAGTCCAGGTGCAGGAAGGTGGTTGCCGGCGACGGGTCGGTCAAGTCATCCGCAGGCACGTACACGGCCTGGATCGAGGTGATCGAGCCAGTCTTGGTCGAGGTGATGCGCTCCTGCAGCTTGCCCATTTCTTCAGCCAGCGTCGGCTGGTAGCCCACGGCGGAAGGCATACGGCCCAGCAGTGCCGACACTTCGGTACCTGCCAGCGTGTAGCGGTAGATGTTGTCGACGAAGAACAGGATGTCACGGCCCTCGTCGCGGAACTTCTCGGCCATGGTCAGGCCGGAAAGTGCCACGCGCAGACGGTTGCCCGGCGGCTCGTTCATCTGGCCGAACACCATGGCCACCTTGTCGAGCACGTTGGAGTCCTTCATTTCGTGGTAGAAGTCGTTCCCTTCACGGGTACGCTCGCCCACGCCGGCGAACACCGACAGACCGCTGTGCTGCTTGGCGATGTTGTTGATGAGCTCCATCATGTTGACGGTCTTGCCCACGCCAGCACCACCGAACAGGCCCACCTTGCCGCCCTTGGCGAACGGGCAGATCAGGTCGATCACCTTGATGCCGGTTTCGAGCAGGTCGGTGGAAGGCGACAGCTCGTCGAACTTCGGCGCCTTCTGGTGAATCGCGCGACGCTCGTCGGAAGCGATCGGGCCGGCCTCGTCAATGGGGCGACCCAGCACGTCCATGATGCGGCCCAGCGTGCCCTGACCCACCGGCACCGAGATCGGCGCTTGGGTGTTCTTCACCGCCATGCCGCGGCGCAGGCCATCCGACGAACCGAGGGCAATGGTACGCACCACGCCGTCACCCAGCTGTTGCTGCACTTCGAACGTCAGGCCCTTTTCGGCGAACGACGATTCGCCGCTGTCTTCCAGCACCAGCGCGTCGTACACCTTCGGCATCCCGTCGCGCGGGAACTCGATGTCCACCACGGCGCCAATGCACTGCACAATATTTCCGATACTCATTTCGTATCTCCGATAGCTTGAATTCTTGACGCCTCAGACCGCTGCCGCGCCGCTGACGATCTCCGACAGTTCCTTGGTGATCGCTGCCTGCCGGGTCTTGTTGTAGTCCAGCTGCAATTCGCCGATCACGTTCTTGGCATTGTCGGATGCCGCCTTCATGGCCACCATGCGCGCCGACTGCTCGGACGCCATGTTCTCGGCCACGGCCTGGTACACCAGCGCCTCGACGTAGCGGACCAACAGCTCTTCCACCACGGTCTGCGCGTCAGGCTCGTAGATGTAGTCCCACGAGTAGGCGCGCTTCTCTTCTTCCGTCTGCGACAGCTTGTCGGCGGCGAGCGGCAGCAGCTGCTCAACCAACGGTTCCTGCTTCATCGTGTTGATGAACTTGGTGTACGCCAAGTACACCGCGTCGACTTCACCGTTGGTGAATGCGTCGAGCTGGACCTTGATCGCGCCGATCAGCTTTTCCAGGTGCGGGGTGTCGCCGAGCTGCACCACATTCGACACCACCTTGGCGCCGATGCGACTCAGGAACTGCAGGCCCTTGCTGCCGATGGCAGTAGCTTTGACATCCACGCCGCGACCCTGCAGGCTCTTCAGCTCGTTGGTCACCGCACGCAGCACGTTCGTGTTCAGACCGCCGCACAGCCCCTTGTCGGTCGTGACCACGATCATGCCGATGCGCTTGACTTCGCGCTCCTGCATGAACGGGTGCTTGAACTCGGGGTTGGCCGAAGCCAGGTGCGCCGCGATGTTGCGCACTTTCTCGGCGTAAGGACGGGCGTTGCGCATCCGCTCCTGCGCCTTGCGCATCTTGGATGCGGCGACCATCTCCATCGCCTTGGTGATCTTGCGCGTGTTCTGCACGCTCTTGATCTTGGTTCGAATCTCTTTCGTTCCGGCCATATCTTCCTCTCCAGCCGAACCAGCGCCGCGCCGGCGTGAGCCAGGCGCGGCGGTGGTGTCGGGGAATCACGCGGTTAGAACGCGGCGGACTTCTTGAAATCCTCGATCGCAGCACGCAGTGCGGGCTCATCTTCCTTCGAGAGCACCTTGGTCTCTTCGATGCGGTTGACGAGGTCAGCGTACTTGGTCTTCAGATGGTCGTGCAGGCCCTTCTCGAACGGGAGGATGTCCTTCACTTCCACGTTGTCGAGGAAGCCATTGTTGGCTGCAAACAGCGACGCCGACAGCTGCCACACTTGCTGCGGCTGGTATTGCGCCTGCTTGAGCAGCTCGGTCACGCGGCGGCCGCGCTCCAGCTGCTTGCGGGTTGCGTCGTCGAGGTCCGAAGCGAACTGCGCGAACGCAGCCAGTTCACGGTACTGCGCCAGGTCGGTACGGATACCGCCGGCCAGGTTCTTCACCACCTTGGTCTGGGCAGCACCACCCACGCGCGACACCGAGATACCGGCGTTGATGGCGGGACGGATACCGGCGTTGAACAGGTCGGTTTCCAGGAAGATCTGGCCGTCCGTGATCGAGATCACGTTGGTCGGCACGAACGCGGACACGTCGCCGGCCTGCGTTTCGATCACCGGCAGCGCGGTCAGCGAACCGGTCTTGCCCTTGACGGCGCCGTTGGTGAACTTCTCGACGTACTCGGCGTTCACGCGGGCAGCACGCTCCAGCAGGCGCGAGTGCAGATAGAACACGTCGCCCGGGTAAGCTTCACGGCCCGGCGGGCGGCGCAGCAGCAGCGACACCTGGCGGTAGGCCCAGGCTTGCTTGGTCAGGTCGTCATAGACGATCAGCGCGTCTTCACCGCGGTCGCGGAAGTACTCGCCCATCGTGCAGCCGGCGTAGGCAGCCAGGTACTGCATGGCGGCCGAGTCCGAAGCGGCGGCGGCCACGACGACGGTGTATTCCATCGCGCCGTGCTCTTCCAGCTTGCGCACCACGTTGGCGATCGTCGAAGCCTTCTGGCCAATGGCGACGTACACGCAGTACATGCCCTTGCCCTTCTGGTTGATGATCGCGTCGACCGCCACGGCGGTCTTGCCGGTCTGGCGGTCGCCAATGATCAGCTCACGCTGGCCACGGCCGATCGGCACCATCGAGTCGATCGACTTCAGGCCGGTCTGCACCGGCTGGCTCACCGACTGACGCGCGATCACGCCCGGGGCGACCTTCTCGATCACGTCCGTTTCCTTGGCGTTGATCGGGCCCTTGCCGTCGATCGGCTGGCCCAGCGTGTTGACCACGCGGCCCAGAAGTTCCTTGCCCACCGGCACTTCCAGAATGCGGCCGGTGCACTTGACCGTGTCGCCTTCGGAAATGTGTTCGTAGTCACCCAGCACCACGGCGCCGACCGAGTCGCGCTCGAGGTTCAGCGCGAGGCCGAAGGTGTTGCCGGGGAATTCCAGCATCTCGCCCTGCATCACGCCGGACAGGCCGTGCACGCGGCAGATACCATCGGTCACGGAGATCACCGTGCCGGTGTTGCGCACTTCAGCTTCAGCGCCAAGGCCCGAGATGCGGGTCTTGATCAGCTCGCTGATTTCTGAGGGGTTCAGTTGCATCACAATGCTCCTAATTCTTCAATCCGTCGGCCGGTGCGATCAGGCGGTCAGCGCCACTTGCATGGCTGCCAGGCGCGAGCGCACGGAGGTGTCGAGCACTTCGTCGCCAACCTTGACGCTGACGCCGCCGATCAGGGACGGGTCCACCGCCACCTGCGCGTGCAGCTTGCGGCCGAACTTGCGTTCGAGTGCGGCGACCAGGTCGTTCAGTTGCTGATCGTCCAGCGGGAAAGCGCTGGTGATCTCAACGTCGGACGACCCTTCGCGGGCGTTCTTGAGCGCATGGAACTGTTCGGCGATTTCAGGCATCACCGTCAGGCGGCCGTTCTCCACCAGCATCTGGACGAAGCGGCGTGCCTCGTCATTCAGCGGAGACTTCAGCACCGACAGGAACAGTTCAGCCAGCTTCTTGCCGGGAACGTTCGGATCGCCGGCGATCGCCTTCATGTCGGGATTGGCGGCAACCTGCCCCATTTCCGACACCAGCTCGGACCATGCACCCAGATTGCCTGCGCTCGACTCGCTAGCGACGCGGAACAGCGCCTCAGCATAGGGACGGGCAATGGTTGCGGTTTCTGCCATGATTAGAGCTCAGCCTTGAGTTGATTGAGCAGGTCGACGTGGACCTGCGCGTTCACTTCACGCTTGAGGATCTGCTCGGCACCCTTGACAGCCAGCACGGCGACCTGGTCACGCAGTGATTCGCGTGCGCGGGTAACCTGCTGTTCGGCTTCGGCCTTGGCCTGGGCAATGATGCGTGCGGCTTCTGCCTGGGCGTTGTGCTTGATCTCGTCTGCCGTCAGCTGGGCGCGCTTCTCGGCGTCAGCGACGCGTTGAGCGCCTTCGGTGCGGGCTTCGGCCATAGCCTGGTCCACACGCTTGTTGGCGAGTTCGAGCTCGGCCTTGCCCTTTTCGGCAGCGGCGAGGCCATCGGCGATCTTCGTTGCGCGTTCGTCGAGCGCCTTCACCAGCGGCGGCCAAATGAATTTGGCAACAACCCACCACAGGATGAAGAACACGACCATCTGCGCAAAAAACGTTGCGTTCAGATTCATGGTGTGTTCCTTTCGGTAATCAAACTACAGATAAATGCACAAAAGGCGGCCAGGCTGGTGGCCCGCGCCGCCCGTCAGCATCATGCAGACCGAAAAGAATTACTTGATGACAGCCAGCAGCGGGTTGGCGAAGGCGAACAGCATTGCAACACCCACGCCGATCAGGAATGCAGCGTCGATCAGGCCAGCCAGCAGGAACATCTTGGTTTGCAGCGGGTTCATCAGCTCAGGCTGACGTGCGCAGGCTTCGATGTACTTGCCGCCCATCAGGGCAATACCCAGGCAGGCGCCGATAGCGCCCAGGCCGATGATGATGCCGATACCGATGGCGGTCAGACCCTGGACGTTGGCGAGAAATTCTTGCATGACGACTCCTTTAATTTAGAGAGACTTAGAACCAAAAAACCAAAAAACCAAAAACCGGAAATCAGTGGTGATCGTGAGCCTGGCCGATGTACACCAGCGTCAGCATCATGAAAATGAACGCCTGCAACAGAACGATCAGGATGTGGAAGATCGCCCAGACCGCGCCGGCCAGTACGTGGCCAACGAAGCCCAGCGCCGACAGGTCTGCGCTGAACGTCCAGATGGAGCCCAGCAGCGCGATCAGCAGGAACACGAGTTCGCCGGCGTACATGTTGCCGAACAACCGCATGCCGAGCGAAACGGCCTTGGCCAGGAATTCGATGAGGTTCAGGACCAGGTTGAACGGGGCCAGGTACCACTTGGCGCCGAACGGGGCCGAGAACAGCTCGTGCATGAAGCCGCCCGTGCCCTTGATCTTGAAGCTGTAGTAGATCATCAGCACCAGCACCGAGCACGACATGCCCAGCGTGCCGTTCAGGTCGGCCGTGGCCACCGCGCGGTGGTGGGGGAGATGGATGTGGAAGATGCCCAGGACGTGATTCAGGCCGTTGACCCAGTCCACCGGGATCAGGTCGATCGCGTTCATCATGGTGATCCAGCAGAACACCATCAGCGCCAGCGGCGCAATCCACGAACGGTCGCCGTGGATGATGCCCTTGGCCTGGTCGTCGACCATCTCGACGATCATCTCGACGAAGGCCTGGAAGCGGCCCGGCACGCCGGCGGTAACGCGGCGCGCGGCGGCGTACAGGAACAGCACGGCAATGGCGCCGCACAGGACCGACCAGAACACCGTGTCGTAGTTGATCACGGAGAAGTCGACCACCGACGCCTGCTTGCCGCCGACCGAGTTCAAGTTCTGCAAGTGTTCGGCGATATAGCCGGAGGGTGTCAGCGCGTGTTCGGCGCCTTGGGTAGCATCAGACATGTCGATACGAACGGTATATTGCGAAATCTTCAGGCCGTGCGCAGCCACTCTCTGGCCAACGCCCGGTACGCGTCTTGCATCGCCTTCGGCGGATTCGCCGGTCACCGCAATGCAAGCGGGGTCCAACCTTGGCCGTGTCCGGTGTCACCACTGTGAAACCGTCACGGGAAAATCTTGATATTCCGTCTTGGCGCCCCACTTCCGGAGGAAGCACCGTCTTCGTGTGGCTGGCCTAGCGGATCACCAGGGCCACCACCCAATATGTCTTGAGCGCTAGCAGGAACGTGACCAGCATCGGCACCCAACGCAGATCCCGGTACAGCACCACCACCAGCACCAGCAGTGCGGCCGTGCCAAAGACCTTGATCGCCTCGCCCAGCACCAGCCCGCTGATCGAAGCCCGGTCGCGCGCCAGCCACAAGCGGAACGCGAAGAACCCGCTCGGCACGAAGCACACGATGCCACCGAACAACGCCGACCAGCCGTACGGGCCTGGCTCTTTCGCGAACAGCGCCCAGCACAGTGCCGACAGCAGGGTGACGATCACCTGCGCCAGGACAACCTTGCCCGGGGTCATGCGCGACGGACGCAGCGCGCGCTCGCCAAACAGCCTTTCCACGTCGGCGCGCGTCAGCGGATCGACCGCTTCTTCCTCTCGGTCTGCGCCCTCTTTCCAGTCGTCCCAGTCATCTTCCTGACGGGACCCGGCGCTTCGCTGCTGACGGTCTCGAACCACTACCTTCCTGCCTCATTCCAGACCGGAACTTTTCGGCCCGGCCAGAATTCAAACCGCACGATTTTAAGGGGAACTACTGATTCGCGTCAATCTGCTTACAGTTAGCTTGCAGTGCATTGCGCACAACGGTTGCCATCACGATTGCATGATGGCTGCGTAAAAATTGCGCAGCAATAATGTTTGACGTAATTGGATTGCGCAGCGAACCCTGCGCATGATGGTGGATTAACGGCCACGCGGTACGTATACCGACCATTGAATTTGCTACTGCGGCGTGCACGCAACAGTCATCGCGGCAATGGCCGTTTATCGCACCGAATTGCGCGCGGAAATACTCTCGGAATTGCCTGATTAAAAATCAGGCAACCCGCTGCCCTGCCTGCGACTCGCGCAAGCGCGCAAGCACCTCTTCCAGCGCGTCGTTGTCGTTGAAGTGGATGGTGAGCTGACCCTTGCCGCGTGCGCCGAGCCGGATCTGCACCGCCAGCCCCAACGCATCCGACAGTTCTTCTTCCAGCCGCGCCACGTCGCGAATGTTATTGGCGCCCTTATGCTTGAGCGACTTCAGGTCGAACGGCTTGAGCGTGGACGCCACCAGCTTTTCGGTCTCGCGCACCGACAGCCGCTTGTTGACGATCTGGTTCGCCAGCGTGATCTGGTTGGCGCCGTCGACGGCCAGCAGCGCGCGCGCGTGGCCCATATCGAGATCGCCCGCCATCAGCATGGTCTGCACCGGCGCGGCCAGGTTCAGCAGCCGCAGCAGATTCGATACGGCGCTGCGCGAGCGCCCGACCGACTCCGCCGCCTGCTCATGCGTAAACTTGAATTCGCGGATCAGGCGCATGATGCCCTGCGCTTCTTCCAGCGGGTTCAGGTCTTCGCGCTGGATGTTCTCGATCAGCGCCATCGCGGCGGCGGCTTCGTCGGCCACGTCCTTGACCAGCACCGGTACCTTGTCCAGGCCCGCCAGCTTCGAGGCGCGGAAGCGGCGTTCGCCCGCGATGATCTCGTAACGATCCGGTTCGGCGACGCGGCGTACCAGGATCGGCTGCATCAGCCCTTGCGCGCGGATGCTCGCTGCCAGCTCCTGCAGCGCGCCTTCGTCCATGCGCGTGCGCGGCTGGTACTTGCCCGGCTGCAGCTGGTCCAGGCGCAGCACAGTGGGCGCGCCGTCCTGCTTGACCGATTCCACGATCTCGGCCGGCCCGCCCAGCAGCGCTTCGAGGCCGCGGCCCAAGCCCTTCTTCTTTACCGTGCTCATGCTCAACCTCCCCTTCAGCCCAGCTGCCTGACGCGCGCGATCATCTCGGCGCCGAAGTCCAGGTACGCCTTGGCGCCCTTGGACGACGGATCGAATGCCACGCCCGGCATGCCATAGGACGGTGCCTCGGCCAGGCGCACATTGCGCGGGATCATGGTCTTGAAGACCTTGTCACCGAAATGCGACTCCAGCTGCGCCGACACCTGCTGCTGCAGCGTGACGCGCGGATCGAACATGACGCGCAGCAGGCCGATCACCTTCAGCTCGCGATTCAGGTTGGCGTGTACCTGCTTGATGGTGTTGACCAGGTCCGACAGTCCTTCGAGCGCAAAGTACTCGCACTGCATCGGCACGATCACGCCGTGTGCCGCACACAGGCCGTTCAGCGTCAGCAGCGACAGCGACGGCGGGCAGTCGATCAGCACGAAGTCATACTGATCATCGACTTCGTCGATGGCCTGCTTGAGCCGGCGTTCGCGCTGGTCGAGCTCGACCAGCTCCACTTCGGCGCCAGCCAGCTCGCGGTTGGCGGGCAGCACGTCGTACTTGCCGGTCTCGGAGCGCTGGCGCGCCTGCGTGACGCTGGCCAGGCCAACCAGCACCTGGTACACGCTGTGTTCCAGCGCCTGCTTGTCGATGCCGGAGCCCATCGAGGCATTGCCCTGCGGGTCCAGGTCGACCAGCAGCACGCGCTGGCCCTGCGCGGCCAGGCCGGCGGCGAGGTTCACCGTGGTGGTGGTCTTGCCTACCCCGCCCTTCTGGTTTGCGATCACGAATACCTTGGCCATAAGCTTCTGCGGCTCCTGCTTCAATTCATCCGGCCAGCCGGGGCTGGCAGTTCGCGGCGCTGCCGTTGCAGCGTCGCGGCGTAGGTCCTGCTTGCGCGCTTCAGCGCCGCGACAACACCACCAGGTGGCGCTCGGCGTCCAGCTCCGGCACGATGAGCCGGGGCACGGTATCGACCTGCCATTGCGCCATCAGGCCGGCCGCTTCCATGCGGTCGAGCTCGGCCTGTGGATAAACACCCTTCATGGCAATCAGCTTGCCGTGCGGCGCCAGCAGATGGCCCGACAGGTTCACAAAGTCTGTCAGTTCGGCGAACGCGCGCGAGGTGATCACGGCATAGCCGTCTGCGTCTTCCAGCTTTTCCACCGGGCCCCAGTGGGCAGCGGCATTGGCAAGTCCAAGCTGCGCACGGCACTGGGTCAGGAAAGCGGTCTTCTTCTGCACGATGTCGACCATCAGCACCGACAAGTCCGGGCAGGCGATCGCCAGCGGCAGGCCGGGCATGCCGCCGCCCGAACCCACGTCCAGCACCCTGCCCCGGGCCGGCGTGCCTGGCGCTGCGGCGCGCGCGGCTTCGGCCAGCGCGGGCACCGCGGCGAGCGAATCCAGCATGTGATGCGTAAGCATCTCATCGGGATGACGGATTGCGGTCAGGTTGTAGACGCCGTTCCACTTGCGCAGCAGTGCCAGGTAGTCGAACAGCTTGTCGATCTGGGCCGGCGCCAGGGCCAGGCCGATCGTTTCCAGACCGGCTTCGAGGCGACGACGCTGGGCGGCGTCGTCGATCATGGTGTGTCGCGGACCGGCCACTCAGGCTGCCTCTTGCGAGTTGCTGCCCGAATTGGTACCAGCAGCCGAGTCAGCAGAGTCAGCGCGCGTGCGGCCCAGCCCCTTCTTCTTCAGGTGTACCAACAGCAGCGAGATGGCAGCCGGCGTCACGCCGGAGATGCGCGAGGCCTGGCCCAGCGTTTCCGGACGATGCTGGTTCAGCTTCTGGCTGACCTCGAAGCCCAGGCCGCGTACCTCGGTGTAGTCCAGCCCCTCCGGCAGGCGCGTCGACTCGTTGGCTTCCAGCTTGTCGACCTCGGCCGCCTGGCGGGCGATATAGCCGTGGTATTTGATGCCGATCTCGATCTGCTCGCGAATCTGTTCGGCCAGCATGGCGTCGGCATCCAGCGGCGTCTCCGGCGCATGGCGGCCGCCCTGCAGCGCCATCAGCGACTCATAGCGAACTTCCGGCCGGCGCAGCAGGTCGGCCAGGCTGTACTCGCGCTCGATCGGCTTGCCCAGCAGCGGCACGGCGTCTTCGGCCGGCAGCATCGCCGGGTTCACCCAGGTGCTCTTCAGGCGCTCTGTTTCACGTGAAACAGCGTCGCGCTTGCGGTTGAAGGCATCCCAGCGCCCATCGTCGACCACGCCCAGTTCGCGGCCGACTTCGGTCAGGCGCATATCGGCATTGTCTTCACGCAGGCTCAGGCGGAATTCCGCGCGGCTGGTGAACATTCGGTACGGCTCGGTCACGCCACGGGTAATGAGGTCGTCGACCAGCACGCCCAGGTAAGCCTGGTCGCGGCGCGGTGTCCAGGCGTCACGTTCGCGCACGTAGCAGCCGGCGTTGATACCGGCCAGCAGGCCCTGCGCGGCGGCTTCCTCATAGCCGGTGGTGCCGTTGATCTGCCCGGCAAAGAACAGGCCGCGGATTGCCTTGCTCTCCAGCGAGGCCTTCAGGCCACGCGGGTCGAAGTAGTCGTACTCGATCGCATAGCCGGGGCGCAGGATGTGCGCGCTCTCCAGCCCGCGGATCGAGTGCACCAGTTCCAGCTGCACATCGAACGGCAGGCTGGTCGAGATCCCGTTCGGGTAGAACTCGTTGGTGGTCAGGCCCTCGGGTTCCAGGAAGATCTGGTGGCTTTCCTTGCTGGCAAAGCGATGGATCTTGTCCTCGATGCTCGGACAGTAGCGTGGCCCTACCCCTTCGATCACGCCGGTGTACATCGGCGAGCGGTCCAGCCCGCCGCGGATGATGTCGTGGGTGCGGCTGTTGGTATGGGTGATCCAGCACGGCAGTTGCTGCGGGTGCTGCTCCGGGCGACCCAGGAAGGAGAACACCGGCACTGGGTCCAGGTCGCCGGGCTGCTCTTCCATCACCGAGAAGTCAATGGTGCGGCCGTCGATGCGCGGCGGCGTACCGGTCTTCAGGCGCCCTTGCGGCAGCTTCAGGTCCTTCAGGCGCGCCGACAGCGACACCGCAGCCGGATCGCCGGCGCGGCCGCCGGTGTAGTTGTCCAGCCCCACGTGGATCTTGCCGTCCAGGAAGGTACCAGCGGTCAGTACCACCGCGCGGGCGCGGAAGGCAATGCCGACCTGGGTCATGGCGCCGACCACGCGGTCGCCCTCGACCATCAGATCGTCCACCGCCTGCTGGAACAGCATCAGGTTCGGTTGGTTTTCCAGCCGGGTACGGATCGCCTTGCGGTACAGCACGCGGTCCGCCTGGGCGCGCGTGGCGCGCACGGCCGGGCCCTTGCTGGAGTTGAGGATGCGGAACTGGATGCCGGCCTCGTCCGTGGCGGCAGCCATGGCGCCGCCCATCGCATCCACTTCCTTGACCAGGTGCCCCTTGCCGATGCCGCCGATGGACGGGTTGCAGCTCATCTGGCCCAGCGTCTCGATGTTATGGGTCAGCAGCAGCGTCTGGCAGCCCATGCGGGCGGCCGCGAGCGCAGCTTCAGTGCCGGCGTGACCACCACCGACGACGATGACATCGAACTCTGTTGGGTAAAGCATGGGACACCTCCTCCGGGAGGCTGGCGGGAAAATTCAGGAATGCCGAATTATAGCGGCAATCGACTGGGGGCTTTTCGATGGTATCCATGTTTCACGTGAAACATGGCGTCGGCGGTACCCGAGGAGTCGTTCCGAAACCACGCTATGTTCCACGTGAAACAAAAAGGCCGGGCACAAGGCCCGGCCGATGTTTCACGTGGAACAAACGCCTCAGAGTTGGGTGCGGATATAGGCCGCAACCTGCTCAGTTAGCTTGCCAAGGTCGCGCTGCAGCGTGGCGAATCCGCCATTGCGCTCCCGGCTAACGTCGTCCATGTACAGCGGACGCCGGATCTCGATCTGCAGGCTATTGCGCCGCTCGGCCGGCCGCCCGATCTGGGCAATCAGCTGCACGCCCTTGTAGGGATCATTGCAGGCCACCGCGTAGCCCATGCCGCGCAACTCCCCTGCTATCAAGTCAACCAGCCCCGGCTCGCACGTGGTGCCGTCCCGGTCGCCGAGCACAAAGTCCGCCAGGGGATGCGGGCTGTCGATCTTGAGGCGCTCATAGGCGTTGTTCGGCATCGAGTGCAGGTTCAGGTGCCACACCGCGCCGAAGCGCTGCCAGGCGCCCTCCACCGCCTCGGCCAGCGCAGCATGGTACGGCCGGTAGTAGCGGTCGATACGGGCCTGCACTTCGGCCACCGACAGGCGGCGGTCGTAGATCGGCGTGCACGCATCGACCCGGCTCCAGATCAGGCCATAGCCCAGTTGCGTCTTCGGGCCCGGGGCCAGCGCGGTCGGCCAGGGGCCGTCGAGCTGGTCCGGGTCGATATCGTCGGCCATCCGGTTGGGATCGATATAGACACGCGGGAACGTCGCCGCCAGTAGCGTACCGCCTGCGGCCGGCACAGCATCCCACAACGCATCGACGTGCGTATCCTCGCCGCCACGCAGGCGGGCCGCCGGGATGGCGGCACCGAAGTCCGCCGGGTACGCGGTACCGCTGTGCGGCGAGTCGCACACCAGCGGCAGCGCCTCCCCTTCCGGCAGGCGCACGAGCACCGGGGGCAGCGCGGCGGTCTCGTTGGTCGTCGGGTTCGTCACTTCAGCCATGCCTCAGTCCAGCTTGATATCCGCCGCCTTGGCCACGCGGGCATAGCGCGCCATGGCCTGCTGGATCTGCGCCTTGAACTGCTCGGGCGTGGTCGGCACCAGCGTGCCGCCCGACTCGTCGACCTTGCGCTTGAACTCCGGGTTCTGCATGGCCTTGTGGATGGCCTGGTTCAACCTGGCGACGATCGCAGGCGGCGTATTCGCCGGCGCCACGATGCCGAACCAGCCGCCATCGCCCATGTCCTTGAAGCCCAGTTCGGCGTAGGTCGGCACGCCGGGCAACTGTGCCGAGCGCGACGCGCCCAGCACCGCCAGCGCGCGCAGCTTGCCCGATTTCACATGGGGCAACGTGGACGACAGGTTGTCGGTGATGGCATTGACCTGCCCTGCCACGGCGTCATTCAGCGCCAGGCCGGCGCCCTTGTACGGCACATGCAGCAGGTCGATCTTGGCCAGCATCATGAAGTTCTCGATGTTGACGTGCCCCAGCGAGCCGGCGCCTGGCGAGGCAAAGCTGTATTTGCCCGGGTTGGCCTTGGCCAGCGCGACGAACTCCTGCATGGTCTTGGCCGGCACGCTGGGATGCACCGCGAACACGCTGGGGATCGCTACCACGTTGGTGACGGGGGCGAAGTCCTTGACCGGGTCGTACTTCAGCCTCGGGTACACCGCGGGGTTGGAACCGTGCGTGCTGACCGTGGCCATGCCGATGGTGTAGCCGTCCGGCGCGGCATTGGCCACCTGCTCCATGCCCAGCGAACCGCCAGCGCCGCCCTTGTTCTCGACCACGATGGACTGGCCCAGTTCACGCCCGGCAAATTCGGCCACCAGGCGCGCCGAGAGGTCGGTGGAGCCGCCTGCCGCGAACGGCACGATCAGGCGGATCGGGCGCGTCGGGTAGTTGGCCTGCGCGAAAGCGCTGCCGGCAAACGCCAGCGTGGCAGCGGCGGCGGTACCGGACAGCAGCAGCTGGCGGCGGGTCATCCTGGCTCGGATCATGGGGATCTCTCCTGTTGGTTTTGTGCAATGAACCGGGCGAGTGTCAGCCGTTTACCGGGTCGACACAAACGACTATATTGCACGTTTGCATTACCAAAGATCATCCTGCGCAGCCGCCCTGGCTGCCCTGCCCCGCCATGCGGCTGCGTTCCCCATCGATGTCTGAGTTGCACGCCTTCGCCGCCGCGGCACGGCTGGGCAGCTTCACCCGTGCGGCCGAGCTGCTGTGCGTGACGCAAGGGGCCATCAGCCGCGCCATCGCCCGGCTCGAAACGCATTTCGGCCAGCCACTGCTCCAGCGTAATGCCCATCGGCTGCTGCTGACGGACGCCGGCAAGCAACTGCTGGACGCAGTGGCCGAGCCGCTGGCCGCAATCGAGAACGCCAGCGCCGCCCTGCTCGCCGGTGACCGCCGGCACCACCTGACGTTGTCGGTCGTGCCCACGCTGGCCAGTGTCTGGCTTGTGCCGCGGCTGCCTGACTTCCACCGTCGCCATCCGGACATCAGGCTCGACTTCGTGCCATACGAGCGCGATGAGGACTTTTCCGGCCCGGCCCCCGATGCAGCCATCCTGGCGGGCGAAGCCGGCAAATGGCCGGGCCTGCTGGTCGACTATGTGGTTGGACGTGAAATGGTGCCAGTCTGCCACCCGGAACGCGCTCGCGCGCGTCGCGCGGCAGGCCAATGGCAGTCGCCGGCTGAGTTGCTGCAGGAGCCCCTGCTCTATCACACCACCGCGCCGGCGAACTGGCAGAACTGGCTGCAGGCGGCGGGCGTACCTAGCGCTGCGCCGACGTTATCCACAGGTTTCGACCAGGTTTCGATCCTGATCCAGGCGGTGCGCGCGGATATGGGCGTAGCAGTGCTGCAGCGCTGCCTGTTGCGTGATGAACTGGCCGCCGGCCGCGTGGTAGCACCGTTCGACCTGCCAATTACGCTGATGCGCGGCTATTTCCTGTGTGCCCCCAAGGAACGGCGCGATCATCCGGCGCTGAACCGCTTTCGGGAGTGGCTGTTGGAAACGGCAAAGCATGATACCGACGTCGATGCGGCAGAATATGCAGCGGATCACTGATGATCTTATAAAAGCTAGACGCATCATTCGTTTGATTGATTTATTTCGCAAATTCATGCATATGTAAGATACGAACAGCCGAATTTCTGACCATGAAATTCATACAACGAATTTTTCTGTACCCAGTTCAGCGCATCTGGCATTTGCGCTCCCTGAACCCATCCCGAATTCGGTTATCCCCAAAGTTATTCACAGGAAAAATAAAAAAGGGCCTGCAGCCGCAGGCCCTCATTCATCCGGCAATCGCCGCGACGTTTACGCCGCTTTCTTTGCCAATCCAAGGTAAGTCTCGATCACCTTTGGATTCGCCGCCAGCTCATCCGCCGGCCCTTCCATCGACATGTCCCCCGTCTCGATCACATAGCCATAGTCCGCCACCTGCAGCGCGGCACGCGCGTTCTGCTCGATCAACAGCGTCGCCACGCCCGTCGTGCGCAGGTTGCTGATGATGTGGAAGATCTCCTTAACGATCAGCGGCGCCAGCCCCAGGCTGGGTTCATCCAGCATCAGCAGTTGCGGCTTGGCCATCAGCGCGCGGCCCACCGCGAGCATCTGGCGCTCGCCGCCGGACAGCGTGCCCGCCTCCTGTCGCGCGCGCTCGCGCAGGCGCGGGAACAAGTCGTAGACCACATCCATCTGGTCGAGATAGTTCTTCTCGCCCGCGCGCTTGCGGCGGAAGGCGCCAAGCTGCAGGTTGTCCTCCACCGTCATCGACGCGAACAGCTCGCGCTTCTCCGGCACCAGGCACATGCCGCGCGCGACGCGCCCCTCCACCGGGATGCCGGCCATGTCGTGGCCGAGGTAGCTGACCGATCCGCTTGACGAGCCGTTCACCGGCAGCGCGCCCATGATCGCATTGAGCATGGTCGACTTGCCGGCCCCATTGGGGCCGATCACGGTGACGATCTTGCCGGCTTCCACCTTCAGGTTGGCGCCGTGCACCGCCTCCACCTTGCCGTAGCGGACGTGGAGGTCCTTCACTTCGAGAATCAGGCTCATGTCGGGTCCTTACTCCACGCCACCGAGATAGGCTTCCAGTACCGCGGGGTTCTTCTGCACTTCCTCGGGCACGCCCTCGGCAATGCGCGTGCCAAATTCCATCACCACCAGCCGGTCGGTCAGGTTCATCACGAAGTCCATGTCGTGCTCGACCAGCAGCACGCTCATGCCCTCGCCCTTGAGCTTGCGCAGCAGCTCGGCCAGCGCCTGCTTCTCCTTGTAGCGCAGGCCGGCGGCCGGTTCGTCGAGCAGCAACAGCGCCGGGTCGCAGCACAGCGCGCGCGCGATCTCCAGGATGCGTTGCTGGCCCAGCGCCAGGCTGCCGGCTTCCATGTACATGCAGTCGGCCAGGCCTACGCGTTCGAGCTGGCGCTTCGCCTCGAACAGCAGCTTCTCTTCCTCGGCCTTGTTCATGCGCAGGATCGCAGCGGAGACGCCGCCCTGCGCGCGGAAGTCGCCGCGCAGGTGCGCGCCGATGGCGACGTTCTCCAGCACCGTCATGGTCGGCAGCAGGTGCACATGCTGGAAGGTGCGGCCGATGCCGCGCTTGACGATCTCGCGCGACGGCAGGCCCGAGATCACCTCGCCGCGGTAGCGCACTTCGCCGCGCGTGACTGGCAGCACGCCCGTCACCAGGTTGAAGGTGGTGGACTTGCCGGCGCCGTTGGGACCGATCAGGCCGATGATCTCGCCGGCCCGTACCTGGAAGCTGACATCGTTCACCGCGACCAGTCCGCCGAACTCCTTGCGCGCGGCGCGCACGTCCAGGATCAGCTCGCCGGCCTCAGGCTTCTGCCGCACCGCCAACGCCTCGGCTTGCGCCGGTGCCAACACCGCCGGGCCCGAAGGAAAGAGACGACGCAGGAACGGCCAGATGCCATCGCGCGCGTACTGCAGCAACAACACCAGCAGCACGCCGAAGACGATGATCTCGAAGTTGCCGTTGGCACCGAGCAGCTTGGGCAACACGCCCTGCAGCACGTCCTTCAGGATGGTCAGGATGCCTGCACCCAGCACCGCGCCCCACACGTGGCCCACGCCGCCAACCACCGCCATGAACAGGTACTCGATGCCGTAGTTCAGCCCGAACGGCGTCGGGTTCACCGCGCGCTGCAGGTGCGCGTACAGGAAGCCCGACACGCACGCGAGGATCGCCGCCACGACGAAGATCACCACCTTCATCCACGCCGTGTTCACGCCCATGGCCTCGGCCATCACGCCGCCGCCCTTGAGCGCGCGGATGGCCCGGCCCGGGCGCGAGTTCAGCAGGTTCTGCATCGCCAGCACGGACACCAGCACCACGGCCCAGATCAGGTAGAACATCGAGCGGCCCGACTGCAGCTCGATGCCAAGGAACGACAGCACCGGGATGCCGTTCAGCCCGTCATACTTGCCGAGGAATTCCAGGTTGCCGAACAGGAAGAACAACGACAGGCCCCACGCGATCGTCGCCAGCGGCAGGTAATGCCCGGACATGCGCATCGTGATCAGCCCGATGACATAGGCCGAGGCCACCGTGATCACCAGCCCCACCAGCAGCCCGAACCACGGCGACAGCCCGAACTGCGTAGTCAGGTACGCGGTGCTGTACGCTCCCAGCCCCACGAAGGCGGCCTGTCCGAACGAGGTCATGCCGCCCACGCCGGTCAGCAGCACCAGCCCGATCGCCACGATGCTGTACAGCCCGATGTAGTTGCCCAGCGTAATCCAGAATTCCGGCGTGGGCAGTACCGGCAGCAGCACCAGCACCACGATAAACGCCAGCACCAGCACCCGGTTGCGGTTCAGGCGCGCGCGGCTGCCTGCCTCGGTTCCGGCCACGGCCGCCTGCTTGTCGGTCAGCATGGTCATGGCTTATTCCTCCTCCTCGACATGCTTGCTCGTCAGCGAGCGCCACAGCAGCACCGGGATGATCAGTGTGAAGACGATAACCTCCTTGAACGCACTGGCCCAGAAGGACGAATAGGATTCGAGCAGCCCCACCAGCAGCGCACCCAGTGCTGCGACCGGATAGCTGACCAGCCCGCCGACGATGGCCCCGACAAAGCCCTTCAGGCCCACCAGGAAGCCCGACTCGTAATAGACCGTGGTCAGCGGCGCGATCAGGATGCCGCACAAGGCACCCATCGCCGCGGCCAGCGTGAACGACAGGCGCCCCGCCTGCGTGGTGCCGATGCCGACCAGGCGCGCACCCAGCCGGTTCACCGCGGTCGCGCGCAGCGCCTTGCCCTGCAGCGTGCGCTCGAAATAGAAGTACAGCGCGCCAATCAGCAACGCCGACACGCCCACCACCCACAGGCTCTGCCCCGAGATGCTGAGCGCGCCCACGTCGAAGCGTGCATCGGAGAATGCCGTGGTCCGCGATCCTTCCGCACCGAACATCACCAGCCCCAGCCCCACCAGCGCAAAGTGCACGCCGACCGAGACGATCAGCAGCACCAGCGTGCTGGCCTCGGCCAGCGGCTGGTAAGCCAGCCGGTACAGCATCGGCCCGAGCGGGATGATGATCAGCAGCGTCAGCGCGATCTGCGCCAGCATCGGCAGTGGCTGCGCGCCATACTGCTGCGCCACCCAGTGCACCGCGAGCGGAAACACCAGGTACTTGCCGGCCAGCACGCCCAGGCGCTGGCCCAGCGTGCGCCGCAGCTCGGCGCTGCGCAGCACGGTCACGGTTTCATAGAGGAAGGTGAGCACGCCCATCGCCAGCAGCAGCCAGCTGGTCTGTGGCGCGTGCCCCGCCTGCATCGCCGCCAGCGTCAGCGCGCCGTAGGCCACGAACTCCCCTTGCGGGATGAAGATGACGCGGGTCACCGAGAACACCAGCACCAGGGCCAGTGCCAGCAGCGCGTAGATCGCGCCCGAGGTAATGCCGTCCTGCGCCAGTATGGCAGCGATAGATAAGTCCATTGTCTCCCCGTGTCGTAGAAATACCTGCCTGCATCGAAGGGGGCCGACAGGGCGCTGAGCGCGTTGGGATTACGAAATAGTAAACGGATTGCCCATAGCGCAAATACAGGGCAACCCTAACGACCCCACGCTCAGGATGGCGCCAGGCCGTGCGTCGTGCAATCCGCATCGGGCAAAAAAAAGCGCATGGCCGAACCATGCGCTTGTGCTGCGTCCCGCCTTAGCGAAGCGATGCGGTGAATGAAAGCGCTGCCAGCCCTACTTCGTCAGCAGCTTCCACTTGCCGTCGACGATCTGCACCATCACGCGGGCGCGCTGGTCGAAGCCGAGGTGGTCGGTGGCGCTCATGTTCATGATGCCGTGCGAGACCGGCAGGTTCCTGGTCTGCTCCATCGCGTCGCGCAGCGCCTTGCGGAATTCCTTGGTGCCGGGCTGGCCCTTCTTCAGCGCTTCGGGGATGGCGTGCTGCAGGATCAGGCCCGCATCCCAGGCATGGCCGCCGAAGGTCGAGACCTGCCCGCCGAACGCCTTCTCATAGGCGGTCTTGTAGGTCATCGCCGGCTTCTTCACCGGGTTGCTGTCAGGCAGCTGCTCGGCCACCAGCAGCGGACCGGCCGGCAGGAAGGTGCCTTCGCAGTCCTTGCCGCACACACGCAGGAAGTCCGCATTGGCCACGCCGTGGGTCTGGTAGATCTTGCCCTTGTAGCCGCGCTCCTTCAGCGTCTTTGCCGGCAGCGCAGCGGGCGTACCCGAGCCTGCGATCAGCACCGCGTCGGCGTTGGCGCTCATCATCTTTAGCACCTGGCCGGTCACCGAGGTATCGGTGCGGGCAAAGCGCTCGTTCGCGACCACCTTGATCTTGCGCATGTCCGCCACCTTGGCGAATTCCTGCGCCCAGCTGTCGCCATAGGCATCCGCGAAGCCGATAAAGGCCACCGTCTTCACGTTGTTGTTGCCCATATGCTCGGCAATGGCGGTAGCCATATGCGAGTCGTTCTGCGGCGTCTTGAAGACCCAGGCGCGCTTGGCGTCCATCGGCTCGATGATGCGGGCCGAGGCAGCCATGGTGATCATCGGCGTTTCGCTCTCGGAGACCACGTCGACCATCGCCAGCGAGTTCGGCGTCACGGTGGAACCCACCACCACGTCGACCTTGTCTTCGCTGATCAGCTTGCGGGTGTTCTTGACCGCGGTGGTGGTGTCGGAGGCATCGTCGAGCACGATGTACTCGATCTTCTTGCCCCCCACTTCCTTGGGCATCAGCGTGAAGGTGTTCTTTTCCGGGATGCCCAGCGAAGCCGCCGGACCCGTGGCCGATACCGTGACCCCGACCTTGACCTGTGCGTGGGCTGCGCCGAGAACCAGGCTGAGGCTGGCCGCCGCGATTGCCAGCAGGCTGGCGCGCTTGAAATCCATCTTGTCTCCTTCGGTTCCTGAAACGGAAAGGCATCCGTCCGGCGTCCGCCGGCGGATGCCCCTTTTCTAGTGACCCCTCGGGTCTGACGCAGGCACATCGCTGGCGCCCGCGCTACAGCCAGGAACGATGCGACACCGTTCCGCTTCTCCCGTCCGCACCAGCCCCCGGACTTGGCGCTTCCGTCATTCACCGACCGCACGGTCGGGAATGCGGATCGAGTCTATCACAGCGTTTTGGCGCGAAAAGGGAGGATTAACCCGCATCGCGCCACGGCGCAGGCCCTGGCCGGATCAACGCAGGAACGCATCCCACGCCGTCTTCAGGATCAGCGCGCTCACCACCACGATAAACACCTTGCGCACGAAGGCGCTGCCATGCCGCAGCGCCAGCCGGCTGCCCACCTGGCTGCCGGCAACGTTGGCCACCGCCATCACCAGCCCCAGCTGCCACCAGATATGGCCCTTGCTGGCCAGCAGCAGCAACGCCGCCAGGTTGGTGGCGAGGTTGACCAGTTTGGTCGAGGCCGCCGCGTGCAGGAAGTCATAGCCGAACACGCGCACGAACACGATCATCAGAAAGCTGCCGGTGCCGGGACCGAACACGCCGTCATAGAAGCAGAGCACCGCGCCGGCCAGCAGCGCGGCCAGCCGTTCGCGCCCGCCCGACAGCGTGGGCGCGTGCTCCGTACCCAGGTCCTTCTTGGCGACCGTATAGACCAGCAGCACCACCAGGATAAACGGCAACGCCTTGCGCATCGGCTCGGCCGGGAGCATGGTCAGCGCCCAGGCGCCGGCCATCGAGCAGATAAAGGCCGCCACCACCGCCGGCGCGGTAGCACCCCAGTAGATGCGCACGCTGCGGCCGTAGCGCAGTGCCGCGTTGGCGGTGCCGGCGATCGACGCGACCTTGTTGGTGCCGAGCAGCGTGGCCGGCGACATGCCGGGATAGGCCGAGAACAGGGCCGGGATCTGTACCAGGCCACCGCCGCCGGCAACCGCATCGATCAGGCCGGCGAGAAAGGCGGCAACCGCCAGGAATGCAAATTCCATCATTGCAGGAAACGGGAAAGCGAGAAGGGAGAAACGGAGGGGAACGTCAGGCGCGCGGCCAGGCGTGCCGGCTCAGCCGAGCACCTTGGCGGCGGGCACCAGGCTGCGATGCCACATGCCGCTGCCGTGGGGGCTGAAGCCCGCTGGCGGGCCACCCTTCCCCGACACCAGCGCGGTCACCAGCGCGGGCGCCAGCAAGGCGTGGCGGATGCCGTGGGCGCGGCCCCAGTCGGCCAGCGTGTCGCAGCAGGCCTGCAGGCACGTCCGGCCGGCCTCGGGCGGCAAGCCGGGGCGTACCCACCACTCCGTCGCACAGGCCACCAGCCCGGCAAGGTCCAGGCTCGGCACCAGCGCCACCGGCAGGCAACCCAGCACATCGTCCGGCGCCGCCCCGTGCGCGATCAGGCAGATGCCGCGCCCGGACTGGGCCAGCAACTCATCCAGCATCAGCCGGCGCGCGCGGGCGGCGGGCACCGGCAGCGGCTGCACGACGTCCAGCCAGGCCGCCAGTATGGCCGCATCGGCACCCAGCCCGAGGCGTACCAACCCCTGCGGCGCGGGTGAGCCGGGACCACCGGGGGTGTCTGGGGAATCGGGAGAGTCAGGAACGGCGGGCATGGCGGGCAACGGAGAGCGCCCGCATTGTCTCACGCGGCAGGGGGCCAGGTGATGCCGATGCGGCATGGATGCCCCAGGATGGGGCGAATGCGACACAGGCGCGGAGGGAAGCCCAAATGAAAAAAGCGTTGCCGAGGATCACCCGGCAACGCCCTTTATTTATAACGCTGCTACCCGACACCGGGTGCGCGCCTGTCGTCTCCTCGCTTCCGCCTCCATTTAACCTGCGAAAACCGTATATGGAATGTAACGAAGCGGTGCATCGAGGACAAGCTAGAAAAAACCCTAGCCCCAGATTCGGGCATGTCGATCGGCGGTCACTCCTGCTTGCGACCGAAGCGCGCCAGCAGCTCGCCCATGATGCCACGGCGGAAGGTCAGCACGCAGATCACGAAGATCACGCCGGTCACCATCGTCACCGACTCGCCCAGCGTATTGAACCAGCCGAAGCCCGTGGTCGATGCCAGGAAGCTGCCGATGTCGCCCAGCTTGTTCTCCAGCGCCACGACCACGAAGGCGCCGACGATCGGGCCCGACAACGTGCCCAGGCCGCCGACCAGCGTCATCAGGATCACCGAGCCCGACATCGACCAGTGCACGTCGGTCAGCGTCTCGAAGCCCAGCACCAGCGCCTTGATCGAGCCGGCCAGCCCCGACAGCGCCGCCGACAGCACGAAGGCGGTCAGCTTGAAGCGGTCGACGTCATAGCCCAGCGAGATCGCGCGCGGCTCGTTCTCCTTGATCGCCTTCAGGATCTGGCCGAACGGCGAATGCACCGTGCGCACGATCAGCGCGAAGGCCGCGACGATGATCACCAGTGCCACGTAGTACAGCGTCAGGTCACTAGACAGCGACAGCACGCCGAACAGCTTGCCGCGTGGGATGCCCTGCAGGCCGTCCTCGCCGCCGGTGAACGGCGCCTGCAGGCAGATAAAGAACAGCATCTGCGCCAGCGCCAGCGTGATCATCGAGAAGTAGATGCCCTGCCGGCGGATCGCCAGCGAGCCCACCACGTAGCCGATCAGAGCGCCGGTGGCCGTGCCCAGGATCAGGCCGATCTCCGGCGTCACGCCCCAGGCCTTCATCGCCTGGCCGGCCACGTAGCCGGCGCCGCCGAAAAAGGCCGCGTGCCCGAACGACAGCAGGCCGGTATAGCCGATCAGCAGGTTGAAGGCGCATGCAAACAGCGCGAAGCACAGCACCTTGAGCACGAACACCGGATAGGCGCCCGCCAGCGGCGCGGCAACCAGTGCCAGCAACAGCAATCCGTACAACAGTTTCTTCTGCACGCCTTGTCCCTTTCCTGCCTGGCCTGCGTTGGCCGCCACCGGCGTTTGCGTCGATGATGTGGATGGTGCGCTCATCACTTCTCCTTCCCGAACAGCCCGGCCGGGCGCAGCAGCAGCACGATCACCATGATGAAGAACACCACGGTCGACGATGCTTCAGGATAGAACACCTTGGTCAGGCCCTCGACCACGCCCAGCCCCAGGCCGGTCAGGATCGAACCCATGATCGAACCCATGCCGCCGATCACCACCACCGCGAACACGATGATGATCAGGTTCTGCCCCATCAGCGGCGAGATCTGGATCACCGGAGCAGCCAGCACGCCCGCAAACGCGGCCAGCGCCACGCCGAAGCCGTAGGTCAGCGTCACCATCAGCGGCACGTTGACGCCGAAGGCCTCGACCATCTTGGGGTTCTCGGTGCCGGCGCGCAGGTATGCGCCCAGCTTGGTCTTCTCAATCACGTACCAGGTGGCGAAGCACACCACCAGCGACGCCACCACGACCCACGCGCGGTAGTTGGGCAGGATCATGAAGCCCAGATCGGTCGCGCCCTGCAGCGCGTCCGGCGTCGAGTACGGCAGCCCCGACACGCCGTAGATCGAGCGGAAGATGCCCTCGATCACCAGCGTAATGCCCAGCGTCAGCAGCAGGCCGTAGATATGGTCGAGCTTGTAGATCCAGCGCAGCATGGTCTTCTCGATCACCACGCCCAGCGCGGCAACGACCAGCGGCGACAGCAGCAGCATGATCCAGTAGTTCAGCCCGGCGTACTCCATGCCCATCCAGGCCAGTACCGCACCGAGCATGAACAGCGCGCCGTGCGCGAAATTGATAACGTTGAGCAGGCCGAAGATGACCGCGAGGCCCAGGCTCAGCATCGCATAGAAAGCGCCGTTGACCAGCCCCAGCAATAGCTGGGAGAGCATGGCAGGCAAGGGGATTCCGAAGATGTCCATGAGCATCGATTGCTGGTGGGGTCTCCCCTCTTCCGCGAGCGGGAGAGGGGTTGGGGGAGAGGGCCGGCGCGGAAGGGGCTACGAACTTCAACAATGGCGCAGGCATTGGTCACGCCGCGCCGCGTCTACCGGCGTCGCGCTCCGGCCGACGCCCGCCCTCTCCCCCTGCCCCTCTCCCGCAAGCGGGAGAGGGGAGCAAACCGTCGCAGGCCTGCTGCGCCTTACTTCTTCAACATCGCGCACTTCGAGTCGGCCACCGTGGTGAAGGCCTGATCGCCCGGGATGGTCGCCACCACCTTCAGGTAATCCCACGGCTTCTTCGATTCGGCTGCCGTCTTCACCTGCATCAGGTACATGTCGTGGATGCCGCGGCCGTCCTGGCGGATATAGCCCTTGGTGTAGAAGTCGTTGATCTTCATCTTCTTCAACTCAGCCATGACCTTGTCCGGGTCGTCGGTCTTGGCCGCTTCCACCGCCTTCAGGTAGGTGCTGGCCGCCGAGTAGTCCGCCGCCTGCAGGCTGCTCGGCATCTTCTTCATCTTGCCGAAGAAGCGGTTGGCGAACTTGCGGGTGTCGTCGTTCATGTCCCAGTACCAGCTGTCGGTCATCAGCAGGCCTTCGGTGTTCTTCAGCCCCAGGCTGTGGATGTCGTTGATGAACATCAGCAGGCCGGCGATCTTCATCGACTTGGTGATGCCGAATTCCTTGGCCGCCTTGATCGCGTTGATGGTGTCGCCGCCGGCGTTGGCCAGGCCCAGGATCTGCGCCTTGGACGACTGTGCCTGCAGCAGGAACGAAGAGAAATCCGATGCCGACAGCGGATGGCGCACCTGGCCCGCCACCGTGCCACCGCTGGCCTTGACCACCGCCGCGGTGTCACTTTCCAGCGAATGGCCGAAGGCGTAGTCGGCGGTCAGGAAGAACCACGACTTGCCGCCCTGCTTGACCACCGCGCTGCCGGTGCCCTTGGCCAGCGCCACCGTGTCATAGGCGTAGTGCACCGTGTACGGCGAGCACTCTTCGTTGGTCAGGCGCGCGGTGCCGGCGCCGATGTTGATGTAGACGCGCTTCTTCTCCGAAGCCACTTTGTTCATCGCCAGCGCGGTGCCCGAGTTGGTGCCGCCCAGCAGCAGGTCCAGGCCCTGTTGATCCATCCATTCGCGCGCCTTGGAGGCGGCGATGTCGGCCTTGTTCTGGTGGTCGGCGGAGACAATCTCGATGGGCTTGCCCAGCACCTTGCCGCCGCGGTCCTCGATCGCCATCTTGATGGCTTCCAGGCCACCCGGGCCATCGATGTCGGCGTACAGGCCCGACATGTCGGTGATGTAGCCGATCTTCACGGTGTCGCCCGACACCTGGGCAACGGCGCTGAAGGAAACCGCACCCATGGCAATGGCCGCCATCGCGGCCGCGAGCCGAGTCTTTTTCATGTCTATGTCTCCTGATTTGCGGCGGCATGCGCGCCACCCGTTCCTGCCAAACAGCAACCAATGATCCGTGCGGATCAGACCCCGAGCAGTTCGTGCAGCACCGGCATCTTGGCCTGCAGCTCATTGGCCGCGAAGCGCTCGACGATGCTGCCATGCTCCATCACGTAGAAGCGGTCGGCCAGCGGCGCGGCGAAGCGGAAGTTCTGCTCCACCATCACCACCGTGTACCCCTTCTGCTTGAGCATCAGGATCATGCGCGCGAGCGCCTGCACGATCACCGGTGCCAACCCTTCCGAGATTTCATCGAGCAACAGCAGGTTGGCACCCGTGCGCAGGATGCGCCCGACCGCCAGCATCTGCTGCTCGCCGCCGGAAAGACGCGTGCCCTGGCTCTGGCGGCGCTCCTTCAGGTTCGGGAACATCTCGTAGATATCCGCCTCGCTCATGCCCTTGCTGGTGTCGGCGCCCTTGAGCACGGGCGGCAGCATCAGGTTTTCTTCGCATGAGAGGCTGGAGAAGATGGCGCGCTCTTCGGGGCAATAGCCAATGCCGTAGTGCGCGATCTTGTGCGTGGGCAGGCTGATGGTTTCATGGCCATTGACCTTGATCGAGCCCTTGCGCGCCCCCGTCAGGCCCATGATCGCGCGCAGCGTGGTGGTGCGACCGGCGCCGTTGCGGCCCAGCAGCGTGACCACTTCACCGCGGTTCACCGTCAGGTCCACGCCGTGCAGGATGTGCGATTCGCCGTACCAGGCCTCCAGGCCCTTGATTTCGAGGGCAGGTGTATTCGATGTCGTCATGTCGTGCCCCTCAGTGCGCGCCTTGCAGTTCCGCGTCGACGGTACCCATGTAGGCCTCCATCACGCGCGGGTCCTTCGACACTTCAGCGTAAGGGCCCTCGGCCAGGATCGCGCCGCGCTGCAGCACCGTGATCTTGTCCGCGATCGACGACACCACGCTCATGTTGTGCTCCACCATCAGGATGGTGCGGCCCGCCGAGACCTTCCTGATCAGCTGCGTGACGCGGTCCACGTCCTCATGGCCCATGCCCTGCGTGGGTTCGTCCAGCAGCATCAGCTCGGGCTCCATCGCCAGCGTCGTGGCGATCTCGAGCGCGCGCTTGCGGCCGTACGGCAGGTTCACCGTGACGGTGTGCGCGAACTCGGTCAGCCCGACCTGCTCGAGCAGCTCCATGGCGCGGTCGTTGAGCACGTTCAGCGAGCGCTCGCTGCGCCAGAACTGGTACGCGGTGCCAAGCTGGCGCTGCAGGCCGATGCGCACGTTCTCCATCACCGTCAGGTGCGGGAACACCGCCGAGATCTGGAAGGAACGGATCACGCCGCGGCGCGCGATCTGCGCGGGCTTCTCGCGGGTGATGTCGATGCCGTTGAATAGGATGGTGCCGGTGGTCGGCTCCAGGAACTTGGTGAGCAGGTTGAAGCAAGTGGTCTTGCCCGCGCCGTTGGGCCCGATCAATGCATGGATCGACCCGCGTCGCACCCGCAGGTTGACGTCGCTCACTGCCGTGAACCCCTTGAATTCCTTGGTGAGGTTCCGCGTTTCCAGGATGGTTTCCTGCTGGTTCATGTCTCCTGCCCGCCCTCTTGCTGAACTGCCGGGGTGATGCCCGGCACTGACAATGGTCCGAACCGGCCTGGTAGGCCCTTGGTGCCGCGTTTTCCGTCAGGCCGGCCGCTCCTGCGGCCTGCCTGCGGACTTCTTATCTGTGCGCGGGGCGGCTCCCGCTGGTGCCTGGCGACTGGCTAGCATGTGCTGCCGCCGCACCCTGTGAGGCGTCTATTGTGTGCGCCTGTTGCATCGCAAAACATCGGGGTTTGCACTATGAAACATGAACCAAGTGTCAGTTTTTTTGCAGGCGCACATGAGCAGGAGGCGCCACCTGGCCGACGCCGCCTGCCTGCCTGACTTTCTGCTGCGACGCCGCGCCCCATCAGGCGCTCTCCACCGCCGCTGCCGGCGCCGGAGCTGCAATCTCCTGCGTGTCCGCCGCGCGCCGGCGATCCTCGCGGATCATGTCGCTGGCGCGCTCGGCAATCATGATGGTCGGAGAGTTGGTATTGCCCGAGGTGATCAGCGGCATCACCGAGGCATCGACCACGCGCAGGCCCTCGATACCCAGCACGCGCAGTCGATGGTCCACCACCGCCGTAGGATCGTCGGCGCGGCCCATCTTGCAGGTGCCCACCGGATGGAAGATGGTGGTGCCGATATTGCCGGCGGCTTCGGCCAGCTCCGCGTCGGTCTGGAACGCGGGGCCCGGCAGCCATTCCTCGGGCTGGTACGGTGCCA
This sequence comes from Cupriavidus sp. PB-02, assembly GCF_058252315.1. Classification (NCBI taxonomy): domain Bacteria; kingdom Pseudomonadati; phylum Pseudomonadota; class Betaproteobacteria; order Burkholderiales; family Burkholderiaceae; genus Cupriavidus; species Cupriavidus sp. PB-02. The sequence continues at coordinate 4,284,250 of NZ_CM177694.1, forward strand.
GCGCGGGCGAGGCCACGATGCGGCGCGTGAGCCGTATCGAATCGGCCGCGACGCGCCGGTCCGCTTCCGTCGACAGGTAGTTCGGCGCGATCGCTGGCGCCTGGCGGAAGTCCGCGCTGCCGATATGCACGCTGCCGCGCGAGGTCGGCCGCAGGTTGCAGGCGCTGGCGGTAAAGGCGTTGAACGCGTGCAGCGGGTCGCCGAACTTGTCCAGCGACAGCGGCTGCACGTGGTACTCGATATTGGCGCGCGCCTGCCCGGGGTCCGAGCGCGCGAACGCGCCCAGTTGCGACGGCGCCATGCTCATCGGCCCGCTCTGGTTGATGGCGTATTGCACGCCGATACAGAACTTGCCCCACAGGCTCGCCGCGCGGGTGTTGAGCGTGCGCACGCCGTTGACCTTGACCACCGTGCGCAGCTGCAGGTGGTCCTGCAGGTTCTCGCCCACGCCGGGCAGCGCGTGCCGCACCGGGATGCCCAGCGCGCCCAGACGCTCGGCCTGGCCGATGCCGGAGAGTTCCAGAAGTTGCGGCGTATTGACCGCGCCCGCGGCAAGGATGACCTCGAGCGTGGCCGCTACCGTATGCGGCTGGCCGCCGCCGACGTAGTTCACGCCGTTGCAACGGCGTCCGTCGAAGGTCAGGCCGCTGACCTGCGCGCCGGTGACGATGGTCAGGTTGGGCCGCTCCGAGGCGCGCCGCAGGAAGGCCTTGGCCGTATTCCAGCGGATGCCGCGGCGCTGGTTCACTTCGAAATAGCCGACACCGAAGTTGTCGCCGCGGTTGAAGTCCTCGGTGCGCGGGATGCCCGCCTGCTCGGCCGCATCGGCAAAGCGCTCCAGGATGTCCCAGCGCAGCCGCTGGCCTTCCACGCGCCACTCGCCGCCGGCGCCATGGAAGTCGCTCGGGCCGCGGTGATGGTCCTCGCTGCGCTTGAACAGCGGCAGCACGTTGTCCCAGCGCCAGCCGTCATCGCCGGTGAGCCGCGCCCACTCGTCATAGTCCTCGCGCTGGCCGCGCATATAGATCATGCCGTTGATGGATGAGCATCCGCCCAGCACGCGCCCGCGCGGATAGCCCAGCGAGCGGCCGTTCAGTCCGGCTTCCGCCTCGGTGCGATAGAGCCAGTCGGTACGCGGATTGCCGATGCAATACAGATAGCCGACCGGGATATGGATCCAGTGGTAGTCATCCTTGCCGCCGGCTTCCAGCAGCAGCACCTTGACGTCCGGGTCCTGCGTCAGGCGGTTCGCCAGGACACAGCCGGCCGAGCCGGCGCCCACGATGATGTAGTCGAATGTCTCCATGGCTCTTTTGGTTATCGTGGCAGGGGTGGCGGGAATTATTTCGCCACCGGCATGGTGAACTCCGCGCCCTTGGCGATCGAATCCGGCCAGCGCTGCATCACGCTCTTGTAGCGCGTGTAGAAGCGCACGCCCTCTTCGCCGTAAGCATGGTGGTCGCCAAACAGCGAGCGCTTCCAGCCGCCGAACGAATGCCAGGCCATCGGCACCGGGATCGGCACGTTGATGCCGACCATGCCGATCTGGATCTGCCGCGCAAAGGCGCGCGCGATGCCGCCATCGCTGGTGTAGCAAGATACGCCGTTGCCGTACTCATGCGCATTGATCAGCTTCACCGCCTCGGCAAAGTCATGCACGCGCACCACCGACAGCACCGGGCCGAAGATCTCTTCCTTGTAGATCGTCATGTCCGGCTTGACGTTGTCGAACAGCGTGCCGCCGACATAGAAGCCGTTCTCGTGGCCGGGCACGGTATGGCCGCGGCCATCGGTCACCAGCGTCGCGCCCTCTTCCACGCCCTTGGCGATATAGCTCTCCACCTTCGCCTTGTGCGCAGCGGTCACCAGCGGACCCATTTCGGCGTCGGACTCCATGCCGTTGCGGATCTTCAGCGAGCTGGCGCGTTCGGCGAGTCGCGGCACGAGCTTGTCGGCCACGTCGCCAACCGCCACCGCCACCGAGATCGCCATGCAGCGCTCGCCGGCGGAGCCGTAGGCCGCGCCGATCAGCGCATCGACCGCCTGGTCGAGATCCGCATCGGGCATCACCACCAGGTGGTTCTTGGCACCGCCCAGCGCCTGCACGCGCTTGCCGTGCCTGGTGCCTTCCGTATAGATGTACTCCGCAATCGGCGTCGAACCGACGAACGACAGCGCCTGCACATCCGGATGCGCCAGCAGCGCATCGACCGCTTCCTTGTCGCCCTGCACCACGTTGAACACGCCATCGGGCAAGCCGGCCTGGCGCAGCAGGTCGGCAATCAGCAGGCTCGGCGACGGATCGCGTTCCGAAGGCTTCAGCACGAAGGTATTGCCACAGGCGATCGCCACCGGGAACATCCACATCGGCACCATCACCGGGAAGTTGAACGGCGTGATGCCGGCCACCACGCCCAGCGGCTGGCGCAGGTTCCAGTTGTCGATGCCGCCGCCGATGTTGTCGGTGAAGTCGGTCTTGAGCAGGTTGGGGATGCCGCAGGCGAACTCCACCACCTCGATGCCGCGCGTGACTTCACCCTTGGCATCCGAGAACACCTTGCCGTGTTCGCGCGTAATCAGCGCGGCCAGGTCGTCGTGGTGCCGGTCGAGCAGCTCCTTGAACTTGAACAGGATGCGCGCGCGGCGCAGCGGCGGGGTTTCCGACCACGCGGGGAATGCGCCTTTTGCCGCAGCCACGGCGTCGCCCACATCCTGCACCGTGGCCAGCGCCACGCGCGCGGCGACTTCGCCCGTCGCGGGATTATAGATATCGGCCAGACGCTGCGACGTACCGCGCGTCTGCCGGCCTGCGATGGCATGGCCGATGATGGTTTGCACCGCGCTGGCTTCTGCAAGGATGTCTTCCACTTCCACTCCTCAATGCTTGGATCTCTGATGGCATGTGGCCCGCCGATCTTTGCGTCCGTTGAAGACGCTGCTTCGTGCCGGGAGGTGGCCCCTGGCGACGCGGATAGCGCGCCGCACAAGGACTATAGGCCGTCGATGAGCGCAAGCTTGGTGTAGTTGCGCGGCCCCGTCCAATGATTTATCGTCAATCGCAATATAAGCCGCGCAAAATATTGCGCCGCACCACCTGCCGCCCCTGCCGCCCTCCAACACTCCCCTTGGACCTCCACCACCTTCGTGCCTTTGTCGCCGTCGCGCGCGAAGGCAACCTCACCCGCGCCGCCCAGCGGCTGCACCTGACGCAGCCGGCGGTCAGCCTGCAGCTCAAGGCACTGCAGTCGGCGTGGCGCATCAAGCTGTTCGAGCGCACCGCCGCGGGTCTGACGCTGACCGTCGACGGCGCCGCGCTGCTGCCGCTCGCCGAGCGCATTCTCGACGGCGTGGGCGACCTGCAGCACACCGTCAGCGCGATGCATCACACCGTGCGCGGCCGGCTGGCGATCGGCACCATCCTCGACCCGGAATTCACGCGGCTGGGGCCGATGCTGCGCACGCTGGTGGAGCGCCACCCGCAGATCGGCACCGAGCTGCGCCACGGCATGTCGGGCGGGGTGCTGCAACAGGTACGCAGCGGTGCGCTCGATGTCGGCTTCTATCTGGGCCAGCCGCCCGATGCGGGCTTCCATGCGCTGACGCTGACGCCGTTCTCCTATTACGTGCTGGCGCCCAAGGGCTGGAAGGAGCGCACCGCGCTGCGCTCCTGGGCGCAGCTGGCGACGCTGCCGTGGATCTGGACGCCCCCCGAATCCGCGCACCATCGGCTGCTGTCGGCGCGCTTCGCGCAGGCCGGGGTCGATGTGGCGACCGTGCCCAAGGTGGCGCATGTGGACCAGGAGGCGTCGATGCTGGACCTGGTGCGCTCGGGCGTGGGCTTGTCGCTGGTGCGCGACTCCATTGCGCTGCGCGAATCGCATGCGCACGGGCTGGTGATCGTCGAAGGGATGTCGGTGCCGACCGAGCTGACGCTGGTATGCCTGGCCACGCGCCGCGACGACCCGGTGGTCGCGGCGGTGTTCGGCGTGGCGGAATCGGTGTTCCGGACGTAGGCCCGCCTACTGCGGTGCCGGCTGCAGGTGCCGGCGCAGCCAGCCGGTCAGCACCGCGAAGACTTCGCCGCGCAGCGGCTGGGCCTCGTTGAAGATCTCGTGGTAGCCCTGCTCGAACCAGACTTCGTCGCGCAGGTCCGGTGGCGCGTGATCGAAGAAGGTGCGGCTGCCGGAAGGATCCACCACGCGGTCGGCGCCGCCGACCAGCATCAGCATCGGCGCCTCCAGTTGCGCGGCATCGGCCTGCGCCTGCGCCATGCCGCGGATAAAGCTCTCCAGCACGCTGGCGGTGATGGTGGTCTGCACCAGCGGATCGGTGCGATACGCGGCCACCACCGCGGGATCGTGCGACAAATGGCGCGCGTCGATCGGGTTGGGCACGCGCAGCCGCGGCGCCAGCGCCAGCAGCACGCGGTGCACGGTCAGCGTCGCAGGCGACAGCCGCAACGCCAGCGCGGGCGAAGACAGCACCAGCGCACGCACCGCCCGCACGCGCGCGGTGGCGAAACGCGCCGCGATCAGGCCGCCCATGCTGTGGCCGAGCAGGATCGGCAGCTCGTTCCAGCTGCGCAGCGCGGCGTCGTAAATTTCGGCGAGGTCGGCCAGGTAGGCGTCGGGATGCTCCGCCACCATGCGCGCGCCCCCGCTGGCGCCGTGGCCGCGCAGGTCATGCGCGCGCACGCGCAGGCCCAGGCCGCACAGCACATCGGCCACGTGCTGGTAGCGCCCCGCGTGTTCGGCAAGCCCGTGCACCAGCAGCACCGAACCGAGCGGCTCGGCAAAGCGCGCCGGGTCTGGCTGCCAGGTACGCAGCAGCAGCTCGGTGCCGTCGCGCATGCGCTGGCGGCTCTGCACCGGGGCGTGCGTGCCGGCGGCGATGCCGGCGGGCGCACCGGCCATGGCATCGGCGGCAGCGGGAGGGTCCGTCATCGGGTTGTCCGTCGTCATGGGCTTGTCCATTCGCGCAAATCTCCCGCTGCACGGAACGCGTGCACTGGCGTTGTTCTTGTTGCTTCTTCGCTTGCGCCACCCGGCCGGATCAGCCGTGGCAGGCGGCCCTGCCTGGCGCGTCCGGCGGTGCCGGATCGGCAATATCGGCCAGGATCGGGCAGTCCGGCCGCACGTCGCCGCTGCAGTGTTGCGCCAGCTCGCGCAGCGTGTCGCGCATCGCGGCCAGCTCGGCGATGCGCTGCTCCAGGTCGGCCACGTGGCGCAGCGTCAGCGCCTTGACGTCGGCGCTGGCGCGGCCGCGGTCGCGCCACAGCGACAGCAGGTTGCGGATCTCGTCGAGCGAAAATCCCAGATTACGGGCCCGCCGCACGAAGCGCAAGGTGTGCACCGCGCGTTCGTCATAGCGGCGGTAGCCGCCTTCGGTGCGCGGCGGCGTCTCCACCAGCCCGATCGATTCGTAGTGCCGGATCATCTTGGCCGACACGCCCGAGGCCTGCGCCGCTTCGCCGATATTCATCATTTCCCTCCCTGCGCCGTGGCAGCCCCGGCCTGCGGGCGCCAGCGGCGCAGCAGCAGCGCATTGCTGACCACGCTGACGCTGGAGAATGCCATCGCCGCACCCGCCACCACCGGGTTCAGCAGCCCGGCCGCCGCCAGCGGAATGCCTACCACGTTGTAGAAAAACGCCCAGAACAGGTTCTGCCGGATCTTGCGCACGGTGCGGTGCGAGACCGCCAGCGCATCCGCCACCAGCGCCGGATCGCCGCGCATCAGCGTGATGCCGGCCGCATGCATGGCCACGTCGGTGCCGGTGGACATGGCGATGCCCACGTCCGCCGCGGCCAGCGCCGGCGCATCGTTGATGCCGTCGCCCACCATCGCCACCACCGCGCCGCCCCGCCCCAGCGCCTGTATGCGCGCGGCCTTGTCCTCGGGCAGTACCTCGGCCTGCACCTCGTCCAGGCCGAGCGCCTGCGCCACGCGCGCCGCCGCGCCGGCGTTGTCGCCGGTCAGCATCACGGTACGCACGCCGGCGGCCCGCAGCCGTGCAATGGCTGCCGGTGCGCCGGGCTTGATGGCGTCGCCAAATGCAACCAGGCCGATGACGCGCGGCGGCGTGGTTTCGACCAGCCACGAGACGGTGCGGCCTTCTTCGCGCAACTTGTCAGCCACTGGCGCCAGCGTACCCGCTTCAGCACCCAGCGTTTCGCGCAGGCGTTCGCTGCCGAGCTGCAGCGCCTGGCCCGCCACCACGCCGGCGATGCCGCGCCCGGGCAGGGCCTGCACCTCGGTGGCCGGCGCCACGGCAATGCCGCGCGCCTGTGCCGCGGCCAGCACCGCGCGGGCCAGCGGGTGCTCGCTGCCGGCCTGCAGCGCGGCCAGGCGCGTCAGCAGCGCGCTGCCATCGCCATCTGCCGGGTCTGCCGCGTGCAGCGCCACCACGTCGGGCTTGCCCACCGTCAGCGTGCCGGTCTTGTCGAACGCCACGACGCTGACGCGGTGGGCAATCTCCAGCGCCTCGGCGTCCTTGATCAGAATGCCCGCGCGCGCGCCGGCGCCGGTACCGGCCATGATCGCGGTGGGCGTGGCCAGCCCCAGTGCGCACGGACAGGCAATCACCAGCACCGCCACCGCATTGAGCAGCGCCGCTTCCCAGTCGCCGGCAAAGAGTCCCCACCCCAGCACCGTCACCAGCGCGATGCCCAGCACCACCGGCACGAATACCGCGCTGACCTGGTCGACCATGCGCTGGATCGGCGCCTTGGCCGCCTGCGCGTGCTCGACCATGCGGATGATGCGCGCCAGCACGGTCTCGGCGCCCACCGCAACGGTGCGCGCGACCAGCAAGCCTTCGAAGTTGATGGCGCCGCCGGTGATGCGGTCGCCGGGCTTCTTCGGCACTGGCACGCTTTCCCCGGTCAGCATCGACTCGTCGGCGTGGCTGTTGCCTTCGATCACCTCGGCGTCGACCGGAATGCGTTCGCCGGGGCGCACCACAACCTCGTCGCCCACGCGCACCGACGCCAGCGGCACGCTCTGCTCCTGCCCGCCGCGGCGCACGCGCGCGGTATCCGGGCGCAGCGCGGCCAGCGCGCGGATGGCATCGGCGGTGTGGCGCTTGGCGCGCGTCTCCAGCCACTTGCCCAGGCGCACCAGCGTGATCACCACCGCGGCGCTCTCGAAGTACAGGTGTGGCATGGCATCGGCCGGCGTGCGCCACATCAGCCACAGCGACAGCCCGTAGGCCGCCGTGGTGCCGAGCGCCACGAGCAGGTCCATATTGCCCGCACCCGCGCGCACGGCCTTCCAGCCCGCCTTGTAGAAGCGCCAGCCGAATACGAACTGCACCGGCGTAGCCAGCAGCCACTGCACCCAGGCCGGCAGCATCCAGTGCACACCGAACCATTCCAGCACCATCGGCGCCACCAGCGGCAGCGACAGCGCCGCCGAGATCGCCACCGGCCACGGACCGTCCCGGAACGCAGTGGTGCGCGCGGCCTGCACTGCCTGCGGGGCCGCTTCTGTGACCGGCGTGGCACCGTAGCCGGCGCGCGCGACCGCGGCCGCCAGCGCCGCGGTGTCCGCCGCGCCGCGCAGCACGGTGACGCTGGCACGTTCGGTCGCCAGGTTGACCTGCGCGTCCATCACGCCGGGCACGGCGCGCAGCGCTTTCTCCACGCGCGCCACGCACGAGGCGCAGGTCATGTCGGCAATATCCAGTTCGATGGTGTCCTGCGGCACCGCATAGCCGGCATCGGCCACGGCGCGGGCGGCGGCGGGCAGCACCGCGCCGGAGTCGGCGCGCAGCGTAGCGGTTTCGGTCGCCAGGTTCACGGCCACGTCGTGCACGCCCGGCACGCGCGCCAGCGCGTTCTCCACGCGGCGCACGCACGAGGCGCAGGTCATGCCATCGACCGGCAGGCGCCACTCGGGCGCATCAGCCGCCGGGCGCACGGGCTGGGAAGGAAGGACAGCGCTGGAACTTGGCATGGTTCTGGATCATCGGCAGTGGCTATGACTGCATGATGGACCTTACCATCATAGGAAGGTCAAGGCCGGATGCCATGCCGCGGGCGCCATTTTCGTCCATAGCAGATTCCGCTTGCGCTTCCCACGATAGGAAGGTTCAAACTATGTCTGTCGCGGCGTCCTGCCGCCCTTCCATCTTCTTCAGGAGATTCCAGCCATGATCCAGTTCCAGGTCGAAGGCATGTCGTGCAGCCACTGCATCGGCGCCATCACGCGCGCGGTGCAGGCAGTCGACCCGGCCGCGAAGGTGAGCGCCGACGTACCCACGCAGGCGGTGCGCGTGGAAAGCGGCGCCGATACGCTGGCCCTGCGCCAGGCCATCGAGGAAGCCGGCTACCCGGTCAAGTCCTTGGCGTAAACCGCAAGCGTTGCCGAAGCAAAAAGGGCGCCCGGGCGCCCTTATGCTTTGTCCGTGTGTCGCGCTCAGAAGCGGTAGCCCACATTCAGGAAGGTCACCACCGGATCGATCTTGATCTTGGTGTGCGACACGATCGTTACCGGGCCCGCCTGCGTGGTGAAGGTGGCGCGGGTCGACAGCGGCAGGTACGACACCGACAGGCCGACGAACCAGTTGTCGTCGATGGCGTAGTTGGCGCCGATATTGAACACCGGGTTCCACGACGGCTTGGCGCTGGCGGTCATGTTGGCGCCGGGCAGGAACTCGTGATTCACGAAGTTCTGGTTGGTGATGGTCTCGTCGGTGAACCAGGTGTAGTTCACGCCGATGCCGACGTAGGGACGGAATTTGGTCTTGGCGTCGAAAAAGTGGTACTTGACCAGCAGCGCCGGGCTCCACTGCTTGACCGAACCCAGCTTGCCATACTGGGCGTAGTTGCCGGTGCCCTTGACGTCATGCTTGGGCGGAATGCCGGCGACGATTTCGCCCGAGATGTTGTCGGTGAAGTAGTGCGTAAAGGCCAGGCCCACGGTGTCGGCGGATTCGATATCGGCGCCGGTGTTGGGGCGGGTCATGCCGACCGGGCGGCCGTTGATGCTGTCAACGGTCAGCGGATCGGCCGAGCTGTTCGGCATCACGCGGAACCAGCCCATGCTGACGATATTGCTGCCGGCGGACTGTGCTTGGGCGGCGCCAGCCAGGGCCATGACAGCGCCAGCCACCAGCATCTTCTTATTGGTCGATTTCATAGTCCTCTTACTCCTCATTCGGTTACTGCGGCATGCATTATCCGACTTGCGGGAGCAGAACTGTTTCACCAACGATACAGAATCGTAGAGGCCGAGCCCTAAAGAAAGGGTTAACCACTAAGTAAACACCCGAAAACCGGCGCGAAGGCCAGTGCTGCGCTGCATCGACGCAACGGCTTGTATCGCACGCCGGAAAAAACCCCTCATGTCGATGAGGTTTTATGGGGCAAGCATGCGATCGACCGCCTGCCCCATCGCAATGCACTCAGGGCGTCACGATGCCGAAGTTCGGCTCGAACTTGTCCATCAGCGCCACCCACGCACCCAGCGCCTGCGGGTCGCCGTCCACGCGTGCGCGGCCGGCCTGGGTCTCGCGCACCTGCGCGCCGCGGATGGTGTACAGGTTGTGGGTGGCGTCCTCGGCGGCGCACAGCGCTTTCCACTGCGGCAGGTACAGCAGCATCTCGGCCGGGGCTTCGGTGCCGGGCGCCATCAGGAACTCGATCTGCACACCGTCGATGGTGCGGGTCTCCGTCGCGGTGAGCGGATCAATCAGGATCAGCCCGGTCTCGCCCTCGATGATCGTCATGTTGGAGATGTCGAAGCCGCGTACCTGGTAGATGCGGTCCGTCACCTGAAACCGCGAGTTCGGCCAGGAGCTCGCCCTGGACCGGCATGCCGGCAAGACGCCGGCGCAGCGGCTGGAAAACATATTCGACGAGGTGGCGGCGTACTTCGCCGCGAATCCGGAAGCCAAGGGCGTGGTGCTCGCGCAGCTGTTCTCGGGCAGCGTGCGCCAGGAAATCCGGCGCAGCTGGGACGCGCACGTGCAAGCGCTGGCCGAGGCGCTGTCAGAGCCCGGCCAGCCAATGTCCGCGGACATGGCGCGACTGATGGTGGCGACCATCCACGGCTGCTACTGCCACTGGTACGCCAGCGACCGCAGCGAACCGATGGCCAGCTTCCTGGCGCCGGCGAGCGAGCTGTTCAACGGCTGGCTGCGCGGCCGCGAGCCACACGAGGCTGAAGGCAAGGCCGGCACCACGCGCCGGCGCTCATCAATCTAGTGGTTCAGGCGGCGCCAGCCCGGCTGGCCAGCACGCAGGCCGCCAGGTCCCACAGCGCATAACCCACGCTCTTGAACACCAGCGGGCTGCCGGCGCGGGCGCGGATCGCATCGGCCTGCAGGATCGCGGTCTCGAACGGCTGCACCGTGGCCCAGTCGATGCCAGCCTGCAGCAGGTCCCCCGCCTCGTCTTCGATGCCGAACAGCGTATCGGCCAGCAGCCGGCCGTTGTCCGCAGCGGCATGGCACAGTGCCGGCGGCAGTTCGCACATATCGGGCCGGAAGGCGCCGACCGCGGCGACGAAGTGATGGTCGCGCCAGAGGCCGCTGTCGAGATCCGGCAGCACCGGCGTGCGGCTGGACGTGACCGTCACCACCATCGACACGCGCGCGAGCACCGCCGCGACCGCATCGGTCACCTCGGCTTCGACACCCAGCGTGCGCGCGTGCGCCGCCAGCGCCTCCACCTTGTCGCGCGTGCGCGAATGCAGCCACACCTTGCGCACGCCCAGCCCCGCCACGAAGGCCTCCAGGTGCGTCAGCGCCTGCACGCCGGCGCCGACGATCAGCAACTCGCCCTCCGGCCGTGCGGCAAAGCGCTGCGCCGCCAGCAGCGAGACCGCCGCGGTGCGCCGGCCCGTCACGGTGGGACCGTCGAGCATGGCAACGCGTTCGCCGGTGTGCGCATCGGCCACCACCACTTCGCCGAGGATATTGGGCAGCCCACGCTGCGGGTTGCCGGGATGGACGGTGATGTTCTTGGTCATCACCAGGTCGCGGTTGCGCGCCGGCATCACCAGCAGCGTGCCCTCGCCGCGCTCGGCATCGCCTACCGGCAGTGCGATGCGCGGCGGCGCCATGGCGGTGCCGTCGCGTAGTTCGGCCAGCATATCGGAGATGGCCTGCGCCAGTTCGGGATATGGCAGGCGCGCCGCGGTGCTGGCGGCATCGAGGGGGACCAGGGACATGCGCTCACTCCGGCAAGACGTTGGCGAAGCGCCATTATTGCGCAGCCCCGCCCCCTCAGCGCGCCAGCAGGCTCATCACTTGCGCGGCGTAGCGCGTACCCGCCGCTGCGCCGGCCGGGAACACCGCGGCGATCCCGGCCAGGTCCCGCGCATCGAGCCGCACCGCGAGCGCGCCCAGATTGTCTTCCAGGTTGGCCACGCGGCGCGTACCCGGGATCGGCACTACCTGCGGCCCGCGCGCCAGCACCCAGGCCAGCGCCAGCTGTGCCGGCGTGCAACCCTTGTCGGCCGCCAGTGCGCGCACCTTGTCGACCAGCGCCAGGTTGTGCGCGAAGTTCTCGCCCATGAAGCGCGGATTGGTACGGCGGAAATCGTCCTCGGCGAAATCTTCCGGGCTGCGGATGGCGCCGGTCAGGAAGCCGCGCCCCAGCGGGCTGTACGGCACGAAGCCGATGCCCAGGCGCTCGCAGGTGGCGAGGATGCCGTCCTCGTCGACATCGCGGCTCCACAGCGAGTATTCGCTTTGCAACGCGGTAATCGGGTGGACCTTGTGTGCGCGCTCGATAGTCGCAGCGCTCGCTTCCGACAGCCCCAGCCAGCGCACCTTGCCGGCCTTTACCAGCTCGGCCATCGCGCCCACGGTTTCCTCGATCGGCACTTCCGGGTCGACGCGGTGCTGGTAGTACAGGTCGATATGGTCCGTGCCCAGCCGCTTCAGGCTGGCCTCGCAGCTGGCGCGCACATACTCGGGGCGGCCGTTGACGCCGCGCGCGATCGGGTTGGCGGGGTCGCGCACGATGCCGAACTTGGTCGCCAGGACCACCTGTTCGCGCCTGCCGGCAATGGCGCGGCCCACCAGTTGCTCGTTGGTGTGCGGGCCGTAGATATCGGCGGTGTCGAGCAGATTGATGCCGCGCTCGAGCGCGTGGTGGATGGTGCGGATCGATTCGGCATCGTCACGCGCGCCGTAGAAGTCGCTCATGCCCATGCAGCCGAGGCCGAGGGGGAAAACCTTGGGGCCGGTATTGCCGAGCTGGCGATGTTGGACGGATATGGCGCTTGCGGTCATCGAGAGGCTCCTGTTGGCCGGCAGCCTGCCGGCGTGTACGTCGGATGCAGGCAAGTATGGCCACTCGACCCGCGCGGAAACAGCGTGGTACGCTGCATGCATCATGAAGCCAGACTTCACAATCGACGCCGATTCACTGCCCGCCATGGCCGCATTCACCCGCGTGGCGCGGCTGGGCAGTTTCACCGCCGCCGCAACCGAGCTGGCGGTGAGCCCGTCCGCGATCTCGCAGACCATCCGCCAGCTGGAAGCGCGGCTGGGCGTGCGGCTGCTCCAGCGGACGACCCGCAGCGTGGGGCTGACAGAAGCCGGCGCCGCGCTGCTGGCACGCGTCGAGCCCGCGCTGGCCGAGATCGGCGCCGCCACCGACGATATCCGCCAGCAGCGCGACATGCCCGCCGGCACGCTGCGCCTGACCACGCCGACCACCGCCGGCGCGCTGGTGCTGCGTCCGCTGCTGGCCGAATTCATGCGCGCCTGCCCCGGCATTACCGTCGACGTCGTCACGGACGACCGCTTTGCCGACCTGATCGCCGAAGGCTTCGACGCCGGCCTGCGCCTGGGCGAAGCGCTGCAGCGGGATATGGTGGCCATCCCCGTCACCGGCCCGCTGCGCATGGTGGTGGCTGCCGCACCCGCCTACCTGTCGCGCCACGGCACGCCGCGCCATCCGCGCGAGCTGCACGCGCACGCCTGCCTGCAGTACCGCTTCGGTCCGCACGGCAGCGTCTACCGCTGGGAGTTCGTGGAGGACGGTCGCACCTTTACCGTCGATACGCGCGCCGCGCTGATCGCCAACGACAAGACGCTGCTGCACCAGGCGGCGCTCGATGGCATGGGGCTGATCTACGAGTTCCCGGTCCATATCCAGGCCGCGCTCGACAGCGGCCGGCTGGTCACCGTGCTCGATGCCTGGCTGCCGCCGTTCGACGGCTTCTACCTGTACTACCCGGGCCGCGTGCTGATGCCGACCAAGCTGCGGGTGTTCGTCGACTTCCTGAAAGCGCGCGCGCCGGTTTCAGCGCTTTGAGGCAGTGGCCGGCGCGCGCACCGATGCGCCGCGCACTTCGATGCCGATACGGTCCACCACCTTGCCCGCGGCATCGAGCAGTTCCACCTGGTGCCGCCCCGGCCACGGGAGCCAAGCCACCTCGCCGCCGCGGCCCAGCGGCTTGCCGTCCATGCGCCAGCTGACCGCGCGCGCGGCCTGCCCCGCCACGCCCTCGGCCTGGAACCACACGCGCTGCGACGCGGGCGGCATGTCGGGATCGAGGGCAAACACGGTGCCGTCGGCCGGGTTGGCGATCACCGGTGCGCTCGGGCGCGCGGCGGGGGCGCCGACGCTGACGCGCGTGATCGCGGTGCCGGTCAGGAAGACTTCTTCGCGCGAGGGTTCGAGGCCATCGGCAAAAGTCAGCGCCGCGCGCTCCACGCCCGCGGGCGCCGCGGGCGCGCGGCTGCCTTGCGCGCGGTGCAGCGCTTCCATGACGTCATGCCACACCGGCGCCGCGCCCGACACGCCCGAGACATCGTGCATGCTGGCACCGCTGGCATTGCCGACCCACACGCCCACCGTATAGCGCTGCGACCAGCCGATGCACCAGTTGTCGCGCATGTCCTTGCTGGTGCCGGTCTTGACCGCGGTCCAGAAGCGCGTGGTCAACGGGCTGTCGAGGCCGAAGGTGCGCGCACGCGCGTGGCGATCGGACAGGATATCGGCGATCACGTAGCTCGCGGCCGGCTGCATCACCGGTATCATCGCCGGCGCGGGCATGCCTTGCCTGAGCCGCGGCGGCGCGTAGCGCCCGCCGTTGGCCAGCGCGCGATAGGCATTGGTCAGCGCCAGCAGCGATACATCGGCGCTGCCCAGCGCCAGGCTGTAGCCGTAGTAGTCGCCCGCCTCGGTCAGCGGCAGCCCGAGCGCCACCAGCCGCTTGTGGAAGCGGTGCGGGGTCACCATCACCAGTGTGCGCACCGCCGGCACATTCAGCGACGCGGCCAGCGCCGCGCGCGTGCTGACCCAGCCGGCGTAGCGGTGGTCGTAGTTCTGCGGCACGTAGAGCCCGCCGCCAACCGGCAGGTTGACGGGCCGGTCGTCCAGCAGCGATGCCGCGGTGATCCGCTTCTCTTCCAGCGCCTGTTCGTACAGGAACGGCTTGAGCGTCGAGCCCGCCTGCCGCAGCGCGGCAGCATGGTCCACCTGCGCCGCAGCCGACAGCGCGCCAGACGAGCCCACGTAGGCCAGCACATCGCCGCTGGCGTTGTCGATCACCACCACCGCGCCGTCTTCGACATTGCGCCCGGTCAGTTCGCGCAGGTGCCGGTCGAGGCTGGCCATGGCCGCGCGCTGCAGGCGGGCGTCGAGCGTGGAGGCGATGCGCGCGGGCATCGGCGCACCGGGCGCCAGTTGCGCCCGCGTTTCGCCGACCAGCCGGCGCGACAGGTGCGGCGCAAACTGTGGCGATGCCGAGGTCGCCATCGCTGCCGCCGCGCGCTGTGCCACCGGGCCGGTACGCAGCAGCGCGAGCTGCGCGAAGCCTTCCAGCCCGTCGCACTCGCGCGGCACCCGCATCTCGCGCAGGATGCCGCAGGCGCGGCTCGCCACCTGCGCCGCCTTCGCATTGGGCGCGCGCACCAGCGCCACTGCCAGCGCCGACTCGCGCGCGTTGAGCCCTTCCGGATACTTGCCGAACAGCACCTGCGACATCGCCGACAAGCCCACCAGCTCGCCGCGGAAAGGCACCAGGTTCAGGTAGGCCTCCAGGATCTGGTCCTTGCTCCAGCTACGCTCCAGCGCGGCTGCGCCCGCGGCCTGTCCCAGCTTCTGCGTGAAGCTGCGCCCCTGCCCCGCCGCGCCGGGCCGGCGCAGGTCGTCGTCGAGCAGCCCCGCCAGCTGCATGGTCAGCGTCGAGGCGCCGCGCGTGCGCGTGTTCCACAGGTTGGCCCACGCGGCGGCGGCCACGCCCTGCCAGTCCACGCCGCTATGCGCATAGAAGCGCCGGTCCTCCGACAGCACGATGGCAGTGCGCAATGCCGGTGAGGTATCCGCCAGCGCGACCCAGTCGCCGCGGCGCGCGCGGAAATCGTCGCGCACGCGGCCCACGGTATCGCCGTGGCGGTCCAGCACCACCACGTCGGCACTGCGCCAGTCGGTGCGGACCTGTTCGAAGGAAGGCAAGGCCTCAGCCGGCGCGGACCAGGCCACTACCGCGATCAGCAAGGCGCGACGGCAATGTGGCCTCATGCCTGCGCGCGTCCCGACACGATGCCCGCTACCAGCAACAGCTGCGCGGCGGCGTAGGTCCACCAGATGCTGAGGTGGAAGTTATCGAACGGCAACAGGAAGCGCGCGATGCCGATCATCAGGTCCGATGCGGCAAAGCACAGCGCGCCCAGAGCCGCCAGTGGCGTAGGCAGCCGCGCCACCAGCGCGCTGCACACCATCGCCGTGAGCACGATCACGTACACCACCACAGGCAGCATCAGCGCGCCCAGGTTGGGCCAGAAGCGGCCGAGCATGGTGCCGGCCACGCCCATGATGGCGCCGCACGCGATCAGCCGGTGCGCACGGTAGTCACCCGCACGCGGCACCAGCACGCACATGTAGGCCAGGTGCGCGAGCAGGAAGGCACCCAGGCCACCGACAAACGAGACCGACAGCGACGGCACCGCCAGCAGGAAGTCGCCCTGCGCCGAGAACACCAGCGCCGCCACCATCCAGTTCCGCTCGGCCACGGGCCGGTGGAACCACGCAGCGCGCGCCAGCAGCAGCGCCATCGCGCTTTTCCATATCGGCTGCATGGCGATCTGCCCGGTCAGCGGCGCGCCTTCGGGCAGTTCCATCGCCACCTGCACCAGCAGCGCGCCGTAGACCACGCCGGCGACCGCCCCCGCGAGCCACCACTCGCGCACGCGTGTCGGCATCCTCAGCGCCTGCCAGCTCATGGACGCGCCCCCACCACCAGCCGCGCGTTCGGCGCCACGCCGAACACGTCGGGGGCATACAGCGCTTCGACGCGCGTGGGCGGCAGCGCGAAGTCGCCGGCGTTGTTGAGCCGCACGGTGTATTCGACCGAGGCCGTGCCCTTGGGCAGATAAGCGAAGTACTCGCGATAGGCCTGCGGCGTGCGTTCGGTATAGGCCGGCCAGGCCATGCCCTTGCGCTTCTCGCCGCGCGTGGCAATCTGGGAATCCCGCCCCAGGCCGCTGCCAAGGATGGTCGCGCCGGCCGGCACCGGATCGCTGACCACCACCCAGGTCATCTCGGCCTGCGCATCGATCTCCAGCTTGACGCGGTACACATCGCCGCGCGACCACTTGCCCGCCACCGCCTGTTCCTGCGGCGTCACTGTGCGCTTGATGCGGTAGCCGGCGGCCAGCGGCGCGGTCACCGGCACTGCGGCCTGCGCGCGCACCGTAGTCCAGGGATGGCCGGCACCGGCGTGGTCGACCTGCAGCGTGCCACCGTCAGCGCCACCCGGCCAGGGCAGGTCGACGCCGCCCTGCGCCACGCCATCGGTACGCTGCGCGCGCGCCCAGTCGAAGCTGCGCGTGGCATCGGCGGCATTGCTGACGCTCACGCGCGTGCTGCCCGCCACCGGCGTCTTCTCGAACACCTGCGCGAAGCGCGTCACCGCCAGCATGCCCCACGCGTTGGCTGTGGTGGTACCCCAGGCGCCGCGCACTTGCCGGCCCAGCAGCCCGGTCGCAAGTTGCGGTGCGTCGTCCTTCCAGCCCGGCAGTTCGGCAGCCAGCGCCAGCAGGCGCGCGGCGTTGGTGTCGCCGCCGGCCATCATCCACCACCAGTCGTCATTGCGCTCGGTAGAGAAGGCCAGCCGCGTGCCCTGCACCGTCAGGCGCGAGCGCAGCAGTTGCTGGGTTTCGGCCAGCCGTTGCTCGCGCTGCGGGATGTCCTGCATGCGCGTCAGCAGCAGGGTCCAGTCGAGCAGCGCGGACGTGGGCCACTGTGCCGGCAGGATCTGGATCGAGCCGAGCATGCGTGCCTGCGCATGGCCGGTGCGCGACAGCGCCTCGAGCGCCGCCAGCTTGCGCACTTCCAGGTACTGCGTGCCGCCAACCGGGGCCCAGCTGTCGCGGCGGATGCGGCCTTCGACAAAGTCCGTCAGCCCGCGCTCCATCTGCGCGCGCTGCGCGTCGGGGATGCGCAGCAGCAGGCCGGCGCGCGCGGCTTCGTCGGTCACCGACAGCAGGTAGGCGGTCAGCACCTCGCTGCCGAAGTCGCCATCGGCATTGAGCGGGAAGTACGAGGCCAGCCCGTTGGCATCGAGGTAGGACGGCAGTTGCGTCATCAGTGCATCCCACGCGGCCGTGTCGTTCAGGCCAATGGCCTTCGATGCGCGCTGCTCCAGGCAGGTGAACGGGTAGTTGAGGAACCAGTCGCGCACGCCCGGCATGCCGCCCGCCAGCGACGACTGGAAGTTCACCTGCAACCCGCCGCGCAGCTTGCCGGAGGGATCGGTCAGCGCGCCCGGCGGTGCCTTGACTGGCACCGACAGCGACGGCGCCACCTGAGCCAGCGTGGCCTGCTGCACCGTCACCGGTACGGCGGGCACGATCTGCTGCGACACCTTGATGCGGTCGGCTGCGCCGCCCGTGCCCTGCTCGCTCGCCTGCACTTCCCACTGCACCGTGCCGCTGCGCGAATACGCCAGCAGCGCCGGCGCGGTCACGTCCCAGCCGATCTCGCGCGCCTCGCCGGCGGGAATCTGCACGGTCTGCGCGGGCAGCGCGGCCTCATTGCCGACCAGCGTGCCGCGCGCGCTCGCCTGCACCGTCATCGCGCGCTTGGTGGTATTGCGCAGCGTGAACATGGCGCGATAGCGGTCATCCTCGCGCACCAGCAGCGGCAGGCCGGAAATCACCTGCAGGTCCTGGGTCGCGGCGATGGTCGCGCTGCCGGTACCGAAACGGCCCACGCCCAGGTCGGCCACGGCGACGATGCGGAAGCTGGTCAGCGAATCGTTGAGCGGCACGTCCAGGCTGGCACGGCCCTCGGCATCGAGCTGCACGCGCGGGTTCCACAGCAGCAGCGTGTCGAACAGCTCGCGCGTCGGGCTCTTGCCACCGCCGCCGCCCGCAGGCACCGCCTTACGGCCGTAGTGACGCCGGCCGATGATCTCCATCTGCGCGGTAGAGGTCTCCACGCCGTAGCCGCGCCGCTGCAGCATCGCGTCGAGCAGATCCCAGCTGGTGTTGGGCATCAGCTCCAGCAGCGCCTGGTCCACCGCGGCCAGCGCCACCTCGCCGTTGGCGGCGGGCTTGCCGTCGGGCAACTTGACCTGGATCGCCACGCGCGCCTTGCCGCGCACCTGGTATGTCGTCTTGTCCGGCGTGACGGTGACGTCGAGCCGGTGGCCGGCATTGCCAACGCGAATCTCGGCCAGCCCCAGCCGGAAGGCCGGCTTGGACAGGTCCACCAGCGCCGTCGGCGCGGCGTAGTCGCGGCCTTCGCTGCGGAACGCGCGCCACCACTCGCCCGGCTGGCGCCAACCCCAGGTGAAGAAGGAATACCAGGGCACTTCATGCAGGCGCCCGCGCAGGGCCAGCACCGACACGTAGACGTTGGGGCCCCATTCCGGCTTCACCTGCACGCGCACGGTGGGATCGCTGCCGTGCAGCTCGACCACCTGGGTCTGGTAGATGCCTTCGCGCTCCACCGCCACCAGCGCGATGGCGTGGCGGAACGGCATGCGCACCTGGAACACCGCGGTGTCGCCCGGGGCGTAGGACTTCTTCTCGGGCAGCAGGTCGATGCGGTCATGGTTCTCGCCGCCGAACCACAGCTCGCCCTGGCGCGTGACCCAGACCGTCGACGCGGCCTGCGCGGTGCGACCGTCCTTGTCGCGCGCGCTCGCCACCAGTTCCACCTGGCCGGCCTGGTCCAGCGCCACTTCGCAGCGCGCGCGGCCCTGCGCGTCGGTGCGCGTCTCGCAGACGGTGCCAAGGTCGCGCGTCTCCCTGCGGTTGTCATAGCGGTAGAAGCCGCCCACCACGCGCTTGCGCGCCGAGGTGGTGATGCGCGCCCGCGCGCTGACCTTGACCGGCGCGTCCGCCACCGGCTTGCCGTTGACGTCCAGCACCACGCCATGCACGGCCAGCTTCTGCTTGATCGAGACCCAGCCTTCGGTGCGGATGCCGGCCACCACCGCCGCCGGCCATACCGGCACGGTCTGGCGCAGCGTCTGGATCTCGCCGTTGGGATCGGCAAAGCCGGCTTCGAGCACCAGGTCGCGCGGCGCTTCGGTCTTGGGCAGTTCGCGCAGCGTCACGCTGCCATTGCCGTTCTTGTCGAGCGTGACCGGCAGCTTGTCGGCGACCAGCTTCTGGCTGTCGGCATTGCTCTGCTCATCCTGGTCCATCTCCTCGTCGCCCCTGGTGCTTTCGCGCTCCGCGCGCGGCGGGTTGAACGAGAACTCGTCATAGCCGGGGAAGCTGACGTACTTGTCGCGCAGCAGCGCGGACACGCGCACTGGCAGGCCGGCGGCGCCACCGCCGGAGAGATAGTGGATCTCGACGCCGACCGGCAGTTCGGCGGGCGCGATCACGGCGCCCGGCTTGCCGGCAACCTGCAGCGTGCCGGCAAGCACCGGCAAGCGGAAAGCCTCGACGCGGAAACTGCCGCTGGTGTAGCTGCGCGCGCCGCCATCGTCCTGCGCGCCTTCGCCTTTCTGCGTTTCCAGCTCGACGGTGTAGACACCGAGCTTCGCCGCCGGCGGCACCTGGAACGTGCTTTCCGCGCTGCGCCCGCCGGTCGCGGTCTGGCGCCATTGCAGCGGCAGCTCGTAGGTCTGGCCGCTGCCTTCATGGCGGATGACTGCGCGCATGGGCAGCGGCCGGCTGGCCGGCGGCAGCGCAAAACCCTGCAAGGTTTCGGCGCGGATCAGGTGCTTCATCGATACGGTTTCGCCGGCGCGCAGCAGCGTGCGGTCGAAGATGGTGTGCGCGCGCACCGTGGGCGCCGTGCTGGTATCGGTCGGCACATGGAAGCGCCAGCTCTCGATGCCTCGGTTCCAGTCCGACATCACGAAGGCCATGTCGGCCTTGCCGCGCGACTGCGGATGCCCGGCGGCGATGCGCGCCGAGACGAAATAGCCCGACAGGCCGTTCTGGTCGCAACTGGCCTCAGGCGCGGCGCCGAGCTTGCCAAAACGCACCACGCCGCTGGCATCGGTACGCCCCTCGCCCAGCAGGCGCCCGTTGCAATCGCGCACTGCCACGGCGGCATCGGCCACCGGCTTGCCGTCATCCAGCGTGGTCACCCACGCCAGTCCGCTGCGGCTGCCGTCGTCCTCGTTGCCGGTGCTGCGCCCCAGCTTGAAATGCACACCAAGGTTGGTCACCAGCGCCGCGGTGCGCACGTACATCGGCGCGCGCTTGCCGAGCAGCGCCTCGCCCAGCATCGGCGAAGCGATCTCGACCACATGGAAACCAGGTTCCGGCAGCGGGATGCCGACCACCTCGAACGGCCGCGGCGCATCGCCCGAGGGCTTGGGCACGGCCAGCTTCTGCACGCCGGGGGCGTGCTCGAGCAGCGTCACCGAGCGCGTCTCGATCGCCACGGCGTTGCGCGGATTGTTGACCCGGTATGGCGAGCGGCCCGCCAGCACGGCATCGAGCTCCGCGCGGGTATAGCTGCTCTCGTGCATGCGGCGCACCAGGCCGAACCAGTGCATCACCGCCGCATCGTCATCCAGCTTCAGCTTCATCACGGTGCCGGCCTGCGCCTGCACGCCGCGCACCGCGAGATCGGCCTCGACATTGCGCAGCGTCACCGGCAGCAGCGGCGGATAGTCCGCCGGGGATTTGCCGCGCGGCAGCTCGCCAAAGCGCTCGACCACGCCAAACGGCGCCGCGGCGAACTTGGCCAGCGGCGGCATCGCCGCGGTGGTGACCTTGAGCGGGAACAGGTCGGCATTGGCCAGCGTGCGGCCGCTGTCGTCCTTCAGGTCTTTGGGCACATCGATGGTGAACTGGGCCTTTTCCGCGAACGGCGCGGCAAAGGTCAGCACATTGAGGCTGGCATCCGGCGCCAGGTCGGGGTCGAACTTCGGCGCGCGCGGACCCGCGGAGCCCTTCAGCACCACGCGCTCGGCCTGCTTGCGCGATACCGGCGAGGAGAAGGTGACCGACATCGGTCGCAGCGGCGTGCAGGGCGACTGCGCGTGCTCGCGCTCGCAGCTGAAGCTGGCGGTAAAGGGCTCGCGCACGGTGTAATCGAAGCGGCGCTCGTCGCGCGTGGCGACACCGGACGGGGTGGCAATGCCCGCGCCCAGCACCAACTGCACGCGCGCCGCGGCCGGCAGGCGCTGCTGGCAGGCGAGCAGGTGCACGGCATCCGGCGCCTGTTTGGCAATGCGTTCCCAGTAGATGGCCTTGAGCACTGCCTCGCGCTCGTGGCCGGACAGCAGCCGCACGGGGATGCGTTCGCCCAACCCCTGCGCCTGGCACCAGGCATGTTCGCGCACCGAGGCCGGCGTGGCCACGCCGTTGAAGCGCAGCGCGAAGACCTGGTCTTCCTCGATCTCGCCGCCCGAGGGACGGCTGGCGATGACGGTGGGGCCGCCGGTCTCGAAGCGGTATTCCGGCTTGCCGGCGTAGGCGGTGCCGGCCGCGCTGCGCAGGTCGGCGCGCATGCGCACGCTGCAGCGCACGCCGGGCGGCAGGTCGCTGGTGAAATCGTAGACCCAGTTTTTCGCATCGACCCAGCGGGCCTGCCCGCCGGTGCTGGCGCCGGTGCAGGAAACCGTCGCGGGCGCTGCGGCCTGGACATCGCCCATCGGCACCATCGCCTCGTCGAAGCGGAACGCCACCTGCCTGACCTGCCCGACCGTGCCTTCCGGCGAGAAGCGGGTCACCTGTGCCGCCTGGGCGCCGGCGCCCGCCAGCGATGCGAAAGCGCCCGCCAGGGCCAGTGCAGCGGCGGCGCGCCGTGCGTGCGGTTGCTGCGGCGCCTTGCCAAGGCCCCGATCTGCTCGGGCAACGATTCCCTTCATCCTGCCAGCCTCCGGTTATGGCACCCGGCGAGGGTGACACGCACGCCACAGGAGTGCAAGACCGGTACGCAATCCTGCAACGGGCCGCGGGAAAAGATTCAGCGCAGGTGGGACAGCGGCAGCGCGCCCTCGCACTTGATCGCGGTCAGCACGATATTCGAACGCACGCTTTCGACACCGGGCACTCGCATCAGCCGCTTCATGGTGAATTCGGCCAGCGTGGGCAGGTCGGCCACGACCACGCGGATCAGGTAGTCGGCCTCGCCCGCCACCGAGTAGCACTCCTGCACTTCTTCCAGCAGCAGGATCTCTTCGCGGAAGCGCTCGACGATGGTGTCGCCGTGGTGAGCCAGCTTGACGCTGATAAAGACCAGCACGCCCAGGCCCAGCGCTTGCGACGACAGGCTGACCCGGTAGCCGGTGATTACGCCGTCGGCCTCCAGCCGCGCCAGGCGGCGGCCGACCTGGCTGGGCGACAGGTGTACGCGCTCGGCCAGCTGCTGATGGGTGGAGCGCCCGTCGGCCTGCAGCGCGGCCAAAAGGGCCAGGTCGAAGGGGTCGAGGGAGACGTTCTGGGCAGTCATACACAAATCCCGCATTCTGTGATCGCACGATGCACATTATATGCACGCATACCCAGAAACAAGCGGATTATGCGGCCAGTTTGCGCGTGTCGATGTCTAAACTACGCAGTAAATCCGCATTCTTGCTGCCGACGATGCAGCAGCCACGCATTCCAAGGAGACGCTCCCCCATGTCCGCCACCGCTACGGCCGCACAAGCCCCCGACAGTGCCTTCCAGGGCACCCTGACCGACAAGCTCAAGGAACAGTTCGACGCCGGCCTGCTGTCCGGCCAGTCGCTGCGCCCCGATTTCACCATCGAGCAGCCGGTGCACCGCTACACCAGCACCGACCACGCCATCTGGCGCAAGCTGTACGAGCGCCAGGCCTCGATGCTGCAGGACCGGGTCAGCGACGAGTTCCTGCAAGGCCTGGCCACGCTCGGCATGGAAAAGGACCGCGTTCCCGAATTCGACCAGCTCAACGAAACGCTGATGCGCGCCACCGGCTGGCAGGTCGTGGCCGTGCCGGGGCTGGTGCCGGACGAGGTGTTCTTCGAGCACTTGGCCAACCGCCGCTTCCCGGCGAGCTGGTGGATGCGCAAGCCCGAGCAGCTGGACTACCTGCAGGAGCCGGATTGCTTCCATGATGTGTTCGGCCATGTGCCGCTGCTGATCAACCCGGTCTTTGCCGACTACATGGAGGCCTACGGCAAGGGCGGCCTGAAGGCGGCCGGGATGGGCGCGCTGGACATGCTGTCGCGCCTGTACTGGTACACCGTTGAATTCGGCCTGATCCGCACGCCGCAAGGGCTGCGCATCTACGGCGCGGGCATCCTCTCCAGCCAGGGCGAGTCGATCTACAGCCTGGATTCGGCCAGTCCCAACCGGATCGGCTTCGATGTGCGCCGCATCATGCGCACGCGCTACCGCATCGATACCTTCCAGAAGACCTACTTCGTGATCGACAGCTTCGAGCAGCTGTTCGACGCCACCCGGCCCGACTTCGCGCCGCTGTACCAGGAACTGCGCGCGCTGCCTACGCTGGGCGCGGGCGACGTGGCGCCGGGCGACCAGGTGATCAACGTCGGCACCCGCGAAGGCTGGGCCCAGACGGACGATATCTGAGCGGCAACGCCCGCAATCCCGGGCCTTCGAGCCCTGCCCCACCTCCCGCTTTGTGAAACAATGCCGGCATGCCCGCCGCCACGGCGCGGGCGGGCCGGCTGTCCGCATTTTTGCGGACTTCGTTTTCCTACGACCAGATCGAGCCCTCTATGACCCCTCTTTCTCCGCAAGCACGCGCCACACTGCTGGCCGACCTGCCCGGCTGGACCCCCGTCCAGGACCGCGACGCGATCTTCAAGCGCTTTACCTTCCACGACTTCAACGCCGCCTTCGGCTTTATGACGCGCGTGGCGATCCAGGCCGAAAAGGCCGACCACCACCCGGAATGGTTCAACGTCTACAACCGCGTCGATATCACGCTGTCCACGCATGACGCCAACGGCCTGACGCAGCGCGACATCGACCTGGCGCACTTTATCGAGCGCGCCGCCGCCGCGGTGGCGCAGGACTGAGGGGAGCGCAGCCGGGCAGGCATGGCTGCGGGCGCGGCTGTAGGCTAACCGTAAGGAACCGGCCGCCCGCGCCTTGTACAATCTGCGGCAGGCCCGCACCTCATGTGCGCCAGGGGCCTTCCCTCCAGCCATGCCCAATTTCCTGCCCGAGCCGCCATGCGTATCCTGCTGATCGAGGACGACCGCCAGATTGCCAGCGGCGTTGAAGCCGGCCTGTCCCGCGCCGGCCACCAGGTGCGCGTCGTCCATGACGGCGTCTATGCCACCGAACACCTGCTGCGCGAGCAGCATGACCTAGTCATCCTCGACCTGGGCCTGCCCGGCATCGACGGCATGACCCTGCTGGCGCGCTACCGCGCCCGCAACCGCACCACCCCCGTGATCATCCTGACCGCTCGCGACGAGCTGGAAGACAAGCTCTCCGGCCTGAATGCCGGCGCCGACGATTACCTGATCAAACCCTTCGCGCTGCCCGAGCTGGAAGCCCGCGTGCGCGTGCTGCTGCGCCGCAGCCAGCACGGCGAGGCCGCGCCCGAACGCGATGTGCGCCTGGGGCGCCTGCGCCTGTCGGGCAACGACCGCCGCATGTTTATCGACGCCCGCCCGCTGGAACTGTCGCCGCGTGAGTTCGCTGTGCTCGAGCTGCTGCTGCAGCGCCAGGGCCGCGTGGTCAGCAAGGCGCAGCTGCAGGACCACCTGGCCACCTTTGCCCACCCCGCCGGCGAAGGCGGCGACACCGTGGGCGACACCGCGATCGAGGTCTATGTGCACCGCGTGCGCAAGAAGCTCGAGGACAGCGATGTCGAGATCGTCACCGTGCGCGGCTTCGGCTACCTGCTGCAGAACCGCGCCGGCCAATGAACCCCGACCGGCCGCAGGCAGCGTTGCGGCCGCGCCTCTCGGTCTAGCCGGCAATGTGGCCAAGATCCCGTAATTCCCGTTCCGCCTCTGCCGCCGAGCCTGTCGCCGGCCGCAGCGCGGCCGTGCCCGGCGCCGAGCCCGCTGCACCCGCCATGCGCCAGGCCACGCGCCCCGGCTCCAATCCCAGCCTGCGCGTGCACCTGCTGCGCGCGCTGGCCACGCCGCTGTTTGCACTGGTGCTGACCAGCGGCTCGCTGTCGTACTGGCTGGCGGCGCACTACACCACGCAGGTGTTCGACCGCGCGCTGTACGGCGTGGCCAACAATATCGCCCAGCAGATCCACATCGCCGGCCCGCGCCTGGAGCAGGACATCCCGATGATCGCGCAGACGCTGGTCGAGGCCGAGGGTACCGACCGCATCTACTGGCGCATCCACGGCCCCGACGGGCTGATCGGCGGCATGGACACGTGGCTCGGCTACGGCACCGGCCAGACCACGCTCCACGACGCCCGGCTCTTCTACGCCTGGTTCAGCGGCCGCCAGGTGCGCGCGGTGCGCCTGCCGGTGATGCTGCCCAGCCCCGCCGTGGACGAACTCGGCACCAGCGAGGCAGGCAAGGCCGCGCGCGGGCCGATCGTGGTGGAAGTGGCCGAACTGCTGGACCGGCGCGAGACGGCCGCCAACGAGATCCTGCTGTCGGTCTCGGTCCCGTTGATCCTGCTGCTGCTGGTGGGCAGCCTGATCCTGTCGCACGTGCTCAAGGAAGAACTGGTTCCGCTGCAGATCCTGGCCGACAAGCTCAACCGGCAGACCGCAAGATCGCTGGCGGCGCTGGACGAAACCCAGGTGCCGGCCGAGGTCGCGCCGCTGATCCGCGGCCTGAATGCGCTGCTGGCACGGCTGCGCGATGCGCTCGACGCCCAGCGCAAATTCATCGCCGACGCCGCGCACCAGCTGCGCACGCCGCTGACCGCGGTCAAGCTGCACGCCGACCGGGCCATGGAGGCCGATTCGCTGGAGATCACCCGTCACGCGCTGCGCGAGGTGCAGACCGCGGCCGACCGCGCGGTGCGGCTGTCCAACCAGCTGCTGTCGCTGGCGCGCGCCGAGCCCGGGCTGTCGCTGGAACGGCTGGGGCCGGTGGAACACTTCGACCTGGCCGAGCTTGCCTTCGAAACCGGCGCCGAGTGGGTGCCGCAGGCGCTGGCGCGCCGCATCGACCTGGGCTTCGAGGTGCTGCCCGGCCCTACCTTCACCGGCAGCGCGCCGGCGATCGTGCGCGGCAACCGGCTGCTGATGCGCGAGGCGCTGTCCAACCTGATCGACAATGCGGTGAAATACGTGCCCGCGGGCGGGCGCATCACGGTGCGCGCCGGCGGCGAGGCCATGGGCCACCGCGGCATGGCGGTGGTGATGGTGGAAGACAACGGCCCCGGCATCCCGCCGCAGCGGCGCGAGGAGGTGTTCAAGCGCTTCTTCCGCGGTGACCGCTCGCCGGAACCGGGCGGGGGCGGCCGTGCCGCACCCACCGGCGGCGCCGGCCTGGGGCTGGCCATCGTGCACGAGATCGTGACCCTGCACCAGGGCACCATCCGCATCGAGGATGTGCCGCCGGTGCCCGGCGGCGTCACGGCTCCGGCCCAGGCGGGTGACGGGACGCCGGAGCGGCGGCCGACGATGCGCTTCGTGATCCGGATTCCCTGCGAGCCGGCGGGCTCGGTGGCCTGAACCCGCTCGCTGCGCGTGCGGCGCCCGCTGGTCCGGGCGCCCGCCTTACTTGTCCTTCTTCTTCTTTTCCTTGGGCGCCAGCATCGTGCCGCGGCATTGCGGGCTGCCGCAGCGGCACTCGAACTCTTTCTTCAGCTTGGCGGTATAGCGCGCGTCGATGACCAGGCCGTAGTCATAGAACAACTCTTCGCCCTGGGCGATATCGCGCAGCGCGTGGATAAACACCCGGCCCTTCTTCTCGCGCGCCTCGCAGTTGGGCGCGCAGGCGTGGTTGATCCAGCGCGCGCGGTTGCCGCCGTACTTGGCGTCGATCACGCTGCCATCGTCAAGGCTGAAATAGAAGGTGTGGTTGGGATCGCTCGGATCGTGCGGATGGCGCTCCAGCGCCTTCTTCCACGAGATGTGCTCGCCCTTGTACTCGATCACGCGCTCGCCTTCGGCAATCGCCGCGATCGCATAGACGCCCTTGCCGTGCACACCTGACTGGCGCACCTCGATCCGGTCGCTCGCTGTCTTCTTCCTGCCCTCGCCCGCTGCCTTGCGCTTTGCCTTGTCCGCCATTTGCCTATCCGTGCGTGTCGCCTGTTGTGCCTGCCGTGCCGGCGATCGGCATGATACCGGCGCAGCCGCAACACGTATACGTGCGCCTTGCGCGTGCCAACCTCTGCGCGACCACGGTATACCTCGCGCGCTGGTATGACCACCCGGTTTGCGCGGTATACACCACGCCATTTCCCGGCGTCGCGCCGATCGTTTACGCCTCCCGCTGTGGATAACCCGGCCCCGAACTGTGGAAAAGCGCGCGGATTCGATGTGGGCTGCCTGGGGCTGGCATGGGGATGCATCAGGCATAAGTCGGAGGGGCTCCGGCACCGACCTCATCCATAGGGCTGAGTCATCCACCTCGACCAACACTGGATAAGACCACTTCTCGTTTACGTAAACCGTTGAGCAAAAAGACGTTTACGGGGTTTTCCACAGCGCAGGCGGGTGTTTACCTACTACCACTATTTGTATACATGAAAAGAAAGAGGTAAACCGAAAGAACAAGCCCGGCCCGGTGGCCCCGAAGCAAGGCTCAGCCGAAAGGAGGTGGCCGTTTACGCCAGGAGACGCTTTGGTTTTTGGAGAGGAAGTCGCGTATACGCCCCCCAGGAGGTATACGCGGCGCGGGTGTGTCGACGGCGTATACGCCGCGATGCGTGCCTGACGGAAGCGCCCGGGAGCCCATGCATGGGCCGAATACCAGCAAGGTTTCGGTGAACTGCGGCTGGGCGGGCAAACGTGCAACATAGTGCATGCCGCCTGTGAGGCACCATAGGCGGTCCCTGAGCGAGTTGAGACTTCTGGGCTACTCCGCCTGCGAAAGACGACGAGAGGCCCTCTACAGCCTCTCAGGGGCCTCTGGCGCGCTGCCCTACCCCTGCTGGTCCCGGAACGCGTCCAGGGGCCCTTAGCGGCCTCATGGAGCGTTTCCGTCACGCCTTTGCCCTTGCGCGGCAGCCCCGAACGCTGCGTCACATTCCCGCCAGGCACGGCCTGAAGCGGGCTGGCGGAAACTACCCCGTAACAATCTGTTCCCGGTGCGCCTTGTCCGACACGGTATCATGTGGCCCGCGGCGTCTTTGCCGGGGCCGTGCCAGCCTGGCCGCCCGGGACCGGGACGCCTGTGTTTTATCAACTCGATACGGAGTGAAGCATGACGAAAACCGAACTGATCGACGCGATCGCAGCCGGGGTTGACGGTCTGACCAAGGCCAAGGCGGAACAGGCACTGAACGTGACCCTGTCGGCCATCATGGACGCCGTGGCCAAGGGCGACACGCTGAGCCTCATCGGCTTTGGCACGTTCAGCAAGGGCGAGCGTGGCGAGCGCATGGCGCGCAACCCGCGCACCGGCGAAGAAATCAAGGTCGAAGCCGCCAAGACCGTGAAGTTCAAGGCCGGCCAGAAGTTCAAGGACGCGGTCAACCAGTGAGCCTGACGGGCTGCAGCACTGCACGGCCCGGATTTGCCTGACCCCGCCATGCCGCCGCCCGGTGCCCGAGGGCGCAGGTGTGCGCCAGGCGGGGGACGTTATCCACAGCAGTGTTCCGGAATTTCTGCAGTATCCGCCGCATCGCTGTAGCCGCAGCCACAGCGATCGCGCGCGAAGTCTTCCAACAGGCGTCCAGCCTTGGCCGTTGCTGGCCGGACCGGGTGCCGCAGTACGTGGGGCTCCTATGTTCGCCCGTCCGCCGCGCCGCAGATCTCCACAGCGTTATTCACAGCGCTTTCCACAGCCGATTCCACAGGTTTCTCCACAGGCATTTTGTGCCGCCGTGGCGCTTGCGCTGCTCAGCGCCTGTACCACCATCAGCGAACCCGCCCGCCCGCAGGCGCGCGCCCTGCCCGACAACGAAAGGCCGGTAACGCACCCAGGCGCCACGCCGCGCGAACGCATCGTCGAGATCGCCACGCAGGAATGGGCACGCTGGGGCGGCCAGGTGGTGCGGCTGGGCCGCGACGATAGCGCCTGCGTCACCTATAGTCCGCTGCCCGCACCGGAACTGCCCCCGCCGCTGCCCGAGCCGCCGGAGGTCCCGGGCGATAGCCCGGCCCCCGGCCAGCTTCCCACCAGCGCCGATACCGAAACCAATGCCAACCAGCCGCCGTTGTCCCACTGCCTGTCCTTCCCCGACGGCACTGGCATGGAAGCGACGCCGCTGGGCTGCACCCTTGCCCGTCGCTACTGGGGCATCGTCGGCGAGACCCCCAGCTGCGGGCAGGTGACGCAGGGCGCGTGGGCCTGGTCGGCGGTGTTCATCTCCTGGGTGCTGCGCAAGGCGGGATTGGACGAGCGCCAGTTCCTGACCGGCCAGTCGCATTCGATGTACGTGGTGGATGCGCGCGACGGCATCCTGCCCCGGCCTGCCTTCCATCTCGAGCCGGTGCCTGCCATGCCGCGTCCCGGCGACATCATCTGCGCGGGCCGCGGGCGTGACCGCTACCTGGAGGACATCGGCGAGATCGGCTTCGGCACCACGCCGATGCATTGCGACATCGTGGTCGCGGTGGACCCGGCAGCGCGCGTGATTCGCGCCATCGGCGGCAACGTGCAGCAGTCGGTGTCGTTGGAAGAGATCGAGCTGGGCGATTCAGGCCGGCTCGATGGCCTGACCAACTCGCATATGCCGTGGCTGCTGGTGATGCGCAACGACCTGCAGTAGGCAAAAATATTGTCGTGACTTATCGAGTTGGTGATTTTTTTCGGCCCGTTGATTATTCGCTTGAATAATCCATGGGGTTTAGTCGAATAATCCCAGCTGCGACGTATCCCGGTCGCTGGTCCCCACCCCGACGCCCAGCAGCCGCACCGGCAGCCCGCGGCGCGCATGCCCTTCGGCCAGCAGGCGCGCATAGACGGCGCGGTCAGGCGCATGGCCACGGCACTCCACCGTGGTCTGGCGGAAATCCGAGAAACGCAGCTTGACCGTCAGCTTGTCGATGGTGTCGTGCGCCTGCGCCCGCGCAATGCGGCCCTCCAGCATCGCGACCAGCGGCTCCAGCTCGGCCAGGCACGCCTGCAGGTCGGGTAAGTCGTCGGCATAGGTTTCTTCCACGCTGATCGACTTGCGCTCGCGCTCCGGCGACACCTCGCGCTCGTCCACGCCCCGGCACAGCCGGTAGAGCCGCGCCCCGAAGGCACCGAACTCGCGGTGCAGCCGGTCGGCCGACCAGGGCCGCAGGTCGCCGCAGGTCTCGGCTCCCAGGCGCCGCAACTTGGCCGCGGTGACCTTGCCCACGCCATGGATGCGCTCCACCGGCAGCGCGGCGACAAAGGCGTCGACCGCCGCGGGCCTGACCACGAACAGCCCGTCGGGCTTGTTCCAGTCGCTGGCGATCTTGGCGACGAACTTGCTCGGCCCCACGCCGGCCGAGACCGTCACCCCCACCTCATCGCGCACGCGTTGGCGGATCTCTTCGGCGATGCGCGTGGCGCTGCCGGCGTGGCGTGTGCAGCGGCTGACGTCAAGGTAGGCCTCGTCCAGCGACAGCGGCTCGACCAGCTCGGTGTATTCACGGTAGATCGCGAAGATCTGGCGCGACACCTCGCGATACTTGTCCATCGCCGGGCGCACGATCAGCAGATCGGGGCAGCGCTTGACCGCCTGTGCCGACGCCATCGCCGAGCGCACGCCAAAGGCGCGCGCCTCGTAGTTGCAGGTGGCGATCACCCCGCGGCGGTCGGGCGAGCCGCCCACGGCCATCGGGCGGCCGCGCAGCGACGGGTCGTCGCGCATCTCGACCGAGGCGTAGAAGCAGTCGCAGTCGCAATGGATGATCTTGCGCTGGAGCGCGGGCGTGGCATCAGGCGGGGCGGACAGGTGGCCAGGCACCGTATCGTTATCCGTGTGAAGAATGAAGTGGTCCGATCTTCAGACTGACTCATTAGTCGGTTGGATGGCCGCTGGCTTCTGCCGCGCGCTCATCCACAGTCCCTCGGCCGCATACAGCGCCAGCGAGATCCAGATCAGCGCGTAGCCGACCTGCTTCTGCGCCGGGAACGGCTCGTTCCACAGCCATACGCCCAGCAGCAGCTGCAGCGTCGGCCCGGTGTACTGCAGCAGGCCCAGCAGCGACAGCGGGATGCGGCGCGCACCGGCCGCAAAGAACAGCAGCGGCACAGCCGTCACCGGCCCCGCCATCAGCAGCAGCAGCTGCGTACCCGGCGCTGCGTGGGTGAAGCCGTCCTGCCCGATGGCGAACAGGTAGCCCAGCACCGCCGCCGCGATCGGGAACAGCAGCAGCGTTTCCAGCGACAGCCCTTCAAGCGCGCCCAACGCCCCGGTCTTGCGCAACAGCCCGTAGCCCCCAAAGGAGGCCGCCAGCCCCAGCGCGATCCACGGCAGCTGGCCCGCCGCCACCGTCAGCCAGGCCACGCCGGCCGCGGCCACCGCGATCGACAGCCACTGCACCGGGCGCAGCCGCTCGTGCAGGAACACCACGCCGAGCAGCACGCTGAACAGCGGGTTGATGAAGTAGCCCAGGCTGGCATCGACCACGCGGTTGGCCGACACCGCCCAGATATAGAGGAACCAGTTGCCGCACAGCAGCGCCGCACTTGCCGCGAACGCCAGCAGCAGGCGCCGGTCGCGCACCACCTGGCCCAGCCACCCCCACTGGCGCCGCCAAGCCAGGATCAGCCCCAGGAAGACCAGCGACCACACCATCCGGTGCAGCAGGATTTCCACCGGCGCGATGCCGGGCAACGACTTGATGTAGAGCGGGAGCAGCCCCCAGATGACATAGGCCAGGAGGGCGTAGAGGATGCCGAGTTGCATGGGGAATTCCGGTAGATGCCGGCGATTCTACCGGCGCCGGCCAGATCGCGCCGCGCAGGCGAGGCAAGGCGGACCAAGGCGGGCCAAAGGCAGGCCGGCAACAAAAAACCCCATGCTCCCGGAGGAACATGGGGTTTGCAGGTCGGCCCGGGGTAACCCGGGCGGCGTGCCGCTTACAGCTTGCGCGCGTAGCTGAACTGCGCGAAGCCCTGCTCGGCCACGTTGAACCAGGCGGCCTCGTTGTTGCGGAACACACGCCAGTCGTCGTAGATCTTCTTGAACGACGGGTTCTTGGCGGTTTCGTCGGCGTAGGCGTCCTGGGTCGCCTTGAAGCACGCTTCCATGATCTCCTTGGAGAACGGGCGCAGCTTGACGCCGTTCTCCAGCAGGCGCGCCAGCGCCTGCGGGTTGACCGTGTCGTACTTGGCCATCATGTTGGTGTGGGCCTCGATGGTGGCCGTTTCCAGCGCGCGCTTGTACAGCGCCGGCAGCTTCTCGTACTCGCTGGCCGAGGCGTAGAACGACAGCTGCGCGCTGCCTTCCCACCAGCCTGGGTAGTAGTAGTAAGGCGCCACCTTGTAGAAGCCCAGCTTCTCGTCATCGTACGGGCCCACCCACTCGGCCGCGTCGATGGTGCCCTTTTCCAGCGCGGGGTAGATGTCGCCGCCAGCGATCTGCTGAGGCACCACGCCCAGGCGCGACAGCACCACGCCGGCAAACCCGGCGATGCGGTACTTCAGGCCCTGCAGGTCGGCCACGGTCTTGATTTCCTTGCGGAACCAGCCGCCCATCTGCGCACAGGTGTTGCCGCCCAGGAAGTTGACGACGTTGTATTCCTTGAAGAATTCGCGCAACAGCTTCATGCCGTTGCCCTGCAGCATCCAGGCATTCTGCTGGCGCGCGGTCAGGCCGAACGGGACGGTGGTGTCGAAGCACAGCGTCGGGTTCTTGCCGAAATAGTAGTAGCCGGCGGTGTGGCCGAGCTGCACGGTGTTGTTCTGCACCGCGTCCAGCACCTGCAGGCCCGGCACGAGTTCACCGGCGGCGAAGACCTTGATATTGAACTTGCCGTCGGTCAGTTCCTTTACGCGCGTGGACAGCAGTTCGGCGCCGCCGAAGATGGTGTCGAGCGACTTGGGGAAGCTTGAGGCCAGGCGCCATTCCACGGCGGGATTGCTACCGACGACGGCCGGCGCTGCCGGGCCGCTGGCGGCAGCAGGCGCTGCCTTTTGTTCACCCTTGCCGCACGCGGCCAGTGCCCCGGTGGCGGCCACGGCCGACGCCTTCAATAGAAAGGAACGACGTTCCATCTCCACTTCTCCTCTTATAGATATTGATTCGGATGCAGGCGCGCGGCTCGCATGAGGCCGCGCACCAGACCGTGACGCACTGGCCGCCGGGGTACGGTGGCCTGCGCAACGCTGTGCCTGTTGCGAACGGGCACGGCGGCGTGCCCCCAGTGCCGGACACTGGTCGCGGCAGCCACGGACTTGTCCGCCCGGGAGAGCGGCGTGCGCGGCGAGGGCTGTCTTACCCGAAAGACAAGCCCGCCGATTATAGCGGTGGCCCTTTCGCCACGGGGCCCTGCGCGAGTGCGGGTTTTCGCTAGTCGATCACGCCAGTCCCAAGTGCTTTTCGCATTGTGAGACGAGCAACACTGCGATGGATTTTGTAACCCGGCTTGCGGTCAAATGAACCGGCTGATAAAAAACAGACCCCGCCCCCGGAGGGTTTGTCTGCTCCGGCCACCATTGCTGCATGCCTGAATTGTTGTCCGCCTCCCGCCGCATCACCGCTTCGCCGCCCTGCCCGCGCATCCCGGCCGGGCGCGGCGGCCTGCCCCTGCGCCGCTTCGGCTTTGCCGTGCTCGCCGCATGGGGACTGGTGGCGTGCGCGCAGACCGGTGGCTCGATGATCAGGACGAGCACAGACACGACCACGCCGCCGCCGCGCTTTGAGCCGCGGCCAGAGCTGCCCCCGGTGGTGTCCGCTGTCGGCCCTGCCGCTGCGCAGCCAGCCGCGGCCAATGTGCCGGCCGCAGCGGCCCCGCCCGCCACGGCAGCGGCCGTGGATGATCCGCTGGCCGCGCTGATTGGCGGCGACGCGGCACCAGCGCCAGGCGCTGCCCCGCCTGCACAGGCCCAGGCGCAGCCTGCCCAGCCCGCTCAGTCCGACCAGCCCGCACCGGCCGCTGCGCAAGCTGACGTCAGCGCTCCCGCAAGCGTTGCCGCCACCAACCCGGCAGCCGATCCGAACTTCGTCGGCCCACCCGAGCCACCGCCCCCTGCGCCGCCGCCGCTGGTACTGTTCCCGCCCCGGCTCGGCGAGTTCCAGGCCGAGCCGCCCGCCCAACCGGCGCAGGCCAGGGCCGCGGCCCCCGGGGAGGCGCCACCCGACGCGCCACCGGTGCTGCGCTCGCAGTTGCCCGCCGACGATGCCGCGGTGGACACAGTGTGGCGTTTGAGCTACAGCGGCCGTGCCGCCGTCGAGGAGCGCCCGGCCACCATGCACGCCTGCCCCGGCGGCGCGCTCTCGACCGGCATCGGCAGCGGCCTGGCTTGCCGCAGCGCCGGCGAGGTCAAGATCCGCGAATCCGTGCTCGCCCTGGATGGCGGTGCGCAGGTGATGCTGATCGCCCAGGCGCGTGGCACCGATGCCACCACGGTCAACGGCCGCCCGGAGGCGATCGACCCCTATGCGCTGGTGCCGCAGTTCTATACGGCAGTCAGCGGCCTCGCGGTGCTGGACGGCGCCACCATGTGGGCCGGTCGGCGCGACAATGCGCCCTTCCTGATGTCGTCGGGCCTGCTGCCGCCCAATTCCACCGCGATGCGCTTCGGCGTGGACAACGCCAAGGTGATCGGCGATATCGGCCTGAGCTACCAGTACACCGCGCGCGCCGACCAGAAAGGCCAGAACCTGCCGAGCTACCACTCGGTGCGTACCGTGCCGATCAACACCAATGAAAAGGGCTCGGTCCAGCTCGGCTTTACGCGCGTGGAAGCGCAGCCAATGGTGGAAGACACCGGTGGCGCCTGGTGGGCATCCGCCCTGCATGAGCAGAAAGGCGTGCTGTTCGGCACCAACCGGCTCGGCCTGCAGTTCGGCTCGGGCTCGCGCAACGCCATGACTGGCTATACCGGCATGGGCCCGTCGCTGTCGCGCATGCGCGTGGCCGAATCGATCGAATGGAAGGGGCGCTCGGGGCTCAGCGGCGCGGTGGAACAAAGCCTGCAGTTCGACCGCTCGCCAGTCGGCACGATGCAGTGGACCACCACGCGCCTGCGCCCCGCCTATGTGGCCAGCGACCAGTTCCGACTGAATTTCGAGGTCTCGCACGACCAGATCTCTTCCGGCTTCGGCGTCAGCGGCCAGCGCACCGCGCTTACCGTGGCGCCGACGCTGACGCTGGGCAAGTCGGCGGGCAACGCCAATCTGCGCGCTTTCTACACCTACAGCCGGGCCTCGGACGTGGACGGCATCGGCTACACCGCGCCCGCGGACGCCTGGGCCTCGCAGCCCAGCGGCTCGATCTTCGGCGTGCAGCTCAATCGACGCTGGTAGGCGCGGCGCGCCAGTCGCGGCGCGAGCCCTTGATAGCGCCAGCCGCAGGCACAGGCTTGCGGCACAGCCAGTGGAACAGCAGCGTCGCGGCCAGCCCGCCGCCGATCTGTGCCAGCACAAAGCCCGGCACATCCTCCAGGCGGATCCCGGTAAAGGTATCGGTCAGCGCACAGGCAATGGTCAGGGCCGGATTGGCGAACGAGGTCGACGACGTGAACCAGTACCCCGCCGTGATATAGCCCGCCACCACGAACGGCACCAGCTGCGGCCGGCTGCGCAGCGTGCCGATGCCCACGCCCACCAGCCCGAAGGTCGCCACGCACTCGCTCCACCACATCGATGCGCCGGTACGGCTCTGCGCCGACCACGCCAGCGCCGGTTCGCCGAACATCGCATGCGCGGCCAGCACGCCGCAGACGCCGCCGGCCACCTGCACCAGCACATAACTCAGCGCATCGCGCGGCGACAGCGCGCCCTGCACCAGCGCCGACAGGCTTACCACCGGGTTGAAATGCCCGCCCGACACCGGGCCCAGCGACACCAGCAGCGCCACCAGCCCGGCCCCGGTGGCCAGCGAATTGGCCAGCAGCGCCAGCGCTGTGTCGCCTGCGGCGAGGCGCTCGGCGCGGATGCCGGAGCCCACCACGATCGCCACCAGCAGGGCCGTGCCCAGGCCTTCGGCCACCAGGCGGCGTGCGAGCGTACTCATCGCTGCGCTCCGCTGGCGTCGCGCCGGGGCGAACGAAGGTGGCACGGGATCGGCCGCAAATTCGCGGCCAAAGCGGTGGAAGAAGCGATGGAAAAAGCGTGCAGCGGCATGGAAAACGTCGCCTGAGACGACGCCTCGGAGGTGTGGCGGTACAGTGGCAAGCCCGCGCGCACAGGCTGCGCGCGGACGCGACAGTGTTCCGCTCGCGCACCGGGTGCGTCAATGCGCAGCCGCTTCGTTGTGTGCGGACGCTAGGTATCGAATCGCCGGGATCGCCGCGCGGCCGCTGACCTTGCCGTTACCGGTTGCTGGCCGCCAGCCGCAGGCCGAAGCCGATCAGCGCGATCCCGGCCAGGCGCGTTGCCAGCGTGCGCGCGAACGGCAGTGCCCGCAGCCGGCTGGCCACCGCGTTGCCCGCCAGCACCAGCGCCGCCTGGTAGGCAAAGCTGAGCACCGTGACGTGGGCCATCATCGCCGCCAGCGTGGCCGGCGACGCATCCGGGCGCAGGAACAGCGGGAAGAACGCGACAAAGAACAGCACCACCTAGGCTGACCGTGAAGCCCTGGCGCAGGGTCACGCGCGCGGACTTGCGCGGCTCAGGCACGCCGGCGTCCGCGGCAAGGCGCGTACGCAGCAACTGCACGCCCATCCAGCACAGGTACGCGGCACCAAACCACTGCAAGCCGTGGAACAGCAGCGGATTGGCCTGCATCACCGCCGCCAGCCCCGCCACCGCGGCGAGCATGTACACGAGATCGCCCAGCAGCGTGCCGCAGACGGCGCCCATGCCCGCCGCCACGCCATTGCGCGCGGTGGCGTTGAGGATGGCGATCGTGCCCGGGCCGGGGATCAGCTGGAACACCAGGATGGCGAGCACGAAGCTGGTGTAGTTCTGGATGTCGAACATGGCGTTGCGCGGGTTGGATGGCAGGGCGATAGGAGTTTGCACGCGAAGCCAGGCGCCAGCAGCGCGACGGCAACCCATGTCAGTGCTGATGGTCGATATCGACTTCTTCAAGAAGATCAACGACCACTGGGGTCACGGCAGCGGCGACCGCGTGCTCAAGACAATGGCGCAGGCGTTGCGCAACGTGCTGCGCGCAGCCGACCTGCCTGCGCGCCTTGGCGGCGAGGAGTTTGCCGTGATGCTGCCGCAGACCGGCCTGGCCGACGCGGTGCAGACCGCCGAACGCATGCGCCAGGACATCGCCGGCTGCGTCGTCGAAGCCGAGGCCGACACAAGCCGGCTTCAGCGGGCTGAGCCGTGCTCCGTTGCGTGTGCCTCAGCGTAACAGGAAAGCGATGTCCTCCACGCTGATCTGCGAAACCGGGATGCCCTTGCGGCGTTGGAAGAGGATGTGCTGCTGCACGCGGCTGCGCTGCTCGGCGAATGCCGCCGCATCGATCGGCGTACCAAGGCGCATGTAGTGCTGGACCAGCAGCTTGTAGGCGCGGTGCCGCACCTGCATCGCCTCGGCCTCCCCGCGCAGCCGTTTCATCTCTGCCGGGCTGCGGTCGATGGCTTGGTGCAGTTCGTCGACGGTGCGGGCGTGCAGTTCGCGGTAGACATCGCGTTCGGCTTCCGCCTTGTGGAGTTCGTCGCGCAATTCGCGGATCTTGCGCTGCAGCTTCAGCGTCTGCGTGACCGCCTGCTGCATCCGCCCGGCCGCGCCAAGCGCGTGGCTGGCCGCGGCCATGGTGCTCTTCCACAGACCGCGCTCGCTGCCCGCGCCTTCCGGCGGCCAGCGCTTGTCATCCCCGATCAACGTATCCATCAGACCCCCGGTAGAGAAACGATAGTCCTGGGCCGGCGTTGTCCGCTCTATTGGCGCGGCTAGACCGGCTCGGCACGCGCTGCCGGGTGGCAGGGCGTCAGGGAATCGTAGAGATACATATAACGGGTGCCAAGTAGAAGATATTTACTTCTGGATTGTCTGTTGCAAGTTGTGCAAAGGTATTGTCTTGTCGGCCGGACAGCGCCCAATGCAAAAAGCCCGGCTGCAGGAGCCGGGCTTTTCTTGTTCTGGTGGCCTGGGACGGAATCGAACCGCCGACACAAGGATTTTCAATCCTCTGCTCTACCGACTGAGCTACCGGGCCAAAGAAGCGAAACTATAACTGGACTTTTTTGGCCAGTCAAGCGTCATCTGCGTCACTGCCTCATTGTTCGGCAGGCTCGGGCTTGTTGCGGCCCAGTTCGACGCCGAGCTGCTTGAGCTTGCGGTACAGGTGGGTGCGTTCCAGGCCGGTCTTTTCGGCCACGCGGGTCATGCTGCCGTGTTCGCGCAGCAGGTGGTATTCAAAGTAGGCGCGCTCGAACAGGTCGCGCGCTTCGCGCAGCGGCATGTCGAAGGAGAACTGCATCTCGGCCTCGGGCACGCGCGCGGGGCTGCCGTTGGTGGCGGCCTCGGCGGTGGGCTCGGGCGCGGCGCCGACGGTGCCGGCTTCGGCCAAGGGCGCGGTGGCCGGCGCGGCCGCGGCGGCCGGGGCGCTGCGTGGGCGATCGACGCCGCGCGCCAGGCCCTGCTCGACCGCGGACAGCAGCTTCTGCAGCGCGATCGGCTTCTCCAGGAAATTCAGTGCGCCGATCTTGGTCGCCTCGACTGCCGTGTCGATGGTGGCGTGGCCCGACATCATGATGACGGGCATCGTCAGCTGGCCCTGCGCGGACCATTCCTTGAGCAGCGTCACACCATCGGTATCGGGCATCCAGATATCGAGCAGCACGAGGTCAGGCGTGCCGGCCGCGCGGTATTCGCGCGCCTGGTGCGCGTTTTCCGCGAGTTCGACCACGTGGCCTTCGTCGCTGAGGATCTCCGAGAGCAGCTCCCGGATTCCCATTTCGTCATCGACTACGAGGATCGTTGCCATACTTCCCCTCTTAACCCCACCGCAGCGTTCCGGGACCGGACGCCAATGTTGACTATGCCAGCTTAACGAACAGGATCGAGATCTGTGCACCGACGATCTCCGCACCTTCCATGCGATTGCGCAGCTCGATGCGCGCACCGTGTTCGTCAATGATCTTTTTTACCATCGCGAGCCCGAGACCCGTGCCCTTGGCTTTCGTGGTCACATAGGGCTCGAACGCACGGCTCAGGATTCGTGGTGCAAAGCCGGGACCATTGTCCGCAATGGTGAGCTTGACGGCCTGCCGGTTTTCGCCAGCAGAATCTTTGTATTCTACAGTCTCGGTGTTCAGAGTGATATGGGGCGCCGCCCTACCCGCCGCCACGTTCTCCGTGGCCGCATCCTGCGCGTTCTGCAGCAGGTTGTGGATGACCTGGCGCAGTTGCGTGGGATCACCCTTGATTTCAGGCAGGCCCGCGCCCAGCGTCGGATGGATCACCGGGTGCTCGTGCACCGCCGCATCGTCGATGCCGTACAGGTGCAGCACCTCCGCCACCAGGCTGTTGAGCTGCAGCGATTGCAGCACCGCCGGCGGCGTGCGCGCGTAGTCGCGGAAGTCATCGACCATGCGCTTCATCGCCTGCACCTGGTTAACGATCGTGGCCGCGCCGCGCTTCAGCACATCCACGTCGGTGCCTTCCAGCTTGGGCGAGAGCTTCATCTGCAGCCGCTCGGCCGAGAGCTGGATCGGCGTGAGCGGGTTCTTGATCTCGTGGGCGAGGCGCCGCGCCACTTCGCCCCATGCCACTGAGCGTTGAGCGGAAATCACATCGGAAATATCGTCGAACACGACCACATAGCCGGGCTCGTCGCGCTCGCCGCCGGGCAGGCGCGCGCCGCGCACCAGCAGCGTGAGCGGCTGTTCCTCGATGCCTGCATTGCCGTGTGGCAGTTCGATCTGCTTCTGCCAGTGTTCGGCGCCGCCCAGCACCTCGCTGGTGTTCTGGTCCGAGAAGGCCTGGCGTACGATCTCGCCGAAGGGCCCCATGCCAGGGATCTGCTCCACCGGCAGGCCCAGCACCGCGCCAAACGGCTGGCGGAAGATGCGCTCGGCGCCGGGATTGGCGGTGATCAGCACGAAACGGCGGTCGAACACCAGCACGCCCGCGGTCAGGTTCTGCAGCACGCTCTCCAGGTAGGCCTTGGACTGCTCCAGCGCGGCGCGGTTTTCTTCGACGGCCAGGCGCGCCTCGGCCAGCTGTCGCGTCATCTGGTTGAACTGCTGCGTCAGCATGCCGAGTTCATCGCGGCTCTTCAGTTCGCGCTTGGGCGAGAGGTCGCCCTCGGCCACTTCCTTGGTCCCTTGCAGCAGCATCAGCAGCGGCCGCGCCAGCTGTCCGCCCAGCAGCAGCGCCAGCATCACCGCGATAAACACCGCCAGGAACAGCGTCAGCGTCAGCGTGCCGATATACATCTTGCGCAGGCCGGTGCGGCCCAGCGCCTTTTCCTGGTATTCCTGGTACGCGCGCTGG
The DNA here is from genome assembly GCF_058252315.1 of Cupriavidus sp. PB-02. Taxonomy (NCBI): domain Bacteria; kingdom Pseudomonadati; phylum Pseudomonadota; class Betaproteobacteria; order Burkholderiales; family Burkholderiaceae; genus Cupriavidus; species Cupriavidus sp. PB-02. The sequence continues at coordinate 4,325,219 of NZ_CM177694.1, forward strand.
ACCTCGTCGGCATTGCGCGCGAGCACCGCCGGCACCGGGTGCAGCACCTGCAGGTAACGCTCTTCGCGCACGGTCTCGCCGACCAGGCCGAAGCCGCTGGAGGGCGATTCTTCCGGTCGGCGCTCGACCGACAGGCCGGAGCCGGCCCAGCGCGACTTCGGTGCCGCGCGCGGCACGCTGGCGCCCTCGACCATGTCCTGCGTCGCGGTCGGCGCCGCGCCCAGCGGGATGATCACGCGCAGCCGGTACAAGTGGCTGCTGTCGACGCGCTCGGCGCCCTGGCCGCTGTCGGTGGATGGGTCGGTGCCGCCCTCCACCGCCGCGAAGCCGCCGGCCAGGCGTGCCTGCTCGGCCAGCACGCCCGAAGGCAGGTCTGGCACCAGCGAGGCATAGTTGCTCGACGCGGTCGCCAGCACGCGGCCGCTGCCGGTGAAGATCGCGGCTTCCTGGATGCCGTACTGCTCGCGCAGCCGGTTCAGCTGCAGCGAGGTGGCTACGCCGGTGGAACCGGAGAGCTGGTCGGCCATCAGTCGCGCCTTGACCTGCAGGTCGGCGAGCGAGCTGTCGATGGTGGAACGGCCCAGGTTCAGGCCCGCCTCGAGCGCGGTTTCCACGCGCACGTCGAACCAGGACTCGATGCTGCGCGAGACGAACTGCAGCGATACCAGGTAGATCAGCACGCCCGGCAGCACGCCCACCACGCCGAAGAACACGGCGAGCTTGGTCATCAGCCGCGTGCCGAACTTGCCGCGGCGATAGCGCAGCCACAGCGTCAGCGCCAGCGCGCCAATGGTCAGCACCAGCAGCGCGCCGATCACCAGGTTCACCTTGAACAGCAGCGTGAAATAGCGATCGAAGAATTCGGTGTTGGCCGACGCGCCGGCCAGCAGTCCCACCAGCACCAGCGCCAGGAAGGCGATGATCCCGGCCACGACGCGGTACAGCACGCGCCGGAACCGGCTGTCCCACAGCGAGGTGTTCATGGCTGGCTCGAGGCGGGCTGCGCCAGCAGCGTGGGCGACAGCGCGGTCGACGCTGCTTGCATGAAGACGGTGCCGCGCGCATCGTTGGCGGCGGCGGGCGCGCCCGGCACCGATGCCGGCGCGGGCACGGCGGGCGAAGCCGGCAGCGGCGGCGATGCGGGAGCCGGGGGCGGTGCGGGCGGCGCAGGCGGTGGCGGCTGCGGCGGCGGTGGTGGCGGTGGTGGCGGTGCCGCGTTGAGGTCCGTCGGCACCGTGTAGGTAAAGCGCCGCCAGTCCGACGCCAGGTTCCAGTCGCGCGTATTGACGGCATTGATCTGGAATGGCTTGGGCAGCTGCGACAGGTCGAGCCGCATGCGCACTTCAGCGTGGTAGCTCTCGCCCGGCTTGACCGCATTGCGCTCGAATACGCGCCAGCCGCGCACGCGCTGGATGAATTGCAGCGCGCTCTTCAGGCGCGTGAACGGCAGCTGCAGGCCGCCGGTGGAGACGCGGTACTGGCGTGTCAGCGGCTGGTATGACAGGCGCACGTTGCGGCTGATGTTGACGGGCTTTTCGTCGAACCAGTACCAGCGCGGACGCGTGAGCTGAAAGTCGACCGCGAAATAGAGGGAGATGCCCTTGTGCAGCGCGTCTTCGAGCGCGGGCGGCAGGTCGAAGTCGAAACTGGCAGCGAGTTCGAAACCGCCATCCTGGTATTCGATGCGCGCTTCGGTGGCTTCGATGACTTGCGCCTGCACCGCAGGCGGCTGCAACAGCAGAGTCGCCAGCGCCAGCACGAGGGCCAGCCACCAGCGCGCCAGTGCGCCACGCCTGGCTGCGCCGTGGTGGGGCGGATGCAGGCGCGCCTTGCCCGCCGTAGTGTCCACGGTCGCGCGGCAGTCTGACAGGCGCGGCATGCTCGGCATCGGATCAGATCAGGCGCGTTTCTGAAAGCGGGCGTAGAAAAAGCCATCGTGATCCGATGGCAGGCCGGCCTGGCCGGCTTCCTTTTCACCTTGTTCGCCAGCCATTTGCGTGGTTCGGGTGCCGGGCAGCAGCTGCCCCGGCGCCTGCAATCGTATCGCATCTGCCAGCTGTGCACCAAACCAGCGCGCCTGCTCCTCGCCTTCCGTTGGGAAAATAGAACAGGTGACGTAGACCAGGATGCCGCCCGGTTTGAGCAGCGGCCACAGCTGCGAGACGATGCGGCGCTGTTCGGTGATCAGCTTGGCGATATCGGTGTCGCGGCGCAGCCAGCGGATATCGGGATGGCGCCGCACGATGCCCGAGGCCGAGCACGGCACGTCGGCCAGGATGCGGTCGAATGGCTGGCCGTCCCACCAGTCTGAGGGCCGGCTGGCATCGCCCACCACGATCTTTGCTTCCCTGCCCAGGCGGGCCAGGTTCTCGCCGATGCGAACGGCGCGTTGCGGGTCGCTCTCCACTGCGGTCACGTCGATATCGGCGAGCTCCAGCAGGTGGCCGGTCTTGCCGCCGGGCGCGGCGCAGGCGTCGAGCACGCGCATGCCGTCGGCCACTTCCAGCAGCGGTGCGGCCAGTTGCGCGCCGGCATCCTGCACCGACACCACGCCTTCGGCAAAGCCCGGCAACTGCGTTACCGGCACTGCGCGGATCAGCCGCACGGCCTGCGGGCCGACCACGGTGCCGGCCAGGCCGGCATTGGCGAGGTCGGTCTGGTATTGCTGGACCGAGGTGCGCGCGGTGTTCACGCGCACCGTCATTGGCGGGCGCACGTTGGCGCTGGCGGCAAGCGTCATCCATTGGTCGGGGTAGGCCTCGCGCAGCATGCGCAGCCACCACGGCGGCAGGTTCCAGCGTGCCTGCTCGTCGCGGTTGACGTCGGCCAGCAGCGCCTTGCGTTCGCGCAGGAAGCGGCGCAGCACCGCATTGACCAGGCCGCGCGCGTGCGCGGTCTTGGGTTCGGAGGCGGCGGCGCTCACCGCCTGGTCGACGACCGTGAAGGTGCTGTAGCCGGGGCGGCCCGCGCCCCCGTCCTGCTGGTCTTTGTCTGCATTGTCCTGCTTGTCGCGCGGGCCCGGCGCGTGTTCCAGCAGCAAGGCCAGCGCCACGGCCAGCAGCGAATCGACCTGCGCGCCGGGCGGGCGCGTGACCAGCTTCGTCACCAGCGCGCGCGCGGTGCCGAACTGGCGCATGGTGCGATAGGCGATGTCCTGCAGCGCACCGCGCGTGGCAGCATCGCGCACGCGGTCCAGGCGCAGCTGCGCAGCGGCGTCCTCGATCGCCTGCGGCAAGGCGGTGCCTTCGCTGACGGCACGTACCGCGGCGGCGGCGCCGAGCATCTGGAAGGCAAGCGAATCGGGAGGCAGGCGCATATCGGTCAGGCAGCAGCTAAGGCAGTAAAGTGAGTGGTGGGATCGCGCCGCACGGCGCGGGCCATGAAAAAGCCCGCCGGTCCATGCGGAAACAGCGGGCAGTTTACCCTGTGCGCGGGCCGGGGCCGGTTTTCCGGCCAGCGGGCAGAGGCGATCAGGCCGGGTACGTACCCGTCTGCGCCATCTGCATCAGGCGTGCGATGCGCTCCTCGGTGGCCGGGTGGGTCGAGAACAGGTTGGCGATGGCGCCGCCCGACAGCGGGTTCATGATCATCATCTGCGCCGTGGCCGGGTGCTCCTCGGCCGCCTGGAACGGGACGCCCTGCGCGTAGCGGTGGATCTTGTCCAGCGCGCTGGCCAGCGCCTGCGGGTCGCCGCAGATCTCGGCACCGCCGCGGTCGGCTTCGAATTCACGCGCGCGCGAGATCGCCATCTGGATCAGCGAGGCCGCCAGCGGCGCCAGGATCGCCACGGCAATGCTGGCGATCGGGTTGCTGCGGTTGCCGTTCTCGTCGCGCCCGCCAAAGAACATCGCCATATTGGCCAGCGCGGAAATGGCACCGGCCATGGTCGCGGCGATGGTCGAGGTCAGGATGTCGCGGTGGCGCACGTGCGCCAGTTCATGCGCCATCACCCCCCGCAGTTCGCGCTCGGACAGCACGCGCAGGATGCCGGTGGTGGCGGCCACGGCAGCGTGTTCCGGGTTGCGGCCGGTGGCAAACGCGTTGGGCGCGTCTTCATTGATCAGGTACACGCGCGGCATCGGCAGCCCGGCGCGCTGCGCCAGCTCCTGCACCATGCCGTAGAACTGCGGCGCGCTGCCGGCGTCGACTTCCTGCGCGTTGTACATGCGCAGGACCATCTTGTCCGAGAACCAGTAGGAGAAGAAGTTCATGCCCAGCGCGATCAGCAGCGCCAACATCATGCCGCTGCGCCCGCCGATCATGCCGCCGATGACGATGAACAGCGCCGTGATGGCCGCCATCAGCATGAAGGTCTTGACCCAGTTGAACATTGCGGTGATCTCCGTGTAATCGCGAATCGCGTGACTCGCGCCCGGCCGGGAAAGCTGGCGCGATGACCGTTAGATAGGGGCCGATACCGGAAAATTCAACGGTTGGGCGAGGTCCGGGCCTTGCGCGCCACGCGATGGCGAGCCGCGCACCCGGCGCGATGCGTAGCGTGTCTGCCGGGCGATCCCGCCAGCACTTGCGCCACCAGGCCCGCCTGATTATGCCTGTGCCGTCCCGGCCCCGGGCACCGCGCAACGCGCACCCGGCACCAGCGGCATGCCCTGCAGGAACTGCTGCGCGGGCTGGCGGCGCCCGCCCGGCCTCTGCAGCTCGGTGACCAGCAGCGCGCTGCTGTCGCCGCAGGCGATGAGGATGCCGGCGGCATCGGCCGCGAGTACCGTACCAGGCGAATGCGGCAGGCTGCTGGCCGCGGCAAGCGGCGCGGCCTGCCAGCACTTGATCACGGTGTCGCCGACCTGCACCGTCGCCCCCGGGAACGGATTGAACGCGCGCACCTGGTTGGCCAGTTCCACGGCCGGGCGGCGCAGGTCCAGCGGCGCCTCGTCCTTGGCGATCTTATCGGCGTAGGTGACGCCCTCTTCCGGCTGCGGCGTAGCGGTCAGCGTCTGGCCCGCGGCCAGCGCCGTCAGCCCCTCGACGATCATGCGCGCGCCCAGCGCGGCCAGCGTGTCGTGCAGCGTGCCGGTGGTGTCCTCGGGGCCGATCGGCACCGCTTCGCGCGTGAGCATGTCGCCGGTGTCCAGGCCCTCGTCCATCTGCATCAGCGTGATGCCGGTCTCGGCATCGCCCGCCTCGATGGCGCGGTGGATCGGCGCCGCGCCGCGCCAGCGCGGCAGCAGCGAGCCATGGATATTGAGGCAGCCCAGGCGCGGCAGCGCCAGCACCTCGGCCGGCAGGATCAGGCCGTAGGCGGCCACCACCATCACGTCGGGCGCGATCTCAGCCAGTGTGTCCACCGCGGCCGCGGCTTCTTCCGGGTACTTGCCCTGGCGGCGCAGCGAGCGCGGCTGCAGCACCGGGCCGAGCCCGTTGGCGGCGGCGTACTGCTTGACCGGGCTGGCCTGCAGCTGCATGCCGCGGCCGGCGGGACGGTCCGGCTGCGTGAGCACGGCCACGACGGGAAAGCCGGCTGCGTGGATGGCTTCAAGCGCGACGCGCGCGAACTCGGGCGTGCCGGCAAAGGCGACACGCAGGGATCTGGCTTGGGAGGCTTTCGACATGGCAGGTTCCGGGCTTGCTAGCGTCAGGACCGGTGGGCCCTAAAGCAGAACCGGCCGCTATAGCGGCCGGTACCTTCGTTCTTCGGAAGTCATAAAGATAACAGACCCCCGCGCGCGGGCCATGCGCCGGTGGCTGGATTCCGGCGGGCTGTTACATCTTTGTGAGGGGCGCCGCTTACATGCGCGTGCGTTCGCGCTTCTGCAGTTTGCTCTTGATGCGATTGAGCTTGAGCGGCGACAGGTACTCGACAAACACCTTGCCGCGCAGGTGATCGATCTCGTGCTGGATGCACACGGCCAGCAGGTCGTCGGCGTCAAGCTCGAAGGTCTCGCCCTTCTCGTTGAGCGCGCGCACGCGCACGCGGTCCGGGCGCTCGACGCGGTCGTAGACCTCGGGCACCGACAGGCAGCCCTCTTCCCACACCTTGCGGTTCTCGCTGGCCCAGATGATCTCCGGGTTGATAAAGACCTGGAGCTGGTCGCGCGTCTCGGAGACGTCGATCACCACCACCTGCTCGTGCACGTTGACCTGGGTGGCGGCCAGCCCGATGCCAGGCGCTTCATACATGGTTTCAGCCATGTCCTTGACCAGCTGGCGGATGCGGTCGTCCACCGCGGCCACGGGTTTGGCAACGGTGTGCAGGCGGGGATCGGGGTAAGTCAGGATGTCGAGTTTTGCCATGATGCTAGGGCGCAACGCCAGGCGCTGCCGGCGCACCGGTCGCGTTGCGGTGGCCAGTGTTTACATGCAGAATCGGGGCGCAAGTACAAAAATTCAAGGCGCGCCGCAGCAGGCACGCTCTCCCGGGTCAATCCGGCCGAACCACCGGCTGGTCAGGAAAATGCGCGATCTTACCAAAGAACACCAGGCGGCGTCGGGCCGCAGGCTGCACGCGTTCACCCTCCTCTTGCTGAGTGCTGCCGGCCTCACAGCCGCGGCCAGCCTGCCGGCATTGGCAGCGGACCTCACGGTCACGCCAGCGCAGCAGGCCGAGGCCCAGCGCACCGCCCAGCAGGGCATCCCCGTTTCAGAACTCGCCCCCAGTGCGCCGTCGCAGTACACCGTGCGCACCGGCGACACGCTGTGGGGGATCTCGGGCCGCTACCTGCGCCAGCCCTGGCGCTGGCCCGAGTTGTGGGGCATGAACCAGCAGCAGATCCGCAACCCGCACCTGATCTATCCAGGCCAGATCCTGTACCTGATCCAGCGTGACGGCCGCGCCTGGCTGTCGACCACGCCTGGGGGCAGCGGCACGGTGCACCTGTCGCCACGCACGCGCGGCGGCGACGCCGACAGCGCCGCCATCCTGAGCATCCCCGCCGGCGATATCGAGCCTTTCCTGATCCGCCCGCTGGTGGTCGACGAAGGCACGCTCGCCACCTCCGCACGCATCGTCGCGGTGCCCGAGTCGCGCGTGTACCTGGGCCGCGACGACAATGCCTACGCGCGCGGCATCGCCGTCGACGCGCCGCCGGGCAGCGACTGGCAGGCCTATCGCCCGGTCACCCCGGTGCGCGACCCCGTCACCAACGCCGTGCTCGGCTACGAAGCCGAGTACGAAGGCAACGCCCGCCTGGCGCGCGGTGCGCAGGGCCCGGACGCGGTGTCGACGCTGCAGGTCACCCAGGCCCAGCAGGAGATGGGGGTGGGCACGATGCTGATGCCGCAGCCCGCGCGCGAAGCGGTGCGCTACGTGCCGCACGCGCCCGACGCCGAGGTCGACGGCCGCGTCGCCAAGGTCTTCGGCGGCGTGCAGTACGGCGGCGCCAAGCAGGTGGTGGTGCTCAACGTCGGCAGCAAGGCGGGTCTCGAACCCGGGCAGGTGCTGGCGTTGTCGCGCGCCGGCGAGATCGTGCACGACAAGACTGACAGCAACCGCAACATCCGCCTGCCGGACGAACGCTACGGGCTGGCCTTTGTCTTCCGCGTGTTCCCTGGCGTGGCGTACGCGCTGGTGACCGACGCCTCCAACGTGATCGCGGTGGGCGATCGCGCCACCTCGCCACGCTGAGCCGGCCTTGCTCGCAACCTGGCTGGCGGCCGCCGCTGCTCCAGGCGACGCCGCCGCCGGTCCGGGGCGGCGCGACAGTACGCGCGACCCCGATGACGTGATGGCGTGGCTGCGGCTGGCCTGCGCGCCCGGGGTCGGCCCGGTGGCCGCGCGCCTGCTGCTGGCCGCGTTCGGGCTGCCGCAGCAAGTGCTGGCGCAGAGCGTCGAGGCGCTGTCCTCGGTGGTGCCGCAGAAGCAGGCGCGTGCGGTGCTGGCCGCGCCCGGCGCGGCGCTGTCGGGGCTGGCCGCGCGCACGCTGGCCTGGCTCGACACGCCCGGCAACCATCTCGTCACGCTGGCTGACGACGCCTATCCCCGTCGGCTGTTCGACCTGCCCGATCCGCCGCCGCTGCTATATATCAAAGGCGATCCCGCGCTGCTGGCGCGCCCCGCGGTGGCCATCGTCGGCGCGCGCGGCGCCACCCCACCCGCCCAGCCGGGCCGACCGGACTTTTCTGACTTTGCCGACCCTTCCGACCCCCTGCTGGCCGCACTCGGCTACGATCCCGTTACGCTGGACGCGCTGTGCGAGCGCAGCGGCCAGCCCCCGGAAGCCGTCGCCGCGCGCCTGCTCGAGCTGGAACTGGCCGGCCACGCCGAGCGTCTACCGGGAAACCTGTTCCGCCGCCTTGGCTGAGCCGCCCGCGAGGCGTCCCGAGGGGGCCGGTGCGCAATACCGATACAATCGCCGGCTGTCCGCGTGCCGCGGGCGCCTCATGTTTCCGATGCCATGACCGTTTACTTCCCCGAGCGTGATGCCGACGCCATCGCCGAGTGCCTGGCGGCGCGGCCGCAGGGCCGCCTGGTTGCCTGCCTGTGCGCGCAGTGGTGCGGCACGTGCCGGGACTACCTGCCGGCGCTGACGGCCCTGGCCGGGCGCCATCCGGAGGATTGCTTCGTCTGGATCGACATCGAGACGCATGCGGACGCGCTCGGCGATGTCGATATCGAGAACTTCCCGACGGTGCTGGTGCAGCCGGCGTCGGGCGGCACGCCGCAGTTCTATGGCACGCTCCTGCCGCATATCGAGGTGCTGGAGCGTATGCTGACGCGCGGCGCAGCGATGCCGGCAAGTGCCGACGATGTGCCGCAAGTGCTGGACTGGTTACTTGCCGGAAGCCGTGGTGCCGCCTAGGTTAAGTTCTGGCGGCGCGGTAAGCCGCGACGGGGCTTGCTTGCACCGCCGTTGATACCGCGCTTATTATTGGCGCCTCAAAGCCTCCCGGCGTTCTGATTACTTCGTTTGCAGTGCATTAGCGGGTTGCCGGAAGCGGCTCGCAAGGACCCTTTCCAATGTCAAAAGCCCTCATCATCGCGGAAAAGCCGTCGGTCGCGGCGGATATCGCCCGTGCCCTCGGGGGGTTTACCAAGCACGACGAATATTTCGAGAGCGACGACTACGTGCTGTCCTCGGCAGTCGGCCACCTGGTCGAGATCGCCGCTCCGGACGAATACGAGGTCAAGCGCGGCAAGTGGAGCTTTGCCAACCTGCCGGTAATCCCGCCGCATTTCGACCTGCGCCCGATCCCCAAAACCGAGTCGCGCCTGAAGGTGCTCAACCGCCTGATCAAGCGCAAGGACGTCACCGCGCTGATCAACGCCTGCGACGCGGGGCGCGAAGGCGAGCTGATCTTCCGCCTGATCGCGCAGCAGGCCAAGGCCAAGCAGCCGGTGCGCCGGCTGTGGCTGCAGTCGATGACGCAGCAGGCGATCCGCGACGGCTTTGCCAGCCTGCGTGAAGACGAAGACATGCTGCCGCTGGCCGATGCCGCGCGCTGCCGCTCCGAGGCCGACTGGCTGGTCGGCATCAACGGCACCCGCGCCATGACCGCCTTCAACAGCAAGGGCGGCGGCTTCTTCCTGACCACCGTGGGCCGCGTGCAGACGCCGACGCTGTCGATCGTGGTGGAGCGCGAAGAGAAGATCAAGCACTTCGTGCCGCGCGACTACTGGGAAGTGCACGCCGAGTTCATCGCCGCCGCCGGCCTGTATGAAGGCCGCTGGTTCGATCCCAAGTTCAAGAAGAACGAGTTCGATCCCGAGGCACGCGAGTCGCGCCTGTGGAGCGAGGCCGAGGCCAAGAGCATCGTCGCCGCCTGCCGCGACAAGACCGGCACGGTCACCGAGGAATCCAAGCCGTCGACGCAGCAGTCGCCGGCGCTGTTCGACCTGACCACGCTGCAGCGCGAGGCCAACTCGCGCTTCGGCTTCTCCGCCAAGAACACGCTGGGCCTGGCGCAGGCGCTGTATGAGAAGCACAAGGTCCTGACCTACCCGCGTACCGACGCGCGCGCGCTGCCCGAGGACTACCTGGACACGGTCAAGCAGACCATGGACATGCTGGCCGACAGCTCGCCCAACTACCTGCCGCATGCCAAGAAGATCCTGGCGCAGGGCTGGGTACGGCCGAACAAGCGCATATTCGACAACAGCAAGATCAGCGACCACTTCGCCATCATCCCGACGCTGCAGGCGCCCAAGAACCTGTCCGAGCCCGAGCAGAAGCTGTACGACCTGGTGGTGCGCCGCTTCCTGGCGGTGTTCTTCCCGGCGGCCGAGTTCCAGGTCACGACCCGCATCACGGAAGTTGCCGGCCACCACTTCAAGACCGAAGGCAAGGTGCTGGTCAACGCGGGCTGGCTGGTGATCTACGGCCGCGAGGCGCAGGGCGACAAGGACGCCGCAAACCTGGTGCCGGTGGCCAAGGACGAGAAGGTCAAGACCGACAAGGTCGAGAGCGTCGGCCTCACGACCAAGCCGCCCGCGCGCTACAACGAAGCCACGCTGCTGTCCGCCATGGAAGGCGCCGGCAAGCTGGTGGACGACGACGCGCTGCGCGAGGCCATGGCCGGCAAGGGTCTGGGCACGCCGGCCACGCGTGCGGCCATCATCGAAGGCCTGCTGACGGAAAAGTACCTGGTGCGCGAAGGCCGCGAACTGATACCGACCGCGAAGGCGTTCCAGCTCATGACGCTCTTGCGCGGCCTGGGCGTGCAGGAACTGACGCAGGCCGAGCTGACCGGCGAGTGGGAACACAAGCTCTCGCAGATCGAGCGTGGGCGCCTGAAGCGCGACGAGTTCATGCTCGAGATCGCGCAGATGACGCAGCAGATCGTCAAGCGCGCCAAGGAGTACGACAGCGACACCATCCCGGGCGACTACGCCACGCTGGACACGCCGTGCCCACAGTGCGGCGGGCAGGTCAAGGAGAACTACCGCCGCTTTGCCTGCACCGCGTGCGAGTTCTCGATCAGCAAGATCCCGGGCGGGCGCCAGTTCGAGATCGATGAGGTCGAGGAACTGCTGCTTAAGAAGGAGATCGGTCCGCTGCAGGGCTTCCGCAGCAAGATGGGCCGCCCGTTCGCGGCCATCCTGAAGCTGGCCAAGGACGACGAAGGCCATTACAAGATGGAATTCGACTTCGGCCAGAACGACGAGGAAGGCGACGGCGAGCCGGTCGACTTCAGCGGCCAGGAGCCGGTGGGCACCTGCCCGAAGTGCGGCGGCGCGGTGTTCGAGCACGGCATGAAGTACGTCTGCGAGAACAGCGTGGCCAGCCCCAAGAGCTGCGACTTCACCACCGGCAAGATCATCCTGCAGCAGGAGATCAGCCGCGAGCAGATCGGCAAGCTGCTCAACGACGGCAAGACCGACCTGCTGACCGGCTTCAAGTCGTCGCGCACGGGCCGCAACTTCAAGGCCTTCCTGGTCAAGCAGCCGGACGGCAAGATCGGCTTCGAGTTCGAGGCACGCGAGCCCAAGGCGGGCGCCAAGACGGCGGCGAAGACCGCCGCCAAGCCGGCTTCGCGCGGCGCGGCCGAGGCCGAGGCCGAGGCGGCGCCAGCCACCAAGACGGCCGCCAAGACCGCGGCAACCAAGACGGCAGCGACCAAGGCACCGGCCAAGAAGGCGGCGGCCACCAAGACCGCCGCCAAGAAGGCACCCGCCAAGACCCCAGCGGCGAAGAAGTCTCGCGCCGCGGCTGCCGGCGAATAAGCGCCACAGCGCGCCACAGCGCCTGTCAGCGCCCCGAAAGCAAAAGCGCCCGGCATGTCCGGGCGCTTTTGCCTTGCTGGCTGGCTACGGCGTGGCGTCAGGTCCGCACGGCCTGGGCATCACGTCCAGGGGCCGGCTCAGGCTGTGTCTCCCTGCCGCGCACCTGCCCTTCTTCCAGCAGGAAGTCGATAAAGGCGCGTACCTTGGTCGGCAGGAACTTGCGGCTGGGATACACCACGCTGACATCGCGCCGCGGCAGCTGGTATTGCGGCAGTACATGCACCAGCTTGCCGGATTCGATGTTCGGGCGCGCCAGGTACGAGGACAGCATCGCCACGCCCATGTCGGCCAGCGCCGCCTGGTGTGCCAGCTCGGCGTCGTTGCACAGCAGCCCCGGGCGGATCGGCACGGTCACCTCGCCCTCGGGGCCCAGCAGCGTCCATTCATGCTCGACATTGGGCAGCCGCATGGCGATGCAGCGGTGGTGGGTCAGTTCATGGGCATGGCGCAGCGGCGCGTGCGCGGCCACGTAGCCGGGTGAGGCACACAGGATCACCTCGGCCGACAGCAGCGGGCGCGCCACCAGGTGCGAACCCAGGCCCAGGTCGGACAGCATCACGGCCACGTCGCGGCCTTCTTCGACGATATCGACATTGCGGTCCGACAGGATCACGTCGAACACCACATCCGGGTATTGCTGCTGAAAGCGCGCAAGCAGATCGGGCAGCAGGTGCAGCCCGAACATCACGGGTGTGACCAGCCGCAGCGTGCCCGACAGCGACTGGCTGCGCGCGGTGACCACGCTCTCGGCTTCTTCCACGTCTTCCAGGATCTGCTGGCAGCGCTGCAGGTAGGTCTCGCCGGCGTCGGTCAGCGACAGGCTGCGCGTGGTGCGGTTAAGCAGGCGCGTACCGAGGTGGCTTTCCAGGTCGGCCACGTAGCGCGTGACCACCGCATTGGACATTTCCAGCTGCTGCGCTGCACGCGCGAAGCTTCCCAACTCCACCACCTTGGAAAACACACGCATCGATTGCAGGCGATCCATGACATAGTCTCCCGGTTCTGCGCTGAATTTTTACGCAATCAGCTTGCTTTATTGTTCGAAGTAAAACTAATCATTGTGGCTCCTGATATTTATTGATATGAGGGAAATGCCTAATATCTAGCCATTGGATGCCGCAACGCAACATAGTCTTTCGTCGAAGTGACGGCTCAGGCATCCGCGCTACACAGAAGGCTGAACCATGAAAACCAACCGCTACGCCCTGATCACTGTCGCTACCCTCGTCGCCGCCCTGTCGGCCGCACCGGCCTTTGCCAAGAACGGCAAGTTCGACGTCTACAGCGACGGCGCCAAGGTGGGCAAGTTCGACCCGTACACCGACGGTGCCAAGGCCGGCAAGTTCGACGCCTTTACCGACGGCGCCAAGTACGAAACCACTACCGATCGCGCGCCGCTCTGAGCGGCCACCCTCCTGCGCCGCGCAGCCACTGCCAGCGGCACCTGCAAGCGCGATCCGGGGTCGCTCCCTCCCCAAGGGCGGCCCCTTCTGTTTCAACCTGGTCTCCACAGGTCTTTAGGAGAGTGCCCCGACGGCCTCTCCCACTTTATTGGAGAAGAAGCCCGCTCCGGCCGTCGCCGGTTGCGGGCTTCTTTGTTTCAGCTCCCGGCAGGCGGGCGAGGTAGTTCGAACGATTATGCCAGACGCCGCAAATGAAAAACGGGCCATTCCGGCCCGTTCCCTTTACCGCTGCTGCGACTTAATCGTGGTCGTGGTGGCGGTGGTGGTGATGCCTGTGCTTCTTGCGCTTGTAGTGGCTCTTGTAATAGCCGTGGTGGTGGTCATTTTCGTACGAGTTGCTGCGCGAGATATTGCCGCCCAGCGCGGCACCCGCACCGCCACCCAGGCCGGCACCGATCAGGCCGCCGGTGCGGCCGCCCATGGCGTTGCCCGCCGCGGTACCGGCACCGCCACCCAGCGCGCCGCCGATGATGGCGCCCGTGCGCTCGCGGCGGTTGGACGTCACTGCGCCGCCGGCGCCGCCACCCACTGCACCACCGATCACCGCGCCGGTGCTGCCGCCCAGCGCGCCGCCCACCGCGGCACCGGCGACACCGCCGAGTGCGCCGCCCAGGGCGTTGTTCATGTCGCCCGCGAAGGCTGGCAGCGCGCTGGCCGCCAGGGCGAGGGCAATAGTCAGGTTGCGAACGGGATGGCGAGTCATATGTTTTTTCCTCGAATTGCCATGATGTGACGCAAGTGTAGATAAGGAGCCCTACCCTTGCTGTAACTACCTGTAAAGCCCTGTAACCCTCTACAGAAACAGCCTCCGTGGGTTACAAATGCGCGGCGAAAATACAACACTTAATAAAAAGACAGGCGATCGTGTGATCGCCTGTCTGCTTTGTCTGCAGCCCACCATCGGCGGGCCGCGTGTCAGCGTGTGCTCAGCAGCACTTGCCCTGCCCGCCGCCGTAGCGTGCCTCCTGGCGCTCGCGGAAGAATTCCTCGTAGCTCATCGGCTCACGGTCCGGGTGGGTGCTTTCCATGTGGGCCACATAGGTCTGGTAGTCAGGCAGCCCGACCATCAGCCGCAGCGACTGCCCCAGGTAGCGCCCCATGGTTCCGAGTTGTTCCAGCATGGCGGGCTCCCGGGTTACTGGGCCGAAGCGGCGCCCGGCAGGGGCTCGAACGGCGTTTCCTTGTCGGTCGGGCGGTTCACGGCGCGTGCCTGCATCGCAGTCTTGAAGCCGTAGAACACGATCGACAGCACCACCAGCATGAACAGCGCGCACAGGCCGGCATCCAGGTAGTCATTGAAGACGATGCGGTGCATCTGCTCCATCGACTTGGCCGGGGCCAGCACCTTGCCCTCGGCAATGGCGGCGCTGAACTTGGCGGCGTGGGTCAGGAAGCTGACCTTGGGATCGGCATGGAACAGCTTCTGCCAGCCGGCGGTCAGCGTGCAGATCAGCAACCAGATGGTCGGCAGCAAAGTGACCCAGGCGTACTGGCCGCGCTTCATCTTGACCAGCACGCAGGTGCCCAGCACCAGCGCCACCGCGGCCAGCATCTGGTTGGAGATGCCGAACAACGGCCACAGCGTGTTGATGCCACCCAGCGGATCGACCACGCCCTGGTACAGGAAGTAGCCCCAGGCCGCCACGCACAGCGCGGTGGCGGTCAGGTTGGCAACCAGCGAGTCGGTCTTGCGCATCGACGGGATAAAGCTGCCCAGCAGGTCCTGCAGCATGAAGCGGCCGGCGCGGGTGCCCGCGTCGACAGCGGTCAGGATGAAGAGCGCCTCGAACAGGATGGCAAAGTGGTACCAGAACGCCATCATGGCCTGGCCGCCCACCACCTGGTGCAGGATATGGGCGATGCCCACGGCCAGCGTCGGCGCGCCGCCGGCGCGCGAGATGATGGTGTTCTCGCCGACGTCCTTGGCGGTCTGCACCAGCACGTCCGGCGTGATCACGAAGCCCCAGGTCGACACGGCGTGTGCCACTGCTTCCGGCGTGGTGCCGATTACCGCGGCCGGGCTGTTCATGGCGAAGTACACGCCCGGCTCGATCACCGAGGCGGCCACCAGGGCCATGATGGCGACGAAGGACTCGGCCAGCATCGCGCCGTAGCCGATAAAGCGCGCGTGCGATTCATTTTCCAGCAGCTTGGGCGTGGTGCCCGACGAGATCAGCGCATGGAAGCCCGACACCGCGCCACAGGCGATGGTGATGAACAGGAACGGGAACAGGTTGCCCGTCCACACCGGCCCGCCGCCCTTGGCGAACTGCGTGAAGGCCGGCATCTTCAGCTCCGGCGCGACGATCAGGATGCCCACGGCCAGCGCGATGATGGTGCCGATCTTCAGGAAGGTCGACAGGTAGTCGCGCGGCGCCAGCAGCAGCCACACCGGCAGCACGGCGGCGATAAATCCGTAGATGATCAGCATCCAGGTCAGTGCCTTGCCGTCGTAGGTGAACAGCGGCGCCAGCGTGGCGCTTTCATGCACGTACTGGCCGCCGATGATGGCCAGCATCAGCAGCACGAAGCCGATGACCGACACCTCGCCGATCCGGCCCGGGCGGATGTAGCGCGTGTAGATGCCCATGAACAGCGCAATCGGAATCGTCACCGCCACGGTGAAGGTGCCCCACGGCGAGTCGGCCAGCGCCTTCACCACGATCAGCGCTAGCACCGCCAGGATGATGATCATGATCATGAAGCAGCCGAACAGCGCGATCATGCCCGGCACCGTGCCCATCTCCGACTTGACCAGGTCGCCCAGCGAGCGGCCGTCGCGGCGCGTGGAGATAAACAGCACCATGAAATCCTGCACCGCGCCGGCGAACACCACGCCGGCCAGGATCCACAGCATGCCCGGCATATAGCCCATCTGCGCGGCCAGCACCGGGCCGACCAGCGGGCCGGCGCCTGCAATCGCCGCGAAGTGGTGGCCGAACAGCACCGCCTTGTTGGTCGGCACGTAGTCCAGGCCGTCGTTGTGGCGCCAGGCGGGCGTCATGCGTTTGGGATCGAGCTGCATCACCTTGTCGGCGATAAAGCGGCTGTAGTAGCGGTAGGCGATCAGGTAGATGCAGAGCGCGGCAACCACGATCCACAGCGCGCTGACGGCCTCGCCGCGCGCCAGCGCGACGGTGCCGAAGGCAAACGCGCCGAGCACGGCGACGGCCAGCCACACCAGGTGTTCTCCGATGCGATTCATAGTGAAGGTCTCCTCAGACCGGGATGTCTTGGATAGCCTGCGGTGGCGAAGGACGGGAACGGCGAACAGCGGTGGCATGCGCCCCGAAGGCGGGCAGCTTGCGGTGAATCCGGCGGTGAGGGCGTCTCCTGGGATCTGCTGCTGCACGCCCGGTTTGTCGTCGTTTCCGGATCTCGTCTTGCAGGCAGGCGATGCACCGTCCAGGGGTGTCCGGTGCACCAGCTGCGTCGACTCGCGCGCCCTGCTGGGGCGGTGGCGTGTCCGGCGTGTAGTATTGACACCCGCCAAACCCCGCACAAGCGCGTAACTACGCAGCACATCTGCGTAGTACTACGCAAATCGACGGTGGCATGCCGCCTGCGCGGCGTCGGTGTTTACCCCCGGTCCCAGATGAAACTCCGCCAGAAGATCCTGTTGCTAGCCGTGGCGCCGCTGGCGGTGGCCATGCTCGGCATCGCCATAGCCGTGCGCTACCAGGCCACCCAGCTAGCCCGGCATGAACGCGCGCTGGTCGAAGCCGCCTACCTGCAGAGCAAGGAAATGGAGCTGCGCCACTACGTGGAACTGGCGCAGAGCGCGATCGCGCCGATGGTGCGCTCCGGCCGCAACGACGCCGATACCCGGCGCGCGGCGATGGAGGCACTGGCGCGGCTCGACTACGGCCCCGACGGCTACTTCTTCCTGTACGACCTGCAGGGCCGCAACCTGATGCATCCGCGCCAGCCCGAACTGGTCGGCCAGGACCTGTGGACCATGCGTGACCCCCAGGGCGCGCTGACCATCCAGCAGCTGATCGCCGCGGCAAAAAGTGGCGGCGGCGCGGTCCGCTACCTGTGGAGAAAGCCCTCGTCGCAGCAACTCGCGCCCAAGCTCGGCTACGTGGTCGCGGTGCCTGAGTGGGGCTGGATGCTCGGCACCGGCATCTACCTGGATGACGTGGAGCGCACGCTGCGCCAGCTTGACGCCCGCGCCGAGACCGATATCCGCGAAACCATGGCCTGGATCGGCGTGATCGCCGCGATCAGCATCCTGCTGGTCGCCGCCAGCGGCCTGGCGCTGAACGTCAGCGAACACCGCGAGGCCGATGCCAAGCTGCGCCAGCTGGCGCAGCGCGTGGTGCAGTCGCAGGAAGAGGAACGCGCGCGGCTGTCGCGCGAGCTGCACGACGGCATCAGCCAGCTGCTGGTGTCGGTCAAGCTGGTGCTGGAGACCGCCACCAACCGCCTGCGCCTGGCGCCCACTGAAGGCGCGGCGGTGGCGCCGGTGCTGGGCATGGCGCTGAACCGGCTCGACACCGTGTTCAACGAAGTGCGGCGCGTGGCGCGCAACCTGCGCCCCGCCCTGCTCGACGACCTGGGCCTCTACGCCGCGCTCCAGCACCTGGCGCGCGAGATGCAGGGCGGCAGCCGGCTCGAGATCGCGGTGACGCAATCCGGTACGCCGCGCGAACTGGCGGATGAACAGGCCACGGCACTGTTCCGCATCGCGCAAGAAGCGCTGACCAATGTGGAGCGCCACGCCCGTGCGCGGCGCGTGAGCGTGTTGCTGGCGTTCGATGCCGACGCCACGCGCCTGACCGTGCGCGACGATGGCAGCGGCTTCGATGTGGCGCGCATGCAGCTCGACCCGCAGCGCGGCATCGGCCTGCGCAACCTGCGGGAGCGTATCGCCGCGCTGGGCGGGCAGTTCGGCATCGTTTCCGGCGTCGGCGGCACCGAGCTGGTCGCTTCGCTGCCGCTGGCGAAGCCTGCAGCAAAACCCACTGCAATTTCGCACGATCCCGTTTCCGCAGGACCCTCGCAGTCATGACCCAGTTTCCAGACTTCGCCCCCGGCAGCGCCGACGCACCCGCCCGCGTGCTGCTGATCGACGACCACGCGCTGGTGCGCGACGGCATGCGCATGCACCTGGCGCTGCAGCCGAGGCTGCGCGTGGTAGGCGAGGCCGACGACGGCGAAGCCGCGCTGGCGTGGCTGGACCGTGCCGCTGAAGCCGAGCTGCCGGACCTCGTCATCACCGATATCGGCATGCGCGGCATGGGCGGCATCGCGCTGGCGGCGGCGTTGCACGACCGCTATCCGGAACTGGCGGTGCTGATCGTGTCGATGCACGACAACCTGGAATACGTGCGCCAGGCGGTGCGCGCCGGCGCGCGCGGCTATGTGCTCAAGGACGCGCCGGCTGACGAGCTGATGGCGGCGATCCAGTCGGTGCTGGCCGGGCGTGTGTTCTACAGCGCGCGCATCGCGCGCGGCATGGCCGAGCAAAGCCCTGGCCCGCTCGACGCGCTGACCCGGCGCGAGCGCGACATCCTTGGCTGCATCGGGCGTGGCATGGCCAACAAGGAGATTGCGGTGCAGCTCGGCGTGTCGGTGCGCACGGTGGAAACGCACCGGCTCAACCTGAAGCGCAAGTTGGGGATCGAGGGGCGGGCGGGGTTGGTGAAGTATGCGGTGGAGACGTTGGGGGATAGCGAGGCGGGATAAAAAACGCCCGCCTCCGGAGAGACGGGCGTTGGTTTGCCGACCAAACCTGGCACAGCGTGCCAGCTTTGTCAGCACGGCTGCGAGAGCATCAGCCCTCCAGCCGCTTGCCCAGCGCAACCCGCGTTTCCGCCAGCGCCTGCGGCAGGTTGTGCTTCAGCTGCGTAAACAGCTCGTCATGCAGCGCCAGCTCCTTCTGCCACGCGTCACGGTCGATCGAGGTCACCTGCTCGAACTGCGCCGGCGAGAACTCAACGCCGTTCCAGTTCAGGTCCTCGTAGCGCGGCGTCGTGCCGAACATGTGCTCGGCGCCCTGCCCCTTGCCTTCCACGCGGTCGATCATCCACGACAGCACGCGCATGTTCTCGCCAAAGCCCGGCCACACGAAGTTGCCCTCGGCATCCTTGCGGAACCAGTTGACGCAGTAGATCTTCGGCAGCTTGGCCCCCGACGCTTCCAGCTTCTTGCCCAGTTCCAGCCAGTGGCCGAAGTAATCGCTCATGTTGTAGCCGCAGAACGGCAGCATGGCGAACGGGTCGCGGCGCACCACGCCTTGCTGGCCGGCGGCCGCGGCGGTGGTTTCCGAACCCATGGTGGCGGCCATGTAGACGCCTTCGGTCCAGTTGCGCGCCTCGGTCACCAGCGGCACGGTGGTCGAGCGGCGGCCGCCGAAGATAAACGCATCAATGGGTACGCCGGCCGGGTTGTCCCAGTTATCGTCGATCGACGGGCACTGCGCGGCCGGCGCGGTGAAGCGGGCGTTCGGGTGCGCGGCCTTGGCGCCAGTGGCCTTGGCGATTTCCGGGGTCCAGTCCTTGCCCTGCCAGTCGACCAGGTGCGCCGGCGCTTCCTTGGTCATGCCCTCCCACCACACGTCGCCGTCGTCGGTCAGCGCCACGTTGGTGAAGATGACGTTTTCCTTAAGCGTCGCCATCGCGTTGAAGTTGGTCTTCTCGCTGGTGCCCGGGGCCACGCCGAAGTAGCCGGCTTCCGGGTTGATCGCGTACAGGCGGCCGTCCTTGCCCGGCTTGATCCAGGCAATGTCGTCGCCGATGGTGGTGACCTTCCAGCCCTCGAAGGCCTTGGGCGGGATCAGCATGGCGAAATTGGTCTTGCCGCAGGCCGAAGGGAATGCGGCGGCAACGTGGTACTTCTTGCCCTCGGGCGAGGTCACGCCCAGGATCAGCATGTGCTCGGCGAGCCAGCCTTCATCGCGGCCCATGGTCGAGGCGATCCGCAGCGCGAAGCACTTCTTGCCCAGCAGCGCATTGCCGCCGTAGCCCGAGCCGAACGACCAGATTTCGCGCGTTTCCGGGAAATGGACGATGTACTTGGTCGGGTTGCACGGCCACGCCACGTCCTTCTCGCCGGCGGCGAGCGGCTTGCCCACGGTGTGCACGCACGGCACGAATTCGCCGTTGCTGCCCAGCACTTCATACACAGCCTTGCCCATGCGCGTCATGATGCGCATGTTCACCGCCACGTACGGCGAATCCGACAGTTCCACGCCGATATGGGCGATCGGCGAGCCCAGCGGGCCCATCGAGAACGGCACCACATACAGCGTGCGGCCGCGCATGGAACCCTCGAACAGGCCGTTCAGCGTCTGGCGCATCTCGGCGGGAGCGGTCCAGTTGTTGGTCGGGCCGGCGTCTTCCTGCTTTTCGGAGCAGATGAAGGTACGGTCTTCCACGCGGGCCACGTCGGAGGGGTCCGACAGGGCCAGGAAAGAGTTCTTGCGCTTGGCCGGGTTCAGGCGCTTCATGGTGCCGGCGGATACCATCTGCTCGCACAGGCGGTCGTATTCTTCCTGCGACCCGTCACACCAGTAGATATTGTCGGGTTTGGTCAGGGCGGCAATTTCCGCGACCCAGGACACCAGCTTCGGGTGCTTGACCCAGGCCGGTGCATTGACTGGCGCCGTGCCTTGCATCGTGGGGTGGTTCATACTGCAACTCCGGTTCGTAAAGGGAAGTAAGGGAATGGGGAAACCTTGCAAAGCCTTGGCCGGCGGGAGGCAAATCCGAGATCGTCACAGGATGTGGGTAACATCAGGCCGTGATATCCGAATCGTCACATCCCGTTACAACTCCGCGGCGACCCGGGTTGTGCAAAGGTCGCGGCGGTCCCTGCGGCTGCGCTAAAGTTGCGCTTCGCCCGCGCAGGGGTGGCTGCGCGCGCCGGGTGGGCTTTGTCCGGATGGGGCAGCGTGACGGGAGCTGGGCTCGACCGACAATCCGCGGCGACACCGGAGCAGGCAAGGATACCACTGGCGCACCCCCCTGTTTTTTGCTGCGCAGCAATTGCCGCGGCCGGCTGGCGCGGCATCCCCGTCGCTCGGCGGGTATCGTTGCGTAGCGCCGGCGAGGGGTATTCAACAATACTGTTGACCGGCGCGCGGCTCCGTTGCCGCGCGCACCAACCGGCACTAAGGCCGGTAGACAACCAGAGTTGCCGATGAAGATTGCCGTACTCGACGATTATCAGGACGCCGTGCGCAAGCTGCCGTGCTTCAGCTTGTTGGAGGGGCACGACGTCAAGGTGTTCAACAACACCGTCAAGGGCGTGGGCCAGCTGGCCGCGCGCCTGTCCGACGTGGAAGCCGTGGTGCTGATCCGCGAACGCACCCGCATCACCCGTCAACTGCTGGAAAAACTGCCCAAGCTGAAGCTGATCAGCCAGACCGGCAAGGTCGGCGCGGGCCCGGGCAGCCATATCGACCTGGATGCGGCCACCGACCGCGGCGTCGCGGTGCTGGAAGGCGTGGGCTCGCCGGTGGCCCCGGCCGAGCTGACCTGGGCGCTGATCATGGCGGCGCAGCGGCGCATCCCGCAGTATGTGGCGAGCCTCAAGCACGGCGCCTGGCAGCAGTCGGGCCTGAAATCGACGACGATGCCGCCCAACTTCGGCCTCGGCCAGGTGCTGCGCGGCCAGACGCTGGGGATCTGGGGCTACGGCAAGATCGGCCGGCTGCTGGCCGGCTATGGCCGTGCCTTCGGCATGAAGGTGCTGGTCTGGGGCCGCGAGGCCTCGCAGGAAGCCGCCCGCGCCGATGGCCTGGACGTGGCCGGGTCGAAGGAGCAGTTCTTTGCCGACAGCGACGTTTTGTCGCTGCACCTGCGCCTGAACGACGACACCCGCGGCATCGTCAAGCTGACCGACCTGACGCGGATGAAGCCCACCGCGCTCTTCGTCAACACCAGCCGCGCGGAGCTGCTGGAAGAGAACGCGCTGGTTACCGCGCTGAACCGGGGCCGGCCCGGCATGGCAGCGGTCGACGTGTTCGAGTCCGAGCCGATCCTGCAGGGCCACGCGCTGCTGCGCATGGAAAACTGTATCTGCACGCCGCACCTGGGCTATGTGGAGCGTGACAGCTATGAGCTGTACTTCCGCACGGCGTTCCAGAACATCCTGGATGTGCTGGGCGGCAAGCACGACTGCATCGTCAATCCCAAGGCGCTGACGCCGGCACTGTCGCGCTGAGTTGTTGCGGCCGGATTGCCGCGAGGTAACCTCGCCATGAGGCCCTGTTCGCCCCTGTTCCGCGATGCGGGACAGGGGCGTTTCATATCTGGGTAGCAATTTCCGGGGGAAAACGCGAACGCCGCGAAACCGCTACACTCGGGACTTCCCTCACCGCCCGGCCGCCCTGGCCCGCGGCAGCCCAGACAACAACAAGGCGCCTGCGCGCTGAACACCTCCCCAAGGCCGGCATGGACCCCAGGCTAGTGACGCTCTGCGTCGGCAATTTCGTCATTGGCACCGGTGCGATGATCGTTACCGGCATGTTGAACGACATTGCCGGCGATTTCGGCCTCGGCGCGGCCAGTGCTGGCCAGCTGGTGTCCGTGTTCGCGCTGGCGACCTGCGTCGGCGCGCCGCTGTTCGCCACGCTGGGCTCGCGCATCGACCGTCGGCTGCTGCTGGCCGGATCGCTGTTGATCTACGCGGTCATGCACCTCGCCGCGGCGTTCGCTCCCAGCTTCGCGGCACTGATGGCGATCCGCTTCCTGACGGCCATCGGCGCGGCCATCTACACTCCCCAGACCGCGGCCACGCTGCCGCTGCTGGTCAATGCGCAGACGCGCGGGCGCGCCATCAGCTTTGTCTTCCTCGGCTGGAGCATCGCCAGCGTGGTGGGCGTGCCGCTGGGTACCTGGATCTCTTCCACGCTGGGCTGGCGCGTCAGCATGGCGCTGGTGGGCGTATTGGCCCTGCTGGTGTCGGCGGCGGTGTGGCGCGCGCTGCCGCGCGGGCTGTATGTGCCGCCGGTCGGGCGCGAGGCCTGGGGCGCGGTGCTGCGCCACAAGCCGATCATGCTGGTGGTGCTGACCACCATGATCTCGTCGGCCGGCATGTTTACGGTGTTTACCTATATCGCCCCCCTGCTGCGCGACCAGTACGGCATCAGCGGCGGCACGCTCAGCCTGATGTTCCTGGCCTACGGCGCCTGCGGCGTGTTCGGCAACGCCGTGGCCGCGTCGCGCATGGACCGGGTCACGCCGAGCCGGATCGTGCAGGTCACGCTGCTGACCTCGATCACCGCCATGGTGCTGTGGCCGCTGGCCGGGCTGGGCGGCGTGGCGCTGGTGCTGCTGTTCATGCTGTGGGGCGTGGGCGGGTTTGCCACCAACAGCGCGCAGCAGGCGCGCCTGGTGCTGCTGGCGCCGGAGCGGGCCTCGGTATCGATCTCGCTCAATTCCTCGTCGATCTACCTGGGCCAGGCGGCCGGCGCCATGACCGGTGCCGCGATCTACACCCTGGCGGGGGCGGATTCGCTGCACTGGGGCGCGGCGGCGCTGATGCTGGCGGCGCTGGCGGTGTCGCAGCGTGCCCGCGCGCTCGGCTGCCAGGAACAGCGCCAGCAGGCGCCGCAGCAGGCCTGATCCCCAGGCGGTGCGGGCCCGACGGCCGCGCCGCCAGCCTGCCACAAGCGCGCCAGCCCTTGCCACCGCGTCTGGTGAGGCACCGCACCAAGCCTTTTTCCACAGCGTTATCCGCCCGTTATCCTCAGGGATATCCGCAGCTTATCCACATCCCTTTCCACAACCACCGAAGCGGGGGCTCACGTGAGCGATTCCAGACCCTGGCAGGCCCGTGCACGCGTGCTGGCGGTGAGCCTGGGCAAGGCCATCCCGCTGGTGGTGGCGGGCGCGGGCACCGAGGCGGTGGTGCTCTCCGGCATCCGCAAGCACCCGGTCAGCACGCTGCTGCACCCGATCTGCGTACAGGTGCTGGCGCTGGGCATGGCCGGCGACGAGCAGGCCGACCTGACCGTGCACGGCGGCCGGGACAAGGCGGTCTACGCCTATCCGGCCGAGCACTACCCCTGGTGGAACGCGCGCCGCCGCGCCTGCTCGCAGCCGGAGTCGGGCCAGCCGCTGCCCTATGGCGCGCTGGGCGAAAACCTGACGCTGGAAGGGTTGGTCGAGGCGGACCTGTGGGTCGGCGACCTGCTGCGCGTGGGCACCGCACTGCTGCGGGTGGAATCGCCGCGCCAGCCCTGCTACAAGTTCAACGCGGCCATGGCTTACCGCCATGCGGTGCGGGACATGGTCCAGAGCGGTTACACGGGCGTTTACCTCAGCGTGGTGCGGGCGGGTTCAGTTCGCGCCGGCGATGCCGTCATTGTGCAGGCCGGGCCACGCGAACTCTCGGTCGACAGCGTCAATCAGTGGCGCCGCGATGGCCGGCGGCAGCTTTTCTGATAATGTTTGTCTAACCATACAAGCGCCCCGCTACACACATCCCCGGCCTCCTCCGTGGTCCGGACGGCGTTTGCTGGCGCCGTCCCGTCACCCGACCCTTGCAGGTCCTGTAACGGACTGTAATACGCGGCGCTGGCCCCGGGCGGCGAAGCGCGGTACTAGTAGAGTCTTTGCGCAACACGCACCGGCGGCATGTCATGACAACAAGCCGGGCGGGTCACGGGGAGTGGCGCGAAGTCGGGTGCAGAGGGTCCACAACATGAAAACTGACAGGATCGACCAGCCCAAGGGCTTCGTCGACAGCAACTGGAGTGCGGCTGCCGGGACCGGGCGCGGCCGTGTATCGCCGTGGGGGATGGTGGCCGTGGTGCTGGTGATAGCCGGCCTTGGCTGGCTGGCCTGGCGCACCTGGCTCGCGCCCAAGCCGGAGCCCAAGGCGCCTGCCGCCGTGGTGGTGTCCACCGCGCGGGTGCAGCAGGGCGACGTGCCGCTGCAGGTCTCGGCCAACGGCAATGTCACCGCGTTATCCACGGTTGACGTGCGCCCGCAGGTATCCAGCACGGTGCGCACGGTGCATATCAAGGAAGGCCAGACGGTCAGGCCGGGCGACCTGCTGTTCTCGCTCGACACCCGCATGGACGAGGCCAACCTGGCCAAGGCCCAGGCCCAGCTGCTGAAGGATCAGGCCGACCTGGCCGATGCCCGTCGCACGCTGGCGCGCAGCCAGGAACTGCTCGAGCGCAACTTCATTTCGAAGAGCGCGGTCGACACCGCCCAGGCCAAGGTCGACGGCTTTGCCGCCACCGTGCGCGCCGACCAGGCCGCGATCGAAGCCAGCCGCGTGGCGATCAGCTACGGCGTGATCCGCGCCACCATCAGCGGGCGCACCGGCGTGATCAACGCCTTCCCGGGCTCGCTGGTGATGCCCGGCAGCACCGTGCCGATGGTCACCGTCGCCCAGGTGCAGCCGATCGCCGTGACCTTCACCCTGCCCGAGCGGCAGCTGGCCGCGCTGCGCGAAGCAATGCGGGCCGGCCCGGTGCAGGTCACCGCGCAGCCCAACGACGGCAGCAAGACCCCGGTGACCGGCAAGATCACCTTTGTGGATAACACCGTCGATCCGCAATACGGCACCATCCGCGTCAAGGCGCAGTTCGACAATGACGAGCAGCGGCTGTGGCCCGGCACCTACGCCACTGTGAGCGCCGTGGTGCAGACCCTGAAGGGCGCGCTGTCGGTGCCGCCGCAGGCGGTGGTGACCGGACCCGAAGGCCGCTTCGTCTACGTGGTCCAGCCCGACAGCAAGGTCGCGCGCGTGCCGGTGCAGGTGGTGACCACCACCGCCGCCGCCGCCGTGGTCGAGGGCGTGCAGCCCGGGGCCCGCGTGGTGGTGGAAGGCACGCAGAACCTGCGCCCCGGCGCGCTGGTGCGCGAGGCGCCCGCCGCAGGGGCGTCGGCCGCCGCCGCGTCCCGCACGGCCAACGGCGCAGCGGGGCACTGAGCCATGACGCTCTCGGAACTCTGTATCCGCCGTCCGGTGATGACGGTGCTGCTGTGCCTGGCCGTGGTGGTCACCGGCATCGTGCTGTACCCGACCATCCCGATCGCCGCGCTGCCCAGCTTCAACTCGCCGGTGATCCAGGTCACCGCGACGCTGCCCGGCGCCAGCCCGGAGACCATGGCCGCATCGGTCGCCACGCAGCTGGAAAAGCAGTTCGCGACCATCCCCGGCGTGACGGTGATCAGCTCGCAGAACACGCTCGGCAACTCCAGCATCACCATCGAATTCAACAACGACCGCGATATCGACGACGCGGCCGTGGACGTGCAGGCGGCGCTGTTCCGCGCGCAGCGTTCGCTGCCGATCGAGATGACCGTCCCGCCGTCGTACCGCAAGGTCAATCCGGCCGACGCGCCCGTGCTGCTGCTGGCGATCAATTCCCCGGCAATGAGCCTGGCGGACCTGAATGCCTTCGGCGACAACCTGATCTCGCCCACGCTGGCCACGCTGCCGGGCGTGGCGCAGGTGCAGATCTTCGGGCAGAAGCGCTTTGCCGTGCGCGTGCGCGCCCACCCCGACGCGCTCGCCGCGCGCGGCCTGACGCTGGACGAGTTGGCCACGGCGCTGAATCGCGCCAACGCCAATACGCCGGTGGGCACGCTCGACAGCGCGCGCCAGACCCTGACCATCCAGGCCAACCGGCAGCTGACCAGCGCCGACGCCTTCCGCAACATCATCGTCGCCAGCCAGCCCAACGGCGCGCTGGTGCGGCTCTCTGACGTGGCCGAGGTCGAGGACAGCGTCGAGACCATCAAGACCGGCAGCTGGCTCAACAACGAGCGCTCGATCGTGCTGGCCGTGCTGCGCCAGCCCGACGCCAACACCGTGGCGGTGGTCGATTCGATCAACGCCGCCCTGCCCCGCCTGATCCACCAGATGCCGGGCTCGGTCAGCGTGTCGGTGGTCAACGACCGCTCGCGCTCGATCCGCGAATCGATCCACGACGTGCAGTTCACGCTGGCGCTGACCGTGGCGCTGGTGGTGATGGTGATCTTCCTGTTCCTGCGCCGTGCCGCGGCCACGCTGATCCCCACCGTGTCACTGCCGATCTCGCTGATCGGCACGGTGGCGCTGATGAAGGCCTTCGGCTACAGCCTGGACAACGTCTCGCTGCTGGCGATCACGCTCGCCGTGGGCCTGGTGGTTGACGATGCCATCGTGATGCTCGAGAACATCGTGCGCCATATCGAGGAAGGCGTGCCGCCGCTGAAGGCCGCGCTGGTGGGCTCGCGCGAGATGGGCTTCACCATCCTGTCGATCTCGATTTCGCTGGTGGCGGTGTTTATCCCGATCTTCTTCATGCCGGGCGTGATCGGGCTGTTGTTCCATGAATTTGCCGCGGTGGTGTCGCTGGCGATCCTGGTGTCGGCGCTGGTGTCGCTGACGCTGATCCCGATGCTGTGCGCGCGTTTCCTGTCGGCCGAGAACGTGCCGGTGGATGAATCGCACCATGCCTACGGCGACCACGCGTCGGCGCAGCCTGCCATCGTGCAGAAGCAGACCTTCGGCATGCGCTCCACGCAGTGGTTCGAGAACCTGTTCGAGTTCACGCTGCACCGATATGCGCGCGGGCTGGACTGGTGCCTTGCGCACCGCCGCACGGTACTGGCGGTCGCAGGGCTGACCTTCGTGCTGACCGCGGTGCTGTTCATCACCATCCCCAAGGGCTTCTTCCCCGAGGAAGACATCGGCCAGATCCGCGTCAACGCGGAAGGTCCGCAGGACATTTCCTTCGACGCCATGGCCGAGCGCCTGCGCGACGCCGCCGAGCGCATGCGCGCCAACCCGGCGGTGAAGAGCATCGTGGTCGCCATCGGCGGCGGCCCGTCGCCAGCGATCAACACCGGCCGCATGTTCGTCGAGCTCAAGCCGCGCGGCGATCGCGACGCCATGCCCAAGGTGATCGAGTCGCTGCGACGCGACGTCGCCGGCGTGCCCGGCCTGGCGGTCTACTTTGCGCCGGTGCAGAACCTCCAGCTCGGCGGGCGCCAGAGCAAGAGCCGCTACCAGTACACGCTGCAGAGCGTGAAGGCCGGCCAGCTGCAGGACTTCTCCGACAAGCTGATGGCGAAGATGCGCGCCGACCCGATCTTCCGCGACGTCACCAGCGATTCGCAGCAGTCGGGCCTGGAGGCGCACCTGTCGATCGACCGCGACAAGGCCAATGCGCTCGGCGTGCAGATGCAGGACGTGCGCACCGCGCTGTACTCGGCGTTCGGCGAGCGGCAGGTGTCGACCATCTACACGCCGATCGACAACTACTACGTGATCCTGCAGGCGGCCGACATCGACCGCGTCGACGAGACCGCGTTCGCCAAGCTCTACGTGCGCAGCAAGACCGGCCAGATGGTGCCGATCTCCGCCTTCGCCACCACCGAGCGCCGGGTCGGGCCGATCGCGGTCAACCACCAGGGGCAGCTGCCTTCGGTGACGGTGTCGTTCAACCTGGCACCGGGCGCGGCGCTGGGCGATGCGTCGTCGCGCATCGACCGCTACCGGCAGGAGATCGCCATGCCGACCTCGATCTTCACCAGCTGGGGCGGTGACGCGGCGGTGTTCCAGTCGTCGCAGGCCACGCAGATCGTGCTGCTGGTGGCGGCCATCGCGGTGATCTACACGCTGCTGGGCGTGCTGTACGAGAGCTATATCCACCCGCTGACGATCCTGGCAGGTTTGCCCTCGGCGGCGGTGGGCGCGTTGCTGACGCTGTTTATCTTCAATATCGAGCTGTCGCTGATCGCCGTCATCGGCGTGCTGATGCTGATCGGCATCGTCAAGAAGAACGCGATCATGATGATCGACTTCGCGCTGGCGGCGCAGCGCGAGCAAGGCATGATGCCTGCCAAGGCGATCCGGCAGGCGTGCCTGCTGCGGTTCCGGCCGATCATGATGACGACCTTTGCGGCGGTGATGGGGGCGTTGCCGCTGGCGCTGGGCCTTGGTGCCGGTGCCGAGCTGCGCCAGCCGCTGGGTCTGGCGGTGGTTGGCGGCCTGCTGTTCTCGCAGGTGATCACGCTGTTTATCACGCCGGTGATCTACCTGGCGCTGGACCGGTTCTCCGGCACCGGGCCGTTGCAGATCGATTCGGAAGGCAACAAGCTGCCGGAGAAGGCGCCGGGCGAGACGGTGCATCAGCGCTGAGGCCTGCTGCGTCCTGCCCGCTGCGGGTTTGTTCCCCTTTCCCGCTTGCGGGAGAAGGGCGCGTTTGCAAGGGTCGCTGATGAAGTGGCTGGCCGAAGCGGTGAAAGTCGCCGCCGCGCAGCCGGAGCCCGACAACGTGGTCGCCGCCAACACGCGCGCCGTGCGCGAACGGCTGGCGAAGCTCAACGTCCCTGCCGATCGCCTCGATGCCTTGGCGGTCACGCGCATCTTCGCCAGCGAATCGGGCAACTACGGCACCGGCCTGAACGACGCCACCATGGCCACCGATACCTTCGGCAGCGGGAGAGAAGCCGATGCGAAGCTCTACCTCGCGCGCATGCAGTACGCCTACGGCCCCGACGAACAGCACTGGGGCGAGGCGCTGCCGCAGGTCAACCTCTATGCCGAGAACCTGAAGGGCGTCGATGCCGCGCTGCTGGCGCGCAGCGCCAACCTGTACGGTATGCTGACCACCGACGATCCCTTCCAGTACCTGGGCGGTATCGGCCTGGCAGTGCGGTACCTGACCGGCAAGGCGCCGGAGCTGTTGATCTCCAACCTGCGCGATGCGAACAACGCGCGCACCGAGACCGCCACCGGCTTCCTTGCCAGCGAACTGCGCACGCGCTACTTCCATTCCTCGACACCGTCAACCTGATCGACGTGTTCCTGGTGGTGATCGCCGCGCTGTTGGTGGCGATCGCGCAGAATCCGGCCAACCCGTTCACGCATGACGACTTGACATCCTCCCCGACCTGAAGGCCGGAGATTCCTACGGCGCTCAGACGCGGCATTGAGCCGCCCCTGAGTCGCTTCGGTGGGTTCCTGATGCTGACGCCGCTACCGCAGCGTTCACTTCACAGGCTAACCGGGCGTGTCCCGCCCTTAGAACATTGATTGCGCCGACCACATCGGCATTTTCCTCGAAACCGCATTCCACGCACTCGAACCGGGCTTGCGTCTGGCGGTTGTCGGCCGAGACATGGCCGCAGCACGGACAGGTGCGGCTCGTGTTCTGCGGTGGCACGGCGATGAGATAACCACCGTTCCAAGCCAGCTTGTAGTCCAGTTGGCGGCGGAACTCGAACCAGCCTTGATCGAGGATGGCTTTGTTCAGGCCGGACTTGGCCTGAACCTGCTTGCCCGGCTGTTCGGTGCTGCCTGCCGCCGACCTGGACATATTCCGTACCTGCAAGTCCTCGATACACACCATCGCGTGGTTTTGGCTGATCGTGGTGGAGCACTTGTGGAGGTAGTCGCGGCGGGCATTGCCGATGCGGGAATGGATGCGCTGGACGCGGGCTTTCGCCTTCTTCCAGTTGCTGCTGAACTTCTTCTTGCGGCTCATCGCCTGCTGCGCTTTGCGCAGCGCGGCCTCTTGCCGCTTGAAACAATTGAGCGGGGCGTAGAACGTCCCGTCCGAAAGCGTGGCGAACCGGGCAACACCCATGTCGATGCCAACCGCGCTCGCGGCCTGTGCCACCGGCTGTTCGACCTCACGCTCGGTCTGGATCGACACGAACCACTTGCCGCAGGACTGCCTGACTGTGACGTTCTTCACCACCCCCAGCACCTTCCGGCTGTTGCGGTATCGTAGCCAGCCCAGCTTGGGCAAAAACAGGCGGCTGCTGGCCTGGTCGAGCTTGATTTGCTTGGGGTCGGGATAGCGGAAACTGTCGCCCTGGCCCTTCTTCTTGAAGCGCGGAAAGTCGGCCCGCTTGGCAAAGAAGTTGCCGTAGGCCCGCTCCAAATCTTTGAGCGTCTGTTGCAGCGGATGAACCGGCGCATCGGCCAGCCATGCGGTTTCCGTGCTGTTGCGCCACTCGGTGAGCAGCTTGCACAGTCCGGCGTAGCCGTGCTTCTTCTCGCCTTGCTCGTAACGAGCCTTCTGCAACGCCAGTGCCTTGTTGAAGACGAACCGGCACGAACCAGAAAAGCGACGCATGTTGCGTTGCTGCTCGCCGGTCGGCATCAGTTCGTACTTGTAGGCTTGAAGTCGCTGCATGGCTCAATCATACTCTTGGCCTATGAGCGATGACAACGATATTAGACACGGAAGACACTGTGTTTTCAAGATGCACGTCCATTTGGTCTTCGTGGCGAAATACCGCCGCAGAGTGTTCGACGGCGACGCCATCAAACGGCTGCACGCCATCTTCGACAAGGTATGCGCCGACTTCGAGGCGAACTTGATCGAGATGGACGGCGAGGACGATCACGTTCACCTGCTGGTGGAGTACCCGCCAAAGGTCGCGGTGTCGAATCTGGTGAACAGCCTCAAGGGCGTGTCCAGCCGCCTGCTGCGCAAGGAAAGACCCGACATCCAGAAACGCTACTGGAAGGGCGTGCTGTGGTCGCCTTCCTACTTCGCATCATCCTGTGGCGGCGCACCGATCGCCATCGTGCGCCAGTACATCGAACAACAGCAGACCCCACACTGAAAAACCAACAGCAAGGACGGCTACGCCGTCCGCGCTATCCTTCCCCACCATGAGTGGCGGGGCTTGCCGCGCACTGGGTCACCATCATCACCAACCCGGGCAAGCCGAACATGGAGATCGTGTCGCGCCAGGGCGAGAAGGTGGTGCGCTACCAGGCCAGCGGGCAGGTCGGCAGCGGCGACGGCATCAAGGCCGGGGTGGCGTACCGGTTGAAGGACGGGTCGATGGTGTATGTGCCGGAGCAACCGGGACAGCAGGCCGCCGCCCCGACGACTCAGACGAAATAAGGAGCTGCGTGATGTCATTCCGTTTGCGCGTTATGGGCATGCTTGCCGCCACCGTCACCGTGCTCGCCGCCGGCTGCGCATCCACGGCGCCCGCGCCCGACGCCGTCAGCGCCGCCTTCGCCGGCAAGTCCTACGTACTGCTGGGCGAAGTCCACGACAACGCCGCGGCGCAGCAGCAGCGGCTGGCTGCCCTCAAGCGCGCCGTCGAGCTGGGCTGGCGCCCCGCCATCGCCATGGAGCAGTTTGACCGCGAGCGCCAGGCCGATATCGAGCGCGCCCGCCGCGAGCGCCCGCGCGACGCCGACTACTTGATCGCCCAGGCTGGCGGCGGCGCCTGGCAATGGCCGCTGTACCGCCCGGTGGTGGCGCTGGCGCTGCAGTACGACTTGCCGCTGGTGGCCGCCAACCTGTCGCGGGCCGATGCGGGCAAGATCGTGCGCGGCGGGCTGGACGGGCTCTTCTCGGCGGACGAGCGCAGGCAGCTCGGCCTGGACGGCGCACTGCCACCCGACCTCGTTTCAGCACAGACCGCGGTGCTGGATCGCGGCCACTGTGGCAACTTCCCCAAGGCCATGCTGCCCGGCATGCTGTCGGCGCAGGCGGCGCGCGATGCGGTAATGGCGCAGGTGTTGCGTCCCCATGCGCAGCGCGGCGCGGTGCTCGTCGCCGGCAACGGGCATGTGCGGCGCGATATCGGCGTGCCGCGCTGGCTGGCGGCGGATGCGGGCAAGGTGCTCAGCGTGGGGTATGTGGAAAGCCCGCCGGGGGATTGGGAATTCGATATGGCGGTGGTGGTGCCGGCGGTGGCGCGGAAGGATCCGTGTTTGCAGGCGAAGCCGGCGGGGTAATTGGGCGCGCCGGCGGGCACCCGGCGACCGCGCCTGTCACCCGCAAAGCCAAGCCAGGCCTCGCTATCCACGTAAACCCCGACCCCTTCTCCCCCCTTTTGACAGCCTTTTGACAGTTTCCGCGTCCTAGAATCCGCCCCATGACCGGTAACCCCGGTCTGATGTTCACCAAAAGTCCAAGAACAGTTCCGGCCACGCCCCGCCGCGCCGGACAGGAGACAACAACCGGCACTGCGCCCTTCTCGCGCAGCCGCCTCGCTGTGTTCCCGTCCGCTTGCAACGCACTGGCTGCCGCCGGAATCCCCGGGTCGGATCGCGGCTGCCAGCCGGCTGCCATGGCGATCACCGGTACTACCAAGGAGACCGCTATGCGTCGTTCGATTTCCCGATTGGCCCATGCCGTGATGGCATCGGCTGCCGTTGCCGCCACCGTTGCCGCCGCGCCCGCTTTTGCGCTGGACAGCGTCAAGTTCATGATCGGCGCCAATCCCGGCGGCGGCTATGACCAGACCGGCCGTTCGCTGGGCGCGGCCATGATCGCCGCGGGCCAGGCCAAGACCGCTTCATACGACAACAAGGGCGGCGCCGGCGGCACCATCGGCCTGACCCAGTTCGTCAACACCGACAAGGGCAATCCCAATGCGCTGATGGTGGTGGGCGCGGTGATGGTCGGCGCGATCGAGACCAACAAGCCGCCGGTCACGCTGAAGAACGCCACGCCGATCGCGCGCCTGTTTGCCGACACCATGGTCATCACCGTGCCGGCCAGCTCGCCGATCAAGTCGATCAAGGACCTGACCACGCAGCTCAAGGCCAACCCGGGCAGCGTCAGCTGGGGCGGCGGCTCCAAGGGTTCGATCGACCACATCCTGGCCGGCCTGGTCGCCAAGGAAAGCGGCGTCGACCCGAAGAAGATCAACTACGTGCCCTTCCAGGGCGGCGGCGAAGCCTCGGCCTCGATCATGGGCGGCCACGTGACGGTCGGCATCGCGGGCGTGTCCGAGTTCCTGCCCTTTATCAAGAGCGGCAAGATGCGCGCGCTGGCGGTGACCTCCAAGGACCGCACCGCCGACATCCCGACCCTGAAGGAACAGGGCGTCAACGTCGAGATCTACAACTGGCGCGGCGTGTATGGCGCACCCGGCATCAGCGCCGACCAGCGCAAGGCCATGATCGACGCCGTGGTCAAGGCCACCGAGAGCAAGGCCTGGAAGGACACGCTGCAGAAGAATGACTGGACGCCGTTCCTGCTGACCGGCGACGAGTTCGGCAAGTTCGTCGACAGCGAATCGGCCCGCCTGGGCGGCACGCTGCGCGAGCTGGGCGTCGCCAAGTAAGACCCGCGGGCGCGCTGACGCCGGCGCGCCCGCCCTGGCAGCACCCTGCAATACCGTACCAACCGCATCCACTGCTTTACCTGTCGTGCCTGCCAACCCCGCCGGCTGATCCCGGCGGCAGGAAAAACGGCGCGGGGCCCGGTGTCCACCTGCGATACCGACGACTACAACCATATGTCACCGGGCCCCGCAGCCGCGCGGGCAATATAAAGCCAGCGTCGCGGACGCCAGCGCCCTTCGCTGGCGACAAAGGCCAAGGAGTCTCCATGAAACCCTCGCACCTTGCCATCGGCGTTGCCGTCCTGGCGCTCTCGCTGTTCTTCTTCCTCGGCCTCGCCGGCATTTCCGGTGAGGAGGGCTATGCCGGCCTGTCGCCGCGCTTCGTGCCCACGCTGGTCGCCATTGGCCTGGCCGTGTGCGGCGCGCTGCTGACCTGGCAGGGCGTGCGCGGCGGCTTCCGCAACATGCCGGAGGAAGATGCCGAGCTGCCCAATGCCCCGCACAACTTCAAGGGCTTCCTGTGGGTGGCGGCCGGCCTGCTGCTGAACATGGCGCTGATCGGCACGCTCGGCTTCGTGTTTTCCTCCACGCTGCTGATGGTGTGCGTGGCACGCGGCTACGGCAGCCGCCGCATCGTGCGCGACGCGCTGATCGGCCTGTGCATCACGGTGCCGATGTGGGCGCTGTTTGAATTCCTGCTCGGCATCAACCTGCCGCTGCTGCCTATCGCCGGCTTCTGAGCCTGCTCGCCCGTCCAGCAAGGAGTCTTCGAATGGATACCCTGAACCAGCTGATGCACGGCTTTGCCGTCGCGATCACGCCGATCAACCTGATGTGGGCCCTGGTGGGCTGCTTCCTCGGTACCGCCATCGGCGTGCTGCCGGGCATCGGCCCCGCCCTGACGGTGGCGATGCTGCTGCCGCTGACCGCCAAGGTGGAGCCCACCGCCGCGCTGATCATGTTCGCCGGCATCTACTATGGCGCGATGTACGGCGGCTCGACCACCTCGATCCTGATGAACACGCCGGGCGAGTCTTCCACCATGGTGACAGCCATGGAAGGCAACCTGATGGCCAAGAACGGCCGCGCCGGCCCGGCGCTGGCCACCGCGGCGATCGGCTCGTTCGTGGCCGGCACCATCGCCACCGTGCTGCTGTCGATGTTCGCGCCGGTGGCGGCCGACGTGGCGCTGCAGTTTGGTCCGGGCGAGTACTTCATGATCATGCTGCTGGCCTTCACCACCGTCTCGGCGGTGCTGGGTTCGTCGCTGCTGCGCGGCATGACCGCCCTGTTCCTGGGCCTGGGCATCGGCCTGATTGGCATGGATTCGCTGTCGGGCCAGACGCGCTACTCGATGAACGTGCAGGAGCTGTACGACGGCATCGACATCGTGGTCGTCGCCGTGGGCCTGTTCGCCGTGGGCGAGGCGCTGTTCAACGCCTTCTTCCCGCAGCCGGAGGGCACCTTCAACAAGCTCAGTTCGATCCACATGAACAAGTCGGACTGGAAGCGCTCGATCCCGGCGTGGATCCGCGGCACCATCATCGGCTTCCCGTTCGGGCTGATCCCCGCCGGCGGCGCCGAGATCCCGACCTTCCTGTCGTACGCGTCCGAGAAGAAGCTGTCGAACCACAAGGAAGAGTTCGGCAAGGTCGGCGCGATCGAAGGCGTGGCCGGCCCCGAGGCCGCCAACAACGCCGCCGTGACCGCGACGCTGGCGCCGCTGCTGACGCTGGGCATCCCCACCTCCAACACCACCGCGATCCTGCTGGCCGCGTTCCAGAACTACAACCTGCAGCCGGGCCCGATGCTGTTCCAGACCTCGGGCGACCTGGTGTGGGGCCTGCTGGCTTCGCTGTATATCGGCAACGTGATGCTGCTGGTGCTGAACCTGCCGGCGATCGGCCTGTGGGTGCGCATGCTGCGCGTGCCCACGCCGCTGCTGTACGGCGGTATCCTGATCTTCGCGGGCCTGGGCGCCTATGGCATCCGCCAGTCGTGGTTCGACCTGCTGCTGCTGTTCGTGATCGGCCTGCTGGGCATGGTGATGCGCCGTTTCGACTTCCCGACCGCGCCGGTGATCGTCGGCATGATCCTGGGGCCGATGGCCGAGAAGCAGCTGCGCAACGCGTTGTCGATCGGCCAGGGCGACTGGACCCTGTTCCTGCGCCAGCCGATCTCGGCCAGCATCCTGGCGCTGACCGTGGCCGTGGTGGTGATCCCGCGCCTGCTGCGCTGGCATGCGTTACGCAGCACCGCGCACGCGCAGGCTGACAACGCGGCCTGATGCGCGTTAGCATGCGGTAGTTCCTGAGGCCCGACGCCCTGGCGTCGGGCCTCTTGTCTTTCTCTCTTGCGTTTCATCGTCAAGAACAACAAGCCGCCGGTGCCCCCGCGCCAGGCTGCTGACCAATGAGTCTTTCCACCAACCGCTGGCTGTCCGCGGTGCCCACGCTGGCACTGGGGCTGGCCGCCGCGCTGCTCTGCAGCCTGCTGCATACCCCACTGCCGTGGATGATCGGCCCGCTGCTGGCCGTGGCCGCCGCGCGCATGGCCGGGGCCGACCTGCGTGCGCCGTCGCAGGCGCGCAATGCGGGCCAGTGGGTGATCGGCGCGTCGCTCGGGCTCTATTTCACGCCCGATGTGGTGGCGCGGCTGCTGGAGTTCCTGCCCTACATCATTGCCGGCTCGCTGTTCGCGCTGGTGCTGGGCGCGGGCGGCGCGGTGATGCTGCAGCGGACCACCGGGGTGGCGTTCAAGACCGCGTTCTTCTCCACCGCCATTGGCGGCGCCTCCGAGATGGCCAACCTGGCCGAGCGCAACGGTGCGCGCATCGACCAGGTGGCGGCGGCGCATTCGCTGCGGGTGCTGATGGTGGTGGTGACGGTGCCGGCGATCCTCCAGTACGGCGGCATCCACGGGCTCGATCCCTATATCCCTGGCCCGCGCGTGGTCAGCGCGCCGGGGCTGCTGGCGCTGATCGCGATCACGCTGGGCGTGGCGCTGCTGATGCAGCGGCTGAACATGCCCAACCCGTTCGTGATCGGCACGCTGCTGGCCGCGGCGGTGCTGACCGCGTCCGGCGTCGAGCTGTCAGCCATTCCCACCTGGATGAGCCGCGCCGGCCAGCTGCTGATCGGCGTGTCGCTGGGCGTGCGCTTCTCGCGCGAGTTCCTGCATACCGCGCCGCGCTTCCTGTCGGGCGTGGCGCTCTACACACTGGTGGCGCTGGCGGTGTCGGCGCTGTTCGGCTGGGGGCTGTCGGCGCTGTCCGGCGCGCACCCGGCCACGGTGATGCTCGGTACCACGCCGGGCGGCATCGCCGAGATGTGCATCACCGCCAAGGTGCTGGAGCTGGGCGTGCCGCTGGTGACGGCCTTCCATGTGATCCGGATGGCCTTCGTGGTGCTGGCCACCGGGCCCCTGTATCATTGCCTCAAACATCGCGTCGCGCCGGAGGAGACAGAGTAGAGGTCCGCCACAGGACAGCTACGGTGCGGCCAGCCAGAACAAGGACTGCCAATGCCTGAAGCCGTTGTAGCCACGCCAGCGCAGCTGACCCTTGCCGACATCGATGCCACGCTGGAGCGCGTGCTGGCCCCCTGGGTACGCCAGCTCGGCCTGCGTGCCGAAGCCGTCGATGCGCAAGGCGTAACACTGCGCCTGCCCTTCAGCGAATCGTTTCGCCATGCAGGCGGCGTGGTCTGCGGCCAGGTGCTGATGTCGGCGGCCGATACCGCGATGATCGTCGCGGTCGCCAGTGCGCTCGGCGCCTTCCGCCCGATGACCACGGTCTCGCTGACCACCAACTTCATGCGCCCGGTGATCGATGGCGACGTGCTGGTACGCGCCAACGTGCTGCGCCTGGGCAAGACCGTGGTGTTCGGCGAGCTCGAACTGACTGGCAAGGACGGCAAGCTGGCGGTGCAGGCCACCACCACCTACGCCCTGCTCTGAGCCCCGCGCCTTCCAGATCGCGATGCGCTCCGGCCACGCCAATCCCTTCGACCAGGTCGTCTTCGCCGGCGGC
Source organism: Cupriavidus sp. PB-02 (assembly GCF_058252315.1). Taxonomy (NCBI): domain Bacteria; kingdom Pseudomonadati; phylum Pseudomonadota; class Betaproteobacteria; order Burkholderiales; family Burkholderiaceae; genus Cupriavidus; species Cupriavidus sp. PB-02. The sequence goes on from NZ_CM177694.1 coordinate 4,363,400, forward strand.
GGCAACCGCTGCTGGTGGCAGGCGGGCTGGTGGGACGCGGTCGCGCCCGAGCTGCAGCTGCGCCCGCGCGTGATCGCCGGCATCTCGGCCGGGGCCGCCACGGCATGCATGGTCTATGCGCACGACTCGCACCAGACCATGGACTACTACCGCGAGGTGCTGTCCAACAACCGCCGCAATGCCTACTGGGGCAACCTGCTGCGCAACGAGCGCGTGTTCCCGCACTACGGCATCTACCGCACCGCGCTGCTGACGATCTTTGCCGACGGGCGCCTGGCGCACCTGCAGCAGGCGCCTGAAATCCGCATCGGCGTGGCCCATATCCCGCGCTGGAGCGGCCCGCGCCTGGCGGTGGCGGCGGGGCTGCTGGCGTACAACATCGACAAGCATGTGCTCAAGACGCTGCATCCGCGGCTGGGGCGCAAGCTTGGTTTCCGGTCGGAGTTCGTGCGCGCGCAGGACTGCGGCTCGCCCGAGCAGCTGGCCGACCTGCTGCTGCAGTCGTCCTCCACGCCGCCGTTCACGCCGGTGCTGCGCCGCGACGGCCGCCCGGTGCTCGACGGCGGGCTGGTGGACAACGTGCCGGTGGACGCGCTCGACGCCGCGCCGGGCAATGTGCTGGTGCTGGTCACGCGGCTGTATCCGCGCCCGCGCCATTTCGTATTCGAGCAAGGCGGCCAGCGCCGCCTGTACCTGCAGCCCTCGCAGCGCGTGCCGATCTCGAGCTGGGACTACACCCGCCCCGATGCCATGACGCACGCCTACGAGCTCGGCCGCCTCGACGGGGAAACCTTCCTGCGCGAGTGGCCGTCAATCCTGAATACCGAATTGCGGCCGGCTGCCTAGCTTCGTGGCGTGGCGCCGGCCAGATCGTTGTCGATGCGGCCCGCGTGCCGCGACAGGAGGCATGGATGACTAAGCGCCAGACAACCCCCGCGGGGACCAGGGAACCGCGGCGTGCCCGCGAGGTCAGCGCGGCGCCGCCGGTGGAGCAGGTGCCGCGTGCCCGCGGCAGTGGCGCCCGTCGCAACGACAGGGTGCGCAAGGCGGACCTGGTCGTGATCGGCGGCGGCTCCGGCGGCGTGGCGTGCGCGCGGCGCGCGGCCTCGCACGGCGCGCGCGTGATCCTGGTCGAGCGCGACGCCATCGGCGGCACCTGCGTCAATCGCGGCTGCGTGCCGAAGAAGATGCTGTCCTACGGCGCCAGCTGGGCGGCCATTTTGTCGGGCTGCCTGTCGCATACCGGCGGGCATGAGGACTGGCGCGACGCCATCGTGCGCGTCAACGCCGAGGTCGCACGGCTGAACGCGGGCTACACCCAGCGCCTGCACGAATCCGGCGTGGAAATCCTGCGCGGCGACGCACTGGTCACCGGCAAGAACGAAGTGCGCGTCGGCGACGAGACCATCCACGCGCGCCGCATCCTGATCGCCACCGGCGCGCGCCCGCGCGCGCTCGAAGTCCCCGGCGGCGAACTGGCCGCCAGTTCCGACGACGTCTTCACCTGGCAGACCGTGCCGGGCTCGATCGCGGTGATCGGCGGCGGCTATATCGGCGTGGAGCAGGCCTCGATCCTGTCGCGCTATGGCGTCAAGGTCGACCTGATCGTCGCCGGCGACCGGCTGCTGCCGCGCTTCGACCACGAGATCGGCACGGCGCTGGCCGATGCGCTGACCGCGCGCGGCGTGCGCCTGCACCTGAATGCGGAGGTGAACCTGCTCAGCCAGGCCAACGGCGCGGTGGAAGTCTGCTACCGGCCCACCGATCGCCCCGGCCAGACCGAGGCGGTGCGCGCGCAGGCGGCGCTGGCGGCGATCGGGCGCGTTTCCAATGTGCAGGGGCTGGGGCTGGAAGACCTTGGCGTCGAGTTCGGTGACAAGGGCGGCATCCGCGTCGACCGGCAGTTCCGCAGCAGCGTGCGCGGTATCTATGCGCTGGGGGACGCCATCGAAGGCCTGCACCTGACCCCGGTGGCCACCGCGCAGGGCCGTTGGCTGGCCGACCGGCTGTACGGGAAGCGCGGCGATCGCGCGGACTTCGACTTCGTGCCCACCGCGGTGTTCTGCGAGCCGGCCATCGGCGCCGTGGGCCTGACCGAGGCGCAGGCGATCGAGGCCGCCGGCAAGCCCGATCGCGTCCGCACGGTCGTGAAACGCTTTGTCTCGCTGGAGAACCGCTTCGGCGGCTCGCAGCACCAGTCCGTGTTCAAGCTGGTGCTCAATGCGCGCAGCGGGCGCGTGCTGGGCGCGCACCTGATGGACAACGCCGCGCCCGAGATCGTGCAGACGCTGGCGGTGGCGCTGCGGCTGGGGGTGCGTGAATCGCACCTGCAGACCACGGTGCAGCTGCATCCGACGGTGGCGGAGGAATTCTTCGGCTAGCGCTATTCGCCGACGGGCAGCTTCAGCACGGCACGCACGCCGGTGCCCTGCGCGCCCTCGCCCAGTTCCACCGTGCCGCCGAAGCGCGCGGCCATTTCGCGCGAGATTGCCAGCCCGAGCCCCGAGCCGGGCTCGGCATTGCCCACGCGGCGGTAGAAGCGCGCGAACACCTTCTCGCGCTCCTCCGCCGGGATGCCGGGCCCATCGTCCTCGACCACCAGGCAGGCGGTCTGGTCTTCGCGCGTGGCCGACAACGTGATGCAGCTGCCCCGCGGCGAATACTGGATCGCGTTGTGGACCAGGTTGGCGAGCGCCTCGCGCAGCAGCGCGGGGTCGGCGCGCACCGGCAGCTTCAGCCCCGGCATCGGTTCCCAGCCGAAGTCCTGCTGCTTGCCGCGCGCCAGCGGCAGGTAGTCCAGCGCCACCTGCTCCGCAACGGCAACGGCATCGATGATGTCGATGGCGTCGACTTCCTGCGCGGATTCGCCGCGGTGCTGGCGTACCCGCGCCAGCGCCAGCAGCTGGTTGGTCAGGCGCGCGGCCTGCTCGAGCTGGGTGACGATGCCGCCCACCGCCTCGCCGGCGGCCTGGCGCGCGGCTTCGGGGTCGGGCGCGCGCAGCTGGCGCTCGGCGTATTCGGCTTGTGTCTTCAGGATCGCCAGCGGCGTGCGCAACTGGTGCGCGGCATCGGCGATGAACTGCGCCTGCGACTGCGCCATGGCCGCCGAGCGCGACACGTGCAGGTTGACCGCGTCGACCAGCGGCCGCACCTCGGCCGGTACGCGCTCGAAAGTGAGCGGCGTCAGGTCGTCCGGCGAGCGCGCCTCGACGTCATCGCGTACCCGCGCCAGCGGGCGCAGCACGTAGGTGACGCCACCTACCAGGATGGCCGCGCTCAGTACGATCAGCAGCAGGTCGCGCGCCAGCGCGCTGCGCCAGACCGTGCCGATCAGCGCCGTGCGGGGCTCGGCGGTCTCGGCCACCTGGATGATCACGCGCATGCGCGCGTCGGGCCGGTACACGGGGCGCGCCATGGCGGCGATGCGCACGGCTTCGCCCAGGTATTCGGCATCGTAGAAACGCGGCTGGTTGTTCGCCAGCGTGCCGGCGGGCAGCGGCAGGTCGCCGTAGCCGGTGATGGTTTCGATGCTGCCGGCGCGTTCCAGCGAGACGCGGTAGAACACATGGGTCTGCGCCGCGGTCTCGAACATCTCCATGGCGGCGTCGGGCAGCGTCAGCTGGATGCTGTCGCCGGCCATGCCGATGGCGTTGTCGATGGCGCGGATCGAGCCGTACAGCGAACGGTCATAGGCCGTGTTGGCGGCGTCGCGCAGGGTGCCGTAGGTGAGCCAGGTGTCGATCGCCATCATCACCGCCAGCGCCGGCAGCAGCAGCAACAGCAACTGGCGGCGCAGGCTGCCGCGGCGCCACAGCAGGACCGGATGGCGCGGCCACATTGCTAGCGGCCGGCCTCGGGCTCCAGCAGGTAGCCGAAGCCGCGCAGCGTGACGATGGTGACGCCGTGCCCGGCCAGCTTCTTGCGCAGGCGGTAGACCAGCACCTCGATGGCGTCGGGCGAGACGTCGGCGTCCAGCGAGAACACCTTGTCGAGCAGCTGCGCCTTGGTCAGCGGCTGGCCGCTGCGTGCCAGCAGCGCACCCAGCAGCGTCGATTCGCGCGGCGTCAGCGCCAGCGGCGCGCCGTCCAGCGTAAAGCTGCGGGTCTCGCCGTCGAACACCAGCGTGCCGCACTGCAGGCGCGGATGCGCGCGCCCGCGGCTGCGCCGGATCAGCGCCAGCAGCCGGGCTTCCAGTTCGGCGATGGCGAAGGGCTTGGGCAGGTAGTCGTCGGCGCCCAGGTTCAGGCCGCGCACGCGTTCGTCCAGCGTGTCCTGCGCGGTCAGGATCAGCACCGGGGTGCGGTCGTCGCGCCCGCGCATGGACTTGAGCACGGCCAGCCCATCCTTGCCGGGCAGGCGCAGGTCCAGCACCACCGCGTCGTATTCCTCGGCCTGCAAGCGCGCCTCGGCCTGCAGGCCGTCGGCGACGTGCTCGATCACGAAGCCGCCCTGCTCCAGCGCGCGGGCGACCCAGCGTGCCAGTTCGACTTCATCCTCCACCAGCAGGATGCGCATTGCCGGTCCTCCTCCGCCGGTTGGGTTTATTGTGTCGGTTGCGGCGGCCGTACACGAGGTGGCACGAGGCGCCACACAGGGTTCAGCACGCTGGAGCGCGCCCGCCGCGGGCGCCTATAATACCTCCGCCCCGCCGGTCCTGGCGCGCGATGCAAGCGCGCCCACTCCTTTCCACAGGCAGTTTTTCCGTTCCGACCACCGTGCCCACGCGTCCGCCCCTGCCGTCCGCTCCTGTGCCGTCCGCGGCCGATGGTGCAGCCGACGGCGCGCCCGCCTCGGACCTGCGCCGCCGGCTGCTCGGCGCCTCGCTGCTGGCCGGTGCCGCGCTGCCCGTCGCCTCCCCCCTCCATGCCCAGTCTATGCTGCCCGCGCCGCCGCCGGGCTACCCCTCCGGGTATGACGTCACCATCGCCCGGGCGCTGCGCGAAGGCGAGGTCGTGGTCTATGCCTCGACCGACCTGAGGGTCGCCCAGCCGCTGATCGCCGCGTTCGAGGCGCGCTACCCGGGCATCCGCGTGCGCTACGAGGATCTCAACACCATCGAGCTGAACCAGCGCTTCCTGGCCGAGACCGCGGCGCTCGGCGGCGGCCGGCCCGCGCCCGGCGCGTTCTACGCCGACGTGCTGTGGAGCACAGCGATGGACCTGCAGATCAAGCTGGTCAACGATGGCCACGCGCAGCGCTACACCTCGCCCGAGCGCGCCGGCCTGCCCGGCTGGGCGGTATGGCGCGACGAGGCCTGGGGTACCACCTTCGAGCCCGCGGTGATCGTCTACAACCGCCACCACTTCGCCGGCATGCGCGCGCCGCGCAGCCGCAGCGGGCTGGCGCGGCTGCTGCAGGAAAATGCACCGCGCTGGCGCGCCAGGGTGGTGACGTACGACGTGGAGCGTTCGGGCGTGGGTTACCTGCTGGCGCAGCAGGACGCGCGCATGGGCAGCGAGTTCTGGTACCTGGCACAGGCGCTGGGCCGCGCCGGCGTGCAGCTGTCGGCGTCCACCGCCGACATGATCGAGCGCATCGCCAGCGGCGAGCTGGTGATGGGCTACAACCTGCTGGGCTCGTACGCGCTGTCGCTAATGGAACGCGGCGCGGCCATCGACGTGATCGCCCCCCGCGACTACACGCTGGTGATGTCGCGCGTGGCCTTTATCAACCGGCGCGCGCCGCGGCCCAATGCGGCGCGGCTGTGGCTGGACTACCTGCTGTCGCGCGACGGGCAGGCGCTGCTGGCCAAGTCGACCTCGCCGCTCTATACCATCCGCACCGATACCGACAGCGTGCACACCGCGGCGGCGCTGTCCGAGCGCCTGGGCTACGCGCTCAAGCCGATCAGCGTCGGCCCCGGCCTGCTGGCGGCGCAGGATGCGATGCGCAAGCGCGCGTTCCTGGCGCGCTGGCGCGAGGCCATGCGCGGATAGCGCGAACCAAGACGCATGCGCCGGCCCTCAGCCGGCGCGGCGCATCAGGGCACCAGGTCGCCGGTATCCAGGCCGCCGGCCCCGGCAGCGTCCTTGCAGGCCTGCTCGCACAGCGAGGACAGCTCTTCGTCGAGCTGTGCCATCGGCCGCGGCACGTAGCCATGGCGCAAGGCGGGGGAATATTTCAGAGTATCGATAAAGACGTCCGACATGCGCTCGGCATTGGCGTCGAGGTCGAAGTCCTCGGGCGAGAACAGCCAGTGCGCCAGCACGCCGCCGATCGCGGCATGGAAGGCGTTGACGGACAGGTCCAGGTCCAGCTCGGCGGGCAGCTGGCCGCGCTCCATGGCCAGGCGCAGGTGCTCGCGCATCTTGACCAGCCCTTCCTGGTGAGACTGGCGCTGGCGCTCGAAGATGGCGCCGTTGTCCTGCACCATCTCGCACTTGTGGAAGATGATCTCGAAGACACGGCGCCAGCGCGGATTGACCACGGTCTGGCGCATGACATAGGCGCAGATGTCGCGGATGCCGCCCAGCGGGTCTTCCTGGCGCGCGAGCCGCTCGGGGTCGCACAGCGCCTCAACCGGCAGGTTGACGCGGTCGCACATGGCGGCGAACACATCGCTCTTGTTCTTGAAGTGCCAGTAGATCGCGCCGCGGGTGACACCCGCCGCTTCGGCGATGTCGGCCAGCGACGGGCGTGCCACGCCGCGGGCGTGGAACACCGCTTCGGCAGCGTCGAGAATCCGGTGGCGCGTCTCCAGCGCCTCTTCCTTGGTGCGTCTGACCATCTCTCTCTCTGATGCCGGCGTCATGGCCCCGATGGGTAGTTCATGGCCGGCTTGTTGGGGATTTCCCTGGCGCCGGTGCCGCATGCGGCAGGCGCTCTGGCCGGTGCAGGGCACCGGCGGGTCGTTGTCATCACATGGCAATGCCTTCGTGGAGCCGTGCGGCCGACAGGACGGCGCGCATCCTAACCCGAGTCGGCCGTTTGCGCCGCAATCCCGGGCGGTCCCTTGCCGTTGCAGACAAATCCGATGGATAAAACCGGATGCGCGCTGCTAGTCGTGCAGTGGCCGGAGACGCTGATGTGCGTCCAAAAACCCCTGCGAAGGGAACCACTTAACATACATTCTTGAATGTATATATAATACGCGCTCGCCCGGCTTTCGGCCAGCCGCCCATCCTGTGACATAGCCAGCACAGCTGGCGTTTGCTGCGGGGCCAGCCGGTCGTATATCCAGTCGTCATAGAAGAGCCACCGTTCGTCGCAAAGGACATCGCGACGCCGCGAATTGTGGCTAGCATCACGCTTTTGTCCGCCGCAAACCGTGCGGCGGGCTGTGTCGTTTCCGTTTGCCACAAGATGGCAGGTCGGGACGATGCGGCAGATCTCAAATTGCCATCATGGGGTTATCGATGAGGAAGTCCCAACGTATCAGTTGCGTTGCCGCCTATGCAGTCGCTGCGCTGTCGGCGCTGGCGCTTGCCGCCTGCGGCGAGAAGAAGGCCGAAGGCGGCCCCCCGCCGCCGCCGGAAGTGGGCGTGGTCACCGTGACGCCGTCGCCCGTCGCCGTCGTCAATGAACTGCCGGGCCGCCTGGAAGGCGTGCGCACGGCCGAAGTCCGTGCCCGGGTGGAAGGCATCGTGCTGTCGCGCAACTACACCGAAGGCGGCGAAGTGAAGGCCGGCCAGGTGATGTTCCGCATCGACCCGGCGCCCTACCAGGCCACGCTGGCTTCGGCCCAGGCCGCGCTCCAGCGCGCCGAGGCCAATGCCGTGTCGGCGCGCCTGAAGGCCGACCGCTACAAGCCTCTGGTGGCCGTCAACGCGGTCAGCAAGCAGGAGTACGACGACGCCGTGGCCTCTGCCGGCCAGGCCAACGCCGACGTGGCTTCGGCCAAGGCGGCGGTGCGCACCGCCCAGATCAACCTGGGCTACACCACCGTGACCGCGCCCATCAGCGGCCGTGCCGGCCGCGCGCTGGTGACCGAGGGCGCGCTGGTGGGCAAGGGCGAGGCGACCAAGCTGGCGCTGGTGGAGCAGGTCGACCCGATGTGGGTCACCTTCACCCAGCCGGCTTCGGAAGTCACGCGCCTGCGCCGCGCCATCGAATCCGGCGCGGTCAAGGGCGTCAACGGCGGTGCCAACGTGCACCTGTTCGTCGAAGACGGCCGCGAGTACGAGCACACCGGCAAGCTGCTGTTCTCGGACATGACGGTGGACCCGACCACCGGCGCGATCACGCTGCGGGCGCAGTTCCCCAACCCCAACCGCGAGCTGCTGTCGGGCACCTTCGTGCGCGTAAAGATCGAGCAGGGCATGGATGAGAACGCACTGACCGTGCCGCAGCGGGCGCTGATCCGCGGTGCCCAGGGCGCCAGCGTGCTGGTGGTGGGCGCGGACGGCAACGTCGCGGCGGTGCCGGTCAAGGCGCCGCAGGCCATCGGCGACCGCTGGGTCGTGACCGAAGGCCTGAAGGGCGGCGAGAAGGTGATCGTCGAGGGCCTGCAGAAGGTCAAGGTCGGCGCGCCGGCCAAGGCGGTGCCGTTCGTCCAGGCAGGTGCCTCGGCACCGGCCGCTACTCCGGCCTCGGCTTCGGCAGCCCCTGCCTCTGCCCCCAAGGCCGAGGCGAAGCCGCAGCCCAAGGCTGAAGCCAAGCAAGGCTGAAACAGGCCGTATCACCACTACGGCAAATACGGCTAGACAAAGAGGGAGCCAGTCTTATGGCCAAGTTTTTCATCGACCGGCCGGTGTTCGCGTGGGTGCTCGCGCTGATCATCGTCCTGGGCGGGCTGTTGTCGATCATGCAGTTGCCGATCGCGCAGTACCCGAACATCGCCCCGCCGACGATCTCGGTCACCGCCACCTATCCGGGTGCGTCGGCCAAGACGCTGGAGGATTCCGTCACCTCGGTGATCGAGCAAGAGCTGAATGGCGCGCCCAACCTGCTCTACTACAACTCGACCAGCGAATCGACCGGCCTGGCGTCGATCACCATCGCCTTTGCGCCGGGCTCGAACGTCGACCTGAACTCGGTCGAAGTGCAGAACCGCCTCAAGCGCGTGGAAGCGCGCCTGCCGGCGGAAGTGCGCCAGCAGGGCGTGCGCGTGGACAAGGCCGGGAACAACTACATGATGTTCCTGACCGTGTCGTCCAAGTCCGGCACGGCTGACGCGATCCAGCTCGGCAACTATGTCTCGGCGCAGGTGATCGACTCGATCCGCCGCGTGCCGGGCGTGGGCCAGGCCGACCTGTTCGGCACCGAGTACGCCATGCGGGTCTGGCTGGACCCGGCCAAGCTGACCGGCTACAACCTGACCCCGCTGGACGTCACCGCCGCGGTGAGCGAGCAGAACATCCAGGTCGCCGTGGGCGAACTGGGCGGCACGCCCTCGCCCAAAGGCACCGAACTGAACGCCACCGTCACCACGCAGAGCCGCCTGTCGACGCCCGAGCAGTTCGCCGACATCCTGCTGCGCACCAACCCTGACGGTTCGTCGGTACGCATCAAGGACGTGGGCCACGTGGAACTGGGCGGCGCCGACTACTCGACGCTGGCCCGCACCAACGGCAAGCCGTCGGCGGCCATCGCCATCAAGCTGGCCCCGACCGGCAATGCGCTGGCCACCGCCACCGCGGTGCGCGCCAAGATGGAAGAGCTGTCGAAGAACTTCCCGGCGGACTACCAGTACTCGGTGCCTTACGACACCTCGGCCTTCGTCAAGATCTCGATCGAGGAAGTGATCAAGACGCTGCTGGAAGCCGTGGTGCTGGTGTTCCTGGTGATGTACCTGTTCCTGCAGAACTTCCGCGCCACGCTGATCCCGACGCTGGTGGTGCCGATCGCGCTGCTAGGTACCTTCGGCGCGCTGCTGGCATTCGGCTTCTCGATCAACGTGCTGACCATGTTCGGCATGGTGCTGGCCATCGGTATCCTGGTGGACGATGCCATCGTGGTGGTCGAGAACGTCGAGCGGATCATGAGCGAGGAAGGACTCTCGCCACGTGAAGCCACGCGCAAGGCCATGGGCCAGATCACCGGCGCCATCGTCGGCATCACGCTGGTGCTGACCGCGGTGTTCATCCCGATGGCATTCTTCTCGGGCTCGGTGGGCAACATCTACCGCCAGTTCTCGCTGTCGCTGATCGCCTCGATGGCGTTCTCGGCGCTGCTGGCGCTGACGCTGACCCCGGCACTGTGCGCGACGCTGCTCAAGCCCGTCGAAGCCGGCCATCATCATGAGAAGAAGGGCTTCTTCGGCTGGTTCAACCGCACCTTCGCGCGCGCGTCGACCAGCTATCAGGGCGTGGTGGCGCGCATCCTCAAGCGCACCGGCCGCTACCTGATCATCTACGCGCTGATCATCCTCGGCGTGGTGGTGCTGTTCAAGCGCCTGCCGTCGTCGTTCCTGCCCGATGAAGACCAGGGCTACATGATCACCGTGGTGCAGCTGCCCAACGGCGCGACCCAGGACCGTACCATCGGCGTGCTCAAGCAGATCGAGGACTACTACCTGCAGAAGGAAAGCAAGGTGGTGGACCAGATGATCACGGTGGCGGGCTTCTCCTTCTTCGGCCGCGGCCAGAACGGCGGTATCGCGTTCGTGCGCCTGAAGGACTGGAAGGAACGCACCGGCGAGGGCGAGAACGCGCAGGCGCTGGTCGGCCGTGCCTTCGGCGCGCTGTCGTTCATCAAGGACGCGATCATCTTCCCGCTTAACCCGCCGGCGATTTCCGAGCTGGGCAACTCCTCGGGCTTTGACTTCCGCCTGCAGGACCGCACCGGCCAGGGTCACGCCAAGCTGATGGAAGCGCGCAACATGATGCTCGGCATGGCCGCGCAGAGCCCGGTGCTGATGGGCGTGCGCCCGGAAGGCCAGGAAGACGCACCGCAGCTGCAGATCGACATCGACCGCGAAAAGGCGCGCGCGCTTGGCGTCTCGGTGGCGGAGATCAACTCGACGCTGTCGATTGCGTTCGGCTCAAGCTACGTCAACGACTTCATCTATGAAGGCCGCGTGCGCAAGGTGATCGTGCAGGCCGACGGCAGCGACCGCCGCCTGCCCGACGACCTGACCAAGCTGCGCGTGCGCAACGCCAACGGCGACATGGTGGCGTTTGCCGCGTTCGCGACGTCCAAGTGGATCATGGGCTCGCCGCGCCTGGAGCGCTACAACGGCATGCCGGCGGTGAAGCTCGCGGGCCAGGCCGCGCCCGGACGCAGTACCGGCGAAGCCATGCGTGTGATGGAAGAGAACTTCGCCAAGCTGCCGCCGGGCTTCGGTTTCGAGTGGTCGGGCCAGTCGTACGAAGAACGCCTGGCCGGCGCGCAGGAACCGATCCTGTACACGCTGTCGCTGATCATCGTGTTCCTGTGCCTGGCCGCGCTGTATGAAAGCTGGTCGATCCCGTTCTCGGTGCTGCTGGTGGTGCCGCTGGGCGTGCTCGGCGCGCTGCTCGGCGTGACGCTGCGCGGCATGCCCAACGATGTGTACTTCAAGGTGGGCCTGATCGCGACGATCGGCTTGTCGGCGAAGAACGCCATCCTGATCGTGGAATTCGCCAAGGACCTGCAGGCGCAAGGCAAGGGCCTGGTCGAAGCCACGCTCGAGGCGGTGCACCTGCGTTTCCGCCCGATCCTGATGACGTCGATGGCGTTCATCCTGGGCGTGCTGCCGCTGGCAATCGCCACTGGCGCGGGTTCGGGCAGCCAGCGCGCCATCGGTACCGGCGTGATGGGCGGGATGATCACGGCCACGGTGCTGGCGATCTTCCTGGTGCCGGTCTTCTTCGTCGTGGTGCGCAAGCGCTTCAAGGGCAGCGAGCGCCAGCGCATGCTGGACAAGAAGTGGCATGAGCCGCAAGAGGAAATCTGACAATGACCAAGACTCTGACCACGCTGCTGCTGGTGGCCGGCGTTCTGACCGGCTGCACGCTGGCGCCCCACTATGACCGCCCCGCCCCGCCGGTGGCGGGCAGCTACCCGGTGGCGCCCGAGGGCTACGCCACCGCTGAGGTGAAGAGCGGCGAGACCCGCCGCGCCGTCGATATCGGCTGGCGCGAGTTCTTCCGCGACCCGCGCCTGCAGGTGCTGATCGCCAACTCGCTGGAAAACAACCGCGACCTGCGCACCGCCGCGCTGCGCATCGAAGAGGCGCGCGCGCTGTACCAGGTGCAGCGCGCCGACCTGCTGCCCACGGTGGACGTCAACGCCGGCTACACCCGGGCCCGTACCACCGCCGCCCAGGCGGCAACGGTGCTCGGCCAGCCCGGCGTGACCGAGGTCTACCAGGTCGGCCTGGGCATCGCGTCCTACGAGCTCGATTTCTTCGGGCGCGTGCGCAGCCTGTCCAATGCCGCGCTGGCGCAGTACTTCGCCACCGAGGAAGCGCATCGCTCGGCGTATATCTCGCTGGTGTCGGAAGTCGCCAAGGCCTACCTGGCCGAGCGCTCCTTTGCCGAGCAGTACGACCTGGCACGCGACACGCTGAAGGCGCGCGAAAGCACCTATGGCCTGGCCAAGCAGCGTTTCGAGGCGGGCGCCACCTCGGCGCTGGACCTGCGCGACAACGAATCGCTGGTGGCGCAGGCCCGCGTCGCGGCGGCCCAGCTCGCACGCCAGCGCGCGCAGGCGCAGAACGCGCTCGAAGTGCTGGTGGGCAAGCCCATCGGCACCATCGAGAACCTGCCCGAGCCGGTGCGCCTGTCGGATGAGCGCATCATCAGCGATATCCCCGAGGGGCTGCCGTCCGACCTGCTCGAGCAGCGTCCCGATATCCGCCAGGCCGAGCAACTGCTGCTGTCATCCAATGCCAATATCGGCGCGGCGCGCGCGGCGTTCTTCCCGCGCATCACGCTGACCGCCAGCGCGGGCACCATCAGCCCGACGTTCTCGGGGCTGTTCGATGCCGGCACGCGCGCATGGTCGTTCGCGCCGCAACTGGTGCTGCCGATCTTCGACTATGGCCGCAACCTGTCCAACCTGGACCTGGCCAACGTGCGCAAGAACATCCAGGTCGCCAACTACGAGAAGACCATCCAGACGGCCTTCGCGGAAGTGGCGGATGCGCTGGTGGCGCGTGGCACGCTGGAAGACCAGGTCACCGGCCAGGAAGAAGTGCGCAATGCGGAAGCGGCGCGCTATGAGCTGGCGCGCCTGCGCTTCCGCAGCGGCATCGCCAGCTACCTGGACGAGCTCGATGCGCAGCGCCAGTTGTTCACCGCGGAGCAGGCGCTGATCCAGGCGCGGCAGCTGCGGCTGAACAATTCGATTGACCTGTATCGCGCGCTGGGTGGCGGGTTGCAGGAAACCAGTCCGGTGGCGCGGCAAGGTACGCCTGCGCAACAGGGAACGGTGACGCAGTAAGGGTGTGCTGACGACGTCAGCATGCTTGCGGTTTGCTCCCTCTCCCGCTTGCGGGTGAGGGAGCAAACAGTCGGTCGATCAGGACGCCAGCGGTACTGCCGCTGGCTTTTTTCTTCCCGCCTCAGAACTTGTAGGAAGCCGGCAGAAAGAACACCAGCGGATTCGGCTCCAGCTTCGTCTTCGACGTCGACCCGCGGCGCGAGCGCTAGGACCGGGCGCGCATTCGCATCCAGTCATCCAGCGGGTTGCTGGGGAAGCTCACGCCATGTTCGCGCGCGCGGACCGCAACGCTGGCCACGGCGGTGCGACTGGTGCCCTCATTGCGCACGGGGCGTGCGCTCATCCGGGTCTTGCCGATGGTGGCCGCGGTGACGGCGGCCGTATGGCCGGCCTGTTCCTGCACCGTTGCCTCCAGCGCGCTGGCGCGCTGCCCGGCCTGCTGCTGCTCGCCCAGCTCGAACACCGACTGCAGCGCCGACAGCTCGTCCGCGCCCGGCTGCGCCACCGTCATGGCCGCCTCGACCATGGCGGTGAGCTGCGCCAGCACATGCGCATCGCTCATCTGCTTGCCCTGCGTGAAGGCCGGCAGCAGGTTGGCGAGTTCGTCGCCGGCCAGCACGCCCGCCAGCGCTTTCAGCGCGAACTGCAGGCGCCAGCCGAGCTCGCGCCGCGGCAAGGCCGGGATGGCGCGCGCGAAGGCGTCGAAGAAGCGCTCGTACACCGGTGCGTAGTGCTCCAGCAGGTAGTGCTGGATAAACGGCGAGGTATCCGAATACACGCGCCCGAGCAGCCGCAGGAACGACGGCCCACCGACTGCGGGTTCGCGCGCCATTTGCAGCGCGGGCACGAACAGTGCGCCCAGCACGTGCTCGCAGCGGATGCTGCTGCCGGGCCAGCGGGCTTCGCACGCATCGAGCAGCGCCAGGCGGCGCGCGTTGAGCGGATCCAGCCGCCGGCTCAGCACGGCGTGCATCATGATGTCTTTGCTGCGAAAGTGATAGTTCACGGCCGCCAGGTTGACGATGGCGCGCGAAGTTACCTGCCGAAGCGAGGTGGCCTCGTAGCCGACCTCGATCAACAATTTTTCCGTGGCGTCGAGAATCCGGGCCTTGGTGTCTCCTGCCGTGCTTTTGCCGGTCTTCATGGGGGCGTCTCTCTTCTTTGCTGCAGTGAACCCCTTTGCAATTCGCTGCGCTGCGTCGCTCCCGGCTCTGACGGCATACGGATGCTTGAAACAGCTGTACGAAGCCTATCCACTGCTTCGAGCGTTTCACAAGCGTTGAATTGGACTGGCAGCTCTAATCCCGGGCCTGATGTTGGCAATCGCACCACAATGACCGCGGCGCGATGCCTTCCACTGGAAGTGGTCGGAGGCGATGGATTGTGGCGCGCCATAACAGGGATCAATGTGATCCGGAATTTTCGCGATGATGATATTCATAGAATGGATAAATGTGCGGACGCCCAGCCGTCCATGCGGGTCCGGCATGCGCGAGCGCAGCCGATAATGAGGGCATCGCTGCTTGACCTTCACCTGTCCGCTTCCATGCACATCCGCTGGCTCGAAGACTTCGTCTGCCTGGCCCAGGCCGGCAGCCTCGCGCGCGCCGCCGAACTGCGCAACGTGACCCCGCCCGCGTTCGGCCGGCGCATGCAGGCGCTGGAGGTCTGGGCGGGCGCACCGCTGATCGACCGCAGCGCGTTCCCGGTGCGGCTGACAGCAGAAGGTCGCCAGTTCCTGGAAGCGGCGCAAAGCGCCTTGCGCACGCTGGATGAAACGCGCCTGGCGCTGCGCGCCGCGCACCGGGCCGATGCCAGCACCCTGACCATCGCCACCGGCAAGACGCTGGCGCGCTCGATGGTACCGGCCTGGCTGGCGGGCCTGCGCGAGGCGCTGCGGCATGACCCCGATGCGGCCGGCTTCCGCACGCGGCTATCCGCCTTCCCCATGCATGACGCGCTGGCGATGTTCGCCGAGGGCGATGCCGACTTCCTGCTGTGCTATAGCCCGCCGGACCTGCCGGTGATGCTGGACGATGCCCGCTACCAGTTCCACCTGGCCGGCGTGGAGCGGCTGGTGTGCGTCAGTGCCACCGACGCGCGCGGCGCGCCGCTGCACCGGCTGG
Source organism: Cupriavidus sp. PB-02 (assembly GCF_058252315.1). NCBI lineage: Bacteria > Pseudomonadati > Pseudomonadota > Betaproteobacteria > Burkholderiales > Burkholderiaceae > Cupriavidus > Cupriavidus sp. PB-02. The sequence continues at coordinate 4,378,831 of NZ_CM177694.1, forward strand.
GCACCGGCAAGTCCGCGGGAAAGGCCGCCGCAAAGCCGGTGCCGATGATCGCCTACGCCGAGACCCTGACGCTCGGCCGCATGGTCAACCAGGAGATCGCGCGCCGCAGGCTGGCGCCCCGGCTCGACGTGATCGCGGTCAGCGACTTTGCCGAGTCGGTGCACGAGATGGTGCGCCAGCGCATGGGGCTGGCCTGGCTGCCGGCGCGGCTGATCGCCGACGACCTGCACGCCGGGCGGCTGGTGCGCGCCATCGCCGGCGCCGAGGGTGACGACCTGGCGCTCGATATCCGCCTGTACCGCCCGCGCGCGCCGATGCGCCCGCTGGCCGAGGCGTTCTGGCGCACCGCGGTGCAGGCACCGCGCTGAGCCGCACCATTGCCGAAACGGCAATCCCCCTTGCCAAAGCCGCACGCAGGTCCGGTCTCGCGCTCTCTAACATCAGGCCACACCATCCAAACCTGGATCCCCCAAGCCAAGACCATGAAGACCATCCTGCGCGCGGCCGCTGCCGCACTCTGCGTCGCCACCTTCACCGGCGGCGCCGTTGCCGCCACCTGGCCCGCCAAGCCGATCACGCTGGTGGTCGGCTACACCGCCGGCGGCAGCGTCGATCTCGTCGCCCGCACCATCGCGCCGGAGCTGGGCAAGCGCCTCGGCCAGAGCGTGGTGATCGAAAACCTGGGCGGCGCCGGCGGCACCATCGGCGCGTCCAAGGTGGTCAAGGCCGAGGCCGACGGCTACACCCTGCTGATGGGTTCCGGCAGTGAGGTCTCGATCGCGCGCCTGACCAACCCGGCCGTGCGCTACGACGGCGAGAAGGACCTGGCGCCGGTGACCTTCGTCGGCACCCAGCCGATGGTGCTGGTCGGCAAGCTTGGCCTGCCGGCGAAGAATGCGGCCGAGCTGATCGCGCTGGCCAAGGCGCAGCCGGGCAAGCTCTCGTATGCGTCGTCGGGCGTGGGCACGCCGCTGAACCTGGCCGGCGAGCTGATCAAGCAGCAGGGCAAGGTCAATATCACGCACGTGCCATACAAAGGGGCGTCGGCCATGGCCACGGACCTGCTCGGTGGCCAGATCGACCTGGCGGTGATGGTGCTGTCGTCGGCGCTGCCGCATATCCAGGCCGGCCGCGTGCAGGCCTACGGCGTGACCGCTGCCAAGCGCTCCGCGGTGGCGCCGAACGTGCCGGCACTGGCCGAGACGCCGGCGCTGAAGGGCGTGGACATGGGCGTGTGGTTCGGGCTGATGGGGCCGGCCAACCTGCCCAAGCCGGTGGTGGATCGCCTGAACACGGAGATGCAGGCCGTGCTGGCGCTGCCGGATGTGAAGAAGAAGCTGGCTGAGGCTGGCGTGGAAGTGACGCCGGCAAATCCGGCGCAGTTTGGCAGCTTTATCAAGCGCGAGACGGGGCGTTATCGCACGATTGTGCAGACTGCTGGCATTCACGAGTAAGTGAGGTAGTGGGCAGGCGCTGGAAGCATCCATAAGCCTTCACCAAAGCTGATCGACACAAATACGACCCGTCGGGCACCGACCCGCCAGGCACCCTGAGAGCACCGATCCCCATGACGCAGCAACCCGCCCCACTCGACGCCTACCCCGTCGACGTCGAATTCCCCGACATCCGCCCCTACGCCGCCGGCAACACCGGCGTGCCCTACCTCTACACCTTCGACAGCGGCCAGCCCGGCCCGCACGTGATGGTCAACGCCCTGACCCACGGCAACGAGGTCTGCGGCGCCATCGCCGTCACGGCGCTGCTCGACCACGGCCTGCGCCCGCGCCGCGGCCGGCTGACGCTGGCCTTTGCCAACGTCGACGCATACCACCGCTTCGATCCCACAAAGCCTGACGCCTCGCGCTTCGTCGACCAGGACTTCAACCGCGTGTGGACGGCCGCGACGCTGGACGACACCAGCCGCGATTCGTCCGAGCTGCGCCGCGCGCGCGCCATGCGCCCGGTGATCGACACCGTGGACCTGCTGCTCGACCTGCATTCGATGCATGAGAAAAGCCGGGCGCTGATCGTCTCCGGCCCGCTCGACAAGGGCATCGCCCTGTCCCGCGCACTTGGCGCGCCTGCGGACGTGATCGTCGACGAAGGCCACCCCGAAGGCCGCCGCATGCGCGACTACGACGGCTTCGGCGACCCCGCCAGCCTGCGCAATGCGCTGCTGATCGAATGCGGCCAGCATTGGGAGCCGGCGGCGGTGTCGGTGGCGCAGGACAGCACCGCGCGTTTCCTGCTGCATGCCGGCGTGGTGGACGCAAGCGATTTGCCCGCCGGCTGGCTGCACCCGCTGCCCGCTACGCAGCGGGTGGTACGCGTGACCGAGCCGGTGGTGGCCACCAGCATGGATTTCCGCTTTGCCGGCCCTTTTACCGGCCTGGAAACCTTTGCCGAGGCCGGCACCGTGATCGCCTGGCGCGATGGCGAGCCGGTGGTGACGCCCTATCCCGATTGCGTGCTGGTAATGCCGTCGCTGCGGCAGTTGCGGCCCGGGGTTACCGTGGTGCGCCTCGGCCGGCTGGAGCGCTGATCGGGCCGTGCTGCCCGCTCAGCTGTTCGGCCCCGCATACGTCACGGCTGGCGCCGAAGGCGGCAGCAGCATGCCCGGGAACAGCTGCTCGACCAGCTCCTCCAGCTTGGACGCCGGCCGCACCAGGTTGCTCAGGTTCAGTCCGCCCGCGCTGCGGTTGGCGTTGTAGATCGCCTTGCCGACGCGCTCGCCATTGTGGAACACGGTGATGTCCACGCTGCTCAGGAACGAGGCCCAGTACCAGGCGCTGCGCGCGCTGTACAGCGCCACCATCGGGCACGCGGCCACGGACGCATCCGGCCGCACCAGCTTCACCTCGAAATTGCGCTGCTCCAGCGAGGCACGGAACGCCTCCACATAGTCGTTGCCGGTGACCGGGTTCACCACCACGCATAGCAGCGTGCCATTGGCGCCATAGTTGCCGCGCGGACCGCCTCCAGCCGGCTGGAACGCGGCGGAGGCGTCGGGGAGGTCAGGACGGTCGACCGGGGTCACTGCCTGGTAGGTCGAGCAGCCGGTGAGCAGCAGGCCGAGGCTGGCGGCCAGCAGAGCTTTGTTCATGGGTTTCCTGGATGGCATGGGGCGGCGCGGCGCGCAATGCGGGCAGCCCGCCTTCACACTGTAGGCGCCGGCGCGCCCATCCGATCGGCCGAACAGAACAGCAAAACCCGTGCTTTCGGCCCGGCGGGGCGCCTTAGCCGCCCGCCCCGCCCTGCGCCAGCCGGCCCACCAGGATCAGGCAGAGCCCGGCCAGGCAGATGCCTATGATCGCCACCTGCAGCCGGGTGACGGGTTTGCCGCCAAGCAGCGTCTGGCTGAGCCAGGCGGGCGACACCACGCCCACGATGGTGGCAACCGCGATCAAAATGGCGAGGACGGACAGCACGGATTGCATGGCGAAGCTCCGGAGTGGTCGATGCAGCGATCAGTTCGCGCCGCCGCGCAGCAGGCAGTCGCGCAGCAGCGGCGAACCGTCCGCCAGCCCCGCGCCATTGCATTCCAGCGCCACCTTCTGGCCGCGCCGCACCATCGTGGCCCGCGCCTCCACCTCGCACACCCGGCCCGCCGGCCCGCAGATCTGGCGTGGCAGCAGCAGCGCGCGCACATTCACCCCCGGATCGTTCGTGCGGATATCGACAATGACCTGGTCGCCCTCGCGGCGAATGCCGCTGGCGACGCCTTCGACGATCAGGTACTGCCCGACGTAGCGCTCGTCCGCGGCCTTGGGGTTGGCGCGATAGTCGTCCTGCATCGTGCTGGCCTGGTATTGCGGCAGGCGGTCGGCAGGCCGCTCGGGATCGATGCTGATAGGCTCGAGCGTGCCGTCGTGCGGCACGCCGCGCACGTCGCTGGCCGTTGCCGGGACCGCCGCGCTGGCTTCGGCCTGCGCCTCGGGCTGGGCACCGCCGACGTCATCACGCCGATCATTGCCGGCAAACCACAACATGCCAAGCACAGCTACGGCAACGATGGCAACGAGGATTTGCTGGGTACGGTTCAACATCTGGAGATCCTGCCTGGGTGAAATGCGAAAGTCGGAAGCGGATTATGCCTCGCGCCGGCCGCAGAAGCGTTCGATTGCCGCCACGGCATTGTCCACGCCGCGCTCGGCGGCGATCGCGCGGCCCAGCGTGGCGGCCTTCTCGCGCGTGGCGGCCTGCTCGGTAAAGCCGATCATCGACGCCAGCCGCACCGCGTCGATCTTGTGCCCTTCGACATAGCGCGGCGCCACGCCCAGCGCCGCCAGACGGCCCGCCCAGAAGAACTGGTCGCCGGCAAACGGCAGCACGATCGACGGCACGCCCGCCGCCGCCACCGCATGCGTGGTGCCCGCGCCGCCATGGTGGATCGCCGCCGACACGCGCGGCAGCAGCCAGTCGTGCGGCGTGGCGCCGATCACGTGGAAGCTGGCCGGCAGCGCGGACACGTCGATGCCGCTCCAGCCCGGATAGAACAACGCGCGCCGGCCATCGACCGCCTGCACCAGCGCCGTCACCACCTTCTGCCGGTCAAAACCCGCCATGCTGCCGAAGCCGATATACAGCGGCGGCTCGCCGGCAGCGAGGAAGTCCTGCAATGGCGCAGCCGGCTGCCAGTCGTGCTGCGGCGGCATGGTCCATGCGCCGCTCACCAGCCAGTCGGCATGCCAGTCCTGCGGGCGCGGCACCAGGTGCGGCGAGATCGCGTACAGCGTGGGGAAATCGCGCCACATCGCCTTGCGCGGCGGCACGCCGAACAGCTTGCCGCGCGCGGCGTTGGTGGCGGTACGGAACATGCGCCACAGCACGTGGTTGATGACGTGATGGCTGGCGCGGTTGGCCCACCCCGGCATCCTGAACGGCGGCAACAGCGCGGACGGGAAGGCGCGCGTCGGCGAGATCGGGAACATGGCCGCGGCGATCACAGGCTTGCCCAGTTGCTCGGCCACCGCGAGCGCCACGTAGCCCGTCAGGCCCGAGAACACGATGGCGTCGGCATCGCGCGCGGCCTCGGCCAGTTGCGCCATCCACGCCTCGGTGTTGTCCTCGGCAATACGCGCAAACGCGCGCGTGGCCTCGGCCACATTGCCGCCTTCAGTCATCAGCTTGTGCAGCGCGCCACCCGGCGCCAGCGTCTGCTGGATATCGCCCGCCATCGGCGCGAACGCCAGCCCATGTTCGGCGGCCAATGCCGCAGCCGAGCGCTCGCCCAGCATCAGCATGTCATGGCCGGCATCGCGCAGGCCCAGGCCCAGCGCAACGATCGGGCGGCAGTCGCCCTGGGTACCGAAGGTGATGAGGATCAGGCGCATCGAGAGGGGGCGCCGCAAGCGGCCGGCGCCTGGCATGAGGAGGCGGCCTGCAGTTTACCTGCTGCCGGCGGGGTGCGTGCCGCAGCATGGTGCCGCGCGGCCGCACTCACTTGCCGATGCAGAAGCGCGTGAAGATCGTACCCAGCAGGTCGTCGCTGGTGAACTCACCCGTAATGCTGTTCAGGCACTCCTGCGTCAGCCGCAGCTCCTCCGCGAACAGATCCAGCGCCTGCGCCTGGTGCTCGGCCTGCTCCGCCGCGATATCGAGATGCGACTGCGCACTGCGCAGCGCCGTCAGGTGCCGTTCGCGCGCAAGGAAGGTGCCTTCATTTCCGGACTGCCAGCCGACCAGCCGCAGCAGTTCGCGGCGCAGCAACTCGATGCCGGCGCCGGTGCGCGCTGAGATCCAGATCTCGGTCGGGTTGGGTCCATTGGCGGCGACCACATGGGGCCGGTTGCCGCCGAACATCATGCCACCCACCGCCGGGGCCTTGTCGATCTTGTTGACCACGCGCACGATCGGCGAGCCCGGCGGCAGCTGGCCGCTGAGCTGGTCGTCGATGGCGTCGTCGATCTCGGACAAGCCGTGGCGCAGGTAGTCGGTGGCATCCACCAGGTGCAGCACGACGTCGGCGCGGCGGATTGCGTCCCAGGTACGCTCGATGCCGATGCGCTCGACTTCGTCGGAGGCTTGCTCGCGCAGGCCGGCGGTGTCGATGATATGCAGCGGGATGCCGTCGATCTGGATGGTCTCGCGCACGCGGTCGCGCGTGGTGCCGGCGATCGGCGTGACGATGGCGAGTTCGGCGCCAGCCAGCGCGTTGAGCAGCGACGACTTGCCGACGTTCGGCTGGCCCGCCAGCACTACCGACAGCCCCTCGCGCAGCAGCGCGCCCTGGCGCGCCTGCGCCAGCACGGCGCCGAGTTCATTGCGGATGGTGGCGAGCTGCCCGCGCGCGTCGGACTGCTCCAGGAAATCGATCTCTTCCTCGGGGAAGTCCAGCGTGGCTTCCACCAGCATGCGCAGGTGGATGACCTTATCCACAAGCTTGCGGATCGCATTGGAGAACTCGCCCTCCATCGAACGCGCCGCCGAGCGCGCCGCGGCCTCGGTGCTGGCTTCGATCAGGTCGGCCACGGCCTCGGCCTGGGCCAGGTCGAGCTTGTCGTTGAGGAAGGCGCGGCGCGTGAACTCGCCCGGCTCGGCCAGGCGAAGGCCGATGCCGTCGCCGGCCTGCAGGCAGCGCGTCAGCAGTATCTGCATCACCACCGGGCCGCCGTGGCCCTGCAGCTCGAGCACTTCCTCGCCGGTATAGGAGTTCGGTGCCGGGAAGTACAGCGCCAGCCCGTGGTCGATGACCTTGCCATGGGCGTCGAGGAACGGCAGGTAGGTGGCGTGGCGCGGCTTGAGCGCCAGGCCGCAGACGGCGCGCATCACGGGGCCGACATCGGGGCCCGACACCCGCACCACGCCGATGCCGCCGCGTCCGGGCGCGGTGGCGATGGCGGCAATGGGAACCTGGGGAGCAGTCATGGCGGTATTGTCGCAGATCGGGTGCGGTTGGCGTGGCGCGGTGTGGCGCCAGCGGCGCGCGGTGGATTGGCCGCCGTGGCTGGCGGGGCGTCAGCTTGCGCCGGGCAACTGCAGCGGCGCTTCATCGGGGAGCGTTTGCACTTGCAGGCAGTCGGCCATCAGCCGGCGCGCGACCATGGCATCGACAAAGCTGCCGAGCTTTGTCTGCCGTTTCACCAGCTTGCGGTGCAGGCGTTTGGTGATGCGCGACGGCAGTACCGGCTCGAACGCCTCGATCGTATAGCGCAGCCGCTTGCCGGCGATGCGCTGGGCATGCACCGCGCGCGCATCGCCGCTGCGTGCGGCCCGGGCCAGCTTGCGCAGGCTCTGGCGTCCGCGGCGCACGCGCTTGCGCGCAAACGGCCCGAGGCGATCGCCGCTGTCTTTGCGTGCCTTGGCCGCCAGATGCCCCAAATGCGCGAGATCGCGATGCAGCGAGGGCAGCGGCCAGTCACGGTAGCCGGCCAGCGTTGCCAGCATGGCTTCGCGCGCGGCGTCACGGCGCTCGGCGGCGGTGTCGGCCACGGCCGCCAGGACCGGTTCGTCCGGCTCCAGCTCGCGCGCCGGGGCGATGGTCTCGGCCAGGAACACGTCCCAGTCGCGCACCTCGCTGGTGGCGCGGGCCAGCGCGCGCAGGTCGCGCTTCCAGCGCTCGCGCTCCGGCCGTGGCAGCGCTGGCCCCAGCGCCCACACCACCGCGCGCGCATGGCGCAGCGACACGCGTAGTTCGTGCAGGTCTTCCGGATCGTCGCGGCGCGTCAACTGGTCCAGGCACGCGTCGATGCGCGCCAGGCTCGCTTCGGTCAGCGCGGCAAAGGCAGCGGCAGGCCGCATCTTGCGGCGCAGTGCGGGACGTTTGGCGTCGGCGGTCATGGCGGTCTTCATGCGGTCAGGCGCGCACGCGGGACGCAGATGCTTCCAGTGTAGGTGACAGCACGCGGCAGTGCGGGCATGCGGCGTACAAGGCCCATGGGCGGTTGACAGCCTTGCTCCTTCGCGTTGCAATGCGCACACCGCCTGGTGATGCAGTGACCGTACGAGGAACAGCCATGACCACAGAACAGGAGCGACTCCTGCTGCGCGATACCGTCGAGGCCGGCTTCCGCCAGGCCGCGTTCGTCAACGACATCGGCATCGCGCTGGCGGACTGCGGCCCCGGCTGGTGCGAATCGATGCTGGCCATCACGCCACGCCACCTGCAGCAAGGCGGCATCGTCCATGCGGGCGTGCAGGCCACCATGGCCGACCACACCGCGGGCGCGGCGGCGTCCACCATCCTCGAAGCGGGCCAGCATGTGGTCACCGCGGAATTCAAGATCAACCTGCTCAGGGCCGTGCGCAGCGACCGGCTGCGCTGCTGCGCCGACGTGCTCAAGTCCGGCCGCTCGATCATCGTGGTGGAGGCGGATGTGTTCGCCGACGTCCATGGCGAATCCGTGCTGGTCAGTCGCCTCAACGCGACCATGAGCGTGCTGGACCTGGCCTGAGCGCCAACCTGGAAAGGAAGCGAGCCATGATCGACCATACCGGCGTGAACGTCAGCGACTACGGCAAGAGCCGCGCTTTCTACCTGGCGGCGCTGGGCGCCATCGGCTACGGCATCGTCAAGGAATTCCCGGCCAGCGTCACGGGCAGCACGGACGTGGCGGGCTTCGGGCCGCCGGGCAAGCCCGATTTCTGGGTCATCCGCGGCACGCCCAACCAGCCGCCGATACATGTCGCGTTCCGCGTGGACAGCCGCGAGGCAGTCGATGCGTTCTATCGCGCGGCGATTGCCGCGGGCGGGCGCGACAACGGCGGGCCCGGCATCCGGGCGCACTATCACCCCGACTACTACGGTGCCTTCGTGCTGGATCCGGACGGGCACAACATCGAGGCGGTGTGCCACAAGCCGGGCTGATCCCCGGCGGCCCGGGTTTGCGCGACGAGCTCAGCGCGTCGCCACGATAAACAACCGCGGGAACGGCAGCAGCACAGATCCGTCCGCCAGCGGCGGATAGGCCTTGGCGATCTCAGCCTCATAGCGCGCCAGGTACGCGGCGCGCCCGGCCTCATCGAGCGGCTGCAGGAACGGCCGCAGGCCGCTGCCCTTGAACCACTCCACCACCGCGGCCGGGCCGCCGGCCAGCGGATGGTGGTACGTGGTCAGCCACACGTCCACGCGCTGGCACAGGGGACGCAGCAACTCGTAGTACCACTGCGCAGAAGCGCGTTCGGCGCGCGCCTTGCTGGCGCCAGCAAGCTTGTCGGCCCACGGGCCTTCCGCCGCCACCTGGCGCATCAGCCGGTGCGCGGGTTCCTCCAGGTTGTCAGGCATCTGCACGGCCAGCGTGCCGCCGGGGGAAAGCTTCGATACCAGCGCCGGGAACAGCCCGGCGTGGTCGGGCAGCCATTGCAGCACGGCATTGGCCAGGATCACGTCATAAGGCCCGGCCTCGTCCCAGGCGCCGATATCCGCCACGCGGAACTGCACATCGGGCAAACGCTTGCGCGCCGCCTCGACCATGTCGTCCGAACTGTCCAGCCCGGTCACCGACGCACCCGCATAGCGCGCCAACAGCACCTCGGTGGAGTTGCCCGGCCCGCAGCCGATATCCACCGCGCTGCGCACGATTTCGTTGGGAATGGCGGCGACCAGGTCGCGGACCGGTCGGGTGCGTTCGTCTTCGAAGGCGACGTATTGGCGGGCGGACCAGCTCATCGGGAATCTCCTGAATAAGGCGCATGCAGCGTCGGTACAGCCCGAAAGCATACGCCCGCTGCAAACAAAAAGCCCGGCATCGCTGCCGGGCTTCATGGTTACCGCATGGTCCTGTAACCAGAATCAGCTCTTGGCCACCACCGCCGCCTTGCCCTTGCCGAGCATGCGGTTGATCTGCCATTGCTGGGCGATCGACAGGATGTTGTTCACCACCCAGTACAGCACCAGGCCGGCCGGGAAGAAGAAGAACATCACCGAGAACACCAGCGGCATGATCGTCATGACCTTGGCCTGCACGGGGTCCGGCGGGGTCGGGTTCAGCTTGGTCTGCACGAACATCGACACGGCCATCACGATCGGCAGGATGTAGAACGGATCCGGCACCGACAGGTCATGGATCCAGCCCAGCCACGGCGCGCCGCGCATTTCCACCGACGACAGCAGCACCCAGTACAGCGCGATGAACACCGGGATCTGGATCACGATGGGCAGGCAGCCGCCGAGCGGGTTGACCTTCTCGGTGCGGTACAGCGCCATCATCTCCTGGTTCATCTTCTGCGGGTCGTTCTTGTAACGCTCACGCATCGCGGTCATGCGCGGCTGCAGGTCCTTCATCTTGCCCATGGACTTGTAGCTTGCCGCCGACAGCGGGAAGAACACCAGCTTGATCAGCACGGTCAGCGCGATGATCGACCAGCCCCAGTTGCCCAGGAAGCCGTGCAGCTTCTCCAGCAGCCAGAACAGCGGCTTGGCCAGGATGGTCAGCCAGCCGTAGTCCTTCACCAGTTCCAGGCCCGGCGCGACCTTCTCGAGCATGTGCTCTTCCTGCGGGCCGGCGAACAGGCGTGAATCGGTGGTCACCGTGGCGCCCGGGGCCACTTCGCCCAGCGGCTGCTGGATGCCCACGCGGTACAGGTTCGGGTCGATCTGCTGGACGTAGAAGGTGTGCTCCTTGCCGGTCTGCGGGATCCAGGCCGAGGCAAAGTAGTGCTGCACCATCGCCACCCAGCCGTTGTTGGCGGCGGCCGGCACGGTGGCCTTGCCCTTGGCGACGTCTTCGAAGCTGATCTTGTGGTACTTGTCGGCGTCGGTGTAGATCGCCGGACCGGTGAAGGTGCTGTAGAACTGCGACTGCTCGATCTTGCTGCCGTCGCGCGCCAGTTCCAGGTACAGCGTCGGCGAGACCGGCGCGGTGCCTGCGTTGGTCACGGCGAACTTGGTGTCGACGACGTAGCTGCCCTTGCGGAAGACGTAGGTCTTGGTGAACTTGACGCCGTTCTTCTCGGCGGTCAGCGCCACTTCCAGCTGCTCGGCGCCGTCCAGCGAGCGCGGGCCCGGGGCGGCGGTGAACACCGTGGTGTGGTTGGGCAGGTCGCCGCCGATCAGGCCCGAGCGCGCCATGTAGGTGCGCACGTTGTCACGCTCGAACAGCACCACCGGCTTGCCGTCCTTCTCGTGCTCCTTGAGCAGCTCCAGGCGCGACACGATGCCGCCGGCGGTGTCGATCTCGGCACGCACCGTGTCGGTGGTCACCACGATCTTCTCGCCGGTGGGCTGGGCGGCGGCTTGCGGGGCAGCGCCTGCGGCCGGGGCGGCTGCGCCCGGCTGCACGTTGGCCTTGGGCACGTCGCCCTGCGCGGCCGCGCCGCTGGCGGCCGGCGCCGAGGCGGCCTGCTGCTGCGTCGTGCCCGGGAAGAACATCGAGGCATGGCCTTGGGCGCGTTGCCAGTTGTCGTAGAGCAGCACAAGGGACATCGAGAAGATGACCCAGAGGATGGTGCGTTTGATATCCATGTCTGGCTGTGGTCGGAGAAATCAGGGTCTGGGCAGACGGATCGCGGCAGGCGCATGGCCTGTCGCGGCATGGACGGAACGGCCCGTGCGGGTGTCCGGCCTGGCAGTGTCGGCTTCCGTGCCCGGCACGGGATCATACCCGCCTTCGGTGAAGGGATGGCAACGGCACAGCCGGCAGGCGGCCATCCAGCTGCCGCGCGCGGCGCCGTGATGGACGATGGCGTCGCGGGCGTAGTCGGAACAGGTCGGCAGGAAGCGGCACTGCGAGCCCAGGTAGGGACTCAGGGCGATCTTGTAGATGCGCAGCAGGGCTAGCAGGATTCGCTTCATGGCGGGGCGGTTCAGGCCGGAAGGCCTGGTGGCTGGCTTTGCGAGGTGCCCGCCGGTGGCGCCGCGGAAGGCGGTGCCGAGGGCGAGGCAGGCGGTGCGGGTGGCGGCAGTGGCTTGGCCGCTACCTCGAGCAGGCTGGCGATTTCCGCCGCGCACGCTCTTCGGACCGCAGCGCGCGTCGCAAATTCCGCGCGCGGGAACTTGGCTTGCAGCCGCAGTAGCACGTCGCGCCCCGCCAGTTCGTCGCGGCGCTGGCGGAACAGCTCGCGCGCCATGCGCTTCACCAGGTTGCGCTCGGCCGCGCGCGGCGCGAACTTCTTGCCCACCACGACGCCAAGCCGGCCTTCCGGCCGGTCATTGGCGCGCACGTACAGCACGAAATGCGGGCTGCGCCGCCGGGGCCGCAAAGCAAAAACGGATGAAAACTCATCCGTCTTTGTGAGCCTTGCGGCTTTGGGGAAGGCATGGGCTGACACGCTGGGTAACACTTGCGAGCGCTGGCGAAGACTACTGCTGGCGCAAAAGCGGCGCCCTGCGGCAAGCTGCTGGCCGTCCTGAAGCCGAGGCGGGAGGCATTGACGGCTGCGCGGCACGGCTGCGGTACGCTGCAGCCGGCGCCGGGCGCGCCGTCAGGCCGGTCGCCCGGGCCTCAGATGGCCAGGCGCTTGCGGCCCTTGGCGCGACGTGCGTTGATGACGGCACGGCCGCCGCGGGTCTTCATGCGCACGCGGAAACCGTGGGTACGCTTGCGGCGGGTAACGGAAGGTTGGTAGGTACGTTTCATGTTGCACTCTCTGGTTGATCTGGGCTTGCCCGACTCCGGCCGGTGCCGGGCTGCCGTGGCCGCCGCGTATGGTTCGCATGGGGGTTGCCACCGGCAAGGAACTGCCGCGGCTTGTCCGACGATTCTGGTTCTGTCTTTGCTGCCGGCCGTGTGGCGCGCGCTGCAGGCTATTGACCTGTGGGCGCGGACGGCACGGACAGGCCAGACCCGGCGATGCGCATACGTGATCCCCTGCCGCATCGCAGAACCCGCCATTTAAACGATTTTCGCGCGCACTGTCAAGCAAACAGCATGTGCGCCGGCACAATTACCACATTACCGGTTGCGCTGTCGGTGCCTCATTGTCCACAACAACCGGTGAGTAACTACATGTGCTCCGGGCGGCACGAAACAATAGGACAACCTAGGCCGAAGTCCCTGTTTTGCCAGAGGAATTACCCCTTCCAGCTTCCCGCAAAGCCGCATCCCAGCAAGGGTTGTGCACAGCAATCCACTGAATTTGCACAAGTTGTCCACAGACTTATCCTTTGTGGATAACTCGGGGGCAGGGGTACAATCCGGGTCCAAACACAACACGGGCTGCGTGGCGCAGGCGCAACCCGGGCCCCCACCGCGGCAACGCATGATCGAACGCACGCCAGTGCGGCGAGCCTGAAGGCTCGCTGGCGGCTGCATTGGCATGCCGCGGCGGCCTCGCCGACTGGAATTGATTCCTAGTACGGTGAAGGCGGCCCGGATCGCGCGACGTATGCGCAACCCGTGGCGTGCCCCGGACGCGATCCACGGGTGCGATTACTAAACAACAAACA